>CP094243.1 GCA_022749655.1 Xanthomonas phaseoli pv. phaseoli
GCGCAGGGTGGTGGAGGCGTATGCCGGATGCAGGTAAGGCCGGCTGCGTACCGGGCCGGCTGCGGTGGTAACCGAGCAGCGGTTCGGCGGCGATGGCAGGTTGCTCAGCGGTGGGATCGCGCATCTTGAATCTCCGTCGGCAGCAAGACGACTAGAACGACATGGGTGCGAGGCAAGGACGAGGGAGGTTGCAACGGCCGGTTCACAGGCGCTCGATCGCCAACGCCACGCCCTGCCCCACGCCGATGCACATGCTGGCCAGCCCGCGCCGCCCGTTGCCCGCCTCCAGCTGCCGCAGCAAGGTCAGCGCCAGCCGCGCGCCGCTCATGCCGAGCGGATGCCCAAGCGCAATGGCGCCACCGTTGGCATTGACGTGTGCGGCATCGTCGGCCAGGCCCAATGCACGCGTGCAGGCCAGCGCCTGCGCAGCGAAGGCTTCATTGAGTTCGATCGCATCGAACTGCGCGATGCGCAGGTTCAGGCGCGCCAGCAGACGCTCGGTGGCCGGCACCGGGCCGATGCCCATGTACGCCGGCTCCACGCCCGCCGAGGCGAACCCCAGCACGCGCGCACGCGGCGTCAGCCGATGCGTCTGCACGGCCTGCGCCGAGGCCAGCAGCAAGGCGGCGGCGCCATCGTTGAGACCGGAGGCATTGCCGGCCGTCACGGTACCGGGCTGGCGGAACACCGGTTTGAGCTTGGCCAACATCTCGGCGGTGGTGTTGGGCCGCGGCGCTTCATCGTGTTCGACGGTGGAGGCATCGCCGCCCTTGCGCGCGGCCACGGCCACCGGGGTGATTTCGCCATCGAAAAAGCCGGCCGCCTGCGCCGCGGCTGCGCGCTGCTGGCTACGCAGGGCAAACGCATCCTGGTCTTGGCGCGCGATGGCGTACCGCTGCGCCACGTTCTCTGCCGTTTCGCCCATCAATTCGGTGCCATAGACGGCTTGCAGGCGCGGATTGATGAAGCGCCAGCCCATGGTGGTGTCTTCCAGCTGCTGGGTGCGAGCGAAGGCGCCGTCGGCCTTGCCCATCACCCAGGGTGCGCGCGACATCGATTCGACACCGCCGGCGATGGCAAGATCCAGTTCGCCGGCACGAATGCCGCGCGCCACCGTGCCGATCGCGTCCAAGCCCGACCCGCACAGACGATTGAGCGTGCTGCCCGGCACAGAGGGCGGCAAGCCGGCCAGCAACAGGCTCATCCGCGCGACATTGCGATTGTCTTCGCCGGCCTGGTTGGCGCAGCCCAGGTACACATCGTCGATTGCGGCCGGCTCCAGCTGCGGATGCCGCGCCAGCAACGCGGCGATCGGCACTGCGCCCAGGTCGTCGGCGCGCACGCTGGACAAGGCGCCACCGTAACGGCCGATCGGCGTGCGGATGCCATCGACCAGGTACACCTCGCTCATGCCTGGGCTCCCGCTGCCTGCGCGCCATGCGCCGCATCGGTGCGCGCCTGCAGCGCGCGCAGGGCGTCCAGCTCGGCACTGCTGGGCGGCGTGGTGTATGCAAGGTCGGCGGCGAACCGGATCGGCCACCCGGTCGCCGCGCTGACCTGCTCGCGCGTGGTGCCGGGGTGCAACGAGGTCACGGTGAGTTCGCAGGTCACGGGGTCCGGCTCCATCACGCACAGGTCGGTGACGACCACGGTCGGGCCGGCGCCGGGCAGGCCGGCGCGCGCGCATCGCCCCCGTCCAGATGCCCGACCGTGGTGATGAAGTCCAAACTCGAAACGAAGCTGCGTGTGGATTGGCGCATGATGATGAACACCTGCTTGGCGCTGGCTGCGATTTCCGGCGCGCCGCCGGCGCCGGGCAGGCGTGTTTTCGGCGCATCGTAGGAGCCAATCACGGTGGTATTGAGGTTGGCGTGCCGATCGATCTGCGCCGCCCCAGAAAGCCCACATCCACGCGCCCGCCCTGCAACCAGTAACGGAAGATCTCTGGCGTGGAGACCACGGTGTCGGCGGTTTCGGCCAGCTCGCCGTCGCCGATCGACAACGGCAACACCTGCGGGCGCGCACCGATCGGGCCGGATTCGTAGATCAAGGTGACGTCGGGCGCATGCGTAAGCCGCGCCAGATTGGCGGCAGTGGACGGCAAGCCGATGCCGACAAAACACACCGCGCCATCGGGCAGGCGACGCGCAGCGGCCACCGTCATCATTTCGTTGGTGCTGTAGGCGCTCATGCGGCCACCTGCTGCTGCGACTGTGCATACACGCGCTGAAAACCGGCGAAGTCGTCGGTGTCGAGAATATGCGCCTGGATCCAGGCCTGGAACGTCGCACGGTCGCGCGCGATCGCATCCCAGGCCAGATAGAACCGGTTGTCGCGCGCGTAATAGCCATGCGCATACGAGGGCGCGGCGCCACCGGGCACCACGCAGACCGCGTCGACAACCCAACGCGGCAGGATGCAGGCATTGGGTGGCGCATCGAGGCTGTCGACGATCTCTTCCACCGTCACGATCACCTTGCGCGCTGCCAGCGCGGCCTCTTTCTGCACACCCAGAATGCCCCACAGCAACACGTTGCCGCGGCGATCGGCCTGCTGGGCGTGGATCACCGTGACATCGGGATTGACGGCCGGCGAGGTGGCCAGTGTCTGGCCGGTATACGGGCACTGCAGGAACCTGATGCTGTCGTTGACGCGCGGCAGATCCGAACCGACATACCCGCGCAGCACTGCAAACGGCAGCCCCGACGCACCGGCCACGTAGGCATTGGCCATATCGGCGTGACTGTGTTCGCGAATCTGCAGCGGCTGCGGCCAGGCGTGTTCCACTGCATCGCGCAACCGGTGCAACGAGCCGACGCCGGGATTGCCGCCCCAGGAAAACCGCAGCGCTGTCGCGCAGCCGGCGCCGATCAACTGGTCGTAGATCAGGTCCGGCGTCATGCGCACCAGACGCAGCGCGCGCTTGCGCTGGCGAATGACTTCGTGCCCGGCCGCATGCGGAATCAGATGGGTGAAGCCTTCCATCGCCACGCAGTCGCCATCGGCGATCAGCTGCGACACCGCGTCGGCGAGAGCGACGATTTCGGCCATTGCGTTCCCTTCAGCACAGCGAGCGTGGGGTCACGGTAGGCGCAGCCGACGGGACGGTCAATCCGATAATCGGTGATTCGAATCGATATTCGCACAATTTCGCCAGACCGGTGGCGCACCCATATTGTCTCCGGTGTATACATAACTTCGCTCGCAAGCAGACGCCAGCTTTGCGATGCGCGCTAACTAGCCGCAGGCCGGCGCGAGCCCCGTCGCGTCCAGGTTGCCTACATACCCAGGAGTCACGGTCATGTCGCAGTCCAAGCCGCTGTTTCCCCTCAACGCGTGGTACGCCGTTGCCTGGGACCATGAGATCAAGCACGTGCTCAGCCCGCGCAAGCTCTGCAACCTGGACGTGGTGGTCTACCGCACCACCGCCGGCACAGTCGTTGCGCTCGAAGACGCGTGCTGGCATCGGCTGGTGCCGTTGTCGATGGGCAAGCTGCGCGGCGACGATGTGGTGTGCGGCTATCACGGGCTGGTCTACAACACGCAGGGGCGCTGCGTGCACATGCCCTCGCAGGACACCATCAATCCCTCGGCCTGCGTACGCAGCTTCCTGGTGGCCGAAAAACACCGCTACGTCTGGATCTGGCCGGGCGACCCGGCCAAGGCCGATACGCGCCTGATCCCCGACCTGCATTGGTCGCACGATCCGGCCTGGGCCGGCGATGGCCGTACCATCCACGCCAAGTGCGACTATCGGCTGGTGCTGGACAACCTGATGGACCTGACCCACGAGACCTTCGTGCACGGCTCCAGCATCGGCCAGGACGAAGTGGCCGAAGCGCCATTCGATGTGGTGCATGGCGATCGCAGCGTCATCGTGTCGCGCTGGATGCGCAATATCGACCCGCCGCCGTTCTGGGCCAGCCAGATCGCCCGCCACCTGGACTACCGCGGCAAGGTCGATCGCTGGCAAATCATCCGTTTCGAGGCGCCCTCCACCATCGCCATCGATGTGGGCGTGGCCATCGCCGGCACCGGCGCGCCCGAGGGCGATCGCAGCCAGGGCGTCAACGGCTACGTGCTCAACACCATCACTCCCGAAACCGACACCACCTGCCATTACTTCTGGGCGTTCATGCGCAACTACGCGCTGCACGACCAGTCGCTGACCACGCTCACCCGCGAGGGCGTAACAGGCGTCTTCGGCGAAGACGAAGCAGTGCTGGAAGCGCAGCAACGCGCCATCGATGCGCACCCGGATCACACCTTCTACAACCTTAACGTCGATGCCGGCGGCATGTGGGCGCGACGCGTGATCGACCGCCTGATCGCGCAGGAACAACGCGCGCAGGATCTGTCGTTGCGCATGGTGGGCTGAGCACGTCGCATGCGGACCGCCCTGTCATCGATCACAGCGACGCATTGCAGCCCCGTCACAGCCGGCGCCGGCCCACAGACCTCATTGCCTGGAGCCCTTCATGCGTAAAGACACCCAGTGGCATCGCGCCCGCGTGGTCAGTATTGCCGACGCCTGCCCGGGCGTGCGCGAAATCGTGCTCGATCCCGGTACCGCCGCGCGCAGCTTCGAGGTGGGCAGCCACGTGGATTTCCGTTTGCAGTTGCATGGCCGCGACGATGTGCGCTCGTATTCGTTGATGGGCGAACCGCGTGCCGATGGGTACTACCAGATCGCAGTGCGGCAAATGCCCGACAGCCGCGGCGGCTCGCTGCAGATGTGGGCGCTTGCGCCGGGCGACGTGGTGGAGATGTCCCCGCCCAGCAACAACTTCGCGCTGGACGAAAGCGGCGAGGAAATCCTGCTGATCGCCGGCGGTATCGGCATCACCCCGATCATCGGCATGGCGCAGCGGCTGGCGCGCCGGCATCGCGCGTTTCGTCTGCTGTACGCCGGCCGCTCGCGCAGCGCAATGGCGTATGTCGACACGCTGGAAGCACTGCTGGGCGAACGTTTGCAATTGCAATGCGACGACAGCGCCGGCCCGCCGGATCTGGCTGCCGAACTGGCGCGCCTGTCGCCCAATGCCGAGGTGTATGTGTGCGGCCCGCTGGGCATGCTCGAAGCGGTGCGCCAGCACTGGCACGCCGCCGGACGGCCACGTGCGCGCCTGCACTTCGAAACCTTCGGCAATAGCGGGCGGGTGCCTGCGCAGGCGTTCGTGGTGAAGTTGCCGGAGCTGGGCCTGGAAGTGCCGGTGGCTGAAAACGAATCGATGCTGGACGCATTGGCCGATGCCGGGGTGGAGCTGATCGCCGAGTGCCGCCGTGGCGAATGCGGTTTGTGTGCAGTGGACGTGCTGGACAGCTCCGCCGATATCGACCACCGCGACGTGTTCTTCAGCGACGAGCAGCGCCGGGAGAATCGCAAGCTGTGTGCCTGCGTGTCGCGTGCGGTAGGCGGCAGCATCAGCATCGATACTGGCTATCGCAGCGCGCTGGGCTGAATCCGGCCGGCCAGCCGTTTGGCGGCCAGCCACTCCTGCGTGTTCACATCTCGCCGGGGTGCAGCGGCAGGCGCACATCGCTGCGCGTATCGTCTGGCGGCTGCGGTTGATACTGGGCTTCAGCGAGGAACGCGTTTGCGGCGCCCGCGTTGCATCGGCTAACCCACTGCCGTGTCCACGCATGCTGGCAACTTTCTCGTTGGCGCTTCAGCAGCACACATCGAAGGCGATAATTCTTACCAAGCCCTGGCCGAGCCTGCCGGGCAATCGGATGCGTCCAGGAACGCAAAGCCTGGGCGCAGCGCATCCGGCAATCGTCAAGCGTGCACCGCTTCAGGCCGATGTTCGCCCGCAAGCCCATGTCGCGCGCTGCGTGCACGCTGCCGTGTTTGCATCCTCACGCGTATGCGCGATCATCTGCGCATGGAGTCGACTCACTACAGGACTGTCCCGGCGCCGGCATTGAACCCGCGCCAGGAGCAATTGGTGGCGCTGGTGCGGCAGCAGGGCTTTGCCGAGGTCGAAGGTTTGGCCACACGCTTCGAGGTGACGCCGCAGACCATCCGGCGCGATCTGACCCTGCTCTGCGATGCGGGCGTGCTGCGCCGCTATCACGGCGGCGTCAGCATGCCCTCCAGCGTGGAGAATCTGGCCTATACCGCACGCAAGGCGCTGCAGGCCCGCGAAAAACAGCACATCGCCGCACGTGTCGCGCGCTTCATTCCCGACGATGCCTCGCTGTTCATCAACCTGGGGACCACCAACGAAGAAGTCGCACGCGCGTTGCTGCAGCACCGCGGACTCCGGGTGATCACCAACAATCTCAACGTGGCGGTGATGCTCAGCGCCAACCCCAGCTTCGAGGTGATCGTGGCCGGCGGTGTGGTGCGCGGGCGCGACCAGGGCGTGACCGGCGAGGCGACGGTGGAGCTGATCCGCCAGTTCAAGGTGGATTTCGGGGTGATCGGCATTTCCGGCATCGATCTGGACGGCACCCTGCTGGATTTCGATTACCAGGAAGTGCGGGTGGCGCAGGCCATCATCGAGCACTCGCGGCACGTGCTGCTGGCCGCCGATCACAGCAAATTCGGCCGCAACGCCATGGTGCGGCTGGGCGCACTTGCACAGGTGCACGACTGGTTCACCGACCGGCCGCCGCCGCAGGAGCTGGCGAGTGTGCTGGCCGAGGCCGGTACCCGGGTGCATCTGGCGGACGCGGACGAAATCGACTGAGGCCGATGTTCGTTTTTGATCGTTTTTATGCGATGGCCGCCAAGAACCACCGAGTTCGCCAAATAAACCGTATTTAATCCCTGTTTCCACAGCCGATTTGCGTGCCTGTCCCTGGTCGCGTTGGCGCCAACCATCTTCACGCCGCCGCAAGGTTCGATGTTCGAATATGTTCGAACATGACAACTTGGGTTCGCTCGTCAGCGCGCCCGGACGGAGGCACCGATGGGCGAGATGTACGATCTTCTGGTAATCGGCGGCGGCATCAACGGGGTCGGCATTGCCCGTGACGCGGCCGGGCGCGGTTTGTCGGTGTGCCTGTGCGAGCAGGACGACCTGGCCGCGCACACCAGCAGCGCCAGTACCAAGCTCATTCACGGCGGCCTGCGCTATCTGGAGCAGTACGAATTCGCGCTGGTCGGCAAGGCACTGGCCGAGCGCGAAGTATTGCTGCGACTGGCCCCGCACATCATCTGGCCGTTGCGCTTCCTGCTGCCCCACCAACCGCACCTGCGCCCGGCCTGGATGATTCGCGCCGGGCTATTCCTGTACGACCATCTGGGCGGCAGCAAGCGCAGCCTGCCGCGCTCGCGCCGGCTATCGCTGCGGACGCACCCGGTCGGTGCGCCGCTGCAGGAGTCGCTGCGCACCGGCTTCGTGTATTCGGACGCCTGGGTGCAGGATGCGCGGCTGGTGGTGCTCAACGCCATGGACGCCGCCAGGCGCGGTGCCAAGATCCACACCCGCACGCGTTGCGTCGGTGCGTGGCGCGATGCGGGCTTCTGGTATGCCGAGCTCGAAGACCGCCAGGGCCGCCGCCGCACGGTGCAGGCGCGCGCGCTCGCCAATGCGGCCGGCCCCTGGGCGGTGTCGTTCCTGGACACCGTCGCCGCGGTGCCGCACGAACACGCGCTGCGGCTGGTCAAGGGTAGCCATATCGTGGTGCCCAAGCTGTTCGATCACGACCATGCATACATCTTCCAGCAACCGGATCGGCGCATCGTGTTCGCCATCCCCTACGAGCACGACTTCACCTTGATCGGCACCACCGACGTGGACTACGAGGCCGACCCCGCCGCGCCGAAGATCGATGCGGCCGAAGTGCAATATCTGTGCGATGCGGTGAACCTGTATTTCCAGCAGCAGATCTCCCCGCCGATGTGGTGTGGAACTACAGCGGCGTGCGCCCGTTGCTGGACGACGCCGAAGACAACGCAGCCGAAGTGACCCGCGATTACCAGCTGGAAGTGGTCACCGAGGGTGCGCCGTTGCTCAACGTGTTCGGCGGCAAGCTCACCACTTATCGCAAGCTGGCCGAAGAGGCGGTGGACCGGCTGACCCACGCGCTGGGCGCACGCAAGCCGGCGTGGACCGCGCGTGGCGAAGCATTACCGGGCGGCGAGCAGCGCGATATCGCCAGCTTGCTGGAACGCGTCGGCCGCGCGCGCCCTGGCTACCGGCAGCGACCGCGCAGCGGCTGGTGCGCAATTACGGCACCTGCGCCGAGCAGCTGCTTGGCGATGCGCAAAGCCTGGCCGATCTGGGCACGCACTTCGGCGCGGACCTGTATCAGGCCGAGGTGGATTACCTGCGTGAACACGAATGGGCGGTGGCTGCCGACGATATTCTGTGGCGGCGCAGCAAGCTCGGCCTGCGGATCGATGCGGCCGCGCGGCAGCGCCTGAAAGACTATCTGCAGGCGCAACCGATCCGGCAACGCGACGTCGTTTCTGCTTGAACACACCGCGTTGTCGGCGAGGACGGGTCGTCCGGCAACGTATTACGGCGCTTCAGCCAGCATCACCCAAGTCACGTGGAGGGCACCCCAGATGAGCATCACCGACCACCGCTGCGCGCAAGCAAGCGTGCTGCACGCTGTTATCCGCATCACCGACCTTGCGGGCATGCACGCATGAGCCGGCAACTCATGGGTGAGTTGATCTCCGAGGCGGTCGCGATGTTCATCATCATCGCGCTCGGCGATTCGGTGGCGGCGATGTACATCCTGTACGACCCCAGCCCCTATCAAAACGCCTATTGGGGCGTATGTATCGCCTGGGGCCTGGCGGTGACGCTGGCGATCTACGTGACCGGCTCGGTGTCCGGTACGCACGCCAATCCGGCGGTCACGCTGGCGCTGGCGCTGTTCCGCGGCTTTTCCTGGAAGAAGGTAGTGCCCTACTGGGTCGCGCAGGTGATCGGCGCATTCCTGGGCGCAGCCATCGTCTATCAGTTGTACGGGCCGGTGATCGATCACTTCAACCAGGTGCAGCAGCTCACCCGCGAAGCCGGCGGCGCAGCCGGGGTGTTCTTCACCGCACCGGGGTTGGCGGTCACGCCGATGCATGCGCTGGTCGACCAGATCATCATCACCGCGTTCCTGATCTTCGGCATCTTCGCCATCACCGAGCAGTTCAACGAGGCCGCACCGACTGCCAACTCCGGCGCGTTGATGATCGGCTTGCTGGTCGCCACGCTGGGCGCGTCGATGGGCTATCTGGAAGCCTGGGCGATGAATCCGGCGCGCGACTTCGGCCCGCGCCTGTTCGCGTATTTCGCCGGCTGGGGCGAGGCCGCGTTGCCGGCCAAGGACAACTATTGGTGGATCCCGATCGCTGGCCCGTTGATCGGTGGGCCGATCGGCGCGCTGGCCTATCAGTGGCTGATCCTGCCATTCCTGCCGGCGCGGGTGCGCCATCTGCAGGGTGGCGGCAAACCACTCGATCCACTGTGATGGTGCTGCGCGAAGTCAACGATCACTCTGGCCACGCATGACGTTATCTGTGGCCAAACCCTGACGGCCACGCGTCGTCATCGCCTGCACCGACCTTTCTCGCCGTGCGCCAATGCCGGCATTGTTCGAGGAATCTTCGATGGAAAAGCAGTACGTCCTTGCGATCGATCAAGGCACCACCAGCTCACGCGCGATGTTGTTCGACCGCCAGGGCAAGGTGGCCGGCGTGGCGCAGCGCGAATTCGGCCAGATCTTTCCGCAGCCGGGTTGGGTGGAACACAACCCGCGCGAGATCATGACCAGCGTCTATACCACCATCACCGAGCTGCTCAACAACGCGCAGATCGATGCGCGCGCGATCGCCGGGATCGGCATCACCAACCAGCGCGAGACCGCGGTGGTGTGGGACAAGGCCACCGGCCAGCCTATCTACAACGCCATCGTGTGGCAATCGCGACAGACCAAGGACATTTGCGCCCAGCTCAAGGAAGCCGGGCATGAGCAGATGGTGCGCGACAAGACCGGTTTGCTGATCGACGCGTATTTTCCGGGACAAAGGTCAAGTGGATCCTCGACCACGTCGAAGGCGCGCGCGAACGCGCGCAAAACGGCGAGCTGGCATTCGGCACCATCGACAGCTGGCTGATCTGGAATCTCACCGGCGGCAAGGTGCACGTCACCGACTACACCAATGCTTCGCGCACCATGATGTTCAACATCCACACCCTGGAATGGGATGCCGAACTGCTGGCCATGCTGGATGTGCCGGCGCAGATGCTGCCGGAAGTACGCTCCTCCAGCGAGGTCTATGGCATGACCCAGACCCAGTACTTCTATGGCGAGCAGGTGCCCATCGCCGGCATTGCCGGGGACCAGCAGGCCGCGTTGTTCGGCCAGGCCTGCTTCGAGCCGGGCATGGCGAAAAACACCTACGGCACCGGCTGTTTCATGCTGATGAACACAGGCGACAAGGCGGTGGCTTCAAGGCCGGTTTGTTGACCACGATTGCCTGGGGCATCGACGGCAAGGTCGAATACGCCTTGGAGGGGGCCATCTTCGTCGCCGGCTCGGTGGTGCAGTGGCTGCGCGATGGCCTGCGCATGCTGGGCAAGGCCAGCGATTCGCAAGCCTACGCCGAGCGTGCCGGCGACAACGACGGCGTATACATCGTGCCGGCCTTCGTCGGCCTCGGCGCGCCGTACTGGCGCAGCGACATCCGCGGCGCGGTGTTCGGGCTGACGCGTGGCACCACCAAGGAACACTTCGTGCGCGCAGCCGTCGAATCGATGGCCTACCAGACCCGCGACGTGCTGACCGCGATGCAGAGCGATTCCGGCATCGAGCTGAAAGAACTGCGTGCCGATGGCGGCGCCATCGCCAACGACTTCATGGCGCAGTTCCAGAGCGACATCCTCAATGTGCCAGTGCTGCGGCCGGAAGTGGCGGAAACCACCGCGCTCGGTGCGGCCTATCTGGCCGGACTGGCAACCGGCTTCTGGGGCAGCCGCGAGGAAATCGCCAAGCAATGGGCGGTGGATCGCCGCTTCGAACCGGCCATGGCCGACGACAAGCGCGAGGCCTTGTACGCCGGCTGGCAGCAGGCAGTGGAAGCGACAATGGGGTTCCGCATCAGCTGACACGGGCCTCGCCCACACGACAGCGCCCACCATGAGGTGGGCGCTGTGACGAGCGAATCCTCTACGTCGAGGACACACGCAAGGCTAGGCAACGCAGCCTGGTGTGCAGCAGTGATTACTGGCCGCCGGTGCTGGCACGGCCAGCGATGGTATCCGGGTCCCAATGTTCCTTGATCAGACCGTTCTCGATCCGGAACATGTCGAACCACGTGGTGGTGTACGTGGTGCCGGGCTTGTTGGGGTTGGGCAAGGTGCGCACCGACACCAGGGTGACCAGATCGCCATCGGCGGTGATGGCGACCAAGGGCAGTTGCACCCGCGGCTGCACCGGCGTCGGCTTCACGAACGCGGTCAGGAAGGCGATGAAGGCGTCGCGTCCATTGGCCACGTTCGGATTGCTGCTGGATGTAGTTCTTGTCCATGTACATCGGCGCGTACTGCACCTGGCCAGCTTCGAACACGGTGCGCCAGAAATCGTAGACCAGCCGCTTGTTGGCAGTTTCATACCAGGTGCTGCCGAGCAGCATCTTCTGATGATTCGGATTGGCCGTCACCGCGGTCTGCGCGAACGCGGCCATTGGCGCGACCAGCATGACCAGCAACAAGGCACGGGAGAGCAACTTCTTCATGGAGTACTCCTGGGTGGAGAGTGGCATTGCGCTCATCGGAGAGGCCAGCAACGTGTCCGTTGAGCGGGGGAAGACGCGTGCGTGTGCACAGCTGCATGAACGCGTCATCGCCACCCTACCGGGGCCGTTGATTGGCCCGCTAGACGCCTGAAAATGTACCTGGGCACTTGCGCAACAGTTAGTGAGAAAAACATCACCGGTATGGTGGCCACCCGCGTGCCGTGCCCCACGTGCTGGATGGACGAGCGTGTGCAGAATTTTGTGTAACCGTGGTTTGGGTTACCGCTGAGGAAGTCGCCCCTCGAACTGGATCGTAAAGCGGTTCAGCGCAGCCTTCCAGTCGCGGATCGGCAGCGTCCATTTCTTGGTGATGTTGCGCAGAGCCAGGTAGAACAGTTTCATCAAGGCTTCGTCGCTGGGGAACGCGCCGCGGTTCTTGGTCAGCTTGCGCAGGCTCATGTTGACCGACTCGATGGCGTTGGTCGTATAGATCACCTTGCGGATCTCCGGTGGGTAGTCGAAGAACGGGATCAGTCGTGACCAATTGCGCCGCCATGACTGGCTGATGGGCGGGTACTGGGCGTCCCACTTGGCCTCGAACTCGGTCAGTGCCTGCTCGGCCTCCTCGACGGTGGCGCAGGCGTAAATGCGCTTGAGATCGGCGGCAACCTCGGCGCGGCGTTTCCACGAGACGTAGTTCAGGCTGTGCCGCACCATGTGCACGATGCACAGCTGCACGGTGGTCTGCGGGAACACCGCCTCGATCGCCTCGGGAAACCCCTTCAGGCCATCGACGCAGGCAATGAAGATGTCCTGCACCCCGCGGTTGCGTAGCTCCGTCACGACTTGCAGCCAAAACTTGGCACCCTCGGCCTGCGCCAGCCATAGGCCCAGCACTTCCTTCTCGCCGCCCATGGTGATGCCGATGGCCAGGTACACCGCCTTGACCCGCACCGCGCCCTCGCGCACTTTGACGTGGATGCAGTCCAGATAGACGATCGGATAGACCGGATCCAGTGGCCGCGCCTGCCACGCCTTGACCTCCTCGACGACCGCATCGGTGACTGAGGAAATCAGACTCGGCGACACCTCGGTGCCGTACATCTCCTCCAGGTGCGACTGGATCTCGCGCACGGTCATGCCGCGCGCGTACAACGACAAGATCTTGTCATCGAAGCCGGCCCAGCGGGTCTGGTGCTTGGGGATCAGCTGTGGCGCGAAGCTGCCGTGGCGATCACGCGGAATCTCGATCGGCAGCTCGCCGAACTCGCCCTTGAGCGTCTTGCGGCTGCGTCCGTTGCGCGTGTTGCCGGCCGCGTTGGCGACCGGCTCATGCTTGTCATGACCGAGGTGTTCGGTCATCTCCGCGTCCAGCGCCCGCTCCACCAACCGCTTGGTCAGCTGCTTGAGCAGGCCGTTCTCGCCGATCAGATCCTCGGGTTTGGTGTAGTTGACCAACAGGCTGCTAAGCAGCTCGTCGGGTACCTCATGTGTGCGTGGGCTCATGGTGTCTCCGGGTTAGGTGGCAGTCTCCTGCCTGTGGCCCGGTTACACAAAATCTAGGACACGCCCGGATGGACCGGGTGTTGCGATTGAGCGGGCGTCGGCTGCCACGGAAGCAACGCATGTGCGCTGACGGGTGTCATGCAAGCCGGTATGTGGAAGCCTGTTGTGCGCACGCATCGCATGTCTGGAGCCAAGGCGGCATTGAATCCTTACTGCCACCGTGCGCGATGATGGAGATTCGTTAGGCGGTGTCTGGCGTTAAGCAATCACCGACGCCCCATCAATCGGCCAGCGCGGCCAGCGGAAGACCTGCATAATTTTCCGCCAGCGTTGCGCGTCCCGCCTCACTACCGAGCAGATAGTCCAGCTCCGCTGCGTGCAGCCGCGCCGTGAATGCGTCTTCGTCATCGAAGCGATGCAGCAGCGTGGTCATCCACCACGAGAAACGTTCGGCCTTCCACACCCGCTGCAAGGCCAATGTCGAATACTGTTCCAGCACACTGGCATCGCCGCTTGTCTTCCACCGCTCGAACAGCTGCGCCAACAGGCCGACATCGCCAAGCGCCAGGTTCAGCCCCTTGGCGCCGGTAGGCGGCACGATATGCGCAGCATCGCCGGCCAGGAACAGGCGACCATACTGCATGGGTTCGGCAACGAAACTGCGCAGCGGTGCGATGCTCTTCTCGATCGATGCGCCGGTGACCAAGTGCGCCGCCAACGCGGGCGGCAACCGTGCACGCAATTCGTCCCAGAACGCCTGATCGCTCCAGGCCTCCACCTGCGCGCTGGCCGGTACCTGGATGTAGTAGCGCGTACGGGTGGGCGAGCGCATCGAACATAGTGCAAACCCACGCCGATGGCGTGCGTAGATCAATTCGTCGTGCACGGGTGGGGTATCGGCCAGCACCCCAAGCCAGCCGAACGGGTACACGCGCTCGAACAGACGCAGCCGCTCGGTGGGGATGCTGGCTCGGCTGACGCCGTGATAACCATCGCAGCCGACGATGTAGTCGTACTCGAGATGCTTGCGCTGGCCGTCGTGCGTGAACTCCACGGCAGGCGTGGTGCCTTCCACGCCGCACAGGGTCACGTCCTGCGCGTTGTAGTACGTCGGTGCCCCGCTGCGCTGGCGCGCATGCATCAGATCGGCGGTGACCTCGGTCTGCCCGTAGACCGTCACGCCACGTCCGCAGCCGCGCAGCAGATCGATGCGCTCGCGCTGACCGTCCAGGGACAATTCGAAGCCGTGATGCAGCAGGCCCTCGCGCTGCAAGCGCTCGCCGACGCCGGCGCGCTGCAGCAGTTCCACACTGCCTTGCTCCAATACCCCGGCGCGGATGCGCGCCAGCACATGCTGGGGCGTTTGCCGCTCGATGATGACGCAGTCGATGCCGGCCAGCCGCAACAGTTCGCCCAGCAACAGGCCGGATGGGCCGGCGCCGATGATCGCAACCTGCGTTCGCATGCATTGCTCCTGGCCTGGATGACGATGCGTGCAGTGTCGGTAGCCAAAGCGCTGCATTGAAGGGATGATTGCCTGCAGTGCTTGGACTTTTCGACGATGGCCACATCCGTGCCCGACCCCGCCGCCGTCCCCGCCTTCGGCTTGTACGGCGAGCAACACGCCGATGCCGCGGAATTGCTGCATTGGGAATCGATTGCCGCACGCAGCCGGCTGCACGACTGGCAGATCGTGCCGCACCGACACGAGGATTTAGCGCAACTGGTCTATGTGCAACGCGGGCCGGCCACGCTGCAGCTGGACGGGCGCACGCAACGCCTGCGCGGCGCCAGCGTGGTGTGGCTTCCACCGCTCTGCGTGCATGGCTTTGGCTTCGACCCGGCAGTGCGTGGGCACGTCATCACCATGTGCATGCCGCTGGTCAGGGCCGCGTTGAACGCTGCGCCATTCCTGCAACAGGTCATGGCCGCGCCAGCCGTTGTGCACGCGCCGCCTGCACGCAAATGGCTGGATGTATTGTTTGGCAGCATTGCGCAGGACCACGCACGCCGGTCGGTCGGCTATGACGTCGCAGCGCAGGCCGCCGCGGCGCAGCTGGTCATCTGGATGGCGCGTACGGCACTGGAACGCGCCCGGCATGCCGCAGCAATCAGCCCGCAGGCCGACCCGGCGCTGCGCCATCTGCGCGCCTATCAAGGCCTGATCGACCAGCACTACCGCGCCCACTGGCCGATTTCGCGCTATGCCGATCAACTTGGGTTGACGCCCGGTCACCTCAACGCGCTGTGCCAGCGCCTGGCTGGCGCCTCTGCACTGCAGTTGCTCCAGCGCAGGATCATGCTGGAAGCACGCCGCAGCCTGCGTTACACCAGCCTGAGCGTGCAACAGATTGCCGCCAGCCTTGGATTTTTCGACGCTGCCTATTTCAGTCGCTACTTCGCACGGCACGCCGGTTGCTCGCCGACGCGCTTTCGCGCCGGTTAGCAGAAGCGACCAACCGAACGACGTCACTCAATCGCTGTGCGCGTTGTAGAGAGAAGCATCTGCAGACTTGCTGCAGACCCTTGCCCGCCAACCGTCACAGGACACGCTGCAAGTACGTCCACGCAAGCTTCGTGGCGGCGTCCACGCCACCAATGGTTCTGCGACGGTGAGCGGCTACGGACCAGGCGAGTGGTCCGGCCTGTCAGTGCAATCGACAGGCGACGCCCGCTCGCGGTGCAGCGGCGTCTGCGTATCAGGAGCATCCCACATCAAACTGCCGACAAACGTCCTGGCGCGGTGGCCTTGCCGATGGCGGGACCGTTGGCGGCATGGATGCCGCCATCGAGGCTCCCTGGAGGGATGCACGGCGTGCTCCGCGAGCGGTGAGGCACCGCACGCTCGACTCACCAGGCTTCCGGCTGCATCTGAGAAAAGCCATGCCAGGCCTACACAAGTGACCAAGGCGAATAGGCTCAGCCCAGACCGTCATCCTGCAGCGATGGAGAGGCAGAACCAGCCACTCCATCACCAAGCCATTGCGCTCAGAACGGATACTGCGGCACGTCGCTCTTGATGGTCAGCCACTGCCAGTGCGTGTACTGCTCACAATCGGCCGGGCCGCCCACACTGGTGCCGTTGCCTGATGCACCGGTGCCGCCGAATGGATTGACGACCTCATCAGCCACCGTCTGGTCGTTGATATGCAGCAGGCCGGTGTGCAACTTCTCACCCAGGGCCAGCGCGCGCGCGACCGATGCCGACAGGATGCCTGCCGCAAGCCCGTACTCGCCTTGGTTGGCCAGCTCGGCCGCTTCGTCGTCGGTGTCGAACACGGTGATGTTGATCACTGGCCCGAACACTTCTTCGTCGAACGCGCGCATGCCCGGGCGCACGTTGGACAACACGGTGGGCGCGTAGAACAGGCCTTCATGGGTGGCGCCAGCTTCCACGACCGCGCCGGCTGCCACGCTATCGCCGACGATGTCGACGACGCGCTGCAGCTGGCGTTGGTCGATGATCGGGCCCAACGCCACGGTGCCGCTGACCGGGTCGCCCACCGGCAAATGGCGCGCTTTGTCGGCCAACCGTTGGGTCAGTGCCTGCGCCACATTGCGGTGCACCAGCACACGCCCGGTCGCCATGCAGATCTGGCCCTGGTGCATATAGGCACCGAATGCGACCGCCGAGGCAGCCTTGTCCAGATCCGCGTCGTCGAGCACGATCACTGCGTTGTTCCCCCAAGTTCCAGCGAGACTTTCTTCAGGTGGCGTCCGGCAATTTCGCCGATGCGGCGGCCGGCGGCCGTGGAACCGGTGAACGCAATCATCGGAACATCCGGCGATTCCACCAGCGCCTGACCAATCGGCGCATCGCCATGCAACACGTGCAGCAAGCCCTTCGGCAGGCCGGCGTCTTCGAGCACCTGCGCGATGATCACACCGCCGGTGTAGGGCGTGCGCGGGTCGGGTTTGAGAATCACCGCATTGCCCATCGCCAGCGCCGGCGCCACCGAGCGCAGCGACAGAATCAACGGAAAATTGAACGGCGAAATCACCCCGATCACGCCCAACGGCAGGCGGCGTGCGAGGCTGAGTTGGCCGGATGCCGTCGGCAACATCTGGCCGCTGGCCTGTAGCGGCATGGCAGCGGCCTGCTGGTAGAACACCACCGATTCGTCCACCTCGCGTTGGGCCTTGGGCAGGATGCCGCCGGTTTCGCGCGCAATCAGCAAGGTGGCTTCGGCGCTGCGTGCCTGCATCGCCTGCGCAGCACGATGAAACACGGCCGCGCGTTCGCGCGGCGGTGTTGCGGCCCAGGCACGCTGCGCTTGCTTGGCCTGTGCGATGGCAGCGGCGACATCGGCCAGGTCGGCCTTGCCGACTTCATGCAGCAAGGCGCCGGTTGCCGGCTCGTGGATGGACAAGCTGCCGCCGCGACCGGGCACCCAGTCGCCATTGAAGATGCAGCCATGCCACGCCGGCGTGTCGGTCGCAGCGGCGGCTGCGCTGGAAAGAGCATTCATGGTCTAGCCTCCTGCTAAAGCGTGTAGGGATTACAGCGTGGTGGAAGCCAGCCCGCCATCGATCGGCAGGGTGATGCCGTTGATCCAGCGGGCAGCGTCGGATGCGAGAAACACGATGCCCTCGGCCACTTCATCGGCATAGGCCGGGCGGGTCATGCGCTTGGCGTCTGCCTTGACCCGTTCCTCGCCGAGCATGGCGGCAAAATCGCCCAGGATCGGGGTGAACACCGGACCCGGAGACACGTTGTTCACGCGCACGCCGTGGTCGGCGAACCAGGGCCGCGATTGCAGCAAAGTCCACACGATCAACGCCTCCTTGAAGTATTGGTAGCAGGTGTCGTGCGCTACCGGATGCGCCGCCAGCCACGCGCTGCCGCTGTCGAAGCTGTCGGTTGCCGCCAGCTGCTTGTGCAGCTCCAGACGCTGCGGCCATTCGGCGCCCAGGATCGAGGCGACATTGATGATGGAACCGCCAGAAACGATGCGTGGCAGCAGCCCCTGGGTCAGGTGGCGCAAGCCCAGATAGTTCACCCGCGCCACCACATCCAGCGGCGCGGTGCCCGGCACGCCGGCAATGTTTGCCAGGGCATCGATGTGATCCGGCAAGGCCTTCACCAAGGCATCGATGGATGCCGGGTCGCCGAGATCGGCCTGATGAAAGCCGTGCAGTGTCATCTGCACGGGCATGCGATCGACGCCGATCACCTTGGCGCCGTGAAACCGTGCCAGCCGTGCGACCTCCGCGCCAATGCCCGACGCCACGCCGGTCACCACGATCGTCTTGTTCTGCAAATTCATTGCCATCCTCCGAAGGAGCCAGCCGTGCCGGCGCTAGAACACATGGACATACTCGAAATTGACGTTGTTGCCGGACGCGGCATTCCTGACTTCCACCGGTAGATAGACGTTGGCGAACAGGATGTTTTTTGCATCAAAGCCCACACGCCACCCGGCCCTGCATAGAACGCGCGTTGACGGCTATCCGGCACGCGCTGGTCGTTGGTGCGGTTGTCGCGGAACTGGGTCAGGTAGTACGCATTGATGCCCAGCCGCAGCTTCGGTGCCACGTCCCAGGACGTGGCGAAATTGATCCATCCCGCATCGCCTGCCTGACCATCGCGGAAGTCGAAGCCTGGCGGCAAGTTCGGACGGCGCTCGCTGCGGAAGTTGTAGATGTAGTTGATGCGTGCACTGACTTCCCAACTGGGCGTGGGAAGCACCGTGAATGCGTAGCTTGGAATAAGCGACCAGTAACCGGAGCTCTGGTTGAGATCGCGATGGCCGTCTTACTTGCCGATCGGTGCCACGGCGTCGAATTCGAACCGCTGCGAGAACACCGCTCGCTCGTTGCGTATCACCGGTGGCATTTGCAGGTACGGTCCGAACGTCACATCCCCCACGCCGGCGCCATTGTCGCGCAGCGTGGCAATGCTGTTGCGGCCGAAAGACGCATCCAGATTGACCAGCGGCACCAGCGCAGTGATGCCCAGCGACCCGCCGAATAATCGATACGGCGTGACGTAAGCGAACTGGGTCAGCAGCACGGTGGAATCGATCCGCGGGTTGTCGAACACCCGGATATCGTTGCCACGGGCGTCCTTGATGGCATCCAGCGCGTTGTGCCGCAGGTAGGTGACGACCGCCAGGCCTGGCGTGGTGCTGGTGAAGCCATCCAGGAAACTGGTGCCCCCGGTATTGATGCCATTGGTCAGCGCCGCGCTCTGTGGCGCACTTTGCGCAGGCGCCGCGCCCGTCGCCAAGCCTGCCGCCAGGCCGAGCAACGCGCGCAGCCGCCAACCTGCCGCCACACCCGCACCACGCGTCACCGATGATTCAATCACTGCAGAGATCTCCCGCATTGGAAAGGAACGCGGTGCGTGCCACATCACCAACGTCAGGCAAGCGCGCGCGCCGCGTGACGCACAGCACGTGCAGTGGAAACGTTCGTTGAGAATCGCTGCCGGGGACAGGCCGCCGACGGAGGCGGGTTACGGCGTGTCCAGACGATCCAGACGGTCCAGGGCGCGCAACAACGGCGCTTCGCTGGAACCGAGCACGGCGCTGAGTTGCTGTTCCATGCGCAGCACTTCGGCCTCGGCGGCGGTCAGCAGCGCAGCGCCGGCCGCGGTCAGCGAAAGGTGCTGCATGCGCCGGTCCTGCCGCCCACGCACCTGCCGCAGCAGGCGACGCTTGACCAGCCTGGCCACCACGATCGCCAGATTCGGCGGCGACACGTGCAGCACATCGCCGATCTGGCGCTGGTTGATGCCCGGGTTGCCATCCACCAGCATCAGCAGCGAGAAGTCGACCGGCTTGAGATCGAACGCGGCCACGCACTCCTGAAACATCCGCCGCACCATCAACTCGGTGCGGGTGATGCGATACCCCAGCAACCGCAGCAGCCGCGCCTGATCCACCGTGGTGACGGCATCGGGCAAGGGCGCAGCAAGGGCGGTGACGGGCATGGCGGTTCTCGCGACTGAGGCAGCGGGCGGACCGGTACGCGCAATGCGCCGCATCCGCAACGCCGATCGACGGCGTGCATCGCATTGTAGACGCCACCGGGCCTGCCGATGTGGTCGGACACGCTGCCGGTGCACGCGCCGCCGGCGTGTCAGCCAGGCCACCCTGCCACGCACGCAGCGTGCAACGGCGGACCAGCGCTGCGGCGGATGGGGGCGGCGATGATCCGGGCAAGGCTGAGACATGGTTCCAGTCGGCAAGTGATTGCGTTCCTGAACAGTTATTGATCATAACTACATTGCCAAGCTGCAGCGCAGCATGGTCGCGCTCGCTAGCAGCCAGCGCTCGCGGGCATGGCGGCCACGGGCGCAGCCAGGACGCAGGCGCATCGCATGGACGCGTGGCGCCTCTGTCCAGGGGGCACGATGATCGGCACACACGATGCACCGTGCGCATGATCGCGACGGCTATCGGCTCACTGCCTGTGCAGCCCGCTCAGGGCAGCCAGAGCTTTTCCAGATCGCGGAAGCCCCAGTCGGCAGGACTTTCCATCTGCGCGATGCGGTCATGGCAGTCCGGACGCGACAGGTCGATGTCCTGCACCAACACGTGGCTGCGCAGCTTGGCCGAATAGAACACGCGCACCTTGGGCTTGAGCAGCGCATCGGGCGTCTGTTCGATCACCACCGCAAGTTTTGCGACTCCAGCCGCACCAGCGAGCCGACCGGATAAATGCCCAGCCGGCGCACGAAGGCCTGGAACACCACCGGGTCGAAATGGCCTTTCCAGGAGGCCATTTGCTTGAGCGATTCGGCCGGATCCCAACCGCGTTTGTAGGGGCGGTCCGAGCTGATGGCGTCGTAGACATCGCAGACCGCCCCCATCCGCGACATCAACGAAATCTTCTCGCCCACCAATTGATTCGGGTAGCCGCTGCCGTCCATCTTTTCGTGGTGATGCAGCGCGATTTCCAGCACCACCGCGTTCTGCACGCCGCCGGCCACCAGCAGCCGATGGCCGTCCAGCGGATGCTGGCGCATGATCTCCATCTCTTCGTTGGTGAGCCGGCCAGGCTTGTTGAGAATTTCCAACGGTGTCACCGCCTTGCCCATGTCGTGCAGCAGGCCGCCCATCGCCGCTTCCACCACCTGCGATTCGGGCAGGCCGAGCTGGCGCGCTAAACCGCTCATCAGCCCCGCCACGGCCATCGAATGCAGATAGGTGTAATCGTCGGCAGTCTTGAGCCGCGCCACGCTGATCAGGGCTTGCGGATGCCGCAGCACCGAGTCGTTGATGGCTTCCACCAGCGGCATGGCCGCTTCCGTGTCGACGGTGCGCCCCAGCCGCACATCGCGGAACATCGCCTCGACCATGTCGCGGCCGTCTTCGAAGATGCGGCGTGCGCGTACCACCTCCGCTTCGATGCCGACCTGTGCGGTCACGCTGTTGGTGCGCACGCCACGCGGCGCGGCGGCAGGCTCCGGCGGTTCGGGCGCCGCAGGTGCCGGGGCAGGCGCCGGGCTCGGCGGCACGGCCGGTGCGGCGGACGCGCCGGAGCTCGTGGGCGCCTCCACATCCAGCCCGCGCTCGGTGTCGATCACCAGCTGCTCGATGCGGCTGTCGTGGATCTTCTCCACATCGTCGGAATCGACCAGAAACGATGTCTTCCAGAACGGATGGTGCACCCACGCACCCAGCAGCTTGCACACGTACATGCCGGGACGGAGTTGATCTGAGTCGATGGTTCTGAGCATGCCGGCGCTGGTTTGCACAATGTCCAGGGAAGCCCGCCACGACTTGGCGGTCTGCGGTGTTATCGGCACCTGGCCCAATTTCTTTGGCCCGCGGCCGGGTCTACGCAGGGCCAGGATGTGATGCCGGACACGGCTGTTCCGGGGTTGCTCAGCGGTTCGGCAACCGCATCGCCAGCACGGCAACGACGGCGAACAGCAACGGCAGGCTGCAGGCCAGATACAACATGGCCGGCGACCATCCGGCGTCCAGCAGCACCCCGGCGCAGAACGGCGACAGGATCGCCCCGAAGCGCCCCACCCCGATCGCCCAGCCCAGCGCAGTCGAGCGCACCGCAGCGTCGAAGACGATCGGCACGATGGCGTACATGCCGCCCACCGCCGCGAACATCGCGGCCCCGGTAAGCAAGGCGAAGGCGAGCGCCCAGCTCAACTGCGTACTGCACAGGCCGGAGGCCAGCATCGCCAGGCCCATCAGCAACAGGGACCCGATGGTCAGGCGCGACAGCCGCACGCACGATGCCAAGCCACTGAACAGCAAGCCGCCGCCGATGCCACCAAGATTCAACAGCACCCCGCCCGTGACGCCCTGCGTGGCCGACGCGCCAGCGGTCACCAGCAGTTTCGGCGTCCAGCTGATCACGAAGTAAAACGCGAACATCAGCGAGAAAAAACCAAGCGCGATCAGCAGCGTGTGCCGCCGCATGGCAGCATCAAACAGGGCCCGATACCCTTGTGCCTGCGTGGCTGACTGCGGCGGTAGCGGCGGCAATGCGTCGTGCGGCGGCATTCCCATCCGCGCCAGCACGGCGTTGAAGCGCACGACGGCATCGGGTGGCCGGCGCATGATCAGAAACTCCAGCGACTCGGGCAGGAATGCAAGCACCAACGGCACACACAGCAACGATGCCACCGCCCCGAGCACGAACACCGCCGGCCACGACCACTGCTGCATCAACAGTTCGGCAATCGTGCCCCCAGCGTGGCACCGACCGGGTAGCCGGTCACCTGCAGCACGATGGCGGTGTTGCGCCAACGGGGGCTGGAAAACTCCCCTGCCGTGACCGCAACGCAGGCCAACATGCCGCCGATGCCCAGACCGGTCAGAAGCCGCAACGCTCCGAGCTGCCATGCAGTGCTGGCCAGTGCGGACAAGCCCATGCCGACGGTCAGGATGGCCAGACACGCCAGCGTCAGCGCGCGACGGCCGATGCGGTCGGCCAGCGGCGCCAACCCAAGCGCACCAAGCGCCATGCCGATCAGGCCCGCGCTGAACAGCATGCCCAACTGCTTGCCCGACAGCTGCCAGTCCGCCGACACATGCGGTGCGGTGAACGCCATCGCCATCACGTCGAAGCCGTCGAGCATCGTCAGCAACACGCATACCGCGACGGCCCTCCACTGAAACGGCGTCATGCGCTCCAGCACGAAATGCCCGAACGATGCAGTGTGCTGAGGCATTGGCATGTCCTGTGATGAGAGAGGGTTGGTTCGAAGGCGCTGCGGGCGCCGTTGAACGACGCTGTGTGCAAGACCGACTGCGCGGCGGCGCCACGATGCATGCAATCACCGATGCGCGATGTGTTGCGACCGCCTGCGCACGCTAGCCGATTGCACAGCCGGCTCAAGACCGATGACCGCAGCGCTGTGCGCTTATCGGAAATGCGTAGATGCGCGTGGCCCGCGCTGCGATGTCGTCGCATGCAGCGCGTGGCTTGCCGTTCGCGACATTGGAATCTCTGGCGACGCGACACGATCCATTGCACGTCGACCCACCCGGCCACGTCTGCCAACGACCTTGCACGCAGTGCATTCGTGCGTTGGTTACTGCAGCGCGGCGCGCTGCCGCAGCAGCAACCGCAGCGCAGGTATCATCCGCGGCGTGTCCGCAGTGGGCGGCACGCTGACTTGACGGAGATGCCGTGACCCCGATTCGTTCCTTCCTGGACCACACCCCGCAGCTGGGGGCCCGCGTCTACGTCGATCCTGCCTGCACCATCATCGGCAAGGTGAGCCTGGGCGATGACGTCTCGGTCTGGCCGGGCACCGTGATTCGCGGCGACGTCAATCATGTGCAGATCGGCGCGCGCACCAACGTGCAGGACGGCACCATCATCCACGTCAGCCACCACAGCCCGTTCAACAAGGCCGGCTACCCCACCGTGATCGGCGAGGACGTCACCGTCGGCCACGGCACCATCCTGCATGCCTGCACCATCGAAGACCTGTGCCTGATCGGCATGGGCGCCTGCGTGCTCGATGGTGCAACGGTCAAACGTTATGGCTTTGTCGGGGCCGGTGCGGTGGTGGGCCCGGGCAAGGTGGTTGGAGAGGCCGAGCTGTGGCTGGGCAATCCTGCGCGCCTGGCGCGCACGCTCAGCGACAAGGAAATCGAAAGCCTGCATTACTCCGCGCAGCATTACGTGCGGCTCAAGGATCAATACCTGGGCGCCTCACCCGCCGGCTGAGCCGCAGCACAGGCAGTCCGCCTGGCGCGTGCGTGACGGTACCGGGCGTGTGCGCGGCTACGGCTGCGTGGCGTGCTCCAGTGCCCTCAGCATGGCCAGCGCCTGGGCGCGCGATGCACCGCACATGTCCTGGGACGGACGCAGGCTGGTGCAGACCGCTGGCCGCGTCGGCAGGCCGAACAGGCGGCAGCGCCCCTGCCCGTCTAGTTGCACGCACGGCACACCCGCCGGCTTGCCATGCGGCATGCCGGGAATGGCCGAACTGATGGAGGGGGCGATACAGCAGGCCGCGCAGCCGGCGCGGCAGGGAATGTCCATGTGCATGCCGCAGTGTAAACCGCCGCCACCTCCCGGCAGCGGCGGCGATACCGGCTAGCGGGGCGGAATGTAGCTGGACAGGCGCACGTCGAAGAACGCCTGCACGGCAGCCAGGTTGGACTTGGCCTGGATGTCCGCACCCACGTCGCGGCTCATGCCCAGCACGTCGTCGTCCGGCCACCCGGGGCCGAAGCACCATTGCGTGCTGGGAATGTTGAAGGCCTGCAGATGCGCCAGCATGCGCGTGGTGGCGATTTCCGCGCTGCGGTTGCCGGCCGGATAGCCGTGCTCGCCCAGGTAACCGCGCTTGCCTGCCTGCTGCAGCGCTTGGATAAACGGGTTGACCATGTCGATGCCGGTATCCGGCTGGATCACCTCGTTGCGTCCACCGGGCCCGATCCAGTTGCCGCCCCCGCTGCCGTTGCTGTCGAGATAGTTGTGCGCCTCGTACACGATGCGATCGTACGGGTCCGGAATGTCGAACAGGTCCATCGAATCGTCCTGCCAGCGCCGGGCGCTGGCATAGCCGTTGCCGCACACGAACACGAAATGGTTTCGATCGCGGTCGATGATGGCCTTGGAGCAGGCGGTGGCGGTCTTCTGCCAATGTGCGGCCATCGACAGCACGCTGCCATCGGCATTGCGCTCGGCGCCCTGGTACGGCTCGTTCATGACGCCCCAGCCGAACATCGCCGGGTGCTGCTTGAACCGGTTGACGATGCGCGCCCACAGATCCGGCAAGCCGGCGTCGTTGTAGAGCGTGCACCCCGGCGTGCCGATCACCCGGTATTCGTAGAGCTTGAGCAGCTGATCGCGACTGTCCAGATAGCCCACGTAATTGAAGTTGCGCAGCGGGTAGGTGTCGGCCCACAGCCCGGCCGCCGCCAGATCGCCGACGCGGTTGCCGCGCGCGTCGACCACTGCACCGCTGGCATCGCGTCGATACCCGCTCTTGGCCGCCACCCGCTGCGGCAGCCGCATGTAATCGTGCAACTCCACGATGGCGCGCTTGCCGCGCGCAGCGATGTTGTCCAGCGCGTCCTGCACCTGCGTGCAGTAGCTCTCGTTCAACGGCGCGCCCTGCCCACGCGTGAAGCGCGCGGCGGTGGTCGGCAGGCGGAAGAGCGGGCAGCGCCCTGCCGCAGCCACATGCTGGGCAGTGATGGCGCGGTAATGCGTGCCGATCTCGGCGTTCTCCACATAGCTATTGGAGGCCAAGCCGGACAGGTTCAGGCCAGCGAACGGCAGGCTGGCGCTTTGCGCGGCTGCACGGCCTGCCCAGCCGGTGGTGGCCCGACGACGGCGGCGCCGGCCGCGCCTTGCAGCACACGCCGGCGGCTGATGCCGCCAGCGACCGGTGGCGCAGTGGAGTGGGATGATGCCGTGAGTGCGCGGCGTGGAGATGGATGGTCGGACATCGGGGCGCCTCCTGCGGTGCCGTTGGAAAGATCCTCGCCGGCACAGCTCCCCTCGGCCGCAGCGGTCCCTGTCGATGGTGGCTGCGCCCCGGCGCCCGGATCTGCGCGCCGGTTCGCACTCCCGCCACTGCATGCCCGAACGCATACGTTTACATCGCATTACATGACAGGCCAACGACGCCGCGCATGTGCAGGCCCGCAACGCGATGACCGATGAGCGGCAACTGCACGGCATGCCGGCAGCGCCCGACGCTGCACCTCAGGTGCACGCCGGCGTGCGTGCTACCGTGCGGACCTGCGCGTGCGGTGACGGTTGCAGCAGCAACAGTCACGACGCGCTCTAATTACCAGCCACCGCTCGCCAATCAGCCGTCGAATTCGCCATGCCCGAGTACCGCTCCAAAACCTCTACCCACGGCCGCAACATGGCCGGCGCCCGCGCCCTGTGGCGTGCCACCGGCATGAAGGATGGCGACTTCCACAAGCCCATCATCGCCATCGCCAACTCGTTCACGCAGTTCGTGCCCGGGCATGTGCACCTGAAGGATCTTGGTCAGCTGGTCGCGCGCGAGATCGAACGCGTCGGCGGCGTGGCCAAGGAGTTCGACACCATCGCCGTGGACGATGGCATCGCGATGGGCCATGACGGCATGCTGTATTCGTTGCCCAGCCGCGAGATCATTGCCGACTCGGTCGAATACATGGTCAATGCGCATTGCGCCGACGCGCTGGTGTGCATTTCCAATTGCGACAAGATTACCCCCGGTATGTTGATGGCCGCGCTGCGGCTCAATATCCCCACCGTGTTCGTCTCCGGCGGCCCGATGGAAGCCGGCAAGACCAAGCTGGCCGAGCACAAGCTCGACTTGATCGATGCGATGGTGATCGCCGCCGACGACAGCGCCTCCGACGAAAAGGTGGCCGAATTCGAGCGCAGCGCCTGCCCCACCTGCGGCTCGTGCTCGGGCATGTTCACCGCCAACTCGATGAACTGCCTGACCGAAGCGCTGGGCCTGTCGCTGCCCGGCAATGGCACGGTTGTCGCCACGCACGCCGACCGCGAGCAGCTGTTCCTGCGTGCCGGACGCGTGGCGGTGGAACTGTGTCACCGTTGGTACGGCGGCGAAGACCCCACCGCCCTGCCACGCGGCATCGCCACCTTCGAAGCATTCGAAAATGCGATGACGCTGGACATCGCCATGGGTGGCTCGACCAATACCATTCTGCACCTGCTCGCCGCCGCGCAGGAAGCCGAGGTTGCCTTCGGCATGCAGGATATCGACCGCCTGTCCAAGCGCGTGCCGCAGCTGTGCAAGGTCGCGCCGAACACGCCCAAGTACCACATCGAAGACGTGCATCGTGCCGGCGGCATCATGGCTATTCTCGGCGAGCTCGCGCGCGGCGGCCTGCTGCATACACATGCGGCCACCGTGCACGCACGCACGCTGGCCGAAGCCATCGCGCAATGGGATGTCACCCAGACCGACGATGAAGCAGTACACACGTTCTACAAGGCTGGCCCGGCCGGCATTCCCACCCAGATCGCCTTCAGCCAGGCCACGCGCTGGGACAGCCTGGATACCGACCGTAGCGACGGCTGCATCCGCGATGTCGCGCACGCGTTCTCGCAGGAAGGCGGCCTGGCCGTGCTGTACGGCAATATCGCGCGCGACGGCTGCGTGGTGAAAACTGCCGGCGTGGACGAATCCATCCACGTCTTCGAAGGCAATGCCCGCGTGTACGAGAGCCAGGACGCAGCAGTCAAGGGCATTCTTGCCGACGAGGTGGTTGCCGGGGATGTGGTGGTGATCCGCTACGAGGGCCCCAAAGGCGGCCCCGGTATGCAGGAAATGCTCTACCCCACCAGCTATCTCAAATCCAAGGGCCTGGGCAAGCAATGCGCCCTGCTCACCGACGGCCGCTTCTCCGGCGGCACCTCGGGCCTGTCGATCGGCCACGCCTCACCGGAAGCTGCCGCAGGCGGCGCGATTGGCTTGGTGCGCGACGGCGACAGGATCCTGATCGACATTCCCCAGCGTTCGATCAACCTCATGATCTCCGACGAGGAACTTGCGCTGCGGCGCGCAGCGCAAGATGCCAAAGGCTGGAAGCCGGTGGAAGTGCGTCCACGCAAGGTCACTACTGCACTAAAGGCGTATGCGTTGCTGGCCACCAGTGCGGATAAGGGTGCGGTGCGAGATAAGGCGTTGCTGGATGGTTGAGACATTCGGCCGACTGCACTAGCGTCGGCTGATAGTTCCGTCTGCATGCAGCACATCGGCAGCGGAGCAGCACCTGCGACCCAAGAGCGGACGCACCACCGCCGGCAAGGTCGCCTCACCCATCGGCGCCCATGAGGCCGAGCCCATCCAAGGGACTGCGAACCGCGACGCACCGCGTCCCAGCACATGTATGTAGATCTGCGTGGTGCTCACGTCCATGTGCCCCAGCAGTTCCTGTACGGTGCGGATATCGTGGCCGGCCTCCAGCAGATGGATGGCGAACGAATGCCGCAAGGTGTGGCAGGTCGCCGGCTTGACGATGCAGCCTGCTGCCGTGCCGACTGTACCGCACGCTGCAGAATTTCTTCAGAGACATGGTGCCGGCCAGGCCGGCCGCTGCGCGGATCCTGCAACCGGCGCACAGACGGGAACAGATATTGCCACCCCGGCTCAATGTCGGCATTGGGATACTTGCGTGCCAACGCGTGCGGCAAGAAGACCCGACCAGCACCGGCCGCCAGATCCGCCGCATGCACCAACAGTGCGCGTTCGCGTTGCCGCGGTAGCGCCTCTCGCAGGCTGTGCGGCAACGGCACCCGGCGGTCCTTGCCGCCCTTGCCATCGCGCACCACGATCTCGCCACGCGCGGCATCCACGTCCTTGATGCGCAGGCGCAGGCATTCCATCAACCGCATCCCGCTACCGTACAGCAGGCTGGCCATCAGCCAGCACGGCCCCTCCAGCACCGCCAGCAAACGTGCAACCTCCTCGCGCGAAAGCACTACCGGAATCCGCCTGGGCCGCTTGGCGCGTACCAGGTTTTCCATCCACGGCAACTCGATGCGCAGCACTTCGCGGTAAAGAAACAACAGCGCAGCCAACGCTGGTTCTGGGTGCCCGCAGACACCCGGCCATCAGTGGCCAGCCGCGTCAGGAACGCCTCGACTTCCGCCTGCCCCATCTGCGCCGGATGGCGCTTGCCGCCGGCCAGGATGAAGCGCCGTATCCAACTGACATACGCCTGCTCGGTGCGTAGGCTGCGACGTCCCCCGCCCTGAGTAGCGGCCAGGTTTAGAGTCCGGGGTTGATGATAGCGGCGTTGGCCAACTGTTGGGCATACGCGGAGGGCGTCATGCCGCCAATTGCTTTCTTGGGTCGCTCCTCGTTGTATTCGCGGCGCCAGCGCTCGATCTCGGTGCGTGCATGCAGCAGTGTCGGGAACCAGTGTTCGTTGAGGCATTCGTCGCGCAGGCGGCCGTTAAACGATTCAACGTAGGCGTTCTGATTCGGCTTGCCGGGTTGGATGAGTCGCAACTGCACGCCACGCGCATGCGCCCAGGCCACCATCGCCTTGCCGCAAAACTCCTTGCCGTTGTCCGTGCGGATCACCTGCGGCAAGCCGCGGCGGATGGCGAGCCGATTCAGCACACGCGTCACGCCATGGCCCGCTATTGCGCGCTCCACCTCGATGGCGACCGCTTCGTGCGTGGCGTCGTCCACGATCACCAGACACTTGATCACCCGACCGTCGGCAGTGCGGTCGAACACGAAGTCCATCGACCATACCTGGTTGGCCTGCGATGGCCGCAGCAGCGGCTGACGCTCGCCTACCGGGACTTTCTTGCGCTTGCGGCGGCGGACTTGCAGCTGCTGCTCGCGGTACAACCGCTCCACACGCTTGTAGTTCACGATGCGGCCTTCCTGTCGCAGTTTGAGATAGATCATGCCCACGCCATAACGGCGATGGCGATGCGCCAACGCACCGATGCGCTCGCGCAGCTCAACGTTGCGATCTTCGCGTGGGCAGTAGCGCAGCGCGCTGGCGCTCATGCCGATCGCTGCCAAGGCGCGGCGCTCGCTGGCACCGCACCCCATCCACTCGCGCACCAGCGCACGACGCGCCGGCGCGCTCACCACTTTTTCGCAGCGCATCCTTGATCAGATCGTTCTCAAACAGCTGCTCGGCCAGCAACTTCTTCAGCCGCGCGTTCTCCGTTTCAAGGTCTTTGAGCCGCTTGGCATCGGGCACGCTCATCCCGCCGAACTTGCTGCGCCACAGGTAGTAAGAGGCCTCGCTGAAGCCATGGCGCCGGCACAGGTCCTTGATCGCCACGCCCGCTTCGGCTTCGCGCAGGAAGCCAATGATCTGTTCTTCGGAAAAGCGCTTCTTCACGTCCAATCTCCTCGGGGTAGGGAATTGGACTCCAAACTGCGGTGCTACTCAAAATCGGGGGACGTCGCCGGATAGAGGAAGACTTCAGCCAGCGGTCTTCCCCAGACCGGCGGACCTTGGAAGAGTCATCCTGGTGCGCGCGGTTCAGCCAGTCCGTGAGGCTGCTTTCGCCCTCGAGTGTGCCGGCTCGGGTGGGCACACCATCTGGCTAGCGGAGATAGTCGGGGCAGAGTCAGAGCGGGCTTCCACTCGTTCGGCCGGCGCCTAGCATTCACCAAGCCCGACCTGCCTGGCGGGTCGGCTTTAACTCAGGTATCAAGTGGCTCATGCGCAATACGGCGGCTTGGGGTTATCTCCACGACGGCTCCCTGGATCGGGCCGAGGGAATCGTGCCCGGTGATCTGATTCTCTCCGTCTCACTCCCTTACCTGCGCAGGTATTTCCAGCCAGAAGGTGAAGGGTTCGTGCTCATGCTAAGGGGCTGCACCCTTTTCAAGCTCAAAGATCATGATGGTGCCGTGCTGGAAGACCCACACCAAATCGCTGAGCGCTCACCCGAGCTGCTCTCGATTGTCAGTGAGGCACCGCTGGCCATCTACACCACCCTAGGTACACTCACGCTCGCCTATCGGTCACTGGAGCTCGCGCTCGATACCGGCCAGACACTACCTGCTGCGTCGCTTGCTCAGGCAAGCTCCAACTACTGGAAGGGGTGGTCCGAGCGGCACGGCGGAAGTGCCTAGCAATTCGTACAAGCCGACGTGGCTCCGCAATGTGGCTCAACTCAGGGTTAGTCTCATGCCAAAATTCTGCAGCGAATGTGGCTCGGAGCTCAGAGAGATTGGCGACTTTCGCCCTTGCTGGTTCAGCGTGTACGAATGCACCAGCGGTGCACCTCTTCACGACTTCATCGCGATCGGAGACCCGCAGCGGGTCTTCCCTCTACTTCCGCTCAGCCTCGGAGTCAAACAGCGGCTTGTCGGTGCAGAGCCATCACTGATAACGCTGGCCGCCTCACGCATCCAGACGATTGATTACAAGACAGTGTCCATTGTTCAGTTCGAGCACACGCTCTTGGGCTGCTACAAGGACACGGGCTCCATCGGTGCAGCCTCGTAGATCCTAACCATGCACGCATGCAAACCTGCGCGGGATAAGCTGCCCGCTCGGTCGACATCCAGGTCGCGCAGCTCGCTTAGCTTAGGCGCAGGTAATCCAACATGAGCCAACCTTCGGCCGCGATCAAAGAAGAAGTCCTGCGCGAGATGGCCACAGCCATCGCCAACAACGATTGGCAAGCCACCTACGATCTCTTTTCTCTCGCTCAAAGCATTCCGGATCTGGAGCAGAAGGTTGACGTGTTCAATCGCCTGCTCGTGATGCCTGGGCATGAACTCCATCAAGAGGTCACGCGAGAGATCCAGCTACTTCGTAGCCCATCCAGCGTTACGTACATTCGACAGGTGCTTGCCAATGGGTTTCAGACGTTTCAGTACACGTGTTCCGAGCCAGGCGTCATCGCGAAATGGTTTAGCCATGCGCTCGCTGATATCGATACACCCCAGTCGATTGCGGTCATTGAAGAGTTTGCGAAATGCAGTGACCCGGAAATCGCAGAAGAAATGACCTACCGTCTAAGGCGTATCAATGCATGAAGCCTGCGCCAAGGTGACCTCGAACATTCGCCGGCAGAGCGAGCCATGGTGCATCTAGACAGAAAGCAACGAGGAGTGGTCCTCGGCATGGCATCGGGACTTCTTGCTTCTCTATTCGTTGTGTTCCTGGCATCACGCGCGTTCTTGAGCTGGGACGCACCAGAGCGCGCAGGTACCGGCTTATTGTTGCCCGCTGCGGCAATGTTCCTCGCCATCGCGCGCATCGCCAAGCACCGCTTCGTTACGCCCGCAGACATCGACGGGAGCGCACTGAGTGTTGGCACTGCTCGTGCCAGGACATTGCAATCCTTACTTCAGAACACGACGGAGCAGCTAGCGTTTGCGCTCCCGGTCTACGTCGCCGCCCTGCTAAGCACGCGCCCCGCTATCCAAGCCGCAGTTCCAGCATGCGCTTGTGCCTTCTTGCTTGGGAGGCTGATCTTCTTCGCAACCTACAGTGGCGGTGCTGGCGCCAGGGCCCTGGGGTTCGCACTGACCTTCTATCCCACTGTGCTGCTGCTCAGCTGGCAACTCGTGCTGCTTGCAGTTAGTGTTGCCGGCTAGCAAGTCATTGAGGCATTGGGCCGCATGCAGACATCCCTAGAACCTGTCGGCTCCGAGATCCAGTGGCATGGTAATCCCCCACTTTTAGCGGTCGCCAGAAGTGGAGCTAAGCGGCCATCGCCAACTTCATGGCAGGCGTGATGCCGCCGAGCGCCATATTCGGACGCTCGTGGTTGTACGTCCATAGCCAGCGGGTGGCTTTGTCCTGCACCTGGTCGATGGTGTCGAACAGGGTTTGGGCGAGCCAAGCGTAGCGGATGGTGCGGTTGTAGCGTTCAACGTAGGCGTTCTGCTGTGGCTTGCCCGGCTGGATGTGCTCGACCCGGATACCATGCCGCTGCGCCCAGGACAGCAACGCGCCACTGATGTATTCAGGGCCGTTGTCGCAGCGGATCACGGCGGGCTTGCCGCGCCACTCGATGATCTGCTCCAGCGATCGGATCACCCGGGCTGACGGCAGCGACAGGTCGACCTCGATCCCCAGTCCCTCGCGATTGAAGTCGTCGAGCACGTTGAACAGCCTGAAGCTGCGGCCGTCGGCCAGCTGGTCGTGCATGAAGTCCATCGACCAGACTTGGTTGATCGTCTCCGGCACCGCCAGTGGCTGCGGCCGCTCACGCACCAGCCGCTTCTTCGGCTTGATCCGCAGGTTCAACTCCAACTCGCGGTAGATCCGGTAGATCCGCTTGTGGTTCCAACCAAAGCCCTTCACGTTGCGCAGGTACAGGTAGCACAGGCCAAAGCCCCAGTCGCGATGGGCGGTCGTCAACCGGATCAGCCAGTCGGCGATCCGGGCGTTCTCCTCGCTGGCCTTGGCCTGGTAGCGGAAGCAGGTCTGGCTCACCGCGAAGGTCTGGCAGGCGTGGCGGATGTTCGTGCGCCCGCTCGTGACCGCCGATTGGGCCATCTCGCGTCGCTGAGATGGCCTCACCATTTTTTTGCGAGCGCTTCCTTCAGCAGGTCGGTACTGAGCTGCGCCTCGGCGTACATCTTCTTGAGCCGGCGGTTCTCCTCCTCCAGCTCCTTCATGCGCGCGACCATGGACACGTCCATGCCGCCGAACTTGCTGCGCCACTTGTAGAACGTGGCCGAGCTGATGCCGTGCTCGCGGCACAGCTCCGGCACGGGCGCACCGGCCTGGGCCTGCTTGAGCACGGCGATGATCTGGCTGTCGGTAAAGCGGGACTTCTTCATGGAACCTCCTCGGGAAAGGGGACGAGAAAATTCCACTTCTGGCGTCTGCTAATGGGCGGGGGATTACCGCATGAGGGCTCAGACGTCATCGAGATCACCAGCACTCGCTCTGGCCTGCGCATTGTTGTGGCGGCGCCGGAAGGGGTCGATCGCTACCTTGAGCTCCACTTTCCTTTCGTTCGGGCGTTCCAGGTGATGGACGAGGGGGACATGCTTGAGTACTGGGAAAGCCCACTCACTACAGGCCACGTCCTCTACAAAGTCGTTTCCGGAGGATGGCGGGATCGCACTGCAGGTCACTTCCTGCACGTCACCGCATCGTTAGGCGCGATGCACGAGTGGCTCATCGTCTCCGAGTGCCTCTGTGTGTCTGTCCTCTCAGCGTATGTGCCGCATCTTCGCGAATTCGGCGATGCGGCGTAACCATTCGCGCTGAAGCCACTTCACAACGCGGCTTTACTCAAGCGTCAAGCGCACATGAGAGAGAGGCAAGCACGGACGTTTGCGAGCGCACTTTGCAGTCAGGGCCGACAGTCGAAGCGCACGACTGGAGCGCTGCTGCACCACAGTCACCGCATTCGCTTGAACGCGCTGACGCAGCGTGCACCTATGCCATCGCTTCGTCGGGATCCAACGCCACTGCTGCCTGCTGCGCGCGATCGAATCGCTCGCGGGCCGCGCGGATGCTGCCGTGGTTCTCGCCCGCCCAAGTGAGCAGTTGCGAGACTGGGCCGAGTAGCGCGATGCCCAGCTTTGAGAGCGCGTATTCCACGCTCGGCGGCTTGGTGGCGTAGACCTTGCGGGTGATCATGCCGTTGCGCTCGAGATTGCGCAGGGTCTGGGTCAACATGCGCTTGGAAATGTCCGGCACGGCGCGTTGGATGGCGCTGAAGCGGGATGGGCCGGGGATCAGCGTCAGCAGGATCAGCAGGGTCCACTTGTCGCCGATCTGGTCGAGCACATCGCGTACCGGGCACTTGGTAGCGTCGAAGGGTCCTTCCAGGGAAGGCGGCAGCGGGAACAGGGCAATCGCATTCACGTGGGGTATCTCACGGTAACCAGGGGAGCAAAACTGCCTACTTGCGGGAGCCCGCGCGGGGCTGACACTATGCGGGCGACCAGTTAGGTCTAGATAGTAGACCAAATCTCTTATGCAAACCTACCGGAACCCGTCATGACATCTGCATCCCCCTGATTCTTGTCACCGGCGCCAGCGGGCAGTTGGGTGCGCTGGTTGTCGAAGCGCTGCTTGGCCATCTGCCTGCCAACCGCATCGTAGCAACGGCCCGTGATACCGCGTCACTTGCCGAGTTCGCAAAACGCGACATCGCGGTACGTCAGGCCGACTATGCGAACCCGCACAGCCTGGACGCGGCCTTCGCCGGCGTAGGCCGCGTGTTGCTGGTCTCGTCCAATGCAGTGGGCCAGCGCGTGCCGCAACACCGCAACGTGATCGAGGCGGCCAAGCGCGCCGGGGTGGAATTGCTGGCGTATACAAGCATCCTGCATGCCGATACCAGCACGCTGTCGCTGGCCGCCGAGCATGTGGCCACCGAAGCGCTGCTGCGCGAGAGCGGCGTGCCGTACGCATTGCTGCGCAATGGCTGGTACACCCAGAACTACACCGGCTCGATCGCCGCGGAAGTCGCCCATGGCGCAGTGATCGGCAGTGCGGGCGACGGCAGGATCAGCGCCGCCACGCGCGCCGACTATGCTGCGGCCGCTGCAGCAGTGCTGGCTTCGGATGCCCAACAGGCCGGGCAGGTATACGAGTTGGCAGGCGATACCGCTTTCACGATGGCCGAGTACGCCGCCGAGGTGGCGCAACAGTCGGGCAAGCCGGTCGCCTATCACGACCTGCCGGAAGCCGATTACGCGGCAGCGCTGGTGCAGATCGGCCTGCCGGCCGGCTTTGCGCAGGTGCTGGCGCAGTGCTCGGCGGCCTCGCGTGGCGGTGACCTGTTCGACGATAGCCATACGCTGAGTCGGTTGATCGGCCGCCCCACCACGCCGTTGCGCGACGCGGTGGCGTCGGCACTCGCAGTGCGCTGAGCCACCGCTGGGACCACGGCGCTGGCGGGGCGTTCGGCACGTGATCGCTGGCGCAGGGTTGCGCAGGTGTGCCGTGACCGCCTGGGATCACGGCGACCTCCGTGCGGCTTCACCCCATGCGACCGTCGGCGATGGCCGGCTGATCGGCGTGGCCGGGTGTGTCGGGAAGTTCGCCAGTGCGTTGGACCAGCGGCATCGGTTGAGGCGATCGGCAGTGGCGCTGCGCCAACAGCCGCTCAGCAACCGCGCGCATCGCCGTTGGTCAATGCATGGTGCAGTGATCGAGCCGACGTGACCCTGGTAGCTGCTCACGCTGGAGACCTGCACAGCCTGGACACGGCGCGATGCACCGCCGCCGCAACACACGGCAACGTGACCGAGCCGCTGCCGCTCACATGCTTGTGCCACTCAGGTGCTTGCCCAGACGCAAGGGTGGCGCAGGCGCGCCCCACGCCGGCAAATCCAGCAGGTACTGCCGCGCAGCCATCGGCGATGCTCAACGTCGGAGCATGGATGGCGCGCGCGCAATCTCGTCGTGCTGCGGCCGCACGTTCCCGCAGGCAGTTTTGTACGAGCGCCTCCACCACATCGTGCGCAGCTGGGCTTGCCTCACAGTGGTCGCATAACTGCCATCGCCCCGACACGACCGTGACACAAGGCCCGCTGCAGCAAAGCCGGGCAGTGTCACCAAACTGACATCAAATCTAAATATAACTGCTGCCATTGCCGCTACGTCAGGACGACCGGCGCCTGGCAGGCGCTTCCACGCCGTGCAGCCGCCCTCTTGGCAGCACCGGATCGACGCAGCCGCCGACCCGTTTCCCTTGCACGAGCCGGACCAATGAAAAGACGCAATCTCGCCACTGTTCTGTGCGCCCTCAGCGCGACCGCCAGCGGCAGCACGCTGGCCGCCGAGCTGGAGCTGTACGTCGACCGCAAGACCAAGCAGATCTTCGCCGAGCCGGCGCCAGGTCGCGACAAGCTGGGCACCTTCGTGCAGGTGGACGAAAACGGCAAGCTGCCGGCGTCGGCGATGCCGGCAACGCCCGCGCAACCGCTCCCGCCCGCGCTGGGCGCCGCCACGCCCGCCGACACAGCCGTTGCGCAGGCCGCACCTGCGCCTGCGCCGGTTGCAACGCCAGCGCCGGCCAAGTCCGGCGACGCCGGCAAGAAGTGGTACGACAAACTCAGCCTGCGCGGCTACACCCAGATCCGCTACAACCAGGGCATCGGTGGCGATGCGCAGGACCTGCGCGCGCCGGGCGACCGCTTCATCGGCAACGACCAGAGCCTGGGCATCCGGCGTGCGCGCCTGGTGCTGAGCGGCGATCTCAACGAGCATGTGTCGCTGTATTTCCAGCCCGACTTCGCCAGCACGCCCACCGGCTCGACCACCTCCAACTTCGCGCAGCTGCGCGATGCCTACGCCGATATCTTCTTCGACAAGAAGCGCGAGTACCGCGTGCGCGTGGGCCAGTCGAAAATGCCGTACGGCTGGGAAAACCTGCAGTCCAGCCAGAACCGCCTCACGCTGGACCGTGCCGATGCACTCAACTCGGGCCTGCGCGACGAACGCGATATCGGTGCGGTGTTCTATTACAGCCCTACCGTGGCCAAGGGCCGCTTCAAGACCTGGTCAAGTCGGGATTGAAAGGCTCGGGCGATTACGGCGTGATCGGTGCCGGTGTGTCCAACGGCCAGGGCGCCAACCGTGCCGAGCGTAACGACAGCATGCACGCGGTGGTGCACGCCACCTACCCGTTCAAGTTCGCCAACGGCCAGTACCTGGAAGTGGGCGCCGATGCGTACAGCGGGCGCTTCGTACCGACTGCGGCGGCAGTGAACATCGGTGGCCGCAGCTTTACCCCGGCGATTACCGAGCCCAGTGGCTATACCGACCAGCGCGTGGCTGCGCACATCATCTACTACCCGCAGCCGTTCGGCCTGCAGGCGGAGTGGACGGTGGGCCGTGGCCCGGAACTGGATGTGGCCCAGCGCCGCATCCGCACCCGCTCGTTGAGCGGTGGCTATGTGCAGGCCATGTTCAAGCACGATTTCAACTACGGCACGCTGCTGCCCTATCTGAAATGGCAGACCTACCGCGGCGGCTCCAAGTTCGACACCAATGCCCCGCGCATGCGCCTGGACGAAGTGGAAGCCGGTGTCGAATGGCAGCCGATGGATGCGCTGGAACTGGTGTTCGCCTATTCGAAGATGAAGCGCACCGACGTCAGCACCGCGCCGTATCCGGTCGTGGAAGGCGATTTGCTGCGTCTGCAGTTGCAGGTCAATTACTGAGCAAGGTGGGCAGCGCCGGTCATGGCTGCTGCGGCGGTCATGACCGGCGTATTCGTGTGCGGCTGCGTGCGTTCGCGCCGGGATCTGCATGCACGCAGGTGCCTGCGCGATGCTGCCAGCCTCGCGCGTGGTGACGCGCTCACTGGAACGCAGATGCGCATCAAGGCCACGGTGGAGCGGCTTCCTGGCGGGATGATGCTGGTCCCCTTGTTGCTCGGGGCGCTTTGCCACACGCTCTGGCCGCAGGCCGGCAGTACCTTGGGGTCTTTCAGCAACGGCCTGATCAGCGGCACCGTTCCGATCCTGGCGGTGTGGTTCTTCTGCATGGGAGCGAGCATCCAGCTGCGCGCCTCCGGACGGGTGCTGCGCCGTTCGGGCAGCCTGGTGCTGACCAAGATCGCGGTGGCCTGGCTCATCGCAATGCTGTGCGCCCCATTGCTTCCCATCGGCGGTGTGCCGAGCGGGCCGCTGGCCGGGCTGTCGGTCCTGGCGCTGGTAGCTGCGATGGACATGACCAACGGCGGGCTGTACGCCGCATTGATGCAGCAATACGGCAGCAGCGAAGACGCAGGTGCGGTGGTGCTGATGTCGCTGGAATCGGGCCCGCTGATCTCCATGCTGATCCTGGGTGCCAGCGGCCTGGCCAGCTTCGACCCACGGCTGTTCGTCGGTGCGGTGCTGCCGCTGTTGCTGGGCTTTGCGCTGGGCAATCTCGACGCGGAATTGCGGCAGTTCTTCGCACAGGCGACCAAGACGATGGTGCCCTTCTTCGGCTTCGCGCTCGGCAACACGCTGGATCTGTCGACAATCGCGCGTACCGGCGCAAGCGGGGTGCTGCTGGGCGTGGCAGTCATCGTGATCACCGGGCTGCCCTTGCTACTGGCCGACCGCTGGATCGGCGGCGGCAACGGCACGGCCGGGGTGGCCGCCTCCAGCACGGCGGGTGCCGCCGTGGCCACTCCGGCGCTGATCGCCGGCATGGCGCCGCAGTTCGCATCCGCGGCGCCGGCTGCGACAGCGCTGGTGGCCAGCGCGGTCATCGTCACCTCGTTGCTGGTGCCGCTACTGACGGCCTGGCATGCACTCCGTCGCGTTGCACGCAGCGGCTGAAGGCCGGAAGGGCATCCTGCGGCCTGCGATGAGATGCGTGGGCCATGCGCGTTGCGCCCCGCGTGGCGCCGGAGCGATCAGGCTCCGGCGACGCCCGTGCGCAACCGCTGGCGATGAAGTGGACGCCATACACGACCGCCATCTGCTGCGTTCGCGCGCATGCCAGGCCCGCCCGACGGCACGTGGCGCACTGCCGTGGCAGCGGGACTAAGCCGACAGCTCTCCACGCACGATCTGCGCGCCTGCACTGAGTGCACTGAGTTTGCCGCGCGCCACGTGCCGGGCGAGCGGTGCCATGCCGCAGTTGGTGGAGGGATAGAGCTTGTCGGCATCGACGAAGCGCAGCGCCTTGCGCAGCGTCTCGGCCACTTCCTGCGGTGTCTCGATCGTGCTGCTTGCCACGTCGATGGCACCGACCATCACCTTCTTGCCGCGGACGAGTTCGATCAGATCGATCGGCACGTGCGAGTTGTGGCATTCCAGCGAAATGATGTCGAGCGAGGATGTCTGCAGCTTGGGAAACGACTCTTCGTATTGGCGCCACTCCGAGCCCAGCGTCTGCTTCCAGTCAGTATTGGCCTTGATGCCGTAGCCATAGCAGATGTGGACGGCGGTCTCGCACTTCAGCCCTTCCACCGCGCGTTCCAGGGTGGCAACACCCCAGTCGTTGACCTCGTCGAAGAAGACATTGAAGGCCGGCTCGTCGAACTGGATGATGTCCACGCCGGCGGCTTCCAGTTCCCTGGCCTCCTGATTGAGGATCTTGGCAAACTCCCATGCCAGTTTTTCGCGGCTTTTGTAGTGCGCATCGAAGAGGGTGTCGATCATCGTCATCGGGCCCGGCAGCGCCCACTTGATCGGCTGGCGGGTCTGCTGACGCAGGAATTTGGCATCGTCCACGAACACCGACGTTGGGCGGCTGACCGCGCCGACCACGGTCGGCACGCTGGCGTCGTAGCGGTCGCGAATCCTCACCGTCTCGCGCTTTTCGAAATCGACACCGCTGAGATGTTCGATAAAGGTGGTGACGAAATGCTGACGGGTCTGTTCGCCGTCGCTGACGATATCGATGCCGGCATGCTGCTGTTCCTGCAGCGCCAACCGCAATGCATCCTGCTTGCCTTCGATCAGTTCGGCGTCCTGCAATTTCCAGGGCGACCACAGGGTCTCGGGCTGGGCAAGCCAGGACGGCTTGGGCAGGCTACCGGCGGTTGAGGTGGGGAGCAGCTTGGTCATGGTGAGGGATATCGTGGGTTCTGGTTGATTAGGAAGCGTGGCTGGACGCCCACTGCGCAAGAAGGCTGCCGTAGGGCCGGATGAAATGCTCTTCGGTGAATCTGCCCTGCGTCACGGCGAGCTGGCTGCGCTCTTGGCGGTCGTAGACGATCTGGGTGGACGAATAATCCTGATGCTTCAGGCTCGGCCGATAGGTCGGCCCCGCTGCAGCGTTGGCGTTGTAGATTTCTGGCCGGTAGATCTTCTGGAACGTTTCCATCGTGGCGATGGTGCCAATCAGCTCCAGGTTGGTGTAGTCGCCGAGCAGGTCGCCGAAAAAGTAGAACGCCAAGGGCGCAACGCTGTTGGGCGGCATGAAATAGCGCACCTTGAGGCCCATCTTTTCGAAATACTGATCGGTTAACGAAAACGCGTCCTGCCGGTATTCGATCCCCAGGATGGGATGCTGGTTGCCGGTGCGGTGATAGGTTCTGCTGGTGGAGACGCTGATGCAGATGACCGGCGACTTCCGGAAATGCGCGCAGTACGCGTGCGAGTGCACGAAGTGCTTGAATAGCTTGCCGTGCAGGTCGCCAAAATCGTCCGGAATGTTGAAGCCGGACGCGTCTTGGTTGTGCGCGGGCAGCAGCACGCTGAAATCGTAGTCGCGCACGTAGGAAGAGAAATTATTGCCTGCAATGCCGTCGATGCGCGCACCGGTGTGCCGATCGACGATGGTGGGCTTCAATATCTCGATCAACGGGAACGCATCGTCCAGCGCGCGTTCGCCGATCTGCATTTCGACCGAAATGATGTCCAGCTCCAGCGCATAGCGGTCGCGGTTGGGGTTATCCCAGTGCGCCAGGTCGTTGCAGCGGTTGTTGATCATCGCCAGCGTGTTACGCAAGTTTTCCTGGCGTCGCTGACCTCTGGCCAGGTTGGCGAAATTGGTGGTATTGCGCGTCGTGGCCGAGGGACGGTAGTCCTCATCGAAGCGCAGGCTCTTGATGGCGAAATTCAATGCGTGAGTCATTGCGAACTGCTGCCTTGTTTCTGAGATGGGAACGCGCATGCGCTGCGTAACGGCGAATGCCGGCGGCATGCAGGCCGGGAATTGGAGCAGTGCGCGCTCGCCTGCTGCTCCGGTTTCCTGGCGATCGCGAGCTGGGCCCTCAGGCTGCAGCCACGCCCTGCGCGGCGATGGACCGCGCATGCCGGGTCAGCTCGATCAAAGGCAATGCCCGCTGTACCGCCAGCCTGGCCCGCTCGGCCAGCGCCTCGTTGTGCACGCGGTAGTCGAGAAAGTCGCGGTCGGTGGCGTAGACGCCCAGCGGCAGGGTGCGTGCCTGGAAGAAGCTGAAGAGCGGGCGGAGCTGATGGTCGATCACCAACGCATGGCGGTCGCTGCCCCCGGTTGCGGCGAGCAGCACGGGCGTGTCGATCAACGCGTCTTGATCGATGAAATCAAAGAAATGCTTGAACAGCCCGGTGAAGGAGCCGCGGTAGACCGGGGTTGCCACCACCAGGATGTCGGCCTGCTCCACCAGGCGCAGCGCCTGCTCCACCGCGCCAGGCACCTGGGTCCGCCAGAGCGCGCCAGCGAAGTGCGGTGCCAACGCTCCAATTTCGACCAGATGGCGCTCGCACGGCACCTGATCGGCGATCAACGCCAGCAGGTGTTCTGCCAGGGCGACAGCCTTGGAGGGGCGTTGCATCCCGCCGGAGACCGCAACGACGCGGAGTGGGTGTTTGACAGTCATGCTGGGAAACCTTGACGGTGGGGATGTCGTGCAGCGCGCCGGAAGATGGCGGTCCGACCCATGGGCCGGGCATTGGTCTGAACCGTCGAGCGGCAGCGACTGAACAACGAACCCGATGCTAGGGCTCGCATTCGATGAAGTAAAATGGTGTTATTTCAACAATCCATGAATTCGGATCATTGAATGCTTGAGCGCATCCATCTCACCATCGTCCAGCAGGTCGAGCAGCAAGGCTCGCTGACAGCCGCTGCCGGCGTGCTGAATCTGACCCAGTCGGCGCTGAGCCACAGCATGAAGAAGCTGGAACAGCAGTTGGGCACCGACATCTGGTTGCGCGAGGGCCGCAGCCTCCGCCTGACTCAGGCCGGCCAGTACCTGCTGGCGGTGGCCAACCGGGTGCTACCACAGCTGGATCTGGCCGAAGAGCGGCTGGGGCAGTTTGCGCAGGGCGAGCGCGGTGCGCTGCGCATCGGCATGGAATGCCATCCTTGCTACCAGTGGCTGCTCAAGTTGGTGGCGCCGTATCTGGCCACCTGGCCGGATGTGGATGTGGACGTGAAGCAGAAGTTCCAGTTCGGCGGCATCGGCGCCTTGTTCGGCTACGAGATCGATCTGCTGGTCACACCCGACCCGCTGTTCAAGCCAGGGCTCAGGTTCGAGCCGGTGTTCGACTATGAGCAGGTGCTGGTGGTGGCCAAGCGCCATGCGCTGGCGTCGGCGGCCTACGTCAAGCCACAGCAGCTCACGCGCGAAGTGCTGATCAGCTACCCGGTGGATCTTGAGCGCCTGGATATCTACAGCCAGTTCCTGTTGCCGGCCGGCGTTACCCCGCGGCGCCACAAGGCCATCGAAACCACCGACATCATGATGCAGATGGTGGCCAGCGGCCGCGGCGTGGCTGCCATGCCGCGCTGGCTGGTGGAGGAATATGCGGCCAGGATGGACGTGGTGCCGGTGCGGCTGGGTGCGCGCGGCATCCCCAAGCAGATCTACCTGGGCGCACGCGAGGCGGACATCGGCATCGATTACCTGCGCGCGTTTATCGAACTGGCGCGTGCGCCGGCCAATGCCACTGCCTCCACGCAAGGACCCCACTGATGGATTCCACTGCCCAGCGCATGCCACTGCCACTGCCTGATGGCCACGCCAAGGTCTTGCTGCATTCGTGCTGCGCGCCCTGCTCTGGCGAGGTCATGGAAGCGATGCTGGCCTCGGGCATCGACTACACCATCTTTTTCTACAACCCCAACATTCATCCGCGCAAGGAATACGAGTTGCGCAAGGACGAGAACGTGCGTTTTGCCGAACAGTTCGGCGTGCCCTTCATCGATGCCGACTACGATCGGGACAACTGGTTCGAGCGGGCACGCGGGATGGAAAACGCGCCTGAGCGCGGCGTGCGCTGCACCATGTGCTTCGACATGCGCTTTGAACGCACGGCGCTGTATGCCCACGAGCACGGCTTTCCGGTAATCACCAGTTCGCTGGGCATCTCGCGCTGGAAAAACATGCAGCAGATTAACGACTGCGGCGTCCGCGCTGCGGCCAGGTATCCCGGCCTGATGTATTGGGAGTACAACTGGCGCAAGGGCGGCGGCGGCGCCTCGCGCATGATTCAGATCAGCAAGCGCGAACACTTTTATCAACAGGAATACTGCGGTTGCGTCTATTCCCTGCGCGACACCAATCGGCATCGTGTGGAGAGCGGCCGCAAGCGCATTCAACTCGGCGTGAAGTTCTACGGCGATGACGCGCCGGAAGACTGAGCCTTTCGCCAGTGCCACGCAACCACACGTGGATTCCGCGCTGCTTCCCGCCGATCGGTGCGTGTGACGACGCCACCCAATCATCATGACAAGACCGCAAGACCCGTGATTTCTACCGACACGCCACACCTGGCGAGCACCGTTACCGACGCCTATTCGCTGGAGGTCAGCGTCAAGGACATCGGCGCGTTGACCAACGCAGCGCCGCGCATCGTGCCTGGCTGCGCCATGTTCATTCCCTACTTGCCAGGCCAGAACGAGGCTGCGCGGCTGGCCGCAGCACGGACGGTGCGCGGCCTGGGTTTCGAACCGGTACCGCATCTTTCCGCGCGTCGCATCGGCTCGCCTGAGGAACTGCAGGCATCCGTCGCGCGCCTGGTCGATGAGGCCGGCGTCACCCGCTGCCTGGTGATTGCGGGCGATCCCGCTACTGCGAAGGGCCCGTTTCCCGACAGCGTGTCGCTGATCGAGACCGGTGTGTTTGAACGCGCAGGCATCCGCAGCGTCGGCGTAGCGGGTCATCCGGAGGGACATCCGATCATGCGCACGACAGAACAATGGGACGTACTGGAACGCAAGTGTCGCAGCATCCAGGAGCGCGGCATGGCGCCCCTGATCGTGACGCAGTTCGGGTTCGATGCCGACCTCGTGGTGACATGGCTGGAAGCGCTGCGCGCGCGTGGCATGAGCCATCCGGTGCGGGTGGGCGTGCCTGGCCCGGCCAGCGTCGCTGTCCTCGCACGCTATGCGGCACGCTGCGGCGTCGGCGCCTGCGCGTCGGTGCTCTCGAACCATGGCATCTCCATTGGCAAGTTGTTCGGGAACGCGGGGCCAGATCGCTTTGTCGATCGCCTCGTCAGCCGCCTGACGCAAGCGCATGGAGATGTCCGCCTGCACCTGTTTCCGTTCGGCGGCATCGCCCAGTCGGTGGAATGGGTTGCGCAATATCGCTCTCGCAATGCCTCGCAGCGTCTGGTTGGCTCGAGCCTGCGGATCAGGCGTAAAACCAAATCTGTCTGTGTGTTCGTGAACGCGGGCTCGAGGCGGTCACACCGTTGCTGGTCGGGCCATGAGTCCGCCGCGAGGTCGGCCAGGATGAGATCAGCCGAATGCGCTGCATCCCCGGTTGGCCAATGCAATCTGGCCTCTACGGCGGCAGTGCGCGAGATTGAAGCAGAATTCTGTCTGCAAGCGCTGCGTGCTTTTGCCTGCACCAAGGCTGCACCCGCCATTCCGATCACCCTGTTTGCTCGTTGATTCCTGGCCAGCTGCGCGCAGCGCCGCGAGTGTTGCAGCGCACAGCAGACCTGTCACAAGAGCGCGGTATAACCATCGACGAATCGCGGCGAGGGGGCGCTGCATCCGATGTCGTTGCCATGCGCGATGGCATCGCTTCTGCAATGCTCACGGAGAGATCTTGTCATGCCGAAGCCGTCGCTATTGTCGCTGTTGTGCTCCCTCTCACTGCTCTGTGCGCCGCTTGCGGCGGCCGAGTTGCAGCCCAAACAATTGGCTGGTCCACCGGAAGAGTTCGCGCAAATGCGTGCCCCAGATCCGGCCGAGTCGGCGATCTTGTCCAAGAGTGCATTGCTGCCGGTGGAACTGGCACCGGCCGGTCAATCCGCACGCTGGCAAGGCAACTTGCCCGTTGAAAACGGGCGCCTGCGCTTCATGGTGCTGTCAGGCGATCAGGTCTGGGATGCTGCGGTGGCTGCACCTGAGCTTGCCGGCGCGCGCACCGCCGCGGTGGCGACGCCGCTGCAAGCGCAGCGCACGCTGCTGGGCAGCGCCGAGCATGGCACCAGCGGCATGCGCTACGCTGTGGAGTCGGCGCGCAACGGCGCCTGGTCATTGACGCTGCAGTCGTCCTCGCCGGTGGCGCAGCGGGGCTACGTGCTGATGGAAGGCGATGCGCGCACGCAGCTTGCTTCGTACCTGCGCACGCGTCAGCAGCAGGTTGGCCGGTCGCTCACGCTCAATGCGCTGCTGGGCGGCAACGATGTACGCGGCGCCACGCTGCTGACGGCACAAGCCGGAACGATCGACCAGGCGAGCCTGCGTGTGATCGATCCGCAAGGCGGTGTGCGCAGCGTGCCGATGGCCGACGACGGCAAGCACGACGATGGCGCCGCTGGCGATGGCGTGTACGGCGGCACGTTCCAACCGACCAGCGAGGGCACCTGGATTGCGCAGGTCATCGTGCATGGGCATGACCAGGCTGGCCAGCCGTTCGTGCGGACCAGCGAGCATGTGGTACCGGTGGTGGATACGTCGTTGCGTCTGCTCGGCAATGCACTGGGCGCACGCGCTGCAGAGGGCACGCGGCTGACGATTGCGCTGCCGGTCGCGGCGCGTGGCAACGTGCCGTCGCATTACCGCGTGTTCGGCCAGATATGGGGCACCGATGCCAAGGGCAGGGATGTGCCAGTGGCGTGGATCGGCGGCATGCTGACGCCGCAGCAAGGCCAGTTGCCACTGAGTCTGGACGAACGCTGGATTGCGCGTGCCGGTGCGCGGGCACCGTTTACGCTGCGCAACCTACGCATCGAAGACCCGGACCATTACATTCCGCTGGTGCAGGCCGGCACGCTGCCGCTACAAGTACCTGCGTTGCGCCGTGCCAGTATCGCCCGCGCCAGCGCGGCGATCGACGAGAGCATGCGCATGGGCCCGCGCCCCACTGCGCTGGCTTCTGCGATGGCGACGGCACAGCCCCAGGCCGCCACGTCGCAACTGGTGCTGGTGCACGGCTATTGCTCCAACGGTGTGTGGCCGCAGGCGCAATTCACCAATGCATCGACGTTCCTGGATGCCAAGCAGAACCGCAGCAACGACCAGTTCGCGCAGCGCATCGCGCAGTTCGCCAGCCAATGGTCGTCGTTCTCCACGGTCGCGCACAGCCAGGGCGGCATGGCCGCGTTGCACCTGTATACCTACTACTGGAGCGGGCTGGATAACGCCAGCGGTGGGCGAGTGATGCAATCGGTGGGCACGCCGTATCAAGGCACCAATCTGTCCGGCGTGCTGGCCGCGGTGGGTTCGTGGTTCGGCGTGGGCTGCGGCACCAATAGCGACATGACCTACGACGGCGCCAAGGCGTGGCTGGCCGGCATTCCGGCCGACGCGCGCGCCAAGGTCAACTACTACACCACCTCGTTCGCCAAGACCAACTGGTACACCAACGACTACTGCAACGCTGCCTCGGATCTGGTCTTGAACGATCCGGAAGACGGCACGGTGGAGCAGGTCAATGCGCAGCTGCCGGGGGCGTGAATCGCGGCCACACCACCGGCCAATGCCACACCACCGGCATGCGCGACCCGGCGCAGTATCTGGATGCCAACCGCAATGCAGTGATGAATGCGAATGCGGCCCGGTAAGACCGGTTGATCTGCGGTGCGATGGCCGGTGCGTGCGCCGGGCATCGCGTTGCATCCGGCGCTAGCGTTGCGGGGCCGGGGCTTGGGTTGATACCACGACCGATTGCGCATCGGCGCCACCGCCGAGCACCTTGTACAGGGTCACCCGATTGCTCGCCTCGGTCAGCCGCAGGCTGATCAGTGTCTGTTGTGCGCTGTAGAGCGTGCGCTGCGCATCCAGCGCCACCAGGTAACTGTCCACGCCACTGCGATAGCGCGCATCCGACAGGCGGAAGCTGCGTTGTGCGGCGGCCACCATCGCCTGTTGCGCATGCATGCGTTCTTCGAGCTGGGTGCGTTCGGCGAGCGCATCGGCCACTTCACTGAAGGCGGTCTGGATCGCCAATTCGTACTGCGCAATGGTGATGTCCTTTTGCAAGGTGGCTACATCCAGTTCGGCCTTCAACGCACCGGCGCGGAAGATCGGCAAGCTCACGCTGGGCGAGAACGACCACGTATGGTCGCCATCGAACAGGCTGGACAACGCATCGCTGCCGCGCCCGGCATTGGCGGTCAACGAAATGGTGGGGAAGAAGGCCGCACGTGCCGCGCCGATATCTGCATTGGCGGCCTTGAGCGTGTGCTCGGCCGACAGCACGTCCGGGCGCTGCAACAACACCCGTGATTCCAGCTGGGCCGGCAACGGCGCCAGTGCCACGCCCGTCTCGATCGCATCGCTGGCAGGTAGCAATGCAGCCGGCACCGAGGTGCCCACTACCAGATTCAAGGCATTGCGCGACTGCGCCAGCTGGGTGGTGTAGTTGGCCACATCAGCGCGCGCGCTTTCCACGCTGGTCTGGATCTGCGCCAGATCCAGGCCGGACACGATGCCATTGTCGTGCTGCAGCTCGGTCAGATGCAGCGTCTGGCGCTGGCTGTCCAGGGTCTGTTGCGCGAGGGCCAGACGCTGTTGGTCGGCGGCAACGGTCAACCAGTCGTTGGCCACTTCAGCGACCAGACTCAGACGCGTGCTGCGCTGGGTTTGCTCACTGGCAAGATAGTTTTCCAGGGCCTGGTTCTTGAGGCTGCGGATGCGGCCGAACAGATCCAGCTCCCAGCTGCTGATGCCGACCTGACCGCTGGCGCTGCGGATGATCTGCGGCGCGCCGGTGAAACTGGTCGCTGCAGCGGCGCGCTGCGCGGTGTGCGAGACCGTGGCATCGACGGAAGGAAACAGGTCTGCACGTTGGATGCGGTACTGCGCGCGTGCCTGCTCGATATTGAGCACCGCCACGCGCAGGTCGCGGTTGTTGTCCAACGCCAGCGCGACCACCTGTTGCAGACGCGCATCGGTCACCACCTGTCGCCAATCCAGGGCGGCCACATTCGGCATGCCGGTGCCTGCGTTGCCGGTGCTGCCGGTGTCGCCGATCACGCTGGGCACCGGCGCATCCGGGCGCGCGTACTGCGGCGCCATGCTGACGCAACCACTCAAGGCGATGGCGCAGGCCACTGCCACACTTGCAACGCGGTAACGCATCACGGGGCCACCTCTAACGTCTCGGCGGCTGTCGCGCGATCAGACGCCCTACCAGGAAACACACTGCGCACCACCACGTAGAACAACGGCACGAAGAAGATGCCCAGCAGCGTCGAGACCAGCGTGCCGCCGAACACACCGGTGCCCAGCGAATGGCGTCCGCCGGAACCGGCGCCGCTGCTGACCACCATCGGCAGCACGCCGAGCAGGAACGCCAGCGAGGTCATCACGATCGGGCGCAAGCGCATGCGCGCGGCATGCAGGGTCGCTTCGATCAGCGGCTGGCCTTTCTCTTCCAGTTCCTTGGCGAACTCCACGATCAGGATGCCGTTCTTGGCCGCCAGGCCCATCGTCGCCAGCAGGCCGACCTGGAAATAGATGTCGTTGGAGAGCCCGCGCAGCCACGTTGCCAGCAGTGCGCCGACGATGCCCACCGGCACCGCCAGCATCACCGAGATCGGGATCGACCAGCTTTCGTAGAGAGCGGCCAGGCACAGGAACACGAACACCAGCGACACTGCGTACAGCATCCAGGTCTGCGCGCCGGCGGCCTGCTCCTGGTAGGACATGCCCGACCAGGCGTAACCCACGTCCTTGCCGATCTTGCCCACCAAGCCGGCGACGCCGTTCATCGCTTCGCCGGAACTGATGCCACTGGCGGCGCTGCCGGTGATCTCCATCGACTCCACGCCATTGAAGCGGCTCAGCACCTGCGGCGCATACGCCCACGCGCTGCTGGAGAACGCCGAAAACGGCACCATCTCCGAACTGCTGTTGCGCACGTACCAGCGGCCGATGTCGGCAGGCAGCATGCGCGCGCTCGCCTCGCCCTGCACGTAGACGCGCTTGACCCGGTTGTTGTTGAGGAAATCGTTGACATAGCTGCCGCCCATCACCGTGGCCAGCGTGGCGTTGATGTCCGAAGCACTCAGACCCAGCGCGCCGGCCTTGGCGTCGTCGATCTGCACGCGGTAAGTGGGCGCATCTTCCAGCCCGTTGAAGCGCACGGCAGTCAGGTCCTTGTCGGCGTTGGCCAGCTGCAGCAGGTGCTGGCGCGCGGTGACCAGCGCGTCGTGGCCCTTGCCGGCCACGTCCTGCAACTGCAAGGTGAAACCGGAACTGGTCCCCAGGCCGTTGATTGCCGGCGGCGACAGCGCGAATACCTGCGCATCCGGCAGCGTGCCCATCATCGCGCCGGTAATGCGGTTGGCGATCTCCTGCGCAGGCGCGTCGCGCTGCGCCCAATCCTTGAGCTTGATGAAACCCATGCCCGAGTTCTGGCTGCTGCCGGCAAGGCTGAAGCCGGAGATGGTCATCATCCCCGCCACTTCCGGTTGCTTGAGGATGAAGCTGGTGGCCTGATCGATCGACTGCTGCGTGCGCTGCTGGGTGGCGCCGGCCGGCGTGGTGAACATCACCATCAACATGCCCTGGTCTTCGTCGGGCAGGAACGAACTGGGCAGGCGCCAGAACAACACCGCCATCACCACCAGCAGCATCAGATAGACCAGCCCGCCGAGTTTGCGATGGCCGATCAACTTGCCCACGCCGCGGCCATAACCATCGGCGCTGCGGTCGAAGCGGGCATTGAACCAAGCGAAGAAGCGCCCGAGCACGCCCTTGCGCGACACCTGTCCACCGTGCGCGACCGGCGTGAGCAGGCTGGCGCACAATGCCGGGCTCAGGGTCAACGCCACCAGCAGCGACAACAGCATCGCTGCGGCGATGGTCACCGAGAACTGGCGGTAGATTTCGCCAGTGGCGCCGCCGAAAAACGCCATCGGCAGGAACACCGCGGTCAGCACCAGGGCGATGCCGACCAGTGCGCCGGAGATCTGCCCCATCGAGGTGTGGGTGGCCTGCCGCGGCGACATGCCGTCCTCGCTCATCAGGCGCTCGACGTTCTCCACCACCACGATGGCGTCATCGACCAGCAAACCGATCGCCAGCACCATCGCGAACATGGTCAGCGTGTTGATGGAATAGCCGAGCAACGCCAGCACGCCGAAGGTGCCCAGCAGCACCACCGGCACCGCGATCACCGGGACCAGGGTGGCGCGCCAGTTCTGCAGGAACAGGTACATCACCAACACCACCAGCACGATTGCCTCGAGCAGGGTCTTGACCACTTCCTCGATGGAAATGCGCACGAACGGCGTGGTGTCGTAGGCGATCTCGTACTTCAGCCCGGCGGGGAAATACGGCTTGAGTTGTTCCAGCTTGGCTTCCACCGCCTTGGCCGCATCCAGTGCGTTGGCGCCGGTCGCCAGTTCAAGGCCCATGCCCGAGGCCGACTTGCCGTTGTACTTGGAACTGGAGGCATACGACTTGGACCCCAGCTCCACCCGCGCCACGTCGCGCAGATACACGGTGGCGCCGCCGGGCTGCGACTTCAGCACGATCGCCTCGAATTGCGCCGGGGTCTTGAGCTTGCTGCGCGAGGTGACCGTGGCGTTGAGCTGCTGGCCCTGCACCGCCGGCAACGCGCCCAACGCGCCGGAGGAGACGTCGGCGTTCTGCGCCGCAATCGCGGTGCTCACGTCCGCGGGCATCAGCGCGTAGGTGCGCAGTTTCTCCGGATCCAGCCACACCCGCATCGAATACTCGGAGCCGAACACGTTGACTCCGCCGACACCGTTGATGCGGCTGATCGGATCCTGCAGCGTGGACACCATGTAGTCGCCGATGTCGGTGCTGTCCATGCTGCCGTCTTCGGAGGTGAAGGCCAGCACCATGAACATGCTGCTGCCCATGGACTTGGTGACGGTCACGCCATTGCTCTGCACCGCCTCCGGCAGCATCGCCTCGCCCTGCGACACCTTGTTCTGCACCTGCACCTGGGCGGTGTCCGGGTCGGTGCCGGAGTCGAAGGTCAGGGTGATGGAGGCGGTGCCGGCGGAACTGCTGCTGGAGGACATGTACAGCAGATGGTCCAACCCGGTCATCTGCTGCTCGAGGATCTGCGTGACCGAGTTCTGCACGGTCTGCGCCGAGGCGCCGGTGTAGGTGGCGCTGACATTGATCGTCGGCGGGGCGATGTTGGGATATTGCTCCAGCGGCAACGACAGGATCGAGAGCGCGCCGGCCAGGGTGATCACGATGGCGATGACCCAGGCGAAGATGGGACGGTCGATGAAGAAACGGGCCATGGCGGTTCCTCAGTCGGCCTTGGGCGCCGCCGCGGCGTCGCCTTGCGGGGATGGCGAGGCGTTGGCGGTCGTGCCGGCCGCAGCGGCCTGGCTCGCTTCCACGGCCTTGACCTCGGCGCCGACCGACACTTTCTGCAGGCCCTGCACGATGACCTTGTCGCCAGCCTTCAATCCCTGGCGCACCACCCACTTGTCGCCGATCGCATCGCCGGTGGTCAGCACCCGCTGCGCGACCTTGTGGTCGCTGCCGACCACCATGGCCAACGCCTCGCCCTTGCTGTTGCGGCTGATCGCCTGCTGCGGCACCAGGATGGCCTGTTCGTCCACGGCCATCGACAGCTTCGCGGTGACATACATGCCCGGCAGCAGCACGCGCTCGGGATTGGGCACCACCGCGCGCAGCTTCACCGTGCCGGTGGCGGTATCCACCGCGGCATCCACCACCTCCAACGTGCCGGTGTGCGCATAGGTGCTGCCGTCCTCCAGTTGCAGCGTCACCTCGGCCTTGCCATCCACCGCCTTGAGCTGGCCGGCATCGAGCTGGCGGCGCAACTGCAGCAGCTGTGCGCTGGACTGGGTGAGGTCTACATAGATCGGGTCGAGCTGGTTGATGGTGGCCAGCACCTCGCTCTGGCCGGCGCTGACCAGCGCGCCCGGCGTGTAGCTGGAGGTGCCGATGCGGCCGGACACCGGCGCGGTGATGCGGGTGTAGTCGAGATTGATGCGCGCGGTCTGCAGCGACGCCTTGGCCGCGACCACCGCCGCCTCGTTCGAGCGCAGCGTGGCCAACGCATCGTCGCCATCCTGCTTGCTGACCGCATCCAGCCCGACCAGGGTCTGGTAGCGCTGCGCCTTGGGCCTGGCCGACAACACCGCCGCCTCGGCCTGCGCCAGATCGCCCTTGGCGGTGTCGTATGCGGCCTGGTAGCTGGCCGGATCGATCTCGTACAGCACCTGCCCGGCCTGGACGTCCTGGCCTTCGGTGAACAGCCGCCTGCGCAGAATGCCGCCGACCTGCGGGCGCACGTCCGCGGTGACGTAGGCCACGGTGCGGCCGGACAAGGTCTGGTCCACGGCCAGCCGCTGCACCTTCAGCGTCTGCACGCCGACCTGCGTCTGCGGCATCTGCGGCGGCTGCCTGGAGGAACACGCGGCCATGAGCGTGGCCACGGCCGCAAGCAGCAGCCAGCGCAGGGACGCAGTGCGAAAACGATGGGCGGCGACGGGCAGCATGCGGCGAACTCACGGTTTATCCGAAGGTGGCCACGCTACGGCGCGAATGTGCAGCAAATTTGGAGATTGCCGGCAGCGGCGTCGATTCGCTTGATTTCCCCTGGCCCGACCCGGCTAATACGCAGCAGCTGCGGTTACCGCGCTTCGCATCACCTCTTCGATGAAACTGGGTATCACCGCCAAGCTGTTTCTCGCCATCCTCGCCGCGTGCGTGGCCGTACTGCTGATCAACGGCATCGCGGTGCAGGCCTTCGTCAAACGCCAATTCCTGGACTACCTCAACGAACAGGGCGTGGAGCGCATGCAGGAGACCTTGCCGCGGGTCAGGGCCGAATACGCGCGGCACGGCAGCTGGGAGTTCGTGCGCGACAACCCCGATGCCTGGTTCGTGCTGATGCGCCCGGAGCGTGGCCCCGGCCCGCCGCGCGAGGCACCGCCGATTTCCGACCAGACCGGTGCGGTGTTTCGCTTCGCACTGCTCGACCAGGACTATAGGCCGGTGATCGGCAATCCGGAGGTCGGCCGCCACGACATCCTGCGCCCGGTGGTGGTTGGTGGCCGCACTGTCGGCTGGATGGCGATGCTGCCGTTCCAGAAGGCGCTGGCGGCGGCGGACGCGCGCTTCTACGCCGCGCAGCAACGCGCGTGGTGGGCGATCGGCGGCGCCTGCCTGCTGGTCGCCGCACTGCTCGGCTGGCTGTTGTCGCGCACCTTGCTGCGGCGCCTGCGTGGCCTGACCCAAGCCACCCACCTGCTGGCTGCGGGCGACTACGCCACCCGCATCGACGCCGCCGCGCGCGACGAACTGGGTCAGCTGGCGCGCGATTTCAACCTGCTGGCGCAAGCGCTGGAGCACAACGAACGCGCGCGGCGCGACTTCATGGCCGACATCTCCCACGAGCTGCGCACACCGCTGGCGGTCCTGCGCGCGGAACTGGAAGCGCTGCAGGACGGCATCCGGCCGATGACACCCAACTCGCTGGGGTCGCTGCACCAGCAGGTCGGCCAGCTGGGCAAGCTGATCGAAGACCTGTACGACGTGTCGCTGACCGATGTCGGTGCGCTGGCGTATCGGCGCGCTCCTCTCGATCTGGCGGTCATCCTGGCAACCGTGCTGGACGGCTTGCGCGCGCGCTTCGCCGCCGCGCAGCTGCAGTTGCAGGCGCAGATCGATGCCGGCCCGCTGCAGGTGGACGGCGACGAGCGCCGTCTGCAGCAACTGCTGGGCAACCTGCTGGAAAACACGCTGCGCTACACCGACGCCGGCGGCACGGTGCAGGTGCGCTGCGTGCGCCGCGGCGCGATGCTGGAGCTGGTGGTCGAAGACAGCGCGCCAGGCGTGGATGCAGACAAGCGCGCGCGTTTGTTCGAACGCTTCTACCGCACCGAGGCCTCGCGCAATCGTGCCAGCGGCGGCAGCGGCCTGGGGCTGGCGATCTGCCGCAACATTGCCGAGGCCCACGGCGGCTCGATCCACGCCGAGGCGTCCGCACTGGGCGGGCTGCGCATGGTGCTGCGCTTGCCGGCGCTGGCCGCATGAGCAGCGCGTCCCCGCTCGGGCATGTGCTGATCGTCGAGGACGAACCGCGCCTGGCCGCGGTGTTGGGCGAGTACCTGCATGCGGCCGGCTATTCGCACGACTGGATCGCCGATGGCGCGCAAGCGCTGGGCGCATTCCGCGCGCAGCAGCCGGACCTGGTGCTGCTGGACCTGATGCTGCCCAACCGCGGCGGCCTGGACATCTGCCGCGACCTGCGCAAGGAAAGCGCGGTGCCGGTGATCATGGTCACTGCGCGCGTGGAGGAAATCGACCGCCTGCTGGGCCTGGAGATCGGCGCGGACGACTACATCTGCAAGCCCTTCAGTCCGCGCGAAGTGGTGGCGCGCGTCCAGGCCGTGTTGCGCCGTCATCGTCACGACCCGCACGGCGCACCGGCACCGGGCCTGCAGATCGACGAAGACGCCTGTCGCGCCAGCGTGCATGGCCGCGTCCTGGACCTGACCCAGGTCGAATTCCGCCTGCTGCGCACCCTCGCCGCCGCCCCGGGGCGGGTGTACTCGCGCGAGCAACTGATGGGCCGGCTCTACGCCGACCACCGCATCGTCACCGACCGCACAGTCGACAGCCACGTCAAGAATCTGCGCCGCAAGCTCGCCGACGCCGGCGGCGAGGACTGGGTCCGCTCGGTCTATGGGGCGGGGTATCGGTTTGAGCCGTGATTGGGGAATGGGGAATGGGGAATGGGGAATGGGGAATGGGGAATGGGGAATGGGGAATGGGGAGCGGGGCGTTGTTAATGTCTTTTCTACTTCGCGTTTGAAGCTTGTGGTTCACATCGGCTTGCGAAACGGAACCGTCCGGGGCAAGCCCCTGGCCTTTGATTTTGCGATTCCCCATTCCCCAATCCCCAATCCCCAATCCCCAATCCCCAATCCCGACTCCCCGCATCATCGAAACACCACCGTGCGATGTCCATTGAGCACGATGCGGTGTTCGACGTGGCGGCGTACTGCGCGCGCCAGCACCAGTGACTCGGTGTCGCTGCCCAGGCGGATCAGGTCGCGTGGGGTCATGGCGTGGTCCACGCGCGCGACGTCCTGTTCGATGATCGGGCCTTCGTCCAGATCTTCGGTGACGTAGTGCGCGGTGGCGCCGATGATCTTGACCCCGCGTGCGTGCGCCTGGTGATACGGCTGCGCGCCCTTGAAGCTGGGCAGAAAACTGTGATGGATGTTGATCGCGCGCCCGGCCAGTGCCCGGCACAGCTGCGGCGACAGGATCTGCATGTAGCGCGCCAGCACCACCAGATCGATCTGCAGATCATCGACCAGGGCGAGCAGCTGCGCTTCCTGCGCGGCGCGCGTGTCGGCGCCCACCGGAAGATGGTGGAAGGCGATGCCGTAGGAGGCTGCCAACGGCGCGAAGTCGGTGTGGTTGGAAACCACCGCAGCGATGTCCACCGGCAATTGCCGGCTGTGCATGCGGAACAGCAGGTCGTTGAGGCAATGCCCCTGCTTGCTCACCAGCACCAGCAGGCGCGCGCGGCGGCGTGCGTCGTGCAGTTGCCATGTCATCTGGAATTCGTCGGCCAGCACGGCAAAGCGCTGCTCCAACGCGGCAATGTCGGTCTTTGCCGGTTTGTGGAAATGCACGCGCAGAAAGAATCGCCCGCTTTCGTCGTCGCCGAATTGCTGCGCGTCGAGGATGTTGCAGGCCAGGTCGAACAGCAGCCCGGTCACGCGATAGACGATACCGGTACGGTCGGGACAGGACAGGGTGAGGATGTAGTCGGAGCGCATCGGCGCATGATAGCCAATGCACGACATCACCGACGCAGTGCTTGCGTCGGTAACTTTGCAGTGCGAACAGGTTCAGGAAACGGTGTGCCGTCCAGCCGATGTTCAACGCTGACCGTGGTCGCGTTGCGCTCGTGCTGCACGATGACGTGCGGCCAAAATGACGTGCAGCGCGGCAGTAAAGCGCATCACGCGCCGATGGCCGGTGACGCGGCACCGCCACGCAGGTCGCAACGCCTCTCAGCGCGGCGGCAAACGCAGCATCAGCCGCCGATTGATCTCGTCCAGCTGCGCAAGCGATGCGTCCACCGATGTTTCCATGGCTTCCTGCGTTGTGATATGTGCACGCAGATGCGCGGGATCGGACAGCTCGCCACGCACCAGGAACACGTTCTCGCCGACCTCGCCCAGATGGCGGCTGAGCACCACGTAGTCCACCTGATCGAAGCCATGCTGCTTGGCCAGCGGCAGCAGGCGCGCGGCCATGCGCTCGCTCGCCTGGTCCACCGGCTTGCCCAACTCGGCGTCCAGCACGCTGACCGCTTCGCGGATCTGTGCGAACAGGTAGTGGTCCGGGTGCTCGGGATGGTCGGGGCCCACCGGGCCCTGGTTGATGACCGGTGCGTCGGTCATCGTGTGCCACCGGCGCACGCCAGTGCGCGCGGCGCGCGCTCGGTCGAACCGAGCGTGATATGCAGGTGTCGCATCGCATCCTCCCTGGAGCGGCGGCTGTAACGAGCCGGCATTTTAGAAGGTCTGCTGCATGTTGAGGTGAGCAAGCGGTGGGCCGCCGTGGCGCGAAGCGAAGCGCCCTGCGCAGGGCTCAATCCACGTTGCGCAAGGGTGATCAGGCCACCTGCCCTGCCCGCCGCGCCGAGACTTCCGCCAGGACCGCCCAGTCTGCATTGCCGTCGCCATGCGCAATGGCCTCGTCCAGCCCTGCGCGCAGCAGCTCGCCCAACGGCATCGGCACCTGCTTGTCGGCGCCGGCCTGGATGGCCAGGTCCACATCCTTGCGCCCCAGCGTGGCGGTGAAACCCGCCGGCAGGTATTGGCGCTGCATGATCAGCCGGCCATAGCCCTGGTAGGCGGGCGCGGCGAACAAGGTGCTGGTGAGCATGCCCAGAAATTGCGTGGCATCCACGCCATGACCGCGTGCCAGCGCACTGGCTTCGGCCATGGCGCCGATGGCGCTGGCCAGGCAGAAGTTGGCCGCCAGCTTCACTGCATTGGCCTGCTCCGGTGCGCAACCTATGTACCAGGTCTTCTGCCCCAGCGCGTCGAACATCGGCTGCTGCACGCGAGCCACGGCCGCTTCATCGCCGGCGGCCAGGATATTGAGCTTGCCGGCTTCGGCCACGTCCACACGCCCGAGCACCGGCGCGGCCACATAGGCCACACCGCGTTCGGCATGCAGCGCGGTCAATTCATGTGCCAGCGCCACCGAGATGGTGGCCATGTTGACGTGCACGCTGCCTGCCGGCAACGCATCCAGTACGCCACGCTCCAGCAAGGTCTGGCGCACTGCGTTGTCGTCGGCCAGCATCGAAAACAGCAGCGGGCCGTGCGCGGCATCGTGCGGTTGCTCCACCACCGTGGCGCCAGCCTCGCGCAGCGGCTGGGCGCGTTCGGGCGCACGGTTCCAGACGCTCAACGCGAACCCGCCACGCAGCAGGTTGTGCGCCATCGGCAGGCCCATCGTGCCCAAGCCCAGAAATCCTATCGGCATGCGGTGTCCTTGTTCGGTATGACGTCAGGTGCAAATCAGGTGGCGAACACGCCCCGCGCATCGCGCGGTTCGCAACGCAGGTATTGCGGTGCCGGCGTGACCGAGGCGCCCAGTGCCGCAGCGGCATGCCACGGCCAGCGTGGGTCGTACAGGATGCCACGCGCCAGCGCGATCGCGTCGGCCTGGCCTTCCTGCAAGATCGCCTCGGCCTGCGCCGGCTCGGTGATCAAGCCTACGCCAATCACCGGCGTGTTCACCTGCGCGCGAATCTCCTGCGCGAACGGAATCTGATAGCCCGCCTGCAGCGGAATCTGCTGGCGTGGATCCAGCCCGCCGCTGGAGACATGGATGTAGTGCGCGCCGCGTGCATCCAGCGCCTGCGACAAGGCGATGCTCTGCTGCACATCCCAACCGCCTTCGACCCAATCGGTGGCCGAGATACGCACGCCAACGGCGATTTTTTCCGACACTGCCGCACGCACCGCATCGAAGATGCGCAGCGTCAGCCGCATGCGATTTTCCAGCGACCCGCCATACGCATCGCTGCGCTGATTGCTCAACGGCGACAGGAATTGATGCATCAGATAACCGTGTGCGGCGTGCAGTTCGATCAGCTCCAGGCCCAGCCGTTCGGCACGTTTTGCCGATGCGACAAAGGCATCCACCACCGCATCGATCCCCGCCTCGTCCAGTGCCTGCGGCGCTGGCTGCCCCGCGCGGAACGGCAGCGCCGATGCAGACACGGTCTGCCAGCCATATGCATGATCGGGTGCGATGGCCTCGCCGCCTTTCCACGGCAGATCGGTCGACGCCTTGCGGCCGGCGTGCGCCAGCTGGATGCCGATCGGCATCGGCGACCAGCGTCGTACCGATTGCAGTACCTCGGCCAGGGCCTGCTCGGTCGCGTCGTCGTACAAACCAAGATCGGCGTAACTGATGCGCCCCTCCGGCACCACGGCCGCCGCTTCGAGAATCAGCAAGCCAGCGCCGGATTGCGACAAGGTGCCCAGGTGGATGCGGTGCCAGTCGCTGGCGCAGCCGTCCTGTGCCGAGTACTGGCACATCGGCGCGATGACGATGCGGTTGGCGAGCGCGAGCGGACCGAAGGAGATGGGAGAGAACAACTGGCTCAAGGCGGCATCCACAGCTGACATGGGGTGCTTATTGCACTGCGCCGCGCGCGCCGGCACAACCGCTGCGATGGATCACTGCGTCATGCAGAGCGCGCACTGGCGTCATTGACGCTGCGCCCACGCGGCAGGTCCGGCGGCGCGTGCAGGAAGGCCAGCGCCTGCGCGCACGACTGCTCCACCTTCAGCGTGAGCAGCGCGTCGGCGCGCGTGCGCCCGAAGTTGAGCGCGGCGATCGGCAAGCCATTGCGCGCGGCGGTCTGCACGAAACGAAACCCCGAATACACCATCAACGACGAGCCCACCACCAGCACGGCGTCGGCAGCGTGCAGATGCGCAAAGGCGCGCTCCACCCGCTCGCGCGGCACGTTCTCGCCGAAGAACACCACATCCGGCTTGAGCACGCCACCGCACGCCGGGCACGGCGGCACCACGAAATGCTCGAAGGCCACATCGTCCAGATCGGCATCGCCGTCGGGTGCTTGCGCGGCCTCAAGCGCTGCCCAGCCGGGATTGGCCTGCTCGAGCAACAGTTGAAATTCGGTGCGTGGCATGCGGCGCTCGCAGCCCATGCAGCGCACCACATCGAGCCGGCCGTGCAGATCGATCACCGCCTGGCTGCCGGCGGCCTGGTGCAGGCGGTCCACGTTCTGGGTGAGCAGCACTTCCAACTGGCCGCGCGCTTCCAGCGCAGCCAGCGCGTGATGGGTGGCATTGGGTTGCGCCAGACCGAAGCGCGGCCAGCCGACCAGGCTGCGCGCCCAATAGCGCTGCCGCGTGGACAGCTCGCCCATGAACGCCTGGAATGTCACCGGCTGTGGACGCTTCCAGCCGCCTTGCAGATCCCGGTAATCGGGAATGCCCGAATCGGTGCTGCAGCCGGCACCGGTCAGCACGAACAGGCGCTGATGGCGCTCGATAAAGTCCTGTAGCGCGCTTGGTCGTCGTGGGCAGGGACAGCGGTCATGTGGTCGTTCCGGAAAGCCATGGGAGCACGTCGCGCCAGCGCCACGTGCCAGGCCCGCTGCGGCGCCGTGTCGGCCGCCAGACCGGCGTGCTTGGTCGCACATAGCTGTGCACATCACACCGTCGTCGACGAGTGAAGAGACAGACCGAATACGCGCAACGCGCCGCCCTGGATGCAGCACGCAGACGGTACGGCATCCCGTTGTGGCTGCGCAGTTGGTGCGATCCGTCCGCGCGGTCGGCCACGCCGTGGCAGCCGAGCTCAAGGCGCGGCGCGCCTGTGTTCGACAAAGCGCAGCAGATCCCGATTGAAGCGCGCGCTGTCCTCCAGGAACGGCGCGTGCCCGGCATCCGGATACAGCACGGTCTGCGCGCGCGGCTGCAACTGGCGCGCACGCGCCAAGGTCGGCTCGGTGGCGACCAGGGCATCGCGCACGCCGTACATCAGCAGGACCGGCAGGCGCGTGCGCTGCAGGCCGGCGACATCGATCGACATGCCCTGCACGGCACGCTGCATGTCCCACGAGGCCAGCGATGCGTTGGCCAGCAAGCTCTCGAACACCGGCACCGGCGGTTGGGTGGCGAAGCACAGCCGCAGGAAATCCTGCACCGCCTGCAGATGCGTGCGCAGGTCGGGCGAAACCAGATCGCGATAGACCGCCGGATGCGTGCCCAGCTGCTCGGCGCGCAGTTCGATCACACCGTCGACGTACACCACGCCGGCAAGCCCGGTATCGCCATATCGGCTCAGGTAGTTGCTGATCACCGCGCCGCCCAGGGACCAGCCCACCAGGATCGCCTCGCGCGCATCGGTGGCCTTCAACACGGCAGCCAGGTCGTCGGCCCAGCGCATGCCCTCTTGATACGCCGACGCGGCGGCCGGCTTGCCGGACTGCCCGTGGCCGCGCAGGTCGTAGGTGATCAACCGGTAGCCCTGCAGCTGCGGGTCGGCCAGCTGTGCATCCCAATTGATGCGACTACCGAGCAGGCCGTGCACGAAGACGATGGCCGGGCCGTCGGTGGCGCCGTGCTCCTGCACCGACAGGCGCACGCCATCGGGCGCGGTCACGGTATAGCTGCGTGCGTCGGCAACGACGCCCGGGCTGGCTGTGGCCAACATCGAGCACACCGACAACACACAGGCCATTAGGCAGCGCAGCGGCAGCATGCGGCTGCCAGGCAAGAGGCGAACAGACATCGGGGAGAGCTCCAGGCAATGGGAGCGACGATCCTGCAGCCTCACATCAGTGTGAGGGTCAAGCCGTGCGTGCAGCGTATGCTTGGCGCATGGCCGCTTGTTCCGAACCCTTGCTGCGCATTGGCGCGCTGGCGCAACAGACCGGCGCCAGCGTGCGTTCGATCCGTCATTACGATGCGCACGGGTTGCTGACATCCTCGCGCAGTGCCAACGGGTACCGGGTCTTCCTCACGCATGCATTGCACAGGTGCGCCAGATCCAGCGCTTGATCGCGACGGGTTTCAACCTGGATGAAATTCTTGGCTTCCCAGAGTGCATGCGCCTGGTGGAAGGCGCGCAGATGTGCCCGGACACCGCACACGCGCATCGCGCGCGCCTACAGCTGATCGAGCGCCAGCTGGCCGATCTTGAGCGGCAGCGTGGGCGCCTGTTGGCAACCTTGGCGCAGTCAGGCGCGGATGCAACGGCTGCCATGTCTTCAGCCGCGCAAACCACACGGCGCAAGCGGGCGCGCTAGAAGCGCTCGGTCGCGCGTCACTCGCCCCGGGCAGGATGCGGGGCGAACCGGCCATAGGGGCGTGCATCGTCGGCACGCTGGCGCAGCACGTAGGCCGACGCAAGGGCCAGCATCAACAGCGTCAGGCACAGGCCGACCAACGCGGCCCAGCCGCCGTGTTGCCAGAACCAGCCACCCAACGCGCCGATCACGCTGGAGCCGGCGTAATACGCCAGCAGATACAGCGAGGCGGCATGGCTGCGATGCGCCCCGCCGAGCCGGCTCACCCAGGCGCTGGCGGCCGAATGCGCGATGAAAAACCCGATCGTCACCACCACGATGCCGGCCACCACCAACGCCAGCACGTGCGCCAGGGTCAGCGCCATGCCGAGCACGCACAGCACGATGCCGGTGGTGACCACGGGCCCGCGCCCGAACCGGTCCGACGCCGCGCCGGCCACCGAGGAACTGACGATGCCGAACACATAGGCGCTGAAGATCATGCCGATCTGGCTCTGGCTCAGGCCGAATTCCGGCCCGCCCAGGCGAAAGCCGGCGTAGTTGTACAGGGACACAAACACACCCATCAACAGGAACGGCAGCGCGAACAAGAACGGCAGGTTGCGATCGCGCAGATGCCCGGCCCAGGCGCGCAGATGGAAGCGCAGGTTGATGCCGTGCCGGCGCACGAAGTTGCGCGACGGTGGCAGCAACCAGAAGAACGCCAGCGCGCACAGCAGATCGAACACGCTCAACACCGCCAAGGCGGTGCGCCAATCGGTGTGGTCGGTCAGCACGCTCATCACGATGCGCCCACTCATGCCGCCAAAGGCATTGCCGGCCACGTACAGGCCGGTGGCCGCCCCATCTTGCTGGCCGGCAATTCTTCGCCCAGGTACACCATCGCCACCGCCGGCACCCCGCCCAGCGCGATGCCGGACAAGGTACGCACCACCACCAGCGCGCCCCAGTGCGGCAGGAACGCCGCAATCAGATTGAGGACTGCCGCCAAAGCGATCGACACGAACATCAATCCGCGCCGGCCCAGGTTCTCCGACACGGCGCCAGCACAAAAGATCGCCAATGCCAGCGCGCCGGTCGCCAGCGACAACGGCAGCGAGGCGGTCGCTGCGTCCACCTTGAAGGCATGCGCAAATTCCGGCAGCAGCGGCTGCACGCTGTACAGCAGTGAAAAAGTCGCAAAGCCGGCCAGAAACAGCGCCAGGCGAATACGCATCGCTGCCGGTGCGTCGGCGCCACTGCCGGAAGGCGTGGATGGATCAGGCAACAAGCCCAAGCGGGGATCGGAGGAGGACACAGCCATACACGTGCAGCGTGGGAAGGCGAGTATTCGCCCGTCCGCACCCCCTGTCCAATATATGATGGTGGCAGTTACCATATCTGGAACAGATAGATGGAGCTGCGTCACCTGCGCTATTTCCTCGCCGTTGCCGAAGAGGGCAACTTCACCCGCGCTGCTGCGCGCGTGGGCATTGGCCAACCGCCGCTCAGCCAGCAGATCCAGACCCTGGAACGCGAGCTGGGCACGCCCTTGTTTCGGCGCACTCACAGCGGCGCCGAGCTCACGCCGGCCGGCGAGGCGTTCGTGGGCGAGGTGCGCCGCGTGCTTGCCGATGTGGAACGCGCCGCCGAAACCGCCCGCCGGGTGGCGCGTGGCGAGTCCGGACGGCTACGCCTGGGCTTTACTGCTTCGGCCGCCTTCAGCCCGGTGGTACCGCGCCTGATTCGCGACTTCCGCCGCAAGTGGCCGCAGGTGGAGTTGCTGTTGGAAGAGACCAATACCGCCAGCCTGCTGGTCGGGCTGGCCGATGGCCGCCTGGATGCGGCGTTCGTGCGCTATGGGCTGAGCACGCCAGCGGATCTGCAGTTGCTGCGCTTTGCCGATGAACCGATGAAGATCGCCGTGCCCGCCGCGCATCCCCTGGCCACGCGCAACAGTGCGCCGTTGGCGGCGCTGGCTGGCGAACCCTTCATCCTGTTTCCGCGCAGTTTCGGCTCGAGCCTGTACGACGAAATCCTCGCCGCCTGCCGCGACTCCGGCGTGACCTTGCGCATCACCCAGGAGGCGCCGCAGATGTCGTCCATCATCAACCTGGTGGCCGCCGAGCTGGGCGTCTCGGTGGTGCCTGCTTCCACCGCGCAGCTGCAGCGGCCCGGCGTGCGCTATCTGGATATCGAAGGTCATATGCCGCTGGCGCGGCTGGCCCTGGCCGCCGCGCCGGGCGGATTGGAAACCACACCGTTGGTGCGGCATTTGTGGGCGCTGGCAAGGTTGCTCTAGCGCTGGCAGCACGACTCACGCTACAGCGACGTTTTTGCCTGATGCCGTTGGAACGATGTTGCCCCTAAGCACTGCTCACTGCCGACTGCATGCACCGACCGCGGAAGGCCGGCGCTCACTGCAGACATCGTCTGAGTAGGGATCGGGCATTTTCCAGACCCTCGAAGTCTGACGCGGTCTCGGGTTGTTGTTCGTGTAGTAAAACAAAGCCGGAATGTACCTCGCTCCGCTTCGAACACCCACCGCCGTCCCATGCAGACCATCGAGACGCTGCAGGTTTGCTCTTCAAGAAATGCCACCGGTGTCGCCAGCATGTGTTCAAGAAGCGCTTACCGCCCTCCGCCTGCTTGGTGGGTAACCATCCTTGAGGACAGCCGCCAGCGCGGGTCGCATGTAGTCCTGATAGCCGGGATCTTGACTTCGAAGCATCGCTTCGAGCGCTGCAGTTACACTATCGAAGTACGCCATCTATTTCCCGCGGTAGCCGCTGTATTCGATGCCGGTACCATTGGCATCGATACCCGTCAGTTCATTCAAGATGGTTTCCAGATCGTGTATGTTCAAATCGATTTTTTTAAGAGTTCCTGGTCATCGCCTCGAGTTGAGAGTTCGTTTTTCAGGCGTTTCAGCCGGTCCAGGAAATCGTTGGCTCTTGCAAGATGTGATTCCAATTTTTTTGATTGCTGATTTTTTCTCAAACTTCCGCAGGTTGCGATCAATTCGGTCAAGGCTGCCATCAATGATATCGCCACCTTCATCGCCGATACTCTCCAACGCCTGTTTGTCCCGCGAAATGATTCCCTTGAGAATATTCAGATTGGATGCTTGCCGGCCGCCGGCGCTGCTTCCCGCGCAGCGTTCCTGAAGGCGCCGCCACTGGTCATCCAGCATGATCGCGCGTTGCAGCATCGATCGGCGTTTCCCGGCCAACTCCTCCGCCTTCGACTGGAGGCGCGACTGGGCAGTGGATTGGCTTCTACTCCCGGAAGATCTGCGGGCCGGTCGCTCCAGGGATGACAGCCACATATCGGCAATCCGGCTTCCGGCGCAACTCTCGACGGCGCCGTGCTCCTGCGGCCCGGCCGTCAGGCTTCCTGCATGCGACATGGGGTTGCTGGTGGACGCTTCGGCGGTGTCATGCTCGCGCACCTCTGGCGCCATGTGTGCAGAGGGTATGCGTAGACAGTTTCCCATTTTACGTCTCCCGTGCTTTTTTAAAGCATAGGCAATGATGCGCATGCCGCGTCCACGCCGACGGAAATCCCGCTTGCGGATGCGAAGGCCTGGCCTGCCATGAAGCGACCTGTCGGGCAGCGAATGGCTGCGAATATTGGAATTGGGAGATGCCAGCAATTTCAGACAAAGTCCGCCAGGTCAGCCTGCGGGCTGGCACTCACTCACTACAGGTACGAGGCGCAGAATGAAGCGCTTGACCTCAACTGCGCTTGAGGTCGTTCAATGCCGGTTCCCAACGACATTGCCGCCATGCATCTGCGTCATCTGGTACTGCCCTGCCTGGACCCCGACCTGACCCTACGCTTCTACCGCGATGTGCTGCAGTTGCCCGTACATGGCAACGCGGTGCGCATCGGCTGGAGCACACTGGAGTGTGTGCAGGCGCAGCACCCGGTGGGCAGCGTGCATCTGGCCTTCAATGTGGCCCCGTCGCGCTTCAAGCCGCTGCGCAGTGGATTGGCGCACGCGCCACCTTGCTGAGCGATCCACACGGCCGCAAGCACTTCGCCCTGGACGGCGCGTGGCAGTCGCACTCGGTGTACTTCGCCGGGCCGGATGGCGCAGTGCTGGAGTTGATCGCGCGCAATGCCTTGCAGGATGCAGCAGCCGGTGATGGCCAGTTCGGCGGCGAAGAACTGCTGTGCCTGAGCGAAATCGGCTTGCCTAGCAACAATGTCGAGGTGGTGACGCGCAGCCTGGCGCATCACTTCGGCCTGCAACCCTTCGCCCCGCCGCTGGAGGGCTTTGCAGCCTTGGGCGATGACCACGGCCTGTTGATCGTGGTCGACCAGCGCCGGCGGTGGTTTCCGCAACAACGGCAACTGCCCTGGGCCGACGGCCTGCGCATCAGTGTGGACGCGCCAGAACCCGGCCTGCGCCTGCGCGATGCGCAAGGGTGGGAATTGCTGGCGGCGTAACTGCCGCGCGGCCCGATCCAGGTAGATCCATGCGCAACAGCACTACGTTCACCACCGATAGGTACGGCCGGCCCGGCGCGGCATGCGGCGCGCGTACGCTGCGGTACCGGCGCGCCGTTGCGGCCACGAGTGCGACATGGTGTCAGCCGCTCGTGGCGCTGGCAGGCTCCGGCAAGCGGAAGAACGCACGTGCCGCGGCCGTGCTGTTGGCGGCGGTCACCGCGACATCCTCGCCACGATCGCGCGCCAGCTCTTGGACAATATGCGACAGGAACATCGGCTCGTTGCGACGATCCTTGGGCATCGGCTTGAGCGTGCGCGGCAGCAGGTACGGCGCATCGGTTTCGATCATCAACCGGTTGGCCGGAATAGTGCGCACCAGCTCGCGCAGATGCGCACCGCGACGCTCATCGCAGAGCCAGCCGGTGATGCCGATGTAGTAGTCGCGGTCCAGATACGCAAACAGCTCTTCGCGCGTGCCGGTGAAGCAGTGCACCACCGCCGCACCCAGGCGGCCTTCGAAGCTGCGCATGATGGCGATGAAATCCTCATGCGCGTCGCGCTGGTGCAAAAACAGCGGCTTGCCGTTGTCGGCGGCCAGCTGCAACTGGCGTTCGAAGGCCTTGTGCTGCGCAGGGCGTGGCGCAAAGTCGCGAAAGTAATCCAGCCCACACTCGCCCACTGCCACCACCTGCGGATGCGCCTGCAGGGCGCGCATTTCCGCTTCGCATTCGGCGGTGAATTCCACCGCGTGGTGCGGATGGACGCCGGCGGTGGCGTAGAGGAATCCGGGGTGTTGCTGCGCCAGTTGCAGGGCCAGCGGCGAATGCTCGCGGCTGGCGCCGGTAATCACTAGCTGCGCCACGCCGGCATCGCGTGCGCGTTGCAGCACCGCATCGCGATCGCGATCGAACGAGTCGTGGGTGAGGTTGGCGCCGATATCGATCAATTGCATGCTGCGGGTATCGTGTGGGGTGAGCCGCGTAAGTGTAACGAGCGAGAGGTTAGCTCCGCTGCCCCTCGCTTCTCCCGCTGGCGGGAGAGGTGGCGTGCAGCGCCCGCGCAGGGAAGCGTGCCGGTGGGGCTTGAACGCCCGGGCGCAGCATGGCCAGGCCCAGGTCGGCAGCTCGTTGATTGTGCAGACCAACTGCCCCCATCCGCCCTTCGGGCACCTTCCCCCGCAGGCGGGAGAAGGGAGGCTTAGCGCTGCATGAGGGTGGGGCGTCGGTGGGGCTTGAACGCCCGGGCGCAGGAAAGCCGCACCTATTGAATCAGCTAGCTGATTGTGCCGACCGACTGCCCCCATCCGCCCTTCGGGCACCTTCCCCCGCAGGCGGGGAAGGCAGGCGGTGTTGACGATCTCCCTTCCCGCAGGCGGGGAAGGCGGGATTGACGATCTCCCTTCTCCCGCTGGCGGGAGAAGGTGGCGCGCAGCGCCGGATGAGGGCCGGATGAGGGCTACTCCACCGCCGGCACCGCCATCGCATCGATCTTCGCTGCCAGCGCCTGGATCGCCAGTTGCGCCGAACGCGACAGTTGCCGCTGCGGCGCCACGCATAGCGCCAGTGTCATCGGCTTGGTCAGGTGCTGGCGAAACGGCACGAAGGCCAGCCGCCCGTCGGCCACGTCCGGGGCGGCATCCAGCCACGACATCAGGCCCACGCCGGCGCCGGCACGCACCAGGCCGCGCAGCGTGCGCACGTCGTTGCAGTGGGTGAGCCGCTTCACGTCGATGTGCTGGCGCTGGTACAGCACCTTGGCGTGCTCGCCGACGATCAACGGGGCGGCCGGCAGCAACAGCCGATGCTCCAGCGTCTCGCTCAGCTGCAGCTCGGTGCGGCTGCTCAACGGATGCCCCACCGGCATCGCAATGCCTAGCGGAATATCCGCAAACGCGCGCACTTCCAGGTCCACGCTGCTGACCGGGTCCAACAGCAAGCCGATATCCACATCGGCCGAGGTCACCATTTCCATCACCCGCTGGTTGCGCGCGGTGGACAGGTTGAAGGTGATGCCCGGGTACTCCTGCACCAGCGCCGCCACTGCCGCCGGCACCACGCCTTCGCTGAGCGCGTCGATCATGGCGATCTCCACATGCCCGCGGCGCAGGCCCTTGAGCTCGTCGAAGCGCTCCAGGGTACGGGCGTAGGCCTTCTCCCAGCCGCGCACGTCCACCAGCAACAGCTCGCCGGCAGCGGTCAGCCGCAGCCGGCCGGGCAGGCGTTCGAACAGCTGCGCGCCCAGTTCTTCCTCGGCCTTGAGGATCTGCCGGTCGATCGCCGACGCCGACACGTGCAGCACTTCGGAGGCCTTGCGGATGCTGCCGCAGCGGGCCACTTCGATGAAATACCGGGTAAAGCGCGAAAAGGTCAGCATGCGGCGGGGCTCGGTTGGCGTTGCATTTTTGCAATGGCTAAGCTGAAAATCGATGTTTGATCACACACCCCTGGCTTCCTAGAGTCAATCCGGCACCGCTCCCGCCTCGTGCCCGAGACCGCCCCATGGATGTCGCCGTTCCCGCCCTGCCGCTGCACTGCACCTTCGAGGCCGCCGATTGGCAGCGCCTGGCCCAGCACTGGCATGCGGTGGCGCTGAGCAGCGAGGTGAGCGAGGCGCCGTTCAAGGCCACCCTGCTGGACGAGCCGCTGGTGTTGTACCGGCTGGGCAGCGAGTTGGTGGCCGCACGCGACGTCTGCCCGCACCGCGGCGTGCCGCTCAGCATGGGCAAGGCCGATGGCGGCGGCGTGGTGTGCGCCTACCACGGGCTGCGCTTTGGCGCGGGCGGGCGTTGCAACCATATCCCTGCCAGCCCCAGCCAGAACATCCCGGCCAAGATGCGCCTGCACACCTATGCGGTGGCCGAGCGCTACGGCCTGGTCTGGGTGTGCCTGGCCAAGCCGGCCGGGGTGAACGAGGCCGAGGTGCAGATTCCGCCGATGCCGGGTTGGGACGAGGACGGCTTTCAGCAGATCGTGTGCCCGGCCTTCGACATCGCCGGCAGCGCCGCGCGCCAGCTGGAGGGCTTCATCGACGTGGCGCATTTCGCCTTCGTGCACACCGCCACCTTCGCCCAGCCAGACAAGCGCGAAGTGCCGGCCTACACCACCACCGAAACGCCGACCGGTTTCAATGCCGATTACCTGAGCACGGTAGCCAACTATTCGGTGGACATGCCGCTGCCGGAGGTGGACCCGAACTTCCATTGGCTGCGTCATTTCGAGGTGCATCTGCCGTTCACCGCTACGCTCACCATCCACTTCCCGGTGCCGGGCAAGCGGCTGGTGATCATGAATGCGGCCAGCCCGGTGTCCAAGCATAAGACCCGGCTGCTGGTGCCGATCGCGCGCAACTTCGACACCCATCTGCCGGTGGAAGACATGCATGCATTCAACTTGCGCGTGTTCGAGGAAGACCGCGCCATGGTGGAAGCGCAACGGCCGGAGTATCTGCCGCTGGACCCGCTGCTGGAAGTGCACATTCCCGCCGATCGCAGTTCCATCGCCTATCGCCGCGGGCTGCGCAGCCAGGGCTATAGCGACTTCTTCCTGCGCTGACGGCCGAGGACACCCGCATGAGCCTGCATGAGGTGCGCGTTGCCGATGTCGTCGACCAAGGTCACCGCCAGCGCGCCATTCGGCTGGAACCGGTGGGCGCGCAATTGCCGGCATTCGAGGCCGGCGCGCACGTCGACCTGCATCTGCCGGATGGCCTGATTCGGCAATATTCGATCGCCAGTGCGCCGCATGTGCGCGACCACTATCTGCTGTGCGTCAAGCTGGCCGACGCCTCGCGCGGCGGGTCGCGGCACCTGTGCGAAACAGCTCGCGCCTGGCGACCGCTTGCGCATCTCCACACCGCGCAACCTGTTTCCGCTGCACCCGGGCGAGCGCCACGTGCTGCTGGCCGCCGGCATCGGCATCACCCCGCTATTGTCGATGGCCGAAGCACTGGAGGCGCGCGGCGAGCCCTTCGTGCTGCATTACTACGCGCGCCGGCATGCGGATGTGGCTTTTTCGCAGCGACTGCAACAGGGCTTTACGCATGGGCAGGTGCACCTGCATCTGAGCGATGGCGGGCAGAGCCCACGCGTGCATGTGCCCGAGGAACTGGGCCAGGCGCGTACGCGCGATCAGCTGTACCTGTGCGGACCGGCCGCGTTCATGGACCACTTCACCGTGCTGGCGAAGGCGCATGGCTGGACGGCGGCGCAACTGCATCGCGAACACTTCGCCGCCCCCGCGCCCAGCCTCGCCCACGACGCCGACAGTGCGTTCGAGGTGGAACTGGCCGCCAGCGGCCGCGTGGTGCAGGTACCGGCCGATGGCAGCATCGCCAGCGCTCTGCTCGATGCCGGCATCGAGGTGCCGCTGTCGTGCGAACAAGGCATGTGTGGTGCCTGCCTGACCGGCGTGCTGGCTGGCACGCCAGATCACCGCGACAGCGTGCTCGGCGACGCCGAACGCGCCACCAATCGGCAGATCACCGTGTGCTGCTCGCGCAGCCGCACGCCGCGGTTGGTACTGGATCTTTGAACGCAGTGTTCGCGGTGCCACTGCAGTCGTTCAGTCACCTCGCGCAGCCCGATGTCTCGCGTGCCTTTCACAATGGCGCGCAACGGAGTGCGCCATCGCTCACCGCATGTGTGCTGTCATGCTTGCATCGTTGCCGCGACATACGCCGCAACGATGGGCGCTGCCGCGTCACGCTGCCGCGCTACGGTGTGCGTGCGCTCCTGCGGCGCAATCCGTGCCCGATGTCCGTGGCAAGCGCAACGCAACAGGGCAAGATGGGCCGCCCGCATGCGGGCCCTGCCACGCCATTCGCCCCGTATCGATGAGATGTCCGCCGATGTTCATCTGTCCTGCCGTCAACCGGCTGCACGCCCCGAGCGCCTGCTGATGCGCTGGCCCGGTTTTGCGCTCGCCGCCAACGGCAGCACCGTGCGCACCGAAATGCTGGCCGGTGCCACCACCTTCCTGACGATGGCCTACATCGTCTTCGTCAACCCCGACATCCTGGCCACCACCGGCATGGATCACGGCGCGGTGTTCGTGGCCACCTGCCTGGCTGCAGCACTGGGTTCGCTGCTGATGGGCGTGCTGGCCAACTACCCCATCGGCATGGCGCCAGGCATGGGCTTGAACGCGTTCTTCGCCTTCAGCGTGGTCGGCACCTTGGGCTACAGCTGGCAGCAGACCTTGGGGCTGGTGTTTGTCTCAGGCTGCGTGTTCCTGCTGCTCACCGTCACTGGCGCGCGGCGCTGGTTGGTGGACGGCATTCCGTCCACCTTGCGCAGCGCCATTGCGGTGGGCATTGGTTTGTTCCTGGCGCTGATCGGGCTACAGAAGGCCGGATTGGTGGTGGCCCATCCGCAGACCTTGCTGACCTTGGGCGATCTGCACCGGCCCGAGCCGCTGCTTGCACTGGCCGGATTGCTGCTGATCGGCGTGCTGGAAGTGCGCCGCGTGCGGGGCGCCATGTTGCTCGGCATCCTGGCTGTGACCGCAGCGGCGCTGGTGTCGGGACTGGTGCGCTACGAAGGCGTCCTGGCGCTGCCGCCCAGCCTGGCGCCCACCTTGCTGCAGCTGGATATCGTCGGCGCCCTGCACGGCCATGGCGGCGGTGGTGCGCTCGCTGCGGTGCTGCATGTGGTGCTGGTGTTCGTGCTGGTGGAAATGTTCGACGCCACCGGCACGCTGATGGGGTGGCGCAACGCGCGGGCCTGCTGCACACGCCCGCCCAGCGCCGTCAGTTCGACCGCGCGCTACTTGCCGACAGTTCCGCCATCCTGGCCGGCTCGCTGCTCGGCACTTCCAGCACCACCGCCTATGTGGAAAGCGCCGCCGGCGTGCAGGTGGGCGGGCGCACGGGCCTCACCGCGCTGGTGGTTGCCGCCTTGTTCCTGCTTGCCCTGCTGTTCTCGCCGCTGGCCGCGATGGTGCCGGCCTACGCCACAGCCCCGGCCTTGATCTACCTGGCCTCGGTGATGCTGCGCGAATGCACGCAGATCCGGTGGGACGATGTGGGCGACGCGTTGCCGGCCGCCATCTGCATGCTCGCCATGCCGCTGACCTACTCCATTGCGACGGGGCTCGCGTTCGGCTTCATTACCTATGCCGCGCTCAGACTCGGCAGCGGCCGCTGGCGTGACGTGCACCCGGCCACCTGGGCCATCGCGGGCTTGTTCGTGCTGCGCTATGCGCTGGGATGATGCGTGCCTCCAGGTGTTCCACGCCTGCTGACCGGCGCGTACGTGGTGGCCTCGGATCGCGCTGGCGGGCAAGCTATGTGGTCGCCGGCTTCGCACGCCACCGTCTCTCCAAACGAGTCTCCTGCATGCCCTTTCTTCGCCGCTGTCTGATCCTGAGCGTGTGGGCGTGCTTGCCCGCTGCCGTGCACGCACGGCCTGCGCCTGCGCCTGCGCAACAACGCGAACAGCAGGTGGCGCAGTTGTTCCGCGAGGCGGCCGCGCAGCCGGCGCAGCTACGCACCTGGCTACAGGCCATGCCGAAAGGTGGCGACCTGCATAACCATCTGTCCGGTTCGGTGTATGCCGAAGACTATCTGCAATGGGCCAGCGACGATGGCGCCTGCGTGCAACTGGACGACCTGAGCCTGCGCGCGCGCCGCCGTGCGGGGCCGGCCAGGAGTCGGCGCGGGGCCTGGCGACACGCAACGCCGCGCTGTACGGGCGGATGGTGAATTCGCTGTCGATGCGCAACTTCCTGCCCGGCCCAACGCACCCCAGCGGCCACGATCAGTTCTTCAGCACCTTCGGCAAGTTCGACGCGGTGGTGCGCAGCCGTGTCGCCGACACCGTCGCCGCAGTGCTGGAGCAGGCCGCACGCGACCGCGTGCCGTATGTGGAGATCATCGCCAACCCGCCGCAGATGGACCAGGCTGCAAAGCACATGCAGTCGCTGCCGTGGAAAGGCGAGGACGACCCAGCCAATCTGCGTGCGTTGCAGCCCGACCTGGCGCCACTGGTGCAGGCCGCGCAACGCGATCTTGCCGACATCGACGCGCAGGTCCGGCGCGTCCTGCGTTGCGACCAGGCCGATGCACGCCCCGGCTGCACGGTCGACTACCGTTATGTTCCCTACGTGCTGCGCGTGCTGCCGCAGCCGATGGTGTTCGGGCAGATGGCGCTGGCGCATGCGCTGATCGCGGCCGGCGGCAGCCGTGCGGTGGCGCTGAACATCGTCGCACCGGAAGACAATCCCGTGGCATTGGCCGATTACGCGCGGCACATGGCGATGTTCCGCTTCTTTGCAACGCGCTATCGCGGCGTGCCGCTGTCGCTGCATGCCGGCGAGCTGGCGCTGGGGCTGGTGCCGCCGGCACAGCTGCGCTCGCATATTCGGCAGGCGGTGGATGCGGGGGCGCGCCGCATCGGTCACGGCGTGGACCTGCCGTACGAAGACGATGCCCAAGCACTGCTGCAACGCATGCGGGAAGAGCACGTCGCGGTGGAGATCAACCTCACCAGCAACGATGTAATCCTGGGCGTCAAGGGCCCAGCGCATCCGTTGGCGCTGTATCTGGGTGCCGGCGTGCCGGTGGTGTTGTCCACCGACGATGCCGGCGTCTCGCGTGCGGACTTGACCCACGAGTACCAACGCGCGATGCAGGAGCAAGGCATCGACTACCCCACGCTCAAACGACTCGCCCGCAATGGCCTCACCTACAGCTTCCTGCCGGGCACCAGCCTGTGGGATGCCGACGGTAAAGGTGCGCAGGCCTGCGCCAGTGCGTTGCAGCGCGAAACAGATGATGCTGCCTGTCGAGCATTCCGCCACGGCAGCGAGAAGGCGCGGCTGCAATGGCAGCTGGAGACCGACCTGACCCAGTACGAGCGCACGCTGTTGCTGCAACACGGATAGCGCCGAACGACATGACATATGCACCGTAGGAGCGCGCCCGAGCGCGACCGGCTTTACCGGTAACGCCCCGTCGCGCGCAGGCACGCTCCTACAAATGCCGCTCTCCATCGCCGCTGCAATGCCTTCAACCTTCCACGACAAAAACGCAATGACCGACCCGCACCTCCCCTCATCCAAGCGCCGCGTCATTCTCGAAGACGACATCGACGGCTTCACGCCCGCGCAACTGCTGCTGTTGCAATCGCCCGAGGTACAGGTGCTGGGCATCAGTGCCGTCAGCGGCAATATCTGGCGCGATGAGGTGCTGGCGCACACCTGCCGCCTGCTGGAACTGGCTGGCCATCCGCAGATTCCAGTGCACCCAGGCCCGGTGCATCCATTGCTCAACAGCGAGCTGGCCACCGAACGCTGGGAAGCGCTGTACGGCAAACTCGTCTGGAAGGGCGCATGGACCAAACACTGGGTGGACGGCGACACCGTGCAAAGCGCGCCGCGCTATCACGCCCACGATGTGGTGCCCGATCTGGCGTTGGGCAATCCCAGCGTGGTGCGCCCGGCAGACGAGCCGGCCGCGTTGTTCATGCTGCGCATGGTGCGTCGGTACCCGGGCGAGGTGAGCATCATTGCCACCGGCCCGTTGACCAATCTGGCACTGGCGCAATCGCTGGACCCATCCTTTGCCAGGTTGGCGCGCGAGCTGGTCTACATGGGCGGCAGCCTCAATCCACGGCAGCAACGCAACAGCGTGAGCGCGCAGCAATTCGCGCGCGAGTTCGTCAATTCGCCGCGACGCGAATTCAATATCCGCTGGGACCCGGAAGCGGCCAGCATCGTCATGCGTGCGCCGTGGCGGCAGATCACCATGGTGCCGGTCGACCCGTCCACCGCGACCGAACTCAGCGCCGACTTGCTGGCGCGCATGAGTGCGGCCGATACCACGATTGGCCACGCACTGCGCCGCCGCGAGCCGGGCTTTCCGATGTGGGACGAACTGGCCACCGCCGTGTGGCTGCGCCCCGACTTGGCCACGCGCACCGAAACGCTGTACGTCGACACCAACACCGCCTTCGATGCCGGGTACGGCGACATCGTGTCGTGGGCACCGGGGTATCAACCCGGGCTGGGCGAGCAGCCGCAGACGGTGGTGCATGCGGTGGACGTGCCGGCATTCGAGCAGTTGCTGGTCGACCGCCTCACCGCGCCGCAGCCACCGGCGGTGGGATTACCGCTCCCCTTGCTGCCATCGGGAGAAGGGGCCCGCAGGGCCGATGAAGATGCGGTATGTGGATGACAGTGCTGCATCGGTTGAGTCGCTGGTGAGCAATACGGGAGCAAAAACCTGAGACATCTCGAAACACCGTGGCACCCTCGCCTCAACTGCGCCAGCGCCCCGGCCCGCATTTGCAAAGCTGGACGCGTCATACCGCTGCTGCATGATGAAATCGAACGTCCGAAGCTGCACGTCCGCAATCCTTGCGGTAACAGCGACTGCTTTCACGGTGACGCGCAATCCCAACGGCTTCGTTTCAGCTCCCAACGCATCGGCAAGCACGTTGCACACCCCGTACGCCAAGCAAACAAGCGAATCTCACCTCTCCAATCCCTAATCCCCGCTTTCCAACAGGTGATCCATGCAACTTCCAGCGCAGTGGCAGGCCGGCGTCGATCGCAATACCGAAGTGCTGCGCGGGCACACGCAATTGCTGGCCAGCTTCCATGCGCCGGCTGCAACGGCACATGATGGCGGCGGCCCACGCGGTCAGATCGCCTCCATCGTCAGCACCACGCGCAGCCAGCCCGCGCTGGCCGCGCGACTGGCCACCCAGACGCTGGCACGCATCCACCAGGCCAACGACCGGCTGTGCGCCATCACCCGCCTGCTGCCGGCGCGTGCCGCGGCCGATGCCGCGCGCGTGCAGGCAGCGCTTGCCGGGGGCGGCGACGGGGGCGCGTTGGCCGGCGTGCCATTCGTGGTCAAGGACCTGTTCGATGTCGCCGGGCAGGTCACCACCGCCGGCGCCGCGGTGCGCGCGCACTGCCCGCCGGCCAGCCGCGATGCGGCGGTGGTGCGACGGCTCGGCGACGCCGGGGCAGTGTTGGTGGGGACCGCCAACATGGACGAATTCGCGTACGGCTTCGCCACCGTCAACGCGCATTACGGCACCACCGCCAATCCGCACGATCTCCAGCACCTGGCGGGCGGCTCATCGGGCGGCTCGGCGGCAGCGGTGGCCGCCGGGCTGGTGCCGTTCGCGCTTGGCTCGGACACCAACGGCTCCATCCGCGTGCCGGCCGCGTTGTGCGGCATCTATGGCCTGCGCCCCACGCACGGCGCCGTCCCCGTCGATGGGGTGTTCCCGTTTGTCGACGCACTGGATGTGGTCGGCCCATTCGCCACCTCGGTGGCCGACCTGCGCCGCGTCTACGAGGTACTGCGCGGGCAGCCGCTGCCTGCGTGCCATGCCGGCAACCTGCGCGTCGCACGGTTGGGCGGCTGGTTTGAACGCAATCTGGATCCGGATCTGGAGGCCGGGCTGCAGGCCCTGCTCACCGCTTGCAACAGCGTTTCGTCGATCGACCTGCCCGAGGCCGAACGCGCGCGCGCCGCTGCCTTCGTCCTGACCGCTGCCGAAGGCGGGCATCGTCACCGCCGCGCGCTCACCGCGCACGGCGCGCAGTTCGACCCGGCCACCCGCGACCGCCTGCTCGCCGGCTTGCAGCTGCCCGCCAGCGCAGTGGCCGACGCGCACCGCTTCGCGCAGTGGTTTGCCGATGCCATGCACGCGCTGTGGGACCAGGTGGAGGTGCTCATCGCGCCGGCCACGCCCTGCGTGGCGCCGCGCATCGACCAGGACACCATCCAGATCGACGGTTTGCCGGTCTCTGCACGCGCGAATCTGGGCATCTTCACCCAGCCACTCGGCCTGGCCGCCTGCCCGGTGCTGGCCGCACCGTTGCCGCGTCCCGGGCGCCTGCCACTGGGCGTGCAACTGATCGCCGCGCCCGGCCGTGAAGACCGCCTGTTTGCGCTGGCCGCGCAACTCGAGCGCGACGGCCTGCTCGCCTTCAGCCCACCGCCGGAGCCACGCTGATGTTGCATACCCCGCGCGCGCGCCGCGGCATGGTGGTCGCACCGCACCATCTTGCCGCACAGGCCGGACGCGATGTCTTGCGCGACGGTGGCAATGCCATCGAAGCGGCCGTCGCCACCGCCGCCTGCCTGGCGGTGGTCTACCCGCACATGACCGGCATCGGCGGCGATGGCTTCTGGCTCATCCACGAACCCGATGGCCGCGTGCATGCCATCGATGCCTGCGGCCGCGCGGCGCAGGCGGCCACACTGGATTTCTATCGCGGCCATGCCCACATTCCGTCGCGCGGGCCTGGCGCGGCCAATACCGTGGCCGGTACCGTCTCCGGCTGGGCGCTGGCCCTGCAGCAGGCAAACGGCAGCGTGTCGCTGCAACGCCTGTTGAGCGATGCGATCCATCACGCCAGTGCCGGCGTACCGGTCACGCTGGGCGGCGCGCAGGTGGCCGCCAGCAAGCGCGCAGAACTGCGTCCACAACCCGGCGCCTATGCCGAGATCTTCGAGCCGCGCGGCGCGCCGCTGCGCGAAGGCGCGCTGCTGCGCCAGACGCAGCTCGCGCGTACCTTGCAGCGGCTCGCCGATGAAGGACTGGAGAGTTTCTATCGCGGCGCGATCGCTCACGACATCGCCGCAGACCTGCAGGCATTGGACAGCCCGCTCAGCGCACACGACCTGGCGACCCATCGCGCCGACGCCAGCGTGCCGTTATCGGTTGTCATCCAGGGCGCGCGCCTCTACAACCACGCGCCGCCCACGCAGGGGCTTGCCTCGCTGCTGATCCTGGCGCTGTTCGATCGCCTGGAGGTAGAAGATGCAGACAGCTACGCGCACCTGCACGGGCTGATCGAAGCCAGCAAGCAGGCCTTCCTGATCCGCGACACACACCTCGGCGACCCCGCCTGGATGACGCTCGACGCACAAGCCCTGCTCGACGACAGCGCCGCACTCGATACGCTCGCCGCACGCATCGACATGCGCGCCGCACTGCCGTGGCCCCAGCCCTCGCTGGCAGGCGACACCGTCTGGTTCGGCGCCATCGACGCACACGGCCGCGCGGTCAGCTGCATCCAGTCCACCTACTTCGAATTCGGCTCCGGCCTGGTGCTGCCGCGCACCGGCATCACCTGGCAGAACCGCGGCTGCAGCTTCCGCCTCGCCCCCGATGGCTGGAATGCGCTTGCCCCGGGACGCAAGCCCTTCCACACGCTCAACCCGGCGCTGGCCACCTTCGACGACGGCCGCGTGATGGCCTACGGCACCATGGGCGGCGAAGGCCAACCGCAAACCCAGGCCGCCGTGTTCTCCCGCTACGCCCGTTTCGGCATGCCGCTGCAGCAGGCGGTCAGCGCACCGCGCTGGCTGCTGGGCCGCACCTGGGGCGAAGACAGCACGGCGTTGAAGCTGGAAGACCGCTTCGACCCGGCCGTGGTGCAGGCCCTGCGCAATGCCGGGCATGCGGTGGAACTTCTGCCGGCGTACAGCGCGGTGATGGGACATGCCGGTGCCCTGGTGCGCGAGCAAGATGGCCTCCTGAGTGGCGCCAGCGATCCGCGCTCGGATGGAGCAGTGGCGGCGTGGTGACCACAGTGGTCGTTCCGCTGCGGCCGCTCGCCCTACGCGCACATGCGCGCGCACTGGATGAAAGCGTCCACGTGTCGCAGGACCGCGGTGCCGGAGCCTTGATAGCGAACCCAACCACGGCAACTTTGGCGATCCGTGTGCCATGCTTAAGCACGCCAAGAGCGCGCCATCCACATCTGCGTTACGGCTAACGCGTCGTCCAATCCACTCAAGGAGAGCAACATGACAGACCAAGATCAACATCAACCGTCGCTGGAAGACGTCAAGCTGGCGTTCGATGGCCAGAGCGTGGATTGGTATCTGCAGAAGCTGGTCGGCATTGCCAACACCTCGGACGTGCAGTTCGGCGTCACCCTGTTTGTCGAAGGCATCGTCATTTCCGGCCAGCTGGTCAGCGGCAAGCGCTATTTCGAAGCGTTCGCGCAGGAGTTCTCTGCTGCCTATCCGGGCGATGCCGATGAAAAAGAGGATATCCGTCGCGCGTTTGCCAGCCACGCCAGCATCTACGATGCCGAAGACGACACGCAGCAGAGCAGCACGCCGCCGCAGTTCATCCACCTGATCGATGCGCGTTGCTTCTCACCGGGCGGCCAGCCGCTGCCCAGCAACCGTGGCGTGTTGTGGCGTGGCAAGGTCAATGCGGTTTCCGGATTCACCCTTGGCTCGCTGTCGGCAGACTGAGCCCGGTTCCGTCTGCTCCAGTGTGAGTGCCCGCCATCTCACACTGGACGACCAAACACATGCTCAAGGAGTGCAACGCCGCGCCAGGACGGCAGCAGGTAGCGATCCTGTGTCAGGCCGCCGCCGGCGGACCTCGGCGCACGATGGCGATGCAGCGTCCACGACGGCATCGGCCACGGCCCGCGTCATGCCGACGGCGCGATGGTCCGCGACAAGAAATCACCGATGTAGTGCGCAATCTCCAGCGCATGCGTCTCCAAGGCGAAGTGCCCTGTCTCCAATAGATGCACTTCGGCCCTTGGCAGATCCGTGCGGTAGGCCTGCGCGCCGGCCGGGATAAAGGCGGGATCGTGCTTGCCCCACACGGCCAGCAACGGCGGCTGATGGACACGAAAATACGCTTGAAATGCGGGGTACGCCGCCACATTGCTGCGGTAATCCAGAATCAGGTCGAGCTGGATCTCTTCGGCGCCCGGGCGCGCCATGTAGGCGATATCCAGGGTGTAGCCGTCCGGCGACAGTGTGCCGGGCGCGACACCGGTGCCGTATTGCCACTCACGAATGGTCTGCGCCGACAACGATGCGCGGCAGGCCTCGCGATTGGCGGCGCTCGGCTCCCGCCAGTAGGCCTGCCAGGCGTCCCATTGGTCGCTGAAGCCCTCCAGGTAGGCATTGCCGTTCTGGCTGACGATGGCGCTCACCCGTTCCGGATGCGCGGCCGCAAGGCGGAAGCCGACCGGTGCACCGTAGTCGAACAGGTACAGGCTGTAACGCGTCAGTCCCAACGCTTCGGTAAAGCCTTCGATCACCTTGTAGAGCGCATCGAAGGTGTAATCGAACTGTCCACGCGGCGGTGCCTTGGTCATGCCGAAGCCGGGGAGATCCGGGGCGATCAGACGGTATTGGCTTGCCAGCAACGGCATCAGGTCGCGGAACATGTGGCTGGCACTGGGAAACCCATGCAACAGCAACAGGACCGGCGCGTCCTTGCGCCCTGCTTGGCGATAGAACAGCTCGACATCGCCAACCTGCTCGGTGCGATAGCTGACGCGCTGGGTGGTGTCGTGGGACATGCTGCCTCCGTCGAGTCATGGGGTGTGGGCGCCGCACCTGTCGGCTGCACGCAATCTGCCGGCCCCCAGCAACAGTGCGGTGCCAATCCACCACAGTTGCAGGATGGAGCGACGCGCGTCCACCGACGGCGCATGTTGCCGGTGGGTGTTGATGGATGGGGCGGCGCAGATGCGGGTGCGGCAACGCATGTGCAATGGCGGCCATGCTAGGTGCGCCGGCCTGGCACGAGAACCACCCTGGCGTTCAATGGAGCATTCCATCGCGCGCAATACCGCAACCACTGTTGCGTTCGCATGCGCTGCATGGCGCATGCGGCATCCAGGGTTGATCACACCGGGCTGCTAGGCTGCGTGCCCGGTCGAAGGTGATTGTCGAAGACGAGGCGCAGGTGGACCGCATCCAGGAAATGACGCTGTTTGCCGCGCTGGCCGAGCACACCAGCTTTGCGGGTGTGGCGCGCCATCTGGGCATTTCCACCGCCACGGTCACGCGCACCATCGCGCAGCTGGAATCGCGGCTGGGCGTGCTGCTGGTGGTGCGCAGCACACGCACCATGCGGTTCACCGCGGCAGGGCAGCAGTATGCAAGCGACTGCCGGCGCCTGTTGGCCGAGCTGGAGGATGTCGAAAGCCGCGCCGCCAGCCTGCATGCGCTTCCCAGCGGCTTGCTCACCGTGACTGCGCCGCAGATGTTCGGCGCTCTGCATGTGACACCTGTCGTGGCCCACTTCCTCGGCCGCTACCCGGCCATGCGCGCCCGTGCCCTGCTGGTGGACCGTGTCGTGCCGCTGCTGGAAGAAGGCATCGATGTGGCGATCCGGATCGGCACGTTGCCCGATTCGTCGCTGACTGCCATCCCGGTCGGCAGCGTCCGTCGCATGGTGTGCGCCTCGCCCGGCTATCTTGCACAACACGGCATACCGCAGCACCCGGACATGCTGCCGCAGCACGCAACGATTTCCACCGCTGCGGCCGAACGCGCGCCCAAGTGGACGTTCCGTCTGGATGGCCGTGCGCATGAGGTGGAGGTTGCCTCGCGCCTGAGCGTCAGCGCATTCAACGCCGCCATCGTTGCCGCAGTGGATGGGTGGGGCCTCACACAAGTGCCGTCCTACCAGGTTCGCCAACACCTGCAAGACGGAACGCTGGTCAGCGTGCTGGATGCCTTCGAGATCGCGCCCGAACCGGTACACGTGGTCTATGTCGAAGGCCGCCGCGGCTCGTCGAAGGTGCGCACGTTCGTGGACGAGTGCGTGGCTGCATTACGGCACGACCTTGGATGTGCGGACGGCGGTTGAGCGGCGCCAGGCAGCCCGGTCATGCCGTTGGCTGCCGCACGCGCGCGAACGCGCGCCTGACCGCAGCAGCGCCATGCAGTCGATCGGCAGATGCAGTTGCAGCGCGATCCTCCCGAACTGTACGACCAGCCGTCTCCGCCCACGTGCGCGCTTTTTCCCGACGTTTTCCTTCGCGCGGGGTGTTCGCATGGCCTGCGCGTGATGCAGGCACCCGCGCGGCGGTGCGGTGCGTCCGCTGCGTTGCTGACGATGGGTGCGGGCAAGACCGTGACCTACGGGCCGCTGGCACGCGCACGCGTTCGCCGGATGAAGTCCTCGCAGGGGCATGCCTGCGCCGGCAGCCCCATGCCAGCGGGTCAGGCACCGCGTTGCATTTTTGCAGCCCAAGCCCGCGAAAAACTCTTTGATGGCGACAGGACTGCCTCCCTATAGTCGAGGCGCCACCTCTCCCGCCTGCTCCCGGACTGCACTTGCGCCCTCCGCGAGAGCCCCCGTTTGGTCCCGTCGATGCCCGCTGCCCTGCCGTCCCGCCTAGTCGCTCCCGACCTCGCTGCTCCTGGCGGTGCGCGTGCGGTGGCACGCTGCGACGCGCTGGGCGTTGGGCCCTACAGCGACAGCGATACCGGGCTATTCCGTGGCTGGCTTGGTCCTGCCCACCGTGCCGCGGTGGAACAGGTAGGCACCTGGATGCAGGCGGCCGGCATGCAGGTGCGCATCGATCCCCTGGGCACATTGGTGGGCCGATACGCCGGCACGCAGCCAGACGCACCGGCGCTGCTGATCGGCAGCCACCTGGACAGCGTGCGCGATGCCGGGCGCTACGACGGCCCGCTCGGCATCCTGCTCGGCATCGAATGCATCGCCGCGCTGCATGCGCAGCGGCGCCGGCTGCCGTTTGCCATCGAGGTCATCGCCTTCGGCGACGAAGAAGGCTCGCGCTTTCCCGCCTCCATGTTCTGCAGCCGCGCGGTGGCCGGCACCCTCGACCCCACCGCGCTGGCGGTCACCGATGCCGCCGGCATCACGGTGGCCAGTGCGCTGGCCGCCTGGAACCTGGACATCGCCCACGTGCAGCACGCCGCCCGCGCCCCGGGCAGCGTGCTGGCGTATCTGGAAACGCATATCGAGCAGGGCCCGGTCTTGGAAGCGGAAGGAGTGCCGCTGGGCATCGTCAGCGCCATCGCCGCGCAACGACGCTTCGCGCTGCGCTTCGAAGGTCGCGCCGGACATGCCGGCACCACCAGCATGGCGCTGCGCCGCGACGCCTTGAGCGCCGCGGCCGAAGCGCTGCTGGCCATCGAACGGATCGCCCGCGCTGGCAGCAGCGACCTGGTCGCCACCGTCGGCAAGCTGCAGGTGGCGCCCGGCGCCGCCAACGTGGTGCCGGGGCGTGTGGACTGCTCGCTGGACGTACGTGCCGGCAGCGATGCAAGCCGCGATGCCGCCGTGCAGCAGATCCAACAGGCACTGGCGCAGATCGCCATCCACCGCGGCGTCGCCATCGCCATCGAGCCACTGCAGACGCTGGCCGCCAGCCCCTGCGCCCCGGCACTGATCACGCGCCTGGAACACGCGGTTGCCGCGCAAGGCATCGCACCGCGACACCTGGTCTCCGGTGCGGGCCACGATGCCATGGTGATGGCAGCGCTGTGTCCCACGGCGATGCTGTTCGTGCGCTGCGCCGGCGGGATCAGCCATCATCCGGACGAACATGTCGATCCGGCCGATGCCGAGATTGCGCTGGCGGTCATGCGCCACTTTATCGACCATCTGGGAGATCCCCTTGTCACCTGATCTGCGTCAGCTGCACACCTTCGGCGAACTCGATCCCCCGCAGCGCCTGTTGATGGGCCCGGGCCCGGTCAATGCGCATCCGCGCGTGCTGCGTGCGATGGCGGCCGATCTGCTGGGGCAGTTCGATCCGGAAATGACCACCTACATGAACGAGGTGATGGCGCTCTATCGGCCGCTATTCGGTACCGAGAACCGCTGGACGTTCCTGGTCGATGGCACCGCGCGCGCCGGTATCGAAGCGGCGCTGGTATCGTTGGTCAGCCAGGGCGAGCGCGTGCTGGTGCTCAACTTCGGCCGCTTCGGCTTGTTGCTCACCGAAATCCTGGGCCGCCTCGGCGCCGAGGTGCACAGCGTGGATGCGCCGTGGGGCCAGGTGCTGCCGCTGGGCGCGATTGCCGAGGCCATCGAGCGCGTGGCACCCAAGCTGGTGGCCACCGTACACGGCGATACTTCCACCACCATGGCGCAGCCGCTCGATGGCGTCGGTGCGCTGTGCCGCGCAGCCGGCGCGCTGAGTTATGTGGACGCCACCGCCACCATCGGCGGCATGCCCATCGCCAGCGATCGCTGGGACGTGGATGTGGTCACCGGCGGTTTGCAGAAATGCCTGGGCGGGCCATCCGGCTCGGCGCCGATCACCGTGTCCGAGCGCGCGGCCGCGGCCATCTTCGCGCGTCGCCATGTCGAACGCGGCATCGTGCGCGACGACATCGCCAACGGCAGCGGCCCGCGCATCGTCTCGAATTATTTCGACCTGGCGATGATCATGGATTACTGGTCGGACAAGCGCCTCAACCACCACACCGAAGCCACCACCATGCTGTACGGCGCCCGCGAATGCGCACGCGTGGCCTTGCAGGAAGGCCTGGATGCGCGCTTCGCGCGCCATGCGGCGGCCGGGCGCGCGGTCAGCGCCGGCATCCGCGCGTTGGGGCTGGAGGTCTTTGGCGACGATGCGCATCGCATGACCAATGTCACCGGCGTGGTGATACCACCCGGCATCGACAGCGAGGCGGTACGCCGGCGCATGCGGGAGGATTTCGAGATCGAGATCGGCACCGCGTTCGGGCCGCTGCAGGGAAAGATCTGGCGCATCGGCGCGATGGGCTACAACGCGATGAAGCACAAGGTGCTGATCACCCTGGCCGCACTGGAAGCGGTACTGCGCGCCGAAGGCTATGCCTGCACGCACGGCCTGGCGGTGGAAGCGGCACTGGCCGCCTGGCATGCGGAAGCGCAGGCATGAACGCCGCGCGCGACCTGCTCGGCTATGGGGCCAGCCCGCCTGCGGCGCACTGGCCTGGCGGCGCGCGCATCGCCGTGCAGTTCGTGATCAACTACGAAGAGGGCGCGGAGAACTGCGTGCTCAACGGAGATGCGGGCTCGGAGGCGTTTCTGTCGGACATGGTCGGCGCGCAAGCGCAGCCCGGCGCCCGCGCCATGGCGATGGAAAGCCTCTACGAATACGGCAGCCGTGCCGGCTTCTGGCGGCTGCATCGGCTGTTCACCGCACGCAACGTGCCGGTGACCGTGTTCGGTGTGGCGCAGGCATTGGCATCCAATCCGGACGCGGTGGCCGCGATGCAGGCAGCCGACTGGGAAATCGCCAGCCACGGTCTGCGCTGGATCGATTATCAACACGTGGACGAGGCCACCGAGCGCGCGCATATCGCGCAGGCCATCGCAGTGCACACCCGCGTCACCGGCAGCCGCCCGCAGGGTTGGTACCAGGGGCGCACCAGCCCCAACACCGCCCGCCTGATCGCCGAAGAAGGCGGCTTTGTCTACGACGCCGACAGCTACGCCGACGACGTGCCGTACTACGACAGCCGCCACGGCCGCGCGCAGTTGATCGTGCCGTACACGCTGGATGCCAATGACATGAAATTCGTCGCCTACAACGGCTTTGCCGATGGCGAGCCATTCTTCCGCTACCTGCGCGACAGCTTCGAGCAGTTGCGCAGCGAAGGCGGGCGCATGCTCTCGATCGGCCTGCACGGGCGCATCGTCGGCAAGCCGGCGCGTGCGGCAGCGCTCGCGCGCTTTGTCGATCATGTGCTGGCCAGCGGCGATGCCTGGATTGCGCGCCGCATCGATATTGCGCGCCATTGGCTGCAGGTGCATCCGGCATGAGCATCGCAAGCGCCGAGATCGATCTGCCGGAGGTGATCGCGCAAGTGACGGCCGCCTTCCATGCCTACGAAACGGCGCTGATGGGCGACGACATCGCCGCGATGGATGCGCTGTTCCATGCAGCGCCCAGTACCGTGCGTTATGGCGTGGGCGAAGTGTTGTACGGCATCGATGCGATCCGCGCATTTCGCAGCGGCCGCGGTGGCTCGCCGCAGCGCCGGCTGATGCATGTGCAGGTGCATGGCTTCGGCCACGATTTCGCCACCACCCACGCCGAATTCATTCGCGAGGGCAGCAGTACGCGCGGGCGGCAAAGCCAGAGCTGGGTGCGCTTTGCCGACGGCTGGAAGGTGGTGGCCGCGCATGTCTCGCTGCAAGGCACGCACGCATGAGCGTGGTCGACGACCCCGGGCTGGACGATGCCGCCTTCATGACGCGCTATCGCGACCTGTTCGAGCACTCGCCGTGGGTGATCGAACGTGCGCTGCGGCGACGGCCGTTCGCCGATGTGCACCGCGGCCTGATGCAGGTTGTTTACGACGCATCGCCGCAAGATCAGGTCGCACTGATCCGCGCCCACCCCGAGCTGGCCGGCAAGGCCGCGCTCGACCGCACGCTCACTGCCGCATCGGCCGCAGAGCAGGCTTCGGCCGGGCTGGACCGGCTCGACGAAGACCAGTTCAAGCGCTTCCACGCGCTCAATCAGGCCTATCGCCACCGTTTCGGATTTCCATTCGTGATCTGTGTGCGGCTGCACGACACAGCCGGCATCCTGGCCGCGCTGGAGCAGCGCCTGGACGCATCGCGCAACGCAGAGATCGCCACCGCCATTGCCGAAATCGGCAAGATCGTGCACCTGCGCCTGGAGGCACTGCCATGAGCCTGGCCCACCTCGAACGTACCCTCGCCCACGACCTGCAATGCCTGGCCCACGGCGGCGATGCCTGGGTGCAACCGCGTGTGCATCCGGGCGGGCATGTGTATGACGTGATCATCGTCGGCGCCGGGCAGAGCGGCCTGGGAGCGGCGTTCGCGCTGCAACGCGAGCGTGTGCACAACGTGCTGGTGATCGACGAAAACCCGGCCGGCCAGGAAGGCCCGTGGGTGACCTACGCACGCATGCAGACCTTGCGCACGCCCAAGCACATCACCTCGATCGATCTGGGCGTGCCATCGCTCACCTTCCGCGCGTGGTGGGAAGCGCAATACGGCAGCGCCGCATGGGATGCGCTGGACAAGATCCGCGCGCGCGCTGGATGGATTATCTGCGCTGGTATCGCACAACGCTGCGCTTGCCGGTGCGCAACGCCACCCGCCTGGTCCGGGTTGAGCCGGACCTCGCACCGGGCATCCATCGCCTGCATCTGGCGATGGGCGCGCCCTGCTCACACGCAAGCTGATCCTGGCCACCGGCATCCAGGGCGGCGGCCAGTGGGTGGTGCCCGAGTGGATCAGCCGCGCCCTGCCCGCGCATCGCTACGCGCATACCTCCGGCCACATCGATTTCGCCGCACTGGCCGGCAAGCGTGTGGGCATTCTGGGCGGCGGCGCCTCGGCCTTCGACAACGCCTGCTTTGCGCTCGAACAAGGCGTCGCCAGTGCCGAGGTGTTCGTGCGCCGCAGCGAGTTGCCGCGCATCAATCCGTTCCGGCACATGGAACAGGCCGGCATCATTCCGCGTTTTCTGGCACTGCCGGATGCAGACAAGTATCGGATGATGGCCAGCTTCTTCGCGCACAACCAACCACCCACCAACGACACCTTCCAGCGCGCCTGTGCGCATGCCGGCTTCGCGCTGCACCTTGGCGCGCCGTGGCTGGACGTGGCCGAGCGCGACGGCGAGATCGTCGTGCGCACGCCGCAGCGCGAACACCGCTTCGATTTCCTTGCCATCGCCACCGGCCTGGTCACCGATCCGCGGCTACGTCCGGAACTGGCCGCGCTGTCCGGGCGCATCGCCTGCTGGGGCGACCGCTATCGGCCACCGCCTGGCCAGGCCAATCCGGTGCTGGACGCACATCCCTATCTGGGACCCGGGTTCGAACTGCTGCCGCGCACGCCCGACGATGCCGCGCTGCTGCATGGGCTGTTCGCCTTCAACTATTCGGCGCTGATCAATCACGGCCCGTCGGCCGCGGCACTGTCCGGGCTGAAGGTGGCACTGCCGCGGCTGGCCCGCGCAGTGGCCGACCAGTTGTTCCTGGACGACCGCCAGGCCATCGTCGACCAGTACTTGGCCTACGACCAACCCGAATTCGTCGGCCAATGGCCGCAGCCCACCCAGGCGGTGGCATGAGCACGCTGTCCACGCACGTGCTGGACACCGCCAGCGGCCGCCCCGCCGCCGGCGTGCCGCTGCGGCTGTTCGCTGGCGATACGCTGCGCTTCGAGGGCGTCACCAATCCCGACGGCCGCTGCCCGGACCTGGCCGCGCTCGCGCTGCAGCCCGGCCTCTACCGGCTGGAATTCGACCTGGCACGCTACTGGCAGGCCACCGGCATGGCGCTGGCCGACCCGCCGTTCCTGGACCGCATCCCGATTGCCTTCGGCATCGCCGACGACGGCCACTACCATGTGCCGCTGTTGCTCTCCCCGTACGGGTACTCCACCTACCGCGGCAGCTGAGCGCTGCGTCGTGCCGCAATACACACCATTCGGGCCCTTCTGCACGATGGTCTGCGCTTCCATCGCACTGCCAGCGCGGGGAACCCGCTGCGCACCGTGTCAGACCGGTTTCACTCAAGCCCCGTAGAATGGCCGCTTTCCGGCGACAGGCCGGGACACCGGAACGGTCATGATCCACAACGATGTACTGCGCAGCATCCGCTATATGCTCGACCTCAGCGACGACAAGGTGGTGGACATCACCCACCTGGCCGACCCCGAGTTCGCGCTCGACAAGCCGCAGGTACAGGCCTGGCTGAAGAAGGAAGACGAGCCGGGCTTTGAGCCCTGCACCGATGCGATGCTGGCGCGTTTTCTGGATGGCCTGGTGCTGCGCTTCCGCGGCCGCGACGAGAGCCAGCCGCCACGCCCGCTGGAAACCCGCGTCGGCAACAACCTGGTGTTGAAGAAGCTGCGCGTGGCCTTCGAATTGAAGGACGTCGACATGCATGCCATCTTCGCCAGCGCCGGCTTCCCGCTGTCCAAGCCGGAACTTTCCGCACTGTTTCGCCAGCCCGGCCACAAGAATTTCCGCCCCTGCGGCGACCAGTTGCTGCGCGCCTTCCTCAAGGGCCTGACCGCGCGGATGCGCGAAGCCGGTTGATGTCCGGAGGGTGCGCGTGGCCCGACTCGGCCGGTCCGACCCCGATGCCATGCGACGTACGGTTGCCGTGTTTACCCAAGACACTGGCCGGCGCGATTTAGATCACGCGTAAAGCAGATGAGCCGAAGCTGGGCTGCACGCCCCTGCCGGCCCACTCTCGCGGGACACGCTGCAAGGACGTCCCTGTCAGCTCTTACGCGGAATCCATGCCATGCAAGGTCCCGCGACGGCAGGCAGGCAAGGACCCGTCGCGTTGTTTGTACTGCAGCGTTTTCAATAAGCAACGGGCAATGGCCTTGCGCTGCGCCCTTTGTTTTCGAACCAACCACCAGCCAACTGTCCGGCGCGCTGCCCTCGCCGCTTGCGTGACCGTTGGCGGCATGGATGCCGACATCGCGCCCCATGGACGGGTTTGCGGCGTGTCCCGCAAGCGGTGGGGCGCCGCGCCCTCGACACAGCGAGCCTGCCACAGGGCCCGTGCCCACCCACCAAGGCAGGCGGCTTCGCTTCCGAGCACTTCCGCTCCAGGCTGGCCGTCGCAACGTTATCGATGACCGGTGCACCGGAACACCCTGCACGCAACGCGGGCGCGACAGCGCCTGCAGACATGCTTCGGCAAGCAGTTCCAGGGCGATGTGTCGCCGCCCACGCTTCCAGGGATTGATGGTGCTGCAGGCACAGCCTGCGCTGCATCCGCCTGACGCAGGCACATCGATCCACAGACGGCGGCATGGCGCACCACACACCATCAAGTTGCCGTCCGGCCGCACCCGACATCGTCGCCGCAGCCTGCCGCAGCCCGTATCCTTCCCGCGCATGACCGACCCCGCTTTTCCGATCTCCCCGTTGTTGCCGCAGATTGGCGACAGTCTCGCCGCACATCCGCGGCTGGTGCTGGAAGCGCCGCCCGGCGCCGGCAAGACCACCCAGGTGCCGTTGGCACTGCTGCACGCGCCATGGCTGGCCGGCCGCAAGATCGTGATGCTGGAGCCGCGCCGCGTGGCCGCCCGCAGCGCAGCAACGTTCATGGCCCGCCAGCTCGGCGAGCCGGTCGGCGAGACCGTGGGCTACCGCATCCGCTTCGAGAACAAGACCTCCGCGCGTACCCGGATCGAAGTGGTCACCGAGGGCATCCTGACCCGGCTGATCCAGGACGACCCGATGCTGGAAAGCGTGGGCGTGCTGCTGTTCGACGAATTCCACGAACGGCACCTGGCCGGCGACCTGGGCCTGGCGCTGGCGCTGGATGTACAGGCGCAGGTACGCGAGGACCTGCGCATCGTGGCGATGTCGGCCACGCTCGATGGCGAACGCTTGGCCAGCTTTCTGGAAGCGCCGCGGCTGAGCAGTGCCGGGCGCAGTTTCCCGGTGGAGATTGCGCACTTTCCGGCGCGCCGCGACGAAGCGCTGGAGCCGCAGACGCGGCGCGCGGTGGAGCACGCATTGTCCACGCATCCCGGCGACGTGCTGGTGTTCTTGCCCGGCCAGCGCGAGATCGCGCGCGTGCATAGCGCCCCTGCAAGATGCGCTGGATCCGGCGGTGCACGTGCTGCCGCTGCACGGCGAGCTGTCGGTGGAGGCGCAAAGCCAGGTACTGCAGCCCGACCCGCAAGGCCGCCGCCGCGTGGTGCTGGCCACCAACGTGGCCGAATCTTCGGTCACCTTGCCCGGCGTGCGCGTGGTGATCGACAGCGGGCTGGCGCGCGAGCCGCATTACGACCCCAACAGCGGCTTTTCGCGGCTGGACGTGGCCACCATTGCGCAGGCCTCGGCCGACCAGCGCGCCGGGCGCGCCGGACGCGTGGCCAGCGGCTGGGCCTACCGGCTGTGGCCGCAGTCGCAGCGGCTGGAACCGCAGCGCCGCGCCGAAATCACCCAGGTGGAACTGGCCGGCCTGGCACTGGAACTGGCCGCCTGGGGCAACAGCGCGCTGCGCTTTGTCGATGCGCCGCCCAGTGGCGCGCTGGCGGCCGCGCAGGAGCTGCTGCAGCGGCTGGGCGCGCTCACCGCAAGCGGCGGCGTCAGCGCACTCGGCAGGCGCATGCTCGCGCTGGGCACGCATCCACGCCTGGCGGCGATGCTGGCGCAGGCCGGCGATGCCTCGCGTGTGGCGCTGGCCTGCGATCTGGCCGCGCTGCTGGAAGCCCGCGATCCGCTGCGCCAGGGCGGCGATGGGCTGGCCGCGCGTTGGCGGGCGCTGGCGGCGTTTCGTCAGGGCCGCAACGCGACCGACGCCAATCGCGGTGGCCTGGCGGCCATCGACAGCGCCGCCAAACAATGGCGGCGCCGGCTGCGCTGCGACAGCGCCCCGCCCGCCAGCGTGGAGGCGCACGTACTCGGCGACCTGCTATCGCATGCCTTCCCCGATCGCATCGCCGCCCGCCACCCGGCCGACCCGCTGCGCTACCTGCTCGCCAACGGCCGCAGCGCGCGCCTGTTCGAGCACAGCGATCTGCGCGGCGAACCGTGGCTGGTGGCCAGCGAGCTGCGCTACGAAGCCAAGGATGCGCTGTTGCTGCGCGCCGCGCCGGTGGATGAAGCCTACCTGCGTCGCAGCCTGCCCGAGCGTTTCGTGCAGCAGGACGTGGTGCAGTGGGACGCGGACAAGCGCGCCCTGGTCGCCCGCCGCCAATCCAGCTTCGACCGGATCGTGCTCGACAGCCGCCCGGCCGGCCGCGTCGACCCGGCGCACGCGGCAGCCGCGCTCACCGACGCAGTGCGTCAACTCGGCCTGGACGCCCTGCCGTGGACCGACAACCTGCAGCAGTGGCGCGCCCGCGTGCAGTCGTTGCGGACATGGATGCCGGAGCTGGCGCTGCCCGATCTCTCCGATGCGGCGCTGCTGGAAACGCTGGACACCTGGCTACGCCCGGCCTTCGCCGGCAAGACCCGTCTGGACGCGCTGGATGAGCACAGCCTGGGTGAAGCACTGAAGAGCGCGCTGCCCTGGGAGCGCCGCCAATCGATCGACCGCCATGCGCCCACCCGCATCAGCGTGCCATCGGGCATGGAGCGGCAGATCGTCTACGCCCTCGACCACGCCGGCCAACCGCTGCCGCCAGTGCTGGCGGTCAAGCTGCAGGAACTGTTCGGCCTGGCCGAAACCCCACGCATCGCCGACGGCCGCATCCCGTTGACCTTGCACCTGCTGTCCCCGGGCGGGCGGCCGTTGCAGGTGACCCAGGACCTGAAGAGTTTCTGGGCCAATACATATCCGGACGTCAAAAAGAGATGAAGGGGCGGTATCCCAGGCATCCGTGGCCGGACGATCCTTGGACGGCTGCAGCGACCCATAGAGCAAAACCGCGTGGCACCTGAAACGCATCGACCCGCAGCGGCGGTGACACAGACAGGCGCTCCAAATCCACTGCGGCGCGGACGGCTGCAGCGACCCATAGGGCAAAACCGCGTGGTACCTGAAACGCATCGACCCGCGGCGGCGGTGACACAGACAGGCGCTCCAAGTCCACTGCGGCGCGGACGGCTGCAGCGACCCATAGAGCAAAACCGCGTGGCACATGAAACGCATCGACCCGCGGCGGCGGCGAAACAGACAGGCGCTCCAAATCCACTGCGGCGCGGACGGCTGCAGCGACCCACAGAGCAAAGCCACGCGGCACCTGAAGCGCACCGACCCGCGGCGGCGGTGACACAGACAGGCGCTCCAAGTCCACTGCGGCGCGGACGGCTGCAGCGACCACCGAGCCAAACCATGCGACACCTGACACGCACGGAACGGCGGCGGCGGTGAAGGAAACCGATGCTCGAATCTCCTGCGGCACGCTACCTAACCGTAAGCCAAACGGCACCCAGCCCCGCTAACGCCGCCTATACGCATCAGCGCACAGACTGCAGATCACGTACTCAGAAAGGAAACGCCTCCGATGAGCAAGCTGACTGTGATCACCGAACGCGCCCTGGAGCGTGCCCTGGAACTGGCTGGCACTGCGGGCGACCAGCTGCGTCATGCCGCGTCAAATGCGGGCGATCAGGCACGCAACGCTGGCAGCAGCCTGCGTCATTTCGGACCGAGCGCAAGCGAATGGCTCAAGACCGGCGCCGCACTCGGCGCAGTGCGCACCGGTGGCAAGGCCGCCAGCAAGCTGGTCAAGCGCAACCCGGCCGTGACGGTTGCCGCCACGGTCGCAGGCCTGGGCCTGATCGGCTATGCGGTGTATCGCAAGCGCCAGCGTGACCAGCAGGTCCTGGGCGGCAACGTGCATCGTCTGGATCGCGAACATGCCAGCAATGCCAACGCACGCCGCGCGGCCTATCAGCGCCGCGGTGCGGTGACCCCGAGCGACGGCATCGAATAAGCCATCGCGCGAAGCAGACCTCGAACGCCACGGCCTTGTGCCGTGGCGTTTTTCGTTGGTGGCGTGCACGGCGGCGCGCAGCACAATGCGCCGATGTCGGCGATCGATGGAGCCACGCCGTTTGTCGTCTAGGTCAGTAAAGGTGCAGCCATCACCGCCACGAACACCGGTCGGCCATGCGTGGCTTGGATGAAGCGGGAGACAAGAACAGCGATCTCCCCGGTCACACGCTCCGGTCATCGCGCCCGACGGCGATGCGATCGTCTTGTCGGCGGCTACACGCCTTGGCGCCATGCCACGCGTGCCGCGCACACCAGAGACGCAACACTTCAGCGCCGGCCACGGCCCGGACGCGCGCTGGCCGTCTCTTCAGCGCGCCACTGCCCAGGTGCAAGCGCATCCAGCCGCCAGTGGCCGATGGCCACGCGTACCAGGCGCAAGGTCGGCAAGCCCACCGCTGCGGTCATGCGCCGCACCTGACGGTTGCGGCCTTCGGTGATCTGCAGCTCCAGCCAGGCATCGGGCACGGTCTTGCGCACCCGCACCGGAGGCTCGCGCGGCCACAGCTGCGGTGCCGGGTCGAGCATGCGCACCCGTGCCGGCCGGGTGGGGCCATCGTTGAGCACCACCCCGTCGCGCAACGCCTGCAGTTGTTCGGCGCGTGGCGCGCCCTCCACCTGTATCCAGTACGTTTTGGGCTGTTTGTGGCGCGGGTCGGTCAGCCGATGCGCCAATGCACCGTCGTCGGTCAGCAACAGCAGGCCTTCGCTGTCATGGTCCAGACGGCCTGCGGCGTACACATCGGGCGGCAGGCCGAATTCGGCCAGCGTGCGCTTGGGCGGTTGCGAGCGGTCGCTGAATTGCGAGAGCACACCGTAGGGTTTGTTCAACAACACCAACATTGCCAATCCTGTTGCGCAAGGCGCTGCACCGACCCGATGACGTCCAACATCTGCATGCCGACGCGCAACGCGTCGGCATGCACGTTAGGCGTCAGCGCTTGACGAACTTCAAGGTCATGCGGTCGCTCTCGCCGATGGCCTGGTACTTGGCATCGTCGGCCTTGTCATGACTATTGCTGGGCGGCAGCGTCCACACACCGCCCGGGTAATCCTTGGTGTCGCGCGGGTTGGCGTTGACCTCGCTCTTGCCCACCAGGGTGAAACCGGCGGCTTCGGCCATTGCAATCACCTGTGCCTGGCCGACGTAGCCGCTCTTGTCGTCGGCCGGCACATCGGCCTTGGCGCGATGTTCGACCACGCCGAGCACACCGCCGGGCTTGAGCACCTTATAGAAGCCGGCGAACATCGCCTCGGCATTGCCGGCCATGCGCCAGTTGTGCACGTTGCGGAAGGTCAGCACCAGGTCGGCGGAGTTGTCCACGCCGAAGGACGGCGACTTGGGCACATACGACACGAGCGACGGCTTGCCATACACCTCAGGCTTGGCATGGAACTTCTTCTCCAGCTCATCGCGCGCACGCTGCGCGTACTCGCGGCTGCGGCCTTCCGGTGCAGATGCCGGGTCGACCACCGCGGCCACGTACTTGCCTTTTTCGCGCAGGTACGGCGCCAGGATTTCCGAGTACCAGCCGCCGCCCGGCGTAATTTCAATGACGGTCTGAGTCGGCTTGATGCCGAAGAACGCCAGCGTCTGACCGGGGTGGCGATATTGATCGCGCTGCACGTACACGCGGTCGCGCCAGTTGCCATCGATGGCCGCCTGCAATGCGGCGTCGGGCGCCGGCAAGGTCGCGCTGTCGGCGGGCTTTATTGCCATCGCCAGCGGCGCGCTCATCGCCACCACCACTCCCATCACACATGCACAGGCCAGCTTGTTGCGGATCATCGCAGCACCCTCATCCGGGGAAAAAGTAGCGCGAGCCTAGCATGCGCTCCGGGACCTGCCATGTGCCCGCCATGCATTCGCGCAAGGCCTGATGCGGCCTCCCCGTCGCCGATATGTTCAGATCCTGTGAGCTGCTGAGGACGATCGGCGGAACGCTGAATCCACGCAGATGTCACACGCAACATCGGTATGCGTGACTATCCTGTTGCCAGTTCGAACAGGATCATCCACGATGACCCAACCCCGCGCACTGGGCCGCTCCGGCCTGCAGGTTCAACCGATCGTCTTCGGCGGCAATGTGTTCGGCTGGAGTGCCGACGAGGCGACATCGTTCGCCTTGCTCGATGCATTCGTGGATGCCGGCTTCAATCTCATCGATACGGCCGATGCATATTCCGGTTGGGTGCCCGGCAATCGCGGCGGCGAATCGGAAACCATCATCGGGCGCTGGCTTGCGCGCAGCGGCAAGCGCGACAAGGTGCTGATCGCCACCAAGGTGGCCAAGTGGAGCGAGCATCCCGGCCTGTCGCCGGACAACATCGCAGCGGCAGTGGAAGATTCGCTGACGCGTCTGCAGACCGATGTGATCGATCTGTACCAGGCGCACGAAGACGACGAATCGATTCCGCTGGAAGCCACGCTGGCCGCGTTCGGCCGATTGATCGAACAGGGCAAGGTGCGTGCGATCGGCGCGTCCAACTACAGCGCCGCGCGCCTGCGCGATGCGTTGGATATTTCCGAGCAGTACAAGCTGCCGCGCTATGAAAGCCTGCAGCCGGAATACAACCTCTACGATCGCGCCGGTTACGAAGCCGAACTGGAGCCGCTGGTGCGCGAGCGCGAACTGGGCGTGATCAGCTACTACTCGCTGGCCAGCGGCTTTCTCACCGGCAAATATCGCAGCGCCGACGATGCCGGCAAGAGCAGCGCGCGCGGCGCATCGGTGGTCAAGCAGTACGTCAACCCGCGTGGCCTGCGCATCCTGCAGGCGCTGGACGATCTGGCCGTGACGCACAACGCCACGCCTGCACAGATTGCGCTGGCCTGGCTGATCGCACGCCCCGGCCTGACCGCGCCGATCGTCAGCGCCACCAGCGTGACCCAGTTGCACGATGTGCTGGCAGCCGCACGCGTGGCGCTCAGTGCCGATCAGATCGCGCAACTGGACAGCGCCAGCGCGCCGGAATCATCGGCATCCCGTTAGTGCATCGGTGGGCAGGTCGCGTTGTTTGCCGAACATGCGCTCTGCTGCGTCCATGACCGCATTCCCTCGCGCAGCCGCACCGGCGGCTGCGCTCACCCGACCGCGCACGCGCGGACTGCTCGCGAGCCATTCCCCATGACCTCCATCATTAACCGCCGCATCGTGCTGGCATCGCGCCCGCACGGAGAACCCAGCGCCGACAATTTCCGCATCGAAGAGGTCGCCGTCGCACCGACCGGCCACGATCAGATTCTGGTCCGCAATCGCTTCCTGTCGCTGGACCCGTATATGCGTGGCCGCATGGACGAAGGCCCGTCCTACGCCGCGCCGGTGGCCATCGATGCGGTGATGGAAGGCGGCACCGTCGGCGAAGTCATCGCATCCAATCACGCCGACTATCATCCTGGCGATCTGCTGGTGCTATCCGGTGGCTGGCAGACGCATGCCCTGCTGACCCCGACCACACCCCTGCGCAAGCTGCCCAAGGACGATAGCCTGCCACTGAGCACCGCGCTCGGCGTGTATGGCATGCCCGGCTTTACCGCGTACGCGGGCCTGCATGAAATCGGCAAGCCGCAGCCGGGCGAAACGCTGGTGGTTGCGGCCGCCAGCGGCCCGGTCGGCGCCACGGTGGCGCAGCTGGCACGCCTGGGGCCTGCGTGTGGTCGCCATTGCCGGTGGCGAAGAGAAGGTACGCTACCTGCGTGACACGCTGCAGGTGGACGTGGCGCTGGACCACCGCGCCGACGACTTTGCACAGCAGTTGCGCGACGCGACGCCGGACGGCATCGACATCTATTTCGAAAACGTTGGCGGCAAGGTGTTCGATGCGGTGCTGCCGCAGCTCAACGACTTCGCACGCATCCCGGTCTGCGGCGTGATCGCCACCTACAACAGCCGCGGGCAAGCCCACCCCGGCCCGGATCGCCTGCCCGACTTCATGGGCCAGGTGCTGCGCAAACGCCTGACGGTGCGCGGCTTCATCCAGCACGATTTCATCCGCCTGATGCCTGCCTTCCTGCGCGAAATGGGCCAGTGGCTGCGCGAGGACAAGATCCAGTACCGCGAGCACGTGCTGCACGGCCTGGACAGCGCCCCGCAGGGCCTGATCGACGTATTGCGCGGCAAGAACTTCGGCAAGGCCGTGGTCGCCCTCGCCTAACGCGATTGACCGACCGCGCTCCTTCCACCCGCTCGCTCTTGCGATCTCCATTCCAGTGGCAATGCGATGCGTGGGGCGCCGGCGCCACTTATTCGTGATCCCACACACGACTTCGGCGAACCAGCAACGTTCGCCGCGCACCTTGCCACACTGGGTGCGGGGTTCATGATCGGAGAGCGACATGGGACTATGCATTTCAAAGCCAGCAATGTCGGGATCGAGCGTGGCAGCGTCGCCCGAGCATCCCGAAAGCCCTGCCTCAGAACAGGTCACCGCCCCCACGCCTTTACCCGAGCCATCGGTGCCGCCTAGCCTGCAGGGCTTGGCGAGACTCGGCGCTCCCCGTGCAAGGCGGGGGCGCTCCGGGAAACTGACCCTGCAGCCGCACGAAGTTCAGCAAGCCGCCTACCAATTCGGCATGCGCCTCAGCGGCAGACCCATCTAAGACGTTCGCGACCGTCAACGCCTGGCCGATGCGACGGAGACGGTGCACGAGGTGCGGCTGGCCTTGCACCATGGACGAGGAAATATCGATGACGATTTACGGCTCAGCAAGGGGTGCAGCTCCACCTGTAGTTACCTCTCTTACAGTTTCCTCTCTTACTGGCCCGGTAAACATGACATCAATTTGATGGCAGGTTGCGCGCTGGCTGTCAGCGCAGGCAATTGTGACCAAAACGCGGCGATCAACACGCGCCGGCATGCGGTCCGCATGGAGAGTGGCGGGCAGATAATGAACGTCTTTGACGATGATTGCGCCCACATGTACGCGCTGTATCAGCCCCGGGCTCGGCAGAGGCGGACGACTCGGCCGTCGTTCTCGACTCGTGGTCCGACGGTCCGGCGGTTCTGCTCAGGGATTCGCGCTGGGCCGGAACATACGGCACACATACCACTGTGATTGAGCGCTTCGACCAGCCGGGTGCAATCGATGCGCTGGCCAGGACCAACGCATTGCAAGCCGAAATCGAGGATCCGCAAACCGAGTTCCATGCACATCTGCGCAGTGTGGAGAGCGTCCTTCGCACCCCGCCAGTACCTCGCAAGGTCTATGCCTCGACTCCGGTCATCGGCCCCGATCTGGCCGAACGTACGCGTCAGCGGCTGCAGGAGCTCGCGCCGCGGACGCGTAAGGCTCTGGCCGCCGATGCTGCACGGCAAGCCTACGGGCTGGATGACGCACAGCCGGTCTCCCCGCGCACGACGTCAGCGATCCTGAAAGACGCAGCACGCCTGGATGCATTGGGTCGCCCGCCCCTGAGCTGGGCGCCAACGCCTCACGCAAGGCTGAAGCGTTTTGTCACCAACGCCCGAACCAATGCAAGGCAGACTTTCTGGTATCGGCGCGGTTGGCGCCCGCCTGTTGTGGGAGCGAGATGAACACACTTCGATTCAGACGAACAGCTGCCTGATCGATTTCGTTTCTGCGCCGTCATCGCCCTGATAGGCCGGTGGCGGCCCGCCTGCGCGAGACGTTGTTGGCAGACGGTGGAATGCGGCTGCGCCGCACGGCGACCTGCGCGCAAGACCAGACCGTCATGCACCATCCGTGCAAAAACCTGGGGTTGAAGATGATCCGGTGATGCTGTTCGATCGCGCGCCGGTTCCGCCGGACGCGCAAACGTCGGCTGCTAAGTGCAAGACACGCAGGATTCCGAGGGCGCGGACCGATTGCCGCTAGTTCAACGGTCCGATCGCCATCGCCTGGCGGTCGATGCGGTGCTTTTCGGCAAGCGCCTGCATGCCTTGCAGGGTCGAGGCGATCAGGCTCGCATAACGCAACCGCCACAGGGTGGCGCGGTCGTTGTCGTCGTGTGTGCTGCCCAAGCCGTCGAGCACCTGTGGCAGACGGCGGTCGGCGAGCGCCGAGGCAGCCAGGTAGGGCTTCGCAGGTGCGATGACATCCACCGGCTCGCGCCAGTCGTTGGCCACCTGTCGGGCGATGCCGGCCAGGTGGGAGAGCTGGTGCATGCCGATCAGCGTCTCGTGCAGCATCTCGCGGCATGCCCATTGCCACAGCGCCACCTTTTCCGATGGGTCCTGGGCGATCTCGGTAAGCGCCAGGTCTACCTTTTTCGATGCGTGGGTCGAGCATTGCGTGGCTCCGATGCTGCTGTGCAACATAATTCACACCATCAGCCGTGAGAATCAAGTGAGCTAGTCGTTTGAATGCTGTCAGTGCGTCGATGCTCGACCGGGTTCACGCTTCGCCGCCACTGCCTGTCGGGGGCACCAACGGCACCCTGACTTCCTTCCCATGGCGGCGACCTGCACCGCGCGCAATGCTGCAGACCCCGATTCCAAGGCCACTCCCATGCGCAGCACCGTGTTTCTCGCACCGTTGTGGCTGCTGCTGGCCTGCACCGCGCAGGCCCAGGCCACAGCCCCGCGGCTGTCTTCGCAGCAATGCGATGTCAGCACCTCCTACGACGTGCTGGCAGACACCGGCGGCATCTGGCTGCGCCGCAAACAGGGCCTGCCGCGCGAGATCTTTTTCCACGGTGGCGAGCTCAACGTGGACCGCCAGCCGCAGCCGGTCAGCGCCGCCGACGCGCAACGCCTGCGCGAGCTGGAGCAAGGCACGCGCGCGTTGATGCCGGCGGTGGCGGCGGTCGCCCAGTCGGTCGTCGACATCACCTTCGATGCGCTCGATGGCGTGGTGCACGTGCTGTCCGGCAGCGCGCGCCAGCAACGCAAGGTCGAGCAATTGCGCACGGCAGCACGGGCACAGGTGGCGGGTACCCTCGGACGCGGGCGATGGGAGCAGGCGCTGTTCGACGAGCGCTTCGAAGCCAAGGTCGAACATGCCGCCGAAGCGCTGGCCGGCAGCCTCACCCGCAGCGTGATGTGGACGGTGATGACCGGACGCACTGCGCAGATGGAACGCCTCGGCGACCAATTGGATGCACAGATGCAGCAGCAGATGCAGGGCCGCAGCGACGCGCTCCAGGCCCAGGCCCGCAGCCTGTGTGTGCAGGCGCAAGCGCTCTACGCGGTGCAGCAAGCGCTGGAGTACCGCTTCAATGGCGAGCGCCTGCAGATGCTGGAGCTCAACGCGCATCCGCAGCCACCGGATGCGCCGGCCTCCATTAGCGTGGTGGCAACGGCGACGCGCTAAGCGGCCTGTATTGCCTGGCGCGCGTCTGCTCGTTGCGCTCGCCATGCAACACGGTGCGTGCGCTGCGGGCGGCACATGCCATCACGGGCGACGCCGAAGTGCCCGCTGGCGCGTCCTGCCTGGAGACGCATGCGCGAGCCAGCAATCTTCTTGAGCACAACGCATAACGGCCCGACGCATGCGCCGGGCCGTTGTTGAAACCGTGACACGCGCTGCGCATCACGGCCTGGCCTGCATTACGCCAGGGTCAGGGTGACGTCGATATTGCCGCGGGTCGCATTGGAGTACGGGCAGACCTGATGGGCCTTGTCGACCAGCGTCTGCAGTTCGGCCTTGTCCATGCCGGGCACGGCGATACGCAGTTCCACGACGATGCCGAAGCCGCCCGGGATCTGGCCGATGCCGACGCTGCTGTCGATGCTTACTTCGCCCGGCAGCTTGAGCTTGTCCTGTGCGGCCACGGCCTTCATCGCGCCGATGAAGCAGGCAGCGTAACCGGCCGCGAACAGCTGCTCCGGGTTGGTGCCATCGCCGCCGGCGCCGCCGAGCTCGCGCGGGGTGGACAGCTTTGCGTCGAGCGCCTTGTCCGAGGACACGGCACGGCCTTCGCGGCCGCCGGTGGCAGTGGCGTGGGCGGTGTAGAGGACTTTTTCGGGTGAGGCCATGGTGGTTCTCCAGGGTGAGCGCTAGGGGCGCATGAGGGGTTCAATAGTTGACGATTGAATCGTGTACGACGTGTGCAATGGGACGCGCCAGGAGCTCATCCCGCGCCAAGGCTGGAGCGTAGCTTCTCCAGTTCCTGCTTGAGTTGACGCAGTTCGTCCAACGAACAGGCCGATGCACAAAACACCTGTTCCGGTACCGCGCCGGCCTTGCTGCGCAACGCGCGGCCGGTCTCGGTCAGCGCGATGATGACCTGGCGCTCGTCGCTGGCCGCCCGCGTGCGGGTCACCAACCCGGCCGCCTGCAGGCGCTTGAGCAGCGGCGTCAGCGTGGCCGAATCCAGGTACAGGCGCTCACCGATCTCCGACACGCTGCGTTCGTCGGTCTCCCACAGCACCAGCATGACCAGGTATTGCGGATAGGTCAGGTCCAACGCCTTCAGCAAGCCGCGGTAGAGCTTGTGCATCGCCAGGTTGGCCGAATACAACGCAAAGCACAGCTGGTTGTCGAGCTGCAGCAGCGTATCGGTGCGGGCGGTGGTGGCCGTGGTGGTGTCCATGGTTGCAATTTATATAGTGCACGATCTAATTGCAAGCGATTTATCTGAATGTCCTCTGCGGCTTGGCTCCGTGAGGGACCATCGGCCATCTCGGCCAGAACGTCGGACGCTGACTGGGAGCTGAGACCGTCGCAGTCGCGCTGCAGGAGGATCAGCGCTGGAAGCAAGAGGCCAGCCGCCGGTGACATGCGGCTGCACGCATCACGATCGCCGGATGCGCCCGGCAGCCCCCGCGGCGCCTCATTGGATCCACGAAGGAATTGAAAGACGCACCAGCAACAACCCCGACCCTCGTCGTCAGCCGATGTTGAGCGATCACTTCACCGGCAGTGCAGTGCCACGGCCGCACATGCACGGCAATGGCTACCGCGCAGGCCCTCGCCTACCCCATCATCCGCTCACGCGCGATGCGCCGTTGCCAGGTAATCGGCGCTCTGCATTTCGATCAGGCGCGAAGCGGTGCGCTCGAACGCACCGGCCAGGCGCTGGCCGCTGTACAAGGACGGCGGTGCGTCCTGCGCAGTGCAGACCAGATTGACATGGCGGTCGTACAGCTCGTCGATCAGGTTGACGAAGCGGCGCGCGGCGTCTTCGTTCATGCGGTCGAAGTGCGGAATGCCGCCCAGCAAGACGGTGGTGAATTCGCGCGCAATCTCGATGTAGTCGCTAGGTCCGCGCGGACCTTCGCATAGCGCAGCAAAATCGAACCAGGCGATGCTCTTGCCGCGTGCGCGCACCGGAATCTTGCGTGCTTCGATTTCGATATTGCCGGCACGCGCCTCGGCGTTGCCGCTCAACTCGGCCCAACGCTGCGCAAGCCAGTCGTCGGCCTGTGCATCCAATGGCGCGCGATACACCGGCGAACGCGTCAGTGCGCGCATGCGGTAATCCTCGGTGCCTTCGGCGTAAAGCTCCACGCAGAACTTCTGCAACAACCCGATCGCCGGCATGAAACTGTCGCGCTGCAAGCCGTTGGCATAGAGGTTTTCCGGCGCGGTGTTGGACGTGGTCACCAGCGTCACGCCTTCGGCGAACAAACGTTCGAGCAAGCGTGCCAGCAGCATCGCATCGCCGATATCGGTGACGAAGAATTCGTCCAGCACCAGCACGCGCAGGTTCTCGCGCCACTGCTGGGCGATGCGTGCCAGCGGATCGCTTTGACCGGCGTGCTCGCGCAACTGCTCGTGCACGCCGCGCATGAAACGGTGGAAGTGGGTGCGGTATTTCTGCTTGATCGGCAGGCCGTCGTAGAACAGATCGACCAGAAAGGTCTTGCCGCGTCCGACACCGCCCCAGAAGTACAAGCCGCGCACCGGCTCGGGCTTCTTCCAGAATGCCGACAGCCGGTCCAGCCAACCATCCTGCGCGCTGTCCACCAGCGCCTCGTGGATGCGGTCCAGCTCCGCCAGGGCCGCCTGCTGCGCAGGGTCGGCGCGCCAATCGCCGCGTTGTACGCCGGCGGCGTAGCGCTGCGACGGGGTCATCTCACTCATTGCATTCTCCGCGGGCCGCCGGCTGTTGCCCGGACCGCTCAACAGCGCATCGCCTGGCGATACGCGTGGGCCGTGCCGCGGTCAGACGGCGGCCGGCAACCAGCGCCGGACACCATGCTGGATCGCACCGCGCAGGTCGATCAATTTGCGGTGGAAGAAATGGCTGGTATCGGGCATCCGAACCAGCTCGGGTTGCTGTTCCAGCGTGTCCAGCCAGTCGTAGACCGCTTGCGGGTCGACGATTTCGTCGGCATCACCCTGGATCACCAACCATTGCGCCGGCGGCTGGATGTCGCTGAAATCCCAGCGCCCGGCCGGTGGCGCGATCGAGATCAGCACCTGCGGTTCGAGCGAGCCGGCGGCGCGCAGCGAAACATATGCGCCGAAGCTGAAACCGCCCAACCACAACGTATGGCCTGGCCGCTGCGCACGCACCCAGTCGGCAACCGCGCGCAGATCGTCCTGCTCGCCATTGCCATGGTCGAACGCACCGGCAGAATTGCCGACGCTGCGGAAATTGAAGCGCACCACGGTGATGCCCAGCTCGCGCAGCGCGCGCGCGGCCATGGTGACGACCTTGTTGTGCATGCTGCCGCCCTCGGTGGAGAGCGGATGGCAGAAGATGGCGGTGACCGCGTGTGCGGCAACATCCGGCTCGGGCAGATCGACCGCAACATCCAGCGGGCCGACCGGCCCCTCCAAGGTCAACGCAGCCGATTCGGTGGGGAATGAAGGATTGGACATGCCTGCATAATAGCCGCCCCGCCGGCCGCGTTCATCGCCCTGCCTGCACACTTCGTTGCGTTGCCCATGCATTTTCTGCTGTTTGCCGTTGTCTGCAGTGTCCTGGTGTCGGTGCTGTTGAAGCTTGCGCCACGCCACCGGATCGACGTGTTTCAGGCCATTACCTGGAACTACGCCACCGCTGCACTCCTGGCCTGGCTGGTCCTGCATCCTGCGCTGGACACGCTGCGCTCCACGACCGCGCCCTGGTTGGCATTGCTGTTGCTGGCCGTGGCGCTGCCCTCCATCTTCCTGGTGCTGGCGCGGTCGGTCGCGGTGGCCGGCATCGTGCGCACCGATGTTGCGCAACGCTTGTCGTTGGTGCTCTCGTTGGCCGCCGCCTTCACCGTTTTCGGCGAACCGGTCAATGGCTGGAAGCTGGCAGGTCTTGCGCTGGGCATGGTGGCCATCGTGTGCATCGTGCGACGCCCCCGTCAGCACGTCGCGACCGATCCACTGCCGAGCACAACCGGCCTGCCCTGGCTGATTGGCGTCTGGATGGGCTTTGCGCTCATCGACCTGCTGCTCAAGCACATCGCGCAGGCCGGGACACCATCGCTGACCTCGTTGACGTTGTGCTTTGCGCTGGCCTTCTTGCTGATGCTTGGCGTGCAGAGCGTGCGTTGGACACGTGGCGCACGCCTGAGCACGCGCAGCATGCTAGCCGGCGTGCTGTTGGGTGCGCTCAATTTCGGCAACATTCTCTGTTACGTACGTGCGCACCAGCTGCTGCCGCACAGCCCGGCGATCGTCTTTGCCAGCATGAATCTGGGTGTGGTCGTGTTGGGGGCAATGGTGGGCAAATTAGGATTTGCCGAACGCCTGGGCCTGCGCGGCTGGTTGGGGCTGGCACTGGCCGCACCGGCCATCGCGGCGATCGCCTGGGGAATCGGTCTGGGTTGACGCGGGCTTTCGGCCTGCGCGACGTCGGTTCGCCATCGGCCTTCCGCGCCGCTTGGCGGTCGCTAGCATGAGCGTGCATTCCCGCGGGAGTTTGTGATGCGCCTGACTTCGCTCTTTCGCAGCACTCATCCAGTTGCCCCGGAGCCGCTCAATCCGGCAGCCACCGATCCGAACACGTCCGCTGCGGCCACGCCTTCGTTGCACCCACTGTCTTACGCGCCCAAGGCCGGCACCGCGCAGGGGGCGGCCAAATTGCGGCAAGGCATGCTGGCATCGGCACGCAAGTCGCTGGCAACGCTACGCAAACAGTTGCCGTTGATGTGCATGACAGCGCCAGCCACAAAAACGGCGCAGAGCCAGCCTACGCAGATTGCACCTGCACCTGCACCCGCACCCGCACATCACGGTGCCAGGCGCGAAATAGGCCAACCCTCAACGCGACCGCAGGCGCGCGTCGAGGCACGATGGAAGGCGCCTACCGCAGTGCCAGCGCCGCGCAGTGGGGAACCGAGGCAGACCGCAACGCTCAGACAGCAGCCGCTGCCGACGGCACGCACTGCAGAGCGCCCCCAACGACCTCAAGACGGCCCCGGGCAACCGTGGCAACAACATCTTCCAAGTGCAGCCAGGCGCGATCAGCTACGGCAGCCGCAGCAGCCAATGCCCCCGCTGCGGCCGGCGCCGGCTGCATCCCCGAGCGCGGCGATACCGGCGCGGCCCTCGCCGTCCAGGCGGCCACGCCCGGTGCGCAACATGAATCTGGAATTGGCCGCGCTGAACGCGCAGTGCCACCGCATCAGGCAGCGTCTCTACAAAGAGCGCCGCGCCCCCGGCACGGAAGAGCGAGCGGTGTTCGAGATGCGTGCAGCCCTGATCGCCGAGCGCGACGCCGTGCGCGATCGGCAGCTCGATGGAATGTTGGCGGCGCTGGCGCCATTGGAGAAGATCGCTGCACCGAGAACCACCACTAGTCGGCTGGCCATGGTCCAGCAGGATGTGATGCAGTCCAATCGCCGTGCGTTGCTTGCGGTCCGTCGCGAGAATATCGACATGACCAAGATGGCCAGGTATTACACGCGCGCACAGCGGCGCCTGGAATCCTTGAAGGAGAGCGGTGCTGAGCCCGACAAGATCGAACGCCTGGAACGCATGATGCAGGGCTACACCAACGTGCTGGCACTGGAAGAGATCGTCAAGCGCACCGACGACCAGCTGCACCGGATGGGTGCGCCACGCTTGATGGACAGCATTCCCACGACCGCGCAGGAGCGTGCGCGAATGGAGCAGAGCGAACGTGATGCCCAACAGGAACAGTTCGAAAACGGCTATTTCTATTGAGCACTTCCTCGTTGCGCGCAAGCATGCGCGGGCGCCAGTGCCCGCTTAGGCCTCGGAGCCAGCCACGACACGGCGCGCCGTTGACCTCAAACTTGGATGTCGCCAGCGCGATGAGGCTGCCGATGGCAGCAACTCGCCTGGCAGGTAGCAGCAGTGCTGGCGTCAACGCGCCCAGTGCGGGAACGGGTCGTCCAGCAGTTGCCATTGCGCCGGCCCCTGCCGTAGTTCCTGATCGCTGAGCAGGCACGCGTCCAGCGCGGCGCGTGTACGCGGTGCATCCATGTCCACGCCGATCACCGCCAGCTCCTGGCGGCGGTCGCCCCAGAGCGGATGCCACAGCCGCTGCATCGCGGCGTATTCGTTGGCATCGCCCACCTCGTGCGGTTGCGGCAGTGGCGCGGTCCAGCACTGCGTCTGTTGCCGTTGCCAGCCGATATCGGTGTAGGGCAGCGGCGTGACGCTCGTCTGCAGCGGCTGGCCGACCGCCTGCGCATCCACACGGTGGCGCGCAGCGAACCAGAACCCGGCCGCGCTGGTCTGGGTGGCGCCGCCCACGCTGGACAACTCGCCGACCCAATCCATGCGACTGGCCAGCCAGAAGAAGCCCTTGCTGCGGATCACCTGCGGCAAGCCACTGTGCACCATGCGCGCGAAGCGCTGTGGATGGAATGGCCGGCGTGCGCGGTACACGAAGCTGCTGATGCCGTATTCCTCGGTCTCGGGCGTGTGCTGGCCGCGCAGCTCCTGCATCCAGCCCGGCGCCAGCTGCGCACGGGTGAAATCGAAACGCCCGGTGTCCAGCAGCTGCTGCAGCGGCACATCCCCGTGCGCGGCATCCACGATTGCCGCGTCGCGGTTGAGCGCACGCAGCACGGCGCGAAGGCGTTGCCGCTGCGGCGCGTCGATGCGGTCGCACTTGCTGATCACCAGCACATCGGCGAACTCCACCTGTTCGCCCAGCAACTGCACCAGCCCGCGCGTGTCGTCCGGGCCGGCCTGCTGGCCCAGTTCGGCCAATGTGGCAGCCGAGCCGAAGTCCTCCAGGAAACGGCTGCCGTCCACCACCGTCACCATGGTGTCGAGCCGGGCGATGTCCGACAGGCTGAAACCATCGGCATCGCGCACCGCGAAGGTGGCTGCCACCGGCATCGGCTCGGCAATACCGGTCGATTCAATCAGCAGATAGTCGTAGCGGCCCTGCTCGGCCAGCCGCCGCACTTCCTGCAGCAAATCGTCGCGCAGCGTGCAGCAGATGCAGCCGTTACTGAATTCCACCAGCGTCTCTTCGGTGCGCCGCAACGCCGCGCCGCCCTCGCGAACCAGCTGCGCGTCGATGTTGACCTCGCTCATATCGTTGACGATCACCGCCACCCGCAAGCCGTCGCGGTTGTGCAGGATGCGATTGAGCAAGGTGGTCTTGCCCGCACCCAGGAAGCCGGACAACACGGTGACGGGAAGGCGCGCATCGCGCTTGGGGGACAGAGACATCCTGAGAGCCTGGCGGGAGAGAGGTGTTACTCTATAACATTAATCGACCGGATGCTTCTGATGCGCGCCACCGCCTCCCTGCTGGACAGCTCGGCCATCGCCTTGTCCGGGTTGTGCCTATTGCATTGCCTGGCCCTGCCGCTGCTGGCGGCCACGCTGCCGCTGCTGGGCGCCTGGAGCCGGGCCGAGTGGGTCCACGTGGTGTTCGCCACGGCGGCGGTGCCGATGAGCGGCTACGCGCTATGGAGTACGCATCGCCGGCACGCGCTGCCGGCGCCGGTCTGGGTGCTGGCGCTGTGCGGACTGGCCGGGCTGGCGATTGGAGCGAGCGGCCTGGTCGGCGATGCGCTGGAGACAGCGGTCACGGTCGCCGGCAGCCTGCTGCTGGCCAGCACGCATCTGCTCAATCTGAGGCTGCGTCGCCGACATGGGGCGTGCGCGAACTAGCGGCCGTTCGGCGTACGGCGCCATTGCTGGAGCGGCGCCAGGCGGAAGTGAAGTTGCACACGCATCCGCCGGTCGATGCGCGCCCTGCTGGCGCTCGAACACCTCAATGCATGCCGTGCACCACGTCGGCGTCGGCGTGCAGCATGCTGCCGCCGTGATCACCTTCGCGTCCTCGTCCGCCGCGTCCGCTTGGCTTGACGGCGGCCTACGCAATCATCGATGAGCGGCCGGTTTGCAGCAGTACGCTCGTCCCCGATTTGCCCAGGCACGCACGCAGCCTGCACAGCCATGATCGGCAGCGCTACAGCGAAAAACCCAGCAACACCGGGTCGTGATCGGAGCTGCGCCACGGCCCGGGCAGGTTGCGCTTGAGGTAGCCGGCCGCGTCCATGACATCGGCATTGATATGCCATTCGGCCGCGCCACGCAGCTGCTTGGCCATCGCCGGGCTGAGCAAGGCATGGTCCAGCCGCCCGCTCAGGCCGTCGTACACGTAGCTGTAGGGCTGCTTCACGCCGGCCACGGCAAACGCGTCCTGCCAGCCGCTGGCGCGCAGGCTGCGCATCGGCATTTCCATCGCATAGGCATTGAAGTCGCCCAGCAGCACGGCGAGCTTGGTCTGCGCCCCAGTGGGGTCGGTCTGCAGCCACTGGTGCAACCGCTTGGCCGATTCGGTACGGGTGGCATTCCAGCAGGCCTGGCCGTCCTGCTGATCGGCGTCGGCACCGCTGGCGTTGCCGCAGCCCTTGGACTTGAAGTGATTGGCGACCACCACGAAGGTGGCGCCGCGCGCACTGCGGAACGCCTGTGCCAGCGGCACGCGACTGTGGTTCTCGAACGGCCCGCCGGTCAGCGTGGCCGGCTTGCCGACCGGGGTGACCTGCGAGCTGCGATAGAGGATGCCGACCCGGATCGCATCCTCGCCCGGGCCGCTGCCGGTATCGACGAACTGCCAATCCTTGTCCTTGCCGGCGGCGTTGAGCGCGGCCACCAGTTGCGAGACGGCCGCATCGGCGCCGTTGCCGTCGTTTTCCACTTCCATCAGCGCAGCCACGTCGGCGCCCAGGGGCACGATGGTGGCGACCAGCTTGGCCAGCTGCGCCTGGAACTGTTCGTGCGTGCGTGCGCCACGCTTGGTCGGGAAGCCACCGCCACGGCCATTGCCGTTGAAGAAATTCTCCAGGTTGAACGAGGCAATACGCAGATCGCCGCCCACCTGCGGTGCAACGGCTGTGGGCATCGCCGGCAAGGTCAGCGGGCTCAGCACCTGGATGCGGTAGTTGCCGTCGTAGCGTTGATCGACGATGCCATCGACCGATTTGAGCAAGCTGCCGCTGCGCAACACCGGATCGGCCGGCAGATACGACACCGTCTTCGGGCTGCGGCCGTTGCGCGCATCGTCCAGCAACACGCGACGGCGTGCGTTATCGGCCTGCACCTGCGCGAACGCCGGCGTGCCGGCAGCGGCGACCTCGCTCGGCTGCCACAGACGTCCGCCGAACGCGGCGACCAGCTCGCCATAGGTGTCCAGGCGGTCGCTGCCATTGAGCGTGAGCGAGGCGATACGCACGTGTTCGCCTTCCAGCGCTTCCCAGTTGGCCGGCGGGCCGCTGAGCATGCGCACCGGCACCGGCTGGCCGCTGGCAAGCCGCTCGATGCTGCTGGCGTCCACGCTGGTCAGGCTCGCCTCGCCACCTGCCGAGACCTCGCGCACGGTGCCGACGATGCGCACGCGGTCGCCCACCGCCAGCTCGGCATTGCCGGCCCCGGTAACGAACAGGCCATGCGAGCGCCGCGGTTCGAACCCGGGCTGCTGCACGAACAGGCCGGCCAGCCCCACGCGCGTATCGGCGGTGACGATGCCTTCCACCTCCACCACGCGGCCGTCGTACGGGCTGCGGCTGTCTTCGCCCTGCACGTCGGCAATCGAGAGCCGCTGCGCGGCACCATCGGCAGCGCTGCACAGCAACGGGGCCAACAGACCAATCAAACCGAGCACAACCAGCGGGCGAGGCGACATCGAACGACTCCGATGAGTGGATCAAACGCAAACGCCGCCCGGAAGGCGGCGCGTGATAACGAAAAAGCGCGGAAACAGGCTAGCAAACCAGGGGAATGACCGCCAGGCACGTGCGCTGCGCAACCGCGATGCGGCTAACGCGTGCACTGATGCGGTGCTGCAGCGCCTAGGTCACGTCTGCGGGCGACGCGTTGGATCGGGTACGCCACGCAGCCAATGCGCGGTACCAGGCGGGAAATCGCAACCCCATCCTCCCCGCCAACCTGCCAAGCCCTACTTGAGGTTGCCCAGCATCCAGTCGACGGTGGCGCGTACCTGCTCTTCGGTCAGCGCCGGGTTGCCGCCCTTGGGAGGCATGATGCCGCCATCCGGACCGGTGTAGCCCTCGATCGCGTGCTTGTACAAGGCGTCCTTGCCCTGTGCGATGCGTGCATCCCAATGCGAATGGTCCAGCGTGGGCGCCTTGCCGACACCGGTGGTGTGGCAGGCGGTGCACAGGTTGTTGAAGATGGTCTTGCCGTCGGTCGTACCGCCGTAAGCGGACTGCGAGGCGGCCTTGGCCAGCGCTGCGGCCTGGGCTGCGGCCTGCGCGGACGCGCCAGTGGCACCGGCATAGACCGCGCCGGCAGGCGCAATGCGTTGCAGCACGCGTTTTGCGGCAGTGGGCGAGACTTCGTCGGGGATAGCGCGTTGCAAATACGCTGCCAGGGCGATCAGGCCCAGGGTGATCACCACGAGTAAACCGATCACCATCGAGAATTTTTTCAGGAACTCGAGGTCGTAATTCCGCACGCGCTCACCCCTGGCTGTTGGTCGAAGACCTCTGCTAGCGCCGCAGTATAGAGCACACTTTGCGCCAGTCTGACCAGCCTGCATGACAGTTTTCGCAGCGATGGGCGCTGCGTGCCCGGTGGGTGGATGCTTCTGTGCGTGGGCACGCTCGCCTCGGCGGGTCAATTGCCGCAGCGCCGCATACCGCGCATTGGTCTGCGTTGTGGGAATTGCGTATCATTCCCAACAACCACGGTGGCGCGGTTCTCGCCTCGCCGGTCCCGTCCTTGAGGAGTCGTCGCGATGAAATCCTTCCTGCTGTCCTGCCTGGCCTTGGCCAGCATCAGCCTGTCTGCCCAGGCCCACGAAATCTGGATCGAGCGCGACGGCAGCGGCCCGGTGCGCATCTTCTTCGGTGAGCCGGCGCAGGACGCGCTGGACCACGGCGAAGACGAGATCAAGCGCGTCGTCAAACCAAGCGTATTCGGCACTACCGGCAAGGCCGGTCCACTGCAGCGCGGGACCGAGTTCCTGACCGCGCCGCTGGCCGGCAGCGGCGATGCGTGGTTGAGCGACGACAGCGTGTTCGAGCCATGGAAGGGCGAAGCCGGCGGTTTCGAGACGGTGAGCTATTACGCACGCGCCGGCCGTACCACAGCGGCTGCAAAGCTCGATTTCGAACTGGTCCCCACCGCTGCCAACAGCAATACGCTGACCGTGCTGTATCGCAATAAGCCACTGCCCAAGGTGGACGTGACGGTGATCGACCCGCAGAAATGGCAGAAGACGCTGACCTCCGATGCCAAGGGCCAGGTGACGCTGCCCACGCTGCGGGCGGGCCGCCACATCCTGGTGGCCACCAACAAGGAACCGGTGAAGCGCGAGATCGCCGGCAAGCAGGTATCGATGGTGCATCACATCAGCACGCTGACGTTCCTGGCCGAGTAAGCATGGTCGGCACAGCTCCCGTGCACGCATGGAACAGGCGTCGCTGCTGCGCCGCGGCGACTCCTGGCTTGCGCGTCCTACGGCATAAGCGGGAACCACTTGCGGTTGCCGGCCCACCCGGCCTGGCGACGTGGCGCTGCGCTGTGGCGCTTGCTCCACGTCCATTGCGCGCGGTGGCGTGATGTCCAGCGCATCGCCCCTGCCGCTTGGCTGGTTCAGGCGCCCCTGGCTGGGCGTGCTTGCGCGCACGCTGGCAGCCATCTTCGGTGGCTACGCGCTGGCCAGCGCCACCAATCTGTCGCTGGCGCTGGTGTTGCCGATGCCCCGCAGCGAAGCGGTATTGACCAGCATGCTGATCGGGATCGTGGTGTGCGCGTGTGCGCCGTTGTGGGCCTTCGCCACCGCCAGCGTGTGGCGTGCCTGGGCCGGCATCGCGGTGCCGGCGGCGCTGCTGTTTGCGCTGGCCGCGTGGCTGCAACGGAGCGCGGCATGAAGCAGGGTTTTCGCCAATCGATGGCGTGGCTCCACACCTGGACCGGGCTACTGGTCGGCTGGGTCTTGCTGCTGATCTTCATGGGTGGCACGGCCAGTTATTACCGCGACGAAATCAGCCGCTGGATGCGCCCGGAACTGCCCGCCACTACCGTGAGCACCGCCACCGCACTGCGCAGCGCCGAGCAGTATCTGCAGACACACGCAGCCGATGCGGTGAGCTGGAACATCACCTTGCCGGATCCGCGCACTCCGGTGGTGAGCATGTACTGGCAGAATCCCGCGCCCGCCGACGGCAAACCGGCAGAGCGCCGGCAACTGTACGGCACCGCCATCATCGACCCGGCCACCGGCAAGGACATCGCTGCACGCGACACGCTGGGCGGCGAATTCTTCTACCGGCTGCATTTCGACCTGCACTACGTGCCGGTGATGTGGGCGCGCTACATCGTGGGGTTCTGCGCGATGTTCATGCTGGTGGCGATCATCAGCGGGGTGATCACGCACAAGAAAATCTTCAAGGACTTCTTTACCTTCCACCCGGGCAAGGGGCTGCGGTCGTGGCTGGATTTCCACAACGTCAGCGCGGTGACCGCGTTGCCGTACCACGCGATGATTACCTATACCGGCATCGTGACCTTGATGTTCATGTACCTGCCGTGGGGCATCAAGGCGCGCTATGCAGGCGATGAGATGCGCTTCTACGACGAGGCGGCCAATCGTGTGGCCGATACGCGCAAGGCCGCGGGCATACCGGCGCGCATGCTGCCGCTGGAGCAGTTCGTGGCACGTGCGCGCAGCGACTGGCGTGGTGGCGAGGCAGGCAACGTGGCGGTGTCGCTGCCCAACGATGCGCATGCTGCCGTCGGGGTGAGCCAATTGGCCGACAACCTGTCCACCGACGTGCCCTCCATCCTGTTCGATGCAGTGAGTGGCGAGCGCCTGCAACGCAGCGGGCCGCCGGGCGGTGCCAGCCAGACGCGTGGGGTGATGGTGGGTCTGCATCTGGCCCATTTCGCCGGTCCATGGCTGCGCGCGCTGTTTTTCGGCTCCGGCCTGCTGGGCTGCCTGATGGTGGCCAGCGGGGTGGTGATGTGGGCGGTGAAAGAACGCCCCAAGCATTTGAAAGCCGGGCGCATCGGCTTCGGCCTGCGCCTGGTGGACGCACTCAATATCGGCACCGTGGCCGGTTTGCCGATCGCCTTCGCCAGTTTCTTCTGGGCCAACCGCGTGTTGCCGGTGAACCTGGATGCGCGCGCAGCGATGGAGGCCAATGTGTTTTTTGCTGCGTGGGCCACGGCATTGCTGGCGGCATTCGCGTGGCCACGGCGTGGGATGTGGAGCTGGCAGTTGTATCTGGGCGCGGCGTTGTTCGCGCTGGTGCCGGTGCTCAACGCACTCACCACCGATGTGCACCTGGGCGTGACGCTGCCGGCCGGGCAATGGGCACTGGCTGGTGTGGATCTGGTGTGCCTGTTCCTGGGCCTGTGCCTGGGCATCGCCGGCTTTCGCTTGCAGCGTTGGAAAGCGCCGCAGCCGGCTTCGGCGCGACGCGCGCGCGCTGTTGCCGCAACGCCGACCGCGCCGCTCCAGGAAGGCGCATGAGCGTGCTGCTGTTGCTGGCGTTGAATTTTTCCGGCTTTGCTGCGCTGTGCCTGGCGATGGACAAGCATCAGCAGCAGTTGCGCGGCCGCCTGCTGGGCACCACACGGTCGCGCCAGTTGCGTGTGGTGGGGTGGTTGCTGCTGTGTCTCACCTTCGCGTTGGCGGTGCATGCGCAGGGTTGGGGCATCGGCGCAGTGCTATGGCTGGGCACGTTGACCGCCAGTGCGGCGGTGTTGTCGCTGTGGCTGCTGCCGTATCGGCGCGGCGCGATCGTGCCGGCCGCAGTGGCCGCACCGGTGCTGGCGGGTGTGGTGCAGGTGCTGCTTGGTTGAAGGTGGGGCGCAGCTGTCAGATGCCTGCTGCGTGCGTTTGCATGCCGACCCGGCGGCAACGACCAGCATAAGGAACACGCGTCATCGTTCGACCGGATCGCCGAGCTCAACGGTCGGCGGATCACCCCAGCTGCGGCCATCGCGCGGCAGGCGGCCATCGTCAAGCACCTGCAGCACGCGCTCGGGCTGCAGCATGTCCAGAAACAGCACCACGTTGACGCCTGCCGGCCGCGCCATGCTGGGGAAGATCACGCCAGGAATCTCTGCTTCGCGCAGCAGGTCGCCGAGCACCCAGCTCACCGGTTCGATCTTGTTGACCAGCGCCTTGCGCCAGTCGTCGGCCCAGTCGGCCCACACCGCATCCCAGCTGGCATCGAGCAAACGCAGATCGGCCAATGCCGGAAGATCGGCGGCGTAACTGACCAGCGTCAACGGTGGCAGGAACGGGGCGGCATGGGCATATTCGGCCGCGGTGGTTTCCAGTTGCAGCGACAGATAGAGCGCCGGCTGGCCGAAGCGATTGAAACGCCCACCCGAGCGCGCCGCACCGGCACCGCTCAGCGGTTCGGCGGCCCAGCGCGGGGTAAAGGCGCGATAGAGCGTGCAGTGCGCCGGGGCGCTCAGCTTCAACCGGCCGCCCCTGCGGCGACCGTGCGCAGATAGGTCAGCGCATCGTCGGTGCGCCCCTGCTTGACCACTTCCAGCAAGGTGGCGAACTCGAACGCCGGAATCGGCGTGTTCTTGAGGTGGAACACCACCTGGCGCTCGTCCGGTTGCACCTGCGCCATCGCCACCAGCAGCCGCGACAAATTGCGCAGCAAGTCCTGCACGCGCGGGCTTTCCGGGTGCACGCGCAGGCTGTTGCGATGCACGCCGGCCAGCTCGGCCAGTTCCTGTTGCGAAAGATCCAGCAGGCCGGCCATGGCCGACGGCGACAAGATGGTCCGGTCCGGCACGCGCAGGCGTTCGGTCAAGGCCAGGGGATTGAGAACGGCGACCATCGCACGGCTCCGGCAGGGTAGGTGCACAGTATATGCACAGTCAGCTGTATCTGGGAGGCACATCTCCGTGCGTGGTCAGTGCACTGTCAGCTGCCCGCTTGCGCTGCCCCTACCGCACGCAGACAGAAGCTGCAGATCGCTTCGACCAGTTGCTCGCCCTGGTGCGGATCGCCACGGCTGGGGGCGATCGGCCCCACCAAGGCCTCGGTGAACGCGCCGACGATGCAGGCAGCCGCGGCGTCCAGCGACTGCTGCGGAAACTCCCCGGCCGCCACGCCTTCGGCAAGCAGCTGGCGAAACACCTCACCGAACTGGCGGCGGCCGCGGATGCGCTCGGCGTCGACCTCGCTTTCCACCGGCTCGGCGATGAAGGCGTATGCCAGCGCCGGGCCGGCCAGCGCCCGCCGCACGAAGGTAGCGATTGCGCTACGCAGACGTTCGGCTGCGCTGGCCTGGGTGGCCGCAATGGCACGCAGGATGGCCATCTCGCGCTGTACTGCCTCGTTTAAAACTTCTACGAAAAGTTCGGCTTTCGATGGGAAATGTCGATAAATCTGCCCGGTCGAGACGCCCGCGGCCGCTGCCACCGCGGTGACCGGTGCATTGCGGTAGCCGCCTTCGGCGATCAGGACGCGGGCCGCGTGCAGGATGCGCTCGCGGTTGCCGGCCAGGCGTTCTTCCATCAGGGCGGAGCGTCGGTAAGCCATGGTGTGATTCTGGGTTCAATAGTTGAATTTTAGTTCACTTTTTTGTCGCGGACCGCTAGTCTGGCCGCATCCGCCGCGCGGCCCGCCCGCTCCCACCCGGCACATCCCGATCCCTGTGGAGTTGTTGCATGCATGTGCCGTCCTTGAACTTCGAGCTTGGCGAAGAGATCGACCTGCTGCGCGAAAGCGTGGCCGCCTTCGCCAGCCACCATATCGCTCCGCTGGCCGCGGCAGCCGACCACGATAACGTGTTCCCCGGCCAGCTCTGGCGCCTGCTCGGCGAGCAAGGCCTGCTCGGCCTGACCGTCGAAGAAGAATACGGCGGAAGCGGCATGGGCTATCTGGCGCACGTGGTGGCGATGGAAGAGATTTCGCGTGCTGGCGGCGCGATCGGGCTGTCGTATGGCGCACACTCCAATCTGTGCCTGAACCAGCTACGTAAGAACGCCAGCCACGAGCAGAAGCAACGCTACCTGCCCAAGCTGTGCAGTGGCGAGCATGTGGGCGCGCTGGCGATGAGCGAAGCCGGCTCCGGTTCGGACGTGGTGTCGATGAAGCTGCGCGCCGATGCGCGCGGCGACCGCTTTGTGCTCAACGGCAGCAAGATGTGGATCACCAACGGCCCGGATGCCGACGTGCTGGTGGTGTACGCCAAGACCGACCCGGACGCCGGCGCGCGCGGCATCACCGCCTTCATCGTCGAGAAGGGCATGCCGGGCTTTTCCACCGCACAGAAGCTGGACAAGCTGGGCATGCGCGGCTCCAACACCTGCGAGCTGGTATTCACCGATTGCGAAGTGCCGGCGGAAAACGTGCTCGGCACGCTCAACGGCGGCGTGCGTGTACTGATGTCCGGGCTGGATTTCGAACGCGTGGTGCTGGCCGGCGGGCCACTGGGGCTGATGGCCGCAGCCATGGACGTGGTGTTGCCGTACGTGCACGAGCGCAAGCAGTTCGGCGAGCCGATCGGCACCTTCCAGTTGATGCAGGCCAAGCTGGCCGACATGTACGTGGGGCTCAACGCCTGCCGCGCGTATGTCTATGCGGTGGCACGCGCCTGCGATGCCGGGCGCACCACCCGCCAGGATGCAGCCGGCGCCATCCTTTACGCCGCCGAGAAGGCAACCTGGCTGACCGGCCAGGCCATCCAGGTGCTGGGCGGCAACGGCTACATCAACGAATACCCCACCGGACGCCTGTGGCGCGATGCCAAGTTGTACGAGATTGGCGCGGGCACCTCGGAAATCCGGCGCATGCTGATCGGCCGCGAGTTGTTCGAACGCACCGCCTGACGGAGCCACCATGAGCGTGATCGATAGCCAGCTGCAGGTCAGCGGCGAGAATTTTCAACACAACGCTGCGGCGATGCGCGCGGTGATCGACGACCTGCGCCGCACCCTCGCCCAGACCGCCCGTGGCGGCAGCGACACCGCACGCGCCAAACACACCGCACGCGGCAAGCTGCTGGTGCGCGAGCGCATCGATGCCTTGCTCGATCCGGGCAGCCCATTGCTGGAAATCGCTCCCCTGGCCGCGCATGGCATGTACGACGACCAGGTTCCGTGCGCGGGCGTCGTGGCCGGTATCGGCCGCGTGTCCGGCGTGGAATGCGTGATCGTGGCCAACGATGCCACCGTCAAGGGCGGCACCTATTACCCGATGACGGTGAAGAAGCATCTGCGTGCGCAGGAGATCGCGCAGCAAAACCGGCTGCCGTGCATCTATCTGGTCGATTCGGGCGGTGCATTCCTGCCGTTGCAGGACGAAGTGTTTCCCGACCGCGACCACTTCGGACGCATCTTCTACAACCAGGCCAACCTGTCGGCCAACGGCATTCCGCAGATTGCGTGCGTGATGGGCTCGTGCACCGCCGGCGGCGCCTATGTGCCGGCAATGAGCGATGAAACGGTGATCGTGCGCGAGCAAGGCACCATCTTCCTGGGTGGCCCGCCGCTGGTAAAGGCCGCCACCGGCGAAGTAGTCAGTGCTGAAGACCTGGGCGGCGCCGATGTGCATACGCGCATTTCCGGCGTGGCCGATCACTTTGCCGACAACGATCTGCAGGCGCTGGCGCGCGTGCGCACCATCATCGCCCAGCTCAACTGGCGCAAACCTGCCGCAGCGCTGGCGCTGCAGGCACCGTTGCCACCACGCTATGCCGCCGACGAACTGTATGGCGTGATTCCTGCCGACACGCGCAAGCCGTTCGATGTGCGCGAAGTGATTGCGCGCATCGTCGACGATTCGCGCCTGGACGAATTCAAACCGCGCTATGGCAGTACGCTGGTGACGGGGTTTGCGCATCTGCATGGCTACCCGGTCGGCATCATTGCCAACAACGGCATCCTGTTTTCCGAGTCCGCGCTCAAGGGCGCGCACTTCATCGAGCTGTGCACGCAGCGCGGCATTCCGCTGGTATTCCTGCAGAACATCACCGGCTTCATGGTCGGACGCAAGTATGAGCATGGCGGCATCGCCAAGGACGGCGCCAAGCTGGTGATGGCGGTGGCCTGCGCCAAGGTGCCCAAGTTCACCGTGGTGATCGGCGGCTCGTTCGGTGCGGGCAACTACGGCATGTGCGGGCGTGCCTATTCGCCGAACTTCTTGTGGATGTGGCCAAACGCCCGCATCGGCGTGATGGGCGGCGAACAGGCGGCCAGCGTGTTGGCCACCGTGCGTCGCGACGGCATCGAAGCCAAGGGTGGCGCGTGGTCGGGCGAAGACGAGGATGCGTTCAAGGCGCCGATCCTCGCGCAGTTCGAGCAGCAGGGACATCCGTATTACGCCAGTGCACGGCTCTGGGACGATGGCATCATCGACCCGGCCGATACGCGCCGCGTGCTGGGCCTGGGATTGTCGGCAGCCTTGAATGCGCCGATCGAACCCACGCGCTTTGGTGTGTTTCGCATGTGAGTACAGGGGCACCGCCGCCGCACTTGTGCGTGCTGCGGCGCCCGCTGCCGGTGTGCAGGCTGTGGCGTGAGGTTGGGATATGCGGGCCGGCAATCGTGGAGGTTCGCGCAGTTGGCTTGCAGCGACACCATGCCGTGTAACAGGCAACCTGCTCGCGCTCGATGTCCAGATGCAAACAGACAAGCCGTTTATCTTCGTAAGACGACCCGCCGCTACGGCGACGTGCAGAGACTGATCCGATGACCCAGCGCGACCCTATCGCCGCAGCAACGCAAGCGCCCTTCGACAAGATCCTGATCGCCAATCGCGGCGAGATCGCCTGCCGGGTCATCGCCACCTGCCGCACGCTGGGCATTGCAACGGTGGCGGTGTACTCGGATGCAGACCGCAATGCACGGCATGTGCGCCTGGCGGACGAGGCGGTGCATATCGGCGCCGCCCCCGCGCAGCAGAGTTATCTGCGTGGCGAAGCGATTCTGCAAGCGGCACGCGCCACCGGTGCGCAGGCGATCCATCCTGGATATGGCTTCCTGTCGGAAAACGCGGCATTTGCCGAGGCATGTGCGCACGCTGGCATCGTCTTCATCGGCCCGCCGGCAGCGGCGATTCGCGCGATGGGCGACAAGAGTGCGGCCAAGGCACTGATGCAGCGGGCCGGCGTGCCGCTGACGCCGGGTTACCACGGCGACGAACAAGTACCGGCATTTCTGCGTGCGCAGGCCGATGCCATCGGCTACCCGGTGTTGATCAAGGCCAGTGCGGGCGGTGGCGGCAAGGGCATGCGCCGCGTGGATGCCAGCGCCGCCTTCGAAGACGCGTTGGCCAGCTGCCAGCGCGAAGCGCAGTCGGCATTCGGCAATGCACACGTGCTGGTGGAAAAATATGTCCAGCGGCCGCGGCATATCGAAATCCAGGTGTTCGGCGATACGCATGGCGAGGTGGTGTACCTGTTCGAACGCGACTGCTCGGTGCAGCGCCGCCACCAGAAGGTGCTGGAAGAAGCGCCTGCGCCCGGCATGAGCGAAGCCAGGCGCGCAGCGATGGGCAAGGCAGCGGTGGATGCGGCGCAGGCAGTGGGCTATGTCGGTGCCGGCACGGTGGAATTCATCGCCGGGCCGGACGGCGATTTCTATTTCATGGAAATGAACACCCGGCTGCAGGTGGAGCACCCGGTGACCGAGTTGATCACCGGCACCGATCTGGTCGAATGGCAATTGCGGGTTGCCGCTGGCGCGCGCTTGCCGCGCAGGCAGCACGAGTTGCGCATTCACGGGCATGCGCTGGAGGCACGCCTGTACGCCGAAGATGCCGAGCGCGGTTTTCTACCGTCCACCGGCACGCTGCGTCAGTTGCGGATGCCTGCTGCCAGCGCGCATGTGCGCATCGATGCGGGCGTGGAGCAAGGCGACACCATCAGCCCTTACTACGACCCGATGATCGCCAAGCTGATCGTCTGGGATACCGACCGCCCGGCTGCATTGGCACGCATGCGCGCGGCGTTGTCGCAATTCCACGCGGTAGGTGTCACCACCAACAGTGCATTCCTGTCGCGCCTGATCGCGACCGATTCGTTCGCGTCGGCCAATCTGGATACCGCGTTGATCGAGCGCGAACACGCCGTGCTGTTTCCGGAGGCGCGTAGCCCCGACACCGCCTGGTGGTGCCTGGCAGCGGTGTTGATGGCCGATGCAGTGCCGGCAGTGGCCGTTGATCCGGCCGATCCGCATTCGCCGTGGCAGCACACCGATGGTTGGCGCATCGGTGCGCATGCGGCGCAGCGCATCGTGCTGGAAGCGAACGGCGAGCGCCGCCAACTCGCGGTGCGTCCGGATGCCGATGGCTGGCAGGTCGGCAATGCAGACCAGACACATGCCTTGCGCTACCACCGGCATGAGACGGGCGTGCGGGTGGAGATGGACGGCCGGCAATGGCGTGCACAGGTGCTGCGCGACGGTGCCACGCTGACCCTGATCGGGGCCACGCAGCGGGCCGTCTTCCGTCACCACGATGCACTGGCAGAAGCCGACCAGCCTACCCAGGACGCCGGCGGCCTCACCGCACCGATGCCCGGGCGCATCGTGTCCCTGCCCGCAGCAGTGGGCCAGCCGGTCGCCCGAGGGCAGGCGCTGGTGGTGCTGGAAGCGATGAAGATGGAGCACACCCTGCACGCGCCCAGCGATGGCACCGTGCAGGCGTATCTGGTGGCCGAAGGCGATCTGGTGGACGACGGTGCGGCGCTGGTGGAATTTGTGTCCGCGTCTGCGTAGCGGCGCATGGCAGGGTGACCAACGGCACGTTCGCCTGCGCGCACGCTGCCGCTAGCGTGGCACATCGGCCGGCTTGGCCGCCTTGCCACCGGAGTGCCCATGCAACGCCTGCTTCTTGTTTCCAGCATGCTGCTCGCGCTGTCTGCGTGCAGCGACAAACCTGCGCCCGCTGCCGAGAAAGCGGCAGCACCTGCACCGGCTGCCACAGCGCCCGCGGCGCCGCCTGCGCTGATTACCCGCGATGCGCTGTTCGGCAATCCCGAGCGGGCCACTGTCAGCATCAGCCCGGACGGCAAGTACCTCAGCTGGGTGGCGCCGCTGGAGGGCGTGCTCAATGTCTGGGTTGCGCCGGTGGATGCGCCCGACCAGGCGCGCGCAATCACCAAGGACACCGCACGCGGCATTCGCAATTACTTCTGGACCTATCAACCCAATACCTTGCTGTACCTGCGCGACAACGGCGGCGATGAAGATTTCCACCTGTTCTCGGTCGATCTGGCCGACGGCAGCAGCAAGGATCTCACCCCGTTCAAGAAGACCAATGCCGAGGTGTATCGGGTCAGCGCGCAGCATCCCGAATCGATCATGGTCGGCATGAACGACCGCGACGCCAAGTGGCACGACCTGTATCGCGTGGACCTGGCCTCCGGCAAGCGCACGCTGGTACAGAAGAACACCGACAGCCTGGATGCGTACCTGCTCGATGGCGATTACCAGCTGCGCTACGCCACGCGCGCCACCGACGATGCCGGCAGGGAGTTGCTGGTGCCCGATGGCAACCGCTGGAAGAGCGTGGACCGCATTCCGTTCGAGGACGTCAGCAACACGGCGCCGGAAGGCCTGACCGAGGATGGCAAGACGCTGTACATGCAGGATTCGCGCAACCGCGATACCGCAGCGCTGTATGCCATCGACACGGCCAGCAATACACGCACGCTGCTGTTCGAAAGCCCGCGCGCCGACGTCGGCGCCACCTTGAACGATCCCAAGACCGGGGCGGTGCAGGCGGTGTCCACCGACTACCTGCGCGAAGAATGGAAGCCGCTGGACAACGGCATTGCCGCGGATCTGCAGAAACTCAAATCCCTGGGCGACGGCGATGCCAGCGTGGCCGCGCGCACGCTCGATGATCGCATCTGGATCGTGGGCTATTCCGCGGCGGAAACCCCGCTCACCTACTACCGCTACGATCGCGCCGATGGCGGCAAGCTGACCAAGCTGTTCTCCGCGCGGCCGGCACTGGAGGGCAAGCCGCTGGTGCCGATGTGGCCACAGGAGCTGACCGCACGCGACGGCCTCAAGCTGATCAGCTACCTCACCCTGCCGGCCGAAGCCGATGCCAACCACGACGGCAAGGCCGACAAGCCGGTGCCGTTGGTGCTGTTCGTGCACGGCGGCCCGTGGGCGCGCGACAGCTATGGCTACGGGCCGTACGAGCAATGGTTGGCCAACCGCGGCTATGCGGTGTTGTCGGTGAACTTCCGTGGCTCCACCGGCTTCGGCAAGGCGTTCACCAACGCCGGCAATGGCGAGTGGGCCGGCAAGATGCACGACGACCTGCTCGATGCGGTGCAATGGGCGGTCAAGCAAGGGGTCACCAAGCCCGAGGATGTCGCCATCATGGGCGGCAGCTACGGCGGCTATGCCACGCTGGTCGGCATGACCTTCACCCCGGATGCCTTCAAATGCGGCGTGGATATCGTGGGCCCGGCCAATCTCAACACCTTGCTCGGCACCGTGCCGCCGTACTGGGCCAGCTTCTACAAGCAGCTGACCCGGCGCATGGGCGACCCCGCCACCGAAGCCGGCAAGCAGTGGCTGACCGACCGTTCTCCGCTGACCCATGTCGACAAGATCAGCAAGCCGCTGTTGATCGGCCAGGGCACCAACGACCCGCGCGTCAAACAGGCCGAAAGCGACCAGATCGTCAACGCGATGAAGGCCAAGAACATTCCGGTCACCTATGTGCTGTTTCCCGATGAAGGCCACGGCTTCCGCCGCCCGGAAAACAGCAAGGCCTTCAACGCAGTGACCGAAAGCTTCCTGAGCCAATGCCTGGGCGGCCGCGTGCAACCGATCGGTGCGGATCTGGAAGGCTCCAGCATCACCGTCCCGGAAGGCGCGGACAAGATCAACGGCCTGAGCGAGGCCTTGAAGACGCATACGCAGGCGATTCGAAGTAAGCCTGCGCGGCACTTGCTTTAGCCGGGACACGAAGGCCGACGGCACTCTGCCGTCAGCCTTCGCAGGTGCTACGCAACACCGGAGCGCTGCTCGGATTGTCAGCAAGCGGCGCCAGATATCGGCGGGTAAACCGGGTGTATCAAGGGCAGCTACCAATACGTCGACGGCACACGCTCGGACATAGCGAGAAAGCGAGCAGACTGGCCTCACGCGATTGTCCGATACGTCTCAAGTCGCTGCGGACCAAATCGCACCCACAGGATCCAGCTCTGCCGTCACCATGGTCGTGGCGCGCCAGCCAAAGCCGCATACGGCGAGAACGCCTTGCGAAGTCGGGTCCAACCCAAGCGCGCGCTCGAGATGTTTTTCGTTCACCGCACCGGTGATAAACGCCCCCAAACCGAGGTCGGTTGCCGCCAGATACAGCGTCTGCGACAAGTGCCCGGCTTCCAACGCAACCACGCGATACCCTTTGGCATGCTGCCTGTATTTCCAGAAGGTTCGATCAAAGCGCGGCACCAAGGCAACCAGCACATGCGCGTCTGCGAACCAGTGTTGCTGTCCTACAGCCTGCATGACGAAGTCATCGGAGCACTCAAGACCTGACATACGCTCTAAGGCGTGACTATCTGCACGATAGTGGTAGACGCCAGATTCCAGATCTTGGACGTTCCTCACCAAAATGTAGGCCTCGATAGGATGCAAGCCACCACCGGAGGGCACACTCTTTTGAGAAAAACCAGGTCATCGCCCACCTTTACCTTGGCATGAGCAGCGAACACCCGCTGCAACACGTGGGCGAACGTCGGTAGAGGAACGGGTCTGCTCTGATCGAAATTACGACAAGTGACACGCCGTCCCAGCAGGTCGTCGAAATCGTTTGCGACCATGGGCGGCAGGCCGATGAGTGTTCGATGGTCGGGCGTGTCCTAGATTTTGTGTAACCGGGCCACAGGCAGGAGACTGCCACCTAACCCGGAGACACCATGAGCCCACGCACACATGAGGTACCCGACGAGCTGCTTAGCAGCCTGTTGGTCAACTACACCAAACCCGAGGATCTGATCGGCGAGAACGGCCTGCTCAAGCAGCTGACCAAGCGGTTGGTGGAGCGGGCGCTGGACGCGGAGATGACCGAACACCTCGGTCATGACAAGCATGAGCCGGTCGCCAACGCGGCCGGCAACACGCGCAACGGACGCAGCCGCAAGACGCTCAAGGGCGAGTTCGGCGAGCTGCCGATCGAGATTCCGCGTGATCGCCACGGCAGCTTCGCGCCACAGCTGATCCCCAAGCACCAGACCCGCTGGGCCGGCTTCGATGACAAGATCTTGTCGTTGTACGCGCGCGGCATGACCGTGCGCGAGATCCAGTCGCACCTGGAGGAGATGTACGGCACCGAGGTGTCGCCGAGTCTGATTTCCTCAGTCACCGATGCGGTCGTCGAGGAGGTCAAGGCGTGGCAGGCGCGGCCACTGGATCCGGTCTATCCGATCGTCTATCTGGACTGCATCCACGTCAAAGTGCGCGAGGGCGCGGTGCGGGTCAAGGCGGTGTACCTGGCCATCGGCATCACCATGGGCGGCGAGAAGGAAGTGCTGGGCCTATGGCTGGCGCAGGCCGAGGGTGCCAAGTTTTGGCTGCAAGTCGTGACGGAGCTACGCAACCGCGGGGTGCAGGACATCTTCATTGCCTGCGTCGATGGCCTGAAGGGGTTTCCCGAGGCGATCGAGGCGGTGTTCCCGCAGACCACCGTGCAGCTGTGCATCGTGCACATGGTGCGGCACAGCCTGAACTACGTCTCGTGGAAACGCCGCGCCGAGGTTGCCGCCGATCTCAAGCGCATTTACGCCTGCGCCACCGTCGAGGAGGCCGAGCAGGCACTGACCGAGTTCGAGGCCAAGTGGGACGCCCAGTACCCGCCCATCAGCCAGTCATGGCGGCGCAATTGGTCACGACTGATCCCGTTCTTCGACTACCCACCGGAGATCCGCAAGGTGATCTATACGACCAACGCCATCGAGTCGGTCAACATGAGCCTGCGCAAGCTGACCAAGAACCGCGGCGCGTTCCCCAGCGACGAAGCCTTGATGAAACTGTTCTACCTGGCTCTGCGCAACATCACCAAGAAATGGACGCTGCCGATCCGCGACTGGAAGGCTGCGCTGAACCGCTTTACGATCCAGTTCGAGGGGCGACTTCCTCAGCGGTAACCCAAACCACGGTTACACAAAATTCTGCACACGCTCCGATGGTCATTTGCCGGCAACACTTCCGGGGCGCAGGCCCCAAGACACGCCGCATTGCAACCGCTGTATCGGTGCCAGAATCCCGGGTGTTCTTGACCGCATCTACCCCATCCCATCGCGTAAATGCGTGCAGCACCGCGGCAAGCGGATGCCAGTGCGAGGCCCTCAGACGCGAATCGGCTTGGGCAAACCTGCTGCCTTGCGTTTGCTCCTCCAGCACCAGGCCCTGCGCGATCAAGCCGTCAAGCGCTTCACTGTCGTATGGCAAGCGAGTCCTCCCGTGCGAGGGACTAAGCTCACCCAGCAACGCCCGCTGAGTTTCTGACACGGCCACCGGGGCATCGAGATGCGGCGCGAGCGCAAACCACTGCATCGAATGGTCCAGCCCATTGCCGCCTCGTAGAAGACTGTCCAATGTGTAAGACACGGTCTCACGTGGCTCCAGCACGACAATTGCGCAACGCTTGACCAGCATCATCTTCTCCAGCGATCTGAGGTAACCGTGTGCAGATATTTCTGCTCCAGGGATAACGCCCCGCCGCTGCCTAACTTGAGCCAATGCGTGATACCGCTCAAGCCAGCTCCCTTAGAGCCGCTATGTGTTACTTCATCCCACTGAAGTGCCAGCGATGCCAATACTGAAGCTTGAACCTGCTGTTGCAAGCAACCTGATCGATCTACTGTCTACCGACGATGCCTTCCGTGCATTATTCGTCTCAGACACGTTAGGGAAACTCTGAACAATCCGTCCTGATCTGCCACAATCGATCATCGACCCGAGTAGACGATTTCGATGCAGCTGACCTTCGGCGACGCGGAGTACGACGGCAAGCGCAAGCGGACGCGGCGTGAGGTGTTTTTGGCCGAGATGGAGCAGGTCGTGCCGTGGAAGGAGCTGCTGGGGCTGATCGAGCCGCACTATCCGAAGTCGGGGCAACCGGGACGACAGCCGTATCGGCTGGAGACGATGCTGCGCATCCACTTTTTGCAGCAGTGGTATGCATTGAGCGATCCATCGGCGGAAGAAGCCTTGTACGACACGGTGTCGATGCGCCGTTTCGCCAAGATCGGCGGGCTGGATGAGGTGCCGGACGAGACGACGATTCTCAACTTTCGCCATCTGCTGGAGCAGCACGATTTGGCGCGCAAGCTGTTCAATCGGGTGAACGCGCATCTGTCGCGCAAGGGTCAGAGCCTGCGCGGCGGGACGATTGTGGATGCCACGATTATCTCTGCGCCCAGTTCGACCAAGAACAAGGACGGTGAGCGCGATCCGGAGATGCGCCAGACCAAGAAGGGCAACCAATACTTCTTCGGGATGAAGGCGCACATTGGAGTAGATGATGAATCCGGCCTAGTGCACCACGTGGAATGCACGGCAGCCAACGTGGCGGACATCACGCAAGCGCACAAGCTGCTGCATGGCAAGGAAGACACGGTGTGTGGGGACAGCGGCTACACCGGGCTTGAGAAGCGCGATGAGATCAAGGGCAAGCGCAAGCTACGCTACCTGATCGCGGAGAAGCCCTCGAAGCTGAAGCAGATCAAGAACAAGCGCGAACTGAAGTTGGCCAAGCGCTGGGAGCACACCAAGGCCAGCCTGCGTGCGAAGGTGGAACATCCGTTTCGGGTGATCAAGCGCCAGTTTGGCTATGCCAAGGTGCGCTATCGCGGCCTGGTCAAAAACACCGCGCAGGTGCTGACGCTCTTTGCGCTGTCGAACCTGTGGCTGAAGCGGAAGCAGTTGATGCCTGCCGTTGGGAAGTTGTGCCTGTAATGGGGAGAATGCCCCGAGAATGCGCTGGAAACAGCGAAAAACCGAAGGTGTGAGCGTAGTCAGCGCTACCGATGCGGGTCGACGCATCCTCTGGCCGCATTGATCAGACCATCCTTAGAGGCACTACGACAGGTTGGGCACATCGCCGCACCTGGCGACGACATCGAGGCATTCGTTCGCGATTGCGCATGCAATATCCAGTTGGCAGATAAGGATGTAATCGCAGGTGCGCGTGAGCAGATCAACACCATGCTGACGTCTGGGACCTCACACATCGTCCCTCAGCTGGATGCCGGTTACAACGGCGATAGGACGCTCAAATAAAGGACAGCTTTTTAGCCCGCTGCAGGTTTACCCCTGCGCCTCTGCTATCCACGAATCTTCTGCTGTTCTCAGATCTACCAGATTGAGCGGCTGCAGACAGTATCCGCATTCGATCTCCGCGTAAGCCAAACCTCGATGCTGGCGGATCCAGTCGTGTTGAATCCGCGCATCTGCGTTACGCTGTCCGAGTCGGGCAGCGCGCATTGCGGTTGCCCTTGTCTGAAATCGCGACATCGAATCCAGATAGGGACTGAGCATGCGGAATGCATCGTCTGGCCGCTGCTCGGCCAATAGAATTTCCGCATCGACAACCGCACCCAGTTCCACCACCAAGCGGTTGGCGTAGGCCAGTGGCGCCACCTTGGGGCGTGTCCTAGATTTTGTGTAACCGGGCCACAGGCAGGAGACTGCCACCTAACCCGGAGACACCATGAGCCCACGCACACATGAGGTACCCGACGAGCTGCTTAGCAGCCTGTTGGTCAACTACACCAAACCCGAGGATCTGATCGGCGAGAACGGCCTGCTCAAGCAGCTGACCAAGCGGTTGGTGGAGCGGGCGCTGGACGCGGAGATGACCGAACACCTCGGTCATGACAAGCATGAGCCGGTCGCCAACGCGGCCGGCAACACGCGCAACGGACGCAGCCGCAAGACGCTCAAGGGCGAGTTCGGCGAGCTGCCGATCGAGATTCCGCGTGATCGCCACGGCAGCTTCGCGCCACAGCTGATCCCCAAGCACCAGACCCGCTGGGCCGGCTTCGATGACAAGATCTTGTCGTTGTACGCGCGCGGCATGACCGTGCGCGAGATCCAGTCGCACCTGGAGGAGATGTACGGCACCGAGGTGTCGCCGAGTCTGATTTCCTCAGTCACCGATGCGGTCGTCGAGGAGGTCAAGGCGTGGCAGGCGCGGCCACTGGATCCGGTCTATCCGATCGTCTATCTGGACTGCATCCACGTCAAAGTGCGCGAGGGCGCGGTGCGGGTCAAGGCGGTGTACCTGGCCATCGGCATCACCATGGGCGGCGAGAAGGAAGTGCTGGGCCTATGGCTGGCGCAGGCCGAGGGTGCCAAGTTTTGGCTGCAAGTCGTGACGGAGCTACGCAACCGCGGGGTGCAGGACATCTTCATTGCCTGCGTCGATGGCCTGAAGGGGTTTCCCGAGGCGATCGAGGCGGTGTTCCCGCAGACCACCGTGCAGCTGTGCATCGTGCACATGGTGCGGCACAGCCTGAACTACGTCTCGTGGAAACGCCGCGCCGAGGTTGCCGCCGATCTCAAGCGCATTTACGCCTGCGCCACCGTCGAGGAGGCCGAGCAGGCACTGACCGAGTTCGAGGCCAAGTGGGACGCCCAGTACCCGCCCATCAGCCAGTCATGGCGGCGCAATTGGTCACGACTGATCCCGTTCTTCGACTACCCACCGGAGATCCGCAAGGTGATCTATACGACCAACGCCATCGAGTCGGTCAACATGAGCCTGCGCAAGCTGACCAAGAACCGCGGCGCGTTCCCCAGCGACGAAGCCTTGATGAAACTGTTCTACCTGGCTCTGCGCAACATCACCAAGAAATGGACGCTGCCGATCCGCGACTGGAAGGCTGCGCTGAACCGCTTTACGATCCAGTTCGAGGGGCGACTTCCTCAGCGGTAACCCAAACCACGGTTACACAAAATTCTGCACACGCTCCCACCTTGACCTGCTGCCGGACCTTAGCGGCACCTTGGGTATCGCCGGCGCGGGCCATGATGAGCGCGGCAGCCAATGCGGTGGACAGGTTGTCGATCCTATCGATTGGGACATCTGCCCCTAAATCCCGCAATGCCAACCTTGCGCCCTCTTCGGCGACCTCCGCGGCCTTTGGTCGCTGCCCGGAGGCAAGCAACGCAGTCGCTAGCGGGACGTAATAGTTGATCCGATCAGTTCCTCTCCTGTTCAATCCTGCGCTCAGTCCGACTTGGGCATGCGCGACCGCCGCGTGCAGATCCCCTTCATCAAGAGCGATAGTGGTTCGCGTGATGTCGGCATGGAAATTCGTCTTGTCGACTCGAGCAAGCGCGTCGCGTGCGCCCGAGTAGTCACGCTTCGCAGCCGCGACAGCAGCCTGACGCAGCAGCGCGCCATTCCATCCTGATCCGACCGCCTTTCTCACTGCCTGATCGGCTTGGTCGTATTGACCAAGAGCCAGCAAGATACGCCCATACATATCGAGCGATACGCTGGAAAGATCGTACTTCCCCTGCGCCGAAGCACGCGCGTACGGCAGAGCGTCAGCGAACCGATTAGCGACGAACAAATCCATCGCTGCGTTCGCCTGGGCAGGTGCATAGTCGGGATACAACTCCGCCATCTGTATCCAGGAATCGGCCGCCTGCGCTGGATCGAGAATCTGCACGCCCCAGCTTTTTACGTAAAGCGCCTCGCGCGGGGGGAGCCTGGACTTGAATTGCTCAGCAACTCTGAGCGTTTCGGTCGCCTTCTTGTAATCGACATTGGCAAAATGGGCGCGCACTTGACCAAGCCAGGCCAGCGCAAAGTGCGGATCGATATCGACTGCTTTCTGGAAGAAATCCAAAGCAGCACCGTATTTCCCCTTCCGAGTATCGTTGTTGTCCTAGTGCATAAGCGCGCAACGCATCGAGACTAGATGTGGTGACATCCGGCAAGGCAGGACTGTTTTGTCGAATACTGTCACGGTTTTCGCCGAGCTGCGTCCTCAGTTCGCCCGTCACTGTATCAACAGCAGAAAGAATCGACGGATTTGAGCCGAATGCGGTACTTACAGCAACAGTCTGCTGAGTTTTCGGGTCGACCACCTCCACGACGAAACGTGTGCGCCCCCAACGTAACCCACAGAAGGAAGTAACACCGCTCTGGCACCGGTGCGTAATGCGACATCCGACGCGTTCTTGCGGTCCAGCGGATCTTTGGCGGGATCTTTGCGCATCAGTGCTAACAGTTTCAGTGTTCTGTCTTCACTGAGAACGTTGACGTATCGCGACTGCTCCAGGCTGATCCGAAATGCCTGATCGAGTGCTCCGTCCAGCATCACGTCATTGGTGAGATTGCGGACCGTCCCGACAACCACCCAGTCGCGTTCTGCAAACGCGAGCGCTGGTTGCGGCCGTGCAAAGAACCAGATTGCCAAACCGATCCCCAGCACCACCCCCACCTCAGCCACCAACGCGGCCGGCCTGCGCCACAGCGGCACATCGCGCCAGGCCTTTGCCGAATTCTTCGGCATGCGCAGGGGAGTCAGGCCGACTTCGCCGACCTCGTAGATCTCCATCGCGGTGGGCATGCCCTTGAAGCGCCAGCGCCCGTGCGATTTCCACAACAACCGGTCGGCGCGGTTGCCGAGTTCGCGCGCGGCGCGATGGGTCAACGACTCGGCCACCGCCGAGAGCAACATCTGCCCGGGCCGGGCCATCGACATCAGGCGAGCGGCGGTAGGCTTGGCGAGGCCTTCGACTTCCAGCGGCTTGGCGCCGATGCTGATCGCTTCGTCGCTGTTGCGCCAGGTCAGCACTTCGCCCACATGCAGGCCCTGGCGTGCGCGCAGCGTGAGCGCATGCGCATCGCCCATCGTCTTGAGCCCACGCGCGTAATCCAGCGCGAAACCCAGGCCATCGATGGGGCGATCGAACAACAGCAGCAGCCCGTCGGAACGATCGATCAGGCGGCCGCGCCAGTGCTGCTGCAGCTTGACCACCAGGCGGTCGTGCTCGCGGAACAAGGCAGCCGCCGCGTTGTCACCGATACGCTCGACCAGCGCGGTCGAATCGCAGAGATCGGTCAACAGCAAGGTGCGCAGCCGCGGCGCCTGGATCGCTTCCGACGACGCGTCCTTGCGTGCGTGGGTGCGGCTGCTCATCGTTCAGCGGTGACCGGTTGCAGGCGGCTGATCCAGGGCCAGCGTCTCCTGCATGCACAGCACATTGCCGCCCTGCCGCTTGGCCTCGTACAAGGCGCTGTCGGCGAGCGTGTACCAGTCGTTCCAGGCCGCGTCCGCATCGATCATGCACGAGCCTACGCTGACCGAGCAGCCTTGCTCGCCCTGGCCGTTGCACAACCGCGCTTCCACCGCGCGCACGATGCATTCGCCGATGTGGTGCACCAACTCGCTGGTGCCTTGTGCGACGAGCACGCAGAATTCATCGCCGCCGAGACGGCAGGCCAGGTCGCCTTCTGCGATCACCGAACGCAGGGCATGCGCCACGTTCTGCAGCACGCGGTCGCCTGCCAGATGACCGAACTCGTCGTTGATGCGCTTGAAACGGTCGCAGTCGATCAGGATCAGGCCCACGCCCGGTACATGGCCGGCACGCCGGCATTCCTGCAGGTGCAACGCCAGCCCGCGCCGGTTGTGCAGGCCGGTGAGCTCGTCGGTCCGGCTCAGTTCTTCGGTGTGGTTGAGCTGGTGCGAGGTGACGTAGAGGTTATCCAGCGCCGCTTCCAGATCGTGGTTGCGGCGGCGCAACTGGCGGATCAGCAACTGTTCGTTGTTGACCACCCGCACGATGGAGCGGCGCAGGAAGTGCGCCACCATCGAGGGATCCTGGTCGACCAGGCGCTGGAAATCCTCGTGTGCCAGCTCGATCAGACGGCTGTCGGTGGAGGCGCTGGCACCGGCGCTGCGCGCGTGATCGCCGATCAGCAGGCCGAGCTCGCCGAAGAACTCGCCCGGGCCCAGATGCTTGAGCATCAGGTCCTCGCCGAAATCCAGGTCGATCTGGCCGCTGACGACGATGTACATCTGCGTGCCCACCGCACCGCGCTCGAACAGCGACTGGCCCGCGGACACCTCGCGCGAACGACCGAAACGGGCGAAAAACCCCAGTTCCTCGGCGGTCATCAGCGCATGCAGCCCGTCGGGGACCGTTTTGGCAACGTTCCCCGTTGGCTCGAGTGCGCCTGCGGTGTTGTGGCAAGTCATCGGTTTTCCCTTAGGCCAGCCTGCAACATTAGCCTATCGACAAATCCTACAGGACCCCTTTGTTCAGTACCAGATCACATTATTTCTCATGAAGAAAGAGACGAATTGACGGGTATCGGGCGAAAAAAGGGCTCGGTTTCCCGAGCCCTCCCCTCCCAGGGTGGCGCAATGTGGCGCCTGCTGAATCTGTCCTCGACGTCCGTTGCGGCAGAGGCAGCTGCATCAACCCGGCGCCCGCGGGCTGCCACAATGCAAAGCGTCATGTACCACCGGCATTGCGGTACTGCCAGCCATCAGGCCGCCTTGTCGCTGTGGAATTGCTCTTCTTCGGTGGAGCCACGCAATGCGGTGGTGGACGATTGCCCCTGCTGGATCGCCTGCGTCACTGCATCGAAATAGCCGGTGCCTACTTCGCGCTGATGCTTGACTGCGCTAAATCCCTTCTCCGCCGCCTCGAACTCGGCCTGCTGCAATTCGACGAATGCACTCATCTGCCGGCGCGCGTAGCCGTGCGCCAGGTGGAACATGCCGTAATTCAAAGCGTGGAAGCCGGCCAGGGTGATGAACTGGAACTTGTAGCCATAGCTCGCCAGTTCGGTCTGGAACTTGGCGATGGTGGCATCGTCCAGATTCTTCTTCCAATTGAAACTCGGCGAGCAGTTGTTGTAGGCCAGCAGTTTGCCGGGGAACCGGGCATGGATGGCCTGCGCAAACGCACGCGCAAATTCCAGGTCCGGCTTGCCGGTTTCGCACCAGATCAGATCTGCGTACGGGGCATACGCCAAGCCGCGGCTGATGGCCTGGTCCAGGCCATTGCGGGTCTTGAAGAAGCCTTCGACCGTGCGCTGCCCGGTGGTGAACGGTTGGTCATTGGCATCCACATCGCTGGTGATCAGGTCGGCGGCTTCGGCGTCGGTGCGGGCAATCAGCACCGTCGGCACGCCCAGCACATCGGCGGCCAGGCGCGCGGCATTCAATTTTTCGATCGCCTCACGCGTGGGCACCAGCACCTTGCCGCCCATATGGCCGCATTTCTTGACCGACGCCAGTTGGTCTTCGAAGTGAACGCCAGCCGCGCCGGCTTCGATCATCGCCTTCATCAGTTCGAAGGCGTTGAGCACGCCACCGAAACCGGCTTCGGCATCGGCCACGATCGGCTGCAGGGAAGTCGATGGCATCGTTGCCTTCGGCATGATGCAGCTGGTCGGCGCGCAGCAAGGTGTTGTTGATACGATTGACCACCGCCGGCACCGAATCGGCCGGGTAGAGCGATTGGTCCGGATACATCTGCCCGGCCAGATTGGCATCGGCGGCAACCTGCCAGCCGCTCAGGTAGATCGCCTTCAACCCGGCCTTGACCTGCTGCATGGCCTGGTTGCCGGTCAGCGCGCCCAGCGCATTGACGAACGGCGTGGCATGCAATGAGGTCCACAATTTTTCTGCACCCAACCGCGCCAGCGAATGCTCGACATGCACGGTGCCGCGCAGGCGCACCACATCGGCAGCGCTGTAATTGCGGATGATGCCGCTCCAGCGCGGGTTGTTGGACCAGTCCCGCTGCAGTTGTTCGGCGCTTTGCAGTGTAGTGCTCATCTTGCGTTCTCCTGAGAGGTACGGCGGATGGAACGAGGAAAAATGGCAGGCGTGCGGCATGGCAAGGCCGTCGTTGCGCATGCGTGCGCAACGGGCGGTGTTGTGCGTTGAAGTGGAAACTGCGGAACGCCGGTGGCGAGGCGTCGCCGCAGGGTGAGATCAATCGATCAGGCGGTACGCCGGGACAGTGAGGAAGTCCGCCAGTTCGTCGGCGCCGCTCAACTCCTCCAGCAAGGCGATCGCTTCATCGATCCGTGCAGCGCCGGGCAGCGCGGTGGCGGTTCCCAACCGTGCGGGCAGCGCGCGCAAGGTCGCCTGCAGCAGGTGGTGATCGATGGCGGTGCCATCATCCAGGTGCTGGCCGTGATGCAGCCATTGCCACAGCTGCGCGCGGCTGATCTCGGCCGTGGCGGCGTCTTCCATCAGGTGGTGGATCGGTACGCAGCCATTGCCGTCCAACCACGCCGCCAGATAGCGCACGCACACTTCGACATTACCTTCGAACCCAGCGCGGGTGACATTGCCCGGCGAGGGCGCGATCAGCATGTCGCGCGTCACCTGCACGTCGTTGCGCAATACATGCTGCTGGTGCGCGGTGGGCATGTGTTCGTCGAACAGTTTCATCGCCACCGGAATCAGCGCCGGATGTGCCACCCAGGTGCCATCGTGGCCGGCGGTCACTTCGCGCAACTTGTCGGCACGCACGCGGGCCATGGCCTGTTCGTTGGCCGCTTCATCGTGGTTGATCGGAATCTGCGCGGCCATGCCGCCCATTGCATGCGCGCCGCGGCGGTGGCAGGTCTTGATCAACAGCTCCGAATAGGCCTTCAGAAATGGCTGGGTCATGGTGACCTGGCCACGTTCGGGCAGCACGCGGTCGCGGTGCGCACGAAAGGTTTTCAGGTAGGAAAAATATAGTCCCAACGCCCGCAGTTCAGGCCCACGATGCGCTCGCGCAGCGCGTAGAGGATTTCGTCCATCTCGAACACCGCCGGCAGCGTTTCGATCAGCACGGTGACCTTGATCTGCGCATGCGGCAGGCCCAGCATCGCTTCGATATGCGCCAGCGCGGTGTCCCACAGTGCGGCTTCTTCCATGCTCTGCAGCTTGGGCAGATACAGGTACGGGCCACGGTCCTTGGCCAGCAACGCGCGGCCGTTGTGGAAGGCAAACAGCGCCGCATCGAACAGGCCGCCGGCCAGCGGCTGGCCGTCGATCAGCACGTGCTTTTCGTCCAGGTGCCAGCCGCGCGGGCGCACGATCAGCACGGCACGTTCGGCCTCCGGGCGCAGGGCGTAGTGCTTGCCGTTGGGCGCATCGAAGCTGAGGTCACCGCGCACCGCCGCAGCCAGGGTGCGCTGGCCGGCCAGCAGGTTGCGCCAGGTCGGCGCGGTGGAGTCTTCGAAGTCGGCCATGAACACCTTGGCGCCGGAGTTCAGCGCGTTGATGACCATCTTCGGGTCGGTCGGGCCAGTGATTTCGACGCGCCGGTCCTGCAGCGCCGCCGGCAGGGGGCCACGCGCCAATCGCCGGCACGGATGGCCTGGGTATCGGTCCGAAAGTCTGGCAGCTGACCGGCATCGAAGGCGGCCTGGCGCTGGCGCCGCTGGGCCAGGCGCTGTTGGCGGCCGGGCTCGATCGCCCGGTGCAGCGAGACCAGCAGGGCCAGCGCGGCGGCCGGCAGCAGCTCTGCCTGGCTGGCGATCTGAGTGGTCAACGAAATGCCGGGCGTGGCGTGGTCGGTGGGACGGGGAGCAAACGCGATGGCAGCCATGTGGGGGTCCTTGTGCATCCGGACCTGCACCGTGCGCCCGATGCAACTATTTGACAAAGCAGTTTTATCAATGCTGTAAATAAGCCTGACTTATATTAGACCAGCGCAGCGCAACCGCATGGCGCCAACCCCCGATTTTCCTACAAATCCGATCGACTCAAGCCGCTGCGCGTTCTGCCAGACGGTGCGTCTGGGTTCTGTCTCACGTGCGGCTGAGGCGCTGTATGTCAGCCAACCGGCGGTGACCTTGCAGTTGCAGGCACTGGAGCGCGATCTGGGCGTGCCGCTGTTCGAACGCTCCGGGCGACGCATGGCACCCAGCCGCGAGGGCCAGTTGCTGTACGACATGGCGCAGCCACTGGTGGAAAGCCTGGATGGGCTGGAAGCGGGCTTTCGCGAAAAGGTACGCGGGCTGGATGCCGGCGAGCTCAATATCGCTGCCAACAGCTCCACCATCCTGTACCTGCTGCCGCGCATCGTGGCCAACTTCCGCGCGCACCATCCGGACGTGCGGCTGACCCTGCACAACGCCATCAGCGCCGATGGCACCGACCTGCTGCGCGAAGATGCGGTGGATCTGGCGGTCGGCTCGATGCTGGACGTGCCGGCCGACCTCAACTACGCGCCGGTCTACCGTTTCGAGCAATTGCTGATCACCCCGCCCGATCATCCATTGGCCGGCAAGGCCGAGGTCGCGTTGCAGGATCTGTCGCCATATCCATTGATCCTGCCGCCGCGCCGGCAGGTGACCTACCGCCTGGTCGATCTGGTCTTTCAGCAAGCGCGCGTGCCCTACACCGTGGCACTGGAAGTGGGCGGCTGGGAGGTGATCAAGCAATACGTGGCGATGGGCATGGGTATTTCCATCGTCACCGCGATCTGCCTCACCGACGCCGACCGCGACAAGCTGGCCACGCGCTCGCTGAAGGATTTTTTCCCGACCCGCAGCTACGGCGTGGTGGTGCGCAAGGGCAAGTATCTGTCGCCGCAAGCACGTGCGTTTATCGAGCTGATCCAGCCGGATCTGTTCACTCCGCGCGGCTATGACGAGAGCGGCGCTTCGGAGCGTTGAGTCGTTCGCTATGGCCCGGCGTTATCGCCCGGCATCGCGGCAATGCGGGCACGCATCGCGCCATCGATCACGCGCACCCGCCGGAAGACGCTCGGTCAAGCGCGCAGAATGTGTGTGCCATGCAGCAATGCGAGCGAACGCGACAAGATGCTGTTACCTGCATCGGACCATCTATTCCGCACGTCAGGACGCTTTGCGTGCGTGCGTTGATCGCCCACCTGATCGCAGCGCGTCGCCACGCATAAACTTAAGCGCCGGAGCAAGCCGCGCATCGTCGCGTCGTCGGTTGGGGGAATGACTGGCCGATGACCTGCAGGACGCGAAGGCTGGGCCGACTCAACCACTGGAATGCTGACGCGATGAATCCGACCACGTTGTTGCTGGTGCAGTTGGTAGTGATCCTGGGCGCTGCGCGCCTGTGCGGTGCGGTGTTGCAACGCATTGGGCAGCCACCGGTCATCGGCGAAATGGCGGCAGGGTTGTTGCTCGGCCCGATCGCCTTCGGTGCCTGGCTGCCCGAGCTGCACACGGCGTTGTTCGCCGCCAACAGCCTGCCGCCGCTGTCCGGCCTGGCCACGATGGGCGTGGTGCTTTTCATGTTCGTGGTCGGCGCGGAATTGCGGGCGCCGGAAGGCACCAAGGCGCAAGTGCGCGCCTCGATCCTGGTGGGCGTGTCCGGCATCGTGTTGCCGCTGCTGCTCGGGCTGGCTGCCGCACCGTGGCTGTTTCCGCGCTTCGCACCGCCCGGCATCGGCTTCTGGCCGTTCGCGCTGTTCATCGCCGCGGCGATGTCGGTGACGGCATTTCCGGTGCTGGCGCGCATCCTCAAGGACCGCAACATGACCCGCACCCCGGCCGGCCGCCTGGCGCTGGGCGCGGCCGTGATCGACGATGCCACGGTCTGGATCTTCCTGGCGATCGTGCTGACCCTGACCGGCAACAACGCGCATGGCGGCGTCGCGTTTACGGCCATCGGTGCGTTGGTCCTGATCGCCGCCGTGTTCGGTGTGCTCAAGCCTGCCTATGCGCGCCTGCTGCGCTCCCGCGCGCATGACGGCCGGTATGCACCGAGCGCGCTGGTATGGGTCTTGATCGGTCTGCTGGCGTGCGCTGCGCTGGCCGAGTGGATCGGGCTGCATGCGATCTTTGGCGCCTTCCTGTTCGGTATTTGCCTTCCGCGCGATGACCGCCTGCTGGAGCATCTGGCCGGGCGTATCGAACCGCTGGCCATCACCTTGCTGATGCCGGTGCTGTTTGCGGTTGCCGGTCAAGCCACCAGCCCTGGCGCGTTCGCCGGCGCCGGCCTGAGCGGACTTGTGCTGGTGATCGGCGTGGCGGTAAGCGGCAAGTTGCTCGGCTGCACGCTGGGCGCGCGCCTGAGTGGCCATCAATGGCGCGACAGTCTCACTGTCGGCTCGCTGATGAACGCACGCGGGCTGATGGAGTTGGTGGTGATCAAGATCGGCTTGGATAGCGGTGTGATCGGGCCGGACCTGTTTACGCTGTTGTTCGGCATGACGCTGGTGACCACGGTGATGGCCTCGCCGATGGTGGCCTGGTTCCAGCGCAAACGGCACGCAGCCGCCGATGCGCTGGCCGCAAGCAACTCGCCTCGATGATGAGGGCGCGATGCTGCTGCAGTGCCGCGATAGGCCGGATATCGTGCATGCAACGGAGCTGGGGCCGAGCGCACGGTGTTGAATCACCGCACGCTCCACGTTGCGGCACTGCACACACCCGCATCCGCTTCCAGGCAGGGCGCCATCATGTCCAACCCAGCTGAGCCGTGTTATGCCGAAAGCGCGGCACCGCCTGCATTGCGCGCGCAGTTGCAGTGCACTTGGCAATTTCGCCAGGGCAGTCACACGCCGCAACCGGTGCTGGTGTTGCCCGATGGCAGCGTCGATCTGATCTGGAATGGCAGCGAAGTATTCGTTGCCGGGCCGGATCGCACTGCCAATCCCGCACTGGTGGCAGCAGGCACGACGCTGACCGGCGTCCGTCTGGCGGCGGGCGTGGCGGCCGGTCTGCTGCAGCTGCCCTTACACGCCATTGCCGACCAACGCGTCGCGCTGGAAACGCTGTGGGGCGTGCAGGGCCGCACGTGGCAGCATCGCCTGGAAGACGGCGCCGACCCGTTACAGATATTGCAGACACTGTGCCAACAGCACGCCGCAGCGCGCGATCGGCAGATGGCGTGGCTGTTCGAACAACTCACCGTCGGCACGCCGACACGGCTAAGCGCGTTGACCGAGGCATTGGGCATCAGCGAGCGCTCGCTGCGCCGCCGCTGCCAGGACGCATTCGGCTACGGCAGCAAGACGCTGGAGCGCGTCCTGCGCCTGCAGCGCTTTCTGCGGATCGTGCGAAGGCACCGCAACTTGACCGAGGCCGCGCTGCACGCCGGCTACGGCGATGCGCCGCATCTGGTGCGCGATGCACGCCAACTGACCGGTCTGAGCCCGCGCGCACTGGTGCAGCAGCACGCCCGCTGACTTGGCCGTTTTCGCCAAGCCAGCGGCCTGCGCTATCTGCATGCTGTGCACTCGCTCAGGAGCACGCCATGACCGACACCACGCAACACCGCATCGATTACCTGGAATTTGCCGTCGACTCGATCGCCGTCGCCAAAGCTTTTATGGCCAGGCCTTCGGCTGGACATTTCAGGACTACGGCCCGGACTACTGCGAATTCCGCGACGGCCGCCTGAGCGGCGGTTTCTTCCATGGCACGCCGCAACCGGGTGGCGCGCTGGTGGTGCTCGCCTCCGATGATCTGGCCCACAGCCAGGCGCGTATCGAAGCGGCAGGTGGACGCATCACCCAAGCGGTGTTCGCATTTCCGGGCGGGCGCCGTTTTCACTTTGCCGACCCGCACGGGTATGCCTTGGCGGTGTGGTCCAAAGATTAAGCGCAGCGACCGAAACGCCTACGCGCACCGCCTGGCGGGCGCGGTCGGCGCGCGGAATCGGCAGGTACCACTCGTGCACTGCTGTTCCGCGCGCGCTGTCGGCGCCCACCTGAAGACTGTTCGCAATGCTTGTTGGCCAATCAAAGAGCACAAGTGAGCGTGCCGCCCGCGCTCACTTGCGCGCGTACAGCCCCAAAAACATCGCCACCGCCGATTCGGCCACCTGCGTCTGTTGCTGCGGCGACAGCGGCGGCTGGCCCATGGTGATCTGCGGCCAGAACGCAAAGCCCTTCACCAGCGCCTGCAACTGCTGCGCGGCGAATTCCGGCTCCACCCCTGCCAGCCGGCCGTCGGCCAGTGCGGCACGCAGCCAGGTGGTGGTGCCCTCTTCCTTGCTGCCCAGCTGCGACAACAATTCGCGCGCGCGCGCCGGCGAGTGAATGCCTTCGGCGATGGCCACGCGCGACAGATCGATAAACGCCGGGTCGTCCAACAACCGCAGTTTCTGTTGCAGCAGCGCGATCAACTGCAGGTGCAGCGGTTGATCGGGCCGATACGCCAGATTCACCGCCTCGGCGCTGCGCTGCCACAGCCCGCGCAAAATCTCGCCGAACAAGGCGTCCTTGCTTGGGAAGTGGTTATAGACCGTGCGTTTGGAAACGCCGGCGGTGGCGGCCACGCGGTCCATGCTGGTCGCTTCGAAGCCGTGCTGCCGGAACTCGGCAATGGCGGCCTCGACGATGGCGTTGCGCTTGCGGTCGGTCAGGCGCTGGGGTGTGGTCGGTGAGGAAGACAAGGTCGACATCCGGTAATTTTACACCCGGTAGTTTACTTTCACGCAGATAAAACTACACTGTGTAGTGTAATCACTCTGGTGCTGCTGGCCCGCCGCTGTCATCTCGCCGCAGTTGGTCTGTAGGAACCTGCCTGTGCAACCGTCCATGCCGATCCTGACGCCAGTTGCACCCAGTGCTTGTTGCATCGCCGTTGCCTGATTGCTCGTCCTTTTGCTTTCCCACGTCTTGCTCGGACTTCCCATGGCCTCCCCACGTCCTTCCCCGTATGCCGATTCGCCACAGTTTCGCGCTGGCCGCTTCCGTAATGCGATGCCGTTGCCGACCACCGTCATGACCCTGCGCGAACAGCTCGGCCTGATGTGGGCCATGGTGTTCGGCAAGCCGCGCACCACGGTGCCCGCCGCGCCCTTGCCGGTGCAGCCGCTGACGCGCGCGCAACTGCTGGCCGCGCCGGATCGCAGCCTGTACCGGCTGGGCCATTCCACACTGCTGATGAAGCTGGCGGGCGGGCTGTGGCTGACCGACCCGGTGTTTTCCAAACGCGCCTCGCCGGTGCCGTTCGCCGGGCCCAAGCGCTTCCACGCCCCGCCGATTGCGCTGGACGCACTGCCGCCGCTGGCTGGGGTGATCCTGTCGCATGACCACTACGACCATCTCGACCGCGCCACCATCCGCGCGCTGGCCGACCGAGTCGGCGTGTTTGTGGTCCCGTTGGGCGTGGGCGACCTGCTGGTGCGCTGGGGCGTGGATCCGGCCAAGGTGCGGCAGCTGGATTGGTGGGAGTCGATCCGCGTTGCCGGCCTGCAGCTGACATCCACCCCGTCGCAACATTTTTCCGGCCGCGGGCTGTTCGACAACGGGCGCGCGCTGTGGTGTTCCTGGGTGATCCAGGCAGGCGACCTGCGCCTGTTTTTCAGCGGCGACGGCGGTTATGGCCCGCACTTCAAGACCATCGGTGAGCAGCTCGGGCCGTTCGATGTGGCATTGATCGAAAACGGCGCCTACGATCAGATGTGCCGCCGCACGTGCACATGCAGCCGGAGCAGAGCCTGCAGGCGTTCATCGACGTCGGCGGCCGTAGCCTGCTGCCGATCCACAACGGCACCTTCGACCTGGCCTTGCACGCGTGGCAGGAGCCGCTGGACCGGATCGTGGCGCTGGCCGACTCCGCTGGTGTCGCACTGATCACCCCGTGCATGGGCGAGCGCGTGGACCTGAATGCCCCTGGCAACCGCGTGCGTTGGTGGCGGCAGGACGCTGCGGCCACCGCATCGGATGGGTTGGTGGCAACGCCGTAAGCGGCGGGCGACGGGCGGGCGTGGGTTGCGGGTGTGACTACGCCATCGTGCTTGTGATGCTTGTCGGCATCCTGATGACTGCGTGCACCGCGTGAGGCAAACATCGGCGATGTCAGTCTGTTTGACATCGCGAGTGCCATTGCCACGCGTCTGGATCTGCGTGTCTCGATCTGCGTGTCTCGATCTTCGCGTCTGGCACTACAGCGGCAGGCAGTCGGAGACGACTGGCACGTTCTGGCATGTCCCTGCGCACGGTGCGTTGAAGACCTGAATGCTGATCCTGAAAGTGGCAGCACCATCGTGTAGCGCGTCACATCCGCATAAACAAAGACGGGATGGCCGTGGCCATCCCGTCTTTGTTTGCTAGTCGCATTGGCCAGGCATGCATGCCTGCGCATGCAAACATCGCCTACGCACGCACGTCGCTCACTCGGTCAACCCGCGGTTTTCCAGCAACGCCTTGACGCTGGGATCCTTGCCGCGGAAATCGCGGTACAGCGTGGCCAGGTCGACGGTGTTGCCGCGCGAGAGGATCTTGGCGCGGAAGGTGTCGCCGTTCTTGCGGGTCAGGCCGCCATTTTCCTTGAACCATTCGAACGCATCGTCGTCGAGCACTTCCGACCAGAAGTACGCGTAGTACCCGGCCGAATAACCGCCGCCCCAGATGTGGTCGAAATAGCTGCTGCGGTAGCGTGGCGGCACTTCGGCCAGATCCACCTTGAAGCGCTTCAAGGCGTCGGCTTCGAACTTGCTCACATCCTGCAACGGCGCATCGGCCGGCTGGGTGTGCCAGGCCAGATCCAGCAGCGCGGCCGACAGGTATTCGGTGGTGGCGTAGCCGCTGTTGAAGGTCTTGGCCTTCTTGATCTTTTCCACCAGCTCGGCCGGCATTGCAGCGCCGGTCTGGTAGTGCTTGGCGTAGTTGGCGAAGACCTTCGGATCGGACGCCCAGTGCTCGTTGAACTGCGAGGGGAATTCCACGAAGTCGCGCGAGGTGCTGGTACCGGCAATCGAGGGGTACTTCACCTTGGAGAACATGCCATGCAGCGCATGACCGAACTCATGGAACAGCGTGGTGACGTCGTCAAAGCTCAGCAACGCCGGCTGGCCGGCGGCCGGCTTGGTGAAGTTGCACACGTTGTAGACCACCGGCTTGGCGCCGGTCAGGCCGTCCTGCTCGACGAACACGTCCATCCACGCGCCACCGGACTTGCTGTCGCGCTTGAAGTAGTCGGTGTAGAACAGCGCCATCGAGGTGCCGTCGGCATCGAACACCTCGTACACCTTCATATCGGCGTGATAGGTCGGGATGTCGGTGCGCTGCTTGAACGTGATGCCGTATAGCTGCGTGGCGGCGTAGAACACGCCGTTCTGCAGCACGTTGTCCAGTTCGAAATACGGCTTGATCTGGGATTCGTCCAGGTCGTACTTGGCCTTGCGCACCTGCTCGGCGTAGACGTCCCAATCGGAGGCGGCGAGTTTGAAGCCGCCTTTCTGCGCGTCGATGACCTTCTGCATCTCGGCCGCTTCGCGGCGTGCCTTGGCAGTGGCAGCCGGCACGGTGTCGGTCAGCAGCTTGAGCGCGGCATCCGGCGTCTTGGCCATCTGGTCGCCCAGGCTGTAGGCGGCGTAGTTGTCGAAGCCGAGCAACTTGGCCTTTTGCGCGCGCAGCTGCGCCAGCCGCTGGATGGTCTGGCGGGTATCGTTGGCATCGCCCTTTTCCGCGCGCGTTTCAGAGGCCTTCAATACCTCGGCACGCAGCTCGCGATTTTTCAGCGACGCCAACACCGGCTGCTGGGTGGTGTTCTGCAGGGTGAGCAGATACTTGCCATCGAGCTTGCGGGCCTTGGCGGCATCGGCCGCGGCGGCGATATCGCCTTCGCTCAGGCCATCGAGCTTGGCCTTGTCGTCCACCACCACCGCGCCGGCAGCCGAGGCGGCGACCAGGCGGGTATGGAACTGCGTGGAGAGGGTGGTTTCTTCCACGTTGAGCTTGCGCAGGCTGTCCTTGTCGGCATCGGACAACTGCGCGCCGGCGCGTACCAGCTCTTCGTAGTCGCGCTCGACCAGACGCTTCTGCTCCGGATCCAGATTCAGCGTGTCGCGCTGGTCGTAAATGGTTTTGACGCGTGCGAACAGTTTGGGGTCGAGATTGATCTCGTCCTGATGCGCGGCCAGCTTGGGCGCGATCTCTTCCTGGATCTTCTGGCGTGCGTCGCTGGTATCGGCCTGCACCAGCCCGAAGAAGATGCGCGACACGCGCGTGAGCGTTTCGCCGCCGCGCTCCATCGCTTCGATGGTGTTGTCGAAGGTCGGCGCTTCCGGGTTATCGGCGATCTTGCGGATGTCGGCCAGATGCTGGCGCATGCCTTCTTCGAACGCCGGCAGGTAATCGGCGTCCTGGATCTTGTCGAACGGCGGCGCCTGGAACGGCAACGTGCTGGCGGTCAGCAAGGGGTTGGATGCAGCATCCGCGGCCGGGGCCGGGGCAGTTTTCTCGGGCACGGTGGTGGACTCCTGGCCAGACGACTCTTTTCCAGAACAAGCAGCCAGTGCCAGGGTGATGGCAGCGGCCAGAACGACGGTACGCGACATGGTGTGTGATTCCTGAGTGGGTAGTGCAGCCAGGCACGCTAGCGGGTTTCGCGACCGCTGGCATGTGCCGTTGGATTGGGTGGAAGGCCGCGGTTGGGGATGGCGGCGTTACAACGTCTCGTCCTTGAAAATCGCCACATGCGCGGTGCCGTCGGCGCCGATCCAGCCGCGGTACATGCCCTCGGTATTGAATGGAAACGCCAGGTTGCCCTGTGCATCCAGCGCGATGGCGCCGCCGTCCCCGCCGGCCTTCGGGATCTGCTGGTCGATCACGGTCTCGGCGGCGGCCTGCTGCAGCGATTGCCCGGCGTATTTCATGCGCGCACAGATGTCGTAGGCAGCGACGGCGCGGATGTAGAACTCGCCCCAGCCGGTGCCGGACACCGCGCATTGGCTGTTGGCATAGGTGCCGGCCCCGATGATCGGCGCATCGCCGACCCGGCCATAGCGCTTGTTGGTCATGCCGCCGGTGGAGGTACCGGCAGCCAGATGGCCGTCGCGGTCCAGCGCCAGCGCGCCGACGGTGCCGAAATGCTTGGCGGTCTCCAGATCCAGCTCGGCCTGCGCCTGGCGGTCGCCGGCCTCGGCCTTGAGCGCTTTCTGCAGCTGCTGCCAGCGCTTGTCGGTGCGGAAATAGCCCGGGTCCACCAGGGTGATGCCCTGCTCGCGCGCGAACGCTTCAGCGCCGTCGCCGACCAGCATCACGTGCTTGAGCGGTCCATCACGCTGCGTGCCAGCAGGATCGGGTTCTTGACCGTGTGCACGCCGGCAATCGCACCGGCCTTGCCGCTGGCGCCATCCATGATGGCCGCATCCAGTTCGTTCTTGCCGTCATGGGTGAACACCGCACCGCGGCCCGCGTTGAACTGCGGCGCATCCTCCAGCACGGTGATGGTGGCGGCCACTGCATCCACTGCACTGCCACCGCGGTTCAACACCGCGTGCCCGGCGCGCAGTGCGCGTTGCATCGCCTCGCGCGCCTGGGCTTGTTCGTCGGCCGAGAGGCTGGATTTCTCCACGCCCGCACCGCCGTGGATCACCAGCATCGGTGTGGCTGCGAGCGCCGGGCCGGCGATAAGCACGAAGGATAGCGACAGACACAATGCGCGTGCGGATGAAGCGATCATGATGCTTCCTTACTGCAAGTCTAGGGTGAGCCGATGTTGCCGGACATGGCGGCCAGCGTCAGCTGTTTGGCAAAGTGGACTGGACAAGAGCAACCCGTCACGCGTTACCAAGTGGCGCCTCTTGCTGCCTCTACGCGCATCCACACCTCTGGTGTTCCGCTCTTCCATACGCCACCAAGTAAGTGACGAAATCCCGGGTTACGCCGTGCCTCCAGCTCAATTCGCTCAATATAGCGAAGCCCCGAATCCTGGATTAGATCTTCAAGTGGCCCAGCTGCGAGCACGCCTATCACAGAACTGGGAGGATTCTTGGCCAGGATTGCGAGAATCGCGGCCCAAGATTCCTCACTGCCTGGCGCATCCATGAATCTTTCAACCGCCCACCAAAGCGGGTGGTTTTCGTTTACGCGCGAGCCATCTTGCTGACAGGCGATGTATGCCGATGCCCAGGCTTCAATGTCCATAAGCCCTCTATCGCGCTTTACGTAGGTCGGGAGTTCCTGAGCAATTTTTCGACTGCTCTCCCGCGCATCACAACGTATCGCGATGCTTGCCACGCCACGGCCGGTACCAGGTACGAATGGCGGCGATGTCGGCGGCCATGTCGTTACCGGTCCAGAACGGCTCGCCGATGCCCACGGTCTTGCTGGGGTAGTCGAAATACACCGGCAGGATCGGCACGTTGGAATCGGAGGCGATCTTCCAGAAGCCGGCCTTCCACTGCTCCACGCGTTTGCGCGTGCCTTCGGGCGTGATCACGTACCACATCTGCTCGGAGTTGCGGATCAGCCGCACCGCCTGGCCGATGGTGCCCTGCGGCGAGCTGCGGTCCAGCGGGATGCCACCGAGCTTGCGCAGCAGCGGGCCCAGCGGCCACCAGAACAGCTGCGCCTTGCCCAGCACGCGCACTTCGAAACCCAACGCGAACTTGGCCGCAAAGCCCAGGAAGCCGTCCCAGTTGGACGAATGCGGGGCCACGATCATGACCAGCTTGGGTTCGTCGGGCAGCCGCCCGAGCAGGCGCCAGCCAGTCACGCGCAAGGCGGTACGGCCCAGCCAGCGGATGAAGCGGCCATGGGCGCGCGGCATCCGGGGCGGAGGTGGCTGGAGCAGGATGTTGGCCTGTGTTACCGGTGGCAACGACGGGTCGGGTTGACTCACGCTTACTCCCAGTGGGACGCAGAGCGTCCACGCTTGATTTGGCTGCGTTCCCGCTTGGCATCCAGCCGCCGCAGCTTGGCACCATGACTCGGTTTGGTGGCGACCCGGCGCTTGGGCACCGACAGGCATGCACTGATGATCTCGACCAGCCGCTCGCGCGCATCGTCGCGGTTGCGGTCCTGGGTGCGGAAGCGCTGCGCGTCGATCACCAGCACGCCCTCGGCCGTCATGCGGCGGTCGCGCCGCGACAGCAACCGCGCCCGCAATGGCTCGGGCAGCGAGGGCGAGCCAGCCACGTCGAAACGCAGCTCCACCGCAGTGGACACCTTGTTGACGTTCTGCCCGCCCGCGCCGCTGGCACGCACGAAGCGCTCGACGAGTTCGCTGGGCGGAATCGTCAGGCTGGGGGTGATCTGGATCGGGTCGCTGGCCATGTGCGCCGATTGTATCGGCAGCGGCGTGGACGCGCGCGCGAACGCCGGCTTCCCGTATGCTGCGGCCGGTCCCCGTTTGCAGGATGCTCCGATGACACCTACTTCTTCGCTCGCTGCCACGCGCCGCCTCGCACGCCGGCTGCTGCTGTCGGCCCTGCTGGCCGTGGCCGCCCCGGCGGCACTGGCGCAGGCGCCCAGCGATGCCGACATCAACCGTCTGCTGGCCGCCTCGCGCGCGCAAACCATGCTGGACACGATGCTGCCGCAGATCGAAGCACTGCAGCAGCAGCAATTCGCCCAGGTCACCGCACAGCGCCAGCTCGACCCCGACCAACAGGCGCAGCTGCAACGCATCCAGGAACGCACCCGCCAGACCGTGCGCAAGGCGCTGTCGTGGTCGGAACTGCGCCCGATGTATGTGGATATCTACAAGCGCTCGTTCTCGCGCGAGGACGTGCTGGCCATGGCCGAGTTCTACGAGAGCTCGGCCGGCCAGAGCCTGCTCGACAAGACCCCGGCCCTGACCCAGAACCTGATGGGCGCCATCCAGCAGAGGATGCTGCCGCTGTTTGCCGACCTGCAGAAGGATCTGGAGACCATCGTCAACGAGCCGGCGCCGGCGAAGAAGCCCTGAGGGGCGGGGAATCGGGAATCGGGAATCGGGAATCGTTAGAGCATGGCTTGCTGGTATTTAGATCAATAGGGCGCTTTGGTGAAGCCCTCTCCTGCGGGGCCAGAAGGCACAGCTTGCGCGCCACTTGCGCGCGTGCCTTGGAACGCCCTCGCTGCTGGCGCGGGCCGGGGCATGGAGCGAGGGTTGGGGTGAGGGTACGGGGCGAAGCCCTCGCGGTACCAACTGCACGAGGCTTTGCCCGTCCCCTCATCCGCCCCTGCGGGCACCTTCTCCCCCCATGGGGGGGACAATGTCCCGGTGGGGGAAGGAAGTATTTGCTCACACGAGTGCGTCGCTGCCGCGAGAAACAACACGATACGCATGCAACGCCCCTCTCCCTGCGGGCGAGGAGGCGCCGCTTGTGCGCGTGCCTTGGAACGCCCGCGCTGCTAGCGCGGGGCGGGGGCTGGGGTGAGGGTACGGTTCACCAGACGCGTTGCGGATCGCCACTGCCGCGTCGACAGACCGCTGCGCACCCCCGCATCACTGGGCGAGTGGCATCGCCTGCAATTGCGCCATGTCCCAATCAAACAACGCACACGCCTTGGTAAATTCCGCATCCAGCGGCGCGGTGACGCTGATGCGCCGGCCATCGCCCGGATGCGGAAATTCCAGGCGTTCGGCGTGCAGCAACATGCGGTGGATGCCGAGCATGCGGAAACTGCGGTTGTGGCGGCCGTCGCCGTGGCTGGTGTCGCCGATCATGTGATGCGACACATGCTTCATGTGCCGGCGAATCTGCCGGAAGCGGCCGGTCTGCGGCTGACAGCGCAGCAGTGCGTAGCGCGAGGTGGTGAACCCGGTGGACGGAATCTCCAGCTCGCCGGTGGCCAGACGCTGGAAATGCGTCACCGCCGGCCTCTTGACCGGCTTGCCCGGCCCGCCATCCAGGTCATGGTCGACGATGAAGCGCTGCTCCGCGGGCCAGCCGCGACAGACGGTGAGATAGTGTTTCTCCACCTCGCCCGCCATCAAGGCCTTGCCCAGCACACTGGCGCTGTCGCGATCGAAGGCCAGCAGCAGGCAGCCGCTGGTGGCGCGGTCGAGCCGGTGCACCAGGAAGATCGGCTTGCCCAGCTGCTCGCGCAGGCGGTCGGCCAGGAAATCGTCTTCCCCGCGTGCCAATTTGCTGTCATGGACCATCAGGCCGGCGGGTTTGTCGACCACGGCCAGGACATCGTCCTGGTAGAGAATCTGCAGATGCTTGGGGGATATGCTCACCGGCGGATTATCCGCGCGTCGCCGACACCGCATGCCACTGCATCGCCACGCTGCCGGCAGCGAACACTGCAACTGTTCTGTCGCCAGGCCACGCGCACGGCAACGGCTGCGGCCCGCACCGCGTGTACGCTGCGATCGCTGCGCGCTCCCCACGCAGCTAATGCCTGCCTGCTGCGTGCGTGGCTGCCTGACGTCTCACTTGCCCGAATCACGCCAGCGTCAGAGCAGGCGGATACGCGTATCGCCGTATGTTGGACCATCGTGCAACGCCAACAGATGGCCCCCACCGGCGCGCTCAGTAGGGCGTGCCGTCCTTGTGCCGGTACGCGCGCTGGCCGTCTGCCAGGGGACCAGCATCAGGTCATCGTCCGGATAGGTCACGCAATCGCCGGCACTGCGGTCGCCCACTTCCAGGTACGTCACCACCGCCTGGCTGCGATTGATCAGGCAATGCGCATCGCCATCGCCGGCGCGGAAGCCGACGCACATGCCCGGCTGCAGCAACTGCTCGCCGGCGTTGGTGATCAGGCTAGGCGCGCCGCTGACGATGTAGACGAACTCGTCCTGCTGCGAATGCCCGTGCCGCAGCGCCGAACGTGCACCAGGCGCCAGCGTGGTCAGGTTGACGCCGAAGTTGCGCAGCCCGAACACCTCGCCCAGCGCGCGCTTCTGGCGGCCGCCCATCTGCGCGGCGAACACCGGCGGATAGCTGGATTCCTGCGTGCGCGGTGGCGCGTCCAGCGTAGCCATCGCCGCCACCGGTGTGCTCGCGTCCAAGGCATCGGTTGCGTCAGGCATGGTCGTCCCCTACCGCCGCAACCAGGCAACCAGCAGCGCGGCCGAACCGGCGCCGCCGCTGATCCAGCTCCACACCGGCACCGTGCCCAGGTACCAGCCATCCGGATGCAGGCCATAGAGCACGGCCGCGACCACCAATAACCCGCTGCCGGTGATGGCGGTCACCACGCGGGTCTGCAGCTTGCGCAGGCTCAGGTCCAGGGCGAGCAGTTCGGGCGAGCGGATGTCGATCTGATGGCGGCCTTCCACCTGCTGCTTCAGCCAGCTGTGCACCAGCCGCGGCATGTCCGGCGCATGGGTCATGATCTCCGGCAACCGCTTGCCCAGTTCGCGCAGCACGCGGCGCGGGCTGTAACGCTCGCGCAGGATGCGTTCGAGCACCGGGCGCGCCACCGCCCAGATGTCCAGCTTGGGGTCCAGTTGCCGGCCCACGCCTTCGATATTGAGCAGCGTCTTCTGCAGCAAAATCAGCTGCGGCTGCAGCGTCAGTTCATAGCGCTGCGCCACCCGGAACAACTTGATCAGCACCTGCGCCAGCGAAATTTCCGACAGCGACCGGGTGAAATACGGCTCGCAGACCGAGCGCGCGGCTGCTTCGAGTTCGTCGATGCGCACGTTGGACGGCATCCAGCCAGCCTCCACGTGCAACTCGGCCATGCGGCGGTAATCCTTGTGGAAGATCGCCATGAAGTTCTCGGCCAGGTAGTACTGATCCTCCTGCGAGAGCTGGCCCATGATGCCGAAATCCAGCGCGATGAAGCGCGGATTGAGCCGGCGCTGCGGATCCGAATCGACCCAGATGTTGCCGGCGTGCGCATCGGCATGGAAGAAGTTGTCGCGAAATACCTGTGTGTAGAACACCCGTACGCCCTTGGCCGCGAGCGCCTTGCGATCGATACCGGCTGCATCGAGCTTGGCGATGTCGTCGGACGGAATGCCGTACACGCGTTCCAGCGTGAGCGCGCGCTCGGCGGTGTGCGACCAGATCACTTCCGGCACGTACAGATCGTCCGAGCCTTCCCAGAACCGACGCAGCACGCTGGCGTTGGCGCCTTCGCGTTGCAGGTCCAGTTCGGCGGCCAGCGTGCCTTCGATCTCGGCCACCACTTCGCGCGGACGGATCTTGTCGGCGCGCGGATGGGTGCGCTCGACCAAGGTGGCCAGCGAGTGCAGCAACGCGATATCGGCATCGATCTGGCGTTCGATGTCCGGACGCAGCACCTTGACCACCACTTCGCGGCGCACGCCGTTGGCATCGGGCGGCAACGTGGCCGCATGCACCTGCGCGATCGATGCCGAGGCCAGCGGCACGGTATCGAAGCTGGCGAACGCCACGCTGACCGGCAGGCCGAGTGCGGCTTCGACGATCAGGCGTGCAGCCTCGCCATCGAACGGCTTGACTCGGTCCTGCAGCAAGGTGAGTTCTTCGGCCACGTCGGCCGGAATCAGATCGCGCCGGGTGGACAGAATCTGTCCGAACTTGACGAAGATCGGCCCCAATTCCTGCAGCGCCAGGCGCAGCCGCGCACCGCGCGATTGCGCGGCGATTTCGGCGCTGGCACGCGGCACGAAGGGTTTGGCCAAACGCAACCAGCGCTCGGCCGGAGTGCCTTCCAGCAAGGCATCCAGGCGATAGCGCAAGATCACCAGGCCGATGCGGCTTGCCCGCAGGATCGCCTTCATGCCGCGTCTCCGCTCGCACGCAGGCGGCTCACGCGCGCGGCCAGCCGTTCGACGTCATCGCGTAGCTCGTCCACGTCGTCATGGAAGGCCTCGAGCTCGGCGCGGGGCACCACATCGCGCGATTCTTCGGTGACGAATTCGGCCGCGTTATGCGCCAGATCCACCGCACTGCGACGTGCCTGCTGCAGCGCTGCGCGCACCGCACCGGCGATCTGCACGCCCAAAATCTCGCCGAACACCGCAACGAACGGCAACTGCCAATCCGGGTCGAAGCGGCTGGCCAGTTGTTGCAGTTGGCGCGCCAACTCGGCATCGCCGGACACCTTGAGCCGACCGGCCGGCGCGCCGCTGCGACGTGCATTGGCCAGCAGCGGCAGTTGCCCGAGCAAGCCGGCCAGGCTGCTGCGCACCGCCAGGTCAGGTTCCTGTGCCGGATCGACCGGGCCGACCAGCAACCGGCGCTCGTGCACGCGGATCTGCAGGGCCAGCGCGGGCGCCTCCAGGGTCAGCGCGATGCGCTGGCCTTCCAGCGGCAGCAGGGCGTCGCGGGTATCGGGGTCCAGCGCCAGCGCACGGTTGAGCGCTGCCTGCAAGGCCTGGCCGGCGAGCGGCTTGAGGGAATTGAAGAGTGATCCGGGCATGGGCGCATTCTACCGCCCCTGCATGTCGCAGCTGCCTGACGGCGGCGTGGCACGTGTGCCGGCTGCCGGTGTGGCGGTTGTGCGGTCGTTGCTAGGGGGCGTCGCCGGGCAAGGCAGGGCATTGACAGGCGCATTGGGCACGCCGGCGTTGTTTGCCATGGCTGGCTGCAGCAAGACTTCCTTCAGCGCATACGCCACAGGCATCCTGTCCACTTCGAATGGCAGGAGCAGGCAATGCGCATGATTCGGGTCGGCCTCATCTTCGGTGGCAAATCGGCCGAGCACGAGGTCTCGTTGCAATCGGCGCGCAATCTCCTGGATGCGCTGGACCCGCATCGCTTCGAGCCGGTGCTGATCGGTATCGACAAGCAAGGCCAGTGGCACGTCAACGACCCCGACAGCTTCCTGCTGCATGCCGACGACCCGGCGCGCATTGCGCTGCATCGTAGCGGCCGCGGCGTAGCGCTGCTGCCGGGCGCGCAACAGCAGCAGGTGCGGCCGATCCAGCCGGAGCAGGCGCTGGCGCAGATCGATGTGGTGTTTCCCATCGTGCACGGCACCCTGGGCGAAGACGGCTCGCTGCAGGGGCTGCTGCGCATGGCCAACCTGCCGTTCGTCGGCTCCGGCGTACTCGGCTCGGCGGTCGCGATGGACAAGGACATGGCCAAGCGCGTGTTGCGCGATGCCGGGCTGGCGGTGGCGCCGTTCACCTGCTTCAACCGCCACACCGCCGCAATGGCCGATGTGGATGCGTTGATCGCGCAGTTGGGCTTGCCGCTGTTCGTCAAACCGGCCAACCAGGGCTCGTCGGTCGGCGTCAGCCAGGTGCGCAGCGCCGATCAGTTCTCCGCTGCACTCGCCCTGGCCTTGGCCTACGACCACAAGGTGCTGGTGGAAGCGGCCATTGCCGGGCGCGAAATCGAATGTGCCGTGCTGGGCAACGATGCGCCCCAAGCCAGCGTCTGTGGCGAAGTGGTGGTGCATGATGCGTTCTATTCGTACGAAACCAAATACATCAGCGAACACGGTGCGGAGATCGTGATCCCGGCTGACATCGATGCGCAGACCCAGCAGCGCATCCAGCAAGTCGCGGTGCAGGCCTACCAGGCGCTGGACTGTGCAGGCATGGCACGCGTGGACGTGTTCCTGTGCGCCGATGGACGCATCGTGATCAACGAGGTCAACACGCTGCCGGGCTTCACCCGCATCAGCATGTATCCAAAATTATGGCAGGCAAGCGGGCTGGACTATCGCAGCCTGATCACGCGGTTGATCGAGCTCGCACTACAGCGGCATGCCGAGGACCACTTGCTGCGCAGTGCGGTCCAACCGCAGTGATGGCGCTGCCGCCACGACATGCCGTACCGCCGCACGACCACGACGCGGCGCTTGCGCTCAACAACGCCGATGCCACCGCTTGTCTTTGCCCGATTCGATGGCCTCGCCGCGTTGCTGGCCATGGCCTGGCACATCCGTATCGCCGCGCCGGCTGACGGCTTGCTGCTCGCGCTGGATCAGGATGCAACGTGCCACTGCGAACTTCGCGTGGACGGCCGATCGCATTGCACACTTCGTGGAAGTCGATCGCATCGTGATCGCCGCACCCGCACGTCGGCGCGGTCTTGCCACGCAGTTGCATGGCGAACTCATCCGCCAGTCGCGTGCAGCAGGACAGCGGCTGCTGGTGTGCGAGGTCGATCCGAGGCCTGCCAAAACCGCCTTCAGCGCGCTGCATTGGTCACCGGAATTTGCTGCGATCGGCGATGCCGTGCTGGCCCATGGAAAGCACGTGCGGTCTAAGGGAAAACAGCGGTAATCAGCCGAAATTCGGGCACATGCTGCCACAACGCACAGGGCCCGCGTCCTTGCGGACGCGGGCCCTGTGAGCGCCAACCGGCAGCGCCGCTGCCGTGACGGATCGCAGCGAAGCGTTATACCTTGCCGCGACGGAACATCGAGATCACTGCCAGGATCAAGAACACCACGAACAGGATCCAGGCGATGTTGGTCGCCGCACCGGCGATACCGCTAAAGCCCAGCACAGCAGCGATGATGGCGATGACGAAAAAGATGATGGCGTAATGCAGCATGGCAAGGTATCCAAAGTTGTCGTGCCGAATCGGCGCAGACGTATCTTGTGGATATGCCGGTCTTTATCCGGTGATGGCGATGTCGTTGGAAGATGAGGATCGCAGCCGTTGCAGACCTTCGTCGATGCTGACGCGCGGTACGTAGCCGAAGTCGCGACGTGCCGGCTCCATGCTGTACCAATGCGGCGTACACAGCTGTTCTACCAGAAAACGGGTCAACGGCACCTCGCCTGGCAGACGCAACAGTGGCCATAGCGTTTCGCAGACCGCGCCAATGCGGTAGGCGGTGTTGAACGACAACGAACGCGTGACTGCCGGCGCACCCACCGCAGCCAGCAGGCGATTGAGCAACTCGCGCATCGGCAGCGGTTCGCCATTGGAAATGAAGTACGCCTTGCCTGCGCAAGCAGCGCCCACGGCAAGGTGCTCGAACGCATCGAAATGCGCCTGCGCGGCGTTGTCGATGTACGTGCTGTCGACCAGATTGCTGCCATCGCCGACCATGCGCAGCCGCCCGGCACGCGCACGCGCTGCCAGGCGCGGCAGCAAATGATTGTCGCCCGGCCCCCAGATCAGGCGCGGTCGCAGTGCCACTGTCGCCAACTGGGCGCCGTTGGCGGCCAGTACTGCACGTTCGGCGATGGCCTTGGTCGCCGCGTAGGCGGCGCGCAGATTGTCGCCATACGGCACTTCATCGGCACCGAGTCCTTCCACCGGGTTGGTGGCGCGATGGGTGACGCTGGGCGTGGAGGTATAGATCAACCGCGGCACGCCATTGGCGCGACAGGCCTCGATCACGTTCTGCGTGCCCACCACATTGGCCTGGTGATAGCTGTCGTAACTGCCCCAGGCGCCGGCCTTGGCAGCATTGTGGAATACCGCATCGATCCCGGCGAAGGCATGCCGCACCGCTTGCGGGTCGGCCAGGTCGCCGCGGATCTGGCCCACGCCCAGGTGTTGCAGCACCGGGTAATCGCCGCGCTGAAAGCTCACCACCTCGTGCCCACGCGCGCGCAGGCCGCGGCACAACGCCTGGCCAAGAAAGCCGCCACCACCGGTCACCAATACCTTCATCGCACCACACCTCGCCTCTGAGGGACGACACCATAGCCGGCCACACCCGACTTGGCGATCTTGCCTCGACGCGCGGCCATGCAATCTGCCGCAGGCGACCCGAAGCGACCAACGCACATTGCGCCTGATGTCCGGCGCAGTGTGCAGTGCTCGGAATCGATCGCTCGCACACCGCGATTTCTGAGCGCGATTTCTGAGTGGGCCATCCACGCCCGCCCACCACTGCGCGCGCCCTGTGGTCAGCCGCTCTTTCTGCAGCTGCTGCGCTGCCCACACCGCCAGCGTTTCGCGGCCGATCTTGGCGTTATGGCGGATATCCACCGGAAAGCCCGGATGGCACAGGAAATCGGCGATGCCGGCGGTGAGCGGATGCGCAGCAGCGGTACTGCGCAGCTGCTGCCTGAAGTCCTCCTGCTCCATCGGGCTGGACATCCAGGCGTAGGCGTCCGGTTCGTAGCACAGCACCGGACGCTGCCGGCCCCTCTCGCCCACGCCCACCAGCGCGCTGCGCCCCATACCGGGTAGCGCATTGAAGATCTGCTCCACCTGCTCGGTGTACATCGGGCCTTGCGCGGTTTCCACGCGCTGGGTCTTGCGCCCACAGAACCACAAGCGTCCCTCGGCATCGAAATACCCCACATCGCCCATGCGGTGCACGATGCGCTCGTTGCCATCGCCGCAACGTTCGCGGATCTTGGCGATGCGCGTGGCCGCATCGCGGTTGAAATAGGTGTCGGTGGCGGTGGGGCCGGCCACGGTGATCTCGCCGACCTCGCCCGTCGCCAGTTCGCGCACGCCGCTCCAGTCGGCAATGGCCGCATCGTCAATCGCAATGATGCGCACCTGGTTGGGCGGCACCACATGGCCCACGCAGGTGCCGGCACCGGCTTCCGTGGCGCTGCGCGTCGCTTCCAGGGTGCGGCCTTCGATCGCGGCCACCGGCAGGCACTCGGTGGCGCCGTACGGGGTCCAGAACTGCGCATCGGCCGGCAGCAGCGCGCGGATCTTGGCCACCACATCCGGCGGCACCGGCGCACCGGCCGAAGTGGCCAGGCGCACGTTGGGAAGCGGCTGGCCATACTCGGCCAGCACGCGCATCAAGGCGGGCGAACCGAACAACTGGGTGACGCCAAAGCGCGCGATCGCATCATGCAACTTGCGCGGGTCGGCGCTGCCCGGGCGCGTCGGGTCCATGTCCGGAATCACCGAGGTCAGCCCCAGCGCGGGGTCGAACAAGGCAAATGGCGGGAACGTCGGCAAGTCCACGCCGCCGGGCTGCATACCGAAGGCATTACGCAGCAATTCGATCTGCCCGACAAAATGCCGGTGCCGGTAGACCACGCCCTTGGGCACGCCGGTAGAGCCGCTGGTGAACAGGATCGCCGCCACATCGTCGGGCGCGGTGTCGGCCAACTGGCTGCCTGCGCCGGCGCCATCGCGCTCTACACGTGCCAGCGTGACTCCGCCCCAGCCGTAAGGTCCGCCGACGGTGACGATCTGCTTTGCCGAGCGCGCCCAGCGCAACAGGCGACGCGCCAGCTGCGCCAGCGCAATGCCGATAAACGCCTGCGGCTGCGCTTCGTCCAGACATTGCTTGAGCGCGCGCTTGTCGATGCCCGGGTCCACCAGCACCGGCACCGCACCGGCCTTGAACAAGGCGAACATCAGCAAAAAGAATTCCGGCGACGGCCGTACCATCACCACCGCACGCGCGCCGCGCCCGATGCCGTGGCGTGCCAGTCCGGCGGCAATCGCATCGCTGCGCGTATCCAGCTCGGCATAGCTCAAGGTCACATCGTAGGCGGCAAACCCGTTGGCGCCGCGACCGCCCGGGCAGCGGATGGCGATCTGGTCGGGGCGCTCGCGCGCCAGTTGCGGAAGGGTGGCCGCGATATTGCAGAGGGTCGTCATTGGCGCATTATCACCCATGCACCAATGCCGCCGGCCGCCTGCAGGCTACCTGGAGACAACGCGCGGCGCAGGGGGAGGCAAGCGCGGCTCACCATCGCACGGCGCCCATGACGCATCGATGCGCGACAGTGGCCGACCCGATCGCGGCAATAGGTTCGCAGCGCATGCCAGAGCGCGACGGCACGCGTGGAGCCCCGCGTCCCCAGGCATGGCGGCGCATCTGAATCGCTAACCGGCCACCGCAGCACGCTACTTGTATCACGGCGCGGTTCGGTCAAAATGCCGCGCTTCCCACGCGATTTCGCCGCGCCAGGCCCGGCATTCCATGGCACACCCCTGCCTTACCTGCGGCGCCTGCTGCGCCTATTTCCGCGTCAGTTTCCATTGGAGCGAGGCCGATCCTGCATTGGGCGGCAGGGTGCCGATCGAGCTGACCGAGGCGCTACGCACGCATGAGCGGGTGATGCGCGGCACCTCGCAATCGCAGCCGCGCTGCATTGCGCTGGACGCAGACATCGGGCGCTACAGCCGCTGCAGCATCCACGACCGCCGCCCGTCGTCCTGCGCGGCCGTGCCGGCCTCGCTGGAATTCGGACAGCGCAGTGCGCAATGCGATAAATCGCGCCTGGCGCACGGCCTGCACGCGCTGACCGATGCCGATTGGGTCGGCGTGGACGACGCGCAACGCAATCCGCTGCCGCCGGTGTAAGACGTAGCGCAGCACCTGTGTCGTGCTCGCAACAGCGTCGGCAGGCAGATGACCCAGATGTCCGGTGCGCTGCATCGGATGTCGATGCAGTCATTGCAGTCATTGCGTGCGGTGAGCTGACGTGTCCCCGCACGCTGTGCCGGCGCGATGCGCTACAGCCGATTGCGCTCCAGAAACGCGCGAATCGCCGGCACCAGCACCTCATGCTTGTCTTCCAGCACATAGTGATTGGCATCGTCGAATGCAGTCACTTCGGCCTGTGGCAATGCCTTGCGAAAGCCGGCCAGGAAGTGCTTGTCGAAACAGATGTCGCGCAGGCCCCAGGCAATGAAGGCCGGGCGATCGGCGAACGTAGGCAGCGCCTGCGCCGAGCGCTCCAGCAACGACCACCCCTTGTCGGCCGGCGACAGCGGAATATCCTGCATGAAGCGGATGGTGGAGATGCGATTGCGCCAGTTGTTGTATGGCGCCACATACGCACGACGCACTGCTGCCGGCATCCGCCGCGACACGCCTAGCCACGAAGCGCCGGACGAGAACGCATTGAACGTGCGGATGAACCACTCGCCCAGCCGCCAGTGCCGGCCCATCGCAATCTGCCATGGCATCGGTTTTTCCGCCGGCAGCGGGAACGCGGCCGTGTTGGTGATGACCAGCCGCTTGACCTGCGCGTGATGCGACAACGCCCAGCCGAAACCGATCATGCCGCCCCAATCGTGGACTGCCAGCGCGACGGGCCCGGTAATGCCCAAATGCCGCAACAAGGTGTCCAGATCGTCCACGCGCGATTGCAGCGTGTAGTCATAACGCGGCTGCGCGTCGGGTGCATCGTCCGGCTTGTCGGACAAGCCCATGCCGATGTGATCGGGCACGATGCAGCGGTAGCGATCGGACAGGCCGCTCACCAGATGCCGCCACAAATAGCTCCACGACGGATTGCCGTGCAGCATGACAACCACCTCGCCATCGCGCGGGCCTTCGTCCAGATACGACATCGCAACGCCGGGTCGCACCTCAAGGCGCTTGGGGTGAAGGGATAGCCGGGGTAGTTCATGCAAAACGTATCCGATGTGGTTCAAGAGGGTCTGCACGGCTCAGGCGCTGACCTGGCGCATGTACGGCAACGGCTTCGCGCATGTCGACAAGCTCCAGCAAGACAGGCGATGCAAGCTCACTGCTTTGCTTACTTGGCATCAGTGCTGGATTCTTTGCGGCAACGCATAACGCTGCGCTGCATGCGCATTGTCGGACAACAGGCGCAGATACGCCGGATGTAGGAACAATTTCTCTTTCCCCATGCGCTGCTCGTGCAGTACGCCGATGTCCACCAAGTCGCGAAGATAACGCGCTGCAGTTTCGCGCTTGGCGATACCGGCATCCACTACGTTTTGAATGCGGCAGTAAGGTTGGCTGAAAAGCACATCCACCAGCTCACGGCTGTAGGTTTTCGGGCGCTCGGCGCGAACCCACTCACATGCCCGCTCATGCAGTTGGCGAATGGCCTCGATCTTGGCGCCGGTCCAGCGTGCGGTATCGGCAACCGCATCCAGCATGTAAGCGACCCATTCGGCCCATGCGCCGTCGCGCGTGACGGCCAGCAGCAAGCGGTAGTAATCCGCCTTGCGCTCGATGATGTAACGCGACAGGTACAGCACAGGTTGGTCCAGCAGATCCTGCTCGACCAACATCAGAAGATTGAGCACACGTCCAGTACGCCCATTGCCGTCGGTGAACGGATGGATAGCCTCGAATTGATAGTGCGCCACAGCCATGCGAATCAATGGATCGATCTCGGGCGCCTCATGGATGAAGCGCTCCCAGTTGGCCAGCTTCTTCCGTAACACCGCTTCGCCGACCGGAGGCGTATAGATCACGTCACCGGTCTGCTGATTGGCCAATGCCGTGCCAGGTACGCGCCGCACCTGCATTTCTGCATTCTTGATGCGAGTGCACACGATCTCTGCGGTGCGGGTGGAGAGCGGGCGCGTACGCAGCGAAACAAAGCCCTCCTGCAATGCAGTGCGATAGCGCAAGGCTTCTCGCGTTGCTGGATTGGCGGCGTCTTGATGCTCGGCGTAACGAAACAGCTCATCCGTGGTGGTGACGATGTTCTCGATCTCCGAACTCGCCTGTGCTTCCAGGATGGGAATGGTATTGATCAACACAGACGGGTTTGGCAGATGTCCGGTGGCCTGGCGAAGCGATGCCAATGCCTTGTGTGCCTCGATGCACGCCTTGAGCAATCCCCGGGTTTCAAGCTCCACCGCAGGCGGCAACGGAGGCAGATCGTTATACGGACGCTGGGGATCCATGCGATGCGCTCATGTCGATAGAATCGACATGATGCCAGCGACATGTCGAAAAATATGGAATCTCATACGCGATGAGACTGCCATCGGCGCAATCAGCGCCTGGAATGGGATGCGACGAGGCAATTGCACGCTACTAAAGCGGCCATCCTATCTCTGGATGGCCGTGCGGCTTTACCAAACCACTTCCGCCATCGAGCAATTCAGGCCCGAGCCAATGCCCAGCAGCGCGATGCGGTCGCCCTTCTTCAGGCGCCCGAGCTCCTTGAGCTTGCTCAGCACGATCGGCACCGAGGCCGGACCGATGTTGCCGTGCTCGCCGAAGATGGTCATGACCTTGGCCGGGTCGATGCCGAACGACTTGACGAAGGCGGCGGTGTGCGGGCGGCTGACTTGGTGGATGACGAACTGGTCCAGCTCGTCCACCGCCCAGCCCAGCACCTGCCTGGCGGCCATGAAGGTCTTCTGGGCCAGCTTGATGCCTTCGATCAGCAGCAGGCGGGTATCGGTGACCATGCGGTCCAGGTTGCCCCGGCACAGCTTGTTCCACTCGGTGGCCGAGCGGGTCACGCCGCCCTTGTAGCGCGGCGCGTCGGGCACCAGCTCGGTGCGCGCCATGACCATGGCTGCTGCACCGCACCCCAGGGTCAGCGCGGCAAGTTCATTGCGGAACTCCTCCTCGGTGACATCCGGCGAGGTCATGCGCTCAAGGGTTTTTTCGTAGACCAGGTTGGCCGTCTCGCCATCCACGACCAAGGCATAGTCGATCTCGCCGCGCTCGAGCATGCGCGCGGCGATGTCCATGCCGTTGATGAAGGCAAGGCAGGCGTTGGCCACGTCGAAGGTGACGCAGTGGTCGCCCACGCCCAGGTTGCCGGACACGATGGACGCCGTGGACGGCTCCAGGTAGTCGCGGCTTACCGAGGTATTGACCAGCAAGCCGATCTTCTCGATGCCGATACCGGCATCGATCAGCGCCTTGCGCGCGGCCTGGGTGGCGGCGTCCGATGCCTGGACATCCTGGTCCCACAAGCGCCGTGCATGGATACCGGCAACATCGCCCAACACGTCGGTCTTGATCCCGAGACGGTCGTAGGTCGGTTGCAGGCGTTCGTTGATTTCCTTGGAAGTCAGCGTGTGCGGCGCATCAACATGCGCCAGTCCCGCGATGGAGACATTCTGGAAGAGCATCGAAGTAGCGCCATGGCGTCAGGCGAGGGGGCGCTAGTCCAGCCGCTGGCCGGTTTTACCGCATCTTTACAATTGAATCGCCTGCGCCCCAGCCCAACGGTTCAGCGCGACGACGGGCAGCGGAAGGCGTTGAAACGCTGGCTGCCGTCAGCCGGCTGGCCTTGCGCCTGCACCGCATTGGCGTTGGCGCCGGGGGCCTCGTTGCGCGCCAGCGTTTCCAGCTCTTCCTGCACGCGCAGTGGGTTGCGATTGTAGAAACCGACCTTGCTCTTGACCGTCACCACCACTTCGCCCTGCTGCTGACACTCCGCTGGCACAGGGCCTGCGGGCAGCACCCGCACGCTTTTGCCGCTTTGTTCGATCGGCACCCAGGTGCACGCCGCAGTGGTGGTGGCAACCAGAACAGACAGCATCAGCACGCGCATAAGTCATCACACCTGTGGGGAAAGCCGGATTGTGCCGCAGTTGCCTGCTGGCGATCCGGCGCGCCGTGGTACCCGCCATCCACCCATTCAGCGCACCGAACCGCCCTGCCGTGAGCGCTCATACCTGTCTGGCCGCGATGTCCGGCGTCCTGCAGTGCGTCCGGGTGTCCGGACGCGGACACCTTCAATTATCTAAAAACCCTTTAAAAACAATGGTCTTTGGTTGGCACATCATTTGCTTTGCTGTATCTCGCAACCGCCGGCAGGAGATGAAACTGACTCTTCGCTGAACAAAATAAAAACCACGCAAAAGTTCTTGTGTATACCGAAACGGTGTACTACCTTACTACCACACCACAGACTAACAACACCAAGAGACCTCGCCATGAAGACCCAGACCCTGCGCATCGCCCTCTCCACCGCCCTGCTCGCCGGCGCCACCCTGGCCGGGCTTGCCCAGGCCACCGGCCTGACCACCCTGGAGACCGTGCAGGTACGCCCGGCCGCCGACCAGATCGCCCAGCAGACAGTGGAGCGCAATAGCGACATTCGCACCCTGACTGCCGTGCAAGTGCGTCCCTCGGCCGAGCAGGTGGCCGCCCTGGCCGCCGAACAGGCTGGCCCGCGCATCGTCACCCTGGCGGCGGTGCAAGTGCGCCCTTCGGCCGAACAGCGTGCCGATCTGGTGGTGCGCAGCGCTGCCGTCAGCGCGCAGAGCGTCACCGGCCAGGCAGCTGGCGCCATCGGTGCACTGATGGGCCAGGTCGTCGTGAACCTGCCGACGCCGCAGCTGCAGCCCTCGCCGGCCGAACTGGAAGCGCTGGTCAACGCCGCCATCAGCCTTTAAGCACGCCCGCCGCTACACTTGCGCGCATGCCAGCACCTGTCCTCGACGTCATCCTGTTTCAGCCTGAAATTCCGCCCAATACGGGCAATGTGATTCGCTTGTGCGCCAATACCGGCGCGCGCCTGCACCTGATCGAGCCGCTCGGCTTCGACCTCAGCGACAAGCAGCTCAAGCGCGCCGGCCTGGACTACCACGAATACGCGCCATTGCAGGTGCACACCGACCTGCCTAGCGCACTGGCCGCGATCGCGCCCAAGCGCGTCTTCGCACTGAGCACCCGCAGTACGGTGCGCTACGACACGCCGCAGTTCGCCGATGGCGATGCGTTTTTATTTGGTCCGGAAACCCGCGGCCTGCCGGCCGAGGTGCTGGAGTCGATTCCGCCGCAGCACCGGCTCCGTCTGCCGATGCGCCCGGACAACCGCAGCCTCAATCTGTCCAATACCGTTGCGGTGATGGTGTTCGAAGCCTGGCGGCAATGGAATTTCGCCGGCGGCCAGTAGCCACGCAATCGCCGGAACCGTGCGCAACGGCATGCGCCTGCGTGCCCGCTGGCAAGACCGCATCGCGGACGCGCGGGCAGATCCTGGCTGTCGCATCTGCTCTCTCGCCAAGACGCGTCATCTGTGTTGGCGGCGATCGGTAGACGGCCAACGACAGTGCCTCGATCCGGACTCACGAAGCGATGCTGCGCGTCGCGTCATCTGCGCGCCTTTCAGGCCTCTCGCCGACGCGATCCGCCGCTGGACAGCACGCACTTGCCCGCCCTTGCCCGCGCAGTGCGGTCGATAACGCGCAAGCCGCAACGGCCAGCGATCGGTAGCCACCTTCTTGCGCGCACCGCGCACCGGTCACAGCATTGTCTCGGCCTGCACGGAGGCCCCTGCCTGCAACATGCCGCGACAGCCAGCCCACAACGCCACCGCCAGCAGCGCGATCGCACCCAAGCTCAGAAACGCGATGCGATAACCGAAGGCATGCGCCAACCAGCCACCGAACGCCGGACTCAGTGCCGCACCGACGCCCTGCACCGTCATCACCGCGCCCTGGCCGACATTCACGCGCCCGGTGCCTTGCAATAACCGCGCGACCAGCGCCGGCACCACCACGCTTTGCAGGCCGGCGCCGAGCCCATCGAGGATCTGCACCGGAAACACGCCCCAGCCATGGATCACCGATGCCGCCACCAAGGCACGCAACGGCAGGGCCATGAACGCCACCAGCAGCACCCACCAGTGCCCGTGCACACGGATCCAGCGCATCGCCAGCAGCGCGATCACCACCATCGTGGCCTGTGCAACCACGATGGTGGTGGCCGTCAACGCACTCGGGTCGCCGGCGGCATGCGCCGCCACGATCGCCATGCCGTACAGCGGCAGCATCGCCGCATTGCCCAGATGGAATAGCCCCAGCGTCACCGCCAGCAGCGCCAACGGGCGGCACGTCAGCAGCACGCGCCACCCACTCAGCGCATCGCCACCGTTGGTGCTCGCAAGACCGCGTGCTGCGCGGTGGTCGATGGCCGCCGCTGGAATCGCCAGCACGGCCATCAGCGCCAGGACGCCGAAAAATGCGGTCAGCAGGAACACTGCGGCAAAGCCATAACGCCATCCCAACCAGCCGGCCAGCACCGCGGCCAGCACATTGCCGGCATGGTTGGCCACCTGGTTGCGCGCCAGTTGATGGTCGAAACCGCGCGCGTGCACCAGCCCCAGGGTAATGCCCGTCAATGCCGGGCCGATGCCCGCTGCCGCCAACGCCGAGGCGATCTGGGCGGCGACCACGCCGGAAGAGGTGGGCTGCAGCCAGATCAAGGCGGTGGCCAGCAGGATCGCCAGGCAACCGATCACCACCACGGCGCGTTTGCGCCGGGTGGCATCGACCAGCGCGCCGGCCGGTGTGGTGGCGAGCATGCCGGCAATGCCGCCCACGCTCATCACCGTGCCGATCGCCGCCACCGACCAGCCTTTGGATTGCAGGAACACGCTGAGGAACGGCCCCAGCCCGTCCTGCACATCGGCCACGCTGAAATGCAGTGCTTCCAGCGCGCGCGTGCCACGGGGCCTGGCCTTGGTCATCGGCATGGCAGTGCTCCACTGCGAGCGCGCACGAAGGCGCACGTGACAGACCAGGGGGCAAGCATCTCAGTGGCGCGCGGTGGCCGCATGTCCGGCTCCTAGTGTTTGGGCTTGGGCTTGGGTTTATGCGCGGGCCCGCGCGGCGGATGCTCGATCTGCTTCAGCGTCGCCGCCTTGCCACCCAAGGCATGGGCATGGATCAGCACACCGTGCGGCGTGGCCTTGGTCTCGCCTTCGGCCACCAGTGGCTTGCCGACCACCAGCTGTTTGGCGAAGTCGCCACCGGCATGCGGCGGAAACCGCACCGTGACCGCATCGTCCAGCAGCACGCCATGCACCTGCCCGTGCGGACCATGCAGCAATCGGGTGATGGTGCCGCTGTGCTGGGCCACTTCCGGCTTGGTCGGTTTGCCGGGTGGCTTGGGTTTGGGCTTGGCATGCGGCCCATGCGGGCCTTCATCGAGGATGCGCTTGCCACCTTCCGGATCGATCGCCAGCGCCACCAACATCTCCACGTCGCGCGGCTTGAGGCCACGCACGGTGAGCGCGCTGCCCGGCTTGAGCGCCTTCAGCAGCGCCTCGGACAGATGCGGCGGGGTGTGCACTTCGGTGCCGTCGGTGAGTAGCAGGCCGTCGATATCGGCCTTGGGGTTGAGCAGGAAACGCGCCAGGGTGCCGCGGGTGGCGGGGAGGAAATCAGGGTCGACCCAATGCATGGTGTTACTCCGAAAAAGGACCGGCAGTGCCGGTCAAGCCGCTGGCCACGCGGGTGCGTGACCAGCGGAGGAAACCAACGAACAAGTCAGGGGTGGTACGACTCAACGGCCGGCCGGCGGAACCGGAGCGCCTGGCGGGGGCGGCGGCAGCGGGCCGTCCGGACGCGGCGCGGTGAACAGCGCGCGCAGCGAGGAGCGATCACGCCCCAACTGGGTCGCCTCGATCGCACGGCCGTCCGGGGTGGCCACGCCGAGGCCGCTGGCGCTCAGCGGTGCGCCCACGCGTAGCAGATCGGCAAACTGCAGCGCCAGATGCGGCGGCATCCGCACCACCGTGCCATCGCTGACCAGCGCGCCATTGACCTCGCCGGCAGGCCCATAGACCAGGCGATGGATCGTGCCATCGGACTGCAATGGGGTCAGCTGGCCGGGGGTCGGCGGCGGCGGCGGGGCAGCGCCGAAGGTGGGCGGGCGGTCGACCACTTCGCGGCCGCTACGGCCGGAGCGGATCGAACTGACCTGCAGCACCGGCAGATTGCCCAGGCGGAAGCCCTTCACGACGACACTGTCGCCGGCACGGACGGCCGCCTTCACCTCGCTGGACAGATGCGGCGGAAACCCGACCTGAGTGCCGTCGCGCAGCCACAGTCCGTCGACGTCGCCATTGGGATTGAGCAGGAAGCGCTCGACGGTGCCGCTCACGCTTACCGGTGTGGCGGCAACCGGGGTCGGCGGGGCTGGCGGACCGCCGATCGGGCCATTGGGAGCCGGCGGCGGCGGCGGGGCGGCCACTTGTGCGGCGGCGGCGCCGATGGTGCAGGCCAGGGCAATTGCAAGAACAGTCTGACGCATCATGGGGATGTCTCCTGCGCGGCGGGGAAGGGCCGCGTACCAGAGACAAAGCAGCAATCGTGCCAATTTATAAGTGCTTGTTTTGAAATGATTTTAATTGGTCGACAGCCGGAGAAAGACGTCTGCATTTCATCCACCCTGTCCGGTTTGGGGACAGCTGTCCCGCAGTCTGCGGTCGACGCCTGCGCGAGTGTCACAGGCCGTATTCCTCCAGCTTGCGGTAGAGCAATTGCCGGTGGATCCCCAACCGGCGCGCGGCCTCTGCCCGATTGCCCTGGCTCTGTTCCAGCGCCGACTGGATCATCTGTTTTTCCAGCTGCGCTACCGCTTCGGGCAGGGTGCCGGTCAACGCCGACGCAACATTTGGCGGCGCTTCGCCGGCCTCGCCCAGCGCTTCCTCCAGATCCGCCGCATCGATGCTGGCGCCGCGCACCAACACCTGGCTGCGCTGCATGACGTTGCGCAACTCGCGCACATTGCCAGGCCAGCGGTGCGCGAGCAGGCGCTCCTGCGCGGCGGGCGACAGGCTCTGCGCATGCGCTGCATTGGCGCTCAGGAAGTGCTGTGCCAGCAACAGGATGTCCTGGCCACGCTCGCGCAATGGCGGCAGTTCGATCGGCACCACATTGAGGCGGTAACGCAGATCGCTACGAAAGCGCCCGTCGGCCACGCAGGCCGCCAGGTCGCGATGGGTGGCGGCCAGCACCCGCACATCCACCTTCTGCGGGCCGCTGCCACCCAATGGCGTCACCTCGCCTTCCTGCAGGAAACGCAGCAGCTTGGCCTGCATCGGCAGTGGCATGTCGCCGATTTCGTCCAGAAACAACGTGCCGCCATCGGCTTCGCGAATCAGCCCGCGCCGGTCGCTGCTGGCGCCGGAAAACGCACCCTTGCGATGGCCGAACAGCTCGCTCTCCATCAACTCCAGCGGAATGGCCGCGCAGTTGACTGCAACGAATGGCGCACTGGCGCGCGGGCTGGCGCGATGCAGCGCGCGTGCCGCCAATTCCTTGCCGGTGCCGGTTTCCCCGGTGATCAGCACCGGCAGATCAGAAGCGGCCGCCAGGCCGATGCGCTTGTGCACGGTGCGCATCGCCGGGCTGTGGCCAACCAGCGCATCGTCGTCCTCGGCCGGCGCAGACAACGCATCTGTCGCTGCAGCCCGCGCATCGGCGCGACCGAGCAGCGCGCGCTCCACCACCTCCACGATGTCGGCACGACCAACCGGCTTGACCAGATGATCGAAGGCGCCCAGCGTCATCGCCTCGATCGTGTTGCCGCTGGACACATGGGCGGTCAGCATCACCAGCGGCACCTGCCGCGCCTGCGCATCGTCCAGGCGCGCACGCAGCACCGCGATGCCATCCATGCCCGGCATGCGGAAATCCACAAACGCCATGTCGATGCCGCCTTCGCTCAACCGGGCCAGCCCGTCCGGCCCATTCTCGGCGGCGACCGCCGTATGCCCGAGCGAGCGCAAGGTGGCCTGCAAGGTGGTGCGAAACGCTGCATCGTCGTCGATGATCAGGATACGCGCCATGGCAACTCCAGAATGAAATGGGTCAGTCCGTCGGCATGTGCGTAGCGCGCGTGTCCGCCATGCGCGCGCGCGATCTCGCGCACCAGCGCCAGCCCCAGGCCATTGCCGTCGGCGCGGCCACTGACGAACGGTTCGAACAGGTGCGCAGCGATCGGTTCTGCGATCGGCGCGCCACGGTTGCAGACCTGCAGTTGCAAGATGCCCTCCACGGCTTCCGCTTGCAGCGTGACCTCGCTGCCTGGATCGGCGTGCTGCGCGGCATTGCGCAGCAGGTTGTGCACTGCACGCCCCAGTTGCTGCGGATCCAGGGTCCAGCGCAACGGCGCCGCCGGCAGCAGGACGCGGGGCGGCGGCGTGCCGGGCGGTAACGGACTGGGCTCCAGCAGCGTCGCCAGCCAGTCCTGCACCACCACCGTCTCCAGGTGCAGACGGATCGGCTGCACCATGCCGAGCAGGCTCTCGACCACGCCATCCAGACGACGAATCTGCCCCAGCATCAACTCGCCATGCGCAGCATCGTCCGGCGTCGCATCGTCGCGCGCGATCTCGTTTTCCAGCGCCAACCGCATCGTGGCGATCGGGTTGCGGATTTCATGCGCCACAGTGGCCGTCATACGCCCGAGTGCGGCAAGCCGTTCGTGCCGCGACAGCTCGTCGGCCAGCCGGCGCGTCTGCGCCAGCGCCTGCGCGTTGCGCTGCGCATAGTCGTTGACCGCCGCGCCCAGGCGGTCCAGTTCCGGCGTCCCGGTCGGCGGAATGTGCGGCGTCTCGGTGTCGGCGGCCAGCGCCTGCTGGATGCGCTGCAGGCGCTGGCTCCAGCGCCGCACCAGCACGCCCAGCGCGATGGCCGATATCGCCACCATCGCGAAGATCAGCAGCATGCCGACGACCAGGGGCCGCCATGCGTCGGCCTTGCTGGCCGGCATCCGCGTCATCGTCCATGCCGCGCTGCCGGATGCCAACGGACATGCGCTGATCAGCAGTACCTCGCGGCGACCGTCGCGACGGTACTGCGCCGCTTGCTTTGTCGTCACGCTCTGCTGCGCCGTGTTGACGATGTTGGCCCACTCCGCGGCGGGAATATCGGTCTTGTGATCGCTGCCGTCGTAGGTCGGGTACGCGTAGGCAACAAAGCCCTTGTGCAAGTCCCAGACGCCACCTTCGACGCCTGGCGCATCGGCCAGTACCAGCTGCACCACCACCGCTGCCAGGCCCACGCCATCGTCGCCGCGACGCGCCGCCTCGCTTGCCCCGGCATAGCGTTGCACGATGCGCGCGCATTGCCCGCCCAGTTGCTGGCGCGCCTCCTCCAGCCGCACTCCCTCGGTCTGCCGATACAGGCCGTACAACATCGTGGCCACGCCCAGACAGGCGGCCACGATCACCATCCAGATCAGCAACAGTTGCCGTAGCAGCGAACGGGGCATGGACGAAGCGGCCTGAAGAGGACAGCCAGTGTGCGTGAGTGCGACTGAATTAACGCAGGTTGGTCTTCACCAACGCGATGACCTCATCGCCACGCCCGCTCATCACTGCCTTGAGCAGGTACAGGCCCATGCCCTTGGCCTGTTCGAGCTTGATCGCCGGCGGCACCGCCAGCTCCTGCGTGGCGACCCGCACATCCACCAGCGCCGGACCCGAATGCGCGAAGACTTGGCGCAATGCACGCTCCAGTTGCGACGACTCATCGACACGAATGCCCAGGATACCCATCGCGTTGCTCATCGCCGCGAAATCCGGATTGCGCAGCTCGGTACCGGTATCCAGATAACCGGCCGCCTTCATCTCCATCGCCACGAATCCCAGCGAGGCGTTGTTGAATACCACCACCTTCACCGGCAGATTCAATTGCGCCAGCGAAATGAAATCGCCCATCAGCATCGCAAAACCGCCATCGCCCGATAGCGAAATGACTTGCCGACCAGGAAATGCTGCTTGCGCGCCAAGCGCCTGCGGCATCGCATTGGCCATCGAGCCGTGATTGAACGACCCCAGCAAGCGGCGCTTGCCGTTCATGCGCAGGTAACGCGCCGCCCACACCGTGGGCGTGCCGACATCGCAGGTAAACACCGCATCCTGATCGGCAATCTGACTGATCAACCGGGTCACGAACTGCGGGTGCAGCGGTTCGCCGGGATCTGCCGGGGTAATCCCCGCCCATTAGCAGACGCCAGAAGTGGAATTTTCTCGTCCCCTTTCCCGAGGAGGTTCCATGAAGAAGTCCCGCTTTACCGACAGCCAGATCATCGCCGTGCTCAAGCAGGCCCAGGCCGGTGCGCCCGTGCCGGAGCTGTGCCGCGAGCACGGCATCAGCTCGGCCACGTTCTACAAGTGGCGCAGCAAGTTCGGCGGCATGGACGTGTCCATGGTCGCGCGCATGAAGGAGCTGGAGGAGGAGAACCGCCGGCTCAAGAAGATGTACGCCGAGGCGCAGCTCAGTACCGACCTGCTGAAGGAAGCGCTCGCAAAAAAATGGTGAGGCCATCTCAGCGACGCGAGATGGCCCAATCGGCAGTCACGAGCGGGCGTACGAACATCCGCCACGCCTGCCAGGCCTTCGCGGTGAGCGAGACCTGCTTCCGCTACCAGGCCAAGGCCAGCGAGCAGAACGCCCGGATCGCCGACTGGCTGGTCCGCCTGACGACCGCCCATCGCGACTGGGGCTTTGGCCTGTGCTACCTGTACCTGCGCAACGTGAAGGGCTTTGGCTGGAATCACAAGCGGGTCTACCGGATCTACCGCGAGCTGGAGTTGAACCTGCGGATCAAGCCGAGGAAGCGGCTGGTGCGTGAGCGGCCCGAGCCTCTGGCGGTGCCGGAGGCTATCAACCAGGTCTGGTCGATGGACTTCATGCACGACCAGTTGGCCGACGGCCGCAGCTTCCGGCTGTTCAATGTGCTCGACGACTTCAATCGCGAGGGGCTGGGGATCGAGGTGGATCTGTCGCTGCCGTCAGCCCGTGTGATCCGATCGCTGGAGCAGATCATCGAGTGGCGCGGCAAGCCCGCCGTGATCCGCTGCGACAACGGCCCTGAATACATCAGTGGCGCGTTGCTGTCCTGGGCGCAGCGGCATGGTATCCGGGTCGAGCACATCCAGCCGGGCAAGCCACAGCAGAACGCCTACGTTGAACGCTACAACCGCACCATCCGCTACGCCTGGCTCGCCCAAACCCTGTTCGACACCATCGACCAGGTGCAGGACAAAGCCACCCGCTGGCTATGGACGTACAACCACGAGCGTCCGAATATGGCGCTCGGCGGCATCACGCCTGCCATGAAGTTGGCGATGGCCGCTTAGCTCCACTTCTGGCGACCGCTAGAAGTGGGGATTACCCCGGCACCGCCAGATCGTCCAGCCCTTCGCGCGCCTTGCGGTAGTGCGCAAGCGATTTTTCCAGGAAGCCACGCTCTTCGCGGCGCTGTAGCTGCGGCAGCAACGCTGCGATGGTTTCGCCCACATCGGCGGCAATGCCCAGCTGCAACGGCGTGCGCCGACCAAGCGCGCTCGGGTCGCGATCCACCTGCACGATGGTCGCGTCCTTCGGGTAGAACTGCCGGTACGGAAAATCCGTGCCAAGCATGAGCAAGGTGTCGCAATTGAGCATCGCGTGATAACCGGAACTGAAGCCGATCAGGCCGGTCATGCCGACATCGAAGGGGTTGTCCCATTCCACGTATTCCTTGCCGCGCAACGCATGCACCACCGGTGCACCCAAAGTGTCGGCCAATGCCACCACTGCGTCATGCGCCCCGGCGCAGCCACTGCCGCACAACACCGTCACCGCCTTGCTCTGCTGCAGGAGCTCGGCCAATTGCTGCACATCCTCGGCGGCAGGCAGCACCCGTGGCTGACGCAGCGCCGGCCACGCACTGGAGACATGCTTGTCGACCTCCAACAACGCGATATCGCCGGGAATCACCACCACCGCCACACCTTGTTGCAGGATGGCCGAGCGCATCGCCCGATGCAGCACTTCCGGCAATTGCGCCGGGTTGGTCACCAACTCCACGAAGTGACTGCACTCGCGAAACAGCTCCTGCGGATGGGTTTCCTGAAAATAGCTCAGCCCGATCTCGGACGATGGGATATGCGCGGCAATCGCCAACACCGGCTGGCGGCTGCGATGGCAATCGAACAGCCCGTTGATCAGATGCAGATTGCCCGGCCCGCAACTGCCGGCACACACCGCCAGCTCGCCGGTCACCGCCGCCTCGGCACCCGCCGCAAACGCGGCCACTTCTTCGTGCCGCACATGCATCCACTCGATGGTCTGCATCTCGCGCAAGGCATCGGTCAAGCCATTGAGGCTGTCGCCGGTCACGCCCCAGATCCGCTCGACCCCGGCGCTCTGCAGCGTCTCGGCCAGAAAGCGCGCCAACGTCTTTTTCTTCGCCACGATGCAGCTCCGCAAGTGTGTTCAACAGGCGTGCAATGCTCCCAGCGGGGGCGTCAGTGCAATGTGCTCGTGTAGCGAGGCGCGCAAAACGCTGGAAACCAGGCGATCTATCGCGTTTGGGCACATACGCCTTACATCGGTGCCATGTAAGCGCTAGAGCATCACGTTTTGCGCGTGCTGCACGCGCATTCGCATGCGACACAGAAAGCGCAGCTGAATCTGGCGCGATGATTCATCAACTGGTCAGTCCAAAATTCATGTCGCGTTCCATCGAATAACGGAGAATTTACATCTCGGCAGCGAACGGCATCCGCCTCAGCGCCGGTCCAATCAAATAAGTACAGGTATCCCGATCATGAAGACTTCTTTGCTGGCCCTCGGCCTTCTCGCAGCCCTGCCGTTTGCGGCCTCCGCTGCTGAAAACCTCTCCTACAACTTCGTCGAAGGCGACTATGTGCGCACTCCGACCGAAGGTCGCGATGCGGACGGTTGGGGCGTGAAGGCCTCGTACGCCATCGCTCCGAACTTCCACGTGTTCGGCGATTACAGCAAGCAGAACGCTGACGACAACAACAACGTGTTCGAGAACACCGACTCGGACTTCCAGCAGTGGGGCGTTGGCGTGGGCTTCAACCACGAAATCGCCACGAGCACCGACTTCGTTGCGCGCGTTGCCTACCGCAAGCTGGACCTGGACACCCCGAACATCAACTTCGACGGCTACAGCGTTGAAGCCGGTCTGCGTAACGCCTTCGGCGAGCACTTCGAAGTCTATGCCCTGGCTGGCTACGAAGATTTCTCCAAGAAGCGTGGCATCGACATCGGCGACAACTTCTACGGCCGCCTTGGCGCCCAGGTGAAGTTGAACCAGAACTGGGGCATCAACGGCGACATCCGTATGGATGGCGACGGCAACAAGGAATGGTCGGTCGGCCCGCGCTTCAGCTGGTAAGCCGCACGTTTGACTGCAACGCGATCTCTCTCCCGCGTTGCACTGGAAGCCCGGTCCCCCGACCGGGCTTCTTTCTTTGGGCGACCGGTTGGCGGTGTGGGCACGCAGGTCACGACACGCGTCGCTTTGCACAGGGAAGCTCGCCACCGATGTACCTGCGCCACCAGGGTTGGCCGCGCTCGCGTCGGGCCCCCAACTACCTGGCGCCTGATCCGCCAAGGCCGTGCTTGCGCCACGTGCCACGCAGCCAAACAAAAACGCCCGGTACTGCCGGGCGTTGTGTTGTGCATCTTCGCGACGGATGCCGAGGTACTACCGGACCTGGCGCGGCGAACAAAACCGAGCGGGCAATCGTCCGGGGCGTGGCGGGGGCGCGGAACCAGACTGAAAGCTTGGTGCGCGAAGATTCCGCGCACTGGCCACGCACGGCCTGGCAGTAGGCGCGGACGTTTTGTCGACGTTCTCAGGTAAACAAGGTCTGCGGATACTCTGGCTTGCGCTCGCGTGCCAGCAGCTCCTTCAAGCCTGCTTCCGGGGTGATTTCACCGTGCAATACCGCGCGCACGGCATTGGAGATCGGCAATTCGATGCCGTGGTGTTCGGCCTGGCGCATGACCTCATCGGCCGTCTGCACCGATTCGACCACCTGGCCGATCTCGCGGATCGCATCGTCCAAGCTCTGCCCGCGCCCCAGGGCCAGACCTAGGCGCCGGTTGCGCGACAGATCGCCGGTGCAGGTCAGCACCAGATCGCCCAATCCGGCCAGGCCCATCAGGGTTTCCGGGCGCGCACCGATGACCGCGGCCAGACGTAACATCTCGTTCAAGCCCCGCGTGATCAGCCCGGCCCGTGCATTGAGACCAAGCTGCATGCCATCGGCCACGCCGGTGGCCACCGCCAGCACGTTCTTCATCGCCCCGCCGAGCTCGGCACCCACCATGTCGTCGCCGGTGTAGGCGCGGAAGGTGGGGCCATGCATCGCGTCGGCCACCACTTGCGCAAACGCCGCATCGTCGCCGTGCACGGTGATGGCGGTCGGCAGGCCAAGCGTGACTTCCTTGGCGAAGGAGGGCCCGGTCACCACGGCCAGCGGAACGCTGGGGCCGAGGATGTCGCGCGCAACCTCATGCAGGAACCGCCCGGAACCGGGCTCAAAACCTTTGGTCGCCCAGGCCACGCCGGCACCGACCGGGCGCAGCGGTGCGATCAGCCGGATGGTCTCGGTGAAGGCATGCGAGGGCACCACCACCAGGATCCAGGTGGCGTCGGCGACCGCCGCCTGCAGGTCGGTGGTGGCGCAGGCTCTCGGGCAATGCAATGCCCGGCAGATAGCGCGCGTTCTCATGGGTGCGGTCGATGGTGTCCACCATCGCCGCATCGCGCCCCCAGAGCACGGTGGGATGACCGTGTCTGGCGAGCAGCGCGGCCAGGGCCGTGCCCCAGGAACCGGCGCCGAGAACGGCGATCTTGTGGGTCCAATCGCTCATCGGCGCAATCAACGCTTAGGCGTTGCCGGCCGGCTCGGAATCGGCCAGCGAGGTGCCTTCGTTCTGACGCTGACGCAGGGTTTCTGCGTACAGGGCTTCGAAATTGATCGGCTGCAAATAGAACGGCGGGAAGCCACCGGCCTGGATCAGGTCGCTGACCAGGGTGCGCACGTACGGGAACAGGATGTTCGGGCACTGGGTGCCGAGCAGCACGTCGATCGCCTGCGGGTCCAGGCCGACCAGGCCGAACACGCCGGCCTGCTGCACTTCGGCCACATAGGCCGTCTTGCCACCGGCGGTGCAGGTCAGCGTCACGGCCAACACCACTTCGAACGCGTTGTCGTTGAGGCGCTGCACCTTCTGGTTGAGGTTCAACTGCAGCTCGGGCTGGTTGGCGTCATTGAAGACGGCCGGTGCGTTCGGAGATTCGAAGGACACGTCCTTGACGTAAATCTTTTCGATGGTGAAGGCGGGACCAGCAGCGGCGTCGGCCGGCGCAGCGGCGCCGTTGAGGATTTCGTCGGACATTCCTAACTCCAGAAACGGTTCGGTGGATGCAGCGTTGAGTGATGCGGACGTGAAAGCGCAAGTCTCTCACGCCAGCAATGGGGGCGTGCCGGTTGCCGCACAAGGCGGATCAGCGGCCCTTGATCAGTGGCAGCTCGGCCATCTGCCAGGCAGCCACGCCGCCTTCGAGCCAGTACACCTTCTCGAAGCCGGCCTTCTTGAGCGTCTTGGCCGCGCCCGCGGAGGTGTTGCCGCTACGGCAGACCACCACCACGGGCGATGCCTTGGCGTTGGCCAGCAGCTTGCCGGCCGGATCGAACTTGGCCAGCGCCACGTTGCGGCTGCCGGCGATATGGCCCTTCTCGAAATCGGCGGTGGGCGACAGGTCGATCACCAGCGCGTTTTCGCTGTTGATCAGACGGGTCAGCTCGGCCGGCTTGAGCGCGCGATAGCCGCGGAACAGGCGCGCGACCTCGGTGACGATCAGGGCGATGGTCAGGCCCACCAGGGCCAGCGACAACATGGGGTTGCGGCCGACAAAGGCCTGCAGCTCTTCGAAATTCACGGGGTCAGGGTCAGTCGAGCGGGCGGGAATTGTCGCACAGCTGGCGCACGCGACGCCCGGCGCGCAGGGGCCAGGCTACTGGCCCTTCCACAGATCGGGCAGGCCGCTGGCCAGCCACCAGCGCTTCTGCTCGGGATTCCAGCGCCAGAGCTCGGTGCTGCGCACCAGCCGTTCGGCCTGGGTATTGCGGTTGATCACCCGCAACTCGACCTCGCGCCGCAGGTCGCCATTGGGGTCTTGACCCACGCGCACTTCGCGATAGCCGGAAATCTGCACCTGCTCGTAGCGCGAGCGTTCCAGGTCGCTGAGCGGGTGCGCCTGGGCATAGGCCGGCTCGACGAAGCCCTGCGCGGCATCGAAATCGTTCCAGCGCACGGCGGCCGTGTAGGCGGCCTGGGTGGTTTCCAGCGCACGCGCCTGGGCACGGCTGCCGGCATCGGCCACCCCGCTCAGCAGTGCCAGCCCAAGCAGCACGATCGTTGTAATGACTGCACGCATGCGTATTCCCCGGATCCAGCCGGCATCCTACCGTTTTGGAAACGCCACGAAGCGCCCGCTCAAGGTGGCCGCAGCAGCGCCGGAGCCCAGCGCGATCTGCGCGCGCATGCCGATGCGCGCCTTGCCGCGCTGCCGGAACGTCGCCAGAAAGGCCTCCCAGCTTCCCAACTCGGACGGCTCGGCATTGGCGACCAGGTCTTCGTACACCGGCGCGACATAGCGCAGCTGGCTGTCGGCGACATAGACATCGGCGTGATGCCCGGCCAGTTGCAGCTGCAGTGTCAGCCAGCCCCAGCTGGCCAGCGTCATCAGCGAGGCCAGGCTGCCGCCGAAGGCATTGGCCTTGTCGTTGACGTTGGCCTGCAGCGGCGCCCGCAGGCGCAACGCACCATCGTGCAACCCGTCAACGGCGATGCCCATCGACAGCACCGGCGGCATGGCGATGAACTGCTGCTGCAGCGACTGCTGGGCGGATGCGAGCGTGCACGAAGGAGTCATCGGCAAAGACTAAAGACGGCGAAGGGCGGCATCATGCCGCAATGTGCTGCAAGCTTCTTGTGCACCTGCATGACATGCGGTACCGCATGGTGAATGCAGTCATCGCCACCTGCGATGTGCGGGCCAGCATCGCCCTGGTGGCGTGCAACAAACCTCTCGACATCTTGGCCAGCCCGGATCACGCGCTCGGTCAGCGAGCGGTGTCCGCCACGGTGCCTGCCGGTGGCGTTGCAGATAGCGCACCATGCCTGAAACCGCCCGCCAACGACCGTGCAATCGCCAGGCATAGCCGACGCCTGCGCGCGACGATTTGTTTACCGCGCTACGGCGCAAAGACCACCTTGCGATAGCCCTGCGCCACGCGCAACAGCGCGATGGCCTTGGCTTTCCAATGCGTACTGCGCCGCTTCTGTGCGTGCGTCAGCGGCGCATCGATCGTGCTGGTAAACACGATGTTTTCCGCAGCTGCGTGGAAGAATTTGTCCTGGATACACGCAGCCGGCGAGAGTTGATAGGTGGACAACTGATGCGCCACTGGCGACTCGTTCCAGCCGAACAAAAAATATCGGCCATGGTGTGCCAGCGCGCCTGTGCGGCCAGCAGCAATCGCGCCGCATCCCTGCTGATGATCAGCGCGCCGGCACACACCGGCCAGCAATGCTGATACGTCGATGGCCGCACCAGGCGCAGTTGGCGCCCGGCGACATCCGCCACCTTGGCATCGAGCTTGATGCGGTTGTAGGACGGCTCCAGCCGCACGATGCTGGGACCGCCCGGCAGCCAGTGGGTGCTGCCCAGCAACGCCGGCAGTGCATCGGACAGATGCATGTCGTCTTCGAAAATCGCCGTGTAGGCGTCGTCGGAATCGGCCGCAATGCGCCACGCTGCCTGGTGACTGAGAAAACAGCCGATGTTGGACGCTGTCCACTTGCGCGGGCCGGTGCTGAAGGCATCGCCCGACCCTTCCAGCGGGCGCTCGCGTACGAACTCGGCAATCTGCTCGTCCGTCAGCGTAGCGCCATCGACGGCAGCAATGCGCTCGAACGGCAGGCCCAGCGCATCCAAGCGCGCCGACATGGCCTGCAACCGGTCGCCGCTGCGCTGCATATTGATGAGGTAGGACTTGATCACTTCGCCGCTCCAGCACGGTTGTCGGCCAGGAGCGTGACCGGATTCCCAGCGCTTGCAAGAGGTTCTGGAATGAGTCGAAGGGCGCCGGTCAGGATGCCAACACCATCGCTCCGGTTGCCGGCACTCGCCGACGATTCGCACTGGCGCCCCTGGATGCGGCGACAGTGCGCCGCTGGTGACCGGCGCTCTCGCATAATCACCTCATGACCGGCCTTGCCCATCCCGATGCTGCCTGGACCCTGATCTCGCTACGCCCCAGCGGTGAACATGCGCCGCTACGGCGGGCAGTTGCGCGGCATGGCGGACGGGTACTTGCGCTGTCGCCGTGGCGCTTGCAGACCAACGACACCGCACAGGCGCGGGACGCGCTGCGGCAGGCGCTGGCAGCGCCGATTGCGATCTTCACCAGCCCGGCAGCGGTGCAGGCCGCGCATCGTCTGGCGCCGCTGCAGCGCCCGGCGCAGGCGCACTGGGTCAGCGTGGGCGAAGGCACTGCGCGCGCACTGCACGCCTGCGGCATCGACAGCGTGGTGCGGCCGGCGCGCATGGACAGCGAAGGCCTGCTTGCGCTGCCCTTGCTGCAGGCGCCGCTACAGGCCGTCGGGCTGATCACCGCCCCCGGCGGACGCGGCATGCTGGCGCCAACGCTGCAGCAGCGCGGTGCGCGCATCGTGCGTGCCGATGTCTATCAACGCATCCCGCTGCGCTTGCGCGCCTCGGCCATCCAGGCATTGTCGCTTGCGCTGGCGCGCAGCGTGCTGGCGCTCAGTAGCGCCGAAGCGCTGGCACTGGTTCTGCAGCAGCTGCCTGCCGAACTGGTCGCTGCGTGGCAACAGCGCCCTGTGGTGGCATCCAGCGATCGCATGCTCGAAGCCGCACACGCCGCTGGCTTCGTGCATGGCATGCGCGCACAAGGCCCGCTGCCGTTGCAGCTTGCAGCTGCTGCCGAAGCGGCGATCATGACACCACCGCGACCTTGCTGAACTGCGAACTCAAGCACAGCTTGCCGCCATCCGGCGCTGCACGCCATGCTGTGTGCGATGACTGCGGCGCCTGCGCCGGTCGTGACTGCCCGAGGATGTCCGAATGACCGAAATGCCCGCTCCTGCGCGACGCTTTCCCTTGGCATGGCTGCTGCTTGTCGTGGCCGTGGCGGCCGTCGGCGTGGCGCTGTTGCTGGGCTGGCGGGCGTGGCAGAACTATCAGGCAACGCAACTGCAGGCCGCGCAGGCGCAGCAGCAACGCTGGGACGCTACCCAGCAACTGCTGGAGACGCTGCGCCGCGATCAGCGCCTGGCCAATGAGCGCCTGCAGGATGCGTCGGCCACCAACCGCGTACTGCGCGACGAGATGCTGGGCCTGAGTCAGCGCAGCGCCTTGCTCGAAGACACCGTGCAAAAGCTGGCCGACCCCAACCGTCATGGCGCACAGGCGCTGCGCCTGGATGAAGTGGAGCTGCTGCTGCGGCTTGGCCAGCAGCGCCTGAGTATCGCCGGCGATGCCGATGGCGCGCGGCGCGCCTATGCGCTGGCCAACAGCGCACTCAACGGCATCGACGACCCCGGTTACCTCAATCTGCGTCAGGCATTGGTGCAGGAACGCGATGCGCTGGAGCGTCTCGGGGCCGGCCCGCAGGCGGAGGCCGGCAAGAATCTGGACACCTTGGCCGCCGAGTTGCAGCGCCTGCCGGAACAGACCGTACAGGCCAGCGACGCGGCGCAACCGTGGTGGCAAAAGGCGCTGGCGCCGCTGGTGGACATCCGTCCCAGCCGCGGCGACGCCTTGCTGACCGGCGCCGACCGGCGTGCTGCGCGCGATGCCGTGCAGATCGAAATCAGCCTGGCCCGCGCGGCCGCCGAACGTGGCGATGCTGCCGGTTTTGCGCAATCGCTGCGCCGCGTGGACACCTGGGCCACCCGGCTCTGGCCGGATTCGCCGCAACGTCGTCAGCTGCGTGCACGCTTGCGCAGCCTGCAACAAGCGCCACTGCGTCCGCGCCTGCCGGAGCTGGGCACCACCCTGCTGCAACTGCAGGCCATGCGTGAAGGGAGATCCACCCAATGAAAGTGTTGCGTACCGTCTTGATCCTGCTGGTTGCCGTGGCGCTGGGCGTGCTCGGCGCACAGTGGCTGTCGCACCAGAACAGCTACGACCTGGGCAATGTCGTTGTCAGCGTGGGCGGTAACGACTATCACGCCGCCATGCCGCAGGCGCTGCTGATCCTGCTGATCGCATTGCTGGTGCTGTGGCTGCTATGGACGTTGATCAGCCTGCCCTTCCGCGTGTGGGGCAAGTACCGCCGCAACAAGGGCCGTGCGCGTTTGATCGAAGGTCTGCGCGCTGCCGATCATGGCCAGTGGCAGCGCGCCGAGCGGCTGCTGGTCAGTGCCAGCGAAGACGACGAGGTGAGCGGCATTGCCCTGGCCAGCGCGGTGCGCGTGGCCGATGCGCGCGGCGACGAGGCGGCGGCCACCGCACTTGCAAAGCAACTGGCCGAGCGCGACCCGACAGGATATGCGCTGTTGCAGGGCGAGCGGCACCTGGCGCGCCAGCGCCCGGTGGATGCGATCAACGCACTGGATAGCGCCAACGCGCAGCCGTTGCCGGCGCGCGGCCTGCTGTTGCGCACCCACGCCCTGGCGCAGATCGGCCGCGCCGACGAAGCCTATGGCCAGCTCGGCGCCCTGCGTCAGCAGGCGGTCCTGGCGCCCGATGCCTACAGCACGCTGGAAGCGACGCTGGCCGAGCAAACCCTGTTGCAGGCCAGCGACGCCAATGCACTGGCCGAGCGCTGGGAAACATTGCCCAAGGCATTACGCACCATTCCCGCAGTGGTGGGCGCCTATGCGCAGCGCGCGGCCGTGCTGCATTGGGACGATGCCGCCGTGCACAGCCTGGAACAGGCGCTGGACGCGCAATGGGACGAATCGCTGGTGCGCCTGTACGGCGTGCTGCCGTTGGAAAAATACGATTCGCGCCGCGCCAGCGCGCAACGCTGGCTCACCCAATATCCCGACAGCCCAGGTCTGTTGCTGACCCTGGCGCGGCTTGCGCGGCATCAACAGCAGTGGTCGCAGGCCGAGGAATTCCTGCATCGCGCCATCGCAGCCGGCGCCGGCGGTGAGGCCTGGGAAGAGCTCGGACACGGGTTTGCCGCCTCCGGCGACCTGCTGTCGGCACAGCATTGCTACGCCAATGCCTTGCGCGCCGCACGCGGCGAGCCGGTGATCGAGGGCATGCCACAGCAGTCGTTGCGCGGGCCGGTCATCACCACGGACGACACCGCGCCACTCGGTCCGCACGCGGCGGACGATCGCATTCTGTAGTCGGAACAGCGGCGGTATGCGATGTGCCTACCGCCGCATTGCACTCCGAAGAACGAGGCGACTGCGCGCCAAGCGGGCATCTACTTCATCGCAGAAGCTGACGTCGCGTTGTTAGCCATACAGCGATGGAATTAAGGATGGCGGACCGGCAACGGCAGGATTCAACGGCCGCTTCTGCAAATCCCCAGTCCCGAATGCCCAATCCCGTACCGCACCGGCGGCATCAGCGCTCGACGATGGCCACCACGCCCATGCCGCCGGCAGTGCAGATCGAAATCAATGCACGACCGCCGCCGCGTTCTTCCAGCTGCTTGGCAGCGGTGGCCACCACGCGTGCGCCAGTGGCGGCGAATGGGTGGCCGGTGGCCAGCGACGAGCCCAGCGGATTGATCTTGTCCGGATCGATGCGACCCAGCGGCGCATCCAGCCCGAGGCGATTGCGGCAGTAATCCTCGCTTTCCCAGGCGCGCAGCGTGCACAGCACCTGCGCGGCGAAGGCCTCGTGGATTTCGTAGATATCGAAGTCCTGCAGGGTCAGGCCCTGGCGCGCCAGCATCTGCGGCACCGCGATGGTGGGCGCCATCAGCAGGCCTTCGCCATGCACGAAATCCACTGCCGCCACCTGTGCATCGCGCAGGTAGGCCATCGGCGTGTGGCCATGCGCCAGCGCCCAGGCTTCGCTGGAGAGCAGCACCGCGGCGGCGCCATCGGTGAGCGGGGTGGAGTTGGCGGCGGTGAGCGTGCCGCGGCCGGAGGTCTTGTCGAATGCCGGGCGCAAGGTCGCGAGTTTTTCCAGCGAGGTGTCGGCGCGCAGGATGTTGTCGCGCGAGACGCCGCGGAATGGCGCGATCAGGCTGTCGAAGAAGCCGCGCTCATAGGCAGCGGCCAGCTTGTGGTGCGAGGCCACCGCCCATTCGTCCTGCGAATCGCGCGAGATGTTCCATTCCTTGGCCATGTCTTCGCAGTGGTCGCCCATGCTCTTGCCGGTGCGCGGCTCGGCCACGCCGGGAAATTCGGGCTTGAGTTCGGCCAGCTTGAAGCCGCGCAGCAGGGCCTTGAGCTTGTCGCCGGTGGCCTTGGCGCGGTTGGCGGCCAGCAGCCGTGCGCGCAACTTCTTGCCGTACACGATCGGCACTTCGGAGGTGGTGTCAGAGCCGCCGCCGATACCCGAGTCGATCTGCCCCAGCGCGATCTTGTTGGCGATGGTGATCACCGAATCCAGGCTGGTGCCGCAGGCGCGTTGCAGGGTGATGCCCGGCGTCAGCGGCGACAGACCCGACGACAGCGCCGCCTCGCGCGCCAGGTTCCAGTCGGCGGAGTGCTTGATCACCGCGCCCATCGCCACTTCGCCCAATTGCTGCCCATGCAACCCGAAGCGCTCGACCAACGCGCCCAGCGTGCGCACCGACATGCCCAGGTTGCCCACATCCGCATACGCGGTGTTCTGACGACAGAACGGGATACGAACGCCGCCCAGAATGGCGACGGGACGGGCTGCGGGCATCGGTTGACCTGGCATGGAGGACTCGGGGACATGGCCTGCACAGGGCCGGCAGGCATAATGGCCGCAGTGTAGCTTCGACCCCGTGATGGGCCAACCGCGAATCATGAGCAAGACCGAACAACGCGTCACCGCCATGGGTGTGCTGGCGCTGGAATTGACCGGCGGAAGCGCCCCGAGCGGGGCGCCTTGGCGCCCGCGCAGGCTGGCATGCTGGCCGAACGCATCGGCCGCGACTTGGCGCAATGGATCCCGGAAGTCCGTGATCTGGAGTTGAGCGTGGCATTGGCGCATTTCGATCCGGCCGAGGTACTGCGACCGGGCTGGCCGCTGCACCGGCGCCTGGAAGAGCTGCAGGCGCGTGCGCCAGGGCGCGACCAGGGCCCGCGGGTGCTGGCCTTCGGTGCCGACGCGCAAGGCGAGATTCCGCTGCCGTTCCAGGCCGATGCGCAGCTCACCGGTGGTGGGCTGCGCGTCTTGCCGTTTTTGCTCACCGGCGACCCACAGATCGTGGCCACCGTGGCCGAGGCGATGGAGGAGGTGCTGTTGGCCCAGGGCATGGCCCAGGCCGATACCGCGCTACTGGCGCAGGAGAGCTTCGGTGCGCGCATCGAACATGCCCGGTATCTCACCGCGCACGATCTGGCGGCGATGATGTCGATGCAATACGACAACCAGGGCCTGGCACCGCTGTGGCCGCTGATTGAAGCCGCCCTGCTCGCGCCCACCAGCGAAGAGTGGCTGGAGCAGGCGCCGGAACCGGTCCTGCGCTATGTCGATGGCGAAGTGCGCATTGCCCTGTTCGATCCGGCCGGCTGGTGCGATTACTACGCGCACGACCGCGAACACTGCGAGCGCCTGCGTGGGGTCTACGAACAATTCCTCTCGCGCCAACGGCAAATGGCCGCGGTGCTGGAGGCGCACGGACTACCGGTGCTCTACGTGCATGTGGAGCCGGATCAGGATCCGCGGCAGGCGTTGGCAAGCTAGCGCTTACCGTTAACTCGCTTGAGTTATCTCGGATTTCACGGACGAATACACATGAAGCATTACGCAAAGTCTCGTCGATTTGGATTGGTCGCAGTCGCTGGACTTTTCACATGTAGCGTAATCCATAGAGCCGAATCCGCTCCTGCTCAATCTAACTGAACCGTCGACGCCGATTCGATGGCTGCTTCGCCTGCCTTCTTGGATTCGTACAATTTGCACCTCGATTACGAGATGACAGTAGAGGTGCTTGCGACCATCGATGAGGACGACAAAGTTGAAGGCACATCAGTTTCCAGGTCATCTCGCAACAGACTAGTTGATCGCGCGGCAATGGCTGCAGTCGAACATTGGCGTTACCATTGCCAGGGCACCCTGGAACGGTGTTATTGACTGTTCGAATTCCTGCGCCGCGCTGCAAGCTTGACAGCGATTCATGGCGAGAGCACCGGCCGATCTATCCTGAGCGACTGACACGCGAGCGCGTAAAAGGATCTGTTGAACTGAGCCTGCGCCCGGGCGCCGATGGCAGGACGGAAGTCAGTCTAAAAACAGGTAGCGGCCATGCCGACGCTGACAATGCCGTGCTCGATGCCGCGCGTAAATGGCGTTTCTCGTGCGACTCCTCATCCGCACCAACACAAACTGCGCTCACTACTGAGCAATTCAATTTTTCGGGCTCCTCTATTCCAGAAAAGCAAAAGGTAAAAGCTCCGTCTTACAGCGACGAATTGAGAACGACTGTTCGCGACACCCTTCCGATGGAGTATGCACATGCAGGGCAATTTCTTAACGACCTGCCGAATCGGAACGATGTGGAATTGAACAAGGAACTGGTCGCACCAGGCTTAAAGGTTTACACGACCAGTCTTAAGAAAGTCATGGAGCAGATCCTTTCATCCGACCAACTCGAGCAACCCGATGTAACGACATGGACGATTTTTATGCCTCCGCATCCGTGGGCGCCCTCGGTAATACGTACGCGCAGCGAGACAGTCACCGACGAGCCAAGTGGTCAGCGTCGTCCAATTACCCGGATCAACTACCTGTGCGAGTCGATCACCACGAACTGCGCACAAGTTGAAAACCGTGTTAGCGAGATGGTCAAGCCCGTGTCAGCCACCCAGTGATTTCCCCAGCCGCGTCTCATCGCGACCGGGGATTGGAAGTTAGCGCGTGGCAGCCTGCGCGTTGTCGGTGGTGATCACGCCGCAGGCCAGGCGGCCGCCCGCGTTGCCGGTGGGCTGGGTTTTGTAGTCGTCTGCGTCGGCATGCACGATCACCGCGTGGCCGGCGATATCGAACTGGTCGGCCTTGCCCAGATTGACGTTGCTGGAGACCGGGCCGTCGATGGTGGCGTTACCCTGCGCGTCGGCGGTGATGTTGGGCATGTCGCCACCGTGGTGCGGGTCGGCGCTGATATTGCCGTGATCGGATTGGGACGGGTTGAAATGGCCGCCGGCGCTGCTGCCGTCCGGTGCGCTGCAATCGCCCTTTTCGTGGATATGGAAGCCATGCTCGGTATTGGGCTTGAGGCCGCTGAGCTGACCGGTGACGCGCAGCGCGCCGTCGACGGTCTTGAACGTCACCGTGCCTTTGACGTCATTGCCCTTGGTCGGCTTGAGCTCGGCGGTCGCGGTGGTGGTGGCTGCCGCTTCGGTGACCATGGAGGCGGCGTGTTCGCCACCGTGCGCCGCTTCGGCCGGCGTGCTGGCCTGCGGTGCGGGTGCCGGCTCGGCCGGCGCTGGTTCATCGCGCTTGCACGCAGTCAGCACCAGGGCGGTGGCCAGAAACAATGTGGTCGGAACAATGCGCATGGAGTACTCCTGAAGAAAGGCCGCAACTGCAGCCGTTGATGCCCCGACTCAGGGCTGCGAAGGGGGCGTGCCCCATTGGGTGACGCGAATGACGCCACAGGCCAGGCGCGCACCGGCATTGCCGCTGGGCTGGCTGCGATAGTCGTCGGGGTCGGCATGCACGATCAGCGACTTGCCGATCACGTCGGTCGGGGCGCCATCGCCCAGACTGATGCCGGACAGAATCATGTCCAGATGCGCCACGCCTTCGGCGTCTGCACGCAGATTGTCCATGTCGCCCAGATGATGCGCGCCGCCACCGGCACGCCCGTGCGGCGCACCGGCCGGGTTGAAATGCGCGCCGGCGCTGCTGGCGTCGGCTGCGCTGCAATCGCCGCGTTCGTGCACATGGAATCCGGACACGGCGCCCGGACGCAAGCCGCCGATGGTGCCGGTGAGGCGAATGCCTTGCAGCGCCGGCACCAGCACTACCCGACCGCTGACCAGGCTGCCCGAGGCAGATGCCAGCGCCGCCTCGGCTTGCTGCACCGGGCGCGCAGGCACCACCCGCGCCGCTGGCGGCGGAGGCGCCTTGGGCGGCGGCGGCGTGCTGCTGCAGGCGGCCAGCGCCAGCGCGGTGAAGGCAACGATCGTGGGCGACCGGTAACGCATCGAGCAGTTCTCCTGATCAGGCTGGAAACCTATGCGGGTGCATGTTCACGTGTCATGAAATGCACTTGGGACAGCCCCCGAGTTTACGGGGTAGGTGTCGCTGGCCGGAGATGCGCAAACGTGCTCGCACCGCCCCTGTCCCGCAGCCGGGAGAAAAACTCGACTGCAAAGAGCGATGCCGCCCTGCCCGACTGTCTTGCCTTCTCCCGCGTGCGAGGGAAGCCGCTCGAAGGACGGATGGCGGCGTCGCGCGCCGCCGGATACTCGAGACAGTGGCGCGTGCGAGCAAACAACGAGGAGTTCATGCACGCGTGCTGCCGCGATGCTCGTCAAGCTCGCCTGTTTCGCTGCGTGGATCAAACACCTGCGCGTAGTCCGGCTTTTTGCAGGTGCCCCTCACTCCCTCTCACGCAGGTGGGAGAGGGGCTCACCTCCGCGTGCGGGCTGATCAGCGGCGCTTGCGGCCCGGCCCCAGCTTGCGGGTGACTGTGTTGCGGCCCAGTCCCAGGCGGGCGGCGGCTTCGGCACGACGGCCCTGGGTGAGTTGCAGCGCCGCTTCCAGCAAGGTCCTGTCCAGGCGCTCGCGCGCTTCGGCGTGCAGGCCCTGGGCACCTTCGCTCAGGCGTTGCGCGGCCCAGCTGGAAAGCATGTCGTCCCACTGCCCGTCGCTGCGACCGCTGCGGTGACGACGGCCACCGCGCGCCAGTGCGGCGTCCACGTCGACCACGTCGATGATGTCCGACGTCGCCAGTGCCGCCAGGCGCCAGCACACGTTTTCCAGTTCGCGCACATTGCCGGGCCAGTCGTACTGGCGCAGGTCTTCCAGCGCGGCCGACGAGAGCCGCTTGGGCAGCATGTCGAGCTTGCGCCCGGCCATGGCCAGGAAATTTTCGGCCAATTGCGCGATGTCGCCGCGCCGTTCGCGCAGCGGCGGCAATTGCAGGCGCACCACATCCAGGCGATGCAGCAGATCGGCGCGGAAGCGGCCTTGTTCGACCAGCGCTTCCAGGTCCTGGTGGGTGGCGGCGATCACGCGCACATCGACGCGAATCAATTCGCGCCCACCGACGCGGAAGAATTCGTTCTCTGCCAACACGCGCAGCAGCCGGGTCTGCAGCGGCAATGGCATGTCGCCGATTTCGTCCAGAAACAGCGTGCCGCCATCGGCCTGTTCGAAGCGGCCGATATGCCGTTTGGTCGCTCCGGTGAACGCGCCGGTTTCGTGGCCGAACAATTCGCTTTCCAGCAATTCGGCAGGAATGGCAGCCGTGTTGAGCGCGACGAAGGGTTTGCGCGCACGCGGGGATTCGTTGTGCAGCGCACGCGCCACCAACTCCTTGCCGGTACCGGTTTCGCCATTGATCAGCACCGACAGCGGCGCCTGTGCCAGGCGGCCGATCGCGCGGAACAAGGCCTGCATCGCGGGCGTGTCGCCGATCAACGAGGCCGAGCCTTCGGCCAGCCGCGTGGCGAGGATCTCTTCGACGCCGGCATCGGCGTCCGGCAATGCGCGCGCGGCCAGTGCCACCGCATCGTCCAGGTCGAACGGCTTGGACAGGAACTCGTGCGCGCGCCGCCGCGGAAGGCGCCAGCGGTGCTGGCAACATCGGTGTAGGCCGACATCACGATCACCGGCAACTGCGGGTGCTTGGATTTGAGTTTGTCGAGCAGGGTCAGGCCGTCTTCGCCGGGCATGCGCACGTCGGTAAACAGCAGATCCGGCGTGGGCCGCATGGCCAGCGCCTGCAGCGCGGCCGCGGCGCTGTCGAAGCCGTCCACGGCGTAGCCTGCATCGCGCAAGGCGGTGGACAGCACGAACCGGACCGACCGGTCATCGTCGACCACCCAGATGTGGGATACGCCGGCGGCCTCAGCCATGTGGATGCTCCTTGTCGTGATCGCCGGCCAGCTCGGGCAGCAGCAGGGTGAAAACGGTATGGCCCGGACGCGAGCGATAGGTCAGCGTGCCGTGGTGCTCGCGCGAGACCTGCTGGGCCAGCGCCAGGCCCAGCCCGCTGCCTTCGGCACGGCCGCTGACCAATGGCAGAAACAGGTGCTCGGCCAGTTCTTCCGGCACGCCGCCGCCGTCGTCGATGATCTCCAGCCGCAGCGACATCGCATGCACGCGGTCGCGGATGCGCTGGCCGTGCTCCACGCGGGTGCGCAGCGTCACGCGCGTGGCGCCGGCCTGGAAGGCGTTGCGCACCAGGTTCCAGACCGCCTGGGTCAAACGGTCGCCATCGCCCAGAATGTCCGGAATGCTGGGGTCGTAGTCGCGCTGCACCTGCACCGACCAGCCACCCTCGGCTTCGGCCAGGCGCAACACCCGTTCGAGCACCACATGAATGTTGAGGCGATCGTGCGGGCGCGCCGGAGTGGGCGAGAGCAGCCGTTCGAGCAGGGTGTTGAGGCGCTCGATCTCGGTGCCGATCAGTTCGATCAGTTCGCGTTCGTCTTCATCGCGCCCGGCCGCGCGGCGCGCCAGCAACTGCGCGGCGCCCTTGAGCCCGGCCAGCGGGTTACGCAGCTCGTGCGCCAGCCCCTTGAGCGCAGCGCTCAAGGCGTTGGGCAGGGCGTGGGTGGGATCGAGCGCGGGGAATTCGTCGACCGGGTGGGTTTCCAGCAGCCAGCCGCCGTCGTCCAGCCGCGACAGCCAGCCCTCGGCAAAGCGCGGCGCGTCGTTGGGCAGGCCCAGCGCCAGCCGGTGCAGGCGCAAGACGTCGCGCTCGTCGTTGAGCAGAAAGCGCGCCAGCGCGTCGCCCTGCACTTCCAGCGCGGCCAGGGGCTGTTCGACCAACCGCCGTGCGCTGACCCCGAGCCAGCGGGCAAACGCCGGGTTGACCCCCAGCACGCGGCCCTCGCGGTCGGCCCAGGCGACCGGTGTGCCCAGGCTGTCCAGCGATGGCATGGAAGAGGACGTCACCATTGCACCAATTTAGTGCAAACCGCAGCGCCATGCATCGATGTCGCGCGAAGCGAAGCGTACGGAGACACCATGTGGGCCGGACGGAGGCGGGTCGCACCGATCCAGCGTGCATCCGCGCCGGCAGTCATGGGCGTGGGGCTGGTCATGCAGGCACCTCGGCAGTGGTTCCGCGCCCAACGGGCGGCGGGGAAAACGGACCCGGCTGGGCGATCCCGGCCGGGTCGTGGCGCCACCCGCGGCAGCGCGGCCGCGGGTGTGCATGCTCAGGACTCGTACGCGGCTTCGCCGTGCGAGGTGATGTCCAGGCCCTCGCGCTCGGCTTCTTCGCTGACGCGCAGGCCGAACACCAGCTTTGCGACCAGAAAGCCCACCACCGACACCACGCCGATCCAGCCGACCGTGATCCCGACGCCCAGCGCCTGGATGCCGACCTGATGCACGATGTCGTAATCGCCGCCCTTCTGGCCGCCCAGCGAGGCCGCCGAGAACACGCCGGTGAGGATCGCGCCGATGATGCCGCCCAGGCCATGCACGCCGAACACGTCCAGACTGTCGTCGGCGCCCAGCAGGCGCTTCAGACCGGTGACGCCCCACACGCACAGCACGCCGGCGGCAAGGCCAATCACGATCGCACCGAACGGACCCACGGTGCCGCAGGCCGGGGTGATACCGACCAGGCCGGCCACCATGCCCGAGGCCACGCCCAGTGCGGACGACTTGCCCTTGATGATCTTCTCGGTCAGCGACCAGCCCAGGATGGCGGCGGCGGTGGCCAGCAAGGTGTTGAGGAAGGCCAGCGCCGCACCGGCATTGGCTTCCAGGTTGGAACCGGCGTTGAAGCCGAACCAGCCCACCCACAGCAGCGAGGCGCCGACGAAGGTCAGGGTCACGTTGTGCGGCTTGATCGCCTCACGCCCCAACCCGGCGCGCTTGCCGACGAAATAGGCGCCGACCAGGCCGGCAACACCGGCATTGATATGCACCACGGTGCCGCCGGCAAAATCCAGCGCGCCCAGTCCGAACAGGTACCCGCCGGTGGCCCAGACCATGTGCGCCAGCGGCAGGTAGCCGAAGGTGAACCAGATCACCGAGAACAGCAGTACCGCGGCGAACTTGGCGCGTTCGGCAAAGGCGCCCACGATCAGCGCACCGGTGATGCCGGCGAAGGTCGCCTGGAACGCGACGAACACGTATTCCGGCAGGCTCACGCCCTTGGTGAAGGTCGCCGCCAGGGTTTCGATGGTGACGCCCTTGAGCAGCGCCTTGTCCAGGTTGCCGATCCACGCGCCTTCGCCGGAGAACGCCAGGCTATAGCCGTACAACACCCACAGGATGGTCAGCAGCGAAAAGACTGTGGCGACCTGGATCAGCACCGACAACACGTTCTTGGCGCGCACCATGCCGCCGTAAAACAGCGCCAGGCCCGGCACCACCATCATCAGCACCAGCAGGGTGGAGGTCAGCATCCAGGCGACATCGCCCTTTTCCACTACCGGTGCGGCTTCGGCGGCGGCGGCCGGCGGGGTGGCCGGCTGCGCCGATGGCAGCGGTTCGGTGGTGACCGGCTCGGTCGGCAGCGGGGTGACCTGCGGGGTGGACTGCGCATGCGCACTGCCCATGCCGCCCACCATCAGCGCGCTGAACAGCATCAGCATGCACACGCTGTAGAACCGGGCTTTCCACCCGGCAAAAAGAGCTGTCTTCATACGAACTCCGGGGGTGGTGGGGTCAGAGCGCATCGGCGCCGATCTCGCCGGTGCGGATGCGCACCACCTGCTCGATCGCGGTGACGAAGATCTTGCCGTCGCCGATCTTGCCGGTGCCGGCGGCGTTCTGGATCGCTTCGACCACCGCGTCCAGACGGTCGTCGGTGACCACCGTTTCGATCTTGATCTTGGGCAGGAAGTCGACGACGTACTCGGCGCCGCGGTACAGCTCGGTGTGGCCTTTCTGGCGCCCGAAGCCCTTGACCTCGGTTACGGTGATGCCCGACACGCCAGCTGCAGACAAGGCCTCGCGGACCTCGTCGAGCTTGAACGGCCGGATGATGGCGGTGATCAATTTCATGCGCATACCCCGAATGGTGGAAAGAACCGGCCGGCATTGCGCCGCCCGGCGGTGTCAGTCACCTGGATGCCTACCCCGGCATCCGATCGTTCGCGATTGCGCGGACCCCAGCAGATGCCATGCATCCGCCTCGTGGGAGAGGTCAGGCCCGCGCGCCGCGAACGATGTGCTCTCTCGTTACCCCTGTGATCCACGGCCGGAGCCCTGGATCGATCGAACATGTGCGGCGATGGCGGAGGTGGGAGGGGGCCTCCGCCATCACCGCGGTGGAACTCAGTTGCCGTAGTACAGCTGGTACTCCAACGGGTGGGTCGCAGCGCGGAACTTGGTGACTTCCTGCATCTTCAGCGCGATGTAGCCGTCGATGAAGTCGTCGCTCATCACGCCGCCGGCCTTGAGGAACTCGCGGTCCTTGTCCAGCGCTTCCAGGGCCTGGTCCAGGCTGGAGCACACCTGCGGGATCAGCTTCTCTTCTTCCGGCGGCAGGTCGTACAGGTCCTTGTCGCTCGGGGCGCCCGGGTCGATCTGGTTCTTGATGCCGTCCAGGCCGGCCATCATCAGCGCGGTGAAGGTCAGATAGCCGGACTGCAACGGATCGGGGAAACGCATTTCGATACGGCGCGCCTTCGGGTTGGTGACCCACGGAATGCGGCACGAGGCCGAACGGTTACGCGCCGAATAGGCCAGCATCACCGGCGCCTCGAAGCCCGGGACCAGGCGCTTGTAGCTGTTGGTGCCGGAGTTGGCGAAGGCGTTGATCGCGCGGGCATGCTTGAAGATGCCGCCGATGTACCACAGCGCCAGCTGCGACAGGCCGCCGTAGCCGTCGCCGGTGAACAGGTTGACGCCGCCCTTGGCCAGCGACTGGTGCACGTGCATGCCCGAGCCGTTGTCGCCCACGATGGGCTTGGGCATGAAGGTGGCGGTCTTGCCGTTGCGGTAGGCGACGTTCTTGATGATGTACTTCATCGTCAGCAGTTCGTCGGCCTTCTGCACCAGCGAGCTGAACTTGGTGCCGATCTCGCACTGGCCGGCGGTGGCCACTTCGTGGTGGTGCACTTCGGTTTCGATGCCGACCTGTTCCAGCGTCTTGATCATTTCCGCGCGCAGGTCGTGCAGGCTGTCGGTCGGCGGAACCGGGAAGTAACCGCCCTTCACGCCCGGGCGGTAACCGCTGTTGCCGCCGTCGTATTTTTCGCCGGTGTTCCAGGCCGCCTCTTCCGAACCCACCTGGAAGAAGGTGTGGCCCATGTCGTTGGCAAAGCGCACCGAATCGAAGATGAAGAATTCCGGCTCTGGGCCGAAGAACGCCTGGTCGGCGGTGCCGGAGGATTTCAGATAGGCCTCGGCGCGCTTGGCGATGCCGCGCGGATCGCGCTCATAGCTCTGCATGGTGGCCGGGTCGAGGATGTCGCAGGTCAGCACGAGGGTCGGATCGGCGAAGAACGGATCCAGGTACGCGGTGCCCGCGTCCGGCAGCAACACCATGTCCGACTCGTTGATGCCCTTCCAGCCCGCGATCGAACTGCCGTCGAACATCTTGCCTTCTTCAAACAGCGCCGGCTCGATGATATTGACCGGGAAGGTGATGTGCTGCTGTACACCACGCATATCGACGAAGCGCAGGTCGACGAACTCGACCTTGTTGTCCTTGATCAGCTTTTCAACATTTTCCACGGACATCGGAAGAAACCTCAGCAGGAGTTAAGTGGCTCGTGGGCGGTAGTACAGCAGGGATCGTGCCAAGCGATCGCGCTTCACAAGCCCTTGATTTTGCTGACATCGCTCGCGACCGTAACAGCTACATCGCACTATTCAAGTGCAAAAAGTAAAACCGGATGCACCAATGTGGTGCATGCCGCAATGCACTATCCTGGCGCCTCCCTCACCCCTGCCCAGTCCGATGTCCGATCTGATTTCCGCCCTGTTGTTGGGCATTCTCGAAGGCCTCACCGAATTCCTGCCGATCTCCAGCACCGGCCACCTGCTGATCGCCGAACAATGGCTCGGACGCCGTTCTGACTTCTTCAATATCGTCATCCAGGCTGGCGCGATCCTGGCCATCTGCCTGGCGCTGCGGCAGCGCCTGTGGGGCCTGGCCACCGGCCTGGGCGAGCGCGCCAACCGCGACTACGTGCTCAAGGTCGGCGTGGCCTTCCTGGTCACCGCGGTGGTCGGGCTGGTCGTGCGCAAGGCCGGCTGGCAATTGCCCGAAACGCTCCAACCCGTCGCCTGGGCATTGTTGATCGGCGGGGTATGGATGCTGGTGGCCGAACACTTCGCCGGCAAGCTGCCCGAGCGCGATGTGGTGACCTGGAAGGTGGCCATTGCAGTGGGCCTGGCGCAGGTCGTGGCCGGTGTCTTTCCCGGTACGTCGCGCTCGGCCTCGACGATCTTCATCGCCATGCTGCTGGGCCTGAGCAAGCGCTCGGCAGCGGCGGATTTCGTGTTCATGGTGGGCATTCCGACCATGTTTGCGGCCAGCGGTTACGCGCTGCTGGAGATGTACAAGGAAGGCGGTTTCGGCACCGAAAACTGGACTGACGTGGCGGTGGCCTTCGTGGCGGCGACCATCACCGGCTTTGTGGTGGTCAAGTGGCTGCTGGGCTATATCAAGAAGCACCGGTTCACGGTGTTTGCGGTGTACCGCATGCTGCTGGGCGCCGCCCTGCTGCTGTGGTTGCCGGCGGCTGCGGGCTGACACCCGACCGCCCCTACCTGGCCTACAGGTCGCGATGGTTGCGCCATGCGGGCCAGGGCCGCCAGGAACGCAAAGCGTCGCCCCCGAGAGATTGTGGACGGCAGGCTGGGCACTGCAGCGGGCTGGCGACAGCAGCCGGCTCCGGGCAGCGCCCGCGCCCGCCTGGCAGTGCGCGCGGTCGTTGGTTGGCGCTCCGGGGCGTCCACGTCGTGACGCCGGTCATTGCCCCGGGCGCACGCTGGCGGTATCACTGACGCATCGATCTCCGGGAGCTGCGCATGCGTGCCGTGTTCTTCGCCCCTGCACTGCTGGCGGCGGGCGTGACGGCCTGCGGGTCGAGTGCATCGCCGGACCCGCCCGGCGCCAACCACGCCGCTGCGCGGGCGCCGGTTGCCACTCCTCCTGACACGGACAACGTCCCGTTGCGCACCGCCCTGCGTGCGCAGCACTGGCAGTTGCAGCAGGCCAGCGATGCGCATGGCACGGCCTTGCGCAGCCTGTTCGTGGACGGCGTGCCGCCAGTGCAACTGGACTTCGACGCTCAGCGCATCCAGGTCAGCCAGACCTGCAACGCGCTGGGCGCCAACTACAGCGTGGAGCAGGCGCACGCGCAGATTGGCCGGGTGGTCTCGAGCAAACGGATGTGCGCCAATGCACGCCGGATGGCGCAGGAACGCGCGGCCAGCGACCTGTTGTCCGGGCGCTTCGCGGTGGTCATGGACAACGCGGCGGCCGCGCCCCGCCTGACCCTGACCCGCAGCGACGGCACCCGGCTGCTCTTCAGCGGCACGCCCACCGCCGACACCCGGTATGGCGGGCCGGGGCAGACGCTGTTGATCGAGGTGGCCGCAGAGACCGTGCCCTGCGTTTTGGACCCTGCGCGCCGCTGCCTGCAAGTGCGCGAGCACGAGCCGGGCGCGGCCGCCGGCACAGAGGCCGCCACGTCGTGGCAGCCCTACGACGGCACGATCGAGGGTTTCGAGCATGAAGACGGCATCCGCACGCTGCTGCGCGTGACCCGCTACCCGGCCGGCAGCGCGCCGGACGCCAAACCGGTCTACGTGCTCGACCAGATGATCGAAGCCGGCAGCTAGCGCAGCCGCAGTGGGGAGCCGGCGACGGCATCGCACGCTGCGATGCCGGTGCCTCGCATCAGAACCGGATGAGGACCTTGCCCACGTGTTGCGCCTTGGCGAAATAGTCGAAGGCCTGGGGCGCCTCATCGAACCGGAACGTCTTGCTGTGCAGGGTCTTGATGCGGTGCTGCTCGATCGCCCGCAGCAGGTCCACGAACATCGCCCGGCTGCCGTTGGCGATCCCGCGAATGGTCACGTTCTTGCGGATCAACGCCACGTAATCGGGAATCGGCGAAGACGCGCCGGGGTAACGCCGATCACCACGATGGTCGCGTTCGCGGCCGCCGCCTTGATCGACTGCCCCAGGGTGTCCTGCCCGCCGGTCTCGATGATGACGTCCGCGCCACCGCCGGACAGCTGCATCACCGCCTCGGCCCAGTCGGGGTGGGTGCGGTAGTTGACGGTGATGTCGGCGCCCAGGCGGCGTGCGAGCTCGAGCTTGTCGTCGCTGGACGAGGTCATGGCGACACGGGCCCCGTGCAGCTTGGCCAGCTGGAGTGCGGCCATCGAGACGCCGCCGGTTCCCAGACACAACACCAGGTCGCCGGCCTTGATCCTGGCCACTTCCACCAGCGCGTGCCAGGCGGTCACCGCGGCCGATGCCAGCGCAGCGACATCTTCGTCCTCCAGCGACGCAGGCACCTTGATCAGGGCACCGGCAGGCAGCGACACCTTTTCGGCCAGCCAGCCGTCGTGGGTCACGCCCAGGTCGTGGGCGAACATCTCGGCATCGAACCTGCCATTCAGCCAGGTGGGAAAGTGCCCACTGACGACACGGTCGCCAGGCGCGACCTGGCTGACGCCTGCGCCGACGGAGGTCACGATGCCCACGCCCTCGGCAACCGGAACGCGCGTGGGCGCAAGCTTGCCGCCGTAGGTGCCCTTCAGGATCTGCAGGTCGCGGTTGATCAGGCCCACCAGTCGCGGAGCCACGATGACCTCACCCGGTCCTGCGACCGGCTCAGGCATCTGGACCGCGACCAGGCTCTCAAGGCCGGTTTGATTGCCAATCTGGAATGCTTTCAAGGGGATTGCCTGTGCTGCGACGCCGGCCGAACGTGGCTGGCGTCATGGGGGATGGAGCGACCGCCGCCATCGGCGCGATCGCTCAGCGCAGCGACGGGTTCAAGGTGTAGGTACCGTGCAACGCCGCTTCGGCCAGCACATGACCCTGCATCGCCGACAGCACATCGGCGGCGGAGAAGTTGTCGGGCAGGCTGAGTTTGGCCACGTCCAGCGCGAACACGCGGAAGAAATACCGGTGCACGCGCAGGTCGTTGAACGGCGGGTACGGGCCGTCGTAGCCGCGGTAGTCGCCGGCCATGTCGGCATTGCCGGCGAACCACTGGGTGTAGGAATTCAGCCCCTGCCTGGCACCGGCCGGGCCGGGGGCTGCTGCTTGCCCTTGACCACGAAGCCGTCGCTGCAGCTGCCCGCCGCGATCTCATGCACATCGGCGGGGATATCGGCCATCGCCCAATGCACAAAATCGGTGCGTGGCTGCTCGACGGGAATCTGCAGGTCGTCGCGGCCGACGGTCTCGGGCACGGTCGGCACGTCCGGGTCCAGGCACAGCAGCGCAAACGACTGCGTGCCGGCCGGCACCTCGCGCCAGGCCAGGTGCGGATTGCGGTTGGGCGCAAAGCCCTCCGGCGTGCCGGCGGCAAATTCCACCGCGATGGGCGTGCCGTTTTCGATGCTGTTGCTGGTCAGACGCATGGCGGGTCTCCGAGAGAAGCGATACGGATCAGGGTGCCTGGCTCTGCGCCGCAGCGGAAGACGTGGCCATGGAACCTTCTGATGCGCTCGGCCGGGTTTACCGCCGCGCTCGTACCGCGACTGCATGCACTGCAGCAGCGCGAGACGGCGGCCACGCCCACCTGCCGTGGGCGCGACCGCGTTGATGGCGCCTCAGTCCTGCGGGTAGCCGAAGCGCACCGCGATCAGGGTGAGCAGATCGAACTGCGCGCCGAGCACGCCGCGGTAATCGCGCCAGCGGCCGGGCCAACCGCGCCGGGCCGCGCGGTTCGACCAGCGGGAAGCTCAGTCCGAACGCCTGCTCCAGGGCCGTCGAAATTCCCTGCGGGTCGTTTTCGATCCCGTCCAGCCGGATGATGCGGTGCGGGTACAGGTCGCGCTCGTGCAGCGTGGCCAGCTGTTCCAGCGCGATCAGCAACCAGTCGGTGGCCTGCTGCGGCGATTGCAGCGCCAGCGGCGCCGACGCACCGGCCGAGAGCCAGTCCAGCAACATGTCGCGCGGGTCACGCAGCGCAATCGCCAGCCGGCCCTCGGGCAGATGCGGGCGCAGCGCGGTCAGCAGGGTGTTGTCCCACCACAGCAGCCAGTCGATGACATTGCCGTCGTCGATGCCGCGGCGCGGCAGTTGCGCCTTCCAGCCTTCCACCAGCGCCGTCGGTGCCAATTCGCCGGAAGCCAACTGTTCGAGGGTGCGGTAGCTCTGCAGCGCATCCGATGGCGGCGTGGTGCCATAGCGGTCGCCACGCACCAGTGGGGTGGCCGCGCCCATCACCGCGACCAGGCGTTCGACATGCGACCCGGGCGTGCCCCACACGAACAGCGGGCGCGCGGTGACGCTATCGGGAATGCTGCCCAGCGCAGGCCACTGCGTCGGCTGCCTGGCTGCCTGCGGCGGCAACGGCAGCCGATGCTGGGCCTGTTCGCGATGGAACTGCATCCAGGTGCCCAGCGCGGCATCGGGCTGGCCGGCGCGGTCCTGCACATTGCCCAACCACGGCCGCAGCACGGTCTGCTGCGGCGCAGGCAGCGATTCGATCAACGATTCGACACAGGCGATCGCCGCCGGCGGATCGCGTTGCAGCAAGGCTTCGACGATGCGCTGCTCGCCGCTGATGCGGCCCGGCTCCACTGCCACGATCTGGCGCGCCACCATTTCCGCCTCGTCGGCCTGGCCCTGCATGTCGTGCACGCGCATCAGCGCTTCCAGCGCCGGCAGGTGTTCGGGCATGGCCAGCAGCCAGCGCTCGATCACGGCCTGCGCCTGCGGCCCACCGACCGGCTCCACCGCCAGGCGCGCCAGCCACAGATCGTGCGCGGTGGCCGAGGTGGCCAGCGCCGCATCCAGGGTGTCGCGCGCATCGTCCACCGCGCCCAGCCGCTCCCAGGCGGTGAGCAGCGCGTGCAACGTGCGGCGGTCGGCCGGCCAGTGCGCCAGCGCCAGGCGCAGGTGCGCGGCGGCCTGGTCGGGACGCCCGGCCTGCAGCTCCATCTCGCCGGCCAGCCGGCGCATGGCCGGCAGATCGCCGCCGGGCTGCTCGAGCACGCCCTGCATCGCCGCCAGTGCGTCGTCCAGGCGGCCCTGGCGTTGGGCCAGTTGGGCAATGAAGGCGCGCAGCGCGGTGCCCGGCGGATTGAGCTCGATCACGCGCTCGAAGGCACGCTCGGCGAACGCAAAATGCTCCTTCTGCAGATACGCAAAGCCCAGCGAAAACAGCACGCGTGCATCGTCGGGCAGCTGCTCGGCGGCGCGGGTCAGCAGCGCCAGCGCGCGGTCGCTGTGGCCGCGGCGCATTTCCACCACGCCATCGACCGCCAGCAATTGCGGGTGTTCCGGCGCCAGGCGCGCGGCGGTGCGGCTGAGCCGCTCGGCCTCGTCCAGATCGCCGCGGGCCACCGCCAGATGCGCCTGCATCACGTAGGCATTGAACTGATTCGGATCCAGCGCGGTACTGCGCGACAGCGCGGCATCGGCGGCGGACAGATCGCGCGTGGCCAGCAAGGCGCCGGCGCGCAGCAGGTGCAGGTCGGCATCTTCGGGCGTCAGCGTCAGCGCGGTATCGATGCTGTCCAGCGCCAGCGCCGGCTGCCCCTGCTGCTGCAGCGCAAGCGCCAGCCAGCGGTGGGCGGCGGCGTGATCGGGCGCGTTGGTGACCCACTCGCGGGCCAGCGCCACCGCATCGTCGGCCGCATTGCGGCGCAGGGCTTGAAGAATGGCGTCTTGCATGGCGGTGGCGGGTCCCGGACAAACCGCTATTGTAACGATGCGCGCTGCGGCGCCGACCTACCGGGCAGCGGCCAGCCGCTCAGCCACCCAGCGTTCGGCGAAGCCGTCGCCGCGGGCGTTTTCCAGAAAGCCGCAATGCCCGCCCCAGCGCGCGATTTCCAGCTGCGCATGCGCCGGCAACTGCCAGGCGGCGAAATCGGCGAACGGAATCACCGGGTCGTCTTCGGCCATCAGGATGTCGACCGGCACCTGCAGGTTGGCCAGGCGTTGGCCGGCAATCGAGTAGCTATCGAAATACGCTTCCAACGAGCCGTGCCCGGTATGTTTCACCGCCAGCCAGGCCATCAGCCCGCGCATGTCCAGCGCCAGGGTGGCGTCGTCGTACCCGTGCTGCTCGGGGAACAGCTTGCGCTTGCGCAGCAGCGATTCGCGCCATTTACGGCGGAAGTACCAGTCGTAGAACTGCGGGCCCTTTTCCAGCTGGGTCATGGTGGCGGCCGGGTCCAGCAACGGGCACACCGCCGCCACGCGCGCCAGCGGCAGGCCGGCGGCGGGCGCACGCAGCGCCAGCCGCAGCGCGAAATTCCCGCCCAGCGAATACCCTGCAGCCAGCAACGGCGCAGGAAAACGCCGCCACAGATCGCCGGCGGCATTGACCACTTCTTCGATGCGGTCGGAGTGGAACAGGTCCACGTTGAGATGGTGGGTACCGCCGTGGTCGCGGAAGTTCAGCCGGAACACCTGATAGCCCAGACCGAGCAGGCGCGCGGCGGTCAGGCGCATGTAGTTGGAATCGGCGCTGCCCTCCCAGCCATGCAGCAACAGCACGGTGCCGCGTGGCGGCGCATCGCCGGGCGGGACGCTCATCCAGCCCTGCAGGCGCACACCGTCGCCGCCATCGAGGATATGTTCGCTGGTGACCGCGCCGCTGGCGGCCAGCAACTGGCGGCTGCGGATGCGCCGCAAGGCACTGCTGCCCAGCACCGATTGCACGTGCGGGTTGCGCAGCCAGCGCGGCGGCAAGTAATCGGAGGCATTCATGCGCGCATCGCACCGGCGTTGCGGCTGGCCGCAGGGGAGAGGCGCGTGCGCATCGTCGGCTAGGACTCCATCGCTGCGACGATGCGCTGGCGCGAGGTCTCGGCCATGCGACGGCGGCCTTCGATGTCCAGTGCGCGAATCGGCTCGAGAAAATGCACTTCGGCCAGCCGCGACGGCTCGCCCAGCAGGCGCACGATATTGGCGAAGAAACTCTCGCGCTCGCCGAAGGCCACCACCGCCTGCGCATTGCCGCGCAGCCCGTAACGCAGCGCCACCGGCTGTACCGGCACGCCGGCTTCCACCGCTGCCTGGAAGATGCGCGCATGGAACGGGCCCACTTCGGTACCGCCACGGGTACGTCCTTCCGGAAAGACCCCCACCGGCTTGCCGCTTTGCAGGCGCAACAGCATTTCCTGCAGCACCCCGCCCAGCGATTCGGTATTGCCGCGCTGGTGGAAGATGGTCTGGCCCTTGGTCGCCAGCCAGCCCACCAGCGGCCAGCCGGCGATTTCGCGCTTGGCCACAAACCCCATCACCCGCTGGCTGTGCAGGATGGAGATATCCACCCAGCTGACGTGGTTGGCCACGAACAGGGTCGCGCCCGGTAGCGGCGTCCCGAAGCGGCGCAGCCGAAAGCCGAACACCCGCATCAAGGTGCCCTGCCACCAGCGGATCATCCGCTCCTCCAGGGTGTCGTCGTGCCCGATGCGGATCCGTGCCAGCGCCGGTACCACCACGCACAACATGGTGACCGGCAGGCCCAGGCACAGATGCAGCAACAACAGTGGCACCCGGTAGAGGTACCGGAACCAACGCAACGCGCCGCCAGCGTCGCGCGTGGCGTCCAGGGATGACTCGCTCATTCGACGAACGGAACCGGTAACGGGGAAGGAGGCGCGACCATTGTGACAGCAGCGTGGCCGCCGCGCAGTGCCGGCAGCGGATGACGCTGTTCCATGCATGCCGCTGCCGGGCGAACTCAGCCATCGCTGCGCGCGATCACCGCCAGGGTCAACCGCGACACACAGACGCGCTTGCCGGCCGGGTTTTCGATAGTGATGTCCCAGACCTGCGTGCTGCGCCCCACATGGACCGCCCGGGCAGTGCCGGTCACCAGCCCCTGGGTGGCCGCGCGCAGGTGATTGGCATTGATCTCCAGCCCCACGCAGATCTGGGTGGACATATCCACGCACAGGTTGCCGGCGCTGCTGCCCAGGGTTTCGGCCAGCACCACCGAGGCGCCACCGTGCAGCAGGCCATAGGGCTGCTTGGTGCGCGCATCCACCGGCATGGTGGCGCGCAGCCAGTCGTCACCGGCTCCGGTAAAGACGATGCCCAGATGCGCGATCAAGGTATCGCGGCTGGCGGCATTGAGGGCGGCTAGATCGACAGGTTCGCGGAAGGTCATGGGCGGGGAATGGGGAATGGGGAATGGGGAATGGGGAATGGGGAATGGGGAAGCGGGAAGCGGGAAGCGGGAAGCGGGAAGCGCAAGAGCATCCAGGCGCCTGGCGTGCGATGCAACTGGGCGGGTGTGCTGGCGGCCGACAGCATGCGTTGGCGATGCCGATGCATTGCGCGCGCCCCGCCCGTGGCAACTACAGCCGCTTCGGCGATTTCCGGTCTCTTAGGGCCGATCTGTAGCCAACTGCGCCCATCCAACCACAACGTGCAATCACTACACATCCGCTGCTGCCACCCGCGGCACGCCGGCCGATCAGAGGATCGGCACCAGCCCGGCGCCGAAGGCGGTCAGCATGCGCACCAGCAGCCACTTCGGGCCGACATTGACCTCCGGGAAATCGCCCACCGCCACATAGCACTGGCGAAACCGCGGGTCTTGCCGCTTGAGCGGGAACGGACACTCCGGGCCGGGCTGGAACTCGTAGTTGGTGGCGTAGCGCCATGGCCAGAAGTCCAGCACCGGCAAGGCTTCGGAGACCTTGCCCACGCTGTAGTTCAACCCGCCCAACACCGGCGGCTTTTCGCGCGGCGCCACCGTCCAGGCATTTTCCGGGGCGATATCGCGCTCGATGCTGGCAGCCAACGCCTGCGCAAAGCGCGCATCGTCGATCACCACGGCCGCTTCGGTGTTGTAGTTCTCGCTGCGCGGGTCGAAGTTGTGCGTGCCGATCACGCCGATGCGGCGATCCACCACCAACGACTTGGCATGCAAGCCCATGCGCGCACCGGCGCGGGTGACCGGCAGCGGCTTGTTGACCGCGCGCGTGCCCAGGAACGAGGGCCGCGTTTCGGTACGCAACACGCGCCGATCGACCTCGCTCCCGCCCGGCGCACGGCCGCCACCACTGCCGCGCAGCACGCTGCCGCCGCTCGCGCTGGCGTTGCCGTCCGGGCCGCTGCTGCCGCGCATCGCATTGCCCGCTGCGCTGCCGCCGATCAGGCGATTGGCGCGGCTGTCCTGATTGACCTCGGACGCGGGGTTGAGCGGGTCCGGCACCAGGTTGGCGTAATCCACCGGGGCATCCAGCGGAAACGGCTTGAACTCGTACACGTTGAAGCCCAGCTCGCGCATGTTGCGGCGTTTGAACTTGTACGACAGCGCATACACGATGGGGTTGTCGGTGGCGGCCAGGCTATTGGTCGACACCACGATGCGCGGCGGCTGCGGGTGTTTGCGCAACGTGCGGAAGATCGCCTGCGCCTGGTCGGACAACACCAGGTACGGGGTCTGCAACAGCACTTCCTGCTGCGCGCCGGCAATCAGGCCATCCAGTTCCGGCGCGGTGGACACCGCCTTGGCCGCATGCTCCCGGCGGTGTTTTTGCGGCAGATCGGCCACGTACAGCACACGCTGCACCGGCATGGCCGGGGTCACGAAGGCGTCGCGCACGAATTGCGGGTCGCGCGCTTCATGGTCCACCCGCGCCACCCGGTCGGGCCGGCGGAACTGTGCCGGCGGCATCGTCGGCACGCCCTGCTCCAGCAGCAGGCGCCCGACATCGTTCAGACGTTCGGCCGGGACGCTGCGCCGGGCGCGCCAGAACGCATCGAAATTGGCGGCCATGGCGCGCACTTCCGGCCCGGCCAGAATCACGTCGCGGTCGCGGAAGTTGTACTCGCTGTCCCAGTCGTAATAGTCGTCCTGGTAATTGCGCCCCCGACCACGCCCAGCACGTCGTCCACCACCAGCAGCTTGTTGTGCATGCGCTGGTTGAAGCGGCGGAAGCAACACAGCACGCTGCCGGCGTAGTCGAAGTAATTGAGTTTGACCTTGCCGAAGGTGGGGTTGTAGATGCGCAGCTGCAGGTTTTCATGGCTGCTGGCCAGCGCGCCGAGAATCTGCAGATCGGCGATCGCCGACAACTGATCGATCAGGATGCGCACCTTGACCCCGCGCTGGGCGGCGTCCACCAGTGCATCCAGCACCATGCGGGCGCTGTCGTCCTTATCGAAGATGTAGGTCTGCAGATCGATGCTGCGGGTGGCGCTTCGGATCAGGTTGAGCCGGGCCACCAGCGATTCTTCGCCGTGGTCGACGATGGTGGCGTAATGCCGCGGCGCCGCCGGTGTGGAGGCGGTGATCGCCTCGCCGCCCAGCGCGCGCAACGGCGAGGGTTGCGCACAGCGATTGGCCTGGCTGCAGTTGACCACGGTGCTGCGTGCCGCAGCGGCGACACCGGCGGCACGGTTGCGTTCGGTTTGTGACAGGCTGGCGCATCCGGTGCCGAGCAACAACGTTGCCAGCACGCAAACCCTCAACAGATACGTCACGGGCGCCGCGCCTCCTGCAGGCGCCCACGCAGAATGAACGTCACCCTGTCGCCCAGGGCCATCTGCCACGCATTCATTCCGTAACGTCCACGCAGGACCGTCCCTCGACTGATCACGTCGCAATCATAGCCCGGCCGCGTACATTCGGCCGGCACCACATGCAGCGTTTCCAGATGCGTGATTCCGCGGATGGTCAGGTTGCCGACGATGTCGCCGCCCTGCTTCACCACTTCCTCGACATACGGCAGCGATTCGAATTCGACCACCGGGTACTGCGCAACGTCGAAAAATCTTCCCCGCGCATCCAGCTGGTGTACCGGTCCTTGCCGGGGATCTCCACCTGAGTGGCGTCCAGCCGGAAGCGCACCTGCTGCCGCCCATCGGCCAACGTCACCACGTCACCGCGAAAACGCGGGAAGAACCCCTCGATCTTCATCCCGAAGCGTGTCTTGATCTCGAACCCGAAGCGCGATTGCGCCGGGTCGATCGACTGCACCTTCTGCTGCGCCATGCAGGGGAACACGACCCAGAGCGCGAGCCAGGCGTACCAGCGCAGCGACGATGACACGGATCAAGGCCACCAGAAGGCGGTCAGGCGGGCGATGCCCGGCTCGATGGTGGCGTCCAGCGGCAAGGCCAGCAACGCGATCGAGGCGGTGGGCATGCCGCGGTAATCGCCGGTCTGGCCGCTGTGCATCAGCGCTGCCAGCCGTTCCAGGCCAGGGTTGTGGCCCACCAGCAGCAGGCGCTCGGCCTCGCGATGTTCGTCCACCAGGCTGGCCAGGGTGCCGGGCGTGGCCTCATAGATGCGTTCGTCCAGCCGTTGTTCGATGTAGCCGGTGAGCTCGAGCACCGCCTCCAGGGTTTCGCGGGCGCGGCGGGCCGGGGAACACAGCACCCGGTCGGGCACCAGCCGCTGCTCGCGCAGCCAACGCCCGGCCGCTTCGGCCTCGGCGATGCCGTGTGGCGACAGCGGGCGATCGAAATCGGCCTGGCCGGTATCGGCCGGTTCGGCGTGGGCGTGTCGCAACAAGATCAATTCGCGCATGGGAACTTTCCGGTTCTAGGACTTCTTGAGCCACTTGAACAGCGGCTCCCAGTCCTGTTGATGGTCGCGCACCTGCGCCGAGCGGTAGTCGAACAAGCTGCGGCCCAGCCCGGCCATCACCACATAGGCCTGGGTGTCGCGCAGTTGGGTCACCAGCGGATACGGCCAGCTGCCGATCATGTCGGCGGCCTGTTGCGAGGTCTGGGTCCAGGGACGGGCACGATTGAGCACCAGGCCCACCGGCAGCTTGCGCTGATGCACGCGCGGCACCTTGGCCAGCGTGTTGAGAAAGCCGACCACCGCTTCGATATCCAGCGCCGAGGACAACACCGGCACCACGATGGCATCAACGTGGTCGAGAAATCCGCTCAAGTCGTCGGCCATGGCACCGGCCGGCGCATCGACGATCAGGGTATCGGTGCCGTCCGGCACGGCGCTCTGCCAGCTGCGGCGCTTGGTGGCGTCGATCGGCAAGACCGCACTTTCCAGGCTGGCGCGGCGCTCTGCCCAGCGGGTGGACGAGCCTTGCGGATCGGCATCCGCCAGCACGGTGCGCTGGCCTTGCAACGCCGCATGTGCGGCCAGGTTGGTGGCGATCGTGGTCTTGCCGACGCCGCCTTTGGAGGCGGCCACCAGGACTGTCTTCATGCACGCCTCGCTTCCGGGAGCAGGCCGGCAGCGTACACCGCGACAAGGTGAGGAAGTAGTCGAAACGCGTTAAACGCACTGCTGCGGGGCTGGCAACGACAGCACAGACCGTCAGCCGATGAGCGCAAGCCCTGGTGCCGCCGCTGTGCGTGGCAACGATGGGAGCCTGGCACCGCGCAGGATCGTCCACGCGTCTGGCTCGGCCGCGGCGTCGCACTGCAGCATGGCGCCGATGGTGCAGCCGTTGGCGTACCACGGCTCGGACAAGCGCAAGCGCGTGCGTGCGTGCGTACGCGCGGTACGAGTGGGCTCTGGCTGCTGCCAGCGTTACCGCCTTATGCCACCAGCCGCGCCAGCAGCCAGGCCCACGCAGGCAGCGTCAGCAACGACAGCAGGATGCTGTAGCCGACCATCGCTGCAGCCAGGCGTGGCGCCAGCCGGTGCGAAATGGCCAGCGCGGCGGCGGTGATCATGGTGGGCATGGCCGATTCGAGCACATTGGTCTGCAGCATCTGCCCTTGCAGGCCCAGCACCCAGGACAATGGCAAGGCCAGTACCGGCATCAACAGCAGCTTGAACACCAGGCCCACTGCCAATGGCCTGAGTTCGTCGGCAGGCAGGCGCAACTGCAGCGAAAAGCCCACCGAGAGCATCACCAGCGGCAACATCGCATCGGCCAGGTTCTTCAGGCCCGCGCCGATCCAGGCCGGCGGTTGCTCGGGCATCAGGGTCAAGGCGAACAGCAGCGCCCACAACGGCGGGAACTGCAGCACGCGCATCACGATCAGCCGTGCGGTCGGCGGGGTATCGCCGCTGTACCGGGCCAGTACGTACAGCCCGAACGTGGACAGCAACACGAAGGTGCCAAACTGGTCGTAGACCACTGCATACGGCAGTGCGTGATCGCCGATCAGCGCGCGCACCATCGGAAAGCCGATGAAGCTGGAATTGGTAAACACCACACACATCAGCAGCGCGGCGTATTCGGCGCGGCCGAAGCGCAACAGGCGGCTGCAGCCCCACAGCAACGGCACGATGATGGCGGTCAGCAGCCATGGCGTGGCAATCACCCCACCGAGCGAAGCATCCAGATGCAGGCGCGGGACATAGGTCAGCACCGACGCCGGCAGGCAGATGTACAGCACGATGCGGTTGAGCACATCGGCGCTGTTGTCCGGCAACACCCGCAGGCGGGCGAACAGCAGGCCCAGCCCCAACATGGCCAGAATCAAGGCAAATGCATCTACCGCCATGCGCGATCGTGTCCGTTGGAATGCGATGCACAGGATCGCATAGCGCACGGTGCGCATCGGACGATGCGTTGGCCTGGCTGATCCGAGGCGCACGCCACCCGAGCTTCGGTCACCGCGCAATTCCCACTACCGCATGCTTTCCCTATGCCGAAGCCAGCGGAGCGAAGACGCGGCGCCTGCGCTGTTCCAGACGATGCGTCGGACAAACACGGCATTGCACCGTGTTTGATGGTGCGCGGACAAACCCTGCAGCAAATTCGCAGCGTCGGCTGCGCGGTACGCTCACCGCGCGCGGGACACGCCGTGAACCCGTCCCTGGGAGTTCGATGGCGGCCTCGATGCCGCCGACGGCCCCGCAATCGGCCAGGACACCGCACTAGACAGCGCGTTGGTGACTTGATTGAAGAGCAAGGACGCAGCGTCAGCCATTCGACCGGCTGTTTCTTTAACTCTGCGCATCGACCACCTTAACTGGTCCTTGCGCGCTCACCGTCGCAGGACCCTCGGCGGCATGGAGGCCCGCCCCCCACGGAGCCTACAGGGACGTCCTTGCAGGCGTGTCCTGCGATGGTTGGGCGGGCAAGGGCCCTGCAGCCACGCCGCAGACCCATGCTCTGCTCTCCCGCATCGACCCCGCAACGTCAGCAAGCCAAGGTTCCAAGCCGTGCTTGCGACAGGCGCAGACCCGATCAGCCTTTCGCCGAGCGAACGGCATCAAGGTCAGACGTCTTGGTTTCAGGTAAGCGGCGGGCCGGCGCACCAGATGGCGCCTGGTTTATCGGCAAATGGCGGCAGCCCGTGGATCCACTGCACGACCCGCGCTGCAGGAACTCCCGCAGCGCGGCGAGGCATTACCGAAACGCTGGCGGGTTGGCCTGCCAGGCTGCGAAGACCTCGGCCAGGCTGGCACGGTCGGCTTCGCGCCATTCCGGCAACAGGCTGGCGTAGTTGGCGGTGCTGCTCCAACGGTCCGGCCAGGTGCGCACGGCTGCGGCATACCACTCGACCGCCTCCTGCTTGCGCCCGGCACGCCAGAGCGCCAGTGCAGCCGTGGTTGGCAGCCATTCCGGCGTGGCCGGACGGCCATTGGCCAGGTTGGCCCATTGCTGCAGCGCCTTGTCGGGCTGGTCGGCACGCAGCAGGTCCCACCCATAGTTCCAGGTGATGGCCCGGTACTGCTGGCTGCCGTTGGAGACCAGCGCCAGCGCGCCCTGATACAACTCATCGCCCAACTGGGTGCGCCCGCCCGCATAAGCCAGCGCCGCCAACTGCGCGCGCGGATCGGCCGCACGCGCGTCGCGTTGCACCATCGCCGCCAGCCGGTCGACGACTGCATCGCCCTGGCCCTGTACGGCCACCACGGCCTTGGTGGTACCGCGATCTTCGTCGAAATAGAACTCCTTGGGCTTGGGCAAGCTCTGCGCCTGCGCCAACGACCACACCCCTCCGAGCAGGGCCAGAGCGGCCCACGCGTATTTCCTTTTCACTGTGTTTTCCCCTGACAGCAAACGACCCCTTCCCATCCCCATCCTACCCGCAGCGCGTCGGCTGCGCATCCGCACAGGGATAGGTGCGGAAAAGCTGACTGTTACACTTTGCGCCGCCGTTTTGGAATCCGTCGGGTGCGTCAGATAGTTTCAGATGACATGCACCGGGGCCCAGCCACCCTTTCCGGGCACGCCATGACCAGTACCGCTGCGCTTTCTTCTCCCGACTCTGCCAACACGCCGGAGCTCGGCCGGGTGGATGCGGACTACACGCTGGACCACAAGTACACGCGCACCGATGGGCGCATCTACCTGTCCGGTGTGCAGGCGCTGGTGCGGCTACCGCTGCTGCAGCGCCTGCGCGATGACGCCGCCGGCCTTGCGACCGCCGGCTTCATCAGCGGCTACCGCGGCAGCCCGCCAGGCGGGCTGGACCTGGAACTGTGGCGGGCGCGCAAGCACCTGGACGCGGCCAAGGTCACCTTCACTCCAGGCCTGAACGAGGACCTTGCCGCCACCATGGTGTGGGGCACCCAGCAGACCAACCTGTTCCCCGGCGCGAACGTGCAGGGCGTTTACGGCATGTGGTACGGCAAAGGGCCGGGCGTGGACCGCAGCGGCGACGTGTTCAAGCACGGCAACGCCGCCGGCACCTCGCCGTTTGGCGGCGTGCTGGCGCTGGCCGCCGACGACCATGCCTGCCGCAGCTCGACCCTGCCGCACGGGTCGGAAGACGAATTCGTCAGCGCGATGATGCCCATCCTCAACCCGGCCGGGGTACAGGACATCCTGGACATGGGCTTGCTCGGCTGGGCGATGAGCCGCTACACCGGGCGCTGGATCGGCTTCAAGACGATTGCCGAAACGGTGGAATCGTCCGCCTCGGTGGACGTGGACCCGTTCGCCCGCACCATCGTGCTGCCGGAGGATTTCGCGCTGCCGCCGGGCGGTTTGAGCATCCGCTGGCCAGACCCGCCGGTGGACCAGGAGATGCGCCTGCATCGCTATGCGATTGCCGCCGCGCAAGCCTTTGCGCGCGCAAACCGCATCGACAAGGTGGTGCTGGATGCGCCGCACGCACGCTTGGGCATCGTCACCACCGGCAAGAGCTACCTGGACGTGCTGCAGGCGCTGGAATACCTGGGCCTGGATGCGCAGGCCTGCGCGCAGATCGGCATCCGCGTGTACAAGGTCGGCATGACCTGGCCGCTGGAGCCGGTGGGGATCAGCGCGTTCGCGCAGGGGCTTGAAGACATCGTGGTGGTGGAGGAGAAGAAGGCCTTCATCGAGCGCCAGATGAAGGAGCTGTTCTACAACTGGCCGGCCAGCGCCGGTGCGCGGCCGAGCATTGTCGGCAAGTACGATGAGCAGGGCGCGTGGATCCTGCCGTCCACCGGCGAACTGACGCCGGCCACCATCGCGGCGGTGATCGGCAGACGCATCCTGCGCCTGCTGCCATCGAGCACGATCAATACCGATTCGATCCAGCAGCGGCTGCGCTGGATGGACGCCAAGGAAGCGGAAATGGCGCTACCACGTGCGCAGTTCCCGCGCGTGCCGCATTACTGCTCCGGCTGCCCGCACAACACCTCCACCGCCGTGCCGGAAGGCTCGCGCGCGCTGGGCGGCATCGGTTGCCACTACATGGTGACCTGGATGAACCGCGCTACCGACACCTTCACCCACATGGGCGGCGAAGGGGTGACGTGGTCGGGGCAGGCGCCGTTTACCGACACCCCGCACGTGTTCCAGAACCTGGGCGATGGCACGTATTTCCATAGCGGCTCGCTGGCGATCCGGCAGTCGGTCGCCACCGGCGTCAATATCACCTACAAGATTCTCTACAACGATGCGGTGGCGATGACCGGCGGGCAGCCGGTGGATGGCACGCTCAGCGTGCCCGACATCGCGCATCAGCTGCGCGCCGAAGGCATCCATGAGATTGCGGTGGTCAGCGACGACATCGGCAAATGGACGCGGCGACGCGACCTGTTTCCGCCTGAGGTCGCGTTTCACGATCGTGGTGAACTGGATGCCGTGCAGCAGCATCTGCGCACGGTCAAGGGCGTGTCGATCCTGATCTTCGACCAGACCTGCGCCACCGAAAAACGCCGCCGTCGCAAGCGCGGCAAGCTGATCGATCCGCCCAAGCGGGTGATGATCAATTCGCTGGTGTGCGAAGGCTGCGGCGATTGCGGCGAGAAAAGTTTTTGCGTGTCGGTGTTGCCGAAGGAAACCGAATTCGGGCGCAAGCGCCAGATCGATCAGTCCAACTGCAACAAGGATTATTCCTGCGTCTCGGGCTTTTGCCCGAGCTTTGTCACCGTGCATGGCGGTGCCCCGCGCAAGGGCAAGCGGCGCGACGCCAGCACGCTGCTGGACACGCTTCCCTCACCGCCCAAGCGCACCGCTCTGGAACGGCCGTGGAATATCCTGATCACCGGCGTCGGCGGCACCGGCGTGGTGACCATCGGCGCGCTGCTCGGCATGGCCGGGCACCTGGAAGGCAAGGGCGCCACGGTGCTGGACCAGACCGGCCTGGCGCAAAAGGGCGGCGCGGTGACCACGCATATCCGCATCGCACGCCAGCCCGCCGACATCCATGCCGTGCGCATCGCCGCCGGCGAAGCGGACCTGGTGTTGGGCTGCGACATGGTGGTGGTCAACGATTATTGGGCACTCTCCAAGGTGCGCGATGGCCGCACCCAGGTGGTGCTCAACACCTACGAAGCCATGCCGGGCACATTCACCACGCAGCCGGACCTGCAGTTTCCCGCTGCCGAGATCATCGCCGGTGTGCGCACTGCGCTCGGTGGCCAGGAGCCGTTGTTGCTGGATGCCACGCAGCTGGCCACCGCCCTGCTGGGCGACGCCATCGCCAGCAATCTGTTCGTGCTCGGCTACGCCTGGCAGCACGGGTTGGTGCCGCTGTCGCATGCGGCGCTGATGCGCGCGATCGAACTCAATGGTGCCGCCGTGACGATGAATCAGCAGGCGTTCGCCTGGGGGCGCCTGGCGGCGATCGATCTGCCGGCGGTGCAACGCGCTGCGGGTCTGGCCGATGCCGACGCGCCTGCACATCTGCATGGCGAGACACCGCATGCACGCGGACCAGGCCGCTGGGAAGAGCACGATCTCAGCGGCCAAAGCGCACCGCGTGCGTTGGCGCAGACCGACGGCAGCACGCTGCATGGCGAGGTCGCTGCACCGGCCGCCCCGCTCGACGACGAGCAGTTGGCGCACTCGCTGGACGAGGCCATCGCGCGTCGCGTCGCGTTCCTGACCGACTACCAGGATGCCGCCTACGCGCACCCGTTATCGCAGCCTGGTCGAGCGCGTACGCACGCACGAGCTGCAACGCGTGCCCGGCAGCAGCGCACTGACCGAGGCGGTGGCCCGTTACGCCTTCAAGCTGATGGCCTACAAGGACGAATACGAGGTGGCGCGGCTGTATACGCGTGGCGATTTCCAGCGCCGGTTGCAGCAACAGTTCGAGGGCGACTACACGCTGCGCTTCCATCTGGCGCCGCCGCTGCTGGCCAAGAAAGACGCGCACGGCAACCTGATCAAGCGCGAGTACGGGCCGTGGATGTTCACCGCCTTCAAGCTGCTGGCGCGGTTGAAGTTCCTGCGTGGCGGCACGTTCGACGTCTTCGGCTACAGCGAAGAACGGCGTGGCGAGCGTCAGCTGATTGCCGATTACAGTGCCACCGTGGACATGCTGCTGGAACGGCTGGATGCCGATAACGTGGGTTTGGCCGCGCAGATCGCCAGCATTCCGGAACACATTCGCGGCTATGGCCACGTCAAGCATGCGCATCTGCAGGAAGCCAAGGCGCGCGAAGCGGCGCTGCTGGCGCAGTGGCGCAATCCCAGGGCGTTGCATGTGGTGCAGGCGGCCTGATGCACCGCTCAGCATGGTTTTAGCGGGCACGGCCGCGACATCCTTGGCGCGGACACAGCACCAGACAGTTGGTTGGCTGCTTCATTCGAGACCATGCATCGATCGACCATCTCGACTGGTCCTTGCGGCGGACGCGAAGATCTCAAGGGCGCAATGCCCTCACCGCTCGCGGGACACGCCGTGAACCCGTCCCTGGGGGCTCGATAGGTAAAGGCCGAGAGGATCCGATCAGCAATACACCCGCATGACCTGGTCATTGACCACTCCTGTACGCAGGCCAACCTCAGTCGAATCGCGGCCCGCGCATCAGCCGAATCGGTCCGCGAACATCGGGCAGCTGCACGGTTCTGCCTTGCTGGGTGACACGCACGACACCAGCGCTTGCGGCAGCTGCGGCCACCGCACGCACCTGGGGCATCAGGCTCCGCCATACCGCCGCGTCATCGCTAAAGGCACGCGCGACCTCCGAGGGACAGATAGACTGCTCGGGACGACGTTGCGCAAGCAGGTGCCGGATCAACGCGGCAACCTGCGCATCATCGGGCGGCTGCACGCCGAGCCCGCAGGATCACACTGGGCGCAGCAGGCGCAGGCCGAACCAATCCTTGGCATCGTTCCAGCCGTGGGTGACCTTGAGCCCGGCTGCGGCAGCCAATTCGGCAAAACGCGCGTCGGTGTATTTGCAGCTGTATTCGACCTGCATCGCCTCGCCTTCGGCAAACGCGATGTCCTTGCCGCCGACCCGCACCTGCTGCGCGCGTTGGCTGACCAGGAAGGTTTCGATGCGGCCGCGCTCACGGACATACACCGCGTGGTGACGGAAACCGTCCAGATCGAAATCGCTCCCGATCTCGCGATTGAGCCGCGCCAGCAGGTTGAGGGTGAACTCGGCGGTGACGCCGGCTGCATCATTGTAGGCCGCCTCGATCAGCCCGGCGTCCTTGTCCAGATCGATACCGATCAGGGCGCAACCATCGCTGCCCATGGTCTGGCGCATCGCGTCCAGCAATTCGATCGCGGCCGCATCAGCGAAATTGCCGAGCGTGGAGCCGGGGAAGAACACCACGTGCCGCCGCGCCGGGCGCTGCGCATCGGGCAGGCGTAGCGGCTTGGTGAAGTCGGTGCACACCGGCAACATCTGGATCTGCGGAAATTGCTGGGCCAGCCGCGCGGTGCTTTCCAGCAGCGCGGTACGGGAGATTTCCAGTGGCGTGTAGGCCACCACATCGCGCAGGCCCTGCAGCAGCAACTCGGTCTTGCGGCCGCTGCCGCTGCCGTATTCGACCACATGCACGCCAGCGCCGATCGCCTGAGCGATCGAGCCCATGCTGGCTTCCAGCAAACTCAGCTCGGTGCTGGTGAGGTAATACTCCGGCTGCTGCGTAATGGCTTCGAACAGCTGCGAGCCGCGCGCATCGTAGAAATATTTCGACGGCAGCGTCTTGGGCGTTTGCGACAACCCCGCCAGGGCATCGGCAGTGATGTCGTCCGGCTGCGGGCGCAGATCGGTGAGCGCGGCGTGCGCGCGTTGCATGGCATGGGCGGCTGCGTTCAAGGCAGATCCTTGGCAAGGCGCACGCCGGCAAATTGCCAACGCGCATCGGAGGGGAAAAAGTTGCGGTAACTGGCACGCAGATGGCTGGCCGGGCTGGCGCAACTGCCACCACGCAAGACCCATTGCGCATTCATGAATTTGCCGTTGTATTCACCCAGCGATCCGGGCCACGGGGTAAAGCCTGGATACGGCAAATACGCGCTGCCGGTCCACTCCCAGACATCGCCGAACAGCTGCTGGATACCGGTGTCCACGGCGTCGGCGCCACGCGGATGCAGCGCATCGGTGTCCACGAAATTGCCCTGTACCGGCACGCCGGTCGCGGCCTGCTCCCACTCGGCTTCGGTGGGGAAGGCGCGCACCGGCCCAGCGCGCGAACGCATCGGCTTCGAACAGGCTCAGATGGCAGGCCGGCGCGTGCGGGTCGCGCATGCGCCAACCGTCCAGCGTGAACTCGCGGCCATCGGCATCCCAATACAAGGGATGCTGCCAACCGTGTGCCTGCACCATCGCCCAACCATCGCTGAGCCAGGCACCGGCGCTGCGGTAGCCGCCGTCATCGATGAATTGCTGGAACTCGGCGTTGGTGACCACACGGCTGGCCAGCGCATGCGCACCGACCAGTACGCGATGGCGCGGCGATTCGTTGTCGTAGGCGAAGCTGTCGGCCTGTGGCCATGCGGGCGCGCCGATCTGGACGACCTGCTCGTCGCGCGCATGCCAGCGCAGTGGGCTGGCAACGGCCGCAGGCGGCGCGGGCAGGTCACGGTAGGCCGGCTGCAACGGGTTGCTCCACAGCGCGTGCTTGATATCGGTCAGCAGCAACTCCTGGTGTTGCTGCTCGTGCTGGATACCGAGCTGCACGACGGTGCAGGCCTGGGCATCGAGCAGGCCTTCGCGCAAGCGCTGCTGCATCTGCCTATCGACCGCAGCACGGTAGTCGCGAACCTGCTGCAACGAGGGACGCGAGAGCACGCCGCGGCGGGCCCGCGCATGCATCGGCCCCACGCTCTGGTAGTAGCTGTTGAACAGGAAATCCCAGGCCGGCTCGAACACGCGATACGCCGGATCGGCCTGCAGCACGAAGCGTTCGAAAAACCAGGTGGTGTGCGCCAGGTGCCATTTGCTGGGGCTGGCATCCGGCATGCTCTGCACCATCGCGTCTTCGGCGCTCAAGGGTGCGGCGAGACGGTCGCTCAGCGCGCGGGTCTGCGCGTAGCGTTCCAGCAGCGTCAACTGCTGTTGCTGGAGGTGGCCAAGCAGAGGAGAGAGTGCAGACATCGCCATATGCTTGGGGAGCGCCCGTGAACGTGCTGTGTCGGCAGCGTGGCAGCCAGCGGTAAGCTGTGGGCATGTCATCGCCATCTCTGTCCAGTACGCTTGCTGGGCCCTTCGATTGGGCCCAGCGCCAGCAGGCATTTGCACTGCCTCCCGGGGTCATCTATCTGGATGCGGCGTCGCGTGGTCCGCTGTTGCGCGCCATGCAGACAGTGGCGCATCACGCGGTGGATGCGATGGCCGCACCGTGGCGGTTGCCATTCGATACCTGGTTACAGCAGATCGAGCAGGTGCGCGGACTTGCGGCCGCGTTATTGGACGGCGATGCCGATGCGGTCGCCATGGTGCCCTCGGCCGCGCACGGCCTGGCCACGGCCGCGTGCAATCTGCCCGTGCAGGCCGGCGACGCAGTGCTGGTGCTGGAAGGGCAATTTCCTTCCAATCTGTTGATCTGGCAGCGCCGCTGCGCAGAGACCGGGGCGCATCTTGTGTCGGTGCCCACCACCGCTGGCGGCAGCTTGACCGATGCAGTGCTGCAGACCATTGCCGACACGCCTGCGCTGCGGATTGCGAGCTTGCCGCATGCGTACTGGCTGGACGGGCGAATGCTGGATCTGGACCGCATCAGTGCCGCCGTGCATGCACGCGGAGCGGCCCTGGTGCTGGACCTGAGCCAGAGCCTGGGGGTGTTGCCACCCGATCTGCACCGCTGGCAACCGGATTTCGTGGTCAGCGTCGGGCACAAATGGTTGCTCGGGCCGATGGGATTGGCGTGGCTATGGGTCGCGCCGCAGTGGCGCACAGACGGGCTGCCGATCGAAGAACACTGGATCGGCCGCGATGCAGGCAGCAGTTGGGAATTCCCGGTGGCCAGCGCGCCGCGGTACCGCAGCGGTGCGCGCCGATTCGATGCCGGCGGGGTTGCCGACCCGTTGCGGGTCGCAATGGCCACCGTGGCCTTGCAACAACTCAACGCGTGGCAGCCGGCGCGCATCGCAGCCGCGTTGGGCGAGTTGACCACGCATTGGAACGCCGCCCTTCAGGCGCGCGGCTTGGGCAGCTGGTGCACGCGCGGACATGCGCCGCATCTCGCCGCACTGCAGCCGCCGGCAGATACGCTGGACGCAGTGGCGACAACCCTCACCACGCTCGGCGTGATCTGCACCCGGCGGCACGGACGTCTACGGATTGCGCCGCATTTGAGTGTCACCGAACACGCACTGTCACGGGTGATTGAGGCGCTGCCAGGCGCATGAAGCGGCACCTGCGTGCAGGAGCAGGCCTGGCCGCGCCATGGCGTCATCGGGGATGCCGCATCGCGGCCAGGTCCGCTCCGACGCATCGATGTGGTCGTGAACCGCATGGGCGTAGCCGTGAACAGGCTTGCCCTGCCGCTCAACCGCGTTGGCTGATCCGCAAGCCACGCGGCGTTGCCCAACGCTCCAGTCCTTCGAACAGGGCCTGCACCACCAGCGCCAGCACCGCGGCGGGAATGGCGCCTTCCAGGATCAGGCCGATATCGTCCAGGCGGATGCCGGTGAGAATCGGTTGGCCATAGCCGCCTGCACCGATCAGCGCGCCCAGCGTGGCGGTGCCCACATTGATCACCGCCGCGGTCTGGATGCCGGCCACGATTGTGCGGCGGGCCAACGGCAGTTCCACCCGCCACAGGCGTGTCCACGCGGGCAATCCGATGGCGCGGGCAGTCTGGCGCAGTTCGCGTGGGATCGAGGTCAGCCCGGCGTGGGTGTTGCGCACGATCGGCAGCAGGCTATACAGAAACAGCGCGGCAATCGCCGGCTTGGCGCCGATGCCGAACAGCGGAATCATGAACACGAACACCGCCAACGATGGCAGCGTCTGCAGCACGCCGGTCAACGACAACACCACCTGCCCCAGGCGTGGACGCCGCGCTGCCAGCACGCCCAGCGGCAGCGCAAGCAGCAACGCAAGACCCAGCGAGATGCCGACCAACGCCAGATGCTCACGTGTATGCCGCAGCAGGCGCGTCAACCGCGAGTCCGTTTCAGAGGCTGGCGTGATGCCCAACCAATGTGCGGCAACCGCCGCTTCGGACTGCCGCTCCAGTTTGACCTGTGCATTGAGCCGCTGCATGGTCGCTTCGTCGATGCGTCCTTGCAGCTCACGCAAGGCCTGCAACATCGCCGGTGCGCGCTGCGCCAGATCCTTGCGATACACGAAAATCGCCTGGTAATCGGGGAAATAGTGGCGGTCGTCGCGCAGCACCTGCAACTGGTAATACGGAATTTCCGCATCGGTGCTGTACAGATCGGTGACCTCGATGGCGCCGCTCTGCAGCGCGCGATAGGCCAGGTCGTGATCCAGCCCGGTCGCGGCCTGCGGCAGCGCGTACGCCGCGCGCACGCCCGGCCAGCCATCGGCGCGCTGCATGAACTCATTGCTCAGACCGATCTTGAGGGTGGGATGTCGTGCAAGATCCGACAACGAGGCGATGCCCAACGTCTGCGCACGTTCGCGCTGCATTCCGAAGGCGTAGGTGTTCTGGAAACCCAGCGAATCGGTCATCGCCAACCCGCGTGCATCGAGTGCGGCGCGCAGCTCGGCCTGGCTGGCGTTGGGCAGTTGCAGCAGCTCCTGTGCCAGCGTACCGGTGTATTCGGCATACGCGTCGATCTGCCCGGTCTCCAGCGCGCGCCACAGGATGCGCGTACCACCGAGTTGCGCGCGGTGCTGCACGTCCACACCATCGCGCTTGCCGGCAGCGGTGGCGATTTCGCCAAGAATGACCGCTTCGGTGAAGTTCTTCGAACCGATGGCGACCTGCGCGGCCTGCGCACCGACACTGCAGACCAGCAGCACCGCAGCGATGAGCGCACGCGCCATCATGCGGCATCGCCAATGCTGCGCTGGGCGCTGAGAAAGCGCTGCACGAACGCATCGGCCGGCTGCTCCAGCAGCTCGCGCGCAGTGCCTTGCTGCACGATGCGCCCGGCACGCATCAGCACCAGGTGGTCGGCCAGATAGGCCGCTTCGGCCACGTCATGCGTCACCAGCACCACGGTCTTGCCCAACTGCGCGAACAGTTCGCGCATCTGCGCCTGCAAGTCGTAGCGCACGATGGGATCGAGCGCGCCGAGCGGTTCGTCCAGCAGCAAGGCCGGCGGGTCCAGCATCAATGCACGAATCAGCCCCACGCGCTGGCGTTGACCGCCGGACAGTTCGGCCGGGTAGCGCGCCAGCAACTCCGTCGGCAATTGGCACAGGGCGCACAAGACATCCAGACGCGCATCGATGCGCTCCCGCGTCCAGCCCAGCGTCTGTGCCAGCAAGGTCACGTTGCTGCGCGCGTCCAGATGCGGAAACAAGCCGCCCTCCTGGATGACGTAGCCGATGCGTTGCCGTTGCGCCTGCAGATTGGCGCGCTGCAACGGCGTGCCGTCGAACGCGACCGTGCCGCTGTCCGGCCACTCCAGCCCGACCAGCATGCGCAGCACGGTGGACTTGCCGGCGCCGCTCGGGCCGATCAATGCGGTCGTGATGCCGCTGGCAAAGGTCAGCGAGACAGCATCGAGTGCGATGGCCTGGCCGTAGCGGCGGCTGACCTGGTCGAGAGTGAACATGCGGCCGAGCTTGCCGAACGCAGCGTCAGCCACGCGCGAAGGTTTGCATCAGCGGGGCGGCGCGAGCAATTCGCGTGCGCTCAGGTAGCCGTCGCCATTGGCATCCTGCCGCGCGAAGCGCGCGATCAGGGTGGCGCGATGCGCCGCACGGGTGATCGGCTTGCCGCGGCGGCCCGGCAGTTCATCGCCTTGCAGCACGCCATCGTGATCGGTATCGCGTTGGTCGAAGGCATAGCTCATCCAGGCCAGATATTCGTCCAGGCTCACCCGCCCATCGCCATCGGTATCCATGCGCTGCAGATATTGCTGGCTGTCCTGGACCTGGGCCTGCGCAGCAACCGCCGGCAGAAAGGCGCACCACACGGCCAGCACGGCCCGCACTATCGCGCCACGCACCCGATGTACACGCATCACAGCGCGCCTGCCGCCCGGGTTACGCACCACTCAGCGCATACCCCTTGAGCCGCGCCGCATACGCCTGCAATGCCGCATTACCGCTGGCCTCGGCCTCATGGCACCACTGCTGCAATTGCCGGAGCCGCTCGGACGCATCGTGGCTGCGCGCTTCCAGCACCGCGGTCAGCCGCGCACGGTACTCGACCAGCGTGCGCATGCGCGGACGCTGCGCCACCCAGGCCTGCAACTGCGCCCGCGCGTCCGGCTTGAGCCAGCGCCCATCGTCGACCAGGCCCTTGCGCAGGCGACGCGGCAGCAACTCGCGCAGCTTGGCGCCGGTGGCAGCCGCCTCTTCGCGCAACGCCGGCTTGAGCACGTTGCGCTGGTAGTCGGTCATGGCCTGGAAGCGGTGCGAGAGCAGCGCCTTGAGCGTGTCGGCATCGGGCACGGCGATATTGGGGCGAATATCCAGCGACGGCGCTACCCGCAGCACCTTGGCCAGGCCCAGCGCCTGCAGGCCGCGGATCGCGATCCAGCCGATATCCAGCTCCCAACGCCGCATCGAAAACCGTGCCGAGCTCGGGAAGGCATGATGGTTGTTGTGCAATTCTTCGCCACCGATCCACAGCGCCCACGGGGTGAGGTTGGTGGAGGTGTCGGCCGATTCGAAATTGCGATAGCCCCACCAGTGGCCCAGGCCGTTGACCACACCCGCTGCCCAGAACGGAATCCACGCCATCTGGATCGCCCACAACGCGATGCCGGGCAACCCGAACAGCACCGTGTTGATCACGCCCAATGCAATCGGGCCGGCGTTGGCATGCGGCGTGTACAGATGCCGCTCGATCCAGTCGCTAGGCGCGCCCTTGCCGTACTGCTCGATATCGGCGCGCTGCGTGCGTGCTTCGCGGTACAGCTCCACGCCGCGCCAGAACACCTGCGAGATGCCCTTGGTCTGCGGGCTGTGCGGATCTTCCTCGGTTTCGACCTTGGCGTGATGCTTGCGATGGATCGCCACCCATTCGCGGGTGATCATCGAGGTGGTGAGCCAGGTCCAGAACCGGAAGAAATGCGCGATGACCGGATGGAAATCCACACCGCGATGCGCCTGGCTGCGATGCAGGTACAAGGTCACCGCAAAAATGGTGAGCTGGGTGAACACCAGCAGTACTGCCAGCATGCCCCACACGCCCAGCCCTGCCACGCCGGAAGTCAGAAAGTCGATGATCGGATCGGACAACATCGGCATCTCCACAGCAGCGCTCCCCATTTGATGCAGACATGATGGGGGCGATCGCGGCAAACTTCACCCTTCGGATGCGTAGGGTTGCACCTACATTTCTAAAGCGATTCAGACCCCGTCCCCACTTCCGTCTGCTGTCACCCGTATGACTGTTGCTACCGAAAATGCTGCTGTTTCTGCTGCTGTCGCCAACGCCGCCCCGCTGATCGAACTCGACCAGGCCAGCGTGATGCGCGGCCAGGTGCGGGTGCTGCATGCGCTGAGTCTGCGCATTGCGCTGGGGCAGCACACCGCGATCCTGGGCCCCAACGGCTGCGGCAAATCGTCCTTCATCAAGCTGATCACGCGCGAGCTGTACCCGCTGGCGCGCGGCGACGGCCAGCCCGCCGTGAAGGTGCTGGGACAAACGCGCTGGCAGGTAGATCGCCTGCGCTCGCAACTGGGCATCGTCACCGGCGATCTGAGCGTCAACCTGGCCGACATGCCGGGGCTGGATGTGGAAAGCGCGGTGCTCTCCGGATTCTTCGCCAGCTATGTGGTGCCGCCACATCGCGAGATCAGTCACGACATGCGTGCACGCGCGCGCGAAGCGCTGGCGCTGGCGCGCGCATTGCCGCTCGTGGACCGGCAATTTGCCGAACTGTCGGCCGGGGAAACCCGCCGGGTGCTGATTGCGCGTGCGCTGGTCAATCGCCCGCAGGCGTTGCTGCTGGACGAACCGTCCACCGGGCTGGATCTGGTGGCGCGCCAGCACCTGCTCGAGACGATGCGGCACCTCGCCCATCAAGGCATCACGCTGGTGCTGGTGACCCATCACATCGAAGAAATCGTGCCCGAGATCGAACGGGTGATCCTGCTGCGCGCCGGCAAGGTGGTGGCCGACGGCACGCGTGAGGCGCTGCTCACCGATGCCAGCCTGTCGGCCGTGTTCGACGGCCCGGTGCGGGTGCAGCGCGATGGCGAGCGCTGTTGGGCGACAGTGGGCGAGTAGCCGACACTCCGCCCGCAGTTCGCGCAGGGCGTGTCCTTGCACGAGCTGCCGACGATGCTCGGCAGCGCGATGGCCAAGCGCGCGCCGGATGCGCGCATAACCGCCTCACAACCACGCTTTCCAGGCATGACCTTGGACACGGGACGCCGCCGCCGCGCCTGCGCTTAGACTCGCCGCACACACAGACAGGAGTCGTCCCGATGGCCCAGTGGTATTTCCATAACCCCGGACAGGCCGACCGTCTCGGCCCCCTCGACGATGCCAGCGCCCGCGCGCACGCGCAGCGCCACCCCGATGCGCTGGCCTGGCGCGACGGGCTCGATGGCTGGACGTCGGCCCGTCAGCTGACCGAACTGCAGGGCGGCGCTAGCGCACCGCCGCCGTTGACCGGCATGCACGGGCGCGCGGATGAAATCGACTACCGCATTGTCGGCAACGACATGCAGTTCGTCGAAGTCGAGCTGGACCCGGGCGAGAGCGCCATCGCCGAGGCCGGTGCGCTGATGTACAAGGACGCGGCGGTGCAGATGGACACCGTGTTCGGCGACGGCTCGCATGCCGGTCAAAGTGGCGGCGGGCTGATGGGCAAGCTGCTGTCGGCCGGCAAGCGCGTGGTCACCGGCGAAAGCATGTTCACCACCGTGTTCACCCACGCCGGCAGCGGCAAGGCCAAGGTCGCCTTTGCCGCGCCCTACCCGGGCACGGTGCTGGCGCTGCGCCTGTCCGAGCATGGCGGCCAACTGATCTGCCAGAAGGACAGCTTTTTGGCCGGCGCGCGCGGGGTGTCGCTGGGCATCGCCTTCCAACGCAAGATCCTTACCGGCCTGTTCGGCGGCGAGGCTTCATCATGCAGAAGCTCGAAGGCGACGGCTGGGTGTTCGTGCATGCCGGCGGCACCGTCGTCGAACGCGAGCTGGGCCCGGGCGAGCGCATCGACGTGGATACCGGCTGCGTGGTGGCCTATCACGCCGGCGTGGACATGGACGTGCGCCGCGTTGCCGGCCTGAAGAGCATGTTCTTCGGCGGCGAAGGCGTGTTCCTGGCCACCCTCACCGGCCCGGGCAAGGTCTGGCTGCAATCGCTGCCGTTCTCGCGCATGGCCGGCCGCATGCTGCAGGCCGCCCCGCAAGGCGGTGGTCAGCAGCGTGGCGAAGGCTCGGTGCTGGGCGGCCTGGGCCGCTTGCTGGATGGCGATAACCGGTTTTGATCGGGTGTCGCGGCGGGCGGACGTGATGGCGAGTTGGATTCGGGGGCGAAGCACGCGTCGTTTCGCTTCTGAAGGCGCGTGGCGAGGCGTTTGTCGCTCCAGGCATCTGGCATGTGCTGGGGCGTACCCTGGTCCGGCGCGTTGCGCCAGCTTCTGCTCCATGAAGCAGGAAACTGTCCCGGCGGGAGAAGGCAGGCGACCGGGCCGTTGTGCAATGACGGCACCCTGGCCGCAGCCAGGCCCATCGCCGCACGGAACCGGAGCCCTCTCCCGGCAGGGCGAAAAGGCAGGGCGAGCGCGCCATCGGCGCGCCTGCCTTCGAGCGTCCACGCCGCAAGGTGGGAGGTTGGGGCGCGGAGCGGGGTTGGGGTGAGGGTCCGGGCGAAGCCACAGGTGGAATGGGAATGCATCAGGCGCCGCTCTTGCCCTCGTCCGGCGCTGCGCGCCACCTTGTCCCGCGGGGAGAAGGAAGTGCAACGCCTGCAAAAGATGCTGTTCCGAATGAATTCCACTCACGCCACACCAGCGCAGCAGTGACAGCGCGCGTGTATTCTCCCTCGCCTTTCCCATCGATGCTCTCGCCATGATCGCGCTCCGCTGCTCCCGCTCGCTCGCCCTGTTGTCCATGCTCGGTCTGCTCGGCGCCTGCGGGGCGAGCCGCGCCCGGCGACACCGGCGCCGGTGGTGCAGGCACCTTCGGCCGCAGCCCCCAAGCCCATCAAGATCGGCGTGGCGCTCGGTGGCGGTGCGGCCAAGGGCTTTGCGCATATCGGGGTGATCAAGATGCTCGAGGCCAACGGCTTTGCGCCGGTGGTGGTGTCCGGCACCAGCGCCGGCAGCGTGGTGGGCGCGTTGTATGCCAGCGGCATGGATGCGTTCCAAATGCAGGAAAAGGCCGTCGCGCTCGACCAGACCAGCATCCGCGATGTGCGGCTGTTTTCCGGTGGCTTGGTGCAAGGCCAGAAACTGCAGGACTACGTCAACGAACAGCTCGGCGGCAAGCCGATCGAAAAACTGCGCAAGCCGTTCGCAGCGGTCGCCACGCGTCTGGAAGATGGCGAACGTACCGTGTTCGTGCGCGGTAATGCCGGCCAGGCGGTGCGCGCGTCCAGCAGTATCCCGGGCGTATTGAGCCGGTGACCATCGGCAACTATCACTTCGTCGATGGCGGCGTGGTCAGCCCGGTGCCGGTGGATGCGGCGCGCCAGTTGGGTGCCGAATTCGTGGTGGCGGTGGATATTTCCAGCAAGGCCAGCGGCAAGAATCCGGGGACCTGCTGGGCACGGTGAACCAGTCGATCTCGATCATGGGCCAGCGCCTGGGCGAGGCCGAACTCAAACGTGCCGACGTGGTCATTCGCCCCAAGGTCAACGATATCGGCTCGGCCGATTTCAACCAGCGCGGTGCGGCGATCCTCGAAGGCGAGCGCGCCGCAATGGCGGTGATGCCGCAGATTCGCGCCAAGATTGCGCAACTGCAGGCCGCGCGCAGCAGCGCAGTACGGACCGCCGCCGATCAGGCCAAGGCGGCCAAGCAACAGGCGTACGAGCGCTGCCTGGAACAACGCTCGCGTTGGGAAAAATTGCGTGGCAAGGATGAGGGCTGCGTGGCGCCGTAAGGCGGCTGTGGGCTGCGCTGGAGGAATGGATTGCGGCCGGATGCGGCCGTGGGCGGGGCGCGCATGCACGCAAGGACTCCGTCGGCGATGCCTGTGACGCACGCCTGCCGGCCAGTCGCATGTAGCTGCACAGTGAGTCCGCTGGATGTCATGGGTGCTCGGGCCGGATGTCATCGGGACGGCATCGCGGCCGGGGCCGCTCCTACAATGGCCTGTGCCGCAGCCCTCGCTGTTGCGGCATGCGTGTGCGCCAAGGGGCGTGCTGGTGGGTGCCTGGTCGCAACGAATGCACCCCACGTGGGGCCTGCACCCGACGTGGTGGCTGGTGCGGACGGCGGGCTTGGCCGAGTCGTGGCAGTTGAGGACAAAACGGCATCGAGATGGCGTCGTGGCCGAAGGCTCGACAACGACGACCTGCGTCGCTGCACTGCGCTTGCCGCGTGGTTGCACTGCGCTTGCTACGTGGTTGCACCGCGCTTGCAGGAGCGACCTGCTCGCGATGCCGTCCCGGTCACCACACCGCACGCATCGCGCCGTAATGCGCATCGCTCGGCCGCATGCTTCACTCAGGCGTCTGCATCGCCCACGACCTCAATACCGCCAACGCAGCGACACGCTGACAAAGCGCGGTTCGCCGTAGTTCTGATAATCCAGATTCGCCCAATAGGTCTTGTCGAACGCGTTACGAACCGCCAGCGAGGCGGTCCACTGCTCGCTGATGCGGTAATTGGCGTTCAAATGCACCAGCGCGTACGGGTTCTGCACCACGGTGACCGGCGTGGTGGCGCCCGTGCCGTCGCCGGTGGGGCGTGCGATATTGAAGCCGCGTACTGCGCTCTGCCAACTCACGCCGCCGCCGATGCTCAACCGGTCCCACGTCCCCGGCAGGCGCCACTGGGTGGAGAGTTGCAGATAGTCTTCGGGCAGGTTGGCGTAGATCGCATCGGTGGGCGCGCGCGTCACCTTGACGTGGGTATAGCCGGCGTTGATGGTCCAACCGGGCAACACTTCGCCATTGAAATCCACTTCCCAACCGCGGCTCTTGGTGCCATCCACGCCGATGTACGCTGAGCTGCCATCCGGCAGCGAAGCTTCCGGCTGGGTCATGTCGCGCACCGCGTAGTTGTCCTGCTTGGCTTCGAACACGGCGGCGGTGGCCATCGCGTGGCCATCGAACAACTGCGCCTTGATGCCGGCTTCCAGGTTGGACCCTTCCACCGGCGCGAGCAGGGTGTTGTCCTTGTCGCGGTAGTTCTGCGGGTTGAAGATTTCGGTGTAGCTGGCGTAGACCGACACCTCCGGCACGATGTCGTACACCAGGCCGACGTACGGGGTGACTTCGTCGCTGACTTCATAGCGGCCGCTGGTGCCGGTGTAGCGGCCGCTGGCATTGAACGCCTGGGTGCGGGTTTCCCAGGAGCTCAGCCGCGCGCCGGCAATCAACGACAGCGGATCGGCCAGCCGCAAGCGCGTGGAGGCATACACGCCGCGCTGGGTGGTGCGTGCGTCGCGTCGCGCGCCGGTACGCGTGTAGCTCACCGCGGATGCGTCGCCATTCCAGTTACGGATGTTGGGAATGAAATAGCACCGTTCGCTGCCGCAGGTGGTCCAGTCGTCGGGATAGGTCTGCGCCAGGGTATAGGTGGTCGATTGCAGGTCCTGCCAGCTGCCGCCGATCACCACGTCGTGCTGGCGGCCGAACAAGGCGAACCCGCCGGACAGGTACACGTCCACGCTATCGCGCGTGTCCTGCGTTTCGCCAGCGTTGGCGCGCAGAAACACGCCGCTGCCATCGGCGGCCGGGTAACCGGTGCCGTAGACGCGCAGGCTCTGCACGGCGCCCTTGGTGTGGGCGGCGTTGACGCGCAGCAACCAGTCCTGCCCGAAGCGCTGCTCCAGGTTGGCGAATGCCGTGCTGGTGTCGCGCTGCCAGCGTGTCCATTCCGGCGCCATGTTGGTCGAGCGCGACAGGTTGGCGAAGGAGCCGTCGGCGGCGAAGAACGGCACCGTGCCCAGGTCGAACCGACCGGGCTGTTGTCCTGGCGCTGGTAGCCCACGGTCAGCGTGCTGCTGTCGGTCAGGTCGCCTTCCAGCACCGCCATGCCCGACATCTTGTTGTCGTGGTAACGGTCGTAGTAGTAATCGCGATCCTGCCAGGCGGCCACCACGCGGCTGCGCAAGCGTCCGTCTTCGGTCAGCGGCGCGTTGACGTCGGCCTGCATGCGGCGGAAATCCCAGGTGCCCGCACTCACTCCGAACGAGGCGTCGAAGTCCTTGCCCGGGCGCTTGCGCAACAGGTTCACCGTGGCCGAGGGAATGCCCGCACCGGTGAGCAGGCCATTGGCGCCGCGGATCACTTCGATGCGGTCGTAGAAGACCGTGTCGTATTCCTGATTGGTGGCGCCGCTGTAGGTGGGCAGGCCATCGACCTGGAAGTCGGTGATCTGGAAACCGCGCGCGAAATACAACGGCCGCTGGGTGTCGTAGAACGACACGTTGACGCCAGTCACATTGCGCATCACATCGTCGATGCTGAACAGCGATTGCTCTTCCAGGCGCTGCAACCCGATCACGCTCACCGACTGCGGGGTTTCCTGCAGGGTCAGCGGCAGCCGCGTGGTGGTGGCCGGTTGCGCGCGACTCACCGTGCCATTGACGCTGACCTGGTCGAGCGTCGTGGCGTTGGTCGCATCGGCGGCGTCAGCGGCATGGGCGGCGGGAGCCAAGGTCGACAGCGCGCACAGCAGCGCGGCAGACAATAGGCCAAGGGGAGCGATGGCAGCAGACATGGGGCGTTCTCGTCGATCGCTGCGGACGCAGCGCGTCACGCAACAGGGAAAGGCACAGGCACACGCGGGCGTCCACTCGAACCGGCTGGCTGACCCTGCGCGGGCTGGCGATGCGACACGAACGACATGGCCGGACGCGGCCAAGATGTGACGTAAATGTAAATCGTTATCGTTTATGTGGCAAGCAGCACGTTTCTGCGTTCGCCTGGGAAGCGGCGGCGCGCCTTGCCGGCTGCGGCGCGCGCGCGGCGTCCTGGGCCAGCGCCACATGGCTGAACTGCACCTCAGGCCAGATGCGACAACGGCAGACCTTCCGGCGCCTTCACCGTGCGCAGCACGAAGCTGGAATTCACATCCGATACGCCGGTGGCATTGAGCAGGCGATCGAGCAGGAACCGCGAGAAGTGTTCCAGGTCGCGCACCTGCACCTGCAACAGGTAATCCATGTCGCCGGTCAGCGCCCAGCACGCCACCACCTCGTCCCAGCCGCGCACGCCCTCGGCGAAATGCTCGATGTCGGCCTGCCCGTGCTGCTCCAGCTGCACGCGCACGAATGCCTGCAAACCCAGCCCCAGCGCGCGCGTCCAGGCGCGCGCCATAGCCGGCGATGATACCGGCCGCCTCCAGCCGCTGGGTGCGGCGCAGGCACGCCGACGCCGACAGATTGACCTGCACGGCCAGCTCCGCATTGCTGCTGCGGCCCTGCGTCTGCAGCAAGGCGAGCAGGCGCAAATCGGTGCGGTCCAGGGCGATGGGTTGATCCATATGTTGCGCAGCAGCAGACCAAGACGCACGAATCTTGCGCCAATCCGCTTATGACACGCAAGATTCACAATCCCGTTGCGCGCGCATCCGGCTAAGGTGACGGCTGATCACCCGGGAAGTGCCGCTGCATGAAAACCGCCCCGCAACGCGTCGAAAACCAGCTCACCGACAAGGGCTATGTGCCGGTCTACACCATCGCGGTGGTGGAGCAGCCGTGGGACGGCTACAGCGCCGACGATCACGCCACCTGGGGCACCTTGTATCGGCGCCAGCGCGAGCTGCTGGTCGGTCGGGCCTGCGACGAGTTCCTGCAGGCGCAGGACGCGATGGGCATGGGCGATACGCACATCCCGCGCTTCGATGCGCTCAACCAGGTGTTGCAGGCCGCCACCGGCTGGACCCTGGTCGGCGTGCAGGGCCTGCTGCCGGAGCTGGATTTCTTCGACCATCTGGCCAACAGGCGCTTCCCGGTGACCTGGTGGATCCGCCGGCCCGATCAAATCGATTACATCGCCGAACCGGACTTGTTCCATGACCTGTTCGGCCACGTGCCGTTGTTGATGAACCCGCTGTTTGCCGACTTCATGCAGGCCTATGGCCGCGGCGGGGTCAAGGCGCACGGCATCGGCCCGGACGCGCTGCAGAACCTCACCCGGCTGTATTGGTACACCGTGGAATTCGGTCTGATCGACACGCCGCAGGGCCTGCGCATCTACGGTGCCGGCATCGTGTCGTCCAAGGGCGAATCGCTGTATTCGCTGGAATCGCCGGCACCCAACCGCATCGGGTTCGACCTGCAACGCATCATGCGCACGCGCTACCGCATCGACAGCTTCCAGAAGACCTATTTCGTCATCGACAGTTTTGCGCAGCTGATGGAGGCCACCGCGCCGGACTTCACCCCGATCTATGCCGAGCTTGCACAACAGCCGCAGGTGCCGGCCGGTGATGTGCTGCCGAGCGATCGGGTGATCCAGCGCGGCAGCGGCGAGGGTTGGAGCCGCGACGGCGACGTGTGAGGTCGCGGCGGCTCCGCTGGCGCGGCACCAACCGCCGTACGCGGCGGTGCCGCGGGCACGCTGGCGCGACGTGACCTGCACCGACTCGACACCACCGCCAACGCGCACTAAGGTCGAACCTCCCCACATCGCCTTCGCTCAATGGACCTGACGCATCTGCGCATCCGGCGCTTGGAGCTGGACGACACCCGCCTGCTGTTCACCCTGGCCAACGGCATCCGCATCGACGAGCCCATCCAGGCGCATCGGCTCCTGCTCAAGGCATCGCCGCCGCAACGCGCGCAATGGCAGATCACCGAAGACGGCTTCGGGGTGAACTGGCCCGCAGTGGCGCCCCCACCCCGGAAGGCCTGCTCAACATGCCCGAATTGCTGTGGCGCCGCCGCGCTGCCCGTGTGCAGGCCAAGCTCAGCCAATTGCGCGGGCGCATGGATGCGCTGTCGCCGGGTGAGCGCGAACTCATCGCGCTGGCGCGGCTGGATGCGGACATGAACGAGAGCGGCTACGCCCGCTATTTCGACCGCTGGGATGCGGCGACCCGCAGCGATGCATTGCGGGGGCTGGCCGCGATGGGCGCGGCGCAAGCGCGCCAGGCCATCGAAGGCCTGGGCACAGTGTTCGAGCGTCTGGAAGAAGACCCGAATCTGCTCAGCATCGAAGACATTCTCGATGCCATGAGCGACACCGACCGCCAACGCGTGGATGGTTGGGAAGAGGTCTACTACCGCCGTTCGGCCGAACTGGCGCGCCTGGGTCTGACGCACTATGGGGTGGACAAGGCCTGAGGGTGCTGGAACGCTTGCATCGCCGGATGTCGGCGGCGAACACCACTGACGCGGTTCGTGGGCCGGCGCAATTGGCTGTCTGCTGTCGCTGATCCACCGCAGCCTTTTGCGCTTGGAAGCAGACCGACCCGCACGCTGGCCATGCCTGATTGCAACGCAGCCCCTATGAAAAAACGCAGCGCTTCGTTGCAGCCGCGCTGTCTTGGGCGCAAGACTTACTTGGATGCGGTGTACGTCAGCAACAGCACCAGCGGTTCTTCGCCGGTTTGCTGCAGGGCGTGCGTGCTGCCCGGCCGCGTCAACAACGCATCGCCGGCAGCGACCTGGTATTGCTTGCCATCCAGCGCGTATAAGCCGCGCCCGCTGACGATGTAGTAGATCTCGTCCTTGTCGTGCAAGTGCAGGCCGATGCCGGCGCCTTTGTGCAGCACCCGCTTGCGCAGCACGAACGTCAGATCCGGGGCGTCGGCGAAAAACGGATAGGCGGTGGTCGGGCCGGCGCCACCGTGTGGGCCCGGTTGGCGACGCGCAAGATCACGTTCGTGTGCGATCAACGACGGATGCGGTTGTGCGGCGCGTTGCGCGGCGGTGTCGGGCGCAGCACCGCAATCGGCGTCGCGCCGCAGCTGCGCCTTGAGCGTCGGCTGCAGTTGCACCCATCCTTGCACTACCAGGCAGGCGATGGCGGTCGCGCCGGCACGGCTGAAGTGGGTACCGTCGGCCTTGCCCTGTTCGGGCACGAACAGAAAATACGGTTTGGCGGCCTGCTCGCCGAGCGCGCGGATCCAGTCGCTGGAACTGGCGTTGAGATCGATCAGCTCCACCTGGTCCTGCGCGGCAAGTTGCTGCATCGCCAGGGTGTAGCGACCGTGCGTGTCGAGCAACGCGCCGAAGTCGTACAACAGCCGGGCGGCCGGCGTGATCAGGATCGGCGTGGCGCCTTTGTCGCGCGCAGTGGCGATATAGCGGCGCAGGAACTGCACGTAATCGGTCGTGGGATCGGTGTAGCGCGTGGGGTCTTCGCGTTTGGCATCGTTATGACCGAACTGGATCAGCAAGACATCGCCGCGCTGCAGTTCTTTTGCGATGGCATCCAGCCGCCCTTCGGCAATGAAACTGCGCGTACTGCGGCCGCCCTTGGCATGGTTGTGTACCTGCCACTGCGCCGGATCGAACCAGTCCTGCAGCAGTTGGCCCCAACCGGCTTGCGGGGCGCGCTCGGCACCGTATTCGGCAGCCGTGGAATCACCGGCGATGAAGATGCGCTGCGGCGCGGCGTGGGCGATGCCGGTGCAGAGCAACAGCATGGCGATAAGCAGTCGATGCATGAGGGGCTCCGCTGAGTGCACGTGCGGTTACTTGCTGTTGTTGCGGTTTGCATCGACGCATGGGGCGCATGCGTGGTCTTGGGCGATGCAATTGCGCTTTGCGCGCTCACTGGGCTCGGCAGAGCCACGCGTTGATGCCGTTGGTAAGCGATGCAATGGTGTGACCGTTTCGTCGATGGTTCGGCGCGTGCGTCTAGCTGCCTGGATTGGCTGTCTTCCGCCGTACCCTCACCCCAACCCCGCTCCGCGCCCAGCCCACGCCCACACCTTGCAGCGTGGGCGCTCGAAGGCGGGCGCGCCGATGGCGCGCTAGCCCTGTCTTTTTCGCCCTGCCGGAAGAGGGCCGACGTGCGTGCAGGCGTGTTGCCTGCGTGCGCGTAGTGGCACTCCAGTTACAGAGGCGTCAAAGGTCGACATTGCCGGATCAAGCGATGCCCCTGATGAAGCGCATTTATCCATGAAGGGCCCGCTTGGGCTTGCGATGCATGAAGCTCAGACGATCTGCTGCATCGTGGCACTGGCACATGCCTGCTCTGTAAACAAGATCAGGCATGCGCGTGCAGCGTGACTCACGCAGCAGCCGCTTCGGTCTTGCCCAGCACGCCGGCAACGAAGTTGCGGATTTCTGCATCCTGCGCGTTGTCGAAGAAGCATTGCTGGAAGCGCTCGCCGCCGACGGCCTGCTTGATCAGCTCCGGATCGATAGCGCGCAGGCCGTCCAGGTACGACTTGGCGGTGGCCTGCTTGAGCTGGGTCAGGATGCCGGCGTTGGCCTGCTGCGATTCGCGACGCTCGGCCGGGTAACCCATGCCGCGCTCGCCGCTGAAAGCCTTTTCGAAGATGTAGCGCACGTTGATTTCCGCACCCCAGCCGTAGCCCTTGGCAAACGCCAGCGACAGCGCGTTGCCGTTGTTGACCTGGGCGAACAGGTAGGCGTCGGTCGGCTCGATGCAATAGCCGCAGAACACGCCCGGGTGCGCGTTGAGCGACATCATCGCGCCCTGACCGGTACCGCAGCCGGCCACCACGAAGTCCACCGCCTTGGAGTTCAGCAGCAGGCTGGCGACGATGCCCAGGTGGATATAGGTCAGGCGGTGGTCGTTGTCGCCGTCCATGCCGACGTTGAACACGCTGTGGCCCTGCTCGCTGGCGACGTCGTTGAGCTGTTGCAGGATCACCGGGTTCTTGGCGGCCTGGCTAAACTCATTCATGAGTGCGATTTTCATGGGAATGCTCCGATTGGGTTGGGGAAGATTCTTAAAAGGATTGTTGCCAGGTCGCGATGATGCGTGCGTTTGGTTGCCGTTTTTTCAACTGCCGGCGCATTGTTCGTTGCAGTGATCAAGGCGCTGATGCAGTCGGCAAGGCAGATTGCCGCGAAGCACATTGGCAGTTGATTGATGTGCGTGTGACAGACCCTCATCCGCCCTTCGGGCACCTTCTCCCGCAGGCGGGAGAAGGACACCACAGCGCAGCAACAGCAGGGGCGGCGGCGCGCGTTGGAGGGTGCGCGTCATCGCCGTGCGATCTGGATCAGCGCGCCAGCCAGCCACCGTCGACCGGAATGATGGCGCCGTTGACGTAGTCCGACGCGCTGCTGGCCAGGAACACCGCGGTACCGCCCAGGTCGGCCGGCACGCCCCAGCGCGCGGCCGGGATGCGGTCCAGGATGGCCTTGTTGCGGTCTTCGTCGGCACGCAGCTGCGCGGTGTTGTCGGTGGCCATATAGCCCGGTGCGATGGCATTGGTGGTCACGCCCTTGCTGGCCCATTCGTTGGCAAGCAGGCGGGTGATGCCGGCGATGCCCGACTTGCTGGCGGTGTAGGACGGCACGCGGATGCCGCCCTGGAACGACAACATCGAGGCAATGTTGATGATCTTGCCGCGGCCCTGCGCAATGAAGTGACGGCCTGCGGCCTGCGCCATGAAGAAGGCCGACTTCAGGTTGACGTTGAGCACGTCGTCCCAATCCTGCTCGCTGAAATCCACTGCGTCGGTGCGACGGATCAGGCCGGCGTTGTTGACCAAGATATCCAGCCCGCCGAGGCCGGCGATGGTCTCGTCGATGATGCGCTGCACCGGCTCAATGCTGATCAGGTTGGCTTCGATGGCGATGAAGCGGCGGCCCAGCGCCTTGACCTTTTTCGGTCTCGGTAGGCGCCTGGATGCCGGCGGCAGCGATGTCGGCGCCGGCTTCGGCTAATGCCAGCGCGATGCCCTGGCCCAAGCCGGTGTTGGCACCGGTGACCAGTGCGACCTTGCCTTCGAGACTGAACGGATTGCTCATTACCTTATCGCTCCTGCTGGGTGTGCGGTGGTGTGCTGTGAGCCGCGCAGCGCGCGGACGATTGCGTCTTATGAGTGGGGTTGCGCCACAAGCCCTTGCATCGCGCCGGCGTTGCTGGCCCCGGCTTGAACACAGCGGTGTCATGGCCGCGGCCGTCTGCATGCAGGCGCATGGATGCAGGCCTTACTTGAGCTGGCAGATATCCAGCACGTGCATGTCGGTGTAATCCAGGTTTTCGCCGCCCATTGCCCAGATGAAGGCGTAATTGCTGGTGCCGGCGCCCATGTGGATGGACCACGGCGGCGACACCACCGCTTCGTTGTTCTGCATCACGATGTGGCGCTGCGCATCGGGTTCGCCCATGAAGTGGTAGACGCGGTCGTTGGCGCCCAGGTCGAAATAGAAATACACCTCGCTGCGGCGGTCGTGCAGATGCGGCGGCATGGTGTTCCAGACGCTGCCGGGCTTGAGCACGGTCAGGCCGAGCAATAGCTGCGAGGACTGGCAGGTGGCCGGCACGATGTACTGGTAGATGGTGCGCTCGTTGCTGGTTTCCAGCGCGCCGCGCTCCAGTGCCACCGCATCCTTGATCGAGAGCTGCGTGGTCTCAAAGCGCGCATGCGCCGGCGTGGAGGCCAGATAGAACTGGGCCGGGTTGGCCGCGTCTTCGGAAGCAAAACTGACATCGGTGCTGCCCATCGCCACGTACAGGCCGTCCTTCGGCCCGAGCGTGTAGGCAGTACCGTCCACGGTCACCGTCCCGGTGCCTGCGCCGACATTGAGAATGCCCAGCTCGCGACGCTCCAGAAACGGATGCCCGGCGGCCGATGCCGGCTCGGTCTGTTTGGGCAGTTCCAGCGTCTTGCCCAGCGGGGCGGCGCCACCGAGCACGAAGCGCTCGTAGTGGGTGTACTTGAGCGTCACCGCGTCGTCCACGAACAGCCCATCGAGCAGGTACAGCTCGCGCAGCGCGTCGTTGCTGGCGCCCTTGATGGCGTCGGGATGGGTGGCGTAGTGCGTTTTGCAGTACAGGGACATGGCACTTCTCCGAGGCAAGCGAGGGGGAACATGGGCTTGCAGGGGGCTAGTCTACCGACTCTGGTTAACCGGTGTCATTGCGCAGTGCACGAAAGACGGTGTGGGGCGGCGAGGACTGTCCACTTCCCTTCTGGCATCGGGAGACGGTGGCGCGTGGCGCCGGATAGGGTCCGAGGCTGCGCGCTGTGCTGGGAGGCAAGGCGCAATCTGCACGTAAAGGTTGCCGGCGGTCAGCGCCGGCCTGGGCTCTTAAATGGCTGTCTGCCGCCGTACCCTCACCCCAACCCCTCTCCCGCAGGGAGAGGGGCTTTGATCCTTCTCCCGTCGGGAGACGGTGGCGCGTGCGTCGGATGAGGGTCCGAGGCTGCGCGCTGTGCTGGGAGGCAAGGCGCAATCTGCACGTGAAGGTTGCCGGCGATCGGCGCGTGCCTGGGTGCTCGGATGGCTGTCTGCCGCCGTACCCTCACCCCAACCCCTCTCCCGCAGGGAGAGGGGCTTTACAGCAGCGACCGCGGACTGCCTTCCCCGCCTGCGGGGGAAGGTGCCCGAAGGGCGGATGGGGGCCAGCCGTTGGCCGAACGCAGCGTGTTCCTTCTTCCGGCGAGAACGTGGCGCGTAGCTCCGGCTAAGGGCGCGGCGCGCGGCGCGCGGCGCTCAATCTTCCGGCGGCTGGCAGGAGTCGCGCACGATCAGGTGCGGGCGCACGCTGGCGGTGGGCAGCTGCGGCGCGTTGTCGGGCTGGATCAGCATCGCCGCGGCAGTACGCCCGGTGTCACGGGTGTGGCGGCGTACCGAGGTCAACGGCGGCCACAGCCGCGAGGCCAGCGAGCTGTCGTCATAGCCGATCACCGAGAGCTGGCGCGGGATATTGATGCCGGCGCGCAGCGCCACCTTGTAGATACCGGCGGCCATTTCGTCGTTACCGGTGAAGATGGCGGTGGGGCGCTTCTTGCCCAGCAGCAGCTTTTCGGCGGCGGCCACGCCCGATTCGAAGGTGTAGCCGGCTTCGACGATGCGCTCGGGCGGCAGTTCGATGCCGCGACGGGCCAACGCGTCGGCAAAGCCGGAGGTGCGCTCGATCGAGGAGCGGTAAGCGCTGGGGCCGGTGACCAGGGCGATGTCGCGGTGGCCCAGCGAGAGCAGGTAATCGGCCGCCTCCGCTGCCCCGTCGCGGTCGTGGGTGATCACCGTCTGCGAGGTGGTGTCCAGCGCGATCGAGGCGATGCGGGTGTAGCGGCACCCGATTTCGGCCAGCATGTCGGCCAGTGCCTGGTCTTCGGAGGCGCGCGGCACCAGGATCACGCCGTGCAGCTTCTGCGCCTGCGCAAAGCGGCGCACGCCTTCGATATAACCGGGACTGCGGCTGTCGCAGGGGTGCACCACCAGCTCGAAACTGGAACCACGCAGCGCGTCCAGCGCGCCGTACTGCATGTCCACGATGTATTGGGCAGTGGGGTTGTCGTAGACCATGCCGATCAGGAACGAGCGCCGGAACGCCAGCCCGCGCGCCAGCGGATCCGGCGCGTAGCCGACCTCGCGCATCAGCGCCTCGACCTTCTCGCGCGTGTCCTGCCGCACCAACGGCGAATTGTTGATGATCCGCGAGACGGTCTTCTTGGACACGCCCGACATCCGCGCGATGTCGTTGATCGTTGCAACCCGGCCCTTCGGCAGGCCAGGCATTCCCTCTTCAGGCATCTTGCGGGCGGGCATAGCGGTCAACCAGTAAAGTTGATTGGATTCTACCGGCCAGACGGCCGGCAGACCTGAGCGAAGCCTGCCGCTGCACCGGGTCCGCCGTGCCGGGCCTGCCACGGCAGGCAGCGCCACGACATGCCCGCCGATGCAGAACGGTCAGTCCAGGGCGCGGTAGCGGAAGTTGCGGAATTCCACCTGGCCGGGGCCTGCGGCATACAGGGCCGGTTTCAGGGCCAGGAACTTGCCGGCCACGTTGTGGTGGTAACCGGACACTTCCATCTGCACCGGGTACTTGGTCCACGTCTTGCCGTCGGCACTGCTGTGGATGGTGACGATGTGGCGGTTGTTGGTGACGCGCAGCCACAGCGTGCCGCCGTTGGCGCTGGGTGCCAGCGTACCGGGGCGTTCCTCGCCGTAGCGGTGCATGACGAAGTTCTCGCCATTGCTGCCGACGCCGGCGTAGAGCTTGTCGCTGTAGAACAGCAGCGCCCCGCCCTGCCCGCCCGGCGACACGGTCATCTGCACCTCGAACTGGTAGGCCGGGTCGGTGGCGATCACCGTCAGCGGCGACGCATCGCGCGGCGCGGTGCCCTTGCCCTGCAGGCGCAGCACGCCATTGCCCACCTGCAGGCGCTTGGCTTCATCGGCAGCCGGGTTGAAGAACGCCCACTGCGGGCCCAGCCTGGCGGCACGGAAATCGTCGGACAACGCCATGCCGTGCTGCAGCGCCTGCCCGCTGGGTTTTTTCAGCGGGGTGCCCAGATCGCCGCCCTTGGCGACGAACCAGCCATCCGGCGTCCATTCGATCGGGTCGAGCAGCGCCTGCCGGCCCAGCGTCCAGTAGCCGTGTTCGTAGCCGTGGTAGAGCATCCACCAACGGCCGTCGGTGCCTTCCACCAGGGTGGCGTGGCCGCGCGACCACCACGGCTCCTCCGCGCTCCTGGTGCGGGTGATTGGGTTGTTGGGCGCGTTCTGCCAGGGGCCGTGGATCGAGCGCGAACGCGCAGTGATCACCATGTGCCCGGTCGGCGGGCCGGCGGTGCCGCCCACGGCGGTGGTCATGTAGTACCAGCCGTTGTGGCGGGTGATCTTGGGGCCTTCCTGGGAGTAGCCCTCCACGTCCCAGCTTTCCGGGTATTTCCAGCCGTCGTAGACATGCTTGGGCGTGCCGACCACCTTCAAGCCGTCATCGGACAGCTGCACATAATCGCCGCCGCTCAGGAACAGGTAGCGCTTGCCGTCTTCGCCCACCGCATGGCCGGGGTCGATGTACTTGCCCAGGCCGATGTCGATCGGGGCGCCATGGGCCGGCGATGTCGTCGGCCCACACCACGAAATTGCTGCGCCCGCCCTGGTCGCCCCGCCGTGCGGGGAAATAGATGTAGTAGCGCTTGCCGTGCTTGATCAGGTCCGGCGCCCAGATCGCACCCACATTCTGGGTGATGGCGTGGCCCAGCGGCTGCCAGTTGACCAGGTCGCGCGAGTGCCAGATCGGCAGGCCCGGGTACGCATCGAACGACGACAGCGTGAGGTAGTAGTCGTCGCCATCCTTGAGCACCGACGGGTCGGGATGGTCGCCGGCCAGCACCGGATTGAGGAAGCTGCCGTTGCCCTGGTCGGCGATGCGCTGGTGTTCGATGCCGCGCTTCCAGTCGGCCGCCGCGCTCAGGCCGGCGCACAGCAGCAAGCCGCCGGCCATCAGCCAACGCCATCGGGATGAAACGGGACGCACACGCATGCTCTCTCCTAGTCCCGGATGCCGGGCTTTACTAGATGGTGCGTCATGCCACCGGTTAACCAGATGCGGCAGAGCCCTCCTGCCGGCAGCGATGCCCGACGCGCCTGCCTGTGGAGGGCAGGCGATCGATACCACGCGAACAGGCCGTACCGATCACCCGTCTGCCAGTGACGCAATCACGCAATCGCCCAGGCTCAGGCGCGCAGGGCGCGCGGCAGCCACAGCGACAACTCAGGGAAAAACGCCACGATCAACAGCACGCACAACGCCGCCAGCCAGAACGGCCAGATCGTACGCATGCTTTGCGCGATGGTGATCTGCCCGATGGAGGTGCCGATGAACAACACCGAGCCGATCGGCGGGGTGATCAGGCCGATACCGCCAGCCAGCACCATCACCAGGCCGAAGTGGATCGGGTCGATGCCGTAGGCCTTCACCACCGGCAGGAAGATCGGTGTGCAGATCAGGATCTTCGGCGCCAGGTCCATGAACATGCCCAGCAACAGCAGCATCACCACGATCATCAACAGCACCATGTTCTTGCTGTCGGCAATGGCTTGAGGAACTTCACCGCCGCCGCAGGCACCTGCAGATAGGCCAGCAGCCAGCCGAACACGGCCGCCGTGGCGATCACGAACAGGATCACGCCGGTGGTGCGCGCGGCATGCGTGACCGCGGCGAAGAACTCGGCCCAACGCAATTGGCGATACAGCAATGCGGTGACGATCAAGGCGTACACCACGGCAATGGCGGCGCTTTCCACCGCGGTGAAGATGCCGGCGCGAATCCCGATGAAGATCAACCCCACCAACCCCAGGCCGGGCAGCGCACCGATCAGGCGCAAGGCCACCGCACGCCACCCAGGAAAGGCTTCGGTGCCGTAGCCGCGATGACGCGCCACTGCATAGCCGGTCACCATCATCGCGGCGGTCATCAACAACGCGGGAAAGATGCCGGCCGCGAACAGATCGGCAATCGACAAGCCGCCACCGGCCGCGGCCGAGAACAGGATCAGGTTATGCGAAGGCGGCACCAGCAAGGCCACCAGCGCGGCGGTCATGCTCACGTTCACCGCGTAATCGCGGTCGTAACCGCGTTTGATCATCTGCGGAATCATGGTACCGCCGACCGCCGAGACATCGGCAATCGCCGAGCCGGAGACGCCGCCGAAGAACAGCGACGACAGCACGCTGACCTGGCCCAGACCGCCGCGGACACGCCCGACCAAGGACGAAGCCAAGGCGATCAAGCGTTCGGAAATGCCACCGCGCAGCATCAGCTCGCCGGCGAAGATAAACAGCGGAATCGCAATCAGCGACGCCGAGCCGCTACCGGCGGAAATCTGCTGCACCAACACCACCGTGGGTAGGTCCAGGTACAGCAGCGTGGCCAGTGCCGCCGCGCCCAGGGCGTAGGCCACCGGCACGCCGATCAGCAGCAGCACCACGAAGGTGCCCAACAACATGGCGATGCCCATCAGCGCACTCCTCCGACATGGACCGGGCGCAGCACACGCCACAACTTGTACAGGGCGAACAGCACCATCAGCGCACCGCCGATGGACAGCGGCAGGTAGTTGATGCTCTGCGGCATCTGCGCGCCGGCCATCTTGATATCCAGGCCATCGATCAACAGCGCCGCGCTCCACCACGCCAGCACCGCACCGATGGCGAGGATCATCAGCGGGCGAATCACTTCGAACAGTTTGCGCACCAGCGGCGGCACGTGTTCGCCCAGCAGGTAGAAGCCGAAGTGGCGATTGGTATGCACGCCGGCCGCCGCGCCCAGGCTCAGTGCGGTGCTCAGCAGCAACAGGGTCACCGGCTCGGTCCAGCTGGGTGAGTCGTTGAGCACGTAGCGGGTGAATACCTGCCAGCCCTGCACGACCACCAGACCCAGCAGCGCCAGCGAGGCCACGCCAATGGCAATGTCGGAAACGCGGTCCAGCGCGCGCTGCAACGGCGCGACCGTGACGGCAACAGTTTCGGGTTCGGTCATCGGGACACCTCTATGCGAAATCGCGGATGCGGCGGTACAGCGCTTCGATCTCCGGCTGCTTGCGGTATTCGGCCAGCAGCGGCGCGGCAGCGGCGCGAAACGCCAGCATGTCGACCTGGTTGAGCTTCACGCCGTAGTCGATCACCTGCTTGCGCGCCACCGTCTCGGAGGCATCCCACAAGTTGCGCATCACCGGCACCGAGGCGCGCGCCAGTTCCACCACCAGGCCACGGTCGGCCGCGCTCAGCGATTGAAAACTCCTGCGCGACATCACCAGGATGTCCGGCGCGTAGGAATGTTCGCTCTGCGACCAGTAATGCGCGGCTTCGAAATGCCGGCTGGACTGGAAGCTGCGCATGTTGTTTTCCGCACCGTCGATCATGTGCGTTTCCATCGCCGAAAACGTTTCGCCCAGCGACATGGGCGTGGGGTTGGCGCCCAGCATGCGCATCAACTTGAGGAAGATGTCCGACGAAGCCACCCGCAATTTCAGGCCCTTGAGATCTTCCGGGCGATGCAGCGGATGCTTGGTGTTGTAGAAGCAGCGCGCGCCCGAATCGTAGATGGCAAGACCGACCAGATCGCGCTGCTCGAAGCTGCGCAGCACGCTGTCGCCGACATGCCCGTCGATGGCGCGACGCAGATGCGGTACCGAGTCGAACACGTACGGCAGGCACAGCGCTTGCGTGAGCGGGAAGGTGTTGTTCAACGCGCCCGAATACACACGGGTGATGTCGATGGCGCCGAAGCGCGCCATGTCGATCGCCTCCGATTCGCGGCCCAGCTGGCCGGAGTGGTACTGGCGCAGCTTGAGCCGGCCATTGGTGCGTTCTTCCAGTTGCTTGCCGAACCAGCGCACCGCTTCCACGGTGGGGTAGTCTCCGACATGCACGTCGGTGGCGGTGAGCAACTGCCCGCCGGGAATCGGCGTGGTGGCGCCGGCACCCAGCCAGGGGGCGGCGGCAGCGGCGCCGAGCCCGGCACCAAGAAAATGTCTGCGTGTGATCATTGGCGCCCTCCCAAGCGTCTGGTCACGGGGACCGCCGTCAACTGGCGGACACGGCCGTACAGGAAATATCGCCGATGCCGGCGAAGCGAATCAGGGCACGTTGCCCCACTTCGATGTCGTGGATACCGGTGGCATTGCCGGTGGCAATCAGATCACCGCGCTTGAGCGGACGCCCGCGCTGTGCCGAACGGCTGAGCGCGAATGCGTAGGCCGCGCGCAGCCCGCCCGGCAGCGTGGTGGCCCCGCCGGTGCCGACCACCTTTTCGTCGATCAGCGTCTGGGCAGTGAGCGCAGCCTCGTCGCGCGCCAGCCAATCGGTCACTTCCGGGCCCAGAATCAGGCCGTTGTTGTTGCCGAAGTCCGAAATCACCACCCGCGGGCCCAACTGGTTGATGGTGGCCAGCGGGCTGCTGGCGATCTCCACCCCGATGAACAACGTGGCCGGCAGCTCTGCCGCCTGCTCCGGCGTGAAGTGGGTCTGCTCGGCCGGGGCGTCGGCGCCGAGCATCAGGACATATTCGGCTTCCACTGCGCCGAAGCCGCCGACAAAGATCGGGAACTCGGTTGTTCCACCGGTAGCATTCCAGACCTTCTGGGAGAAGATCGGGCCGAGCAGACGCTCGTCGCCGGACGCGTCGCGGCGCTCGGCGGCGATATACCCCACCTTCCAGCCGACGACGTGGTCGTGCCACTGGCTGATGGCGATGTCCTGCACCTGGTAGGCGGTGACCAGATCGTCGGGGATTTGCCCGGGAAAGTCGGGCAGCGATGCCCCTGCACGGCGTGCTTCCACAAAGCGCTGGGCGATGGCGGACAGCGCGGGTGTGGACGATGGCGGAGTGGCGGCGTCGTTGCTCAAGGGTGTCTCCCCGATAGGTGTTTTGTTGCACTGCCAATCGACAGCGGCACGGTGTGCTGTATATGGTAAACCGGTGTCATTAGCAATGTGCACTGCGGCAATTGTGGTCGCGGTGACGAAGTGGCCCTGGGAGGGGTGAATGGAACAGACACGCCAAACGCGTGCTTTGACCGCGCTTTCGCGCGCCACGCGGCATGGCCTGGCGGTCCTTGTGCTGGGCGCGCTGCTGGCCGGCCCGGCGCCGGCGGCCCAGCGACCGAGCGCCGACACTGCCGCCGAACAAGCCAGCCGGATCGCGCTGTGGCCAACGCGCCTGGCACCGGGGATACGGCGTTGCCGCAACCGCAGCGCATCGTCGAGCGCAGCAGCGAGCCGGCGCAGCCGGATCGCTACATCCAGCAGGTCAGTACGCCGTATCTGGTGGTCTACCGGCCCAAACAGCCCAATGGCACCGCCCTGCTGGTCACGCCTGGCGGCGGCTACCAACGCATCGTGCTGGACAACGAGGGCAGCGCGCTGGTGCCCGGCTTTGTCGACGCCGCCGGCATCACCCTGTTCGTGCTGCGCTACCGGCTGCCGGGTGAAGGCCACCCGAACGGCGCCGACGTACCGCTGGCCGATGCGCAACGTGCCTTGCGGCTGATCCGCGCCAACGCGGCCCGCTATGGCATCGATGCACAGCGCGTGGGCGTGATGGGCTTTTCGGCCGGCGGCCATGTCGCCGCCAGCCTGGGCACGCGCTACGCCGCGCAGGTGTATTCGCCCATCGACGCGGCCGATGCACTGAGCGCGCGACCGGACTTCCAGTTGCTGATCTACCCGGTGATCGACATGGACAGCGCCAACGCGCACAAAGGCTCCCGCGACCGTCTGCTCGGCAGCGCCCCGAGCCAGGCGCAGGTACAGGCCTATTCGCCGCAGCGGCACGTGGACGCGCGCACGCCGCCTACCTTTCTGCTGCATGCGCAGGACGACAGCGTGGTGCCGGTACGCAACAGCCTGCTGATGCACGATGCGCTGCTGCGCGCCGGGGTCCCCAGCGAGTTGCATGTGTTCCCGCAGGGCGGCCATGGTTTCGGTACCGCCAACGGCAGCGGTCTCACCGTGTCCGCATGGCCGCAACTGGCGCAAGCCTGGATCGCGCATGTCACCAAGCCGCAGCCGCCTGTGGCCAAGCCCGCTTCACCCGCACCCGCGAAGGAGATGGCGCAATGACCACCCAAGCCTCGCCTGATACGCGGCGCCGCACGCTGCTGCGTGGTGGCCTGTTCGCGACAGCGGCAGCAACGCTTCCCGGCTTCGCTGCCGCGGCCGTACGTGCACCGCCACGCGACGAGGGCGCGCCGCTGGCACGCGTGCGTGGCGGCGCGCTGCGCGGCTATCGCGACCAGGGCGTCTGCGTGTTCAAGGGCATCCCGTATGGCAGCGACACCGCCCCGCGGCGCTTTCAGGCACCGTTGCAGGAAACGCCGTGGCAGCACGTGCGCGACGCCAACGGTTTCGGTGCAGCGGCGCCACAGCTCAAGGCCAGCGAGCCCACCAGTGAGGACTGCCTGTTCCTCAATGTGTGGACACCCGGTCTGCGCGATGGCGGCAAGCGGCCGGTGTTGTTCTATATCCACGGCGGCGGCTACACCACCGGCTCCGGCAGCGACCCGCTCTACGACGGCGTGCGCCTGTGCAAGCGCGGCGACGTGGTGGTGGTCACCGTCAATCACCGGCTCAACGTCTTCGGCTATCTGTCGCTGGCGCAGCTGGGCGATGCCAGTTTTGCCGACTCCGGCAATGCAGGGCAGCTGGACCTGGTCCAGGCCCTGCAGTGGGTGCGCCAGCATGCGGCCGAATTCGGCGGCGACGCCGGCAATGTCACGGTGTTCGGGCAGTCCGGCGGTGGCGCCAAAATCGCCACGCTGATGGCGATGCCGGCCGCGCGCGGGCTATTTCATCGCGCCTGGACCATGAGCGGGCAACAGGTCACCGTGGCCGGGCCGCGTGCGGCCACCCAGCGCGCGCAGCTGCTGCTGGACGCGTTGAAGATCTCGCCAGATGAGATCGCGCGCATGCGCACGTTGCCTGTGGCCCAACTGCTGGCCGCCGCGCAGGTGCGCGACCCGTCGCGGGTGGAAAACACCGCGCTGTATTTCGGCCCGGTGCTGGATGCGCGCAACGTGCCGGTGCATCCGTTCTGGCCCACCGCGCCGGTGCAGTCGGCACGCATCCCGATGGTGATCGGCAATACGCGCGACGAGACGCGCGGCTTTCTCGGCCACGATGCGAAGAATTTCGCGCTGAGTTGGGACGAGTTGCCGGCCAGGCTGGAGGCGCAGCAATACGTGGACCTGTTGCCGCAGGTGGTCATCGCCGAATATCGGCGGCTCTATCCGCAGTACACGCCGTCGCAGGTGTTCTTCGCAGCCACCACCGCCGGCCGCTCGTGGCGCGGCGCTGTGGAAGAAGCCGACGCACGTGCCCGTCAGGGCGCGCCCACCTGGGTCTATCAACTGGATTGGGGTTCGCCCCTGGATGGCGGCAAGTTCGGTGCCTTCCATACCCTGGATATTCCGCTGGTATTCGACAACGTGCGCCAGCCGGGCTCGCGCACCGGCGATGGTGCCGATGCGCAGCGCATGGCCGAGCAAATGAGCGAGGCGCTGATTGCGTTTGCGCGGCATGGCGACCCCAATCGTCGCGGTGCGCCGCACTGGCAGCCATTTTCCTTGAAACGGCGCGAAACGCTGGTGTTCGATACGCCAAGCCGCCTGGAACTGGATCCGCGTGGTGGCGAGCGCGTGTTGTATCAACAAGCGCCCTTCATTCAACGCGGGACGTTTTGATTGCCTGGCGCGCTGGAACACTACGCGTTGCGCGCGCTCAGGCCTCAACGTGCAGCGGGCACGGGCGCGTCTGCCTCGATCACACCTTCGCGCTTGAGCGCTTCCCACAGCGTCGACGGAATCGCCACCTGCATCGAGCTCGCATTGGCGCGGGCCTGCTCGGCCGTGCGTGCACCGGGAATCACGGCCGACACCACCTTCGGGGCCGCGGCAAATTGCAGCGCAACGGTGCGTAGATCCACACCGTGCTTGTCGCAAATGGCCAACGCCTTCTGCCGCTTGGCAGGCGCCCACGACGGAATGGTGCCGTCGTAGAGATAACGCTCGCGCCCGGCCAGATAACCCGCCAACAACGGTGCACCGACCACCACCGAGGCGCCGTGCCTTGCGATCTTCGGGAAGGTGTCATGCAAGGCCTGCGCATGGTCGAGCAGCGAGTATTGGCAGGCGAGCAGGAAGATGTCGGGGTCGGCCTCTTCGATTGCACGCAAGGCCGGCTCAGGACGATTGACGCCAAAGCCCCAGGCCTTGATCAGGCCCTCCTTGCGCATCTTGGTCAACTCGGGCATCGCGCCCTTCACCGCCTCGGCGAACCGCCGCTCCCACGGCATGCCCAGGTCCTTTTCGTTCTCTGGCGAGAGATCGTGGATATACGCGATGTCGATCTGCGACACCCCCAGACGCTGCAGGCTGTCTTCGATCGAGCGCCGCACACCGGAGGCGCTGTAGTCGTAGCGATAGTCGAACGGCGAAGGTTGCTGCCACATCGTCTTGGGCGGCGTGTCGGTCGCGGTGAGCAGGCGCCCGACCTTGGTCGACAGCACGTACTCGTCGGCCGGATGGGTGTGCAGATGATGGCCGGTACGTCGCTCCGACAAGCCCAGCCCGTACCAAGGCGAGGTATCGAAATACCGCACGCCCGATTCCCATACCGCTGCCAGCGTCTGCTCGCTCTGTGCGTCGCTGGCCGGCGCAAAGCCATTGCCGATGGCCACGCCACCGAAGCCGAGACGGCTGCGCGGCCGGTAGCGTGCGCCCTTGACGACCGGATTGGTCGGCAATGCGCCCGCCTCGGTGTTTCCGCGCGTGGGCATCACGCTGCCCGGCGCCGACGATTGCGCCATCAACGGCGCAGCGGCCAATGCCGCGGTACCGGCCGCGGCAGCGGAAAGGAATTGGCGACGTGTATTCATGGGAATTCCCTGCAACAACGTGGCCCACGAGCATGGCCCCGCCGGTGTGCATGCCGAGTCAGCGGACTCAGCCCACCGCGAGTTGCTGCACATGCGCGCGTGACGCGCCATCGCCCAGCCACAGCATGGCCACACTGATCGGCAGACTGAAGCGGCGCGGCCCGGCGCTGCCCGGATTGAGGTACAGCACCCCATCGTGCATGTGCACCCGCGGCTTGTGCGAATGGCCGCTGATGACGACGTCGGCCTGCACCTGCGGTGCCAGCGTCTTCAGATCGTGCAGCACATGGATGCGCACGCCCTGGATCTGCAGATCCAGCGTCTGCGGTAAACCCCTCGCCCACGGCTTGTCGTCGATATTGCCTGCGATGGCATGCAGCGGTGCCAGTGCCCGCAACGCCTCAAGCACCTGCGGCGTGCCCACATCGCCGGCATGGATGATCTGCGTGCAGCCCTCGAGCGCGGCAAGCGCCTGGGGCCGGAGCAGGCCGTGCGTATCGGAGATCACGCCGATTCGCGTGGCGGCGCCCGTCTCGCCGTCACCGCGTTTGCGCACGATCATCAAGACGACCTGCTGCTGGATGACGTGCTATGTGCGTGTCGGCCTGCAGTGATCGATGCCATCGCAACCGAGTGGGAGCACAACAATGCAAACGATGCCAGCGCATGACCCACCCCGTCGAGAAGAGCTGGATGCATGACGCAGCTGCCGCCCACCACCGGGCCAGTTGCCCGATGGTAGGCGCAGGCGGCATCAGCCATACGGCGTCAGCACGATGGCGCCCAGCGGTGGCAACAGCAACGGCAGCGACTGCGCGTGCCCGTGCATGGATTGCTGCTCGGCCGTCACGCTGCCGCCGTTGCCCAGGTTGCTGCCGCCGTAGACGCCGGCGTCGCTGTTGAACACCTCGCGCCACTGGCCGCCTTGCGGCACGCCGATGCGGTAGCCGTGCTGCACGACCGGGGTGAAGTTGATCACCACCAGCACCGGTGCGTCGCCGCGTTTGCCCTTGCGCAGGAACGCCACCACGCTGTTGCCGGCATCGTCACCCACTACCCAGGCGAACCCGGACGGATCGTCGTCGTGCGCATGCAGCGCCGGGTATTGCACATACAGCCGGTTCAAATCGCGCACCAGCGTCTGTACGCCGCGGTGGCGCGGGTCGTCGAGCAAATGCCACGGCAGGCCGGCGTCGTGGTTCCATTCGGTGGGCTGGCCGAATTCGCAGCCCATGAACAGCAACTTGCGCCCCGGGTGGGTGAACATGAAACCCAGGTAGGCACGCAGGTTGGCGAAGCGCTGCCAGTCATCGCCGGGCATGCGGCCCAGCAACGAACCCTTGCCGTGCACCACTTCGTCGTGCGAGATCGGCAGCACGAAGCGCTCCGAATACGCATAGACCATGCTGAAAGTCAGTTCACCGTGGTGGTAGCGGCGATAGATCGGATCCAGCCCGGCGTAATGCAGGGTGTCGTGCATCCAGCCCATGTTCCACTTGTACTGGAAGCCCAGGCCGCCGTGCGCCACGTCGGCGGTGACACCGGGAAACGCAGTGGATTCCTCGGCAATCATCACCGCACCCGGCGTGTGCTCGCGCACCACCTCGTTGAGCCGGCGCAGGAACGCGATGGTCTCGTAGTTCTCGCGCCCGCCGTGGATGTTGGGTATCCACTCGCCGGCGTTGCGGCTGTAATCGCGGTACAGCATCGAGGCCACCGCATCCACGCGCAGGCCGTCGACGTGATAGCGCTGCAGAAATTCCATCGCACTGGCGATCAGGAACCCGGACACCTCACGGCGGCCGTGGTTGTAGATCAGCGTGTTCCAGTCGCGATGGAAGCCTTCGCGCGGGTCGGCGTGTTCGTACAGCGCGGTGCCATCGAAGTGCGCCAGGCCATGCGCATCGGTCGGAAAGTGCGCCGGCACCCAATCGACGATCACGCCGATGCCTTCGCGATGGCAGCGGTCGACAAAGCGCGCAAACCCATCGGGCGTACCGAAGCGCGCGGTCGGCGCGAACAGACCCAAGGGCTGATAGCCCCAGGAGCCGCCGAACGGATGCTCGCTCACCGGCATCAGCTCGACATGGGTAAAGCCCATATCGGCCACGTACGGAATCAGGCGGTCGGCCAGGCCATCCCAATCCAGGTCCACGTCCGCTTCGCGCAACCACGAGCCGGCGTGGATCTCGTAGATGCTCATCGGCGCGTCGTGGGCCTGGCGGCGCGCACGCGTGGCCATCCAGCCGTCGTCGCTCCACTGATGCGGCGTGGGATCGGCCACGATGGACGCGGTGCCTGGCGCAAGCTCCGCGCGGCGTGCCACCGGGTCGGCCTTGGCCGGCAGTTCGTGCCCGTGCGGGCCGCGCAGCTGGTACTTGTAATGCGCGCCCGGGCCAACGTCGGGCACGAACAACTCCCACACGCCGGCCTGGTGCCGCAGCCGCATCGGATGACGCCGCGCGTCCCAGCTATTGAAGTCGCCCACCACCGCCACGCGCGAGGCATTCGGTGCCCAGACGGCAAAGCGCGTGCCGCGCACGCCGTCCACTTCCACCACGTTGGCGCCCAATGCGTCCGCCAGTTGCAGATGGTGGCCTTCGCTGATCAGGTGCAGGTCGAAATCGCTGAGCTGCGGGCCGAACGCGTAGGGGTCGGCGGTTTCCTGCTCGCCACCGGGCCAGCCGATGCGCAGCCGATATCCGCCGTGGGCCGGCAACTCGCCGGCGAACAGGCCCGGCTCCGGGCCGGCATCCAGCGCGATCACCTGCCCGTCGTCGAGCACCGCACAGACGCGGTCGGCGCCGGGGAGATAGGTGCGCAACACCCGCCCGTTGTCGGACGGGTGTGCGCCCAAGACGGCAAACGCATCGCCGTGGCGCGCCTCTGCCAGGGCGCGTACCACGCCGGAATCCCATCGATTGCTCACTGCTGTCATTACTCCACTCATCATGTGTCTCCTGCACCGGCGCGTGCGCGTTGCAGGATGCGTCGCAAGCCTTCGATCGGCACCATCAACCAGCCAGGGCGATTGGCCGCTTCATAACGCACTTCGTAGCAAGCCTTCTCCACCAGGAACAGCAAGGTGGCTGCATTGAACGCCGCCGGCGCAATCCACGGATGGGCGCTGGCGTCGAGCACGGCATGGTAAGCGTCCAGGAAGGCTTGTGTGGAGCGGCGGCGGAATTGCACCAGGAATTCGTCCAGATGCGTGTCCACCCCGACGCCCGCGCGGGCGGCGGTACCCTCCTCGCCCCGTGCCGACACTTCGCTGGCGTAATCGAGCGAGCGCAGGAAGCCGGCCACATCGCGCAGCGGGCTGGCCTTGGCGCGGCGTTCGGCCAGCGGCTTGGCCGGCTCGCCTTCGAAGTCGATCAGCACCACATCGTCGAAGGCCACCAGGATCTGGCCCAGGTGGAAATCGCCATGCACGCGCGTGAGCAGGGAATCGGCCAGCACGCTGGGCGCCTTCGCGAGCAGGGCATCCAGCTGCGGGCGCTGCGCCAGCACCGCTTCCAGCGCCTCGCATTCGGCACTGTCTTCGCTGCCGGACAGGCGTGCATTGACGGTGTCCCACATCTCCTCGACCTGGCGTCCCACCCCGGCCACCACATCGTTGGCGGTGGGCAGGTCGATGCGTTGCGGCGCGAAGTCGGCATCGTCGGTGGCGCGCGACAGCGCTTCGTGCAACTCGGCCAGGCGCTTGCCGACCACCGCGGCGAAGGCGTCGTAGCCGGCGACTGCTTCGGCGCGCGCTTCGTCGGTCTGCGCGGTGGCGTATTCGTCGAAGCTGCGCGCCAGATGGTCCAGCGTCCAGCGCCAGGCATCGCCCTGGTTGCGGATGAAGCCCTGCAACAACGCGATGGTGGTGACGGTGCCCTGCCCGTCGATGCGGCTGACGCTGCCCAGCAGCGGCGCGGCATTGGCGTAGCCCATCTCGGTCAGGCGGCGGCCGATCTCGATCTCCGGGTTCGCGCCCACGGCCACATGCCGCAGCAGCTTGAACACGGCCTTGTCGGCGACCACCAGCGAGCTGTTGCTTTGTTCGGCCGACAACCAGCGGATTTCCGGATCTTGCGGGATGTCCAGCGTTGCCAGTGCCGGGGTGGCTTCGAAGCAGACCTGCCCCTGTTGCGAGGCATCGTCGCCATCGCAGAAATCCAGCGCTGCGTTGCTGCGCAGCGCATCGATCACGCCGCGCACCATGGGCTTGAGCGCAAACGCATCGGTGAGATACCCCACCTCGCGGCCCTGGCGCACACGCGCCAGCGCCAGCTGCTCGGCCAGCGTGCTCGGCTGCTCGCGCTCCCACACGATGCCCACCGGCAGCATGTAGCGCTCGTGGCGGCCGTCTTCCAGCTCTACCTCCAGCTCCAGCAGCGTCATCGGCTCATCGCCCGGCAGCGGCGTACGGCGCGCGATGCGCACGCTGCGCAGCGCCTGGTCCTTGGCCGAGAACCAGCGCCGTGCCGATAGCCAGGCCGGCAGGATCTCCCCTTCCAGGGTGGGCAGATGCGGCAGCAGTGCAGCGCTTTCGTCGGCATCGCTGCGCAGCACCAGCGTGCGGTAATCCGGCAGCGGTACCGGGCTGGGAACATGCCAGTCCGGCAGCCTGCCTTCGCTCACCAGCTGGAAGGCATAGAACCCGAACGGCGGCACCGTCAGCAGATAAGTCAGCCGCCCGATCGGCGGGAAGCTGCCGCCACCGATGATGTCCACCGGCACGCGGCCTTCGAACTCGGACAGATCCAGCTCCACCGCCTGCAGCGTGTGCGACAGGTTGGCCACGCACAGCACGGTTTCGTCCTGATAGCAGCGCAGGTAGGCCAGCATGCGGCGGTTGCCCGGGTACAGGAAGCGCAGGCTGCCGCGGCCGAAGGCCTGGTAGCGCTTGCGCACGCTGAGCACGCGGCGGGTCCAGGTCAGCAGCGAATGCTGGTCGCGGATCTGCGCTTCCACGTTCACCGCCTGGAAGCCGTACAGCGGGTCCATCACCGGTGGCAGCACCAGCTGCGCCGGGTCGGCCCGCGAAAAACCGCCGTTGCGATCGATCGACCATTGCATCGGCGTGCGCACGCCGTCGCGGTCGCCCAGATGGATGTTGTCGCCCATGCCGATCTCGTCGCCGTAATACAGCACCGGCGTACCGGGCATGGTCAGCAGCAACGAGGTCATCAATTCGATGCGGCGGCGGTCGCGCTCCAGCAGTGGCGCCAGGCGGCGGCGAATGCCTAGGTTGATGCGCGCGCGGCGGTCGGCGGCATAGGTCTGCCACAGATAATCGCGCTCCGAGTCGGTGACCATTTCCAGCGTCAGCTCGTCGTGGTTGCGCAGGAAGATCGCCCACTGGCAGCTTTCCGGAATCTCCGGGGTCTGCCGCATGATGTCGGTGATGGGGAAGCGGTCTTCGCGCGCGATCGCCATGTACATGCGCGGCATCAGCGGGAAGTGGAACGCCATATGGCATTCGTCGGCGTTCTGGCCGAAGTATTGCTGGGTGTCTTCCGGCCACATGTTGGCTTCGGCCAGCAGCATGCGGTCCGGGTATTCGGCATCCAGGGTGGCGCGGATCTTGCGCAGGATGGCGTGGGTTTCGGGCAGGTTTTCGTTGGAGGTGCCGGCGCGCTCGATCAGGTACGGCACCGCATCCAGACGCAGTCCATCCACGCCGCGATCCAGCCAGAAGCGCATCACTTCCAGCACCGCTTCCAGCACCGCCGGATTATCGAAATTCAGATCCGGCTGGTGCGAGTAGAAGCGGTGCCAGAAGTACTGCCCGGCCACCGGGTCCCAGGTCCAGTTGGATTTCTCGGTATCGCAGAAGATGATCCGCGTGCCTTCGTATTGCTGGTCGGTGTCCGACCACACATAGAAGTCGCGCTCCGGCGAGCCGGCTGGCGCATTGCGGGCGCGCTGAAACCACGGATGCTGGTCGGACGTGTGGTTGATCACCAGCTCGGTGACGATCCGGATGCCGCGCGCATGCGCCTGCGCCACCAGCTGCTCGAAATCTTCGATGCTGCCGTAGTCCGGATGCACCGCCATGTATTCGGCGATATCGTAACCGTCATCGCGGCGCGGGCTGGGATAGAACGGCAGCAACCAGATGGTGTCCACGCCAAGTTCGGCGATGTAATCCAGCTTGGAGATCAGCCCCGGAAAATCGCCGATGCCATCGTCGTTGGAGTCGAAGAACGACTTGACGTGCACCTGGTAGATGATCGCGTCCTTGTACCAGCGCTGGTCGGCAACCACCGCAGACTGCTCTGCGTCGGCTTGTAACGATGCCACTGCATTCATGCGACCTCTCCTGCGCGGATGCGCCATAACGCGAACGGTCGCGTTGCCTCTAGACGGATGTGTTGGTATTTGCCGTGCCACTCAAAGCGGTGCCCGTCCCACAGATCGTCCACGGCAACGCTGGCGTGATCGGGCAGGCCCAACTCCCACAACGGGATTTCGATATCGGCGTCCTGCCCGGCATGCGGGTCCAGGTTGATCGCCACCAGCACCATGCTGCGGCTGCGCGACAGGTAACCCGCATCCAAAAACTTGCCGTAATACAGCACTTGATCGTTGTGCGCCTGATAGAAGCGCGTGCCCAGATGCGACTGCAGTTCCGGATGCATGCGGCGCAGCTGGTTCAAGCGGGTGATCTCATCGACGATGTCGCCGGGCGCCCGTTCGGGCCACGCGCGCAGCTGGAATTTTTCCGAGTCCAGATACTCTTCCTTGCCCGGCGCCAGCGGTGTGGCTTCGCAGAGCTCGAAGCCCTGATACATGCCCCATAGCCCTGAAAGCGTGGTGGCCAGCGCAGCGCGGATCAGATGGCCGTTGCGCCCACTGGTCTGCAGGAACAGCGGATTGATGTCCGGCGTGTTGACGAAAAAGTGCGGGCGGAAACATTCGCGCGGCACGCCCTCGTTCAACTCTTCCACGTAGGCCTGCAACTCGTGCTTGTGGTTGCGCCAGGTGAAGTAGGTATAGGACTGCGAAAAGCCGCACTTGGCCAGGCGGTACATCATCTTTGGCCGCGTGAACGCTTCGGAGAGGAACACCACATCCGGGCGCCGGCCGCGCACATCGGCAATCAACCATTCCCAGAACGGGAACGGCTTGGTATGCGGGTTGTCGACCCGGAACAGCGTGACGCCTTCGTTGACCCAGAACAGCACCGCGTCGCGCAACGTATTCCACAGGTCCGGCACCGCGCCGCTGGCGTAGAAGTCGACGTTGACGATGTCCTGGTATTTCTTGGGCGGGTTCTCTGCGTACGGAATCGACCCATCCGCGCGCCAGGTGAACCAGTCCTTGTGCTCCTTCAACCACGGGTGGTCGGGGGCGCACTGGATCGCGAAATCCAGCGCCACTTCCAGCCCGTGCCCACGCGCCGCCTGGATCAGCCGGCGGAAGCCGTCCAGCCCACCAAGTTCGGCATGCACCTCGGTATGCCCGCCATCGCTGGCACCAATCGCATACGGGCTGCCGGGCTCGCCTTCCACCGCCGTGACCGAGTTGTTGCGGCCCTTGCGGTTGTTCAGGCCGATCGGATGGATCGGCGGCATGTACAGCACGTCGAAGTTCATCGCGCGGATGTGCGGCAGCCGCTTGATGACGTCGTCGAACGTGCCATGCCGGCTGACATCGCCACTTTGCGAGCGCGGAAACAGCTCGTACCAACTGGCAAAGTGCGCCGCGCGACGCTCCGATTCCACCCGGAAGGTGACCGGGTATTCCGAGCGGAATGGCTTGTCGTCGGCCAGCGCCATCGCCTGCGCGGTGTCCGGCTCCAGCACGATGGCCAGCTGCTGCAAGGGTTCGCTCTGCGCACCGATACGGGTCAGCACTGCCTGCAGGCGCTCGGCCAGCGCGCCGTCGCTGCGTGCCTGTGCGGCCTGCACGGCCGCAATCGCTTCCTGCACATCGACCGGCAATACCGTGTTGGCAGCGCGTTTCTTCTCCAGATCCGCGTGCAGGGTGGCGAAGACATCGCGCCAGGCTTCCACGCGGAATTCGTAGGTGCCGATGCGTTCCAACGGAAACTCCGCGCGCCAACGGTCGTTGCCCAACGCACGCATGGGCGCGCTGGCCCAGGCCTTGGCATCGGCCGGACGCCACAGCACCGCCACCGCAATGCGGTCGTGTCCATCGCAGAACGCGTCGGCTTCAACACAGATGCGGTCGCCCACCGTGCGCTTGACCGGAAAGCGGCCGTTATCCACCGACGGCGTCACCGACTCGATGCACACGCGTGGCCAGGTGCCGGCGGCCTGCGCACGCGGGCGCATGCGCGGCACTGCCAGCACATGGCGCGCCGGCACGCTGCGGTACACGCGTACTTCGCCCGGCTCCAGCGCTTCCAGCGTGGCCCCGGACAAGGTGCGGCCATCTTCGGCCACCAAGGCTTCGGCATCGCCGAGCAGCCGCAACAGGTCTGAGGCCGGCACCGGCACCACATGCCGGGTGTCGCCATTGATCAATAACAAGGAGGGCAAGCCGCGCCGTGGCTCGATCGCTACCGCGGTGAGCCCGGTCGCCTCACGCAGTAGCGGGCGCAACCGCATGCCTGCATTGCTGGTCGGCAGGCCATCGGTGGCACGGATCGACGATGGCAATGGCGCCAGGTGCGCGTCGTCCAGCAACCATGCCCCGCCCAACGCCAGCGCCAGTTGCCAATGCTGCTCGGGCGCCGCGGCGCGCTTGCCATCGGGTGCATCCAGCACCGCGACCACCTGCGCGGCCAGCGCGCGCAGCGCGCTGTCTTCGTCGAAGAACCAGCTGCCGCGACCATCCCACCAGGCAAGCGACGAAAACGCCGCATCGAACCCGGCACCGGCCAGCTGCTGCAATGCGTCCAGCCCCAGGCCCGGGGTCCACGCTGCAAACACCACGTCCGGCGCCTGCGCGTGCACGCGCGCAATCAGCTCGCGCCAGCGCTGTACCGGGACCTGCTGCGGCTGCAACAGGCGGAAGCCACCGACGCCCTGGCTCACCCACTCCAACAGGCGCGCGCTCCACCACTCCACCAGCGCCGCGCCTTCCTGCGCATAGGCAAAGCGGGCTTCGGCCACCTCCGGCGTCGCACGCGGCTGACGCGGGTCCGGGACCGTGGTGCTGCGCGCGCGGAACCACTGCGGGTTATCGCGTACCACCGCACTGGCACCGCCCACTTCGTCCAGGCGCACATCGATCAACAACGTGACGCCCGCGTGGCGCGCCGCCTGCGCTGCCTCGTGCAGGCGCTGCGCCTGCGTCTGCGCACCGGCCGCCGGCTCGATCAAACGTCCTTCGGCATCGCGCTCGAAGGGTGCGGCCATCACCACGTAATCGCAGCCGGCCTCACGCGCCGCCACGCAGCGCTGCTCCAGCCCGGTGGAGTCCTTCAGTGCTTCATTGAGAACACAGATGCGCATGGTGCCCCCTCAGCAAATAACGGCGCGCAGGGGCGCCGTTACGAGCGGAGCCGGCGCATGCTTGCCGCTCACCAGTGGTGCAAGCCTTTGCTCGCCACACGCCGCGCCATTACCTATCCGTACCGAACCTTGCCGTATTGACGCCTGCCGGCACGCTGCCCGACCGCCCCTGCCACCCGTGACTGCACTCATGCGCAACTCCGCAACGATTCTTGACCCATGCAGTCAAGCACCCCCGCTGCGAATTTCATGTGTCGGTGGAATTGACGAAAATCAAACAAGCGCGGCTGTGGTGTGTCAGTGGGGCACCGCCGTTCTGCGTGAGTGATCGCCTGCGCCGTCGGGTGACAGGGGCACACAGGTGAAGCGAGTCCACAGTGCAGGCCGACATGTCAACTAAGGAATACATCAGTTACGTCGCTGCCACAGTTACGTCGCTGCCACCGAGGCGGGCGCTTTTTTCGACGCCGGTCGTCTCGCTAGCCGATCGCATTGGGTCTAGCACGTAACTTCGATAACGGACCTCCCGCATCAGTAAGCCTGACATCCACGGGACACAGCGCTCCAGCGGTGCCAGAAAAACAGCGTGCTCCGCTGCGTCCATGCTGCGTGCTCGTCTAATGACAATGGGCCATCAAAACCATTGCGTTGATTATTTTTATTTGGCTTTGAGGCAAATTTCTCTGCATTTCGACACCAAGCATGCTCGGCCGGTCTGCGTCGATTGCGCAGATGCACTCTCAAGACGCGTGACCCGCTTGGCCCGCTTTCGTTCGTGGTGGGCCCACGTCTCGTAACCGGCCCCTACGCCATACATCACGCGCAGCTCACTCTCCAATTGACAGCATGTTGTCAAATTGAGAAAGAGCTTTCGTATGCAGACCGACAACGAGCATGTCCGCGCGTTGGCGCTGGCGGTGTTCGCAGCTAACGGCCGCCTGGTCAGCGCTGGCAACGAGCTGGTTGCTCACCTGGGGCTCACTAGCGCGTGGTGGCAGGTGCTGGCCGCGCTGCGCTACGCGCCGATGCCGCTGCCCGCTGCTTCCATCGCACGCAACATGGGACTCACCCGACAGGCAGTGCAGCGCATCGTCGATGTGCTTGCCGAACATGGACTGGTCGAGTTCCAGCCGAATCCGCAGCACCTGCGCGCCAAGCTCGTTGTCCTGACACGCGCAGGCATCAAGGCCGTCAACGGCGCTGAAAACGCCGTGGCCCCCGTCGATCAAGCAATTGCAGACAGGATCGGCACCGATCGCATCCGCGATGCCGTCCGCACGCTTGAGCAGATGAGCGCCGTCATCTCGGAGTACCTGGGTGATGCGCCCAGCACTTCCAGTTCCATCGTCAAACTGCAGGAGTAATGCAATCATGATTCTGGTCTCAGGTGCCACGGGTGGTATCGGCGGCGAACTGTGCAGGCTCTTACAGGAAGCCGCCACGCCGTTTCGCGCGATGTGCCGCAAGCACGAGCAGGTGGAAAATCTGCAGCGCAAGGGCATGGACGCCGTGTTGGGCGACTTCGACACGCCGGACACACTGCAAAACGCCATGCAGGGTTGCGACACGTTGTTTCTCATCACCCCGCCCACACCCGATCAAGTGGCCCAGGAAACCGCCGCCATCGATGCGGCCAAGCGTGCCGGCATCGGCCGGATCGTGAAAGTGTCGGCATCCGATTGCAACGTGCGCTCACCGGTGCCGTGGGCGAAATCGCATGCGCTGATCGACCACCACCTGCGTGCGTCAGGCATCGCGTGGACCATCCTCAAGCCCACGGCTTACATGCAGAACTTCCTGTGGTTCAAGGGTCCGATCGCCAAGGGCGTGTTCCCAATGGCTGCCGGTCGCGGCAGCGTGTCGTGGATCGACCTACGCGACATCGCGCGCGTAGCCGCGACGGTGTTGACCGAGCAAGGCCACGCAGGCGCAACCTATTTCCTCACCGGGCCAGAGACGCTCGATATGAGCGATGTAACCTCGCGCCTTTCGAAAGGCATCGGGCGCAAGGTGCGCTATCTCGACCTGCCGACACCGGTCTTCCGCGTGCTGATGCGTGCGACCGGCAACTCACCCTGGATGGCCAAAGGCCTGACCGTGCAATTCGCAGATGTAGTGGCAGGCCATCACGATATCGATCCCACCTTCGAGATCGAGCGGCTCACCGGTAAGCGGCCGCGCACCTTCGATGATTTTGTTCGCGATCATCGGCAGGCGTTTGTGGGTTAGTCGTTGGGAGACCGCTGGGAACGAGTTGGGTGGCTTATGAAGTGAACCTGACCCCGTCGCCGCCGCTTTTAAGGAAACTCTGAACAATCCGTCCTGATCTGCCACAATCGATCATCGACCCGAGTAGACGATTTCGATGCAGCTGACCTTCGGCGACGCGGAGTACGACGGCAAGCGCAAGCGGACGCGGCGTGAGGTGTTTTTGGCCGAGATGGAGCAGGTCGTGCCGTGGAAGGAGCTGCTGGGGCTGATCGAGCCGCACTATCCGAAGTCGGGGCAACCGGGACGACAGCCGTATCGGCTGGAGACGATGCTGCGCATCCACTTTTTGCAGCAGTGGTATGCATTGAGCGATCCATCGGCGGAAGAAGCCTTGTACGACACGGTGTCGATGCGCCGTTTCGCCAAGATCGGCGGGCTGGATGAGGTGCCGGACGAGACGACGATTCTCAACTTTCGCCATCTGCTGGAGCAGCACGATTTGGCGCGCAAGCTGTTCAATCGGGTGAACGCGCATCTGTCGCGCAAGGGTCAGAGCCTGCGCGGCGGGACGATTGTGGATGCCACGATTATCTCTGCGCCCAGTTCGACCAAGAACAAGGACGGTGAGCGCGATCCGGAGATGCGCCAGACCAAGAAGGGCAACCAATACTTCTTCGGGATGAAGGCGCACATTGGAGTGGATGATGAATCCGGCCTAGTGCACCACGTGGAATGCACGGCAGCCAACGTGGCGGACATCACGCAAGCGCACAAGCTGCTGCATGGCAAGGAAGACACGGTGTGTGGGGACAGCGGCTACACCGGGCTTGAGAAGCGCGATGAGATCAAGGGCAAGCGCAAGCTACGCTACCTGATCGCGGAGAAGCCCTCGAAGCTGAAGCAGATCAAGAACAAGCGCGAACTGAAGTTGGCCAAGCGCTGGGAGCACACCAAGGCCAGCCTGCGTGCGAAGGTGGAACATCCGTTTCGGGTGATCAAGCGCCAGTTTGGCTATGCCAAGGTGCGCTATCGCGGCCTGGTCAAAAACACCGCGCAGGTGCTGACGCTCTTTGCGCTGTCGAACCTGTGGCTGAAGCGGAAGCAGTTGATGCCTGCCGTTGGGAAGTTGTGCCTGTAATGGGGAGAATGCCCCGAGAATGCGCTGGAAACAGCGAAAAACCGAAGGTGTGAGCGTAGTCAGCGCTACCGATGCGGGTCGACGCATCCTCTGGCCGCATTGATCAGACCATCCTTAAGGAAACTCTGAACAATCCGTCCTGATCTGCCACAATCGATCATCGACCCGAGTAGACGATTTCGATGCAGCTGACCTTCGGCGACGCGGAGTACGACGGCAAGCGCAAGCGGACGCGGCGTGAGGTGTTTTTGGCCGAGATGGAGCAGGTCGTGCCGTGGAAGGAGCTGCTGGGGCTGATCGAGCCGCACTATCCGAAGTCGGGGCAACCGGGACGACAGCCGTATCGGCTGGAGACGATGCTGCGCATCCACTTTTTGCAGCAGTGGTATGCATTGAGCGATCCATCGGCGGAAGAAGCCTTGTACGACACGGTGTCGATGCGCCGTTTCGCCAAGATCGGCGGGCTGGATGAGGTGCCGGACGAGACGACGATTCTCAACTTTCGCCATCTGCTGGAGCAGCACGATTTGGCGCGCAAGCTGTTCAATCGGGTGAACGCGCATCTGTCGCGCAAGGGTCAGAGCCTGCGCGGCGGGACGATTGTGGATGCCACGATTATCTCTGCGCCCAGTTCGACCAAGAACAAGGACGGTGAGCGCGATCCGGAGATGCGCCAGACCAAGAAGGGCAACCAATACTTCTTCGGGATGAAGGCGCACATTGGAGTGGATGATGAATCCGGCCTAGTGCACCACGTGGAATGCACGGCAGCCAACGTGGCGGACATCACGCAAGCGCACAAGCTGCTGCATGGCAAGGAAGACACGGTGTGTGGGGACAGCGGCTACACCGGGCTTGAGAAGCGCGATGAGATCAAGGGCAAGCGCAAGCTACGCTACCTGATCGCGGAGAAGCCCTCGAAGCTGAAGCAGATCAAGAACAAGCGCGAACTGAAGTTGGCCAAGCGCTGGGAGCACACCAAGGCCAGCCTGCGTGCGAAGGTGGAACATCCGTTTCGGGTGATCAAGCGCCAGTTTGGCTATGCCAAGGTGCGCTATCGCGGCCTGGTCAAAAACACCGCGCAGGTGCTGACGCTCTTTGCGCTGTCGAACCTGTGGCTGAAGCGGAAGCAGTTGATGCCTGCCGTTGGGAAGTTGTGCCTGTAATGGGGAGAACGCCCCGAGAATGCGCTGGAAACAGCGAAAAACCGAAGGTGTGAGCGTAGTCAGCGCTACCGATGCGGGTCGACGCATCCTCTGGCCGCATTGATCAGACCATCCTTAAGTATCCGGATGACGGCAAATATCGGGTAGCTGATACATGCAACCAATACAAGCGGCTTGGCGAATCCCGCTAATAATCTAAGCCAGAAGTCCAGCCTATCAATTAACCGCAACTCGAATGTCGTGGCGGGTGACTTGGTGATATAGTAAGCGTGATACGCGATATTGAGAATAAGCAAGCATGATGCTGCTCCGAGGAGTGCGCGGAATAATAATGAAGGCTTTGGCATTTTGGAGCGTAGCGGAAAATAAGCGATGACCCACGGTGCAGTAGAAAGAAAAAGAATAGGAAGGTCACGATAATGATATCCAAAATTTTCGTTTGCGAATTGGGTCGACTGCCAAGAATGGGTTAGCCAATAAGTCAGGAATCCATAGCAAATTGGGATAAAGATCATTAGCTTCCTATTCATATTGATCTACTTGAGCGTGGTACGACGTGATCCTCTTTGACTTCCTGCCTACCGTCAATCCCCACACGCAGCATTGCCACTTCGCTTGGTAGCAGCAGTGGATAAATTAGAAGCCGCTTATGCTCGGCTGTTTATAGGGCGCTGCCCCTGCCGACTCGGCTTACATCTCTTAGTCCTTATCAAGTTGGCCTATTAATTGCACCTGACCCCGTTTTTGGAGATTGCTAGGGGTGTGCTGGGGTGTCCACTGCTGTGGTGGCACACCGAGAGTGCAACCCTGCCGATGAGATACGCGCAAGATTTCTCTGAGTCCCAGCCTGCCAATCTATCCCCACAAACAAGCTTGCCCACCCTTTCACAGTGAATGTCCGCGGAGCCTTGGCTGTCTCGCGGGCCGTACGAATTCCATGTAATATCATGCGGGCTGGGTTCGCGAATAAGGCTAGAGGCTCTCACGCAAATAGTTGGCCGGTACATCAATGGGGATTTCCCGAACCAATTCGAGGCTTACACAATATGCAAGACGCTTTTTGTGCCAATTCGGTGAGGGATGTTCTTACGGCAATTTTTATCTTCATAGGCTTGTTAGTCGCCGACCAAGCCATCGCGCAGAGCCCAAAGCAGAATCTTCAGTACTTTGCCGTTTGCCAGTCGGGTCCGTGCGACATTTACAATGGCAGATCACGCGATCCGTTTGGGTATCGGACCCGAATGTATTCCGGAGAAAATGAGGCGGCATCTAGAGCCATCGCGGATTATCTCGAAATTGATGGTTGGGATGTGGCTGAGATTCAATCGTTATGGCGGCGTAAATGCGAAAGGGCTGAGGTGACAACATTCCCCGTTGTCTATTACCCGTTCCCACAGCAGTGGATAGGACGTGTTGACTTCACTCATGAATGCTACACCTATCGGCCCGACGGTCTATCCCCCCCATCCAGTTCAGCTCCATACGTACGAAGCATAGCTATAAGTGCAAACTGTAGGCCGGGGTTCGTCGTGAAGGACTACGACACAGGCGAATGTTGGCGTGTTCCTAGCGCCTGTCCAGGATATCCAGAAAATAGCACTTTCGGATGCGGAGAAAGCGTGGCGGAACTTCAAGCAACTCGAAAGAGCTGGGTTGATCCCCGTCGTCTTTTTCACAGTCAGCAAGAGTGCATCGCCAGGACATCATGTGAATTGCGCTGCCAAATGGACAATTGCCAATGGATGGATTTGGTGATCCCCGCGTTCACCAGGCCTTATCTAGACGGGGATGGCATCTGGCCAATAGTCGAGACTAACTGTGGTGCAATGCAGGGCCTGTTGAGCGTGGTGCCTGGTGGCAAGTGGATCGCGGATAGAGAGTGTTTCTCGACTATGGGCTGGAATCACGTTCAGATAGACCTCAAGGCTGCGCTTGAGGCACATGGATGTGGAACGCAGAAAGATTGGGACTTGGTCGGAGACCAAATTGCACCGTGCCTACTTAAAACAGACCCCGGGTATCCTAACCAGTACTACGAATTTGGCGGCGTCTTCGTTCGCTTGGCTCGAGAGAGTGAGATCGCAGTGCCTTGCTAGTCGCAATGCCCGTGGCTTACCCATTGATATTAATTCTGGATTTGGAGGAAAGGTATGCCGAGCCGGGCCCTAATTTTTTGCTTCTCGCCGCTAGCTCAATGCGCGCTCATGCACAGAACGACGCTCCACCTACTTGGACCATCCGTGCAGCGATTTCCGGAAATCAGCTAGTGGGAGAATGGGAGCTATCGAAGATAACTTCTCAGGATGAATTGCTCCAAAGAGCAGCATCTGCCCAGATTGGCATCGCCCGTGGAGCTTCATTCCAGATTCAAGTCACGCTAGTTAACCCCGTAGGTGTCGAGGTGGACGTTACCGGATCATCCAAATTGATTTATCGGCCCAAAGCTTGCTTGAATGTAACGCCTAGTGGCATGGCCACTCTGCCGAGCATCCCCAGTAGCCCGGGCACCTGCCAGCCTGGCGACCCCTACCAATCACCATCATATATTTCGACAAGACCGCTGGAGTGGCAGCAGCAAACATGTATGCGATGAAAATCAATTAGCTTATTCCGGCTAGATCTGTTGGAATAAAGTTTCAGGGATTTACTTTGAGCAGAGCTTCGCCAGGTCGAAATTAAGTGAGCCTGACCCCCGTTCTTCGTTGGTCGCGCGTTCGACCTGCAGCGGCATCTATTTGCTGCCGAAGCGCGGGGATGTGTCGAAGGTGCTGGCCAGGGTGTCATTCACCATGCGAATTCTCCAATTGCGGGGTGCACGCGCCGTGCGCGGATGCGGCGGGTTGGTCACTCTGCAGGTGCTACGGTGACGACCAGCTCGCCGTTGCGCATGCGGATGTGGAGTTTGCTGCCGATGGTGAAGCCGAGTTCTTCCAGCCAGCGGCCGCGTAGGCGCAGCGTGGGGATGCGTTGGTGGCTGTCGGGATAGTAGCCGTAGCCGACGGTGCAGTGTTGCGGGGCACGTGGGTGGCCTGGGCGACGCGGCTTGCTGGGATCGGGGCGGGGCTCGGGGATGGGGGTGCGCTCGACGTACGGCGGTGGCTTTAGCGTGGGGTCGAGGGTGTGCCAGCCGATCTCGGTGGGCGGCGGCACCGTAGCGCGCTTGCGCGCTGGCTTGGGACTGGACGTGGGTCGACGCATGGCAAAGCCCTCCTTGACGAACAGGCCCCGCCGCCGGGTGGCGACGGGATGTCGGGAGGTTAGAAACCGCGAACAGTCGGCGGGCGTATTTCCCCGAAGGGTGTTGTATTAGCCGCCCTCCCGACGCAGGCATCGCGTCGGTTGCGCCCGCAAGAATCTGCAGGCACAAAAAACCCACCGGTTTGACGGAGGTGGGTACCGCTGTTCGAGGAGTTTCTACGCTCCTTGGCGAAAAGACTGCTACGCGCTGCGTGACATGTCAACTGGCTGATGCTGGCAATCTGGAAAGCGTTGATGGAAGATCATTGCGTCAACGTTTGAAGCAGCAGCGTCAGAGTTGGATTGAACCTAGAGATTGCTATTCGAAACGCATCCCCACCCTCCAGCAAAAAGCTTTCCATCCCCTGGCTATCCATCACCATCGCGCCACTCAGGTTCGGGCTCGGTAGTGCAGGACACCAACGGCGCGAATGACAATTGGCCAGCATCGCAATGTCGCGTGAGTAGGATTCCGATGATAAAAGTTAGCTTCCGAAGCCTGTTCCCTTTGCTGCTGCTTTCACTAGCGCTGCCAAGTGCATGCGCTCGCGCGCCTGGTGAAGCAGGACGGGATGCAGGCACGCCATCTGCTGCCACAGTGACGCCAACCTCTGCAGAGAAAGGCAAGAGCACCGTTAACCATGTCGATCCCGTCTCTGCCAACACCACTCCGCAAGAGCTGGAGCGCCGGCTGCTGCGCTTCATCGATGGTCTGACAGTGCCAGCGGATCTGGACTACCAGCGAATGGAATCTGCACTTGGCATCAAGCTTGGGTCACCGTCTGATCCGGCATACCCGTGGCGTGAAGCAAAAGACCTCGCTCTGGCCGATGGCTATGCGCTATATGCGACACATCGCCCAACGAAGGATGGCTTCTCGCGGATCGAAGTTGCGGTGTCTTTGCCTAACCACGGCGATCCCACGCGCGTGCCTACGTCGAGCTGCATCTGGCAAGCGGAAGCACTCTCCAAAGCGCTCGAAGGGATGGGATACACACGCGGCGGCCAGCGCCCCTTCCAGGGCGGATGGCTACGCCAGCATTGGCGCACAATCAACGGCGGGAATCAGATCTTCTCAGTCTCATTGCTTATCTATCGAACCAATGACCAACATGGTCAACATGGTCAACATGGTCAACATGGTCAACATGGTCAACATGGTCAACATGGTCAACATGGTCAACAAGAGTGCGTTAACGGCGTCAAGATCGATGGAGGCAAGCCATGAAATGGTTCACTCGAAGAGCAGAGCCTGGAGCGTGTGCAGAATTTTGTGTAACCGTGGTTTGGGTTACCGCTGAGGAAGTCGCCCCTCGAACTGGATCGTAAAGCGGTTCAGCGCAGCCTTCCAGTCGCGGATCGGCAGCGTCCATTTCTTGGTGATGTTGCGCAGAGCCAGGTAGAACAGTTTCATCAAGGCTTCGTCGCTGGGGAACGCGCCGCGGTTCTTGGTCAGCTTGCGCAGGCTCATGTTGACCGACTCGATGGCGTTGGTCGTATAGATCACCTTGCGGATCTCCGGTGGGTAGTCGAAGAACGGGATCAGTCGTGACCAATTGCGCCGCCATGACTGGCTGATGGGCGGGTACTGGGCGTCCCACTTGGCCTCGAACTCGGTCAGTGCCTGCTCGGCCTCCTCGACGGTGGCGCAGGCGTAAATGCGCTTGAGATCGGCGGCAACCTCGGCGCGGCGTTTCCACGAGACGTAGTTCAGGCTGTGCCGCACCATGTGCACGATGCACAGCTGCACGGTGGTCTGCGGGAACACCGCCTCGATCGCCTCGGGAAACCCCTTCAGGCCATCGACGCAGGCAATGAAGATGTCCTGCACCCCGCGGTTGCGTAGCTCCGTCACGACTTGCAGCCAAAACTTGGCACCCTCGGCCTGCGCCAGCCATAGGCCCAGCACTTCCTTCTCGCCGCCCATGGTGATGCCGATGGCCAGGTACACCGCCTTGACCCGCACCGCGCCCTCGCGCACTTTGACGTGGATGCAGTCCAGATAGACGATCGGATAGACCGGATCCAGTGGCCGCGCCTGCCACGCCTTGACCTCCTCGACGACCGCATCGGTGACTGAGGAAATCAGACTCGGCGACACCTCGGTGCCGTACATCTCCTCCAGGTGCGACTGGATCTCGCGCACGGTCATGCCGCGCGCGTACAACGACAAGATCTTGTCATCGAAGCCGGCCCAGCGGGTCTGGTGCTTGGGGATCAGCTGTGGCGCGAAGCTGCCGTGGCGATCACGCGGAATCTCGATCGGCAGCTCGCCGAACTCGCCCTTGAGCGTCTTGCGGCTGCGTCCGTTGCGCGTGTTGCCGGCCGCGTTGGCGACCGGCTCATGCTTGTCATGACCGAGGTGTTCGGTCATCTCCGCGTCCAGCGCCCGCTCCACCAACCGCTTGGTCAGCTGCTTGAGCAGGCCGTTCTCGCCGATCAGATCCTCGGGTTTGGTGTAGTTGACCAACAGGCTGCTAAGCAGCTCGTCGGGTACCTCATGTGTGCGTGGGCTCATGGTGTCTCCGGGTTAGGTGGCAGTCTCCTGCCTGTGGCCCGGTTACACAAAATCTAGGACACGCCCACAACGAGTTGAGCCGGGTGGACCACGTTTTGCTCAGCGAGAAGACCAAGGATCTTACGGCTGCACAGAATGTCTTCGTGGTGCAGGGCAGGCCGGATGACCCAGCGATGTTACGTGCACATATGCCCACTGTCGAAGCAGCTCAACGCCCGGTGCAGGAAAGCTTTTCGCAACTGGAATCCGTCAACCAACGCCTGGAACAAGATCGCGCGCGGGAACAATCGCTAGAACAGCAGCGCTCGCAGGAGCAACAACAGCGCGGGCCGACTCCTTCGCTGTGAGGATGACCCAACAGCCGAAGAAGGTTATCAACATGCTCAAATTCATCTGCTGATCGTCTACCAAAAACTCAACCTGACCCCGTTCTTCGCTATTTCAAAGTTCATAACACGCTCTAGGCCACGCCCTGATGTGGGCTCGGCTTGAACGAATTGTTATGCCGTGCTTGTACTATTTTTTTGACAAAATCCACAAGCCACCTGTAACGGCTGCACCCGCCAGAAAGAGCACGCCCCTGACAGCGAGGGTGGCACAACCATGCTGCGACTGACATGAGCGTACATTTACCTCACGGATGTCCTCGCGCGCCTCTCGAAGCACCTCTTTTTGCATAATTAAGGCACTTATTTACTTCATCTTCATTTTCAGCATTAACTGCAGATTCTTTAGAGTCAACCCTTGATTTGTTGTCAGATTTTCTCTGCAGCGTGAGAAATGCTTCCTTCTCCCGTCATTTGAAAGATGGTGCTCGGAAACATTTACTTCAATGCTCTTCTTCACAAATACTCTTGATAGTTGATGTACGGCCTAAAGCCTGAGTTAAGCGGCGGCGGAGCAGGTCGCTTTGAAAAAGTATTTAGATTCATTCGCCGGATTTGATGCGCTCGTTGATAGACATTAGCTCTTTAAGAAGACTTTTCGGGAGGCGTTTTCCGAATCTATCCATGATCATCTCAAAGGGCATGCCTGCTTTTGCCATCTCCAGTGCCTGTATATGAATCATATCTATCGGCATGTCTATCTCTCGCATACGATAGCGCTCCGTCTCATTTTCGAGACGGCGAATTCTCGAATTCATGATTCTGGTGTTTTCTAGAATTTCTCCGAGCACATCCTCCTTTGGCCGAGGCTTTGAAGGTGGTTGTGTCTCAGTGTTTGCAAGTATTGCATTAAATCGCCCCTCGAATTGAGGCCAATAAGTGTCGAACACCTGCTCGAGAATTCTATTGTCGAGCCCGTCGCTAGCCAAGGAGCCGTTCAATGTCTTCACGAGTCCAAGCACGCTCTCCCTATTAGGAAATGTGTGGTTGAACTGTGCCAACGGATTGATACGCCCAGGGTTCCGTAGACACTCAAGACCCTCGTTGCGCGTAGCGCCGTTCAAACTCTACAGGGGACAGGTCACCAGTTGAACCGTGGCGGCGGTTGGGGTTGTAGAACATCTCGATGTAGTCGAATACCTCGGCGCGTGCGGCGTCCTTGGTGGGATAGATTCGTCGCCTGATCCGCTCGCGTTTGAGCAGGCCGAAGAAGCTCTCCACGGGTGCGTTGTCGTGGCAGTTGCCACGCCGACTCATGCTGCACACCAAGCCATGGGACGCCAGGAAACTCTGCCAGTCATCGCTGGTGTAGACCGACCCTTGGTCTGAGTGAACCAAGCAACCAGCATTGGGTTTGCGCCGCCACACCGCAGACAACAAGGCCTGCACGACCAACTCGGTGTCGGCCCGATCGCGCATCGCCCAGCCGACGACCTGCCTGGAAAACAGATCGATCACCACAGCCAGGTACATCCAGCCTTCGTGCGTGCGGATGAAGGTGAAATCGCTCGCCCAGGCCGTGTCCGGCTCGGTCACGTCGAACTGTCGGTCAAGCAGGTTGGCCGCCGCCTTGCACTGCATCCCTCCATGGAAGCGCGGTTTGCGACCATAGCCCACCTGGGCACGCAATCCCTCGGCGCGCATCAATCGATGGGTAATCCCCCACTTTTAGCGGTCGCCAGAAGTGGAGCTAAGCGGCCATCGCCAACTTCATGGCAGGCGTGATGCCGCCGAGCGCCATATTCGGACGCTCGTGGTTGTACGTCCATAGCCAGCGGGTGGCTTTGTCCTGCACCTGGTCGATGGTGTCGAACAGGGTTTGGGCGAGCCAGGCGTAGCGGATGGTGCGGTTGTAGCGTTCAACGTAGGCGTTCTGCTGTGGCTTGCCCGGCTGGATGTGCTCGACCCGGATACCATGCCGCTGCGCCCAGGACAGCAACGCGCCACTGATGTATTCAGGGCCGTTGTCGCAGCGGATCACGGCGGGCTTGCCGCGCCACTCGATGATCTGCTCCAGCGATCGGATCACACGGGCTGACGGCAGCGACAGATCCACCTCGATCCCCAGCCCCTCGCGATTGAAGTCGTCGAGCACATTGAACAGCCGGAAGCTGCGGCCGTCGGCCAACTGGTCGTGCATGAAGTCCATCGACCAGACCTGGTTGATAGCCTCCGGCACCGCCAGAGGCTCGGGCCGCTCACGCACCAGCCGCTTCCTCGGCTTGATCCGCAGGTTCAACTCCAGCTCGCGGTAGATCCGGTAGACCCGCTTGTGATTCCAGCCAAAGCCCTTCACGTTGCGCAGGTACAGGTAGCACAGGCCAAAGCCCCAGTCGCGATGGGCGGTCGTCAGGCGGACCAGCCAGTCGGCGATCCGGGCGTTCTGCTCGCTGGCCTTGGCCTGGTAGCGGAAGCAGGTCTGGCTCACCGCGAAGGCCTGGCAGGCGTGGCGGATGTTCGTACGCCCGCTCGTGACTGCCGATTGGGCCATCTCGCGTCGCTGAGATGGCCTCACCATTTTTTTGCGAGCGCTTCCTTCAGCAGGTCGGTACTGAGCTGCGCCTCGGCGTACATCTTCTTGAGCCGGCGGTTCTCCTCCTCCAGCTCCTTCATGCGCGCGACCATGGACACGTCCATGCCGCCGAACTTGCTGCGCCACTTGTAGAACGTGGCCGAGCTGATGCCGTGCTCGCGGCACAGCTCCGGCACGGGCGCACCGGCCTGGGCCTGCTTGAGCACGGCGATGATCTGGCTGTCGGTAAAGCGGGACTTCTTCATGGAACCTCCTCGGGAAAGGGGACGAGAAAATTCCACTTCTGGCGTCTGCTAATGGGCGGGGGATTACCGAAGCACCCGATGGCGACTGCAACGCTCACCCAGATCGCGTAGATCCTTGGCGATCTTGCGATGCCCATACACACTGCCGCTGGCCAGCCAGTGGTGCTTGATCAGCCCCAGCAGGCGTTCGTCTTCCTTGGCGCGCTCACTGTCCGGCGACTTTAGCCACGCGTAGTATCCAGCCCGGTTCACCCGCAACACCCGGCACATCGCACACACCCTGAACTCCCCGCAGTGGGCTTGCATGAAGGCGTACTTTGCCTTTACCCCTTGGCAAAGTACGCGGCGGCCTTTTTAGGATGTCGCGCTCCTCGGTCACTCGACGCAACTCTGCCTTCAGCCGCCGAACCTCGGCGCTCTGGTCCACCTCGGCGCGCTGTACCACGCCGGGCTTGCCGAACTTGCGCAGCCAGGCGTACAGGCTGTGCGTCGTGACACCCAGCCGCTCGGCGACGTCTGCCACCTTGAACCCACGATCCGTCACTTGCCGGACCGCCTCGATCTTGAACTCATCCGTATACCGCTTGCTGCTCATAGACATCTCCGAATCGACTATTTTCCATGGCCATGAGATGTCTAGGAAACCCTGGGCGTATCATCCCCTTGAATGTTGCTAGGTTTGCGGACTTGACAATTCAACCTCAACACAAGCAATCGTTCCGTCTTCGCATAAGGCAGGAGGAATTCCGCTGATCACTCCATTTGCATCATCGTATTCTCCGCCGCCATCAGTAATTATCTTGATTAGCTCCGCGCGCGTGTAGCGCCGCACGAACTCATAGGTGCGTTGAAGAGTAGATCGTTGAAGTGTTGGATCAAAATTATTATCGCCACAACTAATGACGGCATGCGGATATCTTTGACCATCAACATTGACCCAGCAAAGCACGTATCCGATACCCATAGTGGGAAGGTGAAACACTAACCGTGAGCAGTTCGCAAAGCAGTGATTCGCCACGACGTACTTCTTTGCTTCCCATTGGCACAATACGCCTTCGGGGATTGTAATGATTTTCATGGATTATCCTGAATCTTGTTCCACATGCCTAATGCCTAAATTAAGCTGCACTGCGAAGCGGAGTCGGCTTGACTAAATTTTTAGCCCATCTTCGCTGTCAAACCAATGCGCCAGTTCATCAACTGGGTGAGATATTTCAATCTGGTCATCAGTCGTGAACATGCGGGCTTTGACGGCCCCAGTTCTGCCGCAAGTCGTATCCATGTTGCGGTCAAGTGTGGCAATCCACTTTTGCACGACTGGGTCGATCTTGCTCGTGTCTAGCTGATGAAGTCCTAGCGAAACATTATGAAGTTCTTCTGCAATGGACAATGCGCCCGTCCGTCCCTCACGTACCTGGCCTGCTGCAACCAGCGCCACCAGCAGTGCACCTGTCGCCGCGAGCATGACACCGGCAAGGCCGGCCAGCAGCTTCAGGAGTTTTTGATAGCGCATTCTTTGCGTTCTTGTTCTTGCATTACGCTGCACTTCCAAGTGGCGTTGGCTTGAAGCCTGCTAGGACTTGTGACGCCGATAGCGGTTGTTGGTACTCGTCCTGCGGTAGCTGCCACCCTTGTGCGAGGCACCGTGGCCTGCGCTGTAGTGACCGCCGTGACTGGTGGCGTGGTGCGTGCAGGCGGCCCTGACGCGCGCTTGCGCTGTTGGCGTAAACAAACCGAATGCGGCCACAGTCAGTGCCACGATGCTCCATGCCTTGCTCAACATTGTTTCTTCCCCTGAAGAAATGTGTGGCTTTGTGGCTGCGTTACATGCTGCGTGACTTGATCCTCGCCGAGTTTTTGGGTTGCGTCAATGCGCTTGCGCGATTGATCGTTGGCTTTATCGGGTTTGCCCTCATCCGCCCTTCGGGCCCCTTCTCCCGCGTGCGGGAGAAGGGGTTGGTGTGCTGGGTTATTGGCTATTTTTGCGGTTGCCGGCTTGGCCGGGGTGGGTAGAGCGAGTTTATTGTTGAGGTCGGTAATCTCTGGGGCGTTGCTTTCGGTCAGCACACGCAGGCGCGCGGTTTTTAGAGTTACCGCGTTGGTTAGTGGCAGGCGTACCTGGGTGGTGATTGGCTGCAGATTGCGTGGCGCGGCAAGCGCCGGAAACGCGCTCCGCGCCAACTCGCCACGCGTATCCTCCAGCACCACGAACCCCGCCGGTGCATCGGCATGGCCGAGGCTGTGCACGGTCACTTCGATCGCGTCTGCAGTCACCCGCACATCGCCATGGCCGATTCCCAGGTCCGGGCGCAGTTCGACCGGGGTTGTTGCTGCGATGCGTTCGAGTTGCAGGACGGTGGTGCGGCCTGCTGGAAAGTCGATGTCGATGGATGCGCTTTTTCGAAAGCGACCTCTTGCGTCTTGGCGTTGCTGTCGAGCTTGCCGTCATTGCCTTTGCTTACACCCTGGGTGATGCGCCATTGGCCCGGGGCGACATTCCAGCCGGTCATGCTGGCGCGCTGGTTTTTATTCGAGGTGTTGTAGGCGATGACGGTGAAGCGGTCTTGCTGGGGTGCGGGGATGGCGATGGCCACTTGGGTGGCGGCCTCTGGGTCGTTGAAGCGCCAGCTCACGGTGTGGCCGGGGTAGGTCTGGTTGCGCTTGAGCGCCACGCCGCCTAGGCGTTCGCGTTGCAGGTTGACCGTGGGGATTCCACGCGGTCGCTCCACCAGTGGCCTTCGGTGTTCATGTAGAAGTTCTGCAGTTTCTCTCTTGCCTCGCTGCGGTAAATGGCGGCGAGATAATCGAGATTGCCAGTTTGCTCCCAGGCCACGTGGTGCGGGAAGTCGGGGGCGCTGCCGTCGTCTTTATTTGCTGCATCGATGAGCTTGCCGCTCCAGTCGCTGCGCTTGCCCATGACGTCGAGGAAGTTTTCGTTGAGCAGCGAGAGGCCATTCGGGCCGCTGTTGGCGACGCGGTAGTTAATCGGCTTGAGATAGCGATCTTCGCCGGTGAAGCGGTAGGCGGCCCAGAAGGTGTGCAAGGTGTCGGCGCCGCCGCTGCCTTCGAACAGTTCGCCGCCGCGGGTTTTGCCGGTTTGCCAGTTGATCTCGTTGGGCAGCGCCCAGTTGCCCTTGGCGTTGGTGTAGGCGTGGGCGAGATAGCCGTCTGCCAGGCCGGTGACGATGCGGCGGCTGTTGGGGTCGGCGTTATAGCCGCCCAGCAGGATGGCCGGGTGCACGATGGGGAAGGAGTACGGTTTTTGCCATTGCCAGTTGGGTTCGCGGTAGACCTTGCGGCCGCCGAACCAGTTGCTGCGAACAGCAGGTGACCTTGCGGGTTGACCTGGATGATGTTGTCGAAGGCTTTCACCGTTTCCATCAGGCGCTCGACGGTGCGCGGGTCGCCCCAGTTGAGGTACAGCAGGGCGCTGTTGAGGTTGATGCCTTCCTCATACGAGTGCAGCTCGTCGGTTTCGATGGTGGACAGGCCGTTGGTGAACATGCCGTTGCGGTAGTTGGCATCGGACAGCGCCAGCATGGAGGCGTTGAGCATGTCCGGGTCCACGCCCATCAGCGCGACGCCGGGCCATTGCTGCACCAAGTCCGAATCGTCGGAGATGCCGCCGCCGAAATCGCCATAGGCCACCTGGCGCTGCTCGATCCACCAGCGGATATAGCGACGGGTGGCGCTGAGGTCTTGCAGCTGCCAGAACGCCCAGGCGGGCACGCCCTTGGGCACGCTGGGCATCTCGACGGGCAAGGTGCCCTGGTTGGCGTAGCTGATGTCGTTCCAGTATTCGCGGCCGAGGGCGTGGTCCGGGTCGACGCGCAGTAAATCGGTGATGTCGGCATCCAGGCGTTTGTAGAGCAGCTGGCGCTTGGAGGTGGTGTGTTCTTCCACCAGAAAGCCCCAGTTGTCCTTGACCTGGTTGAAGCGGTCGGCGACGTGCTCTTTGATGGCCTCATTGCGCGGTTTGAACACCAGCTGCAGCTGGGTGCCATCGAGCGCGTTGGCGTCGAAGCCGGGTGCGGCGGCGGCGATGCTGAGCATCAGGCTGTCGTTGCTGAGGATTCTGTCGCGCAGGTCCAGCCACAGCGTGCGGGCCTGGCCGGGGGCGACGGCGACCGAGACGTCGATCATGTCGCGCGCGGGCCAGATGGGGTCCTTGATGCGGATGTTGAGCGGGATGCTGCCGTTGTGGGTGGCCGGCAGGTTCAGCGCCGGCAGGGTGATGGCGATGCCGTCCAGGCCGTCGTGCATGTTCTCCCAGCCGTAGGACCAGCTGCGCATCAGCGCCTGGTCCGGCGGCGGGTCGCCCAGGCTGGACGGCACCAGGATGTGCACGATGGGTTGCTGCGCGCTTGCTGCGGCCTTGTCGCTGGGGCGCTTGCGGGCGGGCGCCTTCGTAGGCAGCGCGATCACGGTCTGGCGCTCGCCCGACGGGTAGCGGCCTGCGATGACAGCGCGCAAGGGGGCGAGGTTGTCGTAGTCGGGCTGGATGTCGCTGCGCACGGTGTAGCTGAGTTGCGCGCTGCCGTTGGGCACCTGCCCCGGCTGCACGTCGTAGGCCCAGATTTCCTGGATGGGGGTTTCCTGCGCGGTGTTGGCAAAGCGCAGCGTGCCGCCGCGGCGCTCGGGGAACTGGTCCACGCTGCGCACCGCGCCTTGGCTACGTGCGAACAGCGGTTGCGGTGGTGCGTTGGGCGCGGCGTACGTGGCTTGGCCGTAAGCGGCGCCGCGCAGCTCGATGCGGTTGAAAGGCTCGTCCGGCAAGGTGAGGTCGAGCGCTTTTCCGCCTTCGACGTAGGTGTTCCAGTCGGGCAACTGGAAGTAGTCGTTGCGGCCGGGCAGGCGCGAGCGGTTATAGACGCCGGGCCAGGTGGTTTCGGCGATGCCGTCGGTGGCCTTCCACATCCATTGCTTGAGGTCGCGCGCGTCGGTGAATTCCACCTTGCGGATGCGGGTGACCGGTGCGGTGAGTGCAGGCGGTGCGTGGCCGTTGTCCCAGCCGTAGCGATGCAGGAAGGCGGCGTGTTGCGCGTCTGCAGCGATCGCGGGTGCGGTGGTGGGTTCTTGCAGGCGTGCGAGCGCGCTGGCGCCTGCGCCATCGAGCATGCGGTCGTAGATGCGGATCTCGTCGAAGTCGCTGCCGCGCAAAAAGTTGTAGCGGCTCTGCACCTGGTGCGGCGACATCACCCGGCCGGCCAGGCCGAATTGGTCCAGTGCCGCGTCGAAGTCGAGCGCGCCACCGTTGGCGCAAGGCGCACCGCAATCTGCGCGCGCAGCTTCCTTGCCGTCCACATACAGGCGCACGCCGCGGGTTTCGTCCCAGGCAAACGCAATGTGAGTCCAGTCGCTGGGCTTTGGCAGCGTGTCGAGCTTGAACGAAACGCGGGTACGCGCGAGGTTGGCGTCGGTGACGAAGGCGTCGAAGCCGTGGCCGTTCCAGTCGATGCGCAGCCAGGCCATGTCCCAGCTGGTGTGGTCGGCGTAGCCGACGCGGAAGATCACGAACGGCGCTTCGCCGACCGGGTAACGCGACCGCCAGAAGAAGCTGAGCGTACCGCGCTGGGTGTAGAGGTTGCCGGGGGCATTCCACGACAGCACGCCGTCGTCGGCCCATTCGATGGCGTTGCCGCGTTTGCCGGTGGGCACCAGCGCGATCTTGTCGCGGAAGTTGGGCACGCCATCGCCGCGGGCGACATCGGCCTGCAGGCTCTGGTCGGCCGAGACGCGGAACAACATCTCCGGTGCATCGGCAGCGGCCGCACACACCGGCAGCGCAATCAACACCAGCACACTCATCCACCACTTCTGCACGCTCACTGCCTGACTCCTCAAAAGCATCGCCGCACGGGGTCACCGCGCGGCGAATATTCGATACTGCATGGTGTTGGCAGCCCCACGCCGGCACGGGTCTGCCACCTGTCTTGGCCGGCGCCGCGATGGCCTGCATAGCCTACGCGGCGCCAGCGTGCCCGTGCATCGCACCTTCGTCACCACTGCATGCGCGTTGATGACCAGGGCGGTGCGTTGTGCACTACGCGAGCGGGGTGCAATGCGCCACTGCGTTGCGTGCAGCGGCGTGCGGCCAGCGTGCGTCGTACAGATGCATTGCAACGTCGATCTCTCGCCCGCGACGCGATATCCGTCGCGGGCAGAGATCACCTGGAGCACCTTGGCTGCACTCAGAACTTGTAGCGCAGGCCCAGCAGGTACTGACGGCCGGTTTCGGTGTACTGCAGCGGCAACTCACCGGTTTGCGGCGACCACACCCATTCGTCGGAGGCTTCGTTGGTGAGGTTGATGCCCTCCAGGCTCAGCTCCAGCTGCTTGCTGATCTTGTAGCGCAGCGAGGCGTCGATCATGGTGGTGCCGGTCATGCCGTGCACGCCATCGACGTTGAATCCCGCTTCCGTGCCGGGGGCCTGGGTCAGGTAATCGTCACGATTGGTGGCCGAGATGCGGCCGGCGAAGGACTCGCCCTCGTAGAACAAGGTCGCATTCCACGACGAGCGTGACAGCCCGGTCAGGTCGTTCTTCATCACCGGAGCGCCGGTGCTGGACAGGTACTGGATCTGCGAATCCACCCAGGTGTAGTTCAATTGCACGCCCAGGTTGGCCCACTTGCCCGGCAGGAACGTAAATGGCTGGACATAGTTCGCTTCCACGCCCTTCAACTCGCCACCGGGTGTATTCAACGGAATGCTGAAGGTGAAGTCGTCGTTGATGCTGGCGCCGGTGCCATCCAGCAACGAAGCCGGCAGGCCACTGCTGGAATACGGGCGCACTTCGCGTGCGGTCTGGATGAAACTTTCGATGTCCTTGTAGAACACGCCGACGCCCAGCATCGCGCCTTCGTTGAAGTACCACTCCAGGCCAAGGTCGACATTGGTGGCTTCGATCGGATCCAGATCCGGGTTGCCGCCGGACACGGTGCGTGCGCCACCTGCCACGGCCACGGTCACGCCGGGCGTGAGGCTGCCCAGGCCGGGACGCGACATCACCTTGGCCGCGCCCAGACGCAGCAGCAGGTCGGGCGCGAGCTCGGCCACCAGGTTGAACGAGGGCAACGTGTTGTTGTACTTGCGGCCCACCGTGGTCAGCGCCGGTGCGTTGTTGATCAACGCGTAGCCGGTGGATTCCTGCTCGGTGCGCACGTAGCGCACGCCGAAATTACCCGACAGCGGGATGGAGCCCAGGTCGGTGGAGAACTCGCCCATCAACCAGACGCCGCGGTCCTTTTCTTCGACGCTGCGGGTGTTGTTGGCACGTGGCGCCACGGCATAGGTGCCGCTGTTGCTGTAGATGCCGAGCTGGTTGGCCACTGCATCCAGGTTGGGGACGACCCAGTTGGACGGGCTGCCGTTGATGCCCTTCAGGCCGGCCTGCTCGGTGAGGTCCGTCGGCACGATGCGGGTGCCATTGGCAAAGGTCGGCACCGACACTTCGCTGGCGCGGCGCAGTTCAACCGTGCTGAAGGTGTAGTCCTTGGCCAGCACGCCACCCTTGAGGCGGAAACCGGGGCTGATGTTCCAGTTGAAGTCGATCTGCGCCGTATCGAAATCGTTGTCCACCGTCTGCGGACGCAGGCGGATTTCGGCCAGTTCCCACCCGGCAGGATTGGTCGGGTCGATGCCGTAGTTCAGCACCGGCGCGCGGTTGTTGCCGCGATAGTCGTAGCTGTACCCGTCGACGTCGTACTTGTCCATGATGATGGTGGTCTGCACCGGGTTCTCGTGCGCCGAGCGCGAGGTACCGACACGGCCGGACACGGAGAAGGCATCGCTGAAGCGGTGCTCCAGATCCAGGCTGACCTGCTTGAACTCGGTGTTCCACTCGTCGTGGCGGTTTTCCGAGCGGATATCGACGTTGTCGAATTCGCCGTACACCAGCGCGTTGTTGCGGATCTCACCATTGCGCACGATGGTGGCCGGCTTGCCGTCGCGGTCGGCGCGCCGCGGCGTGCCGCTGTCGCGACCGCGGCTGAAGGAGATGGCCTCGATGTAATGCTCATCGCGCGTGGCGTCGATCTTGGAGTACAGCGCGTCCAGCGAGATGGTGGTGCGGTCGGTGGGCTTCCACTGCAACGACCCGGTCACGCCCAGGCGCTGCTGGTCGTGTTCCATCTGCACATAACGCGGGAAGCGCGGGTGATACACGTCGGCCGAGCGCGCAGCGGCGTAGGGCGAGGCCGCACTGAAGTTGCCGTTGCTGGTCCCATTGGCCCAGCGGCCGGTGTTGGAGCCTTCTTCCAGTACCTGACGCTCGGTGTAGGCCACCGACAGCAAGGCGCCGAAGGTGTTGTCGGCCCAGGTATTGGCGATCAACGCGGCCACACGCGGGTTGGCCTTCTCGGCCATGGCGTTGTAGGCCGCCTGGCCACTGGCGGCAAACGTAAAGCCGCTGTAGTCGAACGGGCGCGCGGTGCGCAGGTCGACGGTGGCGCCCAGCGAGCCCTCTTCCACATCGGCCGAGGCCGTCTTGCGGGCGATCAGCTGCGAGAACAGGTCCGAGGCGAAAACGTTGAAGTCGAAGCCGCGGCCGCGGTTGGTGCCGCCGCTCTGGTCGCCGGCGCCCACGGTGGTGAGCGCTTCCATGCCGTTGATGCGCACGCGGGTGAATTCCGGGCCCAAGCCACGCACCGTGATGGCGCGGCCTTCGCCGGCGTCGCGGGTGATCACCACGCCAGGAATGCGCTGCAGCGACTCGGCCAGGTTGAGGTCGGGGAACTTGCCGATGTCTTCGGCGACGATGGCATCGACCACGCCGGCTTCGCCGCGCTTGATGTCCAGCGCCTTTTCGACGCTGGCGCGGTAACCGGTCACCGTGACCGTGTCCAGGTCGACGGCGGGCTCGGCGGGCGATTGGGCAGTGTCTTGTGCGGCAGCCTGGCCGCTCAGCGCCAGCCCGATCGACAGCGCAAGCAAGGTAACCGGTGTCTTCCGGCTGGTGGTCCGAAATTGCATGTCCTCCCCTCCCAAGGGTCCATGAACAATGTGAAATAGCGGGTTGAGCGCGGCAATGACACCGCTGGTCAAAACGACGTTACCAGCTGAATCGTCCCGTAACATCTTGCAGCGCAGCAGAAAACGCCATCAAATTTCCGAAAAACCGGTGCAAGCCGTCACTTCACGTCGCATCATGGCCGTAGCAGCCGGCATTTCGCGCCGGCTAGAATGACACCGATGGTCATCCCAGTGCACGGCGGCGCCCCCACCTGTCACGCACCACCCAGCCGAGGTAATTGCCGCATGAGCCGTGCCCGTATCCTGTGTTTTGGCGAGTTATTGCTGCGCCTGGGGGCGCCTGGTCATGAGCTCCTGCTGCAGCAGCTTCGGCTGGAGGTGCACTGCGGCGGCGCAGAGGCCAATGTGGGCGTCTCGCTGGCACATTTCGGCCATGAGGTGGCCATGGTCAGCACGGTGGCGGACAACCCGTTGGGTACCGCGGTGCTGGGCGAACTGCGCCGGCACGAGGTGGATACCCGCCACGTGCGGCGGGTGGATGGCCGCATGGGCTTGTATTTCCTGACCACCGGTGCGATCCATCGCCCCAGCGAAGTGATCTACGACCGCGCCGACTCGGCGTTTGCGCTGGCACCGGCCGATGCCTACGACTGGCCGGCCCTGCTGGACGGCGTGCAGTGGCTGCACCTGTCCGGGGTGAGCCCGGCATTGGGCGCCGAGGTGGCGCAGGCCACGCTGGCGGCGGCACGTGCCGCACGCGCGGCCGGGGTGAAGGTGTCGTTCGACGGCAATTACCGGCCCAAGTTGTGGCAACGCTGGCAGGGCGACGCACGCGGCATCCTGCATCAGCTGTTTGCCTGCGCGGACGTGGTGTTTGCCGACTACCGCGCGACATTGGCGTGGTGCTGGGCGGCGAGTTTGCCCAGGACACGCTGGAAGCGCGCGTGGAAGCGGCCGCCCGGCAAGCCTTCGCGGCGTTTCCGCAGCTGCAGTTGATGGCTTGCACGCAACGCGTGGCGCACAACGTGGACCACCACAGCCTGGGCGCGATGCTGGTGCCGCGCGCCGGTGCGATGGCGCGTGCGCCCAGCGAAGAACTCACCCCCATCATCGACCGCATTGGCGGCGGCGACGCGTTTGCGGCCGGCGTGCTGCACGGCCTGATCGAGGGATGGTCGCTGGAGGACACGGTGCGCTTCGGCCTGGCCGCCGGCTGTCTGAAGCACTCGATTCCAGGCGACTTCAATCCGCTGTCGGTGGCCGACGTGCAGGCCTGCGTGGGCGATGCGCGGTTCGATGTGCGGCGGTGACGCGCTGGGAATCGGGATTGGGGAATCGGGAATCGGAAGAGCGCTGGATTTCTGCGCTTTTTCTAAAGTTGCTAATCACAGCGCGCGTTCTCTAATGACGAGCACGCGTTGTGTGGCAGCAGGCGTGGTCTGCGGGCAGTGGGCAGATGCTCGCTAGGTGTTGTCTGCAGCGCTCACGGGTTTCAAGCCGGTCTGCGTGCGCGGCGTTTGTTGATAATCCATGCCATTGCGGTACTCACCAACACCACGCAGACCGATGCCGGAATGCTGAAGAACGACGCAATCAACAGCGCGTTTTGCCACGGCAGTGCCGAGCCGTCCTGCATCACCACGGCGCAGACCACGGTCGTGGTGATCAGCAGATTGATCAGTGCTTTGAGCGCGCCGTGCATCCGGATAATCCGCAACAGCACGGCGCAGACGCCACTGACCAGAAAGGCAAGGACGAGATGGGCGATGAGTTTGTCCATTGGGGGCGGAGATTTGGGATTAGGGAGTGGGGATTCGTCACAGCAAAGGCAACCAGCATCGCGTGCCGGTTGTCCTTGCCGCAAAACGTTCGGGTCCGCCGAAGATCAGCGATGCAGCCATCCACCGCCCTTGCGAATCCCTAATCCCCAATCTCTAATCCCGGCAATCAAGCCAACTCGATGCAATCGAAGGCGACATCCGTCGCCACGTCGGCGTCGTAATCCACGTCGCTGCGCTCGAAGCCGAACAGCTTGAGGAACTCGTGCTTGTAGCCGGCATAGTCGGTGAGCTCGAACAGGTTCTCGGTGGTGACCTGCGGCCACAATGCCTTGCAGGCGTCCTGCACGTCGTCGCGCAGTTCCCAGTCGTCCAGGCGCAGGCGATTTTCGTCGTCCACCTGCGCCGGCTGGCCGTCTTCGCGGTACAGGCGCTCGCGGAACAGGCGGTCGAGCTGCTCGATGGTGCCTTCGTGCAAGCCCTTCTCCTTCATGATCTTGTAGACCATGGAGATGTACAGCGGCATCACCGGAATGGCCGCGCTGGCCTGGGTGACCACCGATTTGAGCACCGCCACATTGGCGCCGCCACCGTGCTTGGCCAGGCGTGCGTTCAAGCGCTGCGCGGTGTGGTCCAGGTCGACCTTGGCCTTGCCGAGTGCGCCATGCCAGTAGATCGGCCAGGTGATTTCGGTGCCGATATAGCTGAAGGCCACGCTGCGTGCGCCATCGGCCAGCACGCCGGCGCCGTCCAGCGCATCGATCCACAGTTCCCAATCCTGCCCGCCCATCACGGTGACGGTATCTTCGATCTCCTGCTCGGTGGCCGGCTCGATCGAGGCCTGGATGATGGTGTCCTTGTTGGTGTCGATGGCGGTGGCTGTGTAGGTCTGCCCGATCGGCTTGAGCGCCGAGCGCTTCACTTCGCCGCTGCCCGGCAGCTTGCGCACCGGCGAGGCCAGCGAATACACCACCAGGTCGACCTGCCCGCCCATCTCGGTCTTGATCAGCTCGATCACCTTCGCGCGCGCGGCATCGGAAAACGCGTCGCCATTGATCGACTTGCTATACAGCCCGGCCGCCTTGGCATGTTTGTCGAAGGCGGCCGAGTTGTACCAGCCGGCAGTGCCGGCCTTGCTCGCGGTGCCGGGCTTTTCGAAGAACACGCCCAGCGTGTCCGCACCGAACCCGAAGGCAGCGGTGATGCGCGAGGCCAGGCCGTAGCCGCTGGACGCGCCGATCACCAGCACCTTCTTGGGGCCGTCAGTGCGTACGCCGCGCGCACGCGTTGCGGCGATCTGCTCGAGCACATTGCGCTCGCAGCCAAGCGGATGCGTGGTGGTGCAGATGAAGCCGCGCACTTTGGGATGGATGATCAACGTGGACTCCTGGTCAGCAAGATGCTGGCGGCATCTTAGTGCGTGTGGCGCGCGCGAAACAGCCTGATGCGTAAACACACGCCGCTGTATGGAAGCGCAGGAGGTCCGCGGCACGGCGGCCTGACGCCAGCACCTGCGCGCACCCAGCAACGAACAGCGACCACAATCGACTTTCGCGGCAGCGAGCGTGCTACGTTTTCGCCTGCCGTGCCGTGCCTGGCCGCGCCTGATGGCGATTGTCGAGGCCCCTTCCAGTTGTGCGACCGGTATTTGAGCGATGTCTCTTCGAAGCGAGCGCGTCACGCAGCTGGGCTCCGTTCCGCGGTTCCGTCTTGGGCCATTGCTGGTCGAGCCGGAGCGGCTGACGCTGATCGACGACGGCCAGACCATCACGCTGGAACCGCGCATGATGGAAGTGCTGATCGCGCTGGCCGAGCGCGCCGGCGAGGTCATCAGCGCCGAGCAGTTGTTGATCGAGGTGTGGCACGGCAGCTTCTACGGCGATAACCCGGTGCACAAGACCATCGCCCAGCTGCGCCGCAAGCTCGGCGACGACAGCCGCCAGCCGCGCTTTATCGAAACCATCCGCAAGCGTGGCTACCGGCTGTTGCCGAAGGTGGTGTTTCCCGACGATTACCGCGGCGCGGTGATCGGCACGCAGGCGTGGGCGCATGGCAACCCGTACATGGGGCTGCAGGCATTCGACCCGGCACATGCAGACGTGTTCTTTGGCCGCAGCCACGCCATTGCGCAGGTGCTGGGCGCGTTGCGCGCGCAATTGCACAGCCAGCGCGGACTGGTGCTGGTGAGCGGCGCCAGCGGCTGCGGCAAGACCTCGTTGCTGCGCGCCGGCGTGGTGCCGTTGCTGTGCCAGCCCGGCGGCCTGGATGGGCTGGAGGCCATCGCGGTGGCGTACTGCAACCTGGCGCAATCCCGCGGCGGCGATGTGCTGGAGACGCTCGCACGCGCATTGGGCAATGGGCACCAGGCGAACGCGCGGTGTTGTCGCCGGCGCAGATGGCACGCCTGCCCGAATGGCTGCAGCAACCTGCGCCGCTGCACGCGGCCATCGACGAGGCGATGCGCCAAACCGGCCCAGCGCGCGAGAACGTGCACACCCAGCGCCATCTGCTGCTGGTCATCGACCATGCCGAAGCGATGGTGGCCACGCCCGGCATCACGGCCGCCGACCGCGCTGCGCTGGCGGCAGCGATGCACGCGCTGTGCGCCAGCGCGCACGTGGCCGTGCTGATGCTCACCCGCAGCGATTTTTATCCGCGCCTGATCGATGCACTGCCGGACATCGTCGAGCTCAAACGCGGCGATGGGCACGTGGATCTGCTGCCGCCACGCGATGGCGAGATCGGCCAGATCATCCGCGTGCCGGCAGCGATGGCCGGGCTGCGCTTCGAAGAAGACCACAGCGGTGCCGGTCGCCTGGACGATGTACTGCGCGATGCCACCACGCGCCAGCCCGATGCGTTGCCGTTGCTGCAACATCTGCTGCATGCCCTGCATGCGCAGCGCAGCGACGACGGCGTGCTGACGTTCGCCGCGTATCGCGCCCTGGGCGGCCTGGAAGGCGCGCTGGCGCATCATGCCGAGCAGACCTTTCGCGCATTGCCGTCCGATGCGCAGGCCGCGCTGGGCGAGGTGCTGGCGCTGCTGAGCGTGATCCACCCCGACAGCGATGCCGTCACCGCGCGGCGTGCGCTGTGGTCGGCCCTGCCGGCCAGCAGCCCAGCGCGCGTGCTGGTGGATGCGTTCGTGCATGCGCGTTTGTTCGTCAGCGAGCTGGTGGCCGGCGAGCCGGGCTTTGCGGTCGCGCACGAAGCCTTATTGCGGCAGTGGCCGCGTGCGGCCGAGTGGATCCATGAAAACCGCCGCCTGCTACAGGCGCGCAAGCGGCTGCAACTGGCGGCGCAACGCTGGGCCGCCGAAGGCCGGCGCAGCGATCACTTGCTCAACAGCGGCCGCCCGCTGAGCGAAGCACGCGAGGCTGCGCGACGCATGCCGCAGGATCTGGACGCACTGGAACATGCCTTCCTGCGCGCCTGCGAACGCTCGCAACGCCAGCGCCGCGGCCTGTACGCCGCCGCCACCTTGCTGGTGGTGCTGGCCAGCGCCTCGCTGCTGCTCGGCTGGCGGGCGCGCCAGGCCCAGCAGGTGGCCGAACAACGCCGCGATCAAGCGCAGCAACTGGTGGGCTACATGCTGGGCGATCTGGCCGAGCAGTTGCGCACCGTGGGCAACCTGAAATTGCTCGACAGCGTGGGCAGCCGTGCACTGCGGTATCTGGAAGATTTGCCCAGTGCCGAGATGCACACCGGTGATTTGATCAACCACGCCCGTGCCCTGCGCACCACCGGCGAAGTGTTGATGAACCAGGGCAAGGTGAAAGAGGCCCATGCCGCGTTCACGCGTGCCGCCGCTACCGCCGAACAGGCGCGCACGCAGGCGCCAGATGCATTGGAAGCGCAGGCGGAAACCGGACAGGCCGCGTACTGGCTCGGCTATTTGGCGTATCAGGCCAAGCAGCTGCCGTTGGCGCGTACGCACTGGTTGCAGTATCTGGGGGCCTGCGAACACTTGGTACGCGCAGCTCCACAGGATCCGCGCTGGCAACTGGAGTTGTCGTATGCGCTGAACAACCTGGGCACCTTGTCCAGAAGCGAAGGTCACACCACTGCGGCGATCGAGTTCTTTGCACGTTCCATCGCACTCAAGCGCCAGGTACTGGCGCGCACGCCGGATAACGCGGCAGTCCGCTACGAACTCGTCGACAGCCTGTCTTGGCTAAGCCTTGCGCAGGAAAATCAGGGCTTGCTGGCGCCAGCAGAACAAGGCTACCGCGAGCAGATCGCGGTGTTGCGCGTGTTGGTGAAGAACGATCCGGATGCCAATGCGTGGCGACGGCGCATGGCCACCTCGTTGCTACGCACCTCCAATCTGGCGCTGGCGCGCGGCCACCTTGCGCAGGCGCAGGCCGACGCGCAGGCCAGCGTGGACATCCTGGAACCGCTGGTCGCGCTGCAGCCGGACAACCGGACGTGGCAACGCGATCTGGCGCATGCCTACGCGCAGGCCGGTTGGGTTGCCGCGCTGGACGGGCGCGCCGATGCTGCCACCCGCCAACTCACCCAGGCGCGGCAGACGCTGGCAGGCGTGCTGCAGCGACAACCGCTGCGGAGTGGCAATGGCTGGATGCCATCATTGCGCTGCGCTTGAACCGGGTGCAGGGGCTGCATGGCAGCGAGCAAACCTCCAGCCTGGCGGCGATCGTGGCGCGGCTGGACGCCTTGCATCGGTCCAGGCCCGCCGATCTGCTCGGCGTCTCGGCGCTGGCGCATGCCCTGGTTTGGTATGGCGAACAACTGGACGCCAGCGGCGATCACGTCGGTGCACGCGCCGCCTGGCAACGCACGGTGGCAGTGCTCGGCGCCGATATCGGCAATAGTCGCGACAAGACCTTGCTCGACCCCTGGATTCGCGCACAGATCCATCTGGGTCGGCGCGCTGCCGTGACGCAACAGCTCGGATGGCTGTATCAAGCGGGCTACCGCCACCCGGGATTCGTTTCCCTCTATGCCCCGCTCTTCAAGGAATCACCAACGTCATGACCGATCCCAAGATCATCCCCATCGAACTGACCGTGGCGCACGTGGGCTTCGGCGGCAATACCGGCAGGGGCACCTACTTCTACAGCTTCTCGCCGGACCTGCTCATCTGTGGCAAAGGCGAACAGGGCGTGACCCTGCGCTATGCGTTCTGCAAATCGGTGCCCCACCGCTTCAAGATCATCAGCCTGCTGAATTCCGATTCGACGGGGCAGATCGGCCCGGCGAAAATTGACCCCAACGGCAGTTGGGTAGAGGTGGTCAATGCCAATAAAGACCAGACCCTGATCTTTTTCAGCGTGGTGGTGAAAGATACCCACACCGGCGCGCATTTCAGCTGCGACCCCCAGGTCGGCAACGACCCGGAAATTTCGCCGACCGAATTCGGGCGTCACTGATCCTTGCGTCCATTTCCGTCCGACGGTTCGCCGCCGGACGGGAGCCGCCGCGCGATCAAGCGATGGCTCAGGCGCACACGACAAGGGACCCGGCCGCAGCGGACTTCCTGCACGCGCGATGCGCCTGCAGGCAGGTGCTCAGTTGGTGTCCCGAACGTAGGTATCGATGGCCTTGGGCGTCAGGGCAATCACGCGACCGGCAGGAAAACTGGATATCACATAGTTGTCTGGCGCATCGCTTTTGAAAGGCACGTCGAACGTGGACGCGAGAATGCGCGCCCACCCTTCCGGATAGGTGCTGCCGCTGACATGGACAACACTCATCGAAGGCCAATGCACTTGGCGTTTTGTCTGCGGATCCGTCAGGTCGGCCTGGCCGATCAGCACCCGACGCGATTGGAGTTGATGTGTTTTGGCACGTGCTGCCGGCTGAAGCTTGAAGCTATAGGTTCCGCTTTCAGGGTAATGCAGCTCGATGATCGATGCCGGCGAGGCGACGGTGACTTGAAATTCTTTCTCGTACCCGGCCTTGGTTGACCTGGCGCCCTCAAGCAGGCGCCACTCGCGATCGGCAATCGGACGCGCCGATACGATGACCGCGCCCCCTGTTCCAGCATCGGCGCGTCGACGGTCACGATCAGTCGCGACGATAACGTCGGCTGCTTTGCACAGCCGGTGGCGGCCATGAGCAAACAGGCGATAGCCAAAACGGCGCAGCCAATCCGATACCTGCCCATCGTGTCACTTCCTCAACGCTGCACATCAGCATGGCCGCTCCATGCGGCCTTGCGTCTTTATACGTTCCTTCGCATCGACCGTGTTGCTGCGCGTCTAGCGCGTGTCGCCCGATCCTGCAGGATGATGGCGTGCTGCTGCCCGCCCGCGGCATCGATCTGGCGCCGCATGCACTGCGTGGCGCCCGCTCCTAGCCGCCGCTGCGGGCGTGGTGCATCCCAGGTCACCCTAGGAGCGTGGCTAGCTGTCGGCCGACCTGCGCAGCCGCTCGTCGCGCTCGGTTTCGTTGCTGAAAGCCGGCTTGATCTGGCCACGGCTCGACCACGTGCCGGACATGCCCGTGCCGATGCCCGCGCGTTCAGGGTCATCGGTTTGGCCGACCTGGCGTGGGCGACTCGCCAGACCTTGCCGGCAACCTGCTCCATCGAAGCGCCTGATCAGTCGATCGCAGGCGTGGGCAGCGGTTCCCTGCACTGCCGACGCGCATCCCACGACGACACGCATGTCGCGTTCGGCGACCGCTTGGGTCGGCAAGGCTGCGCGGGGCCAACTGACCGGCAATTCGGCCTGGGTCGACGCCCCCAGGCGCTGGTGGACAGCACGACGATCACCACGAACCACGACCGGGCCAGACGCATGACGGACTCCGCAAAGACCGGAGCGCGGCGCGTCCCCGGGCGGCGTCGCTGGCCGCCGGATCACCTTCGTGCGTGGCCTCGCGCCAGACCTGACGGCAACCTTACGGTTGCTTGCCGAAGCTGACGGCTGGCTATAAATACTTATAAAACAGTCACATAGCAATGTAGGCCTGAACAAGCTCGGCACCCGGGACAGCGTGTCTGGGGCGAAATGGCAGCAAGTGGTATAGGCCGTACCCTCACCCCAACCCCTCTCCAGGGGGAGAGGGGCTTGCGTCGTGTCGGGCAGCAGCAGACTTCGGTCGTTCTGCGGCGGGACAAGGTGGCACGTAGTTGCAGGATGACGGTGCAAGGCTGCGCACTGTTCTGGGATGCCAGGCGGAAGCGGCCGGTGAGGCCGACTGCAAGTTCAGGTGATGGCTGGGCTTGTTCGAGTTGGCTGTCTGCCGCCGTACCCTCACCCCAACCCCTCTCCGGGGGAGAGGGGCTTGCGTCGTGTCGGGCAGCAGCAGACTTCGGTCGTTCTGCGGCGGGACAAGGTGGCACGTAGTTGCAGGATGACGGTGCAAGGCTGCGCACTGTTCTGGGATGCCAGGCGGAAGCGGCCGGTGAGGCCGACTGCAAGTTCAGGTGATGGCTGGGCTTGTTCGAGTTGGCTGTCTGCCGCCGTACCCTCACCCCAACCCCTCTCCCGGAGGGAGAGGGGCTTGCGTCGTGTCGGGGCAGCAAGCAGATTTCGGTCCTTCTCCGGTGGGACAAGGTGACGCGTAGTTGCAGGATGACGGTGCAAGGCTGCGCACTGTTCTGGGATGCCAGGCGGAAGCGGCCGGTGAGACCGACTGCAAGTTCAGGTGATGGCTGAGCTTTGTTCGGGTTGGCTGTCTTCCGCCGTACCCTCGCCCCAACCCCTCTCCCGGGGAGAGGGGCTTGCGTCGTGTCGGGCAGCAGCAGACTTCGGTCGTTCTGCGGCGGGACAAGGTGGCGCGTAGTTGCAGGATGACGGTGCAAGGCTGCGCACGGTCTGGGATGTCAGGCAGAATTCGCCGGTGAGACCGACTGCAGTTCAGGTGATGGCTGGGCTTGTCCGGGTTGGCTGTCTGCCGCCGTACCCTCACCCCAACCCCTCTCCCGGGGGAGAGGGGCTTAGGTTCTCTTTAGCTCTAGGGCTTTCCGATCCGATCCCCACCTGCCCGCTTTTCCGAATCCCCAATCTCGAATCCCCAATCCCCAATCTCAAATCCCGATTCCCGATTCCCGATTCCCGATTCCCCATTCCCCGCCCTCAAATCACCCGCAACGTGATCGCCTTCAACACCGCCCGCGTGCGGTCGCGGGTGCCCAGCTTTTCCAGGATGGTGGAGACGTAGTTCTTCACCGTGCCTTCGGCCAGGAACAGGGTGCGGGCGATTTCCTTGTTGGAATAGCCTCCGGCCAGCAGGCGCAGGATCGCCACCTCGCGTTCGTTGAAGGTCTCCCGCGGGGCCTGCTGGTCGCGGAACTGGTAGCGGGCGCGCACCGGGTCGGTACTGACCGGTTGCAGCAAGGTGTCGCCTGCGGCAATGCGCTCGATCGCCTCGCGCAGGTCTTCCGGGGCGGCGTCCTTGAGCAGGAAGCCCTGCGCACCGGCCTCGCTGGCGCGGAGCAGCAGGTCGCTGTCGTCGAAGGTGGTGAGCAGCAGCACCGGGGTGCGGTCGCCGCGGGCGCGCAGGTGCTCCAGTGCCTGGATGCCGTCCAGGCCGGGCATGCGGATGTCGCTGAGCACCACGTCCACCGTATGGATGGCCAGCGCATCCAGCAGGCCCTGGCCGTCGTCGGCTTCGCACACCACCTCCACGCCCTGCTGCTGCAGCAGCTCGCGCAGGCCGGCGCGCACCAGGATCTGGTCGTCGGCCAGGGCAATACGACGTGAACTCATACCGGTAGTCTCGCGATCAGGTGCATGCCGCCGGTGGGCGTGCGGCCAAGGTCCAGCTGGCCGTGCAATGCGGCCAGGCGTTCGCGCATGCCGGTAATGCCGTTGCCTTCGCTGATGCGCTCGGCGCGGCGGCCATCGTCGCAGATGTCCACGTGCAACTGTGCGCCTGCGCAATGCAGGTGCACGGCCACTCCATCGGCGTCGGCATGCCGCGCGGCGTTGGTCAGTGCCTCCTGCACCAGCCGCAGCAGCAGCTCGGCCACGCGCGCATCGGTGACACGCACCTCGGCATCGATCTGCAGGCGCAGCGCCGGGCGCGGGAACGGGGCGGCCAGTGCACGCAAGGCAGTCTGCAGGTCCAGGCCCTGGTCGTCGCGCAGCGATTGCACCACGTTGCGGATGTCCGACAGCAGTTCGGCCGACAACTGTTCCACCACCGCCACCTCGTCGCGCTGCGCCAGGGCCGGGTCGGCGCTGAGCAGGCGCAGGTTGATGCGCATGGCGGTGAGCTTGTGCCCGGCCACATCGTGCAACTCGCGCGCCAGCCGCAAACGCTCGGCATCGCGCGCACTGTCGGCCAGCAACGCGCGGGTAGCCAGCAGATCGGCGTTGACGTAGGCCAAGGCGTCGCGCGCCCGCTCGGCACTGCGGGCGTAATGCGCGGTGAGTGCGGCGAAGGCCTGGAAGCCGGCATAGATGCTCACGATCAACAAGGCGCGATCGAAGCCTGCGTGCACCAGCACCGCGTACATGCCCGCATTCAACGCCAGCGCCAGCAGCAGCACGCGCAACGGCGGCCAGGTCATGCCCGCCTGCGCCACCAGCATCACCAGCAGGACCGGCGCGGTGCCGGCACGCGGCTCGATCCAGACCAGCAGCAATGCCAACACCGCTTGCAGCAGGGTGGCCACCGTGCGCAGCGCATGCGTTTGCGGCAACACGGTGTGCAACACGAACAATGCGGTGAAGCCGGCCAGCGCGCCCCAGCGCCAGGCACCGTGGGCAGAGGCATCGGGCATGAACGACAGTGCGACCGCGGCAATGGTGAACGCAGCGGCCAGACGCAGCGGATGTAACAGGTGGCAGAAGGAAGAGTTCATGCGGCGATGCTGACCGCCATGCAGGCGCTCGGCAATGGTGCGCAGGCAGAAGGTGACTTCTGGCAGGTGGGATCGATGACCTGCGGCCCCTGGCACGGGCGTGGTGCGCGCGCAGACTGGCCTCATCCACTCACCGCGTTGCCACGGAGTCACACCATGTCTGCTTCCAGTCTGTTTGTTGCGCTCAACCTGGTCTGGGGTGGCTATGAGCTGCTGCTCAGCCGTCGTCGCCGCGCCAGCGATGGTGGCGTGCACGATCAAGGCACCCTGAAACACCTGTGGCGGGTGCTGTCTGCAGCAGTCGCTGTTGCGGTGGTGCTGGCCTATAGCGGCCTGGCGCACTGGCCGCAGGGCTGGGATGCGTCGCTGCAGTGGGCCGGCTGCGCCTTGATCGGTAGCGGGCTGGCGTTGCGCGTGTGGGCCATCCAGGTGCTGGCGCGCTGGTTCACGGTGGATGTGACCATCCAGCCCGATCACCAGTTGGTGCGTCGCGGCCCGTATCGCTGGCTGCGGCACCCGTCGTACACCGGCGCGCTGCTGGCCTTTTACGGGCTGGCGCTGGGCATGGGCAATGCGTTGTCGGTGATGGCGATCGTGGTGCCGGTGACCTGGGTGTTCCTGCACCGCATTCGCATCGAAGAGGCCGCGTTGCGGCGCGCGTTTCCGGTGGCTTACCCGGCGTATGCGAAGCAGAGCCGGCGCCTGCTGCCACTGGTGTGGTGAGGCCAGCGACTGTGCGGCAGGCGGCAACGCCAGGCATCGAGACGCCCCGCAATCTCGCGGCCCGGCCGCGGCGGGCCTGGCAACCCACCGGCTCCACCGATCGTCTTACACTCGGCGGCTCCCCGCCGCTGCCGTGCCGTCTTCGATGATCATTTCCGCCGCTTCCGATTACCGCGCCGCCGCCGAAGCACGCCTGCCGCCCTTCCTGTTCCATTACATCGATGGCGGCGCGTATGCCGAGCACACCTTGCGGCGCAATGTCTCGGACCTGGCCGACGTGGCGCTGCGCCAGCGGGTGCTGCGCAATATGTCGGATCTGCGCCTGAGCACCGAGCTGTTCGGCGAAACCCTGGCGATGCCGGTGGCATTGGCGCCGGTCGGCCTCACCGGCATGTATGCACGCCGCGGCGAAGTGCAGGCCGCCCGTGCGGCGGCCGCGCGCGGGATCCCGTTCACCCTGTCCACGGTGTCGGTGTGCCCGATCGAGGAAGTGGCGCCGGCCATCGAACGGCCGATGTGGTTCCAGCTCTATGTGCTCAAGGACCGTGGCTTCATGCGCAATGCGCTGGAACGGGCCAGGGCCGCGGGCGTGACCACGCTGGTGTTCACCGTGGACATGCCCACGCCCGGCGCGCGCTACCGCGATGCGCACTCGGGCATGAGCGGGCCCAACGCGGCGCTGCGGCGCATGCTGCAGGCGGTGACGCACCCGCGCTGGGCCTGGGACGTGGGCTTGCTCGGCAAGCCGCACGATCTGGGCAACATCTCCGCCTACCGCGGCAGCCCTACCGGCCTGCAGGATTACATCGGCTGGCTGGGCGCCAACTTCGACCCGTCCATTGCCTGGAAAGACCTGGAATGGATTCGCGAATTCTGGACCGGGCCAATGGTGATCAAGGGCATCCTGGACCCGGAGGATGCACGCGATGCGGTGCGCTTCGGCGCCGACGGCATCGTGGTCTCCAACCACGGCGGCCGTCAGCTCGACGGCGTGCTGTCCAGCGCACGCGCGCTACCGGCCATCGCCGATGCGGTGAAGGGCGAGCTGAAGATCCTGGCCGACTCGGGCATCCGCAGCGGGCTGGACGTGGTGCGCATGCTGGCCCTGGGTGCCGATGCGGTACTGCTGGGCCGCGCGTTCGTCTACGCGCTGGCGGCTGGCGGCCAGGCCGGCGTGGAAAACCTGCTGACCCTGATCGAAAAGGAAATGCGCGTGGCGATGACGCTGACCGGCACGCAGTCCATCGCCGACATCAGTGCCGACGCGTTGAGCCGGGTCACGCGCGAGCGGGCAGAGACGATCTCGCCCTGAAGCGGCTGGCAATGTCGCGACCGTCGCCCGGCAGGTGTGCAGGGCGCGCCGAGACCAGCGCGGCACTGCCGATTCCAGGCACCGGTCAGGCACGCATGGCGGCAGGGCACTTTCTTCGTCGCTCTGGACGCGGCGAACGACCCTGACCTCATCGCTTGCCGGCGCAGATAGCCCGGAAACGGGTGTCGATCTCTCGCATTCAACGACGCTCATACAGCGTGTTGTTGCTCTGGCGCCACCGGCCCGGCTGCTGATGAGGACGGCGCCGGTAGTCCCAACCTCGCTCCTGGCGGCGCCAGGTGCACAGCATCGCTGCGGGACGTGCGCCACCTCAGCTGCACGCCAGGCATGGTGCGCTTGGCGCGCCCGATTATCCGGCCTTGCGCCGGGGTGCAGCGCTCTTGGCGGCAGTCTTCTTGGTCGCCTTGCCTGCGGTCTTCTTGACAGCCTTCTTCGCCGCTTTTTTGCTGGCCGTTTTCTTCGCAGGTGCGCTTGCCGTTTCGGCCGTGCTGGATTTCTTGGCTGGCGTGCGCGTGTTGGCCTGCAGGCTCTTCTGCAGCAACGACATGAAGTCCACCACGTTGGTAGTGGCGTCTTCATGCTGAGGGGGCTCGACGTCCACGGTGGTCGTGCCGCCCTTCTCCTGGATGCGCTTGCGCAGGATCTTTTCCAGCTTGCCGCGGAATTCGTCGTGGTAATCCTCCGGCTGCCAGGTGCCGGACATCGACTCGATCAGCTGCTTGGCCATCTCCTGTTCCTTGGGCGTGATGCGGTACTCGCCCACCGCACCGGCCGGCAGTTTGAAGTCCTGCGGGTCCACCACCTCCTGCTGATAACGCAGCAGCAACAAGATCAATGCATCGCCCTGCGGCATCACCGCCGCCAGATACTCGCGGGTGCGGATCACTACCTTGGCAATGCCCACCTTGCCGGTGTCGCGCAAGGTTTCGCGCAGGAGCACGTAGCCCTTTTCGGCCTTCTTGCCCGGCACCAGGATGTAGGGCTTTTCGAAATAGCGTGGATCGATGTCGGCGGCATCGACGAAGGTTTCCACCTCGACCGTTTCATGGCTTTCCGGCGCCGCAGAGCGGATATCCTGTTCTTCGACGATGACGTAGCTGCCCTTGTCGTATTCGAATGCCTTGACGATCTCCTTCCACGGCACCTCGTCGCCGGTGTCGGCATTGACGCGTTCGAAGCGGATCGGTTTTTTGTCGCGCGAATCCAGCATCCGGAAATGCAGATCCACCTTGCGCTCGCCCGACATCAACGACACCGGCACGTTGAGCAAGCCGAAGGAAAGGGTGCCGGTCCAGATCGGTCGTGCCATCAGTGCGCTGCTCCATGAATTGCCGCTTCGGGAATGTGGTCCAGGGCCAGCCAGGCATCTTCGACGATGTCGCGCACATGCGGCCAGTCCAGTCGCGAGGCGCCACGCATGCTGTCCCACTGCGCAGCCAGGGCCTGCTCGCAATCGATATCGGCCCCACGCGGCCAGTCGGCGGCATGGGTGAACCGCGCGAACGCATAGGCCGGCGATAGGTCGCGCCAGGTCGGCCCGCCACGCCGGCGGCGGCGCTGGTAGTCGGCCAGGCTGTAGCAATGGAAGTCCTGCGCCACGCCCGCGGTGTCCGGCACGGGCGAAGTGCGATGCGCGCGCCTGGGCGGAGCGGGCTCGACATGGGCACTGAACAGGCGACGGTCGGGGCGGCGATCCTGGGGGCGCATGGCGGCTCCACGGTGCGGCATTGGGGGCTGACATCAGTAACGCCGCTGCCGTGAGCCATGCGTGAGAAATTCGCTTGCACGACGCGATTTGCGTGCCCTTCACCGCAGGCGCGGTGAACTGCTCGCCCATCTTGCTGTCAGGAGTCCACCATGTCCCGCGACCCTTTACGCGACCAACCCACCCAGCCGGGCGAACAGCATGGCAAGCGCGACGCCGAACACTATGAAGACCGCGGCGCTGGCGATGCGCCCGGGCGCCTGATTCCCGCCGATGATCAGACGCCGGCCAAGAAGCCGGGAAGCGCGCCCTCCACGGGGAGCGATGACTGATACGCGTTCCTGGCAGTGATCTGGCTGCACGCAGGGTGGTTTAGCGCAAGCCAACCGGCACCAGGCCAGCGATGCCGGATTTTCGCTGTCGCGCCGCGCCACGCCGGTGCGCCGCGGCGGATCGGCCGAGCGGCTGCGCCAGGCCGACGGCAGCGTCCCGTTGCGTGACGAGATGCCCGGCCAACCGCCTGTCCGTTCGGCGCTGGCAGACGCACAACGTGGGAAACGCGCCCATTGCGGCGCATGTCGCTGCGACGTTCACCGGCCAAGCAAGATCAGGCATGTTGGGCGACGCATCGGCTACGACGTCACTGCCTCACTCTGGCCCGTTCTCGATCGATGGCCGAGGGCGCGGCAGGAACGGAGCGAGCAGGTCCCTGCGGGAAAGACGCGAGCCTTTCGATATCGCCGGCTGCGCCTGCATGGGAGCGAAGATACGCCGCAGCTCGGCCGGTTGGATCGTGGACAGGAAATAGGGCGCCACAGCGTCAATTCGTGGTTGTCGGCCAGATTGATCCTGCTGGCCGGCTGGTCGGTAGAGGTGACGAACTGCGCGAAGCGATCGCCGCAGCCGCTGCCGTCACGCTCGGCAGCGGCTGCAGCATCGCTGTCGTGGTGCCAGTGCGGGTGATGCATGAACAACGGCGTGGACTGGATCGGATCCAGCGCACGGACGAACTGGCGCAGCGCGAATCGCAGTGCGCTGTCCTTGGATTTCAGTGTCTCCATATAGACCGTCTCGATGCCCGCCTGCCCCAGGCGTGGCGGGTTGAAGGCATACACGCTGACATTGCCGCTGACCCCGTCCGCACGCAGGAAGTGCGCAATATCGAAGCCGGCGACCGTGGCCACGGCCGCGCCCAGGCTGTGCCCCGTCAATGAGATCGACAGCGCCTTGCCGCTGCCCCGCGCGCGGTCCGCATAACGTGTCAGCACGTCCTTCATGACAGCGCCGTCGGTGCGCGGCAGCTGCGCCTCGGACTGCCACCATTCCTGCCAGCCGGCGCCCACATTGCCCAACGTCAGCAAGCGCTCGTCCAACAGATTGACGTGCGGCCGGGCGATTTGGCTCTTCAGGTCGCATAACACATCGTCCGCAGCATCCAGGCGCGTGCCGGAACAGCCCAGCACCACGACGATCGCCTCGTCCGTCGCGCCCTCCCACAGTTTCAACCGCGGCGTGGACATCGGCGCATCGAGATGGAGCCCACCGATATCGGCGACCGCCGCCAGATCCGCCGTGTACGCTTCGCTGGCGCAGGCGCGCATGCATTCGAGCACCACGCAGCAGTGCATCTCCCATTGCCCATCCTGCCCGGGCGACTGCGCCACTGTACCATCGACCTGCGCAATCGCAGCGGCGAGATCGCAGGTTTGCGCATCGATCTGCAGCAGGCGCGCGCCAGAGGACGGTGTCGCGTTTGCCGCGACCGAACGCGGCGCCTGGCGCACACGCCTGACCGGCGAAGCGCCGAGGCCGGCGAAACCCCTGCGCGGTCGCGCTCGCGGCAGGCAGAGACAGCAACGCAGACAGGCACGCTGGCGTCGGCGCCGGGCGACTGCACGGACGGCCGACTTGGCAGGGACGTCGCAGTCGTTCGCATGGCGCAGCTTCCGGACCAGTCTGCCGGGATCTTAGCCGTGGCCCTGCCTGGCGAGCGGCCCGCAGCGAACTACTGTATGAAAAACGGTAGCCGGCAAGGCGCGGTTGCGCGTCGCAGACAGGCTGGACTCAGTGCGCGAAATCCCACTGCAGGCCCACCGTGTAGGTGCGGTCCGGGCCAGGTTCGTCATAGCGGCCGTTGCCATCGTTGACGATGACCGAGCCCACGTACTGCCGGTCCAGCACATTGTCGATGCGTGCGAAGGTGCGCAGTGCGCCGTAGGTCGTCGTCCAGCGACGCGAGGCTTCCAGGTTCACCAGCGCGTAGCCCGGCGCGCGCTCGGTCGCCAAGTCGTTGACCACGGTGGCGCCGGAGGCCACCGATTCGGCAGCGAACTGCCACTGCGCCGGCTGCCATTGCCAGCGTGCAAACAGCTGCTGGCGCGGCACGCCCGGCAGGCGCGAACCAATGGCCACCACTGCGGTAGGCGTGGCGCAGCCGCTGCTGGCACAGGTGAGGTAGCCATCGCGCACGGTGGCATCGACGAAGGTATAGGCCAGCTGCAAGCTGCTGGGCGGCACCGATTGGCTGTTGCCAGCTGAGCTCTGCACCCTGGCGCCGGGTGGCGCCGATGTTGCGATAGGTGCTGCGCCCGTTGGTATTGCTGGCCACCGCCAGCTCGTCGTCGGTGTCGGCGCGGAAGAGCGCAAATTCCAGCGCCGCGCCGCTTTGCGCGCGCCACTTGCTGCCCACTTCGTAGTTGCGGCTGGTGGCCGCGCCCAGGTCCAGCGCCAGGCCGGCGCCGCCATCGCTGCGGTAGCCCAGTTCGTTGAAGGTGGGCGTTTCGAAGCCGCGTCCGACCGAGGCGTAGAAACGCAGATCCTCCGCGGCACGGAACACGATGCCGGCGACCGGCGTGGTCGCCGAATAATCGCGCCGGCCGCTGTCGTCGGGATTGCGCCCGACGATGTAGTGGTCGTCCGAGTCGAAGCGCACCTGGCTATGGCGCACGCCCAGCAGTGCCGACCAACGCTCGTTCCACTGCCACCACAGTTGCGCAAACTGGTCCACGTTCTCGACCTGGTCGCGCTGGTTGCGGCGCAGTGCGCCCTTGACGCCCAGCGTATCGCCGAGGAAGTTTTCGTAACCGGTGCGATGCTGGCGCTGGCGGTCGACATTGGCGCCGACGGTCAGCTGCAGGGGCCGGCCCAGCGCGTCGCCCTGCCAGGCCCAACGCGCGTCGGCACCGTCGTAATTGCTGTCCAGATCGATCACGCCACCCGAATGCAGCGGGTTGCGCTGCACCGCCACCGGGATCGCCAGGAACTGCTCCACGCTGCGCTGCCCGCCATAGGCCATCAAGCGCAACGTCTGGTTGTCCCATTGCTGGGTGAAGATCGCACCGGCCTGCGACTGACGCACCGATTTGCGGGTGTTGAACTGGGTGGCCACCGAGGTGGCTTGCGCCGGGTCGGCGTTGAACTGGGCGCGGGTCAGACCGAGCGGATCCTGGGCATCGGGTGCGTCCAGATAATTGAGCACCAGGTCCAGCCGGCGGCCTTCGGCGAGATCAAAACCCAGCTTGGCATTGACCGACTCGCGCCTGGCGCGGCTATGGGCGCGGAAGCCATCGGTGTCGAAATGATTGGCCGCCACGTTGTAGTGCACCGCGCCCTGCTGGCCGAGCAATTGCGCACCGACATTGACGGTGGCGTTGCTGCCATAGGTGGCGCGCAGCCGCCACGGGTCGTCCGGCTGGCCGTCGGCGCTCCACAGCTGCAGCACGCCGCCGGAGGAATTGCCGTACAACGCCGAAAACGGTCCGCGCAGCACTTCCACCCGCTGCGCGCCCAGCACGTTGAAGTGCGACAGCTGGCCCTGGCCATCGGGCATGCTGGCCGGGATGCCGTCCACCAGCAGGCGCACCCCGCGCACGCCGAAGGTGGAGCGCGCGCCGAAGCCGCGGATCGACAGCTGGGTGTCCTGCGCGTAGTTCTGGCGGTCGCGCGCCACCAGCCCGGGGATGCCGTCCAGCAACTCGGAGACCTGCGCGCCGCGGCGGTTGTCGTCATCGGCCGCCACCACGGTGAACGAGGCCGGCAGGTCGAAGTCGTCCACCCCGCGCACACGCGCGGCGTCCACCTGCACGGTGGGCAGGCGCTGGATCGGGGTGGCGGCGGGCGGCGCCGGATCAGCGGCCAGGACGGGCGATGTGGCGCCCGTGGCGAACAGGCCGCAGGCGGCGGCCAACAAGGTGAGTCTGGACATGCATCTAGTGTCCCTCATCCGTACTGTCAGTGCATTGTTGCGTACGGAACGAAGCATGCTACGCCGGCCATGGGCTGCTACGATGAGGTGGTTTGGCCCAGCAGCGGCCAACGATCCGGAAGTACCCCACTCTTTCGTCCTTCAGCGAGTCTTGCCGTGTCCTTCTTTGCAAACGTGGAACAGGTTCCAGGCGACCCCATCCTGGGCCTGACCGAGGCCTACAACGCCGACAGCCGCCCCAACAAGGTCAACCTGGGCGTGGGCATCTATTACGACGAGAACGGGCGCATCCCGCTGTTGCGCGCCGTGCACAAGATCGAGCAGCAGCTGGCGCAAGACGCCAAACCGCGCGGCTATTTGCCCATCGACGGCCTGGCTGCATACGACAAGGCCACCCAGGAGCTGCTGTTCGGCGCCGACTCTGCGCTGGTGACCTCCGGCCGCGTGGCGACCTCGCAGACCGTGGGCGGCAGCGGCGCATTGCGCGTGGGTGCCGACCTGCTCAAGAAGCTGCTGCCCACCGCCACCATCGCCATCAGCAACCCCAGCTGGGAAAACCATCGCGCAGTGTTCGGCGCGGCCGGTTTCGAGGTTGTCGATTACACCTACTTCGATGCCGCCAGCCATGGCCTGAACTTCGACGGCATGCTCGCCGACCTGGCCACGCTGGAGCCGGGCACCGTGGTGTTGCTGCACGCCTGCTGCCACAACCCCACCGGCGCGGACCTGAGCCGCGAGCAGTGGAAGCAGGTGGCCGGGCTGTTGAAGGAACGCAACCTGTTCCCGTTCGTCGACATCGCCTACCAGGGCTTCGACCAGGGTATCGAGGCCGATGCCTACGCGGTGCGCCTGCTGGCGGCCGAAGGCATCGACAGCTACGTGGTGGCCAGCTCCTACTCCAAGTCGTTCTCGCTGTATGGCGAGCGCGTGGGCGCGCTGTCGGTGGTCTCGGCCACCGCCGCCGAAGCCAAGGCCGTGCAGTCGCAGGTCAAGCGCATCATTCGCACGATCTACTCCAGCCCGTCCACGCACGGCGCCGCACTGGTGGCCGGCGTGCTGACCAGCCCGGAGCTGCGCGATCTGTGGGAGCAGGAACTGACCGAAATGCGCGAGCGCATCCATTCCCTGCGCGCCGGGCTGGTGGAAAAACTCGCCACGCTGGGTGCGCCGGAATTCGACTTCATCCAGCGCCAGGCCGGCATGTTTTCGTACTCAGGCCTGACCCGCACGCAGGTGGACCGCCTGCGCGACGAATTCGCGATCTACGCCGTCGGCACTGGCCGCATCTGCGTGGCCGCACTGAGCCAGCGCAACCTGGACTACGTGGCCCAGGCCGTGGCCACTGTCAGCCGGGTGTAAGCGTCCGCCGCTGCACGCAGCTGCAGGGAAGGACTGCAAACCGGGAGCGCGCACGCCTCCCGGTTTCTTTTGCCCGGCGACGCCGCTTGCTTCCCCGTCTACGGGGGAAGGTGCCCGAAGGGCGGATGGGGGCAAGCATCGCCATCACCGGCCCCATTCGCACATATTCGATCACCGGCGATGCAAACCGCGCATCAAGTGATCGAAATCTAACGCGGCAATGGCGACAATGGCGGCCCACTTCCTACACAGGCTGCCCGTTCCCATGTCGCGTCCCTCGCTGACCCGCTTCCTGATCGAAGAGCAACACGCCGGCCGTATCGATGCGGAATTGCGCCAGCTGATCACCATCGTCTCGCGCGCCTGCAAGCGCATCTCCATCGCCGTGAGCAAGGGCGCCCTGGGCGGCGTGCTCGGCGATGCCGGTACCGGCAACGTGCAGGGCGAAGCACAGAAAAGCTCGATGTGCTGAGCAACGACATCCTGCTGGAAGCCAATGCCTGGGGCGGCCATCTGGCCGCGTGCGCGTCCGAAGAAATGGACCACAGCCAGCCGGTGCCCGACCAATACCCCAGCGGCGATTTCCTGCTGTTGTTCGACCCGCTCGACGGCAGTTCCAACATCGACGTCAATGTCTCGGTGGGCACCATCTTCTCGGTGCTGCGCGCGCCAAAGGGCACGGAAAAGCCGGGCGATGAGCACTTCCTGCAGCCGGGCACCCAACAGGTCGCTGCCGGCTACTGCATCTACGGCCCCAGCACCATGCTGGTGCTCACGCTGGGCCACGGCACCCACGCCTTTACGCTGGAGCGCGAGGAAGGCAGCTTCCTGCTGACCCAGGCCAACATGCGCGTGCCCGAAGACACCGCCGAATACGCCATCAACATGTCCAACCAACGCCACTGGGAACCGGCAATGCAGGCCTACGTGGGCGACCTGCTGGCCGGCAAGGAGGGCGCCCGCGGCAAGGATTTCAACATGCGCTGGATCGCCAGCATGGTGGCCGACGTGCACCGCATCCTCACCCGCGGCGGCATCTTCATCTACCCCTGGGACAAGAAGGACGCCTCCAAGCCGGGCAAGCTGCGCCTGATGTACGAAGCCAACCCGATGAGCATGCTGGTGGAACAGGCCGGCGGCGCGGCCACCACCGGGCGCGAACGCATCCTGGAGATCCAGCCCACACAATTGCACCAGCGCGTACCGGTGTTCCTGGGCTCGAAGAACGAAGTAGCCGAGGCCACGCGCTATCACCTGGATGCCGATAAGGCGTAGGGCTGCGAGTGCAGCTGGCAAGGCATGCACACTGGATTCCACAAGACACCCGCCTAGTGCGGGTGTCTTGGTTCATGGCGCCCGCTGATTGCAGCGCCCATCAGACGATGGGAAACGAGGGCCGCCGGTGCGATATGTCTTCAAGGGTCGTCATTTGACTCCACACGTGGCAGCAGTGAGTATCGCCCTCGGGCCGGAGCCGGAGCCGGACGGTCTACGCGAAGTCGATTCCAATCGCACTGCCTTGCAACAGTCGGCCGACTGCCCGCAAGGATCACGTCTGGATCAGGGAGTTCTCATGAAAACCGCACGCGTTGCACTGGTGGCTGCCGTCCTGTTGCAGGCCACCCCCGCATTCTCCGCGCCGACCCCCGCATCGCCACTGGTCGGAACCTGGCTGCTGGACACCAGCAGCCTTCCGATGCCGGAAGCTGTACGCCCCAAACGTGTCGTTTTGCAGTTCAAGCAGGTCTCGGGCAACAAGTGGGCAACCCATGCCGAAATCGTCGAACACGACGATACGAAGCTGCAAGCGCAATCCACGCTACTGCTGGATGGCACCCCGGGTCGGGCGTCCGGTACATATCTGGTGGACCGCGCCGCGGTCAAAATGCCAGAGCCCGGTGTACTGGTGATGCAGCTGATGTATCAAGGCGTCCCCGCCTCCACCCGCACCTATACGGTCAGCGCCGATGGCAAAGTCATGACCGAAATCGAAGCGTATTTCAAAGATGGCAACCCGATGATGCGCACGGCCTATTTCAATCGCGCGCCGAGTCAGAGCAGGTAAGCAACACCACGTCGTGCCCATTCACGGCGCGACGTGGTTTTCGAGGCGCCGGTGTAGTTCGACGGCTCGCCTCCCAGGCCGCGTTGTGCGCTCCAGACAGTGAAGAGGCTGGAAGATCACCCTGATGGCACTCTGCACTAGCACTTCCAATGGCGGCGTGGGACCACTCGAGTTCGACATGACGCAAGCGCAAGTTGCCGAGGTCGAAGCGGTCATGGGGCCTATCGAGGAAATCGCCGCAGACTCGCTGCCTGCCGGTAGCCTTGCAATCAACCAGCTCCGTCATCGCGGTGCGCCGTTGTGCGCGTTTCACCGGGGGCGCTTGCGCTATCTCGATCGGGCCGTCCGACATCATCGCGGCCAGGTTCCAGGACATATCGCGATTCAGCGGCGATCCCAAACACGTGTATTGGACACCTGGACAGGCAGCCCGTGCCGTCTTTTGGCGTCACAACAGCGGTGTCCTGCCGTCGTTGGGGTTGGAATTGGCCGGTTTCGTGATCGAATACGGCCCGAAAGGCAAACCACTCGTGTTCGTCAGCACGACAGCGGCATTTACCTGGCCACACCCGGCGCTCTTTCATCCCGGCCGGGAACATTTCAGCAAAGGGGATCTGATCGCAACTTCCAACCTGGCAGCGTGAGGCCGCGCCAGGCAATCAGGCTTGGTGGCAGCAACCGCCTCCTCAGTGGAGCGCTGACATTGATTCCCAGCATGGCCTTGATTGCGATGCGGCAGGCATGACGGAGCCGCTGCAGCGCAATACGCTGCTGCTGACCGTGGCACAGCTGACGAAGGCGGGATTGAAGATTATCGCCGCCGCGATATACGCGTGCTTCGCCGCCTCATTTTTCAGTGGCATCGTCCTGTTCATCCCGTTCCTTTTTTTGGCGGTTTTGTCGTTCTTTTTATCTTTTTTGTTACGTCATTCGTGATGGGGTTGCCTGCATTCTTGATGGTGGGCGTGCCCGTCTTGCACTGGATTCCCGCGCTGAAGTCCGCGCGTCCTCGCGACGCGGCGTTGGCGGGGGCAGTCAGTGCAGCTATCGTCGACTGCTACATTTATTGGGCTGGCTTTTTCCCGGATCTGACCCGTTCTTCAAAATCTGCGCCGCTATTTTTCGGATCCACCATTGTCTGGGCGGCCTTCGCTGGCTGGCTGTATCAGCGCGCCAGAAAACACCCTAAGAACACCTAGCCGCAACGGGTGGCGGTGTTGCCTGCTGCGCACCGTCAAAGGCAAACAGGCGGGACTGACGGATGCTCGCGCGGCGCAAAATGCCGGAATGCACATCGGCATGGCACCCGCTTGATCAGGCAGATCTTGTTGGGCGCAAAGCGCGGTCGCCAGCATCGGCAACCGTGCCAACGAGCGTGCTACGCGCCATCGCTACGCTTGACGATCGCCACCTGCTGGGCAGGTTGTGGTGGGTCATCGGCCTCGCTACCGGATGCGCTCGCCTCACACCTCTCGGCGTCTTGCCATTGCCCCTTGACCGCCAGCGCACACAACGGCCAGTCTCGAGGGCTGGCACGGCGGGGCCGTGTCGCGCGTCTTCAATGGAGAACCGCCGTGGACCGTCGTACCTTCCTCACCCTGTCCGGCATCGGTGCCGCCGGGCTGCTGCTGCCCAATACGCGGCTGATCGCCGCCGAGCAGTTGCTTGCGCCAGTGGATGCCGCACGCAACCGCCGCCTTTCCGATGCCGCGCTCACCACCGCCAAGGCCGCCGGTGCCAGCTATTGCGATGTGCGCGTGGGGCGCTATCTGCGTCAGTTCGTGATCACCCGCGAGGCGCAGGTGGAGAACGTGGTCAATGCCGAATCCAGCGGCGTGGGCGTGCGCGTGCTGGCCGATGGCGCCTGGGGGTTCGCGGCCACCAACACGCTGACCAGCGATGGTGTGGCCACCGCCACGCGGCAGGCGGTGGTCATTGCCAAGGCAAATGCGCGCTTGGGCGGCACGCCGGTGCAGCTGGCGCCGGTGACGCCGGCCGGACAGGTCAGCTGGAAGACGCCGATCAGGAAGAACGCCATGGAAGTGCCGCTGCAGGACAAGGTGGCACTGCTGATGGACGTCAACGCCGCTGCGCTCAATGCCGGTGCAACCTTCGTGGCCTCGCGCATGTTTGCGATCAATGAGCAAAAATATTTTGCCAGCAGCGATGGCTCCTATATCGATCAGGACGTGCACCGGTTGTGGCTGCCGTTCACCGTTACCGCAGTGGACAAGGCCAGCGGCAAGTTCCGCACCCGCGACGGACTGTCCTCGCCGATGGGCATGGGCTACGAATATCTGGATGGCGATGCCAGCCAGAAGCACCCGCTGCCAGGCGGGCTGATCGGTTACGGGCACAGCTACGATGCGCGTGAGGACGCGATCGCCGCGGCCAAGCAGGCACGCGCCAAACTCACCGCGCCGTCGGTGAAGGCAGGCAAGTACGATCTGGTGATCGACCCGAGCAATCTGTTCCTCACCATCCACGAATCGGTGGGGCATCCGCTGGAGCTCGATCGCGTGCTGGGATACGAGGCCAACTACGCCGGCACCAGTTTCGCTACCCTGGACAAGCGCGATGCCAAGTTCCGCTGGGGCAGCGATGCGGTGACCTTCGTCGCCGACAAGACGCAGCCGGGCAGCCTGGGCGCGGTGGGCTACGACGATGAAGGGGTGAAGACCAAGCAGTGGGAACTGGTGAAGGACGGCATCCTGGTCGACTACCAGTGCACGCGCGATCAGGCGCACCTGCTCGGCAAGACCGCGTCGGATGGTTGTAGCTACGCCGATTCGTGGTCGAACGTGCAATTCCAACGCATGCCCAATGTGTCGCTGGCGCCAGGCAAGATGCCGTTGGCAGTTGCCGACATGATCAAGAACGTGGAGCGCGGCTTGTACATCCATGGGCGCGGTTCGTATTCGATCGATCAGCAGCGCTACAACGCGCAGTTCGGCGGACAGCTGTTCTACGAGATCGAAAATGGCCAGGTCACCCGCCTGGTGGAAGATGGCGCCTACCAGATCCGCACGCCGGAATTCTGGAATGCCTGCAGCGCGGTGTGCGATCAACACGATTTCCGCCTGGGCGGCTCGTTCTTCGATGGCAAGGGTCAGCCCAGCCAGGTCTCGGCGGTGTCGCATGGTGCGTCTACTGCGCGTTTCGATGGCATCAACGTGATCAATACCGCGCGTTCGTTGGGGTGAGGCCAGCCAACCGTTGGATGGCAGGTGGCTTGGTTGAAACTGGCTTGGTTTTTGTGCAGATGGTGCATCCGCATCGTCATGTCGCTTCGAAGCACGCGAAAATGTCGCTTTATTTGGTTGCCTGTTGGATCAAACTCTGTTGGTCGAGTGCGCGGTGTCCTCACCGCTCGCGGGACACGCCGTGAACCCGTCCATGGGGCTCGATGGCGGCATCCATACCGCCAACGGTCCCGCAATCACCGCGCCAGACAGTTGGCTGGTGGTTTGTTGAAGAGCAAAGACGCTGCGTCGCTAATGTGGTGATCGCTTGTTCAAACCTGTGCGCACCGATCAACGCGACTGGCCCTTGCCCGCCCACCGTCGAAGGACCCGTGGCGGCATGCATGCCGCCACGGAGCTTGCATGGACGTACTTGCAGCGTATCCCGCAAGGGGGCGGGTAAGGGCCCTGCAGCGAGCGCACAGATCCTCCGCTCTGCACCTGAGTTTCCGCAGGCATCCAAACGCCACGATTTCATCTGTTGCAATCGCTTGGCATGCGCCGACCCTGGTCAGTCGAAGGCACGGTGCCTCACCGCGCCAGACAGTTGGTCGGTGGTCTGGTAAAGCTCTTTGTTGCTCGGCTTTGCTGAGAAGACACCAGTCTGCGTATCCAACGCGCTGCAACAGTCCTCGCACACCGCCAGCCGCGCCCGCCACACATCAACGCAAGCCGGGAGTGCCACCGGCTTCGTACGGGCCAACGTTTGCACACGCACCCCTGCCGAAAGTCATTTGACGCAGCATTCATCGGCCGGCAAGAATCGGTGGATACCGCGCGCAGAGCCATGTGCGTGTCACCACACCACCTGCGCGCCGCGCGGGACTATTGGGGAGTTGCCCGTGCAGCGACGTGATTTCCTGGCCCTCACCGGGCTGACCATGGGCGGGCTGATCGTGCCGGCCTATTTCGGCAAGGCGATTGCCGCCGAGCAGTTGTTGACACCCTTCGATGCGGGCCGCAAGAAACGCCTGGCCGATGCCGGCTTGAACGCTGCGCGCCAGGCCGGCGCCAGCTATTGCGATGTGCGCATCGGCCGCTATCTGCGCCAGTTCGTGATCACCCGCGAGGACAAGGTGCAGAACGTGGTCAACACTGAGTCCATCGGTGCCGGCATCCGCGTCATCGTGGGCGGCGCGTGGGGCTTTGCCGCCACCAACGAGCTGACCGAACAAGGCGTGGCCAAGGCTGCCGCGCAGGCGGCGGCGATCGCCAAGGCCAATGCCAAGGTGCAGGGCACGCCGGTGCAACTGGCGCCGACGCCGGGCGTGGGCGAGGTGAGCTGGAAGACGCCGATCAAGAAGAACGCCATGGAAGTGCCGATCAAGGACAAGGTGGACCTGCTGCTCGGCGTCAACGCCGCAGCCACCGCGGCTGGCGCCAACTTCGTCAACTCGATGCTGTTCGTGGTCAACGAGCAGAAGTATTTCGCCAGCACCGACGGCTCCAACATCGACCAGGATGTGCACCGCATCTGGGCGCCGATGAGCGTGACCGCGATCGACAAGGCCAGCGGCAAGTTCCGCACCCGCGATGGCCTGTCCGCGCCGATGAGCCTGGGCTACGAATATCTGGATGGCGCCGCCTCCGGCAAGTTCGTCTCGCCCAACGGCGTGGTCAATTACGGCCTGTCCTACGACATGAAGGAAGACGCCATCGCTGCCGCCAAACAGGCGCAGGAAAAGCTCAAGGCGCCGTCGGTGAAGCCGGGCAAGTACGACCTGGTGCTGGACCCCTCGCACACCTGGCTCACCATCCACGAATCGGTGGGCCATCCGCTGGAGCTGGACCGCGTGCTCGGCTACGAAGCCAACTACGCCGGCACCAGCTTCGCCACGCTGGACAAGCTCAAGGCCGGCTTCCAGTACGGCAGCGACAAGGTGCATATCCTCGCCGACAAGACGCAGGCAGGCAGCCTGGGCGCGGTGGGCTACGACGATGAGGGCGTCAAGACCAAGCAGTGGGACCTGATCCGCGACGGCAAGCTGGTGGACTACCAGGCCATCCGCGATCAGGCGCATATCCTGGGCAAGACCGCCTCCGATGGTTGCTGCTACGCAGACTCGTGGTCGAGCGTGCAGTTCCAGCGCATGGCCAATGTGTCGCTGGCCGCCGGCAAGACGCCGCTGAGCGTGAGCGATCTGATCAAGAACGTGGAAAACGGCATCTACATCATCGGCGATGGCTCGTTTTCCATCGACCAGCAGCGCTACAACGCGCAGTTCGGTGGCCAGCTGTTCTACGAGATCAAGAACGGCGCCATCACCCGCATGCTCGAAGACGTGGCCTACCAGATCCGCACGCCGGAATTCTGGAACGCCTGCAGCGCCGTGGCCGATCAACGCGACTACCGCCTGGGCGGCTCGTTCTTCGACGGCAAGGGCCAGCCGAGCCAGGTCTCGGCGGTCTCGCATGGTTCGTCCACCGCCCGCTTCGATGGCATCAACGTCATCAGCACCGCCCGCTCGCTCGGCTGACAGGAGAAACCCACATGAGCATCCTTACCGAAGCGCAGGCCAAGATCATTCTGGACAAGGTCATCAAGCTCTCCAAGGCCGACGAGTGCACCGCCACACTCACCGGCTCGATCGACGGCAATATCCGTTTTGCGCTCAACAACGTTTCCACCAGCGGCATCGTCGACAACACCGACCTGCAGGTGCAGGTGGCATTCGGCAAGCGCGTGGGCGTTGCCACCATCAACGAGTTCGACGACGCCTCGCTGGAACGGGTGGTGCGTCGCGCCGAAGACCTGGCGCGGCTGGCTCCGGAAAATCCGGAGTTCATGCCGGCGGTCGACAAGCAGACCTACAGGCCCAGCCCCACCTTCAGCGAATCCACCGCAGCGGTCGATCCGGCGTTCCGCGCGCAGGTGGCGGCCGATTCGATCGCCCCGTGCAAGGGCAAGGGCCTGATCGCCGCAGGCTTCCTGGAAGATGGCCAGAGCTTTACCGCATTCGCCAACAGCAAGGGCAACTTCGGTTACCAGCGCGGTGCGCGCTTCGACTACACCTGCACCGTGCGCACCGAAGACGGCCGCGGCTCGGGCTGGGTGGGCCGCAATCTGAAAGACGCCGCCGACTTCAAGGCCGAGCAGGACATCCGCATTGCGATGCGCAAGGCCAGCGATTCGGCCGAAGCCAAGGCGCTGGAGCCGGGCAAGTACACCGTGATCCTGGAGCCGGCCGCGGCAGCGGGGCTGATCTCCTTCATGATGAATTTCTTCGACGCACGCCGCGCCGATGAGGGGCGCAGCTTCCTGTCCAAGAAAGGCGGCGGCAACAAGCTCGGCGAGCAGGTCTACGACCCGCGCGTGAACATCACCGCCGATCCGTGGGACCCGCGTGCGGCGGTGATGCCGTGGGACGAAGAAGGCCTGCCGCGCGAGAAGATGTCCATCGTGGAAAACGGCAAGATCGCCAACCTGCAGTATTCGCGCTACTGGGCGCAGAAGAACGGCAAGCGCGCGGTCGGCGAACCAGGCAATCTGTTGATGGCCGGTGGCGAGAAGAACATCGCCGAGCTGGTGCGCGGCACCGAGAAGGGCATCCTGGTCACGCGGACCTGGTACATCCGCATGGTCGACCCGCAGACGGTGCTGCTGACCGGGCTCACCCGCGACGGCACCTTCTACATCGAGAACGGCCAGATCAAGTATCCGGTGAAGAACTTCCGCTTCAACGAATCGCCGGTGATCATGCTCAACAACATCGACGAGTTGGGCAAGCCGGTGCGCGTGGCCGGCGACGAATCCAACTTCGTGATGATGATTCCGCCGATGCGGCTACGCGACTTCACGTTTACCTCGTTGTCGGACGCGGTGTGACTGAGGGCCGGGATTGGGGATTGGGGATTGGGAATTGGGGATTCGGAGAGCCAAGCAAGCTCTCCGCAGCCCGATGCTTTTCCCACACGTCCCATTACCGGCCTGCCGGCCTCTGCGGCGTCCGCGACGCGTCGCCATTTCCTTGGCCTGTTGTTCGGTAGCGCCGCTGCGTTGGCGCTGCCGAGGCGCGCGTGGGCGGGTGGCAATTACGATTTCTGGTTTACCCGGTTGCGCTACGACTCCGGCGATTGGGATGTGGATGCGCGCATGCCGTCCAACCTGATCACCTCGTTGATCGACTACACCCAGCTGCGCGTGGATCCGCAGGAACATGTGCTGGATCTGGCCGACCCACGCATGTTGCAGGCGCCGTTCTGCTATCTGTCCGGGCACAAGCTGGTGGAGTTCAACCCGGCCGAGCGGCGCAATTTCGAGCGCTATGTGCGCAACGGCGGCTTCGTGTTCGTGGACGATTGCAACCACGATATCGATGGTTTGTTCGCCACCTCGTTCGAAGCGCAAATGACCTCGATCTTCGGCAAGAGCGCGCTGCAGAAACTGCCCAAGAACCATCGGCTCTACAGCGCCTTCTTCGCCTTCCCCGATGGCCCGCCGGCAACCGGTTTCGAGCTCAATGGCTGGGGCGACGACCTGGTGCACGATTATCTCAAGGGCATCAGCGTCGATGGTCGCCTCGGGGTGCTCTACAGCAACAAGGATTACGGCTGCGAATGGGATTACGACTGGCGCAACAAGCGTTTTCTGGCCGAAGACAACACCAAGTTCGCCGTGAACATCGTGATGTATGCGTTGACCAATTGATCGCCGCATGTCGTTCGCCCTGCAGGAGCGCGCTTGCACGCGATGAAAATGTACCTGTGAAGCATCGCGCGCACGCGCGCTCCTACATCAGCAGCCATCCAACGAGATCTCCCGTATGAACGCCCCCAACCACGACATCCTCGCCGCGCAGCTCTCCCAGCTGGGCACGTTGCGCGCGGCCCTGGCCCAGGCGGTGGTGGGCCAGGACGCGGTGGTGGAGCAATTGCTGATCGGCCTGCTCGCCGGCGGCCATTGCCTGCTGGAAGGCGCGCCGGGCCTGGGCAAGACGCTGCTGGTGCGCTCGCTGGGGCAGGCGCTGGAACTGCAGTTCCGCCGCGTGCAGTTCACCCCCGACCTGATGCCCAGCGACATCCTGGGCACCGAGTTGCTGGAAGAAGACCACGGCACCGGGCATCGGCATTTCCGCTTTCAGCAGGGGCCGATCTTTACCAACCTGCTGCTGGCCGACGAACTCAACCGCACCCCGCCCAAGACGCAGGCCGCATTACTGGAAGCGATGAGCGAACGCACCGTCAGCTATGCCGGCACCACCTATGCGCTGCCGGCACCGTTCTTCGTGCTGGCCACGCAAAACCCGATCGAACAGGCCGGCACCTACCCGCTGCCGGAAGCGCAGCTGGATCGCTTCCTGCTGCATGTGCGCGTGGATTACCCCAGCGAACAGGAAGAGCGCGACATCCTCAGCCAGACCACCGGCAGCGCAAGCGCGCAGGTGCCCAAGGTGATGGACGCGGCCAGCGTGCAGGCGCTGCAGCAGCACGTGCGGCAAGTGCATGTGGGCGCGGAGTTGCTGACCTGGATCAACCGCCTGGTGCGTGCCAGCCGTCCCGGCCCGCAGGCCAGCGACGCGGTGCGCCAGTGGATCAAATGGGGCGCCGGCCCACGTGCGGGGCAGTCGCTGGTGCTGGCGTCCAAGGCGCGCGCATTGCTGCACGGCCGCTTTGCAGCCACCCGCGAAGACGTGGTGGCGCTTGCGGCGCCGGTGATGCGCCATCGCCTGTTGCTCTCGTTCGCCGCCGAAGCCGAACAACGCACGGCCGACGACGTGGTCGCCGCATTGCTGCGTGCCGTGCCGTTGCCGACGTGAGACATCGCGCGGCGTGAATGCAGACCTGCCGGCATTGATTCCCAGCGACGTGCGCAGCCGCCTGCGTGGTCTGCAGCTGCGTGCGCGCCACGCGCAGGGTGCGCACGGCATCGGCCAACATGCCAGCCGCAGCCGCGGCGCCGGGCTGGAATTCGCGCAATACCGCGCCTACGAACCGGGCGATGCGCTGCGCCAGATCGACTGGAAACTCTACGCACGCTCGGACCGCTTCTTCGTGCGCGAAGCCGAGCGCGAAAGCCCGCTCACGCTGTGGTTGTTGCTCGACGCCACCGCCTCTGCCAGCCAGGCCGACCACGCGCGCCCCGGCAGTACGCGCCTGCAGGCAATGGCGACGGTGGCAGCCTGCGCTGCGGAGATCGCGCTGCAGCAGGGCGATCAGGTCGGCCTGTTTGCGGTGCACGGCGGCGGGCTGGTGGCAGTGCCGGCCGGCACCGGGCCGCGACAGCGCGACCGGTTATGGCTGGCCCTGCACGGACTGCAGGCCGGTGGGCGCTGGCCGGGCCTGGCCGCCGTACGCCCGCTGTGGGAACGCATCGCCACGCACGCGCTGGTGCTGTCGATCGGCGATGGCTTCGACGAAGAGCTGAACGTTGCATTGGAAAAGCTTGCCGCCGCTCGTCGCCAGGTCATGCAACTGCAGGTGCTGACCTGCGACGAACGCGATTTCGGTTTCAGCGGCGGCCACCGCTTCCGCGACCCGGAAACCGGCGAGGAACTCTTGGGCGATGGCGCAGCGATGCGCGCCGATTATCTGCAACGCTTCGGCGCGGCACAGCGCGCGCAGCAGGCGCGCTGGCAGGCCGCCGGCATCGCGCACGCACTGCATTATCTGGACGCCGCACCCGACGCGGCATTACGCCAGTTGTTCGGGCAAGGCACGCCGCGATGAGCTGGCAGATCGGCCGCACGCAGGTCGCCAGGCGGGTGCCGCGATGAACCTGCTGTTGCTGTTCCCTGCCGGCCTGGCCGCGCTGGCCGCGTTGCTGCTGCCGCTGCTGATCCATCTGGCCCGGCGCAGCGAACACCGGCCGACCGACTTCGCCGCGCTGCGCTGGTTGCGTGCAATGCCGCGCCCACGTCACCGCGTGCGTCTGGACGAATGGCCGCTGCTGCTGGTGCGCGTGTTGCTCCTGGTTGCGCTGGCGCTGCTGCTGGCCGAACCGGCCGTACGCGATCATGACGATGCACGCCCACGCATTGCGCTCAGCCCGGGGTGGATGTGGCTGCCGCACGCCAGCTGGGCCACGCCGCGAACGCGCAATGGCTGTGGCTGGCGCCGGGCTTCCCGCCGGTCGATGCGGATGCGAATGCCGATGTACCGAAGACACCCGCCACCCCTGCGGGCGCGGCACCACCGGTCTCCAGCCTGTTGCGCGAGCTCGATGCCAGCCTGCCGGCGGATGCGGCGCTCAGCGTGATCGTGCCGGCCCGGTGGGGCCCGCTGGATGCGCAGCGTCTGCAGTTGTCGCATCCGGTGCGTTGGCAGGTCGTACCCGGTCAATCGCCAATTGCTGCGGCCGCCGCTGCCGCGCCGCTAGGCCTGCAGGCGATCGCCGACGACAACGCCGCGCCGGCCCTGCGCTATCTGCGCGCCGTGCATGCCGCCTGGGCGCTGCCGGGCAGCCTGCCGGTGGGCACGCCGGCCGATGCGCAGCCTGCGCGCTGGGCCGCCGGCACCGTGGTGGCCTGGCTGTCGCGCAGCGCCCCGCCGGCGCCGGTGATGGCCTGGGTCGCAGCCGGTGGGCAGCTGCTGCTGGATGCGCAGACACCCGTTCCACCCAGCCTCGCTGCGACGCTGCAGCCCGTGCAACAGACGGCCGCTGGCGCGCCATTGCTCGATGCCGCAGCGCTCGGCCGCGGACGCGTGCTGCGCTGGGCTGCACCGCTACAGCCGCGGCAACTGCCGGCGTTGCTGGATGCCGATTTTCCCACCCGCCTGCACGACGCCCTGCAACCGCTGCCCACACCACAGCGCGCGCTGGCGCAGACCCAGCAACCGCAGCGCGATGCCGGCAGCCGCCTGACCACTGCACCGTGGCCGCTGGCGCCATGGCTGATCGGCCTGGTGCTGCTGCTGTTCGCGCTCGAACGCTGGCTGGCCACCGCACCGCGCCGGGCCACCGCCGCATGAGCACGCCGGCGCTGCAGCGGGCGTGGCAGGCGGCACGGCGACGACAGGCCGCAGGCGTGCTGTTGTTCGGGCTGCCGCTGGCAGCGGTGCCGGCGGCGCTGGCGTGGCGCGCCGGCGCACAGGTCGCCGTGGTGCTGCTGCTTCTGGGCCTGCTGGCACTGGGCGGCATGGCGCTGCTGGCCGCGCGGCGGCTCGACCAGGCCTGGCTGATCCGCCGGCTGGACCGCGATGCAGATCTGGAAGACAGCAGCGACCTGCTGTTCGCCCCTGCCAGCCAGCTCGGTCCGCTGCAGACCCTGCAACGGCAACGGCTGGAACAGCGCCTGCGTAGCCGTCCACGCGACCTGCGCCCGGCCTGGCCGTGGCGCCGCGCCTGGCCCTGGAGCGTGCTGGGTGTGCTCGCCTGCGCCGCGTTGCTGCTGTGGCCCCCCGGCCACTCGACGCACCCCGCCAACCGACCGCGTTGCCGCCGCGCGTGCCAGCAGTGGCGCCCCCACGCTGCGGCACGCGCAGCTACGCAGCAGCCCGCCCGCCTATACCGGTCTGCCCGCCGCGCGCCTGCCCGGCCTGGAGGCGAAGGTGCCGGCCGGCACGCGGCTGGAGTGGCAACTGCAGGTCAGCCCGGCGCCGCGCAGCGTGGCCCTGCGACTGACTGACGGACGCACCGTCGCGCTGGCCCGACAGGGCGGCAGCGATGGCTGGCACGGCCAGTGGGTCGCCGAGCGGGCCACCCTCTACCGCGTCCTCATCGACGGCGCGCCGGCCGACCGCCGGCTGCATCGACTGGACGTGCTGCCCGACCGCCCACCGCAGGTGCGCGTGCTCGCGCCCGAGCAAAGCCTGGTGCTGTGGTCGCCGGCCAACCGCAGCTGGACGCTACGTTTCGAAGCCAGCGACGACTACGCGGTGGCCGCCAGCGCCGAGTTGCACCTCACCCTGGCCCAGGGCAGCGGCGAAAACATCACCTTCACCACCCAGCGCCGCCCGCTCACCGGCAGCGGCACGGCCAGGCAACGCAGCTTCGCCACCACCCTGCAACCGCAAGCCCTGGGCGTGAAAGCCGGCGACGACCTGATTGCCCAGCTCATCGTCCACGACACCCGCCAGCCCGGCCCGCAGGAAGGCCGCAGCGCCAGCGTGATCCTGCGCTGGCCGCCGCCCGAACAGACCATGGCCGCCGGTCTGGAAGCCAGCGTCAAGCAGACCTTGCCGGCCTACTTCCGCAGCCAGCGCCAGATCATCATCGACGCGCAGGCGCTGCTGAAGGAACAACCGCGCCTGGAGGCGGCCACCTTCCTCAAGCGCTCCGACGCCATCGGTGTGGACCAACGCCTGCTGCGGCTGCGCTATGGCCAGTTCCTGGGCGAAGAAAGCGAAGGTGCGCCGCAAGGCCCGCCGACTGCCGACGCGCCACCCACCAGCGACGCCCCGGCCGACGATTTACCCACCGCCGACATGCCCACCGCCGATGCGCCAAGCGCGCCCGCCGCTGTTTCTGACACGCAGGCCGGGCATGACCACGACCCTCACGATCACGACGCGCACGCCACCGAACCTGGCGCCGCCGCACTGGACGACCACGATCACGACCATGACCATGACGCCCGCAACGGCCGGCCCGAGCGCAGCAGCTTCGGCCAGTCCGAGAACGTGCTGGCCGAATTCGGCCATACCCACGACCACGCCGAAGCCGCCACCCTGCTCGACCCGCAAACCCGCGCCCTGCTGCGCGCCGCGCTGGACCAGATGTGGCAGTCCGAAGGCGAGCTGCGCCAGGGCCACCCCGAGCGCGCGCTGCCGTACGCCAACAAGGCGCTGGGCTTCATCAAGCAGGTGCAGCAGGCCGAACGCATCTACCTGGCGCGCGTGGGCACGCAGTTGCCGCCGATCGACCCCAGCAGGCGGCTGAGCGGCGATCGCGCCGGCCTGGGCGACCGCGCCGCCGGGCTGGACACCCGCCCGGACCCGGACCCGTCCGCGCTGCAGCTGTGGGATGCGTTGGGCGAGGCCGCCCCGGTGCCCGCTGCCACCCTGGCCCGCTACGCGCAGTGGTTGCAGACCCAGCAAGATCGCCTGCACGACCCGCTGGGCCTGGCCGCTGCCGTGGAAACCCTGCGCGCCGAACCCGATTGCGCCCATTGCCGCGCCCAGCTGCGCGCCCAGGTCTGGCGCACCCTGCTCGCCCCACCGGCAGCACCGCATCGCCGCGCCGCGCCCGACCCGCGTGGCCAGCGCTACCTGGATGCGCTGCGGCAGGAGATGCAGCCGTGAGTCCCACCCTGATCCGCCTTCTTCCGGTGCACCGGTCGTGCGGACCGACGTGGCGCGTAGAAGTGGCAGCAAGCAGCCAGCTGCGGTGCACTCGGCACGGTGCCTGGCGCCCCCGCCGATGCCTGGCGCCAGGAGCAGCAGCAATGAACTTCTCGATGCGACCGCGGTGCGCCATCGTCCGCTGCGGGCACGCGGCCGCAAGTTGCAGGCCACCCGCATGCGAGCACGCCGCGCCGCGCCGCGTGCACGGACAATGCGTTGCGGGCGCATTGCGCCAGGAGCGGCAACCATGACGCTCTCGCTGCCCTGGCTGGTCGGCGCGGCATTGCTGCTGATCGCCGTCATCGGCTGCGTGCGCCTGCTGCGCGCGTACCACCGGCAGCCGTATTCGCGCACCCGGCTCTGGCTGCTGCTCGCCGCCCAACCGTTACTCGCTGCATTGCTCTATCCGGTGCTGTTGCCCCCGCCGCGCGCCGGCACCGGTGCGGAACTGCATGTCGCCACCGCCGGCACCGCCGTCGGGCAGCGCTCCACGGGTGACACGGCGCACTGGGTCGCCCTGCCGGAGGCGCCCGCGTTACCCGGCGTCACACGCGTACCGGACCTGGCCACCGCGCTGCGGCACGCACCCGGCACCACGGTGCTGGTCGTGCATGGCAGCGGCCTGCCCGCTCGCGACCGCGAGGGCCTGAACATGCCGCTGCGGCTGAAGCTCGGTCCCGCCCCACGCGGCGTGGTCGCGGTTTCGCCACCGCCGCCAGTGGCCCCGGGCGACACCATCGCGGTGGCTGCGCAGGTGCAAGGCCTTGCCGACGCGCGCGTGGAACTGCTCGATCCGGCCGGGCAGGTGGTGGACAGCGCCGTGGCCGACCGCGCCGGCCGCGTGCGCCTGCGCGGCCTGGCGCGCGCGCCGGGCCGGGTGCTGTTCGTCGTGCGTGCACGCGATGCCGCCGGTGCCGAACGCAGCCGCGTGGAGGTGCCGGTCCTGATCGCGGCCATGCCGTCGGCGCGCGTGCTGCTGCTGGCCGGCGCACCACAGCCGGAGCTGAAGTACCTGCGCCGCTGGGCCAGCGACGCCGGGCTGGAGGTGCGTAGCCAGATCGCGGTCGGCCCTGGCGTGCAACTCGGCGAGGGCGCCGCGCTGGATGCGGCCAGCCTGGACCGGCTGGACCTGCTGATCGTCGACCCGCGCCGCCTGGTGGCGCTGGGCCCTGCGCAGCGCCAGACCGTGCGCGCGGCGATCCAGCGCGGCCTGGGCGTGCTGGTGCGCACCGACGGGCCGCTGGATGCCGGCACCCGCGCCGCCCTGGCCGAGCTGGGCCTTGCCGTCATCGGCGGCGGCACCAGCAGCCCGGTGTCCGCACCGCAGCGGCTCTCGCCGCCGGTCGCAGCGGCCGATCCTGCCAGCGGCCCTGGCGACGCCCCGACGCTGGCGCCGCTGCAACGTCGCGACCTGCAACCGCAAGCCACCGACGCCCTGGTCGGCGCACGTGCCGACGATGGCAGCGCCCTGGGCTGGTGGCGCGCCCAAGGCCGCGGGCGCATCGGCATCGGCCTGGTCGAAGACAGCTTCGCGCTGGTGCTGGCCGGCCGCAGCGATCTGCACGCCGCGCTCTGGGCGCAGTTGTCTGCCGCCGTTGCCCGCCCGGGCGGTGCGCTGCCCAGCCCGGTGCAGGAAGGCTGGTCGCAACAACGCATGCCGCTGTGCGAGCTGCACGCCGACGCTTTCGTGACCGCCCCTGACCAGGCCCGCCACCCATTGCTGCCGGAACGCAATGGCAATGGGCCGCGCTGCGCCGGCTACTGGCCCGCCAGCAGCGGCTGGCATCGCCTGCACACCGGCACCTCGCAACGCTGGCTCTATGTCCGCGCGCCCAACGACGCACCTGCCATTGACGCGCAGCAACGCCGCCTCGCCACCCTCGCCATGGCGGCCGGCACTGCTTCGATTCCCATCGCCACATCTGCTGCCCAACCCGGCGCGCGCTGGCCGTGGCTGCTGGTCTGGCCCGGCGCGGGCCGCAGCGCTGTGGTGGTTCGAGCGGCGGCGAGCTTCGCCGCAGGTGACTGCTGCGGGCGCTTGAACAATCGACGCCAGGCAGGGTTGCAGCTAGCTCGCGTTTGGCTGCGCGGGATACCCTGCCGTGGCAACGCAACGCGTGGTCCTGCGCATCGCCGTGTGATTCAGAGCAGGCACTGCCGATGCTGGCGTCGTTCCCGCATTGCATCTGGACACGCGCGTTGGAAATTGCAGCACACGCGCCGGCGTGTCATTCCATGAACGCCACGCGTGGCGGCCAAACCGTTACCGGTTCCTGCACTCAAGCACTGCTTTGCATAGCGGCATTGGCCACACTGCGCGCGTCTAGCCGCAGCAGCACGCTGCACGCCTGCGCATTATCGACAGCGGCTTGTCTATCGGCCACGCTCGGCAAACCGATGATTCAACTGGCCACCGTCATCCGCCGCCACAGCGGCAGTGATTGTTCGCCGGCATTGCTACGTCGTCGATCAGCTGCAATCCCACCGACGCCGCCAGCGCATCCACCGCTTCGGCATCGCGAAGACCAGAGGCAGGGTCGCGCTCGCGCAGCATGGTGTCGAAGGCACGATTGCTGTCGCTGGTGAATTGCCCATTGCGGTTGAATGGCCCATAGATCGCCAGCACCGCATCGGGCGCCATCACCGTCGGCAAGCCTGCAAACAAGGCCTGCACCTGCGGCCAGCCCATGATGTGCAAGGTATTGGCGCTGTAGATCGCATCGAAGCCGCGCTGGCCGTCACGCAGCACGGGCAAGCTGGGCGCCGGTGCAAGCCCGGGCGTGGGTATCAGCACGGCCTGGAGCGGAATTGGTGGCGGCGTGTTCGGCAGCGCCGCCTCGTCCAGCCATTGCCGCATGCCGGCAAGATGATCGAGGTGGTCGCTGGCCTGCCACTGCAACCACGGCATCGCCGCAGCGAAATGCACGGCGTGTTGCCCGGTGCCCGCACCGATTTCCAGCACCTGCTGCCGGTCGGCAAAGTGCGGGCGTAGTACCTCAAGAATCGGGTCGCGGTTGCGCGCGGACGCTGGCGAAAACGGTTTGGGCATCATCGGCATCTGTCGTGGTGGCGGTGATTATCGCGGGCAAGCATCGCTGGGCGGCAACCGTTCGGTGAACACGGTGCCGCTGCCCTTTGCCCGCAGCGCGTGGTGTTGCATTGAGCAGCCTCACCCATGGCTGCGGCTGCGGTACTGCACGCTGAGCGCGCAGCCATGCTGAGCTTCGCATGCAGCCGCACGCATCACCGCGGTGGCGGCAAGGCCTCATACGCACGCCGCACTGCCTCTTCGCCGAAGCGACGCTCCAGCCGACGCACGATGAAATGTCCGCGCGCCATCGCCTGGAAGTGGCGCATGAACACGGTATTGAGCGTGGCACCGCTGACCGCGCCGACCAGCGGCACCGCCTGCACGGCGAGCTTTTCGCCCACATTGACCGAAAACTTCGCCGCGACGCGCGAGACCAGCGAGACCAGTGCCGGTGCACCCTTGCTGGCGAAGCCGTGCGCGGCCACGTAGCTGGCCGCGGCACTCAATTGCTGTGCCATCGCCGCACGGACCGCGAAGTAGCCGGATTCGGCGCCGTCGTCGCTGGCACTGCGCCCGCCATGCGCCAGCACTTCCAGGCACGCCAGCGCCGTGTCCGGGTCGTCCAGCGATTCGCCTTCGGCACGGGCAATATCGGCGATGGAGCGCAGCATCACCGTGGTGGTCACCGGCAGCTCCACCATCAAGCCCGGCAGCCCGAAAAACCCGCCTGCGCCACCGGAAACCGCCACCGCCAGCGTATGCCGCGTCGTGGATGCCGGCTGCTGCGCATCGGCCTTGCCGCGCAGGCTCAGTAACGCCGATTTCATCGCCACCTGCAGCGCGCGCCGGGTCACGCCATCGATGCTGCGGGTCACCACCTTGGGAAGCCGTTTGGTGATCAGGCTCTCGATCGGCGCGCCCAGCGCATTGGCCAGTTGCGCTGCCACGCCGGGGTTTTCCAGCAATGCGTGGGCCGTGGCCAGGTCGCGCTGCGCGGCAGCGTCCATCACCGGTATCGGAAGCGTTGTCATGCCTGCTCATCATGGTTGGGACCTGGCCGATGGTACCCAGCGCGATGTGAGTGCCGCACAAGCGAACTGGACCCTGTTGGGCCTGCAGCGCAATTGGCTGTTAAAATGCAGCAATCATCGGCGTCCAGGTAGCAAATGCGCAGCAGATGAATTGCGAGATCCGCCACAGCATCGTCATTGCCGCCGCGCCGGAAGTGGTCTGCGCTGCGTTGTCAGAGCCCAAGCAGCTTGCGCGTTGGTGGACCCGCGAAGTGAGCCTGGCCGACGATCTGGTGCGGCTGGACTGGAGCCGGCAGGGCTGGCGTGTGGAACTGAGCATCGACGAAGGCGCCAATCACCAACTGGTGTGCTGGCGCTGCCACGCCTCCAACATGCTCGACACCGACGCCTGGAAAGGCACGGTGATGCGCTTTGAACTGCGCTCCATCAGCCAGGGCACGCAGGTGGATTTCGTGCAGTCCGGCTATCGCGATTCGCCGTGCAAGGAGGCCTGCGCGCGCGGCTGGCGTTTCTTTCTCGGCAGCAGCCTCAAACGCTATGTGGAAACCGGCGAAGGTGCGCCGTCGGCCGATATGCCCATGTCTCCGTTGTCAGAGGACAACCCGCACACCGCATGCTGAAGGTAGCAGCGGCGAGCTGCAGCATCGTTCAACGCGCTGGGTCGATGACCGGCAACCGCGTGTGGACGCCAAACTTGGCAAGGTTTCCACCCATCCTGTGCGTGACGAACAAAGACAGCCAACAAGGCCGCTATGCAGACCGCCATGCGGTTGCTGCGGCCTTCGCACGCAGCGGTGAAGTGCACCTGCGCTGCGATGAACCATCGGGCCACTCACAAATCTCGGCATCTTCCGAACACGCGACGGTTGCTAGCCCGCAGAGCTTTATCTTCGAAGGTTCCGGCGGTCGCCCGCCGGCAAGTTGGCGGTGATGCGTCGCGCCATCGCCCGCATCGCGTCTCGCATCAACTAACCGGTTACTGCAACCGCACGCCATGCGCCTGAAGCCACGGACGCATGCCGTGCGAATTGCCGACAACTCACGCGGTGCGCGGTTGGCCCATCGACGCGGCGGTGGCAACCGGCAACTGCGCATCCACCGTCACCGGGCTGTCGGCCTGCAACAGGGCACGCGCTTCGGCATCGCTGGCCACCGCCGGCGGCGAGCCACGTAGCGGCAATCCCGCGGTTTCGCGCACGAACAGCATGGTCAGCAAGCCGATCGCCGCCGCACCCATCAGGTAATACGCCGGCACCAGCGGGTCGCCGGTGCGCTCCACCAACCAGGCAGTGACCAACGGCGTGGTGCCGCCAAACAACGACACCGACACGTTGAAGGCAATCGACAGCGCGCTGTAGCGCACCGGCGTGTAGAACAGCGCCGGCAAGGTGGACGGCATCGAACTGGTGAAGCACACCAAGGCCAGGCCAAGCAGCATCAGCCCGGCGAAGATCAGCCCATCGTGGCCGCTGCCGATCAGCAACAGGCAGGGAATGGCCAGCGCAAACAGCGCAATGCAGGCACCGATGATCATCGGCCGCCGGCCCAGTCTGTCGCTGAACATGCCGCCGACGATGTTGAGCGGCATCATCACCAGCATCACCAGGATGATCAGCAACAAGCCCTTGCTCTCGGCGTAACCCATCGTGACGCTGAGATAGCTGGGCATGTAGGTCAGCAGCATGTAGTCGGTGACGTTGAACACCAGCACCAGGCCCACGCACTTGAGCAGCTGCGGCCAATGCAGGCGCAGCAGCGTGGTCAGGCCTTGCGCGGCGCTCTGCCGTTCGCGCTGTTCGGATTGTTCGGTATAGGCGCGAAATGCCGGGGTTTCTTCCAGCTTCATGCGCATGTACAGGCCAAGCAACCCCAACGGCCCGGCGATCAGGAACGGCACGCGCCAGCCCCAGTCGAGCATCTGCGCCGGAGTGACGCTCATGTGCAAGGCCGTCACGGTGGCGGCGCCGGCGATGTAGCCGCCCAGCGTGCCGAACTCCAGCCAGCTGCCCATCAGGCCGCGATTGCGGTCGGTGGCGTATTCGGCGATGAAGGTGGCCGCGCCACCGTATTCGCCGCCGGTGGAAAATCCCTGCAGCACGCGCGCCAGCAGCAGCAGTGCAGGCGCCCATAAGCCAATGCGCTCGTAGGCCGGAATCAGTCCGATGCTGAAGGTGCCCAGCGCCATCAGGATCATCGTGGCGGCCAGCACTTTCTGGCGCCCGTAACGGTCGCCGAGCGGTCCGAAGACCATGCCGCCGATCGGCCGCACCAGAAAGGCCACGGTGAAGGTGGCGAAGGTAGCGATCAATTGTGCAGTGGGGTTACTTGCCGGGAAGAACACCTGGCCCAGCGTCACCGCCAGATAGCCGTATACGCCGAAGTCGAACCACTCCATCGCATTGCCGAGCGCCGCAGCGCCGACGGCCTTGCGCAGCATGCCGCGGTCCACCACGGTAACGTCATCCAGTTGCAGCTGGCGGCGGCGTTTGAACCAGCCAAAGTGCGAACGCATCGCGCGGGCATCGTGCATCTATGGTCTCCGTAAGGTGCGCCTGGGATATCTCGCCGGGCGCAGGCCGTCGCTGCCCACTCGCCCTGGCAACGCACAGGACACGGCACATCACGCAAGCGCGGCAGCGCAGTGCACTCAGATGACACCGGAGGCATTCCCGGACGGTCGCGTGGATTCAACGACGCTGCGGGACAGACGACCAAGGGATGGGCATTGCCCAAGGGCTTGATAAGCGCGTCATGTTACTACAGACGCACAATTGATGCAGGCGCGACGGTGCCAGGCGCGAAAAACGCCTTGTTTTCTGGCCGATTCGTTGGCGTTGGTGCGCGATGCGCGCATATCCGATCGCTCTACGTACGCATCCGCTGCGACGAGGTCGCGCAGGCCTCGCGTGACGCCGCACGACGCATCGGATGTCCACTTGTTACGGCGAAGATGAAAACTGCTGCGCCTGTGTCAGGCGACCGCACGCCAACTTCCATTCGCCATTCTCAGCGCAGTGCAAGCAATCTCAAGGCACTGCGATGGTGCGCGCAATCAGGCTGGATCCAGCGCCGACAACAGGTCTTGTAGATCCTCACGCGTTTGCGGTCTGACGGCGCGCGCCACTTCCTGCCCATCGCGCAGCAGGATGATGGTGGGCCACAATTTGACGCGAAAAGAGCGACCTAGCGGCCGCCCTTTTCCATCTTCGATCTTTCGGTAATCGAGCGCTTCATACCCGCCCAACAGCTTTTGCAGCAGCGGCTGCGCGGCAATGCAATGGCCGCACCAGTCGGTACCGAATTCCAGAACCTGCAGGCCAGCCTGTGCCTCCACCGCGCTGCGTTCCGGGGCCTGGGTGGCGTACTGGCGAACGAAGCCCATCGTCTGGATGCTCCGCGTGGTTACGACAAGGCGCGCTGGATATCTTCCAGCGGCAGGTTGGTCAGATCCTTGGCCAGGTCGCCCACCAGGCGCTGCTGGGTTTCCTTGTGCAGCAGTGGGCGCACGCGGCCCAGCGTAGTCGGGTCGGCCACCAGCACCAGGTGCGTGTATTCGTGCTTCAAGGCGCCATCGTTCAAGGCATGCGAAAGCTGCTTGGCGAAGGTCATTTCGTCCAGGTCTGTTTCGGTGAGGTCTTGCGGCGCCTTGCCGGCCGGGCCGTCGTCATCGACGTTCTGCACGTCGGTGCGCGCGTGCTGACGCAGCACCACCTTGGCTTCGTTGCCGGTATTGGTGAACCAGCGGGCTTCGCCGCCGTCGGCCACCACTACCAAGGCGCCCTGAGGAATTTGCAGACTCATCCGATTTCTCCTGGTCGATGTTGACGCTGCACGTGCAGCCAGTCGGTCTCAACCTAGGCGAGAAGATGTAAGGATTTCGCCTAGCCGCTGTCAGCATCGCGTTAGTGCTGCCCATCCCATTGTGACGGCGGCAGTGCCAGTTGCTTGCCGAAAAGCGCGCGAGGACGCGTAGCGCCTGCTGGCGGTTCGCCAGCGCGTGAGCAATGGCAGGTATGCCGCCGCCGATCTACACCCGCGCGGCGGCGAGCGCAGGTGTTGCTCGTTGCTTGGCGCCCTCCCGGCACCGCGGTGTCATCCCGTGCGCTTCGTTCGGCAGCGTTTCGAGCGCGGGACGTCACGTCCCACCTGAGCCGGTGCATTGCCATACAACGGCATTGCATCAGCCCAGATAGGGACGCTCGCTGTCGAACAGCAACTGCTGGGCGCCACGCCGCCATGCATCCGGGCAGCGCTGGCCCAGCAGCACCGCGGCCATCGTATAGGCCAGGCCGCGGCCGACCAGGCTCACGCCGCCCAACGCCGCTTCGGCCTGCTGCTGGCTGCCGCCGGCCTGCACCGCGTCGAAGAACCGCGCAATGTAGGCGCCATCCTCGCCGGTGCCTTGCAGCGTTGCCGCGCGCAACGCATCGGTTTGCCAGCCCTCGCGCGCGGCCAGTGCCCAGGCGCTTGGTGCTGTGATGGCGTCGAGCCCGGCGTTGTCGGGTAGCACGCGCGCGCGCTGCAGCAATGCGGCGCTGGCGCCACGGGACGCGGCCGCGAGCCGGACGATGCGCGCCTGCAAGTCGGCATCGGCGGCCGCCTCTGTCACTGCCGTGTCCAGTTGCCCGTGGGCCAGGGCGTAATAGCTGTGGTACGGCGTGCCCTGGGTGCGCTCACCGCCCTCCAGTGCCACGATCGATGCCAGTGATGGCGACTGCTGCGCCATGCCCGGCAGATCCGTCGCCAGGCCGCGGTAGCGCTGCAAACGGGCCAACAGCGGCAGCACTTCGTCGGCCAGTGCCGGCGCGCGCGCTGCCTGTTCGTAGAGCGCCTGGGCCTGCGGCAGATGCAGCTGGCCGACGTGCACGGCCGCCGCTGCAGCGCGCTGCAGCCAAGGGTCGTTGGGCCAGCGCGCCTGTGCGGCGACAAACGCCTGGTCGCGCTCGGGGGTATCGCTACGGCAGCGGATCGCCGCGTACTGCAACGCAGGCGCATCCGGGTGCGCCTGCGCAGCGGCGGTCTGCTCGCCGCACACCTGCGCCCGTTGCTCGGGCGTGGCGGTGTCCTGCTGCATCCGCAGCGCCACCACGTCGTGCGGGTTGCGCTGCAGACGCTCGGCCAGAAGTGCAGGCACGGCCTGTGGCGCGGTGCGGCGCAACTGTTCCATCCACTGCTCCAGATACGCCGAGCCCGCATCGTCCCAGCGTGCGTGCGCGGTGATCAGGGCCAGATCGCGCTCCGGGCCCAGCTCGCCCAGCAGCTCGTGTGGCGAACGCCCGGACACGGCCGTCAGCACGTCGCGGTACTGGCCGCCCTTGCCACTGACCTTCTGCGGCGGCTCGCTGAAGATGTCCTGCGCCTGGGTGCGTTCCCAGCGTGTGGTGCTCAGGCTGCGCGTGGTGTCTTCGCTGGCCGAGCCGTAGCTGGCGCGCCAGTTCAGCAGCAGCGCGGCACCGGCCACGTTGTAGGCGAACTGGCCGCCGTGGCCGCCACTGGGCGCATCGAAACTTTCGATCGTCGCGCCGTCGGCCGTGCGGGTTTCGACGTGATGGGTCGAACGCTCGGACAGGCGAAACACATGGCGGTCATTGGCCGGGAGGGTGGCCGACTGCCCGTCGATGGCCACCGTCACGGTCTGCTGCAACCCGTTGTAGGCGACCACTTCGGCCATGCCCACCGCACCGCCGGCCCACAACACGCCAACCACGATCGATGCGGCCACCGCCACCCGCGCAACCGACGGAAACACGCCGTCGGCGGCCAGAAAGCGCTGCCACAGGTTCTGCCGCAGATCGCGTTGGCGCATCTGGCCCGGCAGGCGGATCGGGTAGTCGGCCGGCGCCGCCGCAGGGGTATCGTCGGTCGACGAAGCGTCGCCGTTGCGCAGCCGCTCGGCCACGGCATTTTCTGCACGCAGCAACTCTTCCAGGCTGGCATCGCGCAACGTGCCCAAGGCGTCCAGGGTGACTTGCACCCAGCTGCCGGCGGCCTTCATCCAGGCATTGATGTTGTTCTCGTCGGCCTCGACCAGACCGAATTCCGGCAGGCATTGCGACCACTGCGGCTTGTCCAGGGCCTGCGCCAGCGGCGCGTTCAACTGCACCTGCCCGGCTTGCGCATACACCTGACCCAGCGCGCGTTGCACCTGATTGCAGGCCGCCACCAGCTTGCGCAATTCCTTGGCCGAAACGCGGCCATCGGCAATCACGCTATGAAAGGTCTGCAGATACAGCAGGTTGGCGTCTTCCAGATCGGCGATGGTGTGGTCGGTGTAATGCAGCACCGCCAGATAGCCGCGCAGCAGCGCCGGCCAGCCGCCGCCGATACGGTTGGCGGCCGCCATGTGCACGCTGCGGCAACGCTGATCGTGGCCGCTGACGCGTGCGCGCAGCACCCGCAGTTCGTCGTCCAGCTCGGCGATCACCGCCGGCAGCTGTGTGCGCGACAGCGTCGTGCCCTTCCAGGTCACCACCCCGCCAGCGGCGCGCAACCCGCCATCCATCAAGCCTTGCAAGGTGGCGCGTTGGCGCTCGCGCTCGCGCAGCTGTTCGATCGCCTGGCCATCGTCGGGCAGGTACAGGCCGTCCAACGCCTGCAGCAGATCGCCCGACGGCAGCGGCGTGGCATACAGCTCGTCCAGGGTGCGCGCCGTGCGCGTGCACGAGCGACCCAGGTACAGCCCCTGGTAGCGCCGCGACAACGACAACGCGGCGAATTCGCGTTCCAACTGCTCCAGCGAGATGGCAGTGTCCACGCAGGTGGGCGCCTGGCCGTTGAACATGCCCAGCGAAATACGCTCACGCAGCGCCTGAGCATCGTGCAGCAGCTCCATGGCCGGGCGCGCATCGATGGGCCAGGCGATGTAGCGGCGCTTGAGATTTTCCTCGCGCGCGGCACTGGGCAGATGCGTGGCCCACATCTGCGAGGGCTGCGCGATGTCGCTCTGAAACAGCCGGTGCATCGGCGGTGCCTCGCTCGGCACCGCCGGCACCGCCCCATGGCCGGGGTCGTTCAACACCACGCGCATGTGTTCGATGATGCGCGACTGGATGGCGAACAGGTCCTTGACCGGACGGTCCTGGGCGCATTCGCGCGCGGCAAAGCGCAGCGCGCGCTGGAAGCCGTCATCGGCCGCTTCCAGCTTGTGCAAGGCGTGCACCAGCGCATCGCTGCCGGTGAGCGATGCGGCCACCAGGTCGGCCTGATATTCCATCTCGCGCGAGAGTGCGCGCTGCGCCAATACCACGCCGCGAAAGGTGATTTCGACCAGCGAGCGGATCGACCACACGATCAACGACAGCCCCCAGCCGATCCACGCCACGCGCAGGTCGATGCGCGACAGCGTGGCCAGCACGCGGTCCAGCGCATCGCGCTTGCCCACGATGTGCGCGGCGATCTGCTGGGCGATGTACACCCAACGGCCGACCGCCATGGTGCGCTGGGCGAAATGCCCGAATTCGTGCGCCAGCACCGCCTTCAATTCGCCCAGGTTGAGCACATTGACCAGCCCCAGGCCGATATCCAGATTCTTGCGCGAGGGCAGCAGCAGGTTGATCAGCGACAGGTCGTAGAACACCCCGGCGTTGACTTGCGCCGACAGATAGACCTTGTGCGGACGCGGTGCGCCGGCATCGTCGGCCAGCCGGTACAGGAAGGCGAACAGCGCCGGCTGCTCGGCGGGGGTGAGTTCCAGAGCGCGGGTGTCGCGTTCGGCGCGCTTGTTGAACAGCAGCGCCTTGGCCATGAACACCGCCAGAAATGCAGCGCCGGCGGCCACCACCCATCGCCAGAACGCCTGCTCGCCACCGGAACCCTGCAGCAAGCCGGCGACCAGCCGGTAGGCGGTCCAGCCGAACCACACCAGCAAGCCCAGGTACACGGCGATGAAACCGCCCAGGCCGAGCATGGCCAGCCAGGCGTTGCGGCGATAGTTGCTGCTGGGTGCAGTGAGCTGTTCCGGCACCACGGCCGGGCCTTGCGGATAGAGCGATTCCATTCGTGTCCCCTGATGAGTGGCCGGGCGCCACGCAGTCGTTCGGCATCCCGGCCGTGCGATTCGATCCGCCGGGCGTGCTGTCCCCTCGCCCCGGCAGCGCAGAAAATAGCCGAGCGTGGCGACAAAATCCATGTGGCCTGCGCGGCGCAGCACATGCCTGCCGCACGACTGCCTCAGCGCCGCCGTGACGCAGTCATGCCTGCGTGGCGGCGCGCTCGGCCCGCACCTGCTGCACCGCCTGCATGGCCGAGCGGGTCAATGGCGTGGGCAGGGCATCGAGTGCGAACCAACCAAGTTCCAGCAGCACCTGCGGTTCGCGCAGCACCGCCTGTTCCGGGCCCTGGATGCTGGCCAGATACACCGGCGCCACCCCAATGCTGCGGCGGGTCCATGTCCGGCTCAAAGTGACTGACCACGCAGAGCACGCGCTGCGGGTGCACCTGCAGGCCGGTTTCTTCGAGCACTTCGCGCACCACCGTGGCTTCCACGGTTTCCATCCAGTCCACCTTGCCGCCGGGCAGCCCCCAATGGCCTTGCTCGGGCGCACGCCCGCGCAGCACCAGCAGCAAGCGCCCATCGGCTCGCTGGATGAAGGCACCGCAACCAACGCGCGGGCGTAATTCGGAAGACATCGGCATCAGCAACGCTCGCAAGCTCTGGCGCACCAGTGTCCTCGATGTGGCGGCTGCGGGGAATGCGGGCCGGCATGGTCGATCGCCATGCGCCTGGGTGTTTGAGGAGCGCCACGCAGCAAGCAACGTCTGCGGCGCGCAGATGCGGATGCATGCGCCTATCGCGTCATGGCAGTACCGATACGCGATGACATCGCCTTAGCACCGCATTGGCGAGGATGCCGGCTTTCGGCGCCATGCCGGCGCGCAGCTGTTGGAGAGGTGCATGTCCCGAGTTCTCGTCATCGGCGGCCACGGCAAGGTGGCGCGCCTGCTCACGCCGCTGTTGGTGCAAGGCGGGCATCAGGTCACCGCGCTGTTCCGCAACCCCGCACACGAAGACGACGTGATTGCAGATGGCGCCACGCCGGTGGTGTTCGATATCGAACACGCACAGACCGATGCCATCGCCGCGCAACTGGCCGGCCACGATGCGGTGGTGTGGTCGGCCGGGGCGGGCGGCGGCGATGCGGCGCGTACCTATGCGGTGGATCGCGATGCGGCCATTCGCTCGATGCACGCGGCCGAGCAGGCGCGCGTGCGTCGCTACGTGATGGTGTCCTATCTCGGCGCCGGGCTGGAACACGGCATCGGGCCAGACGATGGCTTCTTCGCCTATGCGCAGGCCAAGGCCGCTGCCGATGCGCACCTGCGCAGTACCACGCTGGACTGGACCGTCCTCGGCCCCGGCCGGCTCACGCTGGACCCGCCCTCCGGCCGCATCACCCGCGACCCGGGCAGCGATGCCGACGGCGGCGTCTCGCGGGCCAACGTGGCGCAGGTGATCGCCGCCGCACTGGCCACACCGCGCAGCATCGGCAAAACGATCGGCTTTATCGACGGACAGACCCCCATTGCGCAGGCGCTGTCGCAGCTGGAATGAACGCAACACCCCGCGCGATCCGCACTGCGCGCAGCAACCGGCTCCGGCTAACGAATTCCTAAAGCCGTCGCCCGCATAGTCGCCAGCGCAGCCATTGTGGAGGTCGCTTATGTCCGCGTTCGTCAGCCCGCGCCGCGCCGGGATCCTGCCACCGTATCTGCTCGAACACGTGGCGCAGGCCGCGCCCGCACATGCGCGCCAGTGCGCGCTGATGTCGCGGCACATCACTGCGCAGCTACGGCAGCAGCGCGCACTGGGGCTGCTGGCACGCACCGATGCGCTGGCGGCAGACGCCAAGGCGCAACAGACCGCCCAGGCGGTACAGCGGCGCATTTACGACGCCGAGCAAGGCACCGCCTTGCCCGGCACCCTGGTGCGTGACGAAGGTGCCCCTGCCACCCAGGATGTGGCGGTGACCGAAGCTTACGACTACCTGGGCGCCACCCACGATTTCTTCCAGACCGTGTACGGGCGCAATTCGATCGACGCGGCGGGCATGCCGCTGATCGGCACCGTGCATTACGAGCGCGGCTACGACAACGCGTTCTGGAACGGCGAGCAGATGGTGTTCGGCGATGGCGACGGCGAGGTGTTCAACCGCTTCACCATCGCCCTGGATGTGGTCGGGCACGAGCTCACCCACGGCGTCACCGAGCGCACCGCCAACCTGATCTATCAAGGCCAGTCCGGTGCCTTGAATGAATCGATTTCGGACGTGTTCGGCGTACTGATCAAGCAGTACACGCTGCGCCAGAGCGCCGACCAGGCCGACTGGATCATCGGCGCCGGCTTGCTGATGCCCGGCATCCAGGGCGTGGGCCTGCGCTCGATGCAGGCGCCCGGCAGCGCGTACGATGACCCGGCTCTGGGCAAGGATCCGCAGCCGGCCACCATGGCCGGCTATGTCGACACGCAAGAGGACGATGGCGGCGTGCACTACAACTCCGGCATTCCCAATCACGCGTTCTATCGCGCCGCCGTCGCAATCGGTGGGGCGGCGTGGGAGAAGACCGGGCGCATCTGGTATCGCGCGCTCACTGGTGGCGAGCTGGCCGCCGGCGCCGACTTCGCCACGTTCGCCGATCTGACCGCCAGCGTGGCCAGCGCCGACTACGGCGCCGACAGCCGCGAGGCCGTGGCGGTCCGGCAAGCCTGGCGCGACGTGGGCGTGCGCGCATGAGCCCACAACGGCCACCGGTGGAAGCGGGCGTGACCTTGCGGCTGGCGCGCGAAGGCGGAGTGGCGGCGTTTCCGGCCATGCGCCGCGAGCGCCAGTTGGCGATGGATGCGCTGGACGATGCGCAGCGGGAGCAGCTGCGCAGTCTGCTGGATCAGTGCATGGCGCACGCGCTGCCGGCGCCGCAGGCCGGCGGTGGCGACCGGCGCTATTTCAGCATCGTCTGGGACGGCGCCAGCGAGCCGCTGCGCATCCCCGAAGAACATGCGCCGGCCCAAATCGTGCAGCTGTGGAAGCAGGGCACGCTGTAGCGCAGGCCTTCGTCGCTGCGTCGCTTGCAGGGCTTGCTCCACGCCGCGCGTGCGCGCAAATCACGGCAGGCCCCTGCACGTAAACGAAAACACCGCGCAATGCACGGTGTCTGTCGGTCGGCGAAGATGGTCCAACTGCGGATGCCTGCACCCTTTAAGCTGCCTAGATGCTCCAAGGCTGCACAGCTGGTGACGCATGGTGGCGTGCAGCGCGTTAGCGCCACGTGCAGCGCAGCGGTCAGTCTGAAGACACGCTCCTCATTGCTGCAGCGCACCGCCGTCTGTGCGCGGAACGGCGCAGCTAGTGCTCCGGATGCGCTTCCACCAGATGCGCCAGCAGCATCAACGAATCCTGCCAGCCCAGATAGCAGGCATGCAGCGGAATCTGCTCGGGAATGCCTTCCTGCACCACGTGCAGATCGGTACCGCACGGCAGCGTATGCAACTGCACCGTGGTCAGCATGGTGCCGGGCAGCGAGGGGTTGTCGAACGCATCGTCGTAGCGCAACAGCACGTTGGGCTGCAGCTCGCGATAGGTGCCACCGAACGCATGCCGCTGGCCATTGGCGAAATGAGTAAAGGCCATGCGGAAGGTACCGCCGACATGCGCATGCAAAGGCTCCACGGTGCAGGTGAAGCCATTGGGCGGCAGCCACTTTGCCACCGCATCGGCTTGGAGGAAGGCACGATAGATCCGCTCGGGGCTGGCACGGATGACGCGGTGGAGCGTGACGGTGGACATGGGCACTCGCCTGGGCAGAGAACGTCTCTTCATCCTAGCGACGAACCGGCGGTTGCACATCATCGGCAGGCCATGGCCCGCATGCGCCACTCGCATGCCCGGGCCGCGACTGCTTCGGCACCGGCTGCTGGCTGCCGTACGCAATGCGTTACGTGAGCGGCGACGACACGATGATGGCCTTGCCGCATGTGCGCACCGGCCTGCCGATCGACCCCGCGGCAATGCCCAGCGACACACGCTCGCATTGCCGCCGCGACCGGCTTCGCGGATAGTCGCCGCACTGATCGGACGATTTTTCCATGATGCTTGTCACTGTGTTGCTGCTCGCCGCCGGACTGCTAGGTGCCGTTGTGCTCGTCGGAGGTCTGTGGTGGTGGCTGGCGCGACGCCGCGACGCCAACGCCGATGACATCGCGCCGTCGGCCGGGAATGTGCCCACAACACCAGCGTCGCCCTCGCCCATTGCACCGGAACCATCGCCCGCCGCGCCGATGCAGCAGCCCGTGCCGCCGCCCGTTGCGCAGATGTTGCAGATCGAACCGCCACCGATGCGCCCGCTGTTGCGGCGCATGTATGCGGCGGTGATGGCCACGCCATCGCTGGCCGAGGGCACGCTGCCCGCCGACCCCGCCCAGGCCGAGGTGCTGGCCGCCGTCGCCGCTGCGCTCGAACATGTTGACCTGCGCCCGCAATTGCTGCCGCGTCGCCCGCACCTGTTGCCGCAGCTGATGCGTGCGGTGAACGACCCCGACGCCTCCGGCCGCGGCATCGCCGCAATCATCGCGCAAGACCCCGCACTGGCGGCCAACCTGCTGCGCATCGCCAACAGCGCGCTGTACCGCCCGCAAGGCGGCCCGCTGGAAAGCCTGGAGCGCGCGGTCGTGCATATCGGCACCGAAGGCGTGCGCCAGATCGTCGCCGCGGCCGTCATGCAGCCGGTGCTGAGCCTGGATGGCGGGCTTTACTCGCGCCTGCCCGCCGCCGTGTGGGATTACGCCTTGCGCACCGCGGCCGCCGCGGCCGCCTATCTGCGCGAACGCGGCGGCGGCACCTTGTCCGGCCAACTTGCCGGCCTGTTGCAGGGCCTGGGTGCGGTGGTGATCCTGCGCGTATTGCGCGACACCTATGCCGAACGCCCCGCCGTGCCCTACAGCCTGGAAGTGGCCGCCGCCCTGGTCGAGCGCCACACCGCCGCCGTGGCCAAGACCATTGCCACCGCCTGGGAACTGCCGCCACAGCTCGGCACCGCGCTGGACGAACAGCGCCCCGAACACGACACCAGCTTGCTCGCCACCCCGCTCGGCCTGGCATTGCGCTACGGCCGCCTCGCCGCCGCCCTGGCCATGCTCGCCCGCCACGGCGCCGAGCACGAAGATCGCGCGCTCGGCATCCTGTCCACCCTGGAACCGGACAGCCAGGCCAACGCCGCCCTGTGGCAGCGGCTGGTGGCTGCGAGCGTGGAGTGAGGTGCTGCTATTTAACGGCCTTGGGTTACCGCAGCATCCAGCGCCAATCAGCCGATGACCATGTCCACAGGGCGCGTTTGAAGATTCGGCTCAGCCATGCCCTACCGGATGCAAGCGGCTCGCACGAATGCACTCACGCGTTGAGTGCATTCGCAACTGGGGCATCCGGACGCAAGCGCACATCATGCTCACACCGCCACGCACAGACTGGCCCGGTTCCCCAAACGATGAGAGACATCCCATGGATAAGAACCGTATCGAAGGCGCCGCCAAGCAGGTCAAGGGCTCGGTCAAGGAAGCCCTCGGCCGCGTCACCGGCGACAAGAGCACCGAACTGGAAGGCGCCGCCGAAAAGAATGTCGGCAAGGTGCAGCGCAAGGCCGGCGAAGTGGCCGATGACGTGCGCGACGCTGTCAAATCGACCAAGTAAGTTGGTTGCATCGCCGGCAAGCTGATGGCTGCCGGGATTGTCGATGCTGCATCTGCATGCGTTTGATGCATTGCACGCGACGATGCGGCGCAAGCAGGGCAATAGCAAACACGGCAAGATCGCCAACGCCCCGACTCGCTCGGGGCGTTGCATTTTTGCAGGAATTGGATGCACCGAATTTTCCTGCGCACTTGGTGATAGCGAGCGCTAAGGATGGTCTGATCAATGCGGCCAGAGGATGCGTCGACCCGCATCGGTAGCGCTGACTACGCTCACACCTTCGGTTTTTCGCTGTTTCCAGCGCATTCTCGGGGCGTTCTCCCCATTACAGGCACAACTTCCCAACGGCAGGCATCAACTGCTTCCGCTTCAGCCACAGGTTCGACAGCGCAAAGAGCGTCAGCACCTGCGCGGTGTTTTTGACCAGGCCGCGATAGCGCACCTTGGCATAGCCAAACTGGCGCTTGATCACCCGAAACGGATGTTCCACCTTCGCACGCAGGCTGGCCTTGGTGTGCTCCCAGCGCTTGGCCAACTTCAGTTCGCGCTTGTTCTTGATCTGCTTCAGCTTCGAGGGCTTCTCCGCGATCAGGTAGCGTAGCTTGCGCTTGCCCTTGATCTCATCGCGCTTCTCAAGCCCGGTGTAGCCGCTGTCCCCACACACCGTGTCTTCCTTGCCATGCAGCAGCTTGTGCGCTTGCGTGATGTCCGCCACGTTGGCTGCCGTGCATTCCACGTGGTGCACTAGGCCGGATTCATCATCCACTCCAATGTGCGCCTTCATCCCGAAGAAGTATTGGTTGCCCTTCTTGGTCTGGCGCATCTCCGGATCGCGCTCACCGTCCTTGTTCTTGGTCGAACTGGGCGCAGAGATAATCGTGGCATCCACAATCGTCCCGCCGCGCAGGCTCTGACCCTTGCGCGACAGATGCGCGTTCACCCGATTGAACAGCTTGCGCGCCAAATCGTGCTGCTCCAGCAGATGGCGAAAGTTGAGAATCGTCGTCTCGTCCGGCACCTCATCCAGCCCGCCGATCTTGGCGAAACGGCGCATCGACACCGTGTCGTACAAGGCTTCTTCCGCCGATGGATCGCTCAATGCATACCACTGCTGCAAAAAGTGGATGCGCAGCATCGTCTCCAGCCGATACGGCTGTCGTCCCGGTTGCCCCGACTTCGGATAGTGCGGCTCGATCAGCCCCAGCAGCTCCTTCCACGGCACGACCTGCTCCATCTCGGCCAAAAACACCTCACGCCGCGTCCGCTTGCGCTTGCCGTCGTACTCCGCGTCGCCGAAGGTCAGCTGCATCGAAATCGTCTACTCGGGTCGATGATCGATTGTGGCAGATCAGGACGGATTGTTCAGAGTTTCCCTAAGGAAGGTCTGAACAACGAGGCCTGACAGGGAGGAATGTGGCATCGTTCCGGAAAGTCGCGTTTGAGCTTCGGGTTTCTCGCCATTTCTGGCGCTTTCCGTGGGAATTCCCGGGTTACAGGCGCACGCTCCATAGGGCAGGCAGTAATTGCTTTCGCTTCATCCACAGATTCGACAGCGCAAACAGGGTCAGCACCTGTGCCGTGTTCTTGGCCAGGCCGCGATAGCGGACCTTGGTGTAGCCAAACTGGCGCTTGATCACCCGGAATGGATGCTCCACCTTCGCGCGCACGCTGGCCTTGAAGTGTTCCCAACGCTGTTCCTGGGCACGCTCGCGTTTGTTGCCCATGCCTTGCATCGTCGAGGGCCTGGCGGCGATGGAGAATGCTGCTTGGCAGTCCCGCAGTTCTTGGCGGTTGTCCGCGCCGGTATAGCCGCTGTCGCCGAACACGCTGTCTTCTTTGCCATGCAGTAATGCGTGCGTCACCGTGACATCGGCGACATTGGCCGCTGTGCAATGGACATGGTGCACCAGTCCGGAAAACTCATCCACCCCGATGTGCGCCTTCATCCCGAAATACCACTGATTCCCCTTCTTGGTCTGATGCATCTCAGGGTCGCGCGCATGGTCGGCGTTCTTGGTCGAACTGGGCGCAGCGATCATAGTGCGGCGCGATCAGAGCAAGCAGTTGCTGCCACGGAACCACCTGCTCCATCTCGGCCAGAAAGATCTCCCGGCGGTCTGCTTACGCTTGCCCAGGCCCTCAGCGTCACCGAACGTCAGCTGCATGGATGAATCCTCTACATGAGGCGGTAGTATCGCGCATCTGTGGTGAGTTGATCAGACCTTCCTTAGCTCAACCTCGGGCGTCCGCTAGAGCGGGGCTTACCGATACTAATAATTTATTTTTCTATATAGTGCCAACCCACAAATCGCGCTCAGCATCTTCGGCACATGCTTATCGCGGCTGGCGCGGTCGGCACAAACCCGTATTGCGCATAGAGAAGATTACTTGCCCCTTTTGCAATCAGACTCACCTCAGCACTGGGGGCAAATTCTTATCCAACCAAGCGGTAAGCCTCAGCACCACCTCTCTCCCCAGACCCTGCCGCTGCAGCCGAGGATGCACAGCAATATCGCAGAGCTGGAGATGACAGGCGCCATCGCCGACAATCCTCCCCATTGCGACTAAGTCGCAACAGTGATACCCGGAGACTGCAAATACGGTCTTAGGCAACGCCATCTCTGCAGCTTCTTTAGCCTTTTCGCTTAATCCTGCGATTAATCTAAGTTGGCAATATTGGTCGACCGTTGGACAAACCTCATAAAAGCAAACCGCTGCCGCACCGCTCACCATAACACCTCGTCGTTCTAGCAATCAGGTTAGGTGATTATCTACTGCTCTAGTTACGAGCAGGATGTTTGAGAGCGTTTGATTCGCCCACGAACGGATTTTTCGCTTCCACGCTATGAAAAATAAAGTCTGCACACAACTGCAAAACATTCGCAAGATCATTTCTGCGAAATTTCTTGACTCAAATCTCGCGATTGAAATGCATTTCTCCAACATTCAGGCCGAAATGCAAATGGCACTGTTGACGCCCGTATTTCCGCAGTTAAGGAAGGTCTGATCAACTCACCGCAGATGCGCGACACTATCGCCTTATGTAGAGGATTCATCCATGCAGCTGACGTTCGGTGACGCTGAGGGCCTGGGCAAGCGTAAGCAAACCCGGCGCGAGATTTTCCTGGCGGAGATGGAGCAGGTCGTTCCGTGGCAGCAACTGCTTGCCCTGATCGCGCCGCACTATCCGGTATCGGGGCGGCCAGGTCGGCAGCCGTACGCACTGGCGACGATGTTGCGGATCCATCTGTTGCAGCAGTGGTATGCGTTGAGCGATCCGGCGATGGAAGAAGCGTTGCACGAGATCCCGACCTTGCGGCGTTTTGCCCAGCTCGGTGGCTTGGACAATGTTCCTGACGAGACCACGATTCTCAACTTTCGCCGTCTGCTGGAAACCCATGGCCTTGCCGCGCGGATGCTGGACGCGGTCAACGCGCACCTGGCGCGCAAGGGCCAGAGCCTGCGGTCGGGCACGATCGTCGATGCGACGCTGATCGCTGCGCCCAGTTCGACCAAGAACGCCGACCATGCGCGCGACCCTGAGATGCATCAGACCAAGAAGGCGAATCAGTGGTATTTCGGGATGAAGGCGCACATCGGCGTGGATGAGTTTTCCGGACTGGTGCACCATGTCCATTGCACAGCGGCCAATGTCGCCGATGTCACGGTGACGCACGCATTACTGCATGGCAAAGAAGACAGCGTGTTCGGCGACAGTGGCTATACCGGGGCGGACAAACGCCAAGAACTGCAGGACTGCAAGGCTGCCTTCTTCATCGCCGCCAGGCCCTCGACGATGCGGGGCATCGGCAACACACGCGAGCGTGCTCGGGAACAGCGTTGGGAACACTTCAAGGCCAGCGTGCGTGCGAAGGTGGAGCATCCATTCCGGGTGATCAAGCGCCAGTTTGGCTACACCAAGGTCCGCTATCGAGGTCTGGCCAAGAACACGGCACAGGTGCTGACCTTGTTTGCGCTGTCAAACCTGTGGATGAAGCGAAAGCAGTTACTGCCGGCGATGGGGAGCGTGCGTCTGTAAACCGGGAATTCCGCGGAAAGCGCCAGAAATGGCGAAATTTCGAAGTTCCAAAGCCACTCTTCGGAACGATGCCACCTTCCGCCCTGTCAGGGCGGAATGTGGCATCGTTCCGGAAAGTCGCGTTTGAGCTTCGGGTTTCTCGCCATTTCTGGCGCTTTCCGTGGGAATTCCCGGGTTACAGGCGCACGCTCCATACGTAAGCTCCCCAGCCTGACAGACACCGCATAAGTGGATATTTCTGGCATCGTTACCTCAGCCAGGAGTTTCTATGCGCACTTCAAAGTTCACCGAGACGCAGATCGTCACGGCGCTCAAGCAGGCCGACGCCGGCGTGCCGGTCAAGGACGTCTGTCGCCAGGTTGGTATCAGCACAGCGACGTACTACCAGTGGAAGAGTAATTAGTCCGCATGACAGGTGTGTACGACGGTCCGCAGGTATAGGTACGCTACAGCGCTCTTTCGCTTGAGACCCACGTAATGCATACCTTGATCGTTGTTGCGCACCCGGATCCCCGCTCGCACACGCACGCAGTGGCTGCGCAGGTGCGCGATGCTGTGCTGGCATCCGATGCAACGCATACGGTCGAGGTTGCCGATCTGGCGCAGGAAGGCTTCGACCCGCGCTTCAACCAGGCCGATGTCGCACTCTTTTTCAGCAGCGCGCGGCACCCGCGCCGGATGTAGCAGCCGAACACGCGCGTCTGGATCGCGCCGATGCGCTGGTGCTGGTGTTTCCGATTTACTGGTGGTCGTTTCCTGCGCTGCTCAAAGGCTGGATCGACCGGGTGTTTACGCTGGGCTGGGCGTTCGACGAAAGCGCCGATGGCAAGATCGTGAAGAAGCTGCAGCACCTTGATGTGCACCTGCTGGCCATTGGCGGTGCGGACGAGCGCACCTACGCGCGGCATGGCTACTTCGGTGCGATGAAGACGCAGATCGCCCACGGCATCTTCGATTTCTGCGGGGCGCCGGTGCGCACCTCCGAGCTGCTGACGGTGCCGGATGCGGCCTTTCCGCAATCGCATTTCGACACGGCGCGGGCGATTGGCGCGCGGTTGTTTGCCGCAAAAGCCTCTGCCGCTAGCGAACCCAGCTGACTCCAGGCTGCAGCTGCTGCGTCATGATGACTGGCAGGCCCGACCAGCTGCATGCCTGCATGCCTGCATGCCTGCATGCCAATAACGCTCGCGCGTTGTGCCGTGGCTTGCACGACTGCAGCTCTACTCCTGACGTGCCACCGCATCACCGTGTACTGCTCGCGCATGCAATCCAGGTGGCCACGCGTCCGGGGGCGTGCGGCAACGTGTCGCCCACCGCCAGACATCACTCGAACGGCCGGGGAGACGGCCTCGGGGATTTGGCAAAAGTCTGGTAAAGCACTGCCGCACGCTCGTCTGCGAGGGTAATCCCCCACTTTTAGCGGTCGCCAGAAGTGGAGCTAAGCGGCCATCGCCAACTTCATGGCAGGCGTGATGCCGCCGAGCGCCATATTCGGACGCTCGTGGTTGTACGTCCATAGCCAGCGGGTGGCTTTGTCCTGCACCTGGTCGATGGTGTCGAACAGGGTTTGGGCGAGCCAGGCGTAGCGGATGGTGCGGTTGTAGCGTTCAACGTAGGCGTTCTGCTGTGGCTTGCCCGGCTGGATGTGCTCGACCCGGATACCATGCCGCTGCGCCCAGGACAGCAACGCGCCACTGATGTATTCAGGGCCGTTGTCGCAGCGGATCACGGCGGGCTTGCCGCGCCACTCGATGATCTGCTCCAGCGATCGGATCACACGGGCTGACGGCAGCGACAGATCCACCTCGATCCCCAGCCCCTCGCGATTGAAGTCGTCGAGCACATTGAACAGCCGGAAGCTGCGGCCGTCGGCCAACTGGTCGTGCATGAAGTCCATCGACCAGACCTGGTTGATAGCCTCCGGCACCGCCAGAGGCTCGGGCCGCTCACGCACCAGCCGCTTCCTCGGCTTGATCCGCAGGTTCAACTCCAGCTCGCGGTAGATCCGGTAGACCCGCTTGTGATTCCAGCCAAAGCCCTTCACGTTGCGCAGGTACAGGTAGCACAGGCCAAAGCCCCAGTCGCGATGGGCGGTCGTCAGGCGGACCAGCCAGTCGGCGATCCGGGCGTTCTGCTCGCTGGCCTTGGCCTGGTGGTAGCGGAAGCAGGTCTGGCTCACCGCGAAGGCCTGGCAGGCGTGGCGGATGTTCGTACGCCCGCTCGTGACTGCCGATTGGGCCATCTCGCGTCGCTGAGATGGCCTCACCATTTTTTTGCGAGCGCTTCCTTCAGCAGGTCGGTACTGAGCTGCGCCTCGGCGTACATCTTCTTGAGCCGGCGGTTCTCCTCCTCCAGCTCCTTCATGCGCGCGACCATGGACACGTCCATGCCGCCGAACTTGCTGCGCCACTTGTAGAACGTGGCCGAGCTGATGCCGTGCTCGCGGCACAGCTCCGGCACGGGCGCACCGGCCTGGGCCTGCTTGAGCACGGCGATGATCTGGCTGTCGGTAAAGCGGGACTTCTTCATGGAACCTCCTCGGGAAAGGGGACGAGAAAATTCCACTTCTGGCGTCTGCTAATGGGCGGGGATTACCCGAGGACGTTCTCGATGTCACTCAAGTCGCGTCGTGCAATCGCTGCCGATGCCTTGCGATCGCCCAGCAGATAGGCGAGCCGCAGATACGCCGCACTCTCGACCAGGTTCTTTTGCGGAGTGTCGCCGTTGTAGGCCTCGGACAGTCCAGAGTAGGCGTAGAGATTTCCGGTGGCTGCGGCCTTGCGCAATATCGCCACGCCGCTCTCGAAGCGGCCACTGAGCGCGGTCTTGCTGCCGTAGAGCACTGTGGCCGCCGGATTGCCCGCCAGCGATTGAGCCTGCAACTGGGCCAGATCCATCCTGCTCAAGCGTGCGTGCTCGGCCGGCGATGGGTAGCCGTGGGCAATCAGCCAGCGCGCTTCGGCCTGCGAGCTGGCCAGCAGCGGGCCGCCAGCGCTGCAGGCGTCTGAGCCGGGGTGGCACAGATATGGCGCTGTGTCGGCATGGGTTTGCGCTACACGCGCCGCCGGTGACCGCGACAGCTTGTTCGGTGCGCTGCCGTGGCCGGTGGTGCGCACGTGGACGGTAGGCGCGCTGGCTGAGGTCGTTTGCGCTGGCGGCGGCGTGTCTGTGCAGCTGCCCAGGGCCATTGCAGTGAGCGCGATCAATGCGGTGCTAGCGAATTTCATTGGGCTGTCCCTGGCGGCGTGCGAGACGTGCGGGGCGCACATGCTGCAGCTGCGTTGCTCCTTGCGCCTTGCGCCTTGCGCCTGCACCTTGCGTGGCAGCGATGACGCGGTCAAGTCCGCTGCACGCTGCCGTCGCCTGGTAGTTACGCCGTGCATCGCCCGTGGCACGTGGCGAAGGCGCAGCAGACGCACGTCGATCTGTATCGCAGCGTTCGCTGGCGGTGAAGCGGGCTGACAGGCGGCCGAGTACGCGGCATTGGGCTGGCTGGCAGCGTTTGAACGCTTTGGCCGTGCCCGCGATGCGGGCCAGTGGCATTGGTTCGATCGACGGCCGGTGGGTAGGTGCCCCAGCTCTGCGGTTGCCCTTGCGGTTGCCCTGGTGGTTGCCCTCGCGCCTGCTCCCGCAGTGCATCAAAGCGGACGCACCGTGGGCGGATCCGGCGTTATTGGACCGAAAACGCGGCCAGATTTGCACAGTAAGGCGGCTTGAGACGTAATGTGACGCAGGTCGGACTTTTCTCGTATACCGTGGCGCCCATCACTGTAAAACGTGATGTTCATCTCATATTCGAGAAGGAGCTTGCCGTGGCAGAGAACAGGATGTGGCTGCAAACGCAGCCGGTGGGTGGAGAGCGGGCGGCAGCCCAGCCATGGGCTGCGCTTCTGCCGGGGTTGGCACGGCCCGCAGGCACCGGTCGCCCGGCAGCTCTGACGCGCACCGCGGCAGATGCGGCCAACCTCAAGCGCCTGCTGCGCAAGGGCGCGCGCAGCCTGGTGCGTACGCTGCCCTGGCGGCACCAGGACCGGCTGTACTTCCTGCATACGTTTGGACGCCTGCCGGATCTGTACGCGCCGAAATGCTTCAACGAGAAGATCCTCTACCGCAAGTGTGTGCACGGTGATTACCTGCAATATCAGCGGTTGGCCGACAAGTTTGCGGTGCGGCCGTATGTGGCGGTCAAGATCGGCGAGGCGCATCTGATCCCGCTATTGCTGGACACCACCGATCCGCAGGACTTGCTGCGCTTGCCGCAGTGGCAGCAGACGGTGATCAAGGCCAACCACGGCGCGGCCATGGTGGAAGTGGTGCGCGAAGAGCCGGATGCGCAGCAGAAACGCCGCATCATCGCGCGTTGCGGCCAATGGATGCGCACGGATTTTTCCGCCATGGTGCGCGAGATCCATTACCGCGATATTCCGCCACGCATTCTGGTGGAAAAATACATCGGCGATGCACAGCAAGTGCCGGTGGACTACAAGTTCCACATGTTTCGCCAGGCCGACGGCACCTTCAAGTACGTGCTGCAGGTGATTTACGGCCGCTTCGACACGCCGAAATTGTCGATGACCTTTTTCGTCGGCAACTTGCACGATGCCTTTCACCGCATCCGCGACGACGGTCGCGCACCGCCGTGTGCACCGGAACTGCTCGAGCAGGCGCTGGAACTGAGCAAGGTGCTGGCCAGCGACTTCGACTATGTGCGGGTGGATTGGTATATCCAGCACGGGCAGGTGTATTTCGGCGAACTCACCTTCACCCCCGGCGCCGGGTTGGTGACCGGCTTGGACCGCGGGCTGGACCGGATGATGGGCGAGATGTGGGTGCAGCGGCGCGCGCCCGAACGACCGGGACTGCCGATGCGAGGGTTTGGTGTGGGCGGGCGCGTGCCACAGCAGTGAAGCGTCTGCGCAGGTGCACTGCGCAGGCGATGCCGATGCAGCGCGCCACTGCAGCGCCCGATGACTGCGGCGCTCCGGCACGCGTCGCACGGCAACTGACGATGTTGGCAGCGATGCGGAGGGTGCAGGTTGCCGCCACGCGGCGTGCTGCGGGTATCACCAACCAGCTGCCGCTACCACGCCGGTTACGCACTACAGAGCCCGCCGTTGCGGCTATCGAATTGGCTGCGCCACGCCCGCCTGTTTGGCAAATTCGCCAGCGGCCCAGTCCAGAAACACGCGCACCCGCGGCGACAGCTGACGGGCGCGGGAATACAGCAGCGACACCGGGTTGGACGGCGGCGGGGTATCGCGCAGGATTTCCACCAGCGTGCCTTGCTGCAAGTCGTGCGCTACGTGGAAACGCGGCACCTGCGCGATGCCCAGGCCAAGCCGGATGCCGGCCAGATAGCTCTCGGTACCAGTGACGCTGAGCGGGCTGGGCAATGCGAAGGTGCGCAGCCCGTGCGCGGTCTGGAACTCCAGCGGGGTGACCACGCCGGTGGTGATCGAACGCAAGCCGACCATGCGGTGGTGGTCCAGCGCTTCCAGCTGCGCCGGCATGCCGAAACGTTGCAGGTACTGCGGCGTGGCGCAGGTGAGGCGTTCGAGCATGGCCACGCGGCGTGCGACCAGTTCGCTGTCGCGCAGCGGGCCATAGCGCAACACGCAGTCGATGCCTTCTTCCACCAGATCCACCCAGCGGTCGCTCTCGCTCATCACCAGCTGGATCTGCGGGTACTGCGCAAAGAACGCCGGCAACCCGGGCAGCAGGAAGTGCCGCGCCAGCGTGCCCTGCACTTCCACCCGCAACAGCCCCTTGGGTGCCACGCCGCGGAAGCCGCCTTCGGCATCGTCCACGTCGTCGAGGATGCGCATGCAGCGTTGATGGAAGAGCTCGCCATCGAGCGTGGGCCGCACCATGCGCGTGGTGCGCTGTAACAGGCGCACGCCCAGACGCGCTTCCATCTCGGCAATCACCTTGGTGGCGGTGGAGCGCGGAATTTCCATGTCGTTGGCCGCTGCAGTGAAGCTGCGCCGCTCCACGATCCGCACGAACAAGCGCATGGCGTCGAACCGATCCATGGCACTCCTTGCCCACTGTTCGGGCGCTGGAAACAGTGCTGTGCAGTTTAGTGTGATTATCGTCGTGTCATTGCATTGGATAGTTTCCGCAACGCCGCAGCCCGCGGCATGACGGAAGAACATGCATGGCTCAGCAGCAGAAAGTGGCATTGGTGACCGGAGCCTCGCGCGGTATTGGCGCTGCCATCGCGCAGCGATTGGCCGGCGATGGCTTTGCCGTCGTGCTCAACTACGCCGGCCATGCGGATGAGGCCGATCAACTGGTGCGCAGCATCGAAGCGGCCGGTGGCCGCGCAATCGGTGTGCAGGCCGATGTCAGCGACCCGGCCGCCGTCGAGCGCCTGTTTGCCGCCGCCGAGGCTGCGTTCGGCGGCGTGGATGTGCTGGTCAACAACGCCGGCATCATGCAGCTGGCCACCCTGGCCGACAGCGACGATGGCTTGTTCGACAAACACATCGCGATCAATCTGAAAGGCACCTTCAACACGTTGCGCCAGGCCGCACGCCGGCTGCGCAACGGGGCCGCATCGTCAACCTCTCCACCAGCGTGGTCGGCCTGAAGCTGGAAACCTACGGGGTGTATGCGGCCACCAAGGCGGCGGTGGAAACGCTGACGGCGATCCTGTCCAAGGAATTGCGCGGGCGTGCCATCACCGTCAACGCGGTGGCGCCTGGCCCGACCGGCACGGCGCTGTTCCTGGACGGCAAGTCGCCGGAATTGATCGAACGCTTGTCCAAGGCCAATCCGCTGGAACGCCTTGGCTGCCCGGACGACATCGCGGCGGCGGTGGCGTTCCTGGTCGGCCCCGATGGCGGCTGGATCAACGGACAGGTGCTGCGCGCCAACGGCGGCATGGTCTGACCCACTGTCGCGCGCGGCAGTGCGCACGCTGCTGGTTTTCCCTTTCAAGGAGCACTGACATGAGCAAACGCATCCTGGTCACTGGCGCGTCCAGCGGCTTCGGCCGATTGGCCGCGCAAGCGCTGGCCGCCGCCGGCCACACCGTCTACGCCTCCATGCGCGATACCGCCGGGCGCAATGCCGGCGTGGCGCAGGCGATGGCCGAATTGGCGGACAAGCGGCAGCTGGCCTTGCACACGGTCGAGCTGGACGTGCAATCGCAGGCCTCGGCCGACGCAGCGGTGGCATCCATCGTGGCGCAGGCCGGTGGGCTGGACGTGGTGGTGCACAACGCCGGGCACATGGTGTTCGGCCCGGCCGAGGCGTTTACCGCCGAACAGCTGGCGCAGGTCTACGACATCAACGTGCTGGGCACGCAGCGGGTCAACCGCGCGGCATTGCCGCACTTGCGGGCACAGCAGCAGGGTCTGCTGGTGTGGGTGTCCAGCAGCAGCTCGGCAGGCGGCACACCGCCGTATCTGGGCCCCTATTTCGCGGCCAAGGCGGCGATGGATGCCTTGGCAGTGCAGTACGCGCGCGAGTTGGCGCGCTGGGGCATCGAGACTTCGATCATCGTGCCAGGTGCCTTCACCAAGGGCACCAATCACTTTGCCCATGCCGGCACACCGGACGATGCCGCACGCGCCGCGGCCTACGAGGCCGGCCCGTATGCAGGTTTTGGCGAACAGGTGCAGCAGGCGTTTGCGCGCCTGGTGCCCGAAGACGCCGACGTGGCCGAGGTGGCGCAGGCGATCGTGCAGGTGGTGAACGCACCGTTCGGCAAGCGGCCGTTCCGGGTGCATATCGACCCAGCGGGCGATGGCGCAGACGTGGGCTTTGCCGTGCTCGACCGCTTGCGCGCAGAGATGCTGCACCGTGTGGGATTGGGCGACCTGTTGGCACCGCGCGTGGTGGCCTGATGGGATGCGGCAGGGCTTGAGTGCCTGCCGGCCATAGAGCGGCTACCAGAACGTGGCGAGCAGTCGCCAGCTGGATGTGGACGGCGCACTCACTACCGCAGTGTCGCGTGGTGCATGCCGCACCGATCACCAGCCGCACCTGCCTGGCGGCTGTGCCGTGGTTTTGTTGGCCGCTCTTAGCGTGAAGACGGTTCCTGCGAAGCGCGCTCCCACCGCATGACGTGCACCACCACGATGCGTTGCCCATCCACGCGGTAGAACACGCGGCAAGGTGGTTCGACAATCTGGCGATAGCTGGCGCGTGAGTTCCTGCGGCCGGCTTCCGCGGTCCGGGCGTTCGATTAATTGCTCAACCTGCGCGAACACCCGTTTCACCCGCGCCGCTGCAGCGGGTGCGTTATCGATTGCGATGTAGTCGGCAATTGCGTCCAGATCAGCCAATGCCGGCACCGACCAGATTATTTCAGCCATCGCGCCATGCGTTGCCGTGCCTGTTCATGGCTCAGCGTACGGCCTTCCGCGACTGCCATTTCTCCACGGGCGATTCCTTCGAGCAGCGCAATGCGCTGCTGCATGCGCTCATCGCTGGCAACACCCACCAGATAGGCACTGGGTGAACCGTACTGTGTGATCAAGATTGGCTCCTTGTCGCGCGCTGCAGCTGCAAGGAGTTCGGTTGCCTGACGCTTGAGCGTGGTGACAAGTTCGGTGCGCATGCCGTGACATTGCAGTATCACTTCGGGCGAGGCGAGCGGCCGGCGCAAAGACGCCGAACTGCGCCTTCACGCCTCGGCCAACGGCCGCAGGCACAGCCAGATGGCGCACCAGTGCGACAGCGCGCCGCCCAGCACGTGGGCGTGCCAGATGGCGCGGTTGTAGACCATGGACTTGCGCACGTAGAAGCATACGCCCACCGTGTAGAACGCACCGCCGGTGACGATGAGCCAGAGCACCGCGCTGTCCAGCCCGGCGATCATCTGGTTGATCACCACGATGCCGGCCCAGCCCAGCAGCAGGTAGATCGCCACCCAGAAGCCCTTGGCGATGCCGGGCAGGCACAGCTTGGCGAACACGCCGAACAAGGCCACGCACCAGACACTGAGGATCATCACCCAGAGCCAGGTGCCGTCCAGTGCCACCAGGAAAAACGGCGTGTAGGAGCCGGCAATCATGACGAAGATGCCGGCGTGGTCGAACTTGCGCAGCATCGGCTGGCGCTGCGGCGGGGCGAAGTTGTAGGCCGCCGAACAGGCGAACATCACCAGCAGCCCCAGCGCGTAGATGCAGGTGGCCAGCAGCATGGTCTGGTTGGCGTGCGCGCGCACCACCATCCAGGCGCCGCCCACGATGGCCAGCAACAGGCCGGCGGCATGTACCGCGATATCGGCGCGGCGGGCAGAAACGGACTTGTAATGCGGAGCAGTGACGTTGGCAGGCACGGGCACGGCGTTTCTTCGATGTGGGGATCCCACAGCGTGCAAGACAGCCGTGACGCCGTGGGGGCGACAGGATACCCGGCTTGCTGAATCCGCTCAGTGAGGCAGGCTGGGCGCAGGCGCGCCGGTCTCATACCCTGAGACATCCTTTTCGTTTGATCTCCCTCTTTGGGAGCCCTTGCCGTATGCCTCCGTTTGCCCTCGCTCCCCGCACCGAAACCGCCGAACGCGCATTGGCCACCACCGACGGCCGACCCAGCCGCGATGGTGCGCTGCTCACGCAGCGCCTGGAACGGCGCTACCACGACCGCATCACCGGCAGCTTCACCATTCCCGGGCGCGCGGGAAGCTACGCGCCGATCCCCGACGATGCCCAGCGCACTGGCCGATGCGCTGCAGGCGCGCGGCATCAGCCAGCTCTACAGCCACCAGGCCGACGCCTGGGCAGCCACCCAGCGCGGCGAGCATGTGGCGATCGTCACGCCCACCGCCTCGGGCAAATCGCTGTGCTACACGCTGCCGGTGGTGAGCGCGGCGATGACCAGCGGCGCCAAGGCCTTGTACCTGTTCCCTACCAAGGCGCTGGCGCAGGACCAGGTGGCCGAGCTGCTGGAGTTGAACCGCGCAGGCGAGCTGGGCGTGAAAGCCTTCACCTTCGATGGCGACACGCCCGGCGATGCGCGCCAGGCGATTCGATTACATGGCGATATCGTGGTGAGCAACCCGGACATGCTGCACCAGGCGATCCTGCCGCATCACACCAAGTGGGCGCAGTTCTTCGAGAACCTGCGCTATGTGGTGATCGACGAGATCCATACCTACCGCGGCGTGTTCGGCAGCCATGTCACCAACGTGCTGCGCCGGCTCAAGCGCATCTGCGCGTTCTATGGCGCCACTCCGCAATTCATCCTGTGCTCGGCCACCATCGGCAACCCGCATGCGCACGCGCAGGCCTTGATCGAAGAGCAGGTGCATGCCATCACCGAATCCGGTGCGCCCACCGGCGACAAGCATGTGCTGTTGTGGAACCCGCCGGTGGTCAATGCCGATCTCGGCCTGCGCGCCTCGGCGCGTTCGCAGAGCAACCGCATTGCGCGCATCGCCATCAAGAGCGGGCTGAAGACGCTGGTATTCGCGCAGACGCGGCTGATGGTGGAAGTGCTGACCAAGTACCTCAAAGACATCTTCGACCACGATCCGCGCAAGCCGGCGCGGATTCGTGCCTACCGCGGCGGTTATCTGCCCACCGAGCGTCGCGAGGTGGAACGGGCGATGCGCGCCGGCAACATCGACGGCATCATTTCCACCTCGGCGCTGGAACTGGGCGTGGATATCGGCGCGCTGGATGTGGTGATCCTCAACGGCTACCCCGGTAGCGTGGCGGCCACCTGGCAGCGCTTCGGCCGCGCCGGGCGGCGCCAGCAGCCGGCGCTGGGCGTGCTGGTGGCCAGCTCGCAACCGCTGGACCAATACGTGGTGCGGCACCCGGATTTCTTCGCCGATGCTTCGCCCGAACATGCGCGCACCGCGCCGGACCAGCCGCTGATCCTGTTCGATCACATCCGTTGTGCGGCGTTCGAATTGCCGTTCATTGCCAGCGAGCCATTCGGCCCGATCGACCCGCTGGTGTTCCTGGAAGCGCTGGCCGAAAGCGAAGTGATCCACCAGGAAGGCGACCGCTGGGAATGGATCGCCGACAGCTACCCGGCCAATGCGGTGAGCCTGCGCTCGGTGGCCGATGGCAACTTCGTGGTGGTGGACAAGAGCGACGGCAAACAGCAGATCATCGCCGAGGTGGATTATTCGGCCGCTGCGCTCACCTTGTACGAAGGCGCCATCCACATGGTGCAGAGCACGCCCTACCAGGTGGAGCGGCTGGATTGGGAAGGCCGCAAGGCGTACGTGACGCGCACGCATGTGGACTACTACACCGACAGCATCGACTACACCAAGCTGAAGGTGCTGGATCGCTTCGATGGCGGTGTGGCCGGCCGTGGCGATTGCCACCATGGCGAGGTGCATGTGGTGCGGCGCGTGTCCGGCTACAAGAAGATCCGCTACTACACGCACGAGAACATCGGCTACGGCCCGGTGAACCTGCCCGACCAGGAACTGCACACCACCGCGGTGTGGTGGCAGTTGCCGCAGGCCACGCTGGGCAAGGCCTTTGCGTCCAAGCAGGATGCGTTGGATGGCTTCCTGGGCGCGGCCTACGCGCTGCACGTGGTGGCCACGGTGGCGGTGATGGCCGATGCGCGCGATCTGCAAAAGGCCGTGGGCAATGGCGATGGCGCGTGGTTTGCGGTGGCCGACCAGACCGGGCGTGGGCAACTGCGCGGCGTGGAAGAAGGCGATGCGGCCACGGTGGAATTGCAGCAGGCCTTCGTGCCCACGGTGTATCTGTACGACAACTTCCCCGGCGGGGTGGGCTTGAGCGAGCCGCTGTGGCTGCGCCAGGCCGAGCTGCTGCAGCGCGCGGACGAGCTGGTACGGCGTTGCGATTGCAGCGCCGGGTGCCCGGCCTGCGTCGGCCCGGTGCTGGCAGCGCACGAGGAAGGCAAGGGCGAGTCGCCGAAGTCGCTGGCACTCACGGTGCTGGCGCTGTTGTTCGATGCCGATGCACCGTTACCACATGCCATGCAGGTGGACGACGACCTGGCGCTGGACGTGCTTGCATGAGTGTGAGTGCGGACCGGCTGCGCTTGTTGCGGCGTCAGGCCGGGCAGGTGGATGTGCCTGCGCCGGTGAAGGCTGGCGATGGCGATGCGCTGCACGATGCGTCGGCAGTCGATGCGAAGGCCGCGGATACCGCGCCTGTCGGTGAGCTCGCGCAGCCGGCTTCCGGCGCGGACATGCACGGGCGCCTTGCCTGCGCCTGGTCATGCGCCGGGCGTCAGCGCGGAACGTCTGCGCCTGCTGCGCCGTCAGGTTGGCGGGCTGACGCCTGCCGCGCGCAACGACGATGCGGTCATGCCGACACGCGCACAGCGGGCGGCGGTTTCCAGCACCGCGTCACCTGCTGCGCGCTTGCCGCTGCGAGGGAACGCGGCTGCGGGTCATGGCGCGGCGTCCGGCGGCCCTGACGCGGCGCGCGCCGCATCGACGCTCACCCGCCGCGCCTTGCAGTCGCCCATGCCTGCACCGCCCGCGCGCGACGCATCGGTCTTTGCGTGGGTGGAGCACGATGTGCGCCACAAGCCAGCGCTGCCATCGAATGGCGATGGCGATGCAATCAGCGCCGTGACTGCCGATCGCGCACGCCACTGCCCGACAGCGCGCAGCACAACGACCGCCGCGCTCGCGGCGATGTCGCCGGCACATCCGGTACCACGCCGCACCGATATCGCCGGCCTGCGCAAGATGATCGGCCTGCGCGAGCGCGCGGTCTCGGCGCACTCACCGGTCCGCACGCCATCCACCGACCGATCCCTGCCCGGCAACGAGATCGCGCCCGGCCTGCATCTGATCCAGGCGTTCCTGCCGCAGGCGATTCCCACCGAGGCGCTCTCGCTGGCCTTCGCCAAACGCGACGATGCCGTCGACCCGATGGACCTGCTGTTCTTCGATACCGAAACCACCGGCCTGGCCGGCGGTACCGGCACCCGCGCCTTCATGATCGGCGTGGCCGACTGGATGGTCGATGCCGTGCAAGGCAGCGGCCTGCGCGTGCGTCAACTGATGATGTCCACGATGGCGGCCGAAAGCGCGATGCTGGATCTGTTCCGCACCTGGCTGACACCGCGCACCGTGCTGTCCAGCTACAACGGTCGCTGCTACGACGCCCCGCTGCTGAAGACGCGCTACCGCCTGGCACGTCGCGGCGACCCGCTTTCTGCACTGGACCATGTGGACCTGCTGTTCCCCACCCGCCGGCGCTATCGCGGCACCTGGGAGAACTGCAAGCTCGCCACCATCGAACGGCAACTGCTGCGCGTGGTACGCGAAGACGACCTGCCCGGCTCCGAGGCCCCGGCCGCCTGGTTGAGTTACCTGCGTGGCGGCAGCGCGCGCAACCTGCGCCGCGTGGCCGAGCACAACCATCAGGATGTGGTGACGCTGTCGCTACTGATGCAACGGTTGGTGGCGGTGGACGCGCAGGAGCGCAATGCGCTGACGTTGGCGTGCACGCCTTGATCGGGTCATGCGAATGCGGTGAGCCGGTGGTGCGGGGCAGAACGTCGGCTTGACTGACCCCACTACAGGGCGCTCGGCGCACGTTGTGCAATCCACGACCACCCGTCCGGTCATTCATTGCGGCGTGACGCGCATATGGCGCGTCTGCCATGGATGAATGCTTGCGATGGAAAGCATCCAATGCAGTGGTGGCGCACTGCAGGCGGCTGCGGGGTTACTCCGAAGAGATCACGCACTTGCCTCCACCGATGCATCGATGGGAGGCAAGTGCGGATGCAGATGCATGTAACGCGACATCGCACGCAGCGGCACGTGGATGCAGTGCCCTGCAGCGCGCCTGCTCAGGCGCCCCATCGCTCGGGCGCTGGCTTGCCGGTGCAGGTGCATGAGCTCTCGCAAGTCCTGACGTTGCCCGATCGTGGCTTGGGGCGCCTGCATGCCGCCCCAAGCGCTCGACCTGCCAGTGGGAGCGGTGAGGTTAGAAGGCTCAATCCGTCTCGGTCTGCCTGGCCTGCTCATTGAGATAGTGGGTCACAGGCGCGCCACGGTATTTGTCGGTCAGCAAACCAAGCGCTTTGGCGCGCTTGTCCAGCGCACGCACTGCTGCAGGGTCATTGACCATGTCTGCGGTGTGATCGTGTTGTTTGCCTTCGCGAACCGCGGCGATGTGGTTCGGGTAGGCGGGGATGGAACTGGCCTGCAATTGCTGGGTTCGCTGCTTCACGATTTCCGCGTCCCGGTTGATGTCGATGGGCGTTTCCGGCGGCACGTCGAGTTCGTTGCCGGTATGGCCCCGGGCCAGCGTGCGGTTTTCCAGGATGGCGAGCAATTCCGCCTCGGGCTGATCGGTCAACAGGCTTTCGCCATCGTCGCGAATCGCGCCGGCCGTGGTGCGCTTGACGCCGAAGGCCTCGTTGGTGAGCTTTTGGGGTTCACCGAAGTTGCGGTAAACGTAGTAGTCCTTGTCGTGATTGGCGCGCGGCACGGAAAAGTCCTCATACCGGTAGCTCACCGAATACGCGGCCTTCGCGTAGGCCGAGTCCGGCTGGCGCATCCGCGTCCGAGCCATTTCCATGGCCATGCCGGCATCGCTGTCGTCGGTGGCCACCGCCTCCACGATCACCGGGCGCATCTTGGTCCAGCTGTCCAGCCACTGCATTGCGGTGTCTGCGAGCCCTGCGGCGCCCTGCTCATTGCTTTGAAAGAAGCCGCGCAAGCGCTCGTCGTTCAACATGCCCTGGCTCAAGACCGGCACCACGTTGATCTTGGCCAGCAAGCGGTCCAGCGCGGCGCGGCGCGGCGCATCCTGCGAGTGCAACGGGTTGATCTGGTAGTGCTTGTACAAATTGGACAGGAATTGGTCGAAGCCGCCCGTGTAGTACTTGGCATAGACCTTGATCGCCGCAGCCTGGCGCAGGTCCGGCCGGCGCATCAGCAGCATCGCCACCGCTTCGCCGGTATTTTCCTTGCAATCCAGCGCCACCGACATCGGCTCGGGCTTTTTGAGCACGTGCTCCAGCATCTGCTCCACACCGGCGATGGTCTGGTCGGTCTTGACGTAGTTTCCATCAGACGGGTTGCGAATCACCAACGGCATTTCACGCAGCTCGGCAAACGGCACCTGCGACACCAATCGGTTCTGCGGGTCACCTGCCATGCGGCCGATGCTGAAATCATGCATCAACACCGGCACGCCATCGGAACTGACTTCGACGTCCAGCTCCAGATTGCGGTAGCCCTGCTCGTAGGCATGATCGATGGACGCCAGCGAGTTTTCCGGAATGCCGGCGTGATTATCGAACAGCCCGCGATGCACCATGACGTCCTTTCCGAACGCACGCGTGCTGGGTGCTTCGAAGTAGTGGTCGTGCACGAGCGATTTTCGATGATTGCGCAACAGCGCTTGCTTGCCTTCCAGCAGACGATGGTCGTTGGCCTTGAAGAACCCGGCGCCACCGTCGCGGGCCGGCACCTCGTGGCCGTGGTAGCGCGCGGCTTGCTGCAACTTGCGCCGCCCCGGCGCGCGCGCGGCAGGCTGCAGCCAGTTCGGCGTCGCCAGCCCGTGGCCGGAAAGATTCAACTGCTTGCCAAGCGCGGCAAGCGCCGCGTCGCTGAAGGTGTCGCCAGGCGCAAACGCGCGTTGCAGGTTGAATATGATGCGGCCTTGCTGCGCATCGATCAGCACCGGGCCTGCCGCCGCACGTGCGCGTGCGGGCATTCCGCGCGACATGGCATTGAAGGCGGCGGTATCCAGATACACCGGTTCCAGTGTCCCGGCGGCAAAGCGTGCCGCAATGCTGTCGGGTTTGAGCGCCGTGCCGGCCTGCGCAAGATGCGTGGCAAGCTTGGTTTGCAGTGTCTGCACGGTGATCTGGCGCGCCTGCACTTCGGCCAGACGCTGCTCGGAGAATTCGCTGTCGAGCGCCACCAGGGCCGGCTTGCCGGTCATCGCGCTGTCGTTCAGTGGCACCAGCGGGGCACGCTGCCGGCGCGGCGACGCGGCCGTTCTCGCAGTGGCGGGGTGTCGCCCGGCATGTGCGGCACCTGCGTCGGGCTGATCGCACTGGTGTGCGCTGGTAATGCCGCCGCAGCAGTGTGCGCGACAGAAGGTTGCAGAGGACCGATACGCATGATGACCTCGAAAACGCGGCGGGCGGCCAGTAAAGCGCGTGGCATATGACAATTCGCAAATCAGGCGAAAAGTACCGCCGGGATGCGAAACGATGCCTGCGTTGCGCGCGTTGTGTGGGCGCGCAGCGCATGCCTCGTTTGGCAGCGGTGCACAGCGCTTGGCACGCATATCGCCGCGCATGACGCGCGCTAGAACAGCGTTTCCTTGAACGGCAGCATGGCCGCGCCCAGCACGGTGGCATGCGCCGTCACCTGCCCGACCTGCAGGGTCGGATACGGCAATGCAACGCCCCGCCGCGGCGCAGGTTCGAAGGCGATGCGGGCGATCAGCCGTTGCGCAAGATCGGTTGGCAGGCGCGCGCCAAACACAATCACACGCGGATCGATCAACGCAATGATCGCCGCCACCGCAAGCGTCACGGTCGGCTGCACTGCATCCAGCCACGCGTCGATCTGCGGCCACGCCGCATCGTAGTGCTGCAGCATGGTGTGCAGGTCCGGCAGCGCGTGGCCATCGGCAGCCAGCGCCTGGCGCAGGCTTTCCAGCGTTGGCCGCGCCATGCCGGTGATGGCCGAGATGCGCCCCAGTTCGCCCACATTGCCATGTGCGCCGCGGCGCACCTTGCCGGCAGCAATCACGCCGGCAGCAAAGCCGTCGGAGATCGACAGATAGACCAGATCTGGCGATTGGCGGCCAATGCCGTACACGGCCTCGGCCAGGGCGGCGCAATGGGCGTCGTTGTCCATCCAGACCGGTAGCTGCAGGCAATCGGCGACAAACCGATCCAGCTCCACCTGCATCCATTCCGCTGCCAGCGACAAGGGCGGATTGACCCGTGTGCCATCGCCGATGCGCGGGCCGGTCATGCTCAGACCGACGCCGAACACATGCTGCCGATCCACGCCGGCCGCCCGTAGCAACGCCTCCACCAAGGCCGGCAGTCGTGCACGCACCACCGCCAGCGTCAGCGGGAAGGCCGTGAGCTGGCGCATGCCACGAACCTGGCCGGCGAAGTCGATCAGCACCACTGCAAAGCCATCGACCATCACCGACACTCCGACGCTGTATGCATACCCCGGCACCAGACTCACCTGCGCGCGCTCGGTTGGCCACGGCCACGCCGCAGCGAGGGCCGCAACTGCAGCAGGCCGTGCGCCACCAGCGGGTCGACGATGCCCTTGATGCCGGGCACGCTGAGCCCGCTGGCGCGCGGCAGATCCGCACGCTCGAACTGCCCGGCCCTGCGGATCAGATCCAGCAGCAGGCGCTCGTTGGAACCGGCGGCCTGCCCATCGCTGCGACGGCGGTAATGCGAACGAATGGCTACGTTTGCGAACAAAGAGGGCATGCAGGGCGAAACGTCCGTCGTTGTCATAATCGCTTTAATTAAGCAGCTTAATTTAATCCGTCCGCGGCCCTGCGTTGGGGCCATCGACGTTGGTATCGTGCCATGCGCCTGTTGCATCCCCCTTCCCGACCCCATTGCGCTGCCCTGTCTGGCCCACCGCATCCGCATGCGCTATCGCTGGCGCTGGGGCTGGCCTTGATCGCTTGGCTTCCCTGGCAATCCACCGCTGCGGACATGTCCGGCGGAGCCGACGCGCTGACCATGGATGCGGTGCAGGTGCGCAACCCGTTCCAGTCGCAGAACACGCGCGCCATCGCCACCAAGCAGGCGGCGCCCACCATCGTGGATTCGGTCGCTGCCGACAGCATCGGGCAATTGCCGGACTTCAATGTGGGCGATGCGCTGCGCCGGGTCACCGGCGTGAGCACGGTCGAGTACCAGGGCGAACCGCGCTATGTGACGGTGCGCGGCCTCAACGGCAACTACAACAGCATGCTGATCGACGGCTTTGCATTCGCCAGCAACGACATCGGTAGCCGCCAGGCGCTGATGGATGTGCTGCCGGCGAACTTCGTGGACCGCATCGATGTGGTGAAGTCGCTGCTGCCGGAGAACGATGGTGGCGCGATCGGGGCGTGACCAACCTGGTCACCGCCACCGGCTTTGCCCGGCCCGATGGCCTGCTGACCGCCTCGGCCAAGGGCGGCGCCAACCTCATGGGAAGCCGCTATGGCGGCCGCACGCCGGTGGGCGAAGGCGAGCTGAAATGGGGCAAGCGCTTCGGGCGTGACGGCCAGTTCGCGTTTTTGGGTGCGGCCAGCATCTGGCGCCGTGAGATTTCGGTGCCGCAGCAGGAAAACGGCGGCGCCCTGAACTGGTACAACGCCGATGGCACGCGCGCGCCGTCGGCCTATGGCGGCACCGGCGCTGCGGTGCCCAGCGAACGGCGCTGGTACAACTACGACAACACCCGCGAACGGCGCGGCGTGACCGCGCGCGTGGATTGGCAGCCGGACGGTCCGCTCAGCGGCCATGTGTCCGGCTACACCTTCAACCAGCGCGAATCCTCCGACCGCAATACCCAGGCCGCCCAGGTGCAGAACAGCGCGCGCCTGACCCGCAGCGGCCCGCAGAGCGGCACGCTGGACAATCTCAACCAGCTCGTCGAGTTGGGGCAACTGCGCTGGAAGCGGGGGCTGTCCGGCATCAACGGCGAACTGCTGGCCGAGCTGCCTGGCCAGTGGCGCGGCGCGCTGCGGGCAAGCACCTCGCGCGCCACGGTGGACAACCCGCAGACCTGGGACCGCTTCCAGCAGAACCGCCTGGCTTACGGCTTCGATTGGAATGGCACCCTGCCGGCATTCACGGCCCTGGACCCGGCACTGGCCGACGACCCGACCCGCTACGCCAACCTCAACCACCAGCAGGAGCGCACCACCTACGCCGAACGGGTGAGCGACCTGCAACTGGAGCTACGTCGCAACATGGACGACGACAGCCGGGGGCTGGGACTGGCCTGGGGCCTGCGACAGGTGCGCACGCACATGCAGACCGCGTTCCAGCGCACGACCTGGAGCGGGTTGCCCTATTCGCTGGCCGATGTGCTGGGCGATCCCACCTGCGCCCTGGGTTGCAACGCGCCCATGTTGACCATCGACCCGGACCTGGCCGACGCCCGCTGGGAGACCGCGTCCGGCCAGGCGCGCGGCGTGGTGGACACCACCGCGCAGAACAGCGGCACCTACACGGTGGATGAGCAGGTGCGCGCCGGCTTCGCGCAAGCACAGTGGCGCGGCGAGCGCTGGCGGTTGACCGGCGGCGTGCGCCTGGAGCAGACCCGCTTTGGCAGCAGTGGCCAACAATTGAGCGGAACCGTCTGGGCGCCTGTCAGTGCGCAACGCACCTACCGCAACTGGTTGCCATCGCTGGCCGGCCAGGTGCAGACCAGTGCCAACGGCACCTTGCGCTTCGGCGCCTCGCGCTCGATCGGGCGACCGCGCCTGGACCAGATGGCCTTGAACGGCGGCGTGCTCACACTGGGCAGCAACCCGCCCACGCTCAACCAGGGCAACCCGGATCTGCAGCCGCGTCGCTCGCAGAATCTGGACCTTGGCCACGACTGGACGTTCGACGATGGCGGCAGCCTGCTGTCGATCGCGCTGTTCCACAAGACCATCGACAACGAGATTTTCCGTTACGGCCAGCTGCAGAGCATCGACGGCGAGCAGGTGCTGGTCACCCAACCGCGCAATACCGACCGGCCGGTCCGCATGCGCGGCGCCGAACTCGGCGCGATCAAGGAACTGGGCCCGTGGCTTCCCGCGCTGGCCGGGCTGTCGGTCGGTGCCAATGTCACCTTCCTGGACGTGGACTACCCGGTGGTGCTCGGCGATGGCAGCCGCACCACCTTGTCGGTGCTGCCGCAGCAACCCAAGCAGCTGTGGAATCTGACCCTGAATTACGCCCGTGGGCCGCTGCGCGGCACCCTGGCCTGGAGCCGGACCGGCGAGCTGTGGGACGACCGCTACCCCAACTACAGCAACCAGCAGGAGTTTTATCGCAACCGCTACCAACAGCCGCTGGACCGTCTGGACCTGAAGCTGGCCTGGGACGTCTCGCCGGCAGTGGCAGTGAGCCTGGATGTGCTCAACCTGACCGGCCAGGGCTACGAATACCGCATCGGCCGCCACCAGGAATACGTGCAATCGGCCTGGAAAATGGCACCCACCGTGATGCTCGGCATCAACGTCAAACTCTGAGGCTTTTCCCATGTCGTCGCTTCTGGACACACGCATCAGCCGCCGCCACCTGATGGCTGCCGCCGGCACCTCGCTGCTGGCCACCGGTCTGCCCACGCTGGCCATGACGCCGCCACCAGCGGATGTGGGCCGCAAGTTTCTGCGCTCGCGACGACCGATGCCGTTCGCCGGCAATACCTTTGTGGGTCACCTGGAACAACAGGGCGATGGCTACGACAGCTTCGACCGCGTGCTGAATATCTACCGCCAGTTTCCCGAGCAGCGCTTTGCACACAAGTTCACCTTGTTGCCGCCGAGCAGCTACCACGTGACCTTGTTGGGCGGGGTCAATGAGATCGACCGTGCGGGCGGCCCCTGGCCAAGCGATATGACGCGCGACCATGCCTTGGCCGATATCGACGCGGCCTATCTGTCACGGTTGAAGGAACGCGCCGCGCCGCCGCTGGGCGCGTGCCGGTTCCTGGTCAATCCGACCGCAGCCAAGACCGGCAGCAACGACAATCTGCTGATTCCGTTGAAGCCGGCCGACACGCAAACTGCGCAGCGACTGGAAGCTGCGCGCCAAGCGCTGATGCAACTGATACGCTTGCAGCGCCCCGACTACACCAACTACCAGTTTCATATCTCGCTGGCCTACCTGTGCGACACGCTGGATGTGGCAGAGCAAACGGCGTATCGCACTGCGGTGCGCGGCTGGCTCACACAGCTGGCAGCCGCGGGGCCGATCACGGTGCCGCGCTTTCATTTTTGTACGTTCAAGGACATGGACGCGTTTCGCACGGTGTACGAGGTCTGAGGTTGCGTTGAGACAGCGACGCAGCGCCGTGCGCCGGCGACGTGGTTTCAAAACTCCCCGCAGTGCATCGAGCGCTTCGTTTCCGCCTGGTGTGCTTGGCGAAGGCCTGGCGCTGGGTTTGTGCGGTGCACCGCCCGGTTAGCGGTGCGCTTGCGTCACCGCCGTGCTCATCTGCCACGCGGCAAATTCCTGCTCGAACTCGGCCAGCGTCAGCAGGCCCATGCAGGCATGCGCACCGATCGGCAACCGATGCCCGGCAGCAAGTTTGCGTATCAGCAAGACGGCGGCGAAACAGGGAATTTCCGGGCCGTGCAGCATCGCGGCGGTGAGGTCCCAGTGCAGCACCAGCGGGCGGCTTGCCCCGTTCGTGCCATCGCAGCTGCCGCGCAGCTCCACGCGCATGCCGCCCAGATCGGTGCCGAAGCGGTCGAACCAGCGCCCGGCGTTGGCAAATACAGCGGCCAGGCGCTGCATCGGTAGCGGCACGCCGCGTTGACGTAGCCAGGCAACGCCGGCCAGGCAGCGCTGCAGCAACGGCACTTCCAGTGCCGCACGAAATTGCACGGTCTGCACGCCGGGATAGCGCTGCGGCAACAGGTCGTGATCGGGCACATCGCACGGCGAGGCCAAGCGTGGGGCGAGCTGCGCGAAGTGCACGCGCGTGGGACGCGCCCACCCCACCACCTGCTGCCAGCGTCCGCCCTGCCACCAGGTGAAAGGCGTGCCGCAATACGACAGCACCGCACGCACCGTGGCCAGACCCAACGGCGTGCCCTGTGCGGGTGCGATGACGATGCCGATCTCGTGCAATGCCGAAAAGCGCGGCAACAGGGCATCGATCACCGCGCTGGACAACGCCGGCAAGGTACTGGCGCCGCTGATCGCCACGCGCTGGGCCTGGCGCGCGACGGCATCCATCGCTGCGGGAAAATCGCGGACGAAGGCGCGGCCATCGGCCAGATCGATGTAGTGCATGCCGGCCTGCAGGCAGCAGCGGGCCACCGCGTACTCCTGTCCCTGGAACGGCCCGGCGGTATGCACCACCGCATCGGCACCGGTGGCCGCCAGCTGCGCGGCAAAGTCGCTGGCATCGATATCCAGGCGGCATGTGGAGATGCGGCCAGGTGCGGCACCCGGCCATTTGCTCGCTACATCGCCCGGATGCCGCCCTGCCGCGATGACATGGATCTGCGCCGTTGCCGCCAGCGCGCGCACGATGCGTGCGCCGAAATGACCGAAGCCACCCAATACCAGTACCCGATACGTCATGGCCTGCTCGCCGCCTGTGTCTGCGCACAGTATCGGCGAGCGCACCGTCATCGTCGCTTGCGCTGTTGCGTGGCCGGCACTGTGCAACTAAGCGCCGAGACGGGTTGCCAGACCGCTTCTCAGTGCTTCGCGCAGTACCTTCAATGCCTGCTGCGTGGCCAGCCTGGACGCACCGGCCTGCTTGCTTGCCAGCACGGCCTGCTGTTGCGCCAGTGCCTGTTGCTGGCTGGCCAACGCCTGCAGGGCATCGGGGTTGCGGGCGACTGCGCCGCGGTGGAGGTCGTGGCCGGCGCCGTGCGTGTCGAGGCCTGCAGCAGGCGCGGCTCGGCGTGCGCAGACAGCTGAGCGGCGAGTGCAGCCTGCCGTTCGCTCAAGGCCTGCTGACGTGCGGCCAGTCTGGCTTGAACGTCGGCCAACTGCTGGCTGCGCAGATGCGCCACAGCCAGCTGATGGAGCAAGGTTGGATCACGCACCAGGTACTGCTTGCCATCGGCGCGAAACCACAGCACGCGTCGTCCATCGCCAGCGTAGCGGCGCGCCGTGCGCAGATCATCGGGCGTGCCATGCATCACTTCGCGATCGCCATGCACCAGCACGTAGGCATCGCCTTGGCCCTGCGCGTTTGCAATGGCATGGCCGCAGGATGTCTGCATGCCCATGCGCGGCCGCGCCGGTGCAGCCGCTGCAGTGGGAGCGACCGGTGTTGCTGGAGAAATGGCAGGTGCAGCAGGTGCTGCGTTGGCCGCGCGCGCTGCTGGTGACGCCCGTGCACCGGCCACGGCAAGCGCCGGTGCCATGGGAGCGGTCGGCGCCAGCGCAGTGATCGCAGGCGCGCGCGCTGCGGCGACAACCGGCGCGGTTCGTGCCACGGTCATCTGCGGTGTGACCGGCGCAGCCGTTGCGATGCCACCGGCAGGCAAGACATCGGCAATGGAAGCAACCGGCATCGTTGAAGGCGCAGAAAGACCCGCAACTACCGGCGCAGCAGGTGCGGTGCGCGCGCCGATAACCATAGGCACGGCAGAGGCGTGTGCGATGGCCGCGCTGCCGGCAACGGCCAACAGCAACGCCGAACGCAGGCACAGCACGCGGGAAGTGGTCTGGATCATGTGAGATCTCCACGAAAGGGCACAGCAAGTTGAGTGCCGCCTGAGCAGTGCGCATCGGCGGATGGAAACAGCGATCACGCGGCCACGGCGTTGCCGACGCCGCAGGCGTCGTGACGCAGGAGTGCCGGGCTGTGGCGAGCCCGTGTGATGCGGGTACTGCCGTGACCGATGCGCTGCCAGCGCATCGCGCCGGCAGGTGCTTGGCATCAAGAACTGCGCGAAAAAACAGCAACAATGGTGGCTTCACTCACCGCCCGGTGGGTGCGGCCGATGTGCTGCGTCGGCATGTCCCGCGCCTACACTGCGATGTGCGATCGCGCTGGCCACGCCCACCCGACGACTGCTCGCTACGTTACGTTCTCCGCCGTGAGTGCGGCCGCGTGTCTTCCGGCCGTGCACGGCCGGAGGTGGAGCCGGCCGCACGCCACGCGTTACTGCGCCGTGGCCAACGGAACCCCATCGCGGCGATAACGTGCGGTCTACCGCGAGCGGCGACGCTGGCGTTGTCTATCGGACCGCTGCGGCAACCGGCAAGCCGGTGCGAACAGCTGTCGGCGATGGCGGCCAGCTGGCGTCGCGAGCAGGCCAGAAGCGATACGTCGCCGAACCTGCGCGTGGTGCATGCCGACTCCCGGTCCCGACCACGCGCGCCTGACAGTGAGCGCCGTCGTTTGGTCGATCGCGCCTAGTGGTACTTCGCGCGTTCTGCTTCTGCTTGCGCTTGGTCTGCCTCTGCTCGCGCTTTTTCGGCCTCGACCTGCGCTTGCGCTGCCTGCCGTTGCGCTTGCGCCGCTTCCCGTTGCCCGCGTTCGGCCTCGGCGCGACCCTGGAGGGCGGCCTGCTTGGCCATTTCGACCTGGTGTCGCGACAGCGCATCCGCTTGGCGCACCGCAGCCGCATATGCGTATTGCGCCTGACGATGCTGCTGCGTCATTTCGCGAATCTGCTGCTCGGCTTCGCGTGCTTGCTGTTGCGCCTCCTGTTTGGCCTGCGCCAGTTCAGGGCCCAACGAGGCCAGTTCTTCGCGTGCGTCCTGCAATGCCTCTTGTGCGGCCTGCATGCGATCTTGCTGCAGTTCAAGATCGTGGTTGTCGGCAGCGAGCGCATCGTGCACGGCGGCCTGCGCGTCACGGCTGGCATCGCGGCGGATGCGGTCCAGGTCGAGATTCCAGCCGCTGTCTATCGGGTCTGCGTCCTCGTCATGCAGTGGTTCGGCGCCCAGCACATCGGCGATGACACCGTGCGTGGCAGGGGCGGCCGCTTGCGCAGGCGCAGCCGGCGCCGCCGGTGCAGGCAACCCGCGCATCGGCGCTGCGGCCTCGGCAGCCTCCGCCATGCTGCTGACCTGTGCAGGTGGCGCTGCCGGGGCCGTCACCACGACCGGCTGCATGCCGGCAGACGTCACCGGTGCCGGCACCGGCATGGCCACCAGGCGCAGCGGCAACACACCGCACACCGCTACCGTGGCCAGAATCATCGTGGCGGCCATTCGCGGAAACGCGTGGGTGTGCTGCAACATCGACAGCCTGCGCTTCAAGCTGATGAACGACGGCGAGGCGCTTGCCACGCCACCGCGTGGGCGCGGCGCCACACCCAGTTGCAGCAGCAGGCGGCCGTAGTCGTGGCGGCAATGGCGGTGTCCGGCCACCACGGCGGCATCGCAGGCGGCTTCGCGGGCGATTGCATATTCGCGCGCGGCCAGGTGCACCAGCGGGTGGAAGAAGAACAGGTGCTGCGCCAGCGCCGGCAGCAGTCCCCACCACAGATCGCCGCGCCGCAGGTGGATCAACTCATGGGTCAGCGCCATGTCCAGATCGTCATCGGCCATGTGCGGCAGCCGTGCAGCAGGCAACAACAACACTGGTTGCCATGGGCCGATCAACTGGGGCGAATCGATCTGCGCCGACAACCGCAGCGCCGGCGGGCGCGACAAACCATGTGCTTCGGAGGCCATCTGCAACGCCTGCACCAGAGCGCGGTCGTTGCAGGGCTGCGCCGCACGCACCAATGCACGGCTGCGCAGATACGCGCGCGCCGTGCCGGCGGTCAGCACCAGCACGCCGGCCGCCCACAGCGCCAGCAATGCCACCGGCCAGCTCGACCACGCGCCAACCGGCGTGGCCTGCGCGGCGACGCCTGCTGGCGCGGCCGTGGATGCCGCGGCGGTGGCGTTCGCCAGTGGCGCCAGGCTGTCGGCCGAGCCCAGCGCCGTGGTCACGCTGTGCGCGGGCAGCACCGGCAGCTGCACCGGGTTGCTCCACACCAGGCCCACCATCGCCTGCACCCCCACCAGCCACCACAACCAGGTCTGCGTGGCTGCCGGCAGGCGGCGCACGCCGCGGCACAGCGCCCACACCACCAACACCAGCACCGCGGTCTGCACGCTGGTGGCGCCAAGCTTCCATAACACCGCTTCGATCAGGGGCGACATGACTCAATCCTCCTTGCGCTGCGATTGCAGCTTGGCAACCAATGCTTCGAGTTCGGCCAGTTCGGTATCGGTGACTTCGGCACGTTGCGACATCCACGCCACGAACGGCGACACCGACCCCTGCAGGGTCTTCTCGACGAACTGCCCCACCGCCCCGCGCACCACATCGTCCTGGCCGGCGGTGGCGCTGTAGCGGTACACACCCTCGACCTGCTTGCGGCGCAGGAAGCCCTTGGCCCGCAGCCGCTCCATCATGGTCAGCACGGTGGAGCGCGCGAGCCCGCGCGGCTCACCGAATGCCCCCGCCACTTCGCCCACGCTGGCATGCCGCTGTTCTTCGATGTATTGCAGCAGGGCCAGCTCCTGGTCCCCGATGGTCTTGCCACGCATGGCGCTCTCCATGACTACAGTTGTCGCTACCGTAGGCCTGACGACAGCTGTCGTCAATAGGTCGGATGGCAGGGGGAGGTGTGGGTGGCCGTGGCGTTCGTTTGCCGCTGCCAAGGCCAGACGACACGGCCAACCGCTTGCGCGCAGAAGCTCGCCACGCGCCGGCGCACCTGGCGCACGTCAACAAAAAGGCGCCACCGCCCTACCCCTTCAACACCAACGACGCGTCCGGATAGCGGGCGCAGATGAAATCCACGAAGGCGCGCACCTTCGGTGCAGCCAGGCGCCTGGAGGTGTGCAATACCCACAACGCCGGCTCCACGCCGGAGATCGTGCCCCACTGCAGCAACTCGCCGCGCGCCAGTTGATCCCCGGCGATCGACTGCGGAATCAACGCAACGCCGCCACCGGCAATCACCGCATCGCGCACCATCAGGAATGAGGAAAACCGCATCCGCGGAATCGGCTCCAGGACCAACCGCCGGCCATCCAGCGTCCAGGTGGTGGGCTCGAAGCTCGACATCACCACGCCTGGCACCGGATGCACCGCATCGCCAGACGGCATCGCAATGGACGGTGCGGCCACCACCACCAACCGGTCCTTGGCAAAGCAACGTCCGACCAGGCGGCTGTCCGGGCTTGGGTTGATGCGGATGGCGACATCGAACTGCTCTTCCATCAGATCGACCGTACGGTCCTCGGCCACCACCTCCAGTGTGATCTCCGGATAGGCCGCACAGAAGTCGGCGCCGATGTGCCCCATCGCCAACTGGGAGAACAACACCGGGGCCGCCACGCGCAAGCGGCCCCGCGGTGTGGTCAGCCCCTCGCGCGCGGCCGTCAGCGCCTCGGCCACTTCGCTCAGCGGCACCTGGGTGCGCTCCATCAACTGCTGCCCTGCCTCGGTGAGCTTGAGTCCCCGCGCACTGCGTTCGACCAGGCGCACCCCCAGCTGTTCCTCCAGTTCGGTGATGCGCCGCGACAAGGTCGCCTTCGATCTGCCGCTCGCGCGGCTGGCCTTGCCCAGCCCCTGGTTGGCGGCCACCAGCGCGAAATCGATCAGGGCATTGAGGTCCATGCTGTTCCAGATCTGAAACGGGATGTCTACATCCTGGCGTCTTCGTGCTGGCAGTGCAACGGCATATCGTTGCCCCACCCACCAAGCGGCCGCACCGGCATCAGCACACCGCACAGGCCGCTTGGCACCGATCCAACCTTCCATCCAACGCAGGAGATTCACCATGAGCATTCTCGTCACCGGTGCCACCGGCACCGTCGGTTCCCTGGTCACCCAAGGCCTTGCCGACGCCGGCGCGCAGGTCAAGGCGCTCGTCCGCCAGCAAGGCAAACGCCCCTTTCCGGCCGGCGTCACCGAAGTGGTGGCAGACCTCACCGACGTCGCATCGATGCGCGCCGCACTGGCATCGGTGCGCACCCTGTTCCTGTTGAATGCGGTCACGCCCGACGAAGTGACCCAGGCGCTGATCGCCTTGAACCTGGCCAAGGAAGCCGGCATCGAGCGCATCGTGTATCTGTCGGTCATCCATGCCGATACGTACACCAACGTGCCGCACTTCACCGGCAAGCACACCGTCGAGCGCATGATCGAAAGCCTGGACATTCCGGCAACGATCCTGCGCCCGGCGTACTTCATGCAGAACGAAGGCATGGTGCAGCAGACGATCACCGAATACGGCGTCTACCCGATGCCGATCGGCGCGCAGGGCATCGCGATGATCGATGCGCGCGACATCGCCGAGATCGCCGTGGTCGAGCTGCTGCGCCGCGACCGTGCAGACGGTCCGCTGCCGCGCGTCACGCTCGATTTGGCCGGTCCGCAGGCGCTGACCGGCGTGGACGCTGCCAAGGTCTGGAGCGCAGCGCTTGGGCGCGAGATCGTCTACGCCGGCGATGACGTGGCCGCCTTCGAGACACAGCTGGCGACGTACGGCCCGTCGTGGCTGGCCTATGACATGCGCCTGATGATGGCCGGCATCCAGCGCCTGGGCATGCATGCGGCAGACGGCACGGTGACGCAGTTGCAGGCGCTGCTGGGACGTCCGCTGCGCACCTATGAGGCCTTCGTGCGCGAGGCGACTGCGCCGGCGTGAGCGCATGCGGCACAGCCAGCGGTGCAGCAAGCGCGCAGAGGTTCGCGCTTGCTGTGCAATGCGCAGGGCCCGGATCAGGCCGACGTTGTTTGTGCTGCTGCACGTGTCTGGCCACCGGTTCGAAGGTCTGTCGGCGGCAGCGGCATCCATCGCAGCGCGCGCACAGGCAGCCGCAGCAAGCCGTCCGAGGTCGCGGTCATCCACCGTCGTCGGCCTTCGCACAGAGGCGCACTGCGCCACGACCATCCACCTAGAACCGGCTGGCGGCGCGCGACCAACCAGGTGGCGCCTGTCCTCGCAAGGCGTGGCGCAGCATCTTCATGCCATCCCGACAACACCACCTTCACGCTTGCGGCATTCTTGCCCTGGAGCTTCCCGATGATCCGTATCCTCGCCCCACTCGCTGCCGCTGCGTTGTTGTCGGCTTGTGCCTCCAACCAGGTGGCGCAGGTGCAGCCCATCGACGGCGCCATCTCCGGCCAGTGCCATAGCGACAAGGTGCGAGGTGCGGTGGGTCTGGCGGCAGCGGCGCAGACCATCGAACGTGCACGCGTGGATAGCGACAGCCAGCGCGTCATCGTGCGCCGCGGCGAGCGCGCCACCGGCGGCACCACCGCCAGCGGGCTGGCCGACCCGGCCCAGGGCGCCAGCGAAAGCGGCGGCGATCAGCTCACCATCGAAACCGGCCCGAACAACAGCATTACCGCCATTTATTGCGGCTGAAGATTAGGGATTGGGGAGTCGACATTCGGGATTCGGTACGGCACTCGCCGCTGTCTGCATCCCGAAACGGCCACCTGGAATGGTTGACACCGCGCCGCTGATCGTCGCCAGGCGGACATGCGCGACGCGCAGGAACCGGCGCGCGCGCGGTGCGTGATGCCCGCGCACGCCGACACCTTGGCTGTGGCGAATGCCGTGGCGTGTCAGCCTCAGGCGCTTACGCCGACTTGCGCCTTGCCGCAGACTTCGCCTGTGCCTTGAGCTTGCTGCGCGAAGCGCTCAAGAACTTCAGCGTGGCCGCTTCCCACTGGCGTTCGCCACGCACACCGGTGGCCATGGCCTGCAGCTGGCCCGCACGCCAGCCTTCGAACACGCAGGGGTCGATATAGGCCTTGCGACACACCGAGGGCGTGTTGCCCAAGGCATCGGCCACTTCACGGATGACATCGTTCTGCACCTGCGTCAGCGCGCGTTCGCTGCTGCGCTCGGGCAAGGGCAGGCGTGCCAACCGCTGCAATGCCGCCAAGGTGCCGCCCCAGGTGCGGAAATCCTTGGCGGTGAAGTCTTCGCCCATCGCCTCGCGCAGATAATCGTTGACCTCCCCGAATCCACCGGCTGCAGCTGGCCATCGTCGTCGCGGTACTGGAACAGCGATTGGCCGGGTAGCTGCTGGCATTCGCGGATGAGTTTGACCAGCTGCTTGTCGTCCACTTCGATATCGTGGTCCTGGCCGCTCTTGCCGCGGAACTTCAGCCGCGCGCGTCCGCCTTTGAGAAATTCCATGTGCCGGTTGCGCAGCGTGGTCAGCCCGTAGGAGCGATTGCTGCGCGCGTATTCGGCGTTGCCCACGCGCACCAGGGTGTCGGCCAGCAACGCCACCACGATCGCCAGCACCTTTTCGCGAGGGAAGCCCGGCAGCAGCAGATCGCGACGCAAGCGCCGCCGCAGTTTGGGCAGCGCAGTGCCGAAGGCGATCACGCGTTCGAACTTGCCCTCGCCGCGTACCTGCGCCCACTCGGGGTGATAGCGATATTGCTTGCGCCGCCGGGCATCGCGCCCGGTGGCCTGCAGATGCCCGTTGGGCTTGGCGCAGATCCACACTTCGGTATAGGCCGGCGGAATCGCCAGCGAACGAATGCGCTGCAAGGTCTCATCGGCAACGCGCTGCCCGTCGGCATCGCGGTAACTGAAGCTCTTGCCGGCCTTGCGGCGGCTGATGCCGGGCTGTTGATCGTTGACGTAGGTCAGCCCGGCCGCACGCGCGGTGGCCCTGGCCTGCGCTACAGCGGCTGCGCTTGCCACGGCGGCCGTGGCGACGGCGGCGCCGGTGGCGACCGCCGCGAGCTTGCCGGCGGTACTGACGGCGACTGCGGCATTGCGAACAACACGTTTGGCTTTCATTGCGCACAGGTCGAGGGACTGGCCGCGATTGTTGGCCGCAGCAAGACTAGGCTGCGTCAACGCTACGACAACGCCGTGTGCGCAAGCCATGCCCGTCGCGTGACTTTGTGCTTATGCTTGGGCATCCCCTTTGCTGGAGTGATCGATGCGCGCTGTTCTACCTGTTGCTCGCCTGACCTGCACCCTGGTGATGCTGGCTGCATTGGCTGCCTGCAACAAACCGCAACCCGATGAGCAGGAAGCCGTCACCGCCAAGGCCCAGCACGCGGCCGAACAAGCCGCTGCGCCCGCGCCGGATGCAGCGCCGGACGCGCCGCCGATCGGTACCTGCGATGCCACCCAGGTGCAGTCGCTGGTGGGCCAGCCATTGACCGATGCGGTGGGCGAACAGGCGCGCAGCGATGCCGGCGCCAAGTCGGTACGTGTGCTCAAACCCGGGCAGATGACCACCATGGAATTCAACGGCGAACGGCTCAATCTGGAAGTGGACGCCAAGAACGTGATCACCTCGGTGCGCTGCGGCTGATACGGTGTTGGCGTCGGGCGCAAGACCGGCGCCAAGCCTGCTGGCACAAGGGCTTGCAGCGGTTCTCGTTGCAGCTGTAACGGTGTATTGCGGCACCGCATCAACTGTGGTCTAGTCGATCATCCGGTGACCTCTTCGAACGCTCCACGGATCGAGCGCTGCAACGTCGTCGCCGCTCTCCTAAGATCGCAAAGAGGCAGACATGGCCCCCGCATTCGCCAAGGGCTCAACGACTACGGTCTCTACAACAGCGTGCGCGATGAGCGCGACGCGTGTGGGTTTGGCATGGTCGCCCAGCTGGACGACCAACCCTCCCGCGCGTTGGTGGATACCGCAATTGCGGCGCTCTCGCGCATGACCCACCGCGGCGGTGTCGCCGCCGACGGACTCACCGGCGATGGCTGCGGCCTGCTGATCCGCAAACCCGATGCGTTCTTGCGCGGGCTTGCGCGCGATGCCGGCATCACCCTGGGCACGCGCTACGCAGCCGGTGTGGTGTTCCTGCCGCTGGACGCAAGTGATGCGGCGCGCTGTCGCGCCGAACTGGAACGCCAGTTGCTCAGCGCTGGCGTGCAGCTGCGTGGCTGGCGCGTGGTGCCCACCGACGACAGCGTGTGCGGCCAGCTGGCGCGCGACACCCTGCCGCGCATCGAGCAGGTGTTTGTCGATGCCGGCGCGGAGCAGACCGAAGACGGCTTTACCCTGGCACTGTTCCTGGCCCGCCGCCGCGCCGAGCAGGCCTTGCAGGGCGTGCAGGATTTCTACGTCACCACCCTCTCGCCCAACGGCATCAGCTACAAGGGCATGGTGCTGCCGGACAAGCTGAGCACGTTCTACCCGGACCTGCAGCGCAGCGACCTGTCCTCCAGCGCGATTGTGTTTCACCAGCGCTTTTCCACCAATACGCTGCCGCGCTGGCCGCTGGCGCATCCGTTCCGGCTGCTCGCCCACAATGGCGAAATCAACACCATCGAAGGCAACCGACGCTGGGCGCAGGCGCGCAGCAAGGTGTGGCAGACCCCGCGTTTCGATATCGCCGAATTCGACCCGGTGATCTCCATGCACGGGTCCGATTCGCAGAGCCTGGACAACATGCTGGAGCTGCTGATCGCCGGTGGCATGGACCTGCTGCAGGCGCTGCGCATCCTGGTGCCGCCGGCGACCCAGTCGCTGGAGTTCAAGGACGCCGACCTGGCCGCGTTCTACGAGTTCTACGGCCTCAATACCGAGCCATGGGACGGCCCGGCCGGCATCGTGGCCTGCGACAGCCGCTACGCGGCCTGCATGCTCGACCGCAACGGCCTGCGCCCGGCGCGCTGGATGCTGACCTCCGACCGCCATTTCCTGGTGGCCTCCGAGGCCGGCGTGTGGGAATTGCCGGCCGAGCGCATCACACGCAAGGGCAAGCTGGGCCCAGGCGAGATGATGGCCATCGACCTCAAGCGCGGCGACCTGCTCGATTCCGATGCCATCGACCGCATCAACCGTGCGCGCGCCCCCTACAAGCAATGGCTGCAGCAGGGCGTGACCTATCTGCAGACCGAACTGATCGACCCCTCGCTGGTGGAAGAACCTTTCAGCGAGCAGACCCTGCGCAGCTATCACAAGCTGTTCCAGCTCAGCACCGAGGAAGTGGAACAGGTGCTGCGCCCGCTGGCCGAAACCGAGCAGGAAGCCACCGGCTCGATGGGCGACGACACCCCGATGGCGGTGCTCAGCCGCCAGACCCGGCCGTTGTACGACTACTTCCGCCAGGCGTTCGCGCAAGTCACCAACCCGCCGATCGACCCGCTGCGCGAAGGCATCGCGATGTCGCTGACCACCCAGCTCGGCAGGGAGACCAACATCTTCCATGCCGGTGCGGAGACGGTGAACCACGTCATCCTCAATTCGCCGGTGCTCAGCCAGCGCAAGCTGCGCCAGCTGCTGAAGATGGAGCAGTACGTCGAGCGCAATCGCCTGATCGACCTGTCCTATAGCCTGGAAGAAGGCCTCAAGGCCGGGCTGGAACGCATCTGCCAGGAGGTGGAAGCGGCTGCGCGCGATGGCGCGGTGATGCTGCTGCTGTCGGACCGTTACCCGGTGCCGGACCGGCCGATGGCGCATGCGCTGCTGGCCACCGGCGCGGTGCACCACCACCTGTGCAAGGTGGGCCTGCGCTGCGACGTCAACCTGATCATCGAGACCGGCACCGCGCGCGACCCGCACCACATGGCCTGCCTGCTCGGCGTCGGCGCCACCGCGGTGTATCCGTACCTGGCCTACCAGACGCTGTTCGACCTGGGCCGTCGCGGCATCCTGCAACTGAGCAAGGGCGGTGAGCAGTCGCAGATCGGCCGCCGCTACCGCAAGGGCATCTACAAGGGCCTGTCGAAGATCATCTCCAAGATGGGCATCTGCACCATCGCCAGCTACCGCGGCGCGCAGCTGTTCGAGATCGTCGGGCTGGATCCGGATGTGGTGGACTTGTGCTTTGCCGACACCCCGGCACGCATCGGCGGCGTGGACCTGGCGCGGCTGGACACCGAGGCGCGCGAACTCACCGTGCGCGCCTGGAACGACCAGCTCAAGCCGGAAGTGGGCGGCCTGCTCAAGTACGTGCACGGCGGCGAGTACCACATGTACAACCCCGACGTGGTCATGACGCTGCAGCGTGCCACCCGCACCGGCGATGCCGGCGACTGGCAGAAATACGTGGACGCGGTGCATGCGCGCCCGGCCTCGACGCTGCGCGATCTGGTGCAGCTCAAGCGTGCCGACACCCCGACCCCGCTGGATCAGGTCGCTCCGGCCGAGGACGTGTTGCGGCGTTTCGACAGCGCCGCGATCAGCCTGGGCGCGTTGTCGCCGGAAGCGCACGAAGCGCTGGCGATTGCGATGAACCGGCTGGGCGGGCGCAGCAATTCCGGCGAAGGCGGCGAAGACCCGGCCCGCTACGGCACCGAGAAGCGCTCCAAGATCAAGCAGGTGGCCTCCGGCCGCTTCGGTGTCACCCCGGAATACCTGGTCAACGCCGAGGTGCTGCAGATCAAGGTCGCCCAGGGCGCCAAGCCCGGCGAAGGCGGCCAGCTGCCCGGCCACAAGGTCAACGAGCTGATCGCCCGGCTGCGTTACGCCAAGCCCGGCATCGGCCTGATCTCGCCGCCACCGCACCATGACATCTATTCGATCGAAGACCTCGCCCAGCTGATCTACGACCTCAAGCAGGTCAACCCGACCGCGCTGGTGTCGGTGAAGCTGGTGGCGCATGCCGGCGTCGGCACGATCGCAGCCGGCGTGGTCAAGGCGGGCGCCGACCTGATTACCGTCTCCGGCCATGACGGCGGCACCGGCGCCAGCCCGGTCAGCTCGATCCGCTATGCCGGCGTGCCATGGGAACTGGGCGTGGCCGAGTCGCACCAGGCGCTGGTGGCCAATGACCTGCGCGAGCGCACCATCCTGCAGACCGATGGCGGGTTGAAGACCGGCCTGGACGTGGTCAAGGCCGCACTGCTCGGCGCCGACAGCTTCGGCTTCGGCACCGCGCCGATGATCGTGCTGGGCTGCAAGTACCTGCGCATCTGCCACCTCAACAACTGCGCCACCGGCGTGGCTACCCAGGACGAGCGCCTGCGTGCCGGATACTTCACCGGCCTGCCCGAGCGCGTGGAGAACTTCTTCCGCCTGCTGGCCGAGGAAGTGCGGCAGTGGCTGTCGTACCTGGGCGTGCGCTCGCTGGACGAGATCGTCGGCCGCACCGACCTGCTCGAACAGCTGGAGGTGTCGCCGCGCCCGGGCGTCAAGGTCGACCTGTCGCGCCTGCTCACCCATGCGCGCTACGACGGTAGCCATTGCGCGGCCCAGCGCCTGTACGAATCGCCCGACAGCCTGGCGACCCAGATGGACGGCCTGCTCGCCGATGCCATCGCCCACAAGACCGGCGGCGACCATCGCTTCCTGATCCACAACACCGACCGCTCGATCGGCGCGCGGCTGTCCGGTGCCATCGCGCGCACGCACGGCAACCACGGCATGAGCGATGCGCCGCTGAACCTGCGCTTCCGCGGCACCGCCGGCCAGAGCTTTGGCGCCTTCAACGCCGGCGGCCTGCAACTGGAACTGGAAGGCGAAGCCAACGACTACGTCGGCAAGGGCATGGCGGGCGGCCGGCTGGTGGTGCGTCCGCCGCGCGGCGCGCGCTTCGAGGCACGCAACACCCCGATCGTCGGCAATACCTGCCTACGGCGCAACCGGCGGCGAGCTGTTTGCCGCTGGCCGCGCCGGCGAACGCTTCGCAGTGCGCAACTCCGGCGCGCTGGCGGTGGTGGAAGGTGCTGGCGACCACTGCTGCGAGTACATGACCGATGGCATCGTGCTGGTGCTAGGCAAGGTCGGCCTGAACTTCGGCGCCGGCTTCACCGGCGGACTGGCCTATGTGCTGGATATCGAGCGCGACTTCGTGGACCGCTACAACCACGAGCTGATCGACATCCATCGCGTCTCGGCCGAAGGCTTCGAGAACCATCGCCAGCACCTGCACACCTTGATCAGCCGCCACCGCGAACTCACCGGCAGCATCTGGGCGCAGCAGATCCTGGACGAGTTCCGCGACTACATCGGCAAGTTCTGGCTGGTCAAACCCAAGGCCGCCAGCATCGAGTCGCTCACCGAGTCGTTGCGCCGCGCTGCTTGAGTTTTGCCCCCTCTCCCGCGCGCGGGAGAGGGGGCGGGGTGAGGGCCCTGCCCCCTGCGCCCCTCATCCGCCCCTTCGGGGCACCTTCTCCCGCAGGCGGGAGAAGGGAATCAGCCACGGATTTTCTTATGAGCCGCAAACAAGCCTTCCAATTCCTCGACCTGCCGCGGACCATGCCCACGCGCATTCCGGTGGAACTGCGTACGTCCGGCGACTGGGGCGAGTTGTACGGCAAGTTCGACAAGGCCGATGCGCAATACCAGGCCGGCCGTTGCCTGGACTGCGGCAATCCGTATTGCAGCTGGAAATGCCCGGTGCACAACGCCATCCCGCAGTGGCTGCAGCTGGTGCAGGAAAACCGCATCGAGGAAGCCGCCGCGCTGTGCCACTCCACCAACCCGCTGCCGGAAGTGTGCGGGCGCGTGTGCCCGCAGGACCGCCTGTGCGAGGGCAGCTGCACGCTGGAGGAATTCGGCGCAGTCACCATCGGCGCGGTGGAGAAATACATCGTCGACACCGCCTTCAAGATGGGCTGGCGACCGGACCTGGGCAACGTGCAGCCCAGCAGCCATCGCGTGGCGGTGATCGGTGCCGGCCCGGCCGGCCTGGCGTGTGCGGACCGGTTGGCACGTGCCGGCATCGAAGCGGTGGTGTACGACCGTTATGAGCAGATCGGCGGGCTGCTGCAGTTCGGCATTCCCAGCTTCAAGCTCGACAAGTCGGTGATCGGCAAGCGCCGCGAGATTCTCGAAGGCATGGGCGTGCAGTTCCGCCTGGGCGTGGAGATCGGTCGCGACGTCAGCATCGAGCAGCTGCTGGCCGAATACGACGCGGTGTTCTTAGGGACCGGCGCGTATCGCTATACCGACGGCGGCCTGCCCGGGCAGGACCTGAAGAACGTGCTGCCCGCGCTGCCGTTCCTGGTGCACAACAGCCGCATCGTCAGCGGCAACGACCCACACGGCCGGCCGATCGCCGGCTGGGAAGACCAGCTCGCCCTGCCCGACCTCAACGGCAAGCGCGTCGTGGTACTGGGCGGCGGCGACACCGGCATGGACTGCGTGCGCAGCGCCATCCGCCTGGGCGCAGCCAAGGTCACCTGTGCCTACCGCCGCGACGAGGCCAGCATGCCCGGCTCGGCACGCGAGGTGGCCAACGCCCGCGAAGAAGGCGTCCGCTTCCTGTTCAACCGCCAACCGCTGTCGATCGAATCCGGCGCCGACGACGAAGCCATCGGCGTCACCGTGGTGGAAACCAAACTCGGCGAGCCCGATGCCAGCGGCCGCCGCAATGCGGTGCCGGTGGAAGGCAGCGAATCGCTGCTGGAAGCGGACGTGGTGATCATCGCCTTCGGCTTCTCGCCCACCCTGCCCGACTGGCTGGCATCGCAAGGCGTGGAGGCCGGCAGCAACGGCCGCATCGTCGCCCCATCCGATGGCCACGGCCGCCTGCCCTACCAGACCAGCAACCCGCGCCTGTTCGCCGGCGGCGACTGCGTGCGCGGCGCGGATCTGGTGGTCACCGCAGTGGCCGAAGGCCGCGACGCGCGGGCAGCATCGTGCAGATGCTGGGAGTGAAGGCGCAGGTCAAGGAGCCGGCTACGGCGTGAGAGGCGCTGGCCCCACGCTCAGGTCACTCGTTACCTGTCTGCTTATCTTGACAGCCAGTAGCGCTATTGCAGCACCGGCCGCCACATGCCAAGAATCGGACAATCTGCGGTTTGATGGCTTGCCTCTTTCCATTGTGCAGATGGAGCAGATTGGTTTCACGTACGCCGCTAAAAATACAAAGGCGCCGCAAGTGCCATTTGCTTATGCCAACAAAGATTGGTTGTGGCTCAAGGAGCAATATCGGCCTGGAGATTATTTTCTGGCTTATGAGCAGCTCTGGCCAGCGAGTGGCAAGCCGTTTGCCTCGGGTTACGCGCTTGTACGCGGAAGATGTGTACTTGGCGCGCTGAGCATTCGAGTCTCGTAATCGAGCTGCGTTTTGCACGCTTCACTTAATTAAGATTTTAGATATGACCATTGCCATCTATATCGATAGCTGCGCGTGGAACTACCTTCATGACAGGGCAATAGATCTCGCAACTGAACTTCCGTCCGACATATATACGCTACACCTAACTAGAGAAGTAGAAATCGAAATTGAAGCGATCCCTGACGGCGGTAAAAAGGAAGCGCTCAAGGCCTACATTTTTGCTAGTATTGAGCGTTCGTCCATAAAGACGGCATCAGTATTCGGCTTCCAAACCCTCGGATCTGACGGCTTGCCCTCAAAAGCCCAAGTTTACGGCGGATTCGGACAGGGCACGTTTCAATCCGACGCAGATCGAAGATTTTATGCATTGCCAGAGATTAAGTGCCAGTTACGCGGAAAAAGCTCACGCAAGACCGGGTTGAGTAATAATCAGGCTGATGCATCTTTAGCTGCCCGCTCGTTTGGCGCCTTCGTGCTGACGAACGATGAAAAGCCGGGGCCCTTGAAGCTGGCGGCAGACAAGAGTGGAAAGATCGTATATCTTGCCGAAGAAGTAGACAAAAGTGGGCTCACGCTGGGCGAATATATGTCGCGATTGCGACAGTCCATTGAGTAGGCATGCCATGTGGCGTGGCCCCTTTCTTAAGCAGGCACTGTTTTTATGCGCCACTGCCTGCGTCGAATGAAGACGCAGGCAGTGACATCAAGCTAATGCGGGGCGATCAGGCCGCCTTATCCAGCGTCGCCATGTCGATCACGAAGCGGTACTTCACGTCGCTCTTGAGCATGCGCTCGTAGGCCTCGTTGATCTGGTCGGCGCGGATGGTTTCGATGTCCGAGACGATGTTGTGCTTGGCGCAGAAATCCAGCATTTCCTGGGTCTGGCGGATGCCGCCGATCAGCGAGCCGGCCAGGGTGCGGCGCTTCATCACCAGGTTGAACACCGCCGGCGACGGGTGCGACTGCTCGGGCACACCAACCAGCACCATGGCACCGTCGCGCTTGAGCGCATTGAGGAACGGGTCCAGGTTGTGCGGCGCGGCCACGGTGTTGAGGATGAAATCCAGGGTGTTGTACTGCGCGGCCATCTGCGCTTCATCCTTGAAATCACCACTTCGCTGGCGCCCAGGCGCATCGCATCGGCGCGCTTGCTTTCGGAGGTGGTGAACAGCACCACGGTGGCGCCCATCGCCTTGGCGATCTTCACCGCCATGTGGCCCAGGCCGCCGAGACCGACCACGCCCACCTTCTGGCCCGGACCCACCTTCCAGTGTGCCAACGGCGAATAGGTGGTGATGCCGGCGCACAGCAGCGGTGCCACCGCGGCCAGGTTGTCGCTGTGGGTGATGCGCAGCACGTACTTCTGGTCGACCACGATATGGTCGGAGTAGCCGCCGTAGGTGTTCTCGCCGCCGCCGAACATCGGCCCGTTGTACGTGCCGGTGAAACCCTGTTCGCAATACTGTTCTTCGCCTTCCTGGCAGGAGGCGCAGCTGCGGCAGCTGTCGACCATGCAGCCAACACCGGCAAGGTCGCCAACCTTGAAGCCGGTGACCGCATTGCCCACCGCCGTGACGCGGCCGACGATCTCGTGGCCGGGCACCGAGGGGTACAGCGTGTTGTGCCATTCGTTGCGTGCGGTATGCAGGTCCGAGTGACACACGCCGCAGTAGGCGATGTCGATCTGCACGTCGTTGGGGCCGGGCGCGCGGCGCTCGAACACGAACGGGGCAAGTGGTTGGTCGGCGGCCTGGGCAGCGTAGGCGTGGGCTGTGCTCATGGAAAACTCCGGGGTGTTGCGTCGTCGGCGAGGCGCGCCAACAACGGGGAGAGGGGATCGATAGCTTAAAACGCGTAGATGTCGCACTCCTGCGACAGTGCGTCTTACCTGGTCTCTTGCGAACGCGAGCGCAGCGGCATGATGCGCCTTGCGCTTGTTCGCAGGCGGTCAAATCCGGGCGTTGCGCGTGAATGGCGCGCTAACGTGCGAGCTCCCAGACTCACGCAGCAGCAGATGGCGCTGCACCATCTGCGCTGGCCGTGCCCTCCCCGCGGCCGCCCACGTCGATGCCGAAGGAGACTTTCCATGTTCCGCACTCCCCGCACTTTCCCCGCTTGCGCATCGCCGCGCTCGCGCTGACCTTGCTCGCCGCCGGTCCGTTGGTCCAGGCCAAGGAGCCGCCCGGCCCCAGGAAGGAAACCGCCGGCCTGAAGTATGTCGGCGTCAATCTGTCCGGCGCCGAGTTCAACTCGCGCAAGAAACCCGGCACCTTGTTCAAGGACTACACCTACCCTGCCGCCTCGGACTTCAGCTATTTCGCCGGCAAGGGCATGAATACGATCCGCCTGCCGTTCCTGTGGGAACGCGTGCAGCCCGAGCTCAATGGCCAGTTGGACCAGGCCCAATTGTGGCTGATCAAGAAGTCGCTTGAGGCAGCCAAGGCCAACAAGCAGTACCTGATCCTGGATCTGCACAACTACGCCACGTACAACGGCAAGCGCATCGGCACCAGCGATGTGCCGGCCGGCGCGTTGGCCGACCTGTGGCGCCGGCTGGCGTTGGAGTTCAAGGACGACAAGGCGGTGATCTTCGGGCTGATGAACGAGCCCAATGGCATTTCCGCACCCGACTGGGCCAATGCCGCGCAGGGAGCGATCAACGCGATCCGCAAGACCGGCGCGAAGAACCTGATCCTGGTGCCGGGCACCGCCTATACCGGCGCGCACAGCTGGCGCAGCACCAGCTACGGCGTCTCCAACGCAAAGGCGCTGGAAATCCTCAAGGACCCGGGCAACAACCTGGCCTTCGAAGCGCATCAATATCTGGACAAGGACTACAGCGGCACCAAGCCGGTATGCATCAGCGACTCGGTCGGCCAAGAAAAGCTGCAGGGCTTCACCTCGTGGCTGCGCGAGAACAAGCAGAAGGGCTTTCTGGGCGAATTTGCCACGGCCAACAATCCCGTCTGCGACAAGGCGCTGGAAGGCATGCTGACCTACATGGAAAAGAACAGCGACGTGTGGCTGGGCTGGGCCTGGTGGGCGGCCGGTTCCTGGTGGAAGCCGGACTACCCCTTCACCGTGCAGCCGGGCAAGGACGGCAGCGACAAGCCGCAGATGGCGATCCTGAGCAAGTACGCACGCCGCGCCGGCAAATAAGCGGCGGCGCAGGCTAAAGAGTGGTCGCAACCCGTGTTGCGGCCACTTTTTTTGTCATTGCCGTGTACCGCGTGGGGCAGCCTGCTTCGGAGAAAGGCAGACCGCTGCTGGCTCGCTGCGTGTAGCAGAAGGCAGCGGCAATCCTGCGCCAGTCCACGTGCTACGTGTTGCCGTGTGCGCGCTTCGATGGCGTGCAACGGCTAGCTATCGAGCGCTTGCCATGTCTCCCATGCGCTTGTGCAAAATGCCGTGCAACGCTGCCGTCTTGGCACGCGCTGGTGCGATGCGATTGCGCCACGCGACATGGATATCGCAAAAGCGGTCTCATCCAATACGCGCTATCGCGTGCGCGAAACGCACTATATCTGCGCACTGCCGGCCGCCGTGGCATCGCACTCCCCGCTCCACAGCATCATCAATCAGGAACCCTTCGCGATGGCAGATGCGCGCTGCAGTGCCCAGGCATTGCCTGCAACGCAGCTGCATTCGCACAATGCGCAGCACGCCGTCGCGCAGGTCATGGTGTGTGCCACGCGCATGAAGCATGTGCAAACGGTGCGGTGCGTTCGGGCCATGCGTGCGCGCTCTAACACAAGAACTGCGTGTCACTGCACAGCTTGGCCGATTGATCCCTCTCAACCGTAGTTTGTGCGGGCGTATACGCCTAGTCTGGTGACGGACGCGTTGCTGTCGTACCTCGCACGAGCTCATGCCCCTCTCAGCGCGCCGTCCTTGTACACGTCTTTCGCACGCAGAAGTCTCAGGAGTTCCCCCATGAAATCCCCTATCACGCGTACGCGCCGGCCGCGTTGCCGCGCGCTGTCTCTCCTATTGCTTGCCGCCATGCCGCTCGCGCAGGCGCAAAGCACCACCAGCCTGAAGTATGCAGGCATCAATCTTTCCGGCGCGCCGAGATCAAATCCTCGCAAAAACCCGGCGTGCTCAACATCGACTATCGGTATCCGGCGGCCGATGAATACGCCTACTTCGCCGGCAAGCACATGAACACCGTGCGCCTGCCGATCCTGTGGGAACGGCTGCAGCCAAAGGCGGGCGGCGAGTTGGACCCGGCGCAGCTGGCGTTGATCCGGCAAGCGGTCGCCAACGCCAAGGCGACCAACATGTACGTGATCGTGGATGTGCACAACTACGCCAAGTATTACGGCCATACCATCGGTAGCACGAAAGTGCCGATCAGCACTTTCAACGATCTGTGGCGACGGCTGGCGATCGCCTTCAAGAACGACAACGCCGTGATCTTCGGACTGATGAATGAGCCTTACGACATCGATCCGCAGGCGTGGGCAACGGCCGCACAGGCGTCGATCGACACCATTCGCAAAACCGGCGCGAACAATCTGATTCTGGTGCCGGGTGCGTTATGGACAGGCGCGCATAGCTGGTACTCCACGGTGGCCGGGCAATCCAATGCAGTGGCGATGGCGTCCATTCGCGACCCGCTCAATCGGTATGCCATCGAAGCGCATCAATATCTGGATGCCGATTCCAGCGGCACCAGCGGCGGTTGCGTCAGCGCCACGGTCGGGGTCGAACGGCTGCGCAGCTTCACCGAATGGCTGCGTTTGAACAAAAACGCGGTTTTCTCGGCGAATTCGGCACCGGCAATACGGTCACCTGCAATCTCGCGCTCAACGGCATGCTGGGCTACATGGAATCCAACAGCGATGTGTGGATCGGCTGGTCCTGGTGGGCGGCAGGCGCGTGGTGGAGCGCGGCGTATCCGTTCAACGTGCAACCGGATGCGCAAGGGCGCGACAAGCCGCAGATGTCGATATTGAGCGCGCGTGCGCGCCGGATTACCGATTAAACGCGACCGACGCACGTAGCGAGTTGTCGTCAGGCAGGCGCGAATGGCGCGCAAAGCACAACGCAGGTGGTCCACGCCAACGCCCGCCGCGCCCGCCTGACGCTTGCACGCCGGTGCCTTGGCTGCTGTTCGCAACGGCAGACGCGCGCGGGCGCAGCAGGCATCTTCGCCACGCAGATCACGTTTCTAGACGGTAGCGAGCACGCGCGTTCTACCGGGCTGAGCCTTACCGCGATTGGCCGCTCTGCCCGTCTTTTCTCGGAAGGGATCGAGGCAGCCTATGCCTGCAGTCTCGGTGGCAGTTTCAATGCGGCATAACGTCATGGACATGACGCCATGCAACTGACGGCAGACGCTTCCATACGACGCAAAATCGACAGCGTGGAAGAGCGCATGCCGCACTGACGCAAATATCGGGCGATATCACGCGCTTTTGTGCGGCCTATCAATCTCGACAACGCGCCTTGCAGAGTGTGACTGCGATGCAGTTCGCATATCGGCGCTGGATCGACGACACGCAGCATTTGGGCACGGCTGATGCATTGACTCAGACCGATGCAGCGCATCGCGCGCAACGCGCATGCACTGACCTGCATCGCCCCCGTCTGAGGAGTTGTGTCATGTCTGCTGTCTGTTTTTCGTTGCGCGCGCTACTGCGCTCTACGCTGTTTTTGATCGTGTTCGGCAGCCTGCCGCTGGCCCACGCGCAGACGCGCGCGCTCACCTATGCCGGCGTCAATCTGTCCGGTGCCGAATACGCATCGTCCAAAAAGCCCGGCGTCCTCAACAAGGACTATATGTACGCCGCGGCCAGCGATTACACCTATTTCGCCGGTGTTGGCATGAATACCATCCGCCTGCCGATCCTGTGGGAACGGCTGCAGCCCACCGCACGCGGGGAACTGGATCCGGCACAGCTTGCGTTGCTGCAACAGGCGGTCGCACGCGCCAAGGCAGCCGGCATGTATCTGGTCATCGACATCCATAACTACGCCAAGTATTACGGCTACAAGATCGGCAGCGCGGAAGTACCGGTGACCACGTTTACCGATCTATGGCGTCGTCTCGCACTGGTGTTCAACAGCGACAACGCGGTGATGTTCGGGCTGATGAATGAGCCCAACAACATTTCGGCCAGCGAATGGGCCGGCGCAGCGCAGGCCGCCATCGATGCCATCCGCAGGACCGGTGCCAATAACCTGATTCTGGTACCCGGCGCATTGTGGACCGGTGCGCACAGTTGGTATTCCCCACGACCGATGGCTACTCCAACGCCACCGCGCTGACGTCCATCTACGACCCGCTCAATCGCTACGCCTTCGAGGTGCATCAATATCTGGATGCCGATTCCAGCGGCACCAGTAGCACCTGCGTCAGCAGCACCATTGGCGCCGAGCGCCTGCGCAACTTTACGCAGTGGCTGCGCACCAACGGCAAGCGCGGCTTTTTGGCTGAATTCGGCACTGCCAACAATGCGGTGTGCAACCAGGCGCTGCAAGGCATGTTGGCGCATATGGAAGCCAACGCAGATGTGTGGCTAGGTTGGACCTGGTGGGCGGCCGGTTCGTGGTGGAACCTCAGCTATGCGTACAACGTGCATCCCAACAAGGACGGCACCGACAAGCCGCAGATGGCGATCCTGTCGCCACAGGCCGCACTGGCCACGCGCGCACCGGTTGCTGCTACCGCGGTGCGCAGCGCCGCTGCATCGACTTCCGCAACAAGCACATCCGCTGCACGCACGACACGCTGATCCCAAACGAAGCCGACGCAAGGCGGCTTTGCTTCTGAACGCACACAGCGCGCGTGGGCACACCGCATGGGCATGACGAGATGCGCGCAGATTGCGGCGATTTCCAGCATGGATGGACACGACGATGCGTGCTCAACCGCAGCATCCGGTTCGATGTAAATATCGCGTGCATCGCAGGTGAGTGAGCACCTGGGTGTTTCAGCTAACTGAACTTTCGGTGCGGCCGCTTGCCAGTTTTCACCTGATGGCGATAGGCGGCGCTCCAGCATGAGCACACTTCACTGCAGGAGCATCCTCATGACACAGCGATTGATGAAGACCGCACTGATCGGCGCATTTGCCTTGCTGTCGCAGGGCGCCTTGGCACAGGCGGCCGACAAGCCCACCAAGGCGCTCACTTCCGGTGAGGTCACCAGCATGCTCACCGCGAAGGGCTATACCAAGGTGCATGACGTCAAGTTCGAGCATGGCGTCTGGACCGCAGACGCGCGCAGCGGCGACGGCAAGGACGTGGACGTGCATATCGACCCGGTGACCGGCCGCGTCTACGGCGACCAGACCACCTCCAAGCTCAGCGAAGCCGACGTGCGCGCATCGCTGTCCACCGGCGGCTATGCCGATGTGCACGACCTCAAGTTCAAGGATGGCCTGTGGAAAGCCGATGCCAAGCGAAATGGGGAAAAGGTCGAACTGCACGTGGATCCGGAAGACGGCCACGTGGTGAGCGTGGATAACGACTGAGTGCGCGGCGTCACGTTCGCGCGCCGGGCGGGCAGGGTAGATCGAGCGTCGCACAGAATGCACGCTCGCTGCGTGACCACACGGCCAACCCGTAGGCCGACCTGTCGCGTCGATGCAGCACGCTAATGATCGCGCAAGCGCACAGCTGAGCAATGTCGTGCGGCTGATCGCCAGATGCTTCACATGAGGCAACAATGCAAAAGGCCTCCGGTGGGAGGCCTTTTGCATACAGATGGTTTTCAACAATGGGCGCCCAAGGCAGATTGCTCATGCAGTCGTGCCACGCCGCGTGGCAATAGTGGCGTGGCGGCCTTAGTGTGGCGACTTGGCCTTGTCCGTCTGCGGGGCCGTGCTGGACGCGTCGGCCGGCTGCGCGGTCGCCGCGCTTGCGCCAGGCCTGCCGGCCATCATTCGATCGCGCGCAGCCTTGAACGGGTTGCCGGGGTACCAGTTGGGCCAACGGTCGCCAGCGGCAACTTCCTTGCCCACGCCATACACCACCTGCAGGTCTTCGATGGTGCCATCGAGCTTCCAGGTGGCGGCATCGTATTCATCGCCAGGCGCGTGATAACGATGGCGTCCGTAGTCCTCGGCTGCGGCACGTCCGGCAGCGGTGCCGCCCTCGCGCAGGTCTTCGCCGCCATCGGCATACAACGCCGGCATGCCGGCCTTGGCGAAGTTGAAGTGATCCGAACGGAAGTACGAGCCGCTTTGCGGGGTGGCTTCTGCGTGCAGGGTGCGCCCCTGCATGGCGGCGAGCGGCTTGAGGATGTCCTCCAGCTCCGAACTGCCCATGCCCACCACGGTGACATCGCGGGCACGTCCGGCCACCGACATCGCATCCAGATTGATCACCGCCGCGATCTTGTCCAGCGGGAAGCTCGGGTTGGCCACGTAGTACTTGGAGCCCAGCAGGCCCGATTCTTCCAGCGTCACCGCCAGGAACACCACCGAGCGCGCCGGCTTGGGGTCCTGGTGCGCGAATGCATCGGCAATTTCCAGGATGCCGGCCACGCCGGTGGCGTTGTCCACCGCGCCGTTGTAGATGTTGTCGCCGCTTTCGCCCGGATGCTTGCCCAGGTGATCCCAGTGCGCCATGTACAGCACCGCCTCGTCGGCGTGGCTGGTGCCCGGCAGCACGCCGACCACGTTGCGCGAGGTCTTCTGTGCGATGGTGCTCTTCAGGTCCACCGACCAGCTGGCCTTCAACGGCACCGGCTTGAAGCCGCGCTTGCTGGCGTCCTTGTAGGCCTGTGCCAGGTCCAGCCCGGCATCGGCGAACAATTGCTTGGCGGTTTCGGCACTGATCCAGCCCTGCACCGGCAGGCGCGGGTCCGGGTCGTCCTTGGCCGGCAGGTCGTATTGCGGGCCGGACCAGGAATGTTTCACCACGTCCCAGCCGTAGCTGGCGCCGGGCGTGTCGTGCACGATCAACGCCGCAGCCGCGCCCCTGCGTGCGGCTTCTTCGAACTTGTAGGTCCAGCGCCCGTAGTAGGTCATGCGCTTGCCGTCGAACAACTTGGCATCGTCGGTGTGGAAACCCGGGTCGTTGACGAACATCACCACCGTCTTGCCCTTCCACTCCTGGCCGGCGTAGTCGTTCCACTGCTGCTCGGGCGCGTCCACGCCGTAGCCGACGAACACCAGCTCGCTGTTGTCCAGCTTGACCTCCGCTTGCCCTGTGCGCGTGCCGACCACGATGTCGGTGCCGAAGGCGAGGGTGCGGGTCTGCGCGCCGCTGCGCAGGCTGGGCGCGGTGGATGCATCGGCGGTGGTTTCCACCATCGGCACCTCCTGGAACCAGCTGTCGCCATTGCCCGGCTGCAGCCCGATGCGCTGCATCTGGTCGCGGATATAGGTCACGGTCTTTTCTTCGCCGGGCGTGCCCGGGCCGCGGCCTTCGAAGTCGTCCGACGCCAGTGTCTTGACCAGTTCGGCGAAGTCGCCGGTAGTCATGTCCGGGGAGAAGGTGTGACGGCTGACCGGCGCGCTGGGCGCGCTATCGGTTGGCGTCTGCGCGGCAGGCGCGCCCGGCGCATCGGCGGGTTCGCGTTTGCAGCCGGCCAGGGCCAGCGTCGCGGCCAGGCACAACAGGATCTTGCGGGGCATCGGAACTCCTCGTGCGGCGGAATCCCGATCTTAGAGCGTGCGCCGCATGGTGAGGTGAGCGCGCGGCTGCGTGTGCTGCAGTTGCATGACGGGCAGGGCAGGGCATCTGGAGCAGGCGCCCTGGCTCCGGCGCACGCACCGGCAGGTGCGTGCGGCCTCGGTCAGTCCTTGGGCGCAACGTCGCTGTCGAAACTGCGCGCGGTGGCGCCGCTCACCGCGCCGATCTTGGCGCTGCGGTGCACGTACAGGTTGACCTCGCGCTCGAAGTGCAACGGCCCATCGACCACCGCATCCGGGCCGATCACCACACGCGGCTTGCGCGAGGGCTGGAACGAAAAACCGAAGCTCGGCTTGCTCACTTCGATGCCGCCGCGCACATGCGAGCCCACCCCGACCGTGATATCGCCGTTGACCGTCTCGATGCCCTTGCCGAGCTCGGTCCCCACCAGCCCAATGCTGCCGTTGACCGTTTCCACGCCGCCGCTGATCCGGCTGCCGCGCTCGGCCAGGATGCTGCCGTTGACCGTTTCCAGCCCGCCGGACACCGTCACTTTCTGGCCCAGCGTGATCGAGCCGTTGACCGTTTCCACGCCACCGGTGCGCGCGTTGTCGCCGATGCGGATGCCGCCATTGACGGTTTCCACGTTCTTGGTTTGCGCACCGGCACCGATCTCGATGGAGCCGTTGACCGTTTCCAGGGCGCCATAGGTCTTGCCGGCATCTGCGCTGATCCTGCCGTTGACCTTGCTGACGTCCTCGTCGGCCCAGGCGCTCGTGCAGACCAGGGACAGTGCCAGGAGGAGAATTTGGGGCTTCATGCTGAACCTCGCGCGGCGGTGGTTGTCTGGGGCGTGGCGGCGATCACATCATGCTTGGCTACAATCGCGCACCTGCCTGAAGTCACTGGATCTTTCGTTGCCCCCTTCGTCCGCACCGCTGCCGCGCCTGCCGCTCGCTCCTTCCACCGGCCGTGGACGGCTGTGGCTGGCGGCGGGTGTGCTGGCCTGCACGTTGCTGGGCAGCGTTGGCGCAAACGCGCAGAGCCAGCGCGAGACCGAGCGCAAACTGCAGCAGCTGCGCGATGAGCTCAAGACCATCAGCGCCGATCGACGCGAGCTGGAAGGCAAGCGCGGCACCGCCGCGCAACAGTTACGCCAGGCCGACGAGAAAGTGGCCAAGACCGCACGCGCCTTGAGCGAAACCGAAGCGGCGATGCGCACGCAGGAACAGCATCTGTCCACCCTGCAGCAGGAACGCGCGCAGTTGCAGCGCGGCCTGCAGAGCCAGCGCACGCAGCTGGCGGCATTGTTGCGCGCTGCCGATCAGGTGGGCCGCAATGCGCCGTTGAAGGTGCTGCTGTCGCAAGACACGGTGGGCGATGCCACGCGCATGCTGGCCGATCACCGCTATGTGCAGAACGCGCGTGCGCAGCGCATCCACGCCCTGACCACGCAACTGGATGCCCTGGCGAAAGTGGAACAGGACATCGCCACCCGCCGCCAGGCGCTGGATGCCGCACGCGCGCAGCAAAAGGCGCAAGCGGCCACGTTGCAGAAAGATCGCTCGCAACAGGCGGCCACCGTTGCGCAACTGGACGACCGCTACAAACAGCGTGCCGAGCGCGAAAAGGCGATCGGCCAGGACGCCAAGGCGCTGGAACAACTGCTCGCCAATCTGCGCGCGGCGGCCGCCAAGGCCGAAGCCGAACGGCGCGCTGCCGCCAAACGCGCTGCCGCCGAAGCCGCCGCGCAGGCCAAACGCAGCAAGACCGAGCGTTCCGATCGCCCCGGCAAGACGCCGCCCAAGGTGGTCGCCAACGCACCGGCGCCCAAGGTCGGTGGGCTCAGCTGGCCGGTGGTGGGCAATCTGCTGGCGCGCTTCAACGCCACCTTGCCCGATGGCCACACCAGCAAGGGCGTGCTGATCGGCGCGCCCAAGGGCAGCACCGTGACCGCGGTGGCCGATGGCACGGTGGTGTTTTCCGACTGGATGACCGGCTACGGCATGATCCTGATCGTGGACCACGGCAACGGCTACATGAGCCTGTACGCGCATAACGACACCTTGCTGCGCGATGCCGGCGCATCGATCAAACGGGGCGAGGCGGTGGCCAAGGTCGGCAGTTCCGGCGGGCAGGGCGTGCCGGCGCTGTATTTCGAATTGCGTCGCAACGGGCAGCCGGTGGATCCATCGAGCTGGCTGCAACGCCGCTGAGCGCCGCGCACCGCCGCGATTCAACGCGGATTTACCGCTGCTTCGCGCATAATCCGGTCAGCTCCGCGCTGCGGGGCGCCTTATCTCTTTGTCGGAGTGCTTCATGCGCGTAGCCGTCCTGTCCGTTGCCCTGTCGCTGGCCCTGTTCGCGTCGCCTGGTTGGGCGCAGAAGGCCGGCCCCGCCGCCGCCCAGGCCAGCGCGGACGACCCGGAAGCCAATGAAGCCGCTGTGTCCAAGGTGCCGCTGGATGAGATCCGCCGTTTCGTGGCGGTCTACAACGCGGTCAAGCAGGCCTACGTCGACCCGGTCGAAGACAAGAAGCTGATGCACTCCGCCGTGCGCGGCCTGCTCTCGGACCTGGACCCGCACAGCACCTATTTCGACAAGGAAGATGCCGAAGCCTTCGACGAACAGGCCACCGGCGCCTACGACGGCATCGGCGTGGAATTGCTGCAGCAGCAGGACAACACCCTCAAGGTGATCGCGCCGATCGACGACACCCCGGCCGCGCGCGCCGGCATCCGCGCCGGCGATGTGATCGTGGCCATCGATGGCAAGCCGATCGATGCCAGCAAGGCGATGGAGCCGCTGCGCGGCGAATCCGGCAGCAAGGTCGTGTTGACCATCATGCGCGACAAGACGCCCAAGCCGTTCGATGTGACCCTGCAGCGCGAAACCATCCGCGTGGCCAGCGTGCGCAGCAAGCTGCTGGAGCCGGGCTACGGCTACATCCGCATCAGCACCTTCCAGGCCGACACCGGTGCCGACTTCCAGAAGAACCTCAAGCAGTTGCAGGCCGGCGGCAAGTTGCGCGGCCTGGTGCTGGATCTGCGCAGCAACCCCGGTGGTCTGCTGACCTCGGCCGTGCAGGTGGCCGACGATTTGCTGGACAAGGGCAATATCGTCAGCACGCGCGGGCGCATCTCGATCAGCGATGCCAAGTTCGACGCCACCCCGGGCGATCTGCTCAATGGCGCACCGGTCGTGGTGCTGGTGGACGCCGGCTCGGCCAGTGCCTCGGAAGTGCTGGCCGGCGCGCTGCGCGACAACAAGCGCGCACGCATCATCGGCAGCCGCACCTTCGGCAAGGGCTCGGTGCAGACCGTGCTGCCGCTGGACAACGGCGACTCGGTCAAGCTCACCACCGCGCGCTATTACACGCCCAGCGGCAAGTCGATCCAGGCCAGCGGCATCGTGCCGGACGTCCTGCTCACGCCCGAACCGCAGCCGGGCGACGCCGATGTGCCGGCCAGCCTGACCGACTACAGCGAAGCCACCTTACCGGGCCACCTGCGCGGCGACGACGAAGGCGAAGAGGGCTACAGCGCCGGCGACGTGCTGCCGGGCGACGGCCCGATCGCCGAAGCCCTGGCCGAACTCAAGCAACCCGGCTCCGCCGCCAAGGCGCAAGCCGCGCGCAAGGCCAAGGCGCAAGCAGCGCAGAAGGCGAAGGCCGCCAGCAAGACCGGTGCCGAGCCCAAGCCGGCGGCAGCGCGCCCGGCGACCACGGACAAAGCCAAACCGGCAGAACCGGCAGGCAAGGCCAAGCCGGCCACTGCGCCCGCAGCGCCAGCCGAACCGGTGCAGCCGTCGCCGCCAGCAAACAAGCCAACGTCCAGCGAACCGGCCAACTGAGAGCGGCCACCGCAACGTCGCGGCCCGTCGTCAGGCGGGCTTGGTGGTCTCACGGGGATCGGTGTGGGAGTGGTGCATGCGGCACCCGACATCGATGGCCGCGCACCTGGCAGCAGCGCGTGGCCGGTCGGCTGCTTCAAGGCCGCGCTAGCCCGCGGGCAACCACACCCGCTGCGTTGTGGCCAACACCTCGGGATTGACCAGGTTGCGCGGTGTGCCCGCGGCGAACGCCAGCACATTGTCGAACGCCGCGCCGAAATACAGCGCGTAGCTGTCGCGCTCCACGTAGCCCAGATGCGGTGTCGCCAGCACGCGCGCATGCCGCAGCAGCGGATCGCGCGGGTCCAGCACCGGCTCGTGCTCGAACACATCCAGCGCGGCCTGCGCCGGCCGGCCCGCGTCCAACGCAGCGAGCAAGGCGCCCGGGGCGATCAACTCGGCGCGGCTGGTGTTGACCAGCAACGCGTCCTCGCGCATGCGCGCCAGATCCTGTGCGGTCACGTCGTGCCGTGTCTGCGCAGTCAGGCGCCGATGCAGCGACAGCACGTCGCTGCATTCGAACAGTTCCTCGCGGCTGCCCGCGATCGCGAACCCATCGCGTGCTGCCTGCGCACAGGATGCCGGCCCGCCCCACACCAACACCTGCATGCCGAACGCGCGCCCGAAGCCGGCCACGCGTTGGCCAATCCGCCCATAACTCCAGATGCCCAGCGTGCGCCCATGCAGCACGCGGCCCAAGCCGGGATCTCAAGCGCCTGCCAGCGGCCCTGCCGCAAGGCATGCTGGTAGTCGGTCAGCCGGCGGCTGGCCGACAGGATCAGCGCCCAGGTCAGCTCGGCCGGCGCCACCGGCGAACCGACGCCTTCGGCCACCGCCACACCCAATGCGGTGCACGCGGCCACATCCACGTGCGCGCCGACGCGCCCGGTCTGGCTGATCAGTTTCAGCCGCGGCAGCCGTTGCAGCAGCGCCGCATCCACCCGCGTGCGTTCGCGGATCAGCACCAACGCGTCGGCGTCGGCCAGAGATGCGGCGCGCGCATCGAGCTCCGCATCCAACGCACCCAGCACCTGCACCTGGTGGCCCTGCAGTTGCTGCAGGCAGGGCAGCTGCGCAACGGCGCCCTGGTCGTCGTCGGGCACCACGATGCGCATCAGCGTGGCTTGGTCGGCGAGGGGAACGGGGTGACCACCTTGTCGCCGGTGGTGGCATCGCGAATCACCGACTGGCCTTTTTCTCGACTTCTTCGATCCGCACGATGCTCTGCATCGGCAGGTGCAAGGTCTTGGTATTGCCGAATTCCTCGCGCAGGCGTTCTTCGGTGGGGTCCACCACCAGCCCGTCGTGCACGTCGAACACCAGCTCGCCGATCTGGTTGAAGCCCCACAGATGGCTGCCGGTGACCTCGCGCGCGTAGAGCTCGTACACCTTGCCGTGATTGAGGAAGGTGACTTTGTACAGAGACTTGGACATGCGCCCGATTATAGGCGCGCGCCTGGACAGCGACGTGCGCCGCATCGCGCCGGCACCTCGGCCGCACGGGTGGCGGCCTGCGGCTACAGCGTGTGTGCTGCGCGCCTCAGAAACCGTGGCGCTTGCGCAGCCGCCGCGCGATCGCCGCGCGCACGCACGTACAGGCCGTACACGATGCCGAACACGAAGCCAGCGATATGCGCCGACCACGCCACCATGCCGAACGCCGGCCCGATATAGGCGAACACCACCTGCAGCAGCGCCCAGGCGCCGATCAACAACGGCGCCGGCACCCGGATGAATTCCAGAAACACGCCCAGCGGCAGCACCACGCCCAGCTTGGCGCCGGGAAACAGCGCCAGATACGTGCCGATCAATGCCGACACCGCGCCCGAGGCGCCGATGATCACCCGGTCCGGCGTGCCGATGGCAAAGATCGCCGCCAGGTTGGAGGCCGCGCCGCCCACCAGGAACAGCAGCAACAACCGCCACGGGCCCAGGATGCGTTCGGCCGGCAGCCCGAAGATCAGCAGGAACACCAGGTTGCCGAGCAGATGCGACCAGTCCGCGTGCAGGAACAGCGCGGTGAACAGGCGCAGCACGCTGCCGTCGCGCAAGGTGGCCCACCAGTCGCCCAGATTGGAGACCCCGCTGGAGAGCGCGCCCCAGTCCAGCCACAAGGTATTGCGCGCCTCGCCCGGCCGGCTGATCGACCACAGATACGCCAGCCACACCGCGGCGAACAGCAACGGCACCGCCCAGCGCGGGGTGGGTTTCTTGCGGGAAGGGAGAGAGACGAACATCGGACGGGGACAATAGCCGGTCCACGCTGCTGAACCCAACCCTAACCTGACAGCACGTTCAGCGCGCGCCTCGTTATTGTTCGGTTAATCGTCATGGGTATACTGCGTACGGCGTCGTATGTCGGGGGCTCCGGCGCGCTCCGGGCACAGGATTGGTGCTGGACGCGGGCGCTGAACCGACCATTGCAGTCTTTATCCGGAGAGCTACAACTTATGTCTACCGCTTCCACTCTCAGCCGCGCCACCCTGTTGGCCGTCGGTATCGCTGGCGTGCTGGCCGTTGGTCAGGCGCACGGCGCCGCGTTCCAGCTGAAAGAAAACAGCGCCAAGGGCCTCGGCCGCGCATTCGCAGGTTCGGGCAGCGCCCCGGATGATGCCTCCATCATCGCCAACAACCCGGCAGGCATGCGCCAGCTGGACGGTCGCCTGTTCCAGGCCGACGTCAGCGCCATCAGCTTCTCGGCCAAGTTCCAGCCCGACACCGCGGCCTACGCCAACGGCGCTCCGGTCTCCGGCGGCAACGGCGGCGACGCCGGCATGATCGCGCCGGTCCCGGCGATGTACTTCCACGTGCCGTTCGGCGAGAACGACAACATGCACCTGGGCACCTCGCTGACCGTGCCCTTCGGCTTCAAGACCGAATACGACCGCGACTGGGTCGGCCGCTACCACGGCACCAAGACCGAGCTGCAGGCGATCGACTTCAACGTCGCATTCTCCTATGACGTGAACCCGTACGTGTCCTTCGGTGCCTCGGTGTTCGCCGAGCGTCTGGATATCGACCTGGCCAACGCGGTGGACTTCGGCAGCGTGCTGGCTGCGCGCCGCGTGCCGGGCTTCGCGCCGGGCAGCGCCGATGGCTACTCGCGCATCAAGGGCGACAGCACCGAAGTGGGCTTCACCCTGGGCGGCTTGTTCAGCATCGATGAGAACACCCACATCGGCTTCAGCTACCGCTCGCAGGTGGAACACAAGATCACCGACGGCACCGCCGACTTCACCGTGCCGGGCAGTGCTGCCGCCGTGCTGGGCGTGGCCGCGCCGGGTACCTTCGTCGATACCAAGGGCCGCGCCACCGTCAAGCTGCCGGCCAGCGCCACCGCCAGCTTCACGCACAACGTGAACGAGCAGTGGTCGATCATGGCCGACGTGACCCGCACCGCCTGGAGCAAGTTCGACCAGGTGACCGTGGACTTCGCGTCCAACCAGCCCGACAGCGTGCTGGACTTCTCCTACCGCGATACCACCTTCGCCTCGATCGGTGCCGACTACCGCATGAGCGATACGGTGACCCTGCGCGGCGGCCTGGCCTACGACCAGACCCCGACCACGGCCGAACACCGCGACGTGCGCGTGCCGGACGCAAGCCGCAAGTGGGTGTCGCTGGGCATGAGCTGGCGTCCGTCGGCGCAGACCGAGTACAACTTCGGTTACACCCACCTGTTCACCAGCGACCCGACCAGCGACACCCGCAGTGCCACCGGCGACCGTCTGGCCGGCAGCTACGACGTGAAGGGCGACGTGCTGGCCGCTTCGATCAACTACAAGTTCTGATCGCCGCAGCACGCGTTGCGTGACGAAAACCCCGCTTCGGCGGGGTTTTCTTTGGTGCCTTGCACGCGCCACCCACGACACGGGCGGCCGGCACCAAGCAACGAGCAAAGAGCAAAGCGGGCAGGACAGATCGCCTCGGCGCAGCGCTTGCCCACCCTGCGCGACGGCCCACGTCAACACGCACTGGTGATCCCGACAACCTCGCGCGCGGATCCCGCCGGCACGCAACGCCTGCCGAACGCTGCAGCCGGCGCGCCGGATTGCTATGGTCAGGCGCATGAGCCAACCCGACTTCATCCAGATCACCGACAACGCCATCGCGCGCGAGGATTGCCTGGCCATCGTGCAGCGCATGCGCCAGAGCCAGCAGCTGCATCCGGGCCGCATCGGCGGCGGTGTGTTCCCAAACCTCAAACACAGCCGCGATCTGCGCATCAGCGGGATGGCCGAATGGGCGGAAGTGGAAAGCCGCCTGCAACAGGCCGTGTTCGAGGGCCTGCTCACCTATCTGCGGCAGTATCCGCAAGCGCTGATTTCACCGCTGATGCTGCAGGTGACCACGCCCGATGGCACACCGCATCGCCTGGTGGCCGAGGATATCGCGCAGATGAGCGACCAGGCGCTGGGCGATCTGGCACGCACCTGCCTGCGCCCGGGCGCGATCAATCTGCAGTGGTACACCGCCGACCAGGGCGGCTACCCGTACTGGCATTGCGAGCTGTATCCGCGCGATGCCAATGCCGAAACGCTGCATCGGCATCTGCTGTGGACGCTGTATCTCAACGAGGAATTCGCGCAGGGCGAAACCGAATTCCTGTTCCAGCAACGCAAGGCGCGCCCACGCACCGGCAGCCTGCTGATCGCTCCCACCGCCTTCACCCACACCCACCGCGGCAACCGCCCGGTGGGGGCGACAAGTTCATTGCCACCAGCTGGATTCTGTTTCAGTCGGCGCAGGCGCTTTACGGCGGGGAATAGGGAATCGGGAATGGGCACTCGCAACGGCGGGGCTTTCGGCGGTGGCTGTTGCTGTTGTTTTGCCGACGCCCCATTCCCGCAACTGCACAGCGCTTGAGTACGCCCTGCATTGCAATGCTTCGGCTCGCTCCTTCGTCCAGTACATCTCGCTTGCACCGCGCCTCGTTAGTAAGAATACTAACTGGATGCAGAAGAACTCTTTCCCCAGCGCGAGCGCGGCAACCGAGCGGGATGTCCGCAGCTCGCGCACGGTCATCAAGGGGCGCGGCACCACCGCCTACGTGCCCGGTCGCTTCTCGGTCACCACCGCCGTCGAGATAGACGATGGCTGGGGCGCGCCCGATGCCGATGGCGAGACTGCCATGCGTCCCAAGACCGTGGTGGCCGAGGAAATCGCGCGCAGCATCATCAGCCGCAACAACTCGCCCGACATCGGGTTCTCGCAGTCGGTGAACCCGTACCGGGGATGTGAGCATGGCTGCGTGTACTGCTTTGCCAGACCCTCCCACGCGTATCTGGATCTGTCGCCAGGGCTGGATTTCGAAACGCGGATCTTCGCCAAGCCGAATGCGGCGGCCCTGCTGCGCGCCGAGATCGCACGCCCGTCCTACCAGTGCTCGGCGATCGCGCTGGGAATCAATACCGACGCCTACCAGCCCGCCGAGCGGCGCCTGCACATTTCCCGGCAATGCCTGGAAGTGCTTGCGCAGGCCCGCCACCCGGTCAGCTTCGTGACTAAGGCGGCGTTGATCGAACGCGATATCGATGTGCTGGCCGAGATGGCGCAGCACAACCTGGTATCGGTGTATTTCTCGGTCACCACGCTCGACAATCGTCTTGCAGCGAAGATGGAGCCGCGCGCCGCCGCGCCACACGCGCGACTGCGCGCGATGCAGGCGCTGCACGCTGCCGGCGTGCCGGTGGGCGTGCTGGTCGCTCCGGTCATCCCGATGATCAACGACAAGGAACTGGAGCGCATTCTGGACGCGGCCGCAGCCCACGGCGCACGTTCGGCCGGCTACGCGTTGCTGCGCCTGCCGCACGAACTCACCCAGTTATGGCGCGAGTGGCTTGAGCTGCACTATCCCGATCGTGCCAGGCACGTCATGAGCCTGATCCAGCAGATGCGCGGCGGCAAGGACTACGACAGCCGCTTCGGCAAGCGCATGGTGGGCGAGGGCCCGTTTGCAGAGCTGATCGCGCAGCGTTTTTCCATCGCGTATCGGCGGCTTGGATTCGGTCGGCTGCCCAGGCTCGATACCACGCAGTTCCGTCCGCCCAAACCGGACACGCCGCAGCTGGACTTGTTTTGATCCTGCCGGATCTGTCTGCACCACCCGCAGCGGCCTCGACCACCGACGCATACAACGCGTCCGGCAGCAGTACCTGACCATGGCGCCAGCGCCGGCCACGCGCTGCAGCACGTCCGGCAGATGGCTACAAGGTGATGCCGTGGAAGGGTTGCAGTACGATCTGCGCAATGGCCGAACGTCCAACCTCGAAGGCTTGCTGATACGCCGCATCGGCAATCATCTGCTTGAAGGCGGATCGATCCGGATACCGCACCAGCGTGACCGCATCCCACGGATGTGCCTGGCCCGCGGTCAGCACCGGCAGGCCGTCACCGCTGAAGACAATCTGCGCGCCGAACCGGGCCAGGATCGGCTCGGCCAGCCGCAGGTACTGGTGATAGCGCTGCCGTCCGCCATCGGGCTGGAAGCGAATCAGGTTCAACATGACGATCGCCGAGGTGTCCTCGTTGTCCAGGAATGCAGCGAGCGCATCGGGTGAAAACGCAACCATGTCAGTCTCCTGGTCTGGCTTCCGCGCAAGGGAAGCGGCCAACACACGCTAGCGTTGCGCCGTGCCAGAAACTGTCAGTAACGAACGCCAGTCGCGGTCCTGTTGTCGCCATTGCTTCACCAGCGCCTGGCGCGACTGCGGGTAACGCGTTTCCAGCAGTGCCTGTACCTGCAACCGATCGACACGAAAATGCCGGAACGCGCAGCGGCGCTCGCACCAGGCTGCCAGGACGCGCACGTCGTCGAAATACACCAGGGCGATCGGCCAGACGATGCGCTCGGACGGCGTGTCGTGCGCATCGACATAGCCGATCGCCAGTTTGCATCGCCGACGAATGGCGTCGCGCAACACGGCGGTCTGCGGATGATCGACCGACTCGGATGTGGAAGCGGCGGTAAGAATCGCCGGCGGCGCGATGTCCGTGCCGGCGCCATCGCCGTGCTTTCTGGCAGACAGGATCTTCGCCAGGGCGCTTTCACCATTTCTGGCCAAGGCAGGATCGGCCCGTTGTTTGACCCAATCCAGGCCAAGCATGACCGCATCCAGTTCCTCCTGCGAAAACGCCAGCGATGGCAGGAAGAATCCCGGCTTCAGGCAATAGCCAACGCCGGCTTGGCCCTCCAACGGCGCACCGAGCGCGCGCAAGGTGTCGATATCCCGGTAGACGCTTCGCTGCGATACACCCAACTCGCACGCCAGCGCAGCTGCCGACACCGGCAATCGATGTGCGCGCAGCAGGCCGAGCAGTTCAAACAGGCGAGTTGTCCTGGACATCCATCAGCCTTCGCGCGGCAGCCTTGCATTCCGGCGCTCATCCTAGCGTGTCGGCACGGCCGGCTTGCGCTGCCACCAGCACTGCGGCGCGCTTTATCGCTCTTCGATGTAGCGTGACCTATCGAAGGCCAGCGGGTGCCAGGCAGGTGCGACGGGCAGGGGCAAGATGCCGACGTCAACGGCGCAGGGTCTGCCGTTCCTGCCTGGTGGGCGCAGGGCGTGCAAGGCGCTAGTCGCGGCAATGGGGGTGCCGTCGCCGCGTCGGGCACATGGGCCGCCTGCGATCATCGCAACGCCGCGTGCGCCCCGTAGAATCCGCGCATGCCCGCACTTGCACAGGGCGCGTGGGAGTGGCTGGCCACCATTCCCCACCTCGAAGCGCTCCTCCTGGCCGCCTATGTGCTGTACCTGCTGTGGATCGCCGGCTGGATCGTGCTGCAGAAGCGCGAACCGGTGGCCACGCTGAGCTGGGTGTTGTCGCTGGCGGCACTGCCGTACCTGGGGCTGCTGATCTACTACTGGCTGGGCCCGCAGAAGGTCAAACGGCAGCGGCTGCGGCGCGGGCGCTCGCGCTCGGGCATGGAGAGCTACAGCAGCGTCTGTCCGCCGGATGCCGATTGCACCGAGCTGGCCAAGATCGCCCAGTCCACCACCGGGCTGGCGCCCAGCAGCGCCACCGAAGTGCACTGGCTGGTGGATGGTGCTGCCACGTACGCCGCCATCATCCAAGCGATCCGGGGCGCACGCGACCATATCCACCTGGAGTACTACATCTTCCAGCCCGACCACAGCGGCACTGCAATTTGCGATGCGCTGATGGAACGTGCCCGTGCCGGGGTCAAGGTGCGGCTGCTGCTGGATGCGATCGGCTCCTCGGCAATGACCCGACGCGCCTTGCGCACGCTGCGCGAAGCCGGGGTGGAAACCGCCTGGTTCCATCCCTCGCAATTGCTCAAGCCGTTCAAGCGGCCGTGGTTGAACCTGCGCACCCACCGCAAGGTGATCGTCATCGATGGCCGCATCGGCTTCACCGGCGGCATCAACGTCACCGACGACGAAAACGAGCAGGTACGCAAGCAGGCGTATCGCGATCTGCACGTGCGCCTGCAAGGCCATGTGGTGCGCAGTCTGCAGCTGGTGTTCCTGGAGGACTGGCTTTATGCCACCGGCCAGGGCCGCGCGGCCTTCCACGGCCAGCAGCTATGGCCGGACGATATGCCCACCCGCGCGCAGGGCACGGTGGAGGCGCAGGTGCTGGTGTCCGGCCCGGATTCGTCGTGGGAAGCGATCCACCGCCTGATGGTCGCCGCCATCCATGAAGCCAATCATCGCGTGTGGCTGGTCACTCCGTACTTCGTGCCCGGCGAAGCGGCGCGCATGGCGCTGACCTCGGCCGCGCTCGGCGGGCTGGACGTGCGCCTGCTGGTGCCGCGCGTGAGCGATTCGCGCCTGGTCACCTACGCGGCGCGCTCGTATTTCGACGAGTTGCTGGAAGCCGGTGTCCGCATCTATGAGTACGGCCCGCGCATGCTGCACACCAAGGCGCTGCTGGCCGACGACGATGTCTGCATCGTCGGCAGCGCCAATTTCGACAGCCGCAGCTTCCGGCTGAATTTCGAGTTGTCGATGCTGTTCCGCGACCAGGCAGTGGCGGCAGAGATGGCCGGGCTGATCGGCACCGATCTGCAGCAGGCGCAGGAGGTGCAATTCGCGCGGCACCGGCCGTTATGGCGCTCGCGCCTGCCGGAAGCCTTCGCCAGGCTGCTGTCGCCGCTGCTCTGACCAACGGCGCGGTGCCCACGTGGAACCGCGCCGGGTGCGGCGCTACACTGCCGCCACTGAACGGGGAGCTCGTCATGCACTGGCTGTTTCTGCTTATGTCACTGGGTGCGCTGGTGCTGGCTTTCAGCACGCCGCACGTGTGGTTGCTGGTGGTTTCGCTGCTGGTGGCGTTGTTGCTGCTGCTGTTGTGGACGCGCGGCTGGTTCGCCTCGCGCATGGGCGACACCCAGCGCGATACCAGCAGCATGATCGACCCGGCCGAGCTGCGCCGCCTGCGCGAGCTGGCAGAAGCACGCAAGTCGGCCGCCCTGGCCGCCGCACGCGACAGCGAGCCGCAGGCCTGATCACCGCATGACCACCCAGCTCAGCGTCAACGTCAACAAGATCGCCGTTCTGCGCAACTCGCGCGGCGGCGCCGACCCGGACGTGGTGCAGGCCGCACGCGCCTGCATTGCCGCAGGCGCCCACGGCATCACCGTGCATCCGCGCCCGGATCAGCGGCATATCCGTGCCGACGACGTGCTGGCGCTCAGTGCGCTCACGCGCGCGCAGGCGGTGGAATTCAATATCGAAGGCAATCCGTTCGCGCCACCGCGCGCAGGCTACCCGGGGTTGCTGGAATTGTGCCGTGCCACGCGCCCACAGCAGATCACCCTGGTGCCGGACGGCGACGGGCAACTGACCTCCGATCACGGCTTCGATTTTGCGCAGGACACCACGCAGCTGGCCGAGCTGATCACAGCGTTCAAGCGGCTGGGCAGCCGGGTCAGCCTGTTCGTCGATGCGGGTAACCCGGACATCGCCCGCGCAGCCACGCTCGGTGCAGACCGTATCGAGTTGTACACCGGCCCCTATGCCCACGCGCACGCCAGCGGCCAGGCCGAAACCGCATTGGCGCTGTTCGCCAACGCCGCCCAGCGTGCCAGTGCCGCAGGCCTGGGCATCAATGCCGGGCACGATTTGTCGCAAGCCAACCTGGGCGATTTTCTCGCCGCTGTGCCGGGCGTGCTGGAAGTGTCGATCGGCCACGCCTTGATCAGCGAAGCCCTGTATCAGGGACTGGAAGCAAGCGTGCGCGCGTACGTGGACATCCTGCGTAGCGGCCACGTTAGCGCTTGAGTTGATGCGGTAACGTCGGCATCGGTGATCGATGCCTGGGTTGGCGACAACGACCATCGCGTAAGTGGATGCTGCGCAGGAACGTCACGACGAGCGCTTGATTCGCGATGGTCAATTGTTGCCGGTGAGGAACACCCTTGATGAACTCCCATGCCTATCGCGTCCGAAGACGCGATGCGGCACCAGGGCCACCGCATCGCGCGATGTTGCATGCACTGCACGTGGCCAAGCGCAGTACGTGCTTGCAGAAACACTACTGCACGAAGGCGATGCGCTGCACTTGCGCGTTCTTTGCAGCCGCCAGCACGCTGGCCATCACGGCATACTCGGCGTCCGCACTGGCGGCGATGCGCAGTTCCGGTTGATTTCCTGCAGTTGCCTGCATCTGCTCGGTAATCCCCCGCCCATTAGCAGACGCCAGAAGTGGAATTTTCTCGTCCCCTTTCCCGAGGAGGTTCCATGAAGAAGTCCCGCTTTACCGACAGCCAGATCATCGCCGTGCTCAAGCAGGCCCAGGCCGGTGCGCCCGTGCCGGAGCTGTGCCGCGAGCACGGCATCAGCTCGGCCACGTTCTACAAGTGGCGCAGCAAGTTCGGCGGCATGGACGTGTCCATGGTCGCGCGCATGAAGGAGCTGGAGGAGGAGAACCGCCGGCTCAAGAAGATGTACGCCGAGGCGCAGCTCAGTACCGACCTGCTGAAGGAAGCGCTCGCAAAAAAATGGTGAGGCCATCTCAGCGACGCGAGATGGCCCAATCGGCAGTCACGAGCGGGCGTACGAACATCCGCCACGCCTGCCAGGCCTTCGCGGTGAGCGAGACCTGCTTCCGCTACCAGGCCAAGGCCAGCGAGCAGAACGCCCGGATCGCCGACTGGCTGGTCCGCCTGACGACCGCCCATCGCGACTGGGGCTTTGGCCTGTGCTACCTGTACCTGCGCAACGTGAAGGGCTTTGGCTGGAATCACAAGCGGGTCTACCGGATCTACCGCGAGCTGGAGTTGAACCTGCGGATCAAGCCGAGGAAGCGGCTGGTGCGTGAGCGGCCCGAGCCTCTGGCGGTGCCGGAGGCTATCAACCAGGTCTGGTCGATGGACTTCATGCACGACCAGTTGGCCGACGGCCGCAGCTTCCGGCTGTTCAATGTGCTCGACGACTTCAATCGCGAGGGGCTGGGGATCGAGGTGGATCTGTCGCTGCCGTCAGCCCGTGTGATCCGATCGCTGGAGCAGATCATCGAGTGGCGCGGCAAGCCCGCCGTGATCCGCTGCGACAACGGCCCTGAATACATCAGTGGCGCGTTGCTGTCCTGGGCGCAGCGGCATGGTATCCGGGTCGAGCACATCCAGCCGGGCAAGCCACAGCAGAACGCCTACGTTGAACGCTACAACCGCACCATCCGCTACGCCTGGCTCGCCCAAACCCTGTTCGACACCATCGACCAGGTGCAGGACAAAGCCACCCGCTGGCTATGGACGTACAACCACGAGCGTCCGAATATGGCGCTCGGCGGCATCACGCCTGCCATGAAGTTGGCGATGGCCGCTTAGCTCCACTTCTGGCGACCGCTAAAAGTGGGGGATTACCCCGCTACGAGGCAGTCTCCTGATTATCAGCGCGTAGGGCAGGGCATCAGAACTCGTACTTCTCTTTGCGCTGGATGAAGGCGTCGCGCCCGCCTTCCAGAATGCTGGCCACCTGATCTCGAATCACGGGAACGTCAATCGAGCCCTGTGCTTCCAGCCCGAGACACCCTTGGTTCTCAGCGGCCGTGAACACGCCAATCCACTCGGCATCACCGAACACCGGGATGTTCGCGTTGTGTGTCGCGAACAAGAACTGCCGACTGGTCTTGGCCTCCCTCAACTCAGCGACGATCCGATCTGCGATGAAGGCGTTGTCAAGGTTGTCCTCCGGTTGATCCATCAGAAGGGGATCAACGTTCTCAAGCAGCAGCATGTGAAGGATTGCCGTGCACTGCTGGCCTGTAGAGAGCTTGTTGAGCGGCCGGAATACCGCATCGGCTTGGCCGTGCGCGACATTCAAGAAGATGTCCACGCGATGCTCCAGCTTCAAGGCCTCCAGCTCCATGAGCTGAGACGACTGGAGCTTGGTGAGTGCGTCGGCCACCATCTGCGTGACACCCCAATCGAGCTGCACGTCGGCAGACCCTTTCTGAATCGACTGGGCCAGCGATAGTGGGCTGATCGTCTCAGCATCCTCAATGAACGCAAGCCGCTTTTCGCCAACACCGTCCAGCTTGCAACCCAGCAGGAAGGTCATCAAGGGCGTGCGGTCAGCTTCCGGCACGATCTCCACCTTGAGCTTGACCTCAAGTGGGCGTGTCCTAGATTTTGTGTAACCGGGCCACAGGCAGGAGACTGCCACCTAACCCGGAGACACCATGAGCCCACGCACACATGAGGTACCCGACGAGCTGCTTAGCAGCCTGTTGGTCAACTACACCAAACCCGAGGATCTGATCGGCGAGAACGGCCTGCTCAAGCAGCTGACCAAGCGGTTGGTGGAGCGGGCGCTGGACGCGGAGATGACCGAACACCTCGGTCATGACAAGCATGAGCCGGTCGCCAACGCGGCCGGCAACACGCGCAACGGACGCAGCCGCAAGACGCTCAAGGGCGAGTTCGGCGAGCTGCCGATCGAGATTCCGCGTGATCGCCACGGCAGCTTCGCGCCACAGCTGATCCCCAAGCACCAGACCCGCTGGGCCGGCTTCGATGACAAGATCTTGTCGTTGTACGCGCGCGGCATGACCGTGCGCGAGATCCAGTCGCACCTGGAGGAGATGTACGGCACCGAGGTGTCGCCGAGTCTGATTTCCTCAGTCACCGATGCGGTCGTCGAGGAGGTCAAGGCGTGGCAGGCGCGGCCACTGGATCCGGTCTATCCGATCGTCTATCTGGACTGCATCCACGTCAAAGTGCGCGAGGGCGCGGTGCGGGTCAAGGCGGTGTACCTGGCCATCGGCATCACCATGGGCGGCGAGAAGGAAGTGCTGGGCCTATGGCTGGCGCAGGCCGAGGGTGCCAAGTTTTGGCTGCAAGTCGTGACGGAGCTACGCAACCGCGGGGTGCAGGACATCTTCATTGCCTGCGTCGATGGCCTGAAGGGGTTTCCCGAGGCGATCGAGGCGGTGTTCCCGCAGACCACCGTGCAGCTGTGCATCGTGCACATGGTGCGGCACAGCCTGAACTACGTCTCGTGGAAACGCCGCGCCGAGGTTGCCGCCGATCTCAAGCGCATTTACGCCTGCGCCACCGTCGAGGAGGCCGAGCAGGCACTGACCGAGTTCGAGGCCAAGTGGGACGCCCAGTACCCCGCCCATCAGCCAGTCATGGCGGCGCAATTGGTCACGACTGATCCCGTTCTTCGACTACCCACCGGAGATCCGCAAGGTGATCTATACGACCAACGCCATCGAGTCGGTCAACATGAGCCTGCGCAAGCTGACCAAGAACCGCGGCGCGTTCCCCAGCGACGAAGCCTTGATGAAACTGTTCTACCTGGCTCTGCGCAACATCACCAAGAAATGGACGCTGCCGATCCGCGACTGGAAGGCTGCGCTGAACCGCTTTACGATCCAGTTCGAGGGGCGACTTCCTCAGCGGTAACCCAAACCACGGTTACACAAAATTCTGCACACGCTCCCTCAAGTCGCTTGTTCAGCTTCTTCGCGGCCTTCTGCAACGCTTGTATGCGCTGCCCACGCAAATCGGACAGCTCGGCCAACAGGTTGCGCCGTTCCTGACGCAAGGTGTCGCGCTGGGACTCGTGCGTAGTCGCCCGCGACTTCATGGGCTTGATGCGCTCGATCTCACCCATCAACTTCTGATAGGCAACACCGACCTCCTGCCCGCTCTTTCCAGCAGTCGCGGGCAACGTCCGCAGCGCCTTCTCCAACTCGACATCGTGCGCCTGAATCGCCTGCTGCCATGCGTCATGCTGGGTGGTGAACTGTCCTGCCTTGTCATCAAGCAAGGCCTGCATCGCGGTCAGATGGCTGGTGAACCCCTGCTTGAGTCCATCCAGCGTCGTGCGCATGGCGAGCAACTGGGCAGCGTCAGGCAAGCCCTCAAGCGCCTCATCGTTGATGAAGTCAAGGTCAGGCAAGCTGTCACGCAGGTCTGTAAGCGCGTCGCGAAAGCTCTGTACGCCCTCGGTCGCGGTCTTGGCAATCTCTCGCTCGCGTGCGAGCAATGAGGTCTTGGCCAGCTTCTCCTTGATCCCCAGCTCATCGAAACCGCGAAGCTGCTCTTCCAGCTTGGGCAAGCGCTCAACCTGTGCATTCAGCTCGTCGAGATCGGTCAGGGACTTCGTGAGCTTCTGCTGGTTGTCCTTCAAGCGCCTATGCACGTCGGCGCTCTTGGACTCGTACTCTCCGTCTTGAGGAAGGAAGCGATCCAGCAACTGCACTCGGCTGGTTTCATCTTGGGCCAGCTCGTAAATCTCGTTCTGCCCATAAATGTCGATACCCGGCAGCAAGTCGCGCGGGAGCAGGGTGGAGACGTTGCCGTCCATGTCACGCACCATCGGCGGCTCGCCATGACGGCGCGAGATGGTGTACTGCTTGCCGTTCTGGGCAGAGGACACCACTGTCAGCTCAACTCGACCAGCCGAACGACCAAGGTTCTCCTTGATGATCTCTTGGTGGAGCTTCTGAGCCTGTCTGCCTTTGGGTGACAAGTCCAAGGCGAAGCGCAGGCATTCGAGCAAGGTTGACTTACCCGTTCCACGGCCGCCGATCACCGTGTTGAGATGATCTGAAAAATCCACCCGGACGCCATCAAGGTAGCCACCGGCCACCGTCATGCGTACCACCTTGCCAATTGGGCTTTGGGCCTGCTGCGAGTTGAGCCGGACACGCGATCCCGGATCGAGGAAGGCGACCTTGAACGCAGCGAACGTGGGCCGTGTCATCTTGATGAAGCACGTTGCGCTCGGCTGATCCAAGTCATCAGGCTTGGCAACATCCTTGGCATTGATCGCTGCCACAGGGCGCTCACGCCGGTAGCTGTCGTCCTTGTTCAAGAACACCTTGCGATAGAAGTCCCCCTCGATGCTCGTCAGGTCATCTATCGACCCCGGAATCTGGGCCGCGCGCAGCTTGGGATGCTTCCATACGTGGTTCAGCCGGTTTTTCAGCAGCCCGCTGTCCTGCGTGCAATGTGCAGCGTAGATGAACCCGCCCAGCAGATCGACCTCTTCGATCAGCTCTTCCGAACTCAGCCGAGAAGGCCGGATGCCATCCGCTGGGTCATGCAGCTTGAGGTTGCCAAGGTAGCGATCAAGCTGCTGCACCGTGGTGTCCTCGGGGAAGAGACAAACGTAATGCGTCTTATCGTTGGAGGCGATCTCGAAACCGGGAAACACCACGATCCCGTGCGGCTGTAGCACCTGACGCAAAGCATCGACGCTGGCAACGCTGCCGTGGTCAGCTAGACCGACAACCTTGATTCCCAGTTCAAGGCACTTTTGAAGCAAGGCTTGGTTATAGCCGCCTTCGTCTAGCCCGTGATCGGCTCCCCTGTAGGTGCCGTTGTAGCCGACAGGATTGACCTGTAGCGCACAGCGCCAGAATCTCGCGTAGGTGTATTGATCGCTCATGTCTTCTCCCTGAATTGATCGACGGTGTGCGGCTATCTATGCAGCCCTGCACCGATGGTTGCTTACATCACTGAATCGAAGGCAGGTCTCCGACGATCTTGACCGTCTCCATGCTGACGCGGATCACGCGCTTGAGCAGGTTCAGGATGTAGGCGGGGTCATTGCCCTCGCGGCACCACTCGTTTGGATCGTCCTTGATGCCGCTTTCCTTGTCGGTGGCGGCCTCGTACCGATCCATCACCCACTCGATGGCGCTTTTCCCGTTCACCATGTAGTCGTAGGCTTGCTCGGGGATGCCCTTGATCGTGATTCGGCTGTTGAACACGATCACGCTACGGTCTTTCTCACGACCACCCTTTGACGCGAAGCGCATTTTTTCGACGCGGTAGTAGGCCAAGTCGTTGAGGTCGCCCTTGGGCTTTGCCTCCTCTGTGACAGGCCACGGCTCCACCGTCTCATAGTCAAGGTGCAGTGCCGCAAGGGTTCGCCCGGCCTTCTCGAAGGCACGGAAGTCGGGCGCGTAAGGAACCCGTGGCAGCACCTTCTTGAGATCGGATGCGTACTGCTCTCGGTACTCGGGAGAGTGCAGCACCCCGTAGCAGTAGTAGAAGATGGCTTCCTTGGTGATGGTCGCGTCCGCGTAGTGCTTGCGGAAGTTTGCGAGCGCCACGTCAGTGATGCCGTCGTGGCGGATGTAGCCATCGACGACCGTGGCGGCGTCGAACAGCCCTTTGACATGACCGTTAGCCCCTTGCTTCTCGTACCAATACATGGAGAAGCACTGCCCGCCGTGCAGCAGGTGGATGTTGGGGATGAGCCGCGTCACCAGCGCGGAGAATGGTCGATCCTCACCCGGCCCCGGCAACTGGATGACCAGATTTTCATGGGCAGGTGTTGGATACAGCTTGGTGGGCCGGTACTCAGACCACATCGTGTCCAAATACACCCACGATTTGGAGAATGGTCGGTAGCTCGCCAGACAGAGGTTCTCAGGCACAAACTCTGCGGCCCGCTGCCTCAGAATGGATTGCCGCAGCCCTCTAGTCCATTTGATGAGCTTCGGATTCTTGTCCACCAAGCCCGCCACATCCTTCTCTGTCTTAGCCATCGCCAGCGAGCCATTCGACACAAGGGTGTTCAAGATGGTCGTATATGAGGCGACCATCTTCCGCACAGAGGCGATCAGCGCCCCTTGGCTGTAGTTGTAGACCCACGGGTCACGCCCGGTTGAGACACCCGGCGTCCTTGTGGCGAAGATGGCTCCGGCTTCGTCATTGAACGGAACGAACTCGTTGAAGTTGCCGCTGCGTTGGTTGATCCAGTCGTGGTGCTCGTTGGGTTGCAAGGCCACCCAAGGCACAGCCTTGTAGCTGGCGAAGCCAGTCACGATTTCCAGCTTCTGCTCGCGCGTCAGGTACTCGCCAATGTCGTGGTACTGCACATTTGCATTGCCAACATGGCCCTTACGCTTGACCAACAAGGTGATCGCCACTGAGCTGCGTGAACCCGAGCCAAACACCTTGCCACCTTCTTTGCGCGAGATTTCTCCGCTGGTGCGCTGGTTGCCTCGCAGGTTGAACACGTAGATGTCCGAGAACTCATCTTGAAGCGTCTTGCGGAAGCCGTCCATCGTGTTGCCATCGACCCAACCGCCGTTCGTGACGAAGCAAACGATGCCCTCGTCCTTGATGCGATCAGAGGCCCATCGGAAGGCGCGGATATAGGAGTCGTAGAGGCTACGCACCAGCGTGGCGGTGGAATGCGCCGCATAGGTGGCCGCGATGCGTCCATCGAGCCGTGGATAGTTCAAATTCTGGTTGTTGTCGTTGCCGCTGTCCTGCCCGACAGAGTAGGGCGGGTTGCCCACGATCACGCGAATGTCGCGCGCCTTCTGGCGGTCGGCCCGCTCGTGGTTCTCCGGCAGTCCCTCGTCGATGTCGCCGTTTTGCGGCTCGCTCATCTGGAACGTGTCGGTGAGCACGATGCCGGGGAACGGCTCGTAGTCCTGCCAGGTGACGCGGTGGAACGACTCTTCGATGTTGATGGCCGCGATGTAGTAGGCCAGCAGCACGATCTCGTTGGCGTGCAGCTCGTGGCGATACTTGTAGGGCAGCTTGTCAGCCGGGATCAGGCCGGTTTCGATCAGTCGCACGGGGAAGGTGCCGGTTCCGGTGAACGGATCAAGGATGTGGACGTTCTTGTCGGCGAGGCGGTGCCGAAGTGCTCTTGCAAGGCAGCATCGGCGCTGTGCAGGATGAAGTCCACGATCTCGACCGGCGTGTACACGATCCCCAGCCGCTCGACCATGCGCGGGAAAGCGGTCTTGAAGAACTTGTCGTACAGCTCGACGATGATCTTCTGCCGCCCCTTGGGGTCAGTGATGCCCGAAGCACGCTCGCGCACACTGGCATAGAACCCTTGCAGCGTCTCGTGCTCTTTGTCCAAGGCCTGCGCCTCAAGGATGTCCATGATCTTCTGCATGGACTGCGAAACCGGGTTCTTGCTGGTGAAGGCGTAGCCCTCGAACAGCGCATCAAACACCGGCTTGGTGATGATGTGCTGTGCCAGCATCTCCACGGCGTCGTTCTGGCTGACGCTCGGGTTCAGGTTCTTGCGAACACCCTTGAGGAACTCGTCAAAGGCCTTCTTGCCCTTGCTGTGCGGCTTTTCCAGCAGGGCGCGAATGCGCATCTGGTGGCGGTCGGCGATCTCGGCGATGTCCTTGGCCCAGTCTTCCCAGTAGCGGCGGTTGCCGCACTTGTTGACGATCTTGGCGAACATGGCGTCTTGCCACTTGCCCAGCTCCACCGGATCGAACGAGAACCCAAGCTGCTCGGGCAAGCGATCGGTCTTTTCATTGCCAGCGCCGACGCCGATGACGTTCACAACGCCGTTGCTCTTGCCCATCAGGTCGATGGTGGCGAACTGCTTATCAAGCCGGTCATCGTGGGCGCGCAGGGCGTTGAGCACCTGCCAGACCACGCGGTACTTCTTGTTATCGTCCAGCGCGGCCTCGGGGAGGTGTCCTTGCGGATGCCGATGGGCAGGATCACATAGCCGTACTTCTTGCGTCCTGCCGGGTCTTTGCGCATCACGCGGCCGACCGACTGCACCACGTCCACCACCGAGTCACGCGGATTCAGGAAGATGGCAGCATCGAGCGCGGGCACATCCACCCCCTCAGACAAGCATCGGGCGTTGGTCAAGATACGGCACACCGGCTCTTCCTTGCCGATGTTGCCCTTGAGCCATGACAGCCGCTGATTCCGCTCGACCACGTTCATCGTGCCGTCAACATGCTTGGCTTCCAGCGCAGGCAGGTAGTCGATCTGGTCGCCGAGGTCGTTGGATACCTTCTCGAATTCGGCGGTCAGCAGCTTGGAGTGCTTGATCGACTGGGCAAAGGCGATGGCCGTGCGCATGGGCTGCGGGTCGCCGCTGATGTCCATGCCATCCTCGGCCGCGACGTGCTTTCCAAGGCCGTTCCAGCAGCCGACCACCTTCACCGCGTCATCTAGCTTGAGTTCATCGCCGCTGTCGGCGATCCGCTGATTCAGCACCTGACTGACGTGCAGCTCATCGACGGCAATCACCAGCACCTTGTAGTCGGACAGCAGGTCGCGCCGCACCGCCTCGTCAAAGCGCAGGCGGTGGAAAACAGGGCCGAAGGTGGACACATCGTCCATCGAGTACACCTGCACATTCGACTCTTCGGCCTTGGTCTTGCTGGCCTCGGCGTAGATGCGCGGGGTGGCGGTCATGTAAAGCCGCTTTTTGCCCTTGATGAAGGCGTTGTCATGCACGCGCACGAAAGCCGAAGGATCGTCACCGGGCGCGGTGTAGCCCGCTGTCCGGTGGGCCTCATCGCACACCACCAGGTCGAACTCGATGCCGGTTTTCTGCTGGGCCTGATGCACCACCTCGATGGACTGATAGGTCGAGAACACCACGGTCACGGCCGTGCTGTCCTGCGTCTCGGTCATGGACTTGGCGAGCTTGGCCGCGTTCGTTGTGGCTGGGTAGGCCAGCTCATAGATGCGCATGTCCTCTTCGTTGCGGCTGGCCTTGCTGTCCGAGCACACTGCGAAGCAGCGCAGCGGCACGCTGGCGTCAGCCGTCCACGCGCGCAGCGTCTGCGACAGCAGGGCGATGGATGGCACGAGGAAGAGGATGGTCTGGCCCGGCTTGACCATCTCCTGCGCCACGATCAGCGACGACGTGTAGGTCTTGCCGGTGCCGCAAGCCATGATGAGCTTGCCACGGTCGCTGGTCTTGAAGTTTTGAGCACGTCCACCAAGGCTTCGCTCTGGTGTTCGCGGGGGTCTTTCTTTGGCAGCTTGCGGAGCTGGTCGGGCTTCTCGATGGAGAACTGCGACCAGTCGATGGGGAGGCTTCCAAGTCCTCCAAGGTCATCATTTCGACCGGGATAGTCTGGTTTTCCAGCGCGTCGGCGGCGTGCTTGCTCAAGTTGGCCGTGGCGACGATCAGACGCTGCGTGAAACCGCCCTTGCCTGACAAGGTGAAGAAGTTGCCTAGGTCGCCCAATGGGATCAGCGTGTCGTAGAACTTGCACTGGATGGCGCAAAAGCCCTCGTCCTCGCGCAGCTTGGCCACCAAGTCGATACCCGTGTCCGGGGCCTTGTAGCCATAGGCCTCCCGCTCGGGCCAATCCTTCCACATCCACACATCGGAGAAGAGGGCGACGTACTGGGGATCGAGCTTGAGGTAGGCCCGGATCAGGCGCTCGAAGCGGTCGCCAAGGTCACGGTTGAAGGCGGACTCGTCTCGATACTGTTGAAGGATGGTTCGGATCATGGCTTCTTCTTCACTGGCTGCGCCTCACCCGCTTCGTTCTCCTGCGTGGTGCGACTTTGTAAATCGTTGTCCTCGATACGCCGTACAGCTCGGCGATTCGTCCGATGGGGAGCTTCTGGGCATCCACCATCTCGTTGATCTCTTTGATCTGGGCTTCACTGAGCTTGGGCTTCCGGCCGCCGGCGCGGCCTCGGGCACGGGCGGCCACAAGACCGGCCCGCGTGCGCTCACGGATCAGGTTGCGCTCGAACTCGGCGAGCGCTGCAAAGACGTGGAAAACCAGCTTGCCAGCCGCGCTGCCCGTCTCGATCTTCTCGGTCAGGCTCTCGAAGCTGACGCCCTTCTGTTCCAGCTCGCCCACGATGCGCACGAGGTCTTGCAGGCTGCGGCCGAGGCGATCCAGCCGCCACACGACAAGGGTGTCTCCCTCGCGCAGCGCCTTGAGGCACGCTGCCAGCTCCTTGCGCTCGGCATCCTTGCCGCTCGCGGTGTCGGAGTAGAGGCGGTCGTCGCCGATGCCAGCCTTGTGCAGCGCGTCGAGCTGCAAATCAAGGTTCTGGTCATCTGTCGAGACTCGGGCGTACCCGATGCGCTGCCCCATTAGCCGATACCCGCCTTCCAGACACAAAAATGTCCAGCAAAGGTGTGTTTGCTGGACGTTGATAAGTTGACGGCAATTTTAACAGCCGGAGGACACTTTGGACAGCCAAAACCGCCCCTTGCGGCAACTGTCCAACAAAACCACCGTTTTTTGAACACTATTGATAGCTATATAGCTATCAAGTCGCAGCCCATCCCGCCCATTTAGCGGGCAAGCGGTCATGATTGCCCAGCCATTGCCCGAGCTGAGGATCGACCCAGTTGATGACAGTCACGCCAACCGTGTGCTGATCGAGCAGCGTCGGTGTCAGCCACAAAAGTGGCTCATGATGAAAGACACGGTTACGCAGATCACGAATCTGGTTCAATGCCGCCGAGATGTTATGCCGCTGCCTTTGCGGCTTCGGACAACGCGCAAACACAAGGCGGAGGTCTTTCCAGAGGACAGTCTGGAATTGCGTGTTGAAGAGCGAACTCCAAAAGCCAAAGGTCAGCTCAGCCAGTACCTTGTCCGGCGTCTGCGGTTCATGTCTTCGGATCAGCTTTGCCTTCGCGCTGGCCACTTCCTTGTTCTGCCAACTGAAGGCGGGATCACCTACCCATGCTTCCCACCAATCAGCCCTGCCATAGAGCCTGCTCAGACGAGCATGGATGCCGTTACGCAAGGCGATCTCTAAGACGTTGAGCATCGGCACCATCGCTTCGGACAGCAAGACGTTGCTGGAGTAGTCCGCCGCAGCCTTCGTTGCATCACCACCCCGCGCTGCGCGGTAACGTCCCAACCGGGCAGGCGAAAAGTGCTTCTCTAGGTCATTCCAGTTCATTCTTCGTCACTTTGAATCATCTGGCAGTGCTGCTATACTTGGTTCGCAGCCCTAGGCTCAGTCCTCTCCCAGCCACCATACTGGTGATGACACTAGGTTCGTTATGGCCCTGTTATGCAGGGCCACCCCAATCCTCGACAGACCCGCCTACTGGCGGGTTTGTCGTTTCTGGCCCCCAGCAAAGCCAGCTAGATAGCTAGCTATCACAGCAACGCCGTCAGGTAAGGCAGCGCCTGCGCCGCAACTACGCCACCTGCCCCGTTTTCCAACACGGCTTTGCAGTGGCTGGCGTGCATCGGCACGCTGAAACTGTCTTGCACGCCTGGGCGCGGCATGCTGTTGATCGCGCTGATTCTGTCATGCGGTTTGCGTGTGCGGGTCGCCATGCCCGGCTTGCCTACCGCTGCCCCCGGACCCTCCGATATCGGGGTCTCCGGGACCGGGGCGGCGCTGACGCGCCGGCCGTGGACACGCGGGGATGGACCGCAGGAGCTGTTTTTCGCCAGAAAATCCGCTAACTCACTGATGCAATGGATGAAATCCAATCTTGTGAGCTATTTTTACACGTATGTCGGCTGAACCCCAACCAGTTTGACGAACAGACCACTGTGACGGTGCTGCCGGTGACAAGCACGCTTGTTGCTGCGCCGCTGCTACGCATTACGGTTCATCCAAGTACCGACAATGGTTTGCAGCAGCCGTCTCAGGTGATGGTGGACAAGGCCATGACCGTGAAGCGTGACAAGGTAGGTCGAGCCTTTGGGCGCGTAGACGCTGATGCGTTGGTGGAAATTGAGCGCTGCCTGGCCGTGTTCTTGGGCATCGCTAAGTGACGAAAAACGACGGTTTGTCCGAACCGCTTAACTGAGTTGGCTGTTCCGTTGCTCCCCGGCCTCCAGCCCCTAGCCAAAGCGTCCGTACTCGGACGGTTTCTTGCCGCTCGCCGGCTGCTTGCGCTGCTGTTGGAACTGCTGACGCTGCAACGCCTGCTTGCCGTCGGCTGCGCCTTTGGGTTGCATACCGGCGTCGCGGCGATGCAATTGGCGTTCGCGCTGGATCGCTAGGGCCGTCGTCTTGTCGAAGCGCCGCGCGATGGCGGCCGGCAACTCGCCCCGATTGTTCGTGTACACCCTGGCCTCTTGTCGGGCACGGCTGATCGCCACGTAATACAGATTCATCGACGTGGTGCGGCTCTTGATATCGAGCGCGATGAGGGCGCGGTCGTTGGTCAAGCCCTGCGCGCTGTGGACGGTGGACGCATAGGCGTGCTCAAGGTGGAGCGGTCGATTCGTCGGCAGCTCGAGCGCGCGTGCCGGCCGGCCGTCGCGCTGCTCGACCGATTCGAGTTTGACGACGCCGCCGATCACGCCGGCAACGCGCATGCGGTCGCCGTTCGTGAGGTCGCGGCCGGGATCGTTGCGGTTGATCCGCACGGTATCCCCGACCGACAGCTCGGCGCGCTCAAGGCGGTAGACGCTGAGCTGCGTCGCCTTGCGCGGGTTGATCGTGGTGGTGGTGCCGTCCTGGCGCTGCAAGACCAGCGCATTGCCGGGCAATGCTTCCTTGACGCGGTAGGTCTCGCCTCGCGTCAGGCCGGCTTTCTGGTCGTCCTTCTCGGGCTGGATCACCATGCCCGGCTGATAGCTCGGCGCAAAGCGGCGCTGTGCCTGCGTCATGTCCACGCGGGTCAGCGTGTCGAACTCCCGCCCCTTGCCGGTCAGGTCCAGCGACTCGCGCACCATGTGGTTGATCTCGGGGCGGGCCTGGTTGGTGCCGGCAACGATCAGCGTTTCGCGGCGCTCGGGTTCGGTGAGCTGGATGTAGTCGTTCACGATGGCCCGGTGCCGCTCGATCGGCTCTTTGGTAATCCCCCACTTCTAGCGGTCGCCAGAAGTGGAGCTAAGCGGCCATCGCCAACTTCATGGCAGGCGTGATGCCGCCGAGCGCCATATTCGGACGCTCGTGGTTGTACGTCCATAGCCAGCGGGTGGCTTTGTCCTGCACCTGGTCGATGGTGTCGAACAGGGTTTGGGCGAGCCAGGCGTAGCGGATGGTGCGGTTGTAGCGTTCAACGTAGGCGTTCTGCTGTGGCTTGCCCGGCTGGATGTGCTCGACCCGGATACCATGCCGCTGCGCCCAGGACAGCAACGCGCCACTGATGTATTCAGGGCCGTTGTCGCAGCGGATCACGGCGGGCTTGCCGCGCCACTCGATGATCTGCTCCAGCGATCGGATCACACGGGCTGACGGCAGCGACAGATCCACCTCGATCCCCAGCCCCTCGCGATTGAAGTCGTCGAGCACATTGAACAGCCGGAAGCTGCGGCCGTCGGCCAACTGGTCGTGCATGAAGTCCATCGACCAGACCTGGTTGATAGCCTCCGGCACCGCCAGAGGCTCGGGCCGCTCACGCACCAGCCGCTTCCTCGGCTTGATCCGCAGGTTCAACTCCAGCTCGCGGTAGATCCGGTAGACCCGCTTGTGATTCCAGCCAAAGCCCTTCACGTTGCGCAGGTACAGGTAGCACAGGCCAAAGCCCCAGTCGCGATGGGCGGTCGTCAGGCGGACCAGCCAGTCGGCGATCCGGGCGTTCTGCTCGCTGGCCTTGGCCTGGTAGCGGAAGCAGGTCTCGCTCACCGCGAAGGCCTGGCAGGCGTGGCGGATGTTCGTACGCCCGCTCGTGACTGCCGATTGGGCCATCTCGCGTCGCTGAGATGGCCTCACCATTTTTTTGCGAGCGCTTCCTTCAGCAGGTCGGTACTGAGCTGCGCCTCGGCGTACATCTTCTTGAGCCGGCGGTTCTCCTCCTCCAGCTCCTTCATGCGCGCGACCATGGACACGTCCATGCCGCCGAACTTGCTGCGCCACTTGTAGAACGTGGCCGAGCTGATGCCGTGCTCGCGGCACAGCTCCGGCACGGGCGCACCGGCCTGGGCCTGCTTGAGCACGGCGATGATCTGGCTGTCGGTAAAGCGGGACTTCTTCATGGAACCTCCTCGAGAAAGGATACGAGAAAATTCCACTTCTGGCGTCTGCTAATGGGCGGGGGATTACCCTTTCAGCTCCTCAACGTGCTTGATGTGCGCAAGCGATGGCGTGACACGGCCCTCGGCCGCGTGCTCGACAGCGGTTTTCAGCTCGTGGTCTTTCTGGCGCTGAATCTCGCTGATTCGCGCGGTCTGCATGCCGTCCTGCTGGAGCTGCGCGAACGGCTTGCCGGCCTCGATGGCCTCGGTCTGCTTGGTGTCGCCAAGCAAGACCATGCGAGCGCCGGCTTTCTCGACAACCCGCATGACCTGTTCCATCTGGCGAGCGCCGACGACGCCCGATTCGTCCAGAACGATGATCGTCTTGCCGTCAATGGGCTTGTCCTTGGTGCGCAGAAAGCTGGCCAGCGTGTGCGCTTCCAGCCCTTCATTCTTGAGCGCCTTGACCTGATTGCCGTAGGGCGCGAGCGCGACGGTGCGGTAGCCCTCGCTCACGACCGACGCCTGTTTGATGAGCGCGACCGCCTGATTCACGGCATAGGTTTTCCCGGTGCCGGCGTCGCCCTGGATGCCGACGAACCGATTCTTGGTGCTGACGATGGTTTCCACGGCCGAACGCTGGCCGGCGTTCAACGCGGTGCCTTCCAACGCCGTTTTGACGGCGGCCGCCGTCATGATCGGCTCGATGGCTCCGCGCCCGGTGCGCTCGATGGCGAGAATCGCTTTCTCGCGGGCGAGCGCCTTCTGTGTCGTGTAACGCTTCTCGGCCGGCACGAGCGAACCCTGCTTGATCGCGTTGCCGACGTACTGCTGCGCCTGTTTGTCGGACCAGCCTTTCAGCTCTTGCAGATAGCTTTTCCAGCCGGCCGACGAGAGCGCCGGCCCGTCCTTGCGGTCGGCCATGCGATACGCCGGCACGGCTTCGATCAACGCGCCTTGGCCGGCGAGCCGCTTGATTTCGGCGCGAACCTCGTCCGGTCCTGCCAGCCCGACCGCGCGACGCAACGCCGTGGCCGTGAGCGCGGTTTCGCGAACAACAGCCTCACGCTCGGTCAGGTGGTTGATGGCGTACTGCACGACGGCTTGTGCCGGCGTGAGGCTCGCCGGCAGGCTCGTGGCTGCGATGCGGTCGCCGGCGTCGCCCCGCTCACGGCCACGGGTGCCGAAGCTGTCGCCTGCCTCGTAGGTGCGGCCATCGAGCTGCGAGCGCAGGCCGTAGTCGATCCCAAGCTCGCGGCTTTTTCGACCCAATACTGCTTGACCAGCTCGCGGTCGGACTCGTCTTTGCGCGGCCGCGTGGCAAGCGAAATGATCTGCTTTTCAAGCGTTGTCGCCGTCGCTCGCGTCTTGCCCTCGTTGGCAAGCGCTTCCTCGATGACGCGACTACGCGCCGAAAACGCCTCGATCTGGTCGCGGCTGATGTGGTCCAGCTCGAAATTGCCCTGGTCATCGACCAGGCGTATCGCGTAGCCAAGCGCTTGCAAGCCTCGCCAGCTCGGCCTTGTAGAGCGCGTCTACCTCGTGCTGCACGCGGAATATGTCCTCGTTCGACAGGGCGCGCCAAGCGCCGTCTGCGCGCTGCGTCATGTTGAGCACGACCGCATGCGTGTGTAGCTGCGGGTCTTTGGCCCGGCTCATCTCGTGCCGAAACTTGCCGATGACCATGTTTGCGGTGCGCTCGCGGTAGCTCTTTCCCTTGACCTTCTTCCGGGCCTCGGCCAGCCGCTCGACCTGCTCCAGTGCGCGCGTCACGGCGCGGTCGTGCGCAGCGGTGACGTCCTTGTCGCCAGCAACAAGCGCCTGCATGGAAACCGACTTCGGGGCGGAAAACGTCAGGTCCAGCCCCATGCGCTTCTTGTTGTCGGTCGGGTCAAAGGTCGTCTGGATGCGCTCGCCGTTCGGGAGTTGGCCGTCCAGCAGCCGCGAGAGCTGCGCCTGTTCCACCGGCCCCGTCAGGCCAAGCGCCTGTGCGCCTTGGCCTTGCCACTCGCCGGGGTGCTCCTTGGCGTAGTAGTCGTCGGCCGCCGAGAAGTAATGCGCGGCCGCGTACTGGTTGTTGCCGCGAATCGGCGTCACATTGAGCATGGCCCGGCCCCCGTCACTTGATGTCGATGGCGGCCGCGCGATGCGGATACTTCACGTAGGGCAGCTTGATCTTCGCGATGGGGAAGTCCTCGGCAAACATGACGTAGCCCTCCAGGTCCTTGAGGTTTGAGATTTCCGAGTCCAATACCACCGGCTCCGGTGGACTGGCGACAACATGGCGGCTGCGGCCGCCTCCACCGCTTCCCCCTGCGTTGGTCGTCATCTGGATGCGCTCGACGTGCTGCTTGCCAAGAATCTCGCTCGCCTTGTCGGCATTGAGCGCGTTCGACGCGCCAAAGATGAGGTAATTACGGAAGCAGCCTAGCAAGGTCTTGGCCGCATCCTTGCCGTAGGTCTCATCGAGCTGCGCCCAATCCTGTATCGAGGCCGCCATGCGCAGCCCGTGCTTACGGCCCTTCGTGGCGGCCGGCACGAACGATTCGAGCTTGCCGAGCGATTCCAGCTCATCGAGGAACAGCCACAGACGCCGGGAGAGGTGTTGCGCGTCGTCGGAGATACTGAGAATCGTCGCGCAAATCGTGTCGATCCATGTCGCCACAAGCGGGCGCTGCGCGGCCCGCATGTCCTCGCGCCACGTGATGAACAGATTGCCGGCGTTGGGGTCATGCACCCACTTATGCAGCGAGAAATCGCCCTTGGTCATGAAGCGCAGCGGCCGCACGTACTTGTTCATCATGAACTGGATCGACGCGATGGCCTTCTCGGCGTTCTCGCGGAAGTAGCCCTGCGAATCGGTGTTGGCGAGAAACGCGCGGATGACTTCACCATCCTCGCGCACCAGCAGGTTGACCAGCGTGTCTTGATCCGGGTTGTTCGTCTCGACCAGCTTGCGCATGGTGTCGGCCAGCACGTCACGCGCATAGGCGCACCACTGTTCATCGCTTGGATCGATCTGCGGCGGGATGACACTTTTCGCCATCCGGTCGAAGTCATGCACGCCCTTGATCTCGTTGAACAGCGTCCAGCCCGACGAGCGACGGTCAAACGGGTTGAGAATCGTGTCGCCGGGAAAGCTGAATTTCGAATAGAACGTCCCGTTCGGGTCGATCACGGCCATCTTGTCGCGCCGTTTCACGGCCGACGAGATCATGCTTTCCAACGCAACCGATTTGCCCGCGCCGATGGACGCGCAAATCAGCGTGTTACGGTTCTCAAGGTGCAGCGGCATCGGCATGGGGCCGATCATGATGGGGGCAAATCCTTCGCGCCCCTCTGTTCGGCCCGTCGCCGGCGATTCTCCCGGCGATTGGCCGCGTTGACCTTGCTCTTTACGCTGTGCCAGTTCGCCATCTGCGAGCCGCGCATCCAGCGGCGATACGGTGCGCCCCGGAACCCATCGTCGCCGTACTCGTGGAACAGATACCCGGTGGTCGCGGCCGTCCCAACCCGGCCACAACCCCGCCAACCATGAACGGATTGTTCGGCGTCGCGTGTAGCGCAGCGGTGAGCGCTTGCGGGAACGGTGACAGCGGCACATTCGCTGCATACGTGCCGGCGAGCCAGCCAGCAATCGGCAAACTAACGCCAAAGAACAGCGTGGCATCCTCGGCTTCGTGCTTCTGCATCGCTTACACCCTCCCGAGAATGGAATCGCAGCGGCGACCCCATAGGTCGGCCAGCAGCTCGGCATCGTGGGCCGCATCAACGCAATCGCGGTGCAGCGCATCGGCGAGCGCGGCCTTAAGCCAGCGGCTCGTCGTCGGTGCCGCGATCACGGCATTGATTCCCGCCTCGACCTGGCCGGTGGTCTGTGCCCCGATGTCACCCCGGAGCAAACGGCCTCGTACGTCAGCGTATTGAAATAAGACCGCTGCCCTCGAATTTCATGCTCGTCGTCTATTCAATTCCGAGCTTGTTCTTCGTGATCTTTGCGGGCGTGATGAACACACGGCTCATGCAATCGAGCTTGCTGGCAGGAAACGAGTACGCGACGATCGCATCGCCGATCTGCGCGCCCAAGGTGTAGACGGCATGCTCATTGACGCCGCGCGCGTAGTCCATCACGATGAGGCTCGGATACTGTTTCCGCAGCGATGCCATCGAGACGCAGCTGCCCGTCACCTCGAAGGATGCCGAATCTGCGCGATTGTCCGCGCCCATGACCACCACGGCGTTCGACGCGAACAGCGACGGAGCGATTTGCTTCGACGGCTTGCGAGTCTTCTGCCCATTGGTCATGGCGACCGAGTCGGGGCGGGGAGACGAGCGTCAGTACGTCTTTTCCATTCCTGGAAGAGCCAATGCAATTTTTTCCGAGAAAGCCCAGAGCTGCTTTTCAGCGGCGGCGGAGGCGCGCGGTACGGCTGCGGCAAGCACGAGCGGAGCAGTCGCGAGGACGAGCGCGCCAAGGGCGGCGGCGAGAGTCTTCATGGTTTATTGCTCCTCTTGCGAAGGGGGATTGAGTTTGTCGTACTCGTTGCCGTAGTACACCTTGTAGTTCTCACCGGTAGTGGACGTGACATTAGCCTCGCAGAATGCATCACCCACACGTTGCGCCAGATCGGCTCCCCGGCGGCGATCGTGGACAGCAGCGCCGGAGCGTTCGCCGCGATCAGGCTGATGTCGGCGCCTCCTGGGAGGTATCCAGGATCTCGTTGCGCGCCGTGGAGTTGTTGAGCACGGCCCGTCCTTCATTTGTGCAGGCCTTGGCGATGTAGTCCTCCCGTGTGCCGAGCACCCAGCCCTGATCCAGGTATAGGTGGCCCATCTCGTGGCTGACCATGGACACTCTGGAGTACAACCCAGGGATGTCGTTGGAGGCACACGAATAGTTCTGGATGTAGACAGTGCTGCCAGGCTTGTCCAGATAGGTGGCTGGGCCATACACGAAGGGGTACGTGGTGCCGTTGACCTGACCGGTGAGCGTGCTGGAGGCAAAGATGACGAAGTCCACGCACTCGCCAAGTCCCGTGTTCACGGGCTGCTGCTGTGCATGGGCCTGAGTGACAAATAAGGCCGACATGGCGATGACGGCCGCGCTGAACAACTTCATGTTTCCTCTTTCCTTGGGGTGTGAGCGTTTTCTAAAGCAGGCAAAAGCTTGAATGCAAGCACGGTGCGCCGCAAATTTGACGTGCTTGGCCAGCTTCGTTTTGTCACCATCGTTAGTCGTCCCGTGCCGGGGGCCACTGGCGCGCTGTGTGGATAAGGGTCATCACCCATACCGTGTCGGCAGCTTCGTCCACTTCGTAGACGAGCCGGTAGCTTTCATGCGGGATAAGCTCGCGAGTACCAGGAATTTTCCCGGTGCAGCCGAGCTTGGGGAACTCTCCCAGCCGCTTGGCTGCCTCGCTGAAAAGATCATCCATCTTGAGCGCTGCGCGGGGGTCTCTACCGCGATGTAATCGATGATATCGGCGCGGTCCTGACGTGCGGCCGCGATCCAGCGGACTTTCACAATCCAGCCTCTCCGGCGCGGCGTAGCAGGTCCACGCGGCGCGCGGCTGCATCGGCTTCCACTTCCTCATTGGAGAAGTGCAGGCCGGCGTCACGCTGCTTGCGAGCGACCTGCACTTTGCGACGCACGAACTCGTCGTATTCCCGTGCCTCGCGACGGCGGGTGATGTAGTCGCGCATCAGCTCGCGCACGACCTGCGCCGCCGGGCGGTCATCTGCGGCGGCTTCGGCCATGAACGTGTCGCGCAACTCCGGTTCCAGCTTCATCGTGAAAACGGCTTTCGTTGACATAACGGGCCTCCTGTTTGCCTGCTGTTTCGAGTATATACTGGGGCATTACCTTTGCCGCCTCCTTTTGGTGACATTACGAATCCTCCGTAAAGCGGGTTAGCAGTGCGGCCAGCTCGGGCAGGGAGGCGGCCAGCACGTCGGCCGGCACGCCGGATTTCTCGCATGCGAGAACCAGCTCGTTGACCTCGCCCGTGGTCGCCTTCTTGCGCACCAGAAAAAGCAGCATCGCCAGAAGCGCATGCGCGCCTTTCTGGCTGCGCTCGATCTCGGCCAAACGGCCGACAAGTTCCTGTCGGTCGGCCCATGCTTCCATGCTGTCGCGGCTCGACTCGCGATGGCTGCCACGGTCGAGAGACTTGTCGCGGATGTACTTCGACAGGTGCTTGTAGCCGGCCAGAGCGGCCGCTTGTTCCACCCGGATGCGCTCGTCCTCCGTGTACCAAATGGACACAGATTTTGCGGTACTCATCGGCGTTTTTACTCTATTGATTATTCAATAGAGCTTATTCTAGCTTTTATTAGGCATTCCGGCAAATTCCTAATGAAAAAACATTGAATTAAATGCGATGAGAAGCTGGCCTGAAGCCATATATCACAAGCCTTTTGTACCCCGGAGGGGGTGCGTATTGTGTATTGAGATTTCGGGCCTGTTAAGGACCGGAATCTCTAGGGGTTAAGGGCGTACAGGTCGCATAGGCCGAAGGCCGCAGGGGCGATGGAGACACAAAGTAGACATTATATGGACGGATAGATGACTAACTGGATACGAATAGCGGCCAAAAGGTTGCCTTTATGAAGACAATTGGGGTGCAACTAGCGTACAGTTAGAGAACAATATGACGACGGTGGGACATCAATGACGAAGCCAGACGCAAAACAGGCAGTCAGGCAGACGGAACCGACCACCAAAGCGGCGCAATTACGGGAAGTGATGCCGGAGATCGAGAAGAAGCTCGCAGCAGGTGTGCAGCTCCGGACGATTCACAAAGCGTTGACCGATGCCGGTTTCGACCTGACGTTTCAGACGCTCAAGACGTACCTGTACCGATACCGAAAGAAGCATCAAGCAAAGACCGTGAGACAGCAGACGGAGTCTGTTGGCTCACGGTCGGCTGGCACACCGACGCCGGCATCATCCCAATCCGACGAATCTGTTTCAGACGAAACATATTCGTCGGAACCGCCTACACCGCGTGGCCCGATCTCGATGCAGGAGCTTGACCGCCTGATGAAACCCGACCCGGCAAAACAGGCACAGGACATCGCGCGATATGAGCGCTTGGCCAAGCAGAAAGAAAGGAGCCGCAAATGAAAGTTGCCGTCATTAGTTTCAGTGGAAACCCGGGGAAGACCACGCTGGTTGATCACCTGCTTGCGCCGCGTATGAACGCACCGAAATTCGAGATTGAGACGATCAATGCCGGATCATCAGCGGACACCGACGCACAGCGCTTCAAGAGCAAGGACTACGGCGGGCTGCAAGAGGACCTGATGACGCTCGATTCGGCCATCGTGGACGTGGGTGCATCCAACGTCGAAGAGTTCATCAAGCAGATGGGCCAGTTCGAGGGGTCCCACGAAGAGTTCGACTACTACGTCGTTCAGACCGTTAGCGAGAAGAAGCAGCAAGCCGATACGCTAAGTACTATCAGGACACTCACTCGCCTCGGCGTGCCGGCGAAGAAAATCCGCGTGGTGTTCAACAAGGTCGAGCTGGAAGACGCCAACGACGTGCCGCGCCTGTTTCGGATGATCTTTGGCCTGCACGAAGAAACCAAGAGCTTCACGCTGCGACCAGAAGCCGTGGTATTCAAGAACGAGATTTTCGACCGGCTGCGGACGCTGAAAAAGACCGTCTCGGAAATCGTGGCCGATGAAACGGACTATCGGGCAATGCTTCGTGAAGCCAAGGACGAGGACGCCAAGGCGCACGCGATCAACATGATCTCGGCGAAGTGGCTCGCCAAGTCGGCTAACAAGAACCTCGATGATGCCTACAAGGCGTTGTTCAAGTGAGGAGGCGTCATGGGGAGTCACGTATCCACGGCCCGCGAAGCGCTCATGGCCGAGCTGCTGCAAGATGCCGACGCCATCGTGCGTCGCTTCGAGCAAGCAGATCAGGCGCTGGCCGGAAAGATCGAGAAGGCAACAACGGACGCGGCCGGCAAGGCGTTCCTGGCCGCCAAGCTTCAATTTCGAGTCGGTCATCGACAAGAACGCCGAAAAGCTGACCGAAGCTGGCCGACACGCGGCCGCGCAGATCGGGAATCAGCTCAACAGCGGCGCGGCGCAGCTCGTCGCCGCGCATGCGGCCCTTGAGAGCAAGGCGCGGCGGTTCGTGCTGCTGCTGGCTGGGTTCGCATTTGTCGCCGGCGTGGTGGGCGGCTTCGTTGGGGCCAAGCTGGCCGGGATGTGAGACACCGGGCGCTCGCGAGAGCCCTCTTTTTCGCCCGTCTCCTGTCGTCACCAGCACTTCCTAATCTGACCCAGTTCAGCAACTTAAAATGACCCACCTCTCGTCGTCTTTGGCCCTTTGCAGGGCCATGCTGACCGTAAAGGAACAAGTCCCGGCAATTGCAGGTGTCACGCAACACGGTGCGGCGTTATGCAAAGCCCTGTCTGAACGACAATGGATGCCTTACGAAAGGAAGTCGGAATGCCAACACTGAGTCATAGCCGTTTGTGGGTAGACCATGTTCAGGACGGGGTGCTTTATAAGCTCAAACATCTACACCCAGTGTTCGTTTCCTTCGGCGCGGAGGCGAGGGCCGAGCAAGACGGACATCCTGGCCGCCCAGCTAGAAGCTTCGTTGTGCGCGTTGAGTATTCCCACCATTGTTTCAGCCAAGACCCCAAAAAGGTTTCTGGCTATGACCCTGCGCATATCTACACCTGGGCGGCCCGGAGCCGGCGGGGCGTGTCCTAGATTTTTTGTGTAACCGGGCCACAGGCAGGAGACTGCCACCTAACCCGGAGACACCATGAGCCCACGCACACATGAGGTACCCGACGAGCTGCTTAGCAGCCTGTTGGTCAACTACACCAAACCCGAGGATCTGATCGGCGAGAACGGCCTGCTCAAGCAGCTGACCAAGCGGTTGGTGGAGCGGGCGCTGGACGCGGAGATGACCGAACACCTCGGTCATGACAAGCATGAGCCGGTCGCCAACGCGGCCGGCAACACGCGCAACGGACGCAGCCGCAAGACGCTCAAGGGCGAGTTCGGCGAGCTGCCGATCGAGATTCCGCGTGATCGCCACGGCAGCTTCGCGCCACAGCTGATCCCCAAGCACCAGACCCGCTGGGCCGGCTTCGATGACAAGATCTTGTCGTTGTACGCGCGCGGCATGACCGTGCGCGAGATCCAGTCGCACCTGGAGGAGATGTACGGCACCGAGGTGTCGCCGAGTCTGATTTCCTCAGTCACCGATGCGGTCGTCGAGGAGGTCAAGGCGTGGCAGGCGCGGCCACTGGATCCGGTCTATCCGATCGTCTATCTGGACTGCATCCACGTCAAAGTGCGCGAGGGCGCGGTGCGGGTCAAGGCGGTGTACCTGGCCATCGGCATCACCATGGGCGGCGAGAAGGAAGTGCTGGGCCTATGGCTGGCGCAGGCCGAGGGTGCCAAGTTTTGGCTGCAAGTCGTGACGGAGCTACGCAACCGCGGGGTGCAGGACATCTTCATTGCCTGCGTCGATGGCCTGAAGGGGTTTCCCGAGGCGATCGAGGCGGTGTTCCCGCAGACCACCGTGCAGCTGTGCATCGTGCACATGGTGCGGCACAGCCTGAACTACGTCTCGTGGAAACGCCGCGCCGAGGTTGCCGCCGATCTCAAGCGCATTTACGCCTGCGCCACCGTCGAGGAGGCCGAGCAGGCACTGACCGAGTTCGAGGCCAAGTGGGACGCCCAGTACCCGCCCATCAGCCAGTCATGGCGGCGCAATTGGTCACGACTGATCCCGTTCTTCGACTACCCACCGGAGATCCGCAAGGTGATCTATACGACCAACGCCATCGAGTCGGTCAACATGAGCCTGCGCAAGCTGACCAAGAACCGCGGCGCGTTCCCCAGCGACGAAGCCTTGATGAAACTGTTCTACCTGGCTCTGCGCAACATCACCAAGAAATGGACGCTGCCGATCCGCGACTGGAAGGCTGCGCTGAACCGCTTTACGATCCAGTTCGAGGGGCGACTTCCTCAGCGGTAACCCAAACCACGGTTACACAAAATTCTGCACACGCTCACGCCCAGTACCCGCCCATCAGCCAGTCATGGCGGCGCAATTGGTCACGACTGATCCCGTTCTTCGACTACCCACCGGAGATCCGCAAGGTGATCTATACGACCAACGCCATCGAGTCGGTCAACATGAGCCTGCGCAAGCTGACCAAGAACCGCGGCGCGTTCCCCAGCGACGAAGCCTTGATGAAACTGTTCTACCTGGCTCTGCGCAACATCACCAAGAAATGGACGCTGCCGATCCGCGACTGGAAGGCTGCGCTGAACCGCTTTACGATCCAGTTCGAGGGGCGACTTCCTCAGCGGTAACCCAAACCACGGTTACACAAAATTCTGCACACGCTCTTACGATCCAGTTCGAGGGGCGACTTCCTCAGCGGTAACCCAAACCACGGTTACACAAAATTCTGCACACGCTCAGCCGGCGAGCGGAACCGCGTGTGTTTTGCCCGCTTCGATATGCCGACAGCCTTTCCCTGCCGCCGTTGGTCGAAAACCTGAACGAGCGGAATGTGTATCCGACTCGGCATCACAACCACTTTGCTGTGAAGCGTGCCACCCCTGAGGGGCATTACACGATTTGGTTTCGGGTCGAGCCGAGCAAAGGACCCGCGGCGCTCTTAATGGTCATCGAAAGCGCTTATGTCCGGCTCGATATGGATGGACAGATTGCCAGGGCTACCCCAACCAAGCTGATCGATGTCCTTGTGCAAGCGGCTAGTGGCTAAGAGGCGGCCAATCGCTAGTCAACAAAAAACCCGCTTCAGCGGGCTTTTTGTTAAACATGGTCGTGCGGGCCGGAATCTCTTAAATCCACTCTGGGTGGAACCTTCAGATGACTGAAGGTGGCCAGTACCCCCTGCTCACCGGGTCGGGGATACCTGTAACTGCTCAATGACAGTGACGACATGGTTGCGTAACGCTGGCGAACAGTCAATATGCATGAATGCATAAAATAACGGCCGGATGAATGCAGGGCTGGGGGGGGGGGGAAGCTAAGCGTTATGGGGGTAGTCAGCAATGATGGCCGCCACTTCTCGCCTCAACCGCTCCTGGTGCCGCTCGGCCCAGATTTCAGCGCCCCGCTTGCCTTGCTCAAACGATGAGCAATCCCGCGATTTATTCGGGCCTGCCAATGCCGGCCGCTGGTAGTCCAGTCGGGCAAACCACGTTCCGCCCACGCGCTCGATGAGGCGCACCACGGCCACGCCCTCCAGCGCCGTGTCCGTGTCCGTGTCCGTGGAATGATCGTTTAGGTGGACGCCGGTCCACTGGAAGCCAGGCAACAGCGCAATGGCGTCACCACGTCAGCGCGCTGCGCAGCGCCTTCAACAGGTCTTCGGTGACCCGCTGGCGTAGGTCCACGCCCCAGAGGACGAGGAAGACGCCCAGGGCCACCCAGCCGCCCGCAGCAGCCCATAGGACAGCCAGGCCGGCGATGGTCAGCACCAAGCCAAAGCCCAGGCGACGCAGCCCGCCGGGCGGGTCTTTGACGGTGGGAATCTCCCAGCGTTGCCGCTGGACCTCGGCAGCCAAGCGTTCGCCGCGTTCCCACTTGTCCAAGTCGCCCGCGTCGTGCCCGCTGCGCATGAGTTCGCGGGCCTGCTCATCCAGGTCGTCCAGGTGTTCTTTGCTTGCCATCTTTCCCCCAAGAAAAAGCCCCGCCCGAAGGCGAGGGCTTCCACTATAAGTGTTGGCCGGCATGGGTTTATAACCCGGAACCCCAGAAAAATCCGTCTCTCATTTCCAGCCGCCATCGCATTCGTCCCAGAACGAACCGGTTGCCTCGTTCTTGACACTCATGTCATCGACCACGCAGTTGCGCAGGTCGGCCAAATGCAAGATTTCGTGCAGTAGATCGTCGATCTGCTGCTTCAAATCCGCATCGTCGGCGTAACGAATCACCAGCCGGTATTCGGTATCACTGAGCTTTGTGCTCTTGTGTGAGGTGGCGATCAGGTCGTCGATGTCCTCCCGAACCCGCTTTTTGCCTCGGGTGAACTTGCTCCCGTTTTCGACATGGAGCCAGAGAATCACGGCAACCGATGCCGCCGCCATGAGTTCGGTGCTCGGTGCCGGTGCGCTGAGCTTTGCGTGTTTGACGGCCTGGCTGATGGTGCTGCGGCTGCATCCCACCGTTTTTGCACCACGCTCCACGAGCTGCCGCTGGCCAGCAGCCGATTGATCGCACCGTAGCGCGCCCGGTCGATTTGGCGGCCTCGATATTTGCCTGCGACCTTGGCTTTCGCGATGCCTTGGGCCTGCCGCTGCCGGCGCTGTTCATAGTCGCGCCGAGCGATGGCGGCCAGCATGTCCAGGAGCATGTCATTGATCGCACCGAACATGCGAGCGTCGAACTCGTTTTGCAGGGGGCCAAGTGCTGCCACGTCGTCGGTACATTGACCGCGACCACGCGCACTGCGCGCTCGCGGATCAGCGTTTTCAGCTTCTCCCCACTCGGCCCTGCCAAGGCGCGACAGACGATCCACGTCCTCGACCAGCAACACGTCATGCGGCCGGCTGTCGGCCAGCAACCGAAACAGCTCGGCTCGGTCCAAGCGTGCGCCGGACGCGTTCTCAGCGTAGTAGTTGCAGATGCGAACGCCCCGATCGCGCGCAAACTGATCCAAGCCGCTGCGAGCACGCTGGGCATCCTGTTCGTCTGTGGAGGCGCGCAGGTAGGCGCGGACAAAGGTGGTCATCGGTACGGTTAGGGTCGATTGGGTGAACCGGTTTGTTTAGGGTCGCAAGATTGGCAACAGAGTACCGGCTTTTGATGGTTCGACAAGGGGATACCCAAACAAAACCAGCATCCTGGCAGGGCAGGATGCTCAACGTGGATGCATGCGGGGTGGGGCGGCTTACATCCCCTTGCCGGGGAGGCTTTGACTGGGGCGGGCGAGGTGGCCATCCCCTCGAAAGCGGCCAAGCGACCGCGCAGAGTCGCGGCGTCCTCACTGGCCTGGCCAGCAGCGGAACGCTGCTCGGCGGCGACCAGGTGCGCCCGATCCAGCTCGGTGCGTAGCTCGCTGGCGCGGGCCTCAGCTGTGCTGGCCCGCTGCTGTAGGTCCACCAGCTCGGTGCGCACTTGGTCGATGGCGGCCTGGTGGGTGGCCGCTGCCGTGACGGCCTGTTGCATGGCGGCTTCCAGCTCGGCAATGCGTGCTTGGGCCGCTTCCAGCTCACGTGCTTGGGCTTCGTAGGCGTCGGCCATCTGCTGGCTCAACGCATCCGCTTCCTGGCGCTCGGCTTCCCAGCCAGCCTGGGCGGCACGCAGTGCGTCATTGGCGGCGTCTTGGGCGGCCTGCCACAGCGCCAGCACGGCCGTGCTGGCGACCTGCTGTACCGCCTCGGGCACCTGCACCACCACTGCTGGGCGGGTCTGCATGCGCCGCCACTCCTTCATGACGGTGCTTGCGTCGTTCATGTTGACCTTGGCCGCCTTCCGCACGGCATCGACGGTTGGAAAAACCTCACGCCCGGCCTGGTCATACAGCGAGTCAGCGGCTGTAAGGATGCGATCACGTGCGTCTTGGGACGGGTCCATGTGCAACTCCGACGGGTTTGTTTGGTAAGAATAATACAACTATTCTTATTACCAAACAACTGATTGCAGCCCGTTTCCGACTGGCGGTCGGCGCGGTGCGGCGGACGTACGGTGGGGTGGGGTCGGCGGAGGGCTGGCACGGTGCGCAGCAGGCAAAAAACGGCGCCGGTTGCCCGGCACCGCCGTGTATTACTTGCCGGCCCTCACTTTGGACTTGAAGGCAAGCGAGTGGTTGCGGCACGGTCGTCTTGCCATCTTCTGCTCCTTCTACGGCGATCATCATCGCCTCGGTGAGCAGGAAATCTACTTATCGGCCTGTTCAGATTCCCGGGACCACCTCTATACTTGCGCAACCGCTCTTAGGCGGTCCAATAGTAGTTAGGCAAAAGGATCAAAAATGATCGAGCCATACAGAATTGAAAGCGAGTCTGAGGCAGATGTATATCTGAGTGACCTTCTGGCGAAAAATGAATATCGCTCCATGCCCGAAGTCGAGCAACGCGCCAAGCAATTCATCCAAGACGATGAGCTTCGTGCTTACTTCATCAAAAAGGCAAGAGATATCCTCGCGGCCTAGCAGGCTGCGGAAATACGACTGAAGATCAACGACGAATGATCGTCCAGGAAAGTCGATCTGGATGCATTGGTGAAAGCTTGACCGTCGCTGAGCCGTTTCGGGGTCTCGATAGCCCACTTCAGTGCAATCTTTCTGCCTTTCATGCGGGTTTTCCGCTCTGCAGGCGCAACTGTCCCAAGGTGCGCATGCGCACGCCTGAAAGACTCGGAGAAGTTTATGCAGAACCAACTTACGCAACGCTCGTTGAGCGACGCCGAGCTTGACCGATTGGGAGACTTCCTCGAAGGAATCGGCGCCTCTGCGATGAACCTCGAAATGCTCGATGGGTTCTTGCTGCACTCATTTGCGGCCCAGAAACGGTATTGCCCAGCGAATACTTGCCACAAGTACTCGGGGAAGGTCATTGCTTCGACAGCAATGACCAAGCCGCGGAGATTTTTGGCTTGGTCATGCGGCACTGGAACACGATTGCATCAGAACTGTTACGCACTCTGGAGAAAGACGATGTCTACCTTCCCGTGCTACTCGAAGATGCGGATGGGGTCGTACACGGCAACGACTGGGCACGTGGTTTCATGCGCGGCATTCAATTACGGCCCAATAGTTGGCAAGGGCTAATCGACAGCGACGAGTTTGGCGGGTCAATGCTGCCAATTATGATTTTGACCTATGAACATGACCCTGATCCCGCCATGCGCCCGCCAGAGATTGCGCCGGACAAACGCGATGAACTGCTTCAGACAATGATTGCTGAGCTGACCCGCATTTATCGCTATTTCGCACTACGCCGCCAGTCGGCCACACAGGTGCCACTACGTAGGCAGGTGCCCAAAGTCGGGCGAAATGACCCGTGCCCGTGTGGCAGCGGGCGCAAATACAAGCATTGCTGTGCAGCCAGTGCTCCGATGTTTCATTGATATCGAACCTGCTTAACTGACTTCCCTGTTCCATTGCTCCCCGAATCCCATGTGCAGTTCCGACGGTTTTAGTTGATAATATGAATAATATCACTATTCTTATTACCGAAAACTGATTGCAGCCCGTTTCCGACTGGCGGTCGACGCGGTGCGGCGGACATCCGGTGGGGTGGGGTGGGGTCGGCGGAGGCTGCAACGGTGCGCAACAGGCAAAAAAAGGCACCGGTTGCCCGGCGCCTCTGTGTATCACTTACCGGTTAGGGTAAGACCTGCAATGCATCCGTACCGACTCCCAACGCCCAGAGCGGCGGCGCCAGTAGCCGACGGAAATTCCGGCGGTTTGTGCCCCCCTACTGATGTGTCACATGGTCTGTTTCTTGTACAAGTTCGCACCGGGTTAGGCAAGGTGTAGGGCGGCTCCTTCAACCTCGCCGCTTGCATCTATCTCTTGCCAAAATCTCTGGGTTCGATGCCCTTGGATGCCGGCCCTTGAATCGCCTTTTCTCCCCATTCCTTCACGATGCCGACCCGGTTGTACGGGTAGCGAATCTCGACGTTCACGCCGGTGTTCAGCAGCTCGCGGCGGTCGCTGTTCAGTACAAGTCGTTCGTGCTGGATGTGCAGCTCGCGGCCGGCCTCTCGGACTGACTGGATGACGTACTTGTCGTCGGCCGAGACAATCGGGCCTTCGTAGGTTTTGCCGGTCTCGGGTCCGCGCATCTCGGGGTGTTGCCGGCCATAGTCCTGACGCTCGTACTCGGTCGGCTTATGCTCCGGGTATTGCTGTCCGCCGTATTGGCGCGCTACGTCACGCACGCGCTCGATCTCGCGTTCATCGGCTCGGCGTGCGGCCATCATCGCAAGGATCGTTGTCCATTCAGCCTCGTGTTGCCGGCGTTCTTCGGGCGTGGGCGGGCGCTCGCGCTCGGCCTCGATGGCAGCTCTCGCTACCGGCTGCCGCTTCCATTCGTTGCCGTGCAACTCGTTGTCGTACAGCACGTTGCCCTTGCGGTCGTAGACCTGCACGCGATCAGCCAGTTTGTGGCGCTCGATGTATTCGAGCGTCGCCGGCATCCCCTTGTAGGCGTCGTCGTGGGCCTGCACGTTCGACCAGCGCCCGAAGCCCTTGGCCGCCTTCTGTTCCTCATAGCGGCGGTGGATGCCTGCCATGCTGTCGCGCTCGTTGGCCGCGATCACGCGGGCGACGACGTAATACCCGGCTGCCTTGAGGCGTCGCATCGTGTCGGTAATCGGGCCGGACTCGCGCATCGTTCCCTCGAACACGACGTTGCGGCGTGTCTCGATGGTGCGGTCGAATAGCTGCTTGGTCCACGGTCGGACGTGCGGGTCGGTCAGCTCGGCAAAGTGGCGCTCGTCGGCCTTCTGGATGGCAAGGTATTGCGGATGGTAGTAGCGCAGTTCGTCGCCGTTGATCGTGACGACGTTGCGATCTGCAAAGCCCTGCTTGCTGGCTTCGAGCAAGCCGCTTTTGCCAGCGCCGGGCTGGCCGCCCAAGATGATGGCCTGCGGTTGGTCGGTCGGCGCGGTGTCCTTGAATTGATGCCGCTCGATCTTCTCGTAGATGGTCGCGTGCTTACGCGGACTCAGTTGGAAGCGGTTGTCATCCATGACACGTCACCCGTGCATCGGTTTGAGCAGGGGTGCGTAGACATACAAGGCCCGGTTAATCAGGCCGAGATTATCGGGCGTCATGGCGCGGCGCTCGTCAACCACGATATCCAGCTCGTGCTCTAGCGCCTCGATGCGACCCGCGTTCGGTTCGGCCTTGTCCTGCTCGGCGTCGATCTCGCTGTTCAGGTAGCCGATGTACTCGGCTAGCGTTTCTGTGGCCGCTTCCAGGCGAGCCGTTTCTGCGATGGGGGAAAGAGTCGTCGTCACTGTTACGCTCCTCGAAAACATCCAAATCCGACATTAACGAAAAATGCAGGTGTCGGGTCTATTGTTTGAGCGTGTGCAGAATTTTGTGTAACCGTGGTTTGGGTTACCGCTGAGGAAGTCGCCCCTCGAACTGGATCGTAAAGCGGTTCAGCGCAGCCTTCCAGTCGCGGATCGGCAGCGTCCATTTCTTGGTGATGTTGCGCAGAGCCAGGTAGAACAGTTTCATCAAGGCTTCGTCGCTGGGGAACGCGCCGCGGTTCTTGGTCAGCTTGCGCAGGCTCATGTTGACCGACTCGATGGCGTTGGTCGTATAGATCACCTTGCGGATCTCCGGTGGGTAGTCGAAGAACGGGATCAGTCGTGACCAATTGCGCCGCCATGACTGGCTGATGGGCGGGTACTGGGCGTCCCACTTGGCCTCGAACTCGGTCAGTGCCTGCTCGGCCTCCTCGACGGTGGCGCAGGCGTAAATGCGCTTGAGATCGGCGGCAACCTCGGCGCGGCGTTTCCACGAGACGTAGTTCAGGCTGTGCCGCACCATGTGCACGATGCACAGCTGCACGGTGGTCTGCGGGAACACCGCCTCGATCGCCTCGGGAAACCCCTTCAGGCCATCGACGCAGGCAATGAAGATGTCCTGCACCCCGCGGTTGCGTAGCTCCGTCACGACTTGCAGCCAAAACTTGGCACCCTCGGCCTGCGCCAGCCATAGGCCCAGCACTTCCTTCTCGCCGCCCATGGTGATGCCGATGGCCAGGTACACCGCCTTGACCCGCACCGCGCCCTCGCGCACTTTGACGTGGATGCAGTCCAGATAGACGATCGGATAGACCGGATCCAGTGGCCGCGCCTGCCACGCCTTGACCTCCTCGACGACCGCATCGGTGACTGAGGAAATCAGACTCGGCGACACCTCGGTGCCGTACATCTCCTCCAGGTGCGACTGGATCTCGCGCACGGTCATGCCGCGCGCGTACAACGACAAGATCTTGTCATCGAAGCCGGCCCAGCGGGTCTGGTGCTTGGGGATCAGCTGTGGCGCGAAGCTGCCGTGGCGATCACGCGGAATCTCGATCGGCAGCTCGCCGAACTCGCCCTTGAGCGTCTTGCGGCTGCGTCCGTTGCGCGTGTTGCCGGCCGCGTTGGCGACCGGCTCATGCTTGTCATGACCGAGGTGTTCGGTCATCTCCGCGTCCAGCGCCCGCTCCACCAACCGCTTGGTCAGCTGCTTGAGCAGGCCGTTCTCGCCGATCAGATCCTCGGGTTTGGTGTAGTTGACCAACAGGCTGCTAAGCAGCTCGTCGGGTACCTCATGTGTGCGTGGGCTCATGGTGTCTCCGGGTTAGGTGGCAGTCTCCTGCCTGTGGCCCGGTTACACAAAATCTAGGACACGCCCTGTACTGAACAGCGACCGCCGCGAGCTGCTGAACACCGGCGCGAACGTCGAGATTCGCTACCCGTACAACCGGGTCGGCATCGTGAAGGAATGGGGAGAAAAGGCGATTCAAGGGCCGGCATCCAAGGGCATCGAACCTAGAGATTTTGGCAAGAGATAGATGCAAGCGGCGAGGTTGAAGGGTAATCCCCCGCCCATTAGCTGACGGCAGAAGTGGAATTTTCTCGTCCCCTTTCTCGAGGAGGTTCCATGAAGAAGTCCCGCTTTACCGACAGCCAGATCATCGCCGTGCTCAAGCAGGCCCAGGCCGGTGCGCCCGTGCCGGAGCTGTGCCGCGAGCACGGCATCAGCTCGGCCACGTTCTACAAGTGGCGCAGCAAGTTCGGCGGCATGGACGTGTCCATGGTCGCGCGCATGAAGGAGCTGGAGGAGGAGAACCGCCGGCTCAAGAAGATGTACGCCGAGGCGCAGCTCAGTACCGACCTGCTGAAGGAAGCGCTCGCAAAAAAATGGTGAGGCCATCTCAGCGACGCGAGATGGCCCAATCGGCAGTCACGAGCGGGCGTACGAACATCCGCCACGCCTGCCAGGCCTTCGCGGTGAGCGAGACCTGCTTCCGCTACCAGGCCAAGGCCAGCGAGCAGAACGCCCGGATCGCCGACTGGCTGGTCCGCCTGACGACCGCCCATCGCGACTGGGGCTTTGGCCTGTGCTACCTGTACCTGCGCAACGTGAAGGGCTTTGGCTGGAATCACAAGCGGGTCTACCGGATCTACCGCGAGCTGGAGTTGAACCTGCGGATCAAGCCGAGGAAGCGGCTGGTGCGTGAGCGGCCCGAGCCTCTGGCGGTGCCGGAGGCTATCAACCAGGTCTGGTCGATGGACTTCATGCACGACCAGTTGGCCGACGGCCGCAGCTTCCGGCTGTTCAATGTGCTCGACGACTTCAATCGCGAGGGGCTGGGGATCGAGGTGGATCTGTCGCTGCCGTCAGCCCGTGTGATCCGATCGCTGGAGCAGATCATCGAGTGGCGCGGCAAGCCCGCCGTGATCCGCTGCGACAACGGCCCTGAATACATCAGTGGCGCGTTGCTGTCCTGGGCGCAGCGGCATGGTATCCGGGTCGAGCACATCCAGCCGGGCAAGCCACAGCAGAACGCCTACGTTGAACGCTACAACCGCACCATCCGCTACGCCTGGCTCGCCCAAACCCTGTTCGACACCATCGACCAGGTGCAGGACAAAGCCACCCGCTGGCTATGGACGTACAACCACGAGCGTCCGAATATGGCGCTCGGCGGCATCACGCCTGCCATGAAGTTGGCGATGGCCGCTTAGCTCCACTTCTGGCGACCGCTAAAAGTGGGGGATTACCGCTCGACCAACCTGGACTGAAGTTGCTGCAACGTCACCGGGCTGGCGTTCCAGAACAACTGTCCGTCGTCATCCAGCCGCACTGCGATCGGTGCAGGCGGCTGGAGTGGTACGCGCGGTTGGTGGGTGGCTTGCGGCAGATCCACCGCGATTGTCCGCGTCACCATCGGTGCGGTGACGATAAAGATGATCAACAACACCAACATGACATCCACCAGCGGGGTGACATTGATGCCTGCCAACGGTCCCCGATTCCCTGTCGTACTGAAAGCCATGACTGCCTCCGGTTCTGTGATCGTGGGTGCTGCACGGCCGAGCAGACGCTTGCTGCAGCAATAGGGAAGGGGCTGGAGCGGCCACCACAAGTGCGGACACCTCCGCTGGTGGTGGCGTGTGTCTGTAAGAAGAGTTCGCATTGCCAGTCTTTGGTCGAACAGATACACAGTGGTCTCCCGCAATTCACCAGCCGACAAGACGGGCGCCCGCAGCTTGCGCATTCCGGCATGCGGTAGGCATCGATGTCCGCGTAGAAAATCCATGCATGCGGAAAGGGACAGATGGCAATGCGAGGTCTTGGGCCACAGCGACTTGCGATGAAGATCCACAGTGCCCAACCAGCATTCGCGCATCGGCTTGTATGTGTGTCGAAGGCAGGTTGCGTTGGCTTCGTTTGCTGCGATCGCAAACAGGTCACTGGTAATTTGCCGTCGCAGGCAGGCGGCACGGACTCGGCATGACCTCGGGACACGTGGGGCAAGAGTCATCGCCTGCTTTGATATGGCAGCGGCATCGGACTGATGTGCGATGGGCCCGGCGCGCGCGATAGGCGGCACGCCCACAACGGCTTCTTCTTCATCCTCGCCATCCATCGCATGGCTGCCGCCGATATCGCAGCCCGATCGCCCAGATGACACGCATAAAAAAACGCCACCGTTTCCGGTGGCGTTGCAGTCGCGTCATGACTGTTGTGTTGCGGTGTTGCAGATACGTTTACTGCTGCATGAAGCCGATTTTCTTCATCTGCGAGTTCTTCGCAGCGGCCAGCACCTTGGCCATCACCTCGTACTCCGCATCTGGATTTGCATCGATGCGCAGTTCCGGCTGGTTGGTCGGATCGGCCTGCACCACTTCTTCCATCTTCTGTTGCAACACGTCGACCGGCGTCGGGCTGTTGTTCCAGAACACCTGGTTGCTGGCGTCGATACGCAACTCGATCGGCGGCGGCGGCTCGGTCGTCTGCGGTGGCGGGTTGAGCACCCGCTGCGGCAGATCCACGGCGATCGGGTAGGTCATGATCGGCGCGGTCACGATGAAGATGATCAGCAGCACCAGCATCACGTCCACGAGGGGCGTGACGTTGATGTCGGCCATCGGCCCACGGCTTCCACCAGTACTAAATGCCATGGCTTACTGCCCCTTCACTTTGGTTGCAACGAAACCGACGTCCAGCATGCCCTGACCCTGCGCGATCTTGGTGATCTCGTTGATCGTACGCATCTTGGTCGTGCGGTCGCCACGCAGGTTGAGCGGCGGCTGCGGGGTCTGCTGTGCAGCGGTGGACAGGCGCGACTCCAGGGCTTCCTTGGAGATCGGCTCGTCGTTCCAGTACAGCGACCCATCTTCCTTGACGGCCAGAGTGATCGGCGCGGCGCGTTTCTCCGCATCTTCCTTCTGGATCAAGTTGGCCTCTGGCAGCTCCACCTTGACCTTATGGGACATCAGCGGTGCCGTAATGATGAAGATGATCAGCAGCACCAGCATGACGTCCACCAGGGGCGTCACGTTGATGTCGGCCATCGGGCCACCGCTGTTTCCACTACTGAAGGCCATAACGGGCTCCGTCTAAATCGTTGCGAAGGCGTTCTTGACGACCGGATTAGCGAACGCGCGAACCGGTGGCGAAGAAGTCGTGCAGGTCGTGAGCGAAGGTGTCGAACTTGGCGATCACCGAGCTGTTGACCTTGGAGAAGAAGTTGAACGCGAACACGGCCGGGATAGCGACGAACAGGCCGATCGCGGTCATGATCAGCGCTTCACCCACCGGGCCGGCAACGGCGTCGATGGAGGCCGAACCGGTTGCACCGATCTTGATCAGCGCGCCGTAGATGCCCCACACGGTACCGAGCAGACCGACGAACGGTGCGGTCGCACCGACGGTGGCCAGCAGGGTCATGCCCGACTGGAGCTTGGTGCTTTCGCGGGTCACGGCCTGACGCAGGGCGCGGTCGACGAACTCCGAACGGCTCAGGCTCTCGCCCAGGCCACCGGTGCTGCCTTCGGCACGCTGGTGGTGCGCAGCAGCCTGGGCGGCGTCCAGCGCGATCTTCGAGAACGGCTCGGAAGCCGGCCGTTCTTCCATGGCGCGGATGGCGTCCTGTGCATTCGGGGCATCCCAGAAAGCGGTGGTGACGCGGTCAGCCGCGCTCTTCAGGCGGGTGGCACGGAAGATGTTGATGACGGTCCAGTACCAGGAGGCAGCGGACATGGCGATCAGGGTGATCAACACGACCCAGGACACGGCGAAGTCGCCGGGGCTGGAGGTCATTTCAGTGATCAAGTGCTCGAAGCCCATCTGCGACAGAGCGGCCGACGGATTGGAGCCCCCTGCAGCGGCGGCGATAAAGAATTCCTGCAGCATGACGCTTACCTTTGTTGTGTGTGGTGATGAAGGGTGGAGCGAAAGGAAGACAGGATCCTGGGCCGACCGTGGCCGGCCCGTGGGATCAGTTCAGAGCAAAGTTGACCGGGACGCGGACACGTCCGGCGGCTTTCTGCCCGTTGACAGTGGAGGCGTTGAACTTCCACTTGCGTGCTGCGTCCATCGCGGCACGGTCAAGGTCGCGGTTGCGGCTGGACTTTTCGACCGACACGTTGGTCACGTTGCCGCTGGCATCCACATCCACGATCAGGATGACCTCACCTTGGACACCGGCACGGAATGCAGCCGGCGGGTACTTCGGCGGGTTCATGTTCTTGGACGAGATATCGACGCTGGCGCCAATGTCGCTCGGCGGAGCCGGAGGGCTCGGCGGGCTCGGCGGCGTGACGATATCGCTCGGACGCGGTTCGGGAACGTCGACGACCGGAGCTTCCGGCGGCGGCGGAACCGGTGACGGCTTCGGCGGCGACAGATTCTTGACCGGCGGCGGCGGCTTGTCTTCCGGCGGCGGCGGCGGCGGCGGCGGCGGCGGGGGAGGAGGCGGTGCATCCATCAAGGTGACCATGGTGGTGCGCTCCTTCTCTGCCGGAGCCTTCGGCGCCACTGCAGGGATCAGCAACATCATCAGTGCAGTGAGGTGCAAAGCAATTACAAAAGCAATGCCGATAATGCGGGCCCAGCTCAGACCCTGGTTCCCGGCATCGTAGTCATGCCTGTGGATAACGAGTTGTTCCGTCATGCGCCAATGGCTCTTTCAGTGGGGGCCCGGATCACTGTGATGATCCCCAGGTTTTCGGACGGCTTTGACACCGCAGGAACTCCCAAGCTTATACCAATCCCGAGTCCTGTAACCACTAAAAACACAGGGATTTCGGGGTTTATTTTCTTTTTTACTTCAGGTTGATGATCTTCTTGGCGTCTTCGGGTTTTTTAACACCCTTGGCGATCGCCTGCTGTGCGGCCTGCTTGGCCTCTGGGATGCGACCTTCCGAATGCAGCACCCTGGCCAGATTCAAATAGGTCTCGCCATCCTTGGAAAGCGGTGCGGCCATCTGCCAGTTTTCGATCGCCTTCGGTACATCGTCGCTGTAGTAATACGACTGGGCCAGGGCAAGGTATGTCTGATAATCCGGCTTGAGGATGCCTTTTTGCATACCCTCATTGATGACGGCGATGACGTCCTTTTCTTTGTTCTCGGTGTTGGCGTAGATGGAATACAGCTGTTTGTATTCCTTCTCTTCGGTCAACTGACCGGAGGCACGCAGCTTGTCCATCACCCCTGCGGCCTTGTCCATCTGGTCGGCCTGCATGTACATGTTGGCCAGGTTGAGCTGAGCCTTTTTGTCGTTGGGCGTCTTGGCGGCCAGCGCCTCGGCAGCAGCAACGGCTTCGCCGGTCTGGCCAGCTTCGGCGTAGGACGCCATCAGCAGCTGGTTCCAGCTGTCCTTGGGCTCGGGCGAAGCGGCAATGGCCTGCTTCAACACCGGGATCGCTTCCTTGTAGCGCTCGGTCTGGTACAGCGCCTGGCCCTTGAGGATCAGATCTTCCGGACGCTGCGACTTGCTCTCTTCCAGATACTTGTCCAGCGTGACCAGACCCTCGGCCTGCTGGTCGTCCTGCATCTGCAACTGCGCCAGCATCAGCATCGACTGGAACTGGCCGTTGTTGTCCAGCGCGTTCAGGCCGATGGCCTGTTGCAGGTACTTCTTGGCACCGGCGGTGTCGTCCAGGTTGTAGGCAGCCTGCGCGGCCAGCTGCGCGGCCAGCGCCTTGTCGGCGTCGTTGGCAGCGCTGTTGGCCAGGATCTCATCGGCCTGGGTGCGCACGCCTGGGTAGTCCTCGCCCTTGTTGAAGGTTTCGATCAGCTTCTGCAACTTGCTGCTCAACTTCGAGGACGGCTTGATCGTCGGTGCCTGGCGGGTCGACTGGGGTACAGTTCCTCGGCCTTGCCGCTCTTGGACTTGCGGCTGGCACGCTCGGAGGAACGGTCCGACTGCGCGACCGCATCGGTGACGACAGCCCCACCCAGCGACGCGGCAATGAACAGGGACAACAGGGCTTGCTTGCGGTTGAGCAGTTTCATGTTTCACCTCGGACGATCCGCCGTCGGGCGGTACGAAAAGCGGAATGGGCGCTGTACGAAAAATCTGAGCCGGCAAACTTAGCAGAAAGTCTCAGTTCCCGAAAACGGTTTCCATGTTGTGTTGCGGCAATCAGGAGCGGGAACGGATGTCTTAGCGTCGCTAACAGACCGTGACCAGCGTGGCGGCGCCCGTGCCAGCAGGGTAGGCGGCCACGCGTTGCACAGAACCGGTGTTCGTACGGGCCAACGGCGGCCGCACGGATGTCGTTAGCAGCCCTAGCCACAACGCGGTATGCGCCCGCTCTGCTTGGCCTGCTGGTACACCGGTTCGAGCTGGGCGACGTCGGCCTGCAGTTCGCGGATGCGGTTGGCGGGGTCAGGGTGGGTCGACAGCCATTGCGGTTGGCGATTGCCGCTGGCGGCCATCATGTTCTGCCACAGCGTCACCGCCTGCGCCGGATCGAACCCGGCCTGGGCCATCAGGCGTTGGCCGACCACATCGGCTTCGCTTTCCTGGGTACGCGAGCCGGGCAGCAGGAACACTGTCTGGGCGGTCATACCGCCAACCTGATTGACTGCGCTGGCCGCCCCATCGCCATAGGCGGCGCCGGCGAGTGCGCCGATGATGCCCAGGCCCGTCTGCGCGCCGAGCTGACGGGTGATGCGCTCTTCGTGATGGCGCGAAATCACATGGCCGATCTCATGTCCGAGCACGGCGGCGAGCTGATCCTGCGTCTTGGCGACGGTGAAGATGCCGGTGTTGACCCCGACCTTGCCACCAGGCAGGGCGAAGGCATTGGCTTCGTTATCCACGAACAGCGCGGTTTCCCACTTGGTTTGGCGCCATTGCGGCGGCAACTGCGCTACCAGTGCGTTGACCACGCACTGCACGTAGGCGTTCTGCTTGCCGTCGGTGCTGACTTTTTTTCCTTGGCCTTGGTCTGCGCAAAGGATTGCGCGCCCAGCTGGTCCAATTGCTGTTGCGATACGCCGCCCACCACCTGTCGGCGGCCGGTTGGCGAAGTTGTGGTGGCGCACGCCGTCAGTGCAAGCACGGCAACAACGATCAACAGCCTAGCTTTCATTCGATCCCCTAGAACCATGAGGGCATTCTGGCAGGCTCGTCTTAACTTTTCGTCAAACGGTTCCGTGCAGCCGATAACGCATGCCTGGCCGGAGCGATCGGTTGTCCAGAGCGTACGGATCCATTGGTTGCCCAGGCGCCGCCCCGCTGCGGCTGGATTCTCGTAGTTGACCGCTTTGAGCTCAGCCGAGCCCGAAAAAGTACAGCGCTGCCAGGGCCGTGGCGTTGTTGATGCCATGGGCGGCAATGGGCGCCCACAACGTGCCGGTGCGCCAGTACAGCCATGCGAACGCGGCCCCCATGCTGCCGTACACCAGCCACAGCTGCGCGATCGCGGCCGGGCCGTTACCGCTGATACCGGGTACTTCGTGCACCAGCGCGAACGTCGCCCCGCTCAGCACGATGCCCAGCCACGGGCGGCCGGCAGCGAGCAGGCGCCCGAACAGCACGCGACGGAACAGCAGTTCTTCGTAAGCCGGTGCGATGACCACCGCAAACACCGTCAGTGCCAGCGGCCATTGCTGGAGCGCTTCTTCCATCAATGGCAGGTTGGTGGGCACCGGCTTGATGCCCAGCGCCGAGGCCGCCACGCTGACCAGGTTGCTGAGCAGGAACACGGCAGCGGCGATCAGCGCGGTCCAGCCCCAGGTGGAGGCGCGGCGTGCGGCAGCCCGTGAAGCGGTCCGTTCGGCAGCGGTGGCCCGGCGACGCCAGTAGTACAGCAGCAGCGCTGGCGTGGCCGTGCTGACCAGCGCGGTGAGCAGTTGCACCATCACGCCGGGTTGGCCGATGGCGGCCATGACCTCGGTGGGCGAGAGGGTCAGGCCCTGCGCCTTGGCCGCCTGTACATGGCCGAAGCCACGCACCACGCCCCACAACGCAAAGCCGGCGATGCTGAGGGTCAACAGCAGGCCGGCGGCGATGAGTACGTCGACCAAGAAACCCACGAGTACGGGCAGCAGCGGCGGCGTGCCGGCAACCGTGCGTGGCGCCGGGGGCGGTGGAAGATCGGTGCGCATCGTCGTCCTGCGAACACCGCACCGGCCGCCACGCCGCGGTTGCGACGTGCTGGCCGGTGCTGGTGAATCAGATATCCAGGTTGGACACCTTCAGCGCGTTGTCCTCGATGAAGTCGCGACGCGGTTCGACCACATCGCCCATCAAGGTGCTGAAGATCTGGTCGGCGGCCACCGCGTCCTCGATGCGCACCTGCAACAGACGACGCGTGTCGGGGTTGACCGTGGTTTCCCACAGCTGCTCGGCATTCATTTCGCCCAGGCCCTTGAAGCGCTGTACCTGGCGGCCCTTCTTGGCCTCGTCCAGCAACCAGGCGTGGGCCTGCGCGAAGCTGGTGATCGGGTGGCTCTTGTTGCCGCGCACGATCTGGGCGCCTTCGCGCACCAGGTCGTGCAAGGCCAACGAGACCTCACGCAGCGGACGCAGCTCGCCGCTTTCGAACGCACCCATCGGCAGCACCTGGGTGAACTCTTCGCCCATGTGGCGGCGGATGGCCACCAGGGTGGCAGGTGCATTGTCGCTGCCCGGGTCGAAGCGCAACTGATAGCGCGCGGTACCCAGGGTGCCGCGGTTGAGCACTGCCTGCAGTGCATCCAGGGTCGGGTGCTGGTCGCCTTCGGCCTGCAGCTTTTCCACATCCAATGGCGGCAGGTCGATCAGCGCGGTGAGCAGGGCCGGGTCGTAGCGGTGGGCGTTGCGCGCGATCGCTTCGTTGGCGCTGGTGAACAGCATCAACAATTTTTCCAGCGCTTCGCCGGTGATCGGCGGCTCGTCGGTGGCCGGAATCAGCGCCGCACCTTCGACCGCATTGCTGGCCAGGTAGGCGTTGAGTGCCGCGTCGTCCTTCAGATACAGCTCGCTCTTGCCCTGCTTGAGCTTGTACAGCGGCGGCAGGCCGATGTAGATGTAGCCGCGCTCGATCAACTCCGGCATCTGCCGGTAGAAGAATGTCAGCAGCAGGGTACGGATGTGCGAGCCGTCGACGTCGGCGTCGGTCATCAGGATGATGCGGTGGTAGCGCAGCTTGTCCGGGTTGTACTCGTCGCGGCCGATGCCGGTGCCCAGCGCGGTGATCAGCGTGCCGACCTGGTCGGAGGCCAGCATGCGGTCGAAGCGGGCACGTTCCACATTGAGGATCTTGCCGCGCAGCGGCAGTACCGCCTGGTTCTTGCGGTTGCGACCCTGCTTGGCCGAGCCACCTGCCGAGTCACCCTCGACGATGAACAGTTCCGACAGGGCCGGATCCTTTTCCTGGCAGTCGGCCAGCTTGCCCGGCAGGCCGGCGATGTCCAGCGCACCCTTGCGGCGGGTCAGGTCGCGCGCCTTGCGCGCGGCTTCGCGCGCGCGCGCGGCATCGACGATCTTGCCGGTGATGGCCTTGGCTTCGTTCGGGTTCTCCTGCAGGAACTCCTGCAGGCGCGCGCCGAAGGCGTTCTCCACGGCCGGGCGCACGTCCGAGCTGACCAACTTTTCCTTGGTCTGCGAAGAGAAGCTGGGGTCGGGCACCTTGACCGAGAGCACCGCGATCATGCCTTCGCGCATGTCGTCGCCGGTGAGCGCGACCTTGGCCTGCTTGGCGATGCCGTTCTGTTCGATGTAGGTGCTGAGCACACGCGTCAGCGCCGCACGGAAACCGGCCAAGTGGGTGCCGCCGTCCTTCTGCGGAATGTTGTTGGTGAAGCAATACATGGTTTCCTGGTAGGCGTCGGTCCACTGCAGGGCCACGTCCACCATGATGCCGTTGTGCTCGCCGGTCACCGAGATCACATTCGGGTGCAGTGGCGACTTCAGCTGCGCCAGATGCTCCACGAAGCTGCGGATGCCGCCTTCGTAATGGAAATCATCGCGACGGCCTTCGCCTCGCTCGTCGATCAAGGTGATCTTGACGCCGGAATTCAGGAAGGACAGCTCGCGCAGGCGTCGCGCCAGGATGTCGTAATGGAACTCGACGTCGCTGAAGATGGCCACGGACGGCTTGAAGCGCAGCGTGGTGCCGCGCTTGGTCGAGGCTTCCAGCTGCTTGAGCGGGTATTGCGGCTCGCCCAGCGCGTATTCCTGCTGGTAGTGGAAACCGTCGCGCCAGATATCCAGCCACAAGTGCTCGGACAACGCGTTAACCACCGAAACGCCCACGCCGTGCAGGCCACCGGACACCTTGTAGCTGTTGTCGTCGAACTTGCCGCCGGCGTGCAGCACGGTGAGGATCACCTCGGCCGCCGAGACGCCTTCTTCCTTGTGGATGTCGACCGGCACGCCGCGCCCGTTGTCGGAGACCGCCACCGAGCCATCGGCCAGGATCTTCACCACGATGTCGTCCGCATGCCCGGCGAGGGCTTCGTCCACCGAGTTGTCGACCACCTCGAACACCATGTGATGCAGACCGGTGCCGTCATGGACATCGCCGATATACATGCCGGGGCGCTTGCGGACGGCTTCCAGGCCACGCAGCACGGTGATCTTGCTGGAGTCGTAGGTGCCGTTGGGTGTTGGCGGGGTGTTTTGTTCGTCGGTCATGCGCGTGCCGTTGGCTCCACAACACGGGCGAAGGCGGCGATAGCCGCTCCGCGCCGTGGGAAAAGGGGGATAGCGGACGAATTATACCAGCCGGCCCGTGCCGGCCGTTGCGGCTCAGTCGGACACTGCCTGTGGCGTAATCTGGCCGTGTTCCACGTGGAACTGCTGCAAGAGCGCGCCCGCATCTGCAATTCCAGGCGGGGTTTCCGTTGCGGTGATGAGCACCTGCGCCGGGGCGGACGCCAGCCGCTGCAGCACGCGCCCCTGATGGTGCCGGTCCAGCTCCGAGCCCAGATCATCCAGGGCGATGACCGGCCATTCGCCGCGTTCGAAGGCGAAGTCTTCGGCTTGTGCGAGCAGGCAGGCAAGGGCGGTGAGCTTGGCCTGTCCACGGGAAAGCGCGTCCCTGCCCGGAAGTGCCTGAAAGCTGGGCATCCAATCTGCGCGGTGCGGGCCTTGCGAGGTGTAACCGTTCTGGCGGTCGCGCTCGCGGGCGAGCAAGAGAGCATCCGCCAGCGAAAGCTCGTGGCGCTTCCAGCCTGGAGCGAAGGCCAGCGCCGTCAGCCCCAGCGCCGGCGCGATCGCGTCTGCCACTGGAACCAGCCATTCCTGCAGGCGTTCCAGGTAGCGCGTACGCCGGGAGGTCAGGCTTTCGCCGGACTCGGCGAGTTCGTGGTCCCACGCGTCGAGCATGCGCGGCTGCGCGCCCTGTTTCAGTAACGCATTGCGTTGCTTGAGCGCCCGGGCGTAGCGGCGCCACAGGGTCAGAAAATCGGGTTCCACGTGGAACAGACCCCAATCCAGGAAGCGACGGCGGGGTTCGCCACCGCCACTGATCAACACGTGGCTGCCTGGCTCGAACGTCACCACCGCCAACGCAGCACAAAGAGAGCCCAGCTGCGCCACGTCCTCACCGTCCAGACGTCCCGTCCATTCCTGTCCGCTATGACGCAGGCCAGCGCGACGCGTCCGTTCGCCCGCCGCGCTGTCGCCTTCTTTCCACTCCACAAAGACTTCGAGGTCGTCGGCGCCTTGCTGGATCAGGCCGTCACGAACGCGCCCGCGAAAGCTGCGGCCGTAGGCCATCAGATGCAGCGCTTCCAGCACACTGGTCTTGCCTGCACCGTTGTCGCCGGTCAGCAGATTCAGGGCACTGGACGGATGAAGCTCAACGGTGTGAAACCGGCGAAGCCGATGAATGGACAACCGCACTACATGCATCGATCGGTGTGCTCTGGGCTGTAATCCGGCATGCCGGTCGGGTCGAAGGATACGGGATCGGCATGAAGCCTGCGCATGCAGAGCCGAGAGGAAGGGCTGCATAGGCAGGGGATAACATGTGGATAAAAACAGGGCCCACGAAGGCAATGTCGCTTATCCACAGCTTGTGAGCCACAAATCGGGACGATAAGCACAGGGTTTCGCCCTACTAATCTCTCTTTAAAACAGCAACTTAAGCTATTTCTCCGCGAAATCTGCGTCTACCATCACCACAAAGCTCTTAAGTTATTTATAGATTTAAAAGCAGAGTGCGATGTGCATAAGTCAAAAACGCGGAAAGCTGAACGCGTTAACCTCAACCGGATGAGATGCGCGACATAGGCGCTGGCGGCCACACTCGGTCCTCAACACATCTCGGACAAGCCGGCATCCTCAAGCAAAAGTTCTATTTTGAGACGAAATACCTTTTCTAGACTTGCTCTCGCCATCTCTACAGCTCAGCCGGTAGGGAGGAACGAAAGCCGGGCAAAAGAAACCGGATTGGATCGGGCGGGGTCGAGACTGGCTGGGAATGAATACAGTCGCTAGGTGCTTAGCCCATGCGTGTGTGTGAGGAAATTTGCGAACTCGCAGCGCCGGGCATGCGGGCCTGGTGCCCATTCCACCAATTGCCGGGCGTTTACTCGTGGTGGGGAGTTGGGTCTTGCCTATGACCAGCTCGACGCCGGTCGCCAATCGGCACCAGAGAACTCTGTAACGCGATGTGTATCGGTCTCAAGGTTGGTTCCGATGTCCGGCGAACACAAGAACGCGAGAGCGGGAGCGCGTTTGGTCGATCAAACGCATCGACGTTTAGCGCCTACGATTTGCGTCGGGGGCACCATCGCTTCAGAACCCGCGCCATAGCAATGGCGCAGGCTGCGATGGACTTGGTGGCGAAAGCCAGACCGGCCTGAGATAAACACAGCAAGCCTTGAGCGGCGCCAACAAAAAGCCCGGCATCCGCCGGGCTTCCCGTGTTCCACGTGGAACGGAGCGTCAGAGACGCAACGGCATCACCACATGACGCGACTTTTCGCTGCTGGCCTCACGCACCAATGCGGATGAGTTGGCGTCACGCAACTGGATCACCACGTGCTCATCGCGCAACGCCGAAAGTGCGTCGAGCAAATAGTTGACGTTGAAGCCAATGGCCAGATCGTCGACCTTGGTATCGGCCTCGATCTCTTCCTGCGCCTCTTCCTGCTCGGGGTTATGCGCGCTGATCTTCAACTGACCCGGCGACACTTCCACGCGAACACCGCGATACTTTTCGTTGGACAGAATGGCCGCACGTTGCAGCGACGCGCGCAGCGCTTCACGATCCACCTTGACCTCGCGATCGGCGCCAATCGGAATCACTGCCTCGTAGTCCGGGAACCGCCCGTCGATGAGCTTCGACGTGAAGGTCACATCGCCGCGCTTGACGCGGATATGGCTGCGGCCGACTTCCAGCTCGACCTCGCGATCGGCACCTTCCAGCAAGCGCTGCAGCTCGGTCACGCCCTTGCGCGGCACGATGATCTGGCGCTTGGCGCCACCGGCTTTCTCCAATTCCATCTCGCACAGCGCCAGACGATGACCGTCAGTGGCCACGCAGCGCAGCAAGCCGTCGCGCAGGTCGAACAACAGGCCATTGAGGTAGTAGCGCACGTCCTGCTGGGCCATGGCGAACGCGGTGCGCTCGATCAGCTCCTTGAGCCCGGCTTCGGGCACCACGACGCGCTCGGTCGCCTCGACTTCGTCCACGGACGGGAAGTCGTTGGACGGCAACGTCGCCAGGGTGAAGCGGCTCCGCCCGGCCTGCACGGTGACCTTGTCGCCGGTCTGCGAAATGGTCACGCGGCTGCCGTCGGGCAGGGCGCGCAGGATGTCGAACAGCTTGCGCGCCGGAATCGTGGTTTCGCCGTCCTGCGCGTCCTCCACCAGCGTGCGCGAGATCATTTCCACTTCCAGGTCGGTGCCGGTCAACGACACCTGTCCATCCTTGACCTGTACCAGCAAGTTGGCCAGGACGGGCAGGGTTTGACGGCGTTCGACCACATTGACCACTTGTGCCAATGGTTTGAGGAAGGCTTCGCGCTGCAGTGTAAAACGCATGTGGTTCTGTGCCCCTATGCTTTAAAAGATATGGAATAAATCAAAAGCTTGGTGGTGATGGTAGGGCCGTTTTCAGCGGATAACCACCATAACTATTTGTTTCCAAAGACGTTTCAGCACCTGAAACGCATTGGACTAGTGCGCCTGAGCTGGTCGGAAAACCTGTGGATAGTTTTCGCGCCGGACTGCGGCACAACGTTATCCACAGATTCTCCCGCATTTGACCCCAACGTTTCCACGCTTTTTCCAGCCTGGCGCCGATGGCAGCCGACGGCCTACTCGCTGAGCTTGCGAATCAGCTTTTCCCAATCCTCGCGGAGCTTGCCGTCGGCCTCCATCAACGTGCGAATCTGTCGGCAGGCATGCAGCACCGTGGTGTGGTCGCGGCCGGCGAAGGCGTCGCCAATCTCCGGCAGGCTGTGCTCGGTGAGCTCCTTGGCCAGCGCCATCGCCACCTGGCGCGGGCGCGCCAACGAGCGGGTGCGCCGCTTGGACAGCAAATCCTTCATCTGCAAGCCGTAGTAGTCGGCCACGGTCTTCTGGATATTGGGGATGCCGATCGCCTGTTGCTGGGCGCGCAGCAGGTCACGCAGCGTCTCCTGGGCAAATTCCACCGTGATCGCGCGGCCGGTGAAGTTGGCACGCGCCACCAGGGTGTTGAGCGCGCCTTCCAGGTCGCGCACGTTGGAGCGCATCTTCTTGGCGATCAGGAAGGCCACGTCGTCGGGAATCTCGGCGCCGCGCTCGCGCGCCTTGGCCAGCACGATCGCCGCGCGGGTCTCGAAGTCCGGCGGGTCGATCGCCACCGAAAGGCCCCAGGCCAGCCGCGACTTCAGCCGCGGCTCCAGGCCTTCCACTTCGCGCGGATAGCGGTCGCAGGTCAGGATGATCTGCTGGCGGCCATCGAACAGCGCGTTGAAGGTGTGGAAGAACTCTTCCTGCGTGCGGTCCTTGCCGGCGAAGAACTGGATGTCGTCGATCAGCAGCGCATCGATCTGCTGGAACTGGCGCTTGAACTGGTCCATCGCCTTGTCCTGCAGCGCCCGGATCATCGCGCTGAAGAACTGTTCCGAACGCAGGTACACCACCTTGGCGGCCGGGTTGGCCTGACGCAGCGCATTGCCGGCCGCGAACATCAGGTGGGTCTTGCCCAGGCCGGTGCTGCCGTACAGCAGCAACGGGTTGTGCGCGCGGTCGCCGGGTTTCTGCGCCGCCTGGATCGCCGCCGCCAGACCCAGCTGGTTGCTGCGGCCTTCGACGAAGTTGGCGAAGGTGTAATGCGAATCCAGGTTGCCGGCGAACGGCACGATCGGTGCAGCCTGCGGCGCACTCGGCGTCGCCACGGGTGCCGGAGCCGGCTCCGGCGCACGCGGACGCGAACCAACCGCCAGCGCGACTTCGCCATTACCGGCGAAATACGCCAGCAATTCGCGAATGCGCGGCAGGTACCGTTCGCGAACCTGGTCGACGATGAAGGCGTTCGGGGCGTACAGCACGATGCTGTCGCCGCGATCTTCGGCTTGCAGGGGTTTCAACCAGGTATGGACATCTTCGGGCGGGAATTCGGCTTCGAGACGTTCCAGACAGCGGGGCCAAGCATCCATCAAAGTGTGATCATCTGTTGCCGGCTGCGGCGCGCAGAAAAGCGCCGTGCTCGCAGCCCGGTAGTGAAAAGAGGATGGACCAGCCTAGCACCGAGGGCAGGGTTTTCCCAGAGTTATTCACAGGGCCATCCACAGGGCGCCGCCGTCCTCATCCGCGGTAAAGCAAGCAGGGTGTTGACCGGAACCGCGGCAGGCCTATAGCATTGCCGGTTCTATTCGTCTCCATTCATGCAGAGGGCCCCATGGCCACCAAGCGTACGTTCCAACCCAGCAATCTCAAGCGAGCACGCGACCATGGCTTCCGCGCACGTATGGCAACCGCCGACGGCCGCAAGATCCTGGCTCGCCGCCGCGCCAAGGGCCGCAAGCGCCTGAGCGCTTGATTGCCGCGCCGCTCCCTGCGGCCGAGGCAGTCCCTACCGTGAACGCATCGAACCCGTGCAGGCGATTTCCTCGCTCTGCGCGGGTTCGTACGCGTGCGCAATATACGATCGTTTTCGACACTGCACGTCGCACCTCGGACCCACTCCTGAGCCTGCACTGGCGCACCGGCGATACGCCGCCGCGCCTGGGCATGGCCGTGTCGCGCAAGGTCGATACGCGCGCGGTCGGACGTAACCGCATCAAACGTGTGCTGCGCGATGCCATGCGGCATCTGCTGCCCGAGCTGGCCGGTGGTGACTACGTCATCGTGGCGCGCTCGGCGGCGGCAAAAGCGACCAATCCACAGATTCGCGATGCCTTCGTGCGTCTGCTGCGCCGTGCCGGCGCATTGCCCCTGCCTGCTGCGCCCGGCACAATGCCGCCCGCCAGGACGGTGCGCCCATCCTCCCCTTCCCCGACAGAGCCGGAACTGTAGTTCCGACTGAGCGAGTTGCTGCCCGATGAACCAGACCCGTGTTTTCCTGATTTTTGCCTGGCTGATGGTCGCGGCGTTGCTGTGGATGGAGTGGGGCAAGGACAAGGCGGCTGCCAATGCGCCGGTGGCCGCGGCGACGCAGTCGGTGCCGGCGGCGCGCGACCTGGATGCGGCGGCGCCGAGCGCGGCCAATGTACCTTCGGCCCAGGCCATTCCGCAGGCCGGCGCGCCGGGCACCGTGCCGGCGACCAGCAGCACTGCGGCGACACCGGCTGCTGCCGGCGCTGCGCCGGTGGTGACCCTGACCTCGGACGTGCTGCGCCTGAAGCTGGATGGCCGCAGCGTGCTCGATGCCGAGCTGCTGCAGTTCCCGCAGACCAAGGACGGCACCGCGCCGGTCAGCCTGCTGACCGAAGATCCGGCGCACCCGTATAACGCCACCAGCGGCTGGGCCAGCGAGCATTCGCCGGTGCCGGGTGTGGGCGGCTTCCGCGCCGAGCAGCCGGGCACGACGTTCGAACTGGCCAAGGGCCAGAACTCGCTGGTGGTGCCGTTCGTCTGGAATGGCCCCAACGGCGTCTCGATCCGTCGCACCTTTACCCTGGAGCGCGGCCGCTATGCGATCTCGATCAAGGACGAGGTGATCAACAAGAGTGGCGCGCCGTGGAACGGCTACGTGTTCCGCAAGCTGAGCCGGGTGCCGACCATCCTCAGCCGCGGCATGACCAATCCGGACTCCTTCAGCTTCAATGGCGCGACCTGGTACAGCCCGCAGGAAGGCTATGAGCGCCGCGCGTTCAAGGACTACATGGACGACGGTGGCCTGAATCGCCAGATCACCGGCGGCTGGGTGGCGCTGCTGCAGCACCACTTCTTCACCGCCTGGATTCCGCAGAAGGACCAGGCCTCGCTGTACGTGCTGGCCCAGGACGGCCCGCGCGACGTGGCCGAGCTGCGTGGGCCGGCCTTCACCGTGGCGCCGGGCCAGACCGCCAGCACCGAAGCGCGCCTGTGGGTGGGCCCGAAGCTGGTCAGCCTGATCGCCAAGGAAGACGTCAAGGGCCTGGACCGCGTGGTCGATTACAGCCGTTTCTCGATCATGGCCATCATCGGCCAGGGCCTGTTCTGGGTGCTGAGCCATCTGCACAGCTTCCTGCACAACTGGGGCTGGGCCATCATCGGCCTGGTGGTGCTGCTGCGCCTGGCGCTGTATCCGCTGTCGGCTGCGCAGTACAAGTCCGGTGCCAAGATGCGTCGCTTCCAGCCCCGCCTGGCGCAACTCAAGGAGCGCTACGGCGACGATCGCGTCAAGTACCAGCAGGCGACGATGGAGCTGTTCAAGAAGGAAAAGATCAACCCGATGGGCGGCTGCCTGCCGCTGCTGATCCAGATGCCGATCTTCTTCGCGCTGTACTGGGTGCTGGTGGAGTCGGTGGAACTGCGCCAGGCGCCGTGGCTGGGCTGGATCCAGGATCTGACTGCGCGCGACCCGTACTTCATCCTGCCGCTGCTCAACATCTCGATCATGTGGGCCACGCAGAAGCTGACCCCGACCCCGGGCATGGACCCGATGCAGGCCAAGATGATGCAGTTCATGCCGCTGGTGTTCGGCGTCATGATGGCCTTCATGCCGGCCGGCCTGGTGCTGTACTGGGTGGTCAACGGCGGCCTGGGTCTGTTGATCCAGTGGTGGATGATCCGCCAGCACGGCGAGAAGCCGAGCAAGATCATCCAGGCCAACGCCAAGTAAGTTCACCAAGGCCCGCCGCAAGGCGGGCTTTCTGCATGTCAGCCCGCATGTATTGCCTGTTGTCTGTTTCGCCAAGGACGCCGTCGTGACCACATCGCCGTTGCATCGCCAGTTGCTGTGCGCAAGTTGCGTGGGAGTGCTGGCGTTGGCCGGCTGCGGCACGCAGGACGCCAGCGACGCTGCCGCCGCCGCGAAGCCCACTATTGCAACGAGTGCTGACACGCAGGCGGACAAGACCGGGAACGCCACCGGTGCATTGATCGCGCAACTGCGCCAACACCTGGACCGGCACCGCCGCATCATCGTGCTGCTGGCTGGCCGATGAGGACACACAAACGCCACGCGATCGCGCCACCTCCAGCAGCGTGGGCCAGCAGTTGTTTCACGAAAACCTGGAGCAGCGCGAGCGCATTGCCGCATCGTTCGACAGCGTGCTGATCTCCCAAGACGCGCGCCGGTTCGCGACGATTGCCGCGGTGCTGGACGAAGTGGAATCTGCGCCGGATCTGTTCGATGCCGACCGCCTGGCATTTGCCGAGGTGCTGCGCGATCTGCATGCACGCATCGGCCGCGACTCTGCATTGCCGGCGGTGAAACTGCATCAGCGCATCGGCGAGGATCTGGAAGCGCTGGACGAGATCGAGCGCAGCTACGACAAAGAGTTGACGCAGATCTTCAGTCGTTTCGATCGCAGCCGCGCCATCGTGCCCAAGCGCGAGAAATGGGGCGACTACGTGGCGCATCTGCGCACGCTCTACACGCGCGAGAACATCCTGCGCGACCATGGCGTGGTCGAGCCGTACCCGTTCTCCGCGCGCGACAGCGACAGCGAAGTGTTCGGCCGCGACCTGCCGCCCAAGACGGTGGTGCTCACCTTCGACGATGGCCCGCACAAGGCCTACACCGAGGAGATCGTGGCGATTCTCAAGCGCTACGATGTGCCAGGCGTGTTCTTCGAAGTGGGGCGCAATCTCGGCAGTGTGGATGCCGCCGGCAAAGCGCAACTTGCGCCGCTGTCCAAGATCAGCCACACGCTGATGGAAGAAGGCTACGTCGTGGGGAACCACAGCCTGACCCACGCACAGTTGTCTAAAACCACCGGCGATGCACTGCGTCGCCAAGTGCTGGATACCGACATGTTGCTGCGTGCGGTGGACGACAAACGTGCGCCGCTGTTCCGGTTTCCGTATGGCGCACGCAATGCGGAAGGCTTGCAGCTGCTGGGCGAGGCCGGGCTGAAATCGATCATGTGGAACATCGACTCGCTGGACTGGGCCGACCCGGTGCCCGAATCCATCGTGCAGCGCGTGCTCGATCAAGTGAACAAGGAGCAGCGCGGCATCGTGCTGTTCCATGACATCCATGATCGCGCAGTGAAAGCGCTGCCGCAGATTCTGGATCGGCTCATCGCCGACGGGTACCAGTTCGCCGGCTGGAATGGCCGTGAGTTCTCGGTCGCGCGTGCACCCAGCGCAATGGCCGATGCCACGGTGACCACCGGCTATGCGAAATCGTGGGCGATCGTGATCGGTATCGACGACTACGCGCAGTGGCCCAAGCTGGAATATGCGGCCAACGATGCGCAGGCGATTGCCAGTACCCTGACCGGGCCGCTGGGATTTCCGTCCTCGCAAGTGATCGTGCTCAAGGATGGACAGGCCACGCGCAACAACATCCTCGCCGCATTCCACGACCGCCTCGGCGAAGGCCGTGCACAAACCAACGACCGCGTGTTCGTGTTCTTTGCCGGGCATGGCGCCACACGACGGTTCGCTTCCGGTCGCGATCTTGGTTACATCATTCCGGTCGACTCGGACCCGCAGCATCTGGCCAGCGATGCGATCGCAATGAGCGATTTGCAGAACATCGCCGAAAGCCTGCAGGCCAAGCACGTCTTGTTCGTGATGGATGCGTGCTACAGCGGGCTGGGATTGACGCGTGGCGGTCCGACGTCCAGCGCGTACCTGCGCGAGAACGCGCGGCGTATTGCGCGCCAGATGCTCACCGCTGGCGGCGCCGATCAACAGGTGGCCGACAGCGGGCCCAATGGGCATTCGGTGTTCACCTGGGTGCTGTTGCAGGCATTGACCGGCAAGGGCGACCTCAATGGCGATGGCTTGATCACCGGAACCGAACTGGCCGCGTACGTGGCGCCTGCAGTCTCGGCAGTCTCGGCGCAGACGCCGGCCTTCGGCAGCCTGCCCGGTTCGCAAGGCGGCGAATTCGTGTTCCAGGTTCCCAGCGGCGAAGAATTTCTCACCGCGCAGACCGCGCAGCTGTCGGCCGACGCGATTGCGCTCAACTCACGCGTGGACGCAGCGCGCCCTGTGCCGGCCGCAGCCGGTGCGACAGTGGTTGCAGCGCCGGTGACGGTGAAGACCCTGCAAGGTGGCCAGGCCACGCTGGTGTTGCCCACCGCAGTGAAGAGCAGCGACCGCCAACGCGCACAGCTGGCCAACGAACGCGGCCTGCAGTTGTACAAGGAACAGCGCTATGCCGATGCGGCCGAGCAATTTGCCGAGGCACTGAAGCTGCGCCCGGATTTTGCGCTGGCGGCCAACAACCTGGGCTTTGTGTATTACCGTCAGGGGCGCTTTGCCGAATCGGCGCGCTGGCTGGAAAACACCTTGAAGATCGATCCCTCGCGCGCGGTGGCCTATCTCAATCTCGGCGATGCATATGCGAAGGCAGGCGATCGCGACAAGGCGCGCAAGGCCTATACCACGTACCTGGAATTGCAGCCGCAAGGCAGTGGTGCCGAGCAGGCGCGCGCGCAGCTGCAATCGTTGTGACCGGACGCCGCGACACGACACGGCGTGCAGACGCCAGTCAGCGCGAATGTCGCAACGGCAGGTGATTCAAAGGAACCCGCACACACGCGGGTCGGCACTGATGGCCGCGCCGTTTAAAATCTCTGTGTCCCTTTTTCGATCCTCGTTAGAGCAGTGCCCATGGCGTCTTCCACCTCTACCATCGTTGCCATTGCCAGTGCTGCCGGAATCGGCGGTGTGGGAATCGTGCGCCTGTCCGGGCCGCAGTCGGTGCAGATCGCAGCGCAGCTTGGAATCGCGGTGCTGCGGCCGCGGCATGCGCACTACGCGCGTTTTCGCGACGGGCAGGGCGCCGTCATCGACGATGGCATTGCGCTGTGGTTCAACTCGCCGCACAGCTTTACCGGCGAAGACGTCGTCGAGCTGCAAGGCCATGGCAGCCCGGTGCTGTTGCGGCAATTGGTTGCCCGCTGCATCGAACTGGGGGCACGCCAGGCACGCGCCGGTGAGTTCAGCGAACGTGCCTTTCTCAACGGCAAGCTCGATCTTGCGCAGGCCGAGGCGATCGCCGACCTGATCGCAGCCGGCGACCTGCGGGCGGCACGCGCAGCGCGGCGCGCACTGGACGGGGTGTTTTCGCAACGGGTCGATGCATTGGCCGAAACCCTGACCCGCCTGCGTATCCATGTCGAGGCCGCCATCGACTTTGCCGACGAGCCGCTCGATACCTTGGGCGGGAACCAGCTACGCGATGGTCTGGGGCAGGCGCGCAACGTGCTCGCGCAGCTGCTGCGCGATGCCGAACGCGGACGCAAGTTGCGCGACGGCCTGCATGCGGTGTTGATCGGTCCGCCCAACGCCGGCAAGAGTTCCCTGCTCAATGCGCTGGCCGGTAGCGACCGTGCGATCGTCACCGATGTTGCCGGCACCACCCGCGACACCTTGCGCGAAGCGATCCAGCTCGACGGGTTCGAGTTGACCCTGGTCGATACCGCGGGCCTGCGCGATGGCGGCGATGCGATCGAACGCGAAGGCATGCGCCGCGCACGTGCCGAACTGGAACGCGCCGACCTGGCGCTGGTGGTGCTGGATGCACGCGACCCGCAGGCCGCCCGCGATGCCATCGGCGATGCCATCGATGCGGTGCCGCGTCAGCTGTGGATCCACAACAAGTGTGATCTGCTCACCGATGCCGCGCAGATCGATGCCAACGCGATCGCCGTTTCGGCCGTGACCGGGCAGGGACTTGAGCAATTGCACACCCGCCTGCGCGAGCTTGCACTGGGCGATGGCGTGGACAGCGTCGATGGCGAATTCTCCGCCCGCACCCGGCATGTCCAAGCGCTGCGTCGCGCCGAACACCACGTGGACGCTGCCGATCTGGAACTGGGTTTCGAGCAGCTGGAACTGGCTGCCGAAGAACTGCGCCTGGCACATGAAGCGCTCGGCGAGATCACCGGAAAGCTCAGTGCCGATGACCTGCTCGGCAAGATCTTCTCGAGTTTTTGCATCGGCAAGTGATGCGTGGTGTGCAGCGCGCTGGGGCGGGCGGGAACCGTCGAACCAGCCGCGGTCAAACGCATCTGCCGCCGCACATCATCGGCGTGGACGGCGATGCGGGCGCAAACGCTCGCACCTCGTCCGAGCCCAGCAGGCGCAGCGGCCGTGCGCTTGCCGCGGACTACATCATCCCCGGGCAATACGGTCTTCAGCGCTTGGCCTTCGGCGTTGCACGCAGCCACCGCGGACGCAGCCGGCTGCTTGGCCTGCGCCTGTTCGATCTCGCGGCGTGCGGCGGCCAGGTCTTTTTCGAACGCAGGATTGGCGTGCAATGCGGCGACCGTGGCGGCGCCCACCACGCGGCCCTGGGTGACATCGCTCTGCCAGTGCACGTTGCAGACCAGGCGACTGTCGCCGAAGGCGCGGCCGCGTGCGAGCAGGGCATCGCGGCGGGCAGGCGCGATTTCCGACAGGATCAGGCCCCAGGTCCAGCCGATGGCGGTGTGGCCGGAGGGGTAGGAGCCGTTCTTGCGCAGGGCGGCATCATCGGCCGGGGTGCACATCGGTTGCGCGTTGCGCATGAAAGGACGCGGGCGTTGGTAGCGTGCCTTGGCGGCGCTGGTCGCGGTGCTGGCATCGCGCATGCTGCGTTCGAGCAGACCGATCAGATGCGGGGTGCTGGTCTGGTCGATCTGGATGCCCAGCGCGCAGCTGAAGTGCGTGGCGGCAGCCGGAAAGCTCAGGACCGCGTCCTGCGCGGCCAGCTCCCAGCGCGGTGTTCCGCGCAGGGCGAGCATGGCCTTGGCGACTGCCTCGTCGTTGGCGAGCGCAGCGCTGCCCTCCTGCGGTGGCGGCGGTACCAGCTGCACGCTGTCGGGCAGTTGTTGTTGTTCTAGGTACCCATGCGCGTCGGTGGCGAGTACCGAATCTTTCGAGGCTGGCTTGTCGCGTGCACTTGCGATGCCGCTGCCGATCAACAGTGCGGCGACGGCAACGCTGACCAGCGTCCGATGAAAGTGGCGAGCACTGCGCTGGGACATGGCAACCTCAGACAACACGAATGGAAGAGCCCGCAGATTACGACGGCTCGATGACAGCTGCATGCCAAGGCAACGCAGCAACGGCGAGGGATGCGAAACGGTTGTCGTTGCACTGTCATGTTTCGGTCGCATCGACGCAAGACAACTGTCGCACGCTTGCCGCCATCTTTTGACTCGTCCCCAACGCCGCTCATGCCCAAGACCCATCAATTAAGTGCCGCCGTTCTCGCCGCGCTCGTGCTCGCACCTGCCGCTTACGCCGCCGACCTTGAGGTGTCTGCCGATACTGGTGCGACGGTGCAGCAACTCGATGCGGTGTCGGTGATCGGTCAGGGCGAAACGCGCCAGGTGCAGCGCATCACCCAGCAGGACATCCCGGTATTGCCGCCAGGTACCAGCATCCAGAAGCTGCTCAACCGCATGCCGGGCGTGAACGTGCAATCCAACGATGCATTCGGTGCCAACGAAGAGTCGCAGACGATCAGCTTGCGCGGTTTCAACGGCACGCGCCTGGGCTACACGCTCGACGGTCTGCCGCTGGGCGATAACGCGTATGGCAACTACAACGGCCTCAACATCAGCCGCGCGTTGATCGCGGAAAACTTCGGCGGCGTGGAGCTGGCCTCGGGCATCGGTGCGTTGGGCACGGCGTCGACCAGCAACCTGGGCGGCACCATCCAGTATTACTCGGCCGATCCGTCCAGCGTATTCGGCGGGCAGGTCTCGCAGACGGTGGGCTCCGACGCCAATCGCCGCACCTTCCTGCGTGTGGATACCGGCGACTACAACGGGTTTTCGGCGTATGTGTCCGGCATCAATGCCGAAGCGGACATGTGGGCGCGCCCGGAATCGCCGACCACCACGCGGCAGTTCAACGCCAAGGGCGTGTACCAGTTCGATGGCGGCAAGCTGACCGCATTCGCCGATACCTCGCGGACCTCGCAGGCCGACTATGCGTATCTGTCCAAGAGCGGCATGGCGCGTGGCCTGGGCTGGGACTGGAATCTGTACGCGCCGGACTGGAACCGCGCCTTGGCCGCAGCGTATTGCGCACCGGCCACGCGCAACGCCGCGCGTTGCGGCTTCAGCGGCGGCGTGGACAACATCGACGATGCGTATTACCAGAGCCGCGCCTTGCGCGACGACGACCTGTTCTATGTCGCCGGCGACTTCCAGCCCAACGATGCGATCAGCCTGCACACGCAGGTCTATCACCACGAAAACAAGGGCCAGGGCCACTGGTGGTCGCCGGGCCAGGCCTCCAACCCCGGCACGCCGCAGGCATTGCCGATCTCCATCCGCAGCACCAATTACTGGATCAACCGCACCGGTGGCATCGCCTCGCTCGGGTGGGAGTTGGGCCCGCATCACCTGGAAGCGGGCCTGTGGTATGAGCGCAATCACCACGATGTGGAGCGCAACTTCTACTGGATCACCGGGCCGGTCAGCGACGATAAGTTCCTGCAGAATCCCAACCGTCGCCTGTTCTCGCAGAACTACGTGATCACCACGCGCCAGTTCTATGTGCAGGGCAATTTCAAGTTCTTCGATGAGCGTCTGAGCCTGGACCTGGGCATCAAGAGCCCGAGCACGGAAATGACCGCGCGCGAGACGCCGGGGTGGCGGTGGAAGCGCCGGTGGCGACCGGCTCGCTCAAGGCCAGCGAATCGGTGTTGCCGCAGATCGGCGTGGGCTATCGCCTGGCCGAAGGCCAGGAAGTGTTCGCCTCGTACGCGGAAAACATCGCCGCATTCCAGGGCGGCGGCGCCGGCGGCCCGTTGCTGGTGACCCAGGCCGCGTTCGATGCCAGCGTCGGCGCATTGGAGCCGGAGAAATCGCACACGCTGGAAGCGGGCTATCGCTTCGTGCGCGACCGCTTCGAAGCCTCGCTGGTCGGCTACGACGTGACCTTCGATAACCGCCTGCTTTCGCTCAACCCCTGCGCCAGCATCCAGCAGGGCACGACGCCGGCATGCACCACGCGCTTCTTCAACGTCGGCTCGGTGAGCAGCCGCGGCGGCGAACTGACGGTGATCTGGAAGCCGACCAGCTACCTGCAGTGGTACAACTCGGCCTCGATCAATCGCTCCACCTATGACGACAACTACGTGCAGAACGGGGTGGTGATTCCCACCGCCGGCAAGTACACCGTCGACACGCCCAAGCGCATGTTCGCCAGCGAACTGGCCTTCAATTACGGGCCGTGGAATCTCAACCTGCGCGGGAAGTACACCGGTCAGCGCTATTACACCTACACCAACGACCAGGGCTTCGGTGGCTACACCGCCTTCGATGCGGGCGGTGGTTATGACTTCGGCCAGGTCGGTGTGCTGCAGGGTCTCAAGCTCTCGCTCAATGTCACCAACCTCACCGACAAGCGTTACGCCTCCAACCTCACCGCGTTCGCCAACACCGACCCGAACGGGCGTCAGCTGGCCTTCCATGCCAGTGCGCCGCGGCAGGTTTTCTTGACGCTGGATGCCAAGTTCTGAGGACGGGAATCGGGAGTGGGGAAGCGTAAGAGCCGGTCTTGCGGTTGCTTACCGATTTCCGGTTTCGATCGACGCAGACAGTTTTACGCTGGCTCACAAGACGTCGCGCGTGATTTTCCGGCGGGTGCGGACGATGCAGCGGAAGCGGGATGTACAGTCGTACCTCCCACGCCGCCCATCGAGCGGACTCGCCTGGCGGCCATACGCCGATTCGGCACCTGTTTTTCGTTGGAGAAATGCATGATGCAGTTCGGTCGTATCTGGTTGGTGGGAGCGATGATGGTTGGCATGAGCGGCCCTGCAGTTGCCGAAGCGCCGCTGGCCAAGACGGTGCAGATCTTTGCGCACCGCGGCGCCAGTGCGCTGCGTCCGGAACACACCCTGGCCTCTTATGCCAAAGCCATTGTCGATGGCGCCGATTTTGTCGAGCCGGATCTGGTGTCGACCAAGGACGGCGTGCTGATCGCGCGGCACGAGAACGAGATCGGCGGCACCACCGATGTGGCGAGCCATCCGGAGTTCGCGGCGCGCAAGACGCGCAAAACCATCGATGGCCAGGCGATGGAAGGCTGGTTTACCGAAGATTTCAGTCTGGCCGAGTTGAAGACGCTACGTGCGCGCGAGCGGCTGCCGCAGCTGCGTGGCACGCGCTGGGACGGGCAATTCCAGATCGTGACCTTCGACGAAATCATCGATTTCGTCGCTGCAGAATCGGCAGCGACCGGGCGCCCCATCGGGCTCATTCCGGAAATCAAGCACCCGAGCTATTTCAAGGCGCTTGGCCTGCCGATGGAAGACAAGGTGCTGGCCACCTTGCAGGCGCATGCCTATACCCGGACTACGCCGGTGATCATCCAGTCGTTCGAGACCGGCAACCTGCGCTATCTGCGCAGCAAGATTGGCCGCACCAGCAACATCGGCTTGCTGCAGTTGCTCGGTGGCGCGCAGGTGGCGCTGCCCGATGCCGGCACGGACGGTGCGCCGAAGACCTACGGGCAGATGATCACGCCCGACGGCCTCAAGCAGGTCGCACGCTATGCCGACGCAATCGGCCCCGACATCCGCAGCATCATCCCGCTGGATGCGCAGCAACGTTTGGGGACGCCCACCCGCCTGGTGCACGATGCGCATGCGGCCGGTTTGCAGGTGCAGCCCTACACCTTCCGGCCGGAGAACTACTTTCTGGCCGCCAACAACCGCAGCAGTGGCGCGGTGACCGAGCGCAACGACGCCGGTGCATTGGTCGAGTTGCAGGCGTATCTGGATGCCGGGATCGATGCGTTCTTCGCCGACGATCCGGGCCTGGCGCGGCGCGCGTTGAGCGGGCAATCCTCGCGCTAGCCAGCAGCTGTAGGAGCATGCCAGCGCGCGACGGGTTCTATCGGTACGGCCCGTCGGGCGCAGGTACGCACCTACGCAGAGCAGAGCAACGCCATCGATCGCGCGGGCAAAGTTGAGACGTGATCTGAACGCCGGTATCGATGCGTTTTCGCCGACGACCTTGGCATGGCGTGGCGCGCATTGAGCGGGCGCCGTCGCGTCAGTAGCGCCTGTAGGAGCGTACCCGGGCACGACGAAGCGTTACCGGGAAAGCTCCATCGCGCCCGGTTGCGCTGCTACGCATGGCATGGCAACGCGATCGACCCACTCGTAGTTGCCTGATACGTCTCAGGTTCCTGGCGGGCGTTCGCGCGGCGGGAAATGCAGCACCACGTTGTCTGAGCCATCGTCCTGGCGCTGCCACAGCACGGGCACCTGACGCGGCGGTGGCGGTTCCAGCATCGCGTGCTCGGGGTTGCTCACTTCCCAGGCAGCGTCTTCGTCCTCGTCTTCCCAGCTGTAGCGCGGCCTGGCCTGTTGCGGGTCGCGCAGGCGCAGCAGCAGGGCGGCGATCAACCCGGCCACCGCACCGCCCAGATGCGATTGCCAGGACACGCCAGCTTCGTGCGGCAGGATGGTCATCAGCATGCCGCCGTAGAACAGGAAGGCGATCATGCTGGTGGCGATCGCGGGGCGGTCGCGGCGCAGCAAGCCCAGCACGAACACCAGGAACATCAGCCCGTGGGTCACGCCGCTGGCGCCCAGATGCCGGCTGCCGGGCTCGCCCAGCAGCCACGCGCCCAGGCCCGAGCCCAGCCACAACAGCGGCAGCGCCATCACTGTGGCACGCGGATACACGCTGCCGGCCAGCGTGCCCAGGATCAGCAGCGCGGCCGCGTTGGCGCCCAGGTGCGCCAGCGAGCCGTGCAGCAGTGGTGCGGTAAGGATGCCGAGCAGGCCGTCGGCCTGTAGCGGCGCCACCGCCCAGGCGCGCCAGTCGAACATGCTCTGGGCGGTGAACACCGCCACCAGCAACAACACGGCGGCCAGGCTGATGTTGAAGGCACGCAAGACCCGGGAACGATCCAGGCGAGCTTGGGTGGTGGTTTCTGCGGCGGCAACAGGATGCGGTGTCATACCTTCACGGATGGCGTCACGCGGGGTTTTTACAAGCCTGCGCGGCGCGGGATAAGCAGGCCCGGCGACGGGATAATCCAACCCCGGCGCCGATCGTTGGCGCATCAGCCTGCGCCGCATCACGGATGATCTGTTGCTTGGCTGCAGGGTCCTTGCCCGCCCACCATCGCCGGACACGCTGCAAGTACGTCCTTGTGAGCTCTGGTGCGGCGTCCATGCCGCGCAAGGTCCCGCAACGGTGAGCGGGCAAGGACCAGTGGAGATGGTCGGTGCGCCTGTTTTCAACAAAGCCACCTACAACTCTTTGGTGCGGTGTCCTCGCCGCTTGCAGGACCGTTGGCGGCATGGATGCCGCCATCGGGCCCCCAGGGATGGGTTCACGGTGTGTCCCGCGAGCGGTGAGGGCACCGCGCCCTCGACTCACCTAGCTTTTGATTGTTGATCTGTCGCTTGGCTGCAGGGCCCTTGCCCGCCCACCATCGCGGAACACGCTGCACGTACGTCCTTGTAGGCTCTTACGCGGCGTCCATGCCGCGTAAGGTCCCGCGACGGTGGGCGGGCAAGGACCAGTCGAGTTGGTCGGTGTGCATGGTTGCCAGCAGCGTAGGCCGCGCCACCAATCCCGAATCCCGACTGCCCAATCCCGGCCCGTCAGTGCCCGGCAGGCTTGGGCGGGCGCAGCAGGCTCAGCACGATGGTGGCGACCAGGATCGCGACCACCACGCCCAGCGACACCAGCACCGGGATCTTGTACAGATCGATGATCATCATCTTGGTGCCGATGAACACCAGGATCACCGCCAGGCCGTAGGGCAGCAGGTGGAAGCGGTCGGCCATGCCGGCCAGCAGGAAGAACATCGCGCGCAGGCCCAGCACCGCGAACACGTTGGAGGTGAGCACGATGAACGGGTCGGTGGTGATCGCGAAGATCGCCGGGATGCTGTCCACCGCGAAGATCACGTCGATCACCGCGATCAGGATCAGCACCACGAACAGCGGCGTAAACCAGCGCTTGCCGTCCTTGATCACGCTGAGCAGGTTGCCGTGGTACTGCGGGCTCAGGCGCAGGTGCCGGCGCATCCAGCGCAGCACCGGGTTGGCTTCCAGATCCGGCTCCTTGCCGGCGGAGAACCACATCTTGATGCCGGTCAGCAGCAGGAACGCGCCGAACACGTAGAGCAGCCAATGGAACTTGGCCAGCAGCATCGAGCCGGCAAAGATCATGATCGCGCGCAGCACGATCGCCCCCAGCACACCGATGATCAGCACGCGCTGGCGCTGTTCTTCGGGCACGCCGAAGTAGGTCATCACCATCAGGAACACGAAGATGTTGTCGACCGCCAGCGATTTTTCGACCAGGTAGCCGGTGAGGAACTGCAGCCCGATCTGGTCGGCCTGGGCGTCCCCGACGCTGCCTTGCAGGTACCACCACAGCCCGGCATTGAAGGCCAGCGCCAGCAGCACCCAACCGATGCTCCACCAGGTGGCTTCCTTGAAGGTGACCTTGTGGGCGCCCCCGTGGCGCATCAGCACCAGATCGATCAGCAACGCGGCGATCACTACCACCGCGAAGCCACCCCATAACCAGACGTTGCCAATGGTTTGCATAAGAATCCCGAAAAAGTGAAAGCGGCCTGGACAGCCGGTTGGGCTGAGGCCTTGTGACACGGAAATCGTGGATTCCGGGTGACGGACCTTCGCCTGCGCGGCGAAGGTCTCGCTCGCAACCGGCTGGGCCGGTTGCCGTTGCACCGGAGCGCCTGATGCCAGGGCTCGTCATGACGGCGACAACGCTGGGAGCTACTCCCCTTCTGCGCCCGATTCTGCGTGCCCGGCGCAGGCACGTCAATCCAGCCGGATACAATGGGCCGATGAATATTCCAGTCCCCCTCGTCCGTCTCAAGAATGCCTGGCGCTCCAGCCACCCGTGGATCTTCCAGAAGCTGGTGGAAAAGCCTGCCGCCAAGCCCAAGCCCGGCACCATCGTCGATGTGGTCGGCGTGGACGGGGAGTGGGTCGGGCGCGGCTTCTACAACGGCCATTCGCGCATTGCCGTGCGCATCCTGAAACCGACCGGTCGGTACCGGTGGATGCGGGCTGGTTCTCGCGCAAGATCGCCGCGGCAGTGAGCCTGCGCCGCGACTGGCTCAAGCTCGACGGCGTCTCCGACGCCTGGCGGGTGGTGCACAGCGAAGGCGACGGCCTGTCCGGCCTGGTGGTGGACCGCTACGGCGACCTGGTGGTGGTGGAGTTCTTTGCCGCCGGCATGTTCCGTCACCGCGAATGGATCTACGAGGCGCTGCGCGAACAGTTCCCCGGCTGCCGCTTCCACAGCTTTGCCGACGAGCACGTGCAGAAGCAGGAAAGCTTCGACTTCCACGGCAACACCACCACGGAAGCTGCGGTGATCACCGAGCACGGCATCAAGTTCCGCGCCGACCCGGCCGGTGCGCACAAGACCGGCTTCTTCGCCGACCAGCGCGACAACCGGCAGTGGCTGAGCGAGCAGGTGGACGGCAAGACCGTGCTGGACCTGTGCTGCAACACCGGCGGCTTTTGGTGTATGCGGCCGCCCGTGGGGCAGCCGAGGTGCTGGGCGTGGATATCGACGAAGACGTGATTGCCATTGCCAAGGGCAACGCCAAGCTCAATAACGTGCGGCCCAAGTTCGTGCAGGCCGACATCTTTCCGTGGCTGCGTGATGCGGCCAATCGCGGCGAGCAGTTCGATGTGGTGATCCTGGACCCGGCCAAGATGACCCGCGACCGCGAGCAGGTGATTCCGGCACTGAAGAAGTACCTGGACATGAACAAGCTGGCCTTGGGCGTGGTCAAGCCCGGCGGGCTGTTCGCCACCTTCTCGTGCACCGGTCTGGTGGCCGAGCAGGAGTTCCTGGACATGTTGCGGCGCGCGTCGTATTTCTCCGGGCGCACCATCCAGATCCTGAAAGTGGCCGGCGCCGGTCCGGATCACCCGTTCATGGCGCATGTGCAGGAATCGCGCTACTTGAAGGCGGTGTTCTGCCGGGTGATGTAGCCGCGCGTTGCGGCGGAAAGACGGCCTGCCGCGTTGCAGGCAGCGTCTTCCGCGCCGCGATGCCATCGCATCGCCGGCCAGCAGTAGGTCGAAGCAGACATGCAACCAGGAGCCGGCAGCCGATGACCTCCAGCGACGAAGACGAACGCAAGGCCCTGCGCCGCTTGCTGCGTGAGATTGAGCGGCCCAATGCCAGCCTGCTGGCCAGCAACTGGCCGGTGTTCGGCGTGTGGCTGCTGTTTTCCGGGGCCTTCATGTACCTGTTCCAGACCGGCGACGGTTCGCCGCTACACCCGTTGCTGCTGGCGCTGGGCTCGACCTGTCTGGGCGTGTTCGGTGCGTGGATCGTGTTCCGCTCGGTGTGGGCGCGGCAGTGGCGGCATGTGCGCGAGCACATCGATGTGGACAGCGTGCGCGCGCGGCTGGCGGAACTGGACGACTGACGCGGCAGCGCGCGTAGCGATCCACGCGCGCCGGGCTGGCGGACGTATCCTACCGCTGCGCAACTACCGTCGGCGGGTGGCGCCGTCATTGCCGGCATTGCGGGGCCTCGCTCGACACGGTGGCGCGTGGTCGCGCCGTCGGCATCGCCACCTCATCGGCGTTGCAACCTGCACATCGCACGCTATGCCGCGCGGATTGACCGCAGTGCTGCAGCGCCCCATGTGTGGCCGCAGTCCGCATGCAGCAAGCCGCTATGATCGGCTCACCCTCACTGCCTGAGAGATCGCATGCACCTGCGCTCGCTTTGCCTGTCTGTCGCGTTGTTGCTGGCCGCTGCGCCGCCTACCCATGCGCTGGAGTTTTCCAAGGCTGAACTGGCTCGCGCTATCGCCTTGCAGAAACGCTTGGTCACGCTGGATTCGCATCTGGACACGCCGGCCAATCTGGAGCGCGCCGACTTCGACGTCTTGCAGGCGCACGCCGGCAACCGCTTGTCGCAGGTGGATTACCCGCGCATGGTCGAAGGCGCGCTCGATGGCGGTTTTTGGGCGGTCTACACCGGGCAAGGCAATCGCAGTGCAGCCGCGCACCTGGACGACCGCGACGCCGGTCTGCAGCGCTTGCTGAAGATCCACACGCTGGTGGCCGCGCAACCGCAGCGCTTTGCACTGGCCACCACGCCGGCCGATGCCGCGCGCATCAAGGCTGCCGGCAAGCGCGTGGTGTACATCAGCATGGAAAACGCCAGCCCGCTGGTGGCCGATCCCAGCTTGCTGCGCTTCTATTACGCGCAGGGGCTGCGCTTGATGAGCACCGTGCACTTTCTCAACAACGAGTTCGCCGATTCGGCCACCGACCCCAAGGGTGCCGAATGGAACGGCCTGAGCCCGGCTGGCAGACAGCTGGTGCAGCAGGCGCAGGCGCTGGGCATCGTGATCGATCAATCGCATGCCTCCGATGCGGTGTTCGATCAGTTGATTGCGCTGTCGCCGGTGCCGATCGTGCTCTCGCACAGCGGCGCGCGTGCGGTCTACAACCACCCGCGCAATATCGACGATGCACGCCTGAAGGTGCTGGCCGCGCATGGCGGGGTGATCCAGGTCAATTCCTACGGCGGCTATCTGGTGGACAGCGGCGCCAGCCCCGAGCGCAAGGCGGCCGAGAAGGCGCTTACCGACCAGTACGGCGGCTGGGAGCACGTCAAGATCGCCGACGGCACCAAGCTCAGTGCCGCGCTGAAGGATCTGGATGCGCGCTACCCGATCAAGCGCGCCACCGAAGAAGACTTCTTCGCGCATCTTGAGCACATCCTGGCCGTGGTCGGGCCCGAGCACGTGGGCATCGGCATGGATTGGGACGGCGGTGGCGGCGTGGTGGGTCTGGAAGACGTCTCCGACCTGCCGCGGATCACCGCATGGCTATTGCGCAAGGGCTACAGCGAACAGCAGATCGCCGGCATTTGGGGCGGCAACCTGTTGCGGGTGATGGGCCAGGCGCAGGCGTATGCGGCGGGGAATCGGGAATCGGGAATGGGGAATCGGTGAAGCAGGCGTGCCGGGATTCGGTGGTGTGATTCGGGATTCGGGATGCGCATGGCTGGCAGTGCGCGCGGATGTGCTGCCGGCTGCTGCATCGGACCCGGCCGGATGAGGAAGTCCGCGCGTTGCCTGTGCGGCGTCTCGAACGATTCCCCAGCCGTGCACCTAGTGCCGATCACTCGGGCGAGTTCCGATTCGGCCGATGCCGCGCGTGACTGATCCGAAATTGCCCGCGACTCCACCACCACGTCGCGAGCAGGCGTCAGGTGAGTGCGGGTGGTACATGCCGCACCGTGCACCGGCCGCCTGAACGCTGCCCTTGGGCATTTGCACAAAAAGTGGGGCGCGCGCGCGTCTAAACCGGCAGCACCCTGACGAAGATTCCGTAAAAACGCTCAATCTAGAATGCGTCGACCGCCTGCCCGGTGTCGGCGCTGCCGCACTGCGCACCGGCTGGCCGACCGACTGCTGGAGCGTGCGATGACCCAAGCTACCCGGCCCCTGCCGCCCCCGATGGCATGGGCCCGACCTACCGCAAGATCCTGTGGCGGCTGATTCCGTTCCTGTTCGTCTGCTACCTGTTCAATTACCTGGACCGGGTCAATGTCGGCTTCGCCAAGCTGTAGATGCTGGGCGATCTGGGCATGAGCGAGACCGTGTACGGGCTGGGCGCGGGGATCTTCTTCATCGGTTACCTGGCCTGTGGAGTACCGAGCAACCTGATCCTGCAGGGCATCGGTGCCCGGCGCTGGGTGGCGATCATGATGGTCAGCTGGGGCCTACTCTCCACCTGCCTGCTGTTCGTGCGCACCCCGGCCGGGTTCTACACCCTGCGCCTGCTCACCGGTGCGGCCGAGGCGGGCTTCTTCCCCGGCATCGTGCTGTACCTGACGCGCTGGTTCCCGCGTGCCCGGCATGGCCGGGTCATGACCGTCTTCATGTCGGCGATCCCGATCTCCGGGGTGCTGGGCGGGCCGTTGTCCGGTTGGATCCTGGGTCACTTCTCGGCCGGGCAGGGCGGGTTGGCCGGCTGGCAGTGGATGTTCCTGCTGCAGGGCCTGCCGACCGTGCTGCTGGGCATCGGGGTGTGGTTCCTGCTCAGCGACGGCGTGCAACAGGCCAGCTGGCTCACCCCGCAGGAAAAACAGGACCTGGCAGGCGTGCTGGCCGAGGACGAAGCAGGCAAGCCGGCCGGCGCGTCCACCTCGCTGGGCGCGGTACTGCGCAATCGGGCGGTGTGGCTGCTGGGCACAGTGTACTTCTGCATCCAGAGCGGGGTGTATGCGATCAACTTCTGGCTGCCGTCGATCATCCAGGGCAGCGGCGTCACCGACCCGATCCGCATCGGTCTGATGAGCGCCATCCCGTACCTGGCTGCCGCGGTGTTCATGGTGTTGATGGGCCGCTCGGCCGACCGCCGCGGCGAGCGGCGCTGGCATCTGGTGGTTCCGCTGCTGATGGGCGCGGCCGGCCTGTGCATCGCCGCCAGCGTCACCGACAACCTGGGCCTGGCCTTGTTCGGCATGACCCTGGCCACGATGGGGGCGGTCAGCGGCTTGCCGCTGTTCTGGCCGCTGACCAACGGCTTTCTCACCGCCGCCGCCGCGGCCGGCGGGCTGGCGCTGATCAATTCCACCGGCCAGGTGGCCGGTTTCCTCAGCCCGTATCTGGTGGGCTGGATCAAGGACGCCACCCACAGCACCGAGGTGGCGCTGTACGTGCTGGCCGGCGCCATGCTGCTGGGTGCCGCGCTGGTGCTGCGGGTGCCGGCGCGCGCGGTGAACCGGTGATGCGTCCGTCCCAGCGAGTGTGCCCATGAAGATCGTCATTGCCCCCGATTCGTACAAGGAAAGCCTGTCTGCGCTGGACGTGGCCACGCAGATCGAGGCGGGCTTTCGCGAGGTCTTCCCCGACTGGCAGTACCACAAGGTGCCGGTTGCCGACGGCGGCGAAGGCACCGTCGACGCGCTGGTGGCCGCCACCGGCGGGCGGGTGGTCGCCTGCACCGTCAGCGGCCCGCTCGGCACCCCGGTGCAGGCGTTCTTCGGCCTGACCGGCGACGGCCGCACCGCGGTGATCGAAATGGCCGCCGCCAGCGGCCTGGCGCTGCTGCCGCCGGCCGAGCGCGCGCCGCTGCGCACCAGCACCGCGGGCGTGGGCGAGCTGATCCTGGCCGCCTTGGACGCCGGCGCACGGCGTTTCATCATCGGCATCGGCGGCAGCGCCACCAACGACGGCGGCGCCGGCCTGGCGCAGGCCTTGGGCGTGCGGCTGCTGGATCGCCAGGGCGAGGCGATCGGTCCGGGCGGCGGCGCGCTGGCCACGCTGGCGCGCATCGACACCGAAGGCATGGATGTGCGGCTGCAGGATTGCCAGTTCGAAGTGGCCTGCGACGTGGACAACCCGCTGATCGGGCCGACCGGTGCCTCGGCGGTGTTCGGCCCGCAGAAGGGTGCCACCCCCAGCATGGTGCGCCAGCTCGATCGCAACCTGCAGCACTACGCCGACCTGCTGCAGCGCGACCTGGGCGTACGGTTGCACGCGCTGCCCGGCGGCGGCGCGGCCGGCGGGCTGGGCGCGGCCTTGGTGGCGTATCTGGGCGCGCAGCTGCGGCCCGGAGTGGAGATCGTCGCCCAGGCGCTCGGGTTGGATGCGCTGGTCGCCCAGGCCGATCTGGTCATCACCGGCGAAGGTCGCCTGGACAGTCAGAGCCTGCATGGCAAGACCCCGGTCGGCGTGGCGCGGGTGGCGCAACGGCATGCCAAACCGGTGATCGCCATTGCCGGTTGCCTGGGCAACGGTGCTGCGCTGCTGCATGGCCACGGCATCGAGGCCATGTTCGCGGTGGTGCATCGTGCCTGCACGGTGGAACAGGCATTGGCCGAGGCCGCCAGCAATGTGCGCATCGCCGCGCGCAACGTGGCGGCAACGCTGCAGCTGGGCGGGGCATTGGCACAGGTCGGATCGGGGAGCGGGCGGGGCTGACGGCAGCGCCCGGACGGCTCGGACGGGCGGGGCGCATGCGCTCGCTTTCGAGTCGGGCCTCCTGGACAGCGGGCGCGCCCACTGCGTGTACAACCAAGCCGCGCGAAGGCTGCCGGCAGTCTTTGCACCGACCCGGGGCATCGGCCGCTGCGCCTCCACCGTCATACGCGTACGGAACACGTGCGACGCGAACATTCCACCGTAACCGCCCCCGATCGCGGCAACAGACCCCAGCCCATGCTCACGCTCGACCGCACCCTGGCGCAGTCCATCGTCGACCGCGCAATGACCATCATCGATGGCAACGTCAATGTGATGGACCACGCCGGCGTCATCATCGCCAGCGGCGAACCGGCGCGCATCGGCCAGCTGCACGAAGGCGCGCTGCTGGTGCTGTCCCGGCAGGGTCGGGTGGAGATCGACGCGGCGCTGGCGCAGCAGCTGGATGCGGTGCGCCCCGGCGTCAACCTGCCGCTGATCGCCGATGGCCGCATCGTCGGCTGCGTCGGGCTGACCGGCGACCCGCAGCGGATCGGGCAACAGGCCGAGCTGGTGCGCATGGCCGCCGAAGCGATGCTGGAACAGGCCGGGCTGCTGCGCCTGCTGGCGCGCGACGCGCGCTTGCGCGAAGAAGTCACGCTGGGCCTGATCCGTCCCGACGGCCCGACCCCGGCGCTGGCTGGCTGGGCCGAGCGGCTCGGCATCGCGCTGGACCTGCCGCGTGTGGCGGCGGTGATCGAAGTGGAAAGCGACAGCCTGGACCTGGACGCGACGCTGGTGGAACTGCAGCGCCTGCACACCCTGGTGTCCACGCCCGAGCGCGGCAACCTGATCGCCGCTACCGCGCTCAACGAGCTGGTGGTGCTCAAGCCGGCACTGGACCGGCGTGGCCACTGGGACGTGGAGGAGCAGCGCCGTCGCGCGCACAGCCTGCTCGAGCGCATGCGCGCCAGCAGCCGGCTGCGGATCCGGCTGGCCCTGGGCCAGTATTTTCCGCAGTCCAACGGCCTGGCGTTGTCGCACCAGATCGCGCGCACCACCATGCGCATCGGCAAGGCGCGCACCCCGCAGGCCGACGCGTTCTTCTACGACGATTACCGCCTGCCGGTGCTGGTGGACGACCTGCGCCAGGCCTGGCAGGCCGAGGAACTGCGCAAGCCGCTGCAGGCACTGCTGGCGCAGGACCGTCGCAGCCAGTTGCTGAAGACCTTGTCGGTCTGGTTCGGCGCAGGCATGCGCATGGCCCCCACCGCCAAGGCGCTGGGCATTCATCGCAACACCCTGGATTACCGCATGCAGCGCATCCAGGAACTGTGCGCGGTGGACCTGGGCAATACCGACGACTGCATGCGCCTGTACCTGGCGCTGCAGATGCGCGACGACAGCGCCGCGACCGTGGCCAATACCGACGCGCACGCCCCCGACTGAGCGAGGCCACAACCGCCCCTCACGCTGCGCTGTGCGGTGGCGCACGCAATGCCGCCTTGGCGGGTATGCGCAGTCCGCTAGACTGCGCGGATTGCCCGGCTGCGAGCGCTCCGTTGAACCAGTGCGATACCGTCGTGTCATCTGCGTCCAGCGAGGCCCAGCGCCTGGCACGTCTGGCGTTGTTGCAGGTGGTCGACACCGCCGCCGAGCCGTTCTTCGACGCCTTGGCCGCTGCCGCGCAGGCGATCGCCGGTACCCCCATCGCGCTGGTCTCGCTGGTGGACGAACATCGGCAGTGGTGGAAGGCCAACATCGGCCTGCCGGGGTTTCGGAAACCCCACGCGAGCTGGCGTTCTGCGCCTACACCATCCAGGGCGATGCGGTGATGGAAGTGCGCGACGCGCCGGCCGACCCACGCTTCCACGACAACGCCCTGGTCACCGATGCGCCCGGTATCCGCTATTACGCCGGCGCCCCCATCGTGCTGCCGGATGGCCTACGCATGGGCACGGTATGCGTGATCGACCAGCGCCCGCGCGCGCTGGAGCCGGCGCAGTTGCAGGCCTTGCAGCAACTGGCCAGGGTGGCGGCCGAAGGCCTGGAGCAACGCCGCGTGATGCTCGGCGCGAGACCGCCAACGCCCAGCTGCAGCAGCGGCTGCGCGAGAGCGAAGCGTTCCTGGAGCGCACCGGGCGGGTGGCCGGGGTCGGCGGCTGGGAGGTGGACGTGGCCAGCGGTACGCTGATCTGGTCGGACCAGACCTGCCGCCTGCACGATGTTCCGCCCGGTTACCGGCCCAGCCTGACCGAGGCGATCGGCTTCTATCCGCTGGAAGCGCGCGCGGTCATCACCGAAGCGGTCGACGCCTGCGTGCGGGACGGCACGTCCTGGGATCTGGAGCTGCCGCTGACCAGCGCCACCGGGCGGAGGCTCTGGGTGCACAGCACCGGCTCGGTGGAACATGTGGATGGGCGCAAGCGCCTGATCGGTGCGGTCCAGGACGTGACCGACCGGCACCGGGCGGTGGACGCGCTGGCCGCCAGCGAGCGCAAGTTCCGCAAGATGTTCCAGTACAGCCTGGGCCTGATCTGCACCCACGACATGCATGGCCGGCTGGTCAGCATCAATCCGGCCGCCGCACGCTCGCTCGGCCGCAGCGTCGAGCAGATGGAAGGCCGCTCGCTGGTGGAATTCGTGCGCCCCGAGCGCCACGCCGCCTTGCGTGGGTACCTCTCGCGGATGGTGCTCGATGGCCAGGATTCGGGAGTGATCGAACTGGTGGCCGGCGACGGCAGCCTGCGTCACTGGCAGTACCACAACGTGCTGGACGTGGAATCGGACGCCACGGTGGTGCTGGCGCATGCCCAGGACATCACCAACCAGTACCGGCAGGAAAAGCAGCTGCTGGAATGGTCGTTCACCGACCCGCTCACCAACTGCTACAACCGCCGCTTCCTGGACGAGCTGGACAAGCGCGATCCCAGTGTGCGCTGGGGCTGCATCGTGGTGGATCTGGACAAGTTCAAACTGGTCAACGACACCCACGGCCACCAACGTGGCGACGAGGTGTTGGTGCAGATGGCGTGGTTCCTCAACCAGCCGCTGCGCACCCAGGACCGCCTGGTCCGCCTGGGCGGCGACGAATTCCTGGTATTGCTGCACCAGGCCACCCAGGCACAGCTGGATGCGTTGAAGCGCGACTACGTGGGGGCCATCGACGACGCGCCGATCCGCTTCACCCTGGGCACGGCCCTGCGCCAGGACGGCGAGGCGCTGGCGGCGGTGGTCGATCGCGCCGACCACTCGCTGTACTCGCTGCGTCGCGCCCGCCGCGGCACCGGCACCAGCGACCAGCGCTGAGCCTGCGCGCCCACCAAAGCTGCACCGAACCCATGTCCGGCTACGGGGACACGTGCCGATGAATACGCGATCGCCTATCATGTAAACGTTTACAACTACATGGATTGGAATGGATACCTTCGATCGCACCCAGCTCAGCCCCAAGTGGCAGTTCCGCTTCGCCTTCTTCGACCGTCACGGCGGCCCCAGGGACCCCGCCTACAAGGAGGCGCTCAAGACCCTGCCGTTCGGGGAGAAGCTCAAGGTGGGCATGAACTTCTACGCGTTGTTCTTCGGCTTCATCTACTTCTTCATCCTGGGCCTGTGGCGCAAGGCGCTGGGCCTGATCGGCGTCGGCCTGGTGGTCGGCATCGTGGCCTCGTTCCTGCCCGCATCGATCGGTAACGCGCTGAGCATTCCACTGGCCCTGCTGGCCGGCATGAGCGCCAACTACGCCTACTACCTGGACAAGGTGAAGGGCAGCACCAGCTTCAACCCGTTCGAAGGCATGCGCTGGTAAGTGGCGCATCCGGGCGCCGGACCCTCCCACCGACGCCCTGCCCCAAGCCCGGTCCTGTGACCGGGCTTTTTGTGGGCGCGGTGTCGGTACCCGCAGTGTCAGCGACCCGACCTCAATGTCTTAGCATCATTGCCCGCCAGATGGCAGACGATCGCAGTAGAAGCGCTTCATTCCTCGCCGCCCTCGCATCCCGCTGGCGGTGAGGTCGTCGCCGCAACGCCAGGATTCGAAAACAGGCCTCGCTGCAATCGCATGCGTCCTGAGGCAGGTCTCTCGTGCATGCGCTGCGAGCGTGTTGCCGATGCACCTCCCTTCTCTTGCAGGTCCGGCAGCGCGACTGCTGCCCAGCGGCGCTGGGTCTGGAGACCGGCACCGGACCGACTGCCATCTAGGCAGCACCTGGGCCACAGCCCGGACGCATTGCTAGCGCAGCAGGTAAGCAGTTGTAATGAAAATTTTAACCCGTTGATTAAAAAGACCTATCTCCCTTGAAGATCCGCTTGAGTCCGCCCGGATTGTTGCGTCGCGGCGTGGTGCAGGTGCCGCCGCGTGCTTAATCTGTTCCAACAGGTAACCTGCCACATCTAAATTTAGATCGATCCAAACGCCCAACCATCCGCAGTGCTTGAAAGACGTGGTGTGTCCGTCGCACCGCCACCTTCGACGAGACGCTTGAATGACCGCCTCCCGCCATTGTCGCCACACCCCCTTCCGCAGGCGCTGCTGCTCGCATTGCTGCCGCCCGTGGCTGGGCTGGGCCCGGCCCGGCGCGCGCGCTCGCGGCAGAAGCCATGGTCGATCCTTGAAGCGGGCAATTGGCTGGCCGCGGGTCGGATGCAGACGGGTCGTGCGCCCGGCATCGTCCAGGCACGCAAGCTGCCTGCCGATTCCGGACACGGCCGAACCGCACGACCATGTCGGCGCGTGGTGGCATCGTCTTGCGCACACGCGTGTGGTGCGTCGGTTGCTGCGTCGCGCGGCGGCGGGCACGCGCCTTCCACCTGCGGCTTTGTCCGCCCTTTCCCCCAAGGTGTCCTGCATGCTGTCAGTCGTCTCGCCCAATCGTTCTACCGCACGTGCTGCGCGCACACCGTTCTGGCGCCGCGCCGCCGTGGGTCTGTGCCTGCTTGGCGTGGCCATGTCCGGGCCGCTGGCCGCGCAAGACCCGGCGCAGGTCAACACCTTCATCGGCAGCAAGGACGACGGCAACACGTATCCGGGCGCCTCGGCGCCATTCGGCTTGATCCAGGTCAGCCCGATCGGCGCGCACTACGCCGGCTGGCGCTACGACGACCCGAGCATTCGGGGTTCGGCCATTCGTTTCTGTCCGGCGCCGGCTGCTGGGAGCAGGGCGGCCAGGTGTCGGTGCTGCCGGTCACCGGCAGCATCGGCCCCGGCGGCGACTTCGACACCACCGATGCCAAGGCCTTCGACCAGAAACGCTACGCCGCCCGCTACACGCATGATGGCGAAGTCGGCCAGGCCGGCTATTACAAGGTGCGGCTCACCGATTACGGCGGCATCGATGCCGAAGCCAGCGCGCTCACCCGCGCCGCGACCGAGCGCTATACCTTCGCACCGGGCGCCGACACCGGCCATGTGCTGGTCAACGTGGCGCAGGCCAACGACCGCCATGTGGTGATCGGCAGCCAGGTGCAGATCGTCGGCGACCGCGTGGTCGAGGGCAAACTGACCACGCAGAGTTTCTGCGGCGGTCACGAATACACCACGTGGTTTCGGCTGGAATTCGATCGCCCGTTCACCGCGCATGCATGGCGTCTGGGGCGAAGAGGGGGCGTGCCCGGCGCGCGTCACAGCATGGGCGGCGAACTCAAGCCCAACGGCGCCTGGCTCAGCTTCCCGCTGGGCAAGGACAAGACCGCGCGTGCGGTGACCGTGGTCAGCGCCATCTCGCATGTGGATGCACAAGGCGCCCGCAGCAACCTGCGTGCCGATGGCATGCAGGACGGCAAACTGCTGAGTCTTGAACAGATGCGCCAGCGCGCGCAGCAGGCCTGGCGCAATGCGTTGGCCAGCATGCAGGTGGAAGGCGCCAGCAACGACGACCGTTCCGTGGCCTATACCGCGCTGTATCACGCCTTGCTGCAGCCGCTGACCGGCAGCGATGCCGATGGCCGCTATCGCGGCTACGACGACGCGATCCATCGCGCCGATGGCTGGACCTACTACGAGTATTTTTCGCTGTGGGATACCTATCGCTCGCAAAACCAGCTGCTCGCCCTGCTGCAGCCAGCGCGCGCGCGCGACATCGCCGGCCGCTCGCTGCTGGCGATCCATCAGCAAGGCGGCTGGCTGCCGCGTTGGGGCTATGCCAACTACGACACCAACATCATGACCGGCGACCCGGTGACCCCGTTCCTGGTGGATCTGTGGCGCTTCGGCGCGCTGCAGGGCAATGAAGCGCAGGCGTATGCAGCGCTGCGCCAGAATGCGTTCGGCCAGCCGCCGATCAATTCGCGCCACGCCGGGCGCTCGGGCAATGCCAACTATCTGGCCAACGGCTTCGTGCAATACGACCGTGCGTTTCCCTCCAAGGGCATGGACGTGGACCCGCACCACGGCGGCTCGGCCACGCTGGAATACGCGTTGGCCGATTGCGCGCTGGCACAGATGGCGCAAGCACTGGGCCATGGCGAGGACAGCGCGCAACTGCGCACACGCGGCGGCAACTGGCACCGCGTTTGGGACGTGGATGTGCGCGATACCGAGACCGGCTTTACCGGTTTCCCGCGTCCGCGGCTGGAAGACGGCAGTTGGTATGCGCCCTCCGACGATCGCTACAGCCCACGCTCCGAGCACGGCTTCCACGAAGGCACCGCCTGGCAGTATCAGTGGCTGGTGCAGCAGGACATCCCCGGCATGCTGCAGGCCATGCATGGCCGCGAACAAACCGGCAAGCGGCTGGACGCCTTCTTCGCCTACGACGACCTGCTGAGAGATCCGCTCACTGCCGCACGCACGCACTGGGTGGTTGGCCCGTACAGCTATTACAACCAGTACCGCTACAACCCCAACAACGAACCGGACCTGCACGCACCGTGGATGTACACGCTGATCGGGCAACCGTGGAAGACCGCCACCGTGGTGCGCGCCGCGCAGCAGTTGTTCACCAATGCGCCTAACGGCGTCACCGGCAACGACGACCTCGGCACCATGTCGGCCTGGTATCTGTTCAGCGCGCTCGGCCTGTATCCGGCAGTGCCGGGCAGCGGCGAATTTCTGCTGCATGCGCCGCGCTTCAAGCGGGTCACGCTGAATCTGGGCAACGGCAAGCGCCTGCGCATCGACGCCCCCGGCGCCGACGGCCGCGCGCTGCAATATGTGGACAGCGTGCGCTGGAACGGCAAGCCGCAGCCGCAGGTCTTCCTGGATTGGGCGCAGCTGCAGCAGGGCGGCACGCTATCGTTTGCGCTCGCCAAGCAGGCACCTACGCAAGGTTGGGGCACGCAAGCAGACGCGTTGCCGATCTCGTTCTGTGCCACGCCAGCAGCATCGCGGTAACAACCGGCTGCAGCCATCCAGTCACTGCAAGCCCAGACGCCGCAAGCACTGACCAGCGGCACGCCGCTCAAAAGCCCCCTCCACCGGGAGAGGGGGTGACGGTACGGGGCGAAGCGCCTGACGAATTGATGACACGTGGCTTCGCCCGCACCCTCATCCGGCCCTTCGGGCCACCTTCTCCCGATGGGAGAAGGGCAATAGCGCAGTAGCGCTAAAAGAGCAGCAGCGCTAAAGCCCCTCTCCCCTCGGGAGAGGGGTTGGGGTGAGGGTACGGGGGCAACGCCCTGACGAACTGGATGACACGAGGCTTCGCCCGTACCCTCATCCGGCCCTTCGGGCCACCTTCTCCCGACGGGAGAAGGGCAATAGCGCAGTAGCGCTAAAAGAGCAGCAGCGCTAAAGCCCCCTCCCCTCGGGAGAGGGGTTGGGGTGTGGGTACGGGGGCAAAGCCCTGACGAATTGATGACACGAGGCTTCGCCCGCACCCTCATCCGGCCCTTCGGGCCACCTTCTCCCGATGGGAGAAGGGTACAGTTCGCCTATATCGATTTATTCTTGAAGGCGCGTGGCGACGCGTTCGTCATTGCTGGCATTCGCTGGATGTGCGGCGCCCCTCATCCGCCCTGCGGGCACCTTCTCCCCCATAAACGAGGACAATGTCCCGACGGGAGAAGGGCGGCTCACCCCACGTGCAACCGGCTATTGCGTCGCCCATAGGCCAGGTACATCACCACGCCCAGCGCATTCCACAGCAGCAGGAACCAGCCCTGCGTCTTGCTCGGCAAGCTCCAGAACAGATACAGGCAGCCGCCGATCGCCACCGGTCCCACCACCCACGCCAGCCAGCGGCGTGCGGAAGGCGCGCGCGCGGCCAGGTTCGCGCACGCGCAACACCAACAGGCAGGCCGCCACCGCGGTGAATGCGGCCAGCGTGCCGGCATTGGCCAACGCGGCGATTTCGTCCAACCGGGCCACGCCCGCCAGTGCTGCCACCAGCACCGCGGTGAACAGTGTGATCGCCACCGGCGTGCCGGTGCGTGCGTTGACCTTGGATAAGCCGCGCGGCAACAAGCCATCGCGCGACATCACGAAGAAGATGCGGCTCTGCCCGTACAAGAACGCCAGCAATACCGTCGGCAACGCAATGATCGCTACCGCGCCGATCACCAGCGCCGCCTTGCCGTGGCCGAGTTCGCGCAGGATCAGCGCCAGCGGTTCCGGGCTCTTGCCGAACACGGTAAAGCTCATCGCGCCGACCGCCGCCAGCGCCACCAGCACATAGATCAACGTGCAGCCAATCATCGAACCGACGATGCCGATCGACAGATCGCGTCCCGGGTTCTTGGTTTCTTCGGCGGCGGTTGAAATCGCATCGAAGCCATAGAACGCGAAGAAGATGATGGCCGCCGCGGCCATCAAGCCGCGCTCCACGCCGTCGGGACCCACCGCCTTGGAGAAACCGTACGGCATGAACGGTTGCAGATTCGCGCTGTTGAAGGCCGGCAGCGCAATGGCCACGAACACGCCCAGCGCGATGATCTTCAGCACCACCAGCACGGCATTGAGCGTGGCGCTTTCCTTGGTGCCGGCCATCAGCAGGCCAGCCACTAGGAAGGTGATCACCACCGCCGGCAGGTTCACGATACCGCCGGCATGCGGCCCGGCAATGAGTTCGTGCGGCAATCCCACCCCAGCCATTGCAGGAAGCCGACGAAATAGCCCGACCAGCCGACCGCCACCGTGCTGACCACCAGCGAATATTCCAGCACCAGGCTCCAGCCCACCACCCAGGCAATGCTCTCGCCCAGCGCGGTGTAGCTGTAGGTGTACGCGCTGCCGGCAGCCGGCATCATCGTGGCCATCTCCGCATACGCCAGCGCCGCGCAGGCGCACACGATGCCGGCGGCCACGAACGACAGCAGCACCGCCGGTCCGGCCTTGTCGGCGCCCACGCCGATCAGCGTGTAGATACCGGTACCGACGATGGCGCCGATGCCCAGCGCGATCAGATGCGGCCAACTCAGGCTGCGGACCAGTTGCCGACCGGCCTCGTGCACGGTGACCTGATCGATGGATTTGCGCCTGAGCCAAGACGACATGCGGACCTCGCGGGGATCAAAAGAATGCGCGAGTGTCGCCCAACGCAGCGCAGCAAAGCTATCGGTCCAAGGTCATGCGGCGGCGCTGGTCGGGCAGGGTAGACGCGCCACCCGCATCACCGTGGCGCGCGCATGCCCTAACCAGTCCTTCGACAACCTAGAACGTCTGCCGTCCAGCGCTTCTACGAATCCCAAATCCCGACGCACCAATCCCGCTTGATCGCTCACTCAACCGACGGACGATGCGGCGGACGCGCGTTGCGATAGATCAGCTGCACCGCCCAGGCCCCGGCAAGCCCGACCACGCCGGCAGCGAAGTGGCTCCAGTCCAGCACACGCGGCGCCGCGCCATTGGCTTCATGGCCCCATAGGTTGAACCACAGCAGCACCAACGCGGTGATGCCCATGCCCATCCAGAACCACAGCCGGGTACCGCCGATCGCATAGATCAAAAACGGCAACGCCGCTCCGATCAGGAAATGCACAGGGAAAAAATACGCCGTGCCGTAGGGCCGCATCAGATACCAGACGATCGCTGCGAACGTGCCCAGAAAGACGAACAGGCCAATGGCCAGCAGGCGGGTTTGGTGGGTGGCAGTGGTCATCGGCAAGCCTCGCAAAAGCAGATCCTCACCCTACCTACGCCCAGGTCAATGCAGTGCGAGCGTGCGGCATGCATCGCGTCGGTGGTCTTGTTCGCTTCGCACAAAGGCGACGCGCAGTATCACGGTGCCGTGCAACCATGGCGCTGGAATCCGGCGCGTGTCTTCAAGTGTGCGTAATACGCCGCCACCGCAGGCAACGCCGCATGCGCGATGGGGCTGGCGACCCAGCGCTGTGTCGACAACCCCAGCACGATGTCGGCAAGCGTAAAGCGTGCGCCGAGGAGGAACGGACCGCCGCGTTGTAGTTGTGCATCCAGGATCGCCATGTGCCGGTTCCACTGCTCCACGCTCGCCGCAATCGCCTGCGCATCGGTATGCGCTGCACTGCCACGGACAGTGGCCATGAACGCGTAGCGCCAGGCTGTATTGAGTTCGGTAGCCTGCCAATCCATCCATCGCTCGACCAATGCGCGTGCGGCGGGCGCGGCCGGCAGCAGATCGTGGCGTTGGCTGCGCGCGGCCAGGTAGCGGCAGATCGTGTTCGATTCCCACAGCACCAGTTCGCCTACGCGGATGACCGGCACCAGCGCATTGGGGTTGAGTGCGCGAAATTCCGGCGTCTGCACCGACGCAAAGCCGCTGCCATAGGCATGCAGCGTGTAGTCCAGCGCCAGCTCGTCGCACAGCCACAACACCTTGCGCACATTGATCGAGCCCGGCTTGCCGTAGATCTCCAGCATGTGTTCCTCGGTGCTATGCGTGATGGCCGGCGATTGGCGGCGGTGACATGCGCTGCATGCGACGCCGCACGCGCCTGATGCGGCGAGCGTCGCCGCGTGCATCCACGCACGCGGCGGCCAATCGCAGGGCGCAGTGCATTCTCACCGCTGCACTCTTGCGCCGCTACAGCGCGCGCTTGCCCGCATATGCATCGCGCACGCTCTGGCTGATATAGGTGCTCAGCCCGCGCCCGGCCGCGGCAAGCCGCTGCATGGTCGCAACCACCTCGGCACCCGCACTGTCGGCCGTATACACATAGGTCTCGCCGCTGCGAAAGCGCACCGCGATGGCGTCATCGGCCAGCGGGTAGGCCACCACGCCCGAGTGGCCGTTGCGATTGCCATAGCGCTGCATGCGAACCGGGCGGGGGTGGTCATGCTGGCAGGCTAGAACCGCTGCAGTGATGGGCGCTTCAACGAACGCGGCAATAGCGTGCGCAGCTGCGCCTCACCCCACGCGCAATCGAAACCGGTGTGCACACCCTTGGCATCGCGGTGTAGCAGGCATATCGCATTCAAGCGCAGGGAATAGGAAAACAGCCGGTCGCACGTGCCGCGAGCGCGGAAGACGCCGCACCCCAAGCGTTGCGGCGTGCGGATGGCAGGCATTGAACCTACAACCCCTCAACCACCTCCACGCGGCCCAGCAAACAGGCCGTGCCGATGACGCCGCTGCGTTCTCCACCGCATCATCCCGCACCCACTGCATCGGCCTGCAGCGGGTACAACGCCGTCAGCGCCCGGCAGCGTTGCGCAAACAGCGCATGCAATTGCCGGATCGCCGGCGAAAACTGCTTGCGGTGCGGGCACACCAGCTGCAGCGGCAGCCGATCGCCGCACTCGGGCAACAGCACTTCCAGCCGCCCGGCCTGCACGTCGGCGCACACGTCCAGCCACGACTTGTAGGCGATGCCTTCGCCGGCGACCGCCCAGCGCCGTACCACATCGGCGTCGTCGCACAGCATCGCGCCGCGCACCGGCACCACGTGGCGGCGGCCGTCCAGGTCGAATTGCCAACGGTCGTAGGCGCGCCCGGCCAGCACGTACAGCAGGCAGGCGTGCTCGCGCAGCGCATCCAGCGTGGCGGGGCGCCCGTGGCGCTGCAGGTAGGCCGGTGCGGCCACCAGCACGCGGCGGTTGCCCGCTGCCACCGGCAGTGCCACATGGTCTGCATCGTCGATACGGCCTAGCCGAAATGCCACATCCACCGGCGCGCGATACAGGTCGGCCACCTGGTCCGACAGGTGCAGGCGCAGGGTCAGCTTCGGATGTGCAGCGCGGAATTCGGTCAGCCACGGCAGCAGCACGTTGCGGCCCAGGTCCGATGGTGCCGTCACCTGCAGCACGCCGTGCAGCGCACTGTCGGCGCCCCGCACATGCTCGCGCCCGTCGCGCAGCAGCTCCAGCACCTGACGCGCGTACGGCAGGTACTGCTCGCCCTCGGCGGTCAGCCGCAGGCTGCGCGTGGACCGGGCAAACAGGCGCAGATCCAGCGCGCGTTCCAGCCGGGCCACTGCCGCGCTGGCCTGTCCCGGCAGCAGATCGGCCTCGCGCGCCGCGCTGGAGAAGCTGCCCAGCGCCGCGGTACGGACGAACAGCGCCAGATCGTCGAAGCGGACCATCTTCACTCCAATCGTGAAAGTGCTTGCGCAGTTTGCCGGTTTTTCCGTGAATCCAGGTGACCGACCATGCAGCTCCCTCCCGCACGACGCCCTGCCATGAAAGCCATCGCCTATCCGCAACACGGCCTGCCCATCGACGATGCGCGCGCTGGTCGAACTCGAGCTGCCGCTGCCAGAACCCGGTCCGCGCGATCTGCGCGTGCGCATCCACGCTGTCTCGGTCAACCCGGTCGACACCAAGATACGCAGCAACGCCGCGGTGGACACCCCGCGCGTGCTTGGCTGGGACGCCAGCGGCGTGGTCGATGCAGTAGGCAGCGATGTCAGCCTGTTCCAGCCCGGCGATGCGGTGTACTACGCCGGCACCTTGAATCGTCCGGGCACCAATGCCGAATACCACCTGGTGGACGAACGCCTGGTCGGGCGCAAACCGGCCACGCTCGACGACGCTGCGGCCGCCGCATTGCCGCTCACGGCCATCACTGCCTGGGAACTGTTGTTCGACCGCCTGCGCATCGCCGAAGGCGGCGGACAGGGCCAGACGTTGCTGGTGGTCGGGGCGGCCGGTGGCGTCGGCTCGATCCTGGTGCAGCTGGCGCGCTCGCTGACCCAGCTGACCGTGATCGGTACCGCCTCGCGTCCGGAAACCCAGGACTGGGTGCGCGCACTCGGCGCGCATCACGTGATCGACCACAGCCAGCCGCTGAGCGAAGGCCTGCAGCGCATCGGCATCGCGCAAGTGCAGCACGTCGCCAGCCTCACCCACACCGACCAGCACTTTTCCCAGCTGGTCGACGTGCTCGCGCCGCAGGGCCAGCTGGCCCTCATCGACGACCCGGCCACGCTCGACGCGTTGCCGCTCAAGCGCAAGAGCGCGTCGCTGCACTGGGAATTCATGTTCACCCGCTCGCTGTTCGAGACCGATGACATGATTGCCCAGCACCACTTGCTCAACCGCGTCGCCGCGCTGGTGGACAGCGGCACGCTGCGCAGCACGCTGGGCGAGCACTACGGCCGCATCACCGCCGCCAACCTGCGCCGCGCCCACGCCGCGCTGGAATCGCACCGTACCCGCGGCAAGCTGGTGCTGGAAGGGTTCTGACCTAAACGCCTCAAGACCAGGCAGCGGCGCGCATCGCCGCTGTCTGGCTGTTGCATTCGGCCGCGCCGGTGCGCAGTGCCGCAGGCGCAACGTTCCACGCGCTTGCGACGGTGAGCACCGACCACGCAACCGGCATCGCACTGACGCAGCTGTTGCGACCGGCGCCGCTACACTGCGCGCATGTCATCCCAATCCCTGATCCTTCTCGGGCTGCTTGTCGCAGTCCTCGTGTTGCAGCTGCTGGCGCTGCTGCGACGTCCGTCCACCACCGCGCTGGAGCATGCACTGCGCGCCGAGCAACGCGACGGCCGTGGCGAATTGCGCGAGCAACTCGAAGGCCTGGCGCGGCAGCAGGACGCCCGCCTGGAAACCTTCGCGCGCAACCTCACCGAGCTGTCCACGCGCACCGACCAACGCCTGGACCTGCTGCGCGATGCGCTCGGCGAAGATGCCCGCAAGGCACGCGAAGAAAGCGGCCTTGCACAACAACGCACCGGCGAGCTGCTGACCCTGCGGCTCACCGAATTGCGCACTCAGCTCGAAGGCTTCGGCCAGCAACAGGAAACCCGCATCCACGTGTTCGGCCAGCAACTGACCGAACTGATCGCGCGCACCGACACCCACATGGCCGCGCTGCGCGAAGCGTTGGCCGAAGACGCACGCAAGGGCCGCGCCGAAGCCGGCCAATCGCAACAGCGCTTCACCGAAGCGCTGGGCCAGCGCTTGAACGAACTCACCCAGCGCAACGAATTGCGCCTGGGCGAGATGCGCGCCACGCTCGAGCAGCAGCTGGCCAGCCTGCAACACGACAACGCCAGCAAGCTCGAATTGATGCGCGCCACCGTCGACGAAAAACTGCAGACCACGCTCAACACGCGTCTGGATGCCTCCTTCAAGCTGGTCTCCGAACGGCTGGAACAGGTGCAGCGCGGCCTGGGCGAAATGCAGCAGCTGGCCACCGGCGTGGGCGACCTCAAGCGCGTGCTCAGCAACGTCAAGGACCGCGGTGGCTGGGGCGAAGTGCAGCTGGACAACATCCTCGAGCAAACGCTGACGATGGAGCAGTACGCGCGCGGCGTACGGGTCAAGCCCGACAGTGCCGAAGCGGTGGATTTCGCCATCCGCCTGCCCGGACGCGGCGACGAGAAGGTGGTGTGGCTGCCGGTGGACGCCAAGTTCCCGCGCGAGGACTACGAACGCCTGATCGATGCGCAGGAAAAGGGCGATCTCGACGCGATCAAGCAGTCGACCGCGCAACTGGAACGCGCCATCCGCATCCAGGCCAAGTCGATCAGCGACAAGTACGTCTGCCCGCCGCACACCACCGACTTCGCGGTGATGTTTCTGCCCACCGAAGGGCTGTATGCCGAAGTGATCCGCCGTGCCGGCCTGGTCGATCTGCTGCAGCGCGAGCACCGCGTGGTGCTGGCCGGCCCCACCACGTTCACCGCCTTGCTCAACAGCCTGCAGATGGGTTTTCGCACGTTGGCGATCGAAAAGCGCTCCAGCGAGGTCTGGCAGGTGCTGGGCGCGGTGAAGAGCGAGTTCGGCAAGTTCGCCGGCATTCTCGAAAAGGCCGAGCGGCAGATCAGCACCGTCGGCAAGAGCCTGGGCGAAGCCAGCCGCAAGACCCGCACCATCGAACGCCGCCTGCGCGGGGTGGAAACACTGGCCGGCGATCAGTCGCAGGCGTTGCTGGACGATGGCAGCGACGACACCGGCACCAGCAGCGAAGACGATAGCAACGACGAGCAGGCGTGATCCGGCTGCAGGCGGTGATGCATGGCGTCCGCGCGACAGCACAACGTAGGAGCGCATCCGGGCGCGATGAAGCGTTATCGGTAGAGCTGGTCGCGCCCGGGTGCGCTCCTACGCATGCAGGTTTGCGGCATGTGCTTGCGCCGATAGCCAGCACATCGCGCAGACATCGCCACCGCGATGCTTGCACCCACACGATTCAAGACGAGAGTTTCAATATGGCGACCCGATGGATCCACGCAGGGCTCTGCGCGCTGCTGCTGACTGCCTGCAGCAATGCGCCAACCACCTCTCCTGCCTCGCCAGCCGCGCAGGCCCCTGCTGCACAAACGAGCGCCGACGCCGCTGCCTGCACCGCAAAGGGTGGCCAACTGCGCCCGGTCGGCCGCATGCAGATTCCGCGCTGCATCGTGCCGTATGCCGATGCCGGCAAGACCTGCACCGACAACAGCGATTGCAGCGGCGACTGCCTGGCCACCAGCATCGTGCCGACCGGCGCGGCGGCCACCGGGACCTGCCAGCGCGACAGCGATCGTTTCGGTTGCCGCCAGGAGGTGGTCGGCGGCAAGGGCCAGGCGACGTTGTGCATCGATTGATGGCCTCGACGGTGGCCAGGCGCGTGCATGGGGCGGTCAGCCGGTCGGCCCATGCGCCTGGCCGCAGACAACGGCCGGCAGCGTGAGCCAGCGGCATCGCTCGCGCCACGTTGGCCGTTTATGCTCTGGGCTCTCCCTGCCCAGGACGCATCGATGAGCCAGACGCTTTACGACATTCCCGTGACCCGCATCGACGGCCAGCCCGCCACGTTGGCGGACTATCGTGGCAAGGTGCTGCTGGTGGTCAACGTCGCCTCCAAGTGCGGCCTGACCCCGCAGTACGAAGGACTGGAAGCGCTGTATCGCGACAAGCGCACGCAAGGTCTGGAAGTGCTGGCATTTCCGGCCAACGACTTCAACGGCCAGGAGCCGGGCAGCGAAGCGGAGATCGCGCAGTTCTGCCAGCTCACCTACGACGTCACCTTCCCGATGTTTGCCAAGATCGCCGTCACCGGCGACCAGGCGCATCCGCTGTATCGGGCGCTGACCAGCACGCACCCGCACACCACCGGCGACGGCCCGATGCGCGAAAAACTGGCCGGCTACGGCATTGCCCCAACCCCGCACCCGGGGTGCTGTGGAACTTCGAAAAATTCCTGATCGGCCGCGACGGCACGATCATCGACCGCTTCGCTCCGGACATCCCCGCCGACGATGCACGCCTGCGCGACGCAGTGGATGCGGCGCTGGCTGCTTAAAACTAGCGATTGTTTTTATAGGAGAATTTCATGGAAGAACGAAAAGTATCAAGTCTGGACGAACTGGAAAAATGTGCAGAAGCGCTTAAAAATGATTGTGCTGCAAGGTCTTTGGACGGCGACCGGGTAATCCCCCGCCCATTAGCAGACGCCAGAAGTGGAATTTTCTCGCCCCCTTTCCCGAGGAGGTTCCATGAAGAAGTCCCGCTTTACCGACAGCCAGATCATCGCCGTGCTCAAGCAGGCCCAGGCCGGTGCGCCCGTGCCGGAGCTGTGCCGCGAGCACGGCATCAGCTCGGCCACGTTCTACAAGTGGCGCAGCAAGTTCGGCGGCATGGACGTGTCCATGGTCGCGCGCATGAAGGAGCTGGAGGAGGAGAACCGCCGGCTCAAGAAGATGTACGCCGAGGCGCAGCTCAGTACCGACCTGCTGAAGGAAGCGCTCGCAAAAAAATGGTGAGGCCATCTCAGCGACGCGAGATGGCCCAATCGGCAGTCACGAGCGGGCGTACGAACATCCGCCACGCCTGCCAGGCCTTCGCGGTGAGCCAGACCTGCTTCCGCTACCAGGCCAAGGCCAGCGAGCAGAACGCCCGGATCGCCGACTGGCTGGTCCGCCTGACGACCGCCCATCGCGACTGGGGCTTTGGCCTGTGCTACCTGTACCTGCGCAACGTGAAGGGCTTTGGCTGGAATCACAAGCGGGTCTACCGGATCTACCGCGAGCTGGAGTTGAACCTGCGGATCAAGCCGAGGAAGCGGCTGGTGCGTGAGCGGCCCGAGCCTCTGGCGGTGCCGGAGGCTATCAACCAGGTCTGGTCGATGGACTTCATGCACGACCAGTTGGCCGACGGCCGCAGCTTCCGGCTGTTCAATGTGCTCGACGACTTCAATCGCGAGGGGCTGGGGATCGAGGTGGATCTGTCGCTGCCGTCAGCCCGTGTGATCCGATCGCTGGAGCAGATCATCGAGTGGCGCGGCAAGCCCGCCGTGATCCGCTGCGACAACGGCCCTGAATACATCAGTGGCGCGTTGCTGTCCTGGGCGCAGCGGCATGGCATCCGGGTCGAGCACATCCAGCCGGGCAAGCCACAGCAGAACGCCTACGTTGAACGCTACAACCGCACCATCCGCTACGCCTGGCTCGCCCAAACCCTGTTCGACACCATCGACCAGGTGCAGGACAAAGCCACCCGCTGGCTATGGACGTACAACCACGAGCGTCCGAATATGGCGCTCGGCGGCATCACGCCTGCCATGAAGTTGGCGATGGCCGCTTAGCTCCACTTCTGGCGACCGCTAGAAGTGGGGGATTACCGAAGAAACTGGCCTGGGCGGCCCAGACGGCGGCATCGACCTGATCCTGCGCAAGGACGGCCGCCGCACGCTGGTGCAATGCAAGCAATGGAAGCGTCAGCAGGTCGGCGTCAGCGTCGTGCGCGAAATGTATGGCCTGCTCGCTCATCGCCAGGCCCACGCGGTGAAGATCGCTTGCATCGGTACTTACACGAAAGACGCTGAGCGCTTTGCCGAAGGCAAGCCGATTGAATTAATCGGCGGCGCGACGTCCCCCCGCCCTGAGTAGCGGCCAGGTTTAGAGTCCGGGGTTGATGATAGCGGCGTTGGCCAACTGTTGGGCATACGCGGAGGGCGTCATGCCGCCAATTGCTTTCTTGGGTCGCTCCTCGTTGTATTCGCGGCGCCAGCGCTCGATCTCGGTGCGTGCATGCAGCAGTGTCGGGAACCAGTGTTCGTTGAGGCATTCGTCGCGCAGGCGGCCGTTAAACGATTCAACGTAGGCGTTCTGATTCGGCTTGCCGGGTTGGATGAGTCGCAACTGCACGCCACGCGCATGCGCCCAGGCCACCATCGCCTTGCCGCAAAACTCCTTGCCGTTGTCCGTGCGGATCACCTGCGGCAAGCCGCGGCGGATGGCGAGCCGATTCAGCACACGCGTCACGCCATGGCCCGCTATTGCGCGCTCCACCTCGATGGCGACCGCTTCGTGCGTGGCGTCGTCCACGATCACCAGACACTTGATCACCCGACCGTCGGCAGTGCGGTCGAACACGAAGTCCATCGACCATACCTGGTTGGCCTGCGATGGCCGCAGCAGCGGCTGACGCTCGCCTACCGGGACTTTCTTGCGCTTGCGGCGGCGGACTTGCAGCTGCTGCTCGCGGTACAACCGCTCCACACGCTTGTAGTTCACGATGCGGCCTTCCTGTCGCAGTTTGAGATAGATCATGCCCACGCCATAACGGCGATGGCGATGCGCCAACGCACCGATGCGCTCGCGCAGCTCAACGTTGCGATCTTCGCGTGGGCAGTAGCGCAGCGCGCTGGCGCTCATGCCGATCGCTGCCAAGGCGCGGCGCTCGCTGGCACCGCACCCCATCCACTCGCGCACCAGCGCACGACGCGCCGGCGCGCTCACCACTTTTTCGCAGCGCATCCTTGATCAGATCGTTCTCAAACAGCTGCTCGGCCAGCAACTTCTTCAGCCGCGCGTTCTCCGTTTCAAGGTCTTTGAGCCGCTTGGCATCGGGCACGCTCATCCCGCCGAACTTGCTGCGCCACAGGTAGTAAGAGGCCTCGCTGAAGCCATGGCGCCGGCACAGGTCCTTGATCGCCACGCCCGCTTCGGCTTCGCGCAGGAAGCCAATGATCTGTTCTTCGGAAAAGCGCTTCTTCACGTCCAATCTCCTCGGGGTAGGGAATTGACTCCAAACTGCGGTGCTACTCAAAATCGGGGGACGTCGGTCCAAATGGATGCCTGGCTCTAGCTTTCCGTCTTTCACGCAAGCGGTTGTTGGCTCGACGCGACGCAGAAACTGGGCCTGGTTGAACTCTCCCGTGGTCGTCGTCACTCGACTGGCAACGGAATTCATGCTCACCAACTCGGCCAAGGCTTCGTTCTGCCTCGCGGACGCGATGTAGTCCTTGGATGGCGCGGTCACATCAACCACCGACTCACCGTATTGGACGCCGTCTTTTAGGGCGGTATCGAGCTTGAACACAAAGGTGTTCAAGGAAACCTGCGCCGACGGCGCCATCAGCGCATGCCCGGTCTCGTGCCCAATGTTCCGGCCAACATGTCCAAGCGGTCGGACCGGATGGATGGCGCGAAAATCGAGGTGTTGATGCTGACGGTGCCCGTCTTGTCATCGTAGTGCCCGCCCTCGTTCGGATGGTTGGACACTTCCATGCGACGCAGGGTGCCCAGGTCGATGGCTTGCGTCATCACCGAAGTCAAATAAGGCGATGTATCGATGGCCTCTCGAAGGTCACGCACTGCGCCCTTGGGGAGGCCCGGCTGCTGCTCCAGGTCCTGTAGCAACCGGTCAATATCGCGCTGATCAGCCATCACGCGGCTCTATTTCGAGCCTCACCCGCGAAACGCAGCGTGGGTCGTCGTGCTTGTCCGTGCTGACGACCACATACAAGCCAAGCCCTTCTGAGAGTGCTCGCTCAAAGTAAACCCTCGGCTTGAAGCCCACCGCGCTCTTGGTCACACCGAACCCGGCGGCAACCAATGGGTCATGCAGCGATTTGAACGACAGCTCGCAGGCCTCGGATGGCTGCACGGTCAGCTCGATGGTGTGCCCAGCATGACGTGCGTAGGGCTTCCACACAGCGAACTCGTATCGCCCCGCAACTAGCGCGCCCTGGAGCCCTGTGCGCCGCCCTTGACTGTCTGGCGCCACCTTAAGCCCTGACACTTGCGCAACATGCATCGGCGCCATGTCTGCTCTGGTTTCGAATGATTTGGCCATTCGAACGATGGCTTCGACCAATACACCTGACGTTAGCGCCGGGCCTTGCGGCAATGGTGGGTAATCGCCCAACACCACAGCATTGGGAGCGGCTCGCCGGCTGGCCTCGTCTGCAGCCCTGTCCGCAATAGCAGCGCCTTTGTCTTGCTCGGAGCGCACGTCTGCGGCGCTGGGGGATGTCCTTCCATCGTTTTCTCCTGAGAGGCATGGTCAGTCCCCGGTCCCTGAGCACAGGCCAGCGTGCCTAACGAAAGGGTAAACACCACAATGCTGCGAATCAGTAACCGCAAGCTGAGACTCCGTGGATGCTCGATGTGGTTCGTTGCCGCCAGAGTCTAATCGTCAGGTATGGCGCTCGTCCAAGGATGGAATCACGCTCTCGGATCACTGGTGCCATCAGCACCGTCTACGACAGCGAAGTCACTCGCCAGCCGTCCATAAGCATCGCTAAGCGCATCGGCGATGTCTTCTTCGCTCGCGCGTTCGACCGTGGCTTCAGTGAGCAATACAGGATGCTTGCCATCGGTCTCCCACACAATTCCTCGAACGTGAAATGCTTTCATTCCCACTCCTTGGATATGGATCTGCCTTTGCAGGCTAGCGTCGGGCAGACTGCGTCGGTGAAGGGGTAGGCTACACTGACCCGCCTTGCCGCCAGGCGATCTGGAAACCCGCTCGGCCCGACCTTCTGAATGCACTTGACCTGATACGCCCAGGGTTCCATAGAAATTCGAGACCCTCGTTGCGCGTAGCGCGTTCAAACTCTCAGGAAACAGGTCGCTCATTGAACCAGGGTGGCGTCGGGAGTGTTGAATATCCCGATGTAATCGAGCACTTCTGCGCAAGCGGCGCCCTGGGCAATAGAGAAACATCGCCCGATCCTCTCGCCTTCGGGCTGGCCGAAGAAGCTCTCACGAGGGAGCACTGGCGCTCCCGTGCTGTTGGCGACGTCGCAGGCATACCGACCGCGGCGACGCCACGTCACGCGTGAGGCGCAGTCGCAGCCACAGGGTGCGGTCGAATCACCACCAACGCGTCTCCCGCGGCGACAGGCTCGCCCGCCTTGCAATGCAAGGCCGCGACCGTTCCTGCCTGACGTGCGGCGACCTGGAACTCCATCTTCATGGCTTCCAGGATCACCAGCGGTTCGCCGATCTGGACTTGCTGTCCGACGTCGACAAGAACCTTCCACACATTGCCCCACATGTCGGCCACCACCGCGCTTCCGTGGACAGCCTGCATGACGACCTCCTCGGCATCCTCCACCGCGTCCACCCTGGGGTCGTTCTGCCACAGCGCCACTTCGGTGGCGTAGGCGGCCTGCTGCCGCTCCCGGAATGCGTCGATACTGCTTGCGTCTTGCGCTAGCAGCCGCTCGTGCTCGGCCAGATCAAACACGGCATCTTCGACTTTGATGTGCGTGCGGCCGGCACGGAAATCGGCCCGGAACCGATCCAGTTCGACTTCGGTCACTGGATAGAAGCGCACCCGGTCGAAGAAGCGCAGCAGCCAGGGTTCCGCGCCGAACTGGCGGTTTCTCAGGAACGTGTTCCAAATCGGCACCGTACGGCCCACAAGCTGGTAGCCGCCGGGCGAGTCCATGCCATAGATGCACATGTACACGCCGCCAATGCCCACCGTGCCTTCAGCCGTGAAGGTGCGTGCCGGGTTGTACTTGGACGTGAGCAGCCGATGGCGCGGGTCCAGCGGCACGGCACAGGGCGCGCCCAGGTAGACGTCGCCCAGGCCCAGCACCATGTAGCTGGCTTCAAACACCGTGGTGCGAACATCCTCGCGGCTGTCCAGGCCGTTGATGCGCTGGATGAAGTCCACGTTGTTGGGCAGCCAGGGGCGTCGCCCTTCACCGTTTCGATGTAGCGCGTGACCGCGCCCAGCGTGGCCGAATCCTCGAAGGCCATTGGGAGATGCACGATGCGGCTCGGGACCTGAAGACCCTCCACGCTGGGCAATTGCGTTTCCAAGGCGATCAGGCGTTCGACCAGCACCGACTGCGCGATGACGCGGCTGTCGTAGTGGATTTGCACAGAGCGCACGCCGGGCGAAAGCTCATGCACGCCGTCCAGCTTCGCGGCCTTGAGCGCTTCCATGAGCAGATGGACGCGCAGCCGCAGCCGAAGGTCGAGCACGTTGGGACCGTATTCGAGCAGGATGTACTTGTCGCCAGCCTGCCGGTAGGCCACGGCCGGGCGTTCGCCTTCGGCAGGCAGCTCGGCCAGCACGCATTCGGAAACCGTCGCCGGTGCCGCGGGAAGATCCAGCGCGGGCAGGTCCGGCAGCGGGCGCAGCAGGCGGATGGCCTCGTCCTGCGCCTTCTCCAGCGCCAGGGCTTCATCGAAGCCCATGCGCCTGAAACGGATGGTGTCGCCCGGCTTGACCTGGCCCACCTTCCAGAGCTCGGCCTTGACGATGGTTGCCGGGCACACGAAGCCACCCAGGCTGGGGCCATCGCAGGTCAGGATCACCGGCGTATCGCCGGTAAAGTTGATGCTGCCGATGGCATACACGCAGTCGTGCACATTCGATGGATGCAGCCCGGCCTCGCCGCCGTCGCTGCGCGTCCACTTGGGCGTGGGACCCACCAGCCGCACGCCCAGGCGGTTGGAGTTGTAGTGCACCTGGTAGTCGGTGGTGAAAAAACTGGCGATGCTGTCTTCGCTGAAGAAATCCGGTGCGCCGTGCGGGCCGTACAACACGCCGATGTCCCAGTGCTTGCCATAGCTGGGCACCAGTTCGTGCGGTGCCATGGCCGGCACGCAGGCTGGCGCTGGCGTGGCGCAGACCGCCAGCTCGGGCCGGCTGATGGGCAGCACATCGCCCACGCGCAGCGTGCGCCCGGCATGGCCGCCGAACTGCCCGAGCACGAAGGTGGACTTGCTGCCCAGGTACTCGGGCACATCGATGCCACGCCGGATCGCGATGTAGCTGCGGCAGCCGCTGCCGGCCTTGGCGATGCGCAGCACCTGGCCGGCGCGCACTGCGATCGGCGTCCACCAGGGCAGCGGTTCACCGTCGTCCAGGGTCGCCAGTGCCGGCGCGCCGGTGAGCGCGATCACCGCATCGCCATGGAACTTGAGTGTCGGCCCCTGCAGCGTGCATTCCAGGCCGGCAGCGCTCTCGTGGTTACCGACGATGCTGTTGGCCAGGCGAAAGGCGTAGTCATCCATCGGTCCGGAGGGCGGCACGCCGATGTCCCAATAGCCGGTACGCCCAGGGTAATCCTGCACCGTCGTGTAGGTCCCCGATTCCAGCACCTCGACCACGGGCGAGACATAGTCGTAGCGGTCCAGCAACGAGGTGGACACCGTCCCGGCCGAAAATTCCCTGCTTTGCACGATGCTGCGCAGGTAGTCCAGGTTGGTGGCGCTGCCGTCAAGGCGCGTCAACTCCAGCGCCATCAGCAACTTCTGGCGGGCTTGCTCACGGTCTGAGCCGTGGGCGATGACCTTGGCGATCAGTGGGTCGTAATGGGCAGACACCTCGGTGCCGGTCTGCACCCATGTGTCCACGCGCACGCCTTCGGGGAACTGCACATCGGTCAGTACGCCGGGCGCAGGCTGAAAGCCGCGCACGGGGTTCTCGGCATAGACGCGCACTTCGATGGCAGCGCCCTGCGGTGTGGGCAGATCGTCGAAGGATGGCGGCTCGCCAGCGGCAATGCGCAGCATCCATTCGACCAGGTCCAGCCCGGTGACCGCTTCGGTGATGGGATGCTCGACCTGCAGGCGCGTGTTGACCTCAAGAAAGTAGAAGGCATCGCGCGCAGCGTCATAAATGAATTCCACCGTGCCGGCCGAGACATAGTTCACCGCTTCGCCCAGCTTGACCGCGGCGTCCAGCAAGGCGGTGCGGGTCGCGTGCGGCAGGTGCGGCGCAGGTGTCTCCTCAACCACCTTCTGGTGCCGCCGCTGCAGCGAGCAGTCGCGCTCGCCCAGCGCCACGACGCGGCCCTTGCCGTCGCCGAAGATCTGCACTTCGACATGGCGCGCATCGGCAACGAAGCGTTCGATGAACACGCCGCTGTCCTTGAAGAAGTTCTGGCCAAGGCGCTGCACCGAATCGTAGGCCGTGGCCAGTTCGGCTGCGTTATCGCAGCGCGACAGACCGATGCCACCGCCGCCGGCCGTGCTCTTGAGCATGACGGGATACCCGATGCGCTGTGCGGCGACGATCGCGTCGTCCAGACGTTGCAGCAGGCCGGTGCCAGGTGTCAGCGGCACGCCGGCGGCCTCGGCGATCGCGCGCGCGGCGTGCTTGAGGCCAAAGCGGCACACTTGCTCGGGTGTGGGGCCGACGAAGACGACGCCGGCCTGCGCACATTGCTCGGCGAACGCGGTGTTTTCGGACAGAAAGCCATAGCCGGGGATGACGGCCCCGGCACCGGTCTTGCGGGCAATCTCCAGGATGCGATCGCCACGCAAGTAGGTCTCGGCGGCGCTGCTGCCACCGCCGCTGTTCAGCGCCACCGCTTCGTCGGCAACGCTCACGTGCAGGCTGTCATGGTCGGCGTCGGAATACACCGCGACCGACGTCACCCCCATCTTCTTGAGCGTGCGCGCGATGCGCACCGCGATCTCCCCACGATTGGCGATGAGGACCTTCTTGAACATATGGCGTGCTCCGGACGATGCAGCGGCTTGGCTTCGGACCGGAGCCCACTGCGAATGGGTAGGTGAAGTTCGGGCGCGATGGTCTAGTTCTTCCGGGCGACGTACGCACGCCAACCGCCTAGCGCAGTGATGTCCTCCGCTCCCCGCGTGGCCCAGGACTCGCAGACGAACCCCTGGACCGTGCGGCCATCGATCAGATCCAGGCTGCCGATACCCAAGGGCGATGGGATCAGGGCGACGAAGGAGCCATAGCGCTCGACCGGCATGGCCCACAGTTCGACCGCGATGGGCGCGCCCTCGCCCGTGCGCAGCAGCCCCGGCTTGGGCGGCACGGTACCGGGCAGGGCATAGAGGCGATACGCCGCCGAGGTATGCGTGCTCTCCAGCAGCGTGGCGCCGCGCTCGGTGAGCTGCCCGTTCAAAGGCATGCCCGACAGGTGCGCGCCGACGACTGCGACGATGACTTGGCCATCGAGGCTTGGGGCGGCTGGCGCATCGACCGGTGGCAGCTCCTGCTGCGAAGCACCGCGCTTCCAAGGCGCGGCCGCCTGCCAGCGCCGGCCGAACGCGACCAGCCGCGCCTCGTGCCAAGCCGGTGCGATCAGCGTGATGCCTGCCGGCAACCCATCGGCGCGCATGCCGGCCGGCAGCGCAATGGCGCTGAAGTCGAGCAGGTTCACGAAGTTCGTGTAGACGCCCATGCGCGCGTTCATCGTCACCGGGTCGGCCAGCAACTGCTCGATGGTGTAGATGCTGGGCGCGGTGGGCACCAGCAGGCCATCCAGCCCCTGCATGAGAGCGTCGGCCTTGCGTGCCAGCGCCATGCGGCGGTACTCGGCCTTGTAGGCGTCCACCGCGCTGTAATTCGTCGCCTTTTGGACGATGTCGCGCACCACCGGGTGCACGACCTCTGGCTTGGCGTTCATCAGCTCCTCGATGGCGGCGTAGCGTTCGCCGACCCAGGGGCCTTCGTAGAGCAGCGCAGCGACATCGAACAGCGGCGCGAAGTCGATCGGCTCCAGTTCCACGCCGATGGTTTCCAACTGTCGCAGCGCATCGGTGTAGACGCGCTCGGCCTGGATGTCGCCAAACCAGTCGGGCGAGGCGGGAATGCCCAGCACGGGCTTGGCGGGCCAGCTGGCGGGACGGACCGGCGCCTGACGCGAATACGCATCGGTGGCATCGAAGCCGCCCATCGCGCACAGCGCTGCATCGGCGTCATCGACGCTCAGCGCCAGCACCGTGATGCAATCCAGCGTACGGCAGGCAGGCACCAGTCCGCTGGTGCTGACCAATCCGCGCGTAGGCTTCAGGCCTACCAGGTTGTTGTGGCCGGCCGGCACGCGGCCGGAGCCGGCGGTATCGGTGCCCAACGCAAACGGCACCAGGCCACGGGCCACCACGGAGGCCGAGCCCGAACTGGATCCACCACTGATGTACTCGGCCTTGAAGGCATTGGGCACCGGGCCATAGGGCGAGCGCGTGCCCACCAGGCCGGTGGCGAACTGGTCGAGGTTGGTCTTGCCGATGACCACCGCGCCAGCGGCTTCAAGCCGATCGATCACGGTGGCGTTGTGCGTCGGCTGGTAGGCGAACTCCGGGCAGGCACAGGTCGTGGGCAACCCCGCGACATCGATGTTGTCCTTCGCGGCGAAGGGCACGCCGTAGAGGGGCAGCTTGGACAGGTCGCCGCCAACGCGCATCAGTTGTTGGGCAAGTCCGGCAAGCCGCGACTGCAGGCCGTCGAGGGAGAGCCGGGAAATCCAGGCGACATCGCCTTGCGGCAGGCCGGCGATGAGGGAAGACAGCAGTTCGGCAGGAGCGGCGCCCTGCGCATACGCCGATTGCCAATCGGCCAGGGTCCAAAAAGCGGTGGTGGTCATGGTCACTCGACAAGTTGGATGGTCGCGGGAAGCTCCTCGGCACGCGCGGCAACTGGTCGACTCAACACCTGAGACCCATCTGAGAATTCTTGAGGTGATCGCGCATTCCGACGCCCATAGATACGTCAGGTGGCGCAGGAACGGGATTTTTGCGAGAAGCGACGACGTCCTTTGCGAAGGAATCATCCTGAGTGATCGAAAATGAGGTCAGGTCGACTTTCTGGGCGAGCTTGACCCTCTGCCTTGCGGCCTTGTCCTCTTTGCGTGCCGATGACACGGCCCTGAGCGAGACAAAAGCCCCGAGCGGAACCATTGCCGAGGGCTTTTTCTCGTTCGCTCTGGAATTCTCACATACCCAGGTCAGACAGCCCTGGATGATCATCCGGGCGACGGCCCAGCGGCCAGTGGAATTTGCGGTCGCTCTCCTTGATCGGCATGTCGTTGATGCACGAGAAGCGGCGTTCCATCAGGCCATCGGCGCCGAATTCCCAGTTCTCGTTTCCGTAGGAGCGGAACCAATTGCCTGAGTCGTCGCGCCATTCGTAGGCGTAGCGCACGGCAATACGGTTTTCGGTAAAGGCCCACAGCTCCTTGATCAAGCGGTACTCGAGCTCCTTGTTCCACTTGCGCGCAAGGAACTGCCGGGCTTGTTCCCGGCCGTTGGTGAACTCGGCACGGTTTCGCCATTGTGTGTCGAGCGAATAGGCAAGCGACACTTTATCGGCGTCGCGGGAATTCCAACCGTCTTCGGCAAGTCGTATCTTTTCGATCGCCGATTCGCGGGTGAACGGGGGAAGCGGCGGGCGAGCGTGAGCGTTGGACATGGCAAAGCCTCCAATCGAAGTGGATACATCGTTGTTTTGAGAGTGCGGCGGAGCGTCAGGCCGCTAGCCGGTGGCCTGTTTTAGCAACAACTGCGCGATATCCCTTGCGGTGTCTGCGGCGTCCTCGTCACCCATCACGCGCGAGACGGTGATTGCGCCTTCCATGAGAAGCAGCAGCTGGCGCGCCAGTGCGTCCGGCTGCGTGATAGCCAGTTGCCCGGTCAGTTCCAGCGTGTAGTCGAGCAACTTTTGCTTGTGGTGCCTGGCGATCTTGCGAACCGGATCGTCGGGGTCCCCGACCTCGCCTGCGGTGTTGATGAACGCACAGCCGCGGTAACCCTCCGACTGGAACCATTCCTTGAGCACCGTAAACATGCGCAGGATGCGCGCCTCGGGACGGGCGGCCTTGTCGCATTGCTGCCTGAACCACGCGAGCCAACGGACGTCGCGCGCGTTCAATGCAGCGGCGGCCACCTCGTCCTTGTTATCGAAGTGGCGGTAGATGCTTTTCCGCGCCACGCCTGAGGTCTTCACCAGCAGGTCCATGCCGGTGGCATGGATGCCGTGCTGGTAGATCAGCGCCTCTGCCGTTGCCAGGATCTTCTGTTGGGTGTCGTTGGTTGGCTTGTCCACGGCGCCAAGGTAGAACGATCGTTCTCCCATGTCAACGCCTGCGCGTTGCGTGGGTTGCTCGCCATCACCCAAGACGACGATGAAGCACTCCAGGCGCCAGCGCGTTGGCGGCTGACTTACGCAGCCGCTCCCGCCCCTGGCGCTGCAATGCCGTCGACGAACAGCCCGATCAGGTGCGCGATGCGCGTCTTTGGGGAGCCAAGCTGTTCGGTGGCCAGCGAGGTGGCAATGGCGACGACGACGAGATCGTCGAAGGACACATCGCGGCGGACGACGCCGCGCTTTTGCGCGCTGCGCAACAGCTGCTGCCCTTGCTTGCTGACGGCCTCGCACCCTGGCGTGCCGCTCTGCAGCACTGCGCCCAGCGACGCAGCCAGCCCACGATAGACACTGGTATGCAGTGCCAGGTCCTCGAGATACGCGCGCAGCGCAGCCAGCGCGTCGAGCGAACTGGCGCGCGCGTGACTGGCAGCAGCCAGCGACAGGAAACGCCCGCTGTAGGCCGCGGCAAACAACGACTCGCGGGTGGGGAAGCGCCGATACAGCGTGCCGATCCCGACGCCGGCGCGTTTTGCGACGTCTTCCATCGACGCTTCGGCACCGCGCTCCAGGAAGACCTGCTCAGCTGCGGCGAGCAAGCGTTCGCGGTTTCGCTGGGCATCGGCGCGCAAGGGCGTATCGGCGGTCAACTGGCTCTTCCGGCGTGACTTGTGGAAGTGGAGGCTACCTCCATATAATAAGTGGAGCAATCCTCCACTTATCAGGGAAGCACAATGGGCAAGCGATTCGAAGGCAAGGTGGTCGTGGTCACCGGGGGCACCGACGGTATCGGGCTGGTGACGGCGAAGGCGTTTTCGGCCGAGGGCGCGCAGGTCTACATCACCGGGCGGCGGCAGGACCGGCTGGACGCTGCGGTGGCGGAGATCGGCGGCGGCGCGGCGGGCGTGCAGGGCGATGTCGGCGTGCCCGAGGACCTGGACCGGCTCTATGCGCGCATCCAGCAGGAGCACGGCCGGCTGGATGTCGTCTTCGCCAACGCGGGCGTTTCCGAGTCGGCCGCGCTGGGCGAGATCGACATCGCGCACCTGGAGCGCCTGCTGGCGACCAACATCAAGGGCACGGTCTTCACCGTGCAGAAGGCGCTGCCGCTGATGGCCAGCGGTGGGGCTGTGATCCTGGCCGGCTCCGTGGCGGGCAGCAAGGGCATCGGCGCGCTCTCGGTCTACAGCGCCACCAAGGCGGCCATCCGCTCGTTCGCCCGCACCTGGACGAGCGACCTGAAAAGCCGCGGCATCCGCGTGAACGTGATGTCGCCCGGCATGGTGCACACACCGGCCATGCAGACCTACCTGGACGCCAATGCAGGAGCCGAGGACGCGTTCAAGCAGATGATTCCGTTCGGGCGTTTGGGCGATGCCGAAGAGATCGCCGAGGCGGTGCTGTTCCTGGCCTCGGATGCGTCCAGCTTCATCGCGGGGCACGAGTTGTTTATCGATGGCGGGGTCATGGCGATTTAGGCCGCCTGCAAGAGCGCTGCGATCAGCCAGAGCGACCGCGCGCTCGACCGCGCGCAGGTGACGGTTGTCGCCATGTTGGCGGGCAACGTGGCCGGGCTCACTTCTTCGGTGGCCTTGTCCAATGGTTGCCGCCGATCCGGGGACTCCGGCATCGCGTCGCCACGCCATGTCGCCTTGCGCGCTGGCCGTGCGGCGCAACACGGAGGGCCGATCGATCTGCTCCAGCGTGGCGATGAGCCTGCAGCGCGATCTTGGGTGACACCTGAGCGCGGTTTTTTTGCGGTTTCCTGCCTGTGCCATGTCGCGCGCTCCAGTCGCCTGAAGAACGGTCGTCATCAGCGCTGGAATGTCTTCCAACGATCGATCACGACGCCGAACGCGCGACCGTGCAGTGCTGAGCCACGCACACGATGGCGGTGATTGTGCCGCCTGCGCCCGCAGCCCCCGCGTCGCTCACGGTGCCGCCAAGGCGTTGCATGTGCGCCACCATCGGGGCCAGGTTGTCGCCCCCGTTGTTGGTCCAGGTGCCAGAGAGTTCGCTGGCTTGGCCCGGAATCGATTGGCCCGCTGCTGTTCTTTCGCTACCGGGTTCGGATTTTCCGTTGGCCCGATTCACATCAACGATCACGCCGACATAGGAGCCGTCCTTGAAGACAACCCTGAAAAGCAGGTTTGCCCGATGCGGGTTGGCCAGCGACGCCGTGGTCCCGGAGCCTGTGACCTGTTTTATCAGCGAGCTGCTGCCCGTGGCAGATTCAACCATGGCCCTCAGATTTGCATCGGTGACGTAATCGTATGCGCTTTTCTCGCGTGCAAGAGAATTCAATCCCAGCATCTCGATCGGGATATTGTAGATAGGTCGAATGGTGCCCGCGCCGATCACGTGGAACGTGTGCGCATTCGCGACCTGTCGTGTCGCTCCCGTTGATGGCCTCTGCTGCGGCACGACGGGTGTCGGTGGAGTTTTCACCGCTGCCGGCACTGTGTCGCCGTCCGATCCAACGGACCACTGTTGAACCAGGTTATCTTTTACGTTGTAGACGATGTGGGTGCCAGGTCCCCTGCCCACCGCTTCAGCACGAAAATCGCTGTCTACTCGGCAAGTGTCGCACCGGATTGCAACGGCCTCGGCCCACGTCGAGACAACGGCACATCCTGTCGCCAGCACCGCTATCCATATGTGCTTCACGTTATCTCCGTACTTTGCGAAGGCAGTTCGACAGCGTATTTGAGCGGGTGTTTTGTCGCAACAGGTTCGCACGTGACGCGTTGTCGGGCTTGGCGGATAGACAAGCGCGACGGACGATACATCAATGCCTAGCTAGGTCATCAGCACGCGTCGGTCGCATGCAGAAGTTGTTTGCAGTGACATGCGCTGGATGCACGGCCCAATTGGTGAACTTCATCAACGCATCTTCCACGGCCTCCTCCATGGAACCCCCGTCCCGCAGAGCCAAAACGTGCTGCCATCTTCTTCGATCACGCGGTAATCCCCCGCCCATTAGCAGACGCCAGAAGTGGAATTTTCTCGTATCCTTTCTCGAGGAGGTTCCATGAAGAAGTCCCGCTTTACCGACAGCCAGATCATCGCCGTGCTCAAGCAGGCCCAGGCCGGTGCGCCCGTGCCGGAGCTGTGCCGCGAGCACGGCATCAGCTCGGCCACGTTCTACAAGTGGCGCAGCAAGTTCGGCGGCATGGACGTGTCCATGGTCGCGCGCATGAAGGAGCTGGAGGAGGAGAACCGCCGGCTCAAGAAGATGTACGCCGAGGCGCAGCTCAGTACCGACCTGCTGAAGGAAGCGCTCGCAAAAAAATGGTGAGGCCATCTCAGCGACGCGAGATGGCCCAATCGGCAGTCACGAGCGGGCGTACGAACATCCGCCACGCCTGCCAGGCCTTCGCGGTGAGCGAGACCTGCTTCCGCTACCAGGCCAAGGCCAGCGAGCAGAACGCCCGGATCGCCGACTGGCTGGTCCGCCTGACGACCGCCCATCGCGACTGGGGCTTTGGCCTGTGCTACCTGTACCTGCGCAACGTGAAGGGCTTTGGCTGGAATCACAAGCGGGTCTACCGGATCTACCGCGAGCTGGAGTTGAACCTGCGGATCAAGCCGAGGAAGCGGCTGGTGCGTGAGCGGCCCGAGCCTCTGGCGGTGCCGGAGGCTATCAACCAGGTCTGGTCGATGGACTTCATGCACGACCAGTTGGCCGACGGCCGCAGCTTCCGGCTGTTCAATGTGCTCGACGACTTCAATCGCGAGGGGCTGGGGATCGAGGTGGATCTGTCGCTGCCGTCAGCCCGTGTGATCCGATCGCTGGAGCAGATCATCGAGTGGCGCGGCAAGCCCGCCGTGATCCGCTGCGACAACGGCCCTGAATACATCAGTGGCGCGTTGCTGTCCTGGGCGCAGCGGCATGGTATCCGGGTCGAGCACATCCAGCCGGGCAAGCCACAGCAGAACGCCTACGTTGAACGCTACAACCGCACCATCCGCTACGCCTGGCTCGCCCAAACCCTGTTCGACACCATCGACCAGGTGCAGGACAAAGCCACCCGCTGGCTATGGACGTACAACCACGAGCGTCCGAATATGGCGCTCGGCGGCATCACGCCTGCCATGAAGTTGGCGATGGCCGCTTAGCTCCACTTCTGGCGACCGCTAGAAGTGGGGGATTACCACGCCAAGGCTACTTTCGACTTCTTTGTAGCCGGGCCAAACTTCTGCTGCGGGACATAATTCGAAGACACGGAATTCTGCATGGGAGGCATCGCTCAAGGTAACTTCAAACCCTTCGCCGCAGCGGACGACGCGGACCAGATAGGGGTGCGAGATCTGGATATGGTCTACAAGCGACACGTTGGTACTCGGCGGTCGGAGAATCGCCAGGTGTCTGTTCCATGGCGTCGTCCCTTCAGACGCAGCACTACCAGAGCGATCAACCCGGCCAGAGGCGTTGTTATCTCGCTCAAAAGTACATCAGGGCTGCGCGCCATGGATCATGGCGGCTCCTTGACCTCCCATACATCCCCACCCGCCATCCTCGCTGCAGCCTCAACTGGAGAATGCACGATGATGAAGTGGATGGGCACCGCGCTGGCCGCGGCACTGTTGATGAGCGGTTGCGCCAAGGTGGAAGGCGAGAAGTTCGTTGGGCATTGGGTCAACCTGCAGTCGCAGGACGAGACGATGGACATCGAGCGCAATGGCGAGACCTTCATGGTGCGCAGCACCACGCCGAAGTTCTTCAGCCGCCAGCCCAAGACCGAGAGCTACCCGGCGGTCTACAAGGACGGCGCGCTGCAGGTGACCAACGATGGCGAGACGGTGAACTTCGCCATCGACGAAAGCAACGGCCATCTCAACACCGGTGGAGAGCAGTACGAGCGCGTGCCGGCCAAATAAGGGCAGCGAACAAAACGACGGCGCAGCCGCCAGGCGGGCGCGGCCGGTGCTCGGAATCGGCATGTAGCACTCGTCCACTGCGGTTTTGAGCGCGCTGTCCGCGCCCACCTGACGATTGCTCGCCACGTGGTGTAAGCCGCTCCAAGGCCGCAGTTGTCACCGGCGCCCGCGTGTAACCCTTGACGGTCGCGCGGGCGCTCGGTCTTTCGATGCGGGTGAACGCGCTAAAAGCGAGCTGGAGCAGCGCGCTGTTTTCGAGATGGCTGCAGGGTGTTGCAGGCGTATAGGATCACGGCCTTGTTCAAGGCCGTGCAATGCGCATCCATTCAAGCCACTTCCCCCTTTTTGCTTTGCGCGTGCGTCGGTCTTGGCGGTGGTGCTCGCACTGTTCGCAGGTCAAGGGTTCGCGCAATCCAGTCGCGGCCCGACCTACGTTGCCCCGACGCCGACGGTTGCGCCGCCGGTGGACCGCGCCTTTGCCGGGGTGATGCGCGCGGACGTGGATGCCACCGACGTCGCGCGCCGCATCTTCACTGTGCACCAGCAGATACCGGTAGACGCCAGCGGTGCCGTGACGTTGCTGTATCCACGTTGGGAGGCTGCCAGCCATGGGCCGAGTCTGACGGTGACCGATCTTGCCGGCCTGGAGGTCAGCGCAGCGGGCCGCCGCCTGGCATGGCGGCGCGATGCCTACGAACCGCATGCCTTCCATGTAGATGTGCCGGCCGGTGTGCAGCAGATTGAGGTGCGGTTCCAGATGCTGGCCGGCGGCGAGTTGCTGACACGCGACATCGTGTCGGTGCCCTGGCAGCGGTTGGTGCTGTATCCGGCCGGGTGGTATGCCCGCAACATTGCGGTGGCCGCCATGCTGACGCTGCCGGACGGGCTGCGACCGTTCAGTGCGTTGGACGTGGAGCGCGTGCGCGGCATGCACTACGCCTTCAAGACGACATCGCTGGAAACGCTGCTGGACACGCCGGTGCTTGCCGGCAGATTTGCCGCGCAGCTGCCGCTGACCGGGGCGGTGTCGCTGGATATCGTGGCGCAGCGGCCCGCCGACCTGCAGGTGCCGCCCGCACGTGTGGCCGAACTCCGTTCGCTGCTTGCGCAGCTAGGCGCGGTGTTCGGTCCGCCACCGTTTGCGCGTTACGCCATCCTGGCGCGGCTGAGCGACGAAGGCGCTTCCGGCGGCACCGAGCATCGCGCCTCCAGCGAGAACGGTCTGGCGTCGTCGCATTTCCAGGACTGGCCGGGCCAACTCCTCTCGCGCGACCTGATTGCGCACGAAATCGTGCATGCCTGGAACGGCTTTTACCGGACGCCTGCCGATCTATGGGCACCCACGCCGAACGTGCCGGTCTCCGGAAGCCTGTTGTGGATGTACGAAGGACAGACCGAGTTCTGGGGACGGGTGCTGGCGACGCGGGCCGGCCAGTTCACGCCCGATGAGGTGCGCGACCGCCTGGCGCTGGAAGCGGCGGAGATCGCAACGCGGCCCGGCCGGGCATGGCGCTCTTTAGCCGACGACGTGCACTACCCGGCTTTCATGTTGCGCCAGCCGGTGGCGTGGCGCGATTGGCAGCGCCGGCGCGATTACTACGCCGAAGGCGTGATGCTGTGGCTGGCGGTGGATGCCGAACTGCGCGCGCGCAGCGGCGGCAAGCGCAGCATCGACGATTTCGCGCAGCGCTTCTTCGCCGGGGCCGCCCCGGACGCGCCCACGCGCACCTATACGTTCGAGGACATCTGCGCCACCTTGCATGCCGTGGCGCCAGCGGACTGGGCACGCTTCCTGCGCGGATGGATCGATGCCCACGACGAACTGGACACCACGCGCGGCCTGACCCAGCACGGTTGGTCGCTGGTCTACACCGACACGCCGACGGCGGCGTTCCGTGCCAGCGAAGACGAAGCTGGCGTTGCCGATCTCACCTACTCGATCGGATTGACGGCGCGCGCCGACGGCATGCTGCGCACGGTGGCCTGGAACGGCCCCGCCTTCGCCGCCGGGCTGCGGCCGGGCACGCGCGTGTCGACCGTCAATGGATCGCCGTTCTCGCAGGACGCGTTGCGCGATGCGGTGCGCGGCGCGGCACGCCGCCCCATCGTGTTGGGCATTGCGCAGGACGGGCAGCGCGCGGACGTGCAGATCCAGTACACCGGGCCGCTGCGCTACCCACGGCTGGAACGGCTGGCCGGGCGGCCCGATACCCTTGCCAGGCTGCTTGCGCCACGTTGAGGCGATGGGGCCGGCGGCCGCCACCGGGTGTCACGTGCTCCACTGCGCCAGACCCTCTGCCCTTCGATGGCGCACAAGCCTTAGTGTGCGCTGGCGCGCCGGGTCCGGCGCTGCCAGCGCGTTCAATCCAGCAACCACGAGGGTGTCATGAGCAAGGGGATGGACCAGAAGAAGAACCAGAAGAAAGAGCCGACCAAGACGCTGAAAGAAAAGCGCGCGGCCAAGCAGGAAAAGAGGGGCAAGTAAGCCGCCCGACCTGGTCGCAGGCGGACGAATTGGGGATGCCCAACCTCGCGCTTCGCGGATGACGCCGGACGGCGCCACTCCGCGAATGCTGCCAACCGCTCAGCGCGCGTGTTGCCCCTGGTCCTGCTGGGCGAGCGCGGCCTTGGCCAGCGCCGACAGCAATAACCTGGCTTTTTCCGGACGCACAACCTCGGCGTGGCCCACGTGCTCCACCGGGCTGGCTCCCTCGCGGTGCATGGGCGTTGGCTGGAACAGCAGGCGCGCGGTGCCGGGCAGCGCCGCCAGCAAGGTCAGCGGATCGTAGAGATTGAGCTTGGTCACCTGCGGCCAGATGGCGTCGAAGCTCATGGCAGCTTGCCGACCCGTTGCCGCAGCCTCTTGGGCTTCTGCCGTGACGAACGTACGGAAGAACCACGCCGAATCCAGGCCGGGGATCAGGTTGGCCTGGATGCCTTCCCACAGGCCTTTCAAGGCGTTTTTCTGGACATCGCGCAGGTACTCGCCCACCGGGTGGCCATTGCGTGCGATGCCTTCGTAGAACGCCGGCGGCACGGCGGCCCTGTAGGCAGCCTCCTTGCTCAGGATGCGCAGGGGAATGCCGAGTTGCTGCGCGCGGCGGTAGAGCGCACGGGCGGCGTGGATGTCGGTGGCGTTGTTGTAGGCGCGCGTATCCGGTTGCACGAGGCCATCGGCGTCTTTGGCCGGGTCGATGCCTCCCATGATGGTGATGGACGCGACCTTGTCCCGCACCAGATCGCCCGCCTCGGCAAGCAGGGCGCTGGCATCGGTCATTCCGGCGATGACCACCATGCCGAGCTTGTGGGGCGAGCGCGCCAGGCGCTGACGCATCGCACGGACGCCATCGGTGTGCACCGCGTCCGGCGCCGCACGCAGCGCGGCTCCCTCGGCGAGGAATTTGGAATGCTCCCGGGCCTGCGTGGGCGTCATGGGATAGTCCTGGCCGCGCGCGACGCGCACATCCGGCAAAGCCAGGCGATCGAAGACACCTTTTGCCAGCTGCGCGCGTTGCGATCGCATGGCGGCATCGCCCAGGGTGACGACGACATCGGTCAGACGCAAAAAGCCTTCGACCTGCAGCTGCTTGGCGATGGTGTAGGTCACGACATCGTCGGGGTCCTTGTTCGGGTCGGTGAACAGCGCCGTGTCCAGCGGGAGCTGCGGCCGGTGCAGACGCAGCTCCCGCAGCACGGCCGCCTCGGTGGGCGTCAGCACGGGCGTGTCGGCGACGCCGAGTTCGGCCAGCATGCTGCGCTGGGCAGGCGTCAATCGCGCGGGCAGGCTCTGCGTGCGTCGGTGCCGTGGCGCGTCCGGGCGGGAGCACGGCCAATCATCGCCTGCAAGGCGTCCGGCGGCGCCGCGGCGGCGGAGGACTGTGCCTGCGCGGAGACGGGTGGAGGATCGCGCAGGTCAGCCGTCATGTCTGCGCTGGGCAAGCCGGTGGTGGAACGGATTGCGGTGGGCTGCATGGGAGGACCTCTGAGAGTGAACGGCGGTGCTGGCAGCGCCTGTTGGCAACACGACAGACCGGGCTCACGGCCATGCAGGCGCAACGCCGCGCGAAACAGTCGCGTGTCAGCGCTGACGCGTGCGTCAGTGGGCCGCGGCCCTGCGTGCGGCGCGATCGCGCGATCCAGCGGACGGCCAGGCGCGCAACGTTACCCACGTCCAACCCAGCGCCATGGCGGCGTGGTGAATTCCTGTGTGCGGCGACGAAGCGTCACCGGCCAGCACGCCGCCGCATCGACCCAACCCGACGCCGGTGTTGGCGAGCAGCGCAGACGCTGCGCCGACTTAGCAGCATGTGCTGGAAGCCGCCCGGATCATGCCGCCAGCCGCTTGATCCGCGCCGGCAAGTCGCCCAGCGCGCGATGCGCCTGCTCCAGCTCGTCGTCGGCCTGCAGGCCAAGCCAGAAGCGCTCGAAGGTTCCCAACGCGGCGGCCAGACGCACGGCAGTGTCGGCAGTGATGCCGCGCTTGCCCAGCACGATTTCGTTGATACGGCGCGGCGGGACGCCGGTGGCGCGTGCCAGTGCGTTCTGGCTGATGCCCAGAGGCTGGAGAAACTCCTCAAGCAGAATTGCGCCAGGGTGGATATTGGGCAGGACCGTCATCGACAGATGCCTCGTGCTCAGTGGTAATCGATGATTTCGACCTGGACCACATCGCCTTCCATCCATCGGACGCAGATGCGCCATCGATCGTTGATCCGGATGCGGTACTGGCCGCGCCGCTCGCCCTTCAACGCTTCCAGCCGGTTGGCGGGCGGGATCCGCAGATCGTCAAGATGGGCGCGGCGGCATTGAGCATGCGCAACTTGCGGCGCGCGACCAATTGGATGCCGGCAGGCAACCGGCGGGAACGCGCACCCAGCCAGATCTTCTCGGCTTCCTTGTCGATAAAGCTCCTGATCATGTGACAGCCATAACGGCCTGCGTTATATGACGCAACCCGTTACGAACGTGCAGTCTGCCATTGCGGGACGAGCGCCGGCACCGACTGGATTGGATCAGAACAGCGCACCTTGCACAGGCGCACTAGGCGGCGGTTGTGGAAGCGGCGCTGGCGTGGGTGCTGGAACTGGCGGTGGCTTGTCGTCTTTTGCACCCAAGCGCCACGCCAACCCCGAGATGCGTGCGGCGTGCCGCGCCAGCGCGGCGCGCATGACCGCTTCGCTGCCGGCCAGGTGCAGGGCGCGGCGGGCGCGGGTGAGGCCGGTGTAGAGCAGTTCGCGGCTGAGTACGCGGGCGTCGCGGGTGGGCAGTTGCAGCCAGACCTCGTCGAATTCGCTGCCTTGGGCCTTGTGCACGGTCATGGCGAAGGCGCTTTCGTGCGCGGGAAGTGCGGCGGGATGGAAGCCGCGCACCTGGCCGTCGCCGTCGCCTTCGAACCAGGCGACCAAGGGGCCTTGGGCACGGCTGTCGGTGGCGGGGGCGTCATGGTGTACGCGGTCGCCGGCGTGGCCCGGCCTTGGCGACGGTGGCGCGTGGCCACGCGTGGTCACGGCACTTGCATCGCCCTGCCCGGGGCCGGGCGCGCGTCGCTGCGGCCAGGCAAGGCGCGGGTCGCTGCGCAGGCAGATACCGACGTCGCCGTTGAACAGGCCGTGGCGGTAGCTGTTTTCGGTGATCAGGAGCAGGCGGCCCTGGAACCAGGGCGAGGCGCCGCCCAGACGACGGGCGCCGGCGCCGGTGTCGGCCAGCAGTTGTTCGATGCGGGCGTTGAGGCCGCGCGCGCCTTGCGGGCCGGCGCGCACCGCGGTGAGCAGGCGCAGGCGGGCGGCATCGCGCAGGGCGGCGGCGGGGTCTTGCGCGTTGGCCAGCGCGCGCCAGTGGGCGAGCAGCGCATCGCGGCCGAGTGTCAGCGGGTCTTCGCCGTCTTCGTGGAAGTACACGCCGGGCAGTTCGCCGCTGCCTAGCAGGGCCAAGGCGGTGTCGGCATCGCCGGCGCGGATGGCGTCGGCCAGTGGCGCCAGTGCGAAATCCTCGGCCTGGCGATAGCCGCGCAGCAGGTGCACGCGGTGGCCGGCCAGGCCGCCGCTGCGGGTGGCGGAGGTGACCGCAGGCGGATCGACAGGCGCGCTGCCGAGCAGCGGTTGCAGGGCCTGGGCATCCTCTGGCTGCAGGGCATCGCCCGGGCCGGCGGCCTGCAGGATGGCGGCCAGCACATCGCCGGCTTCCACCGAAGGCAGCTGGTCGGCATCGCCGAGCAGGATCAGCTGGGTGCCATCGGCGACGGCTTCGACCAGTTTGCACATCAGCGGCAGGTCGACCATGGACGCTTCGTCGACCACGATCAGGTCGAACGGCAGCGGGTTGTCGGCATTGTGGTGGAAGTGCGGGGAATCCGGGATGACGCCGAGCAGACGATGTAGGGTGCTGGCGCCGCTGGGCAGGGCGGAGTTCCCGTGCGGGTCGATGAGCGCACTGCCCTCACCCGCCCTGCGGGGGCACCCTCTCCCGCAAGCGGGAGAGGGAAAGCGTCTGGGTGCGGTGCGGTGGACGGGAGATCGGTGGGCGCACTGCCCTCACCCGCCCTGCGGCCGCCCTCTCCCGCAGGCGGGAGAGGGAAAGCGTCTTGGTCCGGTGCGGTAGGTGGGAGGGGGACGTCTCCGGGGTCGGTGTGGCGGGGGGAGGCGGCAGCCCTTGCTCCATGGCGCGGGCCACGGCCAGGCGCAGGCTCTCGGCCATGCGCTCGGCGGCGCGGCCGGTGGGCGCGGCCAGGGCAATGCGCGGCGGCGATGTGCCGGCGGTCCGGGCCTGGGCGATGCGCAGCAGCAGCATGCGGGCGATGGTGGTGGTCTTGCCGGTGCCGGGGCCGCCGGTGACCAGCAGCAGCATGCGGCGCAGCGCGAGGGCCGCGGCCTGGGCTTGGCGGTCGGGGCTGCGGGCTGGCGCTGCCTGGTTCGCCCCCGTGATGGACGGCGCAGGCGGATTTGTGCCCTCTTGCTGGAGGGAGGGCGCGGGCAGGGCCGACCCCTCACCCGCCCTGCGGGCGCCCTCTGCCGGGGGAGAGGGGTTGGGGCCGCGCTGCGAGGCGTTGCGGTGGCGTTCGGGAACAACTGCGCGAACAGCGGCGCCAGCGTGGCGGCGTCGACCGGCGGCGGCGCTTGCGCGGCGATGCGTTGCAGGCCCAGGGCCAGGCGGCGTTCGTACTCGCGATAGCGGCGCAGGTAGAGCAGGCCGCGTTCGAGGACGAGCGGGCAATCGGCGGCGGCCGGGGCCTCGGGCTGCGGTTGGTCGACCCAGCGCGAGGCGGCCAGGCTGCGTTGCCAGTCGGCGGGGTCCGGGAAGGTCGGCGGCGGGCCGTCGCGCGCGTCAGCACCATGGCGGCGCGGGCGGGGTCCAGCCCGGCGTGGCCGCTGGTGACCGCCAGCGAGGCGAGCGCAGCGCCGGCCAGCACCTGTGGATCGGTGTCCGGTTCCAGGCGTTGCAGGCTTTGCGCGAAGGCCAGATCCAGGGTGCGCAGGGCGCCGCTCTGGTTGAGGGCGGCGAACAGGTTTGGGGGTCATGGCGTTGGCATTCCGTTGGCGGATACGCGCTCGCGCCCGGTCATGCTGCGCACACCTGTGCTGGCATGCAGTGGGGGCGCGCAGCAGCGTTGACGCCGGTGGAGCGCGGGCGGTGCGTGCCCGGCGCGATCGCTGAGAGGCGCGGACGCGGTGCGGGCCGGCCATGCGACTGGCGTGGTGCATTGGTTCATGGGGTGGGTGTCCCTGGTGCGGACGTACCCTCACCCCAGCCCGTCTCACGGGGGAGAGGGGCTCAGGGTCGTGGGCGGCACCTTGCGCTGGCGCGTCATTGGACAGCGCATCTGCAGGCTTGCCGGCGAACAAGGCGTCCACGGCGTGCACCAGCGCTGGTTCGAAGCGCCAGGCGTGGATGCCCGGTGCCGGATCGCCAAGCGGCGCGCCCGGAACGCCGGCGGTCGTGGCGCCGGCGTTCGAGCGGAGTCGGGCCTGTGGCCGGTGGAATCGCGCGTGGGTGCGGACGTGCGCTGGCCCGCGATGGAATGGCCAGGGATTTCGGCAACGGCTTCCGACCCGGCACCCTCCGCGGGGCGCCCGGCATCCAGGCCGCGACAGAACAGATAGCGCACGCCGCCGAAGTCGCGGGCGTAGTCGTAGGCGTCGCCCAGGCGGAAGCGCAGCCAGCGGTGCAACGCCACGGTGTAGATCAGCGCCTGCAGTTCGTACTCGCTGTGCGCCATGGCCCGCGCCAGGGCGTCGGCGTCGTAGCTGGGCAGTCGGTTGGATTTGTAGTCCAGCACATACCAGCGCCCGTCCACGCTGTAGGTGAGGTCGATCAGGCCGGTCATCAGGCCTTCCGGGCGCTGGCGCGCGCCGAAGGCCTGGCGGTCGCCGACCACGCCAAACCGATGCAGCAGGGCCAGCAACGCATCGACACGGGTGGGCCGCATGGCGAAATGGAATTCCATTTCGTTGCGGCGCTGCGGTTCGGGCACGTCGGCCAGGCGGGTGCCTTCGGGCAAGGCCACGGTGAGCGTGTGGCCGATCAGCGCGGTGAGCATGCGCAGGCCGTCGTCGAGGTCGTCCTGGGCGTAGCCGCCGCGTTGCAGGGCCTCGAGGATGGGTGCGGCCTGGCCGTCAGGCGCAGGTTGGCCCGGCCGCCAGGCCTGCCAGGCGGCGAAGTCGCAACGTTCGAACACGTCGTGCATCACCACGCCGAAGCGGTTGCCGGCGAAGCGGGGATCGAACGGTTCGGCGTCGCTGGCAACGGCCACGGCAACCGCCTCGCTGCCGGACGGTTCATCGCTGCCGCCGCTGCCGACGACGGTGGCGCTGGCCATCGGGTCGGTGACCGCGCCGGCGTCGGCGTTGGCCAGTTGAGTGAAGCTGTACACCCACCATTCCGGAGCGATGTGCCGTTGCGCGCTGCGCGCGGGCGGCACCTGCGCCTCGCTCGGCGCCGGCAGCCGCGGCAGGTGGGCCGGCGGGGTACTGGTGTCCACCACCACGGTGCCCTCGCCCGCCGCGCCCTGCAGCGCATCGAGCGCACGCAACATGCCCGACAACGCGGTGCGTTCGTGCTGATGGAACGGGCCGCTGGCGATCCACAGCGCGTGCTCGGCGCGGGTGAGACCGACATACAGCAGGCGCGCATCTTCGGCGCGTTGTTCCTGCTTCCAGGCAGCTTCGGCGGCGCTCCAGCTCGGGTCGTCGCGCTCTGTCTTCCAGTGCAGCTGACGGCCCAGGTCCGGCGCATGCACCACGCAATGGCGGCCGGCGCCCTTGTCGCTGCGGCCGATGCCGACATACGGCAGGAACACCAGCGGATATTCCAGGCCCTTGCTCTTGTGCAGGGTGACGATCTGCACGCGGCGCGCGTCCGATTCCAGCCGCAATTGCTGGGTTTCGTCGTTGTCGTCGGCATTGGCGATGCGCCGCGCCAGCCAGTCGACCAGGCCATGCGGGCCGAGCGCGCGCGCGTCGGCTTCCTGCAGCAGTTCGGCCAGTTGCAGATAGTTGGTGAGGCGGCGCTCGCCATCGACCAAGGCGAGCAGGCGTTGCCCGTGCGTGGCGCCGAGCTCGCCGAGCAGGGCGAGCGGGCCACCGCGCTGCCAGCGTTCGCGCCAGTCCAGCGCCTGTTGCTGCCAGCGGCGGTGACGCTCGCCGTCGCGCTCAAGTGCGGCAATGGCGATGGCGTCTTCGCCGATCAACACCGTGGCCAAGGCGGCGCGCAGGCGGCTGTCGTCGCCCGGGTCGAGCAAGGCCTGCAGCAAGGCAAGCACTTCCAGCGCCTGTTCGGTGGCGAACAGGCTTTGCTTGCCGGCGGCCACCGCCGGGATGCCCACCGCGCCGAGCGCCTGCTGGATGCGCGTGGCCTCGCCGTGGCTGCGCACCAGCACGGCGATATCGCCGGCCTGCACCGGGCGTCCGCACACCGTGGCCGTGCCGTCGCGGGCAGCGGCCAACCAGCCGCGAATCGCGGCAACGCAGGCGGCGGTGGCCAGCTCGCGCGCGCGGCCGGCGCTCCAGGGCCTGGGCTTGCCTTTCGCAGGCGGCGGCGGTTCCGGCGCGCGCCACAGCGTCAACGCCGGCGCAGCGACGCCATCGCGTTGCAGGTCTTCATCCACCCGCTTGGTCCCGGCCCGCACCGGGTGGAAGGCGATGCCGTCGGTGAGGAAGGCATTGGTGTAGCCGGCCTGCGCGTAGAGCGCGTCGATGGCGGCCAGTACGCCCGGGCGCGAGCGGAAATTGTGGCTCAGCGGCGGCGCCAGTTCGGCGGTCATTGCAGCGGCCAGATAGGTGCGCACATCGCCGCCACGGAAGCCGTAGATGGCCTGCTTGGGGTCGCCGATCAGAAACAGCGCCGGTTCCAGCCCTGCTGCTTGTGCGAGCGGGCCTTCGCCGAACACGTTGGAAAAGATCGACCACTGACGGTCGTCGGTGTCCTGGAATTCGTCCACCAGCGCGATGGCGTATTGCGTGCGCAGGCGTTTGACCAAGGCGTCGGCCTGTGCGCCTTGCAATGCGTGCGCGACCCCATCGACCAGGTCGTCGTAGGTCTGCACGCGGCGTTGCCGCTTGAGCAGCGCCAGCCGTGCGATGGCATCGTCGCGCAGCGCGTGCAGCAGGGCGATACGGCGCCGGCTGCGCCACGCTTCGACGTGCGCCAGCGCGGTGAGATAGCCATCGATCTGGTGGCTCATCGGCGAAGACGGCGTGCGATCGAGAAACTTCTTGTTGGTGCCGGCGGCCAGTTCCGCCGCGGTCAACTTGAGCAGTTTGGCGTGTGGCGCGGTGTTGGACGATGGCGCGGCAGCGAAGCTTTCGAACCACTGCCACAGCGATGCCAGCCATTCCGGCTTGTAGCTGACCTTGCTCAGGATGCCGCCCTCGATGGCCGACATGATGGCCTCGAAAAATGCGGTGCCATGCGTGTTGAATGCGTCAGCCAGTGCGTTGGCCGCCGCGTGCACGGCCTGCGACAAGGCGGGCGCATCGTCGGTGGTCGTGGCGACTGCCGGCAACAGCGTCGGATGCCGCACCAACGTGCGCAGATCGCTGGCCAAGGCCTCGGGGCCACCCGACCACAGCGCGATGAGATCTTCGGCCATCACCGCATCGGCGGCGCGTTGCCGCCACAGGTCGGCCGCGACTTCACCGAGCAATTGGCGATCGTTGGCGAGCAATTCCGGCGCAGCGAACGCCTGGCCGCTTTCCAGCGCGTGCTCGCGCAGCACGCGCGCACAAAAGCCGTGGATGGTGAACACCGCGGCCAGATCGATTTCTTCCACCGCCTGCTGCAGGCGGCGACGCAAGGCGGCGGGCGTTTCGCTGCCGCCGGCCAGGTGCGTGACCAGGATGGCGCGGGTGAGCAGCACGTCGGGGGCGTGTAGGAGCGGACCTGGCTGCGACGGGTCGTCGGCGAGGTCGGTCGCGGCCTGGGCCGCTGCTACGACAAGCGATGGCGCATCGGGGACCAGGCTTGCGGCCAGCACCAGGCGTTCGCGGATGCGGCGGCGCAGCTCCTGGGTGGCGGCTTCGGTGAAGGTCACCGCGAGGATCTGGCCGATGCGCAAGCCGCGTTCGACCACCAGCCGGGTGAACAGCGTGGCCAGCGTAAAGGTCTTGCCGGTGCCGGCGCTGGCCTCGATCAGGCGCACGCCGTGCAGCGGCAACTGCAGGTATGGGTCGGTGACGGAGTCGACGCTCATTCGGCGTCCTCCTGCGCGCCGTGCCAATGCCGCCAGCTGTCGATCACGCGCTCGGTCTCGAGCGGCGCGCCGGTGTGTCCCTGTTCGAGCAATGCATACACACGGTGGCTGGTGGCGGCGAACTCGGCAAAGCGTTGCGTCGGCAAACGGGTCGCGGCCGCGGGTGACCAGGCGCAGTTCCGGACTGTGCGATTCGCTCCAGCCAAAGCCCGATTGCCACTGCCCGGCCGCCTCCTTGATGGCCTTGTCCAGGTCGCCGCTGCGTGCGGCCTGGTGATACTTCCAGCTGCTGTACGGCGCGAACGCCAGCGGCGCCTGCAAGCCGTGGCGATACAGCTGCAGCAGTTCGGCCAATGCGGCGCGCGCCTGTGTCTGCGACAGCGGCTGCGCATCGATGGGATGCGGGCCCAGGCCGTCGTCGTGTTCGAAGAAACGCACGTACGGCGCGTGCTCGCCGGCGGCGCGCAGCAGCAGCCATTCCAGCCCATGACGGATGGCGCTGCGGCCGCTGAGCGCGCCGCCGACCTGCGCCCCACGCCGCTGGCGTACCAGCCCGGCACACGGCCGTGGATTTCGATCTCGTCCATCTGCACCTGCAACCGGCGCGACTGGGCTGGGGACTCGCCGCGCCACTGGCGGAACGCGTCGGCATACGGGCGCAATTGCGCCACGCGCTCGTCGAGCTGGCGCTGCCCCAGCGGCCCGGACGGCAGCAGCGCGCGGGCACGCAGACGCGCGTACAGGTGCTCGGTGTCGCCTGCCAGTGCAGCGTCGAATATCTGCTGCTGCAAACCGTATTGATCCAGCCCGCGCGTGGGGGCGAGCAAGGGTTCCAGATCGCTGTCCTGCCCGGCCGGATCGGGCAGGCGCATGCCCAACCGATGACGCAGGAACTGCCCGGCCGGGTCGGTCAGCAGCCGGCGCAACGCGTCGATGGAGACGCTGGCCGGCAACACGATCTCGTCAGCCGGCAATGCACTGGCTACCCACGGCGCCAGCGGCTGCCGCTGGCCGACCAGGCTGTCCACCGCCGGGCGCCATTGCCGGCGATAACTGAAACGGCGCGGGTCGGCGCCGTCGTCGCCCAGCGCACCGAACGCGGCGGCGGCGAACGGCTGCAACGGGTGCCGCACCACCAGCGTGTCGAGCGCGTTGCTGGCGGCGTGGTACTGCGCGGCGCTTGCCAGCAATTCGCTGACCAGCACCGAGAGCTCGCGCACGCTGCCATCGCGCGCATCGGCGCCGAGATAGCTGAGGTAGAACACCTCCTGCGCGGAGGCGAACAACTGCAGGAACAAAAAGCGGTCGTCCTCGCGCGTGGAGCGGTCGCCGTGCCGGCGACGTTCGGTCCCCAGTTCCGCGGTGAGGCGATTGAGCCCGGCGGCCGGGTCGCGCGCCGGGAAATCGCCATCGTTCATGCCGAGCAGGCAGATCACGCGGAACGGCAGCAAGCGCATCGGCACCATGCGCCCGAAACTGATGCCGCCGGTGAGCAGCGGCGCGCGCGTATCCGATTCGCCCAGCACCGCCGCGAAATGCGCACGCACCACCTCGGCCGGCACCATGCCGGCGTACTCGGCGCGTACCGCGTCGCGGGCGAATTGGTCGATCAAGGTGCGCAAGCGATCCAGCGCGCGTTGCGCGCGCGGCGCCGTCGGCGTGGTCGGAATCAATGCCTCGAGCAGGCCCAGCAAACGCTCGCGCCACTGGACCGGTGTCATCGCCTCGGCCAGCGCAGCTTGATGCCGTTCGAGCACGCGCAACAGCCGCAACAAGGTGTCGAGTGCGGCCAGCGCGCTGCCTTCCAGCTGCGGCCACGGCGCTATCCCCTCGATGTCCTCGTCGGCGCCGCTGGCATGGCCGAGCAGCAGCCGGTCCAGCGCAAAACGCCAGGTATAGGCGTCGTCGCCCGGTGCCTGGTGCTGGCGCCGGTGCGCCGCATCCAGGCCCCAGCGCGCGCCGGCCGCGTGCAGCCAATTGCGCAGGCGTTCCAGCCCGGCTTCGTCCAGGCCGGCGGCTTCGGCGATCGGCGCGCTGGCCAGCAGGTCGAGGATTTCATGCAGCCCGAAACGCGCGATCGGCAAACCGAGCAAGGTGAGGAACACCTCGGCCAGCGGCTCGCTCGCCAACGGGCTGGCATCGGCCAGCGCATAGGGCAGCGCGTCGTCGTTGCCATGGCTGCCGAACACCGCATCCAGATACGGCACGTACGGGTCGATATTGGGCGACAGCACCGCGATCTCGCGCGGCTGCAGGGGCGGGTCGAAGCGTGGGTCGTCGAGCAGCGCGCGCAGTTGGTCGTGCAACACCTGCAACTCGCGCAGACGCGTGTGGCAGGCGTGCACCTGCAGGCTGGGGTCGTGCAGATTCACCGCCGGCAATACCGCGTCCGCCGCAGGTGCGCGGCGATGGAACAGATCGCTCTGCATGCGCCGCAACAGGCTGTCGCCCAGCCCGCCATTGGCCAGCGTGCGGCGCCCGGAATCCAGCGGGTCGGCGTAGGCGGCAATTTCCGCCAGTGGGTGCACCACTTCGTAGTCGCCCACCAATGCCATGAAATCGCGCCCGGCTGCGCCCCAGGCCTGCAGCAAGGGGTTTTCCTGCACCTGCTCGGCGAACAGCTGCACGGCGCCATCTTCGCGCCGACGTTGCCACACGCTCTGCAGGTCGCCCCAGTACCCCTGCGTCGGTGTGGGCAGATAGAAATGCAGCGTGCCCACGCGCGCCTGCGTGGCCAGCACGCGCAAGACGTCCGGCGAGATGTTCAAGATGGCGAACGCGAACACGCGCGGCGGCAGGCCTTGCGGCAACGGGCCATCGGCACGCGCGTAGCGATCCAGATACTGGCCGATGCGCCGTGCGCGGTATTGCCGGCCGGTGGCGATGCTGCGCCACAACCGGGCCTGCGGATCATCCGGGTCGGCGCCCGCTTCCCAGCGCAGCAGCCAGTCGCGGCGCCAAGCCTGGTATTTCTCGAACACGCTGCCCAACTCGCCGGCCAGCGCCCACGGCTTGAGCGCATCGCCATCGGCCAGATAGCCGGCCAGCGGCGCCAACGCCGCATCGCGGCCCAGGTCCGATTGCAGGGCCGCATACAACCGCCACTGCGTGGTGGCCATGTCCAGATCGTCGTCGGCCGCGCCGAGGTTGCGCTCCAGCGCACGCGCGACGAATTCGCCGGGCGTGAGAAATTCCAGATTCGCCGCAACACCGTGCTCGGCCGCAAGCGTGGACTGCAACCAGCGCCGCATCGCCACCTGCGGAATCAGCACCACCTCCGGCTGCAAGCAACGGTTGCCCCGGCATCGGCCGGCGCAACTCCTGCGCGAGCAAGGCGGCCAGGGTATCCAGCGCATTGGATGGATAAAGACGGAAATCGGGCGCGGAAGTGGCGTGCATGCGTGGCGCATTGTGCCGGATGCGCGCGTGAGGCGTTGTTTGCCGCCGTGTCGGCGCCCGGTGGCCGCGCTGAAACGCAAGGCCGCGCGACACCGTGCAACAGCGCTGCGCGGAAGATGCCGAGCAACGGCGCGCCACACACCGTGCATCGACAACTGCAATCAGGTCTCACGCCGCAGACGACGTACTGCCGTGGTTACGCGCAACCTTCCAATGCCCAACGCAGCCAGTGGCGCAGTACCCAAGCGTCAGCGCAACCACGCCAGCAACGCGCCGTCGACATCACAAACGCGATGGGCCGGGGTGTTCGCCCGGCCCATCGCATTGCATGACTGCACGGCGTGCAACCCGATCAGTATTTCTTTTCCAGATTGATCATCCAGGTCTGGTCGTTGTTGCTGTCGCCGTCGGTGATGCCGCGGTATTCCAGCCGCGTCGACAGGCCTTGTTCGGTCAGCAGCGCCGCACCGATGCCCACCATCAACCGGTTGCGGTCGAACGCGCTCTGCGCCGTGCGATAGAACGGACCACCGGTGAGGTCGGCATAGCTCAGGATCGCATCGCCACGGCCCTGGAAGTCGCGCTGATATTCCACGCGCAACTGCGGGCTCAGCCGTCCCCAGGCAACCTCGCGACGCCATTCCAGACGCAGGCCGAGATTTCCGGTGGTGGTGGCCACGTCCATGTCGGCATAGCGCAGTGCGAACGGGGCCACGCCCTGTTCCACATAACCGTCCAAGGTGGCGCGCGCCACATCCACCCGTGCGTACGGGGTGATCTGCAGCGTGCCGCGTTGCAGATCGGCACCGGTGGACAGCGAGGCGATCCACTGCTTGCCGTCGCGGTTGCCCTCGGCCAGCGAGCTGTCATCGGTGACGAAGCGGCGCAGGTCGTAAGACAGCATCTGGTAGCCGACCAAGGTGTCGAAGAAGAACGCCTTGCCCGGATGGAAGCTGGCGTACAACGCCATCGTGTAGGCGGTGGCCTTGCTATGGCTGCCGTTGTTGCCCACATCGCTGTCGTCGCGGCCCCAACCCAGGCCCGCACCGATCGCCAGCGACGAGGCAACACGGTAGTCGGCACCCACGCTCAACCCATCGGTCTGGAAATCCACCCCGTTGCTGTTGGTCTGCCGGTTCAGGCTGCCCGAGCGGATCGCGCCGCCTACCCACAGACCCAGGTCGCCCTGCGTCTGCGCGCTGCTGCCGGTGCTGCTGGCAACTGCGGGCGCGTCGCGGAAGTCGTTGTCGGCGTCCTGCGTGTCCGGGCTGCACGGCTGCGCACTGATGCCGCGCTCGGCCTGGCGGCAGTGCGAGGTCGGCTGGAAGCTCACTGCGTTGGTGAAGCTGCCACCGCCGCGATGCGTGGCTTCCAGACGGCGCTGGAAGTTGTCGATCTGCGCCCGCGCAAAACGCCGCGTGGACTCGGACTGCGCATCGATCAGGCCACGCACTTCCGCATCCACGCTCGGGTCGCGCCGTGGCGCGATGTTGAACACCACAGTGGCCGGAGCCGAGGTGGCGAATGCGTTGGACAAGGTGAACTGCACCGTGGCCTGGCCGACGAAGGCCGGGTTGGGCGTAAAGGTCAGGGTAAAGGTCGGCGCTTCGGCCATTGCAGTGGCGGCCGGCGACAGGCCGGAGGCACGCGCCGCCGCCGCAGTGGCAGTGCCGCCCACGCGGGTGATGGTGGCGGTACCGGCCGAGGCCGGCAGTACCGCAACCACTGCAGCGGCCACGAACGGCCCGCCGGTGGCGTTACGGGTGATATCCACCTGTTGCGCTTCGCCCGGCACTGCCGCTGCAGTCACCGACACCGCCACCGGCCGCACGTTGACCGTGATGGTCAACGTCACCGCGGCCGAGATGCCGCCTGCGCCTGTGGCGGTGTAGCTCAGCACGTCGGTGCCGGTAAAGCCGGCATTCGGCGTATAGACCACTTCCAGCCCACTGACCACGGCCGTGCCGTTGGTGGGTGCGCTGGCAATGGCGATCGCGGTGATGCTGCCGGTGTCGTTGGCGGTGACCGCTGCGGTCACGGCGGTGTCGGTCATGGTGGCGGCAACATCGGCCACCGCCACCGGCGCCGCATCGTTCACCGTGAAGGTGTAGGCCTGCGTGGCGGTGGCATTGCCCGCATCGGCCACCGCAATGGTGAACGACGAGGTGCCCTGTACCGTTGGCGTGCCCGACAACGTGCCGTCGCTGGCCAGCGTCAATCCGGCCGGCAACGTGCCGCTGGCGATGCTGTAGCGGTACGGCGCAATGCCGCCGCTGGCGGTGAGCACCTGGCTGTAGGCGCTGCCACGCACGGCCGCCGGCAAGGTGGGCTGCCCCAGCACCAGCGTTGCGGCGTTGACGGTCAGCGCGTAGCTCCGGCTGGCCTGCGCGGCGGGGCTGGGCGTGCTGTCGGTGACGGTCAGGGTGAAGGTGAAGGTCCCCGATACCGTCGGCGTCCCGCTGAGGCCGCCGGTTGCAGCGTCCAGTACCACGCCACCCGGCAGCGCGCCGGCAGTGACTGCATAACTGTACGGCGCCGTGCCGCCGGTGGCCGGGGCGACCGCAGCCGCATAGGCCTGCCCGGCGGTCCCTGCCGGCAAGGTCGACGCCGGCAACACCAGGTTCGGGCCAGCCACGGTCAGGCTGTATGCCTGCGTGCCGGTGAAGCTGTTGGCGTCGGTGGCCTGCACGGTGAAGTTGAACGTGCCCTCCAGGGTGGCCGTGCCCGACAAGGTGCCGTTGCTGGCCAAGGTGATGCCGGCCGGCAATGCACCGCTGGTGATCGCATAGGTGTAGGCCGCGGTGCCGCCGCTGGCGGTCAGCGTCTGGCTGTAGGCGCTGCCACGTGTTGCGGTGGGGACCGTGGCCGGCGCCAGCGCAATCGTCGGCGCGGCGATGTTCAACGTGTAGCCGCGCGTGCCTTGCGAGGGCGTGCCGCTGGTACTGTCGGTCGCAGTGACGCTGAAGTTGAAGCTGCCCACGCTGGTGGTGGTGCCGCTCAACGTCCCGCTGCTGCTGTTGAGCGTGATGCCGGCGGGCAACGCGCCGGCGGTGAGCGCGTAGCTGTAGGGCGCAATGCCGCCGGTGGCCGGAGTGATCGCACTCGAATAGGCCTGGCCCGCGGTGCCGGCCGGCAAGGTGGTGGCCGGCAAGGTCACGTTGGCGCCGGCCACGGTCAGGGTGTAGGCGCGGCTGCCGCTGGTCGGCACCCCGCTATCGGTCGCGGTGACGGTGAAGTTGAAGCTGCCGCTGGCGGTCGGCGTACCGGACAGCACCCCGGCGGCATTCAGGGTCATTCCGGCCGGCAACGTCCCGGCACTGATCACGAAGCTGTAGCCCGGGGTGCCACCGCTGGCGGTCAGCGTCTGGCTGTACGCAGTGCCTGCGGTTGCTGCGGGCAGCGACGCCGGCGAGACCGTCACCACCGCATCATCGTTGAGGATGGTGCCGGTGCCGGTGGCGCGGGCGATGGTCGCATTGCTGGCGCCGGACAGGCCGACACTGAAGGTCTCGTTGGGCTCGACCGCGGTGTCGCCATTGACCGTAACGGCCACGCCCTGCGCGGTCACGCCCGGCGCAAAGCTCAGCGTGCCGGAGCGCGCGACATAGTCGCTGCCGGCGGTGGCGGTCCCGTCGGCGGTGGCGTAGTTGACCGTGACCGTCTGGCCGCTGGCCGCGCTCAGGCTCACCGTGAAGGTGGCCGTGGTGGTGCCGCTGTTGCCTTCGTTGACGCTCACATCGTCGATCGACAGGGCCGGCTGCGCATCGTCGTTGACGATCGTGCCCAGGCCCTGCCCGTCGCTCACGGTGGCACCGGTGACGTTGCTGACGTTGACGAAAAACGTTTCGTCCGGCTCGGCCAGCGTGTCGCCGTTGACCAGCACGGTGAAGGTGGCGCTGCTGCTGCCGGCGGGGATGGTCCTGGTCAGACTGGAGGCGGCGTAATCCATGCCCGCCGTGGCTGTGCCATCGGCCGTGGCGAGATCGAAGCTGACGCCGCCGGCGCCGGCCGGCGCGCTCAGCGACACGGTGAAGGTGGCATTGGTGGTGCCGGCATTGCCTTCGTTCACCGAGACATCGTTGATCGACAGCCCCGGCAGGTCGTCGTTGAGAATGGTGCCGGTGGCGCTGTTCGGCGAACCAACCGTGTAGCCGCTGCCGGCATTGAGGCTGATCACCACGGTCTCATCGGGTTCGACCGTGGTGTCGGGCGTTGGGTTGACGGTGATGGTGCCGCTGGTCTGGCCGGCCGCGATCACCAAGGGCGAATTGATCGTGGCGTAGTCGGTGCCGTTGGTGGCGGTCCCGCCGACGTTGAAGCCGATCGACAGCGCCGACGGCGATGGCTGGCTCAGCGCGACGGTGTAGACCAGGTTGGGTGGACCGTCTTCGTACACGCTGGCCGGCGAGACGGTGATGGTGGCGACCGGGAAGTCGTCGTTGACGATGGTGGCGGTGGCGCTGGACGGATTGCCGACCGAATAGTCGGTGCCGCTGGCGACGCTGAAGATCGCCGTCTCATCGGGTTCCACCGTCGTGTCGGCGACCGGGGTGATGCTGAAACTGACGGAGGTGGCGTTGGCCGGCACCACCACGCTGCTGACCGTGCCGGTGTAGTCGGTGCCGCTGGTGGCGGTACCGCTGCGGGTCAGGTTCACCGTGGTCGGCGAACTGTTGGTCTGGCTCAGCGTCACCGTGTAGACCAAGGAGGTACCGCTGTCCTCGTTGGCGGCGGACGGGCTGACCGCGATGCTGGCGGTGCGCGAGGGGTTGATGGTGATGTTGAAGACGACCTGGTTATTGTCCTCGTCCAGCAGATAGAACGAGTCCGAGGTCGCGCCATCCCCGTTGTTGGTGTAGGTCACCCGCTCGGTCCCGGCGCTGTCGAGTTGGCCGGTGAGGGAGTAGCTGCCATGCGATGGTTGCGCACCGTCGGCCATGCCGGCATTGAACGGGCCATCGCAGTCGCTGACGTCGAACGTCACCGAACCGCCGGAGCTGACGGTGGCACTCTTGGGGGCCGGGCAATAGGCTGCCAAGGCGGTATGAGAGCTCGCTAATAGCAGCAGTGCCATCAGCCAACGCAGGGCCAAGTGCACGCCACCGACGGCATGGCAATTCGTAGACATCGCTAATCCCCTAGAAACACGCCGTCCCACGGCGCCGGCAGCAGTCCTGGTGCCTCAGATCAGCGCGCTGCTCATGCCTGTCGGCACATATCCGCGCTGCGGCGCCATTGAAGCAGGAACTGACTGCCAGTTAAAGAACAAAAATTAATACTTCATCCCACTTTTGGTGCGCGGCGGCTTGCTGCGCGCAGGCGCGACAGGTATGTGTAGACCACTTTCCGACATGCAGTCGGGCGGTCACCTACTCGGGGAGGGCTTGGATGAGCGAGTTTTTCGTTGGTCAGATCATGCTGACCGGTTTCGCGTTCGCGCCAAAGTTTTTGCGCAGTGCAACGGGCAGTTGTTGCCGATCAATCAGAACCAGGCCCTGTTCAGCCTGCTTAATACGCGCTATGGCGGCGATGGCAGGACGACCTTCGGCCTTCCCGACCTGCGCGGCCGCACGCCCATCGGCTACAGCCCCTCTGTCGATCCGGCCTGGCAACCGCCTGCGGTGCCGATGGGGCAGGCCGCCGGTGCGGAGACGGTGACGCTGGTCGGCGACAACCTGCCGGCACATCTGCACCTCATGGATTGCAGCAGCGCCAATGGCGACAACCGCGTGCCGACCGGCGCCTGTTTGCCAACAATGTCGTCAGCCCAGGTCCGGGCACGCCGCACCCACTGTATGCCGCGCCCGGCACGATGGTGCCGCTGGCCCAGTCCACGATCGCCAACAGCGGCGGCGGCCAGGCGCACCCGAACCTGCAGCCGTACACCACGCTGAATTTCTGCATCGCGCTGTCCGGCATTTTCCCCTCGCGCAACTAGCCGTTTCCGCACTCGCGCGCGGCGCGTCATCGACCAGGAAGGACCACATGGGCACTCCATTCATCGGCGAAATCCGCATGTTCGGCTTCGGCCGCACCCCCAGGGCTGGCAGGCATGCGACGGCACGCTGTTGCAGATCTCCGAATACGAACCGTTGTACCTGCTGCTCGGCACCACCTACGGCGGCAATGGCACCAGCACCTTCGGCGTGCCGGACCTGCGCGGGCGTCTGCCCATCCACCAGGGCCAGGGGCCTGGATTGAACAACTACGTCCTTGGCCAGCGCGCCGGCACCGAGACGGTGACCCTGGTCGACCTGCAGATGCCGGCGCACACGCACACCGCCCAGGCCACCACCGCAGCGGCCACGTCGGCGGCGCCCGCCGGGCTAGTGCCGGGCGCCGTCAACGGCGGTCTGTTCTACGCCAGCGATGTGACCGGTGCCAGCCAGGTCGCGATGTCCGGGCAGAGCACCTCGTACGCCGGCGGCAGCCAGCCGCACGACAACCTGATGCCGACGCTGACGGTGCAGTACTGCATCGCCACCACCGGCATCTTTCCGCAGCAGGCCTGATCCATGCGCCGCGCCGATCCGGCTGCGGCACGCATCCGCTCCATCCGAGGAATCCGCGCATGACCGAACCCTACATCGGCGAAATCCAGCTGTTCGGCTTCGACTACAACCCCTATGGCTGGGCCCTTGCAACGGCGCCGTACTGCCCGTCGCGCAGAACACCATCCTGTATTCGCTCCTGGGCGTGGTCTATGGCGGCAACGGCAGCAGCACGTTCCAGTTGCCGAACTTCTGCGCGCGCGCCGGCTTCCAACAGGGCCAGGGACCGGGCCTGTCTCCGCATACGCTGGGCAGCAGCGTCGGCTCCGCCTCGGTGAGCCTGCAGAGTTCGCAGATCCCGCTGCACCAGCACGGCGTCACTGCATACTCGCAATCGGACCCGACCAAACGGACCGGCACACCCGCCAGCGGCGTGACCCTGTCGTCGCTGAGCATCAACAGCGAGCGGCCGTTCCTGACGGTCGCGCCGGACAAGCAGTTCTCCCCGACCATGTTGATGCCGACCGGTATCGGCCAGGCGCACGAGAACCGGCAGCCGTATCTGGCGGTGAACTTCTGCATCGCGCTGCAGGGCGACTACCCTGTGTTCGATTAGGCGATGCCAATGCCCGGACGCGTGACGCAGGCCGGAGCACACGCGCGCCTCTGCGCTGACGCGCCGGCCGCAGCGGATCTTGCGCTGCGGCCGGAGCAACCCGACGATCTGGCCTGGTTGCAGGAGCTCTATGCCAGCACGCGCAGCGACGAGCTCGCACCGATACCGTGGCCAGAGGCTGCCAAGCGCGCCTTCCTGCTGCAGCAGTTCGCATTGCAGCGCACGCATTACCGGCAACAGTTTGCCGACGCGGACTTTCTGATCGTGCAGGCCAACGGTCTATCGATCGGCCGGCTCTATCTGCACCGCGCCACCGCGCACCACACGCTGGTCGATATCAGCCTGCTGCCGGACTGGCGTGGCAAAGGCATCGGCTCGCACCTGATCGCGCATGCGCAGGCGTGCGCCCGCGATGCCGGATGTGTTTTGTCATTGCATGTGCTGCACGCCAACCCCGCTGCGCGACGCCTGTATGCCCGCCACGGATTCGTTGCAGGCGACAGCACCCAGACCCATCTGCAGATGCACTGGCATCCACGCGATCACCTGCTCAGTTGAACGCGCAGCTGGCCGTGTTCAATTGAAGACGGCCTGATACAGGAACCCGTCGCGCTCGCGCGCCACCGGCACCAGGAAGATACCGATCTCGCCGAGCCGCGCATGCCGCATCTGATAGGTCTGCTGGGGAAACAGAAAGGCCGAGCCATTACGAAACAGCAGGGAGAACGGCGCACGTTGCGAAGGGCGCGCCTGCTGCAAGGGCCGAGCTTCCACCAGCACGAACGGCACCTCGCCCTCATTCAATGCGGCGGCAAAGGTCTCGTTGACGCTACCGGCGAAGTGTTCAAGCGTCAGCAACTCCATGGAAGATTCCTGCAGCGACGAAGTAGCGTGGATCGTCACGTTTTGTGGCCGGTTCGACAAGCTGCCGCTGCCGACAACGCGACGTGCTCGGCAGATCGTGGCGCGACAGCGATAGGCAACACGGCACGCACGCGCCAAGCTGCAGGGAGACACGGCGCGCTGTGGAAACTGTCGCCGACGTCCCTACTGCAGCGTACGTTTCTCGATTCCGCTCGCATGCGTGTAGACCGGTTGCGTTGCAGGACACGCTGTTACGCAGACAGCGACACGCAACCCGCACATCGCCATTGGGTGAATGCGACAATACTGCACGCGCCAGTCTGGTTATGTTCAGCGCTGTGCGGGCTACTCTATCGCGTTGTAATTTTGTTAAAGGCACCGATGACGGCTTCCGCTTCCCCTGTCGTGCAGTTGTCCGGTGTCCGCATCGACCGCGGCGGGCGCACGATCCTGCGCGATGTGTCGCTGCAGGTGCCACGCGGCAGCATCACGGCCGTGCTCGGTCCGTCCGGTAGCGGCAAGTCCACCATGCTGGCGGCGCTGACCGGCGAGCTGCGCCCGGTTGCCGGCACGGTCACGTTGTTCGGCAATGCGATTCCCACCGGCAGCCGCGCGCTGCTGGAGATGCGGCGCAACGTCGGTGTGCTGCTGCAGGGCAATGGCCTGCTCACCGACCTCAGCGTGGCCGAGAACGTCGCGCTGCCATTGCGCACCCACACGCGCTTGCCGGCAGCGGTGCTGCAGCGCCTGGTCCAGATGAAGCTGCATGCAGTCGGCCTGCTGGCCGCCGCCGATGCCTGGCCGCGCGAGTTGTCCGGCGGCATGGCGCGGCGCGTGGCGCTGGCGCGCGCGCTGGCACTGGACCCACCGCTGATGATCTACGACGAGCCGCTGACCGGGCTGGACCCGATCGCCTCGGGTGTGATCATGAGCCTGATCCAGCGCCTCAACGACAGCCTGGGCCTGACCAGCATCATCGTCAGCCACCATGTGCACGAGACGCTGCCGATCTGCGACCAGGCGGTGGTGATCGCCAATGGCGGCATCGTGTTCGCCGGCACCCCTGCGCAGTTGCAGGACAGCACCGACCCACTGGTGCAGCAGTTCCTGCATGGCCAGCCGGATGGCCCGATCGCCTTCGATGCCGCCCCGCGCCGCGACCGGAGTGCTGCCTGATGGCCTTCGCCGATTCCATTCGCGCCTTCGGCCGCGCCGGCCTGTTTTCGCTGACGGTGCTGCGCGGCTCGTTGCCCACGCGCGATTTCATTGCCGAACTGGTCCGCGAGATCTACAAAGTCGGCGCGCGCTCGCTGCCGATCATTGCGGTGGGCGGCGCCTTCGTCGGCCTGGTGCTGACCTTGCAGGGCTATCGCACGCTCACCACCTACGGTGCATCGGATGCGTTGTCCACGCTGTTGGGGCTGTCGCTGTATCGCGAACTGGCGCCGGTGCTGACCGCACTGTTGTTCATCGGCCGCGCCGGCAGCTCGATCGCCGCCGAGCTCGGCTTGATGCGCGCCACCGACCAGATCAAGGCGCTGGAGCTGATGGCCATCGACCCGGTAGCCAAGGCGGTGGCGCCGCGCTTCTGGGCGGCGGTGCTGACGGTGCCGCTGTTGACGGGCGTGTTCTGCTCGCTGGCCATTACCGGTGGCTATTTCGAAGCGGTGCATGTGCTGGGGATCGACAACGGCACCTTCTGGTCCGGGCTGAGCAATAGCGTGGACGTCTGGGACGACTTCGGCGTGGCGATGCTCAAGTCGGCCATTTTCGGCGGCACCGCCGCACTGGTTGCCGCCTACGTGGGCTTCCATGCCGAACCGACCATCGAAGGCACCTCGGTCGCCACCACCCGCGCGGTGGTGAATGCCTCGTTGCTGGTGCTGATGTTCAACTTCGTCCTTTCTGCAATGTTGTTTAGGTGAGTGGAATAACTATGGCCATGCGTGGACCACGACTCGAATTCGCCGTCGGCGCCTTTTTGCTGCTGACCCTGGCCTCGCTGCTGGTGCTGGCGGTGGCCTCGACCAACCAGCGTTGGGGTTTTGGCTCCAGCCAGTACACGCTGACCGCCCGCTTCAGCCAGATCGGCCAGCTGCGCGCGCAGGCGCCGGTAAAGATCGGCGGCGTGACCATCGGCAAGGTGGCCGACATCAGCCTGGACCCGACCAAGTTCGATTCGATCGTGACCTTGTCGCTGGATACCAAATACAAGGACCTGCCTGCCGACACCTCGGCCGGCATCTTCACCAGCGGCTTGCTTGGTGAGAGTTATATCGGGCTGCAGCCGGGCGGCGACCCGGACACCCTCAAGCCGGGCGACGAAATCGGCTTCACCCAGCCGGCGGTGGATCTGCTGCAGCTGGTCGGCAAATACATGTTCAGTGGTGGCGGTGGCGGCAGCAATGCCCCGGCCGCCGCCAACGGCCAGGCGCCTGCGCCTGCGCAAACCGCTCCTCCCTCTACGGAACCACATCAATGAAGACCACTGTGCTTTCTGCCGTCCTGGCCTCGACCCTGCTGGTGTGCGCACCGGCAACCGTGCTGGCGCAGCCGGCCGCTGCCAGCGCGCCTGCGCAAGGCGCGGCGACCAAGACCGTCATCGACAGCAGCACCCGCATCCTGAGCACGCTGGACCAGCGCCGCGCCGAGTTCCGCAGCAATCCGGCGGCGCTGCGTCAGTTCATCAACGGCGAATTGAACAAGGCCTTCGACCGCGATTACTCGGCCCGCCTGGTGCTGGGCGTGCATGGCCGCGGCGCCTCCGATGCCGACGTCAAGCTGTTTGCCGATGCGCTGGCCGACAACCTGATGCAGCGTTATGGCACCGCGCTGCTGAATTTCGAAGGCAAGCCGACCTTCCGCGCCAAGTCCGAAAGCGCGCTGCCGGGCAACCGAGGCGTCAAGGTGTCCACCGACCTGCTGCGTGCCGGCAACGACCCGACCCCGGTCGATTACCTGATGCGCAATACCGGCGGCCAGTGGAAGATCTTCGACGTGATGATCGAAGGCATTTCCTACGTGCAGACCTTCAAGACCCAGTTCGACGGCCCGCTGCGCGAGAAGGGCATTGCCAAGGTGGCCGCCGAGCTGCGTAGCGGCAACCTGCAGGTCGGTACGGCACCGGCCAATGGCAACTAATACCGTGCAACGCACGGGCGAGGCGCTGGTCATCGCCGGCGTGCTCGACCGTGCGGCGGTTACCGCGGCCTGGCCGCAGGCGATCGCACAGCTGGATGGCGCGCGCACGCTGGACCTGTCGGGCGTACAACGCCTGGACAGCGCCGGCGCGGCAATGCTGGCCGAACTGGCTGCCCGGTTGCGCCAAGCCGGCAGCGGCGCGGTGGTGGGCGAGGCGTCCGGTCTGGACGAATTGCGCGCCGCCTACCGGTTGTCCCCACTCTCGATTTTCAGGCCTGAGCGCCAGCCCATGACCCAGTTCCGTTCTCTTCCGTTGTTGGCCAGCCTGCTGCTGGGTGCCTGCGCCAGCCAGGCGCCCAAGTCCGCGCCGCCGTCGGGCGGTACCGCAACCGCCATCACGCCTGCAGCCGATGCGCCGGTCCGCGACGATGCCGCAGTGACCGCGCAGCCGGCCGCCGCCGGCATGGCCGCCCCGGACGCGCTGCCGGCCAGCGCTGCTGCTGCCGATCCGCAGGCCGCGGCGGGCACCGGCACCGCCGCGGCAGGCGCGCCCACCGATGCCGAAAGCGACTTCGACGCGCTGTACGGCACGACCACCCCGCAGGGTGCCAACGGCGCGCCGGCACAACCGGGCGCGGCGCCGGCATACGACCCGTGGGAGCGCTACAACCGCGGCATGCACCGCTTCAACATGGCGGTGGACCGCGGCGTGGCGCGTCCGTTGGCGACGGCCTACACCAAGGTGGTGCCGAGCCCGGCGCGCCTGGGCGTGACCAACTTCTTCGACAACCTGGGCACGCCGCTGACCATGGTCAACCAGCTGCTGCAAGGCCACCCGGTCCATGCAATGCAGTCGCTGGGGCGCTTTGTGATGAACAGCACGCTGGGTGTGGCCGGCCTGTTCGACCCTGCCTCGGCGGCCGGCATCCCGCGGCGCAGCGAAGACTTCGGCCAGACGCTGGGCGCGTGGGGCTGGCGCAACTCGCGCTACTTCGAACTGCCGTTGTTCGGGCCGCGCACCGTGCGCGACACCTTCGGGCTGGCGGGCGATATTCCGCTGTCGTGGATTCGCCAGGTGGACGACGGCGGTACGCGCTTCGCCCTGCAGGGCTTGCAGCTGGTGGACACGCGCGCGCAGCTGATGTCGCTGGATTCGCTGCGCGACCAGGCGCCGGACGAATACGCGCTGACCCGCGATGCATGGATGCAGCGCCGCAATTACCAGATCACCCGCGATCTGCGCAGCCATCGCGAGAAGAACAACGAGCTGCCGGACTACCTGCGCGACGACAAGGACAATACCGTGCCGGGTAACGCCATGCCGATCCCGAACTGGGTGCGTTGATCCGCACCTGATCTGTGAACTGAAAAACCCGGGAGCGATCCCGGTTTTTTTATGGCACTAACTCTTAGTCAGCCATTTCTCGAAAAGCCAGCATTTGCATGAGGGATTCTTCCGTACCAAACAGAGAAAAAGGGTTGATATTCATTGCATCAAGTTGGCGCAAAATACCTCGCCTAAGCCTTGCGGGTATAACAAACTTATCCAACCTATCTTGCCTGTCTGCCGCTCCCCGGTAATCCCCCACTTCTAGCGGTCGCCAGAAGTGGAGCTAAGCGGCCATCGCCAACTTCATGGCAGGCGTGATGCCGCCGAGCGCCATATTCGGACGCTCGTGGTTGTACGTCCATAGCCAGCGGGTGGCTTTGTCCTGCACCTGGTCGATGGTGTCGAACAGGGTTTGGGCGAGCCAGGCGTAGCGGATGGTGCGGTTGTAGCGTTCAACGTAGGCGTTCTGCTGTGGCTTGCCCGGCTGGATGTGCTCGACCCGGATACCATGCCGCTGCGCCCAGGACAGCAACGCGCCACTGATGTATTCAGGGCCGTTGTCGCAGCGGATCACGGCGGGCTTGCCGCGCCACTCGATGATCTGCTCCAGCGATCGGATCACACGGGCTGACGGCAGCGACAGATCCACCTCGATCCCCAGCCCCTCGCGATTGAAGTCGTCGAGCACATTGAACAGCCGGAAGCTGCGGCCGTCGGCCAACTGGTCGTGCATGAAGTCCATCGACCAGACCTGGTTGATAGCCTCCGGCACCGCCAGAGGCTCGGGCCGCTCACGCACCAGCCGCTTCCTCGGCTTGATCCGCAGGTTCAACTCCAGCTCGCGGTAGATCCGGTAGACCCGCTTGTGATTCCAGCCAAAGCCCTTCACGTTGCGCAGGTACAGGTAGCACAGGCCAAAGCCCCAGTCGCGATGGGCGGTCGTCAGGCGGACCAGCCAGTCGGCGATCCGGGCGTTCTGCTCGCTGGCCTTGGCCTGGTAGCGGAAGCAGGTCTCGCTCACCGCGAAGGCCTGGCAGGCGTGGCGGATGTTCGTACGCCCGCTCGTGACTGCCGATTGGGCCATCTCGCGTCGCTGAGATGGCCTCACCATTTTTTTGCGAGCGCTTCCTTCAGCAGGTCGGTACTGAGCTGCGCCTCGGCGTACATCTTCTTGAGCCGGCGGTTCTCCTCCTCCAGCTCCTTCATGCGCGCGACCATGGACACGTCCATGCCGCCGAACTTGCTGCGCCACTTGTAGAACGTGGCCGAGCTGATGCCGTGCTCGCGGCACAGCTCCGGCACGGGCGCACCGGCCTGGGCCTGCTTGAGCACGGCGATGATCTGGCTGTCGGTAAAGCGGGACTTCTTCATGGAACCTCCTCGAGAAAGGATACGAGAAAATTCCACTTCTGGCGTCTGCTAATGGGCGGGGGATTACCCCAGCGCTTGGCCAACTTCAGTTCGCGCTTGTTCTTGATCTGCTTCAGCTTCGAGGGCTTCTCCGCGATCAGGTAGCGTAGCTTGCGCTTGCCCTTGATCTCATCGCGCTTCTCAAGCCCGGTGTAGCCGCTGTCCCCACACACCGTGTCTTCCTTGCCATGCAGCAGCTTGTGCGCTTGCGTGATGTCCGCCACGTTGGCTGCCGTGCATTCCACGTGGTGCACTAGGCCGGATTCATCATCCACTCCAATGTGCGCCTTCATCCCGAAGAAGTATTGGTTGCCCTTCTTGGTCTGGCGCATCTCCGGATCGCGCTCACCGTCCTTGTTCTTGGTCGAACTGGGCGCAGAGATAATCGTGGCATCCACAATCGTCCCGCCGCGCAGGCTCTGACCCTTGCGCGACAGATGCGCGTTCACCCGATTGAACAGCTTGCGCGCCAAATCGTGCTGCTCCAGCAGATGGCGAAAGTTGAGAATCGTCGTCTCGTCCGGCACCTCATCCAGCCCGCCGATCTTGGCGAAACGGCGCATCGACACCGTGTCGTACAAGGCTTCTTCCGCCGATGGATCGCTCAATGCATACCACTGCTGCAAAAAGTGGATGCGCAGCATCGTCTCCAGCCGATACGGCTGTCGTCCCGGTTGCCCCGACTTCGGATAGTGCGGCTCGATCAGCCCCAGCAGCTCCTTCCACGGCACGACCTGCTCCATCTCGGCCAAAAACACCTCACGCCGCGTCCGCTTGCGCTTGCCGTCGTACTCCGCGTCGCCGAAGGTCAGCTGCATCGAAATCGTCTACTCGGGTCGATGATCGATTGTGGCAGATCAGGACGGATTGTTCAGAGTTTCCCTAGGCGAGTTTTCCGACGAACAGAATGGTGACGGAACAGGCGTATGGGATAACTACGATGCTAGCTCAGACTCCATGACATTGAATCAGTCATTCACTTCGCTTGCAGAGAACATCAATGGTGGAGGCAGTCCCGGAGCAGGCGATCCGAACGCGACGCTTGAAGACTTTGCGAAGAAGTTTTCTAATTTCTCAGCAAGCAATATCCGTCCAAAGCTTGGCTGGTACTGCAAGGACCATGAGAAGGATCTGGCGATTAAGAAGAACCTAGGCCAATGCACTTATCTCGGCTCCTACTGCCAGACTGAATCACTGTTGGGCATCTGCATCGTGAAGATGCATGTGTCGTGTTGCTTTAATTCCACAGTGAGCAAGTCGATCCGAGACCATATGGCTAAGGACGGGCGCTTTGGCATGGGGACGGCCAAGCGATCGCAGTGCGGTGGCATTCCTCTCACGCAGCTGATCAACGCCAACATGGAGAATTTCAGTACGGATGAAGTAGAGGCGCGCATGGCCGCCGGCGGATTCACCCCGAACATGTCCGAATTGTCGGGTCTGTCGGGTGAAGAATTCGACGTTGAGATGTTTGGTTCAGGCAATTCGCTCAATGATCCAAACCGGAAAGGCCTTCAGCAACGCACGGGCGAACGAATGGATGCGGTGAGCCCAAATATCGTGGAGGGTTATGACGCGATCGATGGAGCAATCAATAAGCGATCGAATATTGCGAACACCGATGTTGCGGATCCTGAAAGCCCGGGTGCAATCACCTTCAATCCTGGGTTGTACTTTGTAGACCAGGGGCATATCGCGAATGTCAAGGTCAATCGTAACGGCGGAAAGGGGACCGTGAGCGTCACTTTGCGGACCATTTCCGGCGGCACGGCGGTTTCAGGCACGGACTTCACTCCTGTGAACACGACCTTGACCTGGGCGGCCGGTGAAGTTGGCACCAAGTCGGTTGGTATCCAGACCACGAACCGGAACCGCTCTGCTGCCTTGACGATCATGCTTGAAATCGCAAACACAACTGGCGGTGCGGTGATCAATCCCTTGAGCACAGCCACTGTCGAAATTAACAAGACATCGGAGTAAGTAGATGCAGCAGAACAATAGAGTAATTGCCACCAGCGCAGTTGGAATTATCACTGAGGCATTGCGGCAGATCGTCCCTGATGTGGGTTTGCGCGTGCGTAGGACCTTCGCCTATGACGAACACAAGATGACGCCGCTTGAATTTGTGCGTTCGCTGATGACATTTTCCTCGGGTGGATTTAATTCCTATAACACCCGTGGTGTGGGATATCTGCTTGTTCCTATGGCTACAGTATTTGCTCCTATGACACCGGGTGAGGCAAGCGGTGTAAATGTCCTTGTGCGTCGCCTCGCGTTCCTGGAAACCTGCATCAAATATACCCATCAGTTCTACCGGGAAGCGATCGCGCGTGAAATGGAAACCGCTCCACTACGTGAGGTTGATGATGGCGCACCAGCATTGGTAAAGCGAATCAGCGAGCTTTGCCTGCAGCTTCTGGATGAGGAGGCAATGGTCGAGACGTTGTCTTTCTTTTGGCTTGAAAGTCAGCACGAATCGATGGCATCGGTGCGGACCGTGCACGAGCTGGCTAGTGAGCGGCTGATTTGGTCAGTCGGGTCAGATCGATTCAGTTTGACCGAGCGCGGTCTGGCCTGGGCCAAGAACGGCCAGGACTGGTTCGATTCAACGCATATTGATGGGGCGGAACACTCACTCCGCTACTTTCCCCAGACGCTATTGGGTGCGCAGCTTGCAGACGCGGCACGTGATGGAAGGCCGGCATTGTCGGTTGTGACTTAAATGCTGCGCTACCTGCCTTTTTGCTTTACCCAGTACTTCCTGCAATCGCCGGCGCGTTCTTTGCAACGTCGCCTCGATGGCTATGCGGAACGCTAGCGGTGCTGCTGGTTGCGCTCTATGCAGGTGGCAAGAGGAAATTTGCAAGATCCTTGGTTCTGCCAAGCCTTCCATCTAAGTTCGCGGGCGCGGCCGCGGCACTCTGCGTCATGTGTTTGTTCACGCGAGCTTTATCAGCATTTCTGCTGGGCATCGGTCTCGTCGCTGGCTGGCAGGTTGGTTGGTTGCTTCCATATGCTCTGATGCCGTCAGTGCTTCTCTGCATTGGTATGGCAGCACGACGGAGTCTGCGCAGGTAGCGTGACATCGTCGGAAGTGGGCTAGTGGGCGGGGTAGAGCACCTCGCGCGGGCTGCATAACGTCACCAATCATTTTCGGGAGACTCGCCTGTAGTCTGTCGCGTTTCGCGGAGTTATGTTGCAAAGTGCAATAATTCGTGAAGAGACGGTTGATCTGGCATTAGGTGTCCCGATGTATTCGCGTAAACAACCTCGATCGCGTCAGTTGGAGATCCGTCCTGCCGGCGGCGAGCACCAGGTCGTCACCGTTTCCAGCGATCGGTCACAGCGTCGGCAACCGTGTGCAAAGCCCTGCAGCGACTGCCCTTGGCGAATCGACGCCATCGGTAAATTCCCATCGGAGGCGTTCGTTCACAGCGCTCGTACAGCGTACGACATGGCTGAATCCACCTTCGCGTGCCATCAAGCTGGGGCGTCACAGCCACGCATGTGCGCAGGATTCCTGCTCCGCGGGGCAGAGCACAATCTCACCGTGCGCTTGGCGAAGATGCGCGGTGAGATGGTGTCGCCACCCTCTGCTGGCGGGCACGCCTTGCACGCCTCCTATGCGGCGATGGCGATCGCAAATGGCGTACCGGAGGATCACCCGGCTCTGGCTCCGTGTCGGGTTGGAATCGTGGATGATGACGACGAGATCCCTACCGCCTACCGCCACCGCTAAACAAAGGACCTGAAAGATGAACGACAGCCCGATCCTTCAGCACATTCTGGCCAAGTCCCGCGCTGCGGCCGCCGGCGACCTCGGCGTGTTGTCAACCGGGGAGCAGATCGCAGCGTCACTTGCGCTCAATCGGCCGGATTGGCTCGTTGATATGGGCTACTCGCTTGCCGAGGCGATCGATCGCCTCAGCGCTGACTGGCTGGCGCAGATCCCAGAAGCGGCGCGCCAACTCGTTGACGAAGCTACCGCTGAAAAGGAGGCGCATGCGATCGACGAGCAGCAGCGGCAGCTGGACGCTCTGCTTGAAGCCCCACGTGACGAGCCGGTGCGTCTTCTTGCCGAGTTCGTCACCCATGGCAACGCGCCTGGCTATCGCGACGTCGACCTGCATTTGCGCGTTACACCCTTGTACTTCCACCTCCAGGCAGAACCTCGGTTGCTCGCGCTGCGGTTACGGCCGGACGATGCACTGCCCATCATCGAAAGCATCAGCAGCGTCCACGCGTTCGCTTGGCGGAATGAGCTTGGTCCGATTGATCGGCGCGAAGGAGAGTTGCGTCCCAGCTGGGTTCCACGGTACGAGTGAGCAGCTCCCTGGGATTTGCAAGAGTGATGAGACCGCTCTGCCGGTGCGGGCATCGGTTACCTACTACCGGCTCTTCCTCCGTCCATACTGGACCGGATTCTGCGCGTCATGAACTGGTGGTAGGTGAAATAGGGTCTATCAGCGAGTCCGATTGCCTGACCTGATCCAGCCGGTCCCAGCGCCATAGCCACTGAGCGGATTGCTCGATGCCCGGTCCGATCACGCCGGCGACGTCCTCCGCCAGGTCTGCGGCTCGTGTTCGGTACCGACTGTGGCCATGGCCTCGCGAGTCACGCCAGTCTTTAACAGCCTATGGGGCGCTTGGCGTACTTATCCCTCGAAGGTGGCATCGGCGACGGACACTGGCCGGCTTGCCGCTCCGGATGTCCGTACCTACCAGGACCCGTCTAGGTCGGCATATTTGCTTCGGAGGCACCGCGCCGACTCCAGCTCGCTGCAGCGCTGGCTGGAGCGAGGTTAGGCCAGGCCAAGCGCGATCTTTGCCTTCGAGTACTTGGTTAGAAGCCTATTCCTGTCTTCACTGGACAATAGAGCTAGGCGTTCTGCAGAAGAGTTATCGGCGATGTCTGCCGCTTTTACCGCCAATGCAATGCGATTGCAGCGAATGCCGGCGTAATAGGAGTCAGTTGAGACATGCTCTTTCCTAGTCAATAGATCCACAGCCTCGACAACGGCGGCCGGGAAGAGCAAAACCGCATCAGCGTGCTCCGGCTGATCCTCTAGGACATCGTGGAGCCATGCTGCTGCAATTGCTTCGCAGCAGTGGCCGGCGGCCGTCACACGCTCCGCTACGCGCGCGACATGGCCCAAGTAGGGCAGGCCGGCCTTATCGGTCTGAGAGGCATGGGCAATTGCCGCAAGCGATCGTGCGCGCTCTACCAGCTCGTCCGTCCTTTTTAAGTTATTCACTGAAGTTAGACCTATTAAACTAATCGAAATCCAAGGAACCAAGCTGTGTAGTGGAATTATCAAGCCAGTCGCTAACTTTGAGGGCTTGGCGCGAATTCGCAGTGTGCTCGATGCCATCTAGTAGTCTAATGACAAACGCTCGAATGTTGTTTTCAAAGCGGTGCGGGTCCGAAAATGACAATGTGTGATGCTCATCACCTCGATTGAACCTTGTTAAAACACCGCCGTGAGCTACGCATATAGCGTTTGCCATGCACTGAAGGTCAGGAGAATTCTCCCACTCATCCTTGAATCGAGAAATACGGGTTCCGTATGCGAACAAAGCAGGGTACGGATAGAAGGATTGACCTCCCTCCAGCTTGCCATATCCTCTCATTCTGAGGCCATCCGGATTACTCGGGTGCATTGACTTGACGAGTCTTGCGAACTGCTCTAACCCCTGTTTATCAAGTTGGCTCTTAACTTCGATAACCCTTAAAACGGAGTCAAACGGGTAGATGCCATGGCCGCCGGACTCATAGAAGGGTGGGAAATTTCGCCTATCATAAATAAGAAGATCAACTTGCGGGCTTTGTTTTTTAAAACCGTCTATAATTACCCCGCTACCAATGCCGTATTGTATCGGTAGAACTGATTCTAGAAGCTGTCTCAAAAAGCTTCGCGGAATGCTCCCTTTTCGCCTGGATGATGAAGTGGACCAGTGGCGCCATACAGATTACACAGCTCGCGCACCCTCGCGTTGAAAATTTCTTCAAACACGACTAGCTCCATGCGGCAGCGACCTATCGGCAATCGAAATCGGTACAGGGGGACGGTTGAAAAAAGCGTCTCGGCATAGCTTACAGCTTGCTTAAGGCTGAGGTCCTTTGAACTAAAGCGGCGCAAGCGCAGGTACCGAGCTTCCGAGACAGCCTTAAGATCGCACATCTAGGTGGCGTTGGTCTATCAGGGAAAGCCTGACCAGCACATCGGAGTTGCCATGGCTGCATGCCCCTGCGAATGAGCAATGTGTCCCATATCGCGATGCAAATCATGCACGTGGTCTGCCTTCCCGGTTAAGTAGTTTCCGAGCGCAAACAATTGTCGGGTCTTCTCAGGTATGCTCTCTACTCATCAGAACTTTGGGTAGCCCATGGAAGGGATGAGGTATGCAACAAGAGGCCTGTTAACGGCCACTGCTTACTGCCTAGCGTTTCAGTTAGCTTGGCATTGCTCCCTTGACCAGTGGTATTTGCCAGCTGGTCTACGGATTGCTGCCCTCCTTTTTGCACCCTATCGCATGGTACCGTGGGTGCTGCTTGGAGATGTGGGCGCCTTGCTAATGCTCAGGGTTCCAGCAATCTCCGGGATGGGCATCAGTCCTGTATGGGCGTATGGAAGTTCGTGCGTCCTTGGCTCGGCAATCTCGCTGGTACCCATGGCAATACGGATCAAGTTACGGGAAGTGCATCGTAAAGAGGCGTTGCTGATTCCGTTACTCTTGTTAGCGGCACTTTGGAGTGCGGTATGCACGCAGTGCGTTAATATACTGCTCGAAGGACCTGCAACCGCAATCGGAGGAATCAAACTTGTCCGGTTTGCGGTGGGGGACTATCTGGGCATGTTGATGGTCATCCTCCCTGTTATGCTTTGGTTACGAAGGAAAGAAACGGAGAGACCGGGACGACTCGCGATTCACAGTGCCGCGTCTTCACTGACAACAGCCCTCTTATTCGCGCTGGCAACACTTCCCGAAAACCACTTTGCGCGACTTGGAATGATGTCTCTGTTCATCATACCGGCGATTTTGCTGACATGGTTGCATGGGTGGCGTGGTGCAGCGATTGGCTTAGTGATTGCCAATGCTGCTTTGGGATTTTCTTTGCGGAATACCGGTGCATTTGGAGCATATGATTCCACTGGTTTCGTTGTACAAATCATGCTCGCAACCATCGCCACAAGTGTATTTGTGCTCGGCACCAGGATTTCGAGTGTTTTGACCGAAACACGAATTCGGCTAAGGGGTGAGCAGCAGGCTCAGCAAACGGCACGAATGAGTTATATGTGGGCTGAAAGAGAACTCCGTGAACATGTGATTGGGTTCACTGACGTACAAGTCCATGTGAACATGCTGCGCCGGGATATCGAATCACATTTGAAATCACGCGGGCAAAATGAGGCCGCTATGCGGATGATCCGCACCGGCTCGATTCAATCTAGAATGCTCAACGAGTACATCAACACACTGTACCCCTTGGAAATCGAAACGCATGGTCTTTACCATGTGTACTGTTCTGCGGGATTTGCCCGTGTCAGTCACACCGAGGTGAGTAGTTCAATGCTTCGCGGCGATCCCATGGCGCTGTCAGTTGGGCTACAGCTTGCGGTCTATAGATGCACGTTGTCAGCTGTCAGCTCTCTACCGCCTGGTGTGCGACTTGTGATCAAGGCACGTGTGGGCAAAACACGTGACATTCAAGGAATTGTTGTTACGGTGGCTGCTGACCAGGCTCAGTACACCCCGGTTGACCGAGCGACTTACGAGAATGCTGCGGTCCTATCCAGACGAGTAAAGACGTATGGTGGTGCGTTTAAACACCACCATACGAAGATCAGCTTTTACTTATCAGAGCCACTTGGGTCACGCCTACTGTTTCGGTATGACGATCCAGTTGTTATTAGACAATAGAAATACCGCAACTGTGTCCCCGTCATATATTAATATTCCTGCAGGCATGGAGCCCGGCTTTAAAATTTTTGTCCGGTCGGCATCCACACCAATTGGCATCACCCACACAACATTATCGATCCAACCTATTGCGGTTCTGACTTGTCCCGTCGAATCGTTGACTTGCAAGTAACGGATTCCATCACGCTCGAAGGCGAAAACCTTTGCATTGCTCACAGCGGACAGATCCATAGCCGCTGGACGGCTCGTTCCAAGTCCAGTCACAGCTGTGTTTGGTGTGTGGCCGACATCAGGGCAGCACGCTGCTGCAGTCTGCATAAGAGTCAGTGCCATAAAGCCGATAAGAACCTTCGCGGTAGAATGCATGTGACGCATTTCTGTATCCCTTCCCCTCGACAGGGGCGCTCGCCTGCGGTCCAGGCAGATGCGACGGTACGCGATCTTGAGCACTGCACGGCAAAAATTGTTTTCGTAGCGCATGAGTAAAGATCGTGACATGGCGCACATCGAGAGCCGCTTTCGCGTTCCACTTGAGGCCGGATCTCTCAAGACTTTCGATTTGTAGGTCTTCTGTCGCAATGAACTAGCTTCAAAACAAGCAATTGGACTACGTCCAAGCTCTGACTTGACACCCTCGCAATGAGAGGTCTAATCTAAAAGAAGAACGCGCTTGCGCATCTCCGCTGTGGCCGGTGCCACCTCAACGAAACGTTTTTTAAAAACTACTTTCATCCCCAAAGGGCGAACTTGACTTCGCCCTTAGGCGCAGTTGGTTTGCCCATCACGCTTGGAGCAAACCAAATGTTTACTATCAATCAGGCTCGTATTGATGCTGGTTTTGATGCCGTCATTGCGGGTATTCAGAAGCATGTTTACGAGAGCAAAGCTGAGTTGCTTGGTCCGCTGGACGAACAAGCCTGGGGCGTGGTCTGCCAGAAGGAATGGGAGATTGCTCGCCGATGCTGTGGACTGTCCTGGTCGTATCTTGTCAAATTGTTCAGTACCGAGATCGACAAGCGCGTCTCTAAATTACCGGAGCATCAACGCGTATCGGCTCTCGCAGTCGCGGTTGACCTTGGTTATGAGACTCTTGAGATGCGAGATCAAGAAGATGCCTTTAATTCTGCGAACGGGTGTTGCAGTCACGGCATCACATTGGGTTGCTGCCCTCGCGGATGTGGTTCATGAGAGTGGATTCGCTTTGAGCAAGCATGCTATTAAAGTATTTCTCATGATCGGCCATCTGTCCTGCCTCAATTCATTGGCACTTGGTACGCCGCATACTTTCCCTTGCCTACTCTCTGATCCTAGCAAGGTATTCATCGGTGTTAAACACCAAATGGAAGATTGTGAATAACCCCGCTTTTTGCGGGGTTTTTTTATTTTCACTTTTGCTAAGCTGACACGCAGGGCTTTCTCAAAGGTCAGCTGAGGTCTTACTTGTGGTCCATCAGTGTCCCATTCGTCTCAAAACGACTGGCATTGTGTGCAAGGCGCTCGGCGTACGCGATCAGTCGGATGTTGAGTGCAGCGATTTAGTGCGTACGCCGGCATCGATAGCCATATCTTCGATATAAGCATGAAGGACTGCGAGCTCGTGATCCTGCAGCTGATCAAGCCAAGCTACAAATTCTGGACGTCCGCCTGGATACGCGTCGTGCAGCCGACGCATGAGCTGCCCAAGTGCTTCGCCTTCGAGGCCCGTCAACTCGGCAACGATCTGGCCATTGAATATCTGCTTGCGACGGCGCGAGCCGGCAAACGCTTCTTGGGACCGCTTAAGTGCATCTGCAAAATCAGGAAATTGGGACATTGCCCGCTGTAGGTGATGTTCGCGTTGTAGTCCTGCTGACGATCCTGCGGCAGTACCAGTTGTCTTCAGCCATTCGATGAAAAACCGATAGTTTTGGCGCTTCTGATAGCATGCGCGATCGCGGTATCCTCTGGCTTGCAGTAGATAGGCGACTGGATCGAAGTAGGTAGAACTTGCAGCATAGAAAAAGACATCCTCAAGGGCGTGGAAGCTTTCGGTGAAACGGCGATAGTCGTAACCAAGGAAGTCAAATGCCGCCGCCATCTTGGTGGTGACAGGTATGTCGGCTACGAGGAAATCACCATCCCTGAGTTTGTAACGTAGCCCGCTGTGCCCATACTTGAATCCCATTCTGTTGGCCGTACGGCCCATGAGGCTGCCCAGAACATTGAACGCCAAGTAATCGCGTGCGGTGTCGTATTCGATGGGGGCACGCAGATGAGGTCAACCTGGAACGCTGCGACATCAAAGCTCAGAACATCTTCGTTAATCACCACCTCGTGTGGGCTGTACAGGCGGTGCACCATAGCAGCCACGTCTGCCGGCATAGTGCTGCGATCGGCGAGAACCTTCATATGCCCGAAATCGGCCTTGGCGCCAATGCTGCGGACCAACTCAGCACGGACGCGACTATCACGTTGCAGGGTGTCCATGACTTCCGTGGCAAGCAGGCGATAGTTGACGGCTGTCAATCGCTGGGTCGCGACCGTCTGCAATGCGCTACCCCGCATCTGCTAGACCCTCTATTACGTTGTGATCAAAAACTTTGTTGGAGATCATCTACTTGCTTATCCACAAATTTCAGCACCGTGCAAGGGTCCGAATCGGACGGAGATAGTTTACTGCAGGCAACCAACCGAAATGCGCATATTTCTGTGGACGCTGTATTCGCATCACATGAATTCCGGTTGGGGCAGGGGTGCTCAGTGGTCGCGAAGCTTCGCCAATGCTTTTTGTCGACTTTTGCCGGCGCGAGTGGCGAGCTCATTCTCTGCATAGCGAGCAGGCATAGTCGGTGTATTCCAGCGGCCTTGCTGCATGATCGCTGGCAAGTCCATTCCGGCACGCGTCATATCTTGCGCAGCCCCTACGCGGGCTGAATGAGCTGAGTATTGATTACCGGCAGCGCGTTTGATTATTCGGTCCGCTTCACGCACGCTTAAATGCGTGTCCCAGCGTAGCCGCTTAGCGTTCGCGGCTGGACTAGGTTCGAACAGCCTGTATCTAGGAAGCCGATGAAAGATATAGGAGTTCTGCTGGTATTCGTCGTGCACAGCGGGCCAAAGATAGTTTGTTGCCTTTGATCGCTGTTTCTGCCAAGTGAGCAATAGGGCGGCCGAGCGCGGCGTTAGGTAGAGCGCGACTCCAGCGCCTTGCTGATCTGTCTTAGAGCGAGAGATGGTGCATGTGGCTCCGCCGTCGGCGTCGGCATCAAAGCGAACATCGTTCCACTGTAAGCGCACCATTTCGGAAGCACGTCCTAACAGATCGTAGGCCACTGCCACGTAGACCTTGTCGCGAAGCTCAAGCAGCGAGTCGAGACCAGATGGAGTCGTTATCGCTTCCATCACATGATCCACGGTCTCAATATTTAGCGCTGACGCCTGGTGTTTTCGGGATGTGAGCTTCTCGCGGCATTGCTGTTGCCAATACCACCGAAATTGGGCTGTCTCGGTCGGGCAGGGGCAACCCCATAGCCGACTGGCCAATTTTAGCGTAAAGAGGAGGTGCTCCAGCGAGGCCCGTTTGTATCCGGCGTCAATCAAAGCTGACAGGAACTCAACCAGGTCATCAAATTGCACGGGCATGCACAGCCGATCATGATTGGCACAAAACGCGATCCAGTGTCTCCAGTCAGCGCGAATTGATTTGCGGCTGTTGTCGGCATATGGCTTGATTTCGTGTTTGAACAAGTCGCGAAATATGGCCTGGTAATCCCCCACTTCTAGCGGTCGCCAGAAGTGGAGCTAAGCGGCCATCGCCAACTTCATGGCAGGCGTGATGCCGCCGAGCGCCATATTCGGACGCTCGTGGTTGTACGTCCATAGCCAGCGGGTGGCTTTGTCCTGCACCTGGTCGATGGTGTCGAACAGGGTTTGGGCGAGCCAGGCGTAGCGGATGGTGCGGTTGTAGCGTTCAACGTAGGCGTTCTGCTGTGGCTTGCCCGGCTGGATGTGCTCGACCCGGATACCATGCCGCTGCGCCCAGGACAGCAACGCGCCACTGATGTATTCAGGGCCGTTGTCGCAGCGGATCACGGCGGGCTTGCCGCGCCACTCGATGATCTGCTCCAGCGATCGGATCACACGGGCTGACGGCAGCGACAGATCCACCTCGATCCCCAGCCCCTCGCGATTGAAGTCGTCGAGCACATTGAACAGCCGGAAGCTGCGGCCGTCGGCCAACTGGTCGTGCATGAAGTCCATCGACCAGACCTGGTTGATAGCCTCCGGCACCGCCAGAGGCTCGGGCCGCTCACGCACCAGCCGCTTCCTCGGCTTGATCCGCAGGTTCAACTCCAGCTCGCGGTAGATCCGGTAGACCCGCTTGTGATTCCAGCCAAAGCCCTTCACGTTGCGCAGGTACAGGTAGCACAGGCCAAAGCCCCAGTCGCGATGGGCGGTCGTCAGGCGGACCAGCCAGTCGGCGATCCGGGCGTTCTGCTCGCTGGCCTTGGCCTGGTAGCGGAAGCAGGTCTCGCTCACCGCGAAGGCCTGGCAGGCGTGGCGGATGTTCGTACGCCCGCTCGTGACTGCCGATTGGGCCATCTCGCGTCGCTGAGATGGCCTCACCATTTTTTGCGAGCGCTTCCTTCAGCAGGTCGGTACTGAGCTGCGCCTCGGCGTACATCTTCTTGAGCCGGCGGTTCTCCTCCTCCAGCTCCTTCATGCGCGCGACCATGGACACGTCCATGCCGCCGAACTTGCTGCGCCACTTGTAGAACGTGGCCGAGCTGATGCCGTGCTCGCGGCACAGCTCCGGCACGGGCGCACCGGCCTGGGCCTGCTTGAGCACGGCGATGATCTGGCTGTCGGTAAAGCGGGACTTCTTCATGGAACCTCCTCGAGAAAGGATACGAGAAAATTCCACTTCTGGCGTCTGCTAATGGGCGGGGGATTACCGCCTGAGCCTGCGCGAGCTGCTCAGTGCTGAGCTCGAATCTAACGCCAGGCACTATGACGGGTAGGTCCACAATCTCTAATACGCCGTCGTGGGGTGCAGGCAGGGCTTGTAGGGCGGACCGCACGGACGGGGAGAGATCGTCGGCCGCAAAAAACGGAGAAGTCGCACGCACGCGCTTCACAGCCTCCGTGTCCGGCTTTTCGCGCCTACGAGACTTGTAATTAGAAGTCATACGATCGCTCGGCTAGATGCTCTCTCTCGTGCAGTTTCTCAGCCCAGTCAATCGAAGATTCGATCGCCGGGGCATCTGTTTCGTTCGCCGCCAACGTGTCTTCTCCGTACGGATCCACGCCCCAGATCACATCTAGGTCCAGGTCCGGATAGAGGGCGACCAGGCCGATGCGAACCGCGAGACCTGCCGCAATGGCTTCACGTGCTTCGCAGCGCTGGCTGTCAGTTATGGGGTAGTGAATACGGAGCATGCTTTAGCCCTCGCTAAACACCATGCGCAATCTGCTGTCCGGCGCGCATGGTGGATTGCAAAATCGAGTGTGGATCATTACGCCTCCACCGCAGCCCATCCCTTGGGAGCCTCTTGCGAAGGCTCCTGCACCGTCCATAACTTCAGAGCAACGCCATCGGCAATTGAATGGGCTTCGGCCAGCTTCATTCCAACACAAGATAACCAGACTTTGGCTCCGTCGCTGAGCCAGATATTCACATACTCGGGGCTTTCGCCACGGACCACTGTTTCGATGCGAGTAACACCTGAGGGCCGCAACCAATGCACCTCATTACCTAGTTGAATGCGTACCGGAGGTTGCGAGGCATCAGTAGAGATATCAGTCATGGAACACTACCTATGAAAATGTTGTTCGTGAGAGAAGGAAATATTACCGCGACAGCGCAGTGAAAACTAACGTCGAGCGAGTTATTCACGAGCGCCGCCGCGGCATAGGAGGCGTTCGGCGAGGCCATCGTGTCTTCCAATGACAGGTACCGCGTCGTTGTTGGCGTCGTGATGCTCAGGGTGTCTTACCAATGACACTCTGCAGTAAAAATAGGACCGCTCCACTGAAGCCGACGGTGAAGACCCACCAAAGCAGCTTCTGCGCGCCAACGCATAAGCGACTCGGCTGCATCCGGCGGCCGTTTGCTGTGGCGTAACGACATTTGATGTATATGATGCCGTAGCGCAGACGTTGGCCGAGCGTTGGAGAGCCATCTAAGCTGGTTGCGGCCATGTAGGCGGCCAAGCTAGCGAGGTGCCGGCTCAACGTGCGTTTGTTGAGGTAGTCAGGGTGGCGGAGGCGCTCGAGCAGCACCATCGATACGATGGAGTGAGTCCGCTCTGCACGCCCTGGTGAAAGTAGGCAAAGGACTTGACCCGAATCCGTGCGCTCATAGCGTAATGATGCGCCGGTTTCGCTGTGCATCTTGAGTGGTCGCTTGCCCTGGCCACCAACAACGCCAGAGACATTTTAGAGACGTATGCCGAAAATGACATCGACCGTTAGTTCGTCAAGCCCTCCCGCCTGTCCACCGGGGATCACGTGGAAGTCGTAAGGTAAGAAGTAGGCAATGTCTTCCCGTTCCCGAGCCAACGCGGTGACGGTCGCTTTAGCGCTCTGGTAAAAACGAACCCAAGAACGATATCGCTCTTCCCGAATGGATTTGACCGCTTGAAATCGCTTAAGGAAGCTCTGAACAACTATTTCGCGAGCTTACGATTGAGAGCCGGGGCAATTGCCATCTCGTGCAAGTGCTTGATTTCAAGTACTGGAAATCGCCACGATCAACCGAAATTCCCAATTTGCTCGCGGTCCAGGGCTTTGTTCAGAGGTTCCCTAGACGCCGGGCCGTTGCAACGACCGCCATGGCTGCTGCCAGAGGCGGTCGTTGAATCCGATGTTTCGCGTCTTGAACGGAAGGGCGCAAAACCCGAACTGCCTCCGTTTATGAACCAAACGGAGGTTGTCGTTACACCCTTATTCTGAACCCGCATCCACCGCTTCAGGTTCGCCGACCTGCCTGCTTGATAATCCGGACGACAGCACGAATTCATCGCCGCACATCGGCATATTCGTTGGTGCACTGGTCGAAGAGACGCTGCCTGTCGATCCCGTACCGCCGCAGAAGCGGAAGCCATCGTGCATGATGCCGATATCGAACGATCCGTCCTGGATAAGGCTCGCCGCGGTCGCGTTCAACCCCGATTCGCGCGTGGCAATCAGCTACAACTGCTTCGCGTCGACGCCGTATGCGTGGGCCGCCTGGGTCTAGCAACCCCTGTAATGACCCACCGGTTTCTGCTCAGGTCATGCGGTTAATGTAGCGGCATAGGCCGCGTCCGGGGTCATCATCTTCAGCGCCTGGTGAGGGCGCTGTTGGTTGTAGAAGGCGATCCAGTCAGCAATCACTCGCAGCGCGTGGGTGTGGCTCTCCAAGGGATGTCGGTGTGCGCACTGTTCCTTCAAGGTCCGGATCACACGCTCCACCATCCCGTTCTGCTGTGGGCAATGCGGGGTGATGAACTCCTGCGTCAGCCCATAGCTTCGCACCAGTCGGGTGTAGTCGCGGCTGGTGAACACCAGACCATTGTCCGAGCGAAGCAGAAATGGCTCCTGCACTCGGCCCAGCGTGCCGTAGCGCGTGATGAGCGCCTGCTCCAGTGCGGCAGATGCCGTGCTGGCTTTACCGGTCCGTGACAGGTGCCAGCCGAGCAGTTGCCGCGTGCTGCAATCGATCACCAGCGCCAGACTCAGCCAGCCATCCTTGCCGCCCCAAATGCGACAGAGATCAGTGGCCCAGCGTTGATCCGGCTTCTGGGCGCGGGAGACCTTGGCTTCAATGCGCGGGCGCTGGCCAAGGGCACGCTTGCGCACCTGCCAGCCCTTCAGCTGGAAGATCCGCTGCACCGTGTTCTTGTTCATGCCAAGCAGCGCAGCGACCGTGCGATAGCCGAAACTCGGCTCCGTCTCGATCATCTTCTTGATCGGTTCGGCCAGCTCCGGCTTCACTTTGGCTGGCGATCTGGTCGGCTTGTAGTACGCCGTGCGACGTGCCACACCGAACCATTGGCACAACTTGGTCATCGGAACCCAAATACCTTCGTCCTTCAGGCCCGAGAGCATCAGCTCTCGTCCTTTCCCAGCAGGGAGGCCAGCTTTTTCGGGCGCGGATCTCCAACATCGCCTCGCCGTAGGCCTCCTGCAAGTCCTTCAGCTGCCGCTCGTACTGCTCGCGCACGTCCTCGGGCTTCGCCCGCAGGGCGTTCTCCATGCCTCGCTTGCCCTCCTCAACCCAGTTCTCGATCTCGGCCGGGGTCAGGTCGAACTGCCGGCTGGCCGCTGCTACCGTCGTCTTGCCCTGGATGATCTCAAGCACCAGCGCCAACTTGCGCCGGGAGGTCCAGCGCTTGATCTGTTCTTCCATCACTTCGCTCATCGGTGTCTCCTTCGGGGAAAGTAACACCTGAGCAGGAAATCAGTGGGTCATTACACCCCCGCCATCGGCCGGCCCATGCTCACCCATGCCGAGCATGCAACCGCGGATACGCCGCGCATCAGCCAGACACGCGGCGTGCGACCCGGACGCGACGCGTAAAGCGCCGGTGCTGCTGGTGTTCTCAGAACAGGTCGGGGTCGGCCTTGAGTGTCGGGCTCGCATCGGGCGCATCGTCGTCCTGCTGGCTCATGTCATTCATCATTATTTGCATCATCCACTTTTCCATTGCATCCGGCGACATACCGAGCGCCGCCGTTTTCGCCGCCGCCTGCAGATTCTGGTCTGGTTCACGGGTTGCGTTGGCTTGAATTTTTGCCACGACAGACGTGGCGATCGTGAGCGGATCGATCATCATGTGGAATTGGAACTCCTAGTTTGCTGGACGCGGGATAGCAGCGCTCCGACGATATCCGCCGTCGCGTCCGGGACGCCTTGACGGTTGCGGTGCGCGGCGCGCATGCAGACATCTGTCGAAGCGGAAAATGGCGTGAATGAAATGGAGAACTGCCCATCGCTGATCACGAACTGATCATTAGGGGATGCCGTGAGCGCTATGCGCCTTCCGCTGTTTGCCTGTAAATGCTCGACGGCGCACTGATTGAGCCGACACCATTGCGGGAGATGAACGGTGACCGGTCGATCGGAATCGGCATCCTGCGTGTCGAAGTACTCTTTGATCAACGCCGTTGCCGTCTCCGAATCTTCGAAAAGCTTCTGAACGTCGTGGGCGATCGCGCCGCGTTCCTGCTCGAGCTGCGACGCATACGTTTGCGACAGACGCACGGTTTCGTCGACCAGTACGTCGACGAAAAGCGCGATGCCGTCACGATAGCCTTCGAAGCGCGCCTGCTCATACTGCGCGTGCGCGTGATGCGCGGCGTCTTCGACGATCTGTCTGGCCGCTTTTCTCGCGGCCTTTTCCAGCGCATGCCGCCGGTTGACGCGATGCAGGGCCGCGCGCCGATAGACGATCTGGGCCTCTCTATCGGGAGCTTTGCTATAAACTTTTGCACGATAATGCGCATAGCGTGCCGCCGTTGAAAGAAGGGTAATGGAGATCCAGCAGCCGCGATCTTCCGGTGACACTCGTACCACCTGCGCGGAGAGGGCGGACGTTGCGGCCTCGATACGTGAGGAAAAGAGCAGCCGGAGACGCTCATCGATGACGCGTGGCATTGTCGGAATCAGAAGCCGAAGCGTAGTGAGCCCGCAGACCACCGGATCGACATCTTCACCCCGTGCGCATGCTGGGACCGCGAGATGGGGCAGAGGCAATTCGATGAAGCGTTTGCAGCGTCCGTCGAGCTGTCGGTATCGATCAGTTGACAACCATTCTCCACGTTGACTGAAGAGACCCAGCAGAAAGCAAAGATCCGGGATCGCGCGCCAGCTACGCAGCAGGATGAACGTACACGGATCGATCGGAATCGACTCGGGCGACGTGGTCTTCAAATCGTACGCGCCGAAGATGATCGTGTTCCTCGCTGCCTTGGGCAGCGCGCACCAGCCCGCCGGTTTCATCGGCACACGCTCCGGATGCAGGTAGTCGTCGGGATCCAGCATGATCCTCAACAGGTATTCGAAACCGGTCATTTGATGAAGGGCTCAACGCGCTCTCGAGACCTACGAAAACGCTTAAGAAAGGCCGCTAATCCGGATGGCGGATCGTCGGCCGGCTGCGCGCCGGGCGAGCGTGGTTCTCCGCGATCGTGCCGAGGTCCGGAATCGATGCGCCGCCCGCGCCACCAGCGCATCGCGAACGGTCGCGAGGCCACGCCAAGCCACGCCGCGGCGAGCAGCGCGAGCAGGCCGACGATCACGGAGACTCGCATGCCGACATGCATCAAATCCGCGGTACCGGAAGTCAGCGGGGCGGATGACGGCATCGCGCGGAATGTGGGTGCGCTCTGTTCGGCCAGCACGGAGATATCGTCATAGTCGATCTGATCGAAGCTGTTCTTGACGTAGCGCTTCACCTCGCTGATCAGCGTGTCCTTGTCGAGCTCGCCGCTATAGACCACCAGTACGGCGACATGCATGTGCTGCGGGCCGTCGACATCCTCAGTAAGCGGATAACTGACATTGACCCGTGCTCTGACAACATGGTCAAGCGCCGACAGATTGCTGGAAAGCCGTTGCTCAATATAAGAAATAAGGCGTGAATGCTCCGCGAGCGGTGTGGAAATAAGACTATCGGAGGGAAACGCCTGACTGATCTGCAGATCGGGCGGCTCCGGCAAGTTGTAACGGCGCACCAGATCGACAGCCGCTGGGAAATCGGCGCGCGAAACATTCACTTCGAAAACGCCTTTCCCCACGCCACTCTTTATCGCCGTCACGCCATGGCGTTGTAGCACCGCCACCACACCGTTCACCTGCGATTCGGTAAGCCCGGATAGTAGTGAACGGTTGTGGCAGCCGGAGAGCGCGAGCACGCTCGTGAGAAATAGCATCCTGTAAAGACCGCGCACGGCGGATCAACCTTTAACTAACGTTTCGACGCCACCAGTGAGGCGTTTCACGACACCGCTTACAACCGCATTGTTGACGGTGTAATTGGCTAACTCCACCTGAAAGGCAGTGAGTGCCGCAGGATTCGAATAATTGGCAGGTGTCTGCATGAACGCGTCGATCCGGTGGCGCGCCGAAATCATGTCGTCGGTCAGGTTTCGCATGGCGGATTGCAACGCTACGTCCAGACTTTGTTCGTTGTGAAGGTCGGTTGCCGAGAATGACGAGGCAACAGAGGAGAGAATTTGCATCGAAGAACGCCTTCAAGATTGAACATAGGATGGGCCTTCGCGACCGCGTGACGCGACGTGATGGGTTACCGCAGCTTGCTGGCAATATCGGAGTCGATATCCTTCATCGCCTTCACTGCGCTCGATTGCGCGTTTCGGTACATGGTGTACTCAGACAGGATCGCCTGATATGAGGCCAGCGCGCTTGGATCCGATGGGCTCTGCTGCAGCGCCTGCAGCGCTGCGTCCAGCGCGCTACCGAGGCTGGTTACGCCGAGGTGGAAACCTTTGGCGATATCGACGATGAAGGTATCGAGGCCTTCGCCGAAATCGCTATCGGACGCGTGGGCGGGAATATCGCGGAGAACAGAGTTCGAAACGCCAATCGTCATTTTACTTCCCTTATCATCATGTTGTTGAAGTTGTTGAAGTTGTTGAAGTACCAATGGTCCGGATCGACCAGCACGTAGCCGTCCTCGCCGACCTGCCGCGATTTCCCGTCCAGCCATGTCGTCTTTAACGCAAGGCTGAACCGGACTTTTCGATGACCCCAGTCATGCGAAAACCCTTTCAAAAGATCCGACACCGCAGAAAGTGCGTAATCGGTGATGTAACCGGTAATAAAAAACGTGACATAGCCGCCGGATTCGATACGTGAGTAGGTAACCGGAATGCGGGTCAACTCGGCACCTGCTATTCCGGTGATGGTGTCCAGCGTCTTTTCCCGTATGTGCAAGCCTTTAGCAAACGGCAATACACCCTTTAGTAGTCGCTCGCTTCGGCTATCCGTTTGTTGAATGTTGCTTGGTCCTCGCCTTTATGCACAACGAGAATCAGTTCAGGTTCGTCCACTTTGTCGAAAATTATCGTGAAATAATCCACATTGTGCTGATCCAGCACCTGCTCCGACTTCGCCCGTAGATCGTCTACCGAAGTCACCACCGGTCGTTGCGCAGCGGGAAAACGCAGCGCGATCTGCTTGTTCCACTCTAGATCGCTTTGCGTTCGCGCGATGACGTACACCTTACCATCCTTCGTGATCAACTCGTTCCTCGCGGTCCCGTTGTCGAACACCGCGGCAAGTTGATTCAGCCTCGCCCGATCGGCGAAGAAGCTGGTCAATAATCCAGAAAAAAGCGCGACCAACGCCACCGCAATGCAAGCCATAGCGGCGAAGCGACGGGTGCGCCGCCCCGTGTGGCCGGCAGGCACGAGCAAATCTGCCGCCACATCGGCTGTTTCGAGTGCGTCCGCCGGCCTGACCAGAAACTGGCGTACGGCATCCGACCATGGCGTGTCGTTGAGCCGTACCGCAAACGCGATGTCCTCGAATTGGCATACAGAGTTGAGCACGGCGCTCTCGACGGTGACGTCATTGCCATTGATCCATTCAACGTTGAAACGGAGCGGGTTACCCGTAACGTCCTGATTATGAGCCATCGAACTTTGCGGCGACACCTCAATATCATCCATATCAGCCGGTGAGTCGTCTTCATCCGCTGCTTCGCTATCGTTTACATGCGTGTCAAAACTGATCCTGAAATTAATCCCTGATTTATGGTTCGGTATTGTCAGCGCATTCGTTGCAAATTGCGACGCGGATTGTGCTGTTTCGGATCCGACGAAAACAAAGACTGATTCCTGTTTCGGAAGCAGCAGGTCGACCCCGAACATTGGGCCAAATAAAATACGTAGCTCGTAATGGGTTCCATCATTGACCGCCATAAAACGCACCGACAAAAATAATAAAAATACCTTTGCAAATCGTCATTTCGATGATGACAATCGAAACATGATTGATCTGGTGCCGTCAACACTGATGACCGCTTTATTGCTAATCGAGGATGGGCTGACATTAAAATGGGCGAATGCCCATGCCTTATTCAGCGCGGGACTACTCCTCCTGAATGACTCCATTCGTACAATTATGGGCCTCAGATCGTGTCTGAAGCTCTGGAAATCGCCACGATCAACCGAAATTCCCAATTTTCTCGCAGTCCAGGGCGTTGTTCAGAGGTTCCCTAAATGGTTTTAAATAGCGAAATAAGACGATACGTAATAGTCAATAAACACCGCCTTGCGGTGATGCGTGTCGACGCCGATGGCGAAGAGTGGGGTGAGCCGGTTGTGCGAATCGCCAGTCTGCTGGCGTTTATGGAGGCATCGGAAGGCCCTAATGCCAGTGAGTCGATCCCGGTCGGGCGACGTCAAGCGGGTGGTACGTTGCGATTATTCGCCCGCGACCTGCATTACGCTGCGTCATTCGAACGCTGGTTTTGCGATCGCATCATTGATGGCGACCGCTCCATCGAGCCGCTACGCGAATTCCTCCGCGCGCAAGAAGCCTATCAACTGGTTCGTTTCCTGTTGTGCTCCTTTGACGGCCGCTCGTCTGTGGCCGGCCTCGCGAGCCGCTATGGCGTTTCGACTGCGCATTTTCGCCGGATATGTCGAAGCATTTTTGGCGGCGGACTGAAACGCCGTCTCAGGCAGTGGCGCGCCCAGAGCGCTTTGCACGATGTGTTGACCGGAGCAGGATCGCTGACCGAGCTGGCGTATCAGCATGGCTTCGCATCTTCATCGCATTTTTCCCAGGAAATGAAGTTTCATTTTGGCGCGCGCCCAGGGTGCCTGCAATGATCGTCGGTGCGTGTGCGTCGGTTGCACGACGCCGCAGTTATGGAATCGTGCTGGCGATGGTCGTGGCTCTGACCGGTATGTGGTGCGTCGCGGCGTCAGCACAAGATGCCGCGCAGGCCGGATTGCAGCCGACCGGGTCTGAGCCGCTGGAGGCGCAGCAAGTTGACTCGCAGCAAACCGGAAAGCCGCCGTTGATCGGCGTTGCCGCGGCCGCTGCAGTGCCGCCGCAATTCATCGCCAACAACATCAGTTTGGGCGACGTGATCGATGCGATTCGGGGAAAGATCGGGCGTCCGATGATCGTCAGTCCGAAGATGCGAGCGATGTTTGTCACGGGTACGTTCGATCTCGAATCGCCCATGGCAACGCTGGCGAAACTCGTCCGTACGATGGGATTGATGACATATGACGACGGGCGATCTCTCCACCTGTACCGGGATAGCGAAGTGACGAGCTCCGTCGTGCAGATGAGCCATCAACGCCTGAGCGACGTACGGTCGTTTCTGCGATCGTCGCGTCTTTATGACGAACACTATCCGTTAGCCGGCGACGACAACGCGGCAGTGTTCTATGTGTCGGGGCCGCCGATATACGTGCGTCTGGTCGTCACCGCAGCGAAATATCTGGATCAACAGCCGGACATGCGGATTAACCCGGCAATGGTGCTGCGCGTCGTGCCGCTACACAACACGTTCGTCGTCAATCGGCGTTATCAGGTCCGCGATGAAATGGTGAGCGTGCCCGGTGTGGCCGATATCATTCATGCGCTGTTTGATTCGTCGGGCGGCGTGCAGCCGCAACGCGCGTCGTCGGCGACCAGCGTGCCGGACACCCAGGAAGATGCGCTCACCGACGCACTGAATCTGTCGTCGAAAGCGCGTGACGCAAAGGCCGCAGCGAACGGATCGTCCTCCGACGACATGTCCGGCCGAGATCAGATGGTGGCGATGAAAGGAGAAACCGTCTCGGACGTGCGTATGGTGCCGAACCCTGACGACAATAGTATTGTGCTGTATGGACCGCGGGCGCATGTCGACCTGATGGAGCGCGCGATTCACGCGGTGGACATCGCCAAGCGCCAGATCGAACTGTCGTTGTGGATCATCGATGTCGATCGTCAGAAGCTTAACGAACTCGGTATCAACTGGCAGTCCTCGGCCAACTACGGACCTTTCACCGCGAGCGCGAACGGCACGCAAACGACTACGCTCAACAGCATTACCTTCCTTGCGACGGTCAATGCACTGTCGGAAAAGGGACAGGCAAATATCGTATCGCGGCCTATCGTGCTTACGGAGGAAAATTTGCCGGCCATTTTCGATAACAGCCACACCCAATACTATCCGCTCGTCGGCGAACGCACCGCCGCGTTGGAGCATTTCACATACGGAACGATGGTCAGCGTGTTGCCTCGTTTGACGCAGGGCGGACAGGAGGTCGAAATGATCGTGACCGTGCGAGACGGCCGGTCGCAAAACAGCGCCAGCACGGCGAAGAACACGCCGGTCATTCCTGTGGTCAGCGACACCCAGATCAGTACCGTGGCGCGGGTGCCGAAATTCAAAAGTCTGCTGCTGGGCGGCAGCACGATCGATCAGCATGAAAGTACAACGTATTACATCCCCGGCTTGTGGAATATCCCCGTGGTGGGCCGGCTATTCCGTCTGGACAGGACGCGCACTGAACATATGGTCCGCCTGTTCCTGATTCAGCCGCGCGTGCTGATGCGTGAGGATGGCTGGATGGACGGGCAGACGCTGCCGGCCGGAGATCTCATGAGCGAGCGTTCCGAGATGGCAAAAACCAGCCAGATGCTGCAACAGTATATCCAGCATGTAGGAAGCGACTCCGAGGGAGATCAGAAAGGAAAATCAACGGAGGGGCACGATGCAAGGCATTAATAGCCTGGTAACGGAGCCGCGGCTGGGCAGCGCCGTCTCGAGCGGGACGACTGCCGACGACGCTCGCCCCAACGCGTCGGCACAAGCGGCCGCAGTGCCGGTCGACGCGCCGGAGGTGCAGCTTTACGCGCTGCAAGAAGACTTCGGCATGATGCTTGCACAAAGCGCGCGACGCAAAGACGTCGAGCGCATGCGACCGGGCGTCTCGGACGAGGCAGAGCTGATTCTCGAGGAGGACCGCGAGAACCGCCTGGACAGTCTTGCGCGAGCCATGAAGTCGGGTAATCAAAGCCTGCGGGAATTTCTGCGACAGGCACGCGGGCTTTTCCCCGACGACAGCGATCTGGTCCTTGCGCTGCGCTCACGTCGGCGCATGGTCGGAGCCGCGGGCGGCGAGGGAGCTGAGGTCGCGAATGCGGCGGACGGAGCAAACGGTGCAGGCGCCCTCGATGGTTCCGGCGAAGCGGGGTTGCTCGATTCGGCAATCGGGAGGGTCTTTAAAGACGGTAACGAGCGGCATATCAAGGCGGGCATCAATGCAGCGGCGCACGCACGGCGCTTTGGCGAGCGATTGAACCTTTGCGCCCGTATGATGCGCGGGATGTACAGGGACTTTCTCGATTTCGCCGACGCATTGCCGGACCTATACGACGACTGGCTCAGCCGCTTCGCCTACGATCAGCGTGTCGGCCTCGCGCAGTACATCGGAGGAACGCTGATCGCCGATCGTCGGGCGCAGGATCCGAGTTGCGAGCAGGCGGTATTTTCTTCGCTGTTCGCGCAATGCGATCTACTGCGAATGATGACGGTCGCCGAGCATCTGTTCGTGCAGGTCATGCACGATAGCGCCAACAGCGGAACACGCGCGCCGCTTGAACAGCATCTCGCAGGCTTGTTGACGACGATGATGCGCGACCCGTCCCAAGTCAAGCTGGCGGTGGGTGCGCTGTGCACGCAGGCCGACACGTCGAGCGCACGGGAGCGATTCGTGCAACGCGTCTATTGCGCGTTTGCCGCGTTGCCGGCGGCGCTGTACCCCGACGTCACCTGCCGCGAAACCGTCCTTACCGACATTCTCGGCCTGACCACACCCTGTTTCTAGCGAAACAGGTTGATTACGAGACTGTCTTGTGTCCGCCTCCGTGCCGTTTCCGCATCGTGCATCGCTAAGGAACCTCTGATCAACTCCCTGGGCTGCAAGAAAATTGGGAATTTCGATTGATCGTGGCGATTCCCAGTGCTTGAAATTAAGCACTTGCACGAAATGGCAATTGCCCCGGCTCTCGATCGTAAGCTCGCGAAATAGTTGTTCAGACCTTCCACACGCGCGGGACCCGCGAAAAATACCGATATGTCATACCTCCTTACCGGGCGCCGTATTGTCTCGATCGTTCAGAGCAAACCTGAACTGTTCGTGCTGTGCCTGATCATCATGATCATCGGCATGCTGGTGATGCCGCTGCCGCCCGTGTTGCTCGATTTCCTGATTGCCGTGAATATGATCGGAGCGATGCTGGTGCTTATGAGCGCGCTGCATGTCGTGGATATGCTGAGCCTTTCGACTTTTCCCGCGCTTGTTCTGCTCACCACGCTTTTCCGGCTCGCGCTCTCGATCAGCTCGAGCCGGCTGATCCTGATGTACGGGCATGCGGGACAGATCATTCAGACCTTCGGCGAGTTCGTGATTGGTCAGAACATCGTGGTCGGACTGGTCATTTTCTCGATCGTCACCATAGCGCAGTTCATCGTGATCACGAAAGGCGCGGAGCGCGTGGCGGAAGTGGCGGCGCGGTTTTCGCTCGATGCGATGCCGGGAAAGCAGATGAGCATCGACGCGGACTTTCGCGCCGGCGTAATCGACGGAGACAGCGTGCGCGCAAGACGCAGCGCGCTGGAGCGCGAAAGCCAACTGTACGGCTCGTTCGACGGCGCGATGAAGTTCATCAAGGGCGACGCGATCGCCGGAATATTGATCATATTCGTCAATCTGATCGGCGGCATCATGATCGGCACGATCAAGGAACACCTGTCCATTTCCGAATCGATGGCGAAGTACGCCATCCTGAGCGTCGGCGATGCGCTGGTCGGGCAGATTCCGGCACTGTTGATCTCGATGGGCGCCGGCTTTCTCGTCACGCGAATCGCGGGCAGCGAACAGAACCTCGGACATGACATCGTCTCTGAACTGTTGTCGAGCACTCCTGTATTGCTGATCTCGTCGGGTCTGTCCGCGCTGATCGGATTGCTGCCGGGTTTTCCGCTGCCGGTGTTTCTAACCGTATCGGCGAGTCTCGGTTTTTTTGCTGGAGACGGTGGCGCGACGGCGCGTCGGCTCCGGCAGAGGACAGACATGCCGATGCAGGCGGATCCGCGCTTCAGGCGCCGGGCGCCAGTACCGCGCAAGCCGATGCCGGCGCCACGGACGCGGCCTTGTCGGGCCACCCGTTGGTCGTGATTCTGCCGCATGCCTGCGCGCGTACACTTTCGCCGCAGGATCTTGCCACATCGTTGCACGCAAGGATGTTCGCCGATGTCGGGCTGTCGCTGCCGACCATCGTCGTGGGCTTCGCCGCTAACGATGCGGCAGCCAGCGACGCGGACGATGATGTGCGGCACCGTGTGGTGATTCGCATCAACGATGTGGACGCGGCGGTGCTTTACATCGCATTCGACGGCGTGCGGCTGGTGGGCGCCACCGACTTGCTGCTCGGCCTCGGCATGAACGTTTCGCGGCTCATCGATTGCGACGGCGAGCCGGCCGAGTGGGTCATGGCGGAGCCAGCGCAATTGCAGGATATGGGCATCGCATTCCGTGACGCGCTCGACGAGTTGCACGATCAGTTCATTACTGTGGCGCTGCGCAATTGCAACGAATTCTTTGGAATACAGGAAACAAAGAACCTGCTCGATACGCTGGACGGCCGCTATCCGGAGTTGTTGAAGGAGGTCTATCGCCAACTGCCGGTCCAGAAGTTGTGCGAGATATTGAGGCGCCTGCTGACCGAGCGCGTGGCGATCCGGAACATGAAGCTGATTCTCGAGACGCTGGCGAACTGGGGAACGCGCGAGAAAGATAGCATCGTTCTCACGGAGCACGTGCGTATCGCTTTGAGCCGTTATATCTCGCATCGCGTCGCGCGAAACGGTCGTGTGAAGGTCATGGTGCTGACGCCGGACTTCGAGGAAAAAGTGCGGCAGGGAATCAAGCATACGTCTGCGGGGACCTTTCTCAATCTGACGCCCGCCGTCGCAAACGAACTCGTGGACCGTATCACCGTTGCGTTGAACCAGTTGCACGCGATACGCCGCGATTTCGTGCTACTCGCATCAATGGATGTGCGTCGTTACGCGCGAACACTGATCGAGTCGCGCTTTCCGGGATTGCAGGTTATTTCGTTCGGTGAAGTGTCCGATAACGTCGAACTCGATGTCCTCGGAAATATCTAAAGGATTGCAATGGGAACAGACACAGACATCGTCAGCCTGGTAAGGCAGGCACTTCAGGATATGGGTTGTGCGGACAAGGTGGATGACGCGCTGAACCCGCATCTGCCGATCTGCTTCAATTTTCGCGATGGATCGGAAATCCGGATCGATACCGGCGTTGATGGCGTGCGCTTCGTCGCACCGATGCCGTCCATCACGGAGGTGGTCCTGACCCACGCGTCGGCGTTCATGGCGACATTCCTGCTGCGTTCGCCAAGCCCTCTTTTTCTCCGTGCAGGCCGGTCGTTGTCTCTGGTGATGAAGACACGTTGTCGCTTCAGGCCCAGCTTGCAGTCGACGCACAGACGATGCCGGGCTTTCGCGACGCGCTCGAATATTTTTTCGACGAAACGCGCGCGCTGTTGCAGATCGTGAGTGACTAGGAATGGGCCTGCTCGATCTGACACAGCAGTCCGCCAGATTCGATGTGATTTCGGGGCAGGTCCTTCGTGTTCGCCTGCGAAATGTCGCGGTGGGCGAGATCTGCACGGTCCATCAAGGTGTTTTTTCGGACGAGCCGATCGGTCTGGCGCAGGTCGTCGCGCTCTCAGGCGATACGACCGTGCTCAGCACGCTCAACCCAGTAGAGGGTTTCCGGCGTGATTTCGTCGTCCGGCCAACAGGCAGGCGGGCTACGGTATGCATGTCGGTCGACATGCTGGGCACGGTACTGGACGCCAACGGCAGGATCGTTGAACGGCTCTCGGAACCGCTTGATGCGCGGGCCAGCGCGGAGTCGGACGCGCCGAGCGTATCGAATGCGAACGGCGCTCCGTTCGAGGACCCGCGTCAGGAAATGCTCCTCGATGTCGCGGGGCCGCGCTATGCCGACCGCAATCCGCACGCGGAGCCATTGTGGACCGGCATCCGCGCGATCGACGGCTTGCTGACGTGCGCAATCGGGCAGCGCGTCGGCATTTTCGCGGCGGCGGGCTCCGGCAAGAGTTCGTTGCTGTCGATGCTGATCGGTGGCATCGATGCCGATGTGGCGATCGTCGCGCTGATTGGCGAGCGTGGGCGCGAGGTCAGCGAATTCGTCGACACCATGCGACACAGCGAGCGCGCCGGCCAGTTGATCGTTGTGTACGCAACCTCGGACCAGTCGGCGGTAGAACGGGCGAATGCGGCCAAAGTCGCGATGGCCGCCGCGGAGTTCTATCGCGACCGGGGCATGCATGTCGTCGTGTATCTCGATTCGCTGACGCGTTATGCACGGGCAGAGCGCGACATTGCGCTGGCATCGGGCGAACTTCCGGTCAAACGCGGCTTCCCGCTGTCCGTGTTCGACCGTCTGCCAAAGTTGATCGAACGGGCAGGCCGGACCCACGTTGGAAGCATTACCGCGTTTTATACGGTTCTTCTGGAATCCGAAGAGGAAGCGGACATCGTCGCGGACGAGTTCCGGTCTTTGCTGGACGGCCACATCTATCTTTCGCGCGGTTTGGCTGAGACGCATCACTATCCTGCCATCGATGTCCTTAAAAGTGCGAGCCGTCTGTTCAATGCCGTCACAGATCAGCAACAACAAATGATGGCGGCCGCATTTCGCAAGCGGCTTGCGAAATATCAGGAGTTGCAGGTCTACATCGACATGGGCGAATACCAGCGCGGAACGAACGCGGAGAACGACCAGATCATAGATGGCTATGCGCAAATGCGCCAATTTTCGACACAGTGCCAGTCGCGCTGGTCCGATCCTTCAGAAACGAGCCGGTTATTGCATGAAGCGACCTGATTTGCTGGACAAGGCGGCGCGCTCCGCGACGCTCAGACGCCTGCGAACCGAGCGACGCCATCGGGACGCGGCGGCGCGCTATGCGATGCTCGATGCGTCGGTGACAGAAACGGAAGCATCGATCCGGAAGGAGCATGCGCAGGCGAAAGCATGCGTTCATTCCGGGCATTACTCGAAGGCGGATTATGCGCGGGTTCTTGCGCGGCAGGCCCAGGCGCTCGATGCGCTCGCGATGCTGCGGGCGGAACTGGAAAGCCTGGTCGCGCAGCGCTCGGTGGTCGGCGATGAAATGGCCGATGCCGGGCGTGCAAGGCTGCGCGCGGAAAAGAAGCGCGAAAAGATTGTCGACTTCCGGCGCAAGGTGGCTCTCGCAGAGAGAAATGCCTTGGAGCGAAGCGAGATCGATGACATTCTGGAAGTGAAAAGCTATGTCCAATAGGGTGCTTCTGCAAAACGGATCCATGACCATCGCGCCGGTGTGCACGGAGGATACCGCTACGTCGGCGCGTTGCGAAACGGCAAAGCGCGACGCGCTCCCTGAACAACTGTCGCGTCTTGCATCGGCGCACGAATGGCCGGTGGACGAGGAGCACGACGACAGGCGCGAAATCGATCGCGCGATGCGGCATCCGTGCGCGGCATTCCATGTCAATACACATATAGATTGTGTTGAACGAACGCATTTTCCAGCGCTGCCATTAACCACGGCGCAGGCAGAAGCAGTACGCGGATCCGCCGTCCAATCGAAGCACGATGGCGCACATCCTGGCCCACATCCCGGCGTACCTTGCGAACCGCGGCAGGAAGGCAACATCCAAACCGGGCAGCAGCCGCAACGTATGGCGCCGCCCGCGACGAGCAACATCATGCACAACGTGTCGTGGAACGTGATGCCGGGCGCGCAGCCCCACCATGCTGTACGTCATGCCGCGGTGATGTCACGGCCGGTGCATGACGGCTACCCGCAAGGCCGCAATGCGTCCGTCACGCACGGTGTTGTCGCGGCGCGCACGACCGCGCTGTATGACGCGGGCTTCGCCACATATTGCTGGTCCATGAGCTGGCTTGTCGTCGGCGCACAGACGGCCGATGAGGCCAGCGATCGCTTCGGTTACGCCCTGATCGGTGATCAGGCTGATGAAGCCGCGGCCGATGCGCACATTGAAGAACGTGGCGCGCAACGGCAACGAACCGGGCGCGAGTCGCGTAGCGGCCGTATACGGATGCTGCGACCGTCTTCCGGCTTGGGCGAAGACAGGTTGGAAAGCATTGCGCATGGCGCATCGTTGCGCATGAAGGGCGTTGCCGTGTATGCGCCGTCGATGCGTGTTGCGCCGGCACGCGTGCAGCCGGCTGCGGATGGCGTCCCAGCGTACGGCGAAGTCGCGACGTGGCGTTTGCATTATACGTTCCGCAGTTGGCACGGCGCACCTTCGATCGAGTTGACGCAGGACCGTGTCTCTTTCGATATGACAGGTCGCGCGGGACGGTTCATGGTGGCCGTTACGGCGAGCAACAATGAGGTGAGCGCTGCGGCCCTACGGAAAATCGCATGCGCATTGGCACGAGACGACGCGCCGGGCGAACTGGCTGATCTAACCATTGCGCCGGTCCGAGCCGTTACCGCATGAGCCGCATATCAAGCGATGTCGAACTGGGCGGCACCGTGACAAGCCACGTTCGCTCGGCCGTCAAGAGCGCTCCGCGTAGCTGGCGCAGCTTGCGGAAAGTGGATGGCGTGTGCACGCTGAGTCCGCTGCGCGACGTCTGGGCGATGCGCGCGCTTTGCGTGGATGCCGCGATTTCACGTCCGTCCACGCGGGCGCGCCATGCGTGCTTCTCGGTACGGCACGGCGCGTTCGCGACGTCGGTATATGTGGACGCCGACGCATGCATCGCGTGGCGTTATCCCGACGCAGCCGAGTGGGCATGGGAGGCGCTCTGCGATGCGACGCTTCGCACCATTCTGCATCGCGAGCGATGGCAGGACTTCATTCCCGGCCCTGCCGGTCGATGGGATGAAGTGCGCCTCGAAGATGTCGGGCCGGTGCCGGGTGCGGCCGGAATGATGCTCGAAGTCGTCCATCGTGGTGCGCGTTTTTTCTTCAAGCAGGCTAACGGCTCGCTCAATCTCGCCGGGGATGCGCCGCTTCATCACGAAGCAGCCCTTTCGTGGGCCTGCCCTGTGACGACGACCGTCGCGATAGGCAGCACCCGCATCCCGTTGCACGTAATCCGTTCGCTGCGCCCGGGCGATGTCGTGAAGATAACCGCGCCGACGCTTCTGCTTCGCGCGTCGCCACACATTGCGTTTCCATTATCACTCGATCAAGGAGTATTGATTGTGACTGACCTGCCTTCCCGCCATCAGACGCAACCATCGCAGACACCGGGCGACCCCATGTTGCGCGTTCCATAGACGACAATCCGACGCCCGATGAGTCGAGCCCGCTTTGGGTCGGCGAACTGCCTATCAAGCTGTCGTTTGCATTTGAACCGCTTGTGCTCACGGTCGCTGAACTATCGGCGCTGCGTCCAGGTGACGTCGTGCCACTCGAACCGGGCGTGCGGCTATTGATCTACGCGAACAGTCGCCCGGTCGGCGAGGCCGAACTGGTCGAAGTGGAAGGCGCGCTCGCGGCAGAGATCGCTGCGATGCATCTGGAGTCGAAGGGATAATGCATAACCCCGAATTATCGCTGATCGCGTTGATCGCAATCGCGTCACTGATCCCATTCGTGTTTGCATCGGGAACGTGTTTCCTGAAATTTTCGGTTGTGCTCGTGTTGCTGCGCAACGCGATCGGCGTGCAACAGGTTCCCAGTAATCTGGTGCTGAACAGCATCGCGCTGATGCTCACGGCCTTCGTCATGCAGCCTGTCCTCACGTCGACGTTTCACGCGTTCCAGGAAACCGACCAGGTCGCGTCCATCGACGAGGTCGGCCCCTACCTTACAACGGTACTGACGCCGTACCGGCAGTATCTGGCACGGTATGCGGACAAGGACCTGGTGAAGTTCTTCCAGAGAGCGCCGTCCAGCGTCCCGCGCACGCCTGCCGTACCAGACCAGCGCACGGCCGACCCGCGCGTGGTCCATCAAGTGCAACAACCGTCGCTGTATGCGTTGTTACCGGCCTATGGGTTGACCGAGTTGCGCGACGCCTTTCGCATCGGCTTTTATCTGTATCTGCCATTCATCGTTGTGGACCTGATCGTATCGAATGTGCTGCTGGCGCTCGGAATGATGATGATGAGCCCGGTAACGATCGCCGTGCCGATCAAGCTGATTCTCTTCGTCGCGCTCGATGGCTGGACACTCGTGGCGAAGGACCTGGTGCAGCCGTATCTTTCTATGCACTCGGGGGGTGAGTATGGGAAAACTCATTTACGCGGTAGACAAGGTGGTGATTCTCGTGCTCCTGCTTTCCGCACCGGCGATTATTACCGCCACCGTCGTCGGCATTGCGATGGGGCTGTTTCAAACCGTCACCCAGCTGCAGGAGCAGACCCTACCGTTCGGTGTGAAGCTGATCGCCGTGCTGGGCTGTCTGCTGCTGTTTTCGCCTTGGATGGCGATGGTCGTGACGGATTTTGCGCGGGAAGTCTTTCGGCTAGCATTCCTGAACGGAGCAGGCTGATGCTGTTGATGCGCTGGTGGGTCGGCTATATTTTTCATCATTTCGAGCTCTGGTCGATGCTCTATGCGCGCATCGCTCCCACTTTCCTGTTTATCCCGATCGCCAGTTCGCGTGTTGTGGTCAATCCAGTGACGCGGCAGCTCGTCATTTTTTCGTCGTGATCGGCCTCGAGCCATATGTGCCGTTCCGCGTCAATGGACCCGACGGCGTTGCGCTTGCCAGCTCGTGCGGCGTGGAGGCCATCACCGGAATCGTAATAGGCGTGATCGTCGCGAGCCCATTCTGGGTCGCAACGGTTGTCGGTGAATTGATCGACAACCAGCGCGGCGCGACGATCGCGGATTCGATCGACCCGGCAAGCGGCGTGGAGGCATCCCGTTATGGCGCCGTTCCTGAACCTGATGTTTGCCAATGTCTTCCTGCAAAAGGGCGGGTTGATGGTCCTAATGTCGTTTTTCTCGAGAAGCCTGTCTGATGTGCCGCTCGGCCAGATGCCGCACTTCAGCTACGTCGGGCTGGCCACGCTGCTCAACCACGTGCTCCAGACGGCAATCAGTCTTTCGGCGCCGGTGGCGATCGGACTCCTGCTGCTAGACGGCGTGCTGGCGTTCCTGTCGCGCTTTTGCAAGCAATTGAACGCGTTCTCGCTTTCGTTGACTGTCAAGAGCTTTGCCGCATACGGCATCATGTATTTCTATTTTTCTTCCGTGGTACCGATGCGGATCTATCACCTCGTGCATGACTGGTCGTTTCACGGGGTGCTTGAGTGAGCGAGAAAACTGAAAAGCCTACCGAAAAGAAACGCACCGATTCGGAAAAGAAGGGGCAGTCGCTCAAGGCGGCGGACATCGGCACGATGCTGCTGCTTATCGTGGGGAGGCGGCACGATTCCGTTCGTGTTTGATCTCGACCGTATCGCCGGCCTCTTAAAAATGGTTCGGCAGCGCCGCGCAAGCCAAGGATCTTCCCGCCCCGTTCGCCTATGTGAACGCGCTGGGATGGATGATGATGGAGGGCATTGCCGCCTTCACTGCCATCTGCGCGGTGGCGACGATGGTGCCGGCATTGATCCAGAGCCGGTTCACGCTCGCGTTCGATGCGATCAGGTTCAACTTTGATGCATTGAATCCGGCGAATGGCGTGAAGAAGCTCTTCAATATCCGCGTGGTGAAAGACCTTGTCAAGACCTTGCTCTATATCGTCATCACCGTTGCAGGCGCGGCTATTTTTACGCGCAACAATTACCGCGAGCTATTCATGACGACGCGCATGCCGGAATCCGCGCTGTGCTTCGAACTGGGGCATCTTTCCCGGTGTCTCGGTCTGTATCTGATCGCCATGGCGGTGCCAGTGCTCGTGCTCGATTGCCTGACCGAGCATTTTCTCTACATACGTGGACTGAAAATGGCGAAGCACGAAGTAAAGCAGGAGATCAAGCAAAGCCAAGGAAACCCGGAAGTCAAATCGAAGCAGCGGCAGTTGTCCCGCGAGGGGCTGAGCGAAAAGGTCAAAGAGAACGTCAAGGGCTCGACTTTCATCCTCGCCAATCCTACCCATGTCGCGGTCGGTATTTACGCCGATTTAAGAATCGCACCGTTACCGATGGTGTCGGTGCGGGAAGTTGATGCGCGGGCACGCCAAGTCATCGATTATGCGGTGAAATGCGGCGTACCGGTCTTACGGGATATCCCGTTGGCAAGGGGTATTTTTGCGCGGACGCAACGCTACCAATTCGTTTCGCCCGACGATCTGGAACCGATCATCCGGATTCTGGTGTGGTTGCGGCAGGTGGAGGAGGCCGGCGCTCCGCAAGCCGACGCCGTAGAAGACGATCCGTCGTCCTTGTAGCCGCGCACGGTCCGCGCGGCGGGGCCGGAAGAGAAGAAGTGTCAACACCGCGTCCCCATGCCGGCTGGATGGCGCCATTCGTCAGTGCGGATGTGAACGTTTTTGATAGTTCGACAAAACCCGCCCACCTACTATTGAAACGGGCCGCTGCTTACGTGCAGTGAGCATCGGAGATACATGTTATGAGCGACATACAACAAAAGGAAACAAACGTCGACACAGAGGAATTGGACCGTTTGAATCGATCGGTCTTCGCGGCCATTCAGAAAGGCGCGACGATGAAGGACCTGCACGGCGTGACGGATGCGGCAATGGAAGGGGTTTATGCCTATGCCTATCGTTTCTACCAGCAGGGGAAATTGAAGGAAGCGGAATCATTTTTCCGCTTCCTGTTCATGTACGACTTTCGCTGCGCGGAGTACCCGATGGGATTGGCGGCGGTGTATCAGCTGCGCGGCGAATATCAGAAGGCCATCGAGTATTACGCGATTGCGATTTCGCTGACAAAAGATGACTTGCGGCCGGTCTTTCACTCGGCGCAGTGCCATCTGTGCCTGGGAAACCGCTCGGTCGCGCGGCAGAGCTTCGAGGTCGTGCTGGAGCGCGCCGACATACCCGTATTGAGGGATGCCGCGAAGGCTTGTCTCGACGTGATGGACAAGGGTTTGCAGCATGCCGCAACGGCGTCTTCGGAGCAAGAGAACTGACAAAATTATTACCTTTGGAAGCTCTGAACAACGCCCTGGACTGCGAGAAAATTGGGAATTTCGATTGATCGTGGCGATGTCCAGTGCTTGAAATCAAGCACTTGCGCGAGATGGCAATTGCCCCGGCTCTCGATCGTAAGCTCGCGAAATACTTGTTCAGAGCTTCCCTAGCCGCCAGGCGAGCGCGGCCGTTGCTCGGAGCCCTCATGGCCATTACGTACACCCCAGCTCCTGCGCGCCGTCCACACTGCCTGACGACTGCCTGCTAAGTTTTGTTAGTCGCCCTAAATGGGCATCAACCCGATAAATTTTCGGAAGGAGGTAGTTTTGATTGATCGAACAATGACCGCCATAGCAGACCGTGCTCTTTATATTCCGGATTATGATGTAATCGCGTCCATGAAAATGGCGAGTTTTGAAGAGCGCGTCGTCCAGCCATTCGGACAAACATCTTTCCAATCGACGCAGAAATCTGCAACGGTGGCTGCTTCGCTTGCGGTGCCGCAGTTGAAAGCGCCGCGCGCCGGTGTCGCATGGGATGCGGAACAGGTGGAGTCCCTCGCTGAGATCGTCAGGTCGACGGGCATCGACGATGCGGACATCTCCTCGACGTTGAAGCGGATCAGCGGTAATGTGGACTGTTGGGAGGCGTCGCTAGCGGAGAAGGTGCAGGCTCACGCGGAAGCGGTCTCTGTCTTCTCGGTGTCGGTCGGACACGCGCAGACGGCGGTGGATGACTGCGAGCGAGGCGCGCCGACGCCCGCGAAGCTGAATGCGGCGGCAGTGGCGCTCGCCGAAGCCGCGCGCAACGAAATTACCTGCGGCGTAGCCGCGAAAGCGCTGCCGTCCACACCGGAGTCGCTCGGTATCGACGTCACGCATCTTCTGACCGGAACCGCACTCCTAACGATGGCCTTGGCGAAGCTCCAAAAGCTCATGTCGGACAGCGATATCGACGCGCTGGACAGTCAGAGAAAGATGCTTAACGAGCTTTCGGCGGCGCGGCAGGCTACGTTGCAGAAGGCGTCCGACGACTACGCAGCCAAGCTCGCAGAAGCGAAGCATTTGCAGGATATGGTCGGCGAGATCTCAAAGATTGGCGGATGGGCGCTGACCATCATCGGCGTGGGTCTGGCGATTTTCACGGGCGGCGCCAGTCTGTTGATCGCGGCGGCGGGTCTTGCGCTGATGGCGGCCGATGCAATCTGCAAGGCCGTAACCGGCACGTCGTTCGTTGACGAGGCCATGAAACCGGTCATGGATCACGCGGTCAAGCCGATGATGGAGTGGTTGAGCAAGAAAGTCGCGTCGGCGCTGGAGGAGTGCGGCGTGTCCAAAGAAAAGGCGGAGATCGCCGGTGCGGTGGTCGCGGGCGTCGCCGTGGCTGCTGTGATGGTGACGGGCGTCGTGGCGATCGGCAGCGTGGCCGGAAAAATTGCGTCTGTGGTGGCAGAGTCGACCGAGAAGGAACTGGCCGAGGTCATGGAGTCCGCAGTGGTTCGCAGCGTGAAGGACGTCATGGTGAAACTGGCCGACGACACCGGCGTGACGTCGATGGCTTCGCGGGCAAAGACGCTTCTCGCCGAGATGCGAGCGCAGGTCGGCCTCGATGGCCTGGAGGAAGGGCAGATTCGCGCGGTCGCGAAGCGCGGCGAGGCGGGGCTGGCGATGGGCCAAGCCGCGCTATCGGGAACGGAGGCCGCCATGAACACCATCGCGGCAGCGAATATCAGGGATGCTTCGGTGATGCAGGCGGCGGTCACGCGAGCGCTCGCGGATAAGAAGGTGATTACCCAACTGCTGCAGGAGTTGGCAACGACCGTTTCCAATAGCCTGTCCGCCATGACTTCGCTTGGCAATGCGATGTCCGATGCGTTGAAGAGCGAAACGGCCGCCGATACGTTCGTGCTGAACAACGCGCGTGCCGTTTGAGCCAGAACACAAAGCTGAAACCAGAACCTTACCAGCAAGCTTTCAATTGCAAAGATAACAGTACGGAGCTATGACTATGACGATCAATATCGGGTCTGAAGGCGCGAACCGCCTGGAATTTTATCGCATCGAAACCGCGCAAACCCGAGCTGCGGACGCTACCGCCGCGGCCGCGTTGCAAGGCGCAGCGCTGGATCAACCGGCGCGTGTTCTCGCGCAAATGCCAGCGCTTGACGCGACGACCACCGCGTCGGCCGGTGCGACAACCGCGCAGACCGTCCCACAACTGATGACGCCGCGCACCGGCGCGGAACAGCTGTTCGCGCCAGCCGAAATGGCCTCGATCGCGCAGCCGCTTGTAAATGGAACCGATGTGATCGGCAACGCTTTTATCGGCGTGCTGGCCGAGTCTGCCACGAAGGAGGCGGGGGCGAGCGATGACCGGCCGTCAGGTTTCCTGATGGACGACGCAAAGATTGACGTGTTGTTGATGATGAGTGCCGAATGGCAAAAAGCGCAGATCGCGGATAGGCAACTCCAGAGCGAGATGACGACAATCGCGTCGAAGGCGGCGATCATGCAGTCGGATTCGCAGATCGCCGCCGGCAACGATGCATTGGCGTCGGCGGTCGGGGCATCCGCACTGAATGTCGGCATGCAGGTGACGGGTACCGTCGTCCGAGTTCGCGCGTTGAACAAGGAGCACGCGTCGCTCAAGGTGAATTCGCAAAACGCTCAGGATTCGCATGAGCGCGATAGTCTGATCAATCGCGCGACGCGCTCCGCCGAAGCCGTTCGTGCTTCCGAGGTCGACACGATCACCGTCGAAAGCGGCGCCAATCGTCACACGCTGCGCCTCGAGGAAGACCGCGTTCGCGCGCCCGCGAACCACCTGTCGCGCATGGGCGAGACGGCAATGGCGTCCGAATCACGTGCGGCGGATCTTTCCGGGCAACATTCGCTGAATATGCGCACCTGGGGACGCGACTATGCGAAGGCCGACTTGTGGCGCACGGGCGGCGATGTCAGCGCGAAGATGGTTGATGGCGTCGGGCAGATGGAGCAGAGCAATGAGCATGCGCATCAGACGGTGGATCAGAACCAGCAGGAAGTAGCGCGCAGCGACGCATCGCTGCACGAGGAAAGCGCGCGTCAAAGCCGTGCCATCGCGCAGGAAATGCATAACATCACCAGTCAGTTGATCAATAACATCAATTCCGTTGCGGCGCAGGTCGCGGGCAACCTTCGCGCCTGAGCTACGGCGACTGGCCGCTTTTTGATTTCGCTTTTAGCGATAAGCGCCGACGCTCGGGTGCCGCCTATCCATCAAGCGCGGTACACGGGCGTCGCGAAAACTATTTCGGTATGAGGTGTTCTATGCCTGATTTGTCCGCTTTGAATGGCGCTTCCAGTTCTAGTGCACGCCCGTATACGGAGGCAGACTACGAGAACGCAACCCGACTCCATCGCTCGCAGAGTCTTTCCGAGGGCGGATTTGGCCTGTCCTCAGGACTGAGAGACGTGCGCAACGCCCGTGGCGCCGGCCTAGAGTACACCCCTCCAGCCGCGCCGTGTTCGTCGGCCGCCGGCATGGCTAATGGCACATTCTCGGCGTCCTCCGTGTCAGCCGCGAGGACGGTCACCGCACCGAATGCATCGACCGAAGAAATCGAGATGTCGATGAAGGCGTTCGCGCGCGAACTGATCCTCGCTCACGGGGCGCGCGCGTTGAACGCAAGCCGTCAGTTGACGTTGCTGCTGGAGGGTACGGAGCCGAACAGTGCGACGCAGAAGTATTTGCGTAAGTTCATGTACGCGCTGCACATGTTGAATGTCACGTCGATGTACGACTCGCAAGACGCGGCGCACATGTCGAAGCGAAATACGATGGTCAACGCCTTCATCGATGCAATCGACGCGGCGTCGAAGTATCATGTCAAGCAGCCGGGAAAGTCGGACGAAGTGTTCGCTGGGAAGCTCGATCACAATTCAAGCACGGGAAAACCCAGTTACAAGGGCTGGTCCCGGGCATGGACCGCGTTGAACGAAGCGCTTTCGCAACGCAGCACAGGGGCCTCGGATATGCGGCACCTGGAGGCGTATTACGCGCAGCATGTCATGCCGCGCACCCAGCTCAGAGCGCAATTCGTGTACGGCGAAACAACCGATAAGGCGGAGGAGCGGCTCCATTCGGGCTCGAAGCAGGCGGTGTGGGACGCGTCGCGACAGTTGCTGTGCTGCAATGCCGTCAATGCGGAGGAAAGGGGCTGAACCTGGCGGCCGCCAGCGAATTGCTGCACATGATGCCGGAGTTTCTGCGGCGCCCCAAGAACAACCAGGATGCGACGAATACAGCCAGAAACGAGGTAACTGACCATCAGCGCCCGGAAAACCAGATAACTGACAATCAAAGCACTGAGGCCCATCGAGACCCGGCGGGCGAGGTTCCGTCGGATCGCTGCGGCTCAACCCCGCAGTATGCCGCGCCGCCGGATTTGCGTGACCTCGTGTTGTTGAACCGCAACGGCGCTCAGACCATGAACGGGCACACCTTTAACCTGTGCCCGGGATCCGATGCCAACCGGAATGCCGGCGTATCCACCTCCGGCCACCGTCCGGGCGGGGAACCGGAGGCCGCACCGGGTAACGACGCAGCGGGTGGGTTGGCTGGCGGCAACGCCGACACCGACGACACGCAGCGGGTATCGACCGGACATCGCAGCCGGCGGGGCTCATCGGCCAATGAGGTCGAGACGCCGGTTGCAGGCCCCGATGAACTCGCGGGGCAGCCTGCCGCGACAACCAGCCCGCTGGTCGAGACGCATAGTGCGCTGCCGGCACCGCTTGATTCGACGCGCGGCGCTACAGAAGTGAACGGCATGCCTCCGATGTCCTGGTCCGCATCGCCGACATCATCACCGCACGACGCGATGCCGACGCCATCCCGGTCCGCATCGCCGCACACGCCGCGCTTCCGCTTCGATGTGCCGCAGCATCCGGAGGTGGTCCTGACAGCAGGCCCGGGGCAGCGCAATCCGGTGGACACGGCCGGGGCAAGACAAAGCTTTTCTCCCACACCGAGCGAAGTGAACGGCACGCCTCCGATGTCCCCGTCCGTATCGTCGACATCATCACCGCACGACGCGGTGCCGACGCCATCCCGGTCCGCATCGCCGGACACGCCGCGCTTCCGCTTCGATGTGCCGCAGCAGCCGCAGGTGGTCCTGACAGCGGGGCCGGGGCAGCGCAATCCGGTGGACACGGCCAGGGCAAGACAAAGCTTTTCTTCTCCCACACCTGACGAAGTTGAATAACGCCGCCCCGTGAACCAGCCGTCGTGGCAAAGAGGAATCGGGTGTTCCCGTTGATTTCGATCGATTGCGCATTCGCCTAGTCTCGAATGCGCATCGCCTGATGATTCGCCTAAGGAGCTGTTCTTTTGTGATGTATGTCGATTTGACGGAGATGCCGCTTTCCGTCTTGCTGTTGCTGTGCGGATTGATGGTGCTTTCGCTGTATTTTGCGTTGTGCTTCGTTCTGCCATCGTTGTTGTTGCTTGTGCGGATCCGGCGCGCCAACGGCCGTGTCCGGCAAATGGCTGCGTTGGGCGGTGGCCCGGTTGCGGATGCTGAGTTCGATGCGATTTTCGACGCAGACCGCCATCTTGCGCGCTCTTGGCAGAACTACCGGAAAACGCTGGCGTCGGCCGGCGGCGCGGCGGGCAACCGCGCGACGATACCCGCTGCCGTCTGTTTCGACCGGCAGGAAAACGTCGAGGTCCCGTTGAAGCTGGAGTTCTTTCGCCATTGCCCGGGATTGATGACCGGCATCGGGATTGTCGGGACGTTCTCCGGTTTGCTGCTCGGTCTGCATCACTTCGCGGATGCCATCGTGCCGAAGGCCGCCGCGTTGGTTACCCCGCTGCAGCAGACTGGAGCGATCGGACACGTCGCCGTTAGCGGGGCGAGTGCAGCGGTTCCCGACGGGGCGTTTGTCTCTTTCATTTCCGGGGCTGCGGCGCCACTGCCGATGGTGACGGGCCTGAAGACCCTCGATCAAGGCGAAGGCGGCATGGCGGGCGCAACCATCGTCCACGCGCCGGCGGCGGTGAAGATGGTGATGGATCCGAACGTGCTGACAGGCGCGTTGGGCCGCCTGCTGCACAGCGTGTCGGACGCATTCGTCGTTTCCGCCATTGCGGTGCTGTGCGCGCTCTTGACCACGTTCATCGAGAAGTTGTTGATGGCGCAATGCTTCCATCAGCTTCAGGAACTGTCGTCGACGATTGACGGGGTGTTTGCGTTCAACCCCGGCGAGGACCCGATGACGCATTTGACGCGGACGTCGGAGGCGACGGAACGGCAAATCAAGCGGATTGCGCTTGCGTTAAACGACATTACGATTTCGCGAGATCGAGTTTAGTGAACCTGTATCAGTACCAACCTCTTCCCCGGCGTGACGTTGGGCGTGGCCCGGAAGAAAGCCCGTTCTGGGTTTCGCTCTCTGACATGATGACAGGCATGACCTCGCTTTTTCTGGTGCTGGCCTGCAGCATGCTGCTGATCTGGATCATCCAATCGGAACCGTCGGGCGGAACGTCGCCGCGCGACGAGAAAGTCGTCGGCGCCGACGCAGCTGCGACGATGCAGCGCGACGAGCGTTCCGTAGACGCGGCTGCGAACACTTCGCATAACGTGGCCCGTCTTGCTGCCTACGAGTCGGATATTTCCGCCGCATTGAAGAAGATATTGGCGTTGTCGCAGCAACACGGCTTTTCGGTCGACGTTGCCACTAATACGATCGATCTCGGCCAGTCAGCGCTTTTTCCGCTCGGAAGCGACCGCCTGAGCGCGAAGCAGGAAGCGTTGCTGCGAAGCTATGTCACCGATCTGATCGCGCTGATTCAGAACGATCCGGCAATGGTGCCGTTGAAGAACATCACCGTGGTCGGCTATACCGATCCGGCCGGATCGTATCTGTTCAATCTCGATCTGAGCGCGCGCCGCAGCGAACGCCTGATGTGCGTGTTGCTTGCGTCGCCGGAAAAGCAGGGCGGCGCAACAGGCGACGCGACGATGACCGAGGGTTCGCTGCAAACCATTCGGCAACTGTTCAAGGTTGGCGGGTATTCCGCTGGCGCACAGAAGGAAAGTGCCGCAGCAAGCAGACGATTAGCGTTGAAAATGGATTTTTACAAGCTCGACGAGCCCCGGCGGCAAGCCATTGCGCTTGCGATGCCGGTCGGATCGTGCGCGCTCGGGTCTAGCTAGCGGCGTATGTGAGACGAACTATATAGCGTGAATTAAAGTAACGGCCAGCGCGCCGTTCCACGACCAAACAGGATTGATAGCTTGGAAACGATGAAAGGCATTGCACCGCACGCCCTGCTGGAGGTCTGGCGTCATGCAGCCGAGGGCAAGACCGTCGCTTCATTCGACTGCTTCGATACGCTGCTATGGCGGGGCGTGGGCGCGCCGAACCAGGTGTTTTGCGAGTTGGCCGGCAAGCCGCCGTTTTCGACGCAGGGCTACACCGCCTACCATCGTGTGGCGGCCGAATCGTTGGCGCGCCGTGTCCGGTTTGAACAGCGCGAGGTTCCAGAAGTCACGCTGCGGGAGGTGTATCAGCAGCTATTCCCAGAACCTGACGGCGCCGCACAGATAGCGGCGTGTATGTCGTACGAACAGGATGCGGAGTCGTCGATCTGTTTCGTCGCGCCGGCGGTGCTTGCCTGCATGCGCGAGGCCCGGCGTCTCGGGATGTCCGTTATCGTCGTCAGCGACACATGTTTCAGCGCCGGCCAGTTGCGTGCGCTCATCGCGTCGGTGTCGCCCGAAGTCGACGAGCTGGTCGATCAGATCTTCTGCTCGTCCGACTACCGGATCGGAAAGGCCCGTCAGCTCTGGCACTGCGTGCTCGGCGAGTTGTGCGCGACGCCGGACACGATCATGCATCTGGGCGACAATCCCATTGCCGACGTGCAGGCGCCGTCGAAGCTGGGTATCGCGTGCCTGCGTCTCGATCGGTATGCCGGCGCGGCCGAGGCTGTGCTGCGCCGGCGCGAGTTCGCGACCCGGCTGATGTTCAGCGGCGTTGGAGAGACCCGATCCGTGTGGACTCTTTACGACGGCCTCGAATGTCAAACGCAGTCCGGGCGCACAAGCTGGCACGGTGAACTAGGTTGGCATCTGCTCGGACCGGTGGTGTTCGCCTTTGCGAAAACACTGGCCGACGAGTTCGCCGACCGGACACGCGACACTGATCAGCCGACAGTCCGCTTCGCGTTCCTGATGCGCGACGCCCACCTGTTGCGCAACGCCGCTGATATCGTCGCGCCCAATGAGCCGCATCCGTCATTGCACATCAGCCGGAAAACCGCGTTCTCCGCGTCCTTCGACAATGACCATGCAATCCAGAATTTCGTCAAGCTGAGTACGCTCGAATATCGGCTGAGTCCTGCGCAATGTGGAGCCTGTCTGCTGCTGAACGACGAAGAGCGCGCGCGTTTTACAGAAGCCTTCATTGCGAAAGAAGACACGCCGCGCGCGATTAACGATTTTTTCCGCGCAGATGCTGGACGCCATCAAGACGCGTTCGAAAGCGTTCCGCGGCCGGCTGATCACGCACATCGTCGCGCAGACTGGGCTCAAGCGTGGCGACACGCTATGCCTCGTCGATACGGGCTACAACGGCACGATTCAATACCTGCTGTGCGATGTATTGCGTAAGGAAATGGATGTCACCGTCATCGGACGGTATCTGATCTACCGGCAGAACCTCCGGCTGCGCGGACAGGCGTCGGGCCTGATCGACGCATCGTGGCTCGACCAGGGTCTGATTCATGCGCTCACGCAGTCGGGCCTCGCGTTTCTAGAAGCGATGTGCGCCGGCGGCGGCGGCTCCGTCGTCGACTATGAGCCGACCGGGCATCCGGTCTGCAATGCGGAGATCGTGCGCCGGCCGCTATGGATGGGCGCATGCCAACGCATGGCGCTGATGTTCGTCGATCAGGTTTGCGCGGTGCCCGCGTCCGCGTTGCCGAAGTTGACGCGCAGCCGTTTGCGGGAGTCTGCATTGACGAACCTCGGCGCCATGTTGTTTTTTCCGAGCGAGCGCGAACTGTCCGAGATCAGCCAGATGCAGTGGGACGTGAATCTCGGCGGCGATATTTGCCACGACGTGTGCGATCCAAAAAAGGCGTGAGCGGATTGCGTCGGCGGGGATTGCTTTATCTGACCGGCGGTGGCGAGTTCCGAAGCAATGGGCCGTTCGAACTGCGGCATGCTGGCGCAGACCAACTGACGCTTTACATGGCGTGCGTGCGCAATGGTCTGCCGATGACCGAACCTGCGTTGTCCTATCGGCGCATTGCGTTGCCGCTGACATTCGCATTTGAAGAAAACGTCGTGCGCCGATGCGTGCCCGCACACGCGACATACGACGGATACTACACCGCCGTTTTTCCGCTGGGCCAATGCACGGTGCGCGTCGAAATCGGCGCTCTCACGCAGTGGTTGCAGATCGAATCGGTGACGAGCTTCCCGGCCGAGGCGTACGGGCGTATGTCTGAGACCAGTGGGCCGCAACTGCGCTTCGAGACAACGGATTATGTATTAGATGGCGTGACGCGCCACGGCGGCGGACTGCTGGAGTGCGGGCGTACCGCGGCGATGACGTTTGCGCCGATTCCGGAAGGAACGTCGGATTACATCCGGGTGGCATTCCGTCCGGTAACGCTTCACGACGGCGCCCAGCCGCAGTGCGACGATCCGCTGCTGCCGGCGGCTTTTTCATCGGCGGCAGCTCTATTCGCCGACGGTGCGGGCGACGACTGCGGAGGCAAAGACGAGTCGGCTGCGATATCCAGATATGCAGCGGTTGTCGATGGAAAACTTGCTGCGGCCGCATCGGTTTTGAACGCCGCGCTCTATACCGCGTTATGATGAACAGCGCCAATCACGTCATGAGGAGCTGCGATGGACGATGCAATAATGACCCGCATATATGGCTATCACGGCAATCGCACCACAGATATCTACAACTCGGCCCGGTTTCCGGAGCGGCGTTACGCGGTCATTGGCGTCTACGGATACAACCGGAGGCTGGAGGGCGGGCTGGCGCGGGTCGACAACACTCATCCGTGTTCCTATGGCCCGTCCGCTGACTACTGGGTGGATGAACGCGATAGAGATTCGGATGAGCAGGAGTTAGACGACGATTATCGCGACACCAGTTTTTTTGCCGGAGCGACCACGAGCGCAGCGACGAGGGAATGCTGGCCCGCTTCGGGCGTCGAGCGGCAGGTGCGGCCTACGGAGGGTACGAGCGCGAGCCATCCATCCGCTGCCGGCGCGGTGAGGCCCGGTCTCCCTCCGGTCGTCTGTGCCGTCGGGTCTCCCATCGGGTGCCGTGTCCGGCCCGATCGCGGGTCATACGCCAGCACCACCGTTGCCCTCCCGGCATATCAACAACATACACGTGGTCGTCAACCGGTCTACGAATAGGGTTGTCCGGCCTGCAATTACAGTTGTGACGGTATCGAGCCCGGTTGGGTTGCGGTTCGAAGTGTCGGAGATGGTAAGCGACGCAGTCCCGACCGACCGCAGGCGTGGCGTGAATGGCAAGGGCGAAAAGGACGACACAAACCGAAGGAAACAACGGAATGCACCTGGCCTCGCTGCGAGAATCGAGGCGGATATCCGCCAGCATGTCCATGCGGAGTTGCGCCGGCACCTTGAACGTTGGACTTGAGCCGGCGCCGGTACGACGACGGACACGTCGCCTGCGTCCGCAGTCACTGATAAGGGTTCCAACCACGATGAGGACGCGATGGAGACCGCTACGCCAGGTCCAGGTCGGGCACAGTACGTTCTCGCCTATCAGAAAGAACAAGGAGGCATGACATATATAACGCACCTATCTCGCAGACGGGTCGCTGGCCGCCGCTCGTTCATGCCGTCGAAGCCGCGCCGACTCACGGCCCCTCGTCCGATGGCTGCGCGGATGCCAGCGCATCCGCGCAGCCAGCCGATGAAGACCACGCCGTTGATAATTCCGACGCGACGCCATCATGCAGCTTGGGCATGCTGCACGATTACGCGCTAGGCACCATATTCGACCATTGTGATCTGCGCGAACTGGCACGAATGTCGCAGGTGGATCGCCGCAGCAGGAACCTTGCCGCACTGACGTTCCAAAAAGGTGGACGGCGGAAAAACGCCGACAACAAGTGATCGATGCGACGCTTTCCGATCAGCCTGACGCACTTCATTTCGCTCACCGAATGAGCATGACTATAGATGATGTGAGGGTGCGCGGCGAAACGCTTCTATCCAGATCCCTTGCGTTTCCGCTTCATCAGCATTCGTATCGCGCCCTGCTGGCGATGACGAACAATCTGCACGACAAGATCGTTACGCTGCAGATGCTGAACTGGGAGCAGCGCGGCTTTGTGTTCGGCGCCATCTACAACCATTGCCAGGAAGCGATCAAAGCCATCCTCGCATGCACGCGCTTTCAGGGAACCGCACATCCCGAATTGCGAAGGCGCTACTTCGTGGATGCGATCCATTATGGCGACGTCGCGACCCTCCGCGTACTTGTCGACTCCGGGCGTTTCGATGTCAACGCAACCTATCGGGGACAGTCGCTATTATGGCATGAGATGGCGACGCCCGATCAGAGTCTGGACAAACTGCACTATCTCCTCGGGCTCGACGGGATCGATGTGCATGCCAGAGGACTACCGGCAGCACCATGTCATGCAGACCTCGCAAAGTACCGGTTGTATCTTTCGGACCCGCGGGTGGATGTCAACAAGCCGTGCAGGCCCCCGAATTACGATATGGAAGTCAGCGCGCTCACCTATGCGGCCAATATCGCCATGATTTATGACGACACGCGGATTTTCGATGTGCTTATTGCTGACCCGAGACTCAACATCCTGCAACGGTATCGTCATTCGTCGGGTTCGTTATTCAATTCGATCGAAACGTTACGACACGCCCATCGTGGTGATGATCTGGGAGACAAACAGAGAATATTCAGGTATCTGGAAAGCAGGATGCTCTCGCATCCCAGTTTCCGGACGTCGTCAGCATAGCCTGAGGGTGAGTCGCGAATGCACGTTTTTTGAGCGCCAAGGTCGGAAGTAGCAGCTATAAATAGAGTAGCAGCTATAAATAGGGTGGTATTAATGAAACTATTGGAAAGCATCATTCAAGGCGAGATTTACACGAGCGAGCAATATGCGGCGTGCGTCACTGCGAAGTCGGCGGCATATGCGCCACGAATGAAAGACGCGAATCGCCCGGACGACACTGCGCCAGTTCAGCACCCGCAATCGAACGGTCGGGTGAGCGATATGCTTCGCGAGGTGACGCTTGCTGCAAGCGAGCTGCTGCCGGCCGATGCCGGCGAGCTGCGCGAGTCGAATATGGCGCCGCTCGATAAAACGGGCGCCATCGTGCAGCGTGCGGTTAACGACGCCGCAATGGGAAATGCGCACAACCTCGCGTTTGCGTTGAAGATGCAATCGGAAGCTCGCGCCGACGCGTTTTCGAATATCAGGCTAGCAATTCAAGGTCATCGAATGACGCAGGTTGAGGCCATATCCCCATTGCATGAGCAGTTGATGACGAAGTCGGCCCTTGACCCTCGACATGAGATGGCATTGTCATCATCAGCGAGCGGTCCGAAACACGGACTCGGCGCATTGGCAAGTCCGCCTACACAGAGCGATCCATCGCCCGCGCCCGATCCGGATACAAGTACGCCTTCCTGGGTGCCAAGCACCCCAGCGGACGTTGATGCGATCAAGATCAATTCGCTGGAAGACCTCAAGGCATACTACGCACAGTATGCGGCGGACTATAAAGTTCTTGCCGCATATGTCCAGGAGAATACCGAGACGGACCCGACTGGTTGCGAAGAGAAGATTCAGGTATTTGCCTCGAAGTACAGCGCGCCGTTGATCGTCAACGCCGGTATTGATCCCGCCTACGCCTCGGTGGCATTGGGCGGGGATTGGCGGATCCACGAATTCAATCTGCCGGGAAAGGGCACCTTCGAGGCGTATCAACTCAACTTAGACACCGTGCAGGCCTATCTCGACGACCAGGCATTCTGTAATCGCCTGCAAGACGACAGGGACGCTGCCGCTTGTCTCTGGCAGGCGTCTGGCGGAAGTGACTATTCTTTGAGTGGTACTCCGCCTTCCTATTCGGAAGCCTCCGCTGCCTTGGAGAAAGTGGAAGCGTCATTTAACAAAAACAATCATGTGAGCGTCCTTCCCGATAACCTTCCAGAATTTTATACGATTAGTCCCGATCCTGCAGGCGGATACTTTGTCTATCCCTCGGAAAAATTTAAAGAAACCATCAATTCTTTCAATGACTACCTTGCAGCATGGCGTGCATATTACGGCGGCGGCATTCCAGAAGATAATCAAACATTTAACAAAACTGATGAGAAGTATAATCCATCAGCATTGAAAGATATTGATCCTGCTTATGGTCTAGTCGGAAAGTGGTTGGGCCAATCGATTGACAACGAGGCATGGCTATCGAAAATAACTCAATACATGTCGACTTTATTTGAAAGCTGGAATCCCGATGTTGCTCGCGCCAATGCCAACCTCGATAGTCTGGAGCGGTCGGACGCTGCTCAATACGGCGGTCTCTATGCGACAATCGGCGCCGCGAAGGCAGCGATTGTCGATAATTATGGCAACCTGATCAGTGAGTATATGAGCTACACGCAATCAGCCACCGATCTTGTCGCCGATCTGTCGAAGTACGTCAAGGCGACCGATGATGGCTCGAAGGTAACCTTCAATGCCGACGATTTGCGCTCTGAAATTCAGCAGAAAATCGATAGTCTGTCGCAGTGGTCACTGACGACTCCGGGCACTTCCTTGCTCTCGGTTAATGATTGGAACAAGGAGCTGAGCGGTAATTTTATCGCGACGAAGAACGCCGACGCTACCACGACGCTGAGGCTTGATCTGACGAATTTGATCGGAATGCGCGATTCGTTGGCGGAATATAGCAACGCTGACATCAGCGTCACCCAGTACAATGCGTGGTATTCCGGTTTTTCAAGCGAAAAAGATAATGTCCAGAATCTGTCCCAAAGCATCGCGGAAAAATATTCAAGAATGAATAGCGCGTTCGATAATCTTGTGCGAATGATGAGTTCGACGATCTCCGCATTGCTCGAGTCGGAGGCAAAGTACTTCCAGTGGTAAATGGCGCACGCCACGTCGCCGTTCGCGCTTGATAGAAGCGCGGCGGCGGGGTGGCCGAGCGGCACGAGCTCGCGCGACCGTTGATGGGGTGGAACGAACCGTTGCTGACGGTCCAGGCGACACCGTACTTACTAAAAGTTAGGGAAGCTCTGAACAACTATTTCGCGAGCTTACGATTGAGAGCCGGGGCAATTGCCATCTCGTGCAAGTGCTTGATTTCAAGTACTGGAAATCGCCACGATCAACCGAAATTCCCAATTTGCTCGCGGTCCAGGGCTTTGTTCAGAGGTTCCTTAGATTTTGTGTTGGCGCGTGTTGAAAATTGACCATAAAAATGGGGTTCTGCGCACTGAAAATTGGGGTTTGAGGCGCAGTAGAACGGAAAGTGCGGTTAAGCGCCGGTAGGCATCAAAGCTTTACGCGTCGCAACCGTCCGTTCGCGACCTCGACATTAAAGGTGCTAGGGTCAAACTCGCCGCCATACCACTCGCGCATGGCCGCGTGTTCGGGATGGGTCCGATCTGAAACCGCTTGCAGGAAATGATGTAACCTAGTGGTCCACCTACATCTTCCGGTGGACAGGATTGGGCGCCGCCGGTGCAGATCGAATGCTTCGATGCCGGGTCGATGGGCAGCGTGTCTTCGACCGCGACGCGATGCTTCCAACCATCGCCAAAGTCGTAGGTGTAGCTGAAGACCTTGGCCTGCCCCAACGTCTTGGACAGCCGCACTCGGTGTTCGGATTCAGGTGATTCGTCGTCGAATGGATCGGGTGTTCCGTAGCGCATGCCACCGATTCCAAACTCGTGCAGATGACTATCGGTCCACCCCATTGCCGCTTGTATCACTTGGTGCAGCTTGGGGAGCGTGATCGACGCCGGCACGATTACCTGTCGGTAGACGGTGGGTTGGATCTCCAGCAATTCGATGCGCAGCATCAAGGCATGAGGAAGCGTCAAAGAACTGGAAAAGCATCCACCACTGGAAGCCGGCGTTGCAGAGCTTCCAATTGATGTTCGGCGAGGAACGAGTGCCACTGGCAGCGCTGTGATGAAAATCGGTTACACAGTTCGTTTGACAGACCCTACGAGTGAGGAAGTTTAAAAATGCCAAATTCAATTACGCAATATCGTAAGGAAAATGGAAAGCATATCAATTGGATTGACGAACAACTGGGATGTCAAAGGTTGCAGGAAAGACGCATCCACCAGTTGGCCATCCAGCCCGGCAGTCACGCGAGCAACAAAGACAGGCAGCAAATAGCTCATTCAATAGTGCATTTACTTTCTATACTCACTAGTGTGCAGAATACTTCTGCCGGACTAGTGATGGAGCCGGAAAGCCAAGCAATGCAGCTGAATTTGATAAAATTATTAAATATAATAACTTCTACTCTGGAGAAATTCATAAAAATTTTATTGGCAGCAAAACACAAGGAAATTTTGAAAATACTTCCTGCTCGATAATTTCCAAAGAAAACAAAAATGAATTACCAGAAAAGCGCATGAAACTTCCGAAAAAATTTATATGCTCTACTACGTTGAGTCCTATCCAATCACTTGAACAAAAGAATTCAGTTTTTGACGATCACAATAAATATGCTTTTCCAAGCATGATTCAAGAGGCGCTCAATTCGGTTATAAATAAATTGTTGTACAAAACAGGAGATTTTATACATTTAATTGATCCCTTGAAATTCCCGGTGGCGAGTGCGGCATCTTTGCGGTTTCGGGAAACAATGTTGCCATTGAATGTAAATACCACAAAAAAATAGTCTTTTGTCCTCCGTGATACATCAGTTAGTTTTAAATGGCCAACTATCTGAGAATGATGGTCAAAATATGTTACAGCTGCTGGAGTCGGATCCTACTATGCCATTACCACTAACCTTTAAGCGTCTGACAGACGAGACGATTGAAAGACACGAAAAACGTGCGTTGAGGGCTGATTTAGATCCTCAAACAGCTTATCACATAAAACAGCACTGCGCATCTGAAGAACAAGTGCTGAATATGAGGGGAAGGAATTCAGATATGAGGCTTTTGTTTGAAGCTCAGCGTCTAGAAAATCCGCTCCGGCGGTTTTATGACGATTCTGATGAGGAGCCTTCCGCCACCGTCAAGAATATTGTTGACGCATTAAATCTATTTCTCAACCTTGGTTCTTTTGGCATAAAGCCTTTAGTCGAAAATTTACTTGCAAATAAAAAAAGAGTTGAGTACTACGAAAAAAAAGGTGATGCGATTTGCGCAGAAAGATTTAGGCGGATCAATGTTGCTGAGTTGCTTACGGGCATTGATATTAGCGCGTTGCCGTACAGCACTCGCCATCAGTCAGCTAGAGTAAGTCGTATCGGTCGTCCTGGTATTCGTTTAGAGACGGACAATGGCATACAAGATCGAGAAATTAATATAAAAGATATTTCATCAAAAGGGAAGCAGAAAAAACGATTGATCATGTTGAAGAAAATAAACAAACGAAGGTATTGCCAAAGAATAAACATTCAGAGCTTGTTAGCGGGCATTCATCAAGTTCGGTCATTCGATTTCCCGATATATCTGTGTCATTGACTAGTAGAAATGAAAAAGCCGAAGAGGCAATTAATGCATATTTCCTTAAACATATGCAAGAGCATTCCTTATTAACGGCAGAAAGCATAGCTTTTATTGACCGAGATGCTAAAAGTGATATTTATTTTTACGGGAAAATCAAGAAAATTTTCAAGGGCGATTATTTTGTTTTTTCGAGTGGACTGAAGATCAATGATCATGATACAACAGCTATTAAGAACTCAAAATTAATGATCCGGGATCATGTGCAATATGCTAAATATTCACTTTTAAAATCAAAATCAATTTACAGATTTGCAAAAGAGAAAATCGCTCCTGCAGCGACGCAAAAAGGCGAAATATTGAAAAATTATTTAAGTAGATATTTTAAGAGAACCCTTGATATTACTAATGAAAATTTGTTAGCGAGTGTTATAGAAAGATTTGGGGAAGTGGCCACCAGGTGCCTGCGATTCCAACGACGCATTATTCAAAGAGATTTCAAAAATTTTTGGTTTGCTTCAACTCTAGGCGACCTTGATCGAAATGCTGAGGGACATGAATTTTTTACCTTACTAGATGCAGACCGCATAAAAGATATGCCTCTAATGGAGTCATATTATGCAAAGAGAATACAAGATTCAGTCATAGCAACCTTCCCAGAGGCACTTTATGGAGTAAATCCTGAGCACTCAGTTTTGTATAGACGATATCCAGCGGCGCATGCCGGTCAAAGTTTATTGCACGAGTACACTCATATATCTTCATCCACACGTGACTTAATTTATAACGATAGAATGTATGATGGGCAAGCAAAAAATGCAAAAGATATGATGCGAGGTTTTTATGATGATTTGCAGGGAGGGTTTGCCAGTCAATCCATGGTCGATTTTACACAATCTTATTGCGCTGCCTATGGCAAACCGTCCCCTCGAACAATTTACGATTTGTTCAAGGAAGATGAAATATTTAGATCGCTTACTGTAATGAGTAACGCTGCGTCTTATGAAACATTTTTTCGTGATATATCGATGCTGTTGTCATACGATTTCGATATCCGGATGTTGCCGTTTATTACCGAAGTGAATGTGGAGGAGATAAATGCTGCTCGAATTGCAGAATGAAATATCGGCGATAGAAAACATGTAATGACCGACCGGTTTCTGCTGGTTCTAGGGAAGGCCTGAACAACTCACCAAACCTCTCAAATTCCAGCTTCTTGCACGGCAGCAACGTGCAAAATGCTGCGTTTGGTGCGATTTCTGCAACTTTCTGGCGGTTTTAGCTGCCAGGCGGTGTTCTTGGCCAAGCCGCGATAGCGAACCTTGGTGTAGCCAAACTGGCGCTTGATCACGCGAAACGGGTGCTCCACTTTCGCACGCACGCTCGCCTTGAAGTGTTCCCAACGTTCTTCCCGAGCACGCTCGCGCTTGTTGCCAATGGCTTGATTCGGGGTCGCTTGGCGGCAATGAAAAATGCAGCCTCGCAGCTCTGTAGCTCGTCGCGCTTTTCTGCACCGGTGTAGCCGCTGTCGCCGAACACGCTGTCTTCCTTCCCGTGCAGCAATGCGTGCGTCACCATGACATCGGCCACGTTGGCTGCAAGTACCACTGGTTGCCTTTCTTGGTCTGATGCATCTCAGGGTCGCGCGCACGATCGGCGTTCTTGGTTGAGCTGGGCGCAGCGATCAGCGTCGCATCGACGATCGTGCCCGACCGGGTAATCCCCCACTTCTAGCGGTCGCCAGAAGTGGAGCTAAGCGGCCATCGCCAACTTCATGGCAGGCGTGATGCCGCCGAGCGCCATATTCGGACGCTCGTGGTTGTACGTCCATAGCCAGCGGGTGGCTTTGTCCTGCACCTGGTCGATGGTGTCGAACAGGGTTTGGGCGAGCCAGGCGTAGCGGATGGTGCGGTTGTAGCGTTCAACGTAGGCGTTCTGCTGTGGCTTGCCCGGCTGGATGTGCTCGACCCGGATACCATGCCGCTGCGCCCAGGACAGCAACGCGCCACTGATGTATTCAGGGCCGTTGTCGCAGCGGATCACGGCGGGCTTGCCGCGCCACTCGATGATCTGCTCCAGCGATCGGATCACACGGGCTGACGGCAGCGACAGATCCACCTCGATCCCCAGCCCCTCGCGATTGAAGTCGTCGAGCACATTGAACAGCCGGAAGCTGCGGCCGTCGGCCAACTGGTCGTGCATGAAGTCCATCGACCAGACCTGGTTGATAGCCTCCGGCACCGCCAGAGGCTCGGGCCGCTCACGCACCAGCCGCTTCCTCGGCTTGATCCGCAGGTTCAACTCCAGCTCGCGGTAGATCCGGTAGACCCGCTTGTGATTCCAGCCAAAGCCCTTCACGTTGCGCAGGTACAGGTAGCACAGGCCAAAGCCCCAGTCGCGATGGGCGGTCGTCAGGCGGACCAGCCAGTCGGCGATCCGGGCGTTCTGCTCGCTGGCCTTGGCCTGGTAGCGGAAGCAGGTCTCGCTCACCGCGAAGGCCTGGCAGGCGTGGCGGATGTTCGTACGCCCGCTCGTGACTGCCGATTGGGCCATCTCGCGTCGCTGAGATGGCCTCACCATTTTTTTGCGAGCGCTTCCTTCAGCAGGTCGGTACTGAGCTGCGCCTCGGCGTACATCTTCTTGAGCCGGCGGTTCTCCTCCTCCAGCTCCTTCATGCGCGCGACCATGGACACGTCCATGCCGCCGAACTTGCTGCGCCACTTGTAGAACGTGGCCGAGCTGATGCCGTGCTCGCGGCACAGCTCCGGCACGGGCGCACCGGCCTGGGCCTGCTTGAGCACGGCGATGATCTGGCTGTCGGTAAAGCGGGACTTCTTCATGGAACCTCCTCGGGAAAGGGGACGAGAAAATTCCACTTCTGGCGTCTGCTAATGGGCGGGGGATTACCCTTCGACGTGGTAGCCCTGGCGGCGGAAGGCGTCGGCGACCAATTGTTCGAACTGGCGCCAGCCGCCTGCTGCCAGGCTTTCCAGAGTGGTACGGGTGTCGAGGAAGCGGCGGCGGCGGCGCGCGCCGAGGTAGGAGACCAGCGCGGCGAGCCAGCAAACGCCGAGCAACATCCAGGCCAGGGGGCGAACAGCGCGTCTGATTGCTGGGCGAAGCCCTGCGCGAGTAGCCCGCCATGCTGCGATAGCCACCAGGCGATGCCGTAGCGCACCGTGAGATAGCCAACGAGGCCGACGACGAGCGCCAGTGGCCAGGGCAATGCGGCCAGTGCGTCGAATGTGCTGCCCCTGTGTTTGCGTCCCATGCAAGAACCCCCGTTCCAGTCCCGACCATAGCCGCTGGCAGCGGGTTTGTCAGCAGCACATGGATGCGCTTGCGAACCAGGTCGCATCGCGTGCGTCCTTCACTGCTATGCAATAGGTCAGTGTCGAAAGATTGAGTTCGCTTGCCCCGCGCAGAGTGCACTTGCGTGGGACTGCGATGGGATCGACGTGCATCAATCCGTTTCGATCTAGCGGGCATAGCCGTGGGGAGGCTGCACCGTCTGGTTGGAACCTGGTCTTCGGATGATGTCGCGATCGTCGCGATGCTCGGCATGTGCCGCACCAAAAGAGCGCGGCCTAGCGCGTCATTTAACCGGCATCCTGTGCCCGAGAGATTCCTGGCTCAGCGGACGACGATCGACGCCGGCCCTGCACCGTGCTGCGATGAACCTTCGATCGCGCGACCGAGCGACATCGCCCGCCCGGTCACGCGGCGCGTCCTCGCCAGAGGGCAAGGAGGCGCGAGCAGGACTTACTTGATTTCTACCGCACCCGCATCGCACGCCGCGGTATCACGCGCAACACCACGCTGGTCGATGTTGCGGCAATTGCTGCCGAGGTTGCGCACCGGGCTGTTGGCCGCCGGCAATTGGGTGAGCGTGGGGCCGCCATTGGCGGCTGGTGCGCCCAGCAGCGGATCGGTGGCGCGTGCGAGGCCGGCGGTGAGGCAGCTGTGGAACAGTCCGCCCGCAGCCGAGTACTCGATCAGGTTGTTGCCGGTGCTGCTTTGGTCGCTGCAGAAGGTGCGCTCGGTCTTGGAGTAGAAGATGCTGTTGCGGATGTCGAACCCACTACCGAACAACGTCGACCCTGGCGTGTTCTCGGCGAAGGTGACGTTGTTGAAGCGCACCGTGGTCTTGCCCTGGTCGCCATTGGATGGCTGCCAGCCCACATGCTGGATCGCCGCGCCCACACCCTTTGCATAGTTGCCATAGAAGGTGCTGTTGCTGACGTTGCAGGACGGGCCGTAGCAGTCCATGTACAAGGCGCCGGCGTTGCTCTTTTCGGCGCGGTTGGAGATGAAGCTGGTTTCTTCGACGTTGATGATGCCCGGCGTAGTGATGGTGGTGCCGGAGTGCGTGGTATCGCCAAAGCCCAGGCTGATGCGCGCACCGCCGGCCGGGCCGCCATAGGCGATGTTGTTGGCGAAGGTGGAGTAGCGCACGTCGATGGTGTCCGGTGCATACGCCCACAACGTGGCGCCGCCGCCGCTGTTGGCCGCGCTGTTGTTGCGCACCACCGTGCCGCACACCGAGAGCGTGGCGCCACCGGCGGCGGCGTTGAGGTAGCCGGCGAGCGAGGCGCCGTCGGTGTCGATTGCGCCGCTGTTGCCGAACTGGTCGGCATCCGGGAAGCCGGCCGGCGCATTGATGGCCTGGTTGCCGACAAATTCGGAATTGACGATGGTCAGACGGCTGAGCTGCGTGTAGAGCGCGCCGCCCAGCCAGGAGGTGTTCTTGGAGAACGAGCTCTTGACGATGGTCACGTCGGTATCGCTGCCGGCGAAGATGGCACCACCCCCAATGCTGCTGCGGTTGCTCAGGAACTGGCTGTTGATCACTTCCAGCTTGCCGCGGTAGCTGACCTTGATCGCGCCGCCACCCCAGGTGCCGGGCGCGTACTGGTTGTTGGAAGCCGGCTGCACGGAGCTGCCGTTCTGCAGTTTGAGATTGCGCACCGACAGTGCATTGCCGTTCTGCACCTGGAAGATACGCGCGGCCTGGCGGCCATCCAGGGTGATCTTGCCCTGACCATCGATCACCGTTGGCGTGCTGGCGCTGATGTCGATGGTCTGGTTGACGGCGATGCTGGTCGCACGCGTGCCGCAGTTGAAGGTGACATAGCCGCCTTGCGCCACCGCAGTGGCGAGTGCGCTGGCGGTACAACTGGCGGCCGTGCCGTTGCCGACCACCACGCCGGCATTGGAGTGCGCCCACGGCTGCGGCGTGGTGCATTGCGCCACCGATGGCACGGCGGCGATGGCCGCGCTGGTGGTGAGCAGGGCAAGAAGCCCTGCCGTCACGACGGTGGCGTGAAGTGTTGAACGCATGGTGATGTTCCTGCTTGAGAAATGGATCGAAGGGCGCCCATTGCCTGCACGCAACGTCAACGGGTGATGACAGATGTGTTGCAAGCCGAAGCGTCGCTCCCGAGGCGTGGCATGGTGCGCGATTACACGCATCGCGATGCCAACCTAAGTTCCAGAACACCACGTCGATGCGGCGCCATCGCGCCGGCGCACATCGCTTCGCGCATGCGGAAGCCGGGCACTGCAGCGATCAACCGATGCTGCAGTGCTGCATGCAATCGCCCGCTGTATGCAATGCGTTGCCGCATCGCGCGTTACCATGCTGCACTCTCGATCCTGTCGCGATCTCGGCAATGCCCGATGCACACCGCACCCACGATGGCACGCCGGCCAGCCGCTTCCAGCTGCCTGCCGGTCCGTGGGGCTCGGTCTTCGATGCGCTGTGCGCATGTTTTCCGGCGATCACGGCCGAGCGTTGGCGCAATCGGTTTGAGCGTGGTCTGGTGCGCGATGCCGATGACCAGGCCCTGGCGCTATCAGCGCCGTATCGGCTGGGTGCAGAGATCCGCTATTTCCGCGAGGTCGCCGATGAGCCGGTGATTCCGTCTATCGAGACAGTGGTATATGCCGACGCGCAGCTGGTGGTGGCCTGCAAGCCACACTTCTTGCCGGTCGCACCGGCCGGTGCGTACGTGCGCGAGACGTTGCTGACGCGACTGGTGCGGCGGCTGGACAATCCGGCGCTCGTACCGTTGCACCGCATCGATCGCGAAACCGCGGCTGGTGCTGTTCTCGGCCAACCCTGCCACGCGTGGGATCTATCAGGCCTCGTTTCGCGAGCGGCGCATCCGCAAGCATTACCTGGCGGTGGCAGCACCGCTCCCACAGCTGAGGTTTCCGTATGTGCACCGCAGCCGACTGGAGCCGGGCGAGCCGTTCTTCCGCATGCGCGAGGGCGTGGGCGAACCGAACAGCGAAACGGTGATCGAGGTGGTCGCACGCAACGCAGACACCTGGACGTATCGGCTGGAACCGGTGACCGGGCGCAAGCATCAGTTGCGTGTGCACATGGCCGCGCTGGGCGCGCCGATCCTGCACGACCGGTTTTATCCCGCCCTGGAAGCCCAGCGGCCCGACGACCCGGAACGCCCACTACAGCTGTTCGCGCGTACATTGGCGTTCGATGACCCGCTGACCGGTGAGCCGAGGCACTTCATCGCAACGGTGGGGCCGATGCACTCTGCCACGGGCTGACCGAAGGAGCGGGACATGCACGTCGATCCGATGCGCGATGGTGTTGCGGTCTCCCGTCACCGGCGATCGACCAGCTTGTTGTGGGCGCTGCTCTGGCTTGCGCTGGCCGTGCTCGCCGGTGAGTTCGTGCGGCACGTGTATCTGAAATATGCCGCACTGGATTCGCCGGCCTATGGCATGTTTCTGACCCGCCGCGGTTGGTTGTGGTGCCACCTCGGCGGTGGTGCGGCGGGCATTGCGCTTGGCACGTTGCAGTTCGCCACGCAACGCTGGTGCAGACAGGCGTGGGTACATCGCTGGACTGGGCGGGCGTATGTCGCCGGCATGCTGGTGGCCATGCTCGGCGCCACTGGGCTGATTGCTACCTCGCCCGCGCCGACGACGATCCGCGTCGCCTTCGCAGCGACGGAAGTGGCATGGGCGGCGGTGGCATGTGTCGGCCTGCTGGCCATCGGCCGCGGGCAGCTCGATCGGCACCGGCGCTGGATGGTGCGGGCATATCTGGTGACGCTGGCGCCGGTGGTGTTTCGCATCGCGCTCTATGCAGCAGTTGGGGCCGGGGTGGTGCCTTCGCCCGGCACGATCGCCGCGCTGCTCTGGGCGAGCTGGGCGGTGCCGGTGCTGATCCACGTGGCGGCAATCCGCCGGGCACTGACCAGGCCCTGGCGCAGGCGCATCGCTGTGCCGCGCCAGGTGCCGCGGTCGTCATCGACGCGTGGCTGAAACCCGCTTCGGCACGCCTCAACGCACCTTGTACAACACCGCCGCACCCGGTCGGGGCTCGAACATCGGCACGGTCTGCTGCGTGAGCGCGCTGCCCTTGGCGTCCCACACCAGGGTGTCGGCGGGGTATTCGTCCTTGCGGGTCATGCGGTCGATCTGTTTGGCGATGACCGTGGATCCGGCTTTCACTTCCGGGTTCCAGGCGAACACGCCCAGGCGGCCGTAGAACACGGCCGGTGCTGCGGCGTCCAGGCGGCGGTCGGGGCACATCACCAGGCCGCGTTCCAGCATCACGCGCAGCGCGCCGACGGGACGGCCTTGACGGTGGGCGTGGTGCGTTCGGTGTTGTGGCCCGGGCAGACATTGGCCGAGCGGGTGAGCATGTCTTCGACCACCTGGCGGTCGGACTGCGCAAGCGCCGGCAGCGCGGCGGTGGACAGGGCAAGCATGGTGAGGGTGGATTTCAGGGCATCTGACAACTCCTCATGAGGCGAGACTCCAACACTGCAGCCATTCACGTGCAGGCTGCTGCCAGTGACGCGCCCGGATGCTAGCAACCCCTGCGTTAAGCGCCGAGAAGGCGGGTGGGGGCGACGCCGTGCAGGCGATCCCTGGCCCTGCGCGTGCATTCCATGCCGGGCCGCCGCGCCGCGCTGCATAACGCAACGGCCGCTGACGCGCCTGGCAGCTGTCAGGAGTCTCCCGATTGAGCGGCAGCAGCGGCCCGGTTAGCGTGCGCGCACGTACTCAGCTGGACACCCCATGGAACGCGCCGACCTCATCGCAGCAGTGCTTACCGGCATGCGGCGCGCCGAAGATTTTCGTGCGCAGGGCGCGCTCTACAGCACCGCACACAGCGAGCGGATGCAGGTGGACCACGGCAAGGCGGCCGACGCTGAGCTGGTGCTGTCGATGTTTGCGTTCACCCCTGAACACCTCAAGTTGCTTGGCACTGCCGGCATCGAAAACCTGGGCGAAATCGTCTGCCACGCATGGGCCTTGAATGGTGGCAGTAATGAGGGGCTGATCCGCTGGTTTCGCCAACCCATGAATGCCCTCGACGGCCAGACGCCTGCAGCGATGGTGCGTGGCGGGCGCATCCAGGTGCTGCTGCTGGTGCTGCGCCAGCAGGTGGAATGGGAATTGCCGCGCTCTGCCTGATGCACGACCGGCAATGCCGCGCATGCGATCTGGCAGGCGCGGTGCGGTTGCGGCAGGCGTTGCACGCGCGTAGCGCCGCGTGCAACGCGGTGATCTCAGCCGCTCACCGTTTCGGTCGCGCCACTGCGTACATCTCTGCGGCAATCTTCTTCATCAGTGCGTCGTTGTCGTCGCCCTCGGTGTAGAGATCGAAGTGGGTGCGGCCTTCCAGATAGCGGAAATCGCTCCTGGCGCCCAGGCCATCCAGCACCGCCTGGAATTGATGCGCCGCGCCATCCAGGTAGAAGGTATCGGCGGTGCCGACGATCAGATGGATCTTGCCGTCCAGGTCCGGCTTGAGCGTGGGCCATTGCGCGGCCACGCGCGCGGAAATGTCGTAGTGGGTACGCCAGTAGGCCACCACGGCCGGGTCCACCTTGCCGGTGTCGCGGTCGAACATCGGCAGCGGGCGGCCGTCGGCGCCGCGCGGCGAAAAGACCCACTCGAACGAGGTGAGCTGCCCGCCGTACGGGCCGAGCACGCGTTCGAGCTTGGCGAAGGTTTCCAGATCGGCCAGCACCTTGCCGTGGTCGCGGATCAGCGGAAACTGGCTGCCATCGGCGCTGCGGTAGACATTGGCATTGGGCGCGTACAAGTCCGGCCGGTGAAGTCGCGGAAATCGCTGGAATCCGGCGAGGTAGACCAAGTGCCGCCAAATAATTTGGGGTAGCGCGTCTGCAACCACAGCGTGGCCCAGCCGCCGGACGAATGCCCGTTCAAGAAGCGGCCGCTGGCCTTGCCGTCCATCTTGTACTGGCGCTCGAGCGCCGGAATCAACTCTTCGGTGAGCGCAGTGCCCCACGGGCCGTTGTTGACCGAATCGGCGAACTCGTGGGTACCGGTCGGCGTGGATTGATCCAGGAAGACCCAGATCATCGGCGGCATCTGCCTGGCCGCCATCAGGCTCCAGGTGGATGCAATGCTGCCGGCGAAGCGGTTGTAGTTACCGCCGAAGCCATGTGTGACATACACGGTGGGATAGCGCGTGGCGGCCTTGGGGTTGTAGCCGGGCGGCGTCAGTACGCGGGCGCGCAGTGAAACCGGCCGGCCCCAGAACGTGCTGAGCGAGGTGCTCACCATCGAGGCATCGGCGCTATGCAGCTTGGCGTCGGGCACCGCATCGCGCACCGCCTGCGGCGCACGTGGCGACACCTGCCACGGATCATCCGAGACCGGCACCTGCTTGCTCAAGGTCAGCGCCGGCAGCGGCTTGCCCTTGGCCAATGTCACGGCGGTGACCTCGCTCAGCAGATCGCCGCCATCGCGGCCGCTGTAGCCATAGCTGCCATCCGGGTCGAGCACGGCCTGAAACAGATAATCGCCGGCCGGCAGCGCAGAAAACCCGCGCGGGAAGGCGATATTGTCCAGATCGATCTGGACGCTGCCGCCGGGTGCCAGCGCGGTGACGTCCTGCGCGGCCACCGCCACTGCGGTGGGGCGGAAGGGATTCATATTCACCTCCTCCACCTTGCCGTCTTTCCCGCTTTGTTTGGCCTGCGCCTGGGCATCCTTGGCCAGGGTGGCGAACACCAACAGGCGCCCGGACGTGGCCTGGTCGGTCGCCCCGCCCAGGGTGACGCGCAGCAGACGATGCGCCGGCGCCGGCTCGGCGGCGTGTACGGCACAGGCGCACAGCAGGCCAACGGCCAGGCCCAGGCGCGGGGCAAGACGATGCAGGGACATGCAGATCCTTGAAAGCGGATGGGTGGGGTGGGCTTGGTGGCCCTGTGCGGACTGTAGCCAGTTTCTGGGGAGCTGCGCGCGCTGTGGGCGAGATGAGGTTAGCGCATCCGATCCAGGTATTTTACGCGCTCAGGTTGGGGTCGCTTGCGGCGCAAGTGGCTAGAGTTGCATGTGTTCAAGGCGTTTGTGGTGAGGGCGGACTAGCTCAGCGCAGCTGATACAGCACAGATACCATGCAGTTAGATCGACTGTCTGAACTGCCGAGGCAACCGGATATCCAGGTCACGTCGAATTTGCGAGTGGAGCTCAAGACATCGATAGGCAAGCAGCAGACAGGCGTCAGATAAGTTATATGGCGATATTTGTAGTTAGAAGTTCATGCATCGCTGCGACCCGGTAGAAAGCGACCTATGGACGCTTGTCTACTGGTAGAGTGGCGAACGGGCGTGTCCTAGATTTTGTGTAACCGGGCCACAGGCAGGAGACTGCCACCTAACCCGGAGACACCATGAGCCCACGCACACATGAGGTACCCGACGAGCTGCTTAGCAGCCTGTTGGTCAACTACACCAAACCCGAGGATCTGATCGGCGAGAACGGCCTGCTCAAGCAGCTGACCAAGCGGTTGGTGGAGCGGGCGCTGGACGCGGAGATGACCGAACACCTCGGTCATGACAAGCATGAGCCGGTCGCCAACGCGGCCGGCAACACGCGCAACGGACGCAGCCGCAAGACGCTCAAGGGCGAGTTCGGCGAGCTGCCGATCGAGATTCCGCGTGATCGCCACGGCAGCTTCGCGCCACAGCTGATCCCCAAGCACCAGACCCGCTGGGCCGGCTTCGATGACAAGATCTTGTCGTTGTACGCGCGCGGCATGACCGTGCGCGAGATCCAGTCGCACCTGGAGGAGATGTACGGCACCGAGGTGTCGCCGAGTCTGATTTCCTCAGTCACCGATGCGGTCGTCGAGGAGGTCAAGGCGTGGCAGGCGCGGCCACTGGATCCGGTCTATCCGATCGTCTATCTGGACTGCATCCACGTCAAAGTGCGCGAGGGCGCGGTGCGGGTCAAGGCGGTGTACCTGGCCATCGGCATCACCATGGGCGGCGAGAAGGAAGTGCTGGGCCTATGGCTGGCGCAGGCCGAGGGTGCCAAGTTTTGGCTGCAAGTCGTGACGGAGCTACGCAACCGCGGGGTGCAGGACATCTTCATTGCCTGCGTCGATGGCCTGAAGGGGTTTCCCGAGGCGATCGAGGCGGTGTTCCCGCAGACCACCGTGCAGCTGTGCATCGTGCACATGGTGCGGCACAGCCTGAACTACGTCTCGTGGAAACGCCGCGCCGAGGTTGCCGCCGATCTCAAGCGCATTTACGCCTGCGCCACCGTCGAGGAGGCCGAGCAGGCACTGACCGAGTTCGAGGCCAAGTGGGACGCCCAGTACCCGCCCATCAGCCAGTCATGGCGGCGCAATTGGTCACGACTGATCCCGTTCTTCGACTACCCACCGGAGATCCGCAAGGTGATCTATACGACCAACGCCATCGAGTCGGTCAACATGAGCCTGCGCAAGCTGACCAAGAACCGCGGCGCGTTCCCCAGCGACGAAGCCTTGATGAAACTGTTCTACCTGGCTCTGCGCAACATCACCAAGAAATGGACGCTGCCGATCCGCGACTGGAAGGCTGCGCTGAACCGCTTTACGATCCAGTTCGAGGGGCGACTTCCTCAGCGGTAACCCAAACCACGGTTACACAAAATTCTGCACACGCTCGTCACCACCACCTATTCCATCGATGTGCAGTCGAAGATGATGAGCGCTTCGGCGTCGCTGCCATCGCCTGTTGCCACGCAGCCGCTGATGCTCACGGTGCCGCTGTCGCCGTTGGGGTTGTCTGGCGAGTATGCGTTTGGTGCGTTCCGGCCGAGCGCACTGCCCAATACCTATGTGCTGTTCTCGATCGGTCTGAATTTCAAGGGGCCCAAGTCGTCCGTGCTCGTGCTCAACAGCGACAAGCGCTACAACTGCCTGGTCACCAGCGATCCGGCGCCCTTCAAGGGAGCCTTGAGCAGCCAGCTTGAAAGGACCAGGGGCGTTGATGTTGCAGCATCCCAGTCGCCGCCGTACGGGCCAGCCGACCAGGGCTTCAGCGCGTTCGGCCAACCTCTGCGCGGCGGCGTCACAGAGCAGGATGTGCTCAGCACAGGGCGCTGGCGATGGGCCGAGCGGGTGGCGTTGTTCGGGACGCCATATCCGAGCAAGCGGCGTGGCCGCCTGCCGCAATGTCTGGCGGGCAACCACCCCTCAGCGATACGGCCCCGGCCCACGCCAGACCGGTTCGCCCTGGCGGTAGACCTCCATCATGTTGATGACCTCGCGCGCGTCGCCGATGGACTTCAGCTCGGGCGAATCCGGTGGCAGCAGGCGGCATTTGCTGGAGCCGCGTTTGAGCGCGACATCCAGCGGGCAGATCATGCGTTGCTGGGTGCCGGGCAGGATGATGGCGATTTCCTGCATGCCTTGTTCTTTCCATGCGCGTAGCTGGGTTTCGCTGCGCACGTCGTAATAGACCTGGAAGCCGCCGATATCCAGGCTGGGCTGGGCGTTGTTGCGGTCGTTGCGGCGGCCCTGGTTGATGGTGGGGGTGTTGGCCATGCCGTCTTCGGCGCCGTCGGCGGGTTCGTCGAGCATGCCCGGCGGGCGGCCGGTCCAGGTGTCCGGGCGGCGCTGGGCGGATGCCGCCGGGGGCGGGCGGTTGCGGCGGCGTGGGCCGTTGCTGGCGACGCGGCTGGCGGCGTTCGGCCAGGCTGCCTTGCGCGGTATCGCCCTGCGGCGGCACCGGATTTTTGGCTTGCCGCACCAGCGTGGACCGTACCGGCGAGGCAGCCGGTGGCGGCTGCACGGGCGTGGGTGTCGGTGGCACCGGGGTAGGCGAGGGCACCGGCTCATCGGGCTGGGAGGTGTCGCCGACGAAATCCACCTTGATGCGTCCACCGCTGGCCGAGCCCTGCGGCGTGGTCATGGTGGGGGTGGAGGCCGACAGCAGGATCAGCAACATCAGCACGTGCAGCAGTGCGCTGATCAGCGCGGCAATCCACGGTTCGATGCGTTCGATCAGCGGCTCGGTGCGTGGCAGCCAGTCGCCGGCTTCCAGATGGATGTGCAACACCTGCAGGGCGCCGTCGCGCACGCGGTAGACCAGCACATACGGGGTTTGCTTGACCACCCATTCGCGGGTGCCGGGCACGCGGCCAGCGCGGCCACGGCCAGGTTGCTCGGCCAGCGTGCGGGTGGCTTCCAGCACCTGCCGCGCCATCGCGGCAGCGGCGGTCGGGTTGAGCGCGTGGTAGTGATCCTGGGCGTGTGCAAGCTGCGTGGCGGCCGGGACGGTCCAGTCACGCCGTAACATCAACGCCCCATCTGGCGAACAGTGCGCTCACCTGTGCCGGAGCCGTCAACGCGCCCTGATCTGCAGCGGCAATCCCTTCCTGCACCGCGGCCTGGAAACTGGCGTCGGTCACGACGCGGACCACCTCGCCCCATCCAGCCGTCTCGGGCAGCGTGTCGATCAGCATATGGGCGTCTTGCTTGATGGCGGACATGGCACGGCGGTGGGGAGCACTGCGCAAGTCTACCCGCGCCGCTCCTGTTCGCGTGTGGCAGGCGCTGGCGTCCGCGCGCGGCGTTCACCGGACAGGCGGCAAGCGCCTGCGCGGCAGCGGTCTGGGTGGCGTACAGCCGTGCCGCATGCGGTGCAGGGCAGCGACCGGCGGTGCTGCCGCCTGCAGAAAGTGACACTTGGCACCTTGTTCGCGCCCATGGCTGGTTTCATTCTGCGCGGGTCGCTCCACTCATTCGCAAAGGACTCGCCATGCCCGCCGCTGCCATCGCACCCCTGACGCCGTATCTCTCGATGGCCGCCATCGGCTACCTCTACTACCGGCGCATCCGGCGCAGCTTCGGCCGGCAGCAATGGAAGCCGGTGGCCACGGCGGTGCGCAGCGCCGTGCTGCTGATCGCCGTGGCAGCACTGACGTTCGCGGTGTACGGCTTGCCGCAGGTGCGGCTCGGTATTGCCGCAGGCACGCTGGTGGGCATCGGCCTGGGTGCGCTGTCGCTGCGCTACACGCATGCCGAATGGGTGGATGGTCAAGGCTGGTACACGCCCAATCCCTGGATCGGCGGCGGTTTGATGCTGGTGCTGCTGGGGCGCCTGGCCTGGCGCTGGGCCGATGGCGCGTTCACTGCCGGTGCGGCGGCGGCCGGTTCGCAGGCCAGCCCGCTGACCCTGGGGATTGCTGCGGCACTGGTGCTGTATTCGCTGGTGCACGTGGGCGGGTTGTGGTGGCGGCTGCGCCACCTGCGCCTTCAAGCAAACTTGGCAAGGCCGGCGCTCTAGGCGCCGCCACCCGCCCTGCGCGTTCACACCTGCGAGCGGAACGGAAACACCAGTTTCTCGCCAAGCTTCTGCCGCAACGGCCGCGCGCGCCAGCGCTCCAGCGAATATTGCTCGGCACGTTGCAGATCGCGCTCGAACACCTCGGTCATGCGTGCAGCCAGCGTGCGGTCGTAGACATTCAGGCTGGCCTCGTCGTTGAGGCGGAACGAGCGGATGTCGAAATTGGTGGAGCCCACCGAGACCAACAGGCCGTCGATGATCAGCAGTTTGGTATGCAGCATGGTGGGCTGGTATTCGTGGATCTCGATGCCGGCCTGCAGCAACGGCTCCCAGCTGGCCTTGGAAGCCAACCGGACCGAGACTGCATCGATATGCTTGCCGGGCAGCAGCACGCGAATGTGCACGCCGCGCGTGCGTGCTTCGAGCAGCGAGCGGGTGATCAAGGCATCGGGTACGAAATACGCCGCAGCCAGGTCGATGGTGTGGCGTGCGGCGGCGATGGCGATCAGATACATCAGGTGCATGCTTTCGCTGCCGCCGGCCGGCGAGGCCACGAACAACTGCGCATCGCTGTCGCCGGCAGACTCCAGCGCCGGGTAATACTGCGCGCCGTTGACCACACGGCCGGTGGTCTTGATCCAGTTGTCGTTGAAGGCGGTCTGCACCTGCGCCACCACCGGGCCCACGATGCGGTAGTGGGTGTCGCGCCAATGGTCCGGGTCCTGCGCGTCGCCCATCCATTGGTCGGCCACGCCGACCCCACCGGTGAAGCCGATGCGGCCATCGATCACCAGCAACTTGCGGTGGGTCCGGTTGTTGATGCGGTGCAGGTTGTACCAGGCCAGGGGGCGGTAGCGATGCACCTCCACGCCGGCCTCGGTCATGGTCTCCACCAGCGCATGGTCCATCTTCAGGCTGCCGCCCCAGTCGATGGTGACCCGCACGGCCACCCCGGCACGCGCGCGCTCGGACAAGGCGTCGCTGAACTCGCGGCCGATCTCGCCCGACCAATAAATATAGGTCTCGAAGGTGATGGTGTGCTGCGCGCTGCGGATCGCGTCCAGCATGGCTGGAAAGATCTCGCGGCCGTTATTGAGCACGTCGATCCTGTTGCCGGGCAGGATGGCCGGCCCCAGCAACACCGACATCTCGCGCTTAAATTGCGGATCGGCGACGTCGTACAGGTGTTTGGGGATGTGCTCGAGCTTTTTCTCCGGCGTGGCGAAGTTGAGCAGCAGCAGCCCCACCAGCAAGGTGACCGCCACGGCGGCCACGATGATCCATGTCATGCATCCCACTCCGATGTCCCGCCACTGCGGGCGCAAGCGGCCGGCATTTTGGCAAGGCCGGCGGCATGGGGTTTGTGAAGGGGCTGCAGCAGGTGGGATGCACGCGATGTGCTGCCTGCCTCACTCCACCAGATGCAGGTAGTTCGGTGGTACACGCGACGTCAGCCAGATGCTGTTGTCGGCCTGGTGAAAAACATCGCCGTCCTCGTGCATCTGCAGACTGTGCACGCGTAGCACGCCAGGTGCGCCGTGCCGTGCGCCGACCGTGGCGGCGGTCTGCGGATCAGCGGACAGATCCACATGATGGCGTTGCCCGGGCTGCAGACCTTGGACAAGGATGGCTTCGAGAAAGCCGGTCGCGGTGCCGGGGTACGGCATCGACGGTGGCATGCGCGCCACATGCGCCAGAGCGACGGTCGCTGTGGAGTGGCCTTGGACTGCGCGGATTTGCCGACCATCGGCAGACAGCGCAACGCGCTGCTTGTCGTTGCTGGAGACCACTGCACGGATCAGGTCTGCGTCACGCGCCCTTCCAGCGGCAGCGGCGGCAGCGATCAGGGCAGCGATGTCGGCCCATCTTCGCGATCCAGCGTCAGCCCGATGGACTGCGGCGCATGCCGAAGGACATCGCTGAGGAACTTGCTGGTCTCGGTGTGCAGCGAGCGCATGTGCGGTGTTGGGGGCGTGGCGCGTGGCGCGTGGATGCGACTCTACTGCCGCGCGCTGCGGCAGACCCGACGCATTGCACGATGCGGCATGCAGCGCGTGTCTGCATGCGGCGTCGCGCAGGCGCACATCCACATCCACTTCTGCGTCTGCCGCATCACGGTGGCGGGCTGTCGGTCGACAGGGCAATGCCGCGTTGCGCCTCGAGTTCGGCCAGGCGGGCGCCCAGGGCCTGCCGGATGGAATGGTAGGCGCTGGCACCCATCACCAGACGCCGCGGTGGCGGGGCGTGTTCGGTGCTGGCGATCATCGCGTCCACCATGCGTTGCGGGTCGCCAGCGATGACCCAGCTGCCATCGTCCAGTGCGCGGCTGAGCGCTCCGACCGGCGTGTCGGCGTAGTCGGCAGGAATGTGGGTGCGTACCAACGCGGCGCCGAAATTGGTGCGGGCCGGGCCAGGCTCGGCCAGGGTGAAGTGGATGCCGAAGCCGGCCACTTCCTGCTGCACGGCTTCGACGAAGCCTTCGATGCCCCACTTGCTGGCGTGGTACAGGCTGAAGCCGGGATAGGCGATCTGCCCACCTTCCGATGACACCTGCACCACGTGCCCGCCGCCCTGCTGGCGCAGCCCCGGCAACACGGCCTGGATCAGTGCGATGGAGCCGATGAGGTTGGTGTCGATGACCGCGCGGACCTGCGCTTCGGTGGCGGCCTCGGCCGCGCCCAGCGTGCCGTAGCCGGCGTTGCTGACCACCACATCGATGCGACCCAGCGCTGCGAATGCCTGTGCCACCGCTGCGTGCACGGCTGCAGTCTCGCGCACGTCCAGCTGCAGCACCGTCGCTGCATCGCCATACCGGGGGCCAGATCGGCTAGCGCGTGTGGTTTGCGGACGGTGGCGACGATCCGATCGCCGCGCGCCAGCACGGTCTCCGCCAAGAGGCGGCCGAAGCCGGACGATGCGCCTGTGATGAGCCAGGTCTTGGACATGGGAGTGGCCTTGTTCGCTGGAGAAGGCTTCACTCTAGGAAACGGGTATTGCTGGGTCTATGCCATAAAATTCGAATGACTTGATGCGGTTTTACCACCAATGTCCAAGCCCAGCTTCAACGATCTGGTCGCCTTCACTGCGGTCGCCACGCACCGCAGCTTTCGGCGCGCCGCCGCTGAGGTGGGCTTGGCGCCGTCTTCGCTCAGCCATGTGATCAGCGCACTGGAGCGCAATCTCGGCGTGCGGCTGCTGCACCGAACCACCCGTAGCGTGTCGCTGACCGAAGCCGGCGAACGCCTGTACGCAAGGCTGGTACCGGCGCTGCAGGAGGTGGACCACGCGTTGCTGGCGCTGGACGATTTCCGTGGCGGGCCCACCGGCACGGTGCGCATCAACGCACCGGAAGTGGTGGTGCAGGTATTGCTGCAGCAGGTGGTGCCGCACGTGCTGGCGCGCCACCCGGCGCTATCGGTGGATCTGGTGAGCGAAGGCCGGCTGGTGGATATCGTGGCTGCAGGATGCGATGCCGGCATTCGCTTCAGCGAGTCGGTGCCGCAGGACATGGTGGCGGTGCCGTTCGGTGGGCCTACGCGCTTCCTCGCCGTCGCGGCGCCAGCCTATCTTGCGCGCGCGGGGATTCCACCAACGCCCGATGCCTTGCACCGGCATGCCTGCATCCGCCATCGCATGCCCAGCGGCAGGCTGTACCACTGGGAGTTCGAACGTCGTGGCCAGGAAGTGGTGATCGATGTGCCCGGGCGGCTCACCCTGGACCAGATCGCACCGATGCGCGAGGCGGCCGAAGCCGGCCTTGGCATCGCCTATGTACCCGAGTACGCGGTAAGCGCCGCCCTGCAACGCGGCACATTGGTGCCTGTGCTGGAAGCATGGTGCCCGGCCATTCCGGGGCTGGTGCTGTACTACCCGGGGCATCGGCATCTTCCGCCGGGTCTGCGCGCCTTCATCGAGATGCTCAAGGAGGTGCTGCCGCAGCACGGCTGAAGCGCGCGTCACGGCTGCGACCATGGCGCTGCCTGCACGATCACGCGTGCGCCAACGCGGCAGCAAACAGCAGAACCTAGGGGTGTGCGGTGCTATGGTTCGCGCCATGCATCCGGCCGCCGCCATCCGGTTCGCTGCCACCTCGCTGCAACCGGCAGCGCCGGCCGATGTCACCTGGCTGTTTCTACTGCTGCAGCGGCGAGCAACGCGCAGCATGGTGAGCGTCACCGGCACGGTGGCCGGGACCCGCTGCAGGCGACGCTGCAGCCAGACGGGCGGGGCGGGCATTGGCTCGCGATCGAACGCGCCCTGCAGCAGGCAGCCAGTGTGTCGGCTGGACAGACGGTGGCGCTCGCGCTGGCGCCCGTTGCCGAAGAACCCGCGCCGCTGGTGCCGGACGACCTGCGTGCAGCGTTGGCCGCGCAGCCGACCGCGCGTGCGACCTGGGACGACGTCACCGCCGTGGCGCGGCGCGAGTGGATCTTCTGGGTGGTGTCCGGCAAAAGGGCCCAAACGCGGAGCAAGCGCATCGCCACCGCATGCGCCATGCTGGCCTCGGGCAAGCGGCGTGCGTGCTGTTTCGATCGCTTGGGCAAGGACCGCCACGCGCTGGCGGCACCCACGCCAAAAGCGGGCTGAAGCAGGCGGCCCGGTGCGCGAGTGGCCGCCATCTATAAGCCAAAATGCTTACATGCGTCACACAAGCGCGCACCTATACTCCGGGGCTGTCCCACCGAAGAGGTTCTGACCGCATGAGCGCACCCCCATCGTCTCCGATCGCTGCCGGTTCTGGCACAGCTGCCGGTAGCCTTCGCCGCTCGGTGTCCAACACGCTCAAGGGCTCGGCCGGCAACCTCGTCGAGTGGTACGACGTCTACGTCTATTCGGTGTTCGCCACCTACTTCGAGTCGCAGTTCTTCTCCAAGGAAGACAAGAACGCCACCATGTTCGTGTGGGCGATCTTCGCGATGACGTTCCTGATGCGCCCGATCGGCGCGTGGTATTTCGGTCGCTTCGCCGACCGTTATGGCCGCCGCCTGGCGCTGACCATTTCGGTGTCGGTGATGGCGCTGTGCTCGTTCGTCATTGCAATCACGCCCACGGTGGCCACGATCGGCATCGCTGCGCCGATCATCTTGCTGGTGGCACGCCTGCTGCAGGGCTTTGCGACCGGTGGCGAATACGGCACCAGCGCCACGTACATGTCCGAAGCGGCGATTCCGGGCCGGCGCGGCTTCTTGTCCTCGTTCCATTACGTGACGCTGGTGGGCGGGCACGTACTGGCGCAGACCACCTTGCTGATCATGTTGCATTTCTTCGATGCGTCGCAGGTCTCCGAATGGGGCTGGCGCGTGGCGTTCGGGCTGGGCGGCATCGGCGCGTTGGTGGTGTTCTGGCTGCGTCGCACGATGGACGAGTCGCTGAGCTCCGAGTCCATCGCCGATTCGCGTACCGGCAAGGCCAGGGCCTCCGGCTCGATGCGCGAATTGTTCGTCAATCAGTGGCGTCCGCTGCTGTTGTGCTTCCTGATCACCGCCGGCGGTACGATCGCGTTCTACACCTATTCGGTCACCGGGCCGAAGATGATCCAGACCGCATTCGCCGGTGGCGATGTGATGGCCGGCACCATCATCAACCTGGTCGCGCTGACCGTGCTGATGCTGATGCAACCGGTCGGCGGCTGGCTGTCGGACATCGTCGGGCGCAAGACCTTGCTGGTGTTCTTCGGCATCGGCGGCGTGCTCTACACCTGGTTCCTGGTGATGGAACTGCCCAAGCAGACCGACTGGCTGACCGCGTTCGTGATTCTCACTGTGGGCTTTGTGATCCTGACCGGCTACACCTCGATCAATGCAGTGGTGAAGGCGGAATTGTTCCCCACGCATGTGCGCGCGCTGGGCGTCGGTCTTGGCTACGCGCTGGCGAATTCGGCGTTCGGCGGCACCGCGCCGTTGCTGTATCAGGCTTCGCTGAAGACCAACCAAGTGACCGAGTTCGTGATCTATGCGACGGCGGTGATTGCGGTGTCGTTGGTGGTCTACATGTTCTTCCTGACCAACAAGGGCAGCAACTGGCTGGACGACGAAGCGGCGATGCATCAGCGCAAGCGGTGATGAGCGCGCGGGCTGGCTGTTTCCTTCTCCCTGCGGGAGAAGGTGCCCGAAGGGCGGATGAGGGGCGCCCCAGGTGACTGGCAGACCGACCGTGGTAAACGCGTCGCCACGCGCCGCCAAGGTGAAGCATCGATGCTGCGGTCGTGCATGAGTACCCCGTACCCTCACCCCACCCCCGCTCCGCGCCCCGGCCCGCGCCAGCAGCGCGGGCGCTCCAAGGCACGCGCGCCAGTGGCGCGCAAGCAGTGCCTTATCGTCCCGGCGGGAGAGGGGCCAACGCGGGCTGCTGTTCTGCGACGTCCTGATGCTGCGCCGTTGTCTTTGCAAACACGCTGTAACGCAGCCCAATCAACCCCAACAACGCTTCATCGCGATGCGCGCCGGCCGGCACTTTGCCCACGCGCGCCAGGGAAACATCCAGACGATCACGCAGAGATTCCGGCCCAGGCAACGGACGCTTCTGTGCAACCTGCTGCCGGTAGTACGCAGCCACCTCGCGCAGAATCGCGTCCACCGCATCAACGCTCGGCTGCGGCAAACCATGCCGGGCGCTGCGCAGCTGCAGGATGTTCAAGCCAACACGCACTTCGTTGAGCATATCCACCGAGGCCAGGTCGCTGCCTTCCGGCGTCAACGCCAGCCGTGGCGCAAGCAGGCCAAGCAGATCCAGCATGCGTGCGGCAAAGTGCTGGCGATCGTGCGCGCCGTGTCCGTCGGCGGCGTCGGCCAGCGTGCGCCAGCCCTGGCGCACCAGCCGGCGTGCGCTCCATTCGGCACCGACCGAACGAAACAGACGCGTGAGCACCACCGCAAACCCGATCCCCAGCACCATCGCCACCGCCGCATTGACGAAGCTCTGCAGGTTGGCGCTGTAGCTGTTCTGCAGGCTCAGCAGCGCGGTGAGGTTCACCACCAGCGGCAAGGCGATCAGCATGCTCTTGGGGCGATGCAGTAGCGCGCCCAATGGCAGGAAGCCCGCCGCGAGCACCAACACCAGCATCGGGAAATCGTGGATGGCCGGGAAGATGCCGAACTGATAGATGCCGGCAACCACGCTGGCCACCACCGCCCAGGTCAGGAACGACAGCATGCTCGGCGCAGGGTCGTCCTGGGCGGCGAAAAACGCAGCAGTGACCGCGGCCATCATCGCGCCGTTGCCGCCGCCTTCCCAGCCGATGCCGATCCACAACACGCAGTACGCCATCAGCGCGAAGCCGGCGCTCAGCGCGGAAAACGCGGCCATGCCGAAATCGATGTGGCGCGTGGCGTGGGCAGCGCCCGACACGTCGGTGATGGCCGGCGATGACCAAGGCGATTGCTGCGACGGCGCCTCACGCGTTGACCGAGGCAGTTCAAGATCTTGCGACGTTGCGTGCACCTGCGCGGGCGAGATGGCCTGCGCCGCCTGACTGCGCGACCAGCCCAAGCGCCGCCGCAGCGATCGATGTATTGCGGCGCGGAGCTGCATCACTGGTTGTGTTGTCGGCCTGCACGGATGCAGCAGGTACCGTAGACGGCATCGCACGCAGCGCAACCGGCGCCGTGCCTTGCACCAGGGCCTGCTGCAGCGTGCGGCAGGCCTGCCACAGGTCGAGCAGTTCCTGCAGGCGCAGCAGCAAGCTGGCCAGCAATAAATGATCGATGTCCTGATCCACTACCGGGCGCAATGCGTCGATGCGGACACGCAATGCATCAGCGTTGGCATCGGCATCGGTATCGGCGTGGACACTGCCGCTGTCGCCCACAGGATCCACCCACGCAGCAACATCTTCCAGCAAGGCCGCAAGCGTCGAGGCGTGCGCCGCGCCATCGCGCTGCAAGGCATCCAGGCGGTCGGCAATCGACGACAGCACCGGCAGCAGCATCAGCATGCGGGCGCGCAGCTGTTCCAGCGTTGGAGCCGCCCCGGCATGGCGCGGGTCGTCGTGGCGGACGAAGGCGATCAAGGCCTCGAACTGCACCAGATCGGCCGCCAGCCGATTGCGCGGCGCCTGCGATGGGCCGCGCTGCAGCACCTGGCGGCACCACTGCGCTGCGTCCTGCATCCAGTTACCGATCCGTGCGGTGAGCATGGGCTTGACCGAGGCCGGGAACAGCAGCGACGCGAACAGCACCGTCATCACCGTGCCCAGGATGATTTCTTCGCTGCGGGCCACGACGGTGTCGAAGATGCTTTCCGGCGAGGTGACCGCAGGAAAGCCAATGAACGCGGTGGTGTAGCCGGCCAGCAGGAACGCATAGCCGCGCGGGCCGCGATTGAGCAGCGCCAGGAACAGGCATGCCGAGAGCCACAGCGCCATCGCCGCGCTCAGCAGCAAAGGCGTTTCCACCAGATTCGGCAGCATCACCAAGGTGGCCACGCCGGCCAGCAAGGTGCCGAGCAAGCGGTACACGCCCTTGGCACGGGTAGGGCCGAGCAGCGGTTGCGAGACGATGTAGACCGTGGCCATTGCCCAGTACGGTCGCGACAGATTGCCGGCCAGCGCGACATACAGCGCCACGATCGAGGCGGCGAAGGTCTTGGCCGAAAACAGCCAGGCCTGACGATCGCGCAGCAACGGCATCATCGCGCAGCCTTGGTGTGGTTGCGCCCTGCGTCGGCATCCCAACCGCCGCCCAGCGCCAGAAACAGCTGGATCTGGTCCTGCGACACCTGCGCTTGTGCAGTGGCCAGGGTCATGTCGGCGGTGGCCAGGGTGCGCTCGGCGTCCAGGCTGGACAGGTACGGCGTGCGCCCGCCCTGATACAGGCGCCGGTTTTGCGCCGACGCCAGCTCTGCCTGTTGTTGCGCCTGTTCCAGCAGATGCAGGCGGTCCAGATCCTGCGCATAGCGCGACAAGCTGGTCTGCACTTCGCGCAAGGCCTGCAGCACGGTGTTGTCGAACTGCGCCAGCGCAGCGTCGGCGCCGGCTTCGGTGGCGCGCACCCGCGCACGTGCGCCGCTGGAGGGCAGCGTCCAGGAAATCAGCGGGCCGAACGACCACGCGTGCGTGGCCGGCTCACCGAAATCCGCCAGCAGGCCGGTGGCGCCGATCGAACCACCCAGGCGGATGTCCGGATACAACTCGGCGGTGGCCACGCCGATGCGTGCGGTGGCGGCGGCGAGCCGGCGCTCGGCCTGGCGCACATCCGGGCGGCGCGCCAGCAGCGCCCGGCCATCGCCGATCGGGATCGGCTGCTGCACTGCCGGCGCGTGCGCGCAGCTGTCCACGCCGGCCGGCACCTCGCCGGGTGTCTTGCCGAGCAGCGCGGCCAATTGGTAACCGGCGGCCTGGCGGCGCGCGCGTAGCGGCGGCAGCGACGCTTCCAGCATCGCCACCTGCGCGGTGGCGCGCGCCAGATCCGGTGGCGTGCCGCGACCGGCCGCGATCAGGCGTTGGGTGATCTGGCGGCTGTGTTGCTGCAACTGCAGCGAATGCTCGGCCACCTGCAACTCATGGTTGGCGTGGCAATCTCACATAACATAACTGCCAGCCACCTGCGCGGCCACGCTGACGCGCGCCAGATCGATCGCCGCCTGCGCCACCTGGGTGTCGGCGTGCGCGGCTTGGGCACCGCGTTGCAGCTTGCCGAACAGATCGAACTGATACGACACACCGAACTTGCCATCGGCCAAGTTGAACACCGGCAGTTTTTCTTCCTGCAAAAACGCCTCAGCCGACACCTGTGCGCGGCTGACGCCGGCTTCCACCTCGTAATCGAAGCCGCCGGCATCCATGGCCTGTTCGTAGAGCGCAGCGGCGCGGCGCAGATTGGCACCGGCGACCTTGAGCTCGACGTTGTCGCGCAGGGCCTGCTCGATCAGGCTATCCAGCATCGGGTCCTGATACAGCGCCCACCAGCGCGCCGGCAACGCGGCGCCAGGTCGTACCTGGTCGTTGCCGGTGTCGAGAAACGCGGCATTGGCGGCCGGCCGCCGGTACGCCGCATCGTCCGGTACGGCGTAGTTCGGGCCAACCGTGCTGCAGGCACCGAGCATGCTCAGCAGTGCGGCCAATCCCAGCGGACGCAACATCGCGCGGTTCATGGCGCCGCCTTGGCCTGCACACGGGCAGGCGCGATCGCCGGGGGCGCGTTTGCGGTGTCGGGCAGGATGCTCACCGTGGCAGTGCGCCCTGCGATCAACTGCACATGCGCAGGCACGCGGTCCAGCACGATGCGCACCGGAATGCGCTGCGCCAGCCGCACCCAGTCGAACGCAGGCGTGACATTGGGCAATGCGCCGGCGCTGCCGCTGCGGTAACGGTCTTCGATCCCGGCCGCGATGCTCTGCACATGCCCATGCAGCGTGAGCGGCTCGCCCATCAGCTGCACGTCCACGCGCTGGCCGGGGTGCACGCCCTGCAGGCGGGTTTCTTCGAAGTAGCCATCGACCCGGAACGAGCCGGTGTCCAGCACCGCCACCACTGGGCGCCCGGCGCTGACGTAGTCGCCCACGCGCACGGTGCGGTCGCTGACGCGGCCGTCGGCCGGGCTACGCACCTGGGTGCGGTCCAGGTTGAGCTGGGCCAGATCCACCGCCGATTGCGCGGTGGCCACTGCGGCCTGCGCCTTTTGCACGTTGGAGCGGCGCACTTCGGCATCTTCGGCGGCGACCAGGTCCTGCAGGCTGCGGTCGCGCGCGATCTCGCGGCGCAGCTGGGTCAGCGTCGCCTGGCGTTCGGCCAGTGCGGCACGCGCCTGTTCCAGGGCGATTTCGTAGCGCGCACGGTCCACCACCAACAGCAATTGCCCGCGCCTGACCGGCTGGTTGTCTGCCACGGCCACCGATTCCACCAGCCCGGAGACATCCGGCGCCACCTGCACCACATCGGCGCCCACGTGCGCATCGCGCGTCCACGGCGCCTGCATGTAATAACGCCACAGGTGCTGCAACACCAACGCGGCCACCATCACCATCGCCAGGGTCAGCAGTGCCGGCCCCGCGGTCTTGATCAGCTTTTTCACGATTGCATCCAACGGGTAAGGAAGAACAGGCCGCCCAGCAGTGCGATGTACAGCGCCAGGTTGAACAGCGCCGGGTGCCAGATGTAGCGGTAGGCGCCGACGCGGGTCAGCAGCGCGGCGATGCCGCTGTTGAGCAGGTAGGCCAGCGTCATCAACGCCAGCAAGGTGGGTACGAACACACCGTAGAGACTGAATTCGCCGTACATCGGGCACATCCTGGAGAAGGAACCACAACGCCCGGCGCAGCGCGCAGAGCATCGGAAAAGGCACAACGGGCGTCGCGCGCGACGCCGGCAGCCGACTCAGTCGGCCTGGCTCAGCCGCGCATGCGCCTGCGCGATCTGCTCCCACAAGGTCAGCACCACCTGCACGTCGGCGTCGCTGAGTGCGCCGAACACCTGCGCACGCAGTGCATCCAGGCGGATCTCGATCTGGCCGACCAGCGCCTGGCCTGCATCGGTGAGCCAGAGCTGGTTGGCGCGGCGGTCGCTGCTGTCCGCCTGGCGGCGCAGCAGGCCCTGCGCGGCCAACTTGTCCAGCAAGCGCACCAGCGAGGGGCCTTCCATGCCCAGTTGCTGGGCCAGCGCCACCTGGCGGATGCCGCCGCCGGAGCGCCCGATCATCAGCAATGGTCCGGTGCAGGCGCTGGAAAGGTCGAACTCGGCGAACGCCTGATCGGCCAGGCGTTGCCACTGACGGGCAGCCACCAGCAGGCCGGAACTGAGCCGGGCGCGTGGAGAAAGAACAGGTTTCATAATAGATAGGATGCTATCAATTCATAAATGAATCAATAGTCACTGAATATTTGCAAGCTGGCGCGACCGCCACTGGGGCGGCCGGGCCGTCCTCAGGTACCATGCTCGCCCCTTTTGGGTGCATCCGCGCATGAGCCAGTCCAACCAGCCCGATTCCTCCGTCACCCAGACCCAGGCCGAAGAGGCCGTGCGCACCCTGTTGCGCTGGGCGGGCGAAGATCCCACGCGTGAGGGTCTACTGGACACCCCGCGCCGGGTGGCCGAAGCCTACGGCGACTGGTTCAGCGGCTATCGCGAAGAACCGCGCGAATACCTGGAACGCACCTTCGAGGAAGTGGCCGGCTACGATGAGTTGATCGTGCTGCGCGACATTTCCTATGAAAGCCATTGCGAGCACCACATGGCGCCGATCATCGGCAAGGTGCACGTGGGCTATCTGCCGCGTGGCAAGGTCGTCGGCATCAGCAAGCTGGCGCGCGTGGTGGAAAGCTACGCGCGCCGCTTCCAGGTGCAGGAAAAGATGACCGCGCAGATCGCCCAATGCATCCAGGACGTGCTGCAGCCGCTTGGCGTGGGCGTGGTGGTGGAAGGCGCGCACGAGTGCATGACCACCCGCGGCATCCACAAGCGCGGCGTCAGCATGGTGACCTCCAAGATGCTGGGCAGCTTCCGCGAAGACGCGCGCACCCGCGCCGAATTCCTGCAGTTCATCGCCGTGGGCGGCAAGCGTTGAGGCAGTCGCGGCTGCGCCCATAGAAGCACCAGGCACGTATCTCCGGCTACCGGCAACTGCGCGAGCAGCCGGTATGGAAACTGCTCGCCGCCGACCATGCCCCCGAACTGATCGGCCTGCTGCAGACGGTGCTGATGGATGGCGAACGCCGCCTGCCGTCGGCCGTGTTGCACGAGCGTTTGCAGCGCCAGCTCGACGCCTTGCGCGCCGACGAGCTGTCGCGCGAACTGCCGCGCACCGCACAGGCGTACCTGGCGCATTGGCTGGCACAGGGCTGGCTGGAACGCCGCCTGCCCGAAGGCGCAACCGAAGAAGAATACGAACTCTCGCGTGCCGCGACCCAGGCCATCCGCTTCATCGCCGGCCTGCGCGAAAGCAGCAGCAGCGCCACCGAAAGCCGCCTGTCGTTGGTGATCCAGCAACTGGTGCAGCTGGCCGGGCAGACCGAAGCCGATCCGGAGCTCCGGCTGGCCGCGCTGCGCGACGAACGCGCGCGCATCGATGCCGAGATCGAACGCGTGGCTTCCGGCCGCGTGGCCGCCCTGGACGGCAAACGCGCGCTGGAACGCGCGCGCGACCTGATCCATCTCTCAGACGAGCTGGCCGAAGATTTCCATCGCGTGCGCGACGACTTCGAGCAGCTCAACCGCCAATTCCGCGAGCGCATCATCGACGACGAAGGCGCGCGCGGCGACGTGCTCGAACAATTGTTCAACGGCGTGGATGTGATTGCAGACAGCGAGGCCGGGCGCACCTTCGAGGCGTTCTGGAGTCTGCTCAACGACACCCAGCAAAGCAGCCAGCTCGACCAGGCGCTGGATGCGCTGCTTGCCCGTGGGTTCGCCCGCAAGCTCGATCGCCGCGAACGCGCCTTCTTGCGCGGGCTGACCGGCACGCTGCTGGAGCGCGGCGGCGAGGTGCACACGGTGATGCAGCATTTCGCGCGCAGCCTGCGCGGGTTCGTGCAAAGCCGTGGGTATCTGGAACAGCGCCGGCTCAATCAATTGCTCAAGCAGGCGCAGGGCGAAGCCTTGCAGTTGCGCGAGAGCCTGCACGCCACCACCGCTACCGGCTATACGCAGGCGCTCAGCAGCAGCCGTCTGCGTTCGTTGTCGCAATGGCGGCTGCACGATCCACGGCTTACCCAGGTCGATGGACGCGTACAGGCCGCCGATGCGGCCGAGATCTCGCTGGACAGCGTGGGCGACCTGGTCGCGCAGTCGGAGATCGATGTGCGCAGCCTGCGCCGCGACCTGCACGAGCTGCTCGGCCAACGCCCGCGGCTGACGATCGGCGACGCCTTGCAACAACGCCCGGCCGTGCAGGGCCTGGGCAGCGTGATCGGCTACCTGTCGCTGGGCACGCGCCACGGCATGGTGATCGAAGGACAGATGGAAACGGTGCAATGGGAAGGCAGCGACGGCGCCGTGCGGCGCGCGCGCATTCCCTTGGTGTGGTTTACCCGGGAGAAACGCAATGAACTGGTCTGAGGACACCGGCCTGGACGCCGACGAGAGCACCGGGGCGGCGTCCATCGACGAGCGCATGCCGATGACCCACACCTCCAGTGCCGAGCCGCGCGGCGAGCTGTTCTTGGGCGATACCGGCACGCTGCCGTTCGACGCGCGGCGCGCACTGTGCCAGTTGCTGGCAGGGCCCAGCATCGATGCGCAACGTCACGGCACGCTGTGGCCGGCGTTGTTGCGCAACGAGGTGGCGATCCGCCAGGTGCTGTGCGAGCTGTTTCTGGAGTTGGTGCTCGACCGCGAGGGTGGGGTGGCCTTCACCCGCCAGGCCGACACCGCCGAGCTGGAATCGCCCACCTTGCTGCGCAGTGCGCCGCTGACGTTTATCGAGTCGGTGTTGCTGCTGTTCCTGCGCCAGCAACTGGCCGAGGCCGATACGCGCGGCGAGCGCGCGGTGGTGGACGAGGCGCAGTTGGTGGAGGCGTTGTCGGTCTACGAGAAGAACGTGTCCACCGATCGGGCGGGCTTCGCGCGGCGGGTGATGACGGCCATCGGCAAAGATGCGCGACAACCAGTTGCTGTCGCGCTTGCGCGGCAGCGAGGAGCGCTATGAAGTGTCGCCGGTGTTGAAGCTGTTGTTCTCGGCAGAGGATGTGCAGGCGTTGGTGGTGGCGTATCGGGAGCTGCGTGAGGGGGAGGATGCGTTGGATTGATGTCTCTTGCATCTCCCTTCTCCCTCCGGGACATTGTCCTCCTTCATGGGGAGAAGGTGCCCGAAGGGCGGATGAGGGTGTGGTATCAGGCGGTAGGTGGCGCTGTGCTGAGTGATCTGGTTTTTTTGGGGGAGGGGTAGGGCAGAGCTTTCACGCCCTTGCGGGCGTGAGTCACTTTTTCTTTGCTTGTGCAAAGAAAAAGTAACCAAAAAGAAAGCACACCCCGTCCTCGCGCCCCCGCGCCTGCGGCGCTGCGGGTGCGCAAGTCCGGCAGAAATTTTTGTAAGGGACATCCGTGTCCCTTACAAAAACGTCGCGCATCCATGCGCGCCGCCCTGCGGGTTGTATCTGCCGGCCTTGCCGCTGCGGTATGGGGCCCCCAAGTGCAAACTGCTTACGCAACAGCAACAGCAACAGCAACAGCAACAGCAACAGCAACAACAACAACAACAAGGGTCTGCATCAGCAGCACGATGTTGAAAGCAGCAAAGCAGCAAAGCAGCAAAGCAGCAAAGCAGCAAAGCAGCAAAGCAGCAAAGCAGCAAAGCAGCAAAGCAGCAAAGCAGCAAAGCAGCAAAGCAGCAAAGCAGCAAAGCAGGGATGTCGTGATGCAGTGACTAGGAAGGAGTGATGGTGGTCGCGATCGGCCGATGTGGACAAGGTTGGTGCTGCAGGTGCTCGAAAACCCGTAGCTTTCGTCGCACTGGCGCGACCTCCACGCCAGCTGGTGCAAAGAACCTGCTTCTCTGGAGCGACCCCGGTCGGGCGTGTCCTAGATTTTGTGTAACCGGGCCACAGGCAGGAGACTGCCACCTAACCCGGAGACACCATGAGCCCACGCACACATGAGGTACCCGACGAGCTGCTTAGCAGCCTGTTGGTCAACTACACCAAACCCGAGGATCTGATCGGCGAGAACGGCCTGCTCAAGCAGCTGACCAAGCGGTTGGTGGAGCGGGCGCTGGACGCGGAGATGACCGAACACCTCGGTCATGACAAGCATGAGCCGGTCGCCAACGCGGCCGGCAACACGCGCAACGGACGCAGCCGCAAGACGCTCAAGGGCGAGTTCGGCGAGCTGCCGATCGAGATTCCGCGTGATCGCCACGGCAGCTTCGCGCCACAGCTGATCCCCAAGCACCAGACCCGCTGGGCCGGCTTCGATGACAAGATCTTGTCGTTGTACGCGCGCGGCATGACCGTGCGCGAGATCCAGTCGCACCTGGAGGAGATGTACGGCACCGAGGTGTCGCCGAGTCTGATTTCCTCAGTCACCGATGCGGTCGTCGAGGAGGTCAAGGCGTGGCAGGCGCGGCCACTGGATCCGGTCTATCCGATCGTCTATCTGGACTGCATCCACGTCAAAGTGCGCGAGGGCGCGGTGCGGGTCAAGGCGGTGTACCTGGCCATCGGCATCACCATGGGCGGCGAGAAGGAAGTGCTGGGCCTATGGCTGGCGCAGGCCGAGGGTGCCAAGTTTTGGCTGCAAGTCGTGACGGAGCTACGCAACCGCGGGGTGCAGGACATCTTCATTGCCTGCGTCGATGGCCTGAAGGGGTTTCCCGAGGCGATCGAGGCGGTGTTCCCGCAGACCACCGTGCAGCTGTGCATCGTGCACATGGTGCGGCACAGCCTGAACTACGTCTCGTGGAAACGCCGCGCCGAGGTTGCCGCCGATCTCAAGCGCATTTACGCCTGCGCCACCGTCGAGGAGGCCGAGCAGGCACTGACCGAGTTCGAGGCCAAGTGGGACGCCCAGTACCCGCCCATCAGCCAGTCATGGCGGCGCAATTGGTCACGACTGATCCCGTTCTTCGACTACCCACCGGAGATCCGCAAGGTGATCTATACGACCAACGCCATCGAGTCGGTCAACATGAGCCTGCGCAAGCTGACCAAGAACCGCGGCGCGTTCCCCAGCGACGAAGCCTTGATGAAACTGTTCTACCTGGCTCTGCGCAACATCACCAAGAAATGGACGCTGCCGATCCGCGACTGGAAGGCTGCGCTGAACCGCTTTACGATCCAGTTCGAGGGGCGACTTCCTCAGCGGTAACCCAAACCACGGTTACACAAAATTCTGCACACGCTCCCCGGTCGCGACGCCGTCCACGCATTCCATCCGCTGCTCAAACTTGACCCGCATCACCGCACCGCAAAGAAAGCTTCACCGTTCGTAATGGTCTGTCCTTGGCGTCTCTGTCGTTCTGTTTTGGTGAGTGAGCAATGAATTCCCAGTCCAACCTGTCGCCGGCGTCGCCGGGTGCTTCCTTGTTTGCCGAGACGCTTGCCGAGCAACGTGCGCAGCAGTTCCGCATGCGCCGCTTGCAGGTGCACAACTGGGGCACCTTCAACGGGCTGACCGAAGTGCCGATTGCGGAAAAGGGCTTCCTGTTCGTTGGGCGTTCGGGTTCGGGCAAGTCCACCTTGCTGGATGCGATGTCGGCACTGCTGACGCCGCCGAGCATCGTCGACTTCAACGCCGCCGCGCGCGAAGCCGAGCGCAGCGGGCGCGATCGGAGTCTGGTGTCGTATGTACGCGGTGCGTGGGCCGATCAGCAGGACAGCGCGTCCGGCGAAATCGCCACCCAATACCTGCGCAAGGGCGCGACCTGGACCGCGCTGGTGCTGGAATACGCAAATGCGCACGGCGAGGCGGTGAGCCTGATCCGCTTGTTCTGGATCGCCGGCAGCGGTAACGCGGCAGCCGATGTGCGGCGGCACTACATGGTCGCGCCACGCCGTTTCGACGTGGCGACCGAGCTGGATGGCTTCGATCTGGACCTGCGCAAGCTCAAGGCGCGATTGGGTGAGGAAGTGGCGCATTTCGACGGCTTCGCCGGCTATGCAGAACGCTTCCGGCATGCGCTGGGCATCGGCAACGAGATGGCGCTGCGGCTGCTGCACAAGACCCAGTCGGCCAAGAACCTGGGCGATCTCAATGCGTTCCTGCGCGGCTTCATGCTGGATGAGCCGCGTACCTTCGAAGCGGCCGATCGGCTGGTGGAGGATTTTGCCGAACTCGATGGCGCCCACCATGCGGTGGTCACCGCGCGGCGCCAGGTGGAAACGCTGACCCCCGCGCGCGAGCACCATGCGGCGCTGATGGCGTTGCGCCACAGCGTTGGCGAGTTGCGCGAGCTGCAGTTGGGCGTGGACAGCTACCGCGAGCAGCAGCGGCTGGCCCTGCTGGATGAGCGCTTGCAGGAGCTCGATAACCAGGACCGTGGACTGGCCGGCGAAGAAGGCCAGCGCCGCGAATCGCTGGATAACCACGAACAAAAACTGGTTGGCTTGGAGCGCGAGCAGCGTGCTGCCGGTGGCGAGCAGATCGAGGAACTGGAACGCGAGCGTGCGCGTGTGGAGCGCGAGCGCGACGAACGCCTGCGTCGCCGTGCGCAGATCGAACAGGCCTGCCGCCAGCTCGGTACCGCCCTGGCGGCCGGCGCCAGCGGCTTTGCCGCACAGGTCGCGCATGCGCAAACCGTGCTGGATAACGGCAAGCACGACGCCAGCGCGCTGGACGAGGCGATCGCCGAACGGATGGGCGCGCGGCGCGACGACGAACGCCGGTTTGCCGAAATCCGTGCCGAGCTGGAGGCCCTGAAGAAGGCACCGTCGAGCATGCCCGCACCGATGCAGGCGCTGCGCGCGCGCTTGTGCGAAGACACCGGCATTGCCGAGGCTGCGCTGCCGTTCGTGGGCGAGCTGGTGCAGGTGCGCGAAGACCAGTCGGCCTGGCGCGGTGCCATCGAGCGTGTGCTGCACGGCTTCGCGCAGTCGCTGCTGGTGGACGAGCGGCATTACGCGCAGGTCAGTGAATGGGTCAACCGCACCCATATCGGCACGCGCCTGGTGTACTTCCGTGTGCGCCGTAATGACGAGCTGCACTCGCGGCGGGTCGATCCCGGCGCGCTGCCCGGCAAGCTGCAATTGCGCGAGCATGCCTTCACCGAATGGCTGCGCAACGAGCTGATTCGTCGCTTCGACTACGCCTGCGTGGACAACGCCGCCGCACTGCGCAACGCCGACCGCGCCATCACCCGCGAGGGCCAGGTCAAGCACCCGGGCGATCGTTACGAAAAGGACGACCGCCACGCCGTCAACGACCGCAAGCGTTGGCTGCTCGGCCACGACAACCGCGACAAGCTCAAGGTGTTCGAGCGCGAAGCGCAGGCGCTGGCCCAGCGCATCGCCGGCTGCGATGCCGATGTCGCAGCGCTGCGCAAGCAGCGTGAGCAGGACCAGGAGCGCCAACTGGCTGCCCACACCCTGGTGGAGCGCGACTGGGACGAGATCGACGTCGGTCCCAAGCTGCAGCGCCTGAGCGATATCGACGAACAGTTGGTGCAGCTGCGCGAAGGCAACAGTGGCCTGCGCGCGCTCGGCCAGGCCATCGACACCGCACGCACCTTGCGCGACCAGGCCAAGCGCACTTATGAAGACGTGCGGCTGGAGCGCGCGCAACTGGCGCGCGAGCGTGTGCGGCTCGAACAGCAGCATGCCGCATGTGCGGGCCGCGCCGGCAGCGCTACGCTCACGCCCACCCAGTTGCAGGGCTTGCGGGAACGGCTCGCCGCATTGACGCCGCTGTCGCTGGACAATCTGGAAGCGCATTTCCGCGTGGTCGAACGTGGCCTGGCCGAGCAGCTGGCCGACAGCCAGGGCCGCGACAGCCGGCTCAGCGCGCAGTTGCTGGAATGCTTCCGCAAGTATTGCCAGCAGTGGCCCGAAGACAGCGGCGATTTCACCGTGAGCCTTGCCAGCGCCGACGATTTCCTCGCGCGCCTGGACCGGTTGGAAAGCGATGGCCTGCCGCGGCACGAGCATCGTTTCTTCGATTTGTTGCAGACCCAGAGCAAGAATAACCTGCTGGCCTTGCAGCGCCACACCGCCGAGGCCCACAAGGGCATCAAGCAGCGCATGGACGAGGTCAACGCCAGCCTGGAGCAGGTGCCGTTCAACCGCGACACCATCCTGACCATCGAGGTCGGCGACCGCCGCCTGGCCGAAGTGCAGGAATTCCAGCAGCAGTTGCGCGCAGTGCTGTCGCATCAACAGACCGAAGACCGAGCCCTGGCCGAAGCGCAGTTTTCCACCTTGCGCGCGCTGGTGGCGCGCCTGGGCGCGCAGGAACCGGAGGCACGCCGCTGGCGCGAGCAGGTGCTGGACGTGCGCCTGCATGTGGAGTTCATCGGTGTGGAGCTGGACGCCCAGACGCGTGCGCAGGTGGAGATCTACCGCAGCGGCGCCGGCAAATCCGGCGGTCAGCGCCAGAAGCTGGCAACCACCTGCCTGGCGGCCGCGTTGCGTTACCAGCTCGGCGGCGAAGACGGCGAACTGCCGCGCTACTGCGCGGTAGTGCTGGACGAAGCCTTCGACAAGGCCGACAACGAATTCACTGCGCTGGCGATGAATATCTTCGAGAACTTCGGCTTCCAGATGGTGGTGGCCACGCCATTGAAGTCGGTGATGACCTTGGAGCCCTTCATCGGCGGCGCGTGCTTTGTCGAAATCAGCGGCCGTCACAACTCCGGCGTGTTGCTGATCGAATACGACGAGCAGGCACAGCGGTTGAAGTTGCCCGAGCGCGCGCGTGGCGATGAGCCGGCAGTTGCCGATGCCGTTGATGCTGCGCCGTCGATCGAGGCTGCGGGCGAGCCGGCAGGAGTGCAGGGCGCTGCCAGCGCAGATGGCATGGCAATTGACGGCGCCGCAGTGCCCACGGCATCGCCTGCCGCCGATGAGACCTTGTCCGCGGCGCCGGAAACGCAGACTGGTCAGCGCACGCCGGCAGTCGCGACGGCGAACAAGCAGAACAAGAACGCCAAGACCGCATCTTCCACGCGCGCTGCGGCACAGTCGCAAGCAATGCAGACCAAGAAATCGACTTCGCGCACTCCAGCTTTGGCTAGCAAGGCGGCGTCCGACAAACGCGCCTCGGGTGCGTCGGCGGTGCCTTCGGCAGCTGCATCCAGGTCCAGCGTCGGCAAGACCACTCGGTCTTCGAAAACACCGGGCAAGCCGATTGCGGCCACAAACGCATCCAGCGCCACATCCAGGAAGGTCGCCACCGCCTCTGCGGCGGTGAAAACTGCCGCAGCCAAACCACGTGCAACAGCCGCATCGACCGGACAGCCAGTCCGCGGTGCCGGCAAGGCAAGCTCAAGCGCGCGGCGACGCCTGCTTCACCGGCCAAAACGCGCGGCGCCAAGCCAGGCACGGCGCAGTCGCGCGGCAAGCGCTGACCACCGGGCACGGGCGACGCCATCTGCACGGTGGCCTCGCCCATCGAGCATCTCGCATCGCCAGCACGTTGCGATTACTGCTGCAGCAGATCCCAGCCCATCTTGCCGATCAGCACGATCACCAGCACCAGGAACAATTTGCGGATCAATGGCGTGCCGCCGCGTAACGCCATCCTTGTGCCGGCCACCGCGCCGGCCACGTTTGCCGCCGCCATCGGCAGGCCGATCGCCAGCATCACCTGTCCGCTGGGCAAGAAGAACGACAACGCCGCAAGGTTGGTGGCCAGGTTGACGACTTTTGCCGCCGCCGAGGCGCGCAGGAAATCCAGCCCGAAAAAGCGAATGAACAGGAAGATCAGAAAGCTGCCCGTCCCCGGGCCGAAGAACCCGTCGTAGAAGCCGATCGCCGCTCCCATCGCCAACGCGGTGGCCAGTTCGCGCCGGCCGATCCGACGTGGCCGATGCAGCGCGCCGAAGTCCTTCTTGATCAGCGTGTAGATCAGCATCGCGATCAGCAGCACCAGAATCAGCGGCCGCACCGCCTGCCTGGGCATCAGGCTGACGGCGGTCGCCCCCAGGAAGGAAAACGTAAACGCCGCCGCGGTGGCATACAGCACCGGCCGCCACGGAAAGCGCACCGTGCGCGCGTATCGCCACGCCGACGCAGCGGTGCCGAACATTGCGCTGAACTTGTTGGTGCCCAGAATCAGCGATGGCGCCTGCTGCGGCAGCGTCGCAAACAGGCCAGGCAACTGGATCAATCCGCCGCCACCCACGGCCGCATCCACCAACCCGGCCACGAACGCAATGCACAGCAGCCACGGCAACTCGGTGGGAATCAATTCCAGCAAGACCACGCTCCGCACAATAGGGGCCACAGCATAGCGAGTGCACCGAGGTCGCGCGCCGCAGTAAAAGCCAACGGAATCGCGGCAGGTGTAGCCGCGTCGGCAGTTGCAGTATCAGCATCAGCAGTAGCGAGCCGAAGCCCGCCCCGTGTCACCCACGCACACGCAATGGAGACCGTGCAACATCAGGTCACGGCATCCAAAGCCCCTCTCTCCGCCAGATAACGCAAGCCCCTGTTTACGCAGGGGTTTTTTGTTGGCGTAAAGACTGGGCTACAGGAACGCAAGGCGGGACACATGACGCCCCATGCGCATCCCTCATCACCTCTCCCGTGCACCGTCTGGCCTCTGGTCGTTCCGGCAACGGGTGCCCGTAGACCTCCAGTTGGTCGTGGGCCGCCAGACCTTCAAGCGCACCCTGCAAACCTGCGACATGAAAGACGCGCGGATGCGCGCGTTGGTGTTGGCGGCCGGCTATGCTCAGGCCTTCACCGTGTTGAGGGAACGACGCGTGTCCAAGATGACTCCGCAGGAAGTGGACGAGCTCATCGCTCGGCTGACCAACAACCCCAACGGCATTGCAGAGCTGACCCTGCACCGGACCCGGGCGCCTGACGGCACCACGTCCGAGCGCTGGGAAATCGACAGCCCCAAGGACATCAAGCTCTACAAGCAGATGATGGAGCTAGAGGCCAAGCTGGCGTCCTACCCGGAACCGCCCCCGCCCAAGCCAGGCCGGCGGCGGGTCTTCGCGGAGGACTTTGTTCATCCAGCCAAGACCGAAACTGAAGCCAGAGCGGTCATCGAGACCATCACCTTGGGCAAGGCCCGGGACGCGTGGCTTGATAGCATCAAAGCCAGCACCCTGCCCAAGACCTGGACCATCAAGCGCACCGCCATCGACCTGCTGACCCGCTTTCTCGGGGAAAAGACCAAGCTGCACACCGTCACCCGCTCGGACCTGGCCCGGTGGTATCAGCACATGCGGGACAACAAGGCCTCCACCCCAACCCTAACTAACAAGCAGTCCTACATCGGCGGCAAGGGCGGGTTCTTCGAGTGGGCCCAGGCGTCGGGCCACTACCCCCGCGGCGACAACCCCGCGTCCGGGCACGTGAGCTACTCCACTCGGGAGAAGCGGGCCCGACGCAAGTTCGGCTTCAAAGCCTACGACGCCCACCAGGTCCAGGCCTTGTTCGCACCCGCGGCCTTCGAGGGCCTGCCCCTGGCCGCGCGGTGGGCGTCCCTCATCGGTCTGTATACCGGTGCCCGCGCTTCGGAGGTCGGCCAACTGCTGACCTCCGACGTGGTCGAAGAAGGCGGCCTTCCCTGCTTCCAGATTTCGGACGAGGGAGAGCACCAGAGAGTGAAGACGGACAAGAGCTTGAGGATTGTGCCGATTCACCCCGATCTCCTCGCCCTGGGTTTCCTGGCCTGGGTCGAGCGGGCGCGCGCCGAGGGCCAGGAGCGCTTGTTCCCGGCGGCCAAGGCCGATGCGAAGAACGGCCAAGGCAACTGGATATCCAAGGCGTTTAGCCGGCACCTGGCCGAGGTGGGTAAGAACTGGCCCAAGGCCAAGCGAGGATTCCACTCGCTCCGCAAGACCTTGATTCAAGAGTTGCAGGGCGAGGGCGTGGTGTCCGAGCTCCGGGCCCAGTTGGTGGGCCATGAGTTGGACGACGAGCACCACGTGACTTACAGCCGGGATTTTACCGCCAAGGAAAAGCTGGACGGGCTCCGGGGTGTTCGCCGGGGCTTTCGGTGTTGGCCTACGGTCTCGGTCTGGACGCTCTTCTCCCCTTGCTCGAAGAACCAACGCCGGGCAAGAAACAATCCAAGCCAAGGAAGCAATCCACATGAGCACACCTGGACTTCCGCACGAATCCCGCGTTGCGGTCCTGGTGGACTGCGACAACGTGCCCACCGACATCGTGGAACACGCCCTGCGCATGGTGGCCCAGTTCGGTCGGGTCGTGCTGCGTCGCGGCTACGGCAACCATGCCACTTCGACGGCCGTGCCGACACCTTTTGCCTGGTGACCAGCGACTCGGACTTTTCCTACCTCTGCCGCAAGCTCCGGGAGCGCGGCGCCACGGTGTGCATCGTCGGGGAGCCCAAGACCCCGGACGCCCTGCGCAACGCCTGCGATCAGTTCTTCGAATGGGACCGCACGGCCCAAGAGGAAGCCACAGCGAAGCGGCAAGCGGACGAGCCGGAGGCCTCGAAAACGGAGGCAGCCAAGGAAGAGGCCAGGAAGTCCGATGGCAAGCCGCTGCCGAAACGCCGCCCCCTGTTCCTAGTCGAGGCGGTGACGTTGCTCGCGGGAGACACCTCCGAGGGCAAGGTTGGGCTCGGGGCGCTCGGGCAGTATTTGAAACGAACCGATCCGTCCTTCTCGCCCAACGTCTACGGCCATTCGGGCCTGCTCAACATGGTCAAAACCTATGACCTGTTGACCACCCACTACGAGCAGACGGGTGGCTGGTCGGTAGGCCTCGCACCCAAGCCGCTCGCTGCGGCACAGACAGTCTGACTAAAGTTCAGATGTGTGAACCAGGGCTCGCCCTTTGTGCTTGTGGGTTCCTGAATACGCGGTTGTATGCAGGCAATCCCTCAACGCTCGAAAGGAGCACCATGCCCGCTGAAACCCAACTCCGCATCGCAAGCCAACTGCTCGGCCATCTGCTGTCCCAGCAATCCAATAGGACCATTCCCGGAAGCATGTTGGACATCCGCTATTCGCTGGATGTCGCCGCCGAACTGATGCGTCAGCAGAGCGGCCAAGATGGCGCGCCGCCCACCTACGATTACGACCCGCCCCAGCCTTCCGAAGAACCTCGGACTCGGGAAGCGCTCATCGTCCGCGAGATGGTGAGTCAAGAACAATGGCGGGCAAACCGGCAGCGAAAAGCGGCACCCGACCCCACCGCCACGCCGCGGAAGAAGCCAACGCTTCACTGAGAAACGAACCCTCAACAGCAAACGCCCCGCACTGCGGGGCGTTGTCGTTTCAGTGGAGGCGTGGCCGGCGATGAACTCCAGGCGTCAACGTTGGGGCGGGCGTCGCCAAATCTTGACCATCCAAGAGCTCCGCCGGTTCCGATGCTAGGCGGTAACGTCCCAGCATTTCCTGGCTCCATGCCTCCAGGTGCTTGCCCGCGACCTCGGCGTCCTCCTCGCACATCGTCTGCTGCTCTGGGGTCACCAGGGCGCGAACCTCTGCCAGTTCCTGGGTGCGCATTTCCAGAGTGGACAGGCGCCGCCCCCGCCGCTGCATCCAATCCTTGGAACTCCAAGAGGGGCCAGGCTGCGCGTGGTTGGCGGTGAAGTCTTCCCAGGACTGTTCCGCCATGTGGCAAAGCCGTTCGGCTCGTCTCAGCGCGTCCAAGCGACGAGAGAACTTCAGCAGGTTGGTCTTGAAGCGACGAAGACGGCGAACCAGCTCTTTGAGGTCCGATGGCAGCCGCGTGTTCTCCGCGAACGCCAATGCTCGCTCCTTGGCCCAGGCGAGCAGTTGCCGGGTGGCACGGAGGGTTTGGGCCAAGGCCTGGTCAAGGATCGGGGCCCATAGGTCGACCGCTTCCGCGAACAGTTCATCCGCACTGGGCGGCGGTTTTGATGCGGTGCCCTCACCTTCCTCCGTGCCACTGCGCCCTTGGAGCGCCCGGGCCAGGCGGCGGTTGACCACGATCTGCCCTTGGCCCGAAGTCAGCGGAAGGGAAAGGACGGCCGGGGACGGCGGGCTTCGCGAAGCGCTTGGGCCTGGTTGTGCCCCTCCGGCATAGGCATCGCCCGGCCCTGGTCCTCGAACAGTGCCACCAGTTTGCGGAAGGTCTCTTCGTTCGCTTCTTCCACCGCTTGGTTGACCTCGGCACGCTCCGACTTCCCACCTCGGCGCTCGATGGCGGTGCCATTTTTGCCGACGTGCTGAGTGGGTTCGCGAGAGAGGACGGCGGCGGTGGCCAAGTCGCCGTTGGCGAGGGCCTCGTCCGCCTGAGCTTTAAGGCTGCGGTGATCCACCCGCGCGTCCAGCTCGGCCGCTGCCAGGTGGGCGTTGGTCTTGGCGGCCACCAGCTCTCGCACCCACTCCACCTCGGCCCTGCCCGATGGCCCGCCGTCCAGTTCACGGGTTTTGTCGGCCAGGCCATCGGGCCCGACGCGTCGCGTCGTGGCCAGCACGTGGACGTGGTAGTTCAGTCCGTCCTTGGCGCCAGGGCTGTGGATGCTGGCTTGGGCGGCAAACCCGTATCGGTTAACCAAGGCCCTGGTCACCTCGACCGCCAAGGCCGACCGCTGCCCGTCGTCCAGTTCGTGGGGCAACGCAAACTCGAACTCGCGGGCCACGGTGGCATCCTTGCGACGCTCGGCGGCCTCCGCCGCGGTCCAGAGCTCGGCGGGGACCAGCGCCCAGTCCGGCGCATGCTCTGGAGCGATGACCCGGGTCTCGACCACGCCGTCCCTGCGACGGTAGTCGTGGCGCGTGCCAGTGCGCTCATCGGCGAGCAGCAGGCCTGCCCTGTAAGCGGCAGCGGCCACTGAAGAGTGGCCCTTGGCGCGACTAAAGGTTTTGAGGTTCGCGTGATAGATCGCCATAAGACTCCGAAACAGTGGGGTTGCTTCGTTTATGCCGTGGCTTTGATTTGCGCAAGCGCCCTCGGCGCTTGGGGTTCAAGGGGCGAAGCCCTTTGCGCACGCGTTCCGCAGGAACGCCTAGGTGCGCTCTTGCTTATTCTCGAAAGCTCCTGTTTTTCAGACTTGAACGATTCGGCAACCTTCGAATTTTTGGAAGCGGTCGAAACTTGACGAGGCGCTTTTCCCTGATTGACTCAATACCAGGACCAAGGGAGAAGCGCATGACCGCAACGAATCACTACCGCGACCAAATCGGACGGGCCATGGACCGGTTGGCCCAGCTGCAAGCGAAGGAACTTTTAGCCAACCAGCGGCGCGAAGCCAAGGAGCAGCAAACAGCGAAGCGGGAAGAAATGAAACGACGCCAACGTGTGGCCGCCTTGGTTTTTTTAGCCGGGGCTCAGACACTGGACGACGCGGAACGAGCGTGTGCAGAATTTTGTGTAACCGTGGTTTGGGTTACCGCTGAGGAAGTCGCCCCTCGAACTGGATCGTAAAGCGGTTCAGCGCAGCCTTCCAGTCGCGGATCGGCAGCGTCCATTTCTTGGTGATGTTGCGCAGAGCCAGGTAGAACAGTTTCATCAAGGCTTCGTCGCTGGGGAACGCGCCGCGGTTCTTGGTCAGCTTGCGCAGGCTCATGTTGACCGACTCGATGGCGTTGGTCGTATAGATCACCTTGCGGATCTCCGGTGGGTAGTCGAAGAACGGGATCAGTCGTGACCAATTGCGCCGCCATGACTGGCTGATGGGCGGGTACTGGGCGTCCCACTTGGCCTCGAACTCGGTCAGTGCCTGCTCGGCCTCCTCGACGGTGGCGCAGGCGTAAATGCGCTTGAGATCGGCGGCAACCTCGGCGCGGCGTTTCCACGAGACGTAGTTCAGGCTGTGCCGCACCATGTGCACGATGCACAGCTGCACGGTGGTCTGCGGGAACACCGCCTCGATCGCCTCGGGAAACCCCTTCAGGCCATCGACGCAGGCAATGAAGATGTCCTGCACCCCGCGGTTGCGTAGCTCCGTCACGACTTGCAGCCAAAACTTGGCACCCTCGGCCTGCGCCAGCCATAGGCCCAGCACTTCCTTCTCGCCGCCCATGGTGATGCCGATGGCCAGGTACACCGCCTTGGTAATCCCCCCCACTTTTAGCGGTCGCCAGAAGTGGAGCTAAGCGGCCATCGCCAACTTCATGGCAGGCGTGATGCCGCCGAGCGCCATATTCGGACGCTCGTGGTTGTACGTCCATAGCCAGCGGGTGGCTTTGTCCTGCACCTGGTCGATGGTGTCGAACAGGGTTTGGGCGAGCCAGGCGTAGCGGATGGTGCGGTTGTAGCGTTCAACGTAGGCGTTCTGCTGTGGCTTGCCCGGCTGGATGTGCTCGACCCGGATACCATGCCGCTGCGCCCAGGACAGCAACGCGCCACTGATGTATTCAGGGCCGTTGTCGCAGCGGATCACGGCGGGCTTGCCGCGCCACTCGATGATCTGCTCCAGCGATCGGATCACACGGGCTGACGGCAGTGACAGATCCACCTCGATCCCCAGCCCCTCGCGATTGAAGTCGTCGAGCACATTGAACAGCCGGAAGCTGCGGCCGTCGGCCAACTGGTCGTGCATGAAGTCCATCGACCAGACCTGGTTGATAGCCTCCGGCACCGCCAGAGGCTCGGGCCGCTCACGCACCAGCCGCTTCCTCGGCTTGATCCGCAGGTTCAACTCCAGCTCGCGGTAGATCCGGTAGACCCGCTTGTGATTCCAGCCAAAGCCCTTCACGTTGCGCAGGTACAGGTAGCACAGGCCAAAGCCCCAGTCGCGATGGGCGGTCGTCAGGCGGACCAGCCAGTCGGCGATCCGGGCGTTCTGCTCGCTGGCCTTGGCCTGGTAGCGGAAGCAGGTCTGGCTCACCGCGAAGGCCTGGCAGGCGTGGCGGATGTTCGTACGCCCGCTCGTGACTGCCGATTGGGCCATCTCGCGTCGCTGAGATGGCCTCACCATTTTTTTGCGAGCGCTTCCTTCAGCAGGTCGGTACTGAGCTGCGCCTCGGCGTACATCTTCTTGAGCCGGCGGTTCTCCTCCTCCAGCTCCTTCATGCGCGCGACCATGGACACGTCCATGCCGCCGAACTTGCTGCGCCACTTGTAGAACGTGGCCGAGCTGATGCCGTGCTCGCGGCACAGCTCCGGCACGGGCGCACCGGCCTGGGCCTGCTTGAGCACGGCGATGATCTGGCTGTCGGTAAAGCGGGACTTCTTCATGGAACCTCCTCGGGAAAGGGGACGAGAAAATTCCACTTCTGGCGTCTGCTAATGGGCGGGGATTACCCCTTGACCCGCACCGCGCCCTCGCGCACTTTGACGTGGATGCAGTCCAGATAGACGATCGGATAGACCGGATCCAGTGGCCGCGCCTGCCACGCCTTGACCTCCTCGACGACCGCATCGGTGACTGAGGAAATCAGACTCGGCGACACCTCGGTGCCGTACATCTCCTCCAGGTGCGACTGGATCTCGCGCACGGTCATGCCGCGCGCGTACAACGACAAGATCTTGTCATCGAAGCCGGCCCAGCGGGTCTGGTGCTTGGGGATCAGCTGTGGCGCGAAGCTGCCGTGGCGATCACGCGGAATCTCGATCGGCAGCTCGCCGAACTCGCCCTTGAGCGTCTTGCGGCTGCGTCCGTTGCGCGTGTTGCCGGCCGCGTTGGCGACCGGCTCATGCTTGTCATGACCGAGGTGTTCGGTCATCTCCGCGTCCAGCGCCCGCTCCACCAACCGCTTGGTCAGCTGCTTGAGCAGGCCGTTCTCGCCGATCAGATCCTCGGGTTTGGTGTAGTTGACCAACAGGCTGCTAAGCAGCTCGTCGGGTACCTCATGTGTGCGTGGGCTCATGGTGTCTCCGGGTTAGGTGGCAGTCTCCTGCCTGTGGCCCGGTTACACAAAATCTAGGACACGCCCCGCACTTTGGTTGGGTCAGCGTCACAGGTTGTTCCACATGGATGCACAAGGCGTTAACACTCGTGTTCTTGAGTCCCGCGATGTTGCTGTTGCGCTCGTTAACGATGTTTTGGATACGATTGAAGTTGCTCACCAACACATTGAAGGAACTAAGGGAGGCACATGAAAAACTTTGTTGTTCTTCACTCGCCTACTGAGGCTTTCGCTGTTGTCGTGATGTCCACGGGTGCATCCCTACCTCAAGAAAATCTTGAGGAAGTAGCGCAAGAGCTGCGCCAGCGCCATGTCAATGGCGAAGTCGTATTCGACCTACTGACGTCAAACGGATCCAAAACCCGACGCTACTTCTCAACGGATTTCGATGGCAGAGAGTTCGCTCCTGGTGCTTGTCTAAAGCGTGTGCAAGCTGACGTTGCTTTACGAGAAGCTGCTGCAAAATATATGCATGAGCACGTGTCTGAGTTTGACCTGAAATTGCTCACACCTGCGATGCGTTACGCCGCTAGGCAAGGCATCCCTCTCTGATTTGATAAGCATGCGCTGGACAAGTTAGGTCCAGCGCATGTTTCAGACTAGATTTAACTTTATTTCCATGCCAGCACCCTGCGCGACTTCATGTCGCCGCGGGCGCGAACGTAAGCCTCACCCTTCTTGAGAGAGGTTAGGGAAGCCCCTGCCCCCAAGATGCGCTTGACTGAAGCCTCTCGTGCATTCGTGCCGAAGCACACCAAAAGCCCCATCTCCGACAAGAAATCGTCGTCCTCGCCCTCGAAGTCGTCCGGCTTCTGCGAGATGAGCATGACGGCCGCACCCTTCGAACGGCCAAGCCGGATGAGGTTCGACAAACCTGGGAGCCTGGCTTCCAAAGCGCGGTGGGCCTCATCGATCACACACATGATGCGGAGCGAGCGATTGCCTTCGGCATCGGTGTCCGAATCCTGCTTCGAGTTGATGAAGCGCTCTAGGGCATCCGTTAACAACGCCACGACCGTCACTCGAACGAGTTCCGGGACGCTGGCGGGTAACGAGATGATCCACGACCGGGAGAAGAACTCTTCCGGCGTCATCTTGGGCTCAAAGAGCGGAAGCCTGCACAGATCGACCAGCATGGAGACTGCGCCATCTTCTTTGACCCCGGCAGACGCGTAGACGTCCTCAAGACACTCTTTCACGTCTTCCAGGGTGCAGGGATGGCGGGTGCGCAACGCCTCTTCCAAGGCATCGTTTAGGCGACGGCGCTGCTGGTCCCCTAGCTTGTTCTGCTTGAGATTGCTCAGGCTATCTCGCAAGCGCTGGGCGGTGTTCACTACCCCGTGCTTGCTGTTGTCTGAAAAGGCGAACACGTCCAAAGGAATGGTGATGTTCGGCGGCGATAGAACGACCGCACCAAACGCCTTATCCAACGCGTTGTGCTTGTCCGCCATGTCCCCCTTGAAGTCGAACGCCAACAACGGCACGTTGGTCTGCTCAGCGATAGATCTCAAGACAAATGCTGCTGTGCGGGTCTTACCACTCCCCACGCCACCCATGAAAGCACTATGAGGACTGCCTCCAGGAGCATTGAGCGTCCAGATGACTTCTTCGTTGCTCGACACATCGTGACCGATCTCACCCATGCGCACGGGCACCGGGCCGCGCGATGTCTCTGCCACGGCTGCGGAGGTTCCACTACGACGTTTTTCTGTCACCTCTGGCAGAGCGCTCTCAGCCAGACGGCGCCAAAACTCAGAGTTGTCGCCATCGGAAGCATCGAGCTCCTCAGATAGAATCTTCATGCCCCTCGCCCAGTGTCGCTGGACGACGCTTTGCAGGTCCTTGATGGTGAGCGAACTGCCAGCATGCTCGATAAGGAGCGACACCCAACTGGCTAGGTCGGCCCCCGTCCCAAACAACACATCACCCTTGATGGTCCGGCCCACCTCACCCTCCGCTTTGGAGGGCGGCGCAGGTATGGCCAAAGAGCGGGCCAAAGCCAGCCGCGCAGGGATGTTGAAAGACCCGAACCCGAGTCGATCTTTGACACGCTGGGACAGCTCATCCGTGTCAGCGGTCGAGCGAAAAGCCGTGCCTGCAACCACTTCCAGGGTCAGGTAGTCGTTTGTTCCATTGCTCATTTCAGACTCCCTGCCCATCAAAATAGCCTTCCTCGCACCAGCTACGAGCCACGCCACCCTCGACCTTGTTTCGGATGATGTAGAACTTAGCCACCTTGGCGCGTATCGCGGCAAGGAACTGACCAACCACCTCTGTATCCGTGGAGATCAGAATGACCTGCCCCTTGCGGCTGGTGATGTGTTTCAGCACGTTCAGTCGATGGTTCTCGTCCAACCGACCCAGTGGCGTGTCTACAACCAATGGGAAGGTTCGCTCGGACACTTCAGCGATGGCTGAAAAAAGCGCTTGGGTGAAGATTTGCTTTTCGCCGGCCGACAGGTCGTATTGACGTAGGTCTCGGCCGTCTGGGGAGGCCAGTTCAACGGCGCCCTCCTCATTGATCGTAACGTCCCGCAAGTAGTCACTGCGATGAGCCATGGCACGAATGCCCCGCGTCATCGCTTTTGCCACGGCGTCAGACTGCAGGGGCCAGGCTTCTTCAACCAGATTCCCCAGCATTTCCGCGACCTTCTCAGCACGACCTGCCAACTGCGCCGGCCGCTCTGATTGGTCCAGATGCCCGGTCAGGCGACCCAGCTCGCGCCGCTTTTGTTCCAAGTCGGCCCCGCGAGATTTGACCATGTTGGTCAACGAGCCGCGCTCTTCGCGCATCAGGCCCACTTTCGTGTTCACTTCGTTTAGTTGGTCGCGCTTTTCTTCGACCTGCGGCGTAGCTCCCTCAGTCGAACGAATGACAGCGGAGACTTCGCGAAGCTTGGCAGAACTGCTCTCCATGGTCTCGAGAAGTTCAACGATGCTCGCGGAGGACACAGCCTTGGCATCGCGAAGACGATCCAAGACCCGCTGGAGCATCGGCCCGCGAGCGTGCGCGTGCCTGAAAGAATCGGCTACATCCCCGGAGGCGGGAACCACAATCGTTCCAAAGCCTTCTCCACGGGCGTGTCCTAGATTTTGTGTAACCGGGCCACAGGCAGGAGACTGCCACCTAACCCGGAGACACCATGAGCCCACGCACACATGAGGTACCCGACGAGCTGCTTAGCAGCCTGTTGGTCAACTACACCAAACCCGAGGATCTGATCGGCGAGAACGGCCTGCTCAAGCAGCTGACCAAGCGGTTGGTGGAGCGGGCGCTGGACGCGGAGATGACCGAACACCTCGGTCATGACAAGCATGAGCCGGTCGCCAACGCGGCCGGCAACACGCGCAACGGACGCAGCCGCAAGACGCTCAAGGGCGAGTTCGGCGAGCTGCCGATCGAGATTCCGCGTGATCGCCACGGCAGCTTCGCGCCACAGCTGATCCCCAAGCACCAGACCCGCTGGGCCGGCTTCGATGACAAGATCTTGTCGTTGTACGCGCGCGGCATGACCGTGCGCGAGATCCAGTCGCACCTGGAGGAGATGTACGGCACCGAGGTGTCGCCGAGTCTGATTTCCTCAGTCACCGATGCGGTCGTCGAGGAGGTCAAGGCGTGGCAGGCGCGGCCACTGGATCCGGTCTATCCGATCGTCTATCTGGACTGCATCCACGTCAAAGTGCGCGAGGGCGCGGTGCGGGTCAAGGCGGTGTACCTGGCCATCGGCATCACCATGGGCGGCGAGAAGGAAGTGCTGGGCCTATGGCTGGCGCAGGCCGAGGGTGCCAAGTTTTGGCTGCAAGTCGTGACGGAGCTACGCAACCGCGGGGTGCAGGACATCTTCATTGCCTGCGTCGATGGCCTGAAGGGGTTTCCCGAGGCGATCGAGGCGGTGTTCCCGCAGACCACCGTGCAGCTGTGCATCGTGCACATGGTGCGGCACAGCCTGAACTACGTCTCGTGGAAACGCCGCGCCGAGGTTGCCGCCGATCTCAAGCGCATTTACGCCTGCGCCACCGTCGAGGAGGCCGAGCAGGCACTGACCGAGTTCGAGGCCAAGTGGGACGCCCAGTACCCGCCCATCAGCCAGTCATGGCGGCGCAATTGGTCACGACTGATCCCGTTCTTCGACTACCCACCGGAGATCCGCAAGGTGATCTATACGACCAACGCCATCGAGTCGGTCAACATGAGCCTGCGCAAGCTGACCAAGAACCGCGGCGCGTTCCCCAGCGACGAAGCCTTGATGAAACTGTTCTACCTGGCTCTGCGCAACATCACCAAGAAATGGACGCTGCCGATCCGCGACTGGAAGGCTGCGCTGAACCGCTTTACGATCCAGTTCGAGGGGCGACTTCCTCAGCGGTAACCCAAACCACGGTTACACAAAATTCTGCACACGCTCTTCTCCACGGCCGCGCGAACACCATCCACCTGGCGCTCCAGAAGCTCGGGCTCTACCGTCGGCAGCTGTTCGTTCAAGAACTCAAGGACGCTTGCAGTGCGATCATCCCGTTGAGAGAGCGCAGCTTCCCATTGGTCCAAGCGTGCTTCTTGGTCCAGACGCGCCTCAACTTTTGAAAGCAGTATCCCTCCGGCGAGCGCTAACGGTAGATCTGACTGCGCTGCGGTTACGAGTTGGTCTTGTGCAGAGTTGTAGCGCTTTTCGTAGTCGGCTTGCTCACGGGTTAGCTCCTCCAACTGGGCCCTGGTGCCTGCTCCGTAGCCCAGCTCCCGCGTCAAGGAGTCGCGCAATGCTTCGCTGTCACGGATTTCGTTCTCAATGGTCTGCAGCCGATCTTCGTAGCGCGCCAACTCTTCTTCCATGCTGCTGACAGCCGAATCCAACTCAGCGATGGCCTCATTGCTGACCCCTTTCGGGACCTGGCTACGCTTAGTGTTTGCATAGGTGCGGAGGTCCTTTTGCAGCTGCTTGAGCCAGTTCAAGCCCAGCAGCCCCTCGATTCCTTCCCGCACCTGGGAGCCCATGTCCCGTTCGGCATACACGGCTGCTGACTCGCCGTCGAAAAGGAAGAACCCTGCCAACGATGTAGGGATGAAGGTCTTGGACACCCAGTCGCGATACCAGCCCTCAACGTCATGCTCGGTTCGGCCAGGCCCAATGACCCGCCGACCAATGCCTTGAAAAATCTTGAGTTGCTCGGCCGACTCGCCAGCTTTCAGCTTGCCTTGGTCATTGAAATACCAAGTCCTCTCGATCCAAATGGGATCACCGCCATCATCGATGAACTTCAGCTCGATACGACAGGAAGAGCGGCCATTTGCAAGCGCGTTACCGAAAAGGGCGCGCTCCATGAACTCTTTGAATGACTGCGCCCGCCCTTGTTCGTCGCTGGCAATGCCTGCGCGCAGCACCAGTCGCAAGCCATCGCGGCCGAACAAGCCCAATGCCAATGCCTCAAACAGCGAGGTCTTACCAAAGCCGTTGCGCCCGCCGATGACAACGACGTTCTTAGTCTTACCGGGCGTAGGAAACTCAAAGGTAGCCGACTCGAAAGCCTTCCAGTCTCGCAGACTGATCGACTCAAGATGCATTGTCGGCCTCCTCTTCATACGTCTCACCCAGCACTTCGTCGAAGGCCTCCCAGAGGCCATGACGGCGCTGCATCGTGCTCTTGTCGACAACCTCTTCAACGAGCCTGCGGAGGTCGTTCACCGGCAAGCCGATCTGACGGCAGTGTTTACGAATCAACTTGTTGCCCGCCTCTTGGGCGAAAAGCGTTACGACGTCACGTGGCATCTAAATCTTCCCCTGTGTCCTTACTTGGAACCTGCAACGGCCCGTGCTTCATCCACAGACCTGGTGGCAAACATGCTGGCGTCTTCGGCCCAAATCTCTCGAATTCGGATGACCTCAGACTCCTCAATGATCTTGCTCTTGGTTTCCCGTTCGAGCGCCAGAACCCGGTCTAGAACCTCTCGACGCGTTTCCAAAGTGAAGGGGCCTGGAATAAAGACCCCATCGTTGGTGATGGTCAACTTGCCATTTCGGCGGCGAGCCAAACGACGCTCGGGGTCATTGCGAATCCCAGCCAGCCAATCCCGAAAATTGATCAAAGGGCTGAACTCGCCGTAGCCCGCCTCGACGAACCCCATAAGGCTCTTGTCCTTCTCTACCACTGTGCATGTCCAGCAGCCAAACCGAGAGTTCGAGGTTCCACAGCTGGGCGCATCATCCTGGGACAACACGGTCGGGCATTCGGCCGCGCCTGCGTCCATGTAGAGCTGGATCAGCGCGCTGTGCGACCCTCCCCACGGCGGGGGCGTGAAGGCTAAATATTCCCAAACTTCGTCAGTGGACAGCTCCACGATGGGGCGGAAGACCATGCAGTTGAGAAGGTCGTTATGCCGATTGAGCCGTTCACCGTTGTCGTAGCGAGCAACGGTAGCGGCGCGCGTGGAGCTCTCTGAGCGTCGGACGCCCAGAAGAAGGATCACTTGCCCTGCCATGTCTGCTTGCGAACGGATGTATTGGCTCGTCGGCTGGATCTTCATCCGGTCCGTGCACCAGCGAAACGACCTGTTCGGTGGCGGGTATCCCCTGCCAATCAGGTTCACCCAGAAGGTGGAATCCGTTTCAGGGCGTGTGGTCACCACTCGAACCGGCATCCGCCAAGCATTGGCCGCGTGGTCGATCTCTGACTGGACCGTGGCAACGTGGGTGACAACCAGTGGGCTTTCCACAAGGGTGTCATTGGACACGATATGAACCTCTCGCGTCCGCTCGTGCGGAGCAAGAGACATCAGGACATCGAAGACCAGATGCGTAACAAGGGTGCTGTCTTTGCCACCGGAAAAGCCGATGACCCAGGGGTGTTGATGATCGGCCAGGTATTCCTCTCGGATGTCCTGCTGAATGCGCTGAATTTTCTTCCCGAGCGCGGGGTCCATCTGGGGGCGGGGACGTGCAATGCTCATCATCAGATTGTCTCATAGGCTTCATGCAACCAAGCCGGGCGAGGCCGCAAAAAGGCCTCGCCATCGTGAGAAGCCTTCTATCGATGGGTCTCGGCGACCGCTCTACGGCCTCGCTCAAGTCGCCCAGAGCTAGCCTGAAGAGCCGTCGGAAGTCAGATGGCTCTTGACGAGGTCTAGCACGGCTTGCTGACGCTCTTCGGGCAGCCGAGCGACCAACAGGATGACCTCGGCCAAGACATCAGATCCGGCGTGGAAGTATGCCTCCGGAACCCCCAAGACATCGCTCAAGGCAGCCAGGGTCTCATGATCCGGCTCGCGCTCTCCTCGCTCATAGCGGGAGAGGCGTGACGAGGCGGCTTTCTCATTCATTCCCAGCATCGCTCCCAGTTCGACCTGCGACAGGCCCGCCACACGTCTGGCCGCGCGCAAGCGACGACCAAAGACAGAACTGGTGGGCAGGGGTGCAGGCATAGCGAGCTAACCAAGGGCTGACCCGCAAGTCTGCACCGACTAGCATCCTAGCGCACTTATCTGCCAATATGGCAGATACAACCACGCACCCAAAGAGGGCTTATGGCAGTTCCAGGACGGGGAGTGCTTGTTGCGCTCCTAGCATTGACGCTTGGCTCAACGGCGGCGAAAGCACAAGAAGACGCGTCTAGCCTTCCGCAGAAGCCTGGCTTCTTCCGACAGTTGGGTAAGGGCTTGGCGGACACCGGCAAGCAGATGGTCGGCATCAAGCCGAAAGCCTTTGGAAACGGCACGGGCCAGGCGAGCGGTGGCGCCATCTACACCCCCGTTGCTGGTGCCGGGAGGATCCAGGGCCTCTTCAACGGGGACAACCATCAGTCGGCACAGCTCGGAAAACTGGATTGGCCCCGTGTGGCGTTGACCTTCACTGAGTGGGGCTCGTCGCTGCCCTGCTGGACCGTGGAGGCCCGCATCTGGACGAGCCCGACGGCATCGAGCACCGAGACGTTCCGGACGTGCGCCGATGCAGCCGTTACGGAAGCCGATGACCTGGGCGAGGTGGCGGAGCTCAACACGCCGGCTCTCTGGAAAGGCCGGGACGTGCTCAACGGCATTCGCGTGCCGCCCGGTAAGCCGAACACCGGCACTCAGCGGTCCACCGGTCCGAATCCGCCGGCCCAGCCGTTCGTCGTCAACGTTTCTCGACCTGGTGTTTCGGACAAGGCGGTGGATGTAGCCCTCCGGGTGGCGTGGGTGTCCGGCTTCCTCCAGACCGCCGACCTGCACCCGGGGCCCAGCGGCCTCCTCACCCCATTTAAGGACACCCGGATGTGGATCGCCGGGTTCAAGCCCGACGGCAACCGCGACCGGTAGGCAGGCACTCGCCTTCCCGCCTCCGATCCCTCTTGCGGGCCGGCCTGCCGGCCCGCACCACCCAGCAAAGGAACGACAGAATGAAAAACACATGGATTGGCCTGGCCGCCCTGGCCTCGGCCGTTGGCCTCACCGCGTGCAGCGGAAAACCCTCGTCGGGCGACGCCAAGCAGGCGCTGGCCACCCTCTTGGAACAGAGCGGCGCCGGGCGCGTCCTGGAGGTCCGGGACTTCGAGCTGAGCGGTTGCACCCAAGCCGATGGCGCGGACGGCTACCGCTGCGACACCCGCGGCCAAGTGGTGCTCGAGATTGCAGGTCGTCAAGTCCCGCTCCCGGTCAACAAGAGCCTGCGCTATGCCAAGGCCGATAGCATCTGGAGGGCATTCACCCAATGAGCAAGGATCCGATGGCTGGAACGTCCGTCGGCGCCGTCGGTGGCTTTCGTGGGGACGGCGCCTTGCGCGCTCCTCCCAAGAAGGTCATGACCCCGCATACGAGGTTCTTCTGCTGGTTCTCGCTGAGCCTGCTCCTGCTCGGGCCCTTCGGGTTCATCGTGGGCCCCTTGATGGCTCGCCGGGGGCTGCGAAAGGTCGAGCGGCTGTATCCGCAGGAGGCCTACGCAGCTCGGCAGCGCGATACCGGATTTCATTGGGGACAGTGGTGGGTGATGACGCCGCTCGTGGTTACTATGGGCGTGGGGTCCTTGACCATGCTGAAGTCGCTGCCGATGTTGCTGCTGGTGCTCTGGGCCCAGCTTGCTACCTGAATCCTAAATGTTAAAATTTAGGAAAACACAGTTCCACTTGAACTGGCATGCATGGTATTGCAATTGCAATACACCCGAGCTAGCATGCGCCCCAAGAGTTCCGTAGCCGGTAACCAGGAACCGCCCACCCGCCTAGCGGGTCTAGCAATGCTGGTAAGAGGACCCCGGACCGCGTCAACAAAAAGCCCCGCTTGCGGGGCTTTTTGCTTGTCTGCGCCAGCACAATCAGGGGGCGATGAGCTTCGCACATTGGCCAATAAAGTTTTGGCGATTCTCCCACTGCACTCCATGAGGCAGTTCCTTTACATAGGCGCTCTGAACGTAGAGAAGCACCTTACGAGGTGTGCTCGCTGGAGCAGTTAGCGTAAAGAAAGCTTGATAGCACGGCCCACGCTTACCCGCACCCTCTGGCCGCCAGATCATGTAGTTGTCTTTCCTCGCTCGATAGCAGGCAGTCTTGCTATTTCCAAGACCTCGGACCATTTCCGGCAACACTAGGGATCGCTCGTAGCGATCCAACTCAAAGCAGCGCTTGTGCCCGCCAGTATCGAACCAGATCCTCGAATCGTCGGGGCCACCTGTGCCGTGGATAGATGACTCGAATTGCTCAGATACGACATGGCAGTCGAAATTGACGGTCACCAACACGTCTAGCGCCGGGAACTTTCCATTGGCAGGACGCGAAACCTGGAAGTCGAAAGGCCAGAGATGGTCGAATGCATACGTGACACCTTCGATCTCTCGAGGGCGCCACCATCCGAACTTTGAGGGACCTCGGTAGTCCCTACCGTTGTGTGTGGCCCCTGACCACACTTCCAGAGCTCCTCCGAGCTCAGACTTTGCATCGAGACTGTCAGCCATCCTGGACTCATTGTCATGGGCTTGGAAGCTCATCCCCAAACGGACAACGCTACTTCCCCGCTAGCCCAACAGGTTACACCCCTGGTTCCGTATATCCATCTTGGACTAGCCCGCGCTATCCAAGGAAAGCTACAATGGCGGTTCACAAGTCAGGACACATCCCTGGTTTGCGTCCTGTAGGAGAGTCAGGAAGTTGGATCGGGATCAGTCGATCCCCCTCTCCCTGCGGGAGATGGGTGAGGGTAGGGGGCGAAGCCTCGTGTTGTTCGATAAGAGGCCGCTAAACAACGCCCCAATCCCCAATCCCATCCCGCACAATCCCCGCATGCCAACCTCCACACCCACCGACCCCTGTCCCTGCGGCCGCCCCGCCAACTACGCGCAGTGCTGTGGCCCTTACCACGCCGGCGCCGCCGCGCCCGACGCTGAGACATTGATGCGCGCCCGCTACAGCGCCTATGTGCGCCGCGATACCGCCTACCTGCTGGCCAGCTGGCACCCGTCCACGCGCCCGGCCGCGCTGTCGCTGGACGAAGGCGGGCGCACCACCTGGCTTGGCCTGACCGTGCAGCGCACCCTCGAGACCGGCCCCGAGACGGCCGAGGTGGTCTTCCTGGCGCGCTATCGCATCGGTGGCGGCAGCGCCGTGCGCATGACCGAACACAGCCGTTTCGTGCGCGAAGCCGGCCACTGGTACTACCTCGACGCGCGCTGAGCACGACCTGGGCCAGTCGCTACCGCAGCCCAAGCAACCCCAACCACGTCTGCACACGCGCGCAGCCAACCGACTCGTCCGCATCCCAACGCGCAGCCCTGAAGCCCGGTTCAGCCCGACGAACGGCATCCAGACCCGCCATTTGTCGACGCCGCGTTCGCAGCCGATCGCCGAAGCTTGCCGCGCAGGCGAACTCCGCCGCGGGGGACTTGGATCATGGCAACCTTCAATCTCTGGCAATGGGCGATTCTGGCGGCGGTCGTGTTCGCGGTCGTGCTGCCGGCGTGCGTGGCGACCGCACTGATTCGCTTCGGCCCGCGCCACGACGTACCGCGCCACGCCCGCACCCGCCGAGTGACCGAAAACGCTCCGTCCGCGCCGGCCCTGTCGATGCTGACCGGGATCACCGGCGAGGGCAGCTGAGCCAGTCGGGCCGGCGGCACCATCGCTCGCACCGAGCCGCCGAGCTCGCCCGGGAACGCCTCGCCTATCGCCATCCTGCACGCCTGCCACCATCCAGGTTGGCTATGCTCGGCGGCTCGACTTGCCGCGCAGGAGCATCCCACTGCATGACCTCTGCCCTCCCGCCGGCCATCGCGCCATGACGCTGTCCCGGCGCGCATTGCCGCTCGTGTTGGGGCTGCTGCCGCTGGCAGCCTGTGCCGATCCGGCCTTCGACCGCTGCCTGGCCGGCCTGCAGACCCAGGCCGCTGCCAAGGGCGTGGACGCTGCCAGCTTTCAGCGCTTCACCGCCGGGCTGGCGCCCGATCCCAGTGTCCTGCCACTGCTGGACGCGCAGCCCGAATTCACCACGCCCATCTGGGATTACCTGGCCAGCCTGGTCGACAGCCAGCGCGTCACCGATGGCCAGGCCATGCTGGTCACCCACCGCGAACTGCTCAGCCGCCTGTCCGAACAGACCGGCGTGGACCCGGCCACCATCGTGGCGGTGTGGGGCGTGGAGAGCGATTACGGCCGCGTCACCGGCAAGCACCCGCTGCTGGTGTCGCTGGCCACGCTGTCGTGCGCCGGCCGCCGCCAGCCGTTCTTTCGCGGCGAATTGCTCGCCTTGCTCAGCCTGCTGCAGCAAGGCGATCTGTCGGCGGACGGACTCATCGGCTCCTGGGCCGGCGCGTTCGGGCAAACCCAGTTCATGCCTTCGACCTACGCCCGCATCGCCGTGGATGGCGACGGCGACGGCCGCCGCGACCTGGTGACCAGCATCCCCGATGCACTGGCCTCCACCGCCAACTATCTGGTCAAGGCCGGCTGGGAACGTGCCCGTCCGTGGGGCATGGAAGTCACCCTGCCGCGCGGCTTCGACGCCAGCAAGGCCGGGCGCACCCGCCGCCAACCGCTACAGGCCTGGCAACGCGCCGGCCTGCTCGGCACCGACGGCAAACCGCTGGCACCGACCGGACTGCCGGCAGAAACGCCGGCCGCCTTGCTGCTGCCGGCCGGTGCCACCGGCCCGGCGTTCCTGGTGTTCCGCAATTACGACGCGATCTACGCCTACAACGCCGCCGAAAGTTACGCGCTGTCCATTGCCCTGCTCGCCGACCGCCTGCGTGGCGGCCCCGGCCTGATCGCGGCCTGGCCCACCGACGACCCCGGCCTGGGCCGGCCCGAACGGCGCGAGCTGCAGCAGTTGCTGCTCGCCCGTGGCTACCAGATCGGCGAGGCCGACGGCATGGTCGGCAGCGCCACCCGCCGCGCCATCCAGGTCGAGCAGACCCGCCTGGGCCTGCAACCGGCCGACGGCCGTCCGGGCCAACGCATCCTCACCGCGCTGCGCGCCGCCCCGCCGGTGGCCGGCGCCGCCCCCATCCGCGCCACCGCGTTCAAGCTGCCGGCTGCATACCCGGCCTTCGCCCAATCCCCCAGCGTTTACAAGGCATCCCCCATGTCCGACACCATTGGCCTGACCACAGGCGATTTCCACGGGTTTCCGTCGCTGCTGATCGAAACGCCGTTCTCCACCGCCGCCATCAGCCTGTTCGGTGGCCAGCTGCTCTCGTTCGTGCCCAAGGGCGGACAGGACGTGATGTGGCTCTCGCCCATCGCCAAGCAGCCGCCCACACCGATCCGCGGCGGCGCGCCGGTGTGCTGGCCGTATTTCGGCCGCCAGGACCAGACCGGCGACGTTCCCGCCCACGGCTTCGTGCGCACGGTGGCCTGGCAACTCACCGAAAGCCGCCGCGAAGACGACGGCACCGTGGTGCTCACGCTCACTCCGCCGCGTTTCGACGACCTGGCGCTGGGCCTGCGCATGACGCTGCGCATCGGCCGCACGCTGGAGCAACGCCTGATCACCGAAAATACCAGTGCCGCTCCGGTGCGTTTCACCCAGGCGCTGCATAACTACTTCCGCGTCGGCGACGCGCTCAAGGTCAGCGTGCAGGGCCTGGACGGCCTGGACTATCTGGATAAATACGAGAACTACGCCACCGCCCACCGCCAGCAAGGCGACTGGAGCCTGCGCGACCCACGCGATCCTGGCCGTAGTGACCGCATCTACATCGACGCCGGTGGCCGCTACACGCTCACCGACCCGGTGCTCGGCCGCCGCATCGTCATCGCTACCGAAGGCAGCCGCTCGCTGGTGGCCTGGAACCCGGGCGAAGAGGCCGGCAAGAAGATGGCCGACGTGGGCGAGGGCTGGCGCGACTATGTCTGCCTGGAAGCGGCCAACGCCGGCCCGGACGTCATCGAACTGGCTCCCGGCGCCAGCCACACCCTGACCCAGATCATCAGCGTCGAATAACCGAGCGCCGGCACCACGCCACGCCAGCCACGCCACCGCGCTGCCTTCTCCCGCCTGCGGGAGAAGGTGCCCGAAGGGCGGATGAGGGCCGGCGACCAGGCCAGGCACTGCGTACCCGGACGTCACCGAGGTCGCTCCCGGCGCCAGTCACACCCTGACCCAGACCATCAGCGTCGAGTAACCGATCACCGGCACCAGCCACGCCACCGCGCTGCCTTCTCCCGCCTGCGGGAGAAGGTGCCCGAAGGGCGGATGAGGGCCGGCGACCAGGCCAGGCACTGCGTACCCGGACGTCACCGAGGTCGCTCCCGGCGCCAGCCACACCCTGACCCAGACCATCAGCGTCGAGTAACCGATCACCGGCACCAGCCACGCCACCCACGCCAGCCACGCCACCGCGCTGCCTTCTCCCGCCTGCGGGAGAAGGTGCCCGAAGCGCGGATGAGGGCCGGCAGCCAGGCCAGGCACTGCGAACCAGACGCAAGGCTGCGCGGGGCCACGCAGCGCAACCAATGCACCGCCGGTAGCTGCCCTCCCTCTGCCGCTACACTGCCGGCCTCACCACCCCGGGCCGCGCGATGTCCCTCTCTCCCGATTCCGCTCCCGTCCCGGGGCGCCGCCGCGCCGCGCTGATCTTCATCTTCATCACCGTCCTGATCGACGTGCTGTCTTTCGGGGTGATCATTCCGGTACTTCCGGATCTGGTGCGCCACTTCACCGGTGGCGACTACGTGGTGGCTGCCGGCTGGATCGGCTGGTTCGGCTTCCTGTTCGCTGCCATCCAGTTCGTCTGCTCGCCGTTGCAGGGCGCGCTCTCCGACCGCTTCGGTCGCCGCCCGGTGATCCTGCTCTCGTGCCTGGGCCTGGGCCTGGACTTCGTCCTGATGGCGATCGCCCACAGCCTGCCGATGCTGCTGCTGGCGCGGATCATCTCCGGCGTGTGCTCGGCCAGCTTCTCCACCGCCAATGCCTACATCGCCGATGTCACCCCACCGGACAAACGCGCCGGCGCATTCGGGATGCTTGGTGCTGCCTTCGGCATCGGCTTTGTTGCCGGCCCGTTGATCGGCGGTTGGCTGGGCAGCATCGGGTTGCGCTGGCCGTTCTGGTTTGCCGCCGGGCTTGCCCTGTTGAACGTGCTGTATGGCTGGTTCGTGCTGCCCGAATCGCTGCCCGCCGAACGCCGCACCGCGCGGCTGGACTGGTCGCACGCCAATCCGCTGGGCGCGCTCAAACTGCTGCGCCGCTACCCACAGGTGTTCGGCCTGGCGTCGGTGGTGTTCCTGGCCAACCTGGCGCACTACGTCTATCCCAGCATTTTCGTACTGTTCGCCGGCTACCAGTACCACTGGGGCCCGCGCGAAGTGAGCTGGGTACTGGCCGGTGTCGGTGTCTGCAGCATCATCGTCAACGCGTTGCTGGTCGGCCGCCTGGTGCGCCGGCTCGGCGAACGCCGCGCGTTGCTGTTGGGGCTGGGCTGCGGGGTGATCGGCTTCATCATCTATGGGCTGGCCGACAGCGGCGCTGCCTTCCTGGTCGGTGTGCCGATCAGTGCGTTGTGGGCCATCGCCGCACCGTCCGCGCAGGCCCTGATCACCCGTGAGGTCGGCGCCGACGCGCAAGGTCGCGTGCAGGGCGCGCTCACCGGTCTGGTCAGCCTGGCCGGCATCGCCGGCCCATTGCTGTTCGCCAATGTCTTCGCCTGGTTCATCGGCAGCGGTGCGCCGCTGCATCTGCCGGGCGCGCCGTGGTTGCTGGCCGCTGTGCTGCTGGCCGCAGGCTGGGGCATGGCCTGGAAACGGGCGGCGCGCGGCGCCGGCACCGCACCCGCGGCGCAGCCGTGAAGCCAACCTATTCAGCTTGCGCTCGCGTCTGCTTTTTCCGATTTGCGCAGGCACTGCTAGGCTGGTGTCCTTCGTGCCGCGGCACCGCCTTGAGCCCCTATGGTTTCCGACGTCCTGGCAGTTCCGCCATCGGCTGCGTTCGCGCTGCGCCATGCCACCCAGGATGCCCATCGCCTGGTCGAAGCAGTGCCGCTGATGCAGGCGTTAGCGCAGGGGCAGGTCGATTCGGCGGCCTATGCGCAGATCCTGCGCCGCCACCACGCCTTGCTGGCCGGCTTCGAAGCACAGTTCGGCGACTGGCTGACCACCTTGGTCGGCAACGGCTGGCAGTACCGCCGGCGCGTGCCGGCACTGCGCGATGACCTGCGCGCGCTTGGCCAGCAACCGGATCTACCGGTCGCACTGCCCGCCAGTGCCGACGATGCCGCACGCTGGGGCATGTTGTACGTCATCGAAGGCTCGCAGCTCGGTGGACGGGTGATCGCTCGCAGCTTGCGCAAACAGCAGCCCGCGCTGGCCGGCGCCCTGCGCTATTTCGAGATGGCCGACGACGACCCGGCCGGCTGGCGCCGCTTCCAGGCAGCGCTGGACCGACGCCTGGCCACCCCATCCGCACGCGACGCCGCCATCGACGGCGCGCAGGCCATGTTCGCCCACTTCCATACCTGCCTCGCAGCGGAGCCACAGCCGTGAATCAGCCCACTCAACCTCTGGATATGGATGTCTGCGCGCGGGAACCGATCCATATTCCCGGCCTGATCCAGCCCTACGGCGTGTTGCTGGTGATCGAACCGGCCGATGGCCGCATCGTGCAGGCCAGCAGCACCGCCGCCGACCTGCTCGGCGTGCCGATGGATGCCTTGCTGGGCATGCCGTACACCCAGGTGCTGGAACTGCCCGACGCGCAACCATTTGCAGTAGACGATCAACCGCAGCACCTGCTGCACGCCGATGTGCGCTTCCCGCAGCGCAGCGCGCCGACCGATCATCCCTGGGTCGCCGCCTGGCATCTGTATCCGGAGCAGTGGCTGATCGAAATCGAGCCGCGCGACGCGCGCCTGATGGATGTCACCCTGCGCGAAGCGCTGCCGCTGTTGCGCAGCATCGAGCGCGATGTGGGCATCGACGAAGCGGCCGTGCGCGCGGCCAAGGGCCTGCGCAGCATGATCGGCTTCGACCGGGTGATGGTGTATCGCTTCGACGAAGAGTGGAATGGCGATGTCATCGCCGAAGCGCGCCAGCCCGAACTGGAGGCCTATCTGGGCCTGCATTACCCGGCCAGCGACATCCCGGCGCAGGCACGCGCGCTGTACCTGCGCAACCGCGTACGCCAGATCGCCGATGTGCGTTACCAGCCGTCGCCGATCCAGCCCACCTTGCATCCGCGCCTGGGCACCCCGGTGGATCTGAGCGATGTCAGCCTGCGCAGCGTCTCGCCGGTGCATCTGGAATACCTGGCCAACATGGGCGTCAGCGCCACGTTGGTGTCCTCGATCGTGGTCAACGATGCGCTCTGGGGGCTGATTTCCTGTCACCACTACAGCCCGCACTTCACCAGCCATGCCATGCGCGATGCCACCGATGCGGTCACCCGCGCGCTGGCCGGGCGCATCGGCGCGCTGCAGGCGGTGGGGCGGGCGCGGCTGGAGTCGGTGCTGCTCACCATCCGCGAAAAACTGATCACCGACTTCAACGACGCCGAGCACCTGACCGTCGACATGCTCGCCGACATGGCCCCGGACCTGATGGACGTGGTCGATGCCGATGGCGTGGCAATCTTCCACGGCAACGAAATCAGCCGTCATGGCAGCGTGCCGGATGCAGAGGCGTTGCGCCGCATCCGCGACCACATCGAATCCGAGCACCACGACGCCCTGCGCGAGGATGCGGTCGGCGCCCTGCATGTGGACGCCATCGGCGAGGTGTTTCCCGAGCTGGCCGACCTCGCGCCGCTGGCAGCCGGTTTCATCTTCGTGCCGCTGATGCCGCAATCGCGCAGCGCCTTGTTGTGGACGCGCCGCGAGCAGGTGCAGCAAGTCAAATGGGCCGGCAACCCGCAGCTGGCCAAGCTGCAGGACATCCCCAATTCGCGGCTGTCGCCACGCAAGAGTTTCGATCTGTGGCAGCAGACCGTGCGCGGCCGCGCACGGCGCTGGTCGGCGCTGCACCTGGAATCGGCGCGCAGCCTGCGCGTGCTGATCGAACTGATGGAACGCAAGCGCTTCCAGCAGGATTTCACCCTGCTCGAAGCCTCGCTGTCGCGGCTGCGCGACGGAGTGGCCATCATCGAGCGTGGCGCCAACACCGCCGCGCACCGGCTGATGTTCGTCAACCCGGCGTTTGCCGAACTCAGCCAGACCGAAGTGGCCGACTTGATCGGTTGCGACATCCTCGCCCTGCTGGCCGACGATGCCGCCCGCGGCAAGGTCGAACTGCTCGAAGAGGCGCTGCGCCTGGGCCGTGCCGCCTACGTCACCTTGCCGCTGCGCACCCGCGATGGTGCACCGGTGTATCGCCAGTTCCATCTGGAACCCTTGCCCAGCCCCAGCGGCGTCACCGCGCACTGGCTGCTGCAGTTGCGTGACCCGGAGTAAGAACGCTGCGATCACCGGCATGCGGCCAGCGCATGCGCCTGCCGCACCGCTTGCTCCATCCGCGGGCACGCGTGCTAAGGCGCTGCTTTCGTCCGCAAGGCCAGCAACGTGACCGTTCCGGCCACCAGGCCCCAGAACGCCGCGCCGATCCCGCCCAGCGTCAGCCCGGAGGCGGTGACCAGGAAGGTGATCAACGCCGCTTCGCGTTCGCTGTCCTCGCGCAATGCCGCCGCCAGGCTATTGCCGATCGTACCTAGCAGTGCGATCCCGGCAATGGCCATTACCAGTTCACGCGGGAAGGCCGCAAACACCGCGGCCACGGTCGCACCGAACAGCCCGACCACCACGTAGAACACACCCGCGCTGACCGCAGCGGTGTAGCGCCGCGCCGGATCTTCATGCGCTTCGCGACCCATGCAGATCGCCGCAGTAATCGCCGCCAGATTCAACGCAAAGCCGCCGAACGGCGCCAGCACCGTATTGACCGCACCGATCCAGCCGACCGTCGGTGACATCGGCACTGCATAGCCGGACGCCCGGATCACCGCCACGCCGGGCACGTTTTGCGAGGCCATGGTCACCACGAACAACGGAATCGCCAGACCGAATAGCGCCGCCCACGATAGCGACGGCATCACCAGCACCGGGTGGGCCAGTTGCAGCTGCACGGACTGCAACCGCAGCAGCCCCCGCCGGCAGCGATCGCAATACCCACCAACAAGGTCGCAATCACCGCATAGCGCGCAAACCAGCGCCGCCCGCCCAGATAGGTCGCCAACATCGCCAGCGCCAGCAACACCTGGCTCTGCATCGCCACAAAGAGGTCCAGGCCGAAGCGCAACAGCACGCCGGCCAGCATCCCGGAGGCAAGCGAAATCGGAATCCGCCGGATCGCCCGTTCGAATAATCCCGAAAACCCGGCCACCATTCCCAATACCGCGGCCACCACGAACGCACCGACCGCCTCGCCTAATGGCACCCCGGCCGCACTGCCGATCAGCATCGCCGCGCCCGGCGTGGACCAGGCCGTGACCACCGGCACGCGGTAGCGCAGCGACAAGCCGATACACGTCACCCCCATGCCGATGCCCAGCGCCCACATCCACGACGCCACCTGCGCCTGGTCGGCGCCCAGGTGGCGTGCCGCCTCGAACACGATCACCGCAGAGCTGGCGAATCCCACCAGCACGGTGACAAAACCGGCGGCAATCGCAGGCAGGGAGAGATCACGAAGCACATTGCGGGAAGCGGGCATGAGGGCGCTCTGTGTCTGGTACATGCATTTTCATCGAGCCAACCTGCGATCGATACCGCAGCGTTGCGTCGCTGGGTGTCGATCAGTGAGCTGGCACCCAGCGTGCGTGGGGACGCGGCTGGAGTGCGCAATCGCGTGCGATATCTACGTGGATAGGGGCCGATGTCATGCCAGTGTCAAAAAGTGCTTGCACTTCTGCGTGGTCTCGACAAACTGCGCGGCCTCGCTCGGGACGGCGGCGCTTCTCGAAGCATCGCACCAAGGAACGAGGCGAATCGGAAACATCACAAGGTGTTGACGAAACGAAAAAGCCGGCTATGATGGGCGGCTCGCTACACGGAAAGACGCTACGGCGGATCGAGGTGCAGCGGCGGCAACTTCCTCTTCACGAGGGGTTGACGAGGATGAAAAGCCTGCTAATATGGCCGGCTCGCTTCGCAGAAAACCTTCGGGTCGAAACGAAGCAGCGTCAACCACCTCGAAATGAGGTGTTGACGGCAAGAAAAAGTCCGCTATAATGAGCGGCTCGCTTCGACGGAAACGACGAAGCTGACGGGAACGGCGCTGAGGCCACTCCCCAGGTTCTTTGACAGTGTGCGCAGGTAATTTGTGCGGACGCCTGCAGGAAGGATGATTGTCCATCTTGCAGACGTTTAATCAAGCAACATATTAATTGCTTTGCAAGCGATAAGTTGCCAGTGGTTGGACTTCTGCAGCTAAAGTATTTGCCTTCGGGCATGTAATTTTAAGTGAAGAGTTTGATCCTGGCTCAGAGTGAACGCTGGCGGCAGGCCTAACACATGCAAGTCGAACGGCAGCACAGTAAGAGCTTGCTCTTATGGGTGGCGAGTGGCGGACGGGTGAGGAATACATCGGAATCTACTCTTTCGTGGGGGATAACGTAGGGAAACTTACGCTAATACCGCATACGACCTACGGGTGAAAGCGGAGGACCTTCGGGCTTCGCGCGGTTGAATGAGCCGATGTCGGATTAGCTAGTTGGCGGGGTAAAGGCCCACCAAGGCGACGATCCGTAGCTGGTCTGAGAGGATGATCAGCCACACTGGAACTGAGACACGGTCCAGACTCCTACGGGAGGCAGCAGTGGGGAATATTGGACAATGGGCGCAAGCCTGATCCAGCCATGCCGCGTGGGTGAAGAAGGCCTTCGGGTTGTAAAGCCCTTTTGTTGGGAAAGAAAAGCAGTCGGTTAATACCCGATTGTTCTGACGGTACCCAAAGAATAAGCACCGGCTAACTTCGTGCCAGCAGCCGCGGTAATACGAAGGGTGCAAGCGTTACTCGGAATTACTGGGCGTAAAGCGTGCGTAGGTGGTGGTTTAAGTCTGTTGTGAAAGCCCTGGGCTCAACCTGGGAATTGCAGTGGATACTGGGTCACTAGAGTGTGGTAGAGGGTAGCGGAATTCCCGGTGTAGCAGTGAAATGCGTAGAGATCGGGAGGAACATCCGTGGCGAAGGCGGCTACCTGGACCAACACTGACACTGAGGCACGAAAGCGTGGGGAGCAAACAGGATTAGATACCCTGGTAGTCCACGCCCTAAACGATGCGAACTGGATGTTGGGTGCAATTTGGCACGCAGTATCGAAGCTAACGCGTTAAGTTCGCCGCCTGGGGAGTACGGTCGCAAGACTGAAACTCAAAGGAATTGACGGGGGCCCGCACAAGCGGTGGAGTATGTGGTTTAATTCGATGCAACGCGAAGAACCTTACCTGGTCTTGACATCCACGGAACTTTCCAGAGATGGATTGGTGCCTTCGGGAACCGTGAGACAGGTGCTGCATGGCTGTCGTCAGCTCGTGTCGTGAGATGTTGGGTTAAGTCCCGCAACGAGCGCAACCCTTGTCCTTAGTTGCCAGCACGTAATGGTGGGAACTCTAAGGAGACCGCCGGTGACAAACCGGAGGAAGGTGGGGATGACGTCAAGTCATCATGGCCCTTACGACCAGGGCTACACACGTACTACAATGGTAGGGACAGAGGGCTGCAAACCCGCGAGGGCAAGCCAATCCCAGAAACCCTATCTCAGTCCGGATTGAGTCTGCAACTCGACTCCATGAAGTCGGAATCGCTAGTAATCGCAGATCCCAGCATTGCTGCGGTGAATACGTTCCCGGGCCTTGTACACACCGCCCGTCACACCATGGGAGTTTGTTGCACCAGAAGCAGGTAGCTTAACCTTCGGGAGGGCGCTTGCCACGGTGTGGCCGATGACTGGGGTGAAGTCGTAACAAGGTAGCCGTATCGGAAGGTGCGGCTGGATCACCTCCTTTTGAGCATGACGTCATCGTCCTGTCGGGCGTCCTCACAAATTACCTGCATTCAGAGATGCGTATCGGCACAGGCCGGTATGCGAAAGTCCCATCATGGGGCCTTAGCTCAGCTGGGAGAGCACCTGCTTTGCAAGCAGGGGGTCGTCGGTTCGATCCCGACAGGCTCCACCATTTGAGTGAAACGACTTTGGGTCTGTAGCTCAGGTGGTTAGAGCGCACCCCTGATAAGGGTGAGGTCGGTGGTTCGAGTCCTCCCAGACCCACCACTCTGAATGTAGTGCACACTTAAGAATTTATATGGCTCAGCGTTGAGGCTGAGACATGTTCTTTATAACTTGTGACGTAGCGAGCGTTTGAGATATCTATCTAAACGTGTCGTTGAGGCTAAGGCGGGGACTTCGAGTCCCTAGAAATTGAGTCGTATGTTCGCGTTGGTGGCTTTGTACCCCACACAACACGGCGTATGGCCCCGAGGCAACTTGGGGTTATATGGTCAAGCGAATAAGCGCACACGGTGGATGCCTAGGCGGTCAGAGGCGATGAAGGACGTGGTAGCCTGCGAAAAGTGTCGGGGAGCTGGCAACAAGCTTTGATCCGGCAATGTCCGAATGGGGAAACCCACTGCTTCGGCAGTATCCTGCAGTGAATTCATAGCTGCTAGAAGCGAACCCGGTGAACTGAAATATCTAAGTAACCGGAGGAAAAGAAATCAACCGAGATTCCCTAAGTAGTGACGAGCGAACGGGGAGCAGCCCTTAAGCTGGAATGGCTTTAGAAAAACAATCTGGAAAGATTGGCCATAGAAGGTGATAGCCCTGTATTTAAAAGGGCCACTCCAGTGAAGACGAGTAGGGCGGGGCACGTGAAACCCTGTCTGAATATGGGGGACCATCCTCCAAGGCTAAATACTCCTGACCGACCGATAGTGAACCAGTACCGTGAGGGAAAGGCGAAAAGAACCCCGGAGAGGGGAGTGAAATAGATCCTGAAACCGTGTGCGTACAAGCAGTAGGAGCTCGCAAGAGTGACTGCGTACCTTTTGTATAATGGGTCAGCGACTTACTGTTCGTGGCAAGCTTAACCGTATAGGGGAGGCGAAGGGAAACCGAGTCTGATAAGGGCGCATAGTCGCGGGCAGTAGACCCGAAACCGGGTGATCTAGTCATGGCCAGGGTGAAGGTGCCGTAACAGGTACTGGAGGCCCGAACCCACGTCTGTTGCAAAAGACGGGGATGAGCTGTGATTAGGAGTGAAAAGCTAATCGAACCCGGAGATAGCTGGTTCTCCTCGAAAGCTATTTAGGTAGCGCCTCATATGTATCCTCTCGGGGGTAGAGCACTGTTATGGCTAGGGGTCATCGCGACTTACCAAACCATTGCAAACTCCGAATACCGAGACGGACTGTATGGGAGACACACGGCGGGTGCTAACGTCCGTCGTGAAAAGGGAAACAACCCAGACCCACAGCTAAGGTCCCAAATTCACTGCTAAGTGGAAAACGATGTGGAAAGGCATAGACAGCCAGGAGGTTGGCTTAGAAGCAGCCACCCTTTAAAGAAAGCGTAATAGCTCACTGGTCGAGTCGGTCTGCGCGGAAGATTTAACGGGGCTAAGCAGTGAACCGAAGCTTGGGGTGCATAAAACTTGTTTTATGCGCGGTAGAGGAGCGTTCCGTAAGCCTGCGAAGGTGGATTGAGAAGTCTGCTGGAGGTATCGGAAGTGCGAATGCTGACATGAGTAACGATAATGCGGGTGAAAAGCCCGCACGCCGAAAGCCCAAGGTTTCCTTGCGCAACGTTAATCGACGCAGGGTTAGTCGGTCCCTAAGGCGAGGGCGAAAGCCGTAGTCGATGGGAAGCAGGTTAATATTCCTGCACCTCGCGTGAGTGCGATGGAGGGACGGAGAAGGTTAGGTGTACCGGGCGTTGGTTGTCCCGGGGAAAGGCGGTAGGTTTGGATCTTTGGCAAATCCGGGATCCTTTAAGACCGAGCACCGAGACGAGCCTTTTGGCGAAGTCACTGATACCACGCTTCCAGGAAAAGCTCCTAAGCTTCAGCTCACGAAGACCGTACCGTAAACCGACACAGGTGGGTAGGATGAGAATTCTCAGGCGCTTGAGAGAACTCGGGTGAAGGAACTAGGCAACATGGCACCGTAACTTCGGGAGAAGGTGCACCCTTTTTGGTGGCTCGTGCGAGCTATAGCTGAAGAGGGTCGCAGAAACCAGGCCGCTGCGACTGTTTATCAAAAACACAGCACTCTGCAAACACGAAAGTGGACGTATAGGGTGTGACGCCTGCCCGGTGCTGGAAGGTTAATTGATGGGGTCAGCCGCAAGGCGAAGCTCTTGATCGAAGCCCCAGTAAACGGCGGCCGTAACTATAACGGTCCTAAGGTAGCGAAATTCCTTGTCGGGTAAGTTCCGACCTGCACGAATGGCGTAACGACAGCGGCGCTGTCTCCACCCGAGACTCAGTGAAATTGAAATCGCTGTGAAGATGCAGCGTTCCCGTGGCAAGACGGAAAGACCCCGTGAACCTTTACTATAGCTTTACACTGAACGCTGAGTTCGTCTGTGTAGGATAGGTGGGAGGCTATGAAACTGTGGCGCTAGCTGCAGTGGAGCCATCCTTGAAATACCACCCTGTCGTGCTTGACGTTCTAACCTAGGTCCGTTATCCGGATCAGGGACCGTGTATGGTGGGTAGTTTGACTGGGGCGGTCTCCTCCTAAAGAGTAACGGAGGAGCACGAAGGTACGCTCAGCGCGGTCGGACATCGCGCACTGTGTGCAAAGGCATAAGCGTGCTTGACTGCAAGATCGACGGATCAAGCAGGTACGAAAGTAGGTCTTAGTGATCCGGTGGTTCTGTATGGAAGGGCCATCGCTCAACGGATAAAAGGTACTCCGGGGATAACAGGCTGATACCGCCCAAGAGTTCATATCGACGGCGGTGTTTGGCACCTCGATGTCGGCTCATCACATCCTGGGGCTGTAGTCGGTCCCAAGGGTATGGCTGTTCGCCATTTAAAGTGGTACGCGAGCTGGGTTCAGAACGTCGTGAGACAGTTCGGTCCCTATCTGCCATGGGCGTTGGAAGTTTGAGAGGGGCTGCTCCTAGTACGAGAGGACCGGAGTGGACGAACCTCTGGTGTTCCGGTTGTCACGCCAGTGGCATTGCCGGGTAGCTATGTTCGGAAGCGATAACCGCTGAAAGCATCTAAGCGGGAAGCGCGCCTCAAGATGAGACTTCCCGGGGCACAAGCCCCTAAAGGAACCATGTAGACTACGTGGTTGATAGGTCAGGTGTGTAAGTACAGCAATGTATTGAGCTAACTGATACTAATGATCCGTGCGGCTTGACCATATAACCTCAAGTTGCCTTGGTCCCAACGAACGTTGGTAGATCATCAAATGCAAGCTACGTCACAAGTTAACTATGCGAGGCTGAGCGCCGTAGGTGCTTCCACACGCAAACCCAGGCACACCCGTGCTCACGTTTGAGGAAGCAGCAACTGGCGACGCTCCAACCGTCTCCCTGGTGAAATTAGCGCTGTGGAACCACCCGATCCCATCCCGAACTCGGAAGTGAAACGCAGCTGCGCCGATGGTAGTGTGGCTCAAGCCATGCGAGAGTAGGTCATCGCCAGGGCTTTTTACCCCGGAACCCTCAGTCCGCAAGGACTGAGGGTTTCTTTGCGCCCAAATTGATGCAGGACCCAGTCGGGATGGCCTCAGGGCGCCCGAAGCCGGCGGTGACCGAGGTGCGGCAGTAGCACAGCGCATGAGATAACCGCCGCAATCGCCTGGCGGTGGGAAGTTAGTCACCTTATCCGCAGCACCGCGCTCCCCAACCGCCTGGCCCGCTTACCCTGCGCCGCTGGCCATCGGTGCCGACATCGCCTTCGTGGTAGCAGGGTCAGGGTCAGGGCGCCCGTACGGCCGGGGCTGCGAATGCCCCGCAACACAAAGCACGCGCTCTCCGCAACCGGCGGGCTACTGGCACCTACAGCTTCTCTTGGCCGCCAAACCGCCTGGCCAATGCCAGACGCGCCGCGCGGCGGTCGCTGGAGCCGAGCACAGCGCGATCAATGGCTGGCCGAGCAGGCGCATGCAGGCATGCATGAGCCGTCCCAGGAAACTGGCCCACCGAGGCAAGGCGCAGCATTACATTGCTACGCCATGGATCGCTTCCACGCCATGCAATCGAAGGAACGATTACGGCGAGCCGTAAACGCCAAGGAACGCCGCTGCGAGAGACCCGCAGCGTCATAGCGAAACAAATCGTGCACCCATCTAGCGTTAGTCCACGCTGTGGAGTCGACGTGGTGCTATCGGGCAGGCAACGCACGAATAACCCCGCGATGGCGCGCCGACGCCGTCCACTGATTGCATTTGAGTGTTTCGACCCCATTAGCTGCCTTGCCGGTGCATTGCCGGCGCTTGCTGGATGCGCTGATGCCTGAGTTGCCCGAGGTCGAAACGACGTTGCGTGGTCTGTCGCCGCATCTGGTCGGGCAGCGGATCCATGGGGTGATCCTGCGTCGGCCCGATTTGCGCTGGCCCATTCCCGAGCAGATCGAGCGCTTGCTTCCCGGTGCCACCATGACCAACGTGCGCCGACGCGCGAAATATCTGTTGATCGATACGGATGCGGGCGGCAGCGCGCTGTTGCATCTTGGGATGTCCGGAAGTCTGCGGGTACTACCTGGCGATACGCTGCCGCGGGCGCATGACCATGTGGATATCAGTCTGCAGAACGGGCGCGTGTTGCGCTTCAACGATCCGCGTCGCTTTGGCTGCCTGTTGTGGCAATCGGGCGCGCAACCCCATGAATTACTTGCTGCGCTTGGTCCAGAACCATTATCGGACGCATTTACTGGCGATTATCTCCACGCGCTGGCACAGGGGCGGCGGGCTGCAGTCAAAACCTTTTTGATGGATCAGGCCGTGGTTGTCGGGGTTGGAAATATCTACGCTGCCGAAAGCCTGCATCGGGCGGGCATCAGTCCGTTGCGCGAGGCGGGAAAAGTGTCGCTGGAGCGCTATCGGCGTCTGGCTGACGCGGTGAAAGACATCCTGGCGTATGCCATCCAACGCGGCGGAACCACGTTGCGCGACTTCATCAGCCCGGATGGTGCGCCTGGCTATTTCGAGCAGGAACTCTCTGTGTATGGGCGCGAGGGCGAGGCCTGCAAACAATGCGGACGGGTGTTGAAGCACGCGACGATCGGCCAACGCGCCACCGTGTGGTGCGGGAGCTGTCAGCGCTAAGCGCGATATCGGGCCGACGCGGTGGTTGAGCACGGGCACTATCGGGATGTGTCCCGTCGTTTAAGCCAACTCACACCAAGCGACTCCGACTCACTCTCCATATGGCGCAACTGCGGGCGTGCTACACGCGCCTGCTCTGCGCAATGCTGTGACGATCGACATGGCTCTCCTTGGGCAACGTAGGTGTCGGCTTGCACTGTCTGGTTGTGACGCATGCGGTCAGGGTGCCCGAGACGAATGAATCGATCGCTGTACCGCACCCGCAAAGCAGCCACCCAGCTGCAGGAATCCTCGCGTTCGTTACGCTCGCTCCGATGCCGGCATCGGACCTGCGCTCCATCCTGCATGCATGTCCGAGCGCATGTTCCGGCCAAACGGAAACCCGCTTCTGCTCGAGTCCGTCGAGAAGTGTTCGGCGCGCTGCGTGGCCAGGTCTCCAGGCAGGCATCGCCTGAAGTCGCACCCAGCTTGCAGCGGAGTTGCAGCAAACAGCCGCAAGCAGCGGTGTTCTGGCGTCGACGCAGGCGGCGGGCCACAATCGCAAGGTCCTCCTATGGAAGCGCTGTATGTCCAGCTCGCGACAACTTGTCATTGCTCTGGTGCTTATCGGTGCAGGTGCGCTGGTAGCGATGCAGTCGACTGGCGCGGTGACGACTCCTGCGAGCGATGCGGCTGCCGTAGAGCGCCTCCAGTTGAAGACCAGCGCGATAGAGCTGAGTGTCACGCCGGCATTTGGCGGGCGCGTGCTGTCGTTCAATCTGCGCGGCCAGCCCAACGTGTTGAAGGTCGGTGCGGCGGTGGAGCAACAGCCTGCCCCCGAGGTGTCGGCTACTGCGGGAGATATTCCCTATTTTGGTCATGATGTATGGGTCGGGCCGCAGAGTCAGTGGTGGCTGCATCAGCAGCTCAATGCCGAGCGTCAGGCGGCGGCCGCAGTGTGGCCGCCGGATCCGTATCTGTCGCTGGCGCAGACGCGCGTCAGCGTGCGTCGTCATGACGTGGTGGAACTTGAAGGCGTGCCCAGCCCGCTGACCGGGGTGCAATTGCGCAAGCAGATCAAACGTTCTGCAGCGCGTGCGGACACTGTCGACATCCAGGCCAGCGCGCGCAATATCCGCGCGCAGCCAATTGCCTGGGACCTTTGGTTCAATACGCGGGTTGCGGCGACGACGCGGGTGTTTGTGCCCGTTGCCGCTGCTGCGGATATTCGGCTGCAGCCACCGCGCGAGCCCGGCACGGTGGCGCCGCGTTATCAGCAGGAGCGCGGCCTGCTTGCGCTGCGCGCCGATGCGCGCCCAGATGGATTGATCCAGCGCGGCAAGCTATTGCTGCAGCCGTCGGCAGGATGGATGGCCGGTTTCGCAGGCGGGCAGGTCCTGGTGATTCGCTTCGTGCATCAACCGCTGTCGGCGATCCATCCCGAGCAAGGCCAGGTGGAGTTGTATCTGGATGCGCCAGCCCAGCATCCGGAGCAGGGATTGCTGGAAATGGAGGTGCACGCGCCGTATCGGCAGCTTGCGCCAGGTGCGCAGATGCAGGCACAGGAGCAGTGGACGCTGCTGCGCTACACCGGGCCGGATGAGGAACAGGCGCAGCGGCGGTTCCTTTGCAGCAACGCCAACGCGCTCGCGCTGGCCAATGCGTGCGATGCGCCGCCTGCACCTGGCTGAGATGCGCATTCACGTCGATGCCGGGCTGTGGCTATGATGTCGTCCATTCCCTGACCAGATCGATGCGCATGCAACGACGCCACTTCCTGAAGAATGCTGCTGCCGCATTGGCCGCGCTCGGTTTGCCGACGTTGCCGCAGTGGGCGCTGGCGGCCAAGGCCGTTGGTCTGCGTCGACTCGGGCAGCCACAGCCGTTCGACTACGCCTGGTTGAAGGGACAGGCGCGCGCGCTGGCGAAGGCGCCTTACAAGAGTCACAAGCAGCTGCTGCCGGGGCCGCTAGAGGCGCTGAACTGGGATCAGTACCAGTCCATCCGCTACCGCCAGGACCACGCGCTGTGGGCCGATGGCAATGGCAAATTCCAGGCGAAGTTCTTCCACCTGGGGCTGTATTTCCATACCCCGGTGCACATCTACGACATCGTCGATGGCAAGGCGCAACAACTGGCCTACGACCCGGCGGCCTTCGATTACGGCAGCAGCGGGCTGGGCGGCAAGCAATTGCCAAAGGACTGGGCTTTGCCGGTTTCCGGCTCAACACACGCAAGGACACCGAGCGCGACTTTTCGGCATTCCTGGGCGCAAGCTATTTCCGTGCGGTCGGCAAGGAAGGCCAGTATGGGCAATCGGCACGTGGGCTGGCCATCGATACCGGTACTGGCGGGCCGGAAGAGTTTCCGGATTTCATCGCCTATTACCTGGAACAGCCGGCGGATGATTCGGACACGGTGGTGGTGTACGGCTTATTGATTCGCCCAGCGTTGCCGGCGCCTACCGTTTCGCCATCACCAATGGCGATGTGTTGCTGATGGATATCGACAGCGCGCTGTACCCACGCAAGGCGATCGAGCGGTTGGGTATCGGCCCGTGCACCAGCATGTACCAAGTCGGCGAAAACGATAACCGGATGGACTGGGATTGGCGTCCGGAAATCCACGACACCGATGGCCTGGCGATGTGGACCGGCGGCGGCGAATGGATCTGGCGCCCGCTATGCAACCCGCCGCATCTGCGTTTCAACATGTTCGTCGACGAGAACCCGCGCGGCTTCGGGCTGCTGCAGCGCGACCGCAACTTCGACCATTACCAGGACGATGGCGTGTTCTACGAAAAGCGCCCGTGCCTGTGGGTGGAACCCAAGAGTGGTTGGGGCAAGGGCTCGGTGCAGTTGGTCGAGATTCCGACCGTCGACGAGACCTTCGACAACATCGTGGCGTTCTGGAACCCGCAATCCAAGCCGCAGCCGGGGCAGGAATTGCTGATGGGTTACCGGCTGTATTGGGGCGCGCAGCCGCCGGCCAGCTCACCGTTGGCGCATTGCGTGGCCACCCGAACCGGCCTCGGCGGCATCGTCGGGCAAAAACGCAGCCATTTCTCCTGGCGCTTTGCGGTGGACTTTGCCGGTGGCGAACTGGCCGCGCTGGCGAAGGATGCAAAGGCCAAGGTGGAGGCGGTGTTGCAGGTGTCGCGTGGCACCACTGAAATCGTGTCGGCGCGTCCGCTGCACGAGCTCAAGGGTTACCGGGCGATGTTCGACCTGGTGCCGCCGGACGAGGGCACCCAGCAGATCGATATCCGCCTGTACCTGCGCGCCAACGGCAAGCCGCTCACCGAAACCTGGCTGTACCAGTGGACGCCGCCGCCGCCGAGCGAGCGCAAGATCTACTGAGAAGCGCCGAACCAGGCGGCCGGCGACGCTTGTTGCGGGCAATCCGGTTGCCCGCGCTGTCGCGTGCGGCGCCAGGGGACGTGTGGCCGGCATGCAGCATGCGGCTGGTGCACTACCTGTTGGTGGACTTGTCTGCGGGACGATCGTCGCTGCCTCGCGCACTCAGGCCGGCGCCGAGGTGCCGACCAGGTGCAGTCGTCCGCGCGGACGTGTGCAGGCCAGCTCCACGCGGAAGCAGGTGCCGTCCTTGCCGCTGATGATGCGTAATTCGCCTTGATGGGCCTTTGCGATCTGCGCCGCCATATGCAGGCCCAGATCGACATCCGGTAGCGCACGTCCGCCGGTATGCACATGGGTGGAAGCATGCAGCACGTCCAGCCGACGCGGATCGATCCCATCCAGATTGCAGACTTCGATGCGTAGCCGGCCATGTTCGGTGACCGCGACGGCCTTGATCAGCGAACTTTGCGGCCCTTGCACGACGGCGTTGATCATCAGGCTGCCGAACATCTGCGCCAGCCGGATCGCATCGCCGTGCACGGGCTCGTCGATGGTCACGTGCGTGGACAGCACCTGGTTGGGGTAGGCGGCGCGGGTTTCGTCCACGACCTGGGAAAGTGCATCGAGCAGGTCGCTCCCGTCGCCATAGTCCAGCTGCAACCAATCGAGTTCGATGCCGCGAGCGAAATCGCAGGCGAAATCGATCAGTTCTTCCATGCGCCGCAGGCTACGCTGCAGCGAGCGGATGGAGCTGCCATAGCGATGGTTGAGTTGGTCGATGGACAACGTATCCACCACCGCATGCATGGACTGCAATGGGTTGCGCAGGTCGTGCCCGAGAATGCCGATGAATTCTTCGCGCAAGCGCGCCGAGGCGCCAACGCGGCCCAGTTCGCTGCGGGCGCGCCGCGATTCCTGCGCGCTTTCTTCGGCGCGTTGCTCGGCCTGGATCTGTGCGGCCAGCAACTGTGCGAGCAGTTCGACCTTTTCCACCAACGGTGCGTCCATGACGCGCGGCTGCGGGTCCAGCGCGCACAAGGTGCCGAATACGCTGCCGTCGTCGAACTTGATCGGCACCGAGACGTAGCTCTCGAAGCCGTAGAGTCGCGGGGAGGGGTGATCGCGATAGACCGGGTCATCCGACGCATGGCCGAACCACACGGCATTGCCTTTCACCCGCACGCTGTCGCAAAACGTGGTGGCCAGCGGCAGCTCGTCGCCGGGCTGCAGGCCAAAGGACAACGCATCGCGCACCTGGCAGGTGATCCAGCGTGTCTCGGTGACGCGGGCGACGGCGGCAAATCCCATCCCGGTCAGGCGGGTGAGGACGCTCAACACGTCGGCGACCGAGGAGAGCCGGCCAACACGTGCGATATCGGCGCGTAATGCGGGAGGCAGTGGATCCATGAGTGCCTCCAAAGAGTAGACGATTGCCAGTTTACAGGACCGCGGTTGCGCCCGGTTGTGCGCCGCGCCGCTGTCTCCCAGACGCCACGATACGCCTGTCTGACGGCGTCCGCGACGCTGGCGTGAGCGCATGCCCGCACAGGTTTAGCAGCGCCTGCAAAGCGTATAGAGCGTGGCCGTTGGTCGCGCGCGGCTGTCGACGAACGCGGTGCCGCACTGTGTGCTGACGTAGGTTCTAGCGGCTGGCGTCAGCGCGACGGTGACGCGCTTGGTGCTGTCGAATGGCCAACTGCGATGTGCAAGCCCCGGCTTTCCAGCGCGATAGCGCAGCGCGAACGAGGATGTGCGCGAACGCTGCTCCGGGGCACTGCTGGGCTGGATGCACCGCGGCAGCGCGGATGGCTGCGGGTGCATGACCAGCCCCGGCGCTAGGCGACGGGCAGCGGCAAGGCGATCTGCAAGCGGATCGATGCGGCCTTCGCCACGCATGATCTTCTTGAACTCGGCCCGGCTGACCGACACATAGCGCTCGTTGCCGCCGATCTCCACCTGCGGGCCGTCCTGCACCGCGTGCCCGTGCACATCGACGCGCACGGTCATGGTCGCCTTGCTGCCGCTGTGGCAGATGGTCTTGATCTCTTCCAGCTCGTCGGCCCAGGCCAGCAGGAACTGGCTGCCTTCGAACAACTCGCCGCGAAAATCGGTACGCAAGCCGTAACACAGCACCGGAATCCGCAGACGGTCGACCACCTCGCTCAACTGCCAGACCTGGGCGCGGCTGAGGAATTGCGCTTCGTCCACCAGCACGCAGTGCAAAGCGCCATCGTTGTGGATGTCGCGTTCGACCAGCTGTTGCAACTCGGTGCCGCGCTCGAAGATACGCCCGTCCGCGCGCAGGCCGATGCGCGAGGCGACCACGCCGCTGCCGGCGCGGTGATCGAGTTTGGGCGTGAGGATCAGCGTGCGCATGCCGCGCTCGCGGTAATTGTGCGCCGATTGCAGCAAGGTGGTGGTCTTGCCGGCATTCATCGCCGAATAGTAGAAGTAGAGCTTGGCCATCGGGCGATTTTACCGGGCCAGGCGGCAGGATGCGGCGCGTGTGTAGGCGGCGATGGCGTGGCTGGGCGGGGGCAATGCCTGCCGTCGAGCGGGTGGGAGCGCAGCCCCGGTGATGGGCAAGGGCCAGCGGCACTGGAGACATGAATCCGTCGCGTCGGCCAGCCGCAAGCAGCCCCGGTACAATGGCGCGCTCTGTCGGAAGCCATTATGTACGGTCTCAATCCCCGCAAAGCGCCGCGGTGCTGCACTGCGAAGGTCCCTTGTTGGTGCTGGCCGGTGCCGGCAGCGGCAAGACGCGCGTGATCGTGGAAAAGATCGCGCATCTGATCGCCATCGGCCGCTATCCGGCCAAGCGGATCGCCGCGATCACCTTCACCAACAAATCGGCCAAGGAAATGCGCGAGCGTGTGGCCAAGCGCATCCGTGGCGACGGCGCCGACGGCCTGACCATCTGCACCTTCCATGCGCTGGGCTTGAAGTTCCTGCAGATCGAACATGCCGCCGCCGGACTGAAGCGCGGGTTCTCGATCTTCGACTCCGATGACGCGGCTGCGCAGATCAAGGACCTGATGCACGGCGCCAAGCCGGATGCGATCGAGGATGCCAAGAACCTGATCTCGCGCGCCAAGAATGCTGGCCTGTCGCCGGAGCAGGCGATGGCGGCCGCACGCAGCACCCGCGAGAAGGAAGCGGCCAGCTTGTACGAGCGCTACCAGGCGCGGCTGACCACCTTCAACGCAGTGGACTTCGACGACCTGATCCGTCTGCCGGTGCAGATCCTGGAAGCCAACGAAGACATCGTGATGGGCTGGCGCGAGCGCATCGGCTACCTGCTGGTGGACGAGTGCCAGGACACCAACGATGCGCAGTACCGGCTGCTGAAGATGCTGGCCGGCCCGCGCGGCAACTTCACCTGCGTGGGCGACGACGACCAGAGCATCTATGCCTGGCGCGGTGCCAATCCGGAAAACCTGCAAGCAGATGGCGCGCGATTATCCGGCGCTGGAAATCATCAAGCTGGAACAGAACTACCGCTGCTCCAATCGTGTGCTGCGTGCGGCCAACGCGTTGATCGCGCATAACCCGCACGAGCATTTGAAGACCTTGTGGAGCGACCAGGCCGACGGCGAGCGCATCCGCGTGTGGGAATGCCGCGACAGCGAGCACGAGGCCGAAAAAGGTGGCCGCTGAAATTTCGTTCCTGGGCACCGCCAAGCAGGTGCCGTGGAGCGATTTCTGCATCCTGTTCCGGGGCAATTTCCAGTCGCGGCCGCTGGAAAAAGCGCTGCAGCTGTTGCGCGTGCCGTATCACCTCACGGGCGGCACCGCGTTCCTGGAGCGGCAGGAGGTCAAGGATCTGCTGTCGTGGTTGCGGTTGATCGTCAATCCGGACGACGACGCGGCGTTCCTGCGTGCCGTGCAATCGCCCAAGCGCGAAGTGGGTGCGACCTCGCTGGCGCGCCTGGCCGAGCTGGCCAGCGCCAAGTCGGTACCGATGTCGCGCGCAGCCGAGTCGATGGGCGCCTTGCAGCATTTTTGCCGCCGCGCGCGGCCAACGGTTTGAGTGCGTTTACCGACATCCTGCGCGACATGCGCGAGCACTCGTCCAGCATGCCGGCCGGCGAACTGGTGCGCCTGCTCGCCGACAAGTCCGGTCTGCTCAACGACCTGCGCAATCAGTCCAAGGACGAAACCGGCTTCCAGCGGCGCAAGCGCAATCTGGACGAGCTGGCCGAGAGTGGTTCGAAGGTGGTCCGCGCGGCGCCAGCGCCAGCGATCTGGCTGCGCAGTTGGCGTTGCTGTCGCGCAACGACAAGGACGATGGCGGCAACCAGGTGCGCATGATGACCATGCATGCGTCCAAGGGATTGGAATTTCGCTATGTCTTCATCGTCGGCTGCGAGGACGGCGTGCTGCCGCACGAAGTGAGCCTGGAAGAAGGCAATTTGCAGGAAGAACGCCGCCTGCTGTACGTGGGCATCACCCGCGCCAAGGAGCAGTTGTGGATGAGTCACAGCAAGCTGACGCGCAAGTTCGGCGAGCATGTGCGACTGAAGCCGAGCCGGTTTTTCGATGAGATTCCGGCCGAAGAACTGCAGCGCGATGGCGCCGACCCGGTGGCCGATGCCGAGCGCAAGAAAGAACGCGCCAGTGCGGGATTGGCGGCGATCCAGGCATTGTTCGATTGAGTTCCACTGAGTCGCGCGGGCAGCGTGGTGCCACCTGCATGAAGAGGTGAGCCTGGCACGCAAGACGGTGCTGGGCGTGGGCCGGATGCGCTGCTGGTGCGCACGTGCCACACATCGGTTGCGAAGCGTGCCTTGCGCTTAACCTTCTGAGCCGGCTGCACTGCACGGCATCGCGTGTGAAAGAACACAGCGCATCGTGCAATGACCTGCCATGCGGTGGCAGAAGAAGTACATCAGGGCTCAGCGTTGCACCTCGACATGCGCACTACGCGCCGAGGCACGCGACCTGCCACAGAAGCGGAGCAGCCTGGCATGCAGGCCCGGCATGATGGCTCGCGCTGTCGTTCGCCGGCCCAAGCCCGAAGCGCTGCAGGCCAACGATGCAAGCCGGCAACGCGCCGATGGCCGCAAGACCCATCGGTGGTGCGCGACGATTGCACCGCCCAACCTGCGTGACATCACCGACCTTGCGCGCCATGCAGCGTGGCCATGCGTGCTGTGGTCAGGCTTGTCAGTGCCATTGCCGCACGGCAGTCTGAGGCTCCCGCCAACGGAGTGCGCCGTGACCGTCATCCTCGAAACCGCTCGCGTGCGCTTGCGTCTGCTCGACCCCGAACGCGATGCGGAGGCGATGCTGGCGCTGGTCAACGATCCTGCCTTCATCGCCGGCATCAACGACCGCGGCATCCGCACCCGCGAGCAGGCGCGCGAGCATGTGCGCGAATGGGCGCAGGCCCATCAGCAACAACACGGCTTCGCGCACTGGGCGCTGGAAACGCGCGAGGCAAGCGCCTTCATGGGCACCTTGGGTCTGTTGTGCCGCGAGACCTTGCCGGTGCCGCATATCGGGTTCGCGCTGTTGCCCGCGTATCGCGGCAAGGGCTATGTGACCGAAGCCGGGCGCGCGGTGCTGGAGCATGCACGCCAGCGACTGGGATTGACGCAAGTGTGCGCGATCGTTTCGCCAGGCAATGCGGAGTCGATCCGCGCGCTGGAAGCGCTGGGGCTGCGCTACGACAGCTTGCGGGTGCTCAGTCCCGGCACCGAGGCCGTGGCGTACTACACGATCGACCTCCGCCGCGGTGGCGTGGACAGCTGAGCGGCGCTGCGTCACCCTGCCGGCTGTTTTCCACCGCACAGGGATGCCTGCATGGCACTGTTGGTCAACGCCTATTCCACGCTGCGCGCGCCGCTGTGGCCAGACTTTCTGCCGCAGGCTGCCGTGCAGCACCGCGACCATGCCGATCCGGAGCTGACAGATCACTTGCATGGCTTCGTCGGCTACGTGAACCAGGCCGGCGATGGGCAGATGACGCAATCGCGCTATCACCTGATGCGGCATGTGCAGCGGGTGCGCCAGCACTTCAGCTTCCAGGTCGACGATGCCGACTTCGGCGCGCTGGCGCAGTGGGCCGAGCAGGCCAATGCCGTGTGTTTCCTGGCCGATGGCAGCGTGCGCGACCCGCAGGGCCGGGTGCTGATCAGCCAGGGCGAGTCGCCACTGGATGCGCAGGCGCAGCTGCCCTATCCGCCGGACGCGCTGGAGCGCCGCGCGCGGCAGCACGACCAGCTGGCAGCGCTGGGCATCCGTGTGCCACCGAGCCTGCCGCCGGTGCCGGGGAGGCCGAGGCCCGCCTGCGGACGCCGGACAGCATTGCCGCGCGCATGCTGGGGTTGTTTGCGGTGGCGCTGCGGGCGGAAATCCTGGCCGCCGGCGATACGCCGCCGTCGCTGACCGACATGGCCGAACGCCTGCCGGGACTGCAGGCCGCCGTGTCACCGCAGGAACAGGCATTTTTCGAACACGCGCAGCCGGATGCGCAGCAACTGGCCAACTTCGGCTGGCGCTACGAAAGCCTGGCGCTGCTGCAATGGGCGGTGGGCATGACCGACACCCTGCCGCTGCCCACCGGTCTGTGCGATGTGCCCGGCGTGGCGCAGCGCGCGCTGGAGCGCGCCAAGATTCCCACGGCACCGCCGCCAACGCTGCGCCCGGTGCCGGAGCTGCTGGATGCGCTGGACCGCCACCTGCGCCTGCACTGGGCAGTGCGCCAGGCCGGGCAATCCGGTCAGACGGTCCCCGCCGGCATCGTGCCCGGCGTGGTGTACGAGCGGCATTACGCGCTCAACTGGCTGCTGCACTTCGAAGACGCCGACTGGGACGAGGTGGATACACCGACCTGAGCGTCGCGAGCGCCGCTGCGACCTCGGCGCTGCATGGGGCTTGGCGCAATGCATCCGCCTGGGGTTGCGTCTTCGCGCCTGCCTCAGCGTGTGATTCTCACATGCGCTAGCCGAGGAAGGACATGGCATGGGTCAGCGAGCGATCGGTCTGCAGATCCAGTAAACGGCCGTGCGCGTCGTGGAACAGCAGATGGCCGGACTGCTCGCGCACCTTGACCGCGATGCCCGCAGGCCAGTCCAGCGACGCAACGATGCCGCCGTCCTGGTGGCGCACCACCAGATAGCGCGAGCCATGCGGCCAATGCAGGCCAACCAGGAATCCCGCTTCAAGCGCCACCACATTTGAGCCATCCGGCGTGCCGGATGCGGCGCTGCGTTCGTGCAAACGGCGCTGACGGGCGCTGCCGGAGTGCTGGTAGTGCAGTCAAATGTCGCCATCGGGATCGGCGCGCACATCCGCTTGCTGCACGCTGCCGAGCCGATGCGCGAGCAGCGGCGTTTGCGGCTCAACGCGCAGGGACTCGCGCGCCTTGAGGCGTCGCGCAGGCAGGCTGTAGGTCCAGTCTTCCAGGTGCTCGCGGGCCTGCACGAGATACACCTCGCAATCGCTGAAGAATCCCGCCGCAATCACCGGGCCGGGCAGGTCACCGACGTGCCACAGCACGCTGTGCAGATCCTTGTCGGTATCGACGACCAGCAGCCGGTTGTCGACCACGATGCTCCAGCCGATTCCGCTGTAGCTGGGCGCGGCGTACTGCAGCGCGATCTGGCCAAGGTCGCGCACCGCATGGGTGATCAAATCCAGCCGATGGACGGTGGACACGCGCTCACGCGGTGCGATTGCCAGGGCGACCTGCCCACTGTCGGCGATGACCACACCGAATGCAGGCGCCGGGTAGCGCCGCAGCAGGCGCCCGTGCGCGTCCACCACCGCCGCACCGGCTTCGCCCAGGGCCAGCAGATAACGGCGACCCGGGAGTGCAGCCACATCGTGGATGGCCGCCAGACCGGCCTGCGGTGCCTGCAGTCGCAGGGTGGTGGCGCCGTCCCATAGTTTGGATTGGCTGGCCGTGACGTGTGGTTTGAAGGCGGGAATATCGGCGCTGAGCAGTGGGTCGTTGGCCAGTTTCAGCAGCGTGGTCAGATCGCCGACCGACAGGCTGTTGCGTGCGAGCGCATGATCGGCGGCAATCGCCGGCAGCAACTGCCGTGCCAGCTGTTGCAGCCAGCGGTTGGGGGACGCATCCACCAGCAGCGCTGCTGCCATTTCGCTGCGCGGTGCCGGATCGGCGGTGGGGTCCGCAAGCGCGGCGATGCGGTCGGCGTACTGTTCCAGCGTGTCTGGCAACAGCTGCGCGCGCTTGACCAGGGCGCGTGCGCGCAGCGTGCTGCCGGCCTGTTCCGCGGCCAACAGCCACTGCGCGGCTTGGTTGCGCGCTGTGTGCATCGGCCACACCGCGTCCACGGCGGCCAGCCAGTCGCCGGTCTGCACCAGTGCCTGGCCCCATTCCAGCCGCAGCGCGTCGGCCAGCGCGCGCTCGGTGCCGTGCAGCAGCTGGATGGCGGCGGCAAAGGCGCCATCGCGGCGCGCCACCTGCACCGCACGCGCGTGGTCGCCGGACAGCATCAGCAGCCGGATGATCATCGCCGCCGACATGTCCCAGCCCAGCGCCAGCTCCGCGGCCTGTTTGTAGCGAGCGTGCTTGACCAGATAGTCCAGCGCCTCCTGGCGCGCATTGAGCAATTCGGCCAGCACGAACACCGCACGATCGATCTGCCCCTCGCGGTCCAGGCGCGCGAAGGCGCTGCGATAGGTCGCGCGCAGATGCGCCTGCAGCTCTTCGCCCAGGCCGATGCTGGTGCCGGCGCCGCGCGTGCGTGACAGACTCAGGTCGCTGCGCCGCTGGGGCACCCCGAACGCCTGCCCCAACGACTCGCCCACGCCATCGAGCGGCAGCGCGTTGCGCAAGGCTTCGTCCAGATCGCCAGTTTCGAACTGGCGCAGCATCCGGCGCATGTAGGCGCCCTGGTGACGTCCGACCAGGCTGGCCATCCGCGAGGCAACCAGTGCGCGGGCAAGCCGCGTGCGCCACGCCGACACGGATGCTGCGTCCCGGCGTGCCGGCACGACAGCGTTGTGCCCGGTGGCTGCGGATCCCTGCGATGCCGGTGCGTGCTCGCTGTCCAGGGTGCGCTGAGCGCGCGCCAGCAGGCGTTGCCACAGCGTGTTGTTCTCAACGCCGGGGCGCTGCGTCTTCAGCGCGTGCAGAAACGCATCGCGCTCGGCGCTGGCTGGTGGGACGGCCTTGCCCAGCAGTTGCCGCAACGGTTTGCCGCGCAGCCGGTCCACCTCCAGCGGTGGCTCGCCCGGGCTGCAGTCGTAGGGCATGTGCAGCGGGTAGCCGGACACGTCGATCGCCTCGGATGGATCCAGCGCCACCGCGTGTTGCCACTGCAAGGCGATCACCTGGGCGCCATGGACCAGGCCGATATCGGCGGAGGGTAACTGCGCCGCCTCGGCGGCGGTCAGCGCGCCGGAGAACAGGCCGCCATGCACCTGGCACAGCACCAGGCCGGGCGCCTGCTCGCAAACCAGCGCACGCGGCGCAGCGAAGCACAGCACATCGCCGTCGGCAAAGCGCAGCGCCCGGCTACCGGGCTGCCAGGCGCGCACTAGCCTGGCCAGGCGTTGGTCCGGGCTGAGCCACGCTGCCGAGAACCACAGCGCCGATACCATCTGGCTGCCATGCCACAGCGGGTACCGCACGCTGGCGCCCGCGTTGTCCGTGCGTGCGGAACTACTCATGGCCGGGTTGCTCGGCCTGGCCCTGCACGACCATCAGCGGGGTCAGCCCGCCATCGCCCAGGATCCACGCCTGCCCCTGCAGGGTGACCAGTGCAACCCGCGCGCCATCGCTGGACACCGCCGCGGCGCTGATCTCGCTGGCGGCACGATGCAGTGTCCGCCGGCCGCTGGCCCCGATGGCGAGCAGCGCGCGACGATCGGCGCGCAGTACCAGCAGCAGGCTGTGCTGCGGTGCGTCCGGGTCGCCGATCAGGCCAATCGGTCTGTCGCCGGATGCCACGATCGCCTCGAATTCCTGAAAGCCATCGGCCGACCCCCGTGCAGCACCCGGTACGCCAGCGAGCGGTCGCCACCGGCCTGACGGCTTGCCAGTTCCAGGGCAATGGCGCCACGCCATTGACCCTCCTGGGGCAGGCTGCGCAGCAACACGACCGGCGGACGCGACCCCAGCGCCAGCTGCAGGACCAGGTCCTGCTTGCCGGCGCGGTGCAGGCGTAGCAGCCGCAGTTCGCCAGCGACATAGGTGGCGTAGACCGCGTGTTCGGCATCGCTTTGCGCCAGCGCCACCAGCTGCCCGGCGATCTCGCTGCCTTGCGCAACCCGCTGCACATGGTTGGTATCGCGCGTCCACGTCATCAGCCGGCCGTGCTGGTCCCACAGCAGGAACCGCTGCGGTTTGCCGCCGCTGTTGAGCCATACGCACGGACGCAGCCGCACCTGGCCTGGGGCGGGGCAGATGCTTTGCCCGCCGGCATCGATGGAGCCGGGCATGCCATCGAGATTCCAGAACTCGGCCTGCTCCCGGACAGCGACGATGCCGCCCAGGTGCTTGTTTTGCGCCGCAAGGCACAGCGGCTGACCACCCTGCGCCCATTGGTGGTAGCGCGGCGCCGCCCGTTTGACGATGTCGGCGGGCTGTACCTTCACCATCGCGCTGCGGCAGCCGTCTGCCAGCAGCAGCGCGACATGGCTGCCGTCCGGGCTGAACAGCGGCGCATGGCGCAGCGAAAACTTGCCCCTGACCACGTGTTTCGCGGTGTCTGCCTCGGTAGGGCGTTGCATGTCGATGAAATGCCCGCGCAGCAGCTGCCTGGCGGCCATGCTCGCAGGCACCGGCAACAGGCTGCTGCGGGTGCCGTGGCGCGTCTGCAGCATCACCTGCAGATGCGCATCGGCCGCAGGCGCGATGCCGGCCTGGTGGTGGAACGGTGCCGCTTGCACCGGCTGCGCGCCGATCCACCAGCACTCGCTGGTGGTGGGCGTCGCGCTTGCCAACTGCGTGGCCCAGGCCTGCGCATGCTGCAGGCCGGTCGCCTCGAAGGTGCGGCCCTGCAGCAGCTGTTGCAGCCGGGCGGGGCTGTCGGCGTCGTGCAGGTCGCCGGGCAGATGCGCCAGGCCCCAGACAAAGCGCGCATTGGCGGACTGCGCACGGCGTGCCAGCAGGATCCACAACGCAATCTGCGCCAGACGCGGCGCCCCCACTGCGCCGGACCGGCATCGAAGATCGCCACCAGACGGGCATCGCGCGTGCGCGCCTGCATGCGGGGCACCAGGAACAGGTGTTCGGCGTGTGCGGCACGGCGCAGGAATTCCTCCGGCAATGCGTCGGCCAGTGCCCACTCGCTCAGCAGCAGATGCGTGTAGCTGCCGCGTCGGCGCAGGTCGTCGATGCCGTCAGGCTCGGCGTCTCCGTCGGCGCGGCGCAGGCTGTCGCGGCCGAGCAAGGGGTCAAGACGCAGCAGCCAGGTGCCGAGCTGGGAGGCGATTTCCGGGTCGAACCAGTCCAGCCACAGCCGCCAGGCCTGTAGCGGGGCGGGTAGCTGCAGCGCGGCACTCACGCGGCCTCCCAGTGCTGACGGATCTGCGCCACGACCTCGGGACGCGCCGGCAGCAACCGATGCAGTGGCAGCACCAGCGCAGGTGAGCGCAGCAGCAACAACGGCTGCAGCCCGTACTGGCGGCGCAGCGCACGCTCCAGCAGTTCCAGCGCAAGGTCGGGGCGTTCGGCGGTGGGCAACCACAGGCCGGCGGCGTCCGCGCGCGGTGCCACGTATTGCGCCGTTGGCCCAGGGCAGCTGCGTTGCAGGGCCGGTCAGCAGCACGGCGTGCGCCGTGGCGCTCACCAGCAAGCCCGCGCCGTCGGGCACGCGCTCCCATGCCGCCAGCAACGCGCGTGCGGCATCGCCCACGCCGATCACCCCCTGCGGGGCGACCGGCACCGGCTCGTCCTGCCACGACCAGTTCACGCGCCGCTGCCGATCTGCTCGATCAGGCGCGTGCGTTCGTGGGCCAGCTCGGCCGGCAGCGAGGCGGCGGTGAAGTTGGCATCGATCTCGCGCAGCAAGGCTTCGGCCATGGTGCGCAGGGCCGGAGTGTGCGGATCCTGCAGACAGCACTGGGCGGCCTCGACCAGCCGCGCAGTGCGCGAGAGCGGTTGCAGGGCGGCCTGTTCGACGGCCGCGCGCAATGTGGGATTGTCAGCAGCGGCCAGGGTGCCGCGCAGCAGGTCCTGTGCGCTGGTTTGCTGCTCGCGTGTCGGCAGCACATAGAACAGCGGCCACAGATCGGCCTCGCTGGCCTGGGTGCGTCCGGCCAGCACGCAGGCGGCGGCGATCAGCCGCTGGGTCTTGACCAGGCGGCGGTCCGAGAGCTGCATGCCGGCGCCGCGCAATGTCCGGATCGCCGCGGCCAGCGCCGTGCGTGCGCCATCCATGTCCACCATGCGTGCCTGCGCGCACAACAGGTCCAGGTCGGCCAGCCCGGCGGTGTGTTGCAGCGGTGCGCGCTCGGCCTGCCAGCCGCCGGCGAGCAAGGCCTCCAGCTGGTGATCGGCCACCGGGTCGACGAACAGATGCAGCAGGAAGCGGTCGCTGAAGGCCGCCAGCGCATCGTCTTCCGGCAGCGCGTTGGCCGCGCCCACGCACAGCCGCAACGGGCAGTGCAGGTCGGTCTGGCCACGCCGGAAGCGGCGCTCGTTGAGTAGGCCCAGCAAGGTATTGAGGATGGCGGTGGAGCCCAGGAAGACTTCGTCGAGGAAGGCGATCTCCGCTTCCGGCAACATCCCGGTCACATCGATCTGCACGCTGCCCTCGCGCAACTTGCGCAGGTCCACCGGGCCGAACAGCTCGGCCGGTTCGGTGAAGCGGCCCAGCAGATATTCGAAATAACGTCCGCCCAGTGCGGCAGCGACGCGCCGCACCACCGCACTCTTGGCGGTGCCCGGCGGGCCGATGATCAGCAGATGCTCCTGGGCCACCGCTGCCAGCACGATCAGTTCGGCCAATTGATCGCGTTCGATCAACCCGCTGGTGGCGGAGTGGACGGTGGCGCGAACACGCGCGGCGGCATCAGACGAGGCTTGCATGCGGTCGATCCTTCGAGAGAACGCGCGACCGGCCGCTGCGCGGACGATCGGTGGTGGACAATGGAACGGGCAGCCCCGCTTAACGAGGCTGCCATGGATGTGCGGGTATCCTGCCCGCTCACCGAGCCAGGGAGGCAATGCAATGACGATTGGTCAGTATTCGGAATTCTACCGTGGCAAGCGGGTGGTGGACTTCAGCGTCGATCAGCCGGCCAGCGGCGGCGATGTGGTGTACCGGCTGCGGCAGGAGTACGAAGGCGAGGACACCCAGGCGGCGCTGCTCGACAGCCTGCTGGCGCAGGTCGATCCGGCCAGCATCCAGGCGTTGATCATCGGCTCGTGGCGCGAATCGCATGATGAAGGCCCCAGCGGCTATCTGCAGCGGTTGATCGAACGCCGCGACGAATTGCCTGCGCTGCGCGCGCTGTTCGTCGGCGACATGACCTACGAAGACTGCGAGATCTCCTGGATCATCCAGACCGACTACACCCCGCTGCTGGCGGCGTTTCCGGCGTTGGAATCACTGCGCATCCGCGGCTCCTCGCAATTGAAGCTGACGCCGTTTGCGCATGCGCAGCTGCAGGAACTGGCGATCGAATGCGGCGGCCTGCCATCGGCGATCGTGCAGGCGATCGCCGCCTCCACGCTGCCGGCCCTGCAGCACCTGGAGCTGTGGCTGGGCGTGGAGGACTACGGCTTCGATGGCGACCTGGGTACCTACCAGCGGTTGCTGGCGGCGATCGGCCCCGAACGGCTGCGCTATCTGGGCCTGCGCAACGCCGCCAACACCGATGAACTGGCGACCTGGCTGGCGGCGCAACCGTGGCTGGGGTCGCTGGAGGTGCTGGATCTGTCGCTGGGCACGATCGGCGACGTCGGCGCGCGCGCGCTGTGCGAGAGCACGCATCTGGGCCAGCTGCAACGGATCGATCTGAGCCATCACTACATCTCTGCCGAGTGGCAGGCCCGGCTGGCAGCGTTGCCGGTGACGGTGATCCTGGAGGATCCCGAAGAGGAAGACGAGGACGAGCGCTACGTCGCCGTCTCCGAATGAGGTGAGCATGCCTTGGGTCGTGGTGGGGCCGCGGGACAGCCGCAGGATCGCGGCCCTGCAGCAGGCATTGCAGGCGCAGGGGCATCCTGCGGCGGTGGTGTTCGACTATCTGCAGCTGCTGCAGGACTGGCTGGCACGCCACCCGGCCGCGCGGGTCAAGCTCGAATCGCCCGGGGAGGTGCCTGAGGTGCATCAGGCGCTGGTGCTGCGCGGCTGGCGTCGGCTGGGAGCGCAGGGCGCGGCACCGGCACCGCTGGCGCATGGCGAGCTGGCCCATCAGCAGCTGTGGTATGCCGGGTTTGCGGACCTGCTTGCGTCGCTGCCGGCCGCGCAGTATCTGAACCCGCCGGCCGGCCTGCTGGCGATGACGGACAAACTCGCCTGCCAGCAGCGCCTGGCTGCCGCAGGCGTGGCTGTGCCTACGCTGCTGGGCAGCGTGAGCAGCTATGCCGAGATGCGCGTCTGCCTGCAGGCCAGCGGCTGCAGCCAGGCGTTTCTCAAGCCGCGCTATGGATCGTCCGGCGCCGGCGTGCTGGCGTATCGCTGGCACCGCGACGGGCGCGAGATCGCCAGCGGCTCGGCCGAGCTGGTCGTGGAGCAGGGCCGCGTGCGCGTGTTCAATGCATTGCGCCAGCGCCGCTACACCCAACGCACCGAGATCGCGCCGCTGGTGGATGCGATCGCCGCGCAGGGCGCCTATCTGGAGCGGTGGATTCCCAAGCCGCGCGCGCCCGGCTTGCCGGGCCATCACTACGACCTGCGGGTCGTCGCGCTGGATGGCGTGGCGCGGCAACGCGTGGCACGCGCCAGCCGCGGCGCGCTGACCAATCTGCATCTGGGCAATACGCGTCTGCCAGCGCAGGCGTGGCAGGGCGCGGACGTGGACGCGCTGGTGTCGGCCACGGTGGCGCAGGCCGCGCGCGTGTTTGCCGACTGCCGCATGATCGGCTTCGACCTGATCCAGCGCGACGGGCGCTGCCACGTGCTGGAAGCCAATGGGTTCGGTGACCTGCTGCCGGAGCTGCGCTGGCAGGGGCGAACGACCTACGAAGATCAGGCGGCACTCGGCACGGTTGCTGCCCATGCCGGCGACGGGCGACGACGGCATGGCTGAGCAATTGCCGGACATGCACGCCATCGTCGGTGCGCGCGACATCGTGCTGATCACCCTGGATACGCTGCGCTACGACGCCGCGCAGCGCTGCTTTGCGCGCGGCGAACTGCCGGTGCTGGCGCCGTATCTGCCGGCCGATGGCTGGGAACGGCGGCATACCCCGGGCAGCTTCACCTACGCCGCCCACATGGCCTTCTTCGCCGGCTTCCTGCCCACGCCTGCCCGCCAGGGCCCGCATCCGCGCCTGTTCGCGCTGGCCTTCGATGGCAGCGAGACCATCGTGGCGCAGACCCAGGTGTTTGCCGACAGCGGCGACATCATCGATGGCCTGGCGCGGTGCGGCTATCGCACGCTGTGCATCGGCGGCACCGGATTTTTCAACAAGCGCAACGCACTCGGTCGGCAGTTGCCCGGCCTGTTCCAGGAGAGCCACTGGACGCCGGACTTCGGCGTGACCGCGATCGACTCCACCGAGCATCAAGTGGCATTGGCCTGCGCGCGCCTGGGCGACCCGGCGTTGCGCGACACGCGCTGCTTTTTGTTCATCAACGTCTCGGCGCTGCACCAGCCCAATCGGCATTACGTGCCCGGCGCCGTCAACGACGACTTCGACAGCCACTGCGCCGCATTGCGCTATGTCGATGCCGCACTGGCGCCGCTGTTTACCGCCTTGCGCGCGCGCGGCGGTGCGTTTGCCATCGTCTGTTCCGATCACGGCACCGCCTACGGCGAGGATGGTTACCATGGCCATCGTCTGGCCCACGAGGTGGTGATGACCGTGCCTTATGCCCATTTCCTGGTCACCCCATGAGCTTGCCGTCGTTGGCCGATCTGCTGCGCTTGCCGCCGTATCAGGCGTATTCGTATTCGTACCCGCATAAAACCAGTTATCGGCCGTTGCAGCCGGCGGTGCCGTTGTCGCAGGTGTGGGCCGACGAGCGCCGGCAGGCGCTGTTCCTGTATCTGCACATCCCGTTCTGTTCCTATCGTTGCGGGTTCTGCAATCTGTTTGCGCTGGCACGGCCAGCGCCGGCGCAGGTGGAGGCGTATCTGGCGCAGATGGAGCAGCAATTGCGCGCCACCGTGCAGGCGCTGGGCGCGCACCGTTTCGTGCGCTTTGCCATGGGCGGCGGCACGCCAAGCTATCTGGATGCGGGGCAGTTGCAGCGGGTGTTCGACATGGTGGCGCGTCACGCGACGATCGCGATGGATACCATCCCGGCCGGGATCGAGGTCTCGCCGGAAACCGTCGATGCCGAGAAGCTGCAGGTGTTGCGGCAGGCCGGGATCGACCGCGTCAGCATGGGCATCCAGAGTTTCAGTGCCGCCGAGGTGAGCGCGCTGGTGCGGCCGCAGCAGCGCGAGACGGTGGAACGTGCGATCGACATCATTCGCGCCCACGACATCCCGACGCTGAACCTGGATCTGATCTACGGCATCGCCGGGCAGACCGTGGAAAGCTTCCTGGCCTCGATCGACAGCGCCTTGGCCTTCGCGCCGGAAGAGCTGTACCTGTACCCGCTGTACGTGCGGCCAATGACCGGGTTGGGCCGGATCGAGGCCAAGGCCGGCGGGCGACGCAGCTTCGTGCTGCAGCCCGAACCACTGGACGAACGCCTGGCGTTGTACCGGGCCGGGCGCGACCGGCTGCTGGCAGCCGGCTACACCCAGATCTCGATGCGCATGTTCCGCGCCCCGCATGCACCCGATGGCGACGCGCCTGTGTACTGCTGCCAGAGCGATGGCATGGTCGGCATCGGCTGCGGTGCGCGCTCGTATACCGCCGGGCTGCATTACTCCAGCGAATACGGGGTGAGCCGGCGCTCGGTGGCGGATATACTCGAACACTATCTGCAGCGCGACCCGGCCAGCTTTGCACGCGCCGACTACGGCATTGCGCTGGACGCCGACGATGCGCGGCGGCGGCATGCGATCCAGTCGCTGCTGGTGGTGCCAGGGCTGGATCGCGATGACTTCCGCCAGCGTTTCGGCATGGACTGCCTGGATGCCTTGCCGCAGCTGCAGGAGTTGCTGGCGCTGGGGCTGGCGCAGTGGCAGGGCAGCCTGCTGTCGCTCACCGCCGCCGGCATGGAGCGCGCCGATACCGTTGGCCCGTGGCTGACCTCGGCGCCGATCGTCGAGCGCATGCAGCAGTACCAGGTCGGGTAGGCGGCCGATGCATCTGTCGTTGCTCTATCGCGGCCGGCTCAGCAGCTGCAATTACAGCTGCGATTACTGCCCGTTCGCCAAGACCTACGACAGCGCCGCCGCACTGCGTCGCGACGCGCAGGAGTTGGCGCGGTTCGTCGCCTGGGCGCAGGCGCAGACGCGGCCGTTGTCGATCCTGTTCACGCCCTGGGGCGAAGGCCTGGTGCGGCGGCATTACCGCGAGGCGATGGTGCAGCTGAGCCAGCTGCCGCAGCTGCGCCGCGTGGCGATCCAGACCAATCTATGCGTTGGCCTGCGCTGGCTCGACGCGGCCAATCTCGACCGCCTGGCATTATGGTGCACCTACCACCCCAGCCAGGTGACGCGCGCGGCCTTCCTGAAACGCTGTCAGGCGTTGCGCGAACGCGGCGTGCGGCACAGCGTGGGCATGGTAGCCGCGCACGCGCACATGGACGAGATCGAGGCGCTACGCGCAGCTTTGCCCGACACCACGCCGATGTGGCTCAACGCTTTCGATCCGCGGCCACCCGACTACTACACGCCCGAGCAGGTGCAGCGCTTGAGCCGGATCGATCCGCACTTCGGCTACAACCTCACTCCGCCACCTAGCTTCGGTGCGCCCTGCCTGACCGGTGAATCGGTGCTGTCGGTGGATGGCGACGGCACCGTGCGGCGCTGTCATTTCGTCGATGCGCCGCTGGGCAATCTGTACGACGGCAGTTTCGCGGCGCAGTTGCGTACCCGCAGCTGCCCCAACACGCGGTGCGACTGCTTCATCGGCTACGTGCATCGGCCTGACCTGCCGTTCCAGGCCGACTACGCGGGCGGCGTGCTGGAACGGGTGCCGGCGACGGCGTGATCCGGCCAGTACCGACCGCCGAGGCACCCCGACGTGGCTCACAGCCTGGCAGGCGGTGAGCCAAGGACCTGCGCACAGTCACCGCAGTACGCGCGTGGTCGGTGCTGCAGCAGGCATCGGTCGCGCGCGGTTGGCGGCTGCGCAGGCCGCTCGCTCCTCGCGCTTACTCGCCCACGCGGGCGCGCAGTTCGCTGACTTGCTCGCGCAGTTCCTGCAGCTGCTCTTCCAGGCTCTGCACCCGCGCTTCCAGGGCAGCGGTGTCGGCGCCGCGCGCGCGCGCTCTCGCGCGTTGCAGCTGCGGCCTGCAGCGCGTCGAGATCCAGCGCGCCGCTGAGCAGATGCATGTAACGATCTTCGCGCTGACCGCTGACCGCTGGCACGCGGCAATTGCACCGCCAGGCCACGCTGGATCAGCCGCTCCAGGTGATGGCGCACATCCTCGGCATCGTTGAAACGCGCCAGCCGTTCGCTACGTGCGTACAGCTCACCTAGCGTCTGCGGGCCGCGCAACAGCAGCAGGCCGATCAGTGCGACTTGCTGGCGGGTCAGGTCCAGCACGCTGCCAAGGCGGTGTTCGTAACGCTCGGCACGCGAAGAAAACTGCTGGCGCACCAGGCCCAGCGTTTCCAGCTGGCGCAACGCGTGATGCACCACGCCGGTTTGCAGACTCAGCACCGGCTCGCGCGCGGTCTTCTGGTTGGCGGCTACCTGCGCGGCGTTGACGGTGAGCGGGTAGGCGTCCGGGGTGGTGGCCTCTTTTTCGATCAGGCAGCCAAGCACGCGGGCCTGGGCGGTATCGAGCACGGGGATGGACGATGTCTCTGTCATGCGGCAGCTCCTGGGCAATCAGCAGGGAAGGATATGCCGATCCCGTGCCTGGCGGTCTGCGCGTCGTTCGCCGTGCAACGCCGCGCTCGGGCCGTGTGGTGATGGTGTTGCGGCCATCCCCGCTGCGTGTGTCCCGGCGTCATCGACCAGCGTGTTGCTGGCCGGAGGGCGCCAGGTCCGCGTGCCCCGCAGCGGGCGAGCCCACCGTGCAGGCAGTGGAGCGATGTCGCATGCCGCAAGCCCCGCAACGTGCCAGGTCGGCCGGCGCGCGCATCGGCGGCGAAAACGGGCAGGGCAGCACCACGCGAACCCGCTAAAATCGCGGGCTTCATTGCCGCTCCTGTTCTGGTGGATGCCATGCGCCCCTCGCTTTACGCACCGTTATCCCTGCTCGCCTGCACCGCGCTGGCCTTGAGCGCCTGCAAGCCCGGCCAAGAGGAGACGGGCCAGCGTGCGCAAGCCGCTGCCGTGTCCGCCAACGCGGCAGCCAGTGCCGCTTCGGCGAAACAGGCCTCCCCGGCCGCTGCTGCAAGCCATCCCTGCCGGCGACGACAACCTCAACGCGGTGCTGTGGATGCAGCGCTCGGAGGAATACCGCGCCGTGGCCGAGCAGACCTACCGCGCCGCTGCCGACAAGCTGGATGCCGCGCTCAAGCAGCCCAACTGGGACGCGCTGGTGCCGGAAGAGCGCGGCAACGCCGCCACCGGCCTGAAGCCGGCGGTGGTGCTGGATGTGGACGAGACCGTGCTGGACAACTCGCCCTATCAGGCGCGCCTGCTGCGCGATGGCAAGGAATACGACGAGCTGAGCTGGGACCAGTGGGTGGCCGAGAAGAAGGCCACCGCCATCCCCGGCGTGGTGGATTTCGCCAAGGCCGCCAGTGCCCGCGGCATCACCCTGATCTACATTTCCAACCGCGCGGTGCACCTGAAGGACGCCACCTTGGCCAATCTGCGCAGCGTGGGCCTGCCGGTGGCCGACGACAGCGTCTTTCTCGGCCTGGGCACGGTGGTGCCCGGCTGCGAGCAGAACGGCAGCGAAAAGAACTGCCGCCGCCAGCTGGCCGGACAGAAGTACCGCGTGCTGATGCAGTTCGGCGACCAGTTGGGCGACTTCGTGCAGGTCACCGCCAACACCGGCCAGGCGCGTGGCGCGTTGTTGCAGCAATACCACGACTGGTTCGGCGAACGCTGGTGGATGCTGCCCAACCCCAGCTACGGCGGCTGGGAGCCGGCGCAGTTCAATAACGACTATGCGCAGCCCTGGCAAAAGCGCCACGACGCCAAGCGCGCTGCGCTGGAGGTGGCCCGATGAGCCGCGCGCGCTTGCCGCTGGCCGCGCATGAGCGGCTGATCTTCGCGCTGGATGTGCCCAGCCACGACGAGGCGATCGCCTGGGTGGACCGGCTCGGCGATTCGGCGTCCTTTTACAAGATCGGCATGGAGTTGCTGGCATCGGGCGAGTACTTCCACGTGCTCGATGCGCTGGCCAAGCGCGAAAAGCGTGTGTTCGTGGACCTCAAGTTCTTCGACATTCCCGCCACCGTGGCCGGCACGATTCGCCGCCTGGCGCAGTGGCCGGTGAGCTATTGCACCGTGCACGGCTGGCACGCCGGCATGCTGCAGGCGGCCGCCGACGCCAACCATGGCGACATGCGCCTGCTGGCGGTCACCGTGCTGACGTCGATGGGCCGCCCAGACCTGGCGGCAATGGGCATCGACCGCGAACCGGTGGACGTGGTGGTGGAGCGCGCGCTGGCCGCACAGGCCGCCGGGATCGATGGCGTGATCGCTTCCGGCCAGGAAGCCGGCCCGATCCGCCGTGCCACCGGTCCGGACTTTTCGATCGTCTGCCCCGGTATCCGCCCCGGCGGCCCGGTCGGCGACGACCAGCAGCGCACGGTCGGCGTGGCGCAGGCCTTTACCGACGGCGCCGATGCGATTGTCGTCGGCCGCCCGATCCGCCTGGCTGCCGACCCCGCAGCCGCTGCCACCGCCATCCAGGACGAGATCCGTGCGGCACTGGTGCAAGCAGGTTGATCGAGCAGCAACAGCTGCAAGATATCAAGCAGTTCAATAACTTAGGCGATCATAATTAAAGCATTGCTTTAACGTGAAAGTCTCGTTAACATGCCGGCGTCCGATGTCAGTCGGAAGCTGTGTCACTCATTGTCCACCGGGCACGTCCCGGTTTTCGAAGGATCGGGCCTTGTGCCCGGTCCTTTTTTTGGCCGGCACGTCGTGCCTGCCGCGGTAGCCGGCGGCGGATAGCGTGTTACCCGCTGCACCAGGCGTCTGCATCGCCTGGACGCCCAAGCGGAGTGCGCCGGTAGTGCATGCTTGGATCCATGCATCCGGACCGGCCAAGCGCAACTGCCACCACCTTGGAGCATCAGCTCAAGCCGCGGCGCAACCAACGCACCTACGGCACTGCCGCTGCCTTGCAATAGCGGTCGATGAAGTGCTGGTGGCCCGGCATCACATCCACGCAGTGCGAAATGGTATGCGCCACGCTGGCCAGGAAGCCTTCGGCGTCGCGGTCGGGCACCTGGTCCACCAAGGGGTGATACCCCTGCGGCAGGATGCCCTGGCCCACCAGTACCTGCACCCAGCTGATCTCGGCGAACATTTCTTCGGCATTGCGATAGAAGCGCCCGCTGTCGCGGAACAGGTTCAGCGTGGCCTGCAACTCGGGGGTGATCGGCATCTGGCGGCAGTGCCGCCAGAACGCGCTGTCGTCGCGTTCGGTGGCGTGGTAGTGCAGCAGCAGAAAATCGCGGATGCGGTCGAACTCGAACGCCAGCCGGTCGTTGTAGCGCTGCACCAGCACCGGGCTGATGCCCTCGCGCGGAAACAGCTCCAGCAACTTGGAAATGCCGGACTGGATCAGATGGATGCTGGTCGATTCCAGTGGCTCCAGAAATCCGCTGGCCAGGCCCAGCGCGACGACATTGCGGTTCCAGCACTGCTTGCGCCGGCCGGTGGTGAAGCGCAGCGGGCGCGGGTCGGCCAGCGGCTTGCCATCCAGATTGGCCAGCAGCGTGGCGGCGGCTTCGTCGTCGCTGATATGCGCGCTGCAATACACATAGCCGTTGCCGGTGCGGTGTTGCAGCGGAATGCGCCACTGCCAGCCGGCTGCTGCGCGCGGTGGAGAGCGTGTACGGCGTGGGCGGGCCCACTTTTTCGCAGGGCACTGCCAGCGCGCGATCGCACGGCAGCCAATGGGTGAAGTCGTGATAGCCGGTGTGCAGCGCTTGCTCGATCAGCAGCCCACCGAAGCCGGAGCAATCGATGAACAAGTCGCCGTGCACCGTCTGCCCGGATGCCAGCTGCAGCGACTGCACATGGCCGCTTTCCGGATGCAGCTGCACCTGCTCGACCAGCCCTTCGATGCGGGTGACGCCGCGCTGCTGCGAATACCGGCGTAGAAAGTGCGCGTACTGGGTGGCATCGAAGTGGTAGGCGTAGGCGATGTTGGCCAGCGGCGAGTTGGCCGGCACATCGCCGGCCGAGGTCATGAACTTGCCGCGCGCTGCCGCCACGGTGTTGAGCGTGTACGCACCCAGCGGCTGCGCTTTGCCGCGCGCGTGTTGCTTGATCCAGTATTGGTGAAACGGCAATAGCCCCAGCGGGTGCCCGATCTGGGTGCCGAAGCCATGCATGTACGTACTGCCGGGGCGTTGCCAGTCGACGAACTCGATACCGAGCTTGAAGCTGCCCTGGGTCTGGCGCACGAACTCGGCCTCATCGATGCCGAGCAGATTATTGAAGGCCTTGATATGTGGCACGGTGGCTTCGCCCACCCCGACGGTGCCCAGCTGTTCGGACTCGATCAGCTGCACCTTGAAGGTGGGTCCGAGCACGCGCGCAAACGCGGCGGCCGCCATCCAGCCGGCGGTACCGCCGCCGACAATGACGATGTTGCGAAGTGGAGCGGGAATCATGCCGATGCATTCCTGGGCAAGGACAGCGGACGGATACGCGAACGGGGCCAGTTGGCCCCGTTCGACAGGCCACATGCCCATCCCGGCGCATGTGGCAAGGTACGTCAGAACTTGGCGCCGATCTCCAGCACGACACTGCGTGGCACGTAGTTGATCTCGCCACTGGTATTGATCGCGATGTCCGGATCGAACTGCCCGTTGCTGCCGAAGCCGTTGTAGGCGTACGCTGTAGTTCTTGAAGTTGAACGCATTGAGCAGGTTCACGCGCGCGTTGAGCTTGAAGTCGCCGACCACGGTGAACTCCTTGGTAGCCTGGAAGTCCACCGTGCGGTAGCCCCAGATATCGCCGCCCACCAGGAACTTGCCGCTGCCCGGCGGGGTGACGCCGACCTGCTGGCAGGTGGCGCCATCGGGATCGGTGAAGCCGAAGCAGGCGATCGTGTTGATCGGCTCGGGCGTGGCCAACACCAGCTTCGCACCGAAGGTCACGCCCCACGGGCCGTCGATCGAGCCGGAGGCGACGAAGCGATGCGCGGCCACCGCGTCGGATTTGACGAACGGGTAGTCGTGGATCGTGGCCTTGTCGAAGCCGTAGGGCTCATCGATATTGCGATTCTGGCGCGCGCTGGTGTGGGTGTAGGACAAGGTCAGGCCCCAGCCGGATTCCTTGGTGTACGGCTTGTCGGCCGACAACAGCACCTGGCTGTTGCGCTGCTCCAGGCCGTTGCTGCCCAGGATGGTGTTCTGGTAGCCCGGCACCGGCTCGCCCCACGGCACGTTGCCGTTCTGGAAGTAGGAGCCATCCGGATAGCGGTTGATCAAGCCCATCGCAAAACCGTCGTAGCTGAGGATGCGCTGGAAGGTCACATCGGTCAGCCAGTCGCCCACCTGGTTGGTGATGCCGATGCTGTACTGGTCGCTGTACGGCGTCTTGAGCTTGTTGTTGAACATGAAAAGCTCGGCGCTGCCGGACACACCGGGAATGGTGTTGAGCTGATCGATGCCGTTGAGGTAGCGCGGGTCGAACGCCACGCAGGTGCGGTCGGCGCGATAGCATTGCTGGGTTGCCGGATTTTCGAAATACACCGCCACCGGCGACAACGCCGCCTTGCTGGTTTCCAGCGCCAGTTGTTCGAACAGGTTGCGATCGTACGAGCGCGCCGCACCACCATGCACGATGGCCGCTTCGTCGCCGAAGATGTCATACGAGAACCCGAAGCGCGCGGCGCCCAGGCATCCTTGAAGTTCTTGCGGTTGTTGCCGGTGCTGATGTAGTCGGCCACGTTGATGCCGCTGGGCAGCAGGCGATTGGCCCACGGCTGGCCGGGATTTTCCGCGTCGTTGGCATACAGCGCGTCGACGAAGGCTTGCGAGGTGACGAAGTCGGTATAGGCCGGGGTGTCTTCGTAATCCCAGCGCACGCCGATGTTGATCATCAACTTGTCGGTGGCGGCCCAGTCGTCCTGCAGATAGATGCCGTACTGCTTGGACGGCGAGACCACCGTGGCGCGCTGGCCGGGCGTGGTGTACGGCGCAATGAAGTCAACGCGATACGGCGTGGATTCCACGCTGCCACCATTGACGCGATAGCTGAACTGCGGATTCAACGCCGCCGCATCCTGCGAGGTGAGCTCGATGTCCTTGTAGTTCACACCCATCTTGATGGTGTGTTCGCCATGCCACTGGAAACTGGTGAAGGTCAGATCGTTCTGGATGAACCAGCCCTTCTGGCTCTTGCGCTGCGCGTTCTTGCAGCCAGCCGAACCGGTGGTGAGGAACGTGCGCTCATCGATATCGGTGGAACCGGCACGTGGCTGGAAATAGGTGTAGACGATGCCGTTGCCCAGGGTGCGCGGGGTCGGGTTGTTCTCCGAGTTTTCGGTGCCGACGATGACCTCGTTGAACCAGTTGTCGGCACTGTGCTGCCAGCGCAGGTTGGTGCGCTTGTCCTTGTTGATCTTGTCGGTGGCTTGGGCGAGCGTGTTGGTACCGCCGACGTTGGCGGTCTGCGTCTCGTCGCGGTAGATCGTGCTCAGTTCGATGCGATCGCGATCGGTGGGATCGAAGTCGATCTTGCCGAACAACAGGTCTTCTTCGAACGGCATGTTGGCCGGGCCATATTGGCTGGCCAGGTTGGCCGGCAACTGGCTGACGAAGGCCGCCGCCTCGGAGCTCGGCTGCACGCTCTTGGGCGCCACGTTTTCCTTGCCCTCGTAGGCAACGAAGAATGCATGCGGTCCTGGATGATCGGCCCGCCCAGTGCGAAGCCGTATTCCTTGATCTGCGAATCGATCTTGCCGTTGGCTTCTTCGTCGGGCCGCTTGTCGCGCAGGTCCTGATCGGTATAGCGATAGAACGCTTCGCCGTGGAATTCGTTGGTGCCCGACTTGGTGGCTGCGGTAATCGCCGCGCCACTGATCTGGCCGTACTCGGCCTTGTAGTTGGAGGTAATGACCTTGTATTCGCCGATCGCCAGCTGCGGGAATGGATTGCCCTGCGTATCGCTTTGACCGGCGACGCCGCCGCTACGCACGTAGCTCTTCTGGCCCACGCCGTCGATATACAGATTGCCGGCGCTGGCATTGGATGCACCGCCGCGCAGCTTGGTGTTGCCGTTACCGTCGACTTGAAACACCATGCCCGGCACGGTATCGGCAAACTCCAGGAAGTTACGCGTGGCCTGTGGCAACTGCTGGATCTGGCGCGCGCTGATGGTGTTGCCCACCTCGGAGGTCTTGACGTCGCGGATCATCGGCGCGCTGACCGTCACCGTCTCCAGCGTGGTCGCATCGCCGGCCGGCGCGGGGGCCGTCTCGGTGCCCAGATCGACGATGGCGCTGGAGGCCACCGACAGGGTCACCGTGCGGCTGATGCCGTTGGATTCGACCTTGTAGGTGCCCGGCTGCAGCCCGACGATGGTGTAGTTGCCGTTCGCATTGACCGGCGCGCGTCGCACCGAGCCGGTGGCGATGTTGGTGACGACGACTTCGCTGCCGCTCTGCGCGGAAGCGACCTGGCCGCGCAACGTGGCGTTGCTGGACTGGGCCATGGCCGGTGTGGTGGCGAACAACGAGGCGGCCAGGGCGCAGCACAACAGGCTGCGCGCCGGCAGGGTGGAGACGGTGCGGTGATTCTTCATGACTTTCCCCTCCCAGGGGTAAAGCGCGACGCAGTGCAGTGACTGGCGCGTTGGGTTGGTGCTTTGGTGTGGAACACAGGGACAACAGGCAACAACAGCCGCAAGGGCTGCAAGAACAACAAGGGTCTGCGGGGACGGGTGCTTGCTCCTTCAGGCACGGGTCGAGACGGGTGAGGCAATGGCGGCACGCGGCCGATGCAGCGCATCGGCAATCACCGGGCCATGCAAGACCAACGATGCACCAGGGTGGGTGCCGTGCACGATGGCCAGCACAGGCGGCGTCCCTGTGCTGGCATCGCTGGCGACGCTGGCGCTGCTAGCGACTTACCAGATGATGCGTGCGCTCAGGAACAGCGTCCGCGGCGAGGTGGACAGCGCACCGTACTGGTTGATGCTGGCACGCGGGTTGTAGACGCCGTCCTGGCCCCAGTCGATGGCGTACTGGTCGTAGTTGCGGAAGTTGAGCGCATTGATCAGATCCCCGCGCACCTGCACGGTCAACGCTTCGGTGACATGCATGTCCTTGGACAGCGACAGATCCAGCTGCCGCGTGCCGAAGATGTCGCCGCCGGCGATGAACTTGCCGCCCGGTGCATCCACCGAGACGATGCGGATGTTCTCCGACGGCTGGCCGCCGTACTGGTCGTAGGACACCGCCTCATTGCGCGGCGGCACCGTGGCCAGGGTCAGCTTGGCCGAGGCGCTGATGCCCCAGAACAAGTCGTAGATGCCGGTCAGCACCAGGCGGTGGCGCGGCACTGCGTTCAGATCCAGGAACGGGTAGTCGGCGATGGTGGCCGCATCGAACCCGTAGCGATCGTCGTTGCCGCGGTTGCCGCGCGCGCGCGAGAACGTGTAGGCCGCCGTCAGCCCCCAGCCGCTTTCCTGGGTATAGGGCTTGTCTGCCGACAGCAGCAACTGGCCGGTCTTGGTTTCCACGCCGTTGTTGCCGATCAGAAGCGAACCGAAGCCCGGCGGATTCTCGTTCCATGGCTGGCCGCCATTCTGGAAGAAATCGCCATTGGGATAGCGGTTACCCAAGGTGAGGATCAGACCGTCCTTGCTATGGATGTAGGACAGCGTGGCCGAGGTGTTCCACTCGCCCAGCCGCGTGCGCAGGCCCAGCGAATACTGGTCGGAATAAGGCGTTTTCAGATCGTTGTTGAGCAGGTCGATCTCGCCGTTGCGCACGCCCGAGTTGACCAGGCCGCCGAGGCTTGCCGGGTCGCTGAGGTAGGCCGGGTTCCAGTTGACGCAGGTGCCCGGCGCCGGCGTGCAGCCGGGCGCGGCTTCGGCAAAGCGCAGCGTGTACTGCGCCAGTGCCGACTTGACCTGCTCCAGCCCCAGGATGTCGAACAGGTTGCGGTCGTAGCTGCGTCCGGCACCGCCGAACAACACCAGCGATTCGTCGCCGCGGAAATCGTAGGAGAAGCCCAGGCGCGGGGCGAAGTTGTTGTTGTCTTGCTTACGGTTATGGCCGTTGCTGATGTAGTCGTTGATGTTGACGCCGCCCTTGGCCAGTTGCTCGGCGTAGGTGGCGCTCACCGTCGGGTCGGTGCCGGGGCCGTTCAAGGCCGCCACCACTTCCGGCGGGGTCACGTTGTCCAGGTAGGATGGAATCTTCTCGCCATCCCAGCGCACGCCCAGGTTCAACTGCAAGCTTGTCGTTGACGTCCCAATCGTCCTGGATGTACAGGCCCAGCTGCTTGCTCTTGGTCGTCACCGACGGTGCCGCGCCGGCAAACGGCAGGTTGAACTTCACCTGGTACGGAATCGCCGAGGTTCCCAGGCCATCGGCCACCGCGTAGTAGAACGACGGATTGACCGCCGAATTTTCGCTCTGGGTCAGCTCCACCTCCTTGTACTTCACGCCCATCTTGATGACGTGGCTGCCGTGCCAGTCGATGCTGTTGAAGGTCAGGTCGTTCTGGAAGCTCGGGCCTTTCTGTCCCTTGCGCTGGATCGCCAGGCCGCTGGTGGCGTTGTCGCGGATCAGCACATCGTCTTCGGCCACGCCGCGGGTATAGATGTTCTGGTTGCCCAGGGTGAAGGCATTGGGGTTGAACAGCACGTCCTCGTAGGAGACACGCGCCTCGTTGACGTAACGTTCGCCGAAATGCTGCCAGCGCAGGTCGTAGCGTTCTTCGGTGTTGAGGTTGTTCTTGCCGGCGATGGCGGTGTTGCGGTCGCCCACGTCGTCGCGGCTCTTCTCGTCGCGGTACTTGGCGGTCAATTCCAGGCGATCGTTCTCGCCCACGTCCCAGTCGATCTTGCCGAAGTACAGGTCTTCCTTGAACGGACGGGTGACCGAACCCAGGCGGCTCTGCACGCCGGCCGGCAGGTCGTCGCTCAGCGCGCTGAAGCTGTCTGGCACCGAGACCGGGTTGGCCGACACCTCGAAGCCCTTGCCTTCGTAGCTGACGAAGAAATGCGCCTTGTCCTTGACGATCGGCCCGCTGAAGGCCATGCCGTATTCGTCCTGGTGGTTCTGGCGCTTGCTGCCGTCGGCATTGGGGGCACCGGCGCGCTCGTCGGCCTGACGCGCGCGGAAATCGGTATTGGTGGTGCGCCCGAAGATCTCGCCGTGGAACTCGTTGCCGCCGGACTTGGTGGAGGCCACGATCGCCGCCGACCCCACCTGGTCGAACTCGGCCTTGTAGTTGGAGGTAATGACCTTGTATTCGCCGATCGCCAGCTGCGGGAACGGGTTGCCCGCGCTCTGCTCCTGGCCGGAGACGCCGCCGAACAGATAGCTCTTCTGGCCCACGCCGTCGATGTAGACGTTGACCGCCGAACTGGCCTGCGCGCCACCGCGGATGCGGCTGTTGCCGTTGGGGTCGGTCTCGAACTGCATGCCGGGCACGGTGTCGGCGAACTCCAGGAAGTTGCGCGTCAGCTGCGGCACCGTGTTGATCTGCTTGAGCGACACATTGGTGCCCACTTCGGAGGTCTTGACCTCCTGCAGCGAGGTGGCGGTGACCTTGACCGTGTCCAGGGTGGTGGCGGTGCCATCGGCGGGCGTTGTCGCCTCGCCACCACCGCCCAGATTCAGGCTCACCGACGAGGCCACCGACAAGGTCACCGTCTTCTCCGTGCCCGGGCCGGCATCCACCTTGTAGGTGCCCGGCGGCAGGCCAACCAGGGCATAGCTGCCGTCCGGCCCGGTCGCCACGCGTCGCGTGGTGCCCGTGGCGACATTGGTGGCGGTCACCGTGGTGCCTGCCTGGGACGCGGCGACTTGCCCGCGCAAGGTGGCATTACTGGACTGGGCCATGGCCGGACTGGCGGCCAGCAACGAAGCGGCAAGGGCGCAGCACAGCAGGCTGCGCGCCGGCAGGGTGGAGACGGTACGGTAGGTCTTCATGACTTCCCCCTCCCAGGGGTCAGGCGCGTACCGGCAGCGTGGTCGGCGTGGCGCAGGGTGACGCGTTATTTCAAGGACGAACGAGCAGCGACAGCGGCAATGTTAGAGTTATAAAAAGCATAAGAAACCGTAAAGAATTCGTGAAGATGCGACGTAGTGCATAGACGTCAATGGCCTGGCGTGCCGCGGGCGGCGCTGGAGGCACGCACGATCAGCTCCGGAACCATCTGCGAAAACGCCGGCGGCGCAGCGTCTGCAGGCGGTGCAGGCGCATCGACCAACTGTTGGCCCAGCAACAACTGCAACGCGCGCGCGCCCAGGCCGGCGATATCCACCCGCATCGTGGTCAGCGCAGGCAGCACGTAGCGCGCCATCGGCACATCGTCGAATCCGGCCAGCGCAATGTCCTGCGGCACCTTGAGCCCGGCATGGCCGAGCGCGAACAGGCAGCCCAAGGCCATCATGTCGTTGGCGGCGAACACGGCGTCGGGCCGCGTGTCCCGGGCCAGCGCCTGGCCGGCGCGGTAACCGGATTCTTCGTCGAAATTGCCGGGCAAGACCCAGGGCTGCGCGGCCGGGTCCAGCGCCAGTTCGTCGCGATACCCGCGCAGGCGCTCATGCGCATCGAAGTTGTCGTCCGGCCCGGCGATGAAGGCGATGCGGCGGTGGCCACTGTCGCGCAGATGCCGGGTCATGACCCGCGCGCCGCCGTAGTTGTCCACATTGAGCACCGGGCGCTGGCTGGCGCTGCCGGCGCAGTTGAGCAGCACTGCCGGCAGGCCGCCGGGCAGCGCGTCTTCATGCACGCCTGAATCGCCCAGCGACGGCGACATCACCACCACCCCGTCCACGCGCCCGGGCAGGCGCTCCAGTGCCCGGCGCTGCGCCTGCGGGTCGCCGTGCGAGCTGGACACCAGCAGGTGGTAGCCGTGCTCGCGCGCCACCTGGTCGATGCCGCGGATCAATTCGGAAAAGAATTCGCCATGCAGGTCCGGCAGCACCACCCCGATGGTGTGGGTGCGCCGGCTGCTGAGGCTGCGCGCGGCGTGGTGCGGGATGTAATTGAGCGCACGCGCCACCTGCAAGACCCGTTCGCGCACCGATTCGGCCACGTGCTGATGCCCGTTCATGGTGCGCGAGACCGTCGCCACCGACACCTGCGCTTCGCGCGCAACGTCCTTGATGGTGACGCTGCCGCCTTCGGACCGTGGCCGACTCATGCTGTGGCGTTCTCCAGGTCAACGCGCGTGGCGCCGCGCGCCGGGGTGAGGCGCGCAGAGTGCTGGCACCAAGCGGCCGTGTCACGCAGGCACATGAATGACATCAGCGCCATCTGATGAAGACCCCCAAGCGAGATGCAGCGCACGCTAGCAGGAACTGCAAGCGCTTACATGATGCGCCGCAGCATTGGGCCAAACGCAAGCGGCGCAAGGGTTGACGTCCGTTCGCTGGACAAGTTTGTCCGAATAAGACATCAGCAGCCAATGTCGGACACTGGTCGACAACGTGCCAGGAACTACGAAAACGTAACATCTGCACACCATACCGCGGCGCACGGTTCGCGCCCGCCTTGCCGCCAATGCCTCCAGACAGCAAGATGCGCCGATCGATCAGGGGAACATCGTGCGCATGTCGCTACCTACCGTCCGTGCAGGGCGGTTCCACTTCGCCGCGTGGCTGCTGCTGGCCGCGCTGTGCGTGAGCGGCTGCCAGCGCAACCAGACCGCGCCAGCACTGCCCGGCGCCAAGGCCGAGCCGGCCGCGGCGATGCAGGCGATGACCCTGCCGCTGCGGCGCAATGATCTGGTGGCGTATGCCCGTATTCGGGTCACGCCTGCGCAATACACCCAGCTGGAAGCGGCCTGGCGCAGCGGTGCCAGCCGTTGGCCGCTGACCGAGCTGCCGCTGCCCAATGAAGTCGGCGCGCTGCTCGGGTCGTTGTCGACGCCCGATGCCGAACGCCGCCTGCAGCAGGCCTTCGATGCGCAGCTGGCCGGCCAGGCCCAGGGCATCGCGCAGGCGGCGCAGTCGCTGGGCCAGTTCGGCGTGCAATACCTACGTAGCCGCAACGACTACCAGCCCGAGCAGCGCGCCCATTACGTGCAGTTGGTCGACGCCTTGAGCGCGTGGGCCGCCACCGCGCCGCTGGCCGATCGCCCCCGCGCCAAGGCCAGCATCGCCGACCTGGTGACCGCCGCGCGCGCCACCGGCATCACCTCCGACGCCGACCTGCAGCGGCTGGGCATGGAAGAAAGCCTGCGCCGGCTTGGGCCGTTCTGGGAAACCTGCAAGAAGGTGCTGGAGCGCTACGACCTGTCGATCGACAGCAGCCTGGACGCGCTGCGGACCGGCTTGATCAAGCAGGACGCCGACACCGCCCAGGTACGGCTGCGCTATCCGCTGGCCGCCCACGATATCGATCTGAACGTCGCGCTGATCAAGCGCGAGGGCCACTGGTACCAGCTGCAGACCCAGAACGAAGTGCAGGCGCTGCTCGATGCCCAGGCCGCGCCCTTACCCAGCGCCACTGCAGTGCCCGACACCGCAGCGGCCGCGCCGGTGAAGCCTGCCGACACCGGGCAACGCCCGGCTGGGCGATAATGACCGTGATGCCAGAACAGAATCCCCTGCCGTTCCCGGACGGCCAGCCCAGCCCGCCCAGCACTGCCGCAGCCGACACCACCGGCGCCACGACGGCGGCATTGCCGCTCGCCGAGCCGGTACCGCCAGCGGTTGCGCCCTCGATCGCCCCTGGCGTTGCCGCTGCGCGCAGCGCCAAGCGCCCCTGGTGGGCGCGCCTGCTCGGCCGCCTGGCAGACCCCTGGCTGAGCCTGACCATCGAGCCGGACCAGCCCGGTCGCTACGACGACGGCCGCCCGGTGGTGTACGTGCTGGAAGACTACGGCATGTCCAATGCGCTGATTCTGGACAAGGCCTGTCGCGAAGTCGGCCTGCCGTCGCCGCTGGTGCCGTTGCCGGGCGACCCGCTGGAGCGCAAGCGTGCCTACCTGGCGCTCTCACGGCGCAGCAGCAGCAATTCGCTGATTCCCGAGCAGCGTGGCGGCAAGACCCATTCCGATTCGCTGGCCAAGTTGCTGCAGGCGCACCGCGTGCGCGCCGACCTGGACGTGCACCTGGTGCCGGTATCGATCTTCGTCGGCCGCGCGCCGGACAAGCAGAGCGGCTGGTTCGCGGTGCTGTTCTCCGAAAACTGGGCGCTGGTCGGACGCTTCCGCCGCCTGCTCTCGGTATTGCTCAACGGCCGCACCACCATCGTGCGCTTCGCCCCGCCGATTTCGCTGCGCCAGACCATGGCCGAGGGACTGCCGCCCGAGCGCACCTTGCGCAAGTTGCAGCGCGTGTTGCGCACGCACTTCCGGCGCATCCGCGAAGCGGTGATCGGCCCGGACCTGTCTACCCGCCGCTTGCTGGTGGACCAGGTGCTGGCCGCCGAGCCGGTGCGCGAAGCCATCGCCATCCAGGCCAAGCGCGACAACAGCAAGCCGGTCGATGCCTGGCGCAAGGCGCATGCCTACGCCTGGGAAATCGCCGCCGACTATTCCAGCCCGGTGGTGCGCTCGGCCAGCTTCCTGCTGACCCACGTGTGGAACCGCATCTACGCCGGCGTGCTGGTGCATCACCTGGACAAGCTCAAACAGGCCGCGCCCGGGCACGAAGTGGTGTACGTGCCCAGCCACCGCAGCCACATGGACTACCTGCTGCTGAGCTATCTGCTGTACGAACGCGGCATCGTGCCGCCGCACATCGTGGCCGGCATCAACCTCAACCTGCCGGTGGTGGGCACGCTGTTGCGCAAGGGCGGCGCGTTCTTCATCCGTCGCTCGATCAAGGGCAACGCGTTGTATTCGGCCGTGCTCAGCGAATACGTCGCCCAACTGGTGGCCGGCGGCTATTCCATCGAATACTTCGTCGAAGGCGGGCGTTCGCGCACCGGGCGTTTGCTGCAGCCCAAGGGCGGCATGATCGCGATGACGCTGCGCGCGTATCTGCGTCAGCCGCGCAAGCCGGTGCTGTTCCAGCCGGTGTACATCGGCTACGAAAAGTTGATGGAAGGCAACAGCTACCTGGACGAGCTCACCGGCCGGCCGAAGGAAAAGGAATCCATCTGGGGCCTGCTGTGGTCCATCCCCAAGGTGCTCAAGCAGAACTACGGCCAGGTGGTGGTGAACTTCGGCGAGCCGATCGCGCTCAACGACGTGCTGGCCAAGCACGCGCCCGATTGGGACGGCCAGCCGCTGCCGGAAGACGAAAAACCCACCTGGCTGGCACCGGCGGTGGACATGCTGTCCACGCAGATCCAGACCCGCATCAACTGCGCCGCCGACGTCAATCCGATCAACCTGCTGGCGCTGGCCTTGCTGTCCACGCCCAAGCACGCGATGGGCGAGGCCGACCTGATCGCGCAGATCGAGCTATGCAAGAAGCTGCTGGCCGAAATGCCGTACTCGGACCGCGTCACCGTCACCCCGCATACGCCGGCGCGCATCATCACCCATGCCGAAGAGATCAACGTGCTCACGCGGGTGTCGCACCCGCTGGGCGACGTGCTCAGCGTCAGCGGCGATACCGCGGTGCTGCTGAGCTACTTCCGCAACAACGTGCTGCACCTGTTCACCGCGTCCTCGTGGGTGGCGTGCTGCTTCCAGAACAACCGCCGCATGAGCCGCGCCGGTCTGTTGCGCCTGGGCCGCACGGTATACCCGTTCCTGCAGGCCGAGCTGTTCCTGCCGTGGAGCGAAGACCGCTTTGCCGAGCGCATCGAACAGACCATCGACATGTTCGTGCGCGAAGGCCTGCTGCTCAACGTCACCGACGACGACGGCGGCATCCTGGCACGCAACACCGGGCAGACCGACGAAGTGTTCCGCCTGCGTGCGATCGGCCATTCGCTGCAACAGGCCTTCGAGCGCTATTACATCGCCATTTCGGTGCTGGTGAAGAACGGCCCTGGCGTGCTCGGTGCCGGCGAACTGGAAAGCCTGTGCCAGCAGGCCGCGCAGCGATTGAGCCTGTTGTATGCACCGGCCGCGCCGGAGTTCTTCGACAAGACCCTGTTCCGCGGCTTCATCCAGAAATTGCGCGAGTTGCGCCTGGTGTGGCCGGACGAAAACAGCAAGCTGATGTTCGACGAGCGCCTGGATGCCTGGGCAAAGGACGCCAAGTTCATTCTCGGCCGCGAACTGCGCCACACCATCGAACGGGTCAGCCCGGCGGCGGCCAAGCCGGACGTGGTGGTGCCGCCGCAGTAAGAGCGACTGACAAGACGTAGCGAGCAGTCGTCGGGTGGGTGTGGACGGCGCGCAGGAACCGGGGCGCACGTGGTACATGCCTTACCGGGCACCGGCCGCGCCCGCCTGGGGGCTGCCCAGTCGTTTTGCTGGATGCTCTAAGCCGTTGGCGAATGCCTTCACGTCTTGCAGGGCGCGTGGGTCGCGTGGCGAGGCGTCTGTAGACGAGGCGCCGGCCGCCTTCACGTAACGGTTCCGTTCGCTTCATCGGGCGCTTGCAGCGCTCCCGTTAGCATCGCGGTTTCTTTCACTGTGATCGGCTGCGTTGCACCACCGGCGTGGCCGACAGGAGACTTGCATGCGCGCAGCCATCCACACCCAGTTCGGCGACCCGTTCAAGGTGCTCGAACTTGGCGAACGTCCCACACCGCAACCCGGCAAGGGTCAGGTCCGCATCGCGATGCGGCGTTCGCCCATCCATAACCATGACCTGTGGACGGTGCGCGGCAACTACGGCTACAAGCCCACATTGCCGGCGATCGGCGGCAGCGAAGGGTCGGGCGTGATCGATGCGCTGGGCGAAGGCGTCCAGGGCCTGCAGGTCGGTCAGCGTGTGGTTGCTGCCGGCGTGCACGAGAGCTGGGCCGAGTACTTTCTGGCCGAGGCAACCGGTGTCGTTCCGCTGCCCGATGCACTGGATGACGACCGCGGCTGCCAGCTCATCGCCATGCCGTTGAGTGCATTGATGCTGATCGAATTCCTGCAGGTCAAAAAGGGCGATTGGATCGTGCAGAACACGGCCAACGGCGCGGTAGGCAAGACCGTCGCCATGCTGGCGGCGGCACGCGGCATCAACGTGATCAATCTGGTGCGTCGCGATGCCGGCGTGGACGAACTCAAGGCGTTGGGCATCGGCAATGCGGTGTCGACCGCGCAAGACGGTTGGCAAGACAACGTGCGCGCGCTGGCCGGCGATGCGCCGATCGTGCGCGCAATCGACTCGGTCGCCGGCAAGGCGGCAGGCGAGCTGATGGGGCTGCTTGCCGAGGGCGGCGAGTTGATCTCGTTCGGCTCAATGACCGGCGACCCGCTGGAGATTGCCAGTGGCGATGTGATCTTCAAGCAGGCGACCGTGCGCGGCTTCTGGGGCAGCAAGGTCATGGCCGCCACCAAGTCCGAGGACAAGCGCCGCATGATCGGCGAGCTGTTGAAGGCCGCGCTCGACGGCAGCCTGGCACTGCCGGTGGAAGCGGTGTTCGATCTGGCCGATGCCGCCAAGGCGGCGGCCGCCAGCGCCGAGGCCGGACGCAGCGGCAAGATCCTGTTGCGCGCCGGCTGAGCGATTTACGCAGCAGTCTGGCTGAGCGCTGCACGCAGGAGTCTGATTGGCTCGCCTTGGCGCTTCCTTCTCCCGCTTGCGGGGGAAGGTGCCCGAAGGGCGGATGGGGGCAAACGCAGTGAGCGTTGGTCAACGTCTGCGGGCGCCCAGTCAGGTGCTCACGTGTGCGCAGCGCCACGCCAACGGCATGCTTGGCTCAACCAGCGATGGCCTGCCCCCGCACCCCATCGCCACTCGCATGTCACGCGGTCTCCGTCCCACCAGTCAGTCTGCTCACCGCCAATGCAGGAGCGCGCCGGAGCGTGCCTGGCCGTGCGGGTAACGCCTCATCGCGCCCAGGTGCGCTCCTACGCAGGGGTGTTGGCGCGCGCAGCAGGCAGATGCGGTGATCAGCGCACGGCCATCACCAAGCGAACGCAAACGCAGGCATGGCCTCACGCCGGCTCGTCGGGCACCAGTTCCATTTCCAACCGCGTAATGCAGTCCTTGAGGTGCAGCTTGCGCTTCTTCAACCGCTTCATCTGCAGCTCGTCGTCCAGGTTCGCGGGCACGCGCTGAATCTCCTCGTCCAACGCGCGGTGGGCGCGTCGCAACTCGGCGATCTGCTCGACGATCTCGGCGGTTGACAGGGTTTCCACCCTCCGAGCATACACAACCCCGGGCTGTGCGCGTCACCCACGCTTGCCAAGCGGCCCGGGGCTGCGACAATGCCCGCGCGCTGCGGGGAAACGGCGGCGCGCCCCGTCCATCATTGCCGCGCGGCTACGGCCGTCGAGAAAGGAGTCTTACGATGCGTCTGTATTCGTCCCTGCTGGCCATGGGCCTGCTCACCGCCGCCAACCTGGCCAGCGCCGCCGACGTCGCCAAATACGACGGTTTTTTGTGCTGCAACCTGCGCACCGACGGCAGCTGGATCAGCGACAGCAACTACGCCGAAGACGGCAAGCGCGTGCTCCCGGTGGGCACCCCGGTCAGCGTCACCGGCTTTGGCCGCAACCGCGTCAACCTCAAGATCGCCGGCGAAAAGCAGTCCATCGGCAACGATTACAGCCGCGACCTGGACAACACCGCCTTCGCTGCGCGCTACGTCGTCACCGCCGACCCCAAGCTCAAGCTCGCCACCTTCCCGCCCAAAATTCGCCAGGCCATTGCCGACGGCAAGCTCACCGGCGGCATGACCCGCGAGCAGGTGCTGATGGCGGTCGGCTACCCGATCAGCAGCGAAAACCCCAATCTGGACGCCTCGCTGTGGCGCTACTGGCGCGACAGCTTCTCCGAGTACCAGGTGCAGTTCGGCCCCAGCGGCAAGCTGGTCAAGGTGACCGCCGATCCGCAGGTGATGAATTTGATCTGGGTACATTGAATGGTCTAAATTTTTGTTGCACTCTGCATGAAAATTTATAAAACCTATAGTTTAAACTAAAAAAAGAGGCTTGATGCAGATGGCAGATACTGACTTTTTGGATAGAGAAATCAGAACAACGGCAGTAGACTTCTCTTTCGGAGAGCTGCTCAATCTGCATAATACTAAAGAAATAGTTATTCGCCCAGAATATCAGCGATTGTTCCGTTGGACGATTGAGCAGCGTTCTCGTCTTATAGAATCGATAGTGCTAGGGCTGCCCATTCCTCCGATCTTCTTAATAGAGGGTCAGTCTGGGATTCTTGAGTTGATTGATGACTGCAGAGAACAAGTTCCGTCCAGTTTTTGGATCACGCCGCTATTAACGAGCCAGAACTTAGGCTTGCAGGTTGCGACATAGTTAATGAGCTTAATTCAAAGGTATTCTCGGATCTGCCATTAACTGTGCGGTTGAAGATAATAAGGTCTCCAATTAGGGCGACAATCATTAATAAGTCGGGCGACGCTTTTGTAAAATATGAAATGTTCAAACGACTTAATACCGGCGGCTCTTTGCTATCGTCTCAGGAGATTCGGAATTGTAGCTCCCGCATGGTCGAGGGCGGAGATCTATTTTATGATGCTATACAAGAGATGGCCAAGTACCCATCTTTTGTGAAAACCATACAGCGTCTTCCTGACACTTTTAGAGAGAAGCGCGCTGATGAGGAGCTTGTCCTTAGGTTCTTCGCCGTTACGCTATTTCGCGACCACTACCATGGAAACATTGAGGAGTGGCTCGATTCGATTATGGAATCGATATTGTTCAGAAAAGTCAAATTCGATCTGCCAAATCAAAAGTCCTCGTTTGAGAAAGTGTTCGATCTTATCGCAGAGAAGCTTGGAGATAGCGCATTTACGAGATTCACAGAAGACGGTTTGCCAACTGGCCGGCTTGCTCCCGCTTATTATGAAGCGACTGCCTGTACTTTCTCGGATTGTTACAGTGCAATTAAACCCATGAGTGGAGGAGAGGTTAAGAAAAGGCTGATTGCTGCATATACAGATCAACTATTCCTGGACTCAAATGGCCCTGGCGCTAACACGATTCCAAAACTGGAGCAGAGAATTAGGGTGGTTTCTAAACACTTTCTCGATCAATGAGCGTTTTAAGCGCGCTCACTAATGATCTAGACTGGCGAGAGACTGAGATTGCGTCTATGCGAATCCTTCTCTCGTCGGGATCAGCCACGCCATCGCAGCAAACCGTTCTACTGAGAGCGGCTTGGGCATTGCTTTACGCTCACTACGAGGGATTTTGTAAGAACGCATTAGTTATATTTTTGACGCAGCATGCAAATCAGGGGTGCTGGGTGAAAATCTTCCAAAACCTACGAGGTTATTTGCATTAGCTTCTACACTTAGAAAGCTAAGAAGTCTGCCTGATCACAAAGTTCTGGAAGAGCTAGAAAATTTTGTCCCTTTATACCTCAGAAAAACACCTGTTTTTCCGGATGTAGACACCAAGTCGAATTTATGGCCAAATGTGTTAATAGAGTTAATGGAATCTGCAGACCTATGTGCCGACAAAGTTATAGAAAATAGATCCAAGCTTCATGCTCTTGTGGCTAGGCGAAACAAAATTGCCCACGGTGAGAATAGCATCATCCCGGAATTATCCATATTATAAATCTTATGAGGATGCGGTTTACGAAGTTATCTACGACCTCGCTTATCAAATTGAAGCTAGATTGCAGGGAGCACCCTATGTTTCATTCATCTGAATTTATTGAAGTATGTAGCCTTATTAAAAGGTGCGCCTAAATAACAAAGTGGTTGTTGTCTTCGAGTTGACGAGATTGTCAATTTTTATAAATGCAGGATGGCTGGCAATTCAATTCATGGCCGATCGCATAATCACATCGACCGAGCTTGTGTTGATTGTGTTTGCATGGTCTCTTGCTGTTGAGTCTGCATGATCTCCTGTGCTTTTGTTTGCTGCATCACTTCCACTTCCACTTGCGCGAGGCGCTGATCCGCAGGAACAGAAAGCGCTTCTTGTGTCGTCATGTGCGCTCGATGCGCGGCGGGATCGGGGAGTGATGGCCTTCCCGCCAAATATGCATGATTTCTCCACCAGCAAGTTTTTCGGTTGGCGTATTGAACGCAAACTTCAGATCGTCTTTTGCTGTAAAGCCCTTTTCTGCGGCCATGAGCAGCAAGCTTGCGCTTAGCCGTTCGCTGCTCTCGTCCCACACCTTGCCGGCTTGTTGATCAAGGCTGCGAACACCACTACGGATTTTCTCCAGCAGCTCATTGTCTGGTTGCTCTTTCTTGCCGGGCGGCATGAGCCCCGGTAGCCGAGGATCGATGTCGGGAATCGGGCTGATGTGCTGGTGAGTGCCCTGCGTATGCTGCAACAGCCCGCGGGTTGGTGGATTTGTACTGGTGTCCCAATACACCTGTGGCGTGGCGGTGGTGCCTGGGGGCAGGGTGATGCCGTTGTGTTCCAATAGATCTTCTCTGAAGCGTAGGCGCTGCATATCAAGCTGCATCTGCGGGGGAATTCCGCCGACCGGATGTGCATACGCCCTGTCGAACGCAATGGCACGGCTGACAGCACCGGCTCCGTAATAGTTGGGGTAGTCCGAGTCACCGTGGAATCCGATGCCTGTTGTTTGGCGTGTCGAAAGTCCCGGCGCGCCTTGGGGCGGTTTGTCGAAGTAGTAAGTTGCCTGCGCAGAAATATTCTGCGGCGTCATGGGAAGCGAACCGTCTTGGTTGAACGTGATTCCCGGCCGTGCCTGGGTCTGCTTTGCGTTGGTCGGACTAGCCTCGATAAAGTCATCCAGGCGAGCGTTTCCGAGGTTTCTCATTGTGTTCAGATCGACAGCCGGATTGGTTTGCCGTTCCCGGTCAATCAAGGCATTCCATCCTGCAATCTGAGCTTTAGCCTCATCTTCCCTGGCGCTGTTGATCAGGTTTTCAACTGGGGACGTGTAATCGTTGACTGGATTGTTGTCTTTCGCAATCGTTGTCACCGCTGCATCGAATTTTCTGTACGAGGAGGCCATGCTCACTTGATTGAAAGCATGTTGTGTCTCATGGCCTAGAACAAATGTTAGGTCATTGGCATTTAGCTGATTAAATTGCCCTTTGGACTTCCCAACCGTGATTGGTGGAATGCTCATGGTCTTGTTTGTTGGATTGAATGTTCCGCCTGCCACAGTGCGAGCGTGTGCAGAATTTTGTGTAACCGTGGTTTGGGTTACCGCTGAGGAAGTCGCCCCTCGAACTGGATCGTAAAGCGGTTCAGCGCAGCCTTCCAGTCGCGGATCGGCAGCGTCCATTTCTTGGTGATGTTGCGCAGAGCCAGGTAGAACAGTTTCATCAAGGCTTCGTCGCTGGGGAACGCGCCGCGGTTCTTGGTCAGCTTGCGCAGGCTCATGTTGACCGACTCGATGGCGTTGGTCGTATAGATCACCTTGCGGATCTCCGGTGGGTAGTCGAAGAACGGGATCAGTCGTGACCAATTGCGCCGCCATGACTGGCTGATGGGCGGGTACTGGGCGTCCCACTTGGCCTCGAACTCGGTCAGTGCCTGCTCGGCCTCCTCGACGGTGGCGCAGGCGTAAATGCGCTTGAGATCGGCGGCAACCTCGGCGCGGCGTTTCCACGAGACGTAGTTCAGGCTGTGCCGCACCATGTGCACGATGCACAGCTGCACGGTGGTCTGCGGGAACACCGCCTCGATCGCCTCGGGAAACCCCTTCAGGCCATCGACGCAGGCAATGAAGATGTCCTGCACCCCGCGGTTGCGTAGCTCCGTCACGACTTGCAGCCAAAACTTGGCACCCTCGGCCTGCGCCAGCCATAGGCCCAGCACTTCCTTCTCGCCGCCCATGGTGATGCCGATGGCCAGGTACACCGCCTTGACCCGCACCGCGCCCTCGCGCACTTTGACGTGGATGCAGTCCAGATAGACGATCGGATAGACCGGATCCAGTGGCCGCGCCTGCCACGCCTTGACCTCCTCGACGACCGCATCGGTGACTGAGGAAATCAGACTCGGCGACACCTCGGTGCCGTACATCTCCTCCAGGTGCGACTGGATCTCGCGCACGGTCATGCCGCGCGCGTACAACGACAAGATCTTGTCATCGAAGCCGGCCCAGCGGGTCTGGTGCTTGGGGATCAGCTGTGGCGCGAAGCTGCCGTGGCGATCACGCGGAATCTCGATCGGCAGCTCGCCGAACTCGCCCTTGAGCGTCTTGCGGCTGCGTCCGTTGCGCGTGTGCCGGCCGCGTTGGCGACCGGCTCATGCTTGTCATGACCGAGGTGTTCGGTCATCTCCGCGTCCAGCGCCCGCTCCACCAACCGCTTGGTCAGCTGCTTGAGCAGGCCGTTCTCGCCGATCAGATCCTCGGGTTTGGTGTAGTTGACCAACAGGCTGCTAAGCAGCTCGTCGGGTACCTCATGTGTGCGTGGGCTCATGGTGTCTCCGGGTTAGGTGGCAGTCTCCTGCCTGTGGCCCGGTTACACAAAATCTAGGACACGCCCGGACCGCACGGCGTGCGGTCCCCGATGGACGCTTTTGCATCAGCGCGCCGACTGCGGCACGCGTCGTAGCGGCGCGACGTCGTAGCCCATCGCCGCGATGAGCTCGACCGCTTGCTGATAGTCGGCATCCGAAACCTGCGGGGTGCGCGCCATGTACCAGACGTAGTCGCGCTTGCTGCGCGCCACGATGGTCTGCGTATACCCCGCATCCCGCCAGGCAATCACGTACTCGGCCTTGAACGGCCAGAAGAACTGCATGCGCCAGAGCGCGCCATTGCCTTCCTTCGCCACCTGGCCGACTGGATGCATCGACTTGAGCGGCGCCTGGAAGCTGCCCTTGCGATACGTGAAGGTGGTCTGGATACGACCATCCGGTCGCAGCGCGTAGCTTTCCACCGCGTCGTAGGGTAATCCCCCACTTTTAGCGGTCGCCAGAAGTGGAGCTAAGCGGCCATCGCCAACTTCATGGCAGGCGTGATGCCGCCGAGCGCCATATTCGGACGCTCGTGGTTGTACGTCCATAGCCAGCGGGTGGCTTTGTCCTGCACCTGGTCGATGGTGTCGAACAGGGTTTGGGCGAGCCAGGCGTAGCGGATGGTGCGGTTGTAGCGTTCAACGTAGGCGTTCTGCTGTGGCTTGCCCGGCTGGATGTGCTCGACCCGGATACCATGCCGCTGCGCCCAGGACAGCAACGCGCCACTGATGTATTCAGGGCCGTTGTCGCAGCGGATCACGGCGGGCTTGCCGCGCCACTCGATGATCTGCTCCAGCGATCGGATCACACGGGCTGACGGCAGCGACAGATCCACCTCGATCCCCAGCCCCTCGCGATTGAAGTCGTCGAGCACATTGAACAGCCGGAAGCTGCGGCCGTCGGCCAACTGGTCGTGCATGAAGTCCATCGACCAGACCTGGTTGATAGCCTCCGGCACCGCCAGAGGCTCGGGCCGCTCACGCACCAGCCGCTTCCTCGGCTTGATCCGCAGGTTCAACTCCAGCTCGCGGTAGATCCGGTAGACCCGCTTGTGATTCCAGCCAAAGCCCTTCACGTTGCGCAGGTACAGGTAGCACAGGCCAAAGCCCCAGTCGCGATGGGCGGTCGTCAGGCGGACCAGCCAGTCGGCGATCCGGGCGTTCTGCTCGCTGGCCTTGGCCTGGTAGCGGAAGCAGGTCTCGCTCACCGCGAAGGCCTGGCAGGCGTGGCGGATGTTCGTACGCCCGCTCGTGACTGCCGATTGGGCCATCTCGCGTCGCTGAGATGGCCTCACCATTTTTTTGCGAGCGCTTCCTTCAGCAGGTCGGTACTGAGCTGCGCCTCGGCGTACATCTTCTTGAGCCGGCGGTTCTCCTCCTCCAGCTCCTTCATGCGCGCGACCATGGACACGTCCATGCCGCCGAACTTGCTGCGCCACTTGTAGAACGTGGCCGAGCTGATGCCGTGCTCGCGGCACAGCTCCGGCACGGGCGCACCGGCCTGGGCCTGCTTGAGCACGGCGATGATCTGGCTGTCGGTAAAGCGGGACTTCTTCATGGAACCTCCTCGGGAAAGGGGACGAGAAAATTCCACTTCTGGCGTCTGCTAATGGGCGGGGGGATTACCGTAGGCTTTGCGCTCCGGGCGGGTGGGAATATGGGCGATGACGTACCAGTCGCCCATGAAGCGCGGCACATCGACGCTGTCTGCGCGGGGCAGGGCGGCACGCGCCTCGCTGCCACTTGCACTTCCGTAGACCGCCAACGTCAGCAACAACAGCATCGCACCACCTCGCATGGCAACCTCCGCCTGAAAGAACCCGTAGACAGGCCTACGGCGTTGCAGTGGGTCTGGATGCAACCCCATGCGATGCAGTTCCGGACTGGGCGCACGCTGGCTCTTGCCAGTGGGATGACGGTAACGCCCGGTACGTCACGGCGGCGTTCAAGCGCCACGCCAACGCCTGCGCATGCCGGAAACGCGCTCATCGCGCGGTGAGCGCCAGGTCGACGATCAGCCGCAACGACGCTTATGACGCGCTTTGGAAGCGCAGCGATGACAGGACGTGTCGTTCAGCGATGGCGGTCGCGCCATGACGGCTGGCTGGAGTCCAGGCAGCCGGTTGCCCAACGGTACTCACCAAGGCGACACCGCCTCTTCCCCATACGGATAAATCGTCGCGATCGTTCCATCTGCAGCATGCTCCAGCGGTGCCATCTTGATGTTGCGCAGATGTGTCTGGCCGCCCGAGAGCACGCTGTCGTGATAGAACAGATACCACTGCTCCTGGAACAGGCAGATGGAGTGATGCGTGGTCCAGCCGACCACCGGTGCGAGCACCACGCCCTGGTAGGTGAATGGGCCATAGGGCGAGTCGCTGGTGGCGTAGCAGATCTGGTGGGTATCCCCGGTGGAATACGACAGGTAATACCGGCCGGCGTGTTGGTGGACCCAGGGACCTTCGAAGAAGCGGCGGGCGTGGTCGTCTGCGCATAGCGGGGCGCCGTGTTCGTCGAGGATGACGACTTCGCGGCTGGGTTCGGCCAGTTCGGTCATGTGCGCGTGCAGGCGCGCCACGCGTGGGCCGAGGGCGGGTGCGTCGCCCACCGGTTCCTGATGCGTCTGCGCATAGGCATTGTCGCGATAGTGCTGCAGCTGGCCGCCCCAGATGCCGCCGAAGTACAGGTAATGCGCGCCGTCGTCGTCGGCAAGCACGGCCGGGTCGATCGAGTATGTCCCGGCGATGGGCTGCGGTTCGGCGACGAACGGGCCTTCGGGACGATCGCCCACCGCCACGCCGATCTGGAACATGCCATCGGCGCGTTTTGCGGGGAAGTACAGATAGGTCTTGCCGTTGCGTTGTGCCGCATCCGGTGCCCACATCTGCCGCTGCGCCCAGGGCACATCGCGCACATGCAGCACTTGCCCGAGATCTTCCACCGCTGCACCCGGGTGCGCCATGCGTAGCACGTGGTAGTCGGCCATGTCGAAATGCGAGCCGTCGTCGCTGAAGGCCACGCCGGCATCGAGGTCGTGCGAGGGATAGATATACAGCGCACCGTCGAAGACATGTGCCGATGGGTCGGCGGTGTAGAGGTGGGTCACCAGCGGTGCGGAAATGGCGGTGCGCGCCAGCGCCTGCAGATTAGCGGCTTGCAGTTCATCGGACATGCGCGTACCTGTGCATGAAGTGGGAGGGGAGGTCAGACAGTGGCGAGCGGGGCGGCCTGTCGGCGCACGCCCAGTTCGTGTTCGATGCGGGCTTCCAGCGTCTTGTCGATTTCGTACAGCGCCAGCAATGCGGTGCCGAGCAGGAACGGAAGCGAGGCGTACACGCTGATGGCCAGGCGAATGCCGTTGGTGACCGCCGCGCCTTGCTGCGGCAGCGCGGCGTCATAGCCATAAAACGCCAGGATGCCGGCGACCAGTGCGCCGCCCACGCTCAGCCCGATCTTCAGGCCGCACAACATCGCCGAGAAGATGATCGCGGTGGCGCGGCGGTGGTTCTTCCACTCCGAGTAGTCGGCCACATCGGCGATCATCGCCCACAGCAACGGAATGGTGATGCCGTAGAAATATCCGTGCAGGACGTAGGAGGCGAACACCCAGCCGATCGCATTCGGTGGGTACAGATAGAACGCCAGCAGGAACAGCGTGGAGATCAGCAGCGCGCCGCCGAACACATTGCGCTTGCCATAGCGGTCGGCCAGGCGTTTGGAAAAGCCGATGCCCACGATCATCGCCAGGATGCCGCCGGCGCTGAACACGCTGAATGCCGAAGTCGGTGCGTCCTGTGGCCACTGCAACGCGCTCATGCCGGCGCCGGTCAGGACGCTGTTGATGCCGGCGATGAAGCGGTTGAAGCCGGCATGGTCGAGAAACTGCGTCAACGCATTCGCGTCGAGGTAGTACTTGAAGTAGTAGATATACATCCCGCCCTTCATCGCCAGATTGATGAAGACCAGGATGGTGAGCGCCAGCATCACCAGCCAGGGTTTGTTGCGGACCAGGTCGGTCAGGTCCTGGCGCACGCTATTGCGTTGTTCGCTGATCGGCAGCACCCGCTCGCGCGTGGTGAAAAAGGTGATCAAAAAGCACAGCGTGCCGATCGCAGCGAACAGCGCCATGGTGTTGCGAAAGCCCTGCGCCTTGTCGCCATTGCCCAGGATCAGCACCAACGGCAGCAACAGCACCTGGATGATGAACTGCGCAAAGGTCACTGCCAGAAAGCGATACGCCGACAAGCTGTTGCGCTGCTCCATGCTGCCGGTGAGCACGCCGCTCAAGGCCGAATACGGCAGGTTGTTGGCCACGTACACCAGCATCAGCAAGGTGTAGGTGGCAAAGGCGTAGGCGATCTTGCCCTGCTCGCCGAGCGTGGGCGTATTGAAGGCGGCCAGCGACAACGCCCCGAACGGCAGTGCGGTCCACAGGATCCACGGGCGGAACTTGCCCCAGCGGGTGCGGGTGCGATCGGCCAGGATGCCGATGACCGGCGTAAACACGAATGCGCCCAGCATGCCGACCACAAAGATCAAGGTCGCTGCCACGCTTGCAGGAATGCGGAACACATCGGTGTAGAAGAACGCCAGGAAAGTGACCAAGGTCTGGAAGATCAGGTTGGCGGCCAGGTCGCCCAGGCTGTAGCCGATCTTTTCGCGCAAGGAGAGCTGCTGTGACCGATCGTTCATGAGGTGGGGCGGACTCGAAGAATGCTGCGGAAAACGCCGCGGCGCGCATTGCGCCACCGGTCGCCGCTGGGAGGAACGGCGACCGGTGACGACAACACTCAAAAGGTACCGCGGATGCCGAGCATGACGGTGCGCCCGGGCTCGTACAGGTCGTAGGTGGCGTTGGGCCAGGCGAAGGTCGTGCGCAACGGTTCGTTGGTGATGTTGGTGACGTTGAGCGTGATCTGCGGCTTGGACGGCAGCCAATCCAATGCGTAGCTCGCCGACATATCCAGCTGGCCGCGCGCGTCGGCGTTGAGGCGCGCATACGGAATGCCGTTCTGGTTGGCGCCGGAGATCACCATGTCGTCGTTCCAGGTGTAGGACAGGCGGATCGAGGCGGCATTCTTTTCCCAGTAGACGGTCCCGTTCCAGAGATTGGGTGCGACACCGACGGCCACCGCCGGCACGCCTTCGCCTTCGGACTGCTGGTTGACGTGGGTGTAGTTGAGGCTGAAACCCAGGCCGTCGAACAGCTTGTCCAGCGGTTGGACCCAGATGGCTTCGGTGCCGCGGATATTGAGCACGCCATCGGCGTTGACCTGCGTCTGCACATCCACGGTGGCTGCGTTGGGGCCGCCGCGCTGAGCCAGGCCGGCCTGCTGGATCGGCAACAGGGTGTCGTAGTTCACGCCCAGGTCGTTGAACGGAATGCGGCGGATGCCGTTGACGGTGAAGCCGGTGATGCGCTTGTTGAACAGGGTCAGGCCCACATAGCCTTCGCCGCCGGTGTACCACTCGCCGCCGAAATCCACGTTGGTCGACAGGTACGGCTTGAGGTTCGGATTGCCCTGCGTGGCGGTCTGCGCGGAAGGGTCGCTGAAGTTGGTGTTGGGCAGCATCGCGCTGGGATCGGGGCGGGTCAGCGTGCGCGAGCTGGACAGGCGCAAGACCACCTTGTCGGCCACGTCCCAGGCCACGTTGAACGAGGGCAGGGTTTCCTTGTAGTCCGAATCCAGCACCTGCACGCTGCGCACGCCATTGATGGTGACCGGGCCGGTAATGGTCTGGTCGGTGGTCACGTAGCGCACGCCGGCGTTGAAGCGCATGGTGCGGTTCCAGACATCGGCTTCCGCATTGGTCTCGATGTAGAAGCCCAGATTTTTTCGCGGATGCCGCCGGTCGAAGCGCCGGTGTTGGCCGAGTTGCTCTCCGGTGCGGAATCGCGCAGCGCGTAGTAGTTGGTGTCGGCCAGGAAGCGGGAGAAATCGGCCGTGATGAAGCCGCCTGGGCCGGGTTTCAGATAGCTGGCCAGGGCCGAGTTCGGGATCGCCGAGCCGGCGCCGCCATTGCACACGTTGCCGCCATTGCCGCGGCACACCACCTGTTCCCACGCGGTGCTGTTGTCGAAGCCACGGATGGTGCGCTCGGCCATGTCGTAGGACGCGCCGATCTTGACGTTGCGCTTGTCCTCGCCGAACTGCAGGTCGGCGCGCGCGCCGCGCGTTTCGGTCTGGCGCTTTTCGTTCTGGATATTGACCCGGCCGCCGGTCCAGCCCCAGCCCAGGTTGGGGTCGTTGAGATCGAGCGGGCTGGTGATGCTGGGGCGGTCGCCGCCTTCATTGCGGTAGTCCACGGTCGTGAACGGCGAGGTGACCAGGATGCTGGGCGATTCGCGTGCCAGCCAGCTACGGGTGGCATTGGCCTGCACATTGAGCTTGATGTCCTGCTCGGCGCCAAACAGCAGTTCCGCACCGGGATTGACGCTCCAGAACTTGACGTTTTCGTGGTACGGGCGCGCTTCCAGAAAGTACTGCGCGTTGGCGAAGGTGGCGCTGGTCACCACGTTGTTCTGATCCAGCTGCATGCCGAGCGGGATCATGTTGCCGTTGCGGCCGATCAGATTCATGCTGATCCGCTCGGTGGTGCGCTCGGCTTCGGAGTACAGCGTGTCCAGGTAAAAATGCATGCTGTCGGAAGGGCGCCATTCCAGCGACATCACCGACGCATCGCGGTCGCGATCGCCACTCATGTAGACGCTGCGGCCCAGCCGCGGGATCAGCGCATCGCTGATCTGGTCGATGCTCAGCCCGGGTTGCGCGCCAGCAGCCAGGCGGCGTCGATGGTTTCGCCGGTGGTGAGGCCGCTGCCGGCAGTGGCGGGCACCGTGTCGGGAATGCGCCAGTTGCCGCCGCCATTGACGTTGCACGCCGCCGGTTGGTTGGTGGCTGGCGTGCCTGCCGGCGGCGCGAGGCCGCACTGGGTGTAGGTGAGGCCGGGGTTGGTCCAGCCCACGCTTTCGAAACCGCGCACGCCGAGTTTGCTGCGGACCGACGCCACGCCGAACAAAGCGCCGAAGGTGCCTGCTTCATTGGTCCAGCTGCCCATGAAGGCCCCGCGTGGGGTGGTTTTTTCGCTGGTGCTGTTCCAGTCGGCCTGCGCCTGATAGGTGAAGTGCACGCCGGGGCGATCGAATGGGCGCGCGCTGCGCATGTCCACGACGCCGGAAACGCCACCTTCGAGCATGCTCGCGGTGGGTGTCTTGCTCACCGTGAGCTGGGTGAAGAATTCGGTGGGGAACAGATTCAGATCGACTTCCCGGTTCTGGTTCTGCGCATTCAGGCCGATCGAGGCGGTGGCGATGCTGGCGCCGTTGAGCGTGGTCTTGGTGAAGCTGGTGCCCAGGCCGCGGATGGCGATATTGAGGCCTTCGCCATTGACGTCGCGCGCCAGCTGCACGCCGGGAATGCGGTTGAGCGACTCGGCGATATTCATGTCCGGAAACTTGCCGATGTCTTCGGCGAACACCGTGTCGGCAAAGCCGACCGAATCGCGCTTGGCGTCGGTGGAGAACTGGATGCTGCGCCGGTAGCCGGACACGGTGACGGTATCCAGCTGGGTCACCGCATCATTATTGCCGGCAGTGGCGGGTGGGGTTTGCGCCGTGCCCTGGGCATCGGCGGACTGTGCCCAGGCGGCAGTGCCGGACATGCCCAGCAGGATGGATCCCAACGCGCAGGACAACGCGGTTCGTGCGTAGCTGTTCTTCACCGTAATCCCTTCCCTAACAGGTAGCAGATGTCCCACGCATCGCCCCTGCGCAGGGAGTGTCGTGTCGCTGCCGCTGCGCGGCGCGACGATGGTGCGATGGGGGAGACGGACGATCAGTGCATTTGATGTTAGCGCTAACAAATTCGGAACATCACGCTGCAGGGCAGCATGGAAGCGTGGACGTGTCGGCAAGCCGCCGGCCAACCCGCGCCGTCGCGACAGAGGCGCTTGCGTACGGGGGCGCAGTGCTGCACTGCGCGATGGATTTATCGCGATGCCGTGGTAATGGTAGCGCTATCATCCGTGGCGCAAGGCCACCTTCGTGCAGGTGCAGTGGTCGATGAATCGAACCGAAGAACACGCCAGCGACGGGCCCGGCCGGCACCTGACGGGTGCACGCACGCACCACATCGGCCAACCCGTGCAACACGCCGGCGCGCTGGCGCGCCTGCACAGGCCACGCGCATGAGCGAGCTGCCCGCCGCGGCGCCGGAGGCTGCATCGGCAAGACTCGGCCGGGTGCGCTGGCGGGTCTGCGCCTTGCTGTTGGCCGCCACCACCATCAACTACGTGGACCGCCAGGTATTGGGCGTGCTGGCGCCGTTCCTGCAGACCCAGATCGGTTGGAACGAAATCCAGTACGGCTATATCGTCACCGCATTCCAGGCGGCGTATGCGCTGGGCTTGCTGTGCAGCGGTGCGGTGATCGACCGCTTCGGCACTCGGCTCGGCTATGCGCTGGCGATCGGCCTCTGGAGCCTGGCGGCGATGGGGCACGCCCTGGCCACCAGCGTGGTGGGGTTTGCGATTGCGCGGTTTTTCCTGGGCCTGGGCGAATCGGGCAACTTTCCTGCAGCGCTCAAGACGGTGGCCGAATGGTTCCCGCGCCGTGAGCGCGCGCTGGCCACCGGCATCTTCAATTCCGGCTCCAATATCGGTGCCATCGTCGCCCCATTGCTGGTGCCGTTGATTGCCACCGCCTGGGGCTGGCAGGCGGCGTTCCTGTTCACCGGCGTGCTCAGTGCCACCTGGTTGGCGGTGTGGTGGTTCAGCTATCACCCGCCGGAGCAGCAGCCCCGGTTGTCTGCCGCAGAACTGGCGCATATCCGCAGCGATGCGCATGAGCCGGTGCAGCGCCGGCTGTCCTGGTTACAGGTGCTGCGGCATCGGCAAGCCTGGGCGTTTGTGCTGGGCAAGTTCATCACCGACCCGATCTGGTGGTTCTTCCTGTTCTGGCTGCCGAAGTTTCTGCATGCCGAATATGGCTTGAGCCTGCTGCAATTGGGCGTTCCCCTGATCGTGATCTTCGTGCTGGCCGATATCGGCAGCATTGCCGGTGGTTGGGTGGCCGGACGTTTCATCGCGCGTGGCTGGAGCGTCAATCGCGCACGCAAGAGCGCGATGCTGATCTGCGCGGTTTCGGTGGTGCCCATCGTCTTTGCCGCACGCGCCGACAACCTGTGGCTGGCGGTCGCGCTGATCGGGTTGGCGACCGCCGCGCATCAGGGCTGGTCGGCGAACCTGTTTACGCTGCCTTCGGACATGTTTCCGCGCCACGCGGTCGCCACCGTGGTGGGCATCGGCGGCTTTGCCGGTGCGGTGGGCGGCATGTTGATCGCCACCTTCATCGGCTTCCTGTTGCAAGCCACCGGCAGCTATGTGCCGGTGTTCCTGATGGCAGGCTCTGCCTACCTGCTGGCATTGGCCGTCGTGCACACGCTGGTGCCGCGGCTGGAGCCGGCGCAGTTGCCTGCCGATCCAGCGCCGACATCATCCTGAGGTGAGCTTATGCATATGCGCGCAGTAACACTGGGGCTGTTGATGGCGGCGAGCATGGCTGCGCCAGCACACGCGGCACCGCTGGCAGCGACCGCGTCCAAGTTCCTCGGAAGTGCGTACGGCGCGCAGCAGGCACCGGGGTTTGCGCAGTACTGGAACAAGCTCACCCCGGAAAACGGCGGCAAATGGGGCAGTGTGGAGGCCGTGCGCGACCAGATGGACTGGAGCACGCTGGATGCGGCATACCGGTTCGCGCAGGCCAATCAGATGCCATTCCAGATGCATGTCATGGTGTGGGGCAACCAGCAGCCGGAGTGGATCAAGACCTTGCCGCCGGCCGAGCAGCGCCGCGAGATCGAGCAATGGTTTGCCGCCGTTGCGCAGCGCTACCCGGATATCGCGCTGCTGGAGGTGGTGAACGAGCCCCTCAACGACCCGCCCAGCAAGGCCGATACCGGCGGCGGCAATTATCTGCAGGCGTTGGGAGGCAGTGGCGACAGCGGCTGGGAATGGGTGCTGCAATCGTTTCGGCTTGCGCGCCAGCATTTTCCGCACACCAAGTTGATGATCAACGACTACAGCATCACCAATAGCGCGCAGGCGACGCAGAAGTATTTGCAGATCGTGCGGCTGCTGCGGGGTGAGAAGCTGGTCGATGCCATCGGTGTGCAGGAGCATGCCTTCGAGACCACGTCAGAGGTGGCGATGTCGGTGCATCGCGACAATCTGGATGCATTGGCCGCCACCGGCCTGCCGATCTACATCACCGAGTTCGATCTGGACGGGCCGACCGATGCGCAGCAACTGGCCGACTACAAGCGGGTGTTCCCGCTGTTCTGGGAACACCCGGCCGTGCATGGCATCACCTTGTGGGGCTTTCGGCCCGGCTTGTGGCGCAGCAAGGAAGCGGCGTATCTGATCCGCGCCGACGGCACCGAACGTCCCGCGCTCACGTGGCTGCGCGATTACGTTGCGGCCCATCCCGGGACACCTGCACCATGACAATGGCCGATGCGCGCCGCGCTCACAGAGGTTTGCGTGGTGTCCCGGCCTCGTGCCGATGGCTTCACGTTGGCGCGCGGGCTGCATGCACTACGTGGCTGGTCGTCGTGCTGATCGGGCTGACCACTGCCGCACGACAAGGCTATTGGGCGTGTCTTTTGACGCCGCTGTCCGACCCGCCTGCCTGTCACGCAGGTGCAACAGTCGCCGGCCTCGGCGGCATGGCGATCGCCCTTTTCATTGGTTTCGTTTTGCAGGCCATCGGCAGCGACATTCCGATATTTTTTGCGGCGGGTGCGGCCTACTTCCTGGCGCTGGCGGTGGTGCACCGCCTGGTGCCACGGGGCAGCCGGCGCGAGTGGAGCAACCGGCCTAGACGCGGTTCACAGGTGTCTGCGCACTTTGGCGTCGATCCGGCGCACGTCAGCGTACCTGGCCTTTCCGTGACTGCCTTGCTCACTTATCGAGGATGCAAACATGTTGAAACTCCGTTACCCACTCACGCTTGTGCTGTTGCTGGGCGCTTGTGCGTCCGCTGTTGCCGGGCCGATCGCTGCCGGCAAGCAGCGCGCCCTGGGCAGCGCCTACAGCCCACAGCAAGCGCAGGGCTTCACCAACTACTGGAACGCCGCCGTTCCCGAAAATGCGGGCAAATGGGGCAGCGTCGAAGCGGTGCGCGGCCAGATGAATTGGGGCCCGCTCGACGAGGCCTATCAGCTGGCCAAGCGCAACCATATGCAGTTCCAGTTCCACGTGGGTCTTTGGGGTGCACAGCAGCCGACGTGGGTGCGCACCCTGCCGCCAAACGAGCAGCTTGCTGCGATCGAGCACTGGTTTGCCGCGATTGCGCAGCGCTACCCCGACATCGATCTGATGCAGGTGGCCAATGAGACGCTGCCGAACCACAATCAGCCCGACAACCGTAACGCCAATTCGGGCAATTATCTGCAGGCGTTGGGCGGTACCGGGGCGACCGGCGTGGACCGGGTGCTTGAGGAATTCCGCCTGGGACGCAAGTATTTCCCGCATACCAAGCTGATGATCAACGACTACGGCATCACCGGCGATACCGCCGCTGCCAAGCAGTATCTGCGGACCATCCAGCTGTTGCAGCAAGAACACCTGATCGATGCGATCGGCATCCAGGGACACTCCTTCGAGACGTCCTATGCATCGGTGTCGGTGCAGCGCGGCAACCTGGACCTGCTGGCCACCACCGGGCTGCCGATCTACATCACCGAGTTCGACCTGGACGGGCGTACCGATGCAGAGCAGTTGGCCGCTTACCAGCGCATCTTCCCGCTGTTCTGGGAGCACCCGGCCGTGCGTGGGGTGAACCTGTGGGGCTTCCGTCACGGTCTGTGGCGCGACAGCGAAGGTGCGTATCTGATTAATTACGATGGCAGCGAACGCCCGGCATTGACCTGGCTACGCAGCTACGTTGCCAGCAAGCCCTGACCAGGCTTCCTCCTCACTGTCCATAGGGCTGATATCGATCATGCGTTCTTCCGTGTTGTCCTTGCATCCCGATCGTTTGCTGCCGGCCGATCCCGGCACGCGCGCGATCGCCCGCCGCCTGTACGCACAGGTGGCAACGCTGCCGATCATCAGCCCGCATGGCCACACCGACCCCGCCTGGTTCGCCACCAATGCAGCGTTCGCCAACGCGACCGAACTGTTGTTGGTGCCGGACCACTATGTATTCCGCATGTTGTACAGCCAGGGCATCGACCTCGATGCCCTAGGCATCCCGCGCGCAGATGGCACCCGCGCAGCAGTCGACCCGCGGGCGGCATGGCGCGTGTTTGCCGAGCACTACGCGTTGTTGCGCGGCACGCCGTCGGCACTGTGGCTCAATCATGTGTTCCACGACGTTTTCGATTTGCGTGTCCGCCTCGATGCCGGCACCGCCGATCACTATTACGACCACATCACCGCCGCGCTGCAAACGCCGGCATTCCTGCCGCGTGCGCTGTTCGAGCGCTTCAATATCGAGGTGATCGCCACCACCGAATCGCCGCTGGATCGGCTGCAGCACCACGCGGCCATTGCCGCCAGCGGTTGGCAGGGGCGGGTGGTGACGGCGTATCGCCCTGACCCGGTCGTGGACCCGGAGCACGAGCAGTTTGCCGGCGCGCTGGAGCAGTTCGGCGCGCTCACCGGTGAGGACGTGCTGACCTGGGACGGCTACCTGCGTGCGCATCGGCAGCGGCGCGCGTTCTTTGCCGCGCATGGCGCCACCTCGACCGATCACGGGCACCCCAACGCCGCGACCGCCGATCTGTCGCCGGCGCAGGCGCAGCGCCTGTTCGATACGGTGGTGCGCGGTGCGGCCACGCCGGAGCAGGCGGAATTGTTTCGCGCGCAGGTGCTGACCGAAATGGCGGCGATGAGCCTGGACGACGGCCTGGTGATGCAGCTGCATCCGGGCTGCTTCCGCAATCACAACCGGCAGCTGTTCGAGCGGTACGGACGCGACAAGGGTGCCGATATTCCGATGCGCACCGACTATGTGCATGCGTTGAAGCCCTTGCTGGACCGGCATGGCAACGATGCACGCTTGCGCCTGATCGTATTCACCCTGGACGAAACCAGCTACAGCCGCGAGCTGGCGCCATTGGCCGGGCACTATCCCTCGTTGCTGCTCGGCCCGGCGTGGTGGTTCCATGATGCGCCGGAAGGCATGTGGCGCTTTCGCGAGCAGACCCTGGCCAGCGCCGGCTTCTACAACACCGTGGGCTTCAACGACGATACCCGCGCATTCCTTTCGATTCCGGCGCGGCACGACGTGGCACGGCGCGTGGACAGCGCCTTCCTGGCCAAACTGGTTGCCGAGCATCGGCTGGACGAGGACGAGGCAACCGAGGTGGCGATCGACCTGGCCTACCGCCTACCCAAGCAAGCGTACAAGCTGTGAGGTGGCGCAAACGGAGGGCGGCAGCGCCGACGTGTGCGCACGCCGCGTGCCTGCATCCCGCGCAGCGGCAGGGTCGGTGAACTGATGCGTGTACATGCGATGCACAACATCACGCGACTACGGCGCGTGGCTGACGCAGCCCGTGCCTGCACGGCCATTATCTTGCTCTGCAGCACATTACCCATCATCGCAGCACCGCACGCTGCCAGCGACGCCTCGCGCGAACGTATTTCGCTCAATGCGCAGTGGCGCTTCCAGCGCGGCGACCCACCCGCAAACCATGAAATCCTGGACTACGATGTGCGGCCACAGGTGGTGCGCAGCGAGGACGGCAAGGTGGCCGATGCGCAGCCGGAGCAAGCGCAGCTCACCGAAGCGTCGGCCGTGCGCGTGCTCAAGCCGTGGATCCTGCCCACCGCCAACGGCTTGATCGCAGACCCGGCTCAACGCCACACACCCCCCAGGCAACCCGGGCAGCACGGTGGCGTATGTGCAGCCGCACTTCGACGACAGCGCGTGGGAAACCGTGGACCTGCCGCACGACTGGGCCATTGCCGGGCCGTTCCTGGCAGACGGGCCTTACGGTGGCATGGGCCGGTTGCCGAGCTGGGGCATCGGCTGGTATCGCAAGAGCCTGGACATCCCGGCCAGCGATCGCGGCCGCGCGTTGTTTCTGGATCTCGACGGTGCGATGTCCTACGCCACGGTCTGGCTCAACGGCAACCTCGTCGGCGGTTGGCCGTACGGCTACAGCTCCTGGCGCGTGGACCTGACGCCGTATGCGATTGCAGGCAAGCGCAATCAACTGGTCATTCGGCTGGATAACCCGCCCGAGTCGGCGCGCTGGTATCCGGGCGGCGGGCTGTATCGCAACGTGTGGCTGACCAAGACGGCGCCGTTGCATATCGCGCACTGGGGCACGCAGCTGACCACGCCGTACGTCTCGGCCGATGCAGCGCAGGTGCAGCTGACCGTCACCTTGGATAATGCCGCCCGCAGCGCTGCCCAGGCGCAGGTGAGCACAGCGATCTATCTGCTCGACGATGCCAGCGACCAGCCCAGCGGCGAGGCGGTCGCACGCATTCCAGCGCAGCCGATCACCGTCGCTGCCGGCGGCACGGCGCAGCTGCAAGGCAGCACCCGGATCGACGCACCGCGGCTGTGGGGGCCTCCACCCACGCAGCAGCCGCATCGCTATGTGGCCATCACCGAAGTCGGTCAGCAGGGGCGCGTGGTGGATCGCTACGAAACCCGCTTTGGCATTCGCAGCATCGTGTTCGACGCCGACAAGGGCCTATTGGTCAATGGCGAGCACGTGCCGATCCGCGGGGTGAACAATCACGACCTGGGCGCGCTCGGCGCGGCGTTCAACAGGCGCGCCGCCGAGCGGCAGTTGCAATTGCTGCAGCAGATGGGCGCCAACGCCATTCGCATGAGCCATAACCCGCCTGCGCCCGAATTGCTCGACCTGACCGACCGCATGGGTCTGCTGGTGGTGGACGAGGTGTTCGACAGTTGGGAGATGAAGAAGACCCCGCTGGATTTTCATCTGGTGTTTGGGCAGTGGCATGCCGCCGATCTGCGCGCGATGCTGCGCCGCGACCGCAATCATCCCTCGGTGATGTTGTGGAGCGTGGGCAACGAGGTTGGCGAGCAATACACCGGCGAACAGGGCGCGGCGATTGCGCGCACGCTGCGCGCCATCGTGCATGCACAAGACCCGACGCGCCCGGCTACGGTGGCGATGAACTACGCCTCGCCCGAGATGCCGCTGCCCGCTGCGCTGGATGTCGTCAGTCTCAATTACCAGGGGAAGGCATCCGTGATGCAGCCGAGTTCGAGGGTACCGAGCGCATCCGTAAACCGCCGCAATACCCCGCGTTTCATGCACGGTTTCCACACACGGCCATTGTCAGCAGCGAAACGGCCTCGGCACTGAGCAGCCGTGGCGTGTACCTGTTTCCGGTCACTGCCGACAACAGCGCACCGGTACGCGATGGCCGTGGCGGCGATTCTGTGGCGCACCAGGTCAGCGCGTACGAACTGCATGCGGTGGACTTCGGCTCCAGCGCGGACAAGGTGTTCGCTGCGTTGGATCGGCACCCGTACGTGGCCGGCGAGTTCGTCTGGACCGGTTTCGATTATCTGGGCGAGCCCACCCCGTATTACAGCTCGCGCAGTTCGTACTCGGGCATCTTCGATCTGGCCGGCTTCCCGAAGGACCGTTACTGGCTCTATCAATCGCGCTGGCGTCCGGAAGTGCCGGTGGCGCATCTGCTGCCGCATTGGAGCTGGCCAGGGCGCGAGGGACAGGTCACGCCCGTGCATGTGTTCACCTCCGGCGACGAGGCCGAGCTCTTCGTCAACGGCGTCTCGCAAGGGCGCAAGCGCAAGGCGCCACTGCAGTACCGGCTACGCTGGGACGCGGTGGTGTACCAACCGGGCGAATTGCGGGTGCAGGCCTACAAGGACGGCAAGCCGTGGGCCAGCGAGCGCGTGCAGACGGCAGGCCGCGCCGCGCGCATGCAGCTGACGCCGGATCGGGGCAGTATCCGCGGCGACGGACAAGACCTGAGCTTCATCACCGTGCGCCTGCTCGATCGCGATGGCCGTCCCGCACCGACCGCGGGCGACCGCCTGCGCTTCCGCATCGAAGGCCCCGGCGAGTTGGTGGCCACCGACAACGGCGACCCTACCAATCTGGAAACGTTCGCCTCTTCGCAGCGTCATGCCTTCAACGGGCTGTGCCTGGCGATCGTGCGTGCCAAGGCCGGGGCGCGTGGCACGATCACCGTGCATGTGGAATCGGACACGTTGCAAGCCGCACAGACACAGGTGGCGGTGCAGTGATGCGATCCAGTGCAATCGAAACCTGTGGCCTCTCAAAGGACCTGCACATGCACATCAACCGCGCCAACCTCACCAAACGCCTGGGATTGCTGATCGCCGGGCTGAGTGCAGTGTGCACACTGCAGGCCTTCGCCGCGTGCGGGACGCCCGGCAGCTCGCTCAAGCAGGCGTATGCGCAAGGGTTCCTGCTCGGGACTGCCGTCAATGCCGATATCGTCTCCGGCAAGGACGCAGCCGCTGCTGCGCTGGCGGCCTGTCACTTCAATGCGGTCACCGCGGAAAACGTGATGAAGGCCGAAGTGGTGGCGCCGCGTCGTGGCGTGCAGGATTTCAGTGCAGCCGATGCATTCGTGGCCTACGCACGGCGCAATCGGCAGTTCGTGGTCGGTCACACCCTGGTCTGGCACAACCAGACACCGGAGTGGTTCTTCACCACCGCCGATGGTCGGCCCAATACGCCGGCGCAGCAATTGGAGCGCATGCGTGCGCATATCGCAGCGGTGGCCGGGCGCTACACGGGCAAGGTGCAGGCCTGGGATGTGGTCAACGAAATCATCGACGAAGACGGCAGTTACCGTTCGACCAACTGGGTGCAGCGCGTGGGCGACGGCGACACGGTGGTCCGCAATGCCTTCACCTTCGCGCAGCGCTATGCACCGGATGCGCAGCTCTACTACAACGATTTCAATGCATGGCGGCCGGCCAAGCGCGAGGGCATCGTGCGCATGGTCAAGATGCTGCAGCAGGCCGGTGTCCGCATCGATGGCGTGGGCATGCAAGGCCATTGGGGACTGAACTACCCCAGCCTGCGGGATATCGAAGACGCCATCGATGCGTACGCTGCGCTTGGCGTGAAGGTGATGATCACCGAGCTGGACATCGATGTGTTGCCGCTCACCAAGGAAGGCCAGATCATCGGCACCGGCATGGCGCACAAGCAGTTTCAACTGCCGGAATTCAAGCGCTTCCTCGACCCCTATCGGGATGGGTTGCCTGCCGACGTGCAGGCGCAATTGCGCGACCGGTATGCCGAATTGTTTGCGCTGTTCTGGCGCAAGCGCGACAAGATTGCGCGCGTCAGCGTGTGGGGCGTGAGCGATGACATGTCGTGGAAGAACGATTACCCGGTGCCTGGACGCACCAACTATCCGTTGCTGTTCGATCGCAATCATCAAGCCAAACCGGCCTTGGATGCGGTGTTGGCGGTGCCCTCCGCGGCCGCTGCACGCTAGCGGCTGCCGGCCGACGCGCTGCCGACAACCACGCCCAGGTGGCAGGCGAGCACGGCCGATGTTCATGCGGCATGGATGGCTCGACACACCGCATTCCTGCGTGCCGTGCACGTCACAGCTGCATGCGCGCGAAGCGGTGTGGGCCGCGATCGGCAGTTGCCTGCACACGCATGATGGCATCATGCACCCAACCACGAGACAGGACTGACCGATGCGCTTGCCGCCTTATCTGCTGTTGGTCGTGCCGTTGCTGGCGGTGCTTGCTGCTTGCACCAAGCAGACGCCACCGGCGCCGCGTTTTGCCACCATCGGCCAGCTGCAGACATTGGACCGCCGCTTCAGCGATGTGGTGGCAAGCGATGCGCGCATCGAGAAGCTCACCGAGGGCTTCACCTGGTCCGAAGGCCCGGCATGGGTGCGCAACGGCGGCTATCTGCTGTTTACGGATGTGCCGGAAAACAAGCTGTATCGCTGGTCCGAACAGGACGGCCTGTCGGTCTTGCTGTCGCCCTCCGGCTACACCGGCCCGGAGCTGCCCACGCTGCGCGAAGCCGGCGCCAATGGCCTGTATGCCGAGCCCGACGGCACGGTGTTGCTGGCCGATTCCGGCACGCGCATCCTGGCCAGGCTCGATCCGGTCACGCGCAAGAAGACACCGCTTGCGACCACCTTCGAGGGCCACCGCTTCAACAGCCCCAACGATGTCGTGCGGCGCAGCGATGGCGTGGTGTTCTTCACCGACCCGCCCTACGGGTTGAAGGACCTGGATCAATCGCCGGTCAAGGAGCTGCGCTTCAACGGCGTCTATCGCCTGGACACCGATGGCAGCGTGCATCTGCTGGACGATGGCCTGAGCTTTCCCAACGGCATTGCCCTGTCGCCGGATGCGCGCACCTTGTACGTCTCCAACTCCGATCCGCAACGGCCGATCTGGATGGCGTATGCACTGGATGCGCAGGGCGCCGTCACCGGCAAGCGCGTGTTCGCCGATGCGTCCGACCTGATTGCCAAGGATGTTCCCGGCCTGCCCGACGGCATGGCCGTGGCCGCCGACGGCACGCTGTTTGCCACCGGCCCTGGCGGCGTGATCGTCTTCGATCCCGCCGGCCAACGCCTGGGCCGCATCGCCACCGGCGAGGCCGTCTCCAACTGCGCCTTCGGCAACGATGGCCACACGCTGTACATGACCTCGCACGCGATGCTGGCGCGCGTGCGCGTGAAGTCGCTGGGCCTGCAGTTCGCGCGCTAGACGATCGCGGCGACGCCGCGGCATCGCTGCGTGCTGGACACGCACCCGTCTGGCCGCGTGCGTGTCTGACCGCAGCGCCGATCGCTTCGTGCGGCCGCTGCATCGGTTGCGCTGCGCATTGCGCGGCCAGTCGTTGAGCCGCCACGCACCGCAACGGCGCAGATAACCTCAGCATCATGACGCGTGTCCGCACTGCGCTTGCTCGCCCGTCGCGCCACCCTCGCTGCGGCCTCACGGGGCAGGAACACGTTACCCGCGTGCCCGCAGCTCCGACCGCCGGCCGCAGCGCCCGCGAGCCAGGCCTTGCATCTGGCACGCCACCACCGTTAGCGACCGCAACCGTGGTGCGGCGCGTCAAAACAGGCATGCACCGAATCGGTCCGACACCGCGCAGCGCCTGCTGCGCCAAGGCGTGCCGCTGTCCAGGCAATCGCCATGCTTGAGCCTGTTGCAAAAGGTAATCATCGCTATACGGTAGTTTTCACTACTGTCATGAGCGGGTTGCCCGCAGGGTTGCGGCAATGAACGAAGCTTGCGTTTCCCGGTTGCTGCGCACACTGGCGTGCGTGGTCGTCGCGGCGCTGCCGCTGATGCCTGTGCTGGCGGCAGCGTCCTCGCCGGTACAGGGTCTATGGCTGACTGCGGCCAAGGACGCCGTCATCGCCTTTGCGCCATGTAGCGATGCCGCCGGCGCGATGTGCGGAAAGGTGGTGTGGGACAAGGACGCCGGCACGCCAAAGGACACCTGCGGTGTGCAGATTGCGCGCCTGGAGCGCGACGACAACGGCACCTGGCGCGACGGTTGGGCATTCGATCCGCGCAGCGGCAAGCGCTACAAGGCCACGCTGCGCAGCAAGGGCGACAGCTTGACCCTGCGCGCGTTCATCGGCGCCGAAGTGCTCGGCGAAAACATGCTGTTCACCCGCGTGCAGGCCTTGCCGTCCACGCCGGTGTGCGCCAGCCACTAGTTGCGGTCAGCGCCACGAGCGCGCAGCACCGACCGCCGCGATCGCGGCGGTTCTCACTCACATCCACCGGGGGACTCCAGATGGCGAAGATCCATGTCGGCGCGGTTGTCGCGTGCGGGTTGCTGCAAGCTGCGGCCTGCCTAACGGCGCAGGCCCAGCAAGCCGACCCGGCCAGCGAGGGCAGCGTGGCGACCTATCAGTTCGACAACCAGATCAAGCTGATGAGCGAACAGCGCACGCGCGGCATCTCCGATTCGTTGCTGCGGCCCTCGGCCAAGTGGAGCACGCAGTTCGTGCATGCCAGCGGACTGGTCGCGTTGCTGGAAGTGGCCGGGGTCAGCAAGAAGCAGTTCGTCAATGGCGACGGCCTGGGCGTCACCCTGGCGGGTGGTTATCGCTTCGGCGATCCGGACCGCTGGCACGCCGGCGTGGGCTTGGCCACCGAGCGATTCCCGGGCGCGCGCTTCATGGCGCCGCATGGCATCGACCTGGAAACCGGCACGCCGACCGACGTGCGCACGACCAACTACAACAGCGATTTTGCGGTGATGGAGCTGGGCTACGGCATCGTCGAAGGGCGCGTGCTGTATGTGGTGTCCAAGACCTACCGCGGTGCCGATACCGGCGGCGTGTGCGGGCAGATCCTGCGCTTCTCGATCGATCCGACCGCCGCATTGCAGTGCTACGCGCGCGGCGAACAGGATTCGCGCGGCACCGTGTTGGCCGACCTCAATACCCAGTTGCCATTGCTGCCTTCGGTGCTGCCGTCCACGACGCTGCGCCTGCATGCCGGCTACCAGAAGCTGGCCAACTTTCGCGAAGGCAACTTCGCCGACTACCAGATCGGCATCACCCATCGGCGTTGGGGCCTGGACTGGAACCTGGACTGGCTGACCACCAACACCAACGCGCATCAGTTGTACTGGGTGCAGGACGGCGAGCGTATCCGCAAGACCGACGGCGATGCGCTGGTGTTCTCGATCGGCTACACGTTCTGATGCGCACGCAAACGCTCGCAGACGATACCGGCGGCAATGCGCCGCTGGTGCTGGCGGTGGATCTTGGAACCTCCGGCTGCAAATGCGCATTGGTGACGCTGGACGGCAAGGTGCTCGCCTGGGCGTTCGAACCTGTGCAACTGCACGTGCAGGGCGTCGCTGCCGAACAGGACCCGCACGCGTGGTGGGACGCGTTCTGCGCCACCGCCGCTGCCGTGGTGCAGGGCGATGCGGCGCTGCGCCGACGCGTGGTGGCCGTATGTTGCTCGACCCAGGGCGAAGGCACCGTCTGCGTGGACCACAACGGGCAGGCGCTCGGGCGCGCCATGCTGTGGCTAGATATGCGCGGCCAGGCGGCCATCGCCCGGCGTTTGCAGGGGCGTTGGCTCACTGTGCGCGGCTACGACCCGTTGCGCCTGTGGCGATGGTTGCGCCTGAGCGGCGGTGCGCCTGCGCGCAGCGGCAAGGACTGCGCCGGCCACATCGCCTATCTGCGCGACCACCAGCCCGTGCGGTATCAGCGCACGCACAAGTTCCTCAACGTGCTCGATTACATGAACCTGCGCCTGACCGGCCGGTTCTGCGCCACGCCCGATTCGATGCTGACCACCTGGGTCACCGACAATCGCGACCCGCACCATATCCGCTACGACGCCGGCCTGCTGGACATGGTCGGGGTGGAGCGCGACAAGTTGCCGGACCTGGTGCCGTCCACTGCGGTGCTGGGGCCGCTGCTGCCGCAGGTGGCCCAGGCGCTGGGGCTGTCGCCGCAGACCGTGGTGGTGGCCGGCGCGATCGACACCTCGGCAGTGGCGGTGGCCGCGGCGGTGGAGGATCACGCCGCGCACCTGTACCTGGGCACCTCGTCATGGCTCGGCGCGCATGTGCCGCGCATGAAAACCGACGTGCGCAGTACGATCGCCGCGGTGCCGTGCGCAGTGGAAGGGCGCTATCTGGCGATCGCCCTGCAGACCACCGCCGGTGCCAACCTGTCCTTCCTGCGCGACCGCATCCTGTTCCATGCCGACGAACTGCTCAGCGACGAGCAGCGCCCGGACGTCTATGAAGTGCTCAATCGCATCGCCCGCGCGCGTGCCCGCAGGGTCCAACGGGTTGATCTACATGCCCTGGCTGTTCGGCGAACGCACGCCGGTGGAAGACCCGAGCCTGCGTGCGGGCCTGATCAATCTCTCGCTGATGCATAGCCGCGAGGACATGATCCGCGCGGTGATGGAAGGGGTGGCGTTCAACACGCGCTGGATGATGGAGCCGTTCGCGCGCCTGCTCGGCTGCGACCCAGGCACGATCGCTGCGGTCGGCGGCGGCGCCCAGTCGGACCTGTGGTGCCAGATCATTGCCGATGTCAGCGGCCGGCCGATCCGGCAATTGCACAATCCGATCCAGGCCAACGCAGTGGGTGCGGCCTTCATCGCCGGGGTCGGCCTGGGCCGGCTCGGCTTCGGCGACCTGGCGGCATTGCAACGTCCCCGGCGGGTCTACGAGCCGGATGCGGGCACGCGTGCGCTGTACGACGACCGCTACGCGGTATTCAGGACCTGCAGCGCACCTTGGCGCCGATCTACCGACGGCTCAATCCCTCCACGCCTGCTCCCGCCCCGGAGGTCGCCGCGCATGTTTGCCCTTGAACAACGCCAGCGCGTGGTCGCGCTGTGCATCGAACTGTCGCGCCGCGGCTATCTGGCCGGCACCGGCGGCAATGTCGCCTTGCGTATCGATGCCGAGTGTTTCGCGGTCACTCCCTCGGCGATCGACTACCTGAGCATGCAGGCCAAGGATATCTGCATCGTCCGCACCAAGGACCTGCACCAGCTCGACGGCACGCGCACGCCGTCGGTCGAAACCGGCCTGCATGCGCAGGTGATGCGGCGGCGCCCGGACGTGGGTTGCAGCATCCACACCCACCAGCCGGTCGCCAGCGCCTGCACACTGCTGGGCGCGCCGTTGGAGGTGACGCAACCGGCGTTGCGCCGGCTGCTTGGTGCACGGATTCCGATCGCCGGCTACATGCCGTCGGGCACCGGCCTGCTGGCCCGCTTGTTGGCCCGGCAGCTGCGGCCCACCGTCAACGCCTATCTGCTGCGCAATCACGGCGTGGTCTGCTGCGGGACCAACCTGGAGGCGGCCGTCACCGTGGTCGAAGCATTGGAACTGGTCGCGCGCAGCCGCCTGCAGGCGCAGATCCAGGCACGTGCGGCGCGCGCGCCCGACCTCGCTGCGGGCCTGCAGCGGGTGCTGACGGCGCTGGATTCCAGCCGGCACACGTCCGGCGCGTCCTTCCTTTCCCAGACATGATGGCACCGACAATGAGCGTGACTTCCGCGATTTCGCAATGGCCCGACGTGGACCAGCTGTATCGCCGCTTCGATGCGTTGGTCAAACAGCCGATGCGGCCGGTCCGGCGCGAGGGCATGGACAAGGTGATGCGCTACTTCGAGCAGCGTTGCCAGGGCTCCAAGCAGTTGGGCGACGCCGCGCAGCGGGTGATTCCCGGCGGCGTGCAGCACAACCTGGCGTTCAATTACCCGTTCTCGCTGGCGATGCGCAGCGCCGAGGGCGCCTACCTGACCGACGTCGACGACAACCGCTACATCGACTTCCTGCAGGCCGGGGCCCGACCTTGCTCGGCTCCAACCCGCCGGCCCTGCGCGCACGCGTCAACCAGGTGCTGGACCAGTGCGGGCCGGTGACCGGACTGCTGCACGAATACGAGGTCAAGCTGGCCGAGCTGGTCTGCGCCAGCATGCCGGCGGTGGAGATGGTGCGCCTGCTCGGTTCGGGAACCGAGGCGGTGATGGGCGCGGTGCGCCTGGCGCGCGCGTACACCCGCAAGCGCTGGATCATCAAGATCGGCGGGGCGTATCACGGCTGGAGCGACCAGTTGGTATACGGCCTGCGCCTGCCCGGCACCGGCCGCATGGAAGCGATCGGCATTCCGCGCGGCGCCACCGCACATACCCAGGAATGCCTGCCCAACGATCTGGACGCGCTGCGCCGCAAGCTGCAATTCAATCGCCTGCGTGGCGGGACCGCTGCGGTGCTGCTGGAGCCGCTGGGGCCGGAGAGCGGCACCCGCCCGGTGCATGCGGACTACAACCGGCAGGTGCGCGCGCTGTGCGACGAGTTCGGTGCGCTGCTGATCTTCGACGAAGTGGTGACCGGTTTCCGGTTGGGTCCCGGCGGTGCGCAAGGCTACTTCGGTGTTGCACCGGACATCACCGTGCTGGGCAAGTGCCTGGCCGGCGGCTACCCGATGGCCGGCGCGATCGGGGGCCGCCGCGAGGTGATGATGAGCCTGGTGGGCGGCATCGGCACGACCGCACGGCGCGCCTTCGTCGGCGGCACGCTTTCGGCCAACCCGCTGTCTTGCGTGGCCGGCTATTACGCGTTGCTGGAAGCCCAGCAGCACGATGCCGCCGGCCGCGCCGGCCGCGCCGGCGATCGCCTGCGCGCCGGACTGGAGGCAATCATCCAGCGCCGCGGATTGCCGTACGTGGTCTACAACATGGGCTCGATCGTGCATCTGCAGACCTCCGGCGTGCTGCTGCTGGACACCGGCAACCTCTACAAACTCTGGCGCGTGCGCAACGAAGCCAAGGCGCGCAAGCACATGATGGAAGAGATGGGCGCGGCGTATTCGGCGCACGGCCTGATCACCCTGGCCGGCAGCCGCATCTACACCAGCATGGCCGACACCGATGCGGTGATCGACGAGGCCCTGAACCGTTTCGACGATGTCTTCGCACTGGTCTGAGCCGATGAACGCCACCGATGCCCTGCGCGACACCTGGCTGCAGACCCGCGAACGGCTGCAGGCCTCCCGCTTGCTCGGCGACGATGAGGCGGCCTTGTCGGTGCGTTGCCCGGGCGCAACGCAGATGTGGATCGGCAGCGCCACTGCGTCGACGCCGCGGCTGCTGGACTGGCGCGAGGATGCCGCGCTGGAGGCGGCACAGCGCCTGCATGCGCAGGTCTATGCGCAGCGTGGCGACGTGGGGGCGGTGGCGTGGTCGGCCGGTGCGTTCGGCCACTGCCTGGCGGAGGTCGGCGGCGTGTTGCCGCAGGTGTTCGACGAACAGGCGCGGCATCTGGGGCCGATGCCGCCGCCGGTGCGCGCGGCCGACGCGGCGGCCGCGCTGGCCAGCGGGATCGGCAACGCCGTGCTGGTGGCGCGGCGGCCGCTGTGCCTGGGCACCAGTGCGCGTCGCCTGGCGCTGAACCTCGGGTTGTTCGAAAAGTGCGCCAAGGCGTATGTGCTGGCGGCGGCCACCGGAGGACCGACCCGGCAGCTGCCGTGGTGGGTGCGTCGCATCGCCAACGGGCGTCTGCGCAAGGACCAGGTGCGTGCGGCGGCCGCATTCGCCGATGGCGCCCTGCCCACCGAAAGCACGGCTTACTGAAGGCACCGCATGCGCAGCCCTCATCCACCCGCAGTGTCCGCCGCGGCCGTTCCCGCCTCGCAGGGGTTGCCGTCCGGTTTGTCGATCGGTTCGATCGCCCTGCTCATCCTGGGCGTGCAGCCGATCCTGCTGGGAACATTGGTCGAGCAGAAGCTGATCACGCTCTCCGGCGTGGGCATCGTGGCGATGGGAGAGATCGTCGCGCTCGGCCTGGGCGTGGCGCTGGGCGATACGCTGTTGCCGCACCGCTGGCAGCGTCAGGTCGCGGTGCTGGCGGCGCTGGTGGCGGCGCTGCTGGATCTGGCCACCACCCAGGCGGTCGGCGACACCGCATTCGTGCTGGTACGCGCCGCTGCCGGCCTGGCGGAAGGGCTGCTGCTATGGGTGGCGACCCTGACCATCGTGCGTGCGGCCAAGCCGGATCGGGTCACCGCGGTGTTCATGCTGACCCAGGCGGTGGCGCAGATCGCACTGGCGAACCTGCTGGCGCTGTGGGTGCTGCCGTCCACCGGCTGGAAAGGCGGCTTCGTGGCGCTGGGCGCGGTGACGCTGTGCGCGGCGCTGCTGGCACCGTTGCTGCCGGCAAGGTTGTCTGCCGTGAGCGCAACCGCGCCGGCGCGCCGCGTGCGCTGGTCGCCGACAACCCTGTTGCCCTTGCTGATTGCCTTCGCGCAGATGGCCGCGACCGGCGCGCTGTGGGCGTACCTGGAGCCGTTGGGGCTGCGCGCCGGCCTGGATGCCGGGGCGGTGCAGGCGCACACCTCGCTGGTGCTGGCGATGCAGATCGTCGGCGCGCTGGCGGCGATCTGGTGGGTGCGCCGGCTCGGTCACGCGCGCACCCTGGTGGTCGGCAGCCTGGTGCTGGCAGCGGTGGCGGCCAGCATGGCGCGCGCGGCGCCGGCCGGCACTGCCGCGTTCACGGTTGCCTGCGTGGGCTTGGGCCTGGTCTGGATGTTCCTGATGCCGTTCCACGTGGGTCTGGCGTTCGGTGCCGACGCGCATGGCCGGGTGGCGGTGCTGGTGCCGGCGGTGCAGTTGCTGGGATCGGCCGCCGGCCCCTTGCTCGCTTCGCTGCTGCTGCAGCACGATGATCCGGCTCCGGTACCGGTGTTCAGTCTGGCCGCCGCATTGCTGGCGGCGGTGCTGGCGGCGGCCGCCGGCCGCGACCAGCGCCGCCGGGCGCCGCCGACCGCAGCGCAGCCGAACAGGGGGATCGATGATCGACAGCGTGTGCGGGATGGTCCGCAGCGTGCCGGCGCGTCTGGCACGCCGGTCGCGGATGCGTTTGCAGTGTTTGCGCGTGCAGCGGGGGCGTATGCGTCATGCACGCTGACCTGGACGCGTCCGCCGAGGACATCGCGGCAGTCTTCGCCGCCCAGCAGCCGGTGGCCGCGGCCTGGCGCAGCTCCACCGCCGCACAGCGGCGCGAGCGCCTGCGCGCGTTGCGCAGCGCGCTGCTGGCACGGCGGCAGGCCCTGTATGCCGCCTTTGCCGGCGACTTCGGCAAGCCGGCGCTGGAAGTGGAGCTGAGCGAGCTGTTGCCGGTGGTCGACGAAATCGCCGCCGCCATCGCCGGGCTGCCGCGCTGGATGCGCCCGCGCAAGGTGGCGCCCACGTTGCTCACGCTGGGCACGCGCGCGCAGATCGCCTACCAGCCCAAGGGGCGCTGCCTGATCATCGGGCCGTGGAATTATCCGGTTGCCACCGTGCTCGGGCCGCTGGTCTCGGCGCTGGCGGCAGGCAACACCGCCATCCTCAAGCCGTCCGAATTCACCCCGCAGGTCAACGCGGTGCTGCGCGCGCTGCTGGCCGAGGCATTCGACCCTTCCGAAGTGGCGATGGTGCAGGGTGGCGTGGCCACTGCGCAGCGCTTGCTGGCTTGCCCGTTCGACCATGTGTTCTTCACCGGCTCGCCGGCAGTGGGGCGTCAGGTCATGGCCGCCGCCGCCGCCCAGCTGGCCTCGGTGACGCTGGAGCTGGGCGGCAAATCGCCGGCCATCGTCGACCGCAGCGCCAACCTGGAACGCGCCGCGCAGGTGCTGGTGTGGGGCAAGCTGGTCAACGCCGGGCAGACCTGCATCGCGCCCGATACGCTGTTCGTGCATCGCGAGGTCCGCACGGCGCTGCTGCAGCGGTGTCGCGAACTGCTGGCGCAGCGCTACGGCAACAGTGCTGCGGCGGTGGCCGCCAGCCCCGATCTGGCGCGCATGATCCATGTCGGCCATGCGGCGCGCCTGGCGACCCTGATCGATGAAGCGCGCGCGGCCGGTGCCGAGCTGGTGGCCGGCGGCGAGCATGACGTAGCGCAGCGTTTCATCGCCCCGACGGTATTGGCCGATGTCCCGGAACACGCGCGCATCGCGCAGGAAGAAATCTTCGGCCCGGTGCTGCCGGTGGTGACCTTCGACCACATCGACACGGTGCTGGCCGGGCTCGACGCCGCCGCCAAGCCGTTGGCGCTGTACCTGTGGAGCAACGATGCCGCACAGGTCGCCCACGTGCTGGCGCGCAGCAGCTCCGGCAGCGTGGTGGTCAACCACTGCCTGCAGCAGTTCATGCACACCGGCTTGCCGTTCGGCGGCATCGGCCAGTCGGGGATCGGCAGCGCGCATGGCGTGCATGGATTCAAGGCGTTTTCGCACGAGCGTGCGGTGTTGCGCGGCGGCCGCCTGCTGACCGCGCGCGCCTTCTTTCCGCCGTATCGGGGCTGGCAGCACCGTGTGGCCACCGCATTGACCGCCTGGCTGGCCCGCCGATGACGCGTGCGGCACAGATCGCCCGCGACGCAGCGCGTATGATGTGGCCCTGGCAAACACCGGCCGTGCAGGCGCATGGCGTGGCGGTGGCATGGCGCTACTGCAGACGATGGACGCCGCCTGGCCGGCGCGATGCAGTAGCGACGCAACGGCGCAGGTGCAGTCGCGGTGGTCTGGCCGACGCATCACTCCGTGTTCGAGGAATCCCCGCCCATGTCCACGACCAAGTCCCGTCCGCGCGCGCCGCTCAAGGCGCCCGCGCCCAGGCTGACCGGCAACAAGCTCCCGGCCCAGCATCGCGCGACCGAGACCTACGAACATATCTTGGCGGTGACCGCGCAATTGCTCGGCGATGTCGGCGTGGAACGGCTGTCCACCAATCTGGTCTGTGCGCATGCCGGACTGACGCCACCGGCGTTGTACCGCTACTTTCCCAACAAATATGCCTTGTTGTCCGAACTCGGCACGCGCCTGATGCAGCGGCAGAACGCGCTGGTGCCCAAGTGGATCACGCCGCAGGCGATGTCCGGTTCGCGCGACCAGGTGCAGCAGGCGCTGACCGGGCTGGTGCTGGACACCTACCGGGTGACCAAGGCCACCGAGGGCGGGGTCTGGATCCTGCGCGCGCTGCGTGCGGTGCCGGCCTTGCAGCAGGTGCGGCTGGACTCGCATGCGCAGGTCAGCAAGGCGCAGGTGCGCATGCTCGCCGATTTCTTTCCCGATGCAGATCCGCGCCAACTGCGTCTGGTCAGCCGCATCGTGGTGGACCTGATCTATGCGACCGTGGAGCTGCTGTTCGATGTGCGGCTGAGCAGCCGCGCGGTGGCCGAGACAGTCGGCACGATGATCGCCGGCCACGTCGAGCAGTTGCGCGATGCAACGGCCGACGTGCCAAAAGGCAGTGCTGCGGAGCATCGGCGGCGTGCGTCACAGGCGCGGCGTTCGACACGCGCCGGGTGATGGGCCGGCAGCGACCGCGTCGTCAGGTCAGGGATGGACGCACTTTCAAGGCGCATGGGTAGCTGGCGGGTTGTCATGGGACTGCCTGCAGGCGCTGGATGGCGCGGGCAGGCACGCGCCACAGGCAACGCTCAGGGCACCGGTGGCAGCACCAGCAGATCCTGCAGTTCCGGTCCGCCGCCGCGGTTGCCGCTGCCTGCGGCGATGTAGAGATCCTCGCCCACCTGTGCCGCCTGCGTGCCGTGCCTGCCGCGCGGCAAGGCCGGACCGGTGTCCCATCGCGCGGTGGCCGGGTCGTAGAACTCCACCTCGGCATGGCCGCCGACCTGGGCCGTGCTTTCGCCGCCCAACAGCATGACCCGGCCGTGATACGCGATGGCCGCCGCGCCCGCGCGCGGGGTCGGCAGCGTGGCGTGGCATCGGCCACCGACCAGGTGGCCTGGCGCAGATCGTAGATATCCAGCTGCGGAATCGTTTGCGACAGCGTGTCGCCGGTGTCGTGCGAAGAGCGGCGCCCGCCGCCCGCGTAGAGCTTGCCGTCGAGCACCACGGCCTGGAAGTGGTCGCGCGCATGCGGTGCATCGGGCAGGCGCGTCCAGCGCTGGGTCCGCGTGTCGAAGGCATCCAGCCAGGGCACATAGCCGCTGTTGTGGCCGCGCGTATTGCCGCCCACCAGATACAGCACTCCGTCGTGCGCGACGGTACCGGCCGAACCGCGGCGGCGATCGGCAGGAATTTCTGCGCCCACCTGCCAGCGGTCGGTGGCCGGGTCGTAGATCAGCAGATGCGTCAACGCCGCTTCGTCGGGATAGTCGCCGGTAAACGCGCCCACCAGATAGAGCTTGCCTGCCCAGACCGCCGCCTGGGCGTGGTTGACGGCCAAGGGCGGCGCGCTGCCGCGCGACCAGCGCCGGGTGCGGGTATCGAAGATATCCAGCGGGCGTTCACCGCGACCGCCGAGCACATACAGGCGCTCGCCGATGGCGGCCATGCTGTTTTCGTGGCGTGCATGCGGCTCGCCCTGCGCCTGTACCGCGCGCCATTGCTGCTTGCTGGTTGGCCCGGCTGTTTCGAGGTCACTGGTCTGCCCGCGGGCAGGCACGCTTGCGGTCACCACGAGCAGGAACACCACGCAGAACGAAATTGCCAAGCGATGCATCGGTGTTCCTTCGGTTGCCCAGAGCCGCCAGTCTACGCACCGATCGACGCACCGCCACGGCAGGAAGCGGACGCAGCCGCGCGCATCTAGCGATCACGACAGTGCAGCGCTGCCATGGTCGGCGATGGCAGTGGTCGATCAACTGCACTGACGCAGTGCCGCCGTAGGCGCAGCGCGCTTCATCAAACGCAGCGTCTTGGCCGCATGCGAGTGACCAGATGGGCGCCGCCTCTTCACGTCCGACAGCACCGCGTATGCAAACACTACCGCTACCGCAATGACAGGAGACCTGCGTGACGCGTTCCTCGACAACTTCCCGTTCGGCGACAACGCCGCCCAAGAGCGTCGCCGCTGCAGCGGCGCGTGGGCTGCGCCTGCGCGCGCAGCACGGCCGTGGCGGTACTGCCGTTGGTGTGGCGCGTGCGCGCGACCTGTCGGCGCAAGCCTCGCTGTCTGCACAGACCATTGGACGCATGCATGCGTACTTCGCGCGACACAGCGTGGACAAGCGCGGCAAGGGCTGGGCGGATGCCAGGGCGCCATCGGCCGGCTATATCGCCTGGCTGCTCTGGGGCGGCGGTGCAGGCCAGCGCTGGGCAGCGCGTGTGTACGCGCGCCTGCACCAGGCAAGCGCGACCAAGGGCGCCAGCAGTGGCGGTGGCTCGAAAAAGACTGCTGTAAAAAAGACCGCAACCAAGCAAGCGGCGGCAAAAAAACGGCGACCAAGACGTCGGCAAAAAGACAGCTGCGAAAAAGACCACGCCGACCAAGCGCGCCACGAAAAAAACGGCGGCTGCAAGCGCCTCCGCCAGAAAGACTGCATCGTCCAGGGTCGCAAGCAAGGCAACCAAGAAAGCTGCAGCAAAGAGCCGCGCGGCTGAGAAGAAAGGCGCGACCAAGAACGCGCCATCAAGGCGCACTGCGGCGAAGAAGAGCACCTCCACAGCAAACGCTGCGAAAAAGCGTGCGGCCAAGCCGGCGCCCTGGAACACGTCCAGCCCGAAGGGCGCTTCGCGCTCAAGCCACTGTCGCCATCGCAGAAGACCCAGGCACGCAAGCGCGCAAAGGCCGCGGGCCGCCCATATCCGAATCTGGTGGACAACATGGCCGTCGCCAGCAAGCGCAGCACGACCAAGCGAGCGAACAAGTCCAGCGGCACGAAAAAGCCTGCGGGAAAGAAATAGCGGTATCGGTCGCGCGCCTTTGTGCATGCTGGGATCAGAGGTGTGCGGCACATGCCCGACTTTGCATGCCGCTGGGTCTGAAGAGTGCCGACTAGACTATGGGGCGGTGACGCTTGCTGTCGCCCCGGCATCGGTCCGAGCAGTACTTCACCGCATCCCACACACGCTCCCACTTCTTGCGCCAGCGGAACGGCCGCCCGCACTGCACGCAGACCTTCTCTGGTAGATCCTGTTTTTTTCGCATCGCCATAGGCTGGGAGGAACTGGGAAATACGTCGATGAAGCGGGATGCAAGCATAGCGATCTCAATGCAAAACGCCGTCTCGACTCGGGCGGTCAACACAACTACGGCGCAGCCGCTAGGCGGGTGCGGTGTGTGCTCGGAATCGGCATGGCCCACTCCTACACTGCGGTCTGAAGGCCTCGTCCGCACCACCGGGCGACCGCTCGCTATGTTTTGCTAGCCGCTCTTCATGCAGGCAGCTGCCCAGAGCACGGTAGTACATAGCGTGGGAAGACCGGCGCATACGCTTTGCTATAGTGCGCAGCAAGCGGTGTGGCGGCACGTCTCCGGCATCGCAAGGCGCCACGCTCACACTCTCAGACAAGGATGTTCGTGAAAGCATTGTTGCTGGTCGTGTCGGCGCTCTTGTACGTTGCCGCACTCTGCCTTCCTGCACTGCATGGCGGTGCCGAACATGTGAGCGGTGTCGTGCTGCTCATGCTCGGCTGGATCCAGGTGCTCGATGGCCAATGCGTCGCCTGGTTAGCCAACCTGTTGTTCTTCGGTGCGTGGCTCTGTTGCCTCTTCAAATCCGATAGGACGGCATTGGGCCTGCTGCTGTCGGCATGCCTGATCGGCATGGATACCTTTCGTGCCACCCGCTATCTGAAAAACGAAGCCGGGCACGAAGTGATGATCGACCGGGTAGGCGCAGCCTTCTACGTGTGGGAGCTGAGCTTTCTGGCACTGGTAATCGTGGTGCTAATGCGGCTGTCGAAGAAACCTGGCGTCAAGCGACCGAAGACGGTTTGATCCTGCAATCGCGTTCAAAGGCGAGTGTGCGAACGAATCTGCCACTCCCATTGAGCGCCCACACGTGTGGCAAGCAAGTGCAACCGCACGTTGCTCTTCGCGCTGACTGCATTGGTCATTGCCTGTATCGCTTCGAATGCGGGAACTGGCATCGCTGGTGCCAGCGTTGGACACGCTGGGTCTGGATGTAGTGGCGTCTGCGCTGGCAGGCCAGTTTGGCGTGGTGGTGTTTGGTCGGCTGCTACTGGTTGCCGCCCGGGGTACATGCGGTGGGGCGGCAAGCTGGCGCTGGCGTTGGGTTGCCTCTTCAAAAGCTGCGTTGGCCGCTATCTGCGCCTGCCGAGCTGGTAGGTCAGACACGCTGGCGGTGCAATTGCCGTCGCCGGCGTGCGATTCTAGGGCCCAGACCCGACGGAGGTTGGTCATGGACACCAGCACCAACGTAGACACGCAAACCATCCCGACCCTGCCGAGCCGTTCGATTCCGCAGACAGTAGCGTTCTATCGGCAGCTGGGCTTTGTCGGCGATGCGCATCCGCACGATGCAGGTTACGCAATCCTGCGACGTGGCGAGGTGGAACTGCACTTCTTCGCGCATCCGGATCTGGATCCGGCCGCCTGTTATGCAGGCTGCTACATCCGGGTAGGCGATGTGGATGCCGTCCATGCAGCGATGAAGCACGCCGCCTTGCCCGAGCGAGGCATTCCCCGGCTCGACCCAGTTGGCGACAAGCCCTGGGGCATGCGTGAGTTCGCCATTGTCGATGAGAGCGGTAATCTGCTGCGGATTGGCCAAGTGCTCGCGTCAGGGTGATGCATTGCATGCGCGAGGTGACGGCAATGGTCGCCCGCCTGATCGCACCCGCGCGTGCAATGAGATAGTGCGGTGCAGCGTCTTACACCTCACCCATCGACCCAAGTGCCCGTGTCACTTCCGTCGGGGTGGCCGTACCGAGCGCGGCATAAGCCGCCTGCAAGGACGCACAAAAGCGCGCGTCTGCAGACAGTGATCCGAACACCGCCTCCAGTGTCAGGAAGGTAGCGACATCATGACCGGCATCGCCAGTGGCGTTGCGTCCAAGCGCGCTGAGCGCATCGTGCATTGGGTCGGTCAGCGGGACGCCTTTGTGCGCCTGCCTGCGGACGAAGTGCAGCCACGCCGCAACGGCCAGGCATAGGCGCTGGATCGGTTGGCCGGTAGCGAGTGCATCGCCGATCGTGCCGAGCAGTCGCACCGGGATTTTCTGCGAGCCATCCCAGGCAATCTGCGCGAGCAGGTGACCGATGGCAGGATTGCGAAAACGGGCCAGGATGGCGTCGCTGTAGCGTTGCGCATCGAAGCCCTGCATGGCCTGCAGGGTGGGCGCGATCTCCGCGCGCATCAAGGTTTCCGCGTACGCGGCAAGTTCGCGGTGACGCATGGCCTCGGCCACGGTTTCCAGGTCCAGCAGGCTGCCGAGATACGCCAGCGCCGAGTGCGGCGCGTTCAGCAGACGCAGCTTGGCGCGCGCGTAGCCGGCGATGTCTTCGCTCAGGGTGACGCCTACGCGCTCGAATGGGGGCGCCCATTGCAGAAGCGGTCTTCGATCACCCACTGGCTGTAGCGCTCGCGCTGGATCGGCCAGGCATCGTGCACGCCAAGCTGATCATGTACGCGCGTGCGCAGCGCGTCATCGGTGGCAGGCGTGATGCTGTCGACCATCGAGCGCGGGAAGGCTGCGTGCTGCGTGATCCATTGCGCAAGCGCCGGGTCACGCTGCGCGGCGAGCCGCACCACCGCGCGCTGCAGCAGCGTGCCGTTGTCGGTCAGGTTGTCGCAGCTCAGCGCGGTGAACGGCGCGGTACCGTCGTGCCTGCGTTGCTGCAGCCCGGCGACGAGGTAGCCGATGGCGCTGCGCGGGCGCGCGGGATGGGCGATGTCGTGCACGATGTCCGGATGCGAGAGGTCCAGCGTGTCGCCGGCCAGGCAATAGCCTTTCTCGGTGATGGTCAGCGTGACCAGGCGCACTGCCGGGTCGGCAAGGCGCGCGAGCACGGCGGCGTGTTCGTCTGCGGCGCAGAGCACCTCGCCGATGGCCCCGATGACGCGTAATTGCGGGTGTTCGTCGAGCAGGGCGAGGGTGTACAGACCATCCTGTGGGCGCAAGGCATCGCGCACCTGCGGGCGATGCAGCGAAACGGCGCTGATGGCCCAGCTGGGGTCTTCGGCAAGCAGCTCATCGATGTAGACGGCCTGGTGAGCACGGTGGAAGGCACCTGCGCCCAGATGCACGATGCCGATGGTGGGGCTTGCCGGGTCATAGCTGGGCCTTGAAACCACCGGCGGCAGGGTGGCCAGGGTGTCGAGCGAAAGACGTGGTGCTTGCATCGTGTCGCCTGCGAGGTAGGGGTGTTTGGAGGGGCTGCGCCGAACCATCGCCCTGACCCGCCCCGCGCCCCGGCCCGCGTCGTGCGACGAGGGCGCTCCAAGGCACGCGCGCCCAGGCGCGCAAGCGGTGCCTCTTCACCCCGGGAGGAGAGCGGCTTTCGGGCAATCGCGGCCGAAGGAATTGTCGATCCACGGCCGCATGGCGAGCGTGTCGGCGGCTGTTACTTGTCGGTCACGGTAAAGCGCTGCCTGGCGCGGATATCTGCACTGGAGGCACCGATCTGCACTTCATAGGCGCCGGGTCCACCGCATACGCCTTGCGTTGCGCGTCGTAGATGCGCAGCGCGTTGTTTGCGTTGAAGGTGAAGTGCAATTCGCGCTGCTCGCCCGGTTGCAGGGCGATCCGTTGGAATCCATGCAATTCCTTGCCGGCACGTTCTCGTTGCGGGGCGAGCGGATGCAGATACAGCTGCACCACCTCGTCGCCCGCGCGTTGGCCGGTGTTCTTGACCGTGACGGTGGCAGTGAGCGCGCCATCGGCTGCGATGGTGGTGCGGTCCAGGCGCAGACCGGAATAGGCGAACTGCGTGTACGAAAGGCCGTGGCCGAACGGATACAGCGGCGTGCCGCCGAAGTAGCGGTAGGTGCGGCCGCGCATGGCGTAGTCGTCGAACGCCGGCAGGGTTTCGCTTTGCTTGTAGAACGTCACCGGCAACCGGCCGCCCGGATTGGCATCGCCGAACAAGACGTCGGCCACTGCCGTGCCGCCGCGCTGGCCCGGATACCAGGCCAACAGGATCGCCGGCAGGTGCTGCTGCGCCCAATCGATGGCCAGCGCCGAGCCGGTGGTCAGCACCGCCACCACAGGCTTGCCGGTGGCTTGCAAGGCTTCGAGCAGGTCGCGCTGCGGTTTGGGCAGGCGCAGGTCGGTACGGTCGCCGCCGGCAAATCCGGGGTAGTTCACCTTCATCTCTTCGCCCTCGACATCGCCGGTCAGGCCGCCGACGAAAACCACCACGTCGGCGCTGCGTGCCACGTCCAGCGCCTCCTGCAAGGGCGGCTTGGCGCCGGGTTGCCGCCAGGCCAGGCGCACGGCGGCATCGCGCTCGGCTTCGAAGTATTCCAGACGCACCTCGTAGGCACGGCCGGCCTGTAGCTGCACATCGACGCCATCGGCGTGCAGGCGGTCGGTGGTCGCCCAGCGGTCGATCACCGGCTTGCCGTCCAGGTAAAGGCGCACGCCGTCGTCGGCCGCCGCTTCCAGGTGGTAGGTGCCGGTGGTCGGCGGGACCAGTTGGCCGCTCCAGCGGATGCTGAAGTTGTCCGCCGGCACCGCTTTCCCCGGGCCGGCTTCGCCACGCGCCAGCAGGTTGTCGGTCGGCGAGCCGCGGTCCCATTTGAAGCCGATTTGCGCATCCACGCGCACCAGGGCCGGCTTACCGGACAAGTCGCGATTGCGGAAATACTCGCCACGCAAACCGCGCTCGGGCGAGGTGGCCGACGGCCGCAGGTATTGCGGCTCGATCAGCGGCGTGGCGGCCGGATCGTCGCGCCCCTCGACCAGGTCGGCGCCGCGCGCGTACAGCACCTGCGCATTCGGGGCCGCGGCTCGGATGCCTTGCAGCACGGTGACCGGCGCGGCCGGCGTGCCGTAGTAATTGCCGAGCAGCGCCATGGTGTCGTCGGCGGTGGGGCCGATCACCGCGATGCGCTTGAGCTTGGCGCGCGACAACGGCAGCAGGCCATCGTTCTTCAGCAGCACCAACGATTCGCGCGCGGTGCGGCGTGCCAGCGCATCGTGCGCCGGCGATTGGTTCACCGAGGCGGGAATCTTCGACCACGGCAACTGCCCGGGCGGATCGAACATGCCAAGGCGCATGCGCGCGGTCATCAAGGTCGTCAACGCGGTGTCGATCTGCGCTTGGTCGATCAGGCCCTGGCGGACCGCCGCCGGCAGGGTGGAATACTCCTCCCCGCATTCCAGTTCGGTGCCGTGCTTGACCGCCAGCGCGGCGGCCTGTTCGCGGGTGGCGACGATCTTGTGGTGCTTCCAGATATCCACGATCGCCCAGCAATCGGACACCACGTAGCCCTTGAAGCCCCATTGCTGGCGCAGCACATCCTGCAGCAGGAACTTGCTGGCGCTGGCCGACTCGCCATACACGCGGTTGTAGGCGCCCATCACCGCATCCACCTTGCCGTCCTTGACCAGCGCCTCGAACGCCGGCAGGTAGGTCTCGTACAGGTCGCGCTGCGACGGACGCGCATCGAAGTGGTGACGATCGGCCTCCGGGCCGCTGTGCACGGCGAAATGCTTGGCGGTGGCGTCGAGCTTGCGGTAGCGCTGGCCCTGCGCGTTCTTCGGCGCATCGGCGCCTTCGCCCTGCAGGCCCTGCACGAAGGTCACGCCCATGCGCGCGGTGAGGAAGGGATCCTCGCCGTAGGTCTCCTGGCCGCGGCCCCAGCGCGGATCGCGGAAGATATTGATGTTGGGCGACCAGAACGTCAGCCCTTGATAGCGTTCGTGCTGGTTCTGGCGCAGGAATTGATGGTGCTTGGCACGCGCCTCGTCGCTGATCGCGGTGGCGACCTCGTGCATCAGCGGCAGGTCGAAGGTGGCGGCCATGCCGATCGCCTGCGGGAACACCGTCGCCCCGCCGGCGCGCGCCACGCCATGCAGCGCCTCGTTCCACCAATCGTAGGCCGGCACGCCCAGGCGCGGAATCGCCGGCGCGGCGTTCTGCATCTGCGCGGCCTTTTCTTCCAGTGTCATGCGCGACACCAGATCGGCCGCGCGCGCCTCGAAAGAACGCTGCGTGTCCAGATACGGTGGCGGCGTGGCGGCCTGGGCAGCGCCTGCAGCGCACCCCACTGCGAGCAGGACACCGTGCGCGAGCGAACGAAGCGGGGCGGGCGGATGCGAAGGCATGGTCAGTCCTGTTGAGGGCGGTCGGGGTGCGATTGGGCGAACGGCCCGATCGTGCTGCCGACGAAGCCGCCGGCCTGTGCGGTGCTGAGAAAGCTGGCGTCGTCGTTGCGGCGTAGCGATTGCCAGCCGCGGCCATCGGCATCGAAGGCGAAGCTGTAGGCACCGCCATCGCCGCTGATTTGCAGCCGCAGCTGCGCAGTGGCCGGGATGCGGGTCTGCGCCAGCGTGGTGGTGACCGCGCCATCGCGCTTGTCCAAAAACACCTGTACGGCGTTGCCATCGCGACGAATGCCGAGTGCGTACCACGCGGTGGAATTCTGAAATGCGGCCAAGCCTGCACTGATGCCTGCCTGGGCCGGCACCTCCAGTGCGGTGCTGGCGGTGAAATGCTGATGTTGCTGGCGGCGTGCGAGAAACGCGGGCGTGCCGCTACCGTCCAGCCCTTGTGCGTTGGCGTGCAGCGTCAACCAGCCTGCCCGCGTACGCAGGTCGGCCACATCCTGCTTTGGCACGCGCACGGTCAGCCATTCGCGCTGCAACGTGGCCTGATCGAAGTCGTCGTGCCAGAAGAAGTTGCCCGACAACGGCGCCTGCGTGGCACCTGCCTTCATGCCAGTGGGCGCCTTGGCGATGTAGGGGATTGGCTGCCCGGCCGGCAGGATCGAGGGCCAGCCATCGCGCCACTGCACCGGCAGCAAAAACGTTTCGCGCCCGGTGTTGTAGCGATCGCCCGCGTAGGGGCGGCTTGCGAGAAACACCGCCCACCACTGCCCGTCGGGCGTATCCACCAGATCCACGTGGCCGGCATTGCTGATCGGGTGCGCGCGCTCGGCCGGCAGATCGCGTTGGGTCAGGACGGGGTTGTTCGGTGCGGGGACATACGGCCCCCATACGTTGCGGCTGCGCAACACCACCTGCGAATGCTGCGGCCCGGTGCCGCCCTCGGCACACGAGAGGTAGTACCACCCGTCGCGTTGATACAGGTGCGGGCCTTCGATCCAGATCGGCTTGCTGGCCAGATCCACGCCGCCATTGAGCAGCACCTTGCGCGGACCGACCGGCGCATTCTTTGCGATATCGAAACGCTGCATCCAGATCGCACGATGCCCCTCGTACAACGGCGTGCCCTCCGGCGGGCCGTTGTTGAGCAGGTACGCGCTGCCATCGGTATCGAAGAACAGGGACGGGTCGATGCCGTCGATGCTGGGCAACCAGGTCAGTGCCGACCATGGGCCCGCCGGATGGCTGGCACTGGCGATGAAATTGCCGCCGCTGTCCACCGAGGTGCCCACCACGTAGAAGCCCCCGTCGTGATGGCGGATGCTGGCGGCATACATCCCGCGCGACATGCGCAGCCCGTCGTAATCGAGCTGCTCGCGGCGTTCGACCACGTTGCCGATCTGCGTCCAATGCACAAGATCGGTGCTCTCGAACACCGGGATCGCCGGAAAGTACGTAAACGTCGAATTGACCAGGTAATAGCGCTCGCCGACGCGGGTGATACTGGGATCGGGATAGAACCCGGCCAGCACCGGATTGCGGTAGTGCCCGGCCGGCAGCGGCGTGGCGAACACCGCATCGTCGCCGCGGTACTCGAACCAGTCGAACGCGACATCCGCAGACGTTTGCGACTGCGCCTGCGGGTTCGCAGGCGCCGCCAAGGCCACCAGCAGGGCCATACACGTGGCAGATAACGCGCGCATCACCAGTCCCACATCGCGCCGTCTTCCAGTCGCGCGATCGGCAGCTGCTTGGGCACGTAGGGATACTTCGCTGCAAGCGCTTCGTCGATGTCCACGCCATGCCCCGGTGTCTCGCCGCAGTGCAGGCGGCCATCGCGGAATTGGTAGTCGTGCGGGAACACCGCATTGGCCTCGTCGGAATGGAACATGTATTCCTGGATGCCGAAGTTGGGCACCCAGGTGTCGAAGTGCAAGGCGGCGCCCATGCACACCGGCGACAGGTCGGTGGCGCCGTGAAAGCCGGTACGCACCTGATGCAGCGCGGCGAAATCGGCCAGCCGGCGCACATGGGTGATGCCACCGGCGTGGACGATCGTGGTGCGGATGTAGTCGATCAGCTGCTGCTCGATCAGATGCTTGCAGTCCCAGATCGAATTGAACACCTCGCCCACTGCCAGCGGCGTCACGGTGTGCTGGCGGATGAGCTCGAACGCACGCTGGTTTTCCGCAGGGGTGGCATCTTCCAGCCAGAACAACCGGTACGGCTCCAGGTCGCGGCCCAGCCGCGCCGCTTCGATCGGGGTGAGCCGGTGATGCGCGTCATGCAGCAGTTCGATCTCGTCGCCATGGTCGGCGCGCAGTTGCTCGAACAGGCGGGGCACGACACCGAGGTAACGCGGCGTGGACCACACGGTTTCGGTGGGCAGCTCGCTTTCGGCCGGTTCGTACGGCTTGCCGCCGACAGAAATGCCGTAGGTCTTCTTGATGCCCGGCACGCCGCATTGCGCGCGGATCGCGATAAAGCCCATCTCGCGGAAGCGGCCCACTTCGTCGCTGGTTTCGGCAATATCGCGCCCGTTCGCATGCCCATATACCAGCGCCCCTTCGCGTGAGCGCCCGCCAAGCAGCTGATACAGCGGCATGCCGGCCATCTTGCCCAGGATGTCCCACAACGCCACATCCACTGCGGCAATCGCGCTCATCGTCACCGGCCCGCGCCGCCAGTACGCGCCGCGGTAGAAGAACTGCCAGATGTCTTCGATGCGTCCGGCATCGCGACCAATCAGGTTCGGCACCAGGTGTTCCTGCAGGTAGGCGGCCACTGCCAGTTCGCGCCCGTTGAGCGTGGCATCGCCTACGCCGGTGATGCCCGAACGCGTGCGGATCTTCAAGGTGACGAAATTGCGCCCCGGGCAGGTGACGATGACGCACGCCTCGACGATCTCGCGGTCGCGGGCAGAACCTTGCAGCGGTGCAGGGGAGTCGGAAGTCTGTGACATCGTGATCTCGCTCAGGGGAAGAGGTGGCAGTGATGGGAAGTTCGAACGGGCCAGCCGGCAGGCCGCTGCGGTCGTACAAGGTGCACACCGGGCTGTCGGCCCAGCAGTAACGCACCCGGGTGGCCTGCACGCCGGCGGGAACACCCAGGCGGATCTCGCGCCCGGATAGCGTGGCAGCGGCATAGCGGCAGCTGCCGGCCGCATCGCCGCAGAGCTCGAAGCCGATCGGCGCGTCGTTGCCGTAACTCACCAGCGTGGTGTCGACATCGTCGAAGCCGATGCGCACGCTCTCGCCGGCGCGACGTGCGCTGCGCGGCACCGGCCCGGAAGGCGCAATCGCCTCGCCGTACACGACATGCCGCGCCACGCGCGCCAGGCGCCGGCCCAGCTCCTGCTTGTTGGCCGGATGGATGTCGTAGCGGTCGCCGATATCGATCGCCACCGCCAATCCTGCGTGCGCGTCGTTGGCGACGAAACGCCGCTGCGCCTCGCGCAATTGCGCCCAGCCGCTGTCGGTGGGCTGGGTAGGCGGTGCGCCGTAATTGGCCAGCTGCACCACCAGCAACGGCAGGTCTGCGCCGAAGCGCTGCCGCCAGTCGCGCTGCCAGGCAGTGAGCAAGGCCGGATAACGCGCCGCATCGCCGGTATTGATTCGCCCTGGTACCACAGCACGCCGCGCAGGCCCAGGTGTTCCAGCGGCGCGATCATGCCGTTGTACAAGGTGGTCAGCCCGGCCGCCGACGACCACGGTGCGCGCGGAGGCATGCCCACTGCCTGCGGCACGATGCGGTATTGCCAGGGCGCGTCCAGCGCCACGGTGCTGCCATCGGCAAATTGCAGTGCGCGCGATGGCGCGTCGCCCAGCAGCCCGCCGCGGCGATAGGTATTGAGCACATTGAGCACGATGCTGTTGCGCCCGGCATGCAGCCGTCCGCGCGGCAGCGCGTAGCGACGCGGCTGGTCCGCGCCATAGCTGCTGCCCACGCCGCGTCCGTTGACCCAGGTCTGATCCAGCTCGTCCACTGGCCCCAGCAACAAGGTGGCGTCCTGCGCGGCCTGTGCCGGTGTCAGCTCGACGCTGGTGCGGTACCAGACCATGCCGTTGAAGCCGACCAGTTGCGGCACGCCCCAGTCGTCCCATGCGCCCAGGGCCGGCGGCGCGTCCTGCCAGTCGCCGGGCGCATCCGGCTGCCACGGCTCGCCTTGGCCATGCGCGTGCCACCAGGTTTCCCACAGCGCGGCCCAACGCGGTGCGGCCGCGACCGGATCGGTTGCATAACGTGCCAGTACATCCAGTGCCGGACCATCGTCGCCAGCGGCACGCAGGGCCTTGTCGCCGATCCAGGCCTGCAGTTGCGAACCGCCCCATGACGCATTGATCAGTCCCATCGGCACGTCGACCTGCTTCTGCAATTCGCGTGCGAAGTAGTAACAGGCGGCGGAAAAATCCTTCACCGTCTCCGGTGTGGTGCGCTGCCAGGTTGCGGTGCCGCCGAAACCGCGTTGCGGTGTCGGGCTGGATTGCGCCGGCACCTTGAACATGCGGATGCTGGGGTGGTCGGCATCGGCAATCTCGCTGCGCGAATCCAGCGTGCGATGCACCTGCAATTCCATGTTCGATTGCCCCGAACACAGCCAGACATCGCCGATCAGCACATCATCGATTTGCTGCATCGCACCGTTGCCCGTGCTGGCCTTCAGGCTGTAAGGGCCGCCGGCAGCGTGCGCGGGCAAGCGCGCTTCCCAGTGACCTTGCCGGTCTGCGCGCGCCTGCACCTGCGCACTCTCCAGTTGCACGGTGACCCGCGTGCCCGGCGCCGCATCGCCCCACAGGCGGATCGGCGCATCGCGCTGCAGCACCGCATGGTCCTGAAACACCGGATGCAGCAGCGGCGCATCCGCTGCGCTGGCAAAGTATGGCAGCAGCAACGCCGACAGCGTGCCGATCACTCTCTTTACGCGACATGCGCTCACTTCGGATTCCCCGGTGCATACGGAAATGTCAGTGCCTGGTAATACGCCAGCGGCTGCGCCGGCGGGCTGACGCCTGCAGGCAGCGGGCGCCCGGACACGCTCTGGAAATAGGCGATGCTGGCATCGCGCCACCACTTTGCCTCCCGTTGCTGGATCGCCAGGAAATCGGCGACCTGCTGGTAGCGCTGTGCATCGATCTTCCCGGCCAGACCCTGCCAGGTCGTGCGCATCGCAGTCACCTCGGCCACGCCATGGTCGTAACGCCACGCCAGTTCGTCCCACAGCGGCCTGCCGGAGGCCATGCGGTGATCCCACGGCACATGATGGAACCACAGCAACAGCTGCTCGGGTACGCGCTGCACGTCGCCGAACACGCGCGCCACCGGCGGGGCATATTGCGCAACGGCATTGCTGCCGCTGGCACTGCGGTCGAAGCCAATGCCATTGCGGTCGGCGCGGTGGTAATACACCGGATCCCAGTCCGGACGTTCGCTGCCCGCATCCCACGGCGCCGGGCCGTAATGGTGGCCGCGCCCCATCAGGTGGTGCAGGCCGAGCGGGGTCATGTAATCCACCACCGCCTCGCGCGAGCGCAGCATCATGGAAACCACCGGCTCGACCACCGCCGGATCGTCGGAAAACGTCATGCGCGCCCATTCCTGCGCAATCGCGCGCGGCGACAGCTGCGGGTCCCATGCCAGCCGCCCGTATGCGTACCAGTTGGCCTGATCGAAGATCGAGCCGCTCCAGTTGCGATCGGCGCCGATATTGGCCACGCCGGCGATCCCGGTCAGTCGTGTGCGTTTGCTGTCGGTAAACAAGCGGCCATCCACCGTCTTTGCAACGGTCGAGCCCTTGCCGCGCGCATAGGTGTCCGCTTGCAAGGTCTCGGAAAACAGCGGGCCCAGATAGGCCAGGTGGGTGGAAAAGCCCAGATATTCCTTGGTGATCTGGAATTCCGGCATCAATGGCGTCTTGCGCATCGCACCGAACAACGGGTGAAACGGCTCGCGTGGCTGGAAATCGATCGCCCCGTTTTTCACCTGCACGATCACGTTGTCGCGAAAGGCGCCATCCAGCGGCACGAACTCGCTGTAGGCCTGCTTGGCGCGGTCGTCCGGCTGCTCATGCGAATAGACGAAGGCGCGCCACATCACCACCCCGCCGTGCGGCGCCAGCGCATCGGCCAGCAGGTTCGCGCCATCGGCGTGGCTGCGTCCATAGTCCTGCGGGCCGGGCTGGCCTCCGGAGTTGGCCTTGACCAGAAACCCGCCGAAATCCGGAATGCGTGCGTAGACGGCGTCGGCGGTGTCGCGCCACCAGCGCTGTACCTGCGGGTCCAGCGGGTCGGCGGTGTTCAGGCCACCGATTTCGATCGGCGCACTGAAGCGCGCGCTGAGGAACACACGAATCCCGTACGGGCGAAACACCTTCGCCAGGGCGGCCGCCTTGTCGAGGTAGTCCGGCGTCAGGCTCCAGGCCTTGGCGTTGACGTTGTTGAGCACGGTTCCATTGATGCCCAGCGATGCATTGGCACGCGCGTAGTCGGTGTAGCGCGGATCCAGATAGCCGGGCAGCGTCTGCCAGTTCCACAGCGAAGCGCCCGCATAGCCGCGTTCCACCAGACCATCGAGATTGTCCCAATGATTGAGCATGCGTAGCTGCAAGCGTGGCGATGCGCGCACATCCACCGCTGCGAGCGACTGCCCGGTCTGCAGCAGACGCAACAGATGGAATGTGCCGTACAACACGCCGATATCGCTGCCGCCGACAATGGCGGTGACCTGATGCCCATTTACCTCGGCGCGACGAATCAGGTAGCCATCGCGGCCCAACTGGCCTGTATCGAGCCGCAGGGCGGCAATCTGTGGCGCGCTGGCGGCGCCCAAGACGATGGCGCCATCTTGCGTCACCGCGTCCACGCGTGGCGGTGTGCTTCCCAACAATCCCTGCAGGCCGCGCGCCAGTTCATCGCGTGCTGCGTGCACGGTGGGCGATTGGCCGACGATGACCAGCTCGCTGGCGTTCTGGCGCAATTGCGCGGCATTGGCCAGCGGTTGGTAGCGCAACCATAGATCGTAGCCATCTTCTGCGTGCGCGTTGATGGTGACCAACACGCCGCTGCATAACAGTGCCAGCCACATGACGGCCTGCAGCGTAAATGCGCCGACACCTGTGTCATGCCGCGGCATTGCAGACCGGCTCATGCGGCATGCTCGAGCGTCACCGGCGCAGGCAGGCGCATATCGCCGCTCTGCCTGCTTCCCGGTACCATGGCTCGCACCGGCATACCTGCACTCGGCGTCCGCGTTACCGCAGCAGCGCCCGTGCATCCCGCAGCTTTCGCACGCATTTGAAGAGGCCACGCTTGGAGAAGGTCAGGAAATCGGTCCGCCGCACCAGCCGCGCGACCACCATCGACGAGGTGGCAGCGCTGGCAAAGGTCTCGCCGATGACAGTCTCGCGCGTGGTCAACAACACCGGCAGCGTGCGCGATGCCACCCGCGAACGGGTCATGCGCGCGGTCGACAAGCTGGGCTACACGCCCAATCTTGCCGCCAGCGCACTGGCGGCCGCGCAGAGCACGCGGATTGCGCTGATCTACAGCGATCCCAGCGGCGCCTACCTGCGCGAGTTGTTGCTGGGCGTGTTGCGGGTGGCATCGCGTACGTCGATCCAGCTGGTGATCGACTGCTGGGACGACCTGGACGCCGATGCCGAACGCAAGGCAGCGCGCAAGCTCGCCAAAGGCGTTGCCGGTGTGATCCTGCCGCCGCCGTTGTGCGAATCCAGGGCCGCGGTGCTGGAGCTGGTGCGCGCCAAGGTGCCGGTGGTGGCGATCGCCTCCAACCATTTCAGCCCGGATGTGGCGTGTGTGCGCATCGACGAATTCGCTGCTGCCAAGGAGATCACCGAGCACCTGATCGCACAGGGGCATACGCGCATCGGCTACATCGCCGGGCATCCGAATCTGTCGGCCAGCACGCGGCGCTTCGAAGGCTTTCAGGCGGCCTTGGCCGACGCCGGTTTGCGCCTGGATCGGCACCTGGTGCAGCCGGGCGACTACACCTACAAGTCCGGCCTGGTTGCCGCGGAAAAATTGCTGGCGCGCAAACGTCGCCCCAGCGCCATCTTCGCCAGCAACGACGACATGGCCGCCGCGGCAATCTCGGTCGCGCACCGGCGTGGCCTGGATGTGCCGCGCGATCTGTCGGTGGTCGGGTTCGACGACACCTCTGCCGCCACTGCGGTGTGGCCCGAAATCACCACCGTGCAGCAGCCCATCGCCGCCATGGCCGACGCCGCGCTGGACATCTTGCTGAAGACGATTCGGGCCAAGGAGCGTACGGCAAGGATGGTCGATCATGTGGTCGCGCACCTGCTGGTCAAGCGGGATTCGGTGGCCGCACCGACAGCGGACGATGCGGCCGAGTCAACGTAGCGATCAGACCACTGCATGCCGCAAGCCGGATGTGGTCGCCTCGCAGGCTTGCACGCAACACACCAGAATTGCCGGCGTGCGCTTATGTGTCTGGTGAGCACGCATCACGTCGGCAGCCAGTGCTGGCCGCCGCAGTGTGGTCGCTGGCTCACCGTCGCCATGCAGATAGTCATGGCACGCGCCAGGTAATGCCAAGCGCGTGCAGCGGCAATGCTCAACGCGTCAGATACTGATTGATCAGGTTTTCGTACGCTTCCTGGCGGCCGCTGATCTGCTGGGGCGCATTGCCGGCCGCATGCTTGGCCAGGTCCGCCAGCGTGGTCTTGCCTGCGGCAAAGTCAGCGCCCGCGCCGCTGTCGAAGCTGGCGTAACGCTCGGCGCGCCATTGCTCCAGCGGCGAAGACGTCAGCAGTGCGTTGGCCACTTCCAGCCCGCGCGCGAACGCGTCCATGCCGCCGATGTGCGCCAGGAACAGGTCCTGCGGGTCGGACGATTCGCGCCGCACCTTGGCATCGAAGTTCAAGCCGCCCGGTGCCAGCCCGCCCTGCCGCAGCACCACCAGCATCGCGCCGACGGTGTCGTACAGGTCGGTCGGGAACTGGTCGGTGTCCCAGCCGTTCTGCGGGTTGCCGCGGTTGGCATCGATGCTGCCGAGCAGGCCGGCATCGGAGGCCACCTGCAGGTCATGCTCGAAGCTGTGGCCCGACAGCGTGGCGTGGTTGGCTTCGATGTTGAGCTTGAAGTCCTGATCCAGGCCATGCTGACGCAGGAAGCCGATCACCGTGGCGCTGTCGAAGTCGTACTGGTGCTTCATCGGCTCCATCGGCTTGGGCTCGATCAGGAAGTTGCCCTTGAAGCCGATCGCGCGGCCGTAGTCGCGTGCCAGGGTCAGAAAGCGCGCCATGTTGTCCTGCTCGCGCTTCATCTGGGTGTTGTGCAGGCACGCATAGCCTTCGCGGCCGCCCCAGAACACGTAGTTTTCGCCGCCCAATTCAACGGTGGCATCGATCGCGGCCTTGACCTGCACCGCCGCACGCGCCACCACGTTGAAGTCCGGGTTGGTCGAGGCACCATTCATGTAGCGCGGATGCGAGAACAGGTTGGCCGTGCCCCACAGCAGCTTGATGCCGGTGTCGGCCTGGCGCTGCTTGGCGATGCCCACCATGTGCTTGAGATTCTTTTCGTACTCGCCGATGTCATCGGCATCCGGCGCCAGATCGATATCGTGGAAGCAGTAGTACGGCACGCCGAGCTTGGTGAAGAACTCGAATGCTGCATCGGCCTTGGCTTCGGCACGGTTCAACGCGGTAGTGCCCACATCCCACGGATACGCACGCGTGCCCGGGCCGAACGGATCGGCGCCATTGCCGCAGAAGCTGTGCCAGTAGGCCACGGCAAAGCGCAGGTGCTCGGCCATGGTCTTGTCGCCGATCTTCTTGTTGGCGTCGTAGACCTTGAATGCGAGCGGGTTGTCCGAATCGCGGCCTTCGAAACCGATCTTGCCGATGCCGGGGAAATATTCTTTCGCGCCGATGTACACGGTGTTGCTCATGGGTGAAGCTCCTGCGTCAAGGGGAGGGGGCAGTGGAAGGCATGACCACGCGCGCGCAACACAAAATGTTAGCGCTACCAAAATCGCGTCTGAAAAAGCCGCGCCATGGAGCGAAGCTGGAGATGCCATGCCTATCCGAGGGGACACTGTCTTTGCGACTTTACCCAGCCCGGCGCGGAAAGGCTTGCTGCGCTGCGAGATACGGGCTGGTCCGTGCTCGCCGGATGAAGGATACCGGTGAGGCGCCAATTGTGCCGCCCTCACCCGCCCTTCGGGCCCCCTCTCCCGCGTGCGGGAGAGGGGGTAGGTGGATCAACCGCTTGCGTCATCGTACCCAGCTCGCACGCTTCCGCGTGCAGGAGAGGGAAGTGCTTGGAGCAGGCGCGTGCGCTTCCCGTCGACAGCGGCTCGCTCCCTTCCCCGTTCACGGGGGAAGGTGCCCGAAGGGCGGATGGGGGCCGTCCCGTCACCCACCAGCTACAATGGCCGGCTCATGACCGCTGTCCTGCCGCTGCCGCAACCCCTGGCCGACCCCGCGCCGCGCGACCCGCGCCAGCGGTTGCAGCGCGAACAGCTGCGCCTGGGCAAACGCCTGCAGCGCCAGGTGGGCCAGGCGATTGCCGATTTCGGCATGATCGCGCCAGGCGACAAGATCATGGTCTGCCTGTCCGGCGGCAAGGACAGCTACACCTTGCTGGACATGCTGCTGCAGTTGCAGCGCAAGGCGCCGGTGCCGTTCAGCCTGGTGGCGGTCAATCTGGACCAGAAACAGCCCGACTTCCCCGCCCATGTGCTGCCGGCCTACCTGCGCGGGTTGGGCGTGCCGTTCGATATCGTCGAGCAGGACACTTATTCGGTGGTCAGCCGGGTGATTCCGGCCGGCAAGACGATGTGTTCGCTGTGCTCGCGGCTGCGGCGCGGCGCGCTGTATGCCTACGCGCAGGCCCATGGCGTGACCAAGATCGCGCTCGGCCATCACCGCGACGACATCGTGGCCACGTTCTTCATGAACCTGTTTCACCACGCGCGGCTGGCAGCGATGGCACCCAAGCTGCGCAGCGACGACGGCGCGCATGTGGTGATCCGTCCGCTGGCCTATGTGCGCGAAGCCGACATCGCCGCGTACGCGCAGGCGCGGCAGTTTCCGATCATTCCGTGCAACCTGTGCGGCAGCCAGGAAAACCTGCAGCGCCAGCAGGTCGGCAAGCTGTTGCAGCAATGGGACCGCGAGCAACCCGGGCGCGTCGAGCAGATCGCCCGCGCATTGGGCGATGTCCGCCCCGAGCAATTGGCCGACCGCACGCTGTTCGATTTCCTGGCGCTGGGCCGCAGCGGCGATGCGCCGAGCGGTCTTGATCCTGATCCCGGCGCGTGGCTGTCCGCCAGCCACGCCGCACACGACAGCGACTGACGCGGCCGATCCGGCTGCCGGCAGTCTTTCACCCTCCACGCTTTTCTTTATTCGGTCCAACGCATGTTCTTTCGCAATCTCACCCTGTTCCGTTTTCCCACCACGCTGGATTTCTCCGAGATCGACACGCTGCTGCCGCAAGTGCAGCTCAAGCCGGTCGGCCCGCTGGAAATGAGTTCGCGCGGTTTCATTTCGCCGTTCGGCCGCGACGAGCAGGAAGTGCTTTCGCACCGTCTGGAAGATTTTCTGTGGCTTACCGTCGGCGGCGAGGACAAGATCCTGCCCGGCGCGGTGGTCAACGACCTGCTCGAGCGCAAGGTGGCCGAGATCGAGGAAAAGGAAGGCCGCCGCCCCGGTGGCAAGGCACGCAAGCGCCTCAAGGACGACCTGATCCATGAGCTGCTGCCGCGCGCCTTCGTCAAGAGTTCGCGCACCGACGCCATCCTGGACCTGCAGCACGGCTACATCGCGGTCAACAGTTCCAGCCGCAAGAGCGGCGAGAACGTGATGAGCGAGATCCGCGGCGCGCTGGGCAGCTTTCCGGCGCTGCCGTTGAATGCCGAAGTGGCCCCGCGCGCCATCCTCACCGGCTGGATCGCCGGCGAACCCTTGCCCGAAGGCCTCAGCCTGGGCGAAGAGTGCGAGATGAAGGACCCGATCGAAGGTGGCGCGGTGGTCAAGTGCCAGCACCAGGAACTGCGCGGCGACGAGATCGACAAGCACCTGGAAGCCGGCAAGCAGGTCACCAAGCTGGCGCTTGTGCTGGACGACAACCTGTCGTTCGTGCTCGGCGACGATCTGGTGATTCGCAAGCTCAAGTTCCTCGACGGCGCCCTGGATCAGCTCGAACACAGCGAAGACGACGGCGCACGCGCCGAACTCGACGCGCGCTTTGCGTTGATGAGTGCCGAGATCCGCCGGTTGTTCCTGTTGCTGGAAACCGCGTTGAAGTTGAGCAAGGCCGAGTAACCGGTTTTCCAACTGTGGCGGCGTTGTCAGGCGCGATTCGATACGTGAGTGAAAAAGCGGTGAGTCGACGGTGCGGTGGGCTCACGGCGTAGGACACGCCGTGAGCCGTCTCTGAGAGTCGATGGCGGCGTCCGCACCGCCATCGCTCCCGCCAGCGGTCAGTACACCGCGCCAAAGCGTTCTTGCGCTGCTTTCGTGAAGGGCATACGTGGGATGTGTCCTGCGACGGTGGCGGAGACGGACCGGGCGCGACGCAGATCGGCTGCTCTGCGACTGATTTATCGGTTGGCCAATCGCGCCCAGGCAGGGCACCGATCACGGTCTGGCCATCACTGCGTGCGGCAGTCAACGCGTCTCACCGCCTGACACATCGCGGCGGTATCCTGTGCGCATGTTCAAGCCCGTCCGCCGCCTGATTGTTCCGCCCTCGCAGGTTGTCGAACGCGACTGCGTGCACGTGCAGCTGGACGGCCGCGACATCGCGGTGCTGCGCGTGCGCGACCCGCGTGCGCGACGCATCAAACTCAGCGTCGACGAGCGCGGCGCACGGCTGACCTTGCCGCTGCGCGCAAGCCTGATTTCCGGCGAACGGTTTCTGCATGCGCATCTGGACTGGCTGACCACGCAGCTGTCGCGGTATCAGCAGGTCGATGCGTTTCCTGCGCTTGAGCGTGGCGTACCCGGGCAACTGCCCTTGCGCGGTGCGTTGCTGCCGTTGAGCTGGCACGAAGGGCGCTACGCACGCATCGATATCACCGACGACGGGGCGCAGTTCCATGTGCCCACCCGTGTGGGCGATGCCGGCTTGCGCCGCACCTTGAAGGAATTCTACGAAGCGCAGGCGCGCGCCGATGTCGGTCGCTGGTTGCCGGGTTATCTGCCCGGCCTGCCGCGCGCACCGGCACGACTGCGGCTGAAGGTGATGTCATCGCAGTGGGGCTCGCTCGCGCCGGATGGCTCGATGGCGTTGGACCTGGCGCTGGTGCTTGGTCGCCCTTCCGCGTTCGAATACGTGCTGGTGCACGAGCTCTGCCACCTGGTACAGGCCAACCACTCGCCCGCGTTCTGGGCCGAAGTGGAGCAACGTTTTCCCAACTGGCGCGAAGAGCGCAGTTACTTTCACGAACACGGCCGCCAGCTCAAGGCGCAGCTGCGGCGGTTGCTGCATTCAGGCTAACACTGATCAAAGCGAGCGGTTACGTACGATAATAATTTCTCTCGTGGCACTCCGGCGAACAGCGCTCAAGGAGGCGCCGTCCTTGATCGGTGTGATATATGCATTCTCTGGGGAAAGAAAGATCAGCTTCCCCCTCGTCGTCTCACCGTTTTGATAGACAATCTGTACTGGCAGTTCACCGCCGACGCCATAGGCGCGAAGACCGTTGGCGAGTAAATTCACCATTGGCTTTGGGTATATGACCGCAAAAGCAATCAGCGTTGCAATCATTCCAATGGCAGCCCTTATCTTGAGCTTGCGAGGTGCGTGCAGTGCAGCGGCAATGTAAAGGGCGGCCAATCCGGAGATTATGATTGGCAAAAAGTGACGTTCCATCTCCCATCCCCGACTTAGGGATAAAGTAATTAGTAGCAATCCGCAGAATGTATTTAGCAGGATAAAGAATCCCAGTTCGGACAAGGTATTTTCCTGTTCTTCATGCCCGATGCTAGTGGAATCACGAATCCAAAGAGGGCTAGGCCGGATACGACTATCATGAGTTCGGCCGTCGCGTAGAAGACCGTCATGCCGAATCCTCCGGCATCGAAGATGTCGTAAGAGAAGAAATCGTATTCGGACATCAGGATGACGAACAGCATCCTGGAATAGGCAAGAATGAAGACGAAAAGTGCAAGTAGCCAAATTGCAGTTAGTTTTGCTGTTTCTAGCCAATTACGGGACGTATGCTGGAGAGGCTTGATCATTTGTTTATAGGGTTCCTTTCCGTGTTGGGTTCCCGTCTTCCTTTACTGCAGGCTGGCGAGCTTGGAAGATAATTGGCAGCGCTCTCAATTGTGATCCAGAAAGTCATCGATCACCGCTGCCACCGCTTCCGGCATTTCCATGTGCACGTGGTGGGTGCCGGGCAGCAGCTGCAGGCGTGCATCGCGCATCATCGCCACGCGGTGGTCGCGCAATGCTTCCGGGAAATACGGCTGTGCGGGCGTGGCGAAGATCGCCTGGGCGGGGCACGCGATGGAGGCCAGCAGCACGTCGATCTGCGCTTCGGTCATGCGGATGGCGGTGGGCAGGGTCAGGCGCGGATCGCTGCACCAGCTGTAGCCACCTTCCACCACGCGGACGCCGCGTTCGACCAGCAGCCGTGCAGCCGGTTCGGTGAGTTGGTTGGCCATCATGCGCGCGCGCACCGGCATCTCCATCGACGGGAACACCCGCAGCGGCCGCTCTGCCAACGTGCGTGCCGAGGCGACGGCATCGCGCAGGCGGGTGGCGGTGTTTTCCACCGGCTCGGCCAGTGCGCCCAGCGCCTCGATGGCGATCAAGGCCTCCACGCGCTCGGGCGCAGCGGCGGCCAGCAGGCTGGCAATGCCGCCTCCCATCGAGTGGCCGAGCAAGGTGAAGCGCTGCCAGCCCAGGCCATCGGCGACCTGCAACAAGATGGCGATCGCGCTGCTGAGCGTGTATTCGGCGCCTACCGGCAGCCAAGCGCTGTGGCCATGGCCCGGCAGATCCAGCAGCACCAGATCCAGCTCCTGCGCGGGTAGATGCGTGCTCAGCGGCACGAAGCTGGCCGCATTATCCAGTCAGCCATGCAAGGCCAGCACCCGGCGCGGGCCGCGATCTTGGTTGCGCAATCCGGTGACCCGGCCGATGGCAAGGTCGCACGCAAACGGCTCCAACCTCACGCGCGGCGCGCCACGGCGGCCAGCGCGTGCGCGTGCGCGTCGCTGGCGTTGAGGCAGGGATGTAGCTGAGCGTGGCACCACGCTCGGCCAGCGTTTCGGCAAAGCCCAGCGCGACTTCTTCCAGCGTTTCCAGACAGTCGGTGGCAAAGCCCGGGCAGACCAGGTCGAAGCTGCGCACGCCGCCTTCAGCCAGTTTCCACAGCGTGGGTTCGGCGTACGGCTGCAGCCAGCGCTCGGCGCCGAAGCGCGACTGGTAGCCCATCTGCCACTCGTCCGCGCCCAGCCCCAGCGCTGCCACGATTGCCTGCGCGCTGCGTTCGCACTGCTGCGGATACGGGTCGCCGGCATTGGCCACGCGCTGCGGCAGGCCGTGGAAGGAGAACATCAGCTTTTCGCTGCGCCCATGCACCTGCCAGTGCGCGCGGATCGACTCGGCGATCGCTGCCACCCAGCCGGTGTCCTCGCAGTAGTCTTGGATCACCTCCACCGCAATCTCCGGCGCGCTAGTGCGCCATGCATCCACCACGTCCTGGATCGAAGCGGTGGTGGTGGTGGAATACTGCGGATACAGCGGCAGCACCACGATGCGCTTGATGCCGCGTGCGCGCAGCCGGTCCAGCGTCTTGCGCAACGCCGGCTCGCCGTAGCGCATGGCCCATTCCACGTGCCAGTCGGGCATGACCGCTTGCAGGCCTTCGGTCAGGCGGCGCGTGTAGACCGCCAGCGGCGAGCCCTCCGGCAACCACACCTTGGCGTATTTTTCGGCCGATTTCGGCCCGCGGATCGGCAGGATCACCCCGTACAGCAGCGGCTTCCAGAACAGTGGCGGAATCGCGACCACGCGGCGGTCGCTGAGGAACTCGGCCAGGTAGCGGCGCACGGCCGGGGCGGTCGGCGATTCGGGAGTGCCCAGGTTGACGACCAGCAGGGCGGTATCGGGTGTTGTGTTCATGCGCACCATTCTGGCAGAGCCGGGCAGCGCTGCCGACAACAGCGCAACGATCGCTGCGATCGGCCCTCTCTTGGATGCCGGTTGCGCTCACCACCGATTCATTGCGCCGGCACTAACGTCGCGGCATTGCTATCTTTAACGGATTCTTCCTTGGAGCTTGTCATGCCTCGTTTGTCGCGCCTGGCCCTGTTGTTGTCGCTGACGTTGGTCGCCGGCCATGCTGTCGCCGGCCCGGAAGAAGACCAGCGCGCACGCAATGCGGTGCGGGTGCTGACCGAGATCATGAAGATCCCCGAGCAGGCCATTCCGGACAAACTGCTCGACGAGGCGCGCGCCATCGTGGTCATTCCCGACACGCTGAAGGCCGGCCTGGTGATCGGTGGCCGCCGCGGCCACGGCCTGATGTCGATGAAGAATCCCGACGGCAGCTGGTCGCAGCCGGTGTTCGTCAAGCTCACCGGCGGCAGCATCGGCTTCCAGGCCGGCGTGCAATCGTCCGACGTGGTGCTGGTGTTCCGCAATGACCGCAGCCTGGACAACATCGTCAACGGCAAGTTCACACTCGGCGCCGACGCCGGCGTGGCCGCAGGCCCGGTCGGGCGCAACGCCGCCGCGGCCACCGACGGGCAGCTCAAGGCCGAAATCTGGTCGTGGTCGCGTGCCCGTGGCCTGTTCGCCGGCGTTGCGCTGGATGGTGCGGTCCTGCAGATCGACGATGCGGCCGACCTCAATGCCTACGGCAGCGGCGCGACCCCGCGCATGATTTTCGAAGGCCGTACCAACGAACGTCCGTCCACCGATGTGATCGCCTTCCGCGACCGGCTGGAAGAGGCGACCTACACCGCACGCGCCAATCGCAGCACCGATGCCGCCGCCGATGACGCGCCGCCGGCACCGCGTCCGCAGACCCCGCCACCGGCGCAGGCACAGCAACCGGCCAACGTGCCGCCGCCGGCCAGCGAAGCCAGCACCGTACCGATGCAGCCCAGCACCACGCCGCCCGCCCAGCAAGGCTTCCAGCCGGTTTCGGAGGGCGAAATCCGCACCGAATCCCTAGACGGCAACCGCTGACGCACTGTCATCCCCTGCGCGGTGCGCTGGGGTATCCTGCGCGTTCCATCTTTCAAGCAAGCGAGCAGATCATGGGCGGTTTCAGCATTTGGCACTGGCTGATCGTGCTGGTGATCGTGTTGCTGGTGTTCGGTACCAAGCGGCTCACCAGCGGTGCCAAGGATCTCGGCAGCGCGGTCAAGGAATTCAAGAAAGGCATGCACGACGACGACAAGCCGGCCGGCAAGCTCGGCGACGACTCCCGCACTGCCGAGCAGGCGCGTGAGGCGCAGGCCGAACGCGACCGCGACGCGCGCTGATCCGGAGCGGCGTCGGTGTTTGACATAGGTGTTGGCGAACTGACGCTCATTGCGGTCGTCGCCCTGGTGGTGCTCGGCCCCGAGCGTTTGCCCAAGGCGGCCCGATTTGCCGGATTGTGGGTGCGCCGTGCGCGCATGCAGTGGGACTCGGTCAAGCAGGAACTCGAACGCGAACTCGAGGCCGAAGAGCTCAAGCGCAGCCTGCAGGACGTGCAAGCCTCGCTGCGCGAGGCCGAAAGACCAGCTGCGCAACAAGCAACAGCAAGTCGAGCAGGGTGCCCGCGCGCTGCACGACGACGTCAGCCGCGATATCGACATCCGCGCCAGCGCCACGCCGGTGGCAACGTCGCTGGAACTGGCGCATGCGGATTTGTCTGCCGGCCCCGATGTCGATACGGCAGCAGGCGCAACCGATACGGCTGGAGCTGCACACACCGCGCCGGTCATTGCGCAAGCTCAACCCATTGCGCCAGCGCCGCATCACACCCTGGTTCCGGCTCCCCACGACACGAGAGTGCCCGCGCCGCACGCCGCGCATCTGGCCAGCGCGCCCGAGGCGGTCGCCGTCGCGCCAGTCGATGCGGGCACACCGGACGCGTCGATGCCGAGCGCGCCCGCCAGGATCCAGGAGAAACAGCCGTGAGCCTGTTCGACGACGCACAGGCCGAAAGCAGTCTGATCGAGCATCTGGTCGAATTACGCGCCCGCCTGGTCCGCGCGCTGATCGGGCTGGGCGTGGTGTTGCTGGCCCTGCTGCCGTTTTCGCGGGCGATCTATTCGTGGCTGGCGGCACCGCTGATCTCGCAGCTGCCGCTGGGGCAGACGATGATCGCGATGAATCCGGCCGGCGCGTTCTTCGCCCCGCTCAAGCTGACCTTCTTCGTGGCGGTGTTCTTCAGCGTGCCGTGGCTGCTGTATCAGGCCTGGGCGTTCGTGGCGCCGGGGTTGTACCAGCGCGAAAAGAAGCTGGCGTTTCCACTGCTGGCCTCGGCGGTCGCACTGTTCTACATCGGCTGCGCGTTCGCCTATTTCCTGGTGTTGCCGGCGGTGTTCCACTTCCTGACCACGTTCAAGCCGGACGTGATCGCCATTACCCCGGATGCCAATTCGTACCTGGATTTCGTCCTGGCCATTTTCTTCGCCTTCGGCGCCAGCTTCGAGCTGCCGGTGGCCTTGGTGATTCTGGTGCTGCTGGGCTGGGTCAGCCCCAAGCAGCTCAGCGAAGGCCGCGGCTACGCCATCGTCGGCATCTTCATCCTGGCTGCCGTGCTCACCCCGCCGGACGTGGTCTCGCAGCTGATGCTGGCCATCCCGATGTGCCTGCTCTACGAGCTGGGCATCATGGCGTCGCGTGCGGTAGGGCCGAAGAGCGCCTGATTCGCGCTCGGTCTGCGAGCTGATCTGGGAATGCAAAGAACTATATCAGAGCAGTTGTTCGAAACATTCTGCGCGCATCATCGGCTGGACTGCCAGCGGATTGCCGAGACATCCAGTCGTACGCCCGACTATCACGTGTGGTTTGGCAGCACGTTGGTGGCGGTGGAGATCAAGCAGATCGAGAGTGATCGCGGAATCGATCCGGATGGCGTGTGGTCCAGGACGATCGGTTGGCATGTGCGCCAGAAGATTGTTGAAGCGCGGGGGCAGCTACGCGCGGCTGCCGGTGCCGGTGTGCCGGCGGTGTTGCTGATTTACAACACCGTCGATCCGTTCCAGCTATTCGGCACCGAACGAACAACCGACTTCCTGAGCGCAATGTATGGTGAGCTGACGGTCCGGGTCGATACATCCGGCCGTGCGGCAAGCGGCCCTTTCCACGGCCGGAATGCAGCCTTGAGAGAGAATTTCAACACGTCCTTCAGCGGCGTGGGACACCTGCGCGAAACCTGCTCCGGTGCAGAGGTGATCATTTACGAGAACGTGTTTGCAGCGCATCCATTGCCGTTTGGCGACATACCCGACTGCATCACGGCCGTTCGCGTGGAGCTCAATCGGACGGACTTACACCACGCAGACAGATCGAATTGCGTAAGAGCGCGCCCGGGCGCAACGGGCGTTCCCGGGAAAGCTTCGTCGCGCCCAGGTGCGCTCCTACGGCTGCGCGAAGTCAGGCCGCAAACACATCCGGCCGTGCGGGCTTGATCGGTTGGGCGGCGGCGCCGTCGTGGGTGAACATCTGCTTCCATGCGGCGTAGACCGAGCCGGCGAATACCGGCATCAGCACCGCCATCAGCAGCAGCTGGGCCAGCCACATCGCCACGGTCTGGCCGGCGATCAGGCCGACGATCAGCGCCACGATCATGACCGCGAAATAGATCGCGAAAATGGCGATGAAGGCCAGCACGAAGAACACCAGCATCGCCGGCAGGTTGTGCAGGCTGGCGCGCAGGCTTTCGCGCAGCGCGTGACCGCCGGTGCTGCGGTCGAACATCACCTGCGGCGGCATCACGAATAGCGCCAGCGTCATCGCCGCGAAGGTGGCGATGGTCAGCAGCAGCCACAGCAGGATGCGCCCGGCCGGCAGGCTGGCGGCCAGCTGCTCGATCTGCACCGGATCCGGCTGCGCGCCGGACTGGCTGATCTGGTTGATCTTGACCATCACTTCGGACAACTGCTGCAGCCCGCTGGCGCCGATCATCGCCAGCAGCAGCACGCCCAGCAGCAGGCCGGCGATCAGCTGCGGCAGCAGCGACACCAGCAGATGCGGGGCGCGGCCGTCCTGCAGGCCGTGCAGCAGGTGCGACGGTTTGGCGATGCGGCCTTCGTCCACTTCACGGATGGCCCACAGCAGGCCGCCCATGAACAACGGGCCGGCCAGCACCAGCAGGAACTGCAGAGCCGGACCCAACAGCGGCACCAGCACCGAGAGCGACACCACCAGCGAGGCGGCCACGCTCCAGATCACCCCCATCGAGCCAAGCGCCAGCGGCGCCCGCTTCAACAGCGAGAAACCGGTCAATAGCCACTCTGCGCCGGCAGATGCCGGCACCTTACGAATTTCGCTCATTCCCATTCCGGATCGATACGCGCGCCGGACCATCCGGCGTCGCGCGATTATCGCTGCTTTTACGTGTGCGCGGCGGGACGAGCGCTCACGGTTTGCAACCGGCGTGCATGATGCACGAAGCGGCGCAACAGCTTGCGGGCGATGGGGGCGGCGGTGACCTCGCGGGCGACCGTGCGGGCGCAACGTCCGTGGCGGGCGATGCAGTCGGCACGCGCCTGCACATAGCCGCGCATGTGGTGGGTGGCGAATTCGGGGTGGAACTGGACGCCCCAGGTGGCCCGGCCCCAGCGGAAGGCATGGCAGCGGTCCTGCCGGGAATGCGCCAGCACGACGGCGCCATCCGGGGCACGCACGACCGTCTGCAGATGGGTGGCATGGGCCGGGAACTGCGGCGGAAGGCCTGCGAATAAAGGATCCTGCTCAGCCGGCGGGTGCAGCTCCAGCGCGATGGTCCCGGATTCGCGCCCGGCCGGGTTGTAGTCGACCTCGCCGCCCAGCGCGTGCGCCAGCAACTGGTGCCCGTAGCAGATGCCCAGCAGCGGCATGCCCTGATGGGCGGCATGGCGCAGCCATTGGGCACTGCGTTCGCTCCAGTCGGCGCGGTCGGTGACGAAGGCCGCCGAACCGCTGACGATGATGCCGGCAAAGTCGGCCGGATCGGGCAGCGCGTCGCCATTGGCCACGTCGATGGCCACCGTTTCCTGCTCGGCCAGCCCGGCCGCCACGCGGATCCAGTGCGGAAAACGGCCGTATCGCCTCATCTCCGGCACGGGCTGCCCGGTTTCGATGATCAGGAACGGCAAAACGGACATGCGCGAAGATCCGGACACGACAGATGCCCTCGATTGTAGGCGGCAGCGACGCGTTTTTTTCAAGCCGCGCTCCAATACGCGCGCTGCCGGTCATTGCCGAATGACATGTGCTGATTCCCTCGCAGCGAGATGCCGATGATGGTAGCGGTGGTCGCCGACGGGTGCATGCATTAGATATCGGCCGAAAAACGCACGGCTGCAATGACGGTGCCCGTGTGCCGTCGCTGCGGTCAGGTCGAGGCAAGGTTCGGCTGGATTGGTATGGAAAAACATCGAATCGTGCATAACCACCCGAAGACGGTGCTTGACGGCTGCGCAGCATGTCGCCGCGCCGGCGTGCTGCATCCCATGCGTTCAATCCCTCAATGCGTCGGGGCCATCGGCCCAACGCGCAGCGCGCGTCGCACACGTCGTCGATGCTTCGTATCGAACAAGTCGTTCGCGGGTAGATTGACTAAAAATTTCGGGCATGAAGACCCATGCCACCAATCCAAATTCGTTCCGCACAAACTCGCCTTTCGCTCATGCCGAAAAGCCCAGGCTAACGGAGGATGAGACAGCAGCCGGCAGTAGCGGCACGCATCAACCGCTTGGACGGCCGCCTAGAAAACGGCAGAGGATAGAGCCGGAGAACCCAGGGGCATCGACGCGCGACAGGCAGCCGTTGACCGCAAGCGCCGTCAAAAAGAGCAACGCGATGCCAGCGAAGGCGCACGCGACAGGCGCTTTCGGCCCTGGCAGCCGGTTGCCGTCAAAAACGAGTGCATCGAGACCGAGCGGTACACGGACAAGGTGAACGCCGACGTCGGCGCCTCTTCGTCGCATCGTCGGCCGCAACGACCGACGCAGCATGGTTGGGTCGCGCGGGAAAATGTTCGACCGACCGAACGGCAACCCGACCGAATCGGAGGAAAACGATCGCGCGAAGAGCAAGAACCCGCTCGGCAGTCGAAGCGGTCAGCCCATGGCACTAGGCTGACATCCGAACTGCGCAGGGCCGAAGAGCATCTGGACGCGGCGGCACAAAAACGGCTACAGGCGCAGCGACAGCAACAGCAGCGGCAGTTGAGCGAGCTCCATGGAATCGGGCGTAATCACAACGCCAGCCTGTGCGTGTCGATGGCATACGACAACGAGCTGGCGCATCGCATGCGTGACGGGATGGCGTTGACCTTCCTGGAAGAGAGCGTCAACGCGCAACGTAACGCGCAGCGGCTGGACAAATACCTTCAGCTGATTGCCACTGCACGGCGCGCCAGGGCAGGCGTGACGCTCCGCGATCTGGATCGTTGCACCGAGCTCGCGGCGCAGTACCTGTCCGGGACTGGATGGTTTGAAGGGGCATCGCTGGTGCAGCTGGCGCACGTGGGCAACAAGCTGAGCAAGCACGCGAACCAGCCCTCATGCATGGAGGCAATCGGGTGGATCGCCGGAGAACTTACGCAGGCCGATGATCTGGTGGGGCTGGAAGGTTACCCGTTAGTTTTGCTTCTGAATGCCTTCTCGAAGAATCTCGACAGCGGCCGGTGTGAACGGGCGGTGGCGTGTTTGGCACGTTACCTTGCACGTGATGACCGTGCCTGGCAGTCTCTAGACGCGCAGAGCATCAGCCTGGCACTCAATACATTCAGCAAGTGGCCCGATCATCCGGACTGCCAAGTCACGGCGCATCGGCTCGCCGCGCTTGTTGCCAGCGACAAGCGCCTGCGCCATGCAATGGATGCACAGAGTGTGGCAAATGCGCTCAACGCTCTGTGCAAATGGCCCGACAACACGGCCTGTGCGGTCGCGGCCAGCGGGCTGGCCGCGGGGCTTGCCGCCGAGAGGAGATTGCGCAAGGACCTCAAGCCGCAAGAAGTGGGCAATGCGCTCAATGCCCTGAGCAAATGGTCCGACAACACGGACTGTGCGGCCGCTGTCAGTGCGCTGGCCGAGCGGCTGGCCGATGAGAGCAAATTGCGCAAGTCCCTGGACGGACAAGGCGTGGCCAATGTACTCAATGCCCTGAGCAAATGGCCCGACACGCTGGACTGTAAGAATGTCGCCAGCGCGCTGGCCGAGCGGCTGGCGGACGAGAGTAGGATGCGCAACGACCTTATCCCGCGAGAAGTGGCCAACACGCTCAACGCCCTGAGCAAATGGCCCGACACGCCTGACTGTAAGAATGCCGCCAGCGCGCTGGCCGCACGGCTTGCCGCCGACAGCAGATTGCGCGACGGCCTCGATGCTCAAGGCGTGGCCAATACGCTCAACGCCCTGAGCAAATGGCTCGACAACACGGCCTGTGCGGCCGCCGCCAGCGCGCTAGCCGTACGTCTGGCCGCCGAGAGCAGATTGCGCAACGACCTCAAGCCCAAACACGTGGGCAATGCGCTCAACGCCCTGAGCAAATGGTCCGACAACAAGGACTGTGCGGTCGCCGCCAGTGCGCTGGCCGGGCGGCTGGCCGCCGAGAGCAGATTGCGCGAGGATCTGGAACATATCGACGTGGCCCAAGCGCTCAATGCGCTGAGCAAATGGCCCGACAACGCGTTGTGTGCGGCCGCTGTCATTGCGCTGGCCGGGCGGCTGGCCTCCGAGAGCAGATTGCGCGAGGACCTCACTGCGCAAGGCTTGGCCATGGCGCTCAACGCCTTGTGCAAATGGCCCGACACGCCTGACTGTAAGAATGCCGCCAGCGCGCTGGCCGCACGGCTTGCCGCCGAGAGCAACTTGCGCGACGGCCTCGATGCGCAAGGCGTGGCCAATGTGCTCAACGCCCTGAGCAAATGGCTCGACAACACGGCCTGTGCGGCCGCGGCCAGCGCGCTGGCCACGCGGCTTGCCGCCGAGAGCAGCTTGCGCAAGGACCTCAAGCCGCAAGAAGTGGGCAATGCGCTCAATGCCCTGAGCAAACGGTCCGACAACACGGCCTGTGCGGTCGCCGCCAGCGCGCTGGCCGAGCGGCTGGCTGATGAGAGCAGATTGCACAACGACCTCAATGCGCAAGGCGTGGCAAATACGCTCAACGCCCTGAGCAGATGGCCCGACAACGCGTTCTGTGTGGCCGCTGTCATTGCGCTGGCCGGGCGGCTGGCCGCCGATCCCGGGTTGCGCGAGGACCTGGACCCCAGCCACGCGACCCAAGCGCTTAATGCTCTGAGCAAATGGCCGGGCAACACGGTGTGTGAAGCCGCTGTCAGTGCGCTAGCCGAGCGGCTGGCCGCCGATCCCGGGTTGCGCGAGGAACTGGACCCCAGCCACACGACCCAAGCGCTCAATGCGCTGAGCAAATGGCCCGACAACACGGTGTGTGAGGCCGCTGTCAGTGCGCTGGCCGAGCGGCTGGCCGCCGATCCCGGGTTGCGCAAGGACCTCGACCCGCAAGGCGTGACCAATGCGCTCAACGCCGTGAGCAAATGGCCCGACAACACGGTGTGTGCGGCCGCTGTCAGTGCGCTGGCCGGGCGGCTGGCCGCCGATCCCGGGTTGCGCGAGGACCTGGAACCCATCGACGTGACCCAAGCCCTCAATGCGCTGAGCAAATGGCCGGACAACACGGCCTGTGTGGCCGCCGCCAGCGCGCTGGCCGCACGGCTGGCCGACGAGTCCAGATTGCGCAACGACCTCAAGCCCACACACGTGTGCAATGCGCTCAATGCGCTGAGCAAATGGCCCGACAACACGGTATGTGCGGCCGCCGCCAGCGCGTTAGCCGCACGGCTGGCCGCCGAGAGCGGTTTGCGCGAAGACCTCACTGCGCAAGGCGCGGCCATCGCGCTCAATGCCTTGTGCAAATGGCCCGACATCACGGCCTGTGCGGCCGCTGTCAGTGCGCTGGCCGCACGGCTTGCCGACGAGAGCAGATTGCGCAACGACCTCAATGCGCCAAACGTGGCCAATGTGCTCAATGCCCTGAGCAAATGGCCCGACCACATGATGTGTGCGGCCGCCGCCAGTGCGCTGGCAGCACGGCTTGCCGACGAGAGCAGATTGCGCAACGACCTCAACGCGCAAGGGGTGGCCGTCGCACTCAACGCCCTGATCAAATGGCCCGACGTGCCTGCCTGCGAGGCGGTCATCGATCTGTTGGCTGCGAGGCTGGCTGAGGACCACAAGCTGCGAGACCTCTTTGGAGGGCAAGACGTTGCCATGGCGCTCAATGCGATGAGCAAATCTCTCGCCAGGCCGGTGTGCCAGTCGGCATGCGTGCTGCTCGCCGAGCGCGCAGGCTCGGCCGAGCTGCCGTGGCGGCGGTTCCAGATGCGTGGGATCGCGGTGATGGCCAACGCGATGTCCCGGCTGTTGCACCTGGACGATGAGGACGATGGGCCGTTGCGGACCTTGGCTGTCGCCAAGCTGCAGGCGATGGCCGGGCACCTGGACCTGCACCGCGAGCGGTTTGCGTCCGCCTCGGCCGCCGATATCGGTGTGCTCTTCAAGGCCCTGGCATCGGCGCGGCTGCAGCGCCAGATGCGTCCGCTGGGACGGCCCGCGCTGGAGCGGGTGTCGGCCCTCATCGGGGACGATGGATTACGCCAGACCAGCCTTGAGGGGATCGGCAGCCTGTGCATGGGACTGTTGCCGCTGATCCGCAGTCCGGAGCTGATCCCCGGCATCGGGTCCAGGCATTGCGCGTGTTCGATACGTTGCAGCCCATCGTCGCGCGCAAGATCGACCTGTACCTGCGCGGCGACGGCGCGCGCGCTTCGGCCGACATCGAACAGCATGCAACGCGCTGCCCGGCGTTGACCTTCTACCAGGTGCTCAAGGCCTACGCGGTGGTGAGCCGGCAATGGAAAGCGCGCCATCTTGACGGCCCGCGGAAGGAGTTGCGCCAGCGCCGCGATGAACTAGTGACGTGGGTGGACCTGACGCTGGCGCGCACGCGCGAGGCGATCGAGGCGGACCTGGGCGAGACGAGCTGGAACCTGATCGCGCAGATCGAGGCCGGCGAGCAGGTGTTCGACGCCCTGGACCTGCGCATGGCCAAGGACGCGCCGACGATCACCCAGGCCCATCCACCGACCCGCTTCGACCTGGACAGCGGGCGCTTGAGCATGTCCACGGTTCCCGGTCGGCCGGTGGCGCCGGCTCCGGGCCGCGGCAGCACGACCCATGTGGTGGTCGATCTGGTGGGCAAGGAGCTGTCGACCAATCGGTCCGAATCGGACAAGCCGTACTCGCTGTTTGCACGCCTGACCGGGCTGCCGCTGGTGGAGGTGCAATTACCTGGTGAGCTATCGACCTTCATGCTCGCGCGGACGTTCAACTACAACGGTGAGCCCTGGCGCTTCGACCTGTTCGGCGGCAGTCGCGCCGCGCGCAGCAAATCCGGTAGCAGCAGTCTGGTGATGTCCCAACGCAAGGAATCGGCGTCGCTGTTGCCGGCCTTCCGCTATGCCGACACCGCCCCGGGCAGCAGCCTGATGCAGCTGGCCGCCAAGCTCGCTCCGCAACGCGAGGACTGGTCACGCATGCAGCGCTCGCTGCTGGAGATGGTGCCCAGTGACCATGTCGTGGAGGGCACGCTGCGCCTGGGCGTGTTCGATGACGTCGAGGGCCCTGCGCATCCGTTCAAGCCGTTGGCGGTGGATGGCACTGCCCTGGCACTGTGCCCCAACGATGGCTGCGGTTTCCTGAAACTGGAGGTGGCCTTGGCCATTCCGGCCTTCCGCAAGCACTACGAGGCCTGGCACGCAGTGCAGGCCAACCAGGCCACCGAGGAGCAGCGCGACCTGGTGGCCAAGGACAAGGGCCCTTCGCTGATGCCACCGCAGGCGCTGCACCATTACCCGCGCGATGCGGCGGCACTGGAAGAGGCGCACGCGGCGATGCAGGAGCGGTTGCAGACACTGGAGCCGACGGGCGATGACCCGTTGTGGGTGTACAGGCCGCTGGTCAGCGGCGGCTACCAGGGCCAGCGGGTGCGGGCGGTGCCGTCGGCCGACGACAAGGTGCATCTGCCGCAGCAGCGCAGCCAGGCCTTCGACCTGGCCGATGGCCCGTTGCTGCTCGGCAAGCCCCCTACGACAAGGAGAATCTGCTACCGGTGCCGGAGCAACGCATCGCCACCGTGGCCAAGGGCGACGCTACCGCCGCGTTCCTCTCCCAGTGTTTCGGCATCCAGTACAGCTACACCGGTTTCGACGATCGCTCCGGTGTCGATCCGCAGATGCTGCACAGCAAGGGCATGCTGGTTGTCGTGCCCGAGAAGCAATGGCCGGCCGCGTTTGCCGACACCGACCTGGCCTGCTCCAAGGAAGATCTGAAGACGCTGTCGTGCTGGACCAACGGCCGCGACCGCGGTGCCTTGCCGCGCGATATCCTCAGCACCGGCAGCCTGCGGCTCAAGGACATCGTGGAGCCTGGGCGCCTGGGCGCACTGCCGATCGACGAGTTGCGCAAACGCAACATGGACACCGACGGGGACGATGCGTTTGTCTACGCAGGCTACCCCAAGCTGGCGGCGCTGATTTCGCGGGTGATGGTGGATCGCCAGGCCCGGCGCGGTCGGCAACAGTCCTTCAAGCCGCCGAAGACGGCCACGCCGGCCATCGACCCGGTCAGCGGCCGCTACCAGCCCGGGCGGCTGTCGGAGATCATGTCCCTCAAGCGCGGCCAGCGCATCACCTCGGCGGCTGCCACGTTGGCGTCGCGTTTCATGGCGCAACCGGACGCGCTGCGCGAAGCGATGGCGCGCGACATGATGTTCGGCACCTACGATGGCATCGAGCGTGAGTTGCGCACCGGTTTGCGCGAGCTGCTCGAAGAGCCGGCCCGCGATCCGGTGGTGTTGGCCACGCTGCGCGTGCAGGCGCGCGAAGCGATCGAGCGCGCGCATCTGCCCGAAGCGCGGGAAGCGGCCGCATTGCTGCATGCGCAGCTGCTTGCGCTTGAGACGGACCCGGCCGCCGACAGCGCCGCGCCGGCGTTGCCCGAGGCCGTGGCCGAGGCGTTTCCCGGCCTAGCCAAGGCCTACGCGGCCGCCTCTGACGTCGAGGCGCGCATCCACGCCATCCTGGACAACTACCCGGTGCGCCGGCTATCGCATGCGCAGTTCCCGACGGGCAACCCGGGCTGGTCCCCGGCGAACCGGAACTGACCATGCGCAACCTGTTCACCATCGCGGTCAAGGTCGGCACCGATGCGCTGAAGTCCGACACCGGCACGGCGTTGTTCGCCAAGATCGTGGAGGCCTGCGAACGGGCCGAGCGCAGCTTCGCCGAGCGGGTCCGCGTCCCGCCGTACAGCAGGGCGACCGCCCGGGCCATGCAGGACGGGCGCTTCGATCCCGAACAGACCAGGCTGCTGCTGCAGCGCATGCCGTCGATGGCCGCTGGCGTCATGGAAGACGCGCTGGAGGCGCTACAGCAGGCCGGCTGGATCGCCCGCTCGCAGCCGCCGGCCGAGCGGCTGCGCGCCGTGCAGCCGCAGGACATTGCGGCTGAGGCACAGGCCTTGCTGCGGCGCGCTCGCCAGATGGAGCCGCAGGTCACCGACATGCTGCAGCGCATTGCCGCCCGCCATGGTGGGCAACTGGCCGGCACGCAGCATCAACTGAAGTCGTACGGCTCGCTGCAGGAAAAGCTCACGCAGCGGATGGCCCTGAAAAAGCAGACGCTGCAAGAAGCGGCGGCGGGCGTCAACGATGCGCTGCGCTACAGCGTGGTGCTGGAACCGCAGGACTTCACCGCCGGTCTGCGCGCCACGCTGGCTGCACTGGACGACCAGGGCCATGCACGGGTCAAGCTGACCAATCAATTCACCGATTACCCGCCAGTCTTCAAGGCCATCAATGTCACGCTGCGCAGCCCGGAGGGTGCGCTGTGGGAGATCCAGTTCCACACGCCGGAGACCTTCGCGCTCAAGGAGCGCTTCCACGATCTGTACAAACGCGCCCATGCGCTGGCGCTTGGTGGTGCGTCGCGGGCCGAGCAACGCATCCTGCAAGCGCCTGCACTGGAGGCCTTCAAGCGCGTGGCATCGCCGCCAGGATGCGAGGAGATCGATAACTGGCAGGAAGAGACCGTGACGGCGTTGCCAAGCGCCACGCCCACGCCCGGCGCCGAGCAGGCTGCCGGCACTGCAGACCCATCGTCGGCATCCGCTGTGTTCGACACCGCCGCAAGCAAGCAAGCGGCGCTGACCCCGGTGCTCGACACGCTGGCCAAAGGCTTGGGCGCGCGGCTCTGGGGCAACGTGCGCTACGACGCCAAGCAGGGTCGGATCGAGCAGGCGCAACAGGCCCCGTTCCAGAAATCGGTCGCCTCGATCAAGGACAAGATCCGGCGCCATCTGCGCGCCGGCATGACTGCCGAACAGGCCGCGCAGAGCGTGGGCGATGCGCTGCGCTATGCGCTTGAGCTGCCGTCCGAGCGTTTCGTGATCAAGGTGCTGGCGGCACAGGACGCCCTGCGTCGGCAAGGAATCACGTGCGTGAAGCTGAAAAATTACTTCACCTCGGGAGACGGCACCTACCGGGGCATCAATGCCAGCTTCACCGACGCCGAGGGCTACGCGTTTGAAGTGCAGTTCCACACGGCCGAGAGCTTCAACGCCAAGGCGCAAACGCACCTGCCGTACAAGCGGATGCAGTTGGCGCAGACACGACTGGACAGGGAGCGGCAAAAACCTCAGCCCGATCCGGTCAGGCAGGCAAAACTGACGCAGGAGATCGCAGCGCACCAAAAGGCCATGCACGAGATGACCGCCAAGGTGCGCAAACCCGCCCACATCGAGCGCCTCGGAGTCCGCGCATAAGGACGCGTCAATCGCCCGAGCCGTCATCGCTGAGTTTCACCGATGCGTGAACACCAAGCGCGTGCGGCGCACAGTGACGGGCAAGTGAGTCGATCACCGCCAAGGTGATCGACCGCTGGGCATACGAGAACAGCGTGGAAACCGGATTTGTCTCGACCCACCTCCCGGCTGGGTCTGACGGCCGCCGAGCCCCGAGCCCTGCAGGCGCGTTGCACCATGATGTCCAAGCGCCGCAACGCGTCGTGGGCCATCGAGCGAGCGTCGCACGCGTCGTTGAAGCTTCGTATTGCAGAGGTCGCGCGCGCGCGGATTGGCTAAATTTCGCACATGAAAACCCATGCCGCCAATCCAAATTCGTTCCACACGAACTCGCCTTACGCTCATGAGGAGACGCCCAAGCTAGCGGAGGGTCCGGCAGCAGCCAGCACCAGCGGCACGCATCAACCGCTTGGACGGCCGCCCAGCAAACGGCGACGGGTAGAGTCGGATGACCGTGGGGCGCCAACGCGATATGGGCAGCCATCTGCGGCAAGCGCCGTAAAAAAGAGCAAACCGATGCCAGCGAAGGCGCGTGGGACGGGCGCTTTCAGCAGTGGCAGCCGGCTGCCGTCAAAAACGAGCGCATCAGAACCGAGCGGTATCCGGACAGGGTCACCGCTGACGTCGGCGCGTCGTCAGCGCATCATCTGCCAAAACGATCGTCGCAGCAGCATGGTGTGGAGGCAAGAGCATCTCTTCGACCGCGCGAACAACCGTCCGAATGGTCCGCCAGAAAGCGACCACGTGAAGAGCAGGCGCCATCTCGGCAGTCAAAGCGGCTATTCCATGGCATGGGGCTGACGACCGACGACCTGCGCAGGGCCGAACATCAGCTGGACAGTGCGGAAAAAAAAACGGCTACAGGCACAGCGACAGCAACAGCAGCGACAGTTGAGCGAGCCCCACGGAATCGCTCGCAACCACAATGCGGGCCTGTGCGTGTCGATGGCATATGACAACGAGCTGGCGCATCGCATGCGTGACGGGATGGCGTTGCCCTTCCTGGAAGAGAGCGTCAACGCGCAAGTCAACGCGCAGCGGCTGGACAAGTACCTTCAGCTGATTGCCACTGCACGGCGCGCCAGGGCAGGCGTGACGCCCCGCGATCTGGATCGTTGCACCGAGCTTGCTGCGCAGTACCTGTCCGGGACCGGATGGTTCGAAGGGGCATCGCTGGCGCAGCTGGCGCACGTGGGCAACAAGCTGAGCAAGCACGCGAACCAGCCCGCATGCATGGAGGCCATCGGGTGGATCGCCGGACAGCTCAATCAGGCCGATGATCTGGTGGGGCTGAGTGGCTACCTGTCGGCGCTTCTCCTGAACGCCTTGGCAAAGAATATCGACAGCGGCCGGTGTGAACGCGCGGTGGCTCGCTTGGCACGTCACCTGCTGCGTGACAACCAAGTCCGGCAGTCTCTGAACGCGCAGAGCATCAGCCTGGCACTCAACACCTTCAGCAAGTGGCCCGATCATCCGGACTGCCAGGTCACGGCGCATCGGCTTGCCGCGCGTGTCGCCAGCGACAAGCGCCTGCGTCATGCGATGGATGCGCAGAACGTGGCGAACACGCTCAATGCGCTAAGCAAATGGCCCGACGACGCGGTCTGTGGGGAGGCTGCCAGCGCGCTGGCCGAGCGGCTGACCGACGATCCTGGACTGCGCAAGGACCTCAATCCGCAAGGCGCGGCCACTGTACTCAACGCCCTGAGCAAATGGGCCGACATCCCGGTCTGCGCTGCCGCCGCCAGTGCGCTGGCGGCACGTCTGGTCGACGATCCCGGATTGCGTAAGGCGCTGGACGCGCAGGGTGTGGCGAATGCGCTCAATGCCCTGAGCAAATGGCCCCAAACAGAGGTCTGTGCGAAAGCCGCCAGCGCACTGGCCGAGCGGCTGGCCGCCGATCCCGGGTTGGGCAAGGCCCTGGACCCCATCAACGTGTCCCAAGCGCTCAATGCCCTGAGCAAATGGCCGGACACGGCGGTTTGTACCGGTGCCGTCAACGCGCTGGCCGCACGGCTGGCCGACGAGAGCAGCTTGCGCAACGATCTCACTGCTCAAGGCGTGGCCAATGCGCTCAATGCCCTGAGCAAATGGCCCGACAATGCGGTCTTTGAGGCCGCTGCCACCGCGCTGACCAGCGGCTGGCCGAGGATCCTAGCTTGCGCAAGGACCTGGGTCCGCTAGATGTGGTCACTGCGCTGAATGCCCTGAGCAAGTGGCCCAACAATACGCACTGTGCGGCTGCCGCCAGCGCGCTGGCGGAGCGTCTGGCCGACGATCCCGCGTTGTGCAAGGCCCTCGAACCTGTCCACGTGCCCCAAGCGCTCAACGCGCTGTGCAAATGGCCCGGCACACCGGTCTGTGCGTCCGCTGCCAGCGCACTGGCCGCACGGGTGGCCGACGATCGCAGGTTGCGCAAGGGCTTGGACGCTCAGCAAGTGTCCACTGCGCTCAACGCCCTGAGCAAATGGCCCGACAACGAGATCTGTGCAGCTGTCGTCAGTGCGCTGGCCAGGCGTCTGGCCGACGAGCCCGAGTTGCGCAAGGACCTCGACCCGCAGGGCGTGGCCACCGCGCTCAACGCCGTGAGCAAGTGGCCTCACATAGGGGTCTATGAGGCCGCCGCCAGTGCGCTGGCAGCACGGGTGGCAGACGATCCCCAATTGTGCAAGGCTCTCGAACCTGTCCACGTGGCCCAAGCGCTCAACGCGCTTTGCAAATGGCCGGACAACACGGCCTGTGCGGCCGCCGTTGGCACGCTGGCCGCACGGCTGGCCGACGAGTCCAGATTGCGCAAGGAACTGAAGCCGCAAGAAGTGGCAAACGCGCTCAACGCCCTGAGCAAATGGCCCGACAATACGGCCTGTGCGGCCGCCGCCAGCGCGCTGGCCAGGCGTCTGGCCGACGATCCCTGGTTGCGCAAGGCTCTGAACCAACAAGAATTGACCAATGCATTGAATGCCCTGAGCAAGTGGCCCGACAATGCGGTATGTGCTGTCGCCGCCAGCGCGTTTGCCGAGCGGCTAGCCGACGATCCCTGGTTGCGCAACGACCTCACTGCGCAAGGCGTGGCCAATACGCTCAACGCCCTGAGCAAATGGCCCGACAACGCGGCCTGTGCGACCGCCGCCGGTGCGCTGGCCGCACGGCTGGTCGACGATCCCCGGTTACGCAAATCTTTGGACGCGCAAGGCGTGGCCAATGCGCTCAACGCCCTGAGCAAACGGCCCGATATGCCGGTCTGTGCGGCTGCCGTGGACGCGCTAGCCGAGCGGCTGGTCAATGATCCCGGCTTGTGCAAGGCCCTGAGCTCACAAGGCCTCACTACCGCGCTCAACGCGCTGAGCAGATGTCTCACCAGGCCGGTGTGTCAGTCGGCATGCGTGCTGCTCGCCGAGCGCGCAGGCTCGGCCGAGCTGCCCTGGCAGCAGTTGGACATGCTTGGGATCGCCATGCTGGCCAACGCCATGTCGCGCCTGTGGCACCTGGACGATGAGGACGATGGGCCGTTGCGGACCTTGGCTGTCGCCAAGCTGGGGGCGATGGCCGGGCACCTGGATGTGCACCGCGAGCGGTTTGCGTCCGCGTTGGCCGACGAGATCGGTGTGCTCTTCAAGGCCCTGGCATCGGCGCGGCTGCAGCGCCAGATGCGTCCGCTGGGACGGCCCGCGCTGGAGCGGGTGTCGGCCCTCATCGGGGACGATGGATTACGCCAGACCAGCCTTGAGGGGATCGGCAGCCTGTGCATGGGACTGTTGCCGCTGATCCGCAGTCCGGAGCTGATCCCCGGCATCGGGTCCAGGCATTGCGCGTGTTCGATACGTTGCAGCCCATCGTCGCGCGCAAGATCGACCTGTACCTGCGCGGCGACGGCGCGCGCGCTTCGGCCGACATCGAACAGCATGCAACGCGCTGCCCGGCGTTGACCTTCTACCAGGTGCTCAAGGCCTACGCGGTGGTGAGCCGGCAATGGAAAGCGCGCCATCTTGACGGCCCGCGGAAGGAGTTGCGCCAGCGCCGCGATGAACTAGTGACGTGGGTGGACCTGACGCTGGCGCGCACGCGCGAGGCGATCGAGGCGGACCTGGGCGAGACGAGCTGGAACCTGATCGCGCAGATCGAGGCCGGCGAGCAGGTGTTCGACGCCCTGGACCTGCGCATGGCCAAGGACGCGCCGACGATCACCCAGGCCCATCCACCGACCCGCTTCGACCTGGACAGCGGGCGCTTGAGCATGTCCACGGTTCCCGGTCGGCCGGTGGCGCCGGCTCCGGGCCGCGGCAGCACGACCCATGTGGTGGTCGATCTGGTGGGCAAGGAGCTGTCGACCAATCGGTCCGAATCGGACAAGCCGTACTCGCTGTTTGCACGCCTGACCGGGCTGCCGCTGGTGGAGGTGCAATTACCTGGTGAGCTATCGACCTTCATGCTCGCGCGGACGTTCAACTACAACGGTGAGCCCTGGCGCTTCGACCTGTTCGGCGGCAGTCGCGCCGCGCGCAGCAAATCCGGTAGCAGCAGTCTGGTGATGTCCCAACGCAAGGAATCGGCGTCGCTGTTGCCGGCCTTCCGCTATGCCGACACCGCCCCGGGCAGCAGCCTGATGCAGCTGGCCGCCAAGCTCGCTCCGCAACGCGAGGACTGGTCACGCATGCAGCGCTCGCTGCTGGAGATGGTGCCCAGTGACCATGTCGTGGAGGGCACGCTGCGCCTGGGCGTGTTCGATGACGTCGAGGGCCCTGCGCATCCGTTCAAGCCGTTGGCGGTGGATGGCACTGCCCTGGCACTGTGCCCCAACGATGGCTGCGGTTTCCTGAAACTGGAGGTGGCCTTGGCCATTCCGGCCTTCCGCAAGCACTACGAGGCCTGGCACGCAGTGCAGGCCAACCAGGCCACCGAGGAGCAGCGCGACCTGGTGGCCAAGGACAAGGGCCCTTCGCTGATGCCACCGCAGGCGCTGCACCATTACCCGCGCGATGCGGCGGCACTGGAAGAGGCGCACGCGGCGATGCAGGAGCGGTTGCAGACACTGGAGCCGACGGGCGATGACCCGTTGTGGGTGTACAGGCCGCTGGTCAGCGGCGGCTACCAGGGCCAGCGGGTGCGGGCGGTGCCGTCGGCCGACGACAAGGTGCATCTGCCGCAGCAGCGCAGCCAGGCCTTCGACCTGGCCGATGGCCCGTTGCTGCTCGGCAAGCCCCCTACGACAAGGAGAATCTGCTACCGGTGCCGGAGCAACGCATCGCCACCGTGGCCAAGGGCGACGCTACCGCCGCGTTCCTCTCCCAGTGTTTCGGCATCCAGTACAGCTACACCGGTTTCGACGATCGCTCCGGTGTCGATCCGCAGATGCTGCACAGCAAGGGCATGCTGGTTGTCGTGCCCGAGAAGCAATGGCCGGCCGCGTTTGCCGACACCGACCTGGCCTGCTCCAAGGAAGATCTGAAGACGCTGTCGTGCTGGACCAACGGCCGCGACCGCGGTGCCTTGCCGCGCGATATCCTCAGCACCGGCAGCCTGCGGCTCAAGGACATCGTGGAGCCTGGGCGCCTGGGCGCACTGCCGATCGACGAGTTGCGCAAACGCAACATGGACACCGACGGGGACGATGCGTTTGTCTACGCAGGCTACCCCAAGCTGGCGGCGCTGATTTCGCGGGTGATGGTGGATCGCCAGGCCCGGCGCGGTCGGCAACAGTCCTTCAAGCCGCCGAAGACGGCCACGCCGGCCATCGACCCGGTCAGCGGCCGCTACCAGCCCGGGCGGCTGTCGGAGATCATGTCCCTCAAGCGCGGCCAGCGCATCACCTCGGCGGCTGCCACGTTGGCGTCGCGTTTCATGGCGCAACCGGACGCGCTGCGCGAAGCGATGGCGCGCGACATGATGTTCGGCACCTACGATGGCATCGAGCGTGAGTTGCGCACCGGTTTGCGCGAGCTGCTCGAAGAGCCGGCCCGCGATCCGGTGGTGTTGGCCACGCTGCGCGTGCAGGCGCGCGAAGCGATCGAGCGCGCGCATCTGCCCGAAGCGCGGGAAGCGGCCGCATTGCTGCATGCGCAGCTGCTTGCGCTTGAGATGGACCCGGCCGCCGACAGCGCCGCGCCGGCGTTGCCCGAGGCCGTGGCCGAGGCGTTTCCCGGCCTAGCCAAGGCCTACGCGGCCGCCTCTGACGTCGAGGCGCGCATCCACGCCATCCTGGACAACTACCCGGTGCGCCGGCTATCGCATGCGCAGTTCCCGACGGGCAACCCGGGCTGGTCCCCGGCGAACCGGAACTGACCATGCGCAACCTGTTCACCATCGCGGTCAAGGTCGGCACCGATGCGCTGAAGTCCGACACCGGCACGGCGTTGTTCGCCAAGATCGTGGAGGCCTGCGAACGGGCCGAGCGCAGCTTCGCCGAGCGGGTCCGCGTCCCGCCGTACAGCAGGGCGACCGCCCGGGCCATGCAGGACGGGCGCTTCGATCCCGAACAGACCAGGCTGCTGCTGCAGCGCATGCCGTCGATGGCCGCTGGCGTCATGGAAGACGCGCTGGAGGCGCTACAGCAGGCCGGCTGGATCGCCCGCTCGCAGCCGCCGGCCGAGCGGCTGCGCGCCGTGCAGCCGCAGGACATTGCGGCTGAGGCACAGGCCTTGCTGCTGCGGCGCGCTCGCCAGATGGAGCCGCAGGTCACCGACATGCTGCAGCGCATTGCCGCCCGCCATGGTGGGCAACTGGCCGGCACGCAGCATCAACTGAAGTCGTACGGCTCGCTGCAGGAAAAGCTCACGCAGCGGATGGCCCTGAAAAAGCAGACGCTGCAAGAAGCGGCGGCGGGCGTCAACGATGCGCTGCGCTACAGCGTGGTGCTGGAACCGCAGGACTTCACCGCCGGTCTGCGCGCCACGCTGGCTGCACTGGACGACCAGGGCCATGCACGGGTCAAGCTGACCAATCAATTCACCGATTACCCGCCAGTCTTCAAGGCCATCAATGTCACGCTGCGCAGCCCGGAGGGTGCGCTGTGGGAGATCCAGTTCCACACGCCGGAGACCTTCGCGCTCAAGGAGCGCTTCCACGATCTGTACAAACGCGCCCATGCGCTGGCGCTTGGTGGTGCGTCGCGGGCCGAGCAACGCATCCTGCAAGCGCCTGCACTGGAGGCCTTCAAGCGCGTGGCATCGCCGCCAGGATGCGAGGAGATCGATAACTGGCAGGAAGAGACCGTGACGGCGTTGCCAAGCGCCACGCCCACGCCCGGCGCCGAGCAGGCTGCCGGCACTGCAGACCCATCGTCGGCATCCGCTGTGTTCGACACCGCCGCAAGCAAGCAAGCGGCGCTGACCCCGGTGCTCGACACGCTGGCCAAAGGCTTGGGCGCGCGGCTCTGGGGCAACGTGCGCTACGACGCCAAGCAGGGTCGGATCGAGCAGGCGCAACAGGCCCCGTTCCAGAAATCGGTCGCCTCGATCAAGGACAAGATCCGGCGCCATCTGCGCGCCGGCATGACTGCCGAACAGGCCGCGCAGAGCGTGGGCGATGCGCTGCGCTATGCGCTTGAGCTGCCGTCCGAGCGTTTCGTGATCAAGGTGCTGGCGGCACAGGACGCCCTGCGTCGGCAAGGAATCACGTGCGTGAAGCTGAAAAATTACTTCACCTCGGGAGACGGCACCTACCGGGGCATCAATGCCAGCTTCACCGACGCCGAGGGCTACGCGTTTGAAGTGCAGTTCCACACGGCCGAGAGCTTCAACGCCAAGGCGCAAACGCACCTGCCGTACAAGCGGATGCAGTTGGCGCAGACACGACTGGACAGGGAGCGGCAAAAACCTCAGCCCGATCCGGTCAGGCAGGCAAAACTGACGCAGGAGATCGCAGCGCACCAAAAGGCCATGCACGAGATGACCGCCAAGGTGCGCAAACCCGCCGGGGTCGAGCGTCTGGGAGCGCGCGCATGAGGGCCAATCCATCGTCCGGAACGTGGACAAGTGCGGCAGTTGGAAAGATCAAGCTGCGGGCCAGATGGCGTCCGCACCATGACGGCATGAGCGCCGAGTTGCACTGGTGCGGCAACATCGAGCGCGTGCGGCACGCAGTTGCGGCCGGGTGCGGGTGCGTCGGTCGCCGTCATGGCGATCGAGCGCTTGGCGTACGAAAACGGCGTGGAAAACGGACGTGTGTCTGCGTGCGTGCCCACCGACAACGTGCCTGAGCGAACGGGCGATCGGCAGGGATCGGTCCCACCGTGCGCAAAAATTTTCTACGCAATCCCCCGCCCCTCGATGCCTTGCGGCCTCGGGAATCCCCCGATCATGCACGCGCGTGCCGGCCGCCAACCACGCCAAGCGGCGTGCTCACCAGCACGGAGGATCCGCTCACTCCCGCGGCGGCAACACCGACAGCACTTCCTCGATGGTGGTCAGCCCGGCGGCGACCTTCTCCAGGCCGGTGCGGCGCAGCGTGCGCAGGCCTTCGCCGCGGGCCGCCTGGCTGAAGCTGGCAAGTTCCGTGTCCGGGCGGATCAGGGTACGCAGGCGCGGGGTGACCGGCAGCAGTTCGTACAGGCCTACCCGGCCCAGGTAGCCGGTGCGGCGGCATTCCAGGCAACCGACCGGAGCGTGCACGTTGAGCGTCTCCGGCAGCGCTTCGCCCGGTTCGCGAATCGCCGCCCAGTCGGCGTCGCTGAGCGTGTGCGGGCGCTTGCAGTGCACGCACAGCGTGCGCACCAGCCGCTGCGCCAGTACGCCGTTGAGGGTGGAGGCCACCAGGTAATGCGGCACGCCCAGATCGAGCAAGCGGGTGATCGCCGAGGCGGCGTCGTTGGTGTGCAGCGTGGACAGCACCAGATGCCCGGTGAGCGAAGCCTGCACCGCCATCTGTGCGGTTTCCAGGTCGCGGATTTCGCCGATCATGATGATGTCCGGGTCCTGGCGCAGCAGCGTGCGCACGCCGCTGGCGAAATCCAGGTCGATGTTCTGCTGCACCTGCATCTGGTTGAATTCCGGCGCGATCATCTCGATCGGGTCTTCCACGCTGCACACGTTCACGTCCGGCGTGGCCAGGCGCTTGAGCGTGGAATACAGCGTGGTGGTCTTGCCCGAGCCGGTCGGGCCGGTGACCAGCACGATGCCGTGCGGTCGCTCGACCAGCGCGTTCCAGCCGGCGGCTTCTTCGGGGCTGAAACCGAGCTGCTCGATGCTCTTGAACGCCGAATCCGGGTCGAAGATACGCATCACGCACTTTTCGCCGAACGCGGTGGGCATCGTGGACAGGCGCATTTCCACTTCGCGCCCGCCCGGCGAGCGGGTCTTGATGCGGCCGTCCTGCGGGCGGCGGCGTTCGGCCAGGTCCATGCGGCCGAGCACCTTGATGCGGCTGACCACGGCGGTCATCACCGACGGCGGCACTTCCAGCACCTTGTGCAGCACCCCGTCGATGCGAAAGCGCATACGCCCGGCCTCGCGCCGCGGTTCCAGATGGATGTCGCTGGCCCGCTGTTCGTAGGCGTATTGCAGCAGCCAGTCGACGATGTGCACGATGTGGTGGTCGTCGGCATTGACGTCGCCCGCGCGGCCCAGTTCCACCAGCTGTTCGAAGCTGGGCAGGCCGGCATTGGGTTCGGTGCTGCGCGCATCGCTGCGCGCGCCGCGCACCGATTGGGTCACGCCGAAGAACTCCATCGTGTAGCGATGCAGGTCCAGCGGGTTGATCAGTGCCAGCTCGATGCGGCGCCGGCTCAGGTGTTGCACGTCGGCCAGCCACTCCAGCGCCAGCGGCTCGCTGGTGGCGATCAGCACGCGCTCGGCATCCAGCGCCAGCGGCAGGATGCGATGGCGTCGCGCATACGCATGCGAGACCACGCCGGTGACGGCGGCCACATCGATGCGGGTGGGGTCGATGCGCAGATAGCGCAGCCCGGTGCGGGTGGCCAGCCATTCGGTCAGCCGTTCCAGGCCCAGCTCGCCGGCCGGCGGCTGGGCGGCATGCAATTTCAGATTGGCCAGCAGCACCAGCGGATGCACATCGCTGGCGGTGCGCGCGCCGCCAGCGGAGAACTGCACGCGCTCGTGTTCGTGCGGTACCACCATGCCGTCGGCCAGCAGGGCCGCGGCGACCGGGTCGAACATCAGCCGGCCGCCCGGCAGCAGTGCCACGGCGTTGTCCGGATCGGCGGTGCGCCGCTGTTCCATGCGTGTTCTTCCCCAGCAGCGGTGCTGCGCGGCAAAGCGCCGCGGGTCGGCCGGTATACTAGCGCACCCCTCCCGTACGGCCCTTGCTGCATGTCCGATTCCCGGCGCGTTCCAATCACTTTCCAGGGCCTGATCCAGACCCTCAACCAGTACTGGGCCGAGCAAGGCTGCGTGCTGATCCAGCCGCTGGACCTGGAAGTGGGTGCGGGCACGTTCCACCCTGCCACCTTCCTGCGCGCGCTGGGACCGGAGCCGTGGAATGCGGCCTACGTGCAGCCCTCGCGCCGCCCCACCGACGGCCGCTACGGCGAAAATCCCAACCGCCTGCAGCGTTATTACCAGTACCAGGTGGCGATGAAGCCCAACCCGGACAACATCCAGGACCTGTACCTGGGCTCGTTGAAGGCGCTGGGCATCGACCCGTTGGTGCACGACCTGCGCTTTGTCGAAGACAACTGGGAATCGCCCACGCTCGGCGCCTGGGGCCTGGGCTGGGAGGTCTGGCTCAACGGCATGGAAGTCACCCAGTTCACCTACTTCCAGCAGGCCGGCGGGCTGGAGTGCAAGCCGGTGCTGGGCGAGATCACCTACGGGCTGGAACGGCTGTGCATGTACTTGCAGAGCTGCGACAACGTCTACGAGCTGGTGTGGACCTACGGCCCGGACGGCGCCGCAGTGACCTACGGCGATGTGTACCACCAGAACGAGGTGGAGCAGAGCACCTACAACTTCGAACACGCCAACGTGGCCGAGCTGTTCCATCGCTTCGACGCCTGCGAAGCCGAAGCCAGGCACCTGGTCGAGGTCGGCCTGCCGCTGCCGGCGTACGAGCAGGTCACCAAGGCCAGCCATGCCTTCAACCTGCTGGATGCGCGCCGCGCGATCAGCGTCACCGAACGCCAGCGCTACATCCTGCGCGTGCGCGCGCTGGCCCAGGGCGTGGCGCAGGCGTACTACGCGCAGCGCGAGAAGCTGGGGTTTCCTGGTGTCAAACGCTGATGCCGGCGCCTTGCTGATGCAATGCCCTTCCCCGCATGCGGGGAAGGTGCCGAAGGGCGGATGGGGGCGGTACGCCATCCGACCTGGCACCACCCTCATCCGGCGCTGCGCGCCACCTTCTCCCGCCAGCGGGAGAAGCACATCCTCCAGTCACCTTCGTCCGTTGACGGCAGAAGGAACAAGCAAGGTCCACCTGACATGAGCGAACACTTTCCCCTGCTGATCGAACTGGGTACCGAAGAGCTGCCGGTCAAGGCGCTGCCGGGCCTGGCGCAGGCCTTTTTCGATGGCGTGCTGAGCGGTCTGGAAAAGCGAGGCGTTGCCATCACCCGCGGCGATGCCAAGCCGTTGTCCACGCCACGCCGGCTGGCGGTGCTGTTGCCGGGCGTGGCCACCGAGCAGCCGGAGCAGCGCTCCGAAGTGCTGGGGCCGTATCTCAACATCGCCCTCGACGCCGAGGGCAAGCCGACCAGGGCGCTGGCCGGTTTCGCCGCCAAGGCCGGGATCGACTGGACCGCGCTGGAGCGCACCAGCGATGCCAAGGGCGAGCGCTTCGTGCATCGCGCGGTGACGCCTGGCGCGCGCACGGCCGAGCTGTTGCCGGAGATCCTGCGCGAGGCCATCGCCGCGATGCCGATCCCCAAGCCGATGCGCTGGGGCGCGCACGAATATGCCTTTGCACGGCCGGTGCAGTGGCTGGTGCTGTTGTTCGGCAGCGAAGTGATTCCGGCCGAATTGCTGGGCGTGCGCGGCGATCGCATCACGCGCGGGCATCGCTTCATGCATGAGGGCGCGGTGTCGCTGGCGGCGCCCGGCGAGTACATCGATGCGCTGCGCAGCGCGCATGTGCTGGTGGATCCGGACGCGCGCCGTGCCCGCATCGTCGACGAAGTGCAGGCGGCCGCCACGCAGGCCGGCGGCAGCGCACGCATCAGCGACGACAACCTGGAGCAGGTGGTCAACCTGGTCGAATGGCCGGCGGCAGTGCTGTGCAGTTTCGAACGCGATTTCCTGGCGGTGCCGCAGGAAGCGTTGATCGAAACCATGGAGATCAACCAGAAATTCTTCCCGGTGCTGGATGACGGCGGCAAGCTCACCGAGCAGTTCATCGGCATCGCCAACATCCAATCAAGGACGTGGCCGAAGTGGCCAAGGGCTACGAGCGCGTCATCCGCCCGCGTTTTGCCGACGCCAAGTTCTTCTTCGACGAAGACCTCAAGCAGGGGCTGCAGGCGATGGGCGAGGGACTGGCGAGCGTGACCTACCAGGCTAAGCTGGGCACGGTGGCCGACAAGGTCGCGCGCGTGGCGGCGCTGGCCGAGGCGATCGCACCGCAGGTCGGTGCCGACCCGGTGCAGGCGCGTCGCGCCGCGGAACTGGCCAAGAACGACCTGCAATCGCGCATGGTCAACGAATTCCCGGAATTGCAGGGCATTGCCGGCCGCCATTACGCCAAGGCCGCCGGCGAGCCCAGCGAAATCTCGCTGGCCATCGACGAGGCCTACCAGCCGCGGTTCGCCGGCGACGACATCGCGCTCTCGCCGTTGGGCAAGGTGCTGGCGATTGCCGAGCGGCTGGATACCTTGGCCGGTGGGTTTGCGGCGGGGTTGAAGCCGACCGGCAACAAGGATCCGTTTGCGCTGCGGCGGAATGCGTTGGGGTTGGCGCGGACGGTGATCGAGAGTGGGTTTGATCTGGATGTGCGCGGCGCACTGGCTGCCGCTGTCCATTCTTCCAGTACTGCGATCTTGTTTACCAAGGCAGCCAAGCAACAAGCTGACGCCGCCGTTGCCGAAGGTAAGGGTGTCAAAGTTGCAGAGGTACAGGTTGGGGGCGGTCACATGGCAATGACCACGAAATCGCGGACGAAATCTTCGACTTCATCCTCGACCGCCTACGCGGCTACTACGCAGACAAAGGCGTCCCTGCCACGCACTTCAATGCCGTCGCAGCCTTGTTCTCCGCCGCGCCCGAAGGCGCTCCTGCACCGCACGGCGTAGGAGCGCATCTGGGCGCGACCCACGGCTCCCTCTACGACTTCGACCGCCGCATCGATGCCATCGGCATCTTCGCCCAGCTGCCCGAGGCCGAGGCGCTGGCCGCAGCCAACAAGCGCATCCGCAATATCCTGCGCAAGGTCGAGGGCGAGATCCCCGGCGACATCGACACAAGCTTGCTGCGCGAACCGGCCGAAGAAGCGCTGGCCGAAGCGGTGGAAGCGGCCATTGGCGACACCGGCGATGCCTTGCATCGTCACGACTACGTTGCCGTGCTCGCACGCCTGGCGCGCCTGCGCCCACAGGTGGATGCGTTCTTCGACGGCGTGATGGTCAATGCCGAAGACCCGCAGCTGCGCGCCAACCGCCTGGCGCTGCTCAAGAAGCTCGGCGAGCGTCTCGGCAGCGTGGCTGCCATCGAGCATCTGTCCAGCTGATGTCCAGGCCGGCGGGCGCGCTGCACTGGCAGACCGCCCAGGCCGCGCTGGCGCGGCGCGATCTTGGCGTGGCAGCGTCTGCACTGCAGGCGCTGCTGGAGGCCGAACCGACGCATGTGGCTGCACGCGTGTTGCTGGCCGGCACCGTGTTGGCCAACGGCCGCATGCGCGACGCGGTGACTCAGCTGCAGCTGGCCGCCCGCGATGTAGGCGACGACGTGGCGATGCGTTGCCGTGTGGCGCAGGCCTTGTTGCGCGTGGGCGAACATCGCGTGCTGCACGCGTTGCTACGGCATCCCTCGGTGATGCAGTGCCGCGACGGCGCGACCTTGGCCTTGCTTGCCCACGTGCACCAATCCCTGGGCGAACACGTCGAGGCATTGGCGATGATGCAGCGCGCGCAGGCGTGCGGATTCGATGGCCCGGACTTCCGGTTTTTCTTGCCGTGCAACTGCAGTTCAACGGTCGCCTGGATGACGCCGCGCAGGCGCTGGAGCAGACCCTGGCGCTGTCGCCCGGCTACGGCCGTGCAGCGCTCACGCGTGCGCGGCTGCGCCGCCAGACCCCGGCAGCAACCATGTCGCGCCATTACGTCAGCAATTGCAGCTCGCCAAACCCGACAGTGAAGATCGCGCCGGGCTGGCCTTTGCGTTGTACAAGGAGCTGGAAGACCTTGGCGACACCGCTGCCGCCTGGGACGCGCTGCAGCACGGCAATGCGGTGATGCATGCACGTCTGCGCCACGATGCCGATGCCGAAGCCGCGCTGTACGCGCAACTGGGTGCGTTGGCTGCGCGGGGTGTGTTCGCAGCGCAGCAGGCCGATAACGTGCAGGGTCCGCAGCCGATTTTCGTGCTCGGCCTGCCGCGTTCGGGCACCACGGTGCTGGAGCGCATGCTGGGCAATCATTCGCAGATCGTGTCGGCCGGCGAGTTGAACGACTTCGGTCATCAGCTGCGCTGGGGCGCCGACCAGGCCGGCCGCAGTCTGCTCGACGCGCAGTTGCTGCAGGCGCTGCCCACGCTGGATTACGCACAGGTCGGCGCGCGGTATCTGCAACAGACCCAGTGGCGTGCCGGAGCGGCGCGCTGGTATATCGATAAATTGCCGGCCAATGCGGTGGCGATCGGCGCGATTGCGCGCGCACTGCCGGGCGCGCTGATCGTGCACCTGGTGCGCGAGCCGATGGCGGTATGTTTTTCCAATTACCGCGCGCTGTTCGGCGATTCGTATGCCTACAGCTACGACCTGCACACGTTGGCACGTCACTATCAGGCGTATCACGGTTTGATGGCGCAATGGCGCGCGGCATTGCCGGGCCGGGTGATCGATGTGGACTACGCGCAGATGGTGCGCGATCCCTCCACGGTACTGCAGCAGCTGATGGCACATTGCGGGCTGGACGTCGAGCCGGGGCAGATCGACATCACGCGCAATGCCGCAGCGTCTGCCACGCTGAGCAGCGTGCAGGTGCGCGAGGGCGTGCACAGCCGCAACGTGGAGGAATGGCGCCGCTATGCAGTCCAGCTGGAGCCTTTGCGGCAGGCGTTGTCGCAGGCGGGCCTGCTCGATGCTGGCGTGCATTGACAGCGGCCATTAGGTCTTGGGCGGCGCACCAGGCGCGCTGCGAGCACGTTTCATCGGCCTCCAGTTCGATGCGCACCGAAGCACTCGCCCCGATGGACGGCGGTTGCGCCAGCCGGGTCTGCTTGCGCAACGCCATCACTGCATGCTCTGGCCTGCAGGCGGGCAACACTGCCGCAGCTGCCTCGCAAGTCCAAAAACGCCAGCGGCAGCCATGTTGGCTGCCGCTGGAGATACGCATGCACAGTGCAGTGAATCAATGCGCGCCGAAGCGCCAGTTCAATTCCAGCATGTAGGCGCGGCCGTAGCCGGTGTAGTTGAAGATGTTGTAGTACGGGTAGCTGGTGTAGGTGCGGTCACGCGGCGGGCGTGTATTGGCGATATTGTTGACCGTTGCCGTCAGCGAGATATCGTCGCTGATCGCGTAGTCCAGCGTTGCATTGAACGTGGTCCACGCGCCGACCTTGCGTGCTCCTTCCACTGCGTAGCCGTCGGTACTCTGCTGCGACAGAAAGTTCGGGGTGCGGCCGTAGCGCTGGCCGAACAAGGTGGTCGTCCACGCATCCTTCTGCCAGGTGACCGAGGCATTGGCGATGGTGCGAAACTCGGAGGAGAAGAACGGTTCGCTGAGCAGGTCGCGTACCGGGTCCTGCGGGAATTGCTGGCTTTCGTGCTTGAGGGTCACGTTGTACTGCGCGTCGAACACGAACAGGCCCCAGGATTCGGTCGCCAGGTTGTACGTCGCCTTGGTGAGCACACCGGAGATTTCCTCGTTGGAAATATTCACCGGATTGATGCGGATGCTACTCAGGCGATTGGGCACCGGTGCATCGGGCCCGGTCCGATCGATCCGCGAAAGCGCGTCCACGCAGGTAGGCGAATTGATGTCCAGGCTGCCCAGGCGGCACGCCGATTCGGTTTGCAGCAGATTGTCGGTGCTCAGATCGCTGACCTTCTGGTCGATCTTGATGTTGTAGTAGTCGGCATTGACGCTGAAGCGTGCGCTTGGGGACCACACCACGCCGGCGCCCCAGGACTTGGCCGTGATCGACTTCAGATCGCGATTGCCGGCGCGGCGTCCTGAAATCGTGGTGCCAGCGTAGGTGCAATCGGCGATCGGCACGCCCGGTTCTTCCACCGCGCAACGGTAGTAATCGTTGACGCCCTGGAAGAAGCCGCTGTCGCCGGCAAAGCTGAAGGCCATGTCCGGCGCCTTGAAGGCGGTGGCGTAGTTGCCGCGGAACAACAGCGAGTCGATCGGGCGGAATTCCAGTGCCGCCTTGTAGGTGAATTTGGAATCCCCACCGCCTCCCTGGTTCTTGTAGTCGTCGTAGCGACCAGACAGGTTGGCGGTCAATGTGCTCAGGATCGGGATCCGCGTTTCAAAGGCTGCCGCCCAGTTGTCGCGCTTGCCACTGCCTTGGGTGCCGGTCAGCTGGTAGAAGTCGCCGGCGATGACGCGCGGGTCGGTCGGGTTGGTCCAGTACTGATTGCCTGCCTGCAACACGCCGGCGATGCCCACAGCGCCGGCAGGCAGGTTGAACAATTCGGTATTGGTCAGCTGCAGGTTGACGTTCTGGGTCCAGGTTCTGGACTTGGTACGGATTTCGTCGTTGAAGCTGCGGTACTGCGCCGGCGTCAATGCGCGATAGAAGTTGGCATCGTTGGGCGAGTAGATCGGGTAGCCGTAATACTCGCCCTGCGGTGCGCCAAGGAATTGTTCGCGGAAGAAGTCTTCGATGCGATCGGCCAGCGGCCATTGCTGGCGGCTGTCGATGCGGTATTCCGAACGGGCGTAATAGGCGTCGTAGGTCCAGTTGCTGGCGCCCAGGCCGCCCTTCAGGCCAATTGCGATGTTGTAGGAATCGGCGGTCTGGCGCTGATTGTTGAAATTCAGATTGCCGGTTTCTTCCGGCGCAAAGATGCGCTGATAGCTTTCCAGCTGCTGGCTGTCCTGGTTGTAGAACAGACCGCCGGTGTCAGAAGAGGACTGCCAGAACTGCGAGCCACTGTTGACTTCGACCTTGGTGCGGTTGAGCAGCAGGGTCGAATACAGTTCGGCATTGTCGTTGAATGCATAGCTCAGGTTGGCGTAGCCGCTGGCGCTGCGCTCCTTGTTGAGGATGCTGGCATAGCCAGGCTCGGCACGACTGCTGCAGAAATTGCCACGGTTGGCACGGTTGTCGTATTGCACCGAGCCGTTGAACAGCGCGCCCAGCGCGGCGCAGTTGTCGGAACCGGGGTCGATGTAGGTGCGCGGTGTGTTGTGCAGCGCGATGCGCGAGCCGTAGCGCAGGGTCGGGTCCGGGTTGTCGTTGGTGGAATCGAAATCGCGCCGCTGAAAACCGTAGATCGGGTCCTGATTATTGAGCTGCAGCCCCCACACGATATTGGCGCCGCCGATCTGGTTGCCGCCAGTGAGCTGAAAGCGTTGGTTGTTGCCGCCGCCACCATCGTAGGTGCCCATGCGGTAGTTCATCTGCACGCCGTCCATGCGCTTTTTCAGGATGATGTTGACCACCCCGGCAATCGCGCTGGAACCGTAGATCGAGGACTGGTTGCCGGGCGCCACATCGATACGCTCGACCATGCCGACCGGCACGCTGGCCAGATCGACGAAGTTGCTTTGGCCGTTGTAGAGCAGCGGGTAGTCGGCCATTGGCCGGCCATCGATCAGCACCAGGGTGAAGCCGGGATCCAGCCCGAGCAGGCTCAACGACTTGGCGCCCGGAGTAAAGCCGCCGCTGAACTGACTGTCCTGCACGGAGCCAGTGGCCATCGGCTGCGAGCGCAGCACGTCGTAGACGTCCTTGAAGCCGCGGCGCTGGATGTCCTGGGCAGTGATCGAAAACACCGGGGTCGCGGTTTCGATCTGGGAGCGGGGGATCAACGAACCTGTCACGGTGACCTTGTCCAATTGGGTCACGTCACCTTGGTCCTGCGCCATCGCAAGCGATGGCATCGTTAAGGCGGTGCATACGGCGGTAACCAGCAGACGACGCTTCATGAAACGAACCTCTCTCTCAAGGTGTAAACGGGCAAGCAGCAATTGGGGGCCGCTCGCAATCAGTGCCAACGAAACGTTAACAACACGCCGAATGTAACCACGTCACCCGTATAGTCGGGTTTGCTTAGATTTTTGTCCCTTCACGCCGAGGCTGGGTATCCTTTGATGATGCTTAAAGTCGCGTTTGCTCTTTCCTTGCTGTGCACCCTGTTCGTTCCGCTGCAAGCGGTTGCTCGGGCAACCATCGATAAGATCGAAATCAAGGGCTTGGATGGCGGCGGCGACGCCGAGATGATCGAGAACATCCAGGTCTCCCTGTCTCTGTATGAGGCCGTGGGCAAGGAGCAGGGCGAGTCGCGTCTGGAATATCTGTTGGCACAGGCCGAGCGGCAAACGCGTGAGGCGTTGGAGCCGTTTGGCTACTACTCGCCAACCATTACGCTGGCCGCACCGCGCGCCGGCGACAAGGTGACCGTGGTGATCACGGTGGATCGCGGCGAGCCGGTGCGGGTACGCACCTCGCATATCTCCATCACCGGCTGGGCCGAGCAGGACCGCTACCTGGGCCAGGACCTCAAGCAGTTCGAGCCGCGCGAGGGCCAGGTCTTCAGCCATCCGCAGTACGAAGCCAGCAAGGTGCGCATCACCCGGCGCCTGGCCGAGCGTGGTTACTTCGATGCCGACTTCACCCAGCGCCGCGTTGCGATCACGCGTGCCGAGCATGCGGCCGACATCGATCTGAACTGGGACAGCGGCCGCCGCTACGACATGGGCAAGGTGCGCTTCGACTACGACTACTTCCGCGACGGCCTGTTCGACCCGCTGGTGTACTGGGAAGAGGGCAGCTACTACCACGAAGGCAAGCTGGACCGATTGCGCGAGTCGCTGACCAAGCTGGATTACTTCAGCACCATCGACATCCAGCCCAAGCCCGAAGAAGCCGACGACCAGGGCCGCGTGCCGGTGGACGTCAAACTTACCCGCGCCAAGCGCACGGTCTACACCGCCGGCCTGAGCTACGGCAGCGAGAGCGGCGCCGGTGTGCGCGGTGGCGTGGAGCGGCGCTATGTGAACGCGCGCGGCCACAAGATGGACACGCAGCTGGACTACGCACAGAACCGCAAGAGCCTGACCACCAGCTACCGCGTGCCGGCGTTCCGTTGGCTGGATGGCTGGTACACCGCCTCGGCGCGGCTGTACGACGAGCAGACCGAGTACATCGACCTGCGCAACGTCAAACTCACCGGCAGCCGCAGCGGCCAGATCAACGAGCGCTGGAGCGCGATCGCCTCGATCAACGCCTTGCGCGAGCGTTGGCGTTTCAGCAGCGGCGACGATTTCGAAGGCGCGGTGTACGAGACCTCCACACTGATCTATCCGCAACTGCAGGCCAACTACGTCAATGTCGACGACCGGCTGTTTCCGCGCAGTGGCGTGTCGGCGCAGATGTTCATTCGCGGCGGCGCCGAGGGTGCCGGCTCCGATACCAACTTCGGCCAGCTGTATGGCCAGCTGCGCTGGTTTCTGGGTGCTGGCGACAATGGCCGGTTGATCCTGCGCGGCGAAGGCGGCACCACCTGGACCAGCGATCTGGTGGCGATGCCGCCGAGCCTGCGCTTCTTCGCCGGTGGCGCCAACAGCATTCGCGGTTATGCGTTCCGCGAAGTCGGCCCGCGCACGCCCAAGCCGGACGAATTCGCGCTGGGTGCCAAGAACGTGGCCACCGCCAGTGCCGAATACGAGCATTACCTCAAGGGCGGCCCCTGGGGCGGGGCGGTGTTCGTCGATGGCGGCAGCGCCTTCGATGACCGGCCCGACTGGCATACCGGTGTCGGCTTCGGCCTGCGTTGGCGCTCGCCGGTGGGCCCGGTGCGCGTGGATATCGCGCATGGCTTGAACGACCCCGACTCGCAGTTTCAGCTCTACATCGACATCGGGGCCAACCTGTGAGCACGCCCACGCCGCCCTCCGCGCCGCGCCGCGCACGCTTCTATCGCCGGCGCCGCTTCTGGGTGGGCTCGGGCCTGACCGTGCTCGGGCTGGTGCTGCTGGCCTTGATCGCGATCTACTGGCTGTTGCAGACCGTGGCCGGGCGCGATGTGTTGCTGGCGCAGGTCACCGCGCGCCTGCCGGTGGGCGCCACCTTTACCTACGGCACCGTCGAAGGCCCGGTGGCCGGCCCACTGACCCTGCGCAATGTCGACTTCAAGTATCAGGACATCCACTTCACTGCAGAACGGGTGTATCTGGAGCCGGACCTGCGCCCGTTGCTGGGGCGCAAGCTGCAGCTGGACGCGGTGCAAGTGAGCAATGCCACGTTGAACCTGGGCAAGAGCGAGGAACCGTTCACCCTGCCCAGCTGGCCCGAGTCGCTGCCGCAGATCAACGTGCCGCTGGCGATCCAGGCCGACAAGATCGATGTGCAGAACCTGCGCATCGCACCCAGCTGCAGCAGCCGATGATCGTGCTGCACACCGTGCAGGGCGGGCTCGAGGTCGCCACCGGCGAGCTGCGCACGCGTGACCTGGTGATCGACACCGACATGGGCGACTTCCGCCTGCACGGCGATTACCTGCCCAACGACGACTACCGCGCCGACCTGACCGCCACTGCCGTGCTACCGGCCGCACGCGGGCGCACCCCGGCCAGCCTGGGGCTGGTGGCCCGCGGGGATCTGGACAAGATGGAAGTGGCCATTGCCGGCCGGGCGCCGGCGCCGCTGCAGGCCAGCCTGGTGTTCACCGGTCGCGACGACCCGACCTGGGCGTTCAAGGCGGTGACCGAGGCGCTGGATACCTCGCTGTTGATTCCGGCTGCGCAGGGGCAAGCCAACCCGCCTGCCACGCCGATCGCGCTGAACCTGGAAGCCTCCGGCAAGGGCGGCAACGCCGATCTGCACGGCAGCATCAAGCAAGGCGAACTCAGCGCGACGCTGCAACCCCTCGCATGTCCGCCTGGCCGAGCAGGTCCTCACCGTCGAACCGTTGGTGATCGACACCTTCGAAGGCCGCACGCAACTGCGCGGCACCGCCGATTTCCGCGATACCCAGAATCCGAGTTTCCGCTTTGCGGTCAACGCCAGCGGCCTGCGTTTCACTCCGGCCGCGGATCCGGCCACGCCGGACGCGCCGCTGGTGCCGGTGGAGTTGAAAGACGCACGCCTGGGCGTGGCCGGTACCTTGAAGGCCTGGGCTGCGATCGGCCACGCCGCGCTGGAGCGCGATGGCCAGCAGGCCGAGCTGGTCTTCGACAGCCGTGGCAACGACCAACGTGCACAGCTCAAGCAGGTGCAGGCGAAAACGCCGGGCGGTGCGCTGGATCTCACCGGTGAAGTGGCCTGGGCGCCGGAGCTGCAATGGGATGTCAGCGCGCAACTGGCCAAGTTCGACCCGGGCTATTTCGCGCCGGGCTGGAACGGCAACCTGTCCGGCAAGATCGCCTCCAAGGGGCGGCAATTGCCGGCTCCTGCCGGCGGTGTCTCGCCGGGGTTCGAGGCCACTGCGGACGTTCCCAGCCTGGCCGGCCAGCTGCGTCAACGCGCGCTGTCGGCCAATGGCAAGTTCGCGTTGCGCGGCGAACAGGGCGAAGGCGAGCTGCAACTGGCGCTGGGCAATAGCCGCATCACCGCCAAGAGCAAGGTGGGCGACCAGCTCGATATCGCCGCGCAGCTGCAGCCGTTGCAACTGGACGATGTCTTGCCTGGTGCCACCGGCGTCGTGCGTGGGCAGCTGCAGGTCAGCGGCAAGCGCGACGCACCCGACATCACCGCCGACATTGCCGGCAACGGCCTGCGCTGGGACACCTATAGCGCCCAGAGCATCAGCCTGCGCGGCCAGCTGCCGTGGCGCGGCAGCGATGGCCAACTGGCCTTGCAAGGTACCGCCATCGAAGCCGGTGTGGTGCTCGACAGCGTGCGCGTGCAAGCGCGCGGCGCGGTGGAGGCCCTGCGGCTGGATGCGGACATCGCCAACAGCATGGCGACTGTCGCCCTGCAGGGCGATGTGCGTCGCAACGGCGAGCGGTGGCAGGGTCAGCTCGCGACCTTGCGCATTGCCCCAGCCAAGGGCGATGCCTGGGCACTGCGCCAGCCGGCGCAGTTCGGCACCGATGGCGCGGCGTTTACCTTGTCCGACACCTGCCTGGGTGCGGCCACCGGCGGCGCGCTGTGCGCCAGCGCCAACTGGCCGCGCGAGGGCATGGTGGTGCATGGCGACGCGCTGCCGCTGTCGCTGGTGCAGCCGTGGCTGCCCAAGCAGGAAGGTCGGCAGATCTATCTGCGTGGCGAGCTGTCGCTGGACGGTAGCTTCAAGCCGCGCGGCAACGCCTGGGAAGGCAGCCTGCGCATCGCCTCGCCCGAAGGCGGCATTCGTTTGGGCGAAAGCCGCTACGCCGCAGTGGCCGGCAATCCCAATCGCGGCGAGTTGCTGCGCTACGACCAATTCAGCGTGCAGGCCGATTTCAGCCAGCAACAGATCCAGGGCAAGCTCGGTATCGGCTTCCAGGGCGCCGGCTTTGTCGATGCCAAGTTCAATACCGGCTGGGATGCGTACGCGCCGCTCAACGGCGAGCTGTATCTGAATATGTCGCGGCTGTACTGGCTGGAGCTGGTGATTGCCGACGTGGTGCGGCCGAAGGGGCTGGTCGAAGGCCACGTGAGCCTGCGCGGCACCCGCGACAAACCGCTGCTCGGCGGCGACGCCACTCTGAGCGATTTCACCGCCGAATATCCGTCGATGGGTTTGACGCTGAGCGAGGGCAAGGGCCGCTTCGATGCGCTGCCGGATGGCTCGGCCAAGATCACCGCCTCGGCCAAGTCCGGCCCCGGCACGCTCACCGTCGATGGCGGGTTGTCGTGGTTCGGGACCAGCACGCCGTTGCTGCTCAATATCCGCGGCGACAACGTGCTGGCCTACAACACCAGCGAGTTGCGCATCATTGCCAATCCGGACATGCAGTTCGGCATTAGCGACAACACCATGCAGTTGCGCGGCAAGGTCACCGTGCCCGAAGCGGACATCGACCTGGAACGCCTGGACCGTGGCACCTCGGTGTCCGAAGACGTGGTGGTGCTGGACCCGGTGGACCCGGAACAGACGCCCGCATCGCCATTGGATATGGACCTGGCGATCGTGCTCGGCGACAAGGTCAACATGAGCGGCTTCGGCCTCAAGGGCGGGCTGAGCGGGCAGATGCAGATCCGTGCGCGCCCGGGCCGCGAAATGACCGCCAATGGCGGGCTGGATGTGCGTGGGCGCTACAAGGCCTATGGCCAGGACCTGACCATCACCCGTGGCCAGCTGACCTGGAACAACAACATCGTCTCCGACCCACGCGTGAGCCTGCGCGCCGAACGCAAGATCGGCGATGTCACCGCCGGCATCGATGTCAGCGGCCGCGCCGAATCGCCGCGTGCCGATGTGTGGTCGGAACCGGCGATGTCGCAATCCGAAGCGCTGTCGTACCTGGTGCTCGGCCGCGGCCTGTCCACCGCCAGCAGCGACGAAACCCAACAGGTCAGCGCCGCCTCGGCCGCACTGTCGGCCGGCAGCAGCCTGATCGCCTCGCAGATCGGCGCCAAGCTCGGCCTGGACGACGCCGGCGTCAGCCAATCCAGCACGTTGGGCTCGGTCGTCGGTTTCGGCAAATATCTCTCGCCCAAACTCTACGTTGGCTACGGCGTGTCGATGGTCGGCGGCGGCTCGGTACTGACGCTGAAATACCTGCTCAGCCGCGGCTTCGACATCGAAGCCGAATCCAGCACCATCGAGACCAAGGGGTCGGTGAACTGGCGGCGGGAGAAGTAGGCGGCTTCGCGCTGGCAGAAACTGCTGGTCGTTCTGCTGCGTCTGCGGCCGTTAGCGTGCAGCGCTTGTTGCATGGATAGACGATTAAGCCAGCTGCATTTGCTTTACTTGCGCTGTGCATCGGCATCGATGGCGCGTTGGATTGTTTCGACTGATGGAAAACGCGCCATTACGCACTCTTTATGCACGCGCACTGGCGTGCGAATAGCGCCTTTATGCCCGCCAGTCCTACCTTGGCACTCCCGCACAGCAGTGCGTTGAGCCAAACACGATGTGTATCCTGATTTTGCGCGGCCCTCGGGCCGATCCGGCGCCGTTGATGCCGATGCCATTGCCTGCGTGTGCCGGGCGTGCGTTGCGCACGTTGGCGTGTGCCGATGTGGATAGCTTGATCGCCGAATTGCATGCGGCCGGTGGCGATGCCGAGGTGGAGCTGGTGTTGCTGGATTCGGGCGATCTGCCGTTGTCCGAGCGCAGTTGCGCGCGCGTCTTGCGCGCTGCCGTGGACGCGTTGCCCACGCCGTATATCGAGCTGCATTCCGATGCGGCGCAGGAGTTGGAGCCGTGGCTGCATGCGCAGCATGCGCCGTTGGCGGTGGTGATTGCCCCGCACGATGCGCCGCGTGCATATGCGATGTCGCTCGGCATTGCCGCGCGGTGTCTGGGGCCGATGCACGCGCCGCTGCGCGTTGCTGCCTGAGGAGGCGCGATGTCGATCATGATCATGCGTGGGCCGGAGGCGGCGATGCCGCTGGTGCGTGGGCCGCAGCCGTTGCCGCGCGCCGTCATTCGCCAATTGGTGGCGTGTGCCGGGGACGCGGGCAAGACGGTGGCATTGCGTGCCTGTGGCTCGGAACAGGAACTGCTGGATGCGCTGCGTGTGGCCGGCCAGGCGCGGATGGAGATCGCGCTGATCGATCCGGGCAGTTGCGTGGACAGTGCGCGGTTGCATCGCGCGCTGAGCGAACTGCCTTACCCCTATGTCGAAACGCACGACGACAGCGTGGACCGTCCGGAACGCTGCCTGCCGCACGGTCTGGGGCAGTGCATCGCCACGGTGCGTGGGTATTGTGCGCAGAGCTATCTGCTGGGGCTGGAGATCGCGCTGGAACATCTGGGCTGCACGGAGATTCAAGGCGATGTCCACGTCGGGACCTGAGCGGCGCCAGCTGCATTACTTCGCCGATTACGAGGGCTACTGCGACGGTCGGCCGGTGCTGTGGGGGCAACTGGCACACAGCGTGGACGTACCAGCCGATGGCGAACTGGACGCAGCCGCGCTGGTGCGCGCACTGCGCCGGCGTGCGGCCGAGGCGCACGGCCTGGAAGCGGGGCAGATTCGCTTATGCCAGGTCACGCGACTGTAGTTGCGAGCCTGGAGCAGAAAAAGCTACGCGCACCGACAGGCGCGCGCAGCGTGCTCGGCCAGCATGTGCCACGCGGGCACGCGGTTCCAAGCGCGCCATTGGCGCCGGCCAGATGGCGGCTGGCTGTCGGTGGGTCGCCACGTTGCGTTCAGCGCGAGGACGTCTGTTGATCGCTGTAGATGATGCGTTGCCGCGTTGCCGCCGACTGCGTGGCACGCCTGCAGTTGCACCTGAGCAACGGCAGCGCCCACGAAGACACCGCCGCCCGAAGGCGGCGGTGTCGTGCTGACAGGAACCGGTTATGGCCGCCTGCAGATCCTGCTTACTTGGCTGCTGCGTTATCCGGCACGAACTTGGTCAGCTGGTTGGCTATTGCTGCGACACCGAAGTTGTTTCGCGCATAGCCGGAGCCCCAGTACAGCGCACCGTTCACGATTGCCGGCGCGCTCATCACCGAGCCACTGGCCTTGTAGTTCCACAAGGTGGCACCGGTATCGCTGTCCAGGGCAACCATATTGCCTGCCATCGATCCGGCGAACAGCAGGTTAGGTGAGACGGAGATCGGACCCTGCGCGCCGGCCGGCACCGTCGGATTGACGGGGTTGATTCCCGGTGCCTTCACTTGCCACAGGATCTTGCCGGTACCCGCATCCAGTGCCGCCCACGAACCGGCGTTGTGGCTGACGGTGTTGTCTGGGCCCAGCGTGTAGGTGGTGTTAAGGTTATTGTTGATGCCGACATAGATGCGCGACTTGTAGGGATCAAACGCGGCGCCCCACTCGATACCACCGGTGGTGCCGCCCGGACCAACTTGGGTGGACCATACCTTGGCACCGGTCTTGGCGTCGAAGGCCCAATAGATGCCACTCTTCTGTCCGGCGCCGACCAGTTGTTGCAGCTTGCCGTTGCGCGGCACCGCAAACAGTTGCACGCCCGCACCGCCAAAGTCGTAATCGGGGCCGGTTAGGTTGGTTGCCTGGGTGTTCGGGCACAGGCCATTGGTCGGGGCAAGGATGCACGACAGATTCCAGGCATCGTAGCCCTGGTTGCGGTTGGCCCAGACCAGCTTGCCGGTGTCCAGATTGAGCGAAATCACCGAATCGACGTAGTTGTCCGGTGCCATGCAGTTGAGTTCATCCTCGACGGTCAAATCACCGCCGCGATAGGAGCGCGCATTGGACACGCAGTTACCGACGCTGGCGGGAATGTTGTAGTTGTTGCCGGTGCCGAAATAGATGCGGCGCGCGATCGGGTCCACCGCGACCTGGCCCCATGTCGATGCACCCGTATAGCCTTCGGGCGCGTTGTAGAACTGCCAAACCTTCTTGCCGGTGTTCACGTCCAGCGCCACCACACTGCCGCGGAATGAGAACCGATGGGTGGGATCGAGACTTTCATAATCCCTGGAGGACACCCCCAGGTACACGCGGTTGCCGTACACCACCGGGGACGAGGTGATCTGTGCCTGTGGATTGGTCTCTACCTCGCTCTTCCACAACAACTTGCCGGTTTTTTTGTCCAAGGCCAGCACGGTGCCGCCGGCCATGTCGCCCAGGATGATGCTCTTGGGGGTGATGGCAGGCGTGGTACGCGAGAGCGAATTGCTCTTGTTCGTATAGTCCGACAGCTTGGCCTGCCAGTTCGGCTTGCCGGTTTGCGTGTCCACGCTATACAGCGTGCCGCCCCAGTCGGGCACGTACAGGGTGGCGCCTTCGATGCTGGGCGTGGCCGAGATGTCGCCGGTGGTGGTCAGCGTCCACGCCGGCTTGAGCGTCTTGGCAGTGGTGCGATTGATCTTCCATTCGCCCGGTGCGAAACGCGAGTTCAAGTAGCCGCCACCGGCCACGGTCCAGTTGCTGGGGCTGGCGAAGGGAAGGTCTTGACCGAAGCTGCGCCAGACCTGGCCGGAGCGTGCGAATGCCTCGGTATCCAGGGCCGATACCGGCTGCTGCGCGGTGGTGGCGCCAGACTGCGCGAAAGCCACGGCACTGACGAGCAGGCAAGGAACGAGCGTCAAACTGCGAAACCGCAAACGGCGTTTGGGATTGATCATCACGGCATGTCCTAGATGGAAGGAAGCGTTGGATCCCCCGGATCTGCCGACGAACGATGGACGATTGACGTGACCGTGCAACACCTGCGCGGCGCTGCATTCAGACAGCGGTCGGGTCCGTTTGCATCTGGTGCGACCAGCTTGAAAAATTTGCGTTCAATCGGTTCGTTATTCGCACTAATCGTGATGATTCATCACTATTTCCCGTGTTGCGATAGAAAATTTGATTGATGCGGTCTTGAACCGAGATGCGCCGATGACGGCGGTTTGCAAGAAGTAACCAGGAGATATTGCGCAACCTTGTGTGGGTGCTTTGCCACGGATGGGCGCGATGGGGAAGTGCGCCAGGAACACCCGGTGCGCGATGTCGGCGGTCGATTGCCGCGTCCTGCGGTATGTAGCCAATGGGGCTGAGGGGCTCGGCGCTGTGGCCGATTGCGCTGCGCGTTGCGTGTCGTGCGGCGTGTGGAGGCGGCGAGATGAGCAGTGCGGGTGTGGTCGCACCCTCATCCGCCACTTCGGGGCACCTTCTCCCGGGGAGAAGGGAATGGCGCGTTGCCGATGCGGGCACCTTGCGGCGGCATACGGCCATGCGGATGCGCGCTGGATGCGCAGGCGAGCGCGACAGCAGGTGTTCGCGCTGCGCCGTGCGGGCATTGCCGCTGTGACTGCGCTCAGGCTGCGCGTCGCGCGATCGGGATGGGGCATCCATCCCGGCACGGAAGCAGCAGCCTCGCGATGCATGACGCATGACGCATGACGCATGACGCTCGACGGCCTAGACGACACCCACCGCGTGCCTCACGCAAATCGTCTGCGTACGCCTACACCCGCTCCGATGCGCGCGATGCATGTTGCACTGCAGCGGCATCGATCGCCGCCAATTGGGCGATCGCATCCTGCACGACCGCAGGCACGCTGGCATCCACGTCCACCGACACCACGTCCGCTTCGTCCAACGGCAGCTCCAGCGTCTGCAGCTGGCTGTCGAGCAACGTGGCTGGCATGAAGTGGCCTGCGCGGGTGCTCAGGCGTGCGGCGATCACGTGCGGGGCCGCATGCAGGAACACGAAGCGCATCGGCACGCCGCTGTTGCGCAGCAGCTGGCGATGCGCGCTGCGCAAACCGGAAAAGGCCAGCACCACCGATTCGCCGGCCTGTACGCAATCGCGCAGCGTGGCCGACAGCAGTTCGACCCACGGCAGGCGCATCGCGTCGGTGAGCGGTTGACCGGCTGCCATCTGCGCGCGTGCTGCCACGCTGTGGTAGTCGTCGGCATCCAGAAAACGGAAGCGGTAATGCGCTGCCAGCGCCTGTGCAATTGTGGTCTTGCCGCTGCCCGACACGCCCATCACCACGATGGCAAGCGGCGAAGCGGACGCGGGCGTGGCATGTGTGGCGGTGTCCATCACGTCAGGTTATATCTCTGGATCGATTCGGCATTCGAATGGATTTCACGTTGGCGACAGCCGACGCGTGGTGTAGCGTCGGCGCTCCTCGCCAGGTGCGCGGGCACCCAGCGTAACGGCGTGCTCGGCCGGGTACAACGCATTGAAGGTGTGTCGATGACGTCATCGCCCGCAACGTCTCCTGCATCGGCGCGCCTGCGCTGGCGCGAAAAGCTGGGCTATGGCGCCGGCGATCTGGGCCTGAATCTGTACTGGGCCAACATCTCGGCGTTCTTGCTGATCTTCTACACCGACACCATGCACCTGCCGGCGGCTGCAGTCGGCACCATGATCTTGTTGACCAAGATCGCCGATGCGATCGCCGACCCGGCGATGGGCGCACTGGCCGACCGCACGCGTAGCCGGCTTGGCAAGTTCCGCCCGTATCTGCTGTGGGGTGCGCTGCCGATGGCCGCTGCCGGCGTGCTTGCCTACACCACGCCGGATCTGGATCAACATGGGCGCATGTGGTGGGCCACGATCACCTTCCTGGTGATGATGCTGGCCTACACGATGGTGAGCATTCCGTACTCGGCATTATCCGGCGTGATCACCGCCGACAGCCAGCAGCGCACCGGCCTGATCAGCCTGCGTTTCATCGGTGCGTTCGCAGGGACCACCTTGGTCAACTACTTCACGATGGACCTGGTGCGCTGGTTCGGCGCAGGCAACGATGCGCTGGGATGGCAGCGCACGATGATGCTGTACGGGGCGGTGGCGCTGGCGTTGTTCGTCACCGTGGCGCTGACCACGCGCGAACGCGTGCAACCGCCGCCGCAACAACGCACACCGATTCGTCGCGACATCGCCGACCTGCTGCAGAACAAACCGTGGTGCGTACTCTTTGTGCTGTCGTTGATCATCATGATCACGATCACCATGCGCGGCGGTGCGGGCGTGTACTACCTCAAGTACTACGTACAACGCCCGGATCTGGTCGGCCTGTTTCTGGGCAGCTACTCGGTGGCCCTGGGCGTGGGTGCGGCCATCACGCCGCTGCTGACGCGGCGCTGGGACAAGCGCCAGCTGATGTTCTGGCTGATGGTGCTTGTCGGCCTGCTGAGTTGTGCGATGTTTTTCGTACCGGCCGATGCGGTGTGGGCGGTGTTCGTCTTGAACATGCTGATCGGCCTGGCGCTTGGGCCGAAATCGCCGTTGGCGTTTTCGATGTATGCCGATAGCGCCGACTACACCGAATGGCGCACCGGCCGCCGGGCCACGGCGATGACGTTCGCCGCTGCGACGTTTTCGCAAAAGCTCGGTGGGGCGTTGGCCTCGGCCGGCATTGCCTGGGTGCTGGCTGCAATGGGCTATGTCGCCAACACCGCGCAGTCCACCGGGTCGTTGACCGGCATCGTGCTGCTGCTGACAGTGATTCCGGGTGCGGTTGCGCTGTTGGCGGCCTGGACCATGCGTTTTTATCCGCTGGACGACGGACTGTTGAACCGCATCCAGCACGAACTGGCCGCGCGCAAGCGCGACGAACCGGAGCACCCCTGACCGTGTCTGCAACGCCCCACGCCTCGTCCGATGCGCTGTCCAGCTTGATGGCGCCCAGCGCCGATGGTGCGCGCTATACGCTCTACAGCCCCACCGCAATGCCCAATGCCGGCGGCTTCCTGTGGAACCGCCGCATGATGGTGCAGCTGACCTGCCGCGGTTATGCCACCGGCCAGTTCATGCAGCCGGAACCATCGAAATACGCGCATGCACCGATGCTGGAAGCGCGCAATTTCATGATGCCGGAGCAGCCGTACTACGCGCATCATCCCGGTCGGTTCTTTTATCTCAAGGACGAAGACACCGGCGCGTTGTATTCGGTGCCGCACGAACCGGTGCGCGCGCAGCCGCAGGCGTTCGAGTTCTCTGCCGGCAAGCACGATGTGCGCTGGCGGGTGCGCCATGACGACATCGTGGTGGAATTGTGCGTTTCCCTCCCCACCGACGATGCGGTGGAACTGTGGGAATGTCGTGTGCACAACGTGTCCGGGCGCGCGCGCAGGCTGAGCCTGTATGCCTATTTCCCGGTCGGCTACATGTCGTGGATGCATCAGTCCGGCGGTTACGAGCCGGGCTTGGGCGCAATTGTCTGCCGTAGCGTGGCGCCGTATCAGAAGGTGGATGACTACTTCCGCCAGCGCGATTTCAAGGATTGCACCTTCCTGCTGCACGAGCAGACGCCGGTGGCCTGGGACGCGCAGCAGATGGCATTCGAAGGCGAGGGTGGCCTGCACGCACCCTCGGCGGTGCAGGCCGAGCAGCTGGGCAACCACGATGCGCATTACGAAACGCCGGCCGCTGCGTTGCAATACCGGCTGACACTGGAAACCGAGGCGGCCAGCGTGTATCGCTTCGCATTCGGGCCGGCCAAGGACGATGCCGAAATTGCCGCATTGCGGACGCGCTATCTCTCCGAAGCCGGTTTCGCCCAGGCGGCGCGTGAATATGCGGACTATCTGCAGGCCGGCCGTGGCTGCGTGCAGATCGCCACACCCGACGCGGCGCTGGACAACATGGTCAACCACTGGTTGCCGCGCCAGGTGTTCTATCACGGCGACGTCAATCGCCTGACCACCGATCCGCAGACGCGCAATTATCTGCAGGACCACATGGGCATGGCCTACCTGCAACCTGCCACCGCACGCGCGGCGCTGTTGCATGCCCTGTCGCAGCAGGAGCCCAGCGGCGCAATGCCGGACGGCATCCTGTTGGTGGAAGGCGCCGAGCTCAAATACATCAACCAGGTGCCGCATACCGACCACTGCGTGTGGTTGCCGATCTTCCTGAGCGCGTATCTGTCCGAGACCGGCGATATCAACATCCTGGAGGCGATCGTGCAAACCCATGACGGGCAGCGCCTGAGCGTGGCCGAGCGCCTGGACGCGGCCATGCAGTGGCTGCTGGACGCGCGCGATGCACGCGGGTTGAGCTTCATCGCCCAGGGTGACTGGAACGACCCGATGAACATGGTCGGCTGGCGCGGCAAGGGGGTGTCCGGCTGGCTGACCGTGGCCACCGCGTACGCGCTGCGGCTGTGGTCGGACATCTGCGCTGCGCACGGACGCAGCGCACAGGCCGACAGGTTTGGCGAGGCGGTGGGCGCGGTCAATGCCGATGCCAACCGTGAGCTATGGGACGGCAACTGGTACGCGCGCGGCATCACCGACGACGGGCTGCGCTTCGGCATCGCCGACGATGTGGAGGGGCGTATCTATCTCAATCCGCAGAGTTTCGCGCTGCTGGCCGGCACTGCCGATGCGCAGCAACGTGCGGCGCTGCTGGAGGCGGTGCGCGAGCAGCTGCACACGCCGTATGGCCCGGTGATGCTGGCGCCGGCGTATACGCACATGCGCGATGACGTGGGGCGGCTGACGCAGAAGTGGCCGGGCGCGGCGGAAAACGGCGCGGTGTACAACCACGCGGCGGCATTCTATTTGTACAGCCTGTACCAGATTGGCGAGGCCGACCGCGCCTGGGAGATCCTGCGCGCTTTGCTGCCGGGGCCAACCCGCGAGGATGTACTGCAACGCGGCCACCTGCCGGTGTCGTTGCCCAACTACTACCGTGGCGCGTGGCATCAATACCCGCGCACAGCCGGGCGCTCGAGCCAGCTGTTCAACACCGGCACGGTGGCGTGGGTGTATCGCTGCGTGCTGGAAGGCTTGTTCGGGTTGGTCGGGCAGGGCGATACGCTGGCGATCCGTCCGCAGCTGCCGTCGCACTGGCCGCACGCGCGTGCCAAGCGCCAGTTCCGTGGTGCGGACTTCGATGTCACGCTGACGCGCGAGCCGGGCCGCACCGCGATGGAGGTGCGGGTCGATGGCGAGCTCTGTCCGCAGCAGCGCATCGGCAACATTGCGCGCGGGCAGGTGTATCGGGTCGAGGTACGGCTGCCCGGATGACTCCGCGGGCCGGTCGCCGCCTCAGCGTTGGCGGCGGCGATGGCCGGCTGAGAGCGCCACAGCGCGCTCGCGACGCGCTCCAGCTGGCGCGCTTCAGCGTGTCGGCGCGGGCCCCAGATAGGACACAGGCACCGGCACGGTGCTCAGCACGAGTTTCTCAAGGACGATGTTGTCGTCGATCCGGAAGACCTTGATCGTGTGCCGACCCTTCGCCAGCGTGCCCATCTGCGCCGATACGAACACCGCATTGTCCCGCACCGCGGTTGCCCAGGCTTTTTCGGCGGGCGTGTTCTGTGCCCCGCCGGTGGGGTGCAGTTCCCAATTGACGGTGGTCATCGGACCGTCGTCGATGGAGACGCCGAGGCGGAGCGGCCCGCGGTTGGACGTGTCCAGTGTGGGCGCAAGATACAGGCCGAGCGTCGCAGGGCCCGGCGTGGTGACGACCACGTCGTACTCCACTGCGACACGGTCTTCGGCCGCGGTGGCAGGCTGCCCCTGCGGCAGCGCGACCAGGGCGCCTTGGGTACGTCCCAGCGCGGGGATCGCGGTCCATTGCAGCCCCTTGTTGGCGATGACCCGCGAGTACCTGGGCGCTTCGAGCGATAGCACCCCTGGCGTTTGCGGGGCCGGCGGGGCGAACGCGATGGAGCGCGCGATCCGGTCGGGCGGCGTGTCTCCGCCAACGCGGCTGATCGAGGGCATGGACTGCTGGGTGGGGTCGTTCCAGATCACATAGCTCATGTGGACCTGGTTCATCATGCCGTCCCATTTGCCGCCGTTGATCGTGTGGTAGCGCTGTGTCAGGGCCTTGTCGCGCTCGAAGGCGGTTTCGACCATGTCGGCGAAGTAATTGGCACGTGCATCGTTGCGTGCGGCCAGGCGCTTGTTCCATGCGGCCGCGTAATAGAGCTGGTAAAGATTGGACACTGCCGCGATCGGGTATTCGATCAGCTGGTAATAGGCGTCTTGCTGGTCGGCGGGCAAACTCGCCTTGACCTCGAGCATGCGCTGCTCGAGCGCCTGCCATTGCGCCACGATGGCGCCGAACTCACCGCCATCCAGCTCGGTTGGCGCACCTTCGCCCAGGGCGAAGCTGTCCTGATCGACCAATTCCGGCTTTCGCCGTGCAACCAGCATGCCGTAGCGGGTGATCAGCTCTCCGATGCGTGCGGCATGCGCCGCGTCGAACGATTCCTGCGCCCATCGCTGCGGATACGCCGCAAGTGCCCCGGGCGTCATCGCTTCCGGATTCCAAGCCATCTTCAGGAAAAAACTCAGTGGATATTCCATCGGCTTGATATCGCCGACGTTGACCACCCACAGTTGCCGTGCGCCGCGCTGATAGGCCAGATCCATCTGCTGCCAGAGATCTTTTCGACCTGATTGGTATTGATCCATTTGTAGTTGCGCGGCACCCCACATAATCGAAGTGGTAGTACACGCCATACCCGCCGGCGCGTTGCAGGTCGGTGACCGGAAGACGGCGGATCTGGCCCCAGTTGTCGTCGGAAAACAGCAGCGTGACATCGTCGGGGACCTGCATTCCGTGGTCGTAGTAGTCCTGCACTTCCTTGTAGAGCGCCCACACCTGCGGCGTCTGCGCAGCCGGCGCTTTCGTCACATCGGCAATGATGGCGCGCTGGTCCGCCACAACCTTTTCCAGTAGATGGCTGGCCGTGTTCTCGGCCATCGGTTCGTCGCCATCGCCGCGCATGCCGACCGTCACCAGGCTGTCGTAGCGCTGGCCGCCGCCCTTGGACATCATCCGCGCGATGCCGCCCTTCCAGAACGCACGCAAGTTGGCGGCATTGCGGGTGTAGTCCCAGGCACCGCCGCTGTTGGGGATGCTCTTGAGATGCCACTCCTTCTGCGCACGCATCATCGGCTCATGATGGGAGGTGCCCATGACGATGCCCATCTGATCGGCCAGCACCATGTTGTTGGGATCATCGACATTGAATGCCTTGCCCCACATCGCCGGCCACAGATAGTTGGCCTTCATGCGCAGGCCCAGCTCGAAGACATGCGCGTACATCTTCGCGTTGACGCCGCCGAATTTCTTCATCGCCCAGCCCTTCAAGGCAGGGTCTTCGTCGTTGATGAAGAAGCCGCGGTAGCGCACCTTCGGCGCATCGGACACGCTGCCGCGGGTGATGAACAGGTTGGAGCGATGCGCCGTTGCGACGTCGGCAAACCAGTACCACGGCGACACGCCAATCTTCTCCGAGACATCGTAGGTACCGAACACCGCGCCACGGCGATCGGCGCCGACGATGACAAGCGCCCGATCGATCTGCGGCGTGGGGCGATCGACGACAATCTGCGTGTACGCCTCCCAGCGCTGCAGCAGGGCGCGCCTGTCGATTTTGCCGGCGGCGATGAGCGCGTCGATGATCGGGCTGTGGCCGAGCGTGCCCACGATCACGGCCGCTCCGCGGACGCCTGCCAGATCGGTGCTCACGCCACTGCTGTGGCCGGCAACCCGTTGCAGGTCGGCCGCGAAATTGTCGGCCACCGATCGCACGGCGGAATCGGCCGAGGCATCGACCACGACCGTGGCCGGCAGCTCCGAGCGGATCAGCGCAAACGCACCGGCGCTGTCGCGTTCGCACACCGACACCGGCGTGGTACACGCCCAGGCACCGTCGGCGGCGAAAAGGCCGGCAACGATGATCAGCAGGGATCGCACGCCTGACGGCGCAATGGACGAGGTCTGGCTTCTGGCTTGAACGGACATGGGCTCTCCACACCTGCGGTGCTGGTTTCTGGATGGGTGCGACACACGGATCGGCTGCACTGCCAGGCGACGGGCGCGGCCGATGCATGCATCGGTATGCGCGGCGCCTGCACGCCGGGACGCATTCCATCGCGTGGTGGTGAATGCGCATCGCGGTGGCTGCCGTCGTTGCACTGCAACAGTCAATCGCATCGCGCGGTGGCGCAGGCGATAGCGATGCGGGGAAGAGGCATTGCTGCAATGCAAGACGCCATCGCGCAACGCAATCTGGGGCATTCGTCCGATTCAAGGTGGACAGACAGTATGGTGTGTTAGCGCTAACATCAAGCCTGCAGCGCGCAGGTCGTGTCTGTCGCGGGCATGTATTCGCCGATAGCGGCGCTGGCAGCGGTGCGATTCGACGGTGCTGGCATGGTTGAACAAGCCATGGGCGCCGTACCGGTGGCCGCACACCAACCACGGATATGCCCGCAGTTCGCGCGGGCATGTGCGCGCGTCTTCGATGCCAATGCCTGGCAAGGTGGCGGCCGCGGATTCTCCAAGGCCTTGCTTGGCCCGGCAGGGTCCGTGGCGCATGCCGATGCGACCCACGGCAGACGCCACCCGGCCCGGATGCTGCGCCTGCAACGCCAACGTGCGCGACTGCGTAAACTCCACCGCTGGCGCTGCGCCACGTCGGAGGACATGTTGGTCTCGAGCTGGATCCTGTTGCTGGTGTCCCTGGGTTACGCAGCCCTGCTGTTCGGGGTGGCGTGGTGGGGCGATCGCCGTCCGCTGTATCCGGAGCGGCCGTGGCTGCGGCCGGCGGTCTACAGCCTGGCCCTGGCGGTGTATTGCTCGTCGTGGACCTTCTACGGCGCGGTCGGCTCGGCGGTGCGCAATGGCATCGGCTACCTGCCGATCTACCTGGGCCCGCTGCTGTTGCTGCTGTTCGGCTGGCGCATCATCGAGCGCCTGGCACTGATCGCGCGCGCCGAAAATACCGTGTCCATCGCCGATTTCATCTCCTCGCGCTATGGCCGCTCGCGCCGGCTGGCCGCGTTGGTGGCGGTGATCGCGCTGATCGGCATCGTTCCGTATCTGGCGCTGCAATACAAAGCGGTGGCGATGAGCCTGGAAGTGTTGACCGGGCATAGCAGCGCCGGGCGCGGCATCTTCGCCGACCCGGCGTTGTATGTGGCATTGCTGATGGCCTTGTTCGCCACCTTGTTCGGCACCCGCCAGGTCGACGCCACCGAACACCACCGCGGCATGATGCTGGCGATCGCGCTGGAGTCGGTGATCAAGCTGGTTGCCATCGTGGCGGTGGGGCTGTTCGCGTGGCTGTGGTTGAGCGAGCACCAACTGCATATCGCCGATTCGGCGCGCACGCTGTTCGAGCACACGCCGTCGGTGGGCTTCATTTCGCAGACATTGCTGAGTTTTCTGGCGGTGATCTGCCTGCCGCGCCAGTTCCATGTGGCGGTGGTCGAATGCAGTGATGTCGGCGATATCCGCCGTGCGCGTTGGTTCTTCGGCGCCTATCTGGTGATCATCTCGGCGATGGTGGTGCCGATCGCCTCGGCGGGCATCGCGTTGTTCGGCAAGGGCAGTGCGGTGGTCGACGATGCGGTGGTGCTGGCCCTGCCGCTGAGCCAGGGCAACACGGTGCTGGCGCTGGTGGCGTATGTGGGCGGGTTTTCCGCGGCTACCGGCATGGTGATCGTGGCCAGCATCGCGTTGGCCACCATGGTCAGCAACGACCTGGTGATGCCGGTGCTGCTGCGTCGCCGTGGCAGCGCCGATGCGCGCGCGGCGGTGGCCTCGCGCGTGTTGTGGATCCGACGTGTTGCGATCCTGCTGCTGGCGCTCATTGCCTACGGATATCACCGCAGCGTGGCCAACGACACCACGCTGGCCGCGTACGGATTGATGGCGTTTGCCGCGGTGGCGCAATTTGCGCCCGGTGTGATCGGCGGCCTGTATTGGCGTGGCGCTAGCCGCAAGGGCGTGGAGACCGGCATGGCGCTCGGCTTCATGACCTGGATCTACACGCTGCTGCTGCCGGCGGCCACACGCGCCGGCTGGCTGCAGGCGGACTGGCTGGTGGACGGGCCGTTCGGTATCGCCTGGCTGCAGCCGCAGCAGCTGTTCGGCATGCGCGGCTGGGACCCGCTGGCGCATGGCACGTTCTGGTCGCTGCTGATCAACGTGGGCGCGATGATGCTGGTCTCTGCGCGCTGGCGTCCGGGCGTGGACGAACGGCTGCGTGCCGCGCCGTTCCTGGATCCGTACGCGCAGCGCCCGGCGGTGGCCGGCGAGTGGCCGGGGCACGTGCGGGTTGGCGACCTGCAGGCGCTGGCCGAACGCGTGGTGGGCGAGCGGCATGCGCGGCGCGCGTTCGTGGAGCAGGCGCAATTGCTGGAACGCGAACTGCAGCCGACGGTGGTGGCCGACCGCGCCTGGGTGCAGTTCACCGAACGCCTGCTGGCCGCCTCCATCGGCGCCGCCTCCGCACGCCTGGTGCTGACCAGCCTGTTGCGCGGTTCGGGCATGGAGCTGGGCGAAGTGGTGGCGGTGCTGGACGAAGCCGGCCAGGAGCTGCGCTTCAATCGCGAGATTCTGTCCACCACGCTGGAAAACATCAGCGCCGCGGTCAGCGTGGTCGACCCGGACATGCGCTTGACCGCCTGGAACCGGCGTTATCAGCAGTTGTTCGGCTATCCCGATGGCATGTTGTACGTGGGCCGGCCGGTGGCCGATCTGATCCGCTACAACGCCGAGCGCGGCGAACTGGGCGAGGGCGATATCGAAGACCAGATCGATCGCCGGATCCGGCACATGCGCGCCGGCTCGCCGCATGTGTTCGAACGCACCCGCAGCGACGGCAAGGTGATCGAGATGCGCGGTCAGGCGCTGCCGGGCGGTGGCTACGTCACCAGCTACAACGACATCACCGACTACAAGCGCGCCGAACGCGCATTGCTGGACGCCAACGAAAACCTGGAGCAACGCGTGGCCGATCGCTCGCGCGAGGCCGAGCTGGCGCAACAATCCAAGACCCGCTTTCTGGCAGCCATCAGTCACGACGTGTTGCAGCCGCTCAACGCCGCGCGCCTGTTCGCCTCGGCCTTGCGCGAGAGCCTTCAGCACAACGAAGAGCAACGGCATCTGGCCGAACGCGTGGATGCCTCGCTGCGTGCGGCCGAAGAATTGCTCGACGGCCTGCTTGACGTCTCGCGCCTGGATGCCGGTGGGTTGCGTCCCACGGTCGAGGATTTCGACGCCAGCGCGCTGATGCACGAGCTGGCCGCGCAATACGCGCCGGTGGCGGCCAGCCGTGGTCTTCGGCTACAGGTGCATGTGCGCGCGATCTGGGTGCGCAGCGACCGCCGCCTGCTGCGCCGGGTGATGCAGAACTTCCTGGCCAATGCGTTGCGCTACACGCGCCAGGGCCGCATCGTGCTGGGCATGCGTGGGCGCGGGCAGCAGGTGGAGCTGCAGGTGTGGGACACCGGCCCGGGCATTCCCGAGCACCACATGCGGCAGATCTTCGAAGAATTCCGCCGCTATCAGCAGCCCTTCGATTGGGGCGAGCAGGGTCTGGGCTTGGGTCTGTCGATTTGCCAACGCATCTCGCGCCTGCTCGACCACGACCTGAGCGCGCGCAGCCAGGTCGGTCGCGGCAGCATGTTCTCGATCCTGTTGCCGCGTGTGGCGCCGGTTCCGGTGGCACCGCTGTTGCCGGTGACGGCCGCACGTGCATCGCCCAGCGGCGATTCGCTGGCCGGCCTGCGCGTGTTGTGCGTGGACAACGACCGCGAAATTCTCGATGGCATGCGCGCGCTGCTCGGCCGCTGGCAGGTGGAAGTGATCACCGCCAGCACCGTGGACCAGGCGCTGGAACGTGCGCGCGAACAGCCGGACCTGATGCTGGTGGATTACCACCTGCACGACCGCATGGATGGCCTGGACACGCTCGATGCCGTGCAAGCCGCCGCGCCGGCGCCGATCGCCGGCGCCCTGCTTACGGCCGACGGTCGCGACGAACTCAAGCAGCTTGCGCGCGAACGCGGGTATCGGTTGCTGACCAAGCCGGTGAAGCCGGCGTCGCTGCGCGCGTTCCTGAGCGCCTACCACGATGCAAAGACACGCTGACAGGTGCACCTGTGCATCGCGACATGCGGGCGGTACGCCGCAGCGATCACGCATTCCATGATGCCGATCGCGTGCGGTTCGCACGCCCACATAGCGTAGGAGCGCACCCGGGCGCGATGGGGGCGTTACCAGGAAAGCGCGCCGCGCCCAGGTGCGCTCCTACGGCTACGCCGCACCGCCCAGGTGCTCGTAAAGAATCACGCTGCCGACGATCACCAGGATCAATCCACCCAGGATTTCGGCGCGCTTGCCGATCAGATTGCCCAGCGCGCGTCCCAGCATCACGCCGGCAGTGACCATGCTGAAGGTGCACAGGCCCACCACCACCGCCACCACGCCAATGTGCACATCCAGAAACGCCAGGCTGACGCCGACCGCCATCGCATCGATGCTGGTGGCAAAGCCGGTGGTGGCCAAGCCCAGCAAGCCATGCCGCTTTGGCGTGCCGGAGGCTGCATCTTCGGCATCCTGCGGCCCGTTGCGCAGGCCGGCCACGATCATGTGGGTCCCCAATGCGCCCAGCAGCACGAAGGCGATCCAGTGATCGTAGGCAGACACATAACTGGCTGCGGCACGGCCCAGCAGCCAGCCGATCACCGGGGTGATCGCTTCGATGCAGCCGAAGATCAGGCCGGCGCGCAGTGCATCGCGCCACTGCGGCTTGCGCATTGCCGCGCCCTTGCCGATCGCCGCGGCGAACGCATCGGTCGACATCGCAAAACCGATCAACACAATGGAAAAAGGAGACATCGACACTCTCGGGTTGGGCACGGTCACAACGGCATGCGCCCGCGCCAACCGTCGTCGTGCACGCATGCCGCTGGTCTCGCCAAACCGAAACTGGTTGCCTGCACCACGGCGCACTGGCCGAGTATGTTGATGCAGGCGCTTTCGATGCACGAAAGCAGGCTACTCCCAAGGGGCGCGCAGTGTACCAACGCATTGCCGCGTTCGGTGGGTTTGCACTGCACGCGAAGGTCGGTCTGATCTTTATAGCCGTGGCTATGCGGGCGCATTCTGGTCGCCCTGCGGCGGTGTTCCATCACCACGCAGCAAGGCGCGCACCATGTCCATTTCCGCGTCGCGACCGTCTTGCAGATCCTGCGCCGTGATGTGCACGGGCACATCGGGCAACACGCCGCGATCCGGTTGGGCGCTGATCGGAAACTGCCCAATCAGTGGCAGGTCCACTTCGATCTGCGAGTTGGGCAGATGCAGGAAGAAAAACGCACTGCCGTTGATGCCACGCAGGTTGCCGCCGGTGGGCTGGCCGACCAGCGTGGCCAGGCCGTTGCGCTGCACCTGTTGTGCGAACTCGAAGGTGGCCGAGCTGTTCTCGGCACTGGTCAACACGAAGACCTGGCCGGCGAAGTGCGGCGTGCGCAGCGGCAGGTACGCCTGCGCCGCTGCGCCGCGTGGAGAATCGAGTGCGTAGAAACGCGTCGTCGTAGGCGCGCGCACGCGTGCCCCAATCACGGAAGGAACGATCCCAGGTCGTGACAGACGATGCCAACGCATCGGGCAGACGCCGATAGCGCACCAAGTTGCGCACGGGCGGCACAGCCACCTCGCCTGCGGCCAGATAACCAAGCAGCACGCTGCCCACATCCAGCCCGCCCTCGTTGCCACGCAGATCGATCACCAGCGCACGCACGCGCCGCTCGGCAAGGCGAGCGAAGCTGCGCGCCAAGAAGGCGTGCCAGTCCCAGCGGCTCTCATAGAGCGCCCAGTCCGGCATGCGCAGGATCGCCAGATCGCTCGAGTCCATCGTCAGCGTCCATGCCGGTGCTGCGCTGTCGCGTGCACGCTGGGGCGCCATCGCGTTGCGTTGCGCCGCGTCGATGCCGCTGACCCGCAGCGCGCGTGGCGCGTTCGCTCCCGGCGTGCGGACCTGCAGCACCGGGTTGGCGGAAATCTGTGGGAACAGCAGCGGCAGGTACACATCGAATGCCTCGATGCGTGCAAACCCTCGCACCTCCATCTGGGCAACGCGCTTGGCATCGTTGCTGCCGTCCGCGCGTGCCACGCTCATCAGGGCCGCCAGAATCTGCGCGCTGGTAACGCCATCGATCGACAGCACTTCGGTGCCGGGGACCAGGCCGGGCTGGTCCGAGCCATTGCGGCTGATGATCATGCGGCCTTGCAGCCAGCGGAAGTGAAACGGGAGCAGCCGCTCGCCGGGGAACAGGGCCTGCTGGATCGGCGCGGGTTGATTGACGAAATTGGGGAAACTGTGGCCGCAGCGCACGCTGGCGGTCAGGCGCGAAATGGCCAGATAGGCCCGGCCGAGCGTGGCGCCGTGTGCCAGTTCGGCGCGCAGCGCGGCGAAGCGTTGCGCAACCTGCGGCTCGGTAGCGTAGCGGTACAGGCCCGGATGCAGTGCTGCATAGGCCTGTTGCAGCACATCGACATCGGCCAGCAGCGCCGGGCCCGACAGCGGGCTGTCCCTGCCCAACGGCGGCGCTGGCGGGGCGGCCCACGCCGGGCACATGGGCAAGCACAGCACGCACCATGACAGGACGCGCCACAACGGCAACGGGTGGGGGCGGATGCGCGGGGACATGGCAACTCCTTGGCAAGAGTCGAGACAATTCCCGACCGCACGGCGGCATGCGCCTCAAATGCCCAATCGCCAAGCGATTTTCAGGATATGGGACGTTGCGTGCGCCGGTAATCGCTGGGCGTGCAGCCAACCTGCGCCCGAAACACCCGGTTGAAGCTGGCCTTGGAGCCGAAGCCGACCGCCAGCGCGATGGACAGGATGTCCTCGTTGCCCGCCAGCAAACGCCGTGCCTCGGCAATGCGCAGCGCGTTGACGAAGGCGCTGAAGCTCAGCCCCAGCCCCTCGTTGAGCGCACGCGAGAGGTAATTGCTGTTGGTGCCGATGCGGCGCGCCAGCTCGGGCAGGGTGAGGTCCGGCTCGCGCCACCAGCCGTGCGCGCCGACTTCTGCGGCGACGCGTTGACCCAGTGCCTGCCAGTCCTTCTCCGGCGCCGCGGGCTGTGGGCAGGCGGGCGCGGGCAGGTCCGGCACAGGCATTTGCGGGTCCAGCACCTGCGCCGCGTCGCGCTGCGGATAGTGCGCGCGCGCATGTCGCCAACCTTCCAGCCCCAGGTAGTAGACCAGGGCGGCGGTGGCCAGATACCGCGGGAACTCGTCGAAGTACGACAGGCGATGCCATAGGCGGTCGCTGGCGGTAAAGCCCAGCCGCAACGCCACCAGCAACGAAGCGGCCAGCAGAAAGCCGCGCAGCCACGGCAGCCGCAGTTCCTCGCGCGCGCTGCTGTGGTGCTCCAGCCAGCGTTGATAGGCCAGGTACTCGCGCCAGGCCAGCAGCAGGTACACCGCCAGCGAGGCCAGCACCAGGGCATCTTGCAGCGGGGCGATCCAGGGCACCTGCACAGCGGCGTTCCAGGCCCACTTGCGTTGCAGCGGCCAGGTGAACAGCCAGGTGTAGTAGGCGCCTTGCAGCAGCGCCGGCAGCAGATGCAGCGCAGCGCGGCGGCAACTGCTGGCGTGCCAGTTGGCGCACGTAGAGCCACAAGAGCGGGCCGATGGCCAGCTCCCAGAACAGCGGCGCGTAGGTAAGGTCCGGGTAGGCGTCGTAGGCGCCGGCATAGCCGAGCGTGTAGGGCGTGATCAGCGCCACCACCACCAGCAGCAACGCCGCCAGACAGCGGTTGGCGATGCGGTTGACCGGCGTCAGCAGCAACAGGACTGCACCGAGCACGCCATGCGCGCTGCCGAGCAGCAGGATGGTGCTCCACATCCCGAAGGTGATGCTGGACATGCGATCCCGCGTGGTCGATCGCGCCGAGTATAGAGGCCAACGGCGGCGGCGCCGTTCCGGCCACGTTTCCGGCCACGGTGGCGTGGCCTTCGCGCGGTGTGCGGCTAGTGCAGCGCGCCGGAAATCTCGGCGGTTGCCGCGCACAGGGCCTGCAACGCCGCTTGCGGGCTCACCAGCGCAGGGCGCCGTTCGATAAAGGGCACCGTGAGCGTGTAGGTGGCGCTGCCGCGTTGCAGGATCGGGGCAGTCAGGTCGACCACGCCCACCACCGCCTCGCTGGGCTGCATGGCATAGCCATCGCGGCGCGCCTGCGCGGCGGCGGCCAGGAACTGCACGCGCTCGAACGGCACGTCGCTGGCCTCGAGCATGTCCAACCAGCGCGCCTGCACCTCCGGCTGCTGGAAGGCGAACAGCACCAGCCCGGAACTGGAATGCGTCAACGGGCGACGATGCCCCGGGCGTACCACCAGGCCCAGGTCGCTGGGTACGTCCATTTGCGCGATCACCACGATCTGGTCACCGGACGGCGCCACCAGGTGGCACGGCTGGTAGATCGCATCGGACAGGCGCCGCATCACCGGCAGTGCGGCTTCGCTGATGCTCTGCACCTGCGGCTGCTGCATCCCGAGCATGAACAAGCGGTTGGTCAGCACGTAATCGCCTTCGCCATCGCGGGTGAGGTAGCCGCGCTCTTCCAGCACCTGCAGCATGCGAAAGATTTCCCCGCGCGAGCGCCCGATGCCCTGCGAGATCGCGCCCATGCTCATCGGCTGCGCCTGGCGGGCGAGCAATTCCAGGATGTCCAGCCCCTTGTCCAGGGCGGGTGCGCGGTACTTGGCGGGTGCGGTGCTCATCCGTTTGCGGGTCCAGGCAAGGTGCGGCGCGCCAGGGTACAGGCATCGCAGGCACGGCGGCGGTGGAAGTCTCTCCGTGCAAATATAAACAAAGATTTTATATTTGCATGGCGCTGGCCTGCGCAGTACGCTCGCTCGATTGCAACGCAAGCGCCACAGCCTTGGGAGGGGAACGGTCGCATGCATCACAGTGACATTGCCGCGTCGCCGCGCGGCAACCTGGCGCGCGCCGCCATGGTTCCCCTGTTGTTGATCGTCAGCCTGTTCTTTCTATGGGGCATGGCCAACAACCTCAACGACATCCTGATCAAGCAGTTCAAGAAGGCGTTCGAGCTGACCGACCTGCAGGCCGGGCTGGTGCAGAGCGCCTTTTACATGGGCTATTTCGTGTTTGCGATGCCGGCGGCGATGTTCATGCGCCGCTACAGCTACAAGGCCGCGGTGGTGCTGGGCCTGCTGCTGTACGCATGCGGCGCGTTCCTGTTCTATCCGGCCGCGCAAGTGCACACCTACTGGCTGTTCCTGCTGGCGCTGTTCGTGATCGCCAGCGGCCTGGCCTTCCTGGAAACCACGGCCAACCCGCTGGTGACCGTGCTAGGTCCGGCCGATGGCGCGGCGCGGCGCTTGAACCTTGCGCAGGCGTTCAACCCGCTGGGCTCGATCACCGGCGTGCTGGTCGGCCAGCATTTCATCTTCTCCGGCGTGGAGCACACCCCGGCCGAACTGGCCGCGATGGCGCCGGCCGCGCGCGAGGCGTTTTTCGCCACCGAATCGGCAGCCGTGCAGATGCCCTACCTGATCATCGGCGCGGTGGTGGTGCTGTGGGCGATCCTGATCGCGCTGCTGGTGCGTTTCCCAGCGGCGCGCCGGAGGCAGGCACCGGCGCCGCGCCCAGGCGCGCACGCTTTGGCGAATTGCTGCGTAACCGCCTGTTCGTGTTTGCGGTGGTGGCGCAGTTCTTCTACGTGGGCGCGCAGGTCGGCATCTGGAGTTACCTGATCCGTTATCTGCAGGACGCAGTGCCCGGCACGCCGAAAAAACCGCTGCGACCTATCTGACCATCTCGCTGGTGCTGTTCATGGCCGGCCGCTTCATCGGCACCGCGCTGTTGCGTTACCTGGCGCCTGCCAAGCTGTTGGCGAGTTTTGCCGTGATCAATCTGATCTTGTGCGCGGTGGCCATCGCACTACCCGGGTGGATCGGGTTGTATGCGCTGGTGGCGGCGAGCGTGTTCATGTCGGTGATGTTCCCGACCATTTTTGCGCTGGGCCTGGACGGCATGCACGACGATGCCCGCAAGCTGGGCTCGTCCATGCTGGTGATGTCCATTATCGGCGGTGCCTTGCTCACGCGGGTGATGGGCGCGGTGTCGGACATGGCCGGCATCCACTGGGCGATGGTGGTGCCGGGTGCGTGCTTTGCGGTGATTTTGTCGTTCGCATTGCGCGCCCGCCGCGCGGCGCCCGTCGTTGCAGGAGCCTGAGCATGCCGCGTCTTTGTTATGTGTTGGACCTGCACGACGATGCGGACTTGATCGCCGAATACGAGCGCTGGCATCAACCCACCGAGGTGTGGCCGGAGGTGGTGGCTTCCTGCAGCAGGCCGGCATCCAGGAACTGGAGATCTTTCGCAGCGGCGACCGGTTGGTGATGCTGATGCAGGTAAGCGAGGACTACGATCCGGCAGCCAAGGCCGCGCGCGATGCAGCCGACCCGCGCATCCAGGCATGGGAGCAGTTGATGTGGCGGTTCCAGAAACCGCTGCCCGGCGGTGCGCCGGGCGAGAAGTGGCGGCCGGCCGGGCGGATCTTTGCGCTGAGTGAGGCGATCCACGCGCAGCGTTAAGAGCGCCCTCATCCGCCCTGCGGGCTCCTTCTCCCGCAGGCGGGAGAAGGGCGTGATTGGCGGGCAGGGCAGATGCGTGCGCTGCGGGGTCTTGCGCGTACCGCCGGGCTCCTGCGACACAGCGTGTGGCGAGCCGCCCGTCCTTGCTCGAGGTCGCTGTCCTGGTGGATACGAATGCAGGAGACTTCCTTCTCCCGCAAGCGGGAGAAGATTCCCGCAGGGCGGATGAGGGAACGCGGGCTCCGGTCGTCGTGTCGGCCGCCAGATCCTCAACCCAGACGGGAGATTGCCTTCTCCCGCAAGCGGGAGAAGGTGCCCGCAGGGCGGATGAGGGAACGCGCGCTCAGGTCTTCGCGCTGGCCGCCAGATCCTCAACCCAGACGGAGATTGCCTTCTCCCGCGCGCGGGAGAAGGTGCCCGCAGGGCGAATGAGGGAACGCGGGCTCAGGTCTTCGCGCTGGCCGCCAGATCCTCCACCCAGAACCGTCCGCCCGGATAGCTGAACTCCGCGATCGAGGCGGCGTGCATTTCTGCGGAGAAGCCCGCCGCTTCCGGGGCGAGATAGCGGCCGTGGCGGATGCGCACCGGGTCCAGGAAATGCTGGTGCAGGTGGTCGACGAACTCGATCGCGCGGTCTTCCATCTTGCCGGTGATGGCCACGAAATCGGCCATTGCCAGATGCTGCACCAACTCGCACAGACCGACACCGCCGGCGTGCGGAAACACGCGCACGCCGAACTTGGCGGCCAGCAGCAGGATGGCGAGGTTCTCGTTGACCCCGCCCACGCGCGCGGCATCGATCTGGATCAGGTCCACCGCACCGGCCTGCAGCAACTGCTTGAACACCACCCGGTTCTGCGTGTGCTCGCCGGTGGAGACCGGCACCGGCGCGATGCCCTGGCGGATGGCGGCATGGCCGAGCACGTCGTCCGGGCTGGTGGGTTCTTCGATCCAGGCGATGTCGAATTCGGCCAGCTGGCGCATCCAGTCGATCGCCGGGCCCACGTCCCAGCGTTGGTTGGCATCGACGGCCATGGCGATGTCCGGGCCGATCGCTTCGCGTGCCAGGCGGCAGCGACGGATATCGTCACGCACGTTGGCGCCGACCTTGAGCTTGATGGTGCGGAAGCCGTCGGCCACCGCTTCCTTGGCCAGCCGCACCAGCTTTTCGTCGGAGTAGCCGAGCCAGCCCGGCGAGGTGGTGTAGGCGGGGTAGCCCTGTTCGATCAGCGTGGCGATACGTTGCGCGCGCTGCGGCTGCGCATTGCGCAGGATCGCCAGCGCCTCGTCGCGGGTGAGCGCGTCGGTGAGGTAGCGGAAGTCGATGGTGTCGACCAACTGCTCGGGCGTGAGTTCGGCAATGAAGCGCCACAACGGCTTTTTCGCCGCGCGTGCGGCCAGATCCCATGCGGCGTTGATGACCGCGCCGATGGCCATGTGCATCACGCCCTTTTCCGGGCCGAGCCAGCGCAGCTGCGAATCGTTGGTGAGCCGGCGCGCGAACGCGCCCAGATCGGCGATGACGTCTTCCACCCGCAGGCCGACCACATGCTCGGCCAGTGCCGCCACCGCAGCGGTCTGCACGTCGTTGCCGCGGCCGATGGTGAACACCAGGCCGTAACCGGCCAGGTCATCGGCCGCATCGGTGCGCAGCACGACGTAGGCCGCCGAGTAATCGGGATCGGGATTCATCGCGTCCGACCCATCCAACTCGCGCGAGGTGGGGAAGCGGACGTCGTGGGTTTCGAGGGCGATGATGGTGCGCATGAAAATCCTGGGCGGTGAAGGGTGGAAGAAGAACGGACCGACAAGAACGGAAACAGGGAATTGATCTAGCCCCTCTCCTATCGGGAGAGGGGTTGGGGTGAGGGTGCGAACGCGTAGCGCCGGTTGTGTTGACGCATGGCAGGGCCCCTGCGTTTGAAACTCAAATCACTGAATCGATTGCACGACCAACTGCGTATCGCCATCGAAGCGCTACAACGTTTGGACATTCAATGCGGGCGCCCGTTCGCTAAAGACCTGCTGATGATGCGTTAGCACCAGCATCGAGGTAGCAAACCAACAAACAGCGGCATTGCGTCGATTTGCGCGACGACGTGGTACCTCACCCTCACCCCAACCCCTCTCCCGGTGGGAGAGGGGCTTGAGTTGCAGCGCGTACCCATGGTTGCTCGGCGACGTCTACGGTTGTTGTTCGGCTTTTGCTGCAAAAGAAGGGTCTGGGTGGTGGAGCGCAACGCGTCAACACGCTTTCAATTCGGTAATCCTCTCCTGCCGGCACGCAACCTCACCCCGCATCGCGTGGATGCGCCACCACCGGTTGACGCTGACGACCCAGGCCTTCGATCTCCAGCTCCATCACATCGCCCGGCTTGAGGTAGACCGGTGGCTTCTGGCCCAGGCCCACGCCCGGTGGGGTGCCGGTGCTGATCACATCGCCCGGCATCAGCGTCATGTAGCGGCTGATATGGCTGACCAGCTCGGCCACGCCGAACACCATCGTGCGCGTGCTGCCGTTCTGGTAGCGGTGGCCGTTGACCTCCAGCCACATCGACAGGTTCTGCGGGTCGGCGATTTCGTCGCGGGTGACCAGCCACGGGCCGATCGGACCGAACGTGTCCGCGCTCTTGCCCTTGACCCACTGGCCGCCATGTTCGAGCTGGAATTCGCGCTCGGACAGGTCGTTGATCACGGCGTAGCCAGCCACATGATTCAGCGCTTGGTCCACCGAGACATCGCGCGCCACATCGCCGATCACCACGCCCAGCTCCACTTCCCAGTCGCTCTTCACCGACCCGCGCGGGATGACCACCGTGTCATTGGGGCCGCACACCGCCGTGGTGGCCTTCATGAAAAGAATCGGCATCTTGGGCACTTCCATGCCCGATTCGGCGGCGTGGTCGGCGTAGTTCAAGCCAACGCAGATGAATTTACCGATGCGGCCCACGGCGGCGCCGTAACGCTGTTCGCCTTCGATCACCGGCAGCGCAGAGACATCCAGCGCGCGCAGCTTGTCCACGCCGGCATTGGTGAGATGCTCACCGGCGACATCGTCGATCGCACCGCTGAGGTCGCGGATGCGGCCTTCGCTATCGATCAGGCCAGGGCGTTCGTGGCCTTCGGCGCCAACACGTACGAGTTTCATGCAGTCTTCCTTTGCAAGGGAGGAGTGGAGCGGCCAATCACACGTCGCAGGCGGGTGCGGAAGGTGCGCTCGGAACAGGAATATGGATGATGCATGCTGCAAACAGCGGTGACGCCAGGTGTGAAAGAGCGTTTTTGTCAGCGCACAACGCGCGATAAAACCCTGGCGAGCGTGAGTGCGCCTGGCGGCTGCACTCTCGTTCGCCAGCGGTGCTCAGTTCGACCAGCCGCCATCGATGATGTGGGTCTGACCGGTGGTGAACGACGATTCGTCCGAAGCCAGGTACACCACCAGCTGCGCAATCTCGCGTGGGTCGCCCAGGCGGCCCATCGGCTGGCGGTCGGTGAAGCTCTTCCATACCGCCTGTTCGTCGCCGCCCAGGGCCTTGACGCGCTGGCCCAGCGACGGCGTCTTGATGGTGCCCGGGCAGATCGCATTGCAACGCACGCCCTGCGCCACGTAGTCGGCCGCGATCGCCTTGCTCAGCCCGATCACCGCGGCCTTGGTCACGCCGTACACGAAGCGGTTCGGCACGCCCTTGATGCTGGAGGCCACCGAGGACATGTTGATGATGCTGCCGCGGCCGCGTTCGAGCATGCCCGGCAACACCGCCTTGCAGGCGTAGTACATCGCATCGACGTTGATCGAGAACGAGCGGCGCCACGCCGGCTCGTCGCAGTCGAGAATGCTGCCCTGATGCACGAAGCCGGCGCAGTTGAACAACACATCGAACGGGCCGTGTGCGGGGATCAACGCGTTGATCGCGGCAGCATCGGTGACGTCGAGCAGTTGGGTGGTGATGGCATCGGATTCGGCGGCCAGTGCCTGCAAGGCCCCGGCGTCGATGTCGGTGGCGATCACCTGTGCACCGGCGCGTGCGCAGGCCAGCGCACTTTCGCGACCGATGCCGGCGCCGGCGGCGGTGATCAGGCAACGCTTGCCCTGCAGGCGGTTATTGGAAGTGGTGGGAATCGAGACAGTCATACCGATGAAGTTCCGTGGGTGGGGGCCGCCGGCCGTGGCAGACGATAGAACGTGCGTGCGTTGTCGCCGAAGATGGCTGCCGCGTGTTCGGCGGCATGCCGGGTAACGAGTTGCTGGGCAAGCGCGAACCAGTGTGCGTAATCGGCGCGCAAGGTCAGCACCGGCCAGTCGCTGCCCCAGAGCAGCCGCTGCGCGCCGAAGCGGGCGAACAAGTGCGCCACATACGGCTCCAGCGCGTCCACGCCCGCGCCGCGCGCGGCTTCGGTCAGCAGGCCGGAGAGTTTGCAATGCACATTGGGATGCTGGGCCAGTGCGGCCATGCCGGCGGCCCAGGCGACGAATTCGCCGGCCGCAATCTGCGGTTTGCCGCCGTGATCGACCACCACGCGCAAGCCCGGATGGCGCTTCAGGCGTGCCTGCAGTGCCGGTACATGGGCGGCACGAATCAACGCGTCGAAGGCCAGATCGTGCGCCAGCAGGGCATCGAAGGCGGCATCCAGGGCAGGACTGGCCAGCCAGTGCACGTCGGCGATGTCCTGCACCATCGGGCGCAGGCCCTTGAGCACGCCGCCGCCGGCGCGCACCAAGGCGCCGATGCGTGCAGCCGCATCGGGTGCGGCGAAATCCACCCAGCCCACCACGCCGGCAATGCGCGCATCGTCGCGGGCCAGCTCGAACAGGTAGCAGGTCTCGGCCTCGGTGGCGGCCGCCTGCACCACTACCACGTGATCGACATCGGCCGCGTCCAGCGCAGCGCTGACGTCATCCGGGCCGAAGTCGCGGTACAGCGGCGCCAGCTCCGGCGTCAGCCAGTGATAATCGCCACGGGCCAGGTGCCAGAAGTGCAGGTGCGCGTCGACCCGGCTCATGGCGCGGGCAGCTCCGTTGCGAGCAGACCCTCATCGCGCAGGCGTTGCCACAGTGCCGATGGCACCGGAGCGGCAAGCCGCGTTGCAGCCGATCGCACTTCGGCCACGCTGCGCATGCCGGCCACCACCGTGGTCACCGCCGGGTGCGCCAGCGGGAACTGCAAGGCGGCCGCACCGATATCCACCTCGAACGCCGCGCAGGCCGCGTACAGCCGCTGCGCATGCTGCAGCGTTGCGGTGTCGACCGGGGCGTAGTTGTAGGTGGCGCCGGGGCCGCGTGCGTCGCTCAGCAGGCCGGAGCTGTACGGGCCGGCCGACAGGATCGCCACATTGCGTTGCTGCGCCTGATCCAGCAGCGCACGCGCGCCATGCTGTTCCAGCAGGGTGTAGCGGCCGGCCAGCATCACGCAGTCGAGCGGAAAGCGCGGCAACACCTCCAGTGCCACGTCCTGCTCGTTGACGCCCAGCCCGATCGCCCCGCAGGCACCGGCCGCCTTCAGCTCCGCCATCGCCGGCAAGGCCTCCTCCAAGGCCTGGCGCAGGACGTTGGCGTGGTTGTCGCCGTGGGTGAGCGCACCGATGTCGTGCAGCAGCAGCACGTCCATGTAGTCGGTGCCCAGGCGCTGCAGGCTGGAGTCGAACGCGCGGCGGACGCCGTCGGCGCTGTAGTCGAACTCGGCACGCCGCCCGGCCACCGCAAAGCCATCGCGGCCGGCAACGGCGCGCGCATCGTCGTAGACGCAACGGCCGACCTTGGTCGACAGCGTGTAATCCGCGCGCGGCACGCCGGCCAGGCCACGCCCCAGGCGCGCTTCGCTCAGCCCGTAGCCGTAATAGGGCGCGGTATCGAAATGGCGGATGCCCGCCTCGAACGCGCCTGCAACCGCTGCCAGTGCGTCCGCTTCATCCACTTCCGCATACAGGTTGCCGATCGGGGCCGCACCGAAGCCCAGTGCAGACAGCTGCACGTCGGTGCCGCCCAGGCGCTGCCGTGCCACGCCGCTCATACGCGCCGCTCCGCGAGCAGGGCGCAGGGGCGGGCGCTTGAAGAATCCGTAGACCAGAAGCTGAGCATTGCAACGTCCACCATCCGGCCGGTGCCGGACTGTTCGCATATGAATATGGCAATCATCAATGAACAGATCACGCTGCAGTGCAGCATTGCGCTGGCCTGGGTGTGCGCATCGTCGTCGAGGCCGGCGGCGCTATGTCGGATTTCGCACATGGCATGACCAGTTCCTATAACGCCCCGCCTGCGGTTGCGGCATGACAGCCGGTGCGGCTAGATACCTGCCTTCTTCAACGAACCTGGCGCATGGCAGACACGACACGGCGGGATTTGTTCAAGGGGCTGGCTGCCGGCGCACTGGTCGCACCGCTGGCGGCCGCGGCCCAGGCGTCGGCGACACGGTGCGCACGCACGCCACAGTGGGCGCGCGGTGTGGAGGGGCAGCGCAAGGCGGATCTGGGCGACGGCACCTATCTCAATCCCATCGTGGCCGGCGATCACCCCGACCCCACCATCCTCAAGGATGGCGACGACTACTACATGACGTTTTCGTCGTTCTTTTCCTACCCGGGCATCGTGCTGTGGCATTCCACCGATCTGGTCAACTGGACCCCGATCGGCCCGGCGTTGCATCAGGAGCTGGGCACGATCTGGGCGCTGGACCTGTGCAAGCACAACGATCGCTACTACATCTACATCCCGGCCAATCCGGACGACACCGGCTGGTCGATCTTCGTGATCTGGGCCGACGACATCCGCGGGCCGTGGAGCGCACCGATCGACCTGAAGATCGCCGGCTGCATCGATCCCGGCCACGTGGTCGGCGAAGACGGCAAGCGCTATCTGTTCGTCAACGGCATCCGCAAGATCCGCCTGCGCGATGACGGCCTGGCCACCGACGGGCCGCTGGAACCGGCCTATGCGCCGTGGCGTTATCCCGACCACTGGGTGGTGGAGAATTTCGCGCCCGAAGGCCCCAAGCTGACCTGGCACGATGGGTGGCTGTACCTGGTCACCGCCGTTGGCGGCACCGCCGGGCCGGTGACCGGGCACATGGTCATCGCCGCGCGTTCGCGCTCGGTGCATGGGCCGTGGGAGCACTGCCCGCGCAATCCGCTGGTGCGCACCCAATCGGAGCAGGAGCCGTGGTGGTCGCGCGGGCATGCCACGCTGGTGGAAGGGCCGCGCGGCGACTGGTGGATGGTCTATCACGGCTACGAAAACGGCTTTCGCACGCTGGGGCGGCAGACCTTGCTGGAGCCGATCGAGTGGACGGCCGACGGCTGGTTTCGCGCCACTGGCGGCGATCTGTCCAAACCACTACGCACACCGGCACGCGTGCCTGCCGGCGGCATGGCGCCGGCGACGGGGTTGGCCTTGTCCGACGATTTTTCCAGCGACAGGTTCGGCACCCAATGGAGCTTGCATGCGCCCAAGCCCGGCGAACAGGCGCGGGTGCGGCGTGCGCACAAGGCGCTGACGCTGGCCTGTGCGGGCAGCTCGCCGATCGACAGCACGCCCCTGACCTGCGGCGTGCCCGATCGCGCCTACATGGCAGAGCTGACGCTGGAACTGGTCGGCAATGCCGAAGGCGGCATGGTGTTGTTCTATAACCACAAGGCCTTCGTCGGCATCGGCTTCACTGCCGACACCATGAAGACCTACGAATATTCCGAAGAACTGGTGTGGGCACGCGCGCCCAATACGCATCGGCGCATTCGGGTGCGGTTGACCAACGACCACCAGATCGTGAGTTTCGAATACTCCTTCGACGACGGCCGGCAGTGGGCGCGTCACCCCACCCGCATGGAAGTGTCCGGATTCCATCACAACGTGTTCGGCGGCTTTCTGAGCCTGCAACTGGGCGTCTACGCCGCGCAACAAGGCCACGTGGTGATGCGCGACTTCCGTTATCGCGCGCTGACGTAAGGATGTGGCGTGCCCCACATAGCGCTGCAGTCAAACGGCGAGGCCCGGGGACCTCGCCGTCAGGCGTGACAGCGACCATCGAGGCCTTGTGCACAGCGTCAGCCGGATGCGGACGGCACGAAGAATTGGAATGTAGACGTGTACATGCCGATTCCGTACGCCGGCCTGCTCCATCCGATAGCGAGGCAGTCGCTCTCGCGATCGCAATTAACCGCAGCAGTAGCAGACGTTGCCCTGGCCCAGGTCGCCGCCGAATTCCGGACACTCGGCTTTGCAGGCCCATGCACTACACGATTCGACTTTCGGCTGTGCGTTATCGACCGCCATCACCTGGAAGGCACCGAACCCGGTACTGGCAAGAAAGGTCGCTGCCATCAACGCATTACGCAAGCTTACCCAACGCTTCTTCATGCATTACTCCTTCACCGTTGCAAAAGCCGCTGGCGCGTCCGTGCGGCGCAAGGCGGCAACGAGGTCCTGCACCCGCTCCGTGGTATCGAAAATGCCAAGATGCGAATGACGCACGCGCCCCTCCCCATCGATGGCCATCAGCAGCGGCACATTGCGTGCGCGGAACAGCATCAGCGCGCGACGATCGGTCAACGTGACCACCGGGAAATCGAAACCGTGCACATGGGCGTAGCGCGCCGCCTGCGCCGCATCGCAATGGCACACGCCCAACAGCTGCGGCCGTCCGGGAAGGTTGGCCTGCAGCTCCCGCGCTGCCCGCAGCACGGTCGGTGCCGAGCGCTGGCAGTACGGGCAGGTGGTGGTGAAAAAGAACAGCACCTGTGCCGGCCCCTGCGGCGCACCGAGCAGATGCCGCCGGCCATCGCCATCGGTCGCTTCGATACGCGGCACGTACATGCCGTCATACGGCGTGCTGATGCGCGTCTGCAGCCACTGCTGCTGCACGCGTAGCTGCCGGTTCTGCCACGCCAGCACCGCAATCAATGCACAGGCCACCAGCAGGCCCATCCAGAGCCAGGGAAACGTCGCGCCATGCCAGCTCCAAAGCGTCCTGGGTGCTCGAGCCTTGCCCAGGCATCAGCTCATGGTCAATGGTGATATCGACAACTGCGATGTCGCACGGTATGCGGTTGTGGATGCGATCACGCCCCCGCGCTTGGGCTTGTCACTGAAGCAGGGTGTCGCGATCGGCATTTGCGCAATCAGCGCATCGTGGAAGGGTGCAAAGCGGCATTGGCATGGGCAAGCGCGTGGAAGGCTGGGATGACGTTGCGCGAGCGCGCACAACGTTTTCGCCACCACTAGCGAGCGCGACCTGAGCGTACCGGTGGTCTTTCTGATACTGCCGATGTACTACCGAATGGCCGACAACAAGGCACTGAGCGATTTCAAACTCTGGGCCGACGGCAAGCCGGCTGGGCGTGTCCTAGATTTTGTGTAACCGGGCCACAGGCAGGAGACTGCCACCTAACCCGGAGACACCATGAGCCCACGCACACATGAGGTACCCGACGAGCTGCTTAGCAGCCTGTTGGTCAACTACACCAAACCCGAGGATCTGATCGGCGAGAACGGCCTGCTCAAGCAGCTGACCAAGCGGTTGGTGGAGCGGGCGCTGGACGCGGAGATGACCGAACACCTCGGTCATGACAAGCATGAGCCGGTCGCCAACGCGGCCGGCAACACGCGCAACGGACGCAGCCGCAAGACGCTCAAGGGCGAGTTCGGCGAGCTGCCGATCGAGATTCCGCGTGATCGCCACGGCAGCTTCGCGCCACAGCTGATCCCCAAGCACCAGACCCGCTGGGCCGGCTTCGATGACAAGATCTTGTCGTTGTACGCGCGCGGCATGACCGTGCGCGAGATCCAGTCGCACCTGGAGGAGATGTACGGCACCGAGGTGTCGCCGAGTCTGATTTCCTCAGTCACCGATGCGGTCGTCGAGGAGGTCAAGGCGTGGCAGGCGCGGCCACTGGATCCGGTCTATCCGATCGTCTATCTGGACTGCATCCACGTCAAAGTGCGCGAGGGCGCGGTGCGGGTCAAGGCGGTGTACCTGGCCATCGGCATCACCATGGGCGGCGAGAAGGAAGTGCTAGGCCTATGGCTGGCGCAGGCCGAGGGTGCCAAGTTTTGGCTGCAAGTCGTGACGGAGCTACGCAACCGCGGGGTGCAGGACATCTTCATTGCCTGCGTCGATGGCCTGAAGGGGTTTCCCGAGGCGATCGAGGCGGTGTTCCCGCAGACCACCGTGCAGCTGTGCATCGTGCACATGGTGCGGCACAGCCTGAACTACGTCTCGTGGAAACGCCGCGCCGAGGTTGCCGCCGATCTCAAGCGCATTTACGCCTGCGCCACCGTCGAGGAGGCCGAGCAGGCACTGACCGAGTTCGAGGCCAAGTGGGACGCCCAGTACCCGCCCATCAGCCAGTCATGGCGGCGCAATTGGTCACGACTGATCCCGTTCTTCGACTACCCACCGGAGATCCGCAAGGTGATCTATACGACCAACGCCATCGAGTCGGTCAACATGAGCCTGCGCAAGCTGACCAAGAACCGCGGCGCGTTCCCCAGCGACGAAGCCTTGATGAAACTGTTTACTACCTGGCTCTGCGCAACATCACCAAGAAATGGACGCTGCCGATCCGCGACTGGAAGGCTGCGCTGAACCGCTTTACGATCCAGTTCGAGGGGCGACTTCCTCAGCGGTAACCCAAACCACGGTTACACAAAATTCTGCACACGCTCAGCCGGCTGCCACCGCGCGCAAGCTGGGTATGCTCCTGGATGACGGCAGCAAGAACTCCACTGCGTTCGCCGCCACCGGCTGGACCCAGGACAATGTCGCCGCCTTTACCGCACCGGCCACGCCGCCGAACGGACGCAAACCGCTGCCCGCACTGGGTCGATGGCGATGGGCCGGCGCGATTCACGCTTGATGCCTACTTCGTCTGGCAGCAGGAATTTCCTGCCAAGGTCAGAGTGCAGATCCGCCACCGCTACACACCGCCTGTCCACCGGCATTCCGCAGCCCAGCAGGGAGTGGCTGGAGTCATATGCAAAGACACCTGTATCGAACCGACGACCCAGGCCAGCATGCAGCGTCGTGAGGACAAGTGCGGTCTGGAATGGACCAACCTGTGCTACGTGCGCACGAACGGCAACCACTGGAACGGCCCGATCAAGCAGGCAACAGCCTGCGTTGAGGCCGGCATGCTGGCGCAGGCACGATTGCACCGGCGCGCGCAGCGTTTGCTGCCCGCCGGCATCGATACGGTGGCGCTGCTTCCACGCACTCGCCGTCGCTGCGGGCCGTGCCCGGCGCGTCGTACAGCACCAGCCAGGTGGGAATCTTGCCCGCCAGTTGCCTGGGGTTCCGGCTGACCATTCGCAAGCAGGCGGCCAGCGCCATCCCGAGCGTGTGCCTGGATGGCGAACTGAAAAAGCCGACCCGCTGACCTTCCAGTTCACGCAGCCCAACTTGGTGCCGATGCGCGAGTTGCACGTGCTGTTGGTGTGCGCGCCGGAATTGGGGACACGGCCTGAAAGTGCAGGAACGCGCTTGCGCGCGATACCGCACTACCGATAACGCCCTCGCGCCGGGGGTGCGCTCCTACCGCGGTGCCGGAGCGTGCGATGTAGCGCAGCGCATCGGGTGACTCGGATGGATGCCGGGTCAGGCGCAGGCGCGCACCCGGGCGCGATGAAGTGTTCCCGAGACGCCCAACGCAGGACGTCCGGCGCGACTCATTCCTCTTCCGGCGGCGGCAGCACGATGCCGTCGGCATCGATGGCGAGCTTGCCGGCCATCAGCACTGCCTGGGTGCGATTGGTGACGCCGAGCTTGCGCAGGATCGCGGTGACGTGGGCCTTGATGGTGGCTTCGGACACGCCCAGGTCGTAGGCGATCTGTTTGTTGAGGCGCCCGGCACCCAGCATCTGCAACACGCGAAATTGCTGTGGCGTGAGATCGCGCAAACGTTGGCCAACCTCGCGTTCCTCGCTGTCGGTCGGCGGCAGGTTTTGCGCTTCGGCCGGGATCCAGCGCTCGCCGTCGAGCACGGTGGCCAGCGCCCGCCCGATGGTGTCTGAATCGGCGGATTTTGGGAATGAAGCCGAACGCGCCGTGGTCGATCGCGCGCCGCATCACCGTGGGCTCTTCGCGTGCGGAGACCACCACCACCGGCAACTGCGGATGCAGCGAGCGCATGTGCACCAACGCGCTGAATCCCTGCGCGCCAGGCATGTTGAGATCCATCAGCAGCAGATCGGCGTCCGGCTGCGCATCGGCCAGGGTGTACAGCGCATCCACGTTATCGGCTTCGAATAGTTCCACCCCGGCATCACGCGCTGCACCGCCCCGCGCAAGGCTTCACGGAACAGGGGATGGTCGTCGGCGATGAGCAGGGTGGTCATTGGGGAGCCGGGAATCGGGAGTGGGGAATCGGGAATCGCGAAATCAAGAGCAGCCCAGAAGCAGGCAAGCAAGCAGCAACTAACGAGGGCACAGGCAGCACACGACAACAAAAGAAGTAACGAACGAATTGAGTGGGGCGGCGTTGGAGGAAATCAGTTGACGACGATGGCAGCGCAGCAAGGAGATTCGCTTCCGACGAATCCCCATCCCCATCCCCCTCTCAGCAACCAGGGAACCGCTCTGCCGATTCCCCACTCCCGATTCTCCATTCCCCGCGCGCCAGCGCGTCAGCGCGCCAGGCGCTCGTTGACCAGCGAATCCACCACCGACGGATCTGCCAGCGTGGAGGTGTCGCCAAGCTGGTCGGGCGCGTTCTCGGCGATCTTGCGCAGGATGCGGCGCATGATCTTGCCCGAGCGGGTCTTGGCAGGCCCGGCGCCCACTGCAGGTGGTCGGGCGAGGCGATCGGGCCGATCTCCTTGCGCACCCAGCTCACCAATTCCTTGTGCAGGTCCTCGCTCGGGGTTTCGCCGGCGATCAGGGTGACATAGGCATAGATGCCCTGGCCCTTGACGTCATGCGGGAAGCCCACCACGGCCGCTTCGGCGACCTTTGGGTGCGAGACCAGCGCGCTTTCCACTTCGGCGGTGCCGATGCGGTGCCCGGAGACGTTGATCACATCGTCCACGCGGCCGGTGATCCAGTAGTAGCCGTCGGCATCGCGACGGCAGCCGTCGCCGGTGAAGTAGCTGCCCGGATAGGTGCGGAAGTAGGTGTCGATGAAGCGCTGGTGGTCGCCATACACGCTACGCATCTGGCCCGGCCAGGAATCGAGCAGCACCAGGTTGCCTTCAGTGGCGCCTTCCAGGATCTTGCCTTCGGCATCGACCAGCGCCGGCTGCACGCCGAAGAACGGCAAGGTGGCCGAGCCTGGCTTGAGATCGACCGCGCCGGCCAGCGGCGAAATCAGGATGCCGCCGGTTTCGGTCTGCCACCAGGTGTCCACGATCGGGCAACGACTGTCGCCGACCACCTCGTAATACCAGCGCCAGGCTTCTGGATTGATCGGCTCGCCAACGCTGCCAAGCAGGCGCAGGCTCTTGCGCGAGGTCTTCTTGACCGGCTCGGAGCCGTCGCGCATCAGTGCGCGAATCGCAGTGGGTGCGGTGTAGAAGATGCTGACCTGGTGCTTGTCGATCACTTCCCAGAAGCGCGAGACGGTCGGGTAATTGGGCACGCCTTCGAACATCACCGCGGTGGCGCCATTGGCCAGCGGGCCGTAGACGATGTAGCTGTGGCCGGTGACCCAGCCCACGTCGGCGGTGCACCAATAGATGTCGTCCTCGCGCAGGTCGAACACCACTTCATGCGTGTAGCTGGCAAACAACAGATAGCCGGCGGTGGTGTGCAACACGCCCTTGGGTTTGCCGGTGGAGCCGGAGGTATAGAGGATGAAGAGCGGGTCTTCGGCGTTCATGCGCTCGGGCGTGCACTCGGCCGGCTGGCCGTCGACCACGTCGTGGAACCAGCGATCGCGCGGTGCCTGCATATCCACTGCGCCACCGGTATGACGCACCACCAGCACGGTTTCCACCGTATTGGTGCCGGGAATCTTCAGTGCTGCATCGACATTGGCCTTGAGCGGAATCTTCTTGCCGCCACGCAGGCCTTCGTCGGCGGTGATGATCAGCTTGCTCTGGCAGTCGATCACGCGGTCGGCGATCGAGTTGGCAGCAAAGCCGCCGAACACCACCGAATGCACCGCACCGATGCGCGCGCAGGCCAGCATGGCCACGGCGGCGTCGACGATCATCGGCAGGTAGATGGTGACCCGGTCGCCCTTCTTGACGCCCAGGTTGCGCAGCGCATTGCCCAGCTTGCACACGCGTTCATAGAGCTCGCGATAGGACACCGGGTACGAGGCCGCGTCCGGGCTGTCGGGTTCGAACAGCAGCGCGGTCTTGTCGCCGCGCGTGGCCAGCTGGCGGTCCAGGCAATTGACGCTGGCGTTGAGCTCGCCATCGCCGAACCAGCGGATGTGGAAGTCGTCCAGCGCATAGCTGACGTCCTTGATCTGGGTCGGTTGCTTGAACCACTCCAGCCGCTGCGCGGCCTTGCCCCAGAACTGTTCGGGGTGTTCGATCGATTCGCGGTACAGCGCGGCGTACTGCTCGCGCGTCACGCGCGCATCGGCGGCGAACGCGGGATCGACGGGATAAACATCAGCCATGGCACCCTCACTTGCGATGAACTTGTCGGAAGAGGGCGTTGCGGCTGCCCTCGGTAGGCAATCAGTGTGCCGCATCCATTCTGTCCCGGCGGTCAACGGCGCCTTAGACCATGGTCGTAACCCGGATGAGTGGGGCAACGCACATGCCAGGCGTGATGCGGTGCGACCATCGGTCATCTTGCGGAATGCTGCGTTGCAGCTACGACCAAAGGCGAATAGGCTCCGAAGCGCGGACTGCCTCACGCTCCGCACAGCATCGCCATCAAGCGCGAGGCCTTCATTGGGGAGAGGGTTCCATGAAACACCGTATTGCACCGCTGGTGCGCCATCCGTTGGCGGCCGCCTTGTTGGTCGCCACCTTATCGCCGGGCGCTGCGTTCGCCCAGACGTCCAAGGAAAAGGCACTGGAAGCGCGCATCGCCGAGCTCGAGCGTCAGGTCCAGATGCTGGTGTCGCGCGCAGCAACAGCAGCAGGGCCAGATCGCGCAGACGCAGACGCAGGTCACCGAAGTGCGTACCTTGCAGGCGCAGACGCCGCCGGCACCGGCGGTGCCTGCCGGCAAGAAGCCGATCCAGCTGACCAGCATCACGCCGAACGCGTTGCCGGGGACAACGTTCCGTTACGGTGGTTTCATCAAGGCCGACTTCATGACCACCCGCACCAGCGACGGCGCACTGCCTGAGGGTGCGGTGGGACGTTACCTGTATATCCCGACGCAGACGCCGGTCGGCGGGCAGGCGTCCAGCACCGATACCGACTTCCACGCCAAGTTCTCGCGCTTCAATCTGGGCGTAGACACTGTCACCGAAAACGGCGACAAGCTCACCGCCTTCATCGAACTGGATTTCTTCGGCAACGCGCTGGCCAACCAGGTCAACAATCTGTATGGCGGCACCTTGCGGCACGCCTACATGAGCTGGAACAACTGGCTGGCCGGTCAGACCTGGTCCAACTTCATCGATCCCACCATCCTGCCGGAAGCGGCCGACATCGTCGGGCCGACCGACGGTGCGTTGTTCAGCCGTCAGACCCAGATCCGGTACACCCGCGGCGCTTTCAGCGTGTCGGCCGAAAACCCCGAGACGCTGACCACCCCGTACCAGGGCGGCAATACCATCCTGGCCTCCGACCATGGCGCGATGCCGGACCTGACCGCACGCTACAACTGGAAGGGCACCTGGGGCACCTTCGGGTTGTCGGCCATCGCGCGCCAGTACCGCACCCGCAGCGCGCTGACCAACGACACCGACTTCGGCGGTGCCATCGCCGGCGGCGGCCGCTGGATCATCAACTCCAAGAACGATCTGCGTTACCAGCTCAGCTACGGCGAGGGCCTGGGACGCTATCTGGGCCTGGGCAACGGCTCGGATGTGGAGATCGACATCGACGGCAATATCCAGACCGTCACCACGGTTGCCGGTTGGGTGGCCTGGCGGCACGACTACAACGCCAAGCTGCGCAGCACCCTCATGTATTCGCAGGTGAATTACGACCATTCGCTGGCCAATACCGGTGGGCTTGCCAGCAAGTCCCAGCAAAGCATTCGCGCCAACGTGTTCTATTCGCCGTTGCCGAAGGTGGATGTGGGCGCCGAGCTGATGTACGGCCGTCGCGAAGCCGAAAACGGCGACAGCGGCGACATCTCGCGTCTGCAGTTCACCACCAAGTACAGCTTCTAGCGTTCTGCCACTGGCGGCCTGTTCCACTGCGGTGGAACGGGCATCGCCGCCTTCATGTCTTACCAGCGCTCTACCAGGAGACAGACCATGACCGTCTCGAATGACGCGTTGATCGCCAAGATCGATGCCAATCCGAAGTACCACGCACTCAAGCGTCAGCGCAATACGCTGGGCTGGACGCTCACCGTACTGATGTTGCTGGCCTATTACGGCTACATCGGCCTGATTGCCTTCGACAAGGAATTCCTCGCCAAGCCGATCGGTGCCGGGGTGACCTCGATCGGCATCCCGATCGCGATCGGGGTGATGTTGTTCACCATCGTCATCACCGCCATCTACGTGCGTCGCGCCAACAACACCTACGACCAGCTGACCGCGCAGATCCTGGAGGAAGCCCGCAAATGAGCAAGACTTCGCGCCTTCTCCTGATCCTGGCCGGCCTGATGCCTGCCGGCATCGCGCTGGCCGCCGGCGGCGACCTGGGCCAGGTCGACAAGCAGCCCACCAACTGGGTGGCGATCGCCATGTTCGGATTCTTCGTGCTGGCCACCCTGTGGATCACCAAATGGGCAGCGGCCAAGACCAAGTCGGCCGCTGACTTCTATACCGCTGGCGGTGGCATCACCGGTTTCCAGAACGGCCTGGCGATCGCCGGCGACTTCATGTCGGCGGCCTCGTTCCTGGGCATCACCGCCGCGGTGATGGCCAACGGCTACGACGGCCTGATCTATGCGATCGGCTTTCTGGTCGGCTGGCCCATCCTGACCTTCCTGATGGCCGAACGCTTGCGCAACCTCGGCAAGTACACCTTCGCCGACGTGGCCGGTTACCGCTTCGCGCCGACGGCGATCCGCAGCTTCGCGGCGTCCGGCACGTTGGTGGTGGTGCTGTTCTACCTGATCGCACAGATGGTGGGTGCCGGTGCGCTGATCAAGTTGCTGTTCGGCCTGGACTACTGGGTGGCGGTGACCCTGGTCGGCGTGCTGATGATGATCTACGTGTTGTTCGGCGGCATGACCGCAACCACCTGGGTGCAGATCATCAAGGCCGTGCTGCTGCTGACCGGCGTGACCTTCATGGCCGTGGCGATCATGTGGCATTTCAACTTCAGCTTCGAGGCGCTGTTTGCCGAAGGCGTACGGGTGAAGACCGCGGTCGCGGCCAGCGGTGGCGCTTCGCCCGAGGATGCGGCGAAAGCAGGCCTGTCGATCATGGGGCCAGGCGGTTTCGTCAAGGACCCGATTTCGGCGATTTCCTTCGGCATGGCGCTGATGTTCGGTACCGCCGGCCTGCCGCACATCCTGATGCGCTTCTTCACCGTTCCCGATGCCAAGCAGGCACGCAAGTCGGTGCTGTGGGCCACCACCTGGATCGGCTACTTCTACATCCTGATCTTCATCATCGGCTTCGGTGCGATCGCGCTGGTGCTGACCAATCCGCAGTTCGCCGATGTTGCCACCGGCACCATCCACGGCGGCAAGGGTGCGGCCAACATGGCGGCGGTACTGGTCGGTAACGCGGTGGGCGGCAACGTGTTCATGGGCTTCATCTCGGCAGTGGCCTTCGCCACCATCCTGGCGGTGGTGGCCGGCCTGACCCTGTCCGGCGCGTCGGCGGTGTCGCATGACCTGTACGCCACGGTGATCAAGAAGGGCAACCCGGCACCGGGCTCCGAGCTCAAGGTCTCGCGTGCCACCACCCTGGTATTGGGCGTGATCGCCGTGCTGCTGGGCATCGTGTTCGAGAAGCAGAACGTGGCCTTCATGGTTTCGCTGGCCTTTGCCATCGCCGCCTCGGCCAACTTCCCGGTGCTGATCCTGTCGTTGCTGTGGAAGAACTGCACCACCCGCGGCGCGGTGGTGGGCGGTTTCCTCGGCCTGATCTCCTCGCTGGTGCTGACGATCCTGTCGCCGTCGGTGTGGGTGGACACGCTGGGCAATGCGGCCGGCTCGGCGCCGTTCCCGTACACCTCGCCGGCGCTGTTCTCGATGACGATTGGCTTTGTCGGCATCTGGTTGTTCTCGGTGCTGGATCGCAGCCCGCAGGCAGCCAATGAACGCGCCGCCTTCAAGGCGCAGCAGATCCGTGCCGAAACCGGCCTGGGTGCCAGTGGCGCTTCGGGTCACTGATAGATGGGTTGATGGTTGATGCGACCGCACAACGCCGGCCCAGTGCCGGCGTTGTGCGTTTTGGCGCCGCCGCCGCTGTGCTGGCGGCCCGGCCAGGGACGTGTGCGAGATACCCGCGCGGCCCTGGCCCAGGTGGCCGCGTGTTCGTGGTGGTGCGCGCGCGCACGCGCAGTGCCCTATGCAGGCCGAGCGCCGGCACTTCGTGGTTGTCCCGACGCCGGGAAACACATGCAGTAGACCCCGGCCGACACATGTTGGACATGTCTTTCGTTGCGTGCGCCATCGCTGCGCGCCGGTAGCAAACCGCCATCTGGTCGAAGAAATTAGGTCATGGAAAGTGACTAAGTTTTTCGCCAAGCCGACCGCCAAGTGCGGCCGGCTTGCGCTCCCTCGCGGCCATTGATCCGTTGAGCGAGTGTGCTGTCCGGCGAGTGCATCGATGGTGTCGACCCGTCGGTCCTTGTCGTTGGGGATGCACCTTCCTTCACTCTGGACAATGAGACATGACCACTTCCTGCGAGATTCATAGGCTGGCCCGTGCGTGCCGGCGCCTCGGAACGATTGCGTTATTTGCAGCGTTGCCACAGTGGGCGATGGCCGCCTGCGGCGACTCCAGCGCAACCAAAATGAACGCCATCCTGTTCAATGGCGCCGACAAGACCACGGTGCTGGCGCATCGCGGCCTATGGGGAAAATACGCCGGGATCGCCGATCTGCCGGAAAACTCGCGCGGCGCGTTGCAGGCTGCCAACGATCAATGCATGGATGGCGTGGAGCTGGACGTCAAGCTCACCAGCGATGGCGTGCCGGTCCTGTTGCACGACTACAACCTTGGCCGCACCACCACCGTGTGGCAGCAGCATCCCGGCGTCAAATACGACCCGATCACCAACCAGGGCGTGAACCCATCGGTGCTGGTGACACCCTGGTCGCAGGTCAGCGCGCTGTTCCTGCTGAGCCCGGACCGCAACACCATTACCGGCTATCACGTGCCGCGCGTCGATGACGTGTTCGCCTATTACAAGCAGCACAACCTGCGCACTCCGATGGTGTTCGACATCAAGGATGCGGCGACGGTACGCGCTGTCCGCAAAGCGGCGGAAGGCGCGTTCGGTGTGGCCTCCGGCAGCTATGTCGCCGCCAAGGTCAATGCAACGCTGTACACCAGTCGCGATGCCTACCGTGCCGACGGTAGCGGCATGGTCGGCATTCCGGTGTTCACCACCAACATGCTCGGCAAGATCAACGTGCGCCAGACGATCTCGGCGTGGATGAACGACGGCCAGCAGACGATGGAGATCAACGTCAAGCAGCTCGGTGGCTTGTTGCAGAGCGATGCCGACTTCATTCGTGAGCGCGGTTATCGCGTCGGTGTATTCCAGGCCATTCCCGATGGACCGTATGCCGGCAAGTTCTATCAAAACAGCGGTGCCTGCTGCTATGCCTTGTCGGATCTGTATTTCTCCTACTCCGGTGGCCGAGACACCGCCGACAATCGCGGCAACCTGGATTTCATCGTGCGCGACGAGGCATTCGGCCTGATCACCACCGATGACCCGAAGGCCGCCATCGCCTATTTGCGTGCGCGCGGCAAGCACGAATAACGCGTGCATCTGGCCGACCCGACGGCGGCGCTGACCGCCGTCGGGTCTTGTCTAACGGAGGTTGTCGTATGGTGTCCACACGTTTGTTGCTCGCTGCGCTAGCGGTGAGCCTGATCTTCTGCGTGGCAGCGGCGCAGGCCGGCGCTGCCGTATCCGATGTACGCAGTCACCAGGCAACGGTGCTGCAGATCGGCAAGCAAGCGCTCGATGCCCAGGAGTACCGCGTGCTTGCACTGGCTGGCTTGCCACAGGATTTCAATCCCGCCAGTGCAGCCGACCCGGAATTTGTGCGCGAATTCGCCGATCGCCTGTTGCTGGTGGAGCAGGCTCGGCGTGAGCATTTGCAGGACGACCCGGTCGTGGCCGCGCGCATACGTCAGGCGACCGATGCGATCCTGGCCAAGGCCGTGCAGACGCGTGCGCGCGAAAGCGCGCAGATCGATGCGTCGCAGATCAAAGCGCAGTTCGATGCGCATCCCCACGATTACGATGAAGTGCACTTGAGCCATTTGTTCGTGGCGTTGAAGCCGCAGGGCGCCGCGCGGCGTGGGACGCCCTGACCGATGCTCAGGCGCTTGCCCGGGCGCAGCGCCTCAAGCAACAGCTGGAGTCCGGCACACCGTTTGCCGAACTGGCGATGCGGCAGTCCGACGATGCCAGTACTGCGGCCGAAGGCGGCGAACTGTCGCCGATGTTTCTGCGCAATGTGGCGGACGCGTTCGTCGCGCCGGTGCAGGACCTGGCGGTGGGGCAGGTGTCGGCGCCGGTACGTGGCGCGGAGGGTTACCACCTGATCCGTGTCGATGCGCGGCGACCGGCAACCCTGGACAGCGCACGCGGACAGATCGAAGTGCAATTGCGCGACGAGGCGGCTGCCAACGCATTGGAGCAATTGCGTCAGGCCAATCCGGTGCGTTTCGATCGCGCCGCGCTGGAAGCGGCACTGCGTTGAGGGGGCCATGACAAGCCAAGTGCATACCGTGCATGCATCTGGCGAGCGGCCAACTTGGCCGAGCTGGGGCCTGCGTGTCGCGGTCATGGTATTGCTGGCGTGCAGCGCGTGGTGGCTGTGCGCGTTGCATGCTTCAGCCCCCGGCACGTGCAGGATAAATCGATGATGCCAGGCACGCCTCCGGTCGCGGCCCGATCGCGCCAGCGATCGGACAACATCTCGCGCAGCCTGTTCGATACTGCCATGCAGCAACTCGCCTGCCGCGAACGTCAGCACCAACAGGCTGCGCAGATCGCGCGCGGTGGGGTGATGGTCGCAGGGTTGCCTGGTCGGGCCGGATGCGTGGCAGACACGCCCTTGCAGATCGAGGCGATGCTACGGACCGCCGCCGCGCGTGGCGACGCGGCTGCCCAGCGCTATCTGCTGGCGCAACGCGCTGCCGACCTGATGCAGCGTGCTGTGGCGGCCGCGCCTGCAGGCACGCAGCCAACGTTGTCGCCGGATGCAGAGCGCGAGGTGGCTGTCATCGTGAGCGAGCTGGAGGCGCTGGCATTGGCAGGTCACCGCGATGCCATCGATACCCTGGCGCGAGGTGGTGGAATCGCCGCTGCTGCATGCGCCCGACCCGGTGTATGCAGCGGCGTGGCGACTGGCTGCACGCCAGCCGCCGGGGCAGCTGCTGGATGCAACTGCGCCGCTGCAGGCCGAAGACGAGATGTTGGACGCGCTTACTCAACAGCAGCAGCAACAGGCACGCGGTTTGGCGATGGAATTGTTCGACGATTGCTGCCGCCATCTGCCGCTACTACGAAATGACGGTAGCGCTTCGGCTCACCGGGGAACGCATCTCTCTTCGCAGCAAGGACGCTAGCCGCGCCGGCCATGCGCGGGGCAGCGCCTCGCTCAGCCGAAATAACGCGCCTGCAACGGCAAGCTGGCCGCGCCAATCGCGCAGGCATCGGCAGGCGCCTCGGCCAGAAGCAGCACCGGCAGGCGCGCCTGGTCGCCGCGTGGCAGGGTGGCGATCTGCACTGCGGCGACCAGGCGTTGCGCCAGATCGCCCGGCAGGCGACCGCCGAACACGATGGCGTCGGGGTCGCACACGGCGGTGATGGCCGACACGATCGACACGACCCCAGGTACGCTGCCGGCAATCCAGCGCTCGATCGCCTCCCAGGCCGGATCGTAGGCCGCCAGCAGGCTGCGCACATCGGCAAACGCCAGGCCGTCTTCGGCCAGCAGTTCGCGCAGCACTTCCAGGGTGGCCGGCTCCCGCTGCGGCGCCGGCAAGATGTCGGCGAATGTGCCGGCGTTGCCACGTGCCCCACGCATCACCTGGCCATCGATGACCAGGCCGCCTCCCAGGCCGTCACCCACAGACAAATAGGCAAAGTCGCGATGGCGCCGGCCAACCCCCAGCATCGCTTCGCCGGCGGCGGCAACGCTGCCGTCGTTATCCATCCACACCGGTTGCCCGAACGCCTCGGCCAGCCACGGGCACAGTGCGATCTGGCCCAGGGCGCGCAGCGGTTGGGGCGGATGGATGAAGGCATCCTCGCCGGTGAAGTACCCGCCCAGCGCCACGCCGATGCCCAGGCGCGCGCCGGCTGTGTCCACGCGTGCCAGCAGCGCCGCATCGGCGGCCTGCAGTTGGGTGAGCACCCCGTACAACGTGGTGTCGGTCAGCGCGGCCTCGCTGCAGGCGAGCAGGGCACCGGAAAAATCCACCAGTGCCAGGGCCAGCGCATCGGCGGCGATGGAGATGCCCAACGTGTGCCCATGCGCCGGATTCAGCGACACCGCCACCCCGGGCTTACCGCGCCCGTGGCGTGCCACCACCTCGCCCATCTGCACCATGCCGCGCGCGTGCAGACCTTCGATCAGGCGCACCGCAGTCTGCATGGTCAAGCCGGTGCCACGGCTGAGGTCGGCACGGGTGAGTGCACCGGCCAGACGCAGGCGGTCAAGCATGTCGCGCTCGTTGCGGCTCAGGCTGGGAAAGGCAGGCGACTGCGGCGGCAATGCGACTGCGGCGGAGGACGGCATGGCTAGCGGTGTCATGGGGGTCGGGCAAGCTTACCCACATCAACCGGGAGGATTGCTTCACGCTAAGTGATTGAATTGGCGGCGGCTGTCCGGCGCAGGTGCCCGCTTCGCGCTTTCGGCGACGGCGGCGGTCGCCGGACTGGCAGCGCCACCGTTCGCGGGCAAGCGTGTCCGTTGCGCCGATCCAGTGCGCCAGCGCAATGGGCAGCACCGATAACGCGCACGGCCAGGACCGCACGCGCCTTCCCAACGACACAACCGCAGCGCGTGGCGGAATGCCCCGGTTCTGCCACGCCGGGCTCCACCGTCCTGAGGGCGACACATGGCGCGGTACCATTGGTGGTTTGAACCACGGTCCGCGCCATGAAGATTGCCTCCTGGAACGTCAACTCGCTCAATGTGCGCCTGCCGCACCTGCAACAGTGGCTCGCCGCGTTTGCGCCGGATGTGGTGGGCATCCAGGAAACCAAGCTGGAAGACCACAAGTTCCCCGATGCGGCGCTGGCGGCACTGGGCTACCGCAGCGTGTTCTGCGGGCAGAAACCTATAACGGCGTGGCGATCCTGTCGCGCTCGCCGGCCGTTGACGTGCAGATGGGCATCCCCGGGCTCGACGACGTGCAGCAGCGCGTCATCGCCGCCACTGTGGATGGCGTGCGCATCATCAATCTGTATGTGGTCAACGGCCAGGACGTGGGCACCGACAAGTACGCCTACAAATTGCGCTGGCTCGCCGCAGCGCACGACTGGATCGCGCAGGAGCTGCAGCGGTACCCGCAGCTGGTGGTGCTGGGCGACTTCAACATCGCCCCGGATGCGCGCGACGTGCACGATGCGACGGTGTGGAACGAGCACCACATCCTCACTTCGACCGACGAGCGCGCCGCGTTGGACAAGCTGCTGGCGCTGGGCCTGCACGACGCATTCCGGTTGCACAACCAGGACGCCGAACACTTCAGCTGGTGGGATTACCGCCAGGCCGGTTTCCGCCGCAATCTGGGCCTGCGTATCGACCTGACCCTGGTGTCCGATGCCTTGCGCACGCGCGCGGTGGAATCGGGCATCGACCGCGAACCGCGGACCTGGGAGCGCCCCAGCGACCATGCGCCGGCGTGGGTGCGGCTGGCGGAGGTCGGCGCATGAGCGAGCGGCATCTGCGTCGTAGCACGCACAAGGTGGGCGATGTCACGCTGGGGCCGGTGCATCGCCTGAGTTGCCACTGCGGTGCAGTGCAGATCGATCTGGACCTGCCGCATGGCCTGCTCGATCCACGCCGCTGCGATTGCTCGATGTGTCGCCGTCGCGGCGCCATCGTCGCGTCGGTCATCCTCGATGGCCTGCATGTCGTGCAGGGCGAAGACGTGCTGCAGCTGTATCAATTCAACACGCAGACGGCAGCGCACTATTTCTGCGGCGTGTGCGGCATCTACACCCATCATCGGCGCCGCTCCAATCCCAACGAATACGGCTATAACGTCGGCTGCCTGGAGGGCGTCAATCCGTATGCGTTGAACATTGCCGTGCCGGTGGAAGACGGCGTGCATCATCCGGCCGATCGCATTGCCGCCAAAGGCTGAAACGACAACGCCCGGGCGGGCCCGGGCGTTGCATGACGCGAGAACTGTATGAGGCGCCGCGTTAGCGCAGGCGGCCGCGGGTCACCAGATTGACGATGGCCAGCAAAATCACCGCACCCACCAGCGACCACACGAAGGTCCACAGCGTGATGGCCTGGTTGATGCCGCCACCGAACAGGAAACCGGCGATCAATGCACCCACGATGCCGACCACCACATTGAGGATGATGCCCTGCTGCGCGTCGCGGCGCATGATGATGCTGGCCAGCCAACCCACGATGCCGCCGACGATCAACCAGATGATGATGCCCATGTTGCCGATCTCCCTGTTTGCGTGCACCGGAAGCGGTGCATGGGCGCCATTCAACGCAGCCGCGCGTGAAGCAGCTGTCGAGCGTGATGAACGCTGTGGCCGAATGTTCGGCTTGGTGCACGGCGCGTGACAGCGCACGCAAGTTGGCAGGTTGGCCCGGTGCAGCAGCTGTGGCTACGCCCGCACCGCCCTGGCGATCGTGGCGAGCCGCAGGCACGTCAGCTGCTGGGCCCGGCGTTGGGCATCGATCCGGCAGTGGTGCCATTGCAGCGCGATGCACGCGGGCGTCCTTCGCTGCACGCCGCGCTACCCGACCGCGACACCGGCTGGAGCCATAGCGGCGAGTATCTGCTGGTGGGGCTGGGCCAAGGCGTGCGACTGGGCGTGGATCTGGAGCGCATTCGCGCGCGGCCGCGTGTGGTGGAAATCGCGCAACGCTTCTTTCATCCCGACGAGATCGCCTTGCTCGCTGCGCTGGCGCCGGATGCACAACACGCGTTGTTCTTCCGGCTGTGGTGCGCCAAGGAAGCCTTGCTCAAGGCCCATGGGCATGGCCTGTCGTTCGGCTTGCACCGGCTTGCGTATGCGCTCGCACCCGACGGCGCACTGCGCCTGCAGTGGTGCGATCCGGAACTCGGCCAGGCCGCACACTGGCAGCTGCACGAATGGTGGGCTGCTCCGGAGTGTCGCGCGGCGCTGGCGTTCCATCCGTTGGCGGGCGCGTAATCGGTCCGCAGCGTGGGCCTATGCCACGCCGTGCGGCAGAATCGGTTGACGGAACTGCGCCACCCCATCCAGGTCGCGCAGCGTCACCGTGAGCACGCCGCTGCGGCCATCGATGTCCACTTGGCCAAAGAACTGATAACCGGCCAGCGGCGAGGTGTTGGGCGCAGGTGGCGCTTTTTGGAACACCACGCTCGGGCCGAACGTGGCATCCAGCGCATTGGGCCCGAAACTGCCGGCATTGAGCGGGCCGCCGACAAATTCCCAGAACGGGTCGAACTGCTGAAACGCTGCGCGATCGGGGTGGTAGTAGTGTGCCGCGCAGTAATGCACGTCGGCGGTGAGCCACACCGTATTGCGGATGCGTGCGCGGCTGATGAAGCGCAGCAGCGTGGCGATTTCCTGTTCGCGGCCACGTGGCACGCCGGGGTCGCCATTGGCGATCGCTTCCCAGCGCGGACGCCCGTTTCCATCTTCGCCATCGGGCACCTGCAGGCCGATCGGCATGTCGGCGGCAATCACCTTCCATTGCGCGCGCGAGCCGGCCAGTTCGCGCTGCAACCACGCCAATTGCTCCGGCCCGAGAAACGCGGCATCGGGACCGGGCTGCGGTTGCAGGTTGTCGCTGTTGGCGCCGCGGTAACTGCGCATGTCCAGCACGAACACATCCAGCAGCGGGCCGTAGCTGATCTTGCGATAGATGCGCCCGCTGCCGTCGGCGCGCACGCCGCGCATCGGCGCGTATTCCAGGAACGCCTGGCGGGCGCGCCTGGCCAGCACATCGATATCGCGCACCTGGTAGCGCGCATCCACTTGCTTGCCGGGCGACCAATTGTTGGTGGTTTCGTGGTCGTCCCATTGCCACAGTTGCGGCACCTCGGCGTTGAAGCGGCGCACGTGTTCATCAAGCAGGTTGTAGCGATAGTTGCCGCGAAATTCGTCCAGCGTCTCGGCCACCTTGCTCTTGGCTGCGGTGGTGAGATTGCGCCAGCGCTTGCCGTCTTCCACCGTCAGCTCGGTGGGGATTGGGCTGTCGGCGTAGATGGTGTCGCCGCTGTGCAGGAAGAAATCCGGATTGCGCTCGCGCATCGCGCTGTAGATCCGCATGCCGCCGATGTCCGGATTGATGCCGAAGCCCTGGCCGACGGTGTCGCCGCTCCAGACAAAGCGCACATCGCCACGCGCCTGCGGGGCACTGCGCAGATGGCCGTGGACGGGTGCGCTCAACACGCCGCTGTCGGCATCTTCGAAGCGCACGCGATAGAAGATGTCCTGGTCGCGCGGCAGGCCGCTCAGGTCCGCACGTGCGGTGAAGTCGTGCGCCGCCGATGCGATCGTGCCGTCCACGCGCCGCGCCTGGCGCAGGCTTGGGCGGGTGTCCCATTCCACCCGCAGGCGCGCCGGGCGATCGGCACGGCTCCACAGCATCGCGCGGTCGTCCAGGACATCGCCGCTCTGCACGCCGTCGGTGATGGTTGGTCGCCCCGACGGCGCGGCCAGGCTGCGCGCAGACCAACCGGCAGTGGCCGGCAGCAACACACCGGCACCCAAGCCTTGCAGGATGCGGCGACGGGCGGGATCGGAGACGGTCATGCGTGTCCTTCAGGCGGCTGCGGCTGCGTGCAGGTGTAGCGCGGCCGTCTTACCGCCACGTGTCCGTGGCCCCCTCGATCGTGTTAACACGATGGGCCGCACAGTGCGCCGCGACCAGGACGCCGCACGCCGCATCCTGGGGGCCGTGCGTTCGTGGCTATCGCAGCGTCAGGCCTCGACTGCGCCGGGCCTGCCGTCCTCCACCACGAAGCGCTTGGTCGTGGTCACCGTGGCGTTGCGGTCGCGCCGATCGGAGATGCCCTGCAGCCGCGTTTGCATCTGGCCCGGCGTGAGCGTCACCGACACGTAGCCACGCGTTTGCCCGTCCACGTAGTGCACATGCGGGTTGGCTGCCATGGTCGCGTGCAGTTCGGCATTGGGCTGGCCGTCAGAGGTGACCGAGGTGCCGACGAATTCGGTGGCCAGCGTTGCCGACGCGTCGTCGCCCGCATCGGCCTTCAGGTCGGTGACCCAGTACGAGTGGATGTCGCCGCCCCAGAACACCGGGTTGCGCAGGCGCGTGTTCGCAATTGCATCGAGCATGCGCTCGCGCGTGGCCGGGTAGCCGTCCCAGCCATCGGTCCAGTGCCCGACCACGCCGTCGCGCCCTGCCTGCCGCATCGGTGCCACCAGCAGATCCTGCGCAATGACGTTCCAGCGTGCTGGCGACTTCGCGAAGCCGCCCTGCAGCCAGCGCTCCTGCTCCCAGCCAAGCATGGTGCGCTGCGGGTCGGTGCGCTGGCGGCAACTGTCGGCCACCACATGGCCGCCACGCCAGCCATTGGCCTGCGGGCAGGGTTGCTCGCTGCGGTACTGGCGGCCATCGAGCACGTAAAAACGCGCCAGCTGGCCGTAATCGAACGACCGGTAGATGCGCATGTCCGCGCCGTGCGGGCGATGCCGCGCACGCAGCGGGAAATGTTCGTAGAAGGCGCGGTAGGCGGCAGCGCGCCGGGCCAGAAAGGTGTCGACCGGAATCGAGGGATCCTGCGACCAGCGATTGGCGTAATCGTTTTGTACCTCGTGGTCGTCCCAGGTCGCCACGCAGGCGCTGCCGGCGTGCAGCGCCTGCAGATCCGGGTCGGTGCGATACAGCGCATAGCGATTGCGGTAGCCGGCCAGATCCAGGCATTCGCCGCTGCCGTGCGGGCGCACGATCTTGTTCGCCGCCTCGCCGTGGTTGCTGTACTCGTAGATGTAATCGCCCAGGAAGAACACCAGGTCCGGCTGTTCCGCAGCCAGGTGGCGGTAGGCGCTGAAATATCCCAGCTCCCAGTGCGAGCAGGAGACGAATCCGAACCACGCTGTGTTCGGGGTCTGGTGCGCCGCCGGCAGGGTGCGCGCGCGCCGATCGGGCTGCGCGCACCCAGCGCCTGGAAGCAGTACCAGTAAGGGCGATCGGCCGCCAGACCGGTGAGCTCCACGTGCACCGCGTGGCCCCAGGCAGGGCTGGCGACGGTCTCGTCCTGGCGCACGATGGTGCGCATCTGCGGGTCGCTGGCCACCTGCCAGCGCACCGGCACCGCGGCGTGCAGGCCGCCGCGTCCGTCCGGGTCCAAGGGACGCGGTGCCAGCCGCGTCCAAATCACGAAGCCATCGGCCAACGGGTCGCCGGCCGCCACGCCCAGGGTAAAGGGATCGGCACTGCCGGCGGCGCGTGCGAAAGGGCTGAGCAGCCCCGCCGCAGCCAGGCTGGCGCCAGCAATGAGTAGGCGCCGGCGGCTGCGATCCACGGTTGCAGGAGCGTTGTCGGAGGCGGGCAAAGGGACTGCGGAAGACGGGTTGATCAAGGACATGGGCACACGGGCGATCCGGCGAACGCGACCATAGTGCGACGGGCCGATGTCCGTTCAATGGCAGCGACACGGCTACCGCTGCCGGTGCAGGCTTGACTGCACTATCGATAGCGGACGGCGGATACGGGAAGTGCCGCGGCGGCGGATGATCCTGCCCACAGCGCTGCGCATGAGCCGGTGCAGCCGGGGTCTGTCGTGGCTGCAGGTCCTGCGCCAACGCCACGTCTGACGATCGTGCTGGGCAAGTTCACGTACGCCAGCGTCCTGTCCAAGCCCCGGGCATCGCCAACGCGCCCGACACGCCCGCACCTGCGCATCATCCAGCTGCGATAATTGCAGCATGAACGATGCCGCACTCGCCCCCGATGTTTCCGCCGCGCTCGAGCGTGGCCTGCAGGCCCAATCCCTGGACGCGGCGTTCGCCGCACCGCTGCTGCGCTACCTGGCCTTGCTGGTGCGCTGGAACAAGACCTACAACCTGACCGCCGTGCGCGACCCGCGCGAGATGGTCACCCGCCATCTGCTCGACTCGTTGGCCATGCAGCCCTATATCGCCAGCGGTACCCTGGCCGACCTGGGCACCGGCCCCGGCCTGCCTGGCATCCCGCTGGCGATCACCCGCCCGCAGCTGCAGGTGACGTTGGTGGAAAGCAACGGCAAGAAGGCGCGCTTCATGCGCGAGGCCTTGCGCCATCTGGAGCTGGGCAACGCCCGCGTGGCTGAATCCCGTGCCGAAGCGCTGGACGAGCCGGCTGCCTACGACCACCTCACTGCGCGCGCGCTGGACACGCTGGCCGGCATCATCGCCGTCGGCGGCCACCTGCTGCGCCCGGGCGGCAGTCTGTTGGCGATGAAGGGTGTGTACCCGCACGACGAAATCGCCGCATTGCCCGCCGGCTGGACGGTGGGCGAGGTGCATCCGCTGCAGGTCCCCGGCCTGGAGGGCGAGCGGCACCTGGTGGTGGTGCGCAAGGGCTGAGCCGTTCGGTCTTAAAGCGCCCTCACCCCAACCCTCTCCCGCAGGCGGGAGAGGGAGTGAACACCGCCCACGACAAGCGCACCGCATCTCTTCCCTGGCCGGGCAGGCCAACTCGCTTCCTCCGCCTGCGGGGGAAGGTGCCCGCAGGGCGGGTGGGGGCAGCCGGCGGCATTCCCGGCCACGCCAGGGCATCGACGCGCGCTCTGCCACAGGCGGCAGAGGGAGTGAACGGCATCCCCGACAAGCTCGGCGCCTGCCTTTGCTGGATAAGCACATCAGCCCCTTCCCCCGGCCCTCGACGAGCAGGCCAACTCGCTTCCCCGCCTGCGGGGGGAAGGTGCCCGCAGGGCGGGTGGGGGCAGCCGGCGGCATTCCCGGCCACGCCAGGGCATCGACGCGCGCTCTGCCACAGGCGGCAGAGGGAGTGAACAGCATCCCCGACAAGCTCGGCGCCTGCCTTTGCTGGATAACCACATCAGCCCCTTCCCCCGGCCCTCGACGAGCAGGCCAACTCCCTCCCCGCCTGCGGGGGAAGGTGCCCGCAGGGCGGATGGGGGCAGCTGGCGGCATTTCCGGCCACGCCAGGGCATCGACGCGCGCTCTGCCACAGGCGGCAGAGGGAGTGAATAGCATCCCCGACAAGCTCGGCGCCTGCCTTTGCTGGATAAGTACATCAGCCCCTTCCCCCGGCCCTCGACGAGCAAGCCAGCGTCCTTCCCCGCCTGCGGGGAAGGTGCCCGCAGGGCGGATGGGGGCAGTCCCCCTGACACGCCCGCCAATATCAGGGCAGCACCGACACCCCAGCCCATGCGCCTACGCCAGCCCGCGTTGGGACTTCCGGCCCATGGCAGCGCGGCCTAGGGCTGCGATGATCGGGCGTTCGCTCCAGATCAGGCATTCCGCACGTGACCTCTCCGCTCGCCACCGCCCTTGCGCTCGCCCTGCTGGGCGCAGGCTTCGCCGCCACCTCGGCGCAGGCCGCCACGCCTGCCGCCCCCGCCACGCTCACCGCCGAGGCGCCTGCCGACGCACGCTTCCGCGCCATTTACGAGAAAGAGTGGGCCTGGCGCCAGGCCGAGACCGGCCAGGCCGACGAAGACAGCGACACCACCGGCGACAACACCCATCTGCCCGATGTCAGCGCGGCCGCGCAGCAGGCGCGTCTGGCGGTCTGGGACGGCGTCCTCAAGCAGCTCGACGGCATCGACCCGAAGCAGCTCTCGCCCGCCAACCAGATCAACTTCGCCATCTACCGCCCGCAGGTGGAGAACCTGGCGGCCGAAGTGCGCCTGCGTGCCTACGAGATGCCGTTCAATTCGGACAGCTCGTTCTGGTCGAATCTGGGGTTCATGGCGCAGCGGCCGATGAAGACCGCTGCCGAGTACCGTGCCTACATCGCGCGCCTCAACGATGTGCCGCGCTATTTCGATCAGCAGACCGCCAACATGCGCGCCGGCCTGGCACGCGGATTCAGCGTGCCGCGCGCCGTGCTCGACGGGCGCGATGTCTCCATCGCCACCGTGGCCGATGTCAAAGACCCCACCGAATCCACCTTCTACGCGCCGTTCAAGCAGCTGCCTGCGCAGATCCCGGCGGCCGAGCAGGCGCAACTGCGCGAACAGGCCAAGGCCGCATTGCGCACCGCCGTCCTTCCGGCGTACAGCAAGCTGCTGACGTTCTTCCGCAACGACTACATGCCCAAGGCACGCACCACGCTGGCGGCCGAAGCATTGCCCGACGGCAAGGCGTTCTATCGCCAGCAAATCCGCGAATACACCACGCTGGAGCTGAGTCCCGAGCAGATCCACCAGATCGGCCTGGATGAAGTAGCGCGCATCCAGACCCAGATGAACGCCATCATCAAGCAGGTGGGTTTCAAGGGCAGCTTCGCGCAATTTTTGACCTTCCTGCGCACCGATCCGCAGTTCTACGCCAAGACCCCACAGGAGTTGCTCGAACGCGCCGCCTGGATCTCCAAGCGCGTGGACGGGCAGGTGGGCAAGTTCATCGGCACGCTGCCGCGCGGGCGCTTCACCATCAAGCCGGTGCCCGACGACATCGCGCCGTTCTGGACCGCCGGCCGCGGCGGCGCGACAACCTATTGGGTCAACACCTACAACCTGCCATCGCGGCCGCTGTACAACCTGCCGGCGCTGACCTTGCACGAGTCCTCGCCCGGCCATTCGCTGCAGGGGTCGCTGGCGCTGGAGCAGGGCGAGCAGCCGGCGTTCCGTCGCGAAAACTACATTTCCGCCTATGGCGAAGGCTGGGCGCTCTACACCGAAAAGCTCGGCCAGGAGATGGGCATCTACGAAACGCCGTACGAAGAATTCGGCCGGCTCACCTACGAGATGTGGCGCGCGTGCCGGCTGGTGATCGACACCGGTGTGCACCATGACGGCTGGACCCGCGAGCAGGCGCTGGCCTATCTGCGCGACCGCACCGCGCTCAGCGAGCACGAAGTCACCACCGAGGTTGATCGCTACATCTCCTGGCCCGGCCAGGCGCTGAGCTACAAGCTGGGCGAGATCACCATCGTCAAGCTGCGCGCCGAGGCAGAAAAGGAGCTGGGTGACCGCTTCGACATCAAGGCCTTCCACGATGTGGTGCTGCGCCAGGGCTCGGTCACCCTGCCGGTGCTGGAGCAGCAGGTGCGTGCCTTCATCGCCGAGAGCAAGGCACGCCCGATAGACGCCAAATCGGCCGGTCGCGCGGCGCCGTGATGTTGGGTCGCATTGCCGACCGCCGGCCAATCTTCTAGTGCGGTGAGGGCATCGCGCCCTCAGGGCCTTCGCGTTTGCTGCAGGATCCTTGCCCGCCCACCATCGCGGGACACGCCGCAAGACGTCCATGTAGGTTCCTTGGCGGCATTCATGCCGCCACGGGTCCCACGACGGTAGGCGGGCAAGGACCAGTCGCGTTGGCCGGTGTGCAGCGTTTTCAACAAGCAACCAGACCACGGGACGCGGCTCTCGCTCTTCAGTAAGAATCACCAGCCTACTATCTGGTGCGATGTCCTCGCCGCTTGCGGGACCGTTGGCGGCATGAACGCCGCCATCGAGCTCCCACGGACGGGTTCACCGCGTATCCCGCGAGCGGCGAGGGCACCGCGCGCTCGACGCACCGTGCTTGCAGAGTTCCCGAGCACACCCAAATAACACGCGCCGCCCATGCAATTGTGTAACCACCCCGGCCTCTATACGCTGCGCCCATGCTGCTCCGTCGCGCCCGCCTGTCGCACCCATTGCTCCGCCTGATGGCGTTGCTGGTGCTGGTCATGGGCGTGCTGGTCGCACCGGTCGCCTGCGCACTGGGCGATGTGCATGCGCTGGCGCACGACCAGGCCCACCTGGACGACACCGCACCGCATGGCCATGACGGTGCCGACGAAGGCGATGCCGGCGAACGCGACGGTGCCGGTTTGCTGCATGCCTTGATGCACAGCGGCTACTGCCACGGGCACAGCCCGGCCATGTTGCCGGCGTTGGCCTGGGGCCCGTTGCCTGCGCGCACGCACGGGCAGCCGCCCGTGCTGACCACCGCCTACCGCTCGCATCTGAGCGAGACCGGATTGCGTCCTCCGATCGCGGCCTGATGCATCGCCGGCAGCTGCCGGCCTGTCCATCGATCCCGATTCCGGAGACACCCTCATGTGGTTGCGACTGACGGCGCTTGCCGTCTTCGCGGTCGTGCCGTGCGCCAAGGCGCAGGACCTGCCGCCCAAACCCGTGCTGACCCTGGACGACGCCATTGCACGCGTCGCCCGCCAGCACCCCGATCTGCGCCTGGCCGATGGCCAACGCGCGGTCCTCACCGCCGAAGCCGAGCGCGACGCACTGCGTCCGCCGTTGCGCATCGGTGCCGAACTGGAAAACGTGTTCGGCACCGGCCCCACCCGCGCGCTGGACCAGGCCGAACTCACTGTCACCCTGGCCGGCGTGCTGGAACGCGGCGGCAAGTTCGACGCGCGTCGCACCCTCGCACAGGCCCGCATCGACGCGCTGGCGCCGCAACGCGCCCTGGCCCGGCTGGACGTCCTGGCCGAGGTGGCGCGCCGTTACCTGGCCATCGGCATCGCCGCGCAGCGGCACGCGGCGGCGCTGGACACGCTGGCCCAGCGCCAGCGCACCGTCAGCGCTGCGTGCCAACGGTTGCAGGCCGGCGCATCGCCCGAATCGGTGCTGCTGACCGCCCAAGCCCTGCAGGCGCGTGCAGAACTCGAACGCGACCGCGCCCAGCAGGAACTGCTTGCCGCACGCCGCCAATTGGCGGTGCTGTGGGGCGAGCGCACGCCGGACTTCGGCGCCATTACCGGCGACCCGTTGCAGCTGCCGGCCATTCCCGCGTTCGAGGTGCTGGCGCAGCTGCTCGATGCCACGCCCGAACTGGCGCGCTTGAACGGCGAGCAGCGCGTGCGCGAAGCCCGTGTGCGGCTGGCGCGCAGCCAGGCGCGCCCGGATCTGGATTGGCAGGTGGGCGTGCGCCGGCTCGAAGGCAACGACGCCACCGCGCTGCTCGGCAGCGTCTCGCTGGCATTGGGCAGCGCTGCCCGCGCGCAGCCGGAGATTCGCGCCGCCGAAGCGGAGCTGTCGCTGCTGGACATCGAACGCCAATCGCAGGCGTTGGTGCTCTACGCCACGCTGGCCGATGCGCATGGCCGCTACCGCGCTGCACAGCTGGAGGTGGCGCGCATGCGCGAGGATGTACTGTTGGCGCTCGCACGCGCCGATGCCGCCGCCGAGCGCGCCTATCGCGCCGGCGCGACCAGTTATCTGGACTGGGCACAGCTGCAGGCCCAACGCAGCGAGGCACGCCAGCAGCAACTGGCCGCCGCGTCGGAAGCGCAGACCGCGTTGATCGAAATCCAGCGCCTGACCGGGCAGCCGTTCGTGCGCGATCCTGCTGCGCAGGTGATGCCATAAATGCTGTTTCTGCACTGCGTTTTCAGGCCGCGCGTGGGGGCCCTGTTGAAATCGCCGCATCTGCAGTGATGTCGGCGTCCAGCGCGCGCCAAACGCTGTTCACGCCAGGCGCACCTTCTTCGCAACCTACCTCTATTCGTTCGCCCGACCCAGTGCGTCGGCGCCAACCAGGATCATCTTCGATGACACGTTTCATGATTGCGCCGCTGCTGCTGCTGGCGCTGGTGCTCGGTGGTTGCAGCCGCAACAGCGATGCGGCGCACGATGACCACGCAGGGCATGCCGCAGAAGGCGAGGCGGGCGCCGCTGCACACGGCGAGGAAGCCCAGGTCGGCACGCATGGCGGGCGCTTGCTCAGCCAGGACGGCGACAGCGTGGAGCTGGCCATCGCCGAAGACGGCACGCCGCCCACGTACCAGGCCTGGCTGTACCGCGATGGCAAACCGTTGCCGGCCGCCGCCGGCAAGGTGGAAGTGCATCTGACCCGGCTCGGCGGCGTCACGGAAGTGCACCAATTGACGCCGCGCGACGACGGCAGCCTGCTGGCCGACAGCACGGTCGGCGAGCCGCATTCGTTCGATGTGGACGTGCGTGCCATCGTGCAGGGCAAGACCCATCGCTGGCGTTATGCCAGCTACGAAGGACGCACCACCATCGCGGCGAAGGTTGCGCAGGACGCAGGCATTCGTGTGGCCGCCGTCGGCGCCGGCAGCATTGCCGACCAGCACGAAGTGCAGGGGCTACTGACGCCGGCAGAAGGCGCGCAAGCGCAGGCCACCGCGCGTTTTCCCGGGCCGGTACGCAGCTTGCGCGTCAACGTGGGCGACCAGGTGCGCGCCGGCCAGGTGCTGGCCACGGTGGAGAGCAATCTGAGCCTGACCACCTATGCGGTGAGCGCACCGATCGGCGGCACCGTGCTGGCGCGTAATGCCAGCCTGGGCAGCAATGCCAGCGAAGGCCAGGCCTTGTTCGAGATCGCCGATCTGTCGAGCCTGTGGGTGGATCTGCACATCTTCGGCGCCGACGCCGGGCACATCACCGCCGGCGCACCGGTGACGGTCACGCGCATCAGCGACGGCGTCGTGGCGCAGACCACCCTGGAACGCGTCTTGCCCGGCACGGCGACGGCGAGCCAGAGCACCGTGGCGCGCGCGGTGCTGCGCAACAGCGATGGCTTGTGGCGACCTGGTTCTGCGGTGAAGGCGCGGGTCACGGTGGCGCAGCAGCCGGCGGCGATGGTGGTGCCGACCGGTGCGTTGCAGCGGTTCCGCGATTGGGATGTGGTGTTTGTACGGGTGGGCGATGTCTACGAAGTGCGGCCGGTGAAGCTGGGTGCGCGCGATGCGCAGCAGGTGGAAGTGGTATCGGGGTTGGTGGCAGGTGACGCGGTGGTGGTGGAGCAGAGTTACCTGGTGAAGGCCGATATCGAAAAGTCGGGGGCTTCGCATGATCATTGAGCGCGTTGGGGTGGGCGGCATTGCGTTTTCGAGTGGGAGCGAATGTCGGATACGGGGATGCACGCCAGATCCAAGGCTTTCGCGCCCTGTCGGGCTAGAGCAAAGGCTTTCGCGGCACGAGCAAAGGCTTTCGCGCCCTGTCGGGCACGAGTCACTTTTTCTTTGCTTGTGCAAAGAAAAAGTAACCAAAAAGAAAGCACACCCCGTCCTCGCGCCCTCCGCGCCTGCGGCGCTGCGGGTGCGCAAGTCCGGCAGAAATTTTTGTAAGGGACGTCCCTGTCCCTTACAAAAACGTCGCGCATCCATGCGCGCCGCCCTGCGGGTTGTATCTGCCAGCCTTGCCGCTGCGGTATGGGGCCCCGAAAGCAAACATCATCAACATCAACATCAACATCAACATCAACATCCACAGCAACATCCACAGCAACGCTGGTGTGTGGGTGGTGGTTTCTTCGGCGTGTTGCGCGGCTGCGCGGTAGGGAGGCGGCGGTCCCGGTTGGGGTCAGGGCGAGGGCACCGACCGGCGCGGTGGAGTGCCGGGTGTGCACGGAGGGGCGTGTCATGCTGACCAACATCATCCGGTTTGCGATCGCGCAGCGTTGGTTGATGCTGGCGTTGACGGGCGTGCTGATCGCGATCGGGGCGTGGAGTTTTTCGCGCTTGCCGATCGATGCAACTCCCGACATCACCAACGTGCAGGTGCAGGTCAATACCGCGGCGCCTGGCTATTCGCCGCTGGAATCCGAGCAGCGGGTAACGTTTCCGTTGGAGACGGTGCTGGCGGGCTTGCCGGGGCTGGAATCCACGCGCTCGCTGTCGCGCTATGGCTTGTCGCAGGTGAAGGCGGTCTTCGCCGATGGCACCGATCTGTATTTCGCGCGGCAACAGGTGGCCGAGCGTCTGCAGCAGGTCAAGTCGCAATTGCCTGCCGATCTGGAGCCGCAGCTGGGGCCGATTGCCACCGGCCTGGGCGAGATCTTCATGTACACGGTCGAGGCCAAGCCGAATGCGCGCAAGCCCGATGGCAGTGCGTGGACGGCGACCGATCTGCGCACCTTGCAGGATTGGGTGGTGCGCCCGCAGCTACGCAACGTGCCGGGCGTCACCGAGGTCAACACCATCGGTGGGTATGCGCGGCAGATCCATATCACCCCGATCCGGCGCGCCTGGTCGCGCTGGGGTTCACCCTGGACGAGGTTGCCCAGGCAGTGGAGTCCAACAACCGCAACATCGGCGCCGGCTATATCGAACGTAACGGCCAGCAATTTCTGGTGCGGGTGCCGGGGCAGGTGGACGACATCGCGCAGATCGGTGCGATCGTGCTGGATCGGCGCGCCGGCGTGCCGATCCGCGTACGCGATGTGGCGCAGGTGGGCGAGGGACGCGAATTGCGCACCGGCGCCGCCACCCAGGACGGCAGCGAAGTGGTGCTCGGCACGGTGTTCATGCTGGTCGGTGCCAATAGCCGCACCGTGGCGCAGGCCGCAGCGCAGCGGCTGGAGGTGGCCAATGCCAGCTTGCCGGCGGGCGTGCAGGCAGTGCCGGTGTACGACCGCACCGCATTGGTGGACCGCACCATCGTCACCGTCGCCAAGAACCTGATCGAAGGCGCGTTGCTGGTCATCGTGGTGTTGTTCCTGTTGCTGGGCAACGTGCGCGCAGCCCTGATCACCGCGGCAGTGATCCCGCTGGCGATGTTGTTCACGCTCACCGGCATGGTGCGTGGTGGCGTGTCCGGCAACTTGATGAGCCTGGGTGCGCTGGATTTCGGTCTGATCGTCGATGGCGCGGTGATCATCGTGGAGAACTGCCTGCGCCGCTTTGGCGAAGCGCAACTGCGGCTGGGGCGCGTGCTCGAACGCGATGAGCGTTTCGAGCTCACTGCCGAGGCCACCGCCGAGGTGATCCGCCCCAGCCTGTTCGGCCTGGGCATCATCACCGCGGTGTATCTGCCGGTGTTCGCGCTCACCGGCATCGAAGGCAAGATGTTCCACCCGATGGCGATCACCGTGGTGCTGGCGCTGACTGGCGCGATGCTGCTGTCGCTGACCTTCGTGCCGGCCGCGATCGCGCTGCTGCTCGGCGGCAAGGTGGCCGAGCACGAAAACCGCGCGATGCGCTGGGCGCGCGGCGTCTACGCGCCCTTGCTCGATCGTGCGCTTCGGCACAGCCGCTGGGTCGGCATTGCAGCGCTTGCAACGGTGGCGCTGTGCGCGGTGCTGGCCACCCGCCTGGGCAGCGAGTTCATCCCCAACCTGGACGAAGGCGATATTGCGCTGCATGCCTTGCGCATTCCCGGCACCAGCCTGGAGCAGGCCATCACCATGCAATCCACGCTGGAAAAACGCATCAAGCAGTTTCCGGAGGTGGCGCATGTGTTCGGCAAGCTCGGCACCGCCGAAGTGGCCACCGACCCGATGCCGCCGTCGGTGGCCGACACGTTCCTGATCATGCATCCGCGCGCGCAGTGGCCGGATCCGCGCAAGCCCAAGGCGCAGTTGCTGGCCGAGATCGAGGAGGCGGTGAAGCAGTTGCCCGGCAACAATTACGAGTTCACCCAGCCGATCCAGATGCGCATGAACGAGCTGATCTCCGGCGTGCGTGCGGATGTGGCGATCAAGGTGTACGGCGACGATCTGGACACGCTGGTCACGCTCGGGCAGCGCGTGCAGGAAATCGCCAGCGCGGTGCCCGGTGCGGCCGATGTGAGCCTGGAACAGGCCACCGGTTTGCCGATGCTGGCGGTGGTGCCCGATCGCGCCGCACTGGCCGGCTACGGGCTCAATCCCGGCGTGGTGCAGGACACCGTGGCGGCGGCGGTGGGCGGGCAGGAAGCCGGGCAATTGTTCGAAGGCGACCGGCGCTTCGACATCGTGGTGCGCCTGCCCGAAGCCCTGCGCCAGGACCCGACCGCGCTGGCCGATCTGCCGATCCCGCTGCGCGGCGATGGCGAACGTGCCGATGCGGACGAGTCCAGCCGCGCGGCAGGATGGCGCAGTGGCGAGCCGAGCACCGTGCCGCTGCGCGAGGTCGCCAAGGTCGATACCGTGCTGGGGCCAAACCAGATCAACCGCGAAGACGGCAAGCGCCGCATCGTGATCACCGCCAACGTGCGCGATCGCGATCTGGGCGGCTTCGTGGCCGAGGTGCAGCAACGCGTCAAGGCGCAGGTCAAACTGCCCACCGGGTACTGGATCGGCTACGGCGGCACCTTCGAGCAATTGATCTCTGCCAGCCAGCGCCTGGCCTGGGTGGTGCCGGGCACCTCGCTGCTGATCTTCGCGTTGCTGTACTGGTCGTTCGGCTCGCTGCGCGATGCGCTGGTGGTGTTCAGCGGCGTGCCGCTGGCGCTGACCGGCGGCGTGGTGGCCTTGGCCCTGCGCGGGCTGGCCCTGTCGATTTCCGCCGGCGTGGGCTTTATCGCCTTGTCGGGCGTGGCGGTGCTCAACGGCCTGGTGATGATCGCCTTCGTGCGCAGCCTGCGCGCTGACGGCATGCCGCTGGAGCAGGCATTGCGCGAAGGCGCGCTGGCGCGGCTGCGGCCAGTGCTGATGACCGCCCTGGTGGCCGCGCTGGGCTTCGTGCCGATGGCCTTCAACGTCGGGGCCGGCGCCGAAGTGCAGCGCCCGCTGGCCACGGTGGTGATCGGCGGCATCGTCTCTTCCACCCTGCTCACCCTGCTGGTGTTACCGGTGCTGTATCGCTGGCTGCATCGGGAGCGGGCGCCACGCGTCGCATCGCTCCCCACGCAGCCGCACGGGAGCACGCCATGAGCGATGCCTGCTGCGGCTGCGGCAAGGCCGTGGATGTGGCTGCCATGCAGGCGCGCCAGCGGCGCGTCCTGTGGTGGGTGCTGACGATCAATACCGGCAGCTTTGCGCTGATGTTGGCCGGCGCGCTGCATAGCGGCGCGGCTTCGCTGCTGTCCGGCAGCTTGGACAATCTGGGCGATGCACTCACCTATGCACTCAGCCTGGCGGTGGTTGGCGCCAGCCTGACCGCCAAGGCGCGGGTGGCCCTGCTCAAGGCCGGCATGATTCTGCTGGCAGCGCTGGCGGTGGCAGCCGAGATCGGCTGGAAACTGGCCCACCCGCAGCTGCCGCTGTTCCAGAGCATGGGGGTGGTGGCGGCGCTGAACTTCGCTGCCAATCTGGTCTGCCTGCGCCTGTTGTGGCCCTACCGTCACGGCGACATCAACCTGGCGTCGGCCTGGGCCTGCTCGCGCAACGATGTCTACGAGGGCATTGCGGTGCTGGCGGCCAGCGCAGCGGTGTGGGCGTTCGGCAGTGGCTGGCCGGACCTGCTGATCGCAATGGCCTTGCTGCTGTTGTTCCTGCGCTCGGCCTGGCAGGTGGCGCGTAGTGCCTGGGCGGAACTGCGCCGGGTCGCTGCGCCAGCGCACGCCGAAGGCGGGTGATCGTGCCTTGGCACGGTTACCGGTGTGCGCCGGCAACCGCGGCTGGGCAGGTAGCGTAAGTGCTTGCGGCACATAGGAAAGCCGTGCATAATGCGCGGCTCGCTGTGCCCGGATCGCTCCGGATGGCGGTACCCAGCGCAATGGGGTTGCCGGCCTGTTCCAGCGTAAGTTCTTGATTCCCAACGTTGCGTGACAGCCCTGGCGCTGTCGGGGCCGCCGCTCCCCAGGCTATGGGTGGCAATTCATTTATCGAGGTGCGTAATGTCCCGCGTATGCCAAGTGTCCGGCAAGCGTGTGCAGACGGGTAACAACGTCTCCCACGCAAACAACAGAACCCGTCGTCGCTTCCTGCCCAACCTGCACGAGCGTCGCTTCTGGGTTGCCAGCGAAAACCGCTGGGTGAAGCTCCGTGTTTCCGCGCATGCATTGCGCACCATCGACAAGAACGGCATCGATGCCGTTCTGAAAGAGCTGCGTGCGCGCGGCGAAAAGGTCTGAGGAGTAAGCAGTCATGGCAAAAGGCAAGCGTGACAAGATCCGTATGATTTCCTCGGCCGCTACCGGCCACTTCTACACCACGGACAAGAACAAGAAAAACACTCCGGGGAAGATGGAAATGATGAAGTACGACCCGGTCGTGCGTAAGCACGTGATGTACAAGGAAGGCAAGATCAAGTAATCCACCGATTACGCGATCTGCATTCAAGCAAACACCCGCCGAACGGCGGGTGTTTGCGTTTGCGTTTGTGGATGTCGGATTCCGTATTGGTGCGTGCAGGTACCGTTGGAGGTGTCATTGCCGATATCGCGCAGCTAAGTCAAGCCAGCCAAGACCAAGGTCAAATGGGCAGCGGCGCGTGACTGCGTCCGTCTCCCGGGGCGACAAGGCACGGCTTGCACGCCGAAGGTGTGCGTGCCTTGAGTGCTCGCGCCGCTGGCGCGGGCCGGCGCGCCAGCGGGGTTGGGGTGAGGTACGGGCGAAGCCGCAGGGACACGATGGACACGAGGCTTCGCACGTACCCTCATCCGGCCCTTCGGGCCACCTTCTCCCCCATAAAGGAGGGACAATGTCGCAATGGGAGAAGGGAGCAATACGGCAAGCTCGCCGTGCAACGCCGCAGTCACAGCCCACGCGCACGCAATTGCGCGTCCAATCTCGGATACACCCGACGCGCATTGCGTTCGAACACCTTGCGCTTATCGGCGTCGGAAATGGCCAGCGCATCGATGTAGCGTTTGGTGTCGTCGAAATAGTGGCCGGTCTGCGGATCGATGCCGCGCACCGCGCCGACCATTTCCGAGCCAAAAAGGATGTTGTCGATGTCGATCACCTCGAACAACAGGTCGATCCCGGGCTGGTGATACACGCAGGTATCGAAGAACACATTGCGCATCACATGCGTGGACAGCGCAGGCTTGCCCAGCATGTCGGCCAGGCCGCGGAAACGGCCCCAGTGATACGGCACCGCACCGCCGCCGTGCGGAATGATGAAACGCAATTGCGGAAAATCGGCGAACAAATCGCCTTCGAGAAACTGCATGAAGGCCGTGGTGTCGGCATTGAGGTAATGCGCGCCGGTGGCATGGAAATTGGCATTGCAACTGCCGGAGACGTGCACCATCGCCGGCACGTCCAGTTCCACCATTTTCTCGAAGAACGGGTACCAGGCGCGGTCGGTCAGCGGCACGCCATTCCAGTGCCCGCCGGACGGGTCGGGATTGAGATTGCAGCCGACGAAACCCAGTTCGTTGACGCAGCGTTCCAGTTCGGCGATCGCGTGCGCGATCGGCACGCCTGGCGATTGCGGCAGCTGGCACACGCCGATAAAGGTGTGCGGATACAGCTGTACCACGCGCGCGATCAGGTCGTTGCAGTGGCGCGTCCACACCTGGCTCACCGCTTCGTCGCCGATGTGATGCGCCATGGTGCTGGCGCGTGGCGAAAAAATCGTCATGTCGGCGCCGCGCTCGCGCAGCAGGCGCAGTTGGTGCAGCTCGACACTTTCGCGCAGCGCATCGTCGCTGATATGCGGATACACCGGCGCCGGCAGCGTTGCGTCCGTGTAATGCGCAATCTGCGCCTTGCGAAACGCATCGTGCGCGGCGGGTGCGGTGGTGTAGTGGCCGTGGCAGTCGATGATCATGGCGATGGTGTGCGTGTTGCAGCGGAAGCGGGGCGCCAGCGACTGCCTGTGCGCCAGGTGGGACGGTCCGGTGGACGGAAGCTGCAGGTCGCAACGGCAATGGTGGTCCCGATGTGCGGATGGGCACGGGTCACGGCGCTCTGCCTGTCGATGATCTGCTTGAGCAGCACACGCGCGCACGCGCCGCTGCGATGGCGGCCGCGGCAGCTTGGCGATGCAGCGGAACGTTCAGCCATACAGCTCGCCATCGAACAATTTGCGCGCCGTGCGGAGCACCGCGGCACCGACTACGGCGCCGTGCGCATCGAGATCGATCAGGCAGCTGCTCGCACCGCTGGGGTGTTCGACATCCAGCCGCTGGCTGCGCCCGCCGGGCACCTGCGCCAGTGCGTGCGCGGGCGAGCCGGGCAACAGGCAGGCAGTGGCGACCGTGACCGCACCCAGTACGCCAATGGAGGCATGACAGCGGTGCGGGATGAACGAGCGCACGCTGATCGCGCCACCGGCGCGCGGGGCGGCGACCAGCATCATCTTCGGCACCGTGGCGTGGCGCACGTCGCCCAGCTGCATCACCGGACCTGCCTGCAGGCGCAGTGTTTCCAGGCGCGCCCTGAGCGCAGCATCGGCGTCGAGCGTGGCGCGTTCTTCGTAACCGCTGATGCCGACATCGCTGGCGCGTAGCACCACGCAGGGCATGCCGTTGTCGATCAGCGTGACCTGCAGGCCCTCGAGCGTGTCCACCGCATGCCCGCTCGGCAGCAGCGCGCCGCACGAAGAGCCGGCGATATCGGCGAATGCCAGCGCGACCGGCGCGGCCGTGCCGGGGACGCCGTCGATGCGGGCATCGCCGTCGTAACGCACCGTGCCATCGGGCGTCTGCACGGTGGCGGTAGCCAAGGTGCCGGTGTTGCGCATGAAGATGCGCACCTGGGTCTGGCCGTTGCATGTGGGGAGCAAGCCACGTTCCAGCGCGAACGGGGCAACTCCGGCCAGCATGTTGCCGCAGTTCTGTGCATCGCTGACCTGCGCCTGTTCCACCGCGACCTGCAGGAACAGATAGTCCACGTCGGCATTGGCACGCGCCGAGCGCGACACCACGGCGACCTTGAGGTCAGCGGGTCGGCGCCGCCCATGCCGTCGATCTGGCGCGCATCCGGCGAGCCGTAGGCGCGCAGTAAGAACGCGTCGCGTGCGGCGGTGTCGGCGGGCAGATCGTCGGCCAGAAAGAATCCACCCTTGGAGGTGCCACCGCGCATCCACATGGCGCGCACGTGCTCAGACATAGCGCAGGCCTTTGGCGGCCAGGCGTTCGCGCATCGCATAGATGTCCAGGCCCAGTTCGCCGCGTGCCAGGCGTTCGCGCTTGAGCAGCTCGCGTGCCTGGCGCGCCTGCGCCTCGGTCAGCACATCGGCAGCGCTGGCACGCGGCACCACGCAGACGCCATCGTCGTCGGCCACCACCACATCGCCGGGCTGGATCAGTTGCCCGGCGCACACCAGCGGCACGTTGACCGAACCGAGCGTCTCCTTGATGGTGCCCTGCGCGCAGATGGCGCGGCTCCACGCAGGGAATTGCATGGCGGTGAGATCGCGCACATCGCGAACGCCGGCATCGATGATCAGGCCGCGACATCCGCGCGCCTGCGCCGAGGTGGCCAGCAGGTCGCCGAAGTAGCCGTCGCAACAGTCGCTGGTCGGCGCGACCACCAGCACAGCCTGCAGTTGCTCGATGGCCACATGCATCATCCAGTTGTCGCCGGGCGGAATCGACACGGTGACCGCGGTGCCGGCGATGCGGCAACCGGCGTAGATGGGACGTAGTCGATGGTGCAGCAGGCCGCTGCGGGCCTGCGCTTCGTGCACGGTGGCCACGCCGGCCTGCGCCAGCCCGTCGACGATGGCCAGCGGCGTGCGCTCGATCCGGGTAACGACCTGGCTCATCCATCCATCCTCGTTAAGAGTGCGCCGAGTCTGGCTGGGCAGAGTCAATCGCCTCAAGATTCATTTGAGGTATGCATATTGGTTTTGCTTATAGTTAGAGCATGCAGCCGATCCCGGAACCGAATCTGCGTCACCTGTATGCGCTGGTCGTGGTGCACCAGGCCGGTAGCATCAGCGCGGCGGCGCCGCGGGTGAATTTGTCGCAACCGGCGCTGACCCAGGCCGTGGCGCGATTGAGCAGCAACTGGGCGTGCGCCTGTTCGACCGGCACCCGGGTGGCATGGCGGCCACCGAGGCTGCCGGGTTGCTGGTGCCGCGTATCGAGCGGGTGCTGGCGCATCTGGGCCGGGGATCGCAGTTGCGCGGCGTGCGCTGCGCCTGCCCGCGCGCCCTGGGCTGGAGCGGCGGGTGTCGCTGGGCCAGCTGCAGGCCTTGGTGGCGGTGGATGTGGCAGGCAGTTACGCGTTGGCGGCGGTGCGCGCCGGCGTTTCGCAGCCGGCGATCTACCGGGCGGTGCAGTCGCTGGCCGATGTGATCGAAGTGCCGCTGACGGTACGCCGCGGCAAGACCATGCAGCCCACGCCGGTGGCGCTGCGGCTGTTGCGGCAGGTGCGGCTGGCGCTGGCCGAGTTGCGTGCCGGGCTGGACGAGGTGGCCGCATTGCGTTCGCAGCACGCCGGGCGCCTTACGTTGGGGTGATGCCGCTGGCGCGCGCCATCCTGTTGCCGCAGGTATTGGCGCGGTTTGCGCGTGCGCACCCGGGGCCAGCGTCCAGGTGGTCGAGGGCCCGTACGCCCAATTGCTGGCGCAGCTGCGCGAGGGCGGCCTGGATTTGTTGATCGGTGCGCTGCGCGACCCGTTGCCGGTGCGCGATGTGCTGCAGGAGCCGCTGTTCGACGACGAACCGGTGATCGTGGCGCGTAGCGGCCACCCCTTGGCCGGGCAGGGCTATGCGTTTGCGCAACTGCGCGATTACCCCTGGGTGATCGCTGCCGCCGGCACGCCGGTGCGCGCGCGCTGGGAGCAGCTGTTCGGCGACCACCAGCTGGAGCCGCCGCCGGTGTGCATCGAATGCGGCGCCGAGCTGACCGTGCGCGGCCTGCTGCTGGAAGGCGACTGGTTGACCTTGATGTCGCGCGACCAGTTTCTGTTCGAGCGCCGCGCCGGCCTGCTCGAGGAGATCGGCAGCGCCGGGCCGCTGCTGCGCCGGCAGATCGGCATGACCACGCGCGCCGACTGGTATCCCACCCGGATGCAGTCGGCCTTCGTGCAGACGTTGCGGCAGGTCTGCGCCGAACGCGTGCAGCCGGCCGATGCGCAAGGCGGGCCGTTTCGCTATTGCCCCCTGTCTGTGCGCCGCCGCCGTTGCGTTTGCGCGCGGCCAAGTCAGAATCGCATTCCTGATGAGAACGGACCACTGATGCTGCCCGATTGGGTCACAGGCACCTGGCTGCTGGCGCTGGACTGGGCGATCCGCCTGGCCGCACTGCTATGGATTCCCGCCCGCACCACGCCGGGTGCGGCGCGCAGCTGGCTGCTGCTGATCGGCTTCGTGCCGGTGGTCGGCCTGCCGCTGTATCTGTTGTTCGGCCACCCGTGGTTGTCGCGGCTGCGGGTGGAGCGGCAAGCCACCGCCTTGCAGGTGATTCGCGAACAACAACTGCCCTTGCATGCGTTGCGCTGGATGCCCCAGGCAGACACCAGCAGTGCCGAAGTGGTGCCGCTGATCGAACGCGAAGGCGATTTCATGCCCACGCTGGGCAACGCGGTGGAATTGCTCGACGATTACGCGCAGTCGTTGCAGGCCCTGATCGCGTCGATCGACGCGGCCGACAAACGTGTGCACCTGCTGTACTACCTGATGTTCGACGATGCGGTGGGCGAGGCGGTGGTAGCGGCGCTGGAACGCGCCAGCGCGCGCGGCGTACGTTGCCGCGTGCTGCTGGATGCGGTGGGCGCCAAGCGCGGCCTGCGCCGCTACCGCAAGCGCCTGCAGGCCGGTGGCGTGCAGGTGCTGGCGGTATTGCCGGGCGGTTTGCGCTGGCGTCGCAGCGGCCGCATGGATCTGCGCAACCATCGCAAGATTGCGGTGCTCGACAACCGGGTGGCGTTTGTCGGTTCGCAGAATCTGGCCGAGGCCGGCTTCATTGATGGCGTGCCCAATCGCGAATTGGTGGCACGCGTGCGCGGGCCGGTGGTCAATCATCTGGAAGCGGTCTTCGCCAGCGACTGGTTCACCGAAACCGGAGAGCGGCTGGACGTGTGGCCCGATGCGCCGGTCTGCGAAGCCAATATCGCCACGCAACTGCTGCCCAGCGGGCCGGCGTACCCGTTCGAAAATGCGCGCGATGCGATCAATGCGGTGATCCATCTGGCGCGGCGCAAGGTGGTGCTGGTCACGCCGTACTTCGTACCCGACGAAGCCTTGTTGAGCGCCTTGCGCATCGCTGCGGTGTCGGGAGTGGATGTGCAGTTGATCCTGTCCGAGCACAACAACCAACGCCTGGTCGCGTGGGCGCAGGAGGCCTATTTCGAAGAGCTGCTGCGTTGCGGGGTGAAGATTGCGCTGTATCGCCCGCACTTTCTGCATGCCAAGCACCTGAGCATGGATGACGACATCGCGCTGGTGGGCTCGATCAACCTGGACATCCGCTCGTTCGCGCTCAACGCCGAGATCGGCATGCTCTGTTACGACACCGGCGTGGTGCAACGGTTGCGTGAGATCGAGCAGGATTACCTCGCCAATGCGCGGCAATTGACGTTGGAACAGTGGCGTCGCCGCCCGGCCTGGCGCCGCAGCCGCGAGGGCATTGCGCGGCTGGCCGATGCGTTGATGTAGGGCGCCTGGGTCAATCCAGGCGCATGACCTGGAAGACGTTGCCCTCCGGGTCGCGGCCGTCGTACAGCTGGTATGCAAAGCCGGGATAACGTTTGAGCTCGCCCACATGCACGCCCGCGTGTTGCAGTTGCGCGCGATGCGCGGGCAGATCGCTGGCGATGGCGAACACCAGCTTGGTGGTCGTGCGTGTCGCATCCGCGACAGGGCCCGGCGCAGGCGTCGATGGCCGCTGTCGGTAGGCGTCGCCCACCCGGTGCAGCGCCAGCTCGATGCCGCCAGCTGCAAGCACCACCCACGCGTCGGCAATCTCCTCGGTGACGGCGAGCGCGAAATGGGTCTGGTAGAACGCCTTGATTGCCGCCACATCGTGGACGTAGAGGATGAGCCTGACCAGGGCGATGGACATGTTGCAGATTCCCAATGGCGCGTGCCGATGCTGACCCGCCAATCGTAAGTGCTTGGCAGGCAGGGCGTGTGGGAGGCGTTGACACACACCGCGCTTGCGATGCCGTGGAAGACAGCCACTACCGGTGACGGCCTGCGGGTGTGGCCGATGCATCGCCTACAATGTCGACATGAATACACTGCGTGATCCCGGCGATGCCGTCATCGCCATCGTCGGCGGTGGCGCGTCCGGTGTGCTGGTTGCGCTGCAGCTGCTGCGCCAGTCCGCAGCGCCATTGCAGATTGTCCTGATCGAGCCGCATGCGGCGCTTGGCGAAGGTGTGGCGTATTCCACCGCGCGCAGCGAACACCTGCTCAATGTGCCGGCCGCGCGCATGAGTGCGCTGCCGCAGCTGCCCCACGACTTTGTCGATTACCTGCGCGCGAACGCCTGTTTGCCCCGAACTGGACGATGCACAGTTGCCGCTGCAGTTCGTGGGGCGGCGGCACTATGGCCCGTACTTGCGCGACCGCCTGCAGGCGGCATGCGCGCACAGCCCAGCGACGCTGCGTGTGCACTGCGCACGCGTGCAGGCCCTGCAACCCAATGCCGATGGCGCACTGTTGCAGCTGGACGATGGACAGCTGTTGCAGGCGAGCGTGGTGGTCTTGGCAGTGGGCAATGCGCTGCGACCGCTGCCGCTGCGAGGTACCACCGGGCTGTCGCGCGCGCAGCGTGTCGAAGCCTGGGAGACCGAGGCGGTGGCAGCGCTGCCACCGGACGCGGCCGTGTGCATCGTCGGTTCGGGCTTGAGCATGGCCGATACCGTGGTGACGCTGGCAGCGCAGGCGCATCGGGCAAGCGTGCATGTGGTGTCGCGGCATGGCTTGCTGCCGTTGCCGCAGGCGCACGGCGGCGTGGCGCTGTTCGATCCACAGCCGCTGCTGACAATGCCGCTGCGCGCGCGCGCATGCGCACACTGCGCCAGCATGCGCGCATCGCCGCCGCGCAGGGCCTGCCATGGCAGAGCGTGATGGAACGCATCCGGCCGTTGAGCCAGGCGTTATGGCAGACGCTGTCGGTTGCCGACCAGCGCCGTTTTCTGCGGCATGTGGTGCGCTACTGGGACGTGCATCGGCATCGCATCGCCGCAACGGTGCATGCGCAGCTGCAGGCGATGCAGGCACGCGGTCAGCTGCAGGTACATCGCGCACGGCTGGATGTGGCCTTCGAGGTGGGCGCTTGCGTGCGCGTGAGTGCCGGAGCCGCCAGCGCCGGACATGCCTTGCAGCTGGATGTGCAGACCCTGGTCAATGCCACGGGGGTGGAAATGCGGGTGCAGGCGATGGGTAACCGGCTGCTGCAGCAATTGCTGGGGCAGGGCATCGCAGTGGCCGGTCCACACGGGATCGGCGTGGACACCGGCCCCGATGGCAGCCTGATCGATGCCGATGGACGGATGCAGCCGCAGTTGCGGGTGATCGGCAGCCTGCGCATCGGCACGCTGTGGGAAAGCCTGGCGGTGCCGGAGTTGCGCGAGCAGGCCGCGGCGATTGCGCGGGATGTGGTGTTGCAGCTGGGACGCTGATAGGCGTGTGGAGATTGGAAATGTAGCTTGGCTGCCGTCTCCGTCAGTGACGCTGGCCTCTTCGATGGGCAAAGGCGACGCATAGCACCGATGAGGGGGCGAGCAAAGCTTCGGATGACCCGCAATGCGTCGGCTGCGCCTCTTGCCCTCACCCCAACCCCTCTCCCGCAGGCGGGAGAGGGGCTCTGCCACGGCGAGCATCCGTCTGCGCTCTTGCAGGCTGGAAAGCAAGCAGCGTCGCGCCTTCTCTGGCGAGCGGCAGAGCAATCAGCGTCGGCCTTCTCTGGCAGGCGGCAGAGCAACCACTATCCTGCCTTCCCCGCCTGCGGGGGAAGGTGCCCGAAGGGCGGATGAGAGGCAGCAATCCCAACCGCTTCATCGCAATCTCAGCCGCAGCGACGCCACAACCGGTAAAATGCGCCGGTGGATGTCTCTCATTTGCTCGATCATTTAAACCCCGCCCAGCGCGAGGCCGTTTCCGCGCCGCCGGGGCATTACCTCGTGCTGGCCGGCGCCGGCTCCGGCAAGACGCGCGTGCTGATCCATCGCATCGCCTGGCTCAACGAAGTCCAGGGCGTGCCCAACCACGGCATCTTCGCGGTGACCTTCACCAACAAGGCGGCCGGCGAAATGCGTCACCGCACCGACCTGCAGCTGCGCAATGGCAGCCGCGGGATGTGGATCGGTACATTTCACGGGCTGGCCCATCGCCTGTTGCGTCTGCATTGGCAGGACGCGCGGCTACCGGAAGGTTTCCAGGTCATGGACAGCGACGACCAGTTGCGGCTGGTCAAGCGCGTGGTGCAGGCGCTGGAGCTGGACGAGAGCAAGTATCCGCCCAAGCAACTGAGCTGGTGGATCAACGAGCAGAAGGACGAGGGCCGCCGTCCGCAACATATCCAGCCTGAGCCCAACGACGATTGGACCGAGGTGCGCCGGCAGGTGTATGCGGCCTACCAGGAACGCTGCGACCGCTCCGGGCTGCTGGATTTCGCCGAGTTGCTGCTGCGCGCACACGAGTTGCTGCGCGACACGCCCGCATTGCTGGCGCATTACCGCGCACGCTTCCGCGAGATTCTGGTGGACGAGTTCCAGGACACCAACGCCATCCAGTATGCCTTCGTGCGGGTGCTGGCCGGCGAATCGGGCAACGTGTTCGTGGTGGGCGACGACGACCAGGCCATCTATGGCTGGCGCGGTGCCAAGGTCGAGAATGTCCAGCGTTTCCTGAAGGATTTCCCTGGCGCGCAGACCGTGCGGCTGGAGCAGAACTACCGCTCCAGCGCCAATATCCTGGGCGCTGCCAATGCAGTGATCGCGCACAACCCGGACCGTATCGGCAAACAGTTGTGGACCGATTCCGGCGATGGCGACCCGATCGATCTGTATGCGGCATACAACGAAGTGGACGAAGCGCGCTATGTGGTCGAGCGTGCACGGCAGTGGGTGCGCGACGGCGGCAGTTATGGCGAAGTGGCGGTGCTCTACCGCAGCAACGCGCAATCGCGCGCGCTGGAAGAGGCGCTGATTTCCGAGCAGTTGCCGTACCGTGTGTATGGCGGCATGCGCTTTTTCGAACGTGCCGAAATCAAGGACGCGTTGGCTTACCTGCGCCTGCTGACCAATCGCAGCGACGACGCTGCGTTCGAACGCGCGGTCAACACGCCCACGCGCGGCATTGGCGACCGGACGCTGGATGAGGTGCGCCGGCTGGCACGTGCCAGTGCGCTGTCGTTGTGGGAAGCGGCGATGCTGTGTACGCAGCAGAACACGCTGGCCGCACGCGCACGCAATGCGCTGGCCACCTTCCTCAGCCTGATCGGCCAGCTGCATGCCGAAACCGGGCAGATGGAACTGGCCGAACGCATCGACCATGTGCTGATGCGCTCGGGCCTGCGCGAGCATTGGGCCAAGGAAAGCCGTGGCGGGCTGGATTCGGAATCGCGTACCGAGAACCTGGACGAACTGGTGTCGGTCGCCTCGCGCTTCACCCGCCCCGACGACGAAGACAGCCAGGGCATGACCGAACTGGTCGCCTTCCTGGCCTATGCCTCGCTGGAGGCCGGCGAAGGCCAGGCGCAGGCTGGCGAAGAAGGCGTGCAGCTGATGACGCTGCATTCGGCCAAGGGACTGGAATTTCCGATCGTGTTCCTGGTCGGTCTGGAAGACGGTCTGTTCCCGAGCGCGCGCTCGTTGGAAGAAAGTGGGCGGCTGGAAGAGGAACGGCGTCTGGCGTACGTGGGCATCACCCGCGCGCGGCAAAAGCTGGTGCTGTGCTACGCCGAATCGCGTCGCATCCATGGCCAGGACAACTACAACGTGCCCTCGCGCTTCCTGCGCGAGATTCCGCGCGACCTGCTCAACGAAGTGCGCCCGAAGGTGCAGGTTTCGCGCACCGCATCGCTGGGCGCGGCGCGCGGTGGCCCGGTCCATGGCATCGTGGAGACCGCGCCGATCAAGCTCGGCGCCAACGTCGAACATCCCAAGTTCGGCGGCGGCGTGGTGGTCGATTACGAAGGCGCCGGTGCGCATGCGCGCGTGCAGGTGCAGTTCGACGAGGTCGGCGCCAAGTGGCTGGTGATGGCCTACGCCAATCTGACCGTGGTGTAGTCAGGGGTCGCTCGCCTGCGCGTGCGTGTTCTTTGGCAGGGGAGGGCGTAGTGCGGTGTACTGGGCATGCAGCAAGCGGGGCCGGCCGCTACTGCACCGCATGCGCCAAGCGAGATCGCGTGACCATCTTCGACAGCTGATCGATGGCGGAAGCCTCCCCGCTGTTGCCCCGTCGCGCGCCTACATTTCCCAGCTGAAGCGTGAGTTGATCTGCTTGCCGTTCACGGTCAGTGTCGATTTGTTGGCGAGCACGACCAGGAAAAAGGGCGGCACGCGCGTGTCTTCTCCTGTGTAAATCAGGCGGAGGATTCTGCGTTTGGTATCGAACGTCTTGACCCGGAAATTGCCCCGCAACAACACGCCCTTGCTGTCGCCAGGTGCATTGAAACGAAGACTGGCGATCACTGGTCGGGTGACGTGACCGATTTCGAAGTCTATCCAGTATCCGCCGCCCTCGAACGAAAGTGAGGAGGTTGCGTTGGCAGGTGTGCTGACGCATGCCCACAGCAATAACGCAACGCAGGCAGCTACACATCGTGTCATGACGTCGTCCTTGAAGGTGGTCGTGCCGCAAGGGCACGGTCAGGAGTATCGATGCTTCCGCCGCCCTCAAACGAAAGTGAGGAGGTTGCGTTGGCAGGTGTGCTGACGCATGCCCACAGCAATAACGCAACGCAGGCAGCTACACATCGTGTCATGACGTCGTCCTTGAACGTGGTCGTGCCGCAAGGGCACGGTCAGGAGTATCGATGCTGGCGCCAAGGCATTGCAACGGATGCGGCAAGCAATGGAGTGGCGACACACCTACCTCGCGGGCGAGGCCGATGCTCGACATCTCCATTGGCGGTTTCCACTCCAGTGCTGAATGCGCCAATCGCTTTAGCCAATCGCCAGATCGCAAGGTTCTGTAAGCCACTTCGAGCCGGCAAGCCAAGGCGATTGGTGCATCGCTCGATGCATACCGCGCGATATCCATGCCACCCTGTCGGCAGTTCATTGCATAGGCACGCGGCGGCATGCAGACCGAAAAACAGAAAATGCTGGCTGGCGAACTCTACAACGCCACCGATGCGCAACTGCAGGCCGATCAGGCGGCGGCTGCGGCGTGGATGGCACGCTATAACGCCACTGGCGCGCAGCCAGCCGCACAGCGGCACGCATTGCTGGTCGAGCGGCTTGCCGAGGTGGGTGCCGGTGCGGTGATCCGGCCGCCATTTCATTGCGATTACGGCTACAACATCCATCTGGGCGCGGGCGTGTTCCTCAACTTCAATTGCGTGATTCTGGATATCTGTCAGGTGCATATCGGCGAAGGCACGCAGGTGGGGCCCGCCGTGCAGTTCTACGCTGCCGACCATCCGCGCGATGCGGCCGGACGCGCCAGCGGGCTGGAATTCGGGCGGCCGATCCGCGTCGGGCGCAATGTGTGGATCGGGGCGGGGCAATCATCCTGCCGGGCGTCAGCATCGGCGACGACGCGGTGATCGGTGCCGGTGCGGTGGTCACGCGCGATGTGCCGGCCGGTGCGACCGCCGTGGGCAATCCGGCACGCGTGCGCGTACCCCGGGGTGCTGCCGATGACGCGCCCACCGACTGAAGGCAACGAAGAAGAATCGTTACAAAAGCGATCGCGCAGCCGTCAGGCGGACACGGCCGGTGCGCAATGCAGCGCACACGCGAACAGGCCAGTTGTGAGCACGCTACTGGCGCGATGGAGATGGTCGCTCGTCAGCCAGGTGAGCCGCTTCAGGCGCGACCGTCCGCCAGGTGCAAGATTGATCTGTATCAAGGTCTGCGTTGCTGAGTGCTGCCAATCTCAAGTCGCCGGCGCCGCTGCCGGTCCATCCGGGAGGTCATCATGTACAAACGAATCCTGATCGCCATCGATGCGTCCGAGCTATCGCATCGCGGTTTGTTCCAAGGCCTGGAGCTGGCCAAGGCAACCGGTGCGAAAGTGGATATCGTCACCGTGTCCGAGCCATGGGCGATGGGCATGTACGACGCAATGGGCTGGAGCGTGGGCTATGAGGCCAGCCCGGAATATCGCACCGAGCGCGAAGCGGCCGCTGAAAAGATCCTGCGTCCGGCGTTGGAGCTGGCCGCCGCTGCCAACATCAAGGCCACGCCGCGGCATGTGCTGGATCGCTTCGCCGCCGAGGGCATCGTGCAGACCGCCAAGGACTGCAACAGCGATCTGATCATCATGACCTCGCACGGCCGCCGCGGCATGCAGCGCATGCTGCTCGGCAGCCAGACGGTGGAAGTGCTGACCCACAGTGCGATTCCGGTCCTGGTGATTCGTTGATGCCGATGCCATTGCCTTGCCGCACCTAGGTGCGGCCCTGGGCGCGATGTGGCGTCCAGGTCATGCATGTCGCGTCCGGGTGCGCTCCTACGCAACTCAGCGTGCTTCGCTCTCCATCGGCTCCGGTTGTGCCGCAAAGCGCGCGGCCGGCCGGGCGAGCCGGCGCAGTGCTTCGGTATGCACCAGCGGAGAGCCGTGCGTGGGTGTGGCCGCGCCGCCGCGGATGGATGCGTATTCGGGCTGGACGTGCTGGCTCAGTTCGCGCATGAAGCGCCACATCGGCATGTAGTGGCCACGCCGTGGCGCAGGAAGATGCGGCGCAGCGCGGCACTGGCGACGCCACTGCATGGGCGGCATGCCGAAGCGCTGCTGAAACGCGCGCTGAAACTGCCGCTCGGATGCAAAGCCCATTTCGTAGAGCAACCAGGTCAGACTGCACTCCGGGTAGGCCTGCAGGTAGCGGTGCGCTGTGCTTAGCCGCTGCTCGCGGATATAGCTGGCCACGCCGCCACGCGACTGAAACAAGCGGTACAGCGATGCACGCGATAACGCGAACGCTTGCTGCAACGACTCGGTGCCCAATTCCGCCTCGCCGATATGCTGCTCGATATAGGCCAGCAGATCGATCATCAGCGGCGCGTGTGCCTCGCCGGCCGGCGGTACGTGCGCAACGATGGCGCTGTAATAACTGCTGCTGCTCATGCGGATGCTGCCTGCGGCCCACTCCCCGGGGCCTGTCCCCTGATCAACCGAGAAAAGCAGCGCCAACCCATCACGCCTCTTTCACAAAGTTGGCGCTGGATCACGCATCCGTTCCCGCCTGCGCACGATCGCGGCGATTGAGACGATTTGTCGGGTGAGCGCACAGGCGCATTTCTATCCTCGCCGCAACGCTGAGAAAGCGTCATCGCACGGCCTGCCGCTTCGTTTCGGGTGGTGCGTGGCGGTCGTGGGCTAGCTCACGGCAGCGGCGTCGCACGCAGGCCGCAGGCATACCGCCGGGCCGGCGACATCCAAGCCACATGGCGGCGCACGTGCCCTGCACGCCGGCGCAACGGGCAAGCTCAATCGGAGATCAGGCATGGCCAGCAGTCAGAAGTTCATTGCCCGCAATCGGGCGCCACGGGTGCAGATCGAATACGACGTGGAGGTCTACGGTGCGCAGAAGAAGGTGCAGATTCCATTCGTGATGGGGGTGATGTCGGATCTGTCCGGCGCCAATGCTGGCGAGCTGCCTTCGCTGGACGAGCGCAAAGCTTTGGAGATCGACGTCGACAACTTCGACAGCCGGCTGCAGTCGATGCGTCCGCGTGCACAATTCAAGGTGCCCAACACGCTCACCGGCGAAGGCGAGCTGGCGGTGGATATCACCTTCGAAAGCATGGACGACTTTTCGCCGGCTGCCATCGCGCGCAAGGTTGCGCCGCTGGCCAAGTTGCTGGAAGCGCGCACGCAGCTGGCCAACCTGGACACCTACATGGATGGCAAGGCCGGTGCAGAGCAGCTGATTGCCAACGCCATCCGCGACCCGGCGTTGCTGCAGTCGCTGGTGTCGGCCGCCAAGCCTGCCTCCGAACCGGAAGGAGCGTAACGCCATGTCCGCGACCGAAGCCGCATTGGCCATCAGTGGCACCGAAACAACCGAGCAGGATGACTTTGCCGCGCTGCTCAACCGCGAGTTTCGCCCCAAGAGCGAACGCGCCAAGGAAGAAGTGGAATCGGCGGTGCGCACGCTCGCCGAGCAGGTGCTCAACCGCAGCGATGTGGTCAGCGAAGACGTGTCGCAGACCATCAAGGCCTACATCGCCGAGATCGATCGCGCCCTTACCGAGCAGCTCAACCAAATCCTGCATCACGCCGATCTGCAGCAGCTCGAAGGTGCTTGGCGCGGCCTGCATTATCTGGTCAACAACACCGAGACCGACCAGCAGCTCAAGATCCGCGTGCTGAACATCAGCAAGAAGGAACTGGGCAAGGTGCTCAAGCGCTACAAGGGCACCGCCTGGGATCAGAGCCCGATCTTCAAGAAGGTCTACGAGCAGGAGTACGGCCAGCTCGGTGGCGAGCCGTATGGATGCCTGGTGGGCGATTACTACTTCGACCAGAGCCCGCCGGATGTGGAACTGCTCAACGGCATTGCGCAGGTGGCCGCCGCCGCACATGCACCGTTCATCGCCGCGGCCGCGCCCAAGTTGATGGGCATGGATAACTGGAGCGAGCTCTCCAACCCGCGCGATCTGGCGAAGATCTTCTCCACGCCCGATTACGCCGCATGGCGCTCGCTGCGCGAATCGGAAGATTCCAAGTACATCGGCCTGGCCATGCCGCGCACGCTTTCGCGCCTGCCGTACGGCGCGGCCACCAGCCCGGTGGAAGAATTCGATTTCGAAGAAGACACCGCCGGCGCCGATTCCAACAAGTACACCTGGCAGAACGCGGCCTATGCGATGGCGGTGAACATCAATCGCTCGTTCAAGCAGTACGGCTGGTGCTCGCGCATTCGCGGTATCGAGTCTGGCGGCGCAGTGGAAGGCTTGCCTACACATACCTTTCCTACCGACGACGGTGGCGTGGACATGAAGTGCCCGACCGAAGTGGCGATCACCGACCGCCGCTCGGCCGAGCTGGACAAGATGGGCCTGATGCCGCTGGTGCATCGCAAGAATTCGGACATGGCCGCCTTCATCAGCGCGCAGTCGCTCAACAAGCCCGACGAATACGACGACCCGGATGCCACCGCCAATGCAGCGTTGGGTGCGCGCCTGCCGTACATGTTCGCGTGCTGCCGCTTTGCGCATTACCTCAAGTGCATCGTGCGCGACAAGATCGGTTCGTTCTCCGATCGCGAACAGATGCAGAGCTGGCTGACGCGCTGGGTGACGCAGTACATCGACGGCGACCCGTCCAACTCCAGCGAAGAAACCAAGGCGCGCAAGCCGCTGGCTGCCGCCGAGGTGGTGGTGGTGGAAGAAGTGGAAGGCGCGCCGGGCTATTACAGCTCCAAGTTCTTCCTCAAGCCGCATTACCAGCTGGAGGGCCTGACCGTGTCGTTGCGGTTGGTCTCGCGCCTTCCCTCGGCCGCCGAGGCCTGATCCGACGCATTCGCGTCACGCACGACGCCACTGCGCGTCGCGCCATCTCGTGTTGTCACTCTCATTGAAGGAGCAGTTCCATGGCGTTCGACATGCATATCAAGTTCGGCAGCGGCAAGGTCAAGATCGAAGGCGCGTCCAACCACAAGAAGCACAAGGGCGAGATCCCGATCCTGGCCTGGTCGTGGGGCGCGAGCAATTCCGGCGACCTGCACACCGGTGGCGGCTCGGCCAGCGGCGGCAAGGCGCATATCCAGGACATCTCCATCACCAAGTACGTGGACGGCTGCTCCAACGTGCTGCTGGATGCAGTGTGCACCGGTGCACGGGTGGAAAACGCCTGGCTGTACGTCACCAACGCCACCGGCGAGCAAAGCGACTTTCTCACCCTGGAATTGAGCGAAGGCGTGCTGATTACCTCGCTGTCGACCGGCGGTTCCGGTGGCGAAGACCGCCTGACCGAAAACGTGACGCTGCACTTCGGCAAGTTCAAGTACGGCTTCCAGCCGCAGGACGACAAGGGTGCCGCCCAGGGTGGCGCGAAGGAATTCACCTACGACATCCAGGGTGTGGCCAAGGCCTGACGCGAGCGCAGGCCACCACAGCGCTTTCGCCACGCAGGTGCGTTTGGCGACCCGGTGCGGCACGCGACATGCGTGTACATCGCTCGCTCTGCGCCGCCCATCGGAAGTTGACGCTGTGACGTTGGCTGCCTCCGATGGCGGCAATGCAATGACTGGCGGTGCCGCGCACGGCACCGCCACCTTCTTCGATAAGGAACCGCGCGATGGATGCCACCGCACAGACCCTGCTTGCCCAAGGCGAGCCGGCGCAGGCGCTGCAGCAGCTGATCCAGCAGGTGCGCCGGCAACCGGCCGATGCAGCGCAGCGCGTGTTCCTGTTTCAGTTGCTGGCCGTACTCGGCCAGTGGTCGCGCGCCGCAGATCAGCTGCGCGCCTGCGCTGAGCTGGATGCCGCCACACAGCCCTTGGCGCAGACGTACCTTGCAGTGCTGCAGGGCGAACAGACGCGCGCCGAGGTATTTGCCGGCGCGCGGTTGCCGCATGTGATCGGTGAGCCGGCCGAATGGTTGGCGATGCATCTACACGCGCTACAACTATCGGCGCAAGGGCATGGCGAACAGGCAGCGGCGTTGCGGGCGCAGGCGTTCGCGTTGGCACCGGCCAGTGCCGGCGTGCTCGATGGCGAACGCTTCCAATGGCTTGCAGATGCCGACACCCGTTTCGGGCCCTGTCTCGAACTCATGCTCGACAGCGGCTACGCATGGGCCCCGCTCAGCCAGATCCAGCAGCTGCGCATGCAGGCGCCGCTGGATCTGCGCGACACCGTGTGGGCGCCGGTGAGCGTGCTGTGGCGCAACGGCGGCCAGGCCTTCGGCTACCTGCCGGTGCGTTACCCCGGCAGCGAGCACCTGGATGCCGGCGAGCTGCAACTGGCGCGCCGCACCGAATGGGCCCACGTCGCACAAGGCGAGATCGGCCTGGGCCAGCGCATGTGGAGCACCGAGTCGCGCGAGATTGCGCTGCTGGATGTGCGCGATGTGCAGTTCGACGCGGACTGATTTCAATGGCCGAACTCACCACCACCGAACGCTTGCAGCCTTCGCTGCTGGACCGGCTCACCGATGCCGCGCCCAGTCAGCGCGAAGAGAGCCGCGAGCAACGCGTGATTTCGGCCACGCGCCTGCGCGAGTGCGTCATCCGCGATCTGTCGTGGTTGCTCAATGCCGTGAACCTGGAAACCAGCCGCCCACTGGAAGCGCACCCACAGGTGCGCAGCTCGGTCCTGAATTACGGCATCCCGGATCTGGCCGGCGTTGCAGTGACCGGCATCGATGCGGCCGCGCTGCAACAGCGCATTCGCCAGGCGATTGTGGCCTTCGAGCCGCGGCTGATTCCCGAGACGCTGCGGGTGAGCGTGCGTGCCGATGCTGCACGCATGGATCGGCGCTCGCTGTTGTTCACCATCGAATCGGAGATGTGGGCGCAGCCGCTGCCACTGAACCTGTATCTGAAGACTGCGCTGGATCTGGAAACCGGCCGGCTCGATGTCGTCGAAGGGCACGGCTGACGTCATGGACCCGCGCCTGCTGCCGTACTACACCCGCGAGTTGCAGCACGTGCGCGACATGGGCGCGGAGTTTGCGCGCGAGTATCCCAAGATCGCCGGCCGGCTCGGCCTGGATGCGTTCGAATGCGCCGACCCGTACGTCGAGCGGCTGCTGGAAGGCTTCGCATTCCTGGCTGCGCGCGTGCAACTCAAGCTGGACGCGCAGTACCCGGTGTTCACCCAGCACTTGCTGGAGATGGTCTACCCACATTATCTGGCGCCGCTGCCTTCGATGGCGGTGGTGCAGTTGCAGCCGGACCTGAAAGACAGCGGGCTGGCAGCAGGTGTGGCCGTGCCGCGACAAAGCGCGTTGCGCAGCCTGATCGGCGCCGGCGAACGTACCACCTGCGACTTCCGTACCGCGCATGCGGTGACCTTGTGGCCATTGCAGCTGGCCGAGGCCAAGTATCTGGAATCGCCAGCCGCATTGGCCGCTGCCGGCATCGCCTTGCCGCCCGGGCGCGTGGTGCGTGCCGGCGTGCGTCTGCGCTTCGAGCTGGTGGGTGGCGCGCAGACGCACGCGCTGGCGCTGGATCGGCTGCCGCTGTTTCTGGCCGGCGCCGATGGCTTGCCCAAGCGGTTGTACGAACAGCTGCATGCCGATACCACTGCGGTGGTGGTGCGTGGCAGCGGTGCCGGCGGTGGCACGCTGGAGATGACGTTGAGCGCCGATGCCGTGCAGATGCGCGGCTTTGCCGACGACGATGCATTGATTCCCTACGACGGCCGCTCGTTCAGTGGTTACCGCTTGCTGCAGGAATATTTCGCCTGTCCGGAGCGCTTTCTGTTCGCAGAACTCACCGGACTGCGCGCGCCATTGCGGCGGTTGCAGGGCAGCAGCTTCGAGGTGGTGGTGTTGCTGCAACGCAGCCTGCCCAGCCTGGCTGCGGCAGTGGGCGCCGAGCATTTCAAATTGTTCTGCACGCCGGCGATCAACCTGTTCCCGCGGCGTGCCGATCGCATCCATCTGCAAGCCGGCCTGCACGAATACCACGTGCTGGCCGACCGCACCCGGCCGATGGATTTCGAGATCCATCACCTGGGCGAGGTGGAAGGCTTCGGCGATCGTCAGGAGCCTGAGCAACGCTTCACCCCGTTCTACGGGGGCGACGCTCGCACCTGGCATGCGCGGCATGGTGCGTTCTACAGCATGCGCCGCGAGCCGCGCATGCTGTCGGCACGTCAGCGCCGTGATGGCGCGCGGTCGAGCTATGTGGGCAGCGAAGTGTTCGTCAGCCTGGTCGATGCCGACGATCAGGCACGCAGCACGCGCCTGCGTCAGCTTGGGCTGCAACTGTGGTGCAGCAACCGGGATCTGCCGTTGCATATGCCGGTAGGCAAGGGCGCCACCGATTTCACCATGGACAGTGGCGTGCCGGTACAGAGCGTGCGTTGCGTGGCCGGGCCAACCAAGCCGCGCCCGGCACTGTCGGATGGGCAGACCGCGTGGCGCCTGCTCAGTCAATTGCAGCTCAATTATCTGTCGCTGTTCGAAGACGGCGCCGACGGCGCCGCTGCGCTACGCGAGATCCTCACCTTGTACTGCGACCCGTTCGATGCATCCGCGCAGCGGCAGATCGAAGGCGTCAAGCAGGTGAGCGGCACACCGATCGTGCGGCGCATCCCGGTGCCTGGCCCGATCACCTTCGGCCGCGGCCTGGAGATCACGCTCACCTGCGAGGATGCCGCCTTCGAAGGCACCGGCGCGTTCCTGCTGGCTTCGGTGCTGCGGCACTTCTTTGCGCGCTATGTGTCGGTGAATTCGTTTGCCGAGACCGTGCTGCGTACCACCGAACGTAATGAGGTGGCCCGATGGCCAGCCCAGCCCGGCACGCGCCCGCGCCTGTAAGCGCCGCGGCTGCCGCGCTGGCACAAGCGCTGCAGACCCGGCCACAGGATTTCACTCCGTTCGCGGCCTTGCGCGCGATCGAGCGCTGCCATCCGCTGCAGCCGCGCCTGGGCGAATCGGCGCGCGCCAGCGACGATGTGCTGCGGCTGCGGCATGCGCCGTCACTGGCTTTCGCGCCACGTGCGCTCGATCGCTACACACCGGCAACGCACGATCAGCCTGCCGCGCTGTACGGTCTATTTCTAGGCCTGTTCGGGCCGAATGCGCCGTTGCCGTTGCACCTGACCGAATACGCCATCGAACGTGCGCAGCAAGCCAAGGACGGCGCCTTCGCCGCGTTTGCCGATGTGTTCCACCACCGCATGCTGAGCCTGTTCTACCGCGCCGCGCCTGGGCGCAGGCACAGCCCAGCGTGCAGGCCGAGCGGCCGGCGAGCGACCAGTTCCGTGCCTGGCTGGATGCATTGGTTGGTATTGCCAGCCCGCATCTGCGCGACCGCGACGCCTTGCCGGACGATGCACGTCGTTACTACGCCGGCCGTCTTGGCACCGCCACGCGTACACCGGAAGGCTTGCGTGCACTGCTGCAGCAGGTGTTCGAATGGCCGGTGCAGGTGCAGGAATTCATCGCCGAATGGATGCGCCTGCCGGCCGATGCGCACTTGCAACTTGGTTTGGGCCCGCGCAACGCACGGCTGGGCGTGGACAGCGTGGTGGGCGCACACGTGCGCGGTGCCCAGCAACGGGTGCGCATCTGTCTGGGGCCGCTGCCGTGCCTGGTGTTTCAACGCTTCCTTCCGGGCGGCCAGGCGCTCAGGCAGCTCACCGCCGCAGTACGCAGCTATCTGGGCGACGAATTCGGCTGGGACCTGCAGCTGTTGCTCAAGGCCGACGAGGTGCCCACCCCGCAGCTGGCGCGCAATAGCCGGCTGGGCCTGGATACCTGGATCGGCCGCCGCGCCTGGAGCATCGCCGACGCCGACGAGGTGCTGCTGCGCCCATCGGGCTGACGCGCACCGCTCTCCCTTTCGCTCACACGCAACGTACCGACTTCGAAGGACGCATCATGGCCGAGATCTCCCGCAGTGCCCTGTTCGGCAAGCTCAATCCACTCGCCTATCGCGGCATCGAAAGCGCCACCGTCTTCTGCAAGCTGCGCGGCAACCCGTACGTGGAGCTGGTGCACTGGCTGCATCAGTTGCTGCAGCTGCAGGACTCGGACCTGCACCGCATCATCAAGCATTTCCAGCTCAACCCCTCCACGCTGGCGCGCGATGTCACCGCCGCACTGGATGGTCTGCCGCGCGGCTCCACCGCCGTCACCGACCTGTCGGCCAATGTCGAAGAAGCGGTCGAGCGCGGCTGGGTGTATGCCTCACTGAGTTTTGGTGAAGCGCAGGTGCGCACCGGCTATCTGGTGGTCGGCATGCTCAGCGAACGCGGTTTGCGCAACGCGTTGCTGGCGATCTCCAAGGAGTTCGACAAGCTCAAGCCTGCGGTATTGGACGAGCACTTCGCGCAGATCGTCGCCGGCTCGCCGGAAGAGGGCCTGCTGCCCAGCGATGGATTTTCGCTTGGTCAGTCCGCTGCACCGGGCGAGGCCAGCGGTGCCATCGCCCCGGCTGCGATGGGCAAGCAGGAAGCGCTGAAGAAATTCACCACCGACCTCACCGCACAGGCGCGCGAGGGCAAGCTTGATCCGATCATCGGCCGCGACGACGAGATTCGCCAGGTGATCGACATCCTGATGCGCCGCCGCCAGAACAACCCGATCCTGGTCGGCGAGGCCGGCGTCGGCAAGACCGCGGTGGTGGAAGGCTTCGCCCAGCGCATCGCCCGTGGCGACGTGCCGCCGGCGTTGAAGGACGTGCAATTGCGCACGCTCGATGTGGGCCTGTTGCAGGCCGGCGCCAGCATGAAGGGCGAGTTCGAACAGCGCCTGCGCGCGGTCATCGACGAAGTGCAGGCCAGCCCCAAGCCGATCATCCTGTTCGTGGATGAAACCCATACCTTGGTCGGCGCTGGCGGCGCGGCCGGCACCGGCGATGCCGCCAACCTGCTCAAGCCGGCACTGGCACGCGGCACGCTGCGCACCGTGGGCGCGACCACATTCGCCGAATACAAGAAATACATCGAAAAGGATCCCGCGCTGACGCGGCGCTTCCAGGCCGTGCAGGTCGACGAGCCCGACGAGGCTAAGGCGGTGCGCATGATGCGCGGCGTCGCTTCGACGATGGAACAGCATCACCGGGTGCAGATCCTCGACGAAGCGCTGGAAGCGGCGGTCAAGCTCAGCCACCGCTATATCCCCGCGCGTCAGCTGCCGGACAAGTCGGTGAGCCTGCTCGACACCGCCTGCGCGCGCGTTGCGGTCAGCCTGCACGCCACGCCGGCCGAGGTGGACGATAGCCGCCGCCGGATCGAAGCGCTGGACACCGAGCACGCCATCATCGAGCGCGAGCGTGCGATCGGCATCGTGGTGGAGGAGCGTGCTGCCGCATGTGCCAACCTGCTGGAAAGCGAGCACGGCCGCCTGCGTGATCTGGAGCAACGGTGGGGTGCCGAAAAGGCGTTGGTGGACGAGCTGTTGGCGCTACGCGCGCAACTGCGTAGCAGCAATGCGCCGGTGGAAGGCACGGGTAGTGCGTTGGAAGCGGAGGCCGAGGCCTACACCGATGCAGATGCCGATGTCGCACAGGCAGCGTCTGGCGACACTGCCGTGCTCGAAGCGCCACTACGCGTGGATCGCGACACGCTGCTCGCACGCCTGCAGCTGGTGCAAGCGGAACTAGGTGCGCTGCAGGGCGAATCGCCCTTGATCCTGCCCACGGTCGACTACCAGGCGGTGGCCGCCGTGGTCGCCGACTGGACCGGCATCCCGGTCGGGGGCGCATGGCGCGCAACGAGATCGACACGGTGCTACGCCTGCCCGAACTGCTGGCCAAGCGCGTGATCGGCCAGGACCACGCCATGGAGATGATCGCCAAGCGCATCCAGACCAGCCGCGCCGGCCTGGACAACCCGGACAAACCGATCGGCGTGTTCCTGCTCGCCGGCACCTCCGGCGTCGGCAAGACCGAAACCGCGCTCGCCCTGGCCGAAACCTTGTACGGCGGCGAGCAGAACCTGATCACCATCAATATGAGCGAGTACCAGGAGGCACACACGGTTTCCTCGCTCAAGGGCGCACCGCCAGGCTATGTGGGGTACGGCGAGGGCGGTGTGCTGACCGAAGCGGTGCGACGCAAACCGTACTCGGTCGTGCTGCTGGATGAAGTGGAGAAGGCGCACCCGGACGTGCACGAACTGTTCTTCCAGGTCTTCGACAAGGGCTGGATGGAAGACGGCGAAGGCCGCCGCATCGACTTCCGCAACACCTTGATCATCCTCACCAGCAACGCCGGCACCGACCTCATCGCCAGCCTGTGCAGGGACCCGGAACTGATGCCGGATCCGGAAGGCATGGCCAAGGCGATCCGCAAGCCGTTGTTGAAGGTGTTTCCGCCGGCGCTGCTTGGGCGGTTGGTGGCGATTCCGTATTACCCGCTGAGCAACGCCATGCTCGGGCAGATCGTGCGGTTGCAGTTGAACCGCATCAAGCAGCGGATCGAAGAGCGCTACAGGATTCCGTTCGAGTACGACGAGGCGGTGGTGGAGCTGGTGGTGAGTAGGTGTACGGAGAGCGAGTCGGGCGGGCGGATGATCGATGCGATTTTGACCAATTCGATGTTGCCGGAGATCAGTCGGGTTTTCCTGACGCAGATACGCGAGGGAAACACATTCTCCTCATTCGACATCTGCGTGGACGGGCTCGGTTTCGTATATCGCGCCGATTGGACAAGGCCTCTGGGAAGTTCAGCTGCTGACTGCCAGGCGGTCAGTCGCATCGAAGAACTAATCGCGCGCCAACCTGCACGGCTGGCAACTAAATCGAGACCGGAGGAATTCATGAGCGAAGAAGAAGACCTAATACTCGGAAAGAACAGAGGAGAAAAGCGGTTCAACGACTACTGGCCTTCCATAGTTCACGATGACTATTTCGTAGATTATCTGGCGATCGCCAAGTTCCTCAGCGGCGGGCCAACAACTTGCATGTCTGCGTTCGTCACGCTAGAGAAATCGCTGACGCAGAGATGTGGCGCGACGAAATCCGACGGAAACAATGTCGAGCGCATCGTGGAATTCGCCCAATCGATGAAGAAGGCATACAAGCAAGGCGACGAGAACGGTAATCCCCCACTTCTAGCGGTCGCCAGAAGTGGAGCTAAGCGGCCATCGCCAACTTCATGGCAGGCGTGATGCCGCCGAGCGCCATATTCGGACGCTCGTGGTTGTACGTCCATAGCCAGCGGGTGGCTTTGTCCTGCACCTGGTCGATGGTGTCGAACAGGGTTTGGGCGAGCCAGGCGTAGCGGATGGTGCGGTTGTAGCGTTCAACGTAGGCGTTCTGCTGTGGCTTGCCCGGCTGGATGTGCTCGACCCGGATACCATGCCGCTGCGCCCAGGACAGCAACGCGCCACTGATGTATTCAGGGCCGTTGTCGCAGCGGATCACGGCGGGCTTGCCGCGCCACTCGATGATCTGCTCCAGCGATCGGATCACACGGGCTGACGGCAGCGACAGATCCACCTCGATCCCCAGCCCCTCGCGATTGAAGTCGTCGAGCACATTGAACAGCCGGAAGCTGCGGCCGTCGGCCAACTGGTCGTGCATGAAGTCCATCGACCAGACCTGGTTGATAGCCTCCGGCACCGCCAGAGGCTCGGGCCGCTCACGCACCAGCCGCTTCCTCGGCTTGATCCGCAGGTTCAACTCCAGCTCGCGGTAGATCCGGTAGACCCGCTTGTGATTCCAGCCAAAGCCCTTCACGTTGCGCAGGTACAGGTAGCACAGGCCAAAGCCCCAGTCGCGATGGGCGGTCGTCAGGCGGACCAGCCAGTCGGCGATCCGGGCGTTCTGCTCGCTGGCCTTGGCCTGGTAGCGGAAGCAGGTCTCGCTCACCGCGAAGGCCTGGCAGGCGTGGCGGATGTTCGTACGCCCGCTCGTGACTGCCGATTGGGCCATCTCGCGTCGCTGAGATGGCCTCACCATTTTTTTGCGAGCGCTTCCTTCAGCAGGTCGGTACTGAGCTGCGCCTCGGCGTACATCTTCTTGAGCCGGCGGTTCTCCTCCTCCAGCTCCTTCATGCGCGCGACCATGGACACGTCCATGCCGCCGAACTTGCTGCGCCACTTGTAGAACGTGGCCGAGCTGATGCCGTGCTCGCGGCACAGCTCCGGCACGGGCGCACCGGCCTGGGCCTGCTTGAGCACGGCGATGATCTGGCTGTCGGTAAAGCGGGACTTCTTCATGGAACCTCCTCGGGAAAGGGGACGAGAAAATTCCACTTCTGGCGTCTGCTAATGGGCGGGGGATTACCCTTCCGCTTCAGCCACAGGTTCGACAGCGCAAAGAGCGTCAGCACCTGCGCGGTGTTTTTGACCAGGCCGCGATAGCGCACCTTGGCATAGCCAAACTGGCGCTTGATCACCCGAAACGGATGTTCCACCTTCGCACGCAGGCTGGCCTTGGTGTGCTCCCAGCGCTTGGCCAACTTCAGTTCGCGCTTGTTCTTGATCTGCTTCAGCTTCGAGGGCTTCTCCGCGATCAGGTAGCGTAGCTTGCGCTTGGAGCGTGTGCAGAATTTTGTGTAACCGTGGTTTGGGTTACCGCTGAGGAAGTCGCCCCTCGAACTGGATCGTAAAGCGGTTCAGCGCAGCCTTCCAGTCGCGGATCGGCAGCGTCCATTTCTTGGTGATGTTGCGCAGAGCCAGGTAGAACAGTTTCATCAAGGCTTCGTCGCTGGGGAACGCGCCGCGGTTCTTGGTCAGCTTGCGCAGGCTCATGTTGACCGACTCGATGGCGTTGGTCGTATAGATCACCTTGCGGATCTCCGGTGGGTAGTCGAAGAACGGGATCAGTCGTGACCAATTGCGCCGCCATGACTGGCTGATGGGCGGGTACTGGGCGTCCCACTTGGCCTCGAACTCGGTCAGTGCCTGCTCGGCCTCCTCGACGGTGGCGCAGGCGTAAATGCGCTTGAGATCGGCGGCAACCTCGGCGCGGCGTTTCCACGAGACGTAGTTCAGGCTGTGCCGCACCATGTGCACGATGCACAGCTGCACGGTGGTCTGCGGGAACACCGCCTCGATCGCCTCGGGAAACCCCTTCAGGCCATCGACGCAGGCAATGAAGATGTCCTGCACCCCGCGGTTGCGTAGCTCCGTCACGACTTGCAGCCAAAACTTGGCACCCTCGGCCTGCGCCAGCCATAGGCCCAGCACTTCCTTCTCGCCGCCCATGGTGATGCCGATGGCCAGGTACACCGCCTTGACCCGCACCGCGCCCTCGCGCACTTTGACGTGGATGCAGTCCAGATAGACGATCGGATAGACCGGATCCAGTGGCCGCGCCTGCCACGCCTTGACCTCCTCGACGACCGCATCGGTGACTGAGGAAATCAGACTCGGCGACACCTCGGTGCCGTACATCTCCTCCAGGTGCGACTGGATCTCGCGCACGGTCATGCCGCGCGCGTACAACGACAAGATCTTGTCATCGAAGCCGGCCCAGCGGGTCTGGTGCTTGGGGATCAGCTGTGGCGCGAAGCTGCCGTGGCGATCACGCGGAATCTCGATCGGCAGCTCGCCGAACTCGCCCTTGAGCGTCTTGCGGCTGCGTCCGTTGCGCGTGTTGCCGGCCGCGTTGGCGACCGGCTCATGCTTGTCATGACCGAGGTGTTCGGTCATCTCCGCGTCCAGCGCCCGCTCCACCAACCGCTTGGTCAGCTGCTTGAGCAGGCCGTTCTCGCCGATCAGATCCTCGGGTTTGGTGTAGTTGACCAACAGGCTGCTAAGCAGCTCGTCGGGTACCTCATGTGTGCGTGGGCTCATGGTGTCTCCGGGTTAGGTGGCAGTCTCCTGCCTGTGGCCCGGTTACACAAAATCTAGGACACGCCCTGCGCTTGCCCTTGATCTCATCGCGCTTCTCAAGCCCGGTGTAGCCGCTGTCCCCACACACCGTGTCTTCCTTGCCATGCAGCAGCTTGTGCGCTTGCGTGATGTCCGCCACGTTGGCTGCCGTGCATTCCACGTGGTGCACTAGGCCGGATTCATCATCCACTCCAATGTGCGCCTTCATCCCGAAGAAGTATTGGTTGCCCTTCTTGGTCTGGCGCATCTCCGGATCGCGCTCACCGTCCTTGTTCTTGGTCGAACTGGGCGCAGAGATAATCGTGGCATCCACAATCGTCCCGCCGCGCAGGCTCTGACCCTTGCGCGACAGATGCGCGTTCACCCGATTGAACAGCTTGCGCGCCAAATCGTGCTGCTCCAGCAGATGGCGAAAGTTGAGAATCGTCGTCTCGTCCGGCACCTCATCCAGCCCGCCGATCTTGGCGAAACGGCGCATCGACACCGTGTCGTACAAGGCTTCTTCCGCCGATGGATCGCTCAATGCATACCACTGCTGCAAAAAGTGGATGCGCAGCATCGTCTCCAGCCGATACGGCTGTCGTCCCGGTTGCCCCGACTTCGGGTAGTGCGGCTCGATCAGCCCCAGCAGCTCCTTCCACGGCACGACCTGCTCCATCTCGGCCAAAAACACCTCACGCCGCGTCCGCTTGCGCTTGCCGTCGTACTCCGCGTCGCCGAAGGTCAGCTGCATCGAAATCGTCTACTCGGGTCGATGATCGATTGTGGCAGATCAGGACGGATTGTTCAGAGTTTCCTTAGGCGCGGCAGTGCAATTATGCCCTGCGCTTGATGCTCAACGCATTGCGTTGGATGGCGTGAGCCGGGGCACTATAGCGCTTGATTACCCACGAGTTTCCGCTGCGTGAGGCGGTCTACCAGCAAACCCAACGATGGTTGCAGGCTGGCTACTTTGAATTCAAAGGCAACGATTTGCTTTCGATCTTGCAGTCGGCGCAAGATAAGTAGGGGCGGCCCAGTGCGCTGATCCTGCATAGCCGAACGCTGCAGTCCATATGCGTAAGCGGACCACGTGCTGGCTACCGGGTAACGGGATCGAGTTAACTTATCGATCGACAACAGCGACTTGCGGTGCCGACGAGCCGCTCAATGTCCGCAAAAATATGCGTCGAAGGCCGCTGTGCTTGCGCGTCGGCGGTAGCTGCAATTCTTTTTGCTCCCATCGCCGGATGGAGTTGTCTCCGGCGCAAAAAAAGAGTGCATGCGACATTGGTCAGCGAGCACTGTGCGTCCGCTCGGCACTGCCATCGGCAATGTGCCGGTTTTGTGGTGGTCCAAGCGGGTCGGTAACAGGCCGCCAGGCGCGCTTTACCCATCTTCGCCACCGAAGAACAGAACGCGTGCTCCAAGAGACAACGCTTTGCTCCCCGCTATCGGTAAGCTATGCCGTTTAGGAGGGGATAATGAAAAGAAGTTTTGCGATATTGATGTACATGCTGGCATTGCCGGCAGCGGCGCAGTCGGCCTACAAGTGCAGCGATGCAAAGCTGGGGACGGTTTACCAGTCCACGCCGTGCGCCGACGGCGCCGAGCAGAAGCGTTGGACCAAGCAAGCCGCGCCGGCTTCGACGGCAACGGCAACAGCTGCGCAGGCAGGTACGCAAGCGGCGTCCGGCAAAAGCCAGGAATCAAACCTGGGCTTACGCCTGATCAGTTATGAGCGCCAGCCGAGCCCAGAGGCGTGTACGCGCGCTACCATGTGCGCGACAGCGCACGCGCCGATACTACGATGCGTGGCGATCCGGATTTCATGCAGGCTGTCGAGCGAGCGGTCGTGCAGGCCTGCCGCTAGACAGGGCGTTCCAAGCTGAGTGTCTGTAATCAAGGCATGCCAAGGACGATCGATGCAAGAGCGTGAAGGAGCGTCTGCGAGATGGGGCGAATTGCTGCTCGTGGTGACGATTGCGTTCGGGCTGTCGATCTGGTCCAGCGTTTCGGCAGTCGCGCGCGATGCTGTAGAGCCGGTCTTCTCCGACGCGAGCCTGTGGGGCATGGTGTTCTACGAACTGCTCGTTCTGTCGATCTTGTTGCCTGTGCTGTGGTTCCGCGGATGGAGGCCGCAGTCATTGGGGCTGCAGTGGCAGCGGCGCGACTTGGCGGCGGGGCTCGGCTTGCTGGCGGTGTGCCTGTTGGTCACCTATCCACTGACGCTGGTGAGCTGGAGCTTGGGGAGTAACACCAATCCATTCGATGCAATGGTCGTCGGGCGGCTATCGATCACGGCTGTGCTGGCGATCTCGCTGATCAATCCGATCTTCGAAGAAGTGTTCGTGTGCGGTTACGTCATCCGCGCCCTGGAGCCGCGGCATGGGCCGGCGTTCGCGGTGAATGTGAGCGTGGCGATCCGCACCTCGTATCACCTGTATCAGGGTCCGATTGGCGCCATCAGCATCTTGATGCTCGGGCTGATCCTGGGGTGGTGGGTGGCCCGACGCGGGCGACTGTGGCCGGCGATCCTGGCGCATGGCGCGCTGGATCTGCTGGGGTTGATGGTCTACACCTGACTGGCCTGGCGTCGCCGCCATGCCGCACACTTGCCGCTTGGTCGAACAGGACGAGGCAATGGCACGGCGATATGGATGGTGCGGGATACTGGTGTGGCTGGTGGCCTTCGGCGCGATGGCGGTCGGTCCAACGCCCGGGAATACGGCACCAAGCAAGGTTGGGGCAGCCTGCAGGTCAGCGACAAGGGTGGGGCGCGCCACTTCGAGATTCTCGCGGTGGGCGCCAACGGCCACACGTGTTCGCTGGAGGGCACGCTGCAGGGCGAAAAGGCCGAAGTGAGCGATGCCAGCGACGCGCCGTGCAGGCTGTCGTTCAAGCCGGTGGCAGGTGGCTTCAGCATTGCCGCACTGACGCAGGACAGCTGCCGCGATTACTGCGGCATGCGCGCGAGCTTCGAAGGCGACTATCTTCAGTTGCCGGCCGGCTGCACCTCCGCCGCTAGCAGCCGACGACGTGAAGCGTATCTACGCGATTATCGCGGCAAGCGCTATACCGAAGCGCTCGCCGGTATGCAGGCGTTCGCGAGCGAGTGCGGCGAGTTCCTGAACTGGCTCGATCGCGACCGTTTCGCCAACGACCGCGCGCTCACCCTGCTGCGCCTGAATCGCCCGCAAGAGTGCCTGGCGGCGCTTGATCAGACCATGGCCGGTCGCAGCCGCGACGAGGCCTCGTTCCAAGCGGAGCTGGACAAGAACAGCACGATGCTGCCGCCCAGCGACTGGGATGCGTACCTGCCCATCGCCAGGTCCACCTGGTTCAATCGCAAGCTCTGCGAGGCGGCCAAGCGTTGAATGGGAGATGGCTTGCGTTGATAAGCGTAAGCAGCCGCCTGGGTGCGGCGGCATGCCGATGGGCGTTTGTGCGTGACCGAGATGATGCTAGAACGCTGGCCGTCATTGCGTTCCCAAGTGATTAAAGCCGCGTTACCGCAGGCGACCGCGCGACGGATGCCGACGCAGAAAAATCGTTAGCGTGATCTCCAAACACCAGGGTCAAATGATTTACAGCAGGATGAACTCTGACCGCGTCGTCTTTCTGGGAATCGATGGAATGGCGCTCGGGAGTTGCCGGCTCCCGAGCGCTGTTGCACTCACAGCGACGGGTGCAGGTCGCGGACCGGGCTGACGCTTTCCAGCAGCGCGGCGATATGCAGGATGGTGGATTCCGCCTGCCACTTGCCGACGATCTGTACGTTGATGGGCAGGCCTTCCTTGCTTGTGCCGAATCGCATCGCCACGCCAGGCAGGCCGGCGACGTTGAGCGGCACCGTTGCGCCCTGAAGATAGGTGGCGTCTACGGTCTGGCCGTCGATGGTGAATTCCGCGACGCCGTGCTTGTGGGCGGGGATCGGCAGAACGTGGGTGATGAGGGCGTCGTAGCGGCTGAAGTAGTCGGCATAGCCGTCGCGGATGCGCTCGGCCGCCTGCTCTGCGGCGATGTAGTCGGTGAGCGAGGTGTCGGCGATCGACAGCATCGTCTTGGACATCTTGAACATCAGATCTTCATGGCCTGCAACTGCCTCGGCAAACGCCGGCTTCATCTCCATGACGTGCAACTTGTTGAAGACATCGAGTGCGAAATCGCGTTCCAGCGCCGGGATGCGCACCTCTTCGACAAAGATGCCGATGTCCTTCAGCGCATCGGCCGCCGCGCGCACGGTCGCTTGCACTTCCGGGTCGACCGGGCCGTAGCCGGGGCCGATCATCCAGCCCACCCGCAGCGGTCGGTAGGGTTGGCGGCCGATGCCGGCGTCGAACGGCACGGCACTGCTGGAAAACGCGTCCTTGCCATCGGGACCGGCAAGCTGTGCGAAGGCGAGCGCGATGTCGCGGACCGAGCGGGCCATCGGCCCGACATGCCAGAAGCGGCGAGGCGCACGCGGCCAAATGCCGGTCATCGGAATGCGGCCGTGAGTCGCCTTGATCGAGGTAATGCCGGTCTGCGCTGCCGGGCCACGCACCGAGATGGCCAGATCGGTGCCGAGGCCGATCGGCGACATGCCGGCGGCGATGGCCGCCGATTCACCGCCACTCGATCCACCCGAGGTACGGCTGACATCCCATGGATTGCTGGTCGGGCCGGTGAGCAGATTGTCGCTTTCGATCCAGTACGAGAACTCCGGCAGGTTGGTCTTTGCCAGCAGGATGCCGCCTGCCTTCTTCATGCGTGCCACGCTGGTTGCATCGGTGTCTGGACGGCGCCCCTTGAAAATCGGCGATCCGCGTTGTGTGAGCACACCGGCGGTGTCGATGGAGTCCTTCACCGTAAAGGGCACGCCATGCAGCGGGCCGAGCGCATCGCCTGCAAGCACCGCGGCCTCGGCTGCCTTGGCTGCGCTGAGCGCGCCATCGGCCAGACTGACGATGGCATTGATCTGGGGGTTCACCGCTTCAATGCGGTCCAAGTGCGCTTGCACGACCTCGACCGGGGAGATCTCCTTGGTGCGGATCAGTTCTGCCAGCTTGGTGGCGTCTTGATAAAAAAGTTCGCTGCTCATGGGGTGTCTCTCAAAGGGAAGTTGGATGGCAAACGAGGCCCGGCATCGCCTACCTAACGTTTGTTAGGTAGGCGATGCGCGCTATACTGCCCGCTGTCAACACCTGTCGAGGGCGGACGTGTGAAGAAGCAGGAAAGTACGAATTCCAGCGACAAGATCCTGATGGCGGCGACCAGGATCGCGCAGGCGCATGGCTACAGCGGTTTGAACGTGCGCAGCCTTGCGGACGATGTGGGCATCAAGGCGGCCAGCCTCTATCACCACTTCCCGAGCAAGGCGGACCTCGCCGCCGCCGTCGCCAAACGCTATTGGGAAGATTCGGCCGCCACATTGGACGCCTTGTCAGCGGAAACGAAAGAGCCGATGAAGGCGTTGCGCCGCTATCCGGAGACCTTCCGTCGCTCGCTGGAAAACGGAAATCGCATCTGCCTGTGCAGCTTCATGGCTGCCGAGTACGACGACCTTCCGGACATAGTGAAAGACGAGGTTCAAGCCTTTGCCGAGGTGAACATCGCATGGCTTTCCAGGATGCTGGTTGCGGCAGAGGTTGTGGGTACCAAGGACGCCAAGAAGCGCGCTCGCGCCATCTTTGCCGCAATCGGCGGTGCGCAGTTGATGGCCCGCGGTCGATCCGACATCAAGCTCTTCGATGCGTTGATCGAAAGTTACCAAGCAAGTGGGCTGTTGCCGAAATGAGCGTGGCCCCGTCGCCGTAGGTCATCTGGTGTCGCCTCGGCCTGCAGGCGCCTCTGAGCAAGGGACGCCCGGCGTGATGGATGGACATCGGTTGGATGAAGCAACTGGCGGCCAGCGCGGCCGAGTCGGCACCTTTGGCTGAGGATCGCGTTGATCTGAGCCAAGCAGCTGGGCTGTACGCGAAAGCATGAGCAAGCGATCACCGGGTCATCCTCGCGTGGTGGCCGATGCGGGCTTGCCATGCGGCGATCCGGCACCCGGTGCAGCGCTTAGATCCCGGCGACCATCACCGAGCACAGCCTCTTGGTGGAGACGGCCTGCCCGACGCGGCAAGGACAGCACGGCGTCTTGCATGCCGTGCTGTCCGCTGGGTCCGCAAGAGCGCAAGCGCCCTGTCAATTCTTCCGGTAAATCACCCCAAGCTTGTCGATGGCGTCGCCGGCGCGGCCGGTGAAGCCGGCGATATGCCAGCCGGTGGGGGCGGTGAGGGTGTAGCGCTCGCTGGTCGGGGTGCCGGCGGCGATGCTGCGGCCCTGGTTGGTGGTCAGGCTCAGCGAGAACAGCCGGGTGCGGCCGTTGTACTGGCCGACCGTGAGGGTCGCCGAGGTCAGTTGTTCGCCGGTCGCCAAGGCCAGGGTGGTGGCGGTTCCGCCGCTGCCGCCGTGGGCCAGGGTGGTGCCGTTGTCCAGGCTGGCGGCCACCGCATCCAGACGCGCGTCACCGCGCAGGGTGACGCTGCGCAGTTGGCGCTGGTGGGCGCCGCCGGCCACGTCGTTGAACGGCACGCCATGCGGTCCGCCGAAACTGTCGCTGGTGCGCACGTCGGTGCCCACCGCCCAACCGAATTGCGCATACAGCGGATAGTGGTCCGACAGCGGCTTGCCGGCGCTGTCGTAGAAGTTGCCTGGATCGAGCTGGTAGCGGTTGGCGGCCAGCGTCAGCTGCGGGGCGGCGCGGTACAGGATCTTGTCGACCACCTCGCAGGGATTGGTCGGCGGGGTGCCGCACAGCAGCGGCGCCGCGCCGGCGGCCGGGGCGTTACCCTTGATCAGTTCCACCCACGGATCGATCAGGTTGTTGCTGGCGATGAGCTCGCGGATGTTGTCTTCGCTGCGGGTGTAGCGGGCGTTGGAGTCCATCATCACCAGCACCGCGTTGCCGGCCGACCAGGTGCCGATGAATTGCGACAACTGGCTGATGTTGGCGCGGCGGGCGGCCAGGTCGGCGGTTTCGGTACCGGCATTGGGGTGGGCGTTGTAGACGTCCAGCAGCACCCCGTTGTCCAGCCGCACCTGCATGTAGCTGAAGCCCTTCGGCGTGAGGCAGTCGGTGCCGTTGCACTTGTCCCACTTGACCCGGGTGAAGTCGTTGAAGGGATAGTTGCTCAGCGTGTTGAGACCGTCGCCGATGGCGGCACCGCCGCTGGTGGGTGTGCGGTACGGGTGGTTGTCGCCGGCGTAGAGCGCAGCGTGGTAGTTGAAGTCTTCCTGCACGTGAACCAGCCCATACGGCGCCAGTTTCGGTGCCAGCAGCGGCGTATTGGTGGCGGGGTTGCTGCTGGAGATGCCCTCCGGCAGGCCGGCGACGTTATAGGTGAGCACGTCGAGGACGCCGACGCTGGATTGCGCGTGGGCGACGCCGGCGCAGGCCAGGGTCAAGCCGATTTCGACACTGAGCAGAGAACGAAGATGCTGGAGCATGGTGACCTCGTGCGGTTGGGGAACAGCGGATGGACGCGACGCGTTGGGCCCAGCGCGCCGCGTAGGGGATCAGTGGTCCATGGCGAGCGGATCGAGGGCGGCCTGGACGAGGTGGGCGAACTGCGGCAGAGGGCAGTCGTAGGCCGGCGTGGCGGTGCTGCAGCCGGGAATGAAGATGGCCGCGCTCGGCGGCGGTGCCTGCAGCATCAGTGGCTGTTGTCCGCGCAGCTGCGTCAGGCTCTGCGCGGTGTAGCGCAGGCGGATGACGCGCTGGCCGTCGGCACGTCGCCAGCGCTCGAACACCAGTGCGCCGCCGGGCACCGTCTGGTCCGCCTGGTAGCCTGGCAATTGCCAATGCAGATCGAACATGCCAGCCAGCAGGGTCAGCGTGCCGTCGTGGCCGGACACCACCACCAGGCGCGCATCGCCGCCGATGGCGTCGGCAGAAGAGGCGGCATCGCGACCTTGCTGCAGCGTCACCAGCAGGCGTGCGGCCAGCGGCGTGCTGGCCAGGCGAGCGACGGTGGGCGTGCGCAGGCGCAGGGCGAATTCGGCCTGGTGCGGGGCGAACACGCGCAGCAGCGTGGCTTCGTCCAGGCCTTGCCAGCCGAGTGCAGCGAAGTCCTGCCCATCGGCCCAGCCCATCAGCAGGCTTTCGGTGATGCCTGAAGCGGCTGCGGCCGGACCATCGATACCGGGAATCGACGGCCCGGCATCGTCCAGCCCGGCCGGCACCGTGGTCAGGCGTAGCTTGCCGGGCGCGGCCTGCGCGGGGCACGGCCGTTGCGCACATTGCAGCAGCAGGTGTTCGAGCGTGTCGAGCGCATCGCTCTGGGTCGCGTTCCAGGCCCGCGCATCGCCACCGATGCGGCCGGCAATGGCCGCCTGCATGCGCGCACGCGCCTGGGGCTGACGCAGCGCAGCGGTGCCATCGAACAACACATCGGAACTGCCGGTCGGCACGTGATGCACGGGGTCGGCGCAGCCGGGCGTCAGTGTGCTGGCCAGCGCCTGCGCCGAGGCAATGGTGCGCTGGGTGCGGTTGGCCCAGTAATAGGCCTGGTTGCAGCCATCGCCGTTCAACAGACCGAGCGCGGTGTAGCGCGCGCGGTAGTAGTCGCCGAACAGGCGTTCCAGCTGCGCGCCGTTGGCGGTGAGGTGACCGGCCGGCACGCCGAAATGCGGCCATGCGTGCAACGAATAGCGACCCAGCCGTTCGGGGCTGGACATCGCCGCACGCACGCCGTGGCGTTTGAGGATCACCACTTTTTCCAGGGTGTCCGGCGTCGCATCGGTGGCGTGGGCAGGGGTGAGCGGCACGAGCGCGAGCCCGAGCAGGGCGGTAGCGCGGCGGCAAAAACGCAGAAGCATCGGCAGATCCATGACGAGTGAAGCGGAGAGGCGAAACAATCGGCGCAGTGCGGTGGCGGCCGTGCGCGAGCGCGACGACCGCCGGCTGCGCATGCAAACGCGCTCAGAAGCGCGCGCGCAGACCCAGCGACCAGGTCCGGCCGTAGTTGGTGTAGCCGCCGAACAGGTGGTCGCCGACGTACTGCCGCTGCACCTGGCCGGTGAGATTGATGGCGTTGACGAACACCGACAGGGTGTCGTTGACCTTCCAGGCGACATTGGCATCCAGGCTGCCGAAGGCATCGCTGTTGAGCGTGGCCACGTTGGCGGTGCCCACCGCGTTGACGATGTTGTCGCTCCAGCTGTAGCTGGCGCGCGCCATCAGCGGGCCCTTCTCGTAGAACAGCACGGCGTTGTAGGTGTTCCTGGCCACGCCTTCCAGGCTGTCGGTGAAGCGGCGCGTGCCGTCGCGGTAGGTCGCCTGGCTGTCGGTAAAGGTGTAGTTGAGCTGCATGCCCAAACCGTCCAGCGGCGCCGGCAGGCCGGTGAACACCTGTTGGTAGGCCAGCTCCACGCCCTTGACGCTGGCCTGGCTGCCGTTGGTCTTGGACGAAAGCAGGTAGGTCTGGCCCTGGTAATCCAGATACGACAGCTGGGTCTGGATGAAACTGGAGATGTCCTTGTAGAACACACCGCCAGTCAGCGCGGAGGTGCCGTCGATGTACCACTCGAAGGTCAGGTCGTACTGCCAGGCTTCGAACGGACGCAGCGCCGGATTGCCACCGCTGGCGGTCAGCACTTCGCCACTGGAATTGAAGGTCAGCTTGGACGACAGGTCGGTGAGATCCGGGCGGGTGATCACCTTGGCCGCGGAGGTCCGCAGCACCATGTCATCGCGCACGTCCCAGGCGGCGTTGAGCGAGGGCAACGCGTTGGTGTAGCTGCGCGCGAAATGCACCGGCTGGGCGGCGCCGTCGAGGTCGGCATGGCCGTCGGTGGTCTGCTCGGTACGCACCAAGCGCACGCCGAGATTGCCGCGTACATCGCGCCCGGCCAGGGTGCCGCCGACGTCGGTCATCGCATACGCCGAGCCGATCCTCTCGCGCACCTCGTAGGAATTCTGCAGGTCGGCGCTGTTGGGCGTGCCGCTCAGGTCGGCGGCTGTGGGCCAGTCGTTCCAGAACGGCGCTTCGATCGGTGCCAGCCACTGCCGTGGCAGCGTGCCCTTGCCGTCGACCAGCATGTCGCTCACCGGCAGCGCGGTGAAATAGCTGCCCGGAAAGCGCACACCGGCGATGCGGTTGAGCAGCAGGTCGGCACGATCATAGGTGCGCGAGCGCTCGCGGTACTTGGCGCCGAACTTGATGTCGCGCAGCCAGCCATCGCCGAGCGTGCGCTTGGCGTCCAGTTGCAGCGCGTCTTCCTTGTCGCGCGCATCGATCTGCCGCCATTCCAGCCGGCGTCCGCTGACGCTGGCCGGGTTGGTCGGATCGAAACCATTGGTGAAGCTCCAGTTCGGCACGTTGTCGTCGTCGGCCTGCGGCATCTCCACGCGCATCGACAGGTTGCTGGCGCTGCGCAGGCGCGTGCGGCGGATCGGGTCGGAGTCGTAGCTATGCGCCTGCGAATGGAATGCCACTGCACCGAGCGTCCACAGATCGCCGTTCCAGGTGCTGGACAGGCGTGCGCTGCGGTTGTCGTCGGTGATGCCGGAGGTTTCGCGCGAGACCTGCACCTGGCCATTGCGATAGTCGAAACCGGTCACCCCGCCGTGGTCCACGCTCAGGTTGCTCATCTTGGACACGCCGTCGAAGCCCACGCCCAGGCTGTATTCGTCGTAGTGCACTGTCTGCTTGGCATACAGCAGGTCCAGATTGGTTTCCCAGGCGGCACTGGGGCGCCATTGCAGCGAGGCGGCCACGCCGGTGCGCTCGCGCTGTTCCAGTTCCAGCGTCGGGCGCAGCCCGGTGGGCAGGTAGGACGCACCCGGCGCACCAGGCACGCCGTTGGGGTAATAATCCCAACTCACTTCGTTGACGCGGTCCTGGCGCAGGCTGCGCTGTGCGTAGGCGCCGGACACCAGCATGCCGAAGGTGCCATCGGCATTGACCCAGTTGAACAGGCCGGACACGCGCGGGTCGTTGGCATGCGTGCGTTGCGCCTGGCTGGACTCCAGCGAGGTGTTGAGCAAGGTCTTGCCCAATTCCAGCGGGCGGAAGGTGCGCACGTTGACGATGCCGCCGATGGCGCCTTCGTCCAGATCGGCGGTGGGACTCTTGATCACGTCCAGGCCGGAGACCAGTTCCGCCGGCAAGGTGTCGTAGCGAAACTGGCGACCGGTCTGGCCGGAGGTGCGCACGTTCTCGTTGACCGCCATGGTCTGGCCGTTGAGCGTGGTCACCTGAAAATTCGGACCCAGGCCGCGTACGCGCACATACACGCCTTCGCCGCGGTCGCGCACGATCGACACGCCCGGCACGCGCTGCAAGGCTTCGGCCACGTTCTGCGCCGGCAGCTTGCCGATGTCTTCGGCGGCGATCACGTCGACCACGCTGTCGGCATAGCGCTTCTCGCGCAGCGCGGCGCTGAGGCTACCGGCATAGCTGCCCAGCACCTGGATGCTATCCAGTTCGCGCACCGGCGCACCGGCGGCGATCGGCGTGCTGCTTGGCGCAGCCGGCACCGTTGCAGCCGGCGCCTGGCTGGTGGCGGTGTCCGGTTCGATGGTCACCGTGGTGGGCGTGAGATAGCGGTAGCGCAGGCCGGTGCCATCGAGCAGTTGTTGCAATGCCTGCTCGGGTGCTGCGCCGTCGGTGGTGCCACGGCTCTGACGCTCGGCGCCGACGCTGGCCGCGTAGACGAATTGCAGACCGGTCTGGCGCGACAGCGTATTGAGCGCGCGTGCCAGCGGTTGTGCGGGAATGGCAGTGACCGCGACGGGTGGCGTCTGGGCGCCGGCAGCACCGGCATGCAGGGCAAGGGCAACGGACAGGAACAGGCAGCGGCGCATCGTCACTCCCAGGTAGAGGGAGAGGGGCGTCGCACATGCGCGTGGGGCGATGCGGCGACTACCCCATCTACGAGGCGCGACAAGCCGAGTCGGGCACCGTGTTTCCATGAATTTTCTGTGACACGTGCAGGGGCGCAGGCGTGCGCGTGCCGTGGAGGGCATGCAGGCCCGTGTTGCCCGGCGAAAAGCAGCTTGGCGGTTCGATCGCCGATTGCGTCGATCGTTGCGTTGCGCGGCGCCATGCAGCGCGATGCGCACGCCTAGATCGCATTGCGTCACTCCGGGTGCCAGCGGTTCGGTGCGCAGATGCGTGAGCGCGAATCTGCGATGGGAACAGGCATGAAAGTGCGACGCCGCGGCGTGCCGACCCACGGCAGGCACACGCCGGGCAATGCGGCGGTGCCTGCAGTGCTGACTTCTGCACGCACGTGAGCGCCAGCGTGTCGGTCGCCTTGGCGGCGGACCTTACCGGTTGGCGGTCGCCGGTGGTGCACGGCTGACGATGTGCAGCGCACTGGCTTGCTGTTCGAGCCGCAGGCCGGGCTGCCGTGCGAGAAACGCGTGCAGGCCGGCGAGATCGTCGCTCCGCAGATTGCCGGTCAGGCGCATCGCGCCGGCGCGCGGATCGTCGATATGCAGCTGGATGCGGTTGAGGCGATTGAAGTCTTCGGCCACGTTGCGCAACGGCTCGTCGCGGAAGACGATGCGTTGCTGCTGCCACGCATGCATGATGGCGACATCTTCATTGCTCAATTGGACCTGGCCGGCGCCATCGATGCGCGCGCTTTGTCCTGCACCCAGGTTGGCCAGCATCGGCTGCGCCGGGCGGTCGGCGCGCCAGACATGCACGCGACCGGCAGACACGTCGATGCGTGCCTGCTGCCCATGCAGCGCAATGTCGAACGCGGTGCCGATGTCTTCCACGCGCAGGTCCAGCGCCCGGACCTGCAACGGACGCCGATCCGGGGCGACATCGAAGCTCGCCTGGCCCTGCAGCAACTGCAGGTGGCGCGACCACGGCGTTATGGTGGCCTGGATGCGCGTGTCTGCATTGAGGAACACCACGCTGCGGTCGGCCAGTTGCACGCGGCGTTGTTCGCCATGTGCCGTCGCATAGGTCGTGGTGCGCGGCCAGGCCCAGCCGCCGAGCACCGTCAGCAGACCGAGCATGGCGGCCAGACCGACATGCCAGTGCGACCGGCGTGCCGCCGACCGCGATCGCGCGGTTCCCCCTGCGGCGACGGGACGCCGCGGCGGCAATGGTAGCGCCACCACGTTGCGCGCCGGCCCGGTATCGCGTTGGCGCTCGGCCTGCAGCAGCGCCTCGACATCCAGCGCCATCGCATCCAACGCCTCGCCGAGCGCACCGGCCACCCGCGTCACCGCCAGGTATTCGCGCACATGCGCCGGCGAGGCGGTCAGCCACTCCATGAAACGCGCCTGCTGGTCGGCATCCAGCGGCTGCATGCGCTGCAGCGCATGCCAGTGTGCCGCTTCCTCGGTCAGGCGGCGCGCCGCCTGCGACGCGACGCTCACCACCACTGCGCTCCCTCGTCGGCCAGCGCCGATCGACAGGCCGACAGGCCGCGCACCACGTATTTCTTGACCATATGCGAGGACACACCCAGGCGTTCGGCGATCTGTCTGTAGCTCAGGCCGTCGCGGTACTGCATCACCAGCACTGCACGCACGCGCTCGGGCAGCCCGGCCAGGACGGTCTGCAGGCGTTGCTGGCGCTGTTGCCGCTGGGCGCTGTCTTCGACATCGTCAACGGCCACCAGCCGTTGCGCGAACTGTTCCATGTCCTCGATACGCAGCGGCGCGCTGCTTGCGCCGCGCCGCCTGCTCGCGCGCCAGATTGACCGCCACGGTATAGAGATACGCTTCCGGGTTGGCGATGGTCTGGCCCGGCTGCTGATGTGCACGCAGCAGGCGCAGATAGGTTTCCTGGACCAGGTCTTCGGCGTCCTCGTTTGCTCCGCGGCGCACGAAGAATCCGCGCAGCACCGGGCCATGCTCGGTGAACAGACGTGCCCAGGCGCGCTTTGGATGTGCCGACACCCCAACCTCCGGCCGATTGCAGGGGCGCAGGCTAGCGGCGTCGTATGACGTCGCGGTGACGCGGTTGCTGCCCATGACTTGGCGGCAGGCACGCAGGCGGGCACAGGCCTGTGCTTGCCCACGCCGCCGCTACCCGATACCGCGGCGTCCGGAGGTCGCGCTTTGCCGGGGGCAGGCTGGGCGTGCCTGCGGCGGACCCGGCTGCCAGCGACACCTCGTCGCCTGCCTGGGCGCCTCCGCGCTGTCGGGGGCGCGGCGATCGGGAATCCAATCGGTTACCGGCTACGCGTTCCGCGTTGGCGCCAATGCGGGATACTGCGTGTCCACGCAGGCGAGATGGGCTTGGATGTCCGAGCTGCCGATCACCGAATTGTTACAGGCCTGGCAGCGCGACGAACCCGGCGCGGGCGACGCATTGGCGCGCCAGGTCTATGACGTGCTGCGCGCCACCGCCATGCGCGAACTGCGTCGCGACGGGCGCGCCGGCCTGCAGGCGACCGAGCTGGTGCACGAGGCGTGGATGCGGCTGGAACAGGGCCAGCAGGGTTTTCGTTCGCGGGCGCATTTCTATTCGGTGGCTGCGCTGCAGATGCGCCACCTGTTGGTGGATCTGGCGCGCCAGCAGGCCAGCGCCAAGCGGTTGGGGCAGGCGGTGACGCTGACCATCAGCCTGTCCGACGGCGCCGCACGGCCGGAGGCATTGATGCTGGTGGCCGATGCCTTCGACAAGCTGGCCCAGGTGGACGAGCGCAAAGCCAAGGCATTCGCGTTGACCGAGCTGGTGGGTTTCAGCGTGGCCGAGGCCGCCGAACAGCTGGAGGTGTCGGTGCCGACGCTGGAGCGCGATCTGCGTTTTGCCAGGGTGTGGCTGGCGGCGCAGCTGTGAGCCTGGCGGCCACCGCGTGGCAACGCCTGGAAGCCTTGTTTCACCGGGCCTGCCAGCTGCCTGCGGCTGAGCGCGAGGCATTTGCGCGCGCGCAGGCCGGCGACGACGCCAGCGTGCGTGACGAACTGCTGGCGATGCTGAAGGTGGAATCGCAGGCCACCTTGCGCGTGCGGGCGCCATTGAAACAGGCCGCCGCCGCATTGCGTGCGCCATTACCGGAACTGCCGGCCGGCACACGCTTCGGTGCGTGGGCGATCGACCGCCTGATCGGCGCTGGCGGCATGGGCCAGGTGTATATGGGCCACCGTGCCGATGGCGCGTACGAGCGCGAGGTGGCGATCAAGCTGGTGGCTGCCGATGCGCTGGATGCGCAGGGCCGTGCACTGTTCGAATTCGAGTGCCGGCTGCTGGCGCAGATGGTGCACCCGGCGATCGCGCAGATACACGACGTGGGCACCGATGCCCACGGCCAGCCGTACCTGGTGATGGAATACCTGCGCGGCGAGCCGATCACCTGGTGGTGCGACGAACACCGCCTGTCGCTGCATGCGCGCGTATTGCTGATGCTGCGTGTCAGCGAGGCAGTCCAGCACGCGCATCAGAAGGGCGTGATCCACCGCGACCTCAAACCCAGCAACGTGCTGGTCAGCGAGATCGACGGGCGGCCGATGCCAGGGGTGATCGACTTCGGCATCGCCGTCGATGCGACCAACCCGGCCATGACCTACGCGCATGATCGCGGCACGCCGGGCTACATGAGCCCGGAGCAGGCACGCGGCGCGCAGGATGTGGACGCACGCAGCGATATCTATGCGCTGGGAGCGATGTTCTACGAATTGAGTTGCGGGCTGGCGCCAGTGGCCGGACGCGACGGGGTGCCGCAGCCGCCGTCGCAGCGGGTGGCAGCAGTGCCGGCCGATGCGCGTGCGCGCATCTGCGCGGCGCGCGCGACCACCTACCAAAAATTACACGAGCAACTGCGCGACGGGCTGGATGCGATCGTGCTGCGCGCCCTGGAACCGCAACCGGGTGCGCGCTACGCATCGGTATCTGCGCTCCTGGACGATCTGCATCGCTGGCTGGACGGTTACCCGCCGCGCGCCCTGCAGGCGAGCCGCTGGCTGCGGCTGCGCAAGTTCACCCAGCGTCATCGCAGCGGCGTCGTCGCCGCCGGCCTGGCTGCGATCGCCGTGGTCGCCGGCCTGGGTGCCACGCTGTGGTCGCTGCAGCAGGCCGCGCGCGATGCGCAACGCGCGCAGGTCACCGGCGATTTCATGAGTTCGGTGTTGTCCAGCGTGGGCCCCGGGGTGGCGCGCGACCTGGACAAGACCCTGATGCTGCGCGTGATGCAGCAGGCCTCGCAGCGTGCGGCGCGCGAGCTGGCCGACCAGCCCGATGCGCGCACCCAGGTGGAACTGACGCTGGGCCGCACGCTCATTGCGCTGGCTAATTTCCCGCAGGCCGTAGAGCATCTGCGCATCGCACAGACCCTGGCGCAGCAGACCGCCGGCGCGGGCAGCCTGCCGGCGTTGAAGGCCGCTTCCATGCTGGGACAGGCGCTCACCGGTGACGGCAAACCCGGCGACGCCGAGCGCGTCTTGCGCCAGGGCATTGCACAGGCAGCACATGGCGATGCGCAACAACAGGCCATGGGCAACGAGCTGCGTGCGTGGTTGGCATGGGCCCTGCGCGAACAGGGCCGCATGCGCGATGCGTTGGCACAGAGCCGGCATGCCTATGTCGCTGCGCTGGCCAATGCCTCCAGCAGCGCGGACCAGCGGATCGACGCCGGCAACAGCTACGCCGCCATGCTGGCCGATAACGGCCAGCTGGTGCCGGCGATCGCCTTGCAGCGCAGCCTGTTGCGCGAGCGCATGGCCATGCGCGGGCCCGAGCATCCACTGGTGGTGTCGATGCGCAACAGCCTGGCAGTGTTCCTGCTGATGCAGCGCGACTTTGCCGGTGCCGAAGCCGAACTCGTCCCGCTGCTGCGGGTCACACGCAGGTTGTATGGCGAGAGCGCCGCCGACACCTTGATGATCGAAGGCAACCTGGCCGGCGCATTGCGGCAGCAGGGCAAGGTGGCCGAAGCCGGGCCGTACTACCGCAGGGCGCTGGAGCGCGCGCGGGCGGCCTTCGGCAACGATGCACCGGCCACCATCGCCTATCGCAGCAACCATGCGTTCTGGCTGCTGGACGACGGCCAGGTGGAAGCATCGCTGGCCGAACAGCGCGCCGCGCTCACCGCATCGGAGCGTGTGCTGGGGCGCGCGCATCCGCAAACGGCCGAGATCCTGCGCGGCATGTCCGAAGCCGAGCGCAGGCTGGGCCAGACCGTGGCCGCGCGCGACCACGCGCAGCAGGCCTTGCAGATTCTTGCCGGCATTTTCGGCAATGCAGACGCGCCACTGCGTGCCGCGCGCCAGACCCTGGCGTTGGCGTTGGCGAAACCGTCGCCCGACACCCGTGAGGCAGAGACCACGACCTCGGTGGCGCAGCGCTGAGACGAATTGTCGGGTGACCGGCGCGGCCTGGCGGGATAGTGCCGTGCATGGCCACTACCCAAGCGTGCCGATGCAACCTGCCGCGCGCCTGACCGATTTGCATGTCTGCCCCATGGTGACCGGGGTGGTGCCGCATGTGGCGGCGGATCGATCGTCAGCCCCGGCGCGCCGACGGTATTGATCGGCGGCCTGCCGGCGGCGCGGCTGGGCGACATGGCGGTATGCGTCGGCCCGCCGGACAGCATCGTGGCGGGCGCACCGACCGTGTTGATCGCAGGCCAGCCTGCTGCGCGGCTGGGCGACAGTACCGCGCATGGCGGGGTGATCACCCTGGGCTGCTTCACCGTGCTGATCGGATGAGTGCTGCGGTGGGGCGGGGCGGTGGCAGGCTGCCGCCAGTTGTCCGCCGATCGCGCCCATGCGCAGTTACTCAAGCCTGCCAGCGCCCGCAGCGATTCCAGGCGGTGGCTGCCCCGGCGCGTCAGCACCACGGTCGTGGTGTCGGCTGCTCGTGGCAGGCGTAATGCCGTGCCGTGCCGCTCCGCGCTCAGGTTCGTACCCGCACCACCGGTTGCCGTGTCTTTGGAGAAGCTCATGCAAACTGCGACCCAGTCACACCCCGAGGCACTGCAGCAGGCGATCGCCGCGCACCGTCGTGGCCAGCTCGAACATGCCGCGCAGCTGTATACGCAGCTGCTGGACGATCAGCCCGGACATGCCGACGCGCTGCATTACCAGGGCATCCTGCTGCATCAGCGCGGCAACAGCGCCGCAGCAGTGGCCTCCATCACCCGGGCGTTGACGCTGGCGCCCGCGCAACCGGATGCCTGCAATAACCTGGGCAACGTGCATCGCGAATGCGGCCGCCTGCGCGATGCCGAACACTGCTATCGCCGCGCACTGGCGCTGGCGCCTGCGCATGCCGATGCACTGGCGAATCTGGCAGCGGTGCTGGAAGCGCAGCGGCGCGGCGAAGAAGCCTTCGTCACCTATGCGGCGTTGTTGCACACCTATCCGCAGTCCGCGCATGCGCATTACCTGCTCGGCCTGTTCCTGCGCAATCACGCGCAGGACGCCGAGCATCTGCAGCAATCGGTGCAGTGCCTGCAGCAGGCCTGCACACTGGCACCGGACAACCTGCACGCCCGCGAGGCGCTGGGCACCGGGCTCTACCTGTTGGGCGAGCATGCGCAGGCGCAAGCGGTGTATCGCGACTGGCTCGCGCTTGCGCCGGGCAACGCGGTGGCGACGCATATGCTGGCCGCCTGTGGTGGCGCCGAACCGCCGCCGCGTGCCGGCGATACCTATGTGCGTGAACTGTTCGATGGCTTTGCCGACAGCTTCGACGAACAGTTGCTGCATCACCTGGAGTACCGCGCGCCGCAACGGCTGACCGAGGCATTGGCGGCCTGCCTTGCGCCACCGCATGCAGGCTTGCGCATGCTCGATGCCGGCTGCGGCACCGGGCTGTGTGCGCCGCTGTGGCGCCCGTATGCACGGCAACTGGCGGGCGTGGACCTGTCGCCTGGCATGGTCGCCAAGGCACGCCAACGCGGTGGCTACGATCGGCTGGAGGTGGCCGAACTCACCGCATACCTGCACGCGCAGCACGCGCAATGGGACGTGATCGGTTCGGCCGACACATTGGTGTACTTCGGCGCGCTGCAGCCGGTGCTCGCTGCCGCTGCCGGCGCGCTCACGCCAGGGGGCGTGCTGGGTTTCACGGTCGAAGCGCTGGACGCGCAGGACGACCGGGTCGAACTCGATGCCAGCGGGCGCTATCGGCATAGCCAGGCGCACGTGCGCGCCGCGTTGCATAGCGCCGGTTTGCAGCCGATCGCGTTGGAATTGGACGTGCTGCGCAGCGAACGCGGCCAGCCCGTGCACGGCTGGGTCGTGACCGCGCGCACGCCTGGGCCGGGCTGAGACGAAATGTCGGCTTTGCCGCACGCACGCATGTGAGCATGCGCCTGACGGTTGCCGTGCCTTTCGCCGCCTGCCGTTGCACGCGGGCGCAACGCAGCGCCGTCGGTCAGCGCAACGTGCGTTGCCCCATCACCTGTGGATGCTTCGATGCCGCGCACCATCACGCTGCACTCCGACCTTGGCGAGCGCCTGCTGCTGCACCGCATGCAGGCCAGCGAAGCGTTGGGGCAGCTGTTCGACTACCGCATCGATGCGTTGTGCACCGTGCTGCAGCCCAACCTGCGTGATCTGCTTGGCACGCCAGTGGCGGTGCAACTGGCCGATGGCGAGGGCGAACAGCGCTGGTATCACGGCATGGTGGCCAGTTGCGCGCACAACGGCTACACCGTGGTCGATGCGCTCGATTACGCCGTGCTGGAATTGCAGGTGGTGCCCAGGCCCTGGCTGCTGACCCAACGCCGCGATTGCCGCATCTATCAGGACATGAGCGTGCCGGAGATCGTCACCAGCGTACTGGGCGACATCGGCTACGGCGATGTGCAGCAGCAGCTGAGCGCGCAATACGCCAAGCGCACCTACTGCGTGCAATACCGCGAGGACGATTTCAGCTTCATCAGCCGGCTGCTGGAACTCGAAGGCATCTATTACAGCTTCACCCATACCCGCAGTGCGCATACGTTGGTGCTGGCCGATGCGCTGGGTGCGCATGCAGCGAAAAACGGGCGTGGACAGCTTGCCTTACGTGCCGCCGGGAACCGACGACCGGCGCGTGATGCGCTCGGTGGTGAGCCATTGGCGCAGTGCGCGCGGCGTACATTCCAGCCAGCATGGCAGCACCGACTACGACCCGTTGCAGCCGCGGGGCATCGGCCGCCGAGGCCGATGCCAGCGGCGAACAGTTGCACACCGTCGACGGGCTGATCGCCTTCGACTACCCAGGTACGCACGCCGTGCAGGCCGACGGTAGCCGCTACGTGCAGGTGCGCACCGAGGCACAGAACGTGCAGCGCGCCAGCCATGCAGCCACCACCAATGCCTGCGGCCTGATGGTCGGTGCGTTGTTTCGCTTGCGCGGGTTTCCGCGTGCTGAAGTCAACCAGGAATATCTGGTGCTGTCGGCGCACACCACGCTGGCTGCGCCCGAACACGGCGGCGGCGAGCCGCCGTTTTCCAGCAGCGTGCAGGTGATGGAAAGCCGGCTGCCGTACCGTAGCCCGCAACGCACCGCAACGCCGACCATTGCCGGCCTGCAGACGGCGGTGGTGACCGGCGACGCCGACGAGGACATTGTGGTGGATGCGCATGGCCGCGTGCAGGTGACCTTCCACTGGGCCACTGCGGCACGCCCGCATGCCGCGCCATCGTGCTGGGTGCGCGTGGCCTCGATGTGGGCCGGCAAGGGCTGGGGCGCAATGAGCCTGCCGCGCGTGGGGCAGGAAGTGGTGGTGAGCTTTCTGGAGGGCGACCCGGACCGCCCGTTGATCGTGGGCAGCGTCTACAACGGCGACCATGCCCCGCCGTTTTCCCTGCCCGACAACAAGACCCAAAGCGGCGTGCGCAGCCGCAGCCTGCTGGGCGGCACCGCCGATTTCAACGAGCTGCGTTTCGAAGACAAGGCCGGCGCGGAAGAGCTCTACCTGCGTGCGCAGCGCGATCTGCGCGAAGAGGTGCAGCACGACCACACCAGCACCATCGACAACGATCGGGTGCTGACGGTCAAGCACGACCGCAGTGCGCGCATCGACAACAACGACAGCGTGGATGTGGGCAAGAAGCTGCTGCTGAAAGCCGGCGAAGAAATCGAATTGGTGACCGGCAACGCGCGGCTGGTGATGAAACAGAACGGCGAGATCGTGTTGAGCGGCATCAAGATCCTGATCGATGCCAGCTCGGAAGCCAAGGTCACCTCCACCGCTATCAAACTGCTGGCCAATGCACAGCTGCAGGCCAAGTCGCCGGCCACCGAGGTGGCTGGCGATGCCACGCTCAAACTGACCTCCGGCGGCATGCTCAGTGCCGAAGCCGGTGCCTCGGCCACGCTCAAGGGCCCGTTGGTCAGCATCAAGGCCGACGCCTTGGTGCAGGTCGGCGGCGGCCTGATCATGATCGGATGAGCGCGCCCACGCTCTCGCTGGCGCAGGCCTGTGCGCAGATGCAGTTGTCTGCGCCTGCCTGCGCGCAGCTGCGTACGCCGATCGCGCCGCAGGCGGCGGTCAGCGCGCTGCTGGCCAGCGGTCATGGCGAAGATGCCATCAAGCTGCTCGCGCGCCTGCTGCCCAAGCGCTACGCGGTGGCCTGGCTGTGCCAATGCGTGCGCGGCGAAAGCCTGGACGAGGAAGACCGTGCCGGCGCGGCACTGGCCGAGAAGTGGGTGCGCGAGCCCAGCGAGGCGCATCGCCGCGCCGCGCAGGCATTTGCGCATACCGGCGGCTATGTCTCCCTGGGTGCGTGGCTGGCGGCGGCAGTGGCCTGGTCCGGCGGCAGCCTGGCGCCGCCGCACCAGGCCACCCCCGTGCCGCCGGCCGACCACCTTACGGCGCGCGCGGTGGCCGCTGCCATCACCTTGCTGGCCGCGCGCGAACCGGCGCAGCTGGAGGCGCGGCGCAGCGACTATGCAGCGCATGCGATGGAGTTGCTGACCAGTGTGGGGGCGCCATGAAGCCGCCTGATCGCCGAAGTAGCGATCCGCGCGCGGTACATCGTGGGCGCGGCATCGGCGCCAACTGCGCGAGACCCAGCTGGTGTTCCAAAGCATGGTTGGATGCGGCGCCCACGCCAGGCTGCCGCACCAGAAGAAGCCTCGGTGCCGAACCGACAGCGCGGGCGCGCACGGCGATCAGCACTTGCGAATGTGCTCCAGCGCAGGCGATGTCCGTCTGCTGCATGCACTCCACCGGCAACGCTAGATGCAGCGTTTTCTGCCGACATGCACGAATGCCAGTCGCACCTACCGATCACCGTTTGCAGGAGTCCATGGCGTGTCCAGTTCGCAGTTGATCCTCACCGTCAGCGGCGCGCAGGCCGCGCAGTTCGGCGCCAGCGCGCAGAAGCGCTTTGCCGGCACCGGCGGCAGCATCGGCCGCTCCGACGAAAGCGATTGGGTCCTGGCCGCGCCCGGCGTTTCGCGTACGCACGCAGTGGTGCGCTTCCTCAACGGGATGTATTTCATCGAAGACCGCAGCACCAACGGCATGTCGCTCAACGGCACTGCGTTGACGCGTGCGGACCCGTCCGCGCTCAGCGATGGTGACCGCCTGCAGCTGGACAGCTTCGAAATCCAGGTACAGGTGCAGGCGCTGGCCACAGCCTCGACGCCAGTGTTCGACCCGCTGCCAGATGCGATGGACGACCGCACCCAGGTGGCGCCGCCGCCGTCGACGCTGCGTGCCCCCTCCGTCACGGCGGGCTTTGACCTGCTGGAGTTCGGCACGCCGCCTGCGGCACGGCATGCAGTGGACGGGTCGTTGGACGATCTGCTGCTGAGCGGCGCGCCCCGCGAGCTGGATCCGTTGCGCCTGCTCGACCCATTGCCTGCGCCGGCGCGCGATGCCAGCCCCAGCGCGTGGAATCAGAGCAACGCCGGCCACGACCATTTCCGTCCACCGGCCAGTGCCGATGCACGCGCCACCTTGCCGGAAAACTGGGACATGACGCTTGGCGATTTTGCGCCGTCCGCGCCATCGCCTGCGTTATCGCCCACGGCCGCGCCGGTGGCCTCGCCATGCACGCCGCCGGCGGCGGTGCCGGTTGCAGCCGCAGCGTCGGCGGCAACAACCGTGCCGCCGGAGCTGGATCGCATCTTCGCCATCGTGGTCGATGGCGTCATGGACGTGCTGCGTGCACGCGCCGAGATCAAGAACACCTTCCGGCTGCCGGTCACGGTGATCCAGCGCTCGGAAAACAATCCGCTCAAGTTCGCCGCCACCGCCGAAGATGCGCTGCAGAAGCTGCTCGCGCCGCCAAGCGCGTCGTTTCTGTCCGGGGTGCCGGCATTCGAAGATGCCTTCGACGATATCCGCTGCCATCAGATGGCGATGCTGGCCGGCATGCGCGCCGCTTTCGACGCCATGCTGTTCCACTTCAGCCCGGACCGCCTGGAGCAGGAAGCCGACGCCGGCGGCAAGCGCCTGGGTTTCGGTGGCAAGGGGCGTTACTGGGAACGCTATCGCGACAACTTCGAGCAGCTGCGCAGCGACCCGGACGAATGCTTCCGTCGCCTGTTCGGCGATGAGTTCGCGCGTGCCTACGAAGCGCAACTGGCGCGCTTGAAATCGGCACGGCGGCCGCCCGCGGGGCGCGGAATCTAGCACGCTTCGCCGAATCGCGTGCCGTCTGCACTGCATGCCGGCAGCGTTGCCGACGCGCTCAGTCAGGCAGGTTCTTGACGAACTCGATGAAGGCGCGCAACGCCGGCGGTGTGAGGGTGCGATTGGGGTAGTACAGGTACGGGCCCTGAAATGGCTGCCACCACGGGCGCAGGATGGGTTCAAGCGCACCTGTGTCGAACTGCGGCTGCAGCCATTGTTCGAACAGATGCAGGATGCCGCTTCCGGCGATGGCCGCCTGGATCGCCAGCTCGATTCCGCCGCCGATCTCCACCAGCAATTGCCCTTGCGGCACGATGGTGACCACTTCGCCGTCGCGCTCGAACTCCCACTCTGCAACGACGCCGCTTGGGAAGCGGCCGCGGATGCAGTCGTGGGCAACGAGTTGCCGCGGGTGGGTGGGGCGTCCGCGCCGGTCCAGGTAGCCCGGCGCGGCCGCCGTGGCGATGCGCTGCACGCGCGGGCCGATCGGGATGGCCACCATGTCCTGCTGCAGCCGTTCGCCATAGCGGATGCCGGCATCGCAGCGTGCGGCGATCACGTCGACAAAACTTTCTTCGGTCAGGATCTCCAGTGTGATGTCCGGGTACGCCGCCATAAACGCCGGCACAATCCTTGGCAGCACCAGGCGCGCGGCACTGACCGGCACGTTCAGCCGCAGCGTGCCGGTCGGCGTATCACGAAAGGCGCTGACCACTTCCCGGGCGTTCTCCAGTTCCTGCAAGGCGGGCGCGATGCGTGCCAACAACGCCTTGCCTGCATCGGTCAGCACGACGCTGCGCGTGGTGCGGTTGAACAGGCGCACGCCAAGCGAGGCCTCCATGCGCTTGATCGCATCGCTATAGGTCGAGGCGCTCACGCCCGCGCTCTTGGCGGCGTCTCGAAACCCTCCTGCGCGCGCCACGCGGACGAAGGCCTCCATGTCTGCGAGGTGACCGCTCATTGTTCGGCAATCCGTACGACCTGTCCGCTTTGTACCCGATTGTCGCACAGGGGGTGCCTGCGTACAGTTCCATTGCGCTGCGGCAGCGACCACGTCGTTGCCCCACGCGCCTCCCGCGTTGCTTCCTGTTTCTTGGAGCCACGCAACAGATCCCGTCGCACTCCCGTCTTGCCCCAACCGCGCAGCGGTGACGCGCCACCTGCCTCCATACCAACAGGATTCCCCATGAATAGCGGCAAGCCCTTGGGCGGCACATTGACCCTGCCCGGCACCACCCTTGGCATCAAGCGGATCGGCTACGGAACCATGCAGTTGCCCGGGCCGCATGTCTGGGGACCGCCGCGCGACAAGGCCTCGGCGTTGTCGGTGCTGCGCGAAGCAATCGCCCTGGGCGCCAACCACATCGACACCGCGCAGTTCTACGGGCCTGGTGTGTCCAACGCACTCATCCGAGAAGCACTGCATCCCTATCGCAGCGATCTGGTCATCGTGACCAAGATCGGTTTCAGCCGCGGCCCCGATGCCTCCTGGAATATCGATGTGTCGCCTGCAAGCCTGAGGCGGCAGGTGCATGACAACCTGCAGAGCCTTGGCCTGGAAACACTGGATGTGGTCAACCTGAGACTGGGCACGGCAATGGACACCGACGAGCGTTCGGTCGCCGAGCCGGTCGCGTGCCTGGCCGAGCTGCAACGCGAGGGCCTCGTACGCCATATCGGCTTGAGCAACGTCACGGCGCGCCAGTTCGAACAAGCGCAAACACTGGCCAACATCGTCTGTGTTCAAAACCAGTACAACCTGGTCAAGCGCGACGATGACGCCTTGATCGAGATGCTCGCGCAACAGGGTGTGGCCTATGTTCCGTTCTTTCCGCTCGGCGGCTTTTCGCCCGTGCAGTCGCAGCTGCTGTCGGGCGTTGCCAGGCAGGTAGGCGCCACGCCCAAGCAGGTTGCACTTGCATGGTCGCTGCAGCGCTCGCCCAACATCCTGGTCATCGCTGGCACATCGTCGGTGCCGCACCTGCGCGAGAACTTCGCATCCGCCGAGCTGAGCCTGTCGGCCGCGCAGGTCGCAACGCTCGATGGCATCGCTGCCGAGGCCGGCGGCGCTCGGTAGGCAGCTTGGCGACACCGCGCCGATGCAGATCGGCTCACCCGTCTCCACGCAATCGCCAGGCGGGTGCCTGCGCACGAGCCAGGCCGAGCAGACGACTGGCGAGGTCGTGTTGTCCGCTCCACGGTGCGCCCGCAGCATCGATATCGCTGGCCTGCTCGCACGCCCGCGTTCCACACCCCAACGCCTGGCCGAAGGACCGCACCGTGATCGGCTGACGGCAGCCGCACGGGCGTTGGCGACTGTCCGACGAAGCACGGCGCCTGAGACGTTTTGACGGGTGAGCAGCTTGGCTGCGCCGCAGAATTGCGCCACCGACACGCATCGGCGGTGCGGGGCTTGCGTCGGCAATGACCGCCGGGCGTACAGCGTGCAACACAGCTCAATGCACCCGACAACGCAGCGCGCAGGCGTTCCTGCAGGCGTGCCTGGCAGGTCGCGCGCGACGCGGTGTGGACGCCTGTGCGCTGCATCGGTGGCCGACCTTTTCTCAGCGAGCGGATCATGCACAACAACAAGGTCGTGTGGAGCGAAGGGCTGTTTCTGCGCCCGCAGCATCTGCAGCAGCAGGAACGCTACCTGGAGCGCTACGTCGACCTGCGTGCCGCGCGGCTGCGGCCGCATGCCTGGGGCGTGAGCGAGCTTGAGTGGGAGACCGATCTGCTGGCGGTCGGCAAGCTGGGCCTGCGCCGTGCGCGTGGCGTGTTCGCCGACGGCACACCCTTCGCAATGCCGGGCGACGACCCGTTGCCGGTTGCGCTGGAGGTCGAGCCCAACTGCCGCGACCAGATCGTCTATCTCACCGTGCCGCTGCGGGTGCCGGCGCAGCCCGAACTCGGGCGCCCGGAATCGCCGGCCGATCAGCTGTTTCGCTACCGCGTGCGCGAGACCGAAAGCAACGATGCCTCCGGTAGCACCAGCGAAGCGGTGTTGATGGAAGTCGGCGGGCTGAGCACGCGGCTGCTGCCGCACTCGCAATCGCTGGAGGGGCTGGACCGCATCGCGGTGGCGCGCATCATCGAGACGCGCGCCGACCGTCAGGTGGTGCTGGACCCGCATTTCATTCCCAGCGCGATGGTGTGCCAGGCCGCGCCGCGCTTGACCATGTTCTTGACCGAGTTGGTTGGGCTGCTGCATCAGCGCGGCGAAGCGCTGGCGTCGCGCGTGACGCTCACCGACCGCGGCGGTGCTGCCGATATTGCGGACTTTCTGCTGTTGCAGCTGGTCAACCGTTGGCAGCCGCAGATGGCGCATTGGGCTGCAGCGCCATTGGCGCATCCGGAAGAACTATTCCGTGCATTGGTGGCGCTGGCCGGTGAGTTGAGCACGTTCACCGCTGCCGGCAAACGCCCGCCTGCATGGCCTGCGTATCGGCACGAATCGCAGCAGGACAGCTTCGAGCCGGTGATCGCCGCCTTGCGCAGCAGTTTGAGCGCAGTGCTCGAACAGACCGCCACGCCGCTCCCGATCCAGGCGCGCAAGTTCGGCGTGTGGGTGGCGATGGTGCCGGACCCGGGCCTGCTCGACAGCGCGGCGTTCGTGCTCGCGGCCAAGGCCGACATGCCCAGCGAAGAGTTGCGCCGGCAATTGCCCGCGCACGCCAAGATCGGGCCGGTGGAGCAGATTCGCGACCTGGTCAATCTGCAGTTGCCCGGCATCGTGGCCACGCCCATGCCGGTGGCGCCGCGACAGATTCCGTATCACGCCGGCTATCTGTATTTCGAGTTCGACAAGAGCGCAGCGTTGTGGCGAACGCTGAAGACCTCCGGCGGTATCGCATTCCACTTCGGCAGCGAATTCGCCGGGCTGGACCTGCAACTGTGGGCGATCCGGAGCTGAGCATGCGCCGACCTGTTGCCGATCTGGCGCCTGCCTACGCCGCACCGCTGCCGGCCGCAGAGGGCACCGGCGTGCCCAGCGAAGACACCGACATCAGCGAATTGCTGGGCCGCAGCGTCAACCCGTTGGTGCAAGCGGTCACGCCGTTGCTGCTGTTGGCGGTGCAACTGCGCCACAGCGCGCAATCGCCCGATGTGGCGCGTTTGCGCGAGCAGGTGATGGCGCAGGTGCGCCGCTTCGAACACCGTGCGCGCGATGGTGGCGCCCCGGTGGAGGCGGTCACCGCCGCGCGCTACGTGTTGTGCGCGCTGCTGGACGAAGCGGTGCTCAACGCACCATGGGGCGAGCGCAGCGGCTGGTCGCAGAAGACCTTGCTGGTGACCTTCCACAGCGAATCGTACGGCGGTGCCAAGTTCTTCCAGATCCTGGAGCGCTTGTGCGCGGATGTGCCGCGGCATCTGGACTTGATCGAGCTGATGTATCTGTGCCTGGCGCTGGGCTTCGTGGGCCGTTACCAGATCGAGGCCGGCGGCATCGCGACGCTGGCGGCCATCCAGGAGGATGTCTATCGCCGCATCCGCGCTGCACGCGGCCCCGCACCGGAGAGCCTGGCACCGCGCTGGCGCGGGGTGGAAGACCGCCGCCGGCTGGGCCGCTACCTGCCGGTGTGGGCGGCGGCGTTGCTGGGCTTGAGCGTGCTGGTGGTGGCGTTCGTCTGGTTGCAGGCGCGCTTGAACAGCCTGTCCGCACCGATCAGTGCGCAAGCCGCGCAATGGGGACTTGCGCCGGCCACACCGCCGGACGCCGCGCCTGTGCCGCCACCGCCGGTGCGACTCAAGCAGTTGCTCTCCGCGCAGGAACGCGCCGGCCTGTTGCGCGTGGACGAACAGGCCGACGGGCAGACGCGGGTGCGCCTGAGCAGCGCGGCGATGTTCGCCTCCGGCGGCGTGGAGGTGGAGCCGCAGCAACGCGGCGTGATCGCGCAGATTGCTGCGGCCATCGAACAATTGCCGGGGCGGGTGATCGTGGTCGGGCACACCGATGACGTACCGGTGCGTTCGCTGCGCTTCCAGGACAACTACGCCTTGTCGGCAGCGCGTGCGCAGGCGCTTGCGCAGGTGTTGCAGGCGCAGCTGAGCACGCCGGGGCGGGTGGAAGCCATTGGCGCTGGCGATTCGCAACCGATCGCACAGCCGGTGCAATTGCCGGCCAACCGCGCGCGCAACCGCCGCGTGGAGATCCTGTTCCAGCCTGGGGAATGACGATGAAGACGCTGTTGTCCAAGCTGAGCGCAACGGTGGTGGTCGGCCTGCTGGCGCTATGCCTGCTGTCGGTGCTGCTGTGGGTGGGTGGGCCGTATGTGGCGCTGGCCGGCTGGAGCCCGCTGAGCAACGTGGCGGCGCGGTTGCTGGCGATCGTGTTGCTGGTGGTGGTGTGGGTGGGCGTGCTGACGCTGCGCCGCTGGCGCAGGCAGGTGCGTGCGGCGACCTTGTCCAGCGCACTGGCGGCGCCCGGCCGCGACGACGACCGCGAGCTGCGCAGCGGGCAGGAACGCGCGCAGTTGCAGGCGCGCTTTCAGCAGGCGATCCAGTTGTTGCGCAAGCGGCGCGGTGGCGCCGATCTGTACGCGTTGCCGTGGTATGCGCTGATCGGCCCGCCCGGTTCGGGCAAGAGCACCTTGTTGCAGTATTCGGGGCTGCAGTTTCCACTGGCCGCGCGCATGGGCGATGCGGCGTTGCGCGGCGTCGGCGGCACCCGCGATTGCGAATGGTGGTTCACCGACGAAGCGGTGTTCCTGGATACGGCCGGGCGCTACACCACCCAGGATTCGGATCAGGCGGTGGACGCGGGTGCGTGGCGCGATTTCCTGCGCCTGCTGCGACGCCATCGCCCGCGTCGCCCGCTCAACGGGGTGCTGGTGACGATGAGCATGTCGGACCTGTTGCTGCTCGACGATGCCGAGCGCGACACGCATATGCAGGCGATCCGCCGCCGCCTGGACGAACTGGCCGAGCAATTGCAGGCCAGCGTGCCGGTGTATCTGATCTTCACCAAGTGCGATCTGATCGGCGGCTTCGGCGAGTTCTTCGACGATCTCACGCCGGCGCAGCGCAACCAGGTGTGGGGCATGACATTTACGCTGGCGCAGACCCTGGACGGGCACGCGGCGCGCAGGTTCGCCGACGAATTCGGCGTGCTGCAGCAGCAGCTGAGTGCGCGCCTGTTCGAGCGCCTGAACCTGGAACGCGACCGCCTGCGGCGTGCGGCGATCCTGTCGTTTCCGCAGCAGGTTGCCGCTCTTGGCGAGCGTGCACGGCAATGTGTCGAAGGCACCTTCGCCGGCAATGCGTACGGCCCGGCACCGCTGCTGCGCGGGGTGTACTTCACCTCCGGCACGCAGGACGGCACCCCGATCGACCGCATGATGGGCGCGGTGGCGCGCACCTTCGGCCTGGAAGAAGCACGCGTGCAGGCACCGGGCGCGCAACGCCGCACCTTCTTCGTCGAGCGGCTGCTGCGCGAGGTGGTGCTGCGCGAATCCGGCCTGGCCAATACCCCGCCCGCCCAGCAGCGCCGCAGGGCGTGGCTGCAGGCCGCCGCGTACGCGGGCGTGGCGTTGCTGACCGGCGCCGTGCTGGCCGGGTTGGGGCTCAGCTACCTGGGCAACCGTGCGTACCTGCAGCAGGTGCGTGCTGCACTGGACGCGCGGCCGGCCGTGCCCGATCCCAATGCCGCCACCCGCATGCCCCGAGTACGTTGCGCGCACCCTGCAGCAAGCGGATGCGACGCAGGCGGTGGTGAAGGTGGCGCAGCAGTATCACGCTGGCGCGCCGTGGGCGTTGCGCATGGGGTTGTTCCAGGGCCAGGCGTTGGGCGAGCAAGTGCAGGCCGGCTATCTGCGTCAGCTCAACGCCACCTTGTTGCCGGCCTTGGCGGTGCGCCTGCGCACCGGTCTGGTCGATAACGCGCAGGCGCCGCAGGCGCTGTACTACACGCTCAAGGGCTATCTGATGCTGGGCCAGCCGCAGCATCTGGACCCGGCGCAACTCAGCGCGCTGGCGGCGATCGAAGCCGAAAAATTATTCCCCGCGAGCCTGCCTTGCAGCAGGCGCTGGGTGCGCATCTGCAGGCGGTGCTGGAGTCGCCCACGCACGTGCGTGCACTGTCGCTGGACAACCAACGCATCGCCCAGGCGCGTGCCAGCCTGCGCGCCGCCGATCTGTCGACACTGATCTACGGCAACCTGCTGCTGACCCCGCCGGACGGCACGCCGTTGCGGCTGGACAAGGCGCTGGGCCTGCTGGCCGACACCTTCGTGCGCCGCAGTGGCACGGCGTTGTCCACCCCGGTGCCGGCGCTGTACACCCAGCCGGTGTTCGCGGCCTTGCAACGCGAGGGCATCGGCCAGGCGGTGGAACGCTTCGGGCGCGACGATTGGGTATTCGGCGGTACCGCGCTGGATGCATCCGCCAAAGCCACGCTGGTGCGCGAAGTGGGGCAGCGCTACACGGCCGATTACATCCGTTTCTGGGATGCGTTGCTGGCCGATCTGCAACTGCGTCCCTCGGCCGATCTGGCCGGTGCCAGCGCCACTGCCGCCAAGCTGGCCGGGCCCAGTTCGCCACTGCGGCTGCTGCTGGGCGTGGTGGGCGAGCATACCCAGGCAATGGAACGTGCACCGCCGGCAGACCCCGCGCAACGCGCGCTGGCGGCTGCCGCCAGCTCGGCGGGCGCCAAGGCGAATGCCGCCGCGGCCAAACTTCCTGGCGGGCGGCGATGAGCGCCGCGCTGGCCACGCCGGCCGAGAGTGGCGCAGCTGCGGCGCCGGCAGCGGGTGCGGCGATCAGCGAGCATTTTCTGGCGCTCAACGCCTTGGCCGCCGGTGCCCCGGGCAGCACGCCGCTGGACCATCTGCTCAGCGTGCTCGATCAGCTCGGCAAGCAATTGCTGGTGATCTCCCAGGGCGGCGGCGATGCTGCGGCGGCAAACGCGCAACTGGCATTGGCCCGGCAGGAAATGGCGCAACTGCCGCCGCCGGTGACCGACTGGCTGCAGAGCCTGGCCGGCAGCAGCGCCACCTTGATGACCCAGGGCGCACGCGCCGCGCTGGATGGGCAGGTCAGGCAATCGGTGGGCGAGGTGTGCACGGAATTCGTGCGCGGCCGCTACCCGTTCGATCCGCAGGCGCAGGTGGAGATCCCGCTGCAGAATTTCGGCGAATTGTTCGGCAACGGCGGGCGCCTCGAGACGCTCTACACCGGCACCGTCAAACCGCTGCTGGATACCCAGTCCCCGCAATGGCGCTGGAAGGATGGCCCGGACGCGGTCATCGGCGCGCCCGGTCTGCCGGTGCAACTGCAGCTGGCGCAACGGATCCGGCAGAAATATTTTCGCGGCGGGCCCACGCCGCAGATCGGCTTTACCGTGCTGGCGCCCACGTTGGGCGAAGGCGTGACCCGGCTGACGCTGGATATCGAAGGCCAGCGCTACGACTACCAGCCCGGCGCGGCGCAAAGCATGCCGATGATCTGGCCCGGCCCGGTGCCGGGGCATGTGTCCATCGCCGCGTTCGGCGCCGATGGCGTGGCGCTGGGAACGCTGGACTACCAGGGCGACTGGGCCTTGTTTCGCGCGCTGCAGGCCGGGCACCTGGAAAACCCGTCGGATCTGCGCTTTGTCGCCAGCTTCGCGCTTGGCGGCCACGACGTGCAGGTGCCGCTACGCGCCGGCAACCTGCGCCATCCGTTCCTGGACAGCGACGTCCAGCAGTTCGCGTGCGGCGGATGAGCATGCCGGCAAACGAACCACCCGGCTTCCACGGCAAGTTGCCTGGCGTGGGCGACTTCGTGCAGCGGCGCCTGCCGGCCAGCTTCGTGCAGCCGTGGGATACGCATTTCGCCAACTGCCTGGACACGGTGCGCCAGCAACTCGGGCAGCGCTGGCCCGGCGCGTATCGCAGCAGTGGCCTGCGCGCATTTGCGTTGGGGCCGGGCGTATGCGGTACGCAGGCCTGGGCCGGCCTGCTCGGCCCGGGCGAAGACCGCGTGGGGCGCTGTTTTCCGCTGACCGTGGCGATGCCGTTGCCGCACATGTGCCTGCCGTCGGCGGCATGGTTCGGCGCGGTGGCTGCGTGCCTGGGCCGCAGCTTGCGCGCGCGCACCGATGCCGCCGGATTCGATGCCGCGCTGTGCGCGCTCGGCGTGCCGGGCGCGCCTTCCAGCACGCATGCACCGGCGCCCGGGCAATCGCTGTGGTGGCGGCTGGGCGCGGCCGCGCATTCGATCGACGGGCTGCCCACCGCCCGGATGTATCTGGAGTGGTTGCTGGCCGAGCAGGACATCACCGAGGTGACCCGATGAACGCGCCCTACCAATCGGCCGGGCACACCGAAACCGGCAAGGTGCGCCGGCTCAACGAAGACGCCTTGCTGCTGCGCGAAGACGCCGGCCTGTGGGTGGTGGCCGATGGCCTGGGTGGCCACAGCGCCGGCGATTACGCCAGCCAGTTGCTGGTGCAGCGACTGAGCGCGTTGGTGCGCCCGGCCGACCTGTGCGATTTCCTGGATGCCATCGACGACACCCTGGCGCAGATCAATCGCGAGCTGCTGCAGGTGGCGCGCGAGCGCCGCGTGGACATGATCGCCACCACCGTGGTGGTGTTGGTGCACGACCCGGATTTCATGCTGTGCGGTTGGGTCGGCGACAGCCGCATCTATGCCCAGCAGGGCGGCCCGCTGCGCCAGCTCACCCGCGACCACGTGCACGGCGTGCGCGATGACCTCACCCAGTTCGGCAGCGCACACGCCAGCGCCGCGGCGGCCGGCGTGCTTACGCGCGCGGTGGGTGCGCAAGAGCCGCTGTTCGTCGATTGGGTGCTGACGCCGAGCCTGCCGGGCACGCAGTTTCTGCTGTGCAGCGACGGCATCAACAAGGAAATTCCAGACCCGGAGCTGGATGCCGAATGCCATCGCTTCGGCGATCCACGCGCGCTGCTGGCGCGTCTGTTCGAATTGGCGATGGGGAGGGCGGCACGCGACAACGTCACCGCCGTCGTCGTTCGCCTGCAGGAGTAAGTGCATGCACGAAGACACCGCCACCGTCACCGAACTGGTCACCGCCATGCGCCGCGGCGCGCTCGACCTCGATGCCGTCCTGGCCGCGCTGGGCAAGCGCGCCGCGGTACCGGAGGCCGAATACCGCGCCGGCATGGAAACGCTGTGGACGCTGCAACGCCAGCACCTGCTCGACGATGCCACCGTGACCACGCTGGTGAGCCGGCTGGATGCGTTGCGCGATCGCGCGCCTGCGATTGCGCCATCGGCAACGCAGCAGCCAACACCCACGCCAACCGTGGTCGACGACGATGCCACGGTGGTGATGCCACGGCCCGGCCCGGCGCGCATGCTCGAAGACGACATCACCCGCGTGCAACCGGCCCAGCCCCTGCCCGGCGAGGCGCCCAGCCTCACCAGCCTGGGGCTGGGCGCACCCACCAACCTTGGCACGCAGACCGGCACCGGCACCGGCACCGGCACGGCCGGTACCGCCAGCCTGTCGAGCTGGCAGCACCTGGCCGAAGCCGCCGGCGGCGATCATGCCGGTGTCGGCAGCCTGCTCAAGGGCCGCTTCCAGCTCGAACGCGAACTCGGCCGCGGCGGCATGGGCGTGGTGTATCTGGCGCGCGACGAACGCAAGGTGGAAGCGCGCGACCGCGACCCCTGGCTGGCAGTCAAGGTGCTCAGCGACGAATTCCGCCGCCACCCCGACGCACTGGTCGCCCTCCAGCGCGAAGCGCGCCGCTCGCAGAAACTGGCCCACGACAACATCGTGCGCGTGTACGACTTCGACAAGGACCGCACCCTGGTCTTCATGACCATGGAATACATCGACGGTTGCGACCTGAAAACGCTGATCCGCGAGCAGGCCTGCCACGGCATGCCGCTCAAGCAGGCCTGGCCGCTCATCGACGGCATGGGCCGGGCGCTGATGCGCGCGCACGCGGCCGGCATCGTGCATTCGGATTTCAAGCCCGGCAACGTCATGGTCACCCGCGATGGCGTGGCCAAGGTGTTCGACTTCGGCATCGCGCGCGCCGGCAAACACGCTGCCGATGTCGCCGGCGAACAGACCGTGTTCGATGCGGCCACGCTGGGCGCCTTGACGCCGGCCTATGCCAGCCTGGAAATGATCCGTGGACAGGCGCCCACACCGGCCGACGATCTGTACGCGCTGGGCTGCGTGTGTTTCGAATTGCTGACCGGCAAGCACCCATTCGACAAACTCAGTGCCGAAGTGGCCCTGCGCGAAGGCCGCCGCCCGCCGCCGGTGCCGGGCCTGACCCGTCGCCAGTACGCCACGCTGTGCGCGGCCGTGGCGTTTCCGGCTGCGCAGCGGCTCACGCGTGTGGACCAACTGCTCGACGGCCTGCGCCAGGTGCCGTTGCGCGAGCGTGCGCTGCCGCTGATCGGCTATGGCGCCACCGCGCTGGTGTTGGTCGGCGTGGGCGGGTGGGGCGCATCGCGTTATCTGCATCAGCGCCATCTGGACGAGGTCATCGCACGCTTCGGCGCGCAGGACCGGCAGCAATACCGCGACGAAACCCAGGTCATGCACGCGCTGTCCAGCCTGAGCGCAGACGACCGCCGGCGCGTGCTCATGGACCGCAGCGACCTCATCGAAGATTTCCTGCTGCGCCGGCTGGACGCGCTGTGGAATCCGGCCAACGGCCGCGACGATTACCGCGGCGCGCTGCAGGTGTTCGCCTTGCGCGACCGGCTGCGGCTGTATTCGCCCTCGCTGGATGCGCGTCGCCAGGCCATCGAGCGCGAAAAGAACCAACGCCTCAACGCGCTCGACACCACGCTCAATCGCCAGCTCGATGCCGGGCTGTTGTTCCGCACCCAGCCCGACAACGCGCTGGCCACGCTCGACCAGGTGCGCCGCATCGATCCGGGCAGCAGCCTGCTGCGCCATTCGGCGCTCGAGGTACGGCTGGACGCCGCCATCGCCGAAGCAGTCGCAGCGGGGCAGCTCACCACCGCGCGGACGCAGGTCGAACAGGCGCGCGCCGCGTTCCCGGACTCGTTGCGCCTGCAGTTGCGCAGTGCCGAGGTCGGCGTGGCCGAGCAGCAGGCCAAGCGCACGCCGGTGGCCGCCGCGTTGCGCGATGCGGACAGCGCGCGCAAGGCACTGGCTGCCGATCTGGCCAACCCCAGCACCGATCCGGCCTGGCGCGCGCGCATCGACGCCGAACTGGCTGCACTGCCGGCGGCCGAGCGCAGCAGCCAGGGCAGCGCGCTGGCCGAGGCCATCGGCACGGCGGTTGCCGCACAAAGCGACCCCGCACAGCTGGCGGGCGCGCAGGCGCTGGTGGATTTCGGCCTGGGCCTGGCCCCGCAATCGGCCAGCCTGCTGGCCCAGCGCACGCGCCTGCAGACGCTGGAGCACCAGCTCGAACAAGCGCTGGCACGCGAAAGCGCCGAGTCCGAACTGGCCGCGCGGATCGAATCGCTACACCGCGCCGCCGCCGCCAACGATTTGGGCAAGACCGGCGACGCACTGGCGCGCATTCGCACGCTGCAACCGGGCCATCCGGTGTTGCGCAGCGAAGGCCCGCAACTGCTCTCGCAGGTGTATCGCAACACCGCCGGCGATGCGTTCGCACAAGGGCGTTACACGCAGGCGGCCGACCTGCTGGCGCAAGCGGTGCAGACGCTCGGCCAGCGCGCCGAATTGCGCAGCGCGCAAACCCGTTATGCGGTGGCTGCCGCCGTGATGAGCGCGGGCACGCTGGCGCCCAGCGAACGCCAGCAACTCGCCGCGCGCCTGCAGACGCTCTATCGCACCGACGCCACCGCGCTGGCGCAGCTGGAGGCGCAGATGAAGGCGGCCGGCCAATTGCCGGAAGGCGCGTTGTCGGCCCGTCTGCAACGCGCGCCCGCCGCCGATGCGCCGGCCGACGACAGCGTGCCCCAGGGCAGTGCCCCCGAGAACGCTGCGCCTGCCGCCGGCGCAAGACCGGCGCGCGGCAAATCCGCTGCCAAGCCCGCCGCTGCCGCCGCCACCGCTGCGCGCAACTCCGCCGCTGCGGTGGCAGCGCCCGCCAACGTGGACGATGCCGACAGCCTGCCGCCGCTGCCCACCGGCCCGGATCCCTGTGCCGGCCTGGCCGGGCGTGCTGCAGCGTGCTTCGACACACTCGGGCAGACCCGCGGGCCGATGCTGGTGGTGATCCCGGCCATCGCCGGCGGCAAGCCGTACGCCTTGTCGCGCGGCGAAGTGGCGGTGGCCGATTTCAACCTGTTCTGCCAGGCCACTGGCCGCTGTACCGCCCAGGCCGCCGCCACCCCGGAACTGGCGCGCGCGCCCGTACGCAATATCAGCCTGACCCTGGCGCGCGCCTATCTGCGCTGGCTCACCATCGGCAGCGGCGGCTGGCGTTACCGCCTGCCCAGCGATGCCGAGTGGCTGCACGCCGCGCAGGCGGCCAGCAAAACTGGCGGCAGGCCGAAGACAGCAATTGCGTGCCGCCCAACGCCAGCGCCGGCGATGCCGCGCGCGCACCGGTGTCGGCGCGCGGACGCGATGCCAATCCCTGGGGCCTGATCAATCTCACCGGCAATGTCTGGGAATGGGTATCGACCGGAACCGGCGTGCAGGCGCGCGGCGGAAGTTTTTCCAGCTACTGGTCCGATTGCACGGTGCAGGCCAGCCGTGCCGACAACGGCTCGGCGCAGCCGGACGTGGGCCTGCGCGTGCTGCGGGAGCTGCCATGAGCGCCGCCCCGCCGTCGCCCGCTGCAACGGCGCATCCGGCCAATGCGCAGCTGCTGGCGCTGGCGCTGGCGCATCAGCAGGGCCAACTCGACCGCGAGCAATACCGCGCGCGCCGTCGGCGCGTACTGGACGCCGCCCGCCAGAGCCAGGGGGTGACCCTGCGCAACGCCTTGCCGAGTTCGCCTGCTGCCCGGCCGGGCCCGCTGTCAGGGCATCCGGTCGCACGCAAGCTGCGCAGTCAGGTGGTAGCGGTCTTCATAATCGTGATGCTCATCGCAATAATCTTGCTAACATTGGATGAATGTACGTCGGGGTTTGATTGGCGTTCAGCAAGGGGCGAGGTCAGACACGCCGATCGCCGTGCAGTCGCCGCCGTGGCGCCTGCATGCGCAGCGGGACACGTCGGCCATGCGCAACAACGGATGGTCTCAGGGGAAATGGACGTATGCGTATGACGTGTCTGGCCGCGGCAGTGTCCGCGTGCCTACTGCTGGCCGCACCTGCGTGGGCGCAGTCGCCGACCGATGCCACCGCTGCTGCGCAGTCGGCCGCGGCGGTGCCGGCCATGAAGGACCGGACCGACGCGGTCACCCTGCAGGTGCGCGGCTTTCGCGTGCGCGATGTGGGCCACTACCCGGAGGCCGGGATCGACCCGGCCCGCATGCAGGCCGTGGCCGACGCTGCCTTTGCCGAGCTGGCCCAGGGCCAGCCGGTGGTGGCGTTGCGCTTCGATCAACTGCAGGCGGTCGCCGATGCCGTCACCCGCGCCTACCGGCAGGCCGGCTTCATCGTCAGCACCGCCTATCTGCCGGCGCAGACGCCCGGGCCCGACCAACTGATCGAGATCCGCGTGCTGGAAGGGCGCATCGGCCAGATCAGCGTGCAGGGCGCCGCACGCTACCGCGGCAACGCCTTGTCGGCACCGCTGCGCCAGCTGCAAGGCCGTCCGCTGCGCAAGCAGGACGTGGACACCGCGCTGTTGTATGCGCGCGATCTGCCGGGCGTGTCGGTGTCCTCGGTGCTGCAGCCGGGGCAGAAGGACGGCGAGACCGACGTGGTGCTGGTCGCCAGCGAGGCCGCCCGCCCGTATGTGATCACCCTGGGCGGCAACAACTACGGCACCGAGCTGACCGGCCGGTATCGCGCCCAGGCCGGCATCACCTGGAATAGCCCGCTCGGCCTGGGCGATGTGTTCGCTGCCAACTACGCCTATTCGCTGGCGCCGCGGCAGAGCCAGATCGGCGCGCTGTCGTATGGCCTGCCGATCGGCAGCGTGTCCGGCCTGAGCGCGGTGATCGGCGCCAGCCGCAGCGAACTGGAAGTGCGCAACGGCGTATTCGCCCGACTTGGCCTGAAGGGGCCGACCTCCATCGTCTACACCGGCGCCGACTGGAAATTCATCAACACCGAAACGCTGCAGCTGCAGGGCTCGGCGCGCTATCTGCGCGAGCAATCCAAGCTCAGCGCGCTGGGCATGCAGTTGTCCGACCAGCAGTTCGATGTCGCCGAGCTGGGCCTGTCGTTGCGGCGCACCGACCTGCGCTGGCGCGGTGTGGATCTGCTGCAGGGCAGCGTGCGTCAATCCTTGCGCGACCGCTCGGCGCCAGTGGACCAGATCAGCCCCGGCCGCGACAGCTATTTCACCATCGCGCGGCTGGCCTACACGCGCCTGCAATACCTCACCCGCACGCAACGGCTGTATTTCAAGTTCAACGGCCAATACAGCGACGACAAGCTGACCCCGATGGAGCAGTTCGCTGTTGGTGGGCCGGACAGCGTGCGCGCCTATCCGGTCTCCGATGCCTTGGGCGACCGCGGGTACTACACCGCGCTCGAATACCACATCGATGCTCCCGGGTTTGCCGATGCCGCATCGCCGTTCAATGGCCGGCCCTGGCGCGAACTGCTGGAGCTGGATGTCTTTGCCGACCACGCCCGCGTGTTCGCCGCCAATGGCCGCCTGGCGCCGGCCAGTTTCGATGCCGCCGGCGTGGGCCTGACCTTCCGCTTGCCGCAGTACGCCAATTTCGAATGGCGCATCAGCGCAGCGCTTCCGACCGGTGCGCGCGCTGCCTCCGACGGACGCGACGACGCCCGCCTCTACACGCGTTTCGGCTTCACTTTCTGAGGGATCTGCGCATGCACGCCACCATCCATCCCGCGACCTCGCCGCGCACGCTCCCGTTGCGTCATTGCCCGCTGGCCATTGCGCTGGCCGCTGCCCTGCTGGCCATGCCGGTCAGCGGCCTGGCCCAGGTGGCGGCCAACCAGCTGCCCACCGGCGGCAGCATCGCCGGCGGCACCGGCACCATCAACGCCGCCAACGGCGCGACCCAGGTCGTCAATCAGACCTCCGCGCGCATGGCGCTGACCTGGTCGGCGTTCGACATCGGCTCGGCGGCCACGATGACCTTCCAACAGCCCAGCACCAGTTCGGTGGTGCTCAACCTGGTGCAGGGCGGCAGTCCTACCCAGATCTTCGGCAACCTCACCGCCAACGGGCAGGTGTTCCTGCTCAACAGCAACGGTGTGCTGCTCGGCAGCACCGCCAACATCAATGTCGGCGGGTTGGTGGTCAGTACGCTGGGCACCAGCGTGTCCCAGTTCATGAACGGCAACTACAGCCTGGATGCCGGCGGCACGACCGTGGCGCTGGTCTCCAACAGCGGCACCATCACCGCCACCGCCGGCAACATCACCCTGGCCGGTGCCGATGCGGCCACGCTCACCTTCGAAAGCGGCGGCTTCGGCGTGGTGATCGACAAGCCGCTGCAACTGAGTCTGGGCAGCGAGGCGGTGGACAATTCCGGCACCCTGAGCGCGCCAGGCGGCGCGATCCAGCTGCAGGCGCGCGCGGCGCAAGGCCTCTTCGATCGACTCATCAACAACAGCGGCACAATTCGTGCGTCGTCGCTGTCCAATGGCCCCGACGGCAGCGTGTCGCTCATCGCCTCCGGCGGTGGCAGCTTCGATGTCGCCGGCGGCGGCAGCATCGATGCCGGTACCGGTGCGATCACCTTGAGCACCGGTCGCGGCGTGCAGCAGACCGGCATCTACACCGCCGGCAGCCTGGATGGCTTTATCGGCGGCAGCGCCACTTTCAGCGGGGCCAACAAGATCAGTGGCCTCGGCAACCTGGACGTGGGCGGCAACCTCAGCCTGAGCAACACCGTCGCGTTGTCCCAATCCGGTGCGCTGGCGGTGACGGGCACCAGCCAATTCCTGCAGTCCGGCAGCGCGCTGTCGCTGACCAACGGCAGCAATACCTTCGGTGGCCTGTTCAGCGCCAGTGGCAACGGCATTGCCGTGAACGCGGCGGGCAATCTCTCGATTGGCACGTTGACCCTCGACAGCAACAGTGCACTGTCGTTGAGCGCCGCTGGCGCATTGACCTTGCCGACCACGGCGATCAACACCGGCAGCGCCAATCTCACCCTGTCCAGCGGCGGCGGCCTCAGCACGCGCGCCGCGCTGGCAGGCACGAACGTGGACCTCACCGGTCGCGGCGGCATCGCGCTGGCGCATGACGTGACCGCAAGCGGCACGCTGAAGCTGACCTCTACCAACACCGCAATCACCCAGACCGCCGGCAGCGTGGCCGCGACCGGCACCAGCACCATCAATGCCGGAACCGGTCCCATCACCCTGGACGGCGCGAGCAACGACTTCCAGGGCGCGGTGACGCTGACCGGCGGCAACACGCGCATCAGCGACAGCGGCGCGCTGACATTGGGTGCGGTGAACAGCAACGATCTCACCGCCACCAGCAATGGCGCGTTGAACCTGGGCAGCGGCCGGGTGGGCGGTGCGTTGCTCGCCACCAGCAACAACGGCGCGATCACGCAGTCGGGAACCGGCAGCTTGAGCATCGTCGGCACCAGCAACCTCAACGCCGGCACCGGTGCGATCACGCTGGGCAACAGCGGCAACACCTTTGGCGATCTGGTCAGCGCCAGCGGGCGCGGTATCGCGTTGAATGCTGCCGGCAATCTGGCGATCGGCAGCTTGAACCTCGGCAGCAACAGCGCACTGTCGCTGCGTGCCACCGGTGCATTGACGCTGCCGACAACCGCGATCGATACCGGCAGCGCCAATCTCACCCTGTCCAGCGGTGGCAGCCTCACCACGCGCGCCGCGTTGACGGGCACGAACGTGGACCTCACCGGTACCGCCGGCATTGCCCTGGCGCATGACGTGACCGCAAGCGGCACGCTGGCACTGACCACGACCAACAGCGCAATCACCCAGACCGCCGGCAGCGTGGCCGCCACCGGCACCAGCACCGTCAGTGCCGGAACCGGCGTCATCGAACTGGATGAAGCGACCAACGACTTCCAGGGCGCGGTGACGCTGACCGGCGGCGCCACGCGCATCGCCGACACCGGCGCGCTGACGCTGGGTGCGCTGAATACCGGTAACCTCACCGCCACCAGCAACGGTGCGTTGAACCTGGGCAGCGGCAGCGTCCGCGGCACCCTGGATGCAACCAGCGGCAATGGCGCCATCAGTCAGAGTGCCGGCCTGATCGTCGATGGCACCGCCACCCTCAACGCCGGCAGCGGCGCCATTGCGCTGACCGACGGCAATAACGATTTCCGCAGCGACGTGAGCCTGACCGGCACCGGGATCAGCGTGGTCGATCGTGACGACCTGCTCGTCTCCACGATCAGCAACGGCACCAACGGCGGCATCGCCCTGACAGCGGGCGGCGCACTCACGCTGCCTGCCCAGAACCTCAGCACCGGCACCGGCGCGCTCAGCCTGACCGCCAATGGCGGTGCACTGACTACGCTCGGCACCTTGGACGGTGGCAACGTCAGCGTGAGCGCGCGCGATGGCGTGGTGCTCAATCACAACGTCACCGCCAGCGGCCTCTTGGGCTTGACTGCCACCAACGCCGCAATCACGCAGAACGCAGGGGTGCTCGACGTCGGCGGTCTTGCGACAGTCAATGCCGGCACCGGCGCCGTTTCGCTTACGGGCGACAACGACTTCAGGAACGGCATTGCATTGACCGGCCGCACTATCGCAGTGGTCGATGCGAACGATCTGGCCGTGCTCTCGCTCAACAACGCCGGTGCCGGCGCCATTGCGCTCACCGCAGGCAACTCGCTCACGTTGCCCGGCAGCGGATTGACCAGCAGCGACAACCTGACGCTGCGTGCAGACAACGGCACGCTCACATTGGGCGGCAATCTCGTCGGCAATGCGGTCTCGCTGTTCAGCGCCAACGCACTCTCGCTGGCGACCAGTATCGACAGCAGCACCTTGTCGGTGTCCACCCGCAACAGCGCGATCAACCAGACCGCAGGCGCCTTGCGCATCGGCTCGACTTCCAGCTTCAACGCCGGCACCGGTGCGATCGCATTGGGCAGTGCCGGCAATCACTTCGGCGGTGCAGTGAGCCTGGCCGGCAACGGCGTGTCGATCAGCGACAGCGGCGCGCTGACGCTGGGCACGCTGAATACCGGCAACCTCACCGCCACCAGCAATGGTGCGTTGAACCTGGGCAGCGGTCGCGTTGCCGGCACGCTTGCGGCGAGCAGCGGCAATGGCGCCATCGGCCAAACCGGCGGACTCATCGTCGATGCCACCACCACCCTCGATGCCGGCAGCGGCGCCATCGCGCTGATCGACAGCAGCAACGATTTCCAGGGCAGCATGAGCCTGGCCGGCGTCGGCATCGCGGTGCGCGACAGCAACGATCTCACGCTCTCGGCGTTGACCAGCAACAACGGCGGCACGATCGCGCTGACCGCGGGCGGCAATCTGATCCTGCCAGGCACGACGTTGAACAACGGCAGCGGCGACATCAACCTGGTCGCCAACAGCCTGAGCCTGTCTGCCGCATTGCTTGGCGACACCGTGAGCCTGCGCGCCAACAGCGGCTTGAGCTTGGGCCAGAACATCACGGCGCGCACGTTGTCGCTGGCCAGCAGCAATGCCGCAATCACGCAAAGCGGCGGCGCATTGCTGGTCAGCGGCGCCACCACGGTCGATGCGGGCACCGGCGCGATTTCGTTGCTGCAAGCCGGCAATCACTTCACCCGCGTGGACCTGACCGGCAACGGCATCGGCGTGACCGACAGCGGCAACCTCAGCCTTGCCGCATTGACCAGCACCGGCAACGGCGCGGTCGTCGTGACGGCCGGCGGTACCTTGAGCCTGCCGGCACAGGCGCTGACGGTCGGCAACAGCAACCTGACCCTGGCGTCGAACGGCGGCGCACTGAGCACGGCCGCAGACCTGGGTGGCAACGACGTCACGCTGTTCGGACGCGACGGCCTGACGCTCGGCCACACCGTCACCGCCAACACGCTCGCCCTGCGCAGCACCAACGCCGCCATCGTGCAGAACGCCGGCGCACTGGCGGTGGTGGGCGCCAGCACCGTCGATGCCGGTAGCGCCAGCATCGCGCTCAATCGCGGCAGCAACCGCTTTGGCGCCGGCATCAGTCTCACCGGTACCGGCATCACGGTGGCCGATCGCGGCAACCTCACCATCAATGCCTTGAATGCCGGCGCCAACGGCACCATCGCGTTGACCGCCGGCGGTGCACTGAACCTCTCCGCGCAGAACCTGGACACCGGCACCGCCGATCTTGCCTTGATCGCCAATGGCGGCAGCATGAGCACCGGCGGTAACTTGCGCGGCCGCAACGTCGCCCTGTCCGCACGCGACGGCCTCACCATCGGCCACAGCATCACCACCACAGGCGCGCTGTCGCTGAGCAGCAGCAACACCGCGATCACCCAGACCGCCGCGGCACTCGACGTTGGCACCATCACCACCGTCAATGCAGGCAGTGGCAACGTCGCGCTCGATACCGCCGGCAACACCTTCAACGGCGTGGTCAATCTCACCGCAGGCGACGTGCAGATCGCCGGCAACGCGCTCAACTTCGGTACGCTGTCCACCAATGCACTCACCGCCAACAGCAGTGGCGCACTGCATCTCGGCAGCGGCGTGGTGCGCGGCGCGTTGAACGGCACCAGCGGCAATGCAGCGATCACCCAGAGCGGCGGTCTGTCGGTCGGCGGGGCATCCACCTTGAATGCCGGCAGCGGCGACATTGCCTTGACCGATGCCAACAACGACTTCGTCGGCGCGGTTGCGCTCACCGGCAATGCCATCGCCGTGCAGGATCGCAACGACCTCAGCATCGCTGCAGTGCGCAGCGGTGCCAATGCGGCGATTTCGCTGGTCGCGGGCGGCGACTTGAACCTGCCGGCCAGCCAGATCGACGCCGGCACCGGCGCGCTGACGCTGACGGCCAACGGCGGCACCTTGCGCACTGCCGGTGCCTTGCGCGGCGGCACCGTGCAACTGACCGGCGCCAACGGCATTGCGCTGAGCAACACGGTCACGGCAGGCAACGCGCTGCGCTTGAACAGCACCAACGCCGCCATCACCCAGGCCGGCGGCGCATTGCTGGTCGCAGGCGACACCACGGTCGATGCCGGCCGCGGTGCCATTACCCTGGAGGCGGCGGGCAACGACTTCCAGGGCGTGCTCGCCCTGACCGGCGGTGCCAGCAGCGTGCGCGATGCCAATGCCTTGACCCTGGGCACGCTCAACACCGGCAACCTGCAGGTGAGCAACAGCGGTGTGCTGACCCTGGGCGTTGGGCTGGTCAATGGCGATCTGGATGCGGCCAGCAACGGCGGCGCCGTCACCCAGAGCGGCGCCTTGACCGTCACCGGCAGTACTCGCATCAACAGCGGTGGCGCCGCCATCGCATTGACCGATGCCGGCAACGATTTCCAGGCAGCGGTGAGCCTGAGCGGCGGCACGGCCAGCCTGCGCGATCGCAATGCGCTGGTGTTGGGCAACCTGGATGTGGACGCACTGGATGTCGCCAGCGGCGCCGGCCTGGATCTGGGCCAGGGGCGCATCGCCGGCGGCTTGGTCGCCCGCAGCGGCACTGCCGCCGCTGCCGCCGGCGCAAGCAGCCCCGCTTGCAATCGACAGCGGCGCCGGTGGCGCTGGCGACCGACATCACCCAGCAGGGAGCGTTGACGGTGGTCGGCAGCAGCCTGCTCGATGCCGGCACCGGCGCGATCGTGCTGGATGCGGCCGGCAATGACTTCCAGGGCACGGTGCAGGCGCGCGGCAGCAGCATCGCCATCGTCGATCGCAACGACCTGGCGGCGACTGCGCAAGCCAGCGATGCCCTGCGCCTGCAGGCCGGTGGCCAGCTCACCACCGCTGGCGCGCTCAGCGCCAACACCATCGCCCTGCGCGGCAGCAGCGGCGTCGTACTCGATCACGACGTTGCGGCCGCCAGCCTGGCCTTGAGCAGCGGCGGGGCGATCACCCAGAGCGCTGGCAGCCTGCGCGCCGGGCAGCTCAGCGGCAACGCCGCCGGGGCGGTCGTGCTCACCGGCAGCGGCAACGCCATCGACACGCTCGGCGACTTCAGCGCGCAAGGCCTGGATCTGGTCAGCAACCGCTCGCTGCTGGTCAGCGGCCGCGTCGACGGCGGCCCCTCGCTGCGCCTGCGCAGCGGCGGCGAGCTGCAGCTGGGCGGCCAGCTCAGCGGTGCCGCCAGCTGGTTGCAGGCCGTCGCCGGCATCCGCCAGCGCGCCGGCAGTTCGATCACCGCCGGCCTGCTCAGCGGTGGCGCCGGCGGAGCGGTGGTGCTGGGCGATGCGGCCGGCTTCATCGACAACCGGGTCGTGCGCCTGGGCGATTTCACCGCCAGCAATGGTTTCAGCTTCACCAACGGCGGCGATCTGTTGCTGGTGCTGGCCAATGGCAGCAGCTACAGCGTGGATGCGGGCAACAGCGCGATGTTCCTGTCGGTCCGCGGCAATCTGTTCCAGGACGGCCGCGCGCCGCTGCGCAACGGCACCGGCACCTTTGCCGCCACCGGCCAGATCGGGACGCAGCAGAACCCGATCTATGTGATCGGCACCGGCACCCAGACCGTGGCGGCGATCGGCGCGCCGCCGGCGTATTTCAACGCCACGACGGTCGACGGCAGCCTGCTCGATCTGGCCGGCGGCTCCGGCTTCAATGTGCCGGCCTCGGCGTTTGCCGGCCGTGCGCAGAGTTCGGCCAGCCGCACCGTGGCCTTCGTGGATCTTTCGGCCAGCGGTACCCCGTATCGCGCCTTCGGCCTGGTCCGCCCCGGCCTGCGTCTGCCCGACGACCAGCAGCCGGCCTGCGATGCCGGCGACCCGGATGCCGTCTGCAACCCCGAGTGACCTGCCTGCCGCCGCTTACCGCGGCGGCTTCCCCGATGGAGGCCGTGCCATGCAAGACGACCGTTCCCTGGAGACCCTGCTGGCGCCGCTCGGCGACGACGCCCCGGCCGGACCGGATCTGGAATACGACCCTGAGTTCCTGCGCCTGGAGCGCGAATCGGCCATCCGCGCCGAGCGCGCGCTGGGCGAGAGCGTCATCGCCGCCGAAGAGCCGGACTGGGACAAGGTGCAGGCGCTGGCGCTGGAGCTGTGCCGGCGTAGCCGCGACCTGCGCGTGGCCGGCAAGCTCGGCGCTGCATGGCTGCGCCTGCGCGGCCTGCCCGGCTGGGCCGCGCAGGCATTGATCCACGGCCTGCTTGAGCGCCACTGGGACAGCGTGCATCCGCAGCTGGATGCCGACGACGACAACGACCCGACCTCGCGCATCAATGCGCTGGTCGGCCTCAGCGACCCGTTGGGTGTGCTCGGCGCGCTGCGCACCACCGCGTTCGTGCAGTCGCCGCGGCTGGGCCGCTTCAGCCTGCGCGATCTGCGCGTGGCCAACGGCAGCATCAAGCTGCCCGACGGCCAGAGCGGCCCCAGCCTGGCCGAAATCGAAGCCTGCTGCCAGGACTGCGCGCCGGAAACGCTGGCCACCTCCGCGCAGGCCATCGCCGAGGCGCTGGTGCAGGCGCGCGCGATCGATGCGCTGCTGAGCGAGCGTGTCGGCACCGCTGCCCCGGACCTACGGCCGCTACTGACCGACCTGCGCGATCTGGAGCGCTTCGTGCTGCCGCATTGGCAGGCGCGGCAGGGCATCTCGGCGCTCACCGAAGACGATGCGCAGGCTGCCGACCAGGGCCACGCCACCGCCACGGCAACCAGCGCCACGCGCCGCAACGACGAGATTGCCGGCCCCGACGATGTGAAGCGGCGGCTGGACGAGATCTGCGCCTATTACGCCCGGCACGAACCGTCCAGCCCGGTGCCGATGCTGCTGCGCCGCGCGCAACGCCTGGTCGGCTGCGATTTCCTGGCGCTGATGAAAGAGCTGGCCCCGGCCGGCATCGACGAATTGCAACGCGTCACCGGCCCGCTGGAAGAAAACTGAGCCGCTGAAAACGCATCGCCAGGCAAACAAACCTGGGCAGCTGGTGTCCGGCCGGGCAGCGCACGCCAGACCGCGGTTGTGCCGGTCAGGCTGGGCACGCTGAGCGGTGCGCCCAGCAATCGTGAGCACGGTTGGGCAGCGCCCAGCCGTGTGAAAGAGCGCCGGGCACGGCTGCATGCCGGCCGCCCATCATCAGCGCCACCGCAAGCGCATCACCGGTTTGCGGCGCGCGCAAGCGTGGATCTTCGCAGGCGCGGCCAAGGCAACGCACCGCAGATCAAAAACGCAACGCCACCGGGCGTCAACGCCCGACGCATGCCCCACGAATCCCGAATCCCAACTCCCCAATCACCAGCTATAGAGCTGCCAATACACCTTGTTGACCTTGTCCTTTTCCGCGTCGGTATGGCCGTCGTGGTCGCGGTCGTACAGGAAGTAGGGCGCCCCGCGCGCTGGCGTCACCCGCACCATCTCCAGCTGGCCGTTGACGCGGTATTCGTCGACCTTGTCGCCATTGCCCATGGTCTTGCTGGTGACATCGGCGCCAGCCGGGATATCGCCACCGGCGCGGTCGCCGCCGCTGGTGGCACAGCCGCCGAGCAACAGTAACGGCAGTAGCAGAAGACGTGCTTTGTTCATTGTCGTTATCCGGATTGATCGCCGGGCAGTATGCGCTGGCGCGGTGTGCCCTGGGCGTGCAGCGTAGAATCGGGCCATGAGCAGATTAGTCCTGATCGACGGGTCCAGTTACCTGTATCGCGCGTTCCACGCGCTTCCGCCGCTGACCAATGCCCAGGGCGAGCCCACCGGCGCCTCGTTCGGCGTGGTCAACATGTTGCGCGCCACCTTGAAGGAGCGCCCCGCCTACATCGCCTTCGTGGTGGATGCGCCCGGTAAAACGTTCCGTGATGACTTGTATGCCGACTACAAGGCCAACCGGCCGTCGATGCCCGACGACCTGCGCGCGCAGGTGCAGCCGATGTGCGACATCGTGCATGCGCTGGGCATCGACATCCTGCGCATCGACGGCGTGGAAGCCGACGATGTGATCGGCACGCTGGCGCTGCAGGGCGCCGCCGATGGCCTGGCCGTCACCATCTCCACCGGCGACAAGGACTTCGCCCAGTTGGTGCGCCCGGGCATCGAACTGGTCAACACCATGAGCGGCAGCCGCATGGATTCGGACGCGGCGGTGATGGCCAAGTTCGGCGTGCGGCCCGATCAGATCGTCGACCTGCTGGCGCTGATGGGCGACACCGTCGACAACGTGCCCGGCGTGGAGAAGTGCGGCCCCAAGACCGCCGCCAAATGGCTGGCCGAATACGACTCGCTCGATGGCGTCATCGCCAATGCCGACAAGATCAAGGGCAAGATCGGCGACAACCTGCGCGCCGCGTTGCCACGCCTGCCGCTCAACCGTGCGCTGGTCACCATCAAGACCGATGTCACCCTGGCCAGCGGCCCGCGCGCGCTGGACCTGCGCGAGCCCAACGCCGAGGCGCTGGCGGTGCTGTACGCCCGCTACGGCTTCACCCAGGCGCTGCGCGAACTCGGTGGTGCGGCCGCCGCCCAGGCCGGCCTGCTGGCCGAACCGGTGGCGCTGGGCGCCGCTGCTGCCACTGCGCGCACCGAGCCGGGCCGCGCGCGCGGTACCGGCTTCGTCTCCGGCCCGGTCAACGCAGCGGTGGATCTGGATCCGTCGCTGTCGGCGCCCGGCCAGTACGAAACCATCCTGACCCAGGACCAGCTCGACAGCTGGATCGCGCGGCTGCGTGCCGCTGGGCAGTTCGCCTTCGATACCGAAACCGACAGCCTGGACCCGCTGCAAGCCGATTTGATCGGCCTGAGCGTGGCGGCCGAGCCCGGCCAGGCGGCGTACCTGCCGTTCGGCCACAACTTCCCCGGCGCGCCGGTTCAACTCGACCGCACCCAGGCGTTGGCGCAACTGGCACCACTGCTCACCGACCCGGCCGTGCGCAAGCTCGGCCAGCACGGCAAGTACGACCTGCACGTGATGCGCCGGCATGGCGTGGCGCTGGCCGGCTATGCCGACGACACCTTGCTTGAGAGCTTCGTGCTCAATTCCGGCAGTGCCCGCCACGACATGGACAGCCTGGCCAAGCGCTATCTCGGCTACGACACCGTCAAGTACGAAGACGTCTGCGGCAAGGGCGCCAAGCAGATCCCGTTCGCGCAGATCAGCCTGGAGGACGCCACCCGCTACGCCGCCGAAGACGCCGACATCACCCTGCGCCTGCATCGCGTGCTCGGCCCCCGGCTGGCCAGCGAACCGGGCCTGGAGCGCGTCTACCGCGACATCGAAATGCCGCTGGTGGACGTGCTGGCCCGCATCGAAGCCAACGGCGTGTGCGTGGACGCGGCCGAACTGCGCCGCCAGAGCGCGGACCTGTCCAAGCGCATGCTCGCCGCCCAGCAGAAGGCCACCGAGCTGGCCGGGCGTAGCTTCAACCTGGATTCGCCCAAGCAGCTGCAGGCCTTGCTGTTCGACGAGCTCAAGCTGCCTGCGGTGGTCAAGACGCCCAAGGGTCAGCCCTCGACCAACGAAGAGGCGCTGGAAGCCATCGCCGACCAGCACGAGCTGCCGCGGGTCATCCTGGAATACCGTGGACTGACCAAGCTGCGCAGCACCTACACCGACAAGCTGCCGGAGATGATCCACCCGCAGTCCGGGCGCGTGCACACCAGCTACCACCAGGCCGGTGCCGCCACCGGGCGGCTGTCCTCCTCGGATCCGAACCTGCAGAACATCCCGATCCGCACCGAAGACGGCCGCCGCATTCGCCGCGCCTTCGTCGCACCGCCCGGACGCAAGCTGATCGCCTGCGACTATTCGCAGATCGAGCTGCGCATCATGGCGCACCTGTCCGGCGACCCCGGGCTGGTGGGTGCGTTCGAGTCCGGCGCCGACGTGCATCGCGCCACGGCCGCCGAAGTATTCGGCCGCACCATCGACACCGTCAGCGCTGACGAACGCCGCGCTGCCAAGGCGATCAACTTCGGCCTGATGTATGGCATGAGCGCCTTTGGCCTGGCCCGCCAGCTCGGTATCGGCCGCGGCGAGGCGCAGGATTACATTGCGCTGTACTTCAGCCGTTACCCGGGCGTGCGCGACTTCATGGAAACCACCCGCCAGCAGGCGCGCGACAAGGGCTATGTGGAAACCGTGTTCGGCCGCAGGTTGTACCTGGATTTCATCAATGCCGGCAGTCAGGGCCAGCGTGCCGGTGCCGAGCGCGCCGCCATCAACGCGCCGATGCAGGGCACCGCTGCGGACATCATCAAGCGCGCGATGGTCAACGTGGATGGCTGGATCGCCGACCACGCGCAACGCGCGAAGATGATTTTGCAGGTGCACGACGAACTGGTGTTCGAAGCCGACGTCGATTTCGTCGACACGCTGCTGAGCGAGGTCACCACGCGCATGGCGGGCGCAGCCGAATTACGCGTGCCGCTGGTGGTCGATTCGGGCGTTGGCGATAATTGGGACCAGGCGCATTGATGCGGTGAATGGTGGATATGCTGAATACGCAGATCAGCAATAATCCGTTCCAAAAATAATGTGAATTCAGCTGAGTTAATGAAATGAATACCCCTAAATTCTACATTTTTTAACAGTCACCTTCACGATCCATCAATGTGGAAAATGTTGTTATATCCCTCGACGGGCGCAACGCCTGTCGGCAGATCTCTCCCATCCCCTGGAGCAGATCTCGGAGCGGAAACTCCTCCCCAAGTTTCCGTTCCCTGGCCCCGCCGACCTACCCCTGGTCTGCGGGGCTTTTTATTTGCGTCCTCCCAATTTGCGTAAGCGTTGCAGCGTGAGTTGCGATGCTGCAGGTGGCTCGGTTGCGCAGGCGCGTGGCGTGTAGTGCACGCGTCAGCGACCCGCTGCAGGCAACACGTTCGCTTGCGCCAGCGCCAATGCATGCCGCGTTGCAGCGTATGTGCCCCGCTTAACTCGCCGGGTGGCGGCTATGCGGATGCATGCTGCGCCAGCGGTCTGGTAGCCACGTTACTCATTCAGGTTTATGGGAGTGCCAAAGCGCGCATTCATCTGTCGGCCTGCCGTCGTTGCGTTGCACACGCTAGCCCTGTACGCGCTTGCCGGGGCACGCTGCAATGCGGGCGATGGTGTGAGTTTGATTCTGCAGAAGAACAACGCGCCTCGCGTCACGCGATCGGCGCCTCTGCTGTGCCGTCACCGGGCGGCATGGCGCACGATGACGCAGTTGATCGAGCCGTCAGCAGGCAAGGCGCTTGCCCGCCACGCGCGCCGTAACGTGTCTGCCAGTGCCACCACCTGCGTGGACGTCCGCCAGGACGCCCAGCCTACGGCGACGTTTCGATCAACCCAGCCAGTCGCGTGGAATCAGGTAATCGGCCAGACCCGCTTCGGCACTGCCTGGCTCCGGCGTGAAGCCGTACTCCCAGCGTACCCGCGGGGGCAAACTCATCAGGATGCTCTCGGCGCGCCCACCGCTCTGCAGACCAAACAGGGTGCCGCGGTCGTAGACCAGGTTGAATTCCACGTAGCGCCCACGACGGTACAGCTGGAACTCGCGTTCGCGCTCGCCATAGGGTGTGTCCTTGCGACGCTGCACGATTGGGATGTAGGCATCCAGGAAGCCATCGCCCACTGCGCGCTGGTAGGCGAAGTCGCGCTCGAAGTCCTGACCCAGATCGTCGAAGAACAGTCCGCCCACGCCACGCGTTTCGTTGCGGTGGCGCAGAAAAAATACTCGTCGCACCAACGCTTGTGCGCGGCATAGCGCTCTTGGCCAAACGGCACGCACAGCGCCTGCGCCACGCGGTGCCAGTGGTGTACGTCTTCATCGAAAGGATAGAACGGGGTCAGGTCGAAGCCGCCGCCAAACCAGGCGGCCACCACCGCGCCATCGCGCTCGGCGCGGAAGTAGCGCACGTTCATGTGCGTGGTCGGGATATACGGGTTGTGCGGATGAAACACCAGCGAGACGCCGCATGCACGCCAGGTCGCACCGGCAAGCTCGGGCCGGTGCGCACTGGCCGACGGCGGCAGGCGCGTCCCGGACACGTCCGAAAAACCGATGCCGGCCTGCTCGAACACCGCACCGTCGCGCAGGATGCGGGTCCGGCCACCGCCGCCTTCCTCGCGCTTCCAAACATCCTCGGCAAAGCGTGCCTTGCCATCGGCAGCTTCCACAGCGGCGCAGATCCGGTCCTGCAGGTCGGTCAGATAATCGCGTACACGGTCGAATTCGTTCATGTCCCAATTCTAAGCCGTGCACTGGGCGTGGTGTATCCCGCGCAAGCGCGCCCGTTTGTCGCAGTGCGATGCGGGTGACGGCGTAGCAATCAGTGCAGGGCAACGACCAGTCGTGTCGCTTGGTGCGCAAAATTCCAGCGCGGCAGCCAACAGTCAGCCAACCGTGCGAGGTGTGCTTTCGTTTCGCGACAAGACCACCAGCAAACTGTCTGGTGAGGGCGCCGCTCCCTCGAGGTCTTTGCGCTGGCTGTAGGGTCCTTGCCCGCCCACCATCGCGGGACACGCTGCAAGCACGTCCCTGTAAGCTCCTTGGCGGCATCCATGCCGCCAAGGATCCCGCGACGGTGAGCGGGCAAGGACGCTTCAAGATGGTCGTATGCCAGTGCAAACCACCGGCGACACGTGCGTGTTCTGCAGCGCCGTTTCCGTATGAAGAGCACCTTCATCAACTGCCGACCAATGTGCTGGTGCCGTGTCCTCGCCGCAAGGATGGGTTTACAGCGTGCGCCGCAAGCGATGGGCGCGCGGTGCATTCGACCTGGGCTTGAAGATCGCCAGGCAACCGCACACGCAAGCTCTCAGTTTTTGATGCGCAACTGGCGAGCGAGGCGTATTACCTTGCAAGGCAGCTGATCGGCTGCAGACTGCAGTGTCCTTACCCGCTTCCAAGTCGCTAGAGCGTTATGTACTTTGAGGTGAGTGCGAAGCGTCCTGTGGCGCGCCCAGACAAGGCGTGCTGGCCGCCTGGGCAAGGCGCACAACGCGGTCTCGGCGCGCCACAGGACGCTTCCCGGAGGGTTGGTCGCCAGCGGCACGGAGCGGGCGCCGCGCGGCTTGCCTTGGCGCCAGCCAAGTCGGCGCCACGCAGCGCCCGCTCCGCACCGCTGGCGGCCAACGCATCTCATCTCAAAGTGCATCACACGCTCTAAGGTTGCGAAAACTCCGCGCGGACAGCGGGCGTGCACAATCGCCAGGCCAATGCTGCGTGGACGCAGCCGATCGCCAGCGCACCCAGGCCGGTCAGCACCAGTGCCAGTTGCTGGGTGGCCTGCAAACGCGCCTGCATCTGCGGCCATTCCGGGCTGTGCAGCACATCGGCGGGCAGCAGCATCTGCACACCTTCGAACAACGGCCCGATCAACGCCAGTCCGCCGAAATTGAGCAGGCCGGTCACCAGCAACACCGCCACAAAGCCAAGCCTTGCCCATTCGCGCCGCTGTAGCAGCGCCCAACTCAACCAGCAGAACGCAGCCGAGAGCACCACGCCGGCGACGGATAACGATAGCGCGTGATCGATCAGCCATTGCCAGGAGGGGGCAGGGTGATGCCTTCGGGCAGCCCTAGCGATGCCGCACCTGGCGTCAGTGCGATCATGGCGATCTGCACCAGATTGGCCAGCACGCTGACCACCCCCAGCAACAGCGAAACCCACGCCAACGGAGTGACGAAGCCACCACGCTGCTGCGCCGATGCTGGCCGGACGGCGCTCATTGCAGCGATGCGATGTGGGCAGCCACCATCGCCTGCCCGGGCGGATCCAGCGCAGGTTGCAGTTGCGCGTACCACTCGGGCACTGCGTCGGCGGGCAGGCATTGGCGCAACAGCGGCGTGCTGCGCTCAAGAAAGGCTTCGAGGAACGGCAGCCCGCGCACGTACAGGAAGTGGCTGTCGGTGATGGACATGCCAGCGTATGCCTCGCGCAGCCATTCCAGGTGCGGCAGCGCGTGCGCCCCGTGGCCGGCGCGGGTGAGCGCGGTAAGGAAGCTGGTACGCGCGGTCGCCGGCGAGGTGGACCGCTCCTGCGCATTGAGGTCGTCGAAGGTCAGCAGCCACTGCTCGCCCTGGACGATCTCGTTGCACATCACCGAGGTGGTTGCCAGCTGAAGTGCGTTGTGTGCGGTGGGCTCCAGCGCGTGCAGCGCCAGCCAGTGCGGGTAGGCTTCGCGATAGCGGTCCAGCGCGCTCAACGACAGCGCGCACAGGCGCTGCGCATCGGCACCAAGGTGGAGCTGCGCCTGCGCAGCGTTGTAGGCACCGGCATGGTCGCCGCGCTGAAACGCGCTCAGCGCCGGCTGCAGCACGGGGTCGATCTCTGCCGCCCCCTCCGACGCGTCTGCGGCAGCGACAGACGCGGCCGTGGGTGCCGTGCGCGGCGTGTCTGCCGCAGTGCTCTTGCGTCCAAACAAACGGTCCCACAGGCCCATCGCGTCTCCCTTCCCCGCGCCCGTGGTGAGTGGAAGCGCCATCATGCCGGCGGCGCACCGGTCATGCGGCGGACCGGTGGGCAGCACGCGTGCAGCGATGGCGACTTGCCGGTCCTGCGCCAAGCTTAGAGCCACTGGCGTGGCAACAGGTGAGTGCGAAGCAACTCAGACGCCGAGGTTGGTGGGCCTGCGCACGTGCTGCGACGTGGATCCTGATCGCAACGCCGTCGCTGCCAATGGCCGGATCGGCAACGCTATGCGCGGTAGGTCAGGGCGGATCGCGACTGCGAGATGGCCTGACCCCGGCATCGACCAGCATGTTGCCGGTGGGGGCGCCCATGAACACCTTGATGCCTGGTGCATCTGCGTGCAATACGTGCAACACCCGAGCCGTGCGCGTGTCGTCCATCTCTATGCGCGGACGGCACGCACAGTCTCGACGGGTTTGGAGCGTGTTATGCACCTTGAGATGAGATGCGTCGGCCGCCAGCGGTGCGGAGCGGGTGCTGCGTGGCGCCGGCTTGGTAGCACCAAGGCAATCTGCGCGGCGCGCGCTCCGTGCCGCTGGCGGCCAATCTTTTGGGGGAGCGTCCTGTGGCGCGCCGACACCGCGTCGCGCGCCTTGCCCAGGCGGCCAGCCTGGGACGCAGCGCAGCGCACGCCTTGCCTCGACGCACCACAGGGCGCTTCGCACTCACCTCGAAGTACAGAACACGCTAAGGCTTCACCTGCTCGTTGAACAGCTTGAGGATGCGCTTGTACTCGTCCAGCCACGAATCGGCGCGCGTAAAGCCGTGGCGTTCCAGCGGGTACGGCGCCACCTGCCAGTTGTCCTTGTGCAGCTCCATCAACTTCTGGGTCATGTCGACCGAGTCCTTGAAGAACACGTTGTCGTCGATCATGCCGTGCGCGATCAGCAGATGGTCGCGCAAGCCCTCGGCGTAGTTGATCGGCGAGGACGTCTTGTAGGCCTCCGGATCGAGCTCGGGCGTGTTGAGGATGTTGGAGGTGTACTCGTGGTTGTACTGCATCCAGTCGCCGACCGGGCGCAGCGCCGCTCCGGCCTTGAACGTGCCAGGGCTGCGGAACAACGCCATGTAGGTCATGAAGCCACCGTACGAGCCGCCATAGATGCCGGCGCGTGCGCGATCGCCCTGCTTGGTGGCCACCAGCCAGTCCAGGCCATCCAGATAATCTTCCAGCTCGGGGTGGCCCATGTTGCGATAGATCGCCGTGCGCCAATCGCGGCCGTAGCCTTCGGAGGCGCGATAGTCCAGGTCCAGCACGATATAGCCCTGCTGCACCAGCAGGTTGTGGAACATCTGCTCGCGGAAATACGGGGTGTAGCGTTCGGAGACATTCTGCAGATATCCGGCGCCATGCACGAACATCACGATCGGATACTGCTTGCCCGGCTCGGGTGTCCTGGGCCCGTAATACTTGCCCCAGACCGTGCCGGCGCCGTGCTTGGACGGGATTTGCACGTACTGCGGCGCAATCCACGGCTGCGCCTTGAAGGCGGGCGTACGGGTGTCGGTGAGCACGGTGGCCTGGCCGCCGGTGGCCGGCACGACGGCCAGTTGGGTCGGTAGATAGCTGCCGGAGTAGCGCACCAGCAACTGCTGGCCGTCGGGCGACAGGCTGAAGCCTTCCACGCCGTTCAACGCAGTGATCTCGGTGAGCTGATCGTTGCGCAGATCGAGCTTGCAGACTTCGTAATCGCCCGGCCATTTCTGGTTGCACAGGAAGAACATGCCGCTGCCATCGGCGCTGGGCACCGGCATCGACACTTCCCACTTGCCGCGCGTGCGCTGGCGCGGTTTGCCGTTGCCGTCCACGGTATACAGCTGCGAATAGCCGGATTCTTCCGACAGCAGCCACAGCGTGCGGTTGTCGGGCAGCCAGCCGAAATCGTTGAAGTCCCAGTTGATCCACGCGCTATCGCTCAAACGGTGACGCGGCTGCAGCCTGGCGTTGTCCAGGTCCACGCTGGCGATCCAGCGGTCCTTGTTGTCCACCGCGCGAATTTCCACCGCCACATTGCGGCCGTCGTCGCTCCAGTGCACGGCCGGCCCGCTGCCGTCGCCATCGCTTTCCACGCGCACTGCGCGGTTGCCCTTGAGCGGGTCGCGCTTGGCGGCCTTGCGCAAGGCCGCCAATGGGTCGGTGGCGATGCCGGGCAGCGGATCGAACGACAGCGATTTGGCCGTGCCCGCGCCGACATCCACCAGCCACAGCGCATGCGCGGCCGGTGCGTTGCGGCCGACACGGGTACGCACTTCCTGGAATTCTTCGTAACCGGATTCGGTCACGTATTTGGGCATCTTGCCGGCCTGGCCTTCGTCGGCGCTTTTGGCCTGTGTGACCACCAGCAGATGGCGGCCGTCCGGCGACAAGGCGCTGTCGACAATTTCCACTTCATCGCCCAGATACACCGGCGCTGCCGCACGCGTGGCATCGGCGCGGCGCCAGGCATCTTCCTGCGTGCGTAGCGCGTCGCGTTGCTCCTTGTCGCGGCGCAAGGTGGCCAGCGTCGCCAGTTGCTGCTCGCGCAGCACATCGGCCTTGGGAGCGGCGTTGGGATCGCGCTCGGCCTTGACCACCGCCACCTGCGCGGTGCCGCCGCTGGCGCGCCAGTGGTACCAGTTGTTGCCCGCGCGCCAGATCGCACCGCCGTCGCTGGCGAACTGCGGACGCGATTCGGTCTCGTTGCTGCGGGTCAGCTGGCTCAGCGCACCTGTGCGCAGGTCGCGCAGGAAGATGTCGCCGTTACGTGCGAACAGCATGCGCTGACGGGTGGCATCGTAACTGGGGTTTGCCGCATCCAGGCCGGCGCGTGCGGTGTCGGCCACACGTTCGGCGGTGCCGCCGCCGATGCTCTGGCGATAGGTGTCGCGCACCGGGCTGCCATCGCGCTTGAGCAGGTATTGCACCTGTTTGCCGTCCCATTGCCACCAGGCCTGGTCCACCGACGGCCCGATCCAGTCCGGGTCGGCCATCGCCTGTTCGATGGTGAGCGGGGCGGCAGACTGCGCATGCGCAGTGGTGGCCAGCAGCAGAAGGGTCAACGGCAACAATCTAGGCATCGGACACGGCTGGACGCAAAGGAGAGCGCGCAAGCCTAGCAGTTCGCCTTCGCAGCGGGCTTGGGCCACAGGTCATGCGTGCGTGGCTGCATGCAGCGCCCGGTCACACCTGCCAGCGCGCGATGAGCGGGCGCGACCATGAGCCAGCGCTGCAGGCACGCAGTTGCAGATGAGGGCGGTGCGCGGCATCAGCGCTGCGCGACACGACCGCGCAACTGAACCCTTCAACTCCACGGCACTGGCAAAGCCACGCGCGCGACTGGCACGCGCGCAGACAAACGCACCGAAAACCACGCATGGAAACGCAGCTGCGCCAGCGGTGCCGCACGAGTGCCCTCCACACCTGCGGCCTGTCGGCGTATCGCAACGCCTGGCGCAACCACGCACTGATGAACACTCGCCGCGTGCAGAGCCGATGATTGCGATGCCGCACGCCGCGCGCGCCGCACACCAAACGGTCCGGCCGCCCACATGCCACGCCGGTAGCGAGCAACTTTGCGCGTCGCAGAGGAAATCCCCTGACTTGCCAGCGGCGCAGGTGGCGGCCAAGCTAGCGCGCTTTTGCGACCGTCGGTTTCCATGTCCAGCCTGCCTGCTCCCGCTATTTCCCATCCGATGGCCGTTGGTGCGCCCGACCGGCCGCTGGCCTGGCGCGCGGGGCGGTCGGTCGATCTGGCAACCTTCATCGCCCACGTGCACGGCCTGGCGCAGCAGCTGCCCGAGGGCAGTCATGCGGTGAATCTGTGCGAAGACCGTTATCGTTTCATGGTGGCGTTCTATGCGTGTGCGCTGCGCGGGCAGGTCTCGCTGCTGCCGTCCTCGCGTGCGCCGGCGGTCGTGGGCGAAGTGCAGGCGCGTTACCCCGATACGTATTGTCTGGGCGACCTGACGCTGGAGCTGGCGCCGCCGCGGTACTGGCAGCTGCCGGCCGAGTTGCCGCAGGCCCAAGGCCCGATCCCGCAGCTGGCCGACGATGCGCTGGTGGCGATCGGTTTCACCTCCGGCAGCACGGGTAGCCCGCAACCCAATCCCAAGACATGGGGCAGTTTCTTGACCAGCACGCGCCAGGACCTGGTCGCGCTGCAAAGTCTGTGGGCGCACACCGGTGCCGTCCCGCACGTGGTCGCCACCGTGCCGCCGCAGCACATGTACGGCATGGAGTTGTCGGTGCTGCTGCCGATGGTGACCACGCTGGCGGTGCACGCAGGGCGCCCGTTCTTTCCGGACGATGTGGCACGTGCACTGGCCGATATTCCCGCGCCGCGTGTCTTGGTGACCACACCGGTGCATCTGCGCGCGTTGGTCGAATCCGGCGTGGCGCTGCCGCCGCTGGCCGGCATCGTGTCGGCCACCGCGCCGCTGGCGCCGGAGATCGCCGCTGCCGCCGAAGCACGTTTCGGCGGTGAGGTGCGCGAGATGTTCGGCTCCACCGAAACCTGCGTGTTCGCCGTACGCCGCACGGCGCTGGAAGCGGCGTGGACACCCTTGCCCGGCGTGCGCCTGGAAACCCAGGTTGCAGGCACGCTGGTGCACGCGCCGCATCTGGCCGCGCCGGTGCTGCTGGCCGACATGATGGACGTGGCCGACGACGGCCGCTTCCAGGTGCGCGGCCGCCAGGCCGACCTGCTGGAAATCGCCGGAAAACGCGCATCGCTGGCCGATCTCACCCGGCGCTTGCTCGCCATTCCCGGTGTCATCGACGGGACCATCGTGCAACTTGCGCCCGAGCCCGGCCAGGCGGTCGGCCGCATCGCCGCGCTGGTGGTCGCCCCCACGCTTGACGAAGCCCAGGTGCTGGCGGCACTCCGCGTCAGCGTGGATCCGGTCTTCCTGCCGCGCCGCCTGCGCAAGGTCGCCGCCTTGCCACGCAACGAAACCGGCAAGCTGCCGCGCGATGTGGTGCTGGGATTGCTCAACGGCTGAGCGTGACCTGCGCGTACGCGCAGCAGCCAGGCCGCATGGGCGTGACATTGTGCGTGGCGATGAATGGCTGCAGACACAGCGGAAAACGCGTTGGCAGGCGTGGTCAACGCAGGCCACACTGCGTTGCCACCTTGATGGTCGGCATCGGCGCAGTCGTGGGAGGCCAACGCGTGGTAGCAGTGGTGTGCCGGCGTTTATGGGCAACCGGCTAGCGCATTCGATGCGAGGGTAGAGATGCGCGGCGCACCAATGCCTGCGTCACCTCAGCCCGTTTCGCGCCATCCGTTGGCGCTGCTCGATCGATCGCCGCAGATGGCCTCCGCGGCAAGCGGCATCACCCATGCACCCCATCGATCTCCACCGCCAGCTCATCGCGGCAGATCACCGCGTGTAGCAGCAGGCGCGGGACCGCGTCGCCGAAGCGCGCATCCAGTGCCTGCGCAACCCGGGGCAGGTCGTCGTGTTCGCGCACATAGACTTTCAGGCGCGTGCCGGCGCCGAACTGCGCGGGTAACGCAGGCGCATGCTGACGCGCGGCGCCGAGCAGCGCATCGAAATTGGCGAAGGTTTCTTCCAGCTGCGCCAGCAATTGGCCGGTATGCATCGAGGCGTGGCCCACCACCGCAGCGGTGCCCGATAGCAGCAGCGGCATGTCGCTGCCGGCCGGCGGCAGCATGGCACGGGCGAAACTGGGCGGCTGCGGGCCGTACTGACGCGGGTAGTGGTAGGCACTGACCTGGCGCGGGTTCTCCAGCGGCGTGCCGGCATTGGCGGCGGCCAGCCAGTAGATCTGGATGATGCGCTCGGCATCGCAACGGCCCACGGCGGTGGCGGCCGGCAACTGCGCGGTGTCGAATGCGCCCAACCCGCGTGCACGGCCCACGCAGAATTGCCGGTAACGTTCCCGATCGCCGCTCCCCAGGGTGATGGCGTCGAGGTAATTCCAGATCCGCAGCAACCGTGGCGTCTGGCCGTTGCTGACGAAGGCGGTGATTTCCGCATATGCCCTGGCGGCGGCTTCTTCGATATCCACATCCTGCTCGTCGATCTCGATCACGCCGAACTGCAGGTGCCCATCGCTGGACCAGGCGATGTTGCCCTCGCGGCCGCTGCTCACCTGCGCATCGGTGCGCCACACTTCCAGCACGCTGGCCTGGTACGGCTGCAGCGGCACGCGCAGATAGCGCGGGTCGTGCAGGCGCGGCGCCGCATCGCCGAAGCCGAACACGGCCAGCACCTGCGGGTCGGCCAGCAGCACGGCAGGGTCGGCCTGGTCGACATAGTCGACCTGCAACCGGGGATGGCGCACGGCGTGCGTGGTCTGGGCCTGGGAAGCGGTCATTGAGCGTCTCGTTGTTGCGTGTCGCGTTGCAAGGTGTCGCCGTCGAAGCCGAGCTTGGCCTGACGTCGGCGATGGCGCCACGACTGCCAGGCGCGCGCATCATCGACAAGGTGGTGAGTGCGTACAGGGCGCGAAAGGCGCGCAGGCGGATGCGGACTTTGGGGGCGTCGAACACATCGCCGGCTAGCATCGCCACCACTGCCTGTTCCACCTGCCAGGTGTTTTGCGGGTGCGCGAACAAGGCGCGCATGGTGGGCGAGGTGAAGCGGTAGATGAACCACTTGAATTCATCCACGCCGCGCGTGAGTTCGCGCTGCAGCTCGCGCTGCAGTTTCGCCTCCGAGTGCGGTGCGCGCAGTGCCGCATCCACCATCGCCGCGCCGCGTTCGGCGCTGTGCATGGCCAGGAACACGCCAGAGGAAAACATCGGGTCGACGAAGGTGTAGGCATCGCCCAGCAGCAACCAGCGCGGCCCGGCCATGCGCGTGCATTCGTAGGCGTAATTGCCGGTGGCATGCACCGGTGCCACGCGCTCGGCCCCAAGCATGCGCGCGTCGAGCTCGGCGTTGAGCGCCAGCGTGCGCATCAAGAAGCCCTCGCTGTCGCCCTTGCGGGTCTTCATGTAGTCCGGGTAGCAGACCGCGCCCACGCTCATGATGTCGTCCGGCAGCGGAATCAGCCACATCCAGCCGTGCGCATGCCGGTAGATGCTGATGTTGCCGGCATCCTCGCCCGGGCGTCGTGTCACGCCGCGGAAATGGCTGAACACCGCGGCCGACTGATGCGTTGCATTGGCGCGTTTGAGCTTGAGGCGGTTGCCCAGAAAGGTGTCGCGGCCGCTGGCATCGAGCAGATAGCGCGGGCGGAACTGCTGCACGCCACCATCTGCCGTGCGTGCCTGCAGCACCGGTTGTTCGCCCTCGAACACGACTTGCTCCACGCAGACCTGCTCGCGTGCATCCACCCCCACCGCACGCGCACGCTGGAACAGCACGTGGTCGAATTGCGCACGCGGCACCTGAAAGGCGAAATCGGCCTTGGCATCGAGCGCGTGGGAGAAACGGAACGTGTTGTAGCCGCCGCTGTCGTTGGGAAAATCTGCCCCACGCTTCAGCACGCCGATGGCGCGCACCTCTTCCAGCACGCCCAGGCGCTCCAGAATCGGCATGTTCATCGGCAGCAAGGACTCGCCGATATGAAAGCGCGGGTGCTGCGCCTTCTCGAGCAGGGTCACGGACCAACCGAGCTCGGCAAGTGCGATGGCCGCGGTGCAGCCAGCCGGGCCGCCGCCGACGATCAGGACATCCGGACACTCCGGTCCGGGAGCCGGCCCGGCTGCCGGCATGGCGGTCGGGGTGGGGCGAACAGCGGTGGAAGTCATCCTGGAACGAACCTGCGGCGGGCGAGCGTCAAGCAGTCATGATAGCCTGACCGGCGGCCCGCCCAGCTTGCGGCGCGCCGATTCATCGGTGAAGAACGACCGGCAGCCGGCGCAGGCGCCGGCCAGGCTGTGCGGCAGATGCTCGGATTGGCAGCGGCGGCAACGTACACTACGGCCCGACGCGACGCTCGTGCATGCCGATGGCCGCCCGCGCTGCGCTTGCTTGTTCTCACTCTTGTTGCCCGACCCTGACCTGTGGAAATCCTGGATGTCCTCGCAAACCGCTGCCGAACGTGAACTGGCCGAACTCCTGGTCGAAAGTCTGAACCTGGAGGACGTCCAACCCGCCGACATCGATCCGGAGGCGCCGTTGTTCAATACCGGGCTGGGGCTGGACTCGATCGACGCGCTGGAACTGGCGCTGGCGATCAGCAAGCGCTACGGCTTCCAGCTGCGCTCTGACAACGACGAAAACCGTCGCATCTTCGCGTCGCTGCGCGCACTGTCGGCGCATGTCCAAGCCAACAAGACCGTCTGACCTGCCAACTGCGCCATCCCCGACGCACCCGCGTGGGTGCTGGGGCTGGGCGTTCTGCTGGCGGTGGCGTATTCGCCGTTGGCGCATTGGGCCAATGCCAGTCATCGACCGGAATTGGCCGTCATCGCCGGTGGTTTGCTGGTGCTGATGGTGTTGATCGAACCGATGGTTGCGCGCCGGCCCTGGGCCTGGGCGTTGGCGCTGCTGCTGCTTGCCGGGCTGGGTGCGCTGTGGCATTCGCCCTATGCGATGTTGGTGCTGGCGGCGCCGCCGGTGGTGTTTACCGGTTGGGTGGCCTGGTTTTTCGGGCGCAGCCTGCGTGCCGGACGCATGCCGCTGATCACGCGCATTGTTGAAGGCCTGTACGGCCAGGCCGGCATGCTGATCACGCCCGAACAACGCCGCTATACGCGCCGCCTCACGCTGGCCTGGGCCGTGCTGCTGTGCGGTCTGACCCTGGCCAATCTGGTGCTGGGTCTGTGCGCCGAGCCCAGCGGCGTGCTCGCGCAGCTGGGGCATGCCTCGCCGCTGCCGATCAGCGACGCGCGCGCCTCGTTGTTCGCCAATCTGCTTGCCTATGGCGTGATTGGCGGCTTCTTCGTTGGGGAATATCTATTGCGTGGTCGCTGGTTTCCACAGCGCCCCTATCGTAATCTGCCAGACTTCTTGCGTCAGATGGCGCGGCTCGGGCCGGATTTCTGGCGCGATCTGCTGCGCTGAGTGCGTGGCCTGGGGCAGCGACGGACGTGCATATTTTCGGGGACAAGACAAAAATGCCGTTGGCAAGGATGCCGTCGCGCCTGGCGTGGGCTGTGTTCAACCTGTTGCAATTGGCGTTCACGCTGGCCTTTACCGCTGGCGGCATCGTCTATGCATTGGTGGAGCTGGCGATCACCCGCGATGCCGACCGCCTGCTGCGCATGGGCAGCTGGATGTGGGCGCCGGTGCTGTTCCGTGGTGCGGGCGCCACCGTCATCGTGGAAGGACGCGAGCGGGTGGATTGGTCCAAGAACTATCTGTTCGTGAGCAACCACCAGTCGATCATCGACATCTGTGCGCTGTTCCATGCCTTGCCGGTGCCGCTGCGCTTTTTGCTCAAGCAGGAAATGCGCAAGGTGCCGTTCGTGAACTGGTATGCGCGCGCCGCCGGCATGCTGTTTCTGGACCGCGACAGTCGCAGGGCAGGGGCATTGGTGCGGCGCCAGGCTGCCGCACTGCTGCGCGAGGGCAAACAGTTGTGTCTGTTTCCCGAAGGCACCCGCAGCCGCACCGGCGCATTATTGCCATTCAAGGCTGGGCTACTGCAGGCCGCTATCGATGCTGGCGTGCAGGTGGTTCCGGTGGCGCTGGATGGCTGTGGCAAGGTCTTGCCGGTCGATGGCCTGTTCAGGGTGAGGCCGGGCATCATCCGCGTGCGGATCGGTGCGCCGATCGCGGTGACCGGGCCGGATGCGCCCGATCGCCAACAATTGACCGAGCAGGCACACAAGGCCGTGGCTGCAATGCTTCAACCCAGGATCTGAGTTCTGCGCTTATGGATTTCGTTGTGCCGCATGATCATCCCTGCCTGCCCGGACATTTCCCGGGCCGTCCCGTGGTGCCTGGCGTGGTCGTGCTCGACCATGTGCTGCAGGCGGTGGAAGCCCTGCATGGTCCGCGCGCGGCCATGCGCCTGCCGCAGGTGAAATTCGTGCAGCCCTTGCTGCCCGGCCAGACCGCCTCGGTCACGCTGGAGGGCGATGGCCCGCGCTGGCGCTTCCGCGTGCAACGCGACGAGGCGTTGCTGGTCAGCGGCGAACTGGTGGCCGAGGCAGCGGCATGAGCAAGCACTGGAAACAGCGTCCGGAAGGTGGCGGGCGCTTTGCGTTGTGGCTGATTCGCGGCATCGCCCGGCACGCCGGACGTGCGGTGGGGCGTGCGCTGCTGTACCCGATCACGCTGTACTTCCTGCTGGTGCGTGGCCCAGAGCGCGCCGCCTCGCGTGCCTATCTGGGGCGGGTGCTGGGCCGCCCGGCCACGCTGCGCGATGTGGCGCGGCACATCCATACCTTCGCCTCGACCATCCTGGACCGGGTGTACATGCTGTGCGGGCAGATGCAGCGCTTCCGCGTGGACATCACCGGCCTGGATCAACTGCACACGCAAATGGATCGCGGCCGCGGCGTGCTGATCTTCGGCTCGCACCTGGGCAGCTTCGATGCGCTGCGCGTGCTGGCTACCGAGCGCCCGGACGTGCAGGTCAAGGTGGTGCTGGACAAGGCGCACAACCGCGCCATGACCGACCTGCTGGGGGCGCTCAACCCGCAGCTGGCCGCCAACATCATCGATGCCGGCATGGACGCGACCTCGATCGTCATGGCGATCAAGGAAGCCACCGATGCCGGTGCGCTGGTGGCGCTGCTGATCGATCGCCCGCGCGAAGGCGACCCGGCGCTGCCGGCGATGTTCCTTGGTCGCAATGCGATGTTCCCGACTTCGCCGTGGCTGATCGCCGCTGCGCTCAAGGTGCCGGTGGTGCTGGCGTTCGGCCTGTATCACGGCGGCAATCACTACGAGCTGGCGTTCGAAACCTTCAGCGAAGGATTGGACGTGCCGCGTCGTCAGCGCGCCCCGGTGCTTGCGGTACTCATGCGCGATTACGCTGCCAGGCTGGAACATTACACCTGCTACGCGCCGTACAACTGGTTCAACTTCTACGATTTCTGGAACACCCACCATGCCGATGTGCCGCACCCTGCCGTGGATGCTGATACTGCTGTTCAGCGCCGCACCGCTATGCGCCGCACCGCCTGAGACGCTGGACGTCGGGCAGGTGCTGCAGCGCCTGGCGCGCCCCGCACCGGTCAGCACCGAATTCGTCGAATTGCGCGGCTCGGCCTTGCTGAAGACGCCATTGCGCGTGGAAGGCCACTACCGCCGCCCGGACGCGCAGACGCTGGTGCGCGAGGTCAGTGCGCCGTACCACGAAACCACCACGCTGACCGGCGACGAAGGCGTGCTGGAACGCGAAGGCAAATCGCCACGCCGTTTCTCGTTGAGCCGCGTGCCCGAGCTGGCCGGCTTGAAGTCCGGCTTCGGCGCGTTGCTGTCCGGCGACCGCGCGCTGCTGGAACAGCACTACAGTGTGAGTGGCCAGGGCCAGCCGCAGGCCTGGCAACTCACGCTGCAGCCCAAGGACGCTGCCGTGGCCAAGCAGGTGCACGCGTTGCGGCTGTACGGACGCAACGACGAACTGCGGTGTATCGAAAGCGTGCCCGCCAAGGGCGACATGCAGCGCACGCTGCTGGGCAGTGCCGCGCGCGCGGCTGCCGGCGTGACCGATGCTGCCGCGCTGACCACGCTCTGCCACGGTTCGGGCGCGTGACCGCGCGCTGGATGGTTGCGCCGGTCGTCTCCAGAAACATCACAGCATTCGCCGCGGAAAAGCGCACATCGCCGATAACGCCCGATGCCGCGCGCGCGGCCGGTGTGCGTTCGGCCGCTGCCGCAGGACATCCATTCCATGGCGCTTGAATTGAACGCAAACCGCCGCATCGGCCTGGCGCTGCTGTGGCTGGCGTTGCTGGCGGTGGCCGGATTCTGGTTGAGCGAGACGCTCAAGGTCACTGGCGATCTGCGCAAGTTCATGCCCGCCCTCAGCAAAAACGACGCGTCGTTGCAGCCCGATGCCGCGCGCGCGGCCGGTGAGCGTTCGGCCGCTGCCGCAGGACATCCATTCCATGGCGCTTGAATTGAACGCAAACCGCCGCATCGGCCTGGCGCTGCTGTGGCTGGCGTTGCTGGCGGTGGCCGGATTCTGGTTGAGCGAAACGCTCAAGGTCACTGGCGATCTGCGCAAGTTCATGCCCGCCCTCAGCAAAAACGACGCGTCGTTGCAGCCCGATGCCGCGCGCGCGGCCGGTGTGCGTTCGGCCGCTGCCGCAGGACATCCATTCCATGGCGCTTGAATTGAACGCAAACCGCCGCATCGGCCTGGCGCTGCTGTGGCTGGCGTTGCTGGCGGTGGCCGGATTCTGGTTGAGCGAAACGCTCAAGGTCACCGGCGATCTGCGCAAGTTCATGCCCGCCCCGCGCACGCCGGCGCAAAAATTGCTGATCGAAGAACTTGGCGAAGGCCCTGGATCGCGGCTGCTGTTGATGGCGTTGTCCAACAACGATCCGGTCACCTTGGCCGAGCAGTCGCAGCAACTGCACCAAGCGCTGTCCGCGCAGCCGGAGCTGTTCGAACTGGTCAGCAATGGCGGCAATGCCGGGTTGGAGGCGATTCCCAAGCGCTTGCTGCCGTACCGCTATCTGCTCAGCGACAGCTTCGACAAGACCCCGCTCGACGCGCCGACGCTGGAACCGGCGTTGCAGGCGCGCGTGCAGGATCTGGGCTCGCCGGCGGCGGCCATGGTGGAGCCATTGCTGCCGCGCGACCCCACGATGGAAATCCTGCATCTGGCCGAAACCCTGCAGCCGGCAGCGATGCCGCGCACGCGCAATGACGTGTGGTTCGATCGCGCCGGCACGTCGGCACTGTTGATCGTGCAGACCCGCGCGGCAGGCTTCGACCCCACCGGCCAGCAACTGGCCTACGACGCCGTGCAAGCGGCGTTCGCGAAGGTCAGCAAAGGCACCGCCACCCGGCTGACGCTGACCGGGCCGGGCGCATTCGCCGTGGAAATCACCGCGCGCACGCAGGGCGAGGCGCAGTGGATCGGCACGCTGGATACGGTGGGCCTGGTGCTGCTGCTGCTGGTCGCCTACCGCAGCTGGAAGATTCCGGTGCTTGGCGTGCTGCCGCTGGCCAGCGCCGGTCTGGCCGGCCTGGGTGCAGTGGCGCTGCTGTTCGACGGCGTGCATGGCATCACCGTGGCATTCGGCTTCACGCTGATCGGCGTGGTGCAGGATTACCCGATCCACCTGTTCAGTCATCAGCGCCCCGGTCTGGATCCGCGCGAGAACGCACGGCATCTGTGGCCGACGCTGGCCACCGGCGTGGTCTCCACCTGCATCGCCTATGTGACCTTCCTGTTTTCCGGCGTTGACGGGCTGCGGCAACTGGCGGTGTTCACCATCGCCGGTCTTGCCACCGCCGCGGTCACCACGCGCTGGTTGTTGCCGGCCTTGATCGACCCGGCCCCGCGCGACTACGCGGACTCGCGCCTGCTGGCGGTGCTGTGGCGCGGCATTGCGCGCCTGCCTAGGCCGCGCATCAGCCTGGCGGTGATGGCCGTGATCGGCATGGCGGTGATCGTGTTCGCGCCGGGGCAATTCTGGCAGAACGATCTGTCCAAGCTGACCCCGGTGCCGCCCAAGGCCTTGGCGCAGGACACCCATCTGCGTCAGGAACTGGGCGCGCCGGATGTGCGTTACGTGCTGGCGCTGCCGGCAGCCAGCGATGAGGCGGCATTGCAGGCCAGCGAGCAGTTGCGTCCACGGCTGGACGCGCTGGTGCGCGATGGTGCGTTGCTCGGTTACGACATGGCGGCACGCTATCTGCCCAGTGCCAAGACCCAGCGTGCGCGACAGGCCGCATTGCCCGACGCCGCGCAGGCGCGCGCGTTGACCGAGCGTGCCGTGGCCACCACGCCGTTCCGCAGCGATGCGTTTGCGCCGTTCCTGCAGGATCTGGATGCCGCCAAGCGTGCCGCACCGCTGCTGCCGAAGGATCTGAGCGGCTCGCCGCTGGCGACCTCGGTCGGTGGCCTGCTGCTCGGCCGTGGCGATCGCAGCACCGCGCTGGTGTCGTTGACCGGCCTGCGCGATCCGGCGGTGTTGGCGGCCGCCGTGCAAGGCAGCGGCGCGCAATTGCTGGATCTGAAGGACGCCTCCGAATCGTTGGTGGCTGCCTACCGCGGACGCGTGCTCGGTGCGCTGTTCCTTGCCGCATTGCTGCTGGCAGTGGCCGTGGCGATTGCATTGCGCAGCCCGCGCCGCATCGTGCGGGTGCTGCTGCCGATGGCGCTGACCACGGTGCTGATCCTGGCGATCCTGCGCGGCACCGGGGTGGAGCTCAATCTGTTCCATCTGATCGCGCTGATCCTGGCCGCCGGTCTGGGCCTGGATTACGCGCTGTTCTTCGATCACGCCGGCGACGATCACGCCGACCAGCTGCGTACGCTGCATGCGTTGATCGTCTGCAGCCTGATGACGCTGCTGGTGTTTGCGCTGTTGGCCGCTTCCAGTATCCCGGTCTTGCGTGCGATCGGCAGCACGGTGGCGTTGGGCGTGTTGTTCAATTTCATTCTGGCCTTGCTGGTGTCGCGCGAACCGGCGCTGGAACGCACCGCGAACGGAGAGCCGCATGCACGGACGTGACGCAATCGCCGCGCTGATTCCGCACCAGGGCAGCATGTGCCTGTGGGAAGAGGTGATCGAGTGGGATGCGCAGCGCATCGTGCTGCGCAGTCACGCGCACCGCAGCGGTACCCATCCGTTGCGATGCAATGGGCGTTTGCGCGCGCTGCATCTGTGCGAATACGGCGCGCAGGCCATGGCCGTGCATGGCGGGTTGCTGGGGCGCGCATCCGGCAAGCCGGTACGCCCGGGCATGCTGGTCGCACTGCGTAGTGTGGAATTGCACGTGATGTATCTGGACACCTTGCCGGATGCGATCGACTGCCAGGCGCAGGTGTTGATGCAGGGCGAAGACAGCCAGCAATACAGTTTTCGCCTGACCCACGGCGAGCAATTGCTTGCCGAAGGACGCGCCACCGTGATGCTGGGCGCCGCCTGAGGCCTGCGCTCATGGATTGACGGGTGTCTTCGCCGCGATCAGCGCGCTCAGATTGCCGACGCCGGGCAGGCGATGCGCATACAGCCGCGCGATGTCGCCGCCGCTGTGCAGATGCTCGAAATGCTCCAGACCGATCGACAGGAATTCCGCACTGCCATCGTGCGGCGTTTTGATCTCGCCGACTTCGAGTGCCTTCAAGGCGCTGATCCAATGGAAGGACTGGCCAGCGTCTTCGCGATTGAAATAGGCGTACCAGACCGGAATGCGGAACAGCCGCTCGAACGCCACCGCGCGTCTGAGTTCATCCTCATAGGGCAGGCTGTAGCAGGTGTTCTTGTACCTGTTGCGGTTCTTGACGTCGATGGCGATCAAGCCGATCGACTCCAGCAGCAGCAGGAAATCCGGCCGTTTGACCGCTGTGCCGAACAACGGCGCGAAGGTCTCCGGCGCCTGGCATGGCCACATAACTGAAGCCATGTAACTGCAGCCACGCGTTCATCGCACCCTCGCCCTGCTTGCCCAGTTCGATCAGGGTCACTGCGCTCATGTGGTGCCGCTCCTTGTCGCCGCGCACGATCGCGCATGTCCAAACGCTAGCAATCCGACGCGATGGCGCTCAAGCGCCCACTGTCCGATGTGCGGCCTAGTCGAGAAAATGCGCCACCGCCGCTTGCTTCGATGCACGTGTCTGTCTGCGCGCAGGCGGGTTGGTCTACGATAACGCTCCTTCCCTGCTCATATGGTTCGTGGCTTATGAACTCAGCTGCACGACGCGCACTGGTTACCGGCGGCAGCGGCGATCTTGGCGGTGCGATCTGCCGGCACCTGGCTGCGCAGGGCCGGCATGTGATCGTGCACGCCAACCGCAACCTGACGCGTGCGGACGAGGTGGTTGCCGCGATCGTGGCCGATGGCGGCAGCGCACAGGCAGTGGCCTTCGATGTGGCCGACGCGGCAGGCAAGTGCGGCGGCGCTGGAGCGTTTGCTGGAAGCTGGCCCGATCCAGATCGTGGTCAACAATGCCGGCATCCATGACGACGCGCCGATGGCAGGCATGAATGCCGAGCAGTGGCACCGCGTCATCGACGTGTCGCTGCACGGTTTTTTCAACGTCACCCAGCCCTTGCTGCTGCCGATGGCGCGCACGCGTTGGGGCCGCATCGTCAGCGTGTCGTCGGTGGCGGCCGTGCTGGGCAATCGCGGGCAGACCAACTACGCCGCCGCAAAGGCGGCGTTGCACGGCGCCAGCAAGTCGCTTTCGCGCGAAATGGCCAGCCGCGGCATTGCAGTGAATGTGGTCGCGCCGGGCGTGATCGAAAGCGACATGGTCGGCGACAGTTTTGCGCCGGAGGTGATCAAGCAATTGGTGCCGGCCGGCCGCGTCGGCAAACCCGATGAAGTGGCCGCGCTGGTCGCCTTTCTGTGCTCGGAACTGGCCGGTTACATCAATGGCCAAGTGATTGGCGTCAATGGTGGGATGGGCTGAGGACGACCAACAAAACGAGTGCGCAGTGCCAGTCGGGCGTGGCCTGCTTTGGGGTCGCTATCAGCACACGGCCAGGCTGGCAGTTGAGAGCACCATGTACTCGAAGCTTTGAGTTGCTGCAGGGCCCTTGCCCGCTCACCATCGCGGGACACGCTGCAAGTACGTCCTTGTAAGCTCTTTGGCGGCATCCATGCCGCCAAAGGTCCCGCGACGGTGAGCGGGCAAGGACCAGTTGGGATGGTTGGTGCGCGCAGGTTTCAACAAGCGAGCATCAAACCGCGCGACGCGGTGTCCTCGCTCTTCAACACAACCACCAGCCAATTGTTGGTGCGGTGTCCTTGCCGATTGCGGGACCGTTGGCGGCATGGATGCCGCCAACGGTCCCCATGGACGGGTTTACGGCGTGTCCCGCGAGCGGTGAGGGCACCGCGCGCTCGACGCCGTGCGTTTGCTGCTGGTTCTTGCTTGCCCATCATGGCGGGACAGGCTGCCACTATGTCCCTGTAGCTCTCCCGTGGTGTCGATGCCGCGTCAGGTCGCGCTGCGGTGGGCCGGCGAGGACCAGTCGAAAGTGTCGGTATGCACGACTGCGAGCAAGGCATGCCGGCTCGGCCGCCGGACTCCTCTTCTCTTCATGATCAGAGCGCGCCTGCGTGAAGCACGTGCCGCTCAAGAACATGCGTTTCTAGGGAAAAGCGCCAGGGTTGGCGCGTTCGACAGCCTCACGCCGCGTCGGCATACCACGGCGCCGTAAGAATCGCCTCGCCGCTGGCATCGGCCGTGAGCGCATCCAGGCCGTGGTCGGGCAGGTCGGGGTAGCGTTGGCGTGCCTGTTGCAGGATCTCGCGCGCCAGCACTGCCATCTGCGCGACATTGCCGTGGATGCGCGCGACAAACGCATCATCGTCGAGCGTGTCGTTCAAGGCGCCATTGAGTTCGTTGAACCAGCCGATCAGGTATTGGTCCAGCAGCCGTCCGCTGCCGGCGGCGATGCCCTGGGCGGTATTGCGCACGCCCCATGCATGCAGCACCTGCTGCATTGCCAGGTTCATGTCGCGCGCGTGCAGGAAGTCGTTCTTCATGCGCGAGAGCAAGCTGAGATGGGCGATGCGCCCGCTGCAGAACAGCGGCGCCAGCAACGACCAGTAGTAGGTGTAATCCCAGATCACCTTGACCGGCATGACCTGCTCGTCGCCGAACAGCGCGTACTGATCCTGATACAGCGTCAGCGTGTTTTCGTAGAACGAGAAATACAGCTGCTGGTACAGCTCCACGTACGGGCTGAGCGACTTGCCGGCGCGGTCGCGGCCGATCAATTCACAGATGTAAGTGTTGGAGATGGCGATGAAGTCGCTGCCTGGCGAATAGAACGGGTCCAGGAACACGCCCGCTTCGCCGGTCAGTGCCCAGCGCTGCGACGAGAACACCTGCTTGCAGCCATACGAGAAGTTGCGCAGGAACAGGAAGTCCTGCAAGCCGGTAGTCGGCCTGGTCGAGCGTGGCGGCCACCTGCGGCTGATGCGTGCGCAGCCAGGTCATCGCCTTCTCGTGGGTGTTCATGCTCTCCAGCGGATGCAGGTCTGCATCGCAGACGATGCCCAGCGAATGCGCTCCCGACGACAGTGGAATCAGCCAGAACCAGTAGCCCGGCCCGCACATGTGATTGGTCGAACGCCAGCGGTCCGGCGGCGTGCAGCGTTGCAGCCAGTTGCTGTCCTGCGACCAGCCGTTGGGGTCGATCAGGCCTTCCACGCGCCACCACACTGCATTGGCGTTGTGCTCGTTGTCCTGCGCCAGGCCGAGCTTGCGCTTGAGCAGGCCGGCACGGCCACTGGCATCCACCACCCAGCGTGCAGCCAGCGTGCCTGGCGTGCCGTCGCGTTCGAAGCGCACGGCGTGGTCGGTGTCGTCTTCGGACAGGTCCACGCCCTTGACGCTGCAGCTGTCGATGAAAGCGATGCCCTGCGCGCGTGCACGTTCGCCCAGAAAATTTTCGAAGCGGCCGCGGTCGATCTGCCACGACGGCGTGGGCAGGATCTTGCTCACGCCCAGTTCGGTGCAGCGGTCGATGTCTTCGCGCTTGTCGGAGAAGAAGAACCGGAACCCGAACTTGCGGATCTGCTCGGTTTCCAGATGCTCGCGCAGGCCCAGCACGTCGGCGAAATAATGCGCGCCGATTTCCACCGTGGATTCGCCGACCTTGAACGCGGCCTCGCGGACCGGATGCGCGCGCCGTTCCAGCACGGTGATGGCAAGCTCCGGATCGCGCTGCTTCAGTTGCAGGGCCAGGCTCAGCCCGGCCAGGCCACCTCCGGTGATCACGACATCGGCGCGCTGTGCATTCATGAGGAGTGGTTGCTCTTGGTGACCGCGGGGACAGTAGCAAATTCGCCGTCGGGATCGTCAACGATCACCGGGTTGGCGCGTACGCGGCGATATTCGCGCCACACATGGCCGTATGCCCACACCTGTTTGACCACGTGCGAGGTGATATTCCACAGGTCGCGCACCAGCCGGAAGTGGCTCTTGCGGAAGGTGCCCGGCGAGGTGCCGGCGTAGCGGGTCTCGATCGGCACGGCGACCACGCGTGCGCCAGCCTGGCGTGCGGCCGAAATCAGCAGCTGCGCTTCGAACACGAAGCCCTCGCCGGGCACGTTTGGCAGGGTGAACACCGAGGCCGGATACAGCCGTTGGCCGCTTTGGCTGTCGATCAGGCGGAAGCCGCACCCCCAGGCAATGCCCCAGTCGCCGAAATCGTTGCCGATGCGGCGGATGGTGGGCTGGGTGGCGCGCTTGCGCATGCGCGCACCGATGATCACGCAGCCCGGGTGGCGGTTGGCGGCAGCCAGCAGGCGCGGGAAATCGGCCGCCTTGTGCTGGCCGTCGCCGTCCATGGTCATCACCGCGCGCATGCCAAGCCGCTGTGCTTCGGCAAAGCCACTGCGCAGTGCCGCGCCCTTGCCCATGCGCTGCGGGTGACGGATCAGCGTGACCGGCATGCCGGCGATGCACTCGGCGGTGCCGTCGTCAGAGCCGTCGTCGATCACGATGACGTGCGCGCAATAGGCCAGCGCGTCGGTGACCACTTCGCGGATGCGCAGCGCCTCGTTCAAGGCCGGCACCAGGATGGCGGTGTCCTCCCGGCTCAGCGGTTGCCGGCTCATTGCCGGACCTCCACGCGCAGCACCCGGCCCGGCGCGGCATACAACGCCACGCTGCCGCCATCGCCGGCCAACAGGTCCAGCAGCGGCAGCATCGGCGCCATGGCATTGCCGGCGATGTGGCGCGCCAGCGCGCCGTCGCCGGGCGAGGGCGCGCCGTCGTCCAGATGTGCCTGCAGCTGCGGCTTGCCGGCCTGGCCGGGCGTGCCCAGCACCAGCGCGCTACCCAGCAGCCCCTGGCTGGGGGCGACGCGCCCGAGCGGCCCGACCGAGCGGGCGTCGTAGCTGGCCAGCAGCACGGCCTGCGCGCCGGCAGCGCGTTGCACCAGCGCCTCCAGCAAGCCCTGCGCGAAGCTGCCCAGGCCGGCGCTCATCGCCGTGGCCGGGGTCATCGCACCGGCGCCGATGGTCCAGTAGCCGGCGGCGGCGTTATGCACCGAGTTGTGGAACTTGGTTGGCGAAATCGCCAACGGATCGCTGGCCAGCGTGGTGCACATGTAGTCGGAGATGGCCAGGTCGCCGTAGGTCGAGGTAAAGATCGACGGCAGGCTGGCCGGGTCGCGGCCTGCGGCGCTACAGGCGGCCAACGCAGCGTCCAGCGACACCGCCACCGTGTCCGGCGCACGCCGGCGTTCGTTGGCAGCCAGCAGCTGCGGCGCCGGGCGGGCGGGAGTGTCCTGCAGCGCGCCGCCGCGCGCGAAGGCGCCGGCAGCTTCCCAGCTGGGCAGGCCCTGGGTCCAGAAGCCGATCCCTTCGATGGTCGCGGTCAGCATCAGCGGGCCCGCCCGAACAGCAGCGAACAGTTGTTTGCCGCCAAAACCGAAGGAGTTGTTCATGGCGTAGTCGATGCGGGCATGGGCGTTGTCGAAGCGGATTTGCGGGCCACAGGCCGGGTCGGGGATGTCGCTGTTGAGCGTGCCGGGCAGCACGTCGTCGCGCAGCGCGAGCAGGGCGATCACCGATTCGACGATGCCGGCCGCGCCCAGGGTGTGGCCGGTCCAGGCCTTGGTCGAACTGGCGTGCAAGGTGCCGGGGAAGATCGCAGCCACTGCGGCGGCTTCCACGCTGTCGTTGGCCGGCGTGGCGGTGCCGTGCAGGTTCAGATAACCCACTGCGGCCGGCTCCAGACCGGCGCGGTCGAGCGCACCGCGCATCGCCAGCTGTGCGCCCAGCCCTTGTGGGTGCGGCGCCGACATGTGGTGGGCATCGCTGGACTCCCCGTAGCCGTACAGCCACAGCGCGGCATCCGGTGCGGCGGCCGGGCGTTCGAGCAGCGCAAAGCCGCCGGCCTCGCCCAGGCTCAGGCCGACCCGGCGTGCATCGAATGGCTGGCACATCTCCGGCGCCACCACCTGCAGCGAGTTGAAGCCGAACAGCACGCTGCCGCACAAGGTGTCCACACCGCCGACCAGCGCCGCGTCGATCACGCCGGCCTCCATCAGCCGCGCCGCCTGGGCGAACACCTTGGCGCTGGACGAACAGGCCGTGGCCACGGTGGCGCACGGGCCACGCAGGCCGGTGGCGTGCTGCACGAAGTCGCCCAGCGAATGCGGGGTGTGCACGATCGGGCGATTCAGATCCTCGGGGAAGCGCGCGCCGTCGGCGTCGTCGACCAGCCGCGTATAGGCTTCTTCGCTGGCGCCGATGCTGGAGGTGGAGGTGCCGATGATCACCGCCACCCGCTCGGCGCCGTAGCGCTGCGCAGCGGCCTGCACGGCCTGCGCCATCCCGTCCTGCTGCAGGGCCAGCCAGGCCAGGCGGTTGTTGCGGCAATCCCACGCTTGCAGGGAATCGGGCAGTACAACGTCTTCAACGCCATCGACGCGGCCAACCCAGCACGGCAGCAGCGGTTGCGGGCCGAAATCGTTGCGACGCAGGCCGCTGCGTCGGGCGGTCAACGCGGCGGCCTGGGCGGCAAGCCCGGCACCGAGCGCGGTGGTGGAAGTGAACGCGGTGACGGCAACCGGGGCCATCTGGGACGAATGCTGCGCTTGGCTCACGATGGTCTGGCTGTCAAAAAGTGCGGTCAGTATATCGATGGCGCGCGTGGGTCCCGTGGACGGCGCAACTGAACGTCACCGTCATGTGGCTGACGCGGCTGGGATTTTTCGCACAGGCCGCGCTTTCGCCATCGCCGCAATTGCGACACAATCGACGCGACACATCTCTCTTCAGAGCGCGACCACGCGCGCATGCACGCCTACGTCTATAAAAGCCAACGCAAGCAGGACACCTTCGTCTATCTCGCCGCACGTGACGATTTCTCCGGTCTTCCTGCCGCCGTGCAGGCGCAGCTGGCGCCGTTTACTTCGTGCTGGATGTGGCGTTGACGCCCGAGCGCCGGTTGGCGCAGGCCGATGCGGCCACGGTGCGCGAGGCGCTGGGCAAGCACGGCTTCTATCTGCAATTGCCCAAGACCATCGTGCTCGCCGGCGAGTGCGACCATGACTGAGCCTGTGCGTGGCGCACGGATGCGCGCCGCAGCGCTGGCCGGTACGGCTGGCGTGGCGCTCTGCCTGCTCGGCGGCCTTGGCGGCGTGGTTGCTGCGCTGAGCCTGTGGCTGGCGCAGCCGGCGTTCGCGCTGGCGGTGTCGTGGGCGCGTGGGACGCGCGCAGTGCCGGGCCAGCCGCGCGCGATCGCGCAGGCGCTGCCGCCGTTGCTGGCCATCTGGGGCGTGGGCCTGCTGGCACTGGCGGCGCTGATCAGCTGGCCGCTGACCGCCCTGCGCGACAGCGGCAGCCTGGCGGCCGCGCTGGCGCTGAGCGTCGCAGTCAGCGCGGCCTTGCTGGGGCTGTGGCGGACCTGGCCGTTGTGGGGCGAGGTGGAACGCGACGGTGGCGCGCTGGCACCACGCTGGCAGGCGCTGGCCGCGCAGGAATTGCATGCCTGGCGCGGCCTGCTGGCGGCCGCGCTGGTGCTGGCGATGTGCACCCTGGCCGTGGTGCTGGCCTGGCCGGGCTGGTTGTCCGGCGGCCTGCGCTGGGGTCTGGCGGTGGCTGCCGGTGTGCTGCTGCCGGTGGCCCATCTGCTGCTGCAACGCACCGCCGCACCCATGCGCAGCGATGTGCCGCACACGCGCCAGGCCGCCGATTTCTTCTCCGAAGCCGCCGCCGAACCGCGCCCGCTGGAACCGGTGGCCCGGCATCAGCTGGTACCCGAACTCTTCGAGGCCGCGCGCAGTGGCCGGGTGGACCGCGCACTGCAATTGCTCGAGGCCGGTGCCGACCCGCAGGCGCTGCCGCTGCCGGAATGGCGCGATCAGCGCAGCTTGCCGGCGCTGGCGGCGGTGCTGCCGGACCTGCGCCTGCTGCGTGAGTTGATCGTGCGCCGCGTCGACGTCAATCAACCGCATCGCGGCATGACCCCGTTGCTGGCCGCCACCCGCGACAGCTGGCACGGCCGCCCGGATGCGGTGATGACCTTGCTGGCCAATGGCGCCGACCCGCGCGCCAGCGACAACGACGGCAACCCCCTTGCATCATGCCGTGCGCAGTTCCGACCCGGGCGTGGCCGCGCTGTTGCGCGATGCCGCCGCCGAGCTCGACGCGCTCAACAACGAAGGCCATTCGCCATTGGCGATGGCCTGCCAGGTCGGCAACTGGCGGCTGGCCAAATTCCTGCTGGAACGCGGCGCACAGTCCGAGCCCGAAGGCGGCGCCCCGGTGCTGCTGGCGGCAGCCGGTACCGAAGAAGACGATCCGGCCGGCGTGCAGTTGCTGCTCAAGCACAAGGCGCGTGTGGACGCGCGCGACCGCCAGCGGCGCAGTGCGCTGCACGAAGCCGCACTGGCCGGTCACGGCGACATCGTCGAGGCGCTGTTGTCGGCCGGGGCGAATCTGGAAGCGCGCGATCTGCTGGGCCGCACGCCGTGGCTGGATGCCGCGCGCCAGGCACGCAGCGCCGTGCTCGAACGCCTGGTCGCGCGCAAGGCCGATGTGCTGGCCATCGATGGCGACGGCCGCAACGCCTTGATGCTGGCCTGCGCGGCCGACAACGTCTCGCCGGCGCTGATCCGTCGCCTGCTGGACCTGCAGGTGCCTGCCGACAGCGTGGATGCGCACGGCCGTCGCGCGGTGGATGTGGCCGCCGAGGCCGGACGTTGGGCGATCGTGCAACTGCTCGATCCCGCTTACCCGTTGCCGGCCGCGGTCAGCGACGCGCAGGGCGAGGCGCCTGGTGTTGCCGTGCTGCCCGATCGCCCGCCGCTGGTGCTGTTGCGCGAAGGCCTGCAGCTCGGCCAGCGCGACGGCCTGGTCGCGCTGGCGCGGCTATGCGCCCCGGAAGAACTGGGCGGCCTGTTGCACGACGCACATCTGGCCTTGAACGCCGAGGCGGTCGACTGGCTGCTGCGCCATGGCGCCGACGCCGAGGTGCGCGACGCCTGTGGCGATGTGCCGATGTTTGCGCTGCTCTCGCGCGGCGTGGAGGCGGTACCGGCGCTGCAGGCATTGTTGCGGCATGGCGTCTCGCCGGCTGGCGCAGGTGGCCTGACCCGGTTGCTGAGTGCCTGCGTGCAGCACGATGCGGCATCGCGTGGGCTGGAACAGTTCGCGCTGGAACTGCTCGAACGCGGCGCCGACCCCTTCGCGCCGTCGGCCGCAGGCGATCCGCCGTTGTCGCTGGCGGTGCGGCTGGGCTGGCTGCGCCTGCAGCAGTGGTTGCTGGAACATGGCGTGGACCGCGAAGCGCGCGACAGCCACGGCATGACGGCGCTGCATCTGGCCACCGCGCTGGGCCGCGATGCCTCGCTGAAACTGCTGGTCAAGCAGGGCGCTTCGCCGGAAGCGCGCGCTGCCGACGGGCAGACCCCGCCCGCTGGGCGTGGCGCTGTCGATCGGCCGCCGCGATCTGGCCGACTGGCTGGACTGGCGCATCTGGTCGCTGCCGCGCCGCACGCTGCGCGAAGCGGATGTGCCGGCCGCCGCGATGACCGGCGATACCGATGCGGTGCGTCGCCTGATCGATCTCGGCCTCACCGTCGATGCCGTCGACGCGCAAGGCTGCACCGCGCTGCTGCGTGCCGCCGGTGGTGGCCATCTTGGCGTGGTCATGCACCTGCTTGGCCGCGGCGCCGATCCGCAGCGCGCGGCCAACAGCGGCGCCACGCCGTTGTCGGCGGCGGTGAGCATGCGCCAGACCGAGATCGTAGCCGCCTTGCTGCACGCCGGTGCGCAGATCGAGCACCGCCTGCCGGGCGGGGTGACCGTGCTGATGCTGGCCTGCGCACTGGGCCTGCCGGACATCGTGGCGCGCCTGCTCACCGCCGCGGCCGACGTGCACGCCACCGACAATCAGGGGCTGGCGCCGTTGCATTGCGCGGCGTTGTACGGTTTCACCGCGCGCGACAAGAACCGCCTGTTGGCTCTGTTGGACACCTTGCTGCTGGCCGGCGCCGACCCGGACTTCCTGGCCGGTGGCCGGGTCAGCCCGTTGCTGCTGTTGCTGGGCGCGCGTGCCGAGCCGGGCACCTCCTGCGACGAGCAGGTGGTGCTGGCCGGCGTCGAACGCCTGCTCGACGAAGATGTCTCGCTGGATGTGGCCGACCAACGCGGCTTCGGCCCGCTGCATCTGGCTGCACTGCACGGCCTGCCGCTGCTGGTGCAGCGCCTGCTGCGCGCCGGTGCCGATGCCGACCGCCGCGATGCGCTCAACCGCACCCCGCGCGAGATCGCCATCATGCGCGGCTTCATCGACGTGGCCGGCCAGTTCGAACCGGCGCTGCCGGGCGTCTCCTCGATGGCGCGCTTCCTGCGCGAAGGCCGCTGAGCCAGCGCAGCGGGCAACCGCTGCCGGTGCCGTTCTTGTGCAGCCGTAACCGTCTGCACAGCCCCGCCGCCGAGCGCGTCTTCGCCGACTGGCCCGGCGTGCAGGCGCAATCGGCCGGGCTGGCCGCCGATGCGCACGTGCAGGTCACACCGGAGCCGTTGCAGCAGGCAGAGGTGGTGCCGGTGATGGGACGGCGCCATCTGCAGCTGCTGCGCAACGCTTCGCCGCGCATCTGCGCCACTGCCGGGTGATCTGCCTGCAGATGCAAGACGACGATTCGTCTATGGATCCGGCACTGGTACGCCGCCTGAAACACACGGTGCCACCGCTGCTGGGTCTCCCGGCGCAGTCGTAACCTGATCCCGACACGGCCCATGCAAGACTGCGGGTTCTTTCGCCGGAAGGAAGCGCCCAACCAATGAGCGTGCGTATCGAGGACCACGCAATGCTGGGCAACTGCCACAGCGCGGCCCTGGTCGACCACCGCGGCACCATCGGCTGGCTGTGCCTGCCACGCTTCGATTCCGATGCGGTGTTCGCTTCGCTGCTGGGCGACGAACAACACGGGCAATGGGCATTGTCGCCGGCTGCCGACTTCCGCACCGAGCGCGCCTACCAGGACGATAGTCTGGTGCTGTGCACGCGCATGATCACCGACAGCGGCACGGTGGAGCTGATCGACTTCATGGTCGCCAGCGAAAACGGCGAAGTCCATCAGCATCTGGTGCGCATCGTGCGCTGCGTGCAGGGCAGCGTGCCGATGCACATGCGCCTGACCTTCCGCTTCAACTACGGCCGCACGGTGCCATGGGTGACGCGCATCGTCGATGGTATCCGCGCCATCGCCGGCCCCGATCAACTTGCCTTGCGTTCGCCGCAAACGCTGCGCGGCCAGGACATGGGAACCGAAACCGACTTCACCCTGCGCGAAGGGCAAAGCACCTGGTTCCTGCTCAGTCACGGCGCCTCGCACCAGGCCACGCCGCCCTTGATCGACGCCGAACAGGCGCTGCAACGCACTACCGCGTTCTGGCACGGCTGGGCGCGCCGCTGTACCGATGTGGGGCCGTGGACCGAGCAGGTGCGTCGCTCGCTGGTGGTGTTGAAGGGGCTGAGTTATCTGCCCACCGGCGGCATCGTCGCCGCGCCCACTGCCTCGTTGCCGGAGCATCTGGGCGGCACGCGCAACTGGGATTACCGCTATTGCTGGCTGCGCGATTCGGTGTTCACGCTGATCGCGTTGTTGCAGGCCGGGTACCGCGACGAAGCGGCAGCCTTTCGCGATTGGGTCCAACGCACCATTGCCGGTTCGCCGGATCAATTGCAGGCGCTGTACGGCATTGCCGGCGAACGCCGCTTGCAGGAATGGGAAGCGCACTGGCTGCCCGGTTATGAACATTCCGGCCCGGTGCGCATCGGCAATGGCGCGGTGGATCAGTTCCAGCTCGATGTGTATGGCGAGTTGATCGGCGCGTTCCATTACGCCCGCGAAAAGGGCGTGGGCCTGCCGTCCGACGACGACGGTTCGTCTGCATCGCTGCTGGAAAAGATTCTGGAAACCCTGGAAACCCTGTGGCGCGAACCGGATGAAGGCATCTGGGAAATCCGCGATGAGCGCCGCCACTTCGTGCATTCCAAGGTGATGGCATGGCTGGCCTTCGACTGCGGCGCGCGCGACGGCATCACCAATGCAGATGCCGAGAAACGCGCACACTGGGGCCGCATTGCCGAGCAAATCCACGCCGAGGTACTGGAAAAGGGCGTGCACCCGGATGGCCACTTCGTGCAGAGCTATGGTTCGGATCGGCTGGACGCCTCGCTGCTGCTGATTCCCATCGTCGGCTTCCTGCCGCCGGACGATCCACGCATCGCCGCCACTGCCGATGCGATCGCACGCGATCTGACCATCGACGGCCTGGTCGAGCGCTATCGCGCCGACGACAGCGCCGATGGCTTGCCGGCCGGCGAAGGCACCTTCCTGGCCTGCAGTTTCTGGCTGGTGGAAAACTACGCATTGCTCGGCCGCACCGACCAGGCGCGTGCGCTGCTCGAACGCCTGCTCGGGCTGTGCAACGACGTCGGCCTGCTCGCCGAAGAATACGACCCGCGCAGCAAACGCATGCTCGGCAACTTCCCGCAAGGGTATTCCCACGTGGCCCTGGTCAATGCGGCATTGCGCCTGCACGGACGCATGGGCGAAAAGGAAACGCATCCATGAGTGAGCAAGCAACCACACCGCCGTGCATCATCGTGGTGTTCGGCGCACGCGGCGATCTGACCAAGCGCCTGGTCATGCCGGCGCTGTACAACCTGCGCCGTTCCGGTGCGCTGGGCGATGAGTTCGCCATTGTCGGCATGGACCATGGCGACATCAGCGAGCGCGCGTGGCGGACCAACATGGGTCAGTCGATGACGCAGCTGCTCAGCAGTCGCGATGCCGAATTCCAGACCGATCAATTCGACACCGCCACCTGGGACTGGTTGCGCGAGCGCATGCATTACCTGCGCGGCGACTTCACCGATCAGGGCGCCTACCGATCGCTGGGCGGGGTGCTGGACAAGTTGCACAAGCGCTACGGCACGCAGGGCAATGTGCTGTTCTATCTGGCCACCGCCGCGCGCTTCTTCGAGCCGGTATTGCTCAACCTGGGCGAGGCTGGCCTGGTCAGGCAACGCGAAGGCGAAGGCTGGCGCCGGGTGATCGTGGAAAAACCCTTCGGCCACGACCTGCCCAGCGCCCAGCATCTCAATGCCACGGTCGCCAGGGTGCTGCACGAAGATCAGGTGTTCCGCATCGATCATTTCCTGGGCAAGGAAACCGTGCAGAACATTCTCGCGTTCCGCTTCGCCAATGGCTTGTTCGAGCCGGTGTGGAATCGCGACCGCATCGACCACGTGCAGATCACCGCGGCCGAAACCATCGGCGTGGAAGGGCGCGGACGGTTCTACGACCCCACCGGCTGCCTGCGCGACATGGTGCCGAACCATCTGTTCCAGCTGCTGGCGATGATTGCGATGGAACCGCCAGCGGCGTTCACGACCGGGCGATGCATCGCCGTCGCGCAGAAGTGATCGAGGCGGTGCGCCCGATCAAGCCCGAAGACGTGGTGCGCGGGCAATATGCCTCCGGCGCGGTCAATCGCAATGCGGTGCCGGGCTACCGCGAAGAAGATACCGTGCCCGACGATTCGGACACCGAAACCTACGTGGCGATGAAGCTGCAGGTGGATACCTGGCGCTGGGCCGGCGTGCCGTTCTACCTGCGCACCGGCAAGCGCCTGCGCGAACGCACCACCGAGATCGCGATCCGCTTCAAGCCCGCGCCGCTGGCGCCGTTCCGCAGCACCGAGGTGGGCGGCTACGGCCCCGATTGGCTGGTGCTGCATATCCAGCCGGACGAGGGCATCTCGCTGCAGTTCGACGTCAAGCGCCCGGGCGCGCAGGTGGCACTGGCGCCGGTGCGCATGGACTTTCGTTACCGCGACTGGTTCCCCAAGGAATACACGGTGGGCTACGAGCGCCTGCTGCAGGACTGCATGAACGGCGAGGCCGGCCTGTTCCAGGATGCGGCGATGGTGGAGGGCGCATGGCGCATCGTGCAACCGATCCTGGACGCATGGAAACAGCCGCCCAGCGACTTCCCCAATTACGCCGCAGGCAGCGCCGGCCCCTCGGCCGCCGACGCATTGCTGGCAATGAACGGCGGACACGCCTGGCGCGCACTCACCCCAGGGCGCAAACCCCCGCCGCGTCGTCCGCCGGAAGTGCGTGCTGGTGCTGCGACGCCGGTGAAGAAAGCTGCCAAGAAGACGGCAAGCAGGGTCGGCAAGGCGCCGGCCAAAAAGCTCGCCAGTGCGTCCGCCAGACGCGCATCCGCTGCTACAGCGAAGTCCTCGCAGGATGCAGCCACGTCGTCTGGCGGCGCGGCCAAGAAAACGGTGCGCAAACGCGCAACCAGCAAGGTCGCAAAGGTCGCCGGCAACACCGCGGCAGGCAAGGGCGCAGCGAAGAAGTCGGCCAGCAAGACCGTGGCGCGCACGCCACGCTGATGGAGGCGAGCGGCCGACAGCCTCCGCAACTCCACGTAGGAGCGTGCCTGCGCGCGACACGGGCGATACCGGTCATGCCCGTGTCGCGCGCAGGCACGCTCCTACGAACAGCGCAGCGATTGTGGGTGGTTGGTGGGGGCTCGCCATCCGCATCGGATTATGACTTTGACGCAATCGAACGATCGCGTGCAGGTCGTCTCCGAGGCAACGACGGCGTCGTTACCGCTGACGAACGATGCACCACATCCAGGTAGGAGCGTGCACGCGCGCGATGAGCTTTATCGGTAACGCGCGGTCGCGCGCAGGCACGCTCCTACGAAGGTAATCCCCCACTTTTAGCGGTCGCCAGAAGTGGAGCTAAGCGGCCATCGCCAACTTCATGGCAGGCGTGATGCCGCCGAGCGCCATATTCGGACGCTCGTGGTTGTACGTCCATAGCCAGCGGGTGGCTTTGTCCTGCACCTGGTCGATGGTGTCGAACAGGGTTTGGGCGAGCCAGGCGTAGCGGATGGTGCGGTTGTAGCGTTCAACGTAGGCGTTCTGCTGTGGCTTGCCCGGCTGGATGTGCTCGACCCGGATACCATGCCGCTGCGCCCAGGACAGCAACGCGCCACTGATGTATTCAGGGCCGTTGTCGCAGCGGATCACGGCGGGCTTGCCGCGCCACTCGATGATCTGCTCCAGCGATCGGATCACATGGGCTGACGGCAGCGACAGATCCACCTCGATCCCCAGCCCCTCGCGATTGAAGTCGTCGAGCACATTGAACAGCCGGAAGCTGCGGCCGTCGGCCAACTGGTCGTGCATGAAGTCCATCGACCAGACCTGGTTGATAGCCTCCGGCACCGCCAGAGGCTCGGGCCGCTCACGCACCAGCCGCTTCCTCGGCTTGATCCGCAGGTTCAACTCCAGCTCGCGGTAGATCCGGTAGACCCGCTTGTGATTCCAGCCAAAGCCCTTCACGTTGCGCAGGTACAGGTAGCACAGGCCAAGCCCCAGTCGCGATGGGCGGTCGTCAGGCGGATCAGCCAGTCGGCGATCCGGGCGTTCTGCTCGCTGGCCTTGGCCTGGTAGCGGAAGCAGGTCTGGCTCACCGCGAAGGCCTGGCAGGCGTGGCGGATGTTCGTACGCCCGCTCGTGACTGCCGATTGGGCCATCTCGCGTCGCTGAGATGGCCTCACCATTTTTTTGCGAGCGCTTCCTTCAGCAGGTCGGTACTGAGCTGCGCCTCGGCGTACATCTTCTTGAGCCGGCGGTTCTCCTCCTCCAGCTCCTTCATGCGCGCGACCATGGACACGTCCATGCCGCCGAACTTGCTGCGCCACTTGTAGAACGTGGCCGAGCTGATGCCGTGCTCGCGGCACAGCTCCGGCACGGGCGCACCGGCCTGGGCCTGCTTGAGCACGGCGATGATCTGGCTGTCGGTAAAGCGGGACTTCTTCATGGAACCTCCTCGGGAAAGGGGACGAGAAAATTCCACTTCTGGCGTCTGCTAATGGGCGGGGGATTACCCGAACAGCGCAGCGATTGTGGGTGGTTGGTGGGGGCTCGCCATCCCATCGGCGTATGACTTGGACGCAATCGGCCGCTCGCGTGTAGGTCGTCGCCGAGGCAACGACTGCGTCGTTACCGCTGACGAACGATGCACCACATCCACGTGGGAGGGCGCCCGCGCGCGACGGGGCCCTACGTGCAAACGCCTGTTCGCGCGCAGGCGCGCTCCTACGGAAGGGCTCAGCCGTCCTGCGTGGTGGGTGCCGGTTCCACATCCGCCTTGACGTCGGCTTCGAACAGATTCATCAGGTCGGCACGTGCATCGCGCGAAGTCTGGATCACCTTGGCTTCGTCGTCGTAGACCAAATGCTGGCGGCGCAGCAGGTCTTCGTCGTGCTGGCGGAAGCGTTTGACGTGATCGTGTGCGAGCGCTTCACCGAGGCCGAGCGAGGTGAGGACGCGTTCGCTCAGTTCCAGGCTGGAGGCGAAGACCTCGCGGAACGGTTCTGCGCCCAGGTCCATCAATTTCCAGGCGTGTTGGCGGTTGCGCGCGCGCGCCAGCACGGTGGCTTGCGGGTACAGGCGACGGATCAGTCGCACCGTCTTGATGTTGGTGTCCGGGTCATCCACCGCGATCACGAACACCTTGATGCGCTCGGCACCGGCAGCGCGCAGCAGCTCGGGGCGGGTGGGGTCGCCGTAGTACAGCTGGCTGCCGAAGCGGCGCAGGTCTTCCACCGTGTCGGGGTTGTGTTCCAGCGCCACGAACGGCACATGCCGTGCGGTGAGCAGGCGCGCGACCACCTGGCCGAAGCGGCCCATGCCGGCAACCAGCACCTTGGGCGTCTGCGCATCGATGGTGTCGAACGGGCGATCGGGCTTGGGCGCGCGCGCGCGCAGCGGCCCGTTGAGGATGCGCTGCATGCCGAGCAGCAACAGCGGGGTCAGTGCCATCGACACGCCCACGATGGCCACCAGCCGGTCGTGATTGGCCGGTTCCAGCAGGCCCACGCGGTCGGCTTCGTTGAACACCACGAAGGCGAATTCGCCGCCCAGCCACAGCACGCTACCCAGCATCAGGCTGCTGCGCAGCGGCAGCTTGGCCACGCTGCCGATACCGACCAGCAGCGAGAACTTCACCACCAGCAATATCGCCACGCCCGCTGCGATCAACCACGGCTCGGTCGCCACGCGGTGGAGATCGATCCCCATGCCTACCGAGATGAAGAACAGGCCCAGCAGCAAGCCTTCGAACGGTTCGATCTGCGATTCCAGTTCGTGGCGGAATTCCGAATCGGCCAGCAACACGCCCGCGATGAAGGCGCCCAGGCTGGCGCTCAATCCGGCCTCCTGCATGATCCAGGCGGTGCCCAGCACCACCAGCAAGGCGCTGGCGGTGAACACTTCCGGCATGCGCGTGCGGGCGACCACGTTGAACAGGTGACGCAACACGAAGCGCCCGCACACGATCACCAGCGCCAGGGCCGCCATCGCCTTGGCCACGTCCTGCCATTGAAGCGTTGCGTTCTTGCTGCCGCCGAGCAGCGGGATGGCCGCCAGCAACGGGATCGCGATCAAATCCTGGAACAGCAAGATGGCAAACGCCAGCCGCCCGTAGTCGCTGCTCAGGGCCTTGCGTTCGGCCAGCAATTGCAGCCCCACCGCCGTGGAGGAGAGCGCCAGCGCCACGCCGACGATCAACGCGCTCTTCCAGCCCAGCTGGGCTGCCATCAACAAGCCGCCCAGGATCACCGCCGTCACCAGCACCTGGGTGGCGCCAGCGCCGAACACCGAATGGCGCATCACCTTCAGGCGCGCCGGCGACAGCTCCAGCCCGATCACGAACAGCAGCATCACCACGCCGATTTCGGCCGCGCCGCTGATGCGTTCGGCATCCTGCACCACACCCACGCCGTCGGGGCCGAGCACCACGCCGGCGACCAGATAGGCCAATACCGCCCCCAGGCCGAAGCGCTTGAACACCGGCACTGCCACGATGGCGGCCAGCATCAGCACCAAGGCCAGTTCCAGACCACCGCTATGCATGCGTACTCTCCGTTGAGGGACGCATTATGCCGCGCAGGTCCGTTGGCCTGCGCGCACGCATGTGCCATCTGCACGGCGGCGATGCGCGGCTGCGCGATACGGCCCGGCACCTGTCCGCGCAGTGGGTGCGGATCAGTCCGGCGCCGCCTGCGCCTGCACCGTCAGTGCGCGGGCGCTGCGTGGCGTGCCAGACATGGTCGACACACCGTACGAGCGATCAGTGACTTTTCAGCAGAAAGCGCCGATCCAGCGGCTGCAGCGGGCGTGCATTGAACGGGTACACGCGTTCGAACGCATTGATCTGTGCCTCCGACACCTGCACCGGCTGGCTGAGCACCACCCAGTCCACCGTTTCGCTGCATGGCGGAGTGGTCAGTGAGCCTTCGTAGCGATAGAAGCTGCGTTGATTGCTCGGCGGAAGAAACGCCTCGGCGCTGACCGTTGCGTTGGCGACCTGACGGGTCTGGTCCTTGTCCTTGGGCATGGCATCGAGCACCCGCTGGAACGCCGGGTTGGCCTTGCCGGTTTCGAAGAAGATCGCCAGCACGCCCAGCGTGCCGTCCGGGCCCTGATGCACCAGGTGTGCTTCCATCGGGAAACGCCGGCCGTTCAACAGGTGCTCGCTGGGGTGATGGAAGTGCAGTTGCAAGGCTTGATACTGCTTGTCGCCGGTCGCCATGGTGCCGCCGTCGTGCAGATCCAGCTGGATGGAATGGCCGGTGTTGCGCACCACCAGCGGCACGGCGCTGTAGCTCAGCAGCAGCGTGCCCAGGTTGGCGTCGATGGCGCCTTTCAGATCGATGGGGCTGTTTTGCTGGCCATTGCCGCACAGCGCATTTTCCTTGGCCAGCTCGGCCCAATGCTCGGCACCTTCCGGACCGGTATAGCCCCATTCGTGCCCGCTGTGCGGCGCGGTCTCGTGCGCCTGCACCGGCGCGCTCTCGGGCAGTGCGGTTTGCGCCATGCCCACCGCGCCCCAGCCGGCGGCGATGCACAGGCACAGCGGGCTGATGCGACGTAACAAGAGCGACCTAGAAGCGGGCATGCACAAAACTCCGGAAGAAAACGCGTTACGTGGGATGCGATGGCCGATGCCATGGCGGAAAGGCAACGCGCCGGGCGTTGCTGGAAGCGGACTGTAGCAATGAACTGTGACGTCCAGCATGGCCCGGCGACAGGCGGTTGTGCGGCGCCATCTCGACGGCCAGCGGCGCCACCGCAGCGGCGCGTCGGCACCTGGCAACCCGCCTGTCCGCCAGGCGTTGGGGTATCGCCGCGCGAGCGTCCCCAGCCTGGCTTCTGCGCTGCGCAACGCCCCGTGCGCCGGCACGCCCCACGTGGTGCCCTGCTGGCGTGTTGACCAAGCGCCGGGCGGGTGCAGGCCTGCGCCGCCGGACTTCGGGAAGCTCACTTAAGCGACCGACACGCAGGGCATTGACCAAGCCGACTCAGGCGCGCAGACTGCGCCGCGCCATCGCCCGGATCACCGGTCGGTACGCACCTTTGGAGCCCTTACCCATGTCCAGCGACAGTCACCCTAGACCCGGGTCGATGACCCAGCTGGCGCGCGCCTGAGGCCCAGGTTCGCCGGCTGTCATCGACGACGGTCGTCACCAGGCGAACACCCATGTACGAGCAAACCCTGCGCCTTGCCGAAGGCGTCGATGCACTGACCGCACCCCTGGCCGAACTCAACACGGCCGATGCGGTGGAATATCTCAACACCCTGGACCGCGACGACGCAGCGCAGGTGCTGGCCGCGTTGCCGTCAGCACGGGCGGTAAAACTGCTCGAACAACCCGAGCTGCGCGATGCCAGCACGCTGGTCGCGTCGCTGCCGGCCGAGCAGGCCGCCTCGCTGCTCGGGCAGATGGCCGACGACCGCGCCACCGACATCTTCCATGGCCTGGATGCCGAGCAGCGCCAGCCGCTGCTGTGGCTGCTCAGTGCCGAGGCGCGGCTGTCGATCCAGGCGCTGATGCGCTACCCGCCCAACACCGCCGGCGCGCTGATGACCACCGAGTTCGTGGCCGTGCCGTCGGACTGGACGGTGGGCCGCACCCTGCAGCACATCCGCGAAGTGGAGCGCAGCCGCGAGACCGTCTACGCGATCTATCTGCTCGACCCGTATACCCGCGTGCTGCAGCAGGTGGTGACCATGCGCCGCCTGATCACCGGCGCGCCGGAGGCACCGATCCTGGAGGTGGCACAGGTCAATCCCCGGTCACCGTGGACCCGGCACTGGACCAGGAAGAAGTGGCGCGGCTGATCCGTCGCCACGACCTGCTGGCGATCCCGGTGGTGGATGCGCGCGGCCACGTGCTCGGCATCGTCACCGTGGACGATGTGCTCGATGCGCTCATCGCCGAATCCACCGAGGACGTGCACAAGTTCGGCGGCATGGAAGCGCTGGACAAGCCGTACATGCAGATTGGCTTCGGCCAGATGATCAAGAAGCGTGCCGGTTGGCTGAGCGTGCTGTTCCTGGGAGAAATGCTCACCGCCAGCGCGATGCAGCACTTCGAGGACGAGCTGTCCAAGGCGGTGGTGCTGACCTTGTTCATCCCGTTGATCATGAGCTCGGGCGGCAACTCCGGTTCGCAGGCCACCTCGCTGCTGATCCGCTCGCTGGCGCTGCGCGAAATCCGCCTGCGCGATTGGTGGAAAGTGGCGCTGCGCGAACTGCCCACCGGCCTGACCCTGGGCGCGATCCTGGGCGTGCTGGCGATCGTGCGTATCACCATCTGGCAGACCGCCGGCCTGTACGACTACGGCCCGCACTGGCTGATGGTGGCGCTGACCATCGGTGCGGCGCTGATCGGCATCGTCACCTTCGGTTCGCTGTCCGGCTCGATGCTGCCGTTCGTGCTGCAACGCTTCGGCTTCGACCCAGCCAGCGCCTCGGCGCCGTTCGTGGCCACGCTGGTGGACGTCACCGGTCTGGTGATCTATTTCAGCATCGCCGCGCTGATCTTGAGCGGCACGCTGTTGTAGCGGCCTCGCGCCCGGGCAATCACGGATGCATGCATGTGCGCATGTATCCGTCATCCATGCCCTGAAACGCCAGTACGTGTACCGTAGCGCGATGGCATTCGCGTCCCCGCCCGATGAGTACGTACCACCTGCAACAGGTCTTTCGTCCCAGCACCGTGGCGGTGGTGGGCGGCAGCCCGCGTGATCGCTCGGCCGGGCGGGCGGTGGTGCGCAACCTGCGCGCGGCCGGGTTTCCCGGCCAGATCGGCTGGGTCAGCCCGCGCTACAGCGAGATCGACGGTGTGCGCACGGTGGCGCGGCTGACCGATCTGCCGTGGGTGCCCGACCTGGTGGTGATCACTGCGCCGGCGCGCATCGTGCCGCGCATCGTCTCCATCGCCGCGCGGCGTGGTGTGGCTGCCGCGATCATCCTCACCGCCGGCCTCGGCAGCGGCCCAGGCTCGCCGGCCGCGCGCATGGAAGCGGCCGCGCGCGCCAAGGGCATGCGCATCCTCGGCCCGCACTGCCTGGGCGTGATCGCTCCGCATGCACGGCTCAATGCCAGCATCGCCGCGCACTGCCCACAGGCCGGCGATCTGGCGCTGATCTCCGAGTCCAGCGCCATTGCCGCGGCGCTGGTGGAGTGGGGCGTGGCGCGCTCGGTGGGGTTTTCGGCGGTGGTGTCGCTGGGCGATACGCTGGACGTGGACTTCGGCGACCTGCTGGATTACTTCGCCACCGACTACCGCACCCGCGCGATCCTGCTGTATGTCGAACGCATCGGCGACGCGCGCAAGTTCATGTCGGCGGCGCGCGCGGCCGCACGTGCCAAGCCGGTGGTGGTGGTCAAATCCGGCCGCCAGTACCGCATCAATCCCAATGCCGACACCCATGCGCAGGCGCTGGCCGGTTCGGATGCGGTGTACGGCGCCGCGTTTGCACGCGCCGGGCTGTTGCGGGTGGGCGCGCTGGACGAGCTGTTCGCCGCCGCCGAAACCCTGGGTCGGCTCGGCAGCTTCCCCGGCCGGCGCCTGGCCATCCTGAGCAACGGCGGCGGGGTGGGGCAGCTGGCGGTGGACCAGCTGGTGCTGCGTGGCGGCACCCTGGCCGATTTATCGCCCAAGACGCTGGAAAAACTCGATCAATCGCTGCCGGAAGGCTGGTCGCGCAGCAACCCGGTGGACATCATTGTCGACGCCGACGGCGCGCGCTATGCCGCCGCGATCGAAGCGCTGCTGGACGATCCGGAAAACGACGCGCTGCTGGTGGTCAACGTGCCCACCGCGTTCACCTCCTCGGCCGATGCGGCCAAGGCGCTGACCCGCGCGCTGGACCAGCGCAACCGCTATCAGCGCGACAAACCGGTATTTGCGGTGTGGCTGGGCCAGGACGATGCGGCGATTGCCGCGCTCAATGCCGCGCGCGTGCCCACCTATGCCACCGAATCGGATGCGGTGCGCGGCTTTACCCACCTGGTGCGTTACCGCGAGGCGCAGGCGGCGCTGATGGAGACCCCGCCCAGCCTGCCGGAAGACTTCGTGGTGGATGCCGGCATCGCGCGCACGCTGGTGGAAGAGGCCCTGGCGGCCGGCCGGCGCTGGCTGGATCCGGTCGCCACCAATCGCCTGCTGGCGGCCTACGGCATCCCGATCGTGCCGCTGCAGGTGGCTGCCACCGCCAACGACGCCGCGTTGCTGGCAGACCCGTTACTGGCGGTCGGCCGCACGGTGACATTAAAAGTGTTGTCCAGCGAGATCGCGCACAAGTCCGACGTGGACGGTGTGCGCCTGAACCTGTCCAGCGTGGCGGCGGTGCGCGAAGCGGCCACCGGCATCCTGGCGCGCGCGCGCGCTGCGCATCCCAGTGCAGTGATCGAAGGGGTGATCGTGCAGCCCACCGTGCTGCGGCCCAAGGCGCGCGAACTGATCGCCGGCATCGCCGACGACCCGGTGTTCGGCCCGGCGATCGTGTTCGGGCGCGGCGGCACCGCGGTGGAGGTCATCAACGACCGCGAGCTGGCCCTGCCGCCGCTGGACCTGCGCCTGGCCCACGAACTGATCGGCCGCACCCGCGTCTCGCGCATCCTCAAGGCCTACCGCGACGTGCCGGCCGCCGACGAGCGCGCGGTGGCGCTGGTGCTGGTCAAGTTGGCGCAGCTGGCTGCCGACATCCCCGAAATCACCGAGCTGGACATCAATCCGCTGCTGGCCGACCGCGATGGCGTGATTGCGCTGGACGCGCGCGTGGCGGTGGCGCCGGCGCGCAAGCTGCACAAGGGCCGCGGCCATCCGCGCTTTGCGATTTTCCCGTACCCCAAGGAATGGGAACGCCAGATCGGCCTGGGCGATGGCACCCATGCGCTGGTGCGCCCGGTGCGCCCGGAAGACGGCGCGCTGTTCCGCGCGTTCTTCGCCCGCGTCACCGACGAGGACCTGCGCCTGCGCTTCTTCCAGTCGGTGAAGCATTTCAGCCATGAATTCATTGCCCGGCTGACCCAGCTCGATTACGCCCGCTCCATTGCGCTGGTGGCCATCGACCCCAAGACCGGCGACATGCTCGGCGCGGTGCGCCTGCACGCCGATGCCGATTACCAGCGCGGCGAGTACGGCATCCTGATCCGCTCGGACCTCAAGGGCCACGGCATCGGCTGGCAGCTGATGCGCATCATGATCGAGTACGCGCGCTGGCTGGGCCTCAAACAGATCGAAGGCCAGGTGCTGCGCGAGAACCGCACCATGTTGGCGATGTGCCAGAGCCTGGGCTTTGGCGTGCGCCCGGATCCGGACGATGCGACCCTGATGGCGGTGACACTCCCTATAATGGGCGAGCCGCGCCCGGCCTGACCCTGCGTCACGCCGCGGTCCCCCATCCTCCACCGCACGCCGGACTGCCAGGCCTCGATCTGGCCTATTGCTCCGGCTGTCGTCTCGGCCCGCCTGGGAGTGTCAATGTTTCGCGATTTCAGAATGTCGTTCGTGGTCACCGCCATCTGCCTGGGCCTGGCTGCGTGGTGGGGCCATACCTCATCGATGGGGATCTGGCAGGCGCTGTGGCTATGCCTGGTGCTGAGCGTGCTGGAAGTGTCGTTGTCGTTCGACAACGCGGTGGTCAACGCCGGCGTGCTCAAGCACATGAACGCGTTCTGGCAAAAACTGTTCCTCACCGTGGGCATCCTGATCGCCGTGTTCGGCATGCGCCTGGTGTTCCCGATCGTGATCGTGTCGGTGGCCACCGGCATGGGCCTGGTGCCGGTGATGCAGATGGCGCTGAAGGAGCCGGACCGTTACAGCCAGGTGCTGACCGACAACTACCCGTCCATTGCCGCCTTCGGTGGCATGTTCCTGCTGCTGGTGTTCCTGAATTTCCTGTTCGACCAGGAGCGCAAGCTGCACTGGCTGGGCCCGGTGGAGCGGCTGGTCGGCAAGCTGGGCAAGGCCGATGCGATGTCGGTGATCGTGGCGGTGTCGGTGCTGCTGGGCACCAAGTTGTTCCTGCCGGCCGGCATCTTCCAGAGTGTGCTGTTCGCAGGCCTGGGCGGCATCCTGCTGTATCTGCTGGTCGGCAGCGTGGATGCGCTGTTCGAAGCCGAAGAGAGCGAAGACGGCAGCATGGGCCCGGCCAAGCGTTCGGGCATCGCCGCCTTCCTGTATCTGGAAGTGCTGGACGCCTCGTTCTCGTTCGATGGCGTGATCGGCGCCTTCGCCATCACCCGCGACGTGGTGATCATCATGCTGGGTCTGGCGATCGGCGCGATGTTCGTGCGCTCGATGACGGTCTACCTGGTGCACAAGGGGACCCTGGACGAGTTCGTGTTCCTGGAGCACGGCGCGCACTACGCTATCGGCGTGCTGGCGATCATCATGCTGGTGGGCACGGTCTACCACGTGCCGGAGGTGCTGACCGGCCTGATCGGCGTGGCCTTCATCGCCGCCTCGGTGTGGTCCTCGATCCGCTACCGCAAGCGCCACCATCTTGGGCCGACCGAGATTTGAGCGAGCACCGGCGAGCTTGCGCATCCGCTGAATGGCTGGCGGCCATGGTCGCCGAGCGAGTAAAAAACGCGACCGATAGCAGGCTCGGTGTTGACGGCGGGTGAGTGCGGCGAGCGAGAATCAGGACCCTCCCGACTTGACCTGCGCAGTCGGATTCGTCCTCCCGCCGCGCGAGACGACCGCTCGTCAGCGCAGCCCGTTGTGGCGCAAGGCTCGCCGCAGTCTGAGCACATTTGGTGTTGACCCCTGGGGGACCCCACTATCTTGGGGTTCGGTGGTGACCGCCCCAAGTGGCACCAATGAGACGAAGGCGATGCGCAAGCGCGACATTGCCTGCGGCTCCCATCTCAGCGACCTGTACGCGCCCCGGCATTGCCGCGGTCGCTTCCGGCCCGATGACGGCAGCGCGTTGCCACCGAACACCATCATGCGACAGCACACCGCGTGATGGCGGCCGTGGGAGTTCAGGGAAATTGGTGGGTGATGCCGCCGCAGGCCATGGCCTGCGCGCTGTGCGTCCTGTGTCGCCAATGCACCCTGGACGCCGCTCGGTCGTTGCCTGCTCCGGCAGGTTCGTGTGCCTACGCATGGAGGACGCATGACCACCAACGACACCCTTTCCGCGATCGCCGCCGGTACCGCAATACCCACCAGCGTTCCCGCCAGCGTTGCCGCGCCCGCCTGCGGCGCGCCGGAATTGACCGACCCGTCGGACATCGTGCCGCCTCCCCGCCAAGCCATTGCAATGCACGCACAGACCATCGAAGAACAAAACGTCTCCACCTGGATCACGAAAGAAGCGGGCAATCGCAAGATTCCGTTCGAGCCGGAGCGCCTGGAGCGCGCCATCGACCAGATCCATGCCGAGTTCCCGCAGCTGGACGTGGCCGACTACAAGCGCTCGGTGTTCGGGTTCGTCGAGCGCAAGGACAGCGTCAACGCCGACGACCTGGTCGACCACCTGATCCGCGAGGCCGAAGCCCGCGTCGATCTGACCACCCCGGAGTGGGAGCACTTCGCTGCGCGTCTGTACCTGCGCCGCCTCTACAAGCGCGCCAGCCGCAACCGTTTCTACGACGCCAGCCAGAAGTACGGCTCGTTCGTCGGCCTGCAGGAGAGCCTGGCCGACCGCAATGTCTATTCCAACGACATCCTGCGCCGCTATTCCAAGGACGAGCTGATCGAAGCCGGCAAGATGATCGAGCCCGAGCGCGACAAGCTGTTCGCCTACAACGGCCTGTACCTGCTGGCCACGCGTTACCTGGCTACCGATAGCTCGCGCGGCGTGTTCGAACTGCCGCAGGAGCGCTGGCTGACCATCGCGCTGTACCTGATGCAGGACGAGATCGGCACCGGCAAGGGCAGCCGCGAGCGCCGCATGCAGCTGGTCGGCGAGGCCTACTGGGCGCTGTCCAACCTGTACATGACGGTGGCCACCCCGACGCTGGCCAATGCCGGCAAGGTCGGCGGCCAGCTCTCGAGCTGCTTCATCGACACCGTCGACGACAGCCTGCAGGGCATCTACGACTCCAATACCGACGTGGCGCGCGTGTCCAAGCACGGCGGCGGCGTCGGCGCGTACCTGGGCTATGTGCGTTCGTCGGGTTCGGCGATCCGTGGCGTGTCCAATTCGTCCGGCGGCGTGGTGCCGTGGATCAAGCAGCTCAACAACACCGCCGTGTCGGTGGACCAGCTGGGCCAGCGCAAGGGCGCCATCGCGGTCTACCTGGACATCTTCCATCGCGACATCGAAGCGTTCCTGGACCTGCGCCTGAACAACGGCGACCAGCGCCTGCGCGCGCACGACGTGTTCACCTCGGTGTGCATCCCCGACCTGTTCATGGAAGCGGTCGAGCGCCGCGGCGACTGGTACCTGTTCGACCCGCACGAAGTGAAGCGGATCAAGGGTTGGTACCTGCAGGATTTCTTCGATGAGAAGAAGGGCGACGCCAACGGCAGCTTCCGTCGCAAGTACGAAGAAGTCGTCGCCGACGAGCGCATCACGCGCAAGACCGTCAAGGCGATCGAGATCTTCAAGCGCATCATGGTCAGCCAGCTGGAAACCGGTAACCCGTTCATGTTCTATCGCGATGAAGTCAATCGCAAGAACCCGAACAAGCACGAGGGCATGGTCTATTCGTCCAACCTGTGCACCGAGATCCTGCAGAACATGAGCCCGACGCGGATGATGCAGGAGATCATCAGCGGCAATCAGATCGTCACCACCAAGAAGGCGGGCGATTTCGTCGTGTGCAACCTGTCCTCGATCAACCTGGGTCGCGCGATCACCGTGCAGGCCGACCAGGCCGATCTGCTGGGTGCCGACGTGCTGGAGCGCTTGATCCCGATCCAGGTGCGCATGCTCGACAACGTGATCGATCTGAACCAGTTGCCGGTGCCGCAGGCCACCATCACCAACCAGAAGTACCGCGCGATCGGTCTTGGCACCTTCGGTTGGCATCATCTGCTGGCGCAGAAGTCCATCCACTGGAATGCCAAGGAAGCCGAGGACTACAGCGACGAGCTGTACGAGCGCATCAACTACCTGACCATCCAGGCGAGCATGGAGCTGGCCAAGGAAAAGGGCACCTACAGCGTGTTCCGCGGCAGCGACTGGCACAACGGCGAGTACTTCCGTGCGCGCGACTACAACAGCCCGCAATGGCTGGAGCTGTCGGCGCAGGTGGCGGTCAATGGCGTGCGCAATGCCTGGATGCTGGCGGTTGCACCGAACATGAGCACCGCGCAGATCGCCGGTTCCACCGCCTCCATCGACCCGATCTACAGCGCGTTCTACTACGAAGAAAAGAAGGACTTCCGCCGTCCGGTTGCCGCTCCTGGCCTGTCGCTGGAGACCTGGCCGTACTACGAAAAGGGCGCCTACAAGGTCGACCAGTTCGCCAGCGTGCGCCAGAACGCGCGCCGCCAGCGGCACGTGGACCAGTCGATCAGCTTCAACTTCTATGTGCCCAGCACCATCCGTGCGAGCACGCTGCTGGACCTGCACATGACCGCCTGGCGCGAGGGTTTGAAGACCACGTACTACGTGCGCTCCAACGATATCGACATCAGTGAATGCGAGTGGTGTTCGAGCTAAAGCGCGTTCGCGCTTTAGCTCCCCACGGTTCGCGTTGCGAATCGTGGGCCCCGGCTCATTAGCCTCCACACCCCGCGCCTTTGGCGCGCCCCCTCACTCAGGGGCTTTCCCCAGAACGATTGCCGCCGTCGCCCCTGCTGTACGCGCGCGACGCCTGAAATACGAGTAGAAACCCATGTCCGCAACACCGCTCGACCGCATCAAGATTCTTGAGCCGCGCAACCCCAACCGTTCGACCGGCATCATCAACGGTCAGACCTCCGGCATCCTCAACTGGAACGACATCCCGTACCCGTCCTTCTATCGGGCGTACAAGGAACTGTCGACCAACTTCTGGATCCCCGACGAGGTGGACATGAAGGGCGACGCGCGCCAGTACAACGAGCTGTCGGCGCGCGAAAAGAATGCCTACGATTCGATCATCGGCTTGCTGGCCACGCTGGATTCGCCGCAGACGCGTTTCATCTACAACGTGGCCGAATACATCACCGACCCGGCCGCGCATGCCAATGCCGCGATCATCGGCCAGCAGGAAGTGATCCATAACGAGAGCTACAGCTACGTGCTGGCCTCGATCACCGGCCTGGCCGACCAGAATCGCGTGTTCGAAATCGCGCGCACGCACCCGACCATCATCAAGCGCAATGCGCCGATCATGGGCGCCTACGAAGACTTCATGCGCGAGAAGACGGCCGAAACGCTGATCCGTTCGCTGATCCAGTCCTCGATCCTGGAAGGCATCAACTTCTATTCCGGCTTTGCGTATTTCTACAATCTGGTCCGCCAGAACCGCATGACCGGTACCGGCAAGATCATCAGCTTCATCAACCGCGACGAGCTGGCGCATTCGAAGTTCATCAGCGAGCTGATTCGCGCCATCATCGGCGAGAACCAGGCGCTGCAGGGCGATGAGCTCACCGACTACGTGCACAAGGCCTTCGAGCACGCGATCGACCTGGAAACCCAGTGGACCGCCGAAGTGCTGGACGGCATCGACGGCATCGACGTGGACGAGATGATCCGCTACGTGAAGTACCGCGCCAACAAGATGGCCGGCATGCTCGGCATCGAGAAGCTGTACGAGGGCGCCAACGACAACGTGATGCCGTGGATCAAGGCCTACGCCGACAACTTCACCGAGACCAAGACCGACTTCTTCGAGATGCGCAATGCGTCGTACAAGAAGACGAATTCAGATAACGGTTTCGACGATCTGTAAGAATTCCTGCTGCTCATATCTCCCAACTATCTGCGAACTCATATGAGATTTGAGGTGTACTGCGATGAGGCGAATCCGGACGTCCTGACGTCTGCTAATCCGCGCGCGCGTTACCTCATGATCGGAAGCCTTTGGCTGCCACAGGAAGTTCGCAATGAGTTTAAGTCGCGCATTGGCGACCTTCGAGAAAGACATAGGGCTTGGGGCGAGATCAAGTGGAGCAAGGTTGCGCCTAATCGCCGTGACTTCTACGTAGAACTGGTCGACCTTTTCTTCGCATACGGCGAGAACCTTCGTTTTCGATGTATTGCGGTTGATCGGACCCAAATTGATCTTTCGCTGCATGACGATGATGCGGAGTTGGGATTCTACAAGTTCTACTACCAGCTCCTTCATCACTGGATTCTCGATTTTAATGAATATCGAATCTTCTGTGACGCGAAAAGCAATCGTGATTCCAAGCGCTTGCCTGTCCTTGCCCAGTGTCTGTCGCGAGCAAATTTGAGCTCGAAAATTGAAAGTGTTCAGTCCTTACCGTCTGACGAAGTAGTACTGATTCAGATGTGTGATTTGTTGCTGGGAGCGGCTAGCAGCAAGATCAATTCTACCTTGATGCCTAACACTGCGAAGTTCACCGTTGTTAGCCGCATTGAAAGCGCACTAGGTCGCGAACTTGGTCCAACGAGCAAGGGCGAGGAGAAATTCAACCTGTTCAAAATTCGACTCAACGGAGGCTGGTGATGCCATTGCCTCCGTTGGTCAAATACGAAACTTCTGCCCAGTACCGACAGCACTACGAACGTGTCTATTGTCGTGGCAAGATCCAGACACCAGACGAGATCCGGGTCTACTTCGATGCAAAAAAGTTTGACCACGCGTTCTACGAGAGCGCAGGGTGGGATGGGCGGAAGGACACCTTTTCAGAAGTAAGAGCGCAGCGAATCGACTGGATTCAGGCGACCCTTACGCATCCGGATGCCACTCTATTTCAAGGCTGGAATAAAACTGCCGGACAGGTTGACGCCACCCGCCGGGTGGCGGTGGTCTATGAAGATTTTGTGGTCGTGATTGCACTATCGCTCAAACAAGATTTGGCACTGAAGGCTAACTTCATCACTTGCTACCAAGCAGATAGCAGCATAGGAAAGATTCAAAGTTCGCCGACGTGGTCTCGCGAAGAGTGCATCCGCTCGCTGACCAAAGCCAAATAGCAGACAAAAAAGGCCGCTGATTCGCTACGCGGGTTCAGCGGCCGAGACCTCGATAGGTTCAAAGCCGATAGGCAGTGAACTCGAGGCGGAGCTTAGCTCAGCCACCGTTAGAGTCAAGTGCGCCTGGCACAGTGCCGCGATATCAAGAAGCTCCAGACGTCGAAGAAAACTGCAACCCATTGTTTTTGTTGTTGAATTTTACTGAATCTGTTAATCATTGAGCAAATGCACATCCTCCTCGCCCACACATCGCTCAGCGGCAACACGCGCGATGTCGCGCGCGCGATCTGCGCGCGCTGCGAGGAACTGGGGCACGCGGTAACCTGGATCGATGCCGACATCCAGACGCTGGCGCAGGCATGTCCGGATGGTGCCGAGCACGATCTCTACATCCTCGGCAGCTGGAGCATCAACGCCGGGCGTACGCCGCTGGAAATGAAGCGCTTCATCGAACAGCTCGTTGCCGCGGTCGGCAAGCCGGAGCGCCTGGCAGTATTCGGCACTGGCGAGACGCAGTGGGGCGAGGAGAACTATTGCGGTGCAGCCCGGCGCATCGCTGCGTTCTTCGGTACGCGCTACCCGCGGCTGGAGATCGAACAAATGCCACACGGCGAACGCGACGCCACCAAGATCCAAAGCTGGACCGACCACATTCTTGCCCTCACCGATACACCGTTCGAGAACACCCCCATGCAGACGCTCCACGCCACCACCCCTGACGACTACGCCGCTGCCCTGGCCGCGCATCCGCGCTTACTTGTCGACTATTACAAGGACAATTGCCCTGGTTGCAAGATGCTCGACATGTCGCTGACCAAGTTCGCCGCGAGCGAGGACGCAGCAGGCGTCGCACTGCTCAAGGTGAAGCTGGAAGTGGTGGGCGAGGAGTTTTTCCGTGGCCTGGGCCTGCGGCAGACGCCGACTCTTGCCTTGTTCAAGGACGGTGCCGAAGTGGCGCGCTTGCCGGGCTTCCAGTCGCCGGCGCAGGTGGAAGCGGCGGTCCGCAGCGGCCTGAGAGTGGCCGGCGCTTGGTCGATGCAAGGCGCCCGGCGATGAACGCCACCGTCACCATCGTCGCCTGGAGCTTCCTGCTGGCGGGGCTGGGCCTGTTGACCGGTGCGGCGCTGCTGCCGGATCAGGCCCGCTGGATCTTGTTGCTGCTGGGCGTGGTATTCGGCGGCGTGGGTGGCGGCATCCTGGGCTATCGTGTCTGGCATGCGCGCCGTGCGGCGTGGTTGCGCCAGCATGGCATGGTGGTGGAAGCGCGCTTCGTCTGCGTTGAACGCAATGCGTCTTTGCAGGTCAACGGCGTGCACCCGTTCCGTATCCTGGCCCATCGCCATGACCGCGCACACAACACCCTGACCGAGTACCGCAGCGACAACCTGTGGACCGATCCGCAGCCGTTCCTGCGCGATGGACAATCGCTGCGCATCTTCGTCGATCCGCAACGGCCGTCGCGGTACCACATCGACCTGAGTTTCCTGCCGACGCTGCGCAGTTGATCGGGCCGGCCTTTCTTCCTCATACGGCACTTCTTCATGACCAGTTCCACGCCCGTTGCACCGACCGAAGCCCGCATGGCCGAGATCGTGTTTCCCAATCACACCAATCATCTGGGCACGCTGTTCGGTGGGCAGGCGCTGGCGTGGATGGACAAGGCCGCGTTTCTCGCCGCCTCGCGCTACGCGCGCCGCACCGTGGTGACGGCGCGTTCGGATCAGGTGGATTTCAAGCTGCCGATCCGCCAGGGCCAGATGGTGGAAACCATCGCGCGCGTGGTATCGGTGGGGCGTAGCTCGATCACGGTGGAAGTGGAATTGATCGCCGAAGACCTGCTTAGCGGCGCGCGCGAGCTGTGCACACGCGGGCAGTTCGTGATGATTGCGCTCGATGCCGATGGCAAGCCGACGGCGGTGCCGCCGCTGCCAACGGCTGCTGGCTGACACTGACCAGGTGGAGAGCGGCTGACAAGCAAACGACTGCGCCGCTGCGAAAAAGCGCGGCTAGCCGTCGAAAATGGACAAGTGCCGCGTATCCACTGCGTTGCTCCGCAACGCGCGCGCTTATCTGACAACCGCCAGCGACCTTCTGTCTGCCGCGCTTATTCCTGCACTTCGCGGTCTTCGCGCTTGGTTTCTTCCATCGCCTCCGGTTCCAGCTCCTCGGCGCTGCGATTGAGTTTGACGAACACACCCGGTAATCCCCCACTTTTAGCGGTCGCCAGAAGTGGAGCTAAGCGGCCATCGCCAACTTCATGGCAGGCGTGATGCCGCCGAGCGCCATATTCGGACGCTCGTGGTTGTACGTCCATAGCCAGCGGGTGGCTTTGTCCTGCACCTGGTCGATGGTGTCGAACAGGGTTTGGGCGAGCCAAGCGTAGCGGATGGTGCGGTTGTAGCGTTCAACGTAGGCGTTCTGCTGTGGCTTGCCCGGCTGGATGTGCTCGACCCGGATGCCATGCCGCTGCGCCCAGGACAGCAACGCGCCACTGATGTATTCAGGGCCGTTGTCGCAGCGGATCACGGCGGGCTTGCCGCGCCACTCGATGATCTGCTCCAGCGATCGGATCACCCGGGCTGACGGCAGCGACAGGTCGACCTCGATCCCCAGTCCCTCGCGATTGAAGTCGTCGAGCACATTGAACAGCCGGAAGCTGCGGCCGTCGGCCAGCTGGTCGTGCATGAAGTCCATCGACCAGACTTGGTTGATCGTCTCCGGCACCGCCAGTGGCTGCGGCCGCTCACGCACCAGCCGCTTCTTCGGCTTGATCCGCAGGTTCAACTCCAACTCGCGGTAGATCCGGTAGATCCGCTTGTGGTTCCAACCAAAGCCCTTCACGTTGCGCAGGTACAGGTAGCACAGGCCAAAGCCCCAGTCGCGATGGGCGGTCGTCAACCGGATCAGCCAGTCGGCGATCCGGGCGTTCTGCTCGCTGGCCTTGGCCTGGTAGCGGAAGCAGGTCTGGCTCACCGCGAAGGTCTGGCAGGCGTGGCGGATGTTCGTGCGCCCGCTCGTGACCGCCGATTGGGCCATCTCGCGTCGCTGAGATGGCCTCACCATTTTTTTGCGAGCGCTTCCTTCAGCAGGTCGGTACTGAGCTGCGCCTCGGCGTACATCTTCTTGAGCCGGCGGTTCTCCTCCTCCAGCTCCTTCATGCGCGCGACCATGGACACGTCCATGCCGCCGAACTTGCTGCGCCACTTGTAGAACGTGGCCGAGCTGATGCCGTGCTCGCGGCACAGCTCCGGCACGGGCGCACCGGCCTGGGCCTGCTTGAGCACGGCGATGATCTGGCTGTCGGTAAAGCGGGACTTCTTCATGGAACCTCCTCGGGAAAGGGGACGAGAAAATTCCACTTCTGGCGTCTGCTAATGGGCGGGGGATTACCACCCCAGGCGATCAGCAGCAGTGCCGCGCATGAGCCAACGGCAGCAGCGTAGGGCAGCTTGGCCGGGTCGGCATGCATCAGCTCGAAGATCGACACCAGCGTCTCGATCGCCAGCGCGATCACGATCACCACGAAAAAGCGCGACAAATACCGCCGTACGCGCGTGGGGCCACTGACCTTGACGTCGCGCAGGATCTCTTCTTCGAAGATGGTCTGGCCCAGTTCGAGCGTGACCAGCGCCACTGTCAGCAGGCCGACTGCTTCGAGCACGACGTTGAAGCGGTCGCGCACCACCATGTCGCCGCCGGGTGTGAAGCCGTGCCACAGCTCCAGCCCGGCCATCGTCACCAGGCCCGCCGCACACAGCACGAAGAACGCCAGGATCACGAAATGACCGGCACGAAACAGGTGGCTGAGCGCTTTCATCAGGGGCAAAGTAGGCGATGGGAAGCAGAGCATCGTGTTCACTGCGTCGTTGCAGCGCGAAGGCTGCGCCAACCCGGTGCGCCCTCATCCGGTGCGTTGCGCCACCTTCTCCCGCAAGCGGGAGAAGGGATCTGTTGGAAGTGGTGCTGAGGGTCGTCGCGCATTGATGCAACGGTAGCCACTGTTCCCCAAGCCGCTTCCTCCTCCCGCCTGCGGGGGAAGGTGCCCGAAGGGCGGATGGGGGCGATGCATGCGTCGCACGCGCACAGCCGCCTGCATTCCCATCAGCTATGCCGCAACACCTGATACGCCTGCAGATGCACATTGGCGGCCATCAGCAGTGGGGCGTTGCGCCCGGTCTCGCGCACGCGCGCCAGCATGTCGCCGACGATCTGTGCTGCCTCCACGTCCTGGCCGGCTTCCAGGTCGCGCAGCATCGAGGCCTTGAGCGGCGAATCCACCTGTAGCAGCGTTTGCAACGCGTTGGCGCGTGCTGGCTCGGGAATCGATTGCCAGGCTGCATCGGCGGCCCACAGGCACTCGTTGTACAGGCCGTTGATCAACGCGCGGCCGTCGTCGGTGGCCACGATCGCGCCTACCGGCGCACGCATCAGGCAGGTGGCCGCGGCCAGTGCGGTGAGAAAGCTGTATTTGATCCACTGTTCCTGCGCGATCTGCTCGCTGGCCACATGGGTGATGTCGGCCTGCGCGCAAGCGGCGGCAAATGCCTGCACCCGCGCCGATTGCGCGTCACCGCTACGCTCGCCGAAGGTGATCGCTGCCGGCTTGCCCAGGTGCAGAATCTCGCCGTGCTCGCCCTTGGTGGCGCTGATGAAGCACAGCCCGCCCAGCACCCGCGCTGAGCCGAAGCGCTCGTCCAATGCCGCGTAATGGCGCAGCCCGTTGAGGATGGGCAACACCGTGGTGTGCTCGCCCACCGCTGGCGCAATCGCCTCGATCGCGCTGTCCAGGTCGTAGGCCTTGCAGCTGAGGATCACCAGGTCGAACGGCCGCTGCGCCACCCGCGCCGGCAAGTCCTGCGCGGTGACATGCGCCACCTGCAGATCGGCATCGCCCAGCGGGCTGCGGATGCGCAAGCCGTCGGCCTGCAACTGCGCCGCACGCGCCTCGCGGACCAGGAAGGTGACGTCCACGCCGGCCTGCGCCAGCCGGCCGCCGAAATAACCGCCGGTGCCGCCGGCGCCGGGGATCAGGATGCGCATGGCCATCAGCTCCGCAACCCCAGGCCCCGCCGCAGCAGCCACAACGCCAGGGCGCTGAGCACGGCGACAAAGCCCAGCATCAGCGCGTAGGCCACCCAGATCGGCACGTCGGAGCTGCCGAGCAGGCCGTAGCGGAACGCGTTGACCATGTAGAAGATCGGGTTGGCATGGGTGGCCGCCTCGGCCCAGCCGGGCAGCAGCTTCACCGAATAGAACACGCCGCCCAGGTAGGTCAGCGGGGTCAGGATGAAGGTGGGCACGATCGCCACGTCGTCGAACTTCTTGGCATAGACCGCGTTGACGAAGCCGGCCAGCGAGAAGATAGTCGCGCCCAGCAACAGCGTGGTCAGCGTGACCAATGGATGCGGGATCCGCACCGGGGTGAAGAACATCGCGATGATCAGCACGATCGCCCCGACCATCACCCCGCGCAGCACCGCGCCGGACACATAGCCCCACAGGATCACCCAGTTGGGCATCGGGCTGACCAGCAGCTCTTCCACATGGCGGCCGAACTTGGCGCCGAAGAAGCTCGAAGAGATGTTGCCGTAGCTGTTCTGGATCACGCTCATCATCACCAGGCCGGGCACGATGAACTGCATGTAGCTGTAGCCGCCCATTTCGCCCACGCGCGAGCCGATCAGCCCGCCGAAGATCAAAAAGTACAGCGTCATGGTGATGGCCGGCGGCACCAGGGTCTGGCCCCAGATGCGCAGGATGCGCTGCACTTCGCGGCGCACGATGGTGCCCAGCGCAATCCAGTTGCGTTGGCGGGGTGTGGCTGGCGTTGCGGACATCGACGGCTCCGAGGGACTCATGGGTGGCCTGCCGGGCGCACGGGCGCCGCTGCGGCAGGAGCCGGGGCGGCGACGGTCTCGCCGGGCCCGGTCAGGCGAACGAACAATTCTTCCAGCCGGTTGCTCTTGGTGCGCATCGAGCGCACCCGGATGCCGGCATCGCCCAGGGTGGCGAACACGCGGTTGAGGTCCATCGCACGCGGCATGTCCAGATCCAGCGTGTGGCCGTCGATGGCGGTGAGCGTGGTGCCTTCGATCACCGGCAGCTGCGCGGGCAGCTCACCGTCGATATCGAACAGGAAGCCTTCCACGTCGAGCTTGGCCAGCAGTTCGCGCATCGGCCCCTGGGTGACGATCTGGCCGTGGTTGATGATGGCCAGGTTGCGGCACAGATGCTCGGCTTCTTCCAGGTAATGCGTGGTCAGGATGATCGTGGTGCCGGCGGCGTTGATGTCCTTGAGCACGCGCCACATGTCGCGGCGGATTTCGATATCCACACCGGCGGTCGGTTCGTCCAGGATCAGCAGGCGCGGCTGGGTCATCATGGCGCGGGCGATCATCAGCCGGCGCTTCATGCCGCCGGAGAGCGTGCGGCTCATCACCTGGGCCTTCTCCCACAGGTGGGCGCGGCGTAGTTCCACTTCGGCCAGCGCCTGCGCCTGGCTGCGCGGCATGCCGTAGAAGCCGGCGTAGTTGACCAGGATGTCGAACGGCTTTTCGAACAGGTTGAAATTGATTTCCTGCGGCACCAGGCCGATCAGGCGCATCGCATCGCTGCGGTGGGCGACCAGGTCGGTGCCGAACACTTCCACCTGGCCGCCGGACAGGTTCACCAGCGAGCTGATGATGCCGATCAGGGTGGACTTGCCCGCTCCGTTGGGGCCGAGCAGGGCGAAGAAATCGCCTGGCGCCACGTCCAGCGAGACGCCCTTGAGCGCCTGGGTGCCGTTGTCGTAGGTCTTGCGCAGATCGCACACGCGCAGGGCGGGCGCACGGGGAGATGGGGAATTCAAGCCGGGTCCTTCGCGCCAGGGTGACGGCGCAGCGAGTTGCAGCCCGTTATTATAGAAGCCCGTTGGGGTTTGCCCCGATCACAGACTGTCCCAAATACGTTCGTGCCCGTTCAATTCCCCCTCAAGCTTGTCGACCGGCGCATGATTGCGCCCACCGTGGCCCACTGCCAGTTCGTCCGTGACGACGGCCAGCCGCTGGATTTCCAGCCCGGGCAGTTCATCCAGATCCATTTCGACTACGCCGATGGCACGCCGACCAAGCGCAGCTATTCGCTGGCGACCATCCACGATCATGCGCTGGGGCCGGGCGAGGCAGTGGAGATCGCGGTGAGCTTCGTGCCCGGCGGCTCGGCCACGGCCTTGTTCGAAGGCCTGGAGATTGGCGACCAGTTGCAGGCAAGCGGCCCCTACGGGCGCTTCTGCCTGCAGCCGGGCGACCACAACCGGCGTTACGTGCTGATCGCCACCGGCACCGGCGTCACCCCGTACCGCTCGATGCTGCCGCTGCTGGCCGAAGCGATCGCCACCCGCGGTGTGCAGGTGGTGTTGCTGCAAGGTGCACGCACCCCGACCGAGCTGCTGTACGGCGAGGACTTCCGCGCGTTTGCAGAGGCGCATCCGCAGTTCCGCTACGTGCCGTGCTTCTCGCGCGAATTGCCCGCCCAGCCGCACGCCGATGTGCGGCACGGCTACGTGCAGCAGCACCTGGCCGAGTTCGCGCCCGATGCCGCGCACGACATCGCCTACCTGTGCGGAAACCCGGACATGGTGGACACCTGCCTGGACGCGCTCAAAGCCGCCGGCCTGCCGAGTGCGCAGATTCGCCGCGAGAAGTACGTCAGCTCCACGCCGCCCAAGGCCTGAGATTGCATGTAGGCGGCGCGAACATGCCGCCTGCGCCGGCAGCGTACTGTGGCCTGCGGCGCGTGGCTTGTGGCGCCGAGCTGCTGCGGTTCTACGCCGTAGCGTTCAGTAGCGCCGGGCGCCGCAGCTCCACCGTGACATGCACCAGTTCTTCATGGATCTGCAGCGCGCGCCGCACCCGCTCCGCATCGATGTCGGCCGTGGTGACCAGGCTGATGACGCAGGCATACCGCTCGCTGCCGACCCGCCACACATGCAGGTCGGCGATGTCGATCGCATGCCCAAGCTCGGCGATCACCTGCTTCACTTCGGCCACCACCGGCGCGTCCATCTCCGCATCCAGCAACACGCTGCCGGTGCTGCGCAGCAACCCCAGGCCCAGACGGTGACCAGCACCGCGCCGACGAGACCCATGAGCGGGTCCAGCCAGGTCACGCCCCAGTGCATGCCGGCGACCAGCGCGACGATGGCGAGCACCGAGGTCGCGGCATCGGCCACCACGTGCAGATACGCCGCGCGCAGATTGAGATCGCTGTGCGCATCCTGGTGATGACCATGACCATGACCATGACCATGACCATGACCATGACCCTCGTGCGTGTGCGCATGGCCGTGGCTGCGATGCCCGTGGGAGTGAGCATGCCCATGCGAATCGCGCAGCCACCACGCGCAAATCAAATTCACCAGCAGGCCGATCACCGCAATCACGGTTGCTTCCTGATACTGGATGGGCTTGGGCGTGAACAACCGTTTCACCGACTGGAACGCCATCAGCGCGGCAACGCCCAGCAACAGGATCGCGCTGGTGTAACCGCCCAGCACCTCGACCTTCCACGTGCCGAAGGTGAAGCGCACGTCCCCGGCATGCTGCCGCGCGAAGCGATAGGCGAACAACGCCAGTCCCAGCGCCAACGCGTGCGAGCTCATATGCCAGCCGTCGGCGAGCAGGGCCATGGAATTGAGCATCCAACCGCCCACGATCTCCACCACCATCATGAGCACGGTCAGCATCACCGCCTTGCCGGTGCTGCGCTCGGCGAGCGGGTTGGTGCTGGCAAAGGTGTGCGACTGCGCGCAATGCGGCGCGGCGTGCGTGGTCGACATCGGCGATGGTCCTGGCTAAGGTACCCCCACAGGGTATCCTAAATACCCCTGGGGGTATATGGCATGGCGCATCTAAATCAGGACAAAACGAAACTGCTCGCGCGCGTGCGCAGGATCCGCGGGCAGGTGGAAGGGCTGGAAAAAGCCCTGACGCAGGACGTGGAATGCACTGCGCTATTGACCCAGGTCGCCGCATTTCGCGGCGCGGCGCAAGGTTTGATGGTCGAGCTGCTCAGCGAGCACCTCAAGCATCATGTCGCCGCACCCCACGCCCTGGACGAGCGCGAGCTGGCAGTGGATGACATCACGGCGATCCTCAAGACCTATTTGAAGTAAGCGCCGCCGACAGATAATTGCGCGCGACGGTCTGCCTGGGCGTGCTGCGCCCCAGCGTTCCAACGCGCAGCCATCCTGAACGTCTGCCGTCAGCGCGCGGCCGGCTCCAGCGTCAGCAGCACCACATCGTTGCTGCGCATCGGTACCGCGATGTCAAGCACGCCATCGGTGCCCACACGGATACGCCGGTCCTGTTCGGGCACATCGCGCGTTGCCTGTTGCAACTGCGTCAACTGACGCGGCGCAAGTGCCTTGGGCATGCCCATGTCGATATACAGCGACAAGGGGTCGTTGCGCCGGTAGCCGGTCCTGCGCACCTGCAATTGGTATGTGCCGGCAGGAACGTGGGTCATGCGCATCTGCAACGGTGCGCTATCGGTGGCGGGCACCTGTCTGGTGTAGAACGGCGTATTGCTCACCGCCTGCACAGGCTGCTGCCAATCCCACACCAGCGCGGCGACACGCGTGCCGTCCACTGCGGCCAGGGAATGTGTGTCGCTCAGCGGCACATCGCGACCCTTGAGCGCATGCAAGTATTTGTAAGCGAACCAGGCCGGCTTGCGAATGCCCTCGCGATTCATCAGCCCAAACCCGCCGTGGAACGGCGTTGGCGGTGGGCCGGGTTCTTCGAACAGATCGGTATAGGTCCAGTAACTCATGCCCTGCACTACGCCGCGCACCTGTTTGAGCTTGGTCAGCAGATAGGGTGCGCTGATGTAACTGTCGTGCACGAAATCGCGCGGTGTATAGCTGCTGCTCCACTCGGTGAAGTACAGCGGCAGGTTGGGAAATGGCGAGGCCTGGATCTGTGCGCGCACGCGTCGCACATCGCCGACGATGGCATCCGGCGATGCGGACAGCTTGGTGTCCTGCTTGCCGTTTTCATCGAGAAACCCGCCATCCACGCCATAGGTATGCGTCGTGACGAAATCGATCGGCAGCGTGTTGTTGGCGACGAAGGCCAGTAACTCGGGTACCCAGGCGGCGCCTGCCGTCGATGGACCGCCGACGCGCAGTTGCGGGTCGATCGCCTTGATGGTGCGCGCCGTGTTCGCATACAGATCGAAGTAGGCCTGCTGGTCGGCGTTCTCCCAGAAATCCTTCAGATTGGGCTCGTTCCAGACTTCGAAATACCACTGGCGCACTTCCTCGGCACCGTAACGCGCGCGGATGTGGCGCACATACGCATCGATCAACTGCGTCCACTTGGCAGGATCCGGATGCGAGGTGTTACCCTTCCAGTAGAACAACGTCTGTTCCGAGGTTTTCATTGCGCTTGGGGTAAAGCCCAATTCGACGAACGGGCGAATCCGCTTGGCCAGCAGCGCGTCGTACAACTGATCCAGCTTGGTCCAGTCGTATACCAGGTTGCCGTCGACCTGTTTGACGGTACCGAGCACGTCATGAAACACATCGTGGAAACGGATGTAGCGAAACCCCAACTCCTGCACTGCAGGCAGCAGATGCGCCTGCGTGTCGCTGCGAATCAAGGTGCCGGGGAAATCCGAGCCGACCGACAGGTCGTAAAAACGATCGACCGGCGCGCCAGCGGTGGACAGATCCAGCTGGATCGTGCGCGGCGCCGCGTGCTGCGCCGGTGCACAGGGCGTCATGCAGCACAGCGCCGCTGCCAACAAGACAGGTGAACGCATCGTCGCTCCTGCTGAAGTTCCAGCCGGCAGCCTACCGCATGCGCGGCACACCACTGCCGACATGCAGGGTGATGCAGCGAGGCCAACCACATCGCTGGGCAGCCGCCATGCGAACGCGGCCGCGGCATCGGCATGTGCGCGCGTACGCTGCGGCGGCTGTGTGTCGTCTGTCTTGCCTGCCGACGTCTCGCCACGGGCGTTCGCCGCTGGGGCCCAGCAATGAAGGCCGATCCAGAAAGCCGCGTTCGAGTGTGTAAAGGGTGCTTGACAGCAACGTCCAGTGGGCGCATCTTGCCTGTCAAGCATACTTGACAGGCGACTGGGATGCGGCGGCAGCACAGGCAAATGGAATGCAGGCATCACCGTGCAACGCGATGCGCTGCGGGCACGGTTGCCGGACGTGCCCACAGCGCGCGTCATGGCGTCGCCGAGGCCGTGCGATGACTCCCTGCAAGCGCAAGGCGCTGCTGGTGTTCTGCGTGGGGCTGGTCTTCCTCGGCATTGGGCTGCTCGGCCTGTGGCACGTGCTGCCGTTAAGCAGCTACCTTGCCGGGGTCAGTGCCGGCATTGGTGGCTCATGCATGCTGCTGTCGGTGCCGCTCTGGCTGGCGCGCGGCGATCTGCGCGATAGCACCCGCCCGGCGTTGGCGCGACGGTACTACCGCGAATTCGGCATCCCGATGCTGTTGTACGTGTTGGTGATGCTGTTCTGGCGCTATCTGCTCGGGCATGTCGGGCCGCACTGGGCGCGGGTGTTGATCGCCCTGCTGCCGGCGGTGCTGGTGGTACTGGTCATTCGTGCGGTGGCGCGCTACGTGCGCGATTCGGACGAGATGCAACGGCGGATCGAGCTGGAAGCGATCGCCATTGCCGCCGGGCTGATCAGCGGTGCGTACATGACGGCCGGATTTCTGCAGGCTGCCGAGCTGATCGATGTTCCGGCGAGCGCGGCGATGCTGTGGGTGTTTCCCTTGCTGTGCGTCATCTACGGCATCACCAAAAGCATCCACGCGCGTCGTTTTGAATGAATAGCCGCGTGCGCGAATTGCGCAAGGCCAACGGGTGGTCGCAAGGGGAACTCGGCGAACGGCTGGGTGTGTCGCGGCAGACGATCAATGCGCTGGAAACCGGCAAATACGATCCCAGCCTGCCGTTGGCGTTCCGGATCGCACGCTTGTTTGGCGAAGCGATCGAGCAGGTGTTTCTTTTCGAAGACGGGCAGTAGTTGCCGCGGTCACGTGTGGCCGCAGGCAACGTCAGGGGACAGGCACTACCAGGAGATAGGATGACGATGGTCAAGCAATCCACAATGGCGGCGGCAATGCTGATCGCGATGCTGGCGGCCGGATGCCAGCGCGCTGCAGCGCCGGCCGCAGCAACGGACGTTGCGGCAAGACCCACCGCGACAGCGCCGGGTACGGCTGCGCGGCAGCCCGTTGCACACACCCCACCCGGCAATGCCGCAGGCAATCGTTACGGCACGTTGCTGTTCACCCCATGCACGCTGAGCGCCGGCGGTGCTGCCGGCAATATCGAAGCGCAGTGCGCAAGCCTGCGCGTGCCGGAAAATCCGGCCGCACCGAGCGGGCGCAGCATCGCGTTGAAGATCGCCTGGCTGGAAAGCGACGCCGGCGGCGGCAGCACGCCGGACCCGGTGTTCTTCATTGCCGGTGGGCCGGGGCAATCGGCCACCGAAGTCGCGGCGATCGTGGACATGGGCCTGCACGAAGTGCGCAAGCAGCGCGACATCTTTCTGGTCGATCAGCGCGGCACCGGTGGCTCGCATCCGCTGGCGTGTCGCGACGCGGCCGGCAAGCCGCTGGCGCTGGAGAACAGCAGCCAGGCCACCGCCGAGCAATTGACTGCGTATGCGGCCCGATGTGCCGATGGTCTGCGCAACGACGCCGACCCGCGCTACTACACCACCAGCGAAGCCATCGGCGACCTGGATGCGGTACGCGCAGCACTGGGCGTGCAGACACTGAATTTGATCGGTGCCTCGTACGGCACGCGTGTGGCGCAGCACTATGCCGCACGTTATCCGCAGCACACGCGCACCGTGGTGATCGATGGCGTGGCGCCGAACGATCTGGTGATCGGCGGCGAGTTCGCGCGCACCTTCGAAGATGCGATTGCGCTGCAGTCTGCGCAATGCCGCCAGCAGCCTGCATGCGCCAAGCGCTTTCCTGTCGATACCGCCACGCAGTTGCGCCAGGTGGTGGAGCGGTTGCGGCAGGCACCGGTGGCAGTGGACTACCGCGACCCGCGCACCGGTGGCTTACGCCACGAACAGGTCACTGCCGACACCGTGGCCGGCCTGGCGTTCGGTTTCTCGTATGCGCCGGAAACCGCATCGTTGTTGCCGTTGGTGCTGGACGAAGCTGCCGCAGGGCGTTACGCCTCGTTGATGGCCTTGGCGCAGATGAGCGCATCGGGCATGTCCGATCAGATGAATCGCCTGATGCAATGGTCGGTGTTGTGCAGCGAAGATGCCGGGCGCTATCGCCCACCCGCACACCAGGCCACCACCTTGCTGGGCAACGAGGTCGCCGAGATGTTCTTCGCACCGTGCAAGGTGTGGCCGTCCAAGCCGGCGCCGGCCGCTGCGAGCGCGCCGTTCCGCTCCATGTTGCCGGTGTTGCTGCTCTCCGGTCAGCTCGACCCGGTCACACCGCCACGCTATGCCGAGCGCGTGCTGCAGGGGCTGCCCAACGGCCGGCATGTGATCGCGCCCGGGCAGGGGCATGGCGTGTTCCGGCTGGGCTGCATGCCCAAGGTGCTGAGCCAGTTCATGCAGACCGCCGATGCCAAGGCGCTGGATACCAGCTGCGTTGCCAGCCTCAACACCGTGCCCGCCTTCACCTCGTTCAACGGATGGGAACCATGAGCCACATCGACCACGCCACGGAGGCGCTTGCATGATCGTCGTCGATACCCTGCACAAGTCGTTCAAGACCAAGACCGGGCTGGTGAAAGCCGTCGACGGGGTCAGCTTCAGCGCCGCCGATGGCCAGATCACCGGGCTGCTCGGCCCCAATGGCGCCGGCAAGACCACCACCTTGCGCATGCTCTACACGTTGATGGCGCCCGACCAGGGCAGCGTGGCCGTGGATGGCGTGGATGCCGCCCGCGACCCGGTAACGGTGCGCCGTGCACTCGGGGTGTTGCCGGACGCACGCGGCGTCTACAAGCGCCTGACCGCACGCGAGAACATTGCCTACTTCGGCCAGTTGCATGGCCTCTCGCGCGCGCAGATCGCCCAGCGCACGCAGCTGCTGGCCAGCGCATTGGACATGGACGACATTCTCGACCGCCAGACCGAAGGCTTCAGCCAGGGCCAGCGCACCAAGACCGCGATTGCGCGCGCCTTGGTGCACGATCCGCGCAACGTGATCCTGGACGAGCCCACCAACGGCCTGGACGTGATGACCACGCGCGCCATGCGTGGCTTCCTGCAGCAGCTGCGTGCGGAGGGACGTTGCGTGATCTTTTCCAGCCACATCATGCAGGAGGTGGCTGCGCTGTGCGATCGCATCGTCATCATCGCCAAGGGCAAGGTGGTGGCATCCGGCAGCGCCGACGAACTGCGCGCTGCCACCGGTGAACACAATCTGGAAGACGCCTTCGTCAAGGCGATCGGCTCGGACGAGGGACTGCACGCATGAGCACCACAGCATTGTTGTCCACGCTATGGACGGTGCTGCGCAAGGAATTGCGCGACATCTCGCGCGACCGCCGCACCCTGGCATTGGCGTTGCTGTTATCGCCGTTGCTGTACCCGATCCTGATCCTGGGCATGGGCGCGCTGAGCGAAAGCCGCGTGCGTACGCAGATCGACAAGCCGCTGGAGATCCCCACGCTCGGCCGCAGCAACGCGCCGAATCTGGTGCGATTTCTGGCCGCCCAAGGGCTCAATGCCGTGGATGCGCCAGCCGACCTGACCGCAGCGATTCGCAACCAGGACGTGGATGTGGCGCTGCGCATCAGCGACAGCTACGCCGAGGATTGGCGCGAAGGTCGGCCGGCGCTGGTGGAGATCATCAAGGACAGCACCCGCCGCGAGGCCGATGTGCCGAGCATGCGCCTGCAGGCCGCGCTCACCGGCTACAGCCAGCAGGTCGGCGCACTGCGGCTGCTGGCGCGCGGTATCGACGCGCAGGTTTCCAGGCCCCTGGAAGTGGCCGCGCAAGACCTGGCCACGGCCGAAGCCAAGCGCGGCCAGATGATGGCGATGCTGCTGCCGGTGTTGCTGGTGATCACCTCGTTTCTGGGCGGCGCCTCGTTGATTCTGGACGCCACCGCCGGCGAGCGTGAACGCCAGTCGCTGGAGCCGTTGCTGGCCACGCCTGCGCCGCGCAGCGCCATCGTCAGCGGCAAGATCGCTGCGGCCTGCGTGATCGGCATGGTGTCGCTGTTGCTCACCTTGCTGGCATTCAAGCTGAGCGCGCAGCTCTCCACATCCAACCTGGGCCGCCAGCTCAATGTCGGTTTCGTGCCGATGCTGCAAATGCTCTTCATCCTGGTGCCGATGCTGTTTGTCGGCACCTCGCTGCTGACCTATCTGGCCGCCGCGGCCAAGAGCATGAAGGAAGCGCAGGCGCACATGACCTGGTTGCTGCTGCTGCCGATGCTGCCGGGCTACGCGTTGATGGCCTATCCGCTGAAGACGCAGCTGTGGCATTTCGCGGTGCCGTTTCTGGCGCAGAACCAGATGCTGTTGAAGGTGATCCGTCACGAGACCATCAACCTGCAGACCTGGGCGGTGTATCTGCTGGCCGGTTTCGGGGTGGCGGCATTGCTGTGGTATGCCGCGGTGCGCCGCTATCACCAGGAGCGTCTGGCGATTTCGGGCTGAGGGTGTTGCGGTGGGTGTTTGCGGCAAGTCCCGGCGGCACCCTGCAACACGCGGCACCGACGTTGCATTGCCGCGGCAACACACCACCGCCACTACGCACCGCCACAACGCACCACTGCCACAACGCAAAAGCCCGCATCGCTGCGGGCTTTTGCGTTTCCATGTCATCAACGACCCGGCGATCAATCGCCCGGATTGAACGACAGCGTGCGCCGCGTGGTCACCGGTGCGGCCACCGGTTCGAAGCGCCAACGCTTGACCGCGTTGAGGGCTTCGCGGTCGAACACGCGCGGCGGGTTGGCGCGCAGCACGCGCGAGGCGGTGATCGAGCCGTCGGTGCCGACCGTCAGTTCCACCAGCACCTCGCCCGAGGTGCCCGAGCGCAGTGCTTCGGCGGGGTAGCGCGGGGCCGGGGTGCTGATCGGACGCAGCGACTGCGCGGCCGGCGCGGCTGCAGCAGCGGCGGCTGGCGCCGGACGCGGTGCCGCCGGAGTGGGTGCCGGCGCCTCGGCCTGACGCCGTGCAGCGGCCTGGCGCTCGGCCTCGGCCGTCTGCTGGCGCGCCGCTTCCTGCTGGGCGGCAATCTGCTGGGCAGCGGCGGCCTCACGGCTCTGCTGCTCGGCCAGACGCTTCTGCTCGGCCGCCTGCTTGGCCTTGTCCTCGACCTGCTTCTTGGCCTGCTCGGCATCCTGCTCGGAGCGGTTGGCAGCGGTCTTCATTCCCGTTTCCAGGCCGCTCTTCAGGCGCGGCAATGCCGGTGCCTGCGGGTCGACCTTCTCGATCAACGCGATCAAGCGCTGCGCTTCGGGAAATTCTTCGCGGCTGATGCCTTGTTCGGCGGCGATCAGGGTATAGGGAAGCAGATCGGTCAGCGCGCTGTTGACGGTGGCGTCCTGCGGCTGCTTCTCGCGCAAGGCCAGGTAGTACTCCACCGCGTTGTCGCCGGCCGGGGCGTACATGCGGTTGTCCTGCAGCGCCTTGGTGGCCGATTCGCGCAATTGTTCGGCAGCCATCGACTGCACCTGCGGCGAGACCGCCGTGGCCGGCGTGGGTGCCGTTGCCGCCGGTGTGGCGCCGGTCGCCGGCGTGGTGGTGGCGGCCTTGTCTTCCTGCTTGGAGCAGGCGGCCAGGCCCACCAGCAAAATGACCGGCGCGATCCGGCGTGCCATACGGCCCTGTGTCAGATCCAACATGCGTCCCCCTTACCCCGAGTGCGAAAGATAACGTTGCTGCGGCGAGCGCCGGCCATTGTTCCCGCAATGGACGGCAATGCCGCAATCTAGCATTGCTGGGGCGGTCTAAGCCAAGGGTTGCGCTGCAGATCGCCGAAATTTATCCGGCCGGGGTCGCCATGACCTGCGGGGCCGGTACGCGCGCGGCCGGTTCGGGCAGCGGCGGGGCAGGGCAGTAGCGCTGCAGGAAGTCCGCGTGCGCGGGCAACCGCACCAGCGCCGCCTCCACCCGGGTGCGGATGGTCTCCAGAAAGCGGCCCAGCTCCACATCGCCCATCAGGTCGGCCACCGGGTGGTGCTGTTGCGGCACGATGCCCTGGCCCAGCATCACCTGCACCCAGGAGTTCTCCGCGAACAGCTCGTTGGCCTGATGGAAGACCCGCCCGCTCTGGCGGAACAACTCCACCCGGTGGCGCAGCGAATCGGGGATGTCCATGGCCGCGCAGTCGCGCCAGAACGGCGTGTCGCGGCGATCGGTGGCGTGGTAGTGCAGGATCACGAAATCCCGGATGTGGGTGATCTCCTGGGCCGCCTGACGGTTGTACTCGGCGATGTCGACCGCGTTGATCACCTGCGGAAAGGTCTGCAGCAGGCGGATGATGCCGCGCTGGATCAGATGGATGTTGGTCGATTCCAGCGGCTCCAGGAACCCGCTTGCCAGGCCCAGCGCCACGCAGTTCTTCTCCCACACGCGGTGGCGCTGGTTGGGCGTGAAGCGCAGCGGCCGCGGTTCGGTGAGCGCGCGCCCGGTGAGGTTGCGTTCCAGCACCGCACGGGCGCCATCCTGGTCCATGTAGCGGCTGGAATACACGATGCCGTTCCCCACCCGGTGCTGCAGCGGAATGCGCCACATCCAGCCGGCCTGATCGGCGCGCGAACGGGTATAGGTCACCGGCGGACCCATCGATTCGGTCTGCACCGCCAGCGCGCTGTCGGCGAACAACCAGCGCGACCAATCGTCGCTGCCCACGCCCAGCGTCTTGCCGATCAGCAGGCCGGCAAAGCCGGTGCAGTCGATGAACAGATCGCCTTCGACGCGGGCGCCGTTGTGCAGGGTCAGCGCGGTGAGGAAGCCGCTCTCCGGGTCGGTCTCGACCTGGCCGATACGCCCCTCGATGCGCTGCACCCCGAAGCCTTCGCTGAAGCGGCGCAGGAAGCGCGCGTACAGCCCGGCGTCCAGGTGATAGGCGTAATTCATCCCGCCATTGGGCAGGTGCGCAAAACGGCCTTCCTGCGCCGCACGCAGTTCCAGGCAGTAGTCGCCGAAGTCGCGCGCCACCCCGCGCTGGCGCCCCTTCAACCAGAAATGCTGGAACCCGGCGCTCCAGTGGTCGGTCCCGGCATGCCCGAAGGAATGGATGTAGTGCTGGTCCACATCGCGCCAGTGTTCGAAGGCGATGCCGAGCTTGATGGTGGCCTGGGTGGCGGCCATGAACATGGCTTCGTCGATTTCCAGCAAGCGGTGGAAGGTGACCAGGCTGGGGATGGTGGCTTCGCCTACCCCCACCGTGCCGATCTCGTCGGACTCCACCAGGGTGATCTGCAGGTGCCGGCCCAGCAATTTCGACAGCGCTGCCGCCGCCATCCAGCCGGCCGTGCCGCCACCGGCGATGACGACGCGGCGTACCGGGCGCTGTTGCGGGTCCGAAGGCGTGGTGTCGGGCATGGTCAAATCCTCAGCGATTCAAGCGTTGCAACAGCCGCGCACGCAGGCTGCGCGCGCTGGCGTCGTCCATCGGGGCCAGCACACCGCGCGCGGCATCGGGCAGATGCGCGGCGGTGCTGTCGTCGGACTCGAAGACATAGTGACGAAACACTTCCTGCCAGGTGGCGCGTTGTTCGGCCGGCAGGTCGCGGATGGTCAGCAGTGCCAGCATCAGCGCGTTCATCGGCGAATCCATGTAGGCCGGGCTCTGCCGCCACCAGAAGTTCACCAATACGTTGAAGCTCTCCAGCGCCTCGACGTGATGCCACCACATGCTGGGAATGAACAGCGCATCGCCCGGCGCCAGCTCGGCGACCAGGGCGTGGTCCAGCGCCTGCGCATAGTGCGGGAAAACGCTGCAGGTCCGGTGCGGCGATATCCACCAGGCTGACCGGCTGCCCGGCCGGGGTGAGATCCAGCGGGCCGATGTAGAGATTGGCCAGCTGATCGGGCGGGAACAGTGTAAACCGGCGTCGCCCGGCGACCACGCAGGCCAGGTTGTCGGGCAGGTCCTGATGGGCGGCGATCCGGGTGCGGTTGCCGATCCAGATGCTGGCCAGCGGCTCGCCGTGCGGCAGCGCGATCGGGTTGGCTGCACGCAGGCCGGGCAGGTAGGTGTCCAGCGTGGTGGAGCCGACGTAGATGGCCGGTGGCTGCGCGTTGTCCAGGTCGCGCAGCAAGGTGTCCAGCACCACGCCCAGCGGCACGCGTTCGGGGCGGAAATTGAAGCCGCTCATGTCCGCGTTGTAGAAAAAGCGCCCGCCGATCTCCGGTGGCCCAACTTGCGCCACCACTGCCTCGCCGCGGTCGAAATCACGCAGGTAAGCGGCAGCGGCCTGCGCAGAACTGGCGCCGGCGCGGGCCAGCGGCCAGTCGCGTACCAGCCCGCGCAGCACCAGCGGCGTGGTGGAGCGAAGGATGGCCGGGTCCAGCTGTTGCGGGTCCAGGCCGTGGCGTTCCTCGATGGCGCGTGGCTCAGCCGGCATGACGGCGGTTCATGCGTTCGAGCAGATGGCGCAATTGCGCAATCGAGGCCACCGCCATGTACAGCGGTTCCAGATCGCCGTGCCGGTGCAGTTCGAGCAGCGCCGCATCATTGAGTGCGCGCAGGCGTTCTTCGTGCACGACATACAGCCCGGCCAGGCGGCATTCCAGGCCGTTGTTCAAGGTGGCTTGGAACACGAAGGGTTCGAGCAGGTCGTAACGCAGCGCACGTTCGACGAAGCCCGTGCTGGCCACCAGGCCATCGTGCAGCGTGCGCAGCACCTGGCTGATGCGGTCGAGAAATTCGGTGGTGCCGCCGTGTTCGCGAAACAGCGGTTCGCCCTCGGTGCGGCTGATGCGTGGGCTGTCCAGGTCCACATGCACCATCGGCCCATCGGGCTGCTCGCCGATCAGGAACGGCTGGCGCTCAATCGCCAGCGGGATGTAGGGCGCATCCCAGTGCGCGCCATCCAGGAACAGGTTTTCGCCCAGGCGTAATCCCAGCAATGCCAGCGGCTGGAAACTGCGCTCGCCGCTGCGATGGAACACGATGGGGTATTGCGCCTGCACCTGGCGAAATTCCTGCGGAAAGGTCGCCGCCGACATCACGTCATCGCCGTAGGCGGCGCCGTGCGCGGAGATCACACGCAGATCGCGGTGATCGAGATTGTTCAACAACACAGCATTGGTCATGGGGATTGGCACAGCACGCGGGGCGCGTGGCCCATGCTTCAACGAATCGCCATTGCACGGCAAGCCCCGGATGCCTTCACGTCCTCGGGCGGTGCAACGGCCGTGTACGTTCCCCGGCGGTCATGCTGCCGGGGAACGTGCGGCTTGCTGGGGCGATGCAGTTAATCCTGCATCGCCACAGCGGCATCACCAGAACTTGTAGCGCAGCCCCAGCATGTAGCGCGGGCCGGTCTGGGTGGCATAGATGATCTCGTTCTTCTGCCGGCCGTGCTGGCGCTGTATTTCGTTGGTGAGGTTGATCGCTTCCAGGCTCAGCGACAGGTTATCGGTCCACTGGTAGCCGATGCTCAGATCCAGCTGACCATAGGCTTCGGTGTAGACCGGGTTGGGCAGGCCACTGCCGTCAAAACGCGCGGCCAGGAACTCGTCGCGCCAGTTGTAGGCCGCACGCACCTGCCATTGCCCCTTGTCGTAGAAACCGACCAGGTTGGCCGAATCGCTCAACCCTTCCAGCGCGAACTGCTCGCCGATCACGTAGTTGTTGTAGGTCAGCCCGGAATCGACCTTGGTGTAGTTGGCCGACACGCCGAAACCGCTCTGGCCGAACATGTGCTGCACGTTGAATTCCCAACCATCCAGCGAGGCCGAACGCTGGTTGGCCGGCGCGGTGATGGAGAAGTTGGCGACCGGGTCGCCCGGCTGACCGCTGATCGTACCGGTGGCATTGCCATTGGTGTCGTCGGTTCCGCGGACCACGCCCGGCTGACCGGCGAAGTTGCGGAAGATGTAGTTGCGGATGCAGGTCAGGTCGGCAGTGGCACAGCCATTGGCCAGCGCCTGGTTCCAGTAGGCGCCGCCCACCGGCGTGTGCAGGCCGAGCGAGGTGTCGTTGCGGGTGGTGACGCCGACGTAGTTGTCGATGTTCTTGCGGAAGAAGCCCACCGAGGCGTAGCTCGCGTCGCCGTAGTACCACTCCAGCGACAGGTCGATGTTGTGCGACAGCAATGGCTTGAGGCCGGGATTGCCTTCCTGGCCGGAGCCGCCTTCGATGCGGCCGATCTGGTTGAGCGTCTGCCCGCCCTGGATGTCGCCCCAGCCGGGTCGGCCGATGGTTTCGCCATAGCTGCCGCGCAGTACCAGGTCTTCGCGCAGCCTGAAGCTCAGGTCCAGGCTGGGCAGCCAGTATTCGTACTTGCCGCTGCCACCGGAGAACGCCGAGTCGGCCAGCCGGATCGGCAGCTCGTTGTTGGCGACCCAGTCGATGCCCACGGCCACCGGTACCAGCGCCCGCGCTTCCACCTTGGTTTCCTCGTAACGCACGCCGGCGGCCAGGCTGATCGGCACGCGCAGATCGTCCCAGCTATTGCCCCACTGCAGGTAGGCGTTCTTGGATTTTTCGGTGACGCGGCGGTCGGTGGTGAACACCGGCGAGATACGGTACAGCGACTCATCCCCAGCGGCTTGCGCAGCGGCCTGGCGCGCGCGCTCGAAGTCGAACAGGAACAGCTGGTTGAACTGTGCCGGATTGCCGCTGCCGTCGATCGCATCGAAGTACTGCGCGAACGAGCTGGGAATCCACAGATCGTCCGGATAGTCGGCTGCCGTGCCGTTGCCGCCCCAGGTGTCGCGCTGCACATTGGAAAACGCCGAGCGGTTCTTGACCTCGGTGCTGCCGATGCCGAACTTCAACTGCGAATAGTTTTCGAAGGTGAAATCGCCGTTGACCTGCGCCTGATCGATTTCCGACTTCATGTAGCTATTGCGGAACGCCGAGCCGGTGACCAGCGTGCGCGACGGATCCAGGCCATTGAGCCCGAAGCCCAGCTGCTGCTGCAGCACCGGGAAATCCTTGCTGAAATCCACCACCGAGGTGCCGCGGTAGAAACCGGACACGCCCAGCGAGTTGCTCGACCCGTACGGGCTGTCCGCGCCGGCTTCGGCAGTGGAGCGGTGGATGTCGAAGTTGAGCTTGAACTGGTCGTTCACCGCCCAATCCACGTTGAAACCCAGCGACTTGTTCTGGTTACGCGTGGCCGCATTGGAGCCGGCGGTGGCCAGATCGCTGGTGGGCGGATTGACGATTTCCGAATAGGTAATCGGGCCTGCGACCGGTCCCTTGGTCCAGGAGCTGGCGGACGGTCCGTAGTTGAACCACACCGACATCTCGTTGCGCTGCTGGATCTTGTTTTCCGAATAGGTGTAATCCAGCGTGGTGGTGATGTTGTCCAGCGGCTTGTACTGCAGCACCAGCTGGCCGTTGGTGCGCTGGCGTTCGACGCCGACCACGCGGTAGTTGAGGTTCTGCGGCACCGAATAGATATCGTTCGGCCCGGGGCGGTTGACGATGTTTTCCGAACCCGGTGCACCGGGCTGCGGAATGGTGCCGTAGGCGGTGGAATCGCCACGGAATGCGCGCCAGCCATTGGGCACGCCGACCTGGCTGTAGCCGAAGTCGCGTTCCTGGTAGCTGCCGCTCAGCGACACGCCAAAGCGCCCGTCGGCCGAGGTGTTGCTGAAAATGCCGGAAATTTCCGGCGTCAGCGAATCGCCCTGCAAGCGGCCGGGCAGATTCTCGTTGGAAGCATCATGCACACCCTTGAGGCCCACATTGGCATGCATGCCGGGGTTATCCAGCGGCCGGGCGGTCTTGATGTTGATGGTCGCGCCGATACCGCCGGTGGGCGTGCTGGCACGGCTGGTCTTGAACACCTCGATGCCGGAGATCGACTCGGACGCCAGGTTGGCGAAGTCGAACGCACGCGAGTTGGAGGCGTTGGATTCTTCGATGCTGGCGCCCGGCATCTGGCGGCCGTTCAACAGCACCAGGTTGAAGTCCGGGCCGACGCCACGCACGGTGACGCGCGAGCCTTCGCCCAGCGAGCGGTCGATCGACACACCGCTGATGCGCTGCAACGATTCGGCCAGGTTGGTATCAGGGAATTTGCCGATGTCTTCGGCCACGATGCCGTCGACGATGCCTTGCGCATCGCGTTTGACGTTCATCGACGAGGTAAGGCTGCCGCGAATACCGCTGACCTGGACGGTATCGAGGGTGGCGGGATCGGCCTGGCTGGAACCCGGGACAGTGGATGCCGCCTGCGGCGCCGGCGCGGTCTGCGCGGCCAGCGGAGTCGACAAGGCGAACAGCAGGGCAGACGTCAAGCGCCGCGTGCGCGGCAGGGTGCGAGTCTCTCTCACGGTAGTTGCTTCCCCAAACAGAAGATAAGGCCGGCCCCAGGCGGGACAGGCAAAGGTCAATGGAACAATCGAGCATTTGTTATTGCGGCCTTAACAAAGTCAATTTGCACTGCAGCATCGGCCGCGACCCTGTTGCGTCACACATCGTTCCACCGAGCGAGGCGTGTCATGCAGCCGGATGCAAACGCTTGGCCTTACCATCGCGCTTGGATGGCAACGTATCTCGACAGGCGATGGCACCGACATCGCGGGCGCACGCCTCGGATGCGCGCCTGGCAAGCGGGTTGGTCAGCGGCGAGTGCGTTGCCGGCCCGATGCCTGCATGCCAGGCAGCCGCCTTGAATTCGGTCTGCCGCAACGACCCCACCTTCGACTGGAGCGCACGATGATCGATCTGTATTACTGGCCTACGCCCAACGGGCACAAAGTCACGCTGTTTCTGGAAGAGGCCGGGCTGCAGTACGCCCTCAAGCCGGTGGACATCGGCAAGGGCGAGCAATTCGAACCTGCATTTCTCCAGATTTCGCCCAACAACAAGATGCCGGCCATCGTCGACCATGCACCGGCCGATGGCGGCGGTGCGCAGAGCGTGTTCGAGTCCGGGGCGATCCTGCTGTATCTGGCCGAGAAGACCGGCCGCTTCCTGCCGCGCGATGCCCGCGGCCGGATCGCTGCACTGGAATGGCTGTTCTGGCAGATGGGCGGGCTGGGCCCGATGAGCGGCCAGATGGGTCACTTCAACGTCTACGCACCGGAAAAGATTGCTTACGCGATCGAGCGCTACAGGCCGAGGTGCGTCGCCTGCATGGCGTGCTCGACAAGCGCCTGGCCGACCACGCCTTCCTGGCGGGAGATGACTACGGCATCGCCGACATGGCCAGCTATCCGTGGATCGAAGTGTATGGCGACCTCAAGCCGGACTACGCCGCCTTTCCGCATCTCAAGCGCTGGCACGACGCCATCGCCGCCCGCCCGGCCACCCAGCGCGCCTATGCGCTCAAGGAACAGGTCAATCCCAATGCCGGCAAGCCGCTCAGCGATGAAGAGCGCAAGCACCTGTTCGGCAAGCGCTGAGGCGTAGGGCTTGGGCAGGGGGCGGAGCCTGCGTGCGAAAGCGGAGTGCTGAAGCGCGGTGCTGTCGGGGCTGCGCCAGGGTCTGCTGCGCAGGTGGGCGCACTGCATTGCATCGCTTCATGCAGTCACGCAGTCAGACACCGCACTACGCAGCGGTTCAATCGCACTACACAGGCGGCGCCCGCCCGCATCCGGCGCAACGCGCCACTGTCTCCCGGCAGAAAAAGCCAGCGAGAGCCCCTCTCCCCTCGGGAGAGGGGTTGGGGTGAGGGTACGGATCTCGCATCAAATCCGCACTCACCCATCACCGAAGCCACCTCAAACCCGCGATGGTCCATCCGCAGCGCGCGTCAACATCTATCGGCACCCAGGCTGGCCCGTGCACGACAACATCCGCGATACAACGCAGCATCGTGCGCACCGTCTTTCAATTGCCACACACAAGACCGCTGCACTTCTCAAATACCGCACGCCCCCGCATCCTGTGCGCAATCGTCAGACAGGATCATCGATGCGCGCCCTGTTGGTCACCCTTGCCCTCATGCTCAGCACCATTCCCATGGCCCACGCCGAAAAACTCACCCTGGAGGCCATCACCGGCCCGTTGCCGCTTTCCGGTCCCACGTTGATGAAGCCCAGGGTGGCGCCGGATGGCTCGCGCGTGACCTTCCTGCGCGGCAAGGACAGCGATCGCAATCAGCTGGATCTGTGGGAATACGACATTGCCAGCGGCCAGACGCGCCTGTTGGTCGATTCAAAAATCGTGTTGCCCGGCACCGAGGTCTTGAGCGATGTCGAAAAAGCACGTCGTGAACGTCAGCGCATCGCCGCATTCACCGGCATCGTCGATTACCAATGGGCACCGGATGCGCAAGCGCTGCTGTTCCCGCTAGGTGGCGAGTTGTACCTGTACGACCTGCGCAAGACCGGCGCGGCCGCGGTACGCAAGCTCACCCACGGGGAAGGCTTTGCCACCGACGCCAAGCTCTCGCCCAAGGGCGGTTTCGTCAGCTTCGTGCGCGAACGCAACGTGTGGGTCATCGAGTTGGCCAACGGCAACGCGTTGCAGCTGACCCACGATGGGAGCGAGACCATCGGCAATGGCGTGGCCGAATTCGTTGCCGATGAAGAAATGGACCGTCACACCGGCTATTGGTGGGCGCCGGACGACTCGGCGATCGCCTTTGCGCGCATCGACGAATCACAGGTGCCCGTGCAAAAGCGCCCGGAAGTGTATGCCGACCATACCGAGGTGATCAGCCAGCGCTATCCGCAGGCCGGTCAGCCGAATGTCGCGGTGCAATTGGGCGTGATCGCACCGCGCGCCAAGGCGACCCCGCGCTGGATCGACCTGGGCAAGAACCCGGACATCTATCTGGCGCGCGTGGACTGGCGCGATGCACAGCGCCTGACCTTCCAGCGGCAATCGCGCGACCAGAAAACCCTTGAGTTGATCGAAACCACGCTGGCCAGTGGCACGCAGCGCACGCTCATCACCGAAACCTCGCCCACCTGGGTGCCGCTCAGCAACGACCTGCGGTTCCTCAAGGATGGCCGCTTTCTCTGGAACTCCGAGCGCAGCGGCTACGAGCATCTGTATCTCGCATCCGAAGACGGCCGCACGTTGACGCCCTTGACCTCCGGCAACTGGGTGGTCGATGCCTTGCTTGCCGTCGACGAGCAGGCCGGCACGGTGTATTTCGCCGCGAGCAAGGACGGGCCTACCCAAACCCATATTTACGCCGTCCCCTGGCCGGTGGCGCGATCGAAAAGCGCTCCAACACCAACGGCACGCACGCGGCCAGTTTCGCAAGCAACGCCAGCGTGTACGTCGATACCTGGTCCAACACCACCACGCCGCCGCAGATCGAGTTGTTCCGCGCCAGTGGCGAAAAGATCGCCACGCTGCTGAAGAACGACCTGAGCGATCCGCAGCATCCTTACGCCACCTACCGCGATGCGCAGCGCCCGATCGCATTCGGCACGCTCACCGCCGCCGATGGCAGGACACCGCTGCATTACCGGCTGACCACGCCGGACAAGTTCGATCCGGCCAAGCGTTACCCGGTCATCGTTTACGTGTACGGTGGCCCGGCGGCGCAGACCGTGCTCGATGCCTGGCCCAGCCGCGGCGATGCCTTGTTCGACCAGTACCTGGCCCAGCGCGGGTACGTGGTGTTTTCGCTGGACAACCGCGGCACGCCGCGGCGCGGACGTGCGTTCGGTGGCGCGCTGTACGGCAGGCAGGGCACGGTGGAGGTCGACGACCAGTTGCAAGGCGTGGCCTGGCTCAAGCAACAGCCTTGGGTGGATGCCAAGCGCATCGGCGTGCAGGGCTGGTCCAACGGCGGTTACATGACCCTGATGCTGCTGGCCAAGCACAGCGACGCCTATGCCTGTGGCGTGGCCGGCGCACCGGTCACCGATTGGGGCCTGTACGACACGCATTACACCGAGCGCTACATGGACCTGCCGGCGCGCAACGCCGCAGGCTACCGCGACGCACGCATCGCCACGCATCTGGATGGCCTGCGCGCCAAGCTGCTGCTGATCCACGGCATGGCCGACGACAACGTGCTGTTCACCAATTCCACCGCGCTGATGAGCGCGCTGCAGCAGCGCGGCACCGCATTCGAGTTGATGACGTATCCCGGTGCGAAGCATGGGTTGTCGGGTGCAACGGCGCTGCATCGTTACAAGACCGCCGAAGCGTTTCTCAAACGCTGCTTGGCGCCATCTGCGACCCCGACGTCTGATTGAATACGTCTGTTCGAGATGGGTGAACGCCACTGAAAACAGGGAGTAGCGACTACTCCTTGGTCAGAGATTCAAGCTTTCTATCCAGTAAGGAGCAGACGGCTCAATGCATAGTGTCGAAGCCGGGCAACTCTCATGTTCTCGATGCAGACTTAAGCGTGGTGAGGGTGCTGCGCTCGCAACACACCCGCGCTTGCTGCACTTCAAACGAGACGGTATCTGGAAGGCGCCGTTTAATGGTCAAACGGAACTTTTTCAGGCCGTTGCTTTCCTTTCCACTGGCCCTGCTTCTTCGCTTGGGGACAAATACTCATGTACTGGCCTACTGCGGTGACGGCAGTCTGTGTCCAGACGTTGAAGCAGACATTGCCGACGCAACATGGTCCGGTACTCGTTGGCCACGGGCAATAGCCTGGAACAGCGACCCAGGTCCCGGAGATTGGATCAATCGGAGTCCAGTTTTTGTCCTCGTCTTTGCACCCCTGGGTACAAAAAACAAAGGGGTCATTGCTGCGGCATGCCAGCTCTTGATAAACACTTTGTCCCGCTGCGCTAGCCGCCTGAGTGAACAGAAGAACTGCAAACATCCCTATCCAGCGTTTCATGACAATTCCTTGAGTGCTGATTCTTGAAGTGTACGTTCTATCTATGGTAAGTCAAAGTCGGTAAGGGTGCAGCTGGCCTCTGTAGTAAGCGTGTGAAAGCAGGTGCGCAGCGCCACATTGTATGAGGCCAGTCTTCTGTTTCCGGCTTGATCTATGAATCCCTTCGCCTGTCTGCTTGTATCGATTCTTTGTGTGCGGCGCGGAGATGGATTGTGGCGGCAGGCACGATGACCTTCGGCAGGTTGTCGGCGCCGCGCGCTCCGCGTACGGTCGCGCATCGCCCCGTTGGAATCTTCTCGATGAAGCCTCTTGTGATTGCCGTCGCTCTGGCGCTCGGCACCTGTTTGCCGCTCCAGGCGCAGACCATTCAAAGCACCGCCAAGGTACCCGCCAGCCCGGCCTGGGTACAGACCAGCAACGGCTATGCGCAGATCCTGCTCAATGCGCAGGCGCCGTTCCAGCCCGAATACGCCAGCTTCTTCGGCGTGCCCGGCTACGACGATCAGGTCGTCGACCTCGGCCCGGACAACGCCGCGCGTTATCGCGATGCCATGCGCAAGGCGCGCGCCACGCTGCAAGCCAAGCTGGCCACCGAACGCGATGCCAACGTGCGCCAGGATCTGCAGATCATGATCCGCGCCGCCGAGCAGAACATCGAAGGCAGCGAGCTCAACGAGCGCTATCTGTTGCCCTGGAGCGACGCTCCCGAGGCGGTCTTCAGTGGCCTCAACGGGCTGCTCTCCGACCAGACCGTGCCCGAGCGCCGCGCCAAGGCGCTGGATCGCCTCAAGCGCTACGTCGGCCTGGTGCCGGGAAGCACGCCGACCACCACGCTGGCGCGCCAGCGCTACGAGGAAAAGCTGGGCAACACCGCGTTGCTGCAGCCCACCCAGCGCGAAGTGGAGCAGGCGCTGGCCAATGTGGACACCTACGTTGCTGGGATCGGCGAGCTGTTCGCCAAGTACAAGATCGCCGGCGCCGACGAGGCGCTCAAGGCCATGTCCACGCAACTGAAGGACTACGCCGCCTGGACGCGCAGCAACGTGCTGCCCAAGGCGCGCAAGGACACCCGTCTGCCCGAGCCGCTCTACGCGTTTCAGCTCAAGCAGGTCGGCATCGACATCGCCCCGCAGCAGCTGATCCAGCGCGCGCAACTGGAGTTCATGGAGACCCGCTCGGCCATGCGCCAGCTGGCGCCGCTGGTGGCCAAGGCCAAGGGCGTGCAGGGCGGCGATTATGTGCAGGTGATCCGCGCGCTCAAGGGCAACAAGATCGCCGACGACCAGTTGGAAACCCGCTACCGCGGTGTGATCGATCAGATCGACCCGATCATCCGCCAGCAGCGCATCGTCGATGTGCCCAACCGCCCGATGCAGATGCGCCTGGGCAGCGCCGCCGAAAGCGCGGCGCAACCGGCCCCGCATTTCCTGCCGGCCCCGCTGATCGGCAATACCGGCCAGCAGGGCCAGTTCGTGTTGCCGCTGGGCAATCCGACCGCCGATGGCGCCAAGAAAGAGCAGTACGACGACTTCAACTTCGGCTCGGCCGCCTGGACGCTCAGCGCCCACGAAGGCCGCCCCGGCCACGAACTGCAGTTCACCGCCATGGTCGAACGCGGCGTGTCGCTGGCGCGCAGCATGTTTGCCTTCAACTCGGTCAACGTCGAAGGCTGGGCGCTGTATGCCGAAGCGGAAATGGTGCCGTACGAACCGCTCGACGGCCAGCTCATCGCCCTGCAGTTCCGCCTGCTGCGCGCCGCCCGCGCCATGCTCGACCCGATGCTCAACCTGGGCCTGATCGACCGCGAACGCGCGCGCCAGGTACTGGAAGACGACGTCGGCCTGTCGCCGGCCATGACCCGCCAGGAACTGGACCGCTACACCGTCCGCGCCCCCGGCCAGGCCGGCAGCTATTTCTACGGCTACACCCGCATCCTCGAACTGCGCATGCGCACCGAACTGGCCCTGGGCAAGAAGTTCGACCGCCTGGCCTTCAACAACTTCCTGCTGGACCAGGGCCTGCTGCCACCGGACCAGCTGGCCAAGGCGGTGGAGACGCAGTTCATTCCTGCGCAACAAGGCAAGCGCTAACCAGCCTTGTCGGATGCAAAGCGCCAGGGCGCGACGGGCGGCTGAAAACAGCCGTCCGTCGCGCCCTGGCGTCTTGATGCGAGTGAATCTTGCGGGCTTTACCGTGTCGCTGGCGGAGCATCCGGTGCCGGGCGCTGCTGTGCCCCGCCGGCACCCAGATCGCCACACCTGCTGCGCGCTTCTGGGTGGTGGGGATGCCGATCCCTACGCCGCCGCCGACGCGGCCGCCGTAGCTGCCACCGCCGACCGACAGGCCGCCGCCGGAGCGTTCGGAGCCCACGCCGACGATGACCACGCCGTTGGCGCCGAGCTTGGCGGCTTCGCGCTTGAGGCGTTGCACGGCGGCGTCGGTCTGGCCCTGGGTGCCGAAGCCGGCGGCGCTGGTCGATTCGAGCTGGGCGATTTCCACCGAGCCGACCGGTGCGTTGGAATACACCTGCACCTGCGCCGGGTCGATCGGCGCGCGCGCCTGGCCCAGCATCACCTTGGAGCTGCTGGCGCAGCCGGCCAGCAAGGCGGCGGTAGCCGCTGCGATGGCAACGTTCCTGATCAGCGACTGCTTGCGCATGGTGGGACCCCTTGGGTAATGAAAGCTGGGTAATGACAGCCGGGTAGTGACAGCGATGATCCGGCGCCTGGACTGAATCGCGCCGGACTTTGGCGCACCCTAGCCATGCCGGTGTGAGGCTGCCGCCAAACCGCCATTGGTCATGATGACCACCCGCCCACGGCGCGAGGACGGCCGCGCCGGTAAGCTCGTGCTTTCTTCAAGACGAGGTGGCACGTGGGATTGATCAGCCTGTTGTGGGGCATCGTGGCGTTGCTCTGGATGGTGTTGGCCTTCATCCCGCTGCTGGGGTGGGGCAACTGGTTCCTGATTCCGTTCGCGGCCGTGGGCGCGCTGATCGCCGCCATCGCGCTGTTGTTCACCTCGGCAGGCAACCGCGGCCGTGCCAAGACCGGCCTGGTGCTCAACGGCTTGGTGATCGTGGTCGGGGTGATGCGCCTGACCCTGGGCGGCGGGATTATCTAACAAGCTTTTCGATAGGCGGCGATGTGGATGCGTGCCTGCGCGTGTCGCGTGCGCGAGTCGAGCAGCGCCTGTGTCGGCAGCGTTCGGTGCGCTGCGTGCGGCGCACGCACGCAGAATCCGCGCCGTTGCAGCGCTGCGACACTGCGTCGCAGCGCGTCCTGCGCGTGACGGCGGGCGTAAACTGATGCGCTGTCTCTAGGAGCCTTGCCATGGCCCACCCGCACTATCGCCCCCGCCGCATGCGCCACGATGCGTTTTCGCGTCGGTTGATGCGCGAAAACACGCTGACCACCGACGACCTGATCTGGCCGGTGTTCGTGCACGAATTGCCTGGCCGCGCGCCGATTGCCTCGATGCCGGGCGTGGAACGCCTGTCGCTGGACGAGTTGCTGCGCGAGTCGGAAAACGCGTTGGAACTGGGCATTCCGGTGATCGACCTGTTCCCGGTGATCGACCCGGCCGGCAAAAGCCTGGACGCGGCCGAGGCCTGGAACCCGGACGGCCTGGCGCAGCGCGCGGTGCGGGCGTTGAAGTCGCGCTTTCCGGAGCTGGGCGTCATGACCGACGTGGCGCTGGACCCGTACACCACCCACGGCCAGGACGGCATCATCGACGCCAAGGGTTATGTGCTCAACGAGATTACGGTCCAGGCCCTGGTCAAGCAATCGTTGTCGCATGCGCAGGCCGGCGTGGACATCATTTCGCCTTCGGACATGATGGATGGCCGCATCGGTGCGATCCGCCGCGCGCTCGATGCCGACGATCATCTCAACGTGCGGATCATGGCGTACTCGGCCAAGTATGCTTCGGCGTTCTACGGCCCGTTCCGCGATGCGGTGGGCAGCGCCGGCAATCTGGGCAAGGCCGACAAGACCACCTACCAGATGGACCCGGCCAACGGCGATGAAGCCTTGCGCGAGATCGCGCTGGATCTGGAAGAAGGCGCGGACATGGTGATGGTCAAGCCGGGCATGCCGTATCTGGATGTGGTGCGCCGGGTGAAGGACCAATTCCGCGTGCCGACCTTTGCGTATCAGGTCAGCGGCGAGTACGCGATGCTCAAGGCGGCCGCGGCCAATGGCTGGCTGGATGAGCGCAAGTGCGTGCTCGAGGCGTTGATGGCCTTCAAGCGTGCCGGTGCCGATGGCGTGTTGACGTATTTCGCCCCGCAAGTGGCACGCTGGTTGCGCGAAACGCGCTGAGCGCGAGCACGGTGGGACGGCGCGCATTTCAGTTGTGCATGGATAGGAGCGCTCGCTTCTGCCAAGCAGTCGCCTGCGCGCAGCAGGATCCGGAGCGGGCGGTTCGGTTCCATGGCCGGTCGTTAGCCTGAGAGAGGCACCAGCGCCCGCTGGATCGGGGATGTCGACGTGCCGCCTGCATCGGATGCAATACGGCACGTCGCTCCCATGCAAGAGCGTTCAAACCTTCTGATGCTATGGCTTGCGTACGCCGCAACAGGCCGGCGCGCGACGCTTGAAATTTCCGGGTCAGCCGCGGAACGCGCCTGGCGACGGCGCAGCGCCGAGCTAGCAACTGATAGTGGTGCAAACCCCGAATCCCGTCTCTCGTCTCAGGGCAGCACCAACGCGATCGCCTGCGACTTCACGCTGGCGCTGAGCGAGGGGAACGGGTCGACGTTGGTCATCATGACCAGGTCGTCGATCGACACCACATCGCAGTTGATGCTGCTGTCGTTGACGCACAGATACGCCCCCGCGCCCACGCCCGGTTCGTAGATGGCCTTCCACACATACGCCGGGACGGCGACCTTGTCGGTGCCGATCGTCGCTGCAGTGCCGCTGTCGAACGCAGGGCCGGTCACCACGTACAACTCGCCGTGTTGCTTGGCCAACTGACGCACCTGTTCTTCGATGTGCGCCCACTCGCCGGTGTTGAGCTTGTGGTCCTGCGGGACGACGTTGGCCATGGAAAAGGTTTCTTTTTCCGAACTTTCGGTCGATGCATCGCCGGCCGGCGTCATGTGCCCGCGGTCGTAGCCGGTATTGGTGTAGTCGGAACTCTTCAAGCGATCGGCGGCCGGAATACCGGTTTCGTCGTGGAAGGAGCCGACCCGGCCGATCGCCTCGGCGCCGGCAACCTGTTGGTCGGTGAGGTGCTCGGCCGAATACACCGGGTCCTTGGTCACGCCCGAGGCCAGCAGCACGTATTCGGTGTGGCACACCTCGGTGGTGCGGGTCGTGCTGCTGCCCACGCTGGGCGGGGTGCCGTTCGCGTACAGGCTGGGACAACTGGTGGCGGCCACCGCCACGGAGGTCGTGCACAACAGGGCCAGGGCCACGCAACCACGCAGGAGGAAGGACATTGCAGAGCTCGCTTGCCAAGGGGGAGTGGGGAAGGTGGCAACAGGCGATGTCCAAACGATGACCGCCTCATGTGCGGCAGATGACGGCGCGGCAGGACGCCGCAGGCAAGACAAGGCGCTTGCGGGCGCGCGGCGGGCAAGACGCCGCAACGCCATGAGCATCGATGCAGATCGGATGCGAGACTCATTCTCATCTACAATGGCCGGCCGTCCTGTTTCGTGTCCAGGTCTTGATCAAGACGCTCCTGTTCCAGCTGCATTGGCTGCTCGGCATCACTGCCGGGCTGGTGCTGTCGGTGATGGGGTTGACCGGCGCGGCGATGTCGTTCGAAAACGAGATCGTGCGTCTGGCCAACCCGGCCATTGCGCAGCTGGCGCAGCGGCATGCGGCGGGCGAGCGGCCCTTGCCGGTGGATGTGCTGTTGCAACGGCTCGATCTGGCGCCAGCCGGTGCAGGTCACAAACAGACGGTGACGCGCCTGTTGATCGATCCTACGGGTGCGCGCCCGTCTGCCGCGCGCCTCGCCGGCAAGGGCGCGGGCCGGGTGTACTTCGATCCCTATACGGGTGAGCGAGTCGCGCCGCCGCGGCTGAGCGCTGCGTTTGCCTTCATCGAAGACCTGCACCGCAACCTGACGGCCGGCAAGCGCGGGCAGGCGGTCACCGGTGCGAGCGCCTTCGTCTTGCTGTTCTTCTGCGCATCGGGGCTGTATCTGCGCTGGCCGCGACGGTGGTGGAGCCCGCGCACCTGGTGGGTGGTGGAATGGCGACGGCAGGGGCGCAGTTTTTTGTGGAGCCTGCACGCGGTGTTCGGCACCTGGTGCTTGCTGGTGTATTTGCTGGTCGCGCTGACCGGGCTGACCTGGTCCTACCCCTGGTATCGCGATGGCATGATGGCCTTGCTCGGCGCTGCGCCCGCGATACGTGGCGACAACGGCGCTAGCCGCCCGGCCACCGTCGATCTTGCGCGCGTGCAGCGCACGCTCGATGGCATTCCCGCCACGCGCAGCGCCGCCCTGGATCTGCGCATTCCCACGCGCGCCGGGCAGCCGTTGAATGTGCGGTTCTTGCCCGACCATCCCGCTCACGACCGCGCCTACAACAGCCTGGATATCGCGCCGGACAGCGGAGCACTGCTGCAGCGTCAGGACTACGCGCTGCTGCCGCGCGGGCAGCAATTGGCGGTGAGCATGTTCCCGCTGCATTCGGGCAGTTTCTTCGGGTTGCCCGGGCGCATCGTGGTGATGCTGGCCAGCCTGGCCATGTCGGTCTTCTTCGTCACCGGCTGGATGCTGTATCTGGATCGGCGCCGCAAAAACGCGAACTGCGCGCTGCGCGCAAGGTGTTGCAAGGCGCAGCACAGGCCTCGCAAGCGGCACCGTGGTTGATTGCGTTTGCCAGCCAGAGCGGTTTTGCCGAGCGCCTGGCGTGGCAGGCCGCCGGGCATCTGCAAGCTGCCGGTTTGCCGGTGCAGGTGCGCTCGCTGGCGCAGCTGGAGGCGCAGGCGCTACAACGCACCGGGCATGCGTTGTTTGTGATCAGCACGTTTGGCGATGGCGAGCCACCGGATGCGGCACGCGGTTTCGAGCGCGGACTGCTGCGGCAACGCCTGGCATTGCCGCAGCTGACCTACGCGGTGCTGGCGCTGGGAGACCGCCAATACGCGCAGTTCTGCGGATTCTCGCGGCGCGTCGAACAGTGGCTGGATGCGCAGGGTGCACGCGCGCTGTTTCCTGCAGTGGAACTGGACAAGGCCGATCCGCAGGCACTGGCGCAATGGCATGCGCAGCTGGGCCAGATCGCCGGTGCACCCATGCGCGTGGCGCCGCTGGCACGTCCCAAACTGACCGAATGGACCCTGTCCTCGCGCATGCATCTGAATCCGGGCAGCGAGGGGGCGCCGATCTGGCGCGTCGATCTGCAACCGCCTGCCGATGCGCAATGGCAGGCCGGCGACATCCTCGAAGTGCAGCCCGCGCATGCCCACGCACAGGTGCACGCCTGTCTGGCGGCATGGGGCCTGGCGCCGGACGCGCTGGTGCACGTGGATGCGCAGCTGCTGCCATTGCATCAGGCTGCTGCCGAGCGCGTACTGCCCGAGCCGCCCGCAACGCCACTTGCCCATCGCCCTGATCCGCAGACCTGGCTGGACGCATGCGCCTGGCTGCCCACACGCGATTATTCGCTCGCCAGCGTCCCGGCCGACGGCACTGCGATGGTGGTGGTGCGGCTGACGGCACGTGCCGATGGTCGTCCCGGTCTGGGTTCGGGTTGGTTGATCTGCCATGCGGCGATCGGCACGCCGGTGCGCGCACGGTTGCGCACCAATCCCGGGTTCCATCGGCTCGAAACGATGCCGATGGTCTTGATCGGCAACGGCACCGGCATTGCGGGCCTGCGCGCGCTGCTACGCGAGGCCGAGTTGGCCGGCGTGCATGGGCACTGGTTGTTGTTCGGCGAACGGCATGCGGCGCACGACCGCCTGTTCGCCGACGAGCTGCAGGCCTGGCAGGCCAGTGGGCATCTACAGCAGCTGGAGTGGGTGTTCTCGCGCGATCAACCGCAAAAACGCTATGTGCAACATCACGTGCGCGACGCCGGCGACACGCTGCGGCACTGGATCGACCGCGGTGCGGTGATTTACGTCTGCGGCAGTCTGGACAGCATGGCGCGCGAAGTCGATGCCACGTTGCGAGACCTGCTCGGCGACTCGCGACTGGAATCGCTGACCGCGGCGGGCCGCTATCGGCGCGATGTGTACTGAGTGCGGTCATGACCGCTGCAGTCCGGCCTTACATCGGCTGGCAACGCAGTGAATGCGCGCTAGGCGGTTGCAGAGAGCACAGAACCCCAGGGCACGGCTGACTCCTTTCGAGTCCCAGTGCGTGCCACGTCCGCATGGTGGCGACACAGCGCTCGGTTATCGGCATCCGATTCGATGCAATCAAACGCCTGGTCGGTCGAGCGCCGGTGTCCTCACCGCTCGCGCGACACGCCGTGAACCCGTCCGCGGGGCTCGATGGCGGCGTCCATGCCGCCACCGGTCCCGCAAGCGGCGAGGGCACCGCGCTGGAGAGTTGGCTGGCGTCTTACTCAAGCAGCTCACTCCACGAACAGATCGCTGCACGTTTCGATTGGGTTGTCGCCGTGAGTGGCGTGGTCATGAGGGCGGCTAGTCGCTGCGGCAAGGGATCGACCGAGCCGCAGCTTGATTCGTCTAATGCATTGCGCAATGCACACCGACCAGCGCGCTTGTTGCTTGCCCACCCAGCCCGGTTGCAGATCAAGTGCACTGCATCCAGACCTCGGATAAGCGGCGTTGCAACAAAGCCCAGATATCCACCCTGCAATACACCGGCGTGCCATACGTGCGTCCAGCCGCTCTGGGTCGACGCGGTCGCTCCACCTACTTCAACGGCAACGCGCATCGCCATCGGCTGCCGGTGCCTTCATCCGGTAGATGTCCAACTGCCCTGCACGCGGTGCGCGCGCACTGCCGGTCACCAGCAGTTCGCCCGGCTTGGCCGTGTCCACGACCGCGCCGAAGGTGCGCTCCTGCGGCCCGTTGAACGACAGCGGCAGCGGCGAGCCCTGGGCAAAATGGCCGTCCTTGCAGATGGCCAGCAGCAACTGGCTGGGGCCATCGATCTTTCCGCGGGCCCATACCAGCGCGCGTCCGTCGCCGAGCCAGGCGGCGTCCAGCTCGTCGGCGGCGCTATTGATGTCGACCAGGGCCACCGGCGCGGTGAACGCCTGCCCGTCCCAGTGCGCGACGAATAGATCCACGCCGCCTGCACCGCCATGACCGTCGCTGGCGAACAGCAGGCGTGTGCCGTCCAGCGACAGCGTCGGTGCGCGCTCGTTGCCGGCGCTGTTGATCGCCGCGCCCAGCGATTGCACGCGGCCCACGACGCCTTGCGCATCCACCGGGGCACGGTACAGGTCGCTGCCGCCCGCGCCGCCGGGCCGGGTGGAGGCGAACAGCAGCCAGCGGCCGTCGGCACTGAACAATGGGGTGGTCTCGTCCTGCGCGGTATTGATCGGAAGCGGCTGCGCGTCCTGCCAACGCCCGCCGCGCAACTGCGCCTGCCACAGATCCCAGCCGCCGGCACCACCGGCCCGGTCGCTGGCCCAGACGATGCGTTGCCCGTCCGGGCTGAGCGTGGCGCGCGCCTCGTTGGCCGGCGTGGAGACCACGCCCATGCCCTCGATGCCGAATTCGGCGAGCCCCGAAGCAGACGGGACGCAGAGTAAACTTGCCGCCAGCGTGAGCAGCGTCCATCGATAGTACATGCGGTGTTCCTGCCTCAAGAGCGGCTCCAAGTCGCGCACAGTCTAGTCAACCAGAGAGCGTTTCATGCCCGTATCCCGTTATGCCGTGTTCGGTCACCCCGTCGCCCATTCGCTGTCGCCGGCCATCCACGCCGAGTTCGGGAAGCAGACCGGCATTGCGCTGGACTACACCGCCATCGACGCGCCGTTGGAAGACTTCAGCGCCGCGCTGCAACGCTTCGCCGATGAAGGCGGCAAAGGTGCGAACGTCACCCTGCCGTTGAAGGAAGCCGCCTATGCGCTGGCCAGCAGCCTGAGCGATCGCGCGCGGTTGGCCGGGGCGGTGAACACGTTGGTGCGCAACGACGGCCAGTGGCAGGGCGACAACACCGACGGCGCCGGCCTGGTGCGCGATCTCACCGAACGCCAGGGCCTGGATCTGCGTGGCCGCCGCGTGCTGCTGCTGGGCGCCGGTGGTGCTGCACGCGGTGTGGCGCCGGCGCTGCTGGAGGCGGGCATCACCGCAATGGTGGTGGTGAACCGCTCGCCCGAGCGCGCCGATGCCTTGTGCGATGCGCTGGGCGAACCGGCGCGGGTGACGTCGCGTTACATCGAAGACCTGCGTGAGCTGGGCGACTTCGAACTGATCGTCAATGCCACGGCCGCCGGTCGCGACCGCGATGCCGGCGCGTTCGCATTGCCACTGGGCCTGGTCAACAGCCTGACTGCTGCGGTCGATCTGAATTACGGCGACACCGCCATTGCATTTCTGGCCTGGGCGCGCGCGGCGCACTGCCGGTACGCCATCGACGGGCTGGGCATGCTGGTGGAACAGGCCGCCGAGAGCTTCGCGCTGTGGCACGGCGTACGCCCGGACACCGACCCGGTCTACGCCGCGCTGCGCGCGCGCGAGGCCGTGCTGGTCAGTGCCGACTGAGGTGGGCAGCGCCGATGCCACCGCGATCCTGCTGACCCTGGTCACCAGCCTGCTGTCGCGCGTGCCGATGCTAATTGCGCTGCTGCTCGGGCTGGTCCTGGTGTGGCGCGCACCGCATGGCCCGCTGCGGCGCGCCGGGTTGGCCGCGCTCTGGCTGCTGCTGGGCTGCCTGTTCGCCGAGGTCGCCGTCCAGGCGATTCCGATGCTGTTGTTGCAGCAAGGCAACGTGCGTCAGATCAGCAGGGTGGTCGGCATCGCTCACTTCGTGCTGATGGCCGTGCAGGCCGTGGGCATCGGCGTGCTGGTGTGGACGCTGGCGGCCAGCCTGCAGCGTTCGCCCGCTGGCACGGGTCCGCGCCCATGATCCCGATCAAAGCCATCTTGCTGGTGATCGTTGGACTGGTCTGCGCCGGGCAGGGCGTGTGGACGCTGCTGCATCCGCAGGCGCTGGCCGCGGTCAATCGTGGTGGCCTGTTGTACGAACGCTTCGGGCCGAATGGCGTGGGTGCCGGCATGCTGTTGATGGGCATCGCAATGACGGCCATCGGCCTGGTATGGGCGCGCTATGCGTGGCCGGCGCGCCGGCAGCGTAACTGAGCGCATTGATCGTGCCGACGCTTTACAGACAGCGGCGGGTCTAGCATCGGCATTCACTGCGCCGCCTTTCGGGTGACGCAGGCGGCGAGTGCCTGCAGGCGGCCGGTGCTGGCAGGCCACGATCGGACAATCGTGCCATGCCCTTGGCCGCGCAGCAGGTCGCACCGGCGTGGGACTGCCGCCCGGTGCCGGCTTGCCGACGAGGATGGGCCGGTCGCCGCTGCAAGCAGGCAACCCGTTCAGCCGTGCGGCGCGCCGGTCGCAGTCACTGCGCCGGTCCATGCGAAAATAGCGCGATGAGTGAAGTTGCCCCACCGGCCGCGCCGTCGGCGCCCGTTCCCACCCAGCGCAGCCTGACCGACCCGATCAAGGCCAGCATCCGCGACGCCTACGCCAAGCTGCAGGCCAATACGCCGGGCTTTGCCACGCGACGCGCGCAGAGCCAGATGATCGGCCTGGTCTCGCGTGCCCTGGCCACCTCCGGCGGCATCGGCATCGCCGAGGCGCCCACCGGCGTGGGCAAGAGCCTGGGCTATCTCACCGCCGGCGTGCCGATCGCGCTGGCCACCAAGAAAAATTGGTCATCAGCACCGGCACCGTTGCGCTGCAATCGCAGCTGGTGGAACGCGACATCCCGGCCTTCCTCAAGGCCACCGGGCTGGACGCCACCGTGGCCCTGGCCAAGGGCCGCACCCGCTACCTGTGCACCCGCAATGCCGCCGAGCTGGAAGGCGATACCAGCCAGAACGCCATGTTCGAAGACGAGCAGGCGTTGTACGACCGCCCGCTCAGCCCGGTCGATGCGGATCTGGCCAAGCGCCTCGCCAAGGCCTACGCCGCCCGCACGTGGAATGGCGATCTGGACGATGCGCCAGAACAGATCTCCGTGCCGCTGCGCATGCGCATCACCACCCCTGCCTCCGGCTGTGCGGGGCGCCGCTGCAGCTACGCGGCGCAATGTCCGGTACTCAAGGCGCGCACCGATGTACGCGAGGCGCAGATCGTGGTCACCAACCACGCCTTGTTGCTGTCGTCGCTGTCGCTGGGCGATGCCGAGAATGGCCAGCCGCTGATCGCCCCGCCAGCGGACATGCTGCTGGTGCTCGACGAAGGCCACCACATCGCCGGCGTGGCGATCGACCAGGGCGCCGCCAATCTGCCGCTGGACGACATGGCCCGGCGTACCGGGCGCATGCAGATCCTCATCGCGGCCGCTTATCGCGCGGTGGACAAGGACAAGCTGGGCAATTTGCTGCCCACCGAAGCCATCGAGGTGGCGGCGCGCGTGTCCAAACTGCTCAAGGCCTTCCACGCCGAGGTCGAACGCGTGTGGAAGCCCGAGCCCGGCGAGCGCGATCCGCTGTGGCGCGCGGCCAACGGCAAGCTGCCGCCGCAATGGGGCCCGGCCATCGAAGAACTCGGCGAAGAAACCCGCGCGCTCTTCAATTGGGTGCATGCCGCACACAGCGCCATTGCCAAGGGAAAACAGGACGATTCCGCGCGCGAACGTCTGCAGCGCAGCCTCGGCCTGGCGCTGGAAATGGCCGAGCAGCAGCACAATCTGTGGAGCGGCTGGCGCCGCGAAGACAAGGAAGGTCAGCCGCCGATGGCGCGCTGGATCACCCTCTCGCGCGACGGTGATCTGGTCTGCCATTGCTCGCCGGTGTCGGCCGCGCAGGTGCTGCGCACGATGATCTGGAACGAGGTGGACTCGGTCGTGATGACCTCGGCCACGCTCACCGGTGGCGGCGATTTCCAATCCTTCGCCATCGACAACGGCTTGCCCGATCACGCCGAAATGGCCTCGCTGGCCTCGCCGTTCGACCTGCCCAACCAGGCTGAATTGATCGTGCCCAATTTCCCGGTCACGCCCGACGACCGCGAAGGTCATCCCAAGGAAGTGGCCAAGTATCTGGTGCGCGAACTGGACTGGAACGCCAAGGGCAGCATCGTGTTGTTCACTTCGCGCTGGAAGATGGAAAATGTGGCCGACCTGATGCCGCTGGCGCAGCGCAACCGCGTGCTGGTGCAAGGTGAGGGCAACAAGTCGCAACTGATCACCGAACATTTGCGCCGCATCGCCGCCGGCGAGGGCTCGGTGCTGTTCGGTTTGAATTCTTTCGGCGAAGGATTGGATCTGCCGGGCGAAGCCTGCACCACCGTGGTCATCACCCAGGTGCCGTTCGCCGTGCCCACCGATCCGCAAACCTCCACCTTGAGCGAATGGCTGGAAAGCCGCGGCCACAACGCCTTCAACCTGATCGCCATCCCGCACGCGCTACGCACGCTCACCCAATTCGCCGGCCGCCTGATCCGCAGCTCCAGCGACCACGGCCGCGTGATCATCCTCGACTCGCGCTTGCTCACCCGTCGCTACGGCAAACGCATCATCGACGCGTTGCCGCCGTTCAAGCGGGTGATCGGCTAGTTCGCACTCGCCACGGACCTGTGCCACATCTCGGTCGTCATAACGGCATAGCGTTATGCGACGCAGTGCGCTTTACCGCGTCTGTTTTGCTGATTAACTGAGCCTGAAGGAAGTGGGCGCAGGTCTCAACGAAGCAGGAGTGCACATGCCAGGCGGGTTCTTCAGGGAAGAAGTGTTACGTGCTCGCCGCGATGCGTGGCTTGTGCCGGTACGTCTTCAGGCGCCCACCTTCGGTTGGCCGTTGTTCGCCATTGCGCTCGCTCTTATTGCCGCGGTAGTCGGGCTGTTGTGCCTTGGAAGTTTCACGCGGCACGAAGCAGTCAACGGCGCACTCGTCCCGGACCGTGGCCTGCTGACCCTGACACCGCTCAGTGCTGGCATCGTCTCCAACGCATTCGTCGCAGAGGGGGCGAGCGTGCGGGCAGGCGAGCCGATCGTGGAAATTTCCGGAGAGCAGGACAGCACATCCCTGGGTGACACCCAGGCATCGGTGATTTCGCAACTGGAGATCAAACGCGGGCGCCTGAATGCGGATCTGCAAGCCCAGAATCAGCTCTACGCTGCCCAACAGCGCGACCTGGGTCGCCGTGTCGCACTGCTCCAAGCGCAGATGGATAACACTGCCGAGCAGATTCGCTTGCAACGCCAGCGCGCAGACAGTGCGCTGGGACTCTACGAACAGTGGGTGAGCGCTGCAGAAAAGGGGATATTGACCAAGGTCCAGTTGCTGCAACAGCAAGACATCGCCATCCAGAACCAGGCGCAACTCAAGGAGTTGCAGAAACATGCGCTGGACCTGCGTGTGGAGCACTCTCAACTCCAGTCGCAGCTTGAACAAACCCCTGCGACGTTGGGAAGCAAAGCGTAACGAGATCGCCAGGCAAATAGCAGATGTCGCGCAATCGCTCTCGGAAACCGAGGCGCGCCGTTCGGTGGTGTTGCGTGCGCCAACCGATGGAATCGTCACCAACCTGCTCGTGCACGCAGGGCAACCGGTGGGTGCGCAACAGCCCCTGATCACCTTGTTGCCCAAGGACATCAAGTTGCGGGCCGAGCTGTGGGTGCCCTCCAAGGCAGTTGGATTCGTCACACGCGGCGATAACGTGCTGCTGCGCTACCAGGCCTTTCCGTATCAGAAGTTCGGCCGCCATGCAGGGCGTGTGGTCGACGTCTCGCGCAGCGCGATCAGCTCCAAAGAAGTGTCATCGCTGCTGGGACAGCAGATTGACGACGCTCGTTATCGCGTAGTGGTCGAGCTGGAAAGTCAGCACATCCTGGCCAATGGAAGACAGGAGTCACTTCGTCCAGGCATGGCGCTGGATGCAGATATCCTGCTCGAGAAGCGTCGGTTGATCGAATGGATGTTTGAGCCGGTCTACGACATGACGTCGCGCCTTTCCGATGATTCGGCTGGGCAGCGCGGATGATCGACACCACCTCCGTTCACCAGTTGCTGTCGAACCGCGCGCACATCGTTCCGATCATGCAGACCGAGGCGGCAGAGTGCGGTCTTGCCTGCCTGGTCATGATTGCCCGCTATCACGGCGACAAAATCGACCTTGCACAGGTCAGGCGGCGCTTCAACATCTCCCTCAGGGGCGTGCGCCTTGAGCGATTGGTCCAGATCGGGCGCGCCATGGGGCTGGATGTCCGTGCGATGCGTGCGGAACCTGAGTATCTGAAGGAACTCGGGCAACCCTGCATCCTGCATTGGGATATGTCGCATTTCGTGGTGCTGGAGCGAGTGGTACGTGGCGTGGCACTGCTTCACGATCCTGCGCGAGGGACGCTCCGATTGCCGATGTCCGAGCTCGGCAAGCATTTCACCGGCGTGTTGCTGGAGCTGCAGCCAGGCACGCGCTTCGAGCCTTCGGTTGAAACGCCAGCGTTGTCCTTGCGCTCGCTCACCGGACGCATTTTCGGACTCAAGCGTGGGTTGGTGCGGGCGTGTCCTAGATTTTGTGTAACCGGGCCACAGGCAGGAGACTGCCACCTAACCCGGAGACACCATGAGCCCACGCACACATGAGGTACCCGACGAGCTGCTTAGCAGCCTGTTGGTCAACTACACCAAACCCGAGGATCTGATCGGCGAGAACGGCCTGCTCAAGCAGCTGACCAAGCGGTTGGTGGAGCGGGCGCTGGACGCGGAGATGACCGAACACCTCGGTCATGACAAGCATGAGCCGGTCGCCAACGCGGCCGGCAACACGCGCAACGGACGCAGCCGCAAGACGCTCAAGGGCGAGTTCGGCGAGCTGCCGATCGAGATTCCGCGTGATCGCCACGGCAGCTTCGCGCCACAGCTGATCCCCAAGCACCAGACCCGCTGGGCCGGCTTCGATGACAAGATCTTGTCGTTGTACGCGCGCGGCATGACCGTGCGCGAGATCCAGTCGCACCTGGAGGAGATGTACGGCACCGAGGTGTCGCCGAGTCTGATTTCCTCAGTCACCGATGCGGTCGTCGAGGAGGTCAAGGCGTGGCAGGCGCGGCCACTGGATCCGGTCTATCCGATCGTCTATCTGGACTGCATCCACGTCAAAGTGCGCGAGGGCGCGGTGCGGGTCAAGGCGGTGTACCTGGCCATCGGCATCACCATGGGCGGCGAGAAGGAAGTGCTGGGCCTATGGCTGGCGCAGGCCGAGGGTGCCAAGTTTTGGCTGCAAGTCGTGACGGAGCTACGCAACCGCGGGGTGCAGGACATCTTCATTGCCTGCGTCGATGGCCTGAAGGGGTTTCCCGAGGCGATCGAGGCGGTGTTCCCGCAGACCACCGTGCAGCTGTGCATCGTGCACATGGTGCGGCACAGCCTGAACTACGTCTCGTGGAAACGCCGCGCCGAGGTTGCCGCCGATCTCAAGCGCATTTACGCCTGCGCCACCGTCGAGGAGGCCGAGCAGGCACTGACCGAGTTCGAGGCCAAGTGGGACGCCCAGTACCCGCCCATCAGCCAGTCATGGCGGCGCAATTGGTCACGACTGATCCCGTTCTTCGACTACCCACCGGAGATCCGCAAGGTGATCTATACGACCAACGCCATCGAGTCGGTCAACATGAGCCTGCGCAAGCTGACCAAGAACCGCGGCGCGTTCCCCAGCGACGAAGCCTTGATGAAACTGTTCTACCTGGCTCTGCGCAACATCACCAAGAAATGGACGCTGCCGATCCGCGACTGGAAGGCTGCGCTGAACCGCTTTACGATCCAGTTCGAGGGGCGACTTCCTCAGCGGTAACCCAAACCACGGTTACACAAAATTCTGCACACGCTCGTTGGTGCAGATCTTCGGGCTAGCCTTGGCAATCGAAGCGCTGGCGCTGCTGTTGCCCTTCCAGATGCAGTGGGTCATCGACCATGTGCTGGTCTCGGCGGATATGCCGCTGCTCAAGATCCTGACCATCGCCTTCCTGTTGACCGTGCTCTTCCAGACGGTTCTGACGCTTGCACGCAGCTGGGTGGTCAGCTGGCTTGGCGCATCGTTGAACACGCAATGGATCACCAACTTGTTCGGTCATTTGCTACGGCTTCCGCTGGAGTATTTCGAAAAGCGGCATATGGGCGATGTGCTGTCGCGCTTTTCCTCGTTGAAGTCCATCCAGACCACGTTGACCGGCAGCTTCGTCGAGGCAATGCTCAACGGCCTGACCGGATGCCTGGCAGTGGCAGTCCTGCTGGCCTACAGCCCCGCACTCACCGGCCTGGTGCTGGCTGCCTTTGCCTTGTATCTGGGTTTGCGCCTGGCGTTCTATCGACTCCAGTTCGTGGTCAGCCGCGATCAGCTGACGTATGCCGCACGTCAGCAAAGCGAGCTGATGGAGTCGGTACGCGGCATTCAAGCGATCAAGCTGGCCAACAAGCAGGGGCTGCGTCAAGGACGATTGTTCAGCGCCACTGCGCAAAGCGTGCGGCTGGAAATGCAGTCGCAACGTTTCGGCTTGGCGTTCAATGCGCTCAATCAGGGCCTGTTTGGAACGCAGAGGGTGTTCCTGATCGCCATCGGTGGCTATCTGGCGCTGAGCGGGACGCTGTCTGCAGGCATGTTGGTCGCCTTCCTGGCGTTTGCGGATTTGTTTACCAGCAGGGCTGCGAGCCTGGTCGACAAATTCATCGAGCTCAAGATGTTGCGCCTGCACGCCGAGCGGATTGCCGATATCGCCACTACGGCGCCCGAGCTCGACGAAATTTCAAGCTATAGCGGTCCGGAGCCGGTTCCGAAAATTCACGTGAAAGGGCTGAGCTTTCGTTACTCGGACGACGACCCCTGGGTCATCCGTAATCTCGACCTGCGCATCGAAGCAGGTGAGTCGGTCGCGATCGTGGGTCCGAGCGGATGCGGTAAATCGACATTCGCCAAATTGCTGCTGGGCCTGATCGAGCCAACGGAGGGCAGCATTGAGGTCGGCGGTGTGGATATCCGCAAATATGGGCTGGAGAATTACCGGGCAATGGTCTCGGCAGTCATGCAGGACGATCAGCTCTTTGCGGGGTCGTTAGCCGACAACATCGCCTTCTTCGATCCTGACTCGAGTATCGAGCGGATCGCCAGCGCTGCGCAGCTGGCCGCGATCCACGACGATATTGCACGGATGCCCATGGGATATGAATCGCTGGTCGGCGACATGGGCTCGATCCTGTCGGGCGGGCAACGTCAGCGCGTCATCCTGGCACGTGCGTTGTATCGCCAACCGAAGATTCTGGTGCTGGACGAAGCAACCAGCCATCTGGATTCCACGAGGGACCAGGTGGTGAACGCCCATATCAAAGCGATGAAAATGACCAGGATCATCATCGCGCATCGCCAGGAAACGATCGCATCTGCCGATCGCAGGATATCGCTTGTTGCCGAGTCGGGCGACAAGCCGGGCAGCCGTCATGCTGCCGAGAGACTTGATGCCCATCACGGCATCGAGAAGCGCGTCGGCAATCTCGCCGGCGAACTACCCTGAAGCAGCCAAGGAGTAAGGAATGGAAAACTTTGAACTCATGGAAAATTCGCGTCCCGTCGCCCAGCGCTTCGCACGTGAAATGACTCAGGAAGAAGTCAGTGCTGTGTCCTGCGGTGGTGCTGGCGATACGTTGATCATCATCATTGTCGAGGCCGTCGACACTGAGACCATCGTGATCGTCGGTTAAGTGTCCCCCGGCATGGCGGCATGAAGATGTCGCCATGCTTCGACTGCGCTACGGAACAGATTGCGCCTATGCAGAAAGATCCTAGGAAGGTGTTGATCGTCGCTCCTCATCGCGACACGCATGCATCTACGATTGCGGCGATGATTGCGGCATCGGGGCATACGGCCAGCCTGTTGGATACGAACCAGTGGCCGTGTGGTCTCGAGGGTTCCCTGCTCTATGGGCAAAGCGGCGCCAGTGTCGTCCGGGAGGGCGCCTCGGTTACTTACGACGCGGCATGGAGCCGCCGTTTGATGTTCAACAAGACCGCGCCTGCACATGTCCATGATCAGGACACCAAGTTCATCAAGACAGAGGGGCTGCTGTTCGATCTGGGAGCTGTCGCACTGCTTGGCGCCGGACATGGCGTGCAGCGCTGGGTCAATGCGCCGCTCGCGGCGCTTGCAGCAGACCAGAAGCCGTTACAGCTCGCTGCGGCCATCGCCAGTGGTCTGGTGGTGCCCGAGACCTTGATCAGCCAGTGCCCTGGCGACATTCAAGCATTTCGTCAGCGTCATGCGAATGGCGTAGTCGTCAAGCCATTCAATGTGGGCGCATGGGCCGACGGCGCCAACTATAGCGTCTCCTATGCGACACGCGTTTCGCAGAACGAACCATTGACGGATGCCGATCTGCGCGCATGTCCCACAACCTACCAGCAAGTCGTCGACCATCAAGCCGATTTGCGAGTTGTCTGCATGGGGGCGAATACGCCTGTCTGCGGATGCGGCACTCCCTGGAGGGGGAAATCGACTATCGGGCGGTCCGGCACAAGACAACGCTGCGTTACGACTGGGTGCCGCTGTTTCCCGGGCTTCAGGCCAAGCTTGATGCACTGAGATCGGTGCTGGGCGTCGATTTTTCTGCGCAGATTTCGTCGTGCCTGTCGGCGGCGGCGAGCCGGTGTTTCTTGAGCTCAACCCTGGGGGCAGTTTCTCTATCTGGACGAAAAGGCACCGGGAATGGATATTGCGAGCAAATTTTGCTCATTCCTGGTTTACGGTCGCGTCGATAGGTCTCTGGAATTTCCACGCCTGCGCAAGGTGCCCGCGGTGAGTGAAGATAGCGCAGGGGGCGGATGTTCCCCAGAATCGGGACTGGCGTACGTATGAAAATGGTGCTGCTTGGGATGCTGTTATGGGGGCAATGGGCGATGCCCGTGCAGGCGTTTGCGGAAGACGCAGAGGAGCAACCGGCGAGGCAACAATCCATGAATGCGTCCTACCGTCAGCAGTTGCTGGCACTGGCCGATGCCGACCAGAAGATCCGTGCAGAAATTCGTGGTGCGGTCACCGCGCAACAGTTGCAGGCCAACCAGGGCGCAGCAAAAGAGATGGCCATGCGCCTGGTTGCCTCGCAACGGGAAAACCAGGCCGCGCTGTCCCGCCTGATCGATCAATTTGGCTTTCCCGACATTCCCTCCGTGGGTGAGGATGGTGCGCATGCAGGCTTTTTGATCGCGCAGCATTCGACCGACCGGGCCTTTCGCGATGACTTCCTGCAAAAATGCAGGCGGCCGCGCAACGTGGCGCCTACAGCACTGCGGACCTCGCGTTGTTCATCGATCGTAATCTCATCATGTCGGGCAAACCGCAGCGCTACGGAACGCAGCGCAGGGCCGACGGCAGCTTGTTCGAGCTGGAAAATCCTGCCGAGTTGAAAAAGCGCCGGGCAGAGGCCGGCTGGCTGCCCGAGGAAGAGGACAGCGTGCGGGGGCGTTGATCCGGCTACAGCACAGGGGCCGCTCAGGTGTTCGTGCAGGGCGGCCGCATCGAGCAGTTACATGCCTGTAGTCGTGCTAATGGGTGATGGTACGCATCTTTGTTGTCGTGACCACGCATAGCGGGGATCCAATGACCTCTGCACTGCAGCAACTGCGTCCTTGCCAGCACATCCACGTGAGCGCGTTGAGCTCCTGCTGCCTACCGAAGGTGGAAGGCTGGTGCGTGATTTAAGACTCGCTGCCGACTTCTAATGCGATGCATATCACGCAACGCCGTCATCATCAGATTCCCCTATCGAAGCGATCATAACTAACGACTTCTCACGCTTCGGCCTGCTGGCGATGATTCAGCCTCCTCAAACGAGCTGACGCCATGCGCCCTGGACACCTCATGGTGCTAGCCCTGCTAGCCCCGACGTTGATCGCTCCGCCGGTCTTCGCCCAATCCGTTCTGACCCGCGACAATGGGCGCCAAGGTTGGCGACAACCAGAATTCGCAGACAGCCGGCGCCACCGGCCCGACGCTGCTGCAGGACGTGCAACTGATCCAGAAGCTGCAGCGTTTCGACCGCGAGCGCATTCCCGAGCGCGTGGTGCACGCGCGCGGCACCGGCGTCAAAGGCGAGTTCACCGCCACTGCCGATCTCTCCAGCCTGACCAAGGCCAAGGTGTTCAGCGCCGGCGAAAAAACCCCGTGTTCGTGCGCTTTTCCTCCGTCGTCCACGGCAACCACTCGCCGGAGACACTGCGCGACCCGCATGGTTTCGCCACCAAGTTCTACACCAGCGAAGGCAATTGGGATCTGGTCGGCAACAACTTCCCCACGTTCTTCATTCGCGATGCGATCAAGTTTCCCGACATGGTGCACGCGTTCAAGCCGGACCCGCGCACCAACCTGGATGACGATTCGCGTCGCTTCGATTTCTTCTCGCACGTACCAGAGGCCACGCGCACGCTGACCCTGCTGTACTCCAACGAGGGCACCCCGGCCGGCTATCGCTTCATGGACGGCAACGGCGTGCACGCCTACAAGCTGGTCAACGCGCAAGGTGAGGTGCACTACGTCAAGTTCCACTGGAAGACGCTGCAGGGCATCAAGAACCTCGATCCCAAGCAGGTCGCCGCGGTGCAGGCCAAGGACTACAGCCACCTGACCAACGACCTGGTCGGCGCAATCAAGAAGGGCGACTACCCGAAGTGGGACCTGTACGTGCAGGTGCTCAAGCCCGAAGACCTGGCCAAGTTCGACTTCGACCCGCTCGATGCCACCAAGATCTGGCCGGACGTGCCGGAGCAGAAGGTCGGCCAGATGGTGTTGAACAAGAACGTCGACAACTTCTTCCAGGAAACCGAGCAGGTGGCGATGGCGCCGGCCAATCTGGTGCCGGGTATCGAGCCGTCCGAAGACCGTCTGTTGCAAGGCCGTATTTTCTCGTATGCCGATACCCAGCTGTATCGCATCGGTGCCAACGGGCTGAGTCTGCCGGTCAACCGCCCGCGTGTGGCGGTCAACAACGGCAATCAGGATGGCCAGGGCAACATCGGTCAGACCACCAGTGGCGTGAACTACGAGCCGAGCCGCCTGGAGCCGCGTCCGCAGGACACAGCGGCGCGTTACAGCGAGCTGCCGCTGTCGGGCACGACCCAGCAGGCCAAGATCACCCGCGAGCAGAACTTCAAGCAGGCCGGCGAGTTGTATCGCTCCTACAGCAAGAAGGACCGCGCCGATCTGGTGCAGAGCTTCGGTGAGTCGCTGGCCACTACCGATACCGAAAGCAAGCACCTGATGCTGTCGTTCCTGTACAAGGCCGACCCCGAGTACGGTACCGGCGTCACCCGCGTGGCCAAGGGCGACCTGGCACGAGTCAAGCAGCTGGCCTCCAGCCTGCAGGATTGATCCGCTTCGACGACATCGCGGCCTGCGCCGCGATGTCGTCTTCGTTTCGGGAGATCGCTATGCGCACCCTGTTGTTTCTGATGCTTGGCAGCGCGTCTGCGATTGCAAACGCTGCATCACCTGCACCTGCACCTGCACCTGCACCTGCACCTGCACCTGCACCTGCATCCGCTGCCAGCGCAACGGCCACTGCCACGCCTGAGCAGATCAAGCTGCAGCTGCGCGAGTATTTCTTCGACGCCGCGCGCGAGGGCCGCCAGGACATGCTGGCCGAGTTCATCCGCTCGCATTACGACCTCAATACCCGCGACGAAAAGGGCTACACCGCATTGATCTTGGCTGCTTACCACGGCCAGCGGCCGGCGGTGGAGCAATTGCTGAGCGCCGGCGCCGACCCTTGCGCGCAGGACAAGCGCGGTAACACCGCACTGATGGGTGCCATCTTCAAGGGCGAGCTGGGCATCGCCAAGCGCCTGATGCAGGCCGATTGTGCGCCGGACCAGCGCAACAACGCCGGCCAGACCGCTGCGATGTATGCAGCCCTGTTCCAACGCACCGACGTGCTCAAGGACCTCGCCGCCGAGGGCGCGGACCTCAGCCTCAAGGACGGGCAGGGCAACGATGTGACCAAGCTGCAGCGCGGCGAATTCGCTACCGCGCCGGCGCGCTGAGCGCGCCAGTCCCGCGCGCCTGCCGAGCCTGCCCCTCCCAGCGTGCCGCCTCGGCCGCGCCGCGCGTCTTGGTTGCGCATTGCCCGCTAGAGGCAGCAGGTGGCTGCTCGGAGCCAACGGCTGCCGTGCGGCAGGCAGGTAGCCATACGCGCTCTTATCGCAACGCTCCCCGGCTCTGGCGAAAGATGCCACGCCTGTGGATGCATGCCGCACCGCCACCTGGTTGTTGCGCAGCCATCGGCGCTTGCTGCACCTGCCATGTGGACGGCGTCGATCAGGGTCGCCGCCTCCATCGCAGCACTCGCACCGCCGTCTGCTACCCCAAACCGCGCCTTGCAACGCCGTCGGTTTTCCGCCGCGGCCGCGCTGGATCTCTGACAGTGGTGGTGATCATTTTTCGCCATTGCGTCAGGATTTTTCTGACGCGCAAAGCCTTGCGCGCCAAGGCTTTGACAGAAAACTGAGTGCTTGCTGACTTACTTTGAATCGCCTGGAAAAAACCGCAGAAAACAGTTCAAGAAAGCGCCGGGAACGCCGATGCTGCAGCTATCGCATCGCACCTTGGAACCCCGGACCATGAAGCTCGATCCCTCCATCCCTTTCCTGATGTCGCTGCTGGCCATGGTGCTGTGCACTGCCACTGCCGTCGTCGCGCTGGTGTTCGGCCAGGTGCATGTGCTGGCCAAGTCGTGGAGCTTCTACACGGTCATGGGTACTGCCCTGATCACGCTGGTTGCCTCCTACCATGCGCTGGGCAAGCCGTTGAGCGCCGAAGAGCGTGTCGGCGTCCGTAACCCGTAAGCTTCGCTGCCGTCCGCACGCGGCAGTGGTTGCGGCACTGGACCGAGAAAGCTCCGCTCGTCATTGACGATGCAACGCGTTCGCTCTGCAGAGCAACGCAGACAGGCACCGCGCAACTTGCCGTGATGCCTCCCGCTGCCGCCGGTCCTCGGCGAGCGAGGGAAAACCACTCCAATGCTCATGCGAGATGTTCACCCCTTCCGACGGCCGAGCATCGCTTTGATCCTGGCCGCCAACGCGCGCCACCAGCGGCATCTGCACTGGTGCCTAAGGTTTGATTCGACCAAGCGGTCTGGCTAGATCATCCGGCACGCGGACAAGCGATCCTGCAGACAGGCGTGGGACGTAGGCGCCCCCGTATCCCGTGCCGCACTGCCGCAGATTCATCGGGGCCCGTGTAAGCTGTTGATCCTGCTTCGCATTCCCATGGCCGCTCGCTGCGGCTAACTCGTCGATGACTGCTCCCTCCGATCGTTACGCCGCTTCACTGCGCCTGTCCGTCGCTCCGATGATGGACTGGACGGACCGCCACTGTCGGGTGTTCCACCGTCTATTGGCGCCGTCGGCGCGCCTGTACACCGAAATGGTGCACGCCAATGCGGTGATCCACGGTGATCGCGCGCGCTTGATCGGCTTCAATGTGGTGGAGCATCCGCTGGCGCTGCAGCTGGGCGGCAGCGATCCGGCCTTGCTCGCACAGGCGGCGGCGATTGCGCAGGAATGGGGTTTTGATGAGATCAATCTCAATTGCGGTTGCCCGTCCGACCGTGTGCAGGCGGGGCGTTTCGGCGCCTGCCTGATGCGCGAGCCGGCGCTGGTGGCCGAGTGCGTCGCGGCCATGTGCGCGGCCAGCCACTTGCCGATTACGGTCAAGTGCCGCCTGGGCGTGGACGACGATGACGACTACGCGGTGTTTGCCCGCTTTGTCGACCAGGTGGTCGCGGCCGGCGCGGCCATGGTGGTGGTGCACGCCCGCAATGCCTGGCTCAAGGGCTTGTCGCCGAAGGAAAACCGCGAAGTGCCGCCGCTGCGGTACGACTGGGCCTACCGGCTCAAGCGGGAGCGGCCCGACCTGCCGGTGGTGCTCAACGGCGGCATTGTGGCCGTGGACGCGGCCATGGCGCATCTGCAGCACACCGACGGCGTCATGCTCGGCCGCGCCGCCTATCACGACCCGTACGTCCTGCATTGTCTGGATGCCGCCTTGAACCAGCGGCCCGAGCAACCACGCGAGTCCTTGCTGCGCGCCTATCAGCCGTATGTGGAATCACAGCTGGCACAGGGCCTGGCCTTGAAGCACATGACCCGGCACGTGCTGGGCCTGTTCCATGGCCAGCCTGGAGGCAGGGCGTTCCGGCAGGTCCTGAGCGAAGGCGCACATCGCCCGGGTGCCGGCTGGGATCTGGTCGAGCAGGCCCTGGAGCGCACCGATACGCGGCCCTGGCGAGTCGTTGCCTGACTTTGGCCCACCGCTTGCATTCCTGAACGGGCTGCCGGCTGTTTCAGGCGGCTGCTGCATCAGGCGCGTCCGCCCTGCCGCGCAATGGTCGTGCATGCTGGCCTGATCGCTATTCATTTCACTGAATGCCGTTAACGTGAAGCTAAAAGTTCAGATCGGATTCACCCCGAAAAATCAAGAATTTGCCTCGATTTCGACGCTCGACCTTCAGCCATACGTGGTCGATTTCACAAATTTTGAATGTTTCTGAACAACCCGCTAGGATTTGTTTGTGACCCAACTGCCCTGCCGCGCTCGCCAAGTCGCTCTGGTTGCCCTCTGGGTTGCCATGGCCGCGCCGTCGGCCTGGGGCCAGGGCTACCCGATGGTGCAGAGCGGACGCGAGGCGATGCCGCCTTCGGCACGCGGCAACAGCCGCACGCTGTCGGACACCATTCGGCATGTGCAGCGGTCAACCGGTGGACAGATCCTGGGTGCCGAGCGCGTGCCGTTCGATGGCGGCAATCTCAATCGGGTCAAGTACATGAAGGACGGGCGCGTGCACACCGTGTATGAGCCGGAGCAGACGCAGGCCGCGCCTGCGCGGAACTCGCCGCCCGACGCGCCACCACGCGACGATAACCACTGAACGTAGATAGTTGTGCGTTCAGTCTTATAAATTCCCCGGCCACTGGCCGACAACGTAACTAGGGAGAGTGCATGCGTATCCTTTTGGTCGAAGACGAAGCTCCCCTGCGCGAAACCCTTGCGGCGCGTCTGAAGCGCGAAGGCTTTGCGGTCGACGCTGCACAGGACGGCGAAGAGGGCCTGTACATGGGCCGTGAGGTGCCATTCGATGTCGGCATCATCGATCTTGGCTTGCCCAAGATGTCGGGGATGGAGCTGATCAAGGCCCTGCGCGATGAAGGCAAGAAGTTCCCAGTGCTGATCCTGACCGCGCGCTCGAGCTGGCAGGACAAGGTCGAGGGCCTCAAGCAGGGTGCCGACGACTATCTGGTCAAGCCGTTCCACGTCGAAGAGTTGCTGGCGCGCGTCAACGCGCTGCTGCGGCGTGCTGCCGGTTGGAGCAAGCCCACGCTGGAATGCGGCCCGGTCGCGCTGGACCTGGCGGCGCAGACGGTGAGCGTCAACGGCGCCAACGTCGATCTGACCAGCTACGAGTACAAGGTGCTCGAGTACCTGATGATGCATGCCGGCGAACTGGTCTCCAAGGCCGATCTCACCGAGCACATCTACCAGCAGGACTTCGACCGCGATTCGAACGTGCTGGAAGTGTTCATCGGTCGCCTGCGCAAGAAGCTCGACCCCGATGGTGAACTCAAGCCGATTGAGACCGTGCGTGGCCGCGGTTATCGCTTCGCCATTCCGCGTACCGAAGGCTGAGTCAGCGCGTCAACGAGCAGGAAGACCACGTGCCGGGCCGCTCCAAGTGGTATAGACGCTGGCGGCCGCGCTCATTGCAGGCCCGCCAGCTGCTGGCCGCCAGCCTCAGCCTGGTGGCCTTCCTGGCGCTGGCCGGTTACGCGCTGGATGTGGCGTTTGCCGACACCGCCGAGAAGAACCTGCGCGAGCGGCTGAAGAATTACGCCTCCGCGTATGCGGCCAATATCGATTTCGTCCGCGACGGGTCGCTGTACATCGGCGGTCAACCGCCCGACCCGCGTTTCGATGTGCCTGGCGGCGGGCTTTATGTAGAAGTGGTCCGTCCGGACGAAAGCTGGACCTCGATGTCGGCCGAAGGCCCGAACATTCCGCACGGCCGCATGCTGGAGCCGCGCCAGGAAGAGTTCATCGGCCCACTGGAAATGACCCAGATCGACGGTAGCCTGGGCCAGCTGTATCGCTACGGCTTAGGCGTGAGCTATGTCGAACGCGAACACGGCGGCGAGATTCCGTACACCATCTATGTGATGGAGGACGCGCGCTCGATGGGTGCGCAGCTGCGCGTGTTCCGTGGCGCAGTGTGGTTCTACCTAGGCAGTGCCGGTGTGGTGTTGCTGGTGCTGCAGGCCTTCATTCTGCAATGGAGCCTGCGTCCGCTGCGGCGGGTCATCAACGAGTTGACCAAGGTGCAGCGCGGCGAGATCCAGCGCATGAGCGAGCAGCATCCGCGCGAATTGGAGCCGCTGACCGACAGCATCAATGCCTTCATCGAAAGCGAACGCGACAACCTGGAGCGTCAGCGCAACACGCTGGCCGATCTTGCGCATAGCCTCAAGACGCCCATTGCCGTCTTGCGCACCCAACTGGATAGCGGCGCGTCCGAGCGCGATTTGCACGAAGAAATGGATGTGCAGTTGCGCCGCATGAACGACTTGGTGTCGTACCAGCTGGCGCGTGCGGCTTCCAGCGGGCACAAATTGTTCGCGGCACCGCTGCCGATCGAACCGACCGCCGAAGAAATCGTGCGTGGCCTTGAGAAGGTGTATTCGGTCAAGGGCGTGTTGTGCGAATTCGATATTTCCCCCGAAGCGCGCTTTCACGGCGAGCCGGGCGATCTGCAGGAACTGCTCGGCAACCTGCTGGAAAACGGCTTCAAGTGGGCGCGTAGCCGCGTGCTGCTGACCGCAAAACCGGGGCCCACCACCGGTAGCCGTCGTGCCGGCCTGATTCTGTCGGTGGAAGACGACGGCCCCGGCATCGCGCCGGAAGACGTGGCCAAGATTCTGCAGCGCGGTGTGCGTGGCGACGAGCGTGTGCAAGGGCATGGCATCGGCATGTCCATCGTGCAGGACCTGATCAAGGGCTATCGCGGCGAGCTGCAGGTGGTGCGCTCGCAGGAACTGGGCGGCGCCCGCTTCGATGTGACCCTGCCGCCGGGATTGTGACCGCCGCAGGTCCGATGAACCCGTGGCCAATGTGCGCTGGCGTTCCGACAACCGTTTAACGCCTCACGCGTTGGCTTACCCATACTGGACGGGCAAGCCGTTGCGATGGAGGGGCTGCATGATCGAGCAAGTTGGCCAAGCCGTAGGCGTGCATCCGCGTGTTACGCACGTGCGGCGCACGCGAGGATGGCGTGTGCTGCCGCTGTTGATTGGCAGCCTGTGCGCGCTTACTTGCACGGCTGCACAAGCGCCACTGACTCCATCGCAGATGCGCTGGCTGCAGCGGGCCACCTATGGGGTTGATGCCGGCAGCGCGGCGCAGCTGACACGGCTGGGCCCCAAGCGCTTTGGGGCGCTGTTGTTGCAGCCCAGCGACGACGCTGCGTTGCCCGCATCGGTGCGCGCGCAGTTGCAGCGCTTCGATGCATTGCACACCCCGCTGGTGGATTTGCTGACCCAGTACGAAGCCGACAAGGTCCGCCTGCAGTCCATGCCCGATGGCGATGAGAAGGTTGCCTTGCGCAAGCAGTGGCAGGCGCGCGGTGGTCAGATGCTGGTGCAGGCGCGGCAGGCGCAACTGTTGCGCGCGGTGTACGCGCCGGATCAGCTGCGCGAGCAACTGGTGTGGTTCTGGCTCAATCATTTCAGCGTGTATGCCGACAAGGCCCGGGTGAAGTGGATGGCGGCCGACTACATGGAAAACGCCATCCGCCCCAATGCCACCGGCAAGTTCGCCGACCTGGTGATGGCCACGCTGGAAAGCCCGGCAATGCTGGAATACTTGGACAATGCCAAGAACGCCAAGGGCAAGGTCAACGAAAACTACGCACGCGAGTTGATGGAACTGCACACGCTGGGCGTGCACGGCGGCTACAGCCAGCAGGATGTGCAGCAACTGGCGCTGATCCTCACCGGCGCGGGCCTGGTGCCGATCAAGGCCAATGGTGCACCGCCGTTGCCGCTTGCCGCGCCAGGGCAGGCGCAGGTCGTGCGCAAGGGTCTGTTCGAATTCAATCCGGCGCGTCATCAGCCCGGCGACAAGATGCTGCTTGGCCAGCGCATTGCCGGCGGTGGGCTGGATGAGATCGAACACGCCGTGCAGCTGTTGGTGCGGCAGCCGGCTTGCGCGCATTTCATTTCGCAGCGTTTGGCCGAGTACTTCGTCAGCGACGCGCCGCCTGCGGCACTGGTGACGCGCATGGCCAATACCTTCCAGCACAGCGATGGCGATATCGCCAAGGTCATGCAGACCATGCTGGCGTCGCCGGAGTTTGCGCAGGCGCAACCGCGCAAGTTCAAGGACCCGACCGGTTTGTGGTGTCGGCGATGCGGGTGGCGTACGAGGGTCAACCGGTGATCAATGCCGCGCCAATGGCCAGTTGGGTGCAGCAGCTGGGTGAACCGTTGTTTGGTCGCATCACGCCCGATGGCTGGTCGCTGCAGTCGCAGGCCTGGACCAGTTCCGGGCAGCTGGCACGCAGGTTCGAGGTGGCGCGTTCGATCGGCGGTGGACCGAAGCAGTTGTTTCGTCTGGACGGCGACAACGACACGCCGATTCCGGCAGTGACGCAGATCGACACGCCCCTCGTACCGCTGGCTGGCGCCCTCGCTGTCTGCCGCGACCCAGCAGGCACTGACGCAAGCGCGCTCGCCCGCCGAATGGAATGGATTCTTGTTGTCGTCGCCTGACTTCAATTACCGCTGACGCAGTCACACCGATTCAGATCTGCTGCAACGCCGACGATTCAATGCGCGCAGATGCATAAACCGATCCAACGATCTAACCAGTACCAGGCGGTCAACGCCACGGGAGGACACCATGCAACGACGTCGATTTCTGCTTGCCTCTGCAGCCGCGCTGCAAGCATGCCGTGGGCCGGTCGTCTGTTCGCTGCGCCACGCGATAGCGCACGCATGCTGGTGGTGTTTCTGCGTGGCGGCTACGACAGCAATAATCTGCTGGTGCCGCATGGCAGCGATTTTTATTACCAGTCGCGGCCGAGCCTGGCGATTGCGCGGCCAGATGCCGGCAATCCAAACAGTACGCTGGCGCTGAATGCGCAGTGGGGTCTCAGCCCGGTGGTGCGCGAGACGCTGCTGCCACTGTGGGAACGCAAGCAAGTGGCGTTCGTGCCGTTTGCCGGCACCGACGACCTGTCGCGCAGCCACTTCGAAACCCAGGACGATATCGAATCCGGCCAGGCCGGCAAGCATCGCGATTACCGTTCCGGGTTCATGGCGCGGCTGTCGGGGGTGCTCAGTGGCGTGCCGGCCATCGCGTTCACCGATTCGTTGCCGCTGACGTTCCAGGGCGGCGGCGATCTACCCAACGTGTCGTTGCGCAGTATCGGCAAAGGCGGGCTGGATGCGCGGCAGGCACAGATCCTGTCGCAGATGTACGACAGCACGCCGCTGGCGGCCGCTGCGCGCGAGGGCTTGGCGCTGCGTCAGCAGGTCACCGCGCAGTTGCGCGAAGAGATGGAGCAGGCCGGCCGTGGCGCCGCCAGTGCACGTACGTTTGCCGATGAAACCCGGCGCATGGCCACCTTGATGCGCGAGCGCTATCGCCTGGGGTTTGTCGATGTCGGTGGCTGGGACACGCATGCCAACCAGGGCAGTGTGGAAGGTGGCCTGGCCAACAATCTGCGCAATCTCGGCGAAGGGCTGGCGGCCTATGCCGATGCGTTGGGCCCGGCCTGGAACGACACCGTGGTGGTGGTCATCTCCGAATTCGGCCGCACCTTCCGCGAGAATGGCAGCAAGGGCACCGATCATGGCCATGGCACGACCTACTGGGTGCTGGGCGGTGGCGTGCGCGGCGGCCGCATCGCGGGCGAGCAGGTGGCGGTCGAACAGGCGAAGCTGCTGCAAAACCGCGATTACCCGGTGCTCAACAACTACCGCAGCCTGTTCGGCGGGATGCTCAGCCGTTTGTGGGGGCTGTCGCCGGCGCAGTTGGAGCGGGTGTTCCCGGGTGCCACGCCACGCGATCTTGGATTGGTGTGAGTCTGGATGGCGAGCGACCGCACAGGCCAGGTCATGTGCGTGGTATCGAACGCCGGTTTGCATCGATGATGCGGCATCTGCTTCAAACCACGGCTGCAGGTTGCCTCTGCCAACGGCGATACCGCACGCCGCCCCGCGACGCGGCACATTACCGTTGCACGGAATCTGCAAACGGCGAGCGTCCGTAGAACCGTTCCAGGTGCAAAGCGACCTGCGGCATCGTGCGCAACAGCACGTGCGGTGCGGAGAAGTGATATTCGCTGACCACCGCGAAGAATTCCTCCGGGGCTTCGGCGGCATACGGATCGATCTGGGTGTCTTCGCCCGCATCGACGCGTTCGCAAAACACATCGTAGGCATGCTGGAAATCGCGTGCCCAGGCGCGTTGCGCATCGCGTGGCAGGGGCGGCGTGCCGTCGAGCGCGCCATCCAGTGCATCGAGCTTGTGCGCCATCTCATGCACGATCACGTTGAAGCCCGCCTGCGGGTCGTCCAGGTCGGCTTGTACGTCGGCCCAGCTGACGATCAGCGGGCCTTGCTCCCAGGCTTCGCCGATCAGGGTGTCTTCCCAGGCATGCATCACCCCGGCCGCATCCAGGTGGGTGCGCTGCACGCGGAACGCGTCCGGGTACACGATCAGCTGCGACCAGCCGCGCCAACCGGCGGCGCCGATTTCCAGCAGCGGCAGGCAGCAGGTCGCGGCTAGCACGAGTTGATCGTTCGGTTGCAGCAGCAGCCCGTCGACAGGCGAAATGGTCTTTTGCTGCAGGAACTGCGCGGTCAACGCGCGCAGACGTTGCTGGCGGGGCGGATCGAGCGCGGCGACCCAGGCGCAACTGCCGCACAGCCGCTGCCACAGCGCATCAGCAATGTCGGGAGGCGGCCGGCGCAGCCAGCGCGTCAACCACTGGATCAGCGGAACATGCCCGGCAGGAAACTGTGCCAGCGCGGCATCGTGCGCATGCGCGGGAATAACGAATCGCCATCGCTGCCACCGCCGCCGCCGGTGGACGGCGTGGCCTTGTGCGGGCTGTTGCGTGCCGGTGCCGCTTCGGGCGCCGGTGTCCTGCCGCGTGCGGCCGAATTGGTGCTGATGCAGCTGTCATGATCGCCGTCGATCAGCTGGTCCGATGCCAGGGCGGCAAGCGGAGCCAACAACAGGAGCAGGCAAACCGTGATTCGGCGCATCGTCCACATCCAGGGCAAGCGGCGTGAGTCGCCGATCATAACGCGCTTTTCACTCCCTCACGCAAGCCACGCTGGGCGCCCGGGAGGGCTTGGCGCATACTTTGGCGGATGGATTCGGGGACTTTGCGCGCAATGCACTGTGAGATGAAAGGCGCCGGCGGCCGGCGGTGCGGCGTAGGCGCTGCGGGAGATTGGTCGCGCGCGCGCGCTGGTCAGCGGCAGGGCGCAGGCTCGGTGCGGTCGGTCACCGCGCCGACGGTACGCATGGTCTGGCCCGTCGATGCTGCCTCGCGCGCCTCGTCCCGGCGACACGCCGGCTGCGCAGCGCAGGTATTGCCTCCAGGTGCTGCAGCCCGCGCCGTCGCCACCTCACGCCGCATCGCCCGCCGCAGCCGTGGATGACCGTGCGTTGCTGGCCAAACTCGCCGGTGGCCGGCTGTCCGGCGATGCGTTGGCGCGCGATGCCGGGCTGACCCGCGCGGCGGTGTGGAAGCGCATCCAGAATCTGCGCGCGGCCGGTGTCGACATCGAAGGACGTGCCGGTGACGGCTATCGCCTGGCCGCGCCATTGGATCTGCTGGATGCGGCGCGTATCCGCGCCGGCATGGCACCCGACGCGGCCGCTGGGCTGGCGGCACTGGATGTGGCCTGGACGCTGGAATCCACCAACACCACCTTGCTGGCGCAGCCGGCGCCCGACCAGGGCGTGGCGGTGCTGCTGGCCGAGCGTCAGACCGGCGGCCGCGGCCGGCGCGGGCGTCAATGGACCTCGCCGCTGGGTGCGCACATCTATCTGTCGGCCTCGCGCCGTTTCAATGGCGGGCTGGGCCAACTCGCCGGCCTGAGTTTGGCCGTGGGTGTCGCAGTGGCCGAAGCCTTGCGTGGTTGCGGGTTCGCCGATGTCGGGCTGAAGTGGCCCAACGATCTGCTGGCGCGGCAGCGCAAGCTGGGCGGCCTGTTGATCGAAGGCGGCGGCGAGATGGCCGGCAACGCGCGTGCAGTGATCGGGCTGGGCTTGAACGTGCACATGCCGGCGACGGCAGCGGCCGGCATCGACCAGCCATGGATCGACCTGGATACCCTGGCGGGCAGGCCGGTGTCGCGCGACCAGGTGACGGCAGCGGTGCTGTCCGGATTGCTGCCGGCACTGGACCTGTTCGAGGCGCAGGGCTTGGCGCCGTTTCTGGGGCGTTATGCAGGCCTGGATGTCTTGAGCGGGCGTGCGGTGCAGGTCGAAGAGGCCGGCACCTGCCATCGTGGCGTCGCGCTCGGCCTGGCGGCCGATGGTGCGTTGCGGGTGCAACTGGGCGAGACGGTGCGTCTGTTCCACTCCGGAGAAGTAAGCGTGAGACCTGCATGAGCGAGTGGTTGTTCGACCTGGGAAATTCGCGCTTCAAGTACGCGCGCTGCACGGCAACCGTGCCGGCCAGGTGCAGGCATGGGCGCATGGCGCCGAGGCGATGGACGCCGCGGCGCTGGCGGCGCTGCCGTCCGGGCGTATTGCCTATGTCGCCAGCGTGGCCGCACCGGCATTGACGCAACGCATGATCGCCTGCCTGCAGGAGCGCTTTACGCAGGTGCGCATCGTGCGGACCACCGCCGAATGCGCCGGCTCCGTATCGCTTACGCCGACCCGAGCCGCTTCGGCGTGGATCGCTTTCTGGCGTTGCTGGGCGCGCGCGGCGACGCGCCGGTGCTGGTGGCCGGCGTGGGCACCGCATTGACCATCGACGTGCTCGGCGCCGATGGCCTGCATCACGGCGGCCGCATCGCCGCCTCGCCGACCACCATGCGCGAAGCGCTGCATGCGCGCGCGGTGCAACTGCCGGCCAGCGGCGGCGATTACGTCGAGCTGGCCATCGACACCGACGATGCCTTGACCTCCGGCTGCGATGGCGCGGCGGTGGCGCTGATCGAGCGCAGCCTGCAGCACGCCCAACGCAGCCTGGGCGTGCCGGTGCGGCTGCTGGTGCATGGCGGTGGCGCGCCGCCGTTGCTGCCGCTGTTGCCCGATGCCACGTTCCGCGCGGCCCTGGTGCTGGACGGGCTGGCGACGTGGGCGACCGCCGTGTCGTCACCGTAGAATCCAGGCATGTACGTTCGTGCGCTCATCGTCGTCTTGATCGTCCTCAATGCCGGGGTGGCATTGTGGTGGGCCTTGCAGCCGCCGCCGGCACCACCGCCGGCGCCGCTGCAGCCGACCGGTGTGGCGCGGCTGGAATTACTGCCGACGGTAACCGGTGCTGGCGGGCCCGTGCGGCCGGCTGCAGCGCTTACCGAATCGACGGCTGCGGCAGAGCGTGCGTCGACTGCACCGGCGCCATCGCCATCGCCAGCATCTGGGCCTGCAGCGGTACCCACGCCGGCAGTTGCCGGTCCTTCGGCGTCAACGCCTGCAGCGCCGCCAGCGGCCACCACTGCCGCAGCGCAAGCGCCGCGCGGTGCAGCTGAGACGTCGGCAGCGGCGAACGCCGCTACGAAAACGGCTAATGGCGTCGCCACGACGGCGGCACAACCATCGCCTGCGCCATCCCCGCCTGCCGCAGAGCGCTGCGCCAGCCTTGGGCCATTCGCTGCACGCGCCGATGCCGATGCGGCGCTGGCACGCGTGCGTGGGCAGGCCAGTCGCGCCAGCGTGCGCGAGGACAAGGACGCCGGTATCAGCACGTTTCGGGTGATGTTGCCCAACGTGGGCGATCGCGCGGCGGCACAGGCCCTGGTCAAGCGCATTGCCGCGGCCGGGATGGGCGATTACTACGTGATCGCGCAGGGCGAGGACAACACCGTGGCGCTGGGCCAGTACCAGAGCCGCGAGCGCGCCGAGCGGCGCCAGGCCAGCCTGGTCGGCGCAGGATTCCCGGCGCAACTGGTGCCCAGCGGCAATGGGCAGTCGCGCTGGTGGATCGATGTCCGCACCAGTACGGCCCCCAGCGTCCTGCAAGGGGCTGCCGGTGCCACGCGTCAGCGTTCGCTAGATTGCGCCGCGCTGCGCTAGAATGCGCACCGGCGCGCAACGCGCCTGCCTTCGCCGGCATAGCTCAGTTGGTAGAGCAACCGCCTTGTAAGCGGTAGGTCCCCAGTTCGAATCCGGGTGTCGGCACCATCTTCGATCCACGCAGACGTGGCAATCACAGTTGACGTTGCGGCGGTTCGAGCACGCGATGCGGTGTGGAATCTTTGCATCAACTGGTTACCAGGCACCATGGCGCGTTGCCTGCCGCCATCTGTCCCGACGAACCTTATCGCACCCAGCGTTTTGAGAGCCGGAGGGTGCGTCGCGCTCCGGTGCTTGAGCGCGCTATCCACGCTCAGCTGAAGGCTGTCCGCACCGTTTGGTCGCCGCTGCAAGTGGCGTGCACCATCTCAGGTGCATCGCGCGATGTCGATCGCGCGATGCGAGGTGCAGCAATCAGGCCGGGCGACCGGCCGAGAGCAGTTCCAGTGCGGCCTTGCCGGTGTCGGCCTTCGCTGCATCGTCGCTCAATCGGTCGGCCAATGCGGCCACGATGATGGCGTGGGCCTGGCGCAGCACGCTGTCGGCATCGGCACTGGCGTCCACCACGTGTTTGCCGGGCAAGTCCAGCGCGGCAAAAATCGCGCGGCAGCGTTCCAGGTTGTCCTGGGTTTCGAAGTGGTTGGGCGCATCGCCGCGGGCGCGGATACGGGCCAGGCCGGTGGGCGGGGGCAGGTCGAGCAGCAGCAGGACGTCGGGGCGCGGCGCGAAGGCGTTGCGCTCCAGGAGTTCGTCCAGCGGCAGACCGGCCGCGCCCTGGTAGGCCACCATCGAGGGAAAGTAGCGGTCCAGGATGACGATGTCGCCGCGTGCCAGCGCGGGCGCGATCAAGGTGTCCACATGTTCGTGGCGGTCGCGGATGAGCAGCTCGGCTTCTTGCTCTGCACTCAGGCGGCCGGTGGCGGCGGACTGGCGCAATTGGCTGCCCCACGGGCCGTTGGTGGGCTCCTTGCTCAGCACGACGCGCGCGCCGGCCGCTTCCAGGGTAGTGGCCAGGCGGCGGGCGAGCGTGGTCTTGCCCGCGCCGTCGATGCCTTCGATGGCGATCAGCAAGCCGCCGGGCTTCAGTTCGATTGTCATCGCGCTACTTTATCTGATCGTGGCGATGGACCCTAACCGGCAGCACCGCGATGAAGAGCATGCAGCCATCGCGACAGGCGCTGGCGAAACTCGGCCGCACAGCGCATGGCAGGCGCGACGCTGCAGTGCGGGCGCTGCCGTGACGTGCTTGAGGGGCACGGCGTCGATGGGGTCGAAGGATCCGACGCGCGCGGCGCCTCTATTGCCGATGACTTATCGGCGGTATGTCCTGCGCGATGTCGGAAATGTCCCGATATCCTGGCTTCTGCCCGCGGGCCATACTGAACAAGTCAGACACACTGCACACGCGTCTCGCGACTGAGTCGTGTTTTTGGCTTCAAGGAAAACGGACGCGTCGCCGCTACCCTAGAGGCGGCATCCCCGCGTGACGCCCGCTCAGGCACCGTCGTGACCAGATTCCTTGTCTTGCGTGCCGTACCCAGTACCCGCGCCAAGCATGCTTTCGATCAGCTGTTCGCCGAGGTGTAGCGATAGGACAGCAGCGACTTCACCAGGAAGGTGATCTGGGTCGCCGAGCGCGCATCCACGCGCATGATCGGCACGCGGAAGCCTTCGGCCACCAAGGCGTCGCGAAAGGGCGGCACCAGGAAATCCTCGACTTCATCGGTCATGGTGATGCCCACCGCCAGGCTGGCCTCGGGCGCGATCTGCGCAAACTCGCGCAACAACTCCAGCGTGGCTGTGAGCATCTGCGGGTCGCGTGCGTTGGTCAGCACGATGACACCCAGCGCACCGTCGCACACCAGCGGCCACATGAAATCCAGGTATTTCTGGCCTGGCACACCGTAGACATGCAGCAGTTCGCCGTCTTCCAGCTCGATCGAGCTGTAGTCCAGCGCGACGGTGGTGTAGGTCTTGTCGCCGTAGGCATCCTGGCTGAGCGGCATTTCGGTGCTCACCGGCTCCACATCGGAGATGGAGCGCACCGCGGTGGTCTTGCCGGCGCCCATGCCGCCGACGAACACCAGCTTGTTGGCTGGAAGACTCATGACTGCGCCTGGAAGAGGGAAAGGCCGAACCGACGGGCGACCCAGGAAAAGAACCGCGTGTTGCCGCCATCTGGGCGGTGCTGGGTTGCAGGCACGGGAATCTCCGCAGTCTGGGCAAGGCCGCTGGCGAGTGCAGCGGCGAACAGGCATTCCACCGTCTGCAGCGGCAGCTTGCAAGCATTGGCCAGCGCTTGCGGGCGCCAGGGGCGCGCATGCAGGTGGGCGATGGCCAGCAACTGGGCTGGCGAGCTGGTTTCTGCAGTCAACTCCGGCCACTGGCGCAATTGCAGCGCATGGCTGGGTTCCACCGCCGGCAGCGCCTGGCGCAGATGCTCGGGCAGGGCGAAAAACAGCGCTTCGAAGGAAATGCGCTGGGGCAGCGCGGTTGCGGCAGGGTCGGGCACGACGTGCCAGCCCGAGCGGTCCAGCGCGGCGATCACCTCTGCCAGCGCCACGCCAGCGGGCAACTGCACGCACCCATTGCGCGGGTCCACACGCACGTGCAACTGCGCATGCTGCGTCACTGCGCCGGCGCCGAATTCGCCGCGGCAGTGCCGCAGCAGCAAGGCCGGCTCCGCGACCGGGGTGGCGTGCGGCGAGGACAGCAGCAGGCGCACGTGTTCGTTGAGTTCGCGCACGGTGGCGCCGTGCTTGATCCACGCGCCGGCCATGGGTGTGCGCGACACCACCAGCACACGCACAGGTTGCCCCTGCAATGCCTGCCAGGCAGCCAAGCCATCGGCGCTGTCCAGGCCCAGGACCACCACATCGGCTGCGTGCTGCGGCCACGGGCCCAACTGCACGTCGATGCGGTCGGCGAGCAGCAGCGAGCACGCCAGTTTCAGGCGTGTGGTGTGCAGCAGGTCCAGGCCGGCCGTGGCGACCCGCATGGCGTTGATGGGTGTGGTCATGAGCTGGCGCCGTAACGGCGCATTGATTGCGAGATGCCTGCCGGTCTGCACCGGCAGGCTGGATCAGGCGATGCGCTGGCGCTGCGCCGTGGGCATCAACCGAAATCGAGGGTTTTCTCGAACGCCTTGAGCTCGTGACGGGCCATGGCCAGGTTGGCCTTGGCACGGTCCAGCACGACATACAGGAACAGCGTGCTGTTGCTTTCCAGCGGGCGCAGCAGGTGGTACTGGCGTGCAAGCGTGATCAGGATGTCTTCGATGGTGTCGTTCAGGCCGAGCTGTTCGGCGATACGGCGCTTGGCGCGCACCACTTCGGTGTTGCCGGCCGCCGCCAGTTCCAGGTTGAGCTCGGCACCGCCGGTCATGCCCAGCGCCATGCCGCTGTCGCTATCGACCAGCGCCGCGCCGACGAAGCCGGCCAGCGAATGCAGGTGTTCCAGATTGAGTTTTGACACGTGTGGTCCTTACGAACGATGAGGAATGGGTGCCTTGCGGCATGCACGAACAGTGCCAAGTGCTCAGCCGTGCGGCGGCGTCAACACGGTGGCGAGGCGGCCGGCGCAATCGCGCGCGTTGAACAACAGCGCAGCGGCATTGATGTCGCTGCTGCCCACTGCGGTAAGCGTCAGTGGCTTGTCGGCGCGGATGCGGATCAGCACCAGCTGCCCGGCGCGCGTGCTGATGGTGGCGTAATCGGCCTCTTTCAGGCTGGATTCGCGCGCCAGGGTCTCGCCCAGGGTCAGGAACGAATTGGCCATCGCGGCAAGCCGGCGACTGTCCACATCCAGGCTGGAACGTTCGGTGATGGCACGCCCGTCGGCAGTGGAAAGCATCAGCAGACGGATGCCCGGCTCGCGTTCGATGGTCTGCGCAAACTCGTGACCAATGCGCGGCAGATCGTAGAAATGCAGCGCCCGCGGGACTTCGCCTACGGCAGCCTTGACGACCTGGTTGACGGCGTTGTGCGGCATGAAAATCCCCCTGTTGCGTGATGGCCCGGGCGCGTACGTGCATGGTGTGGCGCGCCGGGCGGCGCACCATACCACCCGGATCCGAGCAGGCTGCCAGGCTCGCCCGTGGTGCTTAACTGGGCGGTCAGACAGGCAGAATCGGCAAAGTCCGGTGCGCCACAACGTGCCTTGGTACGTCACGTTAGCGGCGCGACGAGGCAGATCTAAACCTCGCGTTTGCGCGCAATGTTCAGTACGGGCGACATGCGTGCTGCGCTGCCGCGCGTCACTGTGCGGGCGGGCAACTAGACTGCACGGCTTTATCGCTACTGGAGCAATGTATGGCAACGCAGTACGTGCCGGTTTCCTTGATTGGCGTCCCCACCGACATCGGCGCGGGCCACCGAGGTGCGCGCATGGGGCCGGAGGCGCTACGCATCGCCGGCCTGCAGGAGGCGCTGGTCGGCCGCGGCGTGGAGGTGCGCGATCTGGGCAATCTGGATGGCCCGCGCAATCCCTGGCAGGCGCCACAGGCCGGCTACCGGCATCTGGACGAAGTGGTGGCGTGGAACCAGGCGCTGATGGACGCCAGCTATGCCGACCTGCGTGCCGGGCGCATGCCGGTCATGCTCGGTGGCGACCATTGCCTGGGCATCGGCTCGATCACGGCGGTGGCCAAGTACTGCCGCGAGCAGGGCAGGCCGTTGCGGGTGCTGTGGCTGGATGCGCATTCGGATTTCAACACCAGCGAGGTGACCCCTTCGGGCAACGTGCACGGCATGCCGGTGGCCTGCCTGTGCGGGCTGGGCCCCGAGGCGCTGACGCACCTGGGTGGCAGTGCGCCGGCGTTGTTGCCCGAGCAGGTGCGGCAGATCGGCATCCGCTCGGTGGACCCGGAGGAGAAGCGGCTGATCAAGCAGCACCGCATCGATGTGTACGACATGCGCTACATCGACGAAGCCGGTATGAAGCGCACCATGGAAGCGGCATTGCAGGGCATGAGCGCCGATACGCACCTGCACGTGAGTTTCGATGTGGATTTCCTCGACCCCAGCATCGCGCCGGGCGTGGGCACCACGGTGCCCGGTGGCCCCAACTACCGCGAGGCGCAACTGGTGATGGAAATGATTGCCGACACCGGGCGCATGGGGTCGCTGGATATCGTCGAGCTCAACCCGGTGCTGGACAGCCGCAATGCGACCGCCGAACTGGCGGTGGATCTGGTCGAAAGCCTGTTTGGCAAGTCGACGCTGATGCGCGATTGATCCGTACCGAGCGCACCGCGCCGCGTTCACATCAAATCCACGGCCGCGCAGTCAGATTTGGCGCCAAGCCAGGTGCGCTGGCACCGTGATAGAACGAGGACAAGCGATGAAGCGACTGCTGACACTGATGGTGCTGGGCCTGTTTTCGTCCGGCGTGATGACGGGCTGCAACACCGTGGCCGGCGCCGGCAAGGACATGCAGGGTGCGGGCAACAAGGTCGAGAAAACGGCCGAAAAGTGCAGCGACGGTAAGTGCTGATCCGCCACATCGCGTGGTCTTGTTGAATTGATCGATCTGCGGCAACGCGCCGCTTTACCCATGAGGAGTATGTTATGAAGCGTGCAATTGTGCTGCTGGTGCTGTCGATGTTGTCGGTGGGAATGCTGGCGGGTTGCAACACCGTCGCAGGTGCCGGCAAGGACGTGCAGGGCGCTGGCGAGAAGGTGGAAGACGCAGCGCGTAAGTAATCTTTCGCCGCGTGCAGAAAAACGGGCCGCAAGGCCCGTTTTTTTGTGCGCGCGCCACGTAGAAGGCACGCCTGCCGCCAGCGCTGCTGCGCGCTGCGAGGCCAGCGATGGCAGTGGGCAACGGTTAGTGCAGTGATCGGCGGTTTGACACCTTTTGATCCAGGACCAACGCCCGCGTGGGCACGCTGGCGCCACGGTCAATCGCGACCGCATCAGCGGAGTCATCGCATGAACAGTGACATCATTTCCGGCAAGTGGACCCAGTTGAAGGGCAAGGCCCAGGCCAAGTGGGGCGATCTTACCGACGACGATTTCAAGGTTGCCGAAGGCAATGCCGAATATCTGCAGGGCAAGCTCCAGGAGCGCTATGGCTGGGATCGCGACCGCGCCCAGACTGAAGTGCGCGCATTCGAAAAGTCGTTGCGCGACGACACCTGAGACGACACCTGAAGGGTGCGCCGACCTGCCGCCGGTTGAGGCGAGCAGCGTGCAGACGACGGGCCGCCCAGTGCGGCCCGTCCTGCGTTCGGGCGTCGAGCCAACCCCGGTGCCGGTGCGGCGGTGGCAAAAGTGCGGAACCGCTAAACTTGGGGGCTACCCCACCCTGGCATGACGTCGATGACCACCCGTGTCCTAACCGGCATCACCACCTCCGGCACCCCGCATCTGGGCAATTACGTTGGAGCGATCCGCCCGGCCATCCAGGCCAGTGCCGGTGCCGATGCGGAGAGCTTTTATTTCCTGGCCGATCTGCATAGCCTGATCAAGGCCCAGGACCCAGCGCGTACGCAGCGTTCGACGCTGGAAATCGCCGCCACCTGGCTGGCCTGCGGCCTGGACCCGGACAAGGTGTGGTTCTACCGGCAGTCCGATGTGCCCGAAACCACCGAGTTGATGTGGTTGCTGACCTGCGTGGCCGGCAAGGGCATCCTCAATCGCGCGCATGCCTACAAGGCGGCAGTGGACAAGAACCGCGCCGATGGCGAGGACGAGGATGCCGGTGTCACCGCAGGCTTGTTCATGTATCCGGTGCTGATGGCGGCCGATATCCTGATCTTCAATGCGCACAAGGTGCCGGTGGGGCGCGACCAGATCCAGCACATCGAAATGGCACGCGATTTCGCGCAGCGGTTCAATCATGTCTACGGGCGCGACTTTTTACCTTGCCCGAAGTGGTGATCGACGAGCAGGTGTCCACCTTGCCGGGCCTGGACGGCCGCAAGATGAGCAAGAGCTATAGCAACACCATTCCACTGTTCGCGCCGCGCGAGGAATTGCGCAAGCTGGTATATTCCATCCTTACCGATTCGCGTGCGCCTGGCCAAGCGAAGGACACGCAGGGGTCGGCGTTGTTTCAGCTGTACCAGGCATTTGCCACGCCGCAGGAATCTGCGGCTTTTGCGCAGGCGTTTGCCGATGGCATCGGCTGGGGCGATGCCAAGCAGCAGCTGTTCGAGCGGATCGATCAAGAGATTGCGCCGCTGCGTACACGCTACGAGGCGTTGATGGCAGAGCCAGCCAAGATCGAAGCGATTCTGCGCGCCGGTGGTGCACGTCTGCGCGCGCGCTATGCCACCCCGCTGCTGGCCGAGTTGCGCGATGCGGTGGGCTTGCGCGATCTGTCCAGCCAGGCCGCCACCGCGGCGGTGCAGGCCAGCGAAAAGATCGCGCTGCCGGTGTTCAAGCAATATCGTGAACGCGATGGGCAGTTCTATTTCAAGTTGAACGATGGCGCCGGCGCATTGCTGCTGCAGAGCGATGGTTTCGCTTCGCCACGCGATGCCGGACAGGTGATCGCACGGTTGAAACAGGCTACCCAGGCCAGCGATTTGCAGCTGCCGGGCGTGCATGCGCAAGTGGATGCGGACGTGATTCTTGCCGCGATGGATGCCTTGCGCGAGGCGTGACCTGCGCGGTGCAGCAGGCGGAGAGGTGGGGCGTCGCGGCTGGGTAAGCTCGTGCCTGTGGCAACATGCACGACAGCGACGCCAGGCTTGGGCCTACACTGCAGTTTCGACAGCCGCCGCGGGGTGCCAATGACAGCGACAGCCGAGTTCAACATCCACACCATCGATACCGGCTTTGGTGGCGTGCAATTTGATGCGGCGTATCTGGTGGTCCAAGCGCAGCATGCTGCCTTGATCGATTGCGGTACCTCGCTATCGGTACCGCAGGTGCTGGCCGCGGTGCAGGCGGCCGGGTTGTCGCCAGCGCAGGTGGAGTGGTTGATCCTGACCCATGTGCATCTGGATCATGCTGGCGGTGCAGGTGCCTTGTTGCGACATTTGCCCAATGCGCAGGTGCTGGTGCATCCGCGCGGTGCGCCGCACCTGATCGACCCTGCGCGGCTGATTGCCGGCGCCACCGCGGTGTATGGCGAGGCGGAGATGGCGCGCAATTACGGCGTTATCGAGCCGGTGCCGGCCGAGCGCGTGGTGGCGGCGGGCGAGGGTCATACCGTGATGCTGGGCGAGCGCGCGCTGCGCACCCTCGAGACGCCAGGACATGCGCGCCATCATCTGTGCGTGTGGGATGCGCGCAGCCGCAGCTGGTTCACCGGCGACACCTTCGGCCTGTCGTATCGCCCGTTGGACAGTGCGCGTGGCGCCTTCATCCTGCCGACGTCTTCACCGGTGCAGTTCGAACCCGAGGCCATGCTGCAATCGATCGCGCGCCTGATGGACGCCGCACCAGAGGCGATGTATCTGACCCATTACGGCCGTGTCACCTCGCCAGAACCGTTGGCGCGGGCGCTGGGCGAGCAGATTCATGCGATGACCGACATTGCGCTGGGTTGCACGCAGCGTCCGGACCGGCATCGCTGCATGGTGGCGGCGTTGACCCAATTGTATTTGGAACGCGCGCGCCAACATGAGTGTCGGTTGGACGATGCCGCCGTGGAGCGGCTGCTGGCAACAGATATCGAGCTCAACGCGCAGGGGCTGGGCTGTTGGCTGGATCGTGCGGCGCCTACGGGTTAGCGCTCCTGGAGCGGCTGATACCGCCGCTCGAATGCTGTGGCGAATTGTCACGTTGTTTAAAAGCCGATCAGTCGAGTGCGCGGTGCCCTGGCCGCTTGCGGGACACGCCGCAAGTACGTCCTTGTAGGCTCGTTGGCGGCATCCATGCCGCCAACGGTCCCGCAAGCGGCGAGGACACCGCACCAGACAATTTGCTGGTTGTCTAAGTGAGCATTGTGCGCGGCGGCCATCTCAACGTGTCCCTGTCCGCTCACCGTCGTGGGACCTTCTGCGCAGAGTTCGTGCAGGAGCACGTCCAAGTAAGTACTTGCGGTGGTTTGCATGTTGGACGGGCAAGGGTTCTGCAGCCAAGCCACAGGTGATTTGCTCGTGAGCTGGCTAACTACAGGTAGCGAGCAGGCGGCGGGTGGATGTGGACAACGCGCTCAGAGCCGCGGCGTACGCGTGGCGCATGCCGATTCCGACCGGCGTCCGCACCTGCCTGGCGGCTGCGCAGTGTTGTTGTTGGCCCTTCTTCGCCACGCACGCAATCCCTGCGATCGACTGCATTCTCCCGTCAGAGCGCTCCTGGATTGGCTGCACGCTTGTAAACTATGTGTCATCTACCGTTGCAAGGCCTCTCCGTGAATCCGATGCGCATCCTGCTGTTGTCTGCCTGCCTGTTTGTGGGAGGTGTGGCGCAGGCCGCCAATGATCTGCCGGGTGGCGGCATCGATGCCGAGGCATTGTCGCGTCACGTGCGCTTGCTGGCGTCGGACGATTTCGAAGGGCGCGCGCCGGCCAGCGCCGGCGAGCAGCGCACGGTCGATTACCTGGTCGAGCAGTTCAAGGCGGCCGGCCTGGAGCCAGGCGGCGAGCAGGGCAGCTGGACCCAGGCCGTGCCGCTGGTGCGCGCGCAGGTGGATGGCCCGGTGCGCGCGAGTCTACGTGTCGGCGGCAAGACCCAGGCGTTGGTCAATGGCAACGATGTGACCCTGCAAAGCCTGCGCCCGCAGCAGGCGGTTGCGTTGAAGAACGCGCCACTGGTGTTCGTCGGTTACGGCATCAGTGCGCCAGAGCGCCAGTGGGACGATTACAAGGGCGTGGACCTGCGCGGCAAGATCGCGGTGGTACTGATCAACGATGCCGATTTCGAATCGCCGCAGCCGGGCGCGTTCGACGGCAAGGCCGTGACGTATTACGGCCGATGGACCTACAAGTACGAAGAGGCCGCACGGCGCGGCGCGGCCGGTGTGTTGATCGTGCACGAGACGGCGCCGGCGGCGTATGGCTGGGCCACCGTGCAGAGCTCGGGCATGTCGCCGTTGTTCGACATCGAGCGCAGTGATGCCGACGCCCGCGCGCAGCATGTGCCGGTGCGTGGCTGGATGCAGCGTGCACTGGCGGTGTCGTTGTTCAAGCAGGCCGGCCTGGATTTCGAACAGGCCAAGCTGCGTGCGCAGCAGCGCGACTTCGCGCCTGTGGCGCTGGGCGATGCGGCGTTGTCGGTGGATTTCAAGCTCAAGCGCGAGCGCGTGGTGACGCATAACGTGGTGGCCAAACTCACCGGCAGTGCGCATCCGGATGAGACGGTGATCTTTTCCGCGCACTGGGATGCGTTTGGGATCGGTAAGGCCGATGCCGGTGGCGATACGGTTCGGCGTGGCGCGGTGGACAACGCCACCGGCGTGGCCAGCGTGCTGGAGTTGGCGCGCGTATTCGCAGCCGGCCCCAAGCCGCAGCGCACGTTGTATTTCATCGCGTTGACTGCCGAGGAAAAGGGCCTGCTCGGCGCCAACTACTACGCCGCGCATCCGCTGGCGCCGTTGGACAAGACCGTGGCCGTGCTCAACATGGAAATGTTCAGCCCCGATGGCCCGACCCGCGACATCGCCTCGTGGGGACGTGGGCGGGTGTCGCTGGAAGGTGACCTTGAAACCGCCGCCAAGGCGCGTGGTCGCAGCTACTCGCCGGACCCGAATCTGGAAGCAGGCTTCTTCTACCGCGCCGATCATTTTGCGTTCGCGCGCATGGGTGTGCCGGCGATCACCGCCGGCCCCGGCCTGGACATGCTCGACGGCGGCGTCAAAGCCGGCAAGGCACTGCGCGATAAGTATTTCGCCGAGTGCTACCACCAGCCGTGCGATCGCTGGACCCCGCAATGGGATGCCAGCGGCCATGCCGCCGATACCACGCTGGTCTACGACGTGGGCGTGGCGCTGGCCAATGGCCGGCAGTGGCCGAGCTGGCAGGATGGCTCGGAATTCAAGGCGATCCGTGCCAAGAGCGATGCGGCGCGCAAGTAAGCGCGCAGGAGCGAGAGGGTGCCGTGCCCTTGATCGAGGCCAAGAGCAGCGATCAGGACGCCTGCGCTGATCGCCAGACGGGCGCAGCCGGATTCGATGCGGCATGTGCGCTCGTACACTTGGGATGCTGCGCGCTGTCCATGCGGATCGGATGACTGAGCGCTACGCCAAGCGAACGCAACCAATGCTCGGTGGCATGCACTTGCTCGTGCGTGTGCGCATCCCGCGCGCCGCCCACGCTCGCCAGACGGCTGCTCGGGACGTTGGTCCTCGCGCAGTGCACATGCTGGCGTTGTGATCAACGCCAGCGCATTGAACGACTGTGTATAGGCGTGCCCTACGGCTTGGCGGTATTGGGTGAGTTGCCGCTGCCGGCACGCCTGCTCTTGTCGCTGCCGCCGCATGGATAGCGCTTTGCCAGCGCCTGGACGATCAAGTCGGGTGCGGCTTGGTCCTGGCGTGTATCGGGCAGCGCGCCGATATCGGCGATGACCGCCTGCAGATCGGGCGTGCCGGTGCTGCCCGCCGGCATGCACCAGCCGGTGCGATAGCTGGCGCTGGCGACGCCGAGCAGATACGCGCCGGCGCGGCTGGCCGAGACAAGCACCTTGAACTCGCGTTGCTCTGGCGCGACGATTTCTGGCGCAAGCGATCCGTCCAGTCCGGCGTCGATCAGCTTGCGGCCGCTGAGTTCCCACGGCTCGGGAGCGCGTGCCGATGCCGTGGCGGATGTTGTGCACAGGGTGACCAGGGCCAGCCAGCGAAGAAGGCGATGCATATGCACGCTCGGATGCGGTGTGACGTGCACCATAGCGCGGCCGGGGTGCGGCGTGTGCTTTGCCATGTGCTCTAGAATTGAAGCTTCCGCTGCACTGCCTGGCACTGTTCCGATGTCTTCCTCTCACGATGCTGCCGCGCCTGCGCGCAGCGGGTTAGTCGTTCTCGCCTTGTTGCTGGTCTACGTGATGTGGGGCTCAACCTATCTGGCGATCCGATTTGCGCTGGAAGGTGGCGCGCAGCCGCTGACGATGGTGTCCGGCGCACGTTTCATCGTCGCCGGTAGCGTGCTCTACAGCGTGCTGCGCTGGCGCGGTGTGGCGGCGCCAACGCGTGCGCAGTGGAAGAACGTGGCGCTGATGGGGGCTGCGTTGCTGCTGCTGGGCAACGGCATGGTGGTGCTGGCCGAGCGCAGCGTGTCGTCCGGGCTGGCCGCCACTGCAGTGGCCTCGGTGCCTTTATGGATGGCCTTGTTTGGCGCGTTGCGCGGCCAGCATGCCAGCGGCGGCGAATGGCTGGGCATCGTGATCGGCTTTCTGGGCGTGGTGTGGCTCAACGCCGGCAGCAGCCTGACCGCGACGCCGGGCGGCCTGGTGTTGCTGCTGATCGCACCGATCGGCTGGGCATTCGGGTCGGTGTGGTCGCGCGGCCGCGATCTGCCTTCGCCGTTCATGACCGCCGCCGGGCAGATGCTGTGCGGCGGCGTGCTGCTGGTCAGTACCGGCCTGCTGATCGGCGAGCGCCCGCAGGTGTGGCCGAGTCCGCAAGGGCTGCTGGCGGTGGCCTACCTGTGCGTGTTCGGCTCGATCGTGGCGTTCACCGCCTACGTGTGGTTGCTGCATCACGTGCGCCCTGCGCTCGCCGGCAGCTACGCCTATGTCAACCCGGTGATTGCGGTCAGCCTGGGCGCCTGGCTCGGCCACGAGCGCTTCAGCGCGCACGACATCGGTGCGATGGCGGTGATCCTGGCCGGCGTGCTGGTGGTCACCTTCGCCAAGGCGCGGCGATGAGCGCGGTGTCGCCGCAGGAAGCGCGCCGCGGGTTGTTGATCACCGCTTCCACCTTCGTGCTGTGGGGGCTGGTGCCGGTGTACTGGCATCTGCTCAAGGCGGTGCCGTCGCTGCAGATCATCGCCCACCGCATCGTGTGGAGCACGGTGCTGGTGGTGGCGTGGCTGCTGGCGAGCTCGGGCCTGCGCTGGTGGCGCGGAATTGCCGCGCAGCCCGGCGCGCTGCGCATGCTGGCCGGCAGCAGCGTGGCGATCGCGTTCAACTGGGGCCTGTACATCTGGGCGATCAACGCCGGGCATGTGATCGAGGCCAGCCTGGGGTATTTCATCAACCCGCTGCTGAGCGTCTTGCTGGGCGTGCTGGTGTTGAAAGAGCGCCTGCGCCGCATCCAGTGGGTGGCGGTGACCTGCGCGGCAGCGGGCGTGCTGTGGCTGACCATCGATGCCGGCGCGCCGCCGTGGATTGCGTTGGGGCTGGCGGTGTCCTTCGGTATTTACGGGTTGCTGCGCAAATTGGTGGCGGTGCATCCGGTGGCCGGGCTGGGCGTGGAAGCGTGTACCTGTTCGTGCCGGCGCTGCTGCTGGCGGCGTGGGGCGAGCAGGGCCATGGTGGCGCCTTCCTGAGCGGCTGGAGCCTGCGCACCGATGCGATGCTGATCTTCGGCGGCGTGGTGACGGCGCTGCCGTTGATCGGTTTCGCCTACGGGGTGCGGCGCATTCCGTTGTCGCTGGTGGGCATCCTGCAATACATCGCGCCGAGCCTGCAGCTGCTGCTGGGTGTGTGGTTCTTCCACGAGCCGTTCGACCAGGGACGCGCGATTGGTTTTGCGGCGATCTGGGTGGGGTTGCTGCTGTTTGTCGGCGACAGCGTGGTGCGTTCGCGGCAGCCGGTGGTGACGCGCTGAGTCAGCGCTTCACCGCACGTCGTGCGTGTGGCATTTTCTCTGCGTCGCGTCAGCGTGCGCGATGTCGCGCTCAACTGCGCGGCGGCACGAACGGGCTGGCCACTGCCAGCGTGGACGCGGGCAGCGCCTGCGGTGCAGGGCAATGGCTGGGGTCTTGTTGCACCTGTGCCAGCCATTGGTCGATCGGTCCGCCGAGCACGTCCAGCCGCAGTGGCAGGCTCAAATGGTTTTCGCCAGGCAGTTCGAGGTAATGCGCACGCGCGCTGGCCAGGGCCAGTGCGCGGCCATGCGCCACAGGAATGTGCTGATCGGCATCGCCGTGCAACAGCAGCACGCAGCTGCGCGTGTCGGCCAGGGCGTGCGCGACATCGACACGGTCCAGGTCCAGCTTGAGCTGGGTGTCGGCCGCCGCAATCACCGCGTCGATATTCTGGTCGGCATAGCGCCAACGCGCATACGCCGCCACCGCCCGCCCACGCCAGCCGAGCGGTTGGCTGGCGAGCAGGTGCGGCACCATGTCGCGAATGCCGCGCCCGGCATTGGCGAAGGATTCCATTGCCACCACGCCGGTTACGCGCGAGCCGAGTTTGTCGGCAGTAAACAGCGCGGTGGCCGCACCGTAGGAAATACCGAACAGATACAGCGGCCCGCGGATTTCGCCGCGTGGTTGCAGTGAGTCGAGCACATCGATGACGTCGTCGGATTCGCGTGTGCCGTAGCCGGAGGGGCCGCCGCCGGAATGACCATGATTGCGAAGGTCGATGGTGACCACGCGGTAGCCGGCCTGCGCAAGCTGCAGCGACCAGGGCAGCAACGAGTCGCCATCCATCATCCAGCCGTGCAGCAGCACTACGGTGCCGCGCGGCACTGGCGGTTTGGCAGTCGGTAGCTGGAAACTGAAATCCACATCCAGCGCATGCGCCGGGTCGTTGCGCTGCCCCAGGTAGCGATAGTGCATGGCGTACTGGCCGGGGTCGATCGCGCGCCAGAAGATCGGCACGCCATCGCGCGTCACCACATGCCCGCTGCGGTTGGGCACCGTGGCGATGGTGGCGGCAATGCGTTCTTCGTCCAGTAGCGGCGAGGTGCCACCGGGCGCAACCAGGCGCTCGCTGAGCGAGGTCGAAGAAGAGGAGCAGCCGGCCAGCCACAGGCAGGCGCAGACCAGCACAAGCAGGCGCGTCATGGCGATCGATCGATGCAGCAAACGGCCGAGCAGGCTACGGCCTGCCCGACCCGCGCATCTACCGCACTGCAGTGACAAAACCATGACAGCCTGCAATGTGTTCAGCCGCAGCCGCCATGCGCTGTGCTCCGGCTGTCACCAATCCCCACTCCCGAATCCCGACTCCCGAATCCCTGCGGGCGAACAGCCCGCCTACACCTCACGCAACGCCGTGGTAATCGGCAGGCGCGCCGCACGCAGCGCCGGAAACAGCCCGCCCACCAGGCCGATGCCCAGCGCCCATTTCAGCCCGCTCCACAGCAGCTGCGGCGAGACCTTGAACTGGAACACCACCTGGCTGAAGTTGCTGCCCAGCGTGGAGACGGTGTAACCGTTGAACACCGCCCAGGCGATCGCTCCGCCCAGCAGCCCGCCCAGCAATGCCAGCAGCATGGTTTCCAGCATCAGCGCCATGATCACCGGCGTGCCGCGGAAGCCGATCGCGCGCATGGTGGCGATCTCGCGCGCGCGCGTGGCCACCGCTGCGTACATGGTGTTGAGCGCGCCGAATACCGCGCCCACTGCCATGATCGCCCCGATCACCGTGCCCAGGATGCTGATCAGCTTGTTCAGCCCGCCGCCCTGCTTGCCGTAATAGGCGCGGGTGGTTTCCACATCCAGCTTGAGCCGCGGATCGGCGGCCATGGCGGTCTTGAACGCGCTGAAGCCTGCCTTGCCGTTGGTGCGCACGCTGATCGATTGATAGGCGCTGCGGTTGTAGGTGGTGGCCAGGGTCTGCGCGTCGGTCCACAGCTCCGAATCGTGCGCATCGCCGGAGGCGAACACGCCCACCACCGTCCACTGCTGGCTGCCAAGCGTGAGGGTCTTGCCCAGCTCCAGTCCGCGGAACTGGTTCAACGCGCCCTTGCCCACCACCATTTCGCGCAGGCCGGTGTTGAAGCGGCGGCCCTGCACGATCTTGACCTTGTCATGCACGGCCCAGGCCTGTTCGCCCACGCCGCGCAGTTGTGCGTTGACGTCGGTGCCGTCGGAGCGCGAGGCGATGTTCACCACTTGCGAGAGTTCCGGCGACAGCATCGGGCGGCCATTGGCATCGGCGGCGATGCCGGGCAGGCTGCCGATCAGCGGCACCAGGTCGCGGGTGATCACCGAGTTGGTTTCGGCCTGCGAACCGCCGCGCAGGACAATGGCGGTGGTGTCGTCGCCGGTGCTGTTGAGCGTGGCCTGGAAGCCCTGGCCCATTGCCAGCATCGCCACCAGCACGCCGACCACGCCGGCAATGCCGACCACGATCACCGAGCTGGACCCCCAGCGCTGCGGCAGCGTGGCGATACCGATGCGTGCGGCAGCCAGCGAGAGCCTGCCGCTGCGGGTGGCCACCAGCCACACCGCCAGCAATCCACCGATCGGCAGCAGCACCATCCACGGCAGTGCGATCCAGGCAGCCAGCCCGATCGCCAGCAGCACGACCGACAGCGCGTTGACCCCACGATCTTTCTATTTGCGTTGCATGTGCATGCTCCTGTCAGCGGCCGGCGAGTGCATCGACGATCTTCAAGCGCTGCGCGCGTAACGCCGGCAGCACGCCCACCACGATGCCGATGCCGGCCATCAGCCCGAAGGCGACCAGCCAGGTCTGCAGCGGCACGGTCTGGGTCGGCATCAGCCCACCGCTGCGTGCTGCAACCGCCGGGATCACCAGCGCGGCCAATCCCATGCCGATCAAACCGCCCAGGCCGATCAGCAACATCGACTCCACCATCACCAGGCTCAGCACGGTGCGGTCCTGAAAGCCCAGCGTCTTGAGCGTGGCCAGCTCCGGAATCCGCTCGCGCACGGCCTGGGCCATGGTGTTGCCGGTCAGCAGCAGCAAGGTGAAAAACACCGCGGCCATGATCGAGGTGACGATCAAGCCGATGTCGGCGAACTGTTTGACGAAGGCCTGCTGAAATGCCGATTCGGTCTGCGACTTGGTTTCATGGTCGGAGTTGGCCGACAACGCATCGATGGCCTGGGCCACGCGCGATGCCTGGTCGGCATTGCGCAGCGTCACCGTGTACCAACTCACCCTGCTTTTGATGTAGTCGTTTGACTCGTCGAAGTACTTCCAGTTCATCATCAACTGGCGTTCCTGGTTGGCCGCCACGGTGCGGTCTTTCATGCGGAAGATGCAGACCAGTTGCAGCGGCCAGTCATTGCTGCCGCCGCGCGGAAAGATGGTGGCCTGCAGCGGAATGGTGTCGCCGATCTTCCAGCCGTTTTCCTTGGCCAGGCTTTCGCCAACGATCGCGCCGGTGCGCGTGGTCTGGAACGCCTTGAGCTGATCCTTGGGCAATTGATATTCGCTGTACACATCGAAGAAATTGGGCGCCACCGAAAAATTCGGGAAGAAATTCTTCGGGTCGCGGTAGATGCCGCCGAACCACATTGCCGAAGTCACATCGCGTACGCCCGGCACGCTGCGGATCTGGTTTTCCAGAGTGATCGGCAACGACTGGGTGATCGACAAGCGCGATGCCACCACCAGCCGGTCCACGCCGCTGACGCTACCGCCGGAGGTGAAGGCCACGCGCACCGAATCGAGCATGCCGAACAATAAAAACGCCGCGACCACCGAGAGCAGGGTCAGCAAGGTGCGGGTCTTGCTGCGGAACAACTGCGCCCAAACCAGCGAGAGATACTTCATGGCAGCGCTCCCTTACAGTGCAAGCGGCGCGTCGGCCAGCTCGCCCTTGTCCAGATGGATGGTGTGGGTGGCGTATTCGGCGGCCTTGGGGTCGTGGGTGACCATCACGATGGTCTTGCCGTGTTCGCGATTGAGCTCCTGCAGCAGGCGCAGGATTTCTTCGGCGTTGTGGCGGTCCAGGTCGCCGGTGGGCTCGTCGCAGATCAGGAAGGTGGGATCAGACACGATTGCGCGCGCAATCGCCACGCGTTGCTGCTGGCCACCGGACAATTCGCTGGGCTTGTGGTTGCGGCGCTCCTGCAGGCCGACCAGGGTCAATGCGATCTCGGCATTGCGCTTGCGTTGGGCGGCATTGAGCGAGGTGAGCAGCAACGGCAGCTCCACGTTCTTCTGCGCGGTGAGCATCGGCATCAGGTTGTAGAACTGGAACACGAAACCGACGTGGTGACTGCGCCAGGTCGCCAGCTGCCCACCGCTCATGCGGTCGATACGTTCGCCTTCGATTTCGATCTCGCCACCGCTGGGGTTGTCCAGCCCGCCGATCAGGTTGAGCAAGGTGGTCTTGCCGGAGCCAGACGGCCCCATCAGTGCAACGAAATCGCCGCTGGCGATCTCCAGATCGATGCCGTGCAGTACCTGCACCTGCTCGGGGCCGCGTTGGTAGGTCTTGGTGATGTTGCGCAAACTGACGAGAGCGGACATGGCAACTCCTGGCGGTGCGATGGAAGAGATGAAGCGCTGCGCAGAGCGATGGCGAATGTGAGGCGGCTGCAGTAGCACGGTGAGCTGAAATGCGATGAAGCGCTGCGGCAAGTGCAGGCAAGGCAACGAGTGCTGTTGCGACACATGTGCCACGCACGTTGCCGGTGTCTGAAACGTGCGTGCGACAACGCTGGCTGAAAATGGTGAAGACCTGCGCCAGCGCAGATGCGCGAACACGCGGCCGATACTGCATTACTGGATTCAGCAGCGTTATCGCTGCGCGGCGCAGGCGCCTGCACCGCTGCCGTTTCCATCAACGCGCTTTCCGTGCTTCTGAGTGGTTGCTGCCTGCGCGGTTTGTCGTAGTGCGTTACTCGGCAGCGTCCGGTTCCGCGTCGGTCACCTTGTCGCCATCCTTCAAGGCTTGCGGCGGATTCAGTACCACGCTGTCGCCTGCGGCCAGGCCCGAGAGCACCTGCCTGTCCTCGCCCATCACCATCCCGGTCGTGACGGCACGCGCGCTGACGATGTTCTGCTCGCCGACCACGAACGCAACCGTGCGCGTATCGCGCTCCACCAGTGCGGCGGCCGGGACGCGCACGCCCTGCGGCTGGGTTGCCTGTTGCGGTTTGGCCTGCTCCAGAAAGCTCACCCGGACACCCATTTCCGGCACGATGCGCGGGTCCTTGACCTTGAGCGCCACGCGCACTTTCACCGTGGCCTTGCCGCGGTCGGCGGTGGGGATGATGGCGATGACCTCGCCTGGAATCTTCCATTCCGGATAGGCATTGAGCACCGCTTCCACCGGCATCTTGGGTTGCACGCGGCCGATGTAGGACTCGCCCACTTCCACCTCGATTTCCAGCGATTCCATGTCCACGATGGTGCCGATGCCGGTACGGGTGAACCCGCCGCCGGCCGACAACGGCGAGACGATTTCGCCCGGCTGCGCGGCCTTGGCCGTCACCACGCCGGCAAATGGCGCGCGCACTACGTTGAAGTCCGAGCGGATGCCGGCGATGGCCAGTTGGTCGGAGGCGACCTGCACGTTGCGCTGGGCGTTCTGCAACTGCGCGCGCAAGGCATCGCGCTGCGCGATGGCCTGGTCGTATTGCGAGCGCGACACTAGCTGCGCACCCACCAACGATTGCAGGCGCGTGGCATCGGCGTTGGCCACCGCCAGTTGCGCCTGCATGTTGTCGACCTGGCTGTGTGCGGCCGACAACTGCGAGGCCGACAGGGCGCGCTGCGCATCGGCATCGAGCGGGTCGAGGGTGGCCATCACCTGGCCTTGTTCGACGCGCATGCCTTCTTCGATCATCACCTCGCGCACCTTGCCGGTGACTTGCGCCGACACCGTGGCCATGCGTCGTGCCACCACATAGCCGGAGGCGTCCAGCACCGATGCGCTGCTGCTACCGGCGCTGATCGCCACCACCGGCGCGGTCTGCACCTTCACCACCGGCCGGCGCGTGAACCACCACGCGACGGCGGCCAGCACGATGACGACGATCACTGCAGCGAGGATCCAGCCGGTACGGCGGGCGGGCGGCGGCGTGGCAGGGCGCTGGCGGTCGATGCGGAGTTGCTTGAGCAGATCGGCGGAAGTGTTCATCGATGACCAGGACGGAAGGCTGCGCGAAATGTGACGGTCTGCAGGCGATGCCGCAAGCTGCCGGAAGTCACCAACTGCGGTGCGGCGACGAACGGTCGATGCGCCGATGCCACCGCCAGATGGTGCGCAGCATGCAGTCAGCGCGGTACGCTCACCAGTGACAGCTGTCATCCGCACACCATGACACCGGCTACTCGTGCGCCAGCGCTGCGGGCGGCAATACTGGAAGCTCCTCGGCAACCCGCGACCGGCATGCTTTCCCTGCATTTGCACACTGCACGTCTCTGGCTTGCGTCTGCGCAGGCCAATCGCAACCTCGGCGGGCGATCGCAGCGCAGTCATCACCAGGAGCATGCATGAGGCCGCTCACCCATATCGTCCTGCATTCAGCCGCACGCAGGCGGGCCCGGCAGTGGCAGAATCCGCTCACCCACACGGACCTTGTCTGATGCGCCTCCGGTTACCCGCATGGCTTCGTCCCGCCGCCAGTTCGCAGGTGGCCGCGCGCCTGGCGCAGGGCCAATCGCCCTGGATGGATAGCGTGCATCTGTTCTGGTCGGCCTGGGTGTTCGTGGTGCCGGCGTTTTCTGCGCGTGGCTACGACAGGACCTGGCTGTTGTGCACGCTGGCGTCGTATCCGCTGTTTGTGCTGCTGTACGCACGCATGTTGCTGGCACCGCGCGGCACCTTGTACCGCTATGCCTGGGCGATGGCGGCGCTGAGCGCCGCCTTGCTGCCGGTGTACGCGGCAGGGCTCAGCTATTTCGTGTTCGCCTGCCTGACCTTGCGCCCCTCCACGCGGCACGCGTTGTGGCGGCACTTTGCGATGTTGCTGCTGATGAACGCGTTGTACCTGAGCTGGGCGCACTGGCTTGGCTTGAGCCTGCAGGCGCTGGTGTGGATGCCGGTGACGGTGCTGGGCATGGCCGCCGTGGGCGCGGTGTACAGCATCAACGAACGCAAGGACGCGTTGCTGCGCTTGTCGCAGGACGAAGTTCGCCGTTTGGCAGCCACTGCCGAACGCGAGCGCATCGGTCGCGACCTGCACGATCTGCTTGGCCACACCCTGTCGCTGGTGGCGCTCAAATCCGATCTGGCTGCGCGCCTGATCGAGCGCGACCCGCAGGCCGCACGCAACGAGATCGACGCGGTGGCGCAGGTCTCGCGCGAGGCATTGGCGCAGGTACGACGTGCGGTCACCGGTATCCGTGCTGCCGGCCTGGTAGCCGAACTGGCATCTGCGCGCGTGCTGCTGGACCTGGACGGCATTGCGCTGGAGCAACACCTGGAGCCGCTGGCCTTGCCGCCCGAGCATGAAACCGCGCTGGCCTTGGTCGTGCGCGAGGCGGCCACCAATGTGCAGCGCCACGCCCAGGCAAAACGTGTGCGTGTGCAGCTGCGCGCGCACGGCGAGCAGGCGATGCTGGAAATCACCGACGACGGCCGCGGCGGCGTGATCGTGCCTGGCAACGGCCTGGACGGCATGCGCGCACGCCTGCACGCCCTGGGTGGCGCGCTGGATGTGCAGGCCATGCCGCGCGGCATGCGATTGCGCGCCAGTCTGCCGTTGCCGCGGCCTGCAGTTGTCCCCGCAACGTCGCCGCCGGCGATGCCGCAGCCGCTTTGACGCGCCTTTGGTTGCGCTGCCAAGTGCACGGCATGTGGCAGCGCTGCTATCGTGCGCAACCGTTGCATGCATGCGAGCGCGACCGATGATCCGGGTGTTGTTGGCGGAAGACCAAGCCTTGCTGCGTGGCGCGCTGGTGGCCTTGCTCGGGCTGGAGGACGATATTGCGGTGGTCGGCAGCGCCGGCGATGGCGAAAGCGCATGGCGCGAACTGCAGTGCCTGCAGCCGGACGTGCTGGTCACCGATATCGAAATGCCTGGCCTGACCGGGCTGGAACTGGCGCAGCGGATCCAGCGCCAGGCGTTGCCGGTACGCGTCATGATCGTCACCACGTTCGCGCGGCCGGGATTTTTGCGCCGTGCCCTGGATGCCGGCGTGGCCGGGTATCTGCTCAAGGATGCGCCCGCCGAACAACTGGTCGATGCGTTGCGCCAGGTGCACCGCGGCGGGCGGGTGATCGACCCGCAGCTGGCCATCGATGCGTGGGTGGAAGCAGACCCCTTGAGCGAACGCGAACGGACGGTGCTGCGACTGGCCGGCGAAGGCCGCTCCGCCAGCGAGATCGCGCAGCAGTTGCAGCTCTCGCACGGCACGGTGCGCAATTACCTGTCCGAATGCATCGGCAAGTTGGGTGTGGCCAATCGGATCGAAGCGTATCGGTTGGCGCGGCAGAAAGGCTGGTTGTAACTGCTGGCGGACGCCGCGGTGCGTGATCGCCATCGGCGTGTTTAGCGTGCGCCATCGGCACAGTGCTGCTGATCGCAAAGCGGGCGTTGCCAGAGCGTTGAATCGGCACAGCTCATGCGAGCGGTTGGTCGCCGCACTGCAGCCATGCATCGCGTGCACACGTGTGCGGCATCGTGTAAGCAAGCGTGCTGCGACGTTGCACGCACGCACGCATGCGTGCTTGCTTTGCGATCGCGTCGATACGCGTCTGCTTGCCTTGGCCATCGGTTGTAGGGCGATCAACAGCTATTCCAAATGCATGCGAAGGCATGCCTTCATCGCACAGGTACACTTCCGGATGATCGTCACCACCACGAGTAACTGCATGAAATCGATATGGCTGTTGGGCTTGCTGCTGATCTGCGCATTCAACGCGTCGGCCGAGCAATTCAAGATCTTGGTGGCCGCCATTCCCCAATCAGTATCACCACGACTATATCCCCGTGGCCAAACCGCAATTCGAAGCGATGGCGCGCAAGCATGATGTTCAGATGGTGTGGGCGTGGAATGCCAAAGCCTTCGATGGCGATCTGTCGCACTACGCGGCCATTGTATTGCTCAATACGCCGGCCACCGATCTGGATCCCGCCCAGCGGGCCAACTTCCAAAAATATGTGCGCAACGGCGGCGGCGTGGTCGCGGTGCACAAGGCCTTTGCGATCAAGCGCGGTGAGTGGGAGTGGTACGACCACATGATCGGCCGCTCGTTCCGCACCCATCCGTACCTGCAAACGGCGATGGTGGATGTGGCCGAGGCCAATTTCCCGGCCACGGCCGGCCTGCCCAAGCGTTGGGTGTGGAGCGACGAATGGTACGAATACGATCCGCCCTACAGCGACGATCTGGTCACGCTGCTCACCGTCGACGAACGCAGTTACGACCCCACGCTGATCTGGCCAGGACCGGTCGCCAAGGGCATGGGCCAACAGCACCCGGTGGCGTGGTATCACCACTTCGAAGGTGGCCGCGTGTTCGCCACTGCGCTGGGCCACCAAGCCGAAGCTTATAACGACCCACGCTATCTGGAGCACTTGTACGGTGGGATCTATTGGGCGGCTACCGGCAAGGGCATCGAATCATCTGCGCCAGCGGCCAAAACACAACGCCGGCACTAGCCCTCTCCCCGCGTGAGAGGGGTCGGGTGAGGGTATGCGGCAACGCCACTCCAGACGGCAGTTAACCCGCTGCTTTGCCTGCACCCTCATCCGCCCCTGTGGGGCACCTTCTCCCGGGGAGAAGGGAAATCAAAGCCCAGCTCCCGGCGTGCGAGTGGTTGGGGTGAGGGTATGCGGCAACGCCACTCCAGACGGTAGTTAACCCGCTGCTTTGCCCGCACCCTCATCCGCCCCTGCGGGGCACCTTCTCCCGAGGGGAGAAGGCAAATCAAAGCCTCTCTCCCGGCGGGAGCGGGGTTGGGGTGAGGGTACGGGGCGACGCCACTCCAGATGGTGGTTAATTCGCTGCTTCGCTCGCACCCTCATCCGCCCCTGTGGGGCACCTTCTCCCGGGGGAGAAGGGAAATCAAAGCCTCTCTCCCGGCGGGGAAGGGAGCCAACACCCATCCATCACCGCGCAGAGCGCTCGCCACGCGCCATGCTGGAAAACACCCCATCGCGGCGCACCCAGGCGTGATACAACGCCGCGCTTAGATGCCCCAACACGGTGGCGAACAACAGATACGCCAGCCAGCCATGCGCGCTGCGCAGCCAGGCATACAGCGCAGGGTCGTGTGGTGCGATCGCCGGCAGGTTCGCGCCTGGCCACAGCACGATCGGGTAGGCGCCGGCCGACAACATCGCCCAGCCGATCAGCGGCATGCCCAGCATCAATGCATACAGCAGCCAATGCGAGGCAATTGCCGCAGCCTTCTGCCACGCAGGCAAATCCGCAGGCAATGCCGGCGGTCGATGGCGCAGGCGGTTGATCAGGCGCAGCACGGCCAGGATCAGAATCGCGATGCCCAGCGGGCGATGCAGATCGATCAACCATGGCCGCTGCGTCACCGAGGCCACCATGCCGACACCGACGAACAGCATGGTCAGGATCATCGCGGCCATTAGCCAATGCAGTACGCGCGCTGGCAGATTGAAGTGGGTACGGCTCATTGGCGTGCTCCCTGGCCGGTGGGCGGCGCCGCCCGTGCCATTGGCGATCTCGCGCTCGCGGCGATTGAACGATTGCGAATACACCGACGAGCGCGCTGCCAGAATCGGGTCATTCGATGCGGCAAGGCCCTTGGGCAAGATCAGCGGGTCGTAATTGAGATCGCGACAGGGGCCGCTGGCCTGAGGCTGCGCATGCTCGATCGAGAGCGTGCCGGCCACGATCTGCTTGCGGCGTTCCGGCCATGGCTGCGACGGGTCGTCCACCGCATCGCCGGGCTCGGCGATGGTCAGCACCATGTCCCAACGCAACGGCCCGTGCGCCAGCCGCGCGTCCAGGTCGGTGGCGAGAAAATCGCCATCGGCCTGCTTGCGTTGTTCGGCGCTCAATTCCTTGAATGGCGTATGCGGGCGCATCGACCAGCGGATGTAGCGTTCGCGTCCGTCGGCGGCAATCGCGCGGAACGCATTGACGCCGTTGTACTGCGTGTTGGCCCAGCTGTCCGACCACGGCGCGGTCTTGGCCCACTGCTGGAACTTGGCGGCTTCCGGGTATTGCTTGCCGAATGCCGCCAGTTTTTCCGGATCCGGCTTGCCGGTGGCCGGGTCGGGCTTGAAGCCACGTTCAAGGCCTGGAAACCGGCCGGGGTGGCGACCACGAAGAACGGGAAGCTGTTCATCGCCGTGCGCCATTCCTGCCCATCGTCGCTGCGCAACAGCAGCGCCATGCTGCGTACGCGCGCCTGCCCGTCGGGTCCGTGCGGGTCGCCGCCGCCGATCGACATGCGTCCCAGTACCGGCGTGCTGGGCTGGCTGAAGATGCGTGCCGACGACAGCCAGGTGGCCTTGCCGCTGGACTGGAACTGCCCGCTCACGCACACACCCTTGGTATGCGCGCGGCGAAAGCCCGGATGCGGCGGCCCGCTGGATTCGATGGTGTCGGTCATGCGCGCGGCAGTGAGCCGGTCGCCACCGATCCAGCCGGCCGTCCAGGCGAACGCAAGCGCAATGCCGCCGGCAATGGCGGCAATTCCCAACAACGGCAGCACGGGGCTGCGCGCGCGGGGGCGAGGGAGGTGGCAACGTCATGGCTGGCTCCGGTGGTCGATACTATGTGTGGTTGATACGGGTGAGACGACGTACGTGCCGCGTTATTCCCTTCCCACCGACGACGGTGGCACGCACCGATCGCGGGAATAATCCACGCTCCAGTGCGTCTAACGTGTGATGCCACCACCAAGCCCGCCAATGGATGCTTTGGACGATGACCAACTGCGCGCCGTGCTGCCGGCACTGCGCCGCTTTGCGCGCTCGCTGAGCGGCGAGCCCGCCAGCGCCGACGATCTGGTGCAAGCCACGCTGGAGCGCGCGCTGCGGCGGTGGCGCACCCGGCATACCGCCGACGCCCTGCAGCCCTGGCTGTTCGCCATCCTGTACCGGCAGTTTCTGGATGGGCAGCGGCGTGCCGCACGCTGGCAGCGGGTCGTGGGCCTGTTCGCGCCGCAGCAGCCCAGCCAATCCGCATCCCCTGAGCAGGTGCACGACGGGCGCGCCATGCTGGCCAGCCTTGCATCGCTGCCGGCCGAACAACGTGCGTTATTGCTCTTGGTGAGCGTGGAAGGCTTCAGTTATCGCGAGGTGGCCGACACCCTCGGCATCCCGATCGGCACGGTGATGTCGCGCCTGTCGCGCGCGCGCGAACGTCTGCGCGCATTGAACGAGGGGCATGTGAGCCACGCACCTGCATTGAGGATCCTGAAATGACCGCCACACCGCCGGACGAACACGCGCTGCACGCCTACGTCGATGGCCGCCTGGCGCCGGAGCAACATGCAGCAGTGGCCGCCTGGCTACACGCGTACCCCGCCCAGGCCGCACGCGTGGCGGGCTGGAAGCGCGATGCCGAAGCGCTGCGTGCCGCACATGCTGGTCTGGCGCCGGAGATGAGCGCCGTGGCATTCACGCCCGCAGCGATTCGCCGCGGGCTGCAACAGCGCCGCCGTGCCATGTTTGCCGTGGCCGCCAGTTGCGTGCTGGCACTTGGCTTGGGGACCGGGCTGGGCTGGCAGCTGCATGCGAGCCGGATCGCCAGCCAACGCGTGCCGATGGCCGATGCAGTAGCCGCCTACCGCCTGTTCGCCGATGCCGGCGCGCATCAGGGCGTTGCGTTGGACGTGCAACGCCGCGCCGAATTGGAACCGTGGTTGCGAACGCATTTCGGCAACGCAGGCGTCGTGCCGGATCTGCGTGCGCAGGGTTATACGTTGCGCGGTGGGCAACTGCTTTCCACACCGGAAGGCGCGGCCGCGATGCTGGTGTATGGCGATGCCGACGGCGCATGCATTGGCTTGTATCTGCGTCCACGCAGCGGACCGATGCCGACCGGCGAGCGCCGCGATGGCCGGCTGTTGGCGCAGTACTGGGCCGAAGGCGATACCGCGTTCGCGCTGGTTGGCCCGGCGACGCAGACACGCATGCGCACGATCGCGCCGTTGTTGCGTCGCCAGGGCTGACCAGCGCAGCGCAAAGGTTGTGTTCGCCTCGGCCTGATTGCAGCGCTGCCCGCGCTCAGCCGCCGTAGCGTTGCTGCAGCATCGCGAACGCCGAGCGCAGTGCCAGCGCTTCGCCGCCGGCGGGCCGGCCGGGGCGGTCGCTGTCGTTCCAGGCGTAGACGTCCAGATGCGCCCACGGCTGGCCGGGTGCCACGAAGCGTTCCAGATACAGCGCGGCGGTGACGGCGCCAGCCATGCGCGAGCCGGCGTTGGCCATGTCGGCAACATGGCTGTTGAGATAGCGCAGATACGGGCGCCATAGCGGCATGCGCCACACCGGGTCGCGGGTCTGTTCGCCGGCACTGATCCAGGCCTGCGCCAGCGCATCGTCGTTGGCAAAGAGCGCCGGCAGGTCCGGGCCCAGCGCGATGCGTGCCGCGCCGGTGAGCGTAGCGAAATCCAGGATCAGATCCGGATGCTGCTCGGTGGCATAGCTCAGCGCATCGCACAGCACCAGGCGGCCTTCGGCATCGGTGTTGTCCACTTCCACCGTCACGCCGGCGCGGGTGGTGATCACTTCTCCAGGGCGGAATGCCTCCGGGCCCACCGCGTTCTCCACTGCCGCAATCAGCAGCGTCAGCCGTACCGGCAACTGTTGCGCCATCACCAGCCCGGCCAGCGCCAACGCATGCGCCGCACCGCCCATGTCCTTTTTCATGTTGCGCATGCCATCGGCCGGCTTCAGATCCAGCCCGCCGGTGTCGAAGCACACACCCTTGCCGACCAGCACCAGATGCGGATGCGCGGTGTCACCCCACTGCAACTGGATCAGTCGCGGCGCGCGATGCGAGGCGCGCCCCACGGCATGGATGGTGGGGAAGTTCTGCGCCAGCAACGCGTCGCCGACGACTGCATCGACCTGTGCGCCATGCGCCTGTCCCAGCGTGCGTGTGGCTTCTTCCAGATGCTGCGGACCCATGTCTTCGGTGGGCGTGTTGACCCAATCGCGCACGCGCAGGCACGCCTGGATCAGTGCATGGGTGTGTGCCGATGGCGTTGCCGCCAGTTCGGCCGGCGCGCGCGGCACCTTGCGATACCGCGAAAAGCGATAGGCGCCCAATCCCCAGCCCAGATGCAGCAACGCCTGCTCGGCATCGCTCAGCGGGTTGGCCAGCGTCCAGCGGCTGGCCGGCGGCAAGGCCATTGGCGCATGCGCGTAGGCGTAGGCATCGGCGCGGTCGCCGATCCCCAGGACTGCTCCGGCCAGCCCGTTGTCGCCCGGCAACAACAGCACGCTGCCCGGCGCGGCATCGAAACGCTGCGCCTGCGCCCATGACAGCACACGGGTGGGCTGCTCCGCGCACCAGCGCGTAAAGCTCTCGCGGTCGAGCACATACAGCGGCAAGGCTGCGGCAGTGGGATCGGTGAAACCGGTCAGGTGCGACATGGGAATCCTCGAGTGCAGCGCCGTGCGCCGTGCAGAGTGGCTCAGGCGGGAAGGGTGATGCCGGCGCGCGCGGGGCCCGGATGCGGTTGCTGCGCGTCCAGCCAATCGGCCAGCCCGGTCATGCTGTCGAACTCAAGATCCGGCTGCTGGGTGGGGTGCGACCACACCGCGCCCTCGCGATTGATCCAGCAGGCACGCAGGCCGGCATCCAGCGCGCCCAGCACATCCATGCGCACATGGTCGCCCACATGCAGCACCTGAGCGGGAGGCACCTCGAGCCGCGCGCAGGCAGCCAGGAAGATGCTCGGGTCGGGCTTTGCGCTGCCGTGTTCGCGCGAGCCCAATTGAAACGCGAAGTGATGCATCAGCCCGATGCGCTGCAGATCGGCATTGCCGTTGCTGAGCGCGGCCACCGGCACATGGGCGGCAATGCGCGCCAGCGCGTCGAGCGCATCCGGATAGCATTCCACCTGGTTGCGCGCCGCATAGAACACTTCGTAGGCCGGCTCCAGCAACGCCAGGTCGCCGCCGCTCTCGCGCAAGGCCATTTCCAGCGTCAACCGGCGCAGTGCGCTGAGGTCGTGATGCAGGTGCGGGTTGTCGGCAAAGCTGCGCTCCCGCAGCTCGCGCATCGCCTCCACCGGAAAGCGCTCGGCAGTCACCGGGCTGTGCTCGCGCATCCAGTCGTACAGCACCTGGTCGATGCGCGCCCCGATCGGCGCAAAGGGCCACAACGTATCGTCGAGGTCGAGGGTGATGGCGCTGATTGGGAAACTCATTGCCGGATTTTACGGGTGTTGCGATAAAAAGGGGATTGGGGAGTCGGGATTGGGGATTGGCAACGGCAGCCGTGCGGTTGCATACCAATCCCGAATGCCGATTCCCCAATCCCGGCTACTCCAGTAGCCGCGCCCAGCGCTGCATCCCGTCCACCCGGCTCAGCACCATCTTGATGCAGACCAGCAACGGCACCGCCAGCAGCAGGCCGACCATGCCCCACAGCCAGCCAAACAGCATCAGCGCCAGGATCAGCATCAGCGGCGAGATCGCCATGCGTCGGCCCAGCACGATCGGTGTGACCACCTGGCCTTCGATCGTGTGCAGCGCCAGGTACAGGATCGCCGGCAGCAGCGAGGACAAGGTGGTACGAAATTCCACAAAACCCATCAGCAGCATCAGCATCACGCCGATCAACGGACCGACATACGGTGCGAAATTCAGCAATGCGACCACTGTTCCCCACAGGATCGCTTCAGGCAGCGGAATCTGCAGCACAGACAAAATGCCGGCAAATACCAGCCCGACCAGCGTGTTGATCACGCTGATGGTGAGCACGTAGCGCGAGACCTCGCGCTCGATGTCCAGCATGATCTCGGTGGTGAAGCGTTGCTGCTGCCGGTTCGGTAGCAGGGCGATCGCATGCCGCTGCAGGCTTTCGCCATACACCATGAAGAAGAACGTCAGCAGCACCACCGCCAGCACCGAGGCCGCCAGCTTGGGCGTGCGGACCAGTGCCTTGTAGGGGTCGTCCATCTGCGTGCGCACGATCTGCACGCCGCGCTGGCCTTCGCCACCGGCCGCGCGTGCAAAGTTTTCCGCTGCCTGGTTGGCTTGCATCACCGGCTTGGTGAGATCGCGCACATCGCGCGCAATCTGGCGCATCTGCCTTGGTGCCTGTTGCACCCATTCGGCGGCGGGGCCGGCCAATTGCGCGGCCAGCGTGACGGTACCGGCCAGGCCAAGGCACAGGATGAGCAAGGCGCCGAGAAATCGCGGGATGTACAGCTTGCGCAAACCCCGCAGGATGGGATTGCCGATCAGCGCGAAAAACGCGGCCAGCATGATCGGCAGGATGATCGTCTGCGCCGCCATAGCGTGTAACCGATGGCGAGCGTGGCCAGTACCACCAGCGAGGCCGGCGCGCGCGGGCGGGGCGCCGGTGCGGGCGGAAGCGAATCTGCCGCGGTGGCGGCATCCGGTAAATCGACGGGAAGAGACATGCGCGCCCTGGCAGCAGACTGGCGTGCTGCCAGCGGTGCGCCATTATCGGTGCAATGCGTCAACGGCGCGCACAGGGCCTGTGGGCAGGATGTCAGCGAGCGAAGGCTCGTGGCGAACTCGGCCGCACGCGTCCTGGTGCAGGTCGTAAGGCGCCGAATCGCTCGTCGGGGTGGCATTGCCACCGACGCCAGGATCTGCCGCACGCTGCCATCTGCGACAGCACGCAGGCTGCGTGCGAACGGCCGTCAGACCTCGCCGCGATCGGCGACGCTTATTGGTCACCCGTGGCTTGCATTGGTCACCCATGGCGCGCGATCCCCACATCTCCGAGCCATATCGCCAGCGACCGTGGCGAGTATCGGCGAGTAACCACGGCGTGCGGTCATTTGGCGAGTTGGAACGCGCAGATTCGAACATCGCGGTTCGCGGTGCAACGGTTCTTTCGCCCGATCCCCAAGCGCAGTCGTGCGTGTTGCATGCAGGGCCAGCGTCCGAACACCTCCATCCGGCGCGCGTGTACAGTCCGGCGCGCGTGCACAGTCAAATTGGCGCTGGTACGCCGATGCCTTGCACAGCCAATCTGCCAGCCACAACGGCGGCGCAGCAATTCGCTAGCCGCCGCGAATGCCGTCCGCGCTCAGGCCGCGCGATCGGTCGGAACCTGCACCACGGTCACCGGCGGGTCGGCTGCCACTTCCTCGGCATTGTCTGCCGCACGTTCGGCCTGCTCGGAGGCTTCCTGCGCGCGGTGCGCGGTGAACAGCGCAGAGATGGTGCTGATCATCTGCAAAATCTTGGGAATCCCGCCAAGCTTGCTGGCGATGCTGCCCAATGCCGCCTGTGGCTCATGACGGCCGGTGACGAACCCGAGCCCGAAACCCACCGTCACAATCCGTAGCGGGGACCACCCGGCGCGCCAGGTCTGGCGCAGTTCGCTCCAATGCAGGCGCGTTTCCTGCGCGCGTCCTTCGACCAGGAATTCGGCGCGCTCGACGCGTTGACGCAAGGTTCCAAACTTCATGGACGTGCTCCACTGGCAGAGGTCGCCGCGTCGTCGTCCTTGCTGGGGTCATCGAAAATCCCCAGCTTGATGAGCTGACGGCGCGTTGCATTCATGCCGGTGTGGTCGAAGTAGAAAAACACCCGCCATGCCGCGATGCCGGTCACCAGCAGACTGCCCAACGCGGTGAAAAACATCGCCTGGAACCACGATAGTCCGGCACGTTGCAACAGCGCGATGATGGCACCGGCCAGCAGCAACCACGACGAGGCGCCGAACACCACGGCCACGCAGGCCCAGGCCAGGCCACGCCCGAATGCGCTGCGTGCCAGTTGCAGATCGGCCGACACCAGCCGACGCAAGGCGCGGCTGGTGTCCTTGGCCGAGCCCAGCGTTGCACGGCCGGCTGCGCCGACCGCGCGTACGCTTTCGTCCAGTCCTGGCGTCTGCGCGCGCGCGTCTGGCGCGTCGGTTCCGGCAGCGGGAGAGGCCTGATCGCTCACGACTTAGTTGTCGTTGCTGCGTGCCAGCTTGGCGATGACCCAGCCAGCAGCGAAGGCAACGCCGAAGGCAGCCAGCGGACGCTCGCGGATCAGATCGGTAGCGCTTTCCAGCAGATCGTTGCCCTTGGCGACCAGGACGTCCATCTGTTCCTTGGCAGCGGCACCGCCGAACTCGGCAGCGGCCATGCCGGCCAGCGCGGTGTCGGACAGTTCGGCCTTGACGTTGGCGCGACCGAGCTTGAGCTCATCGCCAGCGGCGCTGGTGGCACCGCGGACGGCTTCGCCAGCAGCGCTCGCTGCCGACTTCAGGTGGGTGCCGGCTTCGCTCAGGTTTTCCTTCAGCTGATCGGTATTGGTGGGGCTCATGCGATATCTCCTTCGGTCATTGATGGCAGCCGCCACTCACGTGCGGTCGAGCAGTAGCAATAGCATCGGGGGTGTAGGAGGCGTTAGTGGAAGCACCTTCCGGTGCACATCGCGTCAACGCATCAGCGCGTCGTATTGCGCGTTGCCACGCAGGATGCGCACGACAAGCTGCTGCGGCTTACGCTGGAAATTGGCGCGCCAGCTGGCAAGGTCGGCGAACTCGCCCACGCTGCTGGCCACGATCACATCGCCGGCGACCAGGCCGTTGGCGGCAGCGCGACCGCCGCGTTTGACCTCGCTCACCATTACCCCCGTGATGCCTGACTGACGCAGCGATTCGGGGAGATCGACGAAGGTCGCGCCGGTCAGTCGCGGGTCCAGCATATCGCCGGTGACGGCGCGATCCTGCTCTTTCAGCGTGGCCTTGAGCTTGAGCGGCTTGCCATCGCGACGGATATCCAGCGTCACCGCACTGCCCACCGCCTGCAGGCCTTCGTAGTTGTGCAGCGCTTCGGCGCTGTCCACGCGCTGGTCGTTGGCCGCCACCACCACGTCGCCCGGTTGCACGCCTGCCGCGGCCGCTGCGGAACCCGGCAACACCCGTGTCACCAAGGCGCCGCGCAACGAATCCACGCCCAGGCCCTGCAACATCTGCTGGGTGAGGTTCTGGGTCTCCAGGCCGAGCGTGCCGCGCACCACCACGCCCTTGGTCACCAATTGCTCGACCACATTGCGTGCCAGGTTGGACGGAATCGCCAGCCCAAGGCCGATATTGCCGGCCATGCTGCCCTGCGGATTGAAGCTGGCGGTGTTGATGCCAACCAACTGGCCTTGCAAGTTGACCAGCGCGCCGCCCGAATTGCCGGGGTTGATCGAGGCATCGGTCTGGATGAAGTTCTGATAGCCCAAGCCGCGAATTCCGCTGCGCCCCACGGCCGAGACGATGCCGGAGGTAACGGTCTGGGTGAAGCCGAACGGGTTGCCGATGGCCACCACAAAATCGCCCACACGCAGCGCGTTGCTGTCGGCCAGTTTGATATCGGTGAGGTTGTCGGCCTTGATGCGGATCAGCGCGATGTCGGTATCGGCATCGGAGCCGATGAACTCGGCCTTGACCGTGCGTCCGTCGCCGAGCGTCACCTGCACGTCGTCGGCGTTTTCGATGACGTGGTGGTTGGTCAGGACATAGCCTTTTTGCGCATCGATGATCACGCCCGAACCCAGCGATTCGTTGATGCGATCCTGCGGCACCTGCGGAAACAGCCGGCGCAGGATCGGGTCATTGAAGAACGGGTTGCGGACGCGCACCACCTGTTTGGTGTTCACGCTCACCACTGCTGGCATGGCCTGCTGCAGCATCGGCGCCAACGACGGCACTGGCTGGCCGGCCACCGCGGCTGGCAATGCGGCGGCCGTCGGCAGGGTGAAGGCGGCATTGCCGGGGGCGTGGCTTCGGCGCGATTGTCGAGCCAGGCGTTGACGCCGGTGGCGGCAAATCCGCCGAAGGCGGCGGCCAGCGAAAGAGTCAGCAGGGTAGGCAGCGGTCGCATGGAACGGATTCCGGGTTACGCGGTGGATGAGGAATAGGGCGTCTGACTGCGTAAATCAAGCTGAACGAGAGTGCCTGCGCGCAATTTAACTGCCGGTGAAAGTGCCACGCATCCCTTGCCCTGATTGCGTTGACAGCCCGACGGGCCGGGCGTAGCGTCCGCTTGATCCGATGCCTGTTCAGCATGTTGCGTGCGGTCGCGCATCGCCTAGGTTTCCCGCACTGACGCCCTTAAGGAGGGTCTATGAGCAACGGCAATGGCTTAACGGCAACCCTGTCCGACGCCGTCGATAGCGTAAAAAGCACCGCCACCGAATTGACCGAGACCCTCGCCAGCACCGCCAGCGAGGCGGTTGCCAGCGTGCAGGAGGCGGCAGGCACGGCGGTGGAAGAGGTCAAGACGCAGGTGGCCAAAGCGCGCAAGGCAGTGGTCAAGGTCGAAAAGAACATGGCCAAGAACGCCGGCAATGCAGCCACCGCAGTGAAACGCAGCGTGGCCAGGACCAAGCGCTCGCTGGCGGCCACCAAGGACGCTGCCAAGGACACGCTGGTCGCCACCAAGGAGGCCGCCAAGCAGAAGCTCACCGCCACCAAGGACGCGGCTAAGCAAACGTTGACCTCGACTACGCAGGCCGCCAAGCAGAAGTTGAGCAGCACCAGCGCCGCGGCCAAGAAGAAGATCACCGACACCAAGGCCACTACCAAGCGCAAGCTGAAACCGCCAAGGCCAATGCCAAGGCCGAGGCGGCCGCACTGAGTGCCAAGACCGCTGCCAAGAGCGCCGCACGCAAGACCGCCGTCGCAACGGTGAACGCGCGCACGGCGGCGAAGAAGGCTGCGAAGAAGGCGGTGGCCAAGTCGGCGGCAGCGAAGAAGCCGCTGGTCAAGCCTGCAGCCAAGAAGGCGCCGGTCGCCAAGCAAACCGCGACCAGGCAGGCCGCAGTAAAGAAGGCCCCGCTCAAGAAAGCCGTGACCAAGACTGCGTTGAAGAAAGCCGCCAAGGTCACCAAGACCCCGGCTACACGTGCCGTGGCAAAGACCACCGCCGCGCGCAAGGCAGTGGGCAAGAAAGCGGCAAAGCGCGTCACGCGCTGAGGTTGTCAAGCAGGGCGCAGGCGAGATGTGCGGGTCGCCAGGTAGCGTGGAAGGCGTGCAGCGCACGCGATAGGTGTCACCGACCCTGTGCAATGGTGAAAACGCCGGCGCTGTTCAACAGCGTCGGCGTTTTTGTTGCAGCAGCTTTGGCTAGCGCTCCCGCCTGCAGCCAACACGCTGATGACCCTGCACTGCGCGGGAGGATTGCCCGAACGTATCGCGTACGTGTACTCCGATACGCACAGGCATCGCGCATGCAATAAAAGGAACAAGGCCTAGCGCATGCCATCGACCAATTGTTTCGCACCCAGGACGATCCCTGCCTTGGCCGCGCCATACGCACCGAGGCTGGCCTTGATGTTCATCGCATTGGGATACTGCTTTTCGACATAGGCCGCCAGCAAGCGATCGCTTGACGCGTCGAAGATTTCCACCGCATAGCTGACCGAGCCGGAGAATGCGCCTTCCTTGCCACGCGCGGCCTGGACGGCATTGTAGGAGCCCCCACCGATATCGACCTTCATGAAGGTGCCGATGACCCGTTTGCTGGGTTTGGCGCCGGTCAAGGTGAGCCGCACACGCAAGGTGTCGCGCCCGATGGCAGTGGTGGGCTGCCAGCGCTGGCCAATTGCGTCGCCGAACTCGCGTTGCATGAAATCGGCGAGCATGCGTTTGTCCTGCTCGGGCACCTCTTCGAATTGCGCATCCGGACCGCGGTAAATGCTCACCGGTTCGACGAATACGGTCCGATACCGCGACCAATCGACCTCGCCGTGATACGCGTACGGCATGCGGCCGCCGCGGCTGCCATCGTGCGGACGCAGGTAGCTCGAAGATGGTAGTTGGCGATAGGGCACGGGGCGGGTGCTGGCGCAGCCGATCAGGCTGACGCTGACAACGGCGAGTGCGCAGTATCGAACGAAGTAGGAAGTCGACATTGAGAATGACCTGGTGCAAGAAGGTGGGTGGGCGCAGTCCCTGCGCGTTGTCGTGACCTGATGTTCAGTGCAATAGAACGCTGGCAGCTGCCAGGGCCAAGACCGCTATTGCGGCAGTGAACAACACGCCGCGCTTGGCCAAATACTGCAGGCGGCGGGCATCGCGCGCGCTGCGGATATCCGGCAACGCGCACCAGATGTCGCGGTTGCGCGTGCCGGGCAGGCCGCAGCGAAATTCCGGCGCGACAGGCAGCGGATGCGCGGCCACGGGGTCGTTGGCCGCGCACTGCCCGACCGCCAGCGATCGTGCGGTAGGGAGGTGTTGGGTGAAACGGATCGAGTGAGGCATCACCAGGCATCCTTGATGCGTGCGGTGAGTACACGGTAGGCAAACGAGTTTGGGAACTTATTGGTTCGTCGCGACGACGGCGCACCCCGGCGAAGGCAAGGTATTTCCGTGCGCCACACCAAAGTGTCCGCAGTAGAGCGCCTACCCAAACGGAGCGCGCAGTGGTCAGGTGGTATTGACGGCGCTCGGGAACCGCACCGTAAGCCGCAGATAGGCCGTATCGCGTTTCGCGCTGGGCCCGTGCGTGCGCAGTCGCGCATTCCACGTGCGGCCACTGGTCCATCGCGCTCCAAGCACTAACCGCGCCAGCCCGTGATTGCGTAGCCGTTTGGTTGGCCGCGTATCGTCGTGCTCTCGCGCTACAGCACAGGCAGATTCAGGCCGCGCCGGCGGGGCGGTCGCCGGCAAACACCACGCGCACGCAGAGGTCGCGTCCATCGTTGCCGTCGCCGGCTTCGATCGTTGCTCCGTGCAGGCGCGCAATGCCGGCGACGAGCGACAATCCGATGCCACTGCCCTGTACGGGGCGACCGGGCACACGATAAAACCGCTCGAAAATAGAGGTCTGCGCGCCTTCGGGTACACCGGGACCGTCATCGCTGACCTGCAAGAAGGGGTGCAATACGTCAGCACGCACACAATAGCCGCAGCTCACTTCCACCTTGCCATGCAGGCGGCCATAGCGGATGGCGTTGTCGACCAGGTTGCGGATCAGAATGCCCACTGCATCCACATCGCAACGCAGCAGGCAGGGCGATGCCTCAACCTGCAACTGCATCTGGCGTGCGTCGGCCTGCACGCTGAATTCGTCCATCACATGCGAGATCAGCTCGCCCATTTCGACTTGATGATAGGCCGCTGAACTGATGCCGGCATCCAGTCGCGCCAGATCCAGCAATTGTTCGGCCAGCCGATTGCTGCGACGCGCGGTTTCCAGCAGTTGGCCCAGCGCGGCGTCCTTGGCCTCCAGTGTGGGCGCGCGCAATGCGACCTCGGCGTAGGCATGCAGTGCCGAGAGCGGGGTGCGCAGTTCGTGCGCGGCATCGGCGACGAAATCGCGCTCGGCCTGCACGGCCTGTTCCACCCGCGCCAACAAGGTGTTGAACGAGGCGATCAATGGGCGGACTTCGTCGGGCGCCTGAGCCAGCGGCACCGGCTCGGTATCCAGGCCGGTGCGTTGCGCGATGGTGCCGGACAAGGCGCGCAGCGGCCCCAGCGAGGTCCGCACGGCCCACCACATCAATAGCCCCAGGATGCCCAATTGCACGGTGTTGAGCACCACCGCAATCAGGGTCTGCTTCACGCTCATGCGCGAGGATGGGTTGCCGATCGGGGTCGACGTTACCGCCGCGTCGGGCGGTTCTGCCTGCATATCGAAGCGCTGCTGGAGCGCGTCGGGCAAGATGGCGATCAGTCGATCGCCGAGCAGGTTGAGTTCCTGCTCGAACACGCTGTGATGACCCTGGGTGACCAGTGCGACCAGGATCCACAGAGAGGTGGACCAGCTCAGCAGAACGATCGCGGCCAGCGCCGCCAGCATGCGTGCCTGCAGCGACTTCATTCAGGGGTCTTTCCGACCATGTAGCCCTGGCCGTAGACGGTGGAGATCAGCGCATCGCCCAGCTTGCGCCGCAACTGGTGCACATACACCGCGATCATGTTGCTGCCGCCTTCGGATGGGCCGCCATAGACGCCTTCTTCCAGCTGATCCTTGGTGACCACGCGTCCGGCACGTTCCATCAACGCCAGCAGCAGGCGGTATTCGTGTGCGCTCAGCGCCACCCATTTGCCGTCCTTGGTGACCTTGCGGCTGCTCGGATCCATACAGACGTCGCCGTGGCTGAGCAGGGGCACCACGCGGCCCTGGCTGCGCCGGGTGACCGCCCGCAGCCGCGCCATCAGCTCGTCGAACTGAAACGGCTTGACCAGATAATCGTCGGCGCCGGCATCCAGACCGCGGATGCGGTCGGTGAGCTGGCCACGCGCGGTCAGCGCGATCACCGGGGTGGCATCGTAGTGGCTGCGCATGAAACGGATCACGCTCAGCCCGGACTCGCCCGGCAGGCCGATATCCAGCAACACCGCACTGTAGCGATGGTCCACCAGCACCGTCTTGGCGGCATTGGCATGACCGACATGATCGATGGTCCATGACTGCTGACGCACACCATCGCAGATGGCGTTGGCCAGCATGGTGTCGTCTTCGACGAGGAGCAGATGCATGGGTGTTCTGTCGTGCGCAGGGCCAGTCCGAGATCCGCAGCACTGTCGGTGATGAAGCTTAGGCAAATATTAGTGCATGGCCGAACCGCACGCAGGCCAGGCCATGCATGCCGTTCGGCCCCGTTTGGTCAGGCCCGCTCAGCGCTGCAGGATGGCGCGCAGCGCAGCGTCCAGGTGGAGGTACTGAAAGCGGAAGCCGGCATCGAGCGCGCGCTGCGGCAGCACGCGCTGGCTGATCAGCAGCAGGTCGGCCATCTCGCCGAAGCCCAGCCGCAGCAAACCGCCCGGCAATGCCAACAGGGCGGGGCGGTGCAGCACCTGGGCCAGCGTGCGTGCGAAGTCGGCATTGGTCACCGGATTGGGCGCCGTCGCGTTGTAGGCGCCAGGCTGGCCTTGCTGCAGCAACCACAGCAAGAGCGCGACCATATCGGCGCGGTGGATCCAGCTCATCCAGTGCCTGCCATCGCCGAACGGTCCACCGCCGCCGAATCGGAATGCCGGCAGCATGCGGGCCAGCGCGCCGCCATCGCGATCCAGCACGATCCCGGTGCGCACCCAGCTCACCCGCGGGCCGAGTGCGGCGATGGTGTTGGCTTCGGCTTCCCAGTCGCGGCACAGCACCGCGGAAAAGTCATCGCCGGCGGGCTCGGCTTCGGTCAACGCAGTATCGCCACGTTCGCCGTAGTAGCCCACCGCCGAGCCGGAAATCAGTACCGAGGGGCGTTGCGCGGCCGGCTGCTGCGCGATCCAGGCCTGCAATTGGCGCGTGATGCCCAGGCGCGATTGGCGGAAGCGCTGCTTGCGGGCGTCGGTCCAGCGGCCGGCGGCCAGCGGCTCGCCAGCCAGGTTGATGACTGCATCGGCCTGTACCCCATCCAGCGTGCGCACGGCGGTGATGCCGGGCAGGATGCGCGTGGCGCGCTGCGGGTCGCGGGTCAGCACGCTGACTTGATGGCCGGCCTGCAGCAATGCCGGGCACAGGGCCTGGCCAATGAAGCCGGTGCCGCCGGTGATGAGCAGATGCATGGAGGGCTCCTGGCCGAATCGATGCGGCACGATAGGCCAGGATCGCGCCAAGCGAGGTGAAGCTGGCGCGGGCATGCGGCTGTGCGCTGCGGCCGTCGGCCTGCAGCGTGGCCTACGACCTCGACGATAGCGGCGTGTGCTGCCCACCTAACGCAAACGCGCCGGACTGGCCGGCGCGTTTGCAGGGTGAGCGCTCGATCAGCTGCTTACTTGGACGATGACACCGCGTGGGCGCGTTCGAAGTGCGCCGAGACAACGCGGCGCGTCTGCTCCAGATGCTGCTTGACCGGCGCGCTTTCTGCGGCGGGCAGCAGCTCGAATCGATGATCTTGATGGTGTCGCCATGGTCGATGACCATGGTGCGCATGAAGGCATTGCGGTAGGCGTCCTTGCCGTCCGGCAAGGTCAGCGTCTTGGACAGCGCTTCCACTGCCGCCTTGCCCTTGGCACGTATGGCCTGCGCGCGCGAGCTCTCGGATGCGCCAAGCGACTTGGTCTTTTCGAGGTTGGCTTCATGGTCGTGCAGCATCTGTTGCGCGAACTCGCCGGTGGCTCCGCCCAGATCCTGTTCGATGGCCTGCTTGGCGAGTGCGATCTCGTTGTCGTCGATCGCAGCCAGCACGCCCAGCACTGCCCCATCGCCCTTGGCCAACTCGGTCGCGCCGCTGCCACTGACGGGCGCGGCCGTCGGCTCGGGCGACACTGCTGGCGCAGTGCGCGAAGCATCGCCGCCGGGGCGATCGCAGGCAGTCAGAGAGAGCATGGCCAGCAGCGAAGCGGTGAGAAGCGTGACTTTCATGAAGATCCTGGAGTGAATCGGCAATTGCCGGAGGTGGAATGCAAAGGAGCCGCTAGGCGGCTCCGGGGAGGTTGGTCAGGCCCACTGCGGCTGGGCGACGGGGGCCAAGCCCAATGGTCTGGCAGGCACCTTGGGTGCACGCACGGCCTCCTGCGCACTGCGGCAGGTACGCGCCATGCGCGCGGTGCGTTCGCGAATCAACGCGTGCTCGCTGACCGGCGCGCTACCCAACAGACTGGCCACGTGGAAGCCAAGGATCTCCTCCGCGCGGTCGCCCTGGTCGCTGACGATGTGCGGCACCAACCGCTCCAGTCGTTCCAGCTCCTGCTGCACTTGATACGGGGTTTTCATGACGATCTCCAATGAAAAACAGATGTTGCTCGATACTGCGGACTCAACTATTGCGCGCGCCCAGGCGCTGCCAACAATCGGTTGCCAACTGTTCGTAGTTGGACTGTGTGCTGGAAGAAATGAAGTGGTGCTCCAAGCGGTCCCGAAATAAGCGCAGACGTTCCTGGTCGCTCGAACGCGGGGCTTGCAGGTAGATGTCGCAGGCCATTTTCACCACCGGGGACAACTCGCTGAACTTGCCTGCGCCCAGGTTGCCCTGGGCATGCCGCGCCTGCCAATGCGCGATTTCGGCCTGTACATCGATGACGGATGGATCTCTGCTCATGACTGGGGGTGTTCCGCTATAAACAAACTTGACCTGCAGGGTAACTGCGGGTATGTCAACGATTGATCATCGAACCCGACCATTGCAGCGCGTCGGCGCATTGCACGCTTAATTGGTCAGATTGTTCGAGCGCGTCTACACGCCACGCATGCAGGCGCGTGCAAGTGGTGCATGCGTACGAAGTGACCGCGTTTGAAACCTTGTGGTCGAGGCAACGCGTTGGTCTCGTATTCGTTCCGATGTCGCCAAACTGGTGCGCCTGACCAACTTGAGTCCAGGCGCGTAATGGACAATCGGGCGAAAATCGCTTTCGCAATGCCGCATTTCACAGAAGATTCTGAACCGCTCCACACCTGTGTAACGTCTGATCATTAAGGTAGGGGGCGACGTAATGGAGCGAGAGTACCCAGGATGCAGGACAGCGAGACCAGTAGCCGTAAGCCGCATCATGCGAGCGGCACACCTGAAGCACGCGTGTGGTGGCATGCCTTGTTGGAGTTGCGCGGAGGCCGTATCGCCATCAGTTTGATCGTGGTGTTCCTGATCGTGCTTGGCCTGTATCTGGCCTTGAAGTAAGGCCAGACAACACCTGCTTTTTAGACCCGTCCCTCAGCTGCGACCGAGGCCAGTAACAACGCGCGATCACGCCGCAGGTGAGAGGTCATGGCACAGACGCACTATCGCCACGTGCTTGGGCATGCCATGCGCCGGGTGCCCGAGCACGGTCATGAGCGTGCCACACATGCATGGGTATGTCGCGAGATTGCGCGCTTGCTGGGTGTGCCCGATGCCGGCGTCGCCGGCCATGGCGTGATTGAAGGAGGAACATTCCACGTACCTGACGACACGCTCACGACTGCGCAAGCGCGTGGGCTTGGCATCCACGGCGTGGACGACTTGCTTGGCGGTATCGTGCCGCATGCATTTCTGGCCACCAAGGTCATCGGCCACCCATTGATTGGCGCCGATGCGGCACGTCCTGCAGGCTGGGATCAGGCGCTGGCCACGTCGCTGATTCCCGCCACGCTGCCGGGCTACACCGCGTTTTCTCGCCCGGATGCGATGCACGCATTCGAGGCGCTGTCTGGTGGTGGAGACGTGCGCCTGAAGCTGCCCACCGGCGTGGGCGGCAACGACCAGTGGCGCATCGCCGACGCATCGCAGCTAGCGCAGGTGCTGGACAGCCTGCCCGAGACCTATCTAGGCACGCATGGCGGCGTGCTGGAACGCAATATCTTGCAGCCGGTGACGCATAGCGTGGGCGAGTTGTGTCTGGCAGGTGTCCAGATTGCGTACTACGGCACGCAATGCAGCGTGCCCGATGCGGACGGCAGCGAGGTGTACGGCGGCTCGTCGTTGCGCGTCTTTCGTGGGTCGTTGGAGGCACTGATGGCGACCGCGTTACCATCGCTCGAACGGCAGGTGGTCGAGCAAGCGTGCAGATACGATCGATGCGTCACCGCCGCGTATCCTGAGCTGCAGATTTCCCGCCGCAACTACGATGTGGTCAGCGGTCGGGATGCTATTAACGTCCCGGTATGCGGCGTGCTGGAACAATCCTGGCGAATCGGTGGCGCAACCCCGGCCGAACTCGCTGCAATCGCCGCGTTCCAGCACGATCCCGCGTTGCAGTGGATCAATGCGTCCACACACGAAATCTATCAGGGCCAGCCGCCGGCCGATGCGCAGGTCTACTATCGCGCAACCCAATCCGGTCCAGGGCCGCGTTACAAATACAGGAGCATCTCTGCGACGTAATGGAAGCCAAACTTTCCAGTATCGATATCCCGGTCGGCCAGGACGCACTCAGTGGCACCTTGCTCACGCCCTCAGGCATGCCTGCAGTGTTGTTCGTGCACGGCTGGGGCGGCAGCCAGCACCACAGCCTGGTACGTGCGCGCGAGGCAGCAGGCCTGGGCTGCATCTGCATGACCTTCGATCTGCGTGGTCATGAGGGTTACGCATCGATGCGCCAGACCGTGACACGCGCACAGAACCTGGACGACATCAAGGCTGCGTATGATCAATTGGCGGCTCTGCCCTACGTGGATGCGCAGTCGATCGCCGTGGTTGGCCTGAGTTACGGGGGCTATCTGTCCGCACTGCTGACGCGCGAGCGCCCGGTGGAGTGGCTGGCGTTGCGTTCGCCTGCGCTCTACAAGGATGCCCACTGGGACCAACCCAAGGTCAGCCTCAATGCCGACCCGGAGCTGATGGCGTACCGCCGGCAGCGCCTGCGCCCGGCCGACAACATCGCCCTGGCCGCCTGCGCCGAGTACAAGGGCGATGTGCTGTTGGTGGAAGCCGAACACGATGTGATCGTGCCGCAGCCGGTGCTGCACAACTACGCGCGATCATTCGTGCAGGCGCGTTCGCTCACATCGCGCGTCATCGCCGGTGCCGACCATGCGCTCAGCATCAAGGAGCACCAGCAGCAATACACGCGCGCACTGATCGACTGGCTGACCGAGATGGTCGTCGGCCGGCGTATCGCATTGGCCAAGGAGGTGGTGGCCACGCGCAAGCAGTTGCTCAAGGATCAGCAAGGCGCTGCTGCGACCCAATTGGAGCAGAGCACTCCGGTCTTTCGCGGCGACATCCGGGCGGTAGAGAAGACCGCAGGTTAGGCGTCAGGAACGAGGTAGCGCGTGCAACACCGTGCGGGCGTGCATGCGTTGCTTCCACGGCGTGTTGGACGTCTAGTGCGCGCGGGCCGTCGTGTGGGTAGATCACCCTGGAATGCGTGTCGGCATCCATGCACTTCCAGTGACGCCCGACGAGCAACGAACGTTCATCACTCCACAATGCAGGGCGGGCCCGAATAGGCCCGCCCTGGGTCAACGCATTGCGCTCGCCGCGGCAATCTTTACCAGGCCGCTGCGATCAAGCCTCAGACGCGCGGATCGGTTGGGTTGCGGCGCGCCGCTGCATCGTGATGATCCGAATCGAACGCCTCACGCACCGCATGCTTGGCCTTTTCCCAGCTCAGACGCGAATTGGCCTTGAAGCGGTCCCAGCCATCGCCCAGGTCGCGTTCCAGATGGTCGTCCCACTGGCGGCCGGCATGCTGCTGGCGCGCCTGCATGCCATAGCGGTAAGCCGGACGATAGTCGTCATACGAATACTCGGCATCGCGGTAGCGGGCGCTGTCGAAGCGACCGGCGTAGTGCGTATCGCTGTCGCGATAGACCGTGTGGGTACGGTCCGCACGCTCCCATGCGTCGCGTGCTGCAAGCCGGGCTTCGTCCCACTCCAGGCGCGATTGCCCGCGGTTGCGTGGCCATTCCCCAGCCAAGGTGGCTTCGGTTTCTTCCCAGGTGCTGGTCGGGCGGGTTTCGCGTGCCTGCAAACCGAATCCGTAGACGGTGGCGTAGTCGCGATCGTAGTCGGTGCCTTCCTTGTAGTAAGGACGGTTGCGATGCTCCTGCCGCCAGTATTCGGTCTCCACCGTGGGGTCGAGCCGTTCGGCCACGCCCTTGCCAGCTGCAGCGCCTGCAACCACACCGGCTGCTGCACCAATCAAGGTGCCAAGCGGCCCGAACACCGTGCCCGCCAGCGCGCCAGCTGCAGCACCGCCGGCGATGCCGCCCACGTCCACCCCAACCGGATGCGAACCAGGCGCTCCGGAGATCGGGTCGCGGTTCAAGTCCTTCGCTTCCTCCTTGCGTTCCTGCTTGTCGAGATTGCTCATACCGCCTCCGGATTATCTGTTGGATGCGCCCTGTAGATCAGACCGCGAACGAGGCGCCACGATGGCGTCGAAAGAGTGAAACGCGCGTGCTTTGATGTGAGCGCTGCCGCGACATGACTGAACTGTGCAGTGCATTGCGGATGAGGTTGCTCGCTCGCGCTTGCAACGTGTCTGTAGTGAAGAGGGCCGCAAGCGCGGCCCTCTTCTATCCCTTGATGCACACCACCTGGCGCAAGGTGTGCAGCACCTCGACCAGATCCCGCTGCGCCGCCATCACTGCATCGATGGACTTGTACGCGGCAGGCGACTCGTCGATCACTGCCGCGTCCTTGCGGCATTCCACATGTGCGGTGGCCTCGCGATGCTGTGCCAGGGTGATTTGCGCGCGTGCAGCGGTCCTGCTCATCACGCGCCCTGCGCCGTGGCTGCAGCTGTGGAAACTGTCGGCGTTGCCCAACCCGCGCACAATGTGGCTGCGCGTGCCCATGCTGCCCGGAATGATGCCCAGCTCGCCGGCACGAGCGCTGACCGCGCCCTTGCGGGTGATCAACAATTCCTCGCCACCGTGCGTTTCCTTTTGCACATAGTTGTGGTGGCAATTGACTGCGAGCTTTTCCAGCTGGAATTTGGGCAAGCGGTGACGCATCTCGGCCAGCACGCGCGCCATCATCGCCTCGCGATTTTCGCGGGCGTAATCCTGCGCCCACGACACCGCTTCGACATACTCGTCGAACAAAGGCTCGCCCTGCATGAAGAAGGCCAGGTCCTTGTCGGGCAGATGAAAACCCAATACGCGATGCGCCAGTTGCTCACGCGCGCGCTCGATGAAATACGTGCCGATCAGGTTGCCGGTGCCGCGCGAACCGCTGTGCAGCATCACCCAGACCGCATCGGTTTCGTCCAGGCAGATCTCGATGAAATGGTTGCCGCCACCCAGCGTGCCGATCTGGCAGTCCAGCTTGTCGGTCCGGATGCGCTTGTGCTGCTGCTTGATGGCGTCCAGACGCTGCACCAGCCCGGACTGCGCGATGCGGGTCTGGATGCTGTCCGGCAGCTTGCGGTGCTCGCCGCCACGGCCGTTGCCCACCGGCACGCTGCGCTCGATGCTGGAACGCAGCTGCGCCAGACTGTCGGGCAGGTCGTTGGCGCGCAGCGTGGTGCGCACCGCCGCCATGCCGCAGCCGATATCCACGCCGACCGCCGCCGGGATGATGGCGCCACGGGTCGGAATCACCGAGCCCACGGTTGCGCCTTTGCCCAGATGCACGTCTGGCGTCACCGCGACCCACGGACCGACAAACGGGACCGCTGCGATATTGCGCAGCTGCGCATGCGCCTGCTCTTCCAGCGGCACGCCGCGTACCCAGCCCTTGATCGGGGTGCTGCTGCCTTCGGCGTGCAGAAATTCAAAGTGTTGTGATGTACTCATTGTTGTCATTACGTTGCGGCAGTGCGTGGCAGATCCTTCCGCCACGCGCAGCCTTCATTGCCTGATCGTCACCAATTGTTTCAGCACGCCATCCAGGCCGCCGAATACGGTGAGCTTGTCGATCTTTTCGGTGACCTTTTCCAGCGCCTCCAGTTCCTTCAAACGCATCAGTACCGGGCTGTCTTCGATCAGCTTGGCGGTGTTGAGCAACGAGCGCGTGGCGTTGGCCTCTTCGCGCCGACGGATGACGTTGGCTTGCGCCTGCTTCTCCGCCTGCACGACTGCGTTGAGGATCTCGCGCATCTCGCCCGGCAGGATCACGTCCTTGACGCCGACACCCAGTACCTCGATGCCGAAGCCGCTCACGCTGCCGCGCACATACCCGAAGATATCTGCATCCAGGCAGGCCTTGTCGCCCAACAACTCGTCCAGCGTCTTGGCCGAGACTGCGCGCCGCAAACCGTACTGCAACTCGCGATACAGGTAATCGCCGGCCTTGGCCACGCGCGTACGCATCGCCACGGCATCGGTGACGCGCATGCTGGCGGCCAGGTTGACCCGCAACGACACCTTGTCGCGCGTCAACAGCTCCTGTCCGGACACTTCGACCGACTGCACGCGCAGATCGATTACGTCGGTGCTGATGTTCTTCTGGAAATTCCAGAATGCATACGCCCCCGGCCCGAACGGTGCAAGCAGCTTGCCGTCGACGAACACCAGCCCTTGCGACTCGGCCGGCACATCCATGCAGACCGCCACACGCGACAGCGTGCCGAGCTGGCGCAGCCTGCGCTGCACATCGGTGGGCACCTGCAGCCCGTCGCCCAATGGCAGGGTCTGCACCTCGATTGCCGACGGACCACGCCAGTAAAGCGTGCGCGTGCCCGGTGGCAGCACGTCGTCGAGCTTGCCGTTGCGGATCAGCAAGCCGACCTGCACGGTGCCGATGTCGGCCAGCACGAAGTGTTGCGGCAGGATGCTGCCGAGCGTGTCGATCAGCATTTCTGCATCGCAGCCCACATCGGCGCCTTGCGTGATGGCGTGGACGATGACCTGGCGGCGACCCAACGGGTCGAACAGGCGATAGACGCCGGGGACGAGCACGCGCTCGAACCGACGGTTGCGATACACCAGGCCGCGCTCGCCGTCACCGATCACGACCCTCTTGGTCCAGAACATGGCACTTCTCCTTGGGTTTGGCTCTGGTGGTCCGATCCGGGAATGCAGCCGTTCCGCCGCCCGGATCGGACTGCTGGCGGAACGTGTGCCGATGCAACGCGGCGTTGAAAGGTGGAAACGCCGGTGACGGCGGCCGTGCGGGGCGCAATGCGCTGTTGGCGCCTGCATTTGTGTGACTGCTGCGGTGCGATGGCTTGCGTAGCGGCAGCGAACGGCGCAGCACGCGCGTTCAGGGCAATGGCCCGGCAGGGCGCCGCTGCTGTTGCAGGCAGTCAGGCGATGGCTTGCCTGTTGCCTGCGGCATGGGCGTTTCCGTAAGGGGACTTGCGTCCCGAGGAATGACCGAGAAGGTCATGCATGGAGCGGGATTCGAACCCGCGACAGACAGATTACAAATCTGTTGCTCTACCCAACTGAGCTATCCAGGGGCGGGTATTCCGGAATCGAACCAGGACTACGGCTTTCGCCGCCGCTCCACCAGGAGCCGATACCCGTAACGAGAAACATGCCAAAGAGTTCGGTATACGCCACGGCATCGCCGCGCGCACCAGCTGGAATAAACTCCAGGCCGCTGAATATCTTTCGCAGTGTTTCTGATCACCGTTTTATTCAAACGGTAATTCTTGTCTGTGCATGACCACGCGCTACCCGTGCCCGGCACCTGGGCACAGCGCTCTCGCGCCTGGTCGCGTGCAACGTCCATGTTGTCGGGCAATCCATGCCCGGGTGCCTGGAAGGTCATCCACAAGATGTGATGCGAACGCACAACGAAAAACGCCCCGGGATGCAGCATCCAAGGGCGTTCGCGTGCCTCGGAGATCGAGTGACCGATCTCCTTGTGAGGGGATCAGTCGAAGAGGGTGATGCGCACGTCTGCTTTCTTCGTGCGCACATACGATGCCGCGCGGTGCGCGCTGGGCAGTCGATTGAATGTGGCGGAGTTGAGCAGGGACATGAGGTCGGTTCGGTGAAAGTGCAGACGTGGCTGCTGAGGGCGCGAACATTACCTGCGTCTTTTTAACGGTGCAAGCACTTTATGCAATTATTTTTCGGATTATCTTTCGCGAAGCGAAAGAGAATGCAGCTGTGTATCGGCTACAACGCGCTGATGGAATCGAAGAGGGCGGTGGAATCCGGCGATGATCTGATTCAAGCACCGCCGATGACGCATGCCGGTAGCGCGTCGTGAGCAGTCGTCGGAAAGTTTGCACGGCGCGCTCAAAATCGCTGTAGACACCCGGTCCATGCGCCGATGCCGATGCCCGCAGCGCGCGGACGCCGGCAAGCAATCAACCGCCGTGCGTGCCCAGGGTGCGCGCGCCGGTGAGGATCATGCGCAGCATCTGCGAGATCTGCTCGATCAGCTCGGGATCTTTTTCCGGCGGCGAATCCATCGCCACCGCGCCCATCGCAAACACCAGCCGGGTGATCGCCTTGGACACCAGGGCAGGAGCATGCAGCTTGGCGTTGTCGGCCGCGGCCAGGCGAATCAGGTCCACGCGCAGCTCGTCTTCGAAATAGGTCAGTTCGCGCTCCACTGCCTGCTTGAAGGCGTCAGAGCCCACCGCGCCTTCGCGCAACAGCACGTGCAGCAGCTTGTCGTCGGCGCGCAGCTGTTCCATGAAGGCTTCGACCGAAACACGGATGACACTGCGGTCGGTGGAGGTCGCGCGCTGGCGCGCCTGGCCGATGATGGTGCGCAGCGAACGCCCGGCCAGGTCGATCAAGGCCACGGCGAGCTCGTCCATGTCGCGGAACTGCCGATAGAAGCTGTTCGGCGCGATGCCCGCCTCGCGTGCCACTTCGCGCAGGCTCAGTGTGGACAGGCTGCGGTGCGGGCCAATCAAGGACAGTGCTGCAGCGATGAGATCCTCACGTGAAATCGCCGGCTTGCGGGACGGCGGCGCGTCGTGGGAAGGCAGGGCGATAGAGGTCATGAGGCTGCAGCCGGGCGTGGGCCTGAATCATAGCCCCTCTGGCAATATACAAGTGTATACACGGATGTGCATGCATGCGTATAGTGCGGCCCATGAACCTGGCATCTCCTCGCAAGTCCAAGTCCCCGCTGCCGGCACGCCTGGCGCGTCGGCTGGTGTCCCCGCAACTGTTCGATTTCTGGGCAACCCGGCTCAACCCGTTGTGGACGCTGGAACAGCCGATGGCGCGGCTGGTCCAGCGCACCCCGGCCAGCCGCGATGCGGTGACCCTGGTGTTGCAACCCAACGGCCATTGGCGCGGCCTGCAGGCCGGCCAGCACGTGAGCCTGGGCGTGGAAATCGACGGCCGCCGCCTGCTGCGCAGCTACAGCCCGACGGTACTGGCCGACGGCCGGCTGGCGATCACCGTCAAGGCGATCGAGGGCGGGCTGGTGAGCCGCTTCCTGGCGCACGATGCGGCCCTGGGCACGGTGGTGTCGCTGGCCCCTGCTTTCGGCGACATGCTGCTGCCGACCACGCCCACTCCGCTCCTGCTGCTGGCCGCCGGTTCGGGCATCACGCCGATGCGCGCGTTGCTGCAGGCCGCCGCGCAGGCCGGTATGCCGATGGACGTGGACCTGCTGTATTGGGTGCGCCAGCGCGACGAAGCCTGCTTCGTCGACGAATTCGCCGCGCTGGCCGCGACGCATCCGCGCCTGCGTGTGCAACTGTTGACCACCCGCGAAGGCGAGACCCCTGCAGAACGCGTGGACACCTATTCGTTGGACCACATTGCCGCGCTGGACCAGCGCCATGTGATGGCCTGTGGGCCGGGCGGTTTTTGTGCAGGCCGCGCGCGAGCGGTTGCAGGGATGCGTGGCTGCCTTTCAGGCAGAGGCCTTCAGCGTGCCGGCACTGCACGAGGCCGAGACCGGGCAGGTGCAGGTCCAACTGTCACGCAGCGGCCGTACTCTGACCCTGCCGCGCGGCCAGTCGCTGCTGGAAGGGCTGGAAGCGCAAGGCCTGCGGCCCAAACACGGCTGCCGCATGGGCATCTGCAATACCTGCGCCTGCCCGCGCCAATCCGGCACCACCCGGCACCTGCTGACCGGTGAACGCAGCAACGAACCCACCGCACAGGTGCGCCTGTGCATCAGTGCGCCGAGCACTGACCTGATCCTGGATCTGTAAGGAATCTTCATGAGCCGAGTCCATAACCGTGCCCTGTCCGCTGCCGAACTGCAGTCTTTCGGCGACGAACTCGATGCCATCCGCGCGCGCGTGCTGCGCCAGGTGGGCGCCGCCGATGCGCGCTACATCCGCCGCATCGTGGCTGCCGTGCGCTGGACCGGCGTGGCCGGCCGTGCGCTGCTGTTCCTGGGTGCCTTCGTGCACAGCGTGCTGATTCCGGCATGGATCGCCGGCGTGCTGCTGCTGGCATTGTCCAAGATCCTGGAGAACATGGAGCTGGGCCATAACGTCATGCACGGCCAGTACGACTGGATGGGCGACCCGCAGCTCAACGGCAACACCTACGAGTGGGACATCGTTGCCACCGGCGACAACTGGCGCAAGACGCACAACTTCAAGCACCACACCTACACCAATGTGCGTGGCATGGACGACGACATCGGCTACGGCCTGCTGCGCATCTTCCCCGAGCAGCGCTGGCGCCCCTTCTACCTGCTGCAGCCCTTTATCGCGGTGGTGTTCGCGCTGCTGTTCGAATGGGGCGTGGCGATCCAGGACCTGCGTCTGGGCCGTTGGTTCGCCGGCAAGATGAAGGCCGCCGAATTGCGTGCCTCGTTCCTGCCGGTCGGCCGCAAGATGGGTCGCCAGATGCTCAAGGACTACATCGTCTTTCCGCTGCTGGCCGGCCCGTTCTTCCTGACCGTGCTGCTGGGCAATCTGGCGGCCAACGTGCTGCGCAGCATCTGGACCTTCGTGATCATCTTCTGCGGCCACTTCACCGCCGATGCGGAAGTGTTTCCGAAGGAATCCATCCGCAACGAATCGCGTGGCCACTGGTATCTGCGTCAGCTGCGTGGTTCGTCCAATCTGACCGGTGGCAAGCTGATGAACGTGCTGTCGGGCAACCTGAGCCACCAGATCGAGCATCACTTTCCCGACCTGCCGGCCAACCGCTATGCGCAGATCGCCGTCGAAGTGAAGCAGGTTTGTGCGCGCTACGGCCAGCACTACAACACCGGCTCGCTGCCGCGCCAGTTCGGCCAGGTGATGTGGCGGATCGTGCGCCATGCCTTCCCGAGCCGGCCCAAGCCGGTGCGGCAGAGCAGTGCTGCATTGCAGGGCGCGTGATTGGGTTGCGCAACGCCTGATCGACATCGAAAGGCCGCCAATGGCGGCCTTTTTCTTGCCGGGTTCACTGCGTCGCGCTGCGCGCCTGAGCGTGATAGGCGATGAAACCAGTGGCCGGCAATGCGCGCGAAAACAGCCAGCCCTGCGCCAGATCCACACCATGGGCGCGCAGATAATCGAGCTGTTCCTGCCGCTCGACCCCTTCGGCGATGGTGCGCAGCCGTAGCGTCTTGGCCATCTCGATGATGTGCGCGGTCACCGCACTGGTGGCCGAGTGGGTGCCGATGGTGTCCACGAACGATTTGTCGATCTTCAACGCGTCCAGCGGCAAGCCCTGCAGATACTGCAGGCTCGAATAACCGGTGCCGAAATCGTCGATGGACACCGTGTGGCCGGCACCGCGCAGATGGGTGATGGTGGTGCGTGCCGCATCGATGTCCATCAGGCTGCGTTCGGTCGCCTCCACCCACAGCTGGCCGCTGTCCACGCCGGTGCCGCGCAACGCCTGCGCCAGCACGCCCTGCACGCGGCCACTCTTGATGTCGTCGGCGGAGACATTGATGGCCACATGCAGCGCTGGATCGGCGGCCAGGGTGGAGCCCAGTTCGCGGATGACTTCGGCCACCACCAGATCGGTGATCGGCAGGATCAGGCCGCTTTGTTCGGCCAGCGGGATGAAGGCGTCCGGCGGCACCAGCACACCGTCGGGCTGCTGCCAGCGCACCAGCGCTTCGGCGCCGACGCAGGCGCCGCTGTCGAGCGCAACGATCGGTTGGTAGTGCACGATGAACTCGCCGCGCTGCACGGCGATTTCCAGCCGCGCCAATGGCGACAGGCGCCGCCGCGAGACCCACAGCACCGCACCGACCAGCAGCAGCGCCACGGCAATGCCGATCGGTACCAGCTGCAACCGCGCCGCCGCCAGCGGCCCGCGCAGATAGGCCACCGGCTCGGTGACCACCGCGGCCCAGTCGCCACGACGGTCGCGCCCGAACAACACCTGCGAAAGCAAGAGGGCGCCCGGCTCACGCTTGGCCGTGGGGTCGATCAGCAAGTGTTCGGCGGCGGTGCCGGTGCTGCTGAGAATCTGCCCGTCCGGCGTGCCGATCGCCAGTTGCAGGCCAGGCGGAATATTGATGTCGGCCAGCGTGTCCGGGTTGATCAGGACGTTGTAGTCGCCCAGTTGCAATGCCATCAGCGGACGCTGCGGATTGGCCAACGGCAGCAGCCGCGTGGTCACCGCGATGCCGCGTTTGACCACGAAGTCGGCCGTGCGCTGCGGAACGGTGTTGCGCAGTTGGCCCCACGACGTACAGCTGAGACGACCTTGTTGAAACCGTCCCAGCTCGACGATGTAGTGGCTGGTCAGCACCAAGGCGCGCATCTGCGCCAGATGCGCAGGCGAGCACGGCGGCAACCGCGAGGCGGCCATGCTCAACAATGCGCCATGCGCCTCGTCGAAGGCGCTTTCGGTGCGCCGGATCGACAGCGCCGCCAACTGGCTCAGCTTGCCCTCTTCGCGCGCCAACGCCAGCCGCCAAGCCAGGTAGTAGGACAGGCCGATCGGCAGCGTTGCGCTCAGCAACACCAGCAGCACGGTGACGCTGATGATGCGTTGGCGCTTCATCCCACCACCCGCGACGGCCGTGCTGCCGGTTCACGCATGGCCCCTGCAGAAACGCCGCCAGCGCAGGCTTGCGCAGATCGAAGGTGCACGCCAACCGGCGTGCGCGAACGGCTCACGTCGCGATTGGTGACGCACGGCATGGACTGATGAGGCTGCACGTCGCGAATGTACGACACACGCGTGCATTGCGCGCGTTTGCGGAGCGAAGCGGCTGTGATTTTTTCCGACCTTCTTGCGTTGCATCCTGGCAGTCGGGGCCGCCTGCGGATTCACGCGACTGCACGCAGGACCGCGCTAGGGTCGGATTGTCTGCGCTCCCGCCCGGGAGCAGCCGGATACCGGTCCCACGCAGGATGCTTTCACTGGAGGAATCACGCATGACAACGCAGAAAGAACGCGTCGGCGGCACCGATGCGGTGCCGATCTTCAAGATGCAGGAGACAACACGCGACGGCGAGCTGACCAAGTACGTGGTCGGCGACACCGGCGTGGCCTTCGACAGCCTGGAAGGTGCACAGGCCGCTGCCAAGGATCTCGGCACGCTCGACGACTGAGAGGTTGGGGTGCTGGTCTGCGCGGTGGAGCCGCCAGGACCGGTGCGCTGGGTCGCCACGCCAGTGGCCACGGCGACTGCGTCAGTGGGCGATTGTGGTCTGGATGCTCGTTGAGAGCATATGCCTATCGTCCACTGGTCAGTGCCTCGAGGTCACCAGGGTTGCAGGCGGTGCGTCGTTGCTGGCCTGACCAGTCCCCAGCCAGTCGGGGTCGCCTACGGAAGCGGTTACTCGGTCAGCCGCCCGGTGTGCGGGGTGTGGATCAGTGGCGACAGATCGAAGCCCTGTTCGCGCGCATGCGCCAGGTAGGACTGGGCGATGTTTTCGTCCAGCTGCGGCAAGCGCGCCAGTAGCCATAAGTACTTGCGATCCGGGCTGCCGACCAGTGCAGCCGTGTAATCGGCGTCGATGCGCATCACCCAATAGTCGCCCTTGGTGAAAGGGATCCAGCGCAGACCCTCGGGCAAGAAGGTCACTTCCAGCCGGCTGTGCGTGTCGTCGATGGCGCGCGCCTGGCCTACCGCTTCTTCCAGCTCGCCTTCTGCGGTGAAGCAGCGATTCTGGACGCGCACGCTGCCGTCGTCTTCCAGGGTGTAGTGCGCCGACACGTCGGTACAGTCGGCATCCTCGAAGCGGGTCGGCAGGCGGGCGATTTCGTACCACGTGCCCAGGTAGCGATTCAGGTCCAGCGAAGGGACCGTGGCAAGTTCAGGGTGGTGGCTCATACAGGCCTCTGCACAATGGAGTGCTGCCTGTTGTACGTGTCGCGCCATGAAATGCATGTTGGGATGTGGCGCCCGCGGTCGTGCAGCAAGGGCGGGCGTCCGTGAGGGCATCCGGCTCGGTGCGTGCTGGCGTTAGGCACGATGCCACGCGTGCGCCGATGCCGCGCGAGCGATCAATTGGCTGCATCCGATGAACACCGTGACGGCCAATGCTGTTGCGCACCGGCACCGGCACCGGCACCAGCACCACTTCCTGACAATGCGGGCGCCCTGCAGTAGCAGGATGCGCGCCCGCGCATGGCTTGCGGATCCGCTCCGGTTGACCTGCCGAACTACGCCGCGCTGGCGGCGCCAAGCGCACGATCCAGTTTGCGGTAGCCGATCGCTTCGGTGAGATGGCGTGTGGCGATGTCCGGGCTGTCGTCGAGATCGGCGATGGTGCGTGCAACGCGCAGGATGCGATGCATCGAGCGTGCGGACAGCTGCAGGTGTTCGATGGCGCGCTCCAGCAGCACCTGATCGTCGTGTTGCAGGCGGCAATGGCGGTCGGTGTCGGCCTGGTCCAGTTGCGCATTGGGCAGCGCGCCGCGTGCAAGCTGTCGTTGTCGTGCGGCGACCACGCGCGTCCGCACGCTGGCGCTGTTTTCACCAAGGTTGCCGCTGCGCAGCGCCTGAGGCGGAAGGCGCGGCACTTCCACATGCAGGTCGATGCGGTCCAGCAACGGGCCCGAGATGCGGCTGCGGTAGCGACGGATGCTGTCGCTGCTGCAGCGGCAGCGCCCGCTGCCATCGCCTGCCCAGCCGCACGGGCAGGGATTCATGGCGGCGATTAGTTGGAAGCGCGCCGGAAAATCCACGCTGCGTGACGCGCGCGCGATCGTGACCACGCCCGACTCCAGTGGCTCGCGCAACACTTCCAAGGTTTGCCGTTGCCACTCGGGCAATTCGTCCAGGAACAGCACGCCGTTGTGAGACAGCGAGATCTCGCCGGGGCGCGGGTGCGTGCCGCCGCCGACCAGGGCCACTGGGCTGGCGGTGTGGTGCGGGGCGCGGTAGGGGCGTTGCCGCCAGCGGGCCAGATCCAGCCCACGGCCGCTGATCGAGGTGATCGCTGCGGTTTCCAGTGCCTCTGCTTCGCTGGCCTCGGGCAATAGACCAGGCAGGCGCGAGGCCAGCAGGGTCTTGCCGCAGCCAGGGCTGCCGACCAGCAATAGATGATGCCCACCGGCGGCGGCGATCTCCAGCGCGCGACGTGCGTGCGGTTGGCCGCGTACGTCGGCCATGTCGGGCAGGGCGCGGGCGCCGAGCGCCTGCACTGCCAGCTCGGCGGCAGGCGCTTTCTGGCTGCCGTTGAGCGTGGCGCAGACATCCAGCAGGGTGCGCGCGGTGAAGGCTTCGACGTGCCCGGCGATGGCGGCTTCGGCACCGTTGGCGAGCGGGACGATCAGCCGACGCCCGGCCTGCGCGGCCGCCAATGCCGCGGGCAGCACGCCGTCGACGCCGCGCAGCTCGCCGGTCAGCGCAAGCTCGCCGAGGAATTCGTAATCGGCCAGGGCCTGGCGGTCGATCTGCCCGCTGGCAGCCAGGATGCCGAGAGCGATCGGCAGGTCGAACCGGCCGCCTTCTTTCGGTAGATCGGCCGGTGCCAGGTTGATGGTGATGCGCCGGGCGGGGAATTCGAACTGTGCGCACAGCAGGGCGGCACGCACGCGCTCGCGCGATTCGCGCACTGCCGCTTCGGGTAGGCCCACGATCTGGGTGGAGGGAAGACCGCCGGAGAGATGCACTTCCACCCGAACTTCAGGCGCATGCACCCCCACGCGGGCACGGCTGTGCACCAGCGCCAGACTCATGGTGGTGGCCTTCGCTCAGGGGGGGTGGTGGGGGTGCAGTGGGTGGCGTGCCGGGTGCGCGCGCTTCCAGTGCGGCAACGGTCTGCTCCAGCGCGTCGAGTTTTTCGCGGGTGCGCAGCAGGACCGCGCGCTGCACGTCGAACTCTTCACGGGTGACCAGGTCCAGTTTGCCCAGCCCGGCCTGCAATGCGCCCTTGAAGGTGCTTTGCAGTTCTTCGCGCGATTGGCGCAGGCCCGGCGGCACCAGGTCGCTGAGGCGGCGGGCGAGGTCGTCGAGCTGGTTGAAATCGATCATGGTGTTCTCCGCAGGTCCGTAGGAAGCCTAGTGCAGGCCGGGACACGCGGGACATCGGCAAGGCAGTCGGCAGGCGGTAAGGATAGTCTCATTCGGCTGTCGTCCGCGGTGATGGCGGGGCGCGGTTGGATGAGTGTTGCGCCCGTCCACGGTATGCTGCGCGGCCGTCATGCCCTGGGACCTGCACCGATGAAAATGATCATGGCCATCGTCAAACCGTTCAAGCTCGACGATGTGCGCGAAGCGCTCGCCGGCTGTGGGGTGGCGGGCATCACGGTGACCGAGGTCAAGGGCTTCGGCCGCCAGAAGGGCCACACCGAGCTCTATCGCGGCGCCGAATACGTGGTCGATTTCCTGCCCAAGGTGAAGATCGAAGTGGCGGTGACCGACGACCAGGCCGAGCGCGTGGTCGAGGCGATCGTCGCGGCGGCCGGTACCGGCAAGATCGGCGACGGCAAGGTGTTCGTGTACGACCTGGGCACGGTGGTCCGTATCCGTACCGGCGAGCTGGATAGCGACGCGCTGTAGGTCGCAATGCGGCGCTTGCTGCTTGCCAGACGCGTGGCGGGCGGTGAGGGGTTCGATGCGCTCTGCCTGCGCAGCGGCGAGACCGCAGAGCCGTAGTGCTGCGCCAGCAATCCAGTCGACTTCACTGGATCAGGCGCATTGTGGTCGCACCGACCGCAGGAAACTCGGGCCGCCCAAGCCATGCGACGTGCGCGCCGCGCGTGCATTAAATGCACTGGCGGTGGCGCGCATCACCGCCGCAGATGGGCGTCTGGGCGTGTGCGGGCCAGGCCGCTACCGGGCGCGAAGGCGCCACCGTCCATCTTGTCAGACCATTTCAATACCGCCACCGATTGCTGCCGCACCTTTCTGGCGTGCAATGCAGAAACATCCTGAAGTTACGGCGTTCCAGCGCTTAACATCGAGCAATCGCGGCCGCGCTTGTCGCCGCCGCCCGACTTGCCTACTCTAGGGCGTAATACCATTCCAATACCGGAGTTCGAGATGAAGCGACGCAACTGCACGCCGGGCGTGCGCCTGCTTTCGGTATTGGTAGCGCTGGGCCTGGCTGCTCCGGCGCTGGCACAGGACGTGACCGAACCGGTTACCCAGCCGGCGATCTATCCGACGCCGGTCTCGATGATGCTGGATGGGGCAACCGTCACCTTGGGCCGCTCGGTGGTGCTGGTGGTCGCCCCTGGCGCGGACAAGGCCACGGTGGCGCTGGTGCGCAGCATTCTCGACAGCGCAGGCGTCACCAAGATTGCGACCGCCACACGCCTGCCTGCCACGCTGGACCGCCCGCACATCGTGCTCGGCACCGGCGATGCGGCCGTGGTGCGCGATGCGCTGGGGCGTAGCAAGGCGATGCAGGACACCCATAAGGAAGGCTACACGTTGGCCAGCGTTGCGCTCGATCGCGGCAGCCTGATCACGCTGGCCGGCCACGATGACGATGGCCTGTTCCATGCGGCGCAGACGCTGCGGCAGCTGGTCGAGCGGCCGGCCATCCCGACGCTGACGATCCAGGATTACCCGTCCATGCCGATCCGCGGCACCATCGAAGGCTTCTACGGCGCGCCGTGGTCGATGAGCGATCGCAGCAAGCACATCGATTTCCTCGACCGCACCAAGGCCAACACCTTCATCTACAGCCCGAAGGACGACCCTTACGCGCGCGATCGCTGGCGCGAGCCGTACCCGAAGGCGACCTTGAAGGCGCTCGGCCAGCTGGCCGCCACCGCCAAGCGCCATCATGTCGATTTCGTCTACGCGATTTCGCCTGGCCCCACCGTGTGCTTCTCCGATCCGGCCGATGCCAAGGCGCTGTTGCGCAAGTTCGATGCGTTCCGCGCGCTGGGCGTGCGCAGCTTCTACGTGGCGCTGGACGATATCGAATACACCAAGTGGAATTGCGAACGCGACAAGACCACCTTCGGCGAGTCCGGCGCGCAGGCGGCCGGTATCGCGCAGTCGCATCTGCTCAATCTGGTGCAGGCCGATCTGGTCGCGCGCCACGATGCGGCCGCTGAACTCATCATGGTGCCGACCGAGTACTACGACGCCAAAGAGAGCCCTTACAAGGAAGCGCTGCGCAAGCATCTAGACCCGAAGATCGTGGTGCAGTGGACCGGTACCGACGTGGTGCCGCCGGCCATTTCCATCCCCGATGCGCGCGCAGCCACCAAGGCGTTCGGCCGCAAGACGCTGTTGTGGGACAACTATCCGGTCAACGATTTCGAAACGTCGGCCGGGCGCCTGCTGATGGCGCCGTATGCGCGGCGCGAGGCGGGTCTGTCGGCCGAGTTGTCGGGCATCGTGTCCAACCCGATGAACCAGGAAGCGCCGAGCCGCGTCGCGGTGATGGGCGTGGCCGCGTTCGCCTGGAACGACAAAGGCTACGACGCGCAACGCACCTGGCATGCGGCGGCGCGCGATCTGGCCGGCGGCGATGCGCGCGTCACTGCGGCCCTGCTGACCTTCTTCGATACCCAGCACCTGGCGCCCACCTTTGGCAGCCAGCCATGGCAGGAACAGGCGCCACGCTTGAAGGCGGTGCTCGACCATGTACGCGAGGCAATCGCGCTTGGCGATTCGGCAACGCGCACGCAGGCGATTGCCGAACTGGCACGCACTGCCGACGAACTGGCTGCGGCACCGCAGATCATCCGCGACGGCGTGGCCGATGAGGGTTTTGCCGAGCAATCGCGCCCGTGGCTGGAGGCAATGGAAGACTGGGGCCAGGCCCTGCAGAAGACCGCAGCCGGGCTGGATGCGGCAAATCGCGGCCACACGCAGGCGCCGGCCTTGTTTGCCGAGGCGGCTGCGATCGCCGCCGTCGCGGGCCAGATCCAATCGATTCCCGGCGCCACGCGCTTCGGCGGCCCGGTCAAGATCGCTGACGGCGTGCTGGACCGCTTCATCGCGCAAGCGCCGCGCCTGATCGCTTATCGCCATGCGGCAGCGACTGAGTCGGCAGCAGCAAAATGAGTGGGTTAGTGCACAAACACTAACGACGCGCACGGGGAATTGTTCGCGTCGCTGTGCATGCAACTGCGCGGGCGCCATTGCCATCTGCATCGCAGCACCTGGCATGACGCGCCGGAAGGACGTCCGCGCTCCAGATCAAACCGACGACATCAGCGCGGCAGCTGGGCGTAATGGTGTGCTTAGTCGCCGTTAGTCGGCAGCGCTGGTCACGCCCTGCCTTTCAAGCGTCGATACAGCCGCTTCCAGCCGCTGCGAATCGCCTGCACCCAATGCGGTTCGGCACTGCGGGCCGATTCGTCGGCAGTCGGCGCGATGCCGGCAAGGCGCTGGCGCATTTTCTGAAAGTTGGCCACGTCGCTGCGCTGCAGCTGACGCGCCAACGTGCCGCGCCGCAGCCAGCGCGGGAATCGCCATGCCGAGGTGAAATCGATCAGCACCGGCACGCCGGCACTGACCACCACATTGGTGCCGTGCAGATCGTTATGGGTGATGCCGAACGCATGCAGCCGGCGCAGCGCCTGCTGCAATTGCTGGAAGACCTCCTGGCCTACGACGGTGCTGGCGCTGAGCGTGTCGCCTGGAATGAATTCCATGCCCAGCGCCAGCCCGCCCAGCGTGCCGAGCAAGGCCGGGGCATGCCGCCAGCCTTGCAACTGCCGCAGCATCCTGGCCTCGTGGCGCACCATGAGCCGGGCGATCGGCGACAACAGCGTGCGGCGATAGCGGCCGTAGTCCTTGACCACCGCCGGCTGCCCGTTCACGTGGGTGCGGTAGACGTCCGGCTCGAGCAGCCTGGTGCCTTGCTTGAGCAGAACAGGGGTGACGAGGTGCAGGCTGGACATGTCCAGCGGCTGGTAATGCATGGCAGTTCTCCAGACCTTGGCGGCGCGGAGATGTCACGCGTTGCGCAGGTTCACGGTGATCGCGAGGATCGGTCTGCCTAATTTTAGAACTTACGAGTATTGAAATTATATTTATTTAACAAATGAAATGTTCCGGGAGTGGAACAGCATTTGGAATCAGGCGTTTGACAGGACCCACCAGGATCGGAATGTACCGGCCAGTGCATACAGGCACGCCAGCCCAGGCCATGATTCGCCCCGCCGGCGTTGCGTCTTGCCTCAGGGTCGACGCTGTCAGTGCCGGCTGCTGAAGTGCGTTGACGGTCGCTTTGCTTCTTGACCGCGAATGAGACTCCAGACACTGTGCCGGCTGCGGTCAGGGGCTGCAGCACGCGTTAACACGGGCACGCGCTTCGAGCGTCGCCCTGCATCGATGTCGCACGACATCCGGTGATGCCGAAACGCGCCCCGAATACGACTGCAACTTGCGCCACTTCCAGACGCCGTCAGGTGCCACCTGCGTGCGCAAGGATGCGGAAACGATGGAGCACGACTCATTGGGGATGCAATGAAAAGGACCGCAACACTGCTGTTGGCCTGCACGGCGTTCGGCGTCACGGCTCAGGCCTCGGCGCAGTCGTTGTCGCGCGGCTGGGACAGCTACCGTCAACAGCAAAAGCAGCAGACCGGCACCCAAGGCGTTGCCGCGCCGGCAGCGCCATCGTCGCGTCCGGCGCCAGCGGGCGTTGGCGCAGCGCCGGCCGCTGTCGGTGGAAGCGGCTCCGGCCAGCCTGGTGCGCCCGGCCGATTCACGACGGTGACCGAGCAGACTGAGGCCCAGGCAGGCCAGCCTGCCGCTGCTTACCCGGCAGCGCCTGTCCCCGCAGCGAGCTACACACGGGTGGAGGAATCGCGCATTGAAAGGGGCGCGTTCATCGGCGTGCAGCGTGGTCGAGGTGAGGTTTTCAGTGGCTATAAGCAAGACATGCTTGGCCTCAGCGCCGGCTATCGCTGGCGTGCTGGCTCGGTCACGTTGATCGGACTTAGGGATCGATTGGGCGCCTGGACCGCGGCGATACGACCGACGATGTCTTTATCCCCGCAGTGAAGTTTGGCGGCATCGGGGTACGGCACGTTTCAATTTTGGTGACACTCCGCTGTTCGCGGTAGTCCGCCTTGGCTCTTGGTATGCCGAGGTCGCAGACATGAGCGACGAAATCTTTGGTGGTTACGCAAGCCTCGGCCTGGGCCTCGATATCGGCAAGCATGCGAGCGTGAGCGCGATGTACACCAACTACGTCTACGCCAGTGACTACTACGACTATGCCCAAGACATCACCATCAACCGTGCAGACGTACTGAACGCAGTACTGGAAGTCCGCTTCTAACTAGCGCTGGTCGAAGGGCGGGCGGCAGCGCTCGTCCTTCTGCGGCATGCCGCATGCACCGCGATGCAGCGGACAGCGATCCATCTGACGCTGCACCGCAAACGGTCGGCATTGCACCGCCATCCATGCGGCTTGCTGTAGTGTCCTGGTCAACGCACCGATTCAACCGTTGGCGAGGGCAGATGGACGCATTGGCGCAGTTTTTGACGGACGAACAGGACCCGGTGGCGGTGGGCAAGATCCTGCCCAAGATCACCGAGTTGCTGACCCGCGACGAGCAGGTCGAGTACATCGCCGTGCAGAAGAAAATGGTGATGAACCTGTCTCCGGATGCGGTGGTGCTGACCAACCGCCGCTTCATCGTGGTCTACCCAAAGCTGCTCGGCATGACGTTCCGCGATTCCCCTGGCGCGAGGTGCTCGATGTGCACATGAGCGAACAGATGCTCGGAGCCACCATCATGTGCCGCACCACGCAGGGCGCCTACGCTTCCATCGACAGCCTGCCCAAGAAACAGGCGCGGCGCGTGTATGCCTATGCGCAGCAGGTAGAAGAATCCGCCTACGAAAAGCGCCAGCAGCTGGAGATCGACAAGTTGCGTGCGGCGGCCGGTGGCGTGGTGGTGCATGCGCCTGGTGCGCACGGTGCGGCAGTGGCACCGCAAGCCAGTGCGGTTCCTGCGACCGACGATCCGGTGCAGGTGCTGAGCAAGCTCAAGCAATTGCTGGAGGCGGGGCTGATCACGCAGGACGAATTCGACGCCAAGAAGACAGAAGTGCTGGCGCGCCTATAGCTTGCGCAGCGCATCGATGCATCGGTGGGCTTCACATACATCGGCCCATAGACCGCAGCAGTGACGCAGCAACGGCCGCGCTATCGGCGGATCGCTGTGCCAGAAGTGGGGTGGCGCGCTGGCCTCACACATCACCAGCGTTGGGCGGCCACGGTAGACCTGATCGGTGTGCCAATGCATCGGCCCGCGCGCCGTAAGCACGCAGGCCATGCAGAAAACCCGCAAAACGGCTGGACCTCACCGCCAAGCGGGCGCGGCCGTTTGCAGGAACCGGCCGCGTCCATTCAGGCGCCATGCTTGAACACTTGCCGTTTGCACGTGCCAGCCATGCTCGGCCAGCCGCGATTACTCGCCCAGTGCCTTGGCCACGAACGGCGGGGCAACCAGCACGCCGGTGTGCAGGTGCGCGGTGTAGTACAGCGTGTCGAAGCCCTTGGCCTGCGCAGCGTCCTGGCGGAACGCGAAATTGGCCTTGGCCTGCTTGCTGGCCATGGTCACGCTCCACCAGCCGGTGGGGTAGCACGGCTGCGGGAACGGCAAGGTCTTGAACGACTGGAAGCCGGCCTTGCCCATTTCCGTGCGCATTTCGTTGATCAGGTCCAGCAGCGCCAGCGGCGATTCGGACTGCTGCACCAGGATGCCGTCGTCCTTCAATGCCTTGAAGCAGCTCTCGTAGAAGGCCTTGTTGAACAGGCCTTCGGCCGGGCCAACCGGGTCGGTGGAATCGACGATCACGATGTCCACGCTGCCGGCCGGGCAATTGGCCATGTAGGCCACACCGTCGTCGAACAGCAGTTCGGCGCGCGCGTCGTGGTTGGCGTCGCACAACTCGGGGAAATACTTCTCCGACATGCGGGTGACCTGCTCGTCGATATCGCACTGGGTGGCGCTTTCCACGCCGGGGTGCTTGAGCACCTCGCGCAGTGTGCCGCAGTCGCCGCCGCCGATGATCACCACGCGCTTGGGCGCCGGGTGAGTGAACAGTGCCGGGTGGCTGATCATCTCGTGGTAAAAGAAATTGTCGCGGCTGGTGAGCATCACCGCGCCGTCGATCAGCATCAGCTTGCCCCAATCGGTGGTCTGGTAGATCTCGATCTTCTGGAACGGGGACTGCACCTCGTCCAGCTTGCCGCTGATACGGAAGCCGATCGCCGAGCCGGTCGGCTGGAAGTGTTCGATGTACCAGTTGTCGTTGGTGCTCATGCGGACGTCCTAATCGAAAAGAAGCGGGCAGTTCCTTCTCCCACCGGGAGAAGGTGGCGCAAAGCGCCGGATGAGGGTCGGGCGCAGCCCCGTGCAGCCAAACTGCACAGCGGCTGACCTTGCTCGGCCCCGCTCCAACCAGGAGAGGGGCGTGAAGTCGGCGCGGATTGTAACGGACCCTGCGCATGCCAGGCGTTACACTTCACGCCCTTTTTTATTCCAGCCGAGACAGCGAAATGAGCGATTGGTCCCTCGACCAAGCCCGCAAGACCTATTCGATCCCGCATTGGGCCGACGGGTATTTCGATGTGAACGCTGCCGGACATGTCGTGGTCACGCCGACCGCCGATGGCCCGGCGGTGTCGTTGCCCGAGGTGGTGGATGCCGCGCGCGCAGCCGGTGCCAAGCTACCGCTACTGGTGCGCTTCCCGGACATCCTGGGCCAGCGCCTGGGCAAGCTGCAGGCAGCGTTTGCGCAGGCGCAGTCGGAGTGGGATTACGCCGGCGGCTATACCGCGGTGTACCCGATCAAGGTCAACCAGCATCGTGGCGTGGCCGGCACCCTGGCCAGCCACCATGGCGAAGGCTTCGGGCTGGAAGCGGGCAGCAAGCCAGAACTGATGGCGGTGCTGGCGCTGTCGCGTCCGGGCGGGCTGATCGTGTGCAACGGCTACAAGGACCGCGAATACATCCGCCTGGCGCTGATCGGCCGCAAACTTGGGCTGCAGACCTTCATCGTCATCGAAAAGCCGTCCGAGCTGACCCTGGTGCTGGAAGAGGCGCGCGCGCTGGACGTCAAGCCCGGCCTGGGCGTGCGCATGCGCTTGGCCTCGCTGGGCGCGGGCAAGTGGCAGAACAGCGGCGGCGACAAGGCCAAGTTCGGGCTCTCGCCGCGGCAGGTGCTGGACCTGTGGAAGACGCTGCGCGACACCGAGTACGCCGACAGCCTGAATCTGCTGCATTTCCATATGGGCTCGCAGATCTCCAACGTGCGCGACATCGCCAACGGCATGCGCGAGGCCACGCGCTATTTCGTGGAGCTCTCGCGCCTGGGCGCAAAGATCAGCCATGTGGACGTGGGCGGCGGCCTGGGCATCGACTACGAAGGCACGCGCTCGCGCAGCTATTGCTCGATCAACTACGGCCTGCATTCGTATGCCAGCAACATCGTGCAGCCGTTGGCCAGCGCCTGCGAAGAGCATGGCCTGCCGCCGCCGCGCATCGTTACCGAGTGTGGGCGCGCAATGACGGCGCACCATGCGGTGCTGATCGCCAACGTGTCGGAAGTGGAGCAGGCGCCGGAAGGTCGCGTGCCGGACGCACACGACGATGAGTCGGCCGCAATCCGCCACCTGCGCGAGATCCACGACGAGCTCGATGTGCGTCCGGCGGTGGAGCTGTTCCAGGAAGCCCAGCATTTCCATGCCGAAGGCTTGAGCGCGTACGCGCTGGGCCAGATCGACCTGCCGCAGCGCGCGCGCATCGACGACCTGTTCTATGCCATCGCACATGGCGTGCGTGCGCGCCTGAGCTTCGACGAGAAGAGCCATCGCCCGGTGCTGGATGAGCTCAACGAGCGGCTGGTGGACAAGTATTTCGTCAACTTCAGCGTGTTCGAATCGATCCCGGACGTGTGGGCGATCGATCAGGTCTTCCCGATCGTGCCGATCGAGCGCTTGAACGAAGCGCCGCAGCGGCGCGGCATCATCGCCGACATGACCTGCGATTCGGACGGCATGGTCAAGACCTATGTCGAGAACGAGAGCCTGGACAGCTCGCTGCCGCTGCATGGTTTGAATGCCGGTGAGAGCTATCGTATCGGCTTCTTCCTGGTCGGCGCCTACCAGGAAATCCTGGGCGATATCCATAACCTATTCGGCGATACCGATGCGGTGGAAGTGGTGGTCAATCGCGATGGCTATCGCATCGCACAGCAGCGCCGCGGCGATACCACCGACGTGATGCTGGACTACGTGGGCTATCAGCTGGACACGCTGCGTGCCACCTATGCCGAGCGCATTGCTGCCGCACACCTGTCGCCGGAACGGGCGCAGGAACTCAGCGCTGCGCTGGAAGCGGGGCTGACCGGCTACACCTACCTGTCCGACGAGCCGCTGGGCTGATCGGCAATGCGCTGCGGCCCGGCCGCAGCGCGGGTGGTGCGCGACATGGCCCATCCTGCACGCGCTCGTGCCGCAAGCGCCGCCTGAAGCGGCAGGGACATCACCGGCATGGACGCTGCAGGTCCTGCGACGCGTCGATGCGCGATCGCGCAGACGTGCGCTGGTCGGCTGCGATCCTGCGCTTCATGCAGCCGTACCCCGCCGGATCCAACAAAGTGCCTGCACTTGTCATGCGCTGCGCCTTGCGATCGGCTCGAGCTTAGGTTCTTCGCGCGTTTGTGCTGCATGCCGATGACAATCAGGCGACCATCGCGTGATCGTGCACGCGAGGGAGTCAGACGCATTGAAGGCGTCTTTTCTCTCATAAAGTGATTTGCTGAATAACCTAATTCCAGTAACGCTCATTTGGAATTGGTCTTATTCAATGCGGGGTCTTATCTTCCGTGATGCGCGCATATTCTCCTTGAACTGCGTGCGTAGCCTCGACCATGCGGTATGCAGGGCGATGCACTGACGCGCGCCGGATACGGCGCGCAATTTGCTCGGATGTATGCACGCAGAACACTAGTTCAAATCACACTTCAGAGAGAAAATTTTCGGTATCACGCGATTTCCGTGATTTTTGCACGGTTTCGGCCCCGCGCGAATTGTTAGTGTTCGTTTAACTTGTCGGGATACAAGTTGCTTCAACTAGTCACCTGCACATTGTTGTTCGATTGTGCGAGTCGCTGTGCTGTGCGTCTTCATCATGCGTTTCCATCGCGTATTACCGGCAATTGTCGGTGGTCGGCGGTGTTTCTTACCCCTCGTTTTCTCAAGCAAGGTGCTGATCCGGTGTCCATTGACCGATAACGGTTGAAGGGTGTCGACGGACTGCGCGCCACACCAGAAGGATGCACGCAATGCACGCTGACGCCTCTCCCGTTTTTCCCTGACCAAGGCGCAACGTGGCCTTTGGGTGGCCAACAAGTTGCACACCGAAAACACCTTGATGTTGGCCGAAGTATTGGAAATGTTCGGCCCGCTCAATCCCCAGGTGCTGATCCGTGCCAGCATGCAGCTGACGCACGAGTTCGATACGCTGCGCCTGTGTATCGTCGAGCACGAGGGCGTGCCTTCGCAGGTGGTCTTGCCCGAGTACAACGGCACGATTCCATACTTCGACGTCAGCTCCGATCCGGCTCCGCGTAATGCCGCCGAACATTGGATCGACGAAGAAATCCGCAAGCCGGAAGACCTGCAGAACGGGCCGCTATGGCATTGCGCGGTGTTCCGTCTTGGCGAAGATCATCATATCTGGGTGCAATGCGTGAGCCATCTGGTGATGGACGGCTACTGCGCGTCGATCATGATGCAGCGCATGGCCGTGCTCTATAACGCCTACCTGGCCGACGTGGAGCCGGAGCCTGCGCAGTACGGCAGTGCATTGTCGCTGCTCGAAATGGAACAGCACTATCGCAACTCCGATCGGTTCCAGCGCGATCGCGAGTACTGGATGCAGCAGTTGGCCGATCTGCCGCCGCCGGCGACGCTGGCACGGCCGGGCAATCCGCTGTCCACCGGGTTGTTGCGCTGCACCGGGCAGTTCTCGCCGCAGCAGGTGGTGCGTCTGCGCGCGCTGGGCAAGGAGTACGGCGCCAGCCTGCCGCAGATGCTGATTTCGCTGATTGCCGCGTACTACTACCGCTGCACCGGTGCCGAGGATCTGGTGCTGGCAATGCCGGTGACCGGCCGCATCAACGCGCGCTATAGGCAAACCGCAGGCCTGGTGGCCAACGTGATTTCGCTGCGCCTGAAGATGGACCCGCAGCAGCCTATCCATACCTTGTTCGCGCAGGTGTCGTCGGTGGTCCGCCATGCACTGCGCCATCAGCAATATCGCTTCGAGGACGTGCGCCGCGATCTGGGCATGTTCGGGATGGAGCAGAAGTTCGCACGCCTGGCGGTGAACATCGAGGCCTTCGACTACACCTTGCGCTTTGGCGAGGCGTACGCGGTACCGCACAACCTTTCCAACGGCCCGGCCGACGACCTCACCATCTTCTGCTACGAACGCGGCGATGGGGCCGCGCTGCGTTTCGATCTGGATGCCAACCCGGCGTTGTACGACAGCGAGGAACTGGCCGAACACTGCCGTCGCCTGACCCATCTGGCCGACGCGGTGCTGGCCGATCCGGAATGCGCGCTGGGCCAGGTGGATGTCCTCGGCGACAGCGAGCGCCGACGTTTGCTGCACACCTGGAACAACACCGCCGCGCCGCTGCCGGAACCGGCCACGCTGTTGCACGGCATGCTGCAACGCGCCGAGTTGATGCCTGCGGCCGTGGTGGCGCAATACGACAACCGCACGCTCGACTACGCCACGCTGTCCGAGCTTGCCTCGCGCATCGCTGCGCAATGGGTGGCCGATGGCGTGCGCCCTGGCGATGTGGTCGCGGTGGCGTTGCCGCGCAGCGAACAACTGTTGGTGGCGTTGCTGGCGGTGATGTGGTCCGGGGCGGCGTATCTGCCGCTGGATCCGGAGAGCCCGGCCGCACGCAACCGCCAGATGCTCAACGATTCCGGTGCCATCGGCCTGGTCTGCGAGCCGGCGCTGTGCGAGCGCTACCTGCTCGGTGGCATGGTCTGGCTGGATCCGCGCCCGGCCGTGTTGCCGGAGGCGATCGCACCGCTGGCGACGCCCGACGGCACTGCGTACGTGCTGTACACCTCCGGCTCCACCGGCGCACCCAAGGGCGTGGAAATCAGCCATCGCAACCTGTTCAATTTCCTGCATGCGATGGAGCACGAGCTGGCATTGCGTCCGCGCGATCGTGTCCTTGCCGTCACCACCATCACCTTCGACATCGCCGGGCTGGAGTTGTACCTGCCGCTGCTGGTGGGTGCGCGCGTGGTCATTGCACCAGCCGGCCGGTATCAGCCACGACCCGCGCGGTCTGTCGCGGTTGATCGCCGACGAACACATCAGCGTGGTGCAGGCCACGCCATCGCTGTGGCGCATCCTGCTGGCCAATGAGGATCTGGTGCTGGATCGCATCCACGCGTTGATCGGCGGCGAGGCGTTGGTGCCGGAGCTGGCCACGCAATTGCTCAGCCGGGTAGGGCGCCTGACCCAGTTGTACGGGCCCACCGAAACCACGATCTGGTCGACCATCATGCCGTTGCAGCTGACCGATGCCGCCGCACCGCCGATCGGCAGACCGCTGCTCAATACGCGCGTCTATGTGCTGGATGCGCAGCGGCAACCGCTGCCGACCGGTGCGATCGGCGAGCTGTATATCGGTGGCGCAGGCGTGGCCAAGGGCTATCGCGGCAAGCGGCAGCTGACCAGCGAGCGTTTCATGCGCGACCCGTTCGCCGACGACGGCAGCAGCATGTACCGCACCGGCGATCGTGTGCGTCAACGCAGCGATGGCCTGCTGGAATTCATCGGGCGCGCCGATGCGCAGCTGAAGATCCGCGGGCATCGGGTGGAGCCGGCCGAAATCGAAAGCGCCTTGCTGCTGCATTCGCAGGTGGCACAGGCGGTGGTGGTGGGCCATGGCGATGGCGAGCATGCCTTGCAACTGCTGGCCTATGTGGTCGGCAAGCACGGCAACGCGCCATCGGTCGAGCTGCTACGCGCGCATCTGCAAGCAGCGCCTGCCGGCATCGATGATTCCCACCCTGTGGGTGCCGCTGGAGGCGTTGCCGCTGACCCCCAATGGCAAGCTGGATCGGCGTGCATTGCCGGCGCCCGGCGCATTGCCGCAACGCGCGCATCTGGCGCCGCGCGATGCGCTCGAACGCCAGTTGGCAACGATGCTGCAGGAGGTGCTGGGCATCGAAGTGGTGGGCGTGGAAGACAACTTCTTCGAGCTTGGCGGCGATTCGCTGCGTGCGGCGGAAATGGCCGCGCGTTTCCCGCAGATGTTCGGGGTGGAACTGCCGCTGGGCACGTTGTTCCATGCACCGACGATCGCCGGCCTGCCCGAGGTGATCAAGCGCAGCGCACACACGCCCAACGACCCGTTGAGCGTGCTGCTGCCGCTGCGTGCAGGCACCGCCGGCACCACGCCGCTGTTCTGTATCCATCCGGTCATCGGTCTGGGCTGGTCGTATCTCACCTTGCTGGGTCAGCTGGATCCGCAGTGGCCGGTGTATGCGCTGCAATCGCCGGGCTTGAGCGACCCGCAGCACCGTCCGGAGAGCATCGAGGCGATTGCGCGCGATTACCTGGCGCGTCTGCGCAGCGTGCAGCCGACCGGGCCGTACCGTCTGCTGGGCTGGTCGCTGGGCGGTCTGATTGCGCACGCCATCACGGCCGAATTGCATGCGCTGGGCGAAGAGGTCCAGTTGCTGGCCATGCTCGACAGTTACCCGCATCTGGAACAGGCCGCATCGCTGTCGGAGTCGGAGAACGTGCGCGCCTCGGTGCACGCGTTGGCCTTGCATCTGGCGCCGGGCCAGCCGATGCCGACCACGGTCGCCGAGCTCGCCATCCTGTTGTGCGATCACTACGGGCTGAACGACTTGCCTGCGGTGCGCCAGTTGCTGGAGCAACGTCCCACCTTGCTGGACGATCTGGGCGCCCTCACCCAGCATCACCTGCAGCTGGCGCGGCGTCATCGGCCCAAGCCGCTGGACCAGGATGTGGTCTTTGTCGAGGCGAGGGTGCGCATGAGCTCCGGCGGCGACGATGCGCTGTGGGTGGATTACCGTCCCCAGGCGTGGCATCCGTACGTGCGCAACTTGCAGCTGCACGTTCTGGACAGCGACCACCATTCGATGCTCTCGCCGACTCATTCGGCCACGCTCAGCAGCGTGCTGCACGCGGCTACCGCAGAGGCTACCCGGGCGGTGCAGCCTGTGGGGCAGGCCGGCCATGGTGCGGTCGCCGGCGACGGAGTGACCGAATATGCCTGAGTCCGGAGCCGATCCGTCACGCCAGCGGCCGGTGGTGATCGCCACCCTCGGCACGCACGGGGACGTGCGCCCGATCATTGCGCTGGCGCTTGGCCTGCAGCGGCGCGGTTATCCGGCGCGGGTGCTGACCAGTTCCAACTTCGAGACCTTGATCCGTGCCCACGGCCTGGAATTCTTCCCGCTCAGCGGCGATCTCCAGACGCTGTTGCAAGACCATCCGGACGTTGCCGAGATGCGCGGCGCCCCTGGCATCTTGCGCAAGAAGTTGCTGGAGTGGGCGCGCGATTGGCCCGCGCAGGGCCGCGCGGCGTGTGCCGATGCCGGCTTGATCCTGGGCGTGGGCAGTGCCAGTTTCCTCGTCCACAGCCTGGGCGAGGCGTATGGCGTGCCGGTGGCGTTTGCGCAGTTGCAGCCGCTCACCGAGTCGCGCCACCTGCCGTTGATGCTGATGCCCACGCTGCGTCTGCCGGGAAGTGTCAGCGTGGCATTGCATCGCCTGATGCGCTTTGTCTGCTGGCAGCTGATGCGGCCGGCCTTCAACGATATCGTGCGTCCGGCATTGGGGCTGCCGGGGTATCCGTGGAGCGGTCCGGATCGCGGCACGCTGGGCGTGATCTACGGCTATAGCGCGCATGTGTGCCCGCGCCCGCCGGACTGGCCGGAGAGCGCGCAGGTGTGCGGCTTCTGGCAACTGCCGCCGTCGCAGTGGCAACCGCCGGCCGCGCTGCAGGCGTTTTTGCAGGCCGGGCCGCCGCCGCTGTATATCGGCTTCGGCAGCATGACCAGCAGCGCCGTCGCGCAGCTCACTGCCACGGTGAAGGCAGCGGTGCGACTGACCGGGCAGCGCGCGTTGCTCGCCAGCGGCTGGGGCGGCCTGGGGGCCGGGGATACCGCTGCCGCCGATGACGCCGAGCGCTTCTTCCATCTGGAACAGGCACCGCACGATTGGCTGTTCCCGCGCGTGTCGGTGGCCGTGCATCACGGTGGTGCCGGCACCAGCGGTGCCGCGTTGGCGGCGGGCATCCCCTCGGTGGTGCTGCCGTTTGGCTACGACCAGTCGTTCTGGGCGCACTGCCTGGCCCAGCGCGGGGTCGCGCCGCCAGCGCTGGCGCGTGCCGGGCTGCAGCCAGAAGCCCTGGCCGCAGCCATCCAGCAGGCGAGCACGCCGGCCATGCGCGCGGCCGCGCGCGCACTCGGTCAACGGATTGGCCAGGAAGACGGCGTCCGCAACGCGGTCGATCAGCTGGAAGCCTGGCACCTGCTTGAACCCACGGCAGTGGCGCCCGCAGTGGCCACACGGACCGAGCAGCACGCCATCGCATAGGCGTGGCGATGCTGCGCATCCGCTGCCGCAGGCGATGCACGCACTGCGGCGTGGTGTAGCAGTGCGTGGTTGGCAGCGACGCACTGTGCGCTGCCGCATGCGGCACAATCGGGCTCCCTCGGTTGATCTGGCCCGCATGCGCTATCCCGCTCTGGACCTGTTGCGTGGCATCGCCATCGTGTGGGTGATGCTGTTCCATTCGTTCGTGGTCGGCGGGTTGGGGCCCGACTGGGAATGGCTGTCGCGCTACGGCTGGATGGGGGTGGACCTGTTCTTCGTGCTGAGCGGCTTTTTGATCGGCACCCAGGTGCTGACTCCGCTGTCGCGCGGCAAGCCATTGGACTTCGCCGATTTCTACCTGCGCCGCGCATTCCGCATCCTGCCCGCGTTTTTGGTGGTGTTGGCGATCTACATGGCATGGCCGGGTTTTCGCGAATCGCCCGGGCTGGCGCCATGGTGGATGTTTCTCACCTTCACCTTGAATCTGTTGGTCGATTACAGCGAGCAGGCCGCGTTCTCGCACGCATGGTCGCTCTGCGTGGAAGAGCATTTTTATCTGGTGTTTCCGTTGCTGGCGACGGTGTTGTTGCGGCGTCCATCGGCCGCGCGCGTGGTCGCGGTGTGCGTGGCGGTGGTGGTCGCCGGCATCGTGTTGCGCACCAGCGTGTGGCTGCACAACACGGCGCTGGATCAACTCGGCGGCGGCCAGCAGCGCAACTGGTTTGTGGAAGATCTGTATTACCCCACCTGGAACCGGCTGGACGGTTTGCTGGCCGGGGTCGTGCTGGCAGTGGTCAAGGTGTTTCGCCCGCACACGTGGCAGCGCCTGCAGCAGCGCGGCACGACCTGGGCGTTTGCCGGGCTGGCCGTACTGGCGTTGGCTATGTGGTTGTTTCGCGAACGTACCGGTTTGATCGGCAACGCAGTGGGCTGGCCGGTGCTTTCGCTGGGGCTAGCCTTGCTGGTATTGGCAGGCACCGCGACCGACAGCGTACTGGGCCGCCTACGCGTGCCGGGCGCCGCGTGGTTGGCCGCCATTTCCTACAGCGTGTATCTGACCCACAAGGCGATGTTCCATGTGACCCAGGGCTGGTTGGGCACCACGCTGGACAGCCATGGCGTGCTGGCCTTTGTGGTGTATGGCGTGGTGGCGCTGGCGGCGGGTGCGCTGCTGCATTACGTGGTGGAACGCCCGTTCCTGCAGCTGCGTGGCGCGTTGCTGCGAAGGCGTGCAGCCGTGCGCCGCGATGCCGAACTTGCATGATGCGATGGTTGCGGAGAACGGCGAGCGTGCACCGGTTGCACGTGGCGGCCGCTGCAGCACCTGGTGTCAGGCAACCGGTCTGCGCAATTGCTGCGAATCTGCAGCGCCGATGTAAAGAAAAGCCGCGCAGTGCGCGGCTTTTCGATGCTCCGTTCGATGCTCCGTTCGATGCTCGGTAGCGCTTACGCGGCGCAGCGGGGGTGTGGTTGGCGCACTGCGCGCTCACCGCCTAAGCCGCTGCTTCGTGCAACGTCTCACTGCGCGTCGCGGGCCACCTGGAACCCTGCAAAGGACTGCGTCACCGGCATGATTTCCAGGCGGTTGATATTCAAATGCGCCGGCAGGCTGGCGACATAGAAGATCTGTTCGGCGATGTCTTCTGCCGTCATCGGGGTGGCGCCGCGGTACAGCGTGTCCGAGGCGGCCTGGTTGCCGCCGGTGCGCACCAGGGTGAATTCGGTCTCGGCCATGCCCGGTTCGATCGAGGTCACCCGCACGCCGGTGCCGTGCAGGTCAGAGCGCAGGCCCAGCGAAAACTGCTGCACGAAGGCCTTGGTGCCGCCGTAGACGTTGCCGCCGGTGTATGGGTAGGTGGCCGCGACCGAAGCGATGTTGATGATGGCGCCGCGGCGCGCAATCAACGCCGGCAGCAGGCGGTGGGTGAGCGTGACCAGCGCCGTGACATTGGTGTCGATCATCTGCTGCCACTGCGCCAGGTCGGCCTGCTGCGCGGGCGCGGTGCCCAGCGCCAGGCCGGCGTTGTTGACCAGCACGTCGATCTCGGCGAATGCGGCCGGCACCGCGTCGATCGCGTCCGACAAGGCGTGTGCATCGCGCATGTCGAACGCGGCGGTGTGTACCTGCCCGGCCGGCAGTTCAGCGGCCAGCGCCTGCAGGCGTTCGGCGCGCCGGCCGGTGGCGATGACCTTCCAGCCGGCTGCGGCGAAGCGGCGCACGGCGGCGCTGCCGAATCCGGAGGTGGCACCAGTGATCAGGACGGTCTTGGACATGGGGAACTCCAGGGAGGACAGGGGGCGGGAAGCAGATTCAGTGAGCAGGCCGCGGGTTCGCCGGTGCGGCAGGCCGCGCGCGCAGCAGCTCGTCGGTCAGGGCCTGGCGTGCGACGACCTGGCCACGCCGCAGCTGCAGCGCCACGTACGGGGCCGGTGCGTGCGCAGCGCTCGTGGCGGTGGCGGGCAGCGCCACGATCAATTCGCCATCCACCCAGGCGGCGGGCACTGGCGCTGGCTGGCCGGGGAACAGGACATCCAACGGCAGCGTGGGCGGTGCCTCGGCGCAGGCGCCCAGGACCACGCGATCGAGCCACAGTTGGTGTCCGTCCAAACGCCAGTAAGCGCGGTAGCCGCGCCAGTTGGCGCTGCAACTGCCCAGCGCGCTGCCGGCGTGCGCCACGAAGCGCTTCCAGGTGGCCGGGTCGTCTAGTGGGCCGGACAAGGGTTCGGCCAGCAGGGTCGCCTGCTGGCCGTCGATCTGGATCAGGTCGGGCAGCTGATCGGTGGCCTGCGCCGGGCCGGCCCACGCCAGGACGCCCAGCAACATGCCAGCGATACGTCGCAACACGGGCGTTTACTGCGCCTTGATCGCGATGGCGGACAGGCCACTGCCGGTGAGCTTCTGCTTGGCCTCGGCAAGCTCGCTGGCACTGCCGTAGGGCCCCATGCGCACGCGATAGACCGTCTTGCCGCTGATGTCGGCCGATTCCACGCGTGCGGCCAGGCCCATCATCGCCAGCTTGGCCTTGGTGGATTCGGCATCGCCGGAGGCGCCGAACGAGCCGGCCTGCAGGATGTAGCGGGTGTTGTCGGCGACCGCTGGCGCAGCAGCCGGCGGCGCTGTTGCAGCGGCGGCGGTTGCGGCGGGTTTGGGCGCGGCGGCGGCCGGCGTGGTGAGTGCGGCGGTACTGGCCGGAGCCGGCGTGGCGGCCTGGCGTGCCGGTGCGGCTTCCGGCAGCGGCTTGGGTGCGCTGGCGGTGGTTTCCTTCAATGGCATCGGGACGCTGGCGGCCGGTGTAGCGGCTGCCACGCTGGCGCCGGGTGCGGGGGCACGGGTTTGCCTTCCAGCGCCGCACGCGCTCGCGCGGCCTCTTCGGCGCGCGCGCTGGCTGCCAGTTCGGCGTCGGACATCTGCACTTCCTTGCCAGGCAGCAAGGTATAGAAGTCGTACTGGGTCTGCGCATCGCCGGGTTTGGCCTGCGGCTTGGGCGGCTGCGCGCTGGGCTTGGGCAGTTCGGCCGGCGTGTCCACGTCGGCATCGGCCACCGGCTCGGGCTGCGCATCCGGATTGGCACGCGGGCCCACGCGCAGGAAACCGTCGCCGTCCTTCTTGAACAGGTTGGGCGCGGCCAGGAAAATCACTGCCGCAATCGCGGCGCCAGCCACCAGCCACACCCAACCGGGGGTGCCATTGCTGGTGTTGCGCCGGGCCTGACTCTTACCGCGTCGTGCTGCCATCTACCACTTCTCCGAATCGTGTCGTTGCGGGCCCGCTGGCCCGCGTGCTGTGGCAACGCGCGCCGATGCGCTGATTGCCCGGTGAGCGCCATCGGCGCCCGAGGTGGCAGGCCGGCGCCTACCGCCGTGCCATGCGCTGCGCCGCTGCCTGCGATGGCACCCGGCAGCGGCCGCCTGTTTACATCTTTTCCGGAGCGCTGACGCCGAGCAGTTCCAGGCCATTGGCCAGCACCTGTTGGGTGGCGACCGCCAGGGTGAGCTTGGCGTCGCGCTCGGCGGCAGCGTCCACCAGCACCTTGCTGTTGTGATACCACGTGTGGAAGGCGTGCGCCAATTCACGCAGGTACTGCGCGATCTGGTACGGCTCCAACGCCTGACCGGCGATTTCCACCACTTCCGGGTAACGCGACAGCTCCAGCATCACCGCCAGCGAGTGCTCGTCTTCCAGGCATGCGAGCTCGGCCAGGCCGTGGGCCTGGTCGTACTTGTAGCCCTTTTCCTGCGCCTGGCGCAGCACGCTGCACACGCGCGCATGCGCGTACTGCACGTAGAACACCGGGTTGTCGTTGCTCTGCGCACGCGCCAGGTCGATATCGAAGGTGAGCTGCGAATCGGGCTTGCGCGCGATCAGGAACCAGCGCACCGCATCGGCGCTGGTTTCTTCGATGAGGTCGCGCAGGGTGACATAGCTGCCGGCGCGCTTGGACAGTTTCACTTCCTCGCCGCCGCGCATCACCGTGACCATCTGGTGCAGCACGTATTCCGGCCAGCCCTGCGGGATGCCCAGTTCCATCGCCTGCAGGCCGGCGCGCACGCGCGTCAGCGACCCGTGGTGGTCTGCGCCCAGTTCGGTGATGGCGCGCTCGTAGCCGCGCTGCCACTTGGTCAGGTGATAGGCCACGTCCGGCACGAAATAGGTATAGGTGCCGTCGGACTTGCGCATGACGCGGTCCTTATCGTCGCCGAAGTCGGTGGACTTCAGCCACAGCGCGCCGCCTTCCTCGTAGGTGTGGCCGGAGGCGATCAGCTTTTGCACCGCTTCTTCGACCTTGCCGTCCTTGTACAGCGAGCTTTCCAGGAAGTAGATGTCGAAATCGACCCGGAACGCCGCCAGGTCGTGGTTCTGCTCGTTACGCAGGTACGCTACCGCGAAGCGGCGGATCGATTCGAGATCGGCCGGATCCTTGGTGCCGGTGACCAGATGGCCCTCCAGGTCGACGGTCTCGCCGGCCAGGTAGGCATTGGCCACATCGGCGATGTAGTCGCCGCGGTAGCCGTTTTCCGGCCAGCCGTCGCTGTCGGGGTGAGCCCCTGCGCACGTGCCTGGACCGACAACGCCAGGTTCTCGATCTGCACGCCGGCGTCGTTGTAGTAGAACTCGCGCTTGACGTTCCAGCCGTTGGCGTCGAGCACGCGTGCCAGGCTGTCGCCGATGGCCGCGGCGCGGCCGTGGCCGACATGCAGCGGGCCGGTCGGGTTGGCCGAAACGTATTCCACGCCCACCGAACGGCCGTTGCCGGCCAGCCCGCGGCCGTAGTCGTGACCCTGCTTGATCACATGCGCCACTTCGCGCTGGTAGGCGGTGGGAGCCAGATGGAAATTGATGAATCCGGGGCCGGCGATCTCCACCTTGGTCACGTCGTCGCTGGCCGGCAGCGCGGCAACCAGCGCCTGCGCCAGTGCGCGCGGATTGCTGCGCGCAGCCTTGGCCAGCAGCATCGCGGCGTTGGTGGCGAAGTCGCCGTGCTCGCGGGTCTTGGGTCGCTCGACCACAAAATCCGGCGGCAGGGTGTCGGCGGGCAGGGTGCCATTGGCGCGCAAGGCTTCAATGCCTTGGCCGATCAGTGCGCGGAGTAGGGCTTTCACGTGGGATCTGCTTGGAACCAAACCAGCGATTTTACCCGACCGCGTGCCGCAGGGTCCGACCGATGGTTCAGGTCAGCGCACCACTGCTCATTCCAGCCAGCCGCGCTCGGCGAACGACACTGGCCGACCATCGCCGATGACGAAATGGTCCAGCAGGCGGATGTCCACCAGCTCCAGGCTGTCCAGCAGCCGCTTGGTGACCGCGCGGTCGGCCTCGGAGGGCTCCGGATTACCCGACGGGTGGTTATGCCCGACGATCACCGCCGCCGCGTTGTGCAGCAGCGCCCGCCGGACCACTTCGCGCGGGTGGATGTCGGCACCGTCGATGGTGCCGGTGAACAGTTCCTCGAAGGCGATGGCGCGGTGACGGTTGTCCAGGAACAGCGCCGCGAACACTTCATAGGCCCGCGCGCGCAGCCGCTGCGAAAAATAGCGGCCCACGCTGGGCGGGTCGCTGAGCGCCTGGCCACGCTCCAGCGCGCTCATCAGGTGCCGCTGGGCCAGCTCCATCCCGGCGGCGAGCTTGCAGGCCGAGGCCGGGCCCAGCCCGGGCAGGCGCGCCAGCGTCTTGGCCGGGCGGTCCAGCAACAGACGCAGCGGGCCGTGCCGGTGCAGCAGATCGCGCGCGGTCTGCACCGCATCCTGGCCACGCAGACCGGAGCCGACGAAGATCGCCAGCAGCTCGGCATCGGACAAGGCAGTGGCCCCGCGCGCCAGAAGTTTCTCGCGCGGGCGTTCGTGGGTGGGCCAGTCGTGTATGTGCATATGGCGAGATTGCCGGTGCTCATCGCCGACGCCCATCAGGCCAAGCAGAGGCATCGGCTAATCTAGTTGTCCTTGTAACCGTAGGACGACCCCGACGTGATCGGCTCCACTCAGGCCCGCCCCCTGGACGGACAGCGTTTGCTGCTGTGCGTCGGCGGAGGCATCGCCGCTTACAAATCGCTCGAACTGGTCCGTCGCCTGCGCGACGCCGGTGCGCAGGTGCAGGTCGCCATGACCGGCGGTGCGCAACAATTCGTTACCCCGCTCAGCTTCCAGGCATTGTCCGGGCAGCCCACCGGCACCACGCTGTGGGACAGCGCCGCCGAGCAGGCGATGGGCCACATCGAACTGGCGCGCTGGGCCGACCGGGTGATCGTCGCCCCGGCGACCGCCGACCTGCTGGCGCGTCTGGCGCATGGTCTGGCCGACGATCTGGTCACCACGCTGTGCCTGGCCACGACCGCGCCGCTGACCGTGGCGCCGGCCATGAACCACCGCATGTGGCTGCATCCGGCCACCCAGGCCAATATCGCCACCCTGCGCGCGCGCGGGGTGACGGTGGTGGGCCCTGACGATGGTCCGCTGGCCGAGGGCGAATCCGGTCCCGGCCGGCTGGCCGAACCGGCGGCGATCATTGCGGCGCTGGCCGGCGGCGTGGCGGTCGTCAACGCTGCCCCGGAGGGCGCCAAGAGCGTCGCCGCGCCCGTCTTCATTCCCAGCAGCGCCCAGCTGGAAGGCCTGCGCATCGTGATCAGCGCCGGCCCCACCTTCGAAGACCTGGACCCGGTGCGCTACGTCGGCAATCGCAGCAGCGGCAAGATGGGCTATGCCCTGGCCGCCGCCGCTGCCAGGCAGGGCGCCGATGTGGTGCTGGTCAGCGGGCCGGTGCATCAGGCCACCCCACCCGGCGTGCAGCGCATCGACGTGCGCTCGGCCGCGCAGATGCGCGACGCGGTGCTGGGCGCATTCCCGGCCGACATCTACATCGGCGCTGCCGCCGTGGCCGACTACACCCCCAAGCGGGTGGTGTCGCAAAAGATCAAGAAGACCGGCGAAACGTTGACCCTGGAACTGGTGCGCACCCCGGACATCCTGTCCGAGGTCGCCGCGCAGACCGGCGCGCTGAAACTGGTGGTCGGTTTTGCTGCCGAAACGCATGACGTGGAGCATTACGCCCGTGGCAAGCTGGCGGCCAAGCGGCTGGATCTGATCATCGCCAACCAGGTGGGGATCGAAGGCGGCGGATTCGAGAGCGACAACAACGCAGCCACGGCCTATTGGCAGGGCGGCGAGCGCGTGTTCCCCAGCAGCAGCAAGACCGAGTTGGCAGACCAGCTGCTGGCCCTGATCGCGGAGAGATTGCAGGCATGAGCCCCCAACCCAGTCCTTGCAGGTGAAGTTGCTCGACCCGCGCTTCGGTGATCTGTGGCCGCTGCCGGCCTATGCCACCGAATCCAGTGCCGGCATGGACCTGCGCGCCGCGCTGGAGGCGCCGATGACGCTGCAGCCGGGCGATGCGGCGTTGATTCCCAGCGGTATCGCGATCCATCTGGCCGACCCGCAGCTGTGCGCGGTAATCCTGCCGCGCTCGGGGTTGGGCCATCGCCACGGCATCGTGCTCGGCAACGGTACCGGTTTGATCGATGCCGATTACCAGGGCCCGTTGCTGATCAGCACCTGGAATCGCGGCCGCGAGGCCTTCACCATCGAGCCGGGCGACCGCATCGCGCAGCTGGTGATCCTGCCGATCGTGCGTATGGGCTTGCAAGTGGTGGATACTTTCGTCGACAGCGCGCGGGGAGCGGGTGGATTCGGCCACACCGGCGTGCGCTGACAGGGGAAATGACATGAGCAAGACGAACGAGCGCAGGCAGGGGATGTCGAGCGTGCGTACGAGTGGTCCGGTGTTGGGGGCATCTTGTTGCTGCTGGCTGCCTGGTTCGGCTGGAACAGTTATGCGCAATGGCGCCAAGACACGGTGGCGCAGGGGCTGGAGCAGGCGCGCGACCGCGCCGTGCAGGACCTAGGCCAGGCCATGGCCACGCAGGCCAGCCAGCTCGATGCGGTGCTCAAGCAGCCGCCGGTCGTCGCTGCGTTGACCGGTGGCGACGCACTGGCGGCCGCATCGGCCATCCGCGAGCGTTTCAAAGGTGCCGAGGATGTCCAGGTGCTGCCTGGGGACCTTGCCGCGGCCTATGCCAACCCAAAGGATTTCGGTTACGCGCGTCTGAGCCTGCTCGAATCGGCGCAGGTGGCCGACCGTGCCCAGGTCCGGGTCGTGCGCGACGCCAAACAAGTCCGCCTGGGCGTGGCTGCCGCGGTGCGCCTTGGCGGGCAGCCGGCGGTGGCGTATGCGCGGTTGCCGTTGCTGCGCCTGACCGGCCCGCTGGATGCAATTGCGGCACCAGGCAGCGCCTACCTGGCCCTGCGCCAGGGCAGCTACAACGTGGCCCAGCAGGGCGATATGGCACTGGCCGATGCCGCCGAAACGCTGGCCAGGCCGCTTGGGAACAGCGGCTTGCGCGTGGCTGCGGCGGTGCCGCAAGGCGATAGCGGCCCGCTGGGCCTGGGCGCCGTCGGTTGCGCCATCGTGGCGGCATTGCTGCTGATCATTGCGGTGCTGCTGGTGCTGGCCAGCCGGGGGCAGGTGGCCTTGCCGCGGCGCCGGGTTGCCGACCAATCCGGCGCCGATGAACCCACCTTCAGTCAAAGCCTGCAGCACGACGCCAGCGTTGCCAGCGAAGCACGCGCGCTGGACGTCGAGGCACCGCCAGCACCGCCAGCGCTGGTGCCGGCAGTGCAGGTCGCCACCGAGATGTTCCGTGCCTACGACATCCGCGGCGTGGTCGGCCAAGACCTCAACCCCGGCGTTGCCGCCTTGATCGGCCAGGCCATCGGCAGCGTGATGCAGGCGCAGGGACTGCGCGATGTGGTGGTCGGTCGCGACGGCCGGCTGTCCGGACCGGAGCTGAGCAATGGCCTGATCGAAGGCCTGCGCCGCGCCGGCTGCAACGTCACCGACATCGGCCTGGCACCGACGCCGGTGGTGTACTTCGGCGCGTACGAACTGCGTGCCGGCAGCTGTGTGGCGGTGACCGGCAGCCACAATCCACCGGACTACAACGGCTTCAAGATCGTGATCGGCGGCGAGACCTTGTCCGGCGCCGCCATCGCCGAACTGCACCAGCGCATCAACGAAGGCCGCCTGCATACCGCTGCCACGCCTGGCGAGCTGGAACAGCGCGACATCAGCGATGCCTACATCCAGCGTATCGCCGACGACGTCCAGCTGGACCGCCCGATCAAGGTCGTGGTGGACGCCGGCAACGGCGCGGCCGGCGAGATCGCACCGCGCCTGCTGGAAGCGATCGGTGCCGAAGTGATTCCGTTGTACTGCGACATCGACGGCACCTTCCCCAACCATCACCCCGATCCGAGCGAGCCGCACAATCTCAACGACCTGGTGAAGATGGTGCAGCGTTTCGATGCGGATATCGGCGTGGCGTTCGATGGCGATGCCGATCGCCTGGGCGTGGTGACCAAGGAAGGCGCGATGGTGTTTCCGGACCGCCTGCTGATGCTGTTCGCCGCCGATGTGCTGCAGCGCAATCCTGGCGCATTGGTCATCTACGACGTGAAGTGCACCGGCAAGCTGTCCGACTACGTGTTGCGCAACGGCGGCAGTCCGCTGATGTGGAAGACCGGTCATTCGTTGATCAAGTCCAAGATGCGCGAGACCGACGCCGAACTGGCTGGCGAGATGAGCGGGCACTTCTTCTTCAAGGAGCGCTGGTACGGCTTTGACGACGGCATCTACGCTGCCGCACGCTTGCTGGAAATCCTGGCCCAGCGCGAGCAGACGCCGTCCGAGGTGCTGGACGCCTTGCCTGAAAGTGTCGCTACGCCGGAGATCAAGGTGCCGGTGGAAGGCGATGCGCATGCGCTGGTGGCGCGCTTTGTCGCGCGTGCGCAGACCGGCGAAGAATCGCCGTTCGAATCGGCGCGGCTGTCGACCATCGATGGGCTACGCGCGGACTTCATCGACGGCTGGGGTCTGGTACGCGCATCCAATACCACGCCGATCCTGGTGTTGCGGTTCGAAGCCGACAGCGAGGCCGCATTGCAGCGGATTCGCACGCTGTTCCGCAACGAACTGCAGACGTTGTTGCCGGAGCATCCATTGGCGTTCTGATTGCCGGATGCGCGGATCGTCCGCTGCGTTGCCTGTGCAGAGGCAACGCAGCTGGACCGGTGCGCGATGCGCCGGGCCGTCATTCGGCATCGTGCCGGTGTATGCGGTCACCCGTGTGTTCCACCTGTTCCGGTTGGCTCGGCGCGACCGCATTGCGTGGTGATCGATGCGGCGCCGTGACCGCCCGGCAATAGCCAGACTGCGTCCCAGTACGGATACCCGCCCACCTGCTCGGCCAGGCCCGCCCGCAGGGGTAAGGCGACCAGCGTGCGGGCGAACTGTCGATGATCGCTTTGCAGCGGGAGCGCCGAGACCTGCATCTGCGGCTGCCACACCGTTCCACCACGCCCGCGTGCGCGATTGACTGCATCGGTAGTCTTCAGTCGCGCCGCCGTGGCCAATTGCAGCAATGCCGCCTTGCTCGGTGCCTGCAGCAACCCGCACCAAGTGTCAGGCAACAACACCCAGCACAACAACTGCGCACCTTGCCAATGGCGTGGTAGCGCCAGGCTGGCCGCCGCGGCGCGAGCGCAGCGCCAATCCGCGAATAGCGGCACGTGCTGATGCGTGGGCAGCCGCAGGTGCCAATACGCTGCTTCAAGCGTCGGCGTGGACAGGGGGCGAGGACGGAGCGCTCTGGACATGGTGACAGCGTGCCCGCGGCGCAGGAACGGCGACATCGGCAGGCAACCCACGATCGCGTCGGCCGCGCGCGCAGTGGCGTGTCCGAAAAGTGGGTATCAGCGGTCAACGCTATCGCCGCGCCTCCGGCAAGCTGCGCTGCATCGGGTGGATGCAGCGGGTGACGTCAAGGCGCGCAGGCGCTCGTCAATCACGTGCATCACATCCCAAAAACCTGGTCGCTGAGATGCAGTGGGCCCGGATCGCTTCTGTCGCAGCGCGCCCGGATCAATTCCGTACGCTGAGGCAGCGCCAACCACGATGGATTACCAAAAATCAGAGCGGCAATGGATTTTGCAGCGACACGCACTCGTATCCATCTCAACCACCACGGCGCTCACCAATTGCGTTCGATCCAGCAACTATTCGGCCCAGGCAATTCGAATCCCGAATCCCGAATCCCGAATCCCGAATCCCGAATCCCCGCCTCAATGACCGGCCCGGTCGCGTTTCCACCCGCGATGTTTCACATCCAGATACAGGCTGTAAAACGCGGTAAACGCCGGGAACAGGTTCTGCAGCACACCCACCGAATCCTGCTTGGCCGAAAACACGAAGTAGCTCAGCGTCATCAGGCTGCCGACCACGCTCATGTACCAGAACAGGCGCGGAATCACCGGTTTGCCGGCGCGCTTGGAGGCAACGAACTGCACCAGCCAGCGGCCACCGAACATCAGCGCACCGACATAGCCGATCAGCTTCCACCCGGTCACATGGATGCCGGTCCAGTACAGCCAGGTCAGTTGCTGGTCCAGCAGGCTCGTTTCCATCAACGTTCCTCTACCACGGTGCGCTTGCTGCGGGTGATCAGCCACGCCACGCCGCGCAGGTCGCGGATGCCGACCAGGGCGCGATTGAGATTGTTGTACTTGGACACGCCGGCGGTGCGGTGGCGGTGGTTGACCGGCACGCTCACCGTGCGCCAGCCGGCGCGCTGCATCAACGCCGGCAGGTAGCGATGCATGTGGTCGAAGTACGGCAGGTCCAGGAACGCCTCGCGCTCGAACAGCTTGATGCCGCAGCCGGTGTCAGGCGTATTGTCGCGCAGCATGCGCGAGCGGATCGCGTTGGCCCATTTGCTGGCCCAGCGCTTGGAGCCGGAATCCTGGCGATTGACCCGCCAGCCGGCGAACAGCTTCACCTGTGCCTGCGCTTGACTGCGCGCGATGAGCAGCTTGGGGATGTCGGCCGGGTCGTTCTGGCCGTCGCCATCGAGCGTGGCGATCCAGCTGGCGCGTGCGGCCTTCACCCCGCTGCGCACCGCCGTGCTCTGGCCGCTCTGGGTCACATGATGCAGCACGCGCAGTTCCGGTGTGGTGCTCTTCAGGCCTTGCAGCACTGCGAGCGTGTCGTCGCGCGAATGGTCGTCGACATACACAATTTCGAAGGCCACCACGCCACGCAGGGCGCTGACGATTTCGCCCACCAGCGTGGCGACGTTATCGCGCTCGTTGAATACCGGGACGACGACGGACAGCTGAGGTTGGCTCATGGATGCGGGGTAGCCGGATGAAGGCTGAGCGAAAAAGATCGGGCATTGTGCCCTGACTCTCTGAGTCAGGCATGAAGCATGCACGCGTTATGCGCAGCGGAACGGTTGGAAGCAGCCTGTAGCGTGTGGTGGGGAGTGGCCAAGGCTGCAAATGCGTGGACTCGCTCGCCGATCACGCCTCGTCGCCCGCTGCAGCGCAGCCGGCACCCATCGCCATGTGCATCGCGTGTCTGCCATGCGGTCGTACGCCAGGGCGGCTGATCGAAGGCAAGCCCTGCATCTGGCTCGCATGGCGGCCTCGGCGCCCTGCGCTCCATGGGCCCATCGATGCCGTCGCGCACCTGCGCCGCAGACCCCACCAAGCGCTAGGCGCGCTCGCCGAAATACTGCCGGCACCAAGCCACGACCTGCGGCAAACCACGCTCGACCGGGGTCGCCGGATCGAACCCAAAGGCGGCCTGCGCACGCTGCGTATCGGCCATGGTGCGGAGCATGTCGCCCGGCTGCATCGGCCGGTAGACCTTCTCGGCCGGGCGGCCGGCGGCCTGCGCAATCACCTCGATGAAGCTCTCCAGCTCCACCGGCGTGTGGTTGCCCAGGTTGAACACCCGGTGCGGCACCGGCGCAGTACTGGGCGTGTCCAGCGCGCCCAGCACACCGGCCACGATGTCGTCGACGAAGGTGAAATCGCGCTGCATCTTGCCGTAGTTGAACACCTCGATCGGCCGCCCCGCCAGCACCGCACGGCTGAAAATCAGCGGCGCCATATCCGGCCGGCCCCACGGCCCGTACACCGTGAAAAAGCGCAGCCCGGTCGCGCGCAGGCCATACAGCTGCGCATAGGTGTAGCCCATCAGTTCGTTGGCGGCCTTGGTTGCCGCATACAACGAACGCGGCTGGTCCACGCGCTGCTCTTCGGAGAACGGCGGGGTGGCCGAATCGCCGTAGACCGAACTGCTTGAGGCATACACCAGGTGCTGCACGCCGCGGTGCCGGCACAGCTCGAGCATGTTGACGAAGCCAACCAGGTTGCTGTCGACATAGGTGTGCGGGTTTTCCAGCGAATACCGCACGCCCGCCTGCGCCGCCAGATGCACCACGCGGGTTGGCTGGATCTCATCGAACAGTGCGGCCAGACCCTCGCGATCGGTCAGATCCAGCGTGCGGATATCGATGCCGGGGCACAGCGCCGCCACCCGGTCGTGCTTGAGCTGCGGGTCGTAGTAGCTGTTGTAGTTGTCCAGCCCCACCACCGTCTCACCGCGTGCAGCCAGCGCGCGGCAGGTATAGGCACCGATGAAACCGGCAGCGCCGGTGACGAGAATGGTCATGGCTGTGATCCTGGGAAATGCGGAAATAAAAGGCTGGCGCTCCGGATGCGCACGCGCGGCGCATTGCAGGCGCCGCCGCAAGTGGGTTCGGCATCTTCCTGCTGCCAACGCGCCTGCCGTGCGCAGTGCGCCAGGCGCGATTGGCGGTGCTCGCAGCGCATGCGGCGCTCAACATCAAGGCTGCAGCGCACCATGCGTGGCCGCTCACCGCAGGGCGAGCGGCGCTTCGCTGGCAAGCTTGGCCTTGCGTTCGGCGCTGAACTTCCACCACGGCTGCGCCGCCTCGCCGTCCATGAAGCGCACGATCGACAGGAACACATCGATCACGCAGGGGTCGTGCAGCACGCCGGTGCGCAGGCATAGCTGTGCATGCATGTCGTAGGCATCGCGACCGCGCAGCTGCGCAGGCACGCGGATGCCGATCAGGCGCAGGTCCTTTTCGCAGGCCGGCCCGACGTTGGGCAGGTCGGTCAGCTGCAGCAGGTGCTGGCGGTCCACCTTGGCGGGATTCATGGCCGGCGAGGATCCTGTTGGATGGGCAAGCGACTAGCTGCGCTGCACGCGCAGGCGTTCGAGCACGCCGTCCAGCGTGTCCAGATCGGTGTAATGGATCACCAGCTTGCCCTTGCCGCCGCGGCCGTGATTGAACACCACCTTGGTGCCCAGCGACTCGGACAGTTCGGTTTCCAGCGAGGCGATATCGGCCTGTGGGGCCACCGGCGCCGGCTTGCCCTTGCGCAGCGAGCCGGGCACCTTGCCGGCGGCGAACTGCTGCGCGCGGTGTTCGACTTCGCGCACCGACCAGCCCTGGTCGGCCGCTTCCTGCGCCAGCTTGCTGGCCAGCTCCGGCGCCAGGGTGAGCAGCGCGCGCGCGTGGCCCATTTCCAGTCGGCGGGTTTCCAGCAACACGCGAATGGCCACCGGCAATTCCAGCAACCGCAGCAGATTGGACACCGACGCACGCGAACGTCCCACCGCGCCGGCGGCCTCGGCATGGGTCAGCGAAAATTCGTCGATCAGCCGCTGCAGCGCCTGCGCTTCTTCCAGCGGGTTGAGGTCTTCGCGCTGGATGTTTTCGATCAGCGCCATCGCGATGACGGTGCGGTCGTCCAGCTCGCGCACCACCACCGGCACCTCGGTCAGCCCAGCCAGCTGCGAAGCGCGCCAGCGGCGTTCGCCGGCCACGATCTCGAACTGCCCCGGCGCCAGCTCGCGCGCCACGATGGGCTGGATCACGCCCTGCGCCTTGATCGACTCCGCCAGTTCGGCCAGCTTGACCTCGTCCATCTCCCGGCGCGGCTGGTACTTGCCCGGCTGCAGCTGGGTCACCGGCAACTGGCGCAAGCTATCGCCAGGCTGCAACGCCTGTTCGTCGGCACCGGCCGGTGCTGCGGCGGCGGCCGCACCCTTGGGCCCCAACAACGCTTCCAGGCCACGGCCCAGGCCACGCTTCTTTGCGGGCATCGGCTTGTTCATCAGACGGTCTCCACCGGCCGGACGGCCTTGTTGCGGTCGTTCTGGCGACGCACGATCTCGCCGGCAAGCCCCAGGTAGGCCACCCCACCACGCGAGGTGCGGTCGTAACCGACGATGCTCTGGCCATGGCTGGGCGCCTCGGCCAGGCGCACGTTGCGCGGCACGATGGTGCGAAACACCTTGTCGCCGAAATGCTCGGTCAACTCGGCCGATACCGCATTGGCCAGGTTGTTGCGGATGTCGAACATGGTGCGCAGCACGCCTTCGATTTCCAGCGCCGGGTTGAGGTTGGCGCGCAACGCTTCGATGGTTTCCAGCAGCGCGGTCAACCCTTCCAGCGCGTAGTACTCGCACTGCATCGGCACGATGATGGAATCGGCCGCGGTCAGCGCGTTGAGCGTCAGCAGCGACAACGCCGGCGGGCAGTCGATCAGGATGAAGTCGTACTCGTCGCGGATCGGCGCCAATGCGCGCTTGAGCCGCTGCTCGCGCTCGCCCTGGTCCATCAGCTGGATCTCGGCGGCGGTCAGATCGATGTTGCCCGGCAGCAGGTCGAAGCCTTCCGGCGCGGTGACCCGGATCTGCGCGGCGGTGTTTTCGCCCAGCAGCAGGTCGCAGGTGGAGGCGGCCACATCGCGCTTGTCGATGCCGCTGCCCATGGTGGCGTTGCCCTGCGAGTCCAGATCCACCAGCAACACGCGCTTGGGCGCGCGCGCCAGGCCGGCTGCCAGATTGACGGCGGTCGTGAATGGCGATGATCCGGGCCATGCGGGAGAGCCTCGTGGGCGAAGAGTAAGACCGGCCATTATGCGGGCAGGGCGTCGGATCGGGAAATGCCGCCCGCGGCGGTGCGCCGCACGGGCGGGATGCCGCAAGCGCCGGTCAGCCGGCGGGCGGCTCCTTCATGGCCCGGTAGCGTTGCAGGATGTCGGTGATCTCGCCATCCAGCGCCACCCGCTGCTGCTCGAAGCTGATCTGCAGACGCAACTGTGCCATCAGATCGCGGTGGCGCTGCTGGATGTCGCCGGCCAGCTTGTCGGCCACTGCCTGGCCGGCCAGCTCGCGGTCGCCGGCGCTGCGCAGCAGGCTGGCCAACCCCTCGCGCAGGCTGGTCACGTTGAAGCGCGCGGTATGGATGTTGTTGTCCACGATGGCGATGCGCTCCTTGAACACCCGGCGCAGGTCGTCCTCGCTTTGATAGGACATCAGCATCGCCTGGTCGGTGCGCTGGCGCATCTGCTCGGCGGCCAGATCGGCCTGGCGCTGCTGCTCGCTGGCCGCAGCGGCAGCGCGCTCGTCGCTGCTCATGGCGCGCTGCACCTCGGCGCTGCGCATCCCGCTCTTGACGTTGAATTCGTCGCGCGCCTGGTTCACCGCCTCCGGCGGCAGCGTATCGCTGCACACGCGGGCGCCGTTCTGGTTCCAGCAATACAACTTCTTGGCGGCCGGCTTGTCTTGCGCACCGGCCGGCGCCGCCATGACCCATGTCGCAGCGACAGCCGCCGCAACGGCGAACAACGCCGAACGTGTATGTATTGGCATCATCGCAGCCCCCTGTCGCCTGCCGTCAGCCTGTGGTGTCGGTCCCGTAGCGGCCACGATAGGCCAGCAGCGGTTCCTGGAAGCCCACAAGGTCGGCGTTTCCTGCCGCAAAAGCAAGCAGGTCGCCCAGGTTGGCCACTGCGATCACCGGGATGCCGGCCTCGGCTGCCACCGCCTGGGCGGCGGAACGGCGGTCCTGATCGGACGCGATTTCCTGCCGGTCCAGCGCCACCACGATCCCCGACGGCACTCCACCAGCGGCGCGGATGATGGCCAGCGCCTCGCGGATCGCGGTGCCGGCGGTGATCACGTCATCGACGATCAACACCTTACGGCCGGCCAGTGGCGCCCCGATCAGGGTGCCGCCTTCGCCGTGGTCCTTGGCTTCCTTGCGGTTGAACGCCAGCGGCAGGTCGCGCCCGCGCCCTGCGTAGGCGCAAGCCAGCGCGGTCGCCAACGGGATGCCCTTGTAGGCCGGCCCGAACAACAGGTCGAAGTCCAGCCCGGCCGCATCGATCGCATCGGCATAGCACTGCGCCAACTGCGCGGTCTTGGCCCCCGAATCGAAGCGCCCGGCATTGAAGAAGTACGGGCTGAGCCGCCCGGACTTGAGCGTGAACTCGCCAAAGCGCAGGGCATCGGCGTCCAGGGCCAGTTGCAGGAAACGGGTGCGGTGGTCGGTCATGGTGACGAGATTGGGGAGTAGGGATTCGGGATTGGAAAGCATAGCCGGTCGCGCCTTACGGCATCCGCCGATGCGGTATGCTTTCGCGAATCCCCAATTTCCACTCCCGAATCCCGGCTCTTCATCTATGCGCATCATCAGTTTCAACGCCAACGGCCTGCGCTCGGCCGCCAGCAAGGGTTTCTTCGCGTGGTTCGCCGCCCAGGACGCCGATGTGCTGTGCGTGCAGGAGACCAAGGCCCAGGAGCACCAACTGGCCGGGCCGGATTTCCTGCCCACCGGCTACAAAGCCTGGTTTCGCGACGCCAGCACCAAGAAGGGCTACAGCGGGGTGGCGATCTACAGCCGGCACGAGCCCGACGAGGTGCGCACTGCGCTGGGCTGGCCGGAGTTCGACGAAGAGGGGCGTTATATCGAAGCGCGCTTCGGCAACCTCAGCGTGGTCTCCTTCTATATTCCCTCCGGGTCCTCGGGCGAGTTGCGTCAGGATTACAAGTTCCAGGTGATGCAATGGCTGCGGCCGATCCTGGAGCAGTGGCTGGCCAGTGGCCGCCAGTACGTGCTGTGCGGCGACTGGAACATCGTGCGCACCGCATTGGACATCAAGAACTGGAAATCCAACCAGAAGAACTCCGGCTGCCTGCCGCCCGAGCGCGATTGGCTCAACGGCCTGTGCGCCGACGCGCCGGAAGACGCCGACCCCGCCGACGGCCGTGGTTGGGTCGACAGTTACCGCGTGCTGCATCCGCGAGGCCAGGACTACACCTGGTGGAGCAATCGTGGCGCGGCGCGCGCCAACAATGTCGGTTGGCGCATCGACTACCAGCTGGTCACCCCCGGCCTGCGCGACACCTTGAAGGCTTGCTCGATCTACCGCGACGAGCGCTTCTCCGACCACGCACCGTACATCGTGGATTACGCACAGTGAGGCAGGCCAAGTCAGGGGTTGCGTCATAGCGCGCCCGCATGTTGCCGAACGGGGCCAGGACTTTGCCGGCAACAGGGCCATCTGGCGGCACCTTGGCTACCGCAGCACGCGTGGTGGCGCTCATTGGCCATTACGCAGCCCGCTGATGCTTTTCGGATCGTTATTCTTTGACACGGATGTGCGTCGTTGCGGGACTGCACAGACCGCGCAAATCCAGACGCGTGAGGCGATGACAGTCGTCCGCGTCGGGCCGCATGCAGCGATGCCATGGGCATTGCCAGCCACCACGATCACGGGCGTTCTCGCTCGCTGGTGTGAGGCATGACCACGCCCGCATCCACCTATAAAGGCTGGCGCGGCATCCAGCGCGCCTTCGCCACGCCATCGGCGGCGACCATGGCGCTGCTCGGCTTCGGCAGCGGCTTGCCGTTCCTGCTGATCGCCTCGCAGACCTTGTCGACCCGTTTGCGCGATGTGGGGCTGGACCTGGGCAGCATCGGCTTGATCAGCCTGGCCAGCTTCTTTTACCTGCTCAAGTTCCTGTGGGCGCCGCTGATCGACCGCTATGCGTTTCCGCTCACCGCGTTTCTGGGGCGCCGTCGTTCCTGGCTGCTGGTGGCGCAGATCGGCGTCACCATCGGCCTGTTCGCGCTGGCATTTTCGCGCCCGGATCTGAGCGTCACCGGCCTGGTCGCTTGGGTGTTGTTCGCCTCGTTCTGGGGCGCTACCCAGGACTCGGTGGTCGATGCCTATCGCATCGAAATCGCGCCGGATGCCGCGCAGGCCGCGTTGGCGGCGACCTACACGCTGGGCTACCGCATCGGCCTGATCCTGGGCGGTGCCGGTGCGTTGTACATGGCCCAATACCTCGGCTGGACGTGGGCGTACGTGGGCATGGCCGCACTGATGCTGGTGCCGATCGTCACCACCTTGGTGTGCCGCGAGCCCGACCGCCCCGAAGCCACGGTGGTGCGCCGCGTGGACGTCGCCGGTGCGTTCTGGCAACCGATTTCCAGCTTCTTTTCCAGCAATGGGCTGGCGCTGGGCATCGTGCTGCTGCTGTTCGTGGGCCTGTACAAGTTTCCCGACCAGGTCATCGGCGTCATGGCGGGGCCGTTCTATCTGGATTCGGGATTCACCAAGGCCGATATCGCCACCGTTTCCAAGCTGTTCGGCGTGTGGATGGGGATTGTCGGCGCCTTCGCGGGCGGCGCGGCAATTGCCGCGTTCGGGTTCCGGCGCATGCTGCTGGTGGCCGCGCTGGGGGTGGCCTTGTCCAACCTGGCGTTCCTGCTGATGGCGCACAACCCCGGCAAGCTGTGGGCGTTCTATGCCGCGCTCAGTGCCGATAACCTCTTCCAGGGGTTCGCCGCCACCGTGCTGGTGGCTTTCATGTCCTCGCTGACCGACCGCAACTTCACCGCAACCCAGTATGCGTTGCTGGTCTCGCTGGCCAACCTGCCGGGCAAGTTTGCCGGTGGCGTGTCCGGGTTCGTCGTCCAGGCGACCTCCTACAGCACCTTCTTCATCCTCAGCGCCCTGACCGTCATTCCCACCTTGATGTTGCTGGCCTGGCTGTGGCCGCGGCTATTGGCGCACGACAGGCGGCCGGATTGAAACGTCCGCGAAGGTTGCCGATGATGCGCGCGGGGCAGCGCATTGCACGAGGCAGGGCATGACCGATCTGGTATTGCGTGACATCGACCCGGTGCTGGTGGACCGTATTCGCCGCATTTCCGTCGCACGGGGCTGGACCCAGCACCAGACCGTCATGCATCTGCTCGAACAAGGCCTGTTCGCCAGCGAATACGAAGTCACCGGCGGCCTGCAGCACCCGGAGGTCGATGCCCTGGCCGAGGCGATTGCCGCGCTCAAGGCGCTGCCGGCGGGAAACAATCCCTAGCGCTGCCGCGCAGCTCCATCCCAGCCGGCACAGCCCGCCCCGCTCACGCCGGATAGATCGCTCCCAACAGCCGAGGCCCGGCCGCCCCGGTCACCGAGGGCAGATTGGCTGCGCGTCCGGCCAGCAGCTCGGCCGCCAGCCAGGCAAAGCCCATCGCTTCCAGGTAATCCGGGTCCAGCCCGTACCGCGCGCTGGATTCCACCGCCATGCCCGGCAGTCGCGCCGCCAGTCGCGCCAACAGCACCGGGTTGCGTACGCCGCCGCCGCAGACCAGCACCCGGCGCGTGGTTGGCTGTAGCCGCAGCAAGGCATCGGCCACGCTGGCAGCGGTGAGTTCGAGCAAGGTCGCCTGCACATCGGCAGCCTCCAGCCGCGCGCTGCCCATCGCCTGCACGGCCCAGTCCAGATGGAATTGCTCGCGGCCGGTGCTCTTGGGCGGCGGCAACGCAAACCACGGGTCGGCCAGCAGCGCCTGCAGCAAAGCTGCATCCACGCGCCCGCTGGCGGCAAACGCACCCTCGGCATCGAACGGCGTGCCGTGATGGCGTTGGCACCAACTGTCCAGCAACGCATTGGCCGGGCCGGTATCGAATCCCAGCACCGCGCCATCGCGCGGAATCAAGGTCAGGTTGCCGATCCCGCCCAGATTGAGCACCGCGCGGTCTTCATCGCCTGCGCCCAGCATGGCCAGGTGGAAGGCGGGCATCAGTGGCGCGCCCTGACCACTGGCGGCCACATCGCGGCGGCGGAAATCGGCCACCGTGGTGATGCCGGTGTGCTCGGCAATTCGACTGGCATCGCCGATCTGCCAGGTGAACGCCGGGTTGGCGTTGGGCCGGTGGCGGATGGTCTGCCCATGCGAGCCGATCGCACGAATCTGCCGACGCGCCACGCCACTGTCGCCGATCAACTGATTGGCTGCCGCCGCGAATGCCAGCCCCACTTGGGCGTCCAGCTGGCCCAGCGCATCGATGGCCACCGTCTCGGCGCCCTGGCCGATCGCCACCAAGGTCTGCCGCAACTGCGGCTCCCACGCCACCGTCGCCCCGGCTACCAATTCGCAGCGGCGGTGGGTGGCGTCGGCAAAGCGCACCAGCGCGGCATCGATGCCGTCGGCGCTGGTGCCCGACATCAGGCCCAGATACAAGGGAGAGTCAGCGTGTTCCAAGACAGACATGCCGAAGCCAGAAAGACACGGCCGGCCAGCTTGTGCAGCCGGGCCGGGTCCGTCAACCGGTATGACGTGGGTAGCAGCCGTGCAGTTGGCGCGTCATCGCCGGGCCGGCATGGGCTGCAATCGCTGCCACGGCCATCGCCTGTGCCTCGAGACTCCCTGCCCACCTTAGGCATCGTCAGATCGGCAGTCGCGCCAGAAGCTGTCGGTCGACAGCGGGACCAGTGCCGGATTGGGAAGTCGCAGCATTCGCCATCCGCAGTTCGCTGCAGCAAGTAGCTGCACGGCAACGACCACGCGAGACAGTTGGAGGGAGCGCGCAGCCCTTGCTCCGCACTCAGCTAAGCAGCCGCAACGCAGCCGACGCAGTGACCAGCCGCAGGCGCTCAACTGCGCGACTTGCCCTTGGCCGGCTTGCCGGCGTCGGCGTAGATCAGCTTCTCCATGCCCTCGATGCGGGCCATGGCCGGCGCCGTCTGCGCGCGGAACGCCGCCAGTTCGGCGCCCTGCAGCGGCTCGGGCGGCGGCATCGTCACCGACATCGGATTGCGCTGCTGCCCGCCCACGCGGAATTCGTAATGCAGATGCGGGCCGGTCGCCAGGCCGGTCATGCCGACATAGCCGATCACCGTGCCCTGGTTGATGCGCTGCCCGGCCTTGATCTTGCCAAAGCGCGACATGTGCCCGTACAGCGTGCTGTAGTTCTTGCCGTGATCCAGGATCACCACGTTGCCGTAACCGCGCTGGGTTCCGACAAACACCACCCGCGCATCGCCGGCCGCCATGATCGGCGTGCCCGAAGCGGCCGCATAGTCCACACCCTTGTGCATGCGCATGGTGCCCAGCACCGGATGCTTGCGCGCACCGAAGGTGGAGCTGATCCGGCTATAGGCCACCGGCATGCGGATAAAGCTCTTCTTGAGCGGGCGGCCAGTGATGTCGAAGTACTCGGCCGGTTTGCCGGCACGCTCGAAGCGGAACCCCGTATAGGTCTTGCCACCCGTGGTGAACGTCGCCGCCAGGATGTCGCCGGTGCTGATCCTCTCGCCTTCGCGCCAGGTTTCATCCATGACCACGCTGAACCGGTCGCCGGGCTGCAGATCCTTGTCGAAGTCGATGTCGTACTTGAAGATCTCGTCGGTCATGATCGCCACCGCCGCCGGCGACAATCCGGATTTACCGGCCGAGGCATACAACGAACTGCTGATCTCCCCGCTGGCCACGACGGTGCGCGTGGTGGTCGCCCGCTCGGTCACGTTCTCGCGCACGGCGTCGCCCAGCAGGCGCAGTTCCACCCGATGACTGTCGTCGCGATCGAAGCGCAGTGCGCGCAGTTGGCCAGGCGTTGGCATGTCGAAGGCGATCTCGGTACCCGGGCGCAGCTTGGTCAGCGCCTCCTTGGTCCCCGGATGCGCCAGCACCTGGTACATCACCGCAGTCGGGATTCCCAGCTCGCCGAACAAGGTGCTCAGGGTCTGGCCCGGCTTGACCTGCAGAATTTCCCAATCGGTGCTCGGCGCCAGCTGCTTGCGGCTGGGAATCAGCGGCGGCAACGGCAACGCCAGCGTGGAATGGCTGGAAAGCGGCGTGTCGATGGCGTTGGAAAAACCCGGCACGATGGTGGCAACCAGCGCACCGATGGTGGCGAACAGGCTGGCGTGGATCCAGTGACGACGTGTCCAGCGGTCATTGAACGCGGCCGGCAGATGCGCCTTGAGCTTGCGATGCAGTGCAGTGTCGTGAAGGACGTGGAGGCGTTCGTGAAAGCGCCGCTTGCGTGCACGGCCCTGCTCTGAGTTCTGCATCGTTCAAATTCCTCGCTGGCTCGAAGTGCGAGCCCAATCGCCGGTACCATAGACAGCCTGTAACAGCGCGTCAAACCATTGAGCCTGTTCATTATTTTCACTTGGCGCGGAATTAACTCGCGTTTAACATCATTCACGTTTTTGACGGCAAGCGCCGCTGGAGTCTGTGGTTGGCCACTATCGAAGAATCCCTCGCACTCATCGGCCGTGGTGCCGAAGAGATCCTCAAGCTCGATCAGCTGCAGGCGCGGCTCGCCACCGGTAAGCCGCTGCGGGTGAAGGCCGGCTTCGATCCCACTGCGCCGGATCTGCATCTGGGCCATACCGTGCTGCTCAACAAGATGCGGCAGTTCCAGCAACTCGGCCATCAGGTGATCTTCCTGATTGGCGACTTCACCGGGATGATCGGCGACCCGAGCGGCAAGAACGCCACCCGCAAGCCGCTTAGCCGCGAGGATGTGCTGGCCAACGCGCGCACCTACGAAGAGCAGGTCTTCAAGATCCTGGACCGCGAACGCACCGAAGTGCGCTTCAACTCCGAATGGTTCGGCCAGATGAGCGCGGCCGACATGATCAAGCTCTCTGCCCAGCACACCGTCGCGCGCATGCTCGAACGCGACGATTTCGCCAAACGCTTCGGCGGCCAGCAGCCGATCGCCATCCACGAATTCCTGTATCCATTGGTGCAGGGCTACGACTCGGTCGCGCTGAAGGCCGACGTGGAGCTCGGCGGCACCGATCAGAAGTTCAACCTGTTGATGGGGCGTGGCCTGCAGGAACACTACGGTCAAGCCCCGCAGATCGTGCTGACCATGCCGCTGCTGGAAGGTCTGGATGGCGTGGCCAAGATGTCCAAGTCACTGGGCAATTACATCGGCATCAACGAACCGGCCATCGACATCGTCACCAAGACGATGAAGATCGGCGACGAGCTGACCTGGCGCTGGATCGATCTGCTGTCCTTCGATATCGGCCTGGCCGAAGCGGCGCGCCTGAAAGAGCAGGTCGCTGCCGGCGAACTGCATCCGCGCGAGGTCAAATTGCGCCTGGCACGCGAGCTGGCCACCCGGTTCCACGATGCGGCCACCGCGGAGCAGGCCATTGCCGGCTGGCATGCGGTGGTGACAGGGCAGGGCGACACCAGCCTATTGCCGCTCCAGGAAGTGGTCGTGCCGGCCGAAGGCCTGCGCATCGCCAGCTTGCTGACTGCCGCCGGCCTGACGCCCAGCAACTCCGAAGCCACCCGCAAGCTCAAGGAGCGTGCGGTCAAGATCGATGGCGAAGTGGTGGAGGATCCCGGCCGCGTCTTCACGCACGGCTTCGAAGGGGTCATCCAGGTAGGCAAGCGCAATTTTGCCCGCGTATTGCTCGTCACCGCCTAAAGCGCACCGAGGTTGCTGCGGGGCGGCAATCTCGGTGGCCTCACATGTCTTAACGTAGTAGATGGAAGTAGCAGCCCCAGGTACTGAAAGGCTTCCTGCCAGCGTAATTAATGCGTAGCGCTCGTTTTTGGCAGTGGCGTGAAAAATTTTTCACAAAACGCTTCCCAAATCGGTTCGGCGGGCATATAGTTCGCCTCCCCGCCGCAACGGCCTCCGCAAACGCGGAACCAGAGCGAAAGGGTTCGAAAATTCCTTGAAATTAAGGTGTTGACGAAACGAAAAAGCCGGCTATGATGGGCGGCTCGCTACACGGAAAGACGCTACGGCGGATCGAGGTGCAGCGGCGGCAACTTCCTCTTCACGAGGGGTTGACGAGGATGAAAAGCCTGCTAATATGGCCGGCTCGCTTCGCAGAAAACCTTCGGGTCGAAACGAAGCAGCGTCAACCACCTCGAAATGAGGTGTTGACGGCAAGAAAAAGTCCGCTATAATGAGCGGCTCGCTTCGACGGAAACGACGAAGCTGACGGGAACGGCGCTGAGGCCACTCCCCAGGTTCTTTGACAGTGTGCGCAGGTAATTTGTGCGGACGCCTGCAGGAAGGATGATTGTCCATCTTGCAGACGTTTAATCAAGCAACATATTAATTGCTTTGCAAGCGATAAGTTGCCAGTGGTTGGACTTCTGCAGCTAAAGTATTTGCCTTCGGGCATGTAATTTTAAGTGAAGAGTTTGATCCTGGCTCAGAGTGAACGCTGGCGGCAGGCCTAACACATGCAAGTCGAACGGCAGCACAGTAAGAGCTTGCTCTTATGGGTGGCGAGTGGCGGACGGGTGAGGAATACATCGGAATCTACTCTTTCGTGGGGGATAACGTAGGGAAACTTACGCTAATACCGCATACGACCTACGGGTGAAAGCGGAGGACCTTCGGGCTTCGCGCGGTTGAATGAGCCGATGTCGGATTAGCTAGTTGGCGGGGTAAAGGCCCACCAAGGCGACGATCCGTAGCTGGTCTGAGAGGATGATCAGCCACACTGGAACTGAGACACGGTCCAGACTCCTACGGGAGGCAGCAGTGGGGAATATTGGACAATGGGCGCAAGCCTGATCCAGCCATGCCGCGTGGGTGAAGAAGGCCTTCGGGTTGTAAAGCCCTTTTGTTGGGAAAGAAAAGCAGTCGGTTAATACCCGATTGTTCTGACGGTACCCAAAGAATAAGCACCGGCTAACTTCGTGCCAGCAGCCGCGGTAATACGAAGGGTGCAAGCGTTACTCGGAATTACTGGGCGTAAAGCGTGCGTAGGTGGTGGTTTAAGTCTGTTGTGAAAGCCCTGGGCTCAACCTGGGAATTGCAGTGGATACTGGGTCACTAGAGTGTGGTAGAGGGTAGCGGAATTCCCGGTGTAGCAGTGAAATGCGTAGAGATCGGGAGGAACATCCGTGGCGAAGGCGGCTACCTGGACCAACACTGACACTGAGGCACGAAAGCGTGGGGAGCAAACAGGATTAGATACCCTGGTAGTCCACGCCCTAAACGATGCGAACTGGATGTTGGGTGCAATTTGGCACGCAGTATCGAAGCTAACGCGTTAAGTTCGCCGCCTGGGGAGTACGGTCGCAAGACTGAAACTCAAAGGAATTGACGGGGGCCCGCACAAGCGGTGGAGTATGTGGTTTAATTCGATGCAACGCGAAGAACCTTACCTGGTCTTGACATCCACGGAACTTTCCAGAGATGGATTGGTGCCTTCGGGAACCGTGAGACAGGTGCTGCATGGCTGTCGTCAGCTCGTGTCGTGAGATGTTGGGTTAAGTCCCGCAACGAGCGCAACCCTTGTCCTTAGTTGCCAGCACGTAATGGTGGGAACTCTAAGGAGACCGCCGGTGACAAACCGGAGGAAGGTGGGGATGACGTCAAGTCATCATGGCCCTTACGACCAGGGCTACACACGTACTACAATGGTAGGGACAGAGGGCTGCAAACCCGCGAGGGCAAGCCAATCCCAGAAACCCTATCTCAGTCCGGATTGAGTCTGCAACTCGACTCCATGAAGTCGGAATCGCTAGTAATCGCAGATCAGCATTGCTGCGGTGAATACGTTCCGGGCCTTGTACACACCGCCCGTCACACCATGGGAGTTTGTTGCACCAGAAGCAGGTAGCTTAACCTTCGGGAGGGCGCTTGCCACGGTGTGGCCGATGACTGGGGTGAAGTCGTAACAAGGTAGCCGTATCGGAAGGTGCGGCTGGATCACCTCCTTTTGAGCATGACGTCATCGTCCTGTCGGGCGTCCTCACAAATTACCTGCATTCAGAGATGCGTATCGGCACAGGCCGGTATGCGAAAGTCCCATCATGGGGCCTTAGCTCAGCTGGGAGAGCACCTGCTTTGCAAGCAGGGGGTCGTCGGTTCGATCCCGACAGGCTCCACCATTTGAGTGAAACGACTTTGGGTCTGTAGCTCAGGTGGTTAGAGCGCACCCCTGATAAGGGTGAGGTCGGTGGTTCGAGTCCTCCCAGACCCACCACTCTGAATGTAGTGCACACTTAAGAATTTATATGGCTCAGCGTTGAGGCTGAGACATGTTCTTTATAACTTGTGACGTAGCGAGCGTTTGAGATATCTATCTAAACGTGTCGTTGAGGCTAAGGCGGGGACTTCGAGTCCCTAGAAATTGAGTCGTATGTTCGCGTTGGTGGCTTTGTACCCCACACAACACGGCGTATGGCCCCGAGGCAACTTGGGGTTATATGGTCAAGCGAATAAGCGCACACGGTGGATGCCTAGGCGGTCAGAGGCGATGAAGGACGTGGTAGCCTGCGAAAAGTGTCGGGGAGCTGGCAACAAGCTTTGATCCGGCAATGTCCGAATGGGGAAACCCACTGCTTCGGCAGTATCCTGCAGTGAATTCATAGCTGCTAGAAGCGAACCCGGTGAACTGAAATATCTAAGTAACCGGAGGAAAAGAAATCAACCGAGATTCCCTAAGTAGTGACGAGCGAACGGGGAGCAGCCCTTAAGCTGGAATGGCTTTAGAAAAACAATCTGGAAAGATTGGCCATAGAAGGTGATAGCCCTGTATTTAAAAGGGCCACTCCAGTGAAGACGAGTAGGGCGGGGCACGTGAAACCCTGTCTGAATATGGGGGACCATCCTCCAAGGCTAAATACTCCTGACCGACCGATAGTGAACCAGTACCGTGAGGGAAAGGCGAAAAGAACCCCGGAGAGGGGAGTGAAATAGATCCTGAAACCGTGTGCGTACAAGCAGTAGGAGCTCGCAAGAGTGACTGCGTACCTTTTGTATAATGGGTCAGCGACTTACTGTTCGTGGCAAGCTTAACCGTATAGGGGAGGCGAAGGGAAACCGAGTCTGATAAGGGCGCATAGTCGCGGGCAGTAGACCCGAAACCGGGTGATCTAGTCATGGCCAGGGTGAAGGTGCCGTAACAGGTACTGGAGGCCCGAACCCACGTCTGTTGCAAAAGACGGGGATGAGCTGTGATTAGGAGTGAAAAGCTAATCGAACCCGGAGATAGCTGGTTCTCCTCGAAAGCTATTTAGGTAGCGCCTCATATGTATCCTCTCGGGGGTAGAGCACTGTTATGGCTAGGGGTCATCGCGACTTACCAAACCATTGCAAACTCCGAATACCGAGACGGACTGTATGGGAGACACACGGCGGTGTGCTAACGTCCGTCGTGAAAAGGGAAACAACCCAGACCCACAGCTAAGGTCCCAAATTCACTGCTAAGTGGAAAACGATGTGGAAAGGCATAGACAGCCAGGAGGTTGGCTTAGAAGCAGCCACCCTTTAAAGAAAGCGTAATAGCTCACTGGTCGAGTCGGTCTGCGCGGAAGATTTAACGGGGCTAAGCAGTGAACCGAAGCTTGGGGTGCATAAAACTTGTTTTATGCGCGGTAGAGGAGCGTTCCGTAAGCCTGCGAAGGTGGATTGAGAAGTCTGCTGGAGGTATCGGAAGTGCGAATGCTGACATGAGTAACGATAATGCGGGTGAAAAGCCCGCACGCCGAAAGCCCAAGGTTTCCTTGCGCAACGTTAATCGACGCAGGGTTAGTCGGTCCCTAAGGCGAGGGCGAAAGCCGTAGTCGATGGGAAGCAGGTTAATATTCCTGCACCTCGCGTGAGTGCGATGGAGGGACGGAGAAGGTTAGGTGTACCGGGCGTTGGTTGTCCGGGGAAAGGCGGTAGGTTTGGATCTTTGGCAAATCCGGGATCCTTTAAGACCGAGCACCGAGACGAGCCTTTTGGCGAAGTCACTGATACCACGCTTCCAGGAAAAGCTCCTAAGCTTCAGCTCACGAAGACCGTACCGTAAACCGACACAGGTGGGTAGGATGAGAATTCTCAGGCGCTTGAGAGAACTCGGGTGAAGGAACTAGGCAACATGGCACCGTAACTTCGGGAGAAGGTGCACCCTTTTTGGTGGCTCGTGCGAGCTATAGCTGAAGAGGGTCGCAGAAACCAGGCCGCTGCGACTGTTTATCAAAAACACAGCACTCTGCAAACACGAAAGTGGACGTATAGGGTGTGACGCCTGCCCGGTGCTGGAAGGTTAATTGATGGGGTCAGCCGCAAGGCGAAGCTCTTGATCGAAGCCCCAGTAAACGGCGGCCGTAACTATAACGGTCCTAAGGTAGCGAAATTCCTTGTCGGGTAAGTTCCGACCTGCACGAATGGCGTAACGACAGCGGCGCTGTCTCCACCCGAGACTCAGTGAAATTGAAATCGCTGTGAAGATGCAGCGTTCCCGTGGCAAGACGGAAAGACCCCGTGAACCTTTACTATAGCTTTACACTGAACGCTGAGTTCGTCTGTGTAGGATAGGTGGGAGGCTATGAAACTGTGGCGCTAGCTGCAGTGGAGCCATCCTTGAAATACCACCCTGTCGTGCTTGACGTTCTAACCTAGGTCCGTTATCCGGATCAGGGACCGTGTATGGTGGGTAGTTTGACTGGGGCGGTCTCCTCCTAAAGAGTAACGGAGGAGCACGAAGGTACGCTCAGCGCGGTCGGACATCGCGCACTGTGTGCAAAGGCATAAGCGTGCTTGACTGCAAGATCGACGGATCAAGCAGGTACGAAAGTAGGTCTTAGTGATCCGGTGGTTCTGTATGGAAGGGCCATCGCTCAACGGATAAAAGGTACTCCGGGGATAACAGGCTGATACCGCCCAAGAGTTCATATCGACGGCGGTGTTTGGCACCTCGATGTCGGCTCATCACATCCTGGGGCTGTAGTCGGTCCCAAGGGTATGGCTGTTCGCCATTTAAAGTGGTACGCGAGCTGGGTTCAGAACGTCGTGAGACAGTTCGGTCCCTATCTGCCATGGGCGTTGGAAGTTTGAGAGGGGCTGCTCCTAGTACGAGAGGACCGGAGTGGACGAACCTCTGGTGTTCCGGTTGTCACGCCAGTGGCATTGCCGGGTAGCTATGTTCGGAAGCGATAACCGCTGAAAGCATCTAAGCGGGAAGCGCGCCTCAAGATGAGACTTCCCGGGGCACAAGCCCCTAAAGGAACCATGTAGACTACGTGGTTGATAGGTCAGGTGTGTAAGTACAGCAATGTATTGAGCTAACTGATACTAATGATCCGTGCGGCTTGACCATATAACCTCAAGTTGCCTTGGTCCCAACGAACGTTGGTAGATCATCAAATGCAAGCTACGTCACAAGTTAACTATGCGAGGCTGAGCGCCGTAGGTGCTTCCACACGCAAACCCAGGCACACCCGTGCTCACGTTTGAGGAAGCAGCAACTGGCGACGCTCCAACCGTCTCCCTGGTGAAATTAGCGCTGTGGAACCACCCGATCCCATCCCGAACTCGGAAGTGAAACGCAGCTGCGCCGATGGTAGTGTGGCTCAAGCCATGCGAGAGTAGGTCATCGCCAGGGGCTTTACCCCGGAACCCTCAGTCCGCAAGGACTGAGGGTTTCTTTGCGCCCAAATTGATGCAGGACCCAGTCGGGATGGCCTCAGGGCGCCCGAAGCCGGCGGTGACCGAGGTGCGGCAGTAGCACAGCGCATGAGATAACCGCCGCAATCGCCTGGCGGTGGGAAGTTAGTCACCTTATCCGCAGCACCGCGCTCCCCAACCGCCTGGCCCGCTTACCCTGCGCCGCTGGCCATCGGTGCCGACATCGCCTTCGTGGTAGCAGGGTCAGGGTCAGGGCGCCCGTACGGCCGGGGCTGCGAATGCCCCGCAACACAAAGCACGCGCTCTCCGCAACCGGCGGGCTACTGGCACCTACAGCTTCTCTTGGCCGCCAAACCGCCTGGCCAATGCCAGACGCGCCGCGCGGCGGTCGCTGGAGCCGATCAAAGACAGCGCCCCCGATAGCCTCGCTCGGCCGATGTCCTTGCCCGCCTGTCCTTGATACAAAGGACGGCCTAGAGCAGACCGGTCACGGCATCTGCAATGTTTCCCACATCTTGATGAGACCAAATCGAAGGCACCAGTGGCATCACGGTGTGCGGTGAAGGTATCCGATAAGTATTGGATCGAATCCAGCGATGTGCGCCGCGGGGGAGCACATCTGGAGCGGCCGACTCGAACAGATGGGGAAGTACACCGCGAATTCGCGCCGGCTTCGCCAAGTGGGGGCCGATGCTTTATGTCGTTGGGATATTCACCACCACTGACAGCTTGAAACACTGCGCCCAACGAACAAAAAACCCCGCCTAAGCGGGATTTTTGTCGTGCTGACAGTACATCTGGCTGCAATCGGTGGGGACTGACCGATTGGCGCTGAGGCCATGATCTGCTGGCTGGTATCAGTCGCCAATGTCAGCAGCGAGGCGTTACCGCCTGCTGCGGTGGTGTTGACGGTGACGACCTTCTCGGTAGCAAAACGCAGCAAGTAATGCGGGCCGCCGGCCTTGGGACCGGTGCCGGACAGGCCCTGGCCGCCGAACGGTTGTACGCCGACCACGGCGCCGATCTGGTTGCGATTGACGTAGACGTTGCCTACCGCCACGCGCGAGGTGATGCGGTCGATCGTCTCATCGATACGCGAGTGGACACCCAACGTGAGGCCGTAACCGGTCGCATTGATCTGCTCGATGACGGCATCGAGCTGGTCGGCCTTCCAGCGAATTACATGCAGCACCGGCCCGAAAATTTCGCGTTGCAGCTGGGACAGCGATGTCAGCTCATAGGCACGTGGAGCGAAGAAGCTGCCATGCGCAGTGCTGGCGTCCAGGGTGGTGCTCCCGATCAGACGCGCTTCGCGATCCATGCGTGCAGCGTGATCGTCGAGAATCTTGAGCGCATCAGCATCGATCACGGGGCCAACGTCGGTCGAGAGCAGGCCCGGATCACCGATCTTCAACTCGCCCATTGCACCGGCCAGCATCGTCATGACCTTGTCGGCGATGTCGTCCTGGACGAACAGGACGCGCGCCGCGGAGCAGCGCTGCCCGGCCGAGATGAAGGCACTGGAGATGGCGTCCTTGACCACTGCTTCGGGCAACGAGGACGAGTCGGCGATGAAGGCGTTCTGGCCGCCGGTTTCGGCGATCAAGACGCCGATGGCGGCATCGCGTGCGGCCAGGGTGCGGTTGATGATGCGTGCGGTTTCGGTAGAACCGGTGAACGCGACGCCGGCAACGCGCGGGTCGTTAGTCAGCGCAGCACCAACGGTAGCGCCGTCACCTGGCAGGAACTGCACCGCCGCTTCCGGCACGCCGGCTTCGTGCAGCAGCTTGACCGCTGCAAAGCCAATCAGGTTGGTCTGCTCGGCCGGTTTGGCGATGACCGTATTGCCGGCCGCCAGCGCTGCGGCGACCTGACCGAGGAAGATCGCCAAGGGGAAGTTCCACGGACTGATGCAGACAAAGACGCCACGCCCGTGCAGCTGCAGCTCGTTGGATTCGCCGGTTGGCCCGGGCAGGCGCTCGGGTGCACCGAACTGCGCACGCGCCTGGCCGGCGTAATAGCGCAGGAAATCGACGGCCTCGCGGACTTCGGCCACTGCGTCGGGCAGCGTCTTGCCGGCTTCCTTGACGCAGATCGCCATGAAGTCGGGCATGCGCGTTTCGAGCAGATCGGCCGCATGTTCCAGGATGGTGGCGCGGCTGGCCGCAGGTGTGCGGTTCCAGGCCGGTTGCGCGGCCGCAGCGCTGGCCAGCGACTTCTGGACAGTATCCGGATCGGCCGGGTGCCACTGTCCAACCGTCTCGCGGCGATCTGCCGGATTCAACACCGCTTGGCCAGGCGTGCTGATCACCGCACCAGGCACCAGGGGCGTGGCCTTCCACGGTTTGATCGCAGCGTTGAGTTGCTCGGCGAGCTGGCGCAGATCGTTGTCGTTGGCGAGATTGGCGCCCATGGAGTTTTTCCTGTTCTGGTTCTGGCTACGCAGCACATCGGCTGGCAGTGGAATCTTGGGATGCGGGATGGAAGTAAATGACGTTACCGCTTCGACCGGGTCGCGGATGAGGTCTTCGATGGCGACATCCTCGTCGGTGATGCGATTGACGAAGCTTGAATTGGCGCCGTTTTCGAGCAGGCGACGTACCAGATATGGCAGCAGATCTTCGTGCGAGCCGACCGGTGCGTAGACGCGGCATGGCAGATCGAGACGATCGGCAGGAATCACCTCGGCATACAGGTCATCGCCCATGCCGTGCAGTTTCTGGTGCTCGTAGGTCTTGCCTGCCGCAATCGCGCGGACTGCGGCAATGGTCTGCGCGTTGTGCGTGGCGAACATCGGGTAGAGCGCGTCGCTGTGCGCGAACATGCGACGTGCGCATGCCAGGTACGACACGTCGGTATTTTGCTTACGCGTAAACACCGGGTAGCCGGAATGTCCTTCGATCTGGGCGCGCTTGATCTCTGCGTCCCAGTACGCGCCTTTGACCAGGCGCACCGGAATGCGTCGCCCGACACGGCGCGCCAGATCGGCAAGAAAATCGATCGTGTACGGCGTGCGTTTCTGATACGCCTGCACCGCCAGACCATAGCCCTCCCAGCCATCCAATGACGGGTCGGAGAAGGTGGCCTCGATGATGTCCAGCGACAGTTCCAGCCGATCGGCTTCCTCGGCGTCGACGGTGTAGCCGATGCCGTAGGACTTGGCCAACTGCGCAAGTTCCAGCACGCCCGGCACCAGCTCTGCCATCACGCGGGCGCGCTTGGCGTGCTCGTAACGCGGGTACAGCGCCGACAGCTTGATCGAGATGCTGGGCGCGGCGAATACATCGGTACCGACGAAACTGCCGCTGCGGCCGATCGCATGAATCGCATCGCGATACGCCTGCAGATAGCGCTGCGCATCCTTCATGGTGAGCGCGCCTTCGCCAAGCATGTCGAACGAATAGCGGTAGTTGGCGTTGTCGCCCTTGCGCGAACGCGACAGCGCTTCGCCGATGGTGCGGCCCATGACGAACTGATGGCCCATGATCTTCATGGCCTGGCGTACGGCCAGGCGAATCACCGGCTCGCCAACGCGGCCGATCAGGCGTTTGAAGGCGCCCGGCACATCGGCGCGGGTGAGGTCGTTGAGCTGCACCAACTGGCCGGTCAGCATCAGGCCCCAGGTGGAGGCGTTGACCAGCACCGAATCGCTGCCACCCATATGCTTTTTCCAATCCGCATCGCCGAGCTTGTCGCGGATCAGCTTGTCGGCGGTGTCCTGGTCAGGAATGCGCAGCAGTGCCTCGGCCACGCACATCAGCAGCACGCCTTCTTCGCTACCCAGGTCGTATTGGCGCATGAAGGCCTCGATGGCGCCCTGATTCTGCGCACGTGCCCGCACACGGGTCACCAGGTCGGCCGCGATCGCCTGCACCTTGGCTTGCTCGGCGGCAGGCAGGCGTGCCTGCTCGAGCAGTTCACGCACGTGCTCGGTTTCGTCCTTGAGCCAGGCGGCGGTCATGGCGGCGCGCAATGCGCCAGGTGCGGCGGGCAGTTCGGGCGCCAACAGCGGGTGCGCGACTGAGGTAGAGGCAAGCGGGTCGAACTGTGCGTTCATGCGAAAGGTGCCTTGGATTCTCTGCGCATTCTAGTGAGCCAGACCGCGTGCGCACTTGTGTGGAAGCGGCGGCTTTCCCGCCGTTTTGTGCATGCCGCCACCGCAGGTGCGCGACACAGCGTGCCGGCACGGCCATTGTCGAGCAACGCGGAAGTGATTGATTTGCGCGCACTTTTAGCTGCACTGCAGCAAATTTTTGATCGCTGGAAATGCTTGCCGCATGTGTTGGCGCGGGTCTACCATCGGGCTATTCTCGCAGTGCGCTGCGTGCTGTTTATGATCGAAGTGCTGCCGTTGATGTCCGAAGGGGTTGGGACGCAGCTGCGGTTGCGGCCTCCGCGGGCACTGTCGGCCAGGCAATTCGTGCAGCTGTTCGCAGTGTTGGCGGGAACGATGTGGTTATTTGCAGGCCTGGGGTGGTGGACCGGCAATGCGTTCGCGCCGGTGTTTGCCCTGGTGCACAGTGGTGTGGTGGCGCTGGCGCTGCGGCAGTTGTGGCGAAGTGGCGAGCGCGAGGAAGCGATCCGGGTGGGGAGGCCGTTGTCGAGGTGTTTCCGTCCGGGCATGCGCCACCAGCGTTTCAGGCACATCCGCACTGGGTGCGGCTTTGCATCGAACGCGATGACAGGGTGTTGCTGGTCAGCAGCGGCAAGCAGATCGAGATCGGAAGTTTTCTCGGGCCAGCCGAACGTGTGGAACTGGCAACAACGCTCAAACGCTTGCTCGCGGCCGCCAATGGCCGTCACCGATGACGTAAGGGTCTAGGCAATGACGCAACGCAGCAGCTGGAAGTCGATCAACACCTGCAAACACGTGGGCCTGGCGATGGCGGCGCTGCTGAGCGCGCCGGTGGCCTGGGCGCAATCGGCCGATCCAAAGGAATGGCAGCTCAACATGGGGCGCGGGGTGACCCAGACCGCGCGCATGGCCTACGAGGCGCATATGGTGGCGCTGTGGGTGTGCGTGGTGATTGGCGCGCTGGTGTTCTCGGCGATGGGCTATGCGATGTTCAAGTTCCGCAAGTCCAAGGGGGCGGTGGCTGCGCAATTCAGTCACAACATCACCGCTGAAGTGTTGTGGACGGTGATTCCGGTTCTGGTGCTGATCGCGATGGCGTGGCCGGCGACGGCAAAACTGATCGCGATGTACGACACCCGCGAATCGGAAATGACGGTCAAGGTGACCGGTTATCAGTGGATGTGGAAGTACGAATATCTGGGCCAGGGCGTGGAATTCACCAGTCGCCTGGCACGCGAGTCCGATCGTATCCGCCAAAGCGGCGAGCGCCCCACCGCGGCCTCGCAGCCGCATTACCTGCTGGATGTCGACAACCGCCTGGTGCTGCCGGTCAATACCAAGATCCGCTTCGTGATTACTGCCGACGATGTGATCCACGCCTGGTGGGTGCCGGCGCTGGGATGGAAGCAAGATGCGATTCCCGGCATCGTCAACGAAGCCTGGACCAACATCGAGCAGCCGGGCGTGTATCGCGGGCAGTGCGCCGAGTTGTGCGGCAAGGATCATGGCTTCATGCCGATCGTGGTGGAGGCACTGCCCAAGGCTGACTTCCAGCGCTGGCTGGCGTCGCGTCGCAGTACGTCAGGCGCAGCGCCGGAAGCGGCGCCAGCCGCCGCACCGACGCCGGCCGGTGCACCGGCCGCCCCGGCAGGTGACACCGCGCCGGCTGCGGGACCGGCACCGGCACCGGCCGCAACACCGACCGCCGCTCTTTAATCGCCCGCAACCGCTCGCTTCGCAGAGGTCGTTCCGTCATGGCGCATACCGCAGTCGATCACCACGGACACCACCAGCCCGGTTTCGTCGAGCGCTGGTTCTTTTCGACCAATCACAAGGATATCGGCACGCTGTACCTGCTGTTTTCCTTCGTGATGTTCATCATCGGCGCGGCGATGAGCGTGGTGATTCGCGCCGAATTGATGCAGCCCGGCTTGCAGTTCGTCAAACCGGAGTTCTTCAACCAGATGACCACCGTGCATGCACTGGTGATGATCTTCGGCGGCGTGATGCCGGCTTTCGTCGGTTTGGCCAACTGGATGATTCCGTTGCAGATCGGTGCGCCGGACATGGCGTTGCCGCGCATGAACAACTGGTCGTTCTGGTTGCTGCCGGTCGCCTTTACCCTGCTGCTGCTGACGCTGTTCCTGCCGGGGGCGCGCCGGCCGGCGGCTGGACGCTGTACCCACCGCTGTCGCTGCAGGGCGGCTACAACGTCGCCTTCAGCGTGTTTGCGATCCATGTGGCCGGCGTCAGTTCGATCATGGGCGCGATCAACATCATCGCCACTGTGCTCAACATGCGCGCGCCGGGCATCGATCTGCTGAAGATGCCGATCTTCTGCTGGGCCTGGCTGATCACCGCGTTCCTGCTGATCGCGGTGATGCCGGTGCTGGCCGGTGCAGTAACCATGTTGCTGACCGACAAGTTCTTCGGCACCAGTTTCTTCAACGCGGCCGGCGGCGGCGATCCGGTGATGTATCAACACATCTTCTGGTTCTTCGGGCACCCGGAGGTGTACATCATGATCCTGCCGGCGTTCGGCGTGGTCAGCGAGATCATTCCGACCTTCAGCCGCAAGCCGTTGTTCGGCTACCAGGCGATGGTGTACGCCATCGCAGCGATCGCGTTCCTGAGCTTTATCGTGTGGGCGCATCACATGTTCACCGTAGGCATGCCGCTCGGTGGCGAAATCTATTTCATGTTCGCCACCATGCTGATCTCCATCCCGACCGGGGTGAAGGTGTTCAACTGGGTCAGCACGATGTGGAAAGGCTCGCTGACCTTCGAGTCGCCGATGCTTTGGGCCGTGGCCTTCGTGATCCTGTTCAGCATCGGAGGCTTTTCCGGGCTGATGCTGGCGATCGTGCCGGCGGACTTCCAGTATCACGACACCTACTTCGTGGTGGCGCATTTCCACTATGTGCTGGTGACCGGCGCAGTGTTCGCGTTGATCGCGGCGGTGTACTACTGGTGGCCCAAATGGACCGGGCGGATGTACAACGAGACCTGGGCCAAGGTGCACTTCTGGTGGACGATGGTGTTCGTCAACCTGCTGTTCTTCCCGCAGCACTTCCTTGGCTTGGCCGGCATGCCGCGGCGCATTCCCGACTACAACGTGGTGTTCGCCGACTGGAACCTGGTCAGTTCGATCGGTGCGTTCGGCATGTTCGTCACGCCGTTCCTGATGGCCGCGATCCTGCTGTCCTCGCTGCGCAGTGGCGCACGTGCACAGGCGCGCTCCTGGGAAGGCGCCAAGGGCCTGGAGTGGACGGTGCCGTCACCCGCCCCGGCGCATACCTTCACCGTGCCGCCGGTGATCAAGCCTGGAGATCTTGCGCATGAAGACATCGGCCACTGAGTCCGCCTCGGAGCCGGCGGTGACGCGTCTGCTATCTGCTGCGGAACGGCAGGCGCAACAACGCCGCGCCGTGCGTCGCACCGCGATCACGGTCGGCATCATTGCGTTGCTGATCTATGCAGGCTTCATCGCCTCGGGAGTCATCGGGCGGTGAGTGCCCGCGCGCCCGCACACGCGCCGACGGCCGGCTTGTTCAAGCTGCTGGGCGTGGTGCTGGGTGTGTTCGTGCTGACGTTCTCCCTGGTGCCGCTCTACCGCATCGCCTGCGAGAAAGTGTTTGGCATCCGCATGGAACGTGCACCCGGCAGCACGCGCGCGAACGCGGGCGCGCCACCTGCCGCCGGCAAGCGCACGGTGCGCGTGGAGTTCGATGGCGGGGTCAACTCCAAACTGCCGTGGACCTTCCATCCCGAACAGATGACGATGGATGTGGTGCCGGGCGAGCTCAACGAGGCGCTGTATTTCGCGCGCAACGATGGTGCACGTGCGGTGGTGGGCAGTGCGGTGCCCTCGGTTGCACCTGCGCGTGCGTCGGGCTACTTCAACAAGACCGAGTGCTTCTGCTTTACCGCGCAGACCTTGCAGGCCGGCGAAACGCGCGACATGCCGCTGCGTTTCATCGTCGACCCGGCACTGCCGCCGGAAGTCACTACGATCACCCTGTCCTACACGTTCTATCGCAACGACGCGCTGACCTCCGAACTGCAGGGCGGAGGCGCAGCTGGCGCGCCACGCGCTGCGCCGTAACCTTCCATCCACCCGCACCACGACACGGAAGCAACGCCATGGCCGACCACAGTCCCAACGCCGATGCGTATTTCGTCCCGAGCCAGAGCAAATGGCCCTTTGTCGGGTCGATTGCCATGTTCGTGATGATGATCGGCGTGGCCAGCTGGCTCAACGACGCGGCGTGGGGACGCTGGACCTTCTTCGCCGGCGTGGCAATGCTGCTGGCGACGTTGTTCATGTGGTTTGGCGATGTCATCCGCGAATCCAATGCCGGGCATTACAACCGCCAGGTGGATGGCTCGTTCCGCATGGGGATGGTGTGGTTCATCTTTTCCGAGGTGATGTTTTTCTGCGCTTTCTTCGGCGCGCTGTTCTACACGCGTGTGCTGACGCTGCCGTGGCTGGGCGGGGAAGGCGACGGCGTGATGACCAACGAGCTGCTGTGGAACGGCTATTCCGCTGCCTGGCCGACCAATGGCCCGGGCACCATCGGTGGGCAGTTCCAGACCATCCCAGCCTGGGGCCTGCCGCTGATCAATACGCTGATCCTGCTCAGCTCCGGCGTGACCTTGACCATCGCCCACCACGCGCTCAAGGGCGGGCGCCGCGGCGCGCTGCTGTTGTGGCTGGGGTTGACCGTGCTGTTGGGCTGCGTGTTCCTCTTCCTGCAAGCCGAGGAATATATCCATGCCTATACCGAGCTCAATCTCACGCTAGGCTCGGGCATCTACGGCTCGACCTTTTTCATGCTGACCGGTTTCCACGGCATGCACGTGTTGCTGGGCACGATCATGCTCGCGGTGATGTGGCTGCGCGCGGCGAAGGGGCACTTCAGCCGAGACAACCACTTCGCCTTCGAAGCGGCCGCATGGTATTGGCACTTCGTCGACGTGGTGTGGCTGGCGCTGTTTCTGTTCGTGTATGTACTTTGAGGGCGGGATTGGGGATTCGGGATTCGGGAATCGCAACAGCAAGCCCGCTTTTGCTTTTACGATTCACTACTCCCGATTCCCCATTCCCGGCCGCGTTAGCGGCCTAGTCCATGCGGCTTGATCCAGCCGGTATAGATGCCGAGGATCACGATGGCGATCAACGCCACCGATAGGCCAATGCGCCAGGTCAGGGCGTTGACGGTGCGCTTGGTCTGGCCGCGGTCGGTCAGCAGGTAGTAGAGGCCGGCGCCCAGGTTCCATAGGATCACGATCAGGAAGGCGACAATCAGCAGCGTCTTGAGCGAATCGTTCACAACAGCCCCGGGTGCAGTCGGCGTGGTGATGGCATTGCACGCCTTTTTGCGTCGCTTGTCATGACGCGCAAGCACACGGCGGTATTCGGCTGGTGTCTGGCGTTGCTGGTGAGCGCGGGTTTTGCGGCGCTTGGGCATTGGCAATTGCAGCGCATGCACAGCAAGCAAGCCTTGCTGGACCGTGCCGCGCATGTGCGCGACACCACGCTGCCCTTGGCACAGGCGCTGGCGACGCCGAATGAGTTGGCATGGGTGCGTGGGCAAGTGCGTTTTTTGCCACAACTGGTCTTGCTGGACAATCAACTGCATGACGGGCGTGCCGGTGTGCGCGTGTATCAACTGGCAGCGCCAGAAGATGTGTCGACCGACGTGCTGGTGGATCTGGGTTGGCTGCCACTGCCGGCCGATCGGCAGTTGCCCGGCATCGTTGCCCTGAAAGGCGTGCAGACGGTGCAGGGGCTCTTGAGCGCACCGCCGTCGGCGGGGCTGGCGATCGGACCGGCGCTGGCGCCTGGGGTTGCGGCGCAGACCTGGCTGGCCACGCGACTGGATCTGCAGGCCCTACGCAGCACACTGGGCAGGCGCGACATTTCGTCGCAGGTCCTGCGCCTGGACCCTGCACTGCCGGTTGGCTACACGCGCGATCTGGACATGCTGCCAAACACGCTGCCGCCCGCACGGCACTTGGGTTACGCGGTGCAATGGTTCGGGTTGGCCGCCGCGGTCCTGGCGACCGCAACGCTGCTGACATGGCGTGTGCGCCGTCGCGGCCGCGGGCACTGACGCCTGCGGCATGAGAAAATCGCCGGCATGACCTCCTCCACATCGGCCACGCCGCATTCGGTCAAACGCGGCCGCAGGATGCTGATTGCCCTGGCGGTGCTGTTCTTCGGCTCGATGTTGCTGGCCGGCGTGCTGCGCTTCTCCGGATGGCAGCCGGCGTCGATGCGCAACAACGGCGAACTGCTGCAGCCGCCCGCAGATCTGCGGGCGCTGGTGCCGGTGCGCGCGAACGGGAAGCCCTATGCCTGGGCGCCGAGCGAGCGCATCTGGCGCATTGCGGTGGCGCCGCCGGCCGATTGCATGCAGCAGTGCGTGGCGTTGGCCGCAGAACTGGACAAGGTGTGGCAGCTGCTCGGACATCGTGCCGACAAGGTGGAGGTGCTGTGGATCGGCGCGCCGCCGGCCGGGTTGCCGCCGATGCCTGCACTGCGCGTGCTACGCGACGATGCCCGCCTGCGCCAGGCATTGCCGCGCGGCACCGATACGGCCGGCGTGCCGGTGTATGTGATCGACCCCAATGGCTTCGTGATCCTGCGGTATGCCCCCGGCTTCGAGCCGGCCGGCCTGCGGTCGGATCTGGTCAAGCTGCTGAAACTGATGTGAGCCCGTTTCGATGAACCTGTTTGCGCCACCGGCGTTGTTCCGTCACTTCCATCGCATGGCCTGGCTGGCCGCGCTGTTCACTGCGAGCACGATTTTGTTCGGGTCGTTCGTCCGCTTGTCCGATGCCGGCATGAGCTGCCCGGACTGGCCGACCTGCTACGGCCGCGTGACCTGGCCGCAGACCAGCGACGAAGCCAACACGCACGTGGCCAGCAAGATCCGCCCGCTGGAATCGCACAAGGCCTGGCGCGAACAGGTCCACCGCTTCCTGGCCGGTGCGTTGGGCGTGGAAGTGCTGGTCTTGTCGTTGCTGGCGGTGCGTCGCCGTCGCATGGGCATTGCCCAGGTGGTGTCGGCCGCGCTGCTGGTGGCGTTGTCGATTCCGCTCTACATGTCCGGCTGGCATGCCGTGGCCTTCGGTGTGGCGATCGCCGGCGAGGCCATCCTGCTGCTGGCGGCATTGCGCTGGAGCAATATCGATCTGGCGCGTGCAGCGGTGCTGACGCTGGCGGTGGTGATCTTCCAGGCCTTGCTGGGCATGTGGACGGTGACGTTGCTGCTCAAGCCGATCGTGGTGATGGGGCACCTGCTGGGCGGCATGCTGATGTTCTCGCTACTGGTGTGGATGGCCTGGCGTGCGACGCATCTGCCGATCACCCTGGCCGACGCCTCGCGCTTGAAGTGGCTGCTGCGCCTGGGCGTGGCAGTGCTGGGTCTGCAGATCGCGCTCGGTGGCTGGGTCAGCGCCAACTACGCCGCGCTGGCATGTGGCGGCGGCAGCTGGTCGGCCGACAATTTTCCGCGTTGCGTCAGCCAGTGGTGGCCGCCACACGATTTCCGTGAAGGTTTCACGCTGTGGCGCGGCATCGGGGTGGATTACGAAGGCGGTGTGCTGGATGGCGCGGCGCGTATCGCCATCCAGATGGCGCACCGGCTGTGGGCGATTGCGACCGCGTTGTACTTATGGTGGCTGGCCTGGCGCTTGTCGCGGTCGCCGGGGATGCGGGTGTGGGCTGCGGCGCTTGCGCTGCTGGTCGCCGTGCAGGTGACGCTGGGCATGCTCAACGTGAAGCTGGCGCTGCCGCTGGAGGTCTCGGTCATGCATAACGGCGGGGCGGTGGCGTTGTTGTTCGTGCTGGTCTCGCTGCTTGCGCGGCTGCGCGCGCCGGAGTGAGCATGGCCGTCAGCGCACGCGATTACTGGGATCTGACCAAACCCAAGGTGGTGGCACTGATCGTGTTCACCGCGTTGGTGGGCATGTTCCTGGCCATTCCCGACATGCCGACCTGGGTGCAGGTACGCACCGGCGCACTGGGCTTCCTGGGCATCTGGCTGGCGGCTTCAGCGGCGGCAGCGATCAACCAATTGCTCGACGCCAAGATCGACGCACAGATGGCGCGCACCTCATGGCGCCCACTGGTGGTGGGCAAGGTGCGGCCCTGGCAGGTGCTGGTGTTCGCCGGTGCGCTGATCGTGATCTCCATGACCATTCTGGTGGTGTGGGTGAACGTGATCACCGCGGTGCTGACCTTCGCCTCGCTGATCGGTTATGCGGTGATCTACACCGTCTACCTGAAGCGTGCGACGTCGCAGAACATCGTGATCGGCGGGCTGGCCGGCGCCACGCCGCCGATGCTGGGCTGGGCCGCGGTGACCGGGCTGCCGACCAGCGCCGACTGGATCAATGCCTCGCTGCTGGTGCTGATCATCTTCATCTGGACGCCGCCGCATTTCTGGGCGCTGGCCATCTTTCGTCGCGCCGATTACGCCAAGGCGGCCATCCCGATGTTGCCGGTGACCCACGGCGTGCCGCATACGCGCAAGCAGATCCTGGTGTACACCGTCTTGCTGGCGATCGTGACCTTGGCACCGGTGGCGGTGGGCATGAGCGGGGTGTTCTATCTGGGCGGTGCCGTCGTGCTCAATGCGGTGTTCCTCTGGTACGCCTGGCGCATGCTGAACCCGCCGGACGAACTGTTTTCGATGAAGATGTTCGGCTATTCCATCGTGTACCTGATGGCGCTGTTCGCCTTCCTGATGGTCGACCATCTGCTGCTGCCGTGGGTGCGCTAGTCGCTGCAGTGGGACGAGCGGCAACGCGATAGCGCTGCCCCAATGATTGCGTTGGCCACCGGCGGAGGGTTGGATCACTCCTGTAGCGCGCCACCCGCGCCTGCGGCGTGTGGCGAAAGGGCGCCGGATGAGGTGCAACGTGCGCCGCGTCGAGCTCACCAGCGGCGTCCACGTCAGCAGACGCCGCGGTTTGCTGCTTACAAACCTTTGATCATCACGCCTTGGCGGCGCGCGGCAGCGCTGTGACGGCTCAACCCAGCCAAGCGGTGCACGCGCTGGTAGTTTTGCTGTCGCAGCTGGACTGCATTTTCTGCTGCAGCCGCGCCAGTACTGCGCCGCCTTCGCGGCGGTGCTTGCTCCATATCTTCAATTCGTTGCCCAGGGTGGCGAAGCGCTGACGGGTGCGTTGCCGGTAACCGTCCGGTTGGCCGGCCAACTCGCCGATCACTTGGGTGGCGGCGCCCTCGATGCCGGCGGAGTCGTCGGGGCTGAGCCGGATCAGCCCATCCACGTACATCACGCCCCACTGCACGCGCGTGGCGGGGCCCTGCGCGCTGTCGTAGGCCCGTTTGAGCCACAGCAGGGCGGTCTTCTTGTCGCCGCGTTGTTCGGCCAGATCGGCCAATTCGGGCATGTAGTAGTACGGCGTCTTGCTGCGCGACAACTCGGCCAGCAGCAATTGCTCTGCCGCGCTGCCATCGCCGACCTCGCTCAGCAACGCGGCGGCCGTGCTGATGGTGGATTGGCGCTCCTCGTCGGTCTTGGCGGTGTCGGTGGCCCACTGCACGCGCTGGTGCACCACCTCCACCACGTCTTTCGGCAGCGGCGGTTGCTGGCGTTTGGGCTCGGCTTCGGTTTCGGTGGGCTGGCCTTGTGCCAGGCGTGCCAGCTGGATGCGTGCATATGCGGTGCCAAGCCGGTCGGAGATCGGCAATGAAGGATCGGCGTAGACCTTGTCCAAGGCCTGATTCAGCGCGTTGGAGAGCGTGCTGCGCACGCCTGCGTCGTTGCTGGCGGCGGTGATCAGACGCGCCGGCACATAGTTCAGCGTGCCGAGATTTGCGCGCACCTCTGCCGGGTCGGCCAATACCGCTTCCAACAGCGTGCGATTGGCGCTGCTGGCAGTCGGTGGGTGTTTGGCGGCACTGATGGCGGCCAGGGCGAAGCTGCGTTGCAGGGCCGGCTGTGGCGCCGAGGTGGAGAGCCGGCCGAGCACGTCGGCGGCTGCATCGGGTTTGACCAGCCTATCGTCGGTGCCCCAGGCGTAGTTGCCGAGCACCGCCCAATCGTCCGCGCTGAGCTGTTGTGGTGTGTGCAGCGCCCTGTCGAGCAACTGCTGGGCGGTACTGGTGCTCTTGGCCGCAACCCGCAACACCTCTGCCAGGCGCGCGTTATCGGCATCGCCGGACAGCCGGGTGATTTCGCTGCGATCTGGGCGTAGCACGATGATGGTGGGATAGGCCTTGACCCCGAAGCGCTCGCCCCAGGCCTGCGCGCCCTCCGAATCGCCGTCCAGGTGCACGGCAACGAACTGCTGGGTGCGCGCGATGAAGGCCGGATCCTTGAACAGCGTGGCCTTGAGGCGATTGCAGGGCGGGCACCAGGCTGCGCCCCAATACAACAGGATCGGCTTGCCGCTGTCCTTGGCTTCGGCAAAAGCGTCTTCCACATCGCCCTCGCGCCAGGCGATGCGGGCAGCAGGTGCCGGCGTGGATGTTGTCTTGGACTGCGCGGGCGCCTCAGGCGGTGCTGGCGTGTCGCAGGCAGTCAGCGCAGCCAGCACTGCCAACAGCGCGATCAAGGACGGGGAAGGGTGTCGCAGCGATAGCGTCATGGCAAATCACCGTGGGGGCGGCAGAAGGTCGATCGCGCACTCTAGCGGCCGCTGGCGGGCCCAGGCGGGCGTGCGTCATTACCGTTGTACATCTGCTTACAACCCGGATGCGCGGCGATGCGAACTGCTGTCATGCGATACGCAGCGGGCAGGCGCTGGCGCGGCGCAGCGTCAATGGCGCTCGGTTGCGCCTTGCGGCTGGCCCGATGCGCTGCGCGCATAACGCGCCGCCACAACGGCGCAGACGATCAGCTGCAGCTGGTGATACAGCATGATCGGCAACACGATCGCGCCCAGCCCGCCGCCGGCAAACATCACCTTGGCCATCGGCACGCCGGTGGCCAAACTCTTTTTCGAGCCGCAGAAGACGATGGCGATTTCATCGGCGCGGCCGAAGTGCAGGCGCCGGGCGATGAAGGTGATCGAAAGCATCGCCATGGCCAGCAACAATCCTGCAACGGCGAGGACCGCCAGCAGCGCAGGCAGCGGCGTCTTTTGCCACAGCCCTTCGTTCACCGATGCACTGAAGGCGGTATAGACCACCAGCAGAATGGTGCCTTGATCGGTGTAACGCAGCACGGCGCGGTGACGTTCGACCCAGCCGCCGATCCACGGACGCATGAAATGGCCGGCCAGAAACGGCACCAGCAACTGCAACAGGATCTTGCCGATCGCCTCGGCCGGATGCGCCATGGCCCCCTGGCTGCCGACCAGTGCGCCCATCAGCAACGGGGTGAAAAACACGCCCAGCAGGCTGGAAAGCGACGCCGCGCAGACCGCGGCCGGTACATTGCCGCGCGCCATCGAGGTGAACGCGATCGAGGACTGCACCGTGGACGGCAGCGCGCACAGGAACAGCACGCCGACATACAGCTCCGGCGTCAGTGCCAGATGCGCCAGTGGTTTGAACAACAGCCCCAGGAGCGGGAACAGCACGAAGGTGCAGCCCAGAATTACCAGATGCAGGCGCCAGTGCAGCGCGCCGGCCTTGACCGCTTCGCGCGACAGCCGCGCGCCGTGCAGGAAGAACAGCGCGGCGATCGCCACGTCGGTGACATCGTCCATGACCGCCGCCGCCGTGCCCGAAACCGGGAGCAACGAGGCCAGTGCGACCGTGCACAGCAGCGCGAGGGTGAAGGGGTCAATGCGCAACCGCGCCAGCAGCTTCTTCATCGAGGTCCAACGGTAGCGCGCGATCTTGCGCCTGATATGGGCCATTCTACGATGCGTGCAGGCCTTGGCTGTGGCATCGGCGTCACCGGTCACGCCTGAAACGGCACGGCAGTGCGCGATTGCCGTGCGCTGCCTTCAGCCAGGCAGCACTGCATCACAACGCTGCGAGCGCCTTGAGCAGTTCGCGCATTTCGTATTTGTCGGTGTCGTCCAGCCCTTGCGCGCGCTGTTTGGCCTGCAGCTCTTCCACGCGTTGACGCAGCAACTGCTTGTCGAGCTGGGCGACGACGTCATGCAGCTCAAGCGTCCAACTGTGTTCGTCGCCGGGAAGCTCCTGCGCTGCCAGCTTCTGCAAGGCAGCAAGTTCCTCGCGCTCGGCGAAGTGCTCCAGCAGCGCGCCGGTACTGATTTCCGGGCGTTGCCGCACCAGGTCCAGCAACTCCATCAACAAGTCGATTCCGGGCAGGCGCAGCCCGGAAAAATCATGCACGCCCTCCAGGCTCATCGCCAAGGACGGCCGCTGCAGCAGGATGGCGATGGACGCACGCACCAGGCTGCGTTTCTGCGTGGGCGCGCCCATGCGGGCAGGCGGCCGTGGCCTGGGTGCGGACTGCTGCGCAGACGCATTGGCACCCACGCCGGTCAGGCGCGCCAGTTCCTGCCGCATCAGATCGCCGAACGCGCCTTCGGGAATCTGCGCCAACAGCGGGCGCGCTCGTTCGGCCAGGCGCGCCTTGCCGTCGAGCGTGTGCAGGTTGATCTCGCGCGACATCTCGTCGAAGAAGAACTGCGACAGCGGCGTGGCCTGTTTCAGGCGCTGATCGAAGGTCTGCGCGCCTTCCTTGCGCACGATGGTGTCCGGGTCCTCGCCATCGGGCAGGAACAGGAAGAACGCCTGGCGGCCATCCTTCATGCGCGGCAGTACCGATTCGAGCGCGCGCCAGCCGGCCTTGCGCCCGGCGTTGTCGCCATCGAAACAGAAATACACATCCGGCGCGTTGCGAAACAGCAGCTCGGCATGTTCGGGCGTGGTGGCGGTGCCCAGCGTGGCCACCGCCTGGGTCACGCCGAACTGGAACAGCGAGACCACGTCCATGTAGCCCTCCACCACGATCAGCCGCTCGATCTTCTGATTGGCCTGGCGCACTTGCCACAGGCCATACAGCTCGCGGCCCTTGTGGAACAGCGCGGTTTCCGGCGAATTGAGGTACTTCGGGCCCGGGTCGCGGCCATCGGCCGGCGCGCCCAGGATGCGCCCGCCGAAGGCGATCACCCGGCCGCGGCGGTCGAAGATCGGGAACATCACCCGGTCGCGGAACTTGTCGTAGACATGGCCGCGATCGTTCTTGGAAAACAGCCCGGCGCGTTCGAGCACGCTCATGCGGCGCGCATCGGTGCCCAGGGTGTCCTTCAGTGCGCTGTAGCCGTCGGGAGCGTAGCCGATCTGGAAACGCGCGCGGTTGTCGGCATCCACGCCGCGCCCGTCCAGATACTCGCGGGCGCGCGCGCTGCCCTCGAGCTGGCGCTGGAAGAACTTGGTGGCCGCCTCCAGGGCCGAATACAACTCGCGGCTGTCGTCCTGCTGTTGCGGGGTGCGCTGCTGGGTCTCGCGCGGGATCTCCATGCCGGCACGCTTGGCCAGCTCGTCGACCGCATCGAGGAATTCGAGGCGGTCGTAATTCATCAGGAAGCTGATCGCCGTGCCGTGCGCACCGCAGCCGAAGCAGTGATAGAACTGCTTGGTCGGCGAGACCGTGAACGAGGCCGAACGCTCGTCGTGGAACGGGCAGCGTGCCGAATACTCCTTGCCCTGACGCTTGAGCGGCACCCGGCCGCCCACCACCTCGACGATGTCGGTGCGTGCAAGCAGTTCGTCGATGAACGCGTCGGGGATGCGGGCCATCCCGCTAGGATATCCCAGCGGCCTGCCAGCACTTGGTCGCCATCGCCGATGAAGCCGGCGAGGCAGGCCCTGCAGCAGTCCTCAGCCGCGTGGCAGCGCGTGCGAGTCCGACGTTGAAGATGCAGGCGCCGTATCGGCAGGCGGCACGATCACCGGCGGATGCTCCGGGTCCACGCCCGCCTCGCGCAGCTTGCGATGCGAGCGCACCCGCTCGTCGATCACCGCGGTGATCAAGGCGCCGACGAAGAACACCACCGAGGCGTAGTACATCCACACCAGCAGGATGACCAAGGTCCCCATCGAACCGTAGGCGCTGCCCGGCGCTGCGGTGGCGATGTATACGCCGATGGCATAGCGCCCCAGCGCGAACAACACCGCGGTGATGACGCCGCCCAGGAATGCCTGGCGCCAGTCGACGGTGCGATCGGGCAGGTAGCGATACAGGAACGCGAACGCCAGTGAGTACAGGGCCAGCGTGGTCACGTAGCCGACCGCCGGCAGGACCGAGGGCAGGCGCGCAAAGACCACCTGCAGTGCGGTGGTGGCAATCATCGACACGATCAACAAGAAGCCCAGCGCCAGGATCACCCCGAACGAGAACACCCGCTTCTGCAGCCAGGCCATCAAGCCGTCCAGGCGTTGCTTGTCGGTGCGGAAGATCAGGTTCAAGGCGTTCTGCAACTGCGCAAACACCGCCGTGGCGCCGATGAACAGCAGCAGCGTGCTCCACACGCCGGCCAGCGAGCCAACGCCAGGTTGATAGGTGGCATTGCGAATGATGGTCTGTGCGACTTCGGCCGCGCTGCCGCCTGCCAATTGCCCGATTTGCTGCACCAATGCCTCTTGCGCTGGCGGATAGAGCGAGGCGGTCAGCCACAACAGCAGCACCAGCAGCGGGGCCAGCGACAGCAGCGCGTAGAACGACAACGATGCCGCCTGCGTCATCACGTCGATCTCGATGAAGCGGTTCAGCAGCGCCATCGGCACGCTGCGCTGCAGACGGCTCAGATGCTTGTGCAGATAGGCAGATGAAAGCGTCGTCACCGGCGGGAGAATCCTTGGCGCATACCGTTGCTGCGCAGGCGACGTCAGAGCAAAGTCGGTATGCGGAAGGACCTTGCCCATGCCTGCGCTGGCGCACCCGTTCTAGCAGGGCCGGATCGAAGGATGGGTGAAAGCGTGCACGCGTTTTGGGCAAGCAGGAGGCGGCGCACCTGGTAGGCGCAGCCTGTCGTGCGTGGAAAGCAACGTGCGCGGCGTATCTGTCAGCGTGTTCAATGTGCGCCAGGTGCCGATGGACCTGTACAGGCGCGTGTACTTGGCACTGCCGGATGTCTACGCGACGACAGGGGCGCAGACTGTGCAAAGCGCTTGGTCCGCATGCTGGGCCGGACGCGTTTTGAAGAAGGCAGTGCGCCTTGCCTGATGCGTGTGGCAGATATGCAACGGCCTTTGCGCTCCAGCGGCGTCATGCAGCATCCCTGCCCGTTTGACGATCCGCCTTCCAGTGGGAAAGCCGCTCGGTGATGCAGCAGGCAGTGCCGCAGCGCACTGCGTACCGCTCGCAGCGCCCTGGCCGTGGCACAGGGCGCTGCGGCGATCCATCAGCCTGCCAGCTGCTGCTTGACCAGGGTCGAGACCAGGCCCATGTCGGCCTGACCGGCCAGCTTGGGCTTGAGTGCGCCCATCAGCTTGCCGATATCGGCCGGGCTGCTTGCACCGGTCTCGGAGATCGCGGCCCGGATGGCGGCCACGATCTCGGCTTCGCCCATCTTGGCCGGCAGATAGCGCTCGATCACCACGATCTCCTCGCGCTCGATCTGCGCCAGGTCATCGCGCGCGGCGGCTTCGAACTGGGTGACCGAGTCCTTGCGCTGCTTGACCATCTTGTCCAGTACGGCGATCACGGCGGCATCGTCCATCTCGATGCGTTCGTCCACTTCCTTCTGCTTGATGGCGGCGTTGATCAGCCGGATCACGCCCAGGCTGTGCTTGTCGCCGGACTTCATCGCGGCCTTCATGTCATCGGTGAGCTGCTGCTTCAGGGACATGCGGTAACTCCTGAGTATAGGTATCGAGTGTGGCCAAGGCGCCCAAGCGGGCTGGAGACCTCGGTCGAAGGAGGGTCGGGCGTGCGTGGAGAGATGCCGTGCAGCGCGTCGCGCGGATTGCCTGATGTCTCCAGCGCCATGCCTTGTGGCAGGCCAATACAAAAAGCCGGCGACGCTTGCGCGTGCCGGCTCTTGTTCGCTCCCGCTAGGTCGCGCCTTCAGCGCAGACCCACCGGCAAGGAACCGCGGACGATCAGTACAAGCGCTGGCGCTTGGTGACGTCGCGCGAGGAACGACGCAGCTGACGCTTCACGGCAGCGGCAGCCTTACGCTTACGCTCCTGGGTCGGCTTTTCATAGAACTCGCGCTTGCGGGTTTCGGCCAGCACGCCGGCCTTTTCGCAGGTGCGCTTGAAACGACGGAGCGCAAATTCGAAGGGCTCGTTCTCGCGGACTTTAACGCTGGGCATGTGTTCTCCAGAAATGGGATTTCCGTCCGGGAGCCCCGGGCGGGTGCGAGCGGACTCGCGTGACGGAATTTCCGGGTTGCCCCGGCGAGCCGCGCATTATAACGACTTGCCGACGGCCTGCAAGCCCCCGGCAGCATTTGCCGCCTCGACATCGATAAAGCGTGCATTCGGGACGTATGCGGCCAGTACGGCAGCGCGGCGCAGCATCTTGCCATCGGCCGATCTGCGCAGCGCAAAAGCTGCGAAAATAGTGGCATCTCCCTGCATGCCGAGCTGCCGTGAAAGTCCTTGGGATCGAATCATCGTGCGATGAGACCGGTGTGGCGGTCTACGACACCGCATTGTCGGGTGTGCCGGCGCTGCGCGCCCACGCGGTCTACAGCCAGATTGCGCTGCATGCCGAATACGGCGGCGTGGTGCCCGAGCTGGCCAGCCGCGACCATGTGCGCAAGCTGCTGCCGCTGATCCGTCAGACCCTGGGCGAAGCCGGGTTGAGGATCGACGAACTCGATGGCGTGGCCTATACCGCCGGTCCGGGCCTGGTCGGGGCCTTGCTGGTCGGTGCCGGGGTGGCGCGCTCGCTGGCCTGGGCACTGGATGTGCCGGCGATCGGCGTGCATCACATGGAAGGCCACTTGCTGGCGCCGCTGATGGAGGACGACCCGCCGCAGGCGCCGTTCGTGGCCTTGCTGGTCTCCGGCGGGCACACCCAGTTGGTGTCGGTGAAGGCCCTGGGGCAGTACGAGGTACTCGGCGAGACGCTGGACGATGCGGCCGGCGAAGCCTTCGACAAGACCGCCAAGATGATGGGCCTGCCGTACCCGGGTGGCCCGCAGCTGGCGGCGCTGGCCGAAACCGGCACGCCGGGGCGCTACAAGTTCGCGCGGCCGATGACCGACCGGCCCGGGCTGGATTTCAGTTTCAGCGGGCTCAAGACCCAGGTGCTGCTGGCCTGGCGGTCCAGCGACCAGTCCGACACCACCCGCGCGGATATCGCGCGCGGCTTTGAGGACGCGGTGGTGGAAACGCTGGCCATCAAGTGCCTGCGCGCGCTGGACGCGGCCGGCTGCAACACCTTGGTCGTGGCCGGCGGCGTGGGCGCGAACAAGCGCCTGCGCGCGCGCCTGCAAGAGGCTGCCCAGCGCCGCGGTGGCCGGGTCTGTTTCCCGCGCCCGGCCTTGTGCACCGACAACGGCGCGATGATCGCCTTCGCCGGCGCGCTGCGGCTGCAGGCCGGCGAGCACGCGGATGCGGCGGTGCATGTGATGCCGCGGTGGGATATGGCGAGCCTGCCGCCGCTGGCGGCGGAATCGGGAATCGGGAATCGGGAATAGGAAGAGCGGTACCCCGATCCTGTTAGTGCTGCGTGTTATTGCCCTTGCTTCTCCCCATTCCCAATTCCCGACTCCCTATTCCCATGGATAAAGTGTTTATTGAAGGTCTCGACATCGATGCGCTGATCGGCATCTACGATTGGGAGCGGCGCATCCGCCAGACCTTGCGGTTCGATCTGGAGATGGGTTTCGACAACCGCATACCGGCGGCCAGCGACGACATCGCCGATACGCTGAACTACAAGGCGGTGAGCAAGCGCTTGATCGAGTTCGTGCAAGCCTCGAACTTTGGACTAGTGGAGACGCTGGCCGAGCGCTGCGCGGCGCTCGTGCTGGACGAATTCGACGTGCACTGGCTGCGATTGAAGTTGAGCAAGCCGGGGGCAGTGCGCGGCGCGCAGGCCGTGGGAGTGATCATCGAGCGGGCACGGGCGATCTGATTGCCGCCTGGACGCCCTGCTGCCGGCCATTTCAGTTCATGGCGCCAAGCCTGGAGGGCTGGGACGCGTGGCGCAAAGGCTGCGCCGCCGCCGCTCTCCGGCACGCACGATGCGCTGCAACCGGGCTCGACAAATCCCCAAATCCCACTCCCGGCCTTCAAAACTTGCCTGCGCGCGGGTGCGTCAAGCTAGAATTGACGGCCATGTAAACGTTTTCTCAAGGATCTCATGGCTGCTGATCGCATCGAAACCCTGATTGCCCGGATGACCGTCGAAGAGAAGGTCGGACAGTTGGGTGTGTTCGCCGACATGGTGCGGCCGTTCGCGCCTGACGTGAATCCCGAGGCCAATGTGCGCAATGCCGACGAGGTGTTGCAGCAGGTGCGCGAGGGCCGGGTCGGCTCGCTGTTCAATGGTGTGGGCGCCGCGCTGGGCGTGCAGATCCAGAAAGTGGCCGTGGAAGAGAGTCGCCTGGGCATCCCGGTGATCCTGGCCGCTGACGTGATCCACGGCATGCGCACGGTATTTCCGATCCCGCTGGGCGAGGCGGCCAGCTTCGAGCCGGCGTTGGCCGAGCGCACCGCGCGCGCCACCGCGATCGAGGCCACCGCTGCCGGCCTGCACTGGACCTACGCGCCGGCCGTGGACATCGCCCGCGACCAGCGCTGGGCGCCGTGGTGCCGAAGGTGCCGGCGAAGACGTGATGCTGGGCGCGGTCTTTGCCGCTGCCCGTGTGCGCGGGTTCCAGGGCAGCGACCTGACCGCCCACGATTGCCTGCTGGCCACGCCCAAGCATTTCGCCGCCTATGGCGCGGTGGCGGCAGGGATGGAATACAACACCGTGGACATCGCGCCGCAGACGCTGCGCGATGTGCACTTGCCGCCGTTCAAGGCCGCCTTCGATGCCGGCGCATTGACCGTGATGTCGTCCTTCAACGACATCAACGGCGTGCCGGCCAGCGCCAACCACGAGTTGCTGACCGAGATCCTGCGTGGTGAATGGCAATTCCCGGGCGTGGTGATTTCCGATTACACCGCCGACATGGAATTGATCGCCCATGGCTATGCCGCCGATGAGCGCGACGCGACCAAGAAGGCTTTCCTGGCCGGTCTGGACCTGAGCATGCAGAGCGGCTTTTATGCCGCGCACCTGCCCTCGCTGGTGGAAAGCGGCGAGGTGCCGATGGCCACGCTGGATGCCAGCGTGCGGCGGATCCTGCAGCTGAAAGAGGCGATCGGGCTGTTCGACAATCCGTATCGCTCGCTGGACCCGGCGCGCGAAGCCGACACCACGCATCTGCCGGCGCACGATGCGCTGTCGCGCGATGCGGCGCGGCGTTCGATCGTGCTGTTGAAAAACGAAGGCGCTGTGTTGCCGCTGAAGAAGAGCGGCCAGCGCATCGCGTTGATCGGCCCGTTCGTGCAGGACCGCGAGAACATCGAGGGCTGCTGGACCTTGTTCGGCGACAAGGAACGCTACGTGACCCTGGAGCAGGGCGTGCGTGCGGTGGTCGGCACCGAAGATCTGAGCGTGGTGGCCGGCTGCGGACTGGAGGAGGCGCTGCCGGGTGGCATTTCCGCCGCGATCGATGCGGCGCAGGCGGCCGATGTGGTGGTGCTGGCGTTGGGCGAGCCACAGCGCTTCAGTGGCGAGGCACAATCGCGCACCGAGATCGTCTTGCCGCCGGCGCAACAGGCACTGGCCGAAGCGATTGCAGCGACCGGCACTCCGATGGTGGTGGTGTTGCGCAATGGCCGCGCGCTGGCCTTGAGCGGTGCGGTGCGCGATGCCGACGCGATTGCCGTGACCTGGTACCTGGGTACCCAGACCGGGACCGGTGTGGCCGATGTGCTGTTCGGCGACTACAACCCGTCGGCGCGTCTGCCGATCAGCTTCCCGCAGGCGACCGGGCAGCAGCCGTACTTCTATAACCATCTGCGCACCGGGCGCCCGGAATTGCCGACCCTGTCCGAGTACAAGGCGCGTTGGCGCGAGATGCCGAACGAACCGTTGTATCCGTTCGGACATGGCTTGAGCTACACCACGTTTGCATATGCGCAGCCGCAGTTGAGCGCGGCGCAACTGGGCTGGGATGAGACGCTGACCATTACCACGCGCGTCACCAATACCGGCAAGGTCGCAGGCGAGGAAGTGGTGCAGTTGTATGTGCACGATCGCGTGGCCAGCCGCGTGCGCCCGGTGCGCGAACTCAAGGGATTTCGCAAGGTGTTGCTGCAGCCCGGCGAGAGCCAGGACGTGGTGTTCACCCTGGAGCGCGACGCGCTGGCATTCACCAACCACAAGGGCGTGTTCGATGCGGAGCCGGGTTTGTTCGATGTGTGGGTGTGCGCGTCGGCCAAGAGCGGCGAGGCCGTCACCTTCGAGCTGCTGGAGCGCCGATAGCGGCGCGCTTGGCACTCATCGCGAGTCACCAGCGCGCGAACAGGTGACCATTGCTATCGCACGAAGCGCCTGCTGACATCGGGTTTAGAAGCGATGACGACGGTCCATGTCGCCATCGCGCGTGCCGGTGCAATGCGCAGATACACCGGCTGATGCTGCGGCGTCGATCAAGCGTCGTTCTCGACCGCGGCCTTGCTCTTGGGCGTCAGCTTCAGCAGACGTCCGGTGCTGCCACTGGCCTCGTCTTCCAGTAGCCAGAGCGCGCCGTCCGGACCTTGCTCCACTTCGCGGATGCGTGCGCCCATGTCGTAACGCGCCACTTCGCGCGGCTGGTCGCCCAGCGACACCTGCACCAGCGCCATCGACGATAGCCCACCGATGAAGCCATTGCCGCGCCACGCCGGGAACTGCTTGCCGCTGTAGATCACAAAACCGGCCGGCGAAATCACCGGTGTCCAGCTGATCTTGGGCGCGGCGAATTCCGGACGCGTGTTGTGGTCGGGGATCGGCGTGCCGTCGTAGTTGTCGCCGTTAGAAACGATTGGGTAGCCGTAATTGGCGCCACGCTGGATCAGGTTCAACTCATCGCCGCCGAGCGGGCCCATTTCGTGTTCCCACAGACGGCCCTTGCTGTCGAAAGCCAGGCCAAGAATATTGCGGTGGCCCAACGACCACACCTGCGCGGCAACGCCGCCTTGCGCAACGAACGGGTTGTCGGCCGGCACGCTGCCGTCGTCGTTGAGCCGGATCAGCTTGCCGAGGTTGGCTTTTCATGTCTTGGGCAGGCGTGAATTTCTGCCGTTCGCTGGAGCTGATCCACAGCTTGCCGTCGGGCCCGAACGCAAGCCGATGCCCGAAGTGACCATTGCCGGTGACCTTGGGATCCTGGCGCCAGATCACTTTCAGGTCCGATAGCGTGCCGCCGCCGGTTGCATCCAGCGTGAGCTTGGCGCGGGCCACCGCCGCGCCGCGCGTGTCGCCCTCGCCCGGCTCGGCATAACTCACGTAGACCAGCCCGTTCTTGGCGAAACGCGGATGCGCCAGAACATCGCCAAAACCGCCCTGGCCGCCATACGCAACGGCCGGAATACCGGTAATGGCGCTCTTGCGTTTGGTCTTGAGGTCCAGTCGCATCAAGGCGCCGCGCTTTTCGCTGACCAGCAAGCTGCCGTCGGGCAGAAAGGTCATTGCCCACGGCTCGTCGAAATCGGCAACCGTGGTGGCCTGAAACGGCCACTGAGCTTTGGGAATGGAGGCCGCGGGGGCGGCCTGCGGGCGCAGCAACTGCAGTGCCGGCAGTGAACAGGGTGGCCGTGCAGGCCAGGGCAAGCAGACGACGGACAGACATGGGGTCCTCCTGGGGATGGGCGCGGTACGTTGCAGCCCTCCCGCAACGTGTCCCGCGTCGGGTTTTAAATACCTTACACGACGTCGCCAGGGCGCCCTTGTTGCAGATCACTGTCTGCAAGATGCCCGCGTCTCACATCGTCGTATGTCGTGCATCGTTCCACTATGAAAAGGAGTTTCCATGGCCTCGCAAAAAACCTCGCCTGCTTTTATCGCCGCGTCCTGGGCCGCATTATTGCTGGTTGGTGCGGCGTATCTGGTGGGTTTGTGGAATGCCCAGATGTTGCTCAACGAGAAGGGCGATTACTTCACGCTATTGTTGTTCGGCTTGTTCGCCTCGGTCTCGTTACAGAAGAGCGTGCGTGACCTCGTCGATGGAATTCCGGTGACCGGCTTGTATTACGCCATCTGCTGGTTTTCGCTGATTGTTGCGTTGGTGCTGCTGACCATCGGCTTGATCAATGTCACGCTGTGGCTGGGCGAAAAAGGATATTAGGGCGTGTCCTAGATTTTGTGTAACCGGGCCACAGGCAGGAGACTGCCACCTAACCCGGAGACACCATGAGCCCACGCACACATGAGGTACCCGACGAGCTGCTTAGCAGCCTGTTGGTCAACTACACCAAACCCGAGGATCTGATCGGCGAGAACGGCCTGCTCAAGCAGCTGACCAAGCGGTTGGTGGAGCGGGCGCTGGACGCGGAGATGACCGAACACCTCGGTCATGACAAGCATGAGCCGGTCGCCAACGCGGCCGGCAACACGCGCAACGGACGCAGCCGCAAGACGCTCAAGGGCGAGTTCGGCGAGCTGCCGATCGAGATTCCGCGTGATCGCCACGGCAGCTTCGCGCCACAGCTGATCCCCAAGCACCAGACCCGCTGGGCCGGCTTCGATGACAAGATCTTGTCGTTGTACGCGCGCGGCATGACCGTGCGCGAGATCCAGTCGCACCTGGAGGAGATGTACGGCACCGAGGTGTCGCCGAGTCTGATTTCCTCAGTCACCGATGCGGTCGTCGAGGAGGTCAAGGCGTGGCAGGCGCGGCCACTGGATCCGGTCTATCCGATCGTCTATCTGGACTGCATCCACGTCAAAGTGCGCGAGGGCGCGGTGCGGGTCAAGGCGGTGTACCTGGCCATCGGCATCACCATGGGCGGCGAGAAGGAAGTGCTGGGCCTATGGCTGGCGCAGGCCGAGGGTGCCAAGTTTTGGCTGCAAGTCGTGACGGAGCTACGCAACCGCGGGGTGCAGGACATCTTCATTGCCTGCGTCGATGGCCTGAAGGGGTTTCCCGAGGCGATCGAGGCGGTGTTCCCGCAGACCACCGTGCAGCTGTGCATCGTGCACATGGTGCGGCACAGCCTGAACTACGTCTCGTGGAAACGCCGCGCCGAGGTTGCCGCCGATCTCAAGCGCATTTACGCCTGCGCCACCGTCGAGGAGGCCGAGCAGGCACTGACCGAGTTCGAGGCCAAGTGGGACGCCCAGTACCCGCCCATCAGCCAGTCATGGCGGCGCAATTGGTCACGACTGATCCCGTTCTTCGACTACCCACCGGAGATCCGCAAGGTGATCTATACGACCAACGCCATCGAGTCGGTCAACATGAGCCTGCGCAAGCTGACCAAGAACCGCGGCGCGTTCCCCAGCGACGAAGCCTTGATGAAACTGTTCTACCTGGCTCTGCGCAACATCACCAAGAAATGGACGCTGCCGATCCGCGACTGGAAGGCTGCGCTGAACCGCTTTACGATCCAGTTCGAGGGGCGACTTCCTCAGCGGTAACCCAAACCACGGTTACACAAAATTCTGCACACGCTCGGATATTACGCAATGGCCTACGCGCTGAGCCTGTCTGGTGCGGTTGCGGTGCAGAAGAATACCCGCGATGCGATGGAGATCACCGACACACTGCGTAGTGCGCGTAGCGTGCCGCCGGCACTGGACTGATGCGTTAAAGATCGTGCGATGCAACAACGCCACCTGGATGGTGGCGTTGTCGTTTCAGCGCTTGTGTGCGTCGTCACCGGTAACGAAATCGGCCGCATTTTCCCAGGCGCGCTTGACCGCATGCCGCGCCTTGCTCCAACTCAGCGAGGAGGTGCCGCGCTTGGCTTCCCAATCGCGATGCAACTCGGCTTCGACCTGGTCGTAGGCGCGTGCGTTGTCGCGGATACGCGCTTCATGGCCTGCGAGATAGGCGCCTTCATAATCTTCGTAGCGATCGCCTTCGGTGTAATACGGCTCTTCGGTGAAGCGTTCGCGCCAATACGTCGATACGTTCTGACTGCGGTCTTCGTCCGGTGCCCGGCCCGGAATCTGGTACGGCACGTTCATGCCTGTCTCCGTGGTGGATGTGCGGCCTACCCTAGGCCGGATGTCGTTAATTTCATTGCCAGGACAGGTGAGGAGTGCATCAACGCTGCAGGTTCGAAACAGCGGCATCGGCCACGCTTTTTGACGCGTCATCGCCGCAGCGTTGCGCAGCCTGGAAGGTCTTGGGCAGTCGCTTCAGGTGGTCGCCGAGGCCGCTTCATACGGCAACGGGGTTGCACCGGCGGCCACCATGGCGGCCTCGGCGTCCTGCAGCGCCGCCTGCTCTGCGTCGATAATTACCAGCACGCGCCCGGCCTGGATTTGATCTTCGAATTGACGGCGTACCGGATCGGGCACCGTGGCGCCGATCAACGCCGACGACCAGCTGCCGACCAGCGCACCCGCCAGTGCCATGACGCCCGCGCCGGCCAAGGTCAGCCCGATCGGGGGCACTGCGATGGCGACCAAGCCAGCCACCAGGCCTGCCGCACCACCGGTAGCGGCGCCACGTGCGGCAGCGGGAAGGAAGTCGGTCTTGACGTCCTTACGTTCGTCCGGCACCTCCTGCAGCTCGATATCGGAGCGGGCGATCAACGACAACGCATCGTTGTCGATGCCGGCACTGCGCGCGGCCTGCAGCACGCGCTGGGCGCTGTCGAGATCGGCAGTGCTGTAGACATGGCGCAATTTCATCGCAAGCTCCCATGCAGGTAGAAGCGCAGCGTTGGGTGCGCGCGGTTAGGCGTGCGTGAGCGCTGCGCGAGCATGCCGCGAAATCGCAGGTCACCGCCCAGCGCAGCTCACCGCCCGATGGACGGGAACACGCGGAAAAACATGCTTTCGTATGCGCATGCCGCTTCAGGGGCTGCCCAGTGGCAGCTCGTCGTGCCCTCAGCCGCTGTGAATCTGCTTGCGCGGAAACAGATAAAACACCCAACCGACCAAAAGTGCCACGCCTGCGGCGGCCTGATTCTGCCAACTGGCACTGGCCAGCAGTCCCAGCGACAGCACCAGGGCGGCAATAGGGATGGCCGGGCCGCCGGGCAGGCGCAAGGTATCGGTACGCTGCCGGTAGCGGCGCGCCAGCACGATCACGGCTGCGGCGGTACCGATGTAGGCGAACAGGCGGGTCACCATCGACAGCAATGCCAGCTGCGTAAACGATCCCGACAACGCCAATGCGAGCGACAACGCGCTCTGCGTGAGCACCGCCGCGGCGGGCGTATGGAAGCGCGGATGCACGCGTGCCAGAAACGCAGGGCCATAGCCATCGCGTGCAAGCGCAAATAGAAAGCGCGGGCCGAGCATCACGGTGTTGCTGGTGGTGCCGAGGATGGAAATGGTGGCGCCCACGGTGAGGATCAGTGCCAACGCTTCGCCACCGAATCGGCTTGCGGCATCTGCCAGCGGCGTCGGCGAGGCCGCAAGGTTGGGCAGGGTGCCCTGCGCCACCACCTGCACCGCGGCGTAGATCAGGGTGACGGTGACGATCATGGTGATCAACGCAAATGGCACATCGCGCCGCGGGTTGCGGTATTCGCCAGCGGCTGCGGGAATGTTTTCGAAACCTGCGTAGGCGAACAGCAGCAGCAAGGCCGCTTCACCGAGATTGCCCAGGTCGCGCAGATCGGGCGCGGTGCCGGCAAACGCCCATGACCAATCGACATAGAACAGGCCGATCGCCACGAACAGCAACAACGGCACCAGCTTGCCGATCACCAGCGCGATGCCGGTGCGCGCGGCCGATTTCACGCCGATCACGTTGATCGCGGTGAGCAGGCCCAGCGAGCCGACGACGACCAGCAAGCGCGCCCAGGTATCGGTGGCGGCGGTGGGCCAGAACCGCGCCACTGCGTCGGCCAGGCCATTGCTCAAGGCAGCCGCCGAACTGATGCGCGTGAGCCAGATCATCCAGCCAATCTGAAAACCGACGAACGGGCCGAATGCTTCGCGCGTGTAGAGATAGCTGCCGCCCGGCGTATCGAAGTAGCTGCCCGCCTGCGCGTAGCACAGCACCAGCAAGGCGACTGCAAGGCCGGCCAGCATCACGGCCCACAGGCTCATCGGCCCGAGCAGCGCGGCGGTTGCGGCAGGCAGCAGGTAGATGCCGCTGCCGATGACATCGTTGATCGACAGGCCGACGATCTGCCACCGGCTGACGACACGGACCAAACCTGCCGCGTCCGGCGCGGGCTGCGGTGTGCTCATGGCGTGTCCCCGGTCAGTGCAGGCAAGTGCCATGCAGTGTGCAGGCGCGCGTATTCGGCGCGTGGCAGCAGCACGAACAGCGGATGATCGTCCGGCTTCAGCCAGGCGAGCAAGCGTTGCATGTCGGCCGCTGCCATCGCGGTGCAGCCGGCGGTGAACTGGCCTGGTGTACGCCACAAGTGCGCGAAGATGCAGCTGCCACGTCCGGGAACGGCCCTGGGGTTGTGCGCGATGACGAAGCCCTCGCTGTAACGCGCATCGCCTGCGTGGCGCAGATCCAGACGCATCGGCTCGGTCGAGCCGGCAACGGCCGCCTCGCCCACTTGCGCGGCATCGACGATGCGGTTGTACAGCGGCGAGCTGGGCACATCCATGCAGTAATGGGTAGCGCTCATCGCCTGGTATGGCATCGCGCTGTCGATCTTCGACGCATAACCGAACGCCGGGCCGATGGCGAAGACGCCGGCAGGGCTGCGACCATCGCCTTCGCGCTTTTGCGGGCCCTGCATCTGCACAGGATGCAGGCCCTCGCCCCAGGCACTGCCCTGCCGCCCGAGCGCGACGGCGAAGCTCTGGGCAGCCGGTTGCCATTCGCCATCCACACGGGTGAAGGTGCGCAGACGCGCCTGGGTGCTGTCCCAGTCCGCGGTGGTCACCACGATCAACGTGCGTGCATGGTTCAACGCATCGATCGGGCTGGCCGCGATGGCAAGACTGCAACAGCTTGTCAGCGCCAGCAGCACAAGGGATCGAAACACGGTGGCAAGGCGCATGCAGGCTCCGGGCAATGGTCGAGCGGGATGAGTCCAAAGGCGAGACACGGTTGTCTGGAAACGGCGCGCTACGGTGGTGCGTGACCGACGCCGCGTTGTCGCTACTGTACTCAGCAATGCTGTTGCGTGGTGCATGTGCGTGTCGCGCATCAGACAGGCGCGTCCGTTGCCCGGAATCGGCGAGTAACGCTGGTCATACCCACGTTGTAGCGCGGTCTGCTTCCATTTGGGGGCTGTTCGCCGCACCGCGTCGGCCGCTCTCACGCCGGCAACAGTTCCAGCCCATGAATGCGGCGGATGCCCAGTCCCGGCGAATCGTCGATGTGGATCTGCGCCTCGTCGAATCGCACGCCACCCTCGGTGGGGTCGAACTGCCCAAGCGCAGGTGCATCCAGATCGGCCAGGGTGATGCTGTCGGCCTTGGCCACCGCCAGATGCACCGCGGCGGACACGCTGATGCTGGATTCGATCATGCAGCCGATCATGCATGGCAATCCATACAACCCGGCGATGTCGGCGATGCGGATGGCATTGGACAGCCCGCCGGTCTTCATCAGTTTGATGTTGATGATGTCGGCGGCGCGACGCTGAATCAGCGCGATCACCTGCGTAGGCGAGAAGACGCTCTCGTCGGCCATCACCGGCGTGTCGATGCGTGCGGTGACGAAGGCGAGCCCGTCGAGGTCGGCGGCTTTGACCGGCTGCTCCAGCAGCTCCAGCGCGATGCCGCCATCTTCCAGCGTACGCATGGTGCGCACCGCTTGTTTGGGCGTCCAGCCTTGATTGGCATCCAGCCGCAGCGATGGCGCCCAGCGACTGCCGCATGAATTGCCGTGACGCGTTCGACATCCGACTCGATGTCCTTGCCGACCTTGATCTTCAGTGCGCGATAGCCGTGCGCGAGCGCCGCTTGCGCCTGCGCCACCATGGTGGCGATGGTATCGGCGCTGATGGTGATGTCGGTCGTGACGCGCGGCGTGCCGCCACCGAGCAACTGGTACAGCGGCGCACCAAAACCCTGCGCCCACAGATCGTACAGTGCGATCTCCACGGCGGCCTTGGCGCTGGTGTTGCGTTCGAGCGCGTGTTGAACGAGCCCGCATAGCCGGTTGAGATCGGCCACGTCCTGCCCAATCAGCTTGGGGCCGATGCAGTGTTGGATCGCGGCAATGATGCTGCCATGGGTATCGCCAGTGATGGGCGCGGTGGCGGGTGCGGCGCCGTACCCGATGTGGCCGCTGTCGGTCTGCAACAGCACCACCACGTCCTCGATTGCCTGCACCGTGCGCACGGCTGTCTTGAACGGTGTTTTCAGGGGTACGCGCACCATGCCAAGCCGGAAGCCGGTGATCTTCATAAGGGGCCCGTTGGAAAAACGCGTTGAATGCGGGTGATGTGGTCGATGAATGCAGTGCCATCGCTGGCGAGCAAGGGCAGCAATGGGGTGACCGACACACCATTCAAACGCGCGCGCTGCACGCTGCCGTCGGCCGCGCGGTAACTGGCCCCGGCCACATCATGGATCACCCATGGCGCACCGCCTGCATGGCCGATCACCAGCATCACATGGCCTGGAATGTAGACCAGATCGCCAACCTGCAGCTGTGCGAGCTGTTGCAGGCGTTGCGCCAACGGTGCGCCAGCGTCGAACGTGACACTGTGCAACACCGTGCTGCGCGCCTGGTCGCCGGTATTGCGAGGCAGCGCGAGGCCGAGGCTGCGATAGACATCCAGCACCAAGCCGCTGCAATCGCGCGCATCGTAATCGTTGCCCCAGCCATAGCGTTCGCCAAGGAATTTGAAGGCCTGCCGGAGCAGTGCGGCGTCGGTGGCGGGCAAGGCGCCGATGCGCACATCGGCGCCGCGCGGCATCAATGCAGGCACCAGCTGCAGACGCCCATCGGCACTGCGCACCGGCAATTGCACCACGTGGGCCGCTAGCGGCAACTGTCCGTTGACTGGCTGCTGCGGCGGCCAGTCGCCGAGCAAGGGCAGGCTGGTGCCCATATCCAGTGCGCGTGCAGAAACGGCTGGGTTTTCGGGCGTGTAGGCGGTCTGCGCGCGGGCTGCGGTAACGATCAGGCGCGGGCCGCGTTGTGCGTAATTCAGCACCTCGGTGCGGCTGCCCTCGGCAATCTGCGTGCTTGCGATCCACGCGGCGTAATTGGCGGCGACCACGAACTTCCACGCGCCATCGGCACTGCCGTGCAGGACCGCCACCGGCGTGCCGGGATACAGCGCCGATTCCTGGAAGCGGTCGATATCGCGGTCGTCAGCACTGGTAAACACACGCTGGGCAGTGGGAAAGGTCCGCAACGCGCCACGTGTGACGACCAGCGCAAAGCGCAGTGGCACCTGTGCGGGTATCGCATCCAATGCCAAGGCCGTGCGCAATGCCGCCAAGCGTGCGGTATCCAGACGCCGCCCGTCCGCGTCGTACAGCGGACGTGTCGGCATGGCCGATAACGCGTCGATGCGCGCTCTCACGTCGGTTGCGGGCAGTATCTGGGGAAGCTGCGCGATGTCGTGCATCGATGCATCGCCGCGCAGCAGGCGTGCATTGACGTCAGCGATCTGCGCGGGGTCGATCCTCGGCAGCTGCGCGTTGCGGCTGCGCCGGATCCAGTACTCTGCGGTGAGCTGTGCATCGCTGACGACAAAGGGCGGTGCTTGCGCGGCCGGCGTGGCAGCAGGCGCTGGTGCGGTGCCGCTGGGAAGGGCAAGCGCGATCAGCAGCAACATCAGCAGGTGGCGCGACAATGGCATGCAGGGCTCGGGAGGAAGGCAGCCGCTGGCGCGCTGCGAGGCAAGGCCGATAGTGGCATGCGGCGCAGAGCGTATCCACATGTCCGAGCTGCGTGACGACTCTCGCCGGCAGTGGACGTTTGGGGGCGCGTTGGTGCGGAGCGTGCAGGAAGCCCGTGACCCTCTTTGCCGCAGCCGTAGATACGCGAGTGGCCGCTACTGCCGTCTTCGCAACGGCGATGCTTGCCAAGCTGCGAGACACCACCTGCGACTAACGATGGCAGCGCGCAAGGCCACCGCGCTGCCGACGGTCCCATCGGCAGACGGCCGCGCAAGCACGACTCGGCCGATAATGGTGATGCGCAGGTCGTCCGGCCTTCCCAGGAGCAATCCGTGCTGCCCAGCTTTTTCTCTCGTCATCGGCCTGGCTGCGGACCGCCGTTTGCCTGGCCGCGCTGTCGCTGGGCGCCTGTGCCCACGCCCCGCAGCGCAATCCGCTGGCGCAGTGGGTGCCATCGCCCAATTACGACACGCGGCGACCGATCCTGATCGTGTTGCACTTCACCGACCAGCATTCAGTCCGGCAAAGCCTGAGTACCCTGCGCGGCCGCAACAGCGGTGGTCGCGTCAGTGCGCACTACCTGATCGGCGAAGACGGGCAGCGCTACCAATTGGTCAGCGATGGGCAGCGCGCCTGGCACGGCGGGGCCGGTCGCTGGGGCACCATCACCGACATCAATTCGGCCTCGATCGGCATCGAACTGGACAACGACGGCAGCGAGCCGTTCGCACCGGCGCAGATCGACAGCCTGCTGGTGTTGCTGGACGACCTGTGTCAGCGTCTGCGTATTCCACGCACGCAGATCGTCGGCCACGAAGACGTGGCCCCGACGCGCAAGAACGACCCCGGGCCGTTGTTCCCCTGGAGGCGCCTGGCCGACGCCGGTTTCGGCCGCTGGCCCGCGGCCGACGCGCCCGCAGCCCCGGAAGGTTTCGACCCATGGCAGGCGCTTGCCCTGATCGGCTACAGCATCGACGATCCCGCCGCCACCCTGCAGGCGTTTCACCGCCATTACCGCGGCAACAGCGCCACCACCCTGGATGCCGAAGATCTGCGCATCCTGTCTGCGATGACCAACCACGCGAGACTTTCTGGCTCGCGACCGGCGCTTGAGCCAACTGAAGGCGACGACCACTAGGCGCACAGGGAGCGCGCCATGCTGTGGCCAGCGGCGAAAGACGCGCAGCATGACCTGCCGCGGAAATGCGGCATCTTGCAAGGGAACGGAAATGACGGACAACCTGCTGTTTCGAAATGGGCGCTGCTGGCGGCAATGTGTTGCTCAAGGCGTCTTGCTGATGAGCGCCGTGGCGCCATGTGCGCTAGTCGCCGGCCAGGTGCATGTGTCCTCGGCAAGGACCGCGGCAGAGGCCGGCCTTGTGGACGTGCACGCCCTTGCGCCGGACATCGCATTGGACATGCGGTATGCGAGCAGCAACAACTTCACCGGCCGGGTGGTACCGGGCTATGACGCGCCGCGGTGTTACCTGTTGCGCCCGGCTGCCGACGCATTGGCACGGGTAGCGCAGACGCTCAAGGCCGAGGGCTATCGGCTACAGGTGTTCGATTGCTATCGGCCGGTGCGGTCGGTGAAGGCATTCGTTACCTGGGCTGCGGATCTGCAGGATCAGGCGACCAAGCCGCAGTACTACCCGCGGGTGGACAAGCGCGCACTGCTGGGCGATTACATTGCGCCCACCTCCGGGCACAGCCGTGGCGCGACGCTGGACCTGGGCTTGCTGGAGTGCCGGCCGGGCGGGTGCCGTGCAGTGGACATGGGCACAGGATTCGATTTCTTCGATGCGCGGGCGCACACCGACGCGCCCGACATCAGCGCAGCGCAACGCACGCACCGCCAGCGCCTGTTGCAGGCGATGGCTGCCGAAGGATTTACCAACTATCCGATGGAATGGTGGCATTTCACGTTTCGTCCCGAACCCACGCCAGAGACGGCCTACGATGTTCCGGTGGACTGACAGCGGTCAGGCAACACGCTCTTGGTCGCTGATCGATCTGATCGTGCTCGCGATCGGTTGGCTGCTCGCGAGACCCGTGGAGGCAGGCATCGTGTCGACGTCGGCCGCACTTACATGGTCGGCGCGCGCGCGCCTCATGCAGATCGTGCTGGCACCGGTCGCCTCACCGGCACGGCGCAAGCACCAGCACAGCGCCAGTCGTACACTCCAATGTCCGCCAGCAGCACCGGCCGGCGTCGCCGCCACGTCCGGTCACTTGCCTCGACAGATCCAAGGAACCGCCATGTCCGACCCGGAACGCTTCGTCGATATCGCCTGCCCTTACTGCGGGGAGTGGATCACGCTGGCGCTGGATCTGACAGGCGGCGACCAGCATTACATCGAAGATTGCCAGGTCTGCTGCAAGCCGATTGCGGTGAGCGTGCGCTGGGACGAAGAAGGCGAAGCGCAGGTGCGTGCGCGTGGTCAGGACGACGCCTGAGCCATTGCGCAGGCCGCATCTGGCCCGCCTGTGGTTGCGATGCGCGACAGTAGCGCGCCCGACAGCGTCCGGATGCCGGCAATCGCCTGCATCTGCAGGTCGCCACGGCTGCGCCATCGCCCCTGGCAGTCTCCAGGTCGTTCAGGGCGCCTGCATTGCGAGGCGCGCCGATCCAGGCACTGCAGCCGCTAGACTGGTGCGCCTGCTGCCTGGATCGTCACAATGAATTTGCCCCTGCATTTCGGCCTGCTCGGTTCACTGGAGGCCGGGCTGATTGCGCTCATCCTGGGCGTGGTGGTCTTTGCGGTGGTGGAGCGGGGCGGGCGGCGGGTGCAGTTCAACCATGGGCACACGCTGGGCATTGCGTGTCTGCTGGCCGTGGCCATCGGTGCCGGATACGACATCTGGCATCTCGTCTATACCAGCATCGTGCGACTGGAATCGCCGCTGTATGCGCGCCTGGCGCTGGCCAAGATCCACGACCCCAACGAACTGGGCTCGCGCGTGGTGCTGGAAGTGGCCGGCGCGCTCGCTGGCGTGGTGGTTGGTTGGAAGCTGTTCAGTTCCGGGAGCTGGGAAAACGACCCGCCAAGTGCCTGAGCGTGGGGCATAAAGTGCGGGGCGGGTCGCAAATTTTCATGCATTGAATGAAGCGCTTCGGTTTGACTCACTCATGCCTAACAGGCGGTTAGCCGCAAACATTCGGGCTGTGGTTAAAAGACTGTTCTGCGCGAAATTGCGCCGGGTTGGGCGTTCATTTGCGATGGGTAGGGTGGTGCCATGTGCGGCGACACCGCGCATTCCCAAGCACAAGGAGACCACCCCAATGAAGAATCGCAACCGCACCTCGCTGCTCGCCGCCTACCGCCGCTCTTGCTGCCGCCCTGGCGCTGCCGGCGATGGCGCAAAGCACCTCTCAAGACGCAGCGGCGCAGTCGGGCAGTTCGGCCACCGCGGCACAGTCGAGCGGTGCAAGCTCCGGTGGGGGCCAGACCTGGGCCAGCGTGGACACCGATAGCGATGGCGCCATCAGCAAGCAGGAAGCGCAGGTCAACGCCGGCCTTGCGCAGATCTTCGATCAGGCCGACGGCAACACCGATGGCAAGCTGACCCCGGATGAGTACAAGGCGTTCGTCGCCAAGCAGCAGGGGGCGGTGCCACCGGCTCGCAGGGCAACTAAGCGACGCTCAAGGCACCTATGAGGTTTTGAGAAAGTGATGCATGCAGAGCGCTGGCATACAGCCCCGTCAGCGCTCTGCGACAGGCAATAACCAGCACCAGCAACAGCAAAAGACAGTACTAGCAACAGGATGGACACGCGGGAGCGATCTGCCAGGGTCGCTCCCGTTTTGTTGACGTCTGCCGCGTTAGGGTGAGCCGTTCCACGTCGGGCGCTCATCCATCATGTCGCACTTACGTCTTGCACTTCTGCTCGGGTTGGCGAACCCCGTATCTGCGCTCGCCGCGCCGCCGGAACTGCCACCCGCCACCCCGACAACGTCGGTGCCGGCAGCCGCTGGCAGCACTACACCGGCGATGTCGCCGTTGCCGATCGATCCGCCGGCTCCGGCCACCACGCCCCTGCTGCCGACCGCACCCGGGCCCGCCAGGTCCACGAGCGGTGCCGAGGCGTCCGCCACCGCCGGCAGCCTAGCACCGCGTAGTTTCCGTAGCCTGGATACAGACGCCGACGGATCGCTGGCGCTGGCCGAGGCAAGCGCCGCCCCGGTGTTGCGCGAAAACTTCTCCAGCTTGGACAGCAACGGCGACGGGCGCCTATCGCGCGAGGAATTCGCCAGCTATCAGCCTGGCCCGGGCGATGCCGCAGGCGATTGAGCACGGCGCAATACCGATGCGCTGCTAAACTTGCCCGATGAGCTCACTTGCACAGCGCGACGGCCAGGCGATCCAACTGGTCGGCTTCGATGGCGACGATACCCTCTGGAAAAGCGAGGACTATTACCGCATTGCCGAAGCGGATTTCGAAGCGATCCTGGCCGCGTATCTGGATCTGGGCGACAGTCGCATGCAGCAGCATCTGCTGGCAGTGGAGCGGCGCAACCTCAAGGTCTTCGGGTATGGCGCCAAGGGCATGACGCTGTCGATGATCAAACCGCGATCGAACTGACCCAGGCGCGCATCGCCGCGCACGATATCCAGCGCATCGTCGAGATCGGCCGTGCCACGCTGCAGCATCCGGTGGAAGTGATTGCCGGCGTACGCGAGGCAGTCGGTGCGATTGCCGCCGATTATCAGGTGGTGCTGATCACCAAGGGCGACCTGTTTCACCAGGAGCAGAAGATCGAGCAATCTGGCCTGGGCGATCTGTTCCCGCGCGTGGAAGTGGTGTCCGAAAAGGACCCCGGACCTATGCGCGTGTGCTCGGCGAATTCGGTTTGCCGGCGCAGCAGTTTGCAATGATCGGCAATTCGCTGCGTTCGGATGTGGAGCCGGTGCTGGCCATCGGCGGTTGGGGCATCTACACCCCCTACGCGGTGACCTGGGCGCACGAACAGGAGCATGGTGTGGCTGCCGACGAACCGCGCATGCGCGAAGTGCCCGACGCCGCCGGCTGGCCGGCAGCGGTGCAGGCGCTGGATGCGTTGGCGCGGCGGCAGGGCTAGAGCGTGTTATGTACGTTGAGGTGAGTGCTCCCCGGAGGATTGGCCGTCAGCGGCACGGAGTGCGCGTCGCGGAGCTTGCCTTGGCGCCAGCCAAGCCGGCGCCGCGCAGCACCCGCTCCGCATCGCTGGCGGCCAACGCATCTCATCCCAACGTGCATAACACGCTCTAAGCTGGGCCGGGTCGCCGCTGCCTGGCGACACTGATCTGGCCCGATGCGTCACATGCGGGTGCTGTATGGCGCCCAACGACAGGATGTTCACGGCCCTGCCTGCGTGCGCGGCCGAGCTTGGAGGAAGTGCCGATGACCATGTTGTCCATGACCCAGCGCGCCAGCCTGGCCTTGTTGCTCTTGGTGCTGATCGGTGCCGCGCCACTGGCTGCCGCCGAGCTGGAAGAAGAAATCATCCATCCGAGCGAAGTCATCTTTCGCAACGGGCAGCCTTACTACGACGATGGCGGCCGCTACGTCCGCCTGCAGACCCGTCAGGTGGGTGGTGAGCCAGTGTATTTCCGCACCGTGCGCTTCGATCGCGAGCAGGGCTACGTGGATGCGCGGGGCGAGAGTGTCGCCAGGTTGCAGGCTCGACCGAGCGAGCGCGATCGTAGCGCCGGGTTTGTCGGCGCCGGGTACGATGACCGTGACGTGGGCGATGGCGGATATCGGGGTGTTGGCGGCCCACTCCGCCTTGGTGCCTCGCGCAATCGCCCCTACGGCCAGATTTACTATGGCAATGGCCTGTATGGTCCGGATCCATACAGCAGTCCGCACAACCGCGACGCGCGCCAGCGTTACATCGGTCCCGGCTACATCGGCTCCTGCGATCTGAGCGGTTGCCGCGAGGTCCAACAGTTCGGGTTTTACGACCTGCGTTAGGAGTCAGGGGATGGCTCGCGCCATCCACCGGGCGTATCGTGCGGCATCGCCGGGCAGCTCGCAGTATCCGATCTTTCCGCCAAACCTTCGATTGCGTGCACGTCGATGACCATCGCAAGGGCTGGTTGCCACCAGAGCGCACTGGGACGCTGCGACCGACGCGCTCATCTATGCCCGATAGCGTAACTGGGGGCTCCGGTGCACTTCCTCGCCAGGCGTGGGTCGTTGAAAAGCGGATGTGCCTGGCGCCCGGCAGTGGCGCTTGATCCGGCGTCCGCCTGACAGCACCGCACGCATGCGGCATCATCGCTGCATGCCCGTATCCCGCTCATCCATGTTGCGCTCTGTGCCATTGCTGGTGGCATTGCTGTGGCCGGCGCTGGGCGCCGCGCAGGCCTTGCCGGCCTCGGCGACCGCAGCTGCTACGGAAGAACCGGCGCCAGCGGCGACCCCAGGCACCGGCGATGCCTGGGTGGATCAGCACCTGGCCGATATGGGCAGTTATGCGCAGCGCTATCCGGCCAGCTTCATCGACGAGGTGGCGCGCTATACCGGCACGCCGCGCGCGTACGTGCAGGCGCTGCTGCAAGTGCACGGCTGGCATGCCGGGGATATCTATTTCGCGTGCTTCTGGGCGCAGACCGTACAGCTGTCGTGCCGCGACACGGTACGCGCCTATAGCCGCGACCATCGCGATGGCTGGGAGGGCGTGGTCGCGCGGCTGTCGGTGGCACCGGACAACCTGCACATGCGCGCGCTAAGGCACGCCATCGTCGCCAGCTACGACCGCTGGGAACGTCCGATCACCCTGGATGCATTGCTGCGCCGGCAGCTCGGCGATCATGCGCAGCGCCTGGAAGCGGCGCGCCAGGCGAGCGAAGCGGCCGAAGCGGCGGCGCAGGCCGGGCTCTGACGCGGTCGTTGTGTCGTCGCGCCATGCACTTCCCGGCATGGCGCGGCTGTCTGCGCACTAATCGCGTCGCCTGCAATGCTGCCGTGCCGCTGGTCGACGCAGGGCGCGGTCGGCGAGAATGCGGTACCGCTGGCGTTCGGCCGGCACCTGCCCAAGACCAGCCCATGCGCGATACCGCCTTTGTCTCTCCCGATCAGATCCGCAGCTGGTTCGCCCAGGCGATGTCGGACATGTATCGCACCGAGGTGCCGTTGTATGGCGATCTGATGTCGCTGGTGGCGCAGGTCAACGCACAGACGCTGCAGGCCAATCCGGCGCTGGCGCAGCGGTTGCAGCGCAACGACGAGCGCGCGCGGCTGGATCTGGAACGGCACGGCGCCATCCGTGTCGGCACGGCGGCCGAACTGGCCACCTTGCGCCGGTTGTTCGCAGTGATGGGCATGCAGCCGGTGGGCTATTACGACCTGTCGGTGGCCGGCGTGCCGGTGCATTCCACCGCGTTCCGCCCGATCGATGAGGCGGCGCTGTCGGCAAATCCGTTTCGCGTGTTCACCTCGCTGCTGCGGCTGGAACTGATCGAAGACGCCGCCCTGCGCGAACAGGCGCAGCAGATCCTGCAGCAGCGACAGATCTTTACCGCCGGCGCCTTGCAGTTGATCGAGCGCTACGAACAGCAGGGCGGGCTGGATGCCGACCAGGCACGGCAGTTCGTGGCCGAAGCGCTGGAAACCTTCCGCTGGCATGGCGATGCCACGGTGTCGTTGCCGACCTATCGCGCGCTGAGCCAGGCGCATAAGTTGATTGCCGATGTGGTGAGCTTCCACGGCCCGCACATCAATCACCTCACGCCACGCACGTTGGACATCGATGCGGCGCAGGAACAGATGCAACGCGCCGGCATCGATGCCAAGGCGGTGATCGAGGGGCCGCCGCGTCGGCGCGTGCCGATCCTGTTGCGGCAGACCAGTTTCAAGGCGCTGGAAGAGCCGGTGCGTTTTGTCGGCGATGACGGGCAAGCGGAACACGGCACCCATACCGCACGCTTTGGCGAGATCGAGCAGCGCGGCCTTGCCCTCACGCCAAAGGGGCGCGCGTTGTACGACGCGCTGCTGGCGCAGGCGCGCGATGCCGATGGTGCCGGCAGCACCGGCACCGATTACGCCACCCGGTTGCAGACTGCCTTCGTGGCCTTCCCCGACGACGAGGCGTTGCTGCGGCAGGAAGGGCTGGGGTATTTCCGCTATGCGCTCACCGACGCCGGCCGCGCCGACCCCGCGCAGGTGGCCGCCATGCCGGCAGAAACGGCGATCGCGCTCGGCTTCGTCAGCGCCGACCCGATCATCTATGAAGACTTCCTGCCGGTGAGTGCGGCCGGCATTTTCCAGTCAAATCTGGGCGGTGCAGAACAGCGCGCCTACGCCGCGCACTCGAGCAAGCGCAGCTTCGAACAGGCATTGGGCGCGCAGGTGCATGACGAATTCGCGCTGTACGCGCAGCTGGAGCGCGACTCCTTGCAGGGCTTGCTGGTGTAGCGCGCTGCGCGCCGTATTGCACTGCGCTGTGACGGCCTCGTTGCACCTCAGCCTGGCATACGGCTGCTATGGAAGACCTGCCACACGTGGCGTCCGGGCGGCAAACCCATGTTGATCCATGAAGCCATCATGCTTCGCGGCGCTGTGCACCTGCCTACCGGCCACACGCGTTTTGCTCACCAACGCATCCACCTCGGCGCGCCCACCGCCGACGCAGTAATGGTTTCTGCGGCATTGGCCATGTCGCAGATGCCTTGATGGCTGAAGCCCCGAAAGAACGGTTTGACCGGCACCATCGCGAAGATGTGCTCGCCCAGACTCAGGCAGGTGGCGTTCGCATCGGTGTAGGCGGGATTGAAGGTAAAGCCCATGACGGTGAAGAAGGCAACCGAGCGCGGTAGCAACTCGACCGGCAGGTTGACCAAAACGTGCGTGGTCATGCCGCGGTGCCCTGCGGCGTGGCGCGTTGGTCAGGCGCTCCGGTCACGGCCGTTGACCAGCCATTGGATGCCGAAGCGGTCGGTGCACATGCCGAAGCCTTCTGCCCAGAAGGTCTGGCCGAACGCCATCTGCACCTGACCGCCCTCGGCCAATGCCGTATACGCGCGTTCGGCCTCAAGGTTATCGTCGAAACCGAGCCCGACCGACACCGGTCTGGCGCCCTCCAACTGCTGGCCCGGCGGCATGTCCGAGCCCATCAGCAAGGGGCCATTCGGCCCAGCGAGGGTCACGTGCATCACCAGGTCGGTTGCCGCAGCGTCGATCGACATGTCAGATCCCGCTTGCGGGGGCATCTGTGCGTACGTCGTCAACATCAGTTCGCCGCCCAGCACCTGTTGGTAGTGCGCGAATGCTGCGCGGCAGGTGCCTTCGAAATACAGGTAGGGTGTGACTTGCACCGGGCAGTCCTCTGGAAGCACGTGAGCGATACAGCGCGGATTGCTGCGTGCGGTCCTGTCGAGACGAAGCCGATGCAGTCGGCCATCAGGTCCGGGCGCAGTGCGGGGTCGATGCGTCATGCCCGAGTGGGCAGGCACCGTAACCAGCGCAGCCTACCGTCCAGCGCGAACAGGTGCATTAGTCGCGATCGTTTGGAGCCGCCGGCAACCAGCCGGAGCACCTGGCAGTTGCCGGTACGCCCATGCGTGGGCAAAGCCACGCATGGGCTTGCCTGCACGGGCGCCGCAGGATCAGACCACGTACCGCTGTACGCACGAACACGTCCGCATTGTCGGCCCTGAATGCACCGAGAGCAGCCGAAACAATGGCGATCAGTTGTCAGGCGCGGGTGGCACACCGCAATGGCGTGTACGCGCCGGCACATGCCGATTCCGATCACCGGCCGCGCCCACCGAGTGCTGAGCGCGATCTTTGCCAGCTGCTCCAACAGGCCGCACTGCCCGGCAATGCGGCCGATGCTTGCGAAACCTCAGTGCGCTTGGGCGGCCGGGCGACGCGCCGCTGCGCGTTCTGCACGGCGCGCGCGCGCACGTGCGCGACGCGCCTTCCAGCGCTCGCTCAGGCACGAGAAGATCACGTATAGCGCCGGGGTGCTGAGCAGGGTCAGGCTCTGCGAGAACACCAGCCCGCCGATCATCGCGATACCCAGCGGGCGACGCAGCTCCGAGCCCTCGCCCAGGCCCACCGCCAGCGGCACGGCGGCCAGGATCGCCACCATCGTGGTCATCATGATCGGGCGGAAGCGCACGATCGAAGCCTCGCGTGCGGCTGCGCGCGCATCCATGCCATGCACGCGCTGCGCCACCAGCGCGAAATCGATCATCATGATGGCGTTTTTCTTGACGATGCCGATCAGCAGCACCAGCGCGATCATCGAGATCACCGACAGTTCGGTGTTGGTGATGAACAACGCCAGCAGCGCGCCCACGCCGGCGGCCGGCAAGGTGGACAGGATGGTCACCGGATGCATCAGGCTCTCGTAGAGCATGCCCAGCACGATGTAGACGGTGAGCACCGCGGCCAGCAGCAGGATGCCCATCGAATTGGGACTGAGCTGCACGTTGAAGCTGTCGTCGCCACTGAGGCGGATGCCGTCGGGCATGCGCAGGCCCTCCACGGTGGATTTGATGATCAAGTCCGCCTCGCCCGTGCTGACGCCCGGCGCCAGGTTGTAGCTCAGATCCATCGTGGTGTACTGGTTTTCGTGGATGATCTGCGGCGGCGCCAGGCCCGGTACCTGGGTGGCGACCGCGGTGATCGGCACCATCTGGCCGGCACGGTTGGGCACGAAGATCTGATCCAGCGCCTTGGGGTGGCGGTCTGCGACGGCAATGCATTGACCACCACGCTGTACTGATTGAGATCGGAATAGATGGTGGAAATGGAGCGCTGGCCGAACGCGCCATACAGCGCCCCATCGATGGCGCCCACCGAGATGCCCAGGCGCGCCGCCTTGGCGCGGTCGATCACGATGTTCTGGCGCAGGCCGGCGGTATCCACGTCGGTACCGACATCGCGCAGGTGCGGGTTCTTTTTCAGCGCAGCCTGCAGTTTGGGAAGCCATTCCTGCAGCTGCGCCAGATCGTTGCCCTGCAGCGACACGCGGTATTGCGCGCCCTGGCTGGTGCCGCCGCCGCCGTCGCTGGGCAGGTCCTGGATCGCCCGCAGGCGCAGATCCAGGTCCGGGTAACGGTCGGCCTTGGCGCTCAGGCGCGCGACCACTTCGGCGGTGGTGTCGCGACGGCCCTCATCGCGCTTCTTGAGCTCGATATTGAACGATGCGCTGGAGCCCTGACGGCCGGAGCCCAGGCGTGCGCCGACGGTTTTCACCGCCGGGTCGGCCATCAGCATGTCGGTGATGCGGCGCTGGCGGCTGACCATGTCGGCGAACGACACCGCGGCGCTGGAATTGGCGCGGCCCCAGATCAGGCCGGTGTCCTGCGCGGGAAACGAGCCCTTCTTGACCGCACTGCCCAGGAAGATGGTGGCGGCAATCAGCAATAACGGCGTCAACGACAGCAGGAGGGCGTGGCGCAGCGAGAAATCCAGCGCCACCGTGTACACGCGCAGCATGCGTTCGTGCATGCGGTCCAGCCAGGCGCCGAAACGGCCGGGTTTTTCAGGCTCGGCGTGCGGCGACAGGAAACGGCTGCACAGCGCCGGTGTCAAAGTCAGCGACACCAGCATCGACACCACGATCGCCGCCACCAACGTCACGGTGAACTCGCGGAAGAACGCACCGATCATGCCGCTGGCGAACAGCATCGGGATGAACACCGCCACCAGCGAGGCGGTGATGGAGACGATGGTGAACCCGATCTCGCGCGCACCGGCCAACGCCGCGTCCAGGCGCGACATGCCTTCGTCCAGATGGCGCATGACGTTTTCGATCACCACGATCGCATCGTCGACCACGAAGCCAATCGCAATGACCAACGCCAGCAGGCTGAGGTTGTTCAAGGTGAAGCCGAGCACGTACATCACCAGCGCCGAGCCGGCCAGCGACAGCGGCACGGTGACAGCGGCGATCAGGGTGGGCGCCAGCCGGCGCAGGAACAGCGCCATGGTCAGGATCACCATCGCCAGGCTGATCATCAGCGTGGCCTGCACCTCGTGCAGCGAGGCGCGAATGGTGGGTGTGCGGTCGAAGTAGGGCGTGAGCGTGGTGCCGGGCTGCAGATAGCTACGCAGTTCGGGAATCTGCGCCTTCACCTGGTCGACGGTTTCGACGATGTTGGCGCCGGCGCAGGTGAAGGCGTACATCACCACCGCCGGTTTGCCGTCGAACCAGGCGGCTTGATAGGCATCCTGCTGGCCGTCGTAAACGGTGGCCACATCGCCCAGGCGCACGATGCGCCCGTTGGACTGGGTGGAGATCGCCAACTGCGCAAAATCGGCGGCTTTGGACACCGAATCGTTGGAGATGATGGCCATGGTGGTGTTGCCGTCGGACAGGAATCCGGTCGGCGAAGTCACATTGGCCGCGCGCACCGCATTGCGCAGATCGTCCGGTGTCAGGCCCAGTGCATTGAGTGCGCGCAGGTCCACGTCCACGCGTACTGCCGGGGTGGATGCCCCGGCAATGTCCACCGAGCTGATGCCGGTGATCTGGCGCAGCCGCTGCGCCAACAGCGAATCGGCCACGTTGTAGAGCTCATCGGCCGATTGCGTCTCCGAGGTCAACGCGATGGCGATCACCGGGTCGTCGTTCGGGTTGGCCTTGAGTACATCGGCGTTCCGAGCCCGGAGGGCAGGTCCGATTGCGATGCGTTGATCGCGGTCTGGATGTCCTGCGCGGCCGAATCGATGTTGCGGCTGCTCTGGAACACCAGTACGACCAGGCTGCTGCTCTCCGAGCTGGACGAGCGCATGCGGTCGATCCCGGGCAACTGGCCCAGGTGACGTTCCAGCGGCGCGGTGACGGTGGAGGCCATGGTGCTGGCGTCGGCACCGGATTGGGTGGCGTGCACGAAGATGATCGGAATCTGGATGTTCGGCAGCGCCGCCACACCCAGCCGCAGGTAGCACATCAATCCGATCACGAACAAACCGATCGCCAGCAGCGAGGTGCCGATCGGGCGCTTGATGAAGGGCGCGGAGATGTTCATGGGTGTGGTGCCGGGAATCGGGAATCGGGATTCGGGAATTGGTAAAGGCAACAGCCAGCGCGGCCTCCACGCGTGCGTGTGGGCAGGCGATGCCGTGGGCAGGCAGAGCGATCAGCGAAGACGTCAGCAGTCGTCATGCCGATCGCTCCGAGGTGGATGCCGGGGTTGCGCCGTCATGGCGCGCTGCGCGGCGCGCACGCCATGCGCGCAGGCGCTCGCCGGCGCGTTCCATGTACAGATAGATCACCGGGGTGGTGTACAGCGTGACCAGCTGCGACAGCAGCAGGCCGCCGACGATCGCAATGCCCAGCGGGCGGCGCAGTTCCGAGCCGATGCCGGTGCCCAGCGCCAGCGGCAACGCGCCCAGCATGGCGGCAGCGGTGGTCATCATGATCGGGCGGAAGCGCAGCAGGCAGGCGCGCCGGATCGCATCGTGCGCAGTCGTCCCTTCGCGGCGTGCGTCGATGGCGAAGTCGATCATCATGATGGCGTTCTTCTTGACGATGCCGATCAGCAGCACGATGCCGACGATGCCGTCCACCGACAGGCTCAGCCCGCACATCATCAGCGCCAGCAACGCACCGACACCGGCCGGCGGCAACGTGGAGATGATGGTCAACGGATGGATGTAGCTTTCGTACAACACGCCCAGCACGATGTAGATCACCACGATCGAGGCCAGCAGCAGCCACACGATGTCGGTCTGGCTGCCGGTGAATTCGGCGGCCTTGCCGACGAACTGCGCATGCACCTGGGTCGGAATCTTGAGTTCTTCGCGCGCCTTTTCGATCGCCGCCACCGCCTGCGACAACGAATGCCCCGGCGCCAGGTTGAACGAGATGGTGATGGCCGGCAGCTGCTGCTGGTGGCTCACCACCAACGGCGTGTTGGTGACCTTGGCTTCGGCCAGCGCGGCCAGCGGAATGATGCTGCCGGCACCGACCACGATGCCGGTGTTCTGCGCGCCTACGCCGGTGGCAGTGGACGAGTTGGACGAGGTGACCTGGCCGAAGCTGGTGGCGTTGGTGCCGGTGAGCGCGCCACTGCCGTTGCTGGCCACCGCCAGCTGGTTCATCAAGGCGGTGCTGGTGCGGAATTCCGGCGCCACTTCCAGCACGACGCGGTACTGATTGAGCTCGGTGAAGATGGTGGAGATCTGGCGCTGGCCGAAGGAGTCGTACAGCGTGTCGTCGATGGTCTGCATCGGCACGCCGAGCATGCTGGCCTTGTCGCGGTCGATGCTCAGTTCCAGCGCACGCCCCTGGTTGGCCAGGTTGTTGTCCACGTCCGCCAGCTCGGGCAACTTGCGCATTGCCTCGGTCATGCGCCCGGCCCAGGTGGCCAGCTCGCTGCTGTCGACGTCCGAGATCGAATACTGGTATTCGGTCGCGGCTACCCGCGTGTCCAGGGTGACGTCCTGCACCGGCTTGAGGAACAAGGCCACGCCCGGAATGCCGGCCACTGCGTTCTGCAGGCGCGGCAGCACCTCGTCCAGGCCCTCGCGGTCGCCGCGCGTCTTCAGCACAATCGACAGCTGGCCCTGGTTGAGCGTGGGGTTCATGGTGCCGGCGCCGATGAAGGCTGCCACGCCGGTCACCGCCGGGTCCTTGCGCAACGCGGCGGCCACCGCCTGGGTGCGTTGCTCCATCTGCGGGAACGCCACGTTCTGGTCGGCCTGCACCACACCGGTGATCAGCCCGGTGTCCTGCTCGGGCAGCAAGCCCTTGGGAATGGCCACATACAGCACCACCGTCAACGCCACCGCACCGATCGCCACGGCCAGGGTCAGCGGTTGGTGGGCAAGCACCCAGTCCAGGCTGCGCTCATAGGCGCCCACGGTGCGCGTCCACAGGTTGGTCTTGCCGGCCGCGCTCGCGCGCTCGTGCGCGTCTTCGCCTTCGGGCAAGGCATCGGGCTTGAGCAGGTAGGCGCACATCATCGGCGTCAACGTCAGCGACACCAGCATTGAGATGACCACTGCAATCGACAGCACCCACGCAAACTCGTGGAATAACCGACCGGTGACGCCCGGCATCAACAGCAGCGGCAGGAACACCGCCACCAGCGACACGGTCAGCGACAACACGGTGAAGCCGATCTGCTTGGCGCCGATTTCGGCCGCTTCCGGCCCGCTCTTGCCCTGTTCGATGTAGCGCACGATGTTCTCGATCATCACGATCGCATCGTCGACCACGAACCCGGTCGCCACCACCAGCGCCATCAGCGACAGGTTGTCCAGCGACATGCCGGCGAAGGCCATCACCCCGAAGGTGCCGGCCAGCGACAACGGCACCGCCACCGAGGGAATGATGGTGGCCCACAGCCGGCGCAGGAACACGAAGATCACCGCCACCACCAGCGCGATGGTCAGCACCAGGGTGAACTTCACCTCATGCACCGAGGCGCGGATGGTTTCGGTGCGGTCGGAGAACACCTCCAGATGCACATCGGCCGGCAACACCGATCGCAGCTGCGGCAGGATGTTGCGGATCTGCTCCACCGTCTGCACGATGTTGGCGCCGGGCTGGCGGCGGATCTCCAGCAGCACCGCCTGTTTGCCGTCGGCCCAGGCGGCAAGCTGATCGTTCTCCACCCCATCGACCACGTTGGCCACGTCGGCAAGCCGCACCGGGCGGCCGTCCTTGTAGCTGATGATGGTCTCGCGGTACTGCGCCGCGTCGGTGAGCTGGTCGTTGGTGCCGATGCTGTAGGACTGGGTCTTGCCGTTGAGCGAGCCCTTGGGCGCACTGACGTTGGTCTGGGTCAGCGCGCTGCGCAGCGACTCCATGGTCAGGCCCATGTTCGATAGCTGCGCCGGGTTGACCTGGATGCGCACCGCAGGGCGCACGTTGCCGGCGATCGACACCAGGCCCACGCCCGGCACCTGCGACAGGCGCTGGGCCAGGATCGCATCGGCATAGCGGTTGACCTCGCGCAGCGGCAGCGAATCGGAGGTGAGCTTGAGCGTGAGAATCGCCGCATCGGCCGGATTGACCCGGTTATAGACCGGCTGGTACGGCAGCGAAGAGGGCAGGGTGGCCTGGCGGATCGCCGCCTGCACATCCTGCGAGGCGATATCGATATCGCGCTCCATCGAGAACTGCAGAATGATGGTGGACAGGCCCGCCGACGAATCGGAGGTCATCATCTGCAGGCCGGAGATCTGCCCGAACTGGCGCTCCAGCGGCGTGGTGACCAGCGAGGCCATGGTGGTCGCATTGGCGCCGGGATACTGGGTGGTGACGACCAGGCTGGGCGCGTCGATTTCCGGCAATGCCGAGACCGGTAATTGACGGTAGCCCAGGATGCCCAGCAGCAGGACGCCGGCCATCAACAACGAAGTGGCGATCGGGCGGCGGATGAAGATGGTCGAAAAGCCCACGGGGGTGTCCTTGCTGAAGACGTCAGGCGAAGCCGGCGCATGCAACGCCGGCGCACATCGGCGACGGAAGTTCCGTCGCCGGTGGTCGAGAGTTAGCGCGGACCGCCGCCACGGCGGCCGCCGGGGCCACCACCACGGCTCTGTTTGTCCTTGGCGGCCTTGAGTTCGGCCTCGGTCGGTTCCGGCGGCGTCTCGCCCGGCTTGAGCGCGCTGACCTTGCTGCCCGGTTTCAGGCGGAACTGGCCTTCGGTCACCACGCGCTCGCCGGGCTTGAGGCCCTTGGTGATCTGCACATGGCTGTCGTCCACTTCCACGCCCTGCACCACGGTGCGCATCTGTGCGGTGTTGTCGCTGCCCACCACGTACACGTAATCGCCATCCGGGCCGCGCTGCACCGACTGGGACGGCACCACGGTGCCGCCGGCGATGGTGCGCAGCTGCAGGCGCACATTGACAAACTGGCCCGGCCATAGCGCGTTGTCGGTGTTGTTGAAGATCGCGCGTGCGCCAAAGGTGCCGCTGTCGGCGGAGATACGGTTGTCGATCACATCCAGCTTGCCGTCGCTGCTGATCACGTGCGCATCGCCACGATCCAGTGCCGCCACGGCCAGTGGCGCCGCCGTTTGACCGGTACGCACGGCCTGCAACTCACGCTCGGGCAGGTTGAAAGACACGTAGATCGGGCGGATCTGGGTCAGGGTGACGATCGTGGAGCTGCTGGTGACGATGTTGCCCACGTCCACGCCACGGATGCCGGCGATGCCGTCGATCGGCGCAGTGACGCGGGTGAACTGCAATTGCACCTGCGCCGAGCGCATCTGCGCATCGTTGGCCGCAACCGCGGCCTCGTACTGGGCAACCTGGTTGCGTTGGGTGTCCAGATCCGTGCGCGAGACGTATTGCTTGTAGGCCGGGTCGTTGGAACGCTGGTAATTCACCCGCGAGGTCGCCAACAGCGCCTGGTTCTGGCGTTTGGCGGCCAGTGCCTGGTCGTAGCTGGCCTGCAGCGTGCGTGGATCGATCTGCGCCAGCAGATCGCCCTTCTTCACTTCCTGGCCTTCCTTGAAATTCAGGCTCATCAACTGGCCGCCCACCTGCGGGCTGACCGTGACCGTATTGAGGGCGGTGACCGTACCCAGCGCGCTGGCATAGACCGGAACATCCTGCGTGGTGGCCGCTACCACCGTCACCGGCACCGGGCCGCCGTTGTCCGGATCATTGCCGTCCGGCGCGCCTGCGCGCTTGCCGTGATTGCCCCCACCCATCATCCGCACTGCGACGAACACCACGACAAGCACTGCGACAACCAGCAGTGTGATCTTCCAAAAACGCGACATGCGACAACTCCTGAGGGCGGGCCGGGCGCATGGGTGCGACCGTGGGGCGGCGGTGCAAAGCATATCGTTGCGCTTCACCAATTGAGCATTACTGAAGTAACGGCTTGGGCGGCGAAACGACCGCAACGGTCACACTTGCACTGCAGCGGCAACGCGCCACGGTGACCGCGGTTGACCGCCGGGCTGAATCGGGCCCCACTGCAGCCCATCCGGCACCCGCCTGCACTACATTAAGCAACCATCTTTCAAGGATTGCCGATGCGCCCCTCCCGCCTGCTGACCAGCGCGCTGCTGCTCGCCCTGCCCACGCTCGCCACCGCGCAGACCGCGCAGACCGCGCAACGGCCCGAAGTCCAGGCCGCCGCCGCCCCGCTGCAGGCCAAGGTGGTGCAATGGCGCCGCGACTTCCACCAGCACCCGGAGTTGTCCAACCGCGAAGAGCGCACTGCCGCCACCGTGGCTGCGCAGCTGCGCAAGCTGGGCCTCAAGCCGCGCACCGGCATCGCCCATCACGGCGTGGTGGCCATCATCAAGGGCGGCAAGCCGGGGCCGAAGATCGCCCTGCGTGCCGACATGGACGCGCTGCCGGTGACAGAGCAGACCGGGCTGCCGTTCGCCTCCAAGGCCACCGCCCAATACCGCGGCGAGCAGGTCGGGGTGATGCACGCCTGCGGCCACGACGCGCATACCGCCATCCTGCTCGGCGTGGCCGAGGCGCTGGTGGGCATGCGCGAGCAGTTGCCCGGCGAAGTGATGCTGATCTTCCAGCCCTCCGAAGAAGGCGCGCCCGGCAACGAAGAGGGCGGTGCCTCGCTGATGCTCAAGGAAGGCCTGTTTGCCGACTTCAAGCCGCAGGCGGTGTTCGGCCTGCATGTGTTCTCCAGCGTGCAGGCCGGCAAGATCGCGGTGCGCAGCGGCCCGCTGATGGCGGCCTCGGACCGCTTCGCGATCAAGATGATCGGCCGCCAGACCCATGGCTCGGCGCCGTGGAACGGCATCGACCCGATCGTGGCCAGCGCCGACATGATCGGCGCCGCACAAACGGTGATCAGCCGCCGCGCCAACCTGTCCAAGCAACCGGCGGTGCTCAGCTTCGGCGCGATCAAGGGCGGCATCCGCTACAACATCATCCCCGACGATGTGGAAATGGTCGGCACCATCCGCACCTTCGACGAAGGCATGCGCCAGCAGATCTTTGCCGACCTGAAGAACGTGGCCGAGCACACCGCTGCCGCGCATGGTGCCAAGGTGGACGCGAAGGTGCCCGACCAGGACGGCAACCCGGCCACGGTCAACGACCCCGCCCTGACGGCCAAGATGCTGCCCAGCCTGCAGGCGGTGGTGGGTGCGGACAACGTCTACGAGCCGCCGTTGCAGATGGGCGCCGAAGACTTCTCGTTCTATGCCCAGCAGGTGCCGTCGATGTTCTTCTTCGTCGGCTCCACTGCCAAGGGCATCGACCCGGCCACTGCGCCCAGCAACCACTCGCCACAGTTCCTGCTGGACGAGTCGTCGCTGGATGTGGGCTTGCGCGCGCTGTTGCAGGTGTCGCTGGATTATCTGCGGCAGGGGTGAATGGGGAATCGGGAATCGGGAATCGTCTGCGGCTGGGCGATTCCCGATTTCGTTGGTTGGGCCGGTGGCGTGATTGTGGAGCGGCGATCTTAGGGCGTTCCATTGGCTTTCTTTCACGCGTTGCCGTACACCTCACGGCCAGCCCGTGCGGCCTAAAATGGCGGCATGAATACCCCAGAAGATTCCACCCTCGGTCGTGAGGTCGCCTATCCGAGCGGCTACGACCCGTCGTTGCTGTTTCCGATTCCGCGCGCGGCCGGGCGCGAGGCCATCGGGCTGACCGGTGAGCTGCCGTTTATCGGCCGCGATCGCTGGCATGCCTACGAACTCAGCTGGCTGGATGCACAGGGCAAGCCTTGCGTGGCCACTGCCACCTTGCATGTACCCTGCGATTCGCCCTCGCTGATCGAATCCAAGTCGCTCAAGCTGTATCTCAACTCGCTCAACGCCACCCGCTTCAACAGCGCCGAAGCGGTGCGCACGCGCATTGCGACCGACTTGTCCACGCGCGCCGGTGCCGACGTGGCGGTGGAGTTCGGCCTGCCGCCGATCGATGCGGTCGGCGAGGGCGAGTCGATCGACACGCTGGATGTCAGCATCGACGATTACGGCCCGCCGAACGCGGCCTATCTCTGCGCACTCGCGCAGCCAGTGGTGGAAGAAGTGCTGACCTCGGCCTTGCTCAAATCCAATTGCCCGGTGACTGGCCAGCCGGATTGGGCCAGCGTGACCTTGCGTTACCGCGGCGCACCGATCGACCGCGAGGGGTTGCTGCGTTATCTGGTGAGTTTCCGCGACCACGCCGAGTTTCATGAGCAATGCGTCGAGCGCATTTTCAACGATGTGCTGACGCAGTGCGCGCCGCAGTGGCTGGTGGTGGAAGCGCGCTACACACGTCGTGGCGGCCTGGACATCAACCCGCTGCGCAGCTCGGCCAGTGTGCCGATGCCACTGTCGATCTTCCGCGACCTGCGTCAGTAGGTCGCGCGCATATGGGATCGCGCGGGCTTCACGGCGGCGCGATCCACGCTTAACGGCGCCCCGCGCACGCTGCCGACACCGCGATGCACAGGGATTGCAGCAATGAGTGTCGACAAGAAGGCAGATTTCTCCAACGTCACCTCATCGGTCGACAGCACCGCCGAGGTGACGCCTGCGCCCGATTTTTCCAACGTGCGCACCAGTGTGCAAAGCACCGCGCAGCTCGTTGAAGAATCGGTGACCGTCCAGGCCGGCGACAGCCTCTCCAGTATTGCCAAGCGCCATCTGGGCGACGGCAATCTGTGGCCACGTATTTTCGAAGCCAACCGCGAAACGCTGCAGGACCCGGACAAGATCTTTCCCGGTCAGGTGCTGCGCCTGCCTGCAAAATCGTAACGGCAGGTCGGCTTCCAGTCGCTGGCGGCAACGTCATTCAACAAACCCAGAAACCAATCGAACACTGCCACTGCAGGTGTTCTGGCTACCGGAGAATCGATTTATGCGTACTACCTCTGTTTCGAGCAGCTTAGCCCTGGCCTTGGCCGGCGTTCTGGCAGTGTCTGGCTGTAGCAAGAAGGCCGACGACGACAGCGTTTCCAAGGACCCCACTTCCGGTGCCGCGACCGAAGCGATGCCCGGCCCGGCCGCCACCCCGCCGGCGGGCGATCAGGCAGCCCAGGGCAGCGCAACCGGTTCGGCCAGCACCGATGGCGGTGCTGCGGCGAGTAGCGCGGTGACGGTGTCCAGCGTGGCCGTCGGCACCCAGGCCGCAGCCGACAAGACGGTGACTCCGGCGACCAGTGTCGGCAGCAAAGACACCATCATCGTCTCGGTCAAGACGGACGGCAGCGCGAGCAACGTGGCCGTGTCGGCGAAGCTGACCTATCAGGATGGCCAGGTGGCTGGCGAACAGAACGCGACGTTGAACACCACCGGTGCCGAAACCACCAACCTGAGCTTCAGCAAGCCCGATGGCTGGCCGGCCGGCACCTACACCGTGCAGGTCATGGTGGACGGCAAGCCCGCAGGTAATCCGCAGACCATCACCGTCAAGTAAGGCTGGGCGACATTGGCGATGTACGGCATTGGCCGTGCGTCGCCGCTGCTCCCGTCAACTGGTGGCTCGACATTGCACTAAGCCATGCAAGCAGGGCGCGACCGATCAAGTCGCGCCTTTTTGTTGCATCGCATTTGTTACAGCTGCATCCATGTCGATTGCCTTGGCGACGGGACGAAGCATCCGCCTGTGGTCGCTTTACCCGGGCGCGGCTCAGACGCGACAATGCCGTGCTGATCCATCGCCGCGTCCAATGCGCTGGCCGACCGGTGTGCCATCAACGACCCCCGTCGCGCGCACCACGGCCCTCGTCCGTGGATGCCGGCGCTCCTCCCGACCACAAGAGCCATCGCACCTCATGTCGAAGACACCGAAGATCCTCTATACGCTCACCGACGAAGCACCCTACCTGGCCACGCAGTCGCTGCTGCCGATCATCGATGCCTACACCGATACCGCCGGCATCGTGGTCGAAACGCGCGATATCTCGCTGGCAGGACGCATCCTGGCGCTGTTTCCCGAGCAGCTCAACGATGCGCAGAAGATCGCCGACGACCTGGCCGAACTGGGCGAACTGGCCACCACGCCGGAGGCCAATATCATCAAGCTGCCCAACATCAGCGCCTCGGTGCCGCAGCTCAAGGCCGCGATCAAGGAGCTGCAAGGCCAGGGCTATGCACTGCCGGCGTATCCGGACGAGCCCAAGGACGCTGCGGAAAAAGACATCAAGGCGCGCTACGACAAGGTCAAGGGCAGCGCGGTGAATCCGGTGCTGCGCGAAGGCAATTCCGACCGTCGTGCGCCGTTGTCGGTCAAGAACTACGCACGCAAGCATCCGCACCGCATGGGCAAGTGGAGCAGCGCGTCCAAGTCGCATGTCGCGCACATGGATGCCGGTGATTTCTTCGGTAGCGAGCAGTCGACCACGCTGGCCGAGGCCGGCACGCTGAAGATCGAATTCGTCGGTGCCGATGGCAGCAGCACCGTGTTGAAAGACAAGGTGGCGGTGAAGGCGGGCGAAATCGTCGACGCTGCCGTACTGAGCAAGCGTGCGCTGGCCAGCTTCATCGACGCGCAGATTGCCGATGCCAAGGCCAAGGATGTGCTGTTCTCGGTGCATCTGAAAGCCACCATGATGAAGGTCTCCGATCCGGTGCTGTTCGGCGTGGTGGTCGGCGAGTTCTACAAGGACACGCTGAGCAAGCATGCCGATGCGCTCAAGTCGGTCGGTTTCGATCCCAACAACGGCATCGGCGATCTGTACGCACGTATCACGTCGCTGCCAGAAGCCAAGCAAGCCGAAATCAAGGCCGATATCCAGACCGAATACGCGCAGCGCCGGGCCTGGCGATGGTCAACTCCGACAAGGGCATCACCAACCTGCATGTGCCCAGCGACGTGATCGTCGATGCTTCCATGCCGGCGATGATTCGCGACTCCGGCCAGATGTGGAACGCGCAAGGCAAGCTGCAGGACACCAAAGCGGTGATTCCGGATCGTTGCTATGCCGGCGTGTACCAGGCGGTGATCGACGACTGCAAGGCGCACGGTGCCTTCGATCCGGCCACCATGGGCTCGGTGCCCAACGTGGGGCTGATGGCGCAGAAGGCCGAAGAATACGGCTCGCACGACAAGACCTTCCAGATGGCCGCCGCCGGCACCGTCAAGGTCACCGATGGCAACGGCAAGACGGTGTTCGAGCACGCGGTGGAAGCCGGCGATCTGTGGCGCATGTGCCAGGTCAAGGACGCCCCGATCCAGGACTGGGTGAAGCTGGCCGTGGAGCGCGCCCGCCTGAGTGAGACGCCGGCGGTGTTCTGGCTGGACAAGGCGCGCGCGCACGATGCGCAGGTGATCGCCAAGGTCGAGCAGTATCTGAAGGATCACGACACCAAGGGCCTGGATATCCGCATCCTGCCGCCGGTGGAAGCGACCACGTTCTCGCTGGAGCGCATCCGCAAGGGCCAGGACACCATCTCGGTCACCGGCAACGTGCTGCGCGACTACCTCACCGACCTGTTCCCGATCATGGAGCTGGGCACCAGCGCCAAGATGCTCTCCATCGTGCCGCTGATGGCCGGTGGCGGCCTGTTCGAAACCGGTGCCGGTGGTTCGGCGCCCAAGCATGTGCAGCAGTTCGTCGAAGAGAACTGCCTGCGCTGGGATTCGCTGGGTGAATTCCTGGCCCTGGCCGCGTCGCTCGAGCATCTGGGCAGCCGTTACGACAACCCGTCGGCCACGGTGCTGGCCAAGGCGCTGGATGTCGCCAACGGTCAGTTCCTGGACAACAACAAGTCGCCCGCGCGCAAGGTCGGCGAGCTCGACAACCGCGGCAGCCACTTCTACCTGGCGATGTACTGGGCGCAGGCCCTGGCCGCGCAGACCGAAGACACGGCATTGCAGGCTAAGTTCGCGCCGCTGGCCAAGGCCCTGACCGAGAACGAGGCCACCATCGTGGCCGAGCTCAATGGCGCGCAGGGCAAGCCGGTGGAAATCGGCGGTTACTACCATCCCCGACCTGGCCAAGGTCAGCGAGGCGATGCGCCCGAGCAAGACCTTCAACGACATCCTGGCCACGCTGAACGCCTGAGTCGCCGCACCACCTGCGGTCTTTGCATGTCGTCTTCAAGGCCCGTCTCGCAGGAGGCGGGCCTTGTCGTTTCAGCGAAACGGCGACAATGCCGTCACGCCACGCAGCAGGCGTCGGCTGAGCCGCGCCATGCGTCGCTCGCGCCGGCGTTGCGAAGGCGGATCGGGCATCGTCTGCATGTCTTGCCGTGGAGCCGCTGTAGATTCCGGCGATTCCAGTGAGGTCTGCGGTTGCAGCGCGTCGACTGCCGTGTCCGGTTCCGCCAGGCGCTGGGCCAGCGCCACATCGGCAATGTGGCCGTGCTGAAACAACAGTTCGCTAAAGATGCGCATGACCCATCTCCACTTGAGTGGAATCCACGTTAGGCGCAGGCTAGGCGACGTAAAAGCGAGACTTTTACAAGTGAGTATTGAATTCCATTCAAGGGTTGGCCATGTCGCGTCCGCCGCTTCACGCATTGCAAGGCTTCGTCAGCGCGGTGCGACTGGGCAACCTGTCGCGCGCTGCCGGCGCGATGCATCTGACCGTCAGTGCACTCAGTCATCAAATGCGCGCGCTCGAACAACGGCTGGGGTATCCGCTGCTGCAACGGCATGCGCGCGGCGTCACCGCCACGCCGCAGGCCAGCAACTGCTCGACCGCATCGCACCGCATCTGGACGCCATCGCTGAGGCATTCGAGCCATTCGGTGCGCGTCGCGAAGACACCCTGACGCTGAGTCTCACGCCGTCGATGGCATCGGCCTGGCTGGTGCCGCGTCTGGGCGAATTTCTGGCCATTCATCCCACCATCGAAATCAACCTGCTGTCGAGCGAGCGGCTGGTGGATTTCGAGCGCCAGCAGCAGGTGGATGCCGCCATGCGCATCGGTGCCGGGCAATGGCCCGGCGTCATCGCCGAGCCCTTGTTCGACGAATGGCTGGTGCCGATGGCAAGCCCGGCCCTGATCGCCCGCATGGGCGGTAGGCAGGCGCCACCGTTGCATCAGTGGCCATTGCTGGGCGACCCGGATGACGCCTGGTCGCGCTGGTTCGCGGCATTTGGCGGCGATGTACCGCGACGCTATGTCGCGGTACTCGACGAATCAGAAGCGCACCATCGTGCCGCCCTGGATGGCGTCGGCGTTGCCCTGGGGCGCGTAACGCGCGCGCGTCTGTTGCTGGCGTCCGGCCAACTGGTGGCGTTATCCACGCAGCGGCTCAAGACCAGTTGGTCGCATTACCTGGTGTATCCGCCACGTTCCAGTACGCATGGCGGGTTTCTTGCGTTTCGCACCTGGCTACAGGGCCAGGCGCGCGAACACGCCGCGCATGCGCAACAGGCAACCGCCACGCCACTGCTCGCGCGCCGCCGCAAGCGCACCGGGACACTGCCGCCATGAGCCCTCGACCGTTGCCACCACAATCCGAGCGCCGCGCGCTGGCGATCGCCCAGGCCGTGTACGAAGCGTTCGAGGACTATCACGCGCGCTTTTCCGAAATCACCGCACGCGCCAAGCAGCGCTTCGAAACACGCGACTGGAGCGCCGCGCGCGAAGACGCAGTGGCGCGCATCGCACTTTACGACCAATACATCGCCGAATGCATGTTGCGTCTGCGCGCAGTACTGCTGGGCCAGGCGCACGACCGCGCGCTATGGATGCGCGCGCGCGATCATTACGCCGCCTTGCTGAGCGGGTTGATCGACCAGGAGTTGTACAAGACCTTCTACAACACCCTGACCCGGCGCTACTTCGGTACCCACGGCGTCGATGCCGAGATCGAATTCATTGCCCTGGATATCGAGCCAACCGACGCCATCACCGTGCCTGTTGCGCGTCACACCTATGCGGTCTCGCCCGGCCGGCTGACCGACATGCTGGTGCGGGTGCTGGGCGACTACGCGTTCGCCGTGCCGTATGCGCACCGCACCCGCTGCGCGGCGCCATTGCGGTGCGTCTGCTCGACGACCTCGCGCACTGGGGCGAGCATCCGGTGCGGAGCGTGGAATTGCTGGAGACGGTGTTCTATCGCGAGCGGCGTGCCTATCTGGTTGGCCGCGTGTTCGGCGAGCATCGCTTTTCGCCTTGCGTCATCGCGCTGGTCAACGACGATGCCGGCCTGCGTGCCGAAGCGGTGCTGACCCGGCGCAGCGATGTCGCGCAATTGTTCAGTAACTCGCGTAGCTACTTCCAGGCCGACTTGTCCACGGTCGGCGACGCGGTGGTGTTCCTGCGCAGCCTGCTCACCCACAAGCCGGTCGATGAGCTATATACGATGCTGGGCCGCGCCAAGCAGGGCAAGACCGAGCGGTATCGCACGTTTTTCAGCCATTTCCAGGCGCATCCGTCCGAACAGCTGGTGCACGCCGATGGCACTCCCGGCATGGTCATGGTGGTATTCACGCTGCCCAGTTATCCGCTGGTCTTCAAACTCATTCGCGATCGCTTTGCGTATCCCAAAAGCATGAGTCGCGCGCAGGTAGAGGGTAAGTACGAGCTGGTCTTCCAGCTCGACCGCATCGGCCGGCTGCTCGACGCGCAGCCGTATCGCTTCCTGCGCTTTCCCAAGGCGCGCTTTTCACCGGCGCTGCTGCAAGAGTTGCAGACCAGCTGCGCGATGAGCCTGAGCGAAGACGGCGACGATGTCCTGATCGCATTGTGCTATGTGCAGCGCCGGCTGCGCCCGTTGAATTTGTACTTGCGCGAACAATTGCCCGAAGCCGCGCATGCCGCAGCACTGGACTACGGCCAGGCCATCAAGGACATGGCGCGCAACAACATCTTTCCCGGCGACATGTTGCTGAAGAACTTCGGCATTACCCGCCATCAGCGCGCAGTGTTCTACGACTACGACGAACTGTGCCTGATCACCGAATGCAACTTCCGCGATTGGCCCACGCCCACCACCTACGAAGAACAGCTGGCCGCAGAACCCTGGTTCCATGTCGGCCCGCGCGACGTCTTCCCCGAGCGCTTCGCCTTGTTCATGGGTCTGCCTTCCTCGCAACTGCAAGCGGTCAAGCACCTGCACCCGGAACTGTTCGACCCACGCTGGTGGCGCGACCTGCAGAGCCGGCTTCGCGAAGACGATTACCCGGATACCCCGCCATATGCGGAGTCGCGCAGGCTGGCGTAGCGATTTACCGGCAGCGGCAAGACTGGTACAACGCACGCTACATCATCAAGGAGTGTGGTCATGCAGCGGACGCAGCGATTCGGTCTTGGCATCCTGTTGGCATTGAGCAGCATCGCAGCGACGCAGGCACGTCCAAGCGCAGAACAGGCGCAAGTGCAGATCGAGGCCAGCATGAACGTCGCGGGCGAATTGACCTTGACCCCGGACGGCGCGGTCACGGCAGTGAAACTTGCCGACGAAGCGAGTTTGCCGCCGGCAGTGCGCGAGCGGATCAAGCATTCGGTCGCATCGTGGCGCTTCGACCCTGTGCGCGACAACGGAAACGCCTTGCCCGCGCAGTTGCCGATGAGCCTGCTGCTGGTCGCCAAACAGGGAGAAGGGGAAAATTATCTGGTGTCGATCCGTAGCGCGCATTTTGGTGGGGAGGCGCAGGGCGCGACGAGTGTGCAGACCCGCGACATGCAGCCGCCGCGCTACCCCGAAGCGGCGTTTCGGGCCGGTGCCACCGGCGTGGTCTATCTGATGCTCAAGATCGGGCGCGATGGCAAGGTCGAAGATCTGATCGCAGAGCAAGTCAACCTGACATCGCTCGTGCCGGAATCCAAACGTGCACGCCTGCGCCAGGTGTTTGCCGATGCAGCCTCGAAGAAGGCGCGTACATGGACGTTCCTGCCGCCGACAGAGGGTCCGGAGGTCAAGGCGCCGCACTGGGTCATGCGTGTTCCGGTCAGCTTCGACATCGGAACATCCCCACGCGATCTGATCGCCGCAAAACAGGCCCAGAAAATGGCGTTCGTATCTGCCTGGCCCCCGTCAGGTCGCCCCATGGAATGAACGGCGCGGCGCAGCGACATTGAGCGACAGCCCGGATGCTCTGCCTGCGAGCGGGTTGTTTTCCGCACGCGGAGAAGGTGTGCACCTGGTGACACCGCTGCAAGGAAGTTGAGAGTGGCTGACCGAGCAGGCGAAACGCCGCGCAATGGTCGCCTCACAAAAAAGCCCCGCAATGCGGGGCTTTTTCGTCTCGATAAACCGACTGAACTCAGCGCTTCATCGAACTGAAGAACTCGTCGTTGGACTTGGTGGTCTTCATCTTGTCCAACAGGAATTCCATCGCGGCGATTTCGTCCATCGGGTGCAGCAGCTTGCGCAGGATCCAAATCTTCTGCAGCAGCTCCGGCTCGATCAACAGATCTTCGCGACGCGTGCCCGAGCGGTTGATGTCGATCGCCGGATACACGCGCTTTTCGGTGATGCGGCGGTTCAGATGCACTTCGCTGTTGCCGGTGCCCTTGAACTCTTCGTAGATCACCTCGTCCATCTTGCTGCCGGTTTCCACCAGCGCCGTGGCGATGATGGTCAGCGAGCCGCCTTCTTCCACGTTACGCGCCGCACCGAAAAAGCGCTTCGGGCGGTGCAGGGCATTGGCGTCCACACCACCGGTGAGCACCTTGCCGGAGCTGGGCACCACGTTGTTGTAGGCGCGCGCCAGGCGGGTGATGGAGTCCAGCAGGATCACCACGTCCTTCTTGTGCTCGACCAGGCGCTTGGCCCGCTCGATCACCATCTCGGCGACCTGCACGTGACGCGCAGCCGGCTCGTCGAACGTGGAGGAGATGACTTCGCCGCGCACGGTGCGCTGCATTTCGGTCACTTCTTCCGGGCGCTCGTCGATGAGCAGCACGATCATGTGCACTTCGGGGTGATTGGTGGTGATGGCCGTGGCCACCTGCTGCATCATCATCGTCTTACCGGCCTTGGGCGGGGAGACGATCAGCGCACGCTGACCCTTGCCCTGCGGTGCCATCAGATCCAGGATGCGGCCGGTGATGTCCTCGGTGGAGCCATCGCCACGCTCCAGACGGAAGCGGCGGCGCGGGAACAGCGGGGTCAGGTTCTCGAACAGGACCTTGTTCTTGCTCGCTTCCAGCGGCTCGCCATTGATGGTGTCGACGATCGACAGCGCGAAATAGCGTTCGCCGTCCTTCGGGAAGCGGATGCGGCCGGAGAGGTGGTCGCCGGTACGCAGGTTGAAGCGGCGGATCTGGCTGGGCGAAATATAGGTATCGTCCGGGCCGGCCAGGTAGCTGGCTTCTGCCGCACGCAGGAAACCGAAGCCGTCGGGCAGGATTTCCAGCACGCCGTCGGCGGCAACGCCTTCACCATGACGGGTCAGCACCTTCAGCAGGGCGAAGATCACGTCCTGCTTGCGCGCACGCGCCACGCCTTCCTGAATATTGAGCTGGTCGGCGATATCCAGCAGCTTCTGCGCCGGCATGCGCTTGAGGTCGCTCAGCGAATACACCGGAAAACCTTCCGGTACGGCCGGATGCGGACGCGCGACGAACGGCTCATTGTTGCCGTCGGACGAGGGCATGCCGCCGTCGTTGCCGAAGCGGTCGCGCGGGCCGCGGTCGCGGCGGTTGCGGAACCGGTCGCGGCGATTGCCCTGCTGGTTCTGGCCTTGCTGGTTTTGTCCCTGACCCTGACCGCCCTGGCCTTGCTGATTCAGGCCGGCGTTCTGGTTCTGGCCCTGTGCCTGGGCCTGACCCTGCTGCTGACCTTGACCCTGGTTCTGCTGTTGCTGCGCCTGATTGAAGCGCTGCTGCTGCGACTGGCCGCCCTCGCGGGGCTCGCCGTGGGTGTCGCTGCCGTGGCTGGCGCTGGGCGCCTGACCGGCCTGGGCGCCATCGCTGGACGTCTGCGCCGGTGCCGGATCGGCAGCGCGCGACGGTGCCTGCGGGGCACGGGGTGCTTCGGGTGCGGGACTGGCGGGCAAGGGCAGGTTGGGCTGCTGTGCGCCAGCATCTTCAGTGGCGGCGGCGGTCTTGCTCACGCGCGGCTTGCGCACGCGCTTCTCGACGGGAGCGTCGACGCTGCTCCCGGTATCGGAGGAAGGATGATCGGACAAGTGCGTGATTCCTCGCTAAGGTGCGAGCGCCCAACTAGGGGGCGAACTGGTGGTAGATGGGAGTCTAGAAGAGGTTCTAGAGGGGTGCGGCGGCGCACGAACGTGTGCCGGACCGACTGACACTATCACCGCCGCGCATTACCGCGCAAGCGTCTTGCCGGGCACGATTTAACTGCCGGCGCATCATCGGGCGCCCATTGCTGGACGCCCGCTTGCTCAGGCGGCCGCGCCACCCAGGGTCTTGTCGATCATCTGGGTCAGCTGGCCCTTGCCGACGGCACCGATCTGGGTCGCCTGCACCTGCCCGTCCTTGAACAGCAACAGCATCGGGATCGAGCGCACGTGGTACTTGATGGCCAGCGCACGGTTCTGGTCCACATTGACCTTGGCAACCTTGAGGCGGCCCTGATAGGTGTCGGCCAGATCGTCCAGCACCGGGGCGATCATCTTGCACGGGCCGCACCACTCGGCCCAGAAATCCACCAGAACCGGTTCGCCCGATTGCAGTACAGCTGTGTCGAAGTCGGCATCGCCGACATGTTGAACCTTATCGCTCACCTTGGGTCTCCTGGAAACCAAAACGGCCCACCCGAACGGGCAGGCCGCTACATTGCGCTAAACTGGGGCATTGCGCGACTGAATCAAGTGTCAGTCCTGAAGCCGCGCTGTCCGCCACAACAGTCGCAGTTTGCGACGCTGTCGGCATCGATGCAAGCCGCGCCCGGGCTGCCCAGGGCGCCTCACGAAGACGGAATAATGAGCGACAAGCCGCTGACCGATGTGACCTTTTCCTCGTTCGACCTGCATCCGGCCTTGATCGCCGGGCTGGAGAGCGCCGGGTTTACCCGCTGTACCCCGATCCAGGCGCTGACCTTGCCGGTCGCGCTGCCGGGCGGCGATGTCGCCGGCCAGGCCCAGACCGGTACCGGCAAGACCTTGGCGTTTCTGGTCGCGGTGATGAATCGGCTGCTGATCCGCCCGGCCCTGGCCGACCGCAAGCCGGAAGACCCGCGCGCGCTGATCCTAGCGCCGACCCGCGAGCTGGCGATCCAGATTCACAAGGACGCAGTGAAGTTCGGCGCCGACCTTGGCCTGCGCTTTGCGCTGGTCTATGGCGGGGTGGATTACGACAAGCAGCGCGAGCTGTTGCAGCAGGGCGTGGACGTGATCATCGCCACCCCGGGCCGTCTGATCGACTACGTCAAACAGCACAAGGTGGTCTCGCTGCACGCCTGCGAGATCTGCGTGCTGGACGAAGCCGACCGCATGTTCGACCTGGGCTTCATCAAGGACATCCGCTTCCTGCTGCGGCGCATGCCCGAGCGCGGTACCCGGCAGACGTTGTTGTTCTCGGCCACGCTCAGCCACCGCGTGCTGGAGCTGGCCTACGAGCACATGAACGAGCCGGAGAAGCTCGTCGTCGAAACCGAAAGCATCACCGCCGCGCGGGTGCGCCAGCGCATCTATTTTCCGTCCGACGAAGAGAAGCAGACGCTACTGTTGGGCTTGCTGTCGCGCAGCGAAGGCGCGCGCACCATGGTGTTCGTCAACACCAAGGCCTTCGTGGAGCGCGTGGCGCGCACCCTGGAGCGGCATGGCTACCGGGTCGGCGTGCTGTCGGGCGATGTGCCGCAGAAGAAGCGCGAGTCGCTGCTCAACCGCTTCCAGAAAGGCCAGCTCGAAATCCTGGTCGCCACCGACGTGGCCGCGCGCGGTCTGCATATCGACGGCGTCAAATACGTCTACAACTACGACCTGCCATTCGACGCCGAAGACTACGTCCATCGCATCGGCCGCACCGCGCGTCTGGGCGAGGAGGGCGATGCGATCAGCTTCGCCTGCGAACGCTATGCGATGAGCCTGCCGGACATCGAGGCCTACATCGAGCAGAAGATTCCGGTCGAGTCGGTGACGTCCGAACTGCTGACGCCGCTGCCGCGCGCGCCACGCGTGCCGGTGGTAGGCGAAGAGGCCGACGAGGACGCTGGCGACAGCGTGGGCACGATCTTCCGCGAGGCGCGCGAGCAGCGTGCCGCCGAAGAACAGCGTCGCGGTGGTGGGCGCGGTGGCCCGGGCGGGTCGCGCAGCGGCAGTGGCGGTGGTCGCCGCGATGGCGCCGGTGCCGATGGCAAGCCGCGTCCGCGTCGCAAGCCACGGGTGGAAGGCCAAGCGCCTGCAGCTGCGGCGTCGACCGAACATCCGGTGGCTGCAGCAGCGGCACAGGCGCCTTCCGCGGGCGTGGCCGATGCCGAGCGCGCACCACGCAAGCGTCGGCGTCGTCGTAACGGTCGTCCGGTCGAGGGTGCCGAGCCGGCAGTGGCATCCACGCCGGTTCCCGCACCTGCCGCACCGCGCAAGCCCACCCAGGTGGTTGCCAAGCCGGTGCGTGCCGCCGCCAAGCCGTCGGGCAGCCCGTCGCTGCTCAGCCGGATCGGCCGCCGACTGCGTTCGCTGGTCTCCGGCAACTGACCGTTTGCGGCACTGATCGCATCGCCGCGCATCGGCGATGCGACGCAAGCACTGGCGCTCCGGCATAATCGCTGAATGACCGTTCTGCGTTTCGACAACGTCAGCAAGCACTACGCCGGTGGCCACCAGGCGCTGACCGATGTCAGCTTCGAAGTGGCCGATGGCGAGATGCTGTTCGTGACCGGCCACTCCGGCGCCGGCAAAAGTACCTTGCTCAAACTGATCCACCTCAGCGAACGCCCGAGTCAGGGCGCGGTGCTGCTGGGCGAACGTAACCTGCTCAAGGTGCGTGGCCGGCAGATTCCGCTGCATCGGCGTCAGGTGGGCGCGGTCTATCAGGACCACCGTCTGCTCAACGACCGCAGCATCGCCGAGAACGTGGCCTTGCCGCTGATCTTGCGCGGCACCCGGCGTGCCGAGATCGGCAAACGCGTGCGCTCGGCATTGGAGCGCATCGGTCTGGCCCATCGCGAGAAAGCCCTGCCGTCGCAATTGTCTGCCGGCGAGCAGCAACGCGTTGGCATCGCGCGCGCCATCGTCGGCGAACCGCGGCTGCTGGTGGCCGATGAGCCCACCGGCAATCTCGACCCCGCCCTGGCCGCGGAAATCATGCAGTTGTTCGCCGAACTCCCGGCCCGTGGCACCAGCGTGCTGGTGGTCAGCCACGACCTGGCGCTGCTCAAGCAGATGCGCAAGCGCGTGCTGATCCTGGATCACGGCCGCCTGGTCGACGACATCTCGCCGCAGGACCTGGCCGAATGAGCAAGCCCGCCAATACCGAAACTGTCGCGCCGTCGCGGTTCGGCGTGTGGATCGACCATCACCTACACAGCATCGCCTTCAGCCTGGGCCGTGCGATGCGCAAGCCGTGGGCCACCTTGTTGACCATCGTGGTGATGGCCCTGGCGCTGGCCCTGCCGTTGGGGCTGTCGATCGCGCTGGACAACGTCAAGCTGCTGGCCGGCAGCGTGCAGCAGTCGCGCGAGATCAATCTGTTCCTGAAGGTCGACGTGGCTGCCGATGCGGCGCAGGCGCTGGCCGGCGAGCTGCGTGCACGCCCGGATGTGGCCAAGGTCACGCTGCGCACGCCCGAACAGGGTTTGGCCGAACTGCGCGAGAGCGCCAAGCTCGATGAAGCGGCCGATGCGCTGGGCGACAATCCGCTGCCCACCTTGTTGATCGTCACTCCCGCCGACGCGACCGACGACGCGCAGCTGGCCGGTGCGCTACAGGCGCTGCCGCAAACCGATCAGGTGCAGCACGACGCGCTGTGGCGCAAGCGCCTGGATGGCTGGTTGCACTTCGGCGAGCGCCTGGTCCAGGTGTTGTCTGCCCTGCTCGGGATCGGTGCGGTGCTGGTGGTCGGCAACACCGTGCGGCTGGACATCCAGTCGCGGCGCGAAGAAATCGGCGTGCTGCAGTTGCTCGGCGCCAGCGATGGCTTCATCCGTCGCCCGTTCTTGTATCTGGGCGCGTGGTACGGGCTTGGCGCCGGTGCTGTCGCGCTCGCTCTGATCGCCGCCTCCGGCCTGGCATTGCGTGCGCCGTTGGCGACATTGGCCGACAGTTACGGCAGTTCTTTTACCCTGCACGGGCTGGATCTGTTGCATTCTGCGCTGGTGCTGGTCGGCACCTTAGTCCTGGGTTGGTTGGGTGCCTGGCTGGTGACCGGCCATTTCCTTCGCCAGACCCGACCTACCGAGACCTGAGGCCTGCCATGCATCCACCAGATCTCAAACACCTGATCAGCGACGCACCGCGCGTGATGGTGGTCGATGGCTCCAAGTTGGTGCGCAAGCTGATTGCCGACGTGCTCAAGCGTGACCTGCCCAACGTGCAGGTGATCGGCTGTTCCAACATTGCCGAAGCGCGGCAGGCGCTGGAAGCCGGCGCGGTGGATCTTGTCACCACCTCGCTGTCGCTGCCCGATGGCGACGGCCTGACCCTGGCGCGCAGCGTGCGCGAAACCGCCGGGCAGGCCTATGTACCGGTGATCGTGGTCTCCGGCGATGCGCAGCAGCATCTGGTGGAGCGCCGTTTCACCGAGTACGTCACCGATTATTTCGACAAGGCGCTGGGCCATGAAGCCCTGGCGACGTTCATCCGCGGCTACGTGCAGCCCGAGCCGGTGGTGGGCGCGACCGTGCTCTACATCGAAGACAGCCGCGTGGTGGCCGAGGCGACCAAGCGCATGCTTGAACGCCAGAGCCTGAAGGTGGTGCACGTGCTCACCGCCGAAGATGCCTTTGCGCTGCTCACCGCCGAATCGCTGGGCCGCACCGAGCGCCGCATCGACGTGGTGCTGACCGACGTGACCCTGAAGGGCGAACTCAACGGCCGCGACGTGGTCGAGCGTATCCGCATCGACTTCGGCTACGGCAAGCGCCGCCTGCCGGTGCTGGTGATGACCGGCGACACCAACCCGCGCAATCAATCCGAATTGCTGCGCGCCGGTGCCAACGATCTGGTGCAAAAACCGATCGAAGAGCGCCTGCTGGTGACCAAGGTGCTGTTCCAGCTGCGCCTGGCACGCCTGGAGGATCAGGCTGTCACGCTATGACGGAAGGAGGAGGACGCATTCAGCTGGAACCGTCGTGGAAGGCAAAGGTGGGCGACTGGCTGCTGCGCCCGCAGATGCAGGAGCTGTCGGCGTTCCTGCGCCAGCGCAAGGCGGCCGGGGCGCGGGTGTTTCCACCCGGCCCGCAGATCTTTGCCGCCTTCGACGCCACCCCGTTCGAGCAGGTCAAGGTAGTGATCCTCGGCCAGGACCCGTATCACGGCGAAGGTCAGGCGCATGGGCTGTGCTTTTCGGTACTGCCCGGCGTGCCGGTGCCGCCGTCGCTGCTCAACATCTATAAGGAGATCCAGGACGATCTGGGTCTGGCGCGGCCGGATCACGGCTACCTGATGCCCTGGGCGCGCCAGGGCGTGCTGCTGCTCAATGCCGTGCTGACGGTGGAGCAGGGCCGCGCCGGCGCGCATCAGAACAAGGGCTGGGAAGGCTTCACCGATCATGTGGTGGAAACCCTCAATCGCGAGCGCGAAGGCTTGGTGTTCCTGCTGTGGGGCAGCTACGCCCAGTCCAAGGGCAAGGTCATCGATCAGGCGCGCCACCGGGTCTTGAAGGCGCCGCATCCTTCGCCGCTGTCGGCACACCGCGGCTTTCTGGGCTGCCAGCATTTTTCCAAGACCAACGACCATCTGCGGCGGCGAGGTCTGAGCCCGATCGACTGGTCGCTGCCGCCGCGTAGCGCGCTGGACACGACCTCCACCGGCGCCTGAACGACGCTGGCGGCATCCCGTCGCGCAACCAAGTTGTCACGGTTTGCACAGGGGCTTGGTGATACCGTTAGGCCTCGAATTTGGGGTGCCGGGCTGTAGAACACCAGTGCCACCAAAAGCCCGAACGTTCTGTAAATGGAATGCTGGGAACTCTTTCTGTACCCGGCAGTCCAATAGTTCGACTGCTAAGATGGTGCCTATGAACCAGACTACCTCGACTGCCCTTGTGGCAAACAATCTCCCGATTCCCAGTGCGCTCGGTTCGCTGGACGCCTACATCGGTGCCGTGCACCAGATCCCGGTGCTGTCGGTCGATGAGGAGCAGGATCTGGCCCGTCGCTTCCGCGACGAGCTGGACCTGGACGCCGCGCGCGAGCTGGTCCATTCCCACCTGCGCTTCGTGGTGCATGTGGCCCGCGGCTACAACGGCTATGGCCTGCCGCTGGGCGACCTGATCCAGGAAGGCAATATCGGCCTGATGAAGGCGGTCAAGCGCTTCGACCCGGACATGGGCGTGCGCCTGGTCAGCTTCGCGGTGCACTGGATCCGTGCCGAAATGCACGAGTTCATCCTGAAGAACTGGCGCATCGTCAAGGTCGCCACGACCAAGGCGCAGCGCAAGCTGTTCTTCAACCTGCGCAAGTCCAAGACCCGCCTGGGCTGGCTCAATGCGTCGGAAGTGACGGCGGTTGCCAAGGACCTGAACGTCTCCGAACGTGAAGTGATGGAGATGGAGTCGCGTCTGTCCGGCCGCGATATCGGGTTCGACGCGTCGTCGGACGAAGACGACGACCACGGCCCGCCGTCGCCGGTGAGCTACCTGGTCGCCAACGAGGAAGACCCCTCGCAGGCGTACGAGCGTCACGACAGCGAAGACAATCAGCTGCAACTGCTGCGCGAAGGCATGGCGGGCCTGGACGCGCGTTCGCGCGACATCGTCAAGCGCCGTTGGCTGGATTCCGATTCCAAGGTGACGTTGCAGGAACTGGCAGACGAATACGGCGTGTCGGCCGAGCGCATCCGCCAGATCGAAGCGAATGCGCTGAAGAAGATGAAGGCGCTGTTCGTCGCCTGATCCTGTCGGGCTCGCGCGAGGTGTTGCACAGACGGCCCGGTTTTCCGGGCCGTTTGCTTGTGTGGTGTTGGCGATGTCTTGATTGCCCAGGCGCGTGGTCGGTACCCGATTGTGTCGCGCCTGTGGGCCTGCGTGCCTGGCCGGACGCGGCGATTGCATCGCGGTGCGCTGATCCAGGTCGCCAGCGAGCTGTGATGGCAGCGCGTGCGTTGCGTAACAGGAACCTGTCGCTTTTCGTTGCGTTGGCCATGCACGATAAGCAGCCTCGGATCCGGCATGCGCGGCGTGCTCGCACTGGCAGCCATGCTCTTTGGCAAATGCAGGACTGGTTCGTGCCTGCCTGGCGGTGCTTGATTGTCGCGTGTGGCGACCGCTTGGCTATTCCGGCAGGCGCGCCACAGGAAGATGCCAGCCGTAGCGGATGGCCATGAAGCGCAGGCCGAAACACACGCCGGCGCCGGTCGCCAACGACCAGGCCTGCGGCACATGCAAGACGTGCCCGATCGCGACCAGCCCGCCACCGGCAAGCGCTGCGACCGCATACAGTTCGGCCTGCAGCACCACCGGCGTGCGCGCCACCAGCAGATCGCGCGCGATGCCCCCGCCGATGCCGCTGAGCATGCCCAGCAACGTCGCGCTCAGTGGGCTGAGGTGATAGTCCAGCGCCTTGCTGGTGCCGTAGACCGCAAACAGCGCCAGCCCGGCCGCATCGAAGAGTTGCACCGGATTGCGCAGGCGCTCCACCGCTGCATGCCAATAGAACCCGGCCAGGTCGGCCAGCCAGGCAGGCCACCAGCAGATACTGCGGCTGCACCAGCGCGGCCGGTGGGGTGGCGCCAATCAGCACATCGCGCACGATGCCGCCGGACACCGCTGCCGCGCAGGAAAGCACCAGCACGCCGAACAGGTCCAGTCGGTTGCGCACCGCCACGGTCGCGCCGCTCAGGGCGAACACGAAGGTGCCCAGCAGATCCAGTAGGAACAGGACAGTTGCCACGATCGGGTCGTCGAATCAGGCCGCACAGCATCGCACGGCCTGCGCCGCTGTCAGCCGTCCTTGCTGCTGGGTGGAGGGTCGTCGGTGGCGCCGCCGAAGATGATGCGTGCGGCGCGCTGGTAGCTCCAGTACGCCATCGCCCAGTTCACCAGCACCACGAAGCGGTTGCGGAAGCCGATCAAAAAGTACACGTGCGCAGCCAGCCAGAACCACCAGGCGACGATGCCGGACAGCTTGAGCTTGCCCACATGCACGATGGCGGCCATGCGGCCGATCGTGGCCAGGTTGCCGTAGTCCTGGTAGCGGAACGCCGGCGCGGTCTGGCCGCGCTGCCGCGCCCGGATCGCCTTGGCGATGTGCTTGCCCATCTGCTTGGCGGCCGGTGCCACGCCCGGCACCGGGCGGCCGTCCTGCTGCACCGCCGCCAGATCGCCGCCGACGAAGATTTCCGGGTGGCCCGGTACGCTGAGGTCGGCCTCGACCAGCACGCGGCCGGCGCGATCCAGCGGTACGCCCAGCGTACGCGCCAGCGGCGAGGCGGCCACGCCAGCGGCCCACACCACCGTGCGTGCCGGCACGAAGGTGTCGCCGAGCTGGTAGCCCAATGCATCGATCTGCGTGACCGGAGTTCCGGTGTGCACCTCCACGCCCAGACGTTCCAACTGCTTGCGCGCCTTGGCGGTGAGATCTTCCGGAAACGAGGGCAGTACGCGCGGACCGGCTTCGACCAGCCGCACGCGCGCCTGCCGTGGGTCGATATGGCGGAACTCGTTCTTGAGCGTGTGGCGGGCGATTTCAGCCAGGGTGCCGGCCAGTTCGACGCCGGTGGGTCCGCCGCCGACCACGGCAAAGCTCAGCCAGGCAGCGCGTGCGGCAGGGTCGGATTCGGCTTCTGCGCGTTCGAAGGCCAGCAGCAGCTTGCGCCGCAGCACCAGCGCGTCGTACAGCGTTTTCAGGCCAGGGGCGTGTTCGGCCCATTGGTCGTTACCGAAATAGGCATGGGTGGCGCCGGTGGCCAGCAACAGCATGTCGTAGCCGAGCGTGCTGCCATCGGCCAATACCACCTCGCGGCGGCCTGGCGCGATATCGGTGACATCGCCGAGCAGGACTTCGACATTGCGTTGCTCGCGCAGGATGTGCCGGAGCGGCGCGGCGATGTCCGGTGCCGACAGGCCGGCGGTGGCCACCTGGTACAACAGAGGCTGGAACAGGTGGTGATTCTGACGGTCGACCAGGGTGATACGGATGCCGGGGTCGTTGAGCGCGCGGGTCGCCCATAAGCCGGCGAATCCGCCGCCGACCACAACCAAATGCAGCGGAGCTTGGGAGGGGGAGAGGTCATCGTAAGGTCCGATGGAGTGCGACGCGGGCCTATCAGGATGCCGCATCGGCAATGAACATGCCGCGTGAGCGCGGCCCGCCTGCGGCATCATGTCGCATCTCCCGCTTCCGGCCACCCCATGTCGTCGCTCCCGCCGCCACTGCCGCCGTTGTCGTCCGTGCCGTCCGCTGCACCGCCACCGCCCGCTGTCGTCAAGAAGCCACTCAGCAGTGTGGCGATCGGGCTGATTGGCGTGGCGACGTGTGTGGTGCTGTTGGGGATGCTGGCGCTCGGTGCGCTCGTCTGGCTGATGTCGATCGGTTGGTCGTTGTTCGCCGATCAGGCGCGCAGTGCGCTGCAGGCCGATGCCGTGGTGCAGGAACACATTGGGCACATCCGCGACATGCGGGTGGATCTGTATCGCACCAGTCTGGCACCGGGGAGCGATGAGTTCGTGTTCGATGTGCAAGGCGATCGCGGCAGCGGGCGCGTGCACGCCACCTGGGTCAGCGACGGTGCCGAACGCGAGATCCTGAGTGCGGGCGTGCTCACGCTGCGTGATGGTACCGAGTACACATTGCCGGCCGAGACCGATGCGGAGGAGAGTGAGATGGACACCGACGCCGACGCCGACTTCAAGACCGAATCTGCCCAAACCCTGGAGCGATGAGCATGATCGACAATCCCGACAAACGCATCGCGCTGCTGATCGATGCGGACAATGCGCCGGCCGGCAAGATCGACGTGGTGCTGGCCGAAGTGGCGCGCTACGGCGTGGCCAACGTGCGCCGCGCCTACGGCAACTGGAAGAGCCCGCACCTGAAAGGCTGGGAGGCGGCATTGCACGACTACGCGATCCGCCCGATCCAGCAATTTGCCTACAGTTCCGGCAAGAACGCCTCGGACATGGCGATGGTGATCGATGCGATGGACCTGTTGTACGCACGCAATCTGGATGGATTTGCGATCGTCTCCAGCGATGCCGATTTCACGCCGCTGGTGATGCGCCTGCTGACCGACGGCATGAAGGTCTATGGCTTCGGCGAGAAGAAGACGCCGGCGCCGTTCGTCAATGCGTGCTCCAAGTTCACCTATGTCGAGGCGCTCGGGCAACAGGCGGCAGCCGCCAGCGAAACGGCTGCCGGTCGCAAGGACGCCACCGCATTACGTAGCGATACGCGTCTGGTCCAAATGCTGCGCAATGCGATCGTCAGCGCCTGCGAAGACGATGGCTGGGCGCTGCTGAGTGCAGTCGGCAAGCAGGTGGCCAACCAGGCCTCGTTCGATCCACGCAACTATGGCTATCGCAAACTCAGCGATCTGGTACGCGCGATCGGCTTGTTCGAGATCAAGCAGGACGAACAGGCGTTGTGGGTGCGCGACGCGCCCAAGGGGGCCGCGCCAAACCGGCGCAGCCTGCCGCTGCCAAGCGCCCGGCACGCACGCCGGCCAAACCTGCAAGCAGGGGGCTGAGCATGCCGCAGAACGCAAGCCTGCCCGCCGCAGCGATGCCCGCCATCACGATCTGGGGGCGGCGCAATTCCAGCAATGTGCGCAAGGTGTTGTGGTGCGCCGAAGAAGCCGGAGTGGCCTACAGCTCGATCGAGGTGGGCGGCGCGTTCGGCGGCAACGACACGCCGGCCTATCGCGCAATGAATCCGAACGGCGTGGTGCCGACCTTGCAGGATGGCGCGCTGGTGCTGTGGGAATCCAATGCGATCGTGCGCTATCTGGCCGCGCAATACGCGCCGGCGTTGTATCCGCATGCGCCGGCCGAACGCGCGCTGGGCGACCGCTGGATGGATTGGACCACCTCCACTTTCGCCGGCGTGTTTCGCGACCTGTTCTGGGGCATTGTGCGCACGCCGCAGGCCGAGCGCGATCACGCACGCATTGCGGCGGCGTTGACCCGGTCGGGCGAGTTGCTCGCACGTGCCGATGCGGCATTGGCGCAGCAGCCGTACCTGTCCGGCGAGCAGTTCGCGATGGGCGATATACCACTGGGCAGCTTCATCTACGCGTGGTTCGAAATGCCGATCGAGCGCCCCGAATTGCCGCATCTGCAGGCCTGGTATGCGCGCCTGCGTGCGCGGCCGGCGTACCGGCGCGCGGTGATGACTGCGCTGACCTGAGTGCCGCGCCGTCGCTGAGTCAATGCGATTCACCACAGGCACCGCACGCGCTGCCGACCCGGCACATTGCTGCAAGCCACTGGGCCTTGTACATCACCCAGACAGGTAGCCTGCGGTGTTGTTGGAGCGCGCCCGGGTGCGAGGGCATTCCCGTCGTGCCACATCGCGCCCGGGTGCGCCGCTACCAAAGATCACGCACGTGTGCTTCATGACCTGGGCACAGCGCGCAAAACCTGGGTCTGGCTTGTGCTCCATGGTCGAGACGCCTTGCGCTAATACAGGTCGATCGGGTCCACATCCAGCGACCAGCGCACACGGCGGGCTTGCGGTAGCGCATAGATGGCCGGCAGTTGGGTGTCGAGCAGGCGATGCAATGCCGCGCGTTGTTGCGCCGACAACAGCAGCTGCGTGCGCTGGAAGCCGGCGCGGCGCGGCATCGGTGCCGGCATCGGGCCGTAGCATTCCACCGCGGCAAACGCCGGCGATTGCGTGCCGGGCTCGGCGCTGGTCAAACTGCGCACCGCCAGCAGGAATTGGTTGGCTGCGGCCACATCCTTGGCTTCGGCACGGAACAAGGCCAGGTGCGCGAAGGGAGGGAATCCGGCCGCTTCGCGCTGTTGCAGTTCGGCATCGGCAAAGGCGTGGTAGCCGCCATTGACCAGGGTCTGCAGCAAGGGGTGTTCGGGGTGATGGGTCTGCAACCAGACTTCGCCCGGCCGGTCGGCGCGCCCGGCGCGTCCGGCCACCTGGATCAACTGCTGGGCCAGTTTCTCCGCGGCGCGGAAGTCGGCCGAAAACAGGCCTTCGTCGATGCCGACCACCACCACCATGGTCAGCCGCGGCAGGTCGTGGCCCTTGGCCAGGATCTGCGTGCCCACCAGGATGCCGGCCTCGGTGCCGAGCCGGGCGAGCTGGGTTTCCAGTGCGTCGCGGCGCTGGGTGGTGCTGCGGTCGATGCGTACCACCGGGAAATCCGGAAACGCCTCGGTCAGGCGCTCTTCCAGCCGCTCGGTGCCGATGCCCTGCGGCTGCAGCGCTAGGCTGGCGCAGGCCGGGCAGGCCAGCGGTGCGGGTTGGCGCGCGCCGCAGTGGTGGCACTGCAGGCGGCGGCCGCCGGCATGCACGGTCATCGGCGTCTGGTGCAGCGGCGTGCTGCAGCGCTGGCAGGCGGCGGTCCAGCCGCAGTCGTGGCACAGCAGCACCGGTGCATAGCCGCGGCGGTTCTTGAACACCAGGACCTGTTCGCCACGCGCCAGGGTGGCGCCGATACCGGCCAGCACCTCGGGCGACAGGCCGTCCTTGAGCGGGCGCTTGCGCACGTCGAGCACCCGCACGCGCGGCGGACGCGCGTCGCCGGCGCGCCGCGACAGACGCAGATGCTGGTAGCGGCCGGAATAGGCGTTGTGCAGGCTTTCCAGCGAGGGCGTGGCGCTGCCCAGGATCACCGGCACATCCAGCGCCTTGCCGCGTACCAGGGCGAAATCGCGCGCGTGATAGCGGATGCCGTCCTGCTGCTTGTAGCTGCCGTCGTGCTCTTCGTCGATCACGATCAGGCCGGCGTTGGGCAGCGGGGTGAACACCGCCGAGCGGGTGCCGACGATCAGCTTGGCCTCGCCGCGCCAGGCCGCCGCCCATACCCGGGCGCGTTCGCCATCGGACAGGCCCGAGTGCAGCGCGTGCACCGGCACGCCCAGACGGCTACGGAAGCGGCCCAGGGTCTGCGGGGTCAGGCCGATCTCCGGCACCAGCACCAACGCCTGCTTGCCGGCAGCCAGGCAATCGGCGATCGCTTGCAGGTAGACCTCGGTCTTGCCGCTGCCGGTGACGCCGTCGAGCAGGTAGGTGGCAAAGCCGCTGTGCGCGCGGACTGCGGCGGCGGCCGCCTGCTGTTCGTCGTTGAGCGGCGGGCCGCTGCCGGGGCGCGGCGGGATGGCGTCGGCCGGCACTGCCACGCGCTGGGCGTAGTTGCGTTTGGCCAGGCTGTGCGCGGCCTGCCGCCACTGCGGCAGCAGCGGGTCCAACTGCCCTTCGCCCACTGCGCCGGTCAGCAGCAAGGCCGCCAGCAGGGCGGGGCGGCTGCCCGCACGCAGGCTGGCGGCACCGCTGCGACCGGCTTCGGTCAGCTGCCAGGCCCAGGCGTGGGTGTCGGCCAGCGGTTCGCCGCGGCGCAGCGGGCCGGGCAGGGCGCTGGCCTGGGCCTCGCCGAGCGGGGCGTGGGTGTAGCGGGCCAGCCAGTGCAGCGAGCGCGCCAGTTCATCGACCAGCAGCGGGGCCTGGTCGCACCACGCCAGTGCCGGGCGCAAGCCGTCGGCCGCGGGCAGTTGCCTGATCTCCACCACGACCCCGACCAACTCGCGTGGCCCGAACGGCACCCGCACCCGGCAGCCGACCCGCGCCGGGTCGGTCAACGGCGCATCGGTCGGAGGCAGATAGTCGAACAACTGGGGCAGCGGCACCGGCAAGGCGACGCGCAGGGTGGCGACGGTCGAAGGCATCCGACCAGTCTACCCACCCTGTCCAGAGGCCGGCAGCCGCCTCCGAATCGGCCCGAATCCGCGTCGAGGCAGCGGCCGCGTTTCTGTGACGGAAGTGATAAATACGACGTAAACCTATGTGAGGGTTAAGGAAACGGGTTTATCCACACTGGCTGTGGATAAACCTGTGAATTAGTGTCGTGCTCCACGCTGTGATGATGGATTCACTAGCCTCTGCAACCTCTTGGACATTTTTTAGCCAACATGCATAAGTCGATAAATTTTAATCACTTATGCGTGAAACACGAATGCAACAAAGAAAAAACAACAGTTGACAGACGCCTGCGTATCGGCATGTCTGCCGCTGTGCACAACCCGCCGCGGCGGCCGGCACGGCCAGTGTGAAGGCGGAGCGGGGCCGGGCCGATCTGTCAAGCCATCGGCGGGGGCAATCGCGTCGGTATCATGCCGGCCGATGCTGGAGTTCTCATGACCGTAGTCCCCGACGCCCCCGTGACCCCCGCTGCGCTAGCTGCCTTCTTGCGTGGTGTGGAACGCCGGGGTCTGGTGCTCGCACAATTGCAATGCGGCGACGTGGCCGCCGCCGAGCGCGCACTTGCAGCGGCCTTGCGCGCCTTCAGCAGCCAGGCGGCAGGTCGGCCGATGGCAGGCTGGCCGATGCGCTTCTGGAGCCTGCTGGCCACCGCGCCACCGTTGCGGCGCGAGCCGATGCCGGGCACGTGGCTGCCCCCATTCACCGCCTTGGGCCGGATGCAGACTGCCGACCGCCTGGCGCTGCTGCTGCGGATCGTGGCCGGGCTGGAAGAAGGCGTGGCCAGCGAGGTGCAAGGCGTCGACGCGGCGGACTACCGGCAAGCGCTGGCGCGTGCCTGCCCGCGCGATGCCGCCGGCAACCCGGATGCCCAGGCCTGGCGGGCCCTGGCCGAGGCGGCGCAAGTGGAACTACGCGACCTGAGCCCGGCCCAGTTGACCCGGCTGGGCCAGCTCCGCGATTCGGCCCTGGCCGGAATGCCGCTGCATACTGCCGCGCCGGCCCAGTCGGCACCGGCGCCGCGTCGTCCGGCCGCCGCCCGCGCTCGGCGGCAATGGCGGTGGCCGCGGCTGGAGCGCCGCCACGCCGGCATGGCGCTGGGCGTGCTGGCGGTGGCATTGCTGCTGGCAGTGCTGGGCTGGTGGTGGACCCACCGCCGGCCCGCGCTTCCTCCCGAGCCTGTCTCGCAGGCGCCTGCCGGCGTGCTGCACGTGACCGACGCGGCGCCGGTACTGGTGGAAGAACTCCCGGCGTCCGACCTGCCGGATGCCGTGGCCACGCCGGGCCTGGATCCGCGCGACCAGGCGATGTTGGCCGACCCGGATCTGGAGCTGGCCCGCGCGGCGGACTTCTATGCCTGGTATGCCGCCGGCCACCCGGTGCCGGTCGATGAATCCGGTGCGCATGCCACCGCGGCCGAGCAGCCTTCCGCCCCTCTGGAGACGGTCGATGATGAAACCAACTGAGTGGTGCGGCTTGCTGCTCTGCGCGTTTGCCGGCGTCGCCGGCGCGCAGCGCTTGCCGACGCCGCTGGAAGAATCCGCCGCTGCTCCCGCCGCGTCCACCTCCGCTGCCGCAGCGCCGAATACAGCGCCGAGCGCCGCGCAGCAACGCGCACGCTGGGCGGCGATGACGCCTGCGCAGCAAGCCGAGCTGCGTGCCCGCTACGCCGCCTGGAAGGGGCTGACGGCCACCGACCGCGTGGTGTTGCGCCAGGCACGCGAGCGGCTGCAAGCCTTGCCCGAAGATCAGCAACGCGCGTTGCGCACCCAGTTCGGCGCGATGGACCGCCTGCATCGCGACGGCTGGCGCCTGGGCTCGCAGGTGGGGGCGTTCTATGCCCAGTTGCAGCCGTTGATCGGCTACGTGCAGCCCAACCAGCGCGAGGCCATGCTGGCCGCGCTGCGCAGCCTGGACGCCGGCCAGCTGGAGCAACTGGCAGTGCTGGCACAGCGCACCCCGCCCCAGGAGCGCGACGGCTTGCGCGAGGCCTTCCTGGCCGAAGCGCCGGCCACCCGCAACGCCTGGTTGAAGCGCCAGCTGGCGCGTTGATCGCTCGCCACCGGTTCGTCGCCGTCGGCGCGCGCCATACTTCTTGGTGTTGCGCCGGTGACACCGGTTCAAGCGGCTGCTTCTTTCCATACTGCCGCTCCACACGCGCCGCACCCGGCTCCGGTATCGCTGCGTCGCGCTGCAATGCGGCTGTTCTCGCGCAAGCGTCTCTGCAATCGGCGCGTCAAAGGCGCGCCAGACTCGCCACCATCAACAGCGCCGCGGCCACGGTCACCAACACCAGGTACACCCCGCTCAGGCCGATGTACTTGAGCATGGTGACCAGCCAGGACTGCGCGTACACGCGCCGCTGCATCCATAGCAGATACACCGGCATCCACAGCGTCAGCCCGAACTGCACGACCCCGATACTCCAGGTGATCGGGCTGGCGATGTGCGCCAGCGCATCGCTGAGCAGCGACAACAGCAGCTGCGTCAGCAGGTTCAGGCACAGGAAGGCGTGGCTGTACAACGCCACCACCAGATGCTCCAGATACACCTGCCCGCTGCGCACGTAGAACACCCGCAACAGCAGTGCAAAAACAGCGGCACCAGCACCAGCAATGCAGACGGTACCGCTGCGAAGAACGCGTTGTAGAGCAGCTGCGGATCGCTGCGCAGCCGTGGCAGGTTGTCGCGGATATGGCGAAGCTGGGTATTGATCCAGCGGTTGGCGAACTGCGGTAGCGCCGCATAGTGCAGTGGGTTGCTCACCGGGTCCCACGGCTTGCCCATCACCGAAAAGAACGTGCTGTCGCTGTTTGCCTCTGCGGTGGGCACGGCGCTGGTCGGACGCGCGTCGGCTTGCAGCTGCGTCAGACGACGTTGCGCTTGCGCGTTGGCACGCGCGATGCCGGCGTCCATGCTGTCGCGTGCGATGCCGCTCGGCACGGCCGCGCGTGTCTGCGTCAGCGTCTCGACCAACTGCCTGCGTACCGCTTCCACCTGCGCCGGCGTGCGTGCATGTGCGAAATCCTTGGGAACCGTGGTCTGGCTGGTGCCGGGCGCAGCTGCGCTATCGCTGTCTGCGTCTGATGCATGCACCGCGATGCGCGCGATGAAGAACGTCAACAGGCTCAGGACCAGGAACAGTCGCATCGGCGCCACGTAACGCACGCGTTGGCCGCCCAGGAAACGCTGCACCACGCGTCCGGGCACCAGCAGATCGCGCAGGGTGCGGAAAATGCGCCCATCCAGATGTCAGAACGATTCGAAGACTTCTTCCACCGCATGGGCGACGCTGCGCACCGGGTTGTGCGCGCTTTGCCCGCAAGCGTGGCAATACGCCCCCTGCAAGGCAGTCGCGCAATTTTCGCAGGCCGTGGGATGGTGCGCGGTCGAATGCGGTGACATGAGCCAGTTCCGGTTGGCGAGTCGGGGAAGGCGCGTTGCCGTCCACCCGATCCCGAAAGAACGGCGTTTGGCGCACGCGTGCAACGGTGTCCCGCGCCGGCCCGGTTGTGCAGCAGCCTTCGCGTTTTGCCCGCGCGCAGTCGCGCAGCGGGCTCTACCCAGCTGCGCGGCAAGGCCGCAGTCGGAATAGGCGTAAGATAGCCGGCCCGCGCGACCCGGTGCCAGCGCCTCCCGGCACGGCCGTAGTCCGCGCAGCGATCGGTTGTCATGTCTGTTTCTTCTGCACCCCCGTCCGCGACGCCAGGCTTCGCCTCGGAAGTGCGCACCACCGGCCTGCTTGCGTTGCCGCTGGTGCTCGGCCACGTTTCCACCGGCCTGATCGGTTTTGTCGACAACGTCATCGCCGGCCACCACGGCACCGCCACGCTGGCTGCGGTCACCATCGGCACCTCGCTGCTGTGGCTGCCGATGCTGGTGCCGATCGGCACCTTGATCTCGTTGACTGCCTCGGTCTCGCAATTGCTCGGCGCCGGCCGCGAGCGCGAGATCGGGCCGCTGTTCCGGCAGGCGCTGTGGCTGTCGCTGGGGTTGAGTGCGCTGATGTTCGTGTTCTTGAGCGTGGTGCCGCCGTTGCTGCCCACCTTCGGGATCGCAGCGGACATCGTGCCCGGCGCCACCGCGTTCCTGCATGCGGTGCGCTGGGGCGTGCCGGCGCTGACCTTCTACTTCTGCATGCGCTACCTCAGCGAGGGCATGCACTGGACGCTGCCCACCATGCTGCTGGGCTTTGGCGGTCTGCTGGTGCTGGCACCGGTGGGCTATGCGCTGACCTATGGCAAGTTCGGCTTCGCCGAGCACGGTGCCGAAGGGCTGGGCATGGCCTCGGCCATCACCATGTGGGTGCAGGCGAGCGTATTTGCGCTGTATCTGTGGCGCGCGCGGCGGTTTGCGCATCTGCAATTGTTCGCCCACCTGGAAGGACCGCGCTGGCGCGCCATCGGCGAGTTGCTACGCACCGGCTTGCCGATCGGCATCACCGTGCTGATGGAAGGCGGGTTGTTCATCGTCACGGCGTTGTTGATCGGCCGGCTGGGCTCCACCGAAGCGGCGGCGCACCAGATTGCGATCAACGTCGCGCAACTGTGTTTCATGATCCCGATGGGCGTGGCCGAGGCCACCACCGTGCGCGTGGGCCACGCAGTGGGCCGCGGCGACCCGCTGGCGATGCGGCGCGCGGCCTGGGCCGGCTATGCCATCGTGCTGGGCACGCAGGCGTTCTCGGCCAGCGCGCTGCTGCTGGGCCACGACGCCATCGTCGGCGTCTATACCGACGATGTGGCGGTGGCCGCGCTGGCGTCGGTGTTGCTGTTGTTTGCTGCCACGTTCCAGTTCCCCGACGGCATCCAGGTGCTCTCGGCCGGCGCGCTGCGCGGGCTCAAGGACACCCGCGTGCCGATGTTCTTGGCGATGTTTTCCTATTGGGGCGTGGGCATGCCGATCGGCGCCGGGCTCGGCCTGGGGCTGGGCTGGGGACCGAAGGGCATGTGGGTGGGCCTGATCCTGGGCCTGACGGTGGCGTCGATCCTGATGGGGCTGCGCTTCCGCCAGACTAGCCGGCGGCTGACCACTACCGTGACACCCTGACTTCCAGCGCATGCCGCGCGCGCTGCGCAGCCGGTATGCTGGGCACCATCGATCTGTATGCAGCGTCTTTCGACGGAGCTTTCCATGAATCACCCCGTGCGTCGCAATCCCATCGCCAGCTTCTTCGTCGGCCTGTGGGATGTGATGAATTTCACCCGGCGCCTGATTTTCAACCTGGTGTTCTTCGGTTTCCTGTTCTTGCTGCTGCTGGTGTTCGTGGTGGCGCTGGCGCGCGGCGATGGCACCAAGCCGCTGGCCGAGCGCACCACCCTGGTGATCAACCCGGAAGGCACGCTGGTCGAACAATTCAGCGCCGACCCGGTCAGCCGGTCGCTGGCCAAGGCGGTCGGCGACAAGAGCGCCGAAGAAGTGCAGCTGCGCGACCTGGTGCGCGTGATCGAGGCGGCCGGCAAGGACCGCAAGATCGAGCGCGTGCTGTTGAACCTGGACAAGCTGCAACCGTCCGGCTTCGCGTCCCAGCGCGAAGTGGCCGCCGCCCTGCAGAAGTTGCGCGCCTCCGGCAAGCAGATCGTGGCCTTCAGCGAGAGCATGAGCCAGGGCCAGTACCTGCTCGCCGCACAGGCCAACGAGGTGTATCTGGACCCGATGGGCAGCGTGCTGCTGGAAGGCCTTGGCCGCTATCGCCAGTACTTCCGCGAAGGCCTGCAGGACAAGCTCGGCGTGGACGTGCATCTGTTCCGCGTCGGCGAGTACAAGTCTGCCGCCGAGCCGTACATCCTCGACGCGGCCTCGGCCGATGCCAAGGAAGCGGATCTGTTCTGGATGAACGACGTGTGGCGGCGCTATCTGTCCGACGTGGGCACTGCGCGCAAGCTGAGCCCGGCGCAGCTGGCTGCCGGTATCGATACGCTGCCCGAAGGCGTGGCCGCCGCCGGTGGCGACTTGGCCAAGTTCGCGCTGCAACAGAAGCTGGTGGACGGGCTCAAGACGCGCGAAGAAGTCGATGCACTGCTGGTCAAGCGCGGCGTCGCCGACAGCGATGCCGACAGCGGTTTCCGCAATATCGGCTTCAACGATTATCTGAGCCAGCTGCAGGCGCAGCGTTCGCCGATGGACAGCCGCCCGCAGGTGGCGGTGGTCGTGGCCGCGGGCGAGATCAGCGGTGGCGAACAGCCGGCCGGACGCATCGGTGGCGAGTCCACGGCGGCACTGCTGCGCCAGGCGCGCGACGACGATGAAGTGAAGGCGGTGGTGCTGCGCGTGGATTCGCCCGGTGGCGAAGTCTTCGCCTCCGAGCAGATCCGCCGCGAAGTGGTTGCGCTCAAGCAGGCCGGCAAGCCGGTGGTGGTGTCGATGGGCGACCTGGCCGCGTCCGGCGGTTACTGGATCAGCATGAACGCCGATCGCATCTACGCCGACCCGTCGACCATCAGCGGCTCCATCGGCATCTTCGGCATGGTGCCGAACCTGACCCGCGCGCTGGACAAGATCGGCGTGCACACCGACGGCGTGGCCACCACGCGGTTCGCCGGTGCGTTCGACATCACCCGTCCGCTGGATCCGGCCGCCGGCCAGGTCATCCAGGCAGTGATCAACAAGGGCTATGCCGATTTCACCGGCAAGGTGGCGCAGGCGCGTCACCAGTCGGTGGAGGCGATCGACAAGGTGGCGCGTGGCCGTGTGTGGAGTGGCGCGCAGGCCAAGGAGCGCGGGTTGGTGGATGCGTTCGGCGGCATGTCCGAAGCGGTGGCCGATGCGGCCGACCGCGCCAAGCTGAGCCGCGGCAAGTTCCGCGTGCGCTACGTGGAAAAGCCGGCCACGCCGTTCTCGCAGTTCATGAGCGGATTTGCCGGCAGCCGCATGGGTGCCTGGATGCTGGGCGACTCGGGCATGGCGCGCGCGCTGTTGGCCCGCTCCTTGCCGGAAGTGGATACGCAGCTGCGCTTCGTCGAAAGCGCCGTGCACGACAGCAAGGCAGGCGGCACGCCGGTCAAGTCGCTGGCCTACTGCTTCTGCGGGTTCTGAGACGTCGCGCTCAGTGCGCAATCGATGCATCGACAACGCCGGCCATGTGCCGGCGTTGTCGTATGTGCCGATGATGCGGTGGTTTGAGCGGCCGAACGAACGAGCGGACGGCAAGACTCATGGGGGCGTCGAGCGCGCAACGATCAGTTGTTAAATGTTAGACGTTAGCCATTCGCCATCGCGCATGTGGTCGTGAACGCAGTGGCAGTCTTGGCAGACATTCACCGGTGGATGTTGGCGCACCCGTGTGCTGGTTGGCGACAAATGCACGCGCTCCAGGACGCCAGTTCACCCGGTTGCCGAGGTTTCGCTACTGCGTGGCTGCATCGATCGCCTTGCGCTGATCGTCGGCCGCCTGGTCGGTTGCGGCCTGCACCGCGTGCGCCTTGTCCAACGGTTGCTGGATGTGGTCGCGCAAAGCCGTGGCCTGCGGGTCGGGCTTCTGATCGGTGGGGGCGGGCTGCGGCCGCTGACAGGCGCCAAGCGACAACGCCAGACCAACTGCAAGCATGCAATGCATCTTCATCGTCGTGACCTCGCTTGGGGTGGCGTTATCCTAGAGCGTGTTATGTACGTTGAGGTGAGTGCGAAGCGTCCTGTGGCGCGTCGAGACAAGGCGTGCGCTGCAGCCCAGGCTGTCGCCTGGGCAAGGCGCGCAACGCGGTATCGGCGCGCCACAGGACGCTTCCCGGCGGGTTGGCCGCCAGCGGCACGGAGCGGGCGCCGCGCGGCTTGCCTTGGCGCCAGCCAAGCCGGCGCCACGCAACACCCGCTCCGCACCGCTGACGGCCAGCGCATCTCATCTCAACGTGCATAACACGCTCTAACGCCCGGGCCACGCATACGCGTCAACTGCGTTGCAGTGGCCGTTTCCTGTGCTTTGAAGAGGATCACCCACGTGACAACGCACCGTTGGCGGCTGGATGGACAGACTGCCCTCATCACTGGCGCCAGCGCCGGGATTGGTCTTGCCATCGCGCGCGAACTGCTTGGCTTCGGCGCCGACCTGCTGATGGTGGCGCGCGATGCCGATGCCCTGGCGCAGGCGCGCGATGAGCTTGCCGACGAGTTTCCCGAGCGCGAACTGCACGGGCTGGCCGCCGATGTGTCCGACGATGAAGAGCGCCGCGCCATTCTGGACTGGGTGGAAGACCATGCCGATGGCCTGCATCTGTTGATCAACAACGCCGGCGGCAACATCACCCGCGCCGCGATCGACTACACCGAGGACGAATGGCGCGGCATTTTCGAAACCAACGTGTTTTCTGCGTTCGAACTGTCGCGTTATGCGCATCCATTGCTGACGCAACATGCTGCTTCGGCAATCGTCAACGTCGGCAGCGTCTCGGGTATCACCCATTTGCGCAGCGGCGCGCCGTACGGCATGACCAAGGCGGCGCTGCATCAGATGACGCGTAATCTAGCCGCCGAATGGGCCGAGGATGGCATCCGCGTCAATGCGGTGGCGCCGTGGTACATCCGCACCCGCCGCACCTCCGGTCCGTTGTCCGATCCGGATTACTACGAGCAGGTCATCGAACGCACGCCGATGCGCCGCATTGGCGAACCGGAAGAAGTTGCCGCGGCGGTGGGTTTCTTGTGTCTGCCCGCTGCCAGTTACATCACCGGCGAATGCATCGCGGTAGACGGCGGCTTCTTGCGCTATGGGTTCTAGCGCAGGCAACCACTACCCGCCTGACTCCGATCGGATGCGCTTGGACGCAGAGCCGGCATGGTCATGCACCATGTTCATGCACCCGCCGGTGCTGCGGGTCTTCTTTCAGCTAAGTTGCGGTTGCCCGCCAACCGTACAGACCCATCGGCTCAATGACGCGACAGGCGTGCTCAGGGCGTGGCGGCCGGATTGCCGCAACGGCTCTCGTCCAGAACCCGGCGCATCTGTTCATAGCGTTGTTTGCGTTCGGCCGACTGCGCTTCATCGGAAAAGCGCCAGGTGGATTCGGCCTGCTCGGCGCGTTTGCGCCAGGCCTCGCACAGGCTCTGGTCCGGCACCGGCGCGCAGCGGTCGGTGACCACCTCGCAGGCGCTGCCGCCCCGGTGGTGGCCGGCCCGCCGGCCAGGTTGGTGGTCTGCATCGGCAGGCAGCGCGTGGCCGGTTCGCGGTCTTCGGTGAAGTAACGCCCGTTGTCGTGTGCGGTGCACTCGAACAGCGGTGGCGGTGGCAGGGTCGACGTCGAGGCGACCGTCGGTGCTGGCGGTGCGGCGGGCGTGGCTGGTGCAGCGGGCGCCGATGTGGCCGCCTGCGCAGCAGCCCGCGGTTGCGCCGCTGGCATCGCAGGTGCAGGCGACGGGTTGCTAGCGCCGCCTGGCGCGAATGGCACCGCCGCCGGTGCGGTCATCAGCTTCTTCTGTTGTTGCATGCCCTTCGGGCACGGCATGTTCTGCACCGTCAGTGCGCCGGCCGGATCGGTACAGCGGTAGATAGCCACTTCCTGCGCGCCGGCCAGCGAGCCGAGCGCCATCATGCTGAGCGCCATTGCGCCGGACAGCGTGCGGCGCCTCATGGGCCGCCGCAGTCGCGTTGCTGGCGCGCCTCGATGCCGCGCTGTTCGCGGCTAAGATCCTCGCGCTCGCTTTGCAGCGCGCTGTTGTAGCGGCGGATCAGCTCCCAACGGCGGTCGGCCAGCCGCGCGCAGACTTCCTGCGCGGGCAGGGCGTGGCATTCGTCGCGGATCTGCACGTTGCCGTACGGCACGATCACCGTGCCGCCATATCCGCCGCCGGTGTAACCGCCCTGATAACCGCCTTGGTAGGGATCTGCACCGAAGCTTGCGCTGCCGCGGATGCTGCCTCGTCCGGCGCCGCCCTGCACCGAGATCGCCGGACGCGGGCTTACCGAGATAGGGGACGCTGGATGCCGCCACCGCCGCGAACCGGGGAGCAACGGTGTTGCCCACATAGGCGGGCCCCCAGGTCGGCACCCAGCGCGGATTGCCTTCCGGGCTGTCGCTCGTGTAGCGGTTGCCGTCTTCGGTGGTGCACTCGTACATCGGCTGTGGCGGCTGCACGGTGACGATACGGACCTCATGCGTGGGCGCTGCGGCGACCGGTGCCGGCGGCTCCACGCGGGGCGGACGCGGCGGCGGGTCTTGCGGGCGTTGCAGATCCAGCACCTGCTGGCGACCGCTGCTGCAGGGGGCATCCTGCAGGGCGACGGTGCCGGTGCTGCTCACGCAGCGATAGACCCGTACATTCGGGTCGGGTTTGCTCGCGGGGGTGGCGGCCGACGCAGGCAGCGCCGCGGCCAGCAGCAGAAGAGTCAGGACGGTACGCATGGCCGCATTGTGCGCGTCTGCGCGGCCGCCGCAAAGGGGGCGGCTGAACGGTGTGCAGGCTCGAGACGACAACGCGCCGGATGGCTGCGGCCTGCTTCCGGAATGCCAGGTAGTGGCCAGGTATGCCGCCAAGGGCGACGGCCCGGAACATTCGGCGTTGGGATAGACGACCGATGGACCCGCCGCGCGCGCCTCATGGCTGCGCGGCCGTTTCTCGGCCTTACTCAGTCGCGCAGGATCTGCCCGCTGCGTGCGTCGCGGATCTGGGTCGGCTGCGCCAGGGCGCCAGTCTCGCCATCCACCACGCCATCGATCGTCGCCAGCAATGCCGGATCCAGGGCGGCGCGGCTGCGCGCTGGCGGCTCGCCGGCCAGGTTGGCGCTGGTCGACACCAGCGGCGCCGCCCAGGCCGCGCACAGCGCCGCCACCACGGGATGCGCGCTGATGCGTACCGCCAGCCCGTCATGCTCGCCGGTGACCCAGCGCGGCGCCCGATCGGTGATCGGCAGGATCCAGGTGTGCGGGCCGGGCCAGCTGGCCAGCACGTCCTGCCGGCGTGCCGGCTCCAATGCGTCGATGTCGACCCAGTCGCGCAGTAGGTCCACGCTCGAGGCCACCACGATCACGCCCTTCTCCACCGGGCGCCGCTTGATCTCCAGCAGCCGCAGTACGGCCGCTTCCTGGCGCGGGTCGCATCCCAGTCCCCACACCGCTTCGGTCGGGTAGGCGATCACGCCGCCCCGCGTCAGGGCGCTGACGGCGCGATCCAGGTCGAGTGTGTCGGTCATGCTGCGCCTCTCAGCCTGCGGCCTTGCTCACGGTTTTCTTGACCACGCGCTTGGCCGCCTTCTTGGCGGCGGTCTTGCTGGCTGCGGACGTGGTCGCGGTCTTCTTGACGGCAGGCTTCTTCGGCGCCGAATCCTTGACCGTCGTCTTCTTCAGGGTGGCCTTCTTGGCGCCGAAGCCCTTGCGCACCGGCTTGCCGGTGTCGGCCAGCAGCTGCTGCACTTCTTCGAACGTCAACGACGCCGGCTCACGATCCTTGGGGATCTTGCCATTGAGCTTGCCGTCGCTGATGTACGGGCCGAAGCGTCCGTTGAGCACCTGGATGTCGCTGCCGTCGAATTCCTTGATCACCCGGTTGCGTGCGATCTCTTCCTTCTCTTCGATCAGGAACACCGCGCGCGCCAGGTCGATGGTGTAGGGGTCGTCTTCCTTCTTCAGCGAGGCATAGGTGCTGCCACGGCGCGCGAACGGACCGAAACGGCCGATGCCCACGCTGACGTCCTGGTCCTTGTCCTGACCCAGCGCCCTCGGCATCTTGAACAGTTCCAGCGCATCTTCGATGGAGATCGAGTAGATGCTCTGGCCCGGACGCAGCGACGCGAAGGTGGGCTTGTCCTCGTCTTCGACCGTGCCGATCTGCACCATCGGGCCGAAGCGGCCGATGCGCGCGCTGACTTCCTTGCCGCTTTTCGGGTCGGTGCCGAGCACGCGCACGCTGCCGGCATCGGTCTTGTCCAGCGAGTCTTTCTTGTCTTCGACCAGTTCCTTGAACGGGCCCCAGAACTTCTCCATCAACGGGATCCACTCGGCTTCGCCGCGCGACACCGCATCCAGGTCGTCTTCCAGATTGGCGGTGAAGTCGTAATCGACATAGCGGGTGAAATGCCCGGACAGGAACTTGGACACCGCCCGGCCGACGTCGGTGGGGCGGAAGCTGCGGCCTTCCATCTCGACGTATTTGCGGAACTGCAGGGTCTGGATGATCGAGGCATAGGTGGAGGGACGGCCGATGCCGTATTCCTCCAGCGCCTTGACCAGCGCCGCTTCGGTGAAGCGCGGCGGCGGCTGGGTGAAGTGCTGGTCGGTGACGATGCGGTCCAGCGGGACGTTGTCGCCCGCCTTCATCAGCGGCAGCTTGCGGCCTTCGTCTTCGTCCTCGCTGCTCTTGGTGTCCTTGCCTTCCTCGTAGACGGCCAGGAAAACCCGGGACCACCACGGTGGTGCCGCTGGCGCGGAACACGTGCTCGCTGCCGGCCGACAGATCCACGCTGACGGTATTGAGCGTGGCCGGAATCATCTGGCAGGCCACCGCGCGGCGCCAGATCAACTCGTACAGGCGACGCTCGTCCTCGGACAGGAAACGCGCCACCTGCGCCGGGGTACGCAGCGCGGAGGTCGGGCGTACCGCTTCGTGGGCTTCCTGCGCGTTCTTGGACTTGGTGGTGTAGGCGTTGGGCTGGTCGGGGAGTGAGGCGGTGCCGAAGTCGCGCGCGATCACGTCGCGGATTTCCGCCAGCGCGTCCTGCGACAGATTGACCGAGTCGGTACGCATGTAGCTGATCAGACCGACCGAGCCTTCATCGCCCAGTGCCACGCCTTCGTACAACTTCTGCGCCACCTGCATGGTCTTGCGGGTGGTGAAGCCGAGCTTGCGCGAAGCCTCCTGCTGCAGCGTGGAGGTGGTGAACGGCGGGGCGGGGCGGCGCTTGCGCTCCTTGCTGGCCACGTCGGTGACATGCAGCACGCCTTGCGCGGCCTGCTGGATGCGCAGGCGCGCCGCCTCGGCGGTGTCGCCGTCGGTCACGGTGAACTGCTCGAACTTCTGGCCGTCCAGCTTGATCAGCCGCGCATTGAACGCCTGCGAGGGATGCCGGCAGTGCGCATCGATGGACCAGTATTCGCGCGGGATGAAGGCTTCGATCTCTTCTTCGCGCTCGACGATCATGCGCAGCGCCGGCGATTGCACGCGGCCAGCGGGACAGGCCGCGCTGCACCTTGCGCCACAGCACCGGCGAGAGGTTGAAGCCGACCAGGTAATCGAGCGCGCGGCGCGCCTGCTGCGCGTCCACCAGGTCGCCTGCGATCATGCGTGGCTTGGCCATCGCCTCCTTGATCGCGCGCGGGGTGATCTCGGTGAACACCACCCGCTGCATCGGCTTGTCCTTGAGCAGGCCGCGCTCTTTCAGGATCTCGGCGATGTGCCAGCTGATCGCCTCGCCCTCGCGGTCCGGGTCGGTCGCCAGAAAGATGTCGTCGGCACCCTTGGCGGCACGCGCAATGGCTTCGACGTGCTTCTCGTTCTTCTCGATCAGGTCGTAGCGCATCGCAAAGCCGTTGTCCGGATCGACCGCCCCCTCCTTGGGGACCAGGTCACGCACGTGCCCATACGAGGCCAGGACGGTGAAGTCCTTGCCGAGGTATTTATTGATCGTCTTGGCCTTGGCGGGCGATTCGACGATGAGCAGGTGCTTGGGCATGGTGGCAACTTCTTGGGGCGGAGCCGGGGGCGGGTAGCGTGGCCTAATTGGCCGGTCGAGGGAAGCAGATCGACCGTTTCCCACGCGTTAACGCCCGGGAAGGACTCCCGGGCGTTCAGTTCTCTTATTAGAAAGATCACGGCGGACGCCGCCGTGTCAAGCGGCCAGCGCCGCGAACTGCTAGCGCTGGCTCATTCCGATCGCCGCCAGCATGAAGGCGACGGCCACCACCGACAGCACCAGGATCACCGCGTAAATCGCCAGGACCACGATGGACACGGTATCCAGACCCTGGACTGCCGCTCCGGATGCGCGGTAAACGCCCAACGGTCCACGACCAGGGTGTCGCAGACCTTGTCGTGCGGGGCCTGCTTGCGCTCGGTCATGCCGGCCATGAAGGCCGCCACGATCACGCCGATGCCCAGGGTCAGCACGCTGATCAGCATATAGGCCAGATAGCGCAGCACATTGCGCCAGAACCCGACCCGGCCGCCGTTGCTGTCGGCCCGCACCAGCTTGATGCCGCAGGCGAGCTTGCCCAGGCTGGCCTGATGCCGGCTGGACTGCATCCAGGCGAAATACAGCGTCGGGATGGCCAGGCCGATTCCGTAGGACATCACCACGATGGCGATGCCGAGCGCACTGCCATCGTCCAGCGCCGAACCCGAATCGCCGCGCGTGGTGACCAGCGCCACCACGAACACCAGCGGAATCACGATCAGGTACACCGCGAAGGTGGTGATCAGGCTATCGAGAATGCTGGCGGCCACGCGCCGCCACAGGCCGGCGTACACCACCGGCGCGTCGTGCAGCGCGACGCTTGCCGCAGGCGCGGCGAGGGCCGGAGCATCCCAGGCGCTTGCAGCTGGCGCAGTCGCCGCTGCCGGGGTGGAATGCGGCGGCGACGTCGTGGTCGTGGTCGTGGTCGGGCTTGGATCTGCCGCCAGCGGCGTGGTGGACCATGCCGACGTGTCTGAGGAAGGGGATGGATCCTGTGGCCGGTGTAGTGGGGCGGCGATTGCCGGGTGGTGATCGGCACCGTCGGCCGCGCCCGCATCGCGGGTGCTGGTGCTGGCGCTCGTACCGGCAATGCCGCCGTCGGCAGCTGACGGCTGCCAGCGCGATGTCGCAGCGGCGTGGTCGTCGGTCGGCAGGGGCGCGGTAGGCGACGCTGTAGCCGGCACGTTGGCGCCGGGAGACGCAGCCGACAATGGCGCATGGCTTGCCGCATCCGCCGACATCGGCCCGCTGGCTTCCGGGGCCGCGGAAGCCGTCGCGCTGTCGAAGCCCAGCTCGCCCTCGACCTCGTGCAGTGCCACCCACTGTGCCAGACCTTCGCGCCAGACCAGGCTGGAACGGTCGATGATGCCCTGCGACAGGCGCGCGCGAAGCGTGTCCGTGTCCACCGGCCCCTGGCGCTGCCGCTGTGCGTCGGCGTAGTACCACTGCGTCATGTTGTCCCCTTAACGTATAGCGATCGGCATGCAGCCGGCGGTCAGCCGCGGCAATCCGGTGGAAGTTGGGTGTCGTCGATTTCGGAACTGCAGTGCCAGCTGCCGGCATCCGCATCCAGCTCCAGCCACACGGCCTTGCCGTCGATTCTGGCCGACTTGGGCGCATGGAGCACGGCTTCGATGCCGCATTCGCTGCCTTCGAAACGTCCGATGCGCACGCTGCTCAGCCGCTCGCTTGCGTACTGCTCGGGTGGCTTGAAACCCGCGTCGTCATTGACCGGGCAGCGGCCCTCGCTGGCCAGGAATTCGGTGATCTGCGGCTTCAATGCTGCCAGCTCGCCGACCGCCTCGGCGACCTTGGCGCGGCCCAGGTAATCGTTGTAGGCCGGGAACGCGATCGCGGCGAGGATGCCGATGAGGCCCACCACCACGAAGAGCCCGGCCACCGCACCGAGCACTGCAACCAGCGGCCAGCCGGGGCCATTGCTGCGCGGTTGCGCTGGCGGCGCGACAGACGAATGGGCCGGCGGAACGTACGCCGCGGCAGGCGGCAACGGCGGCGGAACCGCGCCCGCCCGCACATCAGTGGAAACTGGCGGGCCCAGGGTGTCGGCGCAGGCGGACAACGACAGCCAGCTGTCCATGCCTTCGCACCAGACCAACGTATCCAGGGCGATCACGCGATCGCGATACAGGTCCAGCAAGGCATCGTCGGCCACCGGGCCATGCCGATGGCGGTGGCCATCGGCGTAATACCAACTGCGGCGCATCCCCGTTCCCCTGCACGCACATCCGTGGCGGCTTCAGCGCTCAGTGTACGGGTTCAGGCTCGTCCAGGAACATCTGGGTTTCCATCCAGGCATAGGCCGCTTCCGCCCCGGGCTGGTTGAACAACACCATCAGCACCACCCACTTGAGGTCGTCCAGATCCAGTTCGTCCTGATCCAGCGCCATGGCGCGGTCCAGTACCAACTCGCGCTGGTCGGCGTCGAGAATGCGGTGTTGCTCGAGGAACAGCAAAAACCCCCGGCAATCGACATCGAGCTTGTCCAGCTCCGGCCCGTGATAGATCCGCACCGGTCCATCGACATGCGGGCGCGCGACGCTGGGCCGCTGCTCGGAAAGCGCGTCCAGCCAATCGAAGGCCTTGCTGATTTCTGCGGGACTGAAACCGGCCTGGATCAGGCCATTTTGAAGCGAGTCACGGTCACGGACCAGGTCCGCATCTTCGCTGAAGTAATGTTCAAACAGGTACAGCAGTACATCGAGAATGCTCTCTTTCATTGCCCTCGGCCTGCGTCGCGCGACGCTGTGGAGGTGAAGAAACTAAGGATTGCGGGTATAGCGACCGTGCTCGGTGACCACGTCTCCCTCCAGTTCCATGATGAGCAGCATGGATGACAGCGCGGCGGCCGTCAATCCGGTGCGCTGCACCAATGAATCCATAGGGGTTGGGTCGTGGCCCAGTGCTTGCCACAAGCGCTGGTAGTCGGGATCGGAGCGGGCAGGACCGGTGCCAGCGCTGGTCGTTGCCTTGCTGGACAACTCAGTGGGGGCGGCCAGCCGCTCGCGCAAGGCGCTGGCCAATTCGCCAGACAGCTGGCCCAGTCCCTCGATGACCTGTGCGGGCTCCTGCACCAGCGTGGCACCCTGCCGGATCAGGTGATGGCAGCCGCGCGCGAGCGGATTGTGCAGCGAGCCGGGGAGGGCGAACACTTCGCGCCCTGCTTCGGCCGCCAGCCGGGCGGTAATCAACGCGCCCGAGCGCATCGCCGCTTCGACCACCAACGTCCCCAGGGCCAGCCCGGCAATGATCCGGTTGCGGGCCGGGAAGTGCGCCGCGACCGGCGCAGTGCCCGGCAGATATTCGCTGACCACTGCGCCGCGTTCGGTGATGCGATCGCGCAAGCCTAGGTGCCGCTCGGGATAGGCGACATCGACGCCAGTGCCGACGACGGCCACGGTGATGCCGTCGTGCTGGGCCAGTGCGGCCTCGTGTGCGATCGCATCCACGCCGGCGGCCATGCCGCTGACGATGCTCAACCCGGCGCAGGCCAGGCTGGAGGCGAATGCGCGGGTATGATCGCGGCCGCCGGCAGTGGCCGAGCGGCTGCCGACCACCGCCACGCCCGGGTGCCAGAGGATGTTGGGGTCGCCGTCCACGAACAAGGCCAGCGGCGGATTGGCGATATGCCGCAGCAGGGCCGGGTAATCCGGATCGCGCCAGCCGATCAGGTGGTGGCCGGGCTGTTCGCACCAGCGCAGCGCGGCCTCCAGCGCATGTAGATCGGGGTTCTGCAGCAGCGCAGCTTGCACCTCGTCGCACCCAGCTGCGCGCCACGCCCCCGGCCCGGCTGCCAGCATTTCGGACGCTGATCCGTACGAGGTCAGCAATTTTCGGCGCGGCGGGCTGCGGCCGCCTGCCAGCAGCAGGATCAGGAGTGCGCGCAGGTCGGGAGCGGTTTGGGCCATACATCCAGGCTAGGCCGCAAACGACGACGGCGCCCTCGGGCGCCGTCGCGTTGGTGCATCGGATCTTTCGCTTATTGCGCGTCAGGATGCTTGACGAAATAGCCCAGGCCGGTCGGCTTGACGCTTTCCATCACCAGCGCATAGCTGACCTTGTCGAAGGTGCGGAACACCATGGCATGCGAGGCGTACTCGTCGGGCAGGCCGACGGTGGAGCCGGACGGGCCGCTGAAATCGTCGTCGGTCCGCGAGAAGCGCGAGTGCTTGACGCGGTCGCTGACCGTGCGGCCCTTGCGCCAAATCGAGAACACCGTGCCGTTGTTGATGCCTTCGCGGGCGCCGCCGGAGATGGCGATCACATCGCGCGTGCCGCCAACGATGAAGGCGTCGGAGATGGCCAGCACGCGCAGTTCGGTTTGCAGCGGCTGTTCCGAGGGCGGATGCGGGATGAACTGCAGATCGTACGGCTGCGCTTCGACCGCCACGATGCGATCGCCGGCGCGCACTTCGCGGCCGCTGTCCTGCAGCAGCAGGGTCGCCGCCTTGGAGTTGCCGCCCGCCGCGCTGCGGGTGATGGTGCCGACGTTGACCTGCGCCATCTCGTAGCCGAGGAACTCGCGGCGCGTGCTCGGCGCGATGAAGTTCTTCCAGATGTTGCCCGAGCCGGCGGTGATGTTACCGGCCATGTCCAGGTCTTCGTTGTGCTTGGGCAGACTGAACTTCACGGTCGGGCGGACCACAGCAAAGCGCTGGCCCGGCTGGGCATTTTCCAGACCGACCACGTAGGCGACCTGGCCGGTGGTGGCACGCGTGCGACCGCCTTCCAGACCCACGACATACGGCAACTGGTCGAAGTCGTCGACCACGCGCAGGTTCTTCAGGAACGGCTCGACGTCGGCCAGCGGAATGGCGTTGATCGGCGCTTCCTGGCGCGGGCCGGGCTGGATCGTGCCTTTGCCGACCCGGTCCAGATAGGCCAGGCTGATCACGTCACCCGGATAGATCAGGTGCGGATTCTGAATCTGCGGATTGGCTTGCCAGATTTCCGGCCACAGCCACGGTTTTTGCAGGAAACGCCCAGCGATGTCCCACAAGGTATCGCCCTTGCGGACCACATAGGTGTCTGGATGCTCGCCCACCGCTTGCGCGGCAGCGTAGGTCGCGACGGTCAGCATCGCCGCAGCGACGACCGTACGAAGTCGGTTCAACATAGGTGCCTTCTTGCCTGATTCCCCAACAGGTCTGCGCACTATAGTCTAGAAACCGGGGCGCCACGCAAGCATTGCGCTAGAATGACAGCGTCTTGCCGGCGCCGCGCCGGTGTTTCCAGACGGGTAACCCCATGGCTTTGCTCCCAATTCTTGAGTTTCCGGACCCGCGGCTGCGCACCAAGGCCGTGCCGGTCGATGCTGCCGAGGTCACCAGCCAGGCGTTCCAGACGCTGCTGGACGACATGTTCCAGACCATGTACGAGGCGCCCGGCATTGGCCTGGCTGCCAGTCAGGTGGACGTGCACAAGCGATTCATGGTGATCGACATCAGCGAGGAGAAAAACCTGCCGCAGGTGTTCGTCAACCCCGAGATCGTGAGCAAGCAGGGCGAGCAGTTGTATCAGGAAGGCTGCCTGTCGGTGCCCGGCATCTATGCCGATGTCAGCCGCGCAGATGCGATCACCGTGCGCTATCTGGACCGTCAGGGCCAGGCGCAGGAACTGCAGGCCGACGGCCTGCTGGCCGTGTGCATCCAGCACGAGATGGACCATCTGGACGGCAAGCTGTTCGTGGATTATCTCTCGCCGCTCAAGCGCGAAATGGTGCGCAAGAAGCTGGCCAAACAGCGCAAGCATGTGGCTTGAGGGCTGGGATTTGGGATTGGGGATTCGGGATTGGCAAAAGCAGATTTTTGTTGCTCTTTGAGTCTGCTGGTTTCACATCGTTGAGCGCTCACTTCAGTGCGACCGCATGGCGATGCATTGCGATCGCGCCAAGTCTGCGGGCGAAAGGCCGTGAAACTTTGGATCCGCGAGTCGTGATCGATAAGCCGCTGCCTGTAGCTGGCATTCGATTCTCGGTTGCCACTCCTGCTTCTCGATGCGCTCGATTCGGGATGATCCACGCAGGCCCTGGCGCCGGTTAGCCGAATCTTCCATTGCAGGTCTCGCTTCCACCTCTTGGCTTCACGCTACTCCCGCCCCGGCCAGCACCTTCGCCGTTGCCCATCCCGAATCCCAAATCCCGAATCCCCGCCCTATGAGAATCATCTTCGCCGGTACGCCGGATTTTGCCGTTCCGTCGCTACGCGCCGCCGCGCAGCGCCATGAGGTGGTGGCGGTGTACACGCAGCCGGATCGCCCGGCCGGGCGTGGCCGCGGGTTGATGCCCTCGCCGGTCAAGATCGAGGCGATTGCGCGCGGCATTCCGGTGTTCCAGCCGCAGACGCTGCGTTCGCCCGAAGCATTGGCGACGTTGCGTGCGCTGGATGCGGACCTGATGGTGGTGGTGGCTTACGGGTTGATCCTGCCGAAGGCCGTGCTGGCCGCGCCGACGCACGGCTGCTGGAACGTGCATGCCTCGTTGCTGCCGCGCTGGCGTGGCGCCGCGCCGATCCAGCGTGCGATCGAGGCTGGCGACACCGAGACCGGGGTGTGCCTGATGCAGATGGAAGCCGGGTTGGACACCGGCCCGGTGCTGCTGTCGCAGCGCATCGAAATTGGCGAGCAGGACACCGGCGGGCAGCTGCACGACCGGCTGGCCGCGCTGGGCGCGCAGGTGCTGTCCGATGGCCTGGGTCTGTTGCGCGCCGGCATCCGTCCGGTGGCGCAACCGCAGCCGGCCGACGGGGTCACCTATGCGCACAAGCTGGACAAGGCGCAGGCGCGACTGGATTGGGCGCAGCCGGCGCAGGAACTGGCGCGGCGTGTGCGCGCGTTCAACCCGTGGCCGGTCGCCGAGGCGATCCTGGCTGGCGAGCGCGTGCGCCTGCATGGGGCGGTGGCGCTTGAACTGGCCCATCAACAGCCTCCGGGCACCCTGCTGGCGGCCAGCAAGCAGGGCATCGATATCGCCTGCGGCGAGGGTGCGCTGCGCGTGCGCGTGCTCCAGCGCGAGGGCGGCAAGGCGATTACCGCCGCCGATTACCTCAATGCGCGGCGCGACTTGCCGGCGCTGCGCTGATGTCGGCCGATACCGCAACCGCCGGCGTTGGCTCGCGCCTGGCCGCCGCACGTGTGCTGACGGCGGTGTTCGATCAGGGCCGGTCGTTGAAGGCCGAACTCGCCGCGACCTTGCCCGGCATCGGCGATCCGCGCGATCGCGCGCTGGTGGAGGCGATCTGCTTTGCGGTCATTCGCCGGCGCCCGGCCTATGACGTGGCGTTGCGGCAATGGCTGGAACGTGCATTGCCGCCCCGCGATGCCGAACTCAAGGCGCTGCTGATGGTCGGTTTCGCCCAACTGGACGTGCTGCAGCTGCCCGCGCACGCCGCCTTATCGGCCACCGTGGATGCGTGCCGCGCACTGGGCCGGCCCCGTCAGGCCGGCATGGTCAACGCGATCCTGCGGCGCGCCCAGCGCGAAGGATTTCCGGCGGTGGCCGACGATGCCGGTTGGCCGTCGTGGCTGCGCAAGCAGTTGCGCGCGGACTGGGGCGATCGTGCCGAAGCCATTTTTACCGCCAGCGCGCAGATGGCGCCGATGTGGCTGCGCGTGCGGCGTTCGCGCATCGACCCGGCGGGCTACGTCGCACGGCTGGCCGAACTGGGCATTGCCGCGCAGACCGATGCAGTGCTGCCGGATGCGGTGCGCCTGCACAATGCCGTGCCGGTGAGCCAGTTGCCGGGCTTCTCCGAAGGCGATGTTTCGGTGCAAGACGGCTCTGCCCAGCAGGTGGCCGATGCGTTGAGCCTGGCGCCGTCGGCACGCGTGCTCGATGCCTGCGCGGCGCCGGGGGCAAGGCGGCGCATCTGCTGGAGCGCCATCCCGGCTTGCAGCTCACCGCGCTGGATGTGGATGCGCGCCGCCTGGAGCGCGTGCAGCAGACCTTGCAGCGCACGGTCCCCGATGCGCAGGTGGCAATGCAGGCGGCCGACGCCGCCGAGACGGACGCGTGGTGGGACGGCCAGCAGTTCGATGCAGTGCTGCTGGACGCGCCCTGTTCGGCCACCGGCGTGGTGCGTCGTCAACCGGATGTGCTGCTGCACCGCCGCGCCGACGATATCGATGCGCTATGTGCGCTGCAGGCGCGGCTACTGGATGCGACCTGGCGCACGCTGCGCCCGGGCGGACACTTGCTGTACACCACCTGCTCGCTGTTGGCGCGCGAGAACCAGGCCCAGGTCGAGGCATTCCTGCAGCGCACTCCCGACGCACAGGCGCAGCCGTTGGGTGCGCAGTTCGGGCATGCCGCCGGCGCCGGACGTCAGCGGTTTCCAGGCGAGCAGCACTGCGACGGATTTTTCTACGCGCTTTTGCTAAAAGCCTCCTGATCGCGCGCGAAGTCCAGCGCTCCACCTTTGCGACCGACTGCCGCCCGACATGTTCAAGAATCGCGCTTCCACCGATGTCTGGTTGCTGGCCATGACCGCCGTGCTGGTGATTGGTGCCGGCCTGGGTTTGCGTGACCCGTGGCCGGCGGACGAGCCGCGCTTTGCGCTGGTGGCCAAGCAGATGGTGTTGAGCGGCGACTGGTTGTTCCCGCATCGCGGCAACGAGCTGTATTCGGACAAGCCACCGATGCTGATGTGGCTGCAGGCGGTGTTCTACACGCTGCTGGGCAATTGGCGGGTGGCGTTCCTGCTGCCGTCGTTGCTGGCCGCGCTGGGCACATTGGCCTGCGTCTACGATCTGGGTCGGCGGCTGTGGACCCGCCGCGTCGGCGTGTATGCAGCCTGGATGCTGCTGTTTACGCTGCACTTCACCTTTCAGGCCAAGAAGGCGCAGATCGACCCGCTGGTGGTGTTCTGGATCACCCTGGCCAATTACGGCCTGCTGCGGCATCTGCTGATGGGCCCGGCCTGGCGCTGGTGGACGCTGGGCTGGTTCGCCGCCGGGTTGGGCGTGATCACCAAGGGCGTTGGCATCATCGCGCTGCTGATGCTGATCCCGGCCGGAATTGCAGCGGCGCGTGGCTGGCCGGGCGTACGCGCGCATGTGCGCGACCGGCGCTTCTGGCTGGGGCCGCTGTTCTTCTTCGTGGCGATCGCGCTGTGGTTCGTTCCGATGATGGTGACCGCACTGACCGCTGGCCAGTCCGAATACCGCGTGTATCTCAACGACATCCTGCTGCGCCAGACCGCCAAGCGCTACGCCAGCTCCTGGGATCATGCGCAGCCGGTCTGGTACCACCTGCAAAGCATGGCCACGATGTGGCTGCCGACCATCCTGCTGCTGCCGTGGGCGATTCCGGCGTGGCGGCGTCGGCTGAAACGGCGCGATCCGCGCTATCTGCTGCCGTTGGCCTGGTGGCTGCTGGTGCTGGTGTTCTTCACCATTCCCAGCGGCAAGCGCGATGTGTACATCCTGCCGGCGCTGCCGATGTTCTGCCTGGCGCTGGCGCCGCTGGCGCCCGGCCTGCTGCGCCGGGCTGGCGTGCAGCGGCTGCTGTTCGGGTTCGGGCTGCTGCTGGCAGTGGTGTTTTGTGCAGGCGGCGCGGCAATGCTGATTGGCCACCCGGGCTTCGAGCAGAAGATCATGGACAGCCGCGGGGTCGGCAGCGAAGCCACCGACCCGCTGGGCTGGCTGTTGCTGGCGGTGGGTACCTGGGGCATCGCCAGCCTGCTGCTGATGCGCGTGCGCCGCTCCGCGTTGGCGGTGGTCTCGCTGCTTGGCGCGTGGTGGGTGGCGTTCGGGCTGGTGTGCTACCCGATCTTCAACGATTCCAGTTCGGCCGGTGCGGTGATGCGCGAGGCCGGGCGCCGCATTGGCCCGGATGCGCAACTCGGGCTGGTGGCGTGGAAGGAGCAGAACCTGCTGATGGCCGACCGGCCTGCGCAGACCTTCGGCTTCAAGGTGCCGTGGGAGACCCAGTTGCAGCGCGGCGTGGCCTGGCAGGCAGAACAACCCGACCAGCGCTGGCTGATGGCTCAGGAGACCGCATTGCTGGCCTGCGTGGATCGCAGCCGCAGCCAGTTGGTGGGCGTGGCCAACCGCCGGCGCTGGTGGTTGGTGCCGGCCGATGCGGTGCGCGGCCCCTGCGTGGCCAGCTCCAGCGAGCGTGCGGTGGAAGCAAAGGAGCAGGGCAACCTGGATACCGAATGAGCCAGCCGACCCCACCGGCACGCGCACGTGCCAGGTGCCATTGGCGTGGCGTCAATGCAGCGGCCGGTAGCTGTCTAGCAGGGATTCATGCGTCGCATCGTTAGCTTGGCCGGCGCTGCCCAAGCCCGGCCACTGCGTCGCCTTCCCTTTCCCACCGATTTTTAGATGAATTCCTTGCGTCCCCAACCCGCGTCGCTGTCGCCCTCTGTCCCGACCACCTCGCGGGCAGGCGTGCGCATTGCCGAGCTGGGCGCGTTCGCATTGACTGCGCTGGTGGTGAGCATGCCGAGCGGGTTGCTGCCGTTCGGCCTGTGCCTGCTGCTGGGTTCGCTGATGGGCTGGCGCAGCCTGCGTGACGGCATTGCCGCGCGCGAATGGTCGTTGCGCGTGGTGGGATGGCTGACGGTGGCGGTGATCGCGATGTCGCTGCTGTCGATCGCGTTGTTCGAGCACGGGCTACGCGATGTGGGCAATCGCTCGCGCTTCCTGGTGCTGCCTTGGGCAGCACTGTGGGCCTATGCGTTGCAGCCGCGCCAACTGTGGTTGTGGCGCGGTGCCTTGGTCGGCGTATTTGCGGCCATGCTGATCGCGCTGTTGCAGGTGATGAACGGCGCCGACCGCGCCGAAGGCTTCACCAACGCCATTGTGTTTGCCGACATAGTGCTGATGTTGCTGGTGGTGGCGGTGTTCTGCCGCCCGCCCGGCAGCGTGCGCTGGCTGGTGGGCGCGGCGATCGCCACCGTGGTGGTGATCGTGCTCAGCGGCAGCCGCGGGGTGTGGCTGGCGATGCTGGCCACGGTGGGCGTGCTGATCTGGGGTGCGCCCTGGCACAGCACGCGCGTGCGCTTGCTGACCTTCGTCGGCGGCGCGGTGCTGGCGGTGGGTGTCGCGCTCAGCGTGCCGGCGCTGACCGATCAGATGCGCCTGGGCGAATTGCAGCGCGACCTGCAGCGTTACGAAGTGGGCGACACCGATTCGTCGGCCGGTGCCCGTATCGAACGCCTGCATGTGGCTTGGGACACGGTAACGGCGCACCCGCTGACCGGTGTGGGCGTTGGTCGTTTCGACGATGCGATGCACGACCTGCCGGCCTGTGCCGCCGATCCGGCGTTGTTCCGTTGCCAGCTGGGGCATGCGCACAACGATCTGGCCGAGTGGAGTGCCACCCAGGGCGTGCCCGGCCTGTTGCTGCTGCTTGCCGTCTACGGCGTGCCGCTGTGGATGTTCGTGCGATTGCATCGGCGCAGCGGGCAGCAGCAGTTCCGCGGCCCGGCGGCGGCCGGGGTGATGCTCGTGATCAGTTATGCCTTGTGCGGCCTGACCCAATCGATGTTTGCGCACCAGGTGGCGGCGAGCTTCTATACAGCCATGGTCGGCGTGTTGGTGGGTCTTTCCGCGCGGCAGGCGCAACAGGCGCAGTCGGACGTGGCGAGCACTCGATAGCGGCGGATGACCCACCGGCTGCAGGTGGCGTATGCACCAGCAGCGCGCCTGCAGTGCCTGAGCTCACGCGTGTGCAGAAACAGACGGGGGCGTTGTTGGAGTCGGGGTGCGTTGGCTTGCACATGCCGCTTGTGCGCACCGTCGGCGGCTTTCACAGCCGCTTGCCTGCAGCTCTCGAGGTCTTTACCTGTTCTGACTCGCTACGCCGGTCCGGCGTCCGCGGCGGGTCCTGCACCGGCTGATTGTTTTGCAGCAGCCACAACATGATGGTCTTCTGGCGGACGTAGTTGGCGCGCACATAGGCGTAGATCAGCCCATGCCAGCCATCGCGAAAGCCGCCGCGCAACAGGTAGCCGCGCCAGAAGCGCCAGGCCGGCGCCAGCACCAGCTTGCTCCAGGTGGCGCGTTTGCCGCGCGCATGTTCGTGCTCGGCCATCATCTGCGCGTAGCGCTGGGTCTTGCTCAGTTGCTGCATCAGCGAGCGGTACGGGTAATGGATCAGATCGCCCGCCAAGGTCTCCACGGGGCCATCCACGCTGGCCGCCTCGTGGATCTCGCGCTTGCCGCGCCAGCCGCCGCGGCGGCGATCGAACAAGCGCAGCACCCGGTCCGGATATGCATTGCCGTGGCGCAGGAAGCGACCGAAGTAGTCGGACAGGCGTGCGAAGCGGTAGCCGGCCGCCGTGGCGAAACCGGTATCGCGCGCCGCGATGATCGAGGCGCGCAGGGCATCGCTGACGCGTTCGTCGGCGTCCAGGCACAACACCCAGTCGTGGCTGGCCTGCGCAACGCAGAATGCCTTCTGGCTGCGGTAGCCATCGAAGGCGCGGTGCAGTACGCGTGCGCCGTACGCGCTGGCGATGGCGGCGGTGGCATCGGTGGAGCCGCAGTCCACCACCACGATCTCGTCGCAGAACGCCAGCGAGGCTAGACAGTCGCGTAGGCGATCGGCCTCGTTGAACGCGATAATGCAGGCGCTGATGCGCGGCCGTTCGTCGGGTGCGGTCGAAGAGGACATGTGATGGCCGATTACCTGCTGTTCGCAACGGAGCGTTACGCGTTGCCTATTCTGGCGCCATTGGCGCAGGCGTTACAGGCCTGCGGGCACGCGGTGTCGGCCTGGTTCGAAGGTGGCGCGCGCGGGTTGGCGCTGCCGGGCGTGCGCGAGGTCGGCCTGCGCGAGGCGCTGGCGCTGCGCCCGCGTGCGGTGTTCAGTGCCGCCAACTGGGTGCCACCGTTTGTTTCCGGTGCGAAAGTGCAGCTGTTTCACGGTTTCAACGTGCAAAAGCGCGAGGACAATCGCGGCCATTTCAGGGTGCGTGGGCTGTTCGATCTGTACTGCACGCAAGGCCCGGCCACCACCGCGCCGTTCCGCGCGCTGGGCAGCGTGCGTGAGGGCCATTTTGCCGTGGTGGAAACCGGCTGGCCCAAGCTCGATCCGGTCTTTCGCGACGATGGCGGCCGTAGCGCGGCCTTGCGTGCGCCGGCCGCCGGCCGCCCGGTGATCCTGTTCGGTTCCACCTTTACCGAGCGGTTGAGCGCAGCGCCCGCACTCTACGACGAGATCGCCGCCGACATCGCGCGCGGCGCGCATTACTGGCTGCTGACCTTGCACCCGAAGTGCGCTCCGGAACTGTTCGATCGCTATCGCGCACTGGCAGGCGCCAACGCACGCTTCATCGAGCCAGAAGAGGTCATGGCCGCGCAACGTGCGGCCGATGTGCTGGTTTCCGATACCTCATCGATCGTGTCCGAGTTCGTGGTGCAGCACAAACCGGTGGTGACCTTTCGCAACCGCGTGCCGCAGCCGCACATGCTCGACTTCCGTCAGGCAGAGCAGTTGCCGCAGCAGCTGGCGCGCGCGCTGGCGCCGGATGCGGCACTGCGTCGCGCGCTCGCCAGTTACGCCGATGCGATTCACCCGTATCGCGACGGGCAGTCTTCCGAACGGGTGATTGCCGCCACCGAAGACTTCATTGCCGGCAAGCTCGGCAGGTTGCGCCGCAAGCCGCTGGGTGCGGCGTGGCGCGGGTTGCAGATCCGTCGCGAGCTCGGATATTGGGGGCCGTCGCAGCGTTGATCGCTGCTGGTGGATCGTTGACGAGATGCTTCCGGTGCGCGGTTGATCCAATCCCGATTCCCGATTGCCCAATCACCAGCGTAGCTTGCGCCGCGCCAGCGCGGCACCGAGTTGCGCCTGCAGCGCCTGCGCCTGGGCGAACGGCACAAAGCGCAGCCGCAATGCCGGGCCGGTGGCACTGGCGCCGGCCGTATCCAGCCAAAGCGTGGCGGTGCCGGATAGCCGATCCAACGGCGAGCGCTGCAGCTGCAGCGCCTGCAGCTTGTCCAGCTCGGCCAGCCGCCACCAGCGCTTCCACCAGCCGCCGCGCACCGCGACGTAACGCGCATCCACCGCATAGGCCATGCGCTGCACCTGGCGCTGCGCCTTGAACGCGCTCCACGGCAGCCACACCAGCAACCACAAGGCCTGGCTGCCGAACTGCCACGCCAGGCCCGCCGTCAGCGGCAGCAGCATCAGCGCGGCGGGCAGACTCAAGCGCCACCAGCAATGCGTGGCGATCGTTTGCCACTGCGTCGGCGGCCAGGCGATGCCGGGCAGTAGGCGTTGCAGCAAGGCATCGCAGTGCTGCGGCTCGGCAATGGGCGCGAGCTCCTTCAGTGCGCTGCCTTCGTTATCGCCTCTGCCGGCCACTGCGGTGTCCACCCGCAATTGGCGACGACCGAACAGGCGATGCAGCAGGCCTTCGTACAACGTCCACGACTGGATCCGCCGCAACGCCACGCTGCTGCGGATCCGCGTCAGCAGCCCGCGCTCCACGGTGAGGCGGCGCTCGGATTCGCTCAGATGGAAGCCGTGGTACTGGGTCACCGCCAGGGCGACCGACAGCGCGCGCATCGCCAACAACAGGGCAAGCGTGGCGAGGATCGCCAGCGTTGCGGTGACCGCGACGCCGGGATGGATCTGGCTGACGTAGCGATAGGCCAGCTCGCCGTTATGCTCGACGAAGTCGGATACCGTGCGGCGCGGAATCATCTGGTAGATCACGCCAAAGCCGGCCGCCACCACCACCATGCCGCGATTGGAGATCAGGCCCAGCCGGATGACCTCGGCCATCGGCAGGCGCAGCAAGCTGCCGCTGTCTTCTTCGATCTGCGGCGCCGGCACGCCTGCGTCGATTGCACGGCGCCGTATCAGGTCTTCCAGCGCAAGCGCCTGATCCAGCCGCAGCACGCGCATCTCCGCTTCCGGCTTGTGTCCGCCGGCCGACTCCAGCCGCACCTCGGCCACGCCGGCCAGACGGTGCAGCAGCGATTGATGCACCACCACGTTATGGATGCGCGCAAACGGAATATCGCGCCGGCTGCGTTCCAACAAGCCGCTGCGAATGGCCACGCTATCGCTGCCGATCCGGTAGCGGTAGGTGAAGTAGCGCAGCACCGAAATCGCCACCAGCACCGCAATCACCACCGCGGTGGCGATCTGGTCGGCAACATCGCGATTGCCGTCGCGGCTGCCGAACAGGATCAGTGCCGCCAGCGGAATCAGGAACTGACGGAACTGCTGCAGCAACACGAACACCCACGACAACGGATGCAGGCGCTGCTCGTCGTTGCCGCGATGTGCAACGGCATTCATAGCGCGTCGTCGTCGTGATCGAGCTGCCGGGCCAGGCGGTCGCGCAGGCGCTCGGCATCGTCCTGATCCAGCCCCGACAGCGCCACCGCATTGAGCCGGCTGCCGGCGGTGTGCACCACCAGCGTGGTCAGGCCGGTCGCGCGTTCGATCGGCCCGCGACGCAGGTCCACATGCTGCACGCGCGAAATCGGGACACGCGTATCGCTTTGCCACAGATGACCGCGCTGCAGCGCCAGGCCATGCTGATCGAGTTTCCAGTGCGTCAGCCGGTGCCGCTTGACCGCCAACCAGGCGCCCAGCAGGGCGATGACCGCGGTCACGCCCAGCACCGCCGGCCAGTAACGCCAGGCGTGCAGCCAGACAATCGTGACGCCGGCTGCGATCAGGCCCGCACATCCTCCGCCGAGCGCGCCATTGATCGCCGCCACATACGCACCGCGACGCGGCAGCGACTGCCACTGGCTGTGCGTCACGGCTGGGGCTTCTGCCGGGGCGGGCCGGACCATGACGTCGGGGTGCGGCGGTGGAGCGTCGTGCACGTGGCTGGCCTGCAGAAGCGGTGCGCAAGCATAGCCGGCTGCCCAGTGCCGGCGCACCCGGCGCCGGGCGCGTTATTGCGCGGCCAGGATCAACGCATCCACATCCAGCGCGTGGCCGGCGCGCGCGGCCTTGGTGCGCAGGTATTGCTCGTTTTCGGCGGTGATGTCGCCGGTGATCGCGATGCGGTCTTCGACCACGATGCCGGCCGCACGCAGGCGTTCGGCCTTGGCCGGGTTATTGGTCAACAGCCGGATCCGGCTGATGCCCAGCCCGCGCAGCATCGCCACCGCACTGCCGTAGCGGCGCTCGTCCGGACCAAAGCCCAGCTGTGCGTCGGCATCGATGGTGTCCAGGCCCGCATGCTGATAGCCGTAGGCGCGCATCTTGGCGGCGATGCCGGTGCCACGCCCTTCCTGGTCCAAATACAGCAGGACGCCGCCACCGAGCTCCTTCAACTTGGCCAGGCCGTGCCGCAGCTGGTCGCCGCAATCGCATTTGAGCGAGCCGAACAGGTCGCCGGTGAGGCACGACGAGTGCACGCGCACCGGCACCGCAGTGCTCAGGTCCGGCTGGCCGACCACGATCGCCACCTGGTCGCGCTGCGCCACGCCGCCGCGAAACACCACGAACTCGCTCATGCCCAGGCCGCGCAGCGGTACCGGGGTGCGGGTCACCAGCTCGTAGCCGGCTGCCGCGGAGGTGGCACAGCCGCGGCTCAAATCGTCCAGCGCCAGCGACTGGCAGCCGGCGAACGCGGCATGGTCGTGCACATCGCGCAACTCCACCGCCAGCAGCGCCGGCAGCAGCAGGCCAAGCCGCGCGATCTCCACGCCGCCGGCATCCAGCGCATCGCCGGCCGTCCACTGCGCGGGCACCGGGGTGTCGCGCAGGTAGGCCAGCGCGGCGAGCTGGTCGTAGCTGTGATCGATCAGGCCTACGCGCGCACCCTGCGGCGCGCTCAGGCCCAGCACCTGGGCGCGGGTGGGCGTCACGAAGAGATAGTGACGCCCCCGCGGCGCGGGCGAACGCCGCATACGACTGCGCCGTGCTGCTATCCAGCGCCAGCACCGCACGCGCCTGCCCATCGGCCGCCGTCAGCAAGACCGGGCGCCCGGCGCGCAGTTCGGACGCGGCGCGCTCACAGCGAATCGCCGCCGGATCGCCGAAGGCCTGTGCGCTGGGGAGGGGAGGGGCTGCTCATGCACGACTCCAAATGGGGATTGCCACGGCCGCTTCAAGGCGGGCGCCGCCGCGGTCACTGCGTGATCGCATCTACCCATTGTCGCGCGCCTGGCAACAGGCGGTCGCCACGACCGGGTAGAACGCTGCATCCAGCCGCTGCCGATTGAGTGGGCAGGCCCGCGCCGCTTGGTTGCCCTGCGGTCCGCGTTGTTCAGGGTGCGGCAATGCTTTCTAATCGGGCGACCTCCATGTTCGCCGGGCCCCATGCACATTGTCGATTGCAGCCAAGCGCGCCATGCCGGCGCCATCCTGGACATCTTCAACGAAGCCATCGCCAATTCCACTGCGCTGTACGACTACCGTCCCAGGCCACCGGAGAGCATGGTCGGCTGGTTCGCCACCAAGCAGGCGGGCGGCTTTCCGGTGATCGGCGTGGAGCACGACGACGGCACCCTGATGGGCTTTGCCAGCTACGGTACCTTTCGCGCCTGGCCCGCCTTCAAGTACAGCGTCGAGCATTCGATCTACGTGCACCGCGACCATCGCGGCAAGGGCCTGGGGCGTCTCCTGTTGCAGGCCCTGATCGCAGCGGCGCAAGCGCGCGGCGTGCACGTGCTGGTAGGTGGCATCGATGCCAGCAACCAGGCCAGCATCGCGTTGCACGAACAGTTCGGTTTCACCCACGCCGGCACCGTGCGCGAGGCCGGTTTCAAGTTCGGGCGCTGGCTGGACCTGGCGTTCTATCAACGCATCCTGGACACGCCTGCCGATCCGCACGACGACTGAGCGCCGGGGCTAGTGCGGATGCCGCTCGGTCGCATACGGGTTGGCCTCACCGCTGCCCGGCGGACGCAGTGTGTAGCGCTTGTAGGTCCACTGATATTGCGCCGGGTCGCGCCGGGCGATCTGTTCGATGCCGGCGTTGAGCGCACTGGCTGCACGCACCGGGTCCGCATCGGCCACCGCGGGGTCGGCCGGCTGCACGTGCAGCACGAACTGCAGATCGTCGCCGGCGCGTTCGCACCAACCGTAGAGCACGATCGCCCCGGTCCGCTCGGCCAGCCGGTTGACCAGGGTCATGGTCAAGGCCGGAATGCCGAAGAACGGTGCGAACACGCCATCGCCCATCTTCGGTTGCTGGTCCGGCAGGATGCCGACCGCGCCGCCATCCTTGAGCACCTTGAACAACTGCCGCACCGCCGGGCCTTCGGCGCGCACCTGGCGGACGTTGTCGCCACCACGTGCCAACTGCAGGAAGCCATCCACCGCCTCGGATTCCGGCGGCCGGTAGACGATCGCGATCGGCCCGCGTTCGGACAGCCACTGGTTGAGCAGTTCCCAGTTGCCGAAATGCGGCGCCGCCACGATGACCCCGCGCCCGGAGGCCAGCGCGGCGTCGTAGAGTTCCTGTCCGTTGCGCTGCAGGCGTGCCAGGTTCTCCGCCGGCGGGCGGGTCCAGGTGCGCAGCACCTCCAGCGTCTGCCGCGCGGTCGATTGCAGGATCTGCGCATGCAAGCGCGCGCGCTGCTCGGCGCTCAGTTCCGGGTACGCCAGCTCCAGATTGCGGCGCGCCACGCGTGATTCGCGTGCATTGAGCTTGCGCCAGCTCCAGGCCAGCGTGTCGGCCACGCGCTTGAGCAACGGCCACGGCAAGCGGCCCACGGTGGCGGCGGTGGCATACAACAGGCGAGCGCGAACATCAGGTGTCATCGGCGCAATTCTAAACAGCGCAGACCGCGAAGGCCCGCGCGTGACAGTGCCGGCAGCGCTGGGCATGCTGCGCGGCACAGTTTGCCGCCCGAGAATGCCCATGCTTGCACTGATCCAGCGCGTCACCCGCGCCAGCGTCACGGTCGATGACCAAATCGTCGGGCAGATCGGTCCCGGACTGCTGGCCCTGATCGGCGTGGAGCCCGGCGACAGTGATGCGCAGATCCGGCGCCTGGCGGAGCGGTTGCTGAGCTATCGGGTGTTCGGCGACGCCGCCGGCAAGATGAACCGCTCACTCACCGATACGGGCGGCGGCCTGCTGCTGGTCAGCCAGTTCACCCTGGCTGCGGACACCAGTTCCGGCAACCGCCCGGGCTTCAGCACCGCCGCGCCGCCATTGGAGGCTGAACCGGCGTTCAATCGATTGGTGGCGATCTGCCGCGAAAAACACTGCGGTGGGGTGGAAACCGGGCGTTTCGGTGCCCATATGGTTGTCGACCTGGTCAACGATGGCCCGGTGACCTTCCTTCTCAGACCCTAGATACAACACGTCCACCAGCGGTCCCGTCTTGAATCCGGCAGACCGGGCTTCACGCTGGTATAATGCTAGGTTCTCTTTCCAATCTCAAAGCCGGTGGCGCGAGCACTCATGGCCAACGAACGTCCTGCCCAGCAATCCGACATCAAGCTACTGATCAGCAAGGGCCTGGAACAGGGCTATCTGACCTACGCCGAAGTCAATGACCATCTGCCCGACGACCTGGTCGACCCGGAGCAGATCGAAGACATCATCAGCATGATCAACGGCATGGGCATCGATGTCCATGAAGTTGCACCCGATGCCGAAACCCTGTTGCTCAACGATGGCAATACCGGCAACCGCGAGGTCGACGACACCGCCGCCGAAGAAGCTGCCGCCGCGCTGACCGCGCTCGACACCGAAGGTGGCCGCACCACCGACCCGGTGCGCATGTACATGCGCGAAATGGGCACGGTCGAGCTGCTGACCCGCGAAGGCGAAATCGCCATCGCCAAGCGTATCGAAGAAGGCCTCAGCCAGGTCCAGGCAGCACTGGGCGTGTTCCCGCTGTCGACCGAAATGCTGCTGGCCGATTACGAAGCGCACAAGGAAGGCAAGAAGCGTCTGGCCGAGATCGTGGTCGGCTTCAACGACCTGATCGAAGAGGCCGATGCCGCCGCTGCTGCATTGGCTGCGGCCGGCCCGGTCGCCGTGTCCGACGATGAAGCGGTGGACGAAGACGACGACGAAGACGGCGATGACGACGCTGCCGAAGAAGAAGCCGGCCCGACCGGTCCGGACCCGGTGGAAGTGGCCACGCGCATGGAGAACCTGGCCAACGAATACGCCAAGTTCAAGAAGGCCTATGCCAAGAACGGTGCCGAACACAAGCTGGTGGTCAAGGCACGCGAAGACGTGGCGGCGATTTTCACCACCTTCAAGCTGCCGCTGCCGCTGACCGATGCGCTGGTCACCCAGCTGCGTGGCGTGGTCAACGGCATCAAGGACCACGAGCGCAAGGTGCTGCACCTGGCCACCACCGTGGCGCGCATGCCGCGTAAGGACTTCATCCGCTCCTGGGAAGGCAACCAGACCAACCTGGAATGGGTGGAAGACGCACTCAAGCGCAAGCAGAAGTGGTCCTCGGCGCTGCGCGACGTCAAGGACCAGATCATCTCCGAGCAGCAGGGCTCGATCGAGATGGAAAAGGCCAATTACCTGACCCTGGGCGAGATCAAGGAAATCAGCCGTGCGATGGCCTATGGCGAAGCCAAGGCACGCAAGGCCAAGAAGGAAATGGTCGAGGCCAACCTGCGTCTGGTCATCTCCATCGCCAAGAAGTACACCAACCGCGGCCTGCAGTTCCTGGACCTGATCCAGGAAGGCAACATCGGCCTGATGAAGGCCGTGGACAAGTTCGAATACCGTCGCGGCTACAAGTTCTCGACGTATGCAACGTGGTGGATCCGCCAGGCCATCACCCGTTCGATCGCCGATCAGGCGCGCACCATCCGTATCCCGGTGCACATGATCGAAACGATCAACAAGTTGAACCGCATTTCCCGCCAGATGCTCCAGCAGTTCGGCCGCGAGGCCACGCCGGAGGAACTGGCCAAGGAAATGGACATGCCCGAGGACAAGATCCGCAAGGTGATGAAAATCGCCAAGGAGCCGATCTCGATGGAAACTCCGATCGGCGACGACGAGGATTCGCATCTGGGCGACTTCATCGAGGACACCAATGTGGAGTCCCCGATCGACAACACCACCAACATCAATCTCTCCGAGACGGTGCGTGACGTGTTGGCTGGCCTCACCCCGCGCGAGGCGAAGGTGCTGCGCATGCGCTTCGGTATCGACATGAACACCGATCACACGCTGGAAGAGGTCGGTAAGCAGTTTGACGTCACCCGCGAGCGGATTCGTCAGATAGAGGCCAAGGCGTTGCGCAAGCTGCGTCACCCGAGCCGTTCGGAACAGCTGCGCTCGTTCTTGGATATCGACTGACGCCGCGGTCGTAACCGTGCAGTGATCACGCAACAGCCCCGCTTATGCGGGGGGGGTGTTGCGTGATGGCGTAGGCAATTGGCTATGCTGGGGACTCGGGCAGCTGTCGATCGCATGCAAGGCGCGTGTTGGTGGCGAAGTGCCCGGACGTTTCACGCACCGCCGACGAAGCTACACGGCCACGCAACATTAAGCCGATGTTTCCGCAAACCTCACGTGGCGTTCTGACCGCGACTTCTAAGTTGGCCGACGAATGGAGACGAGATCGCTTTATGAGTAGGCAAAGCCGCTTTGAAACCACCACGTACCGCGAACACGAGATCCGCGTGCGCGCCGAGCAGGCTTCCCCTAATGCCAAGTGGACGCTGTGGGTGGACGTGTATGCGCTCGGCGGCAAGCGCCAGCCGCGCATCGCCTGCAACGGGCTGGCCTATGCGACCTACCAAGAGGCCATCGCGCACGGTTTTCGTGCAGGTCGGCAGTTGATCGATGGGCAGTTTGAGACGGCTGATGCCTGAGGACAGGATTGGGATTTGTGATTCGAGATTGATAGGTTTGCTGGTTGCGTCTAGATCGCGCGATTGCGTGCGCGGCGCCAGCAAATTCGATGCCCAAAGCCCAGCCGCCGCTGGGCTTTTTCGTTGTGACGCCCAGGCATGATCTTTCGGCTGTGCGTGCCGGGGTCGTTGCAGGTACAAGCCGGCTAGCAGACAGGGCGACGCCCAGACAGGTAAACTTTCGCGTCCGCTGCACGGCCCGACATGCTCGCCATCTCGCCGCCAGACACTCGGGCCTATAGCTCAATGGTTAGAGCAGAGGACTCATAATCCTTTGGTTCCAGGTTCGAATCCTGGTGGGCCCACCATCAGCCTCCATGAGGCAATCGGATGTTGCGCGCATCCTGATGATGAGCAGTTGCTGGAAGTCGATCTGACCCTTCGGTGGTCATCCAATGGCGATCTGGCTCAATCTCAGACTTCAGACAGTCATGGCTCCGCAGTTCGCGACGCAGCAGCCACCGCAAAGCTGTCTTCAAGCATCAGAAACTGCGAGATATCGTTCCCCGTGATGGTGAGCACGATCGTAAACGGCGTTTCGATGAGCTTTCCGGTGGCGGTGATGCGGCTGGCGAGCTCACCCACGATGACAGCGCGGTCGTTGCTGGCCAGCAGATCATGCACCTCGAACCGGAGGCGCTCCATCATCGTGCTGGAATCGCGGACGAACGCTTCTACCGCGCCGCGCCCGCTGCGTCGCCCAACCCATGGCAGTGCGGATGGGTCGCCCGGGATATGCCATTGCAGATCCGCACTGAACATTGCCGCGATGGTCTCAGGCGATGCACCGGAGCCGATCTTTTCAAGGAAGTTTTGCGCAATCGCCAAATTGTTTTGCATGCTCATCTTGTTTGTCTCCAGTGGATTGGACGTGCACTCAAGGTAGCGCGCCGCCCGTGTGGGTCAGATCTGGGTCAGGCCGCCGTCCACTGTCAGCTCGATGCCGGTGATGTAGGAGGCGTCGTCCGATGCCAGGAAGGACATCGCCTTGGCCATTTCATCCGGGCTTGCCGAGCGGCCCAGTGGTGCCTTCTGCTTGATCTGGTCGAGGTAGGCGTCGATGTCTTCCGCGCTCATGCCCAATTCGGATCGATAGGCGGGTGTGACCACGACGCCGGGCGCGATCAGGTTGACGCGGATGTCGCGAGCTCTCAGCTCGGATGCCCATGTCCTGACGAACGAGCGCAGCGCCGCCTTGGTTGCGGCATACACGCCGAAATTGGAAACCTCCTGGTTTGCCGCGATGGAGCCCGTCACCACGATGGCGCTGCCGGCGCCCATCAGTGGCAGCGCCTTCTGCACGGTCAGCAGGGTGCCCTTGACGTTGATGTTGAAGTACTTGTCGAAGCCTGCTTCGGTGATGGAGTCGATTGGCGCAAATTCGCCGCCGCCTGCGTTGGCAAGCAGCAGGTCCAGTCGTCCATGCGCGGTGGCGATGCCGTCCATGACGGCGTCAAGCTCTGCACCAACGGAAATGTCGGCGCGTACCGCCGTGGCGCCGTGGCCGATCTCGGTGACCGCCCGGTCCAGTTCCTGCTGCCGGCGGCCGCTGATGACCACCGTTGCGCCCTCCAGCGCCAGCCGCTTGGCGGCGGCCAGGCCGATGCCCGAGCTGCCGCCGGTGACCTAGGCGATCTTCCCGGCGTGTTTGGTGGGGTGAATGTTGACCAGATCCTGGACGTGCATGGTGTTCGCCTCTTGAGCGGAGTTCCCGCGTTGCAGGCAGTCTATTGACCGTCGCTGTGGCAATAAACCGGCATATCATTGATTCTTTTTATCCCCTGCAGAAATAATCAGACGCTCCAGACGGAGCGATCAATGGATCACCTGCAGGCAATCCGCGCCTTTGCGCGCGTGGTGGAAACCGGTGGCTTCAACCGTGCGGCAGAATCGCTACAGATGCCCAATGCCACGCTGAGCAAGTCGATCAGCGCGCTGGAAAAACATCTGGGAGTCAAATTGCTTGAACGCAGCACGCGCCGCGTGCGTGTCAGCAATGACGGCGCTGCGTATTACGAGCGCGTGCGGCATCTGCTCACGGAGCTGGACGACGTGGAAGCCTCGTTGGGACGTGCCCAAGGCAGCCCCAAGGGCCGGCTTCGTGTAGATACGGGCGGCTCGACGGCGTGCGGATTGTTGATACCCGCATTGCCGGAGTTCTGTGCACGCTATCCGGATATCCAGCTGCAGCTTGGCGTCACCGATCGCACGGTGGATGTCATCGGCGAAAATATCGACTGCGCCATCCGCAGCACGGCAGACGACGGCGCGCTGATATCGCGCAAGATCGGCAGCCTTGCGTGGACCACCTGCGCGAGTCCTGACTATCTCGCACGCTACGGTGTCCCGACCCACCCCGAGCAGCTGAAAAGCCCGGCGTTTCCAGTGGTGGGCTACTTCTCCGCGCATAGTGGCAAAGCGCCGCCGCTGCATTTCCTGGACGATGGAGCGCCGCTGGAGATCGTTCCCAACTGCAGCGTGATGGTCAACGAAAGCAACGCGCATCTGGCGACCGGATTGGCCGGGCTCGGGCTGATCCACACGCTCGATTTCATGGTGCGCCCGGCCATCGAACGCGGCGCGTTGGTGCCGGTTCTGCAAGACTGGCGTCCGGCGCCGTTGGATGTCTTCATCGCCTATGCGCCCAGCCGACAGTTGAGCACCAAGGTGCGTGTGTTTATCGAGTGGGTGAGCGAGATCTGCGCCCGCATCGGGCGGACGCCTTCGGCGGTCGAGCGCTGACGAACGCAACCCGCTGCCGTGCACGTGGTGTGCGGCGGTGCTTCCAGGCGTTGGGTCATCGCATCCGCCCGGGGCTCGCAGCACACGCCGGACAGGCATTGCCCTCGACGGCAGCCCTGCCCGAAGCGATTGCGTGCAAATATACGTTTCATATACGATTCGTATATCGACGCCGAACAGGAGCCATCATGGGCATCGTCAATATCGACGACGACCTGCACGACCAACTCCGCCGTGCGTGCACGGTGAGTAGCCGCTCGATCAATGCGCAGGCCAATTTCTGGATCAAGGTCGGCATGCTGTGCGAAATGCATCCGGACACGCCATTTCAGCAGATCGTGGCCGACCAATTGCGCGCGGCGGGCGTACGGCCGCAAGCCTTGAAACCGGGCCGGGCGTGATCAAGTCGCCCGACGAGATTGCGCTGATGGCGGTGTCTGGCCAGCTACTGGCGCAGGTATTCGATGCGCTGGATCGCTTGCCGCTGGAAGGTCGCAGCACGCTGGAACTCAATGCGTTTGTCGAGCGCATGATTGTCGATGAGCTCGACGCACGGCCTGCGAGCAAGGGGCAATACGGTTTCGAATTCGTACTCAATGCCTCCATCGACGATGTGGTCTGCCATGGCGTGCCATCGGCCGATGACGTGTTGCGCAGCGGGCAGATCGTCAACCTGGACATTACGCTGGAAAAGAACGGCTATATCGCTGACTCCAGTACCACGTATCTGGTGGGCGAGGTCGCCTATCCGGCGCGTCGGCTGGTACAGGCCACGTATCAGGCGATGTGGAAAGGGATTGCGGCGGTGCGCCGGGCGCGCGCCTAGGCGATATCGGCCATGCCATTGCGCGGCACGCGCGTGCGCACGGCTACAGCGTGGTCAAGGAGTACTGCGGGCACGGCATCGGCCGTGAGATGCATGAAGATCCGCAGATTCTGCATTACGGCCACGCAGGCACCGGCTTGGAGCTGCAGGAAGGCATGGTGTTCACCATCGAGCCGATGATCAACCAGGGCCGTGCGGCGATCCGTTCGCAACCGGATCAGTGGCCGGTGCATACGCGCGATGGCAAGTTGTCGGCGCAGTTCGAACATACCGTGGCGGTGACGCGGACCGGCGTGCGCGTGCTGACCTTACGGCCCGGAGAAACACCGCTGTGCGTGGTGGATTGACGCCCAGCAACGCAGCGCTCGCAGCAACCGTCAGTCGGTAGATGCGCGCCTGGATGCATCAGGCCCGCGCGGGATCAACGCGGTGGTGTTGGTCTGCAGGAGCAAGTGCACCGCTGTTTCGACACCGATGAAACGGCTGCGTTGCAGCAGATAGGACAGCATGAGAAGCCCCGCGAACATCAGCGTGGCCCCTGGCCTGATGACGGCTGCCGGAACCAGAAAACCCACCACCATCATCAGCACGGTCCAGTTGCAGAACCCGGTCACGATGATCGCGCGTTGTCGACGGTCGACAACGATGCGCCCGCGCATGATCAACGGATAGACACCGCCGACGAACAGGAAGGTTTCGCGAAACGCATACACGTCTTCGGACAGGCGATGGAACCGCAAGTCCGGCCAGCGCGATGGCTCGACCGCATTTTCCACCAGCGCCAGCGAAAAGCAGGCCAACGCATCGCCGGTGACCGCACTACGCCGTGAAAATACCGGCAGACCCCAGTTGAAATAGTGGCGGTTCCAGGTGATCAGCAAGATGCCTTCGGTCGCGATCAAGCCCAGCAGCAGGTAGAGCATCGTGCATCCCTGTTCGAGTGGCCCAGCGATCGCACGCGCATGGTGTGCCGCGTGCCGGCCCTGATTCTGGCGCCTGAATGGGTGGCCCTGCAATCACGCCAGCGGCGCGGCGCTTGCTTCACCACCGTGCCAGATTGCCTCAGGTCAGCGGCACTCATGCACACTAGGCCCTACAGCGGATGCCGGCTCTGTCGGCGCGCCGATCCTGCAATCACTGGTCCCATGCAGCCACTTTCCCACACCTTGCCAGCAGTGCACGCCATGGCGGCGCAACTCCGCCGGCCACTGGACGGCTTGCGCAGGCAGCTGCGCGCCAACGATCTCTGGTTCATTGCCCTGGCTGCGCTGGTGGGGCTGATCGCCGCTGGTTTGATGGTGCTGCAGGCCGGCATTGCGCATCGCCTGCAGAGCTGGCTCTACGCGCTCGCGCCCGAGCAGCGGCTCAGCACGGCCACCTCGATGACAGCCACGCAGTTGCTGGTCTTGCCGCTTGGCGGCTTGCTGGTTGGCCTGGTGACGCTGATGGCGCGGCGGCGCAAACGGCCGCTCGTGGATGCGGTGGAAGCCAATGCCTTGCATGGCGGGCGCATGTCCATGCGCGACAACCTGATCGTTGCGGTGCAGACCTTGTTGTCCAACGGCTTCGGTGCGTCGGTGGGGCTGGAGGCGACGTATACGCAGATGGGGTCGGGCGCCGGCTCGCAGCTGGGACGCGTGTTGAGTGCGGCGTGCGGACATGCGCACGCTGGTGGGCGCCGGTGCGGCTGGTGCGATTGCCGGCGCCTTTGGTGCGCCGCTGGCCGGTGCGTTCTATGCGTTCGAGATCGTCATTGGTGCCTACACGCCATCGGCATTGGCACCGGTGGCCGCCGCCGCATTGGCTGGCGCGTTCATGGCCAATGCCCTGGGTGCGGCGCCGTATTCGTTGCCCGCTGCTGCGGCCTACCAATTGCAGCCGCGCGACTATGCGGTCTACATCGCACTGGGCCTGGCGTGCGCGCTGATCGGCATTGCGGTGATGCGCTTGGTTGCCGGAATCGAACGCGGCGTGGGCCGCATCAATCTGCCGGTGTGGGGGCGCCCGGTCATCGGTGGGTTGTTGCTGATTCCGCTGGCGATGTATTCGCCGCAGGTGTTGTCCTCGGGGCATGGCGCATTGCATCTGGACCTGACCAGCAGCAGCACCTTGCAGGTGCTCGCCATCCTGTTGGTGCTCAAGTGCGTTGCGTCGGGAATTTCGCTGGGTTTCGGTTTCCGCGGCGGTCTGTTCTTCGCCTCGTTGTTCATGGGCTCGCTGGTGGGCAGCCTGTTCGCGGTGAGCCTGAACGTGTTGCTGGGCGCTGCGGTGGTGGACACCACCAGTGCATCGCTGGTGGGCATGGCCGCACTGGCGGCGGCCATTGTCGGCGCGCCGATGACCATGGCCATGTTGATCCTGGAAGGCACGCACGATTTCGTACTGGCCAGTGCGGTGATGGTGGCGGTGCTGGTGGCCAATACCGTAGTGCGGCAGGTGTTCGGGTATTCGTTCTCCACCTGGCGGCTGCATCTGCGCGGCGAAAACATCCGCAGTGCGCGCGATGTGGGCTGGGTACGTAACCTGTCGGCCGGCAAGATGATGCGCAAGGACGCCAACCACACCGCGCACGACATCAGCGTGGCCGAATTCCGGCGGCGGTTCCCGTTGGGCTCCACGCAACGCGTGGTGCTGGAAGATGCAGACGGACACTACGCCGGCGTGGTGCCATTGGCCGTGCTGTACGCCGACAACGTGCAGCTGGACGCGCCGGTCGGCGACTATGCCAAGCACCGCGATGCGGCGCTGCTGGCCAACACCGACATCGTGGCGACCATGAAGGTCTTCGATACCACGCAGGCCGATGAGTTGGCCGTGATCGACAGCGATCGCAAGGTGCTGGGCGTGCTGTCGGAGGGATTCGTGCGCAAGCGTTACGCCGAAGAACTGGAAAAGCGCGAACGCGAACTGATGGGCGAGCGTGTGGTCAGCGACGACTGATTCGTTGGCTGCCAACAACGGCTGCGCTCACGCGTGCGCGTCGTTGACCTTCGTCTGATGTTCGATGCCGATGCACAAGCGCGCCCACGGGTTGTTTGCATCGGCGTGAGCGCGTTAGTATCGCCACTCGTCACCAACGATCTCCTTGGACACATGACACCACCCTGACCTAAGGCATCACGCGCTCGCAGTTGCTGCGAAGGTCCAGGTGTTTGACGTGCATGTAATGCGCCGTGTGGTTGCCGGCGTACGGAGTCGTTCAATGTCCAGAAATTTCCCGTTGCGCCAGCAATGGCTCGGCAACGTGCGTGGCGATGTGCTCGCCGGCATCGTGGTCGCGCTTGCGCTGATTCCCGAAGCCATCGCGTTTTCGATCATAGCCGGCGTCGATCCCAAGGTTGGGCTCTGCGCGGCATTCTGTCTTGCAGTGGTGACGTCGATCGCCGGTGGCCGGCCAGGCATGATTTCTGCCGCCACCGGTGCCATGGCGTTGTTGATGGTGGATCTGGTCAAGGACCATGGGCTGCAGTACCTGCTGGCGGCGACCGTGCTGGCGGGCGTGCTGCAGCTGATTGCAGCCGCATTGCGTCTGGGCGCGTTGATGCGTTTTGTCTCGCGCTCGGTGATCACCGGCTTCGTCAACGCATTGGCGATCCTGATCTTCCTGGCACAGCTGCCGGAGCTGGTCGGCATGCCATGGCCGGTGTACGGGGTGTGCGCAGCGGCATTGGCCATCATCTATCTGCTCCCGCGGATCACCACGGCCATTCCTTCGCCGCTGGTCGCGATTGTGGTGCTGACGGCGGCATGCGCGTATTGGCATCTCGATCTCCGACACGTGGGCGACATGGGCCACCTGCCCGACAGCCTGCCGGTGTTTTTGCTGCCGGATGTGCCACTGACGTGGGACAGCGCGCGCATCCTGCTGCCGGTATCGACGACGCTGGCGATGGTCGGCTTGCTGGAGTCGTTGATGACGGCGCAGATAGTCGAAGACCTGACCGATACCCCGTCGCAGCGCAACCGCGAATGCGCAGGTCAAGGCCTGGCGAACATGGTGGCAGGATGCTTCGGCGGCATGGCGGGCTGCGCGATGATCGGGCAGTCGGTCATCAATGTGCGCTCGGGCGGACGCGGGCGCTTGTCGTGCCTGGTGGCTGGCGTGGTCCTGCTGCTGATGGTGGTGTATGGCGCGGCCTGGGTGAGTCAGATTCCGATGGCGGCATTGGTGGCGGTGATGATCATGGTCAGCATCGGCACCTTCAACTGGGGTCGCTACGCGATCTGCGCAGGCACCCGGCAAGTTCGTCGGTAGTGATGCTTGGCACCGTCGTGGTCACGGTCTGGACGCACGATCTGGCGCGCGGCGTGTTGGTCGGCGTCCTGCTGTCGGCACTGTTCTTCGCGCGCAAGGTCGGGCGCATGCTGCATGTGCAGGCCAGCGATGGTGACGATGGGGTGCGCGTGTATGCGGTGCGCGGCCAGGTGTTTTTCGCATCGGCCGGGCAATTCGTCGCCAGCTTCGATTTCCTCGGCACGCCGCCGAAGGTGCTGATCGATCTGAGCCATGCGCACTTCTGGGACATCAGTGCGGTGGCGGCGCTGGATCGGGTGGTGCTCAAACTGCGCGCACACGGCGCCGAGGTCGAGGTGGCTGGATTGAATCAGGCCAGCGACACGCTGATCGAGACCCTAGGAACCCATCGGCGCGATGGCGCGCGGTTGCAGCTCGGTCACTGAGCTGGGCTGCTCGCACCCGGCCAGCGCAGCCGTCGGCGAAGCCGACTGGCGTGCATGCGCGTCCAGCAAGGCGGACAGGCGACGATGGCAATCGCGGAAGGCCAGCGCGGAGGCCGGCATGTCGCAGGCGTCGAAGGTGCGTGCCTCGGCCTTCCAGCAGGCGAGCAGGTCTTCCAGATCGCAGATCAAGCTCGGCATGGTGTTTCCTCGGTAGGCGTCCTGCTGTCTACGGGGAGAGGCGATCGGCAGATGCAGGCCGGCGCGGCGTCATCCGGCCCCAAGCCCGAATGGTTCAGATACTGCGATGGCCGCCGCGTTTTTGCATGCGGCACACGTGCGCATCACACAGCCGGGAGGAGGGTGGGCAGGCGGTCTTCTGCCGCGGGAGCTGACCATGAGCAACAACCAGAACGCCAACCGGGGTATCGACGACCCGACGCCACCCAACGGCGTCAAGGCACCGGGCAGGAACGAAGACCTGCTGCAGGACGGGCCTGCGCAGGACAGCGAAATCGACGACGACGACAGCATCGAGGACGAATTGGACGAGGACGCCTGAGCTTGGTTCTGCGGTAGGCACGCGATTGCGGCGAGCCCTGATGGCGCAGGACAGGCCTCCCACGCCGGCGACAGCACGAGGTGACATGGCGGCCGCTGGAGCGGCTGCCAGTCCGCCTCTTCAATGCAGGCGTACGGCCACAGCAGGCCGGCCGCCGACTCTGCAATGCGGGTGGGCACCGGTGATCGACCGCCGGCGCCCAGCGTCAACGCAAGGCTGCTCGCCACCCATTGCCCGCGGTCCTAAACTGCGGGGCCTTTCGATCGCGTCGATACCGCCATGGACACCCTGCCGCCGTTACCTTCCATTGCACTGGGCCAGTACCGCCACTTCAAGGGCGGCCGCTATGAAGTACTCGGTGTGGTGCGCAGCAGCGAAACCCTGGAGCCGCTGGTGCTGTATCGGCCACTGGAAAGCGATATCGGATTGTGGGTGCGCCCGTATGCGATGTTCGTCGAGCAGGTCGAAGTGGACGGTGTTGCCCGCGCTCGCTTCGAGCGCGTGGAGTGAGCGCCGCGCGTGCAGCCGGGATGCGGCAACCTTGCGCCTGGCCTTGAGCGTGCGATGACGGCCGCGACCACGCCCCTCACGACACCCGACGGCCGTTACCTCATCGTGCGAGAGCGCCTGTGGCGCACCAGCAACCCGCACCTGAGCGAACCGGTGCGCGCCGCGTTGGTGAGTGCACTCATGGATGCGCGACGCGCGGTCAAGGCCGCCAAGCGCGACGACGATGCACGGCGCCTGCTGGCCGCGCGCCGTGCGGTCGACGCAGCCAAGGTCGCCTTGGGTGAACGCGGCACGGTGTGGTGGACCGATGGTGCCAAGGATTTCAATCGGCACCTGGTCAAGAACACCCCGTACGCCGCGTGGTTTGCCGGCTTGCACGCGGCGCTGCCACGTACAGGCGTTGCATAAATGCAGGCCCGGAGAACGCGGGACCTGCGTGTACCTGTCTGGCGTATTGCGTTCGATCAGCCCAGATCGCAATTGCTCGGCTGCGGCCAGGTGGTGGACGGCAGCATGGCTTTGACAGCCGCCGGTGCGCTGATGCCGATGGTGCTGGCGCCGTAGAGATCTTCGAGTTCGTCGATGCTGACGATGTAGCTGTCCAGCGAACCCAGGTTGGCGCTATTGGGAATCAGCCAGCTGATCGCGCGCGAGCCGCCGCTCGGGTTGGCGGTGATGATGGTCTTCCAGAAGAAATCCGGTGTGCGGATGCCGTGGCTGCTGAGGAAGTAATCGTTGCTGGTGTCGCTGTAGATCACTCCGCCGTAAACCTGCACGCTGGCGATGTCGCGATAGCACTCGGCCACGTTTTCGGCCTGTACCCAGACGCCCTGATTGAAGCTGGCCACCTGCGGCACGATGTTGCTCATGAGGTTGGCACGGCGGATGTAGGTCGCGTTGTAGTCCATGTGGTTGGACGTCACCAGATGGCCGCGGTCATAGCCGGAACGCACGCTGGCGTACGAGGCCGTGGAGGTCTGGCCGGCACAGCCGCTGGGCAATTCGGTATCCAGGTTGAAGCTGGACGGGCGTGCAGCCGAGCCGGTGTCGGCCTGCAGCACGTATTCGTAACGCAGCGCGGTGCGGTTGGTGCAGTCGTACGTCAGCGTATAGCCGCCCTTGTTGAGGGTCACCACCTGCGCCTGTGCGGCGGCACTGAAGGTGGTGAGAAGCAGAACGACGAAGAAGGTCCTGAAACGCATGGAAGTCAATCTCCTTGAAATCATCGGACGCACGAAGCCGCCGCCGCGATGCATCAGCACATCGACGTTGGACAACGCGCCAGGGCAACAGAGGGCTCGCGGCATGGCGAGCGCTACAGCTATCGCATACAAATGTTGCTTCTTGGTGACTTGGACCCAAGGCGCGTGTGGTTGCCCAGATCTTGTTTCGGCATGCAGCAGGGCGCCCGGCATTCGGTCCGGAGGCGATGCCGTCGATGAGGCTGATGGCCTCGGCACTCTTCTTCGATGATGTTTAGAGCTGTGGCAAGGTGCGGTGGGCACCTTGCGCGGCGTGGACACGGGCAACGCCACGCGCTGGCAAGCCAGGCGTGGCCGATCGACTGCCAGGCGCGAGTCCGCGCGCGCCAGTTGCTTTGCTCAGGCGCAGATCTGCTGCAGGCCGCGATGGCGCGCAATGGCTGCCGCGCATGCAATGGGGGTGTCATGCAGCCTTGGCCGGCAGCTTGACCACCACCTTGATCTCGAACTGGAAGCCGGCCAGCCAGGTCACGCCGACCGCGGTGACGGTGGGATAGGGGCCGGGCCCCAGTAGCTGACCCACTTGTCCCACATTGCCTCGAACACCACCTCGGGGTTGACCATGAACAAGGTGACGTCGACGACATCCTGCGAGGTGCAGCCGGCCGCGGCAAGGACGGCATCCAGGTTGACGAAGGCGCGGGCAATTTCCGCGTCCAGCTCGGGCTCGGGCGAGCCGTCTTCGCGGCTGCCGACCTGGCCGGCGACGAACAGCAGGCCATCGGCGCGTACCGCTGGCGAGTAATGGTGGCGCTCGTTCAGGGCGTGGCGCCCCTGCGGGAAAACGACGTCGCGTGTGGCCATGGGATTCTCCAACGAAGTGCATCGAACGGAGGCCCACGTTAGGCGCGTGCGCGGCGGCGATAAATCGGCAGCATCGACCAACACTGTTTGTAGAATCCAAACAATCTTGGCCGCAGGAGCAGTGGTGGATCGATTCGATGCAATGCAGGCGTTTGCGCGGGTGGTCGAGACCGGCAGTTTCACCAAGGCGGCCGAACACCTGCACATGAGCCGCGCCAGCGTGACTCAGCTGGTGCAGCAACTTGAAGCGCGGTTGCGGGTGAAGCTGCTCAATCGCACCACGCGCCGGGTGCAGGTCACCGCCGATGGCGCGGCCTATTACGAGCGCGTGCTGCGCCTGCTGGCAGACATGGACGATGCCGAAACCAGCCTGTCCGTTGCAGCCACCTTGCCACGCGGGCGTCTGCGCGCGGACGTGCCCAGCCCGTTGGCGCGGCTGATCCTGATGCCGGCGCTGCCGGCATTCCATGCGCGTTATCCTCAGATCCAGCTGGACATGGGTGTGAGCGACCGCCGCGTGGATCTGATCGGCGAAAACGTCGATTGCGTGATACGCGGCGGCACCATCACCGACCAGTCGCTGATCGCGCGTCGCGTGGGCGATCTGCAGGCCGGCGTGTATGCAGCGCCCGATTACCTGCAGCGGCTGGGCGCCCCGACGCATCCGACCGAGCTGGAAAACACCCGGCATCGCTGCGTCGGCTTCATGCGCTGGGGCAGCAGCACCACCGTGCCGTATGTGATGCAGCGCGGCGACGAAGCGGTGCGCGTGCACGGCCGTCACGTGGTGGCCGCCGACGATGGCAATGCCTATCTGGCCGCCGGCCTGGCCGGCATGGGTGTGCTGTGGCTGCCGGTGTACATGGCCAATGCGCATGTCGCCAGCGGCGAGCTGGTGCCGATCTTCCAGGACTGGCAGCTGGAAGCGATGCCGCTGTCGATCGCGTTCCCACCCAACCGCCATGTCAGCGCCAAGCTGCGCGTGTTCATCGATTGGGTGATCGCGCTGATGGCCGAGCATGCGCCATTGATGGCGCCCGCACCGCGGTGAGCGCCACAGGGATGCGCAGCGCTATTGCCTCACTTCGCGCCGCACCGGATACCGCCAGCCGCTGATCGTTGCATAGGGCGAGCGTGCATAAATCCACTGCAGGCGCGCATCGCCATCGGCGCGGAATGCCGCATCGCTGGCCAGTTTTTGTTCGAACGCGCTGCGTAGCGCAGCATCGCTACGCAACACGCGTTCGCTGAATTCGACCAGCTCGGTGCCATACAGCCCGCTATCGGGGCTGCCGGCGGGAAAGGTTTCTTCCACGTCGTGGGTGTGCGGGACATGATCGCTGCCGGTCTTGGTGATGCGGATCTGCTGCACCGCGCGCCGGGCCGGCTGTTGCAGACGGTCGTAGCCGATGCCATGCGCATCGAGCAACGCGAGCACATCGTCGTTGCCGGGCGGAATCCACCAGGCCACCGGGTACTGCACGGCCTGCGTCTGCCGGTAGCCGATGACCGGCATGGTCCAGGTTTCGTCGCGGCCTTCCCAGCGCAATTCCGGCCGGCCGGACACCGGCGACAGGGCGCGGGTGTAAGTCACGCCCTTGAACGGAATATGGTCGATCGGCTGCGGCAGGCGTTCCCACGCCACCATCAATTCCTGCGGGCGGGCCGCGCGATCGGCACGCTTGGCCGCATCGATGGCGTGTGCATCGCGGCCGACCAGGCGCAGGGCTTCTTCCAGCAGCACGTAGTCGCCGAGCACCCGTTGCCGGTACGACTTCAAGCGGTGGTTTTCCACCAGCACGGTGGGGATGCCGGCGAAGTCGCCATAGCCGGTGGAATAGCGCGGGCCTTCGGGCGAATAGCGCAAGCCCGAGCGCGGCGCGTCTTCGTCGATCAGGCTGGGATAGATCGCAGGTTGATGACCCTGGCGGCGCAGCGCGGCGTCGACGGCTGGCGTGAAGCGCTGCTGCAGCCAGCTGGCCGTGGCGCGCGAGCGCGCGTAGGTGCCCCAGCCGGCGAAGGTGAAGGTGATGTCGTATTGATGATCGAGCCCGCCACTGACATGCAGGTCGATATACAACGCGGGGTCGAGCGTGTGCAGCAGCGTGACGATCGCGCGCGTCTCCGGCGCTTCCAGGTTGAGATAGTCGCGATTGAGGTTGATGCCGCGCGTGGTGGTATTCCAGCCCATCTGCTGCGGGCCGCGCAATGCGGCGCCGATGAGCGGGCCGCGTTGTTCGTGCCCATCGCTGTTGAGGATGGGCACGAACACGAAATCCACCTCGTCCAGCAGAGCGTCCTTGCCGCGTTGTGCAATGTCGCGCAGCAGCATCAGGCCGGCGTCCTTGCCATCGATCTCGCCGCCGTGGATGCCGGCCTGTGCCAGCACGACCGGTTTGCCGGGCTTGCCCTTGCGTGCGCGCACCAGCAGCAGCTCGCGCCCTTCGCCGGTCTTGCCGAATACCTCCAGCGACAGCAGCGGCGAGGCGGCAACCAGCCGTTGCAGCCACGCGCGCGTTTGCGCATAGCTGGGCGTGCTGACGAAGTCGCTGTGCTCGGTCGGCGTTATCCACGGATCGTCCGGTGCCGCGATCAATGCTTCGCTGGCACCGTGCCACGCGCGGACCGGCGGCAACGGGGCGCTGGTATCGATGGTCTGCGCGTTGAGTTGTGCGGCAGCGAACAATGCAATGGCCATCCCCTTGGCAAGGCGTCGGCTACTGCGCGCGCTGTTGCACGCCTTGGCGTCAGCGGGAGCGTGGCGGTCGGAGACATGGAATGCGTCGGGCGGAGGACAGCTGCGCGTTTCGAAAGTCATGTGGGTGTGAGGGTCTCGCGTGGTGGTGACGGTGTCTGCGTGTGCCGGTCGGCCGTGTCGGCGCGGGCACTAGATGTTCGCGCCGCAAGGCGCTGGCCGTAGGTGCAACGTGCGGCGCGGCGCCAAGGCGGTAATGCCTAAGCCTTGCGCGCGGCGGCGAGCGCACCGTGGCGGTTTAGGCAATGTGATAACGTATCATTTCCTGACGCGTCTGCGTTCACGCCCTTCACTTCTTCAATGACCCACGCGATTTCAATCTCCGACCTGCACGTGGCCTACCGTGGCCGCGCGGTGCTGCAGGGGCTGAATCTCGGCGTCGCGCCCGGCACCGTCTACGCCTTGCTCGGCGGCAACGGCGCCGGCAAGTCGTCCACGCTGTCCACGTTGCTGGGCTTCGTCAAACCCGTCTGCGGCAGCGTGCGGGTGGACGCCGTGGACCCGGTCGCCGACCCCGCCAAGGCACGTGCGCGCTTGGCCTATCTGCCGGAAAACGTGGCGCTCTACGAGCACCTGAGCGCGTTGGAAAATGCCGACTATCTGCTTGCCCTGGCCGGCCAGCGCCGCAGCCAGGCCGCCATTGGCGAGGCATTTGCGTCCGCCGGCCTGCAGCGCGATGCCTGGGCGCAACGGCTGGCAGGATTCTCCAAAGGCATGCGGCAGAAGGTGGCCATTGCCGTGGCCACGTTGCGCGAGGTGCCGGTGCTGCTGCTAGACGAGCCCACCTCCGGGTTGGATCCGCGCGCCATCGCCGACTTCAATCGCCTGGTCGGCAGCGTGCGCGAACGCGGCGCCGCGGTGCTGATGGTCACCCACGATCTGCTCGGTGCGGTGGAGGTGGCCGACCGCATCGGGTTTCTGGAAAACGGCCGGATTGCCGAAGAGATCGGCGCCGGCGACAGCGGCTTCGATGTGCGCACCCTGCATGCACGTTTCGTGCGCCCGCAGGATCGCGCCGCGTGAGGCTGCACGCATGAGCCCGGTGTTGCTGGTCGCGCGCGAAGAACTGCGCTATATGGCGCGCAACCGGTCCGCGGCCATCGGCGTGGTGTTGCTGATGTTGCTCACCCTGGTCGCGGCGTTGACCGCTGCGCACCACCAGCGCGAGGTGGCCGATTTCCGCGCGCGGCAGCAACAGGCGGCGCAGCAGGCGTTCGAAGCGCAGCCGGACCGGCATCCACACCGCGTGGTGCACTACGGCCATTTCATCTATCGCCCATTGCCGGCACTGGCTGCATTCGATTCCGGCGTGGATGCGTTCACCGGCAATAGCATGTTTCTGGAAGGGCACCGCCAGAACACCGCCAATTTCGGCGATGTGCGCCAGAGTTCGTTGCTGGTGCGTTTCGGTCAGCTCACGCCCGCCTTCGTGTTGCAGGTGCTGGCGCCGCTGATGTTGGTCTTTTTGGGCTACGGCGCAGTGGCGCGCGAGCAGGAAACCGGCACCTTGCGCGCGCTGTTGCTACAGGGCGCCACGCGCCGGCAGTTGCTCGGCGGAAAATATCTGGCGCTGCTGGCGGCGGTGGCCGGCGCCTGTCTGCTGCCGGCGCTGATCGGCCTGGCACCGATTGCGTTGTTGCCAGGGCAAGCGCCGCTGGTTGCGCTGCTGGTGCTGGCCTATGGCGCGTATCTGCTGGTGTGGTGTGCGTTGGTGCTGGCGGTGTCGATGCTGTGCCGGCGCGGCCGCGACGCGCTGCTGGTGTCGTTGGCGGTGTGGGTGTGGCTGGCCTTGCTGGTGCCGCGCGTGGCGCCGGACGCGGCCAGTGCCGCGTACCGGCTGCCGACCCGATTGGAAACCGATGTGGCGATCCAGCGCGACCTGCGCGCGCTCGGCGACAGCCACAATCCGGACGACCCGCACTTTGCGCAATTCAAGCAGCAGACGCTGGCCCGTTACGGCGTGCAGCGCGTGGAAGACCTGCCGGTGAACTACAAGGGCTTGCTGGCACTGGAAGGCGAACGGCTGACCGCAAGCCTGTTCGAGCGCTATGCAGGCCGCGACGCATCCATCCAGCAGCAACAGAACCTGCTGGTGCGTGCATTCGCGTTGCTGAGCCCGACGGTGGCGCTGCGCGAAGTGTCGATGACGTTGGCAGAAACCGACCTGCGCGCGCATCTGCGGTTCCTGGCCCAGGCTGAGCACTACCGCTACACGCTGGTGCAGCAGCTCAACCAGCTGCAGGCCGACGCGGTCAGCATGGCCGACGACACCGCCCAGGACGCAGGCGCCGATCGCCGCAAGCGGATTTCGTCCGAGCACTGGCATGAGATTCCGGTGTTCGCGTTCCAGCCGGCATCGGCGACCGAGGTGATCGGCACGGCAGGTGCGGCGTTTGGCCTTATCGGAGCCTGGCTGCTCGCCGCGCTGTGCATGCTGGTGGCGGCCGGGCGAGGGGTGGTAGTGGCGCGCTGATGATGTTGTGGAAATACGAACTGCTGTTGTTGCTGCGTGCACGTGCGGCGCTCGCCGGGTTGCTGTTGCTTGCGGTGCTCACCGTGTGCAGCCTGCTGTCCGGGCAACACGTGATCGCGACGCAGCGCGACAACATCGCCAGGATTGCAGCGCTGCAGCGCGAAGACAGCGCGGCGGTAGAAGACTATGTGGCGCGTTCCAACGACGCCGGCAGCGCGGCCTATTACAGCTTCCACCCCACCTGGGACCCGCCATCGCCGCTGGCGTTTGCGGCGGTCGGCATGCGCGATGTCTCGCCGTATATCCTGCGCGTGCGCGCGCTGGGGCTGGAAGCGCAGATCCATGACGGCGACAGCTACAACCCCGAGCTCGCGCTGGCTGGCCGCTTCGACTACGCGTTCGTGCTGGTTTTCCTGCTGCCGCTGTTCGTGATCGCGCTGTTGTTCGATCTGCGTTCGGGCGAGCGCGAAGCCGGGCGTGCACGCATGCTTGCTGCACTGCCCGGTGCGGGCGCTGCGCTGCTGGTACGGCGCGTGGCGGTGCGCGCAGCGGCGGTGCTTGCGTGCCTGAGCGTGCCGTTCGTCATGTTCGCCACGTTCAATGCGGTGCCGTGGTTGCAGCAATTGGCGGTGCTGGCACTGGGCAGTGCGTACCTGTTGTTCTGGGTGCTGCTGTCGGTGCTGGTCGGGCGCATCCAGTGGCGGCCTGCCGCGCATGCCACGGCGTTGGCCACCTGCTGGGTCGTGCTGGCGTTGGTGGCGCCGGCGCTAGCCCACGTGGCAATCAATCAGGCGGTGCCGGTCGACCAGGGTACCGAGATTGCGCGGTTGCAGCGCGAGGCGGTCAACCATGCCTGGGACATTCCGCGCCAGGACACCATGCAGGCGTTCTACGCGCGCAATCGGCAATGGGCCGACTCGGCGCCGCTGACGACCGCGTTCCACTACAAGTGGTACTTCGCATTTCATGAAAATGGCGACCAGCAGGTGGCGCCGCAGGTGGCAGCGTATCGGCAGGGGCTGCAGCGGCGCGAGGCGTTGGCGCAACGCGTGGCCAGCGTGCTGCCACCGGTTGCGCTGCAGGCGGCGCTGACGCGCCTGGCCGGCACCGATCTGCGGGCACAGCTGGCGTATCAGGATCGCATTCGGGCCTATCACCGTGCGCTGCGCACGTTCTACTACGGCTATCTGTTCGGCGACCGCCCGTTCACGCGCGAGGATTTCGAGCGGGCGCCGCGTTTCGAAGCAACGGACGGCCCTGCTTCCTAGCGGTCTCGGCGTTTCATCTTTTGCCTGCGTCGTTTACTTGCGCCCCGGACGTGCTGTGCCGGGGCGCTTCTGGCGTTCTGCCCGTGTCCGCGCGCCGCCGCATGCTGCACGCGCTGTCCGTGCTCGGCCCGCTGGCCTGGGCCTGCGCGCAGGCTGCGCAGTCGCAGGCGCGCGACCTGGATGCGGTGCAGGTGCGCAGCCGATACACGCGGTACCGCGCTCTGGGCATTACCGGTGCCACCGGGACCGATGCGCCGCTGCGTGATCTGCCGATCAGTGCGCGGGTGCCCGACCGGACCTCGCTCGAAGATGCAGGCCTGCGTCAGGTTGCCCGGCATGCATCGGGAACCGATCGCGGCCCTAACTGCCTCGCTTCGACGGACGCTTGCTGCGTTTCTTGCCTGGCGCCAGCGGTGCAGTTTCTTCGTTGGCCAATGCGCCGCCGGTGTGCAGCTGCTCCAGCCATGACAACGCATCCACATAACCGAGGAAGTGCTGCAGATAGCCCGGCGAGCGCTCGCGCATCAGCGTGATGCAGCGATGCACCAGTACGCTGGAATTGAGCGGGCCGGCATCCTTGGGCGCATCCTGCAGCGACTGCCGTACCTGGCTGGCGGTGCGCACGGTAGTCCAGGTGCGACGAAAGTCGTCCAGCGCCGGTAGCTCCGGAAACCGCATGGCATCTGCGCCGGCAGTCTTGCGGCTGTCCACTTCCATCAGCGCCGCATGCCCGGCCATCTGCGCGGTGAGCGCACCCAAGGCGCTGGGCTGCGGCGAGCCCGACGTCGGGGCAGGCGCTGTACGGTTCCGGGCATGGCGACGCGTTGTCTGCCAGCGCGCTGCCGCATACCCATCGACCATCGCGCCAAGCTTGTGTTCCAGCACCTCACGCACCGCATCGGCCTGCGCATCGGCGCGCACTGCCAATGCTTCCATCAGATGGAAGCGCACCGGATCCAGCCGATCGGCGCCCTCGCTGCGCCAGCGCTGCAGTTGCGCGCGTGCGGGCAGTGCCGGCTTGCTCATCGCGGTGCGGTGGTCGCTGCGGGCTGCGCCGATGCGCCTGCACGCGAGGACGGGCGCGCGATCGGCGCGATCTCCACGCGGCGGTTCTTCGCGCGGCGGGCTTCATCGGCGTTGGAATCCACCGGTTGCTGGGAGCCGAATGCGGCTGCGAACACCGAGGATGCCGGCACGCCTTCGGCGATCAAGGCACGGGTCACCGTGAGTGCGCGTTGCGCGGAAAGTTCCCAGTTGTCGGCGTAGCGGCGATTGCCGCCCAGCACCGGGCGATCGTCGGTAAATCCGCTGACCATCAGGATCTCGTCGCGCGCGCGCAGGTATTGCGTCAATGGCGTGGCCAGCGACTTCAAGACCTCGCGTCCTTCTGGCTGCAGTTCGTCGGAATTGAACGCAAACAGCACATTGCCGCGAATGCCGATGCGGCCATCGACCAGGGTCACGCGGCCGGCAGCCAACGGTGCGGCCAGTGCCTGTTCCAGCGTCTGCCGACGTCGCGCTTCGGCCTGACGTTGTTTGACTTCCGCGTCCAGGCGGCTGGACAGTTGCAACTGCACGCCGATCACGCCGACCAGGATCAGCACGAACGCGCCCAGCAACACCGACATCAGATCGCCGAATGCCGCCCAGATGGGCGTGCCCAGCTCGCCGTCGCTTTCGATCTCGTCGCTCATGCCGTCTCTGCTTGGCCGGGTTCGCTGCGCCCGCGATCGAGCTGGCGCAGTTCTTCGATGATCTGCTTCTGCGAGAGCATGCTGAGGTCGACCACTTCGCGCGCCTGTGCGACGTAGTAGGCAAGTTGGTCGTCGCTGCGTACCAGCGATGCATCGAGTGCCGTGGCAACGTGCTGCAGGCGCTCGTTGAGCTCGCCGGTGGCACCGCTGAACAACTGCACCGCCATGCCGAACGCTTCGCCCAGGCTGGCCACCTCCACCGCGCTGCCGCTGACATGGGCGGCCACTGCGCCGAGCTTGCCGGTTTCGCTGCCGATCTGTTCGGTGAGCTGGTTGCCCACGCGCTGCAGCAGGTCGGCCGAGGTGGTCACCAGGGCATCCACCGCTTCGCGTTGTTCGGTGGAGGCGTGGTTGACTGCGTTGAGCAAGGTATCCAGGGTCGCGAGCAGCTTGCTGCGTTCTTCCAGCATGGCGGTGTCGCGCACCATGCTCTCGGACAGCGATTGGCGCAGCTCGGCCACGACATCGGCCGCGGCCTTGGGCGCTTCGGAGGCGATCTGCATCAAGCGCGACACTTCGCTGATCGTCGCGCTGGCCTGTGCCTGCGCCTGCGTGGACAGCGCGCTGGCGGTGCTGGCCAGGGTGTCGCAGATGGCCTGCTGCTGCTGGGCGACGCGTTCGCCGGTCTGTTCCCATTGCACGGCCAGGGCCGTGCTCATCGCGCCGAAGTGCTCGCTCCACAGCGCCAGGCGCTGGGTGTCGCGCGCTTCCAGTGCCGCCTGCAGATCGGTGTGCGATTGCTGCAATGTCCCGACCAGGGCCGCCGCATGCGCGTCGAAACTGGCGGTGGCCGCGGCCAGTGCGCTGTGGTGCTGGCTGGACAACGTGGCGCTGGCGTGGTGCTGCTGGGCCAGTGCATCGCTCCACGCATTGGCCGCGTCGGCGCTGGATTGCTGCATGCGTTGCGAGATCGCATCCACCAACGCGGCAGAGCGTGTCTCGAAGGTGCTGGCAAAGTGCGCGAGCGTGCCTTGCAGTTCCTGGGTGAGCGCAGCATTAGCACGTTGTTGCTCGGCTACCGCGGCAGTCCATGTCGCTGCGGCAGTGGCGGTGCTGTCGACAAATCCGTTGCTGAGCCCGTCGAGTTGCTGCTGCACGGCCTGCTGCACGCCTTCGTGCAGGGCGCTGGTCTGCTGCGCCAGTTGCTCGAGGGTGGCGTGCAACTGTGCACTGTGCGTTTCGGTGGCACGTTGCTGTTCGGCAAGCACGGCGGCCCAGGTGGCGGCGGTGGCCGCGGTGCTGCTGGCAAAGCCCTCGTCGAGTGCGCTCAACTGCTGCTGCACGGCCTGGGTGACGCTGTCCTGCACGGCAGCGCTGCGCTGGTCGATCTGTTCCAGCGTGCCCTGCAGCTGCTCGGTCAACGTGGCCTGCGTGCGTTCCTGCGCGGCCAACGCCACCTGCCAGTGCTCGGTCGCCGTGCGCGCATTCTGCTCGATGGCTGCAGTGACGCCTTGCAACTGCTGCTGCACGGCGCTGCTCACGCTGTCCTGCACGGCCACGCCATGCGCGGCAATCTGTTCCAGTGTGGCCTGCAACTGCGCGGTATGGGTCTGCTGCGCGCGTTCTTGCGCCGCCAATGCCGTGCTCCAGTGCTGCGCCGTGGTGCTGGCACTGGTCTGGAAGCCGTGGGTAATGCCGTCCAGCTGTTGCTGCACGGCTTGCGTGACGTGTGCCTGCAATGCGGCCGTATCGCGCGCGATGCTGGCCATGGTGGCTTCCATCGCCGGCTGCAATGCCGCACCGACCGCCCGTGCGCTTTCGGCGACACCGGCTTGCAGCGCGTGTTCCATTGCCGTGGCCAGCCGCGCATACGCCGCTTCGCTTTTGGCGTGGAAATCGGCTTGCTGGGCGGTCAGGCGCTGCTCGGCAGCCAGGCTGTGCTGTTCGATGCTGTGCATCAGCGTCTGCAACCGGTCGATCAAGGCCGGCATCAAGGCGCTTTGCTGCTGTTGCAGCTTGAATGCTTCGCCGCGTTGGTGCGCATCCGAATGCGTGTGCAGTTCGGCAGCGATCTTCAGGTCCAGCCGTTGCACCGTCTGCAGGCGCTCGCGCCGGCACAGCGCCGACAACAACCCCAGCATGGCCGATGTCGCCACACCGGCGATGGAGGTGCCGAACGCGAACGCCAGGCCTTCCACCGGTGCGGCGAGCGAGCCGCGAATGGCCTGCAAATCGGTGGCGCTCTGCAACGCAAAACCGGTGCCCTTGAGCGTGGCCATCATGCCCAGCAGGGTGCCGAGCATGCCGAGCAACACCAGCAAGCCGACCAGATACGGCGTCAGCACCGGTGCCGGCAACGCCACGCGCTCGCCCTTGATGCGCAGGCGCACCGCATTGCGCAGGCCAGGGTGAACTGTTTGTAGCCAATCGCTCAGGGCAGAAGGCGCCGTGGCCAGCCCATCGACGGCCGCTACCAGCGTCGCCGTGGCCTGGCGGTAGCGATACAGCTCCAGCGCGCCGGCCACGTAACAGGCGCCGATCACCGCTGCGACACAGGCGCCGAGCGGGTTGGAGCCGAGATAACCGATGCCGATCCAGCAAACCGCCAGCAGGCCGACGAGAAACACACACACGTGTACGAGAGTTCTGAACATGACGTCCCAGTTAGCGGGTACGAAGTGCTGCAAGCAGGCCTTCGATCGGGTGAAAACGAACATCCAGTTCGGCGAGCAACACGCTCTGCATGTCTTTGCGGAAGACATCCAGCCAGCCATCGGGCACCGCGCGTGGCGCGGCATCGTCATCGCTCGGCCGGTGCTGCGCCTGTGCGGCATCGCGCAGGCGTTCGAAATGTGCGCCGAGCAGGCTCGGCACGGTGTTCAACAGGCTCTGCTCGCGCGGGCTCAGGGTAAGTTCCATCACCGCATCCACTTCGGCCAACCGCGCCATGTCGGTGGAGACCAATGCGAGCAGGTCGCGCAGGCGCCCGCGCAGATCGCCGGTGGCAGTGCGCATGGCGCGTTGCATGGCCAGATAGTGCTGCCGAAATGGTGCGAAATCCGGCGCGGCGGCGGGTGCGTCTGCGAGCGCGGCGTTGCGCGTCTCGGCACGCACGCGCACAACCAGCGCGTCCAACTCGGTCACGCTGCTGGCGGCAAGACCGGTACGCACGCGTGCGCAAGCCTCCGCATCGAGCGGGCGCGGTTCGGGCAGGTCGTCGGTGTCGGGCAGCTTGCCGTCCAGCGCTTTGGACACGGCAACCGCGCGCGTCCAATCGATCCACTGGCTCAGCCGGTCGGCCAGCGCGTGGTTGGACTGGGCGATGTGCGCGTCACTGAGGCGAGCAAGCAGGCGAATGAACGCCGGGCCCGACAAGGGCGCCCGTGGAGAAACTTTCGCCATTCTTCCGGTCAAAAACCGGGCATTTTACACGGGAACGTACCCAGGTCGGCGGGCAACGCGCGCGCTGCGAGCCGGCCGCCTGGGCCATGCGTGCTGGCATTCAGCCGGCCTGAGATGGGCGGCAGGCCCGCGCACAGCAGACGGCCTGACATGCGGCGTTGCGCGCCACCGGTACATTAGTAGGTGGCAAGCAGCCCCAACCATAAGCCTCGCACGCGGGCTCCGGTCAGGCTTTGTAACCAGTTCAGGTCCAGGGTTCCAGTCGTCCGGCTGACTCGGTTTTGTAAGGTGAATAGGTATAAGCTGCGGGCCGGGGAATCCCCATCGAGGTAACACAATGGACCGCTCCGACATGCAAGTGTCCGATCTGCTGGTCTTGGAGCTGCAAGGGTTCCACGATGCCTATGGCAATGGACCCGACTTCTGGGACGCCTACCAGCGCATCATGGGCATCGCAGCGCAGGCCGGCGGCAACATGGTCGCTTTGGCCAACGAAATGGCCTCACTGGCACAAGGGCTTGGCGCGACCAAGCGCGCGCAGCTGCTGTAGCGGCCACGGTCCCGTGCGGGCGCTGACGCCGGCGCGAGGTGCCTGATGTGTTGCGCACTGAGCCGTGCGTGAGGTAGCTGCTCAAGCAGCTCCTGCAGTGCTCCCCAGAATCGCAGCCGCCATGAGCGTGTTGTTGCAGTCGATTGCCGTCTTAAGTGCACGGCGTCGGTGACCGCTGCCCGATGCCCGCAGCCGCTCGCGAGGAGTCTGGCAACGCCATACCCCGCACGCCGCTTGGACGTGGATGCATGGCAACCGCGGGACAGCCAGCCAATCGTGAGCGCGTCTGCATGACCGTCACTGGACTTGGCGAAGCGACGCTGCACGGTGCGATGCGCGCCCCGTGATCGCACTGCAGGCGTCGCGCTGCAATCGGTACGTTGCATGCGGCAGAGGCTGCCTTTGACACGGCAGGCGCAAACGGCCTGCTGCCATGGCTGTTTTACATTGCTGTTTTACTTGGCCTCGGCTGTGACGGCCGCTACGACTGCAGCGGCTGGCGCAGCCTCCGGGGTGCCGCGCTTTTTTCGCGACGTAGCGGTGTATCGCCCAGGCGCTCGATTGTGCCGCCAGATTGCTGAAACGCCTGCAGATCGGCGGCCAACCGCTGTTCGGACAACCGCGACTTGCCCGGCTGGTGACTGACGGTCATCGACTGACGGCGGGAATCATGCATCGCACATCCTCATGCGTTGTACAGCGTCAAGGGAATGCCGCGGCGGCGTTGATCTTCATAGGTGGCACGCACGTCGCGGCAGTATGGGCCGGACATGACAAAACGTCGGCAGATCGCCGGCCGCGTTTCGTAGATCGAGCAACACATGCGCGCAGCATCGATGGCCACGCACCAGCCTTCCTCGTCGCGCGCCATCACATGCCAGCCTTGCGGCGTCACGCTGGTGAGATGGTGTGGGATACGGTCGGATGGATCGACCATGACGGTGAGCCGGCAGCAGACGGCGTCGCAGCGTTCGCAGAGATTGTCGATGGAAAGGGCCAGATGAAATGAGGGCGACACCGGATTCCGGCCGCCCATGCACCATACACCCTGGACGCGCGCGGATGTGAACCAACAGCGCGTATGCGCATAGCTGCTGTGCAGGCGCAACTGCGCAGGTTCTCGGGTGCAGAGCTCGGCGACGAGCGTGTGCAGAATTTTGTGTAACCGTGGTTTGGGTTACCGCTGAGGAAGTCGCCCCTCGAACTGGATCGTAAAGCGGTTCAGCGCAGCCTTCCAGTCGCGGATCGGCAGCGTCCATTTCTTGGTGATGTTGCGCAGAGCCAGGTAGAACAGTTTCATCAAGGCTTCGTCGCTGGGGAACGCGCCGCGGTTCTTGGTCAGCTTGCGCAGGCTCATGTTGACCGACTCGATGGCGTTGGTCGTATAGATCACCTTGCGGATCTCCGGTGGGTAGTCGAAGAACGGGATCAGTCGTGACCAATTGCGCCGCCATGACTGGCTGATGGGCGGGTACTGGGCGTCCCACTTGGCCTCGAACTCGGTCAGTGCCTGCTCGGCCTCCTCGACGGTGGCGCAGGCGTAAATGCGCTTGAGATCGGCGGCAACCTCGGCGCGGCGTTTCCACGAGACGTAGTTCAGGCTGTGCCGCACCATGTGCACGATGCACAGCTGCACGGTGGTCTGCGGGAACACCGCCTCGATCGCCTCGGGAAACCCCTTCAGGCCATCGACGCAGGCAATGAAGATGTCCTGCACCCCGCGGTTGCGTAGCTCCGTCACGACTTGCAGCCAAAACTTGGCACCCTCGGCCTGCGCCAGCCATAGGCCCAGCACTTCCTTCTCGCCGCCCATGGTGATGCCGATGGCCAGGTACACCGCCTTGACCCGCACCGCGCCCTCGCGCACTTTGACGTGGATGCAGTCCAGATAGACGATCGGATAGACCGGATCCAGTGGCCGCGCCTGCCACGCCTTGACCTCCTCGACGACCGCATCGGTGACTGAGGAAATCAGACTCGGCGACACCTCGGTGCCGTACATCTCCTCCAGGTGCGACTGGATCTCGCGCACGGTCATGCCGCGCGCGTACAACGACAAGATCTTGTCATCGAAGCCGGCCCAGCGGGTCTGGTGCTTGGGGATCAGCTGTGGCGCGAAGCTGCCGTGGCGATCACGCGGAATCTCGATCGGCAGCTCGCCGAACTCGCCCTTGAGCGTCTTGCGGCTGCGTCCGTTGCGCGTGTTGCCGGCCGCGTTGGCGACCGGCTCATGCTTGTCATGACCGAGGTGTTCGGTCATCTCCGCGTCCAGCGCCCGCTCCACCAACCGCTTGGTCAGCTGCTTGAGCAGGCCGTTCTCGCCGATCAGATCCTCGGGTTTGGTGTAGTTGACCAACAGGCTGCTAAGCAGCTCGTCGGGTACCTCATGTGTGCGTGGGCTCATGGTGTCTCCGGGTTAGGTGGCAGTCTCCTGCCTGTGGCCCGGTTACACAAAATCTAGGACACGCCCTCGGCGACGGCGCTGGTTGCCGCACCGCTGCATGACCTCATTTGTGCAAGCACAGGTCACACCATGTCGCCGCGCGTATCGAGAGGGGCCACAGTTGCGCCGCATCTGGCAGAAATGGGAGTCCACACGCAATGCACCGAGTGGCCCGCCACTGTGTGTTCTGCGACACATGCGTTGCCTTTGTCGTTGATGTGCGAAGACGCTTTTCACCTGTGCCAACGCGGCGCACCGTAGCGTAGTGGCTCGCATCACGTCGTAGGACCACATATGAACACACCCAACCAGATTGCTTCTGCGCACGACCACGCCGAACACCGTGATCAAATGCAGCACGACCAGGCGCAGCACGAGAAGAAAAAGCAGGATGCACTGCAGGACGAAGCGGTGGAAGAAACCTTCCCGGCCAGCGATCCGGTGTCCCCGTTCGTACCGGCCAAGCCGCTCGACTGAGCCGATTGTCAGCGCTTGACGGTGCTACAAAACGCAGACGGCGCGGTCGAGGATCGCGCCGTCTGCGTTCATGCCATTTATGCACTCACGGCGTGAGCACCACCTTGCGGCAATCGTCCTGCTTCTTGTCGAACAGTTCGTAGCCACGCGCTGCGTCGGCCAGCGGCATGCGGTGCGAAATGATCGAGCTTGGCTTGAGCTGACCGTTGCCGATGCATTCCAGCAGATGCGGCATATGCTTTTGCACATGCGTCTGGCCCATCTTGAAGGTCAAGCCCTTATCGAACGCATCGCCAAACATGAAGGCGTGGATGAAGCCGGCATACACGCCAGGCACGCTCACTACACCGCAGCGGCGGGTTGCGGCGATGCACTGGCGGATCGCCACGCCGCTGCTGCCTTCCAGTTTCAGGTTGGTCAGTGCGGTTTCGATGGCGCTGCCTTCGGCCTCGAAGCCGACCGCCTCGATGCTGGCATCGACGCCGCGGCCATCGGTTTGCGAGACGATCACATCGGCCGGGTCGTCGATCTCGTCGAAATTGATCGGAATCACGCCATAGGCCTTGGACGCAAAATCGAGCCGGTATGCGTGCCGGTCGACCATGAAGATGCGCTCTGCGCCCAGCATGCGGCAGCACGCTGCGGCCATCAGTCCAACCGGGCCCGCACCGAAGATGGCGACGGTGGAGCCCTGCTTGACGCCTGCATCGACGACGGCCTGATACCCGGTCGGCAGGATGTCGGACAGGAACAACACCTGCTCATCGTGCAACGCATCGGGTACCACTAGCGGGCCGACATTGGCCTTTGGCACGCGCACGTATTCGGCCTGGCCGCCGGACAATCCGCCATACAAATGGCTGAAGCCGAACAGCGCGGCGGGCGGGCGCATGTCTTTGTGATTGAGTGCTGCGCCCTTGCCAGTATTGGTGGTCTCACACGCGGAAAATTCCTGCAGCACGCAGTGGAAACAGCGCCCGCAGGCGACCACGAACGGAATCACGACCCGATCGCCCGGCTTGACCGCCGTGACATCCGGGCCCACCTCTTCCACGATGCCCATGAATTCGTGGCCGAGAATGTCGCCTGGGCGCAGGTCGGGAATCTTGCCGCGATATAGATGCAGGTCAGAGCCACAAATCGCAGTGGCAGTGACGCGCAAAATCAGGTCGTCGCGTTCGACCAAGAGTGGGTCTGGCACAGTTTCCACGCGTACATCGTGTGAACCGTGATAGTTGAGGGCAAGCATGTCTGTCTCCTGTGGGCATTGGGACGCGGCAGCGCACTGCAGTGTTCGTGCAGCAGTGTTAAGCCCGTCAGCACGCTGCGTGCGCGTGGTGTGGACGCGCCTGACCCCCGACGCGGCGTTGATGCCCAGGTCACGCCTGGATAACCCCCGCGCTCGCAGGCTCGTGTGACGCGCTGGGAGGCAGGCATGCCACCTGCGCAAATGCATGCGAACCCGACAATCAACGACCACCAGACGCGACGAAAGAGCGCGATCAACAGGAGACAGCGATGGGACTTTTCAAGATGGTGACCGCCGGCGCCGTGGGCTACGTGGCGTACAAGGCCTGGCAGCGCCGGCAGGGGCAGGCGAGCGATCCACAGGATCTACGGAGCAGCGTATCCACGGTGGCCGGTAGCACGCCGCCTCACGGCGACCCGTTGCGCGACAGCGTGGGCGACGCCCGCGACCGCAAGCAGGCACTTGGTGCGCTGGCAGTGTTCAACGAGCACGAGCACACGCTTGCGCAGCTGGCGGTCAAGGGTGTGGAAGGAGAGGTGCTGGCCTTCGCACGCAAGATGGGCGAAGCCCACAGCGCTGCGTTGACGGACCTCAGCCGGTTCGCGCCGGATCGCAATGGCACGCTGGGACAAGCCGCTGCTGCGGGCGCCGAGGGCGTGCGCAAGCGCCTGCAGGACCTGCATGGGCAGCAGTTTGAATCGCAGTATCTGCAGGCCAGCGTGGACAGCCACGAACAGGCGTTGGCCCTGCTCGACACACAGCTGAGCAGCGAGCCGGGCTCCAGCGACCTGGGCAAAGAGTTGCAGCGTGCACGCGAAACCATCGCCGAGCATCTGGAACATGCCAAGGCGCTGCGCGCCAAGCAGGGCCGGCCCCACTGACCACAGGCCGCCAGACAACGCGTCGAGGCAACAGCTCTGGCAAACCGTGAGAGCCGCAGGACTTGCAACCGACTCACCAGTTGTCCTATTCACCAGTTGTCCTATAGGGAGATCGCCATGGGCGAACCACAGGATGCGAGTCGCCAGCCCACCGATATGCACAGTGTGAGCATCAACGAGGAGTGGGAATTGCAGTACTGGGCGCGCGAGCTAGGGATGTCCGAAGACGATCTCAAGCGCGCGGTGCAGGAGGTCGGCAATGTAACGACCAAGCTGCGCGCCTATCGGCCACCGCATTGATGCGTTGTGCAGGAAGTGGAACAGGCAGCCAGACGCTGCCTGTTTTCTTTACGCGCCAGCGATTGCAAGCGTGGTCTGCTGTCTGGGCGGAAAGTGCATCTCATGCCATGCTCGTTGTACTGGGCCAGCCGTAGTCTGCGTCTGCCCGCCGCGCATCACGCAAGGCAACCAGCGCTTACCAGTGCAGTCGCTTCACAGGGTTTCCGGTGCAGTCTCGAATCCGGCCGCCTGCCGCTGCCACAAACTATCGAACACGCCACCACTGCCGCGCAGTTCCGCCGGGCTGCCGTCTTCGACGACGCGGCAGTCCTGCAGCACCACAATGCGATCGAAACCGATCACCATGGACAGGCGATGGGCGACCGCCATTACGATGCACTCGCGCGTCAGGTGATCCAGCGCAGCTTAAATTTCCGCTTCCGATTCGGTGTCCAGTGCCGAGGTGGCATAGTCCAGAATCAGGATCGGCGCATCCTTGAGAAAAGCGCGGGCGATACCCGCCGTTGCCGCTGTCCGCCCGACCACATCACACCACGCTCGCCCACCTGGGTGTCGTAGCCCTGGGGCAATTGCCGGATGAAGCATCGCAGAATGCATGCCGCGCCGCTTCGTGCACCTCGGCATCGCTGGCATCGGGACGTCCGTAGCAGATGTTGTCGCCGATGCTGCGATTGAACAACGCAGTTTCCTGCGGCACCACCGCACTCTTTTCGCGCAGGCTGTCCTGGCTGACCCCGCGGATGTCCTGCCCGTCGATCAGTACGCACCCGGATTCCACATCGTCCAGGCGCTGGATGAGGCAATCACGGTGGATCTGCCGGCACCGGAGGACTCTACGATGCCCACCTCTTGCCTGCCAGGAGCTGCAGGTTCAATCCCTCCAGCACTGCGGCCTGCTCGGGATAGGCAATCGCACCTCTTCGAAACAGACATCGCCTTCGGCCAAGGCCAGCAGCACGTCTGCATCGACGATGGCATGCGGTTGCAGCATGATCTGCAAGATATCGGGCAATGGCGCCCAGTTGCCGGGTGGTGTCCAGCAGGGTCTGCGCCGGATTGCGCGGGCCATGCCGGATGCGGAAGGTCAGCACACTGACCAATACCACATCGCCTGCACTCACCGCACCGGAACGCCAGGCAATGCGCTCGGATGTCCGCAAGGGCAAGCGAACGCGACGCGGTGTGCGCTGGTGAGCGCCGAGAATCAACGAACCCGAGCCAACAAGAAGCCCGCGTCGCTCGTCGGCGACGCGGGCATGGCAACAATCCGACAGCGTTACAGCGTGACTGCGCCGCCAGAGATGGTCAGCAAGGCGCCCGATGTGTAACTGGCGGGCGGTGTCGGCCGCCAGCATGACGTACGCCGATGCCAACTCGACCGGCTGACCCGGGCGCCCCATGGGTGTTTGCCCGCCGAAGTTTTCTACCGATTCCTCGTCCATGCCGGAGGGAATGAAGGGTGTCCAGATCGGGCCCGGCAGCACCGCATTGACGCGGATGTTCTTCTCCGCCAGCACACCGGCCAGGCCGATGGTGAGATTGGCCAATGCGCCCTTGGTCGCGGCGTAGGGCAGGATGTTGGGCGTCGGCTTCTTCGATTGCACCGAGGCAGTGTTGATGATGGAGCCGCCGTCGGTCATCAATGGCACCGACAGGCGCACCAGATTGAAGGCGGCATGCACGTTGGTATCGAACGTCTTGCGCCATTCGTCCAGGGTGATGTCGTCGAAGGTCTCGAAGTACTTCTGGTAACCGGCGTTGTTGACCAGAATGTCCAGGCCGCCCAGCGTGCTGTTGACCTTGTCGATCAAGGCGGCTGCCTGGCCAGGGTCGCTGATGTCGCATCCCACCAGCAGCGCCTTGACGCCGGCCTTTTCGATCAAAGCGCCAATGCGTGCCGCGTCCTCCTGCTCATCAGGCAGGAAGGCAATGGCCACATCGGCGCCTTCGCGCGCATAGGCAATGGCCACCGCAGCGCCTATGCCGCTGTCGCCACCGGTGATCAATGCGCGCTTGCCCTTCAACTGGCCGTGGCCGACGTAGCTGTCTTCGCCATGATCCGGGCGCGGGTCCATCTTCTCGGTGCGGCCGGGAAAGCTCTGCTGCTGTGGCTTGAAGGGCGGGCGTGGATAGTTGGGTACGGGCATCGTGGTCTCCTGGCAGTGGAAGTCGTTGGTCGCACGCCAGTGTCGTCATGCAAGCGTAAACATCCGGGCTAAACGATGTGCGCGTGGTGTGTGTTGCACAGCGCGCCATGTCCGTGGCAATCGACGATCGCGTGGCAAGCAGAACAGCGCGGCCGCACGCAAACTTCATGCGGTTTTGCCCGGGACACTCGATACTGCGCGCATCGTCAGGAGGTCATCCATGTTCTTGCGTCGTAACGGGCTGTCGTTGTGTCTGCTTGCGTTGACCATTTTCTTCATCGGTTGCCAGGTCTATGCCGGATTGCATGCGTACAACGACGAACTGCGCGAGCAGGGGCAGCCGACGCTGCTGCTGTCTGCGTATCTGCACAGCCCGCATTTCATGTCGGCATTGTTCGAAAACTGGGAGAGCGAATTCCTGCAGATGGGCATGTACGTGTTGCTCACCGTGAAGTTGCGGCAGGTGGGCTCTGCCGAATCGCGCCCGCTCGATCCGGCTGAAGAAAGCGTTGAGATCAAGCCCGGGACCACTCCGTGGCCGGTGCGTGCCGGCGGGATATGGCGACGGCTGTACGATCACTCGCTGGCCATCGCGTTCGGGGCGCTGTTCCTGATGAGCTTTGCGCTGCACCTGGTCGGCAGCTGGCGACTGGAGGTGGTTGAGCGTGCGCAGAAGGGCTTGCCGCCGATCACGGTCTTCGAGCATTTCACCAGCGCATCGTTCTGGTTCGAATCGATGCAGAACTGGCAGAGCGAGTTCCTGGCGGTGTTCTCGCTGGTGGTATTGACCATCTGGTTGCGGCAGAAGGATTCGCCGCAGTCCAAGCCGGTCGAGGCGCCGCATTCGCAGACCGGCGGGTAAGGCAGCTTGAACCTGTCGCCGGGCGGCGAGGCGGGCGCAGCCGGGCTTGTGCTCGCCAGTGTGGGACGTGCATCGCCAGGACGCACTTCACGCCACCACCGGGCTTCGTTCACCACCTCGCAATGTCTGCGCGCCTAGCGTTGGGGCATGACGACCACGCAGGAGATCAGCATGGGCAGCGAACCGAAAAAGCCATGGGGACCGGAAGACGATCAGAAAAAGCCGTTTACGCCACAGGAGCGTCGTAACGAGGATGTCGAATGGAAGGTGCACGACATGCCTGACGAAGACCCTGACGTCAACAAGGCCGATCCCGAACACGACTACGAACGACCGGACGGATCGGAAAAGCGCTGAAGCAAGTCACCAGGATCGCGAAACGCCCGCATTGCGGGCGCTTTTTGGTTGTATCAATGCAGCTGCCGCAACGCGTTGCATCTTGCCCGCGCCCACGCGCCGCACGATCGCCTAGTGATGATGGTGATACCCCACGTCAGCGGCGATCTTGCCGCGGAACACGCGGTACGACCACACCGTATAGCCGAGCACCAGCGGCAGCAGTATCACCAGGCCCACCATCGGAAAGATCTGCGAGGAGGGCGGCGAGGCCGCCTGCCAAATGGTGTAACTCGGCGGCACCAGATACGGCCACATGCCCAACACCAGGCCGACGAAGCCCAGCACGAAGATCGCCAGCGTCAACAGGAAGGGCATGGCGTCGCTGCGCGAGCTATCGCTGCTGCGCCAGAGCGCGAGCGCGACGCATGCAGTCACCCAGCGGAATGGGCGACAGCCACCAGAAGTTGCCGTGCTCGAACCAGCGCGCCATCACATGCGAGCTCAGGAACGGCAGCCACGCGCTGACCAGCACGAGGAAGGTCACCACCACGCCCACCAGCGGCTTGGTCAGTTGCCGCGCCAGTGCATGCGTGCGCCCATCGGTCTTGAGGATCAGCCAGGTGCTGCCGAGCAGTGCATAGCCGAACACCAGCGCAGCACCGGTGAGGATGGTGAACGGGCTGAACCAGCCGAACACGCCGCCGGTGTAGCGCCCGTTGTCCAATGGCATGCCTTCCACCAGCGCGCCAAGGATGATGCCTTGCGCGAACGCGGTCAGGATCGATCCGGCGATGAACGACAACGTCCACAGCCGACGCGAGCGCTGCGCCTTGAACCGGAATTCGAACGCCACCCCACGAAACACCAGCGCCATCACCATCAACAGCACCGGCAGATACAGGCCGGACAGGATCACCGCATACGCCGTGGGAAACGCAGCGAATAGCCCCGCGCCGCCAAGCACCAACCAGGTTTCGTTGCCGTCCCAGATGGGCGCGGCGGTGTTCATCATCAGGTCCACCTCCTGTTCGTCGCGCGCGAACGGCGCCAGCATGCCCAGCCCGAGCACGAAGCCATCCAGCACCACGTACATCAGCACGCCGAAACCGATCACGCCAAACCACACCACCGGCAACCAGTGACTCAGTTCCATGGCGTGTTCTCCTGCTCCAATGATGTCTCTGCTGCAGACAGCGGGCGTGCCGGGGTGTGTTCGCCGCCGGCCACATCCGGCCCGTCGCGGCTGGGTTGCGGCCCGGCACGGACCAGCTTGGTCAGATAAAAGATGCCGAAGCCGAACACGAACGCGTAGCCCAGTAGATACACCAGCAGCGATACCGCCACCGTCGCAGTCGATTGCGGGCCTACCGCATCGGCCGTACGCAACAGCCCATACACCACCCACGGCTGGCGCCCGATCTCGGTGACGAACCAGCCGGCCACCAGTGCCGTGAATCCAGCCGGCAGCATGATGTTCCATGCCAGGATCAGCGGCCTGGCATGCAGGCGTCCACGCCACCACGCAATGGCCGAGATCCACGCCAGCAACAGCATCGCCATCCCCAGGCCCACCATGATGCGGAAGGCAAAGAACACTGGCGCCACCGGCGGCCGTTGATCGCGCGGCACCGACGTCAGCGGCGTAATGTCGCCGTCTGCGCTATGGGTCAGGATCAGGCTGCCCAGGCGTGGGATGGCCACCGCATAGTCGTTGCGCTCGGCCTCGGCGTTGGGCAGCGCAAACACCACCAACGGCACGCCGGCGCCATCGCCTTCGCTGTGCCAGTGCGCCTCCATCGCGGCGACCTTGAGCGGCTGGTGCTCCAGCGTGTTGAGCCCATGCTGGTCGCCCACCAGGACCTGGATGGGCAGCACGATGGCGGCAAATGCCACCGACAGGCGCAACATGCGGGCGCCGGCATCCACATGCAGCCCTTTGCGCAGATAGTAGGCGCCGACGCCGCCAACCACGAAGCAGGTGGTGATGAACGAACCCAGCGCCATATGGACCAGGCGATACGGAAACGACGGGTTGAAGATGATCTGCATCCAGCTGACCGGTTGCACGATGCCATTGACCATCGCGTAGCCACGCGGGGTATGCAGCCAGCTGTTGGACGACAGGATCCAGAACGTGGACACCAGCGTGCCGATCGCCACCATGCAGGTGGCGAAGAAATGCAGGCGTTCGGAAACCCGGCCCCAGCCGAACAGCATCACCCCCAGGAAGCTGGCTTCCAGGAAGAACGCAGTGAGCACCTCGTAACTCAGCAGCGGGCCGATGACACTGCCGGCAATGCGGCTCAGCTCGGGCCAGTTGGCGCCGAACTGGAAGGCCATGACGATGCCGCTGACCACGCCCATGCCGAAGGACACCGCAAAGATCCGCAACCAGAAGAAGTACAGCCGCTTCCAGGCCTCGTCGTGCGTGCGCAGCCAGCGCCATTCCAGAAAACCGAGCAGGTTCGCCAGGCCGATGGTGAAGGCCGGAAACAACACATGGAACGAAATGACGAAGGCGAACTGGATACGGGACAGCAGCAGCGCTTCCACAGGTGTCTCCTATGCCTTGCGGTATCCGGCGGCGCCGCCACGACGGCCGCGGAGTGGGGTGCCAGCCGGGCGAGGGCAAGCGCAGCTTGGGCCTGCGGCGTGCGCGCCGCGGGCACATGAGTACGCATGCCGCCACCGCGTGCGGTCATGGTGCCAATAACAAGCCTGCGCCCATCACACGCGGAAAAGAGTGAACTGGTGCACCGTGCGCCACCTTGCCGACTCAAAGAACCTGCGGACCCAAGGAGCCCAGCCAAGCACGAAAGGCCTGCACTGCATCGATCAAGCGAGCCCAATCGGTGGCCGCATCACGCCTGGCGTAAGTGACGCAGGCAACGCGGCGCCAGCCAGTCGGCGAACACGGCATTCATCGAGCCGGGGTCAGGCACAGCGCATCGCGCACGGCCTTAACCGCGTCTGCATCAGTCAGGTCTGGACGCCTGTTATAGGCCGCGCAGACCGCGCGGATCGTGCCTTCGGGAATGCCGTCGAACGCGTAATAGCCAAGCTGGCCCCGGCGGTGCTCGCCACGCCAGTAGTCCAATTCGGTTTGCACATCGGCCTGCACGGGCGCCGAGACTGCGTGCATGGGACACCTCGCTCGCTGGATCGCGCGAGTGTTCGCCCCACCTTGGAAGGAATGCGTGAGCGTCTTGTGCACGCCCCCTCCACGGGCGGTGCGTAGGCTGTGGGTAACCCGGCGGACCCGATGCGGTTTCCTGACGGGTTCATGCGGCGCCATGCTGGCGTCGGCTTACGTCAGCCCCGGCTGATATCCTGGCCCCGATGCAGGCACGCAAGCGAGCTCAGCCAGCGCTCGATCAGGACGGCACCCGTCGTTGCACTGGCACGGCTGCCGCGGCAAACCTTGCACTCCTTGGCGTTTCGCCATTCTCGCAGCGGCAACCGGCCCAGAGCGTGACGCTTGGCACTGGCGCAATCGAGCGCTTCCATGCGTACTTCGCTCACGGCCGTCAGGGCGGGCTCGACAGGGGGAGCGCCGCACCATCACAGAACGTGACAGCAGCAAGCAATTTCCGATGTGGTGTGTCAGCGCATTTCGCGCGACCGTCACAATTCTCAACTGAACATGTATCAGTCATTGCGGACAGAAGCGCTCATGGACCGTCTTTCCTGCGCCATCATCGACGACGACGTGGAGTTCTGCGATCAGGTGGTTGAACTCGCCACCGATAGCGGCTTCCGTGCCAAGGGCATCCACACCCTTGGCGAAGCCAGCCGCTGGCTGGACAGCAACTTTCCCGACCTGTTGGTGGTGGATGTTGGCCTGCCGGACGGCAGCGGTTTCGATCTGATCGAACGGCTCGACCCGGACCATACCCCACAGATCGTCGTGGTCTCGGGCGATTACGCGCGCGAAACCCAGGGCCGCGCACAGCAGTTCGGGGTCAGCGAATTCCTGACCAAGCCGTTCGCGCCCGAGCGCCTGGAGCGGGTGCTCGGGGACTGCGCGAAGCGCAACAGGGCAACCTGGGCATCGTTGGCAACAGCGACAGCATCGTCATGCTGCGCAAGGACATCGTGCGCGTAGCGCCGACCGATCTGAATGTCCTGGTGACCGGCGAAACCGGCACCGGCAAGGATCTGGTGGCGCGCGCCATCCACCGTGTGTCCGGTCGTCGCGGCCGCTTCGTGCCGGTCAACTGCGGGGCCATTCCGGAAGAGTTGCTGGCCAGCCAGTTGTTCGGCCACGAGCGCGGCAGCTTCACCGGCGCCGACCGTCGCCATGCCGGGTTCCTGGAGCAGGCCGCAGGCGGCACGCTGTTCCTGGATGAAATCGGCGAGATGCCCAAGCGGCTGCAGGTGTATCTGCTGCGGGCGATCGAATCGCGCAGTTTCATGCGCGTGGGCGGCAACGAGGAAATCGCACTGGATGCGCGCGTGGTGGCAGCCACCCACCAGCACGTGCAGCGCGAGCAGGCGGTGCTGCGCGAAGACCTGTTCTACCGTCTCAACGAATACCCGATCCAGGTGCCGCCGCTGCGCGAGCGCCGCGGCGATGCGCGCCTGCTTGGCTTACGCGCGATCGACGAGCTCAACGTCAAATACGGCAAGCGCAAGTTGCCGACCAAATCGTTGTTGCGCTACCTCGCCCACCATGTCTGGCCGGGCAACGTGCGCGAGCTGCGCTCGTTCATCCACTATCTGTATCTGCGCTCCGATGGCGATCTGTTGAGCGCCCCGGACGTGGAGCAGACCGTGCCCCAGGCGGACCAGGATGGCTTGCTGATCCCTGCCGGCTGGACCATGCGCCAGGCCGAAGACGCGATGATCGAATCGGCACTAGCGCGCACGCGCTTCAACAAAAAGGCCGCCGCGCGCGAACTGGGCATCAGCGTGCGCACCTTGCACAACCGTCTCAGCGACAAGGGCGCGGAGTGAGCGAGGCACCGCGTGGGCAGCGACGCGAGCTGCTGCACCAGTTGCGCAATCGTCTCAACGTGATGGGTTTTGCGTTGTATGCGTTGCGCAACGAAACGTCCAAACCGCTGGAAACGCTGCGCACGGCGCATCAGTCCGCCGTCGAATTGCTCAACCAGCTGGGCGAGCAAGAGCGCGCCCTGCAGCAGTCCGGCGTGGAACCGGACGATAGCGCCCAGCCCGCCTGCACGGATCAGTGATCGGCCAGCTCGGTCTGGTGGCTGAGCAAGCTGGTGATCGTGCGCGGGTTGTAGGGCTTCATGCAGTACGACAGATGCGCAAAGCGCTGCGGCAGCGTATAGCGTTCGTAGCCGGAGCAGAACGAAAACGGCACACCGCGCTCCATCAGCGCATCGGCGACCGGAAACACCGCCTGGCCGCGCACGTTGACATCCAGCAAGGCGCCATCGATGGCCTGGCCCGACGCCACCACTGAAAGCGCGTCGGGCACACTGCCGACCGGTCCCACGACACTGACGCCGGCTTCCACCAACAAGTCGTTGAGCGATTCGGCCAGCAAGTAATCGTCCTCGACCACGAGAATACGGCGGCCGGCGAGTGCAGTGTCGTGCATGACAGGCTCCAGAGCAGTGGCGCTTCAGGCAACGCGCGTGCGCATGGTGCTCCCAGTGCAGGTTAACGCGGCGCGCAAGCAGGCGCTTCCAAGACCGGTCTCTGCAGTGTGCGCACGCGATGCGCGGCGTGGTGCATGGCGGTCCACCGTGCTTTTACGCGATCATGGGCGATTGCGCTTGAACCCAGCGTTGCGACGCTAGTGCCGCCATGACCGACGACGAAACTTCCATCAACGACATCGCCACGGATGCGAACACGCAGCCGCCCTTATTCGTGCTCGGCGTGGGCGCCGCCGGCATGGACGCCGATCGCCTGGCAGAATTGCTCGATGCGGTTGCTGGCGCCTCGAATCTGGCCATCATGCTGTTGTTGCGCGACCGCCAATTATTGGATGAGGCACGCCTGCGCGAACTGCTCGGCAGCCAGGCGACCCTGCTGTCGGTCCCCAGTGATGGTGACCGGCTGCAACCGGGGCGCTTCTATCTGCCGCCGGCCGATACGGTGGTTACGCTGGAAGAAGGGCGCATCCGTCTGCGCGCCTTGCCCGGTGGCGAGAGCGACCACGGATTGATCGACAGCTTTTTCGTCTCGATGGCGCACGATCAGGATGGCAATGTGATCGGCCTGATCATGGGGCGCTTCGACGGCGACGGCACGCTGGGGACCGCGGCGATCCGTGAGTGCGGCGGTCTGGCGCTGGCCGTGGACGATGCCGCACTGCATGGGCTGGACCTGCGCAGCGCCAGCAACCCGGCCGCCATCACCGACGACATCCTGCCCCTGCCACAGATCGCCGCGCGTATCGCCGCGCACATGCAACGCCACCACGGCTTCGGTCATCCGGTGCCGACCGGCGTGCGCAATGGCAGCGAGAGCGACAAGCTCAGCCAGGTCGCCGCCATCCTGCGCAATACCACCGGTCACGATTTTCATGGCTACAAACGCGCCACCTTCCTGCGCCGCGTGCAACGTCGCATGCAGGTGGCGCAGGTGGAAACCCTGGAGCAGTATCTGGAGGTGCTGCGCAATCGCTTCGACGAACCGTTGCAGTTGTTCAACGACCTGCTGATCGGCGTGACCAAGTTCTTTCGCGACCGCCGCGAGTTCGAATTCCTCGAGCAACAGGTGATTCCGCGGTTGTTTCAGGGCAAGCACACCGGCGACAGCCTGCGCATCTGGGTGCTGGGCTGCTCCACGGGCGAAGAGGCCTATTCGCTGGCGATGCTGCTGCGCGAACACGCCGAAACCCTGGACACCGCGCCACGCATCCAGATCTTTGCCAGCGATATCGACGGGCGCGCACTGGCCACTGCGCGGGTGGGGCGCTATGCCTCCAGCATCGTCGGTGAAGTCGCACCCGAGCGGCTGCGGCGCTGGTTCGTCAAGGAAGGCGACACCTATGTGGTGAGCAAGGAGCTGCGCGAGCTGTGCGTGTTTTCGCAGCACAGCATCGTCAAGGACCCGCCGTTTTCGCGGCTTGACCTGGTGTCGTGCCGCAATCTGTTGATCTACCTGGATGCCGAATTGCAGAACCGGGTGATCCCGATCTTCCATTTCGCCATCCGTCCAGGCGGTTATCTGTTCCTGGGCAATGCCGAAAACGTCTCGCGGCACGCGCAATTGTTCATCCCGGTGGAGCGCAGCTTTCGTGTGTTTCAGCGCATCGATGCACAGAGCAACGTGCATGCGACGTTCCCAACCGTGCAGCCCGCTGCGGTTGTTCGGGTACCGACACCACCGCAACGGCAGCACGCTCCCAGCAATGCGCTGGTGCGTGCCGGCGAGCGTATCGCCGACCGTTATGCGCCGGCGTATGCGTTGCTGGACGAGCAGTTCGAGGTGCTGCACTTCTCGTCGCAGGCCGGGCGATTCATCCGCCCCGGCGGCGGCACGCCCAGTCTCAACCTGCTCAATCTGATCCATCGCGATCTGCGCCTGGACTTGCGCAGCGCGCTCAGCCGCGCAGAACGCGACCGTTCGCCCGTGCATGTCAGGGGCATCCAGGTGCACGAAGACGCGGCGACCTGGGCGGTGAACCTGTTCGTCGAGCCAACCGCCGACTCGGAGGTGCCGCGCGGCTACGTCGTGCTGTTCCAGGAAGTGGAAGCGCGCGAACCGGTGGAGCTGCCCGCACCACACGACAGCGTGCACGACGATGGTCATGTGCAAGTGTTGGAAAACGAGCTGCGTATCACCCGCGAGCGCCTGCAATCGATGATCGAGGAACTGGAAAGCACCAACGAGGAGCTCAAGTCCTCCAACGAGGAATACCAGTCGCTCAACGAAGAACTGCAGAGCGCCAACGAGGAGCTGGAAACCTCCAAGGAAGAGCTGCAATCGGTCAACGAGGAAGTGACCACCGTCAACGGTGAGCTGGCCCATCGCGTGCAGGAGCTGGCACAGGCCAACAGCGATCTGAAAAACCTGCTGGAAAGCACCCAGATCGCCACCGTCTTCCTCGACAACGAATTGCGCGTCACCAACTTCACCCCGGCCGTCACCGACATCCTGCCGCTGGTGGAAAGCGATATCCAGCGCCCGATCAGCCACATCAAGCTGCATGTGGATTACGACGAACTGCAGGATGATGCGCGGCGGGTGATCCGCACCCTGGCAGTGCTCGATCGCGAGGTCGAAAATCCCACCACGCATGCGCGCTACATGGTGCGTGTGTTGCCGTATCGCACCGTGGACAATTTCATCGGTGGTGCGGTGCTGACCTTCATGGACGTCACCCCGCTCACGCGCGCCGAGCGTGCGCTACGCAGCAGCGAGCAACGCCTGCGCACCCTGATGGAAGGCATCCCACAGCTGGTGTGGCGCTCGCTCGATGGCGGCCGCTGGACCTGGTCCAGCCCGCAATGGTCCAGCTACACCGGCCAGAGCGATGACCAGAGCCTGGAGCTGGGCTGGTTGCAGGCGGTGCACCCGGACGACCGCGAGCCGACCATGAATGCCTGGCTGGGAAGTGCGTCCAGCGGCAGGCTGGATATCGAACACCGTCTGTTCAATGCGGCCGAACAAGGTTACCGCTGGTTTCATACGCGCGGCGCGCCGGTGCGCGACGAACGCGGCCAGGTGCTGGAATGGCTGGGCACCTCCACCGAATCGGATAACCTGCGCCGCCTGCAGGAAGAACAGCGCGTCTTGGTGGCCGAGTTGCAGCACCGCACGCGCAATCTGATCACGGTGGTGCAGTCGGTGGCCAAGCAGACCGTGCAGGCCAGCCAGAGCATGCCCGAGTTTGCGGCCAAGTTCGAGGATCGGTTGGCTGCGTTGTCGCGCGTGCAGGGGCTGCTATCGCAATCGGACAACATGCCCACCACCATCGGTGCCCTGCTGCGCATGGAGCTGGATGCGCTGGGGGCAGAGCCGGATCAAAGCCGCATCGTGGTGGAAGGCCCGAACGTGGCGCTGCGCAAATCCACCGTGCAGACGCTGGCCTTGGCGCTGCACGAGCTGGCCACCAACGCGCTCAAGCATGGCGCGCTGGCGGTGGATACCGGCACCTTGTCGATCCGTTGGGAAGTCGTCTCCGGCAGCGATACGCCGGCGCGCCTGAAGCTATTGTGGATCGAAGAAGGTGCCAGCCAGCAGCTGCGCAACGACCGCGATGAAGCCGGTGGCTTCGGCCGCCGCCTGATCGAACAAGCGTTGCCGTACAGCCATGGCGCGCAGACGCGCTACGAGCTCAGCGATACGCGTCTGGAATGCGAGATCCAGCTGCCGCTCAATCCGGTAAACGGGTGAGTTGGATCGCAAGACGTCGGGACTGGAAGGAATGGCTGCTGCAGCGGGCAGGGTGTGCACGTGCACGGCGCGGCCCACGCCGCGATGTGCATGTCTGAGCACCGGCACGCGGCTTTGGTGCGGATGAAGACGTACGCGACCATCTAGACCGCTAGTGAGAGCGCCGTACTGCACGCGATACGCCTGTGTAGTGCGTGCGTGCCTGCCGCAGCGGACTCTGCTGCACATGCTTGTGCATCTCACAACTTCGCGTGCGCTGTACACGCGTAGCCTACGGAAAATACTGCGCGATGGTGCAGATCCTGCGGCCTATTCGGCGTTCGCAGCGGATGTCGTGCGACTGAAGCTGCGTGAAACTCTTGCAGTGGCGACCTTTGCGAAAGTGAAAAAGTTGGCGCGCATTGTGCGTAACCACTGAGGTCATCGCGATGTACACCGTGGAGTAGTCATGATTACGCGCATTCTTCAGTTGTCTGCCCGTGTGGCGAGCAATGCCTGGGTCGAGGTCGGCGTAGGCGCCGATGCCGACATCCTGGTCGCAGACCGTGGGGACAAACGCGAGGAGCGCGCCACCTTCGGTCGCCGCGCACCAGGGCAGCAGCGTTCGATCCATTTGCAGGAGCCTGGCGGATTGGGCGGGGTGGATCTGGCCATTTGGGAAACACAGCGCTGCGCCATTCCGCTGTGCGGTTTCGTCTGCACTGCATCGGCAGACGGCACCACTGCCGCAACCTGGTTGAGCCAGGACGGCAGTGCGGTGTATGCCGCCGGATTGCGCAACGTGATGGACATCGGCGGACGCCTGCAGATGGGGTTCTCGTTGCTCGTCGCCTCATCGGCGAGCATGCCCACCTACCGGCCGCTGTGTATCGACGCCGACCTGAGCAAGTGGCTGCACATGGGCGGTGCCGAGGCCATGCGTCATCTCACGCCCTGGCGGCTGGAACGCTGCGCCGCCGCGGCCGGCGTACGACCGGAGTGGGCGGGCGAAGCGGCCTCGGCGCGGATCGCACGGGTGTGAACGCTTGCGCCACGCAGCCAAAAGAAGGGGCCCGGTGGGCCCCTTTATCGTTTCGGTGGTGCGGACGGATCGGGATTGCCGCCTGATCGCCAGCTCGCTACGAACAGATCACTAGACGGCCGTTAAGCGCGCAATCGTCAATTGTTCTCGGTGTCCTCCGTACCGCCATCCAGTGCGCGTTGCTGCGCGTCGATGTGTTGCTGCTTGCCGTACGTGCCGCTCTGGCCGAAGTTGGGTTGCGTGCTGCCATCGCGTTCCGGGTGGCCGTCGGGTTCGCCTTCGCCCAGGCTGCCGCCGCGGCCATGACCGCGTTGATTCAACGCTTCCGGCGCCCCGTCACGCGGTGGCTGTGCGTCGTGGGTCTGGACCGCCGATGGATCGTCACGGCCCCGGCCATCCACCGATGCGTCGGGACCGTTGCCGCGATAGGCCGATTGGCGTTCGTCGTGTGTGTCGAGTGTGGATTTTGTGTTCATGGCAACTCCTGTGCAGTGCAATGAAAAAGCCCGGAGCGCGCTGGCCCCGGGCTGGTGATGGGTGCGGCTGCACCCATCAATTAACGCTGGATATCGCCGGTGGTGGAGCCGGCGCCCGGGCCTGCACCCAGGTCTGCGCCGGTCACGCGGTCCAGCTCGGGATTGAGAGCAAGCGCTCGGACATGGCGTCCAGCGCCGCGGTCTGCGTGGCATCCAGCGCAACCGTGGCAGAACCGTCGCCACCATCCACGGCGGCCTGCGCCTCGCGGTCGGCCACCACTTCCCACTGCTCGCCGGCATTCCACGGGCCGATCATGTCGCCTTCGCCCTGCGAGGTGTTGTAGTACTTGTCGGTGAAGCGCGGATCGCCTGGCAGCTTACCCGGCGGGAAGTTCGGCTCGATCGAGTACAGGGCTTTTTCGAACGACTTCTGGTGCGCCACTTCGCGCGTCATCAAGAAGCGCAGCGCATCCACGATGCCCGGATCGTCGGTGACGTTGATCAGGCGCTCATACACTAGCTTGGCACGTGCCTCGGCCGCGATATTGGAGCGCATGTCGGCCGTGGGGCAACCGATGCTGTCCACATACGCCGCCGTCCACGGTACGCCGCTGGAATTGACCAGGGCCGGACCGCCGCCATACAGGATTTGCTGGGTATGGCTGGTGCTGTTCTGGGTCATGTTGCGCATGTCCATGGCCTCTTCCATGCCCTCGGAGAGCACCGCCTTGGGCCCCTTGTTGAGCATGGCGATGATCGAGCCAATGATCTCCAGATGGCTGATCTCTTCGGTGGCGATGTCGAACAGCAGATCCTTGCGGCCCGGATCGTCTTCGCCCAGGGCCTGGGTGAAATAGCGCATCGCAGCGGCCAGTTCGCCCTGCGGTCCGCCGAACTGTTCCAACATCAGCGTGGCCAGATCCGGGTTGGGTTGGGCGACGCGGACGGTGTACATCAAACGCTTGTTGTGCATGAACATGGGTGGTGCTCCATGGCTGGCGCCCGGCAACTACGACCACTTAGGAGCGGGCAGAAACGTGGGGCTTTGGCTTTCGGGGGATGCCCGCAGGATATGCAAGCGACGCAGGACGGCGCTGCCGTCCTGCGCGGTGACTCAGGCGGCCTTGCTGGCCTTGGATGCCTTCTGGTTGCCGCCTTGCTCGGCAAGCAAAGTCAGCTTTTCGTCGGTGGCCTTTTCTTCTTCCAGTGTGGCCAGCAGTAGCGGCAAGGCATCGGCATAACCGAGTTGCTTGGCCATGGCGGCGATGGTGCCGTAGGACGCGATTTCGTAATGCTCCACCTTCTGCGCGCCGCCGATCAGCGCAGCGTCGCGCACCGGGCCGGCTTCGATTTCGTCGATGACCTCGCGGCTTTCTTCGACCAGGCCTTCCATCGCAGCGCACTTGATGCGCTTGAGCTTGATGCCCAACGTCTCAACAACCTGGTCGATGCGTTCGATCTGGCCCTGGGTTTCTTCCAGGTGGGTTTCGAAGGCTTGCTTGAGTTTCGGCTCGGTGGCCGCACGCGCAAGACGCGGCAGCGACTTGGTCAGCTGCTTCTCGGCGCTGTAGATGTCCGACAGTTCGTGGATGAAAAGTTCTTCGACGGTCTTGATCGCCATGTGTGGCTCCTTGGGTTGGTCAGAGGGTGGGTTGCTGCGGTTCGCCATGTCGATGGCGATGCCTTGATGCGCTCGCGTTGCACGCCTGCAGACGAACGTGCCGATGAATCACGTACGAAACTGTTGAAGATTCCGTGCGCGTCACTCGCTCGCAAATGAGCGCTGCGAGCACGTCGCTTGATGTTCTTCGAAAGACACCTTCGTTTTCGCTTCGATCTCCAGGCAGCACCGCGTGGTCGCTACGCTAGTCCTGCGAGTGTTAGCGGGATTGGTGGAAACGGTGATCCCGGTGCGATGGCGACCTGTGCTGTAGTGCAGGCCGCGCTCGCTGCGTGGGCAATGATGGAAATTTTAATTGGCGTACCTGTTACCGCCATCGCCTCGGCATGAATGCGGCGTCGCTTGCGCATCGCTGCTTTCGAGCATCGATCCATGTCGATGCGGTACAACGATGATCGAACTTTTTGCGAGGCTGTGCGATGACGCCGCTGGACAAACCCTTACGTCGCCAACTGCAGATCGGCGATCAGGCATATACCTTGGTCATCGATCCGCAAGGTTTGAAGTTGGTCGAGAAAGGCAAGCGCAAAGGCGTGACCTTGCGCTGGGAAGAACTGGTCAGCGGCGATGCTGCGCTGGCCAGTGCATTGCAGGCTTCGCTTGAAGATCGTTAGCGCGGCGGTGCCGAGCAGCGGTTAAAGCGCGAATGGAACGACTGCGCGCACCGTCTGGCGGGCGCGGCTGGCGATCGTTGCGATCGCGCACACCCTACTGCTCGCCTGCGCCGTCCACGCCGACCCGAAGCGTGCTGGATCGGGTGTTGCCGCTGCGCTTGGCGTGGATAGATATTCCAACGACTGGAACAAGCGCGACAGGTGGCCTGGCACAACCACCTGCAGTGCTGGCATGTGGTGGAGGCCACTGCCCATCACTGCCAGCACCTACGCTTTGCAATGCACGCCGGCCACCACCGCGCTCGCCTGGCTCAGCGTGTGGCAAACAGCCGCGCCAGCTCGCGCACCGCCGCTTCCGTTGCGGCGCGATCGGGCATGGCGTCTGCATTGTTGAAGTCGTGCGCGCCTTGCGCCTGCACCAACAACCCGTCGCGTCGCGGCACGACGTTGAGATTATGGCCGCGCCAGACCAGGCCATAGGTGACTTCCGGCTGCGGGATCAGGCGCGCGGTCTGCCCGCGCACCGGAATCACGCTGTCGTCGCCCAGCAAGGCGCGCGCACCGTAGCCGGTCGCGTTGATCAGGATCTTCTCGCGCAAGTCGCCGAATTGGCGCGGATGCTCGAACTCGCGCGTGTAGAGCTCGCCGCCTGCCTGCAGAAAGTCGTCCATCAACAAGCGCGCGTAGGCGCTGAGGTTGAAGGTGAGCTGGCTGTAGCGGCGCACGAATGGCACCGGAAACGGATGACCACCGGGCGCCACCGGCTGCGAGCGCGGACCAAGATCATCGAGCAGTTCGCGTACCAGCGGCGGATAGTCCGGCTCATGCGCTTCGGCAGAGGCGACAGGTTGATCGAAGGGCACGTCCGAGAGCACGTAGCCATCGCGCCATTCAATCGGCTCGCCAGGCAGGCCCAGCAGGGTCTGGTAGCGGCGAAACGATGTGCGCGCCATGTCTTCCCAGCGCGTCTTGAAGTCGGCAGTGGCGTGTTCGCTGGTGCACACGCGCGAATCGGGCGACCACACGCCGGTGGCATAGAACGAACGCACATCCGGCAGGCGCTCGCGCGCGTAGATGCGCACGCGCAAGCCGGCGCGCTGCGCCACCAGGGCGGTCGTCAAGCCGATCGCGCCACAGCCAATCACCGCCAGCTCGCGCGCAGCGGGGTCGGCCGCACGCACCAACCGTAATGCCTGTTCGGCGGCACCCCACGAGAGTGACCACCCGCTGCCGCCATGCCCGTAGTTGTGCACCACCGTCCTGCGCCCGAGACGCTCGGCTTCGATCCGCGGCCCCTGCGCGCGGAACGGGCGCGTGCAACCGTTGATGGCGATGATGCGGTCGACCGAGGCGCGCATCGGTGCCAATGGCGGGGCAGCCGCGAATGGCGCAGGCAGACCACCCGGCGGCGTGACCGGCAGCGTGGCGGGCGGGACGGCGCGCGTCTTGTCGGTTGCTGCCCAGCTCGCCGTGGAGGCGGCCGCCAGCGCAACACCGGCGCTGCGGAGAAAATGACGACGGTGCATGCAACTCCCTGACGTGCTGTGGTGGGTGATGTGGTTGCCGTGATGCGGCTCGCCCCGCGTGCGCGGATGCATGCTGTGGCCTCTGCAGATGTGTTGTCTGCCGCGTGCCAGCATCCGAGCGCGGCATGCGCAGCGCCGGCATGTCTCCAGCATAGCGCGCGCATCTGCCGCGGCCGTAGCCGGCACCACGGTTTCGCACCGCAATCCTGGCGCTTGATGCCGCGCTGGCGGCCATTCGTCGCCCGGGGCTTTCGCAGTCGCGCGCGCCGGCTATGCTCGCTCCCGTCCCACCCAACGAGCTGCCCACCCGTGTCTGCCAGCGTGTTCCTGATCGTGCGTATCGTGTTCGCCTGTGCCGCCGCGTTGGTGGTGGCAGGGATCATGTGGGCGCAGTTGTTCGGCTCCATCGGCCCGATCTACGCGTTGGCCTGCATGGTCTTGCTGACGCTGGCGTTGATGAGTTCGGTCACCCATGTGCGGCGCGTGCGCCTGATCGCCGATCGGCTGGACCACACCACCTTGTCCACCCGCCAGCGCCGCCAGATCGAAGTGCCGCTGGATGTGCAGGCCAGCTTTGCGGTGATGGAAGAGGCGGTGCGTGCGCTACCGCGTGTGCAGGACATCGAATGCGCATCGGGCAGCCTGCTGATCCGCGCCAAGGTGCGCCGCATCGACCCGTACGCCGGTCGCCAGCCGTCGCGCTGGAACCTGTTCGCGCGCTTTGCCATCACCCACAACCAGATCCTGGCGACGATCGCGCCGGGGCAGGGCACCAGCAGCGTCACCGTGTTGTGCGAGCCCGACGCCGGCGCCTGGGTGGATCTGTTCGCGGTGGACGAAGGCAGCAATTACGAAAACGCCGAGGCGATCAATCGCGCGGTGGTGCGCCGGGTCGGCGAGCAGCGTCGCGACGAACAGGCCGCCGCCGAACAATCGGTCATGGAAAAGGAACTGGCCGTGGCGCGCCTGAATCTGCTGCACGCCCAGGTCGAGCCACACTTTCTGTACAACACCCTGGCCAGCGCACAGGTGCTGGCGCGCACCGACCCGCCGCGCGCCGAGATCATGATCGGCCATCTGATCCAGTATTTGCGCAGCTCGCTGCCCAATGCCGACGGCGCTATCGCCACCCTGGGCGAAGAACTCGAACGCACCCAGGCCTACCTGGAGATCCTGCGCATCCGCATGGGCACGCGGCTGGCCCTGCAGGTGGAAGTGCCCTACGAACTGCGTGCGTTGCCGCTGCCGTCGATGATGTTGCAGACCTTGGTGGAAAACGCGATCAAGCACGGGCTGGAAGCCAAGCCCGGTGGCGGCACCGTGTGGATCCTGGCGCGTCGCCACGATGACCATGTCACCCTCACCGTGGCCGACGACGGCCAGGGCTTCAACACGCACAGCCATGGCACCGGCATCGGCTTGAAGAACCTGCGCGAGCGCTTGCAGCTGATCTATGCCGGCAAGGCGAGCTTTGCCATCGTGTCCAACTTCCCCAGCGGGGTGGCGGCCACCTTGAGCCTGCCACTGCCGACGCAGTTTGCTGCCGCGCCGCCACCGTTAGCCACTGCGGGCGCACAGGCCGCACACGCCTCCCAGGTGCGCGCATGAGCGCGCTGCGCGCGGTGGTGGCCGAAGACGAGGCCTTGCTGCGGCAATCGTTGCTGACGCTGCTGGCCGAGGTGTGCCCGCAGTTGCAGATCGTGGGCGACTGCGAAGACGGTGCCAGTGCGCTGGAGACCATCGCCGCGCAGCAGCCGGACGTGGTGTTCCTGGATATCCGCATGCCCGGCCTCACCGGCATCGAGGTGGCGCGTGCGATGCGCGAGATCAGCCCGCGCAGCCAGGTGGTGTTCGTCACCGCCTACGACCAGTACGCCATCGATGCGTTCGAACACGGTGCGGTGGATTACCTGCTCAAGCCCATCGGCCGCGAGCGCCTGCAGGCCGCCTGGCAGCGCGTGCAACAACGCGCCGCTGCTGGGCAGCCGGATGGCGCGTTGTTGGAGGCCTTGCTGCAGCGTCTGTCGGCACGCCCGGCGGCGGCCAGCGCTGCTCCGCCGCTGGCCTGGCTCACCGCCAGCAGCGGGCGCGAGACGCGCCTGATCGCGCTGGATGAGGTGGCGTATTTCCAGGCCGATCAGAAATACACCACGGTGATGACCGCGGCCGGCGAAGCGGTGTTGCGCACGCCATTGCGCGAACTGCTGGATGTGCTGGACCCGCAGGTGTTCAAGCAGATCCACCGCTCGACCATCGTCAACATGAAGGCGGTTGCCTCGGTGGTGCGCGAGGACACCGGCAAGGGCCGGCTGGCGCTGCGCGGCCGCAGCGAAACGCTGACCGTCAGCCAGCCGTTCATGAGCCTGTTCCGCGGCATGTAAGCGCGTTCGGCAGACATCGCGAGCAGTCGCGGATGGATACCGACAGCGCGCGTGGAACCGGCATGCGCGCGCGTGCCAGGGCCGAGTTGCGATGACCGATCACCGCTGCCTGATGCGCTGCAGCCTGCTTTGATTCCCCGTTTGCATCGACTGAAAGGACTGTCTCCATGCGCCTGATCGCCTCCCTGGTGTATTGCCTGCTTGCCCTGGCCGGCTGCCATGAACGCAGTGGCACCACCTCGATCACCCGTGCCACCCGCGACGGCCACGATGTGATCTTCAGCAAGACGCTGATCACTGCGATCGGTACCAGCGTGCATTGCCTGGCCAGCGATACCGGCCACTGCTACTACCTGATCTTTGAGGATCAGTGCGGCGCTCGCAGCAGCGGTGATGGCGCAAGCACACCGACGTGTGCCCGCAAGACCTTGGACAGCTTTGCGCTGGCGCCAGGGCAGGTGCGCGAATTGCGCGGCGTCCCCGGCCAGGCGCACACCTGCGTGGACACCACCGCTCCGCGGGCCGATTGCCACGGTTGAGGAAGGCTTACCCACGCACCGAGCCGGCGTCGGGTGGGCATGCGTCAGATGGCACCCTCCACGCGCACAAGCCGGAGCGCACCGCGCAGTGTCTGCGGGTCCCCGGCACCGGCACCCCGCCGCGCCAGCCTGGCTGCGGTGCAGATATGCCTTGTCGCTGCAGCAGGCAATGGGCACCGGCGTGCGCCGGCAGGCGGCGCACTGCCGGATCGGCAGGATGCCGGCAGCGAAACTCCGGCCATGCCTGAATACGCACTGACGGCAAGCGGTCGCTTCTGCGATCATTACCGGCTTGTTGCCGGTTCACGGCGTCCTCACTGCCAGGCTCCTCATGTCCGAACACTCGCTACGCCGCGACGTTGGCCCCTTCGCCCTCATGCTCACCGGCCTGGGCTCGATCATCGGCTCTGGTTGGCTGTTCGGCGCCCTGGCGCGCAGCCGGCCTGGCCGGCCCCGGCGCGATCTGGGCCTGGGTGCTGGGCGCAGCGATCATCACCACCATCGCGCTGTCGTATGCCGAGCTGGGCGCCATGTTCCCCGAATCCGGTGGCATGGTGCGCTACAGCCACTATTCGCACGGATCGCTGGTGGGCTTCATTGCCGGCTGGGCCAACTGGATCGCCATCGTCTCGGTGATCCCGGTCGAGGCCGAGGCCTCGGTGCAGTACATGGCGTCCTGGCCATGGGCCTGGGCGCAGGGCTTGTATGTGCAGGCGCCCGGAGGGGCAGGTGAGCTCTCGGTGCCCGGCCTGCTGATTTCGGCGGTGCTGGTGCTGGTGTATTTCTTTTTGAATTTCTGGAGCGTCAAGCTGTTCGCGCGCTCCAATACGCTGATCACGGTGTTCAAGCTGGTGGTGCCGGCGGCGACCGGCGTGGCGCTGATCGCCAGCGGCTTCCACAGCGAGAACTTCAGCGTCGGCATCCACGGCGATGCGCACGTGCTCGACCTGGCCGCGGTGCTCACCGCAGTGGCCACCGCCGGCATCGTCTTCAGCTTCAACGGCTTCCAGAGCCCGGTGAACCTGGCTGGCGAAGCGCGTAACCCCGGCCGCAGCATTCCGTTCGCAGTGTTGGGTTCGATCGCGCTGGCCACGGTGGTGTACGTGATCCTGCAGGTGGCCTACATCGGCGCCGTGCCGCCGGATCTGCTGGCCAAGGCCGGCTGGCACGGCATCGATTTCCGCTCGCCGTTCGCCGAACTGGCCATCATCGTCAACCTGCATTGGCTGGCGATGCTGCTGTACATCGATGCATTCGTCAGCCCCAGCGGCACCGGCATCACCTATACCGCGACCACTGCACGCATGGTCTACGGCATGGAAAAGAACGGCACCATGCCGGCCGTGCTGGGCAAGCTGCACCCGGTCTGGGGAGTGCCGCGCATGGCGATGTTCTTCAACCTGGCCGTGTCGTTCGTGTTCCTGTTCTTCTTTCGCGGCTGGGGCACGCTGGCGGCGGTGATCTCGGTGGCCACCATCATTTCCTACCTCACCGGCCCGATCAGCGCGATGGCGCTCCGCCGGCACGCGCCGGAACTGCATCGCCCGCTGCGCATTGCCGCACTGCCGGTGCTGGCCGGCGTGGCCTTCGTGATGGCCACCGAACTGCTGTACTGGGCGCGCTGGCCGCTGACTGGCGAGATCATCCTGCTGATGGTCGTGGCGCTGCCGGTGTACTGCTATTACCAGGCCAAGCAAGGCTGGCCGGATCTGCGCCGCAACCTCAAGGGTGCGGCCTGGATGATCTGCTACCTGCCCACCATCGCCCTGGTCTCGTGGGCCGGCAGCACCGATTTCGGTGGCCACGGCTACCTCAGCTATGGCACCGATCTGGTCGTGGTCGCAGTGATGGGCGCGGTGTTCTACGTCTGGGGCGTGCGCAGCGGCTGGCGGACTCCCTCGGTAGAAAAGGCGGTTGCGCAGGCGTAAGCGGTCACAGTGTCGGCCGCGCTGCCAGGAGCCGGCGCCCGTCAACCGGCTGGCAGTGATCGCTGGGGATTAACAACAACGGCCGGTGCAGTGCGCACCGGCCGTTGTTGTTTGCAGCGGAATCAGTGCTGCAGGCAACGCGTTTCCGTCAACGGCGTCGCTGCATCGCATGGCGGCCCTGGTCAGGAATTGACCACCAGCCGTGGCGCGCCATCGAAGCGGTCGAGGTCGCGCAGCAGTTCGGTGTAGCGGCGTAGGCGGCCCATTTCGCGCATGTTGACGATGTCCTCGTGGCGCAACTCGCGCTTGAGGTGACCTCCTGCTTGTAGCGCAGCACCTCCGGGTAGCGGCGCGTCATGTCCAGCGCGTCGGCAACGCACTCGACCGAGTCGGCATCCGGCGTCACCCGTGCGCGGCTGTTGAAGGCGCGTAGCCAGCGCTCGAAACCGGCGCTGTGGTCGAACAGGTCGGCGATGTACCACATCACGAACAGGATCGACGCCCACGAGGTGAAGATGATCACCACCCGGCTGAAGGTCAGGTGGTAGTCGTTCTGCCACAGCTGGTGCGTGATCACGCCCAGTAATATCAGCGAGATCGCCTGCCAGCCGATGATCGAGGCGATCACCCACTGCTTCTTGGCCACCTTGAGCAACGAGAGCTCTTCGTCGAGCTGCGCGTCGGTCTTGTCGCGCCAGTGAGCCACCTGCTCGTCGAAGGGGAGCCGATGGAGTGCGTTGTCCTGCAATAGCAGGCCTAAACCCTGGAACAAAGCGATCATGACAAGCTCCTGACGGATGGCTGGTACGAACGACTTGCTGCACTGGCCGTGGCCGGTGCCTGGAGCGTCCGCAACGTGCTGGCCAAGCAGTGCGTCGACGGACGGTCTTAGTTCTAGCACTTTCGCTGTGCATGGCAATGCCCCAAGCCAAGCGCTGGCCGCGCAATTCTGCGCAGACGCGCACAAATTGCTGAATTCAGGCGGATTTGCTGCAATGCCGCCGCCGCCGCGTGCCTTCCCGCGCCTTCGATCTTGTTGCACTGCACACTCGGCGCTGCGGCAATTGCCGGTTCACAGGAGATGGCAGGCTGGCTTGCCGGACACGTTCGGAAGGTAGGCGTTGGGGAGACGCCGGGCCCGCTTGTAGAAAGATCAGGGGACTGCCCGCGTGGTCAGTACCCACCCAGATGCCGGGTCGCCCTCTTCCGGCGCCGCGGTCACGAAGCCCGTCCGCATCTGGTCGCCGTCGCGACTCATGCGTGGATGCTGGTTTGCGCGACGCTGATCTGGCGTTGCAGATGCGCTGCGTATCATGGCCGTATGTCAGCCGTCCTGCGCACCCTCACCGCCCCCGCCGCCAAACAGATCCATCGCTGGGTGCTCGATGCGTTTCCGCGTGGTCAGAGCACTATCGAATACGATCAGCCGCTGGGCGACCCCGGCATCTTCGGGCCCGACAGCATCACCTGGCGCATCCATTCCGAATTTCCGGGCATGTTGTCCGGCGGCCTGTGCGCATTGATGTTGCAGTTATTGCATCCGCGCGCGCTGGCCGGGGTCTACGACCATTCCAACTTCCGCACCGATTTGATCGGGCGGCTGCGGCGCACCACCAACTTCGTCGCCGGCACCACCTACGCACCACGTGCGGAAGCCGAACAGCTGATTGCGCGCGTGCGCAAGATCCACTCGCATATCCGCGGCCACACCGCCGACGGCGTGCCTTATGAGGCCAACGACCCACAGTTGCTCACCTGGGTGCATGTCACCGAGGCCTACGGGTTTTTGCAGGGATGCCGGCGTTATTGCCGCCAGGTACCTGCTGTCATCGCCGACCGCTACTACGACGAAGCGCGACGCGTGGCCGAAGCGCTGGGCGCTGCCGATGTGCCGGCCAGCGAGGCGCAGGTGGATGCATATTTCGCATCGGTCCTGGGAGAGTTGCGCATGGACGCGCGCTCGCGCGAGGTGCTCGACATCCTTACCAGCATCCAGCTGCCGGTGCCCGCCGCGGGCCTGTCGCGCGGGGTATTTCTCGGCGCTGGCACGGCCTTGTTGCCCGGCTGGGCCAGCGACATGCTCGGGCCGCACCACCGCCCAACGCGCGCAGGCGCGCGCATCGGCACGGTTGTTGCGCAGCCTGTCGCCGCTGTTCCGCACCGCCTTGCGCGACGGACTGTCTGCGCGCGCATGCAGGCGCATGCAGTTGCCGCCGGCGACGTTGCTGGAGTGGCCCGACCGGGCGTAATGGTTGCGAGATGGGGCTGGTTGCGCGTTCTGGAGTGGCGAGCGACGTGGCGGTGCCCGGGAGCGGCTGGCAAGGGGGATGCGCGCGGGCGGCAGCGTGATGCGACACCGTACCCTCACCCCAACCCCTCTCCCGAGGGTAGAGGGGCTTTCAGCACCCTGCCGCAGCGGCGGTGAGCGGCCAGCGGCTAGATGCAGCGTTGCGTGCTGCGTGCTACCAGCAATCGAACACTAGCCCCTCTTCCTTCGGGAGAGGGGCGGGTGAGGGTAGGGCGCATGTCGAGCGGCAGCCCAGGCGTCACGAGTTTTTTTAAGCAGGCAGGCCAGCAAAGAAATCGTGAGTGCCGCGCTAATCACTTAATGCCGAGAACCGGCACAGCACAGCAACAACGCCAGCAGCAACAAAAACAACAACAGCAGCGACGGCAACAGCAACAGCAACGGCAACACCGACAACAACAGCGGCAAAACAGCAACAGCAGCATGCACGCAGTACCAAAGCTTAGCTGCGTCTCATCTCATGCCCGATCCCGTGGCGATGTCGCTCAACCTTCAACGCCAGACCAGTCTTGGCAGCGAAGAACTGCACAGCAGACATACGCATCAGTCGCGCTGTAGCACCAGTGTTAAACAGTAGCCCTGCAGCGATCGGCCAAAATGGCGCTGCAGCGATCGACACACCAATTACCAGATCCTGACCCGCTGCTCCGGCGCCAGATACAGCTGCTGATCCTGTGTCACATCGAAGGCCGGATACCAGGCATCCAGGTTACGCACGGTTTGCGCGCGGAAGCGGCCAGGCGCATGCACGTCGGTGAGCAGCGCATTGCGCAGTGCCGCGTCGCGATACTTGCCGCGCCAGGCCTGCGCAAAGCCCAGGAAAAAGCGCTGATCCGGGCTGAATCCATCCAGGGTCCGGGGCTGCTTGCCCTGCAGCGATAACTGGTAGGCGTCGTATGCAGTGGCCAGGCCCGCAACGTCGGCGATGTTTTCGCCCAGCGTCAGCTTGCCGTTGACCGACAAGTCGTCGAACGGTTGGTAGGCGCTGAATTGCGCGGCCAAGGCGTTGCCGGCGCTCTCGAATTTCTTCAGGTCTTGCGGTGTCCACCAGTTATGCAGCTCGCCGTGTTCGTCGAACAGCGCGCCCATGTTGTCGAAGCTGTGGCTGATCTCGTGGCCGATCACCGCGCCGATCGCGCCATAGTTCACCGCATCGTCGGCGGCGGGGTCGAAGAACGGCGGTTGCAGGATCGCCGCCGGGAAGATGAGGCGGTTTTCAAGTGGCACGTTCAGCGCATTGACCTCCTGCGGCAGCATGTACCACTCGCGATGATCGACCGTCTTGCCCAGCTTGGCCAGGTTGCGGCGGTATTCGAAGACCTCGGCGCGCTGCACATTGCCAAGCGCATCATCGCGGCGCACGTCCAGCCCGCTGTAGTCGCGCCAGGTGTCCGGGTAACCGACCGCCACCGTCAGGCCGGCGATTTTCGCCTTGGCATGCTGCTTGGTTTCGGCACTCATCCATTCCAGTGCGTCGATGCGTTTGCCGAACGCGGTGATGATGTTCTTGACCATCTCTTCGGCACGCGTCTTGGTCTGCGCGCTGACGTACTTCTGCACGTAGCGCTTGCCGACCGCTTCGCCCAATGCGGCATTGGTCGCGTCGATGCCGCGCTTCCAGCGCTGGCGCTGTTGCGGGGTACCTTCCAGCGTGGTGCCGTAGAACGCGAAGCGCTCGTCGGCGAAGGCCTTGGACAGGTAGGGCGAGGCGCGATCCAGCGCGCGGAAGCTCAGATAATCCTTCCAGGTCTGCAGCGGCTCGGACTGCACCAACGCCGACAATCCGCTCACCGCGCGCGGCTGCCACACGATGAAATCCTGCTGTGCATTGAGGCCGGCGGCCTCGAAGAACACCGGCCAGTCCAGGCCAGGCGCATTGCGCGCGAAATCGGACTGCTTCCAGGCGTTGGCGCCCGCCTGCACGTTGTTGGTCTGCTCGGGGGTCGCGTGCACGCGCGCCATGGCGATTTCCAGTGCCAGGATGCGCTCGGCCCTGGCGGGCGCATCGTCGATGCCGGCCAGCTCCAGCAACGTGACGATGTGCGCGCGGTAGGCCTCGCGCAGCTGCGTCATGCGCCCGCCGTCCAGGTAGAAGCTGCGCTCGGGCATGCCCAGGCCGCCTTGCACCAGATAGGGCACATAGCGGCCCGGATGCTGCAGGTCCTGCGACACCCACAGGCCAAATAGCCTGTCGGTATGGAAATTGGTGGCGTTGAGCAGATCCACATCGGCACGCAGCTGGCCGCCCAGGGTGCGCGCCAGCGCCTGCTTGTCGTCGAGCTGGGCAATCGCCTCCAGTTCCGGTTGCACCGGGCGCGCGCCCTTGGCCTCAATGCTGGCTTCGTCCATGTAGGCGGCGTAATAGTCGCCGATCTGCTTGTCTTCGCCGGTGACGCGGTCGTTGGCGGCAGCGCCTTCGATGATGTCGCGGCTATGCCGTTCGGTCTCGACGGCGATGGAAACGAAACTGTTGAAGCTGGCGCGATCTTCCGGAATCTGCGTGCGCTTGACCCAGTTGCCGCTGGCGTAGTCGAAGAAGTCGTCGCCCGGCGCCACGCTGCGATCCATGCCGGTCGCATCGAAGCCGAAATCGCCGAGCTTGGGCTTGCTGGGCGGCGGCGTTGGGTGCGTGCTCGCGGCCGGTGTCGTGCCATCACGGTGGCAGGCGGCGGTGGTCAGCAGCGCGGCAGACATAGCAGCGATCAGGACGGGGCGATGCAAAGAAGCCATGCGGCGCAGCTCGTATAACCAGAACGGACAACACAGTGTAGTGGCCTGCAGTGCCGGGTGCCGGTTCTCTCGTAGGCTCCGCCGCGGATCGTGGTGATGCGGACACGCTCGGTTCAGCGCCGGCGCTGATACCAGAAGCCGAGTGCGTCGCGGGTCTGCAGCATGCGCCGCCCGCGCCACAGAAACCGCAACAGCAGGCCCAGGTGCTCGCGCTTGGAAAAGCTGCGCAGCTTGCGGTCGGAGGTGTGCACGGTTTGGCGCAAGATCACAAAGCGTCCGCAGCGCGCCAGGGCGCGACTCAGTGCCACATCTTCGCCAGCGTAGTAACGGGTGTCGAAGCCCCCTGCGCTGACAAAGGCCACCCGCGTGCAAAACAGAAAGCATCCGGGCGCGATGCCGGAAACCCGGAAAAACCAGCCAAAAATGCTTGCGCCACGCGCTCGGACCACACCCGCTTGCCCTGCAGATGCACCTGCGCACCGCCGCCTACCGCGCCGGCATCGAGCGCAGCCAATGCTGCGCCAACGACTTGCGGGTTGATGCGTGTGTCGGCATCCAGAAACAGCAGGCGCTCGCCTTGTGCGGCCTGTGCGCCGGCATTGCGCGTGGCGGCGATATGGCGCAACTGCACCTCCAGCACCTGCGCGCCATGGCTGCGCGCGATGGCCGCCGTGGCGTCCTCGCAGGCATCGGCCACCACGATCACCTCATAGTCCAGCTGCATGCCCTGCGCGCAGGCCTGCAGGCACTGCAGCGTGTCACCGATCAGGGCAGCTTCGTCATGGGCGGGAATCACGAAGGACAGCATGGGGCACGACGTGTGTGGGCTGCCGCCAGTGTGCAAGAGGCAGCGGAGCGGGCGTGTGAGCAGGGGCGGCCGGCATTCGGTCCGTGCGATCGAACGAGCGCTGCGATCAATACACGCGTGTATTGATCGCGGTGTGACCGTGGGATCGCGGCAGCGGCGCGCAACAAGCTCCACCGCAGTGCCGCAGCGCGGGCAATGCATTGCGCAGACCGGCAGTCCACAGCAAGGCGATTGCGCTCACCGCCATGCGGGCGCGGCCGTGCGTGGAAGCGGCAGGTGCCGCAGTCGCACACGCCGGTTGCCAGCGCGCCGTCCGCATCCACCTGGCAGCGCCCGTTGCGAGGTGGCCGCCCAGGGCCGGGCAGCACGGCTCAGCGGTTGACCGCGCCCATCATCGCTTCCGGGTAGCGCGTGCCCGCCGCCGCTTGCGGCGGGAAGATGGCATCGATGCGGGCCAGTTCGTCCGGCATCAAGGCCACATCCAGCGCAGCGATGTTTTCTTCCAGATAGGCCAACCGCTTGGTGCCCGGGATCGGAACCAGGTCCTGGCCCTGCGCCAGCACCCAGGCCAGCGCCAGTTGCCCGGGCGTGATGCCCTTGTCGGCAGCAATGGCCTTGACCTGTTCCACCAGCTGCAGGTTGCGGGTGAAGTTATCGCCCTGAAAACGCGGCGAATGGCGGCGGTAATCGTCGGCGTCGAAATCGTCCGGCGACGAAAACGCGCCGGTCAGAAAACCGCGCCCCAGCGGCGAGTACGGCACGAACCCGATGCCGAGTTCGCGCACCGCGGCGAACACGCCGTTGTCTTCCGGCTCGCGCGACCACAGCGAATATTCGGTCTGCACCGCGGTGATGGGATGCACGGCATGCGCGCGGCGAATGGTGGCTGCGGCCGCTTCCGACAAACCGAGGAAGCGCACCTTGCCTTGTTCGACCAGGCGCGCCATCGCGCCCACGGTGTCTTCGATGGGCACATTGGGGTCGACGCGGTGTTGGTAATACAGGTCGATATGCTCCACGCCCAGCCGGCGCAGGCTGGCTTCGCATGCGGACTGCACATACGCCGGACTGCCGTCGATGCCGCGCACCGACGGGTCGTTGGGGTCGAGCTTGATACCGAATTTGGTGGCCAGAAACACTTCATGCCGGCGCGAGGCAATTGCCTTGCCGACCAGCACTTCATTGGTGTGCGGGCCGTACATGTCGGCGGTGTCGAGCAAGCTGATGCCACGATCGAGCGCGCGGTGGATCACCGCGATCGAGGCGGCCTCGTCGCTGCGGTCGCCATAGAACGCGCTCATTCCCATGCAGCCAAGGCCCAGGGCCGAAACGGTGGGGCCGGAACGGCCAAGCGTGCGGGTTTGCATGGGGGGACTCCGTGCAGCAAAAGGTCGGGGAACAATGGCGTGAAAGGCGTTAGCGCGATGTGGCCCACGCGCTAACGCACAGCCCGCGCAGATCGGCAGGCCATGCTGCGATCTGCGCGGGCTGGTGTGCGGTGCAATCAGCCCTTGAGCTTGGCGGCCACTTCGGCCACGCGCTTGCCGAACAGCTTGGCCGTTTTCAGGTCGCCGCTACGCGGCGCTTCGTCCGGCGAGGCGTCCGATGGCGAGATGGCCAGCGCACCACCCCAACCGCCAGTCCAGTTCACATCCTGCGGACCATGCGCCTTGGTGTTGGCCGGCGGCAGCCCGGTGCCCACCCAGATCTGGCCATGCTGTTGCGACAGGGTCCACAGATACTGGATGGTGGCGGCCTTGTCGCCGTTTGCCGATGCCGAATTGGTGAAACCGGCAGCGACCTTGTCCTTCCAGGCCTGCGCAAACCACGGCTTTGAGCTGGCATCGGCAAATTTCTTGAACTGCCACGCCGGGCCGCCCATGTAGGTGGGGCTGCCGTAGATGATGGCGTCGGCGGCACCGATGGCGTCCCAGGCATCGTCGGGCAGGTTGCCGTCCTGGTCGATGCGGTACAGCGTGGCTTGGCCAACGCTGGCTGCGCCTGCATGCACGGCTTCGGCCTGCTTGACGGTGTGGCCGTAGCCGCTGAAATACACAATGGCGATCTTGGTCATGGGCACTCCTGTTGAACGGGGAGCCGGATTTTGCGCACACCGGTCGCGCCAGCAGAATGACCACGCACGGGACGAACTGTTGCCGCGGCCGGTTGCCGCAGCGGGTCAACCGTGATGCGCCTGCCGAAATGTTGCGCGTGCTTGCGCGCCCAGTTCCCCAATTCCCCGATCCCCGGCCGCAAGGGCACACGCGCCGGATCGGCGACAGGTCTCTTGGTGTCGCTGCTGGCTCAACCCTGTCCGGGCTCGGCCATGCATTCGATCAGGTAATCGATGAAGCTGCGCACCTTCGGTGCCAGGTGGCTGCGGCTGGTATAGACCGCAAAGATGCCGACTTCACCCAGTGCGTAGCCCGGAAGAATGCGCAGCAGACGCCCGGCAGACAGATGCGGCTCGGCCAGGAAATCCGGCTGCATCACGATGCCTTGCCCGGCCAGCGCGGCAGCGTTTAGGACATGCCCGTTGTTGGCGCGCAGGCCGCCATGCAGGCGCACGTCGATATCGCCTTCCGGGCCCTGAAAGCGCACTTCATCGCCGCTAGGCGAGTAGTGATAGAGCAGGCATTCGTGGCCGGCCAGATCGGAGGGATGTTGCGGCGTACCCGCACGCGCCAGATAGGCCGGCGATGCGCATGCCAGGAGGCGGACCGTGCCCAACTTCCGGGCGATCAGCATCGGCGCCGGCTGGCGGGTGATGCGGATGGCGACGTCGAAGCCTTCTTCGACCATGTCCACCAGACGATCGGACAGCGACAGGTCCAGTTCGACCTGCGGGTAGCGTGCGCGAAAGCCCGGCAGCAAGGCGCCCAGGCGCTCGATCCCGTAGCTCACCGGCGCGTTCACTCGCAGCACGCCGGCCGGCTCCAGCGCTTGCGCGCCAATGGTGGCTTCCAGGTCGTCCAGATCGGCCAGCAGCTGCAGGCAGCGTTGGTAGTAGGCGCTACCGGCACTGGTCAGGCTGACCCGGCGGGTGGTGCGGTTGAGCAGGCGGGTGCCGAGCCGCTGTTCAAGCGCGGCGACCTGGCGGGTAACGCTGGCAGTGGAGCGGTCCATCGCATCGGCGGCAGCACTGAAGCCGCTGCGCTCGGCCACGGCGGCGAACACGCGCATCGCATCGAGGGTATCCATGATGGTTCCGATTGTTACATCAAAGGAAACAATTTATCTGAAATAAGAGGATTTATCAGAATCTTTGGAAGGATAGGCTGTGGCGGTCCTCTACCGAATCCTTCCCATGACCAGCGCCTTCCCATCTCCACGCACCGCTGCCTATGGCACTGCCTTGCTGCGCATCAGCCTGGGTGGGCTGTTCCTGGTGCATGGCGTGACCAAACTGCTGGTCTTCACGCCCGCCGGCACCGTGGCGTATTTCCAGACGCTCGGCCTGCCCGCCGCGCTGGCGTACGTCAGCATGACGCTGGAACTCGGCCTTGGCGTGTGCTTGGTGCTAGGCACCTATGCGCGCTGGGTCGCGCTGCTGGGCGTGCCGCTGCTGCTGGGCACGATTGTCGCCGTGCATGGTGCCAATGGGTTCGGTTTCTCCAACCCGGGCGGCGGCTGGGAATACCCGGCGTTATGGACGGTGTTGCTGGTTGTCCAAGCATTGCTCGGCGACGGCGCGTTTGCGTTGAAGCCGTCGCGCTGATGCGGTTTTCATCGATCAAGGAGCTGTCCATGACCCGCCTGCCCTCCCTGTATATCTCGCATGGCTCGCCGATGACTGCGCTGCAGCCGGGGCAGGTCGGCGAGCGCCTGGCCGACCTGCGGCACGCGCTGCCGCGGCCGCGTGCCATCGTGGTGGCGAGCGCGCACTGGCTGGGCCGTCGCCCGCTGGTCAGCGGTGCGTTGCGGCCGCCGACCATTCACGACTTCGGCGGCTTCCCGGCGCCGTTGTATGCGCTGGACTATCCGGCGCCCGGCGAGCCGGCATTGGCGCAGCAGATCGTGCGCCGGCTGGAGCAGGCCGGCCTGCATCCGCACCTGGATCCGCAGCGCGGCTTCGATCACGGCGTCTGGGTGCCGCTGCGCCTGCTGTATCCGCACGCCGACATCCCGGTAGTGTCGCTGTCGATCCAGCCCGAGCTGGGGCCGGCGCACCAGTTCGCGATGGGCCGTGCGTTGGCGCCATTGCGCGATGACGGCGTGCTGGTGATCGGCTCGGGCAGCATCACCCACAACCTGCATGACTTCCGCCACGGCTACAGCACCGAGCGGCAAGCGCCGTACGTGCGGCCCTTCATCGAATGGACCGAACGCAAGCTGCTGGACAACGACATCCCCGCGCTGCTGGACTACCGCCGCCAGGCGCCGCATGCCGCACGCGCGCATCCCAGCGACGAGCACTGGCTGCCGCTATACGTGGCGATGGGTGCGGCCAGTGATGACCGGCTCGGTGCGCAGCGCATCGACGCCGGCATCGATGCGGGTTTCCTGGCCATGGATCTGTATCGCTTCGACGGCCCTGCAGCGGTGGCGGAGCCGGTTGCGGTATAGCGCCGAATGCGGACGTGCGCGCATCGGCAGGTGTGGATCACGTGCAGCGATGCCGAGTGGGGAGAGTGCAGTCGCATGGTCGGCAGGGCAGGGGCATCTGCAGTTGCGAGCGGCCGGAGCACGCCAATCCGCAGCGCTCTGAAGCATTCACGATCGGGTGCAGGCCAGTCTCATAGGCTGAGACGCCACCGCTGCATGCTGCCCGCGTGAAAATCCTCGACAAGCTCGCCGTCCTCGCCGACGCCGCCAAATACGATGCCTCCTGTGCTTCCAGTGGCGCCAACAAGCGCAACTCGCTGGGCACCGGCGGCATCGGCAGCACCGAGGGCATGGGCTTCTGCCACTCGTACACGCCCGATGGCAGATGCGTGTCGCTGTTGAAGATCCTGCTGACCAATTTTTGCATCTTCGACTGCGCGTACTGCGTCAATCGCGTGTCCAGCAACGTGCGCCGTGCGCGCTTCACGCCGGAAGAAGTGGTCACGCTCACGCTGGACTTCTACAAGCGCAATTACATCGAAGGCCTGTTCCTGTCCAGCGGCATCATCCGCAATTCCGACTACACCATGGAGCAACTGGTGGAAGTGGCGCGGCAGTTGCGCGAGGTGCACCATTTCGCCGGCTATATCCATCTCAAGACCATCCCGGATGCGGCCCCGGAGTTGCTGGCAGCGGCCGGGCGCTATGCCGATCGCTTGAGCATCAATGTGGAGTTGCCCACCGAGCAGGGCCTGACGCTGCTGGCGCCGGAAAAAGCGTGGGCGGCATCCGCTCGGCGATGGGCGAGCTGCGCTGGCGCATCGAAGAAAACCAGCTCGAACGCAAGGCGGAAACGGTGCGCCGCGCCAAGCCGCCACGCTTCGCACCGGCCGGGCAGAGCACGCAGATGATCGTCGGCGCCGACAATGCCAACGACCGCAGCATTCTGGACACCAGCCACAATCTCTACGGCAATTACCGCATGCGCCGGGTGTACTACTCGGCCTTCAGCCCGATCCCGGATGCCTCGTCCAAGCTGCCGTTGCAGGCACCGCCCCTGCAGCGCGAGCACCGGCTGTACCAGGCCGACTGGTTGCTGCGTTTCTACGAGTTCAGCGTGGACGAAATTGCGCCGGCGCAATCCAGCGGCATGCTCGACCTAGACGTGGACCCCAAGCTGGCCTGGGCATTGCGCAACCCGGAGCGGTTTCCGGTGGATCTGAATGCGGCACCGCGCGAAATGCTGCTGCGCGTCCCGGGCCTGGGCACGCGTAACGTGGAGCGTCTGTTGTTGTCGCGGCGGCATGCGCGCTTGCGGGTTGGCGACCTGGCGCGGCTGCGCGTCCCGATGAAAAAGCTGCTGCCGTTCGTGAGCGTGCTCGATCACCATCCGCGTCAGCGCCTGGACGATCCGGTCAGGTTGCGTGCGCAATTGGCGCCCGCACCACGGCAGGCGAGTCTGTTTGACTGAGGTGTGGGCAGGATGAGCGTGCGATGTTGCGCGTGATGCTTGCTGCGGTTGAAGGGAGTGGGTGCTGAGCACAGGGCACAACAAGCGCAGGGCACAACAAGTGCAAGGCTTTCGCACCTTCGGCGCGAGTGACCTTGTCTTGGCAAAAGTCACCAACACCGTCGTCGCCGACGCGATCCGGTGCGATACAGTCGCACCGGTTCCCTGCGCTCTTCGCCACGCGCGGCACGGCGCCCAAACTCGCTTCGCCCAGACAAGGTGCCTCTTCGGCCGTGCATGACTGCGGTGTCCGGCTCGCTTTGAGGCGACAGGGTGAAGCAGGAGCAACAGCAACAGTGGCCAGTTTTGCTTGCTGCAGCTGCCGCAAGCAGGGTGGGGCGGTAAAAGCACCCATCGAAACAGCAGCAGTAATACCTCCAGTAGGATCGATAGCAGTCGTAAGACGGTAGTGACGGTGGTGGTGTTCGTCTTTGTGGGAGTGTAGTGGAGCGATGTTCAGCGCCGAGGTGGAACCCGCGTGGAGTTTTGAAGCATGGCGTGCATTGGCGCGGGCAGGCTGGTGTGCGCAGGTGGAGCCGGACGATGTGGCCTGGAATGGCGGGGCGCAGGGCGGCTTGTTGATGGGGCAGGGACTGTTGGCATTGCCGGCCGTGGCGCCACCACCGCGGGTCTCTGCAGATTTCATGCAGCTGGCGGCCTCGGTGCTGTGTCACCGCGACCCGCAACGGCACGCCGTGTTGTATCGCTTGCTGTGGCGCGTTGCCTCTGGGGAAAAAGCCTTGCTGGAGCGCGCCACCGATGTGGATGTGCACCGGCTACGGCAATGGCAAAAAGCGGTGCAGCGCGATACCCACAAGATGAAGGCCTTCGTGCGCTTTCGTCGCCTGCCCGGGGAAGAAGAAGACTTCGTGTCCTGGTTCGAGCCCGAGCACTGGATCGTGGATCGCGTGGCGCCGTTTTTGCGCGCCGGTTTGCCGGCATGCGCTGGGCGATCCTGACCCCGTACCGCAGCGTGCGATGGGATGGGCAGGCGTTGACCTTCGGCGAAGGCGCGGTGCGCACCCAGGTACCCGCCGACGATGCGCAGGAGACGCTCTGGCGCACGTACTACGCGCATATCTTCAACCCGGCGCGGCTCAACCCGACCATGATGCGGCAGGAAATGCCGCAGAAATACTGGAAGAACCTGCCCGAAGCCACGCTGTTGCCGGAGCTGATCCGCGATGCCGGCGTGCGTGTGCGCGAGATGGCCGAACGCGCGCCCGAGCCGGTACGGCGGCGGGTGCCGGCGGCACCTGCGCCGTTGCCGGAAGTGGCAACCCAAAGCCTGGCGCAGTTGCGCACTGCCGCACGCGATTGCCGGCGTTGCGAACTGTGGCAGCCGGCAACGCAAACGGTGTTCGGCGAAGGACCCGACGATGCGTCGGTGATGGTGATCGGCGAGCAGCCGGGCGATGAAGAGGACTTGAGCGGTCGTCCGTTCGTCGGGCCCGCCGGGCGCCTGTTCAACATGGCGTTGGGCGAGCTGGGTGTGGACCGCGAGAAGTTCTACGTCACCAATGCGGTCAAGCATTTTCGTTTCGAGCAGCGCGGCAAACGGCGGCTGCATCGCAATCCGGAGCGCACCCATGTGCAGGCCTGCAGCGGGTGGTTGCAGGCCGAACGGGCGCAATTGCGTCCGGCGCAGGTCGTCTGCCTGGGCGCGACTGCGGCGCAAGCCGTGTTGGGAAGCCGCTTCCGATTGATGCAGCAACGCGGGCAGTGGCAGCGCCTGGACGACGGCACGCCGGTATTGACCACGGTGCATCCGTCCTGGGTATTGCGCCAGCCATCGACGGATGCGCGCGAAGAAGGGTATCGCGGATTTGTCGAAGATCTCCGTCGGTTGCTGGATCCACCGCCGCCGTCCAGCGATCAGTCGAGATAGGGAAATAGCGCGCCACACGGGCAAAAAATACGCGTGCAAGGGCACGCGCACGGTGTCGGAGAATCGGGACACCAAGCGGAGCCACCGGCAGGCCGGTCACTCCCTCACCGCCGTTTGGCGGTTTGATTGCGACCGCTGGAGGCTGGCTCGCGCGACGTACAGCATGATCGAACCACGCCTTGCCTGTGCTGGTGCGCTCGCAGATCAACGGCCATCCACTGCAGATCCGTGGCACGGCATTGCTGATCAACTAGCGACAAACAGAACCGACCGGACAGTCGTCAGGCGCTGCCTCCTGGCAGGCAACGTGTGTGTCGATGTCGAGCAATGTCTGCGTTTGACAAGCGCTCGCCGCGTCGACGGCCAATGTCTTCAAAAATAGCGCCTCCCATGCCTTGACGCGCTGCATGAAAGCGCTGCGCCATCGGCGGAAAAATCGCATTCCGCCGATGGCAGTGTGCGTGCGTCAGCAACGACGCGTCGCGGTACGACTGCAGGCCATTACGGCATCAGCACCTTGTCCACCACGTGGATCACGCCATTGCTCTGGATCACGTCGGCGATGGTGACGTTGGCGGTGTTGCCCTTGACGTCGGTGATGGTGACCTTCTTGCCATTGAGCTTGGCGGTCAGCGGCTCGCCCTGCACGGTAGTCAGCGTGGCGCTACCGCCACCGGCCTTGATCTTGGCGATCAGCGAGGCCGCATCCACCTTGCCCGGCACCACGTGATAGGTGAGCACCTTGGTCAGCGTCGCCTTGGATTCGGGCTTCAGCAAGGTATCGACGGTGCCGGCGGGCAGTGCCGAGAAGGCCGCGTTGGTCGGTGCGAACACGGTGAACGGGCCCGGGCCCTTCAGCGTGTCGACCAGGCCGGCGGCTTTGACGGCAGCGACCAGCGTGGTGTGATCCTTGGAGTTGACCGCGTTGTCGACGATGTCCTTGGTCGCCAGCATCGGCGCGCCGCCAACGGTCGGATTGGACGCCGCATAGGCGGGGGCCAAGGCGCTGCTCAGGGCAATGGCGGTGGCAACGGCAAGCGACTGGAATGAAGTCTTCATGAGGCATCGATCCTTTTGGGTTAGCGATCGCCTGGATGGCGACCGTAGCGTCAATACGCGCCTGCGAAACGACCGGATGCATCACGCTGTTTTGACATTCATCACCGCGTTTGGCGTGGTGAGGGTGGCGTCATAGGTGACGGCTGCACGACTGGCCACGAACGACGCGATACGACACCGGTCGTGGCATCCGGCATGCGCTGGTGCGTCGTTGTAAATGCAGGGCGATGCTCGTGGCGTTGGAGCGAGCAGCAAGGGGGAGCAATGCCCCATCCATGCCCCGGCTCGACATGCCCTCGGCTCGATCGGATCCGGTGACCATGCGCCCTCCGGCCGCCGCAGACAGGCCTGTGTCCAAAACGCTGGGCGTAGTTGCGGAGCCACCAGTGCGTTGTCGCAGCGTTTCGTCATCGATCGGGCCGCGGCAGCTCTCCATCGCGTCGATGCGCTATCGGCTTGCCGCAGGACGCGCGCCTGAAGCGCGCCACTGCGCCTGTCTCCATTCGCCAGCGTATCGGACGCCGGGCAATTGAACCGAACCGCAACAGTCGTATCGCATCGCCTCACTTGCCAAGGTGCGAGGCAATGCAGTGGTTTTCATCACCGGGTGCAACACGGTATGGTCCGGTAGGTGCGTTGTTGTGCGTCGCAATATGCGATGCCGCACGTGCGGCCGTTCTTTCATTCCGGGTTCTTCATGCATTCGATCGATGTCGTCCTCGCCATGTTGCTGGCGGTCGCGGCCAGCGGTTACCTGATCCGCATCCTGCCGTTTTCGCTGCCGTTGCCGTTGGTGCAGATCGCGCTGGGCGCGGTGGTCTCCGGCGTGTTCGATGCGGGGCACGAGCTGGAACCGGAGCTGTTCTTCCTGTTGTTCCTGCCGCCACTGCTGTTTCTGGATGGCTGGCGCATTCCCAAACAAGGCCTGTTCCGCGACAAGGCGGCCATTCTGGAACTGGCGTTGGGGCTGGTCATCTTCACCGTGATTGGTGCCGGCTTCTTCATTCATTGGCTGATACCGGCGATGCCGCTGGCGGTTGCATTCGCGCTGGCGGCGATCATTTCGCCGACCGACCCGGTAGCGGTGTCCTCGATCGCTTCCAAGGTGCCGATCCCCAAGCGCCTGATGCACATCCTGGAAGGCGAGTCGCTGCTCAACGACGCCTCGGGCCTGGTGTGTTTCCAGTTCGCGGTGGCGGCGGTGCTGACCGGCACCTTCTCGGTGGCGGCCGCTTCGCTGACCTTCCTGTGGGTGGCGCTGGCCGGCCTGGCCCTGGGCGTGGCGACGACCTTCGGGTTGAGCCGCATCCAGGCCTGGATCTGGCGGCATTTCGGCGAGGAGCCCGGTTCGGCGATCCTGGTCAACCTGCTCACCCCATTTGCCGCGTATCTGCTGGCCGAAGCATTCCACGCCTCCGGCATCCTGGCCGCAGTGGCTGCCGGCATCACCATGAGCTACGTGGAAATGGCCGGCAATGCGCCGGGCAATATGCGCCTGCAGCGTTCGGCGGTGTGGGACACGGTGCAGTTCACCTTCAACGGCATCATCTTCGTGTTGCTGGGCGAGCAGTTGCCGGGCATCCTGGACGGTGCGGTGCGCAGCGTGCAGGAGGCCGGGCACCTCAATCCGTGGTGGCTGGCGGTGTATGTGGCCACCATCAGTCTCAGCCTGATGGCCTTGCGGTTTGTGTGGGTGTTCCTGTCGTTGCACTGGAACATCTTCAAGGCGCAGCGGCGTGGGGAAGCGCATGTCAGCCCGCCGTGGCGCATCGTGGTGGCGGTGTCGCTGGCCGGCGTGCGCGGTGCGATCACCCTGGCCGGCGTGCTCACGCTGCCGTTGATGCTGGAAGACGGCTCGCCCTTTCCGGCCCGCCAGCTGGCGATCTTCCTGGCGGCCTCGGTCATCCTGGTGTCGTTGCTGGTGGCCAGCGTCGCGTTGCCGCGGCTGCTGCGCGGCCTGGAGCTGCTCGAAGAAGAAGACGAGCAGCTCAAGGAAGACCTGGCCGTCAAGGCCGCTTCGCAGGCGGCGCTGGATGCAGTGGAAAAGCTGCGCCAGCGGCTGGTGGAAGACAGCAAGCATGCCGAGCGCTACAACGCGGCGGCCAACCAGGTGAGCCAGCGCTATCAGCGCAAGCTTGGTGCGGTGGACATGGCCGAGACCGATCCGGAAGAGGCGGTGGCCTACGAAAAGGCGCTGCGCCAGTTTCGCCATGCGGCCCTGGTGGCCGAGCGCAATGAGCTGTTCAAGCTGGCGCGACGGCGCGAGATTTCCGACGACCTGTCGCGACGGCTGGTGCGCAATCTGGATCTGATCGAGTCGCGCAAGCGCGCTTGAGCGCGCTTAGGCGCGGGGATTAGGAATCGGGAATCGTAAAAGCAAAAGCCTGGGCGATAACAGCGGCTGCCGTAGGAGCGCGCCTGGGCGCGACCGGGCTGTCTCGATACGCGTCCAGGGGCGGCCGGCTCGGGAATCGGAACTCGTAGCGGCCGGGGCTATGACCACGGCTGCGGTAGCGGCTGATCCAGGCGCGAGAGGTGTTCTCTGGATGGCCCCGTTGCGCCAAGGTGCGCTGCGATGACACCGCGCCGCTAGGATGCAAGCAGCGCGGCCCTTGAGCGGACGCGATGCGCAAGCTGCGGGTCTTGTCCGTTAGCAGCAGGCAGCAGGCAAACCAATGGGTCGGGAGACACCATCCCACCAGACCCCCTCCCATCGTCACGGCACGCGGCCTACCCTGTGGCGCTCATCGTTGCCGTGCACAGCCCATGACGCCCATCGTTTCCATCCAGGGATTGAGCAAGACCTACGCCGGCGGTTTCCAGGCACTCAAGCAGGTGGATCTGCAGATCCAGCGCGGGGAGATCTTCGCGCTGCTCGGCCCCAACGGCGCCGGCAAGACCACCTTGATCAGCATCATCTGCGGCTTGATCAACCCGAGCACCGGCACCGTGTTGGCCGATGGCCACGACATCGTGCGCGACTACCGCGCCGCGCGCGCCAGCATCGGCCTGGTGCCGCAGGAGCTGGCCACCGATGCGTTCGAAACGGTATGGGCCACGGTGCGATTCAGCCGCGGCCTGTTCGGCAAGCCGGCCAATCCGCAGTACCTGGAAACCATCCTGCGCGAGCTGTCGCTGTGGGACAAACGCAACAACAAGATTTCCACGCTCTCCGGCGGCATGAAGCGGCGTGTGCTGATCGCCAAGGCGCTCGCCCACGAGCCGCGCATCCTGTTCCTGGACGAGCCCACGGCCGGTGTGGACGTGGAGCTGCGCCACGACATGTGGCAGATGGTGCGTCGCCTGCGCGAGCAGGGCACCACCATCATCCTGACCACCCATTACATCGAAGAGGCCGAAGACATGGCCGACCGCGTCGGTGTCATCAATCGCGGCGAGCTGGTGCTGGTGGAAGACAAGCACACCCTGATGCGCAAGCTCGGCAAGAAGCAGCTGACGCTGAGCCTGCAATCGCCGTTGCAGGCATTGCCTTCCACGCTGGCGGACCTGCCGCTGGAACTGTCGGCCGATGGCAACAGCCTGATCTACACCTTCGACACCCAGGCCGAGCAGACCGGCATCGGTGCGCTGCTGCGCCGGCTCAACGAGCACGGCATCGACTTCAAGGACCTGCATTCCAGCGAGAGTTCGCTGGAAGAGATCTTCGTCAACCTGGTGCATGGCGCACGTCAACAGGAGGTGCGCGCATGAACCTGCATGCGATTGCGGCGATCTACCGGTTCGAGATGGCGCGCGCCTTCCGCACGCTGACCCAGTCGATCGCCTCGCCGGTGTTGTCGACCTCGCTGTACTTCGTTGTGTTCGGCGCGGCGATCGGTTCGCGCATGGGCGATATCGACGGCATCAGCTACGGCGCCTTCATCATTCCCGGCCTGGTGATGTTGTCGCTGCTCAACGAAAGCATTTCTAACGCCTCGTTCGGCATCTACATGCCGCGCTGGGCCGGCACCATCTACGAGGTGCTGTCCGCGCCGGTGGCGTGGTGGGAAATCGTGATCGGCTACGTGGGCGCGGCGGCGACCAAGTCGGTAATGCTGGGGCTATTGATCCTGCTCACCGCGCGGCTGTTCGTGCCGTACGAGATCGCCCACCCGGTGTGGATGCTGGGCTTTCTGGTGCTCACCGCGCTGACCTTCAGCCTGTTCGGTTTCATCATCGGCATCTGGGCCGATGGCTTCGAGAAACTGCAGGTGATTCCGCTAATGGTGGTGACGCCGCTGACCTTCCTGGGCGGCAGTTTCTATTCGATCAACATGCTGCCGCCGTTGTGGCAGAAGGTCACGCTGTTCAACCCGGTGGTGTACCTGATCAGCGGCTTCCGCTGGAGTTTCTACGGCAAGGCCGACGTGCACATCGCGGTGAGCACCGGCATGACGTTCCTGTTCCTGCTGGTGTGCCTGGGCGTGGTGGCGGCGATCTTCCGCAGCGGCTATCGGCTCAAGGCGTGAGTGGTGAAGGCAGTGGTGTTTGTCGCCGCAGTCTGGTGGATGCGGCCAGGGGTCCAGGTCGAACGGTGAGCGAGGCAGGGCACGGTGCCCTCACCGCTCGCGGGACACGTCGCAAGTACGTCCATGTGGGCTCGGGTGGCATCCATGCCGCCACACGGTTCCGCAAGCGGGGAGGGCACCGCGCTGGAAAGTTACTCGATTGCTTTGTTTGAACCCTGCGCACCGACACTCTCGACAGGTGCTTGCCCGCCTATCGTCGCCGGATCTTACGCGGCATGGATGCCGCGTAAGAGCATGTAAGGACATACCTGCAGCGTGTCCGGCGATGGTGAGCGGGCAAGGCCCCTGCAGCAAGCTCGTCGCTCAGCAGCTCTGCCATGGGACAGCGTAAAGTCGTCTTGTCAGCCGCTCTTACTCGGCAGCCGGTTTGGCGCCGGCTTTGGTGTCCAGGTAATAGGCCACCACCTCGCCCTTGATCTTCATCGTCATCGGGTTGCCACGACGGTCGCGCGCCTTGCCGACCTGCACCTTGATCCAGCCTTCGCTGACCGAGTATTCCTCCACGTTGTCGCGTTCGATGCCGTTGAAGCGCACGCCGACGCCGCGGTTGAGGGCATCGGCGTTATGGAACGGGCTGCGTGCGTCGATGGCCAGGTGATCGGGAGGGGTATCGCTCATGGGAAAGGCGGCGTCATGGCGGCCTGGATAGCCGTCTTCGGCCGCACAGGATACGGGCCTGCGCCGGGAAGACCAGCCCCGGCGACGCAGCGACGTGCGCTCATCGGTTTGCTTGCGCGCCGTCAGGCCTCACACTTCCGACCCTGCACTCCAGCAAACGAGACCGCAATGCCTGACAACAGTGCCGACTACGAAGACGACGAAGGCCTGCAGCCCGAGGGCGACGAAGACGATGTGGATGACCATCCGGCGCGGGTGTGGAACCTGCTGGTGCTGATCAACCCCGGCGACGAAGACACCGCGCTGGCCCAGTTCGACGCCTGGCGCGAAACGCAGGCCGAGGCTGATGGCGACGAAGGCGACGACGCCTGGCTGTGGGCGCTGAAGGACGTGATCGACTGGCGCTCGGGCTTCTATGTCGACTGGAAGGACACCGATTCGTTCATCGCCGCCATCGACGAACTCAGCGCGCGCTGGAACCTGCGCATCGACTGGGGCGGCGACCTGGACGACGAAGATTTCGCCGGCAACCTGGAGGTCCCCGACTTGATGGCGGTGGCGTTCGATCGCCTGCGCGAGCACGGCTACTCGCTGTGGAACTGGAACACCGGCGGCGACGCCTACGCCGGCTGGTTCGCCCTCAGTCGCGACGACGACGCCATGCTGGCGCTGACCTCGCTGCTGGGGGTGGAAGTGCGGCTGGGGAACGAGGCGTTCTGAGGTGGGAATCGGGAATCGGGAATTGGGAATTGCAAGGGCGGGTCCCGAGCCATTTGCTGTATGAGGGTGGCTTTTTGTGTGCAATGCGCCGTCACTGCAACTGACGCAGTTTTTGCCGCAGCTGCATCGCATTGGTTTAAACGAAGGAACGTGAAACGAAAGGGGCTGCTATACCAAGACGTTCTTGCGTAAAAGCGCTTTGTATCGGACTTTCTCGAGCATACCGCAGCGCATGCAAGCGCCCTTGACGAGCACGCAGCCCACGACGACCCCGCTTTTCCGATTCCCGATTCCCGATTCACGGCACCTCGCCCCGCGCCTGCGCCCGCGCATTGGCGATCAAGGCCTTGAGCAGGGCGCGGTCGGTGTGGCGGGAGATGGGGATGGCGCCCAGGGCAATGGCCTCAAGGCGGAGCGGTGCAGGCACGTCGTAGTGCGCACCGCTGAGTTTGTTCTGGAAGGCGCGGCGGGGAATGCCCAGCCGCGCCGCCATGGCATGCAGCTCGTCCAGCGTATCGCCGAGCAGGTGCGCCCAGCGCTGGTCGCGCCACAGGTGCACCGCATCGTCGACGTAGACGGCCATCGGCCGGGTCAGGCCTTCTTGGACTTCTTCGGCTTCTTGCCGGCGCTGTCGCCGCTTGCCTCGTCTGTCGCTTCCTCGGCGGCGTTGTCGCCGGCGTCTTCGGTGTCGCTGCCTGCGTCTTCGCCAGCGGCGTCGTCGGCCACGGCATCGCTGCCGTCTTGGCCTGCCTCGCTGTCGGCGTCTTCGTCGCCGTCTTCATCGGCATCGGCGTTCTGGAACTCGGCCACCAGCTTGGTCAGGTATTCTTCGGCGGTCTGGCCTTCGTCGGCGGCCAGGTCGTCGATCATCTGCTGCAGCTGGGTCGAATATTCCAGCGAGATGGTCTTGCCTTCGGCTTCCTGCAGGTTGGCCAGGTGCTTGAGCATGGCCAGCATCGGGACCGGGTTGTCGGCGCTGCCCATGGTCTGGCCGCCGATCGACAGCATCCACTCGCTGCCACCCTGCAGGCCGATCGCGGCCACCACGCGCCCTTCGGCCTCCTGCAGCACGGCATGATTGATGACCTGGGGCGCCTGGCCCAGACGGACGAAGGGGCGCTTGGGCTGCTGCTTCTTGCGCTTGTCGCGCTTGGCCTTGGAATTGCGGGACACGGTATTCTCGACGCTGGGAATGGCCGGCCATTCTAGAGCGTGCGCCGCACGATGGGATGCGTGGCGGAGTTGGCCCATGGATGCGACCGGGCCGCCGGAGCCGCATCGTCTTGGCAGGCACCGACCTCAGAGCCGCGACCAGGATGCCCCAAGCCCGAGCTGCCGCAGGCCATCGCCCGGTGTCGATTGCCTGGCGAATCCGGAAAATCCCGGCCCGCGCCACCAAGCCTGTCGGCCTGAATTACCGCTTCTCCACCGCCGCTTCAGCGGCCTTCGCGAGCGCGGTGGCAGAGGCCACCTGCGCGCTGGACGAGATACGTGGTCCTGCCGGACGCGCAGCAGCAGTGCCTGCCGATGCCAGGACCGGAGCCGGGGCGCAGCCGCGGCAGCGGCGACTGGCGGGGCCGCGTCTGACTTTGCGCCTTCGACAGGCGTCCCCACGGTGGCGGTGCCGGTGGCCGCGGCGCCGCTCAGGTCCGGTACCTGGGTGTCGGCATCGTGCAGCGATTTGCCCAACGCCACGCCTTGTCCGGCGCCGGCCAGGGCTGCGTTTTCGGCGTCCTGGGTCATCACCACGATACTGATGCGGCGGTTGATCGGGTTCTGCGGATCGGTCTTGTCGAAAAGCACCGACGAGGACAGCCCTACCACACGCGTCACCTTGGCATCGGACATGCCCCCGGCCACCAGGGCGCGGCGCGCGGCATTGGCGCGGTCGGCGCTGAGTTCCCAGTTGGTGTAGCCGGCATCGCTGCTGTAGGCGGTGGTGTCGGTATGACCGGTGATGCTGATGTGGTTGGGCACCTGGTTGATGAAGCTGGACAGCTCGCGCAGGATCGCCACCGTATACGGCTTGAGCTGGTCGCGGCCGATGTCGAACATGGGGCGGTTCTGCTTGTCCACGATCTGGATGCGCAGGCCATCGGGCGTGAGGTCCAGCAGCAACTGGTCCTTGAACGGCTCCAGCGCCTGGCTCTTGTCGATGGCCTCCTTCAGGTCCTGCATCAGCGCTTCCAGGCGCCGCTTGTCCTGGCACGGCTGTCCACGTCGGTGTCGGCCGCGTTGTCGCGCTTGCGGCCCATTTCGTCCTTCTGCCCCTTGGCCATGTCGGCGGTACCGCCGAGCTTGATCATCGAGGTGCTGGCGCCGCCGGGGCCGTTCATGCCGGGCGAGGGCGCCGGCGACTTGCCGGACAGCGGGCTGGGGTTGCGGAAGTATTCGGAGATCGCCGCGCGCTGTTCCTTGGTGGTGGCCGCCATCAGCCACAGCACCAGGAAGAAGGCCATCATCGCGGTCACGAAGTCGGCAAACGCCACCTTCCAGGCGCCGCCATGGTGGCCGCCGCCCTGTACCTTCTTGACCCGTCGGATGATGACGGTGGATTTGGCCTCGGCCATGACCGCGGCCCTACTTGATCGTCTTCAGGTGCGTTTCGAAATCGCCGAAGCTCGGACGCACATTGGAGGGCAGGGTCTTGCGCGCGAACTCCAGCGCAATCTTCGGGTTGTAGCCACGCAGGCACGCCAGCAGCGCGGTCTTGACCGCTTCGTAGATGCGTCCGTCCTGCTCGGCACGCGCTTCCATCGCCGCCGACAACGGCGAGACGAAACCGTAGGCCAGCAGAATGCCGAGGAAGGTGCCGACCAGCGCGGCGCCGACATGGTGGCCGATCTCTTCGATCGGCCCGCCGATCGAGCCCATGGTGATCACGATACCGAGCACCGCCGCCACGATGCCGAAGCCGGGCAGGCCGTCGGAGACTTTGCTCAGCGCATGCGACGGCGCCAGGGCTTCGTGATGGTGTTTTTCCAGTTCCAGTTCGAGCAGCGGTTCCAGCTCGTGCGGCTCGATGTTGCTGCCGATCATCAGGCGCAGGCAGTCGGTGATGAAGTCCAGCAGGTGATGGTCGGCCACCACCTTGGGGTAGTTGCCGAAGATGGTGCTGTCCTGCGGCTTTTCGACGTGGTCTTCCAGCGCCATGAAGCCGTCGCGGCGGGCCTTGTTCAACAGTTCGTAGATCAGGCTCAAGGTGTCCTTGTAGTCGTCGGACTTGTATTGCGGGCCCTTGAACACGCCCATGATGCCGCTGAGGGTTTCCTTGACGATCTTGCCCGGCGTGCTGACCAGGAACGCGCCCAGCGCCGCGCCACCGATGATCATCAGCTCGTACGGCTGCCACAACGCGCCCAGCTTTCCGTGCGACAGCACATAGCCGCCGAGGACGCTGACGATGACGACGATGAAGCCAACGATGATGAGCATGGCGCAGCCGGAAGCAAACTGGGGTTGCTAGTGGTTTCGGCTTGCGCGGCCGATTCTTGAAGCGCACGGCGTGAAGACGTGCGCTGTAGCTGAATGTCTAGCCGATTGTAATGGCGGTCTCATGCACGCATCTGATTGCCTCGCCGCCTGCCAGCGACAGTGTCGCTTCGCCGGCGTGTTCCCAGAATTGGTTGCCCTGCGCATCGGCAAAGCGCGCCCCGGATGCCGCCTGGGCACTAAGCAGCACCAGCCTGCGGTCTTCGAGGGTCAGCTGCAGGGCATCGGTGGCCGCGTCGAAACGTGTCGCGATCATGCGCGGGCCGCAGCGCCAGGCCACCGTGTGCGCGGCAAGCGTGGGGCCGGCCGCCGCCGCCGGAGTGGGTGTCCTGGCCGGATGCGGCAGCGGGCCGGTCACGCTGGCATCGGTGCCGGTGGCGAGCGGGCGCGCGTCGGGTTGGAGGCCGGCTGGCTGCGCTTGTGCGGGCTTGGCCGTCTGCGTTGCCGGGGGCGGGCTACCTGCGCTGCAGCCGGCGAGTGCGGCCGCCAGCAGGCCGGTAAGCATCAGCGCTGAGGACGTGTGCATCTGCGTACTCCTGCCTGGTTCGGATGGCCGCCGTGTCTGCGGCGGTCGGGACCTGGGGTGCCAGTCCTGGCGCCGCCCGAGCGCTTGCATCGGGCGCGTCGGGGCCGGGAAGGCCTGCCTACAACTGAACACGCGACCGCTTTACGGCTGGGACGTCGCCTGCATGTGGCCGCTCATATGGAGATCAAGCCTTGCCTGAGGTTCTCGCGCCAGCAAGCGATCTGCACATCGGCATGTCGGCGCGAACCGCTTGCACGCGGTTCGCGCCATGACGCGCAAGAACGCAGGTGGGCGTTGTCGACTACCTCCAGGCACCGCAGCGGCAGTGGCCCAGACGCGGCGCCATCAGGCCGCTTGCGCTTCGGCGCCTTGGCGCTGCAGCGGATTCGGCAGCGCCTGGCCATTTTCGGTGAAGCCCAGCGAGACCGAGTTCAGGCAGTGGCGCTCGCCGGTGGGCGGCGGGCCGTCCGGGAACACATGGCCCAGGTGGCTGTCGCAGCGCGCGCAGACGATTTCGGTGCGGATCATGCCGTAGCTGGTGTCGCGGATCTCGCGCACATGGGCCGGGTCGTAGGGCGCAAAGAAGCTCGGCCAGCCGGTGCCGGATTCGAATTTGGCGCTGGAACGGAACAACGGCAGGCCGCACAGCCGGCAGGTGTAGACGCCGTCCAGCTTGTTGTCCAGAAACACCCCGCAGAACGGCGCTTCGGTGCCATGGTGCAGCAGCACGCGCTGTTCCTCGTCGCTGAGCCCGGCGATCAGGGCATCGCGTTGGGCGGGGAGGGAGGGGTCAGATCGAACTGGCTCATGGGGCTCTCGCATGCGCTCGCCAGCGGGGTGCCGGCGCCTGCTTCCGTGATGTGGGCAGTGTCGGGGTGGTTCAACCGCTAGGACGTAGCCAATGGCCTGCCACTGCGGCGGAGGGTCGGCCTTTCTTCGCACCGCAACCACCTTGCGAAAGCGTTCATCCCCGGCCGGTCGCATGCATTGCCGCAGCGCCCCCGCGCCCCAATCACTGCATGACCCTCGAACACGCAAGGTGACTGTCATGGCGATCCACGCATCAAGCCGCCGCGTTCTGCTGTGCGTCCTACTGACGATGTCCGGCGCGGTGGCGGCGCAGTCGGCCACCACCACGCGCTCATCCACGAGCTTGCAGCCCATCACCACGCCAACGCCCGTCCAGCCCACGGTGACGCCGCCGCGCGCGCTGCAGCCGGCGCCTGCCGCCGCACCCGTGCCCTCGCAACTGGGGCAACGCCCGGTCGTCGCGCCGAGCATCCCCACGCATGGGCCGGCACAGACGCCGGTCGCGCCTGCCGGCAGCCAGGTGGCGCCGACCAAGCCGATGGTCTACGACCGCAATGGCCGCTTGCTGCAGGGCATGCAGCCGGCCGGCGCCAACCGGGTGCTGGATACCAAGACCGGCCGCTACTACGACGCTGTACCGGCAGGCGATGGCATGCGCGTGGTGCGCTGACAGCAGCGCTCGCGCTGCGCACACACCGCCCATAGCGACCGTCTTGCCACCCAGTCCCCGCGCTTTTGAAATTGTCTGCTACGCAGCAGGCGATATGCAGCCCGCACACCCGCGTACCTGCACACCCGCCCATTCCCGATTCCCGAATCCCGAATCCCCACTCAATCGGCGATCGGCAAGGCCAGCGTCTCCTTGACCTCTTCCATCACGATGTAGCTCTTGGATTCGCGCACATGCGGCATGGTCAGCAGGGTGCTGCCGAGCAACTTGCGGTAGGACGCCATCTCGCTGATGCGCGCCTTGAGCAGGTAGTCGAAATCGCCGGAGACCAGATGGCATTCCAGCACGTTGGGCAGCTTCAACGCGGCGCGGCGGAATTCTTCGAAGATGTCGCCGGACTTGTAGGCCAGGCTGATCTCCACGAACACCAGCAGGCTGGCCTTGAGGTAGTGCGGGTCCAGTCGCGCGTAGTAGCCGGTGATGGCGCCGTCGCGCTCCAGCCGGCGCACGCGCTCGGTGCAGGGCGTGGTCGACAGGCCTACCCGTTCGCCCAGTTCGGTGAACGAAATCCGCCCCTCCTGTTGCAGGATGCGCAGGATCTTGCGGTCGATCTTGTCCAGCTCGCGGGCGCGGGTGCTCATGGGGTTTGTGTCGGCAGGGTTTGGCAGGAAGTTTCACTGCAAAGCTGTGCCGATTCCAGAAATGGCACTGCCTGGCTCGCAATATACTGCGTCTAACTATCCCCCTCCGCGCATGGTTGTGGGGGAATGCCCTTTTCAGGAGAACGACATGCGTGTGCTCATTCTCGGTAGCGGCGTCATCGGCGTGACCAGTGCGTGGTACCTGGCGCAGGCCGGTTGCGAGGTGACCGTGGTCGATCGCCAGCCGGCGGCGGCGCTGGAGACCAGCTACGCCAACGCCGGCCAGCTGTCGTTCGGCTACACCTCCCCTGGGCCGCGCCCGGCGTGCCCGGCAAGGCGGTCAAGTGGCTGTTCGAGCAGCACGCGCCGCTGTCGATCCGCCCCACCCGCGACCTGCGCCAGCTGGCGTGGCTGAGCCAGATGCTGCGCAACTGCACCGCCGAGCGCTATGCGGTGAACAAGGCGCGCATGGTGCGCATGTCCGACTACAGCCGCGATTGCCTCAACGCCTTGCGCGCCGAGACCGGCATCGAATTCGAAGGCCGCCAGCTTGGCACCACGCAGTTGTTCCGCACCCAGCAGCAGCTCGATGCCGCCGCGCAGGATATCGAGGTGCTGGCCCAGTACGGCGTGCCGTACGAGCTGCTGAGCCCGGCGCAGATTGCGCAGTTCGAACCCGGCCTGGCCGGCGGTGGCGCACAGATGGCCGGCGCGCTGCGCCTGCCCGAAGACCAGACTGGCGACTGCCGCCTGTTTACCCAGCGGCTGGCCGAACTGGCCGTGCAGGCGGGTGTCACGTTCCGCTACGGGCAGCAGATCGAGCGGCTGGAGCATGCCGGCGGCCAGGTCAGCGGCGTGCAGATCGATGGCCGCATGGAAACTGCCGACCGCTACGTGCTGGCGCTGGGCAGCTATTCGGCCGATTTGCTGCTCTCGCTCGGCCTGCATCTGCCGGTGTACCCGCTCAAGGGCTATTCGTTGACCATCCCGATCGTCGATGCGCAGCGCGCGCCGACCTCCACCGTGCTGGACGAGAGCTACAAGATCGCGCTGACCCGCTTCGACGACCGTATTCGCGTCGGCGGCATGGCCGAGGTGGCCGGCTTCGATCTGTCGCTGAATCCGCGTCGTCGCGCCACCCTGGAAATGGTCGTCAACGACCTGTTCCCCGGCGGCGGCGATCTGGCCCAGGCCGAGTTCTGGACCGGCCTGCGCCCGGCCACCCCGGATGGCACCCCGGTGGTGGGCGCCACCCCGTACGCCAACCTGTTCCTCAATACCGGGCATGGCACGTTGGGCTGGACCATGGCCTGCGGTTCGGGGCGCTACCTGGCCGACCTCATGCAGGGCCGCACGCCCGAGATCGATACCGAAGGCCTGGATGTGTTCCGCTACCTGTCGCCGCGCAGCGCGCGCCCGCAGCGGGAGGCCGCGTAGTGCGTCCTGCGCAAGCGTCGATCGATCTGGAGGCATTGCGCCACAACTACCGCCTGGCCAAGCGCCTGGGCGGCAGCAAGGCGCTGGCGGTAGTCAAGGCCGACGCGTACGGGCACGGTGCAGTACGCTGCGCGCAGGCACTGGAGCCGGAAGCCGATGGCTTCGCAGTGGCCTGCATCGAAGAAGCGCTGGAACTGCGCCAGGCCGGCATCCGCGCGCCGATCCTGTTGCTGGAAGGGTTTTTCGAACACGACGAGCTGCGCCTGATCGCCGAGCACGATCTGTGGACGGTGGCGGCCACGCCGCAGCAGGTGCGCGCGCTGGCCGAGTTCCAGAGCCCGCGGCCGTTGCGCGTGTGGTTGAAGATGGACAGCGGCATGCATCGGCTGGGCCTGTCGCCGGAGGACTTCCGCGCCGCCTGGCTGCGCCTGCGCGGACTGCCGCAGATCGCCTCGCTGGTGCTGATGACCCACCTGGCACGTGCCGACGAGCTGGACTGCAGCCGCACCGACGAGCAGGCGGTGGCCTTCGCGCTCACCGCTGGCGGCATGCGTGCGGAAACCAGCATTCGCAATTCGCCCGGCCTGCTCGGCTGGCCAGCGCTGCGCAACGACTGGTCGCGTCCCGGGTTGATGCTGTATGGCGCCAATCCCTTTCCGCAGCACACCGAGCACACCGCGCAACTGCGTCCGGTCATGACGCTGCGCTCGCGCATCATTTCGGTCCGCGATCTGCCGGCCGGCGAGCCGGTGGGCTACGGCGCCCGCTTCGTTGCGCAGCGGCCGACGCGCGTGGGCGTGGTGGCGATGGGCTATGCCGACGGCTACCCGCAGTTCGCGCCCAACGGCACCCCGGTCTTGGTGGACGGGCAGATCTGCCCGCTGATCGGTCGCGTTTCGATGGACATGCTCACCGTGGACCTCACCGACCACCCGCAGGCCGACATCGGCACGCCTGTGCAGCTATGGGGCGATGTGCCGCAGGTCAGCGCGCTGGCGGCGCAATGCAACGTCAGCGCGTATCAGTTGCTGTGCGGGCTCAAGCGGGTGCCGCGGATCTATGTGGGTGAGGCGGCAGTGGGCAAGATTTCAGCATAGCGGCATCCCTTCTCCCATCGCGGGAAGGTGGCGCGTAGTGCCGAATGAGGGGCGAGCGAAGCTGCGTGCAGTTTGAATGCCACGTGTGCTGCGCCCCCGTACCCTCATCCCAATCCCTCTCCCACAGGGAGAGGGGCTTTAGCGGCGGCTCACACCTTCGCGCCATACCCTCACCCAACCGCTCCCTCGACCGGAGAGGATTTTCAGCGGTAACTCACAACCCGGCGGTACTGCGATCGCCGCGGAACTGCTTGCGCACCCAGTCGTCGATCATCGCCTTCTCGAAGCGCAGCGGGTCGCTGTCGGTCAGGCGCGGTCCGCTCATCAGGAAGGCCGAATCCACCAGCTTGCGTTCGCCCTGGTCGATCACGCGGCCATCGGCGCCGGTGAGCGTGTAGGTGAAGCTCAGGCGCGGCGGGTAGATGTCCTTGACCACGCGCACGTCCTGCAGGCGCGGTCCGTGCCAGGGCTCGTACTGGCCGGCGCGGCGGATATCGGTGATGGTCACGCTCAGGTGCTGGCCATCGGGCAACTGGCGCGCTGCGCTCTGCTGGAAGTGGGTTGCCAGCTGGGTCACCCAATCGCCGCGCTGCGCCTCCCAGCGGTTGCCGCTGAAGCGCATCTCGGAGAACTGCGCAGGGTCGGTCCAGCGCACGTCCACCTTGCCATCGCTGCTGAGCGCGCGCGGTGCATCGGGGTCGGTGACGTTGCGCACCCCCGCCTGCACACCCGTCGCGGCAAGCAAGCCAGCCAGCAGCAGGCTGGCGACGGAGAGATTGGAAAGTTTCATCGAAAGCCTCCAAGCGGAAGGTACGTTGTGTACCGGCTGTTCCCGCAGTGTGGGGGTGCCTCGCAGCGCCCGCAACGCGCTGCACGCCTGGACTCGCGACCACGTTGCCGCGCGGTTAATCCGGCTGCCAAACGCCATGACGGTGGGTTCACTGCGCCTGCGCCCGCGCTTCACGGCACAGCCAGGAAGATCGCCAGCATGGACACCCACTCTTACCGCACAAAATCAGCGTCTTCGGCGCCGGCACACATGCCGTCGGACGTGCGACTGCAATTCATCGACTGGGCCAAGCAGCACGGTCACAACCCCGCTTCCGGTGCGGCCGCCTTCGTGGCACTGCAGAGCGAGGTCGACCTGGACCTGGCCGCGCGCGCTGCAGCTGGAGCCGAATGACGACCCGCGCGCGGCGCTGCGCGAGCATCTGGCCGCGTTGGCGCGCCAGGTGGATGTGGCCGTGCAGTTCCCCCGGTCTACACCTACACCGCGGCCAATGGCCTGGAGTACCGCTACTCGCTGATGCTGGTCATTGCCGAAGATTGCGTGGAGTGGACCGGCCGGGTCTGGCACGACCTGGACTACCAGGGAATGCTCACCGGCCGTGGACAGGGTCCGCGTGCCAACTACACCCAACTGGCGCGCATGGCGCTGGAACATGAGCTTGATCAGGAGCGTCCCCGTTATGTCCAGGCATGAACTCGAGTTGCAATTGCCGGTCGGCGCGGAGATTGCCAGCGGGGAAGATGGCTTCACCCAGCGCTGCCGCGAGGAATGCGCGAAATTGGGAGTGGCGCGGGTGCGCCTGTTGCTGCTGGACTCCGATTACGCACGGTCCACCGCCTGGCGCGAGGAAGCGCAACGCTGGATGGACGCACAGCTCCGTCGCGAGGGCGAATGGGTGTTCCGCGGCGTGATCGCCGGCATCGTGGTGCTGGCAGCCTGCATCGGATTCGCTGCCACCACCTTGTGGTGAACCGGGGGCTGCGCAACGAAAGCGTGAACTTGCCCGGCCGGGCGTGCACCCGCTGACGACATCGGGCATGGTTTCATCTGCCCGTCATCCGCTCCGGCAGCATCCGTGGTTTCCGATTTGAGCACTCCTCCTTCCAACCCAACGCTTGCTGCCGCCCTGCCGGCCGCCATCGCCGAGCCGTTTCTGGACCCGGCGATGTATCACGAGATTTTCCACAACATCGATGCTGGCTTTTGCGTCATCGACATGGTGTTCGACGGCGAGCAGGCGGTGGACTATGTGATCCGCACCACCAATGGCGCCTTCGAGCGCTACACCGGTTTGTCCAACGCGCTCAACGTCTCCGTCCGCGGCATGCTCCCGGAGCACGAGCAGGAATGGTTCGACCGCTACGGCCATGTTGCGCGCACCGGCAATCGTATCCACTTCGAAATGCAGGCCAAGGCGCTCAAGCGCTGGTATTCGGTGGATGCGTTCCGGGTCGGGCAGCCGGAGCAGGCGCGGGTGGCGGTCCTGTTCATGGACATCACAGAGCGCAAACGCGTCGAGCGCGAACTGGCCGAGAGCGAGGCGCGCTTCAGTGCCCTGGCCGACGGCTTGCCGATGCCGGTCTGGGTGCTGGACGCGCAGGGCGTCGTGCGCTTCGTCAACAGTGCGTACGGCGAATTTTTTGGCCTGGATATTTCCAGCGGGACGGTGTCGGCGTGGATCGAACTGCTGCACCCGGACGATTTGCCGACCTTCCAGTTCGAGCTGGCGGCATCGCTGCAGGAACAGCGTGGCCTGCGCGCGCTGGTGCGTGCGCGCCGCCATGATGGGCAGTGGCGCTGGATCGAAATGACCGCCACGCCGCGCTATTCGGCCGATGGCCGTTTCATCGGGCTTGCCGGCAGCAGCCCGGACGTGACCGAGCAGCGCGAGATCGAGCTGGCGCGCGAACAATTGCTGGAATCCGAGCGCAGCGCGCGCAACGAGGCCGAAAGCATGGCGCGGCTGAAGGACGAGTTCCTGGCCACGCTGTCGCACGAACTGCGTACCCCGCTGACCACCATCCTGGGCTGGAGCGAGTTGCTGTTGCAGCGGGTCGAAGAAGGCCAGCCGTTTTACAAGGGCCTGTCGGTGATCGCCAGCAGCGCACGTGCGCAGAAGCGGCTGATTTCCGACATGCTCGATCTCAGCAGCATGTTGCTGGGCAAGGTGCAGCTGGAAGTCGAATCGCTGGATCTGGTCGAGCAGGTGCGCGAAGCCTTGAACACCCAGGAACTGGCTGCCGAAGGCAAGGATCAGGTACTGGAGCTGCACGTGCCGCCCACGCCCTGCCTGGTGCTTGGCGATGCCACGCGCCTGCAGCAGGTGTTGTGGAACCTGCTGTCCAACGCGATCAAGTTCACCCCGGCACATGGCCGTATCGACGTCAAAATCGAGCGCGACGACGGGCATCTGGTGGTATCGGTCTGCGACTCCGGCGATGGCATCGCAGCCGAATTCCTGCCGCATCTGTTCGGCCGGTTCCGCCAGGCCGACGGCACCACCACGCGCCAGCATGGCGGCCTGGGCCTGGGCCTGGCCATCGTGCAACAGCTGGTGGAAATGCACGGCGGCCAGGTTGGTGCCACCAGTGGCGGCCGTGGCCAGGGCGCGACCTTCACCGTGCGGCTGCCGGAACACATTCCCGACCAGGCCAAGCGCCCACGCCGCGAATTGCGGCGGCGTCTGTTGTCCGAACAGATCGTCGAAGCGCGCGCGCTCAACGGCCTGCGCCTGCTGGCGGTCGAAGACCAACCGGACATGCTCGATTATCTGCGGCGTCTGCTGGAAGAGCAGGGCGCCGAAGTGGTCACTGCCGGCAGCGCCACCGATGCGCTGGCATTGATCGATCATCGTGGCCACGCACGCTTCGATCTGATGCTGACCGATATCGGCATGCCGGGCATGGACGGTTACGGCTTGATCCGCACGGTCCGCGAAAACCTCGGGCTGGACGCCACCGCATTGCCGGCGGTGGCGGTCACCGCCCTGGCCCGCGAAGACGACCGCAAGCGCGCGCTGGAGTCCGGGTTCCAGGAACATCTGGCCAAGCCATACAGTGTGGCGCAACTGGTCACGGCCGTGCGTGCCGCGCGCCAGGCGCTGGAGTAACCGGCGCGCGGTGGCACCGCCGCGCATCGGGTCACCGCAAGCTGTTGAGGCGATGCGTTGGCGACGCAGCGGCGTGTGTGTGGTTAGCTACCCGGCGTCTTTCCATGAGCCGCTGATCTGCCCAAGACGCCCGATCCTCCTGCAACCAACACGATGGTGTGGTGGATGAGCCGTTCACCACGGGCGCAGCATGGTCGCAGTAGAAGACCGATGTGTACGCATACGTGGCGACACTGCCGCGCCGATGCCGATAACCGGTACGCGGCGCGCTTTCTGCCTCTTTCACGCATGCTGGCCTAGCGTGGTGCGCTCAGCTCATGGAGATTGCGCAATGCCCAAGTACGCCCCGCACGTCTATTCCGAACAGGTCCAGATCGCCACACTCGAACATTGGGTGTCCCTGCTCGATGGTCAGGAGCGTGTGCGGATCGAGCTCGACGACGGCAGCATGATCAGCGGCATGGTTGCCGTGCGCCCAAGCCTGCAAACCTATCTGGACGAACACGACAACGAAGGATTGAACGGTCAGCTGCGGCTGGACCAGCTGGATGCATCGCAGGAGCCGCAGTGGATCTGGATGGACCGGATCGTGGCGGTGCACCCGTTGTTGCTGGGCGCCGATCCGCAAGTCATGCCGTGACGGCGGCGTGTTGACGGTGTGTTTACTTCTCACGCTCGCGTTGGCGGCATGATCGCTGGCTGACGCAACCGTCCAGGAGTTGGCCGCAATGAATGCATCCCGATTGAAGTTCGCCCGCTGGCCGCTGTCGTTGACGGCGCTGGCCGTTCTCGCCGCGTGCGGCGATACGGCAACGTTGGCGATCGAACAGGGGACCGGGCCGGACCCGCAATTGCCCGAGCCGGTGAAGCGCCTGATTCCCACCGTCAAGGTGGCGCCGGTCAAACGCTGGGCAGCCAATGCCAAGCCCATCGCGGCCGACGATCTGCAGGTTGCCGCGTTTGCGCGCGATCTGGATCACCCGCGCTGGATCTACGTGCTGCCCAACGGCGATGTGCTGGTGGCCGAGACCGCCGAGCCGCCCAAGCCCGAGGATGCCGAAGCGGGCGGCGGACTGCGCAAGAAAGTGCAGGGCGCGATGATGAAAAAGGCCGGCGCGGCGGTGGCGAGCGCCAACCGCATCACCTTGTTGCGCGATGCCGATGGCGACGGCGTGGCAGAGGTGCGCACGCAATTCGTCAGCGGCCTGTTTCGCGCCGTTCGGCATGGCGCTGATCGGCGACCGCTTCTATGTCGCCAATGCCGATGCGCTGGTGAGTTTTCCGTACAAGCCCGGCGACACGCATCTCACCGCCAAGCCGACCTTCGTGGCCAATCTGCCCGGTGGAATCAACCATCATTGGACCAAGTCGCTGCTGGCCAGCCCGGACGGCAGCAAGCTCTATGTCGGCGTCGGTTCCAACAGCAACGTGGCCGAAAATGGCATGGAAGCCGAGCTCAATCGTGCGGCGATCCTGGAGATCGACCCGGCCACCGGCAGCAGCCGCGTCTTCGCCGGCGGCTTGCGCAATCCGGTGGGCACCGCGTGGGAGCCGCAGAGCAAATCGCTGTGGGTGGTGGTCAACGAGCGCGACGAAATCGGCAGCGACCTGGTACCGGACTACCTCACCTCGGTGCGCGACGGCGGTTTCTACGGCTGGCCGTACAGCTACTACGGCCAGCATGTGGACGAGCGGGTCAAACCGCAGAACGCCGAACTGGTGGCCAAGGCGATCAAGCCCGACTACGCGCTCGGCCCGCACACCGCATCACTTGGCCTGAGCTTTGCCAGCGGCAGCTTGCTGCCCGAGCGTTTCCGCCAGGGCGCCTTCATCGGCCAGCACGGCTCGTGGAATCGCGACCCGCCCAGCGGCTACAAGGTGCTGTTTGTCCCGTTCGCCGACGGCAAGCCCAACGGCCCGCCGATCACGGTGCTGGACGGATTCCTGGATGCCGAAGGCAATGCACAGGGCCGCCCGGTGGGCGTGGCGCCGGACAGTCGCGGCGCACTGTTGGTGGCCGATGATGTGGGCAATGTGATCTGGCGGGTGACGCCGAAGGCGCGTTGAACCCGCATGCCGACCGCTTGCGCAGGACAGCAGGCAATCCCAGTTGCGATGGGAGACACACCTCTCCCACGCATTCTCCTGGGTGTCTTGTGGAGGTGCCCCGGAAGTAGCTGACGGTGATGTGCGCAGCCTGCGTTCACCGTGCTGAAAACCGCGCAACTGCCCTGTATTGCAGGGCTGCAATTCGAAACACGCAGCGTCCGAAGTGCACCATCGGCGTATTGTTGGAAAGTACGGCTGCCTCCCAGGCGAAGCAGGCGAACCTAGAAGCGAGCGTGTGCAGAATTTTGTGTAACCGTGGTTTGGGTTACCGCTGAGGAAGTCGCCCCTCGAACTGGATCGTAAAGCGGTTCAGCGCAGCCTTCCAGTCGCGGATCGGCAGCGTCCATTTCTTGGTGATGTTGCGCAGAGCCAGGTAGAACAGTTTCATCAAGGCTTCGTCGCTGGGGAACGCGCCGCGGTTCTTGGTCAGCTTGCGCAGGCTCATGTTGACCGACTCGATGGCGTTGGTCGTATAGATCACCTTGCGGATCTCCGGTGGGTAGTCGAAGAACGGGATCAGTCGTGACCAATTGCGCCGCCATGACTGGCTGATGGGCGGGTACTGGGCGTCCCACTTGGCCTCGAACTCGGTCAGTGCCTGCTCGGCCTCCTCGACGGTGGCGCAGGCGTAAATGCGCTTGAGATCGGCGGCAACCTCGGCGCGGCGTTTCCACGAGACGTAGTTCAGGCTGTGCCGCACCATGTGCACGATGCACAGCTGCACGGTGGTCTGCGGGAACACCGCCTCGATCGCCTCGGGAAACCCCTTCAGGCCATCGACGCAGGCAATGAAGATGTCCTGCACCCCGCGGTTGCGTAGCTCCGTCACGACTTGCAGCCAAAACTTGGCACCCTCGGCCTGCGCCAGCCATAGGCCCAGCACTTCCTTCTCGCCGCCCATGGTGATGCCGATGGCCAGGTACACCGCCTTGACCCGCACCGCGCCCTCGCGCACTTTGACGTGGATGCAGTCCAGATAGACGATCGGATAGACCGGATCCAGTGGCCGCGCCTGCCACGCCTTGACCTCCTCGACGACCGCATCGGTGACTGAGGAAATCAGACTCGGCGACACCTCGGTGCCGTACATCTCCTCCAGGTGCGACTGGATCTCGCGCACGGTCATGCCGCGCGCGTACAACGACAAGATCTTGTCATCGAAGCCGGCCCAGCGGGTCTGGTGCTTGGGGCGTGTCCTAGATTTTGTGTAACCGGGCCACAGGCAGGAGACTGCCACCTAACCCGGAGACACCATGAGCCCACGCACACATGAGGTACCCGACGAGCTGCTTAGCAGCCTGTTGGTCAACTACACCAAACCCGAGGATCTGATCGGCGAGAACGGCCTGCTCAAGCAGCTGACCAAGCGGTTGGTGGAGCGGGCGCTGGACGCGGAGATGACCGAACACCTCGGTCATGACAAGCATGAGCCGGTCGCCAACGCGGCCGGCAACACGCGCAACGGACGCAGCCGCAAGACGCTCAAGGGCGAGTTCGGCGAGCTGCCGATCGAGATTCCGCGTGATCGCCACGGCAGCTTCGCGCCACAGCTGATCCCCAAGCACCAGACCCGCTGGGCCGGCTTCGATGACAAGATCTTGTCGTTGTACGCGCGCGGCATGACCGTGCGCGAGATCCAGTCGCACCTGGAGGAGATGTACGGCACCGAGGTGTCGCCGAGTCTGATTTCCTCAGTCACCGATGCGGTCGTCGAGGAGGTCAAGGCGTGGCAGGCGCGGCCACTGGATCCGGTCTATCCGATCGTCTATCTGGACTGCATCCACGTCAAAGTGCGCGAGGGCGCGGTGCGGGTCAAGGCGGTGTACCTGGCCATCGGCATCACCATGGGCGGCGAGAAGGAAGTGCTGGGCCTATGGCTGGCGCAGGCCGAGGGTGCCAAGTTTTGGCTGCAAGTCGTGACGGAGCTACGCAACCGCGGGGTGCAGGACATCTTCATTGCCTGCGTCGATGGCCTGAAGGGGTTTCCCGAGGCGATCGAGGCGGTGTTCCCGCAGACCACCGTGCAGCTGTGCATCGTGCACATGGTGCGGCACAGCCTGAACTACGTCTCGTGGAAACGCCGCGCCGAGGTTGCCGCCGATCTCAAGCGCATTTACGCCTGCGCCACCGTCGAGGAGGCCGAGCAGGCACTGACCGAGTTCGAGGCCAAGTGGGACGCCCAGTACCCGCCCATCAGCCAGTCATGGCGGCGCAATTGGTCACGACTGATCCCGTTCTTCGACTACCCACCGGAGATCCGCAAGGTGATCTATACGACCAACGCCATCGAGTCGGTCAACATGAGCCTGCGCAAGCTGACCAAGAACCGCGGCGCGTTCCCCAGCGACGAAGCCTTGATGAAACTGTTCTACCTGGCTCTGCGCAACATCACCAAGAAATGGACGCTGCCGATCCGCGACTGGAAGGCTGCGCTGAACCGCTTTACGATCCAGTTCGAGGGGCGACTTCCTCAGCGGTAACCCAAACCACGGTTACACAAAATTCTGCACACGCTCGGTGCTTGGGGATCAGCTGTGGCGCGAAGCTGCCGTGGCGATCACGCGGAATCTCGATCGGCAGCTCGCCGAACTCGCCCTTGAGCGTCTTGCGGCTGCGTCCGTTGCGCGTGTTGCCGGCCGCGTTGGCGACCGGCTCATGCTTGTCATGACCGAGGTGTTCGGTCATCTCCGCGTCCAGCGCCCGCTCCACCAACCGCTTGGTCAGCTGCTTGAGCAGGCCGTTCTCGCCGATCAGATCCTCGGGTTTGGTGTAGTTGACCAACAGGCTGCTAAGCAGCTCGTCGGGTACCTCATGTGTGCGTGGGCTCATGGTGTCTCCGGGTTAGGTGGCAGTCTCCTGCCTGTGGCCCGGTTACACAAAATCTAGGACACGCCCCTAGAAGCAGGCGAACCTATATGATTTGGTCGGGCTGACTGCGTCCGATGGACGCAAGGCCGGTCAAGAGTCTGGCCAAACCACATGCAGCGTGTCGTACGTGCAGCGTGTCTGCAGGATCTATACGCGCTCTGGATCGAGGGCGCCTGACGCATGCTCCATCGCGTGCGGCAGAGCAGGTTCCAGGCGCCCGCATCGAGTACCTCGCCCTTAAGGATGGTCTGATCAATGCGGCCAGAGGATGCGTCGACCCGCATCGGTAGCGCTGACTACGCTCACACCTTCGGTTTTTCGCTGTTTCCAGCGCATTCTCGGGGCGTTCTCCCCATTACAGGCACAACTTCCCAACGGCAGGCATCAACTGCTTCCGCTTCAGCCACAGGTTCGACAGCGCAAAGAGCGTCAGCACCTGCGCGGTGTTTTTGACCAGGCCGCGATAGCGCACCTTGGCATAGCCAAACTGGCGCTTGATCACCCGAAACGGATGTTCCACCTTCGCACGCAGGCTGGCCTTGGTGTGCTCCCAGCGCTTGGCCAACTTCAGTTCGCGCTTGTTCTTGATCTGCTTCAGCTTCGAGGGCTTCTCCGCGATCAGGTAGCGTAGCTTGCGCTTGCCCTTGATCTCATCGCGCTTCTCAAGCCCGGTGTAGCCGCTGTCCCCACACACCGTGTCTTCCTTGCCATGCAGCAGCTTGTGCGCTTGCGTGATGTCCGCCACGTTGGCTGCCGTGCATTCCACGTGGTGCACTAGGCCGGATTCATCATCCACTCCAATGTGCGCCTTCATCCCGAAGAAGTATTGGTTGCCCTTCTTGGTCTGGCGCATCTCCGGATCGCGCTCACCGTCCTTGTTCTTGGTCGAACTGGGCGCAGAGATAATCGTGGCATCCACAATCGTCCCGCCGCGCAGGCTCTGACCCTTGCGCGACAGATGCGCGTTCACCCGATTGAACAGCTTGCGCGCCAAATCGTGCTGCTCCAGCAGATGGCGAAAGTTGAGAATCGTCGTCTCGTCCGGCACCTCATCCAGCCCGCCGATCTTGGCGAAACGGCGCATCGACACCGTGTCGTACAAGGCTTCTTCCGCCGATGGATCGCTCAATGCATACCACTGCTGCAAAAAGTGGATGCGCAGCATCGTCTCCAGCCGATACGGCTGTCGTCCCGGTTGCCCCGACTTCGGATAGTGCGGCTCGATCAGCCCCAGCAGCTCCTTCCACGGCACGACCTGCTCCATCTCGGCCAAAAACACCTCACGCCGCGTCCGCTTGCGCTTGCCGTCGTACTCCGCGTCGCCGAAGGTCAGCTGCATCGAAATCGTCTACTCGGGTCGATGATCGATTGTGGCAGATCAGGACGGATTGTTCAGAGTTTCCTTAACGGGGTGCCTCCGGCGAGGCACTGAAGCGCCGCGCATAGCCGCGCTCTTCGGTAATGCGAGTAATATCCTCATCGGCCATTTCCGGGGCGCCATACACTGCGTAGGCCACCGTGCCATCGCCACGTTCGCCAATCTGGTGCAGGCGGTAGCGGGGTCTGCCGGCGCCAGTGTTTTCGGGGTAGTGCATCGGTGGCGGGGTGTCGTCCAGATCCATTTCGCTGTTGTCGACAACTCCTCCTACGAACAAGGCTCGCATCGCGTCTCTCCGCTGTGGGCTTGGATCCCAGCCTAGGCGGGCGAATGTTGCGTGCGCATCAATAACCTGTGTAGACGCGGCGACCAGCGGGCGGTACAACCGCGGCGCTCCCTTGAAATGGCCGGCCCGCAAGACGGTCTATTGCCAAGTACTGCGCAAAGTTGACTGAAAGCGCTGACTCTGGCGCGATGCTCGGCCTCGCAGGAACTTCTGCAAATATCCCAAGCTCCTCTTCCCAAACAAGCGAGAGGAGCTGGCCGACAATTATGCGGAGGAGAAGAAATCAGAAAGGCTGACGCGGGTTGTCGTTGTCGCCTTTACTTGTCGGGGCACTGAATTGATAGCCTGTCAGTTGCCATGATCCACCTGACTGACCAGCCCATTCGTAATCCCATTGTTCAAATGCCCCGCCAGGAAATTCGTTACGGATTGTAATCTTCTCGCCAGGGACGCCGCTGGTGGGTAAAGGAACCGGTGGACCATCCGGCCCGGACTGAATACTAATCAATCCGGTCGAGACTATGCTGCGAGAGACACTCAGGCTACTCGTCGGCAACAGCGGCGGATACTTTGGTGAGTGCTGCTTGATCCAAGCGACGATGGATTGCGATTCGTTAGATCCGGCGCGATATAAACTTTTCTGCGTTGTTACCAGCGAGCTGGATGGCGCCGTCGCCGTACGATAATTCTGACCATATGCGGACGTCGCCAACAATAGTGTTACGGAAAACAGTCCGAAATATTTCCTATATCTCATATCCAGTATTCCTATTGATGATCGGCAGGCCTTCCTGCGAGCTCAAGCGTGGGCCTTTGCTCTGACGCTGTCAACGCACTCATTAAAGAAGCCATCAAGCGTCGGTAAGCCATTCCAAGTCAGCCTGTGGATGAGATTGAGTCACGTGATCGCTATCGCATTATCGCTTCGCGCTCAACACCGTATTTTGTTACTTATCAGTCAAGTTGAATTATATGGATGCCACGCAAGCCTCCTCTTCTGCTTCGGACAGTCAGTATGCAACCGCAGCGGGCGGCACACCGCCGCCGCTCCCTTACAATGGCCGCCCATTTCTGCTCCGACGACCAATGGCTGGCCTGCACGACGCCCCGCTTCAAGCGCTGTTTCTGCCCTTTGCTCAGGGCGCGCTGCCATGGCCGGAAGGACCGGTCTTGTTCCTGCGCGCGCGCGACGGTTTCCCGCTGCGCGAGCGGGCAACCACCCAGACGCTGACCTGCGAGCAGAGCTTCCGTCCGTTTGCCGAAGCGCTGGAGCGCAACGGGTGGACGGTGCGCGAAGAAAGCGAGATCGAGGCCGACAGCACGCGCTATGCCCTGGTGCTGGTGCTGCCCCGCGGCAGCGCGAAGAGGCACGTGCGCTGTTCGCACGTGCGGTGGCGCTGACTGCACCCGGTGGCCGCGTGGTCGCCTGCCAGTCCAACAACGAAGGCGCACGCTCGGGGAAGCGGATCTGCGCCAGCTCACCGGGCTGGCCGGTAGCCTGACCAAGTACCACTGCCGCACCTATTGGAGCGCGCCGCTGCCGGCTGGCACCGATGCCGCGCTGCAGGCCCGCTGGGCCGCGTTGGATGCGCCACGCAAGATTCTGGACGGCCGCTTCGTCAGCCGTCCCGGCGTCTTTGCCTGGGATCGCATCGACCCCGCTTCTGCGTTGCTGGTCGAGCATCTGCCCACCACGCTGGCCGGCCATGGCGCCGATCTGGGCGCGGGTTTCGGGTATCTGTCGGCCGAAGTGCTGGCGCGTTGTCCCAAGGTCACCGCGCTGGATCTGTACGAAGCCGAGGCGCGCGCGTTGACACTGGCGCGGCGCAATCTGCAGGACATCGCGCATCCGGCGCAGCTGCACTACCACTGGCGCGATGTCACGGCCGGGCTGGTGGGGCAATACGATTTCATCGTCAGCAACCCGCCGTTCCATACGCCGTCGCGTGCCGACCGCCCGGACATCGGGCAGCGCTTCATTGCAGTGGCCGCGCAGGCGCTGCGCCCGGGCGGGCAACTGCTGCTGGTCGCCAACCGGCATCTACCCTACGAACAGGTGCTCAACGACAGTTTCGGGCAGGTGCGCGTGGCTGCCGAACGCGATGGATTCAAGCTGATCGCGGCGACCCGCGGCCGCGGGGCGCGCCCATGAAGCTGGTCAAACACATCGCCAATCTCGGCTACGGCAGCCGCAAGCAAGTCACCCAGCTGTTCCGGCAGGGCGCGATCACCGATGCGCAAGGCGAGGTGCTGTATGCCGACGACCAGGTGGAGCACGACGCCATCCGCATCGATGGCGAACCGCTCGATCCGCCGGCGGGCTTGAGCCTGTTGCTGCATAAACCCGGCGGCTACACCTGCTCGACCAAGGACACCGGCCGGCTGATCTACGAATTGCTGCCGCCACGTTTCCGCCTGCGTGCGCCGGTGTTGGCGCCGGTGGGGCGGCTGGACCGCGAGACCAGCGGCCTGTTGTTGATGACCGACGACGGCGCGCTGCTGCATCGGATCATTTCGCCCAAATCCGCGCTGGACAAGGTGTACGACATCACCCTGGCCGAGGACCTGCGTCGGCGAGGAGGCCGCGCTGTTCGCCAGCGGCAGCCTGCTGCTGGAGGGCGAAACCAAGCCGCTGCTGCCGGCCGAACTGGAGGTGCTTGGCCCACGCCAGGCGCGGCTGACCCTGCACGAAGGTCGCTATCACCAGGTGCGGCGCATGTTCGCTGCTGCCGGCAACCATGTGGTCGCGCTGCACCGCAGCCGCATCGGTGGCCTGTCGCTGGAGGGTTTGCCGTCGGGGCAATGGCGTGCGCTGGAAGTCAGCGATCTTGAGGTGTTGTTCGGCCGTGGCGGCCCGGCATGACGCACGCTGCAGCGTTGCCGTTTCGCCCGCAGGCGGTGATCTTCGACATGGATGGCTTGATGCTCGACAGCGAGCGCGCCATCACCGCCTGCCTGGCGCAGGCCGCCGACGACCAGGGTCTGCAGATCGAACCGGTCTTCTGGTTACGCATGGTGGGCACCGGCGATGCGGCCTGCCGCCGGTTGCTCGGCGAGCGGATCGGCGAGGCCGCGGCCGACACCATGCTGGCGCATGCGCAACGGCTGTATGCCGCTGCGGTCGAGTGCGGCATCCCGCATCGGCCCGGCATCATTGCGCTGTTGGACTATCTGGCAGCCCAGCGCATGCCGCGTGCGGTGGCCACCTCCACCCAGCGCCCGCTGGCGCTGCGCAAGCTGGAAGCGGCCGATCTGTTGTGGCGCTTCGATGCGGTCTGCACGGCCAGCGATGTGGTCCATCCGAAACCTGCGCCGGATATCTATCTGCTGGCGGCGCGCACCCTGGCGGTGGACCCCGCGCAGTGCCTGGTGCTGGAAGACTCGCCCACCGGCGTGCGTGCAGCATTGGCGGCGGGCATGACACCGATCCAGATTCCGGACCTGCTCGAACCCGATGCCAGCGTGCGCGCGCTCGGCCACCGCATCCTGCCTTCGCTAGGCGATGCGCAACGCTTGCTGGAAGCCCGCTTGTCGCAGTGATGGGGTCGGGTGGATGCGTCCCGGGTCCAGCGCACGCGCCAGTCGAGCTGTGAGTGCGCAGGTGTTGTAGGCCGGCTCGCTGCGCGGCTCTTAAGAGTGGCTAACAAAACGTAGCGAGCGGTCGTCAGGTGGGCGTGGACGGCGCACAGGAACCGAGTGGCACAGGAGCCGAGTGTATGAGTTGTACATGCCGATTCCGGGCACCGGCCGCGGCCGCCTGGCCGCTGCGTAGTAGTTTTTCATCGCTGCTCTTAGGCGTATTGCATCTTGCGCGACATGCCCCCGTCGACGATGAAATCCTGCCCGGTGACGAAACCGGAGAGCTGCGGCGCGAGCAGATAGACCGCCAGCTGCGCGATGTCTTCGGGCGTGCCCACGCGCCCGGCCGGATGCTGCGCATGGTCCCGACGCGACAATTTCGGGGCCCGCCGGCGCTGCGGCGCGCGCCACGCCTCGGTGCTGATCCACCCCGGGCTGATGCTGTTGACGCGCACATGCGGCCCCTCGCTCAGCGCCAGCGCGTGGGTAAAAGCCACCAGGCCGCCCTTGGCTGCGGCGTACGCTTCGCTGTGCGGCTCCGATTGCAAGGCGCGGGTGGAGGCGATGTTGACGATCGCGCCGCCTTCTGGCGCCTGCCTGAGCGCGGGCAGCGCCTGCTTGCTGCACAGGAAGGCGCCGTGCAGGCTGGACAGCCGGCTGTTCCACGTGTCCCAGTCCAGTTGCGGCAGTGCTGCGATATGCGGATCGGGCACGCCGGCATTGTTGACCAGGCCATCGATGCGCCCGAAGCGCTTGAGCGCCGCCTCGACCAGGCGCGTGGCCTGCGCTTGGCGCGCGGCATCGCAGCGGACGAAAGCGCTGCGGCGAGGCAGCGCCCATTCCTGCAGGCAGGCCTTGCCGGCATCGGCATCCAGATCGCCAATCACCACGCTGCCGCCCGCGCCCAGCACCGCCTGCGCAATGCCGCGGCCGATGCCTTGCGCGCCACCGGTGATCACCACCACGCGGTCCTGCAGCGGCGACGGGTTCCATGCGGAAATTGCGGGGATCAAGGCCATGGCATGCGGCACGTGGGTGAGAGTGGCGGCACTGTAGCGTGCGGGCTGTCGTCGTCGCAGCAAAAGGGCGCGCATGTGAGCACTCAGCGCATGTGCCGACGCACGCGCTCGATGTCATCCACCTTGAACGTGACGGATGCGGGTTGATCTGAGCAGGTGCACGGGCAATAGGCGTTGCGCAAGGTCCCGGTGCCGCCAGTGCTGCCGTGCGGGCCCTCGATCACACGATCACATGATTGCCCGATGCCACGCGTGTGCAGGGCGGCCGGCGGCGTGCGTCACTCGACTAGGTCGACGCCGAGCACGTGATCCGCACGCAGCTGAAGAGCTTCTATGGCGTTTTGTGCCGACGCGCTAGGAGCGCAGATGAGCGAGAGCCGCGCTCGCCTTGCCGTCCCGCGCGCTTGGGGCAGCACTCAGTGCTCTGCACCGTTGAGCACACGCGCGAAGCCATCGCTGCCCAGGCGTTCGAGCGTCTGGATATTGCGTTCGACGATCACATCCGGATCCGGGAACGCTGCCACTGCACGCTCCACGCTGTCTTCGCGCAACAGGTGCAAGGTGGGGAAGGGCGAGCGGTTGGTAAAGTTGGCCACATCGTCCGGCGCCGCGCCTGCGAACTGGTAATCCGGATGGAAGCTGGCCACCTGCAACACGCCTTGCAGGTCCAGCGCCTCCACCGCCGCATCGGCGTTGTCGAGAAAGTCGTTGTAGTCCAGGAAATCGGTGAGCACGTCCGGGTGCACGATCAGCGTGGTGTCGATCTGTTCGGCCGGTGTATCGCGCAGCAGCACCAGTTCCTCGGCCAGCTGTTCCAGCAAGGCTTCGGGCGTGCTGGCATCGCTGAGCACCAGCCGCACCTGCTCCTTGACGTACACCGCCTTGGCGAACGGGCACAGGTTCAATCCGATCACCGCACGTTCGATCCACTTGCGGGTGTCGGCGATCGGATCGGATGGCGTGGGCGTGGTGGTCATCGTGGCGGCAGCAAGATGGCGCGCCAGTGTATGCGATCGCCAAGTAGCGAGCCGCGCGCCAGGTGGCGGGCAGTAGCGGGCGCTAGCGGGCAACATCACGACGCTGCCAGCAAGGCGGCAGGGTTTTTCGACCCTGCGCGCGCACCCGCTTGCGCTCACCCATCCCGGCCGTGCGGCGCAGCACGGAGTTGCGCCTGCAAGAACGCGATGGACGCCTGCGCGACGGCGTCGGCCATCGGCGTCTTGTGCGGCGACCCGATCGCATGCGCGCCGGTGTCGAATGCCAGCGCCTGCCTGTGTGCCGGCGCAGTGCCCAGCGCTGCGAACATCTGCAGCATCGCCGGCACCGAGGCGATGCCGTCTTCGCGGCCATCGGCAGCGCGGTAGTAGCCTAGAAACACCGGGCAGCGCACGCGCGGCCACGGCGGGTCGGCGGCGATGCGCTCGAACAGGCCACGCAAGGCGCGAAATCCGTCCGGATGGATCGTCTCCGACCAGAACGCGCGCGCGGCAGGCGTGCCCGTGCGCGGGTCGATCAACGGCGCCTGCGCGGCGCAGATCTGCTCAAGCAGTGCCGGGTCGGCAGGCCGGATGCCCGGCGACCAGGCAACCACAGCGGCCACCGCGTCCGGGTACTGCGCGGCCAGCCACAAACCCAGCGTGGCGCCCATCGACGAGCCGACAATCGCAACCCGCTCGCCCAGGCGTTGCGCCTGGGCCAGTGCCTCCAGCGCCGAGGCCTGCAATACCGCCGGGCTGAGCCCCTGCATTGCATCGGCGGCGGCGAGCCCGTGCCCGGGCCAGCGATGCACATAGCCGTTGGCCGCCAGCGCATCGGCCATCTGTTCGGGTAGCGCGCCTGCTTCGCCCGGGCTGGCGCTGAAGCCGTGCAGGTACAGCACCACCAGCGGCGTGCCGGCGTGTGCGCCCTGCTGCCAATAGATGCGTGCGGCGTTGCCCGGCTTGAGCTCAGGGGCGTGCATGGCTGGCGTGCTGGGTGAGCAATGCCAGCAATTCGTGCGCATTGATCGGCTTGGGCAGATAGCCGGCCACGCCCGCCGCGCTGGCGTCGCGCATCGAATCGGTCCGCGTGTCGGTGGTCAGCACGATGATCGGCGGCAGCGCCGACATCGCATCGCGCGCTTCGCGCAGCGCATCCCAGCCGGAGGTACCGGGCATGTGCAGATCCAGGAACACCAGGTCCGGCGCTGCCTCGCGGATACGCTGCACCGCATCGGTGCCATCGACCTGAAACTCACCCGATGCCCGGCGCGGGTCAGCAGGTTGCCGATCACCAGGCGATTGGTATCCATGTCTTCAAAGACCAGGCAATGCAGGGAGGGCACGTTCTGCGCGTGCTGGGCCAACGCATCGCGCAGCGCGAGCGTATTGCTGCCGGCCGCGGCGCCGGGCAGTTCGAAAATCCAGCGGAAGATGCTGCCGCCAGCGGGGTTGTCGCTCACGGTCAGGCTGCCGCCCATCGCATCGGAAACCGACAGCGCGATGTACAGCCCCAGGCCCACGCCGCCTTCGACGCGACTGAAGCCGGTACTGAGCTGGGTGAACGGAGTGAAGATGTAGGCCTTCTGATCGTCCGGTACGCCAATACCGGTGTCGGTGACGGTCACCGCGATGCTCCAGCGCTCCTGCACCTGGGTCGCATCGATCAGCAGATCCACCGTGCCGCCGGCCGGGTGAACTTGATCGCGTTGATCACCAAATTGCTGATCACCTGCTCGATGCGGCCTTCGTCGCCCATCACATGCGGTGCCTGCGGGCTATCGACACGCACATCGAGCGTGACGCCCTTGCTGGACGCCGCAGTGGCGCAGACCGCTTTCACCGTGGCGACCACGTCCAGCAGGTTCAACGGCTTGCGATGCAGCTGCAGGCGTCCGCCATCGATGCTGGCCACATCCAGCACCTCGTTGACACGATGGCGCAGCGCGGTCGCATTGACGGTCACCGATTGCAGCAACTCGCGTTGCTGCGCCGGCATTTGCTCGGTTTCGATCAACTGGGCGCAGTTGATCACCGCATTGAGCGGCGTACGTAATTCGTGACTCATGGTGCTGATGAAACGGCTTTGCGCATCGCGCGAGGCCAGCGCCTGCAGCGCCACTTCCTGCATCGCAAGCACGATCCGCGCCACCAGCAACGGCAGCACGATGATCAGCGCCACGGCATAGACGAAATACGCCGGGCGCGACAGCCAATAGCCCGACGGTGCGGTCAATAGCATCAGCACGAAGGTGCTGAGCAACACCGGAAATATCGCGCGTTGCCCATAACGCGCCACCGCAGCGATGGTGATGAACGGCAGAAATGCGTTCAACGACATCAACAGGATGAAGGCCAGGTAGGTCTGGATGCCGATGAACAGCAGGTTCATCGCAAAGCCCATCGCATCGAGCCATTCGCTGGGCGCAATGACACGGCGGCGTACCAGCAGCATCCACACCACCGACAGCACCCACAGGCCGACCGCGGTGGGAAAGACATGGTGCGCGTCGGCCACCAGCACCGGTTGCGGCCCGTACAGCCAGCCCAGGCACCAGGCGGTGACGATGCTCTGCACGATCACGCGGCCGACGCAGGCGCGATATTCCAGGAACGACTCGAACAGCCGCACCAGTCTGTCGTTACGCAATTGCCTGGCGGCCAGGATCAGGCCGGGCGCTGCGCGATTGGGAGTGCTACGCATGAGGGTCCGCATCGTCGGAAGGGAGGGTACGCCGGTACTGCTTGACCAGCAGGCCAGCCGCGTTCGCCACCGCAGTGAAGCGCTGCGCCAGCGTTTCGCCCAGCGCGCCGTGGCTTGCGGCGTCGCGCAACTGGTCGCAGGCCTTGAGCAACTGCTGCGAGCCGGTCAGCGAAATGGTGTTTTTCAACGAGTGGATCTGTTGCAGCGCCTGCGCCTGCGGTGTGCCGGCATCGTCGAGCGTACAGGTGGCGATGGCATGTTCGATCTCCACCAGGAACGCATCGGCGAACGCCGCTGCCGCTACCGGGTCCAGGCCGGCCATGGTGTGCAGCGTCGAGCCGGCCTCGATGCGTGGTTGCGCATGGGCGGCGGCGTGCCTGGCCTGTTCGCCCGCGGCGTTCGCCGGCCCGTGCATGCGCAGGCGTTGCAACACGCTGGCGAACAGGTCGCGCATGCTCGCAGGCTAGGCCAGTGCGGCCAGGTAACGGGCGCAACCGCCCGGCGTGCGCCGCGCAGGCCGCAGGCGCCAGTCCGGCTCACCCGGCGGCACTGCACGCACCGGCAGTGCCGTCCCGATCGTTGCGATCACCCAGCCGCACTCAATCGCGGAAGTTGTCGAACTGCAACGGCAGTTCGAAGTCGGCCTTTTTCAGCAGCGCGATCGCGTCCTGCAGATCGTCGCGCTTCTTCCCGGTGACGCGCAGCTTGTCGCCATTGATCTGCGCTTCGACCTTGAGCTTGGCTTCCTTCAACCTGGCCACCAGCTGCTTGGCCTGCTTCTGCTCGATGCCTTGCTTGACGGTCACTTTCTGCCGCGCGCCGGCCAGATTGGTTTCCACATCGCCAAATTCCAGGCAGCGGATGTCGATGCCGCGCGCCAGCAGCCGAGCGCGCAGGATGTCGGTCATCTGCTTGATCTGGAAATCGCTGGGCGCGGACTGGTTGATCACCTTGCCGTCTTCCAGCTCGAACCTGGCCACGACACCTTTGAAGTCGAAACGTGTGTCCAGTTCGCGGTTGGCCTGATCCACCGCATTGGTCAGTTCGTGCTTGTCTACTTCGGACACAACGTCGAAGGAAGGCATGCAAAGCTCCTGCAATTGAAAAACAGCCGCCATTCTAGGCCATCGTGCCGCGCCGGCCGTCATGCGGGCCTTGGCGGGCGTGCCAGTGCCGCGGCGATAATGCGCGCATGCCCACCACCCGCTCCCCGCTTCCCGCCATCGCCTGGATGGTGGCCGCCGTGGCCTGTTTCTCGCTGATGGATGCGGGAATGAAGCTGCTCTCGGCGCATTACCCGCCGCTGCAGGTCACCCTGTTGCGCGGGGCCGCCTCGTTGCCGTTCGTGCTGGTGTGGGTGTTCGCCACTGCCGGGCCGCGCGCGATCGTGCCGGTACGCTGGGGCCTGCATCTGCTGCGCGGGGTGCTGGGCATGGCGATGATCGGCTGCTTCGTCTTTGGCATCAAACGGATGCCCTTGTCCACCGCCTACACGTTGTATTTCGTGGCGCCGCTGCTGGTGGCCGCGCTGTCGGTGCCGCTGCTGGGCGAGCATGTCGGCCCGCGCCGCTGGACCGCCATTGGCATTGGCCTGGTCGGGGTGATCGTGGTGCTGCGCCCGGGCGTGGACGGGCTGATCTCGCTGCACGGGCTGATGGTGTTGCTGGCCGCCACTGCCTATGCCGTCGCGGCGGTCACCGTGAGCCTGCTGACCCGCACCGACACCCCGCAGGCAATGGTGGTGTGGTTCTTGCTGTTCATGGCCATCGGCGCCGGGTTGCTGGCGATCCCCGACTGGGTGCCGCTACAGGCCGGGCACGCCGGGCTGATCGCCGGCATGGGCCTGGCCGGCGCGCTGGGCCAGGTTGCGCTGACCCAGGCCTTCATGCGCGGCGAGGCCTCGATGATCGCCCCGCTGGAATACACCGGCCTGGTCTGGGTGATCGGCTGGGACTGGCTGCTGTGGCAGACCCTGCCCGACAACTGGACCTGGACCGGCGCCGGCATCATCATCGCCAGCGGGCTGTATTTGTTGCGCCGGGAGCGGATACGGCAGGCTGACCGTCCGCCGTCGCTGGATAGGCCGTGATTGGGGATTCGGGATTGGGGATTCGTCAAAGCAGGGCGCGCGCTGACGAATTCCGGGTCTACCATTTGCTAGCGACGGGAGACCAGACGCTCGGGATTCGCAAAAGAGAGGGCATCCGCCCTTGCGAATCCCCAATCCCGACTCCCGACTCCCAGCCGTTAGAACCGAATGGAATGACGGCCCCAAACATTGACTGGTAGGCTTCACGACCCCCAATCGGCCACGCGCGGTGATCCAGTTTCAGCGCCTGCACAAGTCCTATTCCGTCGACGGTCGCCAGATCGTGGCGCTGCATCCGCTCGATCTGCGGATCGGCCCCGGCGAAGTATTCGGCATCATCGGCAATTCCGGCGCGGGGAAATCCACCCTGATCCGGCTGATCAACCGGCTGGAAGAGCCCAGCGGCGGCCGCCTGCTGATCGGCGAGGAGGACGTCACCGCGCTGGACAGCCAGGGCCTGCGCGCCTTGCGTCGCCGCATCGGCATGATTTTCCAGCACTTCAACCTACTGTCCTCGCGCACCGTGGCCGGCAATGTCGCCTTCCCGCTGGAACTGGCCGGCACACCGCGTGCCGAGATCGATGCGCGCGTGGCCGAACTGCTGGCCCGGGTCGGGCTGCAGGAGCACGCCAACAAGTATCCGGCGCAACTCTCGGGCGGGCAGAAGCAGCGGGTGGGCATTGCGCGTGCGCTGGCCACCCGGCCGCAGATCCTGCTGTGCGACGAGGCCACCAGCGCGCTGGACCCGCAGACCACCGCCTCGGTGCTGCAGCTGCTGGCGCAGATCAACCGCGAGCTGGGCCTGACCATCGTGCTGATCACCCATGAGATGGATGTGATCCGCCGTGTCTGCGACCGCGTCGCGGTGCTGGACGCCGGCAAGCTGGTGGAAACCGGCCCGGTCACCGAGGTGTTCCTGCATCCCAAACACGTCACTACCCGGCGCTTCGTGTCCGAAGCCGAGCATGTGGACGAAGCGGAGCTGCATCGCGATTTCGCCGCAGTCGGCGGGCGCATCGTGCGGCTGACCTTCCTGGGCAACGGCACCTACGAACCTGTCCTGGGCCGTATCGCCCGCGAAACCGGGGTGGACTACAACATCCTGTCCGGGCGGGTGGATCGCATCAAGGACACGCCCTACGGCCAGCTCATCGTCGCCCTGACCGGCGGCGACCAGAACGCAGCACGCGCCGGTTTCGTCGCCGCCGGCGTGCAGGTTGAGGATCTGCGCGTATGACCCCGATCGTTGCCGCCGCCGGCGGTTTCTTCCGCAATCTTGATGCCGCCAAGTGGGGCGATATCGGCCAGGCCACCCTCGACACCTTGCTGATGCTGGCCGGCGCGTTGCCACTGACATTGCTGATCGGGCTGCCGCTGGGCGTTGCGCTGTTCCTGTGCGGGGCGCCGCAGTTGCGCCGCCGCCCGGTGCTGTACGGCGCGCTCGCGGCGCTGATCAACCTGTTGCGCTCGGTGCCCTTCATCATTTTGATGATCGCAATGATCCCGCTCACGCTGATGCTGATGGGCACCTCGCTCGGCGTGCGCGGCGCAATCCTGCCGCTGGTGGTTGGCGCCGCGCCGTTCTACGCACGCCTGGTGGAAACCGCGCTGCGCGAGGTCGACCGCGGCATCATCGAGGCCAGCCAGGCAATGGGCGCCACCACCCGACAGCTGGTGCTGCGGGTGCTGTTGCCCGAAGCGCGCCCCGGCCTGATCTGATCGCCGGCGCCACCGTGACCACCATCGCGCTGATCGGCTTCACCGCGATGGGCGGTGCGATCGGTTCCGGCGGCCTGGGCGATGTGGCCTACCGCGAGGGCTACCTGCGCTCGCACTCGGACGTGGCACTGATCACGGTCATCGCCTTGCTGGTGCTGGTGCAGGTGCTGCAGATGCTGGGCGACCGCCTGGTGGCGCATTACAGCCGGCGCTGAGTCGGTGCGCGGCCGTTGGGCGGGTCGGGCGCCCGACAGCCGCATCGCGCCGCCCGCATCGCGCCGCGCCGATGCATCGCCGTCGCACGCAGGCTCTGCTAGGTTGAGTGCCTGCGGCAGGTCCGCATTCCTCCTCCCACGGATTTCTCCATGAGCACATTCGCGTTTCGTTCCTTCCTGGCAGCCGCCACACTGGCGTTGGCCTCCTGTGGCGGCGGCACTGGCAGCAGCGGCGGCGACACCCTGACCGTGGCCGCCACGGCGGTGCCGCATGCCGAAATCCTGGAGGTGGTCGAACCGCTGCTGGCCAAGCAGGGCGTCAAGCTCGATGTGCGGGTGTTCAACGACTACGTGCAGCCCAACGACCAGGTGGTGCAGAAGCAGATCGACGTCAACTACTTCCAGACCGAGCCCTATCTGGATGCGTACAACCGCGACCGCAAGAGCCAGCTGGTCACCGTCGTCGGCGTGCATATCGAGCCGTTCGGTGCCTATTCGCGCCGCTTCAAGGCGCTGTCCGAACTGCCCACCGGTGCCGACGTGGTGATCCCCAACGACCCGAGCAACAACAGCCGCGCGTTGATCCTGCTCGACAAGGCCGGGGTGATCAAACTCAAGGACCCGAGCAACGCGCTGTCCAGCCAGCGCGACATCGTCGAGAACCCCAAGCACCTCAAATTCCGTGAACTCGATTCGGCCATGCTGCCGCGCGTACTGGACCAGGTCGATCTGGCGCTGATCAACACCAACTACGCGCTCGACGCCGGGCTCAATCCCACCCGCGATGCGCTGGCGATCGAAAGCAAGGAGTCGCCGTACGTCAACTTCCTGGTGGCCCGCGCCGACAACAAGGACGATGCGCGCGTGCAGAAACTGGCCAAAGCACTGACCAGCCCGGAAGTGAAAGCCTTCATCGAGCAGAAGTACAAGGGCGCGGTGCTGCCGGCGTTTTGAGCGCAGGCGGCGCCTTGGCATCGAGGCGTCCTCACCACGACTTGTAGTAGAAGATGCCATTGGCCGTCATGACCAGGTTGATGGCATTTTCCTCGCCATTGCGATCGCTCATACTGGGGTGAAGCTTGGCGCCCACGATATTGAAGGAGGGCTGCAGCGCCAGCAGATCTCTCTCTATTTCGAAGCTGCCCAGCTCGTCTTGGTTGGAGATCATGCCCCCTACCAGGAATATTTCGGGTTCTTGCACGCCTTCTTCCTGCATATCGTCCCGGATTTCGGAAAGCGCATCCTGTATTCCGGAATAATGCAGCAGGCCCAGGATGTCGTGGCCGCGAGGATTCTTTCCTTTCGCACAAATGCAGACGCATGAAGACAAGCCGTGCGTGCCGATCGAATCAAATCCATCGTGCGCGAGATTGATGAGGGCACATTCGTCCATCTCCACATCCATTGTCCGGCTGGCTTGGATATCGCCTGCGGACCGGACTGCGCAGACATGGGGTGTTTGGAACAGCGTGGCGTATTGTCGTTCCAGATCGTGAAATGGCTGGATCTGCTCCCGCGTAAAGCCGTCCGGGATGGCGAATGCGTCGCTGCGACATGGGCGTGCATGGCTGCCGGCCCGTGCGCCATCGCAATCGCCCGCGGTGTCGGCAACACGCTTTCTGGGTCGTTGGCGTGACAACCCCTGGCAGTCGGGATGGGGCGCAGGCCATGCCGTAATCCCGTCGGCTGGATCGGCCGAAGGCGGCGGCTCCGCAGTGTAGGCGGTGCTGGTGGATGTGTCGGGTCTGATGGAAGCCGGCTTCATGGAATCAGGACCGTCGGCGATACACGTATCGATCCTCGCATCGTCCCTGCATGAAGGCGCGCCCGCTGCCGAACCGATGGGTCTGGAAAACGAAGTGTTCTGCATCGAAGAAAACCGATCCGCAGGACCTTTTTTCGAGCATGGGATTTTGATCGTTTGGAGGCGCGCGCCGGTACCGAGGTCAACAGTCCCACCCATCCAGTTTCAGCTCGCCAGGCGGGGGTTCCGTCCTTGCTAAACGGCGTGCAGATCGCCGCTCTGCGTTAACGTGGCAACGATGTCTGTATGGTCGTTGCAGATTTTCGGCAGGATGCGCTCGATCCTTTCAGCGCTTCTCGAGCTGCCACGCCCCCAGTCGAGCGCGTGCGCTGCGCCGCAGATGGGAATCGATGGGCCGAACACGCGCCGCTGCACCTCCGCGTAGTAGCGTCATCGGCCATCTTTCTCTGGCACTCACTCAATGCCTTTGCTGCTCGCCATCCCGCTGGCCGTCATCATTGCCCTGGGGTGTTCGTGGTGGTGTTCCCGTTGTCGCTGCTGCAGCGGTTTCGCATGGGGACTTCACGTCGTCAGGCGCGTGGCTGGCTGCTGATGATCAACCTGGTGTCGGCGGGTATCTCCAGCGTGCTGTTTGCGATCTTCAGCTTGATCGCCGCGGCGTTCTGGCCCGGCGCGATCAGCCACGCCGCATTCGGCTGGGCCTGCGGGTTGGCGCTCGGGGCGTTGGCGCTGCGCCTGACCCGCTTCGAACGCACCACGCAAGGGCTGTTTTACCGGCCCAACCTGTGGCTGGTGTTGACCTTGACCGCGTTGGTCGTGGTGCGGGTGATCGCCGGGTTGGTGCAGGGCTGGCGTAGCGCCTGGCAGGGTGTCGCCTGGCCAACCGAAGGGTGGCTCAGTCATGCCAGCCTGCTCGGCGCTGCCGGCGTCTTGCTCGGTTACGCGCTCGCCTATGCCACCTTGCTGTGGTGGCGCTGGCGCAGCGCCCGTCTGCGCGGCAGCGTGTATTGGCGGTGAGTGCGTTTGAGAGTGCACCAGGTGATCGTGTTCGACGCATGCAAACCGCTGCATCGACGCATGCAGGTGCATGGAGTCACAGATGCATGAGACGCGCTGAAGCAAAGCCGGTACACCTGGGCACGTCACTATGCGCATGCGCACGTGGAGGGCTGGCACAGCACCTCAGAGTTCGGTCTTAACGGATCGCACTTTCCGCATCTGGCACTACGCACAAAAAACGGGCCTTTCGGCCCGTTTTTGTTCAACCAAAGCCCTGACGGACAGCGGTGTGTTTAGAAGCGCGCACCGATGCCGAAGCCAACGGTCCACGGATCCAGTTCCAGCTCGCTGCCGGTGCCCTGGCCACCCACGCGCAGTTCCGGACGCGAACGCATGTAGCGGGCGTCGGCACGTGCGAACCAGGTGGAGTTGATGTTCATGTCCACACCAACGGTGCCGATGACGCCCTTGGCGGTGCTCAGGCCCACGTGATCGCCGGTGGTCGACGCTGCGTCGATCTTCTCGTTGCTGAAGTTCGACTCGTAGTAGCCCACGCCCACGAACGGACGGAACACGTTGTCGGCTTCGCCGAAGTGGTACTGACCGCTGATGGCGATCGGCTGCTGCTCGACGGTACCGACCTTGCCCACGCCATCGGCGTTGACACGGTGATTGAACTTGTCGGCTGCACCCCACAGTTCGACGGCCCAGTTGTCGTTGATGTAGTAGCTGGCGCTCAGCGTCGGTGCCGGGCCGCCATCGACGTCAAGGCCCGGAGCCGGGTTGTTCTTGGGGTTCAGCAGCGCCACGCCACCGACCACGGCCCAATGCTTGCCGGAGGCGGTATCGCCGCCGGTGGACAGCGTGCTGGAAGAAGTCGAGGAGGTGTCGCCGGTATAGGTGGTGTCCTGCGCGAACGCGGACGGTGCAATCGCAAGTGCAGATACAGCAGCCAGGCTCAGGATGGAAATGGAACGCATGAGGGTCTCCTCGTCTTGTTGTTAGGCCCGTGGAGTGGGCCGCGCCAAAACTATTCCTAAAAATCTGAATCCACGCCCACCTAGGGCTCGCTAAAATTTCGTTTGTTCAGGAATTGCCCCAAGAAGGCCGCCGTTACGTCATGCAGTCTGAAAAAGACATTCACGCAGATGCGATTGCCGTGACGGAAAAACACGTCAGCCGAGGCTTGCCAGCGCACATTCGCAGCGATTGCAGGGTGTTGCTGCTTGGTTCGATGCCCGGTGTCGCATCACTGGAAGCCGCGCGTTACTACGCGCATCCACGCAATCGTTTCTGGCCGCTGATGCATGCCCTGTTGGGCATTGATACGGCCGCAAGCTATGCACTGCGCTTGCAAGCATTGCTCGACCATCGCGTGGGCCTGTGGGATGTCATCGGCCAATGCGAGCGGCGCGGCAGTCTGGATACGTCCATTGTGGCGGCGAGCATCGTGGTCAATCCGCTGCCCGCGTTGCTGGCTACGCTGCCGCAGCTGCGCATGGTGGCCTGCAATGGCACTGCGGCAGCACAGGCCTGGCGCCGGCACGTCCAGCCGCTGCTATCGGCGCAGCTGTGCGCGCTGCCAGTCGTCGCGTTGCCATCCACCAGCCCGGCCAATGCCGCCTGGTCGCTGCCGCGGCTGGCGGCAGCCTGGCAACCCCTGTGCGATGCGGTGCGCTAGCCGAGGTAAGACGGGGGTCGGTATGGAATGCGAGCCTCTCGGCGGACCACGCCGCTGTCGCGGTGCCGCGCACTGATGGTTGATGCATGCTGCCCGCCTGCTGTCGACACCTGCGCTGCGCGCGTGGCGGCCAGTGGCCAGAAGTCATGCCAGCCTCCGGCACAGGCCTGTGTGCCAGAGGTACGGGCATGCTGCAGCCAGCCCACAACGGAGTGGCCAGATGGCAATCAAACACGCAATCACGATGGCAGCAACTGCGCTGTTCGGGCTGTTGAGCGGCGCAGGGTGGCCGCCGCCAGGACCAGGACCTGCACTGCGAGGTCAACAGCGATTACGACCTCACGCTCAACGCACGCAGCCTGATTCTGATCCGCGAATCAGGCACGCCGCAGCGGCTGGTGATGCGCCAGGGCGCTCTGTTCGTCGACGACCGCTGGGTGGCATTGAGCGCAGACGATCGCGCCCGCCTGATCCAGTTCGAGCGCCAGACCCGCGATGTGGTTCCACTGGCGCAGGCAGTCGGGCGCGAAGCGGCCGATATCGCAATCACCGCATTGGGTGAGGTGGCCGCCGGCTTCAGTCGCAGCCCGGACGCCACGCGCGCGCAGCTGGCAAACGTGCGCGAGAAGATCGATGTGCGCTTGAAGCAGAGTTTCAGCAAAAGCCAGCTGACCCCGATCGATATCGACGACGACATCGGCGCGCTGGTCGCCGAGCTGCTGCCGCAGCTGATCGGCGATGTGGTGGCCGGTGCGGTGCAGTCCGCAATCACCGGAAATGACGTGCAGCTGCGTTCGCTCGATTGCATGGAGGCGCGCGGCGAGCGCCTGGTCGAGCCACAGGCGCGTGCATTGCGGCCGCGCGCGCAGCAGTTGTGCCAGCGCCTGGAAGCGCTCGATGGGCTGGACAATGCGCTGGCGTATCGTTTGCCGTCGGGCGAGCCACTGCAACTGTTGCGGGTCGATCGACGCGCAGCAAAATGATCGGCGTGCACATGCATGCGGACGCTGCATCCTGCCTGGCGCGCGATTTTTGCACGGCAATGGTTGGCGCTGCGGCCCGCAGCCGGCCACAATAGGGGTTTCCCCATTCTGTTGCCGGAGTTCCCCGTATGGCCGAAATCAAGGAAGCACTTGTCCCCGATATCGGTGACTACAGCGACGTCCCGGTAATCGAGGTGCTGGTGTCCGTCGGCGATACGGTCAGCAAGGACCAGAGCCTGGTCACGCTGGAATCGGACAAGGCCACCATGGAAGTGCCTTCGTCGGTGGCTGGTGTGGTCAAGGAGATCAAGGTCAAGGTCGGCGATTCGCTCTCGCAGGGCGCGCTGGTGGCGTTGATCGAAGTGGCTGATGCCGGCGCCGATGCCGCCAAGCCCGCCGCTGCCGCCGCGCCCGCCGCACCGGCCAAGGCTGCGCCCGCCGCCGCCCCGGCACCGGCTGCCAAGGCCGAATCTGCTGCGCCTGCGGCCTCCTCGGACGGCGGCGGCCTGATCGAAGCGCGTGTGCCCGATATCGGCGATTACACCGACATCCCGGTGATCGAAGTGCTGGTGGCCGTGGGCGATACCGTCGCCAAGGATCAGAGCCTGGTCACGCTGGAATCGGACAAGGCCACGATGGAAGTCCCGTCCTCGGCCGCCGGCGTGGTCAAGGAACTCAAGGTCAAGGTCGGCGACACGCTCTCGCAGGGCAATGTGGTGGCGATCATTGCAGCCGCCGACGGCGGCGCCGGTGCGGCGCAGTCGCCGGCCAAGCCCACCACCGACACCGCCGAAACCGCGGGCAAGGTCGAGCCGGTTGCCGTCCCGGCCGAGCCGGACAAGCTGGCCCAGCGCGAAATCGCGCAGGTGCAGGGTGCGCGTTCCGGTGCAGGTGCGCAGGCAGCGCAGGGTGGACAGCCCTCGGCCGGCAACCCGAGCAGCCCGCCGGTGACCTTCGATGCGGACAGCGTGCTGCCGTCCAAGGTGCCGTATGCCAGCCCGGTGGTGCGCGTGTTCGCACGCGAACTGGGCGTGGACCTGAACCAGCTCAAGGGCAGCGAAAAGGGCGGCCGCATCACCCGTGAAGACGTGCAGCGCTTCGTCAAGGCCGCACTCAGCGGTGGCGTACCCGCCGCAGCCGGCGCGGCGCCGGCCGGTGGCGGCAACGGTCTGAACCTGCTGGCCTGGCCGAAGGTGGACTTCAGCAAGTTCGGCGAGACCGAGACCCAGCCGCTGTCGCGCATCAAGAAGATTTCCGGTGCCAACCTGGCGCGCAACTGGGCCATGATTCCGCACGTCACCCAGTTCGAGTCGGCCGACATCACCGACCTGGAAGCCCTGCGTGTGGCGCTCAACAAGGAGAACGAGAAGGCCGGCATCAAGCTGACCATGCTCGCGTTCCTGATCAAGGCCAGCGCCGCGGCACTGAAGAAGTTCCCTGAGTTCAACGCCTCGCTGGATGCGGCCGGCGAAAACCTCACCCTGAAGAAGTACTTCCACATCGGGTTTGCGGCCGATACGCCCAACGGCCTGGTCGTGCCGGTGATCCGCGATGTCGACAAGAAGGGCGTGCTGCAGATCGCGCAGGAAAGCGGCGAGCTGGCCAAGAAGGCCCGCGACGGCAAGCTGGGTCCGGCCGATATGAGCGGCGGTTGTTTCTCGATCAGCTCGCTCGGCGGTATCGGCGGCACCGCGTTCACGCCGATCATCAATGCGCCGGAAGTGGCGATCCTGGGCGTGTCCAAATCGGCGATGCAGCCGGTCTGGAACGGCAAGGACTTCGCGCCCAAGCTGATGCTGCCGTTGTCGCTGAGCTACGACCACCGCGTCATCGACGGCGCCTTGGCGGCCCGTTTCACCACCTACCTCAGCCAGGTGCTGGCCGACATGCGTCGCGTCCTGCTGTGAGGGCCGCGCTGCTGACCATCGCCGCGCTCGGCCTGCTGCCATGGACAAACGTGGCCGCACGCGAATGCGAGAGCACGCTCGGCCGCGGCTGGCCGCCGGCCGTGGGCAACTACGGCACTGCGGTCACCACGTTGCTGGATGGCGGCACCAAGCCGGCCTTGTCGTTGCTGACCCTGCCCACGCGGGGCGTGGAGAGCGCGGTGTCGCTGGTGCCGGGCAAGGAGGGCGCCGACTGGACCCTGCGGCATAGCCGCGCCGACGAGCGCGTCTACAGCTGGGTCAGCCAGACCGACCGCGGCAGCGTGCAGTTCCGCACCGAGCAGACCCCGGAAACGGTCGAGATCCCGATACCGGCGCCGCTTGCCAAGCGCCTGGTCAGCAACTGGACCAATACGCTGACCCAGCTCGCGCCGAACGGACGCACCGCGCCGGTGAGCGAAGGCGAAGTGCTCTCGTTCCAGGTCGATGGCGTGCGCTACAGCGGCGCTCGCCCCAGCTGTGGTGCCGGCGAGTTGCTGCTGAAACAGGCCGCGCTGCTGATCGAAGCCAGCGAAGGCAAGGAAAAGAAGCGCGACAAGCGCTGGACCCAAATCGAATCGTCGCTGGATGAACTCCAGCAGACGCTTGCCGGCACGGCCGGTTGAGCTACAGGAGAAGCAAATGGCGGTCATTGAAATCAAGGTTCCCGACATCGGCGATTACAGCGATGTCCCCGTCATCGAAGTGCTGGTCGCCGTTGGCGACAGCGTGGCCAAGGACCAGGGCCTGGTCACGCTGGAATCGGACAAGGCCACGCTGGAAGTGCCGTCCTCGGCCGCCGGTGTGGTCAAGGAACTCAAGGTCAAGGTCGGCGACCCCCTCTCCGAAGGCGCGCTCGTACTGCTGCTCGAAACCGAAGGCGAGGCCGCTGCGCCAGCCAAGGCCGAGACCAAAGCCGCCCCGGCCGCTGCAGCGCCTACCGCCGCCCCGGGCAGCAAGCCGCCAGTGACGCCGTCGCACCGCGCCCCGGCCGAACCGGCGCCGTCCAAGCCGGCACTGGCCAGCGGCAAGCCGGCCGACATCGAATGCAAGATGGTGGTGCTCGGCGCCGGCCCCGGCGGCTACACGGCAGCGTTCCGCGCGGCCGATCTGGGCCTGGACACGGTGCTGATCGAGCGCTACGCCAGCCTGGGCGGTGTCTGCCTCAACGTCGGCTGCATCCCGTCCAAGGCGCTGCTGCATGCCGCCGCGGTGATCGATGAAGTGGCCCATGCCGGCGACTTCGGCGTGGACTTCGGTCAGCCCAGGATCACCCTGGACAAGCTGCGCGAGTACAAGGAAAAAGTGGTCGGCAAGCTTACCGGCGGCCTGGCCAGCATGGCCAAGCAGCGCAAGGTGCGCACCGTGACCGGCGTGGCCAGCTTCGTCTCGCCCAACGAGCTGGAAATCGTCGGCGACGACGGCAAGCCCCAGCTGCTGCGCTTCGAGCACTGCATCATCGCCGCCGGCTCGCAGGCGGTGAAGCTGCCCAACTTCCCGTGGGACGACAAGCGCGTGATGGACTCCACCGACGCGCTGGAGCTGCACGACATTCCCAAGACCCTGCTGGTGGTCGGCGGCGGCATCATCGGCCTGGAAATGGCCACCGTGTACAGCGCGCTCGGCAGCAAGGTCACCGTGGTCGAGTTCATGGACCAGCTGATGCCGGGCGCCGACAAGGACCTGGTCAAGCCGCTGGCCGACCGCCTGAAAAAGCAGGGCGTCGAGGTTCATCTCAAGACCAAGGCCACCGACGTCAAGGCCGACAAGAGCGGCATCACGGTGTCCTTCGAGGCGGCTGTCGAAGGCGAAAAGCCCGGTCTGCAGGCCACCGCGTACGACCGCGTGCTGGTCGCCGTGGGCCGCAGCCCCAACGGCAAGAAGATCGGCGCGGACAAGGCCGGCGTCACCATCACCGAGCGCGGCTTCATTCCGGTCGACCGGCAGATGCGCACCAACGTGCCGCACATCTTCGCCATCGGCGACATCGTCGGTAACCCGATGCTGGCCCACAAGGCCACCCACGAAGGCAAGCTGGCCGCCGAAGTGGCTGCCGGCGAGAAGAAGGAATGGGTGGCGCGGGTGATCCCGTCGGTGGCCTACACCAACCCGGAAATCGCCTGGGTCGGCGTCACCGAAACCGAAGCCAAGGCCAAGGGCCTGAAGGTTGGCGTTGCCAAGTTCCCGTGGGCCGCCAGCGGCCGCGCGATCGGCATCGGCCGTACCGAAGGCTTCACCAAGCTGATCTTCGACGAAGAGACCCATCGCGTGATCGGTGGTGCCATCGTCGGCGTGCATGCTGGCGACCTGCTGGCCGAGATCGGCCTGGCGATCGAGATGGGTGCCGAGGCCGAAGACATCGGCCACACCATCCACGCGCATCCGACCCTGAGCGAGTCGGTCGGCATGGCCGCCGAGGTCTACGACGGCACCATCACCGATCTGTACATCCCCAAGAAGAAGTGATGCCGCTCCGCACGACCGTGCTACATGTGGCACGGTCGCCGCGGTAGTGACGCGACGCATGGAGGTCGCCGTGGGGCAGGGCAATCTGTGTCCCGAACTGCAGGCGCTGCTGCAGCGCGAACTGGCCAGCGGCAACCGCATCGCCGAGCCGCCGCAGCGGACCGACTGGCCACATCCGGGCTCGGTGTTCGTCTCGTTGAAGCGCGACTTGCGCAGCGACGTGGCGTCGCTGCCGGCAACGGTGCAGCATGCCATCTGCACCGATCCGCACTACGGTTGGCATGACGAGTGCTACTGCACCACGCACCAGCATCTGTTGGTGGCCGGTGCGACCAAGCCGCCGTGAGCGTGTGCACCCAGCTGCCAGGTGGCTGCTGCCGGGTCGGTTACCTGCCACGCACCGGTTAAACGACAGAACCCCGCATCGCTGCGGGGTTCTGCATGAAGCTGCTTTTCGGATCCCGGCTCCCGGGGCCGGAAAGAATCAGAACGCGAGCGTCACGCCTGCCACCGGGCCCTTGAACTCCTGCTTCAGGCCGACCAGGCCGTCGCTGCCCTCGCGGTCCACGTCCAGCTTGAACCAGTCGTAGCCGGCGAAAATGCCGAAGTTCTTGGTGAAGCGGTATTCGGCAATGGCGTTGGCGCGGCTCAGGTCGCCGTCGTAGTCGCCGAAGTCGCCCCAACTGGTGTTGAGGTACTGGCCCTGCACGTTGAACAGCCAATGTTCGCTGGGACGCGCGGTGAAGCGGATGCCGACGACCGGCGCAACGCCGTCTTCGCTTTCATCCAGGACATCGCCACTGAACAACGTACCCAGATCGGCGTAGGCATTGGCCTCGACCTTGGCGTACTCGGCGCCGATCTGCAGGCCCAGGCTGAATTCCGGAGAATCGATCACCGAGTAGTCGTAGACGAAAGTGGCGACCTGGTACTTCAGCTCGCCTTTGATGAAGCTGCCGGACGGCACGGTCACGCCACCGGCGCTCAGGTCCTGGCTCAGGGTCTCGCGACGATCTTTGTCGTACTTGAAGTAGTCGAAGATCAGGCGCTGGCGGGTGCTGATGCGGAACACGCCATCCACGCGCGGCTCCCATTCCTTGCCGCCCAGCTTGAAGTCTTCGTTGACCGAGGCATTGTTGCCGGCCAGCAGCGTGTTGCCGCGGATGGTGTTGTCGTTGTCGACATTCATCGCGCCGAGGCGGAGCTGGAAGCGATCATCGGTGTCTTCGGCGTGTGCGGGCGCGACATAGGCGACGGCCAGGACGCACGGGATCGCCAGTGCGAGGAGGTGTTTCATGGAAGCTCCGAATTCTTGGAATGGTCAGGCGGTTCGGCCTGTGCAGCGCATAGTCGATAAGCGCGCGTCTTTCAAAAGTGAAGGGGCCGTCCAATCAGCGTGAAGGCGGCCGTAGCAATCGGACAAAACGGTCCGCTTCGCCAGTCCTTTGGTCGAGTCACGGAGCGCGTGCAACGTCACTGCCACCGTCGTCCAGTGCCAGTAAGACCAAGCGTTCGATTGGACCGCCGATGGGAAGGTCGCAGGGTGCGACAAAATGCTTACAAAAGCAGGAGCCCCGGTCTCCCAGGGCTCCTAGACGCGGCCTGCGGCGGTACCTTTCGACGAGGATGTGCAGGCCTCGCAAGTTATGACCGCCGGTTTGTGGCAAAGTTCCCACCCGCTGCGGTGGCCGCCGTGTGGTGCATCGCAGCAAGCGATGACCTCTGCCGGTTGTCTCGCAATTTGTCCCATTGCTATACTTTCGCGGCTCGACGAGGCGCAACTGCGCTTCCCACTCATTCACACGTAAGGTAACCGTAGTGCTGAACTCCGTTGACGCGGGTCGGCGGTTGATGCTGCGCGCTGCGGTATATCCGCTTGCCGCCGTAGCTATAACCAGTCTGGGGTTGCTGTTGGTCGGTCCCCGTTACGCTGCCGGTCTGGCATTGACCGGATTTGCGACGGTGCTGGGCGGTTGGGTTGCGGCACGTACCGCGCTAGGCGGCGGTATCCAGGCAGCGGGCATCGCCATGGTGCGGCTGATCCTGGCGATGGTGCTGAAGTGGGTGTTGGTTTTCGTGGCGCTGGCGCTGGGCTTCGGCCTGTGGCGGCTGCCTCCTCTGGCTTTGCTGGCGGGTATCGCCATCGGGCTGATTTTTCAGGTTCTGGCTCTGGCCAGGCGTTGATTCGAACTTAAAAGGGCTCCGGACACATGGCGGGCGAGGCAGCAACACCTACCTCCTATATCCAGCATCACTTGCAGAACCTGATCGTTCCGGTTCGTGATGGTGGCGGCACGTTTTGGACCATCCACCTCGACACCCTGATCATGGCGGTGTTGATGGGTCTGGTCATGGTCCTGGCGTTCTGGACGGCGACCCGCAATGCCACAGCCGGCGTCCCGGGCAAGTGGCAGGCATTCGTTGAGATCTGCCTGGAGTTCGTCGATCGCCAGGCCAAGGACACCTACCACGGCAGCAGCAAGCTGGTGACCCCGATCGCGATCACCATCTTCTTCTGGATCCTGTTGATGAACCTCATCAAGATGATCCCGGCCGATTTCATCGCCATCCCGCTGGGCTGGGCCGGCGTGCACGCCTGGAAGCCGGTGCCGACCGCCGACGTCAACGCCACCTTGGGCATGTCGATCAGCGTGTTCTTCCTGATGATCGTGTTCTCGCTGCGCTCCAAGGGCGTGGGCGGCATGACCAAGGAATTCCTGACGGCGCCGTTCGGCAAGTGGATGATGCCGTTCAACCTGCTCTTGAACATCGTCGAATGGCTGAGCAAGCCGATTTCGTTGGCGATGCGACTGTTCGGCAACATGTTCGGCGGCGAGATCGTCTTCCTGCTGATCTGGGTGCTGGGCGGTGCAGGCATCGCCGGCATGGTCGCTGGCGGCGCATTCGGCCTGGGCTGGATGCTGTTCCACCTGCTGGTGATTCCGCTGCAGGCCTTCATTTTCATGATGCTGTCGATCGTGTATCTGAGCCTGGCTGAAGACAGTCACTGAGTTTGCGTCACCCTTCATCTGCTTTATCCCGCTTCATCCATCACCCTTAGAAACTTTCGTTCGGAGATCACCATGTACCTCGCCGTCCTGACCAACCTCGCTCAAGTCCAGAGCTCCACCGTCCTCGCCGTCGGCATCATGATCGGCCTGGCCGCGCTGGGTGCCGGCCTCGGTCTGGCCATCATGGCTGGCAAGTTCCTGGAATCGGCTGCGCGCCAGCCGGAACTGATCCCGGTGCTGCAGGTGCGTATGTTCATCACCGCCGGCCTGATCGACGCCGCGTTCATCATCAGCGTCGCTGTCGGCCTGCTGTTCGCCTTCGCCAATCCGCTGGCCCAGGTGTTCATCGAGCGTCTGTCGCAGGCTGCCGGCTGATCCAGCGGTAGCAGGATGTGGATGCAGCCCTTGGCGGTTGCATCCGCGGATGAAGGTCGGAAAGCGCCGCCGTGCGGTGGCGCTTTCACCCCTAAACAGCGATTGAGCGACCCATGGATATCACCCTTACCATCTTTGCCCAGGCGCTGGCCTTCGCCGGTCTGATCTGGATCGTCGCGACCAAAATCTGGCCGCCGCTGTTGCAGGCGATCGAAGAGCGTCAGCAAAAGATCGCTGAAGGTCTGGCTGCGGCCGACCGTAGTCAGAAGGATCTGGCGCAGGCGCAGGAAAAGGTCAACGAAGCACTGAAGGACGCACGCACCAAGGCCAACGAGATCATCGATCAGGCCCATGCGCGCGCCAACCAGATCATCGAAGCGGCCAAGCTGGAGGCAATTGCCGAAGCCAACCGTCAGAAGGATCTGGCGCAGGCCGAAATCGACGCATCCGCCACGCGTGCCCGCGAGGAGCTGCGCAAGCAGGTCTCGGTACTGGCCGTCAGCGGTGCAGAAAAGCTGCTCAAGCGCGAAATCGATGCCAACGCCCACAAGGCGCTGCTCGACGAGCTGGCGGCGGAGATTTAAGCGATGAGTCAGGCCCTCACCCTTGCCCGTCCCTACGGCCGTGCCGCGTTTGCAATCGCGCGTGAGGGCGGCAACTTCGCGCCCTGGTCCGATGCGCTGGCGTTTTCGGCGCAGGTGGCCGGCGACCCGCGCGTGGCCGCATTGCTGCTCAACCCGGCCCTGGGCCAGGAACAGGCAGTGACGCTGCTGGCCCCGCCGCAGGCGGGCGAGGACTACCTGCGTTTCCTCGGCGTGCTTGCCGATGCGCAGCGGCTGTCGCTGCTGCCGGAAGTGGCAGGCTTGTACGAACAACTGCGTGCCCAGGCCGAACATGTCGTCAAGGCGACGGTGACCTCGGCCGCGGCAATGAGCCAGACCGAACTCGACACGATCGCAGCTGCGCTGAAGAAGCGCTTCGGCCGCGACGTGGACATCACCACCGCAGTCGATGCGTCGCTGATCGGCGGCGCGGTGATCGACACCGGCGACGTGGTCATCGACGGCTCGCTGAAAGGCAAGCTTGCGCGTCTGCAAAGCTCGCTCGCCCACTGAATTCACATAAACGCACGGCCCTTGCGGCCGGCACCTAGGACTGAACGATGGCAACCACGCTCAACCCCTCCGAAATCAGCGACCTGATCAAGACCCGCATCGAGGCGGTCAAGCTGTCCGCAGAGTCGCGCAACGAAGGCTCCGTGACCAGCGTGTCCGACGGCATCGTGCGCATCTTCGGCCTGGCCGACGTGATGCAGGGCGAAATGATCGAACTGCCGAACAACACCTTCGCGCTGGCACTGAACCTGGAGCGCGATTCGGTCGGCGCCGTGGTGTTGGGCGATTACGAGAGCCTGCGCGAAGGCGACGTGGCCAAGACCACCGGCCGCATCCTGGAAGTGCCGGTCGGCCCGGAACTGCTGGGTCGCGTGGTCAACGCACTGGGCGAGCCGATCGACGGCAAGGGCCCGCTGGGTGCGACCCAGACCGCGCCGGTGGAGCGCGTTGCGCCCGGCGTGATCTGGCGTAAGTCGGTCGACCAGCCGGTGCAGACCGGCTACAAGTCGGTCGATGCGATGATCCCGATCGGCCGTGGCCAGCGTGAGCTGGTCATCGGCGACCGTCAGACCGGCAAGACCGCGCTGGCGATCGACGCGGTGATCAACCAGAAGGGCACCGGCATCAAGTGCGTGTACGTGGCGATCGGCCAGAAGGCCTCGACCGTTGCCAACATCGTGCGCAAGCTGGAAGAAAACGGCGCGCTGGCGCACACCGTGGTGGTGGCTGCGACCGCGTCCGAATCGGCGGCGATGCAGTACATCAGCCCCTACGCCGGCTGCACGATGGGCGAGTACTTCATGGACCGCGGCGAAGACGCGCTGATCGTGTACGACGATCTGTCCAAGCAGGCCGTGGCCTACCGCCAGATCTCGCTGCTGCTCAAGCGCCCGCCGGGCCGCGAAGCCTACCCGGGCGACGTGTTCTACCTGCACTCCCGCCTGCTGGAGCGCGCCGCGCGCGTGTCCGAGGAGTACGTGGAGAAGTTCACCAATGGTGCGGTGACCGGCAAGACCGGTTCGCTGACCGCGCTGCCGATCATCGAAACGCAGGCCGGCGACGTGTCTGCGTTCGTGCCGACCAACGTGATCTCGATCACCGACGGCCAGATCTTCCTGGAAACCGACCTGTTCAACGCCGGTATCCGTCCTGCCGTGAACGCCGGTATCTCGGTGTCGCGCGTCGGTGGCGCCGCCCAGACCAAGATCATCAAGAAGCTGTCCGGCGGCATCCGTATCTCGCTGGCCCAGTACCGCGAGCTGGCGGCGTTTGCGCAGTTCGCCTCGGACCTGGACGAAGCCACCCGCAAGCAGCTCGAGCGCGGTCAGCGCGTCACCGAGCTGATGAAGCAGAAGCAGTACGCGCCGATGTCCATCGCCAACCAGGCGCTGTCGATCTACGCCGTCAACGAGGGCTACCTGGACGACGTGCCGGTCAACAAGCTGCTGGCGTTCGAAGAAGGCCTGCACGCGCACTTCGCCAACACCCAGGGCGAGCTGGTCTCCAAGATCAACAGCACCGGCGGTTGGGACAACGACATCGAAGCCAGCTTCAAGAAGGGCATCGAAGAGTTCAAGACCACGGGCACCTGGTAAAGGCGCCGGGATTTGGGATTGGGCATTCGGGATTTGCAGAAGCGGTGGTTCGGGGCGTTGGCTGATGCCCAGCCCCGCTTCTGTTTCCCAGACGTTAGGCATCCGGGGTTCTCGGAAGCGGTGAGGTAGGGAGGCTTTGCCAATCCCGAATCCCGATTCCCGAATCCCACTAAGCGAGCGAAGCGAGCGAGTATGGCAGGCGGACGCGAAATCAAAACCAAGATCAAGAGCGTGCAGAACACCCGCAAGGTGACGCGCGCGCTCGAAATGGTCTCGGCCTCCAAGATCCGCAAGGCGCAAGAGCGCATGAAGACCTCGCGTCCGTATGCGCAGGCGATGAAGCAGGTGATCGGGCATCTGGCGCAGGCCAGCACCGATTTCCAGCATCCGTTCCTGATCGAGCGCGAGCAGGTCAAGCGGGTCGGCTACATCGTGATCTCGTCCGACCGCGGCCTGGCCGGCGGTCTGAACAACAACCTGTTCCGCAAGATGCTGGCGGAGGTGCGTCCCTTGCAGGACACCGGTGCCGAGATCGACGTGGTGACCATCGGTCAGAAAGCCTCGGCGTTTTTCCGGCGCATCAAGGTCAACATGGTCGGCAGCGTGACCCACCTGGGCGACAGCCCGCAGGTGGAGCAGCTGATCGGTGTGATCAAGGTGATGATCGATGCCTTTATCGAAGGCAAGGTGGACCGCGTGTACCTGGTCTACAACCGCTTCGTGAACACCATGACGCAGAAGGCCAGCTTCGATCAGCTGCTGCCGCTGCCCGCCGCCGAGCACAAGGTGGCGCACCACGATTGGGATTACCTGTACGAACCCGATGCCGCCACCGTGCTGGAGCACGTGATGACGCGTTACATCGAGTCGCTGGTGTACCAGGCGGTGCTGGAAAACGTGGCCTCCGAACACGCCGCGCGCATGGTGGCGATGAAGGCCGCCAGCGACAACGCCAACAAGATGATCGGCACCTTGCAATTGGTCTACAACAAGGCACGCCAGGCGGCGATCACCCAGGAAATTTCGGAAATCGTCAGCGGCGCAGCGGCCGTGTAAGTACCGCCGGGATTGGGGATTCGGGATTGGTTGGAGCGCAGCGGACTGCGCCCTTGCAAATCCCCAATCACGAATCCCAAATCACAAAATTCCACGAGATGGCATCGGCCACTCGGACAGAACAAAGCTAACCGGAGCAGCAAAATGAGTCAGGGCAAGATCGTTCAGATCATCGGCGCGGTCGTCGACGTCGAATTCCCGCGCAATGAAGTGCCGAAGGTGTATCACGCGCTGAAGGTCGACGGCACCGACATCACCCTGGAAGTGCAGCAGCAGCTCGGCGACGGCGTCGTGCGCACGATTGCGCTCGGCTCCACCGATGGCCTGAAGCGCAACCTGGTCGCCACCAACACCGAACGCGCCATTTCGGTGCCGGTCGGTGCCGGTACGCTGGGTCGCATCATGGACGTGCTGGGCCGCCCGATCGACGAAGCCGGCGACGTGCAGGCCTCGGACCATTGGGAAATCCATCGCGGCGCACCGTCGTATGAAGACCAGTCCTCCAGCACCGAATTGCTGGAAACCGGCATCAAGGTCATCGACCTGATGTGCCCGTTCGCCAAGGGCGGCAAGGTCGGCCTGTTCGGCGGCGCCGGCGTGGGCAAGACCGTCAACATGATGGAACTGATCAACAACATCGCCAAGGCGCACTCGGGTCTGTCCGTGTTCGCCGGCGTGGGCGAGCGTACCCGCGAGGGCAACGACTTCTACCACGAGATGAAGGACTCCAACGTCCTGGACAAGGTCGCGATGGTGTACGGCCAGATGAACGAGCCGCCGGGCAACCGTCTGCGCGTGGCGCTGACCGGCCTGACCATGGCCGAGTACTTCCGCGACGAGAAGGACGCCAGCGGCAAGGGCAAGGACGTGCTGCTGTTCGTGGACAACATCTACCGCTACACGCTGGCCGGTACCGAAGTGTCCGCGCTGCTCGGCCGTATGCCGTCGGCGGTGGGTTACCAGCCGACCCTGGCCGAGGAAATGGGCGTGCTGCAGGAGCGCATCACCTCGACCAAGAGCGGTTCGATCACCTCGATCCAGGCCGTGTACGTGCCTGCGGACGACCTGACCGACCCGTCGCCGGCGACCACCTTCGCCCACCTGGACTCGACCGTCACGCTGAGCCGTAACATCGCCTCGCTGGGTATCTACCCGGCCGTGGATCCGCTGGACTCCACCAGCCGCCAGATGGATCCGCTGGTGATCGGCCACGAGCATTACGACACCGCGCAGCGCGTCCAGCAGACCTTGCAGAAGTACAAGGAACTGAAGGACATCATCGCCATCCTGGGCATGGACGAGCTGAGCGAAGAAGACAAGCAGTCGGTGTCGCGCGCGCGCAAGATCGAGCGCTTCTTCAGCCAGCCCTTCCACGTGGCCGAAGTGTTCACCGGCTCGCCGGGCAAGTACGTCTCGCTGAAGGACACCATCCGCGGCTTCAAAGCGATCTGCGACGGCGAATACGACCACCTGCCGGAGCAGGCGTTCTACATGGTCGGCAGCATCGAAGAAGCCGTCGAGAAAGCCAACAAGATGAGCGCCAAGGCCTGATGCGATTCCAGCCGCTACGCGGCTGGAATCGGGAATCGGGAATCGGGAATCGTAAAGGCGGGTCATCGGTGGATTGGAATTGAACGGAATCGGAAAAGCGCGCAGCCAGCTGCTCTTCCCATTCCCAATTCCCGACTCCCGATTCCCCGCCTCACTACAGTGAGGCACCATGAGCACTATCCGTTGCGACATCGTCAGCGCCGAGAAGGAAATCTTCCACGGTGAGGCGACGCTGGTCGTGGCCACCGGCGAGTTGGGCGAGCTGGGCATTGCGCCCAAGCACGCGCCGCTGATCACCCGCTTGAAGCCGGGCAAGGTGGTGGTGACCACCGCCAATGGCGAACAGCTGGATTTCGCCATTTCCGGCGGCATCCTGGAAGTGCAGCCGCAGGTGGTGACCATCCTGGTCGACACCGCAGTGCGTGCGCAGGACATCGACGAAGCGGCCGTGCGCAAGGTCAAGGAAGAGGCCGAGCGGCTGCTGGCCAACCGTGGCAACACGGTGGACGTGGCCGAGGCGCAGCGTCAGCTGGCCGAGGCGACAGTGCAGTTGCAGGCGCTGGAGCGCTTGCGTCGCAACCTCAAGCACTAAGCGGTGGTCTACCCGCCTCCAGGGTGGGCGCGCACGTCAGGCAGCTGCGCCTTCGTCTGCAGCTCAGAAGTTCGAAACGCCGACCGTCGTGTCGGCGTTTTCGTTTTGGAGCCCCGCGTGCGGCTGCGTGAATCCGCCGCAGCGCGCGGCAGGCACACTGCGTTGCTTGGCGCACCGCTGCACCGCAGCGGTGCATGGCAACGTTATTCCGGCACGTTGAGGAAGATGGCATGACCCGTTCGATCGATGGCATTCGCGCTTACATGGTGAGCGGCCTGTTGGCCGCCGGACTGCTGGGATGCGCATTGCCGGCGCGCAGCCAGCCGCCGCTGGATCCGTTGATGGACCGGATCGTGCAGCGCAATGCCATTGGCGACGCGGTAGCGCTAAGCAAGTGGGACAGCGGCAAGCCGGTGCTCGATCAGGCGCGCGAGGCGGCGGTGCTGCAAAGCGTGCGCGATCAGGCGCCCGCGCATGGGCTGGATGCCGACGATGCGGCACGCTTCTTTGGCGCGCAAATCGAGGCCAACAAGTCGGTGCAGTATGCGCTGTTGAACCGTTGGCACGAGCGCGGACGCGCGCCGAACACCGCACGTCCGGATCTCGCGGCGCTGCGCACTCGCCTGGATCAACTGCAGGGCGAACTGCTCGATGCGCTGGCCGATGTGGCGTCGGCACGCAGCGCGCCCGACTGCCCGGCCAGCACCGCGCGCGCTGCGGCGCATTACGCAGAGCAGTGGCAGCTAGATGCGCTGCATCGCGCGGCACTGGTGCGTGGCCTGGGCGATTTCTGCCACTGATCCACAACGCTCACGTGTCTGCGAGACCAACGCGCTGTCATGCGGTAAGAGCGGTCGACAAAACGTTTGCGCGTTCGCCTGGTGGTGACGGCCGCGGTTTCGTCGCCGCATCTTGGTGGATGCAGTCAGACGTCCAGATCGAACGCTGAGCGTGTCCAAGGCGCGGTGGCCTCGGTGCTAGCGGGACGCGCCGTCATCCCGTGCCGTGGAAGCGATGGCGCAGCATCCGTCCCGTCAACGGCCATGCAACCGGCGAGGTTGCCGCACCCGAAAGGTCGCTGGCAGCCCGTTGAAGGCCACGTACGCTGGCCAACGCGACTGCTGCATGCCCGCCGACCGGCGCGGACCCGGCGCGGCATGGATGCCGCGCAAGAGCCATAAGGATGTCCGCGCGATCGATCAGCACGGGAGAAGAGGCCGTGACTGTGCTGCGCATGTCTGCACGCAAGCGGTGTCTTTCTGCGTCATATCGTCATACGACCGAGCAATCACTCGGCGCCTGCGCATGCATCGATCAGCGATACACCACGTGCCGGCCCAGGAAGAACGACACGATCGCCAGGCCGCCTTCGACCATCGGTTTTGCCAGCCATGCCCAACACAGGCCGAACACGACCGAGCAATCGCTCGGCGCCTGCGCATGCATCGATCAGCGATACACCACGTGCCGGCCCAGGAAGAACGACACGATCGCCAGGCCGCCTTCGACCAGCGGTTTTGCCAGCCATGCCCGACGCAGGCCGAACACGACCGAGCAATCGCTCGGCGTCTGCGCATGCATCGATCAGCGATACACCGCGTGCCGGCCCAGGAAGAACGACACGATCGCCAGGCCGCCTTCGACCAGCGGTTTCGCCAGCCATGCCTGACGCAGGCCGAGTAGGTCGACCGTGGTCGCGAGCAGCCAGGTGCTGATCAGCGTGAGCGTCAGCCACATCACCGCGAAGCGGCGGAAGCGTCGCCAACCCAGCCGCGCATCGCCTTGCTGGGCGAAGGTATAGCGGCCGTTGAGCCAGAAGCCGAGCATGGCGCCGCCGATGCGCCCAAGCAGATTGGCGGGCACTGCAGGCATGCCTGCGGCGGTGGCGGCGATGAAGATGCCGCAGTCCACGGCCAGCTGCAGCGCGCCAATGATCATGAACTGGCTGCCTTGGCGGAACAGACTCATGCGTGCAGGGGACGGGAACGGGGCGCCCATCCTAGCGGCTGCCAGGGGCAAACGTCGTTAGCGCGGGCGAACGCTGCATCCGGACAACGACGCGACGCTGGCGCAGCGACTAGAATTTGGACATCTCTCTGCCTGGAATGTCTTGATGCCCCTGCCCCTGCACGTTGTGATCCTGGCCGCGGGCGAAGGCAAGCGCATGCGCTCGTCCCTGCCCAAGGTGCTGCAGCCGCTGGCGGGCCAGCCGATGCTGGCGCATGTGATCGCCACTGCACGGCAGCTGCAGCCGGCGGCGATCCATGTCGTGTACGGGCATGGCGGCGATCAGGTGCAGGCAGCCTTCGCCGATCAAGACGATCTGCAGTGGGCCGAACAGCGCGAGCAGTTGGGCACCGGACACGCCGTGCAGCAGGCCATGCCTGCGATTCCCGATGCGGCAACGGTACTGGTGTTGTATGGCGATGTGCCGCTGATCCGCAGCGAGAGCCTGTTGCAGTTGCTGCATGCACCGGGCCGCATGGCGGTGCTGGTCGCCGAACTGGCCAATCCCACCGGCTATGGGCGCATCCTGCGCGATGCGGAAGGCAAGGTGGCCGCGATCGTCGAGCAGAAGGATGCCAATGACGAGCAGCGCCGCATTCGCACCATCAATACCGGCATCCTCACCGCTGAATCCACCGCACTGCGCCGTTGGCTGGCTGGCTTGTCCAACGACAATGCGCAGGGCGAGTTCTATCTCACCGACGTGTTCGCCAGCGCCGCAGCCGATTTCACGCCGGCCGACATGGTGCACGTGGCCGACCCGCAGGAGGTGGAAGGTGCCAACGACCCGTGGCAACTCGCCCAGCTCGAACGTGCCTGGCAGCTGCGCGCCGCGCGCACGCTTTGCCTGCAAGGCGTGCGCATCGCCGACCCGGCGCGTGTGGAGCAGCGTGGCAGCGTGCAGGTGGGCCGCGATGTGCAGCTGGATATCGACGTGATCCTGGAGGGCGAGGTCACCTTGGGCGATGACGTGGTGATCGGGCCGTTCGTGCGCTTGCGCGACGTGACGCTCGGTGCCGGCACGCATGTGCGTGCGCACAGCGATCTGGAAGGCGTGGTCACCGAAGGCGCGGTGCAGATCGGTCCGTTCGCGCGTCTGCGCCCCGGCACCGTGTTGGCCGATGGCGTGCATATCGGCAATTTCGTGGAGACCAAAAAGGTCACCATGGGCGTTGGCAGCAAGGCCAACCATCTGACCTATCTGGGCGATGCGGTGATCGGCAGCAAGGTCAACATCGGCGCCGGCACCATCACCTGCAACTACGACGGGGTGAACAAGTCGCAGACCACCATCGGCGATGGTGCGTTTGTCGGCTCCAACAGCGCACTAGTGGCGCCGATCGAGATTGGCGCCAATTCCACCATCGGCGCCGGGTCGGTGGTCACCAGCGATGCGCCCGCGGGCCAACTCACCGTGACGCGTGCGCGTCAGACCGTGATCGAAGGCTGGAAGCGGCCGACCAAGAAGTCGCCGTAGTGCCGCAGGGTGTGCTGCGTGGTGCAATCTGGCGCGCGTGCGCAGCATTTGCCCACCCGCCGGATGTCACGCACCCTTGAAGGAAGGCGCCGGTCCCGCCGTGTTCACGCCGCCAGCGGCAACAGCAAGGTCACGCACAGTCCGCCGTGTTCGCGGTTGTGCAGCGAGATGCGGCCGCCGTGCGCTTCGGCGATTTCGCGCGTGAGGGCAAGGCCAAGACCTGTGCCATTGCGCTTGGTCGAATAGAACGGCATCAGCGCATTGTGCAGTACCGCTTCGTTCATGCCGTTGCCGCGGTCGAGCACTTCGATGCGTAGCCATTGCGGCAGGCGCGTGACGCGCACGGCGACATCGCTGTTGGGTGGCTGCGCTTCGCTGCAGGCTTCGTGGGCGTTTTTCAGCAGATTCAGCAGCGCCTGCTCGATCTGCGCTGCATCGATCCTGCTGGAGACATCGGTGAGCATGCCCTGCACCTGGAATGGAATCTGTTGCTGCAAGCGCTGCAGAAATGGCGCCCATTCGATGGTCTGCAGCTGCGGTTGCGGCAATTTGGCAAAGCGCGCATAGCCGCGGATAAAGCCTTCCAGGTGACGCGCGCGTTCTTCGATGGTTTCGAACACCGTCCCCAGGCGATCGGTGCGTTCGCGGCGCAGCAGCTCGGCACCCGAATGCGCCAGGGAAGCGATCGGTGCCAGCGAATTGTTCAATTCATGGCTGATCACGCGGATGACTTTTTCCAGGTCTGCACTTCCTGGCGGCGTAATTCGGTGGTCAAGGTGCGGATCAACAACAGCTCGTGCCCGCGTCCGTTGATGTGAAAGCTACGCCGCGACAGGTGATAGATCTGCTCGTCTTCTTCGTCGTCGCCATCTTCGCGTACCGCGAACAGGCAGTCCCCGCCACGCGCCAGGGCGTCGCGCAATTCGGCCGGCATGCGGTCGAGCACATCGTCCAGGTGCTGGCCTTCCAGCTTGCGTCCGTCGTACAGCAGTTTGCGTGCGGCATTGTTGGAAAACCCGATCCGCCGCAGGCCATCGCCGCCAGCAACCACCAGCAGCATGGCCACCGGCGTGTTCTGCAGCATGGTGTCGAGCATCAGCTCGCGCTGTACCAAATGGCTACGCTGGGCACGCAGCACATCGCCAAGTTCGGCATGCGCCTGCACCAGTTGCGCCAGTTCGTCATTGCCGCGCCAATACACGCCGAAGTTGTATTCGCCATCGCGGTAGCTGCTGGTGGTGCCGGCCAGGGCGCGAAACAGCGAGCGCATCGGCGCAGTGGCGCGGGTGAGGCTGAACCACATCGCTGCCAGCAGGACGAGGACCGAAATCGCCGCCACCTGCCAGCCGCGGTCCAGCCAGTACGCCATGAACCATGGGAATGCAGCGGCCAGCGCAAGCACCGGCAGCAAGCGTAGAAACAGCGAAAACGTGAAAGAGCGGTTCCGCATACGAAGGTTCATTCCGAGCTGATGCCGTAGCGGTCCATGCGCCGATACAGCGCCTGGCGGCTCAATCCCAGCTCGGCGGCCGCTTGCGCGATCACGCCTTGCGCGCGTGCCAGCGCCTGTTCGATACGCGCGCGATCCGGCTCGCCTGCCGCCGCCGGCGCCGCCAGCCGTGGCGCGGGTGCACGTGGCAGATTCAGATCGCCCGCTTCGATACGCGCGCCCTGCGCAAGCAAGGCGGCGCGCTGCAGCACATTGCGTAGCTCGCGCACGTTGCCGGGCCAGGCATGCCGTTGCAATGCATCGCGCGCCTGCGGCGACAGCGGCTTTTCACCGGCAAGGAAGTGCTCGGCCAGCGGGCCGATGTCGCCAGGGCGTTCGGCCAGTGCGGGCAGTGCGATTTCCACCGTGTTGAGCCGGTAATACAGATCCTCGCGAAAACTGCCGTCGCGGATCATCGCCGGCAGATCGGCATTGGTGGCGCTGATCACGCGCACCTTGGCATGGCGTTCGCGGTTGGAACCCAGCCGCTCGTAACGGCCGGTTTCCAGCACGCGCAGCAACTTCATTGCCCTGCCAGGGCAGGTTGCCGATCTCGTCAAGAAATAGGGTGCCGCCATCGGCCGCTTCGAACTTGCCTTCGCGCGCCTTGTTGGCGCCGGTGTAGGCGCCGGCTTCGGCACCGAATAATTCGGCTTCGATCAATTCGCCTGGCAAGGCGCCGCAGTTGAGTGCAATGAACGGGCCATGTTTGGTGGTCGAATTGGCCTGGATGATCTCGGCAATCTTTTCCTTGCCGCTGCCATTGGGGCCGGTGATCAGTACCGGCAAGTCCGAGCGTGCGACCTGACAGGCGAGGGCGATCGCGCGCTCGCTGGCCGGATCGGCGAACACCGCGCCACGCAGGTCGTAGCGCTGGGTCAGCTGCTCGCGGCCGCGCCATTCGCGTTCGCGACGACGTTCCAGCTCGCGCCGCGCCTCGGACAGTTCCAGCAGGTTGTTGACCGTGGTCAGCAGCTTGGTGTCGTCCCAGGGCTTGGCGATGTAATCGGCCGCACCGGCCTTGACCAGGCCCACCGCGCTGCCCAGATGCGTCCAGGCGGTGAGCAGGATCACCGGCAGGTCCGGGTGACGCTGACGCAGTTGGGTAAACAGCGCCTCGCCTTCTTCGCCGGAGGTGGTGTCGGCGGTAAAGTTCATGTCCTGGATCACCAGATCGAACGCCTGCTCGTCCAGCAGCGCCAGCCCGGCCTGCGGCGAATGCGCGTGCCGCGCCTCGATGTCGTGCAGCGAAAACAGCACCTCCAACGCAGTGGCAACGGCCGTGTTGTCGTCGATGATCAGGATGTGCGGCATCGCATTGCTCAAGAGGGCGCGGGAGGGATCGGCACAGAATACTGGCAACACGCAGCGACAATGCGCCGCTAGGCAGGGGCGCGGCCAGATCGTCGGGCGGCAACGGCGGCGGACTCAAGCGCCCGATGCAGGGTGAGCCGGCTGTGTGCCGGCATGGCGCCTGGTTATGGAGCCGTGGGCGGCAACAGTGGTGTGTACATGGCCGCGGTCCAGATCAGATGCACCTGCACACCATCGCGCATGACATCCACGGCGATGGGGTTGCCTGTCGCAGCGTGCAGCGCCGCCAGCAGTGTTGCGACTGCGGTGATCGGGGTCCGGCCCGCCGTGCGCACGCGGTCGCCGCGTTGCAACTGCAGGCGTAGCGACGCGCTGGCCTGGGTCACCAGCAATCCGTCGCTGCTGGCGACGAGCTCCAGGATCTGGTCGTTATGGCGCCAGTTCAGCCGGGTGTCGTCGATGGCGAGCGCCTCTTGCACCGAAGCGCTGGACGAGGCCGACGCCGCGTGCGCCTGCGTTGTCGCATGGGCCTGGCCGGGGTGAAAGAGACAGCAGGCCGTCAGGGCGATCAGCGCGGATGTCGCAAGAGAGCAAGGCATGAGGGAATCCGGTTCGTAACGATGGTGGAAACGCACGGTGGATGGCGAGCCTGGCTGCTTCCCCGCCGCCGAGTGACAAGGAAGGCGGCCATCATGCACTGCGGGTGGCAACAGCCGGTGGCACTGCGGCTGCGCGCCGGGCCGGCCAGAACACCGCCAGCTGTCCGAGCATCCACAGCAGCAGCGCGCCGATCGGCAGGTAGATTGCCGGCAGTCGCGGCAATTCATAGCGTGCCATCAGCCAGACGTTGATCGAGTAGGCCATCAGCATGCCGAGCACGATGCCGATCGAGGCGAGCAGGAAATTCTCGATCTGGAAGTAGCGCAGGATCTGGCTGCGCGTTGCACCCAGCGCACGGCGGATACCGATCTGCTTGGTGCGTTGCTGCACCCAGAAGCTGGCGAGCCCAACGATGCCTAGCGCAGTGACGATCAACAGGGCGATGCACACCGCTCCAAGCAGCCAGATCATGGCGCGGTCATTACGGAAATACTTTTCGCGGATTTCGGTGTAGGTCTGTTGTTTCAGCACCAGCCGGCTGTTGTCCACTTTCATCAAGGCCGCCACTGCCGCCTTCAGCACTTCCGCCCGACGCAACGGATCGGTGACACGTACGACGTATTGCCCATCGGTATACGGTGGACGGATAGGCAGCAGCATCGAATAGTCTTTTGCCGACAGTCCATTGACATTGTTCGGCCGCGCCAGGGTGCGCACGATTCCGACGATACGCAACGGGACATCGCCGGAGTAGATGGTCTTGCCGAGCGCACCGTGGTCGGGGAACAGCTTGTCGGCAGCGGCCTGCGTCAGAATGACCGCCGCACCCTTCTTGCGGACCTCATCGTCGTTATCTGCTTTTTCCTGGCTGATGTATTCGTCGGGGCTGAAGTCGCGACCGGCATTCAATTGCAGGCCAAGTGCGTCCAGGCTGCCTTCGCTGACCAGATACTGCGCGGCATTGAGCGTGGGGCGTTCCTGCTCCGGGGTCAGGGTCAGCCCGGTGTTGGACGAGTAATCGACGAAGGGGATCTGATTGGTGATGACCGCATTGCGTACGCCGGGTACCGCGCGTAGCGCTGCCAGATCCTCCCGAGTACGTGCGTCGGCATTGGCCTGCGGGCCGATGCCGTCCAGCTGGATGCTGAGCAGCTCCTGTTCGGCGATGCCGCTGGGAGTCTGGAGCGTGTCCAGGCGATTGCCGATCAGGAACAGCGAATTGCAGATGATGGCGCAAGCCAGTGCGATCTCGAGCACGATCAGTGCGGCGGCCGTCTTATGGCGGCGCAAGGTGGAGATGATGGGTCGGATGTCCATGGGCTGACCTTGAAGATAGGAAGCGTGGCTCACCGCGGTGCGGCGGGCAGGAGGTTCAGGACGACTTCAACTGCAGCGCCGGTGCGACCTGGATGGCGCGCCAGGAAGGCAGGATGCCGGCGAGCAGGCTCGCGGCGATCGCAATGGCGAACGTCAGCAGCAGCATCGTGAGATCCAGGTGCGCCAGCGCGGCGTAATCCACCGGTTGCTGACGCACGGCCCACAGCCCCAGCCATGCCAGCACAAGTCCGCCGATGCCGCCGGCCAGGCCGATGGTCCCTGCCTCCACCAGACACTGCGCAAAGATTGCGCCGCGCGAGGCTCAAGCGCGCGCCGCACACCAATCTCTCCGCTGCGGCGCAGGAATTTCGCCAGCAACAGGCCGACCGTGTTGAGCAGGCACACCAGCAGAAAGCCCATGGCCAGCCACAGCTGCAGGCGGACGTCGCTGGGAACCACCTTGTTGTAGTCCAGCCACTGCATCACGTTGCGCAGGCGCACATTGTTGGGCCGCGTAAAGCGCCCGGCGGCACGTTGTTGATCGGAATAATTTTCGAGGTAGGCCTTGTAATCGCTTGCCTGCTTGGCGCTCTCCAACTCCACCCAGTACTGCACCCAGTTGCAGGGTGCATTCAGCGCGGTGGTGTCGCCTGCTTCGACCTTGCCGGAACAGTTGGTTCCGCCGTAGTGGCTCAATTTCAGATCCATCGCCGTACTGAACGGCACATACAGCTGTTCGTTCGAGCCGTAGGTGTCTGTGATGTCGTAGAAGCGTGGGTTGATCTTCCAGGTATCCAGGACGCCGACGATACGGAAGGTGTTCTTGTCGACACGCACGTCGCGCCCGACGCTGTTGCCACCGTCGAACAGCTTTTCGTTCAGCGACTTGCTGATCACCGCGACACGTTCGTGCCGCTCGTCGCTGGTGCTGGACCACGCTTGGCCGTAGAGCAAGGGCACATCGAACATCGCAAAGAAATCGGCCGAAGTGAAACGAGCGTTCAGCTTGAAAGGACTCAATCCGCTGCGCTGTGGCTCGATCGCGACACTGCCGCCTGACATCATCGCCTGACGCATGGCGCGCGTCCCACGCAGCAGCGCCTCGGCGTCGAAGCGGGTGGACTGGTAATCGGGCTCGTCTCCCGGTTGATAGCCGGACTTCGGTTGCGCATCGACCTGCACATAGAACAACCGATCGCTCTTCTGCGGAATCGGGTCGCCCGACAACACATGGAACACCGTCAACGTGGTCATGCTGGCGCCGATGCCCAGCGCAATGGCCAGCACCATCAATGCGGTGAGGACCTTGTTGCGACGGAAGCTGCGCACCGCAAGATTGAAGTAGTAGCCGAACATGGGTGAGCTCCTTAGTCGGCCAGGGTTGCAACGGCGGCAGGAGCGCGCAGCAGGCTGGGATTGCGTTCCAGGTCGGTGGCCTGGCCGTCGACGATATGCACGTTGCGCTGCGCGCGCGCGGCCAGTTCCGGGTCGTGGGTGACCATGACGATGGTGGTGCCCTGGCTGTTGATCTCTTCCAGCAGTTCCATCACCCCGCGCGCCATTTGCGAATCGAGGTTGCCGGTGGGTTCGTCGGCCAGCAGCAGGCGTGGACTACCGGCCAGCGCGCGCGCAATCGCAGCGCTGCTGTTGCCCACCGGAGAGTTCGGTGGGGTAGTGACGCAGGCGCGAACCCAGGCCGACCTTGGTCAGCGCCTCTTCGATGCGCTGCTTGCGCTCGGCTGCCGCCATGCCGCGATAACGCAGCGGAACATCGACGTTGTCGAACAGGTTGAGGTCGGGAATCAGATTGAAGCCCTGGAAGATGAAGCCGATCTTCCGGTTGCGCAGACGCGAACGCGCGTCGTCGGAGAGATGGCTGACGTCTTCACCATCGAGCAAATACTGCCCGCTGGTGAAGGTTTCCAGCAGCCCGGCCAGGTTGAGGAAGGTGGTCTTGCCCGAACCGGAGGGGCCGGTGACCGCGACGAACTCGCCTTCGCGCACATGCAGGTCCAGCGACCGCAGCGCATGCGTTTCCACCTGTTCGGTGCGGAAGACCTTGGAGACCGCTTGCATCTTGAGCATTGCCGATTCCTTTGCGAAGAGAGTGTGCGACGGGTGGGAATGAGTGAATCAGTGCACGGTGACGCGCGGTGCGTCGCCAAAGTTGTCTGCGCCGGAGACCACCACGCGGTCGCCGACCTGCAGCCCGGACAGCACCTGCACTTCGCCCAGGCTGCTGACACCGAGCGTGACCGGGCGCCGCGCGGCGGTGTTGCCATCCATTACGTAGGCATAGCTGCCGCCGGATTGTTCGACGAAGGGGCCGCGTTCGACCTTGAGCACGTTGCGGCGCGTGTCCATCAGCACGCGTGCGCTCATGCGCTGGCTCTGGCGCAGGCCCGGCGGCTGCTGGTCGGTGAAGCGGATGCGCGCGGTGACTTCGCCGTTGACCACTTCCGGCGACACCGCCGAGACGGCGCCCGCGAACGGTTCGCCGCTGCCGCTGGTGAGCTGGGCCGGCATGCCGATCGCCAGATCGCGCGCGAAACTCTCCGGCACCTTGATCTCCACTTCGAACTTGGACAGATCCACCACGCCCAGAATCGGCGCGTTCGCAGCGACCTGGGTGTGCTGCACGGCCTGCACCTGGCCGACCTGGCCATCGAAGGGCGAACGCAGCGTGAGCGCGTCCACCTGGCGCTGCACTTCGGCCACCACTGCGCGTTGGCGGTCCGCGAGCAGGCGCTTGTTGCGCGAATCCAGGTCCGCGCCCTGACTCTTCAACGCGGCATCGCGCTGGGCATGCTGGAGGTCGATATCGGTCTTCTTCAAGGTGTCCTGCGCCTTGGCCAGTTCCACCTGCGGCACCGCGCCACCATCGAAGCCGCGCTGGTAGCGCTCCAGGTCGCGCGCGGCGGCCTGCTTGTCGATCCGGGCCTGGTCGGTGAGCTTGCTGGCGTTGGCACGCGCCAGGGTGGCATCCAGGGCGGCGCGGCTGGACTCGGCTTCCAGCCCGGCCAGGGTGGCCTGTTCCTGCGCCAGCTTGCTGCGCAACTCGGGGCTGTCGATGCGCGCCAGTTCCTGGCCCTGCTTGACCACGTCGCCGGCCACCACGCTCAGCGTCACCGTGCCGGCCGAGATGGCGTACAGCACCGGGCTGTTGGCAGCGATCACGCGGCCGTCGGCGGCGATGTCGCGCACCAGGTCGCCCTGGGTGACGGTGGCGATGCGCACCCGGCTGGCGTCGAACGAGCGGCTGCCGGCGCTCCACGCAGTCACGGCCCAGCCGATGCCGGCCAGCACTGCCACCGTGGCGAGGCCGGGCCACAGCCAACGGCGCCACGGCGCGCGCTGGGAGGGTGTACGGAGAACCTGGTCCTGGGCAGAAGTGTCGCGAATCATGATCGGCTGGCTCGGTGGCGTCACTGCGATAAAGCAGGACCTGTGCCAACGTTCAAGTCGTTGAAAGAGATGGGTTTTATGGCGTGATGACCAGTGTCCGCAGTGTCCGCGGACACTGGTGGCGGACACGCTGTCCGGGCACGGTCATGCAGCGGACAAGAGCGGACACGCTAAAATGTCCGACTTCTTTTGCGAGAGCTGTCCTATGTGCGGCATTGTCGGAGCGATCGCCGGGCGCGACGTGGTCCCGGTCCTGATCGAAGGACTCAAGCGGCTGGAATATCGCGGCTATGACTCTTCCGGCATTGCAGTGCTCGACGGCGCGCAGGTGCGCCGGGTGCGTCGCACCGGGCGGGTGGCCGAGATGGCGCAGGCCGCGCAGGCCGAACAGCTGGGCGCCACGCTGGGCATCGGCCACACTCGCTGGGCTACCCATGGCGGCGTCACCGAAGCCAACGCGCACCCGCACATCAGCGCCGGCGTGGCGCTGGTGCATAACGGCATCATCGAAAACCACGAGGAGCAGCGCGAAAAATTGCGCGCGCTGGGCTACACCTTCGAGTCGCAGACCGACACCGAAGTCATCGCGCATCTGATCCATTACCATCTGGGCAGCGCCGGCGACCTGCTCACCGCGCTGCAGCGCACCGTCAAGGAACTCACCGGTGCCTACGCGCTGGCGGTGATGAGCCAGGCCGAGCCGCAACGCTTCGTTTGCGCGCGGATGGGCTGTCCGTTGCTGATCGGGGTAGGCGAGGGCGAGAACTTCGTCGCCTCCGACGTGTCGGCCATCGTGCAGGCCACCCGACAGGTGATCTTCCTCGAAGAAGGCGACACCGCCGAATTGCACCGCGATGGCGTGCGCATCTTCGATGGCAACGATGCGCCGGTGGAGCGCCCGTTGCACCTGTCGGACGTGTCGCTGGCCTCGCTGGAACTGGGCCCGTTCCGGCATTTCATGCAGAAGGAAATCCACGAGCAGCCGCGCGCCTTGGCCGACACCATCGAAGCGGCGATCGATGCCAAGGGATTCCCGGCATCGCTGTTCGGCGACAACGCAGAAGCGGTGCTGCGCGACATCGAAGGCGTGCAGATCCTGGCCTGCGGTACCAGCTACTACGCCGGCATGACCGCACGTTACTGGATCGAAGCCATTGCCGGGCTGCCGTGCAGCGTGGAGATCGCCAGCGAATACCGCTACCGCGCCGCGTATGCCAACCCGAAGCATCTGATCGTGACCATCTCTCAGTCGGGCGAAACGCTGGACACGATGGAAGCGCTGAAATACGCCAAATCGCTGGGGCATTTGCACACGCTGTCGATCTGCAATGTGCCGGAAAGTGCGATCCCGCGCGCCAGCGAGCTGGTCTGCTACACACGTGCCGGTGCCGAGATCGGCGTGGCCTCGACCAAGGCCTTCACCACCCAGCTGGCGGTGTTGTTCCAGCTCACCATGGTGCTGGGCAGGTTGCAGGGCCGCATCAGTGACGCCGAAGAAGCGCAGTACCTGGAGCAGCTGCGCTTCTTGCCCGGCAGCGTGCAGCATGCATTGAATCTTGAACCGCAGATCATGGCCTGGGCCGAACGATTCTCGCCCAAGCAGAATGCGCTGTTCCTCGGTCGCGGCCTGCATTATCCGATTGCATTGGAAGGCGCGCTCAAGCTCAAGGAAATCTCCTATATCCACGCCGAAGCGTATCCGGCCGGCGAGTTGAAGCATGGGCCGTTGGCATTGGTGGATGCGGCGATGCCAGTGGTGGTGATCGCACCGAACGACCGCCTGCTGGAGAAGGTCAAATCCAACATGCAGGAAGTGCGCGCACGTGGCGGCGAGCTGTTCGTGTTCGCCGACCAGGACAGCCACTTCAGCGACTCCGAAGGCGTGCATGTCATTCGCACCCCACGCCATGCCGGCGTGCTGTCGCCGGTGATCCACACCATCCCGGTGCAGTTGCTGGCCTACCACACCGCCCTGGCACGCGGCACAGATGTGGACAAGCCGCGCAATCTGGCCAAGTCGGTGACGGTGGAATAAGCGCAGCCGCACTGCCAGCCGCACGCATCGCCAGCGGCGTGCAGTCGGTGCACGCACGCAGTGCAAATTCCACTCTGTCGCGGTCATGTTCCAGGATGGCGATTGCTGGCGACGTCGTGCTGGCCGCGCCGGTGCGCAATGCGCGAGGTTCAGTTCCTCGCCAAGCGGTTGCCGGCAGCCTGCCCTTACACGTAGCGATGCCGCTTCCAGGAAGTGGTCGTATCCCTCCGGCAAAGGTGCGACAGCACTGCCAGCGGCCGCTCCTTGGCGCTCCACCACAGCCTCTGCCAACGCAGTGGCCCAAGTTATGCATAAGCTCCTGGCGAGGGTCCACACCACGCAGGAGGACGTATGCACGAGTCTTTCAAACAGGGGGCGCCGGCCGAGTTGTGGCAGGCGTTGGTGCGCGAGGCGGGGCAGCGGATTGCGCGTCCGCTGGACGAATCGCGCGAGCACTATCTGGTGTTCGTGTTGCTGCGCTTCCAGCGCGATGCGCATCTGCTTTCGCGCACGCAGGCGCTGGCATGGCTGCATGCGCAGGACCAGATCGGTAGCGTGCGGGCCGACGCATTGCGTGACGTGGGCGACGGCTGCCTGCTGATTGCGGGCCTGTTTCCCGGCGTGGCGCAACGCCGGCGCCTGAGTGTGGATTACTTCATCGACCTGGGCAGGGGCGCGTATTCCGAAGTGGCCGACACCCGCTGCAGCGATGCAGGCCTGTTCGCGCAACTGGCCCAGAGCTATCGCGAGCTGGTGCGGATATTGGCCGCTTTGCGCACACCACGCGACTGGCAACCAGGCCCAGGCGGAATCCTGCATGCCTAAGCAGTGAGCATCTGAGGGGCGGTCCCCACACATGCGTGGGGACCGCCCCGACTGCGACGGCTGTCGTGTGCGGGCACACTATCCCTGCAGGACGATCGGCCGGGTGTGTTGTGCCATTACCCGTCGATCAGCGCCCTGCATGCTGGAAGCCGTCGTGTGCGAGCGGTGGCGCATCGGTCGCGCTGCATGGGGGACATGCAGCGCGTCGTACTTATCCATAGGGACAGGGATTCATGAAGACGTGTATCGCGGCGGTGCTATTGGCACTGCCGGGGCTTGCTGTTGCGCAAGACGTGCCGCTGGGCTATGCCGGCCAGGGCGGAATGACGCTGCAGGAGATTGACCCTGCCATTTATGCGTATCACTACGACCACGGATTCGTGGGCGAAGATGCGATGGGCTGGGATCCTGCGCTGCAATTCGCCTGGTCGCGCATCGCCGCCGCCAAGGTCTGCGCACAGCAATCGCCGTCCGATGCATTGATCGGCAAGCTGGTCGAGCAGTACGGCAAGGATGCCGTAGTGCACCAGGTCAACGGCATTGGCTTCCATGAGGCGCAGATGCGGGCTGCTGGTACGTTCTGTACCGCTGCGCGCGTGAGCGAAGCCACTGCGGTGGTGCCTGCGTTTGCAGGCGGAGATTTCTCCACGGCAACTGCGTATGCGGCTGCTGCAGTTGCAGGTACTGTGGCGGTCGCCGCAACAGATGCGCAACCAAGCACGCAGTCCGATGCAGGCGTTGTCGTGGCGCCCTCGGCGGATTGGGCTCTGCAGCTCCCATTGCATTCCAGCATGCGCGTGGGCTCGAACGGCCTGCCAAACGGTGATGAGATGCTGCGTGTGGTGCGCCGCGGACATACCGGGATGGTCGTCGGCTTGCAGATTGCCACCAGCCTGTTCGCGCGCGGTGTTGCGGTCTCTGCCTTCGGAAAAGATCAGCTGAAAGGCGAAAAGATGCAGGCCTTGGGAAATCCTGGCTATCAATTGCAGCGCGATGCGGTCAACGCGCATTTGAAGACCTACTTCACCGGGCATCCGCGGGCCGTACCGGCAGAACCGTTCCCCTTGCAGGTGCTGATGTCGGACTGGCTGCTGGTGTATCAGAGCCTGGCCGATACCAAGTCGCCTTACGAACTGCGCTACGCAGTGACCATCGGTGGGGAGCGCAGCGGCTTTTTGAAGCGCAAGGCGAGCCCGGTCAGCATGGACTGTGCGCCGACACCGCGCACCGCCTCGCTGGAAGAATGGGAGGCCAACGACTACGCACTGGTCAAGCAAGCCGCGCAAGCCTACAGCGACGAATGCGCAGCGAAATTCGCCGAGCAATTGCCGCAGTGGTTCCCTGACAGAGAAGCTGTTGCGACGTTCAACTGACGGATCAGCCCTTAAGTGCCGGAGATCCGTCACCTGAGGTGATCCGAGAAAATCGAGTCATACGGCGTAAACCAGAAGGGGCACCGATCCATCGATCGGTGCCCCTTCTGTGTTTCTATTGCACCAAGATCAACCGACGCTGCGTGCCTGGCTGCGTTGTTGCTCGTGCTGATCTTGAACCTGGGTTTGCGTTTGCGCTTCATGGCGCACCGCATTGCTGCTCTGCTCCAGCGGCCGTTCCGCAGCAGTTGCCTTTTCGGTATAGATCCGCTGATGCGCCGGGTCGGTTGGCTGACCCTGCACGGCAAACAATCCGTTGCCATCCTTGCTCTGCGCCACCATGTCGATGCGTTGCATGCCGCTGACCTTGGCTTCGAAGGTCATGTGGCCGGCCGCATTTACCAACTGCTGCCGATTGGCGAAGGCATTGGGACCGAGCTGCTCCAGCTTGTTGACGGCCTGATTGAACAGCGGGTGGTCGGGGTTGGTTTTCTCCGACAGCAGTGGCGCCTTTTCCGCCTGCTTCAACGCAGCCTGCGTATCGCGGCCCACCACGCCATCGTCCTGCAAGCCATGCGCTCGCTGGAATGCCTTGACCGCGTCGCTGGTCCGTTGGCCATAGGCGCCGTCAGCCTTGAGTTCGTTACCGCCTGCGTCCTTGTACCCCAGCTGCTGCAGCGTCTGCTGCAACGTGCGCACTTCTGCGCCACGCGCATTTTCGCGCAGGACACTTGGCGCATCCGCGGCGGCGTGTGCCTGGCTGGGTTTGTGCTCGGTCGCTGCATGGGATTGCTGCTTGTCCTGGCTGCGCTCCTGCAGCAGGTCGCGCGCCTCGGACAGCGGGTCGCTCGCATACAGCTTGACGCCCTTGGCGTGCTTGCGCTCGAGGTAGGAATCCAGCGAACTGAGCTCAACACCCTCGCCGCCACGGGATTGGCTGATTTTGAGCTGACCATCCTTGGGGTCGCGCACCACCATCGTGATGTGGTCGATGCCCTTGTAGCGCCCCTTGTCCCAACTCTGCGGGCCATTATCCTCGCCGATGATCATGCCTTCTTTGAGGCTCTGGGCAGTGACGTCCTTGCCTTGGATCAGCACGCCGGAGCGCAGCTCGGCCTTGCGCAGCAGTTCGGATGCGCTGTCGAAACCGGGGCTGAACTTTTCGTCCTTGGTGAAGATGGCCTTGCCGGCGCCCTTGTTGATCTCGTCCATGGTCGCGTTTTGCATCTCGACCACCCAACCGGAACAATCGACCCTGCCTTTATCCGGGTCTTTCGCGCCCAGGCCGTATTTGACGTGATCGTATTTATTGGTGAGGTCATACGCCGCGTGGAGCGCGATGCCTTGCGCCGCGGGCTTTTCCTGCTGGGCAGGTGCAGAATGCGTCGGAGCAGCGTGCGAGGGTGCCTGCTGCGCGGCCGAAATCGGCTCGATGCCTTTTTCAGGAATACGGATACGGTCCATCTTCGTATCCCAGTACTGCACGAAGGTCTGTGCCATGTCCTTGTCGGACATGCGCCGGAACGTCGCCGCATCGACGCCGGTCAAGGACTTCAGCTCTTTCTCGCCGACATTGTTGAGAATGTTGGCGCGCGTGCTGTCCAGGCCAAAAGATCCCGTGGCGATCGCGGTCTGCAGAGAGCGGTAGCCACCGGCGCCCTGCTGATGGGCCAGGTACATATCCAGGCCATCGGGTTCCGGCTTGCCCGAAAGATACGGCCGCCCATCGCGTTCATGTCGATTGACCAGGCTCGTCCGGTTATCCAGATACAGCCGTGCTGCTGCATCGGTGTTGACCACCGCGTCCAGCTCGCGTCCGGCAATACCGTACTGCTGGGCGGTTGGCGGCGTGAACTGGAACAGTCCTTTCGCACCACCGGGGCCGCGGTTTGCCAACTCGTCGAAGGCGCCGCCAGTCTCTACGTGGGCAAAACGCAGGAAGTCGTCGCGCGGAATATTCCGCTCGGCCGCTTCGCGTTCAATGATGTCGAGCACTTGGGCTCGTGAGTAGTTCGTCGGCATCGCTCAAGGTCCTTGATTGAGTGCTGCAGCCACGCGGCTGCAGCGGTACGCCGCCCGAACCAATTCCTTTGGTCCTGTATTAAGGGGTCGGCAAATACGATTTGCTGGCCGCATCGTAGCGATATTCGACCGTCGCGTCACCCCCGCTGGTCGGCGGATTGGCAGAGACGGTGACCCGCAGCGCGGGCAGGCCCGGCTGCTTGACGAACGCAAGCGTGCTGCTGTTCTTGACGCAGGCAATCTTCCCGGGTGCATCTTCGCCACAGTTGGCGCTGTTGTCCTCACCCGCGGGAATGTTGCCGATATAGGTCCAATGCTTGTCGTTGACGTTCTCGGTTTCCTTGGGGTTGAACACGAGTACGTCGTAGGAAAGGATGCGTACGCCCGACTGCAGGCTCCAGGTCGGCACGGTCAGCACCAGCCGGCTGTCGTCGGTGACAAAGGTCTGCGGTTGACGTGTCGTGTCGACCGTGTTGCCCTGTTCCATGCCACCGAATTCGCCGATGTAGGGCTCTGCGCCGAGCAGCTTCCACGGCGTTTTGCTCCCCGGTTCGCTGGTCACGAAAGTGGCATGCGCCAACGTCACCTTGGTACCGGGCGCGGGAGAGTGGTCCTCGCTTTCTGTGCCGAAGCGCTCGGGCGTTTCCCAGGCGAAGCCGGTGTAATACCGCGTACCGCCGAGTTCGAACTGAAAGCCGTACCAATAATGGATCCAGCTGCCGTTGGCGACCTCGTAGGAGGTTGCGCCATCGCCGTCCACGTTGCTGATGAAATACAACACGCTGTCGGTCCGCGGCGGTTGCAATTGCTGGGTCGTTCCCTGGGTTGCGTCCTGCATGGGAGATGCATCCTTTGTGACGGTTTTTGAGGAGTGCCGGCCGCAGCCGCGGCGGTCTTCGGAGCGGTGGCGTCCGGTGGCGCCTGCGTGCAGGCGGCGATCGTTGCTAGCGCAAGGACCAGTGAAATCTTCCTGACGAGCATTGGGGTGCATCCATTGCGGAGGGCGGCGAAAGTCTACTCCAGCCCGCCGTTGTGTCCAGTCGTTGCGCCGGGACTGGCGGTTTCCCGCACGCCGTTGTGACGCGGGGGCTTTGACGTCGCGGATGCGCTGCGTTCGGCCTGCGCATCCGCCGGTTGCCATTGCCGTGCCCGTCGACGGCCAGCTTGCCGCTGGGCGGCGAACTTACGCCAGCGGCGTGTTGGAAATGATCTCCACCCAGTAGCCGTCCGGGTCCTTGATGAAGGCCAGGTGCTTCATGCGGCCGTCTTCCAGTCGTTTTTGATATGGCACGTTGAGGCTGTCGAAGCGTACGCAGGCAGCATGGATATCCGGCACCGAAATGCAGATATGGCCGAAGCCGCGCGGGTCGCTGTTGCCGTCGTGGTAGACCGGGCCGTCCTGGGTTTCGGTGCCGTGGTTGTGGGTGAGTTCGAGCACGCCGGGGATGCCGGCCATCCACAGGCGACGCTGTGCGTCGTCATCGGGAATGGCCGTGCCTTCGGGCAGCAGCGCGAGAAAATACAGGCTGAATTTTGCGTCGGCAAAATCGCGTGCGTCGAGCAGGCGGAAGCCCAGGACGCGCGTATAGAAATCCAGCGAACGTGCTGCGTCCTTGACGCGCAACATGGTGTGGTTGAACACGAAGCCGTGCGTGTCGGCGGGCGCTGCATTGGCGCCTGGTACGTGTTGCAGATCGTTCAAAGGCATGGCGGTCTCCTGAGTGTGAATTGCGGATGCGGCGTGTTGCGCGAATGGGCGATGTTAGCCAGGGCAGGGTTGTCGGCGTGTCATGGGCCAATGGCAGCGGCTTGAATGCGCCGGCGTTGACGGAGGGCGCCACCTGCAGCTGCCCGTGCACGATGCCACTGTCTCAAAACCACACGCGTACACCGGCAACGAAGCGGCTGTCGCGTGCGGGGGTAGCGTCCATCGCGGCGCGCTGTGCGCTATCGCCAAAGCTGCGGCTGTGTACCCAGCCGATGTACGGCGCGAAGCGGCGGGTGATCTCGTAGCGCAGGCGCAAGCCAAGTTCCACCTCTTCCAGGCCGCTGCCAATGCCGCGGCGGTTGTCGTCGGTGAGCGCGATGTCGGCTTCCACACGCGGCTGCAGGATCAGGCGGTTGGTCAGCAGGACCTCGTATTCGCCTTCCAGCCGCAACGCCGCGCGGCTGCCAGTGCCTACATACAGCGTTGCTTCGGTTTCGAACTTGTAGGGCGCCAGGCCTTGCACGCCGAAAGCCGCCCAGCTGCGATGTGCGCCTGCGCCGATGTCCTGGCGCGCGCCCACAAGCAAGCAGATCCCACCATGGCGACATGGCGTGGCCATAGAACGCTTCCAGCGAGCCGGATTCGGTGCGTCCGTCGTGTCGTTCGCCCTCGCTGCGCAGCCAGAGCCGGTCGATGTCGCCGCCGATCCATGCACGTGACTCCCAGGCCTGGCCGCTACCGCGATCGGTGTTGTAAGCCTCCAGCCGATCGAGCAGGACATAGTGGTTGATCCCTGCCGAGTGCATCGCATGCGTGTGCAATGGTGCGAATGCAGCGGCGATGTCGTCCGCCGTGGGTGGGGGAATGGGGTCGCGTGGAAGTGGGTGATTGGGTGTCCCGGTGGGTGATGCAGGAGGTTGTGCAGGGTGTGTGGGCTGTGTGTGGTGCATCTTCGAGTGATCCATCGAAGCGTGATCCACCGCTTGGTGGTGCGTGGCCGCAGCGTCCATGGATCCATCGCCCATGGACCCATGCTTCATCGATTCATCGTCCATGGCGCCAGTGCCCATGTCAGCGTGCGACATGTAAGCGTGGTCCATGTGGGCGGCCTGAGATGACGCAGGGCTCGTATGCGCGCCATCGGTCATTTGCATCGCCTGGTCCTGCATGTCCTGCGGTGCGTCCTCCATTGCAACGTGCTGATGCTCCTGTGCAACCGCAGATGCGCTCGCCAGGAACGCAGCAGCCAACCAGGCTGTTGTGCGAAAGCGGCTCATGCCTCCACCCGCACTTCGCGCATCATCCCCGCTTCCATGTGGTACAGCAGATGACAGTGATACGCCCAGCGGCCGAGCGCATCGGCACGCACGCGGTAGGTGCGGCGGGTGCCCGGCGGCATGTCGATGGTGTGCTTGCGTACCTGGAAGTTGCCGCGCGCATCTTCCAGGTCGCTCCACATGCCATGCAGGTGGATGGGGTGCTGCATCATGGTGTCGTTGACCAGCACGATGCGCAGCCGCTCGCTGTATTGCAGCCGCAAGGGCTGTGCGGAAGCGAACGCGATGCCATCGAAGGACCAGGCGAACTTTTCCATGTGCCCGGTCAGATGCAACTCGATGTCGCGCGCGGGTTCGCGCCCATCCGGATCCTCGAACAGGCTATGCAGATCGGCGTAGCACAGCACGCGGCGGCCGTTGTCGCGCAGGCCCACGCCGGGGTCGTCCAGGCGCGGTGCGGTAGCATTGCTGCGCATGTCGATCAGCGGGTTGCCGGTTTCGCTGGCCGGATGATGCGGCGCCTTGTCGGGCGCCTGGGCATCGTCGTGCGAGTGCATGGTGTGCATCCCATGCGCCGCCAGCATCCCGGGCACGCCGTGCATTGCGGGCAGCGCGTGGTGCATCCCCTCGCCATGCCCCATGTCCTGCATGGTCAGGATGGCGCGCCGATCCAGTGCGGGAATCGGCGCCTGCAAGCCGGGTTGCACTGCCAGCGTGCCGCAGGCAAAGCCGGTGCGGCCCATGTCCTGCGCGAACAACGTAAACGCATCCTGGCCGAGCGGTTCGACAATCACGTCGAAGGTCTCGGCCGCGGCGATGCGCAGTTCGTCCACGCTGACCGGATGCACGTACTGCCCGTCGGCGGCCACCACGGTCATGCGCAGGCCAGGAATACGGATGTCGAAGTAGGTCATCGACGCGCCGTTGATGAAGCGCAGCAACACCTTTTCGCCTGGCTTGAACAACCCGGTCCAGTTGCCGGCCGGGGCGACGCCGTTGAGCAGGTAGGTATAGGTGTTGGCGTTGACGTCGGACAGGTCGGTCGGGGTCATGCGCATGCGCCCCCACATGCCGCGGTCGGCCAGGGTGGCGCGCAGGCCGTCTTCTCGCGCATCGCGTAGAAAATCGCCGACGGTGCGCTGTGCGTAGTTGTCGTGGCTGGGCATCTGCTTGAGCCGGCGGAACAGGGCGGCCGGGTCCAGATCGGTCCAGTCCGAGAGCAGCACCACATGTTCGCGATCGTGCCGGTACGGTGGCGGCGTCAGCGGGTCGATGACGATGGCGCCATACAGCCCGGACTGCTCCTGAAACATCGAATGGCTGTGGTACCAGTAGGTGCCGGACTGGCGCAGCGCAAAGCGGTAGTGATACTCCTGGCCCGGCGCGATGCCGTCGAAACTCATGCCCGGCACACCGTCCATATTGGCCGGCAGCAACAGGCCATGCCAATGCACCGACGTGGGTTGGTCGGTCAGCGCGTTACGTACGCGCACGCTTACCGTGTCGCCCTCGCGCCAGCGCAGGGTGGGCGCCGGCAGGCTCTGGTTGACCGTGATTGCGGAGCGGGGGCGGCCGGTGAAGTTCACCGGCAGGCGGCCGATCTGCAGCGACTGGCTGCTTCCGCGCAGCACCGGCGGGTTGGCCTGGGCGGCGGCGCGCGCATCGTTGCGCCACAGGCCGCTGGCGGCAGCGACGCCGCCCAGGGCCAGTCCCTGAACGAAACGGCGCCGGCTCAGGCCGCTGGCGGTTGAGCCGTGGGAAAACGAGGGAGCGAAAGACATGACATCTCCTGTGCGCTCCATCGGCAAGAGATGGGCGCAGCGCACAACGTAAGAGATCCCGCGCAAGCACGCGCAGGGCCGAGGACGGCCAAGGCAGGGCCGTCGGCGCTCAGGCGATGGGAGGTCGTACCGGTTGGTCGGGCAGCGGGCTGCCGCGCCCTCGGTCAAGGTGTCCGGCAACGCCGGGTGGCCGGGCAGGCCCGCGGCGACGCCGGGCAAGGTCAACAAGGCGAGGCTGGCGTGCTGCAGGCAATCGCAGCTGCCCAGCTTGCAGCAGTCGGGCGCGTGCGCATGCGTGGCCTTGTCGTGCAACTGCATGGCAGTGGGCGGAGGCATGGCCTGATGGCATGGCAGCGCTGCCGGTGACTCGCTGTGCGTGGTGGTGGCGGTGCCTGCTGCCATGGCCGCGGCAGGCATCGCGCCCGTCGTTATTGCCGGCATGGCCATGCCCACCGACGCCCACGCGCCGGTGGCCGTATTGGCAACCAGGCACAGGCACAGCAGCAGGCGGAGCAGGCGATGCAGCACGGACAGTCGAGGCAGTGACAGGTGCAGCGAGCATAGCATCGGCCCCCGGCTGTCCGCCGGATGCACGGGCTGCGTAGGCGGGCAGGCGAGGGCGGTAGAATCAAGGCTACTTTTGCAGCCAAGTCCTGCCATGTCGCAGCGCCAGTGGGTGGCCGCCGCCATCCAGAAGATCGAGGCCGATTTCAATCGTTCGGCCGACACCCATCTGATTCCGATGGAACTGCCGGGCTATCCGGGTATCGACCTGTACTTCAAGGACGAGTCCAGCCACCCGACCGGTAGCCTCAAGCACCGCCTGGCGCGCTCGCTGTTTCTGTACGCGCTGACCAATGGCTGGCTGCGCGCCGGGCGCCCGGTGATCGAGGCGTCCAGTGGCTCCACGGCCATCTCCGAAGCGTATTTCGCGCGTTTGCTCGGCGTGCCCTTCATCGCGGTGATGCCGGCCTCGACCTCGCCGGAGAAGATCGCCGCGATCGAATTCCAGGGCGGCCGCTGCCACCTGGTCGAGCGCGCCTGCGATCTGGACAGCGCCTCGCACCAGCTCGCACGCGAGACCGGCGGGCACTTCATGGACCAGTTCACCTACGCCGAGCGTGCCACCGACTGGCGCGCCAACAACAACATCGCCGAATCGATCTTCAAGCAACTGGCCGAAGAGCCGCACCCGATCCCGGACTGGATCGTGTGCAGCCCCGGCACCGGCGGTACCAGCGCCACCTTGGGCCGCTATGTGCGCTATCGGCGCCATGCCACCCGCATCCTGTGCGCCGACCCGGAAGTGTCGGTGTTCTTCGACGGCTATTGCCGCGCGGTGGACGGCCAATGCCCCAAGGAGCTGGCCATCACCGGCGGCTCGCGCATCGAAGGCATCGGCCGCCCGCGGGTGGAATCGAGCTTCATCGCCAGCTGCGTGGATGTGATGATCAAGGTGCCCGATGCGCTGAGCCTGGCGGCGATGCGCCACATCAGCGCCACGCTGGGCCGCCGCGTCGGCGGCTCCACCGGCACCAACTTCGTCGGCGTGCTGCAGGCTGCCCGGCGCATGCGCGACGAAGGCCGGCAGGGCTCCATCGTCACCATCCTGTGCGATGCCGGCGAACGCTACGCGCACAGTTATTACGACCCGGGCTGGTACGAGGCGCGCGCGATCGATGTCAGCGACAGCGATGCCGCCATTGCGCTGGCCGTGAACGGCGGCGATCTGCCTGCCCTGCCTTGTGCGGCGCTGGAATGATCGCCATATCCAGGACGTAGGCACCAAGGCGCTGCGCCCACCGCCACGCCGGTGCGTTCGGTGTCCGCAGTCGGCAGGTACAGGCGGGCACCGTGCCTCGGTGGCGGGCTCACCCTGCTGACGGTTGCGCGCCACGGTGTGCCTGCCACGTTTGCCGATCTTTGAATCCACTCATCCAGTCCATTGCCGGAGCGCTCCATGACCAACCCGCTGCTCGATCTGTCCGGACTGCCGTCCTTCGATGCGATCCGCCCCGACCACGTGGGCCCGGCGATCGACCAGTTGCTCGCCGAGGCCGAGGCGGCGGTGAAGGCAGCCGAGCAGGTCAGCCCGGTGCGCTGGGACAGCTTCGTCACGCCGCTGGACGATGCCACCGAGCGGCTATGGCGTGCCTGGGGGCAGGTGGGGCATCTGCAGGCGGTGGTCAACACGCCCGAGCTGCGCGAGGCCTACAACAGCAATCTGCCCAAGGTGAGCCGCTTCGGCAGCGCGCTGGCGCAGAATCTGGCGTTGTATGCGCAATACAAGGCACTGGCGCAATCGCCGGAAGCTGCACACTTCGATGAGGCGCGTCGCAAGGTGCTGGACAATGCGCTACGCGATTTCCGCTTGGGCGGTGCCGAACTCGATGATGCCGCCAAGGCGCGGTTTGCGCAGATCCAGGAAGAACTCTCGGCGTTGGCAGCCAGGTTTTCTCAGAACGTGCTCGACGCCACCGATGCGTGGTCGTACCTGACCGAAGACCACACCCAGCTGTCGGGGCTGCCGGCCGAAGTGATTGCCGCCGCGCGCGGCGGCCGAAAAGGATGGCGTGCCGGGCTGGAAATTCACCTTGCAGATGCCGTGCTATCTGCCGGTGCAGAGCGATGCCGACAGCCGCGACCTGCGCGCGCGGCTGTATCGCGCCAATGCCGAGCGCGCGTCCGAATTCGGCGATGCCGCGCTGGACAACAGCGCCAACATCGATCGCATCCTGGCCCTGCGCGCCGAGTTGGCACAGCTGCTCGGCTTTGCCAGTTACGCCGACTATTCGGTTGCCACCAAGATGGCGCAGAGCCCCGACGAGGTGATGGGCTTCCTGCGCGACCTGGCCGCGCGTGCCAGGCCGCATGCACAGCGTGACCGCGCCGAACTGGAAGCCTTTGCGCGCGACGCGTTGGGTCTGGATGAACTGCAGGCCTGGGATCTGGCCTATGCCTCGGAAAAACTCAAGCAGGCGCGTTACAGCTTTTCCGAGCAGGAGGTGAAGCAGTATTTCACCGAGCCGAAGGTGCTGGCCGGCCTGTTCGATGTGATCCATCGCTTGTACGGGCTCACCGTCAAACCCGACAGCGCGCCGGTGTGGCACCCGGATGTGCGGTTTTACCGGTTGGAAGATGCGCAAGGCGCCCTGGTTGGCCAGTTCTATCTGGACTTGTACGCGCGCGAAGGCAAACGCGGCGGCGCGTGGATGGACGATTGCCGCAATCGCCGCAACACCGCCAACGGCGTGCAGACGCCGCTGGTGTATCTGGTGTGCAACTTCGGCCGCGGCAGCGGCGATGCACCGGCCACCTTCCGCCACGGCGAAGTCACCACGCTGTTCCATGAAATGGGCCACGGCCTGCATCAGTTGCTCACGCGCGTTGGCGAGCTGGGCGTGGCCGGCATCAATGGCGTGGAATGGGACGCGGTGGAGCTGCCCAGCCAGTTCATGGAAAACTTCTGCTGGGAATGGGAGCGGGTGCAGGCGATGACCGCGCACGTGCAGACCGGCGAACCGTTGCCGCGTAACCTGTTCGACCGCCTGCTGGCGGCGCGCAATTTCCAGAGCGGCATGTTCACCGTGCGTCAGCTGGAATTTGCCTTGTTCGACATGCAACTGCACAGCACCTACGACCCGTCACAGGACAGCGTGCTGCACGTGATCGAGCGCGTGCGCGACGAAGTGGCGGTCAATCGGCCGCCGGCATGGAATCGCTTCCCGCATCAGTTCAGCCATATTTTTGCCGGCGGCTATGCGGCCGGCTATTACAGCTACAAGTGGGCCGAAGTGCTCAGCGCCGATGCTTACGCCGCATTCGAAGAAGCGCCGGACCAACTGGAGCAGACCGGCGCACGCTTCCGCGCCGAGGTGCTTGCGCGTGGCGGCAGTCGTCCGGCGGCGGAGAACTTCCGCGCTTTTCGCGGTCGCGCCCCGACCATCGATGCGCTGCTGCGACATAACGGCATGGCCGGATAAGGCGCAGTCTATCTGCCAGCAGCCGCATGGAAACGGGCGCTGCTTTTGCAATGCATTCAGCCGGGCTGTCTTATCAAGGAATCCGGCGCGCGCGTTGCTGGGAGGCGATCGCGCGACTGGATCGTCACTCGGAAGGAGCAGGCAATGCGGCGAGTTCGTGCATGGAAGGTGGCGTGGTTGCTGATGGTGGTGGCCGCGCCGCTTGCGGCGCAGCAAGCCGGTCACGTCAACAGCCTTGCCCGTCTGCGTGCCGGGCCGGGTGATGAATACCGGCTGGTGGGCGAAGCCCATGCCGGCAATCCGGTCACCGTGTATGGCTGCCTGGAGAACGGCAGTTGGTGCGATGTGCGCGGGTCCGATGGACGCGGCTGGATGCGTGCACAGGCAATCGGGTCCGGTCGTGGCGGCGTGACGACACTGGTCCCGAAGGTCACGTTTGCTCTGGATGCGTACTGGGACGCCCATTATCGTGGCCGCGAATGGACTGCCGAAAGCGAACGTGCGCTCTGGCGCGCGCATGTGCCCGGCGAATCCCTGAGCCTGGACCTGATGGCACCTGGTAATGGCCCGTCGGTGGGCGAGCCCACCATCGCCAAGCGTCTGAAGGACGACACACGTTCAGAGAACGAACGCACCGAACGGCAATGGCGCGAGAAAACAAGTTTCGAGCTGAGTCGGCTGGACCGCAACACGCGGGACGATAGGATCAACGGGTGCAAACGCGCAGGAGGCGGAGGCGATGCCGTACAGGATTGCGTCCTCAGTGCAAAACGGGATTACTACGACTCGGTTCGGAGCAGGTGCAATAGCGCACAAAGCCAGGACAGTAGCGCTATGAGTTGTCTCTCCGGCGCGCAGCGAGAGTACGACGCCGCGATTCGGGAGCGAGAGTCTCGTGCCCGTGACGATCGCTAGCCGGCCGCTCCTCGGTGGTAGTGCAGCCAGCATCGACGGATTGCGGTGGCATAGCGGCGCCGCGTTCGCCGCGCAGTGAGGCAGGCCGACTCAAGTTCCAAGCGCAGCAGTGCGATCACTGCAGCGGCCGGCTGCGCAGGGAGTCGGCACGTCAAGGAGAGTGCAATGCCGGCAATTCAGTCACTGAGCTTGATGGTGTTGATCGCAATGGCCACGCCGGTCGCGGCGCAGCAAACCGGGCACGTCGACAGCCTGGCCCGTCTGCGCGCCGGCCCGGGCGATGAATACCGGCTGGTGGGCGAGGTCAAGGCCGGCAATCCGGTCACCGTCTATGGCTGCCTGGAGGGCGGCAGGTGGTGCGATGTGCGCGGGCCCGATGCGCGCTGCTGGATACCGGCGCAGGCAATCGTGTCCGGTCGTGGTGCAGTGACAAGGTTGGTCCCGAAGGTCACGTTCGCGCTGGATGCGTATTGGGACGCGCATTATCGGGGCCGGGAATGGACCGTCGAAAGCGAACGTGTGCTCTGGCGCCAGCATTCGCCCGGCGATTCCCTGAGCCGGGAGATGATGGAGCCCCGTCGCAACGAGCACATACGTTTAGAGAACGAGCGCATCAAACGTGAGACGGCCGAGATTGATCGCGCCGCGTTCAATCGGCTAGACCGCGACAGGCGGGACGATAAGATAAAAAGATGCGAACGTTCTGGACGTCAGTCCAGTGATGTGCAGAGTTGTATCTCCGGCGCACAGAGGGATTACGACGCAGCGATTCGGGAGCGAGAGTCTCGTGCCGAATACGAACACAGGATGCGCGGCCGATAGTCTCGTGCCCGGGACGACCGCTAGGCTGCCGGAACACATACGCCTGGGACACGGCATGTGCCGGGCGTCCATCGCGCACCATGTGCGTGCCGCAGTGGCCCACCGTCCGAGCAGCCTGAACACCAGGCCATGGCTGTCATTGCGCCAGTTGGTACTGCGTTGTCGTCATCGCCGCCACACGCCGTGCGGTGGCGATGACGGGCCGCCGTCACACCCGGCCGAACACCAGTGCCGCGTTGGTGCCACCAAAGCCGAAGCTGTTGGACATCACCGTGTTCAAGGTCGCGTCCTGTGTCTGCCGCAGGATGGGAAAGCCTTCGGCACGCGGGTCGAGTTCGTCGATATGCGCCGAGCCGGCCATGAAGCCATCGCGCAGCATCAGCAGGCTGTAGATCGCCTCGTGCACGCTGGCCGCACCCAGCGAGTGCCCGGAGAGCCCCTTGGTCGACGACAGCGACGGCACGTTGTCGCCGAAGACCTCGCGCACCGCGCCCAGTTCGGTGACATCGCCCAACGGCGTGGAGGTGCCATGCGTGTTGAGGTAATCGATCGGGCGATCCAGCCCCTGCATGGCAATGTGCATGCAGCGCACGGCGCCTTCGCCGCTGGGCGCGACCATGTCGGCACCGTCGGAGGTCACGCCATAGCCGAGCAGTTCGGCATGGATGCGCGCACCGCGTGCGATGGCGTGGTCGTAGTCTTCCAGCACCAGCATGCCGCCGCCGCTGCCGATGACGAAGCCATCGCGCTGCGCATCGTACGGGCGCGAGGCCACGGCGGGGCGATCATTGAAACCGGTGGACAGCGCACCCATCGCATCGAACATCACGCTCATGGTCCAGTGCAGTTCTTCGCCGCCACCGGCGAACATCACGTCCTGCGCGCCATGCCGGATCAGATCTGCCGCCGCACCGATGCAGTGCGCAGAAGTCGCGCACGCGGCCGACAGCGAGTAGCTCAGCCCGCGCATCTTGAACGCGGTGGCCAGTGATGCGGACACCGACGAACACATCGTGCGCGGCACCATGTACGGGCCCACCTTGCGCACGCCACGATTGCGCAGCAGATCGGCGGTTTCCACCTGCCATTGGCTGGAGCCGCCACCGGAGCCGGCAATCACGCCGGTACGCAGGCCGCTGACCTGCTCGGCATCCAGGCCCGCATCGACGATCGCCTCGCGCATTGCCAGGTATGCATAGGCCGAGGCATCGCCCATGAAGCGCTTGAGCTTGCGGTCGATCAGGCTGTCCAGATCCAGCGCTACCGCGCCGCCGACCTGGCTACGCAGGCCTGCTTCGGCGTGATCGGGTAGCGCGGTGATACCGGAGCGGCTCTCGCGCAGTGCGCTGGAAACGGTGTCCAGATCGTTGCCCAGGCATGAGGTGATGCCCATGCCGGTAATGACGACGCGACGCATCAGAAATTCTCCGTTGAAGTGAACATGCCCACACGCAGATCCTTGGCGGTGTAGATCTCGCGCCCATCCACCAGCATGCGTGCATCGGTCTGCGCCATCACCAGCTTGCGGTTGATGACGCGGCTGACATCGATCTCGTAGCGCACCAGCGTGGCGCTGGGCAGCACCTGGCCGGTGAACTTGACCTCGCCGCAGCCCAACGCGCGACCACGGCCCGGCGCGCCGATCCAGGTCAGGAAAAAGCCGGTCAGCTGCCACATCGCATCCAGGCCCAGGCAGCCTGGCATCACCGGGTCGCCGATGAAGTGGCAGCCGAAAAACCACAAGTCCGGGCGAATATCCAGTTCGGCACGAATCAGCCCCTTGCCATGTGCACCGCCGGCGTCGCTGATCTCGGTGATGCGGTCGAACATCAGCATCGGATCGTTGGGCAGACGGCCGCTGTCGGGCGCAAACAATTCCCCACGCGCGCTGGCCAGCAACTGGTCGCGCGAGTACGTACTTTGACGAATCATGACGAACGTTTCCTGCAAGGAGCGAGAGGCGAGGCGGGCAAGGGTGCATGAGGTCGCGCGGTTCAATCAAACGTTTTATCCGTACGCATGCGTGCTGTGTTTCGCTGATTGCGCAGTGCGCAGATGCGCTGCTGCATGTGAAATCACGCCGCTCAGGCCTGCCGTCGGCACGTGCGTGGCAGGCCTGCGTGGTCGGCCTTGCAGGCGCTGTCGTCGGCTGCGTGACCTTGGTATTCAGTGCGCGCTCGTGCTCGCTTCGCCGATGCGCGGTGATGTCTCTGGACGCAAGGTGTGAGACGGCGCTGGCTTATCATGAGCATCAGCCTGCGACAGAGAACCCCGCTTGATGCGCAAGATCGTGCACGTGGACATGGACGCGTTCTACGCGTCCGTGGAACAGCGTGACGACCCTGGCCTGCGCGGCAAGCCGGTGGTGGTGGCCTGGCGCGGCGCGCGCTCGGTGGTGTGCGCGGCCTCCTACGAAGCGCGGACCTTCGGTATTCGCTCGGCGATGCCGGCCGTGCGGGCCGAGCGCCTGTGCCCGGACGCGATCTTCGTGCCGCCGGATTTTGCACGCTACAAGGCGGTGTCGCGGCAAGTGCGCGAGATTTTCCATCGTCATACCGACTTGGTGGAGCCGTTGTCGCTGGACGAGGCATATCTGGACGTCACGCACGCCAAAACCGGCATGCAGCTGGCGACAGAGGTCGCGCAGTTGATCCGTACGCAGATCCGCGAAGAAACCCAGCTCACCGCATCGGCCGGCATCGCGCCGAACAAGTTCCTGGCCAAGATCGCGTCGGATTGGCGCAAGCCCGATGGCCAGTTCGTGATTGCGCCCAGTCGCGTGGACGCTTTTCTGCTGCCGCTCAAGGTCAATCGCATTCCCGGCGTAGGCAAGGTGATGGATGGCAAGTTGGCGGCACTGGGCATTGTCACCGTGGCCGATCTGCGCCAGCGGCCTTTGGAAGAATTGCAGGCGCATTTCGGCAGTTTCGGTCAGAGCCTGTATCGCCGCGCGCGCGGTATCGACGAGCGCCCGGTCGAGCCGGATCAGGAAGTGCAATCGGTGTCCTCGGAAGACACCTTCAGCGAAGATCTGGCGCTTGATGCACTGGATCCGCACATCCTGCGGCTGGCCGAAAAAACCTGGCTCGCCACGCGCCGCACCGAACGCATCGGGCGCACGGTGGTGCTGAAATTGAAGACCTCGAATTTTCGCATCCTGACGCGGTCCTACACGCCCGAGCAGCCGCCTACCTCGCAGGAGGCGCTTGCGCAGATCGCCCTGGCATTGACCCGCCGCGTGGAGCTGCCCGCGCAGACGCGCTATCGCCTGGTCGGCGTGGGTTTGAGCGGTTTCAGCGATATCGAGGAGGGCGCGGTGCAGGGGCAGTTGTTCGGCCAGATGCCGCCGTTGGAGTAAGCGTTCCATGCTGCATTGCGTGTGGGCATGCGGCTGCATCTAGCGCCGGCAGCGAGCAATGCACGGCGCTTGGCAGTGACGTGCGCTGAATCTTGCACTGCGTACACTGCGGCTCTCCCATCCACGAGGCCGTCCGAATGTTTCCGTATCCGCTGGTGATCTTCGACCTGGATGGCACGCTGGTGGACAGCGCACCCAATATTGCCGAAGCGCTCAACGGTACCTTGCAGGAGCTGGGACTACAGCAGTTCAGCGAAGCCAAGATCCGCAGCTGGATCGGCGAAGGCGTCAAGGTGTTGCTTGCCACCGCATTGCGCGAAGCCGGCAGCACGCGCGATGCCGATGCGGAAATGCCGGTGATGATGCGCCATTACCAGGCGAGCCTGCTGCACGACCCGCAGTTGTACCCAGGTGTTGCCGAGGCGCTGGTCGGCTTGCGCGATGCGGGCGCCACGCTGGCCTTGTGCACCAACAAACCTGCGCGTTTTATCGCGCCGCTGCTGGAGCATCTGGGCATCGCCGCGCATTTCAGCCGTGTGCTCGGGGGCGATTCGTTGCCGCAGCGCAAGCCAGACCCGGCACCGCTGCTGCAGCTTGCCAGTCACTTCCAGCGCAGCCCGCAACAGTGTTTGATGGTCGGCGATTCGGCCACCGATGCCGCCGCCGCAAACGCCGCCAACATGCCGCTGGCGATGGTGCGTTACGGCTACCTGCGCGGTTTCGATGTGCAACGCGCCGGTGCCGTGGCCATCGTCGACGACATGCGTGAACTGCTCGCGTTGCGGTGACTTGCGAGCGCACGATGGCTCAACCGATGCGGCGGCAGCGTGCGTGACGGCCGCATGCTCAGGCGTCGGCGCTGAAGCTGATAACTGTTCACCGCCACCTGTTCCGCTGGCAGCCAGCACCGGCGACACCGTGCTGAGCCGCGTCTGCCGACCGGTGCGTGTCTTGTCGCAGGATCTTACGCGTCAGGCTCTGAAACGGGCCACGCATTTTGCGACGTAAAGCTGCATGCATGAGTGCGCGCATGCGCCAGCTGCATCGATCCGCCGATTGCCGAGCGCTGCCGGCCGACTCACTCGTCGCGTACTCGCTCTGCATCCGCAGCGTCGTAGAGGTCGGCCGCCGTATCCGAATCGCCATGCGTGTCGTCATTGTCGGCGCGCGCATAGTGCACGGTTTCCACCGGCCCGCCGACGGCGCGGCCGCGCACCGGCAGCAGCGCGCTGGCCGCTTCGTATTCGGCGAGCAAGGCATGCCGACGCGCTTCGGGTATGTCCTGCCAATGGCAATCGGCCAACGCGCCTTCCAATGAATACAGCAGATTGAGGCTGGGCTTGAAGCCAGCGCGGCGCACCTTGACGAAAGCGACCACCGCACCCACCGCTTGCAGGTCCTGCTGCGTGCGCAGCCCGACCTGACGCAGCCAAGCCGCGCTTTTGGGCCCGATGTTGCGCATTCGCTCGGTGGTCACGCCAGCGCGTCTACGAATAGTTGCGCAATGGCTTCCAGGCCACGTTGGTCGTCGGCATCGAAGCGGTCCAGCTCCGGGCTGTCCAGGTCCAGCACGCCGACCAGCGCATCGTCTTTGACCAGTGGAATCACCAGCTCCGAGCGCGATGCCGAATCGCAGGCAATATGACCTGGGAACGCGTCCACATCGGCAATGCGCTGGCTCTGCCGGGTACTGGCAGCCGCACCGCACACGCCCTTGTCCAGCGGAATGCGCACGCACGCCGGCAGGCCCTGGAACGGCCCCACCACCAGCTCGCGGCCGTCGTAGAAGTAGAAGCCGGCCCAGTTGAGCGATGGCAACGAATGGAAGATCAGTGCGGCCAGGTTGGCGGCATTGGCGATCCGGTCCGGCTCGCCGTGCACCAGTGCCTGGGCCTGGGCGGTGAGCTGGGCATATTGTTCCGGCTTGCTGCCGGTCAGCGAAGAGGTGGCGAACATCGGCAAAGTTTAGCAGTGGCCGTCTTGCAGCGTCGTTGCGATCGGGAAGGGAAGGCGCAAGCGCTGCCAGCCGCAGAGCCGCCGGCATCACACACCTGCAGAATTCGCCGTAAGCGGTACGGCATGTCCGACACCGCGCGAATCGCGCGCGCCCGACCGCGCACATCGGCACCTGCTCTGACCGACTCCACCGCTGAATCGCCATCATCGGCCCAGGCAACCAGGACCGCGCACATCGGCAGCGTAGCCTGGCTGACAAACGACTACCAATCAACCGGCCTCAGCCGCACGCGCAGCGCGCACGCTATGCTGCGCGCCCTCACGGCAATGGCGGCGCAGCCGCAGGATCAGGCGTATGCAGCATCCAGCTTTTTATGTCACCGGCACCGATACCGGCATCGGCAAGACCATGGGCAGCACCGCGCTGTTGCACGCCTTGCGCGCACGCGGCCATCGCGCCATCGGCATGAAGCCGGTGGCCAGCGGCTGCGAGCACACACCGCAGGGCTGGCGTAACGAAGACGCGCTGGCGCTGCAGGCGGCCAGCGATCCTCGGCCCGATTACGCCACGCTCAATCCCTACGCCTTGCCGGCGCCGCTGGCACCGGAGCTGGCGGCAGCCGATGTTGGCGTGACGCTGGCGCTGGAGCCCATCGCGCACGCATTCGCGCAATTGCGCGCGCAGGCCGAGATGGTGGTGGTGGAGGGCGTGGGCGGGTGGGCCGCGCCGCTGAGCGCGACCCTGGATCAAGCCGATCTGGTGCGCGCGTTGCAGCTGCCGGTGGTGCTGGTGGTGGGCGTGCGGCTGGGCTGCATCAACCACGCGCGGCTCACTGCCGCGGCCATCGCTGCCGATGGGCTGCAATGCATCGGGTGGATCGCCAATGAAATCGATCCGCAGATGGAGCGCATCGAAGAAAACATCGGCATGCTGCGCCAGCGTCTGGCCATGCCGTGCTGGGGCCGGATCCCATGGCGACCGGGCGCCGACGCTGCCGCCCGGGCACACGGGCTGCAGGTGCCGCGCTAGCTCGCACGGCGCGCCTGCGCAGGCAATAAAAAAGCCCGACAGAGGGAGGGATCTGTCGGACCGGATTGCACGGGGGAGGGACCCATGCAAAGACGCTGAATTTGATTGGCGGTCTTACTTGCGCCGGGGCTTGCCTGAGGCGCCGGCCTGATCGCTGCCGTTTTCGAACTGCTGTTTGGCAAACTGCCCAAGCTCGCTGGACATCTTCAGTCCCAGCCCGACTACTTCCTGGTTGACCGAGGCCAGACGTTCCAGGTTGTCGCGCGCTACCTGCAGGCCTTTCGGCCAGAGCGTCTGGTAGGCGCCCAGGTCGCGCGCCTGCGCAAACTCGCCGAAGAAGCTGCTGGTCGCGTTGACGTTGCGTTCCAGCGTCTCCAACGCCAGCTGGTTGGCACGTGCTGCAGCAGACGCGAACTGACTGGTGAAGCTGTTTTCGAACTGCGCCGACATTGCGAACCCCCTCGGGGGGAAAGCCGTGACTGTTTGTTGCGTTGCAGCATACGTCGATGTTGCTGCGATGCAACACGTTTCCTGAAGATTTTCCAAATGACCGGAAAAGCGCTTTTCTATCAATAGATTAGCCAGCCCCCAAAACGACAGAAGCCGCCAGCTGGCGGCTTCAGGTCACTCCGCTGCGCCACCGCTCAGCCGCGATAGCGGCAGCCGGAAGTGCAGGTCTCATGCACCACGATCTCGCTCAGCTGCGGCAGCGCCGGCTTGAGCTGCTGCCAGATCCAGATCGCCAGGCGTTCGCTGGTGGGGTTTTCCAACCCTTCGATGTCGTTGAGGTAATGGTGGTCCAGGCGGTCGTAGATCGGCTGGAAGGCGGCCTTGATGTCGCCGAAATCCATGATCCAGCCGGTCTCGGCGCCGGGTTCGCCGCTGACATGCAGCTCGACGCGAAACGAATGGCCGTGCAGGCGCGCGCATTTATGCCCAGGCGGCACGTTGGGAAGCCGGTGGGCGGCTTCCAGGGTGAAGACCTTGAAGATGTCCATGATGGTGATTCGGCAAGCAGGAAGAGGGAAGGATGCGGGACTGCGCAGTGCAGGATCCCGCAAGAGCCCGGGCAGGCCGGGACGGACAGAACAAGGGCCGCATCGCGGCCCTTGTTCTCAGCGCAAACCCAGCGCTCAGGCGCCGCGGTTGGCCGGACGGCCATTGCCGCCACGTCCACCATCGCGGCGGCCTGCACCCGCGCCAGCGTTGGCCTGACGCGGCCCGCCACTGCGCTGGCTGCCCGGCTTCTTCGGGCCGGCATGCGCATGCGCCTGACGCGGTGCATCGCCGTGCGGACGACGGGCGTGGCTCTTGCGCGGGGCGCGCTCGCCACCCGGCTGCTCGGCACGACCCGGCGCGCTGTTGCCCCAGCGGATCGGGGTCTGCGGCTCGTAGCCCGGCACGTCGCGGATTTCCACATCGCGGCCCAGCATGCGCACGATCTGGCGCAGCAGCTTGGCTTCGTCCTGCGCCACCAGCGAGATCGCCTCGCCGGTGGAGCCGTTACGGCCGGTGCGGCCGATGCGGTGCACGTAGTCTTCGGCCACCATCGGCAGGTCGTAGTTGATGACCTTCGGCAGCTGATCGATATCGATCCCGCGCGCGGCGATATCGGTGGCCACCAGCACGGTCACGCGGCCGGCCTTGAAGTCGCTCAGCGCGCGCATGCGCTGGCCCTGGCTCTTGTTGCCATGGATCGCCGCGGTCTTGATGCCGGACTTCTCCAAAAACAGTGCCAGCTTGTCGCTGCCGTGCTTGGTACGCGCAAACACCAGGGTCTGCTCGCGGCTGTCCTGCGCCAGCAGGTGCAGCAGCAGATCGCGCTTGCGCGCGCCGTCGACCGGGTGCACGCGGTGGGTGATGCTCTCGGCCACGGTGTTGCTCGGGGTGACCTGGATCTGCATCGGGTTGCGCATGAACTCCAGCGCCAGCTGCTTGATGTTCTCTTCGAAGGTTGCCGAGAACAGCAGGGTCTGGCGGTCCTGGCGCGGCAGCTTGGTCAGGATGCGCTTGATCGACGGCAAGAAGCCCATGTCGAGCATGCGATCGGCTTCGTCCAGGATCAGCACCTCGATGCCGGACAGGTCCACGCTGCGACGCTCGATATGGTCGATCAGGCGGCCCGGGCAGGCGATCAGCAGGTCCACGCCACGACGCAGCGCATCGAGCTGGTTGCCCATGCCCACGCCGCCATAGATCACCGCGCTGGGGATGCGCAGGTACTTGCTGTAGCCGCGCAGGCTGTCGTGTACCTGGGTGGCCAGTTCGCGGGTGGGGGTCAGGATCAGCGCGCGCGGCTTGCGCGGGCCGTTGACGGTCTGCGGCGCGGTGCCCAGGTGCTGCAGCAGCGGCAGGCCGAAGGCGGCGGTCTTGCCGGTGCCGGTCTGCGCGCCGGCCAGCAGGTCGTGACCGGCCAGCACCAACGGGATCGCCTGCTGCTGGATCGGGGTGGGGGTTTCGTAGCCCTGCTCGGCCAACGCGCGCAGCAGGAAGGGCGCAAGGCCCAGGGATTCAAACGACATCAGGAAGCTCCAAGTAAAGCGTCGCCGCCAAGCCAAGCCCGGAGCGCAAACGCATTGCAGATGCAAGAAGGTGAGGCTCGGAGCGTTCCCGTGAACCGCGCTGCGAGATGGTGGATCAACCCGATCAAGAAGCGATGGGTTTGTCGGCACCACGAAAGGCGTCGGGTGGGGCGGGCGAGCGGATCGATCGATCCTGGCCTCGCCGGCTGTCCCTAAGGGAAACGGACGGCCGCATGCAGACCCGGCAAGTGTACTCGCGTTTGGCGCGCTGCACAAAATCGCCGTTTCGCGGTTGTGGTCACGGTCAGTTGTTTCAGGTGCAACCACTGTTGCGGCAGGCCGTACAATCGCCCGATCAGCCACAGCACAGGATGGTCATGAAGCTAGGTTCCCTGAAGGAAGGCGGCCGCGACGGCAGCCTGGTCGTGGTCTCGCGCGACCGCACCGCCGTGCGCGCCACCGGCATTGCGCCGACCCTGCAGCGCGCGCTGGAGGACTGGAGCAATGTGGCGCCGCGCCTGAATGCCTTGTCGGCCTCGCTCAACGATGGCAGTGCCGATGGCGTGTTCGATCTGGATATGCACGCCTTGGCCGCGCCGTTGCCACGCGCCTATGAGTTCGTCGACGGCAGCGCTTACCTGCCGCACGTAGAACGGGTGCGCCGCGCCCGCAATGCCGACGTGCCGGAAAGCTTCTACACCGACCCGCTGATGTACCAGGCCACCAGTGCCGGCTTCTATGGCCCGCGCGATGCCATCAAGGTGATCAGCGAGGACTACGGCATCGACCTGGAAGCGGAGATTGTGGTCATCACCGACGATGTGCCGATGGGCGCCTCGCCCGAGCAGGCAGCTGCGCACATCCAGTTGGTGGGGCTGGTCAACGATGTCTCGCTGCGCAACCTGATCCCGGCCGAGCTCGCCAAGGGCTTTGGCTTCGTGCAATCAAGCCGCGTTCGGCGCTGTCGCCGGTGTTCGTCACCCTCGACGAGCTGGACGATGCCTGGCGCGACAACAAGCTGCATCTGCCGCTGGTCACGCACGTCAACGGCGCCTGGTTCGGTGCTCCCGAAGCCGGCAACGACATGCAGTTCGACTTCGCCCAACTGATCGCCCACGCCGCCAAGACCCGTCCGCTGTCGGCCGGCACCATCGTCGGCTCGGGCACCATCGCCAACCAGGACACCAGCTTGGGTGCCTCGTGTTTTGCCGAGCAACGCGTGGTCGAGACCCTGCGCGACGGCAAGCCGAGCTCGCCGTTCATGGCCTTCGGCGACGTGGTGCGGATCGAGATGTTCGATGCCAGTGGCGCCAGCATCTTCGGTGCGATCGAGCAGCGCGTCGAGCGGCAGCCGCTGTCATGACGTGCGGCGCAGCGACGGCGGGCGGTTGCGTATGAACGCGGCCCTGGCGCTGTTTTCGTACTGGCGCTCCAGCGCGGCCTATCGCGTGCGCATCGGTCTTGGGTTGAAGGCGCTGGATTACATCGCCCACCCGGTGCATCTGGTGCGTGATGGCGGCGAGCAGCACGCGCCGGCCTACGCGCAACTCAATCCGCAGGAACTGGTGCCGACGTTGCGGCATGGCGATGTGGTGATCGCGCAGTCGCTGGCGATTCTGGAGTACCTGGAAGAGGCATTCGCCGATAGCACGGCGTTGCTGCCGCGCGCGCCTGCCGAACGCGCCCGGGTGCGCGCACTGGCGCAGCTCATCGCCTGCGATGTGCACCCGCTCAACAACCTGCGCGTCATGCAGGTGCTGGAGCGCGAGTTCGCACTGGAGGCTCCGCAACGCCAGCAGTGGACACGGCTCTGGATGGAACGTGGCTTTGCGGCACTGGAAACACAGCTGGCGCGCGATGCGCAGACCGGGCGCTTCTGCCACGGCGATGCGCCGGGCCTGGCCGATTGCGTGCTGATCCCCCAGCTCTACAACGCGCACCGGTTCGAGGTGGATCTGGCGCCGTATCCGACCCTGCGGCGCATCGAGCAGGCCTGCCTGCAGTTGCCGGCCTTCGATGCGGCACGGCCGGAAATGCAGGTGGATGCGGTGGCGTGAGGGCAAAAGATTGCGGCCCTCATCCGCCCTTCGGGGACCCTTCTCCCGTAGGCACGGGAGAAGGTCAATCAACCGCTCGGCGGCACTTGGGCATCTTCTCCCGCGGCGCGAGAGAAGGGCAGGCAGGCAGTTACCTGATCCGGCAGATGGCGCCACGCAAGGCGACATCGGAACGTAAGTTTGAGAGCGTCGGCACCGGCACCTAAAAGCACCGTGCGAGCGCCGATCGCTCCCTTCTCAGCAAGCGGGAGGCCGCTGATCTCTCCCTTCTCCCGCAAGCGGGGCCACCGATCTTCCTTCTCCCGCAAGCGGGAGAAGGTGGCGCGCAGCGCCGGATGAGGGCGCGGGTCGCATCGAGGAGCGCGCCGCAGAGCCCGCCCTGAAAGACCAGGATCCAGCAGCCCCCGGCGCCGCAAGGTCGCCGGTCGTCGCCGCCCAACCGATCAGATGAACCCGTGACTGATCTTCGGTGCCGCGGCCGCTTCGTAGTCCGCGTATGGGTCGTGTTCGCCGGAGCCGCCTTCGGACAGGCGGAACTTCAGCGCCAGGCCGTCACGCGAATCGGCCGCGCGCAACGCTTCTTCCTGCTCGATCTCGCCGGTCTTGACCATCCGGAACAGGCATTGGTCGAAGGTCTGCATGCCTTCTTCCAGCGATTCTTCCATCGCTGCCTTGACCTCGTGCACCTGGCCGCGGCGCAGCAGGTCGCGGATCATCGGCGTGTTGAGCAGCACTTCGGTGGCCGGTCGGCGACGGCCGTCCACGCCCTTGACCAGACGTTGGGAAATGACCGCGCGCAGGTTCAGCGCCAGGTTCATCAGCACGTTCTTGTGCGCGCTTTCCGGGAAGAAGTTGAGGATGCGCTCGATGGTCTGGTCGGCATTGTTGGAGTGCAGCGTCGCCAGGCACAGGTGGCCGGTTTCGGCGAACGCAATGGCGGCCTCCATGGTTTCGGCATCCAGGATCTCGCCGATCAGGATCACGTCCGGCGCCTCGCGCATGGCGTTCTTCAGCGCGCTCTGGAAGGCGTGGGTGTCCAGGCCGACCTCGCGCTGGTTCACGATCGACATCTTGTGCTTGTGCAGGTATTCGATCGGGTCCTCGATGGTGAGGATGTGCCCGGTGGTGGTGCTGTTGCGGTGGTCGATCATCGAGGCCAGTGAGGTCGACTTGCCCGAACCGGTCGAACCCACCACCAGCACCAGCCCGCGCGGGGTCATGATGACGTCCTTGAGCACCTGCGGCAGGTTGAGCTCTTCGATGCTCGGGATCCGGCTGCGAATGGCGCGAATCACCATGCCCACTTCGCCGCGCTGCTTGAACACGTTCACGCGGAAGCGGCCGGCGTCTGGCAGGGCGATGGCCATGTTGAGCTCGAGCTCGCGCTCGAACTGCGGCACCTGGCCTTCGTCCATCAATGAGTAGGCGATTTTCTTGACCATCCCCGGCGGCAACCCCGTATTGCCGAGCGGGTAAAGCTTGCCCTCGATCTTGATGTACACCGGCGCGCCGGTGGTCAAGAACATGTCCGAGGCATTCTTTTCGGTCATCAGCTTCAGGAAGTAGCCGATATCCATGCGCAATGGTTCCCCAACAAACAGCAGCGTCTCGTTGCAAGTCCGCCGCAGGCTTCCGACAATGGCCGTGCTCGAGACTTCTCGCTACGGCTCCCCTAATGACGGCTAGCTTCGCATACTTGCGGCGATCCCTGTATGGCATCGCCTGTTTCATGATTCTTTCCTCTCCGGCCGCCGCCCAGGTGGCACCGGAGCTCACCGCCGCCGAACAGGCCGTGCAACGCGCGACCCAGGCCGATGCCGACCAATACGCACCGGATTTGGTCAACCTGGCTCGCCAGGAATTGATGCAGGCCCAACAGGCGCAACTGGACAAGCGCCAGCGCAAGCAGGTGCCCCAGATCGCCTTGCGCGCAGCCGCGGACGCCGACCTGGCCAAGGCCCGCAGCGAAGAAGCGGTGGTCACTGCTCAGTTGGAACAGCGCAGGAAGGAAGTGGCGCAGTTGCAGAACACCCTCAATACCTGGGAGGGCGGCCGATGAACCTGCGCCCCTTGCTGTATCTCGGTGCGTTGAGCCTGGCGACGTTGCCGCCGCTGGCGATGGCGGCCAAGGACGACCCGCAGGCCGACGCGCTCAACCGGCGCCTGGCCGCGCTACAGAACGACCCGCAGACCAACGATCTGGCGCGCTTTGAGCGGTTGCAGGCGCAGCAAAGCGTGGCTGCGCTGGCCGAGGCCAAGCGCCGCGACCGCGACGAGCTGGTGTTCCTGGCCGGCCGCCGGGTCGAAATCGCCGAGCTCACCGCCCGCACCGCGCTGGCGCGGCGCGAATTGGACCGCCTGGAAGGCACGCGCAACGAGTTGCTGATCGAAGTCAGCCGCCGCGACGCGGCACGGGCGCGCCAGGAGGCCGAGCGCCTGCGCGTGCAGGCGCAGATCCAGGCCGAGGCTGCCGAGCAGGCACGCCAGGCTGCCGAACAGGAAGCGCTCGCCCGCCAGGACGCCGAGCTGGCGTTGACCAGCGTGGCCGGCAAGCAGACCGCCAAGCTCAACGCGGCCCAGCAGAAGGCCGTGCAGCTGGCGCATGAAGAGGCCGAGCTGGTGGCCGGGGCCAAGCTGCCGCCCGCCAAGTTCGACAGCCGCGGCGAAGTGTTTTCCCTGAGCAGTGGCGCCTTCGGTGGCAAGGCGGCGTTGTCCGGGGATGCCGCCGGGCAGGCCAAGGCATTGGCCGAGTACCTGAATATCGGCAAGAAGGGCCGGGTCAGCATCGTCGGCTTCGACACCGATGCCGCCATTGCCAAGAAGCGTGCCGAAGCGCTGCGCGATGCCTTGGTGGCCGGTGGGGTGTCTGCCTCGCGGTTGCAGGTCACCGGCACCAAGGGCGCGGCCAGCAAGACCCGCGCGGCCGAGGTCGTTGTCGCCCCTGATGGCATTGTTGCAAGTGATTGGAAGTTAAGGTCTTTTAACCCGTGCATGACGCCTGGTTGAACCGCGGTCACTGATTGGGGCAGGGAACGGCAAATGCGGCCGTTTCGGTCTTGAACCCCCTTCGCGACCGGCGTAGGGTCGTACCTCCGGGCAGCAACTCCGCGGCCCGGGAAGTACGGAGGGCCGGGCCAGTGATGCAGAGGCACGCAACGAGACACATTGGTGGAGCGGTTGTTGGTGGTTCCGCTGGTGTGTCGGCCTTTGCAACGCGTTGGTCTTCCATCCCCAAGCTGCGCCCCGTGCCTTCGCTGGCCGGGGCGTTCTTGTTTTAAGTGAAGGAGGTAACGCCATGTTCGAAGGGCAACCGCAGACCGAAATCGACGCATTGATGAAGTCCGATCCCCAGTTCAAGCAGCTCTACCAACGCCACAAGCTATTGAACAAGAAATGCATGGATGCCGAACTCGGGGTGCTCCCGATCGACGACGTGACCTTGGGCCAGATGAAGCGCGAGAAGTTGCAGGCAAAAGAAAAGCTCACCCGCATGTACGACCAGCTCACCCACTGATCCTTCCCCACTGCTAGAACAAGTTCACCGCCGCGGGCGGTGGCGGCCTCCTCGTCGGCTTGCCACCGTCCGCGTCTTTATTTGGCGCCACGGTTCCTGGCGGAGGGCAGATCGGCTGCCGGTTGAGCCTGTTTGTTCACCGGCCTGTGCAATCGGTTCAATGCTGAATGAGCATTCCCCGGCGGTTCGTCGGATAATGACCGGTCTAGCCCGCGTGGCGCAGCGACGATATCCCGATGGCGATTCATTCCTCCGTACTCGAACTGATTGGCAACACGCCGATCGTCAAGGCCCAGCGCCTGGACACCGGCGTCTGCGAGCTGTTCCTCAAGCTGGAGGCGAATAATCCTGGCGGATCGATCAAGGACCGCATCGGCCTGTCGATGATCGAAGCGGCCGAGCAGCGCGGCGACCTGAAGCCCGGCGCCACCCTGGTGGAAGGCACTGCCGGCAATACCGGCCTGGGTCTGGCCCTGGTGGCGCAGCAGAAGGGCTACCAGCTGATCCTGGTGGTTCCGGACAAGATGAGTCGCGAGAAGATCTTCAATCTCAAGGCCATGGGTGCCAATGTGGTGCTGACCCGCTCGGACGTGGCCAAGGGCCACCCCGAGTACTACCAAGACCTAGCCGCCAGGATCGCAGCCGAGACCCCCGGCGCCTACTTCATCAACCAGTTCGGCAACCCGGACAATCCGGGCGCCCACGAATTCGGTACCGGCCCGGAAATCCTGGCGCAGATGGATGGCCAACTGGACGCCATCGTGTTCGGCTGCGGCAGCTCCGGCACCATGACCGGCCTGTCGCGCGCTTTCGCCAGCGCCTCGCCGCATACCGAATTGGTGCTGGCCGACCCGGTCGGCTCGATCCTGACCCAGTACATCGAAGAGGGCACGGTCAGCGAAAAGTCCGGCAGTTGGTTGGTCGAAGGCATCGGCGAGGATTTCCTGCCGGATATCTCCGACTTTTCGCGGGTCAAGAAGGCCTATTCCATCAGCGACGCGGAAAGCTTCCATACCGCGCGCGAGCTGCTGGCCAAGGAGGGCATTCTCGGCGGCTCGTCCACCGGCACCCTGCTGGCCGCGGCGCTGAAGTATTGCCGCGAGCAGACCACGCCCAAGCGCGTGCTGGTGTTCGTCTGCGATACCGGCAACAAGTATTTGTCGAAGATGTACAACGACTACTGGATGCTCGACAACGGCTTTTTGGAGCGCCCGCAACACGGCGATCTGCGCGACCTGATCCTGCGCCCGTACAACAAGCGCGACACCGTGGTGGTGGGTCCGAAGGATCTGCTGACCACCGCCTACCAGCGCATGAAGCTGTACGACGTGTCGCAGTTGCCGGTGATCGACGACGGCGAGCTGGTGGGCATCGTGGACGAAAGCGACGTGCTGCTGCATGTCTATGGCGACGAAGCCCGTTTCCGCGACCCGATTTCCACTGCCATGGTCAGCAAGCTGGATCGTCTAGACGTCGCGTCGCCGATCGAAGCGCTGCTGCCGGTGTTCGACCGTGGCCAGGTCGCCATCGTCATGGACGGCACGCAATTCCTTGGTTTGATCACCCGCATCGACCTGCTCAACTACCTGCGCCGTCGCGTGCAGTGATCGTGCAGTCATCCGGCACCGCCGCGCGCTCGGATGAGACGCGCGGCACGGGCCATTCAGACCTGCTTGTTACAATCGCCCACTTTTTCGGGAACCTCCATGTCCAATCGCACCACTCATAGCCATGACGGCGAGCGCGCGCTGTCGCTCGCAACGCTGGCGATCCATGGAGGGCAGTCGCCAGATCCGAGCACCGGCGCGGTGATGCCGCCGATCTATGCGACGTCCACCTATGCGCAGTCCAGCCCCGGCGAGCACCAGGGTTTCGAGTATTCGCGCACCCACAACCCCACGCGCTTTGCCTACGAGCGTTGCGTTGCCGCGCTGGAAGGCGGGACGCGCGCCTTCGCATTCGCTTCCGGCATGGCTGCCACCTCGACGGTGATGGAGTTGCTGGATGCCGGCAGCCACGTGGTGGCGATGGACGACCTGTACGGCGGCACGTTCCGCCTGTTCGAGCGCGTGCGTCGCCGCACCGCCGGCCTGGATTTCAGCTTCGTGGACCTGACCGACCCGGCCGCGTTCGAGGCGGCGATCCGCCCCGACACCAAGATGGTGTGGATCGAGACGCCAACCAACCCGATGCTCAAGCTGGTCGATATCGCGGCCATTGCCGCGATCGCGCGCAAGCACGGCCTGCTGATCGTGGTCGACAACACCTTTGCTTCCCCGATGCTGCAGCGCCCGCTCAGCCTGGGTGCCGATATCGTCGTGCATTCGGCTACCAAGTATCTCAACGGCCACTCGGACATGGTCGGTGGCATCGCCGTGGTCGGCGACAACGCCGAGCTCGCCGAGCAGATGGCGTTCCTGCAGAACTCCATCGGTGGCGTGCAAGGCCCGTTCGATAGTTTCCTCGCGCTACGCGGATTGAAAACCTTGCCGCTGCGCATGCGCGCCCACTGCGAAAACGCATTGGCGCTTGCGCAATGGCTGGAAACCCACCCTGCGATCGAAAAGGTCATTTACCCCGGCCTTGCCTCGCACCCGCAGCATGCGCTCGCGCAGAGCCAGATGTCCGGCTTCGGTGGCATCGTCTCCATCGTCCTCAAGGGCGGCTTCGACGCAGCCAAGCGCTTCTGCGAAAGGACCGAATTGTTCACCCTGGCCGAATCGCTCGGCGGCGTTGAAAGCCTGGTGAACCATCCCGCCGTCATGACCCACGCCTCCATTCCCGTGGCCCGCCGCGAGCAGCTCGGCATCAGCGATGCGCTGGTGCGGTTGAGCGTGGGAATTGAGGATTTAGGGGATTTGCGGGCGGATTTGGAGCGGGCGCTTGCGCGCTGAGCAGCACATCGAGATGTCACTAGGCTGCGACTCGTTGCGCTTTCCGATGTCAGGCAAATGAAGGCAGCTACGCTTCGAATTTCGCCACGCACTGGGATCTTGCGTTCGGTATTGGCTCGGGCAATCCGCTACGTCTTGGTACGACCGTTGCTGAAACGTAGTCTGATGCGCGCATTGTCATCAACGCCGGGCTTGCTCATGGCTGTCAAACGCCTCGGGGTTCGTTTTGGGATGGCGAGCCTAATGGGGCCGGGGCACTTAGCGATCAATGGAAGGGCAAGCAGTCTGGCGTTGCAAGGGCGCATGACTGCGCGTGCCGCCCGAATCTACGAAGATCTACGTTGTGCGATGGTTGCGAGGGATCGTTGAGTCGTGCGCATTGCCATTGACCTCCAGGGAACTCAGACCGCCAGCAGGCATAGAGGAATCGGACGCTATTCGCTTGCGCTGGCTGAGGCGATGTTGCGTGCGCCGCGCGCCCACGAATTTTGGTTGGTCATCAATGGAGACATCGCCAGCGACGCCATCGAATCGCTGACTGCGTTGCTACCGCGGGAGCGGGTCGTGGCATTCCGGACGGCGCAACCCGTGCATTGGCGCGATCCTGCAAACGCATGGCGGCGAGTGGCTTCGGAGCGAATGCGTGAGTCGTTCCTGCAAACATTGCAGCCTGATATCGTGCACGTCACCAGCCTGATCGAAGGTGCCAACGACGGGGCAGTGACCTCCATTGGTCGCAGGGGAGGTGGAGGCGCTACTGCTGCGACCTTGTACGACCTGATTCCGCTCCACGATTCACGTTACATCGCCACTCAATGGGCTGCTGAATGGTATGCAGACAAAGTTGCTTCGCTGCAGCGGGCTGATGTGTTGCTCTCGATCTCCGATTACGTTCGGAACGATGCGATCGAGCGACTGTCGTTTTCGCCAGAACGTGTGGTCAATATCTCCTCTGCGGCCTCGGAAATCTTTAGACCCGTCCATGTTGATAGCGTAATGCGTGCGCGGTTTGTGCATGAATATGGAATCTTCGGTAACTATCTGATGTACAGCGGGGCAATGGATCCTCGCAAGAATTTGGAGACACTGGTCGCGGCATATGCGCTGCTGGATCAGCAAATACTGAGAGACCATCAGTTGGTGATAACAGGTCACCTGGACGAGTTGGAGCGTGAGCGGCTTGCACTGATCACGCGTCGATTGCAATTGTCTCAGGATCGGGTTGTCTGTACTGGACGTGTCACTGACCAAGCTCTGGTCGAACTGTATTGCGGGGCTGAATTGTTCGTCCTGCCCTCACTACTTGAGGGATTTGGCCTGCCAGTGCTGGAGGCGATGGCATGCGGAGCTGCCGTGATTGGTGCCCACACCAGTAGCATTCCAGAGGTGCTTGGGCGCGCAGATGCCTTGTTCGATCCGACCAATCCTGCGGCTATTGCCGAGGCTATACAACGTGTCCTTGTAAACGCTGATTTTGCGCGCGACCTCCGGAATTACGGGCCACAACGTGCCCGTGCGTTCTCATGGGAAAGCAGCGCATCGCGTGCCTTGGATGCGTTTGAGGCCTGCAGTCAGTCCCATCAGGCCACTCAGTGGGGCTGGCGTGAAGCTAGCGAGGAGCTGGAGAAAATGCGTGCTGCGCTCGTTACGGAATTGGCGCACGCTTGCGGTGATCGCAAGTTGGTTACGGATGCGGACCTCATGCAGGCGGCAGTCGCCATGGATGCGAACGAAAATTTGGCGCGCGAAGTGTTGCGGCAACGGCATCCGCTTCCTCGGCTTCCCTTGTGGCGCGTCGAAGGGCCGTTCGACAGCAGCTACAGCCTTGCTCTGGTGAACCGGGAACTGGCTCGTGCGCTTGATGCGCAAGGGATTGATGTACTGTTGCATTCGACCGACGGCTCGGGAGACTTTGACGCCAGGCCACAGTTTCTTGTGTCCGATCCGCAGGTTGCGCTGCTTCATTCGCGCGCTTCGGGAAGTGCACCGGTTGCGGCCGATGTGTGTAGTCGTCTGCTTTATCCTCCTCGTGTTGCAGACATGGCATCGCGGTTTAACCTGTTGCATGCGTATGCCTGGGAGGAGTCTGCAATTCCTGATGCATGGGTCGCTGACTTCAATGAGTTCGTCCAGGGTATCTCCGCGCTATCAACTCATGTCGTTAAGGCATTGGTTGACAGTGGCGTAGCCATACCAGTCGGAGTGTGTGGCGCCGGAGTGGACCACTGGGAGCGGATTCCTGCTGCAGGTGCCCCTTCATTGCAGCGGCGTGGTTTCAGCTTTCTCCACGTGTCTTCCTGCCTTCCTCGCAAGGGTGTGGATGTCCTGCTGCAGGCCTATGGCGATGCTTTTAGCGATAGCGATGACGTCTCGCTGATCATAAAAACTTTTGCCAACCCTCAGAACGATGTGCGTCGCTTGCTGGATCAGGCGCGTCGTGAACGGGTCGACTTTCCTCACGTAATTCTGATTGAGGAGGATATCGAAAGTACCAGTTTGAAGCATCTTTACACCCAATGCGACGTTATGGTTGCTCCCAGCCGAGCCGAGGGCTTCGGACTACCGTTGGCAGAGGCGATGTTGTCCGGTTTGGCTGTCATTACCACTGCGTGGGGCGGTCAATGCGAATTTTGCAATGATCAGACAGCCTGGCTGATTGATTACCAATTCGCGCCTGCCGAAACGGTGTTCGGTCTCCCTCATTCGGTTTGGGCTGAACCATCTCGGACGAATCTTTCTCAGCTCCTGCGCGAAGTGCATTGCCTTCCGGCCGAGCAGCGAAACGAAAGAACCCTTCGTGGTCAACGGCTGCTGCAGCAACACTTTCGGTGGGCGGATGTGGCGGAGCGGCTATTGGCATTTGTCCGCGATCTAGCGGCTCGACCGATCCGTACTGTTACGCCCCGCGTCGTCTGGGTTGCCCCGGTGTCGCTAGCTTCTAGCACAGCTAGCGCCTTTGCTGAGCTTAGTTGTAGCCTGGACGGCGAGCTGGCCGTATTCGAGATCGATGCCCCGGCCGTATCTTTAGCTGCAACGGGAGAGGCAAAGTTGGGCGCTCTGGCAGAACCACGCCAGGGCGCAAGCCAATCCTTTCCCAGAATTGGGCATCAGCGGAGCAATGCGGTGGTGGTCGATTGTCCTGAAATTCTGCATCATCAACAGTGGTTCGCTGGTCTCTTGGAGAACCAGCTTAATCTTGACCGAATCGTCATTGTGCTGCTGCCTCAGATTACCGTGCTCGATCCCTGGGATCCTGCGCTGACTCGGGCGCTCAGGCGATGTGATCGCGTCTTGGTCACAGACGTTGCCGATCTCAACCTGCTCAAGAGCCAGGGAGTTATTGCAACCGCCGCAATTTTGCCGACGCTTCAGAGTCGCGCAGGTGTCCAATACTCTGCACAGCGTCTATGTAGCATGGTCCGATCACTACTCTGGCAACGGCGTGCTGCTCCATCGCTTTTAGCGCTAGAGTGTGAAGAGGCTGGTTTCCCTCAATGATCATCCATAACGGCCTACCTATTCTGTTTCCTGAGATTTTTGCCATTCTTATTCTGCCCTCTTCGGTAAGCGTGACCTCATGAAAGACTTGCTGCGACCATTATGGGTATATAGATACTTCGTCTTCTCTTCGATCAAGAACGAGTTGAGGATGCGTTTCATCCAGAGCAAGCTCGGTGCGATGTGGATGATCATCCATCCATTGATGCAGGTGCTGATCTTTGCGACGATCCTTTCAGAGGTTTTGTCGGCAAAGCTGCCTGGGATCGACAATAAATATGCTTATGCGTTGTACCTCATGGCTGGAACGCTATGCTGGAGTATGTTCAACGAGACAATTAATAAATGTGTCTCGTTGTTTGTGGAAAATGGTAATTTGATGAAAAAATGGCTTTTCCAAGGATTTGTCTTCCCTTCATCGCTGGCGGTGCGATGCTTGTGAATAATCTTCTGCTGTTGCTGGCCATATTTACTGTATTTGCTGCTCTGGGGCATTTTCCTGGGGAGCAGGTCCTCTGGTTACCATTCTTGCTGTTGTTGACGTTGACCTTTGCAATGTCGCTCGGTTTGTTGCTAGGTGTATTCAATGTATTTATGCGCGATATCGCACAAGTTGTACCAGTAGTGTTGCAAGCGCTCTTCTGGCTAACGCCTATCGTCTACAACATTAGTATTCTTCCAGAGAATGTTGCCAAAATTTTCAGGCTGAATCCCTTGTTCCCACTGGTAACGGCGTATCAGCAGGTTCTGCTTTACGACAAAATGCCAGACTGGCAGTCGTTGGTGCCCCTATGTGCGGCAACCGTCATATTAGGCATGATGTCGTTAGTAGTGTTCCGGCGTGCGAGTCAGGAAATGGTGGATGCGCTATGAGTGATGTCGTCATGCGAGTCGAGGCCGTCGGCAAGGCGTATCGGGTTTGGAGCAGTCAGTGGCTGCGCGCGGCCAGTTGGTTCGGTGCTCCGGTGCAGGCACGTGAAGAGCATTGGGTTTTGCGCAATGTTTCGTTCTCAATCAAAGCCGGCGAATCCGTTGGTGTGGTGGGGCGCAACGGCGCTGGAAAAAGTACATTGCTCAAACTGATCACCGGCACTGTACAGCCTACCGAAGGGGCGATAGTCCGGTCGGGGAGAATTGCTGCAATCTTGGAATTGGGCATGGGATTCAATCCGGATCTGACGGGCCGACAGAATGCTTACCATTCTGCTGGTTTGATGGGGTACTCCCAACAGCAAATCGATGCGGCCATGCCCGGGATCGAGGAGTTCGCTGAGGTCGGCGAGTACTTCGATGCGCCAGTGCAAACTTACTCCAGCGGAATGCAAGTGCGGGTAGCGTTCGCTGTGGCGACGGCGTTCCGTCCCGACGTGCTGATCGTCGATGAAGCGCTTTCTGTAGGAGACGCCTATTTTCAGGCGAAGTGTTTCAAGCGCGTGCAGGAATTCAAGGAGCAGGGGACCACATTGATCCTGGTGAGCCACGCAGTAGGTGACATCGTCAAGCACTGCGAGCGCGTGCTATTCATCAGAGATGGTGGCGTCTACGCTGATGGCCCAGCGCGCGAAGTTTCCAATTTGTATCTGGACGAACTTTTTGGGCGGAAGCGCAGCTCTAACTCTGCTGGTGCGGCCGCTCCGATCGAAGCGATCCCGGGCGAAAGCATCGATGACGTATTCCATACCCGCCCTGGATATAACCGCAATGAGCACCGCTGGGGTCAGGGCGGAGCGAAGATCGTCGACTATGCGGTGACGAGTAGTGGTGAGCGTTTTCCCGCAAGAGTCGACAGCGGCGCGGTCACGAAGTTTCACATGAAGATTGTTTTCGAGCGCGACTTCGACAACGTTGTCCCGGGCCTGTTGTTGAAGACGCTCGAAGGGCTGTTCCTCTATGGGACAAACTCATTTTTGGCAAGCGACGGACGGAAGACGCTTTCTCCGCGCGCAGGCGATGTGATTACCTGCTATTTCGCATTGCCGCTGAGCGTGAATGAAGGGCACTACATGGTGTCGTTGGGGGTGTCGAGCGGCGATCCGCTCGGCGAGTTGGTGCCCCTGGACAGACGCTATGATGCCATCTTGCTGGATGTCAGTCGTCCCATGCAGTTTTGGGGCATCGTTGACTTGAAAGCCGAATTTTCCGCCGACGTTCCTTGACCGCCGTCTCTGTCCGCGCCATCGGCGTGCCGCTAATTCCAGGTTTCCATCGATGACGCATTCCGTTTCCCGGGCAACAGTTCTATCGCCGATCTCGTTGCTGCATTACCCGAGAAGTATCAGCCGATTTTTGGCCATCCAGAAATCTCTGACGGTAGCTCCCGTGGGTGCGAGGACCGCCTGGAGGTCATCCTCGATGTGGTCGCCCACCTTCGGACGGCATTGGGGCGTCCGATTCGGGTGCTCGATCTTGGATGCGCACAAGGCTATTTCTCCCTCAACCTGGCGGCGCGGGGTTCTATCGTCCATGGTGCGGATTTTCTCGATCGCAACGTGGCGGTATGCCGGGCGCTGGCGGAAGAGCAGGGCTTTGTGGCGGCCACTTTCGAATGTGCCCGGATCGAGGACATCGTCGGGGGCTGCAGGTTGGCAGATATGATCTCGTCCTCGGGCTGAGCGTCTTTCATCATCTTATCCATGAGCATGGCCTGGAGCCTGTTGTCGGGTTGATCGGGCAGATCGACGCTTGTATTGCAGTTGGCATATACGAGCTTGCTGTGCGGGAAGAACCGCTGTATTGGGGGCATCGCAGCCGGGTGACCCGGCGCAATTGCTGCAGCGCTATGCGTTTCTCCGGGTGCTGGCCCACCAGGGAACGCATCTGTCAGGTATCGCCAGGCCCCTGTATTTCGCAAGCAGCCGTTACTGGATGCTTGGCGATGATTTCCGCGAATTTCTTTCGTGGCGCACGGAATCACACGCTCATGCCATGAACAGTCACGCAGGGACGCGACGCTACTACTTTGCCGATGGCGTGATTCTCAAGCAGATGTCCTTGGTTGAGGCGTCGAGGAGGAAGATCAACCTCGCAGAATACGAAAATGAAGTGAGCTTCTTGCGTGATCCGCCTACTGGGGTGGTTGTTCCGGCTCTGATGCGCAACCTGCAGGACAGTCGCGACGTATGGATTCTGCGAGAACAGCTGCAAGGGCGCTTGCTTTCGGAGATGATCCAAGACAAAGCGCCGTATTCCTACGAGGAGATAGCCGATTCCATCATTACGCAACTTGTTGCGCTGGAGGCGGCCGGGCTTTACCACAACGATCTGCGTTGTTGGAACTTGCTTGTCAATGACAACGGCACTGCCACCTTTATCGACTATGGTGCCGTCTCGACTAGCGCGGTTGATTGCGTCTGGCCAGACGACCTACTTCTTTCGCTCTTGATAACGCTGCGGGAATTGGTGCAGGGGCAGATCGCGCCGCCATTGCCCGTTCGCCGCCCGCTCCTCGATATCTCCATGCTGCCGGCTCGCTATCGGGCCGCGTTCTATACGATATTCAATCGCCCACGTGGGGAATGGACGTTTCGCGCTTTGAGTGAGGCGATTGGCCAGAAAGATGATGAGGTAGAGCGAGCCGGCTGGGTATGGCTGCTGCGAAAGCAGGAGCACGCACTGCTCATCTATGAGCGCTCCATTCGGGCGGCCGAAGCACGCTCGGCCGAAGTCGAGACCAAGCTTGGTGAGTCGCTGAGTAACGCCCATCACTGGTATCTGCCCGCAAATGAGCGTGAAGAAGCCATCGACAAGCTCAACAGCGAGATCGGTGGGCTGAAAGATACTATAGGCGAGTTGCATCATCTTCAGCTGTCGGGCACCTCGAATATGCATGACCTTCGCCGGAGATTGAGACTTCCGGCGCCAGCTTCACTGTCGCCCGTGAGCAGCTGGATGAACTCCGCCTGCAGCTCAATTCTTCACTTCAGAATGCCCACCATTGGTACCTGCGTGCCACCACTGCGGAGCAAAATCTCCACGATATCCAGGCTAGCGCGTCATGGCGTCTGACGCGTCCTTTACGAGGGATGGCGCGTTTGGTGAGGTGGCCTCGCGCATCGCTGAAGCGGATCCTGCTTGCCCTGGTTCGTCGTGTTCTCAAGCGCCCCGCGCTTGCCCGTGTTCTAAATAACTGGTTGCGTATGGTGCCTTCCGTCCATGCCAGGATCAGGGCGCCGTCGCGGCGGATATGGGGATTGATAGCGTGATTCAGCCAGTGGTGGAGGATCGGCCGCGTCCCGGCCAAGTCGTGGATGTCACCGTGGTTGCCGAGCGGGTCGCGGCATCGAAGCTGTCTGCGCGTGGTCATAAGATCTATGAGCGCATGTTGGCCATACGCAATGGGGAGTCCGCTTGATGCGCATCGTGATGGATCTGCAGGAGCGCAGTCGGAGAGTCGTTTCCGGGGTATCGGGCGCTATAGCCTGGCGTTGGCGCTTGCAGTAGCTCGCGACGCACGGGGGCACGATATCCATGTCGCATTGAACGGTGCTTTTCCGGAGGCCGTGAAGGATATTCGGGCTGCGTTCAAGGGGCTCATTCCGCAGAGCAATATCCACGTGTGGTATGTGCCTCTTCCCGTGCATGCCTGCGATACTGGGAATAGCACGCGGTGCAATCATGCCGAGATTGTGAGGGAGGCAGCGCTGGCTTCATTGAGTCCGGATATCGTGCATGTATCCAGTCTGTTTGAGGGCTATGGCGACAACGCGTTGACCAGCATCGGTCGTGCCTTCCAGATCCCGACCGTGGTGACGATGTATGACTTGATTCCGATGATGAACCCAGAGGTTTATCTCAATCATGATCCGGTCTATGCCAAAGCTTACGCGGAGAAGTTTTCTTTTTGCAGAGGGCGGATGCGGTCTTAGCGATATCGGAAAGTTCAGCTGACGAGGCGCGTCGGGTTGGAAAATTTGCCAGCGATAAGGTCTTCAACATCTCTGCGGGATGCGATGCTGTGTTCGCACGGTTGGAAATCCAGCATCCGGCGCGTCGTTTGGTCCGCGCCAAATTCGGGATCGAAGGTGAGTTTTTCTCTATACCGGTGGAGCGGATCGGCGTAAGAATCTGAACCGCTTGATCGATGCATATGCGGCACTACCCATTGCAACGCGTAGGATTGCCCGCCTGGTCATGGCCGGACGCATGCCTTCGCCGTTGGTGGACGATCTCAAACGCGTCGCGTCGGAGCGAGGGTTGCAAGCGGACGAGATCATCTTTACCGGTTATGTTTCAGACCAAGAGCTGGTTGCGCTCTATAACGAATGCCGCTTCTTCGTGTTTCCGTCCTGGCACGAGGGCTTTGGTTTGCCGGTGTTGGAAGCAATGGCATGTGGTGCAGCGGTCATTGCAGCCAACGCTTCAAGTGTTCCGGAGATTGCCACGGAGCCGGCCATGCTGTTTGATCCGTATGACACTGCCGAGATGTCCGAGCGGATCCGCTGGATGCTTGAGAATGATGCAGCCGTAGCGGGAGCTCGCGCTTTTTCGGAGCAGCGGGCTGCTGCGTTCTCTTGGGAGAGAAGCGCAACAGCGTTTCTCGACGCTTGCGAGAGCGTGCATATGCGATCCTTGCCGCGCACCGATGCTGGTCAGGCACTTAATGTAGCCATGGCCGCACTTGGCCGGAAAAGTACGCAAACGCTCGCACTGGTTGCAGCAGCAGATGCGTTGGACCGTAGCATAGCGCCAGAGGAGCGCATGCTCATGCTCGACGTTACCGAGCTGGCCGCGCACGATCGTGGCACGGGCATCCAGCGCGTGACGCGCGCCATCTCGAATGAGTGGCTGCGCCGGCCACCGCATGGCCACCGCATCCAGCTCGTCAGGTTGGATCGCGAGTCACGTCGCTATGTGTGCGCCAATGCCTACGCCGGCCACCTTCTAGGTCAGGATCTTGGTGAGGATGCGGCACTGGTGTGTCACGCTGGCGACGTCTTCGTCGGTCTGGATCTGGTGGGGCACGCCGTTGATCTGGCCTCCGATTGGTTCGATTACTTTCATGTTGCAGGGGTAGCAATCAGTTTTGTGGTCTATGACATCCTGCCCGTGCGGAATCCACAATGGTGGCCCGGGCCCGGCGGGCAGCACCACGAGCGCTGGCTGCGAGGGATCGTTTCCGTATCGGACCGCTTGATCTGTATTTCGCAGGCCGTTGCAGATGATGTGACCGGATGGATGCTGGAGAATGGAATCGGGATGCAGCCAGACGTCGCGTGGTTTCATCTTGGCGCTGACCTTGAAGGAAGTGCTCCCAGTCAGGGTATGCCGGATCATGCGGACGCGCGCTTCTCTCTCGCCTGCAGCAGGTGAGGAGTTTCTTGATGGTCGGCACGCTCGAACCTCGTAAGGGGTATGCCGGCGTATTGGCCGCATTCGAGCACCTATGGTCTGCAGGGCAGGAGATCGCCCTAGTGATCGTCGGCAAGAAGGGCTGGATGGTGGACGAGCTTTGCGAAAAGTTGGAAAAGCATCCCCAGCTTCATCGCAATCTGTTTTGGCTCAGCTCCGCCAGCGACGAGCTCTTGGAAAGACTCTACCAGTCCTGCACCTGCCTCATCGCCGCCTCTGAGGGTGAAGGTTTTGGCTTGCCACTGATCGAGGCGGGGCAGCGACGACTGCCAATTCTGATCCGCGATATCCCGGTGTTCCGCGAGGTTGCTGGCGAGCACGCCGCATACTTCGCAGGAAACACGTCGGCGGAGATAGCGAGCGCCATCGAAAAATGGCTAGAGCTGCATACGCAGAACGCGCATCCGCGGACTGACGAGCTGCCCTGGTTGACCTGGGCGCAGAGCGCCGATCAACTTGCCGCCGCACTTCTGAAGCCGGCCGCAAGTCTAGTATCCGATCCAGGGGGCTGATTGAGGTCAGGCAAGTTATGATGGCGCCGTTGCTTTCCTGTACGGCGATGCTCAGGACGCGTATGGGCGTGATCCAGAGCGGGGCTGTTTTCACCAATTTTCGAAGAGAATGTAGATGACTAACAAGATTGCAATCATTACCGGCGTCACTGGGCAGGACGGTGCCTACCTGACCGAGCTGTTGCTTGGCAAGGGTTACAAGGTGTATGGCACATACCGGCGGACCAGTTCGGTCAACTTCTGGCGTCTCGAGGAGGTTGGCGTCGCGAAGCATCCGAATTTGGAATTGGTGGAGTACGACCTCACGGATCTGGGGACGACGATCGCGATGGTCCAGAAGATCCAGCCCGACGAGATCTACAATCTCGCTGCCCAGAGCTTTGTCGGAGTCAGTTTCGATCAGCCGACCACGACAGCGCAGATCACGGGTATCGGCGCGCTGCACCTGCTTGAGGCGATTCGTCTGGTGAACCCGAAGATCCGGTTCTACCAGGCATCGACTTCAGAGATGTTCGGTAAGGTCCAGGCGGTTCCTCAAAAGGAAGACACGCCGTTTTGGCCACGTAGCCCATACGGCGTTGCCAAGCTTTACGCCCACTGGATCACGGTAAACTACCGGGAGAGCTACGATATATTCGGATCCAGCGGAATTCTATTCAACCACGAAAGTCCGCTGCGCGGCCGGGAATTCGTCACCCGAAAAATCACCGACTCGGTTGCCAAGATCAAGTTGGGCCAACTGGACGTGCTGCAGCTCGGAAATCTGGACGCCAAGCGCGACTGGGGCTTTGCCAAGGAATACGTAGAGGGCATGTGGCGAATGCTCCAGGCTGACGAGGCCGATACCTTCGTGCTTGCAACCAACCGAACCGAAACCGTGCGTGATTTCGTCCGCATGGCTTTCAAGGGAGCGGGGATCGACGTCGAGTTTCGGGGCAAGGATCTCGACGAGACCGCAGTCGATACAGCGACCGGAAAGCTTGTCCTGCAGATCAATCCGAAGTTCCATCGTCCAGCAGAAGTGGACTTACTCATCGGCGATCCGGAAAAGGCAGAGAGGGTGCTTGGCTGGAAGCCGCAGACCACGCTCGAACAACTTTGTCAGATGATGGTTGAGGCAGATCTGAAGAGAAATGAACGTGGCTTCTCATTCTAAGCTGGCGGGGAAGCGCATACTTGTTACCGGAGCGTCCGGTTTTACCGGACGCTACGTCGTTGAGGAACTGATCCGGTCAGGTTGCCAAGTCATCTCGCTTGGCACTTCGATGGTTAATGTCGCTAGGCCTCCGCTTGGAGGCGAGTCCTACTATCAAGCCGATTTGCGTGACTGCGAATCCTTGAAGAAAGTTGTCGAGGTGAGCGAGCCCGATATCGTGGTCCATCTGGCAGCGCTTGCTTTCGTAGGCCATGGGCGCGCAGAAGATTTTTATAACATCAATCTTCTTGGGACACGCAACCTGCTCCAAGCGCTTGAGTCACGCGCCTCGAAGATAGAGCGAGTTCTTCTTGCCAGTAGCGCGAATGTCTATGGGAATCTTTCGTCCGGACTGCTGGATGAAAGTGTTGCGCCACTGCCTGCTAATGAGTATGCGATTAGCAAGCTTGCGATGGAGCACCTGGCAAGGCTGAGAATGGATTCTTTGCCCATCACGATTGCGCGTCCATTCAACTATACTGGGGTGGGGCAGTCTGTTGATTTTCTTATTCCAAAGATCGTCTCGCACTATGCAGGCGGCTCAAATGATATTGAATTGGGAAATCTGGATGTCTCACGCGACTTCGGCGATGTCCGCGCCGTCGCTCAAGCTTATCGGCTGTTGTTAGAAACGCCAGAGGCTGAAGGGCGTACCGTCAATGTATGTACTGGTAAAGGACATACCCTAAGAGAAATTTTGCGACTTTGTGAGGAATTGAGTGGACGATCTCTTCAAGTGCGCGTCAATCCCGCGTTCGTAAGAGCCAACGAGGTCAAAGTATTACTAGGCAATAACAATCTGTTGCTCCGACTTGTGGGGCACTGGGACTCCCCGTTGGACGATACGCTGCGATGGATGTTGGGGCGTGGAACAGGGCAAGGCCACGCGCTGGCTATGGACGTACAACCGTGAGCGCCATAACAGGGCGTTCGGCGGAATCACCCCATCAATGAAATTGGCTATAGCCGCGTAGCTCCAATTTTGGCGAACGCTCAAACCGAGAGAATTACTCCCCACTTCGCGCGCCGACGTACAACGCGATGGTGGAAAGCTTCAACGGCCGGCTGCGACAGGTGCGTCTGAACGAGCGTTAGTTCTTGTCCCTGGCCGATGTACGGGGCAAATCGAAGCGTGGTGGCGCTTCTATTACGAGGAGCGGCCCCACAGTGCAGTGGCATGGAAAACCGCTCCAGAATTCGCCCGAGAACACGGGTCCCAAGCGAATTCCCAGGGGCCCAAAGAGGTTGAAATCTTCACCGACTGACGGCTATCGGGGATGGGGCACTCACTGGCCTGGCTCGATAGTGAGTCGCTGCAGTGCAAAGCCCAGCTGTCGCCCATCCCCGCCAATTCCTGCAGAAATAGGGCTAAATGCATTTGGCGTTCTGATTTCGAGGGTGCACAAGTCGCAATCGAGCGTGGCTTCCACGGAAGAGGAGTCATTCAACGTAGCAGAGTATATGCGCTTCTTAGATAGCAGAACTTCGATCTGTTGTTTGTTGATACTTCCTCCAAGAAAGGGAGCCACTTGCAATGTCAGGCGATCGCCTCGATGCGCTTTGAACTGTAATACAGCTCCACTTGCCAAGGAATAAACAAAGTCGCCTGTCGGTTCCGTGGTCGAAAACGAAGCGAGAGAACAGTCCTTAAGAGCCTCGCCGATGGAGTGGCTTCCTACGTACATCTTTTTTGCTATTGCTGGTATACAAAATGCATCTAGATTTAACGGTGATTGCTTGGGGGATTAGCGCCAGGACGGGGGCTGATCAATACGGGGTTGGAAACCGTGTTGAGTGATAGAACGTCGAGGGAATGCTGTTTTCCGAACATGAACTCCCAGTCTTTGTTAACGTAGGCCGATGCACCTTCACGTATCAGCTCAAGCACCAGTGCAGTAGAGATCGGCCACGACTCGATTGTCACCGAGACGAGTACGGGTTTCCCCTTTGCGGAGGGCATGATCTGAGCAGGAAGCGTATATGTTTCCCTGCTCGAGAATGCAGGGTGGGGCCGATAACTTAAGATGATGAACATGCCAGCCAGCAGAAACATCGCTGGCGCGAAGGGTTTTGCGAATTTCTGCATTAGTTTCGCGGCCGCTTCCATGATCAAGAAGAAGCTGATTGCCACCAATGCGTAGACATAAAACGAGTTGAATTCATAGAGAGGTCCTGTAATACGCGTGGCCCAGAATACGGACATGACCAACGCGATCGCAGCGGCGAGGGCCACATTTCTGTACCCGTGAGTTCGCAAACGCAGAGGGGCGAATAGAATCGATAGAGCGGAGAGGCACAGAAAAACTGCTGCAAGCCAGGCGCTTGCCAATGTGGCCTTGTTGCTTGCGGCGGCCTCTGGATACGCGTCAAAGAGCCAGAAGCCCAGGATATAGCGCAGGGCGGAATGAAATGAAGGGCGCGGATCTTGGTTGGCGTGTAGGTAGGCAAGAACTTCCTGAATATTGGATGGCCTTACAAAAATCGCATTTATGAGAATGGGGAGCGCAAAAATCAACGCCATCACAAGCAGCCAGGTCAGCGTCCGAGCATGCGGTCGCCAATTCCTACCTATGCTCAGGATCCAGCCGACGGTTCCATAAGCGGCGACGGGAGTGACCAGCGCCGCCTGCGCTATGTGTCCATGTACGCAGAATCCGAAGGCAAGCGCCAGCGCGATTAGACCCGAATCCTTTCCTCTAGCTGCTGCGGCTGCCGCAATCACCAGCAGAAGAAACGGTCCGAACAGAACGTGAGGCGGCCAGATGCTTGAAAGACTTCCGAAGGTCGTCAGGCCCAGGACGATGATGACTGCGAGTACCAAGGTGCTCGCAGCCCTTTGGAGTCGCACACGAGCGCACAGAGGCTTGCCGAGAGCGCCACAAAAAGCTCTGCAGGATTATGCCTGCCAGGACATGCGCTTGATGCGGACTGTTTACCAGGTGTAAAAGCTTGAAGAAGACCAGTTCGCCGAGCGCATAGACATAGAAGAATGCCGGGCCGGGATGATGGAAATGCCAGCGAGAATAATTTCCCAGTAACTCTTTCATTGCTCCTGCATTGGAAATCTGCAGTCCATTAGCCGCGAAGTCGCCGGATTCAAGGACTGCTGGACCAAAAAGGAAGTCAAATGTTCCGACGAACTGGGTGCAAAGAATCGCCACGAATGCCGTAAAAAGATTATTCGCAGATCTGGCTTAGTCGGGCTGCTGGCGGTTGGTCCTTTGGGGAAAAGGAGATTATTGGTATACATCATAACCATCGTAGTTGTGATATCCGTGGAAAGCGAATTCAACGAGGCGCGTTCATCGCGGCGGGGTGATCTTGAAGCTCAGATGTTTATGCCCAATAAAGCTCGTGAAAATGGGGGTGGCCACGCCGACGGCGTGTGCAATGGCTTCGGGATAAAAATTTAATCCGATCAATGGAAAAAACCAACGTGCCAGCAGCAAGCTGATCGCGATGGTCTGCAAGATGGCAAGTATGTTCACGGTCACGAACCAGAACGCCTGCTCATGCAGCGCATTTCCCGCCTTTTTGAATACGAACCGGCGGTTAAGCACGAACGCGATGGTCATGCCAACCAGGTACGCCAGCGCGATAGCGGGGACATAAGCGAGCCAATGGCTCAGAAGGATTCGCGAGGAAAAGTTGGCCGCGGCGGCGATGCCTCCCACGACCACAAAGCCGATGAACTGACGACTGATCATGCGTGCGACAACGCCGTTCGCGCGAGTTCGCTCCCTACTGAAATACTCTCATTGATCGAACGATCCTCCGGGTAATAGTACGCCGTGTCCGCCATGTAGAATCCTTGCAGCGGCGTCTTCATCGGCGGAAGCATGTCCTGGAAGCCTGGCGGGCAGATGGTCTGCGCGTATTCGTAGCGGTGGCAATGGGTTGCGCGGATCCACTCAGGCTTGAAGTCCGGATTGATCATCGGCAGGTAACTGATGACTTCGTCGATCAGTTGCTGATTGCTCCACTGCCACTTCGGATGAGTCTTGGGCATGTAGTAGGGCGCGTACACGATATGTTCGCGGGCCCTTGCCGGGATTGAGGTTGCTGTATTCGATCAGGCCGGGAATAGAGATCCTGTCGTCACTGATGTTCATCCAGAAGTTCTCGCTGACCGGCTTGGACAGCTTGAGTATCACGCAGGCAACCGGGATGTTGTCGATCGCGGCGACCTGGTCAGCGAAGATCTTAGGAAGGCCAGGCACCATGCCAGGCACGTACTGGATCGGTGCCGTCGATACCACGCCGTCATAGGCATGATGGCCGTCGCGGGTGCGGATGCCGGTGACCTTGCCGTCGACGGAGGCGACTTCCTCGATCGGTTGCGACAGCAGGATGCGTCCACCGAGGCGCTTCACTTCCGCGGCCATACGTTCCAGTAGCACGGCCGAGCCACCTTCCAGATAGCCCATGCTTTCGTTGAACAGGTTGCGCCGTGACAGCGCTACGCGCTTGATGCGGGTGCCGATCCAGGAGGCGGACAGGGCGTTCTGGTACTCGAAGAACTTCAGCGCGAAGGCCTTCTCCCACATTACTTTGTAGGCTTTGGGGCCGATCCAGCGAGTGATCCAGTCACGCGCATTTTCCTTGTCCAGCGCAGTCCAGTCGCTGATGCCCTTGGTGTGCATGACGTGCAAGGCGTAGCGGATCTTGTCAACAAAACCCAGGTGCGGGAAGCCGAGCAGTGCGAACGGCGTTCCCCACTTGTGCAGCTTGCCCTGGTAGTAGTACCCCATCTTGGTGTCCGTCCAGTGCAGGCGGTCGGACAGCTCCAGGTTCTCGAGCAACTTGAAAAGGGGGAAATCGGTCTTGCAGATGAAGTGGTAGTAGCGCTCGATGCGCAGGCCGTCGAAATCGAAGTCCGCGGACATGCCGCCGATGCGGTCGTCGTTTCGTACATGTCGACCTGGTGGCCCTTCTTCAACAGTTCCATGGCAGCCATCAGGCCCATGGGGCCGCTGCCGACGATCGCGAATGTACTCATGGTTCTGGTCTCGTATGACGGTTCAGCGCTTGAGCACGATGTGGCTATAGCGCGGGTCGGTATAGCTTTCGCGGATCGCTTCCTCGAACGGCGTTTGTCGCACGCCGAACACCGCTTCGGTATCGACGCCCTTGAAGTCGTCGCCCGCGCTGAGCGCCTTGAGCTGGTCGGCTGTGAACGGCGGCTTGGAACTGAAGAGCGAATACACCCGCAGCAGGAAGGCGAAGAAGCCGATCGGGATATGCACGATTACGGTGTGCAGTTTCTTGACCCGCTTGATCGTCTTGATGATGTCGACGTAGTCCACGCGCGTATCGCCAACGATATCGTAGACATCGCCGTCGGGCTCGCGTTCGATGCATTTGGCGATGCAACGGCAGAAGTCGCGCTCGTATAGCGGCTGACGCATGAAGCGGCCATCACCCGGAATTGGGAACACCGGCGTCCTGGCCATGAAGCGCGACAGCCAGCCGAGGTGCTTAGGATCGAACCAGCCGAACATCAGGGTTGGGCGTAGCACGCAGTGGCGCAGGCCACTGGCGACCACCATCTCTTCCTGCGCGCGCTTTGTGTTGGTGTAGTCGTCCTTGGCCACCGAGTTCACCACCGAGGAGCTGATGTGCACCAGATACGGCACCTTCGCCGCACGGCAGGCATCGAGCACGTGCGCGGTCGCGGTCAGGTTGTTGCGGGTGAACAGGTCGGTCGTCTTACCGGTGATCTGCGCGTGCAACTGGGCGACGCAGGCTGCACCCTCGAACTCGCGTGCCCAGTCGCCGGGCTCAGCAAGGTCCGCCTGCACCACGTGCACGGCCGGGTGCAGCTCGCGCAGGATCTGCAGGTTGTGCGCGTGTTTGTCGATCGCCACCAACTGGGTGTAGCCCTGCTGCTCGAGTTCGACGATTAGGTTCTGGCCGACCAGGCCCGCGGCGCCGGTGATGACGATCTTGGCGTGTTTGTCCGTCATGTCAAAGCTTGATCCTGCGAAAGATGAATTCCGGGATGTTCTTGATCACCAACATGATTGCCCACCAGAAACTGGGCAGGTAGGCCACAGCGCGACGCTTGTCCACTGCACTGAGGATCCCCTTGGCAATCTGGTCCGGCTTTGCCCACAGTGCGCCCTTCTTGAAGGCTGCAGTCATGGGGGTGTCGACGAAGCCCGGCTTGATCGTGAGCACGTTGATGCCTTGCGGGCGCAGGCGCTGTCCGAGGCCGCTCAAGTAGGCGGTCACGGCGGCCTTGGCGCTTCCATAGAGGTAATTACTGGCTCGGCCGCGATCTCCAGCCACCGAAGAAATGACTGCCAGCGTGGCGCCCGACGTCAGTCGCGGCACAAGCGCAGCGCACAGCGCGATCGTGGAGGTGCCGTTGGTGGCGAATTCGCGCAGCGACAGTTCGACCGATGCGTTACATGCAGCCTGATCCGGGAGCGTGCCATGCGCGATCAACACGACATCGACACCGCCCAATGCAGCCCACGCTGCATCCAGAACCTCGCCATGACGCGCATTGTCGTTGACATCCAGCACGCCGATGCTGGTTCGCGCGCTGCGGGTGGTGAGGTCGGCCGCAATTGTTTCCAGGCGTGGGGCCTGGCGGCCGAGCAGGTGGACGGCCGCACCGCGTGCGGCGTAGCGTCGGGCGGTTGCTTCGGCAATGGCCGAGGTGGCTCCGATAATAAGGACGCGTTGCATGTCTACTCCGTGACCCGGCGCCAGAAGCCGGAAGAAAAACGTGGATCGAGATAGCTGCCGAACTCGCGCCAGCGGCCATAGGCACGCTGAAACGACTGTGCTGTCATACGTGCGTCCTTGGCAGGGTACAGAGCACCGCCTGCTTCGTCGACGATGCGGTCCAGTCGCTCAAGCAGGCGGAAGACATCAGGACCGGTATTGGGAAAGTCCAATGCCAAGGTCGTGCCTGGCCTTGGGAAAGACAGCATGCCGATGGAAGGTGTGTTGCCGAATTCCTTCAACACAGCCAGGAACGAGCCGCTGCCGCTGCGCGCGATCTCTGCAAGCAGCGCGTCCACTGCGTCCCGCGCGGTTGCGGGCGGCAAGACACACTGGTACTGCAGAAAGCCGGAGGGGCCGTACATGCGGTTCCAGTCACGGATGCCGTCAAGCGGGTAAAAGAACGGCAAAAGATGGCTGACGAAGCGTTTGTGCGGAGCCGGCTGGCGCCAATAGTAGAGCGCGTTGAAAGGCCGCAGGGAAAACGTGTTCACCAACGAAATCGGTGGAGTGACAGGCATGGAAAAACCTGCGCCTGGCGGTTTCGGTCGCTCGTGCGCAAGCCCGGTGCAGTGATCTGCGCGGGTAAAGTGCCCGCGCCCGCGCGCCTTGCCGCTTGCCAGGCAGTCGATCCACGCCACACTGTACTCGTGGCTTTCGGCCGCGGCTGCCGATAACGCAAAGAACTCGTCAAGCGAGCCGAAGCGAATGTTTTCCGCTTCCAGCGCGGGGCTTGCGACGCGGCGCAGCTGAATTTCCGCCCAGGTGATCAGGCCGGTCAGCCCGAGTCCTCCCACTGTGGCTGCGAACCAGCGATCGGTGTGATCCGGAGTGCACACCCGCCGCTCGCCGTCGCTACGCAACAGCTCGAATGCGCGCACATGGTGACCAAAATTGCCGGTCCGATGGTGGTTCTTGCCATGCACGTCGTTGGCAATCGCGCCGGCAACGGTGACGTAGCGGGTGCCGGGCGTCACCGGCAGAAACCAGCCTTGCGGCAATACCAGCTCGATGATCTCGTTGAGAGTGACGCCAGCCTCGCAGCGCAGCACGCCACTGGCGGGATCAAAAGCGATGAATCGATCAAGCCCGCGCGCGCACAGCAGTACACCATCCGGATTCAGGCAACTATCGCCATAACTGCGCCCGTTACCACGCGGCAGCGCAAGGCGTCGAATGCGGGCAGAGTCGCTGCACGATCGTTGATCGGTAGCAGCGTCTGCTGCGCGCTGGGATACCGCCCCCAGGATTGCCCTGCGGCCATCAGATGGCGCTCAGTGCGAATAACCCGCACAGCACCACAACAATCTGGCTGACACGGTCGGTGGCAGCGAACACGATCGGGTCGTCATGCATCTCTCCGCGATGCGCAATGATCCAGACCCTGCTCACCCAATACAGCAGCACCGGGCACACTAGCCAGAGCAGCTTGGGATTGCGGTACAGCTCCACACTCTCGGGGCTGTTGATGTACAGCGCCATCACCATGACCGCGATGTAGCCGGCGGCCGCGCCCATGGATTGCAGCAGCGAGAGATCCTCCACCGAATAGGCCCGGCCACTGGCCCTGGTCTTGCCGCTGCTCAACATGGCATGCAGTTCCGTGTAGCGCTTGAGCAGCGCGAGCGACAGGAACATGAACATTGAAAATGCCAACAACCAGAACGACAACTCGATGCCGATCGCCACCGCGCCGCCGATGATGCGTACGGTGTAGAGCGCTGCGAGCAGCACCACGTCGATCATCACAATGCGCTTCAAGCGCAGTGAGTACGCCAAGGTCATGATGTAGTAGGCAAGCAAGACCAGGGTGAATTCAATGTTGCATGCCAGCGACAGCAGGAGCCCGGCAATGGTCAGCGCGGGGGCGACCAGCAGCCCATGCAAAAGCGGGAGCCGACCTGCCGCGAACGGGCGCTTGCGTTTGCGTGGATGCTGACGGTCAGGCGTCAAATCCAGCAGATCATTGAGCACATAGACGCCGGAAGCGCATAACCCGAACGCGACCAGTGCAATCGTGGATTGCAGGACCGATTCCAGATCCAGGAATCGGTGCGCGGTCAGCAGCGGAACGAACACGAGCAGATTCTTCAGCCACTGGTGCAGGCGCAACGCCTTCAGCCATGCACGGGCGCGCGACGGGGCAGGCCAATGCGCATGCACGGTCGTGCGTTGCGCCGCTGCCTTTGCCAGTGCGGTGCCGTTGTTGACGACCCAGGCGCCACCGGCCTTGTCCCAGACGTGCAAATCCACGCTGCCGTTGCCGGCGTAATCGAAGTTGCCCTGACCAAACGCGTCGACCAGTACGTCTGCCTTGTTGCGACCAGACAGATTGCGCTTGCCATCGCTGGCAATGACCTGCTCGAAGAGGCCTAAATGTTCTGCAATAGGCTGCACCAGCAGGGCGTCGGAGGCGGTGCACAACACGCGCGGGCGTTGCGTTGTGGTGCGCAACAGCTCGAGCACCTGGTGGTTGTAGGGCAGGGTCTCTGCAGGCAGGACGACGCGGGAGGCAAGTTCGCGCTTCAGTGCGGCCTTCCCACGCAACAGCCACAGCGGCAGCAAGAACACGTACAGCGGGTTTCGCGCCAGCAACGCCAGCACCGACTCATAGAGAATGTCCGAATTCAAAAGCGTGCCATCCAGATCCACGCACAAGGCGCGTCCCGAAACAACCGGATGGGTGGTGCTATTGGTAGGGGCGGACATCGATTGCCTGGCGATCCATTGCGGGGCGCCGATTATACCTGTCGTTCACCGCGTGTTCTTGCGGATGGTGAATTCTGCGGCGAGCATGGACACTGCCCCGACGAGGATGGCGTACCAAAGCGTCACCAGGCGTGCGGCGACAGCAACCGCAATGGCGTCCGCAGTAGAAATTCCAAGCCGATCGAGCATCAGGACGATGGCCAGTTCGGTCGAGCCGACGCCACCGGGCACAAACGACAGTGCGCCGATCAGCATCGCAAGCGGGTAAATACCGAGCGCGACCATGGGATCCAGTTGCACGCCCATGCCGACGCAAAGGCTCACGAACACCGCTGATGTCAGTCCCCAGGCGATGAACCCGGCAAGCATGCTTTGCGCGAACGCAGGCAGATCCAGGCAACTACGCAATTCCAGCGCTGCCGCTAGGAAAAATGCGCCAGTCGCCGCAGCCAGCGGCCGGGAAGGCGCGCGGCCACGCTTTTCAGGTTGTCCAACAACGCGGGCCAGGCGGCTGCGCCGAACAGCGCACAGACAAATCCCAGCACGATTGCAGCTAGCGCGCCCAAGGTGGGGAATATCGACGCGGCCAGCAAGGACAGCGACAGGATGACCAGCAGGTCGGATGCGCGCTCGAAGACGAAGACGCCCAATGTGCGCTCGGCCGGAATGCCCATGCGCGCGAAGTAGCGAATCCGCATCAGTTCGCCTGCCTTGCCTGGCGTAGCGGTCAGTGCGAAGCCCGCCAAATAGCCAGCTAGGCCACGCCCCATTGGCACGCGATGTCCTTTGCGACGGAGCAGCCATTGCCAGCGCCAGTACCGAAACAGGTACGTCAGTGACACGGGCACGATTGCGAGCAACATCAGGTGCCAGACATCACTCAGCCGCGAAAATGTGCCGTTACCGTGGTCTACCCAGACCAATGCGGCGATATAGCCGCCGCATAACAGCACGACGAAGCCGACCAGGTAATCCAGACGGTGCCGCGATGTTGCGGCACCGTTGATGCCAGAAGACGAAGGCGAATCCATTGCAGCAGACGGGCCTCAGCCCAGCGCAGCCTCCAACTCCGGCAGCAGCGTAAACAGATCACCCACCAGCCCAATATCGGCAATCTCGAAGATCGGCGACTCCGGGTCCTTGTTGATTGCCACGATGGTCCCCGCATCCTTGATGCCGGTCAGATGCTGGATCGCGCCGCTGATGCCGATGGCCACGTACAGCTCCGGAGCGATGATCTTGCCGGTCTGGCCCACCTGCAGCTCGTTGGGCACGTAGCCGGCGTCCACTGCCGCGCGCGAGGCACCCACGGCGGCGCCGAGTTTGTCGGCCAGGCTGTAGATATGCTTGAAGTTTTCGGCCGAGCCGACGCCGCGGCCACCAGAGACCACGCGCTTTGCGCTTTGCAGGTCGGGGCGGTCGGAGCTGCCTGCGGCCAGGCCGACAAAACGGGTATGGGTCGGTAGCGCGGCCTCCAGTGTGACCGACTCAACCGTCGCGCTTCCACCGCCGGCAGCTTCCGGCCAGGAGGCGCTGCGCACCGTCGCAACCACGGTCTGCTCGGCCGGGGCCTTGACGGTGATGAGGGCGTTGCCTGCGTAGACCGGGCGCTTGAAGGTGTAAGCGTCTTCGACCGACATCAGATCGGAGATCTGGTTGACGCCCAGCAGCGCCGCCACCACCGGCATCAGGTCCTTGCCGAAGGTGGTGGAGGGGCCGAAGACATGCGTATAGCCCTGGCCGGCAAGCTGGGCGATCTGCGGGCCCAGCACCTGCGCGATGGCATGTTCGTTGGCGGCGTTCGCCACCGTCAGCACGCGGGCAACGCCGGCGAGTTGCGCAGCCTGCGCTGCGACCGCTGCCGGATCAGCTGCCAGCACCACCACGTCAATGGATTCGGCCGAGAGCGCCAACGCAGCGCTCAACGTCTTGGCGGTGGCCGCATTGAGCTGACCGTTGAGATGTTCGGCAACAACGAGAACCTTGGCCATTACAGCAACCCCTTCTGCTTGAGTGCGGCTACCAGCTCGGCGGCGTCCTTGACCATCACGCCACGGCTGCGCTTGGACGGCGCGGCGTAATGGGTGGTGGTCAGGCTGTCATGCGCGTCGATACCCAGATCGGCAAACGCCAGCGTTTCCAATGGCTTGCTCTTGGCCTTCATGATGTCCGGCAGCTTGATGAAGCGCGGCTCGTTCAGGCGCAGGTCGGTGGTGATCACTGCTGGCAGGTCCACTTCCAGCGTTTCCAGGCCGGCATCGACCTCGCGCGTGACCGTGGCCTTGCCGTCGGCAACAACGAGCTTGCCGGCGAAGGTCGCCTGCGGCCGGCCCCACAATGTGGCCAGCATCTGGCCGGTCTGATTGGCGTCGTCGTCGATGGCCTGCTTGCCCAGGATGACCAGATCCGGCTGTTCCTTCTCGACCAATTTGAGCAGCGCACGCGCGGCGGTCAGCGGCTCAACAGCCGCATCGGTCACCACGTGGATTGCGCGATTGGCGCCCATGGCCAGGCCGTTGCGCAGGTGCGCAGCCGCATCGGCCGGCGCCAGGGTGGCGACCACGACTTCCGTGGCGATGCCGGCATCGCGCAGGCGCAAGGCTTCTTCCAGGGCGATTTCGTCGAACGGGTTGGGCGAGAGCTTGACGCCCTCGGTCACCACGCCGGAGCCATCCGGCTTGACCTGAATGCGGACGTTGTAGTCCACCACGCGCTTGTAGGCGACGAGGATTTTCATCGTGTACGAGATCCTTCAGCGATTGCGGGAAGGCCCGGCCGCGGCGGCGAGCTCGGGGTGGAACTATTCTAACCGGGGTGGAGCTACCGTGCGATGGCGTATGGTTTGGGCGAGTGCAAGCAATGTCATTGCTTCAGGCTCAAGGCGACCCAGCCGTATATTCTGTGACACTCAAGACATTGCGACCAAACAATTGTGGAGATCGGTGAATTGTGACGACTTGGCTAGTAACCGGTGGGGCCGGCTTCATCGGCGGCAACTTTGTCTTGGAAGCGGTGGCCCTGGGCGTGCGAGTTATCACGCTGGATGCGCTCACTTATGCTGGTAACTTAGTGACGCTGGCTTCGCTGCGAAATCATCCGAACCACGTTTTTGTCAAGGGAGACATTGGCGACCGCGCGCTCGTGGCCCGCTTGCTAGCCGAGCATCGTCCAGATGCAGTGGTGAATTTTGCCGCCGAAACGCATGTGGATCGTTCTATCGATGGGCCTGCAACGTTTGTGCAGACCAATGTAGTAGGAACGCTTGGTCTACTGCAGTCAGTGCTCGATCACTGGCGAGCTCTTCCTGAAACCAATCGCATGGCATTTCGCTTGCTGCATGTGTCCACCGATGAGGTCTACGGTAGCTTGGGCGAAACCGGAAGGTTTACCGAAACTACCCCCTACGCGCCGAACTCGCCGTACTCAGCGTCCAAGGCGGCTTCGGACCATCTGGTGCGCGCCTTCCACCACACCTACGGTCTGCCAGTTCTCACGACAAATTGTTCAAACAACTATGGTCCGTACCACTTTCCTGAAAAATTGATTCCACTGGTCATCGCAAGGGCCCTGGCGGGCGAGCCACTGCCGGTCTATGGCGATGGCAGACAGATACGCGACTGGTTGTTCGTTAGTGATCATTGTGATGCCATTCGCATCGTGCTAGAGGGAGGGCGGGTTGGCGAGACCTACAACATCGGTGGCAACGCTGAACGACAGAATATCGAGGTGGTCCAAGCCATCTGCGCCTTGTTAGACCGGCTGCGGCCACGCGCTGACGGCCAGTCGCGTTCCACCCAGATTGCTCACGTGGTCGACCGCCCGGGTCATGATCGCCGTTATGCCATTGACTCCAGCAAACTTCGTAGGGAACTAGGCTGGCAGCCGGCGTATACCTTTGAACAAGGAATTGCGCTGACGGTGCAGTGGTATCTGGACCATCAGGACTGGGTGCAGGGGGTGCTGGACGGCAGCTATCGCCTGGAACGTATCGGCGCTGCCGCCTGAAGTAGCCTTCGCCTGAGCTCGTGCATGCTGCTAGCATTCAAGGATATTTGTATGACAGAACGCAAGGGCATCATCCTTGCCGGCGGTTCCGGAACGCGGCTATATCCCATCACCAAGGGCGTCAGCAAGCAGCTATTGCCGGTCTACGACAAACCGATGATCTATTACCCGCTCAGCGTGCTAATGCTGGCTGGGATTCGCGAGGTGTTGATCATCAATACGCCGCACGAGCAGCCGTTGTTCCAGACACTACTCGGCGACGGTGCACAGTGGGGAATGGATATCCGTTATGCCGTGCAGCCCAACCCAGACGGATTGGCTCAGGCGTATCTGATAGGCCGCGATTTCATTGGTGGCAGGCCAAGCTGCCTGGTGCTGGGCGACAATATTTTCCACGGGCATGGACTGACCGATGTGTTAAGGCGCGCCACTGAGCGTCAGCATGGAGCCACTGTGTTCGGCTACTGGGTCAATGATCCGGAGCGCTATGGAGTCGCGGAGTTCGATTTGCAGGGAAAAGTGATCGATATTGAGGAAAAGCCCTCGCGGCCTCGATCGAACTATGCCGTCACTGGGCTTTATTTTTACGATGGCCTGGCGTGTGACTATGCTGCTGAGTTGAAGCCTTCGACTCGCGGAGAGTTGGAAATCACCGACCTCAATCGTCGCTATCTTGAGACAGGAAAGTTGCATCTAGAGCCATTGGGACGTGGATACGCCTGGCTTGATACGGGTACCCATCAGTCCTTGCATGAAGCCTCCAACTTCATCGAGACGATCCAAATGCGTCAGGGCTTGCAAGTCTGTTGCCCTGAAGAGATTTCCTTTGCTCGGGGCTGGATAGATGCCTTGCAGCTGGAGCGGTTGGCCGCCCCGCTGCGTAAAAATGCCTATGGTCAATATCTGCACTCACTGGCACAACGTGGAGTGGTTCCTTGAAAGTCATCGAGACGTCCTTGCCCGGTTGCTTCGTCATTGAGCCAAGAGTCTTGGGTGACGAGCGGGGTCAATTCTTCGAAGCCTGGAATGCCGAGCGCTTCGACCAGCACGGCTTTCCCGCGCGATTCCTGCAGAGCAATATCTCCACTTCGACCAAGGGCGTGCTGCGCGGTCTGCACTACCAATGGCCGCGTCCACAGGGGAAACTGGTCAGTGTGCTGGAGGGCGAGGTCTACGACGTGGCGGTGGATATCCGGCGCGGATCACCGTACTTCGGTCAGTGGACTGCCGCCATCCTGAGCGCCGAGAATAATCGGCAGTTCTGGATTCCGGAAGGCTTTGCGCATGGGTTCGCGGTCCTGTCCGAACGCGCGATCTTCAGTTACCTGTGCACTGATATCTACGTCCATGACGCCGACGCAAGTGTTCGCTGGAACGACGCCACCATCGGCGCCGATTGGCCGATCAGCTCGCCGATCCTGTCTGGCAAGGATCGGGCTGCGCCCCTTCTGGAAGACATCGACGACGCGCGTTTGCCTATCTATCAACCATGAAGTTATTGGTGATCGGCGCAAACGGTCAGGTCGGCACCGAGCTGCTGCGTGCCTTCGCAAAGGAAGGTGAGATGCTGGCAACCACGCGCTCTGGGCAGTTGGCTGACGGGCGTGCCTGCGAGCAGCTCGATCTGGACGTACCGATGTTGCTCAAACCCACGCTGGACCGCTTGCAGCCAAGTTGCGTTATCAACGCAGCCGCCTACACCGCCGTCGATCGTGCCGAGCAGGAGCGTGATGCGGCCTTCCGCGCCAATGCGGAGGCGCCGGCGGTCATTGCCCAATGGTGCGCGCGCGCCGATGTGCCCTTGGTCCATTATTCGACCGACTATGTCTTCGATGGGCAGGGCACGCGCCCCTATCGGCCGGACGATGCCACCGCGCCGCTCGGCGTGTACGGGCAGAGCAAGCTGGCTGGCGAGCAGGCAGTGCAGGCGGCTGGCGGCCGTCACCTGATCTTCCGCACAGCGTGGGTCTACGCGGCGCACGGGCACAATTTCCTGCGCACGATGCTGCGCGTGGGCGCCGAGCGCGACGTGCTGCGCGTGGTCGCCGACCAGTTCGGCACGCCCACGCCAGCGGCATTGATTGCCGACATCACGGCGCATGCGCTACGCCAGCCGGGCGAACCCTCCGGCTTGTGGCATCTGACCGCCGTCGGGCAGACCACCTGGCACGGTTTCGCCGAAGCCATCTTCGCCCAGGCGCGTGCGCGCGGTCTGCTCGCCCGCACGCCGGGCGTGGAGGCGATCACCACCGCCGACTATCCTACGCCGGCCACGCGCCCGGCCTATTCGCGACTGGATACCCACAGCCTGCAGGACACCTTCGGCGTCCGCCTGCCGGACTGGCAGGATGGATTGAGCCAGGTGTTGGACACGCTCGCCCAACAGTGAACCTCGTCAGTGGTGCCATTGATCGGTGCAGCTTCAGCACCGACTCATAGCTTGCACTTCGCTTCGGCTACCATCGGAGGCTGATCCGCGCCGTACCGGCGAGCTGCTCCGCGCAGGTCGCCGTCGACGTGGATGTGCCGCTGAAGCGATGCCACGCACCATGCATACGTTAAACGTATGCAGGTCTGCGCTGTATCGCATCAGTCGGCACCGTGCAGGTTCTTGCGTATCCCCAGCGGGCGCGCCAGTCCCATTGCGGGCTCGGCCGCACCGTCACTACGCCATGACCTGCATGCAGCGCGCTACATCCTCCCCATCCAAAGTCGCAAGGAATTCCAATGAAGATCGCTGTCGCGGGTACCGGCTATGTCGGTCTGTCCAATGGCGTGTTGCTCGCCAAGCACCATGAAGTGGTGGCGCTGGACATCGTCGAGTCCAAGGTCAAGCTGCTCAACGAAGGCCGCTCGCCGATCGTCGACAAGGAACTGGAGGCTGCGCTGGCCGAGGGTGGTTTGAACTTCAAGGCCACCCTCGACGCCAACGAGGCGTTTGCCGGCGCCGAATTCGTGATCATCGCCACACCCACCGACTACGATCCGGACACCAACTATTTCAACACCAAGTCGATCGAGGTCGTGATCGCCAAGGTGCTGGAGATCAACCCGCAGGCGACGATGGTGATCAAGTCGACCATTCCGGTCGGCTACGTCGCCAAGCTGCGTGCACAGTTCGGTACCGACAACATCATCTTCTCGCCCGAATTCCTGCGCGAAGGCCGCGCGTTGTACGACAACCTGTACCCGTCCCGGATCATTGTCGGCGAGCGCTCAGCGCGTGCGGAGACCTTCGCGCGGCTGTTGCAGGAAGGCGCGCTCAAGCCCGACGTGCCGGTGCTGTTCACCGAGCCGACCGAGGCCGAGGCGATCAAGCTGTTCGCCAATACCTACCTGGCGATGCGGGTGTCCTACTTCAACGAACTGGACACCTACGCGCTCACCCATGGGCTGGATAGCCGCCAGATCATCGAGGGCATCTGCCTGGATCCACGTATCGGCAGCCATTACAACAACCCTTCCTTCGGCTACGGCGGTTACTGCCTGCCCAAGGACACCAAGCAGTTGCTGGCCAACTACCAGAGCGTGCCGCAGACCATCATCCGGGCGATCGTCGATTCCAATACCACCCGCAAGGACTTCATTGCCGCCGACGTGCTGCGGCGCAATCCCAAGGTGGTTGGCATCTATCGGCTGATCATGAAGGCCGGGTCGGACAATTTCCGTTCGTCCAGCATCCAGGGAGTGATGAAGCGCCTCAAGGCCAAGGGCGTGGACGTCATCGTGTACGAGCCGACGTTGAGCGATCCGGAGTTCTTCCGCTCGCGCGTGGTCAACGACCTGGAGGCCTTCAAGCGCGAGGCCGATGTCATCATCAGCAACCGTATGGCCGACGCGCTGCAGGACGTGCAGGAAAAGGTGTATACGCGCGACCTGTTTGGCGATAACTGAGCCCGGCCGGCGCCGGGTTCTGGCCGGTGGCAATGCTACTCGTCTAGGCGTCCATGAGGTTCACGCGATGCGGCGCTGTCGTCGCCTCGCAGGCGGCCCCGCTTGGCTTTCCAAAACGGTATCCGAGTGCGGGCGATGCAACTGCGTCGCCCGCATGCATTGGAGTGCAATGCCGTTCGCGCAAGCATGCGACCTTTGATCTGCCAACGCGTAGCGTGTCTCAATCGAAAGTGAGTGGCGGATAACGCAAGACGGCGGCCATGGGCCGCCGTCGATCTTGCCTTCTACGTTGAGACGTGCGATTAAGCGCGCCCGTAGGTGTCTTCGAAGCGCACGATATCGTCTTCGCCCAGATAGCTGCCGGACTGCACCTCGATCAGCTCCAGCGGCAGCTTGCCCGGATTGCGCAGGCGATGGGTCACGCCAAGCGGGATGTAGGTGCTCTGGTTTTCGGTCAGCAGCAGCACTTCTTCGCCACGCGTCACTTCGGCCGTGCCGCTGACCACGATCCAGTGTTCGGCGCGGTGGTGATGCATCTGCAGGCTCAGCACCGCACCCGGTTTTGGTGATGCGCTTGACCTGGTGGCGCTGGCCCATGTCGATGGAATCGTAAGCGCCCCATGGACGGTAGACCTTGCGATGCCAGGTGGCCTCGGAACGGCCAGCGGTCTTGATCTGGCTGACGACGTCCTTGACCTCCTGAATGCGGTCGCGGTGACCGACCAGCACGGCGTCCGGCGTTTCGACGACCACCACATCCTCAAGCCCCACCATGGCGATCAGGCGCGAGCCGTACGCGTAAGTGTTCTGGCAATCGAGCTGGATCACGTCGCCATGGTGCGCGTTGCCTTGCGCATCCTGGTTGGAAACATCCAGCAGCGAGGACCACGAACCAACGTCGTTCCAACCCGCATCCAGCGGCACCACGACCGCATCGGCGGTCTTTTCCATCACTGCATAGTCGATCGAATCCGACGGGCTGGCAGCGAAGGCGTCCTTGTCCAGACGGGTGAAATCGGCATCGCGCTTGCCGTTTTCCCACGCCTTCTGGCACGCATCGGCGATGGCCGGATGGAACTTGCGCAGTTCTTCCAGATAACGCGACGCACGGAACAGGAACATACCGCTGTTCCAGTAGTACTCGCCGCTTGCCAGGTAGCTTTGTGCGGTGGCGAGGTCGGGCTTTTCGACGAAGCGCTCGACTGCGCTGGCACCGGTACCGGCGCTGGCCTTGATATAGCCATAGCCGGTTTCGGGCGCAGTCGGCTTGATGCCGAAGGTCACCAGCTTGCCTTGCTCGGCAGCAGCCGCTGCCAAGGTCACTGCCGCCTGGAATGCAGCCTCGTTCTGAATGACGTGATCGGAAGGCAGCACCAGCAATAGCGGGTCGGCGCCATCGCGGGTTGCTTCAAGCGCTGCAACGGCAATTGCCGGCGCTGTGTTGCGTCCCTTGGGCTCCAGCAGGATGGCCGAAGGCTTCACGCCCAACTGCTGCAGCTGCTCGGCAGCCATGAAGCGGTGTTCTTCATTGGCGACCACGATGGGGGCGTGGCCTGCGACGGGAGCCGCGCGCAGCCAGGTGGACTGCAGCATGCTCTTGTCGCCGACCAGCGGCAGGAACTGCTTGGGATAGGACTCGCGCGACAGCGGCCACAGGCGCGTGCCGGAGCCGCCGGACAAGATAATGGGTAGGACGTCGCTCATGGGCGGGGAAACTCCAGTGAGTCAAAGGTGGGGAGAATGGTAGATCAGCCGCGCAGCAAGGCGGAAATTTCCTGCGTACGCGTTTCCAGCAGTGCGGCATCGCCGCGCGTTTCCACGTTCAGGCGCAGCAGCGGCTCGGTGTTGGAGCTCCGCAGGTTGAAACGCCATTGGCCAAAATCGGCGCTGATGCCGTCGGTGTAATCCAGCTTCGGCGACAACGCGGCGTAGTGCTCCATCACGCGGGCAACCGAGGCCTTGGCATCGGCCACCTTGAAGTTGATCTCGCCGCTGCACGGGAATTTCTGCATGCGCGCTTCGACCAGATCGGCCAGCGAACGGCCCGACTGTGACACCAGCTCGGCGATCAGCAGCCACGGAATCATGCCGGAGTCTGCGTAGGCGAACTCGCGGAAATAGTGGTGTGCGCTCATCTCGCCGCCGTAGACGGCATTTTCGCTGCGCATCTTTTCCTTGATGAAGGCGTGGCCGCTCTTGCACAGCACCGGAATGCCGCCGGCTTCTTCGACCTGCTCGACCGTGTTCCAGGTCAGGCGCGGGTCGTGCACGACCTTGCCGCCCGGCTGCTTGGCAAGGATGGCTTGCGCGAGCAGTCCGACCAGGTAATAGCCTTCGATGAAGCGTCCGGTGTGATCGAAGAAGAAACACCGATCGAAGTCGCCGTCCCACGCGATGCCGAAATCGGCGCCGCTGTCCTTGACTGCCTTGGCGGTAGCGTCGCGGTTTTCCGGCAGCAGCGGGTTGGGGATGCCGTTGGGGAAATTGCCATCGGGCTCATGGAATACGCGCACGAACTCGAACGGCAGGTGCGGCGCAAGCAGATCGACGATCAGACCGGCGCCGCCATTGCCCGCGTTGACCACCAGCTTGAGCGGTTTGAGCGTGCTGCGGTCCACGTAGCTGAGCAGGTGCTCCAGGTACGCGGTCTTGTCGGTGCGGCTCTGCTCATTGGCGGTGGGCTCGCCGGGCGCGGCGGTATCGGCCGCGACCGTGTCGCGGATGGCGAACAGGCCGGTATCCGAGCTGATGGGTCGCGCTTGCTCGCGGACCAGCTTCATCCCGTTGTAGTCCATCGGGTTGTGACTGGCGGTCACCATTACGCCGCCGGCGGCCTTGAGGTAATCGGTCTGGAAATAGACTTCCTCGGTGCCGCACAGGCCGATGTCGATCACTTCACTGCCACTGGCGCGCAGGCCGGCCGACAGCGCTTCCTGCAGCGCCGGACTGGCCAGGCGCACGTCGTGGCCCAGGACCACCGGCCCTTGATCCAGTTGCGCCGCCAGCGCCACGCCGATGCGGCGGGCCAAGTCCTCGTTGAGTTCATCCGGCACACGGCCGCGAATGTCGTAGGCCTTGAAGGCGGTTAGCGTCATGGGCAAATCCTGAAGTGGGGGACGCCCGAGTTTAGCGGCTGCGCCGTGTCTTGGGTGTGGCGGAATTGCGACCGGGGACAGGGAACAGTCAGCGGATAGAATGGGCGCTTCACATCAGCGAGGTGAGGGCGGTGATGCGCAGTGACGGACGCGGTGCGGCAAGCGGCAAACGCTATGCCGATGCCAAGGCAGCACTGGACGGGGTACTGGCCAATGGTCAGACCCTGGCGGTGGGCGGCTTTGGGTTGTGTGGAATCCCGGAGGCATTGATTGCAGCCGTGCGCGACAGCGGGATCGGAGGGTTGACCGTGATCTCGAACAACGCCGGCGTCGACGGATTCGGGCTTGGTCAATTATTGGCCACCCGGCAGATCCGCAAGATGATTTCGTCCTATGTGGGCGAAAACAAGGAATTCGAACGCCAATACCTGGCTGGCGAACTCGAGCTGGAGTTCAATCCCCAAGGGCACCCTGGCTGAGCGTTTGCGTGCCGGTGGCGCCGGCATTCCAGCGTTTTACACCGCCACCGGTTACGGCACGATCGTGGCCGAGGGCAAGGAAACGCGCGAATTCGACGGCAAGCATTACGTGCTGGAAACCGCGTTGCAGGCCGACGTGGCGCTGGTCAAGGCATGGCGCGCCGATACCGCCGGCAACCTGGTATTTCGCAAGACCGCGCGCAATTTCAATCCCGCCTGCGCCATGGCCGGACGCGTGTGCATCGCCGAGGTCGAGGAGATCGTGGCGCTTGGCGTTATCGATCCGGATCAGGTGCATCTGCCCGGCATTTACGTGGACCGCCTGGTGCTCAACGCCACGCCGGAAAAACGCATCGAACAGCGCACCGTGCGCGAAGGACAGCAGTGATGGCCTGGACCAGAGACCAGATGGCCGCACGCGCGGCACGCGAACTGACCGATGGCGCCTACGTCAACCTGGGCATCGGCTTGCCGACGCTCGTCGCCAACCACATCCCCGACGGTATGGATGTGTGGTTGCAGTCGGAAAATGGCCTGCTTGGCATCGGCCCGTTTCCGACCGAAGACGAAGTGGATGCAGACCTGATCAATGCAGGCAAGCAGACCGTGACCGCCCGCGCCGGTGCCAGCTATTTCGGGAGCCACGATTCGTTCGCGATGATCCGTGGCGGCCACATCGACCTGGCGATTCTCGGCGCGATGCAGGTCACTGACCGTGGCGATCTGGCCAACTGGATGGTTCCAGGCAAGATGGTCAAGGGCATGGGCGGTGCAATGGATCTGGTGGCCGGCGTCAAGCGTGTGGTGGTGTTGATGGAGCACGTCGCCAAGGACGGAAGCCACAAGATCTTGCGCGAATGCGACCTGCCACTGACCGGCGTCGGCGTGGTGGACCGCATCATTACCGATCTGGCGGTGTTCGATGTCACTGCAGATGGATTGGTGCTGGTGGAGGCGGCAGAGGGAGTGGAGTTGGATGAGCTGCGCAACAAAACCGGCGTTGCATTCATTGCCGCATAAACGACCAGGGGCCTGTCAGGCCCCTGGCATTTAGAGATTCTGGTAGTTCGGACCCGAACCACCCTCCGGCGTGACCCAGGTGATGATTTCGTACGGATCTTTGATGTCGCAGGTCTTGCAGTGCACGCAGTTGGCCGCGTTGATCTGCAGGCGCTTGCCGGAGGGGCTGGCGGTGTCTGCGACCATTTCGTAGACGTTGGCCGGGCAGAAGCGCGTGCAGGGGTTGTCGTATTCGGTGACACAGCGGGTGGCGCACACATCGGTGTCCAGCACCTTCAGATGCACCGGCTGGTCTTCATCGTGCTCGGTGGCGGCGAAATAGACAGCTTGCAGGCGATCGCGCGGGGCCAGGTCGCGGGTGACGTAGTCGCGCTTGGGTTGTTCGTACTCGCCGAGCTTGTGCAGCGCCGACCAGTCGGGCTTGTTCTTCAGCGTCCACGGCGAGGCGCCCTTGAGCGCGGTTTCCCAAGCCGCGTTGAGCAGGCCGAACCACAGGCCCTTCTTGAAGCCAGGTTTGATGTTGCGGACTTGCTTCAGCTCGGCCATGACCTCGGATGCGCGCAATTTGGCATCGAAGCCCTGCGGCGCCAGCTGCGATTGCACCAGGTGTTCGGCGGCCAGCATGCCGCTGCGAATGGCCTGGTGGGTGCCTTTGATCTTGGGCACGTTGAGCAGGCCGGCGGTGTCGCCAATGAGCAAGGCGCCGGGCATGTCCACCTTCGGCAGCGATTGCCAACCGCCACTGACCAGTGCGCGGGCACCGGCGGACAAAATGCTGCCACCTTCCAGCAGCGGCTTGATCATGGGATGGTTCTTCCATTGCTGGAAGGCTTCCCACGGCTGGTAGGTCGGGTCGCTGTAGTCCAGCCCGCTCACATAACCGAGTGCAATCTGATTGTTGTCCAGGTGATACACAAAGCTGCCGCCGTAGGTGCGGTTGTCGGCTGGCCAGCCGATGGTGTGCACGATCTTGCCGGGCGTGACGCGGCCTTCCGGGACCTGCCACAGCTCCTTGATTCCGATCGAATAGCCTTGCGGGTCGCTGTCGGCGGTGAGGTCGAAGCGCTTCAACAATCGCTTGGTCAGGTGACCACGCGCGCCCTCGGCAAGCACGGTGACCTTGGCGCGGATGTCGATGCCGGCGGTGTAGCCGGGCTTGTGCGTGCCGTCTTTTGCAATGCCCATGTCGCCAATGCGCACGCCCACCACCTGGCCGCTGTCGTCGTGCAGCGTTTCGGCGGCGGCGAAGCCGGGGTAGATTTCCACGCCCAGCGCTTCGGCCTGCGGCGCCAGCCAGGCGCACATCGCGCCCAGGCTGACGATGAAATTGCCATGGTTACGCATGCCGGGCGGAACCACCGGGAACTTGCGTGCGCGGTCCTTGTCGAGGAACCAGAATTCGTCGTCGGTGGCCGCCACGCAGATCGGCGGCGGATTGTCGCGCCAGCCAGGCAGCAAGGCATCCAGCGGGCCGGGCTCGATCACCGCGCCGGACAGGATATGCGCGCCGATGGTGCTCGATTTTTCGATCACGCAGACGCTGATGTTCGGATCGAGCTGCTTGAGCCGGATCGCAAACGACAGCCCGGCCGGACCGGCACCGACGGTGACGACGTCGTATTCCATGACGTCACGCTCGACCGCCTCTGACGCGTGTGCGCCCACTCCCGCTTCCGACATTGCTCCGCTCCCGTTGGCTCGATGGCTGTTGCGCATTTTCCGGGATTGCATGTGACGGCGGCAAATCGGCGCGATTCATCCGCTGCCGACGGTGTGGTGCGGGCACGCGTGCTAGCGTCTGGCCGATGAAGATCGAGGTGGCATTGCCGGGGGCGCAGATCCGCTGGCAGCGAGGATGGCTGGACGCGGCGCAGGCCGATGCACTGCTGCAGACCCTGCTGGCGCAGGTGCGGTGGGAAGTGCACCGCATCCGCATGTTCGGGCGGGTGGTGGATTCGCCACGCCTGAGCAGCTGGATCGGCGATGCGGATGCCAGCTACCGCTATTCCGGCACGCGGTTCGCGCCACAGCCGTGGCTGGATGCATTGCAGCCGGCGCGTGCGCGACTGCAGGCCGAGACCGGGCACCCATTCAACAGCGTGCTGGTCAATCGCTACCGAAGTGGCAGCGATGCGATGGGCTGGCACAGCGACGACGAGCCTGAGCTGGGCGCGCAGCCGTTGATTGCCTCGGTGAGCCTGGGTGCCACGCGGCGCTTTGCGTTCAAGCATCGCGACGATGCGGCGCTGAAGCAGACGCTGGAATTGGGGCACGGCGATTTGCTCGTAATGAGCGGCGATACCCAGCGCTACTACAAGCATGCCCTGCCACGCACGGCGCGGCCGGTGGGGAACGGATCAATCTGACCTTTCGGCAGATTGCGTCGGCTGGGGTAGGTTGAGGCTGGGCAAGCTTGCCGAGGGACGGTGTTTGCCCTCATCCGGCGCTACGCGCCACCTTCTCCCGCGTGCGGGAGAAGGGAGGTCGGCGGATCCCGTCGATTGCAGAGTGCTGGATCTGATGCCGTGAGATACGTTGCGGCTGCAGGGAGACGGATGGGATTACGGCATGCTCGGCAGACGGTGTTTGCCCTCATCCGGCGCTGCGCGCCACCTTCTCCCGCGTGCGGGAGAAGGGAGGTCGGCGGATCCCGTCGATTGCGGGGTGCTGGATCTGATGCCGGTGAGATACGTTCCGGCTGCAGGGAGACGCATGGGGCTACGGCATGCTCGGCAGACGGTGTTTGCCCTCATCCGGCGCTGCGCGCCACCTTCTCCCGCGTGCGGGAGAAGGGAGGCCGGCGGATCCCGTCGATTGCAGAGTGCTGGGTCTGATGCCGGGTGAGATACGTTCCGGCTAAAGGGAGACGCGTCGGCTTAAGGTGAACGCGGCAGCGCCGCGCTGTCCTGCTGCCCGGTGGTCAGCGTCCAGCCGACCAGCTCGGTGGTCACCTGGGTCAGTGCCTGCTCGAAAGCGACCGCGACGGCGGCGATTTCGGTGCCGTTGGAGGGCCGTGCGACCAGGAAGGTGCGCGAGGCGACCACGCGTTGGTCGGCCGAGTGCAGCAGCTTGGCGTTGAGTTCGATCGTGGCCGAGGGCAGCGACTGGCCGGCGTAATCGGATTCGAAGCGGCGCAGGTCGATCGCCAGTTTGTAATCGGAGCGGATGCCGGTACCGATATGGGCTACCGCGGCGATCTTGCCGGAGTCCTCGAACGCACGCACCACGCTGTCTTCCAGCATGTCGGTGGCCGGCTGTGCCCAACCCGCGCCGTGGTAGACCTGCAGTTCGCCAGGGGTCGGGCGCACATTGATGCGCGGGCTGTCGATGACGCGTGCGGCGCTGGGCTTGGCCACCACCAGCTGCCAGGTCACCTGCGGCCAGGTGGGATTGGGCGTCACGCGTACGGTGGGGGCGTAGATGGTGGCCGGTTTCTTGTCGCCGCCGGCCAGGACCGAGCAGCCGCCCAGCGCCAGCAACGACACGCACAACAGGGGACGCAACAGGCGCATGGCAGTCATTTCGGTTCGAACTCCTTGGGTGCGTCGCGGCCGAGCAGGTAGCGCGCAGGGTTGTTGTCCAGCTTGTCGCTGACCCGGCGCAGGTCGCGGATCAGGCCACGCAATTCGGTCAGGGTGGGGCCGAGCTGGCCCAGCCCATCGTTGGCAAAACTATTGATGGCCGCGCGGTTCTCGCCAAGGATGTTGTCGGCATTGCCGGCCGCCGAATCCAGCTTGACCAGGGTGGCATCGAGCTTTTCCAGGATGCCGGGCAGCTGCTGCACCAGGTTCTGGTCCAGCCGTTTGATGGTGCCGTTGGTGGTGGTCAGGGTGGTGTCCAGATTGCGCGCGGCATCGCGTGCGCTGACGATCAGCGCCTGCATGCCCTCGTCGCGATCGGCGATGCCGCCACTGATCTTTTCCAGATTCTGCAGCGTGGCCGAAATGCTGGCCACGTTCTTGTCCGAGAGCATCTGGTCCATGCGCTCGACGATGCGATTGGCGGTGTCGGTGATGTTCTGCAGCGCCGAGGGCGTGGTCTGGATGATCGGCGCATCGCTCTTGTCGATGGTGGTCAGCGACGGCGCCTCGGGCGTGCCGCCGGAGAGCTGGATGATCGATGGGCCGGTGAGGCTGGTAATGGCCAGCTTGGCGCGGGTGTCGCTCTTGATCGGTGTGGTCGAATTGACTCGCACATGCGCAACCACCTGCCGCGGGTCGTTCGGCGCCAGGGTCAGCTCGGTGATCGAGCCGACCGCGATGCCGTTGTATTGCACCGGGCTGCCCACCGACAGGCCGGTCACCGCCTCGCGGAACACCACCCGGTATTGCTGCCAGGTGCGGTCGGAGGAGTACTTGGCGGCCCACAGCCCGAACAGCAGCAGGGCCAGGCCGGCCACGATGGTGAAGGCGCCGATCAGGACGTAATTGGCTTTGGTTTCCATGCTCAGGCGGTCTCGGTGGAGTCGGTCTTGGCCGCGCGCGCGGCGCGGGCGCGCGGACCGTGGAAATAGTCCTGGATCCAGGGGTGATCGATCTGCTCGACCTCGGCCAGCGGCGCGTTGGCGATCACCTTGCGATCGGCCAGCACCGCGATGCGGTCGCAGATGGCGTACAGCGTATCCAGGTCATGGGTGATCAGGAACACGGTCAGGCCCAACGCCTGCTGCAGGGTGCGGATCAGGCGGTCGAAGGCGGCCGCGCCGATCGGGTCCAGCCCGGCGGTGGGTTCGTCCAGGAACAGCAACGGTGGATCCAGCGCCAGCGCACGTGCCAGGCCGGCACGCTTGCGCATACCGCCGGACAATTGCGAGGGCAGCTTGTCCAGCGCATCGGCAGGCAGGCCGGCCAGCTTGATCTTCAGCAGCGCCAGTTCGAAATACCAGCGCTCGGGAAACTCGCCATGGTGTTCCTTCAGTGGCACCTGCACGTTTTCGCCCACGCTCATCGACGAAAACAGCGCCCCGTCCTGGAACAGCACGCCGGTATTACGGGTGATGTGCTGGCGGTCGGCGAACCGGCCCGAGCGCGCGTCCGCGCCCAGCACCTGGATGCTGCCGGCGTCGGGTTCGCGCAGGCCCAGGATGCTGCGCATCAGCACCGACTTGCCGGTGCCCGAGCCGCCGACCACGCCGAGGATCTCGCCGCGACGCACATCCAGATCCAGGTCTTCGTGCACCGTCTGGCTACCGAAACGGTTGGTGAGTCCGCGCACGGAAATCGCCAGCTGGTCGTCGTCGGCCTCTGGGACGGGATTGGGAACTTGGGATTCGGGATTGGTCACGGCACAGCTCTCCGAAATGTCAGGCTGCCAGCGGCGCTTGTGCCTTGCACGAATCCCGAATCCCGAATGTCGAATCCCGGCTCCATCACCACCCCATCTTCATGAACCACAACGCCGCAATCGCGTCGAGGATGATGACCAGGGAAATCGTCTGCACCACCGAGGAGGTGGTACGTTCGCCCACCGATTGCGCGGTGCCGCTGACCTTCAGCCCTTCCAGGCAGCCGATCAGGCCGATCACCAGCGCAAACAGCGGCGCCTTCGAGAGCCCGACCAGGAAATGCCGCAACTGGATGGTGTCGTGCATGCGCGCCAGATACATCTGCGGTGGAATATCCAGGTCGAATGCGCCCACGGTGACGCCACCGGCCAGGCCGGCGATCATCGCGATGAAGGTCAGCAGCGGCAGGGTGAAGACCAGCGCGAGCAGGCGCGGGATCACCAGCAGGTCGATCGGGTCCAGGCCCAGGGTGCGGATCGCGTCCACTTCCTCGCGCGATTTCATCGCACCGATCTGCGCGGTGAAGGCGCTGGCGGTGCGGCCTGCCAGCACAATTGCCGTCAGCAGCACCGCGAATTCGCGCAGGAAGGCGATGGACACCAACTCCACCACATAAATTTCCGCACCGAAGTCGCGCAGGATGGTCGAGCCCAGGAAGGCGATCACCGCGCCCACCAGATACGACAGCAGTACCACCAGCGGCACCGCGTCCAGGCCCACCTGCTCCATGTGATGCACGGTGGAGGTCAGCCGGAAGCGCCGCGGCTCGTGGATCAGCCGCATGATCTTGACCAGGTTTTCGCCCAGAAAACTGTTCAACTCCAGGATGTCCTGGCCGACGCGGTGGGTGGCCCGACCCAGGCGGTCGAGCGCGGCGACGAAGCCGTAATCGCGTTTGGGCTTGGGGCGCTCGTCGTTGAGTTCCTCGATGGTGCACACCAGTGCCTGGTGCTCATCGCGAAAATCGATCGCGTCTTCCTTCAGGCCCATGCGGCCGGCAAAGCGCAGCAGCTGCAGTACGCCGGCCGAATCCAGCTGCTGGATGCCGCGCGCGTCGATGCGGCGCACCCCCTCGGGTACGGCCTGCAGCAATTCTGCCTGGGGCAGGGCGGTCGCCAGGACCCAACTGCCAGCGAGGCGGACCTGTGCCTGATCCTGCGAGTCTTGTTCGATGCGTGGAGGTTGCGGTTTGATCATGGGTGGCCTGTCCGTGGCGCCAGCATACAGGGCCAATGTGAGCGACGGATGGGGACGCAACCGCAGCGGTGTGCCGATGGCCGTCAATCAGGGCGCCGGCCACGCGCGCTGCGGCATACACTGGCGGCCTCGCCGGACACGGCGTTTCTCCGATCCGACCCGCCACGCATGTCCGCTGCCACCGTTGTCCTCCCGTCCGCCAGCGCCACCTACGCCCAGCGCGTCGCCTTCGTGTCCGAAATCGCCGGGCGCCTGCATTCCTATGGCACCACCGCGCAACGGCTGGAAGCAGCGGTGGTGGGGTTGTCGCAGAAGCTGGGCCTGGACTGCGAGCCCTGGTCCAACCCCACCGGCATCATCCTGAGCTTCAGCGACCCGACCAAGGCGATCGGCTCCAGCGATATCACGCGGGTGATCCGCCTGGCCCCGGGCGAGAACGATCTGTACAAGCTCAGCGTGGCCGACTATGTGGCCGACAGCGTGGCCAACGGCCGCATGAGCATCGCGCAAGGACACACCGCCTTGCGCCGGCTGGACCGCGAGGTGGACCGGCGCGGCAAGACCCTGCAGGTGCTGGCGTTCGGGCTGGCCGCCGCCGGCGTGGCCGGGCTGTGGAAGCTGCCATGGCTGGATATCGCCACGGCCGGGGCGATCGGCATGTCGATCGGCCTGCTCACCCAGTACACCGACAAGCGCGCTGCCAGCAAGGAAGCCGGCGAGGCGCTGGCCGGCCTGCTGGCCGGGGTGGTGGCGGCGCTGGTGGCCTCCCTGCTGGGGCCCTTGAACCTCAATACGGTGATCATCGCCTCGCTGGTGGTGCTGCTGCCAGGCATGTCATTGACCAATGCGTTCAACGAGCTGGCCAGCCAGCACTGGGTCTCCGGCACGGCGCGTCTGGCCGGCGCGGTCACCACGGTGCTCAAGCTGACCGTGGGTGCGGTCATTGCGGTGACGCTGACCCAGCTGGTTGGCCTGCAACCCCAGGTGGCCGCGTTGCGGCCACAGGCCGGCTGGGTGGAATGGGCCTCGTTGGTGGTGGCCGCTTATGCGTTTGCGGTGCTGTTCAAAGCCAATCGACGTGATTATTTATGGATCATGGCGGCGGCTATGTCAGGTTATGTCATTGCGCGTTATGCAGGACATGCCTGGGGCGGCCCGGCCGGTGTATTCGCCTCGGCAATGGCATTGACCGCCGCGGGAAATTTATTCGGGCGCGTGGTGCACAAGCCCGGTGCGCTGATCCGGTTGCCCGGCATCATCATGCTGGTTCCCGGGAGCGTCAGTTTGCGTGGCTTTCTGACCTTGGTGCAGCAACAGGATGTCAGCGTCGGACAAGCCGCACTCTTGGCAGTGACAAATATTGTCATGGCATTGATGGCCGGATTGCTGTTTGGCAATCTGCTCATTCCTGCCCGCAAGAATTTATAAGGGCAAACACCCTGCAATAAAAACGCCGGCATGGCCGGCGCTCTTATTGGTTCGAATCAGGCAGCCTTGGACTTCTTGGCGGCGCGCTTGGTGACGGCCTTGCGCGGCGAGGCCTTCTTTGCGGTTGCTTTTTCGCGCCGCCGACCTTGCTGATCAGGAAGTCTTCCACCTTCTTGCCGGCGGCGGTCAACTCGGCCAGCCAGCGCGGCTGCTTGCCACGGCCGGTCCAGGTTTCCTGGGCGTTGGCGGGGTTGCGATACTTCGGCGGCACCTTGCCCAGCTTGCGGCCGGCACGCGGACCCGGCTTGCCGGTACCCGCCGGACGGCCCGGGCCGGCACTGGCAGAAGCGCCAAACAATTCTTCGATGGAATAACCCTGGGCTTTTGCAGCGCGGACCAGCTGCGTGCGGACCTTGGCGATCGGCGCGCGCTTGGCAACCACGGTCTGCTGCTTCTTTGCATTTTTGATCAGGGCGCTCAACTGCTTGGCCGACAGGCCACTAAGATCGATCGACATCACTGCTCCAAAAGATGAGAGAAAAAGAATGCCGGTCCATGGCAGCGGTGGCCATCATAAAGTGAGAAAACCGGTGTGACAAATGCGCCGAAATAATTCGGCGCTTTGTGTTCATCCATTTGAAGCCGATACCCGGGGTTTGATCAATGCCCCAGGCGGGAGAATAACCCGGCTTTATCCAGGCTTTCCGCTGCATCGGCGGTACGGGCGCGATATTCAAAAGTGCCAGCCGCCAATCCACGTTCCGAGACCACCACCCGATGCGGAATGCCCAGCAGTTCCATATCGGCGAACATCGCGCCCGGGCGCAGTCCGCGGTCGTCCAGGGCGGCATCCAGGCCGGCGGCAAGCAATTCGTCCAGCAAGGCCTGGGCGGCGGCGAGCACCTGCGGGTCCTGCTTGGGATTGATCACGCAGACCACCACCTGCCACGGCGCCATCGGCGCGGGCCAGATGATGCCGGCATCGTCATGGTTCTGTTCGATCGCCGCGGCCACGATGCGCGAAATGCCGATGCCGTAGCAGCCCATCTTCATCACCGCCGCCTTGCCGCCTTCGTCGATGACCGTGGCTTGCAGCGCCTGCGCATACTGGCTGCCAAGCTGGAACACATGGCCCACCTCGATGCCGCGAGCCAGGCGCAGTTCGCCGCCATCGGCCGCGCGTTCGCCTTCGACCACGTTGCGCACATCGGCCACGGTCTGCGGTTCGGGCAGATCGCGGCCCCAGTTGACGCCGACCAGGTGCGCGCCGGACACGTTCGCGCCGACCACGAAATCGGCCAGGGCGGCGACATCGCGGTCGGCTACCACGCGTACCGGGCGCGCGGTGTCGACCGGGCCCAGGAAGCCCGGCTCGCAGCCGAGGTGGTCGCGGATCTCGCTTTCGTTGGCAAGGCGGTAATCGGCCAGCCCGGGCACCTTGGCCAGCTTGATCTCGTTGACCGCGTGATCGCCACGCACCAGTACCAGCACGAAGCCGGCCTGGGTCATCACCGCCACCGACTTGACGGTGCGCTGCAGCGCGATGCCGAGCAACTGGGCCACGTCTTCGCACGTCTTCTGGGTGGGCGTTGCCACCTGCTGCATCGCCTCGCTGGCCGCGGCGCGTGGGGCCGGCGGTGCCGCACTGGCGGTTTCCACGTTGGCTGCGTAATCGGAGCCAGTGCAGAACGCCAGCGAGTCTTCGCCGGAGTCGGCGATGACGTGGAATTCCTGCGATGCGTCCCCGCCGATGGCGCCCGAATCGGCCTGCACGGCGCGGAAATCCAGTCCCAGTCGGGTGAAGATGCGCGTGTAGGCGGCACGCATGTTGTCGTATTCGCGTGCCATGTCCTCGTCGGTGAGATGGAACGAGTACGCGTCCTTCATCAGGAACTCGCGCGCACGCATCACCCCGAAGCGCGGGCGGATCTCATCGCGGAATTTGGTCTGGATCTGATAGAAATTCAGCGGCAGCTGCTTGTAGCTGTTGATTTCCTGGCGCGCGAATTCGGCCGCGGCCTCTTCGGCGGTGGGGCTGTAGCAGAACTCCTGTTCCTTGCGGTCCTTGATCTTGAGCAGCTGCCCGCCGAACTTTTCCCAACGCCCGGTGGCGTCCCACAGCTCGCGCGGCTGGATGGTGGGAAACAGCACTTCCACTGCGCCGGCGCGGTTCATCTCTTCGCGCACGATGGCTTCGACCTTGCGCAACACGCGCAGGCCCAGCGGCGACCAGGTATACAGCCCGGAGGCCAGCTTGCGGATCATGCCCGCGCGCAGCATCAGACGGTGGCTGACCAGCTCGGCGTCGGCCGGGGTTTCCTTGGTGGTGTGCAGGTGGAACTGGGAAAGACGCATCGGGCTTCGCTTGGGCGGAAAGCCGCTAGTTTGCCAGTCTCGCGCCCTGCCGGTCACCGCTAGGCGCGCCTTGCCGGGTGTCGCCGGCCAGGTAGGCCGCTGGGCAGCGGCGCTCAGGTGGCTGGCCCGCGGTCGCGAATGCGTCGCCAGGGGAAGGGGAATGCGCTGAAATTTGGGCTGGACGAGTGGCCGATGCCAACCTGGGCAGCTTGAGGGCAGCTTGACAGCCGTGCGAGTCGTCGGCTCTCGTTTCTAGCCGGCGCGACTCCAAGCGGTTCGAGGCGCCTACTGCCGGCATATCAGCGGGTGAGCGCGACAGAGGCCGGCGGCATGACACGCTACGTGCACGTCATCCCGCAGGCCGGCAGGCGCCTGCCGCTGCGCAGTGCCCCGATCCCGCTCAGGTGGCCGGGCCGCCCGGGGCGGCCGGCTTGCAATAGGCCTTGACGGCGGCGTCGGCCAGGTTCCTCTGGGTCGCACGGGCATCCTGGTCCAGGACGGCGCCAGGCTTGCCATCGGCGCCGGCCGCCATGGAGACCTCTCCCTTGCCGCTGAGCAGTTCCAGATTGCGGCGCGCGGTGAGGCAGTCGGCCGATTCGGGCGCTGCCGTCTCTGCTGCAGCAATGGCGGCGGTGCCGTTGCGCGCGTCGATTCGGCGCGCTTCATAGCGCTGGCCGGTCGGTGGAGGGGTTTCGGTGTAGTGGGTCACGCCCTTGGCGTCCTTCCACTTATAAAGATCGGTCGCGCCGGCGGCGGCGCTGACCAGCATCAACAGGGCGCAAAGCCCGGACGACAGCTGCATGTGGCTTCCCTGGATGATTCCCGCTGCGATTGCAGCATCCGCAGCGGGCGCTGGCAAGTGATGGGCGCGCAAGGTGCTGAACCAGCAGGCGCGCTACCGCCGGACAGACCTCAGGCCCTACACTTGGCGGATGGATGAGATGAGACCGCCCCCACGCTCGCGCACGATTTACCTGCTGCCGAACCTGTTCACCACTGCCGGGCTGTTTTCCGGTTTCTACGCCATCATCGCCGCCGCCAATGGGCAGTTCGTCCAGGCCGCCATGGCGGTGTTCGTGGCCGCGGTGATGGACGGGCTGGATGGCAGGGTGGCGCGTCTGACCAATACCAGCAGCGAATTCGGTGTGCAGTACGACTCGCTGGCCGATCTGGTCAGCTTCGGCATGGCGCCCGCGCTGGTGATGTACCACTGGTCGCTGTCGGCGCTGAAGTACGACAGCAGCGTGATGGGCCGGGTCGGTTGGTCGGCTGCCTTTTTGTATGCGGCCTGCGCGGCGCTGCGGCTGGCGCGCTTCAACACCCAGGTCGGCGTGGTCGACAAGCGCTGGTTCATCGGCTTGGCCAGCCCGGCGGCGGCTGGATTGATGATGTCCTTCGTTTGGGCCTTCGCCGACGACAGCCTGGGCTTCGATGGCGAGCAGCTGCGCTATGTGGCGCTGGCGGTCACGGTGGTGTCGGCGTTGCTGATGGTCAGCCGAATCCGCTTCTGGAGCTTCAAGGGCGGCGCGCGCGGCCCGCGTGCCGACCGCGTGCCGTTCCTGGCGCTGGCGATCGCCACGGTGGTGATTGCGCTGTTGGTGATCGATCTGGCGCGCTCGTTGCTGGTGATCGGCGTGCTGTACGCCTTGTCGGGTCCGTTGATGTGGCTGTGGCGACGCTGGCGGCGCGTGCCCGAGCTGCCATGAGCCGGTTTTCGTGAGCGACTCGATGAGCGAGCCGATGTGGTCCGATCTGCAGGTGTCGTATCTGCAGGCATTGGGGCATACCGTGTATCTGGATCGCGATGCGGTCGATGCGTTGCCCGCGCCTGTCGAGATTGCCGAGCGCGCACCGATGGCCGCGCCGGCGCGTGTGGAGCGTGCGCTGCAACCTGCAACGGCCAATGCGCCCGTCGCGCGGCGGAATGCACCGGCGGCACCGGCCGAAGCGCCACGTGCGCCCAGCACTGCGCCAGCGCCGGTGCCGCAACGGCGCAGTCGTGTCGGCATGCCGGATCGCCTGCAGATGGCTTTGCTGCGCGCATCCGGCTGCAATCCGGGCGATCCTGCGACCCAGGCCTTGATGGCATCCTGGCCGCTGGCGGAACTGCGCGGCAATCCGGCCGCCAAGCGTGCGCTGTGGCCGCAGCTGCGCGCGCTGCGTCGGCGCCGGGACCCGGCGTGAGCGCATTGAATGCGCCGCAACCCACCTCGCTGCGCGCAATGCGCGAGAGTGACCTGGATGCGGTGATGGAGATCGAGCTGCGCGCCTATCCGTTTCCGTGGACGCGCAACATCTTTCGCGATTGCCTGCAGGCCGGATATCCCGGCTGGGTGATGGAGCAGGGCGGCCGGGTCATCGGCTATGGCGTGATCAGCATCGCCGCCGACGAGGCGCACGTGCTCAACGTCTGCATCGCACCGGAGGCGCAATCGCAAGGCCACGGTCGCGTGTTGCTGCGCGCGCTGATCAAGGGCGCCTGCGATCGCGGTGCGCGGCGCGCGTTTCTGGAGGTGCGCCCGTCCAACCCCTCGGCCATCGCGCTGTACCACTCCGAAGGCTTCAACGAAATCGGCCGGCGCCCGCGCTACTACCCATCCCACACCGGGCGCGAAGACGCCTTGGTGATGGCGATCGAGTTGTTCTTCGAAGGATTTTCCTGAGCGCACCCACGCATCTTTGAGGATGCGTGCCGGTTGGCGTTGCTGCGGCATGCAGTTGCTGCCCTGGATGCCGGCGCTGATGGTCTGCGATTCGATGCTTGTGCTGAGCGACTGCATGATGCACCTGCGCATGGAACGTTTGGTATCACGCTTGCCCAACGAGCTCGCCTTGCTCTACCGAGCGGCTTGGTGAGGTCGCAGCGAAACGGTCGCCGGATCGGTCGATGGCGGCGCTGACCCATGCGCATCAGAAGCGTGGCGTCCAAATGATGCTGCGCCTGTGCAATCGATCTCAACGTGGTCATGCGTCATGCCGGCCACATTGGAGCGAGGGGCTTGCGCCTTGCGTACAACGTGGGCCGACGCGCCCGTCTGCGAGGTGGCGAATGTTTCGCCATAGACCGATAGGCGCTTTTGCGTTGTTCCGGTCGTATGCGGGCGGCGCTTTTGTGTTGAATGCCGCGGCGCGGCAATGCGATGCAACGACTGGCACGCCAAAAACACATGTATTTGAATGGTGGCGTGCGTTCTCGCGGATTACCCCGACATGGTGTGACACGCAATCATGCTGCGTTGCAGTGTCCTTGCGCTGTCTCTGCGTGTCCTGATCGCAACGTTTTGTCTCTTCTTTTGTGTCTCGCAAGCGTTTGCGTGATTACGCATGCATATCCGAAAAGCGTCTAGATACAAGCGGTTGCAACGCTCCTAGTATCGGTGTCGCGGAATCGAATATTCCATATCTGAATAATACGTTCCGCTTCTGCTGGACCAGGGGTGCGCCGCAGCGCGGCGCATCGAACCCATTCGAGGGAGAGATCAAGATGAAGCCGAAATTTTCGACGGCGGCCGCCGCGTCGCTGTTCGTTGGGTCGTTGCTGCTCACCGGCGTTGCCTATGCCGATGCGGCGTTGGAGGTTGCAACCACGGGCTGGGCGACCCAGAACGGCGGCACCAAGGGCGGCTCCAAAGCGGCTGCCGCCAATATCTACACCGTCAAGAACGCCGCCGAATTGAAAGCAGCATTGAGCGCAAGCGTCGAAGCAACAACGGGCGCATCATCAAGGTCAGCGGCATCATCGACATCAGCGAAGCAAAGCCTTACACCAAAACCTCGGACATGAAGACGCGCGCGCGTCTGGACGTGCCCACCAAGACCACGCTGATCGGCATCACCAGCAACGCGGAAATTCGCGAAGGCTATTTTTACGTCAAGGCCAACGACGTCATCATCCGCAATATCACCATCGAAAATCCATGGGACCCGGAACCGGTCTGGGACCCGGATGATGGCAGTGCCGGCAACTGGAATGCGGAGTACGACGGCCTGACCGTGGAAGGCGCCAGCAACGTGTGGGTGGACCATGTCACCTTCACCGATGGCCGCCGTACCGACGATCAGAACGGCACCGCAAATGGCCGTCCGAAACAGCACCACGATGGCGCGATGGACATCAAGAAAGGCGCCAATTTCGTCACCGTCTCGTACTCGGCCTTCAAGTCGCACGAGAAGAACCTGATCGGCTCCAGCGACAGCGCCTCCAGCACCGACAGCGGCAAGCTCAAGGTCACCATTCACAACACCCTGTTCGAAAACATTTCTGCGCGCGCTCCGCGCGTGCGCTTCGGTCAGGTGCATCTGTACAACAACTACCACGTCGGCAGCACCAGCAATACGGTCTATCCGTTCTCCTACGCGCATGGCGTAGGCAAGGAGTCGAAGATCTTCTCCGAGCGCAACGTGTTCGAGATCAGCGGCGTGAGTAGCTGCGACAAGATCGCTGCCGACTACGGTGGCAGCGTGTATCGCGATCAGGGTTCGTTGCTCAATGGCAAGGCGCTGTCGTGCTCGTGGAATACCAACATCGGCTGGACGCCGCCGTATACCTACAACCTGCTCTCGGCCGACAAGGTCGCTGCAGACGTCAAGGCCAAGGCAGGCGCCGGCAAGCTCTGACCGCCACCGGTTGCAGGCTCTCATGCAGCGCTGCACGCAGTTGCACAACGCCCGCAGTGATGCGGGCGTTGTGCGTTTCAGGTGGAGGTGGATGGGTTCCGGGGAGATGGTGGCGTTGCATCGTGCAGTTGGAGAACTGCTTGTGTGGCGCTTGATCCGTCTGCTTTCGATGTACAAGCTGCTCTTATTTAAGGCTAAGGGAATGGACAGCGCGGTTCTGAGTCACTGGAGGAGTCACCCGCGCACAGGGGCATCGCCGGCAATGTAGTAATCGGCGGTACTGCGCGGCAATGGGGTGCGGCCGCGCATGCGGTCGGCGATTTTCTCGGCAATCATGATGGTGGTGGCGTTGAGGTTGCCGGTGATGATGCGCGGCATGATCGAGGCGTCGATCACGCGCAGGCCCTCCATGCCGTGCACGCGGCCCTGGCCGTCGACAACCGCCATGTCGTCGGTGCCCATCGCGCACGAGCAGGAAGGGTGATAGGCGGTTTCTGCGCGGGAGCGGACGAATGCGTCCAGCTCCGCATCGGTCTTGCAGTCCGCGCTGGGGCTGATCTCGCGGCCGCGGTAGGGGTCTAGCGCCGGCTGCGCGATGATCTCGCGGGTGATGCGGATCGCATCGCGGAATTCCTGCCAGTCCTGGTCGGTGGATTGGTAGTTGAACAGGATCGAAGGATGCTGGCGCGGGTCGCGCGATTTGGCGTGCACACGCCCGCGGCTGGGGGTGCGCATCGAGCCGACGTGCGCTTGGAAGCCGTGCTCCTTGACGGCATTGCTGCCGTTGTAATTGATGGCCACCGGCAGGAAGTGGTACTGGATGTTGGGCCAGTCGAATTCCTCGCGCGTGCGGATGAAGCCGCCGGCTTCGAACTGATTGCTGGCGCCGGGAGCGTGTGCAGAATTTTGTGTAACCGTGGTTTGGGTTACCGCTGAGGAAGTCGCCCCTCGAACTGGATCGTAAAGCGGTTCAGCGCAGCCTTCCAGTCGCGGATCGGCAGCGTCCATTTCTTGGTGATGTTGCGCAGAGCCAGGTAGAACAGTTTCATCAAGGCTTCGTCGCTGGGGAACGCGCCGCGGTTCTTGGTCAGCTTGCGCAGGCTCATGTTGACCGACTCGATGGCGTTGGTCGTATAGATCACCTTGCGGATCTCCGGTGGGTAGTCGAAGAACGGGATCAGTCGTGACCAATTGCGCCGCCATGACTGGCTGATGGGCGGGTACTGGGCGTCCCACTTGGCCTCGAACTCGGTCAGTGCCTGCTCGGCCTCCTCGACGGTGGCGCAGGCGTAAATGCGCTTGAGATCGGCGGCAACCTCGGCGCGGCGTTTCCACGAGACGTAGTTCAGGCTGTGCCGCACCATGTGCACGATGCACAGCTGCACGGTGGTCTGCGGGAACACCGCCTCGATCGCCTCGGGAAACCCCTTCAGGCCATCGACGCAGGCAATGAAGATGTCCTGCACCCCGCGGTTGCGTAGCTCCGTCACGACTTGCAGCCAAAACTTGGCACCCTCGGCCTGCGCCAGCCATAGGCCCAGCACTTCCTTCTCGCCGCCCATGGTGATGCCGATGGCCAGGTACACCGCCTTGACCCGCACCGCGCCCTCGCGCACTTTGACGTGGATGCAGTCCAGATAGACGATCGGATAGACCGGATCCAGTGGCCGCGCCTGCCACGCCTTGACCTCCTCGACGACCGCATCGGTGACTGAGGAAATCAGACTCGGCGACACCTCGGTGCCGTACATCTCCTCCAGGTGCGACTGGATCTCGCGCACGGTCATGCCGCGCGCGTACAACGACAAGATCTTGTCATCGAAGCCGGCCCAGCGGGTCTGGTGCTTGGGGATCAGCTGTGGCGCGAAGCTGCCGTGGCGATCACGCGGAATCTCGATCGGCAGCTCGCCGAACTCGCCCTTGAGCGTCTTGCGGCTGCGTCCGTTGCGCGTGTTGCCGGCCGCGTTGGCGACCGGCTCATGCTTGTCATGACCGAGGTGTTCGGTCATCTCCGCGTCCAGCGCCCGCTCCACCAACCGCTTGGTCAGCTGCTTGAGCAGGCCGTTCTCGCCGATCAGATCCTCGGGTTTGGTGTAGTTGACCAACAGGCTGCTAAGCAGCTCGTCGGGTACCTCATGTGTGCGTGGGCTCATGGTGTCTCCGGGTTAGGTGGCAGTCTCCTGCCTGTGGCCCGGTTACACAAAATCTAGGACACGCCCCATCTCAGCGACGCGAGATGGCCCAATCGGCGGTCACGAGCGGGCGCACGAACATCCGCCACGCCTGCCAGACCTTCGCGGTGAGCCAGACCTGCTTCCGCTACCAGGCCAAGGCCAGCGAGGAGAACGCCCGGATCGCCGACTGGCTGATCCGCCTGACGACCGCCCATCGCGACTGGGGCTTTGGCCTGTGCTACCTGTACCTGCGCAACGTGAAGGGCTTTGGCTGGAATCACAAGCGGGTCTACCGGATCTACCGCGAGCTGGAGTTGAACCTGCGGATCAAGCCGAGGAAGCGGCTGGTGCGTGAGCGGCCCGAGCCTCTGGCGGTGCCGGAGGCTATCAACCAGGTCTGGTCGATGGACTTCCATGCACGACCAGTTGGCCGACGGCCGCAGCTTCCGGCTGTTCAATGTGCTCGACGACTTCAATCGCGAGGGGCTGGGGATCGAGGTCGACCTGTCGCTGCCGTCAGCCCGGGTGATCCGATCGCTGGAGCAGATCATCGAGTGGCGCGGCAAGCCCGCCGTGATCCGCTGCGACAACGGCCCTGAATACATCAGTGGCGCGTTGCTGTCCTGGGCGCAGCGGCATGGCATCCGGGTCGAGCACATCCAGCCGGGCAAGCCACAGCAGAACGCCTACGTTGAACGCTACAACCGCACCATCCGCTACGCTTGGCTCGCCCAAACCCTGTTCGACACCATCGACCAGGTGCAGGACAAAGCCACCCGCTGGCTATGGACGTACAACCACGAGCGTCCGAATATGGCGCTCGGCGGCATCACGCCTGCCATGAAGTTGGCGATGGCCGCTTAGCTCCACTTCTGGCGACCGCTAAAAGTGGGGGATTACCACCCGGCCAAGTGCGATAGCGGGCGCCACCTTGCACTTGCAGCGTGCGCTGGCTGGCACTTAGGCCACACGAGGCGCGCAGCGGCAGGTTTCGTGCGAAGACATCCAAGTGCGGGAGCGCTAAATGGTGCACAGCCACATACGCATCGCCCGGCGGCGTACGTGCCGGCGGCGTCGCTTGCGCATGCAATGTTGTCTTTCAACGCAGTGCGGCGTCGCTGCCACGGGTCTGCATCGGTCCGCCTGACATCCGCACGATCGGTGCCCGGAACAAGCTCCACCTCAGGCCTACGCGGCCGGGCCGTTTTGCGATAGCGTTTGCACTACAGACAAACGCAACAGCCGAAAGGGGGCGACGATGCGTATCGGAATCGTGGTGGACAGCGCGTGCGATCTGCCGCAGGACTTCATCCAACATCACAACATCATCGTACTGCCGATCAGCGTGCGTATCGGCGATGCCGTGCTGGCCGATCATCGCGACGAGGAAGCCACGCTGAGCTTCTTGCAGGCGCATGTGGCCGAGCGAGGGCACGAAGCGGAAACCACGCCGTTTTCGGTCAACCAGATCCGCGATCTGTTCCTGCAGCAACTGGTCATCGACTACGACCATGTGTTCTGCCTGACCATCTCCAAACTGCGCAGCCAGATCTTCGACAATGCGATGCAGGCCAGCTTCGCGATCCTCAACGACTACAAGCCGATCCGGCAGGCCGCAGGCCATACCTCGCCATTCGCGCTACGGGTGATCGACACGCTCAACCTGTTCGCCGGCCAGGGCATCACCGCGGTGGAAGCGGTCCGCCTGCGCGACCAGGGCCAGAGCGTGGCGGCCATCCGTACCCGCCTGGAACAGCTGGCCGAGCACACCTATGGCTACATGATTCCACGCGATCTGTATTACCTGCGCGCACGCGCACGCAGCAAGGGCGATCGTAGCGTCGGCCTGATCGGTGCCGCGCTCGGCAGCGCGCTGGACATCAAACCGGTGCTGCGCGCGTACCGCGGCGTCACCGAGCCGGTGGCCAAGCTCAAGGGTTTCGAACCTTCGGCCGAAAAGCTGTTCGGCTTCACAGTGCGCAAGATTCGCGACGGCCTGATGACGCCAACGGTGTGCGTGGGCTACGGCGGCGAGCTGGCCGAGCTGGCCGAGCTGCATGTCCTGCCCGGCTACGCCGCACTGCAAGGCGCCTGCCAGAGCCACGGCGTGGAGCTCCTGGAAAGCGTGATGAGCCTGACCGGCATGGTCAACGTCGGCAAGGGTGCCTTGGCGGTCGGATTTGCTGCCGAGCCACACACGTTTTCGGCCTGAGGCATGGACGAGGGTGCGATGTGCTCGCCGCGGCCCAAGATCCAATACGTTGAGCTTGCGATGCATTCAGCGTCGGACTCGACGCTGGGGTGGTTCGCGCACGTAGTGCATGCGCCTCCTGCAGGCTTGGTGCGTTGAGGCGCCGCGCAATCGATGACTAATTGAAAGCGCTTTACGTTGGTCATTGTTGTCCGCACAGCAGGCGACCTTGCAGTGACGTATCTGCCGCATACCTGAGATGGTGGGTTGGCAGGCTTCAGGCAGCAAAGCCCAGATTAGCCGCGCGCCAACTGGGTCTTCCACTTTCTTGGCAAGTACTGCGCTGCCGGGTAGCGCTGCGATCCAAACTAACTGCAGATCAATACCTGAGCAGCTCAACGTCAGCCTACCCACAGCAGCAGAAGTTGCCCAAGCCGGAGGTACACATAAGGATCGGCAGCCATCTGCTTGGACAAAGCTGATAGTTCATCCGCAGCACCCGCCCGCCCGTCGACGGCATGCTCACTTAAGCTGCACTACCGTGCCCGCGTCCTCCATCTGAGCCTTGCATATGCCTGTCAGCTATTCGATCAGCTTGCCCGATCCCAAGCTCGCCCGTGGCAGCGCCCTCGGTGAGCTTCACTGCCAATGGCGCCGAGGCCTTTGCCGAGCAATTGCAGGCGGCACTGCGCGATCCGGCGTGGTTCGACCGTTGGCGCCAGCTACTGACCGATCCTGACGAGGTGGATCCCAGCCTGGGCATCACCGACCCGGCCGCCACGGTCACCGGCAAGCAGCACGACCTGCGCATCGATCTGGTCGCAACGACAAGTATTCCCGGCGACCTGTTCAAACAGCGCATGCAGGCCCTGGCTGGCTCGCACTGGGAACTGCGCGACGTTCGTTGAACGGCCATGCGCAATGTGTCGGCAGTGCTGGCATTGCACGACGCCGCCGATGGCAGAGCGGGTGCGGCAGGCCACTCGGCGGCACCTGAAGCCATGCACTGCATCGGCGCGGCACCCGCCCCTCATCCACCGGACGGCATCTCCAACGGCATACACCAAAAGCGGCATGATACGCCCAGGGTTTCCTAGACATCTCATGGCCATGGAAAATAGTCGATTCGGAGATGTCTATGAGCAGCAAGCGGTATACGGATGAGTTCAAGATCGAGGCGGTCCGGCAAGTGACGGATCGTGGGTTCAAGGTGGCAGACGTCGCCGAGCGGCTGGGTGTCACGACGCACAGCCTGTACGCCTGGCTGCGCAAGTTCGGCAAGCCCGGCGTGGTACAGCGCGCCGAGGTGGACCAGAGCGCCGAGGTTCGGCGGCTGAAGGCAGAGTTGCGTCGAGTGACCGAGGAGCGCGACATCCTAAAAAGGCCGCCGCGTACTTTGCCAAGGGGTAAAGGCAAAGTACGCCTTCATGCAAGCCCACTGCGGGGAGTTCAGGGTGTGTGCGATGTGCCGGGTGTTGCGGGTGAACCGGGCTGGATACTACGCGTGGCTAAAGTCGCCGGACAGTGAGCGCGCCAAGGAAGACGAACGCCTGCTGGGGCTGATCAAGCACCACTGGCTGGCCAGCGGCAGTGTGTATGGGCATCGCAAGATCGCCAAGGATCTACGCGATCTGGGTGAGCGTTGCAGTCGCCATCGGGTGCATCGATTGATGCGCGCCGAGGGATTGCGTGCCCAGGTGGGCTATGGTCGCAAACCGCGCTTCCATGGAGGGATGCAGTGCAAGGCGGCGGCCAACCTGCTTGACCGACAGTTCGACGTGACCGAGCCGGACACGGCCTGGGCGAGCGATTTCACCTTCATCCGCACGCACGAAGGCTGGATGTACCTGGCTGTGGTGATCGATCTGTTTTCCAGGCAGGTCGTCGGCTGGGCGATGCGCGATCGGGCCGACACCGAGTTGGTCGTGCAGGCCTTGTTGTCTGCGGTGTGGCGGCGCAAACCCAATGCTGGTTGCTTGGTTCACTCAGACCAAGGGTCGGTCTACACCAGCGATGACTGGCAGAGTTTCCTGGCGTCCCATGGCTTGGTGTGCAGCATGAGTCGGCGTGGCAACTGCCACGACAACGCACCCGTGGAGAGCTTCTTCGGCCTGCTCAAACGCGAGCGGATCAGGCGACGAATCTATCCCACCAAGGACGCCGCACGCGCCGAGGTATTCGACTACATCGAGATGTTCTACAACCCCAACCGCCGCCACGGTTCAACTGGTGACCTGTCCCCTGTAGAGTTTGAACGGCGCTACGCGCAACGAGGGTCTTGAGTGTCTACGGAACCCTGGGCGTATCAGCACTCAACCACGCAAGGCTGCAGCATGATGCGCAATGTGCTCGCCAATAAAGCTTGCGATGAAGTAGTAGCTGTGGTCGTAGCCGGGTTGCAGCCGCACCGTCACCGGGTAGCCGGCGGATCTTGCCGCATCTTCGAACAATGCGGTTTTTAGCTGGTTTTGCAGAAATTCGTCGGCGTCGCCCTGGTCGATGAGCAGGGGCAGACGCTCCTGGGCGCCAGCGATCAATGCGGTGGCGTCGTAGGCTTTCCAGGTCGCACGGTCGTTGCCCAGATACTGGCCAAACGCCTTCTCGCCCCACGGCACCTGGCTGGGTGCCACGATTGGCGAAAACGCCGACACGCTGCGATAACGACCCGGATTCTTCAGTGCGATGGTCAACGCGCCATGCCCACCCATCGAATGGCCACTGATCGCACGCGCACCGGTGTTGGCGAAGGTCGCTTCAATCAACGCCGGTAATTCGTTCACCACGTAGTCGTACATGCGGTAGTGCGCCGCCCATGGCGCTTGCGTGGCATCTACGTAGAAGCCGGCGCCCTTGCCGATGTCGTAACCGTCCGCATCGGCCACATCCTCGCCCCGTGGGCTGGTGTCGGGCACGACCAGGATCACGCCATGTTCTGCCGCATAGCGCTGCGCGCCGGCCTTGCTGATGAAATTCTGTTCGGTACAGGTCAAACCGCTCAGCCAGTACAGCACCGGCAACGGGCCGTCGGCGGCTTGCGGCGGCAGGTAAACGCCCACCTGCATGCTGCAGTTCAAGGTGTGCGACTGATGCCGATAGACATCCTGCCAGCCGCCGAAGCAGGCGCGGTGTTCGATACGTTCCATGAGATTCCTTACGAAGAGAAAACCCTGCAGCCGGATCGCCGGCTGCAGGGTTGGACCATCAATGCAACAGACCCTTTTGGCGTGCCACATGCGCCGACAGGGCATCCATCAACGCCGGGGAGAGGCAGTCGTAGGGCGGCAACCCCAGCTCGGTCAGGCGCGTGCGTACGCCATCCATCTGTTCCGGCGGCGTGCCGGTTTCGATGATCGACGAAACGAACGCGGCAAAGCCCGGTGCCGACCACCCCTGTTGTTTCGACAACTCGGTGTGGACAAAATCCAGACCGTAGAATGCGTGGTCCTTGTTTTCGATCCGCCCATACAGATGTACGCCGCAACCGGTGCACGCGTGGCGCTGGATCGTGGCGCTTTCGTCGACGAACTTCAGCTTTTCCTGGTGCGCGGTGACCTTGACGTTGTCGCGCGGAACCACCGCCACCACCGAGAACTTCGCGCCCTCGGGTTTCCAGCATTTACTGCAACCGCACGCATGGTTATGCGCGGTCTGCGCAGACACCTCGACGGTCACCTTGTCGCTGGCGCAGTGGCATTCAAGCGTGCCGCCTCGAAAATTTTCTGCACCACTTCGCGCAACACCATTATCTACCGAAGGATGAATCGACACGTTAGTCATTACGCTCCTCCCGGAGTGTCGGGTACCACGTGCGCGGAAGCGGCCGCGCGCCGCTCCTGGCCGTCTGGTCAGAAATGGATCACGGTGCGGATCGACTTGCCCTCGTGCATCAGGTGGAAGGCCTCGTTGATCTCTTCCAACGGCATGGTGTGGGTGATGAATGGGTCCAGGTCGATCTCGCCCTTCATCGACTGCTCCACCATGCCCGGCAATTGCGTACGTCCCTTGACGCCACCGAAGGCGCTGCCACGCCACACGCGGCCAGTCACCAGTTGGAAAGGACGCGTGCTGATTTCCTGGCCGGCGCCGGCCACGCCGATGATGACGCTCTCGCCCCAGCCCTTGTGGCAGCACTCCAGCGCCGAACGCATCACGTTGACGTTGCCGATGCATTCGAAGCTGAAATCCACGCCGCCATCGGTCAACTCGACGATGACCTCCTGAATCGGCTTGTCGTAGTCCTTCGGGTTGATGCAATCGGTGGCACCCATGCTGCGCGCCAGATCGAACTTGCCCGGATTGGTGTCGATGGCCAGGATGCGCCCGGCCTTGGCCTGTACCGCGCCCTGGATCACCGCAAGACCGATGCCGCCCAGCCCGAAAACGGCAACACTCTCGCCTGGCTTGACCTTGGCCGTGTTGTGCACCGCGCCGATACCGGTGGTAACGCCGCAGCCGAGCAGGCAGACCTTCTCCAGCGGCGCCTCCGGATTGACCACCGCCAGCGAAATTTCCGGCACCACGGTGTATTCGCTGAAGGTGCTGCAGCCCATGTAGTGATAAATCGGCTCGCCGTTGTAGGAGAAGCGCGTGGTGCCGTCCGGCATCAGGCCCTTGCCCTGGGTGGCGCGCACGGCCTGGCACAGGTTGGTCTTGCCGGACAGGCAGAATTTGCACTTGCGGCATTCGGCCGTGTACAGCGGGATTACGTGATCGCCGACCTTGACGCTGGTCACGCCCTCGCCGACCGCCTCGACGATGCCGCCGCCTTCATGCCCGAGTACCGACGGGAAGATGCCTTCCGGGTCGTCGCCGGACAGCGTGAATGCATCGGTGTGGCACACGCCGGTGTGGGTGATACGGACCAGCACTTCCCCGGCTTTCGGCGGCGCGACGTCGATTTCGACGATTTCCAGCGGCTTGCCGGGTCCGAATGCGACTGCTGCACGGGATTTCATGGGATGAGGCTCCTGACGATGAGGTTCGAGGACGGGGCGCGACACGCGCCGACCCGGTGAGAGTTTTATTTCAGGTAGGACCGGACCAGGCCGAGCAGGTCCTGCACCCGCTCGGCGCGTTGCGCATCGGATGCGGCGGCGTGCCCGAAATCTTCACGGATATGCGCTTCAAGCACCTGCGACATCAGCCCGTTCACGGCGCCCCGGATGGCGGCGATCTGCTGCAAGACCGGCGCGCAGTCTGCGCCGGCCTGCAGCGCCCGCTCCAGCGCGTCGCACTGCCCGCGCAAACGGCGCACACGTGCTAGCGCTCGCTTTTTCTCGTGCGGCGAATGCGGCATGGCAGCTCCAGCAAAATACTGGGGGCAGTATATGGATTGTTTCGAAAAAGCTATGGCCGGCGGCATGCCGATCGTCGTCTTGTCGAGCGCGATCACCGCCACGCGTTGGCATATGGCGCCATGCCCCGAATGCCGCTGGCGTCACGGGAATCAAGAGCCCACCTGGTGGCCGCAATGCAGCATGCACATTGCGCAGACGTGACGACACACCTCGCACGCCGCTGGCGCGCGAGGCACCCAGCGCAAGAATGGTTGCGGGCCATGGCCGCAGCACCGGCCCCTTCGATCATCCCGACCGGTGCCGACCGCTGGGGTGGCGTCCCCGCATCAGCGCCAGGGCTGGAACGGCGGCGGCGGCGGTGTCGGCGGCGCAAATCCTGCGGCATCCAGGCATTCGGCCAGCAGGTCGGGCGGCAGGTCCGGCGAAGGCCCCTGCAGGAATGGCGTTGCGATGCCTTCGGCGGTAGCGCATGCCTGCAGCGCTGCGTCGAATTCGGCATCGTCTGGCGGCAGGCCAGGCGGTTCATCTGCGGCATCCGGCGCGTCGAATGCGTCGCTATCGAAGGGTGGCGGCGGTGGCGGTGCTACGCCCCCATGCACCAGGCAGCCGTCGCCACTGCCCCGATCTTGCCGCTCCGGCGCAGCGCGGCGCGCCACGCCGGCAGGCGGCGGCATTGGGACCACATCGTGTTCCGGCGCACAAGGCGGTGACGCCTCGATGGTTCCTGCGCCCGGCGGTGGCGGTGGCGGTGGCGGCGCGCGATGCGCGTAGGGCGAAGGCGCATGAGGCGGGGCACCGCACAGGCTCGCACAACCTGCCAGGTTGAGCGCGGCGAGTATTGCAGTGGTAACGACAACGCGTGGTGCTGCGTGGACCATCGTGATCTCCCTGGCTGGATGGCACATCTGCGTATGGCATGCAGATGGCGGGCGCGGGCTGGGCCGCGCTCGTCCGGGAAGAGTTGCAGCTGACTGTGCTGCGCATTTGCCACCGCGCGCCGCGCGCCGGCGTGGATTGACGCTTGCCGGCATGTGCGGCGTCGACACAAGGCGCGTGCAACACCTGCTTCGGCTTACGCGCTGCAAGATGCCGCTGGTGCGACAGTGGCGACGCAGGTGCTGCCGCTGTCAGTTTTCGACGGCGGCCGGCGCCGCGGCGACCGCAGCGTCCACTGCATGCTCCGGTAGCGAGGCCAGCACCGCAGCGCGAAAGCGCGCGGCAAATGCCGCATCGTTGGCCTGGTAGAACGCGCGCGCATTGGCCGACAACTGGTCCAGTTGCGCCTGCGGCAATGCCAGGGCGGTTTGCACTGCCTGCGCGATGCCTGCCGCGTCCACGTAGTAATACGATGCCAGACGACGCTGACGCACCTCGGCCACCGGAATCAGCACCCCGTGCTCGGGCCTGATCAATTCGTTCATCGGCTCGCCGTCGGTCGCCAACGTCACCGCGCCCACGCTTAGCGCTTCCATCAGGTAATGCCCGAACCCTTCGGCCTCGGAGGGGCATATATGGAACAGATGCGCGTTCTGCATACGGCGCAGTTCGGCATCGTCCAGATACCCCACGCGGTGGTCGATGTTCGGGGCCACGACCGGCTTGCCGGCGGTGCGCGGGTTCTGCACCACTGTCAGCAGCGGCCACTCCGGATGCTGCTGCCAGGTATCCAGCAAGACGCGCGTGCCCTTGGCGGTACTGCGCCCGGCCAGGTGGAAGAAAGCGCGCCGACGAAACACGCGTGGGTCGTACCGATCCGGGCTGGTGAAGCCGATGAAGCGTGTGGCGCACCCAAGGCTGCGGAAGATTCGCTCGGCATGGTGGGTCTTGCACAGAACCGCATCGAAGCGCGGCAGCAATGGCAGCCACTTGGGCAGCAGCCATTCCGGGTTGGGCACCAGCAGGTTGATCTGCCCCAGCGGCAGGCAGCGCGCTTGTACACGCGCTCGGAAAAGATCTGCAGCGGCACCCGCCCGAACAGCATGCGGCTGGCCCACAGGCGCGCCTCGCGCCCAGTGTCGTGCAGGCGTTGACTGGTGAATCCCACTTCCTGCACCGGCACGCCGCCAGCGCGCAGCGTGTTGGCCATCAGCACCATGTCGCGGGTCAGCCCCACGCCGTTGTCGCGACTGATCACCCGCATCATTGGAAATGCCTTGTCATGCACGCACGCGCCAGTACAACGGCATAGTGTCGATGCCGTGGCTTCCTGCGCGATGTCCTGGTCTGTCATGGTGCGTTACACGTGTGCCAATGGTTGACAAATTCGATCATTATGATGCGTGCTCCAGCCCTGCAATTGCGAGCACCATGTATCCGGCAGCCACCACCTTGCGCGGGCCAAGCGCCGCGCCACAGACGATGATCCCTATGGACCTGCAACAACCCTGCGTTCTCGTGGTCGACGACGACCCGGACCTGCGCAAGCTGATCGGCGAATTTCTGAGCGCCCACGGCTACCAGGTGGATATGGCCGAAAACGTGGCGGAGATGCGCTCTGTCATGGCGCAGCGCCGCCCGGACCTCATCGTACTCGACGTGATGATGCCGGGAGAAGATGGGCTGAGTGCAGCGCGCGCCCTGGCCAGCGAGCGCGGTTCACCTGCGGTCATCATGCTCAGCGCGCTGGGTAACGACACCGACCGCATCATCGGCCTGGAAGTCGGCGCCGACGATTACCTCGCCAAGCCCTGCAATCCGCGCGAATTGCTGGCCCGGGTGCGTGCCCTGCTGCGGCGCAGCCAGGCCAGCAACGAACAGGCCGACCAGCGCGGAAACGTCTACGAATTCGCCGGCTGGCGGCTGGACGTGGTACGCCGCGACCTGCGCGACCCCACCGGCATCTTCATCAATCTGTCCGACGGCGAGTTCGCGCTGCTGCGCACCTTCGTCGAACACCCGCAGCGCGTGCTCAGCCGCGACCAGTTGCTGGACTACGCCCGTGGCCGCGACACCGACGTCTACGACCGCGCCATCGACAGCCAGATCAGCCGCCTGCGCCGCAAAATCAATGAGCGCGTCCATACCGAATTGATTCGCACCGTACGCAACGAAGGCTACATGCTCCTGCCGAGCGTCTCGCGCCTGTGAGCAAACCGGCACGGCGCGGGCTGTCGATCTTTGCGCGGACCTTTGTATTGTTGGCGGTGGCCCTGCTCACCGCCCAGGCGGTGGGCATCGCCCTGCTGGTGATGCGGACCCCCGTCTACGAGCCTCCCGTCCATCCGCCGGAAGTGGTGGCGCTGCTCTCCACCCGCATGCCGGCCGGCACCCAGACCCTGAAAGTGCACGAATCGGCGCAAGCCCCGGTGCCGCCGACAGGCCAGGTGCGCGACCCCTTCGCCGAAATGCTGCTTGCGCACTGGCTGGATGTGCCCGAACGCCAGGTGCGGTTCTATCGCAACGCCAATGATCGTGAAGGCCCGCAGCCAGACATGCTGCCGCCGCAGCGATGGTCCAACCGGGACCACGCGGGCGACGGCGGTGGCGGGGCGCACGAACGCCTTGGCACGCAGCCTCTGCCGCCGTTTCCGGACGACTGGCCGCGCGACAGCCACCCCGCTGCGCTGCCCGGCGACGGGCTGCGGCCGGACGAGTTACCCGGCGCCTGGGAAAGCGAGCGCCTGACCCCCGGCGTACCGCTGCTGGACGGGTTCACCGCCGCCCTGCAACAGTCCGATGGCCGTTGGCGTACGGTGGAATCGCCGCGTCGACGCCTCTCGGGCGAGTTCAAGACCCATGTCGTGCTGCTGTTCCTGGCCGGCCTGCTGGCCAACGTGCCACTGGCATGGTGGTTTTCGCGCGCGCTGTCGGCACCGATCAAGCGCTTTGCCGAGGCTGCCGATCGCCTGGGCCGTAATCCCGATGCCGCGGCCCTGCAACGCAGCGGCCCGCCGGAAATCGTGCGCGCGGCCGATTCGTTCAACGCGATGCAGGCGCGCCTGAACCGCCTGATCAACGAACGCACGCACATGGTCGCAGCGATCGCGCACGACTTGCGCACGCCGCTGGCGCGGCTGTCGTTTCGTCTGGATGGCCTGCAACCACCGCTGCGCGACAAGGCGCTGGCCGATATCAACGAGATGAAGGCGATGATTTCCGCAGCGCTGGACTTCATCCAGAACGACCGTCATCGCGGCGAACGCGCGCCGCTGGATCTGCGCTTGCTGGTGGAGAGCGTGGTCGACAACGCCACCGACATCGGCGCCGACGCCGAGCTGCTGCCCGGCCCGGAAATCACCCTGGACGGCGACCCGCTGGCATTGCGCCGCGCCGTCATGAATCTGCTCGAAAACGCGTTGAAATACGGCAAACGCGCCCGTCTGCAACTGCAGCGCGACGGCGAGGACGGCGTGTTGTGGATCGACGACGACGGCCCCGGCATCGATCCCACCCAGCGCGAACAATTGTTGCTGCCGTTCGTGCGTGGCGAGTCCTCGCGCAATCGCGACACCGGCGGCATCGGGCTGGGCTTGTCGGTGGCGCACAGCATCGTGCTGGCGCACGGCGGCGACCTACGTCTGGACAATCGGCCGCGTGGCGGATTGCGCGTGACCGTACGACTGCCCTGCATGCCCGAGCGACGCTGACCTGAGATGGAGTGCGGCCGGGCCGCGCAAGCGGCAACTGCGCCGATACGACCCGACACAGCTGTTCCGGCAATGGCCTTGCGCGTCTGGCTACATCGGCTGACGCGGCGACACCGGCGCCACCAGCCATCACCGACGGCCGACGACTGCCAGCGCCAACACGCGCTGGCAACCGGCCAAGGCGCGCTCAGTAAGCGAACTCGCGGAACACGCGGTCGATATCGCCGTTCCATGCGCCGTGATACAGCGCCAGCTTGCGTTCGGCAGCGGTGACGCCGCTTTCGGCGATCTCGGCGATGACATCCAGAAAGCCGGTTTCGTCCTGCCCGTCGCGGTTCAGGCGTGCGCGGCGACGCAGGCCTTCGCGTGCAATGTTGACCGCCTCCACTGCCAGATCGCGCGCGGTGCCAGTGCGGAACGGCAGGCCCAGCGCATGCTTGGGCACGCCGTCGCGCAGTGCATGCCGCTCGGTCGGGCTGAAATCCCTGACCAGGTCCCAGGCCGCATCCAGCGCGGTCTGGTCGTACAGCAGGCCGACCCAGAACGCCGACAACGCGCACAACCGATCCCAGGGGCCGGCATCGGCACCGCGCATTTCCAGATACTTCTTCAAACGCACTTCCGGAAATGCGGTGGTCATGTGGTCGGACCAATCGCGCAATGTCGGCAACGCGCCCGGCAGCGCGGGCAGCTTGCCTTGCATGAAATCGCGGAAGCTCTGCCCGCTGGCGTCGTGATACACGCCATCGCGGTAGGAAAAGTACATCGGCACATCGAGCAGGTAATCGACGTAGCGCTCGTAGCCGAAGCCGTCTTCGAACACGAAATCCAGCATGCCGGTGCGATCGGCGTCGGTGTCGGTCCAGATGTGCGAGCGGTAGCTGAGATAGCCGTTCGGCTTGCCGTCGGTGAACGGCGAATCGGCGAACAACGCGGTGGCGATCGGCTGCAGCGCCAGCGAGACGCGGAACTTCTTCACCATGTCCGCTTCGGTGGCGTAATCCAGGTTGACCTGCACCGTGCAGGTGCGCGTCATCATGTCCAGGCCGAGCGCGCCGACCTTGGGCATGTAGTTCTTCATGATCTGGTAGCGGCCCTTGGGCATCCACGGCATCTGGTCGCGACGCCACTTGGGCTGGAAGCCCATGCCCAGGAACCCGAGCTGCAACTCGCCGGCCACCTGCGCCACCTCGTCCAGATGGGTGCCGGTTTCCACGCAGGTGTGATGCAGGGTTTCCACTGCCGCGCCGGAGAGCTCCAGTTGCCCGGCCGGCTCCAGCGTCACCGATGCGCCGTCGCGCAGCAGTGCGATGGTGCGGCCGTTTTCCTGCACCGGCTCCCAGCCGAAACGGGTCAGCCCGGTCAGCAAGGCCTCGATGCCGCGTGCGCCTTCGAAGCTGGGCGCACGCAGGTCATCCAACTGGAAGCCGAACTTTTCGTGCTCGGTGCCGATCCGCCAGTCCGCACTCGGCTTCTCGCCGGAGGCCAGCACCTGGACCAGCTCCGCGCGTTCGGTGATCGGCGTTTCGGCAACGTGGCTAGGACTCGACAAGGTGTGATGCTCGCGCAAAAGGGGGAATGATCTGGGGATGGCGTGGCGCCGTCGCAAGGCCGGCACTATAGCCTGAGCGGCGTACCGCCCATATCGCCATCGGTGGTGGTGCAGCATTCCACACCTCACCACACGGACGCCGGCGAGAACAAGACGCAACCACGCTTGCTCCGCCTTGCCCGGTTAAGTTGGCGCCGTGTCCACCTGGAGCACGCACAATGCGACCCATCCATCACGAACGCCATCGCAGCGACAACGCTGGCTGGCTGCGTGCCGCCGTGCTTGGCGCCAATGACGGCATCCTCTCGGTGGCCGGCTTGCTGGTCGGCGTGGCCAGCAGCGGTGCGGCCGCAGCGGACGTGCTTGCCACCGGCATCGCCGGCTTGGTCGCCGGCGCGATGTCGATGGCTGCCGGCGAATATGTGTCGGTGCAATCGCAGGCGGACACCGAGCGTGCCGACCTGGCGCTGGAACGGCGCGAACTTCGCGATCACCCGCAGAGCGAATTGGAAGAGCTCGCTGCGATCTACTGCCAGCGCGGGCTGGATGCTGCGCTGGCACGCCAGGTCGCCGAACAATTGACCGCCCGGGATGCACTGGGAGCACATGCACGCGATGAACTCGGCATCACCGAGAGCCTGCGCGCGCGACCGCTGCAGGCCGCGCTGGCGTCGGCAGCGGCATTCTGCTGCGGCGCGGCACTTCCGCTGCTGGCCGCGCTGCTGGCGCCGGCCGCTCGCACGGCACCGGTGACCAGCCTGACCGCGTTGCTCGGTTTGGCCTTGACCGGCGCGGTAGCGGCGCGGACTGGCGGCGCCTCTGGCCTGCGCGGCGCCATCCGGGTGCTGTTCTGGGGTGCAGCGGCAATGGCCACCACCGCTGTGATCGGACACCTGTTCAACGTCCAGGTCCAAGCAGCCGCGACCGTCTCACGAATCGGTTGTGTTGCTGCCTATGCGGCGACGCACTGCCTCTGGGCGATCGGCGCAACCTGGCCGTGCCCGCTCAGTGCTCGGCCGGCGGCTCGACTGTCAAACCCAGCCAGGCACCGACAATCCCGCGCAATTCGTCCACACCCTGGCGCGACTCGCCCGAGTAGGTCTGCACGGTCACGCTGTCGCCAAAGCGCGAGGTCACTTCCTTCTTGACCTTCTGCAGGGCCTGCATCTGCTGGCCACGGCCCAGCTTGTCGGCCTTGGTCAGCAAACCATGCGCGGGCAGGCCGCGTTCGGCGGCGTAACCGAGCATCTGCAGGTCGTAGTCTTTCAGCGGGTGGCGGATATCCATCACCACCACCAGCCCGCGCAAGGCTTGGCGGGTGCGGAAATAGCGGTCGATGAAGGCCTGCCAGTGCGCCTGCAGGTCCTGCGGCACCTTGGCATAGCCGTACCCGGGCAGGTCCACCAGATACCGCTCGGGCTGGATCTGGAAGAACACCAGCTGCTGGGTGCGGCCGGGGGTCTTGGACACGCGCGCCAGCGCGTTCTGGCGGGTCAGCGCATTGAGCGCGCTGGATTTTCCGGCATTGGAGCGGCCGGCAAAGGCCACCTCGTAGCCGCCGTCGTCGGGCAATTGCCGGGCGTTGTGGGCGGACAGGTGGTAGCGGGCTTGTTCGATAAGGAGCGACATCCCCTTAGGATCGCACGTTCGAGCCTGGCAGTTTTGCTGCACTGTTCGTTGACCCTGGCGCAAAGGCGTGTCGATAATCGAAGCACGCCTGCCACTGCCAGTACCCAACGCGCGCGGGCCGGGTCCATACGGAGCTTTAGCTGATGCGCCATGCTCGTGTGCTAGTCCTCGCCGCCCTCGCCGTACCGGTCATTGCGGCCGTGGCGTTTGCGCAATCGGCAGTCACGCCGATCCCCGATCCGCCGCCGGTGCGCGTTGCGCCGCTGGAGGTGGATCTGGCCAAGACCACCTGGGGAGATGCCAAGGCCGGCCAGACCAAGGCCGCTGCCTGCGCAGCCTGCCATGGACCGGACGGCAATCCGGCAGTGGCGATGTACCCACGCATTGCCGGGCAAACCGAGCGCTACGTGGCGCATCAGGTGGCGCTGATTGCCAGCGGCGAGCGTAATACCGGGATGTCGGCGGTGATGGTGCCCTTCGTCAAGGACCTCACCGCGCAGGATATGCGCGATCTGGGCGCCTATTTCGCCACCCAGAAGGCCTCCGCCGGTGTCGCCGACGACGCGGCGATCGCCGAGGGCCCGTACCAGGGCATGAAGTTCTACGAGGTCGGCGAAAAGCTCTACCGCGGTGGCGACATCGCGCGCGGCGTGCCGGCCTGCATGGCCTGCCATGGGCCTTCGGGCGGCGGCAATCCGGGCCCGGCCTATCCGCGCCTGGGCGGACAGCACGCCGAGTACGTGGCGCGGCGCCTGAAGGAATACCAGGCCGGCACCACCCAGGAGCGCAATCCGGCGCTGTTCAATATCATGGCGCAGGTGGCGCATCCGCTGACCGAGCAGGAGATCCAGGCGCTGGCCAGCTATCTGCAAGGCCTGCATGATCGTGCCGACGACGCGGCAGCGGCGCAGCCGCCTGCAGGAGCGCCTGCACGTTCGTGAGCTGATCCCTGCCGTCGCCACACCGCTTCACGACGCCGGTCCCGCGACCGGCGTCGTCGTTTACCGCTCTCCCCTCGCCCCCACGGAGCCCGCATGAAATTGCTTTCCCGTCTGCCCCTGCTGTTGATGTTCCTGTTGCCGCTGGTGGCCTGCGCCGCCGACAAGAAAGCCGCGCCGGTCGAAGGCGAGGACTACACCCTGATCGACGGCGGCCAGCCGTACGCCCCGCTGGCCGGCAAGGTCGAAGTGACCGAAGTCTTCGGCTATACCTGCCCGCACTGCGCGCATTTCGAACCGGTGCTGGAAGCCTGGGTGGCCAAGCAGCCGGCGTACGTACGCTTCACCCCGGTACCGGCGGCCTTTGGTGGCTTCTGGGACGCGTTTGCGCGCGCCTACTTCGCCGCCGATATCCTGGGCGTGGCCAAGCGCAGCCACCGCGCCATGTTCGAGGCCATCCATGAAAAGCAGACCGTGCCCACCCAGAACGTGGCGCCCGAAGAACTGGCCGCGTTCTACGCCACTTATGGAATCCCGCAGCAGCGCTTCATCGAGACCTACAAGAGCGAGGCGGTGGATGCCAAGCTCAAGGCCGCGCGCGAGTTCGCGCTGCGCAGCAAGATCCCCGGCACCCCGGCCATCATCGTCAATGGCCGTTACCTGATCGGCGCACGCAATTACCCGGACATGCTGCGGATTGCCGACTATTTGATCGCCCGCGAACACGCCGCGCCAGCCAAGCGCTGAACCGCATAACCGCCAGCGACGGCAACGCGTGGCATCATGCGCCCCGCGGCCGTCCGGCCCTTTTCTCGCCCCACGCTGGAGATCCAATCCGATGAAGACCCGCTTCGCCCTGACGCTGATGGCGCTGTTGCCGATCCTGGTCGCCTGCAAGGCGCAGGACGGTTCGTCCGACACCGCACCTGCCGCCACCACCCCAGCTGCCGAACCGGCGTCCGCGCCTGCTGCCGCTACCCCGGCCACCGATCCGGCCGCTCCGCCTGCAGTGGGCGAAAGCGCCACCACGCCGCCGCCTGCCGCGCCCAGCGCTGCCCCGCGCGCACCGAATGGCCCCGAGCCGGTCGCCGGCACCGACTATCTGGACATCGACGGTGGCCAGCCCTATCAGCAGGCCGCCGGCAAGATCGAAGTGGCCGAAGTCTTCGGCTACGTCTGCCCTGCCTGCAACGCGTTCCAGCCGCTGATCGGGCCGTGGAAGGCCGGCCTGCCGTCGGACGTGCATTTCGTCTATGTGCCGGCCATGTTCGGTGGCCCGTGGGACGACTACGGCCGCGCCTTCTATGCCGCCGAAACCCTGGGCGTGCAGGAAAAGACCCACGAAGCGCTGTACAAGGCCATCCACGTCGACCAGACCCTCAAGGGCGAGCGCGGCAAGGATTCGGTGCAGGACATCGCCGCGTTCTACGCCAAGTACGGCGTGGACCAGAAGACCTTCATCGACACCATGAGCAGCTTCGGCGTCTCGGCCAAGACCAACCGCGCCAAGCAGTTCGCCACCCGCAGCAAGATCACCGGCACCCCGTCGCTGATCATCAACGGCAAGTACCTGGTCAAGGGCCAGAGCTTCCCGGACATGCTGCGCATTGCCGATCACCTGATCGCGCGCGAACGCGCCACGCTGGCCAAGTGAGGCGCGCGAACGCAACGTCGTGAACGCTTCGGACTCGCGCACCCTGCGGGTGCTGACCGCCAATATCCAGGCCGGCTCCAGCACCCGCCGCTACAGCGACTATGTGACGCGCAGCTGGTCGCACGCGTTGCCGCTGGGCAGCAAGCGCACCAGCCTGGACAGCATCGCCAAGCTGGTGGGCGAACGCGACATCGTCGGCCTGCAGGAGGCCGATCCGGGTAGCCTGCGCTCGGGTTTCACCAACCAGACCCACTATCTGGCCGAGCGCGCCGGATTCGATTACTGGAGCCACCAACCCAACCGCCGCATGGGTGGGGTGGCCTCCAGCGCCAACGGTTTGTTGAGCAAGCTCGAACCGGTGGAAGTGCAGGACCATGCTCTGCCCGGCCGTATCGGCGGGCGCGGCATCCTGCTGGCGAAGTTCGGCGAAGGCCGCGATGGCCTGGCCGTGGCGGTGGCGCATTTGTCGCTGGGCGCCAATTCGCGCATGGCGCAGTTGGCCTTCATCGCCGAACTATTGTCCGACCATCCCAACGCGATGTTGATGGGCGATTTCAATTGCATGGCCGATCGACCGGAGATGCAGTCGCTCTATCGCCATACCCGTCTGCAACCGCCCAGTTGCGAGGTGCACACCTTTCCCAGCTGGCGTCCGGACCGGGCGATCGACCACATCCTGGTCAGCGACAGCCTGGTGATCGAACATACCGAAGCGATTCCGGCCGCGTTTTCAGATCATTTGGCGGTGGGCATGGATATCCGCGTGCCAAGGCAATTGCTGCGTTAAACAACCGGAAAAGTGACAACGGGTTCGCATTGGCGAACTCGACCGCTGACACCCCTCGACACCGCCTGTGCGATAACGCAGGCGGTTTTTCGTTGGGAGCACAGCACGTGATACGCAGCGTATGAGTGCGTCGCCATGAGTGCGACAGCGCCGCAGGCCTTGCCGGTACGCACCCTGCGCCCGGTGTTCGTGCTGGCTGCCACCGTCGTATGCACGTTTGCCTTGCTGGTGTCGTTGTTTCCGCTGGAATCCGGGCGTGTGCTGCTGGATGCGCAGACCTGGGCGTCGCGCAATGTCGGCTGGTACTACCTGCTGGCGATGACGCTGTATCTGGTGTTCGTTTTAGCCACGGCCCTGTCCAGCTACGGCAACATCAAGCTGGGCGCCGATCACGACGAGCCGGAATTCAGTTATCTCTCCTGGGCCGGCATGCTGTTCGCCGCCGGCATCAGCATCACGCTGTTCTTCTTCTGCGTCTCCGAGCCGCTCACGCATTATCTGCAACCACCCCAGGGTGGCAGCGGCAACGGCGAGGCGTCCGCACGCCAGGCGATGCAGGTGCTGTTCCTGCATTGGGGCCTGCATGGTTGGGGGTGTTCGCACTGGCCGCCATGGCCCTGGCGTATTTCGCCTTCCGCCATAACCTGCCGCTGGCATTGCGCTCGGCGTTGTATCCGCTGATCGGCAAGCGCATCAACGGGCCGATCGGTTACACCGTGGATGCGCTGGGCATCGTGGCCACCGTGTTCGGCATCGGTGCGGACATGGGCTTTGGCGTGCTGCATCTCAACGCTGGGCTGAGCACCTTGTTCGATGTGCCGCATACGCACTGGGTGCAGGTCGCGTTGATCGTGGCAATGATGGGCGCGGCCATCGTGGTGGCGGTCTCCGGCGTCGAAAAAGGCGTGCGCTGGATGTCGGACATCAACATGCTGCTGGCCATTGCGCTGTTGTTGTTCATGCTGTTCGCCGGCCCGACGCAGTACCTGCTCAATGCGCTGATGCAGAACCTGGGCGACTACCTGGGCAGCGTGGTCAACAAGAGTTTCGACGTGTACGCCTATGGTGGCCGTGCCGATTGGCTGGGCAACTGGACAGTGTTCTATTGGGCCTGGTGGATCGGCTGGGCACCCTTCGTCGGCCTGTTCATCGCGCGCATCTCGCGCGGCCGCACCATTCGCGAATTCGTGTTGGGGTGTTGCTGATCCCGCTCGGGTTTACGCTGGCATGGCTGTCGATCTTCGGCAACAGCGCGCTGGATCAGCTGCTGCATCATGGCCAGGCCGCCTGGGCGCAGCAGGCCATCGATGCGCCGCAGACGGTGTTGTATGCGTTGCTGCAGAGTTACCCCTGGAGCCGCACGGTGATCACGGTGACGGTGGCGATCAGCTTCGTGTTCTTCGTGACCTCCGCCGATTCCGGCACGGTGGTGTTGTCCACGCTCTCCTCTCACGGCGGCGAACCGCACGACGATGGCCCGCGCTGGCTGCGGGTGTTCTGGGGCGCGCTCACTGCCGTGGTCACGGCAGGCTTGCTGCTGGCCGGCAGCATGGACGCACTGAAATCGGCGGTGGTGCTGGCGTCGCTGCCATTTTCCGCAGTGCTGCTGCTGATGGCCTGGGGCCTGTCGCGCGCACTTGGCGAAGAATCGCAGCGCAAACGCGCGCAGCTTTACAGCCCCAGCCCGTTGATCGGGCAATCGCGTCACCACGGCGGCTGGCGTCAGCGGCTGGGCCAGGCGATGCACTTCCCGGCGCGCGATGAGGTGTATCGCTTCATGCATGACCAGGTGCGGCCGGCCATCGAAGCGGTCACCGCACAGCTGCAGGAGGAAGGCTGGAAGGTCAGCAGCCGCATCGACGACGGCGACATGGAAATCAGCGTCGATCACGGCGAACAGCAGGGTTTCCGCTATCAAATCGTGATGCGCGGCTATCTCACTCCGTCGTTTGCCGCGCAGCGCTTCCGCAACCAGCGCTACTACCGCGCCGAGGTCTACCTGTACGAAGGCAGCCAGGACTACGACCTGGTGGGCTACAGCCGCGAACAGATCATCAACGACATCATCGATCAATACGAACGTCACCTGCAGTTTCTGCACCTCACCCGCTGAGGGTGCCTCGCTGCGGCGACCGTCCCACAGGAGGTTTGTCATGCCACGTTTCCCCGACCAGTTGCTGTATATCGGCGGCCGTTATGTTCCCGCCCGCGGCGGCCACACGTTCGAAGTGGTCAACCCCGCCACCGGCGAGGTGCTGGCCAACGTGCACAACGCCGGTGCCGACGACCTGGATGCGGCCGTCGATAGCGCAAAGGCAGGCCAGCAACACTGGGCGGCCCTGACGACGGTGGAGCGCTCACGCATTTTGCTGCGTGCGGTGGCGTTGCTGCGCGAGCGCAACGATGCGCTGGCCGAATTGAAACGCTCAACACCGGCAAGCCGCTGAGCGAAACGCGTAGCGTGGACGTGGTCACCGGCGCCGACGTGCTGGAGTATTACGCCGGCGTTGCGCAGGCGCTGCAGGGCGCGCAGGTGCCCTTGCGCGATGGCAGCTTCTTCTACACGCGCCACGAACCGCTGGGCGTTGTGGGTGCGATCGGCGCATGGAATTACCCCATCCAGATCGCGTTGTGGAAAGCCGCGCCCGCCCTGGCCGCCGGCAACGCGATGATCTTCAAACCCAGCGAAGTCACCCCGCTCACCGCACTGAAACTGGCCGAAATCTTCACCGAGGCCGGCCTGCCCGATGGCGTGTTCAACGTGTTGCCCGGCGATGGTGCCAGCGTGGGCACGGCGCTCACCGAGCACCCGCAGATCGAAAAGATCAGCTTCACCGGCGGCACCGCCACCGGCCGCAAGGTGATGGCCAGCGCATCGAGTTCGTCGCTGAAGGAGGTGACCATGGAGCTGGGCGGCAAGTCGCCGCTGATCGTCTGCGCCGATGCCGACCTGGACCTGGCGGCCGACATCGCCATGATGGCCAACTTCTACAGCTCCGGGCAGGTGTGCACCAACGGCACGCGCGTGTTCGTGCCGCGCGCCTTGCGTCACGCATTCGAAGCGCGCCTGCTGGCACGCGTGCAACGGATCCATATCGGCGACCCGCTCGATGAGCGCACCACCTTCGGTCCGCTGGTCAGCGCCGCGCATATGCAGCGCGTGCTGGAGCATATCGAACAGGGCAAGGCCGAAGGCGCGCGTCTGCTGTGCGGCGGCGAGCGCCTGCAAGACGGCGCCTTGGCGCAGGGCTATTACGTGGCGCCGACCATCTTCAGCGATTGCACCGATGTGATGACCATCGTGCGCGAGGAAATCTTCGGGCCGGTTTTAAGCCTGCTCACCTACGACGATGAAGACGAAGCGGTGACGCGCGCCAATGCCACCACGTATGGTCTGGCGGCAGGCGTGGTCACGCCGGACCTGGCGCGTGCACATCGTCTGATCCATCGCCTGGAAGCGGGCATCTGCTGGGTCAACACCTGGGGCGAGTCGCCGGCACCGATGCCGGTGGGTGGCTACAAGCAGTCGGGCGTGGGTCGCGAAAACGGCCTGGCGACCCTGCAGGCCTACACGCGCACCAAATCGGTCCAGATCGAACTGGAACGCTACGCGTCGGTGTTCTGACGGCGGGGAGCCAGCGCAGGCAAGCGCGGTGGCACCGACGCGCCGCGATCGCTCCCCGGAGCCTGCCTGGGTCAGTCCCATACGCCTTGATCGCCACCGCACCGCTAACGCATCAGGAGAACACCATGCAACGCGAATACGACTACATCATCATCGGTGCCGGCTCGGCAGGCAACGTGCTGGCGGCACGCCTGACCGAAGATCCCGGTGTGACCGTCCTGCTGCTCGAAGCCGGCGGGCCGGATTACCGCCTGGATTTCCGGACGCAGATGCCGGCCGCATTGGCCTTTCCATTGCAGGGGCGTCGCTACAACTGGGCCTACGAAACCGAGCCGGAACCCTACATGGACAACCGGCGCATGGAATGCGGCCGCGGCAAGGGTCTGGGCGGTTCGTCGCTGATCAATGGCATGTGCTACATCCGCGGCAATGCACTGGACTTCGATCATTGGGCCAAGCGTCCCGGCCTGGAGGACTGGAGCTACCGCGACGTCCTGCCGTACTTCCGCAAGGCAGAGACGCGCGACATCGGCGCCAACGACTATCACGGCGGCGACGGCCCGGTGAGCGTGGCAACGCCAAAGAACGACAACAACGTGTTGTTCCATGCCATGGTCGAGGCAGGCGTACAGGCAGGCTACCCGCGCACCGACGATCTCAATGGTTACCAGCAGGAAGGCTTCGGACCGATGGACCGCACGGTGACACCACGCGGGCGCCGCGCCAGCACCGCGCGCGGCTACCTGGACATGGCCAAGCCACGCGATGGCCTGCATATCGTCACCCACGCCACCACCGACCGCATTTTGTTCGCAGGCAAGCGTGCCATCGGCGTGCATTACCTGGTGGGCAACAGCAGCGAGGGAATCGATGCGCACGCACGCCGCGAAGTGCTGGTGTGCGCCGGTGCGATCGCCTCGCCGCAGCTGCTGCAACGCTCCGGCGTGGGCGCGCCCGATCTGCTGCGCGCACTCGATGTGCAGCTGGTGCACGACCTGCCCGGTGTCGGCCAGAACCTGCAGGATCATCTGGAGGTGTATATCCAGTATGCGTGCACCAAACCGGTCTCGCTGTATCCGGCACTGCAATGGTGGAACCAGCCGGCGATCGGCGCGGAATGGTTGTTCGCTGGCACCGGCACCGGCGCCGGGCGTGTCCTAGATTTTGTGTAACCGGGCCACAGGCAGGAGACTGCCACCTAACCCGGAGACACCATGAGCCCACGCACACATGAGGTACCCGACGAGCTGCTTAGCAGCCTGTTGGTCAACTACACCAAACCCGAGGATCTGATCGGCGAGAACGGCCTGCTCAAGCAGCTGACCAAGCGGTTGGTGGAGCGGGCGCTGGACGCGGAGATGACCGAACACCTCGGTCATGACAAGCATGAGCCGGTCGCCAACGCGGCCGGCAACACGCGCAACGGACGCAGCCGCAAGACGCTCAAGGGCGAGTTCGGCGAGCTGCCGATCGAGATTCCGCGTGATCGCCACGGCAGCTTCGCGCCACAGCTGATCCCCAAGCACCAGACCCGCTGGGCCGGCTTCGATGACAAGATCTTGTCGTTGTACGCGCGCGGCATGACCGTGCGCGAGATCCAGTCGCACCTGGAGGAGATGTACGGCACCGAGGTGTCGCCGAGTCTGATTTCCTCAGTCACCGATGCGGTCGTCGAGGAGGTCAAGGCGTGGCAGGCGCGGCCACTGGATCCGGTCTATCCGATCGTCTATCTGGACTGCATCCACGTCAAAGTGCGCGAGGGCGCGGTGCGGGTCAAGGCGGTGTACCTGGCCATCGGCATCACCATGGGCGGCGAGAAGGAAGTGCTGGGCCTATGGCTGGCGCAGGCCGAGGGTGCCAAGTTTTGGCTGCAAGTCGTGACGGAGCTACGCAACCGCGGGGTGCAGGACATCTTCATTGCCTGCGTCGATGGCCTGAAGGGGTTTCCCGAGGCGATCGAGGCGGTGTTCCCGCAGACCACCGTGCAGCTGTGCATCGTGCACATGGTGCGGCACAGCCTGAACTACGTCTCGTGGAAACGCCGCGCCGAGGTTGCCGCCGATCTCAAGCGCATTTACGCCTGCGCCACCGTCGAGGAGGCCGAGCAGGCACTGACCGAGTTCGAGGCCAAGTGGGACGCCCAGTACCCGCCCATCAGCCAGTCATGGCGGCGCAATTGGTCACGACTGATCCCGTTCTTCGACTACCCACCGGAGATCCGCAAGGTGATCTATACGACCAACGCCATCGAGTCGGTCAACATGAGCCTGCGCAAGCTGACCAAGAACCGCGGCGCGTTCCCCAGCGACGAAGCCTTGATGAAACTGTTCTACCTGGCTCTGCGCAACATCACCAAGAAATGGACGCTGCCGATCCGCGACTGGAAGGCTGCGCTGAACCGCTTTACGATCCAGTTCGAGGGGCGACTTCCTCAGCGGTAACCCAAACCACGGTTACACAAAATTCTGCACACGCTCCTGAGATGGCCTCACCATTTTTTTGCGAGCGCTTCCTTCAGCAGGTCGGTACTGAGCTGCGCCTCGGCGTACATCTTCTTGAGCCGGCGGTTCTCCTCCTCCAGCTCCTTCATGCGCGCGACCATGGACACGTCCATGCCGCCGAACTTGCTGCGCCACTTGTAGAACGTGGCCGAGCTGATGCCGTGCTCGCGGCACAGCTCCGGCACGGGCGCACCGGCCTGGGCCTGCTTGAGCACGGCGATGATCTGGCTGTCGGTAAAGCGGGACTTCTTCATGGAACCTCCTCGGGAAAGGGGGCGAGAAAATTCCACTTCTGGCGTCTGCTAATGGGCGGGGATTACCGGGTGGCGCCGCCGGAATCGTGATAGCTCCCCGCGCGGCGCCGCTGCTACGGTCCAACAACGACTGCCAAAACGGCACGTCCCGACGGCGCTGCACCAGCGCCGCCGCGCCGAATCATACGGAGAGTCACTATGCACAACTGCCCATCCAGCTCCCTTGTCCAGACGTGCGCCCAGGCGCCGACCACGCGGCGGCGCGCTGCGCGCTGGTGGACCGCAGCGCTCGCTTTCGGTCTGGCCGCACTCGCCCCGGCGGCGCTCGCCGGCCCGTACAAGATCTTTGGCAACCACTATGCATGGGTGAACAATTTCAACGATCCCAACAACATCATCCAGGGCACGTTCGGCACCGGCACTACGCCGGAATTGACGGTCACCTTCAATTTCGCCGACTACAACTTGTATGGCTATCCGGCGATCGTGCGCGGCTGGCATTACAACTGGAATCCGACCACCGACACGCTGTTCCCCAAGCAGATCTCCTCGATCAGCTCGCTGCCGTTCAAATTCAACTACAGCGCAGGCGGCACCAATCTGGCCGGTGATTTCGCCTACGACATCTTCTTTCGCTGGGACACCGCCAAGGGCAATCCGCAGCTGGAAGTGATGATCTGGGGCGACCACAATTCCTGGCCGATCGGCACCGTGACTGCGACCAAGGTCATCACCGCGGGCGGGCGCACCTTCGACCTGTGGGAAGGCCTCAATTCCGGCGCCGGCTATTACGTCTACACCTTCATTCCGACCGGGACCGCCGGCCAGCCGACGCTGAAGACCAGCGGCAGCCTCAACGTGGATGCCAAGCCGTTTCTGACCTGGCTGCAGAACAATCGCTCCAAGGATGGCCGCTACAGCAACAGCATGTATCTGCATGCGGCCGAAGCGGGGTTTGAAGTGGTACGCGGCAATGGATGGGCCAAGGTCAGCGCGACCTTGGATGCGAAGTAAGCGCAGTCCCCGCTGTGTTGTGCGTGTCGGCGGTACCGGTCGGCACGCACACGGTGTGTGTCGACGTTGGACAAGTCGCCGCCTGTGCGTCGTTCGCTAGTCAATGCCTGCGCAGCGCTGTGCACATGACAACGACATGCCGTGTGTGGCACCTGTCGTTTTGGCGTCGCATATCGGATGAGCTCACGGTGAGCAATGCGCAGGGATGACTGCGCCCGCGTGGCATGTGGTCGCGAAGGTGCTGGCGCGCAATGATGTGGAGCAGCGAACAACGTGCCGCTACACGGCCGGTGCCGGTGCGAAGAACATCGGAACAGCTGAGCGCTGCATGCCGACGCCACGCACCGGCTGCACGTGCCTGGCCGCTGCGCGGATCATGTGTTCGGACGCTGCTATAACGCCACCAGCTGAATGCTGTCGAACACGATTGCCGGGCCGAGGTAGCCGTTGTCGGGGAGCCGGAGGCAATGCCGATCTCGATGCGGTTGTTGCCGGCCTGCAAGGCAGAGGCGGGGATGTCCACTTCGTAAAGGGTATTGTTGCCGCGCGCAGTGCCGCGCGTGATGCCGCGTGTCTTTGGTTGCGTGGGCGCAGCAGGCAGCGGGCCGTTCCAGCGTGCATTCACGCTGATCTGAGGCCGTGCGCCGCCCTGTGCCAACGGCACGAAGACACGCAGGCGATAGCCGCGCACCTCATTGGCGGGCAGGGTGAAGTCGATCCGGCTCGGGGTGTTGATGCCGCGCCACTGCACTGCCGGAAAGCTGCTCAGGCTGCTCGATCCCACGGTGTAGGTCGCCGCCGACCAGTGCATGCGCGCATCGGAAGGGTGCGCCCGCGGCAACAGGTCCGCATATCTGAATCCCGCTGGCGTGCCATCGGGAATGCCGATCTGCCACTTCACCGTGCCCGGCAAGGCAACTGCCTGCAGTGCGGCGTGCGCAGTGGCGCCGGCGGAAACCTCGATGTCGCGTTGTGCGACCTCCAGTTCGTTTTGATAGAGCGTCATGCGATAGCTGCCGGGCGAACACCCGTCACCTGGTAGTCCCCATTGCCGTCGGCGGTGGCCCAGTACTGCGCCTGCGCGTTGCGCAGACCGATGACGGCCGGCTGGCCCTGCAGCACGCCGCCGACGTGCCCGCTCACGGTGCCGCGCCCGCTTGCCGGCACATCACCGCTCAAGCCCAGCGTGGCATCGACGAACGCAGTATCCAGCTGCGCACTCGACGGCAAGCTCCCATCGGTGAACAGCAGCCCGTACACCCCGTGCAGGCCGCCGCGAAAGGCCTCGGTCTGGGTGTGATCGGAATACATGTAGTTATAGAGCTCATGCGTCACGCTGGTTTTCTGGGTGGCGATGTCCTTGAAGAACGGGCCGCCCGCGCTGTGCTCGCGGTTGCCCATCAGCATGAATACCGCGACGCCAGGTCCACTGATGCCATGCACCTGGTCGTCCATCATTCGACGTGCGGAATAGAATTTGGAACTGGTGCGCCCATCCGGCAACACGAAGACATCGTTGCCTTCGATCGCTGTGCCGACGTTGGAATCGGGTTCCTGCTGCGCATTCGGCAACTTGGACACGTTCAAGCGGGCGACGAAGCGTAATTCGCCCACCGGCAGCAAGGTTGGCGCAGCGGTGGCCATGTAGATCGCGTTGCGGCCCTTGCGTGCGATGTAGTACTGGACCAGGTCGCCGGCCTTGGCCGACACCACGATCGTCCCGCCAACGATGCGTGCATCCACGCTGGCACTGCCTAGCCCCGACGCGAGGTGCGAGCCCTTCGATTCGGTGGTCTGCAGTTCGTTGCCGCGATAACGCATCGAGACGATGTCGCCATTTCGGGCATCGATGGCAAACACCAGCTCGGCGCCGGTGTCGACGATCACGCGGTCGCCGCTGCGGCTGATCCCGAAGTCGGCCAGCGCAGGTGCGCTGACGCCGGCATACAGCAGCAGTACGCAGACGAAGTGATGCCGACGATGGCGAAGCAGTCTGGCCAGCATTCGGAAGCAAGGCATGGTCGCGATGCATGCGCGCGATGCTAGGCGAGTGCTGAAGACAAAGACTGTGCGCACTGTTCGAAATTCCAGCGATCGAGTGGGGAGTCGTTGGCCAACCGCGGCATCGCCGAGCGTCGGCACAGTGGGCAACCGCAAAGCGCCGGCCTGGCGCCCGCAGTCGAAGAGGCTACCAAAAACCTTGAGAGCCGTTGCCGGTTGTCGGTTGGCGTGGACGGCATCCGGCAACCGCGCTGCACGAGCGGGACATGCGGCACGGATCTGCGGCCGCTTTCGGCCTGGCGGTGACGCAGTCGCCTTGCCAGCTGCCTCTGCGACGCACCGGCGTCGGTGCGCGGCTCAGCGCAAGGCATCCTGTGCCGAGACGATGTCCGCCATCCATTGCGTGCGCTTGCCGATCACGAAGCGGTATTGCGTTTGGTCATCCAGCCGCACCGCCAGCGACGTCGGCGCGATCGGCAGCAGGCCGAGCAGGCGCGTCCAGCAGGGCCGGACCGCCACGATCTGCCGCAAGGGCACGCTCAGCGACTGGCGCTGCACATTGAACGCATGCGGCTGAAACAGCAGCGCATCGGCGGTGAGAATCAGGCGCCCGCCCACTGCTTCCATTCCGCGCTGCAGATTGGCAGGTGCCTGGCGCAATACCGCACGTTCGATCGAACGCAAGCCGCTACCGTGGAAGAGCGAGCTCACGGTTGGGCAATGGCGAGGTGGGTACGCGGCGTGTGCCGTGGCAAGACGCCAAGGCGGCCAAGCGCTCTCAGGAGCGAAACCGAAAACATGCGATAGGCCTAGTGGGAAACATCATGACAGCGAAGGCGGCCGGCAAGATGCGGCAGGACTCCCTGACAGTACATCGCCTGTGCACAGCAACGAGGTGGTGAAGCGGTGCGCCGGTACCCGCTGTGCCGGCACGCTAACGATGAAAGACATGCTCAGGTGGCGCTTGAGCACCCCAGCGCACGCCTACTTCAGGTAGGCGCGCGGCAGCGGGCCGGCCTGCTGCAGGTAGCGGTCGCGCAGCTCGCTCTGGCGCGATCGCATCGGCATGTCGCGGCCGCCCAGCCAGACCTGCTCGGCATAATGCGCCACATCCAGCGGGTCGCCTTCCCACAGCACCAGGTCGGCCTGCTTGCCGACCGCAATGCTGCCGATGCGATCGCCCACGCCAAAGATGTCTGCGGGCACGCGGGTCAGACCGGCCAGGCCGGCTTCCCAGGGCAAGCCATTGGCAACTGCATTGCCGGCCAGCTGGCGCAGCTTGCGCGCGTTATGCGAGGCATCGCCGTTCTGGGTAAAGCTGACCTCCACACCGGCAGCGCGCAGACGTGCAGCATTTTCCAGCGTCGCGCCAATCTGGTCGAAGGTCGATGGCAGATCCGCCAGCGCGTCGACCAACACCGGCACCTTGGCCTGCGCCAGTTGCGGCGCGAGCTTCCAGGCTTCGGCGCCGCCGGCAATGGCAATGCGCACCTTTTCGCGCTGCGCCCAGCGCAACAGCTGGCGGATGTCGGCTGCCCGTTCCACCTGCACCACGATGCGACCCTGGCCGGCCAGATAGTGCGCGAGGACACCGCGTCCAACCGGGGTCAGCAATGCATGCGGCGAATCGGCCGGGATACGCCCGCGTGCCTCGGCGACCAGTTGATCCAGCAACATCCACTGCGCCGCGCGCGAGCTGCCGGTGAGATCTGACGCCGCTGCACCGATGCGAACAAACAAGGCATGCGCACCGACCGGATCCGGACTGCCATCCAGCCGCACGATGCCGCCCTGGCCGGCGATGAAGGCGCCACTGGTGGTCGCCCCCAGCGCGGTGAAGCCGATGCCCTCCACGCGCGCCACCGGCACCAGCACCGAGTCGGGGTTGTAGGCCAGGGTGACGTCGAATTCCGGGCGCATCGGTTGATCGGCCAGTTTGACGCCGCTGTCCACCGTGCTCTCTTCGCCAGAAACCTCTTCGATGCCGATCTCGGTAATGCCGCCGAACAAGGCCGGCGTCAGTGGCCGGCCGTTCGCTTCGACCACGCGGCCATCGGCAGGCGCTGCCAGGTTGCGGCCGATGGCGCGAATCACGCCGCCCTGCACCAGCACGTCGGTGTGCTGCAGGGTGCCTTGCGCGGTGGCGGTGTGCACGGTGGCGCCGCGAATCAGCACCTGCTGGCCGAAGGCCGGCAACGCCAGCGCGGCCATCACCAGTGCCGCGATCGCGCGCAACCGCGGGTGCACAACGGTGGCGCGGCTCATCGTGCCACCTCCTGGCCGAGCATGAAGTCCGACACCGGCTGCAGTGCGCGGTTATGCCGGTCGTAGACCTGGGCGCCGTCGATATACACCTGTTCGGCCAACGCATACGAACTGAAAGGGTTGCCGTTCCAGACCACCACATCGCCCATCTTGCCCGGCTCCAGTGCGCCGGTCTGCTGCTCGATGCCGAGTGCCTTGGCAGCATTGCTGGTGAGCCAGCGGATGGCGCGCTCCGGCGGAATCTCCATGCCACTGCGGCGCGCGTTGGCGATCACCTTGGCGGCCTCCTGATTGAGCCGCTGGATGCCTTCTTCCGAATCCGAATGCACGATGGCGCAGCTGTTGGCCGGGCGATCGACCAGTGCGATGTTTTCCTGGATGCCGTCGAAGGCTTCCATCTTGAAGCCCCACCAGTCGGCCCACAGCGCGCCGCAGACGTTGTCTTGCGCCAGGCGGTCGGCCAGCTTGTACGCCTCCACGCCGTGGTGGAAGGCGGCGATGTGGAAGCCGAACTCCTTGGACAGATCCAGCATGGTCGCCATTTCATCGGCGCGATAGCAGTGGATGTGCACGCGGATATCGCCGTTGATGGCACCGGCCAGCGTGTCGAGCTTGAGATCGCGCTTGCCGCCGGCATCGCCGCTGCTGTCGTTGTCGCCGCCGCGGCTCCACCAATGGCGCTTGTTGGCGGCTTTCTTTTTCGGTGTGTTCTTCTGCAGATACTCGGCCGCATCGATGAACGCGGCGCGGTAGCCGGCCACGTTGCCCATGCGCGTGCCAGGGCCACCTTTCTGGCCGTACACGCGTTTGGGGTTTTCGCCGCAGGCCATCTTCAGGCCCCATGGTGCACCGGGGAATTTCATGCCCTGGTAGGTGGTGGAGGCGACGTTCTTGAGCGTGACGCCGCGACCGCCGATCAGATTGGCCGAGCCCGGCAGCACCTGCAGCGAGGTGATGCCGCCGGCCAGCGCAGTGCCGAAGCCGGGGTCCTGCGGCCAGATCGAATGCTCGGCCCACACGTTGGGCGTCACCGGTGCGGTCATCTCGTTGCCGTCGCTATGCGCGCTGACGCCTGGGCTGGGATACACGCCCAGATGCGAGTGCACATCGATGATGCCGGGCGTCACCCACTTGCCGGTGCCGTCGATACGGCGCACGTCAGCGGGCGCCTCGAGCGCCTTGCCCACTGCAACCACCTTGCCGTCGCGCAGCAACACGTCGGCATCGTCCAGCCGCTCGCCGGTGCCGGTGAGCACGGTGGCGTGCTGGATCAGCACCGGAGCGGACGCGAGCGCGCGATAGGTGCTGGGATACGGGTCTTGCACGAAGCGCGATGCCGCCGCTGCCGCAGACGCAGGCCCGCACAGCACCGCCGCGCCCAGCGCGGCGAACAGGATGGAACGCATGGATTTCCCCGGTCACACGAAAACGTCAGCCGCCAACCTAGTCGTCGGCGGCGTGCTTGCCAAGTGCTGCAGGTCGAGAGCGGCGGGCTCATCACATGTATCCGTGCATGCTATGCCGAATTCGTCAGGGGATATGTCGATGATTGCCAAAACAGAGCGCAACAAGCAGGCCGATGTGGTGTTGGCTTTCTGGGAGCTGGCCGGCGCGGCGCGCTGGTTCACGCACAACGACGCCTTCGACGCCAACTTTCGCCAGCATTTCAGCGAGCAGCACTTCGCTGCCGCGCGTGGCGAGTACGCGCAGTGGATGGCGCGCGCCGAAGACGCACTGGCCTTGCTGATCCTGCTGGATCAATTTCCACGCAATGCATTTCGCGGCAGTGCGCATGCCTATGCCACCGATGGCCTGGCACTGCGGCACGCCAAGCAGGCGCTCGCCAGCGGCTTCGATCAGCAGGTGTCGGCACAACTGCGGCTGTTTTTCTACCTGCCCTTCGAGCATGCCGAAGACGCCGAGGAGCAGGCGCGCGCGGTGCAGCTGATCACTGCACTGGGCGATGCGGAGACCACCCGTTGGGCGCTGGAGCATCAGCGCATCATTGCGCGCTTTGGCCGGTTCCCGCACCGCAATGCGGTGCGGGGACGTGAAACCACGGCAGAAGAGCAGCAGTTTCTGGATGACGGCGGATTTGCCGGTTGAAGACCGGCATCGGCCATCTGCATGCCCGAAGATCGAGGTCTGCCGCGCGGCGCGGATAGCCACCGTGCGATCGCCGGGCAGACGTGGGCATAACACCGCAGAAGATGCCACCATGCGCATGCGCACCAGGCAGCGTGCAAGCCGTCAAAACCGATCAGCAGCCGCCCGGCAATGCTTGCGAACGCCAGCTGGCGCCTTCGCCGAGCAGCAGATAAAACCCGTAACTTTCGTAGCCGCTTTCGGCCAGCACGAAATCAAGCGTGCCGTTGCCGTCGACATCGCCGAACTGCAGCAGATGCGTGCGCAGCGGCAGTTCTTCGCAATCGTCGCAGCCGCTGGCAGCGTGACCCTTGCGGAACTGCCAACGGCTGCCGTCATGCTCGAAGATCGCAAGGACGACGAGCACGCCGGTGGGGTTGTCCGGGTTACCGGTCTCGATGGGATGGTTGGAGGTCAGGATCGCCACGCGTCGCTGCGGTTGCTGCGTATCGGTGACGATCTGCAGCGCCGCCAGATCCTGCGCGCGATCGGCCTTGAACGCGGCCAGCGCCTGCGCCAGGGCTGCCGGCTTGACGCGCTTGCGCAGCTGCGCGGTGCTGTTCACCTGGGCAAACAGCTCGGCCTGTTCGCTGGCAGTGGCTGCGCGGCCGGCAAAGCGCTTGCCGGAATTCACATCCACGTTCGCCAGCAGCGGCGAGTCGGGTAGCGTGGGGTTGCCCTTAAGGCGCAGCTTCGCGGTGCCGCCGCACATGCTGTTGTCGTCCACCATCAGTGCCGCAAGCCGCACGTTGCCGGCGGAAGCGCCGGCGTTGAAAACCTGTAACGGCTGGCCCAGCAGCGTCTTGGGCAGGGTCGATTCCCTGGCGACGTCCTTGCCGAGCCAGACCGGGATGTATTCCAGCGGATCGTCGCTCGGCTGGTTGTCGTAGGTCTGAACCAACAGCACCGCGCGCGACGGCTGGGCAGCGTGGGTAGCCAACGGCAGCAGCGCAGCCAGGGCGACAGAGAGCAGGCGGGTATGCATTGCAGCGATGTCCTTATGCAGGTTGATCCATGAAAAAACGGACGCTCCAGGGAGCGCCCGTTTCGGTATGCGGTGTGCCGGCCTAAGCTGCCTGCGGGCAAGCTGCAGTTACGCGCTTGTCGCAGGCGCGGCAGTCCACACAGGCAGCATGATCGGTGAGCGGCAGCCGCGACCGTGCGACGACCGCTGATGTGTTGCTCAGTATTTCGCCACGCCGTTGTCCACCTCGTCCGACCAGGCATCGATGCCGCCGGTGACGTTGTAGACGTTGGTGAAGCCCAGGCCACGGAAATGTTCGGCGGCCTGCAGGCTGCGGCCGCCGCGGTGGCACAGGAACGCCAGCGGGGTGTCCTTGGGCAACTGTTCGATGGCGGCAAGCTCGTGCGCATCCAGCGTGCGGAACGGTGCGGCCACCGTGGCCAGCGCGCGCTCGTCGGCCGGGCGCACGTCCACCAGGGTCAGGCTGCCGGCCTTGAGCCGGTCGTCGGCGTCGCGCACCGACAACTCCTGCACCGGCTTGGGCGCATTGGGGTTATCGATGGCCAGGCCACGGCCGCGGATGTCGTCGACCCAATCGATGGTGATGCCATCGGCACGACGCGCGCTGGCCAGGTCGAACTGCACGCGCAGCCCGTTGGATTCAGCCGCAATCGCGTTCGGGTTGGTCGGCGCCAGCTGGAAGTTCGGCTGGAAATTGGCATCGATGGCCAGCGTCAGCGAGGCATCCGGCGCATCGGCCAGCGCACCCTTGAGCATCTCGACCGCGGCGGGGGTGATGGTGATCTTGGGCGGGCTGCGGTCGGGCGCCTGCAGGCCGAGCATGCTGCTCAGCTCGCCGCTGTCGGCCATCTGCACGATGATGTCGCTGCCGCCGATCAGCTCGCCGTCCACGTACAGCTGCGGAATGGTCGGCCAGTCGCCATAGGCCTTGATGCCCTCGCGGATTTCCTGGTCGGCCAGCACGTTGACGTGGGCATAGTCGATGCCCAGGCCGTCCAGTACGCCGACCGCCTTGGCCGAAAAACCGCACTGCGGCATGCCGGGCTGGCCTTTCATGAAGAGCACCACGCGGCTGGATTGCAGCAGCGTATCGATACGGGAACGCAGGGCGGGATCGAGAGACATGGCAGCACTTCGGTGGCAGCGTGGAGACCGGGCATTCTACGCCGCATGGCATCATTGGGCATGACCACGCCGGAAACGCTGTATCGCACCCCTTCGCGCCCGTACCGCTGGGTGGGCCTGTTTGCCCTCTCGCAGGTAGCGGTGGCCCTGCTGTGGTGGCATCTGGGCTGGGCCTGGGGCTGCCTGCGCTGCTGCTGTCGCACGCGCTGTTCGTGGTGCCGGTGTTCCTGCCACGCGCGCGGCTGTATGCGCCGGTACTGGCGCGGCTGCCCGGTCGGGCGCCGCAGGTGTGGCTGACCATCGACGATGGCCCGTCCGACGATACCCCGGCCATCCTTGACCTGCTGGATGCGTACGACGCCAGGCAACGTTCTTCGTGGTCGGCGCGCGTGCCGAGCAGCGTCCCGAGCTGGTGCGCGAGATGGTGCGGCGGGGGCATGGCATCGGCAACCACAGCCACACCCATCCGCAGGCCTGGTTCTGGGCGCTGGGGCCGCGCCGCATGGCGCAGGAAATCGGCCAGGCGCAGCGCGTGCTGGCCTGCATCACCGGCCAGGCGCCACGGCTGTACCGCTCGGTGGTGGGCATGACCAACCCCTTCGTCGCCTCGCCGCTGCGCGCACGGGCTGACCCGGGTGGCCTGGAGCGCGCGTGGCTTCGACGGCGTGCGCTGCGAGCCGGACACCACAATCGCCCGCATCGTGCGCGACCTGCAACCCGGCGCCATCGTGCTGCTGCATGAAGGCGCCGCGCACGGCCACAACCTCACCATCCTGCGCGGCGTGCTGGAGGCGATGCGGGCGCGTGGGTTGGTGGGGCGGCGGCCGGATTAAGCGCGACGAACAAAACGACTGCGCTCACCGCCCTGGGCGCGGCGCGGCATGTCACGTCCATGCATGCCAGGTTCTTCGCCCCTTCGACATCCACTCCACGATTGCTCGCCACGTGTAGCGCGTCGCCTGTCGCGCTCAGCGTGGCTCGGCCACGATCAACCAGTTGTTGAACGGCGTGTTGCCATACAGCGGCGCAAACGTGGCGCGCAGGCCGGCCGCATCCAGATGTTCCTGCAGGCTGTCGCGGGTGGGATAGCTGCGCGGCATCCGCTGCATCCAGCCGCTCAGGTGCGCCAGGACATCGGTAACACGGCTGGTGCGGCCACGGCTGCTGGCATCGCCCAGTGCGCTGCGAATCACCAGCTTCGCGCCAGGCGTGAGCATCTGCGCCACGCTGCGCAGCAGACTGGCCTGCATGTCCGCTTGCAGATACTGCAGCACATCCAGGATGGTGACGCTGCCCCGATGCTGCGGCCACGCCACGCTCAGATCGACCACCTCGAACTTGGTAGTGCCCAGGTTGGCGCGCTGCGCGATGTGCTGTGCGCGGCGAATCTTGGACGCATCCACGTCCACACCGTGATACGCCAATGCCTGACCATCGGCGTGCAGTGCATGGGCCAGCAGGCCGAGCCCGCAGCCCAGGTCCAGCACCGGCGCAGCGGTATTGCGCAGCTCGGCCAGCACGCCCGGATACAGCGGGTCGGTGCGCAGCTTGGCTTGCGTGTAGTAGTAGTCGTAGCGGTTGCCCAGCGGATGCGCCGGCAAAAAAGCGCGTGCAATCGTCAACGCCTGCGCGCGGCTCATCGGTTGGGTGGCAGTGGTGTGCAATGTCGTTCCTTGGCAATCAGGCGTGCTGCGCCGCTAGCTTAGGGCCTGCCGGGCTGGTTGGGGTAGGGCGGGTTGGCAGTTTGCGATGCGTGCCCACGGATGCATCGGTGCCTGGTATCTGACGTGCGCGCATTGAAAGGCCTGGCCGCGTCGCCCGTTGCTACCGCATGGCCTTGAAGGATGAGTGGCACAGACCGGATGCAACATTTCGCGCTACCCAAGCAAGCGCGAACCCACGCGCACAAAGCCATCGCGCCGATAAGCCCAGAACGCCACGTTGGCGTGGTGTCTTGCCAAGATCCTGGCGCGCAGTCATTCGATGGGCCTGGGCTACATGCAGGAACTGCAGCGTACGGTTGGTAGATCCTGGTCTCCGGCGCCGGCCGCAGCCACCTGGCGGCGTCGCAGTCTGTGTCGCCCAGCCTCGTTTTAGACGATGGTGTCCACCGAGCCAGTTGCCCCCAGCGCATCGCGCGCTGCCGGTAGCGCCAATGCTGTCCAGCGCGCATACATTGCACCGGAAGGATGCAAACCGTCGTCCACCAGCATGTCCACCGCATCGCCGCCATCGCGGCTGGTGGCCGTGATGTCGACAAAGCGCACGCCATGCGCACTGCAGCGGTCGACAGCGATTGCATTGAACGCATCGATCTGCGCACCGATCAATGCGACATCGCCACTTTGCGCGCGCGCAAACGGGGGTCAGGCCCCAATCGGGAATCGACAGCACGAATACACGTGCCGGGTGTCCGTCTGCGAATGCAACTGCACGCAGCAGCAGGGCGTCGAACTGCTGGCGGTACTCGTCTAACGGACGCCCGCGGTACTGATTGTTGACGCCGATCAACAAGCTCACCAGCGCGAATGGCCCCTGCGGTGCAGCCGCGTCGATCCCGGCCTGCAATTCGTCGGTGGTCCAGCCGGTGGTGGCGATGATCTGCGGCGGCGCCACGTTCCAGCCGTATGCACGTAAGCCGTCGACCAGTTGCAGCGGCCAACGCTGCGCAGGCGCAACGCCTTCGCCGATCGTGTACGAATCGCCGAGCGCCAGATAGCGCAGCGGCGCGCCAAGCGCGGCCATCAGGCCACGCTGCGTGGCTTGAGTGGAACCACCTTGGTGACCGCTTCGGCGCGGCGTGCCAACGCACGGTCGATGCGGGCAAACACATCGCGCATCACACCGGCTTCCGGCATCAAGGTCACGCGGAAATGATGGCGATACGGCACGTTGAAGCTGGAGCCGGGCACCACCAGCACGCCTTCCTCGTTCATCAGATCGAGTGCGAATTCGTGATCGTCGAAGTTGCGCGCCGCCGCGCCCACTACCGCCGGGAACGCATACAGCGCCCCGGCCGGTGCCACCAGCTGCAGATGCTCGCTGGCCGCACAGGCCTCGATCACCGCGCGGCGGGTTTCATACAGACGTCCGCCGGGTGCGCACAATGCCGAGATGGTGTCCGGCCCGTTCACCGCCGCATCAATGGCGTACTGGCCTGGCACGTTGGCGCACAGGCGCAAGGCGCCGAGCAGGTCCATCGCGTTGCGCAAGTCGTTGATGCGCGCCTGCTCGCCAGAGAGCAGCGCCCAGCCCACGCGCCAGCCGCACGCGCGATGCACCTTGCTTAGCCCGCTGAAGGTGATGCACGGGTGCGTGCCGGCCAGCGGCGCGACCGGCACGAAGGCTGCGCCGTCGTACAGCACCTGGTCGTAGATCTCATCGACCATCAGCAGCAGGTTGTGCTTGGTGGCGATCGCCACGATGCGCTCCAGCAGCTCGCGCGAATAACTGGCGCCGCTGGGGTTGTTCGGATTGATCAGCACGATGGCGCGGGTGCGCGAGGACACCAGCGTCTCGATCTCCACCGGGTCCGGCTGGAAGCCGTTTTCCGGTGCGCAGCGGTAATACACCGGGCGTCCGTCGTTGAGGATGGTCGCCGCCGACCACAGCGGGTAATCGGGCGAAGGCACCAGCACTTCGTCGCCGGGATTGAGCAGCGCACGCAGCGACAGATCGATCAGTTCGCTGACGCCGTTGCCGATGAAGATCCGGTCCGGATGCGCGTCCGGATGTTGGCGCCGCGAGTACGCCTTGGCGACCGCTTCGCGCGCCTCCGGCAGGCCTTGCTGATGGGTGTACGGATCGGTGCGGCCCATGTCGTCGGCGATGGCACGCTGCAGATGCTCCGGCGCACGGAACCCGAATGCACCCGGGTTGCCGATATTGAGCTTGATCAGCTTGCGGCCCTGCGCCTCCAACTCCCGCGCTCGCAGCGCCAGTTCGCCCCGGATTTCGTAGCGGACTTCGGACAGACGCTCACGAATCGCGAGCGGCTTTTGCGGGGCAGTGGACATGCGATGGGCCGGTTGTAGGCGTGAGGCTTGGCATGGTATCGGAAATATGACAAGCGGACATGCTTGCATCAGCAACGATGTCAAGCGGCGCGTCAGCCTCCGGCCAACACACGCTTGCACAAGCCGCTGCGGCCAGCCAGCTAGAATCGCCCCATGAGCACGCCTTCCCCGACTACCCCACCCTCCAATCCATCGGCTGGCCCTGGCCCGGGCCGCCGGAAGAGGCGGCCTGGCAGGCGATCTTCGCCGCGCATCCGCAGGCATTGCCGGCGCGGGTGGTGGAACAGCACCGTACCGGCTATGTGGTGGCCGATACGCCGGAGGCCAGCCTGAAGGCCGAGTCGTTGCCGGAGTGGCAGCGGCCGCGCTTTCCCAGCCATGAGCGGGCGGCGGTGGGCGATTGGGTGTTGATGGAGGGCAAGCGCATCGTGGCGTTGCTGCCGCGGCGCACCTCGATCAAGCGGGGGCGGCCGGCGAACATTACCACCAGCAGGTGATCGCGGCCAATATCGATACGGTGTTCATCGTGTGCGGGCTGGATGCGGACTTCAATCCGCGCCGCATCGAACGCTATCTGTTGCTGGTCGGCGGTGGCGGTGCGCAGCCGGTGGTGGTGCTGACCAAGGCCGACCAGACCGAATACGCCGAGGATGCGTTGGCGGTGCTGGAAGAGCTGGAGGCGCAGAATATTCCGTTGCGCGCGGTCAATGCCAAGGATCCGGCCAGCGTGGCCGCGTTGCGGCCATGGCTGGGCGACGGCCGCACGGCGGTGCTGGTGGGTTCCTCCGGTGCGGGCAAATCGACCCTGACCAATACCTTGCTCGGCACGCAGAAGATGAAGACCAATGCCGTGCGCGAGAACGATTCGCGCGGCCGGCATACCACCACGCACCGTGCGTTGATTCCGTTGCCTTCCGGCGCCTGCCTGATCGACACGCCCGGGATGCGCGAGCTCAAGCCGACCGGTGAAGAGGATCTGGCCGAAGGCGGTTTCTCGGACGTGGAGACCTTGGCGGCGCAGTGCCGCTTCAACGATTGCGCGCATATCGCCGAGCCGGGCTGTGCGGTGCGTGCGGCGATCGATGCAGGCGAGCTCGACCCGGAGCGCGTTGCCAACTACATGAAGCTGCGGGTGGAAGTGGCCAGCGCGGCCGAAAAACTTGCCACCCGTGTTGCGCAGAACAATCGCGGCAAGGGCTCGGGCAAGCGACCGGCCAGCGTCGATCGCCCCGGGCGGCGCTGATGCCGCCGCGCAAGGGGCCGCCGGACATCGTCCATCACGCGGCGCTGGATGCGCGCCTGGTCAAGGCCGTACGCGGTGTGCGTCTGCTGGCCTTGGCCAGCTGGCCGCGCTCGCTGCAGGAGCCGTTTCTCGACAGCGTGGCGCGCGGGCAGCCTAAATTGCCGCAGGTCGAGTACCCGGCACTGGATTTCGCCGATACCCGGCGCGAGCTGGCCGCCATTGCCAAGCACGCCGACCCGCATCATCCGCTGGGTGAATACCTCATCGATTCGGCGCATAGCTGGAGTCTTGCCGCAGGGTTGCTGGAGTCTTTGGGCACCACGGCGGTGAGCGATTACTCGGCGCAATTGTTCGGCGTGCCGGAGGACCCGATGCCGGGCAACGGGCCGAGCACCCGCGAAGCGGCGCAGCATTTCATCCAGATCGCGCAGGAGCTGGATCGCGAACTGATGGCGCCGGAAGAGCAGGTGCCGGTCTCGGCCACCGCCTTGCGCATGCAGTTGCAGAACGACCTGGACGGGTTTTTCGAAGGGCGCGTCATCACCGTCACGCTCGATCCGGATCTGCTGGCCAAGGCTGCGGCCGGCGCGCATCGCATTCGCTTGCGTACCGGTGCCACGTTCAGCGATTACGACCGCGCGCAGCTGTTCCATCACGAAGCGCTGGTGCATTCGCTGACGGCGCTCAACGGGCGCGCGCAGGTGCATCTGCCCAGCCTGGGCATTTCTTCCCCGCGCACGACCGCAACGCAGGAAGGCCTGGCCACGTTTGCCGAGCAGATCACCGGCAGCATCGATATCGAGCGCATGAAGCGCATCAGCCTGCGCATCGAAGCGATTGCGATGGCGCGTTCGGGTGCGGATTTCATCGAGGTATTTCGCTATTTCACCGCAGGCGGGCAGAGCGCTGCAGAAAGTTTTTCATCGGCGCAGCGCGTGTTCCGCGGCGTGCCGACCAGTGGCGGCGGTGCCTTCACCAAGGACACCGTGTATCTGCGCGGTTTGGTGGCGGTGCACACCTTCTTCCGCCATTCGTTGCAGCGCGACCAGCTGCAGCTGTGCCGTTACCTGTTCGCCGGCAAGATGGCATTGGGCGATGTGGCGCGCTTTGCGCCGTTGTTCGACAGCGGCGTACTGGTCGCGCCACGCTGGCTGCCGCCGTGGGTGAGCCGTATCAGCGGGCTGGCCGGTATGTTGGCGTTCTCGTTGTTCGCCAACCGCATCCGCATGGATCAACTGCAACCGCCGGCAATGAATGTGTGAGGCAAGGCGTTTGCTGCGGTTACGGCGCATCGCGGCGCCAGACAGTTGCTGGCGAGGCTGGCGAGACGTTGTTGGGTGAGCGCGGATGGCGCGCAGCAGCCGGCAAGTGAAAGACACATGCGGCGCCCCGAATACCGACGGCGCCTGTTAGCCGCACTCGCTTGTTGGACGCAATCGCTATGTTCATGAACATATGCAGCGGGCACCACGCGCTCTACACGGGGCTGCAACGGGCTGAACCGCACACTAGCCGCCTTGCCCGTTTGGGCCATGACACGAGGCGATACGATGAACGTTTTGATGGTGCTGACGTCCCACGACCAGCTCGGCGACACCGGCAAGAAGACCGGGTTTTGGCTGGAAGAGTTTGCCGCGCCGTATTACGTGTTCAAGGATGCAGGCGCGCAGATCACCCTGGTCTCGCCCAAGGGCGGCCAGCCGCCCCTGGACCCCAAGAGCGACGAGCCCGACGCACAAACCGAGGCGACCAAGCGCTTCAAGCAGGATCCTGAGGCGCAAAAAGCCCTGGCAAGCACGCACCGTCTGGTCGATATCAAGGCCGAGGACTTCGATGTGCTGTTCTACCCGGGTGGCCACGGCCCGCTCTGGGATCTGGCCGAAGACGCCGATTCCATCGCGCTGATCGAAGCGTTCGCCAAGGCCGACAAGCCGCATGGCCTTGTCTGTCACGCGCCGGGCGCGCTGCGTCGGGTCAAGGGCAGCGACGGCAAACCGCTGGTCAACGGCCGCCGCGTCACCGGCTTCACCAATAGCGAAGAAGAGGGCGTGGGCCTGACCAAGATCGTGCCGTTCCTGGTCGAGGACGTGCTGACCGAACTCGGGTGGCAAGTACGAAAAGGGCGCCGACTGGGGCGTGTACGTGGTCACCGACGGCACCCTGGTCACCGGTCAGAACCCGGCCTCGTCGGAGAAGACCGCACAAACGCTGCTCGCGATGGCAAAGCGCTGATCTTGGCAACCGACGGCCCTAAAAAAGCCACTTTTTCGTCGGGATTTACGGCACAGCCCGCGCTCCGCTGGTGCGCGGGCTGTGCTGCACTTGCACTAGCAAAGGGGCAGCGAAGTGGCTTCAAGCGACGGTGCGGCTCATTAAACGCCCGGCAATCTGCTGCTCACGCCGATCGAGTGCATGTTCAGTTCCCACGCTGCAGCCAACGCACGCCATAAGCCGGAAGCACGATCGATCCATCGTCGCTCGCGGCTGCGCCATCGACCGCGTCATCGATCGCCAGCAATGTCCATCCATCGATGCCGGTTGCCGCAAGCTCCACGTCGAGCGACTGGTCGCTGAAGTTGTGCAAGGCGATAAAGCTGTCGCCGCGCGTCAACGCGAACACGCGAGAGTCATTCAACGCAATGCTGCCCAGCGCCTGATCTGCCGCCAGCGCGGTGAGCGCGGCACGTTGCCGGATCAATCCACGCAAACGCCGGTACACCGTGCCACTCAGGCTCTTGGCATCGTGACGCTGGGCGGCACGCTGCCAATCCATCGCCGGCCGATGCAGCCAACGGCCTTCATGCCGGCGCTGCGGATCGTCGCGATAGCCGGGGTCATTGACCATGGCCAATTCGTCGCCCATGTAGATCAGCGGCACACCTGGCATGGCAAGCGCAATGGCATACAGCAGCACCAGCCGGTCCACTGCAACGGCCAAAGCAGCAGCATCGCCTGCCTCCTGAGCGGACTGGATGCCCGCCAACGCAGCTGCCATGCCATTGGTGCCATGCACGCCGTCGCCGCTGCTCTGGAAACTCTCGCCGCGCGCGTAACTGCCCGGCACCGCGTTTGCATAGAAGCGCGCCACATCGCGCAGCGAAAACGGCGGTTGCGCGGCATTGCCGGAGGCTTCGTGCTGCAGCACATTCCAGCCAATATCGTCATGGCACCGCACATAGCTCAGCCACGCACAGTTGCGCGGCAGCGGTGGGCTGTGCGCGATCACGTTGTGCAGGATGTCGCCGCGTTGCAGCGCCAGTGCCGACCAGCCGGCCGCCATCAAGGTGCTGTGATACGCCAGGTGGCATTCGTGGCCCTGGTCCGTGCCGCTACCGAAGTACGGTGGCAGTTGCGTCATCGGCACGATGGCTTCGGCCTTCATCACCACCGCCGGTGCGACGATATCGGTCACCGCACGCAGCGCCACCAGCAGGGTGTGCGCTTCGGGCTGGTTCATGCAATCGGTGCCGAGGCGCTTCCACAAGTAAGCCGTGGAGTCCAGGCGGAAAGCTTCCACGCCCAGGTTGGCCAGCTGCAGCATCGCCAGGGCCATGTCGCCGAAGACCGCCGGGTTGCTCCAGTTCAAATCCCACTGATACGGATAGAACGTGGTCCACATCCATGAAGCGGCATCGTCCACCCAGGTGAAGTTGCCGGGCGCGGTGTGCGGAAACACTTGCCCCAGCGTGACTTCGTACCGGTCGGGCAAGATGCGGTCGGCAAAGTGATGGTAGTAGTCGAGATAACGCGCGTCGCCGGCGCGAGCCGCCCGTGCCCAGGCGTGATCGTCGGCGGTGTGATTGAGCACGAAGTCCGCGCACAGGCTGATGCCGGCGTCGCGCAGGCGCGTGGTGAGCGCGACCAAGTCGTCGTTGCTCCCCAGGCTGGGTTCCACCTGGCCGTAATCGCTGACAGCAAAGCCGCCATCGTTGTCGCCAGCGCGTGCGCGCAGGAACGGCAGCAGATGCAGGTAGCGCACGCCCAGTTCCTGCAGATAAGGCACGTGTTCGGCCACGCCTTGCAGCGTGCCGGCGAAGCGGTCTGCGTAGGCGCTGTAGCCGAGCATGTGTTGTTCGCCGAACCAACCGGCGTGCCGGGTGCTGTCGAGCGTTTGCAAGGCTTGCGTGCGTTGCCGGGCGATAGTGCCTACCTCGCCCAGCCACTGCGCCAACCACGACGCATAGTCGGCACGCTGGCCGTAGAGCGCGTCCAGGGCATCCAGCAAACGCGACGCGTGCTGGTCGTAGCGCGACAACAGCACCTCGGCGCGTTGCGGGTCCAGCGGCGCGGCAAAGGCCGCGCGCATTGTGGCGGTATCGATCGGGCAGGTGCTCATTGGAAGCCGCCGGGCAGGGCCCGGCGCGGGGTCCTTAAAAGTCGTAACGCAGGCTGATGCTGGTGGTACGGCCGGCAATCGAACGCGCACGGATGATTCCATTGGCCGGAATGGTCGCTTCTTCTGCTTCGGTCAGGCCAAAGGTGTTGAACAGGTTGTTGACGTTGAGCGCCACGGTGAGCGCATCGGTGATGCGGTAGTCGCCGAACAGGTTCACCTGCGTGTAGCCGGGCATCTTCAACTGATTGGCGTCCTGCGTGTAGGCGTCGGTGGTGCCGATCAGGTTGACGCCGAACTGGTAGCTGTCGCCACGGTAGCTGGGCGTGAGCTGCCACACCACATCGGCCTGCCGACGCGGCACGTTGCCGGCATTTTCCGGGGTGATCTGATCCCGCGAGATTTCTGCATCGGTCCAGGTCAGGCCGCCGTTGAGGGTGAACCCTTCATGGCGATAGCTGGCTTCCAGTTCCACGCCGTGCGCTTCATAGCTGCGATTGAAGAAACGCTGGCTGGTGATTTCGAAGTTCTGCTCCTGGGTACGTGCCGAGAACGCAGTAGCGAACAGGCTCAGCCCGTCGCGGCGCCACTTCAGGCCGGCTTCGGCCTGGCGCACCACATTGACGCCTTCCTCGGAGGACACCGAACCGTCGTCGCGCACCACACCGAACAACAGCCGGTCTGCGTTGGCGCGTGCGCCGCGGCTGATACGCGCAAACGCGCCCAGGTCGTCGGTGATGAGGTAGTTGCCGCCCAGCGAGTACGACAGGTAATTCCAGTCGTAGTCCACCGGGCGCGAATTGGCGGTGTCCACCGTGGCCACGCGCTGTTCCACCGGCTGGATCACGCCATCGCCGTTGACGTCCAGGTTCTGAGCGATGGCAGTGCCGTTGTAGCTGCCGCGCGCGTCGCCCATGTCGTAGCGCAGGCTGCCGTCGATGCTGAACTTGCCGCTGTCGAAGGTCAGCGCAACGTAGGGTGCGTTGACGTCGTAGCGCACGTCGTAGCTGCGGGTGACGCAGCAGTCGCCCCAGAACGGCGTGCCGTAGGCGTACAGGCCGTTCTGCGAGCGCGACATGCCCGTCGCATCCACCACGTTGAGCAAGCGCGAATTGCGGCCCAGACTCTGCACGTACGAGTTCCAGGTCCAGTCCATGTCGATGGTCTGGCGCGAGCTGTAATAGCCCATGCGCAGGTTCAGCGTACGCCCGTCACCGCCGAACTCGCGCGAGACGCTGAGGTCGTTGGTGACGTTGCCCAGGTCGTTGATGGCCACGTTGAACAGGTGCGTGCGGATCGCAGTGCCGGTATAGGTCTGGCCGGCGTCGGGGCCGCTGGCCTGCACCAGCTGCGCGCCGGCACCGCCGATGGAAGCGGCCAGCGACGCGGCGTCGGTGACTTCGGCCGGGAACGGGCTGACGAAGCGGCCGCTATTGTCGGCGACGCGGAACTTCTCGCTCAGGTTCCAGCCATTGCCCAGGTCGAACCAGGCTTCGGCACCGATGGTGCGCGAGATGGGGTGCATGCCGTCGCCCAGATCGGTGCGGCGCGGCTGGTTGTTGCCGTCCAGGCCCACGTCGGTTCGGAAATTGCGGCTGTACAAGGTGTCGTTGCCGGGATCGAAACCGGGAAAGCCGCCCAGGTCTGGCGAGCCATCGCGGCCGCGCACCGAGGTGGGTACCGGCAGGTAGCCAGCGGCGCGGTCGTTGAGGTATTTGCCGTACAGGCGCACGTAGCCGTTCTCGAACAGGCGGGTGAGGTTGGCCTTGAGTTGGCCGCCCTTGTCGGTGGTGTAACCGGCATCGCGCACGCCATCGCCCTGGCGGAAGAAGCCGCCGATGTTGAACTGCCACTGCTCGGCGAACGGTGCGCCGTAATTGAAATCGATGCGGGTGTTGTCGTAGTCCAGGCCGCGGCTGACGCCGACGCTGCCGCCTGCGGTGTCGCCGGTTTTGCTGATGAAGTTGATGATGCCGCCGGGCGCATTGCTGGTGAAGGTGGACGCCGAGCCGCCGCGGATGGCTTCGATGCGGTCCAGGGTGAAATCCGAACGCAGGAAGATGTCCGAGTTGCCGAAGGCGATATCGCCGAACTCCATCACCGGCAAGCCGTCTTCCTGCAGCTGCAGGAATTTCGCGCCGCCGGAGGCCACCGGCAAGCCACGCACGGCGATGTTGGCATTGCCTTCGCCACCGCTGGACTCGGAGCGGATACCGGGAATGTTGCGGAAAATTTCTGCGGTGCTGCGCGGCGCCGATTGCTCGATGGCCTCGGCACCGACGGTGCTGACCGAGACGCTGGACTTGAGTTTGGTGGTGGCGGTGGACGTACCGGTGACGAACACCGAATCCAGGTTGACCGCGGCGCTGTCGGCAGCCGGCGGCGTGGCCGGCACAGCGGCGGCGTCCTGGGCCAGCGCGGCGGGCGCGCACAGGCAGGACACGACCGCGCAGGCCAGAGCATGCAGGCGCATGGTGTGCAGGGTGGACATTGCGATTCTCTCTCTCACAGGTGGTGGTGTGCCGACGCCTGCATCGTCCCCTCCCAGGAGTGGCCATGTGTGGCCTGCAGTGCGAGCGCAGTAATACGCTGCAATACAATCGATTGCAATCTTGCGGCGCAGCATAAATTGCAATCTTCGTAAGCTTTATTTCAGAAAGGCACTGTGTTGCGACGCAGCTTTACAATCGATTGCAAAGGCGGCAAGTTACAGTGCGCTGCGGCCAGTGGGAGCCGCACCGATGCCCAGGGCCTTGCATGTCGTCGACCGTTCCTCCGCTCTCCTTTGTACGCATCCTGGCGCTCAATGCCGGGTTCTTTGGCGTGCAATACAGCTTCGGGCTGCAGCAGAGCAACATGAGCCCGATTTACAACTACCTGGGCGCCGACCACGCCAACCTGCCGTACCTGTGGCTGGCCGGGCCAATCACCGGCCTGGTGCTGCAGCCGTTCGTTGGCGCCTGGAGCGATCGCTCGGTGACGCGGTGGGGCCGGCGCATGCCGTACATGGTGCTGGGCGCGCTGGTGTGCAGCCTGTGTCTGCTGGCGATGCCGTTCAGTACCGCGCTGTGGATGGCAGTGTGCCTGCTGTGGGTGCTGGATGCGGCCAACAATGTGGCGATGGAGCCTTACCGTGCACTGGTGAGCGACGTACTGGCGCCGCCGCAGCGGCCGCTGGGTTATCTGACGCAGAGCGCATTTACCGGCCTTGCGCAGACGCTGGCCTACCTGACGCCGCCGTTGCTGGTGTGGCTGGGCATGAACCAGGATGCTGCCAACGCGCACCACATCCCTTACGTCACCATTGCCGCGTTCGTGATCGGCGCGGGCTTTTCAGCAGGCTCGATCCTGCTCACCGCGCGCAGCGTGCGCGAGCCGGCGATCGCGCCGGCAGAGATCGCGCGCATCCGCCAGAGTGGCGCTGGGCTGGGCGCGACCGTGCGCGAAATCGGCAGCGCGCTGCGCCAGATGCCGCCCACCATGCGCCAGTTGGCGCCGGTGATGTTGTTTCAGTGGTACGCGATCTTTTGCTACTGGCAATACATCGTGCTGTCGCTGTCGACCACGTTGTTCGGCACCACCGACCCCACCTCGCATGGGTTTCGCGAGGCCGGCCTAGTCAATGGGCAGATCGGCGGGTTCTACAATTTCGTCGCGTTTCTGGCGGCGTTTGCGATGGTGCCGGTGGTGCGTCGCTTCGGTCCCAAGTACACGCATGCGGCCTGCCTGGTCGCCGCCGGTATCGGCATGTGGCTGCTGCCTGGCATCGAAAATCGCTGGCTGATGTTGCTGCCGATGATCGGCATTGGCCTGGCCTGGGCCAGCATGATGGGCAACCCTTACCTGATGCTGGCCGACAGCATCCCGCCCGAGCGCACTGGCGTGTACATGGGCTTGTTCAACCTGTTCATCGTGCTGCCGATGCTGATCCAGATCGTCACTTTGCCGCTGTATTACGAGCATGTGCTGCATGGCGACCCGCGCAACGTGGTCCGCCTGGCCGGCGCGCTGATGCTGGCAGCGGCAGCGGCGATGCTGTGCGTGCGCGTCCGCAAGCCGAAAGTGATCCTGACAGATTCTTAGCAATACCTAGCTGACATCGCCGGCTGCCGAAGATGCGAGACGTGCATGCCTGCCGGGTTGCCGAGTACGGTGGAGCCACTGGCCGCCTGCTCCCCTCATCCGCCCTTCGGGCACCTTCTCCCGCAGGCGGGAGAAGGACGCGGACTGCCGGCTGGTATCTCCGAATCCGCAATCCGCAATCCGCAGTCCGCAATCCCGAATCCGCAGTCCGCAATCCCGAATCCCGAATCCCCAATCCCCAATCCCCGCTTCACGCCGACTCGCGCACCACCAGCTTCACCGGCATTTCAACCGATTGCACCTGCTCGCCTGCAATCAGCGCCAGCAGCCGGTCTACCAACAGCCGCGCAGCCAGGCCCAGATCCTGCTGCACGGTGGTCAGCGGCGGTTGGCTATAGGCGGCCAGCGGGATGTCGTCGAAGCCCACCAGCGAGATGTCCTGTGGCACGCGGTGGCCGGCCTCGACCAGGGCACGGATGGCACCCACGGCGATCACATCGGAGGCGGCGAACAAGCCATCGGGCGGGTCGGCTTTCTTGAGCATCGCGCGGGTGAGGCGGTAGGCATCTTCGCTGACGAAATGGCTGCGCGCGTGCAGCCGCGTATCGAATTCCAGCCCGTGCCGTTCCAGCGTGTGGCGATAGCCGGCAAACCTTGGCGCCACCTCCGGCAACTGGTCATCGCCCAGAAAGGCGATGCGCTGGCGGCCGCTGGCGATGAGATGTTCGGTGGCGAGCACGCCGCCCTGGAAATTGTCGCTGCCCACGCTGATGTACGACTGCCCATCGATGCGGCTGCCCCATACCGCCATCGGCAGGCCGTCGCGTGCGGCTGCATCCAGCGCGGCGTGTTCGAAACTTTGTCCCAGCACGATGACGCCGTCGGAGCGGCTGCCGCGCGCAAGTTGTTCCACCCAGCCATCCTGATGCCGGTCCAGCTTGAGAGCAGCATGCTGTAGCCGCGTCCGGTGAGCTCTTCGGCCAGCAGCGCCAGCATGGTCATCAGGAACGGGTCGGAAAGCGGCTGATCCAGCGCATGCATCATCGGCACCGCCACGCTCACGGTGTTGGAGCGTTTGGCGCGCAGGCTGCGTGCCACCGGGTCGACCTGGTAGCCGGCATCGGCCGCAATCTGCTTGATGTAGGCGCGGGTGCGTTCGGCCACGACCGGGCTGCCGGCCAGGGCCCGCGACACAGTGGATTCGGATACGCCCGCCATCCGCGCGATGTCGGCCATCTGCGGACGGGCAGTGAGCGTGGTGCGGTCTGAAGGTTTGGCCATGGCAGCGCGCTGCGGAAAAGCCAGAGTGTAATCAGTTCGCACTAGAGGCGGGTTGTCCGCGCGGTGGCGGCTGCTTGTGCACGCGGGCAGGGCGCACACGCGCACGAATCTCCTAGCCTTGTGGGCGCTCCCGTAGATCGGGCGCCGGACGTGCAGGGGAGGCGGGCAGCGGGGCATCGGCAGTGCGCGGTGACAGTGTGGTGCGCCCGCTCAACCCATGTAGAGCCCGCCGTTGACCGCGTAGTCGGCACCGGTGACATACGCGGCATCGTCAGACGCCAACCAGGCGCACAGGCCGGCCACTTCGACCGGTTTGCCGAGCCGGCGCACCGGCACCGAGGTGGCCAGGCGATCGAGCACATCCGGCGGAAAACTGCTGATCGAGGCGCTGGCGATATAGCCGGGCGAGATGGTGTTGACGGTGACCCCGCGCGAGGCGACCTCTTGCGCCAACGCGCGACTGAAGCCATGCATGGCCGCCTTGGCGGTGGCGAAGTTGATCTGACCGATCTGGCCCTTGTGCGCGCTGACCGAGCCGATATTGACGATGCGTCCCCATCCGCGCGAGGTCATGCCATCGACCACCTGCTTGGTGATGTTGAACAACGAATGCAGGTTGCTGGCGATCACCGCATTCCAGTCGTCGCGGCTCATCTGCCGGAACAAGGTGTCGCGGCTACCGCCGGCATTGTTGACCAGCACATCGATCTCGCCGACTTCGGCCTTGACCTTGGCGAACGCAGCCACGGTGGATTCCCAATCGGCGGCATTGCCTTCGGATGCCACGAAATCGAAGCCCAACTCGCGTTGCTCGCGCAACCACGACGCCTTGCGCGGCGAATTGGGTCCGCAACCGGCAACCACGGTGTGCCCGCTGCGCGCCAGCTTCTGGCAGATCGCGGTGCCGACACTGCCCATGCCACTGGTGACGTATGCGATGCGGAGAGTCATTTCGTAACTCCTTCGGAGTTGGGATTCGGGATTGGGGATGAGGGGATTCGTAACAGCGGGTATTGGTTCGCTCTGGCTTTGGCGAATCCCCAATCCCGAATGCCGAATCCCGGCGCGCGGCTAGCGCGCTAACGGAAACAAGCCAAACAACAATCCGCCGCCCAGCATCAACAGCGAAATCAGCACCGCCCACTTGAGCGTGAAGCGTTGATGGTCGGCGAAATCGACCTTGGCCAGGCCGACCAGAAGATAGGTCGATGGCACCAGGGGCTGAGCAGGTGCACCGGCTGGCCGGCGAGCGAGGCGCGGGCCATTTCCACCGGGGTGATGCCGTAATGACTGGCGGCTTCGGACAGGATCGGCAGCACGCCGAAATAGAACGCGTCGTTGGACATGAAAAACGTAAACGGCATGCTGACGATCGCCGTGATCACCGCCAGATACGGGCCCCAGCTGTCGGGAATGACGGCCAGAAAACTGCGCGACATCGCTTCGACCATGCCGGTGTTGGACAGGATGCCGGTGAAGATGCCGGCGGCGAAGATCAGCGACACCACCGACAGCACATTGCCGGCGTGATTGACCAGGCGGCGGCGCTGCTCGGCCAGGTTGGGGTAGTTGATCATCAGCGCCAGCGCGAAGCCGATCATGAACAGCACCGGCATCGGCAGCACGCCCTTCACCAGCGCGCCCATCAAGACCAACGTCAACAGCAGATTCACCCACAGCAGCTTGGGCCGCTTCATGTCCTCGGTGTCTTCCACGCGCGGCAGTGCGTCGTTGTCTTCGGGGATGCTGGTGTCCAGCCAGTTGCCGTCCGCCGGCAGGCGCACCACGCCCAGGCGGCGACGCTCGCGCATGCCCAGATACCAGGCCAGCGTGAGAATGCCGGCGATCGCCAACACCATGGCCGGCACCAACGGCACGAACACATCGGCCGGATCCACATGCAGCGCGGTAGCGGCACGCGCGGTGGGGCCGCCCCACGGGGTCAGGTTCATCACGCCGCTGGCGAGGATGGTGACGCAGGTCAGGTTGAGCGCGTTCATGCCCAGGCGCTGGTACAGCGGCAACATCGCAGAGACGGTGATCATGTAGGTGGTCGAGCCGTCGCCGTCGAGCGAGATCAGCAGCGCCAGGATCGCCGTACCCATCACGATCTTCAGCGGATCGCCCTTGACCAGGCGCAGGATGCGGCCGACCAGCGGATCGAACAGCCCGGCATCGATCATCACCCCGAAATACAGGATGGCGAACATCAGCATCACGCCGGTGGGCGCGATCTTCTTGATGCCTTCGAGCATCATGTCGTTGATGCCGGTGCCGAAGCCGCCCAGCAACGCGAACACGATCGGCACCGTGATCAGAGCCACCAGCGGCGACAACCGCTTGCTCATGATCAGGTACATGAAGGTGATCACCATTCCGAAACCGAGCGCGGTCAGCATGCGGGCAAATCCTTTGAGGCGTACAGCAAGGGGAGAGTGGAGCTCAGGAGTGCGCAGGATGCGCAGCGCCGACGATGCAGGTGCGCGGTTGCTGCGGAAGGCACGCGAGCTAGTGCAAGCGCGGCGCTGCGCGCGGGTATGGCCAGGTAGCGGCGCGCAGCACCGAGATGCGCGAACGGCGTGCGCACCTCGGTCGTTCCGATTGCCGACACGATGCAGTTGCGCATCAGAAGTCGTACTGGAAGCGGCCGGTTACCGCCAGCGTGTGGTCGACCACCGCATCCATGGTGCGGTCGCGGTTGCGGCTATCGATCACGTTGAGCATCACGCGCAGGTTCGGCTTGAAGTACCAGTTTCCGCCCAGCGTCCACGACTGCGTGCTGGCGTTGATGAAGTCCGGTTGCCCGTCCAGATGCTGGTTGCCACGCATGTAGTCGTAGCGCAATGCCAGCTCGAGCGCACCGGAGGGGCGGTTGGGCGTGGCGATGCGGCTGAAGCGGCCGGTCTTGCGGTCGTAGCCGCGCGATTCGCCGGTGACGAACCAGCTGACCAACCCATAGCTGGCCAACACCTTGGCGTGCTGCGCGCCATCGTCGAGCAGGCCGCCGCTGAATTCGCTCTGCCACGACCACGGGCCGAGCACTTCGGCGTATTCCAGCGACCATTTGTCGAAATCGGTGTCGCGGCCATCGGCAAAGCGCGCCAGGGTGATGCGGCTATTGTTGGCCAGATCGTTTTCCGGACGAGGGCGGATCAGCAGCGACGAAGCGCCCCCGCTGCCCGGATGCGAATAGCGCTCGTGCGCCAGCGAGATACCCAGGTGGCGCAAGCGTGCCTCGCCCATCTCCGGGGCGTAGGTCAGGCGCGTGCCGAGCGCGCCGCCCTTGGTCGAGGAATTGTCGATGCTTTCCAGGCTGTAGGCGGACGTGGACCAGGTCGCATCCGGGCGATTGGTCTGCCAGGAAATGGCCTTGCGGTAGATCGGCGCCAGCGTGGTCGAGGCGTAGCCGCGTTCCAGGAACGGGCCGTAGTTGGAGCCGGTGCGATCGTCCAGCGAGAAGTACTGCTTGAACTGGCCAACGGTCAGCGTGCCGGCCGAAAATTTCTTGGCGATATAGACATCGCGCGCCAGGATGCCGCGGCTGCCCGGTTCGTATTGCAGGCCGGCGAAATCTGCCTCGGCCTTGTAATTGAACCCGTAGAACTTGCCCGACACATCCAGCCACACGCGGCGGAACTGGGTGTCGTTGGGCTCGCGCGCACCGCGGTCGTCGTTGTCGAACACGGTGAAGTCCCAATGCACGCGCCCGCCCACTTCGGCAGTGACCGGGCCGGCCTCGTCGGCGGCATGTGCCGCCGGTGCCAGGCAGATCGCCGCGCAGGCGCCGAAGGCACGCAAACGCAAGGTGTCGTTGCTCACAGACCCTCCCAGGTACATGTGTGAATCACGTTTGGCGATGCGCCGCACAACCGCCGCGGCGTGTTGGCAGCAGCCTAGTCCGGCGAAGCTGTCATGGACCTGTCAGTGCGTGGGAATGGGAAATCGGGAATGGGGAATCGCAACAGCGGGATTCCGGCAACGGGTGCCTAGGTGTAGAAGCTTTTGTTCTCCGGGCCTGTTACCTTCCGGCCGCGACCAACCGCCGTTCCGATTCCCCATTCCCTATTCCCCAATCCCCATTCACGAATCCCTGCCACATGCGCCTTCTCCTAGTCGAAGACAACGCCGACCTCGCCGATGCGATCGTGCGGCGCATGCGCCGTAGCGGGCATGCGGTGGATTGGCAGGCCGATGGATTGGCGGCGGCGAGTGTGCTGCGGTATCAGAGCTTCGACCTGGTGGTGCTGGATATCGGATTGCCCAAACTCGATGGGCTGCGGGTGCTGGCCGGCATGCGCGAGCGGGGCGACACCACGCCGGTGCTGATGCTGACCGCGCGCGATGGCATCGAAGACCGCGTGCAGGCACTGGACGTCGGTGCCGACGATTACCTGGGCAAGCCGTTCGACTTCCGCGAGTTCGAAGCGCGTTGCCGGGTATTGCTGCGGCGCAGTCGTGGCCAGGCCAGCGAGGTGGTGCAGATCGGCGGATTCGTCTTCGACAATGCTGCGCATGCGCTGCTGCTGGATGGCGTGCCCATCGAGTTGCCCAATCGCGAATATCGCCTGTTCGAAATCCTGATCGGACGGCTCGGGCAGGTGGTGGGCAAGGACGAGATCGGCAACGGCTTGTTCGGCTTCGACGATGACGCCGGGCCCAATGCGATCGAGCTGTATGTCGGCCGGCTGCGGCGCAAACTGGCCGCCGCGCCGTTGCGTATCGTCACCGTGCGCGGTGCCGGTTACAAACTCGAAGAAGCCGACCCGCATGCGCCGGTGGAGCCGGGCGTCGATGGCTGAGCCGCTGGCAGTGGCACCGTCGATCCGGCGCACCTTGCTGCTGTATCTGGGCAGCCTGTCGCTGCTGGGTGCGGTGGTGCTGTTCTTTGCCGCACGCGATTACGGCGAGCGGGCGGCCAATCGGTCCTACGATCACCTGCTGGTGTCCTCGGCCCTGTCGATCATCGACAGCGTGGCGTTGGTCGGCGGCGACTGGCAGGTGGATCTGCCGTATGCCTCGCTGGATCTGCTCGGCATGGCACCGGAGGACCGCGTGTTCTATCGCGTGTTCGATGCACAGGGCCGCACCATCACCGGCGAAGACACGCTGCCGCTGCCGCCGCGTGCGCCCCGCGACGAGCGGCCACTGTTGTTCGATGCGCAGTACAGCGGCGAGCCGGTGCGCTTTGCGGTGGTGATGCATCGGGTGGCCTCGGCCTCGGGGCAGGGCGAGGTGCGCGTGCAGGTGGGCCAGACCCGGCGCGCACGCGATGCGGTGGCGCGCGATGTGGTGCTCAACGCCTTGGTGGCGATCGGCGTACTGTCGTTGCTGGCGCTGGGCCTGGTCTGGCTGGGTGTCTACCGCGCGTTGCGGCCGCTGCAGCGTATCGAGCGCGATCTGTCGCGACGCGAACCCTCCGACCTCAAGCCGCTGAACGTGCCGGCGCCGCAGGAAATGCAGTTGATGGTGAGCGCGCTCAACCGGTTCATGGCGCGGCTATCGTCCAGTAACGAAACCCTGCGCGCGTTCATGGCCGAGGCCGCGCACCAGATGCGCACGCCGCTGGCGGCCTTGCGCGCGCAGGCGCAGCTGGCGATGGACGACGACGACCCGCACGAGATGCAACGCAGTTTGGTGGCGATCGAGCGCAACGCCAGCCACATGAGCCGCTTGCTCAATCAGTTGCTCAGCGATGCCAGCGCGATCCATCGCGCCAACCTGCAGCGATTTGCCACCGTGGATCTGGCCGACGTATTGCATCAGGCCCTGTACGAAGCACTGCCGCGCAGCCCAGGCGCACCGCGCGTGCAGCTGGCGATCGACCCGAAGCCGGCGCTGCTGCGTGGTGATGCACTGCTCCTGCGCGAGGCGCTGAAAAACCTGATCGACAACGCCTGCAAATACGGGGCCGGCGGCCCGTTGCAGGTGGCGCTCACCAGCGACGGCAACCATCACGTGCTGACCATCGCCGATCATGGCCCCGGCATTCCGCCTGCCGAAGCCGAGCGGGTGTTCGAGCGTTTCGTACGCGGGGCGGATGCGCCGGCCGGCGGCGCCGGGCTGGGGTTGGCCATCGTCAAGCGCGTGGTGGAAGCGCATGGTGGGCGCATCGATCTGGCCAACCGCATCGGTGGCGGCTTGATCGCCTCGCTGCATTTTCCCGGAGGAGGCGCATGATGCGGCGGAGATGGATGCTGGCGACGTGGATACTGGTAGTGCTGCTGGTTCATGGCACCGCCTGCGCGGCGCCAGGCGATGTGCGTCGCTTTCCTGCACAGGGCCCGGTGCGTGTGCAGCTGCGCGTGCAGGGCTCCACCGACCTGGAAGTGTTCGGTGCAGTCATCCGCGACTATCAAAGGTTGCACCCGGGCACCGAGGTGATCTACGAAGATGTCATCGCCTGGGACATCTACGACCGTTATCTGCATCCAAGCCATGGCGCACCTGTTGCAGACATGCTGATCAGCGCGAGCATGGACCTGCAGACAAAACTGGTGAACGACGGCCATGCGTTGACGCATCGCTCCGCACAGACCGAAGCCTTGCCGGCATGGGCGCAATGGCGGCATGAAGTGTTCGGCATCAGCTACGAGCCGGTGGCCATCGTCTACAACACACGCAAGCTGGATGCCGCCCGCGTGCCGCGCACGCGCCGGCAATTGCTGGCGTTGTTGCGCGCGCCCGATGCACCGCTGCGCGGCAAGGTCGGCACCTACGATGTCGAACGCAGCGGCGTGGGGTATCTGTTCGCGACCCAGGACGGCCAAGTGGGCAGTATCGCCGGGGCGCTGCTCGCGGCGCTGGGGGCCAACCGGGTGGTGCTGGAAGAGCGCACCGGCAGCCTGCTCGATCGCGTCAGCCGTGGCGAGCTGTTGCTGGCCTATAACGTGCTTGGCTCCTACGCACAGGCCCGCATCGATGCGGGCGCGCCGCTGGGCATCGTGCAGCCGCAGGACTACACGCTGGTGGCGTTGCGCACGGCAGTGATCCCCAAGACGGCGCCGCATGCGCCGGAGGCGCGCCGGTTTCTCGACTATCTGCTCTCGCCGCGCGGCCAGCAGGTGCTGTCGCGCGAGGCGCGGCTAATGCCGATCCTGCCGGCGGCCGGTGGGCGTGGCGGTTCGGCGCAGCCGCCGTTCCGCCCGATCCCGCTCGGTCCCGGTCTGCTGGTGTATCTGGACAAGCTCAAACGCCGCCAGTTCCTGGATGCCTGGCGGGCAAGCACGCAGCCGCCGCGCTAGCGCGTGTTGTGCGCTTTGAGGTGAGATGCGTTGGCCGTCGGCGAAGCGGGTGCTGCGTGGCGCCGACTTGACTGGCGCCAAGGTAAGCCGCGCGGCGGCCGCTCCGTGCCGCTGGCGGGCCAACCCTGGCGGAAGCGCCCTGTGGCGCGCCGAGACCGCGTTGCGCGCCTTGCCCAAGCGGCCAGCCTGGGCAAGGCGCACGCCTTGTCTGGGCGCGCCACAGGACGCGTCGCACTCACCTCAAAGCGCGTGGCACGCTCTTGGGCAGGGTATCGGCGGCGGCACATGTGCCAGACTTGGCGCATGGCCGATCTCACCATTCTCGTCGCCGACGACCACCCGCTGTTCCGCGCCGCCGTCATCCACGTGCTGCAGCAGACCCTGCCGCAGGCCAACGTGGTGGAAGCCTCCAGCGCCGCCACCTTGAGCGCGATGCTGCGTTCGCACCCGCAGGCCGAGCTGGTGCTGCTGGATCTGGCCATGCCCGGTGCACGCGGTTTTTCGGCGCTGCTGCATGTGCGTGGCGAGCACCCGGACATTCCGGTGGTGGTGATCTCCTCCAACGATCATCCGCGGGTTATCCGGCGTGCGCAGCAGTTCGGTGCGGCCGGATTCATTCCCAAATCCACGCCGGCCGAATCGATCGGCACCGCGGTGGCCAGCGTGCTGAAGAAGGCGGCACCTGGTTCCCACCGATGACGGCCGAGCGCTCGGAGGCCGACGCACAACTGGCCTCCAAACTCGCCCAGCTCACCCCGCAACAGTTCCGTGTGCTGCTGAGCCTGGCCGATGGCCTGCTCAACAAGCAGATCGCGCACGAGCTGGGCCTGGCCGAGAACACCGTCAAGGTGCACGTCACCGCCATCCTGAAAAAGCTCGACTGCTACAGCCGCACCCAGGCCGCGGTATTGGTCAAGGCGCTGGAGCCGGAAGGCGAGGGCTGATCCAGCGTGCGGCGTGGATCGCTGCGCATTGCGGTCTGCAGCAGGCGCAACGCGTCGCCCATGCAGCGGGTGCGGCGGTGCGAGGCCCGGCGATCAAGCATGGCAAGCAGCCCGTTTTTTCAATCGCCCTAAGCCGGTGGCTGCCGATAGAACACCATGCCGCCATGATGCAGCTCATCATCGGTGACGAAGCGGCCATCGGCGGTGAAGCCGGTGTCGTCCCAGTATTCGATGTGATTGCCGGTGATTTCGTAGCGCCCCTGGTAGGCGCTTTGGCGTGTGCCGCGGGCTTCGTCGTAGCGGCCGTTCGGCAGGAGTTCCTGCCGGATCCGGCCGTCGCCGGTGACCCACATGCCGAGATAGGGGTGTGCTTGCATCGGATGTCCTGGTTGCCGGGTCGCGATAGTGGTGGGCGCCGTGGGCGGTTGCGTCGCTGCCGCGAACGGGCAGGCGAGCGCCGAGCCGGCGCCCAGCGCCACCGCGATGGCGGCTTTCATCGGTGTGTCGCTCATGGGCTTGCCCTGCGTTGCAGTTGGCGATGGCCGCGCTGCAGCACGGCGTCGTAGGCGGGCAGGTCGAGGAAGGCGTTGACCTCGACCGCCTTGCCATCGGCCATACGCATGATCCATGCGTAACGATTGCGATAGCTGCTGCCATCGCGCAGCGTGGCCACGCCTTCCCACTGCACGATGACGTGCTCGCCATCGGCCCAGAGGCGTTGCTGCACCGGCCGCAGTGGCGAGGCCAGGCGTTCGCTCAGCGGACGCACCGCCGCCTCGACCAACACCTCGCGACCACGCAAGGTGCCGGCACTCGGACCGGAGCCTTCGATGGTCCACACCACCTCGGGCGACAGCAGCGTCTCGAAGATGCCGCTGCCCCCGTTTTGCCACTGCGCGAAGGCCGCTTCGACGATGCGCTTGTTGCAGATGGGCGCCGGTTGCCCTGCACAGGCGTCTGTGGATGCAACGTCATTGCCTGTGGCGCCGACGTTGCCCGCGAACGCGGCGGCGACAAGCAGCGCTGCCGCCGCGAGGGTTGAGAGTCTGGTCATGGCTGCTCCGTGGTGATCAGGTGCGCAGCTGCACGTGATGGGTGCCGTAGATCAACTGCTGCGCCATCGGCCTGCCGATGAAGCGTTCGGGGAAGATCGGCGGCACTGCGCTGACCGCGTCCAGGCGCGCAACGTGCTCATCGCTGAGCACGATCTCCAGCGCGCCGAAATTGTCTTCGGCCTGCTGCAAGGTGCGTGCGCCCATCACCGGCGACACGACGGCGGGGTTGCGCAGGGTCCAGGCCAGCGCCACCTGCGAGCGCGATGCGCCCAGTTCATCGGCGACCGCACCGACCACATCGGCGATCTCCAGCGAGCGTGCATTGAGATGCCCGGTCGAGGCGATCACGCCCTTGCTGCTGCTCGACACCTCTGCCGCATTGTCGTCGGTCAGATCGGCGCGGCTGTATTTGCCGGTGAGGATGCCGCCGCCCAGCGGCGACCACGGCAACACGCCCAGGCCGAGTTCGCGCGCCATCGGCAGCAGCTCGTGTTCGACGCTGCGTTCGACCAGGCTGTACTCGATCTGCAACGCCACCAACGGCGACCAGCCACGCAGGTCGGCCAGGGTCTGCAATTGCGCCACGCGCCAGGCCGGCGTATTGCAGATACCCAGATAGAGCACCTTGCCCGCTTGCACCAGATGCTCCAGCCCGCGCATCACTTCGTCCGTGCGGTGGTGAAATCCCAGGCGTGCAGGTAAAGCAGGTCGATCCGGTCGGTGGCAAGTTGGCGCAGGCTGGTTTCCACCGAGCGAATCAGGTTCAGGCGATGATTGCCGCCGGAATTGATGTTGTCCGCATCGCGTGCCATGGTGAATTTGGTGGCCAGCACGAAGCGTTCGCGTCGGTCCTTGACCAACTCACCGAGGATGCGTTCGGAGCCGCCATTGGTGTAGTTCACCGCCGTGTCGATGAAGTTGCCGCCGCGGTCGGCATAGGCGTCGAAGATGCGCCTGGCTTCGCCTGCATCCGCGCCCCAGCCCCAGGCTTCGCCGAAGGTCATGGTGCCCAGCGACAGGGGCGAGACGCGCAGGCCGGAACGGCCGAGCAGGCGGTAGTGGTCCAGTGAGCGTGGCTGATGCATGCGTGATGTCTCCCGGTAGCGACGTGGTGCGTGTTGCCAGCCACTGTGCCGCGGCGCGGGGAGCAAGCGTGAGCCTGGTTATCCGGCATCCTTGCCTGATCGTCCGAATGGCCGATGCAGCGCCAGCGCGCAGGCGGTTTGTTGCGAGACGTGGGAGTTGCGGGGTCACGTTCGAAGTGGGTGGCTGCCCAATGCGAACGCATGCACTGCGCCTGGAATGCAGCGGCTTCGTCGCGTCGGACGCAGCACCGCAGGCAAGCGTCTATGCTATGGCGACCGCCATCGAACACTGAAGCTGCGGCACCGTGACCATCAAATTCGATCTCAACGATCTGCAGGCATTCCGTGCGGTTGCCGAGAACGGCAGCTTTCGCCGCGCTGCCGAACGCATCCGCATCACCCAGCCGGCGCTCAGCCGCAGGATCGACAAGCTCGAGTCGGCGTTGAACGTCAAGCTGTTCGAGCGCACCACGCGCAAGGTCACCCTCACCACCGTCGGCCAGGCGTTCATGCCGCAGGTCGAGCGCATGCTCGATGACCTGGACATGGCGCTGATGAGCATCGGCGATGCAGGTTCCAGCAGGATGGGGACGGTAACCGTGGCCTGCGTGCCATCTGCCGCGTACTACTTCATGCCGCAGGCGATCCACGGGCTGCATCAGTTGTTTCCGAAGATCCGCATCCGGCTGTTCGACGGCAGTGCCAGTCACGTCAGTGCGGCAGTGGCTTCCGGCGAAGCGGATTTCGGGGTCAGCTTCAGCGGCAACCTGGCGCCGGAGGTGGAGTTCGAACCGTTGTTGCAAGAGCGCTATGTGATTGCCTGCCGCCAGGACCATCCGCTGTCCGGGCGCGCACAGGTCAGCTGGCAGGAGGCCTGCGCTTACGACTACATCACGCTGGACAAGACATCGGGCAACCGGCTGGTGCTGGATCGGGCGCTGGCTGCATTCACGCCGGACAAGCCGAGCATCTGCGAGACCCGACATGTCACCACGTTGCTGGGATTGGTAGAGGCCGGCGTCGGTATTGCCGCCGTGCCTTCCATCGCCATGCCGTCCGGCCCGCATCCGGTGCTGGCGGCGGTGCCGCTGGTCGAACCGGAGGTATCGCGCAACGTGGGGCTGCTCAAACGTCGCGGACGCACGCTGACACCCACCGCGCTCGAACTGGCGGAACTGGTGCGACGGATGCCCGCACGTTCAAGGTGACACCGGATCCAGGCCGGTCACGCGCGCAACCGCCTGCACCTCACCCGACTGCAGGTACGCCAGCAGGCGCCTGGCTGCTTCGGGGTGCTGCGCGTTGACCGGCACACCGGCCGCGTAGCGCGTGATCGACTGCAACGGCTCGGGGATCTTGCCGACAAACTCCACGCCTGCCACCGGAAGCAGTTCGGCCACCTGCTGAAAGCCGAGCTGATAGCTGCCATCGGCCACCACCGTGGCCACCGGGATGCGCGGAATCTTCTTGCTCTTGGCCATCATCGGGCCCTGGATCTGCAACTGCTTGAACAGCGTGGTCTCGATGTAGACGCCGCTGGCGCTGTCGGAATAGGCCACCGAATCGGCGTGCAGCAGCGTGTGTTTGAAGTGCTCGACGCTGTCGATCGTGGGCTTGGGTGCACCGCTGCGCACCACCATGCCGATCCTCGAATCGGCCAGCTCCACCCGCGATGCCGCATCGACCACGCCGGCATCGATGAGCTTCTGCAACGCGCTCCCCACCATGATCACCACATCGGCAGGCTCGCCGCGTGCGAGCCGGTTGGGAATGGCTTGTGGCGTTTGGCCCATGGAAGGGCCAAGCAGGGTGGTGATCTTCACCCCGCTCTGCGTGGTGTATTGCGGCGCCAGGCGTTCGAAGGCGGCGGTGAAACCGCCGGAGGTCATCACGGTCAACTCCTGCGCGCCTGCCGTTGTCGCCAGCAGGACCGTTGCAACGATCGCACCCAGCCACTTCTTCCACATGGCGTGCCTCATTTGGTGGCCCCTGCCGCAGCATGGCCGCTCGCCGGCGCTGGATTGGCTTGGCGGCGATACAGAAACAGCGTGGCTCCCAGTGCGCACACCGCTGCGAAGACCAACCAGTAGCCAGGCGCGGCCTTGTCGCCGGTGACGTGGATCAGCCAGGTGGACATCACCGGCGTAAAACCGCCAAACACCGCGGTCGCCAGGCTGTAGGCAAGCGAAAATCCCGCCACCCGCACATGCGCCGGCATCCGTTCGGTGAGCGCCGGGATCATGGCGCCGTTGTAGATGCCGTAGATGAAGGACAGCCACAGCAGCGCCTGCAACATATGCGCAAAGCTCGGTGCGGCCGCAAGCAACGCAAGTACCGGATAGGCGGTCACGCTGCACACCACCGCCATGGTCACCAGCAGCGGCTTGCGGCCGAAGCGGTCGCTGAGTGCGCCCCGATCGGCAGCCAGATGAAATTGGAGACGCCCACCAACAGCGTGACGATCAACGCATCGCCGGTACTGAGTTTGAGCACGCTCTTGCCGAAGGTGGGGGCGTAGACGGTGATCAGATAGAACGCGGTCGTCGTCAGCGCGACCATCAAGCCGCCGGCAATCACGATGCCTGCATTGTCCGCCAGCCCGCGCATCACCTGCTTCATCGTGACCGGCTGCCGGCGCTGGGCAAATTCCGCCGTCTCTTCCAGGCTTCGCCGCAGCAAGAAGATGAAAGGGATGATGACGCAACCGATGCCGAACGGAATCCGCCAGCCCCACTGCGCCAGATCCTGCGGCGCCATCAGCTGGTTGAGCGCAAACCCGATCGCGGCCGCAGCGACGATGGCGAGCTGCTGGCTGGCCGATTGCCAACTGGCGTAGAAGCCGCGCCGGCCCGGTGTGGCCATCTCGGCCAGATACACCGACACGCCGCCCATTTCGGCGCCGGCCGAAAAGCCCTGCAGCAAGCGCCCAAGCAGCACCAGGGCCGGGGCCCACAAGCCGATGCTGGCGTAGCCTGGCACCAGCACGATCAGCACGGTACCGCTGGCCATGATGGCCAAGGTGACGATCAGGCCTTTGCGGCGCCCGACATCGTCGATATAGGCACCCAGGATCACCGCACCCAGCGGCCGCATCAAAAAGCCTGCGCCGAACACGGCGAAGGTCATCATCAGGGACGCGAATTCGTTGTTCGCCGGGAAGAACGCCGCGGCGATCTGGGTGGCGTAAAAACCGAACAGGAAGAAGTCGAACTGTTCGAGGAAGTTGCCCGAGGTCACCCTCAGCACCATCCCGAGTTTCGACTGTTGCGTTGCCTCGCTGCGGGAACTGCGCATAAATCGCCCTCCACGATAGATATGCATGGACGTATGACATCCGAGGCACTCGATTCTGGTCGAGATGGTGGATGTTGATAATTGCTGCTTTCTCATCGATTGATGCGCGTACAACATCGGCCTGCGCGGCTGCAATGCCACACGTGCAGTGACCTCGCCACGACGCGCACGCCGCATCCGCCAACGGCCGCTGGCGTTGCCGCGTGAAGTCAAGCTCGATCCGCCTATGCCGTCGCCGCAGGTGCTCTGGTGGCCTGCCACTGCGCCGATCGGGTCGGTGGGTGCGCTGCCGGTCCTGGGCGCAGGAGAGGAAGCAGGCAGCGCTACCCGCGCCGCATCAACATCTGCGTCACCAACGCACGCAGGGCCGGTGGGCGGACCGGTTTGGACAAAATCCCCAGCCCAGATCCAGCGCATGCTCGCGCAGGACAGGGTCGGGTTCTGCGGTGACCAGGATCACGCGTGGCTCGCGTTGCCAGCGTTCCACCAACTGCGACAGCAGCATGGGGCCGTGGTGTGCGCCCATGCGCACATCCAGCAGCAGTTCCGGCACCTCCTCGGCATTGGCAGCGCTCAATGCCTCATCCGGGCCGCCGGCAAAATCCACACGGCATTCCCAGCGTTCCAGCAGCGTGCGCGTGGCCTCGCACACCAAGGGCTCATCATCCACGCACCACACCCGGCAGCCATGCAGGATGGGGTCGTTGCCGTGTTCGGCAGTGCCGACAGGCGCCGGCAGTTGCCGTGCGATGGCGGTGCGATCGCCTATCGGGACCGTCACCGAAAACACGCTGCCGGCGCCCAGGGTGGAACGCAGCCCGATGCGATGGCCGAGCAGGCGGCCGATGCGCTCGACGATGGCCAGGCCCAGGCCTGCGCCGCGATCGTTGGCCACGCCGTCGTCCAGGCGGCGGAATTCCTCGAAGATTTCGTGTTGCAAGGCTTCGGGAATGCCGGGCCCCTGGTCGTGCACTTCGATGCGCAGCCAGCCGCCGCGGCGGCGGCAGCCGATCAGCACGCGTCCGCGCGGCGTGTAGCGGATGGCGTTGGAGAGAAAGTTCTGCAGGATGCGGCGCAGCAGGTTTTCATCGCTCAACACCACCGCCGAGGTCGGCACCGATTCCAGCACCAGCCCGCGGTCTTCGGCCAGGATGCCGAAATCGCGCGCCAGGGTGTCCAGCAAGGGCGCAAGCGCAAAGTCGCGCACCTGGGTCTTCAGGCTGCCCGCTTCCAGGCGCGAGATGTCGAGCAGGCTGTTGAGGATGGCGTCCTGCGCCGCCAGCGCACCGTCGATGTTGTCGACCACGCGCGCGCTGCCAGCCTCGCGCACTTGCCCACGCAACACCGAGACGAACATGCGCGCGGCGTTGAGCGGCTGCAGCAGGTCGTGCACCGCCGAGGCGACGAAGCGGGTCTTGTAGCGGTTGGCGCTTTCGGCTTCGCGCTTGGCCGCCGCCAGGTCGCGGGTGCGCTCGGCCACGCGGTGTTCCAGCGCGTCGGCCAACGAACGCAGTTCGCGTGCGGCGTTCTTGTAGCTGGTGATGTCGGCGTAACTGGTGACAAAGCCGCCATCGGGCAGCGGATTGCCGCGGATTTCCAGCACCGTGCCATCTTCTTTTTCGCTCTCGCGCATATGCGGTTTTCCGCCGCGCAAGTGATTCAGGCGCCGCTCGATCGCCGCTTCGATCGGTCCCGGCCCCAGCAGGCCACGGCGTGCATTGAAGCGGAACAGGTCTTCGATCGGGCGGCCGATCTTGAGCAGTTCCGGCGGAAACCGGAACAGCTCCACATAGCGCGAATTCCACGCCACCAGGTTGAGCGCCTCGTCGATCACCACCACGCCTTGCGGCAGGTGTTCCAGGCTGCGGCTCAGGCCGGCATTGGCCTGCTGCGCGGCGGTGACCACGCCGTCCTGGGCGGTGCGCAGTTCTTCGGCGTGTTGCTGCAGCAAGGTTTCCAGTTCGTGCCGGCTGCGCTGGCGCAACGCCGACAGCCGCCGCCGTTGCTGCACGAACAACCACAGCAGGGCCAGGGCCAGCCACGCGCCGGCGGCGGCAATCGCCGCGGCGCGGCCGGCAGCGGCGCTGGCGCGGGTGTCGTGCAGCAGATGCAGGCGCCAGCCGCTTTCGGGCACTTCCAGGGTCTGCCACAGCACCTGCGCGCCGAGCGGCGGGTCGCGCACGTCGGCCAGCACCCCACCGTACCCGGTTTGCTCGATCAGCCGGCGCCGCAGCGGCAGCAATTGCTGGTCGGCGTACTGGCGGGTGCTCTGCAGTTCGCGGCGATCGCGGTCGCTGAGCGGGGCCAGCACGCGGTAGCGCCATTCCGGCTGGCTGGCCAGAAACACCACATCGTGCGCGTCCGACGCCAGCACGATGTCCGGGGTCTGCAGCCACTCACGCTCCAGTGCAGCCAGGGCGATCTTGATCACCACCACGCCCTGCACCTGGCCGGCGCCGTCGACAATGGCCTGCGACAGGAAATAGCCTGGCTCGCTGGTGGTCATGCCGATGCCGTAGAAGCTGCCGCTGCCGGTGGCCAGCGCCTGCTGGTAATACGGACGGAAGGCGTAGTCCACGCCCACGTTGCTGCGTGGCGCCCGCCAGTTGCTGGCGGCCAGCGCCACGCCGTCATGGTTGATCAAGGTCAGCGTGGACGACTGCGTGACATTGTTGGCGCGTTCGAGCTTGCGGTTGAGCGCATCCACCTGTGCCGGCGACAGCGGGCCGGACACGGCCGCGCGCAACTCCGGGTCCAGCGCCAGAATCTGCGGCAACGTGCGGTAGCGGTCCACGCGCGCTGCTGCAGCGCCTGCGCGTAGAGCCGCAGCTGGCGGCGCACGGTGGCGCTTTCATCGTGCAGCGCGCTCTGTTCGACGAAGTGCCCGGCCGCGACCATGGCCACAATCATCCCGCCCAGCACGATGGCCAAGGCGAGCAGCAGGCGACGGCGTTGCGATGCGTACATGGCCGTAAGTATGGCGGTCTGCCGGCGGATCGCGCAGCCACCAGCGTGGATGGCCAAGAGCGGTTGCGCTCACCGCAGACAGACGCGGCCGGCGCTCGGTGCCGCATGCGTCACGCGTAGACGACGGTTCCGGGCGTCGGTGCGCCTATGCCCGGCAACCGCTTGCGATATGGGTCAGCCGCTCTCATCGCGCGCTTGGCAAGCGCCGGATACGACAACGGCCGCACCCGTGACGGATGCGGCCGTGTCCAATGCCTGTTGCGGTGCGATGCCAGCCGCGCGCCGGCGAACCGGCGTGCGGCCATCACACGCGGCAGTGCGTCGGCGCGAATCGCCTGCGCGCTGCCTTGCTCAGTGCGGCTTAGAACTGCACCTGCGCACGCAGTTCCATGATGTGCGGGGTTTCATGCACGCCGTTGCGCGAGGAATCCACCCAGCTGTAGTTGGCCTGGAATTTGAAGTGGCTGGTGAGGTACCAGTTGGCGCCGATGGTGGTGTCGTGCTGACGGCCGCCGTGGACGTTGTTGTCTTCCAGGTTCAGGCGGCTGTAGCGGGCGGTCAGCTCGACCGCGCCGTAGTCATGCGACGGCTTGATGTTGCCCGGCACGCCGCCGGCATAGCTGCGCGATTCGCCGGTCAGCGTCCAGGTGCCGTAGACGTACTGGCCCTGGGCGATGAAGTGCGGCTGGTTGGCATTGCGCGCCACTTCGGCACGCAGCGCTTCGCTCTGCAGCGAGAACGGGCCATGGATCCACACCGCTTCCAGGCCGGTGCGGATCACATGGTCCACATCGAGGATGGTGCCGGTGTCGATCAGGCGCACATCGGTCAGGCCGGCTTCCGGGCGCGCACGCAGGCGCACCCGCGGGCTGAACGACACGCCGCGGCCGTCGCTGTAACCGCGCGGGTTTTCGATCGAGCCGGCGATGCCCAGATGCAGCACGTCGCCTTCGGCCTTCATCGGGGTCCATGCCACGTGCACGGCCTGGGTGGTGCCCGGGTTGTCGCCCTGCAGATCCTTGCCGCCGTAAGCGCCGGCCTGCAGCAGGTACTGCTGACGTTCCAGCGTCCATTCCGCGCCGGTCCGGCGACCCTGGAACACCGCCTGGATCGGCAGGCCCAGTTCCATGAAGCTGCCCGCACGCGAGCTCTGCACCGCCTCCAGGCCCACCGGCACCTTCATGTAGCCCAGGCGCACCCGGCCGTAATCCTGGCCGAACAGGGCCTTGGTCTCGAACCGGTAGAACACGTCCAGCCACAGCTTGGACTCGAAGTCGTAGTACACCATGGCGTCGTAGACGCCCTTCTTCTTGATGGTGGCGCCGAATTCCTTGCGGCGGAAGTCGTTGCGGTCTTCCAGGCGGTCGTCGCCGGAGAAGTTGTTGTCGTCGTAGGCGTAGTTGCCGGTCAGGCCCAGCTCGGTGCCGTCACCGAAGGTGTACTTGGTCGGCCAGTTTTCGATCGAGGTGGCTGCATTGGCAGCGGCGGGGACGATGGCAGCAGCCAACGCCAGGACAAGCAGATTGAGGCGCATAGGTATGGTCTTCGGCAATGAGAAGGGGCCGGGCGTCCTGCCATGGCGGTCGCAATGAATGTCTTCAGCAAGCGCGCAGGGTCCGGACGACGGCAGCACAGAAACGGTGTCTGCGTTAAACGGAATTAACGGCCGGCGGCGGCGCGGCTGAAGTGTAAGCCCACGTTCAGCCGCTGGACATGGGGTAGTACCAATGGGCTATGGGCCGGGGCTGTGACGTGCGGCCAGAATGCGTGCAACGGGTGCTGGCTCGGCACCTTCTCTCGTCCCTCGGAGTGGTGTCATGCACATCAGCAAGCCTGCCGGCCCCCTGCCGGCGTCCGTCCCCTTCTATCGCCAACTGTATTTTCAGGTGGTGGTGGCGATCGTCCTCGGCGCCCTGCTGGGCCATTTCGAGCCCGCCTTCGCCGAAAGCCTCAAGCCGCTGGGCGACGCCTTCATCAAGCTGGTGAAGATGATCATCGCCCCGGTGATCTTCCTGACCATCGTCACCGGCATCGCCGGCATGACCCATCTCAAGACGGTGGGCCGGGTGTTCGGCAAGGCGATGGCCTACTTCCTGTTCTTTTCCACCTTGGCGCTGGTGGTCGGTCTGGTCGTTGCCCATGTGGTGCAGCCCGGCGCCGGCATGAACATCAATCCGGCCGATCTGGACCAGAGTGCGGTCAAGAGCTACGTCGAGAAGTCGCATGACCTGACCCTGGTCGGCTTCCTGATGGACATCATCCCCAACTCGCTGATCGGCGCCTTCACCGGCGATCAGGTCGTCAACGGCAAGCTGACCGGGCCGAACATCCTGCAGGTGCTGTTCGTGGCGGTGCTGTTCGGCGTGTCGCTGGCGCTGGTGGGAGAGCGCGGCAAGCCGGTGCTGAACCTGCTGGAAGCGCTGATCGCCCCGGTGTTCAAGCTGGTGCATATCCTGATGCGTGCCGCCCCGATCGGTGCCTTCGGCGCCATCGCCTTCACCATCGGCAAGTACGGCGTGGAGTCGCTGGTCAATTTGGCCTGGCTGGTGGGCTCGTTTTATCTGACATCCTTGTTGTTCGTGCTGGTGATCCTGGGTCTGGTGAGCCGGCTGTGCGGGTTTTCGGTGCTCAAACTGATCCGTTACCTGAAAGCCGAGCTGCTGCTGGTGCTGGGCACCTCTTCGTCCGAGTCGGCGTTGCCGTCGCTGATGGAGAAGATGGAAAAGGCCGGTTGCGAGAAGTCGGTGGTGGGCCTGGTAGTGCCGACCGGCTACTCGTTCAATCTGGACGGCACCAATATCTACATGACGCTGGCGGCGCTGTTCATCGCCCAGGCCACCAATACCGAACTGACCCTGGGCCACCAGATCGCCCTGCTGGCCGTGGCGATGCTCAGCTCCAAGGGCGCGGCCGGCGTCACCGGTGCCGGCTTCATCACCCTGGCTGCCACGCTGGCGGTGGTACCGGAAGTGCCGGTGGCCGGCATGGCGCTGATTCTGGGCGTGGACCGTTTCATGAGCGAATGCCGCTCGCTGACCAACTTCATCGGCAACGCGGTGGCCACCGTGGTGGTCTCGCGCTGGGAAAACGCCCTGGACCGCGACCGGCTCAAGCTGGTGCTGGACGGCGGCGAACCACCGCTGCTGGCCCCGGTCGGCCAACCCGGCGTGGCACCTGCCAGCCTGCGTTGATGCTTCCTACGGCCCTGTCTTCCGTCGGTATCAACGACGGGATGCAGGGCCGTTCTTGTTTGGCCTCCACGCCGGCTGCGTCGCCCGCCACGCCGCGGCCGTGATCTCTCCTGCCGCGCTGACAGCTGCGCGACAGGGGGCCCTTGTTCAGGCAGGAGGGTAGAATTCAGCCTCCTGCGCCTTTGAGACCCACACCACCGATGTCCACCGACGACTTCAAACAGGCCGCCCTCGACTATCACCGCCAGCAGCCGGCCGGCAAGATCAAGGTCACCGCGACCAAGCCGATGCTGACCCAGCGCGATCTGTCGCTGGCGTATTCGCCGGGCGTGGCGTTCGCCTGCGAGGCCATCGTCGAAGATGCCACCCAGGCCAGCGAGCTCACCGCGCGCGGCAATCTGGTGGCGGTCATCACCAACGGCACGGCGGTGCTGGGCCTGGGCAACATCGGCCCGCTGGCCTCCAAGCCGGTGATGGAAGGCAAGGGCGTGCTGTTCCAGAAGTTCGCCGGCATCGATGTGTTCGATATCGAAATCAACGAGAACGACCCGGACAAGCTGGTGGACATCATCGCCAGCCTGGAGCCGACCTTCGGCGGCATCAACCTGGAAGACATCAAGGCGCCGGAATGCTTCATCGTCGAGCGCAAGCTGCGCGAGCGGATGAACATCCCGGTGTTCCATGACGACCAGCACGGCACCGCGATCATCGTCGGCGCGGCGGTGCTCAACGCGCTGGTGGTCACCGGCAAGAAGATCGAAGAGGTCAAGCTGGCCACCACCGGCATGGGCGCGGCGGGCATTTCCTGCGTCAACATGTTGGTCTCGCTGGGCCTGAAGCCGGAGAACATCCTGGCGCTGGACCGCGATGGCGTGATCCATACCGGTCGCACCGACCTGGACCCGGACAAGCAGCGCTACGCGCGCGACACCGACAAGCGCACCCTGGCCGAAATCGTCGAAGGCGCCGATATCTTCCTGGGCCTGTCGGCCGCCGGCATCCTCAAGCCGGAGATGGTTGCCAGCATGGCGCGCCAGCCGGTGATCTTCGCGCTGGCCAATCCCAACCCGGAAATCACCCCGGAAGTGGCCAAGGCGGTGCGCCCGGATTGCATCATCGGCACCGGTCGGTCGGACTATCCGAACCAGATCAACAACGTGCTGTGCTTCCCCTATCTGTTCCGTGGTGCGCTGGACGTGGGCGCCACCGGCATCAACGAGGAAATGAAGATCGCCTGCGTCAAGGCGATCGCGGCGATGGCGCGGCGCGAGGCCTCCGACCTGGGCGCGGCCTATGGCGGCGAAACCCCGAGCTTTGGCCCCGATTACCTGATTCCGCGTCCGCTGGACCCGCGCCTGCTGGTCGAGCTGTCTTCGGCCGTGGCGCAGGCGGCGATGGATTCGGGCGTGGCCACGCGCCCGATTACCGACATGGAGGCCTACCGCGACAAGCTCGGCCAGTTCGTCTACCGCACCAGCCTGATGATGAAGCCGGTCTACGACCGCGCGCGCGCCGACAAGCAGCGCGTAGTGTATGCCGAAGGCGAAGAAGAAGTGGTGCTGCGCGCAGTGCAGAACGTGGTCGACGAAGGCCTGGCCTTCCCGATCCTGATCGGCCGCCCGGACGTGATCGAAGCACGCATCGAACGCATGGGTCTGCGCCTGACCGCTGGCGTGGACTTCGAGATCACCAATATCCTCGACGATCCCCGCTTCAACGATTACTGGCAGTACTACCACGCGCTCACCGAGCGTCGTGGCGTGACCGTCACCGCGGCCAAGGAGCTGATGCGCTCGCGCCCGACCCTGATCGCCGCCGTCATGGTGGCGCGCGGCGAAGCCGATGCGATGCTGTCCGGCGTGGTCGGTCGCTTCCACAAGAAGCTCGGTTATGCACGCAGCGTGATCCCGCTGGAGCCGCGGGTGAGCTCCACCTCGGCGATGACTGGCGTCATCAACCAGCTCGGCGTGTTCTTCTTCCTCGATACGCATGTGCAGGAAGACCCCACCGTCGAGCAGGTGGTGGAAGCGACGCTGCAGGCCGCCTATCGCCTCAAGCTGTTCGGCATCGAGCCCAATATCGCCTTGCTGTCGCATTCCAACTTCGGCAGCCACGACTCGCGCGATGCGCTGAAGATGCGCCAGGTGCGCGAGGCGCTGCTCAAGCGCAAGCCCGAGCTCAACATCGACGGCGAGATGCAGGGCGACACTGCCTGGGACGAGGCGCTGCGCAAGCAGATCATGCCCAACAGCACCTTGAAGGGCCGCGCCAACCTGTTCGTGTTGCCGAACCTGGAAGCGGCCAACATCGCCTACAACCTGGTGCGCGTGTTCACCGACGGCGTGGCGATCGGCCCGATCCTGATGGGCATCTCCAAGCCGGTGCATATCCTCACCACCAGCGCCACCTCGCGCCGGGTGATGAACATGACCGCCATCGCAGCGGTGGATGCGCAGATCCGCAGGCAACGCGATGCGGAAAAAGCGGCGGCCGACAAGGGCAACGACTGAGTCGAGATACTCACGACTTGCCAGGTGTCCAAGACTTGGCCGAGTGCTGCTTGATTTGAAGCAGCACGTGCTCGGCCGGCAGGACAACGGCCGAGAAGTGTCTTTCTCGATAGGGTGTTGCAAGGCGCCCGGGCACTCCGTAGCCATTCCGCAGCAACAACCCAAAAGCCCCTCTCCCGTGGGAGAGGGGTTGGGGTGAGGGTACGGGCCAGCCTTGGCATCGCAGCGGTCGAGAAGTTGTCACTGCAAGGCGCCCAGCAACTCAGCACCCAGCCAACAGCAACGACCCAAAAGCCCCTCTCCCCGCGGAAGAGGGGGTTGGGGTGAGGTACGGGCGACCCTTGGCATCGCAGCGTCCGCGAAGTTGTCACTGCAGGGCGCCCAACAACTCAGCACCCAGCCAGCAGCAACGACCAAAAGCCCCTCTCCCCGCGGGAGAGGGGTTGGGGTGAGGGTACGGCCTACCCTTGCCATCGCAGCGTCCGCGAAGTTGTCACTGCAAGGCGCCCAACAACTCAGCACCCAGCCTGCAGCAACGACCCAAAAGCCCCTCTCCCCACGGGAGAAGGTTGGGGTGAGGGTACGGGCGAGCCTTGGCATCGCAGCGGTCGAGAAGTTGTCACTGCAAGGCGCCCAGCAACTCAGCACCCAGCCTGCAGCAACAACCCAAAAGCCCCTCTCCGCGCGGTAGAGGGGTGAGGGTACGGCCTACCCTTGGCAGCGACTCAGCGTCGACCATCCAAAACGTTGAAGAGCTACGCAAACAGCAGGCGTCGCGGGTCGTCGTCGTCCCAAGCGATCACGCTGAAACCTCAGGCCTCAGCGCCCATCCGGCACCGCGCCCAGTAACTCGATCTCTGCCACCTGTGCACGCGCGGGCGCGGTCCAATGCAGCCGATACTCCGCATACGAACCGGGCGTCGCGATCCGGAACGGGCGCGTTTGAAGCGGCCATGGAAAACGCTCCTCGCGGCGCGTATCGACGACGCGCCATTTGCCTCCTGCAGTGCGTGCTTCCAGCGTCCACGCAGCCGACGCAATCGCAGCGTCGCCGCTGGTTACGGTGTAAAGCATGGCCTCACCGCGATCGAGACCGCTCAGCGTCAGCACCGTAGCCGGCGACACCGCGCTCGCGCTGCCCGCATCGTCGTCATGCAAAGCCGCCAACGCGCGACCATCTGCCTGCGTTACGCGTGCGCTGGCACCCAGCAGGTCACGCAACGGGGCAGGGCGCTTGCCTGGCGCGGTCAACGACGGCGGCACATCGTCCGGCGCGCTGCCCCAGCGCGAGGGCGTGGGCCCCATCACGAAGTCCAGCGTCGCACCCTTGGCGATTGCCGCATGCGGCAACCAGGTCTTGTGCCACGGCTTGCCGTTGAGTTTGAGCGACTGCACATACACATTCTGCGGCGAGTTCTGCGGCGCATTGACCGTCAGGGTGCCGCCACCCGGCAAGCGCACGCGCGCCTGCTTGAACAGCGGCGAGCCGATCACATACTCCGGCGCTCCCATTCGCAACGGATACAGCCCCAGCGCAGCGAACAGATACCATGCCGACATCTCGCCGTTGTCTTCGTCGCCGGCATAGCCCTGGCCGATCTCGCTCCCCAAGTACAGACGCGCCAGAATCTCGCGGGTAATGCGCTGTGTCTTCCATGGCTGCCCGGCATACAGATACATCCACGGAATGTGGTGCGCAGTCTGGTTACTGTGCGCGTACATGCCCATGCGCACATCGCGCGCTTCGGTCATCTCATGAATGGTGTTGCCATACGAGCCTGCAAACTGCGCTTGAGCAGTTTCGGGCGTGGAAAAAAACGTATCCAACTTGGCGGCCAAGGCCGCGCGGCCGCCGTAGAGCGCAGCCAGGCCTTCGCCATCGTGCGGCGCGGTGAATGCAAACGTCCAGCCGCTGGATTCGGTGTAATCGTTGCCCCACACACGTGGGTCGTACTGCGCCGCATCCACGCGCCAGGCACCGTCGGGCTTGCGACCCTGGAAGAAGCCAACCGCCGGATCAAACAATGCCGCATACCCGGCCGCGCGGCGGCGAAAATACTGCGCCTCGGTCGCATAGCGTTCGCGCGCTGCCGCAGTCGCGGCCTGGCTGGACAATGCCTCGGCCATGTTGGCGATGCCGAAATCGTTGAGGGCGCCCTCCATCGACCACGACATGCCTTCGTGCGTTTCGGTATCGGTGTAGCCGCGGAAGGTGGAGCGCGCCATGCCCTTGCGACCCACATGCCGGTCCGGCGCAACGACCGTGGCGTTTTTCAGTGCAGCGGCGTAGGCCTCGGCCGGGTCGAAGCCTTGCACGCCTTTGCGCCATGCATCGGCAAACGCCACATCCGAGCTGGTGCCCACCATCAGGTCGGCATAGCCGGGCGATGACCACCGTGCGATCCAGCCACCTGCCCGCGATTGCTCGACAAACCCCTGCACCAGGGCACCGGCATCATCGGGCGCAAACAGGGCATACGCAGGCCAGGCCGTGCGAAACGTGTCCCATAGCCCGTTGTTGACGTACACCCGGCCATCGCGGATCGGTGCGAAGCTGCGCACCGCGCTGCCGTCGATATTGTCGTCCGACCAGCTGTTCTGGCTGGCGTAGCGCCAATCCGGCGCAGTCGCAGTGCCCACGTTTTCGTGCGCCGAGTTCGGATACAGGTACAACCGGTACAGGTTGGAATACAGCGTGGTGGCCTGGTCGGCAGTGGCGTCGGGCACCTCGAAGCGCCCCAGCACTGCATCCCAGGCCTCCTGCGCGCGCGCGGCCACCTGCTCGAAGCTCGCGTCTGCGGCAATTTCCAGGGCTGCATTGTGCTTGGCCTGCTCCACCGAAATCAGCGACGTGGCGATGCGCATCTGTACCTGTCGCGCGCTGCCGGCATCGAACTTGATCCATCCGGTGGGGCGGCCGGTGTCGAGCAGGCCGCTGCTGTGCCAGGGCCTGTCGAAGCTGGCATAGACGTACATGCGCGTTGCGCCCGTCGACAGACCGCTGCGTACATCGGTGTAGCCGGACAGTGTCTGGGTCGCCGCATCCAGCGTTAGCCCGCCGCGCGCATCCACGTTGTCGAACAGCAGATTGGCATTGCCGCGCGCCGGGAAGCGAAAGCGAAACAGCGCCGCGTGATCGGTCGGTGCGATCTCGGCATGGATGCCGTTATCCAACTGCACCGCGTAGCGATAGGGGCGGGCAGTTTCGGCGTCATGCGAAAACCCCAGTGCTCGTTTGCTGCGATCGGCGTCCGGCACGCCGGCAGTCAGCGAGGGCATCACCTGAAACGTCTGCCGGTCGCCCATCCACGGGCTGGGTTGATGGCTCAGCGACAGCGCCTGCAGGCGCGGGCGATTGTCGGCGCCGTTGTGCTCGTTCCAGCGATACAGCCAGGTCAACGTTCCCGCATCGGTGACCGGCGTCCAGAAGTTGAAACCGTGCGGCACGGCCGTGGCAGGAAAATTATTGCCGCGCGAAAACGTGCCATTGGATTGCGTGCCGCGCGTGGTCAGCACCCAATCGGAGGGCCGCCCTGCTGTTGCCAGCGGCACCTCGGCAATGGCGATATCGTCGATCCACCCGGCAGCGCGCGCGCCGGCCGGTGGCGCCACCTCCAGCTCGATCGCGCGCACGCGCCGCCCACGCAGTCCGGGCACATCTCCCAACCGCACCTGCTTGCGCGCCCACTGTTGTGGGTAAAGCGTCTTCGAATCGCCTTGCGCCTGCGCACCCAATGCCACGCCATGTTGATCGCGCTGCGCTGGCAGAGACATGTGTGCCGTCATCCAGCAGCAGATCCAGTGACACATAGGTCGAGGCCACATGATCGCTGCCCACGCTTTCCGGCAAGACCATCCACGACAGCGTGGTCTGCGTCTGGATCAGCAGATCGGTGGTGAACAACGCGCGCCGCCCACCCGCGCCGTTGCTCGCGTAATGCAACGCCTGCGCTCCGCTGTAGCCGGCGTTCGGCTTGGCGGCGTACGGCGCTGCCGGGCCGGCACCGATGGCAACCTGCACGGCGGCGTCGGTCGCCTGCGCCGGTACGGGGTCGCCGTGCTCGAACGCGCTTGCGAAGTGCGTGGCGGCCATCGCCGGCAACGCAGCGAGACCGAGCAGAGCAACGGCGATGGCGCGCGGTAGACCACGCGGATGCAGCAGGACAACAGGCAAGGTCACGGGGCAGTGTCTCCTTGGGGCACGTAGCGGCACGTGCGCTGGGCCGATGTTGCGCCCGGTATGGTTCACGTCGCCGGTTGGCGAAACGCTGGCTCCCGATGATAGGCGGCATGCGCGGTGCGGTGTCGTTGCACTGCCGCGCTGCCGATTGGGGTGTGCTGCAGGATCGCTGTCGTCATAGCGGCCTCGGCGATTGGATTGGCAACGCTTGCAACGAACTCCCGCGCGGGCCTGCACGCCCAGTCGATGGGCCGATCACCACGCAGGCTGCTAGAATCCGCGCTCTGCCTTTGCCTTCCGATCGCACCGCCATGAGCCAGACCGCCACCGCGCCCGCCAATGCGCAAACGCGTTACACCGTGCACCGCGGCGACCTGCCGCTGAGCTGCCCGACGCCGGAAATGGCGCTGTGGAACTCGCATCCGCGCGTGTACCTGCCGATCGAAGACGAGCCCAACGGCGAAGCCAAGTGCCCGTATTGCGGCGCACTGTTCGTGCTCGCCGACTGATACTGGCCGGATGCACCGCCTGACCGTGGTGCAACTGCTGCCGGCACTGCAGTCCGGCGGCGTCGAGCGCTCCACCCTGGAAATCGCTGCCGCGCTGGTGCGCGCCGGTCATCGCGCCGTCGTCGTCTCGGCCGGCGGCCGCCTGGTCCAGCCCCTGCTGGACGCTGGCGGGGAACATCTCACGCTGGAGATCGGCCGCAAATCGCTGCTGACGCTGCGGCACGTGGCCGGCTTGCGCCGCTTGTTCGCCGAACTCGGGGCCGACATCGTGCATGCACGTTCGCGGCTGCCGGCCTGGCTGGGCTGGTACGCGCTGCGCGGCATGCCCGCGGCGACGCGGCCGCGCCTGGTGACCACCGTGCATGGGCTCAATTCGCCCAGCCGCTATAGCGCCGTGATGACCTACGGCGAGCGCGTGATCTGCGTGTCCGAGACGGTGCGCAAATACGTGTGCAGGCACTACCCACAGACCGATCCGGCGCGCCTGCGCACCATTCCGCGCGGGGTGGATATCGCGCAGTTCCCGCGCCGGCTGCAGCCGGACCGCCGCGCTCGTGCATGGGTACAGACGCTGCTGCCCGGACTGCCGGCCGATGCACCGCTGCTTCTGCTACCGGGCCGCGGCACGCGCCTGAAGGGCCATGCCGATGGCCTGCAGCTGCTCGCCGACATCCGTGCAGCCGGCGTGCCGGCCTTTTTGTGGTTGCCCGGCGCACGCGAGCCCGGGCGCGAGGCGTATGTACGGGAGCTGGAGACGGAAGCCGCCAAGCTGGGCATTGCCGAGGCGGTCGCCTTGACCGAGCCCACCGCGCGCATCGCCGAGGCCTATGCGGCCAGCGATCTGGTGCTGCAGCTTTCGCGCAAGCCGGAAGCCTTCGGCCGCACCGTGGTGGAGGCGCTAGCGGTCGGCCGGCCGGTGCTGGGCTGGGCACACGGCGGCGTCGGCGAACTGCTGGCCGAGTTGCAGCCCGGTGGTGCGGTCGCTGCCTTCGATGCCCAGGCCTTATGCACGCAGGCGCTGCAGTTGCTGCAGCATGCCCCGGCAGCGCCGGCCGTGATCCCCTACACGTTGCAGGCCATGCAAACGGCCACCCTGAAGGTCTATGACGAACTCCGCCGCTGAGGCCCTCCCGCAGGCGCCCGTGTTGACGCCCGATGCCGGCCGCTGGGGGCCACTGTGGGTGATCGTGTTCGTGGCGTTGTGGCCCACGCCCGGCTTGGCGGAAACGGTGTTGTCGCTGGGTGCGTTGTTCGCGGCGTACCGCCTGTTGCACGCGCGCTTTCGCGGCGGCACGCGCCTGCTCAGCGGCGCGGCCTGGGCGCTGACCAGCGTGTTGTTCCTGGCGTACTGGTTGCCGCAGATGCTGTCGGCGTTCGACGCGGTGGATGCCGGCCGCGCGCTGCGCAAGTCGGCCACCGATCTGCGCTACCTGCCGTTCATGTGGTTATGCGCCATCGCCGTGGCCAATGCACAGCGTCGGCGCCGCACCTTTGCCGGGCTGGCGGTCATCGGTGGCGTGTGGACGCTGGACGCGTTGTTGCAGGCCGCCTTCGGTACCAGCCCATTGTTCTTTGGCATCGATCAGATCAAGCAGCTGATCAGCGGCCATGGCTTGTGCACGGCCCAGGAACTGGCGCTGGTGGACCGGTTGAGCGGCGTGCTGGGCCCCTGCAATCTGAAGTTCGGGCAGACCCTGGCCAGCCTGTCGCCGTTCCTGTTGCTGGCGTTGGGGCGGCGTCATGTCTTGGCCTGGCTTGTGGGTGCGGCGGCGGTCGGCATCGTGTTGGTCTTGGCCGGCTCGCGCGCGTCGTGGATCACCTATGGCGTGATCGTGCTGCTATCGGGCTGGCAGCTGCTGGGCGGGCGTCGTTTGCTGGCCGTGGCGGTGGCCGGCGCATTGCTGGCCGTGGCAGTGGTGGCGGTGGCGCCACAGGCGCGCGAGCGCATCCAGCGCACCACGCTGGCGTTCGGCAATGGCGAACAGGGCGTGGACCAGGCCCTGTCCGGGCGCGCCCAGATCTGGGAGGCGGCGCTGTGCATGATCCGCACGCATCCGCTCAACGGCGTGGGCGCGCGCGGGTTCCGGCAGGCCTATCCGGCCTGCAATCCGGCACCTGGCCAAGCGCCGGCATGGGGCGGTGGGCCGGCCTTTCATGCGCATCAGATCGTGCTCGAAATCCTGGCCGAAACCGGCGTGATCGGTTTGCTGCTGTGGCTGGCCGGCGCGGCGCAGGCATGGCGCGCGTGGCGCTACTCAAGCGCGGTGGCGCGCGAGCAGGCGCGGCCGGCGATGATCGCGCTGGTGGCCACGGTGTTTCCGTTCAACACCCATCTGGCGTTCTATTCCAGCTTCTGGGGCGGGCTGAGCCTGATGCTGGCCGGGCTGTATGCCGGTGCATTGCTCAACGACGATGCGGACCGCGCGCCGCAGTCACGCGGTGCGTGCGGTTGATCGGCACCTCGTTCGATTTGCGCGCTATGCAGCGCAACGCCCACACATGCGTTGCAGGTGTTCGCCGCCGGCGTCAGCGATAGAACGCGCTACGTCCGCCCGGCTGGCGCTTGAAGCGCCGATGGATCCACAGGTATTGGTCCGGCGCTTCGCGCACCATGTCTTCGATGGCGGCATTGACCTGCGTGGTATCGGCGATGACGTCATCGGACGGAATGTCGGCCAGCGGCGGTGCGATCTTGAGGATGTAACGGCCGCCTTCGCGACGATGGAAGTACGGCACCACTGCGCAGCCGGTCAACCGTGCCAGCTGATGCGTGGCGGTGATGGTGGAGGCCGGATGTCCGAAGAACGGCACGAACACGGTGTCCTTGCCGCGCATGTCCTGATCCGGCGCATACCACAGAAAACCGCCGCGCTTGAGATGCTTGATGGTGGCGCGCAGGTCTTCGTTGGCGAACATGTGCGTGGCATAGCGCAAGCGCCCACGCTTGACCGCCCACTCGAACACCGGGTTGCGATGCCTGCGGTACATGCCGGCCAGCGGCACGTAGTCGCAGAGCAGGCGCCCGCACATTTCCAGCGTCATGAAGTGGCCGGACACCAGCAACACGCCGCGTTCTTGCTGCTGCAGTTGTTGCAGATGCTCCAGGCCCTCGATCTGCACGCCTGGTCGAATGGCATCGATGCTGCCCCACCAGGCGCGCGCGAACTCGAACAGGCCCACGCCCAGCGCGTCGAAACTGTCGCGCAACAGCCGCGCCCGCCAGGCATCGTCCTGCTCGGGGAAACACAGTTTCAGGTTGACCTCGGCCGCGCGCCGACGCGTGCCCGCCAGGCGCATCGCAATCCAGCCCACGCCGCGGCCCACTGCACGTTGCAGCGTCCAGGGCAGGCGCCCGGCCACCACCATCACCGCCAGGCCCAGATACATCGGCCAGTGCTTGGGGTTGCGCAGGGAAGGGCGGACGGCGACGTTGGCGGGTTCGGACATGCGCCAATTCTAAGGGATTGCGCCTGGCGGGCAGCGTGCACATGCGCACGCACGGACGCTCCCGTATCCTGCACCGATGCGGAAAGACTCGATCGAATGGCTGTTGCGCGGGCTGTACTCGGCGCTGTTGTACCTGTTGCTGCCGGTCACGGTGTACCACCTGGTGTGGCGTGGCTTTCGCGTGCGCGAATACTTCAATCGCTGGAACGAGCGCTATGCGTCCTACACACATGCCTGCGGGCGCCCGCGCGTGTGGGTGCATGCGGTGTCGGTGGGCGAGGTCAACGCGGCCGCACCGCTGGTCAATGCGCTACGTGCGCAGCGCCCGGATATCCGTTGGGTCATCACCACCATCACCCCCACCGGCTCCGAGCGCGTGCGCGCGCTGTGGGGCGATGCGGTGGACCATGTGTATCTGCCCTATGACGTGCCGGGCAGCGTGGGGCGGTTTCTCGAACACTTCCGCCCGCGGCTGGCCTTGATCCTGAAACCGAGCTGTGGCCGAACATGTTGTTCGGCTGCCGCGATCGCCAGATTCCGGTGTACATCCTCAACGCACGGTTGTCGGCGCGTTCGTTGCGTGGGTACCGGTTGCTGGCACCGTTGATCAGTCGCGCGCTGCGCACCGTCACCTGCGTGGCGGCACAGTCGCAGGACGATGCCGAGCGCTTTGTCACCCTGGGCGCGCGCCCGGATCAGGTGATCGCGCTGGGCAATCTCAAGTTCGATATCGCCGCGCCAGCGCAATTGCAGGCGTTGGTCGCACAGTTCCGCATGTACGTGCCGGCCACGCGCCCGGTCTGGATCGCCGCCAGCACGCACGAAGGCGAAGAGGCGGCCGTTGCCGATATCCACGCGCGTTTGCTGCTGCAATTTCCGGACGTGCTGCTGTTGTGGGCGCCGCGCCATCCCGAGCGCTTTCCCAAGGTCGAGACAGTGGCACGCGAGCGAGGTTGGCGCGTTGCCACGCGCAAGGCGCAGCAATGGCCGCAGGCAGGCGACAAGGTCTTCGTTATCGACACCCTGGGCGAGCTGATGAGCTTCTATGCGTGCGCGCAGGTGGCTTTCGTCGGTGGCAGCTTGCAGCCGATTGGCGGGCATAACCTGCTCGAGCCGGCCGCCGTTGGAACGCCGGCAATCACCGGCCCGCATCTGCATAACTTCTCGGAGATTTCGCGGCGCATGCGCGAAGCCGATGCCGTTGCCATCTGCGAGGATGCCGAGTGCGTCTACCAGGCATTGGCGCGCCTGCTCGCCGACCCCGCACAACGCGAGGCGATGACCGCTGCAGGCCTGGCGCTGGTCGCCAACGGCAAAGGCGCCGTGGCCCGCACCTTGGTGCAGATCGCGCCCGATCTGCCGCCGCTGGCGAGCGCGGGCGTTGTGGCGTGAGGGGTGTCGCTCGTTGCGTGGCGGCGTGCATGGACGTGCTGCACTCCACCGCGCCTGGCGCCGGAGTGCAGCCTTCGTTGCGGTCCGCAGTGAGCGTGTGCGTCGGGCAGTGAGATGCGCGTGGTGGGATCGCTTGCGTCGGAGGCTGCATGCCGGCGTTGCCGGTTTACCGCACTTGCAGCAGCCGTCACGACAGGTGCGCATGCGGTTGCATCGCGCACAAAAAAGCGGGCCGTGGCCCGCTTTCTTGTGCATCCAGCTGGCCTTACTGCAACGAACCACTGCCCTGCAGCTGGACTCGGCATCCTGCGATAGCAGGCGGTTGACGTCTTGCAGATCGGTGATGTCGAGCTTGCCGATGGCCTGGCCCAGCAGCAGGCGGTTCTGCAGGAAGTTGTAACGCGACTGTGCGTAGTTCAGCTGCGCCTGGAACAGCGTGCGCTGGTTTTGCACCACGTCCAGCACGGTGCGCGTGCCCACTTCCAGACCCACCTGCGAGGCGTCGTAGGCGGCTTGCGCCGACACCACGGCCAGGCGGCGGGCTTCCACCTCGCTTATACCGGCAACCACGGTCTGGTAGGCATTGCGGGTGTTGCGATCCAGCGCGCGCTTCTGCTGCTCGTAGGTGTCCTGCTGGATGTCGCGCTGCGACAGTGCCTGACGCACGGCCGACTGGGTTGCGCCGCCGGCAAAGATCGGAATCGTCAGCGTGATGCCGACCGAATCGGTATCGATGTCGCGACCTGCGGTGGTGAAGTTGCCTGCCGCCTCATCGACCGTTCCCTGGCCGCCCCAGCTGTTGCTGCGGCCGACATTGGCACCCAGGCTCAGCGTGGGCAGATGGCCGGCACGCGCGGCACTGACCTGCGCCTCGGCAGCGCTGACCTGCAACTGCTGCGCCTTCAATGCGGGGTTATCGGCGATCGCGGTGGCGACCAACTGATCCACGTTGCTGTAGGCGGCCGGCACTTCGGGACGGAACTCATCGGGCAACGCGCGCAAGCCGACCACCGGCTGGCCGGTCAGCTCGGTCAATGCCTGGTAGTAGTCCTTGAGCGTGTTGCGCGCGGTGATGGTGTCGGCGCGCGCCTGGTCGTACTGGGCGCGGGCTTCGTGCACGTCGGTGATCGGCGCCAGTCCCACTTCCAGACGCTTGTCGGCGTAGTCGAACTGCTTCTTTGCGGCCGCTTCGTTGGTCTCGGCCGCCGCCAGCGACTCGATCCCCACCAGTACCTGGAAATACGCCGCCGAGGTGCGGGTGATCAGGTCGTTGTTGGCCGATGCCAGGGTGAAATCCGCAGCCTTGGCCACTTCGCGCTGCGCACGCAGGTTGGAAAACTGCGCCCAGTTGAAGATGGTCTGGCTGCCCTGGATCACGTACTGGCGCTGCTTGGTCGTGGAGCGGCCATCGACGCCTTCCAGCTCACGGTGCGACTGGGTGTAGCTGGCGCTACCGTCCAGCTGCGGCAGCAACGCCGCACGCGCCTGCACCTGACCCTCCCGATTGACCAGGCGCGTGGACTCGGCCACGGCCAACTGCGGATCGCCGTTGCGGGCCATTTCGTAGACCTGCAGCAGGTCGGTGGCGTGCGCAGCCATGGGAGACAGGGCGGCGGCCAGGGCCAGGACGAGGGATCGGCGGATCATCGGGGAAGCTTCCTTGGGAATCAGAATTGGAATCGGGGCGTCGGTGCGGCGCCCTGGAGATAGGCGAGGTCGGTTTCGAACAACGATTCGATGCGCGGGGCGTTGACCTCGCCACGGACCAGGACCGCTTCCATCACCGGGTCGTGACCGCGCACGACGAACAACCGGCCGTTGGGGCGCAACCACTGCAGCCACTGGACGGGCAGGGTGTCGACCGCGCCGGTCACGCAGATGGCGTCGAAGCGACGCTCGCTCTGCCAGCCGAAGACATCGGCGGTTTCGATGCGGACGTTGCTGCCCAGGCCGGTGCGATCCAGATTGGCGCGCGCAGCCGCGGCCAGCGCCGGGTCGATCTCCAGGCTGAGCACTTCGCGTGCCAGCGCGGCCAGGCAGGCGGTGGCAAAGCCGCTGCCGGTGCCGACTTCCAGCACGTCCTCGCCCGGTTGCAGGTCCAGTGCCTGCAACATGCGGCCTTCGACCACCGGCTTCATCATCTTGTGGCCGGCCGACAGCGGAATTTCCACGTCGACATAGGCCAGCGTCTTGTAGGCCTCCGGCACGAAGGCTTCGCGCGGCAGGCGCGCCAGCACGTCGAGTACGCGCAGGTCCAGCACGTCCCACGGCCGGATCTGCTGCTCGACCATCTTTTCGCGGGCCTGGGTGAAATCTATCGTCATGGTGCGGGTATCCAACGCGGTGGGGCGAACATTTTACCGGTGCGCGAGGCACCTGGCGCATCTAGCATCGCCGCGCGCTGCCATCCGGCGCAGTGCCGGAAGTCATCGCCACCAAAGGCCGGGGACGCTCAACGCGGCGCATAGGCCCTCAAAAAGAAGTCGACGCTGGTGTCGATGTGCTCATCGACCTGGGCGCGGGTGGGCTGGCCGTGCAGGCCGCACATCATCAGGGCGTAGAGCTCGCCCTTGAGCAGGCAGAAGAATTGCGAGGCGGCGCGCGCGACGTCCGGAATCTCCAGCTGGCCGTCGGCCACCCGCGCGGACAGGAAATCCGCCAGCGCCCCCTGCGTGCGCTTGGGGCCTGCATCCCAGAACATCTCGCGGATATGCACGTCGCCGGTGCCGGGCGCCATCATCATGCGGTGGGTGGAGATGGCCGATTCGGTGCTGACCATGGCGAAGAACGCATGGGCAATCTCGGTGAGCTGGTCGCGCAACGCGCCCTTGGGAGCATGATCGAACAGGTCGTCCGGCATCATGTGCTGACATTGCGCGCGGATCGCCTCGGAAAACAGGCTCTCCTTGTCGCCGAAGTGGCTGTACACGGTCAGTTTGGAGACGCCGGCCTGCGCGGCGATCCCATCCATGCTGACCCCTGCATAGCCCTGTTCCATGAACATGGTGCGGGCAGCACCCAGGATGGCGGCACGCTTTCCAAGATCCTTGGGACGGCCAGGGCCGTTGCTCTTGGTCTTGGAAGTGAGGGGGACGAGCTGGACATGTCGTCAATACTAGACCATGGGGTTCTATATTTATACTCGGCGCCCAACCGCGACGTTAACGGTTCCGTCTGCCCGGTTCCCGGTGTCGTGCCGCTCCCGGTAGCTGTCAGGGATCCACCGAAGGCAGCACCAAAACCCCGGTGATAAATTTGCCGTAGGCCTGCCAGTGCATACGGGCAGGTATCTCCAGCGAGCACGGACGAGGGGACGGGGAGCGTGGGAAGGGGCGGTACGCAGGCGCACACAAGCTGCGTTCGCAGCACGTGCGTGCGGCGGATCGGGCACGCGTGGCTGTGGCTGTGGCTGCTGCTGTGCTGCGCCATGCTCAACGCCTGGCCTGCCGACGCGCAGGTGCTCAAGCACTCCGCTTACCACACCGTCACGCGCTGGAACATGGACGACGGCCTGCCGCACAACCTGGTGCACGCGGTGGCCCAGGGCGAAGACGGGCTGATCTGGCTGGGTACCTGGGAAGGCGTGGCGCGCTTCAATGGGCGCGATTTCACCGTGTACGACCGTCAGAACACTCCCGGCGTCGAGCTGGGCGGGGTATTTGTGGTGGTTCGCGACAGCACCGGCGGCATGCTGCTCGGCACTGCGTTCGACGGCGTCTACCACTATCAGGACGGTCACTGGCAGCAGCTGGGCGATGCGTCGGCGCGGCATCTTGCGGTCAGCGCCCTGCTGCGGCGTGCCGATGGCGCGCTGTGGGTGGGCACGCCGCAGACGCTGTACCGCATCGAGGGCGACGGGCGGGTGGTCGACGTCGGCCGTCAGACCGGCTTGCCGCGCGCGCGCGTCACCGCACTGTCTGCAGACGAAAGCGGCGACCTGTGGGTCGGCACCGAGGTCGGGCTGTATCGCCTGCCGCACGATGGCGTCCAGGCTGCGGCCTGGGGAAGGGCGCACGGGATGCGCGATGCGCCGGTGCGGCGGCTGGCCAGCGACCGTCAGGGCGGCCTGTTGGTCGCCGGCGACGATGGTGTGTGGTGGTGGAGCCGCGGCGGTGGCCTGCAGCGCTTCCGCCAGGGCCAACGCGTGGATTCGGTGTTGCTGGACCGCCGTGGGCACCTGTGGATGAGCCTGTCTTCGGGAATGCTGGTGGTGCACAGCGGCCCGAACGACCCGGACGAGCAGATCGCCATTTCCGGCGTCGCCAGCCCGGCGCTGCTGGAAGACGCCGAAGGCCTGATCTGGGTCGGCAGCACCCACGGGCTGTTCCGTATTGCCGAGGGCGCCGCGCACGGCGTCACCCACGACGAAGGCCTGAGTTCGGACTACGTGCGCTGCGTGCTGCAGACCGGCGAGGGCACGGTGTGGGTGGGCAATGCCGTCGGCCTGGATCGTTGGCGCGACGGCACCATCAGCCGCGTGTCGCTGTCGCCCAGCGAAGGTGGGCGCGTGCTCGAGCAATCGGTGCTGGCGCTGGCCGATGCTGGCGATGGCGGCGTCTGGGCCGGTACCTATAGCCAGGGTGTGGTGCGTCTGGACGCGCAAGGCCACGTGCTGGTGCGCATCGGCGCGGCCGATGGCCTGCCCTCCATGTCGGTGCGTGCGGTGTTGCCGGACGGCGACGATCTGTGGATCGGCACCGCCGCCGGGCTGGTGCGCTGGCGCAACGGCAAGGCGCGCCGCTACACCGCCGCCGACGGCGTACCGGATGGGTCGGTGCAGGTGTTGTACCGCGATGCGCAGGGCATCGTCTGGATCGGCACCGATCGCGGCGTGACCGCGCTGTCGCCGGACGGCAGCACCCGCGCCTGGCTGGGCGAGCAGGATTTCCCGGGCAGAACGCCTTCGATTTCCTGCGCGATGCCGCTGGCGATATGTGGATTGCCAGCGATCGCGGCCTGCTGCGGTTGCGCGGCGACCGCTTCCGCGTCTACGACCACCGGGTCGGGCTGCCGCGCGACAAGGTGTTTCGCGTGATCGACGACGGCCATGGCTATTTCTGGTTGTCGAGCAACCACGGGTGTTCCGCATCGCACGCGATAACTTCGACCAGCTCGATGCGGGCACGCGCGAGCAATTGAGCGTGGAGGTGGTCGACCGCAGCGACGGCATGCCCAGCAACCAGGGCAACGGCAGCAGCGCACCGGCTGGCTGACCCAGTCCGGGCAGTTGCTGTTCCCCACCGCCGCAGGCCTGGGCGTGATCGACCCGGCCCGCGTGGGCACCTTGCAAGGCCATCGGGTGCCGATCGTCTTCGAGCGCCTGCTGGTCGATGGCATGGTGCAGCCGCTCAGTGGCCCGCACCGGTTCGGCGCCGAGACCCGGCGTATCGCGATCGTGTATGCCGGGCTGAATTTCCGCGGCCCGGACAAGGTGCGGTATCGCTACCGGCTGGAAGGCTTCGACCCGGAGTGGGTGGATGCCGACAATGCCAGCGAAGCGGTCTACACCAATTTGCCGCCGGGCCGTTTCCGCTTCCGCGTGCAAGCGATGTCGCTGCCGGTGGATTGGCGCCAAGACGATCTGCTGGGCGAGGCCAGCCTGGTCATCGAACTGGCGCCGCCGTGGTGGCGCCGGGGCGAAGTGATCGGCCTGGGCATCCTTGGCCTGGCCAGCGTGATCTACGGCTTGTATCTGTGGCGTACCGCCAGCTATCGCCTGCGTCAGCGCCAGCTCAATACCGTCATCGACCGGCGTACGCGCGAACTGAGCGACAAGAACCTGGCGCTGCAGCAGGCCAGCCAGGAGCGCGAAGCGTTGATGCGCCAGCTGGAATACCGCGCCAGCCACGACGTGCTGACGGCCTTGCCGAACCGACGCGAAGCCGAGCGCGTGCTGCAGCACTGGTTCGATGAGGCGCACGCCGGTGGCGCGGCGTTGGCGCTGGCGTTGATGGATATCGATCATTTCAAGCGCATCAACGACGACTACGGCCATGAGGTGGGCGATGCGGTGCTATCGGCCATCGGCGAGGTGCTGGGCGAGCAGGAGCAGGCGCATTGCTTCGCCGCGCGTCACGGCGGCGAAGAATTCCTGCTGGCGGCCACCGGACTGGATGCGGCGCAGGCGCGCGCGCTGTTCGAGCGCATGCGACAGCGACTGGCCGACATCCAAGTCGATGCGCAGGGCATGACCGTGCGTTGTACCGCCAGCATGGGCATGGCGATGAGCGAGGAGGCGCCCAGCCGGCGCGAATTGCTGGCGTTGGCCGACCATCGTCTGTACGAAGCCAAGCGGCAGGGGCGGAATCGTTTGATCGGGCCGTAAGGCGTTGCTTACGCTCGTGAGTTGCTTGACGCAGGCCCGATGCAGACAGGCGTTGTTACATTGCACGGGTGGCGCGTGGCGAAGAACCATCGCCGCATTGCCGGCCCGGCCGCGGCACCGCCGAGTCAACAAACCGCGTGTGACCCATCGCACCTCGCGTGCGCTCGTGCCGAGATCGAACTGCTGACGTCATCTTTCGCCGACACGTGCAGCACGCTGCAGACATATCGCCGGCAGCCTACGCCTGCGCCAGATCCGCCTGCGCATGCAACAACGCAACAAACGCCTGCGCCGCACGCGACAAGGTGCGCCCACCATGGGTGACGCAACCCAGCTCGCGGGATAACGCCACATCGGCCAGCGGCAGCGCCACGATCTGGTGGTCGATCATGCGCTCGGGCAGCACGCTCCAGGCCAGGCCCACCGACACCAGCATCTTGATCGTTTCCAGGTAATTGGTGGTCATGCGCAGACTCGGCACCAGGCCGCGCTCGGCGAACAGGTTGGCAACGATGCGATGGGTGAAGGTGCCCGGATCCGGCAACACCGCCGGGTGCGCCACCACATCGTCCAGGGACACCGCAGGCCGTGCTGCCAACGGGTGATCGGGTGCAACGACGAACTGCAGGCGGTCGTGCCAGATCGGCTGCGCGCGCAGCGGAGCGCGCGTGTCCGGTGCCAGGGTCGTCACTGCCAGCTCCACCTCGCCGCGCAGCACCGCGGCGTACGCCAGCTCCGAATCCAGGAACTGGATGTCCAGCGCCGCCTGCGGATGTTGCGTGGCAAAACCGCGCAACAAGGCCGGCAGGCGGTGCAGCCCCACATGGTGGCTGGTGGCCAGGCTCAAGCGGCCGCCAACGGCTGCTCCCAAATGCTCCAGCACGCGGCGGGTGTCCTGCAGCTCGGCCAGGATGCGTTGCGCACGCGGCAGCAATGCCTGGCCGGCTTCGGTCAACACCACCTGCCGGCCCAGGCGATCGAACAGCCGCGCCGACAATTGCGCCTCCAGCAGTGCGATGCGTTTGCTTACCGCCGGCTGGGTCAGGTGCAAGGCCTCGCCGGCTGCCGAAAAGCTGCCGCTCTCGGCGATCGCCACGAAGGCATTGAGGCTCGCCAGGTCCATTGCTATTCCTAAAATTCATTTCTTGAATAAACAATATGAATTTGCGTAATCCAAGGCAAGCTCCTAGCATCGATCTCAGCCAGGTGGGCGCACCCACCATCCGCCACTCGGATTGCCGCGATGACTGCCAAGACCCTGTACGACAAGCTGTGGGACCTGCATGAGGTCACACGCCGTGACGATGGTTCGTCGCTGATCTACATCGACCGCCACATCCTGCACGAGGTGACCTCGCCGCAAGCCTTCGAAGGCCTGCGCCTGGCCGGGCGCAGGCCGTGGCGCATCGACGCCAATATCGCCACGCCCGACCACAACGTGCCGACCACGCGCGCCGAGCGCCAGGGCGGGCTGGAGTCGATCTCCGACGAGGTCTCGCGCCTGCAGGTGCAGACGCTGGACGAGAACTGCGACGACTTCGGCATCCTTGAGTTCAAGATGAACGATGCGCGCCAGGGCATCGTGCATGTGGTCGGCCCGGAGCAGGGCGCCACCTTGCCGGGCATGACCGTGGTCTGCGGCGATTCGCATACCTCCACGCATGGCGCGTTCGGCGCGTTGGCCCATGGCATCGGCACCTCCGAGGTCGAGCACGTGCTGGCCACGCAGTGCCTGATCGCCAAGAAGATGAAGAACATGCAGGTGCGCGTGGAAGGCACGTTGCCGTTCGGGGTGACCGCCAAGGACATCGTGCTGGCGGTGATCGGCAAGATCGGCACCGCCGGCGGCAATGGGCATGCGTTGGAATTCGCCGGCAGCGCCATCCGTGCGCTGTCGATGGAAGGCCGCATGACCATCTGCAACATGGCCATCGAAGCCGGTGCGCGCGTGGGCATGGTGGCGGTGGACGAGAAGACCATTGCCTACGTCAAAGGGCGCCCGTTCGCGCCCAAGGGCGCCGACTGGGAAGCGGCGGTGGCGCTCTGGAGCACGCTGGTCTCCGATCCGGACGCGCACTTCGACACCGTGGTGGAGTTGCGCGCCGAAGACATCAAGCCGCAGGTCAGCTGGGGCACTTCGCCGGAAATGGTGCTGGCCATCGATCAGCACGTGCCCGATCCGGCCGCCGAGCAGGACCCGACCAGGCGCGATTCGATCGAGCGCGCGCTCAAATACATGGGATTGACCGCCAACCAGCCGATCACCGCCATTCGCCTGGATCGCGTGTTCATTGGCTCGTGCACCAACTCGCGGATCGAAGACCTGCGTGCCGCCGCTGCCGTGGCCAAGGGCCGCAAGGTGGCTTCCACCATCAAGCAGGCGTTGGTGGTGCCGGGCTCGGGCCTGGTGAAGGCACAGGCCGAAGCCGAAGGCCTGGACAAGGTGTTTCTGGATGCCGGTTTCGAATGGCGCGAGCCAGGCTGCTCGATGTGTCTGGCCATGAACCCGGACAAGCTGGGCAGCGGCGAGCATTGCGCTTCGACCTCCAACCGCAACTTCGAAGGCCGCCAGGGCGCCGGCGGCCGCACGCATCTGGTCAGCCCGGCGATGGCGGCGGCTGCGGCGGTGAGCGGTCATTTTGTCGATGTGCGTGAACTGCAGGGAATCGAGAGTCGGGAATAGGGAATCGCAAAGTCCTGCTTCCCGCTCTGCCCATTCCCGACTCCCCATTCCCCATTCTCGGCCTCTCTCATGACCCCTTTTACCCAACACACCGGACTGGTCGCGCCGCTGGATCGCGCCAATGTCGATACCGACCAGATCATTCCCAAGCAATTCCTGAAGTCGATCAAGCGCACCGGCTTCGGGCCGAACCTGTTCGACGAATGGCGCTATCTGGATATCGGCGAGCCGGGTCGCGATAACAGCACGCGCCCGCTCAATCCGGAATTCGTGCTCAATTTCCCGCGCTATCAGGGCGCCAGCGTGTTGCTGGCGCGGGAAAACTTCGGCTGCGGTTCCTCGCGCGAGCATGCGCCGTGGGCGCTGGACGAATACGGCTTTCGCACCGTGATCGCGCCGAGCTTTGCCGACATCTTCTACAACAACAGTTTCAAGAACGGCCTGCTGCCGATCGTGCTGGCCGAAGCGCAGGTCGATGCGTTGTTCGAGCAATGCCTGGCGACCGAGGGCTACCAACTCACCGTGGATCTGGCCGCACAACGCGTGCGCCGCCCCGATGGCGTGGAGTACGGCTTTGACATCGATGCCTTCCGCAAGCATTGCCTGCTCAACGGGCTGGACGATATCGGCCTCACCTTGCAGGACGCCGATGCCATCGGGCGCTTCGAGCAAGGTCATCGCGCACGCCAGCCGTGGTTGTTTGGCGCGTTGCAGTGATGTCGAGCCGCACGCGGGTGCGTTGATCGTGCCGCGTGCGCTTATTGCATTGAATTCAATGACGCTGCGGCGTCACTTCACGAGGGTGGCATGAGCAAGCAGATTCTGATTCTTCCCGGCGACGGGATCGGCCCGGAGATCATGGCCGAAGCGGTCAAGGTGTTGAAGCGCATTGACGCGCAACACGCTCTGGGTTTCGAGCTGGTGTATGACGAGCTGGGCGGCGCTGCGTACGACAAATACGGCAGCCCGTTGGCCGATGAAACGCTGGAGCGCGCGCGTGCCGCCGATGCGGTGCTGCTGGGTGCGGTGGGTGGCCCGCAGTGGGACACCATCGACCCGGCGCTGCGGCCGGAGCGTGGGCTGCTCAAGATCCGCTCGCAGCTGGGCCTGTTCGCCAACCTGCGGCCGGCCTTGCTGTACCCGCAGCTGGCCGATGCGTCCACGCTCAAGCCGGAGGTCGTGGCCGGGCTGGATCTGCTGATCCTGCGCGAACTCACCGGCGGCATCTATTTCGGCCAGCCGCGTGGCAACCGCACCTTGGACAACGGCGAGCGCCAGGCGTACGACACCTTGCCCTATAGCGAGAGCGAGATTCGCCGCATCGCCAAGGCAGGCTTCGACATGGCACGCCTGCGCGGCAAGAAGTTGTGTTCGGTGGACAAGGCCAACGTACTGGCGTCGAGCCAGCTATGGCGTGCGGTGGTCGAGGAAGTGGCCAAGGACTACCCGGATATCGCGCTGTCGCATATGTACGTGGACAACGCGGCGATGCAGTTGGTGCGCGCGCCCAAGCAGTTCGACGTGATCGTGACCGACAACATGTTCGGCGACATCCTGTCCGACCAGGCCTCGATGCTCACCGGTTCCATCGGCATGCTGCCGTCGGCCTCGCTGGATGCCAACAGCAAGGGCATGTACGAACCGTGCCACGGCTCGGCACCGGACATCGCCGGCAAGGGCATCGCCAATCCGCTGGCGACGATCCTGTCGGTGGCGATGATGTTGCGCTACACCTTCGCGCAGGCCGCTGCGGCGGATGCGATCGAACACGCGGTTGGCAAGGTGCTCGATCAAGGCCTGCGCACTGCCGACATCTGGTCGGAAGGCACCACCAAGGTCGGTACCGTGGCAATGGGCGATGCAGTGGTGGCCGCGCTGTAAGAGCGTTCGCGTCCCCGACAGGTTGTGGCTTTGCGGGTGGCTATCGTTCTTCGGACGATAGCCACTTTCGTTTGCTTGACCGATTCGTGATCACATCATTCGACCGAAGCGCTGGCATGAAATCGGCGGATGTCGTGCGCAGCACTGGTCGGCATCCAGGGGCGGTCGGCAGCGCGGTGCCGCATCCAGTGCCGGGACACGCCGTGGATCCGTCCATGCAGGCTCGGTGGCGGCATCCATGCCGCCACACGGTCCCGCCCCGGACGCGACACCGCGCTCTCAAGATTGCTACTGCTGATCGGCACGCAATGCTTCAAGCAGGTGTTGATTCGTGATGACTTCGTGGCCGATGTGATCGGCAAGCCATCCATCGACTGTCATGTCGCCAGCGATAATGACGCTCCGAAAGACCCAGACCACCAGGCCCTTCGCATTTCCTTCGGCAATCGAAGACAACCGGTGGTGCTTGCGCGCGTGCTGGCGTGGGGCCTTGAGCGGCATGGATGCCGCGCCAGCGCCTACATGGACGTACTCGCGGCGTGTCCCAGGCCGGTTGCGTGCAAGCGCCTGCCGCAGACCGAAGCATTGGCATGAAACGGACGGCTTCGTGCGAGATTGATCGGCGTGCTGAGTTGATCGGCAGCGCGGTGCCGCATCCAGTGTCGGGACACGCCGTGAATCCGTCCATGCAGGCTCGGTGGCGGCATCCACATGCCGCCACACGGTCCCGCCCCGGACGCGACACCGCGCTCTCAAGATTACTACTGCTGATCGGCACGCAATGCTTCAAGCAGGTGTTGATTCCTGAGCACTTCGTGGCCGATGTGATCGGCAAGGCATTTATCTGCTCTTGCATCTCAAGGAATGGGTGCCCGGAAAAACGGGCAGTTCATCTGGCTGTCGGCATTTCGTTCCGCGACCGACAGCAATCGGTGGTGCTTGCGCGCGTACCGATGTGGGACCTTGAGCGGCATGGATGCCACGCCAGCGCCTGCATGGATGTACTTGCGGCGTGTCCCAGGCCGGTACGCGTGCAAGCGACCGCAGCGGACCGAAGCATTCATACAGAACCCGCAGACACCGCCCGCAAAGCCTCGAATGGGAGGTAGGTGCCCGATGTCGGTATGAATGCAAGCGCCTCCACAGACCGACATATTCGTACAGAACTCGCAGACGTCGCCCGCCAGGCTGGTCCGTGGCGTAGCGCCGTTTCCAGCATACATACGTATACCCACAGGCGGCGGTACCAAAGCCACGCGCCTGCAAAAGTGAAGCAACAATTACCAGAACGGCCAGCAGATCACTCTGCCGGCCGTCAGGTTTGCATCGTCCAGCGCAGGGCCGGTTACGCCACCGCAGCCGTCTTGCCGGCCACCACGCCACGCTCGCGCTGACGCAACAAGCGGTTGGCCACATCGAGCCACGCAAGCGCGCTGGCTTCGATGATGTCCTTGCTGGTGCCGGTGCCTTCGTATTCCACGCCGTCGTGACGCACGCTCAAGCTGGCTTCGCCGCGCGCGTCCGCGCCGATGCCCACGCTGTGCACCTGGTAGCTGTCCAGTTCCAGCCTCACGCCGGTCGCCGAAGCCAAGGCACCGAACAGTGCATCCACTGGCCCGTTGCCTTGCGCGGTTTCGGCCACACGGTTGCCTTCCGGGTCGGACAACTCCACCAACGCATTGGCGCGGCTGCCCACATCGCTGATGGTCATCGATGCCAGGCGATAGCCTTCCTGCACGGTAGCGTCCTGCATCAACGCCTGCAGATCCGCATCGGTGACCACGCGCTGCTTCTCGCACAGCGCCTTGAACTGTTCGAATACCAGCTTGACCTCTTCTTCCTCCAGCAGGTACCCCAGCGCACGCAGACGCTGCTCGACTGCGGCGCGGCCGCTGTGGCGGCCCAGCACCATTTGCGAGGATTCCCAGCCCACATCTTCCGGGCGCATGATTTCGTAGGTGCCGCGATGGCGCAGCATGCCGTGCTGATGAATGCCGGATTCGTGCGCGAATGCGTTGCCGCCCACCACCGCCTTGTTGCGCTGTACCGGCATGCCGACCAGGCGTTGCAACAATTGCGACGTGGACACGATACGCGGCGTATTGATCGCCGAATCGATGTTGTAGAACGCGCCACGCACCTTCAACGCCATGGTGATCTCTTCCAGCGCGCAGTTGCCGGCGCGCTCTCCGATGCCGTTGATGGTGCATTCCACCTGGCGCGCACCGCCTTCGATGGCCGCCAGCGAGTTGGCCACCGCCAGGCCCAGATCGTTGTGGCAGTGCGCGCTGAAGATGACCTTGTCGGCACCGTCCACGCTGGCGATCAGGCGCGAGAACATGCCGCGGATTTCTTCCGGCGTGGTGAAGCCGACCGTGTCGGGCAAATTGATGGTGGTGGCGCCGGCGGAAATCGCCACGCGGGTGACCTCGGCCAGGAAATCTTCTTCGGTGCGGGTCGCATCCTCGGCGGAGAATTCGATGTCGTCGATATAGCCGCGCGCCAGCGTCACATGTTTGTGCACCGACTCCAGCACCTGCTCGCGGCTCATGCGCAGTTTGTGTTCGCGGTGCAGCGGGCTGGTGGACAGGAACACATGCAGCCGCGGATTGGCTGCCGATTCCAGCGCCTTGGCCGAGGTTTCGATATCGGCCTGCAGGCAGCGCGACAACACCGCCAGGGTGGGGCGGCGCAGTTCGCGGCCCATCATCGCCACCGCCGCTTCGCGGTCCGAGTGCGAGCTGGCAGGAAAACCGGTTTCGATGATGTCCACGCCGAGTTCGTCCAGCGCGCGCGCCATGACCAGCTTCTGCTGGGGCGTCATGCTGCAGCCGGGGGATTGCTCGCCGTCGCGCAGGGTGGTGTCGAAAATTCGGATACGCGGGGTCTGGTTGGATACGGTCGTGTTCACCAGGAAGACTCCTCTACGGCGATGGCGGTGACAGGCGTTGAAGCGACTGCGGATGGGCGGGAAAGAACGTGTGTGGCGGGTGGCGGATTGGCGCTGCGTTCGTTGCGGAGTCGCTCGGTATTGCGACGGCGCGGCTTGCGTGGCGGACGCGGCCGCACCTCGGACAAGAGTGTAGCCAGCACGGTTGCGTCGATATTACCGCCAGAGACCACCGCACATTTGCGTTTGCCGGAAACGCGGCGACCGGCGGCCAGGGCGAGGGCGCCAGCGCCCTCGGCAATGACGTGTTCTTCCAGTGCCAGGCGCACCAATGTTTCGCGAAGTTCGGCCTCGCGCACGATCACCACATCATCGAGCAGACTCGAGCACAGGCGGCGCGTGAGCAGGCCTGGAATCTTGACTTTCACGCCATCGGCGAGCGTCGGTACCGGGGTGATTTCGCGCAGATCGCCGCGGACGGCGCGCGCCATCGAATCCACGCCTTCCACCTGCGCCCCGACCACGCGCACGCCTTGCGACTTCAATGCCAGCGCCACGCCGGAGGCCAGGCCGCCGCCGCCGATCGGCACGATCACCACGTCCGGCGCATGCGCCGCCAGCTCGATGCCGACGGTGCCCTGGCCGGCGATCACGTCCGGGTCGTCGAAGGCGGACAGGAAGCGATAGCCGTTCTGCTCGGCCAGCTCGCGCGCAAACGCGAACGCTTCATCGTAGCTGTTGCCGTGCTGGCGCACGGTGGCGCCCCAGTGCGCGACACCGGCGATCTTGGTCTGCGGCGCGCCATAGGGCATCACCGTGATGGCCTGCACGCCCAGCCGGTACGCCGACCACGCCACACCTTGCGCGTGGTTGCCGGCCGAGGCGCAGATCACCGGGCGCTCGTCGCCGCGTTCCAGGCCGGCCAGCAAGGCATTCAAGGCGCCGCGCACCTTGTAGGAACCGGTGCGCTGCAGATTCTCCAGCTTCAACCACACACCGAAGCGTTCGGCGTAGTGCAGCGGCGTGGGCGACAGGTACTTGCGCAGGCGTGCCTGCGCGGCCAGGACGTCGGCCACGCTGACGGCCACGTCGCCTACCTCTGGCTCCTGTGCGGAAGGGCGGCCGGAATCAGGCATTGCGGCACGCGCGCGGGCGATCCGGAAGAAGGCACCTCCGGACGGCTGTCTGATGGTCGCGCGAGGTCTGCATGCTCATGCCGCCGCCTCGACCGATTCCAGTGCGGTGATCACCACCGATTCGCAGTCGTAGACCCTTTTCCAGCTGCAGGCGCAGCGTTTCCGGCGGACGGTTGCTGTCCACATCCAGCAGCAGATGCCAGCGCCCGGCATCGTCTGGCGCTGCGGCGCCCTGGATCGCGCATGGGCGGAAGCCGCGGCGTTCGGTCATGCCGATCACCCGCACCAACGCGCCTTCTGCCGGCTTCAGCACCAGATCAAGCCGGTAACGCATGCGATGTCTCCTTGGCCGCGTGTGCGGGATTGCTGTCCAGCATGGTGCTGTTGGCGTTGTTGGGCGGCACCAGCGGCCACACGTTGGCACGCGCGTCGATCGCCACATGCAACAGGCCGGGACCGGGCTGCGCCAGCAAATCGGCCAGCGCCGCGTCCACGTCGCCGCGGGCGATGATGCGCTTGGCCGGAATGCCGAACACCTGCGCCAGCGCCGCAAAATCCGGGTTGTCGGACAGGTCGATTTCGCTGTAGCGCTCGGCAAAGAACAGTTCCTGCCACTGCCGCACCATGCCCAGTGAGCTGTTGTCCAGCAGCACGATCTTCACCGGCAGCTTGCAGCGCGTAATCGTCACCAGCTCCTGCACGTTCATCATGAAACTGCCGTCGCCGGAGACCAGCACCACGGTGCGGTCGGGGCAGGCGAACTGCGCGCCCATCGCGGCCGGCAGACCGAAGCCCATGGTGCCGAGCGCGCCGCTGGTGAGGTGATTGCGCGGGTCGTTGAAGCGGCAATGCTGGGCCACCCACATCTGATGCTGACCCACGTCGCACGCGATGATGGTGTCGGCCGGGGCCACTTCGCTCAGGCGCTTGAGCAGCGCCGGCGCGTAGATATCGGTGCCGGGCGCGTCGTAACGCGCGCCGAATTTTTCGCGGTTGGCAAAGCAGCGCGTACGCCAGCCCTGGCAGTTGGCCCGCGCTGCGCTCAGTGCCTTGAGACTGGTGGCCACGTCGCCGGGCACTGCGATGTCGGCAGTGCGCAGCTTGAAATTTCATACGCGTCGGCATCCAGGTGGATGACGCGCGCAAACGGTGCGAACTCGCTCAGCTTGCCGGTGGCACGGTCGTCGAAACGCGCACCGACCACCACCAGCAGATCGCATTCCTGGATGGCCATGTTGGCCGCACGGGTGCCGTGCATGCCCAGCATGCCCAGGTAATCGGGATGCGCATGCGGCAGCGCACCCAGGCCGCGCAAGGTCAGCGCGGTCGGGATGCCGGTGGCTTCGACGAAGCGCCGGAACGCCTCCACCGCACCCGCCAGCGCGATTCCGCCACCGCCGTACACCACCGGGCGTTCGGCGCCGGCGATCGCCGCCAGTGCTTCGGCCAGTTTCGCGTCCGCCGGCGCCGGCGGCGGCTGCACGGCTGCCGGAACATGCGGCGGCAGATGCGAGGCATCTGCCACCTGCACGTCCTTGGGCAGGTCGATCAGCACCGGCCCGGGACGTCCTTCGCGCGCGATGCGAAATGCCTCGCGCACCATCTCCGGAAGCTCCTCCACGCGCCGCACCAGAAAGCTGTGCTTGACGATCGGCATGGTCATGCCGAACACGTCCAGCTCCTGGAATGCATCGGTGCCCAGCAACGGGGTGGCGACCTGGCCGGTCAGGCAGATCATCGGCACCGAGTCGAGCATCGCATCGGCGATGCCGGTGACCAGGTTGGACGCGCCCGGGCCGGAGGTGGCCACGCACACGCCGACCCGGCCGCTGGCACGGGCATAGCCGTTGGCAGCCAGTGCAGCGCCCTGTTCGTGACGAACCAGGATGTGCTTGAGCCTGGAATCCACCAGGGCATCGTAGAACGGCATGATGGTGCCGCCCGGATAGCCGAATAGCGTTTCCACGCCTTCGGCTTCCAGGGCCTGCGTCAGCCAGCGCGCGCCATTGCGGGGCGTGCTGTGTGCGGAGGTGTTCATGCGTTGCGGACCTTCGGTTTAAGCGGTGGGGAGGCGGCGGCGTTATGCCGCCTGTTGATTCGCAGGTGCGGCAGCGGCTTGCTGTTGCCCGTTGAGCCACACCATCTTGGCGCGCAGCTTCTTGCCCACTTCCTCGATCGGGTGCTCCAGGTCGGCCTGCTTGAACTTGTTGTAGTTCGGCAGGCCGGCGTCGTATTCGGCCACCCAGTTCTTGGTGAAGGTGCCATTCTGGATGTCGGTCAGCACGTCCTTCATGCGCGCCTTGGTGCTGGCATCGATCACGCGTGGGCCGCTGACATAATCGCCGTATTGCGCGGTTTCGGACACGAATTCCAGCATGCGGGTGATGCCGCCTTCGTAAAACAGGTCCACGATCAACTTCAATTCGTGCAGCACTTCGTAGTATGCGATTTCCGGCTGATAGCCGGCCTCGACCAGTACTTCGAAACCGGCCTGCACCAGCGACGAGGCGCCGCCGCACAGCACCGCCTGCTCGCCGAACAGATCGGTTTCGGTTTCTTCCTTGAACGTGGTCTTGATGATGTTGGCGCGCGCGCCACCCAGGCCGCCGGCATAGGTCAGCGCGAACTGCTCGGCCTTGCCGCTGGTGTCCTGGTACACCGCATAGATGCACGGCACGCCGCGGCCGATCTCGTATTCGCGACGCACCAGCGCACCCGGGCCCTTGGGCGCGACCAGCACCACGTCCAGATCGGCGCGCGGTTTGATCATGTCGAAGTGCACGTTCAGGCCATGCGCGAACAGCAGGCAGGCGCCCTGCTTCATGTTCGGCGCGATGACGTCTTCGTAGAGCTTCTTCTGCACCATGTCCGGGGTCAGGATGGCGACCAGGTCAGCGCTCTTGACCGCCTCCGACGGCGCCACGACGGTGAAGCCGTCGGCCTGGGCCTTGGCTTCGGTCGGGCCACCGGCACGCAGGCCGACGGTGACGTCGAAGCCGGAATCGCGCAGGTTCAGCGCGTGTGCGCGGCCCTGGCTGCCGTAGCCGATGATCGCGATTTTCGGTTGGGTGTCGTTGCTCATGGGATGTCCTTGCGGGGTTGGCAGTGGAGATGGGTATCGATAAATGGATCAGCCGGCAGTGCGGGCACTGGCCGGCTGAACAAAGCGGGGACGCGCGATGACACGGCGCAGGCAACCACAGGCGGCCATGCGCGTCTGGGCGCACGGCGATGTTGCGGATATGGCAGTGATGTCGTTCATGTCATTCGAAACTTTTGGTGATCCCTGAAACGCGAAACCCCGCGCCGTTGCCGGTGCGGGGTCTGATCGAAGCCTTGTGTGTCTGTTGCCTACACGAAGTCTCGTCCCGCACCGGTTGGCGAGGTAATAAGTACGAGCACGAGAAGCGACGCAGCCGACGCGCCGAAGGGCGCGGACATCAGAGCGTTCGAGGTGGTGGGGCGGTGCGGCATGGGTTGAGATAACCACCGCCGCCGGTGAGGTGTCAACCCTTGCGGGTGAAACATCCGCGGGCCCGCTGCACCTATCGTGCGAAGCCGCATGGCAGCAGCATGGTTACCGCTGAAACCGCATCGTCTCATGCTCTGCAGAGCCGACCTGGATCACCAATTGCGCGGGTTTATCGCAACTCGCATTGTCGATCGGGCGCTGTGCCCCGGGCCGCTGGTATGGTGGGTCATCCACTGTTGTGTCTTGGGGAGTTGCCTGCATATGCGTCGCGTACCTGTCTTGTTGGTGTCTGCTCTGGCGCTGCTCGCGTCACCTCTCGGCGCTGCCGACCGCGTCACCGGGCTGCCGTTTGCCACCCGTTCGGAAGTCATTGCGCCGCATGCCATGGCCGCCACCTCGCAACCGCTGGCCACCCAGATCGCGCTGGATGTGATGAAGGACGGCGGCTCGGCGGTGGATGCAGCGATCGCGGCCAATGCGGCGCTGGGCCTGATGGAGCCAACCGGCAATGGCGTGGGAGGGGATCTGTTCGCGATCGTCTGGGACCCCAAGACCAGCAAACTCTATGGCTACAACGGCTCCGGCCGCTCGCCCAAATCGCTGACCCTGGCCGAATTCCAGCGTCGCGGCCTGAAGGACATTCCGCCGACCGGACCGTTGCCGGTGTCGGTGCCGGGGGCGGTGGATGGCTGGTTTGCGTTGCATGCGCGCTTCGGGCGCAAGCCGATGGCGCAGAACCTGGCGCCGGCCATCCGCTATGCGCGCGAAGGCCATCCGGTGGCCGAAACCATCGCCTACTACTGGGACCGTTCGGTGCCGCGGCTGTCGCAATACACGGGTTTCAAGGAGCAATTCACCATCGACGGCCACGCGCCGCGCAAGGGCGAGCTGTGGAAGAACCCGAACCTGGCCAACACGCTGCAGCAGATTGCCGACGGCGGCCGCGACGCGTTCTACAAGGGCGAGATCGCGCGCACCATCGGTGCCTACTTCAAGGCCAATGGTGGGTATCTGAGTTACGACGACATGGCCAGCCACCAGGGTGAGTGGGTCGAGCCGGTCAGCACCAACTATCGCGGCGTTGATGTGTGGGAGCTGCCGCCCAACAGCCAGGGCATCGCCGCGTTGCAGATGCTCAACATCCTGGAAGGCTACGATTTTTCCAAGATTCCGTTCGGCTCGGCCGAGCACGTGCACTTGTTCACCGAAGCCAAGAAGCTGGCCTTCGCCGACCGCGCACGCTTCTATGCCGACCCGGCGTTTCAGCCGGCACCGCTGGCCAGGCTGATCTCCAAGGACTACGCCGGTCAGCGGCGTGCGCTGATTTCGATGGGCAAGGCGCTCAAGGAAGTACAACCGGGGACACCCAAGCAACTGGAAGAAGGCGACACCATCTATATGACCGTGGCCGATGCCGACGGCATGATGGTGTCGCTGATCCAATCCAACTACCGCGGCATGGGCAGCGGCATGGCGCCGCCGGGGCTGGGTTTCATCCTGCAGGACCGCGGCGAGATGTTCGTGCTCAAGAAGGACCATCCCAACGGCTATGCGCCGGGCAAGCGGCCGTTCCAGACCATCATCCCGGCCTTCGTCACCAAGGACGGCAAGCCCTGGCTGAGCTTCGGCGTGATGGGCGGGGCGATGCAGCCGCAGGGGCATGTGCAGATCGTGATGAACCTGGTGGACTTCCACATGAACCTGCAGGAAGCCGGCGACGCGCCGCGCATCCAGCACGAGGGCTCCACCGAGCCCACCGGCCAGGCCACCGCGATGAGCGATGGCGGCGAGGTCAACCTGGAAACCGGCTTCTCCTACGACACCATCCGCGCGCTGATGCGCAAAGGCCACCGGGTGATCTTTGCCGACGGCCCGTATGGCGGTTATCAGGCCATCGCCCGCGATCCGGCCAGCGGCGTGTACTACGGTGCGTCGGAAAGCCGCAAGGACGGACAGGCGGCCGGATATTGAGCGCGGTACGGTCGAGGTTGCCGCTCAATTCCGGCCGCCGCACGCCGCTAATCACGGGATGGAGCAGGAGCCCCTCATGAATTCGATGCAACAGCCCGACCCGCCGTCGCAGGCCCAGACGGCCGTGCTCCCGGATGCGCCCGTGGCCTTGCTGCGCCTGTCTGCCGAGGCGTGTGTGGTGGCCTGCAACCGCGTCGGCCTGGATGTGCTGGGCAAGACCGCGGTCGAGCTGCAGGGGGCGCCGGCCTCGGTGATGTGGGGGTTGAGCGCCGCCGATCTGGTGGGCGAAGAAGGCGTCTGGGCTGCCCCGGGCGACGACCCGGCGCGGCGCGTGCGCTATGTGCGCGACCGCGCACAGGGCGGCTGGATGCTGTCGCTGCCGCATGTGGAAACCGCGATCCTGCTGCGCGAGGCCACGCGTCTGGCCGACGGCAGCCGGCCGGTGCCGATCTCGCCCCTGCTGCAACCGCTGGTTGCGCGTCTGCAGGCCGAGCACGAAGACCGCACGGTGCTCGAGCGCACCGCGCAGGCGCTGGCCGGCTGCGAACTCGAACTGTTGTTGCCGCCGGGACTGGCGGAAACCGAGATGGGCCGGCGCCTGCAAGCCGGGTTCGGCAATCTGGCCGAGGCCATCCGTCAGGCAGTCGCCTTGTCGGTGCAGATCGCCGCCGAAGTGCCGCCGCTGGTGGCCGAAAACGATGAACTGGTACGCCAGTCGCAGGCGCAGAACGAGGCGCTGGATGGCGCGCGCACCGCGGTGGAGCGGCTGTCGTCGAGCCTGCAGGACGTCAATGCCGAGCTGGCGCAGGTGATCGCGCTGGCCGCCAGCGCCGACGACAGTGCGCGCCAAGGCGTGGCCGCCGCGCATGCGCTGGGCCAGGCGATGCACGAAGTGGAGCGCCGTGCGTCGCGCGCGGGCGAAGTCATCGAAGTCATCGATTCGGTGGCGTTCCAGACCAATATCCTCTCGATCAACGCCAGCATCGAAGCCGCGCATGCCGGCGATGCCGGGCGCGGGTTTGCGGTGGTGGCCACCGAGATCCGGCGGCTGGCCGAACGCGCCGCAGCGGCGGCGCGCGACGTGCGCGCGATCCTGGCCGAAACCAGCGCCGCCGTGGGGGAGGGCGCGGCCTCTGCACGTGGTACCGAAGCGGTGCTCGATGGCATCACCCGCGTGCTCGGGCAGGCCAGTAGCGCGATGACCACGGTGGCCGGGCGCATCCAGGCGCAGGACGGGGAAATTCGCGGGATCGAGCGTGCGGTAGATGGCGTGGTGGCGTTGGGCCGCAGCAATCTGCAGCATGCCGCGCACGTGGCCGAACGCAGCGAAGCGCTGGGGCGCGGCACCGAAACCCTGCGCGATTGCGTGGGCTTGTTCCGGTTGCCGCCGGACCCACTGCTGGTGCCCAGGCACGCGCGGGTCAAGGAGCTGGCCGTTGCCACGGCCGGCAAGATCGGCAGTGCGCTGGCGCAGGCCATTGCGCGCGGGCAGATCGAGCAAGCTGCATTGTTCGCGCGCACCTATACGCCGATCGCCGGCGTGGAGCCGCCCAAGTTCAATACCGACTTCGATGCGCTCTGCGACCAGGTACTGCCCGCTTTGCAAGAGCCGCTGCTGGACGCGCACCTATGGATCGTCTTCGCCATCTGCGCCAATCCCGATGGCTATGTACCCACGCACAATCTGCGCTTCACGCAACCGTTGACCGGCGATGTCAAGCGCGATCTGGTCGGCAACCGCACCAAGCGCAAGTTTACCGACCGCGTTGGGCGCAGCGTGGGCGCGCACACCGACCCATACCGCCTGCAAGTCTATCGCCGCGATACCGGCCAGATCATGTTCGACCTATCCACGCCGATCTTCGTCGGCGGCAAGCACTGGGGCGGCTTGCGGGTGGGCTATACGTTGGAGTGATGGCGTCGACCGGCCGGCGTTTGGCGGCTGTGCGTCAACGGGCAACAAAAAAAGCCGCCGAAGATCGGCGGCAGGGAGAGAGAGCAGGTTTCTTGTTGTAGTGGCTGCAGGCTAGCGGTGCGATGTGCCGTGGAAATGTCTGTGCATGTCGCCATCGCCGTGCCGTGTGCCAGGCGCTCGATTGCGTGTTAGCCGTGGCACACAGACAACGACCTCCCGAAGGAGGTCGTTGTGACACCACGTGGATCAGGGCAGCGTGCTCAGAAGCGCTGGGTGTACTGCAGGTAGCTGTAGCGTCCCGGGATGGCGTAGGCCGGATCGAACGAGTTGGCCGAGGCGCTGAGCGCGACCGGCGGGTCGCGGTCGAAGACGTTGTTCAGGCCCAGCCGCACGGTCGCATTCCATGGAAGCTGGTAAGACACCTGCATGTCGTTGAACGCAGTCGCCGCAACGTGGCGATAGTTTCCGTTGTCGTCCAGTTCCGAATCGTAGTCCTTCATGCCCGAGTAGTAACGCACGGCCCAATTGGCGGCCAGATTGCCGTAGCTCCAGTCCAGGGTGAGCGTGCCGCGGGTGCGCCAGTTCGGATTATTGGTGTGGTAGATGCCGTTGTAGCTTTCCCACGCAGAATTGTCGTCCTGCTTCTGCTCGTTGACCGCCACGTAGGTCGAATCCAGCGTCAGCATGAACTGGCCGATTGCGGTCTGCGGCAGTTTGTAACGCGCGGTGAAATCGTAGCCCTGCATGCGTTGCTCGCCGACATTCACCGGCTGGATCACCAGGCCGGTGATGGTCCCGGTCGCATCGCGGGTCACCAGATCGCAGAACGCCGAGACGTTGAACTGGTAGCACTGCGTCAGGATCTGATTGGCGCTGAATTCGGTGATGGCGTCGGTGATCTGGATCTTCCACCAGTCCAGCGACACGTCCAGGCCCTGCACCGAAGCCGGGCTGTAGACAAAGCCAAGCGTGGTGTTCTTGGACTTTTCCGGTTGCAGATTGGCGTTGCTGGTGTAGGTGAACGGATAGATGGTCTGGCCGGAGTTGCCGCTGGCGCTGTTGTATTCGGCAACGTAATTGGCAGGCACGCCGCGGGCGGCGCATGCGGCCGCAATCGCGCTGGTGTAGGAGGTGCTGTTGGTCGAGCAGGGATCGGAGTAGGTATCGAAACTGTCCGACGCGCCCAGGTACAGGTCTTCGATCGATGGCGCGCGGAAACCGGTGGCGTAATTGCCGCGAATCAGCAGGTCGGCGACCGGCTTCCACTTGAAGCCGAACTTGCTATTGGTGGTGCTGCCGAAGGTGTTGTAGTCCGAATAGCGCACCGCTGCGCTCAACTCCAGCAACTGCGCACCAGGCACATCCTTCAGCAGCGGAATCGCCACTTCGGTGTAGTAGTCGTTGAGCGTGTACGAGCCGGAGGTGGGCGTGAACGAATTGCCCGAGGTATAGCCGGCAGAGATCAGGGCATCCGGTGAGGAGAACCCGCTTTCCTCGCGGTGTTCGACACCGGCGGCAAAACTCATCCAGCCGGCGGGCAGCTCGAACAGGTCGCCGGTGAGGTTGGCGGTGAAGCTGCTGTTTTTGTATTGATAGGTGTTGTGCGCAGTGAACAGGATGTAGTCCAGCATTTCCTGGGTCACGCCACCGGCCGGCGACAAGGGGTTGAACGGTACGCAGCCGGTAATGACGGCGCCGCCGCTGTCCAGGCACGCCAGGGTGCCATTGACGATGGCCGATGCACCGAGCGCATTGCTCAGGTTGAGCAGATTGACATCGCCATACTGGGTTTCGGTCTGGTCGGTCTGGTTGTGCGCAAAGCCCACATCCCAACTGAACTGTCGGTCGGCAAACTGGAAGTCGCCTTCCAGCCCGGTGTACACATGCGAGGTCTTGACGTCCTGCTGGTAGGTGCGCGCGAATTCGGTCAAGCGATGCGACCAGCCCACATCGCGCCCGTCGCCGCCGTAGGCGGTGTTGTACGGGTTGTAGTAGCTGTCGCCGCTCAACAGGATGCCGGTATTGACCGAAGCCAGCGGAAAGCCGGCCAATTGCTGCGACGACTGGCGGCGGTTATACAGGCCATCGAACTTGAAGCGCACGTTGTCGGTGAGTGCATAGTTGCCCTGCACATACAACGCGTCGCGCTTCTGTGGCGTCACCAGGTAATTGTCCTTGGCGTAGTTGTAGCCATATTCGGATGTGTTGAAGGCGGTGTACTGGTCCAGGCCGTAGCGCGGGTACCTGCTGTCGCCGCTGGCGGTAGCACTGTCGGGCAACACCGTCCATGCGCCGCTGGTGCCATTTGCACGGAGGCGGCCGCTTGCCGAATAGCTGCTGTAGGCCGAAGAGCCCGCGCCGTACACCGGCTCGGCGGAGATCTCCCGGTCGCCTGCCATCACCGCATCTTCCTTGACGCTGGACAAGCCGATGACCAGGTTGCCGCGCTCGCCGGTGGCGCCCACGGTGGCATCGAAGGAGGTGCGCTGGCCATCGCCCTGGCCATATTGGCCAACGTAGGCATTGACTTCGGCACCATCGAAATTGGTACGGGTGATGATGTTGACCACGCCGGCGATGGCATCGGAGCCATAGATCGACGAGGCGCCATCCTTGAGGACTTCCACGCGCTCCACGATGGCCGAGGGAATGGTGTTCAGATCCACCGAACCGGACAGGCCCGAGACCCAGCGCCGGCCGTTGACCAGCACCAGCGTGCGAGAGGCGCCCAGGTTGCGCAGGCTGACCGTGGCCGAGCCGTCGCCGCCGTTGTTGACGGTGCTGTTCATCGTTGCACCGTTGGAAGGGATGCGCTTGAGAACGTCGGCAACCCGGTCAGGCCCTGCTTTTCGATGTCCTGGCGCGTCAGGACCAGCACCGGTTGCGAATTTTCCACATCGACCGAGCGGATGCGCGAGCCGGTGACTTCGATCTTGTCCAGGTTGGTCGGACTCTTGTCGGTTTGTTCCTGGGCGAAGGCGCTCGTGCTGACGCACAGGCTGATGGCGATCGCGAGCGAGCCCCGACGCATGGTCGGGTAGAGCGTTGTCATAGTCATATGTACGGCGGTTCCCGGTAGAGGAGGAGCGGCAGCGCGATCCCCGTGAATGACACCTGCATGCGTGCAGCGTTTCCGGCATGCCATGCAGGCTTAGCGGGAATTTAACGAGCGGGTTTCGCCGCCGTTTTTCGTCAATCGGCGCCTTGTTGCGTGCCCACGCGCGCAATGCATGGGCGCGCCATGTAATGCCTGCGCAACGCCGGGCGTGTGCTGCAGCGACGTGGGATGACCTGTGCGGACATATGTCGCCGCCGGACGCGACAACCTTGCCACGCGCAACAGCAGCCGTTGCGGGCGCTGCGTCAGTGCGGTATGCCCTATGGGTTTGGCTTGGCGCCATGCGCGCCGCAGGTCTCTGGCGGCGTTTGTTTAGCCGCGCAGGGGGCGATGTGGTTTAATCGCCGCCGAAGTGGGGGTACCGCAGCGTGCTGCGGTTGAGATAGTCCCTTCGAACCTGATCCGGCTGATACCGGCGTAGGGAAGCTTCGTCAGATGCGATGGTTCGTGCGTGCACGGGCGATCCGTATCGAGCGCCGCCGCTTCGTCCGCACTGCGACTCCTTCGCAGGGCCAGCACACAGGACGAATGCCATGAATGCCGCGCCCACCGTTTTGCAACAACAAGCCCAGTCGTTGTCGGAGGCTGTCACCCAACCGATTCCCGGTTCACGCAAGATCTTCGTGCAGGGCTCGCGTGCGGATCTGCAGGTGCCGATGCGCGAGATCGCCTTGACGCGCACGCCCACCCTGTTCGGTGGCGAAGAGAATCCGCCCCTCAGCGTCTACGACACGTCCGGGCCTTACACCGATCCACGGGTGGCGATCGATCTGGCAGCCGGTCTGGCACCGCTGCGCGCGCAGTGGATTGCCGAGCGTGACGACACCGTCGCCCTGGACGGACTGAGCTCCAGTTTCGGGCGTGGGCGCGAGCACGATGCGCGTCTGGATGCAGTGCGCTTCCCGGCGCGGCGTCTGCCGCGGGTAGCGCGCCCGGGCGCCAACGTCACCCAGATGCATTACGCGCGCCGCGGCATCATCACGCCGGAAATGGAATACGTGGCGATCCGCGAAAATCAGCGCCTGGAAGCGGTGACCGATGCCAGCTTGCGCAAGCAGCATCCGGGCCAGGCGTTTGGTGCCTCGATCCAGCAACGCATTACGCCGGAGTTCGTGCGCGAAGAGATCGCACGGGGTCGCGCGATCTTGCCCAACAACATCAATCACCCCGAAAGCGAGCCGATGATCATCGGTCGCAATTTCCTGACCAAGATCAATGCCAACATCGGCAACAGCGCGGTGTCTTCGGGTATTGCCGAAGAAGTCGAGAAGCTGGTGTGGTCGATCCGCTGGGGCGGGGACACGGTCATGGATCTGTCCACCGGCAAGCACATCCATGAAACGCGGGAGTGGATCATCCGCAACTCGCCGGTACCGATCGGCACGGTGCCGATCTATCAGGCATTGGAAAAGGTCGATGGGCGCGCCGAAGAACTCACCTGGGACATCTTCCGCGACACCTTGATCGAACAGGCCGAACAGGGCGTGGATTACTTCACCATCCACGCCGGCGTGCTGCTGCGCTACGTGCCGCTGACCGCAAAGCGCGTGACCGGCATTGTGTCGCGTGGCGGTTCGATCATGGCCAAGTGGTGCCTGGCGCATCATAAAGAGAACTTTCTCTATACGCACTTCGAAGACATCTGCCAGATCATGCAGGCCTACGACGTTGCGTTTTCGTTGGGCGATGGCCTACGCCCCGGCTGCATTGCCGATGCCAACGATGCGGCGCAATTCGGCGAGCTGGAAACGCTGGGTGAACTGACCAAGCTCGCCTGGAAGCACGATGTGCAGACCATGATCGAAGGCCCGGGCCATGTGCCGATGCAATTGATCAAGGACAACATGGACAAGCAGCTGCGCGAATGCGGCGAGGCGCCGTTCTATACCTTGGGCCCGCTGACCACCGACATCGCGCCGGGCTACGACCACATCACCAGTGCGATCGGTGCGGCGATGATCGGCTGGTTCGGCACCGCAATGCTCTGCTATGTCACTCCGAAAGAACACCTGGGCCTGCCCAACCGGCAGGACGTGCGCGACGGCATCATGGCCTACAAGATCGCCGCGCATGCGGCCGACCTGGCCAAGGGGCATCCGGGCGCGCAGGTGCGCGACAACGCCCTGAGCAAGGCGCGTTTCGAGTTCCGTTGGGACGACCAGTTCCATCTTGGCCTGGATCCGGAAAAGGCCAAGGAGTTCCACGATGAGACGCTGCCCAAGGACGCGCACAAGCTGGCCCACTTCTGCTCGATGTGCGGGCCGCACTTCTGTTCGATGAAGATTACCCAGGACGTGCGTGATTACGCAGCCGAGCACGGCATGAGCGAGGCGCAGGCGTTATCGACGGGCATGCAGGAAAAGTCCGCGCAATTCGTCGCGCAGGGCGCGCAGGTCTATCGCGCCACGTGAGGCGTTACATGGCAGCGTTTCACGGAACATGATGTAGCGCCTGCTTAGGAGAAGTTCAGTTTTGTACTGAACAGATTGCGGTGCGGTGCGCAAGTGCCGCGCGATGGCCCGGTTGCAAGCGATTCCAGGAAATAAGGGTTTTGGCTGATTTAGCTGAATCGCAGATAAAAAATCGCGCCAGAAGGCGCGAAGGGTACATCGTCATTATTCGAATTCGTCGGCGAGAGAGAGAGCCTGACGCTGCCGCCTGTCATAGGAAGCAACGGGGCATAGCGTAAAATTTGCACCAAATGGATGCATGACACAGTTGGTCGTCGTCCTTTGCTGAATTTGGCGTTTCGCGAAAAGCGCGGGGCGTTCTTTGTTGTTCTTGCATGCCGACGCGTGTTTTTGCCGATGAGTGTTCCTCCCGTTATTGCAATGCCATCGGGCCGGCTACGTGTCGGCCAGTGCGTGGTCGACGTCGCCTCGCGCGAGGTGCACGCACCGGGCGCAAAGCGTCCGCTGCGGCTGGCGCCCAAATCCCTGGCGGTGTTGCTGACCCTGGCGCGGCAGCCGGGCCAGGTGGTCACGCGCGAGCAGCTGCTTGCCGAGGTCTGGCCCGATACCTTGCCGACCAACGATGTGGTGACCCAGGCGGTCACGCAGCTGCGCAAGGCGTTTGCCAGCCATAACGGGCAGCGCTCGGAGCACATCGAGACCATCGCCAAGACCGGGTATCGCTTGATGGCGGCGGTGGTGTGGGAAGCGCATGCAACTGCAGCGGCGACGCTGTCCGGCGAGGCACCTGGTTCGGACGCGCTCGGGGCGGCGCAGCCGGACGCAGGCGTGGCGGCCGTTACCGACCAGTCCGACGCTGCCACGCCCCCTCCACACCGCGCCTGGCCAGCCCGTATCGCCCGTCGCTGCGGAACCGGCCGCTTCGACGCCGGCCGCGTCACGACACCGGCGCTCGCTGGCGCTGGCAGTCGCCAGCGTGGCGTTGCTGGTCGTGCTGAGCCTTGCGGTATGGACCTCATGGCGCCGTGCCCCGGCGCCTTCTACCGAGCAAGCGCATGCGGTGTTGGGCAGCCCCAAGCGGCCGTATCAGGTGATTACCGCAGGCGGTGGATTCGATCTCACGCCAAGCCTGTCGCCCGATGGCGCGCGGGTGGCGTACGCCTCGTTGACCCGCGATCGTGCCGGCACCTCGATCCTGGTCAAGACCACCGATAACGCCTATCCGCGGGTACTGGAGACGCCCGCGCCCGGCGTTTCCGATCGTTTGCCGGCGTGGTCGCCGGATGGCCGGCAGATCGCGTTTTCCAGGCAGGCGCCCGATGGCGGCTGCCGGGTCATGATCGCCGCAGCCGATGGGCCTGCGGCCTCGCGCGAGGTCATGCGGTGCGACGGTGCCGACATGCTGAGTTTCAGCTGGTCGCCGGATGGGCGCGCGCTGGTGTTCGGCAGCATGACCGGCCCGCATGGCGCGGCCCGCATGCGTCGCCTGGATCTGGCAACTGGGCAGTGGCAGACGCTGGACTACCCGGCGCAGGCGGGTGATTTCGATTACGCGCCGCGGTATTCGCCCGATGGGAATTGGATCGTATTCCTGCGTAATCCGCAGCTCGGGGACCTGTGGCGAATTCCGGCCGAAGGCGGCGTTGCCGAACGGCTTACCCATGACAACGCCGATATCCGTGGATGGAGCTGGCTGCCCGACGGCAGCGGTCTGATCTTCGGGCGTCGCGTGGACAGCGAGGCGCGGCTGTATCTGCTGGATCTGCGGGACCACAGCTTGCAGGATGTGGGGGTGGACGATGCGCAAGCACCGGACGTGGCGAACGGCCATCTGGTATTCGTGCAGCGCAAACCGCAATTTGGCGTCTATCAGGTCATTGGCGACACGATGAACGGTGGCTACATTCGCCGCCGCCTGTTTCCATCCAGCGGGCGCGACGATCAGCCGATGATTGCGCCGGATGGGCGGCAGCTGATCTTTGCATCCAACCGATCCGGTGCGTACGGGCTGTGGTGGGGCGATGTCAGCAAACCCGGCTCGGTGCGCTTGATCGAAGGGCTGCGCCCGGATTCGCGCCAGGCCGCCGACTGGTCAGCCGATTCGCAGCGCGTGCTGGTCAGCGGCAGCGATGCTGCCGGGCATGCAGCGCTATTCGAAGTGAACCCCGGCAGCGGCCAGGTGGTACGACTGCCGGTGCCGCAGCCGCGCCCGCTGCAGGCGATCCATCTTCCCGACCCCGACCGGCTGCTGGTACTTGCCGCCGCCGCCGACGGGCATACCTTCGCAACGCTGTACGACCGACGCAGTCGCCCATGGCGTGCGCTGGCGACGCTGCAGGACGTCTCGCAGTTGCGGCTGGACCGCGTCAGCGGACAGGTCTTGTTGACCCGTCTCAGCGGTGGCGGTGTGTGGCAGGTCGCTCCATCGCTGGCCGCCGACACCTTGCATGCCGTCGATCCGCAGCGGCCGTCGCGTTGGCGGTATCGCAGTTGGGCGCCGGGGGCGCATGGCCAGCTGCATTACCTGTCGTCGACCGACAGTTGCGCTGCCTACGATAGCGAGCTGCGCAGCGGCCGCAGCCAGTGTCTGGATGCGGTCAAGTTCACCACCATCAACGGATTCAGCCTGAACCGGGCGTGTCCTAGATTTTGTGTAACCGGGCCACAGGCAGGAGACTGCCACCTAACCCGGAGACACCATGAGCCCACGCACACATGAGGTACCCGACGAGCTGCTTAGCAGCCTGTTGGTCAACTACACCAAACCCGAGGATCTGATCGGCGAGAACGGCCTGCTCAAGCAGCTGACCAAGCGGTTGGTGGAGCGGGCGCTGGACGCGGAGATGACCGAACACCTCGGTCATGACAAGCATGAGCCGGTCGCCAACGCGGCCGGCAACACGCGCAACGGACGCAGCCGCAAGACGCTCAAGGGCGAGTTCGGCGAGCTGCCGATCGAGATTCCGCGTGATCGCCACGGCAGCTTCGCGCCACAGCTGATCCCCAAGCACCAGACCCGCTGGGCCGGCTTCGATGACAAGATCTTGTCGTTGTACGCGCGCGGCATGACCGTGCGCGAGATCCAGTCGCACCTGGAGGAGATGTACGGCACCGAGGTGTCGCCGAGTCTGATTTCCTCAGTCACCGATGCGGTCGTCGAGGAGGTCAAGGCGTGGCAGGCGCGGCCACTGGATCCGGTCTATCCGATCGTCTATCTGGACTGCATCCACGTCAAAGTGCGCGAGGGCGCGGTGCGGGTCAAGGCGGTGTACCTGGCCATCGGCATCACCATGGGCGGCGAGAAGGAAGTGCTGGGCCTATGGCTGGCGCAGGCCGAGGGTGCCAAGTTTTGGCTGCAAGTCGTGACGGAGCTACGCAACCGCGGGGTGCAGGACATCTTCATTGCCTGCGTCGATGGCCTGAAGGGGTTTCCCGAGGCGATCGAGGCGGTGTTCCCGCAGACCACCGTGCAGCTGTGCATCGTGCACATGGTGCGGCACAGCCTGAACTACGTCTCGTGGAAACGCCGCGCCGAGGTTGCCGCCGATCTCAAGCGCATTTACGCCTGCGCCACCGTCGAGGAGGCCGAGCAGGCACTGACCGAGTTCGAGGCCAAGTGGGACGCCCAGTACCCGCCCATCAGCCAGTCATGGCGGCGCAATTGGTCACGACTGATCCCGTTCTTCGACTACCCACCGGAGATCCGCAAGGTGATCTATACGACCAACGCCATCGAGTCGGTCAACATGAGCCTGCGCAAGCTGACCAAGAACCGCGGCGCGTTCCCCAGCGACGAAGCCTTGATGAAACTGTTCTACCTGGCTCTGCGCAACATCACCAAGAAATGGACGCTGCCGATCCGCGACTGGAAGGCTGCGCTGAACCGCTTTACGATCCAGTTCGAGGGGCGACTTCCTCAGCGGTAACCCAAACCACGGTTACACAAAATTCTGCACACGCTCAGCGCTTAACGCGCCACTAACGAACCCTGGAGAGATTGATGAACCTTCGCACCTCCGCAGTGCGGCTGGGCCTGTTGCCCGCCGGTATTGCGATCGCGTTGACGCCGGCTTTTGCCGCCGCACAAGAGTCGACCACCACGCTTGATCGTATCGAGATCACCGGCTCGCGCATTCGCAGCGCCGACGTCGAAACGCAGCAGCCGATCTTGACGCTTGACCGTCAAGCGCTGGAAAAGCAGGGCCTGACGTCTGTTGCCGATGTGCTGCAGAACCTGACCTCCGCCGGCTCTCCGGCCATCTCGCGCGCTGACGCGCTGTCGTCCGGCGAAGACGTTGGCGGTTACTACGTCGACCTGCGTAACCTCGGCGCGCAGCGTACGTTGGTGCTGGTGAACGGTAAGCGTCTGGGTGCGTCGACCTCCGGTCTGCAGGATCTCAGCCAGATTCCGATGTCGGCCATCGAGCGTATTGAAGTGCTGAAGGACGGCGCCTCGTCCATCTACGGCTCCGACGCGATCGCCGGTGTGGTCAACGTCATCACGCGTAAGCGTTTCGACGGCGCTGAAGCCAGCGTGCAGTTCGGCCAGTTCGGCCAGGGCGACGGCGACACCACGCAGTACTCCTTCACTGTGGGCTCGCAGGGCGAGCGCGGTGGCGTGACGCTGTCTGCCGAATATTCCAAGCAGGATCCGGTGTTCGCCAAGAACCGTTGGTTCAGCCGCGATGGTTCGCGTGGTCCCAACTCGACCCCGAACAGCTGGAGCCCGATCAGCCAGAACGGCTCGTGGTGCAATCCGCTGCAGGTCGATTGCGATGATCCGGACACCGCGGTGTGGCAGACGCTCAATGCCGGCGGCAACCCGAACAACCCGGCCGACTATCACCCGATCACGCCGGCCGAGTACGCCAACTCGAACCAGCAGATGATGGTGCAGACCGGTATCGAGCGGAAGTCGGTCTTTGCGAACGTCAACTACGACGTTGCCGATGCCATCACCTTCAACGCCGATATTGCCTACAACGAGCGCACCACTGACGGGCAGATCGCGGGCTACCCGTATCAGTCCGGTTCGTTCGGCACTCCGCTGGAAGGCAGCAGCGCGTTCAATCCGATCGGCCAGGATGTCGACTTCCGTCGTCGTCTGTGGGAAGTGCCGCGCGCCAGCGAAAACCAGCTCAAGACCCTGCGCTTCGCGCCGACCTTGAGTGGCTACTTCGACATCGGCGGCAAGACCTGGGACTGGGATGTGGGTGCGTTGTGGAACCGCAACGAGAACACCAAGCGTAGCCGTGGCGACATGAGCCTGATCGCGTCGCGTCAGGCGCTGGGCCCGTCCTTCATCAACGGCCAGGGCGTTGCGCAGTGCGGTACCGCTGCAGACCCGATCTCGCTGTCGGCCTGCCGTCCGTGGAACCCGCTGCTGCCGTACAACGTTGCAGGTCAGGGCTCGCTTGCCGACCCGGCGCTGCAGGAATTCCTGTTCCCGACCTTCACCGACACCGGTCTGACCAAGACCACCAGCTTCACCGCAAACCTGTCCGGTTCGGTGGTCGAGCTGCCGGCTGGCGATCTGGGCGTTGCGGTGGGCTACGAACACCGTAAGGAAGAAGGTCGCTTCTCTCCGGATGCGTTTGCGCAGTCGGGCGAAAGCACCGGCCTGGGTGCCAAGACCACGCAGGGCCAGTACTCGCTGGACGAGGTCTACCTCGAATTGAATGTTCCGCTCCTGAGCGATGTCGCCTTCGCCAAGGAACTGACCTTCAACGCTGCAACGCGTTATTCGGACTACAGCAACTTCGGTAACACGCTGAACTCGAAGTTCGGCCTGACCTGGCGTCCGCTGGAAGACCTGCTGGTGCGTGCGACGTATGCGGAAGGTTTCCGTGCGCCGACCATCAGCGACCTGTACGGTGGCCTGAGCAGCAGCTTCGAGTCTTACATCGATCCTTGCGGCGTCGGCGCCCCCAACAGCGTCAACGGCAACGCGGCCTGCACCAACGCCGGCGTGCCGCTGGGCTACACCCAGCTCGGCCAGGGCTTCGTGCCTTGCACGACCTATCCGTGCCAGACGCCTGATGAATTCATCAGCGGCGCCAACCCGAACCTGAAGCCGGAAACCTCCACCAGCAAGACCGCCGGTCTGGTCTGGAGCCCGCGTTGGGTGCAGGGTCTGGACATCTCGCTGGATTGGTACCGCTACGAGATCAACGACATGATCATCGCCGATAGCGTCGACCGCATCCTGCGCGACTGCTATGTGCTCGGCAATTCGGAGCGTTGCGCCAATGTCACGCGCGCAGCCGACGGTCATATCTCGGCGATGAGCTACGGCGTGGCCAATCTCGGTCAGATGGAAACCGAAGGCTACGACCTGGGTGTGAAGTACCGCCTGCCGGAAACGGCCATCGGTTCCTTCACCTTCGACTGGCAGACCAGCTACGTCAGCAAGTACGACGAAGCCGGCCAGGACAGCGCAGGCAACGCCATCATGATTGGCCGTGTCGGCGAGCCGGGCATCTTCCGCGTGCGTTCGAACGTTGGCGTGAACTGGTCGCTGGGTGATTTCGGCGTCAACTACACCCTGCGTTACTACTCGGGCATGAAGGAAAGCTGCATCACGCTGGCCGAAGGCTATTGCGATGCGCCGGACCATATCGCCAACGGCGAGTCCGACCCGCTGCGTCACACCGGCGCCAACACCTTCCACGACCTGCAGGTCAACTGGAAGGCGCCGTGGGATGCAACGATCGCACTCGGCGCGAACAATGTGTTCGATCACCGCGGTCCGCTGCAGTACTCGGCACCGAACAGCAGCTTTGCCTACTACGGCGGCTTCGAAATCGGTCGTTTCATGTACATGAAGTACACCCAGCGCTTCTGATCCATCGACGCGTGTAGTAAATGAAAGACGGGCCGCAAGGCCCGTCTTTTTATTTGCGATGCGCTGTTGCGATGAGGGGGCGCGAACGCAACGCGTGATTCGGACGCAAAGCAGCCGTTGCGCGGCTCATGCGGTGTGCATTCCCGCAAAGAACGCACGCACGACGTGGACGCTGCCGAGCGATGCGGCTCGAAAGGAACTGCAGTCTTTACGCGCGTGCAGCCGCCGCAACGCTCGAGCGCATTGCCTGCCCGTGGTGCGGTGCGCATCGGGTGAGTGACGTGACACATCGCCGCAGCCCAAGGTTTGACATGCGCGGCCCTGGCGCAACGGCCCCATGCATTGGGGCGAAGAAACGGCATAAAAAAACGCGGCCTTGGCCGCGCTTCTTTCCGGATACCGCATGCGAGTAACTTACGCCTCGGCAAGCCCCAGCAACGTGTCGGCCTGTTCGCGCCAGCTCGGCAGGCGGGCGATGACGCCGACCTTGGTCAGGTACTCTTCGTCCACGCTTTCGCCGCTGGCCAATGCCGTGGCGACATGCACGGCACCGGTGACCCAGAAGCTGCGCATGCTGGAACGCAGCGGATGGCGATGGAAAGCCACCGCTTCGATGATGGGCATCGGCAAGCCCCACAGACCGAGCAGGTAGGCGCCGGCTTCGGTGTGACCCAGGCGTTCGTCGCCGCCTTCGGCCGGCGGTTCGCGCTCATCGCGCACGCCCGGCAGCAGCAGGCCGATATCGGCCAGCAATGCAGCGGTGGAACCGAGTTCTGCGCTGGTCGGCGGAAGCACCTTGGCCGCCAGGCGCGAGGAGAGCAGGGCGCGGCGCTGCATCGCATTGCGCTCGGCCGGTGTGAGCGTCTGGACCGAAAACACTTCGCTGGCCAGCACCAGGTCGCGCAGCGTCGCCACACCCAGGCGGGTCACCGCCGTGCGCAGGTCGGTGATGCTGCGGCCACCGGAAAAGAACGCCGAATTGCACAATTGCAGCACCTTCGCCGCGATCGCCGGGTCGCCGGCGATCAGCTTGGCGATATCGGCCGCATCGGCGCCGTCGTCCTCTTCCAGCGCATGCATCAGGCTCAGGTACAAATGCGGAGGCGATGGGAGCTTTTCGATCCGCCCAATCGCCGCGCGCAGGCGCGGATTGCTGAGCAGCTCGCGCAGTTCTTCCAGGCTGGTGACCGCTTCGAGCAGCACTTCGGGTGCCAGCGGCATCGGCAAGAAGCGATGCGCCACGCCGATGATGCGGGCCGGCGGCGTGCGCTGGCCGCCTTGCGCATCGATCAGCGCGATACGAATGGTGTCCGGGCGCAGCGTGCGGATTTGCCCCAGCAAGGTGGCGGCAGTCAGGTCCGGCAGCACCGGCGCAACGATGACGGCGTCGAATGGCGACAGCGCGGCAGCTTCGATCGCCGAATTGCCATCGGCCACCTGCTGTGCCTGCCACTGGTCGCCCAGGTCGGCGACGTAGGCGACAAGGTCGGACGGAAGACTGGCTTCGTCCCCAACAAACAGAATACGCAAGACACTTCCCCAGAAGTCACCGGTGACAGACACCGGCCAAACGCTTTCGGCAATGTACCCAATCTGCCGACTGCGGTCACCGGGATCACGCCAGAAGCGTGATCCCGGTCGCCCCCTACACGCAGGGCAGCATCACGATCGATGGATCAGGGTGCGTCGGAATTGTAGCGTTCCACCGCTTCGGTCAGGATACGCTTGGCCTCGGCCGCGCCGCCCCAGCCATCCAGCTTGACCCACTTGCCCTTCTCCAAGTCCTTGTAATGCTCGAAGAAGTGGCCGATGCGCTCCATCCAGTGGCTGGACACCTGGTTGATGTCTTCGATGTGCGCGTAACCGGAGAAGATCTTCTCGATCGGCACAGCCAGGATCTTTTCGTCGCTGCCGGCCTCGTCGCTCATGCGCAGCACGCCCACCGGACGGCAGCGCACCACCGAACCCGGCACCAAAGGCAAGGGCAGCACCACCAGCACGTCGGCCGGGTCGCCATCGCCGCACAGGGTGTTGGGTACGTAGCCATAGTTGCAGGGATAACGCATCGGGGTCGACAGGATGCGGTCGACGAAGATCGCCCCGCTGGCCTTGTCGACTTCGTACTTGACCGGCTCGGAATCCTTGGGGATCTCGATGACGACGTTGATTTCTTCCGGCAGGTTCTTGCCAGAGGTGACCAGTTCAAGGCCCATGCGGGTAGCTCCGAGGCGTCAGCAGTGTGTGGAGCGCGATTCTACGCGTTCGGCTGTTGCGCTGCAGCGACACTGAATGGGCAATCTCCTGACCGCTGCGTGCGGCATAGCCCGCGTTCATCGCGGGTGGCTGGCTGATCGTCGCGGCCCGGCCGGCGGCGCACGCTGCAGGCTCATCCACCGCATAGGAAGTGCCCATGTCCAGGCTTGCGCGTTTGCTCGTTTTCTTGCTGCTGTCCTTGCCGCCCAGATCGCCGCCGCCGGCACGCCTCCACCCACCTATGTGGATGCAGTGGACTGGCCTGCCAATGGCGAGGGCTGGGAGGCGTTCATCGATCTGGAGCAGCGGCTGGACCGCGATTTCGACAATATCTGCGGCGACACCTTTTGTGGCGGCGACTTCAGCGACTACCAGCCGCTGCGCTTTCGCTGCTCGGTGCATCGCGTCACCGGCGTGGTGCGGAGCTGCATCTGGACCTTCGGCGCCAGTGAGGTCAGCGTCGACCCGCGCAGCGGTTACCTGCGGTCGGACAGCCGGGTGTGGCGCTGCACGGCACCGTTGAAGGCCGGTACCCGCCTGGATGAGATGTATCGCACGCTTGCGGTGGCCAATCCGCTGTTCAAGCCACTGCCGGGCGGCGCACCGCCGATCTATGACGGTTTGATCGGCTGCCTGTGATGGTTGGCGGGCGCGGGGCAGGGCCTGCCGGCACAGGCCAGCCCCTTCTGCCTGGGGCGCCCATCTTCGCATCGAGGACGGGCGCCGCCAGCAGGTGCCGGCGTGATGCCGATCCTGAGCTGGTAAGGGCAAATGACCCGGCCAGGCGACGTCCTTGGTGGCCCGGTTCCCATGCCCCAGCGTTGCCGCTTGCGGCAGTGACCGGTTCCGGCCTGCCGCGACTCGTCGAGTCGGTCGGCTGCTGCCCGTCGTCATGACCGCAGGCCACGCGACCTGCGTCATTGCAGCGTTACAGAGCGTTACAGCAGGGGCACGAGCAATAAAGCCACGATGTTGATGATCTTGATCAACGGGTTGATCGCCGGCCCCGCGGTGTCTTTGTACGGGTCACCGACCGTGTCGCCGGTAATCGCAGCCTTGTGCGCCTCGCTGCCCTTCCCGCCGAAGTGGCCGTCCTCGATGTATTTTTGGCGTTGTCCCACGCGCCGCCGCCCGTGGTCATCGAAATCGCCAGGAACAAGCCAGTGACGATCGTGCCGATCAACAAGCCACCCAACGCACGCGGCCCCAATAGCAACCCGACGACGATCGGAACCACCACCGGCAGCAGCGAAGGCACGATCATTTCGCCAATCGCCGAGCGGGTCAGCATGTCGACGGCGCGGTCGTACTGCGGCTTGGCGGTGCCGGCCATGATGCCGGGAAGTTCGCGGAACTGGCGGCGCACTTCTTCCACCACGGCGCCCGCGGCGCGGCCGACCGCCTCCATCGCCATCGCGCCGAAGAGATACGGAATCAGCCCGCCAATCAGTAGCCCGATGATCACCGTGTGGTCGGATAGATCGAAGGCGTACACCTGGCCGGGATTGGCCGCCTGCAGGTTGTGCGTGTAGTCGGCAAACAGCACCAATGCAGCCAGCGCCGCCGATCCGATCGCGTAGCCCTTGGTGACTGCCTTGGTGGTGTTGCCTACCGCATCCAGCGGGTCGGTAATGCTGCGGACCTCGGGCGGGAGCTCGGCCATCTCGGCGATGCCGCCAGCGTTATCGGTAATCGGCCCATATGCATCCAGCGCGACGATCATGCCGGCCATCGACAGCATGGCCGTTGCTGCAATCGCAATGCCATACAAGCCGCCGAAATGAAACGCACCCCAGATCGCTGCGCAGACCGAGATCACCGGTAGCGCAGTAGATTTCATCGAAATACCGAGGCCTGCGATGATGTTGGTGCCGTGTCCGGTGGTGCTGGCCGATGCAACATGCTGCACCGGAGTGTACTGCGTGCCGGTGTAGTACTCGGTAATCCACACGATCAGGCCGGTGAGCACCAAGCCGATCAATGCGCAGGCGTACAACGCTGCGGCGCCGTGGGTGTTGTCGCGCATCAGCGATTGGGTGATGGGCCAGTAGGCCAATGCCGCCAGTACGCCCGATACGATCACGCCTTTGTACAGCGCACCCATGATCGAACCGCCGTCCTTGACCTTGACGAAGGCCGCGCCCACGATCGAAGCAATGATCGATACCCCGCCGAGCACCAATGGATAGAGCACGGCATGCGAGCCGGTTTCGGCCAGCGTCAGGCTGCCGAGCAGCATCGTGGCGATCACGGTGACTGCGTAGGTTTCGAACAGATCGGCGGCCATGCCGGCGCAGTCGCCCACATTGTCGCCGACATTGTCGGCAATCACCGCCGGGTTGCGTGGATCGTCCTCTGGAATACCGGCCTCGACCTTGCCGACAAGATCGGCGCCCACGTCCGCGCCCTTGGTGAAAATGCCGCCACCCAGGCGCGCGAAGATCGAGATCAACGACGACCCGAACGCCAACCCCACGAGTGCGTGCAGGTTTTGCTCCAGTGGCAGCCCCATGCCTTGCAGCACGGCAAAGTAGCCGGCCACGCCAAGCAGCCCGAGGCCGACCACCAGCATGCCGGTGATCGCGCCGCCGCGAAACGCCACGTCCATCGCCTTGCCGATGCCATGCCGCGCCGCTTCGGCAGTGCGGACATTGGCACGTACCGAGACGTTCATGCCGATATAGCCGGCTAACCCGGACAACACGGCACCCAATGCAAAGCCGATCGCGGTATACCAACTCAGGAACAGCCCGACCAACACGAACAGCACTGCCCCAGCAACCGAAATGGTGAGGTATTGCCGGTTGAGATAGGCGCGCGCCCCTTCCTGGATCGCGGCGGCGATCTCCTGCATGCGTGCATTGCCGCTCGGCTGCGCGACCACCCAGCGCGCCGACACGATTCCATAGACGATTGCCAAGACCGCACAACCCAGCGCAAGCCACAACCCGTAGTGTTCCAGCATGACCCCTCCCAAGAGAATGGATGTCGTCCGGTCGGGACGAACCAAGGGCGATGCACACACCGAGTGGATTGACGAATACGGACTCGACGGCCGCCGGGCCGTAATGCGCGTCGCGAATGTTCAGGTGGCCGGATCGCGACCGAGTATGCGCCGCGCCTCGCATGGCGACCAGCATTACGGCTTTGGCGCGTCGTTCAGTTGCGGCGTGACAGCCTGCGGCCAACGTGATTCGGTCGACCCAGGAGTGTCCATGTCCCCCATGCCACGCAAAAATACGCCGCGATGCTCGCGACGCTGTTGCTGACGAGCCAAGCGTTTGCAGCCGATCCCACGCCCGAGCTCAAGCCGCGCGCACCCGGCACCGCGCAAGCGGTCGGCGCCGTGCACACCTTGCGTCAGATCCCGGAAGCCTGCGCACGTCTGGAAGGCGTATTTACCGGAAATGCTGCACAGCCGTATACATTGTCGGTAGTCCGCAGCAGCCCCACCTGCCAACCACGTGCACGCTTCGTGGATTTCGCCAAGGCCGCGCCCAGTGTTGCCTCGGGCTGGATCTTCAACGATGTGATCCGCGTACCGAGCGCAGCCTGCCCGTCACAGCAAGCGGTCGTGCGCGTATGGCGCAAGCCGGTGGATGCGAAACCGCAGCTCGATGGACAAGGCCAGTCGCGCATCTACTTGGAAGACGCCAAGCAGCAAGCCGCTGCCGGCAAGATTCCGCAGGTACCCATGTTCGCTGCGCAGATGACGGTGGAAGGCAAGGCGTGTCAGTAAGTCAGATGTTGCTGTGCATCCGTAACAACGAACCCCGGCCAGGCCGGGGTTCGCTTTCAGTACATGCACAGGTGGATCAGCTACTTCGACAATCGCCTGGACCACGCGCCTTCATGATCCTGTCGTAATGACCCACGCCTTCGGCGTCACCTTCAGTTAGTGCGCAGGCCACGTGTGTAAGTCGCCCGATCTGCCACCACCTCAGCGGAGCGTTGAACATCGCTGTGCATCCCACGCAGCTTCGATCTCACCCCTCCCAAGCCGGCAGCTTCTTGGCCACCGCCACGTTCTTCAACGTCACATACTTCGGCAAGCCATCGCTGGCGTAGACCAGCGGGGCTTCGCCCTTGATCAACGGGGCGAAATAGCGGCGGGCGCGTTCGGTGATGCCGAAGCCGTCCTTGCGCAGGAAGCTGGGCGGCATCTTCTTTTCGTGGTTGGCCACCTTGTGCAGGGGCGCGGGCACGATCTTCCAGCGGTATGGTGCGTCGCTGACGCGTTCGATCACCGGGATCACCGCGTTCATGCCCTTGAGTGCGTATTGCACTGCGGCCTTGCCGACCGCTTGCGCCTGTTCCCAGTCTGTCTTCGATGCGAGATGGCGCGCGGAGCGCTGCAGGTAATCGGGCAGCGTCCAGTGCACCTTGTAGCCGAGCTCCTGCTTGACCTGCGCGGCCAGGAACGCGGCCACGCCGCCGAGCTGCGCGTGGCCGAACGAGTCGGCCGCACCGCCGGCATCGGCGACGAACTTGCCGTGCGCGTCCTGGATGCCCTCGCTGGCCACCACCACGCACCAGCCGACCTTGTCCACCACCTGCTTCACCTTGGCCAGGAATGCAGCCTGATCAAAGGCGCGTTCGGGCAGCAGGATGATCTGCGGGGCGTCGTCCGGATCTTGCCCGGCCAGGCCTGCCGCTGCGGCCAGCCAACCGGCATGGCGGCCCATCGCCTCATAGATGAAGACCTTGGTGGAGGTGTCGGCCATGGCGGCGACATCCAGTGCGGCCTCGCGTACCGACACCGCGGTGTACTTGGCGGCCGAGCCGAAGCCGGGGCAGGTGTCGGTCACCGCCAGATCGTTGTCGATGGTCTTGGGCACGCCGATGCAGTGCAGCGGGTAACCATAGGCCTTTGCGAGTTGCGAGACCTTCCACGCGGTGTCGGCCGAGTCGTTGCCGCCGTTGTAGAGGAACCAGCGGACGTCGTGCGCGCGCAGCACCTCGAGCAGACGCTCGTACTTGGTGCTGTCTTCTTCCAGCGATTTGAGCTTGTAGCGGCACGAGCCGAATGCACCGCCGGGCGTCTGCGCCAGGGCGGCAATGGCGGCGGCGGACTCTTTGGAGGTGTCGATCAACTCCTCGCGCAAGGCGCCCAGGATGCCGTTGCGTGCGGCCAGCACCTTGATCTTGCGCGCGCGCGCTTCGGCGATGACGCCGGCTGCGGTGGCGTTGATGACGGCGGTGACGCCGCCGGATTGGGCATAGAGCAGGTTGCCAGTGGTCATAGGGGACAGACTCCTCACATGGGAACATGGCGCAGGGGGACAGTGCCGGGACATTCCCCGGATGCGGTAAGCTGCACGACCATACGGTCAGCGCCGGCGAAGACGTGAGTCTAACGCCGCCCACCGCAACGCGTTTTTATTCGAAAGTGGAGTCCACTGATGCGATTGGTTCTATTGGGACCGCCCGGTTCGGGCAAGGGCACCCAGGCGACACGTCTCAAAGACACGTTTGATATTCCGCACATTTCCACCGGCGACCTGTTGCGCGCCGAAGTGGCCGCTGGCTCGCCGCTGGGGTTGAAGGCCAAGGAAGTCATGGCACGCGGCGACCTGGTGTCCGACGACATCCTGCTCGGCATGCTCGAGGCGCGCCTCGGCCAGGCCGATGTGGCCAAGGGTTTCATCCTGGATGGCTACCCGCGCAATGTGGCCCAGGCCAATGCGCTGGACGAGCTGCTCGGCAAGATCGGTCAGCCGCTGGATGCCGTGGTGCAGCTGGATGTGGCCAGCGAGCTGCTGGTCGAGCGCATCGCCGGTCGTGCCAAGGCCGAAGGCCGCGAAGACGACAACCCGGAGTCGGTGCGCAAGCGTCTGCAGGTCTATACCGATTCCACCGCACCGGTCATCGGCTTCTACGAGCAGCGCGGCAAGTTGGCGCGCGTGGACGGCGTGGGTTCGCTGGACGAAGTGCTGGAGCGCATCAGCAAGGCGCTCGGCCGCTGAGCCGGCAATGGGCGGCCGGGCGCAAGGCCCGGCCGTGGGCAGGCGCGGCGCCTGGCGGCGTTGCGTTCTGGCCATGATCGCCCGGACGGTGCCCCAAAGAAAAACCCCGGACGTACAAGACGCCCGGGGCAGAATAACGCCAGTAGTAGGCTTGCTCAGAGCCCCGACAGCATGAGCTCCCTGGGGATTTGGCCTCTTGGGGAGTAGGACCAAAGGGATGCTGCGACTGGCGTTCAGCATAGTGAGGGATGTGATCGGGTTCGCACATCGGGAAATTCCCGACAGTACGGTAGGAAATCCCCGACACTTGGGCTTGCATTGGATCGGAATGTCCGGCAACTGCGACGATCGGCGACAATGGGCGGCATGAGCAAACTCCACATTCTCGGCATCGCCGGAACTTTCATGGGCGGTGTCGCCGCCCTGGCGCGTGAGCTGGGCTGGCAGGTGGAGGGCAGCGACCAGGCCATCTATCCACCGATGTCTACACAGCTGGAAACGCTGGGCATTGCGCTGGCGCAGGGCTATGCGCCGTCCAATATCTCGCCGGACGCGATCGAAGTGGTGGTCGGCAACGCCCTGTCGCGCGGCAACGCGGCGGTGGAGGCGGTACTGGATGCCGGCCGCCGGTATACCTCCGGCGCGCAATGGCTGGCCGAGCAGGTGCTGCCCGGCCGCGACACGCTGGCCGTGGCCGGTACCCACGGCAAGACCACTACCACCACCATCCTGAGCTACCTGCTGGAGGCGGCCGGGCGCGCGCCGGGGTTTCTGATCGGCGGCGTGGCCGAAGATTTCGGTGTGTCGGCGCGGCTGGGCCAGGGGCGCGAATTCGTGGTGGAAGCCGACGAATACGACACTGCCTTTTTCGACAAGCGCAGCAAATTCGTGCACTACCGGCCGTTGGTGGCAATCCTCAATAACCTGGAATACGACCACGCCGACATCTTCCCGGACGTGGCGGCCATCCAGCGCCAGTTCCACCATCTGGTGCGCACGGTGCCCGCGCGCGGTCGCCTGATCGTCAACGGCGAAGACGCGCACCTGGCCGAGGTGCTGGCGATGGGATGCTGGACGCCGGTGGAGCGGTTCGGGTTCGATGCGTCGCTGGACTGGAGCGCGCGGTTGATCGCGGTCGATGGCAGCGCGTTTGCGGTGCTGCATCGTGGCGTGGAAATCGGCCAGGTGCGATGGCCGCTGGTGGGGCGGCATAACGTCCTGAACGGGCTGGCGGCGCTGGCGGCGGTCAGAGCGGTAGGTGTGGACCCGGCGACAGTGATGCCGGCATTGGCGCAGTTCCAGAGCGTCAAGCGGCGATTGGAAGTCATCGGTAGCGCGCGCGCGATCACCGTGTACGACGACTTTGCGCACCACCCCACCGCCATCGCGACGACGTTGCAGGGGCTGCGTGCGAAGGTCGGTGCGGCGCGTGTTGTGGTGGCCATGGAGCCGCGCAGCAATTCGATGCGGCTGGGCGCGCATGCGCAGGCGCTGGCGCCGTCGTTGCACGATGCCGATGCAGTGGTGTTTCTGCATCGGCCGGAACTGGCCTGGGACGCGGCACCGATCATTGCGCAGGTGCGCGGCCAGGCACGCGTGGTGCAGGACGTGGATGCCCTGCTGCGCGCGCTGGGCGAGATTGCCCAGCCCGGCGACCATGTGGTGTTCATGTCCAACGGTGGCTTCGACGGTGCGCCGCGTCGCTTCCTGGCGCAGTTGTCCTGATGGTGCCGCTCATGCCTGCCGGCGAGACCAGCCCCCTGCCGCTGTTTCCGTTGCACAGCGTGTTGCTGCCCGGTGCGGCGATGGGCTTGCGCGTGTTCGAGCGACGCTATCTGGATCTGGTACGCGAGAGCGGCCGCAACGGCACAAGCTTCGGTGTCTGCCTGATTCTGGACGGCACCGAGGTTGGCGCGCCGGCAACGCCGGTTGCCTTCGGCACCGAGGTGCGTATCGAAGATTTCGATGTCGGGGCCGATGGCGTGCTGGTGCTGCGCTTGCGCGGTACGCGCCGCTTCCGTGTGCAGCGTTCGCGTATCCGCGACAACGGCCTGGTCGTCGGCCAGGTGAGCTGGTGCGAGCCCGACAGCGACGACGAATTGCGTCCCGAGCACAGCTTGCTGGCCACGGTGCTCGAGCGGATGCTCGAACAGGTGGGGGCGAATTCGCTTCGGTGGGGCCGGGTTTGCTGGATCAAGCCGCCTGGGTCGGCTGGCGGTTGGCCGAGCTGTTGCCGCTGACCGAACAACAGCGTCTGTCCCTGCTGCAGCAGGACGATCCGCATCGGCGGCTGGATCAATTGCTCGCATGGATGCCATAACGCGTCGACGCAATGGCGCAGGCGAGCCCATCACTGCACCTGCACCCATGCAACGGCACACTCGCATCGCTTGAGTGCGATGTTGATGGCAGCCACACACTGGATGCGTGCACTGGCCGCACTCGCTATCGATCCACGGGAGTGAGCCTTGATCATCGATGTCAAACCGCGTGTGGCGGATGTGTTCAACCAGGTCTGGCGGACCCTGGCGGTGCTGTTCGTATGGGATGTGTTGATCACGATCATCTACTACGTGCTGCCGTTCCGCGCGCCGGCGCTGCCGCTGACCATCTTCGGCTCGGCGTTGGCGTTGTTCCTGGGTTTTCGGGCCAATTCCACCTATCAACGCTGGTGGGAAGGGCGTGTGCTGTGGGGCCAGATGATCAACGCATCGCGCAACCTGGTGCGTTTGAGCGTGAGCATTCTGTCCGCGCCGGAAGCAGCAGCGCTCGGGCGCACGATCGCGCTACGCCAGATCGCCTACGTCAATACCTTGCGCTGCCAGTTGCGTCGATTGCCGGTTGCCACGGCATTGCAGCCGCGTCTGGACGCCGATGAGGTGACCACGGTGATCACCCGCACCAATGTGGCCAACGGCTTGCTCGACATCACCGGCCGCAGCGTGGAGCAGGCGCGGCGCGATGGCTGGATCGATAGCATCCAGCAGGCCAGCGTGGAGCGCATCCTCGTGGATATCGCCAACGCGCAGGGCGGCATGGAGCGCCTGAAAAATACCCCGTTGCCGTACCAATACCGTTTTTATCCGACGCTGTTTACGCGGCTGTTCTGCGTGCTGCTGCCGATCGGTCTGGTGGAGACGCTGCAATACGCCACGCCGGTCGGTTCGACCGTGGCTGGTTTGATGTTTCTGGCAGTGCTCAAGATCGGCGATGAGCTGGTGGACCCATTCGCCAACACCATCCACGACCTGCCGCTGGACAGCATGTGCCGCACGGTGGAAATCGATGCGCTGCAGGCGATTGGCGAACAGGCACCGGAGCCGATGCAGCCGGTGGATGGCGTGTTGTGGTGAGATATCGCGCGCTGATTCAACGCGGCGTTTGCATATCCGAACGGCGCTGATCCCCAGTCGCTTTGAAAGGAGATTGAACGGCGCTGACAGTTGCAGGGCTGATGATCTGCGGCTTGGCTGCAGGGCCCTTGCCCGCCCACCATCGCGGAACACGCTGCAAGGACGTCCTTGTAAGCTCTACGCGGCATCCATGCCGCGTAAGGTCCCGCGATGGTGAGCGGGCAAGGGCCAGTGGAGATGGTGGGTGCGCAGAGTGTTCAAGCGATAGCAACCATGCGACGCAAGTAACCAGGCGGCGCCCTGTTCTTTGCTCTTTGGTAGATCACCGACAACGTCCTGGTGCAGTGTCCTCGCCGCTTGCGGAACCGTGGGCGGCATGGATGCCGCCATCGAGCCCCCATGGATGGGTTCACGGCGTGTCCCGCAAGCGGCGAGGGCACCTAGCGCTCGGCTAGCCAAGCGTTCACCCTGAAAATTCAGCAGCCTCAAGACGGCGCCAGCACGTCACCATCGAGACAGGGTTCAACGGCCGTTACTGACATCCCACACCGACACGACGCGCGATCGCCTGTTGCCCGCTCGATCAACGGCGCCGTTGTGGCGGATCTGATACGGCAGGCTTGGACGCAGTGGTTTCCGTCTGCGGTGCAGCTTTGTCCTCGCCACGCACCGCGCTGCTCGAGGTGCTGTCGATCAGGATTACCGGCACCTGCGAGCGACGACGCCGTTCCATGCGATGGGGCAGCGGGCCGAGCGCCTCGCGCAACGCGCTCAATGCAGGATCGACGCCGCGCAGCGGGTACCACAGCCCGATCAGGCTGAAATGGCGGCTGTAGTGCAAGGTCTGGGTGCTGCCCACCCACAGCGGTTGTGCATCCGGCTGCAGGTGTGCGGCCGCCGGCCACAGGCGCAGCACATGCACGTGGCCGGGCGCGGCGTGGCGCACCATCAACAGGGCTTCGACCTGGGTATCCAGCGTGGCCGGGAGAATCGGTACTTCGTCCGGGCGGCCGCTGACATCGAGCAAGTGCAGCGCCTGTTCCCAGCCAGCCTGCGGCTGGACCCGCCAGCCGCGCGCCTGAAGCTGGCGCTGCAGCGGGGCGAGCGGGCCGGCCAATTGGACGTCCAGCGGCCAACGCTGATCGTCGTCGAATTCGTTGCGGCGTGCCGGCAGCAGACGCCATTGGTCTTCCCACCACGCGTTTGCGGGCAACTCCATCAATGCCGGCGGCGGTGGTTCGAACTTGGCCAGCTTGATGTCGAGGTTGCGCGGCGCAAAATAAATTGCGCAGCTCACGAACACCCCGTAGAAGATCCACGACACCGGCTTGACCCAGAACGCACGCGTGGCGCGGCGGCGGTAGGCAATGCCCAGCACCAGCAGCCAGAAGATGCCGAACAACATGCCGCCGACGACGTCGCTGAGCCAGTGCGCACCGAGGTACAAACGTGCAAAACCGATCAGCGAGACGATGGCGCCGCTGACCAGATACGGCCACACGCGGCGGCGGCCAGGCAACTCGCGCGCGATCAACAGCGCGAAAAAGCCGAAGGCGATCGTGGCCATGGTGACCGCAACCGACGGAAAGCCGAAACCGCTGCTGGCCGCAGGCGGGCGCACTACCTGGACGGTGGCGCCAAGCAGCTGCGTGAGCGCCAGGCCGAAGGCCAGCGCGATCACCCAATGGGCCACGGCCATCCAGCGACGGCGCCAAGCCAGATAGCCCATCGCGGCGGCAATGGCCGGCAACAGCACCTGCCAGTCGCCCAACGAGGCCAGCGCCACCATCGGGTAGTCGGCCAAGGGGTTGCGCAGCGCCAGCATCAGGTCGTGCACGGCTAGGTCCACGCGCAGCGGCTCGCCATGCGCCAGCACCACCATCAGCAGCACAAACCAGCCCCAGCCGAGCAGCAAGAGCATCAAGGCCATCATGGCCAGCGGCACCGATTCGCGACGGCGCGGGTCGAAGACGCCGACCGACCAATTCCCCAGGACCGGATGCCGGTGCGACCACTCCAGCAGGCGCGCCAGCAAGGCATCCAGGTGACCGGCCGACCAGCGGTAGGAATACAGCACCACCGCCCAGGCAAGCCCGATCACCGCCGCCAGCAATGCAACCACCACAAATAGCCGCCCGGCCACCGCGGCCACTGCGTCGTAGGCCGTGCCCAGCACCCAGCCGGGCACCAGGAACAACAACGCCCACGACACGCAGGCCAGGCCGCTGGCGACCAGATACCGTTTGAAGGGCATGTGCGACATGCCGGCAATCGCCGGCACGAACGGGCGCACTGCACCCACGTAGCGCGCAATCAGGATGCTCTTGAAGGCATTGCGGCGGAACAGCAGCTCGCCGCGCTCCAGCAATTGCGGGTAACGCCGGAATGGCCAGTAGGTGTGCAACTGATGGCCCCAGCGATGGCCGACCCAGAAGCTCAACGCATCGCCAACGAAGGCGCCCAGGGTGGCGCATACCACCGCATAGGGGCCGTTGATCTGCCCGAGCCCGATGAGCACGCCAATGGCGAACAGCAACGGCAACGCGGGCACGATGGCGCCCAGCACGATCACCGCATCACAAAATGCGATGCCAAAGATCACCACGCCAGCCAAGGTGGGGTGGTGTCCGATCCACTCCAGCGTGGCGTCGATCCATGAGTTCATCCCTGAATTATAGGTGGGCGCGGCGGTGCCTGACCTGCATCGTCCTCACATCGGGGATCGGCTTCACCTGAGGTTGCAGCCCTGCAGCTGCCGCACGCGCGCATGCCATAGATGCGCGCGGCGAGACAGACCTGCCGCCTACAATGGGGGATGACTCACGACCCTGCAGCCAACCTGCCACTGAAGTCCGATACGTTCGGGCGCATCCTGCTGGTCCGCGATGGCGAACGCATGTTCGTGCGTCGCGACCTGAGCGTGGCGCCGTGGCTGTTGCGTGGCGTGGCCTGGTGGCTGGCACGCCGCGAAGCGCTGGCCTTGCGCCAGCTGGATGGCGTGCCGCGCACACCGCGGCTGCTGCACTGGGACGGGCGGCACCTGGACCGCAGTTATCTGGACGGCGCTGCGATGTACCAGCGCCCGCCGCGCGGCGATCTGGCCTACTTCCGCAGCGCACGCAGGCTGTTGCAGCAACTGCATCGCCGCGGCGTGGCCCACAACGATCTGGCCAAGGAAGCCAACTGGCTGGTGCAGGAGGACGGCAGCCCGGCGGTGATCGATTTCCAGCTGGCGGTGCGCGGCAACCCACGCGCGCGCTGGATGCGTCTGCTTGCCCGCGAGGATCTGCGCCACCTGCTCAAACACAAGCGCATGTACTGCCCGGCCGCGCTGACCCCGGTGGAACGCCGCGTGCTCAAGCGCACCTCCTGGGTCCGCGAGCTGTGGTTCGCTACCGGCAAACCGGTCTACCGCTTCGTGACCCGCCGCGTGCTGCACTGGGAAGACAATGAAGGGCAGGGACCGAAGCCCTGAGGGGCCGGGATTGGGTATTCGGGATTTGGGATTCGCAAGAGCGGATTGCTTGAGCGGTGGGTTGGTTGGTGTTAGCAATGAAGGAATAAGCTCTTGCGAATCTCCAATCCCGACTCCCTAATCCCATGACGTTATCGGGCAAAACCCTGTTCATCACCGGTGCCTCGCGCGGAATCGGCTTGGCGATTGCGTTGCGGGCGGCGCGCGATGGGGCCAATGTGGCGATTGCGGCCAAGTCGGCGGTGGCCAACCCCAAGTTGCCCGGCACCATCCATAGCGTGGCCGCAGCGGTGACTGCGGCCGGTGGGCAGGCGCTGGCACTCAAGTGCGACATCCGCGACGAAGTGCAGGTGCGTGCGGCAGTGGCGGCAACGGTCGATGCGTTCGGCGGGATCGACATCCTGGTCAACAACGCCAGTGCGATCTGGTTGCGCGGCGCGCTGGACACGCCGATGAAGCGCTTCGATTTGATGCAGCAGGTCAACGCGCGTGGCAGTTTTCTATGCGCGCAGGCGTGCCTGCCGCATCTGTTGCAGGCGGCCAATCCGCACATTCTCACCTTGGCGCCGCCGCCGTCGTTGAACCCGGCGTGGTGGGGCGCGCATACCGGCTACACGCTGGCCAAGATGGGCATGAGTCTGGTCACCCTGGGGCTGGCGGCAGAATTCGGCCCGCAAGGCGTGGCGATCAATGCGTTGTGGCCGCGCACCGTGATCGCCACCGACGCGATCAACATGATTCCGGGTGTGGACGCAGCGGCCTGCCGCCGGCCGCAGATCATGGCCGACGCCGCGCATGCGGTGCTGACGCGCGCTGCGGCCGGGTTTCATGGGCACTTCCTGATTGATGACGAGGTGCTCGCGCAGGCCGGCATCACCGACTTGCGCGGCTACGCGATGGATCCATCGCGTGCGCTGTTGCCGGATCTGTTTCTGGACTGAGACACACAGGGCGCGCAGTGGTCGTGGGCGTGGACGGCAGGCTGGAGCCGCGATGTAGGAGCCGCACACGCCCTACCGAGCAACGGCCGCGTCCGCCCGACGGCGGCGCCGTGGTGTTGGCTGCTCCAGCGCCTCAGCCGTTGCCAAGCTCCGGCAATGGCTCGGCACATTGCCGGCAATAGCGTGCGTCGGCTGCGTGGCCTTCCAGCCCGCAGCGGGCGCAGTTGCGCGCGTCGCGTTTGCCGGTATGGCCTCCTTCGCGCAACGAGCTGGCCAGTTCGGCGGTATAGATGCCGGTGGGCACGGCGATGATGCTGTAGCCGATCAGGATCAGGGCCGAGGTGACGAACCGGCCTAGCGTGGTCTGCGGCACCAGATCGCCGAAGCCCACCGTGGCCATGGTGACGATGGCCCAGTACATGCTGGTGGGGATGCTGGTAAAGCCGTGCTGCGGGCCTTCGATGATGTACATCGTGGCGCCGGCGATCACGGTGATGGTGAGCACGGTGAACAGGAACACCAACACCTTGCGACGGCTACGCCATAGCGCATCCAGCAATTGCCCGCTTTCTTCGATGTAGCGGGTGAGCTTGAGAATGCGGAACAGCCGCAGGATGCGCAGCACGCGCACCACCAGCAGCGTCTGCGCGCCGGGTACGAAGAACGACAGATAGCTGGGCAGGATGGACAGCAGATCGATCACGCCCCACACGCTCAGTGCGTAATGCAGCGGGCGCCGCACCACGGCCAGACGCAACGCGTATTCGATGGTGAAGATCACCGTGAACGCCCATTCCAGCGGTACCAGCCAGTCCGCGGCATGCGAATGGATGCGCGGCACGCTGTCGATCATGATCACCACCACGCTCGCGAGGATCGCGACCACCAGCATCAGGTCGAAATTGCGCGAGGGGCGGGTGTCGTGGCGGTAGATGATGTCGAACCACTGCCGGCGCCAGCCATCATCGGTGGCGGCAGTGAGTTGCGGATCGGAGAAAGGGCGAATGCGCCCATTGTGCCGCAGGCCGGCGAATGCGCGAGAATGCCGCTTCTCCCTCCGCTTCTGCGACCCATCCTCATGAGCACCGCTGCCGATTCGCCCCTGTCCCTCGCGCATTACTACCTGCCGGTGTATCGCCCGCGCCAGGTGGTGCTGGAGCGCGGCCAGGGCAGCCGCGTGTGGGACGATGCCGGGCGCGAATATCTGGATCTGTCGTCGGGCATTGCGGTGAGCGGGCTCGGCCATAACGATCCGGACCTGGTGGCTGCGCTCACCGAGCAGGCCGGCAAGCTGTGGCACACCAGTAACGTGTTTTTCAGCGCGCCGCCGCTGAAACTGGCCGAGGAACTGGTGAACGCCTCGCGCTTCGCGCACAAGGTGTTCCTGTGCAATTCCGGCACCGAGGCCAACGAGGCGGCGATCAAGCTGGTGCGCAAGTGGGCCAGCAGCCAGGGCCGTCCGGCCGACAAGCGCGTCATCGTCACCTTCCGCGGCAGTTTCCATGGCCGCACGCTGGCATCGGTCACCGCCACTGCGCAGCCCAAGTACCAGGAAGGCTACGAACCGCTGCCGGGTGGATTTCGCTATGTGGATTTCAACGACGTCGCGGCGCTGGAAGCGGCGATGGCCGGCGGCGATGTGGCTGCGGTGATGGTCGAGCCGATCCAGGGCGAGGGCGGGGTGATGCCGGCCGCGCCGGGCTTCCTGAGCCGGGTGCGCGCGCTGTGCGATCAGCACGATGCGCTGCTGGTGCTGGACGAAATTCAATGCGGCATGGGCCGCACCGGCACGCTGTTCGCGCATTGGCAGGAACAGGTGACGCCGGACATCGTGACGCTGGCCAAGGCGCTCGGCGGCGGTTTCCCGATCGGCGCGATGCTGGCCGGGCCCAAGGTGGCCGAAACCATGCAGTTCGGCGCGCACGGCACCACCTTCGGCGGCAATCCGCTGGCCGCGGCGGTGGCGCGCGTGGCGCTGCGCAAGCTGGCTTCGCCGCAGATCGCCGAGAACGTGGTGCGGCAATCGGCGGCATTGCGCGCCGGGCTGGAAGCGCTCAATGCCGAGTTCGGCCTGTTTGCGCAGATTCGTGGGCGTGGCTTGATGCTGGGCGCGGTACTGGCTCCTGCGCACGCGGGGCAGGCCGGGGCGATCCTCGACCTGGCGGCCACGCATGGTCTGCTGCTGCTGCAGGCCGGCCCGGATGTACTGCGCTTCGTACCGGCACTGAATCTGACCGATGCCGAACTGGCCGATGGCCTGGCGCGCTTGCGGCTGGCCATTGCCGAGTATGTCGAGAAGTCCTGACGCCTGGCCATGCTGGCGCGCCCCTGGCCGGCACCGTGCCGGCTGGAAGGGTGTTGGAGATGAGTGGTGTGTGGCATGGAGCGCGCCGACGCAGTGCCCTTTTTTCATTGCCCGGATGGGATGGCTGTCTTCCGCCGTACCTTCACCCCCAACCCCTCCCCGACGGGAGAGGGGCTTGGTTTCATGCAAGTCCGTACCGCTTCAGCACCCGCCGCAATCCGCGGGCGTCGCGCACGGTGTCGGCATGCAGGCCGGCCGCGCGTGCGCCGCGCACGTTGACGAATAGGTCGTCGACAAACAACGTGCCTTCGGCGCGTTGCTCCAGTTGTGCAAGCGCGCGCTGATAGACCGGCACATCCGGTTTGCGGCCGCCCAGTGTGCCGCTGCACAGCACGCGGCCCTGCAACAACGGAAAGAGCGATGGCACGATCCGCTCGATCGCTTCTTGCATCAACGGGCCGTTATTGGTGAGCACCGCCACCGCCGTGGTTGTCGACACCGCCAGCACCTGTGTCACCACCGACGGGTCGGCGCGACAGGCCGCCACGCGCGCATCGATCCAGGTCGCGCGATCGATCGGCTGCCCCAGCCCTTCGCTCAAACGCGCCAGATACGCCTGCGTGTCGATCGCGCCAGCATCGTAGGCGCGCTCCAGGCCTTGCACGAATAGCACCTCATGCACGTGCTGCGGTGAGCAACGCGCCGCTGCTGCAAGCGCGGCCAGGCGCCGTGGCCGCGCGTAGTGCGCAAGCACGCCGTCGAAATCCAGCAACAGCAGCGATGGTGCGGGCGACATGTGCGTGCTCGTACGGTGGCTGCGCAGCGTTGTCGATTCGGCGCGGCATGGCAAGCGCGCAAGACCTGCAATGCAGGATCTCCGCGCAGGTAGGTGGTGTCGTTACCTATTCAGAGTTTTGAATTCGGTAGCGACCTACCCGCCTGCACAGACCCCACCCGCCGCACCGCGATTGCCGAGCAAGCGTGCTGGTTATGGTCACTGCACGCCGCATCCGCGGTCTCAGCCGGTCTCGGGGAGCGCCCGGTCACTCAGCACGCCACACGTCTCCAGGGGTTGATTGCATGCCAAAGTGCTTGAACACCGATCAATTGGCGGCCTCGGTCGCCGACATCCTCGCCACCGCCCGCCCGCGCCACGCGCTGGCGTCAATGACCTTGTTGCTGGCCGGTGCGCAGGCCTTGCCTGCACTGGCGCAAGACGCACGCACGCTCGATGCGGTCAGCGTGGTGGGGACCGGTTCTACGCGCACCACCGCGTCCATCTCGGTGGACGAGATCCAGGCGCAGGTGCCCGGCGTTGCGCCGCAGCAGCTGTTGGCCAGCCTGCCCGGCGTGAACGTGCAGACCACCGACCCGTTCGGGCTGTATGAGTTTGGTGATTCGATGACCATCCGCGGGTTTTCCGCCAACCAGATCGGCGTGACCCTGGACGGCATTCCGATCGAAACCTTCGACACCCGCGAAGGCGGGCCGATTACGCGGTACGTGTCCAGCGAAAATCTGCTCGATGTCACCGTGTCGGCCGGCTCGGGCGACGTCACCCAGCCGTCGTATCACGCGTTGGGCGGTGCGATCCGTTACACCAGCCTGCCACCGAAGGGCGGCGACAGCTGGAGCGGCAATCTCACCCAGACGATTGGTTCGAACGATCTGGTGCGCAGCTTCGTGCGCCTGGATACCCCGGATTGGTGGGAGGGCGGCCCCAGTGCGTATCTGTCTGCCTCGCGCACGCAAGGCGGGATGTGGGACATGGAGCCGGCCACGCAGAAGAGCGACCACTTCGAAGCCAAGATTCGCCAGGCCTGGGATGCAGGCAGCCTGACGCTGGGCTGGATCTACAACAACCGCAAGGACTACGACGTGCAGTCGTACAACTCCGATGGTTCGGTGTCCTGGGATCTGCATGAGCGCATCACCGGCAACCCGGAAGTGGATGCCGAGCATTACAGCGAATGGCAGAACGGGCGACGCGACTCGCTGCTGAGCCTGCACGGCGATTTCCTGTTCAACGATGCAATCGGCTTCACCTTTACCGGCTATTACGAAAACAAGCATGGGTATGGCGTCGGCGGCACTCCGCCGAGCACGGCGACAGGTCTGTACGACGATGCCATCGCCGGCACGCCGGGGCGCACCGATATCGCCATCAACGACCCGCAGATCGTCGACGCCAGCGGCAATGTCACCCACGTCGGTGCGATGACGCGGCGCGAAGAAATCATGGGCGGCGATCGCTATGGCCTCACAACGGCGGTGGCGTGGGAGACCGAGCACAACAAACTCGAAGTCGGTGCGTGGTACGAGAACTACGATTTCGATCAGGTGCGCCCGCTGTACAACCTGGACCCGGCCACCGGCGCATTGCTCAAAAGCGCGCTGCCGATCGTGATCTATTACGACAACCACTTCTCCACCGAAGTGAAGCAGCTCTACATCAAGGACACGCTCCGCCTGCTCGAGGACCGGCTCACGATGGAATTCGGCGCCAAGGGGCTGGATGTCAAACGCGACTACAACGGCATCGCCAATCTCGACGATTTCAACGCTGGCGTGCGGCGCGATGTCTCCATCAAGAACAGCGATTGGTTCCAGCCGCAGGTGGGCGCCAGCTTCCAGCTCGCCGACGGGGTGCAGGTGTTCGCCAACTACGCGGAGAACTTCAGCTCGGCGCCGCGGCTGGCACTGACCTCCGGTGCCTTCAATCCGGATATCGCGCCGGAAGAATCCACCAACATCGATATCGGCATCCGCGCCGAATCCACGCAGTGGAGCGGCTATCTGGCTGCCTACAGGATCGATTACGAGAACCGCATCATCGCGCTCACCGACCCTGACCCGCTGGTGGTTGCACCGACCGTCTACGCCAACGTCGGCGACGTACAGACCTATGGCGCGGAAGTCTCCGGCATGTGGAAACCGGCGCCAGGCTGGCGGCTGGGCGCATCGCTGACCTGGAACACATCCGAATTCCAGGACAACTATTTCGGCCCCGTCAGCGGCAACCTGGTGCAGGTGAAAGGCAACGAGGTGCCGGATGCGCCGAAGGTGATGTTCAGCGTCAACGGCGGTTGGGAAGGCACGCATTTCTTTGCCAACCTCGATACCAAGTACACCGGCAAGCGCTACGGCGACACGCTCAACACCGATCGGGTGGATGCCACCTTCATCGTCAACGGCAGCGTCGGGTATCAGGGCGAGGACAGCGGGTTTCTTGCCGGCGGCCGGTTGCAGTTGTCGGTCTACAACCTGTTCGACAAGGACGATGCGATCGGTGCGGTGTTTCCCAACGAAAGCTCCGGCTCGTATCAGTTGATCGCACCGCGCCAGCTGTTCGCGAGCCTGGCCTACACATTCTGAGGTGCAGCCGCGGCCGGCAGGGTTGCCGGCTGCGTGCGTTGGTCCATGACATGCAGGGGACGTGCGTTGATGCAAGGCAATCACACGGGAACGATGACGCGGCGGCAATTGCTGGCGCGCATCGGCATGACCGCCGGCGGCGCAATGATGTATCAGGCGATGAGCAGCCTTGGCATGGCGGCCGAGTCCACCTTCAAAGGGCCGCTGCAATTGGATGGCGACCCCAAGGGGGCGTCGGTCTTGATCCTCGGTGCCGGGCTGGCGGGCATGAGCGCGGCGTTCGAGTTGCGCAAGGCCGGTTACCGCGTGCAATTGCTCGAATACAACGACCGCCCCGGCGGGCGGAACTGGACCCTGCGCGGCGGCGACCGCTATGCCGAGCTGGGCGGGGCCACCCAGCATTGCCAGTTCGACGAGGGCTTGTATCTCAATCCAGGGCCGTGGCGAATTCCGCACCACCACAAGGCGGTGCTGAGCTACTGCAAGCAGTTCGGCGTGGCGCTGGAAGCGTTCAATCAGGTCAATTACAACGCGCTGCTGCACAGCCAGAAGGGCTTCGGCGGCAAACCGCAGCGCTTTCGCGCCATCGACGCCGATTACAAGGGCCACGTGTCCGAGTTGTTGGCCAAGTGCACGCAGCAACACGCTCTGGACACGGCCGTCAGCCGCGAGGATCAGGAACTGCTGCTGGAATCGCTGCGTACCTGGGGCGCGCTCGACCAGAAGTTCGGGTATGTCAAAGGCAAGGACAGCAGCGAGCGGCGCGGGTTTGCGCGCTATCCCGGTGGCGGCCTGTCTGGCAGGCCGGAATTTTCCGATCCTTTCAGCGTGCAGGACGTGCTGCGCTCACGCCTGTGGACCACATTGGCAGCAGGCAACAACTACGAGATGCAGACCACCATGTTCCAGCCGGTGGGAGGCATGGACCAGATCGGCAAGGCATTCGCGCGTCAGCTGGGCAATGCCATCACCTATAACGCCAAGGTCACCAAGATCGATCAGGACGGCAGCGGTGTGCGCGTGTCCTGGCAGGATGCGGCGCGTGGCGGCGAAGAGCGCCTCGCCACCGCGGACTGGTGCATCTGCACGATTCCACTGTCGGTGCTCAGCCGCATACCGGTCACCGCCAGCGATGCGATGACCACGGCGATCGGCAAGGTGCCGTATGCGGCCTCGGTGAAAGTGGGCCTGCAATTCAAGCGCCGTTTCTGGGAAGAAGACGAGGCGATCTACGGCGGGATCAGTTACACCGATCTGCCGATCACCTTGATCAGTTACCCCAGCACCAACTACCACAGCCCGGGCAAGGGCGTGCTGCTCGGTGCCTATGTGTGGGGACTGGATGCCTACCAGTTCACCGCGATGCCACCAGAACTGCGCGTGCGCAAGGCGGTGGAATACGGCACCCAGCTGCATCCGCAGTATCCGCGCGAATTCGAAAACGGCATTGCGGTCGGCTGGCACCGCGTGCCGTTCACGCATGGCTGCTTCGGCATGTGGACCGAGCAGGCGCGCGCCGAGCATTACGAACCGCTGTGCCAGATCGACGGGCGCCTGGCGCTGGCGGGCGAGCACGTGTCGTACATTCCGGCCTGGCAGGAGGGTGCCATTCTGTCGGCACACGATGTCGTTGGCCGCCTGCATCGCAAGGTCATTGCCCAGGAGCACGCCCATGAGTCTGCTGCCAAGAGCGTTCGGTGCCATCGTAGCGCTTGCCATTACCGCCTTGTTGCTGCCGCCCACCGTGCGCGATGCGCAGGCGCAGAGTTCCGATGCCACCCAGCTGTTTCCGCAGCAAGGCTTTGCCAAGGCCTCCGGTAAGGACGTTTACCAGGCGATCTGCCAAGGCTGCCATATGTCGGCCGGCCATGGTGCGCAAGGTGCCGGCGACTATCCTGCGCTTGCCGGCAATCCCAAGCTGGCTGCCGGCCCTTACGTCACCATGATGGTGCTCGACGGCCACGCCGGGATGCCGGGGTTCGCCGACATGCTCGACGACCGCCAGGTGGCCGAAGTGGTGAGCTATGTGCGCACGCACTTCGGTAACGACTATGCCGAGCGCGTGACCATCGACGATGTCAAATCGCTTCGCCGCTGATCTTCTCTCCTACAAGGAATTGCCATGCTCCGTTCCATCACGACCGTTCTCACCACTGCAGTGCTGTGGTCTGCCAGTCTCGGTGCCGCACACGCCGCCGAGGTGATCCGCCACAAGATTCCCAACAGCGATTTCCCCATCGCTGCCGCGGTGGAAATTCCCGCCGGCAAGGCCACGGTGTATGTCAGCAGCGGCAAGGTGCCGGCGGTGATCGATGCCAGTGCGCCGAAGGATTCCGCTGCCGCCTATGGCGACACCAAGGCGCAAACGGTGAGCGTGTTGAACCAGATCAAGCAGCAGCTGGCCACGCTGGGGTTGGGCATGGGCGATGTGGTGAAGATGCAGGTGTTTCTGGTCGGCGATCCGGCGATGGGCGGCAAGATGGATTTCAATGGTTTCATGGAAGGTTATCGCCAGTTCTTCGGCACCAAGGAGCAACCCAACCTGCCGGCGCGCTCGGCATTCCAGATCGCCGCATTGGGTAACCCGCTGTACCGGGTCGAGATCGAAGTGGTTGCCGTGCGTTCCTGAATCCGCGTTGTCATCCTGCTGGAGGTTGTCATGAACACTGCTCTTTCGCGCCGCGCCTTTCTACGCGACTCCGCGTTGTTTGCCGGCGCCGCCGGTGCCGGCAGCTTGCCGCTGCTGGCCAGCGCCGTCGAACGCTCCATTGCCATTGCGCCCGCACGGCAACGGCGCTGGCGCCGGTGATGATCGACTCCAATGAATTTCCGGATGGACCGTCGGCTGCCGCAATAAAGGCCATCGCGCAGATCGCACCGCAGGGCGGGCGCTATCTGCGCCAGGTACAGATGGAATTGATGACCACCCTGGCTGCCGAGCTCACGCTGCCGGTGGATCATTTGATGGCGTATGCCGGGTCCACCGAACCGCTCGACTACACGATGCTGGCATTCACCTCGCCCAGCGCTGCCTTGGTCACCGCCGACCCCACCTACGAATCCGGCTGGCGTGCGGCAACCCGTAATGGCGCGCGCTTGATCAAGGTGCCGCTGCGCAAGGACTTTTCGCACGATGTACAGGCCATGTGCGCAGCCGATGCCAACGCAGGCGTGATCTACATCTGCAATCCCAACAACCCCACCGGCTCGGTCACCGCTCGCAAGGATCTGGACTACGCATTGGCACACAAGCCCAAAGGCAGCGTGCTGGTGGTGGACGAGGCCTACATCCATTTTGCGCAGAGCACGCGCAGCGTCGTCGACATGGTTGCCGCAGGCGAAGACGTGGTGGTGTTGCGCACCTTCTCCAAGCTCTATGGCATGGCCGGCATCCGCCTGGGCTATGCGGCCGCGCGCCCGGACCTGCTGGCCAAGCTGCGGTTCTACAGCGTCAACAGCTTACCGGTCACCGCCGCCGCTGCCGGACTGGCCAGCCTGCGCGATCCTGCACTGGTGCCGCAACGGCGCGCGCGTACGGCCGCGACGCGCGCGGACGTGATGGACTTTCTCGCCAGGCAGGGCTATGCGTGTACTGCCTCGGAGAGCAATTGCTTTATGGTCGATGTGAAGCGCCCGGCAGCAAGCTTCAAGGATGAGATGGCCACCCACGGCGTGTTCATCGGCCGCAGCTGGCCGGTGTGGCCAACCTGGTCGCGCATTACCGTGGGCACCGATGCGGAAATGGCGCGCTTCAAACACGCGTTCGTGCAGGTGATTGCCGGCAAACGCGGCCCGTTGCCGGTGCCGGGCAGGGAGACTGCCGCGGCCGATCCGATGGACGCGTTTTTCCGTTACGCGTAAGGCCGGCATGCGACGGAGCGCTCGGTCGCAGACGGCCGAGCCATCGGCCACCTTGGTCGATGCGCCCGCTGCGCAGCTGATGCGGGCGTGATGTGCTGCTGATTGCGTATCGGCTACTCTGGCACTGTCGGCCTATCACCATTACCGCCGCATCCGTGCGCCGCATCCGCTGTGCCGCAACTTCCCAACGCAGGAGTGTTCTCTTGAAGCTGTTTTCCACGATTGCCGTGTGTGCGCTGGTGCTGATGGCGCCGACGGCATGGGCACGGATGTGCGCGGTGACCATCACCGGCAACGATCAAATGAAGTTCGACCAGAGCGCGATCAAGCTTGCGCCCGAGTGCACGCAGGTGGAGCTCACGCTCAAGCACTCCGGCAAGATGGCTGCCACCGTGATGGGGCACAACTGGGTGTTGACCAAGTCTGCCGATTTCCAGGCGGTGGCCAATGCCGGCGTACGTTCGACCATCGCCGACAGCTATCTGCCCAAGGCCGACGCGCGCGTGATTGCGCATACCAAGGTCATTGGCGGCGGCGACAGCACCACGGTGAGTTTTCCCACCAGCAAGCTGAGCAAGGGCGCCGACTACACGTTCTTCTGCTCGTTCCCCGGTCACTGGGCGATGATGAAGGGCACGCTGACGTTCGGGTGATGCATTGGGGCGGCCAATGCTGTCAGGCCTGGCCGCCACACGTGCAGCCTGTGTTGAACATGGGAGACAGGCGGATTCGGGTCAGTGACGTTGCAGCGGCTGGTCTGCATGCTGGTCGCTTCCACGCAACAACCCGCGCTGCAATGCTTGCGCAAGCGCGCTTTCGCGGCTGCGCGCGTCGAGCTTGCGGTACAGGTTTTTCAGATGGAATTTGACCGTGTTTTCCGACAGGTGCAGGCAGCGCGCGATCTGCTTGTTGGAATAGCCGCGCGCCAGTTGCGCCAGCACTTCCAGTTCGCGCTCGCTGAAGATGTCGCCGGCCGGGTCGTCGTCGCCGCTGAGGCGTTCGAGCAACGCCTGGATGGTCAACGCACGCGTGGTGCCGCCCACGGTCTGCGGGTCGTGCTGGCGTAGCGAGCGCAGCATCGCCTTGGCGGGCAAGCCCAGTTCTACGATCGCCTGCCAGCTTTGCGTGAGGGCGACATGGTCCAGCGCGCTGTACAGATACGGCAGGGCGGCGACCAGTTCGCCGCGTTGCTGCAGGACCAACGCGATACATGCGCGGGTGCGTGCCAGATGGCAGACATTGTCGTTGGCAAGGCACGCCTGCTCGATCTGCCCGAGGATGCTCAGCGCTGCGCTGCTGCGCCCGGCCAGGCGATGCCAGCGCGCCAGCGCGAAGCCCATCGCCGCGCGATCGTGCCAGCGGTGTGGCGAGCGCAAGGTGTGCGCCAAGCCGGATTCGCCGCCGGTACGTGCGATCAGCACATCGATGGCAGCGTTGCCTGGATGTTCCAGCAACAGCATCAGCCGCCATGCCGCAGCCAGTTCCGACAAGCGCGCCAGCTTGCGTCCGTGTGCGATCTGTTCGATATGCTCCAGCAACAGCAACGCACTGCGTCCACTGTGGTCGCGCACCCGTTCCAACCCCAGCGCGGTGCCGTATCCGGCGGCCAGCACGTCCATGCCGCCATCGTGTTGCTCCAGCAATTCCAGCGCCGGATGCAGCAGGTCGGCTGCGTCGTCATGGTGGCCGCGTTCGTAGTGCACCTGCGCAAGCAGGCACTGAGCGGCGGCTTCCAGCACCCGATCCGGTTGCGGGGCACGTGCGCACCAGCTCAGTGCCTGTTGATAGCAGGCTTCCGCATCGCTGAGCCGGCCGCGATAGAACAGGCTCTGCCCCAGCGACAACGTTGCCTGGCTGGCACCGATGTCGCTGCCGCCGCGCTGCATGGTGTCGCGCGCGTTGCGCGCGTAGCGCTCGGCAACCGCGAAAGCGCCTTGCGCAATCGCGGTGGTGGCGCAGATGCAGAGCAACATGCCGCGGCCGAGATGGTCGTCTTCATCCAGTGCGCCGGCCTGTGCGGCAATCTGGGTCAGGCCATGCGGATTGCCGCAGATTTCATCCAGACGGTCGCGCAGCAGCGCCACGACCACGGTGTAGTCGCGCTGCAGCGGTTCGCGTAGCGCAGCCGGAAAATCGCGGAAGCGTTCCAGCAACAGGCGCGCGTGGCTGAATTCGCCCAGCCTGATGTGCAGATGCGCCTGGGTGAGATTGAGCGCGGGCGTATCGCGGATGGTGCGGTGGTCGAAATGGCGTAGGAGTGCCCGCGCTTGGTGCGTGCCGTGAGTCAGCAGCAGCTGCCAGGTGCCGGCGCGTGCGATGTAGCTGGCGGCAAGATCGCCGCAGTCGCCGCGCCAGGCATGCCGCACCGCTTCGGCAAGATGCTGATGATCACCGAACCAGCGCGCTGCGCGTTGATGCAGCTGCACGCTCTGCCCTGGGTGTTCGCGGTCGAGCAATTGCTGCAGAAAGTCGGCAAACAGCGGGTGGTAGCGGAACCATTCGCGCTCGCCATCCAGCGGCACCAGCAGACCATGAAAATGCTCCAGCCGCGCCAGCAAGCGGCCACTGTCGGCGCGCTGGCGCACCGCGTCGGCGAGCGCGGCGTTGAAGCGTTCCAGCAGGCTGGTGCGCAACAGCAGCTCGCGGGTGTCCGGGTCCAGATCGTTGACCACCTGCTCTGCCAGGTACGCCGCAATCTGCGCGCTGCGCCCGGAGAACCGTGCGGCGACGTCCTGCTGACGTTGGGTATCGCCTTCCAGCCACAGCCGCGCCAGTTGCAGCGCCACCGGCCAGCCTTCTGTGTAGCGCCGCAGTTCGTCCGCCACTGGAGCGGGCACGTGCGGGCCCAGCAACGCCTGCGCTTCGGTGTCGTCGAGCGCCAATTGCGTGCTGCCGATGCGGCTCAGCTGCGCGTGCAGATCCAGTCGCGCCAGCGGTAGGTTGGGTACGCGGCGGGTCGCGAGCACCAAATGCAAACGCCCACCACCGTGTTCGGCCAGGCGTAGCACCAGTTCGTCCACAGCGCTGCTGCAGAGTCGGTCGTAGTCGTCGAGGATCACGCTGATGCGGCGGGGCGCCGCGCGCAGCGCGCGAATCAGCAATGCGACCGCGTCGCGCGGGTCGTGCTCGCGGTTGTGCAGCACGGTGGCGCACAGCGCGTGGTCGGCGCCTGCGTGCTGCAGCGCCAGCGCAAGATGGCCGAGAAAACGCCGGGCGTCGGCATCTTCTTCGTCCAGCGACAGCCATGCCACCGCGCCCTGCTCGCGCGTACTCAGGTGCGCGTGCCACTGCGCCAGCAGCGTGGTCTTGCCGAATCCGGGCGGGGCGAGCAAGAGCGTCAACGGACGTGCCTGTGCCTGATCCAGCGCAGCCAGCAGTGCGCCACGCACCACCGCGCCGGGGCGCGGCAACGCAGGCTCCAGCTTGCCGGCAAGCAGCCAATCGGGAATCGCAGGGTCGCGCGACGGTGACGGGCGCGGGGTGAGCAGCGCAACAGGCTTGAGCATGAGGCGAGGGCGGCCGTATCGAGCGTCGACAGCGTGCCGGCTCGACACGCTGCAGATCGGGGTGAAACAGCGGCAATGCAGCGTAATCACCTGATTCGGCGACGACGGTGCAGCGGCTGCGTCGAGGGTCCCCACCCATGCCCGTCCCTGAGCACCTTTCAGAAACATATGACAGCGACAGGACAAAAGCAAAGTGTGCTGCGCCGAGTCGAGGACTTCACCGCGGCAGATGCGCCTGCTTGTGCGCAGGTGAAGAAACGCTAGAGGTCGCCTGGTACCGGTGGCGCGCGTTCGGAGGCACCGCCACACAGCCTTGCGGGCACGCGGCCACGCGCACCGCAAACCCTCAACGCCCCGCGCTAATTGCGCACCGATTCCCAACTCCCCATTCCCGATTCCCAGCCGATCAGCGCGCCACGTCCGCAAACGCCTCGCGCGCTGCCGCCAGCGTGGCTTCGATCACCGCCTCGTCGTGCGCACTGGACATGAAGCCGGCTTCGTACGCCGAGGGCGCCAGGTAGACGCCCCGCTGCAGCATCGCGTGGAAGAATCGGTTGAAGCTGGTGATGTCGCACGCCGTGGCCTGTGCGTAGCTCTCCACGACGTCGTCGGTGAAGAACAGCCCGAACATGCCGCCAACCTGGTTGGTGGTCACGGCAATGCCGGCTGCGCGCGCGGCATCTTCAAGGCCTTCGCACAGCATGCTGGTGGCCTCGCTCAAGCGCGTGTGGAAGCCCGGCTCCTGCACCAGCTCCAGCATCGCCAGGCCTGCGGCCATGGCCACCGGGTTGCCCGACAAGGTGCCGGCCTGGTAGATCGGCCCGGCCGGAGCAACCTGCTCCATCAAGTCGCGGCGGCCGCCGTAGGCGCCCACCGGCATGCCGCCGCCGATGATCTTGCCGAAGGTGGTCAGGTCCGGGGTCACGCCGTAATGCGCCTGCGCACCACCGAGCGCGACGCGGAAGCCGGTCATCACTTCGTCGAAGATCAGCAACGCGCCGTGCCTAGTGCACAGCGTGCGCAGATGCTGCAGATAGCCGGCCTGCGGCGGAATGCAGTTGGCATTGCCGACCACCGGCTCGATGATCACCGCCGCCACCTCCGCACCGATCTCGTCGAACAGCGCGGTGGCGCCCTCGAAGTCGTTGAAGCTCAGCGTGGCGGTCAGCTCGCTCAGCCCTGCGGGTACGCCGGGCGAGGTCGGTACGCCCAGGGTCAGCATGCCGCTGCCGGCCTTGACCAGGAACGAATCGCCATGGCCGTGATAACAGCCTTCGAACTTGATGATGCGATTGCGCCCGGTGGCGCCACGCGCCAGGCGTACCGCCGACAGCGTAGCTTCGGTACCGGAGTTGACCATGCGCACCATCTCGCAGGAGGGCACCAGCCGGGCGATGGTCTGCGCCATCGTCACTTCGGCTGCGCACGGTGCACCGAACGAGAGCCCGTTGCGGATCGACTGCTCGACCGCTTCGCGCACGGCCGGGTGGTTGTGCCCGGCAATCATCGGCCCCCACGAGCCCACATAGTCGATATAGCGGTTGTCGTCGACATCGAACAGATAGGGGCCATCGGCGCGCGCCACGAAGAACGGCTCGCCGCCGACCGACTTGAACGCCCGTACCGGCGAGTTGACGCCGCCCGGTAGCAAAGTCTGCGCCTGGGCGAACAGGGCGTGGGAGCGGGAATGGTTCATGCGCAGATCCTTGAGGAGTACCGATTGGGGGCATCGACGCCCGGCAGCGGGCATCGCGTCCGCCATTGTCAGGCCTGCGGCCGCGCGCGCCTACCCGTCGGACGCCCGCCTACCCGTCGAAGTGGGCGGGTGGGGGAACTTGGCTGCCTATGATCGAACGCGACGGGATCGACAGTTTGGAATGAGCTGATGGCGCCCAGTCATTGGCATCCGGCTGTAGATGTTCAGAAAGTGTGATTTCGGTGGCCGTTGGCGCCGTTCGTTTGTCGCTTGCCGACAGTTCAAGACCTGGGGAGAGAGCATGAACCGTAGTATCCAGAAGCGTGCCTTGGCATTGGCCTTGGTCGTGGCCATGGGCAGCGTCCACGCGCAGTCCACCACCGGCAGCATCGTCGGTAGCGTGGGGCAGGGCAGTGGCACGAGCGTGCTGGTGGAAAACAACAGCGGCTTCAGTCGCGAGGTGCCGGTGGACGCGCGCGGCCGCTACACCGCCGGCAATCTGCCGCTGGGCACCTACAAAGTGACGGTCAAGCGCGAAGGCGCGGTGGTGGAAACGCGTGAGAACGTCGCCATCACCGTCGGGGCCAATACCGACGTGTCGTTTGCTGCCAGCGCCGCGGGGAGCGGCGTGCAGACCCTGGACAGCGTCACCGTCAGCGCCGCCAGCCTCACCACCATCGACGTCAGCAGCGTGGATACGCGCACCGTCGTCACCGCCGAACAGTTGCAGCAACTGCCGCTGGGCCGCACCGCCGAAGCGATTGCGCTGCTGGCACCGGGGGTGGTGGTCAACAGCGGCGGTTTCGACAACGGCCCGCTTGGCGGCTCGCTTCCCAGCTTCGGCGGCTCGGCCGCCAGCGAAAACGCGTACTACCTCAACGGTTTCAACACCACCACCATCAGCAACAACCTGGGCGGCCTGACCCTGCCGTACGGCGCCATCGACCAGCAGGAAATCTTCACCGGCGGCTACGGCGCGCAGTACGGCCGCGCCAACGGCGGCGTGATCAACCAGATCGGCAAGCGCGGCACCAATGAGTGGAAGTTCGGCGCTGCAGTGATCTGGGAGCCGAATGGCCTCAAGGCCAATCAGCGCGACATCTATTGGCGCCCGGACAGCCAGGGCAGCACCATCAACAACGCTGCCTACCGCTATGCGCGTGCGGCCAATGGCCTGTATCAGCCCGCCAGCGAGGCCGAAGCCAACCAGACCACCTACAGCGCCTATGTCGGCGGACCGATCATCCAGGACAAGCTGTTCTTCTTCCTGGCCGCCGAGCAGGTGAATTCTGACGGCGTACGCGTAGGCACCAATCGCGACACCGACAACGGCCGCACCGGTGGCCTCACCGACTACGACTACAAGCAGAAACGCTGGTACGCCAAGGTGGACTGGAACATCACCGACAACCACCTGATCGAGGTGACCGGGTAATCCCCACTTCTAGCGGTCGCCAGAAGTGGAGCTAAGCGGCCATCGCCAACTTCATGGCAGGCGTGATGCCGCCGAGCGCCATATTCGGACGCTCGTGGTTGTACGTCCATAGCCAGCGGGTGGCTTTGTCCTGCACCTGGTCGATGGTGTCGAACAGGGTTTGGGCGAGCCAGGCGTAGCGGATGGTGCGGTTGTAGCGTTCAACGTAGGCGTTCTGCTGTGGCTTGCCCGGCTGGATGTGCTCGACCCGGATACCATGCCGCTGCGCCCAGGACAGCAACGCGCCACTGATGTATTCAGGGCCGTTGTCGCAGCGGATCACGGCGGGCTTGCCGCGCCACTCGATGATCTGCTCCAGCGATCGGATCACACGGGCTGACGGCAGCGACAGATCCACCTCGATCCCCAGCCCCTCGCGATTGAAGTCGTCGAGCACATTGAACAGCCGGAAGCTGCGGCCGTCGGCCAACTGGTCGTGCATGAAGTCCATCGACCAGACCTGGTTGATAGCCTCCGGCACCGCCAGAGGCTCGGGCCGCTCACGCACCAGCCGCTTCCTCGGCTTGATCCGCAGGTTCAACTCCAGCTCGCGGTAGATCCGGTAGACCCGCTTGTGATTCCAGCCAAAGCCCTTCACGTTGCGCAGGTACAGGTAGCACAGGCCAAAGCCCCAGTCGCGATGGGCGGTCGTCAGGCGGATCAGCCAGTCGGCGATCCGGGCGTTCTGCTCGCTGGCCTTGGCCTGGTAGCGGAAGCAGGTCTGGCTCACCGCGAAGGCCTGGCAGGCGTGGCGGATGTTCGTACGCCCGCTCGTGACTGCCGATTGGGCCATCTCGCGTCGCTGAGATGGCCTCACCATTTTTTTGCGAGCGCTTCCTTCAGCAGGTCGGTACTGAGCTGCGCCTCGGCGTACATCTTCTTGAGCCGGCGGTTCTCCTCCTCCAGCTCCTTCATGCGCGCGACCATGGACACGTCCATGCCGCCGAACTTGCTGCGCCACTTGTAGAACGTGGCCGAGCTGATGCCGTGCTCGCGGCACAGCTCCGGCACGGGCGCACCGGCCTGGGCCTGCTTGAGCACGGCGATGATCTGGCTGTCGGTAAAGCGGGACTTCTTCATGGAACCTCCTCGAGAAAGGATACGAGAAAATTCCACTTCTGGCGTCTGCTAATGGGCGGGGGATTACCACCGGTGCCAGCGACGTCGCCGAAACCAACGGCTCGATCTATCGCTACGACTATGTTGCGCGTGAGCGTGGTGCCTACTTCACCGACGAGTCCACCTGGAAAACCGGGCCGACGCTGTTCACCGGCAAGTACACCGGCTATCTGGGCGACAACCTCACCGTGACCGCGCTATACGGCAAGATGAGAACGCCCGACGAACTGACGCCGTTCAACTACAACGCCGCCAATGGCCCGGTGATCAACAGCGCCGCATTGCAGAATCCTGCCTACACCGGCGGCACACCGCGCATCGGCAACCAGCTGGTCACCTCGGTCAGCTCCCCGGACCGCGAGTACAAAAAGACAACCAGCGCCTGAATCTGGAATGGCGCATCGGCCACCACACGCTCAACTTCGGTCTCGACAACCAGAAGTCAGAAGGCATCGATGTCGGCTCGATCCTCTCTGGCCCCGGGTTTGCCTGGACCTACGGACAGACCAATGACCCGTACGGGCTGGCCACCGGCGGTCTGGTCAGCCAGTCGGCCAACGAAGCCGGCGGCATCGGTGCGCCGAGCCGGGTTTGGTGGATCCGGTCAACGGATCCAGTGGCTACTACGTGGTGCGCAACATCAACACCAGCCTGTATTCGTACGAGGCCAAGCAACGCGCCTACTACATCGAAGACAAGTGGCAGGTCACCGACAACCTGCTGCTGAGCCTGGGCCTGCGCAAGGACGAGTTCACCAACTACACCCCGTTCGGCGATCCCTACATCGAAATCGACAACGCGTGGGCGCCGCGCCTGGGCTTCAGCTGGGACGTCAACGGCGATTCCAGCTTGAAGGTGTTCGGTAATCTTGGCCGTTACTACCTCGGTCTGCCGCTATCGGCGGTGAGTCTGTTCACCCCGGCCACGACCACCGATACCTACTTCACCTACAGCGGCATCAATGCCGACGGCACGCCGATCCTGGCCCAGCAGCTGGGTTCGGCAGTGTCGGCCAATTCGCGCTTCGGCCGCATCGCCGATGTCCGCACCGCGGTGGCCAAGGACATCGAAGGCGAAAACCAGGACGAACTCATCCTCGGGTTTACCAAGCAACTCGATAGCGGCTGGGTGCTGGGCGTACGCGGCACGCATCGCCGCCTCAATGCCGGCATCGACGACCAGAACTACGATGTCTCCAACACCGCGTTGATCGATGCGGCAGCGGCGCAAGGCGTGACCATCGATTTCTCCAAGGTGGCGGGCGCATCGTTGATCAATCCGGGCCAGACCAATACCTGGGGAGTGATCGGCACCGATGGCCAGTTCCACGAAGTCTCGGTGAGCCGTGAGGCGGCGGGTTTCCCGAAGTTCAAGCGCAATTATTCGGCGATGGAATTCAATCTGGAGCGTCCGTTCGACGGCAAGTGGTATGCCAAGGTCAATTACGTCTGGTCGCACAGCTACGGCACCACCGAGGGCCAGGTGCGTTCGGATCTGTGGCGCACCGGCGGCGCGCTGGGCAGCTATCAGGGCCAGGCCTCGGTCTCGACCACGCAGAGCTGGGACCACCCTGCGTTGATGGAGCACTTCAACGGCGATCAATCCAACGATCATCGCCATCAGCTCAAGTTGTTCGGCTTCTACCAATTCACCCCGCAATGGGGCGCATCGGCCAATTTCAGCCTGATTTCCGGCGCGCCGCACAACTGCCTGGGCAACTACTACGGGACCGAATACAGCGGCCGCGATCCGGCCGGCTATGGCGGCAGTGCAATTACCGGCGGCCCGTACCACTACTGCTACAACCCGGCCACCGGCACCGGCATGGCATCGCCTCCCGGCTCGCAGGGGCGCCTGGGCTGGATCGCGCAGCTGGACATGGGCGTGACCTACAAGCCGGCATTTGCGGATGGCAAGCTGGCGTTGCGCCTGGACGTATTCAACATCACCAACGAGCAGACCGCGACCAACATCTACCCGTTCTCGCAATTGCCCGACAACACCACCAACCCGCTATGGGACCAGGTCGTCGCCTATCAGGCACCACGCTCTGGTCGGGTGACATTGAGTTACGATTTCTAATCGCGTCATTTGATAACTACAGTCCCGGCAGCGACGCGTGATGGCACGCGTCGCTGTTTTTTGTTTCGGGGATGGCGGTCGAATTGGGGCGGCTCTGCTGAGTGAAGACATACAGCCGGCTTGCTGAGCGCAGTGCACTTGATCTCGGTGTTCGGCTAGCAGGGGGCGTCATGATCGCGTGTACGCATCGCTTTCAATAAAACTGCCAGCAAACTGTCTGGCGAACGCACTGCGCACGCGACGTTCGAGGCAACGCGATGCAGCGAAAGACATGTCGCGGTCTTGAAGTGGATTGGACGGTTTGCATGGCCACGCCTAGGAGCCTTAGATCTGCTTCTTGGCTGCAGGGCCCTTGCCCGCCTACCATCGCCGGACACGCTGAAAGTACGTCCATGTAAGCTCCTACGCGGCATCCATGCCGCGTAAGGTCCCGCAACGGTAGGCCGGCAAGGGCCTGTCGCGTTGGTTGGTGTGCATGTGAGAGCAGCGCTTGAGGCGCTTTCCACATCGGGCAATCACCAGCTTCTCTTGTCATTCTCTCGTCGTGCCTGGCAAGTGCCGTAACGAAGCAATCGGCAGCAGCGTGGCCGCCGATGCAATGACCCGCTCTCGGTTGGCCGCCAGCCAACTGTCTGACGCGGTGTCCTCGCCGCTTGCGGGACCGTTGGCGGATGGATGCCGCCATCGAGCCTCCAAGGACGGATTTACGGCGTGTCCCGCAAGCGGCGAGGGCACCGCGCACTCGAGCAGCTAGCGCTTGCAAGCAAGCGAATACAGCAAGAACGCGCTGTCTGTTCAATCGGACTCAAGGCTGGACGACCAAGCGCCAGACGTCAGCTTCATTGCCTGCAACGCTGCCGCATCGCGGCGAACAAACGCCGCGAGCCGTTGTCAGGTGGGCGCGGACGGCGGAGTGAGCGCAGCGCACGGGCGCGACATGCCGATTCCAAGCATCGGCCGTGCACCTGGCGGCTGCGCAAATGTGTCGTTCGCCGCTTTTGATCAAAACACGGCGCGATACGCCTGCACCGCGGCGAGCGGATCAGCGCGCCGCGTAAACGCCACTGACCACGGCAATCAAGTCCGCACCCGCACTCGCCAGCGCAGGCACATGCGCAGGCGCAATGCCACCGATCGCCACGCGCGGCAGGTCGAGTTCGGCGGCCTGCTGCAGCAATGCAGGCGCCGCACGCCGGGTGGTCTGCTTGGTGGTGGTCGGAAAAATGCACCGAAGGCCACATAACTGGCGCCCGCTTTCGCTGCGGCGCGCGCGCGCTCGATATCGTCGTAGCACGACACCCCGATGATGGCCTGTTCGCCCAGCAGCGCGCGCGCTGCCGCCACGTCGCCATCGTCTTCGCCCAGATGCACGCCTTGCGCACCGACCTGCGCCGCCAGCTGCGCATCGTCGTTGATGATCAACGGCACGCCATGGGCCGCGCATGCCTCGCGCAAGGCGCCGGCCTGGCGCATCCGCAGCGCCGCATCCGCCTGCTTGTTGCGGTACTGCAGCCAGGTGATCGACCCCAGCAACGGCGCCGTGCGCAGCAACAAGCGCTGCGTGTTGGGCTCGTCGGGGGTGATCAGATAGACGCCGCGAACGTTAAGACGGTTGGGCATGGCAACGCTTCCGAAAGCGGTGGATGGGATGGGACAATGCAGGCCCACTGTTGCATGACCGCGATTATCCGATGAGCGAGACATCCACGACCACCTACCGCACCTGGATGTGCGTCGTCTGCGGGTTTCTCTACCACGAGGCCGACGGCATCCCCGAAGAAGGCATCGCCCCGGGCACCCGCTGGCAGGACGTGCCCGACACCTGGACCTGCCCCGATTGCGGCGTGACCAAGGAGGACTTCGAGATGGTGGAAATCGGTTGATGGAATCCTGTTAAGGAACGTTATTTATCCAATGCCTATTGAATTATATAGATAATCCTCTTGTCCAGAATGCTATTTGTTGAAATTGCAGGCCAGAGTTAAAAGGCGTAGCCTCCACGGACGGCCAGCAATGATTGCCAGGATTGCCATCATTTTTGGTTGGTTAAAGGCCAGGCGTAATTCCCGAAGCCGGAATGGCTTTAATTAAAGAAAATGAAATTTCATGTTTAAATTATCGGTATGTTCAACAATTTTGGTTTTATCATCTGCAGTTTCTTTCGGGGCAATTGGTTCTCCTTCCGATCAACAATCTCTCATCCAGGGGATGGGTGAGCGTTTGCCGGCGGGTAAGGCAAATGTCAGTTTGTCACCGCGATACAAAGTCTATGTTTTTGAAAAGAATGGGCTTAAGTTCGTCCAGATCAACGCCCTTAACAACGATGTGTTGGCCGTGCTACCCCTAGTGCCTGGCGCGACGTCCCACCTGCCTATAGCAACCAATGCAAAGAGTGCTCCGGCGCAGTCAGACGGACTGATGACAGCCCAGGCAAGCTGTCCTTGTAGTTCGCAAGTGGTCTACAGTGACGCAAATTATAATATTGTCGTCATATATGGCTCGAACGGCGAGTACATAACGTCTTATCAGGTGCCCAGATCACCCCAGGGTCAACCTCATTAAGCGATGCTGAGTTTTTGTTACAACAGTCAGTGCGCCCGCGCGCGCTGGCTGTTCAATTCCACCAGGTGTTCGTGCAGATGGGCCGCGTCCTGCGCGCCCGGGTTGAGCACCAGGTAGCGCGAGAGATCGTGGCGTGCGCCGTTGCGGTGGCCCAGATGCAGATAGGCCATGCCACGGTCGCGCAGGGCCTCGGGTTGGTCGGGCACCAGCTTCAGGATGCGGTCGGCGCTGCGGGCAGCGCGGTCCCAGTGCTCGGCATCGGCATAGACGCCGTGCAGGTTGCGCAGGATGCGGATCAAGATCGCGCGATGCGGGGCGGGGTCGAGAATCTGCGCCAGCGCGCGGTCGTCGGGAATCTCGCCACCCAGATGCGGGCGGGCACGTTCGCGCAGCTCATCCACGCCCAGCGGACGGCCGCCATTGAACGGGTCCATCACCAGTACGCCGTCATCTACCGGCAGACGCACCAGGAAATGACCGGGAAACGACACCCCGGCCAACGGGATGCCCAGCCGGCGCGCCACTTCGATCTGCACCATCGCCAGTGAAATCGGATTGCCAAGCCGGCGCTCGAACACCTGGTTGAGGTAGCTGTTGCGCGGGTCGTAATACTCGTCGTGGTTGCCCGAATAGCCCAGCTCGTCGAACAGGTAGCGATTGACCGCCGCCATCTTCAGCGGCCAAAGATCGATTGCGTCCACTTCGCGGCGCAGATGCTCGACGTGGCTCTGCACCAGCGTGTCGTACAGCTCGGCATCCAGCTGCGGATACTCGTCGCGCGCGATCAGCAGCGCGGTGGACATCAACGGCACCGCATCGTCGTCCAGGCTGGCGAGCGCGGTCCAATGGGGAAGTGGGAGCATGTCGACCATGCTGCCAAGAGTGTCGGCAAGCGGCGCAGGGTTCAAGTCCGGTACTTCCTGACAGGGACGCCGGCCGCATGAACACGTAACGCTGGAAGGCAGCTCTGCGTCCGATGGCCGCCAACGCCATCTGGGGATGTGACGCGCGGGTCTCGCCCGTCGTCAGGCCCCATGCGCCTGGCTGGTATGGCCCCGGCGCCTGGTCGCAGCCGCTTTATTTGAGCGTCGGGATGTCCGGGCTGAGGCGCAGCGTGGCGCCGTCCTGCAGGCCGAGCTTGGCGGCCTGGCCCGCGTTGAGCTCCAGCACATAGCGTGCGGGCTGCCTGCTGGGGTAGGGCGGACAGGCATCGCCGGCCGAACACGGCGGCACGTCGCGTTGCTGGGAAACCAGCCGGCGCTGTTCATCGAAATACAGGATATCCAGCGCGATCTTGGTGTTCTTCATCCAGTACGCCAGCGGCTCCTGGCGGTCGTGGATGAACAGCATGCCGCGGTCCTGGTCCATGGCATCGCGAAACATCAGCCCCTTGGCGCGATCGGCATCGTTCTGCGCCAGTTCGACCTTGTAGCGCGTACCTGCCAGTTCCACCCAGCTGTCGCCGCTGCTGGCGCAGCCGCCGAGCAGGGCCAGAAGCGCAAGGATTAGAAAACCGGGACAACGCATGCGGCATACCAACTGGCAAGGATGCCGCACCATCTGCCAAGCGGCTGCGCGCGTCAAGCTGCCGCGGTGCGTCGTGCGGTTGCTGCAAGCGCGATAGTGCGATCCGCCATCGCTTCGCAATGCGAGTCGTCACTGCGCATGCGAAGGTCCGCACGCGATCTTCAGAGCACCCGCGGTGGCTCGCCGCCCACGATCACCACATCGGCCGGCCGGCGCGCGAACAAACCCACGCAGACCACGCCGGGGATCTGGTTCAAGCTGCGCTCCAGCGCCACCGGGTCGGTGATCTGCAGGTTGTGCACGTCCAGCACCACGTTGCCGTTGTCGGTCACCACGCCGTCGCGCCACACCGGCTGGCCGCCGGTCGACGCCAGGATCTGGCGGGCGACCAGGCTGCGCGCCATCGGAATCACCTCGATCGGCAGCGGGAACTTGCCCAGCACCGGCACCTGCTTGCTGGGGTCGACGATGCAGATGAAGCGCTCGCTGGCTTCGGCGATGATCTTCTCACGCGTCAGCGCTGCGCCGCCGCCCTTGATCAGACAACGGTTCGGTTCGCATTCGTCGGCGCCGTCCACATACAGCGACAGGTTGCCGGTGTGATTGAGGTCAAGCACCTCGATGCCATGCTGGCGCAGGCGCGCGGTGCTCTGTTCGGAACTGGACACTGCGCCCTTGATGCGATGGCCGATGCGGCCCAGCGCGTCGATGAAGTAAGCCACCGTCGAGCCGGTGCCCACTCCGACGATCATGCCGTCTTCCACGTAATCGATCGCTTTTTCGGCGGCCAGGCGTTTTGCTTCGGACATGGGGAAGAGCTCGGGATGGGTGATTGGGGATTTGGGATTCGGAAGAGCCGGTCACGCGGGGGGGCAATGGGAAAATCCCAACTGCCCAATCCCCAATCACGGCGTTTCCATCGCCAACAACAGCTTCCACTGTGCGGCGGTGACCGGCAGGATCGACAGGCGGTTGCCGCGTGCGATCAGCGCAAAGCCTTCGCCCAGCGCATCGGCCTGTTGCTTGATTTCATCCAGCGAAATCGTGCGTGTGAGTTTGCGCTCGAAGGCCACGTCCACCAGCATCCAGCGCGGATCTTCGCGCGTGGACTTTGGGTCGTGGTAGTCGGAGGACGGGTCGAACTGGGTGTCGTCCGGGTAAGCCTCGCTCGCCACCTTGGCGATGCCGACGATGCCGGGCACCTTGCAGTTGGAATGATAAAAAAACACCCCATCGCCTACCCGCATGCCATCGCGCATGAAGTTGCGCGCCTGGTAATTGCGCACGCCATTCCACGGTTCGGTGCCGACGCGTTCCAGATCGTCGATGGAAAAGGTGTCCGGTTCGGACTTCATCAACCAGTAGCGCTTGCGGGCAGTCATTCGGAAACGGTGTCGTCTTTCAGGAAGGTGGCGTGTTCGGTGCAGATGGCGTCGACCGCCACATCCCATGCTTCGGAATCCAGGGCGGGCACCTGCTGCGCAGCGAAGCCAACACCGACCAACCAGGGAGGCGGCGCCTGGCGATGCCGGAACGCGAAGCTGCGATCATACCAGCCGCCTCCCATGCCCAGCCGACGGCACGCCGCATCGAAACCGGTCAGCGGCGCGACCACCAGTGCCATCTCCCCGCTGCCAACGTGTCGGCGCGCGCCACATCCGGCTCCGGAATGCCGTAGCGATTGCTCACCAGTGGCTGGCCCGGTCGCCACGGTGCAAAGCGCAGCACGCGCCCATCCAGCACCGGCAGGCAGTAGCGCACCCCCGCCGGCAGGGTCAGCTGCCAGCGATGCAGCGCAATTTCGCCGTCCATCGCCCAGTACCCAGCCACGGCTCCGCTGTGCGGTGCGAACGGCAGCGCCAGCAAACGCTGTGCCAACGCATCGGCGGCGGCCAGGCGCTGCGCCGCCGGCAGGCTGCGGCGGTGTGCGCGCAACTGCTGGCGCAACGCATCTCGGTCCTCGGTCATCGGTTTCTCGCAGCGCAATCGGAGTTGCATTGTCGAATGCGCGCACGCGCCTGCCTAGCGTGGGTGCGCTGCGGCCCGCAGCTGCGATTGCACTGCGGGCATGCCGAGAGAGCCGTACGGGGGCACACTGCCCGGACATCTCCGCTGCCTCTGCACGTGCATGGTCGATATGCGCATCGCCGCACGCGGCAACGCCACCGACACAGCACCAGCATCGCGAGCGAAACGGGCACTCCGTGCCACTTCAACTGCCGCACGTCAGACCTTCAGGCGCGCAAAAGAAACGACGCCCGAAGGCGCCGTTTCAGATTTGCATTCTCCGCCGTGACGATGCGGGCGAAACGACCTTGAACCCGGGGTTCAAGTGGGGACGTTGTGAGGCCATCGGGCTTCCCGCTACAAGGCGGACTTGCACACCCGGCTTCGTCGCGCCCCCGTGGTCGTAATTAAGGGACAAGGCGAATGTTTTGCACGCTGTCGTTTACAGCAGAGAACGCAGGCGAATTATAGACCTCTGTGCCGCGATGGCTAGCCCACTCGTCGGTCAGCGGACTTGAAGATTCATATTTGCGATGGCAGTGCGAATTCCGCTCAACGCGGCGTGTCGGCAACGCTGTCGAGCCGGCGATTCAAGGTGTCCAGCGTATTTGCCAGTTCACGATCGTAGAGCGCCTGCTGTTCGCGCAGTTGCTGCAATTCGTGCGCCAGATTGAGCGCGGCCAGCACCGCGACACGATCCACTGCCGCCATGCGATTGCTGCCGCGGATCTCACGCATGCGTAGATCCAGCAGCCGCGCGGCGGCGGTGAGACTTTCGCGCTCGTCTGCCGTCACGCCCACCGTGTATTCACGATCCAGAATGCGCACGCTGACCGGTTCGTTGTTGCTCACGTGTGCTGCTCCAATGACTTCAGGCGGGCGATCATCGCTTCCACCCGCGAGCGCGCCTGCTCGTTCTTGGTCAACAGTTGCGAGCGCTCGCCGATGAGCTGCTCCTGCTGGTGACGCAGGCTGCGGTTTTCGTCGGTGAGCCGCTGGGTACGCTCCACCAACGCCTCCACGCGGGCGGCGAGTGCGCGGATCTGAGCGAGGGCGGCAGCGTTGTCCATGCGCTCACGATAGGGGCGCGTGCGCGGGGTGGTCAAGCGCCCACGCCTGCCCCGATCCCCGGCGTCGGCCCAAGCCCTGCAAGGCCTGCCACAGGATCCAGGCAGGTCGACATTGCAGGCGTGGAACGCGCGCTCAAACGAGCAGATCGCGGCCCACGCAGGCCGCCTTGGTACACTGGCAAGTCATATCGCCGGCCGTGCGCCGGCACCTTTCGCTCTTCAGCCTGGATGACCCGATGGATCTGCCCGACGTAACCGCTGTGCAAAATGAAAGCCGTCAGCTCGCGCTGGCGTCCTCTGCGGCGGAGTTGCATGGCGGGCTGTGCGGGTGGCTCTCCGGCGGCGGTGCCGACAGCGCCGACTGGCTGGCGCGCATTCTGGCCGACAGCGGGCAGGTGGCGCCCAAGCAGGGTGGAGCGCTGGATCAGCTGCGGCAGGCCACCGTAGCGCAACTGGAAGACCGCGATTTCGCCTTCGAGCTGCTGCTCGTGGAAGACGGCGCCCCGTTGCCGGCGCGCACCGATGCATTGTTCGACTGGTGCCGAGCCTTCCTGGGCGGCTTCGGCCTGGCTGCGCAGCAGCGTCCGGCACTGAGCGAAGAAGGCGAGGAAGCGCTGCAGGATCTGGCGCGTCTGGCGCAGGCCTCCAGCGAGGACTTCGACGCGGCCGACGAGGACGACACTGCCTTGGCCGAGATCGAAGAATTCGTGCGCGTGGCGGTGCTGTTGCTGCATGGCGACTGCGTGATGGGGCCGCGCTTTCGCCAACGTCTGAACTGATTGCCCGGCATGAAGAAGCTCACCGGGATTGGCGCGGCCGAATACGCGCGCCGGCGCAAGCAGCTGATGCAGATGGCGGGCGATCAGGCCATTCTGATCTTGCCGGCCGCGCCTGAGCGCGTGCGTAGCCACGACACGCATTACCCGTATCGACAGGATTCGGATTTCTGGTATCTGAGTGGGTTTCCGGAGCCCGAAGCGGTGATGGTGCTGGTGCCCGGCCGCAAGCATGGCGAGGCGATTCTGTTCTGCCGCGAACGCGATGCCGAGCGCGAAGCCTGGGATGGCCCGCGCGAGGGTCAGGAAGGTGCGGTGGAGCGCTACGGCATGGACGATGCGTACCCCATCGACGATGTCGACGAGATCCTGCCCGGCCTGCTGGAAGGGCGTAGCCGCGTGTACTACCACTTCGGGCGCGATGTCGATTTCGATCTCAAATTGATCGGCTGGCTCAAGCGCGTGCGCGAGCAGGTGCGCCACGGGGCGCAGCCGCCACATGAATTCCTCGAGCTCGGGCATCTGCTGCACGAGCAGCGCCTGTTCAAATCACGCGACGAAATCGCGCTGATGCAGCAGGCTGCCGACATCAGCGTGCGCGCGCACCGTGCAGCGATGCGGCTGGCGCGGCCGGGTGTGCACGAATACGCACTGCAGGCCGAGGTCGAGCGCGAATTCCGCGCTGCCGATGCATGGCCGGCCTACGGCAGCATCGTCGGCACCGGCAGCAACGCCTGCGTGCTGCATTACCGCGCCAACACTGCGCGCAGCCGCGACGGCGAGCTGGTGCTGATCGATGCCGGTGCCGAATATCGCGGCTATGCGGCCGATATCACCCGCACCTTTCCGGTCAACGGCCGCTTCACGCCAGCGCAGCGTGCATTGCACGATCTGGTCGGTGCTGCGCAGGCGGCTGCGCTTGCCCAGGCGCGCCCGGGCGTGGCGTACGAGGCAGGGCATCTGGCTGCAGTGGAAACCTTGACCGAAGGCCTGCTACGGCTGGGCCTGCTCAAGGGCAAGCTTGAACGCAACATCGCCGATGGACACTACAAGCGTTTTTATCGGCACAAGACCGGCCACTGGTTGGGCCTGGATGTGCACGATGTGGGCGACTATCGGCTGGCCGGCGATTCGCGGCTGCTCGAGCCCAGCATGGTGTTCACCATCGAGCCGGGGCTTTACGTGTCGGCCAACGACACCTCGGTAGAGGCCAAGTGGCGCGGCATCGGCATTCGCACCGAAGACAATGTGCTGATCACGGCCGATGGCTACCGTGTACTGACCGGTGCGCTGGCGCGCAGTGCCGACGAGATCGAAGCGGAGATGGCCGGCGGCGCATGAGCGCCGGCGCGCGGGGAATTGACAAGGAGCGACGCGCTGCAGCGGGCGTCATGACCGCAGGCGCAGCGTAAGCGCAGCCGTCGCGCTGTGGTGCAACACCGATATTGGGCATCGGCCGCGCGCACCGGGCAGCTGGGCGGACGTGTGTCGGCCGCGGTTATTGGCCCAGCTGCGGCGCCTGCGTGCGCTCGGGCTGTTGCACTGGCGCACTCTGCCCGCCGAGCTGGCGCGCGCGCTCGAACGATTGCTCTTCCGGCGTGCCCAGCGCCTGTTCGGTCTTCATGTGCGCGCGCAGATGCGCCGGGTTGGCCGGGTCGCCCTGCACCACGAACACGTTCTCGCCACCGTGCACGCCGCGATTGTTCGCTTCGCTCATCAGTACATGATCCACGCGCGAGAGCCCGCCTTCCTTGGCCAGTGGCAACAAGGCGGCGGTGAGGCGTGCGCTGGCCTGATCGGGGACGCGGCCGTGCGCCGCATCGATCGCATGCACGCCGCGTTCGATCTGTTGATACATCGCGTGGTCCGGGTGCGCGCTCTGGCGTGGGTCGTTCATGGCGGTATTCCGTGTGGTGGTTTCCAAGCGTGGCGGGGCGCGATCGGGCGGTGGATGGCGCGGCTGAGAGCCCACTTCGCAACCGTGGTGTGGTCAGTTGCGCCTGGTGCTCATGCGGCGGCAAAGACCGGGCGGGTCAGATTTTCCGCGTTGCCGTCGGTGCACACCACCTCATCTTCGATGCGAATGCCGCCGTAGGGCTTGAAGGCTTCCACGCGCTGCCAGTTGACGCTGGCGGCGTGGCCATTCTTCTTCACTTGGTCCAGCAGCATGTCGATGAAGTACACGCCAGGTTCGATGGTCACCACCATGCCCGGTTCCAGCACGCGGGTCAGGCGCAGGTACGGGTGGCCGGCCGGGCGTTCGATGCGGCCGCCGCGGTCGCTGGCGGCAAAACCGGCCACGTCGTGCACTTGCAGGCCGATCAGATGGCCCAGGCCGTGCGGGAAGAACGCGGCGCTGACGCCGGTGGCCAATGCCGCTTCCGGCGAGACGGTCAGCACGCCGAACTCCTTGAGGATGCCCATCAACGCCAGATGCGCGTCGATGTGCAGTTGCTTGTAATCCGCGCCGGGGCGCACGTCCTGACCCATGCGCAGCTGGGCGGCATCCACCGCGTCGATCAGCGCCTGAAAGTCGCTGCCGGGGTCGGCGGCGTAGGTGCGGGTGATGTCGCTGGCGTAGCCGTATGCGGAGGCGCCGGCGTCGATCAGGAAGCTACGCAGCGGTTGCGGCGGTTGCTGGCCCAGTTCGGTGTAGTGCAGCACCGCGCCGTGTTCGTTGAGCGCGATGATGTTGCCGTACGGCAAGTCATTGGCGTCATGGCCCACTGCCGCGCAATACGCCATGTGGATGCCGAATTCGCTTTGTCCGGCGCGGAACGCGGCTTCCGCAGCGCGATGGCCGCGCACCGCCAGCTGCTGGGCGATGCGCAGCAATGCCAGTTCGTAGGGCGTCTTGAACGCGCGCTGGTATTCCAGGTAAGCGAGCACCGGCTGCGGGTTGTTCGGCACGTATGCACCGAGCGCGCTTTGCGGCTCGCCGAGAATCGCGCAGCGCTCAACGTGTTTGGGCAGCAGCGCCAGCGCCTGCTCCGGAGTGCGGATGATATGGATGTCGCAGTGGTCGACCCACCAGCCGCTGGGCGCGTCGGGCACCACATGCCAGTAGTCGAAGGGCTGATGGAAGATCACCGTCGGGCGCTTGCCCGGCGTGTAGACCAGCCAGCTGTTGGGGACCCGTGTCAGCGGCACCCAGGCCTTGAACTGCGGGTTCACCGCGTAGGGATAATCGCGGTCGTCGAACAGCTGGTAATGCGTGCTGCCGCTGGGAACCACCAGATGCTCGAAACCGCCGCGCTGCAGCGCTTCGTCGGCGCGCGCGGTAAGGATGCGCAGGTGGTCGGAGTACAGGCTGCTCAAGGAGGGCTGGGGCATGCGGGGCTCGATCGGCAATACAAAGGCGATGCGCAGTTTGCCGCAATCCCTGCAACGGCACTGTGTCTGATACGGCCGACAACCAAGGCGCAATTGTCCGTGGGCAACCACCGGCACAACCGAACAACAGTGAACGCATGTGCCTGCGGCGCCGCGCATCGGCAGCGCCCGCTTGGCCGTTGCGCCGCCGTGTGACGGCGCGCTTACCCGGCCATATGTTCTTCGGCAATCCAGGCGCGCAGGCGTTGCCGGTGCGGCTCGGACATGGTCAGGAAGCGGAAGCCCGCCCAGGCCTGCCCGGGTGCGTGTGCGGCTTCGGACCACAGCAGATGCACGCCGACATCGATCTCGGTCGCGCGCCCAACCCGCTCGGGCAGCGAAAAGCGCAACTGGTACAAGGCGTCGTCGTGCAGCGGCACCGAGGCCAACAACAGCATGCCGGTTTCGGACACATTGCCGACCCGGCCGATCTGCGCCTCGCTGAGCATGTCGATGACCGGCAGCAGGTCAGTTGGCTGGCGGCGCGGTGCGCGGCGGGTGTCCTGGATCATGGCTGGGCCTCGGCAACAGGCGCCTGGCCGGCCAGGCTGCGCAGCGTGCGCACGGTGGCATGCCAGGCGCGATCGATCAGACGCGATTTTTCTTCCACCACCAAACGTGCCTGCCCACCGGCCATCAACCGCGCCAGGCTGTCCAGCGAGTGCTCGCCAACCTTCTGCCCGCGCTGGTTCACGAACAGCGCGTTGCCGGTCATTGGGCTGTACCAGGACAGGCGTTGCCGGCGCAGGTCGCCTTGCTGGTTGACCACGAATTCGAACCAGGTGCCGAACGGCAAGCTGCGCACCTGCAGATAGCATTCCTCTTCGGCAGGCGTGCGTGGCGTGGCCGCCTGCTTGCGCGGAGCGTTGTCGCCCTGCTCGCCAAGCCGCGCGCGTGCCTTGAGCTTGGCGGCAAGCTCGGTGCGCGAGGTCACCTCGTCCTCGCCACCGGGCGTGGACAAGCGCCGTGCGATCGCCGCTGCTTCATCATGGTGATAGCCCACCTGCAGCAACGCGGTTTCCACGTCGGTGCCCAGTGCGATGTCGGTGGGTTGGCCCTTGCTGCGGCAGGTGACCTCGCCAATGCGTGCGGTCAGCGCCTGGCGCTCCTCCCATTCGGGCGACTGCTCGCCCTGCCGCAGCAAGGTCAGCGTGAGCACGTCCGACCAGGCCTGGCGCAGCAGCGATTGCACAAAGCGCGGCGGCGCGCTTTGTTCGCACAGCTGCTCGATGCGCGCTTCGGCCTGCTGCTTGGCAGATTCCAGCCGCTCCTTCCCGCGCGCAGCATCCACATGCCGCCGCTCGGCCACCTCGGCCTTGCGCGCGAGGGTGCGCAGATGGGTCTGGATGTCGTCGTTGGCCGCGGCGAAAACAGCCTCGTCGCCTTGATAGTCGTGGACGATCTTGTCGACCGCGCTGCCCAGCTTGTGCAGCAGTTGCGGGTCGGCATCGTCCTCGCCCAGCCACACGGCCCCGGACTCGGCGACGGTGTTGAGCAATTCGCGTACCGGGTGCTGGTCGCGCACGAAAAAATGCGCATCGGCCAACGCCGCGCGCACCACCGGCACCTGCAACTTGGCCAGCAGCGCCTGGGCGGGAGCCTGCTCGCGCACCTCGCGCTGCATCTGCGCATACAGCAGGCCGAGCAGGTCGAAGGTGTCGTTGTCCTGCGGCGATAGCGCAGCATCGGGGCCGTGCTGACGGCGCAGCACTTCCAGCACCTGCCGCTGCAGCACATCGATGCCCGATGCCTGTGGCGTTGCTGCCGCCTGCGTGGCCAGCGCACCTTGCAGGCTGGCCAAGGCATCGCCAAGCGCTGCCTTGGGCACCGCAACGGCCGCACTGTGCTGCGATGCCTGGGCCACCGCGGCGAGCGAGGTAGGAGAGGGCGCCGTGACCTCGTGATGGGCGGGCGCCCCCGCGCCTGCGTGGCTTGCGTGTGCCGCTGCCTGCGACTGCCGTGCCGACGCCATCAAGCCGCCCAGCGCCTGGACTGCGTCGCTGAGCGCCGGCGACAGCGCCTGCGCAGGTGGGGCGATTGCCATTGCTGGTGGCGCGGCAGCGGGATCCAGCAAGGCGCTCTGCCACGCCGTCGGTGCGGCTTGGCCTGCCCAGCCGGTGGCCGGTCGCGGCGTGCGCGGGCCCGCACCAGGCGTATTCGGTGCGGCAGCGTCTTTCGACCCATGCGCCGCTGCCGGTGGCGCACGCCGCGTCTGCACCTGCGTGGGTTTGACCAGATACGGGTGATAGATCAATCCCGGCAGGATGCCTTCCTGGGCCAGCGCGCTGTTGGCACTTTCGAACAGGTCGCCCAGGCGGTCCATCACCTGGCGCTCGAACACCTTGTACAGCGTCAGCTGCCCATCCAGGTTCAGTCCCAGCGTCTGACCGCACTGGCGCACGATGCGGCACAGCGCGTAGGGGCCAAGCGGCAATTCTTCCAGCTCGAATTCGGCCACCGCACCGATCACCGCCAGGCGCTGCGCCAGCAGGTGCAGGGCATCGGCGCGCCGCGAGGTTTCGCGGCGTGCGATGTCGCTCAAGACAATGTCGCGGTCGATATCGGTGTCTTCGACCAGGGTCAGCATCTGTGCTGGCGCAGGCGCATCGGTCAATGGTGTCAGCACCGGGCGCTCACGCAGGCTGGCCAGCGCTTGCGCCAGTTCCTGCAGGAATGCCTGTGGGAAGCGGTCGATGTGGTCACGCAGGCCGCGCATCTGTGCGTAGGTTTCGGCCTGGATCTGGCTATTGCGTGCATGCTCGGCCTGATGCAACAGCTCGCGTTCCAGCTCGACGACGGTCAGCCGCAGCGGTCCGCTCAACGCCTGCACGCAGTGCGCGTGCAGCATGCCGAGCAGTCGCCGGCCACGCGCGGATACCGGCGCATCGGCAATCGGACCGCTAACTGCAGGTTGCATGGGAGACACGTGCATGGACATCCGGGGAGGCTGGCTCGGTTCGAAGCGTGAGCTATGTAGCATGTTTTTCGCTGACCGCGCGGCATCGGCTCGCGCCGGCGCGTCCGGCCCGCGATGTGTCAGCCAGTGGTCATGCGGGCCTGCGCCAAATGCGTATGGCCGATGCCCCGGTTCTGCCGGCGCGCCCCAATCCGCTCACACCCCTCGCGCACGCGCGTCAGCCAGGCGTGGATGGCGCACGGTGCGCAAGGCGGTACATGCCGATGCCACGCGCCCGACCGCGCCACCCCGGCAGTGAACGCAGCTCTTCGCTGCGCTTAGACCAGGAACAGCTCGACCACATCATTGGTAAAACGCCGACCCAACTCGGTCGGCACCATGCGCCCGTCCTGCTGGGTCATCCAGCCCTGTGCCACCGCGCGCGCCAGCGGCGCTTCGATGGCGCTGGCCGCAAGGCCGGTGGACGCCTCGAAATCGCTTAGCCGGAAGCCCTCATGCAGGCGCAGCAGGTTGAGCATGTACTCGAACGGCAGCCGTTCGCTCGGCACGATTTCGTCCCCGCCGATGGATGCGGCGGTACCGGCGCTGGCCAGATAGCTCTGCGGATGCTTGTGCTTCCAGCGCCGCAGCACGTGCGCTTGGGCACCGGAGCTGATCTTGCCGTGCGCGCCCGCACCGATGCCCAGGTAGTCGCCGAATCGCCAGTAGTTGAGGTTGTGCGCGCACTGTCGCCCCGGCCTGGCGTACGCGCTGACTTCGTATTGGGCGTAGCCGGCGTCGGCCAGCAGGCGTTGGCAGTGCTCCTGGATATCCCAGGCGGCATCGTCGTCGGGAATGCCCTTGGGCGGCCGCGCGAAGAACACCGTGTTCGGCTCCAGCGTGAGCTGGTAATGCGACAGGTGCGCCGGCTGCAGCGCGAAGGCACGCTCCAGGTCGTGCTCGGCCTGCATCAGCGTCTGCTCGGGCAGCGCGTACATCAGGTCGATATTGAAATTATCGTAGCCGGCGTCTTGCGCCAGTTTGATCGCGCGCTCGGCTTCTGCGCTGTCGTGAATGCGGCCAAGGCGCTGCAGCGCCACGTCGTCGAAGGTCTGCACGCCGAAGCTCAGGCGGTTGACGCCCGCAGCGCGGTAGTGCTCGAAACGGCCGTGTTCTGCGGTACCCGGATTGGTTTCAGGGTGATTTCAAGAGTCGGGGCAAAACGCAGCCCGCCGCCGCCGCTGCCTGCAGGAAGCGGTCGATCGCCTGCGGCGGAAACAGGCTGGGCGTGCCGCCGCCGAAGAACACCGAGTGCACCACGCGACCCCAGACCAATGGCAGGTCCGCATCCAGGTCGCGGATCAGCGCGTCCACGTACTCCTCGAACGGCAATGCGCCCTTGGCCGCATGCGAATTGAAATCGCAATACGGGCATTTGCGCACGCACCAGGGCAGATGCACGTAGAGCGACAACGGCGGCGGAATCAGCTGGGGCATTGCGCGAGGTGTGCCTTACAGCGACAGCGCATGCAGCTTGTGCTGCAGCGTGGCCAGGGCCGCCGCGCGATGGCTGAGGCGGTTCTTCAACGCGGTGTCCATCTCCGCCGCGGTCAGGCCATACACCGGATCCAGAAACACCGGGTTGTAGCCGAAACCGCCATCGCCGCGCGGTTCGGTCGTGATCACCCCTTCCCAGCTGCCTTCGGCGATCAGCGGCTGCGGATCTTCCGGATGCCGCAGCAACACGATCACCGCGTAAAACCGCGCGCTGCGGCGATCGCTCGGAACCTCGCGCATCGCGTCGAGCAACTTGGCGTTGTTGGCCAGCGCGTTGGTGGGGCTGCCGGCATAGCGCGCGCTGTACAGGCCGGGTGCGCCATCCAATGCATCCACGATCAGCCCAGAGTCATCGGCCAGCGCCGGCAAGCCGGTCACCGCGCTGGCATGGCGTGCCTTGATCAGCGCGTTCTCGACGAAGGTCAGGCCGGTTTCCGGCACATCGTCCACGCCCAGTTCGCCTTGCGCGACGATGCGCAGCGGCAGGCCGGCGAGCATGGCGCGCAGTTCTTCCAGTTTGCCGGCGTTGCCGCTGGCCAGGACCAGTTCTTTCATCGTTTGGGCTCCAGCAGATCCCACTTGGTGCCGTACAGATCGCGGAAGACTACGACCGTGCCGTACGGCTCTTCGCGCGGGGTTTCCAGAAATTCCACGCCGAACGCCTGCATGGCCGCGTGGTCGCGCCAGAAGTCATCGGTGTAGAGGAAATGATCCACCCGCCCACCGGTCTGGTCGCCGATGCGTGCGCGTTGCGCGGCGTCGGCCGGCTGCGCCAGCAGCAGGGCGGCATCGTCTGCACCGCCCGGGCCGATCACGACCCAGCGCTTGCCATCCTCGAGCGGGCGATCCTGCAGCACGTGGAAACCCAGCGCGCCGGTGTACCAGGCAATGGCCGCATCGTAGTCGGCAACCAGCAAGGTGGTCAGGGCGATGCGGCGGCTCATCCGGCCAGCGCAGCGTTGCAGCGCGAACAGCTCGCCCGTGCCCTTTTCTGCCAGGGCCAGCAGCGCGTTGAGTTCGTCGCGACGGAAGGCGTGGCCTTCGGCCGTGCCTTGCAGCTCGATGAAACCGCCGCCGTCGTTCATCACCACATTCATGTCGGTATCGCAGTCGCTGTCTTCCGGGTAGTCCAGGTCCAGCACCGGTTCACCACGATAGATGCCGACCGACACCGCAGCCACCGCGCCGATCAGCGGATGCTTCTTGATGTCGCCGCGCTTGATCAGCAGGTTCACCGCATCGGCCAGCGCCACGTACGCGCCGGTGATGGCCGCGGTGCGGGTGCCGCCATCGGCCTGCAGCACGTCGCAGTCCAGGGTGATGGTGCGCTCGCCCAGCGCATTGCGGTCCACGCAGGCGCGCAGTGCACGGCCGATCAGGCGCTGGATTTCCAGCGTGCGTCCGCCCTGCTTGCCGCGTGCGGCTTCGCGATCGGAACGGGTGTGGGTGGAGCGCGGCAACATGCCGTATTCGGCGGTGACCCAGCCTTCGCCCTTGCCGCGCAGGAAGCCCGGCACGCGGTTTTCCACGCTGGCGGTGCACAGCACGCGGGTGTCGCCGAAGCTGACCAGCACCGAGCCTTCGGCATGGCGGGTGAAGGCGCGTTCGATGCGCACCGGGCGCAGCTGGTCGGCCGTGCGGCCGCTGGGACGGGAAAAGGTCATGCAATGAGTCCGGAAGTCGGGAGGTGGGTCTGGCGCCACTGCGCAGCGTGCAGGCAGCCGGCGAGGGCGGCTAGGGTACCATTCGCGCTTTGACGGCACGGGATTGACGATGATCCGAAGCATGACTGCGTTCGCTGGCAGCGAACGCATCACACCCTGGGGCACGCTCGCTTGCGAGCTGCGCTCGGTCAACCACCGCTTTCTGGAAGTGGGTGTGCGTCTGCCCGAGGAATTGCGTGCGCTGGAACCGCTGCTGCGCGAGCGGGTGGCGGCGAAAAACAGCCGTGGCAAGCTGGATCTGACGCTGCGCCTGCGCGCGCCCGACAACGCGCAGACGCTGGCGGTCAACGAATCGCTGCTACAGCAGTTGGGTGCGCTGGCCATGCGGCTGGATGGCATGTTTCCCAAATTGCAGGTCGGCTTCACCGACCTGCTGCAGCTGCCCGGCGTGCTGCAGGTGCAGGATGTGGACGCCCCCGCGTTGCAGGCGCAGGCGCTGGCGTTGCTGGAGGACGTGGTGGGCAGCTTCGTGATCGCGCGCGAGCGCGAGGGCGCCAAGTTGGCCGAGTCGATCAGCGAACGGGTGGATGCCATCGAACGCATCGCCGCGCAGGTGCGCGTCCTGATTCCGGTGATTCGCGAAGGTCAGCGCGCCAAGCTGGCCGCGCGCCTGGCCGACCTGCCGCATCCGGTCGATCCGGGTCGTGCCGAGCAGGAGCTGGTGCTGTGGCTGCAGAAGCTCGATGTGGACGAGGAGCTGGACCGCCTGTCCAGCCACATCGCCGAAATCCGCCGCGTGCTCGCCCAGCGCGAGCCGGTCGGTCGCCGACTTGACTTCCTGCTGCAGGAATTCAACCGCGAAGCCAATACGCTGGGCTCCAAGTCGGTGGACAGCCGCACCTCCAATGCCGCCGTGGATCTGAAGGTGTTGATCGACCAGATCCGCGAGCAGGTGCAGAACATCGAGTAGCCGGGAGCGAAATTCGGGATTCGGGATGTGGCAGCTGCCAGTTCCGGATGTCTGCGGGCTGCGGCCAATCCCGGTAGCATGTCGACCCCGGAGGTGCCGGTCCGCAGTCTGTTCGCGAAACCCGACTCCCCAATCCCGAATCCCTGACCCTATGCGCGGCACTCTCTATATCGTTGCGGCCCCCTCCGGCGCCGGCAAGAGCAGCATCGTCAACGCCACCCTGGCGCGCGACCCCAAGATCGCCCTGTCGATCTCGTTCACCTCGCGCGCGCCGCGGCCGGGCGAACGGCATGCCGAGCACTACCATTTCGTCTCCGCCGACGAGTTCCAGGGCATGATCGAGGCGGGTGATTTCTTCGAATACGCGCTGGTGCATGGCGACTGGAAGGGCACCGCGCGGCAGTCGGTGGAGCCGCAGCTGGCCGCCGGTCACGACGTCCTGCTGGAGATCGACTGGCAGGGCGCACGCCAGGTGCGCCAGAAGGTGCCCGATGCGGTCAGCGTGTTCATCCTGCCGCCGTCGCGCCAGGCGCTGGACGAGCGCATGCGCAAGCGCGGACAGGACAGCGAGGACGTCATGGCGCAACGCCTGGCCGCCGCCCGTGAAGAGATGCTGCATTTCGAAGAGTTCGATTACGTGATCATCAACGAGACCTTCGATACGGCGGTTTCGGAGATGTGCGCCATCTTCACCGCCAGCCGGTTGCGGCGGCAGGCGCAACAGCAGCGGCACGCCGGATTGATCCAGGCGCTGCTGGACTAAGCGCCGCTGGCGGGGCAGGGCTGCTTTACCCGGCAGGCGCCGCCGCCGTGCCCATAGCATCTGCCACGCGTGGACGACGGTTCTGGACGCGCCGGCTACACCAGCGATCGCCAAAGACGGTTTCCCGTCCGCTCCAAGCGACTCAAACCGCTGATTCCAAAGGAAACTGAATGGGTGCCGGTTGCTGCGGCGCCGGCCGGGGCGTACACTCCGCCCCCTTTCCATCATTCGATGCGCGGCCGTTGCTGGTCGCCGGGAGCCCGCATGGCCCGCATTACCGTAGAAGATTGCCTGGAAGTCGTGAACAACCGTTTTGAGCTGGTCATGATGGCCTCCAAGCGCGCCCGTCAGCTCGCCAACGGCGTGCAGCCGCTGATCGAGAATGCCGACGCCAGCGACAAGCCCACCGTGATGGCACTGCGCGAGATCGCCGCACGCCGGATCGACAACGCGCTGATCGATGAAGTCGAGAAGGCCGAACGCGAACGCGCCGAGCGCGAAGCGCTGGAATGGGCCGCCGCTGAAGTGGTCGCCGACGAAGACATGTCCAAGAACGACGATTGATTTCCAGCATCGCTGCGATAGATCAGAACAGCCCGCCTCGATGCGGGCTGTTTTCGTTTTCGGTCCCGGCAATACGCCTGCGTGTGCAAATGTTTGCCGAGACTGCACGGCTGGCATAGTCTTCCGGCATGAACCCAGGCCCCACTGCCCAGGCGACCGTCGTGACGTCTCCGTCTTCCGACCAGGCCATCCCCGACTACGTCCTGCATCTCGAGCGCGCGGCCAGCTACCTGCCCAAGGAGCAACTGCCGATCCTGCGCCGTGCCTGGGAAGTGGGCGCCAGCGCGCATGCCGGGCAGACCCGCAAGTCGGGCGAGCCGTACATCACCCACCCGGTGGCGGTGGCTGGCGTGCTGGCCGAGCTGGGCCTGGACATGGAATCGCTGATCGCGGCGATCCTGCACGACACGATTGAAGATACGCCGCTGACGCGCGAAGAACTGGCGTCCGAGTTCGGCGAGGCGGTGGCCGAGCTGGTCGATGGCGTGACCAAGCTGGACAAGCTCAAGTTCCGCGACCGCCAGGAAGCGGCGGCGGAAAGTTTCCGCAAGATGCTGCTGGCGATGTCGCGCGATCTGCGCGTGATCATGATCAAGCTGGCCGACCGCCTGCACAACATGCGCACGCTCGGCGCCCAGAGCACCGAGGCGCGCGGCCGCATCGCCCGCGAGACGCTGGAGATCTACGCGCCCATCGCGCAGCGGCTGGGCATGAGCCTGATCAAGTCCGAATTGCAGAACCTGGGCTTCCGCGCGTTGTATCCGTGGCGCCACGCCATCATCGAGAAACACATCCGCAGCCAGCCGGTGGTGCGGCGCGAATCGATGGCGCAGGTGGAAGTGCAGCTGTCCCAGCGCCTGGCCAAGGAAGGGCTGGAGCATAGGTTGGTCAGCCGCATCAAAACGCCCTGGAGCATCTATTCCAAGATGCACGAAGAGAACAAGTCCTTCGACCAGGTGATGGACGTGTTCGGCTTTCGCCTGGTGGTGCGCACGGTGGCCGATTGCTATCACGCACTCGGCGCGGTGCATGCCAGCTTCAAGCCGCTGGACGGGCGCTTCCGCGATTTCATTGCGATCCCCAAGGCCAACGGCTACCAGTCGCTGCACACCGTGCTGTTCGGCCCGTACGGCTCGCCGATCGAAGTGCAGATCCGCACCGAAGAGATGGATCTGATCGCCGAACGCGGCGTGGCGGCGCACTGGACCTACAAGGTGGGTTCGGCCTCGCCCAACAGCGCGCAGAGCCGTGCGCACGACTGGATCGTGGAACTGATCGATTCGCAGCGCGCCGCCGGCTCGTCGCTGGAATTCCTCGACAACGTCAAGGTCGACCTGTTCCCCGACGAGGTCTATCTGTTCACGCCCAAGGGCAAGATCCTGGCGTTGCCGCGCAATTCCACCGCGCTGGATTTTGCCTACGCGGTGCATACCGACGTGGGCAATCGCGCCGTGGCCTCGCGCGTGGACAAGAAGCTGGTGCCGCTGCGCACCAAGCTGGTCAGCGGGCAGGCGGTGGAGATCATCACCGCACGCTCGGCCACGCCCAAGCCGCAGTGGCTGGAATTTGTGGTCAGCAGCAAGGCGCGCACCGCCATCCGGCATCAGCTCAAGCAACTCGAGCACGAAGATGCCGTGCAGTTGGGCCACCGCATGCTGGACCGCGCGCTGGAAGCGATGGACTCCTCGCTGGAACGGCTGCCCAAGGGTCGCCTGGATGCCTTCCTTGCCGAGCACCGCTACCCGCGCTTGGAAGCGCTGCTGGCCGATGTGGCGCTTGGCAACTGGATGCCCAATCAGGCCGCACAGGCACTGATGGCTTACGCAGAATTGCGTGGCGGTGGCCTGTCCAAGCATTCGCACGAGAAGATCCTGATCGACGGCAGCGAGCGCGGCGTGATCAGTTTCGCCAATTGCTGCCAGCCGATTCCCGGCGACGAAATCATGGGCTACCACACTGCCGGCAAGGGCATCGTGGTGCACCGCCTGGACTGCCCGAACCTGGCGGAACTGCGCAAATCGCCCGAACGTTGGGTGCCGATCGACTGGGACTCCAACGTGACCGGCGACTACGACACCGCGCTGGTGGTCGAAGTGGAAAACCGTACCGGCGTGCTGGCGCAGCTGGCGGCCGCCATCGCGCAGAGTCAGTCCAATATCGAGCGCGTGGACTATCTGGACCGCGACTTCAACGCCGCCGTGCTGCGCTTCAACATCCAGGTGCGCGACCGCCGCCACCTGGCCGAGGTGATGCGTCGGCTGCGCCGCCTGCATGTGGTGCAGAGCGTCGGACGCCAGTAGCGTCTGGCGCGCTCGCGCAACAGTCGAGCAAATCCGCACAAAGGCCTAAACTGCAGCAACCCTTTGCAGTGGAGCGTCCATGTCCCAGATCATCCATACCGACCAGGCGCCTGCCGCCATCGGCCCGTATTCGCAGGCCGTGCGTGCCGGCAACACCGTGTATTTCTCCGGGCAGATCCCGCTGGACCCGGCCACCGGCGAGATCGTGCCGGGCGACATCGGTGCGCAGGCGCGCCGTGCATTCGACAACCTCAAGGCGGTGGCCGAAGCGGCTGGCGGCTCGCTCGACAAGATCGTGCGTCTGGGCCTGTATCTGACCGACCTGGGGCAGTTCGCCGCCGTCAACGCGGTGATGCAGGAATATTTCCAGGCGCCGTTCCCGGCGCGTTCGACCATCGAAGTCTCCGGCCTGCCCAAGGGCGCTGGCTTCGAAGTGGATGCAGTGATGGTGATCGAGTGATCCTGCGCCGCTGATCGGCCGTGTCGCGCACGCGCGTCGTCACGCCCAGCCTGGCCGTCGCCGGCCAGGCCCGGCTGTCCAGCCTGCCCGGTGTCGGCCTGAAAGTGGCCGACAAGTTCGCTGCGCGCGGCATCCTCAGCGTGCAGGACCTGTGGCTGCATCTGCCGCTGCGTTACGAAGACCGCACGCGCTTGACCACCATCGCGCAGCTGCAAGGTGGCGTGCCGGCGCAGATCGAAGGACGTGTGGAGGCTGTCGAGCGCGGCTTCCGCTTCCGGCCGGTGCTGCGCGTGGCAGTGTCCGACGCATCGCACGGTACGCTGGTGCTGCGCTTCTTTCATTTTCGTGCGGCGCAGGTGGCGCAGTTTGCGGTCGGCACGCGGGTGCGCGTGTTCGGCACACCCAAGCCCGGCCAGCACGGCTGGGAAATCGTGCACCCCAGTTACCGCGTGCTCGCGCCGGACGAGGATGCCGGGTTGGGCGACAGCCTGGATCCGGTGTATCCGGTGCTCGAAGGCGTCGGCCCGGCGACGTTGCGCAAGCTCATCGGCCAGGCGCTGGAGCGTCTGCCGCCCGAAAGTGCGCTGGAATTGTTGCCGCCGCACTGGCTGCAGGACGAGCGACTGCCCTCGTTGCGCGCGGCGTTGCTCAGCATGCATCGGCCGCCGGTCGGTACGGATCCACAGCAGCTGCTCGCCGGAGGCCATCCGGCCCAGCAGCGACTGGCGATCGAGGAACTGTTGGCACATCAGCTCAGCCTACGCCGGCAACGCATCGCGTTGCAGCGTCTGCACGCGCCCAGCCTGCCCGGCGACGGCACGTTGGTGCAGCAGTTGCGCAAGGCGCTGCCGTTCCAGCTGACCGGCGCGCAACAACGCGTGTTCGAGCAGATCGCGCACGACCTTGCGCAGCAATCGCCGATGCTGCGGCTGGTGCAGGGCGATGTTGGCAGCGGCAAGACCGTGGTTGCTGCGCTGGCGGCGATGCTGGCGGTGGAGCAGGGCAAGCAGGTCGCACTCGCCGCGCCCACCGAACTGCTGGCCGAGCAGCACCTCGCCAATCTGCGCGGCTGGTTGGAACCGTTGGGCATTCGCATCGTCTGGCTGGCAGGCAAGGTCACCGGCAAGGCGCGCGCTGCCGTGATGGCCGAGGTCGCCTCCGGTCAGGCGCAGGTCGTGGTCGGCACGCATGCGTTGATGCAGGAAGCGGTGGTCTTCCACGACCTGGCGTTGGCCATCATCGACGAGCAACACCGCTTCGGCGTGCATCAGCGCCTTGCGTTGCGCGACAAGGGAGCGGCGGCGGGCAGCGTGCCGCATCAGCTGGTGATGACCGCCACGCCCATTCCGCGCACGTTGGCGATGTCGGCTTACGCAGATCTGGATGTTTCGGCCATCGACGAACTGCCGCCTGGCCGCACGCCGGTGCAGACGATCGTGCTGAGCGCAGAGCGCCGCCCCGACTTGGTCGAACGCATCCGCGCCGCCTGCGCCGAAGGGCGGCAGGCGTACTGGGTGTGCACGCTGATCGAAGAAAGCGAAGAACCCGGCAAGGGCGCGCAAGGCCAGCAAGGCGGTCCGCCACGCATCGAAGCGCAGGCCGCCGAAGTTACCTTCGAGACCTTGTCGGCGCAGTTGCCGGGCGTGCGGGTGGCGCTGGTGCACGGCCGCATGAAGCCGGCCGAAAAGCAGAAGGCCATGCTGGATTTCAAGCAAGGCCGCAGCGACCTGCTGGTGGCCACCACCGTGATCGAAGTCGGCGTGGACGTGCCTAACGCATCGTTGATGATCATCGAAAACGCCGAGCGGCTGGGTCTGGCCCAGTTGCACCAGTTGCGCGGTCGGGTCGGGCGTGGTGCAGCTGCCTCCAGTTGCGTGCTGCTGTACCAGGGGCCGTTGTCGATGATGGCGCGCCAGCGCCTGGAGACCATGCGCCAGACCAACGATGGTTTCGTGATCGCGGAGAAGGATCTGGAGTTACGTGGCCCGGGCGAATTGCTGGGCACCCGGCAAACCGGTCTGGCCAGTTTCCGCATCGCCGATCTGGCACGCGACGCCGGCCTGTTGCCGCGCGTGCAGGTATTGGCCGAGCGGCTGCTGGACGAAGCGCCGGAAATCGCCGACCGCGTGGTCGAACGCTGGATCGGCGGTGCGGTGCGGTATGCGGCCGCTTGAGCGGCGGGGATTCGGGAGTGGGGATTGGGGATTGGTCAAAGCGGGGTTGCTGCGACCTGCACGTTCCCGGAATTCGCGCGGCTCGCTAATCCTTGCGAAGATGCCGCAACGAATCCCGAATGCCCAATTCCGAATCTCATGACAAAAAGAATACCGCTGCTGATCGACACCGACCCTGGCGTGGATGACGCATTGGCGCTGCTGATGGCCTTCAACGACACCCGCCATGAGGTGGTCGGCCTGACCATCGCCGCCGGTAACGTGGGCTTGCAGCACACCGTGCGCAATGCCTTGAAGGTCTGCGAGATCGCTGGCCGTACCGATGTGCCGGTCTACGCCGGCTGCCCGCAGCCGTTGCTGCACCCCTCGGTGGATGCGGCGCACGTGCACGGTCTCGACGGATTCGGCGATGTGGGCCTGGCACCGGCCAAGCGCACTGCCGAGGCCGAACACGCCGCGCTCGCCATCCTGCGTCTGTCGCACGAGCACGCCGGCAAGCTGCTGCTGGTGGCGCTCGGCCCACTGACCAATCTTGCCCTGGCACTCACCCTGGACCCGACCTTGCCGCAGCGCGTCGCACGGCTGGTGGTGATGGGCGGGGCGTTGACCGGGCACGGCAATATCACCGCTGCGGCCGAGTTCAATATCGGGTTCGACCCGGAAGCGGCGCATATCGTGTTCGGCGGCTTTCCGCAGTTCGACGTGGCCGATTGGGAAGCCACCATCGCGCACGGCCTGCTGCACCGGGATGTGGAGCAATGGCTGGCGGCCGATTCTGGCCGCGCCCGGTTCTACGAGGAAATCTCGCGCAAGACCCGGCTGTGGTCCGAAGACAGCCGCGGCGAGTACTGGTATGCCGCCGACGCGCTGGCGATGGCGTTCGCACTGCACCGGAAGGCGCGCAGCGGCTGGAGCAGCGCCCGGTACACATCGAACTGTCCGGTGCGCATACCCGTGGCATGACCTTGGTGGACTGGAACCGGCAGGGCGGGGCGCCCGACAATGCCAATCTGCTGCTGGCCTATGACCTCCAGCAGTTCTATGGGCTGGTAGGGGCCGCCCTGGCGGCGAACTGAGGCGACCTTGCGCCGGCTGCCTGGGCGCAGCTATAATGCCCGGCTTATCCAGGCAGCCCGGCGCCAAGTCCATGAAAGATAACGTTCATCCCAACTACAAAGACGTCGTCTTTCACGACGTGACGTCCGATTTCAAGATTCTGACCCGTTCCACCATGACCTCGAAAGAGACCGTGAAGTGGGAAGACGGCCAGGAATACCCGCTGATCAAGGTGGAAATTTCCTCGTCCTCGCACCCGTTCTATACCGGCAAGCACAAGGTGATCGACACCGGCGGCCGTATCGACAAGTTCAGAAGCGCTACGCGCGCTGAACTTGCAGGACGGGCTGTACCGGCAGCGGCCGCGCATTGCGCGGCCGTTGTTTTTTGGGGCGCTGAACGCCCCGCCTGTATGCCTGGCGCAACGCGTCTACGACTTCTGTCCAAGCGACGGCCAAAATGCTGCTGTGCGATAATGGCCTGATCCGAGGCGATGCCTTGGACTTCCATCACGTGCCTGCCCATGTGGGATCAGGCGCCTTCCACTGAAGGAGCGTACACAGTGTCCGATCTTGATCAGGTCACGCTCAACGCCGGCGACAAGTCGGTCGTTCTGCCGGTTCTCAAGCCCACGCTTGGCAATGATTGCGTCGATATCTCAAAGCTGACCAAAGAAACCGGTCTGTTCACCTACGACTCGGGCTTCACCGCCACCGCCAGCTGCAAGTCCGCCATCACCTATATCGATGGCGACAATGGCGTGTTGCTGTATCGCGGTTGCCCGATCGAACAGCTGGCCGAAAAGTCCAGCTTCCTTGAGGTCTCGTACCTGCTGATGAACGGCGAACTGCCGACGGCGGACGAATTCAAGAAGTTCGACCACGAAGTGACGCATCACACGATGATGCACGAGTCGCTGAAGAACTTCCTCGGTGGTTTCCGTCATGACGCGCACCCGATGGCCATGCTGGCCGGCTCGGTCGCCTCGCTGTCGGCGTTTTATCACGACACCTTGGACCTCAACGATCCGGAGCAGCGCCGTCAGGCCGCCATCCGTCTGATCGCCAAGGTGCCGACCCTGGCAGCTGCGGCGTACCGTTATTCGATCGGCTGGCCGATCCGCTACCCGCGCAACAACCTGAACTACGTCGACCGCTTCCTGCACATGATGTTCGAGGTGCCGAGCGAGCCGCTGGAGATCAATCCGGTCGTTGCCAAGGCCCTGGACCTGCTGTTCATCCTGCACGCCGACCACGAGCAGAACGCCTCGACCTCGACCGTGCGTCTGGTCGGTTCGACCGGCGCCAATCCGTATGCGTCGGTCGCCGCCGGCATCACCGCGCTGTGGGGCCCGGCACACGGCGGCGCCAACGAAGCGGTGCTGAAGATGCTCGAGGAAATCGGCACCGCCGACAACGTCGAATCTGCCGTGGCCAAGGCCAAGGACAAGAATTCCTCGTTCCGTCTGATGGGCTTCGGTCACCGCGTCTACAAGAACTTCGACCCGCGCGCCAAGATCATCCGTGAGATGACCCACAAGGTGCTGGGCGAGCTGGGCGTCAACGACCCGCTGCTGGAAGTGGCGTTGAAGCTGGAAGAGGCCGCGCTGAAGGACGACTACTTCGTGCAGCGCAAGCTGTACCCGAACGTCGACTTCTACTCGGGCATCATCTACAAGGCGCTCAATATCCCGGTGGAAATGTTCACCGTGATGTTCGCCATCGCACGCACCGCAGGTTGGGTGTCGCATTGGCTGGAGCAGCAGGTCGACCCGGAGATGAAGATCGGCCGTCCGCGCCAGATCTACACCGGTTACGACAAGCGCGATTACACCGACAGCGCCAAGCGCTGATCGGTCCACGCGTACCTGCGTAAACAAACGCCCCGCATTGCGGGGCGTTTGCATTTGAACAGTTGCGCGGCGGTCGATCTTCCAACAACGCTTGCCGCTGCCGCTGCCGCTGCCGCTGCGATTGGCAACCGGCAACCGGCAACCGGCGACCGGCGACCGGCGACCGGCGGCGCATGGCACAACGGTTCGTCCGGCAGTGGCGAGGTCCGAATAAAACGACCGCGGCGCAGTGGCTTGGTGACGCCGGTTTAAATGAAGCCCATAGCTCGCCCGCACAGGCGAGCCGCGTCACATGATCGACTCAGCGTAGCAGTGGTGAGCCGCCGGAACCGTCGCCGTCTGTCAGCAACTGTCGCACCTGCGCGGCCGACGCCCGCGGCATCGGCTTTTCGTCCAGCTGCGATAGCGGCGCCTGCCGCAGCGCGTCGTAGGGCAGCACGGTGAGATCGAAGGTGAGGTCTTCGGCGCTGAACAGCCACACCGGAAACTCGCCGTTGCGCTCGCGATCCAGGCGCAGCCGGCGCGTGCGCGACTCGGCCGGGATGCGGTGTTCTTCCAGAAACCGCTGCACGGCATCGGCATCGTCGCTGTGCAACTGCAGGTGCACCGGCGCATTGGCGTCGGCGGTGCCGTCCAGCACCGGGCCGGTTAGTCGTGGCTGGAAGGGGCTGAGAAACTCAAGCGCCCGCAACGCGGCTTCGCGGCGTTGGCGCAGACGCGCGCCATGCGCAGGTCCGGCGAACAGGCGCTGGTACTCGCGCAACGCATCTTCGATCTCGCGATTGCGTGGTAGCGAAGCATCGTCATGAATGCCGAGCCGGCTGGCAGCCTTGAGCTTGGCTTGATGAAAATCGCGGATGCCGCCTTCAGCCATCAGGCGTGCGGCTTCGTGCGCCAGACGATGGCGACGTTCCCGGGTGCGTGTATCGGCGTGCGCGCGTGCGTGATGCATGACCGGGCTCCCCTAATGAACCTGATCTGGACTCTACAACAGCTGCATGAAGACATGGCGAATGCGTCATGTCATTGCAAAGGAACGATCACGTAGCGGTGACCGGATGGTCCAGGTGCGGAGATGCGCAGGCGAAGCGCACTGCGCGTGCAATCTCGGTGGCGGGCAGGTGGGCACTGCGCCGAACCGGCAACGATGCCGCCAGCGATCCACCAGGCTTGCCATGGCCGGCGCGCATTCAATCGGCGGCCAAAAATTGGGGAACCGAACAGCCACGCCGTTCCGATTCCCCAATCCCAAGTCCTGAATCCCGGCTCTCAGAAAATGTCGAACGCCTTCTCGTCCTGCTGTTCCTGCAGGCCGTAGTCGTAATCCTGCAGGCGGTCCAGATCTTCGTTCTTCACCCATTCGACCGCGCCATTGATGGTGGCCTGGGTCATGCCGTCGGGCGGGTCGTTGGCGGCGATCGGCTTGTCCTTGAGCGCCACGCGCATATAGTCGATCCAGATCGGCAGCGCCGCCTTGCCACCGTATTCGCGATAGCCAAGCGAGCGGAAGTCGTCGCGGCCCACCCACACGGTGGTGACGTAGGGGCCGCCAAAGCCGGAGAACCACGCGTCGCGGTGCTCGTTGGTGGAGCCGGTTTTGCCGCCCACGTCCTCGCGGCCGAGTACCTTGGCCGCGGTGCCAGTGCCGCGCTGGACCACGTCGCGCATCATCGACACCAGCTGGTAGGCGGTGCGCTCGTCGATCGCACGCGGCGCGATCTTGGTCTGCGCGGTTGCCGCAGGGGCGGTCTGTGCCGGCGCCGCGGTGGCCGTGGCCGGTGCGGCAGGCGGCGTTTCCGGTGCCTGTGCGCCGAAGTTGAAGCCATCCACGACCTGGCTCACGGGCGCCACATTGCCGCCTTGCAGGGCGCAGGTGCGGCACGCCACCGCCGGCACTTCCTTGAAGATGACATTGCCCTCGCGGTCTTTGACCTCATCCACGATCCAGGTGTCCACGCGTGAGCCGCCATTGGCAAACACCGCATAACCGCGTGCCACAGACAGCGGCGTCAGCGAGGCGGTGCCCAGCGACATCGACAGGTTGGGCGGCAACTCGGCCTCCTGGAACCCGAATTGACTGATGTATTTGCGTGCGAAATCGACGCTGATCGCATCCAGTAGGCGTACCGACACCAGGTTTCGCGACTGCACCAGCGCCTCGCGCAGACGCATCGGCCCGCGGAAGCCGCCGCCATCGTTCTGCGGCGACCAGGTCTTGCCGCGCCGGTCGCGGAACACCACCGGCGCGTCCAGCACGATCGAGGCCGGGTTGAAGCCCTTTTCGAATGCGGCGGCGTAGACGAACGGCTTGAAGCTCGATCCTGGCTGGCGCCGTGCCTGGGTGGCGCGGTTGAACTTGTTGCCCGCAAAGCTGAAGCCGCCGACCAGCGCACGCAGGGCGCCGCTATTGGCGTCCAGCGACACCAGCGCCGCCTGGCCGCGCGGCAACTGGTCGATGATCCACTCGCCGTCCTTTTCGCCGGCGCGAATACGGGTCAGGTCACCGCGGGTCAGCAGCTTGGCCGGGGTCTTGCCGGTCCAGCGGCTGGCACTGGCGGGCAGGGTCAGTTCGGTCTTGTCGCTCTGCACGACCGTGACTCCGCCATCGGGATTGGTGCGCGCCACGATCACCGCACGCAGTCCGCCCTGGGTAAACGCGCCTGCCAGGTGCTTGGCCAGCGCGGGCGCGTCCGCATTGGCGGCCACGTCGAAGTGCTGCTCGACGCCATGCCAGCCATGGCGATGATCGTAGACCCGCAAGCCGTCGGCGACCGCCACGTCCGCACCGGTCTGCAGGGTCGCATCGATGGTCGTGGTGACGTGGTAGCCCTTGTTGAGCACATCGCCGCCGTACTTGGCGATCATTTCCTGGCGCACCAGCTCGGCCACGTAAGGGGCGTACACCTCCACCGGCGGCTCATGCGGCTTGGCATGCATCGGAACCGCCTTGGCGGCGTCGGCTTCGGCCTGGCTGACAAAGCCCCAGGTCGGCCATGCGCTGCAGGACGTAATAGTCGCGACGCTCCTGCGCACGCTCAGGGTTGCTGATCGGGTTGCCGCTGGACGGGAACTTGGGGATGCCGGCCAGCGAGGCCATCTCGTCCAGGCTCAATTCGCTCATCTTCTTGCCGTAGTAGTACTCGGCAGCGGCCCCGACGCCATAGGCGCGGTTGCCGAAGAAACTCTTGTTGAGATACAGCTCGAAGATCTCGTCCTTGCTCAGCTCACTTTCGATCTTGCGGGCCAGCAGGATCTCCGCCAGCTTGCGGGTGTAGCTGTACTCCGAACTCAGGAAGAACTGCCGCGCCACCTGCTGGGTGATGGTCGAACCCCCGGCACGCGCTTGGCGTCGGTGGTTGTCAGCAGCCATACCGCGCGGGCGATGCCCTTGTAGTCCACACCGCCATGCTCGTAGAAGCGCGCGTCCTCGGTGGCCAGGAAGGCCTGCTTCAGGCGCAGCGGCACGTCCTTCATCTGGATGGGGTAGCGCCGGGTCTCGCCATACACGGCCATGAGCCGGCCATCGCTGGAATAGACGTACATCGGCTCCTGCAGCTCTACCTGCTTGAGCGATTGAACGTCCGGCAACTTCGAGGAAATGGCGTAATACAGGCCGCCGGCAGCAATAGCGCCAAGCAGTGCGAGCACGACGATCGTGGCCAGGATCCAGCCCAGCCAACGGCGAATACGGGGCATGTAAGAGAGATTCCGATTGCAGATTTCTTGGTCACAGAGTATAGATGACGCCGAGTTTGGCTGGGGCCGAACTCTGGGGATCGCAGAAGACAGCACTGGGGTCGCGTCGCCGGGTCATTGCCTAGCGCGTGAAGGGCTTGTCAACTGTTAAAATTTGATTATTAATACGAGGGCGCACATGCGTCCAAGTGCCCGTCGGCAGGGGAGTTACCGTGGGGCTTTTACCCAAGAGTCAGTCGCCACTGATTGGTGTCGACATTAGTTCTACTGCCGTGAAGCTCTTGCAGCCTATCGCGCAGCGGGAACCGTTTTCGCGTGGAACATTACGCGGTGGAACCATTGCCGCCGAATGCGGTCGTGGAAAAGAACATCGTCGAAGTGGAGGCGGTGGGCGAAGCCATTCGCCGCGCCATCAACCGTTCCGGCAGCAAGGCCAAGAACGCGGCAGCTGCTGTAGCCGGGTCGGCGGTGATCACCAAGTTGATCCCGATGCCGGCCGATCTGGACGATAGCGACCTGGAAGCCCAGGTCGAACTGGAAGCCACCAATTACATTCCGTATCCGATCGAGGAAGTAAATCTCGATTTCGAGGTGCTGGGCCCGATGCCCAACAGCCCGGACATGGTGCAGGTGCTGCTGGCCGCCTCGCGTTCGGAGAACGTGGAACTGCGCCAGTCGGCGCTGGAACTCGGTGGCTTGACCGCCAAGGTGATGGACGTGGAGGCCTTTGCGGTCGAAAACGCCTTCGCACTGGTTGCCAGCGAATTGCCGGTGGCCGCCGATGCGGTGGTGGCGCTGGTGGATATCGGCGCGACCATGACCACACTGAGCGTGCTGCGCTCCGGCCGCAGTCTGTATAGCCGCGAGCAGGTGTTCGGCGGCAAGCAGCTCACCGACGAAGTGATGCGCCGTTACGGGCTGACCTATGAAGAGGCTGGCCTTGCCAAGCGTCAGGGCGGCCTGCCGGAAAGCTACGAGGTCGAGGTGCTGGAGCCGTTCAAGGAAGCCACGGTGCAGCAGATCAGCCGTCTGTTGCAGTTCTTCTATGCGGGCAGTGAATTTAACCGCGTCGATTGCATCGTGCTGGCCGGCGGTTGCGCTGCGCTGGCGCGCCTGCCGGAGATGGTGGAAGAGCAACTGGGCGTGACCACGGTCGTTGCAAATCCGCTTGCCCAGATGACGCTTGGCCCGAAAGTCCAGGCCCATGCGCTGGCGCTGGATGCGCCTGCTTTGATGATCGCCACCGGCCTGGCCCTGAGGAGCTTCGACTGATGGCAAGAATCAATCTATTGCCCTGGCGCGCGGAGCGCCGAAAGGCCCGCGAGCGCGAGTTCTATTCGATGCTGGGCTTCGCCGCATTGGGCGGCGTGCTGTTGTCGGCGCTGATCTGGTTCTATTACGACGCGCAGATCAGCGGCCAGACCGAGCGCAATGCGTTTCTGACCACCGAGATCGACAAGGTCAAGGCGCAGAACGAAGAGATCAAGGAACTCGACAAGAAGAAGGACCGCCTGCTTGCCCGCAAGAAGGTGATCGAGGAACTGCAAGCCAACCGCTCGCAGATGGTGCACCTGTTCGATTCGCTGGTACGCACCATTCCCGATGGCGTGGCGCTGACCAACATCAAGCAGGATGGCGACATCCTCACGCTGGAAGGTCGCTCGCAATCGAATGCGCGGGTCAGTGCGTACATGCGCAACCTGGAAAGCTCGGGCTGGATGACCAATCCGGACCTGTCGATCATCGAGGCCAAGAGTCAGGACAAGGCCGGTCAACCTGCCGCGTCGTCGATGGACACCAAGACGCTGCCATACGTGTTCACGCTCAAGGTCAAGCTGGCCAATCCGAACGAGGCTGACAAGAACGGCACCGCGCCGGGCGCAGTGGACCCGGCTGCGCCGGGCACCGCAGCACCGGGTGCTGCACCTGCCGGCGCAACGCCCGCTGCTCCGGCAGCGGCGCCGGCGCCCGCAACGCCGCCGGCCGCTGCTCCTGCACCGACGCAGGCAGCACCGGCGCCAGCCAATCGGCCGCAGGAGGGGGCGGCGTCATGAGTAAGAAATCATTCAAGCTCAGCGATCTGGATTTCAACAACATCGGCGGTTGGCCGCAGCAGGCACGTATCGTGTTCTGCGTGATGGTCGGCTTGTTCATCATGGTGCTGGCCTGGTTCCTGTTGATCAGCAGCAAGCGCGATGAACTGGAAAGCCTGGAAAGCACCGAATCCCAGCTGCGCACCGAGTTCGAGACCCAACAGGGCCGCGCGGTGAACCTGGAGCCGCTCAAGCAGCAGCTCGCGCAGATGGAGCAGGTGCTGCAGCAGATGCTGCGTCAGCTTCCCAGCAAGACCGAGATGCCGGATTTGATCATCGACATCTCGCAGACCGCGTTGTCCAGCGGCCTGTCCAACGAGCTGTTCCAGCCCGGTCCGGAATCGCCGAAGGAGTTTTACGCCGAGAAGCCGATCGCTCTGCGCATGGTGGGCAGCTACCACCAGTTCGGTGCCTTCGTCAGCGGTGTGGCCTCGCTGCCGCGCGTGGTGATCCTGACCATGCACGACATCAACCTCAAGCCCAAGGATCCCAAGGCCGGCATCGGCCCGCGCGGTGCGCTGGAGCTGTCCGGAACGGTCAAGACCTATCGTTATCTGGACGATGAGGAAATGGCCGAGCAGGAAAAGGCTGCGGCCAACGCTGCGAAGAAGGGCGGCCAATGACCATGAAATTGCTCAAGATTCTGTCCTGTGTGGCGTTAATTGCAGTATTGCCGGCGTGCACGCGCGGTGTGACCAGCACACCGGGCGATGCGCCGAATCTGGAAGCCTGGGTTGCCGAGGTGCGCGCGCGTCCTGCGCCGCCGCTGGAGCCATTGCCGGTGATGCAGCAGTTCGAGACCTTCGAATATGCAGCGCAGGCGATGCGCGACCCGTTCAGCGATGCCTGGGTCAGCGCGGAAGGTGGCAACGGCACACGCCCGGATCCGAACCGGCGCAAGGAACCGTTGGAAGCCTTTCCGCTCGACGCCCTCGACATGGTGGGGACCATTGGCGGCGGTTCGGGCCTGATCGCGTTGGTGATGGCGCCTGACAAGGTGACCTACCGGGTGCGGCCGGGTGTGTATCTGGGACAGAGCGATGGCCGGGTGACCGGGGTCTACGAAGACCGCATCGAGCTGATTGAACTTGTGCCGGACGGTGCGGGTGGATGGCTTGAACGGCCGGCCGCACTCGCATTGGATGATCAATAAAGTGATAGGGGATAGCACGATGACGTTTTCCAATGCCCAGCGGCTGCGTCCGGTACGACGCCACGCGATCTTCCAGGCCTGCGCGTTGGGGTTCGCGCTGGCGCTGGCGAGCGGCAGCGCGTTCGCCGCCGCGGCGCTGACTCAGCCCGCGCAGGATCCGGCCAAGGTCGCTCCGGCGAGCCTGGCGGTGTCCAAAATCGATTTCAAGCGCGGCGAAGACGGCGCTGGCCGTCTGATCCTGCAGTTCGACGGCCAGGGCGCTAGCCCGGACCTGCGGACGCAGGGCGACAACGTGCTGGTGGACATCAGCAATGCCAAGCTGCCTGCCGAGCTGCAACGCCCGCTCAATGTCACCGACTTCGCCACGCCGGTGCAGCGCGTTGAAGTGAAGCCGTCCGGCTCCGGTTCGCAGCTGGTGCTGTCGACCAAGGGTGCCTTCGACTCGCTGGCCTACCAGACCGGCAACGAATACGTGGTGGAAATCACCCCGCGCAAGGGCCAGCCGGCGGTGGGCGGCGTGAGCCCGGCGGCGGTCACGCAGGCTGCCGCGCAGATCGCCGCGCGCGGCTATAGCGGTCGCCCGGTGACGTTCAACTTCCAGGACGTGCCGGTGCGCACGGTGCTGCAGCTGATCGCCGAGGAGTCCAACCTCAATATCGTCGCTTCCGACACCGTGCAGGGCAACGTCACGCTGCGCCTGATGAACGTGCCGTGGGACCAGGCGCTGGACATCGTGCTGCGTGCCAAGGGCCTGGACAAGCGTCGCGATGGCGGCGTGGTGTGGGTCGCCCCGCAACCGGAGCTGGCCAAGTTCGAGCAGGACAAGGAAGACGCCCGCATCGCGATCGAGAACCGCGAGGACTTGATCACCGATTATGTGCAGATCAATTACCACAACGCGTCCGCCATTTTTAAGGCGTTGACCGAGGCCAAAGGAATTGGTGGCGGTGGCGGCGGCGGCGGGCAGGGCGGACAAGGTGGCGGCGCAGGACAGGACAATGGTTTCTTGTCCCCGCGTGGTCGCCTGGTAGCCGACGAGCGCCAAATACTTTGATGATCAGCGATATCCCGAAAAAGTTGCGCAGATGCGCGAGCTGATTTCGCATATCGATCGCCCGGTGGATCAGGTGCTGATTGAAAGCCGGATTGTGATCGCAACCGATACCTTTGCAAGAGACTTGGGTGCAAGATTTGGTATCGCTGGGCGGCAGCAGTATGGCGGAAATACGGGTGTCATGAGTGGAAGCACCTCTAATAACGTCTCTATTATCAATGACGGGATACATAACGTTCCTGCGGGCCTCAATTTCAATCTTCCAGCGGGTACCTTCACGACAAATACTGCCGGCTCGATTGCCTATACGCTACTTGGCCGTAACTTTGCTCTTGACATGGAGTTGTCTGCCATGCAGGAAGAGGGGCGCGGTGAGGTGGTCTCTAATCCGCGCATTGTGACTGCCAATCAACGTGAAGGCGTCATCAAGCAAGGTCGCGAGATCGGCTATGTCACTATTACCGCAGCAAGCGGTGGCGGGCAGGCCAGGCAAATGTCCAATTTAAAGAAGTGCTGCTCGAGCTCAAGGTGACCCCGACTATCACCAATGACAACCGCGTTTTCTTGAACATGAACGTCAAGAAGGACGAAGTTGCGCGGTTCATTGTTCTCGACGGCTACGGGACCGTTCCGGAAATCAATCGGCGCGAAGTCAATACCGCAGTGCTTGTTGGCGATGGTGAAACGGTGGTGATCGGTGGGGTATACGAATTCAATGACCGCGAGAGTATTTCCAAAGTCCCGTTCCTGGGTGACATACCCTTCCTCGGGAATTTGTTCAAGAAGCGCGGTCGCAGTAAGGAAAAGGCAGAACTGCTGGTCTTTGTAACGCCAAAGGTGCTGCGTGTCGCAAGTGCGACTCCTTGAGCAATGATCGAATCGGAAGGGCCGCGGAAGCGGCCCTTTCCTTTGCTACATCCAGATTGAGTAATCAGTCACTCCCCGCATCATTTCGGCGCTAGTGCTTACGAGCCCGAGCGCAGTGACGGGCGGGATCTGGGACTTGTAGAGTCCGAAAGTTCCAGCGTTCGCCCGTCGACAAGCGTCAAGTTTTGCATCGTTCACTGAACATTCCAACGCTGCCAAGTGAACCAATCGCGTTCGAATCGGTCACACTGGACCTATGAACGCACCGCCACTGCTCCCCCGAAGCCGTTGCCGCGCCCGCCGAGGACCGGCTGCACCGTCAATTCACCTCGCTGCGCGAGTCGCTTGCGCAGCGCATCGTTGGCCAGGCAGCGCTCGTGGAGCGACTGCTGATCGCCTTGCTGGCCGATGGCCATCTGCTGGTCGAGGGCGCGCCGGGGTTGGCCAAGACCACCGCCATCCGTGCGCTGGCCTCGCGGCTGGAAGCGGATTTTGCGCGGGTGCAGTTCACCCCGGACCTGCTGCCCGCCGATCTGACCGGTACCGAAATCTGGCGGCCGCAGGACAGCCGATTCGAGTTCATGCCGGGCCGATCTTCCACCCGATCCTGCTGGCCGACGAAATCAACCGCGCACCGGCCAAGGTGCAATCCGCGCTGCTGGAGGCGATGGGCGAGCGGCAGGTGACGGTCGGCCGGCATACCTATGCGCTGCCGCAGTTGTTCCTGGTGATGGCCACGCAGAACCCGATCGAGCAGGAGGGCACGTTCCCGCTGCCCGAAGCACAGTTGGATCGCTTCCTGATGCATGTGCGCATCGGCTATCCCCAGGCCGACGCCGAGGCGGAAATCCTGCGCCTGGCACGCGAGGCCGCCCGCGATACGCTGGAAAAGCACGAGACCGCGCCCGACAAGATTCCGTTGGAAGATGTCTTCGCCGCGCGCCGTGTGGTGCTTGACGTGCATTTGGCGCCGCAGCTGGAACGCTATCTGATCGAGATCGTGCTGGCCTCGCGCGATGCCAAACGTTACGACCCGATATTGGCGCGGCGGATCGCCTGGGGCGCCAGCCCGCGTGGTTCGATCGCACTGGAACGGTGCGCACGCGCACGTGCATGGTTGGCCGGGCGCGACTACGTGACGCCGGACGATATCCGCGCCATCGCCCCGGATGTATTGCGGCATCGCGTGCTGCCCAGCTACGAGGCCACCGCCGAGGGTTGGGACGGCGAACGCCTGGTCGCTGCATTGCTAGAAAAGATTCCGCTGCCCTGATCGGGCAGCGTCGCCGAGGTATGCCGCACTCTCGCCAGACGCCGATGTCTTCGATGCCGTTCTCGTCCCCTGCAACCGCCTCCTCGCCCGTCGCTGGCGATGGGGTGCGGCCAATGCTTGCAGAATTGATTGCGCTGCGCGGTACCGCAATCCATCGCGGTCAACCGGGACGTGGCCGGCACGGGGTGGTGGGGCCGGTGCCGGCCGCCACGCGCGGGCGCGGCATGGAATATGCCGAGTCGCGTGAGTACGTGGCCGGCGATGACGCGCGGCATATCGATTGGCGCGTCACTGCGCGAACCGGACGGGCGCACACCAAGTTGTTCCAGGCAGAGCGCGAGCGCTTGAGCCTGATCGTGGCCGATACCTCGCCTGCGCTCTTTTTGGTACGCGCGTACGCTACAAATCGGTGCAGGCCGCACGCGCCGGCGCGGTTGCCGCATGGCTGGCGCAGCGCCAGGGCGATCGAATCGCAGCCTTGCGCGGCACCGCGAGCGAGGCGCCGATTGCGCCGCGGTCCGGTCAGCGTGGTGTACTGCCGGTGTTGGATGCCCTGGCGCGTTGGTATGCCCAACCGCCGTCCGGCGATGCGGGACTGGAGGTGGCGCTGGATCACGCGGCGCGCCTGTTACGTCCCGGCGCGCGCCTGACCGTGCTGGCCGATGCGCGTAGTGCCAGCCGGATTTCTGCCACGCGCTGGTCGGGCTTGGCGCTGCATCACGAGGTGGTGGTGATCGTGCTGGTCGATCCGCTGGAACTGGCGCCGCCGGTACGTCCAGTCACCTTCGACGTGCGTGGCGAGCGCATCGCGATCGATCTGTCCACCCAGGCCGGGCGTGCGCGCTGGCAGGCCGAATTTGTCGCGCCGCTGGAGCACTTGGGCGCGCTCTTGCAGGCACGCGGCGTGCGCTTGCATCGCCTGTCCACCGACGATGCCAGCGATGCCTGGCTGGGCGGCAGCCCTGCCGCCCGGAGTCGCTGACGGTGTCCCCGCAGTCGCTGCCGCTGCGTGATGTGCACCTGCCGCCGTCGCCGTCGTGGTGGCCGCTGGCGCCGGGCTGGTGGCTGGTGATCGCGATGGTCGTGCTGGTGGTGGGGAGTGCATTTTTTGGTGGTGGCGCCGGCGACAGCGCCAGCGTCGCTGGCTGGCTGCTTTCGATGCGGAACTCGCGCACGCCACGACGCCGGCGCAGCGCTTGGCGGCCGTGTCGGTCCTGCTGCGACGTGCCGCGCGTCGCGTCGATCCGCAGGCCGACCGCTTGCAGGGCGATGCGTGGTTGCAGTTTCTGGATGGGCGCAAGCGCAAGGACCAGGTGTTCTCGCAGGGGCCGGGCCGGGCTGTGTTGGAAGGCGGCTTCCAGCGCGCACCCGCAGTCAGCGATCTGCCCGCGGTAGAAGCGTTGGCGCGGCAGCGCTTTGTGACGCTGATGCGAGGCCGGCGATGAACTGGTTGCAGTGGTCGCAATGGCAGGATGCGTTGGCGCACTGCGCCTGGCCGTGGGCGTGGTGGTTGATGCCCTTGCCGTTGCTGATGTGGTTCTGGCCGCAACGCCGCGCCGATGCGGCTGCACTCCGCGTGCCGTACGCAGAGCAGTTGCAGGCGGTGGCGCAGGCAAAAAGCGCGCCGGTGCTGCGGATGCCGCGTTGGCTGGCGTGGCTGGCGTGGTTTTTGTTGTGCGCCGCGCTGGCACGTCCGCAGCAACTGGGCGAGGTGATTCAACCGCCACGCGAGGCGCGCCAGATGATGCTGGCGGTGGATCTTTCGGGCAGCATGAGCGAGCCCGACATGGTGCTCGGCGGCAAGGTGGTGGACCGGCTTACCGCGGCCAAGGCCGTGCTGTCGGACTTTCTGGATCGGCGCGACGGCGACCGCGTCGGTCTGCTGGTGTTCGGCCAACGTGCGTATGCGCTGACCCCGTTGACCGCAGATCTGACCTCCGTGCGCGATCAGTTGAGCGACAGCGTGGTGGGCCTGGCCGGGCGCGAAACCGCGATTGGCGATGCGATCGCCTTGTCGGTCAAGCGCCTGCGCGAACAGAAGCAGGGCCAGCGTGTGGTGGTGTTGCTCACCGATGGCGTCAACACCGCTGGCGTGCTCAATCCCTTGAAGGCCGCCGAACTGGCCAAGGCCGAAGGCGTACGCGTGCACACCATTGCGTTCGGCGGCAGTGGTGGCTATTCCTTGTTCGGGGTACCGATTCCGGCCGGCGGCAACGACGACATCGACGAAGACGGGCTGCGCAAGATTGCCCAGCAGACCGGCGGACGCTTCTTCCGCGCCCGCGATACCGAGGAACTTGCCGGCATCTATGCCGAGCTGGATCGGCTGGAGCCGGTCAAGGGACTGGGGCCCTCGGTGCAGCCGCGCGTCGAGCGTTACTACTGGCCATTGGGCGCGGCAATCGTCATTGCCCTGGTGGCCTATGCGCTGCCGCGGAGGTGGCAATGGACGCGCTGACCGAGCTGGCGGGGTGGCTGCAGTCGCTACATCTGTTGCGCCCGATGCTGTTGTGCGCGCTGCTGGCGATCTTACCGGCGGCAGCGCTGTGGCAATGGCGTCGCCGCGACGCCGACGTCTGGCGGCAAAGTGTGGATGCCCATCTGCTGCCGAAGCTGTTGGCCTCCGGCGGTCGGCGCGGATGGCTGGGATTCGTGCTGGCTGCGCTGACCTATGCGTTGGCCGTGATTGCGATGAGCGGGCCGAGTTGGCGGCAGACCGAGCGTCCGGTGTTTCAGTCGAGCATGCCGCTGGTGGTGGTGCTGGATCTGTCGTCCAGTGCCAACGCCACCGACCTGCCGCCGTCGCGCCTGCTGCAGGCGCGCGCCAAGCTGGCGACGCTGCTGCGCAAACGTGCCGGTGGCGAGGTGGCATTGCTGGTCTATGCAGGCGAGAGTTTCACGGTTGCACCATTGACCGAAGACAGCGCCAACGTGGCCTTGTTTCTGGATGCGCTGTCGCCGTCGGTCATGCCGGTCGATGGCAAGCGTGCGGACCGGGCGATCGATGCGGCCGCGCAGCTGTTTCAGCAGGCCGGCTTCAAGCAAGGCGAGATCCTGCTTGTCAGCGATAGCGCAGATAGCTCCGCCGAAAGTTCGGCACGGGTGGCACGTTCGCGCGGTTTCAACGTCTCTGCGCTTGGCGTGGGCGGCGAGCGCGGTGCGGCGTATCGCATGGCCAGCGGTGAAATTGCCCAGGCCAAGCTCGACGAAGGCAGTCTGCGCAGCCTGGCCGCGCAGGGCGGCGGGCGGTATGCGCGCATTGCTCCGGACGATGCGGATCTGCGGGTGTTGGGCGTGCTCGATCCATCGCAACAGCCGTTGGCAGATGAAACCGCCGAGTCCGATGGCGGCAAGAGCTGGCTCGACGAAGGCTATTGGCTGGTGCTGCCAGTGATGCTGCTGTCCCTGCTGGCGTTTCGCCGCCGCGCGGTGGTGGCCGTGCTGGCGATGGTGTGTGTGCTGCCGCTGGCGCAGCCCGCGCACGCGGCCGATGGCACCTTGTGGCAGCGTGCCGATCAGGTGCAACAACAGCGCCTGGATGCCGGCGTGCAGGCGTATCGCAGGGGCGATTTTGCGTCGGCGCAGAAGGCCTTTGAGGCGGTGCCCACCGATGAGGGGCTGTACAACCTCGGCAACGCGCTGGCGCGACAAGGCCAGTACGACGCGGCGATCGCGGCCTACGACCGTGCGCTCAAGCAACATCCCAATCAGCAGGATGCCATCGCCAATCGCGCGGCGGTCGACGCGGCGCGCAAGCGTCAGCAGCAGAACAACAAGGATGGCAAGGGTCAGTCCAAGGAACAGAAGCCATCCGGTCAGGATGGAAAGGGGCAACAGCAGGCCGGCCAGAACCAGCAGGACAAGCAATCCGGCCAGGATGGGCAGAACCAGCAGGACAGCAAGAGCCAGCCCTCCGAGGCGCAGCCGCCACAGGACAGTCGTTCGCAAGACGCGCAGTCCAAGAACGGGCAGGGCGAGCAACGCAAGCAAGACACGCCGCCGCAATCTGCCGATGCCAAGGCGCAGCAGCAGGCCGATGAGGCACAGCGTCGCAAGATGCAGCAGGCCATGGCGCAGGCAGGCGACAAGCAGGCCGATGGCAGCGACAAGCAGGAGGCCGCCGTCGCCGGTGAGACGCCGGAACAACGCGAGCAACGTCAGGCGGTGGACGCGTGGCTGCGGCGGGTACCGGACGATCCGGGCAGTCTGCTGCGTACCAAATTCAGGCTGGAATACGAACGCAGGCAACGGGACGGACGATGATCGGCAGACAGCACTTACGTCGTGCGGCAATCGGCATGCTGGCCAGCGTGGCACTGTTGGCGTGCGCGCCGGTGGGTTCGGTCACGCGCGCGTGGCTGGATCGCGACAGCGTCAATGCCGGCGATGTGGCGATGTTGAATATCGAAACCGACCAACGCGGCGTCGACCCGGATTACACGCCGTTGCGCACCGACTTCGTGCTGGGCGCCAAGAGCGCCAATCAGCAGATGCAGGTGGCCAGTGGATCGGTGACGGTGCGCGCCCTGTTCGGCGTGGTGCTGACGCCGCGCAAGAGCGGCGAACTGATCGTACCGGCGATCCGCGTGGGCAATGAACGCACCGAACCGCTGCGCCTGCAGGTGGTTGGGGCGGCAAACGATCCCGCAAGCAGTCCCGGCAACGCTGCCGGCGCGCCGAGTGCGGCGCAGGGCAATGAGGAAGCGTTCGTCCAAACCCAGGTGGACGACGCGCAGCCCTACGTGCAGCAAAGCGTGGGCGTGGTGGTGCGGTTGTACTTCGCCACCCAGCTGGCATCGGGCGAGTTGGATCTTGAGGCCCCCGACGGGGCATCGATGCAGCGCGTCGGCGACGACGTCAGCTCGGTCAAGGTCGTCAATGGACGCCAATACAACGTGGTGGAGCGGCGCTACCTGCTGGTGCCCGAGCGCAGCGGTCGCCTGCTGCTGCCGCCGGCACGTTTCAATGGGCGTTCGGTGGGCGGGTTTTTCGACGATTATTTCGGACGCGGCAACGGTGAGCTGAGTGCGCGCAGTGCAAGCATTCCGCTGCAGGTGCGCGCGCAACCGGCCAATGCGCCGCAGCCGTGGCTGCCGTTGCGCAGCCTGCAGTTGCGCTACACGACCACGCCACAGCGAGCGAGAGCCGGTGAGGCGGTCCAATTCGTGGTGGAAGCCAGTGCGCGCGGCGCGACCCAGGCGCAGTTTCCCGAATTGCCGACGCCAAGCGTGCCCGATGCGCAGGTATTTGCCGAGCCGCCGCAATTCGAGGAGCGCTTCGTGGACGGCTCGCCGCAACTGCGACTGACCCGGCGCTATTCGATCGTGCCTAACCGTGCCGGTCCGTTGGTGGTGCCCGGGCTGCAGATGGCATGGTGGGATGTCGGGGCAGGCGCAGCCAAGACCGCGTCACTGCCCGATCTGACGCTCGATGTGGCGGCAGGTAGCGGTGCGTTTGCGACACCTGCGCCGACACCGGCGCCGAATCCGACACCCGATCAATCGGCACCGACACCGGATCGCACGCTCACCCTGCAAGCACCATCGCCCGCGCGACCGCCGTGGGCATGGATCGCGGCGGCGATCGGATTTGCGCTGTTGTGGATCGCCACGCTGGTGTGGGCGTTAGCGCGTCGGCGCGGTGTTCCGCGCGGTGCATCAGGCGGCAATGAGGGCAACGGCAGCAGTGTGCCAGCCGAGGGTAGGCGTGCGACCCACGGCGTGGCCGAGCTGCGCCGCGCGCTCGACACCGGCGGCATGGACGATGTGGCGGCGGTGCTCTGCGGCATGGCCGGCGTTGCCGATATCGATGCAGTCATGGCGGCATTGGCAGACCCGGCGCAGCGTGCAGCCGTGGCGCGCATGCAGCGCGCACGCTGGGGCGGCGATGGCGATGTGACCGGCGCACGCGCCGCCTTGCGCGAAGCGTTCGCCAAGGGGCCGCGGTGGCACCATGCAAGCGCAGCCGAACCGGAGGTGCTGGCGCCGCTGTATCCGCCTACGCCTTAATTGAGAGTTGTGTGGGTACCGGCCTGGAACGACTGACATAGTGGTTGCGCAGTTGCCGCGCGGCCGCAGCCGGTGTGACGAGGGGCCTGTAACAACGGTACTTCGATTCCGCGTGTGAGATCTGCACTCGGTTAAGTGGCTCGTTAGATGTCGTTGGCCGTTCACTTGCTCCGAGCGGCGACACTGCCTTGCCGCGCTGATATCGCATTGATTTTGATTGCGCGTGATCTGCCACTGTGCAGAAAAGTGCGAAGCGCGATAGCGCTGCGGCCACCCTTGCCGGCCACGCTGCAAGTACATCCTTGTAAGCGCCTCGGCGGCATTCATGCCGCCAAGGGTCCCGCCACGGTGAGCGGGCAAGGACCAGTCGAGAGAGTCGGTAGTTGGTGCAGGCGCTGCATTACATGTTCCTGGTTCGCTAGCGCGCACGTGTTCTGCGAATTGCACCACCATGAGCGCTTAGCTACGAGTCGCTAAGCCTTTTACTAAGCGGCCTGACAGCGTGCTGGTGCGCTGTCTTGGCCGCATGGACGTGTTCACGGCGTGTCCGGCGAGCGGCGAGGGCACCGCGCACTCGATAGACCAGGCTGCGACCAATAGCATCGGATGTCACTGAGCGTCGCGACGACTCGAAATGCCGGCTGCACTGTCTTCGTCGCTAAAAAGCGAAGCCTCCAGCCAGCCGTAAAATGCTTGCTGCCTCCGACATCGAGAACCTCACCTCCCCGCAGCAGCTGCGCAGGAGCATCCCGGGTAGGTGGCCGCATCCATGGCGTTTGTTAAGCTCCGGTCTTTGTGTCCACCAAGGCCTGACCAGATGACAGCATCCCCAGCCACGCGCCGCCCGGGCCTGCCCCTGCATTGGAAGATGGGAATTGGCTTCGCCGTTGGCCTGTTGTTGGGCCTGGCTGTCTATTACCTGGCCGGCAGCGACGCTGAGTGGGTGCGCCTGGCGACCAAGTACGTCACCACGCCGTTTTCGCAGGTCTTCCTCAATCTGATCTTCATGCTGATCGTGCCGCTGCTGTTCTCGGCGCTGGTCATGGGGATTTCCGAGATGGGCGACATCCGCGCGCTCGGGCGGGTGGGGTGGCGCACCCTGGGCTATACCGTGGTGCTGTCCGGGGTGGCGGTGTTGCTGGGGCTGGTGCTGGTCAACGTGCTCAAGCCCGGCGCGGGCGTGGACCCGCAACTGGCCAGTCAGCTGATCCAGGAAAACGCCGAGCGCACCCGCGAGATTATTTCCAGCTCCGGCACCCAGCCGCAGGGCATGGACATGCTGTTGTCGATCGTGCCCAGCAACGTGATTGCCGCCGCGTCGAGCAATGGCGCGATTCTGTCGCTGATGTTTTTCGCGGTGATGTTCGGCGTGGGCATGGTGCTGACCGAAGACGAAAAGGTTGCCACGTTGCGGCGCGGCATCGAGGGGATCTTCGAAATCTCGATGACCTTGATCGGACTGGTGATCCGTCTGGCGCCATATGCGGTGGCGTGTTTCATGTTCAACCTGGCCGCGCTGTTCGGCTTCGATCTGCTGATTCGTCTGGGCGCCTACGTGGGCGTGGTGGTGCTGGCGCTGGGCCTGCACATGGTGGTCAGTTACGGCATTGCGGTGAAATTCGCCGGGCGCTCGCCGCTGGGCTTTTTCCGCCAGACCCAGGAAGCGACAGTGATGGCGTTCTCGACCGCTTCCAGCAACGCGACCCTGCCCACCGCTCTGCGCGTGGCCGATGAGATGGGCTTGCCGTCGCGGGTGTCGCGCTTCGTGCTGACCGTGGGCGCCACCGCCAACCAGAACGGCACCGCACTCTTCGAAGGCGTCACGGTGATCTTCCTGGCGCAGTTCTTCAACGTGGACCTGAGCTTGGGCCAGCAGTTCATGGTGATGCTGGTCTGCATCCTCGGCGGGATCGGCACGGCCGGCGTGCCCTCCGGCTCGCTACCGGTGGTGGCGCTGATCTGCGCGATGGTCGGGGTCAACCCGGTGGGGATCGGCATGATCCTGGGCGTCAACCACTTCCTGGACATGTGCCGCACGGCGCTGAACGTAACCGGGGATCTGGCGCTGACGACCTTGGTCGCCAAGGGCGAGGAATAGGGAATCGGGAATCGGGAATGGGTAAAGCGGGCTGTTGCGATCGGGACGTGCGATTGGGGTCATGCCGTACCGCGGCAGCGGTGCGAGCGGCGTTAGCGACCAATTCGCAACGCTGCATCCGATTCCCGATTCCCAATTCGCGACCCCGATTCCCATAACGCTGTGTATGGGAGAATAGGCATCTCCGCTTCCAGCGGTGTTCCCCTCCGCTTCCATAGACGCCCATGACCCAGCCCACCCGCCGCCAGCTGGCCAACGCCATCCGTTTTCTTGCCGCAGACGCGGTCGAAGCCGCCAAGTCCGGTCACCCCGGCATGCCGATGGGCATGGCCGATATCGCAGAAGTGCTGTGGAACGACTTCTACCGGCACAACCCCAACAACCCGCAGTGGTTCAACCGCGACCGTTTCGTGCTGTCCAACGGGCATGGGTCGATGCTGCAGTACGCCTTGCTGCATCTGTCCGGCTACGACCTGCCGATCGAACAGCTCAAGCAGTTCCGCCAGCTGCACAGCAAGACCGCCGGTCACCCCGAGCGCAGCGAAACTCCCGGCGTGGAGACCACCACCGGCCCGCTCGGGCAGGGGTTTGCCAATGCGGTGGGCTTTGCGCTGGCCGAGAAGTTGCTGGCGCAGCGCTACAACCGCCCGGAACTGGAAATCGTCGATCACCGCACCTGGGTGTTCATGGGCGACGGCTGCCTGATGGAAGGCATTTCGCACGAAGCCGCATCGCTGGCCGGCACCTGGGGCCTGGGCAAGCTGGTGGCATTCTGGGACAACAACCAGATCTCCATCGACGGCAATACGGCCGGTTGGTTCAGCGACGACACCCCGGCGCGTTTCGAGGCCTATGGCTGGCACGTGATCCGCGATGTTGACGGGCATGATGCCGACAAGATCAAGGCCGCCATCGAGACAGCGCTGGAAAACACCGACAAGCCCACGCTGATCTGCTGCCGCACCAAGATCGGCTTCGGTGCGCCGACCAAGGCCGGCAAGGAATCCTCGCACGGCGCACCGCTGGGCAAGGACGAGCTGGAAGGCGCGCGCAAGGCACTGGAATGGCCGTATGGCCCGTTCGAGATTCCCGAAGAGATCTACGCCGGCTGGCGCGCCGGCGGCACCGGCACGCTGCGTCAGGCCGAATGGGAACAGCTGTTCGACAAGTATGCCAAGCAGTACGCCAGCGAAGCCGACGAGCTGACCCGTCGCTCGCACGGCGAGTTGCCGGCCGACTTCATCGCCAAGGCCGATGCCTACATCGCCAAGGCGCAGGAAGAAGGCCAGACCATTGCCTCGCGCAAGGCCTCGCAGCTGGCGATCGAAGCATTTGCGCCGCTGCTGCCGGAGTTGATCGGCGGCTCGGCCGACCTGGCGCATTCCAACCTGACCTTGTGGAAGGCCAGCAAGTCGGTCGCCACCGACGACCCGGACGCCAACTACGTGTATTACGGCGTGCGCGAGTTCGGCATGACCGCCATTGCCAATGGTCTGGCGCTGCATGGCGGGTTCATTCCCTTCGACGCCACCTTCCTGGTGTTCAGCGACTACGCACGCAACGGCGTGCGCATGAGCGCGTTGAACCCGGCGCATGCGATTCATGTGTATACGCACGACTCGATCGGCCTGGGCGAGGACGGCCCGACCCATCAGCCGGTGGAACACCTGGCCTCGCTGCGCTACATCCCCAACAACGATGTGTGGCGCCCGGGCGATGCGGTGGAATCGGCAGTGAGCTGGAAGGCGGCCATCACCCGCAAGGACGGCCCGAGCTGCCTGATCTTCAGCCGTCAGAACCTGCAGCATCAGCCGCGCAGCGCCGAGCAGATCAAGCTGATCGAACGCGGTGGCTACGTGCTGGCCGATGCCGAAGGCGGTACGCCGGACGTGATCCTGATCGCCACCGGCTCGGAAGTCGGCTTGGCAGTAGAAGCCAAGAAGACGCTGGATGCGTCCGGCCTGAAGACGCGCGTGGTGTCGATGCCGTCGACCGACGTGTTCGATCGTCAGGATGCGGCGTACCGCGAGTCGGTGCTGCCGAACGCCGTGCGCAAGCGCGTGGCGGTGGAAGCGGGCGTAACCGGCTTCTGGCGCAAGTACGTGGGCCTGGATGGCGATGTGGTCGGCATGGATACCTTCGGCGCCTCGGCACCGGCCGATCAGCTGTACGCGTACTTCAAGATCACCGCCGAACACGTGGTTGCGGCAGCCAAGGCGCTGTAACGGCTTGCGTGTGGTGCTTGAAAGAAAAAGCCGGCGAAAGCCGGCTTTTTTGTTGATCTCGTAAGCGATGCGCGGTAGGTCATCGTTCAACGGACGCCTTGCGTGTTCCAGTGCGCATCGTTGGCCAGCGCCGCTGCACGGATCCTGTTCAGCACGTTCAGCTGTGCGTCCATCATCGGCGGATGGGATCGTGTCCTGTGCGTGGCAGCAGGAGGCATTCCTTGCTCGGTGCAGCAAGAACCATCGAAATAGGCTGTGCTGATGTGCGCCGAAGTCCCCAGATCCTGTTCGCCCTGAATCAGATAGACCAGCATGGCGAACTGCGGCCCGAGTACGCGCAGGTCGATCTGCGGACTCATGCCGTCGCCTGCCAGCCCGACGAACTGCAGGAAGGAAGCGTCTTCCCCAGCCGCATCGGCTGCGCGGTAGTGGGGCGTGTCGTACTCCGCTGCGAAGGGGAACCAGTCTTCCGGTGGCGGGTCGGTATTCAGGGCTTCGTACTTGCGTGATGCGCCGCAGGATTCCGACGTTGCGTGGGTTGGTCCATTGCGGCGGGCCGATCTTCTCCGGCTTGCCGACCGCATCTGCATCGCTGGCTGCGCGGGGCTGGCTCAACGTCCTGACGTAGCTAAACGCCAGGACGTCCTGGTAATTGACCAGTTGCGCCGTGCCGACATCCGCGTGGAACAGGTTCGGATTTGCCTTGGCGATAGCGACCGCGACAGTGCGAAGCCCGACGGTCTGCCCACCAGGATGCGCTGGGGTTTGCCCAGCGGTGGCGAGGCATGGCGTGCGACCTCGCTGCCGTCCTGGGTCAGCCGCGGCATGGTCGGCGGCTCGCCGTCGGCAGATTGCTTGCCGCATGCCAATCCGGCTATTTAAAATGTGAATCATTCCCATTAAAATGGTGCGCTGCCACGCTTGCGTGGCGCGTCCTCCCCTTTGTTCGCCGTCCGGCCCTGCCGTGATGGATGCCCTCGACTGCCTGTGCCGGAGCTGTGATGAATCGTCCTACCGTAATGCGTCTCCTTCCCATTGCGCTGCGCCCGCGCGCGCTGTCGCATGCGGTGTTCGCCGCGCTGTGCACCTTGTCGGCAGGGCAGGCGTTGGCCGAAACGCCGGCCGGCGATGCGGAGGTCACCACGTTGGACCGGATGACCGTGCAGGGCGAGCAGGCCAAGGGCTACACGGTGGAAAAAACCTCCGCCGGGACGCGCATGAACCTGGCGCTGCGCGAGATTCCGCAATCGGTCACCGTGATCACCCGCGAGCGCATGGACGACCAGAACCTGCAGAGCATCACCGACGTGCTCAATAACGTCACGGGCATCTCCGCTTCGCAGAATGACAGCGAACGGTTGGACTTCTATGCGCGTGGTTTCTACATCGACAACTACCAATTCGATGGCATCCCGGCCTACATGGAGCAGGCGTGGAGCTACGGCGATTCCGCGCTGGACCTGGCGTTGTACGACCGCGTGGAAGTGGTGCGCGGTGCGACCGGTCTGCTGACCGGCTCGGGCAACCCGTCGGCCTCGATCAATCTGGTGCGCAAGCATGCAGTGAGCCGCGACTTCACCGGCGCCGTGTCGGTGGGCGGCGGCGACTTCAACAAGACCCGCAGCGTGGCCGATGTCACCGTGCCGCTGAGCCCTGAAGGTACCGTGCGCGCACGCGTGGTAGGCGTGTATCAGGACGGCGAATCGGACATGGATCGCTACAATCTGCGCAAGAAGATCGGCTCGGCGATCATCGATGCCGACCTCACCGAGAGCACGCTGTTGAGCGTGGGCTACGAGTACCAGAAGAAGGAATCGGACGATGTCACCTGGGGCGGCTTCCCGCTGTTCTACAGCGATGGCACGCGTACCGACTACAAGCGCTCGTTCAATCCGGCAGCCGACTGGACGTTCTGGGACACGCGTCTGCAGCGCACCTTCGCCAGCCTGCAGCAGAGCTTCGACAGCGGCTGGACCCTCAAGGCCAATGTGAGCCACGAAAAGACCGAAGCGACGAACCACCTGTTCTATCCGTACTACACGATCTTTGGTTTCGACCGCACCACCGGCGGTGGCGTGGTGCCGTATTCGGGCAATTACCAGACCGAGCGCAAGGCCGATGGCGCCGATGTCTATGCGGAAGGTCCGTTCCAGCTGTTCGGCCGCGAGCATCAGCTGGTGGCCGGCGCCAGCTACAACCGGCGCGAGTACGTCAATAACGGTACCTTCGACTTCCCCGCACCGCTGGACAGCTACCTGGGCTGGAACGGCGCGTACCCGGAGCCCAATTGGAGCCCGCGCACGGTACAGAGCGAAGGCACCGTCACGCAGAAAGCAGCCTACGTGGCTGCACGGTTCTCGCTGGCCGATCCGCTGACGTTGCTGGTGGGCGCGCGCTATACCGATTGGCAGATTGATGGCCGTAACGCGGCGACCCAGGGGCTTGTGCCGTTCTCCGACACCCAGACTGAAGTCACTCCATACGCCGGGCTGGTCTACGACATCGACGATGTCTGGTCGACCTACGTCAGCTACACCGAGATCTTCAATCCGCAGACCTTGCGCGATGCCGCTGGCGGCTACCTGGATCCGTTGAGTGGCAAGGGCTACGAAGCCGGCGTCAAGGCTGCCTGGTTCGATGATCAGCTCAATGCCTCGCTGGCCCTGTTCCGCATCGAGCAGGACAACCTGGGGGTGGCGACGAGCACCCTGGTGCCGGGTAGCAGCGATTTTGCCTACGTCGCTGCCAATGGCGTGGTCAGCGAAGGCTTCGATTTCGAACTCTCCGGCCGCCTGGCCCAGGGTTGGAACGCGACCTTGGGCGCCTCGCACTACACCGCACGCGACGACAGCGGTGCCTCGATCAACACGCAACTGCCGCGCACCACCATCAAGCTGTTCAGTAGCTACACCCGCAGGGCGCGTGGAGCGATCTGACCGTCGGTGGTGGGGTCAACTGGCAGAACCGTTCGTACTATGTGGACCCTGTGTATGGCACTTTCCAGCAGAGCGCGTATGCACTGGTCAGCGCATTTGCGCGCTATCGCCTGTCGCCGCAGTTCTCGGTGCAGCTCAACATCGATAACTTGCTCGACAAGCGTTACTACGCGCAGTTCAACAATGGCTATGGCGCGTGGGGCGCATCGCGCAACGGCATGCTGACCTTCAACTACACGTTCTGACCTGAAGCGACATCGGGCGTTTGCAACGCTCGCTGCGATTGCGCTAGGGCACAGGCATCTTGCGAAAGGTGCCTGTGCTTTTTCGTATTCCGACTTTCAGCCGACTGCAGGAAATCGCGCTGTCGAACAGGCACGTTCGTCAGCCGCGCTGAGTGCGAGTGGGGCACGTCATGCATGGAGACATCGATTGTCTTGAGGTAGCTTGCCGCCTCATCGAGTCGACCGGCATGCGATGCCCTCAACATCAGCGCCGCACGTTTGCTGCGAAGTACACAATGCAAGGGGCTCGCTGTGCATGACTGCCGATCGGGGCAGCACGCTGCGCCGATGTACGTGCTGCTTATCGCAAAAGCGGCTGCAGACGCGGTCCCGCCACTTCTGCCCTCCAAACCTATGCAGGCGCGCACGCGTTGCGGCCGATGGCGGCGCTGAGCCACAGGCGCAGGCCCTAGCCAGACCCACTGGTGCGACTGCTTCACTGCAGGGATTGGTCCCCATGCAATACCGGATAGGGGTTGAGCGCCTCGCCTTTCCACCACTGTTTTTCCGGCCCCAGCCGATGGATCTCGAAGTGCAGATGCGGTGCGGCGGGATTGGCGTTGCCGGTGCTCCCGACATAGCCGATGACCTGGCCACGCTTGATCGATTGTTTCTCCGCCAGGCCGTCGGCATAGCGCTCCAGGTGCGCGTAGTAATAGCAGTATTTGCCGCCGGGCTCGAACTGGTAGACGGTCAGGCCACCCCGGTCGCTGGTGAATAGTTTCTCCACCGTGCCGTCGGCAACTGCCACAACCGGCGTGCCGGTGGGAGCGAGGATGTCGATGGCATCGTGCACGGCCTTCGCTGCGCGCATCGGTGAAGGTGTCCTGCAAGCTGGCTGGCGCTGATGCCTTGTACCGGAATCAGCAAGCCGCTGCCCGGTGGGGCGGCGTCGGGCGACTGCGCCGGCGTGGTGGCGACCGGCATGCTGGCAGGCGCGACGTCGGCGACTGGCGCCGAGGCAACCATCGGTGCCGGCGCGGCCGGTTTTGAGGCCGCCACCGGCGCGGAAACCGCTGCGTTGCGGTCTGCTGCGATGGGGGCAGCGCCCGATGACGGCTCCACGTTTGCTTCCGGCGCGGTGCGTTCCAGCCACCAGTAGCCGGCCGCACCCAGTACAACGCCCACCACCAAGGTCATCAGCAGTTTCATGTTTATTCCTGCATCACCACCGGCACCGACGGGCCCACCACGCTGGCGAGGTTGACCACGTCCCAGTTGGTCAGGCGCACACAGCCGTGCGATTCGGTCTTGCCGACATGGCCGGGCTCCGGCGTGCCGTGCAAGCCGTAATGCGGTTTGGACAGATCGATCCAGACGCGGCCGACCGGATTGTTCGGACCCGCGGGCAAGGTAGCCTTCTGCTCACCCTTTTTCGCGTCCCAGAACAGCTTGGGGTTGTACTTGAACACCGGGTCGCGCGAGATGCCAAGGATTTTCCACCGGCCAATGGGCAGCGGATCATGCTTGCTGCCGGAAGACACCGGGAATTGCGCATAGACCTTGCCGTCGGCGTCGAATAGCCGCAGGGTCGAATCGGACTTGTCCACCACCAGCTTGGCCGGCTTGGCCAGCGGCGGCACGCCGTCGATGTTGGGTACTTGAATGACACTGCCGGCCTTGCTCAGATCCACGCCAGGATTGAGTTGGCGCAGCAGCGCCGGGTCTGCGTGGAAACGTTCGCCCAGGGCTTCATCGACGGAGGCGTAGCCAAGCGCAGTCAGCTTGGCCTGTTCGGCAGGCCCCTTGGGAATGGGCTGGAACGGGCCGGCAACATCGGCGTCGGTGAGCGTGTACTGCACCAGGGCCGGCGTGGTGTCGGCCTGCAGGGCTTGCCAGGTCGCGTCATCCAGCTCGCCGGTGACCTTGATGTTGTGGGCGGCCTGGAACCCGGACACTGCGCGCTTTTGATTGGAGCCGCGCTCGCCGTCGATCTGGCCCGGCGAAAAATGCGCGCGATCCAACAACACCTGCGCGTGCAGATCCGAGCGTGCGCCGGTCGGGACGACCTTGGCCGCAGGAGCGGCGGCCGATCCAGGCGCAGCGGCAGGCGCGGGCTGCTGCGCTTGCGCCAGCGCAGACAAGGAAGCGCCCAATGCAAGGGCAAGCAGGCAGACGCGAGCGTAGGAGCGTGGTGGCATGTGCAGGTCCGTAAGAGGCATGCGCGCACCTTGCCGCAGCTGCCTGCGTTTTCGGCGTGAAATCGCTGCACCGGTACTGACTGGGCAAGCGTGGCGATGCGGCATTGTTGTGGGCATTGCCGCCGCGCAATCGACTGACGCAGCCTACCCTCGTGATTGATCTCCACGTGCCGATACCGTTACCGGTACCGCGGCGCGATCATGCGGCCGTGCACTCGCCTATCGCGCGATCGCGCTGCGCCAGCCGCCAGATAGCACGTGGGGCAATCGCCGCAGCGGCGCACGTTCCGTTGAAAGATCGCCGCTGCAGCGTGCCCCCATTGTCGATCAGTATGTGTAGCCCAAGGTCAGCATGTAGGTGCGCCCGGTTTGCACATAGGCACCGTCGGCGCCGGGATCGTAGGCCATGTAGCGCTTGGACTTGCCCTGCGTTTCGTAGAACGTGGCGGCATTGAGCAGGTTCTTTGCCGATACGCCGACATCGATATGGTGCGGCAAGTGATAGGTCGCGTTGAAATCCAGCGACTTCACCGGCTGCAGGTAGTAATTGAGGCGGTCGGTGGTGAGCCCCAGCAGTTGCAGGCCGGTGTAGTTGTAGCTCAGGTCCGTGCGCAGGTGCGTGTCGTCGTAGAACAGATCCAGGTTGTAGATGCGCTCCGGTGCGCGCGGCAGCCAGGTCGTTTCCGGCTGGTCGCTGCGTTTGCTATCTGCCTGGCTGTGCTGCAGCGTCAGGTTGGCGGTGACGCCGAAATTGCTCCAGAGACCGGGCAACTGCTGCAGCCGCTTGCTCGCTGCCAACTCCAGCCCATAGAGCTTTGCGGTGCCGCCATTCTGCGGCATGGTCACCGGCACGCCATTTTCGAAGGTGGTGCCGGTTGGCACCAGGCCACCCAGGGTGCTGTCGTTGCTGGTGGCCGATTGCGAGGTATAGATGAACCCATTGATGCGCTTGTAGTACGTCGAGGCGCTGAGCACGCCGCCCGCGTGGTCGTAGAACTCGGCAGACAGGTCGGCGTTGTAGGCGGTGCTGGCCTGCAGGTTGGGGTTGGGCTTGGAGATGCCGACCACTTTTTGCGTGTCGTCGATCGAATACACCGTCTCGCCGGAAATCAGCCCGAATGCCGGGCGGCTGAAACTGCGGCGCAACGATGCGCGATACACGGCGAGATCGTCCGGCCGATAGTTGACGCTGATGCCGGGCAAGACCTTGCCGTAGGTACTGCCGCTGCCGACGAAACTGCCGGTGCTGCCATCGCCGCTGGATTGCCAGGAGTCAGCCGAATACTGGGTCAGTTGGTAACGCACGCCGGGCAGGATGCTCACCTTGCCGAGATGCAGCGCGGCCATCGCATAACCCGAATAGATCGCCTCGGTGCTGGAGGTGGTGTTGGCGTTGTAGTCGTTGGCGGTATAGATGCCTGCGCCGTTCGGGTCGTCGACGTATTTGTAGGGCAGCGCCTGCGCACGCATCCAGCCGCGATCCAGCAGCTTGAACGGCCCTGCGTAATGACCATCGAATGCGTTGTACGTGATGCGGCCGGGAATCGCGCTCAGCGGCGGGCCGCCGGCGGTGGGAAAGGCGTAATTGGGTCCGCCAAAGTACGGGCCGTTGGTGACGAAGTTGCCATCCTTGTGGAAGAACGGGTGGTCATAGGCGTCGCGCGCGGAGTGATCGGCCGACAGGCCAAGTTTGACGCTGTCCAGTACAGCGCCATCGACCTGGTACGCAATGTCGGTATGCGCGTTGAAGCGGTTATCGTGGCTGCCGGCGTCGTGGCCCTGCACCTTCCACAACAGCGAAGAATCCAGGTTGTAGAAGAAGTCCTTCAACGCCGGCGAGCTTGGGCCGATGCTCGGGTAGGCCGGGTCGCTGAGGTCGAAGGCGAAGCTGCCCGGGGTGAACCCGTACAGGCTGGCGGATACGTAATCCGGCCGGCTGCGGGTGCCGCGGCCGAACGAGGTGCCGTAGTCGAAATGCAGGCGGTCGAGCGTGGTCTGCCCACCCAACTGCACCGTGGCCAGGGTCTCGTCGATATCGTGTGTATTGAAGTACCCGCCACGCACCGCCGTGGGCTGGTTGCGATAGGTCTCCAGGCGCGCACTGGACTGGTCCTGCGTGCCGGTGACGCCGTAACTGCCGTAGATGGCACGTGCATACAGCGCGCTGCTCTCGCCCTGCCAATCCAGCGACAGGTTGCCGCCATAGCGTTCGATCTGGCTGGCGTACACGCTGTATTTGTAGCGCGTGCTGATCAACGGGCCGACATCGCGCAAATCGGCGGCTGCGGCGAGCGCAGGGTCGGCGGGTACGTATTTGCTGTTGGGCGCCGGGGCCTGCGCCATGGTGTTGTTCTTGCCGTAATAGGCCGATGCGTAGATGCCGAAGGCATCGCCCTGCCCGAACTTCCAGGCCAGCTCTTGCTGGAACGTGCCGCCGCTGTCCTTGCCACCCAGGTGGTGGGCCAATGCGTTGAACTGACCTTGCGCGGTGCTCTTGGCATAGACGTCCTGGTCGAAATCGAATGCATTGGGGGTGCGCATATCGATCGCGCCGCCGATCGAATCGCCGGGCATGTCGGGCGTTGGCGATTTGGAGACCTGCACCGACTGGATGCCGAACGGTGCCAGCATGTTCAAGGAGATGGCGCGTGTGGAGGAGTCGGTTTCCGGCATGCCGAACCCGTTGAGCGTGTACGCGTTATAGCTGGCGTCCATGCCGCGGATGCTGACGTAGGCGTTCTCGCCGGTGGTCGCCTGGCCAAGATGCATGTCGCTGTAGGACGACAACCCCGGCATGTGCGCCACCACATCGGCAATGCCGCCGGAGGGGATTGCGTCGATCTGCTGCTTGCTCATCACGCTGTTGACGCTATTGGACAGGCGCTGTTCGTTGAGCGAGCCCGGCGCCGCGGCCTGGGTGGCTTGCACATTGACCGAGTCCAACGTGGTGGTGGTCATCTCTGCAGCGCATGCAAGCGATGGTGCGCAAAGCACCGCGGCAATGGCGCAGCTCAAGCGATGGAGGGGCGGGAAAACTGCATCTTGGAGGCTCGCGTGATGGGGAGGTGGGGCGCGCGCCCGGTCAGCGGGCACGGTCATGGATCGCCGACGCTTCCATTGCGACAGGGCTGATGTGTCGGGCCGCGTGCGCTGCCCTCAGTGGTGCAGGTCGATGCTGTCGCAGCCCACATCGGGTCGCTGCGGATTGCAACGCGCCACCGCGTCGCCCTCGAAGCGCACCACGTAGCCGTTATCGGCCGGCTCATTGATCGGGAAGTCGGTACTGAGCAACTGTGCGCCGCTGGCCAACATGGCGTCGCGCCGGGCAGTGTCGTTGTGCTGCGCTTCCTTCAAATCCGCATCGGTGCGTGTACGCACCAGGTAGCCGGCCTTGACCAGCTTGGTGATGTCATCGGCAGGGCCGTCGTTGCGCTCGACGAAGGCCGCATCGTCTTCGCCCGGCACCGCATTGGTGAAACACACCCGGCCGCGCAGCGACGGGTGGCCGGGCAGGTAACTGGCGCTGGCAGCGCGTTGGTCGAGCAGGAACACCACCTTGCCGCGTGCCTGGGCCAACGACGGCCAGCCATGCGCGAGCACGCCCGCGTTGAGCGTCGGCGCGCGGCCGCGTACCTGGTCGGGACTGATGTATTCGCCGGGTTTGAAGACCGAGCGCACTTCGGCATCCAGCGCGTCCATCGCCTTTGCATCGAAGGGTTCGGGTTGCACGGTGGGAAATGCCAACTGGATCGGCGCCTGCTTGGTTTCGAGCAGGATGAAGATGGGCACGTGGCCCGGGTGCTGCTTCGACCAGCTGCGGATTTCCTGCAGGCAGGCAATCAAGGGCTGGCAGTTGCTGCGTTGATCCAGATCCTGCACATGCATGACCTTGAAGCCGGGCCTGTCCATCACTCCGGTGGGCGCGCTCGCCGGTGCGGTCGGCAGCCCGGCCTTGGCGATCTGCGCGACGATGGCCGGGTGTGCGTAGCGCCCACCCTGTGCATCGGCGAAGACGTCCAGTTCGAGTTGGCGCACGCCATCGTCAAGTTGCTGCGTCAAGGCGGGATGGCGGTAATCCAGTGCGGCAAACAGGGCCGGGTCCAGTTGCTTCAACCACGCCGCTTCGCTGGGCGCAAAGCCGGCGTGGTAGCTGTTGTGGCTGCCGCCGATGTACTGCAGGTCGGTCAGGCGCGGCGCGGCGTGCGCGACAAGACTGCTCAGCAATAACGCGGCGCAAATGGCGGTGCGCGGCGTCTTTCTTCGCTTTGCACGCAACAACTTCGTTTTGCGATTGATGCCTGACGTGACAGCAGTAAACGCGCGAAAAAGATGCATGCAGCACAGCCGGAAAGCGACGAGGTCGCCATCATCACGGCCCAGTTTGACGCATATCTTTCCGCTGTGTGTCCGTGATGCGTCAGTGCTTGCCGCGATGTGTTCGTGCCGGTGGCAAAGCGCGGCATTGTTTTTTATGAAGCGGCGGTCTGTCGCAAGGCATAGGTCAGCAGCCGGGCCTGCAGGCGATCGCCAAGGCTGTCTGGCGCATCCAGTGCCATGCGTTGCAGGCAGGCGATCTGGTTAGTATCCGACGCGTCGCGCGCGAGCAGTGCGCGGGTCACCGTGGCGATCTTTCCGCCAGTGCTGGCGGTTGCGCCTTTGAGCCAGCCCAATGCGGGCAGCAGGCGCTGTTCGATCTCCGTGAAGTCGCTGCCGAGGGGGTAGTCGGGCAAGCTGCCGTCGCGTCGAAATGGCGCCAGTGCCTGTTCCAGTGCCCGTGGTGTGTTGCGCTGCGCGCGTGGCGGCAATTCCGGCGCGGTACGCAGCTTGCGCGACCGTTCCGCCTGGACGAGCAATTCATCCTGGAAGCGGGAATCGCAGATGGCGGCCATTTCCAGCACGCAGTCCTGGTCGGTCTTGTGGCGCAGATCGGCGATGCCGTATTCGGTGATGTAGAGATCGCGTAGATGACGTGGAATGGTGGTGTGGCCGTAGTTCCAGCGCACGTTGCTGGCGGTGTGTGCACCAGCCTCGCGCGTGGCGCGCAGCATCAAGGCACTGCGTGCGTGGGGCAGCGCATGCGCCATCGCCACGAAGTTGTACTGCCCACCAACCCCGGACACGATGCGGCCATCTTCCAACCCGTCGGAGACTGCCGCACCCAGCGCGTTCGCCATCATGCAGGAGTTGAAGAAGCGTGCGTCCTTGCGTTTGAGCCGGCTTAATGTCTCGTTGCCGCCGTAGAGCTGGTTGATCTCGCTGATGCGGCGCATGCCGATCGCCGCACGTGTCGGCGCATCCAGATCGCGCAGCCATTGATAGAACGCAGGCGAACCGAGATAGAACGCGCCATGCAGGAACTCGCCTTCGGCAGCAAGACGCGCGTGGTCGGCGAAGTCGGCGCTTCCATCGGCAATGCGTTGCATCAGTGGCAGATCGTCGTGCACCTTGCGACGGATCACGCCGCTGTCCACCAGTTGCTTGAAGCCTTCGTTGAGCATCTCGCTGCAGCCGTACAGGCCGACGGCGAACGGCTCCAGGCCACCGCTGGCCTGCACGGCCGGGTGCTGTTCCAGTGCCGGATCCAGCGCATGCAGCACACGGCGGTAGGTCGCGTTGTCGGTATGCCGCAGCACCAATGCATGGCTCAGTGCATCGGCCAGTGTGCCGATGCCAATCTGCAAGGTGCCGCCGTCGCGCACCAGGGCGCTGGCATACAAGCCGATGGCATAGTCGACGCTGCTCACCGCTTGCCGCGGCAAGCCGAACAGCTGGGGGAACGGGCCTGGCACATCGATGATCAGATCGAAGAACGCCGCATCTACCGCTGCGGTGCCTCCCATCCATGGCAGTTGCGGATCGACTTCCGCCACCAGCATCGGGCGCGGCAGGCCGAGTGCCTGTACCGCATCCAGCGTGTCCTGGGTGATGTCGTTGTTGCACGACAACGATAGCCGCGTGCTGCCCGGTTCGCGCGCCACTTTTTGCACGATCAGGTTGGGCGCGCGTTGCGCCACCGCTGCGGCGGCATGCGTGTAGTTGAGGCTGGTGTAGTCGGCCTGGGCCTGGGTGGAATGCAATAGCCCGCCGGACTGCATGTAGAACTCTTCCACCTGCACATGCGCGGGCAATGCATCGCGCAGCATGGCGTCGACATAGGCAAGGCGAGGGAAATCCTCGCCGAAGTGACGCGCGATGAACGGTGCGGCAAAGCGCGCCTGGATCCCGGCACCCGGGCTGGGGGATTGAGCGAGAGCGCCGTGTAGATTGCCAGTGGTCGCGCCGGCGTGTCCTTGAGCTCTGCGTAGAGCGCGTTCAACAGACGGTGCGGCTTGCCGATGCCCAGCGGCGCGCCCACGCGCAGCGGGCCGTCGATGCGTTGCAGGATGTGCGAAACCGCCGTGCTCAAATCACTGACATAGGTGCTCATGCGCGAAAGCGTAGCCGAAAGTGTTGTCGGGCAGGCACCGACAGCCTTCAGGCCAGGCCCGACACCGCGCAACGAATTGCTATTGCAGAAATTACAACTCGATAACACATGACTCATGGTCACTTAATCGAGCTGGCCCAGCATGCGCTGCATGATCACTTCCACAACTTCCAGGTTGTATTCCCGCCACGGCTTTGCCAGTGCCAGCCTGGTCGAGGCGGGGCACCCGCAGCGCCAGGAGGTGGAACGCTTTATCGCAGCGGTCTACCTGCGGCGCTACGGCGCGCAGCTGCGCAGCTTCCTGCCGCAACTACTGGTTTATCGCGATGCTGATGGCGCGCTGATGGCAGCCGTGGGCATGCGGATCGGCAGTGCTGGCGCGTTATTCGTGGAGCAGTACCTGGACGAACCTGCCGAGTCGGCCAGGCGGCCCGCATGGCTGCGCCGGTGTCGCGCTCTGGCTTGGCCGAAGTGGGCAACTTCGCGGCGATCAGCTCCGGCAGCGCACGCGCACTGATTCCGCAGATGACCCATGCGCTGCACAACGCCGGCGTGCGCTGGGTGTTGTTCGCCGCGACCCGTGGCCTGCGCAATACCTTCGACCGGCTGCAGCTTCGGCCGCTGGTGCTGGCGCCGGCCCTGCAATCGCGCCTTCGCGACGATGGCACCGACTGGGGCAGTTACTACGCCACGCATCCGCAGGTGGTATGCGGCGACGTGGCCGCCGGCCATGCCTTCTTGCTGGAGCGACGGGCGCTGCACCCGCAGTCCGCACGCCTGGGCGTCGAACCCACGCGTTACCTGATGGGAGTGAGCGCATGAATGCACGTTTCGCCCAGTTGCTCAGTGAGCCACCTGCGCAGGCACCGCGGGTGTTGAGCGCTACCGGCGCGCTGGACGCGCAGACGCTTGCCGATGCGGTCGCGCGGTTGGCCGCTGGCCTGCAGGCCGCGGGGTTGACGCGGGTGGCGAGCCGGCTCGACAACGGCCCGGACTGGTTGATCCTGGATCTGGCGCTCCGTCTGGTCGATGCCGTGCATGTGCCATTGCCGACGTTCTTCTCCGACGCCCAGGTAGTGCACGCGCTGACTACCAGTGGCGCGCAATGCGTGGTCACCGACGCGGCCGCTGCTGCGCCGCCCGGCACCAGCGGCCCGCTCCCGGCACTGCAGCACGATGGGCTGCGCTTGTGGCGGGTGGCCGTGGCCGTCGAGCGACCGACGTTGCCGGATGCAACGGCCTGCATCACCTATACCTCCGGCACCACCGGCCGCCCCAAGGGCGTGTGCCTGTCCGCTGACAGTTTGCTCACGGTGGCAGCGTCGCTGGTGGATGCCTCCGCTGCCATCGCCCCGCGTCGGCATCTGTGCCTGATGCCGTTGTCCACCTTGCTGGAAAATGTGGCCGGGCTATATGCGACCTTGTTGTCCGGTGCGCAGGTGGCGCTGCCGTCGCTGGCGCAGATCGGGTACACCGGTGCCAGCGGCCTGGATGTGCCGACGCTGCTGCGCTGCCTGCACCAGTATCAACCCGAGAGCGTCATCCTGGTGCCGCAGTTGTTGCTGGCCCTGGTCAGTGCTGCCGAACAAGGCGTGGCACTGCCGGCATCGCTGCGCTATATCGCCGTCGGTGGCGGGCACATCGGCCCCAGTTTGCTTGCGCGTGCCGCCGCATTGGGGCTGCCGGTGTTCGAGGGCTATGGCTTGACCGAATGCGGCTCGGTGGTCTGCCTCAACCGGCCGGGTGCGGCGCGTGCCGGCAGCGTCGGTCGGCCCTTGGCGCATGCGCAGGTGCAGATTGTCGATGGCGAAATTCAGGTCGATGGCGTGCAGGCACTCGGGTATCTGGGTGAGGACGCGCCACCGCCAGGGCCGGTGCGCACCGGCGATCTGGGGCACGTGGACCAGGACGGTTTCGTGCACATCACCGGGCATCGCAAGCATGTCTTCATCACCGCTTTCGGCCGCAACGTCTCGCCCGAATGGGTGGAAAGCGAGCTGCTGCAGCACCCGTTGCTTGCACAGGCAGTGGTGTGGGGCGAGGCGCAGGCCGACAACGTCGCAGTGCTATGGCCGCGCCGGCCCGACAGCGACGACGCAGCGCTCGTCAAAGCACTGGCCGAGGTCAATGCCGGCTTGCCCGACTACGCACGGGTGGCGCGCTTCGTCCGCGCCGATGCACCTTTCAGCGCACGCGAAGGCCTGCTCACGGCCAACGGGCGCCCCCGCCGCGACGCGATCCTCGCGCGCTATCAATCTGCCGTCGATCGCAGCTATCTGTCGCCGGCCACCGTCATCTCTCAAGGAATTTCTCCATGACGTTTTATGCATCCCTGCTGGCGCAGACCCAGGCCGAACGCGAGCGCATGACCCAGGTGCCGATCATCCAGGCGGCCCTGGCTGGCAATATCGCGCGTGCCGACTACGTTGCGTTTCTCGGCCAGGCCTATCATCACGTGCGGCATACGGTGCCGTTGCTGATGGCCTGCGGTGCACGCCTGCCGGCGCGGCTGGAATGGCTGCGCGAAGCCATCGGCGAGTACATCGAGGAAGAGATGGGGCACCAGGAGTGGATCCTGGATGATCTTGTGGCGTGTGGGCAGGCGCGCGAAGCCACTGTGCTGGCCGGCCCGTCGCTGGCCACCGAGTTGTTGGTCAGCTACGCCTACGACACCATCCAGCGCGGCAACCCGGTCGGCTTCTTCGGCATGGTGCTGGTGTTGGAAGGCACCAGCGTGGCGTTGGCCACGCGTGCGGCCAATAGCATTGCGCAGTCGCTGGAATTGCCACGCAATGCCTTCAGCTATTTGTTGTCGCATGGCGATCTGGATATCGAACATGCCGGCTTCTTCGAGAAACTCATGAACCGGCTCGAGGACCCACTCGACCAGCAGGCGGTGGTGCATGCAGCCCAGCGTTTCTACGTGCTGTACGGCGATCTGTTTCGCACGCTGCGCAGTGACGGCGTGCGTCTGGCGGAGGCGGCGTAATGGATCTGCATGGCAGGTGCGTCATCGTGACCGGCGCCACTGGCGGCATCGGCAGCGTACTTTGCGCCGGCCTGGTGGAGGCGGGGGCAACCGTCGTCGCGGTGGGGCGAACAGAGCAGACGTTGCAGCGGCTGGCTGCCGCGCATGCGCCTGGGCGCGTCGTGCCGGTGGTCGCGGACCTGGCCAGCGACCCGGGCCGTGCCGTGTTGCTGACACGCACGCAGGAGATGCGCTCGGCACCGTCGGTGCTGGTGCTTGCGCATGCGCAAAGCCATTTCGGATTGCTGCAGGATCAAGACCCGGCGGCCTTGGCTGCCGTCGTGCATCTGAATCTCACCGTGCCGATGCTGCTGGTGCAGGCGTTGCTGCCGGCCTTCGCGCGTCAGCCGGAGGCAGCGATGGTGGCGGTGGGCTCCACCTTCGGCAGCATTGATTTGCCGGTTTTGCCGGCTACAGCGCCAGCAAGTTCGGTCTGCGCGGTCTGTTCGAGGCACTGGCGCGCGAGCATGCCGGGACCAGCGTGCGTTTTCAGTATCTATCGCCGCGTGCCACGGCCACGACGTTCAATCCGGCGGCGGTGGATGCGCTCAATGCAGAGTTGGGGACGGCGGTGGATCGTGCCGAGGACGTGGCCGCAGCGCTCTTGCAATCGATCGTGCGCGGCGATGCACGGCGTCAGTTGGGATGGCCGGAAAAGCTATTCGCCCGGCTCAACGGGCTGCTGCCCGAACTGGTGGATCGCGCCTTGCACAAACAGCTTCACCTCATCCGTCGCCATGCGCGACCCAGCGGCACTGCCGCCAACCAGGAGTTTTCGCATGAACCGCAGTTGCCGTAAGTCGCGCATCGTCACTGCGCTGGGCTTGTGCATGATCGCCGGTGCCGGCTGGGCGGCAGGCCTGTCGCCACAGGTGGCGCAGCTGCAGGACCGCTGGGCGGCGATCACCTATCAACTGCCAAAACCGCAGCGGGTCGCCGCGTTGGAGGCGCTGGCACAGCAAGCCGATCAGGTGCGCCATGCCCTGCCAGAGGATGCAGATGCATTGATCTGGGACGGCATCGTGCGCTCCAGTCTTGCGGGAGAAAAAGGCGGCCTGGGTGCCCTGGCGCAGGTCAAGCTCGCGCGCACGGATTTCGAACAGGCCATCAAGCGTGCACCGCGTGCGCTCGACGGCGCGGCCTACACCAGTCTGGGCGCGTTGTATTACCAGGTGCCTGGTTGGCCGATCGGCTTCGGTGACGATGCCAAGGCACGCACCTTGCTCTATCAGGGCTTGGCGATCGACCCTGACGGACTGGACAGCAACTACTTCGTCGGCGACTTCCTGCGCGACCAGAAGGACTGGGCTGGCGCGGAGAAGGCCTTCGAGAAGGCCGCGGCCGCGGCGCCGCGCCCCGGCCGGCAAGTTGCCGACGCCGGCCGCCGCAAGGAACTGGCCGCCAAGCTGGCAGATGTGCGGGCGCAGCTTGCCAAGCACTGAGCGGGCTTACAGACTGCACTGCATGCGCATTCTGCTGGTTGAAGACGATCTTTCACTGGGCGAGGGCATTCGCACCGCGCTGCGGCGTGCCGCCTATGCAGTGGACTGGGTGCATGACGGCGTCAGTGCGTTGATGGCCTTGCAGGAAGAGACCATGGATCTGGTCATCCTGGATTTGGGCTTGCCGCGCATGGATGGCATCGAGGTCATTCGCACCGCACGCGCCCGTGCGGTGGACACGCCGATCCTGGTGCTCAGCGCACGCGAGCGTGCAGCCGACCGCGCGTTGGGCCTGGATGTCGGTGCAGACGATTATCTGGGCAAGCCCTTCGACACCAATGAACTGCTGGCGCGCACGCGTGCCTTGCTGCGCCGCTCGGCCGGGCGCGCGCAGCCGGCATTGCAGGCCGGCGCATTGCGGCTGGATCCGGCCGGCATGTCGGTGCGCTGGCACGGCCGGGATCTGGACCTGACCCGTCGCGAGTTCGCACTGTTGTGGCTGTTGATGGAGCAGCGTGGCCGGCCCATCGGTCGCGAACGCATCCAGCAGCATCTCTATGGCTGGGACGAAGACGTCGCCAGCAATGCGGTGGACGTGCATGTGCACCAGCTGCGTCGCAAGCTGTCGGCAGCCGTGATCCGCACCGTTCGCGGTATTGGCTACGCGCTGGACGAGCAGGCCGCAGAGGCGGCCGCGGCCCCGCCGCAGGCACCGCAATGAATTCGATTCGGCGTGTGTTGTTGCTGGCCTTGCTGGGCGTGTTGTCGTTGCTGATGCTGGCCGCAGCCGGTTTTAGCTATCGCGCAGGCCTGCAGGAAGCCGGTGAGATGTTCGATGCACGGCTCGTGCAGTCCGCGCGCGTGCTGCTCTCGTTGGTGGATCAACCCCTGGACGATCTGCGAGCAGGCGAGCCGATCGTGATCGGCGGATGGCATGGGCAGGCGCAAGGCGTGGGCGAAGCGTTGGCGTTCAACGACGGCCATGCCTACGAAACCAAACTGGCATTCCAGGTGCGCAATGCGGCCGGCGCGCTGCTCTTGCGATCGGACAGCGCACCGGCGCAACCACTGGCACCGCTGCGTGCCGGCTATGCAGACGTGCAACTTGCCGATGGCCAATGGCGCACATTTACCCTGCGCTCGCCGGGCGGGCGCTGGTTCCAATCGGCCGAACGCGCCGATATTCGTGAAGAGCTTGCCGAAGATATCGCGCTGGGGACCTTGTTGCCGTTGCTGATGGCGTTGCCATTGATGGGGCTGTTGATCTGGGCGGTGGTGAACTGGGCCACACGTTCGCTGGTGCGCGTCTCCGACGAGATCGGCGAGCGTGACCCAAAGCGTCTGCAACCGCTGCAACCGCAGCACATGCCGCGCGAAGTACACGGCCTGGTGCGTGCGGTCAACGGTTTGATGGACCGCGTGCAGGAGGGACTGGAACGCGAACGTCGCTTCATCGCCGATGCCGCACACGAGCTACGCACGCCGATTGCGGCATTGAAGGTGCATGCGGCCAATCTGCGCCTGGCCGCCAATGCGCGGGAACGCGACGAATCGCAACAGCAGCTGGATGCCAACGTGCTGCGCATCGAACGCATGGTGGCGCAATTGCTGGCCTTGAGCCGGGTCGAAGCGGTGGCTGCCTTGCCCCGCCGCAGCGTGAACCTCGACACCCTGGTGCGCAGTGAATCCGAAGACGTGCTGGCGATTGCAGCGCAGCGACAGCAGACCCTGGAACTGGCACTGCAACCGGTGCAGGTCATCGCCGACGAAACCGCGTTGTCGTTGCTGCTGCGCAACCTGCTGGAGAATGCCGTGCGCTACACGCCGCCCGGTGGACGCATTCTGGTCAGCACGCACAGCGCGCCGTCGCCAACGCTGGTGGTGGAAGATTCCGGTCCTGGCATCCCCGAAGCGGCGCGCGCGCGGGTATTTCATCGTTTCCACCGTGAACTGGGCACCGGTGTGGAGGGCAGCGGGCTAGGCTTATCGATCGTGCACGACATCGCCGTGGCACATGCAGCGCGCGTGCAGTTGGACCAGGCGCCCGTGCTGGGCGGTTTGCGCGTCAGCGTGCAATTTACCGGCGACGCGGCCAGTTGACCAAGATCCGTAGGGCAGGTGCGGTAACGCACCGGCAAACGGTGCTTGACATCGGATTCGATTACGCGCGTAATCGATAAAAATTACGGGTGTAATCGTATGTCCATCAGCGATGCCGAAGCAGTGGTGATGCAGGTGCTCTGGGATAGCGCACCGCGCACGGCAGAAGAAGTGATCGCCGCGCTGTCGCACACCGGCTGGGCCGAGCCGACCATCAAGACCTTGCTCAATCGGCTGCTCACCAAAGGTGCGGTCGCGGCGGAAAAGCACGGTCGCAAATATCACTACGCGCCGCTGCTGGCGCGCGCGCAATGGGTGCAGCAGCAGAGCGAAGGGCTGCTGCAGCGACTGTTCGGCGGGCGAGTGGCGCCGCCGGTCGCGCACTTCAGCGAACGCGGGCAACTCAGCGCGTCGGACATCGCGGAATTGAAGCGTCTGCTCAAGGAGTTGGACGATGCACCTTGACCTGCAATTGCTCTTGCACGTCACCCTGTACAGCAGTGCCGCGTTGCTGGCATGCCTGGTGCTACGTCGTGCACTGCGTGCATGGCTGGGCGCAACAGCGGCGTATGCGATCTGGGCCGCCGTGCCGCTTGCCGTATTGGCAGCTGTGATGCCGGGGCCGCCGATAGCGAGCGCATTGCCGACGATGCCGGCGTTGGTCGCGATGCCGCTCAACCTGCACGCTAGCGAACCCGTATGGGCGGCGGGGCTGCTGACTGCATGGTTGGCTGGTGCAGCTGCGATGGCTGTAGCGCTCTGCTGGCGGCAATGGCGCTTCGTGTGCAGCCTGGGCGCATTGCGTGCGGTCGACGCTGGAGTGTGGACTGCGATGCATGACGTGGGCCTACCAGTGTCGCTGGGCATCTGGCGCCCACGCATCGTGCTGCCGATGGATTTCGATACGCGCTACAGCGCCGCCGAACGCACCTTGATCCTGGCGCACGAGCGCCTGCATCTGCGGCGCGGCGATCTGCATGCCAACCTGCCGGCCGCACTGTTGCTGTGCATCGGCTGGTGGAATCCATTGATGCATCTGGCATGGCGCGCGTTCCGGCTGGATCAGGAACTGGCCTGCGATGCAGCGGTGCTGATGCGCTACCCGGGCAAGCGCCACAGTTACGCTACCGCGATGCTCAAGACCCACGCTGGTGCCGGCTGGACACCGACGGCCTGCCGTTGGAATGCGCCGCACGCGCTCACCCAACGCGTGGCTGCCTTGCTGAAGCCTGCGGTAGAGGCGCCCCGTGCGCGATGGAACCTGCGCATGGTAGTGGCACTGGCGGTGATGGTCAGTGGCGCCTGCTGGGCGTTCCAACCCGCACAACTGCAGGGTATGCGCGTGCCCGGCAACGCGCTGGATTTCCGCACCATGCAGCCGCCCAGGTATCCGCCTGACGCGGTCGCTGCAGGCCTGGCGGGATTTGTCGAACTGCAGATCGCAGTGAGCGCGACTGGAGCGCCCGAGCACATCGCCATCGTGCGCAGCACGCCCACGGGCGTGTTCGATCAGACCGTGCTCGACGCAGCACGCCACTGGCGCTTCACACCTGCGCTGGAGGACGGCACGGCAGTGGCGTCCGAGGTGCGCGTGCCGGTGAAGTTCGAACTGGATCCGCCAGATACGGCATCGTCGCTTGCGGATATCCATTCCGGTCCCGAAACCACCGCAAGCCCACACGCTGCCGACCAGTCCGAACGTGTTGCCAGCTGTGCACCAGCGGGATGCGCCTTACGCGGTGCGTTGCAATGAACCGCTGCCTGATCGGCAGCCTCGCCCTGATGCTGGCCCTGAGTAGTTGCGCCACGCGTCACCTCGCGGAGCGGCAGCGCAGCCAGCGCGAGGATTCGGTGGATCAACGCATGCTGCCCTCACAGCCGGACGGCGCCGGCGCTGCGGGTGTCCAACCCTACACGCTGGCGCCAACGCAACGCTTCCGCATGCCACGCGCGGTGCGCAGCGATGCCCCGATGCTGCCCGCCGATTCGCCGCGGCAGAGCCTGGCGCCCACCACGGTTTGCGCGCATCTCATTCTGAGTGCAGAGGGTTCGGTGCAACGCGTGGATCCGATGTCCGACCGCGACGAATGCGCCGCCGGGTTGCTGCCGGACAACGCCGACCTCATGCAAGCGGTGCGCACGACCGCGCTGCGATGGCAGTTTGTTCCGGCAGCGATGTGCACCTACCCCCAGGGGTTGCGCAACCGGCAGCGCCAGACGACTGCACTGATGCGACGCAGATCGAGCCGGTGCCGGTGACATTGTCGTTCGCGTTCACCTTCGAGATGCGGCAGGGCAAGGTGAGCGTGCGAACCGGGAAGGTGGTGCGATAGCTGCTGCAGCCGTGGCGCAGTGTGTCCAGTCACCAGCAACACTGCGTCCTCTCACGACATGTCAGACCCAAGCGCTATTTAGGCCACACCGCCTTCAATCCAGCACATGCACGCTGTCGGCAATGCGCTGGACTTCATCGGGGTTATGGCTGACGTAGAGCATCGGCAGGCGAATCTCGTCGCGCACGCGTTGCAGATAAGGAATCAATTCTTCGCGGCGCGCCTGATCCAGGGCCGACAGGGGTTCGTCGAACAGCAGAATCGCCGGTTGTGCCAACAACGCGCGGCCAATCGCCACGCGTTGCGCTTCGCCGCCAGACAGGTTGCGCGGCCGGCGTTGCAACAGCGGGGCAATGCCGAGCAGGGCCACCACATCGTCGAAACCGAACGGCGCCGTGCCGCGCGCATGCCGGCCGTAGCGCAGGTTGCGCCGCACATCCAGATGCGGGAACAGCCGCGCATCCTGGAACACGTAACCTATCCGGCGCTGGTGCGTCGGCAGGTCGATGCCTTGCCCGGCGTCGTACAGGCAGCGCCCATCGATGTGGATATGCCCGGCCTGCGGGCGCACCAGGCCGGCAATTGCGTTGAGCACCGTGGTCTTGCCCGCGCCGGAGGGCCCCACCAGCGCCACCACACGCGCATCGTCATGGATGCGGATGCGGCGTTGGAAGGTGCCGCGCTGCAGCTGCAGGTCGATATCCAGCATCACGCGTCCTCGCGCGGATGCGGCCGACGCACCAGCCATTCGGACAGCAACAGCGCCGCCAGCGAAATCGCCAGCGCCACGCCCGCCAGCCGCCAGATGCCCGATTCCATCCCCGGGACCTGCATCAGCCCGTAGATGGCCGATGACAAGGTTTGCGTTTCGCCAGGGATATTCGACACGAAGGTGATGGTGGCACCGAACTCGCCAAGCGCCTTGGCGAACGCGAGCACCATGCCGGCGACCAGGCCCGGCCAGGCCAGCGGCAAGGTGATGCTGAAAAACACCCGCCACGGCCCGGCCCCGAGCGTGGCGGCGGCCGCTTCCAGGCGACGATCGGTGGCTTCGATGGACAGACGAATCGCGCGCACCATCAGCGGAAATCCCATGACCGCGCACGCCAGTGCCGCGCCGGTCCAGCGGAAGGCGAACTGGATACCGAGGTGTTCCAGCAACCAGCTGCCCACCGGCCCCTGCGTGCCCAGCACCACCAGCAGCGCATAGCCGGTGACCACCGGCGGCATCACCAAGGGCAGATGCAGCAACGCGTCCAGCAGGGCCTTGCCGGGGAAGCGGCGGCGCGCCAGCAGCCAGCCGCAGGCGATGCCCGGCGGCAGGCTGGCGAGCGCTGCCACGATCGCGACCTTGAGACTCAAGCCGATCGCGGTCAGCTCTTCCGGGGTAAACATCGACAAACGGTGTGCCTCAATCCTTCAACGAAAAACCACGGCGCGCGAAGATCGCCTTGGCCGGCTTGCTTCCCAGCCAGGTTACGAACGCTGCGGCGGCGGGATTGCGGCTGTTCTTCAATGCAGCCACCGGATACACGATGGCCTCATGGCTGTCGTCGGGAAAGGTGGCGACCACGCGCACCTTGGCATCGGCGCGCGCATCCGAGCCATACACGATGCCCAGCGGCGCCTCGCCACGCGAGACCAGCATCAATGCCGCGCGCACGCTTTCCGATTCGGCAAGCCGATTGCTGACGCTGTCCCATTGGCCGAGCGTGCGCAGCGCAGCGGCGGCGTATTTGCCGGCCGGCACGCTGGCGGTCTGGCCCACGGCCAGGCGCCCGCCCTGCCCAAGCGCCTTGGCAATGGCGCCGGGCGCACGCAGGTCAACGCGCAGCCTGCTGCTCGCCGGCGCGACCAACACCAGCGTGTTGCCGAGCAGGTTGTGCCGCTGCGCCGGCAGCACCAGCCCACGCTGTTGCAGATAGTCCATCCATTCCAGGTCGGCCGAAAAGAACACGTCCGCCGGTGCGCCCTGTTCGATCTGGCGTGCCAGCGCAGAACTGGCTGCATACGACACCCGTACCGGCGTGCCGGTCGCTTTTTCATACGCGGCAGCGGCTTCGTCCATCGATTCTTTCAGGCTGGCGGCCGCAAACACCGTCACCGGGGCGGTCTGCGCACTTGCCAGCACAGGCAACGCCAGCATCAGCACGCACAACGCGCGCTGCCAGAAACCGATCATGCGCATCGAATGCTCCTCACCAGGACAGGGGCCCGATCATAGCGGCTACGCGATGCGCACCGCGTGGCGAGCCTGCGCGCGCTACAGGACCACTCCGGCGCAACGCCCGGCCTGAAGATTGGTTTGCAGGGCCGGGCGGATCAGCTTGGGCTCGGGCAAGGTGGCATCGCGCGCCTGCCGCTGCGCCACGAAGGTCTCCACGTCCACGCCGTCGCGCACGTGGATGTTGCTGCGCCGCTGCGCGCCGATACTGGTCTGATGCGCCACCGCGCGCCCGCCCGGGCCGTAGTCGTGGCAGACGAACACGCGGGTGCTTTCCGGCAGCGCGTACAGGCGCTGGATCGACGCAAACAGCTGGCGTGCATCGCCGCCGGGAAAATCGCAACGCGCCGTACCCGCATCCGGCATGAACAACGAATCGCCAGGAAACAGTGCATCGCCGATCAGATACGCAATGCTGTCGCTGGTGTGGCCGGGCACCGCGATGACGCGTGCTTCGATACCGCCTAGCTTGAAGCGCTCGTCGTCGGCAAACAGATGATCGAATTGCGAGCCATCGGCGCGGAAGTCGTCCGGCAACGCGTACTGCGGGGCAAGGGTGCGTTGCACCTGGCAAATACCCTCGCCGATACCGATGCGCGCCTGCGGCCAATGCTGCTTCAGCCACTGCGCCGCAGACAGGTGATCGGCATGCGCATGGGTTTCCAGCAGCCACTGCAACTGCCATCCGTGTTGCTCGATGGCCGCAAGGATGGCCTGCGCCGCTTGGCTGCCGACGACGCCGCTCTCGGCCGCGTAGTCCAGCGCCGGGTCGATCACTGCCGCCGCACCGGTGGCCGCATCGGCGACCAGGTAGGTGAAGGTGTTGCTGTCGGCATGAAAGAAGGCAAGCACCTGGGGCTGCATCGGCGTCTCCACGTCAGGGGTTGGCCAGTGCCGCGTTGAGGATGGCGGCGAGCCGGTCACCTGCGATGCGCAGCTGGGTTTCGGCGATCGGGCGATAGGTGGCGATGTAGGTGGCGGGCAACACGTGCGCGCTCGGGTAGACGCCGGGCGTGATGGCGATCTTGCACGACGCCTGCGCCCACGCCGCAGCCGGCGGCGGCAGGGCCGCAGACACCGCAGTGGTGGCCGGCAATGCCAGCAAGCGTTGCAGGTACGCATCGTCGCTCAGGTGGCGGTCGTTGAGCATGCCGCTGTCCCACAGCGCATGCAGGTTGCTGCCCTTGCCATCGATCTGCAGCTGGAAGTCGTTACCGCCCTTGTCGTGCGCATAGCCGGCGTGCATCGGCTGATGGATGTCGCCGACGAAATGCACCACGAACTTCAAGGCCTGGCGGCGGACGTCCAACGGCTGGCTGCGATCTGCGAGCAGGGCGGCTTGCTGGTCGAGCGCGGCGATCACGCAGTTGCCGTCCGGGCAGTCGCGCGGTGGCAAGTACGTGCAGTCGTGTTCGCCCAGGTTGACGTACTGCCATGGCCCTGAGCGCTTGCCCAGGTCCGGGTCGTGCTCGCGCAACTCATCGGCCCAGGTGGCCACGCCGTGCAGGGTCGGGTCCGGCTCGCCGGCCAGCAATTGCGCCACCTGCGTGCGTGCCTGCGGGCTCAGTTCGGTTTCGGCAATACGCGCCACCAGACGGTGGCCTTGCGGGCCCCAGGCCAGGGCGGTGCTGGGGTGGATCGCGGCGGCCATTGCCGCGGCAACTACGAATGCAGAGAGGGAAAGTGTCTTCATCCAGCGATTGTACGCATCGCTCCGGGACGGTTTGATGGCCATCCGGCAGTTGCGACAGCCACGCCTCAGCATGGCGCCAATGCGTGCCTGGAGCACGCCCGGATGGTGCAAGTAGTCGTCGGGCGGGTTTGCACGCAACGCGGCAACTGCAGCATTCGCATGGGGCATGCCGCACCGGTGCCGGCCGCGCCCATCTGGCGATGAACGCAGTCGTGTTGCCAGATGCTCTTATTGCCAGACGCTCTTAGTAATACACCAGGTACGACACGCCGAAGGTCAACGGATCGATGCGTGCCTTGCCCAGCCGCGCACCGTTGAGGTCGACATTGCTGCGCGAATCGGTCCAGCGCGCATCCACGCGCAGGCCGCTCCGGTCGTTGAAGATGAAGTCGACACCGACATGCGCAGTGGCGCCGACCGAATCGTCGAAACGCAGATCGCCGCCAGCCACCGTCGGCTCGGTGTCTTCGCCCAGGAACGCGGTGTAGTTGATGCCGACGCCCACGAACGGCGACACCGTGCCGTAGCCATTGATGTGGTACTGCAGCAGCACGCTCGGTGGCACCGACCAATAGCTGCCTACCTTGCCGATGCCCTGCAGTTCGAGGTCGTGCTTGCCTGCAACTGCGGCGTGCACTTCGATACCCAGGTTGTTGCGCAGGAAATATTCGTAGGTGAACGACAGTGCCGGCGCGCCCTTGATCTCGGCCTGGGTGCCGCCGAAGGTGCCGCTATTGGACTTGGGCGAGACATAGCCCGCACCGTAACCGGTCGTCCAGTGACCGGCCGACTGTGCAAGGGCGGGTGCGGCCGAGGCGGCCAGTGCGATGGCGAGGGCGGTGCGAGTCAGCGTGTTCATGGAATCCCCGGTAGGTCGGACAGACGGGCGACGTGACCGACCTGTCCGCAACTCCGGCGGTGGATGCACGTCCCTGGACGGCAAGTGTGCCAGAGATGCGCCGCCCACGCCGCGGGATCAGAAACGGTGCACGTAGGCCACGCCGTAGACCAGCGGGTCGATATTGACCGTGCCGATACGGTTGCCGTCCAGGCGCGCTTGGGTATCGATATCGATCCAGCGCAGGTTGACGCGCAGCGCGCCGCGGTCGCTGAGCTTGTAGTCCACGCCTGCATGCAGTGCCAGGCCCCAGGAATCGTCCAGCTCCAGCGTGCTGCCGGCCAGCGCGCCGCGGGTATCGGTGTCGAAGAAGCGCGTGTAGTTGATGCCCGCGCCGAGGAAGGGCGACACCTTGCCCTGGCTGTTGAAGTGGTACTGCAGCGACACCACCGGCGGCAGGTGCTTGGTGCTGCCAACGCGGCCCAGTCCACGCAGCGCGATGTCGTGCTCGAACGGCAGCGCGGCCAGGACCTCGATGCCGAGGTTGTCTGCGATGAAGTATTCGGCGGTGAAGGTCGGCTTGATGTCCTTGCCTACGTCTGCTTCCAGCGTGCCGCCAACCAGGCGGCCATTGTCGGATTTGGGAGCGACCTGGTGGGCACCGACGGCAACGGCCCAGTCGCCTTTGGATTGCGCCAGTGCGGGGAGGCTGACGCAAGAAGCGGCCAGCGCGGCGAACAGAAAGGTAGAGCGAAGATGCATGGGAAGCCTCGTAGGGTGCAATGGACGTGGGAAGTCTTCGCGCTTGGCGTCGCCGCTGCCTTGATCCTGATCAATTTGGCCGTGCGCTCGGGTGTGCGGGTCTGCAATGGCTGTAGTCACACCCTGCGCGCACGACCGCGATACGCGCTATGCCGATGCTCGCAGCGGGCATCGCACGTGCGGCATCGCGCGATGGGCTGACCACGGCTGTCGGCGCGGGAGGAGCGCCGACGGTTGCGTGCGCAGTGGCGTCGACAGCGATCGATCGCCGTTGCGATGTACCGCTTACTTGACCTTGGCGACCTTGGGTGCATCCACTTCCGGCATCGCCGAGCTGTGGTGGTTGATGATCAGCCACTTGCCGTCGCGCTTTTCGTAGACGAAGGTGTAGCGGGCCTGCACGTTGCTCTTCTTGCCGGCCTTGTCGGTCAAGGTGAAGGTGTACACGCCGGCATCCACGGCGCTGTCGTCGTCGAGCACGCGCACGGTGCGGTAATTGACCACGCCCTGCGGCTTCTTGGTCAGGAACATCGCGAAGTAGTTTTCGATCTGCTCGCGCGAGGCGCGCACTTCGTTGGAGACCGTCGGCAGCAACACGCCGTCCGGTGCGTACAGGTCGGCCACCTTGTGCGGGTTGCCGGTGGCCAGCGCCGCGTTCCAGGTGTCGAACAGCGCAGCGACTTCGCGCTCCTCGCCGCCGGCCGGCAGCTTGGCCTTGTCGGTGTAATGCATCACGCCGCCAGCCAGCGCCGGGGTGGCAGCCACAGCCAGAACCAGAGAGAAGAGGGTGCGACGCATGGGAAATCTCCGTGTGATTGATGGGTTGCCTCAGCAGGCAGCGCCAGTATCGAAATCCACGGAGTGCCGAAATTCTGCTGTTCGGCATAGCGGTGAATATGCTTTTCAGCGTATTTGCTTCGTTTTTAAGTGGATGAAATACATGGAGTTATGGCCTCTTTCACCATGCTCGATGCAGTGGCGCTTGATGCGGCTGGCATGAGCTCATCCGGAAACCGTCGGTCATCGATGCGATGGCGCGCGGATCGGCCGCTCACGCGCGTTCCCGCAGAGGCCGAGCGCAGTTGCGGTCCGATGGCTCACCAAGCGACGCACAGAGCTCATTCACTGGCGAACCGCTCACCCATCCCGAATGCCCATTCCCCCATCACGGCCCACACCAACACGGCTGCAGACAAGTGACGCTGCTAGAATGACAGCCCCTTTCCATCCGCCGCGCTGTCGCGGTCGCAGGAGCTAGTGAACATGGCAATCAAGGTTGGCATCAACGGATTCGGTCGCATCGGACGCAACGTGCTGCGCTCTGCGGTGCAGAACTTCGCCAATGACATCGAGATCGTGGCCATCAATGACCTGCTCGAGCCCGACTACCTGGCCTACATGCTGCAGTACGACTCGGTGCATGGCCGCTTCAAGGCCGATGTCTCGGTCGACGGCAACACGTTGATCGTCAATGGCAAGAAGATCCGCCTGACCCAGGAACGCGACCCGGCCAACCTCAAGTGGGATGCCGTCGGCGCGGACGTGGTGATCGAGTCCACCGGCCTGTTCCTGACCAAGGAAACCGCACAGAAGCACATCGATGCAGGTGCCAAGAAAGTCATCCTGTCGGCGCCGTCCAAGGACGACACCCCGATGTTCGTCTACGGCGTAAACGACAAGACCTACAAGGGCGAAGCGATCATCTCCAACGCCTCGTGCACCACCAACTGCCTGGCGCCGTTGGCCAAGGTGATCAACGACAAGTGGGGCATCAAGCGCGGCCTGATGACCACCGTGCATGCGGCCACTGCGACGCAGAAGACCGTGGACGGCCCGTCCAACAAGGATTGGCGCGGCGGCCGCGGCATCCTGGAGAACATCATCCCGTCCTCCACCGGCGCGGCCAAGGCCGCGGGCGTGGTGATCCCCGAGCTCAACAAGAAGCTCACCGGCATGAGCTTTCGCGTGCCGACCTCCGACGTTTCGGTGGTCGACCTCACGGTCGAACTGGAAAAGCCGGCCACCTACGCCGAAATCTGCGCCGAAGTGAAGGCACAAAGCGAAGGTGCACTGAAGGGTGTGCTCGGATATACCGAAGACAAGGTCGTGGCCACCGATTTCCGCGGCGAAACCTGCACCTCGGTGTTCGACGCAGACGCAGGCATCGCGCTGGACTCCACCTTCGTCAAGCTGGTGTCCTGGTACGACAACGAGTGGGGCTACTCCAACAAGTGCCTGGAGATGGTGCGGGTTGTGGCCAAGTAATCGGCCTCTTTCGATGCAATAAAAAAGCGCCTTTGGGCGCTTTTTTATTGCAGATCGCAATTTCTGGAAGGCCTTTATTCCGCAATAATACGCATGTCTTCACCTTTGCCAGTGACCGAAACGCGGCTGCCGACTGCGAGGCCCGACACTTCTGCACTCGGTTTCGTCACGATTACCTGCGACTTGTTATCGAAACGAATCTTCAGCATGTAGTGCGAGGCGGCGCCGTTGCTGATGACCTTTTCGCCTACCTGTGTGCCGGCATAAGTGCCTGCGGCGGCTCCAGCTTCAGCACCAAGTGGGCTATTGGCTGTAAGGCCGAGGAAGCTGCCTGCCATGCCGCCAAAGTTCGACGCCGCGTTCTTAAGCCTTTTAGTACGTTCCGGAACATTGTCACCCTTGTTTTCAATGGGCTCCAGTGCTGCGATGGTTCCATGCCGTGCCGATTCGGCCATGACCGGGGCGACAAGCATCCCCTGCGAGAGAGCAAGCGTCAGCCAGGCAGTACGGCAAATCCAACTCCTTGTTTTCATCTAGGGCAGTCCTTTATTGATGGATCGATGTTGGGCTAGTGATGGCATTACTTCTTCTTCGCGCGCCCCCAGCTGCGCGCATGTTCATTGCACCTGCTGCCAGCGAAATCGTATCGGGTGATGATGCCGTCCGCATTGGCGATAAAGGTGATTTCACAATGATGTTCGGCAGGAACGAAGACTTCTTCGCTATGCTGGTTTTCCTGGAAAATTGGGGTGGGTGCCACACCATTGCCCCCGCCGACCATGCCGACAACTCCCCTTGCGTGCTCCAATAATGGGTGCGGTAGTGCGCTTCTATGCCGAAGTTATACGTGTAGGCAGTTTCCTGCGTTTCGATGTTTTCCGATGTGTATAGCCCTTTTCCTACAGGCCATTGCATCATCAATTCGCTAGCATCGTGACCAATCCAGCTTTGGGCGACGCTTTCAGCAGTACCGAACACATCGGCAGATGCCTGCTGCGCGGGCGTCAGTAACGCAATTGCGCAAATCGCAAGCAGTGAGTAAGGTCGGAAGACAACGTGCATCGAGATGCGTCCTTGCAGGGCAGGCAAACCATTGGTCCTTGCGACTCGGGTGCTTACCCGTGCGCTGGCGCGTTTTTAGCATTCTGCGTAACGTTCTGCAAGCCGCTCACTATATATGTCTGCAAGACTGACCAACGTAGACATCGGCGCAACCGCATGCCCTAATCGCATGCTGCCAGCGATTGCCTTGCGCTGGAACTACAGAGGACGTATGGGCACCCAATGAATTCAAGGAGAGACAAACGTGCAGATCAATCGTAAGTGGATTGGCTCAATTGTGCTGGCCATGGTTGTAGCAGGACTGGCGCCACAGGCAATTGCCAAGAAGCAGACCGGGACGCCGGCCTGGATGAATGCCGATGGCGAGGTGATCAAGTCGTCCGATGTCGAGGCGGGCTACGGCGAGACCGTCAAGGGCGTCAATGATTACGAGGGCGAGATCACCGGCAAGCCGGCGCCTGGCAGCAAGTTCACCCAGCTGAAAATCGGTATGCCGATGAAGCAGGTCACCGACCTGATTGGTCAACCGGACGACCAGGGTGCTTACGTGACCGGCAAGGCATTTATCCCGTTTTTCTTCGGTGGCGACCGCTACCGTTACGAAATGGCCTATAAGGGCCAGGGACGCCTGGTGTTCGCTGGCAAGTCGATGGGGACCGGCGGCAACCTGATCTGGATCATCCATAACAAGAACGACAGCGGCTACCGCGAATAACCGTTCAAAGCGCCCGGTTCTCCGGGCGTTTTTTGTGTGAGGCACCCACGCAAGCACGCATGCGACCGCATGCTTGCCGACGCTCCATCCGTCGTCCAAGCGATAGGCTAGCTGCCCAGCCGCAGCCCGAGGCTGTATGGTGCGCGCATTCGGCTGGACGCCGGCTCGGGGATTGCTGCGTTGGAAACGATAATCGTGTTGGTGGCCCTGGTGCTGCTCGCCGTGCCGATGGGTGTGGTGATTGCGCTGGTATGGATTGCCGGGCTGCGGCGACGGGTGGCGGCGCTGGAGCAGCGGCTCGCGCAGTGGCAGGGCAGTGGTGCCGGGCGTGCGGATACGCCGGCGCAAGCACCCGCGGACGCGCAGGGCAGGGCATGGGAGCGACCGGACGAGGCTCCCGCTGCCGGCACTGGTCCGGGCGTCGTGGCCGACAGCGATCTTTCGGGGTACCGCACCTCCGATGCGGCGCGTCAGGACGACGGTTGGCATGCGCCGGGCGCGGATCACGAGGCGGTTGGTGTGTCTGCCTCGGCGATGCCGCCGCCGTTGCCGGCGCAGGCGCCTGCGCGGGCGCCTGCAGATGCGATGGCGCGCAGTGCAATCGCGGCGTCGGAACGCCCCGGCCCGCAAGCGCAGGCAACGCGCGCCCAGCCGGCGCAACCGCAATCGGCGCAACCCCAACCGCCCCAGCTTCCGGCCGCGCCCAGCGCCATCGCGCGCGCAGCCAGCGCCTTGAAGCGTTGGTTCACCGAGGGCAATGTGCCGGTGAAGGTCGGCATGCTGGTGTTGCTGGCCGGCGTGGCATCGCTGTTGAAGTACGCCAGCGACCAGGGCTGGATGCGCATGCCGATCGAGCTGCGCTTGGCCGGCATCAGCGTCCTGGCATTGGCCGGCCTGATCTTCGGTTGGACGCAGCGCGCGCAGCGGCCGGGCTTTGCGTTGGCGTTGCAGGGCGGCGCCATCGGCGGCTTGTTGTTGACGGTGTTCGCGGCGTTCAAGTTGTACGGCTTGCTCGATGCCGCAATGGCGCTGGGCATCAGCGTGGTGCTGATCGCAGGCATGTGCGTGCTGGCGGTGCTGCAGGATTCGCGCACGTTGGCGGTGCTGGGCGTGCTGGCCGGTTTTCTTGCGCCGATCTGGTTGTCTACCGGCAGCGGCAATCACGTGGCGCTGTTTTCGTATTACGCCGTGCTCAACGCCGGCATCGTGGCGATTGCATGGACACGTCCATGGCGCGTGCTGAACCTGCTGGGGTTTGCTTTCACCTTCGGCATCGGCACCGTGTGGGGGCGCTGCAGTATTCCCCGGCGAAATTCGCCACGACCGAGCCATTCCTGTTGCTGTTCTTCGCGATGTACGTGGCGATCCCGGTGCTGCATGCGCGCCGCGGCGACGGCAGTGCCGGCAGGCTCATCGATGGCAGCCTGTTGTTCGGAACGCCGCTGGTGGCGTTTGCGTTGCAGGCGCGCCTGCTCGAGGGCGACCGGCTGCCACTGGCGTTGTGCGCGGTGGCGGTGGCCGCGTTGTACGCGGGCCTGGGCAGCTGGCTGCTGCGCCGCGCGTCTACGCGCGTGCTGGGCCAGGCGCACGCGATGCTGGCGGTCGGGTTTGCAACCCTGGCCGTACCGCTGGCGCTGTCGGCACGTGCCACTGCAAGCGTGTTTGCGCTGGAAGGCGTCGGTTTGCTGTGGCTGGGGCTTCGCCAACAACGACGGGTCTCGCAGGTCAGCGGTGTTGCGCTGCAGGTGTTTGCGGCGGTGGGTGTCGCCTTCGGCGTGGATGCCTGGCGCCACGATGCGGTCGCGGTGGCCAATGCAACCTGCATGAGCACGGTGCTGCTGGCGCTGGCCGGCTGGGCCAGTGCCTGGTTCCTGCGCGATGCCGGGCATCGGCGGCGTGCGCTGCTGGCATATCTGTGGGGACTGGGTTGGTGGACGCTGTGCGGCGTGCATGAGATCGTGCGTTTTGCCGACCTGCGCAGCGAACCTGATCTGCTGCTGGGCTTGGTCGCACTCAGTGTATGGCTGGCGGCGGAAGTGCATCGGCGCCGTCCTGCAGCGGCGTTGGTATGGACGGTGATGTCGGGGCTGGCGCTGGCGGCGCCGTTGGCGCTGTGGCAAGACGCAGCGCACACCCAGCCATTCGCGCACTGGGGCGCGCTGGCATGGGGTGTATTTGCGGTGGCGGGCGCGCGTGCGCTGTGGTGCCTGCGCACGCAGCAGGGCGCTGGCGCGATGGCGGCGCAGTTCATCTGGTGGCTGCTGTGGCCGTTGGTCATTTCGCTGGGCGCGGCCTGGCTGGCCGATGCGTTCTCGCTGGCCAATGGCTGGCGTTGCGCCTTGCTGGCGGCGCCATGGTTGCTGGTGGCGACGCTGGGGCTGTTGCGCTGGCCGTGGCTGGCCTGGCCGCAGGGAACCGGCTTTGATCCTGCACGCAACGCGCTGCTGAGCTGCGTGTTCGCGTTACTGGGGCTCGGCTGGCTGCTCGCGTTGCTGGACCCGGTGAGCGCAGCGCCGTTGCCCTGGCTGCCGTTGCTCAATCCCGCCGAGCTGGCGCAATTGGCGGTCCTGGCCTTGCTTGCGGGCTGGGCCTGGTCCGCACCTGCGCCGACAGTGCTGCAGCGTTCGCGCGTGGGTGCGCTGGGTGTGCTGGGGTGGGCGTTGATCACCGGCAGCACCTTGCACAGCGTGCATCACTGGGGCGGTGTGGCGTGGGATTGGGCGCTGATCGGCGCCACCTTGTCGCAGACCAGCCTCACCATCGTCTGGAGTGTGCTCGGCGTGCTGGGCTGGGTGATCGGCTCGCGTCGTGGGCAACGCGGGCTGTGGCTGGGCGGCGCGTTGCTGATGGGGCTGGTCCTGGCGAAGTTGGTGTTGGTCGACCGCCAGCATCTGGGCAATCTTCTCGGCATCGGCTCGTTCATGGCCTATGGCCTGTTGTGCACCGTGGTGGGCTATCTGGCGCCGGCGCCGCCACGGGCGGTCGCGGCCGAAGGTCGTGCTGCCGAAGAGAACGGCGTCGAAAAGGATCAGGCATGAACGCGATGCGATGGGCGCTGCTGCTGTTGGTGCCGCTGCTGGCGCAGGCCGCCGATGTGCGGCAGGACTACCGCCAGCAGTGGCCGCTGCAGGTCACCGGCTCGGATGCCGGCCTCTATCAGCTGACCTTGGATGCGGCGGTGTATCGCATTGCGCACGACGCGGCGTTGCGCGATGTCACGGTGATCGATGCGCGTGGACAAGAGCTGCCCACCGCCTGGCTGCCGATGGATGCGGCACCGGCGGCTGCGGTACGCCGTCAGCGCTTGCCCGTGTTTGCGCTGCCCGCCGGTGCCGCGCCGGCCAACGGCGATCTGCAGTTGATTGCCGAGCGCGACGCCAGTGGTGCAGTGCGCCGCCTGGAAGGTCGCTTTGCGACCGGAGCTGTCGCTGCGGGCCGCGGTGTCAGCTGGCTGATCGATGCCAGCGCGCTGCGCGATCGCCCGCGTGCGCTAGTGCTGGACTGGGAGGGCGACATGCCGGTGCAGGCCCAGGTGCGTGTGGAAGGCAGCGACGATCTGCGCGACTGGCGCATGCTCGCCTCCAACGCCATGGTCATGGCACTCGACAATCAGGCGCAGCGACTGCAGCAGCGCCGTATCGCCCTGGATGATGGGGCGCGTTACCTGCGCCTGGTCACCGCATCCGGCGCGCTGCCGGCACTACGCGTGGTCGAGGCGGAGCTGGAGGGCATCGCCATGTCCACACCGCCGCAGTGGCTGGACTTGCCCGGCACCACGCAAGATGCCGCGCTGGTGTATGTCTTGCCCGGTCGCTTTCCGATCAGCCAGCTGGATGTCGGCGGCAGTCAGGCCGAGGCGGTCGAGTGGATCGTGGCAAGTCGCGATTCCGACGATGCGCCGTGGCTGCAACGTGCCGGCCCATGGCTGGCGTATCGATTGGGCCAGGGCGCGGCCGCCGCGTCGCCGCCGCAATTGCTGTCTGCGCCCGTGCGCGATCGCCAATGGCGGCTGGTCGCTGCGCAGGGTCGCAGCACCGCCGTGCCGACGCTGCGCGTCGGTTACCGGCCGGAGCGGCTGATGTTTCTCGCCCAAGGCCAGCCACCCTATGCATTGGTCGCCGGCAGTGCGCGTGCGCAGCGCACCGACGCACCGCTGGGCGCAATGCTGCAGGCACTGCGGCGCGAACGCGGCGCACAGTGGCAGCCGGCGCAGGCCCGTCTGGCTGCGCAGGCGCAGCCGCTTGCCGGCGATGCCGCGCTGCAACCGGCCGCCGCCACGCCGCGCGACTGGAAGCGTTGGTTGCTGTGGGGCCTGCTGGTTGGCGGCGCCTTGCTGGTCGGCGGTTTCGCGGTGAGCCTGTTGCGTAGCGCATCGGCCAATCGCAACGGCTGATTGCGGCCGCTTCGCATCGCGGTTTGCCGCTGCAGCGCGAAGGTCGGACAATGGACGTCCCCGTGACCAAGGCAGCCGTATTGCCCGTCGTGTTCGACCAAGCATCCCGCGCCTCGCCGACCGTCTTGGCGGCCTCGCGCGTGGTGGGCAAGCTGCGCGCCAGGCGATCCGCCCGCGGGCGCAACGACATCGCGCTGGCGTTTTACGGCCAGTTGCCGCCAACGGCACAGCGCTCACCTGTTTGCCCCGGCGCGTGTCCTGGGTGCTTCTGCCTGACCATTCCCCATTCCCCTCCCTAGACCGAACGAGCTGAGCCCATGTCCATTGTCCGCATGACCGACCTCGATCTCTCCGGCAAGCGCGTGTTGATCCGCCAGGATCTCAACGTGCCGATCGACAACGGCCAGATCACCTCCGAACAGCGCATCACCGCCTCGGTGCCCACCATCAAGCTGGCGCTGGAAAAGGGTGCGGCCGTCATGGTGACCTCGCACCTGGGCCGCCCCAAGGAAGGCAGCTGGACCGAGGAAGATTCGCTGGCGCCGGTTGCCACGCGTCTGGCCGCATTGCTGGGCGTGGACGTGCCGCTGGTGCGCGACTGGGTCGATGGCGTGGAGGTCGCGCCGGGCCAGGTGTTGCTGCTGGAAAACTGCCGCATGAATGTCGGCGAGGGCAAGGACGATGAGACGCTGGCGCGCAAGTACGCCGCGTTGTGCGACGTGTTCGTGATGGATGCCTTCGGCACCGCGCACCGTGCGCAGGCCTCCACGCACGGCGTGATCCGTTTCGCGCCGGTCGCAGCAGGCGGCCCGCTGTTGATGGCCGAACTCGACGCCCTGGCCAAGGCGCTGGACAACCCGGCCAAGCCCTTGCTGGCCATCGTTGCCGGCAGCAAGGTGTCCACCAAGCTGGAGCTACTGTCCAACCTGGTCAACAAGGTCGACCAGCTGATCGTTGGCGGCGGCATCGCCAACACCTTCATCGCCGCGGCCGGGCATGCCGTGGGCAAGTCGTTGAACGAGCCGGATTTGATCCCGACCGCCAACCAGATCGTGGCCGATGCCAAGGCGCGTGGCGCCGAGATTCCGCTGCCCACCGATGTGGTCGTTGCCAAGCAGTTCCTGCCCGATGCGCAAGCCAGCGTGAAGTCGCTGGAGGCGGTCGATGCGGACGATCTGATCCTGGATATCGGCCCGCAAACCGCGCAGCGCTACGCCGAACTGATCGCCAGTGCCGGTACCGTGGTGTGGAACGGTCCGGTGGGCGTGTTCGAATTCGAGTCCTTCAGCCACGGCACCGAGACGCTGGCGCGCGCGATCGCCAGTTCCAAGGCGTTCTCGATCGCTGGCGGTGGCGACACCCTGGCCGCAGTGGACAAGTACGACATCGACATCGCCCAGGACGTGACCTACATTTCCACGGGCGGCGGTGCGTTCCTGGAGTTTCTGGAAGGCAAGACCTTGCCGGCGGTGGCCGCACTCCAGGCCCGCGGTCAGTGAGTGCAGCCACGCTGTTTTTCGATCTGGACGGCACGCTGGTCGATTCGGAGCCAGGCATCGTTGCCAGCATCGTGCATGCCTTCGACGAACTCGGCCAGCCGCGTCCGTCGGCGCAGACCTTGCGCGCCTGGATCGGCCCGCCGTTGCGCGACAGCTTCACCGAGTGTTTTCCGGACGACCCGGAGTTGGTGCAGCGCGCGCTCGGGCTCTACCGCGCACGCTACGACGCGGTGGGCTGGACCGAACTCAGCGTGTTCGACGGCATTGGCGAGGTTGTCACCGGCCTGCAGCGCGCCGGTCATCGTCTGGCCGTGGTGACCTCGAAAAATGAGCGCTATGCGCGGCGCATCGTCGAGCACCTGCCCTTCGGCGCGTGCTTCGAAGAGGTGATCGGTGCCAGTGAAGATGGCGAACGTCGCTTCAAGCCGGACCTCATTGCCGAAGCGCTGCGCCGTTTGCAGATCGACAAGGCCGGCTGCGTGATGATCGGTGACCGGCGCATGGATATCGATGGCGCCAATCACCACGGCATCCACAGCATTGGCGTGTTGTGGGGCTTCGGCGACGAGGGCGAATTGCGCGCCGCCGGTGCCGGTGCGCTGGCGCGCACGCCGGCTGAACTGGCGGCATTGCTGCAGTGATGAGCGGTGCGCGTCGACCGTTGTGTTCGCTTGGTCGCCGCGCCCGCAACTGCGGTTCGCAGCGCGCAGAACACGCTTCACCGCTGCCGGGTTAGGGTGGCGACCGTTCGCATTGCTCATGGCAGCGCGGGCGCAGGCGTACGTACTGTCCCGCACTGTCTATAAGACATGCCGGAATCGGAGGAAGGCTATGCCGCAATGCCATCCTCGGTACGTGACGTGTGTGTTAAGTTTCGCGGCTTTACAGGGAGGCCATCATGAAAGAACGTCAACGCCGCACCAAGATCCTCGCCACCCTCGGACCGGCAACGGATGCGCCCGGTGTGCTGGATACGCTGTTCAAGGCGGGCGTCAACGTGGTGCGCCTCAACTTCAGCCATGGCGACCCCTCCGGCCAGGCCAAGCGCGCCGCCGAGGTACGTGCCGCTGCGGCCCGCGTCGGTGCCGAAGTCGGCATCCTTGCCGACCTGCCGGGCCCGAAGATCCGTATCGAACGTTTTGCCGAAGGCAAGATCAAGCTGACCATGGGCGATCGCTTCGACCTGGTGGCCGATGCCAACGCACCGGCTGGCGACCAGACGCAGGTTGGCGTCAGCTATCTGGGTCTGCCGCAGGACGTGACCGCCGGCGACGTGCTGCTGCTCGACGATGGCCTGATGCAGTTGCAGGTGACCGATGTGCAGGGCGAGCGCATCGTCACCAAGGTGTTGAACGATGGCGTGCTGTCCGACCGCAAGGGTCTCAACAAGCAGGGCGGCGGTTTGTCGCTGGGCGCGTTGACCGAGCGCGACAAGGAACTGATCGGCATCGTGGCCAAGATCGGCGTGGACTTCATCGCGGTCTCGTTTTGTCGCAATGCGCAGGACATGCACGACGCGCGTCAGATCGCCCAGCAGCACGGCTGCGATGCACAGCTGGTATCCAAGATCGAGCGCACCGAGGCGATCGAAAACCTGGTCGAGATCGTCGAAGCCTCCGATGTGGTGATGGTGGCGCGTGGCGACCTGGGCGTGGAAATCGGCGACGCCGAATTGCCGGGCCTGCAGAAGAAGATCATTCGCGAGTCGCTGGCGCAGAACAAGGTGGTGATCACCGCCACGCAGATGCTGCAGTCGATGGTGGAAAGCCCGATCCCCACCCGCGCCGAAGTGCTGGACGTGGCCAATGCCGTCATCGACGGCACCGATGCGGTGATGCTGTCGGCCGAAACCGCCGCCGGCGCCTATCCGGTGCGTGCGGTGGAAGCGATGGCGCGCATCTGCCTGGGGGCCGAACACCAGTTCGAATTCGATACCGACTTCGAAGCGGCGCAACGCAATCTGCAGCGCGCCGACCAGGCGATTGCGATGGCGACCATGTTCCTGTCCGAGCACATCGGCCTGGGCGGCGTGGTGGCGTTGACCGAATCCGGCGGCACGCCGCGCTTCCTGTCGCGCTTCCGCTCGAATATGCCGATCTACGCCTTTACCCGTCACGATGGCGCGCGCCGTCAGATGGCGATGATGCGTGGCGTGTTCCCGATCAGCTTCGACAGCCGCGGCCTGACCCCGCGCGAGGCCGCACGTGCGGCGATCCGCCTGCTGGTGGAGAACGAGCGCATGGGGCCTGGCGACCGCGTGGTCTTTACCAGTGGCGAGCACATGGAAACCCACGGCGCCACCAATACGCTGCGCCTGCTGGAAGTGGGCGAAGACGGCCGCGCCACCGGTCTGGGCGAGCTCTAACGCCTGTCGACTGCATCCGGCGCATGACCTGAGCCGGAACAGACGAGACACACGACGGCGGCCCCAGGGCCGCCGTCGTGCTGTGGAACTGCCGGGCACCGGCGAGTGCTCGGGTCGGCGTATTGCTCAACGACCGGGTTCGGCGGCTGCAAAGCCAGCCCGGCATCGTCGCCGCGCCATAACGGCGCTGGTATGGCGCGCCATGCATGCCGCAAGGCGACGCCCCCACGACGGCGTTTCGGTTTTCCTGCGCGTCGACGAAACGGAACAACGCTGAACGACGCGCGGTACGACCGGATAGACGCGAAGCAGGTGCTCGTCGTGACGTAGCACGCGCCGTAGCCGGCTCTATGCAACAGGCCAACACCTACAAACGCCAATCAACGCAGACGTGGCGCAGTTCCAGCCGCGCCAGCGCACGTCATGTAAGCAATGCATCAGCACCGCAAGCAACAAGCAGCACCTCATGCTCTGCTTGCCGAATCCCGAATCCCGAATCCCGAATCCCGAATCCCGAATCCCGACTCCCGACTCCCGACTCCCGACTCCCGATTCCCGATTCCCGATTCCCGATTCCCGATTCCCGATTCCCGATTCCCGATTCCCGCGATGCGAGCATCACCACACATCCTGTCACGCAGATCACGTGTAATCGGTTGCAGGCATTCCGTGAAGGAATGTGTACGACTTTCGTCGCTATACTTTCGTTCTCCCCGCAGCTGCCACAGGAACTACATGAGCATCGAACAGCTTGCTGAAACCGCCCAGGCGATGGTCGCCCCGGGTAAGGGCATCATCGCCATCGACGAATCGACCAGCACGATCGCCAAGCGTTTTGCCAGCGTCGGCATCGAGAACATCGAAGAGAACCGTCGCGCCTACCGCGAACTGTTGCTGACCACGCCCAAGCTGAGCGACTACATCTCCGGCGCCATCCTGTTCGACGAGACCATCCGTCAGAAGACCAAGGATGGCGTGCCGTTCGCCGAGTACATGACTGCCCACGGCATAATCCCGGGCATCAAGGTCGACAAGGGCGCGCAGCCGCTGGCCGGCATGCCGGGCGAATTGGTCACCGAAGGCCTGGACGGCCTGCGTGCACGGCTGGAGGAGTACTACACGCTGGGTGCGCGCTTCGCCAAATGGCGTGCGGTCATCAACATCGGCGAAGACATCCCGTCCGGTACCTGCATCGAGGCCAACTCGCATGCGTTGGCGCGTTACGCAGCGCTGTGCCAGGAGCAGGGCCTGGTGCCGATGGTCGAGCCGGAAGTGATCATGGACGGCAACCACGACATCGAAACCTGCTATGAAGTGACCGAAGCCACGCTGCGCTCGCTGTTCGGTGCGCTGTATGAGCAGAACGTCGTGCTCGAAGGCACCATCCTGAAGGCATCGATGGTCATCTCCGGCAAGAGCTGCGAAGAGCAGGCCAGCATCGAAGAGGTGGCCGAGTCCACCGTGATGTGCCTGAAGTCCACCGTGCCGGCGATCCTGCCGGGCATCGTGTTCCTGTCCGGCGGCCAGACCGACGAGCAGTCCACCGCCCACCTCAACGAAATGCACCAGCTCGGCAATCTGCCGTGGCCGCTGAGCTTCTCCTACGGCCGCGCCATGCAGCAGGCCGCGCTGAAGCTGTGGGCCAAGGACATGACCGGCAACTTCGCCAAGGCGCAGCAGGTCATCTACGAGCGTGCCAAGGAAAACGGCCTGGCCGCGCTGGGTAAGTGGAAGGGTTGATCGATTGATGGCGCCTGCAAGGTCGCCGCGTCGATGAAACGAAAACGCCGGCAGCGATGCCGGCGTTTTTTCGTTTGCGGCATCCGCAGATGCACGCCGATGCCGTGCGGAAAACGCAAAGGGCGCCGCTCGGCGCCCTTTGCTCAGTCAATCGCTCAATCAACTTGCTCGTGCAGCCGGCCGAGGCGGCATGCTGCCAACTCGATCCAGCCTCAGGCCGCCGCAGTTTCCTGCGTAGCCAAGGCCTGCTGGTAGGCCTTGTAGGTCGCCTCGTTGTAGGCCACCAACACGATGTGCTTGGGCACCTTGTGCGAGCGCTGCCAATCGCGCGTTTCGGTCACCGCGATACGCGCGGCCTGGTACAGCGGATAGCCGTAGATGCCGCAGCTGATCGCCGGGAATGCGATCGAATGCAGCATCATCTGTTCGGCGAGTTTCAGCGACTGCCAATAGCAGTTGGCCAGCTGTTCGGGCTCGTTGTGCTTGCCGTCGCGCCACACTGGGCCAACGGTATGGAAGACATGGCGTGCCTTCAAATTGAACCCGTCAGTGATGCGGATTTCGCCGGTAGGGCAACGCACGCCCGGGCGCACCTGTGGCAACGCTTCGCAGGCTTGCAGCAAGCGCGGGCCGGCGGCGCGGTGGATGGCGCCATCGACGCCACCACCGCCGAGCAGTGATTCGTTGGCGGCGTTGACGATGACGTCAACGTCGAGTTCGGTGATGTCGCCTTGCCAGACTTCGATTCTCATAGCGCGATAATTATGCGAATTGCATGATGGGCGCGTGATGGGGAGCACGCTGCGGAATCCGCACGCTATCGGCCATTCATCTCATCTGCTGCGACTGTCTGACCGGTCGCACTGTATGCCGTGTCGCGACATCTGGAAGCTCTCCCGGAGCGATCGGCAGCAACCATTGCCACGCGCGGTAATGCGTGTTGCGTCTACACCCAGCGGCGGACACGCGCGCAGTAGTCGTTGTAGTGGCGGCCGAATTCGGCGCGCAGACGCGCCTCTTCGAACGGGATGACGTAGCGCTGCAGCGCAAGCCACGGCAGCGGCACCAACGCAACCGCCCACAGCAGGCCAAGTTGCAGGCACAGGCCGAGGTAGCTCAGCACCAAGGCCAGGTACATCGGGTTGCGGGTGACGCGATACGGACCGTCCAGCACCAAGCGCGAGGGATGGCCGCTGGGCATGATGGTGGTGCGCCGACGCGCAAACAGGACAAAACAGCTGACCGCCAGCGCCAGGCCAAGACAGGCGATGCCGCCGCAGCCAATTCGATCCAGGCCAGCGGCGAGGGAGGCGGGAGGGGCAGATCCAGCGCCTCTTGCAACCATGCGCCTAGCCCCAGGGCCAGCGCAAAGTGGACCGGGGAGGTCATTTTTACCAGCCATGGCGCCCGCGCGGCGCGGGTCTCGCTGTGTCCATACGGCTGGTTGCTCACACATCTCTCCCTACATCACGGCCGCCATCCTAACGTTTCCTTGACATGGACGGGAGTGCGGGCGTGCCGACACCCGGAAGCGGGAGCGGACGCTGCTCCCAGACGCCAGACGTGCCGGGCGCCTCTCACGTGCCCGATTTCGGCATGACCGCGTGCGCTGTTGCCTCGCGACGACAGCCACGGATCGTGGGTACGAAGTGGCCGCCGCGACGCAGCGTCTTTCGGCGCACGTGCGCGGTTCGGCCGGGACCGAAAAAAAAGCCGCGCATTGCGCGGCTTCAGGTCTGGTCATCGACTGCGCCCGATCAGGGCAGCCCGGCCAGCCAGTCGTCGTCGGAGCCTTCGTTGATGTCGGCAAAGAGCGGGGTGGAGAAGTAGCGTTCGCCGGTGTCGGGCAGCATCGCCAGGATCACGGCGCCAGGCACCGCGCCTTCTGCCACGCGCAGCGCGGTGGCGACGGTGGCGCCGCCGGAGATGCCGGTGAAGATGCCTTCTTCGGCGGCCAGGCGCCGCGCTACGGTGATGGCGTCGGTGTCTTCCACGCTCAGCACCTCATGGGCGACCTCGCGGTTGAGCACCTCGGGTACGAAGTCCGGGGTCCAGCCCTGGATCTTGTGCGGCTTCCAGTCCTGGCCTTGCAGCAAGGCGGCGCCAGCCGGCTCGGTGGCGGTGATGCGCACTTCCGGGCGCGCAACGCTCAGGACCTCGCCCACGCCGGTGAGGGTGCCGCCGGTGCCCCAGCCGGTGACGAAATGGTCCAGCCGGTGGCCGGCGAAATCGCGCAGGATCTCGGCAGCGGTGGTGTTGCGGTTGTAGGCCGGGTTGGCCGGATTGGCGAACTGGCTGGCCAGGAACCAGCCGTGCTGTTCGGCCAGTTCCTTCGCTTTGCGCACCATGCCGCTGCCGCGCTCGGCAGCCGGGGTCAGGATGACCTTGGCGCCATAGGCACGCATCAGCTTGCGGCGTTCGATGGAGAAGGTTTCCACCATGGTGGCGACGAACTTGTAGCCGCGCGCTGCGGCCACCATGGCCAGTGCCACGCCGGTGTTGCCGGAGGTGGCTTCGACGATGGTGTCGCCGGGCTTGAGCAGGCCGCGCTGTTCGGCGTCCAGGATGATCGCCAGCGCCAGCCGGTCTCTGACCGAGCCGCCGGGATTGAACGATTCAACCTTGACGTACAAGGTCACGTTGTCCGGGGCGAGGCGTTGGAGCTTGACCACCGGGGTGCGGCCGATGGTGTCGAGAATGTTGTCGTACAGGGCCATGGGGTCTCCGTCGGAATCAGGCTGCGTGGGCCAGTGTGGGCGTGTGGGGCGTTGCGCCGGGTGAGTGCGGCGACGAGGCGCTCAGCGGCGCGCTGCCGAACCAATGCAGCGTCTGCGCCAGTGCCGTTACCTCGCCCAGGATCAGCAGCGCCGGTGCGGTCACGGCGTGCTGCCGGGCGCTGGCGGCCAGGCTGGCGAGCGTACCGGTGATCACGCGTTGCTGCGGGCGCGAGCCGTTTTCGACCAGCGCAAACGGGGTGGAGGCTGCGCGCCCGGCCTGCAGCAGCCGCTGCTGGATGGCGTCCAGGCCGGCCACGCCCATGTAGAAGGCCAGCGTCTGCCGCTCCTGACCGAGCGCCTGCCAGTCCAGCGTGTCCAGCGAGTCCTTGCAGTGCGCGGTGATCAGCCGCAGCGATTGCGCGTGGTCGCGGTGGGTGAGCGGGATACCGGCATAGGCAGCGCAGGCGATGGCGGCGGTGATGCCGGGAATCACCTGGAAGCCGATGCCGTGCGCGCACAGGAATTCCAGCTCTTCGCCGCCGCGGCCGAACACGAATGGGTCGCCGCCCTTCAGCCGTACCACGCGGCGACCGGCGCGGGCGTGTTCCAGCATCAGGGCGTGAATCTGTTCCTGCCGGGTGCTATGGCCTTGCGCCGACTTGCCCACTTCGATGAGGCGCGCGCCTTGCCGTGCCAGGCGCAGGATCTGCGGGCTGACCAGGCGGTCGTGCAGCACCACCTCGGCCTGACGCAGTGCGCGCAGCGCATGCCGGGTGAGCAGGCCCGGATCGCCGGGGCCTGCGCCGACCAGGCTTACGTTGCCGGGTACCAGCGTGCCGATCGCGCGGCGCGATCCTGTGGAGCGCGCAGGAACCGTTGCGGACGCCGCAGGCGCTGCGGCGTGGGTCAGCAGCCGATGGGCACTTGCTGCCTGGCGCAGGGCGTCGTTGAGCGCTGCCGATTCGCTGGCGGCGATGGTGAGCCATAGCGGTTGGTCGGACTGCGCCAGCCATGCCGGGTCGAACCGGCCGGCCAACCAGCGCAGCCGCCCTGCCTGCGCCCAGTGCCGCAACTGCGCGGAGAGCTCGGGCGCGCCGACCAGCGGCAGCGCACCGGCCTGCAGCAACTGGCCAGTGGCGCGCTCGGCATCGGCGCCGCCGCCGACCACCAGGACGGCACGGCCACGCAGGTCGGCAAGCAGCGGGAACGCAGGAGTCACGGGTCGGCAGCATCGTTGGGGAGGGCCAGACCGTAACGCCGGCTTATAGCCGTCGGAAATGACTTCATACATCCTAAAAATAGCGTTCGGTTATAAGCTGGCCCGCAGAACTCCTCTACAGTCGAATCCCTTGTAGCGCCTCGCGCTTTTTTGATATAAGCCCATGACGCTGACCCAACTTCGCTATCTGGTGGCCATCGCCGATGCCGAGCTGAACATCACGCTGGCTGGCGCCGCGCGCGTGCACGCGACCCAGCCCGGCCTGTCCAAGCAGCTCAAGCAGTTGGAGGACGAACTGGGCTTTCTGTTGTTCGTGCGCAAGGGGCGCAGCCTGGATGCGGTGACGCCGGCCGGTGTGGAAGTGATCGAGCGCGCGCGTGCGGTGCTGTCGGAGGCCAACAACATCCGCACCTATGCCGCCAACCAGCGCCGCGAAAGCCAGGGCCAGCTGACCCTGACCACCACCCACACCCAGGCGCGCTTCGTGCTGCCGCCGGCGGTGGCGCAGATCAAGAATGCCTACCCGCAAGTGAGCGTGCATCTGCAGCAGGCCGCCGAAAGTGCAGCCCTGGATCTGCTGAGCCAGGGCGATGCGGACATCGCGGTGGTCAGCACCGCCGGTGGCGAGCCGAGCGCCGGCATCGCAGTGCCGCTCTACCGCTGGCGGCGGCTGGTGGTGGTGCCGCGGGGGCATGCACTGGATCACCCACGCACGGCGCCGGACATGCACGCGCTGGCCGAACATCCGCTGATCAGTTACGAATCCTCCACCCGGCCGGGCTCCTCGCTGCAGCGCGCGTTTGCGCAGGTGGGGCTGGAGCCGAGCATCGCGCTGACCGCGCTGGATGCCGACCTGATCAAGACCTATGTGCGCGCAGGGCTTGGCGTGGGATTGGTCGCGGAAATGGCGGTCAATGCCTTCGACGAGGATCTGCGCGCCTGGCCGGCGCCCGCGCCGATTGCCGAGTGCATTGCCTGGGCGGTGCTGCCGCGCGACCGCGTGCTGCGCGACTATGCCCTGGATCTGGTGCATGTGCTCGCGCCGCAAATCGACAAGCGCGATCTGCGCCGGGTGCTGGACGGCAATCAGGCACCGAACTGGCCACTGCCGCCGACCTGGGAATCGCTGACCCAGACCATCACCAGCTGAGCGGCACGATGACCGAGCCATTGCGTCCGGCACTGAGCAGACTATGGTCGTCCGAGCCGGACGGCGGCATGTCGCTGCAACTATCGGCCAGCATCGAGGGCCGCGAGCATGAGGTAATGACGGTGCTGGCCGACCCGCGCGACGAAGCGTTATGGGTGGCGGTGCAGGCGGGCAGCGCGCGTGTGCAGATTCCGCTGGACGTGCTGCGCAAGGCGCTGGAGGTTGCGGCCGAGGAGGTGCATTCGGCCGAATGGTTCGCGCGCCAGGATGCGGATGCGTCCGGGGCCTGAGGCGGCGATATAGCGTTAGCGCGCCCCTGACGAGCAGTCGTCGGGCGACATCGACGGCGCACCGGAGCCGGAGAGGACGTGCGCGCATGGTCGTTCCAAGCATGGGCCACCGGCCGCGTCATCGGTGCGTGCGCGCGACCTTCGGTGCTGCGCTGCAGCGCAATCGCAGCAAAAAATGCCTGCAGGATCAAAGGGATGCGTGCGTTCCCGACAGCGCTGCCAGGTGTGCTGTGGGTGATTTTCCCTACCCGTGTCAGGGCGATGCAGCCGGCGTCGACCGGGCGCATCAAGTTGCGCGCTGCGTTGTCGAAAACCTTTATAGCAACCATGACGCGACACTCTCGAACGTCTAGGGGTGGACGGCGCAGAGCTGGCGATGCAGGGGATCGCATTGCCGGTGTGTTTCGCGGTGTCGTCGAAGGGTTGCTAGCGCTGTCGCATCACTGTTGCACGAGGCTGTGCACAGGGCGACTGGCGCATCCGGGTCCCTGGGGAGAGGCCTGGCGTGCTTGGCGGCGGACCCGGGTCGGGAGCCCGGGTCCGCCTTTTTTGTGTCCCGCAGCGGCATCCCGGTTGAAGCTGGAACAGCGCCAAGCCGTGCCCGATGCAGTGCAGGCAGTGCGCGATCAGGGCCGGGCTGGATTCTTACACCTGCGGCGGGTTGCCGGGGCTCAGCGGTCGCCGTTGACGCGCGACTTGGCGTGGCGCGGGCAGCTGCAACGTCGGCTCGACGCGATGCAAGGGCCGGCGCGCTCTGGTCCGGCCATAGCCCGATGCCCCAACCGGTGCGACCCCAGGCGTACGCCGCGCAGCCCGAACACGCTGCGAGCCACGCATCGTCAAGCCAAGGGAATCCGCACCGAAAAACAGGTGCCGCCCTGCGGCCGTGGCCGGACGTCCACCTCGCAGCCCAACGTCTCGGCAGTGCGATGCACGATCCACAGGCCGATGCCCAAACCGTCGCTGCGCGGGTCGGCCTGGCGGAACGCCTGAAAGACCTGCTCGGGATGGTCCATGTTCAAGCCGATGCCGCTGTCGATGATGTCCACTTCCGCAAAACCGGGGCGGCGACGAGTGCCGACCAGCACGCGGCCACGCTCGGTGTACTTGATGGCATTGCCGACCAGGTTGCCGATCAAGGTGGTCAGCAGTGTGGGGTGGCTGCGCACGCGCAGCGAGGTGTGCACGTAGCGAAGGGCCAGGTACTTGTCGATGGCCGGTTGACGCCACACGCCGAGAACCGAATGCAGCACGTCTTCCAGCTGCAGCGGCTGCAGGTCCGGCATGGCGGCCTCGCTCGCGGCGGCCAGCGTGGCCAGCTCGTCCAGGCTGCGGCCGACCAGGCTGATCGCATCGCGTGCGGTCACCAAGGTCGGAATGGAGTCGACGTTGGCATGCCGGCGCATCTTGTCGATGGCGTAGGCGGCAGTGCGCAGCGGGGTCTTCAGATCATGCCCGGCGATGGCCATCAGGCGGCTGCGGTAGCGATCCGATTCCTCGGCGATGGCCAGTGCGCGGCGCAGTTCCAACTGCGCCATGGTCTGGCGAGCCAGTGCACGCAGGGCTTCCACCTGCTCATCGGTGAGCTGGCGTGGTTTCCGGTCCAGGACGCAGACCGTGCCCAGCGGCAGGCCGTCGGGCGTCTTCAGCAAGGCACCTGCATAGAAATAGAGCGGTGCTTCGCCAGTGACCAGCGGGTTGCGCGAAAAGCGGATGTCCTCGCGTGTGTCCGGCACCACCAGCACATCGTTGTCGAGCAGCGCGTGCGCGCACATCGACTTGAACAATGGGGTCTCGCGCTCGCCCATCCCGAGCTCGCTCTTGAACCACTGGCGGTCCGCGTCGACCAGGCTGATCAGCGCGATCGGCGTCTGGCAGATGATCGAGGCAAGCCGGGTGATGTCTTCGAAGGCCGCTTCGCGCGGGGTGTCGAGAATGCCGTAGCTGCGCAGCGCCTGGAGACGCAATGCTTCGCTGGGAGGCTTGGGTGCGCAGGGAAGCGGTTCGGCCGCTCGATCGGACAGGACGGTGCTCATGCGCGCAGCTACAGGGTGGAAGCGGCAAGCATAGGGCATGCCAAGGCCCATCATGTGTCTACGGTCACAGAGGCCGGACGAAAGTGTGACTGCCGACCAGCACGGCGACGCGTGACGCGTCCGGCGTGTGGTCAACGGGCTCGGAAGCTGAAGCGGCAGGCCCAGCCGATTCTGGCGCGCCGGCTCCGGCGCATGCCTGGGCGCGGATCATTCGGGGCGACCGGTGCAACCGGGTGCGACATCCGGTCGCGCATCGGCCGCGACCATCGCCCCGGCTTGCGTGGCGGCTTACACTTCCAGGCATGCTGCGTTTGTCCCGTCGCCACCGGTTGTTGCCCCTGCTTGCCTGTCTGGCGGTGGTGCTGATGCTGGTCGCTCCGCTGATCAGCCGCTGGAGCCAGGCGCAGCCGATCGAGCCGATGTGCATGGGCGTTCCGGCCCTGTCGGCAGAGAGCTCGCTGCATGCCGGCCATCGAACCCAGCCGCCAGCTATGGCCGTGGACGCGCACCCCGGCGCCGTAGTGAACACGCAGCACGCCGGCAGCCACGACGCAGCGACGCATGGTGAAGCCTGCGATTACTGCGTCTTGGCCGCACGCTTGCTGCCAGTGCTCATCGTGGCGTTGCTGTGCCTGCTGCAGTTGCGGCCGACGCCGGCTCCGGCGGTCACCCAGGCAAGCGCACGCGCGGTCTTTCGATGGGCCGCACTCGGCGCACGCGGACCACCGCTGGCTGCATAAGCTGGCCCCTGTGCGGGCGTCCATGCAGCAATGCCCCGTGCGCGCCTGAGGTTGTCGGCGTCACTGCCGGGCAGTGCGGGCGACTCGCTTCTTATCCAGTGATGCCGATGCGCGCCGCGACGGTGGCAGCGCACGGCTGTGCGGCCGTGCAGTCACGGCGAAGGGTTGGTCATGCGTCTGCGGTTGTTGAAAGCGATGTGGTGCGCGCCGTCGTTGGCGTTGGTGTGGGGGCCTGCATGCGATGTGCAGGCGCAAGACGCGGCACTCACCCTGGGCAAGGTGCAGGTGAGCGAGCATGCGCAGCGCAGCCCGAGTACGGCGCGCGTGCTGAGCTCGGTGGATGTGATCGGCGGCGAGCTGCTGCACGATCAGCATGTGGACTACAGCTGGGAGCTGCTGATGCGCGCGCCGGGGTGCAGGTTACCCAGTTCCGCATGGGTACCGATGCAGGGCGTTTTTCGTTCCGCGGATTCAATGGCGAGGGACGCATCAATGCGGTGAAACTGCTGATCGACGGCATCCCCAGCAACGACAATGCCGGCGCCATGCCGTATCTGGACGCGGTATTTCCGCAGGACATCAGCGCCATCGAGATCGTGCGCGGCACCAACGACGCGCGCTATGGCTTGAATGCCATTGCCGGCAGCGTGGACGTGCTCACCCGTACCGGCGGCAACGACGGCCGCTTGAGCGTGACGGCCGGCAGCTTCGATGCGCGTGAGGTGCAACTGAGCAAAGGCTTCGAACAGGGCGCCTGGAGCCAGAACTATGTGCTGGCCTGGCGCGACTCGGACGGCTATCGCGATCATGCCGACGCACGCAAACGCAGCGTGGCGGGCAAGTGGTTCTACACCGACCCGGACGGTGCATTCCGCGCAGGGCTCACCACGCGGTACTACGACAACCATGCCTTGGAAGCCGGCTATCTGGATGCGGCCACCGCACGTGCGGCGCCGCGCAGCTCGCCGGACTATGCGCAGGACGACCGCAGCGAGCGTCGCCTGCGCCAGACCGCGTTGCATGCGGACGGTGCGCTCGGCGAGCAGGCGCAATGGAGCGCCAAGGCCTACCAGAACGACTACCACAATCAACGCTGGGTGCGGTTTTCTGCGGCCGGGCTGCAGCAGGAACGCGATACCGACGAAACCCATCGCGGGCTGCTGCTGCGTAGCAACTGGCAGCCGGACTGGGGCGCGCTGCAGGCCAACCTGGAAGCCGGGGTGGATGCGCAGTGGCAGGACAACCAATCGCAGCGGCATCGCACCGTGGCGCGTGTGCGCGGGGCGCAGCTGCGCGATTGGGACTACGACCTGCGCACGCGTGGTGCGTATGTGCAGGCGGTGCTGACCCCGATTGCACGCCTGCAGCTGGTGCCGGGGTATCGCATCGATCGTGTCGATGGACAGCTGCACGACGTGCTGGCTGGCGTCGTTGCGCCAACCTACGACTACGGCACCATCAAGCAACCCAAGTTCAGTGCCAGCTACCGCGTGGGCGAGCAGGGCAGCGTGTATGCAAACTGGGGGCGCACGTTCCAGATCGGCAGCGGCGATGGCGCCTACCGTCGCCAGCCCGGCAATCTGGGGCCCTCGATCAACGACGGCTGGGAGACCGGCTTGAAGTTCGCACCGTCGTCCCTGCTGGATGGGCGCCTGGCGTATTGGGAGCAGCGCGCCTCCGGCGAGGTGGCGACCATTTTTGGCGTCAATGGCGTGGTCGGCATCGGTGATGTGGCCAATGTCGGCCGTACCCTGCGGCGCGGTTGGGATGCGCAGCTCAACCTGCAGCCGGCCGAGCATTGGCGCGCATGGGTTTCGTATTCGCGGCAGAAGGCCAGCATCGCCACGCCCGATCCGAGCGCCCCGGCCACGCGCGGCAAGGAGATCGAAAACGTGCCGCACTGGTTGGCCACCGCCGGGCTGGAGTGGCAGGTCAGTTCGTCGGTGCAGGTGAGCGCCTGGGGCAACGCACAAGGCGATTACTACCTGGAACGCACCAACACGTTGGGCCGCACCGGCGGCTACGCCTTGCTCAACCTGGGCGCGCGCTGGGCGGTGGATGCGCGCAATGCCCTCAGCCTGCAACTGCGCAACGTCACCGATCGCGCGTATGTGTACGCCTGGTACGACGACAGCGGCAGCTCCGGTTATTCGCCCGGCGATGGGCGTGCGTTGTCGGTGTCGTGGGATTGGAGCTTCTAATGCACGCAACGATTGACCACGGTGGCGTGGACGAGGCACGCCAAGCCAGTCGCTGGCGCTTCTATCGCGCGGTGTGGCGCTGGCATTTTTATGCCGGGCTGCTCGTGCTGCCTTTCATCATCTGGCTGGCGGTGACCGGGGCTGCGTTCCTGTACCAGGACGCCATCGACCGCAGCGTGCACCACGGGTTGAAGGTGGTGCCGGTAGGCGATGCGCGCCTGCCCGCACAGCAGTTGGTTGCCGCTGCACAAGGGCGCTACGGCGGCAGCGTGTTTGTGTACACCACGCCCAAACGCGTCGATGCGAGCGCCGAAATCGGGCTGGTGGACGCGCACGGCGTGCGGCAGGTGGTGTATGTCGACCCATACCGTGCGCGGGTGTTGGGCGCCTTGCCCGAGCACGGCACGCTGAGCTGGACGATCCGCCGGCTGCACAGTCTTGCGCTGGTGGGGCCATATGCCCGTGGCCTGATCGAAATGGCCGGCGGATGGGCCATCGTGCTGGTGCTCACGGGGGTGTATCTGTGGTGGCCGCGCGGACGACGCGGCGGTGTGATCAGCGTGCGCGGCAAGCCGAAGCAGCGGCTGTTCTGGCGCGACCTGCACGCAGTGACCGGTGCCGGGGTTGGTGCGATCCTGCTGTTTCTGGCGCTGACCGGCATGCCGTGGTCGTGGCTGTGGGGTGCGCAGGTCAATCGCTGGGCCAATGGGCATGATTTCGGCTATCCCGCCGGGTTGCGCGTGCAGCAGCCGATGTCGCAGCAGCGCTTGGCCGACAGCGGCGAGCCCGCGTGGTCGTTGCGGCAGGCGCGCCTGCCGGAATCGGTGGTGCCTGCCCAGCGCGCTGGCGCGGCGGAACAACACGCGCATGGCGAACAAGCACCTGCGTCGCAGGTGGCCGACGACCATGTCGAGCACTCCGGGCATGGCGCGCCCTCGGCAAATGCAGCCCACGCAGGCAACAAAGATCACGCAGGGCACCTGGCGCAGTCGCAGCACGCGGCCCGACACGCGCACTCGGCAGACAACGCCCATGCCGATCACGGCGATTCGGCTGGATTCGCTGCGCCGGGACGCGGCGCGATCGGCCTGGATGCCGCGATGGCGCGCTTTCAGGCACGCGGCATCCAGCCCGGATATAGCGTGGCGCCGCCGCGTGGTGCGACCGGGGTCTATACCGCGTCGGTGTACCCGGCCGATCTGCAGCGGCAGCGGGTGATCCATCTGGATCAGTACAGCGGTGCGGTATTGCTGGACATGCGCTATCGCGACTACGGGCCGCTGGCCAAGCTGCTGGAATGGGGCATCAACGTGCACCTGGGCCAGCAATACGGCACTGCCAACCAGTTGATCCTGTTGTTGGCCTGCATCGCCATCGTGCTGTTGTGCGTCAGCGCGGCGGTGATGTGGTGGAAGCGCCGCCCCAGCGGTGGCTTGGGCGTTCCGCCGTTGCCGGCCGACCCGCGCACATTACGCGGCCTGATGGCGTTGCTGGTGCTGTGCGGTCTGATCTTCCCGCTGGTCGGCCTGTCGCTGGTGCTGATGTGGGCGTTCGATCGTTACTGGATGCGGCGCGCGCACGCCGATGCCTTGGCGGGTTGATGCGCGCGCCTTTGAGTGGGTGCAGCGCGCAGCGCGTTGCCGTTGCATCCTGGATCTCGCATGTCCATGCAGCTTCCCGCAGATGCGGGTGAACGCGTCGCCCGCACACGTGCAGCTGGCAGCGGGCGGCCCTGCCGCTAGATCTCTTCGTGGATGCCGCACTCGCGCTTCAGGCCGAAGAAACGCGTGTCTTCTTCGCGCATGCCGGGTTCCCAGCGACGAGTGGTGTGGAAATCGCCGATGGACACGTAGCCTTGTTCCCACAGCGGGTGATACGGCAGATCGTGCGCTTGCAGGTATTGCCACACATCGCGATCCGTCCAGTCGGCGATCGGGCTGATCTTGTAGCGTTCGCCGCGCTTTTGCACGATCGGCGTCTGCGCGCGGCCGCCGGACTGGCTGCGGCGCAGGCCGGTAAACCAGGTGCCCACCTCGAGTTCGTCCAGGGCCCGGCGCATTGGTTCGACCTTGCGCAGATTGTTGTATTGATCGATGCCGACCATGCCTTGCTCCCACAGGCGGCCGTGGCGCGCTTCCATCCAGGCGCGGCTGACCAACGGGCGATACACCTTGAGATTGAGCTTGAGTCGCTCGGTCAAGGCATCGGCGAAACGGTAGGTTTCCGGAAACAGATAACCGGTGTCGATCAGGATCACCGGGATGTCCGGACGTTGTTGACTGAGCAGATGCAGGGTAACCGCCGATTGCGCGCCGAAGCTGGACGACAAGGCCGCGTTCTGCGGGCCGTGCTGCAGCGCCCAGGCCACGCGTTGATCGGCACGCAGCCCTTCCAGCTGCGCATTGAGCGCGTCCAGATCGTCGAACGCGGAAGAAGTGATCGATGCAGCAGGCAGCGCGGTCATGCGAGCAATTCCAGGTCGAGGCGACGATGCGTGGGGTAGGGCGGCAATGCGATCACCCCGGCGCGATGCAGGAAATCGCCGAAGCCTTCATCGTTGGCGTGGTCGCGTTCGGCGGCATAGCGCGCCAACAGTGGTTCCAACGCGGCCAGGATCTCCGGCTCGGTGATGTTTTCGCGATACAGCGTATTGAGCCGCTGCCCGCGACGGTCGCCACCCAGCATCAGGTTGTAGCGCCCGGGCGCCTTGCCGACCAGCGCGATCTCGGCAAGATACGGGCGCGAGCAACCGTTGGGGCAGCCGGACAGGCGCAGCACGATCGGCGTCTCGGCCAGGCCGTGCTGTTGCAGCAGCGGCTGCAGCGCCGCGCTGAAATCGGGCAGATAGCGCTCGGCCTCGGCCATCGCCAGGCCACAGGTTGGCAGTGCCACGCAGGCCATTGCGCCGCGCGCCAAGGCAGTGGCGGACTGGTTGCCGGCATCCAGCCCGTAGTGCGCGACCAGCGCATCGACGCGTGCGCGCTGGCTGGCCAGTACGTCGGCGATCACCAGGTTCTGGTTGGGCGTCATGCGGAACTCGCCAACGTTCAACTGCGCGATTGCGCGCAACCCACTCAGATGCGCTGCGGTATCGGTGTCGGCAATGCGGCCGGCCGGCAGCGACAGGGTCAGATGCCATAGCCCGTCTTCGCCTTCGACCCAGCCATAGCGGTCGCCGTTGTGGTCGAACGCGAACGGCTGCGCCGGTTGCAGTGCGAAGCCTGCGCGGCGGGCGATCTCGGCCACGATGGTGTCCAGCCCGTGGTCGTCGATGGTGTACTTGAAGCGTGCGCGCTTGCGCACCGCACGGTTGCCGAAGTCGCGTTGCGTAGTGACCACCGCAGTGGCGATATCCAGCAACTGGTCGCGGGTCACGAAGCCGATCACGTTGGCCACGCGCGGCCAGGTCTCGGCATCGCCGTGCGAGGCGCCCATGCCGCCACCGATGCTGACGTTGTAGCCCAGCAACTGCCCATCGCGCAGGATGGCAATAAAGCCCAGATCGTTGGCGAACACGTCCACATCGTTGAGCGGCGGTGCGGCGAAACCGATCTTGAATTTGCGCGGCAGATAGCGCTCGCCGTAGATCGGCTCGTCTTCGCTGCCGGAGCCGGACACGCGCTCTTCGTCCAGCCAGATTTCGTAGTAGGCCCGCGTGTTGGGCAACAGGTGCTCGGATACGCGCGCGGCATCGGCATACAGCGTGGCATGCGCCTGCGACAGCAGCGGGTTGGCGGCCACCTGCACGTTGCGATTCACATCGCCGCAGGCGGCCAGCGTATCGATCAAGGTGGCATTGATGGCCTGCATGGTGGCCTTCAGTTCGCGCTTGATCACGCCATGGAACTGGAACGCCTGGCGCGTGGTGATGCGCAGCGAATGATTGGCGTAGCGGGTGGCGATGCCATCCAGCGCCAGCCATTGCGGGCGTGATCACCCCGCCCGGCGTGCGCGTGCGGATCATGAACTGGTACGCCGGCTCCAGCTTCTGCCGCCGCCGCTCGTCGCGAATATCGCGGTCGTCCTGCTGGTAGCTGCCGTGGTACTTGATCAGGGTCTGATCGTCCTCACGCAATGCACCGGTCACCGCATCGGCCAGGCTCTGTTCCAGCGACCCGCGCAGACGGCGGCTTTCGGATTTGACGTCTTCGACAGAGTGGCTCATGAGAATCGGGAATCGGGAATGGGGAATCGTGAAAAGCGGCGCAGTTGGTCGGAAGAACTCGGACATGGGCTGTTCCCATTCCCGATTCCCCACTCCCGATTCTCGGCACTAATAGACATCCCGCGCATAGCGCCCCTCCACCTGCAGTTGGGTGAGATACGCGGCGGCGTCCCCGGCATCCAGGGCGCCGTGCGATGCGACGATGTCGAGCAGGGCGGCGTGCACGTCCTTGCCCATGCGGGTGGCGCCGCACACATACACGTGCGCGCCGCCCTGCAGCCAGGCATAGACCTCGGCGCCACGCGCGCGCAGGCGGTGTTGCACGTAGAGCTTTTCGGCCTGGTCGCGCGAGAACGCCAGGTCCAGCGCGTGCAGCTCGCCGCGTTGCAGGGCCAGTTGCCATTCGGCCTGATACAGGAAATCGGTATTGAAATGCTGGGCGCCGAAGAACAACCAGTTACGGCCCTTGGCGCCGGTTTCCGCGCGCTCCTGCACGAAGCCGCGGAACGGTGCCACGCCGGCCGGTGCCGGGCCGATCATCAGGATGTCGCGATCGGCATCGGCCGGTACCCGGAAGCGCTCGTTCGGTTCGATGTAGACCGGCGCGGTGTCGCCTTCGCCAAGCGTGGCCAGAAAGCCGCTGGCCGCACCCAGATGCGCATGCCCATGCGCCTGGTAGGTGACCTCGTCCACGGCCAGATGCACTTCATCGCCGACGCGCTTGCGGCTGGAGGCGATGGAGTACAGCCGCGGGGTGAGGGACGTAGCGCGGCGAGCAGGCCGGCGTGGTCCCAATCCGCCGGCCAGCGGCGCAGCACGTCGATCACTTGATGATCGGCAAGCAGCGACGCCAGGCCGGCGGTCTGGGTGGGGTCGAGCAGCGCTTGCAGCTCTTGCGCGCCTGCGCGCTCGGCATGTGCGGTGAGAAACGGCCGCGACAGCTTGGTCAGTTCGCGTTGGGTGGCGAGCCATGCATGCAATGCCAGGGTCTGCTCGCCGACGGTGACTGCGGCATCGCCGTCCAACCGCAAGGTCTGCAGCACCGCATCGACCAACGCGGGCGGATTGCGGTGGCGGATGCCCAGTGCGTCGCCCGGCTCATAGCTCAGGCCGCTGCCTTGCAGCGAAAATTCCAGATGCCGCACGCGCTTGCCGGGCGCCGCATAGACGCGAAATCCCGGGCCCTTGAAGTCGCGTCCGCTGATGATCTGATTGGACAACAACTCGGCGGCGAACGGCTGCTGATGCGACCACACCGGCGTGGCCGGGCTGCTGCGCAGCGGCGTGACCGTGGCCGAGTGCAGGCCGCCCTTGAGCTGCGCGCGCGCGCGTGAGTGCCTGTGCGCGCCACGGCACGGCAACGCTGTCGATGTCCAGATCGGCTTCGCCGCGCGGCTGCACGCGGCTGCCGCCCAGTTCGGCCAGGCGTTCGTCGATGCGCCGGGCAATACCGCAGAAATCGGCATAACTGGAATCGCCCAGGCCCAGGACCGCGTACTTGAGCTCGGGCACCTTGGGCGCGCGACGGCTGGTCAGGAATTCCACCAGGCCGATCGCATCGTCTGGCGGGTCACCTTCGCCCTGGGTGCTGATCACCACATACAACAGCCGCTCACTGGCCAGCTCTCGGGTGGGGTAGGCGTCGGCGCGCACCAGGCGCACGCTCAGACCCGCGGCCTCGGCCTCGGCGGCTAGGTGCTCTGCCTCGCGACGGGCATTGCCGGTCTGGCTGCCGTACACCACGGTCAGGCGTTGGCCTTCCTGGGCGAGTGCGTGCGCCTGTCCGCCCGGCAACACCGCCAGCGAGCGCGGCGGATGGCCCTGCGCCAGCCCGGCAGCGTAGCCGGACAGCCACCACAGCGATGCGGTGTCCAGGCCGTCGACCAACCGGTCCAGCAGTACCTTGCGCTCGTCGGGCAAGGGGCTGGGCGCTAGCGTGGAACTGGCGGCGGTCATTCTGATCCGGGAGTTTGATGAGAGTGACGATGTTAGGGAAGCGTTGCGCCCACCAGAAAGGAATTGCCGTTATCGCGTTATGCCGGGCGCTTATTTCGTGCACTCATCAGGGCGGCACACACTGCCGCGCCTTGCCCTACCATCGGCTGGTCTGCCCGCCGACATCCACGACATCCCGATGACTCTGCCGCCGCTTTCCCATCTCGACCGGCTCGAAGCCGAAAGCATCCACATCCTGCGCGAAGTCGCCGCCGAGTTCCGGGTTCCGGTCATGCTGTATTCGGTGGGCAAGGACAGCTCGGTGCTGCTGCACCTGCTGCTCAAGGCGTTCGCGCCGTCGCGGCCGCCGATCCCGCTGCTGCATATCGATACACGCTGGAAGTTCCGCGAGATGATCGCCTTCCGCGACCGCCGCGCGGCCGAGACCGGGGTGGACCTGCGTGTGCACATCAACCCCGACGGGGTTGTGCAGGACGTTGGCCCGATCAGTCACGGTGCCGCCGTGCACACCGACATCATGAAAACCCAGGGCCTGAAGCAGGCCCTGGAGCATGGCGGCTTCGATGCGGCGATCGGCGGGGCACGCCGCGACGAAGAGAAATCGCGCGCCAAGGAGCGCGTCTTTTCGTTTCGCACTGCGCGCCACCGCTGGGATCCGAAGAACCAGCGCCCGGAGTTGTGGAATCTGTACAACGCGCGCACCGGTCCGGGCGAAAGCGTGCGTGTGTTTCCGCTGTCCAACTGGACCGAGCTGGACATCTGGCTGTACATCTACCGCGAGAGGATTCCGGTAGTGCCGCTGTGTACTTGGCCGCCCCGCGTCCGGTGGTGGAGCGCGACGGCGCCTGGATCATGGTCGACGACGCGCGCCTGCCGCTGCATCCGGGCGAAACCCCGCAACTGCGCTCGGTGCGCTTCCGCACGCTGGGCTGCTACCCGCTCACCGGCGCCATCGACTCCAACGCCGACACGCTGGAAGCGGTCATCGCCGAAATGCTGGTCAGCACCAGCTCCGAGCGACAGGGCCGCATGATCGACCACGCCCCGGGCGCATCGATGGAACAGAAGAAGCTTGAGGGGTATTTCTGATGGGCAGTGAATGGGGAATGGAGAATGGGGAATCGCAACAGCGGTTGCCGGAAGACGTCACGTTGGCGGAGAACGCTTTTGCGATTCCCGATTCCCGACTCCCAATTCCCGGCAGCATCGGTGCCTACCTCCAGCAACACGAATCCAAGCCGCTGCTGCGCTTCATCACCTGCGGCAGCGTGGACGATGGCAAGAGCACGCTGATCGGGCGATTGCTGTACGACAGCAAGCGCCTGTTCGACGATCAGCTTGCCGCGCTGGAAAACGATAGCCGGCGGCATGGCACCCAGGGCGGGGGCATCGACTATGCACTGCTGATGGATGGGCTGGCGGCCGAACGCGAGCAGGGCATCACCATCGATGTGGCCTACCGCTATTTCGATACCGATCGTCGCAAGTTCATCGTGGCCGATTGCCCCGGGCACGCGCAGTACACGCGCAACATGGCCACCGGCGCGTCGACTGCCGATGTGGCGGTGGTGCTGGTGGATGCGCGCAAGGGCCTGCTGACGCAGACCCGCAGGCATAGCTACATCGTGTCGTTGCTGGGCATCCGGCATGTGGTGCTGGCGGTCAACAAGATGGACCTGGTGGACTACGACGCGCAGGTGTTCGCCGATATTGCGGAAGGCTACGCCGCGCTCGCCGCGCAGCTGGGCATCGACCAGGTGCAGTGCATTCCGCTGTCGGCGCTGGCGGGCGAAAATCTGTCCAGCGCTTCGACGCGGATGCCGTGGTACAGCGGCCCGCATCTGCTGCAGCACCTGGACACCGTGCAGTTGGAGCCGCCGGACGCCGCGAGCGGCCTGCGCCTGCCGGTGCAATGGGTCAACCGTCCCAACGCGCAGTTCCGTGGCTATGCGGGCACGATTGCGGCCGGCCAGGTGCAGGTGGGCGATGCAGTGGTGGTGGTGCCGTCCGGGCGCCGCACGCAGGTGGCGAGCGTGCGCGATGCCAACGGCGAGGTGAGCAGCGCACGCGCCGGGCAGGCGGTGACGCTGACCTTGCGCGATGAGATCGATATCAGCCGTGGCGACATCATCGCCGCCATCGACGACCCGCCGGAAGTGGCCGACCAGTTCGCCGCGCATCTGCTGTGGATGGACGATGCTGCGTTGCTGCCCGGCCGCCCGTACTGGCTCAAGATCGGCACCCGCACGGTCACCGTGAGCATCAGCGACATCAAGCACAAGGTCGATGTGAACACGCAGGAGCGGCTGGCCGCCAAACGGCTGGAGCTCAACGAAGTGGGTTACTGCAACCTGGCGCTGGACGAACCGATCGCGTTCTCGCCTTACGCGCGCAACCGCGTGCTCGGCGGGTTCATCCTGATCGACCGGCAGAGCAATGCCACCGTGGCCGCCGGCACGCTGGAATTCGCGTTGCGCCGCGCCGGCAACGTGCACTGGCAGCATCTGGACGTGGATCGCGGCGCACGTGCGCGCATCAAGGGCCAGGCGCCACGCGTGTTGTGGTTCACCGGCCTGTCGGGTGCCGGCAAGTCCACTGTCGCCAACCTGGTCGACAAGCGCCTGCACGCCCTGGGCTATCACACCTTCATCCTGGACGGCGACAACGTGCGCCACGGGCTCAACCGCGATCTGGGCTTCACCGACGAAGACCGCGTGGAAAACATCCGTCGTGTGGCGGAAGTGGCCCGCCTGATGGCCGATGCCGGCCTGATCGTGCTGGTGAGTTTCATTTCGCCGTTCCGCGCCGAGCGGCAACTGGCGCGCGAGCGCTTCGACCAGGGCGAGTTCGTCGAGGTCTTCGTGGACGTGCCGCTGGCGGTTGCCGAGGCGCGCGACGTGAAGGGGCTGTACCGCAAGGCGCGTGCCGGGCAGATTCCCAATTTCACCGGCATCGACTCGCCATACGAGGCACCCCAGACGCCGGAGATCCATCTTCACGCCGATGGTGAGAATGTAGAGGCGCTGGCGCACCATGTGCTCGAATATCTGGGGCTGGAACGCTAAGCGCGGCCAACACGGCAGGGCAGGCGGCCCTCAGGCAAGCGCGGTACGCGTGTGCAGCGGCGGTGTATGACCCCATACATGCCGTTGCTGCAGACCGGTTGCTCCCGTCTGGCGAATCCGCCGCCACGTCTTGGTCACGCTGACCAGCGCATCGTGCCAAGGACAGCAAGGGTCTTTGGTCATGGTGCAAAGCGCGCCCTTTCTGTCAATTCATGGCGGCTAGGTCGGTAAACTTTCGACGTACCCCGCCAGGATGTCCTGATGCTTGTTCTGCCCAGCGCGCGTTTGCGCCGCGCTCTTGTTGGCCGTTGTGCTGGTCGGTTGTAGCCGTCAGGCCAGCACGCCGGCCGCTGCCAAACCCATTCCGGTCTCTGTGCAGGCGGTGGCCGCCCAGCCCTGGAACTCGACCGTACAGTCGATCGCCACCGTGCGCGCGCGCGAATCGGTGGCGCTCACCGCCGCGGTCAGCGATGTGGTGGAGCAGGTGTATTTCGACAGCGGCGACGAGGTCAAGGCCGGGCAATTGCTGCTGCGTCTGCGCGGCAATTCGCAGCAGGCCGCCTTGACCGCCGCACAGGCCACCTTCGAAGAAACCGACCAGTTGTACCGCCGCCAGTTGAGTCTGGTTGGCCAGCAACTGGTGGCCAAGTCCACCGTGGACACGCAACGCGCGCTGCGCGATGCCGCGCAGGCGCGCGTGCAGCAGATGCGCGCGGAAGTCATCGACCGCGAGGTGCGCGCGCCGTTTTCCGGCGTGCTGGGCATCCGCCAGATCAGCCCTGGCTCGCTGATCACCTCCAGCACGGTGATCGCCACGCTGGACGATGTGGCGCGCATGTACGTGGATTTCCAGGTTCCGGAATCGCAGTTCGGCCTGGTGCAACTCGGTAATGCGGTGAGCGGCAGCGCGGCGGCGTATCCGGGCGCGCAGTTCCAGGGCGAGGTGGTGACGATCGATTCGCGGATCGATGAAACCACGCGCTCGGTGACGGTGCGCGCGGACTTCCCCAACGACGATCGCCGGCTGCGTCCGGGCATGCTGCTGGATGTGCGGCTGTTCCAGCCGGCGCGGCAGGCGGTGGTGATCCCGGAAATCGCGGTGGTGCAGGTGGGGCGCGAATCGTACGTGTTCCGGGTCAAGCCCGACAGCACCGTGGAGCGTGCCGATGTGCGGCTGGGCGAGCGCCGCGATGGCAAGGTGGAAATTCTCGAAGGCATCAAGGCCGGTGAGCGCATCGTGGTCGATGGCACCGGCAAGCTGCGCCCGGGCCTGAAGGTTGCCGATCAAGCGGCGCCCGCAGCGCCACGCCCGCAGGCGGCCGCACAATGAAACTCTCCGACCTGTCGATCACCCGCCCGGTGATGGCGGTGGTGATGAGCCTGCTGCTGATCGTGCTGGGGTGATGTCGTTCACCCGCCTTACCTTGCGCGAACTGCCGGCGATCGATCCGCCCATCGTCTCGGTGGATGTGGAATACACCGGCGCTTCTGCCGCAGTGGTGGAGAGTCGCATCACCCAGGTGCTGGAAGACGCGCTGGCCGGCATCGAGGGTATCTCCACCATCGAGGCGCGCAGCCGCAATGGTTCTTCGGACATCAGCATCGAGTTCGTGCAATCGCGCGATGTGGAAGCCGCTGCCAACGACGTGCGCGATGCGGTCAGCCGCGTGTCCGACCGCATGCCCGACCAGGCGCGTCCACCGGAGATTTCAAGGTCGAGGCCGATGCCGACCCCATCCTGTGGCTCAACATGAGCTCCAGCACGATGGACACGCTGCAGCTGTCCGACTACGCCGAGCGCTATTTGGTCGACCGCTTCTCCAGCCTGGATGGCGTGGCGCAAGTGCGCATTGGCGGGCGCCAGCGCTATGCGATGCGTATCTGGCTGGACCGCGACCAACTGGCCGCGCGCGCGCTCACCGTGGCCGATGTGGAAGCCGCGCTGCAGAACGAGAACGTGGAATTGCCGGCCGGCAGCATCGAATCGGCGCAGCGCGATTTCACCTTGCGGGTGGAGCGCAGTTATCTCAAGCCGGAGGATTTTGCCAAGCTGCCGCTGAGCAAGGGCGACGATGGCTACGTCGTGCGGCTGGGCGACGTGGCCAAGGTGGAACTCACCTCGGCCGAGCGGCGCGCCTATTTCCAGAGCAATGGCGTGCCCAACGTGGGGCTGGGCATCGTGCGCAACTCCACCGCCAATGCGCTAGATGTGGCGCGCGAAAGCGCGCGCAGGCCGAAGAAGTGCAGAAGTCGCTCCCGAAGGGCACCAACATCTTCGTCGCCTTCGATACCACCACCTTCATCGATGCGGCGGTAGAGCGCGTCTATCACACGCTGGTGGAAGCGGTGGTGCTGGTGCTGGTGGTGATCTGGGTGTTCCTGGGCAGCGCGCGCGCCGCGCTGATTCCTGCGGTGACGGTGCCGGTGTGCCTGATTGCCGCGTTCATTGCACTGTACGCGTTCGACTTTTCGATCAACCTGCTCACTCTGCTGGCCTTGGTGTTGTGTATCGGCCTGGTGGTGGACGATGCCATCGTGGTGGTGGAAAACATCCAGCGCCGGATCGATCTGGGCGAACCGCCGCTGGTGGCGGCCAAGCGCGGCACCGGGCAGGTGGCGTTCGCGGTGATTGCGACCACGGCCGTGCTGGTGGCGGTGTTCCTGCCGGTCGGTTTTCTGGAAGGCAATACCGGGCGGCTGTTCCGCGAACTGGCGGTGGCGCTGGCGGCGGCAGTGGCGATCTCGGCCTTCGTGGCGCTGACGCTGACGCCGATGATGTCGTCAAAGTTGTTGCGCGCGCACGGGCAGGCCAAGCCCAATCGCTTCCACCAATGGTTCGATGGGCGCATGCGGGCGGTGTCTGGTGCGTACGGGCGCTCGCTGGAGCGGCATGTGCACCGCACCTGGATCTTTGCGCTGCTGATGCTGTTGGCGCTGGGCGCCAGCGCATGGCTGATGGGCCGCATTCCTTCCGAACTGGCGCCGGCCGAAGACCGCGGCAATTTACAGATCATGATCGACGGCCCGGAAGGTGCCGGCTTCGATTACACGGTGGGGCAGATGCATCAGGTGGAAGACATCCTGCGCCCCTTCGTAGGGCCGGACAAACCCATCGTGCGCGCCAATCCGCGCGTGCCCGGCGGCTTTGGCAGCAGCGAGGAAATGCACGCCGGCCGGGTCAGCGTGTTCTTGCAGGACTGGGAAAAGCGCACCCGCCCCACCACCGAAGTGGCCGATGAGGTGCAGCAGAAACTCAATGTGCTCAGCGTGCGCGCGCGCGCACGCAGGTGAGCGGCGGACTGGTGCGTAGCCGCGGCCAGCCGTTCCAGCTGGTGCTGGGCGGGCCGGATTACGCGGAGATCGCGCAGTGGCGCGACCGCATCCTGCAGCGCATGGAAGCCAACCCAGGCCTGGTCGGCCCAGACTCGGATTACAAGGAAACCCGCCCGCAGATGCGCGTCAATATCGACCGCCTGCGTGCGGCCGATCTGGGTGTGCCGGTCACCGCCATCGGCGGCGCGCTGGAAGCATTGATGGGCTCGCGCCGCGTCACCACCTTCGTCGACAACGGCGAGGAATACGACGTGATGCTGCAGGCCGGGCGCGAAGGCCGCATGGCGCCGGAAGACCTCACCGCCATTCGCGTGCGTTCCAACCGTGGCGAGCTGATCCCGCTCTCCAACCTGGTGACCTTGAGCGAAGTGGCCGAAGCCGGCACCTTGAACCGTTTCAATCGCCTGCGCGCGATCACGATCACCGCCGGCCTGGCACCGGGCTACCCGCTTGGCGATGCCATTGCCTGGGCGCAGCAGGCCGCGCAGGAGGAACTTCCCGAATATGCGCAGGTGGACTGGAAAGGCGAATCGCGCGAGTACCAGCAATCGGGCAGTGCGGTGTTGCTGACCTTCGGCATGGCGCTGCTGGTGGTGTATCTGGTGCTGGCCGCGCAATTCGAAAGCTTCGCGCACCCGTTGGTGATCATGCTCACCGTGCCGTTGGCGGTGCTGGGCGCGCTGGTGGGGCTGTGGCTGACCGGCGGCACGCTCAACCTGTTCAGTCAGATCGGCATCGTGATGCTGGTAGGACTGGCGGCCAAGAACGGCATCCTGATCGTGGAATTCGCCAACCAGTTGCGCGATGAGGGGCGCAGCGTGCATGCGGCCATCGTGGAGTCGGCATCGGTGCGTCTGCGTCCGATCCTGATGACCTCGATTGCCACGGTGGTCGGCGCGATCCCGCTGGTGGTGGCCGGCGGACCTGGCTCGGCCAGCCGCGCCACCATCGGCGTGGTGGTGATCTTCGGCGTCTCGCTGTCCACGTTGTTGTCGCTGTACGTGGTGCCGGCGTTCTACAGCCTGATCGCGCCGTTTACCAAGTCGCCCGAAGCGGTGGCACGCCAGCTGGAAACCCTGGAAGCGCAGACGCCTTCCGTGGGTGGGCATGCGTGAACGAGGCCGGTGGCGCAACGGCTGCCGGCGTTCGCCGATACGGAAGGGGGCGCAAGACCATCGACGCCCTGGGCCGGCGTGTGCAGTCGTCCAGCCGAGCGCCCGGTGTCGCTGCGCGAGACGTTGCAGGCGGCGGCTATGTGCGCGCTGCGATCCGCCTCATACGGCTGTGCCGGGTAGGTCGGCGCTGCGAGCCCTCCTAACGCCGCCCGGCTGAAATAGGCGCCTGTCGTAGCCGATGTCGTAGGCGCGTCGTGGGTGCGAGCCGGTCGCCAACCAATGGCCCATGACAGTCATGGATGGATATGGTGCACTTCGACGATTGCCATCCCCGGAGTTGTCGATGCGTCGTCTTGCCTGTTTGCTTGCTCCTTCTCTTCTCGCGTTGTGCTGCGGCAATGCGCTGGCGCAGTCGTCCGGCGAGCCGGTTCCCAATGGTCGTCTGCCGACCTGGGCAGTGCCGGAGCGTTATAGCCTCGCGCTCAAGATCGACCCGGAGCAGACCCAATTCAGCGGCCGCACCACCATTCGCGTGCAGCTCAAGCAGGCGTCCGACCATCTCTGGCTGCACGGCAAGGAGTTGAAGGTCAGCAAGGTCACCGTCAAGCCCGCTAAGGGCAAAGGCAAGGCGCTGACTGCACGCTATGTGGAAGCCGATGCGCAAGCCGGCGTGGCGCGGCTGGATTTCGGCCGCACGCTCACACCGCAGACGCTTACCGTGGAGATCGCCTACAGCGCGCCGCTCAACCAGCAGCTGCAGGGCCTGTACCAGGTGAAATACCAGGGCAAGGCGTATGCGATGACGCAGATGGAACCGATCAGTGCGCGCTATGCGTTCCCGGGTTTCGACGAGCCGGCGTTCAAGACGCCGTTCGACATCAGCCTGACCGTGCCCAGCAATGACCAGGCGCTGGCCAACACCATCGCGACCTCGACCAAGCCGGCCGGCAAGGGCTGGAAGACGGTGACCTTCGCCCCGACAGTGCCGCTGCCGACCTATCTGGTCGCCTACGCCGCCGGCCCGTGGGACGTGGTGGATGTGGCGCCGATGCCGGCCACCCCGCAGCGCCCCACCGCCACGCCGTTGCGCGGCATTGCCGCCAAGGGCCAGGGCCCGCGCATCACCCCGGCGCTGGACCAGACCCCGGCCATCATCGCCGCGCTGGAGGACTACTACGCCTTCGGTTATCCGTTCGACAAGCTCGATCTGGTCGCTGCACCGGACTTCAGCGCCGGCGCAATGGAAAACCCGGGGTTTGTCACCTTCCGCGATTGGCTGCTGTTGCTGGACAAGGATTCGCCGGCCGAGAACGTGCAGCGCTCCTTCAACGTCAATGCGCACGAACTGGCGCATCAGTGGACCGGCGACACCGTGACCATGGCGTGGTGGGACGACCTGTGGCTCAACGAAGCCTTCGCCACCTGGATGCAGCAGAAGATCACCATGCAGCTGCATCCGGAATACCATGCCAACCTGGACCGCATCGGCGGCGCGCAGCATGCGATGGAGAACGACAGCCTGGTGAGCGCACGCAAGATTCGCCAGCCGATCACCGGCAATGGCGATATCGAAACCGCGTTCGACGGCATTACCTACCAGAAGGGCGCGGCAGTGCTGGCAATGTTCGAGGCCTTCGTTGGCGAAGACGTGTTCCGCGAGGGCATGCGCGCGTATATCGCCAAGCATCAGTTCGGTAACGCGACTGCCGACGACCTGGTCGATGCGATCGCAGAAGCGGCCGGCAAGGGCGATGATTTCAAGGCCGCATTCCGCAGCTTCCTCAACCAGCCGGGCGTGCCGTATCTGCAGACCCAGGTGGCGCGCGAAGGCGGCAAGACCGTGGTCAAACTGCAGCAGCAACGTTACCTGCCGCTGGGCTCCACCGGCTCTGCGGCGCAACAGTGGGGCGTGCCGGTGTGCGTGAAGTACGGCAAGGGCAAGAACCAGGTCAGTACCGCCTGCCAGTTGCTCGAAAACGGCAGCGGCAGCATCGTGCTGGAGGGCGCCGGCAAGAACACCTGGGTGTTCCCGAATGCGCGTGGCGCCGGCTATTACCGTTTCTCGCTGCCCAAGAAGCAATTGGCGGCGCTGGGCAAGCAGGTCGGCCAGCTGGACGATAACGAACAGCTCGCCTACGCCGATGCGATCAATGCGGCGTACCGGCATGGCGATGCCGACAACGCGGCCGTGCTGGCAGCGCTCGCGCAGTTGGCGCCGTCGGCATCGGCCGACGTGTCCACCGCGCTGCTGGAACGCTTCGTGTGGATCTGGCGTTACCAGGCCACCACCGAGGCCCAGCGCGGCGCCTTGCGCAAGGCGGCCGAACAGTCGTACCTGCCGCGTCTGCGTGCGCTGGGTTATACGCGGCGCAGCGGTGAGTCGATCGACGACACCGCCCTGCGCACGTCGCTGGCCAGTGTGTTCGCCTTGCGTCTGCAGAATGCAGAGGTACGCAAGGCCCTGCTGGCGCAAGGCGATGCGGTGCTGGCCGGCGGCAATGGTGCGCTGGATTTTTCCGCCGCCAACCCTGACCTGCTCGGCACCGTGCTGGCAGTGACTGTCCAGGAACGCGGCGCACCGGCGGTGCAGAGGCTGATCGATGCACTGCGCACGCACGCCGACCCAGCCCAGCGCAACGCCATGATCGCCGCACTGGGTGCGGCAGGACCCGGGGCTGCTGAAGCAGGTGCGCGATTTCGCGCTGACCGACGCGATCAAGGTGGGCGAGATGAAGAGCCTGCTGATGCGCGGGCACAGCGATGAGCGCTCGCATGATTCGATGTGGGCCTGGTTCACCGCCAACTTCGACCGCATCGTGCAACGCAGTGGCTCGTTCGATGGTGGCGGATTGCCGGCGCTGGGTGCTTCCGGTGGCTGCAGTGTGGACGAGGCCGACCGCCTGGATGCGTTCTTCAAGCCGCGCCTGGCCAAGCTCAGTGGTGCGGACCGCGGCCTGGCGCAGACCGGCGAGACCATCCGCCTGTGCGCGGCACTGAAACAGGCGCAGATCGCCCAGCGCTGAGTTGCGGCGTGCGGCCAGTGTGCGCAGTATCGCGGGAGTCGATGCTGCGCATGCCATGACCAACGCAATGGACCAATCGCTGATGGTGCACGGGGAAGGCTTCGTGCTGCGCCGCTGGCGCCGGGACGACCTGGATGCCTTGGTGCGGCATGCCAACGAGCCGCTGGTGCCGCGCGGATTGAGCGAGCGATTCCCTCACCCATATACCCGTGCCGACGGCGAAGCGTTCCTGGCCGGACGGGTTGTCGATTTGCGCGACCCGGTGCTGGCCATCGAGATCGATGGCCAGGCCTGCGGCACGATCGCAGTGCGCCCAGGGCAGGGCGAACGTCGCTACTCGGCCGAGCTGGGGTATTGGCTCGGTCGCAGCTATTGGGGCCGCGGCTGGATGACCCGGATCGTGGGCACGTATGTCGCCTGGGCGATGCAGACGCGACCGCTGTATCGGGTGCAGGCCACCGTGCTCGATAGCAATCCTGCATCGGCCGCGGTGTTGCTGCGCAATGGCTTCGTCGAAGAAGGCGTCAGCCGCTGTGCGCTGCTCAAGCCGGATGGGCTGCACGATCTGCGGGTGTTCGCGCGGGTGGATCCAGCTGCTGCGCTTTGCGTGCCCGTGTGCGCGTCCAACCCTGCGTGATCGCACGCGCATGATTGCCAGCTGCAGGACGGGGAAATGCCCGCCGCACGAGGTGCGCAGATCCTGCTGGCCTCCGGGTCGCGTCGACGCCCCCTGCAGGCGGCACGACGTTCAACATGCCTCAGCGCGGCCGCGTGTATGGACCATCGCGCCAGTGGCTTACCATCGTCGTCACTGCTTGTGCGGCAGCGGCGCTGCCGGTGCTGCAACCTGATCGACGCGCAGACGGCGAACGGCCGGAAACAGCCGTTGCGCACTGCACGCAACACGAACTTCTGGATCCGACAATGACACAGCATGATGGACGCGGCGGACGGCCGCCACGCGATGGCGGCTCCGGCCCCTCGCACAACCCCTGGGGCCGCGCCGCGCCGCGCACACCTGCACCGTGCAGCGCCGCACCCCGCGCTGCAGCGCAGCACACTCCTGCTGCCACCCCACCTGCCGCTGCAGCGAATAGCAACGCGCGTGAGGTGCGGCTGTACGGCATCAACGCCGTGCAGGCCGTGTTCCAGGCGCGTCCGCAGGCGCTGCGCAAGCTGTACCTGAGCGAGGCGCGTATTCCGCAGTTCAAGGCGCTGCTGGCGTGGTGCGTGACCCAGCGCATCGGCTATCGCGTGGTGGAAGAGGCCGATCTGAGCAAGCTCGCCGCCAGTGCACACCATGAGGGCGTGGTGGCCGAGGTGCTGCGCGTCGCCCCGCAACCCTTGCAGGAATGGCTGGCTGCGTTGCCGCAGGGCCCGGTGCTGGCGCTGTGGCTGGATGGGGTGGGCAACCCGCATAACTTCGGGGCGATATTGCGCTCGTCGGCGCACTTCGGCGTGGCCGGTCTGTTGTTGCCGGCCGGTTCCACGTTGGGCCTGTCGGGCGCGGCGGCACGCGTGGCAGAAGGCGGCGCCGAAGCGGTACCGCTGGTGCAACTGCCTGACACTGCAACGGCGATGACGCAGCTGCGCCAGGCCGGCTTTGCGATTGCCGCCACACTCGTCGACGGTGGCCAGGACGTCTTCGCCGCCGCGTTGCCGCAGCGCCTGGTGTACGTGATGGGCGCAGAAAGCGACGGCATGGACCGCGCATTTGCGCGCGATTGCGATCTGCAGTTGTCGATCCGCGGCAGCGGCAAGGTGGAAAGTCTCAATGTCGCCTCGGCCACTGCGGTCTTCCAGGCCGCCTGGCACGCGCGCGTGCTCACCGGAGAACACTGATGCTGCGTCTTTGTGCGTTGTTGCTTGCGACCGGTTGCCTGCTCGGTGCGAATGCGTCCGCCGCCACGCCGGCGGCACCTCCCAGGTGCGCACCGACCATGGTGCGGTGCGTGGCCAATGGCAGGACGATGGCAGTGCGGTTTTCCGCGCGATCCCCTTCGCTGCGCCGCCACTGGGCGCGCTGCGCTGGCGCCCGCCGCAGCCGATCGCCGCATGGACGCAGGTGCGCGACGCCACTCAGGCTGCCACGCCGTGCGTGCAGCCGGCGCTGGGCTGGAACAACGCCATGGCCAAGCGCGGCACCGAAGATTGCCTCTATGTCGAAGTGCAGACACCGCAGCTGCATCCGGCCAGGCCGCTGCCGGTATTCGTGTGGATCCACGGTGGCGCGAACGTGGCGGGCGGCGCCGATGGACATCTGCCCACCAACCTGGTGGCGCAGGGCATGCTGGTGGTGACGCTGCAATACCGGCTGGGCGCATTGGGGTTCCTGTCGTTGCCGGAGCTGGCCGATGGCGACAACGAAGCCGCCGGCAACTACGCCTTGCTCGACCAGATCGCTGCCTTGCAATGGGTGCGCGACAACATCGCGCAGTTCGGCGGCGACCCCGCGCGGGTGACCATCGCCGGGCAGTCGGCCGGCGGCCAGGACGTGGGCTTGCTGATGCTCAGCCCGCTCGCACGCGGCCTGTTCTCGGCAGCCATCGAACAGAGCGGCACTGCCGGCTTCGGCCTGCCGGCGCGCAGCTTGGAAGACAATCGCGCGCTGGGCGTGCGCATTGCCGAACGCGCCGGCATCGACGAGCCGGCCACACGGCTGGCGCAACTACGCGCGTTGCCGGCCGACCGACTGCTCAAGGCCGCGCAGGGCGTGGATGTGCCGGCCTTGGATGACGACGGCTATATCTGGTTGCAGGCGGTCGTCGACGGGCGCGTGCTGCCGCGTGCGCCGGCCGAGCTGCTGGCTGCCGGCGCGCAGGCAAAGGTGCCGCTGTTGATCGGTTACGTGGTGCAGGAACTGCGCTATGGCGGTGAGGAAGGCGCCGAGAAGCGGGTGCGCCGCGACTATCCCGACCACGCCGAGACCATCCTGCAAACGCATCGCGCCGCCACCGCGCAGCGCGCCGAACGGCAAGGCAATGTGTCCATGCAGTTGTCCACCGATCTAACCTTCCGTTGCCCGGCGGTGACCGTGGCGCAACGCCAGGCTGCGTTGGGCGCGCCGGTGTGGCATTACGTGTTCGATACCGCCGTGCCCGGCGGGCAGGTGACGCATAGCGCCGAGTTGCCGTTCCTGTTCAAGAACCTGCCGATCGGCCAGCCGCCGGTGTCCCTGCAGCGCTATTGGGCCGCGTTCGTGCAGCATGGCAATCCGAATGCCAAGGGTCTGCCGGCCTGGCCGGCATTTGCGCCGACGCATGCGGGGCTGCAGTTCGACGCGCATGGCGTGCAACCCATCAAGGACGCGCGCCCGGCGGTGTGTGTGGGCGTGGATATGCCATAACGCCATCCGTGGTGCGAAACGCGCGCACCGCTGCGGTGCGCGCGTGTGATGCCATGACCAAGCGCCTGCGCGTACCGCGAAGGTGCGTGAGGCACTTCGTCCTGAGATGGCGGCCGTTACTTTCTCTGCAACCTGATCGCCGCGCCGCCATTTGCCGCCAAGTTCAGCTGCAAGGTGTCGTTGCGGGTGAGTGTGCGGGTGTCGATGCGCACGTCCGTCGGCGCCTGTCCATCGGCGTAGATGGTGGCTGTCCAGTTGCCCTTGCCCAAGAACGATAACGGCACCTCCATCGTGCGCGCCTGCTCGTTGGTCATTGCACCCACATACCAGTCCTTGCCGCTACGCCGCGCCAGCGCGATGTGCTCGCCGATGGCGCCATCCAGCGCGCGCGTCTCGTCCCAGCTTGCCGGCACATCACGCAAGAACTGCGCGGCAGGTACGTTTTCGTATTGCTCGGGACTGTCGGCCACCACCGCAAACGGACTCTCGTAGACCACGTACATCGCCAATTGCTGCGCGCGTGTGGTCATCACCTGCGGCCCGACGTGTTGTGGCTTGAACTCGGCCGGACGGACATTGCGGAAGCCGCCAGGCGTGTAATCCATCGGCCCGAGCAACATGCGCGTAAACGGCAGGGTGAGGTTGTGGGTTGCGGTGATGCGCGCGCTCCACTTGTTGTACTCGGCGCCGAGCACGCCCTCCTGGGTGAGGTAGTTCGGATAGGTGCGGGTCAGCCCGGTCGGGTGATACGCACCGTGCAGATCCACCAGCAGCCTGTGCTCGGCAGCCTTGCTCAGAAGACGATGATAGAAGTCCACCATCTGCTGATCGTCGCGGTCCATGAAATCGACCTTGATGCCCTTGATGCCCAGCTGCTGGTACCAGGTGAGCGCTTGGTCCATGTGCGCATCGAGCGCGCGCCAGTGCGCCCACAGCCACAACCCGACATCGCGCTTGCGTGCGTAGTTCACCAAGCCAGGCAGATCGAGTTGCTCGACCGGGCGGAGAATGTCTGCATCGGCGTTGTACTGGCCATCGCCGGTGCTGCCGTAATACCAGCCGTCGTCGATCAGCATGTATTGCAGCTTCAACTGCTGCGCATGGTCGATATAACGCTGGACGGTGGCGGTATTCATTCCCGGGTTCGCCACCCCGCTGGCCAGACTGCCCGACCACCAATCCCACGCCGATTTGCCCGCGCGCACCCAACTCGCATCGAAGGCGGGCGGCGGATTCAGCGCGGAAATCAGGTTGGATTCGATCAGGCTTGCGGGATTGTCGGCCAGCATGATGACGCGCCACGGCGTGGCGAAATCGCGGCCCTTGGCATCGATGCTGACCGCCACCGTGGGGTCGTCCAGGCGTGGCGACAGTTTTGCCGACACGCCCAGGCCGCCATCGGAACGACCGGTGAGATACAACCCGGCGTAATCGCGCAGATTCGCTTCGCCGATCGCAAGCGTGGTGCCGCCGGCGTCGGTCTGGCACACCAGCGGTAACTCGATCAAATTGTGGGCACGCAATTTCGATGCGGCGATGGCATCGTATTCGCCCTCGTGACTGGTTCCGAAGCGGCCCAGATTCAAGTTCCAACAGCGGTAATCGCGCGGGAACGCGAAGCTGGTGAGTTCGTCGCGAATGCGCACCTGGCCCGTATCCGGCAGGACGTAACGCAGTGCAACGCCGTCGTCATACGCACGCAGTTCGATGCCGAGCTTGCGATGTTGCGTATCGGTCAGTTGCACGCGCAGTGCTCGATAGTGGTCGCGTGCCTGTCGCGTCTTTCCGACCGGCAAGGTGAAGCGGCTGTCGTGCAGTTCGGTCGTGCTGCCTTGCAGCGTCATGTCACGGCCGAGCTTGTTGCCTCGGCCCAGATCCAGCCCGAGCGGTGCATCGTCGAGCACCAATGTGTTGCGATACAGCACGCGATAGCTGGGCACGCCATCGGCGCGCAGCGTGAATTCCACTTGCATGCGTGCATCGGGCGATTGCACGCGCAAGCTCTGTGCTGCAGCGGGTGCAGCGATCAAACACAGCAATGCACATGCCGCCGGGACTGCGGACTGGATCAGGTTTCGCATGATTCCCTCCTCCTGGGATTGCCAACCCTAACCCAGAAAGGTTGTTGTCGATATCCAGCTGGGGTAACGTTACCTCGCACCATGGCCGCTGAAACAGGGGCGGCAGCCACGGGCGGCATCACGGAGGTCATGACGCAGAACGTCTGCACGACGGGTTGCCGATTGCATCGAAGCGGTGTGCACCGTTGCGTGGCAGTAGAGCTTGGGAGAGGCCTCTAATGCTGATGGTTCGCAGGGCGTTCCGCCGCGGAGCGCTGTGGTTGTTGTGTGCTTGCATGGGTTGCACTGCAGTGGAGGCAGCGCCAGCCGACGATCCGCCCGGTCCGTATGACGTGCGCGTGCTTGCCGGTGGCGTTGCGCTGACCAAGAAACTCGCCGCCCAGACGCCGTGGTTGTCTGCCGATGCGGACTGGAGCGTCTTCGGATGGGTGCGCCCATCACGTTCGATCACAGGTCCCGCGTTGATAGCGGGCATCGGCGATCCGCAAGGGGCCGGCCGCTATTTCGTGATCGATGGCGGCACGCTCGGTTTTGCGCAGGGCGCCGACAATGTTCTGCGCAGTACGCAGGCCTTGCATGCGGACAACTGGACGCAAGTGGCCGCAGTTGCCCAGGGCGAACGCCTGACCCTGTACGCCAACGGCCGCAAGGTCGCCAGCGGTCGTGTGCAGCGGGCGGCCGTCGCGCCGACGCTGGTATTCGGTCCACGCCAGCAAGCTGCGGCGTATACGCAGCACTTCGGCGGCGATATCGCGGGCTTTACCGCACAGGCGGGCGCGCTGGATGCACAGGCCATTGCACGGCTTGCCGCAAACGCGCCGGATCCGGCACTGCAACGCTTCGAAGACGCATCGCCAGGCTGGCGCGTGCAGACCAAGCAGATGGCCGGCCAGCTTGCGCCGCAGCCGGCTGCAACGCTGCCGCGCAGTAGCGCCGCGTTCTCGACGCCGGTTGCACAGCCAGTCCCGGATGCGCCTGCGCTGCAATCGCTGGATGCCGCATCCTGGCGTGTAGGTGCATGGCAACTGGCCGCAGCACCCGAGCTTGGTCAAGCGACCGGCGCCACGCTGTCGCGCCGCGATGACACGACCGGCAACGCGGCGTGGCGTGTGGCGACCGTGCCGGGCACCGTGCTCACCACGCTGGTCGACCGTGGCGTGTATCCGGATCCGGACATCGGCCTCAACAACATGGCCATTCCCGAAGCGCTGAGCCGTCAGGACTGGTGGTACCGCAGCAGTTTCGACCTGCCTGCCGCCGCGCAAGGCAAGCGTCTGGAGCTGTTGTTCAACGGCATCAACTATGCCGGCGATATTTGGGTCAACGGCGTGCAGGTCGGGCACACCCGCGGCGCATTCGCGCGCGGTCGTTTCGATGTCAGCAAGCAGCTCACGCCAGGTCGCAACGTCATTGCGGTACGGGTATCGCCGCCACCGCATCCTGGCATTGCGCACGAACAATCGATGAGCGCAGGCGTCGGCGAAAACGGTGGCATGCAGGCCTTGGATGGTCCGACCTTCATCGCCAGCGAGGGGTGGGACTGGATTCCCGCAGTGCGCGACCGCAATGCCGGTCTGTGGCAGGGCGTGCAGTTGCACGCCAGCGGACCGCTCGCACTTGGCGACATCCAGGTGGTGACCGCGCGCTTGGCGCCGGACCATCGACGCGCCGAACTGGAAATCAACGTGCCGCTGCGCAACGACACGCCTGCCGCAGTGCAGGGCAGCGTGCAGTTGGCCTTCGGCGATGTGACCATCCAGCGCCAGGTCACGGTGCCGGCCGGCGGCATTACGCTGAAGTTCACCGCAGGCGATACGCCGCAGTTGCGCATTCTCAACCCGCGGCTGTGGTGGCCTAACGGCTACGGGGAGCCTGCGCTGTACACGCTGCAGGCGGGCGTCGATGTGGCAGGCGCGCGCTCGGATGCGCAGCAGCTGCGCTTCGGTATTCGCGAGGTGACTTACGAACTTTCGTTATTCGACGACGATGGCGCATTGCGCCGTGTGCTGGTCGATCTCAACCAGGCCCGCCAGCGTGGCGAACGCATCGTCGATGTACGCCATGCGGCGATTCGGCCGGTACCCGGTGGTAACGCGCAGTCGCTGTATCCCGGTGCGCTGGGTTCGCCGGCAGTGCAACAGCTGGACGATTCCACGCTGGCCCCGCATCTGGTCATTCGCATCAACGGTGTGCGCATTGCGGTGAAGGGCGGTAACTGGGGCATGGACGATTGGCGCAAGCGCGTTTCGCGTGAGCGGCTGGAGCCGTACTTCCGCCTGCAGCGCGATGCGCATTTCAATGTGGTGCGCAACTGGGTCGGGCAGAACACCGAAGCAAGCTTCTTCGAGCTGGCCGACGAATACGGCATGTTGGTGCTCAACGATTTCTGGCAGTCCACGCAGAACTACAACATGGAGCCGGCCGACGCGGCGTTGTTCCTGGACAACGCGGCCGAGGTGATCAAGCGCTTCCGCAATCATCCGTCCATCGTGTTGTGGTTCGGGCGCAACGAAGGCGTGCCCGCCCCCATCCTGAATGAAGGCCTGGACAAGCTGGTCGCCGAACTCGACGGCACGCGCTGGTACACCGGCAGTTCCAACGAGATCAATTTGCAGGGCAGTGGGCCGTACAACTATCGCGAGCCGGTGGCGTACTTCAACAAGCTGGCGCAGGGTTTCTCGGTGGAGGTAGGCACGCCATCGTTCTCCACGCTGGAGTCGTTCAAGGCTTCAGTGCCGGCCGTTGGCGACCAATGGCCGATCAGCGATGCCTGGGCGTACCACGACTGGCATCAGTCCGGTAACGGCGATACCACGAGTTTCATGCGCACGCTGACCGACAAGCTGGGCGCACCGACCAGCCTGGCCGATTTCGAGCGCAAGGCCCAGCTGCTCAATTACGAAACCCACCGCGCCATCTTCGAAGGCTTCAACGCGCAGCTGTGGAGTAAGAATAGCGGTCGCCTGCTGTGGATGAGCCACCCGGCGTGGCCGAGCAACATGTGGCAGGTGTATAGCCATGACTACGACACCCACGCCGCGTATTACGGCGTGCGCAACGCCGCCGAGACGCTGCATGTGCAGATGAATCTGCCCGGGCACGAGGTGGTGGTGGTCAACAATGCTGCCACTGCGGTGCGTGGATTGCGTGTGCGTGCACAGGTGTACGCCAACGACGGCAGGCTGCTGCAACAGCGCGAACAGGCACTGGATGCCGCGGCGGTGGCGGTGTCGGCACCCGTGCTGCAGTTGGCACCGTTGCTGAAGGACACCAACGGGTTGGGCTTTGTGCGGCTGCAGTTGCTCGATCGCGATGCAGTGGTGCGCTCGCGCAACTTCTACTGGGTGGCGCGCGATGCTGTGGCGATGCGTGGGCTGGAGGCGCTCGCAAAGGTGCCGCTACAGCTCACCATGCAAGTGCAGCAGGGCAACGAGGAGGCCGTGCTGCGCGCCACCGTCCGCAACCCGTCGCAGCAGGTGGCCCTCAATACCAAGCTGACCCTGGTGGATGGACAAGGCCAGCGCATCCTGCCGGCCTATTACAGCGACAACTACCTCAGCCTGGTGCCAGGCGAAGAGCGCGTGGTGGAAATTCGCGGCCCGTCCGCTGCCACCTTGCGCAACGCCACGCTGCAATTGCGTGGCTGGAATGCCGAACCATCCACAGGCGTCGCCAACGGTTCTCCGTAGCGAGGTCTGCGTGTTGCCGCGCCGTGTCGTGCACGGCGCTTGCACTGACGCACCGCCTGGTGCCGTCAGCCAATACCGCATTGCCGTGCCGGCAATGTCAGTCGAACCGGTCGTGGAGTGTCGTCATCCCTGGGAGGGGACATGAACAAACTGCATTCGAATACCCGCCACACCCCATTGGCGGCCGCACTCGCGGCTGCGCTCACCCTGCTTGCCGGCGGCGCAAGCGCACAGGACACCGCCACCACTGCAGGCGTCACCGAACTGGACAAGGTAATGGTCAAGGGCGTGCGCGGCGCACAGGCCGAGGCCATCGAGAACAAGCGCAGCGCCGCGCAGATCATCGATTCGATTTCTGCCGAAGACATCGGCAAATTGCCCGACGTCACCATCACCGATTCCCTGCAGCGCGTGCCGGGCGTGCAGATCCGGCGCTCGGCCGGCGAAGGATCGCAGCTCAATATCCGTGGCATGCCGCAGGTGCAGACCACCATGAACGGTGAGCTGTACTTGAGTGCCGGTGGTGGCGATCAGTATGGCCAGCCGAACATCGGCCGCGCGCAGCCGGATTTCGTGGATATTCCGCCCACGCTGTTCAGTGGCGTGGATGTGATCAAGTCGCCCACTGCCGCCGATCTGGATGGTGGCATCAGCGGCACCGTCTCGCTGAAGACGCGGCGTCCGTTCGATCTGCCGGAAGGCTGGACTTTCAGCGGTCAGGCCGAAGGCTCGTATGGCGACCGCGTGCAGAAAGCCAACGCGTTGTATTCGGGATTGGCCAGTTTCCGTACCGCGCGTTGGGGCGCGTTGCTGGCGGTGTCGTATTCGGATGCCACGCTGGAAAACAAGCACCCCAGCGTGTATTCCAACGGCGCGCAGAAATCCACCGAACAGAATGTCGGCTTCGACTTCAACGGCGATGGACGTATCGGCAACAACACCGATCCGGGCAATTTGCCGCGTGACTATTTCTACAATTGGGTCGCCACCGAGCTGGATAACCGCAGCACCGATCGCCAGCGCACCGGCCTCAACGGCTCGTTCCAGTTCAACATCAACGATGCGTGGACGGTGCTGGCGGACGCCGCCTACACCAAGCTCGAAGACCACGACACCTCGGTAGCCGCGCAGTTGCATACCGGTTGGGCGACCAATCAGCTGCAGCCGGGGTCGGTCGTCGATCCCAACGGGGTGCTGGAGTACGGCAATTTTCGCTACAACCGCTTCCAGGCGCACTCGATGGCCGGGGTGGCTGATTCGGATGCGCTCAACACCAATCTGGAATTGCGCTACGACGACGGCGGGCCGTTCCGTGCCTCGTTCCGCTGGGTGCATGGCGATGCGCAGCGCACCTACGACGAAGCGCGTGCCGATGCAGTGGTGACACGCGGCGACCAGATTCCACGTGCCGGCGGCGTGACCCAGTGGGCCAACGTCAATGGCTCCCCACGGTGGATGCATCGGTGGATTTCCGCGGCACCTATCCGGCGGTCAACCTGGCGACCGATGTGTCCAATCCAGACAACTGGCAGCTGATGTCCACCTGGGCGCAGGGCAACAAGATCGAGGCCAAGATGGATGCGTTCCGCGCCGATGGCACTTTCGAGTTCGACGAGGGCGTGGTGCGCGGCTTCCAGTTCGGTATTCGCTATGGCGAACGCGATTTCAAGCTCGATACCTATCGGTATCTGTCGCCGGTGTCGTCCAGCTGCGCCGACCCGAACCGTTCGCTGTACTACTACAAGGATCCGCTGATCGTGGATACCTGCAGCGGCGTGTCCGAGGCGCGCTTGCTGCCGTTCAATTCGATTCCCGGTTATTGGGCGTATTTCAACGACTTCGATCCGCTCAAGGTCACCGGCCTGGGTAGCCAGGGCCTGCCTGCAATCAACCCGCAGGCGATGAAAGACCCGGTCGCTTATCTCAATAGCCTGTATCCGGGCAACGTGGCGTATCAGCAGGCAGCCGATTCCTACCAGGTCACCGAAAAAACCAGCTCGGCCTATTTCATGGCCAACCTGGAAGGCGGTACCGGCACGCGCGTGCCGTGGACAGCCAACATCGGTGCACGCATCGTGCAGACCAAGCTGGCGATCGACCAGTACCTGAGCAGCGGCAACGTCTATATCGGCAATGTCGAATGGAATGGCGTCAGTCCTGCGATCGGCACCAACCGTCTGAATCGCCAGTACACCGATGTGCTGCCCAGCGCGAACCTGTCGCTGGACATCACCGATGCGCAGAAGCTGCGTTTCGCCTACAACAAGGCGGTTGCGCGTCAGGACCTGCCCGATCTGGGCCGTGGTCTGGTGAGCTTCTACGCGGTGAATGGCACACCGCCGCGTAACCCGTCGCTACCATCGGATGCGGTGCTGTTCCTCAATGGCCGTTCGGGCAATCCGGATCTGGATCCGTACCGCGCCACCAACTACAACGCCTCGTGGGAATGGTATTTCGCCGACGCCTCGTTGATCAGCGTGGGTGCGTTCCTGATCGATGTGAAGTCGTTCCCCACCACCGTCACCAATATCGAGCCCTTGCCCGATGCCGATGGCGTCGTGCGCGCGGGTGGCCCGGTCGAGCGCATCGTCAATGGCGGCGGCGGCAAGATCAAGGGCTTCGAAATCGGCTACCAGCAGGCCTTCGATTTCCTGCCGGGCTGGCTGAGCGGCTTCGGGACCAACATCAACTACACCTTCTCCGATGCCGATACCGACAACACCGATATCGACGGCAACACGCTGCCGATCGGCGACAACTCCAAGCATCAGGCCAACGCGGTGCTGTGGTATCAGAAGGACAAGCTGCAGGCGCGCGTGGCCTACAACTGGCGCAGCAAGCGCTTCAGCCAGGTCAACAGTTCTGCATGGGGCGACGAGCTGGCGATCTGGAATGATGACGTCGGTTACCTGGACGCATCGTTGAGCTACGACGTCAACGATCACCTGACCTTGTACGCCCAGGCCACCAACCTGACTGGCGAAAGCGAACGCCGTTACGCGCAATGGACCAATCACTACTTCGACCAGAACATCTTCGAGCGTCGCTACTACGCGGGTCTGCGCTTGCGCTTTTGATGCCATGCACTGATGCAAGACGCTGCTGTGCGGCACGGTGTACGCGCGCCGTGCCGCACATGCGGTTCTCCTCGTTCCTCTCCAAGCGGTCATTGCGCGTTCTTCCCGTCGCCGTTTGATACGGCGCTGCAGTACGTTCGGCGGTGACGTCGAATACCCTCCCATTCGGCTACATCGTCGGGAAGCGATGTGGCCGTTTTTTGTGTGATTGCGTGGGCGTCTGCGCACTCATGCCGGCAGTTGAGTGCTACAACCGTCAGCCTGGGTGCTCATGAAGGGGCAGTCGGCGGCGACGGCGCAGCGTGCGCGCCGACTGATGGGTGGCATCGATGCCGAACCGGACGGTGATCGCCTGCTGCGGCGCTATGTCTTCGGCGGCCCTGCCGTCGAGCCGCGCTTGACCAGCGTGTACTTCATCACCTGATGCACGCCGGGTGCGGTGTCGCCCTTGCGGCGTTGACGGACCGCGTCGGCCAGCAGTGACACAGCAGCGCGCCCCATCGCGGTGACGGGTTGATGCACGGTGGTGAGTTCTGGCCAGATGGTGGTGGCCACCGGGGTATCGTCGAAGCCGGCGATGGAGACATCTTCGGGCACGCGCAAGCCCAGTCCGTGTGCGACCGCCACCGCTGCGGCCGCCATGTCGTCGTTGCTGCAGAAGATCGCGGTGGGTGGTCGCGGCTGCGCCAACAGGCCGCGCGCGGCGAGTAACCCGGAGTGATAGGTGAACAGGCCCTCGGCGATCAAACCCTCTGCGACCGCCACGCCGGCAGCGTGCAGGCTGTCGAGATAGCCGTTGGCGCGCAGCGCGCTCGGGGTGTGTTTCGGGTCGCCCTTGATCAACGCGATGCGACGATGCCCGAGCTCGATCAGGTGGTCGACGATGGCGCGTGCAGCCTGGTAGTCGTCGATCCGCACCGAGCTGATTTGCGCCATCGGTGCGCCGCTGGCCACCGCTACGACCGGAATGCCGCGCGCATCGAGTTCGGTGATGGTCTGGCGCGAGTCGCACAACGGCGGTGGCAGGATCACCCCATCGACCCCGGCTGCGAGCAGACGCTCGGTGGCCGCACGCTGGCTGCGGATGGCACCGCACTTTTCCACCATGACCTGGCTGCCGGTGAGGCTGCTTTGCTCGAGCAGGCCGAGCATGAATTGATTGAGATATGCCGCGCTCGGGTTGCTATACAGCACGCCGATACGCAGCAGCCCGCTGGTCCGCAACGAACGGCCGGCCAGATTGGGCCGGTAGCCCAATGCCTGTACCGAGGCCTCCACGCGCGCGCGCATCGCTTCGCCCACATGCGGGTGACGGTTGATCACACGCGAAGCGGTCATCGGCGAGACGCCGGCGTGTTTGGCGACATCCAACAACGTCGCCGCATTGTTCGCACTGCGTTGCCGCTTGACCACCATTGTGTGTGCTCATCCTGGAGTAAGAGCGAATGCGCGCGCTACCGGTTCGACGTGTAAAGCGACCACAAAAAGCAACCGACCAATCACCTTGTTCAGTACCGGCGAAGACTGCAGGTCGCCGCGGAAGACACCGCGCACGCACCGCCGCCAAGCCAGTAATGTCTGTCTAACCGGTGCGCCCCGCGCGCAGTGGCAGCCGCTTCATCGCAACTGCGCACTCGCCAGACGAACGCGCCGATTTGCGCAAGCAACAGCGCCAGGCATCGTGCAATTCCTGCATGCGCTTGGCGCTCGAAGATCGGCAAAGCATTGCCAGATCCGGCGTTCGGCGCATGCGCCGCATCGTCCTCGCCACTCACTCGCTCGGCGGTTGCACACTCTTGGCGCGGCTGCCGAAATCGCCATCGGCTTCTGCGGCGAGATACGCGAACACGGTGTAGGCGGCCACGTTCTGCGCGAGCGCCTTGGGGTCGATCTTGTCCAGCGTGTCGTCGGCGGTGTGGTGCAGGTCGAAGTAGTCGGTGCCATCCTGCGCCAGCCACCCCCAGGCGCCACCCTTGGCGGAAATCGGCCCGACATCCGGCCCGGGACCACCCTTGCTCGGTTCATACGCGATGCCCAATGGTGCCAGCACCTCGGCAATCTGCTTGGTCGCCGCGCGAGTCTTCCGGTGCGGCAGCACCGGTGTTGAACGCGTAGATGCGCCCGGCGCCGAAGTCGCTTTCCGCGCCGATCTGGTGCAGTGCCATGTCCTTGGCATCGGTGCCGTGCGCGGCGGCATACGCCTTGCCGCCATACAGCCCTTGCTCTTCGTTGGCGAAGGCCACCACACGGATGCTGCGCTTGGGTGGCTGCTTGAGTTGCCCGATCAGGTGGCCTGCCGCCATGGTGATCGCCACGCCGGCGCCGTCGTCGATGGCGCCGGTGCCCAGATCCCACGAATCCAGATGTCCGCCGATCACCACCACTTCCTTGGGCTTGCTGCGCCCGGTGATCTCGCCGATCACGTTGTACGAGGTCGCCGTGCCGTCCCAGCCGCAATCCAGCGTCAGGCGCAGGCGCGTGCTGCCCAGCGCGGTGAGCCGCGCGAGCTGGTTGGCATCGGGCACCGACAGCGCTGCAGCCGGCACCGGGGTCAGGCCCTCATCGAAACGGGTGATGCCGGTATGCGGCACGCGGTGCGAATCGGTACCGGCCGAGCGCATGACAAATCCCACTGCACCCTTGCGTATCGCTTCGGACGGACCCTTGCTGCGCACGGCGCCGCCATTGCCGTAATCCTTGCCGTCGCGCGCCTTGACCATCTGGTAATCGACGAACGCGATCTTGCCGGCCAGCGAGCCGGCTGGCGCGGCCTGCAACGCAGCCAACGTATCGAAACGCACCACCTCGCCCTCGACAGTGCCGCCCGGGCTGCCGCCCAATGCGGTGATGGTCAGCGGCTGCGCATGCGCACCGAGCACGGCAGCGTGTTCGCTGCGACGCTCCCATTTGGGAAAGGTCACCGGCTCGGTCCATACCTTGTCAAAACCCAGCGAAGCGAATTTCGCCTTGGCCCAGGCCACCGCACGCGGGTCTGCTTCGCCACCGGCAATGCGCGGGCCCACTTCGGTGGTCAACGATTGGACCACCGCAAAGCCGGTGTTGTCGGCCAGCGCCTGCTCGCGTCGCGTAACTGCGCTGCGGTACGCAATGCGCTGTCGGGGATGCTGGTCTGCGCGGCGAGCGCGCAGGAGCAGGCGAGTAGGGCACAGATGGCAACAGCGAGACGGCGCATGCAGGGCGGCTCCAACGACAAGGGGACCCCGAGCTTATCAGCGCAAGGTCCCCGTCTGCGTGCGAAAGGTCATCCTTCTGCGCGAAGTTGCGCCACAGCCTGCATCAGTTGGTTGTGCCCGCTTACAGCGCGCCTGGCGGCTTGAGCGTGTCGTTCTTGAGCGCGTCGCGAATCTCGCGCAGCAACAGCACTTCTTCGCTCGGGCCCTTCGGGGCATCGGGCTTGCGATGGGTCACGCGGTTGATCAACTTGACCACCAGGAAGATCGCGAAGGCGATGATCAGGAACTGCACGACGGTGTTGATGAAGTCGCCGTAGCCAATGGCAACGGCCGGGATTTCCTTGCCGGTGGCATCGACGCCGGCCGGCTTGAGTACCCACGCCAGGCGCGAAAAATCCACATTGCCGATGGCCCAACCGATCGGCGGCATGATGATCTTCTCCACCAGTGCGGTGACGATCTTGCCGAACGCCGCACCGATGACCACACCGACCGCCAGGTCGATGACATTGCCGCGCATTGCGAATTGCTTGAATTCGCTGACCATTCCCATAGTGCACTCCAACTGCGGTCGCGGACCAACTGCCGCAGCCCGATCGTAGCCGGCCCGATGTCAGCCGGCGATGATGCCGTGGCGCTCGGCGACGTTCTCCAGGCGCGCACTGAACTGGTCGCCCGGCAGCAACGGGCCGACGCCGGCCGGCGTGCCCATGAAGATCAGATCGCCCGCGCGCAGTGCATAGAGTTTGGACAACTCGTGCAGGATCTCCGGCACGTTCCAGATCATTTGATCCAGCAACGACTGCTGCCGCACCTGGCCGTTGACCTCCAGCGACAGATTCAGCGCCTCCAGCGCGCCGACTTCGCCGGCATGCACCAGCTCGCTGATCGGCGCGGAGTGATCGAAGCCCTTTGCGATATCCCACGGCAGGCCCTTGGCCTTGGCAGCGGCCTGCAGATCGCGACGGGTCAGATCCAGGCCCACGCCGTAGCCGTAGATCAACGCTTCTGCCTGTTCCACCGGCAACTCGCCGGCCGGCGCATCGCTGCCCAGCGCCACCACCAGTTCCACCTCATGGTGCAGTTCCTTGGTGCCGGGCGGGTAGGGAATGTGGTCGCCGTGGCCGACCACGATGGCATCGGCAGGCTTCATGAAAAAGGTCGGCTGGCCACGCTCGGCCTTGAGGCGGGTGCGGTGGCGCCCATCTCGCGCGCGTGGTCGGCGAAGTTGCGCCCCACGCAGTAGATGCGGTGCACCGGAAAACTGCCGCCGCCCACCACTGGAATGCGCGGAACATCGGCGGCGGGAATCACATCGTGGGTCATGCACGCATCCTCAACATACGGGCACACGAGTCTAGCGGCTTGCCTGTGTACGACGGAACCGTGACGCTTGCATCCAGTGCACGACACGGCGGGGCTGGCAGCGCTGCAAGGCGTCAGCCAGCCGCATCGACGCGTGAATGGCCACGGGGGCAACCAGACGATTGCGGACCCACCACAGACCCTGCAGCGCGCCGCCGGCATTTGATGCGAGCGCAGTGCGCATTGATGCGGTGTCGACCAAAAGTGCGCGCAGGGCGATGAACTGGTGCTCGATGCAGCGATGTGCGTCTGACCCATCAGCGCAGCGCATCACCCGGCGCTGTGGCACTGCCCAGCCCGCGGCAAGCCAGCACACGCCACGTGTGGCTTGCTGGAATCAAATCATCATCGATGCGGGCGTCGACCACACCCGGCACCTGCTGCGCAGGCCGAGCCGGCGGCGCAGCCATGCAGTCAGCCAGGTGTCAGTGCGACAACGGCAATGCGGGCTTGCGCACCACGTGGTACTCGGCCTCGACCACGCGTGCCTGCTGCGGCGTGCGGCGGTTCGACTTGCTCAACAGCTTCCAGGCAATGCCGCCCAGGATCATTGCTGCGCCAACGAACACGCTGAAGAAAATCAGCACCGCAAGGATCACCAGGCCAGCCAGGCCGGCGGCAACGCGCACCAATGGGTGACGCGGCTTGCGCGGCGCAAACAGGTGATGGAAGTTGCCGAATTGGAAGATGCGTGCGGGCATGGCGGTGGGCTGCCGGGCAGGAAACGAGCGCGCAGTATCGTTGCGGTTTCATGTCATTGAGTGAAAAGTTCGTTAATTGAGGCGGCGATTTGCGAAGGCGATCACGTGCGGCATGCATGGATGGCGGCGCATAAGGCCGGTTGTGTCCGGTTGTCCGAGGAATCGCGTTGTCCGCGCTCACCAGGGGGCTGCCTGAGGCTGCCAGTGCTGCCCGGCCCGCATGCCACAATCCAGGCCTCATCGCCCATCGTTTCCGGTCGCCTGCATGTCGTTGCCATCGCCCACCACGCTTGCCACGTTGACGCAGATTCCCGACGCCGGGTTTCTGGAAGTCGAAGCACTCCTGGATAGCGGTACCGAATCGCTGGTGCTGTATCGCGAAGGCGCCCAGGTCCGTGCCTGGTTGAACATCTGCCCGCATGCCGGCCGCCGGCTGGACTGGGCGCCGGGGCAGTTCCTCAAGACCAAGGAAGGGCAATTGGTCTGCGCCGCGCACGGCGCGGCCTTCGAACTCAGTGGTGGCGAGTGCATCAGCGGGCCGTGTCGCGGCCAATCACTGTTTGCGGTGCCGGTGCGGGTCGACAATGAGCAGGTGCTGCTGGGGTAAGCGCCAGGGAACGATTGCCGAGGACGCTTTGTCAGCGGCCCGAAAAGCGCAACGCTGGATTAGCGCGCCGCCCACCAGAACATCAGGTTGATCATCGACACCATCACCACGATGTAGATCAGCGACAGCGGTGCGCCCACGCGCCACAACTCGCGCGGTTGATAATTGGCGGGGCCGGCCACCATCGAGATCACCGGGTTGGACGCGGTCATCAGATTGTTGGACGCCGACAACGCCACGATCAGCGCGAACGCGGTCGGGTTGCCGTTTGCGGCCAGCGCCAGATTCACCGCAATGGGCACCATCACGATGGTCGCACCCACATGGCTGATCACCAGCGAGAAGGCGGTGGTCAATAGCGCCAGGCTGATTTCCAGCGCCCACACCGGAATGCCTTCGGGCAGGCGGTCGATGGTGTGGCCGGCCACCCAGGCCGCGGTGCCGCTGCTGTCCATGGCCCAGCCCAGCGGAATCAGCCCGGCCATCATGAAGATGGTTTTCCAGTTGATCGATGCGTAGGCCTCGTCCATGCGCAGCACGCCGCTGACCAGCATGCAGGCCACGCCGGTCATCAGCGTCAGTGCCACCGGCAGGCGCGACGTCAGCGCAATCAGGATGGTAAAGGCGAAGATCGCCATCGCGATCTTGAACTTGTGCGGGCGCTGCTCGCCTTTTGGGAAGTCGGTCACCGGCACGAAATCGCGGCTTTCCGCCGCCTGCACCAGGTCCTGCCAGATGCTGTGGAAGACCAGCATGTCGCCGGCGCGCAGCGGCACGTTGCGCACGTCTTCGCGGATGACCTGCTTGTCGCGGTTGATCGCCAGCAGGCTGATGCCGGCCTGCTTGCGCAGGCGCAATTCGCCGGCGCTCTTGCCGATCAACCGGGAGTTCGGCGGAATCAACGCTTCGGAAATGCCGGCCAGGCTGGGATTGAACAAATCGCCCAGGTTGCGCAGGCGCGAGGACATGCGCAGGAACTGGTTTTGCGCAAAGTCGGCCACTTCCTGGCGCGGGCCCATCGCGCCGAGCACGCTGCCGACCCAGATACGCATATCGGCCGGCGGTGCCAGACGGGTGTCGTTACCGGTCTTGAGCGCAAGCAGCAACGGTGCATCGTGCAGGGCTTCGGCCTCGCCCAGGGTCATACCCACCAGTGGGCTCTCGGCAGTGACGGTCAGCTCGAACACATCGCCGTCGATGCCGTAGGTCTTGGCGAAATAGCTTTCGGTGCGCGAGGGCGTCACGCCTTCGTTGATCAGGCGTTCTTCTTCGATCAGCTTGCGGTCGCCGTAGAAGCGGAAGTACAGCAGTGCGGCGATCAGCAGCGCCACGCCGATCGGCAGCGGCGCGAACATCGTCAGCGGCTCGATGCTGGCCATACCCGAGGGCAGGTTGTTGTTGGCCGAGACCAGCAGGTCGTTGAGCAGGATCAGCGGCGAATTGCCCACCATGGTGAGCGCGCCGCCCATCACGATGGCAGCGGCGATCGGCAGCAACATGCGCTGCAAGGTGAGCCCGGTGCGTGCGGCCAGGCGCGAGGCGACCGGCAGGTACAACGCCATCACCGACGGGTTCTGCATGAACGACGAATTCAAGCCGGAAATGGCCAGCGTCATCATCATCAGGCGCTGCTCGCTGCCATGCGAACGCCGCAGCAACCAGGTAGCCAACCGGTTCAACGCACCGGTGCGCTCCAGCCCCGCGCCCAGGATGGTGGTGGCGATGATGCTCATCACCGCATTACCGGAGAAACCACCGAACAGTTCCTCCGGCGCCACCAGCCCGGTGACGCCCAACACCACCAGCACGATCAACGCCACCACGTCGGCGCGGATGCGCTCGAACAAAAACATCGCCATCGTGAAACCGACCAGCCCGAGGACGAGCTTCATGTCGTTGGTCAGCGTCAGCGCGGTGTCCATTGGGGGCCGGGATTCGTGATTCGGGAGTGGGGATTGGTTAAAAGCGCTGAAGCGTCTGGTTGCCGGGGATGCTGCTGTTACGAATCCCCAATCCCCACTCCCGAATCCCGGTCATACAGCAAATCCCACACGCCGTGCCCAAGCTTCTGGCCGCGCGTCTCGAAGTGGGTCTGCGGGCGCCAGGCCGGGCGTTCGACGTGGCCACGCGGGCCGGCGCGATTGACCAGGCCCGGGGTGGCATCGAGTATGTCCCACATCTGTTCGGCGTAATCGGCCCAGTCGGTGGCCGCGTGCAGGCGGCCGCCCTCGCGCAGCTTGCGCACCAGCAACTGCGCGAACGCCGGCTGGATCAGGCGACGCTTGTTATGCCGCTTCTTGTGCCAGGGGTCCGGAAAGTAGATGCGCACTTCGTCCAGCGCGCCATCGGCGATCTCGTGTTCCAGCACTTCCACCGCATCGTGGTGATACAGGCGCACATGCGTGCTGCCGTCTTCCTCCAGCGCGTTGAGCAGGCGGCCCACGCCGGGGCATGCACCTCGATGCCGATGTAGTCGCGGCTCGGATCCTGCTGCGCGGCAAAGCGCAATGCAGCGCCATTGCCGAAGCCGATTTCCAGCACCTTGTGCGCATCGCGTCCGAAGGTGGCGGCCAGATCGCGCGGCGCACCGGTGTAGTCCAGCCCGAAGCGAGGCCACAGGTCGTCGAAGGCGCGCTGCTGCGCGGGGGTGAAACGGCCCTGGCGCAACACGAAGCTGCGCACTTGGCGGCGGCCTTCTTCGATGGTGAAAGGTTTGGGCGGCATCTTCGCGCCGTCGCTGGTGAAAGGATCAGTCATGAATTAAGTCATCGACGAAACGAACGCCCCTCTACCACCGGGGCGAGGAGGCACAGTTTGCGCGCCATGGGCGCGCGTGCCTGGGAGCGCCCGCGACGCAGGCGCGGGCCGGGGCGCGGAGCGGGGGTTGGGGTGAGGGTACGGCGTGACGGGGCGCTCACAGCAAAGCGCGATCTGGCGGCGGTCATATCCGGCACGCCGCACCACCAATCATTGCGCCTCGGCCGCAATGTCAATGCAGACCACCCACTCATCCAATCACACCATCCACCGGGCTCGACGCCGAGGCATAGCGCTTGCGCGGAATCCGCCCGGCCAGAAACGCCTCGCGGCCGGCTTCGATCGCCTTGCGCATCGCGCTGGCCATCAGGATCGGATCGCGCGCGCCGGCAATGGCGGTGTTCATCAGCACGCCGTCGCAGCCCAGCTCCATGGCAATTGCCGCATCCGAGGCGGTGCCCACGCCGGCATCGACGATGATCGGCACCTTGGCGTTTTCGATGATTTCCAACAGGTTGTACTTGTTCTGGATGCCCAGCCCCGAGCCGATCGGCGCGGCCAGCGGCATCACCGCCACGCAGCCGATCTCTTCCAGCCGCTTGGCCAGGATCGGGTCGTCGGAGGTGTAGACCATCACCTCGAAACCATCGGCGACCAGTTGTTCGGCAGCCTTGAGCGTCTGCACCACGTCCGGGTACAGCGTGCGCTCGTCACCCAGCACTTCCAGCTTGGTGAGGTTGTGGCCATCCAGCAATTCGCGCGCCAGCCGGCAAGTGCGTACCGCATCTTCGGCGGTGTAGCAGCCGGCGGTGTTGGGCAGCAGCGTGTAGCGATCCGGCGGCAGCACATCTAGCAGGCTGGGCGCGTTGGGGTCCTGGCCGATGTTCACCCGGCGAATGGCGACGGTGACGATTTCGGCCGCGGCGGCTTCGGTGGCCAGGCGGGTTTCGTCCAGGTCCTTGAACTTGCCGGTGCCGGTAAGCAGGCGCGAACGGTAGTGTTTGCCGGCGATGACCAGCGCATCAGAGGGGGCGGGATTCGTCATGCCGCAATTATCACCGATCGGGCGCGGATGCGCCGGCTTGCGCGGCGCATCAGCCGCCGCCCAGCGCATGCACGATTTCCACCACATCGCCCTCGCGTAGTAAGTGATCTGCATGCCGTCCGCGCGGCACGATTTCGCCATTGACCTCTACCGCAACGCGGCGTTGTGCTAGGCCTTCCTGCTCCAGCAGGGTGGCCAGCGGCAAATTGTCCGGAAGCGCGCGCGGGGTGCCGTTGAGTTGGATGTTCATGTCATCATTGTTGCATCGCGTGCCGCTCCGGCGCGCGTTTTTGCGTTATGCGGCAATGCAGCGTGAGCGCGGGCGGCGAGGGTGAAACCATGTGCCATTCGCCAGCGTACGTATGCACGCCGGCCCGGTCCCACTCACTCAAGCAGGCATTCCGATGGCTTCAACACTTCGCCCGATCCGCTCCCTGATGGCTATGGCCATCGCTATCGCGGCCGCCCCGGCCATGGCCGAGTCGGCCTTCGACCAGACCGTGTTCTTCGGCGACAGCCTCACCGACAGCGGTTATTACAACCCGCTGCTGCCGGCCGCTTCGCGCGCGGTCACCGGCAAGTTCACCACCAACCCGGGTTGGGTGTGGGCCGAATATGTCGGCGACCATTTCGGCACCAATGCCGCGCCCAACGGCAACGGCCAGACCGGCGACAACTACGCTGCCGGCGGTGCGCGCATCCAGGCCAGCTCGGTCAGCGCACTCGGCGCTGCACCGTCGGTAACCAGCCAGATCAACACCTACCTCACCGCCAATGGCGGCCGCGCCAACCCCAATGCGCTGTACACCGTGTGGGGCGGCGCCAACGACCTGCTCGCCGCGTCGCTCGCCCCGGCACAGGCGCAGGCCATCATCGGCAGCGCGGTGACCGCCCAGGTCGGTGCCGTGGCCACCTTGCAGAATGCCGGCGCGCGTTACGTCATGGTGCCGACCATTCCGGACGTCGGCCTCACCCCGCGCTTCCGCGCCGGCGGCGCCGTGGGAATGGCGCAAGGCACCGCTGCGGCTACCGCCTACAACACCGCCTTGTTCAATGGCCTGCAGTCCGCCGGCCTGCGCGTGATTCCGGTCGACACCTTCCACATGCTGCAGGAAATCGTCGCCAACCCGGGCACCTATGGCTTCAGCAATGTCACCAGCACCGCCTGCAACCCGGCCGTGCCGCTGCCTGCCTGTAACCCGACCAGCCTGGTCGCCGCCAATGCGCAGAACACCTATGTGTTCGCCGATGGCATTCACCCGACCACGGCGGTGCACCAGATCCTGGGCGAATACGCCATCTCGTTGCTGGAAGCGCCGCGTCTGCAGCAGGTGCTGACGCATTCGGCGCAGGCTGGCGGCCGCGCGCGCGCCGACCAGGTGGCCTGGCATCTGGACGGCAAGCCCGACGCCGATGGCATGCGTTGGTGGGGCAGCGTGCGTGGCGACATGCAGCGCTACGACCACGCCGACCTGTACGACGGCATGGCCCCGGCCGGCTTGTTCGGCGTGGATTGGACTGCAGGCGACCTGGTGTTCGGTGGCTTTGCCGGTTTCGGCCGCATGGACGCCGACTTCGGCAACCGCAACGGCAGCTTCAAGCAGGACGACACCACGCTGGGCGGCTTCTTCGGCTGGTATACCGGCCCGGTGTGGGTCAATGCCCAGGTCAGCTATAGCTGGCTGAGCTACGACGTGGACCGCGAAGTCCAGCTTGGGCCAGCGACCCGCGTGCACAGCGGCTCCCCGACGGCAGCAACCTTACCGCCGCCCTCAACGCCGGGTATTCGCTGGGCGAAGGCAACCTCAAGTACGGCCCGGTGGCCGGCCTGACCTGGCAGAAGATCAAGCTCGACGGCTATACGGAAAGCAACGACAGCGCCACCGCGCTGGGCTACGCCAACCAGCATCGATTCGCTGGTCGGCCGCGTCGGCTTCCAGGTGCGTCTGGACGGTGCCATGGTCAAGCCGTACCTGCAGGCAACCTACGACCACGAGTTCAAGGACGGCGGCGAAGCCAGCGCCTGGCTGCAGTCGATGCCCGAAGTGGGCATGTACACCGTCCCGGGGCAGAACTTCGATCGCAATTACGCCACCGTCGTGCTGGGTGCCCGTACCGGGCTGTGGGGCCTGCAGAGCAACATCGGCCTGAGCACCACCACGGCCCAGCGCAGCGCCCGCGACGCCACCTTGTTCGTGAACTTCAGCGGCAACTTCTGAGGCGCGGTAGGCCGCAGTTAGCTCACACGCAACACACGAGGGCCGGGCAACCGGCCCTCGTCTTATCGGCGCACATTGCGCCGGACACCTGCACCCGCATAAACTCTGCCAGCGCCATGCGGGCGTAGCTCAATGGTAGAGCTGTAGCTTCCCAAGCTACTGACGTGGGTTCGATTCCCATCGCCCGCTCCAGTCTTGCGATGTTCCGCGCTAAGCTCTTGATTGTGCTGATTATTTCGCTTGGTTGAAGACCGCCTCGAACGACCTCCCAAGGTATCGTTTGAGGTATCGTTTTGCCAAAGCCCCTCTTGCTGCATCGGCCGTCAGGCCTCTACGTGCGATTCTTGGTTCCTGTTGATTTGCGGGGGCAGGTCGGCTCGCGTTTTTGGTTCGTCCTCTCCATCTTCGCCCCGGCGATACTGCGCGTCTGGTGTCTGCCTACATGGGGATGGCACTATCGAACGCGTTCCAAGCGTTGAGGCAGGGGAAGCCGGTGGATCTGGACGAAGTGCTGCGGCGCATCCGAGAGCAAGGACTGCGCGAACTCACATTGACCGATGTGATGCTGCCTAATGGCACGCGTCTGGGCAAGGCCCAGATCGACACGCCCGAGGACGCAGCGCTGTTTGCTGAGTTGTTGCGTGAGCCTGCCTCCGAGCTTGCCGCACCTGCCAAGCCAAGCGGGTGGCGCACCGGGAAGGCCAAGGCGTCTGGCCCGCTGCTGTCCAAAGCGATTGCGGATCACTTGGGGGACTTGGGTCGCGCGAAGCTCCACAGCAAGACAGTGCTTGAAAGCCGCCACTCATTGCGTTTGTTTGCTGGTGCGGTGGGGCAAGACTTGGCAGTGTCCGAATTGACGGCAGACCATGTGCGGGCATTTTTCGATGTCGTGCGGTGGTGGCCGTCGAATGCGACCAAGCGAGCGCCCTACAAGGACCTTGCGGTCATGGACGTGGTCGCCCTTGCCCAAGCCAATCAAGTTCCGGAGCCAGCCGCCTGGACGGTTGCCAAGCACCGTCAGCGCTTATCGGTGTTCTTGGTGTCGCTGGTGTCGGCAGGGCTTCTGGGAAGCAATCCGTTGGCCGGTATCCGTGCGATTTCGACGCCTGACGCAGACGACACGGGTGAGCCCTTCACCGATGACCAGTTGAAGGCCATCTTCGATCCGGTGGCTTTTCCTGCGTGGGCCAAGAAGTATCCGCACAGGTGGTTCGGTCCGATGCTTGGGCTTTACTCAGGGGCTCGTGTTAACGAGATCGCGCAGCTTCGGGTGGAGGACATCGACACGATCGATGGTGTGCCGGGCTTCTTCGTGCGACAGGGTGGGAAGGGGCAGAGCGTCAAGAACAAGAACAGTCGCCGTTTTGTGCCGTTGGCCAAGCCGGTGATCGATGCCGGTTTTCTTGTCTACATCGATGAAGTGCGCCAAGCGGGGCACACGCAAATCTTTCCGCATCTACCCAATAGCACCGGACTGGGCTTTGGTCGACAGTTGAGCCGACAGTTTTCGGTCTACATTAAACGCCAAGGGATCACGGCGAAGGGGCAAGGCTTTCATGGCTTTCGCCACACCGTTGCTTCGCGTTTGGATGAGGCGGGTGTATCGGCCTCAGCCATTGCGGCAATCACAGGTCATGCGCGGGGGCAGGGCGTGTTAGGGAACCTCTGAACAAAGCCCTGGACCGCGAGCAAATTGGGAATTTCGGTTGATCGTGGCGATTTCCAGTACTTGAAATCAAGCACTTGCACGAGATGGCAATTGCCCCGGCTCTCAATCGTAAGCTCGCGAAATAGTTGTTCAGAGCTTCCTTAGAGAAGTTTTATATCGATCGACGGACTTTGCCCGATCGTGTGGCGACGTTGGCACGCTTTATTGTTCCGACGAGGCTTCCTGATTACATTGCAGGTCAGTTCTATGCTGCTTTTAAAACTTCTAATTCAAGAACTGTGGGAGTTAACAAGTGAGCGGTGAAAAAATAAGTCCGACCGATAATGAGAGAGTCACGATCCAATCAGTGATAAAAGATTCGGGCGGGGTTCTCATAGTTAGGATAGATGTCTACGACAGGACGGGGCGCGTGGCGTCGAGTCAGCCCGTTGGCAGGTTTCGCGTCATATCGAAGAGTGGGATCAATCCTTCCGTCTATAAAACTTTTGACTCGGCTACCGAGGCGTGGGGTTGGATGGATGCTATTGACAGAAATGGAGTCTCAGAAGGGGCAGGCATCAATGAGGATTTTCTGAATTCTGCTTACGAAAGCGAACAGGTCAAGGAAGGTTTTGAAGATAAGAATTTTATCGGCGGAGAGGTCAATATTCTTAGGCGTCCTTTGGATGATTTGGAGGACGCGGACTATGCGCTAAGTCAATCTCAGTTTAAGAATAAATTTCTACTGTTGATCCCTGATGAAAATCTCTCTACTCTTCTTGGGTGTGAAATCAAAGAGGCGCTTATGAATATGTTGTCGCCGGAAGGAAATCCAGAGCCTGTTGTGAGTTCCGTCTTTAGGCGGAAGATGATTTAATTTATTCTTTAATTTGTCTAGGGACACGGGATATATCCTGATCCTTCCACTTGGGGACGCTCAGTGGGGCCCAGTGCAGTTCGTGCCTTTGCCAGTGACCAATACACAACTCGGTTGCCTTGTCGGCTTCCGCCTTGGCTTCTTCCGCTGATAGGCGGGTAAGTGCGGCAAGAAATGCCTTATTCCAAAATTGTTCAACTTTCATATGGATGGTGTCGATGAGGGTGGTTTGCTTTTTGTAATCGAATGATGGAGCATGTCAAGCCGTCGGTTCTATATAATTTATGTTTCAGTGGCGACGGGAATGCAATGTCATTTCGCCTAAAAAAAGCGTCAAGCGGCGTAAGACTTGCGGAACAATTTCAGTTATCGAGAACGCAAGTTGAGCTTGTGATCGAAAAGTAGGGCTTTACTGGGCTCGACTTTTTGCGAATAATTTACTAATCAATTGACTGGATAAATTTCGAATGAAGAACGCGTCTCTGAGTGCCCTTGCCGCTGCCAAGGAAAAATTGGCAGAAGAAATTCGTAAGTTGGAAGAGCAGGAAGCTCTGGTAATCCCCCGCCCATTAGCAGACGCCAGAAGTGGAATTTTCTCGTATCCTTTCTCGAGGAGGTTCCATGAAGAAGTCCCGCTTTACCGACAGCCAGATCATCGCCGTGCTCAAGCAGGCCCAGGCCGGTGCGCCCGTGCCGGAGCTGTGCCGCGAGCACGGCATCAGCTCGGCCACGTTCTACAAGTGGCGCAGCAAGTTCGGCGGCATGGACGTGTCCATGGTCGCGCGCATGAAGGAGCTGGAGGAGGAGAACCGCCGGCTCAAGAAGATGTACGCCGAGGCGCAGCTCAGTACCGACCTGCTGAAGGAAGCGCTCGCAAAAAAATGGTGAGGCCATCTCAGCGACGCGAGATGGCCCAATCGGCAGTCACGAGCGGGCGTACGAACATCCGCCACGCCTGCCAGGCCTTCGCGGTGAGCGAGACCGGGCGTGTCCTAGATTTTGTGTAACCGGGCCACAGGCAGGAGACTGCCACCTAACCCGGAGACACCATGAGCCCACGCACACATGAGGTACCCGACGAGCTGCTTAGCAGCCTGTTGGTCAACTACACCAAACCCGAGGATCTGATCGGCGAGAACGGCCTGCTCAAGCAGCTGACCAAGCGGTTGGTGGAGCGGGCGCTGGACGCGGAGATGACCGAACACCTCGGTCATGACAAGCATGAGCCGGTCGCCAACGCGGCCGGCAACACGCGCAACGGACGCAGCCGCAAGACGCTCAAGGGCGAGTTCGGCGAGCTGCCGATCGAGATTCCGCGTGATCGCCACGGCAGCTTCGCGCCACAGCTGATCCCCAAGCACCAGACCCGCTGGGCCGGCTTCGATGACAAGATCTTGTCGTTGTACGCGCGCGGCATGACCGTGCGCGAGATCCAGTCGCACCTGGAGGAGATGTACGGCACCGAGGTGTCGCCGAGTCTGATTTCCTCAGTCACCGATGCGGTCGTCGAGGAGGTCAAGGCGTGGCAGGCGCGGCCACTGGATCCGGTCTATCCGATCGTCTATCTGGACTGCATCCACGTCAAAGTGCGCGAGGGCGCGGTGCGGGTCAAGGCGGTGTACCTGGCCATCGGCATCACCATGGGCGGCGAGAAGGAAGTGCTGGGCCTATGGCTGGCGCAGGCCGAGGGTGCCAAGTTTTGGCTGCAAGTCGTGACGGAGCTACGCAACCGCGGGGTGCAGGACATCTTCATTGCCTGCGTCGATGGCCTGAAGGGGTTTCCCGAGGCGATCGAGGCGGTGTTCCCGCAGACCACCGTGCAGCTGTGCATCGTGCACATGGTGCGGCACAGCCTGAACTACGTCTCGTGGAAACGCCGCGCCGAGGTTGCCGCCGATCTCAAGCGCATTTACGCCTGCGCCACCGTCGAGGAGGCCGAGCAGGCACTGACCGAGTTCGAGGCCAAGTGGGACGCCCAGTACCCGCCCATCAGCCAGTCATGGCGGCGCAATTGGTCACGACTGATCCCGTTCTTCGACTACCCACCGGAGATCCGCAAGGTGATCTATACGACCAACGCCATCGAGTCGGTCAACATGAGCCTGCGCAAGCTGACCAAGAACCGCGGCGCGTTCCCCAGCGACGAAGCCTTGATGAAACTGTTCTACCTGGCTCTGCGCAACATCACCAAGAAATGGACGCTGCCGATCCGCGACTGGAAGGCTGCGCTGAACCGCTTTACGATCCAGTTCGAGGGGCGACTTCCTCAGCGGTAACCCAAACCACGGTTACACAAAATTCTGCACACGCTCTGGTCATCCAATGCTTAGCTTAGCCACGCGCAGCGCTTCGCTCGGGAAGACGGCGCTGGGACTGGAGTAGCGTTGACGAGTAATGCCGCTTGATAAAAATGTTCCAGGCAGTATCCCCAACTGAGCAGCCGGGGCATGCCGGGCACTTGTGAAGCGGCAGGATGTGTGGCTCTGAGATGGTGTGACGATCTAATCAAGTGCTTAACCGATATGCGGCCTCACATGCCGTGAGGCTTATATTTTTGCGGACAGGTAGCCCATGTTCCTGCCTGATGGAGTTTTCGCTCGGTTGCCTGGTCTTTCGATATTCGTATTTTCCGACGCCGACGGCCCTGAGTTCCTCCTTTTCCGGCTTCGGATGTTTCGTCGTAGCGATCTCCACCCTTGTAGGCTCTCGACGTGCCCGCCAATAGATGCTGAGCATGGATAAGCTCGTGTGCAAGAACTACAAACGACTCCTCGGGATCCGATCCAAGACGAAGAGGGGAGCCGTTTGAATTCAGTTCGATATGACTCTGCGGGCTCCATTCTATAATGGCATTGCATCCCTTTCCTTTTCTTGCTCGTTCCTTGGCGAGCTCTAGGTTATCGGCGAAAGTCTCTGGATCATATTTTTCAACTTCGCTCGCGCTAAGTACGGCTCTGGTATTGGGCTGCGCTTCAGCGCCGATCTCCGCTATGGTCACTTTTCGATTCTTGCGAGCGCTGATAGCGCTCAAGCCTTGAAGAAGAGCGCTGCCTGAGCTGCCGGCCGCAATCTTCTCAAGCGCTGATTCAACTTGGTTCTTGTATGGCTCTTCTCGAGCGCTTGTCTGAGTGGAAATATAGATTCCTGGAAAGTTCGTTGACTGATTGGCATGTGAGTATGTGTCGTCGAAGTGTCTGTAGGAGTTGCACTTGAATGGTAACGGTGAGGAGGCTGACATGTCGCCGGCATGTGAAATCCTGTCATCAATGGCGAATGCATGTTCCATTTCGGGCTCTGTGGATTGAGTTGTCGCAGAGCAGTTCAACCTCCGCGACGCGGTTGAATTAATCAGATTTATATTCAAAGCAGCGATATGTGTGCCTCGGAACTTTCTGGCATCCAATAGGGCGCGACACCGATGGCGCGACGAATGCTAAGAGCGCAATCTGACCTTGCCGGACGTGGGACCCAATGGTCGCTCACCCTACGGGGCGCTTGAGCAGCGCCATCTCGGCACCTGAAGGGGCTAGCTGTCTTGCGTTGGCCGCGGCGTCTCAAGCAGTGCGACCGCACTGCCGATACTCAGGCCCATGGACAGAGCCGAGCTTCGCCGTCACCTCGAACGCCTGGATGCTGCGGTGCCCGCCCTGCGGGCCTCCAGTCCTGATCGCCGTCATTTTTGGCAAGCCTTTGCCAATATGGCTGCTGCCATCGAGAGCAAGGCGATGATGAGCGAGGACGCGCAGTTCGTCGGCCGTCGGGCCGAGGAAATCTTGTCGTGGCACGGACTGGGAAGCATAGACGAACACGTCTGAGCCCGTTGGGGTCGACCAGCCCATCCCGATGCCTGCGTGCTTCTCATGCGCAGCGATGCGAACGTCAGGCAAGCACAGGTCCGCAGAAGGCTCATCACTGACAGCCAAGCTCAAGCATCGCCTGATGACATCAATCGACCCCGTCCATTCGAATGCCGTTTGGTCCGAAAGCCTTGTGGGGCTGCATGGGGCTGTATCCACCAGCGCTGGGCCTCTGAAAGGGACCTTAGCTTCGCTGCCCCTATCCGCAAGGCCAGGCCTCCTTCTCGACGCTGACGCTCTGTTGCGGCCCTTCGCTGCGCGCCGCTACCGCGGTGCTCACTCCTGGGTGCGGTAGGGCCGGACGCTTCGCCTGTCGGTTCCCACGAGGCGCACAACGCGCTGGTGGAGAAGAACCGATGAAGCGCACCCAAGACCTGAAGGCTCAATACCAACTCCAGATGGACGAGGAGGGCATCTTGCTCGCCGCCGCGACCATCCTGGAGCAACGCCTTCAACGCCAAGGCCGAATCCACAGCCCCGACCAAGCCGGCAGCTACCTGGTCGCCCGCTGCGCCCACCTGCCGCACGAAGTCTTCGGCGTCGTCTTCCTCGACACCAAGCACCACATCCTGGCCGCCGAGCATCTGTTCACTGGCACCATCGACGGCTGCGAAGTCCATCCCCGGGTCGTCGCCAAACGTGCCCTGGGGCTCAACGCCGTCGCCCTCATCCTCTTCCACAACCACCCGAGCGGGAACCCTGAGCCCAGCGAAGCAGACTGCAAGGTCACCCAACGCCTGCAGGAAGCCCTCGGCCTCCTGGACATCCGGATCCTTGACCACCTGGTCATCGGTGGTCAGAAGAGCGTCAGCCTGGCTAGCAGGGGGTGGGCATAGCCCGCCCCCTTCACTTCCCCGGTCTGCCGACGCTAGACTGCGAAGGCAGATCCACATCCATGGAGCAGGAATGAAGGCGTTTCACGTGCGTGGGATCGTGTGGGAGACCGACGGCAAGCGTCCGTCATTGCCCGCTGAAGCCACGGTCGAATGCGAGAGCGAAGAAGACATCGCCGATGCGCTTAGCGATGCTTACGGATGGTTGGTGAGTGACTTTACTGTCGTGGGCAGATCCAGTAGCGGTCGCGGGCCAAGCGCTTAATTCGGATTTAGAGATGCGAGCCATCCTGCTTGTTAGGCTAATGGAACTACTTGGACCCAAGGACCATACAAGCTGCTTCTCTTCGCCTGCGAGGCTCGGGTGGAGCTGCGGAGCTTTGATCTCCTGCTCCAAATCTGGTTTGCAAAAAGGCCTCCACGATTGACAAATCAGCACCCGTCTTTAGGATTGCCTTACTGGAAAAGAGCGAAATTGTGACATGAGCGAGGGTAAGGACGGAAACTTTTATAGCCCTCTGCGTTACCCAGGTGGCAAAGGCAGAATAGGGCCTTGGCTCGCAAGGCTGATGCGTGAAAATGGCTTGGAAGGAGGATGCTATGTCGAGCCTTACGCGGGTGGGGCTGGGGCTGCACTTTAATTTGCTTCTGCGAGGGCATGCTAAGCGAATTGTGATCAATGACGCAGACCCAGCTATTCACGCTTTCTGGGAGACTTTAGTTGATCGCCCTGACGAATTGATACGCCTCATTTGGGCGCATGCTCCCACGATGGAAACCCGGCGCTGGTCCCAGCAGGTGCTGCGGGATTTAGCGAACCACACAACTGCTGAGGTCGGTTTCGCCGCTTTCTTCTTGAATCGAACCAGTCGGTCGGGAATTCTAAATGGGGGCGTTATTGGGGGAAAGAGCAAGCCGGCCCTTACAAGTTGGACGCGCGCTATAACCGTCAGAGATTGGTCGCGCGCATTGAAGCGGTTGCGGCTTATTCTGACTGATACGCCCAGGGTTCCGTAGACACTCAAGACCCTCGTTGCGCGTAGCGCCGTTCAAACTCTACAGGGGACAGGTCACCAGTTGAACCGTGGCGGCGGTTGGGGTTGTAGAACATCTCGATGTAGTCGAATACCTCGGCGCGTGCGGCGTCCTTGGTGGGATAGATTCGTCGCCTGATCCGCTCGCGTTTGAGCAGGCCGAAGAAGCTCTCCACGGGTGCGTTGTCGTGGCAGTTGCCACGCCGACTCATGCTGCACACCAAGCCATGGGACGCCAGGAAACTCTGCCAGTCATCGCTGGTGTAGACCGACCCTTGGTCTGAGTGAACCAAGCAACCAGCATTGGGTTTGCGCCGCCACACCGCAGACAACAAGGCCTGCACGACCAACTCGGTGTCGGCCCGATCGCGCATCGCCCAGCCGACGACCTGCCTGGAAAACAGATCGATCACCACAGCCAGGTACATCCAGCCTTCGTGCGTGCGGATGAAGGTGAAATCGCTCGCCCAGGCCGTGTCCGGCTCGGTCACGTCGAACTGTCGGTCAAGCAGGTTGGCCGCCGCCTTGCACTGCATCCCTCCATGGAAGCGCGGTTTGCGACCATAGCCCACCTGGGCACGCAATCCCTCGGCGCGCATCAATCGATGCACCCGATGGCGACTGCAACGCTCACCCAGATCGCGTAGATCCTTGGCGATCTTGCGATGCCCATACACACTGCCGCTGGCCAGCCAGTGGTGCTTGATCAGCCCCAGCAGGCGTTCGTCTTCCTTGGCGCGCTCACTGTCCGGCGACTTTAGCCACGCGTAGTATCCAGCCCGGTTCACCCGCAACACCCGGCACATCGCACACACCCTGAACTCCCCGCAGTGGGCTTGCATGAAGGCGTACTTTGCCTTTACCCCTTGGCAAAGTACGCGGCGGCCTTTTTAGGATGTCGCGCTCCTCGGTCACTCGACGCAACTCTGCCTTCAGCCGCCGAACCTCGGCGCTCTGGTCCACCTCGGCGCGCTGTACCACGCCGGGCTTGCCGAACTTGCGCAGCCAGGCGTACAGGCTGTGCGTCGTGACACCCAGCCGCTCGGCGACGTCTGCCACCTTGAACCCACGATCCGTCACTTGCCGGACCGCCTCGATCTTGAACTCATCCGTATACCGCTTGCTGCTCATAGACATCTCCGAATCGACTATTTTCCATGGCCATGAGATGTCTAGGAAACCCTGGGCGTATCACCTTGAAGCGCTGCCGCCCGCTTGGCTATGATCGGGTATCACGCGGGGTATCATTTTTGGATCACCCCACTCCGGGATAAGCTAGGAAAATCAATTGGTTGGCGTGGTAGGATTCTGTTCCCATCGCCCGCTCCATATTCGGCGCGTCTTTTGCCAGAGCGCATCGCTCCGCAGTTCACTTTCCTCGATTGCATGCAGCCGAGCATCGGTTGATCGGGCGCTGTGCGATCGCGCATCACGCTGAGCCGCAGCGCATTGAGATCCATCATCGCGCGTTCGGTATTGGCGGCGCCCCGCGCGATACATGACGCATCGTGCTCAGCGAGCGGTGCAATGTGTGCTGAAGAAATCTACATCTAGCACCAGTCTGGCCAAGCTTCGGCTGAATTCCTGCGGCGAATCGCTACAGAGCGCGCTTGTCTACCTGCGCGCCATCCAGCACGTCGCGTGCTCGCTCTGTGCATGCAAGACATCTGAAGCATGCGCAAACAACGAGGAAAAAGGATAGGCATCGCGGGTGGATTGGCATACAGTGCCGGCCGCTGCGCTGGCATTGGTTGCCGGCGCAGATGTCAGGTTCGATGGAATGCTTGACCAGGCCGACCGGCTGCAGTGGCAACAAGGCAAGACACGCGGAGCGCAGTCTGCCGATTAGACGGGAAGTGGCTGTTGAAGTTGTTGAAACGTTGGGTTTTGTCGGTGCTGGTATTTTTGCTTTACCTGTCAGTGCTGCGGAGCTGGTCGGTCGTGCGACGGTGACCGATGGCGACACCATCACCATTGCCCATCAGCGCATCCGCCTGTGGGGAATCGATGCGCCGGAGAGCGCGCAGCAGTGCGGCGCACACGATGGCAGCGCCTGGCCGTGCGGCCGCCGCGCTGCAGCGGCATTGGATGGCTATCTGCTGGACAAGACCGTGTATTGCCAGCCGAAAGATACCGATCGCTATGGCCGCACAGTGGCCGAATGCTTCGTGCAGGGGCAGTCCGTCAATGCCTGGATGGTGCGCTCTGGCTGGGCGGTCGCCTATCGTCAACATGCCACCGCGTTCGAGGCGGACGAGCGCATCGCGCAGCAGCAGCGGCGCAATCTCTGGCAGGGCGCGTTTCAGATGCCGGCAGACTACCGCCGCGACAAGAAGGCGCGGACAGCAACCACACGCCAGGTTGCAACGTCGGCGCCAGGCAATTGCGCGATCAAGGGCAATATCTCCAGTGACGGCAAAAAGATCTTTCATGTCCCGGGCCAGCGCGATTACGCAAAGACGCGCATCTCGCCAGCGAAGGGCGAGCGTTTCTTCTGTTCGGTGAATGAAGCGGCTGCTGCCGGGTGGAGACCGGCGCAGCGGTGATGGTGCTGCGGCGTCCCGATGCCCCGGCATCCGGGCTTCTGAATTTTCTTGCCTAGAGTCAGGAGATCCCGATTGAGCCGGCGCTAGCGCCGCCGCATAGTGCAGGCATGGCCACCCATTCCCAACTCGTCGGCGCGCTGATCAAGGGGATGCGTCGTGCCGAGTCTGCGTGGGTGGCGTCGATCGCCTATGGCGCCGGGCTGGCAAGGCAGGTGCGCACCGGCCATGTCACGCCGGACAATGCGGGCAAGGTCTTGGACATGTTCGCGCTCGATCCCGAGCAGATCCGCGAACTCGGGCTGATCGGGGTGGAGGAGCTGGGCGAGGCGGTCTACCACGCCTGGTCGATCAATGCCGGCGAATTGGATCGGGTGGTGCAGTGGTTTCGCACGCCACGGGTGGAATTTGTCGGCAAACATTGCAGCGAACTGATCCGCGCCGGGCGGATCGGCCCGGTCCTGACCATGGCCCGCGAGCACGCACTGCTGCGCCATCGCTGAGCGCCGGCAGACCCGCGCGGGCGGGCGCTTTACGCTGGGCGGCCCAGCGGCAATACTCGTTGACCCGCCCATACCTTATGTTTTGCCAATGCGCCAGGATTCGCCCGCTTCACCCACCGCCGCCGCCCGGGCACAACTACTGGAAGAGCTGCGCAAGCTTGAGCAGGAAGAAGCGCAGCTGAAATACGCCCAGACGCTGGAAGCCTTCGACCAGGTGATCGAGGTGCTTACCCAGTTCGGCAACCGTTTCAATGCCAAGCAAAAATCCCAGATCGCCTCGCTGGCGATGACCGGCAAGACCAAGGGGCCGCTGTCTTCCACTGGCGAAGTGGTCGCCAAGTACTGGATTCCGCATTCCGGCGAAACCTGGTCCGGCCGTGGTCGTACACCGAAGGCGTTCAAGGCCTGGGAAGGCACCAGCTCTTATAAAGAGTGGAAAGCCAATCATCCGGACAAGCGCTTCCCGCTGTATCCGGGTTGAGTCGCCCGACATGTGATGTCGAAGGCCCGCAATGGGTGAGGCATTGCTTTTGGCCTTCGATGTTTTGATGAACGTTTGGCGCACCAGTACCTTGCTGTTGAGTGTCGTAAGCCGCGTGCCTTCAAACGACGCAGTGGGTGCCGGATCTCCAAGCAAAGCCCACGAGCTCAATACTTGCGAAAAAGCATTTGCCGTTTTTTCGCGCAAACCCCGCGATGGATGTTTACGCCTGCTAATTCCCGATCCAGGGAGTAAGCGATGATGACGTGGTCCAACGTGAGGGGTCGCGCAGATTCGCTTGGGTGTTGCCATCGGCACCATCACCCTGGCCATGCGCAAGCCGGGTAGCGCACGCAGGACCAATCCGTCATTCCGACGACGGAAACGAAAACGCTTGCTGCCTATCCGATACCGGTAGGCAGCAAGCGTCGCTTCTGATGTGCGTTGCTGGGACAGCCTTACTGGTCGCTCTTGCACTCGAAGACCGACACGCTACGCGGCGGGGCCAGGAATTCGCTGGCACCGGCCGGCATCATGTCCACTTCCAGCGCTTCGTCGGTGGAGAGCACCAGCTTCCAGTGCACCGGCTCATCGGAGGAGGGCAGGGTAAACGTCACGCCCTCGTGGTAGGCGTTGATGACGATGAGCAAGGTGTCGTCGTTGGCCAGTTCCTTGACCCCCGAGGTCTGCGCCTTGCCTTCCAGCAGCAGGCCCACAGAGCGCGCGGCCGGATCGGTCCAGTGCGCATCGTCCATTTCGATGCCGCCCGGATTGAGCCAGGTTAGATCGCGCAGCCCGGCTTCTTCGTTGTACTGCCCGTTGAGAAAGCGGCCCCGCGACAGGATCGGGTAGCGCTTGCGCAGACGGGTCAGTGCCTTCACGAATTCGGTCAGGCGGCCGTCGGTGGGATCGTTTTCCCAATCCAGCCAGGTGATTTCGTTGTCCTGGCAATAGGTATTGTTGTTGCCCCCTGGGTCTGCGCGCGCTCGTCGCCGCTGAGCATCATCGGCGTGCCTTGCGATAGCAGCAGCGTGGCCAGCAGGTTCTTCATCTGGCGCTCGCGAATCTGCAACACCTCGGCGTTCTCGGTGTCGCCTTCTTCGCCGTAGTTGCAGGAGCCATCGTTCGACGAACCGTCGCGGTTGTCCTCGCCGTTATCGATGTTGTGCTTTTCGTTGTAGCTGACCAGGTCGCGCAAGGTGAAGCCATCGTGCGCGGTGATGAAGTTCACCGACGCCCACGGGCGCCGGCCGCGACGATCGAATAGATCGGCCGAACCGGTGAAGCGGGTCGCGAACTCCGCCAGCTTGCCGTCTTCGCCTTTCCAGAATTCGCGCGCATTGTCGCGGAACTTGTCGTTCCACTCCGACCAACCCGGCGGGAAGTGACCCACCTGATAACCACCCGGGCCGCAGTCCCACGGCTCGGCGATCAGCTTGACCTCCGACAGCAGCGGGTCCTGGTTGCAGGCATCCAGGAAGCCGCCGCGTTGATCGAAGCCGCTCGGCTCGCGGCCAAGAATGGTGGCCAGATCGAAGCGGAAGCCATCCACATGCATTTCGCCTGCCCAGTAGCGCAGCGAGTCGTTGACGAACTGGATCACCCGCGAATTGCTCAGATTCAGCGTATTTCCGGTGCCGGTATCGTTGATGTAGTAGCGCTTGTCGTCGGCCAAGCGGTAATAGCTGGCGTTGTCGATGCCCTTGAACGACAGGGTCGGCCCCAGCTCGCTGCCTTCGGCGGTGTGGTTGTAGACCACGTCCAGAATCACTTCCAGGCCCTGCTTGTGCATGGCCTTGACCATGTCGCGGAACTCATCGCGATGACCGCTGGACAGGTAGCGCGACTTCAGCGCGAAAAAGCCGATGGTGTTGTAGCCCCAGTAATTGCGCAGCCCCTTGTCGAGCAGATGCTGATCGTCCAGGTACGCATGTACCGGCAACAACTCCACCGCGGTGATGCCCAAGTCCTTGATGTATTGGAGGACCTGCGGCTGGGCCAGGCCGGCGAAGGTGCCACGCACCGCCTCGGGCACCTGTGGATTGCGCATCGTGTAGCCGCGTACATGGGTTTCGTAGATGACCGTTTCGTTCCACGGCTTGAGCAGGCGTGTGTCGTCTCCCCAGTCGTAGGTGTCTTCGACCACCACGCACTTGGGCATGAATGGCGCGCTGTCGCGCTCGTCGAAGCTCAGGTCGCCATCGGGGTGGCCCACGGTGTAGCCGTAGAGCTCGTCGGACCAGACCAGGTCGCCTTCCAGCTCGCGCGCATACGGGTCCAGCAGCAACTTGTTGTGGTTGAAGCGATGACCTTCGGTCGGCGCGTAGGGACCGTGCACGCGGTAGCCATAGCGCTGGCCCGGCTTGGCATCGGGAAGATACCCGTGCCAGATTTCGTTGGTGTACTCCGGCAGGTCGACGCGGGTTTCGTTGCCCTGTTCGTCGAACAGGCATAGCTCGACCCGCGTGGCATGCGCGGAAAACAGCGCGAAATTGGTGCCCTTGCCGTCGAAGACGGCGCCGCGTGGAAACGGGCGCCCCTGACGGATGCGGGAGGGGTTGGCATAGGCCGCGCTTGCTGGACGTCGCATGGAGAGTCTCGGAGGTGCCGGCACGCCGGCATTGAGGGGCCTCAAGCATTGCGTCTACCGCTGTGCAAAACGCGTTACGGCAACAGGTGTGCGGCGTGAGGGCGGCCGTCGCGATCGCTCACGCGGCGCGCCGCTGCAACGACGCGCCGGCGGGCCAGCTTACGGCCAAGCGCGAGTCATCGGGCAAGCCACCCACCGGTTGTGATCGGGACGACGGCATAGCGAGCGCTTTTCGCCACTACGCGCATGCGTTGCTTGAGCGACGCGCCAGCGCCCTGCTAGCATCGGCCCGGTTGAGGCCGTGCAGCACAATGTTGTTCGGACTTGTCGCGGTACCGTCGCTCTTCCGTTCTCGGGACCGTCGCAGTCGGCCTGATCGCAGCGTACATCGCGGGCTGCCGCGAACGCGCAATCGGCCTGCGCTGTACGGACTTGGGTCACTTCGTCATCAGACTCTGCCCATGTCCAAGCCGCGCCGTGTGCCTGCCGCGATGAAAATCGCCATCCTTTCCCGCAACAGCAAGCTCTATTCGACCCGGCGGCTGATCGAAGCCGGACGCAAGCGTGGTCACACCGTGCGCATCCTCGACCCGCTGCGTTGCTACATGCGCATCGCCGCCGACGGCTTCAGCCTGCACTACAAGGGCAAGTCGATCACCGGCTTCGATGCAGTGATCCCGCGCATCGGCGCCTCGATCACCCGCTATGCCACGGCAGTGCTGCGCCAGCTCGAGTTCATGGGCACCTACACGCCCAATCCGTCGGACGCCATCCTGCGCTCGCGCGACAAACTGCGCGCGCATCAGTTGTTGGCCGCGCAGGGCATCGACATGCCGGTCACCGTGTTCGGCGACAACCCCGACGACACCCAGGATCTGCTCTCCATGCTCGGCCCACCGCCGCACGTGGTGAAGTTGAACGAGGGTGCGCAAGGCGCCGGGGTGATCCTGACCGAAAAGGCCAGCGCTTCGCGCGGCGTAGTCGAAGCGCTGCGCGGGCTGTACGCCAACTTCATCGTGCAGGAGTTCATCGGTGAGGCCGAAGGCGCCGACCTGCGCTGCTTCGTGGTCGGCGACAGGGTCGTGGCGGCGATGCGCCGGCAGGCGGCCGAGGGCGATTTCCGGTCCAATCTGCACCTGGGCGGCACTGCCGCCGTGGCCGAGGCAACCGCGCAGGAACAGGAGGTCGCGGTGCGCTCGGCACGCGCCTTGGGCTTGGCAGTGGCAGGGGTGGACCTGATCCGGTCAAGACGCGGCCCGCTGGTGCTGGAGGTCAACTCGACCCCGGGTCTGGAAGGGGTGGAAGGCGTGTGCGGCGTGGATGTGGCCGAGGCGATTGTCCAGCACCTGGAGCAGTCGGTCCGCCGATCAGCTGGTTAACGGGTTTACCAAAAATTAACGAAAATCTAATTACGGCCTCGCTAGCCTCTTCCGACCGTAGCTCCGCTCTCGGCAGTGACGGTGATCGGGATGAACTTTTGGCCCAAGTGCGATGTCGCACTTGGGCCTTTTTATGGACGGCTTGCCGCTGTTTGGGTTCGCGTCTACATTCGCCAATGTTAAATGGGTCGGGCACAAGGAGGCGTCGCATGGCAAAGCGTTGGAGTATTGCGGGACTGCTGCTCGCCACTGGCCTGATGAGTGGTCATGCCCTGGCCGTTGCTCGATCTGGACAAGCCGTTCCAGCCTCAGGCCGCGCAGGTCCGTACCGATCTTGCCGACGGCGAGAAGTACTCGAGATCAGTCAGGATGAGCGCGCTAAGGTGGGCGCTGCGCTTGATCGGATCGAAGCAGTATTCCAGACGCAGCCGGATCTCCAGGCACTGCAGCCAGCGCAATTGGCCGCCGTTCGCAACGATCAGGAGCTCGTCACCAGAATTTTGACCAGGGCGCGCGAAGATAGCCGGCTGATTTGTCGGCGCGAGCGCGCGACTGGGTCGCGGATGAGTACGAAACAGTGCATGACGGCTGCCCAGCGGCGCCGTCAGACCACGGTGAGTCAAGACGAAATTTCTCGGCGCCAGCGCTAAAACAGCTTAACGAACGAGGTTCCAGTGCGAATTCTAGTAATTGAAGATAACAGCGACATTGCCGCAAACCTTGGCGATTACCTCGAAGACCGTGGTCATACGGTGGACTTCGCCGCCGACGGGGTGACTGGCCTCCACCTTGCCGTGGTGCACGAGTTCGACGCCATCGTGCTCGACCTCAACCTGCCCGGCATGGATGGCATCGAGGTCTGCCGCAAGCTGCGCAACGAGGCGCGCAAGCAGACCCCGTGTTGATGCTGACCGCGCGCGATTCGCTGGACAACAAGCTGGCCGGCTTCGACTCCGGCGCCGACGACTATCTGATCAAGCCGTTCGCGCTGCAGGAAGTGGAAGTGCGCCTCAACGCGCTGTCGCGTCGTGGCAAGGGCGTGCACACCCGCGTGCTGGAAACCGGCGATCTGGAATACAACCTGGATACGCTGGAAGTGCGGCGCCGCGGCAAGCTGCTCCAGCTCAACCCGACTGCGCTGAAGATCCTGCAGGCGCTGATGGAAGCCTCGCCGGCGGTGGTCACACGCCAGGAACTGGAAACCCGCGTGTGGGGCGAAGAACTGCCCGATTCGGATTCGTTGCGCGTGCATATCCACGGCCTGCGCGCCGTGGTCGACAAGCCGTTCGATGTGCCGATGATCCAGACCCGCCACGGCATCGGCTACCGCATCGCCTCGCCCGATGCCTGAAAGTACGAGCGAGACGCGGCCGGCGCGTAGGCGCGGCCGCTATCGGCGGCGCCTGCGCAGCCGCATCATCCTGTCGTTCGTGTTGTTGGGCTTCTGCCTGACAACGCTGTTCGCCTTCGCCACCAACTGGGCGCGCTCGCGCTTGGAAAACCAGCTGGTGGAAGATGTGATGAACCGCAACATCGACGCTTTCGCGCAACGCTTTTACTCCGATCCGATGCGCAACCCCGATCTGCCGTTGCAGCAGATGCGCGGGCGCGTGGTCAAAAGCGACAAGTTCGAAGCGCTACGCCGCGAACAACCGGAGTGGTATCAGCTGCCCGACGGCATCCACACCATCACCGGCGTGGACGAAAGCGGCAATACCTATTCGTACAAGCTTGCGGTGCGCAAGACACCGAGCGAATGGTTCTTCCTCGCCTACGACATGACCCAGGCGCTGAAGGGCGAGATCCAGCTCAAGCGTACCCTGGTCCTGTCGGTATTGGTGTTCAGCGGGTTTTCGTTGCTGATCGGCTGGTGGTCCGCGTCCAAGGTGATGCGCCCGGTCTCCGATCTGGCCGCACGCCTGCGTGCCTATCGCGGCGGCACCAGCCAACCCAAGCCACTGGCTGCGCACTTCCCGGACGACGAGGTCGGCCAGCTCGCCGAAGCGCTCGACGACTACTCGGCGCGTCTGACCGAAGTGGTGCAGCGCGACCGCGAATTCAACGCCGACGTCAGCCACGAACTGCGCACGCCGCTGGCGGTGATCCGCGGCGCCACCGAGCTGCTGCTCACCAAGCCCAACCTGGACGAAAAGGTGTTGCAGCGGCTGCAACGCATCCAGCGCGCAGAGCAGCAATGCAGCGATTTGATCGGCTCGCTGCTGTTGCTCTCGCGCAACGAGCGCTGGCAGGGCAGCAGCAACGTCGCCAAGGTGGCCGAACAACTGATCGATTCGCACCGCGCCCAGCTCGGCGGAAAGCCCCTGGAACTCGTGCTGGAAGGCGGGCGCGACCTGGTCATCGATGCACCGGAATCGGCCCTGTCGGTCGCGCTCGGCAACTTGATCGGCAACGCCGTCAAATACACCCAGGATGGCCAGGTGCGCGTGCGCGTGCTGGGCGATGCCGTCGAAGTGATCGATTCGGGCCCCGGCCTGAGCGAGGAAGACGCCGCCAAGCTGTTCCAGCGCGGCTACCGCGGCACCCACGCCGGGCACTCGCAGGGTGGTGGCATCGGTCTATCGATCGTCAGCCGTCTTTGCGATCTGTACGGCTGGCGGGTCAGCGTGCGCCCAGGCCAGCAGCGCGGCGTCATCGCAACATTGGCCTTCCATCGCTGACCACCACACGCACTCCCGTAGGAGCGCACCCGGGCGCGACGGCCTTACCCATTGCGCCCCCAGGGCAGCGCCTCCAGACAACAACAACCACACCCAAAACCCAGCTCAGCGCTCCACCACCGTCACCACCAACTTGCCCGCACGTGCCGTGGTCTGCAGCTTGCAGCCAACCGCAAAGCCCAATTGTTCCAGCCACAGCCCGCGCAAGCGCACGCTAGGGATGCGCTGGCTGTGTGGCCGGCCGGGTTCTGCATCGTAGAACGCATAGCCCACGGTGCAGCGCGAGGGCGTGCGCGCCTTGCGCGGTGGGCGCGGCGGTAGATCGTCCGCGCGAGGTCTGTTATGGGTAATCCCCCACTTCTAGCGGTCGCCAGAAGTGGAGCTAAGCGGCCATCGCCAACTTCATGGCAGGCGTGATGCCGCCGAGCGCCATATTCGGACGCTCGTGGTTGTACGTCCATAGCCAGCGGGTGGCTTTGTCCTGCACCTGGTCGATGGTGTCGAACAGGGTTTGGGCGAGCCAGGCGTAGCGGATGGTGCGGTTGTAGCGTTCAACGTAGGCGTTCTGCTGTGGCTTGCCCGGCTGGATGTGCTCGACCCGGATACCATGCCGCTGCGCCCAGGACAGCAACGCGCCACTGATGTATTCAGGGCCGTTGTCGCAGCGGATCACGGCGGGCTTGCCGCGCCACTCGATGATCTGCTCCAGCGATCGGATCACACGGGCTGACGGCAGCGACAGATCCACCTCGATCCCCAGCCCCTCGCGATTGAAGTCGTCGAGCACATTGAACAGCCGGAAGCTGCGGCCGTCGGCCAACTGGTCGTGCATGAAGTCCATCGACCAGACCTGGTTGATAGCCTCCGGCACCGCCAGAGGCTCGGGCCGCTCACGCACCAGCCGCTTCCTCGGCTTGATCCGCAGGTTCAACTCCAGCTCGCGGTAGATCCGGTAGACCCGCTTGTGATTCCAGCCAAAGCCCTTCACGTTGCGCAGGTACAGGTAGCACAGGCCAAAGCCCCAGTCGCGATGGGCGGTCGTCAGGCGGACCAGCCAGTCGGCGATCCGGGCGTTCTGCTCGCTGGCCTTGGCCTGGTAGCGGAAGCAGGTCTCGCTCACCGCGAAGGCCTGGCAGGCGTGGCGGATGTTCGTACGCCCGCTCGTGACTGCCGATTGGGCCATCTCGCGTCGCTGAGATGGCCTCACCATTTTTTTGCGAGCGCTTCCTTCAGCAGGTCGGTACTGAGCTGCGCCTCGGCGTACATCTTCTTGAGCCGGCGGTTCTCCTCCTCCAGCTCCTTCATGCGCGCGACCATGGACACGTCCATGCCGCCGAACTTGCTGCGCCACTTGTAGAACGTGGCCGAGCTGATGCCGTGCTCGCGGCACAGCTCCGGCACGGGCGCACCGGCCTGGGCCTGCTTGAGCACGGCGATGATCTGGCTGTCGGTAAAGCGGGACTTCTTCATGGAACCTCCTCGGGAAAGGGGACGAGAAAATTCCACTTCTGGCGTCTGCTAATGGGCGGGGATTACCCCCATATTTGTACGAAAAGGCAAGACTTCGCCCATTCGCATCAGTCGCTATTGAAACTTTCCCCTCACTGTAGCGAAAGGTTATAAAATCGCCGTCAGGGTAGTCGATTTTCTGCAAGTTGCCAGCTGCATCAAACTCTTCAATGGTCTGATCGGGAGCGTGGACATGCCAGCTCACCAGCGCCCCGTCCTCCCTAACTTCCTCGAGTACGTAGCGCACGTCGCTTTCTGCATGCCATTCGCCACTTCCCACGTCCTTGAACAAATAAGAGTTGCCACTTGGTCTTGTTAGCAGAACTGTTTTTGCGCCCGATGCTAAGTTGGCTCTGATGGACCGCATGTAAGAATGCCGCCACTCAATGCCTAGCGGAGAGCCGGCATCAAGCCCGATATTTCCGCTGGTGTAAAAGCGAGCGAATTGGAGCTTGGTTGCGGGTGCAGAGAAATCTATATCTTTCTGTAGCTTGGTGCCAGTAAAAAAATTGACCGGATTTCCTGCGGTGCAAGAGCCAGATGTTGGTGCATCACATTCGTTGTTCTTGCCCGGGTCAACTGGCCGACGAATGCATGTCATTATGTTATTTGGATTGGGATCAAATCCGGCTGGGCATTGCCAATGTTTTGCCAACAATGTAGGGAAATAACCGCTGCTTGAAGGTCGGCAAGTGGAATTGTCTGTGGTGCAATTATTTGCGCTTGAAAATCCAGCCGCAATGTAAGGGCGAAGTTCTGGTCCCTCCGGCCCTGTGTAGCTGATAACCACTATTGATGCGGGTTGTCCATTCCATAGTCCGTTGCCTTGTCCTTCACATTGGAGGATTCGGCAGCCAGCGCCATAATTGTCAATCTCAGGGTTGAATTCACCGGGTAGCGGTGGGATTTTGCTAACTTCGAAGTCTTGAGCGAGTACAGCAGACGTAGGAAGGCAGAGCGCTGTCATTAAAACAAGTTTTGATGCTTGTTGCAGCGCGATTGCCGTGAACCGCTTTTGAGAAATTAACGGTGAATTATTTGACTGGGTGATAAATGAATTACTGCTTCTGGCGTGCATTGCTCTCTTCCTTGATGGCTAAAATAATGGCTGGGGCAAAGGGTGTATTCATGCAACTATGCCCGAAGTGTCACTTGGGCGCATTGTCTGCACTCCTGCAATGCGAAAAGTAGCGTTTTTCGCCGATGCTCGTGACATGGTTTGCAACCACGGCCGCACCATCGTTGCCTACGATCAAGCGCTAATGCTCTGAAGCGGCTACCCGATAGACAACATCCAACCTGCGCGCTTCCTGCTCCAATTGTTCCGGAGTGCGGTCATTGCTAACAACATCGTCTGCGATGGCTTCTCGCTGTTCGCGCGTTGCCTGCGCGGCGATCATCCGATTCGCCAACTCGGGGTTGCGCCATCGCGCCGCATTAGGCGCGCGTGCTGCAAGGCGGCGGGGACATCGACGACTAGGATGCGGTCCAGCCACGGGTAGGTGGCACGTCCCCCGGCTTCAGCAAGCAGCGGGATGGCCACGATGGTGTACGGCCCCGGGGTAGCCAGTGCCGCGCGACGCAGTTCGGCGCGGATGGCGGGGTGAGTGATGGCTTCCAGCGCCTTCCGTTGGAGTGGATCGGCAAAGACAATTTGGCGCAAGGCGGAGCGATCTAGCGCGCCATCCGGCAACAAGATGGCGCGTCCAAAGCGATCGGCGATGGCATCAAGAATGGGGCCGGGCTCCACAACCTGCCGCGCAACCACATCCGCATCGATCACCGGTACACCCAGTTTCTCGAACTCCGCGGCTAGCGCGCTCTTGCCGGACGCGATGCCGCCCGTAAGACCGACGATGAAATCACTCATCGTGCCAGGGTCAACGCAGACCCGCGAAGTGCAGATAGCTGTCCACCAGGTCGTTGCCCCAGAAGAACACCACCCAGCCGGCAATGGCCAGGTAGGGGCCGAACGGGATGGGGGTGGCGCGGTCGCGGCCCTTGGCGACCAGCCAGATCGAGCCGAGGATGGCGCCGACCAGCGAAGAGATCAGGATGATGGGCAGGATGCCTTTGAGCCCACACCAGGCGCCGAGCGCGGCCAGTAGCTTGAAATCGCCGTGGCCCATGCCCTCCTTGCCGGTGAGCTGTTTGAACAACCACCATACGGTCCATAGCGAAACATAGCCCACCGCCGCGCCCAACAGGGCGGGCTTGGCCGGCATGTAAAGGTTATCCATCGACCCGACCAGCCCCAACCACATCAGCGGCAGAGTCAACTGGTCCGGCAGTAGCTTGTGACGCAGGTCGATGCCCGACATCGCCACCAGGAAGCAACTCAACACGATCGCGCCGAAGCCCTGCCAGCCGAAGCCGAAGCGCCACACGCTGGCGACGCACAGGATGGAGGTGAGCAACTCGACCAACGGATACTGAATCGAGATCGGCTTGCCGCTGTAGCGCGACTTGCCGCGCAGCATCGCCCAGCTCAGGACCGGAATGTTTTCCCACCACTTGAGCTTGTCGCCTGTCACCGGGTCGTGCGAGGGCTCCACCACGATCCCCGGCGGCGGCGGCTCGTAGATATCGGGCAGCTCCAAAATCTCGCGCGCATCCCGCCGCCACTGCCATTCCATGCGCTTGGGTAAGCGCAGGATCACCACGTTCAGGAAGCTGCCGATCAGCAGTCCCAGTCCGGCCGCGGCGGGAAAGCCGAGGCCGGGATGCTGGTCGAGAAATGCCATTACGTCTTATCCAACCACCGAGGCGAGCTTGAAGATGGGCAGGTACATGCCGATGACCATGCCGCCGACGATGGTACCAATGAACACCATGATCAGGGGTTCGATCAGGCTGCTGAGCGCATCGACCGCGTTGTTGACTTCCTGCTCGAAATACTCAGCCACCTTGAACAACATGGCATCCAGCGCGCCCGCTTCTTCGCCGATGGCGGTCATCTGCACCACCATGTGCGGAAACAGGTTGACCTGTTTCATCGCTACGTTGACCGGGTAGCCCACCGAGACGTCTTCGCGCATGCGCAGTACTGCTTTTTCGTAGACCGAGTTGCCTGTAGCACCGGCCACGATGCCCAGCGCCTCGACTAGCGGTACGCCGGCCTTGAATGTAACCGCCGTTGTCCGGGCGAATCTTGCAATTGAGCTGTTATGCATGATCTGGCCAATGATTGGCGCTTTTAGCACTAAACGGTCCATGCCATGTTGCATTGCTGGTGAACGTTTGTACGCGAAAACAGAACCGATTGCAGCGCCAATAAGTGCGAACAGCATCAGCCACCACCAAGACACCATAAAGCGAGACAGGTTGACGATCATCTGTGTGAAAGCAGGCAGCTCAGCGCCAAAGCCTTTGAAGACATCTTCAAATTGGGGGACCACCCAAACAAGCAGGATTGCACTGACCAACATCGCCACCGCCATTACCATGGCAGGGTAGAACAGGGCCTTCTTGATCTTGCCTTTTAGGGCTTCAAGGTTCTCTTTGTAAGTGGCGACGGTGTCGAGCACAGTTTCCAGTACGCCTGCGCCTTCGCCTGCTTTGACCAAATTCCGATAGAGCTCATCAAATTGCACCGGGTGCTTGCTTACGGCTTCGTAAAGCGATGCCCCGCCTTCGATATCTGTCCTGATCTGGCCAACCATTGTGCGCATGCGCGGATTTTTCTGGCCGCTACCAATGATCTCTAGCGCGCCGACAATCGGCACGCCCGATTTCATCATGGTTGCCATCTGTCGGCTGAAAAATGAAATGTCTTTTGCGGAGACCTTCTTTCCTGCAGCGCCGAATAGTGGCTTCGGCTTAACTTTCACAACGAGGGGGTAATGCCCTGGCGTCGCAGCTCGGCACGCAGCAGATTTGCATTGCGGGCCGTTTGTTCGCCTTTCATCTTGACGCCGCGCTTGTCTGTTCCCTCCCAGATAAACGGGCTCATCTGCTCCGCCGGTGCGGCGGTCTTCGTCTTGACTGCGTTACGTACTGCTGACATGTGAATTCCCCATCCACCATCCCCAGGCGGATACCTGAAGGATGGTAACCCGTTACTGGATCGCTGGCACCTAATTTTCAGGTAGCAGATAGCTCCCCAACCGCCAGCCTGGACCTGACGTTCTGCGTCACCTAGTGACCCGCGAGGGCTCGGCAAGAAGTGGGTCGCAGTTCGCGTTTCTGCCTCTGTGCACCGCTGCGGTACTGCTGCATCATCTGATCCGGGAGCACTTTGACGGCGTGCAGAAAACTGGCACGCTTTCTGCTACAGGTACTCTGCACGTGGCACCTCGCTACGCGGCGCCCAAAGGGAGTGCTCCGTGGGCGAAGACATTAATTACTCTAGGGGATATTTATGAAGAAGCAACACGGTTTCACTCTGATCGAACTCATGATCGTCATCGCGATCATTGCAATCTTGGCCGCCATTGCACTGCCGCAGTACCAGAACTATGTCGCAAAGTCGCAGGTCACTGCTGGTCTGGCCGAGCTGAGCCCGGGCAAGACGCAGTACGAAACTCTTTTGAACGAAGGCAAGGGCTCGACGCTGACGACTGCTGATGCAGTTGGTCTGCAGGCCTCGTCGACCACCAATCGCTGTTCGACGATTACGGTGTTGGCTCCGGATGCTACAACCGGTGCGCAGACTAACGCTTTGAGCTGCACGCTGGCCGGTAGCCCGCGTATTGTTGGTAAGAAGATCACTTGGGCTCGTGATACCAACGGTGTTTGGACCTGCTCGACTGATATCGCGACTGGTGATAAGGCAAAGTTCGCTCCAGCTACCTGTCAGTAATATTTGAACCTCTCATTAAAAACCCCGACTTAGGTCGGGGTTTTTTTGATCATTTCGCCGACTTTATCGTAACGGGTCCTAGTGAATTCGCAGCTGAGGGGAGCTGATATGCGGATTGAGTTCTTCGCCAATAAGGAGATTAAAGGCTTCACACTGATCGAATTGATGATTGTAATCGCTATAATCGCCCTGCTTGCTTCCATAGCGATCCCGCAATATCAGACCTACGTTGCCAAATCGCAGGTGGCAGCCGGCTTGGCCGAAGTCAGCCCCGGGAAGACGCGCTACGAGATTTTGGTCAATGACAGCGAGGGCAGCACACTAACTTCAGCCTCCGCAATTGGTTTGACTGCGACTGCTACCAGTCGATGCAGTGGCATTAGTGTGCTTGCACCTGATGCTAGTGGTGCTCAAGCACACGCTATAGATTGCACGTTGCGCGGCAATCCACGTGTCAATGGCGCCAAGCTCACGTGGGCCCGGGATGCAAATGGTATTTGGACATGCAGCACGGATTTGCCCCCGGTAGACAAAGATCGCTTCGCTCCTGCATCATGCCGCTAGTTTGTCTCGTGTTAGAGCTTGGTGGCTGTATTTTTGGTCTGACATGGGCCACTCGGAAACAATGATGAATAGCGCCGTGACCGCAAATTTGGTGGGAATTACGGGCATCGCGCGCCGTCTGGTACAGGACGGCGCTGTCGAAGAGGCAGTTGCGCGATCTGCGATGGATCAGGCATCTGCGGCAAAAGTTCCTCTGCCGCAATGGTTTGCTGAGAAGAAGTTGGTCACTGCTTCCCAGCTCGCCGCTGCTAATGCGGTCGAGTTCGGTATGCCGCTGCTGGATGTGTCGGCGTTCGACGCCAGCCAAAACGCGGTCAAGCTGGTGAGTGAGGAACTACTCCAGAAGCACCAAGTCCTGCCGCTGTTCAAGCGCGGCAACCGGCTGTTCGTGGGGTGAGCAATCCGACCCAGACCCGGGCGCTGGATGACATCAAGTTCCACACGAACTTGGTAGTTGAGCCCATCCTTGTGGATGAAGATCAGATCCGTCGCACCCTGGAGCAATGGCAGGCCAGCAATGCTGCACTGGGCTCCGCGCTCGGTGACGACGAGGAGGGCATGGGGATCTCGACGTCTCGGCCGGCGACGAGGACATGGGCGCCGGCGGGGATTCCGGGGTCGATGCCAAGGGCGACGACACGCCGGTGGTGAAGTTCGTCAACAAGGTGCTGGTGGATGCGATCAGGCGGGGAGCCTCGGACATCCATTTCGAGCCGTATGAAGACGATTACCGGGTGCGCTTGCGCATCGACGGCTTGCTCAAGAACGTGGCCAAGGCGCCGGTGAAGCTGAATCAGCGCATCGCAGCGCGCCTGAAGGTGATGTCGCAGCTGGATATCGCCGAGAAGCGGGTGCCGCAGGATGGGCGCATCAAGCTCAACCTGTCCAAGACCAAGCAGATCGACTTCCGTGTCAGTACCTTGCCGACCCTGTTCGGTGAGAAGGTGGTGCTACGTATCCTGGACGGCAGCGCGGCCAAGCTGGGTATCGACAAGCTGGGCTATGAGGCGGACCAGCAGAAGTTGTTCCTGGAAGCGATCCACAAGCCGTACGGGATGGTACTGGTGACCGGGCCGACTGGCTCGGGCAAGACGGTCTCGCTGTACACGGCGCTGGGTATCCTCAATGACGAGACGCGCAATATCTCCACTGCGGAAGACCCGGTCGAAATCCGCTTGCCTGGTGTCAACCAGGTGCAGCAGAACAACAAGCGTGGCATGACCTTCGCCGCAGCCTTGCGCTCGTTCCTGCGACAGGATCCGGACATCATCATGGTCGGCGAAATCCGCGACCTGGAGACCGCCGAGATCGCGATCAAGGCGGCCCAGACCGGTCACATGGTGCTGTCGACGTTGCACACCAACGATGCGCCACAGACCATTGCGCGTCTGATGAACATGGGCATCGCGCCGTACAACATCACCTCGTCGGTGACCCTGGTCATCGCGCAGCGGCTGGCGCGGCGCTTGTGCAACAACTGCAAGCGCAAGTCGACGCTGCCTGATAACGCATTGCTGGCCGAAGGATTCACGCCTGCCCAGCTTGCCGCCGGGATCGAGCTGTATGAGGCGGTTGGCTGCGACGAGTGCACCGAAGGCTACAAGGGGCGGACCGGTATCTACCAGGTGATGCCGATGACCGACGAGATCAGTGCGATCGTGCTGGAAGGCGGCAATGCAATGCAGATCGCCGAGGCCGCGCAGGCGATCGGTATCCGAGATTTGCGTCAATCGGCGCTGATGAAGGCTGCGAATGGGGTCACCAGCCTGGCAGAGATCAACCGGGTCACCAAGGACTAAAAGGCCCTCATCCGCCCTCCGGGCATCTTCTCCCGCAAGCGGGAGAAGAGGGCTGCACTGCGATGCAGATCGCCGATGCAGCGCAGAAGATCGGTATCGGCGATTTGCGCCAGTCGGCGTTTGATGAGGGCTGCGCATTGGGTCACCAGCCTTGCCGAGATCAATCGTGTGACGAAGGACTAAGCGCCCTCATCCGCCCTCCGGGCACCTTCTCCCGCAAGCGGGAGAAGAGGGCTGCACTGCGATGCAGGTCGCCGATGCAGCACAGAAGATCGGTATCGGCGATTTGCGGCAGTGGGCGTTGATGACGGCTGCGCATTGGGTGACCAGCCTGGCCGAGATCAATCGTGTGACGAAAGACTAAGCGCCCTCATCCGCCCTTCGGGCACCTTCTCCCGTAAGCGGGAGAAGAGGTCTGTACTGCGATGCAGATCGCCGATGTAGCGCATAAGATCGGTATCGGCGATTTGCGCCAGTCGGCGTTGATGAGGGCTGCGCATTGGGCGACCGGCCTGGCGCAAATCAATCGAGTAACCAAGGACGAAGGGCTGGGAATCGGGATTAGGGATTAGGGATGAGGGAATTGGAACAGCTGGCGGACCCGTACGGTCCAGGCTGTTTTGTCTGGACAACAGCGTCGAGCATTGCAGCCGACGACCGGGAGCTGACGCATGAGCCGGTCCATCGCAGTGTCTCCCACACAGGCCATCGAGGCCGGCAACTGCGCTTTTACGATTCCCGATTCCCCACTCCCGATTCCCTGCTCTGCTACTCCATCCCCAGCTTCTTCAGCTTGTAACGCAGCGCCCGAAACGTGATGCCCAACTGCGCAGCAGTCTTGGTCTTGTTCCAGCGGTTTTCTTCCAGCGCCTTCTGGATCGCGGCGCGTTCCAGTTGCTCGATGTAGGACGGCAGCGCGGCCGAGGCGGGGTCGATGTCGACCACGGCTTCGCGCGGTTCGGCCGCGCGGCGCCTCCTGGGGGCGGCCAAACGGTGGCCGCCGTGCGCGGGCAGGCGCAGGTCGGTAGCGCTGATCTGGTCGTCTTCGGCCAGGGCCAGGGCGCGTTCGAGGATGTTTTCCAGTTCGCGCACGTTGCCGGGGAAGCCGTAGTGATTCAATGCGTCGAGCGCCGATTGGGTCAGCAGCGGAATGGGGCGGCCGTGGCTGTGTGCCAGCCGCGCGATGATGGCCGCGGCCAGCTGCGGCAGGTCGCCACCGCGTTCGCGCAGCGGCGGCACACGCAACTCGATCACGTTGATGCGGTAGTACAGGTCATGCCGAAAGCGGCCGTCGGAGACCAGGTCGCCCAGATCCTTGTGGGTGGCCGAGAGGATGCGCACATCCACCAGCGATTCGCTGGATGCGCCGACCGGTCGCACCGACTTTTCCTGGATGGCGCGCAGCAGCTTGACCTGCATTTGCAACGGCAATTCGGCCACTTCGTCCAGGAACAAGGTGCCGCCGTGCGCGGCCTGGAACAGCCCGGGCTTGTCGGCATGCGCGCCGGTGAAGCTGCCTTTCTTGTGGCCGAAGAATTCGCTTTCCATCAGCTCGGCGGGAATGGCGCCGCAGTTGACCGGCACGAACGGGCCGGCGGCGCGTGCGCCTTGTTCGTGGATGGTACGTGCGACCAGCTCCTTGCCCACGCCCGATTCGCCGACGATGTAGACCGGCGCCTGGCTGCGCGCCACCTTGCCGATGGTGGCGCGCAGGCTTTCCATGGCGCTGGAGTCGCCAAGCAGGCGGCTGGCCTGTTCCGGTGGCGGCGGTGGCGGAGCGGGGCGGTCGCGGTTGTTCAATTCCAGCGCGTGCTTGACCAGGCCGCGCAGCACGCCGATGTCGACCGGCTTGCTGACGAAATCGAAGGCGCCGGCTTTCAGCGCTTCCACGGCCAGGTCCATGCTGCCGAAGGCGGTGATCATCGCCACCGGCGTCTGCGGATAGTGTTTTGCGATTTCGGTGACCAGTTCGATGCCGTTGCCGTCTGGCAACCGCATGTCGGTCAGGCACAAATCGTAGGGATTGTTGGCCAGCAACTCGCGCGCCTCGGCCAGGTTGGCAGCGGTGCTGATGCGCAGGCCCATGCGGCCCAGGGTGAGAACAAGCAACTCGCGGATATCACGCTCGTCATCGACAACCAGGGCGCTTTTGGGTTCGTTCATGGGACGCACGATAGCCCAGCGTGATGATGGTCGACAATTGTCGAGCGGGTCGCCGCCCAACCGTTCACCTGCTGCGCGGGCGCATCGTTGCGGTTTTCAGCACGTTTGCAAGGCGCCGATGCCAGTCGGCGATGCGGGGCTGTAGATGTGCTGCGTCGCCAAACGCGTCTGCATACGAAAGCCTTGCTTGCGCAGGCCCGCAAGCCCTGCAAGCCAACTACCGCATGGCGTTTGCGTCTTCGCCAATTGCAACGGTCTGCTATCGATCACGCTGCTCGCTCTGCTCGTTATTGTCACATCAGGCATCCCGCTCGACCGATCGCCAGGTCCTTACTTGCCGAGCAATCCGTTGGGTCCTTGCAACGAAATCCGGAAGCACGCGCCGCCGCCGGGGACCGAGACGTAGTCCAGTTGCGCCTGGTTGGCGCGGCAGAGTTCCTGGGCGATGTACAGGCCCAGGCCGGTGCCATGCTCGGAGGTGGTATAGAACGGGCGGAACAGTTGTGCCGCCACCGCTTCCGGAATGCCTGGACCGCGGTCGATCACATCGATCACTGCCATGCGCTCGAGGCGCTCGACGTGCAGCTTGACCCGTGCCGGTTCGTCCATCACCCGGCCGTACTTGAGTGCGTTGTGCACCAGCGCGGTGAGGATCTGATGCAGGTGCTTGGGGTCGACCAACGCATGCACGGAGCTGCCCTGGATGCTGGCCTCCAGGATGTCGGTTTCCATCGACAAGGTCTGGCGGTATTCGACCACGAAGCGGCGTACAAATGCGGCCAGGTCTAGATTGTCCGGGGTGGCCCGTTCCCGGCGCGCCAGTGCGAGCACGCTCTCGACGATGCCGTTGGTGCGCTGGCATTGCTGGTGGATGATCTGCAGCAGGCGGCGGTCGGCATCGCCGATGTCCGGCGACTCCTCCAGCAACTGCGAGGCGTAGCTGATGGCGGCCAGCGGGTTGCGGATCTCGTGCGCCAGGCTGGCCGAGAAACGCCCCATGGCCGACAGGGTCAGCGACTCGGCGCGGCGCGATACCACGGTGGCATCGTCCAGAAACACCAGCACCAGATCGCTGTCGGCGAGCAGGCGCACGAAGCGCGGCTGCACTTCCGGGCGGTCGGCGCCGAGTTGCAGCGGGGCTTCTTCCTGGCGCCAGCCGCTACGCCAGCGCTGCAGCCGGCGCGCCAGTTCCGGGGTGAGCGCCACCAGCGACAGGTCGGTGGACGGGGGCCGTTGGTCGCCATCGCCCAGCAAGCTCAGCGCCGCTTCGTTGGCCAACGAGATGTGGTTGTGGGTATCCACCACCAGCACGCCGGTGCGCATGCGCCGGATGATCAGTTCGTTGATCTCGTACAGATTGGCGACCTGGGCGCCGCGTTCTTCGGCCAGCATCTGGTTGCGACGGGCGCGGGCGGCGATTTGTTCGCAGATGAAGGCCACCGCGACGTAGCTGGTGGCAAACATCGCAAGCTCGGCCACCGGCCGGGTGGCGCCGCCGCCTTCGAGCAGGGTCCACAGGTATTCCAGCAGGATGGCGGCGCTGGCGAGCACCGCGATGCTCATGCCGTAGCGCAGCCGCAGCAGGATCGAGGCGGCCGCCACGTTGAACAGCAGCATCATCGCGATCCCGGCGCTGGCACCGGGCAGGGCGTGCGTGGCCAGGGTAGCGGCAAGGATATCGGCCACTACCGCGCACAGCACGGTGGGGGTGAGGCGACGTTCGCCGCGGCCCCAGAACAGCAGCGGGATCGCCATGCTCAGGTAGCCGATCGCCACGCCGGCGGCCAGGCGCGGGTAGCGCGGCTCGGGGATGGCGTCGGACAAGGGGCTGAACACCAGTGCGGCGATCAGGCCGGCCACCAGCACCCGGTACAGCGAGAAAAAGTACAGCTCGCGCTGCGGCGCGGACTGGATCCGGGCGATGAGCGATGCGATGGATGCCAAGCCGATTCCCCGCTGGAGCGAGCCGCGAGTATAGGCAGGTGCGCGGTCTGCGCAGCGCTTGCGCACAGAGTCGGCCGGCGCGCAAGCGCTGCGATCGGGCGGCCAATCCCGTCGAATTTTGCGCCGCACGGCGTGGTCGGCCACAATAGGCGGCCCGTTCGCGTCCCATGACGTGCCGCCCCGGCGGTCTGCGTTGCACGCAGCGGTCGTTTCCTTTTCCCACGGTGACGCATGAATTTCCACGAATACCAGTCAAAACAGCTGCTTGCCGAGTACGGCATCCCCGTTCCGGCCGGCAAGGTCGCGGCGACCCCGGACGAAGCGGTTGAAGTCGCCAATTCCCTGGGCCAAGGCCCTGGATGGTGAAGGCGCAGATCCACGCGGGCGGCCGCGGCAAGGCTGGCGGCGTCAAGTTCTGCAAGACCACCGACGACGTGAAGGCCGCAGCCGCCAAGATGCTCGGCACCAAGATGTCGACCTACCAGACCGCCGGCGTCGAGCTGCCAATCAACCTGGTGCTGGTGACCACCGCCGGCGAGATCGTCAAGGAGCTGTACCTGTCGATCCTGGTCGACCGCGGCACCAAGACCATCACATACATCGCCTCCAGCGAGGGCGGCGTGGAGATCGAGCAGGTCGCGGCCGAAACCCCTGAGCTGATCCACGCGCTCAATGTGGATTTCGTCGAAGGCGTGCAGGGCTACCACGGCCGCGATTTCGGCTTCAAGCTCGGCCTGAACGCCAAGCAGGCCGGCCAGTTCGCCAGCATCATGGTGAACCTGTATCGCCTGTTCAACGAAAAGGATCTGGCGCTGGTTGAAATCAACCCGCTGGCGATCCTGGACGACGGCAACCTGTACGCGCTGGACGGCAAGTTCGACAGCGACGACAACGCCGCGTTCCGTCAGAAGCAGCTGGTCGCCATGCGCGACAAGACGCAGGAAGACGAAACCGAAGTGACCGCGTCGGAGCTGGACATCAACTACGTCACCATGGACGGCAACATCGGTTGCATGGTCAATGGCGCAGGCCTGGCCATGGCCACCATGGACGTGATCAAGCTCAATGGCGGCGAGCCGGCGAACTTCCTGGACGTGGGCGGCGGTGCGAACAAGCAGCGCGTCATCGAGGCGTTCAAGCTGATCCTGTCCTCGGACAAGGTCGAAGGCATCTTCGTCAACATCTTCGGCGGCATCGTCCGCTGCGACATGATCGCCGAAGGCATCATCGCCGCGGTCAAGGAAGTGGGCGTCAAGGTTCCGGTCGTGGTGCGCCTGGAAGGCACCAACGTGGAAGAAGGCAAGCAGCTGCTGCGCGACAGCGGCATGGCCATCATCCCGGCCGACAACATCAACGACGGTGCCAAGAAAGTCGTTGAAGCTGTCAAGAACGCCGCCTGATCCACGACACCGAAGGAATTATCCATGTCCGTTTTGATTAACAAGAACACCAAGGTGATCGTGCAGGGCTTTACCGGCCAGCAGGGCACCTTCCACGCCACCCAGATGGTCGAGTACGGCACCCAGGTCGTCGGCGGCGTGACGCCCGGCAAGGGCGGCACCACCCATATCAACCTGCCGGTGTTCAACACCGTCGCCGATGCGGTCGAGGCCACCGGCGCCGACGCCTCGGTGATCTACGTGCCGCCGCCGTACGCGGCCGATGCGATCCTGGAAGCGGCTGCGGCCGGCATCAAGGTCATCGTCTGCATCACCGAAGGCATCCCGGTGCTGGACATGCTGCGCGTCAAGAACGTGCTAACCCGCTCGCATCCGGACACCGTGCTGATCGGGCCGAACTGCCCCGGCGTGATCACCCCGGGCGAATGCAAGATCGGCATCATGCCGGGCCACATCCACAAGCCGGGCAAGATCGGCATCGTGTCGCGCTCGGGCACGCTGACCTATGAAGCGGTCAAGCAGACCACCGAGGTCGGCCTGGGCCAGTCCACTTGCATCGGCATCGGCGGCGACCCGATCAACGGCCTGAACTTCGTCGACTGCCTCAAGCTGTTCAACGAAGACCCGCAGACCGAAGGCATCATCATGGTCGGCGAGATCGGCGGCGACGCCGAGGAGGCCGGTGCCGAGTACATCAAGAACCACGTCAAGAAGCCGGTCGTCGGCTTCATCGCCGGTGCCTCGGCGCCAGCCGGCAAGCGCATGGGCCACGCCGGTGCGATCGCGTCCGGTGGCAAGGGCACGGCCGAAGGCAAGTTCGCGGCGATGGAAGCCGCTGGCGTCAAGACCGTCCGTTCGCCGGGCGATCTGGGTGCGGCGATCGCAGCGCTGGTGAAGTAAGCACGCCCCGCGCGCAAGCGTGTGAGCGTCAGAGAGGCCGCCTTCGGGCGGCCTTTTTGTTGTTGGTGCGCGGGAGCTTGCCCTCATCCGCCCTTCGGGCACCTTCTCCCGCAGGCGGGAGAAGGGAGTGACGAGCGCAGGTGTGAGCGTTGGGGCAATAAGAGCTGCAGCTTTGCAGTATCGGCACCGGCACCGGCACCGGCACAAACACCAGCAACACCACCACCACCACCACCACCAACACCAACACCAACACCAGCAGCATCAACACCAGCAGCATCAACACCAGCAGCATCAACACCAACACCAGCAGCATCACCAGCAGCATCACCAGCAGCATCACCAGCATCACCAGGGCCACCAGGGCCACCAGCAGCGCCACCAGCACTAGCACCACCAGCACTAGCACCACCAGCACCAGCACCAGCAGCATCACCAGCAGCATCACCAGCATCACCAGGGCCACCAGGGCCACCAGCAGCGCCACCAGCACTAGCACCACCAGCACTAGCACCACCAGCACCAGCACCAGCAGCACCAGCAGCAGCAGCAGAAGCAGCAGAAGCAGCAGAAGCAGCAGAAGCAGAAGCAGAAGCAGAAGCAGAAGCAGACCGATCCACCGCCTGCCTTTCGTCTTGGATTTCCCCTCTCCCGCTTGCGGGAGAGGGGCAGGGGTGAGGGCGGCTTTCCCCACACTCCCCGACGGCCGCAGCCGATAGCGATCCGTGGCGCTCCACACCAAGCTGTGAGCTCCCCAGACCTGGGAGCTTCTGATGCGCACCGGTGAGAAGATCCGCTTTGCAAAAACCTTGCGGCGCGAGATGACCGCTGCCGAGCATTTGCTTTGGTACCGCCTGCGCGATCGGCGGCTGTTGGGATTCAAGTTCCGCAGGCAGTGTCCGGTCGGCCCGTATGTCGCCGATTTCGCTTGCCTGGAACGGGCGCTGATCGTCGAACTTGACGGCAGCCAACACCTGGATGCGTCCTGCGATGCCGCGCGCGAGGCCTTCCTGCACCGAAAAGGCTTCCAGCTGCTGCGCTTCTGGAATAATGAAGTGCTGGTGCGCACCGACGCTGTCTGCGACGCGATTGCGCGACGGCTATGTGTTGCCCGCTTCTCTCTTCCTCCTTCCGGCGTTCGGTAGGAATCTGCAAAAGGCTGCCGATATGTCCCAGACCCTCCGCATCGCCATGGCCCAGTTCGACTTCCCGGTCGGCGGCGTGACGCAGAATACCGATCGCATCATCGAATACATCGCAGCGGCGCGCGACGAGTTCGAGGCCGACATCGTGCTGTTTCCCGAATTGGCGATCAGCGGGTATCCGCCGGAAGACTTGCTGTTACGGCCGGGATTCCTCGCTCATTGCGAACAGGCGTTGGCACGGATTGCGGCGGCCACGCGCGGCATCGTGGCGGTGGTCGGCTGGCCGCAAAGCGCCGGCAGCGTGGTCTACAACGCCGCCAGCGTGTTGCGCGACGGGCGGATCGAAGCCACCTACCGCAAGCGCGAACTGCCCAACTATGCGGTGTTCGACGAGCGTCGGTATTTCGACGTGGACCCGGATGGCGAGAACTGCGTGGTCACGGTCAAGGGCGTGCAGGTGGGCGTGGTGATCTGCGAAGACCTCTGGTTCGCCGAGCCGTTGGCCAACACGGTGCGGGCAGGCGCGGAGTTGGTGTTGGTGCCCAATGCCTCGCCCTACGAGCGTGGCAAGCATGCGCAACGCGATGCCTTGCTGGCCGAACGCACCCGCGAGAGCGGGGCCGCGATTGCCTATCTCAACGTCGTGGGTGGGCAGGATGCACTGGTGTTCGATGGCGCCTCGGTGGTTGCCGATGGCGACGGCACCGTGCATCCCGCCGCGGCAGCGTTCGTGGACCAGTGGCTGGTGGTGGACTACGCGGCCGGCGAGCGCAGCTTCACGCCGGTGGTATGGGTGGATGACGGCGACGAGAGCATGGACGCGCTGGCCTGGCGCGCGGTGGTGCGCGGGCTGCAGGACTATTGCCGCAAGAACGGCTTCAGCAAGGTCTGGCTGGGCCTGTCCGGCGGAATCGATTCGGCATTGGTGTTGGCGATGGCGGTGGATGCGCTGGGCGGCGACAACGTGACCGCCGTGCGGCTGCCGTCGCGCTATACCGCCAATCTGTCCAACGACCTGGCCGACGAGCAATGCCGTGCGCTGGGCGTGAAGCTGGAGACCATCGCGATCGAGCCGGCGTTCGAAGGCCTGCTCGGCGCGCTGGGGCCGATGTTCGAAGGTACCCAGCCGGACATCACCGAAGAAAACCTGCAGTCGCGCAGCCGTGGCGTGATCCTGATGGCGCTGTCGAACAAGTTCGGCGGGCTGGTGCTGACCACCGGCAACAAGAGCGAATACGCAGTGGGCTACGCCACCATCTATGGCGATATGTGCGGTGGCTATGCGCCGCTCAAGGACCTGTACAAGACGGAGGTGTTCGGCCTGGCGAAATGGCGCAACACCGTCGGCGGCGCACCGGTGATTCCGCCGGCGGTGATCGCGCGCCCGCCGTCGGCTGAGTTGCGCGACAACCAGACCGACCAGGATTCGCTGCCGCCGTACGATGTGCTCGACGGCATCCTGTATCGCTACGTCGATCAGGAGCAGTCGCGCGACGACATCGTTGCGGCCGGCTACGCGGCCGATACCGTCGAGCATGTGCTGCGCCTGGTGCGGCTCAATGAGTGGAAGCGCCATCAGTCCGCGCCCGGGCCCAAAGTGTCGCGGCGTGCATTCGGTCGCGAACGGCGCTATCCGATCACCAACGGGTATCGCGGGCAGTAATTCGAACGGCGAATCCGGTCACTCGGCTGACGCAGTGGTTGCCGCTGCGCTGGCTGGCGGCTGGGCGAACCGCGTGAGCAGATCCAGGGGCGGTTTTGGTCGGGCCAGGTCGTACATCAGGCCAAAGTGGCCTTCAGGCCCCTGGATGGTGGCCTGGTCCAGTAATTCGTAGACATTCACCTCGGCCACCACGTCGGCATAGTTGTCACGCACATTGCGCAACAGCTGCGCCAGGCTGTCGTAACAGCCACGGTCACCTGCGCTGCCGCCAGTGGTGCTGCCTGTATAGATCTCCGCACAGTTCAGCTCGTTGAAGAACACCGGGGTGTTGTAGGTGCGCGCGGCAGTGCGCAGCTGGCCCAGATACAGGTCCGTCCAATAGCCGGCATCCTGGTAGAAAGCGTAGTAGTGGAAGCTGATGTGGTCGAAGTTGAAGCCGGCCGCTTTGGCCTTTGCCAAAAACCACAGGGAGCCGTTGCGATCGCCCTGGCAGCGCGCGTTGGCGCTGCGATCGTCGCTATTGCAGGCGGTGATGTTGATGGTGAAGCGCAGGCCGGCGCCCAGTTCGTCGGACGCCTGGCGCATGCCCAGATACATCGTGGTCATTGCGGCGATGCGGGTATCGGCTTCGGCGCGCACCAGATCCTGTTCGTTGCCGATTTCCCAGACCTTGATGTCTGCCGCATAGTGGCGTGCCAGCTGGTAACCGATCTCGCGCGACATCGGGTAGACCATCGGGCGCAGGGTGATGCCGTACTTGCGCGCCAAGGGAACGAGCGCATCCAGCGTTGCGTAATCGCGCGGATCGATATCGAACCGGTAGCTGCGCAGGTTGCGCGCTGCCAGCAGTTTGAAGCGTGCCTCGGCCTGGGTCATGGCATAGCCGGGGCGGCTGTCGTGGGCGTTGACGCCATAGACGATGGGGGCTGCGGTGGCGCTGGCGGTCACGGCCGTCAGCCAGAGCATGAGCAGCAAAGCGATGAGGGCACGAGACATGCGGCTTCCTTGGCTGGCGCTCGCAGGCAGTCGGAACTGGTTCGGGATGAGTATAGACAGCAGGCCCGGGGCATTAGGTGACCTGGGGCCGGTTCCAGGCAGATGCCGGCTCCGGCAAGGTTCCAGGATGCGCGCACAGGCTCCGGCAATGCGTTTGCGCGCAGGGCAAGCGACTGCACGCCGCAGGTGCGTTAGCGGCGGCAATCGCCGCCGTGTCGTCGTCGGTGTTGCACGTGCGGTGCTGCCGTCAGCATCGCCGCAACAAAAAAGAGGCCTTTCGGCCTCTTTTCGGTCATTCGCTGCGCCTGATATCTCAGTCGCGATTCATCTGCGAATTTTTTGCCCGGTCGCGGCGGACTTTTCGCCGGCAAACGGGTTGAGCTTGCGGATGGCCCACGGGTATTTCGGCCAGTTGCCGGTCAGCCACGGGTGCTGCGGGTCGTTGAGCTCCAGCACGCGGCGTGCGTCGGCTGCCAAGGTCTTGTTGCCCAGGTGTGTGTAGGCCTCGGCCAGCACCGCGACCGCGTCGTACTGGAAGGCGCTCTGCGGATAGGTTTCGAGCAGGTAGTTGGCACGGCCGGCGGCCGACACCCAGGCATCGCGGCGCAGGTAGTACAGCGCGTTGTCCAATTCATGCTGGGCGAAGATGTCGCGCAGCTCGATCATCCGCTTGCGTGCGTCGGCGGCGTAACGGCTGTTCGGGTAGCGATCGGTGACGGTATTGAAATCGTTGTAGGCCTGCTGCGGCGAAGACAGGTCGCGGCGGCTCGGGTCCAGCGACCACACGCGGCGCAGGAACACCGTGTCGCGGTTGCTGTTGGCCAGCCCGCGCAGGTAGTACAGATACGAGATGTTGCGGTGCGTCGGGTAGGTCCGGATGAAGCGGTCGACGCTGGAGACGGCGTCGTCATGCTTACCGGCCTTGTATTGGGCGTAGGCGGTTTCGATCATCGCCTGCTCGGTGTACGGGCCATACGGGTACTGGGCGATCAGCCGCTTGTAGCTGGCTTCGGCGCCGGCCCAGTTGCCTTTCTCCATCAGGTTATGACCCTTGCCGTAGAGCTGCTCGACCGGCATGCCCTCGTCGGGATTCTTGTCCTTGGCGCCGCGGTGGCAGCCGGTGACGACGAACGCCATGACCAGCATGAGGGCAATCAGGCGCGCAGGCGCGGAAAACGTGGACCGTCGGATCATGGGTCTGGGCAGGACGCATCAGGAAAACGAAAGGGCGATGATAGCCTAGTGGCCTGTCCGGCGACTGACTCCTGCTGCCCGGACCCTCAAATTCCCGTTTTTGCCCGAGTACCCGTGTCCATGTCCGACCCTTCTGCCGACCCCGCCGACCCGTCCATTCGTCAGGCCGTCGTGCCCGACAGCGCCGCAGGACGGCGTTTCGACGCGGTGCTGGCCGAACTGTTCCCCGAATTCTCGCGCTCGCGGTTGTCGGAGTGGATCAAGTCCGGCGACGCGCTGCTGGACGGCGAAATGGCGCGCCCGCGCGACACCTTGCGCGGCGGCGAGAACGTGCAGCTGCAGGTGGTGCTGGAAACCCAGACCCACGCCGCGCCGCAGGACATCCCGCTGAGCGTGCTGTACGAAGACGAGCAGGTACTGGTGATCGACAAGCCGGCCGGCCTGGTGGTGCATCCGGGCGCCGGCAACCCGGACGGCACCCTGGTCAATGCGCTGCTGTTCCGCGACCCGGCGCTGGCCTCGGTGCCGCGCGCCGGGGTGGTGCATCGCCTGGACAAGGACACCAGCGGCGTCATGGTGGTGGCGCGCACCGTGCAGGCGCAGACCGCGCTGGTGGAGCAGCTGTCCGCGCGCGAGGTGCATCGCCAGTATCTGGCCGTGGTGGTGGGCGCGCTGGTCTCCGGCGGCACCGCCAATGCCCCGATCGACCGCCACCCGCGCGACCGGCTGAAGATGGCGGTGCGCGACGACGGCCGCGATGCGGTCACCCATTACCGCCTGCGCGAGCGCTTCCGTGCGCACACCGCGCTGGAATGCCGGCTCGAAACCGGGCGTACCCACCAGATCCGCGTGCACATGGCGCACCTGAAATCGCCGATCGTCGGCGATCCGCTGTACGGCGGCGCGCTCAAGCTGCCCAAGGGCGCCACCGATGAGCTGGTGCATGAACTGCGCACCTTCAAGCGCCAGGCGCTGCACGCCGAAACCCTGGAATTCCTGCATCCGGTCAGCGGCGAGCCGGTCCGCGCCAGCGCGCCGGTGCCGGCCGATCTGCAGCGCCTGATGACCGTGCTGCGCGAAGACAGCGCACGCGCCGCCCAGCTGGCACGCCGCTGAGATGTCCCAGGCTGCGCCTTTCATCCTGCCGGCCGACTGGCCGGCGCCACCGCGCATCCGTGCGCTGACCACGCTGCGTCACGGCCTGGGCGGCTCGCTGCCGCCGTTCGACACGCTCAACCTTGGCAACCGCAACAGCGCCGAAGGCGATGTGCCCGAGCAGGTGGAGCGCAACCGGGCACTGCTGGCCGCGGCACTGCAGCTGCCGAGCTCGCCGCAGTGGTTGCGGCAGGTGCACGGCGTGGACGTGGTGCGGCTGGATGCACCGCCCACGGCACCCGATTCCACCGACCGCGCGGCGGATCTGCCGCCAGGGGCGCACGAACCGGTTGCCGATGCTGCTGTGACTTCGGTGCCTGGCGTGGTACTGGCAATCCTCACGGCCGATTGCCTGCCGGTCGTGTTCGCTGCCGTCGATGGCAGCGAGGTCGCTGCTGCGCATGCCGGTTGGCGCGGGCTGGCCGACGGTGTGCTGGAGCGCAGCGTGGCGGCGATGCGGACGCCACCGCAACGTCTGGTGGCCTGGCTGGGTCCAGCCGCGGGGCCTCAGGCGTATGAAATCGGCGAGGACGTGTTCGGCGCCTTCGTTGCGCACGATGCACAGGCGCAACACGCGTTTGTCGCCACGCGTCCGGGGCACTGGCGGGTGGATCTGTATGCGTTGGCACGTCAGCGGCTGCAGCGGGCCGGTGTGCCGGCCGATGCGGTCCATGGCGGCGGGTTGTGCACCATTTCCGAGCCGCAGCGGTTCTTCTCGCATCGCCGCGATCGCCGCGATCGCCGCAGCGGACGCATGGCCACGTTGGCCTGGATCGCGCCCTGAGCGTGCCGTTGTTCGCACAGGTGCTGGGGCAGGCCGCGTTCGCGCAACTGCCTGCGCCGGTGCGCGCGCTGCATTCGGTGCAGCAGCGGCAGACCTTCGCCGGCCGGGCGAGGATTGAACGCGGCGCGCATGCGCTGGTCCCGCTACTGGCGTTGCTGAGCCGTTTGCCGCGCAGTGGCGAGGTGGCGGTGGAAGTGGATTTTCTGACCGACGCGCACGGCGAGCGCTGGCATCGGCGTTTTGACGGCATGCCGATGCATTCGCGGCTATGGCGCCATGGCGACCGCTTGCGCGAACACCTGGGCGCGGTGCGCTTTGAATTTTCGCTGCAGGCCGATGCGCAATCGTTGTATTGGCAAGCCACCGGCGTGTGGGCGTTCGGGATGATTCGGTTGCCTGCCCGCTGGTTCCGGCAGGTGCGCTGCCGCGAGCATGCCGACGGCGGCCGTTACGGGTTTCTGGTGGACGTGCAGTTGCCGCTGGTAGGACCGTTCATTCGTTATGAGGGCTGGCTTGAACCGCGCTGATCAATCGCCTGTCGCGCCGCCTGCGGCGCAGGCCACCATCGTCTTCGATGGCGTGTGCCTGCTCTGCAATGGCTGGGTCAAATTCCTGCTGCGCCACGATCGGCGTGGGCGCTATCGCTTTGCCGCCATGCAGGGGCAAGCCGGGCGCGCACTGTTGCAGCAGCACGGCCTGGACCCGGACGACCCTTTGTCGTTTCTCCTGGTGGACGCCACCGGTGCCTGGACCGATAGCGACGCGATCGTGCGCGTGCTTGCGGGATTGGGCGGGCTCTGGCGGCTGAGTGGGGCGCTGCGCCTGGTCCCGCGTCGCGTGCGCGATCTCGGCTACCGGCTGATCGCACGCAATCGTTACCGCTGGTTCGGTCGCAGCGATCACTGCCTGCTGCCCACGCCCGAGCAGCACGCGCGGTTTCTGGACTGACGCAGTGCGCCCGGCATCGGGGCACTGGCCTGAGGTGCGCTGCATCGCATTGCGATGCAATTCAATGCGAACCTACGCCGGGACGAGGCGATGCGGCGCATCGCTCGGCTGCCCTCAGCAGCGCAGCTGTTGATGGATGGCATTTCCGCCCAAACCCGGTCGCGCCCGGGTGCGCTCCTACGAATCGCTGCGCATGCCGGGCTTATGCCGCGTTGTGGAAGCTGGCGCGCGCGAGGTTGGAGGTGCCCGGGCGGGTGTCGGATTGCAGGCGGAAGATCGAGACCGCATCGGCCAGTTCCACCGCCTGTTCTTCCAGGCTGCGCGCGGCGGCGGTGGCTTCTTCCACCAGCGCGGCGTTGCGTTGGGTGACCTCGTCCAACTGCGCGACCGTGCGGTTGACCTGCTCGATGCCACTGGACTGCTCGGCGCTGGCCGAGGTGATCTCGCTCATGATGTCGGTGACGTGTTTGACCGAGCCGACGATCTCGCGCATGGTCGCGCCGGCGCGGTGCACCAGGCCCGAACCCAGCTCCACCTTGTCGGTGGAGTCGGCGATCAGCGTCTTGATTTCCTTGGCTGCATCGGCCGAGCGCCGCGCCAGGGCACGCACTTCCGAGGCGACCACCGCAAAACCGCGGCCCTGTTCGCCGGCACGTGCGGCTTCCACTGCGGCATTGAGTGCCAGGATGTTGGTCTGGAACGCGATGCCGTCGATCACCCCGATGATCTCGCCGATCTTGCGCGAGGCGGTGCTGATCTGGCCCATGGTGGCGACCACCTCGTCCATCACCTGGCCGCCGCTCTGCGCCACGTCGCCGGTGCCGACGACCAGGCGATTGGCCTGCAGCGCGCTCTCGGCGTTCTGCTTCACGGTGGAGGTGAGTTCTTCCATCGAGCTGGCGGTTTCTTCCAGATTGGCCGCCTGTTGCTCGGTGCGCTCGGAAAGATCCATGTTGCCGGCGGCGATTTCCACCGCGGCCTGGCGGATGGTGTCCGACGCGGTCTGGATGCCGCCGATGATCTCGGTCAGGCGGGTGACGGTCTGGTTGGTGTCGTCGCGCAAGCGCGCGAAGATACCGTGCGCATCGCCATCCACACGCTGGGTGAAGTCGCCCTCGGCCAGCGCACCGATCACGCGCGCCAGTGCGGCCAGGTGGGTTTCCACCGAGTCGTAGATGCGGTTGATGCCCTGTGCCAGGGTCAGCAGCACACCGTCCATGCCGTCGATCTGCATGCGGCGGCTGAAATCGCCGGCGGAGGCGGCGTCGATGATCTGGATCAGTCCCTGCTCGGCATTGACCTGCGCGGTGACGTCCATCCACTGCGCGATGGTGCCGAGCTTGGTGCCGTCGGCGGCGATGATCGGGCTGTACACGAAGTCGATCTGGCGGCCGAAGAACGGCGCACGCACGGCCTTGGAGGCATTCAACGCGCGCATGCGGTCGATCGCGGCCTGGCTGTCGGGATAGATGTCGCCGATGCTGCCGCCGACGAAGCCTTCGGCATGGAAGCTGGGACGGAAGCTCTGTACATCCGGCTCGATCAGCTTGAGCATGGCGAGCAGTTTGCGGTTGGCAAACAGCACCTGGCCATCGTCGTCGGCGATGCGGATCATGGTGTCCAGATCGTCCAGCGCCTTGATCACGAACTGGCCATGGCGCAGGCCTTGCTCCATCACGTCGATGCGGATGGCGAGCTTGTCCTGGGCATCCTGCAACGCATGCAGCAACGGCGCGAGGTCGCCGGAGGCGTTGCGCAGGTCCAGCCGCTGGGTGCGTCCTTCGCCGATCGCCACCGCCGCGCGCATTGCCTGCTGCAACTGGCCGTCGTGACGCCGGCGCGACCACCACCAGAGCCCGGCGCTTGCCGCGCCCAACACCAGCAGGGCGGGCAGCACGCGTCCGAGTCCGCTCAGGAAGCCGCCGGGTACCAGCGTGGCGGCATAGCAGGCCAGCAACGCCAGCAGCGCGATATGTGCAGCGGCGGGCAGCCATGCGGTCCAGGGGTAATCCCCCGCCCATTAGCAGACGCCAGAAGTGGAATTTTCTCGTATCCTTTCTCGAGGAGGTTCCATGAAGAAGTCCCGCTTTACCGACAGCCAGATCATCGCCGTGCTCAAGCAGGCCCAGGCCGGTGCGCCCGTGCCGGAGCTGTGCCGCGAGCACGGCATCAGCTCGGCCACGTTCTACAAGTGGCGCAGCAAGTTCGGCGGCATGGACGTGTCCATGGTCGCGCGCATGAAGGAGCTGGAGGAGGAGAACCGCCGGCTCAAGAAGATGTACGCCGAGGCGCAGCTCAGTACCGACCTGCTGAAGGAAGCGCTCGCAAAAAAATGGTGAGGCCATCTCAGCGACGCGAGATGGCCCAATCGGCGGTCACGAGCGGGCGCACGAACATCCGCCACGCCTGCCAGGCCTTCGCGGTGAGCCAGACCTGCTTCCGCTACCAGGCCAAGGCCAGCGAGCAGAACGCCCGGATCGCCGACTGGCTGATCCGGTTGACGACCGCCCATCGCGACTGGGGCTTTGGCCTGTGCTACCTGTACCTGCGCAACGTGAAGGGCTTTGGCTGGAATCACAAGCGGGTCTACCGGATCTACCGCGAGCTGGAGTTGAACCTGCGGATCAAGCCGAGGAAGCGGCTGGTGCGTGAGCGGCCCGAGCCTCTGGCGGTGCCGGAGGCTATCAACCAGGTCTGGTCGATGGACTTCATGCACGACCAGTTGGCCGACGGCCGCAGCTTCCGGCTGTTCAATGTGCTCGACGACTTCAATCGCGAGGGGCCGGGGATCGAGGTGGATCTGTCGCTGCCGTCAGCCCGTGTGATCCGATCGCTGGAGCAGATCATCGAGTGGCGCGGCAAGCCCGCCGTGATCCGCTGCGACAACGGCCCTGAATACATCAGTGGCGCGTTGCTGTCCTGGGCGCAGCGGCATGGTATCCGGGTCGAGCACATCCAGCCGGGCAAGCCACAGCAGAACGCCTACGTTGAACGCTACAACCGCACCATCCGCTACGCCTGGCTCGCCCAAACCCTGTTCGACACCATCGACCAGGTGCAGGACAAAGCCACCCGCTGGCTATGGACGTACAACCACGAGCGTCCGAATATGGCGCTCGGCGGCATCACGCCTGCCATGAAGTTGGCGATGGCCGCTTAGCTCCACTTCTGGCGACCGCTAGAAGTGGGGATTACCCAGGTAGCGCGCGCAACGTGCCGACCGGCAGGCGGTTGGGCAACGGGGGCGGCATCGTGTGCAAGCGACATAGGCTGAGTCCAGCTGGGTGATCTGAGAAGGGGGCGGTATCGGCAGTCCATGGCCCGCAATGGTGGTATCGGCGGCTGAGTCCGAATCATGATGATGTGAAGGCGCCGTTCGTCGGAATGTGGCAACCAAGTCCCGAAATGGCGGGATATCATTGATATGGAAGCGATTTCAGTTCGCCAGGGTATGTGCGTCGGGTGCGATCAAATGCGCCCACGCGTCAATTTGATTGTAAATTCCGCGTGAAAAATCCCTGTGCGTGCCGAATGCCCGGCAATGTCGGCGAGCTGCGATTTGGGGTGGACAAACCCCTCCTGGGAATGGTGCTGGTTGGCTTGTCGACCTGCGCGGGCTCTGGATTGGCACCCACACAGGCCTTTGGCTGCTGCATGGGGGCGCCGGCCTCGGAGGTTGGCGTGGATCCGGACGTCCGCGACGCAGGTTTGACAGCCAACGCACGTCGGTCGCGCGTCTTGCGCTGGGCCGACAGCCTCGGCTTGGCCCCCACAAGCCTTGGCCGCACCTGGATGCGCGCGCACAAAAAAACCGGCCGCCTCGCGACGACCGGTTTGATTGATGCGTCCGTCGGCCCTGGGCCGACGGCAGGTTGCCTATGCGCCAGCACGCAGCCAGGCGGGTGAGGCGCAGCGGCCGATGCAGTGCAGACTGCATGCGCTGATGCGCCTCAGCGCACTGCCTGGCCGCATGGTGCGTGGAGCGCGGCCGTCACTTGGCAGGCGCGGCCTGCGCATCGTCCGGCAGGGCCCAGGCAATGACGCTGTCGCCCGACTTGGTTTCCATGCGGTCGTGTCCACCGACGGCAGCCACGATGTACTGCTTGCCGTTGATGGTGTAGCTCATCGGCGCTGCCTGCGTGCCGGCGGGGACGCGGGTCTCCCAGACCTGCTTGCCGGTGCGGGTGTCGAAGCCGCGCATAAAGTCGTCCAGGGTCGCGCCGATGAAGGTCACCCCGCCGGCGGTGGCCAGCGAGCCGCTGTTGTTGGGCGTGCCGATCTCGAACTTGGTCTTGGACGGGATGCCCATCGGGCCCTGGTCGTAGCCGGTGCCCAGCGGACGGCGCCAGATCACCTGCTGCGTACGCAGGTCCACGCCGGCGATGTAGCCCCACGGCGGGGCGACGCACGGGGTGTTGAGCGGCGACATCCACGGCTCCTTGCGGGCACCGTAGGCCAGACCCTTCTGCGCCATGTAGCCGGGGGTCTTGCTCTTGACGTCGAACACCGACACCACGCCCAGCTCGTTCATCTTTTCGCGGGTATAGACCTGCAAGGTGTAGGGCAGGCGATTGCTGTTCATCACCATGATGCCGCGCTGCAGGTCCACCGAAACGCCACCCCAGTTGATGCCGCCGTGGTTGCCGGTGAAAGCCAGCGACCCCTGCAGGGTGGGTGGGGTGAACATGCCTTCGTAGCGCAGCTGCTTGAACTGGATACGGCACACCAATTGGTCGAACGGGGTCATGCCCCAGGCATCGGATTCGATGATTTTTTCGAACTCGCGGCTCGGCGCGCCCACGGTGTTGGGCATGCCCGGCGAGATCGGCTGCGTGGCAGCGGTCCAGTCACCGTGGTCGGTTCCCTGCGGTACCGGGATCTGCTTGACCGGCATGATCGGCTCGCCGGTGGCGCGGTCCAGCACGAACACCTGGCCGGACTTGGTCGCCTGGATCACCGCAGCACGCGTGCCGCCGCCAGCGACCGGCCAATCGACCAGGTTCGGCTGCGGGCCGATGTCGTAATCCCACAGGTCGTGATTGACGGTACGGAAATGCCAACGCTCCTTGCCGGTGGCGGCATCCACCGCAACCAGCGAGGCGGTGTATTCCTCGTCCTGCGGGGTGCGGCCCTTGCCGAAGAAGTCGCCGGACGCATTGCCGGTGGGCAGATAGACCAGACCCAGCTCATCGTCGGCGGCCATCAGCGACCACACGTTCGGGGTGGAGCGGGTATAGGTCTGGCCGGCCGGCGGCTCGGCGGTGATCGCCGGGTTGCCCAGGTCCCAGGCCCAGCGCAGCTGGCCGGTGAGCGCATCGAAGCCACGCACCACGCCGGACGGCGCATCGCCTTCCTGACCATCGCGGACCTGGCCGGTCGGCTGGATCACCACGCCGCGCATCACCACCGGCGGCGAGGTCGGGCCGACGAAGCCCGGCTTGGTGTTGCCGGTGCCCGCATTCAGATCGACATAACCGTTGTTGCCGAAGCTGGTGCACAGCTTGCCGGTCTGCGCGTCCAGCGCGCCGAGGCGGCCATCGACCATCGGCCAGAAGATCCGGGTCGGGCACTCGGCGGTGCCTTCGGGTGCCTGGTAATACGACACGCCACGGCAGGTGGTGGCAGCCACACCCGCCATCGCCTTCGGGTTGGTCTGCGGATCGAAGCGCCAGCGCTCCTTGCCGTTGGCTGCTTCCACCGCGATCACCTTCTGGGTGGGGGTGCAGATGTAGAGCAGGTCGCCGACCTTGAGCGGGGTGTTCTGGAAGGCGTAGCCCAGCTTGGAATCCTTGGGCTTGAGATCGCCGGTGTGGAATTCCCAGGCCACCTTGAGGTTCTTCACGTTGTCCGGGGTGATCTGCGCGCCGGGGGTGTAGTGGTTGGACAGGTTGGAGCCGGCATAGGAGGTCCAGTTGCTGGCGTCGTGGTTGGCCGCGACGTTGCCGTCGGGGCTGGGCACGGTGCCGCGGCTGAAGGCCGTTGCGTTGTCGGCCGGCAGCGTGGAGGCATCGGCCAGCTCGACATTGCGCGGCATCAGCAGCGGCCACAGGATCAGCGCCGCCCCCAGGATCGGCAGCACGCCAGTCACCAGCGCATAGCCCGGCCCGGATAGTGGCTGCATGCGACGACGCGCCACACCCCAGAACGGCAGCAGCACCAGGCCGAGCACCGACATCATGGCCAGGCGCGGCACCAAGCCCCAGCCATCCAGGCCCACTTCCCACAGCGCCCAGGCAATGGTGCCGGCCAGCGTGGCGCCAAACAGCCAAAGCCCGGCGCGCTTGCCCAGCGCGAGCAGGACGCCCGCCAGGAACAGGGCGATACCCGCGATCAGGTAATACCAGGAGCCGCCCACGGCCACCAGGCGGCCGCCTTGATAGGCGAGCACCGTGCCGAGCACGGCGATCACCACGGCATAGGCCACCAGCAACCAGGTGCCTAGCCCACGTTTTGAGGATTGATCAGTCATTTTGAGATGTCAGGAAGGACTCAGGCACCAGCGCGCGGTGGCGAGTCGTGGAGGAGAGCGATCGCAGGCGCCAACACGCGGCCCCGGATCTAGATACGAACGTCGAACGCTATGAACGCGCAGCCCCTCCCAGGGTCCTCAGCGCTAATCATGCAAATATTTTAGACCCCCGAACGCCCTTTGTCCGTGACGGAATAGGAACCAGCGTTCCAACCTGCACGTTTGGCACCGGAAACATGCGGATCTTGAACGCCTTGCGAAGTGCGTGCGGTACTTGCACAGCCGTCGGCGACATGCGCTGCTGCTGAGCGCGACCACGATTGAAGAGCCGGGTGCAGGGGCGCACGTGGCGTTGCGTGTGACTGCCGCGTCGATCGCAGCTGCAGACTGTCGACGTGCGAGGTATTCACCCCTTGCGCGTCGGGGCAGCTTGGCCAGACGCCGCAGCCGCTCAATATGGCTGCGTCACGCATTGGCCAAACGCCGCAACTGCTCAATATGGCTGCGTCACGCAGCGCGTCTCTGGAAAATCAGAACTTCACTCTGATTGCGGTAGCACCCACGTCCGCATTTCGGGCACCGTCTCCTTTATCGAGGAGAACAATGGCTGGTGGGAAAAGGTTTGCCCTACACCTCAGACAGCGCTTGCAGATAGCGCTGGCGCCAGTGGTTGATATTGTTCTTGCGCAGGTGGTCCATCATTGCGTGCCAGCGTTCGATGCGGCTTGCCAGCGGCATGCTTGCCGCTGTGGCGATCGCGTCGGCCACGCCATCCAGATCGTGCGGGTTGACCAGCAGCGCTTCCTTCATTTCATCGGCTGCACCTGCAAACAGCGACAACACCAGCACGCCCGGATCTGCCGGGTCCTGCGCGGCCACGAATTCCTTGGCAACCAGATTCATGCCATCGCGCAGTGGCGTGACCAGGCATACCGACGCCGCGCGATAGAAGCCCGTCAGCGTGGCATGGCTGAAGTTCTGGTTGACGTAGCGCAGCGGCGTCCAGTCCGGCTCAGCATGTCCGCCATTGATGTGGCCGGCGATCTGTTCGAGCTGGCTGCGCAATTGACGGTATTCGGTGACATCGCCGCGCGAGACCGGCGCGATCTGCAGATAGGTCAGGCTGCCGGATTGATCCGGGTACCGCTCCAGGTAGCGCTCGAAACCCTGAAAGCGCTCCGGCAAGCCCTTGGAATAATCCAGGCGGTCCACACCGATGGCCAACTGACGGCCACGCAGGCTTTCGCGCAGATCGCGTACCGCCTGCTTGCCGGCAGACGCCTTGGCCTGGTGGGCAATCAGGTCGGTATCGATCCCGATCGGGAACGAAGAAGCGGTGAAGCGGCGCCCGCCCGGGCCTTCCACCAGATCGCCTTCCAGAATGCGGCCGCCGCCGAACAGGCGTACATAGGCCTTGAAACGTTCGGCATCGCGCTGGGTCTGGAAGCCGACCAGGTCGTATGCGTAGAAGGTACTGAACAGGCGCGCGTGATCGGGCATGGCCTGCACCAGATCGGCCGATGGCATCGGTACGTGCAGGAAGAAGCCCATCTTGCAGCCCACGCCCAGCTCGCGCAGCATCGCGCCGAGCGGGATCATGTGGTAATCGTGGATCCACAGCGTGTCGCTGTCTTTCAGCAGTGGCGCGAGTTTTTCGGCAAATAGCCGATTGACGCGCAGATAGCCTTCGCGGGTGGCGCGGTCGTAATCGACCAGGTCCAGGCGGAAGTGCAACAACGGCCACAGCGTGCGGTTGGCGAAGCCGTTGTAGTACGAATCGATGTCACGCTTGTTGAGGTCCATGGTGACGAAGGTGATGTCGCCTTCGGTCTGCTCGTGCATGCCACCGCTGTCGCCGCGCACGGTCTTGCCGCTCCAGCCAAACCACATGCCACCGCGCTCCTTGAGCGCTGCCAACAAGCCAACCGCCAGGCCGCCGGCGCGGTTTTCGCCAGGCACTGCAACACGGTTGGATACCACCACCAAACGACTCATGACGCCTCCTGCCAGCTCCGCGACAAGCGCATCGCTGCGATGATCAAGCCAACATGCGAATAGGTCTGAGGGAAGTTGCCCCAGGCTTCGCCGTCCTCGAACGATAGATCTTCCGACAGCAAGCCAAGGTGATTGCGGCGCGAAAGGATGCGCTCGAACAATTCACGCGCCTCGTCCTTGCGCCCGATCGCGGCCAGTGCGTCGATGTACCAGAAGGTGCAGATGGTGAAGCTGGTTTCCGGCTCACCGAAGTCATCCGGTGCGATGTAGCGGTATAGCGCATCGCCGTGCTTGAGCACGCGGCCGACCGCCTCGACCGTGCGCACGAAGCGAGTGTCGTCATTGGCCACGATCCCGATATCGGCCAGCAGCAACAGCGAGGCATCGAGCCGATGGCCGCCGAGGGTATCGGTGAAATGGCCGCGTTCCTCGCTCCAGGCCTCGTTCAATACGCGCTCGCGGATGCTGTCGGCACGTTCGCGCCAGTAGGTGCTGCGCTCGGGCAGCGCCAGCCGGTCGGCAATCTTGGACAGGCGATCGCATGCCGCCCAGCACATCGCGGCGGTGTAGGTATGCACTTCGGCGCGGCCGCGAAATTCCCACAGGCCGGCGTCGGGCACGTTATGCAATGCATAGGCGCGCTCGCCCAGCGGTTCAAGCCGGCGGAAGGTGTCCGCATCGCCTTGATCCTTCAGGCGCAGGTCGAAGAACAGCTGGGTGGACGCCAGCACCACGCTGCCATAGACATCGTGCTGCTGCTGGATCCATGCCAGGTTGCCGCGCCGCACCGGACCCATGCCGCGGTAACCGGCCATGGTGTCAACTTCGTGTTCTTCCAGCTGCGATTCGAAGCCGATGCCGTACAGCGGCTGCATGGTGCCGTCGGTGGTGGCGATATTGAAGATGTAGCCGATGAACTGCTCCATCGTGCGGGTTGCGCCAAGCCGGTTGAGCGCGCGCACCACGAAGGCGGCATCGCGCAGCCAGCAATAGCGGTAATCCCAGTTGCGCGGCGTATTGGGCGCTTCCGGAATCGAAGTGGTCATTGCCGCGATGATCGCGCCGCTGTCTTCGTACTGGCACAACTTGAGCGTGATCGCGCTACGAATCACCGCTTCCTGCCAGTCCAGCGGAATGGACAGGTAACGCACCCATTCGCGCCAGTATTCTTCGGTGCGTTCCTGCGCTTCCTGCACGTAACCGGTGAGCGAGCGGGTCAGCGATTCGTCCACGCCCAGCACCAGGCTCACCGGATGGCTGAGCACGAACGGCAGGCCGTCGCGTACGAAGCGCACCGGCACATCGGTGGTCAGGCGCAGGGTGAATTCCGGCAACACCCAACGGATGTGATTGCTGCCCCAGGTGGTGTCCGGCGTGCGGCCGCCCCAATCGGCCAGCGGGCGGGCGCGCACGATGATGCGCGGGTTGCCGCTCAGCGGACGGATCTGGCGAATGATGCTGACAGGCCGATAGAAGCGCCCGTTGTTGCGCCAGCGCGGCGCAAAATCAATGACTTCCACCTCGCCGCCCTTGCTGTCGCGCAACACTGTGCGCAGCACGGCGGTATTAGGCAGGTAGTGCTGCTCGCTGCTGGCGAAATCTTCCAGTTCCACGGCGAAGTCGCCGCCTTCGGTCTTGGGCGAGAGCAGCGTGCAAAGGCCGGGTCGCCGTCGAATGCCGGCAGGCAGCTCCACACCACACGTGCCTGCCGATCGACCAGTGCACCGAAACTGCAGTTGCCGATGACGCCCAGATCCAGGTTTGGCTCGGTCATGGAGTGCAAACGATCCTGTTGAAGTGAAGGAGAGAAGGTGCGTTGTGCTCAGCGATTGCGTGCATTGCGCTGCAGCCACGCGTGGACTTCGGCGGTGCCATCGACGCGGAAGCGCGCGCTGGTCTGGGCGCGATCGCCCACCAGCACGCTCCAGCCGCCGAGCCGGTTGGCGGCGTCGAAGCCGAATTCGTCGGTGAGGTCGTCGCCGACGAACACCGGCGTGCGGCCGGCGAAGGTGCCGTGCTGCATCAGCTGTTCGACCGCCAGGCCCTTGTTGCTGCCCTCGGGAACGAATTCCACCACGTGGTCGCCGGGCTGCAGGCGATAGCCGGAAAGCCGTGCGATTTCCTGCTGCGCGAAGGCGAGCACCTCGGGGCCGGCCTGCGGCCGGGCGCGCCAATGCAGCGCCACGCTGGCGCCCTTGTCCTCGACCAGCACGCCCGGGTGTTGGTGGGTCAGCGCCGCGGCGCGTTGATGCAGGCCGTGCAGCCACTCGGAGCTGTCTTGCGGCATTGCCGCGCGTGCCGCCAGATCGCTGCGCAGTTCGTGCCCGTGCAGACCGGCGGCCGGCAGCAGCAAGGGGGCGAACAGGGCATCCAGCTGGGCAAGTGGCCGGCCGCTGACCAGCGCAACGGCGCCCTTGAGGCGCTTGCTCAGCAGGCCGATGGCCTCACGCACTTCGGGCAATAGCTGCACCGCCTCGGGGCGGTCGGCAAAGTCGATGAGGGTGCCGTCCACGTCCAGGAACAATGCACAGGCATCGTCCAGCAATGGCGGCGACGGTAGGGGAATGCGCGTCTGCCATCAGGGCAGTGTGCGCAAAGCGGTGTGAGATTCAGGTTATGGAACGGCGGGGATTGGGAAGTCGGGATTGGGGATTCGTGCAAAGCAGGGCGCGCCAATCCCGATCCCGAACCGCCTTTGATGGCGTGCGCCATGGCCCTGCCAGTCAGTTCCGCTACCGTCTTGGGCACCGGGTATGCATGGCAGGGCCACGCCTGCCAATCCCGAGTCTCCAATGCCAACGATTGCCGATTGCCTGGACGGTGTCGTAGTGGAGGCTAGGCCAATCTGGATTAGGGATTCGCAGCAATGCTGTTCTTGCCAATCCCGAATCCCGAATCCCGCATCAGAAGCTGTACCGCACCCGCCCATACCAGTACGCGCCGTTGCTGCCGATCGGCGAGAGCACGTCGTAAGGCAGGTTGCCGAAGTAAGCGATGTCGTCGATGGACCGGTCCGAGTAGTTGTCCAGGATGTTCTGCCCGCCGATGGCCAGCGTCCACTGCGTGCCCAGGTGGTATTCGGCTTCCAGGTCCAGTTGCCACTCGGCGCCGTAAGTCTGGCGCGGTACGAAGCCGCCGCCGAAATCGAACACGCGGGTGGCGCTGCCGTAGCGGTTGACGCGCGTCTGCAGGTTCCAGCGCTCGTTGCTCCAGTTCGCGGCAAGCGAGGCGCGGGTGCGCGGTGCGGCGTCGGTAAGCGTATTGCTTTCTTCCACGCCGAACAGCACGTACTCCGGGTTCAGTGCGAGCAGCTGGGCCGGGGTGGCGATGATGTTTTCCAACTCGGTCTTGGCGTAGCTGTAGGTGCCGGTCAGCAGCAGGTCGCCGCCAAAGGCGTACTGACGCCAGTTGGCAACCAGCTCGGCGCCGCGGGTGCGGGTGTCGGCGGCATTGAGGAAATAGCTGGCGCTCTGCACGCCGGTGACGCCGTAGTTCTGCTGCACGAAGCTGGTCAGCGCATCGCCGGTGATGTCTTCGGACAGCGCAATGCGGTCGTCGATATCGATCTGGAAAAAGTCCAGCGACACGTCGAAGTGATCGCCCAGCTTGCTGGTGAAGCCCAGGCTGTAATTGACCGACTTTTCCGGCTTCAGATCGGTGGCGCCCAGTCCGCGCGCGATGGGGTTGTTGACCGACAGCAGGCGCCCCTGGGTCAGGCGGCCGGCGGCGTCGTAACCGGTGGAGGTGGCTTCATACCCGATCTGGCTGAGCGAAGGCGCGCGCACGTTGTTGGAGATGGCACCACGCAGCGCAAAGGCCGGTGCGAACGCGTAGCGTGCGGCCAGCTTGCCGGTCCATTGGCTGCCGAAATCCTGGTAATGCTCGTAGCGGCCGGCCAGGTCGGTGGAAAACTTGTCGCCGAACTGGCTGGAGACGTTGGCGTAGGCGCTGGCCACGTTGCGCGACAGGTCGGCCTCGTCCTGCGGGGTGAGCCCGCCGCCGGCCTGCGAGCCGGTGGGACGATCGGTGAACGGGCCGGCCGCGTAGCTGGCGGGGTCGCCGGCGTGGGTGCGGTATTGCTCGCGGCGGAACTCGGCGCCGGTGCCGAAGGTATGGGTGGCGCCGGCGGCGTCGAACACGCGGGTCAGGTCGAGGTTGCCCACGGTCTGCGCGAAGGCGAAATCGCCGGTCTTGAAGCGTGTGGGACTGCCGGGCCCCAGCGATGCATTGAGCGAGTTGCGTAGCCGGTAGGTGAAGTCGTTGCGGCCGTAGTTGACGCTGGCGTCGTAATCCCAGTTGCCCCATTGCCCGCGCGCACCGGCCACGAGTTGCAGGTCGCGATTCTCGCCTTCGGAAATCGGGCGGTAGCCGTTGGGGTAGATCTCGCGCCAGTTGGCGCTGCTGTCCGGGTAACGGAAGTAATTGGCGCCTTCGGTATCGCGCTGGTTGTAGGTGCCGAAGGCGTAGAACTCGCCGCTGGCGCTGAACGGAACCTTGGTGTTGAGCCAGGCATTGAGGCCCTTGGTGGCGCCATCGCCGAGCACGTAATTGCGCTCGCCCCGCAGCGCCAGATTGGCCGGGGTCTGTTCTTCGAACGAGGGAATCTGGTCGAAGCCGGCGCGGTTGGTCGCCTCGCGGTTCTTCAGTTCCAGGCCGACCTTGAAGAAGCCGCCATCGTCGCCCAGCAGCGAGCCGACCTTGGCGCTGACGTAGCTGGTCTGGCCATCGGTGACACGACGGTCGATCGGCTTCACATCGGTGTTGTAGGCGCCGAAGCTGGCTTCCAGTTCGCCGCGCTCGGGGTTGTCGTCCAGGATCACGTTGATGACCCCGCAATCGCATCCGAGCCGTATTGCGCCCCGGCCCCGTCGCGCAGCACTTCGATGCGCTTGATCGCGTTGATCGGGATCGAATTGAAATCCACCGGCGTGGTGCCCTTGCCGATCTTGCTGTCGGTGTTGACCAGCGCAGAGGTGTGGCGGCGTTTGCCGTTGACCAGCACCAGCACCTGGTCGGGTGAGAGCCCGCGCAGCTGCGCGGCGCGGATATGGTCGGCGCCGCCGGAGTTGGACTGACGCGGGAAGTTGAACGAGGGCAGCAGCGCCTGCAGTGCGCTGCCCAGCTCGCCGTTGACCACGCCGGCCTTGCGGATGTCTTCGGCGGTGAGCACGTCCACCGGCACGGTCGATTCCAGCACGGTGCGGTCGCTGGCACGGGTGCCGGTGACGATTACGGTGTCCAGGGTGGTGGCGCCGGCATCGGCCTGCTGGGCTTGCGCGTTGGCGCTGAGCACGGCGGCGATGGCCAGGCCAATCACCGAAAGGGTGGGGCGGGTCATGCTGTTCTCTCTCCTGCAACTGCAACGCGCCGCGCGGTCGGCATCCGGCCGGGCTGGGCGCAAAGGGGGCGGATTGTCCACATTCATCCGGATGGAGAGATATTATCGCGTTGTTCAGGCCGGCGCGAGATGGCACAGTGCGTGCGCGCCGGCATGAGCTGATATCGGCCTTGCATGAGCCTGCCCCAAATCCTGCCCCCGATCTGTTGTGGAGAAGTCGATGAAGTTGCTGCCGTCTTGCCTGCTTGCCGCCATGTTGGCGCTGACCGCATGCGCCACCACGCCCGGCACCGCGCCGACCGCGACCACTGCCAGCCTGCAGGGCGATGCAGCGCGGCCGGCGGCGGCACGGGGTTGGGTGCGCAGCGAGCTGTATTTCGGCGTCGGCGAGGAATCCGGCCCGGCCGACCGCCCGCAGACCCGCACCATCGACGAAACCCAATGGCGCGCGTTTCTGGACAAGGAAGTGACTCCGCGCTTCCCCGATGGTCTGACCGTGTTCGACGCCTACGGCCAATGGTTGTTCCGCGGCGCCAAGGAGCCGAACCGGCTGGGGACCAAGGTGCTGGTGATCCTGCACGAAGACACCCCGCAACGGCGCAGCGACATCGAGGCGATCCGGCTGGCCTGGAAGCAGGCCACCGGACACCAGTCGGTGCTGTGGTCGCGGCAGCCGGTCGAGGTCTCGTTCTGAGTCGGCGGCCTGGCTTGCGCACTGACAGGTCCGTACAGGTGCCGGCCGCCATGCTCGCCGGCGTTGGTGGTCGTATGCCGCGCGTCCTCCGGGGCTGGCGGGTATTGCATGCGCCGTCGGGGAGCGCGTATCTGCGCACCGTTTCTGGCCAGCTGCGCATGCGCCTTGGCGCGTTGCAGTTGCCGTCCATGCGCACCGCGTGCGCACTGTTGGTTGCGATGGCAGGCGGGCTGGCGTTCGGCGCTGCGGCAGACGACACAAGTCTTCGTTTAACGCTGGATGCGCACACCCATGCGACCGCCACCTTGGTCGGCCAGCGCCTGCATGTGGTGCTGTCTCCCGGCGATGCCGAACAATGGTTCGACGCGAATGTGGACGATGGCGAGGGCGGCGCGCAGCTGCGCAGCGACGACTACAACTTCGATGGGCGCCCGGATCTTGCGGTGTCGGCAATGCTGGGTCAGGTCAACGAGGCGGTGTGGGTCTTTGTGTTCGATCCTGCAAAGCGCCGCTTTCATGCGCTCGCTGCACCGACGCGGCCGACGGTGCAGTGCGAAGGATTCTTCAATCTGGTTGCGGATCAACAGCAACGCAGCCTGACCAGTTCCTGCCGCAGTGGGCCGATGTGGTACGCGGATGTCTACCGCTACGACGCTGGCGGGCGGTTGTACGTCTGGCGGACGCAGCAGCGGATCGAGTCGCCGCAGATCCAGACCTTGCTGGATTCGGGAAGCGAGGATGGCATGCCGTTATCGGTGTGGCCGATGTACGACCCGCGCGGCACCAAGGTGGCAAGCGAAATCGGCACCACGCTCGAAGAACCGATGCCGGTGCAACTGCACGTACAGGTGGCGCGTTTGCCGCTGTACGCCACGCCGACGGCCACCGCCACCAAGCGCTATCTGGTGCGCGGCGATCAGGCCGATGCGCTGGACGTCAGCGCCGATGGTAGGCGACTGCAGGTGCGTTATCGCAGTGCCGGCCGCAGCGACAGCGTGGGCTGGATCGATGTGGATGCAGCGATGCAGTAGCGGGCGATGGCGCCGGGCTGCCTGCTCACGGACAGCCCGATGGCCCCATGGCCGCGACACGCTCTGATCCACCGCGCCGCTGTCGCCCTTGCAATGCAGCGGCTACCATCGGCCGACCCCCACGCTTGTTTGGTTCTCATGTCGGCTCCCTCTTCGCGTCCTGCGGCTGCGCCGCGCTGGTTCGTCGCTGGCGATCTCAATGGCTTCTTCGGCCTGGTGGTCGACAACCTGTCCATCCTTGGCTTCATTGCGATGGCCTTGGTCGGTATTTTCCAGTTCCCGGCCGACGTCGTGTTCCAGCGCATGTTCCCCGGCACCGCATTCGGCGTGCTGGTGGGCAACCTGCTGTACACCTTGATGGCGCGGCGGCTGGCCGCACGCACCGGGCGCGACGACGTCACCGCCATGCCGCTGGGCCTGGATGCGCCCACCAGCATCGGCATGGCGCTGTTGGTGCTCGGCCCGGCGTTTGCCGGTTTCAAGGCGCAGGGGCTGGACCCGCAGGCCGCCGCGATCGCCACCTGGAAACTGGGCATGGCCGCGTTGGTGGTGATGGGGCTGCTCAAGCTGGTGCTGTCGTTCGCAGGCGAAGCGGTGACGCGCGCGCTGCCGCGGGCGGCCTTGCTCGGGTCCATCGCCGGGATCGCGCTGGTGCTGATGGGCTTGTTGCCATTGCTGGAAACGCTACGTTCGCCGGTGGCCGGCTTCGTCACCTTGGGCCTGCTGCTGTATGTGCTGCTCGCCAAGGGCCGCCTGCCGACCAAATTGCCCGGCGTGCTGGTGGCGTTCGTGATCGGCACCGCGTTGTATTACGGGCTTGGCCTGGCGGGATTGGGTGCCCCCGGCTTCGCCTTGCCGGCGTGGAATCCGCCGCAGATCGTGCTGCCGCTGCCGACGCTGGGCTTTATCGACGGCCTGCCGGCTACGGTGGCGTACCTGCCGTTGCTGTTGCCGTTCGGCTTGTTGATGGTGGTGGGCGGCATCAACGTCAGCGAGAGCGCACGCGCGGCCGGCGACGATTACCGCACCCGCGACATCCTGCTGGTGGAAGCCTTGGCCACGCTGGTGGCCGGCGTCTGCGGCGGCGTCGCGCAGACCACGCCCTACATCGGCCAGCCTGCGTACAAGCACATGGGCGCGCGCTGCGGCTACACGCTGCTGACCGGTGTGTTCATCGGGATCGGCGGCATGCTTGGCGTGATCAGCGGCCTGGTGCAGTGGCTGCCGCTGGCGGTACTGGCCCCGATCATCGTGTATGTCTCCATCGACATCACCACGCAAGCCTTCCAGGCCACGCCCAAGCAGCACGCTGGTGCGATGGTGCTGGGCTTTCTACCGTCGGTTGCGTACCTGCTGACCATCAAGGCGCCGGGCTGGATTGCACCGGAGCAGCTGGTCGCGCTGACCACCAAGGTCGATGGCCACGGGTTGCCTGAGCTGGCAGTGATCTTCGCCTTAGGCAATGGCTTCATCATCACCGCGATGCTGTGGATCGCCACGGTGGCGGCGATGATCGACGGCCGCTTGCGACGCGGCGCGGTGTTCCTGCTGGTGGCTGCCGGGCTGACCCTGTTCGGCCTGATCCACTCGGTGGACCCGCGCGGCGGCATCTATCTGCCGTGGTCGCTGCAAGGCCTGGCGCGGCTGATCAGCTGGCAGTTCGTCGGTGCCTATGTGGCGCTGGCGGCGACGCTGCTGTTGCTGTCGCTGCTGCCGGCGCGCAAGCAGGCGTTGCAGTGATGTATCGGATGCGGGTCGTGCAGGGCATCGTGGCTGGTGTGCTAATGCTGAGCGCCGGCGCCGCATGGACGGCGTCGTTCGACTGCAAGCAGGCGGGCACGCCGGTGGAAAAGCGGCTATGCGCGGTACCGGCGCTCGGTCAACTGGACGATCAACTGGATGAGGCGTACCGCGGCGTGCTGGACACCGCGCCGCGTACCTCGCTCACCGCGGTACGCGATCAGCAACGCGCCTGGTTGCGCCAGCGCAATGCCTGCGCGCAGGACGCCAAGATGGATGACTGCCTGCAACGTAGTTTGAAGGCCAGGGTCGATGCGCTGGGCAAGACGCGCGACGCCCAGCAGCAAGCGCTGGACCGCATCATCGCCAGCATCCCCAAAACGCCAGCAGACGCTGCACGCCAGTTGCAGGGCTACGACGCGCCGCTGGCCTCGGCGTGGCTGGCGTATCTGCATGACTTCGCGCCTGCCGCAGGCGTGGATGCCGCCCTGGCGCGCGCGCGTTTTGAAAGCGCACGCAAGGCGCTACGCAAGAGCGACGATTTCGCAGCGTCCTTGCTCGACGATGTGGAAGGCGCGCCTTCCATGCAACAGCAGCAGCGTGTGCTGACCCTGCTGCGCATGTGGATCGAGCGCGAAGATCGTGCGGAGCGGCCGTATGTGCATTGCTTCATCTTCGCTGCAGTGGGCGAGCCGGCGTATGAGGCGTTCGGTCCGCTCTATGGCTCGACACGCGACAGTTTCGCGCCGATCTGCGAGCTGCCCGGCGGGCTGTTCGCGCGGCCGAGCTGGAAACAGCTGGATGCCGGGTTCGCCGGGCTGATCGAGGCCTTGAGCAAGGACGCGGGTACCATCCGCTATGCCAGCTACGCCGAGTGGCAAATCATCGCGCTACGCGCTGCCGTGTCGCCGGCACTGTATCTGCAGCCGGAGTTGCGCAAGCGCTACGGCAACGATCCGGATCAGGCGATTGCAGCGTGGTCCGGCGACGACAGCGACTGGCCGGCAGCCGAGCGCAACGCCGTGCGCGCGCTGTTGCCAAAAGTGCGCGCAGAGACGGCCGCTTGGCTGGTGAGCGAAAAACGCATGCCGGCCAGGCAGGCCGAACAGGTTGCCGCTGCCATTGTCGCGGCCTGGGTGAATGCGCGATTGATTTCGCCGGCTAAGTGACGTGGATCGCGCAGCGCAAGGCTCTGCCGGCTCGCGCAGGGTCCTTGCCCGCCGACCATCGCAGGACCAGCTGCGTAGGTCCCTGTAGCTCCTCGGTGGCATCCATGCGGCATCCGTTGCCGCGATAGCGGGTGGGCAAGGACCAGTTGAACTGCTTGATCGGTAGGACGTCCCACACACAGCCGGCGAGCTGGCCGCTAGCTTTTTCCGGGAGCCGCGAGCTATCGCGCTACGCCTCACTTCAAGCGGCTAAACGCGCGACACCGTCAATCGATGGAACCACCGCAGCATCCCACGGTCACACACTGGATGTTGTCGATGTCAGGAGTTCCACGATGCAAAACAAATCCTCGCGCTGGCCGTGGTTGTTGGCGGTCCCTTTGATCGCTGGCGCCGCGTGGTGGTTGTTCAGCGGCCCGCCCGACCCGCAGGGCACCTTGCCTGCACCCATCAGCCGCACCGCCAGTGCTGTGGCCGCCGCGGTCAGCCCACAGCCGACACCTGCCAGTAGCGAACCACGTCATCCGGTGCCGGCAGCGTCGGCCGACGCTGCCGATGCGGCGATTCCTGCGTTGGCGCAAAGCGACGATGCCGCGTGGCAAGCGCTGCGGGCGTTGGTGCAGGACGATGACGCATTGTCGATCGTGTTGCGCAAGCACCTGATCGAACGCGTGGTGCTCATGATCGACAACCTCACCCAACCCAGCATCAGCCGCCGCGCCTTGGTACTGCAGCCGGTGCCTGGCGAATTGCAGGTGGCAGGGGCGGGCGATCATCAGGTGCTCGATGAGCCCAATGCGGCGCGTTACGCACCGTACGTGGCCGCATTCACCCGTGTGGATGCGCAGGCCATGGCGCGCAGCTATGTGCGCTTCTATCCACTGTTTCAGCAGGCGTACGCGGACCTGGGCGCGCCGGATCGTTACTTCAATGACCGCCTCATCGACGTGATCGACCACTTGCTGCGCACGCCCGAGCCGAAGCAGCCGATCGGCGTGCAACGCGACGAGCGTGGCCGCTACCGCTTCGTCGAGCCATCGCTGGAATCGCTGTCGGTGGGGCAGAAGGCGCTGCTGCGGCTGGGGCCGACGCACGCGGTTGCAGTCAAAGCGCAACTGCAGCGGATTCGCGCGACCCTGCTGCAGGGGCGCTGAGGCCGCTGGTTTCCCACCCCGGGGTGAAGGCCGCATGCCGGGCGAGCGTGCGGCGTTCGCACCCGGGTGAGTGCGGATGTACATGACGTAACGCTGCACACCTCAGTCAGGATCAGGTGGCTTGGCTGGGTGATCGAGAGCAGCAATCAACGGCCTGCGCCGCGCCCGCATGCGGGTCAGTTTGTTGCGACTGGCCGCACCGACCCGTCGCCGCTGCCTATGCCGCGTCCAGCTCCGGGTAATGGCGGAAGATGCCATTGGTGTTGAAGGCCACCCGTCGTTCGGACGCCAGATAGCTCGCAACACGCGGCCGCCGTGCCACGTGCTGCTGCAGCGCCTTCAGCCCGCGCAAGTTATTTGCCAGCGTTGCCATTCGCCTGGGGAACATGTACTCCAGGCCGCTAACCAGCTGGAACAACGACAGGTCCACATACGAATGCGTGCCGAGCACATGCGTGCCGCCAGCCTGTTGCAGCACGTGTTCGAAATAGCCCAGGAACTTGGGCAGGCGGTTTTCACGCAAGTCCTGCCCACGCTTGGCCGCTTCGGCTTGCTGATCTTCGTAATACAGTCCGGTTGCGATCGGGTGGTGCGTGTCGTGCACCTCGGCCACCAGATCGGCGATGGTCAGCTGCAATTGCAGCGCCTGCAGGCGCTGTGGTTCCGAATCAGGCACCAATTGCAGCTGTGGCCCGATGAAGTGCAGGATCGCCGCGACCTGCGCGACCACGACGTCGCCGGCTTTGAGAAAGGGTGGTGCGAACGGCTGCGCGCCGACCTGCTCGCCTTGCAAAAACGCCGTCATGGCCTCGTCGCCCTGGATGCGGGCGACATCGGTATACGCCGCGCCAGCGTCTTCCAGTGCCAGTCGCACGAACTCGCCGCGGCCTTGCAGGCCGGTCCAGTAGTAGAGCTGATAATGCATGGTCGGCTTCGCCTGTAGGGCGCTGCAGCGTAGGAAAACGATGGCTAGATGGGCGTGATCGATGCGTCAGCAGGTCGTGACTCCGCATCGTTCGGTTGCGCCTGCAGCCAGGCGAGCTTGCGCGCACGTGGCTGGCGCTTGAGCGCGCATTCGGCGCGCGAAGCGCTGGCGCGGTCGGGATAACGGTGGCTGGCGAGCAGCTGCACGGGCGGGTTGGCGCGCGTGTAACGCGCACCGGTGCCACGCAGATGGGCCTGGAAGCGCCGCTCCAGATCGTTGGTAATGCCGGCGTAATAGCTGCCGTTGCGACAGAGCAGCAGGTAGAGGTGCCAGGGCTTGGGAGCGTCCATCGGCGCATTATCGCCACTCATGCGCGGTTGCGCAGCGCGTTCCAGGCGCGGGCGCTGTGGTGTCGGCTGATGGCGGCGCAAGTGCCGGAGCTGGGGGTGCTTGCAGGCCGGTGCGCGTGGATCCCGGCCTGTTGGGCGACCGTCCACGCGTCAGTCGCGGGCCATGCATCGCCGGACGTAGCCGGGCTATGCCCGGAGCGGCTGCCACTCGCTGCGGCGCTGCTGCACGCTACGCAGTTGCAACGCAAGTCCGCCTGCCCAGAAGCCTTCGCCCAGCCCGCCTGGGGCGGCAGCGGTCTGCCAGTGTCCATCTCCAGCACCGGCAAACCTTGAAACCTCGCTCGCCAACCGCATCTGCACGGTATCGCCGGCGCTGCCGGCCACCTGTTCAGAGGATCACCCCATGCGGATGGACAAGCTCACCTCGCGGTTCCAGCAGGCGCTGGCCGACGCGCAGTCGCTGGCCGTGGGCCGCGACCACAACATCATCGAGCCGGTGCATTTGCTGGCCGCGCTGCTCGACCAGAGCGGCGGCAGCACGCGCCCGCTGCTGTCGCAGGCCGGCGTCAACGTGCCGCTGCTGCGCGAGCGCCTGGGCGAGGCGCTGGACACGCTGCCCAAGGTGTCCGGGCAGGAAGGCAATCTGTCGATCGGCAACGATCTCAATCGCCTGCTCAACCAGACCGACAAGCTCGCCCAGCAACATGGCGACGCGTTCATCGCCAGCGAATGGTTCGTGTTGGCCGCTGCCGACGATGCCAGCCCGCTGGGCGTGGCGTTGCGCGCGGCCGGTGGCGACAAGAAGAAGATCGAAGCGGCCATCGACAAGCTGCGTGGCGGCGAAACCGTGCAGTCTGAAAACGCTGAGGAACAGCGCCAGGCGCTGGAGAAATACACCATCGACCTGACCGCGCGCGCCGAGAGCGGCAAGCTCGACCCGGTGATCGGCCGCGACGAAGAAATCCGCCGCACCATCCAGGTGCTGCAGCGGCGCACCAAGAACAACCCGGTGCTGATCGGCGAACCCGGCGTGGGCAAGACCGCCATTGTCGAAGGCCTGGCCCAGCGCATCATCAACGGCGAAGTGCCCGAAGGCCTGCGCGGCAAGCGCGTGCTGTCGCTGGACATGGGCGCGCTGATCGCCGGCGCCAAGTTCCGCGGCGAGTTCGAAGAGCGCCTGAAGGCGGTGCTCAGCGACCTGTCGAAAAATGAAGGCCAGATCATCCTGTTCATCGATGAGCTGCACACCATGGTCGGCGCGGGCAAGGCCGACGGCGCGATGGATGCCGGCAACATGCTCAAGCCCGCGCTGGCACGCGGCGAATTGCATTGCATCGGCGCCACCACGCTGGACGAATATCGCAAGTACATCGAAAAGGACGCCGCGCTGGAGCGGCGTTTCCAGAAGGTGTTCGTGGGCGAGCCGACGGTGGAAGACACCATCGCGATCCTGCGCGGTTTGAAGGAGCGCTATGCGGTGCATCATGGCGTGGAGATCACCGACCCGGCGATCGTTGCGGCGGCCACGCTGTCCAACCGCTACATCACCGATCGCCAGCTGCCGGATAAAGCCATCGACCTGATGGACGAAGCCGCCTCGCGCATCCGCATGGAGATCGACTCCAAGCCGGAGGAACTCGATCGCCTGGAGCGCCGCCTGATCCAGCTCAAGATCCAGCGCGAGATGCTCAAGAAGGAAAAGGACGAGGCCTCGCGGCAGCGCCTGGCCGATCTGGAAAGCGATATCGACAAGCTCGAACGCGAGTTCTCCGACCTCAACGAAGTATGGAAGTCCGAGAAGGCCGCGTTGCAGGGCACCACCAAGATCAAGGAGCAGATCGAGCACGCCAAGCTGGAACTGGAGGCCGCGCAGCGCCGCCAGGACTACGCCAAGATGAGCGAGATCCAGTACGGCGTGCTGCCGCAGCTGGAAAAGCAGATGCTGCTGGCCAACGAAGTGGAGCACCACGACTTCAAGCTGGTGCAGGACCGCGTGACCGCCGAGGAGATCGCCGAAGTGGTGTCGCGCTGGACCGGCATTCCGGTCAACAAGATGCTCGAAGGCGAGCGCGACAAGTTGTTGCGCATGGAAGAGGAGCTGCATCATCGCGTGGTCGGGCAGAACGAGGCGATCAAGGTCGTCTCCGACGCGGTGCGGCGTTCGCGCGCCGGGCTGTCCGATCCCAATCGTCCCAGCGGCTCGTTCCTGTTCCTGGGTCCCACCGGCGTGGGCAAGACCGAGCTGTGCAAGGCGCTGGCCGATTTCCTGTTCGACAGCACCGAGGCGATGATTCGCATCGACATGAGCGAGTTCATGGAGAAGCACTCGGTCGCGCGCCTGATCGGTGCGCCTCCGGGCTATGTGGGCTATGAAGAGGGCGGTTATCTCACCGAGGCCGTGCGTCGTCGTCCGTATTCGCTGATCCTGCTGGACGAAGTGGAAAAGGCGCATCCGGATGTGTTCAACATCCTGTTGCAGGTGCTCGACGATGGCCGCCTGACCGATGGCCAGGGCCGCACCGTGGACTTCCGCAACACCGTCATCGTGATGACCTCCAACCTGGGCTCGCACCAGATCCAGGAGCTGTCCGGCGACGATAGTGCCGAGGCCTATACGCAAATGAAGGCCGCGGTGATGGGCGTCGTGCAGGCGCATTTCCGCCCGGAGTTCATCAACCGGCTGGACGACATCGTGGTGTTCCATCCGCTGGACAAGGCGCAGATCAAGTCGATTGCGCGCATCCAGTTGCAAGGCCTGGAAAAACGCCTGGGCGAGCGTGGCCTCAAGCTGGACCTGGACGATGCCGCGCTGGAGGTGCTGGGCAGTGTCGGCTTCGACCCGGTGTACGGCGCGCGCCCACTCAAACGCGCGATCCAGTCGCAGGTGGAGAACCCGCTGGCGCAGCAGATCCTGTCCGGCCAGTATCTCAGCGGCGATAGCGTGCGTGTGCGTGCAGACGGCGGGCGGCTGGTGTTTACCAAGGACTGAGTACGCATGAGTGCAGATCGTTCCGCGGCATGTGGGGCGATCTGCGAGATGTCATGCAGTGCGGGTGACACCACGAGCGAAGTCATGACGACATCTGTTCCAACGCGACAAATTCGTGCGGTCTACGAAGACAAGACGATTCGGGTCTACCAGGCGTATTCGGACGTCATTGCCGATAGCGCGCTGAAGCATCAAAGGTTCGTCAGTCCGCCATTCAAGATGGAGCGGATGACGTGGGTCAAGCCGTCGTTCCTTTGGATGATGTACCGCGCCGGCTGGGGCTATAAGGACGAAGGCCAGAGGCGCATTCTCGCCATCGACATGACGCGCGAAGGCTTCGAGTGGGCGTTGGCGCACAGCTGCCCAAGCCATCCCGATCCCGGTATGCGTCATGAAGAATGGGAGCTACGCAAGAGCCGTTCCCCGGTGCGGATTCAGTGGGATCCTGAGCGCGATCTGTCGCTGCGGCCGCTGCCGCGTCGCGCCATCCAGATCGGACTCGGCCAGGAGGCCGTCCAGTTGTATGTGAGCGAGTGGATTTGGCGGATCACCGATGTGACGTCGCTGGCGCATCGCATTCACGCGCTTGTGTGTGCCGACGATTTTTCCGCAGCAAGCGCGTTGCTGCCGGACGAAGCGGTTTACGCAGTCGCGCTTCCGGCATAAGTGCGATGAGGGGCGCCGTGCCCGTTGCTGCCCGTCCCTTGCGCTACCGGAGCAGGCAGCGCGCATTTGCTACGCCCTTGCACGCATCCGCCGCTGCGCGCCAGCTTCTCTCCATGAAGGGGGCAATGTCCCGGTAGGAGAAAGCCAGTAGACGATGCGTCGCCGCTGAGGGCGCGTGGCGACGCGCCGGGTTTGGCCGGTTGTCGCAGACCTGGGAGGCGCCTGCTACCATGCGCGCCCCTGAGGTGACTGCCGGTTGGCCGGTGGTTTAAACGGGAATCCGGTGCGCGCGTCGCCTTGGGCCAGGCGCAATTCCGGAGCTGCCCCCGCAACGGTGGGCGAGGTCAGATGCCGCAATACGCCACTGTGCATTCGCATGGGAAGGCGCGGCATCGGAAGCGCCAGCTTCCACTCGCGAGCCCGGAGACCGGCCTGAGGGATTGACCCGGCACGCGGTGGGCGTGGCCTTGCTCGTCTGACGCTGCGCGCCGGACGCCTGGCCCGTTGCTGCCTGCCGCCCGATTGCCCACGCGCGGGTTGGCGCGGTTCCAGGAGCAGCAGTTGATGTCCCTTTCTTCCGTTTCGCCGCGTGGTGCCGTGCTCGCCGTGGGGCTGTCGTTGTGCGTTGCCAGTGCGGCCCAGGCCGAGGCCGCCATCGATCTGGACCAAGTCGTGGTCACCGCCTCGCGGACCGCCCAGACCCAGGACCAGACCCTGGCACCGGTCACGGTGATCGACCGCGCGCAGATCGAGCGTCGTCAGGTCAATTCGCTGCAGGACCTGTTGCGCGGCGAAGCGGGCGTGTCGCTGGCCAACAACGGCGGACCCGGCAAGGCGACCTCGCTGTTCCTGCGCGGTACCGAGGCCGACCAGGTGGTGGTGCTGATCGATGGCGTGCGCATCGGCTCGGCCACCGCTGGCGGTGCGGCGCTGCAGGATGTGCCGATCGAGCAGATCGAACGCATCGAAATCGTGCGTGGCCCGTTTTCCAGCCTGTATGGTTCCGAAGCGCTGGGCGGCGTGATCCAGATCTTCACCCGACGCCCGCAAGGCAGTTTCGTGCCGAGCTTGAGCGTGGCGGCTGGCAGCGACAACGCGCGTCGCTACGGCGCGGGCATTGCCGGGCGCAGCCCGGGCGATCTGAGCGATGCCGGCGGTTGGTATTCGGTGAACGCCGTGCACGACGAAACCGACGGGATCAACGCCTATCTGGATACCGGCTCCAGCGCCTATGACCCGGACCGCGACGGCTATCGCAACGATTCGTTGAGTGCGCAGGGCGGCTGGCGATTCAATCGCCAATGGGATGCCGATGTGAATGCAGTGCGCGCGCAGAGCCGCAACGAATACGACGGCTCGGCCTTCGGCGGCAATCTGAGCAAGGGCGTGCAGCAGGCCATCGGAGGCCGCGTGCGTTACGTGCCGAGCGAGGCGCTCAAGCTCACTGCCAGCGTGGGCAGCAGCGCCGATCTGAGCGATGCGTATTACCAAGGCGCCTACCTGTCGACCTACGACACCCGCCGCAAGCAGGGTGCGTTGCAGGCCGATCTCGATACCGGCGCCGGTCTGCTCACGGTCGGCTTCGATTGGCAGCGCGACGCCATCGCCAGCAGCGACAATTACGATGCCGACAGCCGCATCGACCGCGCCGCATTTGCGCAATGGCAGCAGACGTTTGGCCGCCAATCGCTGCAAGCCAGCCTGCGCCGCAACGACAACAGCCAGTTCGGCGGCAAGACCACTGGCAGCCTGCTGTGGAGATGGGATTTTGCCGAGCATCTGCGCCTGACGGCCAGCTACGGCACCGCGTTCAAGGCACCCACCTTCAACGAGTTGTATTACCCCGATTACGGAAACCCGCTGCTCGGGCCGGAAACCTCCAAGAGTGCCGAGCTCGGTCTGCGCGGTCGCTACGACTGGGGCACCTGGACGCTCAGCGCGTTCCAGACCCGTATCGACGACCTCATCGCCTACGACGCCTCGTTGGTGGATGCAACGCATCCGTTCGGGCAGCCGAACAATATCGATCGGGCGCGCATCCGTGGCGTGGAAGCGGGCTACGACACCGAACTGGCCGGCTGGACCGTGCGCAGCGCGTTGACCTGGCTTGCCCCGCAGGCCGATGGCGAGATCAATCATGGCAACTGGCTGCCGCGGCGTGCGCGCCAGAGCGGACGGATCGATGCCGACCGCAGCATCGGTGCATTCGGTATCGGCGCAAGCCTGTTCGGATCGGGTGCGCGCTACGACGATCTGGCCAATACCGATCGCCTCCGGCTACGGCTTGCTGGATCTGCGCGTGAGTTATGCAGTGAACGCGGACTGGAAGGTGCAATTTGCCGCCAACAATGTGTTCGACCGCCAATACGAAACCGCACGCTGGTACGCCCAGCCAGGCCGCAACTATCTGCTGACCTTCCGCTACCAACCGGCGCACTGAGGGCAGCCGACAATACGGCCGCGCAGCCACCGGTTGGTCGTGGGCGGTACCCGGGATCTGCATGGGCCAGGCGGAGACCGCATTTGCTCCCGCTGTCCGCATTTAGCTGGCGATTGCACGCACCATGTTGTTAGCCGGTCCAAGCGCGCCGCCGACCCCGGCGACGCGCAGCTTGGGCCGGGCAGTCGGCGCTTGCCGCTGAATGCAAGGATCGCTACGGTTTGCAGGGGCGATCATTTGCCAGATGTCTGTTGCGCCATCCGGGTGGCGATCGAAAATCTGAAGGAGACCATCGATGCCGCCGTTGTCCCGCTCTTCCGAACGCCTGGTGTTCATCGCTTTAATGCTGCTGATGACCGCGACCCGCTTCCATCATGTCAGTGACTGGCTGCACCTGCCGGATGCATCCATGGCCGTCTTCTTTCTCGGCGGCCTGGCATTGCGGCGGCACGGCTACTTCGTTGCCTTGCTGGGGTTGTCGGTGGCGATCGATTGGGCTGCGGTGCGCCTGGCCGGCGTCAGCGACTTCTGCATCACCGCGGCCTACGCGGCCTTGCCGGTGGCCTATGGCGTGCTGTGGTACGCCGGGCGCGCGTATCACGCACGTGCGCGCGCAAGTGCCGCGTCGCTGAGCATCGCCTGGGGTCTGGGCACCTTGGCCGCCGTGCTGTCGTTCTTGATCTCCAATGGCGCGTTCTACTGGTGGGGCGGGCGCTACACCGACCCGCACTGGGCGCAGTATCTGCAGCGCGCCTGGCAGTGGGGGCCGCTGTTCGTGCGCACGACAGCGCTGTATCTGGCGGTGGTGCTGGCAGCTGCATGGTGCGTGCTGCGCTGGCGTCATCTGCACGCCGCAACGCCGTTCGCCACGCCATCGGAAGTGTCGTGATGATGGCGCGGCGCGCTGCAGCGACACCGTTGCCGTTGCAAGGCGGTGCGGCCAGAGCATGCGGCATCGCACTTGCCGGCTTGATGGTCTGTGCGCGCGGCGAGCATTTTGCGCATGCGGATGCGTTGCCCACGGCCTCATGGGCGGTATTTTTCTGGCCGGTGCACTGCTACGCCCGCTGTGGATGTTGCCCCTGCTGTTCGGGATCGTATCGCTGCTGGATCTGATCGGCCTGGCCTCGGGCAGCAGCAGCGACTGGTGCCTGTCGCCGGCGTACTGGGCTTTGGCGTTGGCGTACGCCGTGTTGTGGTGGGGCGGGCTACTGTTTGCATCGCAACTGCAGCGCCAGGCCTGGCGTCGTGTCACCCGGCCGCTGTTGGCGTTGCTGATCAGCGGCAGCGCCGCCTATCTGCTGTCCAAGGCCGGTTTCTATTTCCTGTCTGGTCGCTACCCGCATGCCACGCTGAGCGGGTTCATTGCGCACATGCCGGCGGACTATCCACACGCCCTCGCAACACTGGCCGGCTATGTCGGCCTGGCCTTCGCCCTGTTGGCTGCACACCGCGCCGCTGGTGCACGTCCACCCATGGGAGCACGCGCATGACCACCCCCGAGCATGATCAAGCGCATTACCGCGAACGTGCGCAGCGCAAGAAGGAACTGGTCGACCGGCGCATCGCACGTGCAGTGATCGACCGCGGTGTGCTGCTGGTCAATACCGGCAATGGCAAGGGCAAGAGCTCGTCCGGCTTCGGCATGCTGGCGCGCTCGCTTGGGCATGGCCTGTATTGCGGCGTGGTGCAATTCATCAAGGGCACGTTTTCGACCGGCGAAGAAGCGTTTTTCCGTCGCTTTCCGGATCTGATCGATTACCACGTCATGGGCGAAGGCTTCACCTGGGAAACCCAGGACCGCGCACGCGACATCGCCGCCGCGCAGGGCCTGGCAGCTCGCACGCAGCATGCTGGCCGATGCGCGCTACGACTTCGTGCTGCTGGACGAACTCAACATCGCCCTGGTGAAGGACTACATCGCGCTGGATGAGGTGCTCGCTGCGGTGGCCGCGCGGCCGCCCGGCCAGCATGTGGTGATCACCGGGCGCGGTGCGCCGGCCGGGTTGATCGAGGTCGCCGACACCGTGACCGAGATGCGCCTGGTCAAGCACGCCTTCAATGCCGGCATCAAGGCGCAACTCGGCATCGAGCTGTAGCCGTGAGCGAATGCGTGCAACGTCTTGTTTGGCTCGGCATGTGTGCTGGCATGCGCCGGGACTGCACGCCATGCTGCTGGTGACGGCCACTGCTGCGGTGCTCCTGGATTTGCTGCTTGGCGAGCCGCGGCGCGGCCATCCGCTGGTGCTGTTTGGCACCTGGGCGCAACGTGTCGAAGCGCGCTTGCACCGCGACCGTCGCAGCGCCGGCGTCCTGGCGTGGTGCGTGAGCGTGTTGCCGTTGACCTGCGTCGCTGCAGTGGTGCAATGGGGGCTGTGGTGCGTGTCGCCCTGGGCGGTTGCAGGGTTTGCCGCGATCGTGCTGTATCTGGCGCTGGGCCTGCGTAGCCTGGGCGAACACGCGCAAGCGGTGATCGATGCGCTGCGAGCGACCGATCTGTCTGCCGCCCGCGCTGCAGTGGGCCGTATCGTCAGCCGCGATACGGCCGCACTGGACGCGACACAGGTCGCCGCCGCAGCGACCGAGTCGGTCTTGGAAAACGGCAGCGATGCCGTGTTCGCCGCGCTGTTCTGGGGCATCGCGCTGGGCGCACCGGGAGCGGTGTTGTACCGGCTGTCCAATACGCTGGATGCCATGTGGGGCTATCGCACACCGCACTACGTCAACTTCGGCTGGGCTGCGGCGCGCATCGACGATGCATTGAACTGGCTGCCGGCGCGGCTGACCGCAGCGACCTACGCGGTGCTGGGTCGCACCCGCGCGGGCATGCGCTGCGCGTGGCGGCAGGGACGCGGCTGGAAGAGCCCCAATGCCGGGCCCGTGATGGCGGCGGGCGCAGGCGCGCTGCATGTCCAATTGGGCGGGCCTGCGCCGTACCACGGCCAGTGGCAGGCCCGCCCCGTACTGGGCGAGGGCACGGCAGCAAGCGCAAACAGCGTGCAACGCGCATTGCGGCTGGTGCGTGCCGGTGTCGCGTTCTGGCTGCTGCTGGGCGTGCTGGCCACCGCGCTGGCGATGCGATGATCGGCATGCGGATGGCCTGGCGCTTGACCAACACGCACCGGCGCGCCGTCTACGCCGGCGCAGATCGCGCCAATCCATCACCGGGGGCGCGTCATGCTTGAACATGGCGGGCGCCTGCGCCGCGCTGCGCAGGCTTACGACATTCCGCTCGCGCACTGGCTGGACCTGTCCACCGGCGTGAGCCCGTTCGCATGGCCGGTGCCCGCCATTCCGGAGCACGTGTGGCAGCGCTTGCCGGAAGACGACGATGGCCTGGCAGCGTGCGCGGCTGCCTATTACCGCGCGCCGCAGGCACTGCCGGTAGCCGGTTCGCAGGCGGCGATTCAGGCCTTGCCGCTGCTGCGTGCGCCCGGCCGCGTCGGCGTGCTCACGCCTGGCTACGCCGAGCATGCGCAGGCATGGCAGCGTGCCGGACATCAGGTCGTGCCGATGAGCGCCGCGCAATTGCTGCACGCAGGTGAGACGCTGGATGTGGCCGTGCTGATTCATCCCAATAATCCATGCGCCGACCGCTTCGATCCCGACACGCTGCTGCAGCTGCATGCGCGGCTTGCAGCACGCGGCGGGTGGCTGGTGATCGACGAGGCCTTCATGGACGCGACCCCGCAACACAGCGTCTGCGCCTTCACCCGGCGGCCCGGTCTGGTGGTGTTGCGCTCGGTGGGCAAGTTCTTCGGCATGGCAGGCGCACGTGCGGGCTTTGTCTGCGCAGATCGCACACTGCTGGAGGCCCTGCGCGAACGCCTGGGGCCATGGACGCTGAGCGGCCCGGCGCGGTGGGCCGTGCAGCAGGCATTGGCCGATACGCCATGGCAGGTGCAGGCACGTGCGCGCCTGCACGCGGCATCGCAGCGGCTTGCGCAGCTGTTGCATGCGCATTCGATCGTACCTACCGCAGGCACGGCGTTCTTTCAGTGGTGCCGGCGCGACGACGCAGCTGCACTGCACGTCGCGCTGGCGCAACGCGGCATCTTGACGCGGCTATTCGACACACCGTCCAGTCTGCGCTTCGGCCTTCCACCCGATGCCGCGGGCGAAGCGCGCCTGGATGTGGCACTGCGCCAGGTGCTAGCATGAGCGCGCGCGTGCTGATGGTGCAGGGCTGCACCTCCGATGCAGGCAAGAGCACGCTGGTGGCCGCGCTGTGCCGGTGGCTGCATCGTCAGGGCATTGCGGTGGCGCCATTCAAGCCGCAGAACATGGCGTTGAATTCGGCGGTGACGGTGGACGGTGGCGAAATCGGCCGCGCGCAGGCATTGCAGGCACAGGCATGCGGGCTGGAGCCGCAGACCGATTTCAACCCGGTGTTGCTCAAGCCCAACAGCGATACCGGTGCGCAGGTGATCGTGCATGGGCATCCGGTCGCCACGCTGGATGCGGTGGGGTATCACGCCTACAAGGCGACTGCATTCAACGCGGTGCTGACCTCGCACGCGCGCCTGGTCGAGCGCTTCGATGTGGTGCTGGTGGAAGGTGCCGGCAGCCCGGCCGAGATCAATCTGCGCGCCAACGACATCGCCAACATGGGCTACGCCGAAGCGGTGGACTGCGCCGTCATTCTGGTGGCCGACATCGACCGCGGCGGCGTGTTCGCCCATCTGGTCGGCACGTTGGCGTTGCTCTCGGCCAGCGAGCGCGCACGCGTTGCCGGTTTTGTGATCAACCGGTTTCGCGGCGATCTGGCGCTGCTGCAGCCCGGCCTGGCGTGGCTGGAGCGCGAAACGGGCAAGCCGGTGCTCGGCGTCCTTCCGTATCTGCACGGCCTGCAGCTGGATGCCGAAGATGCGGTGCCACGCAACGCGCCGCAGAAACCACAGTCGCAATTGCGCGTGGTGGTGCCGGTGCTGCCGCGCATCAGCAATCACACCGACATCCACGCCTTGCTGGCGCATCCGCAGGTGGATGTGCGCTTGATCGGTCCTGGGCAGATGCCGCCACCGTGCGATCTGATACTGCTGCCGGGCAGCAAATCCACCCGGCACGATCTGCAGTGGCTGCGCACGCACGGGTGGGACACCGCCATTGCCCGTCACCTGCGCTACGGCGGAAAACTGCTTGGCATCTGCGGTGGACTGCAGATGCTGGGCACCCATCTCCACGACCCGGATGGGATCGAGGGCGCAGCGGGCAGCAGTACCGGCCTTGGATGGCTGTCGCTGCAAACCACGCTGCAACCGTACAAGCAACTGCATCGCGTGCACGGGCGCCTGCTGCTGGGCGATGCCAGTGTCAGCGGTTACGAATCCACTGCGGCATCAGCAGCGGCGCTGCGCTGGCTCGGCCATTGCTGCAGCTGGACGATGGGCGTACCGATGGCGCCATCTCCGACGATGGCCAGGTGCTGGGTACCTATGTGCATGGTGTGTTCGACCACCCGCAGGCGCTGGCTGCATTGCTGGCGTGGGCCGGTCTGGCGCAGGCTGCGCCACTGGATCTTGCCGCGCTGCGCGAAGCCAGCCTGGAGCGTCTGGCCGATGCGGTGCACACGCATCTGGATACCGTGGCACTGACACGCCTCATCAGCAGGGAACCGGCATGCGGCAACTGATTCTTGGTGGCGCCCGCTCGGGCAAGAGCGCGTTGGCCGAGCGCCTCGCGGTAGCGTCCGGGCGCGCAGTGACCTACCTGGCCACAGCGCAAGCCTTCGATGACGAAATGCATCGGCGCATTGCCCATCACCGCAGCCAACGCCCAGCGCATTGGCAGTGCGTGGAAGAGCCCATCGCGCTGGCGGCAAGCCTGCAGGCGCATGCCGCGCCGGATCGCTGCGTGCTGGTGGATTGCCTGACCCTGTGGCTGAGCAACCTGCTGGGTCACCCGGAGACGGGCGTGTTCGCGCGCGAGCGCGACGCGCTGCTGGCAACGCTGCCGCAGTTGCCGGGGCAGATCCTGCTGGTCAGCAACGAAGTGGGGCAGGGCATCGTGCCGATGGGCGAACTCACGCGTCGGTTTGTGGACGAGGCTGGCTGGCTGCATCAGGCATTGGCGCTACAGTGCGAGCGTGTGGTGTGGGTGGTGGCAGGGTTGCCGATGGTGTTGAAGGAGAGCGCGTGTGAGTAGCGATTGGATCTTTGGTGCCTGTGCAGTGCCGGATGCGCGCATGCGCTCCGCCGCGCTCGCCCGGCAGGAACAGCTGACCAAGCCGCCTGGCGCATTGGGCCGGCTGGAACACCTGGCAGTGCAGCTGGCGGCCTGGCAACGCACCGAACGGCCCGGCGCGCAGCGGGTCTGGATCGCGGTGTATGCCGCCGACCATGGCGTTGCGGCCGAAGGGGTGTCGGCGTTTCCGCAAGCGGTCACCGGCGAGATGGTGCGCAATTTCGCACGCGGTGGCGCCGCCATTGCGGTACTGGCGCGCGAGCTGGGCGCGCGGCTGGAAGTGGTGAATCTGGGCGTGGTCAACGACCCCGGCGACCTGCCGCGGGTGCGGCGTGCCTGGATCGCACCCAGCAGCGCCAATATCTGCGAGCAGCCGGCGATGACGGCCACCCAGCTGCGCGATGCGCTCGCCGCCGGTGCCGACAGCATCGCGCAGGCCAAGAGTTGCGATACCCAGCTGTTTGTCGGCGGCGAGATGGGCATCGGCAACACCACCGCCGCCGCGGCGCTGGGCTGCGCCTTGCTGTCGCAGTTCCCGCAGGCGATGGCCGGCGCAGGCACCGGCCTGGATGCCGAAGGCATCGCGCACAAGGCCACCGTGATCACGCGTGCGCTGGCCCTGCATGCCGATGCATCGAGCCCTGCTGGAGCGTCTGCGCCGGCTGGGCGGATTCGAAATCGCTGCGCTGGTCGGCGCCTATATCGCCGCCGCGCAGGCCGGCATCCCGGTGCTGGTGGATGGCTTCATCACCACGGCGGCGGCACTGGTGGCCACTCGCCTGAATCCCGGCGTGCGCGAGTGGTTGTTGTTCGGGCATCGCTCGCAAGAGCGTGGACATGCAGCGCTGTTACGCGCAATGGATGCCGAGCCCCTGCTGCAACTGGACCTGCGTCTGGGCGAAGCCAGCGGCGCGGCGGTGGCGATTCCGCTGCTGCGCAGCGCCTGCGCCCTGCACAACGGCATGGCGACCTTCGCCGAAGCCGGGGTGTCGGACGCATGAGTGCGCAGATCACCTTGCTGCGGCATGGCGACACGGGGCAACGCAGCTATCGCGGCCAGCTCGACGACCCGCTCACCGAACTGGGCTGGCAGCAATTGCGTGCGGCCACAGCCGACGGCGCGTGGCATGCAGTCGTCGCCTCCACGCTGCAACGTTGCGCGTTGTTCGCTACCGAACTGGCCCAAGCGCGTGCCATTCCGCTGCAGCTGGAGCCGCGCCTGCGCGAATATCACTTCGGCCGCTGGCAGGGCGTGCCGGTGGCCGATATCGACCGCGACGAAGGACAAGCGCTGGGCCGCTTCTGGGCCGACCCGCTGCGCCACCCGCCACCGCAGGCCGAGCCGTTTGCCGATTTCTGCGCGCGCCTGTCGTCCGCGCTCGATGCCATCGTCGTCCGCTACCCGGCACAGCGCGTGCTGGTGGTCACCCACGGCGGCGCCATCCGCGCCTTGCAGTGCCTGGTCGCCGGGAGTGGTTTCGGTCGGATGACCGAACTGGCAGTGCCGCATGCGTCGCTGCATCCGCTGGCCTGGCCGCCGACCGACGCGGCTGGCGCCGTGGGGTCGCCGTTCTCATCCACCGCAGTGCCGCCGGCGCACGACACCGAATGATCGATGGGTTGCTGGCGGCGATTGGGTTCCTGACCCGCATCCCGGTGCCCGCCCGGGTGTTCACGCGCGCAGGCGCGCAGGCGCGCTCGCTGTGCTGGTACCCGCTGGTGGGCGTGTTGCTCGGTGGGGTGGTGTGCGGCTTGGCCTGGTGCCTGCGCGAGGTTGCGCCATTGCTCGGCGCAGCGCTGCTGTTGAGCGCCTGGGTGTGGCTGACTGGCGCGTTGCATCTGGATGGCCTGGCCGACACGACCGATGCCTGGGTTGGCGGCATGGGCGAGCGCGCACGCACACTGGCGATCATGAAGGACCCCACCAGCGGCCCTATGGCAGTCACCGCAGTGGTGCTGGTGTTGCTGCTCAAATGCGCCGCCTTGGCCAGCCTGCTGGCGCAGGCGCCGACCACGCTATGGCTGGCGCCGCTACTGGCGCGCAGCGCGCTGGTTGCCGCGTTCCTGAGCATGCCGTATGTGCGGGCAGGCGGGCTTGGAAGCGCGCTGTTGGGCGCCCCACGGGCAGGCCTGTGGCTGGCGCTGAGCGCGCCGGCACCGCGGTGTGCAGCGTTGCCGGGCTGGCGACCGCGGCGTTGTGCGTCGGCATCGCCGCACTGGTGTTCGCACTCTGGCGCCGCGCCTGCCTGCAGCGCCTGGGCGGCATGACCGGCGATACCTGCGGTGCATTGGTGGAACTGACCGAAACGGCCGTGCTGGTGACGCTGGCGCTGTGGTCGGCTTGACCAGGCAGGCGCTGCAGCTGACGCAATCGTCCTCCCGACTGATGACCCCAGCCCGCGCATCGTCTGCGTCTGCGTAGCGGCCGTGGGCGCTGCGACCAACCGCATCCGTCAGCGCGCGTCATCTGCTGACGTTATCTGCTGAGTTCCCCGGCGCAGGTGCAACGCCAGCGTCGCTCGTGGCTTCCCGGCACTCAGAGAAGCCCCTCGCTTGGTCTACAAGCCTAACGAGGGCGTTCCGCAACAAGGCTTAGCATTTCTGACCTCGCTGCAGCACAATCGACCTGGAAGCGGCTGGTTACGGCAGAAGCTTCAAAATTGCGTACTCAAATTTTGAGAACGTCTTGATATCAGTAACATACGTGCGCGGTAGAACGCGAGTTTGTAAAACGGGTAAGGAACGCTCATGACACGAAAAATCACAAAACTCGTAATCGGTGCGGGCATGATGGTCATCGCAACGCAAGTCGGGGCCAGCAAGTTTCTGATCGATATGCAAGGTGCAGCCGGAAATCGTGTCAACGTCTACGCCAGTGATGCAATTATGGACCACACGCCGATCGGTGATGATCTCGCAAATCCCGACTCAAGCCGGTTCATTCAGATTGATTTGACGATGGTCTATGAAGCGGTCGACCAGCCCCTATGGTTGGAATATCAACTTCAGTTCAAATGCCCCAAGTCGCTTCGGCGCGGCCGTGACGCATCCAAGCACAAGGCTGATTCGACCGGCATATTGGACACGCCAGATTCCGTGGAATTCCGGGTGGCCAGCGGCGCGAAGACCATGAAACAGGATCCGGCGATCATTGATCTCCAGCCCACCGATTGGCAAAGCACGACCAGCTACACGATGCGACAGGCATGGAATGTAGCCTGCAACAGTGCCAGCATTGGCGATGCCGAACGAGCTGCGGCGGTCGATCATGTGGTTAAGTCCGATACATTGCGAGCGAAACTGGTAGCCGTTGGCTTGAATGGACTGGAACCGGTCCCCGACGGACTGTCGATGAGTTCGCTTGCCGATTTTACCTGGGAAACGCTGTGGTCTGACGTGCCGAAGCCCGCGATCAATCGCGGCCGCAAGCTGACGCCAGCAGAATCGGCAGCGCTCACGGCAAAATTGACCCAAATGCAGCAACAAGTAACCGAAGCGCAGGGGAAGGTGCAGGGCGAGCTGGCGACGATGGACGCCAATCTGGATTTTATTCGGGCTGCCGCTGAATACCGTGGGAAAAGGCGTTTATCGCGTAGTGAATCGCTCCTGATCCAGGTGTGGCTGGGTAAGACTGAGCAAGAGGTCGTCGCCGCGAATGGCAACCCCGCTGTCCGTCAGGCCGGGATCGCGCGGACGCTCTCTTATGGGCAGGCCTTTGACAATCGCGTCATGTGGCAGAATCTTGTAACCGGCGCGACTTACACTGGCGGCGGTTATAAAAGTTGCAACGTCCGCTATGTGCTGATCCCGGACAGCGCCGGGATGCTGAGGGTTGCCGATGTGAATATCTTCGTTGACACAAGTGGCGACACAGGAGGGATGGGTCGCGCCTGCACCGACATCTTGAACGTGCCAAACGGCTGACATCATGGTCTATTTTCGAGCCGCGCTCATGCAAGCCGAAAGCTGGCGATACGCCAGCTGCAACTGGACAACTTTTGACCGGAACACCTCTTTCCCCTGAAGCTGGATGGCGAGCTCATTACTGTCCGGCTTTTCCTCCACCGATTTCTGCACGTCGATGGTCAGCAACAACGCTCCACTGCTCTGGCCAGGCATGCTCACATGGGCGGCCTGAACATTCTGCGTAGGGTGGTTGGTAGATGACAACGTGATCGGAGCGATCTCGGGCTTTGTTGTCGGGGGATTGCCTTGCTGATGAACCAAAGACTGCCATGACCCTTTCTCGCCATCTCAGCGTCGGCGGGACCGCGAAACGACAAGGTGGAATCTGGCGTGATGAAATTAACCGAGCAGTGGTAACCGGTGTTGACGGGTTCGCGTACCAGCACCCAATTGCCCTCAGTCCCTTTGTAGAAGGATTCGCTAAACATCGGCTTGTCTGGATCCGCGCCCCCGAGCAACTCAGGGGCGATTTGAGCAACGCAGGGACTAGTCCATGCCATGGTGACGACTAAGCCGATCAGCCAATTCTTCATCTGAAATCGTTCTCCATTCGTTGGTCATTGACATACGGTTTCGTGCAATTCTCGTCGTGACCCTATGCAAGCGGCTACGGGCCATAGCTTAGCCTTCCAGGATTGCAGTGGAGGTTCTACCCGGTTTTCACGGACACTGACAAGAAGGCCGATCCAGACCATGATGCGTAGACATGTCAAAGCCTAGGGGATTCCGTGCCGAGTTCAAGCGCGGTGCGGTTGAGCAACGGTTCCGAGCGTGCAGCTTCCAGCATCCGCTGCCATTCCCTGCGCTTGGCAGGCGGTGAGCGACGGCCTGGCCAAATCTTCCGGGAGCAGCTCGCGGCCTTCCGGGAGTGATCAGGCGATCGCCGAGGAATTAGGACCGGACCGAGCGCCGGCCAGATCTCGAGTCGAACTCAATCATGCCGCGATCTCATCCTTGGCCGGGGTCTGAGGGCGCAGGCAAGAGCCGAGCCAGAAGCCAACTGATGGATGGTGCGCCGGCAATCGCTGCCGGCCGAGGGGGAATGCTGCCTGGCGGCAGCCAAAACCGCTAGAAATTTGCAGAAGTCGCACCAAACGCGGCATGTTGCTCGTCATTGGACATGTCTGGCGGGTCATTCAGACCATCCGCAGGAGAATTGCCACTGGGCAACGATCCGCTTGGCTAACTTCCACGAAATTTATGCACAGCTACTTCGAGTCAACGCAGGAAATTGCGGCAACAGCACATCTGCCTGTGAGCCTGCTGACGTAGGCCCAAGCGTTGTTCGTCCGCAATCGGTAAGTCAATGCCCCTCCGTTAGAAACACCTTCTGCGGCGGCGGGTGCATCAGGAACTGCTGGTGCGAAATATTCCACGCATACGCGCCCGCCAGCGGAAAGGCCAGGCAATCGCCGGGCGCCAGCGCGGCGACCTGCTGATCGCGTGCCAGCACATCCTTGGGCGTGCACAACTGGCCGACCAGGGTCACCCGGGTATCGCGCAACACGGGCGCGCGCTCACCGCGCACCACACGGAACGGATGATCGTGGCCTTGCGCGGCCGGGGTACGAAAGTGATGCGTGCCACCCCGGGCGATCGCAAACCAGGCGCCGTGACTGCGTTTGAGATCGAGCACCTCCATCAGGTACCAGCCGCAGCTGGCGCTGACGTAACGGCCCGGCTCCAGGCGCAGGTGCAGGTCTGTCCCGTGTTCCCGCAGCAGGGCAGGCAGCCCGGCACAGAAGCCGGCCCAGTCGAACGACGCTTCCGGTGCCAGGTAGTCCACACCGAAGCCACCACCGGCGTTGACCCGCAGTGGCCCAAGCGCATAGGTCTGCCGCCATTGCTGCACGGTGCGCAGGTAGGCGGCCACCAGATGCAACTGCGCGGTGGCGTTGCGTTGATGCGACATCAGATGGAAATGGAAGCCTTCCAGGCGCAGCGACGGGCTCGCCCGCAGCCGCTGCATTGCTGCATCCAGATCGCACGGATCCAGACCGAACGGCGAGGGTTGCCCGCCCATCATCAAGCGCGTGCTTTGCGCGCCGGGCACGGCGATATTCATGCGCAGGAACACCGGCACGCAGCGGCCGCCGTGCGTCGCGATCGCCGCCAGCCGTTCGAGTTCGCGCAGGCTTTCCACATGCACGGTGCAGTCGGGCAGGGCGGCTGCCTGGGCGAGCTCGGCGTCGAGTTTTCCCGGCCCGCCAAACAGCAACGGTGCCCGTGGTTGCTGCGCGTGCAGCCAGGCCAGCTCGCCACCGGAGGCGGCCTCGAAGCCGTCCACATGCGCTGCCAGCGTGCGCAGGACCGGTGGCTCTGCATTGGCCTTGGCCGCGTAGAACAGTTCGCACTGCGCCGGCAACTGCGCACGCATCCAGGCCGCATGCGTGTGCAGTGCCGCCAGATCGTAGACATACGCACAGACCGGGCCCTCGCAGCGTTCGCGCAGCTGCGGCAAGGCAGCAAGCATTGCGGCGGTATCGATCTGTAGACTCACGCCGCCACCTGCCGCTGCGCCGTGATGCGGGGATGGGATTCGGCAGTGCGGTGTAGTCGGACTGGCGGTCGGCACGCTGCCAGAGACGGGTCCCCAGATTGTTCTTGCCCGGCAGTGCTACGCCGTCGACCAGACCCTGCAACGCCGCTTGTGCGCCATGGCGTTGCTGCCAGCGCAGCGCGATCTCGCCCACGCATTGCCACAGCTGCGCTTCGAGTGCGGCATCGCCTTGGCTGAGATGAAAGATCGCCTCGGCCAGGTTGTTGACCAGCGCGCAATACGCCACCCGGTTCCAGCCCTGCTCTGGCGTGTAGTACAGCGATTGGCGTGCGCGTTCGCCGACGCCGCGCAGGCGTGTTTCCGGCCAGTGGTGGGCGAGCAGCTTGGTGCCTTCCAAATCGCGGATCCATACCCGCGTCGGCCAGCCGTCGGCAAAACCGATCACGGTGTTTTGCAGGTGCGGCTCCAGGGCGATGCCGTGCTGGAACAGCGCGCTCCAAACTCCATCCAGCAACAGCCCGGCATAAGCGCCGAACCATTGCACGGTGCAACTGTGCCGATCCCTGCGTGCACTGGTCAGCGCCTGCAGGCGTGCGGCACAGACGCTGTTGCCCTGCGCATCGCAGGTGAACAGGGCGGCCGCGACCTGCGGCTGCCAGCGCGCGCGCTGCGCGGCGGGAATGGTCTTGCGGTACAGGATGCCGAAGCTCTCGGACAGTGCACGCGCCGCCAGCGGGTTGGCGTCATGCAGGGCGCGATCCACCTGCGCCACCTCCAGCGAGGTGGCTGCCGGTTCCAGCATCACATCGAACCCCGGCACCTGCGCCGCCAGCGTGCGCCAGCTCGGCGCCAGCAGCTCGGTCAGGGCGACTGCACTTTCCAGCTCGTACCAAGCGTTCTTGCGCACGCAGTTGGTCAGCCGTACATGCACAGAGCATTTGAGGAAATATTCCAGCTGCGGGTGATACAGCGTGCGCACCGAGGAGGTGGGCCAGAGCACTTCGCCGCGTGGCCCCACCGGCTCGATCAGCCCACGCGATTGAAGCGTGCGCAACAGCGGGTCGCCGAGCAGACGCTGCGCTTCCCACGGGTGGCAGGGATAGAGCGCGTCGCTGCCACTGAGCTGCCGCAGGCTGGCGCGGACGTCGGCACCCTGGGTCCGCAGCAGGCGCGGGTCGATGCGGAACCAGAACAGCTGGAACGACGCGCGCGCCTCCGGTGCGCAGGCCAGCACCTGATCCAGATCCACACCTTCGCGGCTCTTGGGCGTCGGGTGCAGTGCATGCCCCCACAGCATCGATTGTTCGGCGTCGATCATTGCCTCGCCGGTGGCGGCGGTGAGCTGCGCCTGGCGCAACAACGCAGCGGTGACGGCCACGCTATTGGCGCTTTGCGCCAACAGCTCGGGGTTGATGGCCTGCGTGCTGGCCAAGGCTTGTAGCAGGCAGCGTGCCAGCGCTTGCGCATCCAGGCTATGCCACGGTTTGCCTGCGCTCTTGAGAAACGGCGCGGAGGCGAAGCGGCAGCGGCCCAAGCGGTCGGCATAGGCAATGCGCACGCACAGTGCACCGCTCTGGCCCAGATCGATGCGCAGCCAGCGGTGTTCAGCCACGCGCGGGCCGGGGCGATCCAGCCCGCGATAGTCGAACTGCACTGCACGCTGCGGAATTGCGAATTCGCGCAGATAGCAGTTCAACCAGCAGCTGCAGGCCTGCGCGTCGGCCATGCTGTCGTACCAGGGGTCATGCATCGTGTGCGGCGACATCGGCAGTTCTCCTCGAAGGAAAGCGCACCACAACGGTGAGCGCAGCAGCGGCCGCGGCCAGCGCGGCAGCCAGGAAAGGGGTGGCGGGGCCGGACGCCTGTGCCAACGCGCCGGCAGCGGCACCGGCGAAAACGCCGGCCCATTTGCCGCATGCATCGAAGCGGCCGAACAGGCGCCCGGCGCCATGCCCGCTGGCAATGTGCGCCAGGCTGCGGTTGAGCCCACGCAGCGCGAACAACATGCCCAGGCCGAACAACAGCCGCGCCACCGCCAGTGCGAGGGCATCGTGCAATAGCGCCTGCCACACGCAGGCCACCGCGAACAACGCCAGGCCAGGTAGCAGCCATGCCTGGCCATCGCCGCGTCGCCACCACGGCAGCACCACCAGATACACCAGGTGCGGCAGGCTGTAGAGCAGGCCGGCGAGCGCATCGTGGCCGGCACCGCGCGCGAGCGCATACGGAATGAAATACGGAAACGTCACCACCATCGCGAAGCAGAACAAGAACTGTGCGAGCAGCAGCGCCGGCCACGACGGCGCGGCAGTGGTGCGCGGCGATGCGGCAGATGAAGCAGCGTGCCTGGAAGACGTGACCGCTTTGCCGGTAGGGTGGTCTCGCGCAGCCGGCTGGTCGGCCGGCAGTCGCCACGTCAACGCAAAGGCAATCAATGGCAGCAACGCCAGTGCGCGATACAGCGATTGCGCAGGACCCAGCGCCAGTGCCAGCCCCAGCAGTGCCGGTGCACTCACCATGGCAAGGCGGGCCGAATACTGTGTCCAGTCCAGCGCACGCGCCAACGGGCCGGCCTGCGGCTGGCTGGCCAGATACGCATTTGCCGCTGCCAGCGAACCGCCACAGGTGCCTTGGACGACCAGGCCGATCACCAGCCAGCTCAGCGACGGCGCGAAGCCGGCAATCGCAAAGCCCAGCGCCAGGCCCAGTTGTGCGCGCAGCAGCGAACGCTTGCGTCCATGACGGTCTGCCCAGCGCCCCCAGCTGCTTGCCGTCAGTGCGGTGCAGAGCGTGGGCAACACATACAGCACGCCGCTCCAGCCCACGGCGGCCGCCGGCGCAAGTTCGGCCAAGACCTGCGGCAGAAACAGCGGCATGCCCAACGCCGTGAATGCCGCCAGATAATGCGCAGCCAGCACCGGACCCAGGATGCGCCTCATCGCGGCACGCCCGCTTGCCTGCGCGGCGATTGGTGCGCATCGGCGAACGCGTCGCCGAATGGATTGGGCGCGCTGTCGCCGTAGAACTTGTTGATGTCGCTGGCGCCGGTGAGGTGCCTGCTGAGCAGGCTGCCGGCGCTGAGCAAGTATTTCACCGGCAGCCGTGGCGCGGCCAACAGGCGGCGTGCGGGGCCGATATCGATGCCATCGCCCTCCAGTTGCGCCAGCGTTGCAGCGAGCTGTGCCTGCAATTGCGCATACAGCGGCGCGCGGAGTGCGGGTTGCCATTCGGCCAGGCCTTCCAGCACCGCCTGCAGATCCAGCTGCAGCACGATCGTGCAGAACATCTGCGTCAACGCCTGCGGGTGGTCTACCGCAATCCGCGCATCCTGCAGCGGGCCCAATGCATCCACCTCCGGCAGCGCCGCGCGCAATTGCGGCAGCGCAATCCGCGCAGCGTCGTTGTCCTTCATCAACAGGCGCGTGGCTTGGCCATCGGCATACACCAGCACGCTGTTCTGCTGATTGGCTTCCAGCGCGATGCCGTAACCAAGCCACAGGCGCAGATGCACGGCAAGCAGCAGTTCGGTGTAGTCGCGCCACCAGCGCAGCACATCGCCATGCGCAAAACGCTCGGCAAGATGGATCGCCATCGGGCGGCCATCGGGCATGGGCGCACACAGCGCAGCGACCGGGACAAGCGTGGCATCGTCCAGCGCTGGGTAACGCCGCACCAGATAGGCCAGATGCCGCGTCTGGCCGACATGCCCGCCGTGCGACTCGTCGACGAACACGCAGCGGCCTTGCAGCGCAGGATCCAGCGCATCGATGCGCCGCAACGCGCGCTCCATCCAGTGCCCGTCGTACAGCGTGGAGGGTTTGATCAACCGCAGGTTGAGGGCGCCCAGGGTGCGCATCGGAATGGGCAGTTTGAGATGCAGCTGTGGGTGCTGCAGCGGCACCAGCGTGCGCACCGACAGCGACGGACGCACGTCCAGCCAGGCGTTCGGTGCTCGCAGCACGTCCTCGGGCAGCGCGAAGCCCTCCTGCTCCAAGCGCTCCCACACCAGCGGATGTACCGGCCAGGGCAGATGCGTGGCGGCCAACTCGGGTGGCAGTCCCAGGCTGGCGAAATCCGGCCATAGCTCGGCCGGCGCGGCGCTGGTGCATTGCGCCAACGCCTGCGGAATCGCCAGCCAGCGCAGCGCAAAGGTCGGCGCGAATTCCGGCGCGTAGTGGCGCAGCTCGGCCGCGTCCAGCCCGGCCTTGGCGCGCGCGGTGGGATAGAACGGATGGTCGCGGTAGCTGGCCAGCTGATCGCAGCGGTAGGCACGCTCGGCGGCATCGGGGTGATGCAGCGCAGTGCGCAACGCCGGCGCCTGCGCGTGGTAGGCCTGCCGCGCCAGCCTGCGGTGCGCGGCGGCGCAGTCGGCTTCGTCGGCGTAGGCGCGATGCAGCTGTTGCGTTTGGGTATCGAGTTCTGCGCTGATGCGGTGCAGCCAGGCGTGTGCGCCACGTTCGACATGCACGCCGTCGTCGCTGCGCACAATCCAGCTGTCGCCGCAGGCACCGATGTCCTGCAGCACGCCTTGACGATGGATCGGCAGCCACAGCGTGCCGCCGGGCAGGTGGGCGATGCACCACCAGCCATGCACCGGGCTGGGGTCGGTCCACTGCGCCAGCACCTGCGCATCCGGTACCGCCGCACTGCCGCGGGTCGCAATCCCGCGCACGTCTTCGCGCAGGCAGGCATCGATGATGCGGGTGGCGATGTAGCGTTGGTCGGCCGTGCTGCTCATGCGCGCAGTTCCGTGCCATCGATGCGCCACTGCAGGCCCGCTTCGGCCTGCACCACTGCCTGTTGCAGTGTCTGCGCATCGCGTGCCAATGCGCTCAGCACGCCCAGGTAATCCTTGTTGGAATGGCTCAGGCGGATGCGCTCGCCGGGTGCGCGCATCCGCCGGTACTGCACGTCGCTGTGCGCATCGCGCTGGCGGCGGTCTTCGCTGGCGGCGACCAATTCGCCGTCGTGTTCGGCCACGTAGTAGCGCAGCAAGGCATGTGCATGGGCACCGCGGAGCGGTGGCAACGGCAGGCCCAGATGCGGTGCCAGCGCCGCGTTGAACCATTGCTTGCCAAACATCTCGTCGAGCAGGAATTCGCGCCGATCGCCGATGCTGCGGTAATTGATCTCCACCAGCACCGGGCCATCGGCGGTGAGGATGAATTCGCTATGGCACAGCCCGAAGCCGACACCGAACGCGCGCAGCTGATGCAGCGCCTGCGCGATCACCGGCGTGTCCACGTCGGCATCCCATTGCGCTTCGCATTCGACGAAATGCGGCGGCGGCGACAAACGCACCTTGAAGCCGCCGAGGGCTTGCAGGTGCTTGCCATCGCCCAGCGTTTCCAGCGTAAACAACGCGCCTTCCAGCATGCCTTCCAACAGCACGGTGCGCTGCGGATGGCGCTCCCATCCATCGTCCAGATAGGCCTGCAATTGCGCTGCATCGGCGCAGCAGCGTACATCCAGGCTGGCCACGCCCTCGCGAGGCTTGGCCACCACCGGCCATGGGATCTGTGCAGGTAACCCGGCGCCCGGGCTCAGCGTGCAAAACCACGGGCAGGGTAGCCCCTGCGCACGCAAGCGTTGGCGCATCGCCGCCTTGTTCTTGGCGGCGTAGCACACCTGCCAGTCCTTGCCCGGCAGGCCGAGCGCTGCGGCGACCAGCGCGGTGCTGGTCTGCAGGTGGTCGCTATTGCTGAACACCGCGCGTGGGGCGATGTCTGCATCGTGCAATACATCGAGGACGCCGAGCGGATTGAACACATCGCATTCGATCACCCGCTGCGGTGCATGGGCGGGGTGCTCGCGGAAATAGGCCAGGTGATCGAGCCGGTGGTCGGTCAGCAACCACACCGGCAAGCCCAGCGCGTGCGCGGCGGGCAGGAATCCTTCGGTGATGGCCGGATGGCAGACATGGGTGAGGATCACCAACGGTGCAGCGGATGTCGCAGTCATGGCAGCTCTCGTTCGACAGGACGGTGGGGAAAACCGGTACTGAAACGGGGCTGCCTAGCGCCATGGCGGCGTTGGGTGGCCTGCGATACGTCGATCGCATGCCGCGTGCTGCGGCAATGATGCGTGCCTCATGCACGCCGTTGTCTTGGCGGCGGTCAGTACGACCGCCGTTGCTTCACGCGCACCCTACGCCGTGTGCGTCGGTCGTGTGCAGCGCTTGCCAGGTGATGCAGGTTTAGAACGTGTACTCCAGTCCGGCAGTGACGGTGCGCGCAGGCGCGGCCTGGCGCCCCCAGGGACTGGTGTCCACGCCACGGAACCAGTATTGCCGGTCGAACAGGTTGTTGATCGCCAACGATGCACTGAACTTCTGTCCATCGCGTTCGAACAAGGTATGGCTCACTTGCGTGTTCCACACCATGTAGGCCGGCAATTGGCCCACCGAAGCGATGGCATTTTCCTGCACGGTGTTGGCGGCGTCGCTGAAGGCCTTGCTGAAGTAATAGCCCGAAAGCGCGACAGTGGTGTGACCGAGCGCGTAAGTGCCGCCCAGCGTGAGTTGGTTGCGCGAGGTGTAAGGCACGCGCAAGCCGCGGAATGCGCCCGATTCCTGGCTGGCATCCAGATAGGCGTAACTGGCATTGAGGGTGAGCGCACGCAGTTGCGCAGGGCTCCACACCAGTTCCAGCTCGCCACCTTGATGGCGGGTCTTGCCCAGGTTGCGGAACACGCGGGTGGTGTTGTCGAGTTGAATCTGTTGATCGAAATCGATGAGGTAGCCTCCCAGCTGGATCCGTGTCCGCTCGTTGGGCTGATAGCGCGCACCCGCCTCGTAATTCCATGCCAGCTCGGCATCCAGGTTGTTGCCGAAGATGATCTGGGTGACCTGCGGCGCACGCATCGAGCGCTGCCCGTCTGCATAGAAGAACCACTGCGCATTTGCCTGGAAGCCCAATGTCAGCCCGGGCAGGACATCGCGGGTCTGGTTGAGCGTGCTGACGCCAGTGGCGCGATTGAAATAGCGCGAATCCAGGCGCTCGTAGCGCAGGCCCGGCGTAATCGTCACGCGCTCGTCCGGCAGCGTGATGGCGTTGCTGATGTACGCGGCCAACGCGCGGTCTTCGAACTGCCAGTCGCGCACGGTGGTGAACAGCCCATCGCTCAGGCGCAGGTTGCCCACCAGAAAATCGATGTCCTCGTGCACTGCACGTACCCCGGCAGTCCACTGGTGACGCACGCCACCGCTATCGCCCATGCTCCAGCGCAAACGCGGCTCGCTGCCGAAGATGCGGAAGTCGCGCGGCGCGGTCTGACGCAGCTGCGGCGGCAAGTCCGAGCGCCAGGTTTCGGTGGAAGCCTGGCGCATGCCGACAATGAAATTGCGACTGCTGCGCGCGCTGAAGTTGCTCCAATCCAGGCGTACGTCCTGCATCGGGCCCCAATCGCCCAGCAGCTGTTCGTAGCTCAGCGACGCACGTGTGGTGCGGCCGTTGAAGCTGTCCAGCGGGCGTGTGGACTGGCGCGGGTCGCGCCGGTAATCGTCCGGACTGAGGGCGCCGGCCAGATCCATGTCGACCAGATAACGCTGCACGCTGGCCTTGAGCAGCTTGGTGTCGTCCAGCCACCATTCGGCACGTACGCGCAGATTGCTGATGTCGGTGTCGCTATGTGCGCGCCAGTACTCGCCATAGGTGCGATTGGCATCCACCTGCATGCCGAAATGGTCGGTGAGGTACCCACCGCTGCTGAGCGCACTGTCCTGCAGGAACTGGCCCTGGCCGCCGGCGGTGATTTTGTGCGCCAGCGTCGTGCTCCATGCGCTCGGGATCTCCTTGCTGACCAGGTTGATCACCCCGCCCACGTTGTTCGGCCCGTACTGCACCGCCGCGCCGCCGCGCACGATGTCGATGCGGTCGATCTGGTTCAACCCCACCGGGAACAATGACAGGCTGGTCTGCCCATACGGCGCCAATGCCAATGGAATGCCGTCTTCGAGTACCTGTACGCGACCGCTGCGGCTTTCGTACAGGCCACGCAGCATCAGCTGTGGCAGCGCGCCGGTGCCGGTTTCATCGAAGATCTTGATACCGGGCACGCGCTGCAATGCATCGTCCAACGAACGATTGCCGCCATTGCGCAACTGCTCACGGTCGATGACCTGGCGGCTGCCGGCGTAGCGCTGCACATCGTCGGGCTTGGAGCGCCCGAGCAGGCTGCCTTGCACCTGGATCGCGTCCAGCGCACGAATCGGTGTGCCGCCCACGGTGGCGTCAGGCGCCTCGGCCGCTGGCGTATCGCTTGCGCGCGCCAGTTGCGGCAGCGTCAGCGTGCTCGCCGCGATCGCGATGGCCAAGGCGTGGAAACGGAACGTCGACATCTACGGCGTGCTCCTGCAGGCGGGAAGTGATTGGGGAACGGCAAGGCCGGCCAAATGGCCGCGCAAGGCGCGCTGGATCAGCGCGCGGTCTTCGCCGGCCAGCAGCCAGCGCAGCTCCGGCTGCTGCAGCCAGTGCGCACGTTGCGCGTCAGTACGCGGGTTGGGGCAGAACGGGACGTTTGCAGCACGGCACTGCGCATGCAATTGCAGCAGCAATTCCCACACCTGCGGGTGGGTGGGCTGCGGACCCAGACCCAGATCCAGCGCAAGATCCAGCGCGCCTTCCATCACCAGGGCCACGCCGGGGATGGCAAGAATCTCCGGCAGGGCAGCCACGCCGGCGGCGCTTTCGATCATCGGCACGATACGGATGTTCGCATTGGCCTGCGCGACGTAGGTGGGCAGATCGACATTGCCGAAACCGGTCACACGGCCGCCGGTAAGACCGCGCCGGCCCAGCGGCGGGAAGCGTGCCGCGGCGATGGCATCGCCGATCTGCGTGGCAGACTCGGTACGCGGAATCACGACCCCGCGCGCACCGGCATCCAGCACCCGGCCGATCAGCTTTTCGTCTACTTCGGGCACGCGCACCCAGGCCTCGCAGCCGGACAACTCGCAGGCGCGGATGGCATGCTCCAGCGCGTCCGGCCCACGCAACACATGCTCCAGATCGAGTACCACAAAGCCATAGCCGATGCGGCCCAGCAACTCGCAGAGCTGCACGCTTGGCAATGCATTGAGGATGCCGACTGCAACCGCCATGGAAGAGGCCGCCGAAGAAACGGGCGCTCATCCTGCACTTGATGGGAATGATTATCAAGTGTGTTTTCTGGTCTTTTGAGTAGCCAGGGAACTTGGCCCTGTTCGTTTCGACCAGGATGTGGAGAGACTCATTCCGGTACGGTCGGTGTCCTGCAGCCCGTACTCGGTTCGATCAGCAGCACCGGCCGCGCGCCAGGGCAATGTTGTCGTTGCCCCGGAAAGGACTTAGCCTCGCGGAAACAAGGCGTTATCGGCCAACTTAACCATGTATCGCACTTCAGCCACATTGCTATGCATCTCCCTGGCGACCTTGCTGTGCGCTTGCGGAGCAAAGGAGACCACCATGCAATCCAAGGACGTGCAGGCCCGCGACGCCGATGGCGATCCGATCTACCAGAAGAACCCGCATCCCAAGCAGGCTTATCGCGTCACCATGACCATCGAGGATGCGCCAGGACCGTTTGGGGTTGTGTCAGGTACGGCGTTTTATGACATGACAAATCGCGATGAATGTGCGCCTTTCGACCCTGCGTTGGGGATGTCCACAAAGCCGAAGGAAGACGCAATACCTGTTGCTTTTCATAGGGTCGACGATACAGCTTACATGGCGATGATTTATACGGATGGCATGATCGATGCTGACTACTATGGCAAGGGGATCTGCCACTGGGAATTTGGAGGTATTGGCGTTTCCCTAATGGCGACAGGTAGTAGTGGGGAAACAGCTTTTGCGCCTAGTCTAGAAAGGAAGTATTTTGATGGGCTCAGTCAAAAAACAACTTTTTTGGTTGGGCGGGTATCCAAAAAGTAAGCTTGAGGGGTACGTCGACTTCGGTGAGGAACTTGCTGAGAAATACGCAGAGCCGAACCGAAGTAACTTATTTCGTATAACTCTCAGTGCGGAGAGGGTTGCCCCATGAGTCTCACCAGCCAGCAGTATGCCGCGCTGACTCGCGATGGCTACGACAGACCCGAAGATACTGGAGAGCGAAGCGCCATTGTAGACATTGGAGGTTTGCCTGTCCGACGTTTGCGATATGTGGACAGGCCGTCAGGCTACCAAGGCGTGATATACGAGAGGGTTGATACCAGGGAAATAGTGGTTGTCCACCGAGGAAGCGAGTTCGATCGTCAGCCCATCCTGGACGGCGCACTGGCCGACGGTGGAATGGTTGCAACCCGCCACAACGCACAGGTAGCGGACGCCATCGCGTTTACGCAGGGTGCCTTGAAATATGCAGAGCAGAAGCATCTCGCTACCGGGCTGGAAATACCCGATGTGACGGTTGCAGGCCACTCGCTTGGTGGTAACTTGGCGCAAGTTACTGCACATCACTTCAAGCTCAAGGGACAGACCTTCGACGCCTACGGCGCGGTCAGTCTGGATCGGCGGATCCCGGAGGGCGGAGGCGACGTAATCAATCACGTCATGGCCGGCGATGCAGTCAGTGCCGCGAGCCGGCATTACGGACAAGTCAAGGTCTATGCCACACCGCACGAGATTGCTGTCTTAAAGGCCGCTGATTACGCCAACGACCCCGATGCCTTGGATGCGCGTGATCCGGTGTCTGCGGCTGTCAGGCTGAGTGAGTCGCATCGCATGCATAACTTCTTGCCAGTCGATGGAGCCGGCAAACTGGATACCTCCGTCTTGGAAGATCCTTCAACGCAGCAGCTCGCTAGGCAGTACGCGCCGATGATCGAGAAGTATCGCGATGACGTGGAAACGCTGCGGGCGGGCGTGACGCTGTATTCGCGCGGAATTCCCGGGCTGGCCCGTGACGGGATCGATCAGCTGCGTGGTCCGGTGGAGCCGGGGACCGGGCGTCGGGAAATGGATGCGCCCAGCTGGCAGCAGCAGATGCAGCAACTTCAGCAGGACCGCGAGCGCAGCCATGCGCCACAGACCTGGCAGGTGCCGCTCAAGCAGGATGCGCAGGAAGTGCGTGCGGCGTCGCCGACACACGGCGGCAAGCCGTCCTCACTGCAGGAGGACCCCAGCGCATTTCTGGACCGCATGTTGGCCGCCGCGCAGAACGGCGATCGTGATCAGTTCCGTCAGATGACACAGGCCCTGGCCAACGAGCCGCCTGGCCGCGCCTTGCGCGCCGAGGCTGTCGAGGCGGTAAACCATCAGGAACAACAGGTGGCTCAGCAGGCGATGCAAGCGCAGCGGCAACAGGCCGAGCTGCAACAGCAAGAAACCATGCGCGTCGGTGCGCGCAGTCTGTAGTGTTATCACAAGGAAGGCAGGACGCACGATGAACACACAAGACCCGATGGAACTGGTCAGCAAGACCGCTGCCTTGATGGAGCAGTTCGAGCGTCGCTGCGCCGAACTGGAACAACTGCAACGCCGGCTTGCACAGCAGTTGGAGCACGTGGCCCAGTCGCTGCCAACCGTGGTCACCCGTTCGGCCGAGCAGACACTCCAGCGCGTGCCCGACACCTTGATTCGAAGCATCCAGCAGGGAATGGACCAACCCGTCGCCGGCTTCGAGAAGCGGCTACAGCAAGCGGGCGGTTTGATCGGCGAGGGCGCGCAGTCGCTGGCTGATCAACTCAAGCGTATCGAACGTGGGCAGCGCCTGCTGCTATGGAAAGGCGCTGCGGTTGTCCTGGGAAGCTTGCTGCTGTTGCTGGGCGGTGGTGGATGGTTGTTGGGCCAGTACCGCCAGCAGATCCGCGACACTCAGTTGCGTGCGGAGTTGCTGCGCGCCTACAACGCTGCGGACGTGACGTTGTGTGGCGGGCAGTTATGCGCCAATGTGGACACCAAGGGCGCGGCCTTTGGCGACCGTCGGCAGTATCGGCTCGTCAAGCCACGCTGAGGTCGGCGGCAACTCGGTATGCATCGCCGCGGCAACCACGATGCGGCTACGACCCGGGGAAATCACCCTGAAATGCGTAGAGCGGCATGCGTATGCGTCTTGCCACCGGGTGGTGGTGGCGTGGACGGTCACCGGCATCACGACGCCGGCACGTTCAACGCGCGGTACGGCGGAGTGGACATCACCATTTCGGCCAGCGAATAGGCCAGTTCGCGCTCGGCCAGAACCGCGCCGTCGGCGCCATGTTCGAGCAGGTGTTTGACCTCCGCGTCGCTGTGGGCGCGCGCCAGCAGTGTCAGCGAGGGATTGATGACGCGCAGCTTGGCCAGCGCTTCGCCGGCTTCCAGCGGCTGCGGAATGGCCAGGATGGCGATCTTGGCGTGCTCCGGACGCGCTTCGGCCAGCACACGATCGGCCGCTGCGCTGCCCCGGATGCCGGGAATACCAGCGGCATGCGCCTTGGCGACGTGGTCGCCGTTGTCGTCGATCACCAGTACCGGCACGCCGCGGCTGCGCAGCAATTGCGCCAGCGAACTGCCCACGCGGCCGTAGCCGATCACGATGGCATGCCCATCGGCCGGCAGCGGCGGGCCGGGCGGTAGTTCCGGTTCCACGGCGGCGGGCGCATCCTGCGCCTGCTTGGCCTGCCAGCGGTCCAGCCACGAGAACAGGAACGGGTTGGCCACGATCGACAGCAGCGCACCGGCCAGGATCAGGTCGCGCCCGGTTTCCGGCAGGATCGCCAGTTGCACGCCCAGGCCGGCCAGGATGAAGGAGAATTCGCCAATCTGCGCCAGGCTGGTGGAAATGGTGAGCGCCGTGCCGGTGGGGTGGCCGAACGCGCGCACGATCAAAAATGCCGCCAGCGACTTGCCCACGGTAATGGTCAGGAAGGTCGCCAGAACCTGCCACGGGTGCGCGATCATGATCATCGGGTCGAACAACATGCCCACCGAGACGAAGAACAACACCGCAAATGCGTCGCGCAGCGGCAGCGAATCGTTGGCGGCCTTATGGCTGAGTTCCGATTCCTTGAGCAGCATGCCGGCGAAGAACGCGCCGAGCGCGAAGGACACACCAAACAATGTGGCCGACACGAATGCCACGCCCAGCGCGATGCCGAGCACGGCCAGGGTGAACAATTCGCGCGATCCGGTGGCCGCCACTTTTTCCAACGACCAGGGAATCACGCGCCGGCCGATGACCAACATCGCCGCGACGAACGCCACCATCTTGAGCAATGTCACGCCAAGCGCGGCCAGCAGCGAGGGCGATTGCGCATCGTGCGCTGCAGCTGGCGTTCCGGTACCGAGCACATCCGCCAGTGCCGGGAGCAACACCAATGCCAGCACCATCACCAGGTCTTCGACAATCAGCCAGCCCACCGCGATGCGGCCGCGCTGGGTGTCCAGCAAACGGCGTTCTTCCAAGGCGCGCAACAGCACCACCGTACTGGCCACCGACAGCGCCAGGCCGAACACCAGGCCGTGAATCAGCGACCAGCCCATGCTCCACGCCAGCGCCCAGCCGAGCAGGGTGGCCACCACGATCTGCGCCAATGCGCCAGGCACCGCGATCCACTTCACTTCCATCAAATCGTCGAGCGAAAAATGCAGGCCCACGCCGAACATCAGCAACATCACACCGAGCTCGGACAGCTGATTGGCGATGGTCTGGTCGGCCACGAATCCCGGCGTAAACGGCCCCACGCACACGCCGGCCAGCAGATAGCCGACCAGCGGGGAGAGCTTCACCTTCTGCGCGAGCGTGCCAAGGATGAAGGCGACCGCGAGGCCGACGGCGATGATGTCGATGAGGCTGGTGTCGTGATGCATTCCAATCCGTTGTGAGAGTGTCCGGGAGATCGTCGAGGTCGACCAGCCAACGGCACTGCGCCGGGCGTCGCCTGCGGGCATTGCGTGGTCATGGCTGGAGTCCGGCAGGGGGAACTGGACCGCAAGACAGGTCCGGTTGGCCGGACGCCCATAGTACACAGCGCATGATTAACGCGATGCGACACGCGGCGCATGCGTGCAGACGGAGACATGCGTCAGGTGCCGCGCGTAAACCGCTGTGGCCTGTGCCTACTTCTGCGAGCTGAGACGAACGGCACAAGTCCGGCACACCGACTCGACATTGACGACACTGCTTCGCGCTTGCGCAAGGACGGCGCGCGGCACGTGCAGATAATCCGGGCATCCAGTGGAGCACCTGCGTCTCTTGGCAGGCGCACGCATGCATCGCCCCTGTTTCGGGGGTGATGCCAAACGAGCCAGGCCATGCATCTCCGCGATTTGACAACACCCCAGTTCCGCCATGATCCCTATCCGACCTACGCACGCCTGCGTGAGGAAGGCCCATTGGTGCAGGTGGCAGACGGGCGGCTGATGTCGGGCCGCTACGCCGTGGTCGATCGCCTGCTAGGCGACCGACGGGTCGGTCGCGACTATCTGCAAAGCATTCGTCTGCGCTACGGCGAGGCGGCGGTGCACATGCCGCTGTTTCAGGGCATGAGCCGTATGTTCCTGCTGCTCAATCCGCCGCTGCACACGCAGTTGCGCGCACTGATGACCCAGGCCTTCGGTGCGCGGCAGATGGAGTCCATGCGTGAGGTCGCCCGCGATACCGCCGCCGGCTTGATCGATGATTTCCAGGCCAACGGCCACTGCGATCTGCTGACCGAGTTCGCGTTCCCGCTGCCGATCGCCATCATCTGCCGGATGCTGGATATCGATGCAGCCGATGTCACCGCGCTGAGTCACGCGACCAGCGCGCTGGCAAACGTCTTCGATCCGATGATGACGGCGGAAGAACTGCAGGCCACCAGCGTTGCCTACGACCAGTTGGCACGGTATTTCCACGGCGTGATCGCGCAACGTCGCAGCGATGGCGGCGACGATCTGATTGCGCGCTTCATCCAGGCCGAGGACAACGGCCGCCGCTTGAACGATGAGGAGATCGTCTCCAACGTGATCCTGCTGTTCTTTGCCGGCCACGAAACCACCTCCAACATGATCTGCAATGCGCTGGTCGCGCTGCATCGGCATCCGCAGCATTGCGCCTGCTGCAGGAAACCCCGGGCATGCTGCCCAACGCGGTACTCGAATGCATGCGCTACGACAGCTCGGTGCAGATGGCCACGCGCACCGCCTTGCAGGAGTTCCAGATCGAGGGCGTTGCGGTTCCCCAGGGCGTCCTGCTGTATCTGATGCTGGGCGCGGCCAATCACGACACCCTGCAATTCACCGACCCGCAGGTGCTGGATATCCGCCGCCAGCAGGGCCGCGCGCTGTCGTTCGGTGGCGGCATCCACCACTGCCTGGGTAACCGGCTGGCACTGATCGAAATGGAAGCCGCGCTGGCCTGCCTGCTGGCGCGTCTGCCGACGCTTCGGCTGGAGCAGCTGTACACGCTGAGCTGGAACGATCGCGTCAACCTGCGCGGTGTCGACGCGCTGCTCGCCTCCTGGTGAGCGGCGGCCAGGCGGTGAAGTGATGTGCCGGGACGGCATCGCAGCGGCAATCACGGCGCTGGCAATCGCCGCGGCAGATGCATGGCCGCGGCACACGCATCGAGAGATCCACAACGACAGACACCGCCGATCACTCGGCGGTGTTTGCGTGTGCGCGTGCGTGGATCGGCAGGTTTGCTCGAGCCGGCCGATCAGAAGCGGTAGGTCACCCGGCCGTACCAGTAGCGGCCGTTGAAGCCGAACGGAGACAACGAGGAGTACTGCAGGCCGCTGGCGCGATCATCGTAGCCGGTGGTCAGCTGTGCCTTGGTCGGATACTGGTTGGTGACATTGTCCGCGCCCACGGTGAAGGTCAGCGCCTGCCAGGTGTAGTTGGCCGCCAGATTGAGGATCCAGCGCGCCGCATAGGTCTGGTCCTGGCTGCCGTCGGCCGGATCGCCGATGCGCTTGATCGCGCCATAGCGGGTGGCATTTCCGTTGAGCGAGAAGCCGCCCAAGGTCCAGTCCGCTGCCAGCATGTACTTGGTGCGTGGCGTGGATTCGGTCAACAAGCCCTGGCTGGCGCGTCCGAAGTTCGGATTGGACAGCTCCAGGATCTTGGTCTTGTTGTAGTTGGCGCTGGCGCTCAGGTTGAGGCTGCCGCCGGCACCGAGCTCGGCCCTGTAGCTGTTGACCCAGTCCACGCCGCGCGTGCGGCTGGTAGCGCCATTGACGAAGAATTGCACCGCACCCACCTGGCCGATCGGTTGGGCGAGCTGGATCTGGTCCGAATACAGGATCTGGTCCCAGATGCGGATCTGGTACACGTCCAGCGTCGAGGTGAAGTTGGCGGTCGGCTGCCAGACGCTGCCGATCCCGTAGTTGGTGGACTTTTCCGGACTCAGCGGACGCGCGCCCAGCTGCACGGCGATCGGGTCGGAAGTGCGATAGGTGCCGACCTGGATCAGCTGCCCGTCCTGCGGCAAGGTCACCACCGAGGCGTAGTTTTGCTGTGCCAGCGAGGGCGCACGGAAGCCGTTGGAGACCGTTGCGCGCATGGAGAACGTGTCGGTGAACGCATAGCGCGCCGACAGCTTGCCCGAGCGGGTGGAACCGGCATCGCTGTAGTTCTCGTAACGCCCGGCGATACCGCCGGACAGCTTGTCGGTCAGGTCCGCTTCCAGCGCTGCATAGGCCGCGTTGCTATGGCGCCCGAACTTGCCGGCCACCGAGGGCTCCAGGCCGGAGAACACCTGCGCACCGCCAGGGTAGGGGCTCCGGTCTCCGGGTTGATGGTGTCGGGGTCGAAGAAATACGACGCCGGCGAGCCGGCGACGATCTCGTAGCGGTCCTGGCGGTGTTCCAGGCCGAAGGCCAGATTGACCGGATAGGCCAGGCCCCAATCGAAGGACTTGTTGAAGTCGGCGTTGAGCGTGCCTTGTTCGGTTTCGAAACCGCCGGAATTGAAGTCCGTCGGCGAGCTGCCCGTGCTCCAGTACAGATTGGTGTTGATGCTGTTGAGGATGTTGAAGGTCATGTCGTTCTTGCCGTAGGTGGCCGACACGTCCCAATGCCAGTCGCTGGCCGTGGTGCCCTTGACGCCGAGCACCGCCGAGCGGTCGTTGATCGGGTTGTAGATCTGCGGCAGGAAGCCGTTGGGATACACCGCCTGCACATTGCGGTCGCTGTTGTCGTAGGCGCGGTAGTAGCCGTTGGACGTCACTTCGCGGCGGCTCACGCTCAGATGGCCATACAGCTCGACGTTGGGCGTGAAGTCATAGCCGAACGCGACCAGGCCCTGGTAGAACCTTGCATCCGGATCGCCATGACGCTGGTAGGGCACGCCGCTGGGATTGGCGGCGCCGGCAAGCGTGGTGGCGCGATTGGTGTTTTCGCTGCGGTTGGTGTCCATCGAATTCTGGTAATTCCACGACAGCCGCACCCAGCCAGGCGCGGTATCGCCGCTGGTGGCGCCGAACGCCAGGCCGACCGAGCCGTCGACGCCGTTCTGTGCGCCGTCGCCCTTGTCCATGATGCCGCCATTGACCGAAATGCTGTTGCTGCCGGCCGCGGCGCCGTGCTTGAGCACGATGTTGACCACGCCTGCGATCGCATCGGAGCCGTATTGCGCCGATGCGCCATCGCGCAGCACCTCGATGCGGGCGATCGCCGACATCGGTAGCGAGTTGAGATCGGCCGGCGCCGAACCACGACCGACATAGGGGTTGTAGTTCACCAGCGAGGAGGTGTGATAGCGCTTGCCGTCGACCAGCACCAGCACGTTGTCCGGTGACAGCCCGCGCAACGTGGCCGGACGCGCGGCGTCGTTGCCGTCGGCGATGGCCGGGCGCGGGAAGTTCAGCGACGGCAACAGCTTGCCGAGCGCGGTGGCGACGTCGGTGGCGCCGGTGGCCTGCAGCGACTCCTCGGAGATGATGTCGATCGGCGATTCGGATTCGGCCACGGTCCGGTCGCTGACGCGCGTACCGGTGACGATCAGGGTGTCGAGGGTTTTCTGCGGCTGGGTCGATTGCGACTGCGCACTGGCAGCGAAGGAACAGACGGTGAGTGTGACTGAAATCGCCAGCGAAAGTGCGTTGGAGTTGTGCATGGGCGTCAAGGCTCAAGAGGGGTGATGGACGTAGCGACGAAGCGCGGTAATACCGGGGAATGCAACTGCGTACGGGTAATCGGCCATGCCTGCGCGCTGCATGCGTCCGCAGTGCGGAGCAGTGCGCGCGAGATGGCAGCAACCGGCAACGCGCGGTGTGGCGCCTTGCGCGCTTGCTGCGTGCATCCTTGCTGAAGCGGTGTAGCGTGCAGCGAAGAGCGTCTAACCTGGCCGCCTCACGCGTGCGAGGGCGGCCAGGGACGGTGACGTCGGCGACACGTCAAACGTGCAGTGTCGCGCGACTCAAATGCCGGTCGTGACCGACCGGCATTTGGGGTTACCACTTGTAGTTCACGTTCGCATAGACCAGCGCGCCGTTGAAACCGAACGGCGAGGCGCTGCTGTAGGGCAGGTAGGTGCGCGTGCCCAAACCGGCTTGCTGGCGGTCCGGATATTCGTTGAGCACGTTGTCGCCACCAACGGTGAAGTTCCAGGCACCCAACTTGTAGGACGCGGCCAGATCCAGCGTCCACTTGGCCGAGTAGGTCTGGTCGCTGCCGGCGTTGGTGCCGAACGTGCTGAACTCGCCCCAGCGCGTGGCGGTGCCGGTGAACGACCAATTGCCGGGCGACCAGGTACCGCCGAGGAAGAACTTGTCGCGCGGCGTACCTTCGGTGATACGGCCGATTTCGGCGCGCCCGATGCGCACCGCACTCGGGTCGATCGCCATCAGCGCTGCGGGGTTGTCGGCGATGCGTTTGATTTCGGTCTTGTTGTAGTTGTAGCCGGAGGTCAGCTCTACGCTGCCGCCATCCAGGTTCCAGCGATAGGTGCCGACCGCATCGACGCCTTGCGTCTTGGTATCGACCGCATTGGTGAAGTAGCGCCCGCCACCGATGCCCGGGAAGCCATTGGCCTGCAGGTAGTTGCGGACCGCATTGGAGGTGAGGTTTTCAGACAGCACGATGCGGTCGTCGATATCGATGCGATACGCATCCACCGTGATGTACAGATTCTCCACCGGCTGCAATACCACGCCCAGGCCGTAATTCTTCGACTCTTCGGCCTTGAGCGGTTCGGCACCGAGCGCGATCGCGGCAGGGTTATCGGTACGGAAGGTGCCGATCTCGAACGGGATCGCGGTCACTGAGCCGTCGGGTTGTGCCACGTTGAGGAACTGGGTGGCGATCGACTGGAAGTTCTGCTGCTGCAGCGACGGTGCGCGGAAGCCGGTGGATGCCGTCGCACGCACCGCCACCTTGTCGGTAAAGGCATAGCGCAGCGACAGCTTGCCGGTGGCGGTGTCGCCGAAGTCGCTGTATTTCTCGTAGCGCCCGGCCAGCCCGGCCGAGAACTTCTCGGTCAGATCGGTTTCCAGGTCGGCGTAGAACGAATGACTGTTGCGGTTGTAGTAACCGGCATCGGAGGGCTTGAAGCCCGGAAACACCTGCGCGCCGGGAATCAACGATCCGTTGGCCGAGGGAATACCGCCGTTGGCCGAGGAGGCCGCATCGCCAGGCGATTCGTTGAATTTCTCGCCGCGCCATTCGGCACCAAAGGCCAGCGTCACCGGGTAGGCCAGGCCCCAATCCAGCGTCTTGGTAAAGTCGGCATTGAGCACGTTCTGCGTCACTTCCAGCGTACCGGCGTGGAAGTCGGTCGGGCTGGCCAGCCCCAGGCTGTTGTTCAAGCTGTTGCGCACATCGAAGGTGAGATTGTTCTGGCCGTAGTTGTAGCTCAGGTCGATGTTCAAGCCGCCTTCGGTGGATGTCTTCAAGCCGCCCACCCACGAGACATCCTTGCTGACGTTGTAGATCTGCGGCAGGAAGCCGTCCGGATAGATTTCCGGGCGGTTGCGATTATCGCCGGCAAAGCGGAAATAGCCGTTGGACAGCACTTCGCGCCGACTGACCATGCCGAACGAATAGAAGGTGAGGTAATCGGTGGGGCTGTATTCGCCATTGAACGAGCGCGCGCCCTGGTCGATGTCGGGGTCGCCGTAACGCTGCTCCACACGGCCGCCGAACGGCAACGCGCGGTTGGTCTGATCCGAGTGCCCGGCCTGTGCGGCCAGGTGCACCTTGCCCGTGCCGGCGAAGCTGAAACCGGCGTCGCCGGACAACTGATACTGCTCGCCGTCGCCAGCACTGTACTTGCCATAGCGGCCATTGATGCTGCCGCCTTCGCCGCTGCCCTTGAGCACGACATTGATCACGCCGGCGATGGCGTCCGAGCCGTATTGCGCAGACGCGCCATCGCGCAGTACTTCGATGCGCTCCACCGCGGCGATCGGAATGGTGTTGAGGTCTGCCGGCGAAGAGCCACGCCCCTGCGTATCGTTGAGATTGATCAACGCCGTGCTGTGATAGCGCTTGCCGTTGACCAGCACCAGCACCTGATCGGGCGACAGGCCGCGCAGCTGTGCCGGGCGCACTGCGTCGGAGCCGTCGGAGATGGCCGGACGCGGAAAATTGAGCGAGGGAATCGCGCGTGAGAGCGCGGTCGCCAATTCCGTGGTGCCGGTCGATTCCAGTGCCTGCGGCGAGATGATGTCGATCGGCGATGCCGATTCGGCGACCGTGCGATCGGCCACGCGCGTGCCGGTCACGATCAGGGTGTCCAATGTTTTCTGGGTCGGCGCCTGCGACTGTGCAGATGCGGTTGAAGCGGAAAACGACAGTGCAAGAACAACGGCGACTGCGAGTGGACTGGTCTTGCAATTCATGCGGTGACAACTCCGAGTGGGGAACGGATGCATCGCAGGGGCCCCCTCCCGGGCCGCGTCCATCGCGGCAGCTGCGGTGCGTTCTCAACCATTAACCACGTGTAACCACATGTCAAATTTTGGTTACGTTGCGCAAGCAACTGTCATCTGTGATGTGCTACTGGCAACGTTGTCATCGTGCACCAAAGTGATGCGGCGCTTGCACCACAGCTGCTGGGGCAGGCGCTTGCTTGCACCATAGTGGACGGCAATACCAGTTATGAAACTTGTGCATCAGAATGTGATCTGCACCGCATCCGCACTGCGCTGCGCAGCACCATGGAAGACGGCTTCGATGTTGTTGCCGTCCGGATCGAGCACAAACGCGGCGTAGTAATGCGGGTGATAGGGGCGCAGGCCGGGCAGACCATTGTCGCGACCACCATGGGCGAGCGCGGCCTGATGGAAGGCATGCACCATTGCCACATCGCGTGCCTGGAATGCCAGGTGATGGCGGCCGGTCAGCACACCTTGTGCCACCGTGTTGCGGTCGGAGACGAACAGTTCGTCGGCCCAGAAAAAGCCATCGCCTTCGCCGCCGACCGGAATGCCCAGGACGTCCAGCACAGCCTGGTAGAAGCGCCGGCTTGCCGGCAGGTCCTGCACCACCAGGTGCAGATGGTCGATCAAGCGTCCGCGTGACAGCTGCGATGTTTCCATGGAGCGTGTTCCGGCGATGATGGGAGCACAGTTGATACCACCGCAGCTGCCGGCAGTTCTTCACCTCGCAGAGATGCGGTGCGCAACGTGGCGACCAATGCGTAGCGTGCAGTGGTCAGGCGCGCGCAGGCGGCGCACACCAACCGCGGTGCACGCATGGTCGAGCCCGCGTCCGCCTGGTGCCGGCAGCGCGTTGTGTGCTGTTCCACAGAAGACCGCAGGCAACGCCTGGCCCAAACGCACACGCCCCGGGCTGGCCGGGGCGCGTAGTCGACTCTCGGTGTCGAATTGCAATGGCGGCATGCCATGCCTGGGCAATGACGCCGCATGAGCCGATCACGGCAAATGCGGCGGATGCCTCGTGCTGATCGCGAGATGGCCGATCGCAGCGCCCAGCTCACGATCACCAAGACCACCTTGGCTGATCAAGCGCGGTGCTTACCAGCGGTAGTTGATGCGCCCATACACGTACGCACCATTGAAGCCGAACGGCGACAGGTTGCTATACGGGAATTGCCCGCTGGTGGAATTGGCGAAGTTGTTTTCGTCCGGATATTCGTCAAGCACATTGTCTGCGCCCAGCGTCAGCGTCCAGCGATCGACCTTGTAGCTGGCCGATGCATCCACCACCCACTTGGCGCCGAAGGTCTGGTCGTTGCTCGCGTCCGCCGGGCGGGTGCTGTACTTGCCGTAACGCGTGGCCCCCAGGGCCAGCGTCCAGTGCTCGGAGTTCCAGCTGCCGTTGATCAGGAACTTGTCGCGTGGAAAGCCTTCTTCGATGCGGCCACGCTCGGTGCGGTCGATGCGCTCCAGGCTCAGCCCGTTGGCCGACAACGCGGCCGGGTTGGCGGCCACGCTGCGCACTTCGGTTTCCGAGTAGTTGTAGCCGGCGGTCAGGTCCACGCTGCTGGCAGCCAGCTGCCAGCGGTAGCTGCCCACTACGTCCACGCCGCGCGTGCGCGTATCCACCGCATTGGTGAAGTAACGCCCGCCGTTGATGCCGAAGATGCCCTGCGACTCCAACAGGCTGCGCACGCCCGCGCCGGTCAGGTTGGACGACAGCACGATGCGGTCGTCCACATCGATCTGGTACGCATCCACGGTGAGGTAGAGCGCATCGGTGGGCTGCAGCACTAGGCCCAGGCTGTAGGACAGCGAGGTTTCCGCATCCAGCGGTTCGGCGCCGAGCGCGCGCGCCACGGTGCTGTCGGCGGGGAAGGTGCGGATCTCGAACGGGTTCGGGTTGCCGGCCAGGAAGGTGGTGCTGGTGGACTGGAAATACTGCTGCGCCAGCGATGGCGCGCGGAAGCCCGAGGCCACCGTGCCGCGCAACGCGATCTTGTCGGTGAACGCATAGCGCGCCGACACCTTGCCCGAGGCCTGGCTGCCGAAATCGCTGTAGTCCTCGTAACGCCCGGCCAGGCCAGCAGAGAACTTGTCGGTAAAGTCCGCTTCCAGATCTGCATACAGCGCATAACTATCGCGCGAGTACTGGCCCGACACGCTCGGAGCGAAGCCGCCAAATCCCTGCGCGCCACCAGACAGCGTGCCGGCCTGGAAATACGAGCCCACTTCGCCCGGCGACTGGTTCCACTTTTCGTTGCGGTATTCGGCGCCGAAGGCCACCGTCACCGGATAGGCCAGGCCCCAATCGAAACCGCGCTTGACGTCCAGGTTGACGATGTTCTGCGTGGTCTCCAGCGCGCCGTCGTAGAACGAGGTGGGCGAGGTCGGCCCCAGGCTGACGTTGAGCGTGTTGCGGGTGTGGAAATCGATGCGGTTGTAGCCGTAGTTGTAGCTGGCGTCCCAGTCCCAACCGCTGGCAGTGGAGCCGCGCACGCCGGTTACCAGCGAGCGGTCCTTGGCGTAGGTCTGGATTTCCGGCAGGAAGCCCTGCGGATACACCGACAGGATGTTCTGGCTGCTGCCTGGCGCGCGGAAAAACGCGAACGAGGTGATGTCGCGGTTGCTGGCGGTGGCAAACGCATAGCCGGTGATGCTGTCGCTGAAGGCGAACTCGGTATTGGCGGAGACCGCCTGGGCATTGACGTCCGGGTCACCGATCTTGAACGACTTCTGGCCCACGGCCGGCTGCGAGACGCTCGGCGCGCCGGCATAGCCGCGTGCGCGGTCGGTGGGGTCCTGCTGGTTGAGCTGGGCGGCCACGTGCAGCCAGCCGCGATCGCCGCCGTAGGCCACGCCGGTGTCGCCGGAGAGCTCGTAGTTGTTGCCGTCGCCAGCCGAATACTGGCCGAAGCCGGCTTGCAGGCTGCCGCCCTTTTCTGCGCCCTTGAGCACGATGTTGACCACGCCGGCAATGGCATCGGAGCCGTACTGCGCCGAGGCACCGTCGCGCAGTACTTCCACCCGTGCGATGGCCGCGACCGGGATGGTGTTCAGATCCACCGCCGCCGCACCGCGACCGATGGTGCCGTTGAGGTTGAGCAGCGAGGAGGTGTGGCGGCGCTTGCCGTTGACCAGCACCAGCACCTGGTCGGGCGAGAGGCCGCGCAGCTGCGCGGGGCGGATCGCGCTGGTGCCGTCGCTCAGCGCCGGGCGCGGGAAGTTCAGCGAGGGCAGGGCGCGCGCCAGCGCGGTGGCCAGTTCCGGGGTGCCGGTGGCCTGCAGCGATTCGGCGCTGATGATGTCGATCGGCGACTGCGATTCGGCCACGGTGCGGTCGGAGACGCGAGTACCGGTGACGATCACCGTATCCAGGGTGTTGGCCGGGGCGGTCGCCGGCGCGGCGGTCTGGGCCAGGGCGGGGAGGCAAGCAGTGCAGCGACCACGGCGGTCGCAAGCGCGGAAGCGGGGGCGTTCATGACAACTCCGAAAACGTGGGTCCAGGCAGGACCAGGCAAGGCTAGGCAGGCGGCGGTCGCGGAAGGGCGAAGAAGACGGCGGCCACGCTGAAGGCGCTAATTATTCGTTAACGCTAGAATGGCGTCGCAGGAATGCTGCTCATCTGCTCATTCCTTTTCGTTCTATCGGACTGTCCATCAATGATTTCCCTGCGTAACTTCTCCATGCGACGCGGCGAGCGTCTGCTGCTCTCCAACGTCGACCTGACCATGCACGCCGGCTACCGCGTCGGTGTGGTGGGCCGTAACGGCACCGGCAAGTCGAGCCTGTTCGCTGCGGTGAAGGGCGAGCTGGAGGCCGACAAGGGAGACGTCGATCTGCCCGGCAAGGTGCGCACGGCCAGCGTTTCGCAGGAAACTCCCTCGCTGCCGGACCCGGCACTGTCGTTCGTGCTCGGCGGGGACATCGAAGTCTCCGCGGTGCTGCAGGAAGAGGCCGATGCCACTGCCCGCGAAGACTGGGAGGCGGTCGCCAACGCGCACCAGAAAATGGCCGAGATCGGCGCCTACGACGCCGAAGCGCGCGCCGGCAAGTTGCTGCACGGCCTGGGCTTCCCGGCCGATACGCACCATCGCGCGGTGTCGTCGTTCTCCGGCGGCTGGCGGGTGCGGCTGAATCTGGCGCGCGCGCTGATGATGCCCAGCGACCTGCTGCTGCTCGACGAACCGACCAACCACCTGGACATGGACGCGGTGCTGTGGCTGGAGCAGTGGTTGCTCAAGTACCCGGGTACCTTGCTGCTGATTTCGCACGACCGCGAATTTCTCGACAACGTGGCCACCCACACCCTGCACCTGCACGGCGGTACCGCCAAGCTGTATGTCGGTGGCTATACCGATTTCGAACGCCAGCGCATCGAGCATTTGCGTCAACAGCAGATCGCGCACGACAAGGAACAGGCCGAGCGCGCGCATCTGCAGAGCTTCATCGACCGTTTCAAGGCGCAGGCCAGCAAGGCGACCCAGGCGCAGAGCCGCATGAAGCGGCTGGCCAAGATGGCCGGCACCGAGGCGGTGCGCGCCGAGCGCGAATTCCGCATCCAGTTCGCCCAGCCCAACCGGCTGCCGTTTTCGTTGATCCGCTTGAATCATGTACAGGCCGGCTATCCGGCTCCGACCTCCCTTCCCCGCGTGCGGGGGAAGGTGCCCGAAGGGCGGATGGGGAGACGCTGCCACGGTCATCCTGCACGATGTCGGTTTCGGCCTGGAAGCAGGCGACCGCATCGGGTTGTTGGGTCCCAATGGCGCGGGTAAGTCCACCCTGGTCAAGACCCTGGTGGGCGAGCTGGCGCCATTGGCGGGCGAGCGCAGTGCGCATCCGGATTTGCGCATCGGCTACTTCGCCCAGCACACGGTGGAGTCCCTGCACGAAGGCCAATCGCCGATGGACCATTTCCGCGAGTTGTCGCCGGACGGGTCCAACCAGGCGTTCCGCGATTTCCTGGGTAAATGGAATTTCGCCGGCGACCGCGCCTTCGAAGTGGTGGATGGTTTCTCCGGCGGCGAGCGCGCGCGCCTTGCACTGGCGCTGATCGCCTGGCAGCAGCCGAACGTGTTGCTGCTGGACGAACCGACCAACCACTTGGACCTGGAAATGCGCGAGGCGCTGGCCGAGGCGCTGAGCGATTTCGAGGGTGCCATCGTGATGGTCTCGCACGATCGCCACCTGATCGGCCTGGTCTGCGACAGTTTCTGGCGCGTGGCCGATGGCGTGGTCGAGCCGTTCGCTGGCGACCTGGACGAATATGCCGCCTGGTTGCGGAGCCGCCCGGCGGCGCAGGGCACCAAGCAGAAGATGGCCGAAGTGGCGCCGACCCCGCCGTCGCCAACCAAGCCGCTGCCGCCGAAAAAGCCGTCAACCCGCACAAGCTGGCCAGCGCCGAAAAGCGCGTCGGCGAGCTGGAAGCGGCGCTTGCTGCGCTGGATCGCGAGCTGGCCAATCCCGGCAACTACGCCGACAGCGAAAAGATGGCCGTGCTCGGACGCGACCGAGAAGCAACCGCGCAGCAGCTGGCCGAAGCTGAGACGGCGTGGATGGAGTTGATCGACGGTGCGTAAGGGCGACTGACAAAAGCGCCTGCGCAACCGTCGGATGGCGGGTCGGATGGTCGTTGCCGGATGTAGAAGGCGCACATTGCGGTTCACGCGCCTTGTCTACACCTAGCTGCTGCTTTCGCGCTGCGGAGTGTTGTCCAGGATGAAAGCGCGTGGGTTACGCTGCGCGTTGAACCACACACGGATGTCGCCCGCATGATCAGCGTCACCATCAGTCTGGAAGACCATCTGGCCGCCCAGCGCTTGCATGCGCGTCACGATGCGAAACGCCTGCTCGTGTTTCTGGCAGTGCTGCTGTTGATCGGAGCGGGGCTGCTGCATCTGAGCGGCGCGCGCGCGATCATCGGCCCGGTGCTGATCGGCGGCGGTGGCGGCGGGTTGATCGGCCTGGCGCTATTGCACGTGTGGGGCCTGCCACGGCGGATCAAACGCCTGCACGCGCAGCAGGCCTCGCTGCGGCACACCTACACCTATGCATGGGACGAGAACGGACTGGAAATCACCTGGGCGGACGGCCATCTGCGTCGCCCTGGTCCGATTACATGCGCATCCGCGAAAACGACCGGGTGTTGTTGCTGTACCACAACGACCGGCTGTTCGAGCTGTTCTGCCCGCACTGGTTTGCCGACAGGGCGCAGTTCGAGGCATTTCGCCAGTTGGCCTTGCGGGTGGGAAAGACGTCTAAGGCGCTCTAAGCGCGGCAGCGCTGCTCAGCTGCCGATGTGCTGTTGTGCCAGTAGCCAATCGCGCAACCGGCGCCCGGCATCGCTTTGCGGCCGCGACCGTAGCCGGGTCAGCCAGTAGCGCCCGGCATCGATGGCGATCGGGAACGGGCAGACCAGGCGCCCGGCATCCAGGTCCTGGCGAAACATCGGCAACGGCAGCAATGCCACCCCTGCGCCGGCTGCCGCTGCGCTGGCCAGGGTGAGCGACGAATCGAACATGGTGCCGCGTGCCGGCACCTCGGTCACACGTGCCGCGCGAAACCACTGCGGCCACTCATCCAGACGATACGAACGCAATAACGGCACGCGCGCCAGATCTTCCGGCACGCGCAAGCCGCGCGCCATTGCCGGCGCGCACACCGGCGCGAAGGGCGCTTCCATCACCGCTTCGGCAACCTGGCCCTGCCAATCGCCATCGCCGAAGCGGATGGCCAGATCTAGGCCTTCTCCGGCCAGATCGACGCGATTGTTGTGGGTGGACAGGCGCAGCTCGATATCCGCATGCGCCGCATGGAACGCTGCCAGCCGTGGCAACAGCCAGCCAGTGGCGAAGGTGCCGACCACGCCCACGCTGAGCACTTCGCGATAACGGCCATCGGCAAAGCGTTCCAAGGTGGCGGCGATGCGGTCGAAGGCCTCGCCGAGCACCGGTGCCAGCGCGGCGCCTTCGTCGGTCAGTGCCACCCCGCGCGGCAGGCGGTGGAACAGGCTGGTGCCCAGTTGCTGCTCCAGCGCCTTGATCTGGTGGCTCAGCGCGGCCTGGCTGACGCACAGCTCGTTGGCCGCACGGGTCAGATTCTGATGGCGCGCGGCGGCTTCGAACGCGCGCAGGGCATTGAGCGGCAGGCGGGGGCGGGGCATGGGCAGAGATTAGTTCAATTCATGGCTGAGATCGAAACATCGCTATGGTCGGCTGCGTCGTGCGCATCGATACTGCGGGCTCTCTCAAGGGGGCAACCGCATGTTGAATCGGCGACAGTTCCTGCACGCAACCGGCGCGGGCGTGCTGCTTGCAGCGTCCAGACCCGCATGGGCGCTCACCCCTGCGGTGAACGTGGACGCCATGCTGCGGGCGCAGTGGGCGCAGATCGAACGTGGCACCGGTGGCCGACTGGGCGTCTGCCTGCTCGACAGCGCCACCGGCAAGCGCCTCGGGCAGCGCGAGGACGAGCGCTTTCCGATGTGCAGCACCTTCAAATTTGTATTGGCTGCCGCGGTGCTGCAGCGAGTGGATCAGGGCAAGCTGACGCTGGCGCAGCAGGTCAGGATCCGTGCCTCCGACATGCTTGAGCATGCCCCGGTGACCGAACGCCATGTCGGCGGTTCGCTGAGTGTTGGCGAACTGTGTCGGGCCACGATGATTTATAGCGACAACCCGGCCGCCAATCTGCTGTTCCCGCTGGTCGGCGAACCAGCCGGCGTGACTGCGTTCCTGCGCGGCATCGGCGATGCCCAGACCCGCACCGACCGCTACGAGCCGCAGATGAACCGGTTCGCCGACGGCGACCCCCGCGACACCACCACGCCTGCGGCAATGGCCGCCACGCTGCGCACGCTGCTGCTTGGCGACGCGCTGCAGCCAGCCTCGCGCAAGCAGCTGACCCGCTGGATGATCGACAACCGCACCGGCGACGATTGTCTGCGTGCGGGGCTCGCGGCCGACTGGAAGATCGGCGACAAGACCGGCAGCAACGGTACCGACACGCGCAACGACATCGCCATCCTCTGGCCACCGAAGGGAAGGGCGCCCCTGTTGCTGACCACGTACTTGAATGGCGCCAAGGTCGACGACGCTGCACGCGATGCGGCGTTGAAAGCGGTGGCGGTTGCGGTGCGCGAGAGCAGTGCGGGTTGAGTGCAAGGTGTCGTACGCGTTTCATCCGCGCATGAGTTCACGACGTGCTTTCTGTTTCGCTCACCCCTTCGAGGTCCGATAGTGCAGATCAGGCTGAGTCATTGCTGGATGGCAGTTGCGCTGCTGCTTGTGCATGGGCTCGCACTGGCGCGTGCGTGGCAACCCGCGCCTGGTCAGGTGGAAATGCCGCTTTGGCTGCGCGCGGTGCCTGATGCGGTGCGTCACCCGAAGCCCGAATCGGTGGGCACCGGTGAGGGGCGCTACCCATGGACCAAGGTCAGCGATGTCAGTCGCCCGACGATGACAGTCTATGCCCCCAAAGGTCACAACACCGGTGCGGCCGTGCTGGTGTTCCCCGGCGGTGGCTATCAAGTCCTGGCGATGGATCTGGAAGGGACCGAAATCTGCGATTGGCTGACCGCACGCGGTATCACCTGCGTGCTGTTGAAGTACCGCGTACCGAATTCGGGGCCGACCTGGGTCAACGACCGCCGCTATTATCCGAAGGTGCAAACAGCCCTGCAGGATGCCCAACGTGCGTTGGGGATGGTGCGCGCGCAGGCGGACCGGTTGGCCGTGGACCCGCACAAGATCGGTGTGCTCGGCTTTTCTGCCGGTGGCCACCTGGTGGCCGCGATCAGTACGCATTTTGCAACGCGCACGTATCTGCCGGTGGATGCCGCCGATCGCGTGAGCTGTCGCCCGGATTTCGCCATCGCCGTGTATCCAGGCCATTTGTGGGCGCACGAAGACGAGGATGACGCCACCCGCGATCCCACCCATCTGAACCTGCGACCGGATATTCGCGTCGTCGCCGATACCCCGCCGACCTTCCTGTTGCAGGCGCAGGACGATCACGTGGACGGCGTTTCGCAGGTGCTGGCGTACTACGTCGCGCTCAACCATGCCGACGTGCCGGTGGAAATGCATGTGTACGCCCAGGGTGGCCATGCCTTCGGCCTGCGCGCCAAGGGGCTGCCGATCGCCCAATGGCCACAGTTGGTGGAGATCTGGTTGCACACGATCGGCGTGCTGCAGTGAGGGGCGACATCCCGCTGGCGTGACCGCTTGCTGCGCGTAAGCGGCGAGTGCGCCAGCGCTGCTGAAGCGACGACAGGTCGATCATTGCGGGTGATGCCGGGCTCGCACTTGTGGCGGCGCTGCTGGATCGGCCTATGCGGCACGTTCCTGGCGGCTGCCAGTGCCGCCGACGGCTTGCACTCGCTGCCCGCAGAACCGACACTGCGCGCCCGGCCGCCTTGCGCCTGATGGCCGGCGCCCACAGGAGCGCGACGCGTGACCCAGCAACCGACCCCCGACCGTGGCCTGTTACCGGCCCGGATCCTGCTGTGCTATTCGGCCATCGCGCTGTTGATCATGCTGGTCTTCAGCTGGTCGATGCCGCCCATCGATGCGTCCGGCTTCCGGCAGACGCAGACCGCCCTCTCGATCGACTGGATGTTGCGCGGCGGGCCTTTCCTGTCCTATCTCACGCCGGTGCTCGGCGCGCCGTGGTCGATCCCGTTCGAGCTGCCGCTGTTCCATTGGCTGGCTGCGTCGTTGTCCAAGGTCACCGGCATGAGTGCCGACAATAGCGGTCGTTTGCTGTCCACCCTGTTCCACGTGGGCTGCATCTGGATGAGCTATCGCATCACCCTGGCGCTGCGCCCGGACCGCGTGCTGGCGCTGTGCATTGCCGGTGCGTTCGCGGTGTCGCCGCTGGCCCAATTGTGGGGGCGCTCGGTGATGATGGAATCCACCGCGGTGTTCTTCGGCCTGGTGTTTGTCTGGGCGATGGCACGGCTGTACGTGCAGCCGCGGGCCTGGCACGGCGGTCTCGCCGTTGTCGCCGCGGTACTGGCAGCCCTGATCAAGATCACCACCTTTTTCGGTTTTGCGGTCTTCACCGTCCTGGCCCTGGCCTGGGTGGCGTTGCATGAGCATGGCTGGCGTCCACGGTGGCTGGTCGGTCACTGGAAGCTGCTGGGCTGGGGCGCGGTGGCGGCCGTGTCGGCGCTGGTGGCGCTGCTGCTCTGGCTGCAACATGCCGATGCCCTGAAGGCACAGTCGCTCCTGGGCCAGCAGGTCACATCCGCCAGCCTGTCGGGCTTCAATTACGGCACCCTGCAGCAGCGCCTGGATCCGGCCATCTGGTGGGGGACCATCTTCAAGAAGCGCTTCGCCGGACCGGTCGGTTCGAACTGGGTGTTCCTGATCATCCTCATCGCCGGTTTGTCGATCCGCCAGATCCGTGCGGCGGTGGTGGTCTTGTTGTTGCTCGCTCGCCTACCTGGCGCCGATGCTGGCCTTCACCAATCTGCAGGTGGTGCATCCCTACTACCAGTTCGCGCAGGTGGTGTTCGCCACGTCGATCGTCGGCCTGGTGCTGTGGTGGGTGGTGCAGCGTGGCCAGGCGGTCGGTAAACCCGGCCGCGGCGTGGCATTGGCCGTGTTCCTGTGCCTGTTGTCACTGGGCTCTGGCCTGGTGAGTTCGCTGAAGAACATGAAGGAAGCGCGCGAGCCGACGCCGATCTCGCAGATCGCCGAACAGATCCGTGCCGCGACCCCCGAGCAGGGCGTGGTGGTGGCCTTCGGCGATGACTGGTCTTCCGAAATGCCCTATCGGTCCGGCCGCCGCGCGGTGATGATTGCCGACTGGGCGTCCGACCAGGCGTTGCAGTCGCTGGCCACCACCGACACTGCGCTGGGTGGCCTACCGCTGGCAGCGATGGTCGATTGCCCCAACAAGGTGGGCAGCACGCCGCAACGGGCGCAGTGGCATGCCGAGATCGTGCAGCGTTATTCCGCCGGCGCGCAGCCGCAGACGATCGGCGACTGCCGGTACTGGCTGCACCGGTAGTGCAAGCCGGCCGGCGACGCGGGGTGCGCGTCGGCTAGTGACCGTTGGAGTAGGCGCGTCGATGGCCGTTCTCGTCTGGCGGCCGCTGCTGCTAGGCATGGTGCGCGAGCGAGGCCGCAGACGGTGTTGCTGCCCGCTCTGAACAAGGCCGCTGTCGCCGCCGATCCGCACGGCATGGTGCCAATGTAGTGGGCCGATGACGGTGCGCGCCGGCCCGGTCGTTGCCGAATCTCCACGTCCCAATCCCGCGCGTCTCACCCAGGTCCTGGGCCGTCGATGCGTGGCGGATCGTCCTGATACAGCCGTGCCGGTCCGCCGAGTGCCGGATCGCTGATCCCGGGCTTGCCGGTTTCCACGCGTCCGGCCAGGCGTTGGCGCGCCCCGTCGTGGATTAGCCACAGGTCGTACCAGCCGCCGGTCGGCGTCGCGCTCCAGCGCTCACGGTGCTCGCCGCCGGCCGCGACGGTGATGCGCTTGCGCGGTTGCGCTTGCGGGTAGGCGCCAGGTTCCAGCGCGACTTGCAGTGGGCGGTTGCCGGGATTGCGCAACGTCAGGCACAGCGCCTTCGCATCGTCCGCGTCCTTGACGATTTCGGCCAACAGCAGCGCGGTATCGAGATCGCCGCGGTAATGGCGATGGAAGCCGTTGGGGCCGAGCAGCCACAGATCGTAGCGCCCGTCGTAGGTCGTCCACGTGCCGTCCACACCGGCGCCCTTTCCCACTGTGTAGCGGCGTGGAATCGCAGCCAGATCGAAGCGGTCGTAGACATGCAGCACCGCCGCCGCGCCCGCATTGGCCATGTGCAGTTTCACTTCGCCGCGCTCGGGCAGGTAGGCCAGCTCCACGCTGGGACGATACGGAAGCGCCCGCGAGCGGCGCACGCCGAACGCTTGTTCGGGCGGCTGCAACGTGGCCGGCAACGGCGGCAGTGCGTGCTCGCGCAAGGCGGCCGCGCGCGCAGCGGTTGCGCTGACATCCGGCAGCGCCGTGGCGAAGGGGCGCGTATCGGCAGCGCCGAAATCGAAGGCGTTGGTCAAGTCGCCGCACACTGCACGCCGCCAGGGCGTGATCTCCGGTGCGGGCACGCCGAAGCGGCGTTCGAGCAGACGCAGCACCGAGGTGTGGTCGTATACCTGCGAATCCACCCAGCCGCCACGGCTCCATGGCGAGACCACATACATCGGCACGCGCGGGCCAAGCCCATAGGGCCGCCCGCGGAGCTCGGGAAGATCCACTTTCTGTTCGCCCGGCGCCGGGTGGCGGTGATAGTCGTCGTCGCTGGTTATCGTCGATGCGCCGGCAAACCCGCCGGTTGCGCATGCATCCGGCGACGGTGGTGCCGGCGGCGGCATATGGTCGAAGAAGCCATCGTTCTCGTCGAACATCACCAGCAAGGCGGTGCGACTCCACACCGCCGGATCGGCAGTGAGTGCATCCAGCACGCGTGCGGTGTAGGCCGCGCCCTGGGCGGGGCTGGACGGATCGGGATGCTCGCTGCCGGCCGCATCGGCAATGATGTAGCTCACCGCAGGCAGGCGCCCGCCCAGTACGTCCTCGCGCAACTGCGCCAGGCCGCGCGTGCTCACGCCACGCGCGCGCAGTTGCGGATCATGTCCGGGCGCGGCGCTGTACGCCTGTCGAAATTCCGCAAAGCCGGCCAGCGGGTTGTCGGTGAAGTTGTCTGCCATGTCCTGATAGATCTGCCAGGACACACCGGCGTCCTGCAGCGCTTGGACGTAGGTGCCCCAACGATACGGCTCGGCAAAGCCGCCCAATTCCGCAAAGTTGTCGTGCGAATTGCCGATGACCGGGCCGCCTGCGCGCGCCTGCGGATCGTTGCCGCCGGTCCACAGGAACACGCGGTTGGAATTGGTGCCGGTCTGGATCGCGGCGTGGTACGCATCGCAGATGGTGAAGGCATCGGCCAGCGCGTACTGAAACGGAATGTCCGCGCGCGCGTAATAGCCCAGTGCATGATTGTGCTTGGCAGCTGCCCAGTGCCCGAGCCGGCCATGGTCCCAGGCCTGTTGTGCATCCGGCCAGCTATGCGGGGTGCCCTTGACGCGCATGAAGCCGAACTGCGCGGCGGTGTCCAGCGCGAATGGCGTCAGCCACTGTCGGCCGTCCTCGCTGGGTTGCAGCCACACCGTGCGCGCTGGCGCGCCCGGCAAGGGCGGCGCAGGGATCGGGAAGCGGTCGCCGAACCCGCGCACCCCAGGCAGCGCGCCGAAGTAATGATCGAACGCGCGGTTTTCCTGCATCAGGATCACCACATGCTGCAGGTCCTCCAGCGTGCCGTTGCGGCGGTCCGGCGCGATGGCTGCGGCGCGCGCGATGCTGGGCAGCAACGCGGCCGTGCCGCTGGTGAGGCCGGCTTGCAGCAGGCGACGTCGGGGCAGATCGATCATGTGGGCTCATCGCATCGGAAGGACTGCCCGCACCGGTGCCTGGTGCGGGCATCCCATAGCATGGCAGCTTGCCGTTACAGGTCCAGCGTCAGGGTCAGGCCCACGGTGCGCGGTGCGGCAATAAAGGCACTGTCGCTGCCGTCCACACCTTCCAGATAGCGCTTGTCGGTGAGGTTGCTGACGTTGAGCGCCAGCTGCAGGCCGTCGAGCTGCGAGGTCAGTTGCGAAAGTTCCACACCCAGATTGGCATCGAAGGTAGTCACGCCATCGAGTGCGGCGCGGTTGGATGCGTCCAGGTAGCGCTTGCCCAGGTAGCGTCCGGAAACACCGAAGCGCCATGCCTGACCGCGCCAATCGGCCGACACCACCAGCGTATTGCGCGGTTGGCCGATCACCTGCGCACCGGGTGTGATCTCCAAAGCGGTATCGCGCGCGGCATCGCCGCTGCCGAGATAATCGGCCTTGTTGTAGGTGTAGGCGCCATTGATGCGCCAGCCGTTGTCCCAGCCGTAGCCCAGCGCTGCTTCCACGCCGCGCGCATGCACACCGCCGAAGTTTTCGTACACGCCATCGGTCTCGCCCAGGTAGTCGATACCGCTGACGAAGTTGGCCGGCACATACACGATGCGGTTGTCGAAGCGGATGTCGTAGAGCGTGACGCTGCCGGTCAACGGCCAGCGGCTGACACGCAGGCCAAGTTCGATGTTGTCGGCGGTTTCCGGTTTCACCCGGCTCAGCGCCACCGGGTCGGTTTCGCCCAACACGCCGGAAGGAATCGCGGCGAAGTTCTGCGAGTAACCGGCAAAGGCTTCCAGGCCCTGCACCGGTGTGGTCCATGTCAGGCCGGCCGACAGCAGCGGATCGGAATGCGAATCCGATTCCACGTGCTGCGCCTGGCCAATACGGCGGTCGCGGGTCTGGTCGACGAAGAATTGCTTGACGCCCACGCGCCAGGCGAAGGCGCCATAGCGCATCACGTCTTCGAGGTAATACATCTGCTCGTCGGTCTGATAGTTATCCTTGAACTGCACCCAGTAGGGCTGATGATCGAAACTGATGTTGGTGCCAACGTTGAGCAGGCGGTGCCAATCGCGGGTGACGCTGCGCTCAACGCGCTCCAGCCAGGCACCGGCGCGCACGGTGTTGTCGATGGCGCCCAGATCGGTACGCCATTCCACATCGGCCATCGCGCCGGCACGATGATTGTCGTAGTGGCTATGTCGATACGATTGCACCGGCACCGAACCGGCCGGATAGCAGGCCGGATTGGATTCGGCCGGCACTGCGTCGCTGCCGACGCAACCGGCCAGCATGCTGGCCGCTGCGCCGCCGGGGGTGAGGTAATACAGCTTGCCCAGATCGCTGCCGCCGTACACGGTGTTGCCGCCACGCGCTTCGGATTCGGGTGCGCCGGCGCCGCCGTTTGTGACGTCCACCAGATACGGCGGAATCCAGTCGCCGCGCCCCTGCATGCGGTGCGCATAGCCGGTCAGCGTGGTCTTGACGCCGTTGCCGCCATCGAATTCACCACGCAAATAGCCAAACGTATTCTTGCGCAAGGCACGCGAGCCGGAGCGGTAATTCTGGTCCAGATACGGAATGCCGGTGAGCGTGCCGGTCAACAGGTCGTGCTCGGGGTCGCGCGCGAATTGCTCCGGGGTCACGCTGGTGTATTCGGATTCGTCGGCATCGTCGTAGGAGGCGTAGCCGCTGAGCGTCCACTGATTCAACACGCTGACGAACTTGCCGGCCAGGTGATCGCGGCTGGTGTGGCCACTGCCGTCGATCCAGTCGTCGTTGCGTGCCGACGAACCACTGACCCAGGCATGCGTATTGCCGCCGATCAGGCCGGTGTCGTAGCGCGCGTAGTACTTGCGCGCCTGGTTGTCGCCAATGCCGCCGATCACGCGGACACGTTGCGTTTCCAGCGGGTCGTTGGTGAGGTAATTCAAGGTGCCGCCCAGGGCCTCGTTGGAGCGCGAGGCGATGTCGGCGGTGCCCTGGCTCACTTCCACGGTTTCCAGATCCGGCATGTCGATAAAGCGGTTGGCCTTGGAGCCACCGCCATATGCCGAGCCACCATTGGGCACGCCGTCGATGGTGGTGCCGATCTGCTGGGTATCGCGATTGCTGACGAAGCCGCGCATGCTGATCTGCGTGCCCCAGTCCGACGAGCCGAAGGCATCGGCTTCGGTCACCACCACGCCGGGCAGTTCGTTGAGCGCATCGTTGACGCTGCCGAGCACAAACTGGCGGTCCAGCATCTCCTTGCTGACGGTGGTCTTGGAATAGGTCGTTGCCTGGCCGACCACCTGCACCTGATCCAGCGTCGATACCTGCTCGTCAGTGCTGGCCGCTACGGTTGCGGCCGGGTCGGGGGTTGCACCGTCGGGAACCTGCTGTGCGTAAGCCGGCAGGGAGAGCGGAACCAGCAGTAGCGCGAGCGTGGCAGGATGGCGCACGCGCAAGGAGGACATCGAATCCATTGAAATCCACAGCGGGGAAGGGGGTCCGGGAAGACTGCCGCGCTTGCGTTGCGTGCTCATGACCGCGCGACCGGTGTCGCCGGGATCACCGGATGTATCCACAGGTTCCTGGCGCCACGACGATTGCGATTTACCGCTGTTTGGATATCGCGAGTCGTTATGGACGGATGCCCACGCGGACCGATGACGTCAAGGCATGAGGGAGCCATGCCGTCGCGTCGCAACTCCGCTCCGATGCGCTTGAAAGCCTGGCGAGTCGAGTGCGCGGTGCCCTCACTACTTGCGGACACGCCGTGCATCCGTCCATGGAGGCTCCTTGGCGGCATCCATGCCGCCAGCGGTTCCGCAACCGGTAAGCACACCGCACCGGACAGTGAGGCGGTGGCCGCGTGGAAAGCCGCTTGTCGCACGTGTGTCGGGTTCGAGCGGCATACCAGTATCGCGCAGCGCGCATCATGCACTGCTTTTCACCATGCACACCGATCATCTCGACTGGTCATTGTCCACCCCCTGGCGCGAGTCCCTTGCGCGGCATGGATGCCGCGTAAGGGCCTAGAAGGACGCACTTGCGGCGCCTCCGCGACGACCGGCGGGCAAGGGGGTCCTGCAGCAGCGCCGCAGATCACATGTACAGCAGCGCAGCGACTGACGACAGCCACATAGCTGCATCAGCCGCCCTTGGCGTGCGGCGGTGCTTCGGCCTGCTGGGTTTCCGGCATCAACTCCAGCGCCGACGGCGTGGTACGCAGCATCGGACGGAAGGCAATCGGATGGGTGCGGCGGCGGCTGAAGCGCAGCAGCCGCGACAACGTGAAGCCCGCCAGGGCCAACAACATCACCGCGAAGTACACCGGCAACGCGGCCGGGCCGAATTTCTGCATTGCGCCGCCGGCCAGTGCAGGGCCGACCGCTGCACCCACGCCATGCAGCAGCAACAAGCTGCTGCTGCCGGACAGCAGGTCTTCGCGCGGCAGGTAATCGAGCATGTGCGCCACCGCGAACGGGTACAGCGAAAACGCCAACCCGCCATAGACGAAGAACAGCACGAACAGCATGGTTGTCTGCGTCTGCACCATCGGCAATGCGGCAGCGATCGCGATGCCGGCGGCCAGCACGCTCACGGTCACCAGGCCGATGCGGCGGTCATGCCCGTCGCTGATACGCCCGATCGGCCACTGCAGCACCGCACCGCCCACGATGGCGGTGAGCATGAACATCGCCACGCCGTCGGAATCCAGCCCGATCCGGTTGGCATACACCGGCAGCAAGCCCCAGAATGCACCCATCGCCAGGCCGGAAAGGCCGGCGCCAATCGTGGCCACCGGCGCCAGGGCATACAGCGTGACCAACCGCAGTCGCGATACATGCGGCACCTCGGGCGGGATCAGTCGCGTGGTCATTACCGGCATCACCGCCGCACAGAACAGGATCGCCGTCAGCGTAAACATCGCCGGTGCGCCCGCATCGCCGATGGTGAGCAAAACCTGGCCCAGTGCCAGCGCCGATAGATTGATCGCCATGTAGACCGAAAACACCCGGCTGCGCCGGCGCGCGTCGGGCTCGGCGTTGAGCCAACTTTCGATCACCGTATACAGGCCGACCAGCGCCGCGCCGGTCACCAGGCGCAACACGCCCCAGCCCCAGGCGTTCAACCAGATCGGATGCAGCAACACCGCAATGGCTGCCAGCGCCGCATAAAAGGCAAACGCGCGGATATGTCCGATGCGCCGAATCAGCGGCGGTGCGAAGAAGGTGCCCAGAAAGAAGCCGGCGAAGTAGCCGGACATGATCAACCCCAACGCCCGCGCATCGAAGCCGGCCTGATCGCCACGCACGGCGAGCAGCGTGCCGAGCAACCCGCTACCGGTCAGTAGCAGGGCAACGCCAAGCAGTAAGGCAGTCAACCGCAACACGGATGCGGCCCTCGTGGGGGAAAGGCGCGTCGATCACCTGCGCGAGTGTAACAGCCTGGTCGATGCGGCTCGATCGGCCCCGTTGGCGCATGCGCGTTTTTAGCGATGCGCGGGAGGATGTGATGCCGCAGCCTGCGGATTTTTGTGGTTGCCTGCGCGTCGCATTGCTCGGGTATGCAACCCTGCATGCGTGGCTCGTACGGCGCACGCAGGAGCGTCGTGCGCTGCGCTCGCCCCACGCTGCCGCCAGCCATGCCTGTGCAGGGAGTGCGGCATGGCGTCCACACGCGCAGCCCATCGGCATGGGTGGCTGTCGAAGCAGCCATCGCGCATTGCCGCTCTCGCCCGGCACCGGCCATGCGGGCGCATCGCCGGCAACCTGCTGCCCGTCGCGAGCGATGCGCTGCCCTTGCGAGCCCGCATGCGTCTAGAATTTGCGCCCCTTGCAACGTCTTCAGCTGATCCCTGCCATGCCCATCTACGGTTTTCAGTGCACTACCTGCGGCCACGCATTCGACCGTCTGCAGAAAATGGCCGACCCCGATCCGCAAACCTGCCCGGCCTGCGCCGCGGCCACGATCAAGCGCCAGGTCACCGCGCCGTCGTTCCGCCTGTCCGGCAGCGGCTGGTACGAGACCGACTTCAAATCGGCCGGCGAGAAAAAGAAGAACCTCACCGAAAGCAGCAGCGCCGGTGGCGATGCCAAACCAGCGGCAACCGCGGAGAGCAAGCCGGCCGCCAAGCCCGCGTCAGATCCGGCATGAGTGGCCGCGGCGCGCAGATTGCGCCGCCCCGCGCGGTGTTGCGCGCCGCAACGACTCCACGTCGAGCACCGTGCTGCCGGCTGTGTCAGGGCGCATCGCGTGGGTGCCTGCCGCCAGCCAGACGGCCGCGCCATGCCATCAGCGTCCGCCGCGGTCAGGACGACGTTCTCCGGTAGCGCGCGCCATGCGCGCTGAGCGGGCGCGGTGGACGATCTCGCTGGCCGGGCCGGTGTCGATACGCCCGCATGAGCCGGGCCCGGCGCAGTCCCGGCAAAACCTGTGGCGATGCTGGGCGCGTTGCCGCAAGGCTCCGACGCACGCGTCGCGCGTGCCGTTAGCCGCACTTCCGGGGATCGCCATGACTGCATCCGACGGCCGCGTCCGCCTGGAGGCGTGCCGTCGTCTAGAGCGCTGGCGCCGGTGTCTCGCCGAGGCGCGCCGGCCAGTCCTACGCAGCCAGCCTGCGCGGCCGGTGCATCAACGCGCCTCGAAACGCGCCCGGCAGCCATCGTTGACCCACACCGTGGCGCGACGATCGTCGTAGCCCCAGGTGCGGCCTTCCGCACAGCGCGTGTCCGATAACTGGCGGGTCAGCACCGGGCGGCCATAGCGGCCATCCCAGGCGCAGGTGCGCAGGCGCCGGTCGTCGCTGGCGCAGGTGATGGCGTAGCCGTTGCCGGGGCGGTCGTCGCGGCCGCCATAGCCGCCGTCCCAGCCACCGCCACCGCGGGCCTGCGCGAATTCGCCCCGGCAGCCGTCGTCCACCCAGATCCGGCCGCCTTCCTGGCGCCAGTTGCGGCCTTCCACGCAAGGCGTGTTGGAGAGTTGGCGCACCAACATGGCGCGACGCCAGCCGGTATCGCAGATTTTCTGGCGCTGGTCGTTGCTCTCGCAGCGCACCGTTCCAGCGACCCCGCCAACGCCGCCGGGGCCATTGCCGCCGCCCCAGCCGCCGCCGTTGCGGGCTTCGACGAAACGGCCGCGACAGCCGTTGTCCACCCAGATCCGGCCGCGCTCGCTGCCCCAATTGCGGCCTTCGATGCAGCGCGTGCCAGAGATGTTTTCCACCAGCACCGCGCGGCCGCGGAATGGCGTATCGCAGTCGCGGCGGCGGTTGTCGTTGCTGGAGCAGGTGATGCTGGGGCCATTCCAGCCACGCTCCTGGGCGCTGGCGGTGACGCTGGCAAATGCGCCGGTCAGGGTGATCAGGCCGAAGCCGGAGAGCAGCAGGGCAGTGCGCAGCATCGTGTCGTCCTTGGTGCAGGAGGGGCGTGGCGCCTATTCAGCCGGGCACTGACTTAAGCGCCCATGAGCGCCCGCGCATTTGCTCCTGTCGCCCGGCGGCCCCAGAATATCCGGCTTTCCGGCGCTGTCCTGCGTCGGTTTTTCAGCGGAGCTTTCGATGCGTACCCACTTCTGCGGCCTGGTCGACGAGACCTTGATCGGCCAAACCGTCACTCTCGCCGGCTGGACCGACGTGGCCCGCAACCTGGGCGGGGTGTGCTTCATCGACCTGCGCGACCACGAAGGCATCGTGCAGGTGACGGTGGAACCGGTGACCGGCGACGACGCCAGCGCAGAGCTGTTCAAGGTGGCCGCCAGCCTGGGCTACGAGGACGTGTTGCAGGTGGAAGGTGTGGTGCGCGCGCGTCATGCGGTCAACGACAAGCTGCGCAGCGGCAAGGTGGAAGTGATCGCCACGCGCATCAGCATCCTCAACAAGGCCGCGCCGCTGCCGTTCCACGCGCATGAGAATCCGGGCGAAGAAACCCGCCTGAAGTACCGCTATCTCGACCTGCGTCGCCCGGAAATGCAGCGCATGCAGCGCACCCGCATCAAGCTGGTGCAGGCGCTGCGCCGGCATCTGGATGCGCGCGACTTCCAGGACATCGAAACCCCGATTTTGACCAAGGCCACCCCGGAAGGCGCGCGCGACTTCCTGGTGCCGGCGCGCATGCATCCGGGCGAGTTCTACGCGTTGCCGCAGAGCCCGCAGCTGTTCAAGCAGATCCTGATGGTGGCCGGCTTCGACCGCTACTACCAGATCGCGCGCTGCTTCCGCGACGAAGCGCTGCGCGCCGACCGCCAGCTGGAATTCACCCAGCTCGACATGGAATTCGCCTTCGTGCGCGAGCGCGACGTGCAGGATTTCGTCGAAGACATGATCCGCGCCATCTTCAAGGAAGTGGTGGATGTGGAGCTGGCTGCGCAGTTCCCGCGCATGACCTGGGCCGAGGCGATGCGCCGCTTTGGGTCGGACAAGCCGGACCTGCGTATCGCGCTGGAACTGGTCGACGTGGCCGAGCTGGTCAAGGCCAGCGAATTCCCGGTGTTCACCGCCGCCGCCAACGATGCCGACGGCCGCGTCGCCGCGCTGCGCATCCCCGGCGGTGCCACGCTGTCGCGCAAGCAGATCGACGAATACGCAGCGCACGCCGCCAAGTACGGCGCCAAGGGCCTGGCCTACATCAAGCTGTCGGAGACCGGCGAGGTCAGCTCGCCGATCGCCAAGTTCTTCAGTGAAGAATCCTTCGCTGCGCTGCTCAAGCACGTCGGCGCCGGCAATGGCGACATCGTGTTCTTCGGTGCCGGCGGCTACACCAAGGTGTCCGACTTCATGGGCGCGCTGCGCCTGAAGGCCGGCAAGGACTTCAACCTGATTGCCGACGGCTGGGCGCCGCTGTGGGTCACCGACTTTCCGATGTTCGAATGGGACGATGAGGCGCAGCGTTACGTCGCATTGCATCACCCCTTCACCGCACCGGCGGTGGACGATATTGCCGACCTGCGCGCCAACGCGCGTACCGCGGTCTCGCGCGGCTACGACATGGTGCTCAACGGCAATGAAATCGGCGGCGGCTCGATCCGTATCCATCGCCCGGACATGCAGAGCGCAGTGTTCGAACTGCTGGGCATCGGCGCCGAAGAAGCGCGCGCCAAGTTCGGCTTCCTGCTGGATGCCTTGAACTACGGCGCACCGCCGCACGGCGGCATCGCCTTCGGTATCGACCGCATCGCCGCACTGATGGCCGGTACAGAGTCGATTCGCGACGTCATCCCGTTCCCCAAGACCACCGGTGCGCAGGATCTGATGACCGACGCCCCGTCGCCGATTGCTGCCGACCAGCTCGCCGAAGTGCACGTACAGGTGCGCCCGAAGCAGGTCTGACCTGGCATGAACACACGGCCACGCCATGGCGCGGCCGTGTGTCCATGCGCAGCGCGCAGCTTGCGCGCAAGGCGTTGTTGACCGATCCGCGCTGCACTCAAGGCGCGGATCGAACAGCTGCACGCGCAGGGGGCGTGCGCAAGTAACTGCCAGGCAATCGCGCACCGCGACTTTCCAAAAATCCTGAGTGCTTGCCCAGCAACTGCGCCCAAGCTCTAGCAGGTGACGCAGCGCGTTTTTGCGTGCCGCTCCGATACGCGCGGCAATTCCAACGCACGCGGCAACCAGGCCTCTGGGTGCTAAGACCACCAGCCGGGCAGACGCATCTGATGCCCGACCGGCAGGGGCGCTCGAACGATTCCCGATTCCCCATTCCCGATTCCCCACTTGCAGCAACGCCGCAGCATGCGAGAAGCTGCCGCGTCGACTTGCCAGAGGGGCCCGCATGACCCGCATTCGCCGCGCCACGCCGGACGATGCCGAAGCGCTGTCGCTTCTGGCCGCGCAGACCTTTACCGAAACCTTCGGGCATCTGTATCCGGAAGAGGACTTGCGCGGTTTTCTGGAAGAGACCTATGCCGTGGAGCGCGCGCGCACCGTGCTGGCGCACCCGGATTACGCGATCTGGCTGCTGGAGATGGACAACCTGCTGGTCGGCCACGCGGCCGCCGGCCCCTGGGTTGCCGCATGATCAGGTGCGTCCCGGCGACGGAGAGCTGAAGCGGTTGTACCTGCTGAAGGACTATCAGAACAGCGGCTGGGGCAGCCGATTGTTCGAAACTGCGCTGCAATGGTTGGAGCGCGACGGCCCACGCACCTTGTGGATTGGCGTGTGGTCGGAAAATTTCGGCGCACAACGCTTTTACGCCCGCTACGGTTTCGAAAAAGGTGGGCGAATACGACTTTCCGGTGGGCAAGATCGTCGACCGCGAATACATCCTGCGGCGCAGCCCGGTGCTGGCAGCGGACTAGTCGCACCAGTGCTGCCGCCCGTTGCCCTTGCACGTTCGCTCTGGCGTCCAGCGCGCAACGCACACGCCTCTGACGCCCTCTGCCGGTAACCATTTCAGTGTCCAGCGCATCACCCATCAGCCCGGCCGCGCCGCGGCGCAGTCAGCGCGAGGGAGCGCGCGCCGCGACTGCCGACGTGCTGCTGGTGCACGGCATCTGGAACACCGCGCACTGGCTGCTGCCCTTGGCGCGGCGGATGCGTGCCAACGGGCTGGCGCCTGCGCTGTTCGGGTACGCCAGCGTGCTCGGCGGCCCCGCGCATGCGGTGCCGCGTCTGATCGAACGCCTGCGCGCCAGCCGCGCGCAGCTGGTGGTCTGTCACAGCCTGGGAGGGCTGATGACCCTGCAGGCACTGCAGGATGCCCCCGACCTGGCGGTGCGTCGCGTGGTCTGCCTGGGCTCGCCGTTGTGCGGCAGTGCCGCTGCGCGCGGGTTGGCGCAACGTGGCGGGCTGTGGGCGATGGGCCGCAGCGCCGCGATCTTGCAACAGGGCTTTGTGCGCTGGGACGGCCAGGCCGAGATCGGCCAGGTGGCCGGCAACGTGGCGCGCGGGATCGGTCGCTGGCTCGCCCCCTTGAAGGTGACTCGGACGGCACCGTGACGCTGGCCGAAACCCGCCTGCCCGGGCTGCGCGACCATTGCGTAGTGCGGGCAAGCCACAGCGGGCTGTTGCGCTCGCCCGAAGCCGCCGCACAGGCGCTGGCCTTTCTGCGCACCGGCCGCTTCCAGCCGTGAACATGCGCCGGCGGATGGCGCTGCCCCGGTGAAGGCAGGCAATCAGGTAAAATCCGCGCCCTGTCATTGAAGCCAGTCTGGAACCACCCATGGGTAGAGGTCCCTCGATCGAAGGCCGCAAGAACGCCTCCGACGCCAAACGCGGCAAGATGTTTACCAAGATCATCCGCGAGATCAGCGTGGCCGCCCGCGCCGGTGGCGGCGACCCGTCCAACAATCCGCGTCTGCGCACCGCCATGGACAAGGGCCTGTCGTCGAACATGTCCAAGGACGTGATGGAGCGCGCCATCAAGAAGTCCACCGGCGAGCTGGAAGGGGTGGAATACGAAGAAGTGCGCTACGAGGGCTACGCGCCCGGCGGCGTGGCGGTGATCGTGGACTGCCTGACCGACAACCGCGTGCGCACCGTGGCCGATGTGCGCCATGCCTTCAGCAAATGCGGCGGCAACATGGGCACCGAGGGCTCGGTGGCCTTCATGTTCAAGCGCCTGGGCGTGCTGAGCTTCGCTGCCGGCATCAATGAAGACACCCTCACCGATGCCGCCATCGAAGCCGGCGCCGACGATGTGGTGGTGTACCCGGAAGACGGAGCCATCGACGTGCTGACCGCCCCGGACGCCTTCGCCCAGGTCAGGGACGCCCTGGTCGTTGCAGGGCTGGAACCGGCACACGCCGAAATCACCTTCCGCGCCGACAACGACATCGCCGTGGACGGCGATACCGCCGTGCAGGTCCGCAAGCTACTGGACATGCTCGAAGACCTGGACGACGTGCAGGACGTGTATTCGAACGTCGATCAAGCGGCGCTTGGCGCCTAAGGCGCTGGGAATCGGGAATGGAGAATCGGGAATCGAAACGGCAGCATCCTGCATCGCTCGGCAATGTCGAGCACGCCAGTCGGCCGCTTTACCCATTCTCGATTCCCGACTCCCAATTCCCGGCTTCTAGATGACCCGCATCCTGGGCATCGATCCCGGTTCGCAGCGCACCGGCATCGGCATCATCGATATCGACGAGGGCGGTCGCAGCCGGCATGTGCACCACGCGCCGTTGATGCTGCTGGGCGAGGGCGACTTCTCCCAGCGGCTCAAGCGGCTGCTGCAGGGGCTGGGCGAGCTGATCGAGACCTACCGGCCGGATGAGGTGGCGATCGAAAAGGTGTTCATGGGCAAGAGCGCCGCTTCTGCGCTCAAGCTCGGCCACGCGCGCGGCGCGGCAATCTGCGCGGTGGTCATGCGCGACCTGCCGGTGCACGAGTACGCCGCCACCGAAGTCAAGCTGGCGCTGGTCGGCAAGGGCGGCGCGGACAAGGTGCAGGTGCAGCACATGGTCGGCATCATGCTCAACCTGAAAGGCAAGCTGCAGCCCGACGCCGCCGACGCATTGGCGGTTGCCATCACCCACGCCCACGTCCGCGCCACCGCGCAACGTCTGGGCGTCAATACCCAACAGGCCTGGAGCCGCAAAAGATGAGAATCGGGAATCGGGAATCGGGAATCGGGAATTGCAAGAGCAGGGTCCAGAGCAGCGCACGCTGTTTCGATTCCCCATTCCCGATTCCCCATTCCCGGCACCGCCAAGGCGGTGCCCAATGATCGGCCGTCTGCGCGGGATCCTGGCCTACAAGCAGCCGCCGTGGCTGGTGATCGACGTGGGCGGGGTGGGGTACGAGCTGGAGGCGCCGATGAGCACCTTCTACGACCTGCCCGATGTCGGTCGCGACGTGATCCTGTTTACCCATTACGCGCAGAAGGAAGACAGCGTGTCGCTGTACGGTTTCCTGCGCGAAGGCGAGCGGCGGTTGTTCCGCGATGTGCAGAAGGTCACCGGTATCGGCGCCAAGATCGCGCTGGCGGTGTTGTCAGGGGTCAGTGTCGACGAGTTTGCCCGCCTGATCACCAGTGGTGACATCACCGCGCTCACGCGCATTCCTGGCATCGGCAAGAAGACTGCTGAGCGCATGGTGGTGGAACTGCGCGACCGCGCGGCCGATTTCAGCAGTGGCGCACCGATCACCGGCCAACTGGGGCCCGACGCCGTTTCCGAGGCCACCGTGGCCTTGCAACAGCTGGGCTACAAGCCGGCCGAGGCCGCCCGCATGGCGCGCGACGCCGGTGCAGAAGGCGACGAGGTCGCGACGGTCATTCGCAAGGCGCTGCAAGCCGCGCTGCGCTAGGCGCGAGCGCGAACTATTGCCAGGCCGCAAAGCGGGCGCGGCCGGCACTCGGCATCGACAGGGGCGGCCCGTACACTGCGCATCCTTGCCCGCGGCCAGCCCGTATCTTGGGTGCCTGTGACCTCGGTGCAGGCACCTTCGACAGGTGCTGTCTCCTCATCATCTTCACGCTGTCTGGCGAAAACTGCCCACCTCATGTCCCACACCCCCAAATCAGCAGGCTCCAGCCACGCGCCCGCCAATAGCCAGACCGCCCTGGTCATCGGCGCTATCGGCGTCGTCTTCGGCGATATCGGTACCAGCCCGCTGTATACGCTCAAGGAAGCGTTTTCGCCGCACTACGGGCTGAGCCGGACCACGACACCGTGCTGGGCATCCTGTCGCTGGTGTTCTGGGCGCTGATGCTGGTGGTCACGCTCAAATATGTCACCGTGATCATGCGTGCCGACAACGACGGCGAGGGCGGCATCATGGCGCTGACCGCGCTGGCGCAACGCACGCTGCCGGGCGGTTCGCGCTCGATGTATGTGGTCGGCATCCTCGGGATCTTCGGTGCCTCGCTGTTCTTTGGCGACGGCGTCATCACCCCGGCGATTTCGGTGCTGTCGGCAGTGGAAGGCCTGGAGGTGGCCGCGCCCAAGCTGGAGCCGTTCGTGGTGCCGATTACCCTGGTGGTGCTGGGCATGCTGTTCCTGGCGCAGCGCTTCGGCACCGAACGTGTCGGCAAGGCATTCGGGCCGATCACCCTGCTCTGGTTCTTCGCGTTGGGCGCGATCGGCGTCTACAACATGGCCCGCGCACCGGAAGTGCTGCATGCGCTGAATCCGTGGTGGGGCGTGCGCTTCTTCGCGCAACACAACTGGCATGCGGTGTTCGTGCTGGGCGCGGTGGTGCTGGCGGTGACCGGTGGCGAAGCGCTGTACGCGGACATGGGCCATTTCGGCGCCAAGGCGATCCGTCGCTCGTGGCAGTTCGTGGTGTTGCCGATGCTGACCTTGACCTACCTGGGGCAGGGCGCGCTGGTGCTGCGCAATCCGGCCGCGGTCAGCAACCCGTTCTACGAGGCGGTGCCGGAGTGGGCGCTGTACCCGATGATCGTGCTGGCCACCGCCGCCACGGTGATCGCCTCCCAGGCGCTGATCACCGGCGCCTATTCGGTGGCCAGCCAGGCCATGCAGCTCGGCTACATCCCGCGCATGCACATTCGCCATACCTCGCACTCCACCATCGGGCAAATCTATGTGCCGGCGGTGAATTGGTGCCTGCTGGCGCTGGTGGCGGTGGCAGTGATCGGTTTCGGCGACTCGGCCTCGCTGGCCACCGCCTACGGCGTCTCGGTGACCGGCACCATGCTGATCACCACCGTGTTGATGATCATCTACGCGCGCGCCAACCCACGCGTGCCGGCGCCGCTGCTGTGGTTGTTCGCGCTGGTGTTCCTGGCGGTGGATTGCGCGTTCTTCTACGCCAACATCATCAAGTTCCTGGACGGCGCCTGGTTCCCGTTGTTGCTGGGCCTGATCCTGTTCACCCTGATGCGCACCTGGCGCCGCGGCCGCAAGTTGCTGCACGACGAGATCCGCAAGGACGGTATCAAGCTGGACACCTTCCTGCCCGGGTTGATGCTGGCGCCGCCGGTGCGCGTGCCCGGCACGGCCGTGTTCCTGACCGCCGACCCGATGGTGGTGCCGCACGCGCTGATGCATAACCTCAAGCACAACAAGGTGCTGCACGAGCGCAATGTATTCCTGACCGTGGAGACCCTGCAGGTGCCGTACGCAGCCGCCGGGAAACGGCTGAAGATCGACGCGATCGGCGACGAGTTCTACCGCGTGCATGTGCGCTTCGGTTTCATGGAGACCCCAGACGTGCCGCTGGCGCTGATGCGCTCCTGCGACCAGGGCGGGATCTATTTCGACCCGATGGACACCACCTATTTCGCCAGCCGCGAGACCATCGTGGCCAGCGCCAACCGCGGCATGCCGATCTGGCGCGACAAGCTGTTCGCGCTGATGCATCGCAATGCCGCCCCGGCCACCGGATTCTTCCGCATCCCCGGCAACCGCCTGGTGGAGCTGGGCGCACAAGTCGAGATCTAGGCATGGCAGCGCTCAAGTGGATGATCTACGGGCGCTCCCCAGCCTGGACACCTTCTGGGACGAACCACTCAACCTCGGGCGCATGCCGGCGACCGAGGCTGCGATCGCAGCGGCCCAGGCGCGGCTCGGCATCCGCCTGCCGGGCTGGCTGCTGGAGTTATACGCGCGCTATGACGGTGGCGCGGTGCAGATGGCATGCGGCCAGTCCCTTGAGGAGCCGGACAACTGGCTCAAGGCCGAGTGGCTGATCCCGCGTGCGCGCCTGCTCGGCTGTGCAGACCTGTTCTCCTTTGCCGAGGTGCGCGCCGGCCAGGACTATCGTGACGATGCCTATGACGGTTTGGCGGAAGGTGGCGACGACCGCCGCCTGATCGCCATCGCAGCCGATGATCGTTCGCCCAGCCGCGCGCTGTGCCTGGATTACTCCGCATCCGGCGTTGAGCCCGCCCTGGTCTATGTCGATGCGGGTAACAAGCGCCGTCTGGCCGTGTTCGCCAATGTGGACGATCTGCTGGCGCAACTGGTCGATGTCGTGTACTGGTCACCCGCTTTGCAGGCCAGGCACGATGGAGACGCTGTGCACTGGCAGCCGCAGCCACCGGCAGTGACCACGTTCTGGAGCGGCCCCGGCCACTGGAACGCACAGGCAGCCGCTGCGGACGACGAGGCCTTCGCCGCGGCCGAGGCACGGCTGGGCGTGCGACTGCCGGCGCTGCTCAAGCGGCTGTACGCCGTGCAGGACGGCGGCGACACCGGCTGGTGCTGGGTGCCGCGAACCCGCTTTCCGTCCGATCGCTACGTGGATTGGGAATGCGTGCTGGTGGATCGCGATCTGCCGCCGCTGGCGTACATCCGCAGCGTGTTGGATTTTGCCGATGCCTTCGAAGACCGGACTGACTTCAGTGCCGCAGCCTGCCTGCACGCCGGCCTGGATCGGGTGCTGGTGCTGGCCTGCCACAACGTCAATAGCCTGCTGTGCCTGGACTATCGTGCGCGCGGGCCGCAGCACGAGCCGGAGATTGTCTATTTCCAGACCTGGGATGGTCTGGTGCCGACCTGGCGCGCCGCGAGCTTCGATGCGTTCTTCGGCGTACTACGGCAAGCCGAGCTTGAGCTGTAGAGGTTGGGCCATCCGCGCGCGGCATGAGAAGATGGTCGGATGACCGAGCAGCGCATCATCGCCAGCAGCTCCACCCGCGAAGACGACGACGCCGATGCGAGCATTCGTCCCAAGCGCCTTGCCGATTATCTCGGCCAGCAGCCGGTGCGCGAGCAGATGGAGATTTACATCCAGGCGGCCAAGGCGCGTGGCGAGGCGATGGATCATGTGCTGATCTTCGGCCCGCCGGGCTCGGCAAGACCACGCTGAGTCACGTCATCGCCAACGAGCTGGGCGTGAGCCTGCGCGTGACCTCCGGCCCGGTGATCGAAAAGGCTGGCGATCTGGCCGCGCTGCTGACCAACCTGCAGCCACACGATGTGTTGTTCATCGACGAAATCCATCGCCTCTCGCCGGTGGTGGAAGAAGTGCTGTATCCGGCGATGGAAGATTTCCAGATCGACATCATGATCGGCGACGGCCCGGCTGCGCGTTCGATCAAGATCGACCTGCCGCCGTTCACCCTGATCGGCGCCACCACGCGTGCCGGGTTGCTGACTGCACCGCTGCGCGACCGCTTCGGCATCGTGCAACGGCTGGAGTTCTATTCCCCGCAGGAACTGACCCGCATCGTGATCCGCTCGGCGGCGATCCTCGGCATCGACTGCACGCCCGAAGGCGCGGCGGAAATCGCACGCCGCGCGCGCGGTACCCCGCGTATCGCCAATCGCTTGCTGCGTCGCGTACGCGACTACGCACAGGTCAAGGCGGCCGGGCATATCGATCTGCCGGTGGCGCAGGCGGCCATGCAGATGCTCAAGGTCGACCCGGAAGGCTTTGACGAGCTCGACCGCCGCATGTTGCGCACCATCGTCGAGCACTTCGACGGCGGCCCGGTCGGCGTGGAATCGTTGGCCGCCTCGCTGTCGGAAGAGCGCGGCACGCTGGAAGATGTCATCGAGCCGTACCTGATCCAGCAGGGCTTTCTGGTCCGCACCGCGCGCGGCCGCATGGTCACGCCCAAGGCCTATCTGCATCTGGGCCTGAAACCGCCGCGCGACCGCGCCCCGGGCATCGGCGAACCGGGAGACCTGTTTTGAGAACGCTCTGTTGGTCGCCAACCTGGGCCGTCCCGAACGAAGCTCCGTGCCCATGACCATCGAATCACGATTCCCGAATCCCCAATCCCCGCCGGTATTCAGTTGGCCGACACGCGTCTACTGGGAAGATACCGACGCCGGCGGGGTGGTCTACCACGCGCGCTACGTTGCCTTCATGGAACGCGCGCGCACGGAGTGGATGCGCGCGCTCGGCTACGGGCAGGAGCGTATGCGCCAGGAGCACGACCTGGTGTTTGCGGTTCGCTCGATGCAACTGGATTTCCTCAAGCCGGCCCGGCTCGACGACGCGCTGTCAGTGTCGGCGGTGTTGCTGCGATGCAGACGGGCCAGCCTGCTGTTCGCGCAATCGGTCCGTCGCGAAGGCGAAGTGCTGCTGACCGCCGAGGTGCGCATTGCCGCGCTCGGTGCCAGCGACTTCCGTCCGCGTGGCATGGACGATGCGCTGTATGACGTGTTGAAAGCTCTAGAAACCCCAGAATCCGATTACTGAGGAACGAACGGATGTCGATTGCATTGCTCCTGGCCCTGCAGGACACGGTAGTGGAAGCACTACCGCAGGACGTCGCCGCTGCCGCGGCGCAGACCGCCAGCGTGGCGCACAACAGCAGCATCAACTATGTGGACCTGATCCTGCGCGCCAGTATCCCGGTCAAGATCATCGTGCTGCTGCTGCTGATCGGCTCGTTCATCAGCTGGGTGATCATTTTCCGCAAGGCGCGTGCGTTCAAGCTGGCCAATCGCGAGGCCGACGAGTTCGAGAACCGCTTCTGGTCCGGTGCGGACCTGGCCAAGCTGTATGCCTCGGCAACCGACCGCAACCGGACCGTCGGCGGTCTGGAGTCGATGTTCGAAAGCGGCTTCCGCGAGTTCTCGCGCCTGCGCGATCGGCGCCGTCTGGACGCGCGCGTGCAGTTGGAAGGCGCGCAGCGTGCCATGCGCACTGCCTTTACCCGTGAGGTCGACCAGCTCGAGCGCAATCTCGAATTGCTGGCCAACATCGGCTCCACCGCGCCGTACGTCGGCCTGGTCGGTACCGTGTTCGGCATCATGGTGACCATGCACGACATGGTCAGCAGCGGCGAGCAGGCCGGTATCGCGGCCGTGGCGCCGGGTATCTCCGAAGCGCTGTTCGCCACCGCCATCGGCCTGTTCGTGGCGATTCCGGCGGTGTGGGCCTACAACCGCTTCACCACCCGCGTGGAACGGCTGTCGGTGCGCTACGAGACCTTCGCCGACGAGTTCAGCTCCATCCTGCAGCGCCAGGCTGGCGCGGACGAGTGATGCGCGCTCCCGGCATGCACCCGCACGGTTTGATGCGGGACGTGGCCGGGCGAGCCAGTCGCGTCGATGCACAGCGTGATGCGCGGCTGTCCCTCACCCGGGCGCCGCGCGACTCCGCTGCCGCCCGGCGCCGAGGATTAATTAGGAACGTTTCGCGATGATCTCCGGTATTTCCCGTCGTAAGAAGCGCAAGCTCAAATCCGACATCAACGTCGTGCCGTATATCGACGTGATGCTGGTGCTGCTGATCATCTTCATGGTCACTGCGCCGCTGCTGACCCTGAGCACCGATGTCAGTCTGCCCAGCTCGCGCGCCAAGGCGCTGGAGAGCAAGCAGGACCCGGTGGTGGTGGTGGTCGCTGCCGATGGCAAATTGGCGCTGCAACTGCCCAAGGGCAAGCCGCAGGCGATGGACGTGGCCGCGCTGCAGGCACAGTTGGCTGCCATCGTGGCGCAGGACAAGGACGCACGTGTGGTGGTGGCCGGCGATCGCGCCGCGCCGTACCAGAAGATCATGGACGCCATCGACGTGCTCAAGCAGGCCAAGGTCGAGAAGGTGGGCCTGATTTCCGACTCCGGCGGCAGCGCAGGCAGCGATGCACGCTGACGCGCTCCCCACGCAGACGGCGCGCGATGACGGCTGGTTTCGACCGGTCGTCCTGGCATTGGTCGTGCACGTCCTGGTCGCGCTGGTGTTCATCGCCGGCTGGCTGTGGTCGCCGGAACGCTCGGTGGAACCGGCGGCCGGCGACCCCAGCATGGAGGCCTCGCTGGACGTGTCGGCTGCCGAGGCGCGGGTTGCGCGCCAGGCATTGAAGGCCACGCCGGTCGAAACGCCGCCCCCGCCTGCGCCGTTGCCCGAACCCGCGCCGGAAGACAGCGTGCCACCGCCGCAGCCGATCCCCGAGCCGCACCCGCAGGATGCACCCACGCCGCAGCAGGCGCAGGCACAGGAGCGCGTCGCCCAGCCCGACAAGGTCGACCAGGAGCGCGTGGATGCATTGGCCATTTCCGCCGAAAAGGCCAAGCAGGAACAGGAAGCCAAGCGTCGCCAGGAGCAGATCGACCTGACCGAGCGCAAGCGCCAGGAAGAGGCCGAGCAGAAATTGCGCCTAGCCAAGCAGCAGGAAGAGGCCGACGCCAAGAAGAAACAGGCGGCCGCACAGCAGGCGGCGGAAGAAGCCGAACGCCAGAAGAAGATCGCCGAGATCCGTCGTCAGCGCGCGCAAGCCGATAAGGAAATGGCGCTGGCCGAGCAGAAGTTGCGCCAGGTCGCGGCCGCGCGTGCGCAGCAGGCCTCCGCGGCCGCGGCGACCAGCGCGCAGCCGACCGCAGGGCAGGGCGGTACCAGTACCGACCTGTCGGCCAAGTACGCTGCGGCGATCCAGCAGAAAGTGCTGGCGCAATGGGTGCGTCCGCCGTCGGTGCCGCCAGGCCAGAAATGCACCATCAACATCCGCCAGTTGCCGGGCGGCAGCGTGATGGAGGCCAAGGTGGCACCCGGCTGCCCCTACGACGAGGCTGGCCAGCGTTCGATCGAAGCCGCCGTGTTGAGCGCCCAGCCGTTGCCCTACCGCGGGTTCGAATCGGTGTTCCAGCGCAACCTGACCTTTGTGTTCACGGCGCAGGATCAGTGACCCTGGTCAGGCTGCGGCGACCACTGTCGCCGCAGCCTGATGCCACCCCGCGTTATCGTCCATGAGCTGTCCATGTCGCTACACCATCGCTCGCTCTGTTTTCACGTCACCTCATTCACGATTGCGAGTATGTTCACTCGTTGATTGCTATCCCTTGCACACTTTTCCTGCCCGATCCGAGCCGTCCATGAAAAAACCGCTGCGTTGGCTAGCCGCCTTGACCGCCCTGTTGTTGCCGCTGAGCGCACTCGCGCAGCAGCAAGGCCTCACCATCGATATCGTCGGCGGTAGCGCGTCTGCCACGCCGATCGCCGTCATTCCGATGCCCTATCAGGGCTCGGGCACCGCGCCGCAGACCGACGTATCCGCCGTGGTCGGCGCCGACCTGGATCGTTCCGGCCAGTTCCGCACGTTGCCGGCTGCGCAGATCGTCGAAAAGCCGACCCGTGGCACCGAGGTGCAGTTCCAGACCTGGCGCACCCTCAAGCAGAACTACATCGTGGTCGGCCGCATCATGGACGCCGGCGAAGGCGCATACCGGGTCGAATACGAGTTGTTCGACGTGGCCAAGGGCGAGCGCATGCTGGGCCTGGCGATGACCGCGCGTGCCAATGCAATGCGCGATGTTTCGCACCAGATGGCCGATGCCATCTACGAAAAAATCACTGGCGTGCGTGGTGCCTTCTGGACCCGCATTGCCTACGTGACCGCCAGCGGCAAGGGCGGCGCCATGCGTTATGCGCTGATGGTGGCCGACTCGGACGGCTACAACCCGCAGACCATCGTGCGTTCGGCCGAGCCGCTGCTGTCGCCGAACTGGAGCCCGGACGGCAAAAAGCTGGCGTATGTGAGCTTCGAGCGCGGCAACTCGTCGATCTATCTGCAGGACATCGCCACCGGCGCACGCGAGCTGGTCTCCAGCTTCCGCGGCATCAACGGCGCGCCGTCCTTCTCGCCGGACGGGCGTCGCCTGGCGCTGGCGCTGTCGCGCAGCGGTAACCCGGAAATCTATGTGATGGACCTGGGAAGCAAGCAGCTCACCCAGCTCACCAACCACTTCGGCATCGACACCGAGCCGACCTGGGCGCCGGATGGCGGCAGCATCTACTTCACCTCCGATCGTGGCGGTCGTCCGCAGATCTACCAGGTGGCAGCCAGCGGCGGCAGCGCCAACCGCGTGACCTTCCAGGGCAACTACAACGCCACCGCCAGCGTGTCGTTCGACGGCAAGAAGATTGCCGTGGCACAGGGCAGCGGCAACACCTACCGCATCGCGATGATGGACCGCAGCCTGGGTTCGCCCAGCTGGAGCACGCTGTCGCCGGGTTCGCTGGACGAATCGCCGAGCTTTGCGCCTAACGCCAGCATGGTGTTGTACGCCGCGCGCGAAGGTGGCCGTGGCGTGCTGTACGCGGTCTCTTCCGACGCTCGGGTCCGCCAGCGCCTGGTGCTGGCCGACGGCGATGTGAGAGAACCCGCATGGGGGCCTTACCGAACCGCGCATTAATGTTAATATTTCGCTGCGTTAAACCACTCATTGGCCCAGAGCCTCCATAGGTACCCCATGAACAAGTCCACCCGCGTCTTGCTTGTCTCCCTGCTGTCCGTTGCTGTGCTGGCTGGTTGCTCGAAGAAGGTGAAGGAAACTCCGCCTCCTGCGACCGATACCACCGCTGGTTCCTCGGTTCCCACCGGCCCGTCCACCTCTGGCCTGTACGGCCCGGGCGACCTGGATACCGATGCCTGCCTGCGTCAGCGCGTTGTTTACTTCGATCTGGATCAGGACTCCCTGAAGCCGGAATTCCAGGCCATCATGGCTTGCCACGCCAAGTACCTGCGTGACCGTCCTTCCTCGCGCATCACCCTGCAGGGCAATGCGGACGAGCGCGGTTCGCGTGAGTACAACATGGGTCTGGGCGAGCGTCGCGGCAATGCCGTGTCGTCCTCGCTGCAGGCTGCCGGCGGTTCGGCCAGCCAGCTGACCGTCGTCAGCTACGGCGAAGAGCGTCCGGTCTGCACCGAGTCGAACGAGTCCTGCTGGTCGCAGAACCGCCGCGTCGAAATCGTGTACACGGCTCAGTAAGAAGCGATGCGCTTTCGAGTGACATCCCTGTTCGTCGCGGCGGCCCTTGTGGTCGCCGCGCCGGCATACGCCCAGCGAGCCAGTCTCGCTGATCGTGTGGCCGTGCTCGAGCAGCAGCAGGCCAATAGCCAGGCCAACAACGATCTCCTCAATCAGCTGCAGCAGGCGCGTTCGGACCTGCAGGCGTTGCGGTCGACCGTCGAACAGCTGCAGCACGACAATGAGCAACTCAAGCAGCAATCCAAGGACCAGTACCTGGACCTGGATGGACGCTTGAACCGGTTGGAAGGCGCAGGTGGCGCAACACCGCCATTGCCCCCAGCGACCGGCAGCGTAACCCCGGCCCCGGCACCTGCCGCGCGGCCCGCCGTGGCGGCAACTTCCGAGAAGCCGCCCACCGTCCATGGCGACCCGGGCACCCTGGCCGTCAGCAACGACGAACGTACTGCCTACAATGTGGCGTTCGATGCGTTGAAGAACGGCAAGTACGACGATGCATCGCAGCTGTTCCTGAGCTTTCTGGAGCTCTATCCCAACGGCGTCTATACACCCAATGCCTTGTATTGGCTGGGCGAAAGCTATTACGCCACCCGCAATTTCCAGCTTGCCGAGACGCAGTTCCGCGATCTCGTCAGCCGTTATCCCACGCATGACAAGGCCGCCGGCGGCTTGTTGAAGCTTGGCCTGTCGCAATACGGCGAAGGCAAGAACAACGAGGCCCAGCAGACCTTGCAGCAGGTCGCTACGCAGTACCCTGGCTCCGACGCGGCACGCGTTGCGCAGGAGCGCCTGCAGTCCATCCGTCTCGGCCAGCAACTGCGCTGAGCCTGCGCGTCTGTGCCGGTCGGCACGGCGCATACTTTGCCCATGAACGCCGCCGTCCCTAGCGAGATCGTCCAGTCGCCATTGCCGCGATTGAAGATCACCGAAATCTTTGTCCCTGCAAGGCGAGGCCGATGCCGCCGGCTGGCCGACGGTGTTCGTGCGCCTGACCGGCTGCCCGTTGCGCTGCCTGTATTGCGACACTGCCTACGCGTTCCATGGCGGACAGTGGCATGACATCGACGCCATCGTTGCCGAAGTCGCCAGTCATGGCGTGCGCCATGTCTGCGTGACAGGCGGCGAGCCGTTGGCACAGAAGCGTTGTCTGGTACTGCTGGAGAAGCTTTGCGACGCCGGTTACGACGTCTCGTTGGAAACTTCCGGTGCGCTGGACGTGTCTGCCGTCGATCCGCGCGTCTCGCGCGTGGTCGACATCAAGACGCCCGCATCCGGCGAGCAGGCGCGCAATCGCTGGGAAAACCTGCCGCTACTGACCGCACGCGACCAGATCAAGTTCGTGATTTGCAGCCGCGCCGACTACGAATGGTCGCGCGAGATCGTTGCCGCGCATGCATTGGATCGGCGCTGCACGGTGTGGTTTTCGCCGAGCAAAGCGAGGTAAGCGCGCGCCAGCTGGCCGACTGGATCGTGGCAGATCGCTTGCCGGTGCGCTTCCAGATGCAGCTGCACAAGCTGCTGTGGAACGACGAGCCTGGGCGCTGAGGATCAGGCAGGTAACGCAGCGCCTCGGGAGCCCGCCTTGCGCTGGCAAAAAGATCTGGGCGGTGAGTCGTCGGTCTGCTCCGGCAGCGGGCGATCCCACAAGGTGGCAAAGACCCGTTAGACGCATGGCGATGACGTCGCGGTGCACCGGTACCTGCAGGCTTGCAGGACGACCGAAGCTTGCAGGACGACCGAAGATTGCGGAATGGCGGATTGGGTGCCTTCTTGCGCAGCGATGAAGTTCGCTGAAGGCTTTGCTGGAGATGGTGGGCCGTGATGGATTCGAACCATCGACCAAAAGATTAAAAGTCTTCTGCTCTACCGACTGAGCTAACGGCCCACTGACCCCGACATTGCGTCGGGGTGCGCATTCTACCCTACGCGGGCGTCAAGACAAAATGGCGTAGTGCGTGGGGTCGGGAACGCCGGCATCGGCGAAGCCGGCTGCGCGCAGGCGGCAGGCGTCGCAGTGGCCGCAGGCGCGCCCATCCGCATCGGCGCGGTAGCAGGAGACGGTGAGGCCGAAGTCCACACCCAGGCGCACGCCTTCACGGACGATGTCGGCCTTGCTGAGGAACTGCAGCGGTGCGTGCACCCGCAGCCCTGCACCTTCCACGCCTGCCTTGGTGGCCAGGTTGGCCAGCACCTCGAAAGCGCGCACGAACTCGGGACGGCAATCGGGGTAGCCAGAGTAGTCCACCGCATTGACGCCACAAAACAGGTCGTTGGCGCCGATGACCTCGGCCCAGCCGAGCGCCAGCGACAGCATGATGGTGTTGCGTGCAGGGACGTACGTGACCGGGATGCCGTCGCCGCCAGCGTCGGGGACGTCGATGTCGTCGGTCAATGCCGAGCCGCCGATGCTGCGCAGGTCCACGTCGACCACCTTGTGCGCAATGACGCCCTGCGCGGCAGCAACGCGCGCTGCGGCGTCCAGTTCCGACGTATGGCGTTGGCCATAGCGCACGCTCAGCGCGTAGACGGCAAAGCCCTGCTCCTGCGCGAGTGCGATGACGGCGGCGGAATCCATGCCACCGGACAACAGAACAACGGCTTTTTCATGACGAATCGGCGATTACTGCGGAATAAGCCCGAAGGCTATCAGGGACGGTGGTGCAGGGCGACCAGGAACCGGTCATCACTACGGCTTTGGCTGGCGCAGGGTTGGCCGGCGCAAATAGAAACAGTGGAATGCAGTTGCGTTATCGGTCGATTGCAACCGGTCTCTTCGGTGACGGCGCGCGTTTCCTGCGCTGGAATCGACGTCAAATACGCATGATCAGGCGTTCACGTAAGTGCATTTATCGTTCGCATCAATTTTGGAAGCATACGCAATGGCCGAGCATCAGGAAGAGGCAGCGAAATCGCGCATTTACGAGGCCCTGCTGCAGGCAACACCGGATCTTTTGTATGTGTTCGATATCCAGCATCGCTTCGTCTACGCCAATCAGGCGTTGTTGACGATGTGGGGCATGCGCTGGGAAGACGCCTGCGGCAAGACCTGCCTGGAACTGGGCTACGAGCCCTGGCATGCGGCCATGCACGATGAAGAGATCGAACAGGTGATTGCAACAGGCCAGCCGGTGCGCGGCGAGGTGCCATTCCCGCATACGACCAAGGGCCTGCGCATCTACGACTACATTTTTACCCCGGTGTTCGGACCCGATGGCAAGGTCGAGGCGATCGCTGGCGCCACGCGCGACATCACCGAGCACAAGCAGCACGAGCAGCATCTGCAGCTGTTGATCAACGAGCTCAACCACCGCGTCAAGAATTCGTTGGTAATGGTGCAATCGTTGGCGCGGCAGTCGTTCACCAATGCCGGCGGCCTGGCAGACGCACAGGAAAAGCTCGACGCGCGCCTGCTGGCGCTCTCGCGGGCACACGACACGCTGACGCGCGAAAACTGGGTCAGTGCCGACGTTCTGGAACTGACCCGCGACGCTGCCGCGCTGTATGAGTCGCACGACAGCCAGCGCTTCACGCTGCAGGGCGATTCTTGTCGGCTGGATCCGCGGCGGGCATTGGCGCTGTCGATGGCGCTGCATGAGCTGTGCACGAACGCGCTCAAGCACGGCGCATTATCCTTGCCAGCCGGGAATGTGCTTGTCTCGTGGGAGCGCAGCACACGCGGCGAGCAGGAGCGACTCGAATTGATCTGGCGCGAAAGCGGGGGCCGCCCGTGCAGCCACCCACACGCAAGGGGTTCGGTACGCGTCTTCTGGAGCGTGGCTTGAAGCACGACCTCAAGGGCGAGGTTGAGCTGTCCTTCGACCCGGTTGGCGTGTGTTTCCGCGTTTCCATCCCGTTGCCGCCCGAGCATGCCGAGGTGCGGCCATGACCATGCGCGTGCTCCTGGTCGAAGACGAGTCGTTGGTGGCGATGCTCCTGGAGGATTGCCTGGCGGAACTGGGCTACGAGGTGGCGGCAACCGTGGCCGACGTGGACGCAGCGCTGCAAGCGGTACAGGAAGGCAACCTCGACCTGGCACTGCTGGACATCAATCTCGGCGGCACCTTGTCGTTTCCGATTGCAGAAGAACTGGACGCGCGCGGTGTTCCGTATATCTTCGTGACCGGCTATGCGCAGGGCGGGATTCCCGAGAAGTACCGGCACCGGCACGGTCTGCAGAAGCCTTTCCATTTTCGCGATCTAAAACATGCGCTCTCGCTGTTGCAGCAGCGCAGCGCCGAGTGATCGAGCGCGTGTCTTGCCGAAGTTGAACGACACGGGTAGCCGGCGAGAAGTGCGATAGCCCTGTCTGCCACAGTGCGCTGGCGCGCATGCCCCGCAAGCCGATGCATGGCAGCCCGGCGATGGGCAGGCAGTGAGAACGGTGGCTGTGGTGTCTATCTGCTGCCACGCAAGCTGGTGGCAGCGGCCTCGCGCAGTGCCTGGCTGAGTTGCTGCAAGGCGCTCGAGCGCACAGCGGCGTATTGCCAGTACAGCGGGACATCGAGCCAGCGGGTGGGGTCGATGATGACGACCTGCTGGTTGCGCACCGCAGGCAGCACCATCGCTTCGGGCGCCAGGCACCAGCCGAGTCCGCGTGCAGCGGCTTCGACGAAACCGGTGGAGGTGGGCAGGTAATGCGTGGGCGGGGCCAGCCGGGTGCGCGTGATGCGCCTGACGAAGCGCGCCTGCAACGTGTCCTTGCGATTGAATACCATCATCGGCGCCTGGTCCAGCGCGCTGGCCGTAAAGCCACCCTTGAAGTGCGCCGCGACGAACGCTGCCGATGCGACTGCGTGGTACCGCATCACGCCCAATGCGTGGACATTGCAGCCCTGCAGTGGCGCGCGCTCGGAGGTAACCGCGCCCAGTACGCTGCCAGTGCGCAACAATTCCAGGGTGTGATCCTGGTCGTCCACCTGCACATCGAACAGGAAGTTGTGCGTCTGGTGCAGCGACGACAACGCCTGCAGGAACCAGGTTTGTAGCGAGTCGTCATTGACCGCGATGGCGAGTGTACGCGGATGGCCGGCGACGCCATCGCCAGGCAGGAAGTCGGCAATCGCTTCGGCTTCGAGTACCTGCATGGGCTTAAGTCGGCGCAACAGCCGTTCGCCTGCCGGTGTTGGCCGGCAAGGCGCCTTACGCATGACCAATACCTGGCCCAGTCGATCTTCGAGCGCCTTGATGCGTTGCGAGATTGCCGAGGGCGTCACCGCCAGCCGCTGTGCAGCAGCGTCGAAGCTGCCTTCGTCCAATACGGCTGCGAATGCGGCCAGTTGAGGATGTAGGAGATCCATACTTTGAGCGCATTAGAAGATCTAAGCAGCATACAGATTATTTAGTTTTTCTAATGATCTGCAATGGCAGACGATGCACTCCTTACCCGGAGACAACACCGTGATCGCTCAAGCAATAATGGCCGGCTTCCTCGCCGGTGTCGGCCTCATCGTTGCGATCGGCGCGCAGAATGCGTTCGTGCTGCGGCAAGGACTCAAGCGCCAGCACGTGGGGCTAGTGGTGACGATCTGCGTACTAGGGGATATCGCGCTGATATTGCTCGGTGTCGCCGGAATCGGCGTATTGGCGCAGCAGTGGTCGGGCCTGCTGCAGCTGCTGCGTTACGCAGGTGGCGCATTTCTTGCAGTCTATGGCTGGATGGCCGCGCGACGTGCCTGGCGCGGCGAAGGCACAATGACCCCGGCGGAACAGGGCGAAGAACACTGGCAACGCGCAGTGCTCACCTGCCTGGCGTTTACCTTCCTCAATCCGCACGTCTATCTCGATACGATGCTCTTGCTCGGCAGCCTGGCCACGCATTATCCCGGTGCGTTGCGCTGGGCATTCGCGCTCGGTGCGTGTATCGCCAGCGTCAGTTGGTTCTCTGGCCTGGGCTATGGGGCCCGCTTGTTGCAGCCGGTGTTCCGGCATCCGCGTGCGTGGCGGATACTGGATGGGCTGATCGCGGTCTTCATGCTGCTGCTGTGTGTGCTGTTGCTGCTACCCGAGCACGTGGCGCTGCGCTAATCCCTCTGTCTGCAGCGTTATGCAGTCATTGCGCAGGTGTCGGAGCCGGAATTTCTGCTGGTCCATGGTGATCTATTGCAGTCCACCCGCCAGGCCGGGCCGTCGGATCGCCGCCGGTGCAGGGATTGCTCGACAATTCGATATGTTCGGCAGTTTATTTGACAGCGAACAGGCGGCGTTGGCGCAGATGGTGTCCCTGCAAGGTAGCTGCGCCGTTGCAACAGCCAAGCGCGCTCTCAGGGCGCGCTTGGGAGAACGTGAGTGGCTTGTTGCGATCGCCGCCGGCAAGCGCTGCGGTGCGCTCACGCCAGCTGCCCCTTTGAAAGGCAGCCGGCGGCAACGCCACTGCTCAGGCGTGGCGTACCTTGTCCAACAGATGCGCGACCGGTGCGGTAGCGCGCGCGTCTGCGCGGCGTGCCTGCCGTGCATCGATCTTGAAGATGGCGACCGCGTCGGTGAGTTGCACGGCTTGTTCTTCCATGGAGCGGGCGGCGGCAGTGGCCTCTTCCACAAGCGCCGCATTCTGTTGCGTGGTTTCGTCCATGTGCGTGATGGTTTGATTGACCTGTTCGATGCCGGCAGATTGCTCCTGCGAGGCCGCCGAAATTTCGCCCATGATGTCGGTGACGCGCTGGACGCTGGCCACGACCTCGCCCATGGTCTTGCCGGCGCTGTGCACCAGTGCCGAGCCTTCGGCCACGCGTTGGACGGAATCGTCGATCAGGTCCTTGATCTCCTTCGCTGCGCCGGAGGAGCGTTGCGCCAGCGTGCGCACTTCCGAGGCAACAACCGCAAAGCCACGACCCTGTTCGCCTGCCCGGGCAGCTTCCACCGCGGCGTTCAGCGCCAGGATGTTGGTCTGGAAGGCAATGCCGTCGATGACGGAGATGATGTCGGCGATCTTCTTGGACGAGACTTCGATACCACTCATGGTGTCCACGACCTTGCCGACCACACTGCCCCCTTCCGAGGCCACGCGTGCGGCACCGATCGCCAATTGATTGGCCTGGCGCGCACTCTCGGCATTCTGCTTGACGGTGGAGGTCAGCTCTTCCATTGAGGCGGCGGTCTCTTCCAGGTTGGCAGCCTGCTGCTCGGTCCGCTGCGACAGATCCTGGTTGCCGGCGGCGATCTCGCTGGCAGCCGCGTTGATCGACACCGCCGACTGCTGGATGTTGCCGACGATCTGCGCCAGCTGGCTTGCTGTTGCATTGGCGTCATCGCGCATCTGTGCGAATACGCCGCGGAAGTCGCCGCTCATGCGTGCGGTGAGGTCGCCCGCTGCGATCGACTGCAGCAGTGCCGATAGCGATTGCAGATTGCCGTCCGCGGTGGACATCAACTGGTTCAGGCTCTCCACCATGATGCGGAAGTCGAACTGGAAGCGTTCGACATCGCCACGGGCGCTGAAAAGTCGCCATTGGCGGCGGCCTGCGCAAGGTGCTTGATTTGGTGATTCATCGCAGACAGGTTGAGCTTGACCTGCGACATGGTGTCGCTGAAGGCAGCTTTTTCGCCCGGCAGGGGCTGCATGTCTTCGGAGAGTTCGCCGATGGCATAACGCCCCATGATGCGCGCCAGATCGTTTTGCACGGTCACGTGCGAGGCCACCAATGCGTTGGTGTCGTTGGCCATGCGGCCGTAGTCGCCCGGGAAAACGGTTGCGTCGATGCGGAAGCTGATCTGGCCGTTATCGTGATGCTTGGCCATGTCGGTCTGCGCCGCGATGAGGTTGCGCAGCTGCAGTTGCATCTTGTCCATGGCCTGCAACAGGCGGCCGGTTTCATCCGTTGCGGTGGTGTGCACATCGTTGCGCAGATTGCCTGCGGCAATGGCTTCGGCAGTGCGCGTGGCCTGGCTCAACGGCCTGGTCAGGCTGCGCGTAATCAACCATGCGAGCAGCGCGCTGATCACCAGCGCAGCGATGCCGCCGCTGGCCAGGATGATCTTGCCGTTATGCATCGATGCAACCGCTGCGGCGTACGCATCTTTGCTGAGGCGGCGCTCCAAGGCGGCATTTGCAGCAATCGCGGCTTGTTGCTGGTCCATCGCCGCAGCGGCAGCGCCTTGCAGCAAGGCCTGTGCCTGCTGATTCTGGTCGCGCATGCCGTAGTCGAGAATCTGGTTGTTGAACTTGACCGAAATGTCGCGCTTTTCCTGCACCAGTGCGAGCGCCTTTTTTCGAGCTCGCTGCTTGGCATCGCAGCCAGGGCATCGTGGGCTTGCTTGTAGCGCGCACGACTCCTTTCGATGATGTCCAGTGCGCGCCGGTTGGCCGCATCGCCTGACACCATCACCACGTCGCGCAAGCCGATCGCCACATTGGTGTTGGCGTCGAGCATTTCGGAGGACAGCCGGATCCTTTCCATGTTGTTGTTGACGATGGTGTCCAGCTCGTAACGCGCATTGGCCATGGTGATCAGGCCGGTCGCCACCAGCAGGCCCGACAGTAGAATCAGAATACCGAAGGCCATTCCGAGGCGACGGCCGACATTGAGGCGTTGCAAATAGTCATTCATGACCGCTTCCAGGTAGTACAGCTGAGCAGCTCGGCGGATGCGGGGTGCATCGACTCAAGCGCCTTGGTAATCCCCCACTTCTAGCGGTCGCCAGAAGGGGGGGATTACCCTTGCCCAGCTAGCGGCAGGATTTCAGGGAGCTAAAGACCGTCGATCGAAAATACTTACCGCTGATTCATTACAGATCGGAAGTTTCCTGACACTCGCTTCCGCTGTCCTGACATAGGTGCCCCAGCGCGCAGATTCAGATGCATTTGGCCGGATCGAAGTGTGCTGGTGATGCAGCGATTTTCCGACGTTTTGCCGACATTGGCGCGTGGCCGACAGACGCGTATGACTGGCTATTGGATGCATGCAGGCCAGTTCTGCATCGGGCGCCTGACAAGACAGACGCGAGCCCGGTAACGCATAGGCTGTGCGAGGTGTTCAGTGGAACGGGCCGCACGCTGCGTCGCGCGAATTTCCGCGCCGCAGCATGCACGCCAGGAACATCATGTGCTGCAGTTGGGGCCATCGCGTGCGCACCCAGCGCGCCGCGATGGCGATCACTCTTTGCTCAGGCTTCCAGCGCAGCGAGCACGTCTGCGTGCAGTTGCTTGGCGCCACTCTCGCTGTTGAAGCGCGCAAAGACTTCTTCGCCGGAGATCAGCCCGACCCGAACCGAGTGGCAGTACGACCCGAAGCTTTCGCCAGCGTTGAAGGGGTCGCTGATGACAGAGATATGGTTGAGGCGGACCCGGGCGGTGCCGAACTGGATAAACATCTGCGATCTCCTGTATGAGCTTCGAGTTTCCCACGTTGTCGTGCGGCGCAGAAGCGTTTGCCGGTGTCTGGGTGCACACGGAGTTTGCCATTGCGTCGATAGCGGGCAGTGCCGGCCTGCGCAGGCGCACCGTCCAATGCGTTGGGCCGCGACTCACGCGGGCAAGCAGCCAGCACGTACACTGCCGTCCCCTGATGCTGAGCTCGCCCGATGTCCGATCCGATCCGTCTCGATAAATGTGTGGCTGCTGCGTTCGGCTGCTCGCGTGGCGAGGCCCAGCACTACATCGAGGGCGGGTGGGTCAGCGTGGACGGCGTGGTGGTCGAAGAACCGCAGGCGCTAGCGACCGCGGCTCAGGTCACCCTGGCCGAAAATGCGGTGCCGGTGCCTGCCGAGCCCGCCACCTTGTTGCTGCACAAGCCGGCAGGCGTCTGCGTCGATGCCGCGCTGGCGCTTGCCACGCCGGCAACGCGCAGCGCGCTGGATCAGTCCGACGTACGTGTGCTGAAGCGGCACTTCCTACGCTTGCATGCACCGCTGCCGCTGGAAGAGGTGGCCAGCGGCCTGTTGATCCTGAGCCAGGATGGCCGTGTGCTGCGCCGGCTGAGCGCTGACGCCGGCACGATCGAGCAGGAATTCCTGGTGGAAGTGCGGGGTGAGTTGCGCCCTTACGGAATGGCGCGGCTGGCGCATGGCTTGGTCTACCAACAGCGCAGTCTCCCGCCTTGCAAGGTGAGCTGGCAGAGCGAAGATCGTCTGCGGTTTGCAATCAAGCACGTGCAGCCCGGCCAACTGCGCGACATGTGCGGCCAAGTGGGCCTGGAGGTCGTGAGCATTCGCCGCTTGCGCGTGGGCCGGGTGCCGCTGGGCAAGCTGGCGATCGGCGAATGGCGCTACCTGCCGGCAGGCGAGCGGTTCTGACTGCAGCACGGAGTGAGCGGCTGCAGCCGCTGGAAACACGTAGCGCTGGGTGCGCGTGTGCTCAGTCACGGCCAGCAGCGCATGCAGCGATTATTTCTTGTTGCGCTTTTTCTTGGCACGGGTGACCAGAAACAGCACCACGGCAATCACACCAATGACCAGGATGATGAAGGCCGGAGATAAAAACGAATTGTCGCCCATGCGGAACTCCTGACAGTCTTGCGCAGCACAGCGCTGCGATGACGTTAGCCTAGCGAGCAGCCTGCTTGATCGCGTGAAATGCATGGTGTGCTGCAGAAGCAGGCGGATGTTTCCGGCGCATCGATGACCCAGCGCATCTACGTGCGCGGCGCGGAGGCGGACGTTGCCTTGCATCGATCGCAGCAATAGTCACGTTGCACGGGTCGGAGTGTGCCTGTGCAGGTGATTCGGGAAGCATGGCCCCGTGCATCAGCGGGCGGCCAAGCAGGCGCTTGCACAGTGATGCGCGCATATCGGCATGGTGCGCGGAGTAAGTGCCGGGGAGCCGATGGGCGATTGCAATGACGGTTGCACTGCGGTCAATTGCAGGACGCGACTGGCCTTCCATGCATGGAACCGGGCGGCAATCGTTTCCTGCTAAACGACTGCACGGACGAACGCACGTGCAGATCGCGGGGAAAGCGCGACCATTCTGTCGCGCCTTCGCGCCTTCGCGCCTTCGCGCCTCCGTGTTCCGGCAGGGGCGTGCTCTGCGCCCCGCGAGTTGAGCGGCCCAACAGGCCTCGCGTCCGGTAGTTGCAGTTTAAATGCGACATCTGTCGCGTAAATCGGGCGAGAGCCGACAAGCTGTCGGGACGTTTCCGACAGCCGTCGCGACGACTTTTGCATGACCGTGGCCCGTGCCCACAACTCACCGCTCACCGCATCACTGAAACGTGGAAGTGCAGCGGAAACCGGAACAATCGATCTGCACCGTGGTGCCGCTGCTGCAGACCGCGCTGAAGCGCGTGGCGCTGGTGGCCTGCACGGTGCCGCATTGCAGGCCATTGCTGATGCCCTGGGCGCGGCTGGCCGCCGAGTCGGTCGACATGGCTGGGCCTGCAGGCCCAGCGTTGCCTGCGGCAGCCGCAGGCATTGCCGTAACGGCTGCCCGTTCGGAGGCTACCGATTCGCTCGGCAATGGCAGGGTGACCGCCGACGCGTGCGTGGGGCTGCCGGAACTGGGATTGCGTGTCGCCACCACACCGTGCGCGTTCTCACCCTGCAGCGGCTGGCCCCGGTCTTCACGATGGCGGTCGAAGCTCAGTGTCTGCCCGAACACCAACTGGATCCAGCTCGGGTAGGTATAACCGGTGCCCTTGCTGTGATCGACGATGGCGCCGATCGCCCCGCCGATCAGAATGTTGCCCCAAATGCCCATGTTGGCGCGCGAGATGGAACGGCCCGCGGCATCACTTTGGCCGGGTAGCACGCAGGTCACCTCCAGATCGCGCGCGGAACGACGCACTTGTGCGGTCTGGCCGGACTTCACCGTGACCCGGCCCTTGTCGTTGCTGATGGCGCAGTCGGCGCCGGAAAGCAATTGCCCGTCGGCCGTCTTGGTGTCGATGCGAATTGGCTGGGTCGCGTCGTTCATGACCGTGGCGCAACCGCTTAGCGCAGCCATGGCAATGGCTGCGGTCACTAGATGTCTCATGTTTTCCCCTGGCGTTAAGACACGGTATTGCCAACCGGGCGGTGCGCCGCGTCTGTGGTACTACCGTGTCGTGGTCAATCCCCGTTGCCGCCGCATCGCGCGAGGGCCGGCATTTAATACCGGGATTGTGGGCAGCCGTCCAGTCGCGGCCGCTCGTGTTACGCGACCGGCGTGGCCAGCACGCGGTGCTTGGCCATCACGCTGCGGATCGCACTCAGCAGTTGCTCAGGGGTATAGGGCTTTTCCAGGAAGGCCACGCCGTCGGGCAGGATCTCTTCCACATATTCGACCGCCAGGCCGGAAGTCAGCAGCACCGGCAGGTTGTACGGCGCATGCGCGGTCTTGAGCGCCAGGTCCACACCGGTCAAGCCGCCGGGGAAATGGATATCGGAAAACAGCACATCCACGCGCGGGTCGCTTTCGATCAAGGCCAAGGCTTCTTCGACCGAGCCGGCGCTACGGCAAGTAAAACCATAGCTCTCCAGCACAAGGCAGCTGAGCTGTCGGGTTCCGTCGCCGTCTTCGACAACGAAGACAACCGGCCGTTCCTTGTTCTGTGGCATGAGCTGGTCTCGTAAGGCAGGCCACATTCTCAGCGATGCGGCAGTGAACCCTCTGTCAACGCACACCTTGCCGTATGGTTACCAGCCGAACGGGCCCGGACCATAGCCGCCAGGTGCATAGCGCGGGCCAAAAATGGAGCCTTCACCACGTCCGACACTGATGCTGACACCAATCTGGTGCGCCTTCCCGTCGTCGTCGTAATAGGTCTTGCACGAATTCAAATTCACCGCCTGCCAGTTGCTGTTGCCGCCGCGACTGGAATAGCCCAGGCCGGTCTCGACAGCACCATGCAGCTTGCCCTGGCATTGCTCGGCACGCTCGGCAGCGATGGAAGCGGCACTTGGCCGGGCCAGCGCCGGCTTGGGTCCGCTCTTGTCGCCGTAGAAGGTGCCCGGTGGGTCGTTGCTGTATTCCGGGTCGGAGCGGAGCTGCACCGGGGCTTGCGGAATGCTCAGGTCCAGCGAACGTGCGGTCGCCGTTTCGGGGCTGCCGTCGCTGGCTTGAGCCAACGCACTTCCAGCGGCGACGCTGCCGGCGGCAAACAGAGTGACCAGGACAAGCAGGCTGCGTTTCATCGGTTGGACTCTACGAAGAGGGGCTGGCAGCGCGTGCCAGCTCGCTCTGTGAAACTAGCAACGGCTGATTGAATGCGCGCTGTCGATCTTGCGGATTTTTGTGCCGTGCGCGGTGTTGTGTTGACACACGCTGCTGCATCAGCCCTGGTCGCGCACGATCTCGATCAATTGCGCGCCGTAGCGCGCCAGCTTGCCCCCGCCGATGCCGCCCACCCGCGACAGCGCATCGATGCTGGTTGGCCGTTGCTCGGCGATGTTGCGCAAGGTGCTGTCGTGGAAGATCACGAAGGCCGGCACGTTCTGTTCCTTGGCCAGATCCGCGCGCAAGCCACGCAAGGCGTTGAACAGCGCCAGATCCTGCGGCTGCACCGGCAGGCCGGTGCGCTGCGCGCTACGCTCGCGCCCGGCAGCCGGATTTTCGCGGCGCATCATGACCTGGCGCTCACCCTTGAGTACCTGACGGCTGGCATCGGTGAGGCGCAGGCCGCCGTGACCTTCGCTATCGACTTCCAGCAGGCTGGCGGCCACCAGCTGGCGAAACACGCCGCGCCAGGTGCGTTCGTCCAGATCGCGGCCGATGCCGTAGGTGCTCAACTGGTCGTGGCCCAGCTGTTTGATGCGCTCGTTTTCGCTGCCGCGCAGGATGTCGATCAAATGGCCCACGCCGAAACGCTGCCCGCTGCGGTAGACGCAACTGAGCGCTTTCTGCGAGGCCACCGTGGCGTCCCACGCGGCGGCCGGGGTCAGGCAGTTGTCGCAGTTGCCGCAGGGTTTGGGATAGGTCTCGCCGAAGCCTGCCAGCAGCACCTGGCGGCGGCATTGCATGGATTCGCAATAGCCAAGCAGGTGGTCGAGCTTGGCGCGCTCCAGGCGCTTGCGCTCTTCGGCCGCTTCGCCTTGTTCGATCATCTGCTTGAGCAGCACTACATCGCCCAAGCCGTAGCACAGCCAGGCCTCGGCCGGGTCGCCGTCGCGGCCGGCGCGGCCGGTTTCCTGGTAGTAGCCCTCCAGCGATTTGGGCAGATCCACGTGCGCCACAAAGCGCACGTCCGGCTTGTCGATGCCCATGCCGAAAGCGATCGTGGCGGCCATGATGATGCCGTCCTCGCGCAGGAAGCGGCGCTGGTTTTCTGCACGCACCTCTGCCGGCAGGCCGGCGTGATAGGGCAGTGCATTGAAGCCTTGCGCGCACAGTTGCTGTGCGGTTTCTTCCACCTTGCGCCGCGACATCGCATACACGATGCCGGCCGCGCCACGATGACGGCCCAGGAATTCCTGCAGCTGCTTGCGCGCGTTGTCCTTCTGCACCACCGTGTAGCGAATGTTGGGGCGGTCGAAGGAACTGACGAAGTGGCGCGCGTCCACCAGATCCAGGCGCTCTGCTATTTCGCGCTGGGTCGGCGGGTCGGCGGTGGCCGTCAGCGCCATGCGCGGAATATGCGGCCAGCGCTCGGGCAGTACGGTGAGCTGGCGGTATTCCGGACGGAAATCGTGGCCCCATTGCGAGACGCAATGGGCTTCGTCGATGGCGAACAGCGCAATGCGGCTGCGTTCCAGCAACGAGAGGAAGCGCTGGGTCAGCAAGCGCTCGGGCGCAACATAGAGCAGGTCCAGGTCGCCGGACAGCAGGGCGCGTTCCACGCGCTGGGCGTTTTCTGCATCCAGCGTGGAATTGAGGAATTCGGCGCGCACGCCTAGCTGGCGCAGGGCCTCTACCTGGTCCTGCATGAGCGCGATCAGCGGCGAGATCACGATGCCGATGCCGTCGCGTAGCAGCGCCGGCACTTGGTAGCACAGCGACTTGCCGCCACCGGTGGGCATGAGGACCAGGGCATCGTTGCCGGCAGCAACGTGTTCGACGATGGCCTGCTGCGGGCCGCGGAAGTCGTCGTAGCCGAAGACGCGGCTGAGCAGTTCGTGGGCGGGGAAGACATCCGCCTAGGATACCGTGCGGGTCAAGCCCTGGCCGGGCGGATGCTGGGTGGGACGACGCGAAGAGGCATCAGGGATTGCCGTGATGCGGCTGGCGGATGGCCGGCAGTGTGTGAAGTCTTGTGCGCAGTCAGCGCCATGAGACTTCGCCCCGTACCCTCACCCCAACGCTTTCCCGATGGGATAGGGGCTTAATTTCCGGCAATCGATGCAGACGATCGTCGTGAACCTAACCACCCATAGCCCCCTGAGTCAGGGGGCGCGCCAAAGGCGCGGGGTGTGGAGATGCGTAGCGGGGCCCAACGTTTGCACTGCAAATGTTGGGGGACATGTCCGCGAAGCGGAGATGCCTGCGCCCCCTGAGTCAGGGGGCGCGCCGAAGGCGCGGGGTGTGGCAGGCGATTGAGCCGGGGCCCAAGGTTTCGCAACTGCAAAACCTTGGGCAAACCCGCAGGGGCGAAGCCCAGAGGGTTTACTGCAGCAGCGAGCGCAGCATCCAGGCGTACTTTTCGTGGGTCTGCAGACGCTGGGTCAGCAGGTCCACGGTCGGATCGTCGCCGGCATCGTCGGCGGTGCCCAGCACCTTGCGGGCGGTGCGGCAGACCGCTTCATTGCCGCTGACCAGCTGGCGCACCATTTCGCGCCAGTCGGCGCTGTCGCTCAGGCCCGGCTCTTCCGGGATCGAGGTCAGCGCGACGAATTCGCGATACGAGCCCGGCGCGTTGTAGCCCAGGGCACGGATGCGCTCGGCCACTTCGTCCAGCGCCGCCCATTGTTCGGTGTACTGGGTTTCGAACATGGTGTGCAGCGAGTTGAACATCGACCCGGTGACATTCCAGTGGAAGTTGTGGGTCTTCAGATACAGGGTGAAGGCGTCAGCCATGTAGCGGGCCAGACCGTCGGAGATCTGCTTGCGATCGGCGTCCTTGATCCCGATATCGATATGCGGCGCCGAGGCGGCTGCAACCGGCAGGGCATCGTTGACGATGACGGGCTTGTTGGCGTTCTTTTTCTTGGACATGGAAGGGTCCTTCTGAGGGTTGATGTCTGACAGAACAGTTATGGCGTCACAATAGACAGGCTAAAGGATCAAACGTCATTCAATTTTTCACATTTTTCCATCAATGAGCGCTATCGACTCCACCCTTGCCGAGACCTTGCGTGAGCGCCGCCGTGCCGTGGATGGCGCGATGAGCCGCGACCGTGGCCGCTTGCTGGGCCTATGGTCGCGCTGGCAGGGCAAGCCGGGCAACCCGCAGGTGCGCGATGCGTTCGAGCAGGCGCTGGCGGCATCGCAGGCACAACGCCAGGCGCGGGCCGAGCAGCAGCCGGCGATCACGCTGGACCACCAGTTGCCCATCGCGCGCGAGGCCGAGCGCATCATCGCGCTGATCCGCGACCATCAGGTGGTGGTCATCGCCGGCGAAACCGGTTCGGGCAAGACCACCCAGCTGCCCAAACTGTGCCTGGCAGCCGGGCGCGGAGCCGCCGGGATGATCGGCTGTACCCAACCACGCCGGATCGCCGCGCGTGCAGTGGCCGCGCGCGTGGCCGACGAGCTGAAGACGCCATTGGGCACGACGGTGGGCTTCCAGGTGCGCTTCACCGATCGCGTCAGCGATCAGTCGCGCATCAAGTTCATGACCGACGGCATCCTGCTGGCGGAAATCGCAAGCGACCGTTGGCTGTCGTCCTACGACACCATCATCGTGGACGAGGCGCACGAGCGCAGCCTCAACATCGATTTCTTGCTCGGCTATCTCAAGCAGTTGCTGCACAAGCGCTCCGATCTGAAGTTGATCGTCACCTCGGCCACCATCGATACCGAGCGCTTTGCACAGCACTTCGACAATGCGCCGGTGATCAGCGTGGAAGGCCGCACCTTCCCGGTCGAGGTGCGTTATCGCCCGCTTGAAGGCGAGACGGGCGACAGCGACGACGGCGAACACGGCAGCGGCCGCGACGGCGAGCGCAGTGTCAACGATGCGATCGTGGCGGCCATCGACGAAATCACCCGCATCGACCCGCGCGGCGACGTGTTGATGTTCCTGCCGGGCGAGCGCGAGATTCGCGATGCGCACCAGTCGCTGGAACGGCGCAAATACCGCGAAACCGAAGTGGTGCCGCTGTACGCGCGGCTGTCGGCAGCCGATCAGGATCGCGTGTTCAATCCGGGCCCGCGGCGGCGCTGGTACTGGCCACCAACGTGGCCGAAACCTCGCTGACGGTACCGCGCATCCGGTATGTGGTTGACCCGGGGCTTGCCCGCGTCAAGCGCTACAGCCCGCGCCAGAAGCTGGACCGTCTGCATATCGAGCCGATCTCGCAGGCCAGCGCCAACCAGCGCATGGGCCGTTGCGGGCGCATTGCCGAGGGCATCTGCTACCGGCTGTATGCCGAAGCGGACTTTGCCGCGCGCCCGGCGTTCACCGATCCGGAAATCCGACGCTCCTCGTTGTCCGGGGTGATCTTGCGCATGCTGCAGTTGGGGCTGGGCAGGATCGAAGACTTCCCGTTCCTGGAAGCGCCCGACGAACGTGCGGTGGCCGATGGCTGGCAGCAGCTGCTGGAGCTGGGTGCGATCGACGCGCAGCGGCGTCTGACCGCCACTGGGCGACAGATGGCGCGCCTGCCGGTGGACGTCAAGCTGGCGCGCATGCTGGTGGCCGCGCAGCAACATGGGTGCCTGCGCGAAATGATCATCATCGCCGCATTCCTGGGCATCCAGGATCCGCGCGAGCGCCCGCCGGAAGCGCGCGAGGCCGCCGATAACGCACACGCGCTGTTTGCCGATGCGCGCTCTGAATTCGTTGGCATCCTGCGCTTGTGGGATGCGTACCGGCAGGTGCATGAAGATCTGACCCAGTCCAAGCTGCGCGACTGGTGCAGCCGGCATTTCCTCGGTTTCTTGCGCATGCGCGAGTGGCGCGAGCTGCATCGGCAACTGCGCTTGCTGTGCGAAGAACTGGGTTGGAGCGAAGAGCCGGCCAATGTGATGCTGGCGCCGCTGCTGGCCGGTGCCGGCGCGCCCGTCCGCGAGGACGGCCACAACGCCAACCGGCCCACGCGTGGTCAGCTGCACCGTGCTGCGCGACTGGCGCGCGAAGGCAAGCCCGATCCCAACGCAGCGCCTGCAACACCCGCGCCGGCGGCGGCGAACAAGCAGGCCGAGCCCGCCGAAGCGTCGGCGCGCAGCAGCGAGCGCGAACGTGCGGCGGCGTATCAGGCGCTGCATCGCGCACTGTTGGCGGGGCTGCCGACGCAGATCGGCCATCGCACGGAAAAGGGCGACTACCTGGCCGCGCGGCAACGCCGTTTCGTGCCGTTCCCGGGTTCGGCGCTGGCGCGCAAACCGCCGCCGTGGATTCTGGCGGCCACGCTGCTGGACACGCAGAAAGTCTGGGGCATGACCAATGCCGCGATCGAGCCGGACTGGGCCATCGCCGAGCTGCCGCATCTGCTGGCGCGCAAGCATTTCGATGCGCATTGGTCGCGTGCGCAGGGGCAGGTGGTCGCTTCGGAACAGATCAGCCTGTTCGGGCTGGTGCTGGCGCCGAAAAAGCCCGTGCATTTCGGCAAGGTCGACCCGGCCGCAGCGCATGACCTGTTCGTGCGCCAAGGCTTGGTGACGGGCGAAATCAATACGCGCGCCGCATTCGTGGCCGACAATCTCAAGGTGCTCGAACAGGCGCGCGAAGAAGAGGCCAAGTTGCGTCGCGCCGGTATCGTTGCCGACGAAGGCTGGCAGGCGCGCTGGTATCTGGATCGCATTCCGGCCGAGTTGCATTCGGCCAGCGGTCTGGATGCGTGGTGGAAGACCTTGCCGCCGGACAAGCGCCGCAGCCTGCATTGGTCGTTGAACGACCTGCTGCCGGGCGAAGGCAGCGAAGCCGATCGCTTTCCGAAGTATTTCCCGCTCGGCGATGCGCGCCTGCCGTTGCATTACCGTTTCGAGCCGGGTGCCGTCGATGACGGCGTGACGCTGGAGGTGCCGCTGCACCTGCTCAATGCGCTGGATCCAGCGCGACTATCGTGGCTGGCCCCGGGCTTCGTTGCCGACAAGGCGTCTGCGTTGATTCGTAGCCTGCCGAAGGCGCAACGCCGCAACTACGTGCCGGCACCGGATTTCGGGCGCGCGTTCTACGAGGCCTATAGCGTGGCCTCGGCCGACGATCTGCGTGGCGAGCTGGCGCGCTTTCTGGCCAAGGCTACCGGGACGCAGGTGACGGCGCTGGATTTCGATGAGCAGGCGCTGGACACGCACCTGCTGATGAACCTGCGCCTGCGCGACGACGACGGCCGGGTGCTGGCCGAGTCGCGCGATCTGGACGGGCTGCGCGCGCGCTTCGGCGAACGTGCCGGGCAGGCGTTTGCCGCACGGGCCGGGCGCGCGCTGGCCGCCGAAGGATTGCGCGATTTTCCGGCTGCGCCGATTCCCGAACAGGTGGCCGGCGAGGCCGGCGTGCCGGCGTATCCGGCGCTGGTGGACCAGGGCGAAACTGCGGCGCTACGCATCTTCGCCGACCGTAACGAAGCGGTGCGGGCGCATCCGCGCGGCGTGCGGCGGATGCTGGAAATCGCCCTGGCCGACAAGATCAAGCAGGCACGCAAGCAATTGCCAGTGTCGCCCAAGACCGGGCTGCTGTATGCGGCGATCGAATCGCAGGAACGCCTGCGTGGCGATCTGGTCGATGCGGCGCTCAATGCCGTGCTGGCCGATGGCCTGGGCGCCATTCGCGACCCTGGCGCATTTGCGCAGCGTCGCGACGATGCGAGCAAGCGGCTGTTCGGCGAAGCGATGGAGCGCTTGAAGTTGGCCGAAAGCATCCTGGGCGCGGCGGCCGAACTCAAGCCACTGCTGGAAGCACCGTTGATGGGCTGGGCGCGCGGCAATCTGGATGACATGGAGCAGCAACTGCGCGCGCTGGTCCATGCAGGCTTCCTGCGCGACACGCCGGCCGACGCATTGGCCAATTATCCGCGCTACCTCAGGGCGATGATCCTGCGCACCGAGCGCGCAAAGCGCGATCCTGCGCGCGATCAGGCGCGCATGCTCGAGCTCAAACCGTTCGTGGATGCAGTGGCAGAGGCCGCCGCGCGCGGTTTGCAAAACCGCCAAGAGTGGCAGGCGCTGCGCTGGGATCTGGAAGAACTGCGCGTGTCGGTGTTTGCGCAGGAGCTCGGTGCAAGATCCGGGGTCTCGGCGAAGAAACTGTCGCAACGGGTGGCTGCATTGCGCAGTTGAGCCTTCCTGTAGGGCATGCATCCGGACAAGGCCGCGTGCGCTTCTACAACGCACGCGGCGGCTGTCTTCGAGGCTGAAGGCGGCCAGCAAACCGTAGTGAGCAGTGGTCAGGTCGGCGGATGGCGCACTCATCGCCGGACGTACGCGTGGTATGCCCCGGCGATGAGTGCCGACCGCGCCCGCCTGGCGGTGAGCGCAGTCGGTGCTGGCTGCGCTAGAACTTCACGTGCAGGCTGGCCATGTAGCGGCGTCCGCTCTTGTAGCGGCCGGCCAGATGGTCCTTGTCGCCCAGATACTGCAGGTATTCCTCGTCCAGCAGGTTCTGCGCATCGACCTGCAGCGACCAGTTCGGGCTGAACGCATAGCCGATGCTGGCGCCGAGTTCGGCGTAATCGTCCACGCTGGCCGGTGCCGCACCGGCCACATAACCGCCGGCCAGGTAGCTGTCGCGCCAGTTGTAGGTCAGCCGCGCATTGAGCGGGCCTTTTTCGTAGTAAGGGCTGAAGGCAAGGCTGTTGCGCGACTGGTAGGGCAGTGCATCGCCAGTGTTGTTTTCGCCAGCGGCATAGGTGTAGTTGGCGGTCAGGCCGAAGCCGCTGTCGCCGAACGGTTGCTGGAAGGAGATGTTGAAGCCCTTGACCTTGCCATCGCCGGCATTGCGCGGCCGCTGAATGCTGTAGTCGCAATAGCCATCGGCGGTACAGCCGTTGCTGCCCACCAGCTGCGCCCAGCTCTGCGGTGCGGTATCGCGCAGTGCGTTGTACTGGCGCTCGACGCTGGCGCTGGTGTCGATATAGTTGTCGATCTTCTTGTAGAACACCGACCACGCCACCACTGCTTGCTGCGCGAAATAATATTCGGCAGAGAGATTGAAGTTCCAGGATTCGTACGGCGAAAGCTCAGCATTGCCGCCGCTGCCGGTCAACGTGGTGTCGTTGAGGAAGGTGTTGTTGACCATCTGGTTGTACGGTGCCCAGGCGATGACCTTGGCCGCGGCGAAGCGGAACACCCAGTCGTCGCTGGTGTCGTACGACAGCGTCAGCGAAGGCAGCAGAAAGTCTTCCTTGCGGGTGCGGGTCTGCCACAGGCTGCCGGCATCGGCAAGGGAGGGCGTGCCGCTGTAGACGAAGCCGCTGCCTTCTGTATTGGAATCCACGTAGCGCACGCCAAGATTGCCGCGCAGACCTCCGCTGGAAAAATTCAGCTGCGCATAGGCCGCCTTGTTGGTCTGCTCGAGCGCCCAGCTGTTATTGAGGTAGCTGGCCGGATCCGGCGCGCTGTAATCGACCGGGCTGTTGCGGATCCAGTTCAGCACGTTGTTGCGACCTGCCTGTAGATGTTGGCCATGATCGGGATAGAACCCCTGCAGATCGGTGAGTCCGATCGTGCCTACGTCGGCCAGGGTGCCCGGCGTGACACCGCCATAGACATTGAGCTCGAAGCGTTCGTCATGCTTGCCGTGGCGCACGCCCAGCAGCAATTGATTGAACACGCTGTCGAATTGCAGGTTGAGATCCAGCTGGCCGTACGTGTCCTTGCTTTCGGTAGAGAAGATGCCGTTGTTGCCGAACCAGCCGCCGGCCGAGCCCCAGTTGGCCGGGTCACGTGCCGCTGCCGAATCGTCGAAGCGGATGCCGCGGCGGGTGTCCCAGCTGAAGCCGCCGTTGTAGAACGGCTCGATGAAGTATTGCGACAGGTCGGTGTTCTCGGACTTGCTCTGGCCCACTTGTCCGTTCACGCCGGGCGTGTCCTAGATTTTGTGTAACCGGGCCACAGGCAGGAGACTGCCACCTAACCCGGAGACACCATGAGCCCACGCACACATGAGGTACCCGACGAGCTGCTTAGCAGCCTGTTGGTCAACTACACCAAACCCGAGGATCTGATCGGCGAGAACGGCCTGCTCAAGCAGCTGACCAAGCGGTTGGTGGAGCGGGCGCTGGACGCGGAGATGACCGAACACCTCGGTCATGACAAGCATGAGCCGGTCGCCAACGCGGCCGGCAACACGCGCAACGGACGCAGCCGCAAGACGCTCAAGGGCGAGTTCGGCGAGCTGCCGATCGAGATTCCGCGTGATCGCCACGGCAGCTTCGCGCTACAGCTGATCCCCAAGCACCAGACCCGCTGGGCCGGCTTCGATGACAAGATCTTGTCGTTGTACGCGCGCGGCATGACCGTGCGCGAGATCCAGTCGCACCTGGAGGAGATGTACGGCACCGAGGTGTCGCCGAGTCTGATTTCCTCAGTCACCGATGCGGTCGTCGAGGAGGTCAAGGCGTGGCAGGCGCGGCCACTGGATCCGGTCTATCCGATCGTCTATCTGGACTGCATCCACGTCAAAGTGCGCGAGGGCGCGGTGCGGGTCAAGGCGGTGTACCTGGCCATCGGCATCACCATGGGCGGCGAGAAGGAAGTGCTGGGCCTATGGCTGGCGCAGGCCGAGGGTGCCAAGTTTTGGCTGCAAGTCGTGACGGAGCTACGCAACCGCGGGGTGCAGGACATCTTCATTGCCTGCGTCGATGGCCTGAAGGGGTTTCCCGAGGCGATCGAGGCGGTGTTCCCGCAGACCACCGTGCAGCTGTGCATCGTGCACATGGTGCGGCACAGCCTGAACTACGTCTCGTGGAAACGCCGCGCCGAGGTTGCCGCCGATCTCAAGCGCATTTACGCCTGCGCCACCGTCGAGGAGGCCGAGCAGGCACTGACCGAGTTCGAGGCCAAGTGGGACGCCCAGTACCCGCCCATCAGCCAGTCATGGCGGCGCAATTGGTCACGACTGATCCCGTTCTTCGACTACCCACCGGAGATCCGCAAGGTGATCTATACGACCAACGCCATCGAGTCGGTCAACATGAGCCTGCGCAAGCTGACCAAGAACCGCGGCGCGTTCCCCAGCGACGAAGCCTTGATGAAACTGTTCTACCTGGCTCTGCGCAACATCACCAAGAAATGGACGCTGCCGATCCGCGACTGGAAGGCTGCGCTGAACCGCTTTACGATCCAGTTCGAGGGGCGACTTCCTCAGCGGTAACCCAAACCACGGTTACACAAAATTCTGCACACGCTCTTCACGCCCCAACCCTCGCCGCGGAAGGCGCCGCGCAGGTCCAGTCCTTTGGTCGTCACCTCCGATTCGCGCACGTTGTTGTCGTAGATCACCGTGCCGCCGAGCGGGATGGCATTGGTGCTGGAGTGGCCACTGTTGATCACGCCGTTACGGACGTCGCCAAGCTGGTCCACCGCCGCCACCGTGCCGGCATTCCAGGTCAAGAAGCTGTACATCGACTGGTTGTAGTTGTCGAAGTTCTCCTTGATGTACAGGCCGCTCAGATTGAACTCCAGCGCCTCGCTGGGCTTGAGTTGCAGGTTGACCACCGCGCTGTCGCGCTCGCGATCCTGCTGGAACCAGGCAGCGTTGATCGAGTTGGGCACATCCGCATCGGCAGGCACGTCCCCTGCGGCATTGGCGAAGGTGCTGGCCGGTACGTAGCCGAATACTTCCATGCCGCGGCGGTCCACGCGCTCTTCGTAATGCTGCGCCGACACCGCAATGCCGAAAGTCTGCGCCGCGTTCTTCCAGCTGTAGAGCAGTGCGGCGTTGGGTTTGCCCTGGCTGGCCTGGTCGCTGTAGCTGTAGCCGATGGACGCAGCCACTTCGTTGACCTTCAGGTCCAGCGGCTGCCGCGTGTGCATCAGCACCGTGCCGCCCAGGCTGCCTTCGGTCAGGCGCGCTTCGGAGGATTTGAGGATTTCCGCACGGCCCAGGATCTGCGGGGCCAGCAGGGTGTAATCGAACCCGCGGCTGGGCTGTTCGCCGTAGAGCCAGATCGCCTGCGCGACCGGATGCCCGTCCAGGAACGACAGATTGAGGCTGGGGTCGGTGCCGTCGATACTCACGCGCTCGCCTTGCCCGAAGCGTCTGTCCAACGTCACGCCAGGGATCTGCGAAAGCGCTTCGGCCACGTTGGTGCTTGGGAATTTGCCGATGTCTTCGGCAGTGATCGCCTCGGAGATGCCGGTGTTGTTGCGTTTGGTGTCGAGCGATTTTTCCAGGCTGGCGCGGATGCCGACCACCTGGACGGCATCCAGGTCGGTGGCTTGCGTGCCAACGCTGTCCTGGGCTTGCGCAGCGAATGCCAGCGACATTGCGATGGCGCTGGACAGCAGGGTGGTGCTGTATTTCATGATGTCTCTCCTCATCACGCACAGGGATGGACGGCGGGCTGCTGCTCGCCGGATGCGGGTCTTGCAGACGCGCGCTCGGGGTAGAACGCGTGGTAGATCGCTTACGACAGGTCGGTGTGGTGCTGCAGATACCAGTTGGCCGCGCCGAGCACGCCCAGTTGCCCGTGCTCGACCAATTTGACCGGGATGCGTTCGAGCACCGCGCGCATGTTGCCCTTGTCCAGGAAGCGCTCGGCAAAGGTGCTGCCAGCCAGGAACTGGCCGATCGTCGGCAGGAAGCCCCCGGCCAGATAGATGCCGCCGGCAGCGCCATAGGCCAGCGCCATGTCGCCGACCGCGCTTCCCAGCAGGCCGCAAAACATCTGCAGGCACTCGCGCGCAAGCGCATCGTCTTCGTGCAGCGCTGCGTGTGTCACCGCAGCGGGCAGGCGATGACGCGGCGTTGCGTCATGCAGCTCGCACACCGCAGCGTAGAGATGCAGTAATCCCGGGCCGGAGAGCACGTGCTCCAGTGGCAGATAGTGCCGGTCACGCAACAGGCGTTGCAGCAAGGCATATTCGTGCGGGTGGGTGCTGGCCAGCGCGACCTGGCCGGCTTCGGTGGCCAGCACGATCGCGCGTGGCTTGGCATCGATCCACAGCGCTGCACCCAGGCCGGTGCCGGGGCCCACCACCAGAATCGGCCCGTTGGCACGCGCATGGCGCGGCGTCGGCCCGCTCAGTTGCAGCACGGCGCGTTGTTCCATCTGTGGCGCTGCGTAGGCCACCGCCTCGAAGTCGTTGACCAGGTGCACGTTGCGCACTGCCAGTGCGGCACCGATGCGGCTGGGCGAGATCGTCCAGGGCAGGTTGTTGCTGATGAAGCTGCCATCGTCCAGCGCCACGCCGGCACTGGCGATGACCACCGCATCGACGCCGCGCCGTTGTTGCAGGAAGTCCTCGAGGATGGCCTGGAGACTGGCGTATTCGGCGCAGCGATAGGTGCGGTAAAGCGACAGTTCGATGGCTGCATCGCGCGCCTGCAGCATGTGCCCGACACGCACATGCGTGCCACCGACATCGGCAGCGACGAAGCTGGTGGCAACGGGGACATCGGGCGAGGCAGAGGCGTAATCAGAACGCGAAATCGCAGCCACATTCAGTCCTTTGGTCCGTCTGAGCGGCCGATGCCGTCAGCGAGTAGGGGCCTGTGTAGGAGTTGGTGACAACGATGTCAATGGATCAGTCGGGTTGGATCGATCTTGGTGGCGTACTCAAGTGCCAAAATGTGCCGTTAGGCATTGTCTGTGCGGACTTCGTTGCGCAAAGTGGACAAATGCGTCCAACCGGGCGCAGTGGTTGCCGAAAAGCGGACTCGGCAAGCCGGCGCATGGCACCCAGCTGCCCACCAGGGGCTTCAGTCGGCTATTGCCCCATCCACCCTGCTTCAAGGCCTGCGTCAGCGCACGGCGGCACCGGCGATCGCGCCAGGCAACGTGCTGCAGGCCGCATGATCGGTGGGCGGTGCCTGGGTCGGGTAGCGCTGCTTGCCGAGCACATAGGTCTGGCTGGTGGCAACGAACCCGTCCGCGTAAGTGGCTTCGATGAAATATGCGCTCCAGCCGTCGTCCGGAATCTGCACCGGAACCGGGACCATGCCGCGGCCGGCAAGCGCAATGGGCGTGGCGCTGTAGCGTATGCCGCAGGCGTAGCGGAAATCGCGCGCCTGTGGATTATGTGCACTCCACAGCTGCAGCTGCGTGGGCCGCTCGGAGGAGCGGAAGCGAATCTGCGGCGCTTCGCCCATACGCAACACATCGCTTACCTGCGGTAGCGGGCGCTGCTGCTGCAGGCGCGTGATAAACGGCGCCAGGGTATCGACGACGGAGGCGCGGATGTTGTGCGCACTGTTGGGCAGGACGCGCAGCGCCTTTGCGCCGGGCAGCGCGTTGTAGAAGAACTGGGTGTTGTCCGGCATGAAGAAGTCGTCGCCGCTGGCATTGACGATGTACTTGGGCACCGTCAGCCGCGTGCGGTACGGCGTGTGCAAATAACTCAGCGGATCTTGCAGTTGCACCAACTGCGCGAAGGCCGGGGTCTGCAGTTGTGAGGTGATGCCCTGCTTTGCATAGGCATTGAAGGCGATCGGCCAGTTGCCGCCATAGGTGCGGAACATATGCTCCAGCACTGCCGGCATGTTGAGGATGTCGATCACCAATGGCGCCACCGCCTCTACGCGCCGGTCTGCGATGGTGGCGTGCCAGCTGGCCCATCCGCGTTTGGAGGCGCCGGCGAGGACGAAGCGATGGATGCGCAGCGGGGCCAGTTCACGCTCGGCCAGGCTCATGGTGCGCGCAATCGCGGCCGCCATCGGCACGTGCAGCGGCAGTGTCTTGCGCTGCTGCGATGCCTTGAGAAACAGCGACCAGCTATAGGCCACGCTGTCGTCTTCGCGGCGCGGGGTGGCATCGCCCTGGTAGGTCAGTGCCTGGTTGGGGATGTCGCTGAGCGCGATCACCACCGTGCGGGTGCGTTGCGCCAAGGCGGCCAGCGCCTCGGGCGCCAACTCGCTGGCCGGCTGCGCCGTACCGCCATCCACTGGATGACGCGTGCCGTTGGTTGAGATCAACACTGCGCGCGTGGGCAAGGCCTCTTTCGGCACGTAGATCGCCACGTCGTGCTGCCAGCGCGCTGGCGTGACCAGTCCCTCGGGCGACCAGTCCTGCGAGGTCAGCAGGTAGTCGCGCCGCTCGACACCGGCAACGCTGCTGGTGCCAACGCGCGTATAGGTCAGCGGTTGTTGTTCGATGGCATCGTGGTAACACACCAGGGCTTGCCCGAAGCCAACTTCCGGCGCATTGGCGCAGTGCTCCGCCGGCGACGCAGCAGCCGCGGCGGGGGCAGCGGGCGCGACGCCTGCAAAGAGTGTCAGGGACGATAACAGGGCGAGGCTGCAAGAGGTCTTCGAGCGCATGCGGGTTCTCCAGAAACCGTGCGTGGGGCCAGCAATTGCTACGACCAATCGCGTGGGAAAACGCAGTCAGCGGTCGCGTCAGCGGCGGGGGTGGCGCGGTGTGCACGAGTGTACGCGTGGTCCCTGACGGTAAGGACCACGGCACCTGTCGCGACCGGCAATGGGCTGCATCTGCACGATGCCGAGTTGCGATGATTCGGCGCGCCGCGTTGGCTGCGCCTGGGCGTGGCGGGTACGCACTGACGCTTGCGCTGCGTCTGCCGTCACCCACGCCGCCTTGCGCATGCGCTGTTCTGCAGCGAGCGACCTAAAGCGGCTGCGATTGATCTCGCATGCGCAACGCCCAGCGGCGGGATACGCGCCGCGCGTGCCGATGCCAGGCGCGGCGACCGTCTTCGGTAGCCGCGCAGGCTTGGCCGGTGCCTTTACTTGATCCGCCGCACCTTGGCCGGGGTGTTGTAACCCTCGATCTGCAGATACCACACGCCGACCAGACCCGGCTTGATCTTGACCTTGGGTGCGTCCTTGCGCACGCCGGACAGGCTGGCGGCGTCGGTCTGTTCCCACTCCTGACCGTTGGCCAGCGTGTAGACGCGACCCTTTGCAAAGCCCTTGAAGTCGCCCACCATCGTGCTCTCGATCGGCTCCTTGCTGCCGAAGTCGAAGAAGCCGCGGTTCTTGACGATCACTTCCTGGCGGCCGGCTTCCTTGGCCTGTTCGACCACCACGGCAGCCTCCTTGGCGACCTTGCCCTGCAGCCAATCGTTGAGCGCGGCCAATTCACTGGCATCGAGCTTGTCCAGGCCGGCGGCCTTGAACTGTTCGGCACTCATCTGCGACTGCAGGTCGCCTTGCACCGCGCGTTGCGCCAGGGCGGGGGCGGCATGCAGCGCCACGGTCAGGCAAACCAGCAAGGGAATGCGGCGCGCAAGCGACATGGAAGCCATCCAAAGAAGAAGAGGGGCCTAGTGTAGACGCTGTTGGCGCCGGCCGACGCGGCTTACTCCAGCGTGTCGGCGGTGGATGGTGCCGGGCGTTCTGGGCGGCGGTAGACGAAGGCAGGCGCCGGCGATGCCGACTCCAGCTCGGCGGTTGCGCGCACCTGCGCATGCATGGGCGAGCGTTCGCAGACCGGGTCCAGCGTGGCGGCATCGCCGCTGAGCGCCAGCGCTTGGCAGCGACAGCCACCCCAGTCGATCTCGCGCTTGGGGCAGCCCTGGCACACCTCCGGCATCCATGCGGTGCCGCGAAAGCGCACGAATGCCTCGCCGTTGTTCCAGATATCGGCCAGCGAGCGCTCGCGCAGATTGTCGAAGCGCATGCCCTCGATGGTTTCGGCGGCATGGCAGGGCAGCACGTCGCCGCGCGGGGAAATATTGACGAAGCGCTGGCCCCAGCCGCCCATGCAGGGTTTGGGCTGGCGCGCGTAGTAATCGGGCGTGACGAAATCGATCGCCAGGCGGTCGCCGAGCTGGCGACGCGCGGTTTCCACCGCGTCGATGGTGGCCAGCAGTTGCGCGCGGCTGGGCATCAACGCAGCGCGGTTGCGCAGGCCCCAGCCGTAGTACTGGGTGTGCGCCACTTCGATGCGCTCGGCCTGCCATTCCAGCGCCAGCGCGATCATGCCGGGCACACGTTCGGCGTTATGGCGGTGCAGTACCGCATTGATCGTCAGCGGCAGGCCGCGGGCGCGGACCGCGGCGGCGAATTCGCGCTTCTTGGACAAGCTATTGCGGTAGCCGGCGATGCGGTCGGCACCGGCCGCATCGACGTCCTGCACGCTCAACTGCACATGTTCCAGCCCGGCCGCCTGCAGTTGGTCCAGCATCGGCTCGCCGCCAGCGACGCCGGAGGTGATCAGGTTGCTGTACAGCCCGAGCCCGCGCGCATGGGCGACCAGCTCGGGCAGGTCTTTGCGCAGCATCGGTTCGCCGCCGGAAAAATGCGCCTGCAGCACGCCCATGTCGGCGGCCTGCTGCAACAGCGAGCGCCAGCCTGCGGTGTCCATCTCTTCGCGCAGCGCCGCCAGCGCGATCGGGTTGGAGCAATACGGGCACGCCAACGGGCAGCGGTGGGTCAATTCCAATAACACCGACAGCGGTGGCGGCGCGAGGCTCATAGCCGCAGCAGGCGCTTCTGATGCAGGGTATCGGTGAGTTCGATCACGTCCGCTTCGATTTGCGCCGCGTCCGCATCGAATTGTGCAGCCAGCTCCTGCGCGATCTGCGCCAGCGAACGCGTGCCGTCATAACGTTGCGCGATCACCAAGGCAATGTCGTCCAGTTCGACCACGCGTTCGGGTGCCAGCAGCACCCATTGATCACGCGCGCGGTCGTGCTGCAAGCGCACGCCTGCACGCAAGGCTGGCTGGCTGTCGCGGGTAATGCCGCTCATGCCGCAACCCGGCCGGCGTCGCGGTCCGGCACGAAGGCATCCGGCCAGACGATGCCAGGCGCCACGTAGGCCACGTGCAGTGCATCCAGTTGTGCCCACAGCACCGAGCACTTGAAATGCAGCGCGGCCTTGACCAGCGCCTGCTTTTCCACCGTATCGGCATGCTGCCTGACGTAGTCCAGCGCAAAATCCGAATCGCGGGGCGCCTCGGTCAGGCGATGCTCGAAATAGGCCAGCGCTTCGGACGAGACGAAGTCGTAATGCTTGAGCATGCCGGCCACGCGCTGGCCGATGATGTTGGGCGCGAACAATTCGGTCAGCGACGAGGCGATTGCTTCGAGCAGGCTCTTTTCGCGCACGAACTGCAGGTACGCCTGCACCGCAAAGCGCGTGCCGGGCAGCAGCGCGCGTCCGGACTCCACCAGCGTGCGCTCCAGGCCCAGCGCATCGGTCAGGTGCAGCCAGCGCGCGATGCCGCCGTCGCTGGCGCTATTGCCGTCGTGGTCGAGGATGCGTTGCCGCCAGATCCGCCGCAGCGCCGGATCTTCCATGCGCGCCAGGATCGCCGCGTCCTTCAGCGGAATGCAGCGCTGGTATTCGAAGCGATTCAACGCCCAGGCCTGCACCTGGCCTCGGTCGAGCTTGCCGTGGTGCAACAGCGCATGGAACGGATGCTGGTCGTGATACAGGCGCGCGCCGATGGCACGCAGGTCCGCTTCCAGTTGGTCGGGGCTGAGCAGGGCGGTCACAGGGCGATCTCCAGGCCGTCATGTGCAACCTCCCAACCACTGGGCGCGCGCTGGCGAACTCGGGCGAGAGGCTGTTGAGTACGGGGTTGGTGGTGTTGAGATGGATGAAGATCTTGCGCGCCACGTTCAACGGTGCGAATGCGGCGAAGGTGCCGTCGGGTCCGTCGATGCTCATGTGGCCCATGCGTTGGCCGGTCTTCTGGCTGATGCCCAGCTGCACCATCTCGTCATCGCGCCACAACGTGCCGTCGAAGAACACCAGTTCGGCCCCCTGCAGGCGCGCACGCAAGGCGTCGGTCATCGCAGCGCAGCCGGGAATGTAATGCATGCGGTGGCGGCCATCGTCGATGGTGAGTCCGAGGGTTTCTTCATCTGATCCAGCCAGGTCGCCGCCGCTGCGCGATTCCATGAACAAGGGCACCTTGCCGGGCACCGAAAACGGCGTGAGCGCTAATCCGCACAGCGCCAACGGTGTGTCCAGCGCAAAAGGTTGCCGGCTCACGTAGTGCGGATTGACGGCGTCGAAAATCGGATTCTGCGCGAGCAAGTCCAGCACGCGGCGGCTGGCATGCAACGAAAACCGCTGGCTTTCGCGCATCGAGAGCAGCCCGGCGATGTGGTCGATCTCGCCGCTGGTCAGCAGCACCGCCTCAATCGGCGAATGGCGCAGCCCTTGCTGCGGCCACAACGCCGGTGTTGCAAGAATCTGTTGGCGGAAATCGGGAGAGGCGTTGATCAGCACCCAGCGCTCGCCATCGGCGCTGACCGCGATACTGGCCTGGGTACGACGTTGGGCACCGTCTGTCTGCTGCCACGCCCGCAGGCTTGCGGGGGTATGGCAATTCCACTGCGGGTGCCCACCGCCGGCCGCCGATCCCAAAACAATGATGCGCATGGAGAACGGGACCTAATCTGCCGGCAATTGCCGGTCATGCATCAAAAGGAAGGGCGGCAAGGTAAGCGTGAAACGTGCAGGATCAAAACTCGCCGGACACGTAGCAGTTGATTTCGGCGCCACAATTGACTTCACGAACGAAAGGCTTCTTCCAGGTCTTCATACGGCTACCTCGCAGTTGGGAAAAACGTCGCTGGCTGCTGGATGCAACGCACGACGTGCCCCGAGCATAGGCAGGCGGTCTGGCGCAGTTGTAAAGGGCACGTAAAAAGGCGCAGAGGTTCCGATTTCCGTTTGCCGCGCCGTGCCGCTTTTCGCGGCAGCCGTTGACGAATCAAGACGTTGCGGGGTGAACCTGGCATAAGCACGCGCGTCGTCCTGCGCAGTGGGGGCCCCGGTAAAACGCGTTGTGGAGAAGGTGACGCGCACGTTACCGTAGTCATCAGCTCCCCGTTGTTGCCCGCCGCCGTGCCCACCGCTGTGACCAGTTCCTCATTTGATCGCCTGCAGGCGTTGCTGCAGCGTCCGGCCGTGGCCTCGATCGCACCGGCAGTACGCGACGCGCTGGCGCGGGCCTGGCAGGACCTGCCGCCCGCACAGACCGATAGCGTGCCGTGGGCATTGCTCGGCGACACCCTGGATGCCTTGGCGCTGCTGGCCGCCGACGAAGCCACCCTGATTGCAGCGCTGCTGTTCGATTTGCCTGCCTTGCGTGACGCGATCGCGAGCCTGCCGTGGCAGCCGGCGGAGCGACGGGTGGCGGTGGAAGGCCTGCTGGACGGCCTGGATGCGGCCGATCAGGTCTGGGCGCTGCACGCCGGACGCGAGGCCGGGCGCAACAGCGAAGGATTGCGGCGGTTGCTGCTTTCCATCATCCACGACCTGCGCGTGGTGCCGATCTTGCTGGCACGTCAGCTGGCACGCATGCGCGTTGCCGACCGCCTGAGCGAAGATGAGCGCCGCGCGCTGGCCCAGCTCACGCGCGACATCCACGCGCCGCTGGCGAACCGGCTGGGCATCTGGCAGGTGAAGTGAGTTGGAAGACCTGGCGTTCCGGCATCTGGAGCCGGAGACCTATCGCCGCATCGCCCGCGAAGTGGACGAAACCCGCGTGGCGCGCGAGCGCTACCTGGAAGCGGTCAAGCGCACCTTGTCGGCAGCGCTTGCCCAGCAGGGCCTGCGCGCAGAGGTGAGCGGGCGGCCGAAACACATCTACAGCATCTGGCGAAAGATGCAGAAGAAGCGGCTGTCGTTCGACCAGTTGTACGACATCCGCGCGGTGCGGGTCATGGTCGAGGACGTGGCGGCGTGTTATGCCGCGTTGGGCGCGGTGCATTCGCTGTGGGCGCCGGTGCCGAGCGAGTTCGACGATTACATCGCCCGGCCCAAGGCCAACGACTACCGCTCGTTGCATACCGCAGTGGTGGGCCCGGAAGGGCGCACGATCGAAATCCAGATCCGTACCTTCGAAATGCACGCCCAGGCCGAACTCGGCGTGGCCGCGCACTGGAAATACAAGGAAGGCGGCAAGGGCGGCGAAAAGGCGTTCGACCGCAAGATTTTGTGGATGCGCCAACTGCTGGAGCAGGTGCAGGAAGGCGAGCATGGCGAACTGGCCGGCGCGCTGGATGCCGAGCTGATCGAAGACCGCGTGTATGCGCTCACTCCCAAGGGCGAGGTGATCGATCTGCCGCAAGGTGCCACGCCGCTGGATTTTGCGTATCACGTGCACACCATGGTCGGGCATCGCTGCCGTGGCGCGCGCGTCAACGACCGCATCGTGCCGCTCACCTATCGGCTGCGCAGCGGCGACCGGGTGGAGATCATGACCGCCAAGGAAGCCGATCCGCGCCGCGATTGGCTGCTGGCCTCCAACGGCTTTCTGGCCAGCGGGCGCTCGCGCGACAAGGTGCGCGCCTGGTTCCACAAGCTGGACCGCGCACGCAACGTGCAGGCGGGCAAGGACTTGCTCGATCGCGAGCTCAAGCGCCTGGGCCTGCAGCATGCGGATCTGAGCGTGGCCGCGCGCAAGTTCCACGCCGAAAATATAGATGAGCTGTATATCCAGGTCGCCCTGGGCGATACCGGTCCGAACCAGGTCAGCCGTGCATTGCTGGAAGCCGAGCGTGCCGCGTCCCAGCCGGCAGTACCGGCGCCCCCGCGGCCGACCGCGCGGCGCGATGGATTGGGGAAATCCAAATTCACCGTCGAGGGGGTGGGCAATTTGCTGGTGCAGCTGGCGCGTTGCTGCCAGCCGGTGGCCGGCGAACCGATTGCCGGCTATCTCACCCGCGGTCGCGGCATCACCGTGCACCGCACCGACTGCGCGGCACTGGCGCGCCTGGCCGCCGCCCACCCGCAGCGGGTGTTGCCAGTGGAGTGGGGCAAGGCCGGCAGCGGCTACGAAGTGGATGTGCAGGTGCGGGCGGTGGACCGCCGCTGGCTGCTCAAGGACATCACCAACCTGATCGCCCAGGAAGACGCGCACGTGCTGGAAATCAACAGCGACAACGTGCGCGATACCGGCAGGGCGCAACTGCGGCTGCGCTTGAAGGTCAGCGACTATGACCAGCTGTCCGGTCTGCTCGGCAAGCTGGATGCGTTGCCCGGGGTGAGCGAGGTGCGGCGGCTGGGCTGAATGCTGAAGATCTTGCCAGCGCCTACCGATCCGAACACAGCACATAAGGGGAGGGCGCCGTGCTTGCCTGACGATTCCCGATTCCCGAATCCCGAATCCCGAATCCCGAAGAGCCCACACCGCCTTCGCAACCTCCACCGCTACCATAAGGCGGTGAACGCGTCCCCGTCAGGTCGCGCCAAGGATGGACGCCACCGTATGTCTCCGCTCCCGCGCTGGGCCAGATCGCCCCGCCTCTGGGCGCCACTGCGCAGCCGTGCGCTTTGGCGCATGGTGTTGGCGCTGTGCGCCTGCCTCCTGCTCACTGTGGTCGTGCTGCGCAAGCCGCTGGCCGATTGGCTGTGGCCGGACACGCGCATCCAGCAATTGTTGCAGCGGGGCGATGCGGCCCTGGCGCGCGGTCAGCTCAGCGCCGCCAACGGCAGCGGTGCGCGGGAACTGTTCGCCGCCGCACTTGCACTGGACAGCGACCGTGGCGAAGCCCGGACCGGGCTGGCGCGCACCGGCGCTGCTGCGGTAGCGCAGGCACGGGCAGCGGTTGCAGCAGGCGATGTCGAAGCAGCGCAGCGTGCGCTGGCGCTGGCAGGCGCCCTGGAGGTGCCGCAGGCGCAGATCGCCCCGGTCGCGGCGCGGCTGCGCGCGCTGCAGGCGCGTCGGGTCGGGCTGGATGTCTTGCTGGCGCAGGCCGCGCTTGCCCAGCAGCAGGGCCGCCTGGACGGCACGCCGGAGAGTGCGTTGCCGCTCTATCAACGCATCCTGACCCTGGCGCCCGACCGCACCGACGCACTGGAAGGCCGCGAAGACGCCTTGACCGACCTGTTGGCGCAGGCACGACACGCACTGGCGCGCGACGCGCTCGGCGAGGCGTCGGCGTTGCTGGCCGCGGCCAAGCGGTACGACGCCGGGCATGTCGACATGCCGCTGACCGAAGGCCAGTACCACCGCGTGCTGGAACAGCGGCGCCAGCGGGCGCAGGCCTTGCTGCGACGGGGTCGCCTGGCTCCGGCTGCGCGCGATTTCAACGCGGTGCTGGCTGCCGAACCTGGCGATGCAAGTGCCCAGCGGGGCCGCGACCAGGTGGCGGACGAGTACGCCGCACAGGCCGGCCGGCAGGCGGCGGATTTCCACTTCGACGATGCGTTGCAATCCTTGCGTCAGGCGCAGCTTCTGGTGCCCGGCGCCGCATCGATCGTGCAGGCCGAGCAAGCGATTGCGCGCGCGCGCGACGCCCAGCGCGGCCCGGACGCGAGCCTGTCGCGGAGCACGCGCGAGCGCCGTCTGCGGGCATTGCTGCAGCGCGTTGCCGATGCCGAAGCGCAGCAACACTGGATGACGCCGCCCGGCGCCAGCGCCTACGACGCCGTGCGTGCCGCGCAGGCGCTGGCACCGCGCGATCCGCGCGTGCTGCAGGCAGCGGCGCGCGTGGTACCGGCCAGCCAGCGTTGTTTCGAGGACGAACTGCGCAACAACCGCCTGCGTGCCGCGCGCGGGTGCCTGGATGCCTGGCAGGCGCTGACACCCATTGCCGATGCCTTGGCCGGTGCGCGCCGCCGCCTTGCACAACGCTGGGTGGCGGTCGGGAGCGAACGGCTGGGCCAGGAAGACGCAGCCTTCGCCCGCCGTGCACAGGATGAGGCACATCAGCTGGATCCGGGCTTGCCGGAACTGGCCGAATTCACGCGGCGGGTCAAGGCGGTGGCCGAGCAGCGGTGAGCGGTTGCCGGCGATACGGGCAACTTCTGAGCCAGCCGGGCGTGCGCAGTCCCACGGTCTAGGACCTGCGTTGCATCAAATGCAGGCACCGTCTCACGCTCCAAACCCCCGCGTTTTGCATCAGATGCAACGCGTACTGCAGACGCATGGGAACCATGCGGTGCAGCCCCGCAACAAGCACGCCATGCGCGTTGCCACGCACACTCCCTTCTCCCACCAGGAGAAGATGTCCCGAAGGGGCGGATAAGGCTAAATGCGAAGCCTTCCGGTGCGGCGCAGGCGGATCAATCGCCAATCACGCTGCGGACTGCGGCGTTTGGCGATGCAGACGATCCAAGCAGTCGTTCCGAAACATCTGCTTACTCGGCAATAAACAACGCGCGCACCGTGTCACGCGCCGCCTCCAGCGAAAAATGTTCGGCCACGTTGCGCAAGCCGTTGTCGGCCAGACGTTGCCACAGTGCCGCATCCTGATACAGCCGCACGATCGCCGCGGCGAAGGCGTCGGCATCGTCGGCGACGCAGACATCCTCGCCGTCGCGCAGGTGCATGCCTTCCACCGCGCAGGTGGTGCCGACCACCGGCTGGCCGTGCGCCATGCTCAGATTGATCTTGCCTTTCACGCCAGCGCCAAAACGCAGCGGTGCCACCGCGATACGCGCACTGTCCATGAACGGCACCAGGTCCGGAACATGGCCATGCAGCTGCACGCCGGGGCATTCGTCGGCCAACAATGTCAGGGCGTCAGGCAGGTCGGCACCGATGCAGTGGAAGACCACGTCGGGCAGCTGCGCACGGACCTGCGGGAAGATGGCACTGATGAACCACTGCACCGCATCCACATTCGGCGGATGACGAAAGCCGCCGACAAAGACCAGGTCGCGGCGTTGCGCGAAGCGATGCCCGCTGCCGGCAACTTCATGCAGGTTGGACAGCAGGGCGGTGCGGATGTGTGGCGCATCGGCGCGCAGTTGCGCCTGTTCCGCGGCAGACACCAGCACGGTGACATCGGTGGCCGCCATGATCTCCAGCTCGCGCAGGCGGGTGCGTTCTGCGCTGCGCAGCAGGTTGGCATCGCCGGCCAGCTCGGCACCGCGGCGTTCGCGCAGGTAATGCAGGTCGACGGTGTCGAACAAGCTGCGCGCCTGAGGCGCGTATTGCCTGAGCAACGGCAGGCAGGCATGCGCCACGTGGTGGCGTACCAGCAGCACCACTGCAAATCGCGCGCCATGGCTGCGCAGCCAGCTGCCGATGCCTTCGAGAAACGGCGCGTACCAGACTTCGACACCGAGCTGCTGCAATGCCTGGGTGTGGCGCCCGGCGTGTTCGCGGCGTGTCGGCACGAAGACGACATGCGCGCCTTCCTCGCGCAGCAGGCGGATCAGGTTGAACTGCCGCAGCGAGCCTGAGTCGCGGTCCGGCTGCGGCACGCACTCGTCCAGGATCAACACCTGTCGCTGGTGGCGGTGCAGCAGTGCAGGTCCGGGCAGCACCGGTTGCTGAATTTGTTCGCTGAGTTGCAGTGACCATTTTTCGGCGAATTGCCTTTGATGCTCCGCAACCACTGATTCTGTCTTCGTATCATGGGTTTGATCATGCACCACTACGCTGGCCGGCTGCACCAGCACCTGATAGCCGGCCGCGCGGACTGCAAACGCCAGATCGGTGTCTTCGTAATACGCCGGCATGTAGCGCCGGTCCAGCCCGCCCAGTGTCTGCAACAGCGCACGCGGCAGCGCGATGGCCGCGCCCGAGCAGTAGTCCATCGCGCGGACATACGCATAGCGCGGGTCCTCGGACGATTCGAAGCGGCCGTAGCTCCAGGCGCTGCCATCGGCGAACACCACGCCGCCGGATTCCTGCAGGCGCCCGTCCGGGTACACCAGTTGCGCGCCGACCAGGCCGGCGGCCGGATACCGGGCAAAGGTGTCGATCAGCCGGTCCAGCCAGCCGGGCTGCGGAATGGTGTCGTTGTTGAGCAGCACCACGAACTCGCCGCGCGCCAGCGCGATGCCGTCGTTGCAGGCTGCGATGAAACCGCCATTGCTCGCACGCACGTGGTAATGCAGGCCGGCGATCTGCGGCAGCTGTTCAGCGGTGGCGTCGCTGCTGCCGTCGTCCACGACGATGATTTCCACGCTCAGCAGCGGCGGATGCGCCGCCAATGCGCGCAGGCAGGCCAAGGTGTGCGCGATGTGGTTGTAGACCGGGATCACCACCGTCACCCGCGGGGTAGCGCTGTGCGGCAGCGCGAACGCCGCAAACGGGGCGGCCTGCGGCAGCCACAGCGGCGTGCCCAGGGTGACTGGAGGCGCCTGCGTGTGCACGCGAATGCGTTGCCAGGTCGCGCGCCAGCCGCGCGTGCGCATGCTGGCCACGCTGCGGTGGATCAGGCCGAGGACGCGATTGAACAGATAGCGCGCATCGGCCAAAGACATCGACATTGCGTTGGAACTCCAGCGTGGTATGGCAGTGAACGGTGCGAGCAGCGCGCGGGTCGAGGCAATCGTTGCATCTGCCAGCGCAGTGTACGAACCATGCCTGCTGCCGCCGAGGACACGTCGTGCCCAGCGAAGCAGCATCGGTCGTTTTGTTAGCCGCTCTTAACGGCCGACGGGCTCGGCAGGTCACAGCCATGACAGCGCTGCTAGACTCGCCGGACTCTACATTCTCGCATTCCTGTGCCCCGACGCCACGACAACGACGCTCCCGACGATTTCGAGGACGACACCAACGCGCAAGGCTCCCGCTGGCAACGCAGACTCATCGTCTGGGGATTTGCCGCGTTCGCGCTGGCGCTCGGTTTCCTGATTCCCTACACGATGTATCTGAACAAGCAGGTCACCCAGCGCTTCGGCGAACTGCGTTGGCAGATCCCGACCCGCGTGTACGGCCGGCCGCTGGTGCTCGTGCCGGGCAACGCACTGGATGCGGCCACCCTGAAGACCGAACTGGACGCGGCGTCGTACCGCGACGACGGTCAGGCGACGCTGGCCGGCACCTACCAGCAGGACGGTAGCCGCTTCACCATCGCCAGCCGCGGCTACATCGATGTGGATGGACGCGTGCCGGCGCGCCGTATCGAAGTCAGCCTGGCCGGTGGGCGCGTGGCCAGCCTGCGCGACGCCGGCGACCGCAAGGCGCTCAAAAGCGCACGCCTGGACCCGGCGCGCATCGCCACCCTGTACGGCCAGAAGCAGGAAGAGCGCCGCCTGGTGCGCATGGAAGAGGTGCCCGAACTGCTGGTCACCGGCCTGCAGGCGGTGGAAGACCGCGACTTCAATAGCCACCACGGCATCGATCTCAGCGGCATGGTGCGTGCGGCCTGGATCATGGCGCGCTCCGGCGGCCAGGTCCGCCAGGGCGCCAGTACCCTGACCCAGCAGTTGGCCCGCAGCGGCCTGCTCGGCATCGGCAAGGAACAGACGCTCACGCGCAAGTTCAACGAGATTCTGTACGCGGTGATCATGGAGGCGCGCTACGACAAGCGCACCATCCTGGAGGCCTATCTCAACCAGGTGTATCTGGGCCAGCGCGGCGGCCAGGCGATCCACGGCGTGTCCTCGGGCGCAGAGCTGTGGTTCGGCCGCGACCTCAATTCGATGACCACCGAGCAGATCGCATTGTTGATCGGGCTGGTCAAGGGGCCGTCGTACTACGACCCGCGGCGCAACCCGGAACGCGCGCTGGACCGGCGCAATTTCGTGCTCGGCAAGTTGCACGAAAACAATCTGATCAACGACGCCGAATACAAGCGCGCGCTGGCTGCGCCGTTGGGCGTGCCGACCGAGCCCGGCCTGGTCGCCGCCAACCGCTTCCCGGCCTATGTGGACCTGGTGCGGCGCCAGCTGGCGCACGACTATCCGGAAGGCGTGCTGCAGGGCGCCGGCATGAGCGTGCTCACCGGCATGTCGCCGTCGGCGCAGGCGTATGCCGAAGGCGCAGTGACCGGCACCATCAAGCGGCTGGACAACAAGAAGCGTCCGCCGCTGCAGGCGGGATTGGTGCTCACCGACGTGCATAACGGCGATGTGCTGGCCGTGGTCGGCAGCCGCGATGTCGCCAAGCCGGGCTTCAATCGTGCGGTGGAAGCGCAGCGGCAGGTGGGCTCGTTGCTCAAGCCGTTCGTTTACATGCTGGCCTTGGCCTCGCCGGACCGCTGGGCGCTGTCCAGCTGGGTCGACGACTCGCCGGTCACGGTGCAGCTCAGCCGCGGCAAGACCTGGTCGCCGGGCAATTCGGACAGCCGCAGCCATGGCACGGTGCGGCTGGTGGATGCGCTGGCGCATTCCTACAACCAGGCCACGGTGCGGGTGGGCATGCAGGTCGGCGCCGATCGTATCGCCCAGTTGATCCAGGTGCTGGCCGGCATCAAGGCCGACTCGAATCCGTCGCTGATCCTGGGCGCGACCGACCAGAGCCCGTACGGCATGGCGCAGCTCTACCAGTTCCTGGCGGCCGGCGGCGAGATCCAGCCACTGCATGCGGTGCGCGGCGTGCTCGATCCGCAGGGCAAGCTGCTCAAGCGTTACGACAAGACCCCGGCACCGGCGCAGGAGGGCGATTCGGTGGCCGCCAACCTCATCAGCATCGGTCTGCAGCAGGTAGTCAGCAACGGCACCGCGCGACAGCTGCTGGGCGATGGCCTGGGTCGCCTGTCGCCGGCCGGCAAGACCGGTACCTCCAACGACGGTCGCGACAGCTGGTATGCCGGCTACACCGGCGACCATCTGGCGGTGATCTGGATGGGAAACGACCAGAACGCCGAAACCGGCCTGTATGGCGCCACCGGCGCGATGCGGGTGTGGTCGAGCATCTTCGCCCGCTTGCCGAGTGCGCCATTGAAGGTCAGCGGCAAAGGCCTGGATTGGCAGTGGGTGGACGCCAGCGGCACCGGCGTGACCGACCCGGGGTGCCCGGGCGCGCGCCAGTTCCCGTTCGTGGTCGGCTTCACGCCGGCCTACGCACCGTGCGCGGGCAACGCGCTGTCGATCGAGGCCGCGCCCGGCGAAGCGGCCGCACCTGCCGAACAATCCAGCGGCGGTGGCTGGCGCCGCTTCTTCGGTCTGGAAAAGAAGCCCGAAGACCCTGCCGCCGCACCTGCCGCGGCCCCACCCACGCGTTGATTGGAACGACCCCATGAACCGAATGCACCGTTTGCTCGCCCCGATCGGCGTCCTGGCCGCACTCACCGCCTGCGTCAGCGCACCACCCGCGCCGCCGCCGACCCCGGTGGACCCGACCACCCCGACCCAGCGGCTGTTGATGATCGAACGCGAAGCCGGCGCGGACGACACCGAACTGTCGGTGCAGCCGCTGCGCGACCCGCAGGTGGATGATTTGCGCGAGACCGCCAAGGGCAAACGCCAGGCCGGCGATCTGGCCGGCGCCGCTGCGGCACTGGATCAGGCGCTGGGCCTGGTGTCGGGCGACCCGGCGATTCTGCAGGAACGCGCGGAAGTGTCCGTGCTGCAGGCCGACTGGCCGGCGGCCGAACGCTTCGCCAAGCAGGCGATCGACCTGGGGTCCAAGACCGGGCCGTTGTGCCGTCGGCATTGGGCGACCATCGAGCAGTCGCGTCTGGCGCGTGGCGAAAAGGAAAACGCCGCCTCTGCCAAGGCGCAGATTGCCGGTTGCACCGTGCCGGGCGTGAAGCGGTACTGAGGCCGGCGATCGGAGCGACTGCGCACACCGCAAGGCAGGCGCGCTCGATGCCTGGTGTGGCCGTGTCCGTTGCGCGCTTTAGGATGCCTGAGCACGTCGCGGCCAAGCTGGCGAGGTGCGCCCAGATGTGTAGTGCGGCTTCAGCAAGCAGGGGCAGTGCACCCGACGGTTGCCGGTGCAGCAGCGGGGATATGCGCGATCCATCAAGCCCACCCCAGGCAGCGTCATCGCGCACGCGCTAGGCTGTCGTGCTTCCTGCCCGCTTTTCGTTCGGTCCCATGTCCCAACTTGCCACTGCCAGCATCCAAGCGCTCAGCGAGGGCGGGGCGCTTGCGCGCCAGCTCGACGCGTTCGCGCCACGCGCTGCGCAATTGCGGCTGACTGAAGCCATCGCCGAAGCGTTCGAGCAGCGCGATGTGCTGCTGGCAGAGGCCGGCACCGGCACCGGCAAGACCTACGCCTACCTGGTGCCGGCGTTGCTGTCCGGGCTCAAGACCATCGTCTCCACCGGCACACGCGCGCGCTGCAGGATCAGCTGTTCCATCGCGACCTGCCACGCGTGCGCGCAGCGCTGGGCGTGGGGCTGCGCAGTGCGTTGTTGAAGGGGCGCGCCAACTACCTGTGCAAGTACCGCACCCAGCAGGCGCGTGGCGAACCGCGCTTTGCCTCGCCCGAACAGGTCTCGCAGTTCCAGCGCATCGTGGCCTGGAGCGGGCGTACCCAGTTCGGCGACATGGCCGAGCTGGACGCCTTGCCGGACGACTCGCCGCTGCTGCCGATGGTGACCTCCACCGTCGACAACTGCCTGGGCACCGACTGCCCGTTCTACGGCGAATGCTTCGTGGTGCAGGCGCGCCAGCGCGCGCAGGCGGCCGATCTGGTGGTGGTCAACCATCACCTGCTGCTGGCCGACCTGGCGCTCAAGCAGGAAGGTTTCGGCGAAATCCTGCCCGGTGCGCAGGCCTTCGTCATCGATGAGGCGCATCAATTGCCGGAACTGGCGGCCAATTTCTTCGGCGAAAGTTTCGGCATGCGGCCGTGGCAGGAGCTGGCACGCGATTGCATGGTCGAAGCGCGCCTGGTTGCCGGCGCGCAGGCCAGTTTGCAGGCACCGATCCTGGAGCTGGATGAGGCCTTGCGCAGCCTGCGTGCCGGCATGGAAGGGCTGCCGCCGCGCGGCACGCAATGGCGTGCGCTGGCCAAGCCGCAGGTGCGCGAAGGGTTCGACGCCGTGCTGTCGTCGCTGGCACGGTTGGGCGAATCCCTGCTGCCGCTGCGTGAGGCCTCACCGGGTTTCGACGGCTGCACGGCACGTGCGCAGGAAGCATTGAACCGCCTGTCGCGCTGGCTGGGCGAAGACCTGCCGGTGGCCGATTTCGCGCTGGATCCGCCGGAACCGGTGGTCGACAACGATGTGCTCTGGTACGAACTGAGCCCGCGCGGCTTCCGTTGCCAGCGCACGCCGCTGGATGTCTCCGGCCCGCTACGCGAACACCGCGAAAAATCGCACGCGGCCTGGGTATTCACCTCGGCCACACTGGCGGTGGGGGCGAGTTCGACCACATCGCGCAGCGGCTGGGCCTGAGCGATCCGGTGACCTTACTGCAACCCAGCCCCTTCGATTGGGCGCGCCAGGCCTTGTGCTACCTGCCGCCGAACCTGCCCGATCCGGCCGCACGCGGCTTCGGCACTGCCTTGATCGGCGCGCTGACGCCGGTGCTGGAAGCCTCCAACGGTCGTGCGTTCTTGCTGTTCGCCTCGCACCGCGCGCTGCGCGAAGCGGCCGAAGCCTTGCGCGGCGCGCCGTGGCCGTTGTTCGTGCAGGGCGAGGCGCCGCGCGCGACCTTGCTGCAGCGGTTCCGCGATTCCGGCAATGGCGTGCTGCTGGGCTCGGCCAGTTTCCGCGAGGGCGTGGACGTGGTGGGCGACGCCTTGAGCGTGGTCGTGATCGACAAGCTGCCCTTCGCCGCACCCGACGACCCGGTGTTCGAAGCGCGCCTGGATGCGATCCGCCGCGACGGTGGCAACCCGTTCCGCGACGAACAACTGCCGCAGGCGGTGATCGCGCTCAAGCAGGGGGTGGGTCGGTTGATTCGCAGCGAAACCGACCGTGGCGTGCTGGTGTTGTGCGACCCGCGGCTGGTGAACAAGAGCTACGGGCGCACCTTCATGACGTCGCTGCCGCCGTTCGCGCGCACGCGGGACCTCGCCGACGTGCAGGCGTTTTTGAGGAGCCGGGACTGGGTGGCATGGACCAGAGAGCCGGGTAAGGGCGGGGCCGAGTGCTCAGGGCGCTCGTGTGTCGCGCTCGCATGCAATGGCAACGTTGCCGGTCGCACTGCCCTTCGGCCCGCACCAGCGCGTGCACGCAAGCACCCGCGTGCGCCGGGTGGCATATCCGGATGCCGCCTAGGCTCCTCGAATCGATCCGTTGAACGGCGCCTTCCCGGCTCCACCCAGTCCTGGGTACCCGGTCCCGTCCATCTGCCTTTCGGTCCGCACCAGCGCCTGCACCCCAGGTACCCGCGTGCACCGGGTGGCACATCCCGGATGCCGCCTCGGCGGCTCGAATCGATCAGTTAAACTTTGCACCTTCCCGGCCAGTTCCGGGTCCTGGTCCCGGCTTTCTCCCATGAACATCCTCGCCTTCGAAACCTCCACCGAAGCCTGCTCCGTTGCGCTGCACGTGGATGGACGCGTGATCGAGCGCTTCGAGCTGGCACCGCGTCGCCACGCCGAACTGGCCTTGCCGTGGGCCGACGCGCTGCTGGCCGACGCCGGCATCACCCGGCGTCAGCTCGATGCGATCGCGGTCGGCCGCGGGCCTGGCGCCTTCACCGGCGTGCGGCTGGCGATCGGCATTGCGCAGGGCATCGCGCTGGCGCTGGATCTGCCGGTGCTGGCGGTGTCCACGCTGCAGGTGCTGGCCTTGCGCGCGCCGGTCGAGGCGAGCCAGGTGCTGGCCTGCATCGATGCGCGCATGGGCGAAGTCTATGCCGGGGTATTCGCGCGCAACGAGGAAGGGCTGCTGGAACTTGTCCCGGAGCGCGTGTGCACGCCCGACGCGGTGCTCATGCCCGAGACGGCGCAGCGCGTGGCCGGCGTGGGAACCGGATTTGCGGCCGCCGACGGACTGCTGCAGCAGCGCCTTGCCGCGCAGCTGAGCAGCGTCGATGCCAGTGCCTTGCCGCATGCCGCGGATCTGCTCTCGCTGGCGGTGCCCGCGCTGCAGCGGGGCGAGGGGCTGGCGCCGGAGCGCGTGGAGCCAGCGTACCTGCGCGACAACGTTGCACTGACACTGGTCGAGCAACAGGCCGCACGCGCAGCGAAGGCCGCCACCGCCGCGCCATGACACACGGCGATCTCGAACGCGCGCGGTTTCGCGGCTGCCTGCTCGGCCTGGCGGTCGGCGATGCGCTGGGTACCACGCTGGAATTCCAGGCGCCCGGCAGCTTCACGCCGATCGACGACATGCACGGCGGTGGTCCGTTCGCCCTGCGTGCAGGGCAGTGGACCGACGACACCTCGATGGCGCTGTGCCTGGCGCACAGCCTGCTGCACCGGCAAGGCTTCGATCCCGCCGACCAGATGAATCGCTATTGCAACTGGTATCAGCACGGCTACCTCAGCAGCACCGGCCGCTGTTTCGATATCGGCAACACCGTGCGCCAGGCGCTGGAGCGCTATCTCGATGGCGGCCCCGCCTTCAGCGGCAGCGCCGATCCGCGCGCGGCCGGCAATGGATCCCTGATGCGGTTGGCGCCGGTGGCGATGTACTACGCGCATCGCCCCGACGAGCTGGGCGAGCGTGCCGCCGACAGCTCGCGCACCACCCATGCCGCCGCCGAAGCGCTGGACGCCTGCCGGTTGTTCGCGGCCCAGGTGCGGGCCGCCTTGCTCGGCGCAACGCGCGAGCAGGTGCTGCGTACGTCGTGCGAAGGAATGGTCTCCCCGGCGGTGCATGCCCTGGCCGCGCGCGACCACGCCGCGGTGCCGGCAGCGCAGGTTCGCGGCACCGGCTACGTGGTCGACGCGCTGTCGGCCGCACTGTGGTGCTTCGCCACCACCGACACATTCGCCGATGCAGTGCTGCGCGCGGCCAACCTGGGCGACGATGCCGACACCACCGCGGCGATCTGCGGCCAGCTCGCTGGCGCGTTCTACGGTGTCCAGGGCATTCCCGCCGCCTGGCGCGAACGCGTGCAGGAGGCAGCCGAGATCATGGCCCTGTCCGACCGGTTGCACGCCGCGGCGCAGGTGGCCTGAGACACCGGTCACCGCGGAGCTGCCACGCCATCTGCTGCATGCGGCAAATGACGCAATCGGCCATGCGGTTGCGCGGTCTAGGTGGGTGTGCAAGCCGATCGCAGGTCTTGATCGCCGGCCTGCTGCTGCACGTCCGCGCCGCTATGGCACCTTGGCGCTGTGCAGGCGTACAAGGCGGTGAGCAGGCCGCGCAGGGCCGCCGGCCTGGCGTCCACCCTCAGGCCGGCGGCGTCACGGTACGAGGAGGGTGCGCCGCAGCGGCGCTGATCCTGCGCGTGTGTCTTCTGTCAGGCCGGTGCCGCTCGGCTGTGGTGCCTTGCATCGGGCGGTGAACGCCCGCGGGTGTCAGCGGTCGTCGTGCAGCTCGCCACCGGGCAGGAACAGCCAGGTGCGCGTGACCTGCAGGATGTCCACATCGTCCTTGGTCTTGGGCAGGGGCGGAAACGGCTGCGCCAGTTGCACCACGCGCAACGCGGCATCGTCCAGCAACGGAACCCCGCTGGAAACCAGCACGCGGCTGCTTTCCACGCTGCCGTCGCGGCGCACGCCCACGCTGATGACCACCTTGCCGCCCAGCCGGCGGCGGCGGGCATCGTCCGGGTAGTTCAGGTTGCCGACGCGCTCGGCGCGATCCACCCAGGCGCGCAGGTAGTTCGCGTATGCATATTCGCGGGTACTGGCCGAGACGAACTTGCGGTTCGGGCGCTTGGCGTATTGCTCCGAGCGCAGATGCACTTCGGCGGCGAGCCGGGCCATTTCGGCATCGCGCTGGATGCGCTGCGCCTCGGCCGGGGTGAGCGGATCGGTCTGCGGATTCGGCTGCGGCGTCGGCACGGCCTGTTCGCCACGCCGGCTGGTCACCACGCGGGTCTGGGTGGGCTCGGGCGCGTTCACGCTGGTGGCGCGTTGCGCCTGTGGCGCCAGCCCGGTGCGGTCCTGCGGCACCACGCCTGGCTGGCTGTCCCGGGGGCGCTGTGCGGTGTCGTGATCGCCGCCGCCCTGCTGGTTCGCCTGGGCCAGGAAGTCGGCCTGCTTGGGCGTCAACGGCGTGCTGGTCTGGCTGAAGATCACATCCAGCGTCGGCACCAGTGGCGCGTCCTCGCTGACCGCAAAGCCCACCCCCAGGATCAGCACGCCATGCAGCAGCAGCGAGATCACCAGCGTCATCATCAGCCGGCGACCGTCGTCCATCGGTGCCGGCAGGGCCGCGGCCGTGCTCATTGCGCGGCGCCGGCCTCGATTGCGTCGAACAGCAGCCCGGCGATGTTCAGGCCGAACTGCGCATCCAGCTCGCGCACGCAGGTGGGGCTGGTGACGTTGACCTCGGTCAGGTAATCGCCGATCACATCCAGGCCGACGAAGCGCATGCCGCGGCGGCGCATTTCCAGGCCCACCTGCGCGGCGATCCAGTGGTCGCGTTCGGACAATGGCCGGCCTTCGCCACGCCCGCCGGCGGCCAGGTTGCCGCGGAATTCATCGCCCTGCGGAATCCGCGCCAGGCAGTAATCGACCGGCTCGCCGTCCACCAACAGGATGCGCTTGTCGCCGGCAGTGATGTCGGGGATAAAGCGCTGCGCCAGGGTCAGCTTGCGGTTGCCGTCGGTCAGCGTTTCCAGGATCACGTTGAGGTTGGGGTCGCCGCTGCCGCTGCGGAAGATCGAGCGTCCGCCCATGCCGTCCAGCGGCTTGAGCACCGCCTGGCCATGTTCCAGCACGAAGGCCTTGAGCGCGGCCGCATCGCGGCTGACCAGGGTCGGCGGGCAGCATTGCGGGAACAGCAGTGCGGCCAGCTTCTCGTTGTAGTCGCGCAGGCCCTGCGGGTCGTTGACGATCTGCGCGCCGGCGCGTTGCGCCACGCTCAGCACCTGGGTGTCGTAGACGAACTCCGCATCCACCGGCGGGTCCTTGCGCATCAGCACCACCTGGCCGGGCCCGAACGCCAGGTCGGCGAACTCGCCCAGCGTGAACCAGCCGGTCTTGTCCTCTCGCACGCTCAGCGGCGCCACCTGCGCCACCGCGCGCCCTTCGCGCAGGCTGAGCCCGCCGGGGCGCACGTAGTGCAGGCGGTGACCACGGCGCTGGGCTTCCAGCAACATGGCAAACGTAGTGTCTTTGGCGATCTTGATGGAGGCGATGGCATCCATCACCACAACGACGTCGAGCGACATGGGGCTAAACCTTTCGAACAAGCTGCCGATGGTAACTTCAAGCGATGGGCGATGGCGCGCCCGGTGGGTCGTAGTGCGCGACTTGCCGGCCGGGACGCACCCAGACGTGGTCGGAACGTCCGCCTGGCGGGGCCCCGGCAATGCGCCCTTGACAGTCGATGCGGGTCTTGGGATATACATGCAGTTTCGTAGCGACGTCGGAAGGGATGAAGCGTCGCGCGCCCGGGGATATTTGCATGAGTGAAAACATTGCTGCGGGTGGGGAACTCGCAGGACTGAAGGTGATGGTGATCGATGATTCGAAAACCATTCGCCGCACCGCCGAAACGCTGCTGAAGCGGGAAGGTTGTGAAGTAGTGACAGCAACGGATGGTTTCGAGGCACTGGCCAAAATTGCGGACCAGCAACCTCAGATCATTTTCGTCGACATCATGATGCCGCGCCTGGATGGGTACCAGACGTGCGCGTTGATCAAGGGCAACCAGCTCTTCAAATCGACGCCGGTGATCATGTTGTCGTCCAAGGATGGCCTGTTCGACAAGGCACGCGGCCGCATCGTCGGTTCCGAGCAATATCTGACCAAGCCGTTCACCCGTGAAGAACTACTGAGCGCGATCCGCACGTACGTCCACGCCTGACCAGGGGGAAAGGCAACATGGCTCGAATTATATTGATCGAGGACTCGCCCACCGACAGGGCAGTCTTCAGTCAATGGCTGGAAAAAGCAGGCCATACGGTCGTCGCCACCGATAATGCAGAAGAGGGGCTTGAGCTGGTTCGCAGCCAGGCGCCCGATCTTGTGCTGATGGATGTGGTGTTGCCCGGCATGAGCGGCTTCCAGGCAACCCGTGCTCTCGCACGCGACCAGGCAACCAAGGACATTCCCGTGCTGCTGGTCAGCACCAAGGGCATGGAAACCGACAGGGCCTGGGGTCTGCGACAAGGTGCCAGCGACTACATCGTCAAGCCGCCGCGCGAAGACGATCTGATCGCGCGCATCAGACAATTGGTGCGTTGATGCGCTCTCCATTCGACATTCTCGAAGACTACGAGCGCCGTAGTCTTGCGCACGCCACGCCACTGCCGGAACGCCAGTTCTCGGCCGATATCTGGCGCGGCGTGGGGTATCGCGTCGGGACCCGGCGACTGGTCTCGGACTTCCGCGAAGTTGCGGAAATCGTGCCGATGCCGCCGGTCACTCCGGTGCCGGGCGCGCAGTCCTGGCTGCTGGGCGTGGGCAACCTGCGCGGCAATCTGTTCCCGGTGATCGACCTGAAGCAGTTCCTGGAGGGCCGTCGCACGGTGCTGCAGGAAGGCCAGCGCGTGCTGATCATGCGTCAGGCCGGCGGCGACGTCGCGCTGACCATCGATGAGCTGTACGGCCAACGCAGCTTCGAGCAGGTCCAGGCGGTGGAACCGGGCGAGTTGGCGCAAGGCCGCTACGCCCACTTCATCGACCGTGCCTTCCGCAACGAGACGCAGGACTGGGGTGTGTTTTCCCTGGCGTTGCTGTCGCGCACTCCTGAATTCCGGCAGGCCGCGGCCTAAGCCGCGACCCCGCCACGTCATACAGATCGAGGTCGAACCATGAGTACCGCCCCGGACGCCCGCAAGACCAACAAGCTCGGCAGCGTCAGCACCAGCTTCTGGCTTGGCTTGCTGGTGTTGTCGATGATCGTGTTTGGCGCCAACACCGGCGTTGCGACCTGGCAGGGCAGTCGTCTTGCCGGTGCCGGCACCGGTGCGGCCGACTTGCAGGTGCTCTCGCAGCAGCTGGCCAACCAGGGCCGCGAAGCGGTGTCCGGCGACGCCAAGGCCTTTGCCGCCTTCAAGGAAACCAAGGGCCGCATCGACAGCACGGTCAGCGAACTGGATGGCCGTTATGGCCAGGAAAGCTCGATCGCCAGCTCGATGGCGCAGCTCAAGGCGACCTGGGTGCCGCTGAGCAAAAACGCCGATCAGGTCATCGCCAGCGAGCCGGCGGTGCTGGGTCTGGCCGGCAACGCCGAACGCTTCTCCGGCAGCGTGCCGCAGTTGCAGGCGCAGTTGAACGAAGTGGTGCGCGCGATGACGGTCAGCGGCGCGCCCGCCTCGCAGATCTACAACACGCTGCAGCAGGTGGTTGTCGCCGGCACCATGGCACGCCGGGTCACTGAAATGCGCGCCGGTGGTGCCAATGCGGCCGCCTCGGGCGACGCGCTGGCACGCGACTCGGTGGTGTTCACGCAGATGCTCGAAGGCCTGCGCACGGGCAACGAAGAACTCGGCATCGCCGCGGTGCGCAACCCGGCCGCGTTGTCGGCGCTGGAGCAGTCGCAGGCGCAGTGGACGACGATGAAGAAAGACGTCGACGCCATCCTCGCCAGCTCGCGTAACCTGTTCGCCGCACAGTCCTCGGCCGCCGCACTGACGGCTGGCTCGGGCAAGATGCTCGACGACAGCAAGAAGCTGTTCGATGCCTTCTCGGCGTTCGGTTCGGTGCGCGACACGCGCCTGTTCCCGAACTTCTGGCTGGGTGTGGTGTCCGGCCTGGTCGCGCTGCTGGCGATCATCGGCTTCGTGTGGAGCTCGGTGCGCGTGCGGACCCGCGAGCAGGACGTGCGCTACCAGTCGCAGGTGGAATTCAACAGCCGCAACCAGCAGGCGATCATGCGGTTGCTGGACGAAATCAGCTCGCTCGGTGAGGGCGACCTGACCGTGAAAGCCTCGGTGACCGAGGACATGACCGGCGCGATCGCGGACGCGATCAACTACGCCGTGGACGAACTGCGCCACCTGGTGACCACGATCAACGACACCTCGGCCAAGGTCGCCGTGTCGACCCAGGAGACCCAGGCCACCGCGATGCAGCTGGCCGACGCCGCCGGCCAGCAGGCCAACCAGATCACCACCGCCTCCGAGCGCATCAGCGAAATCGCCGCCAGCATCGAACAGGTGTCGCGCAACTCCACCGAGTCGGCCGAAGTGGCGCAGCGCTCGGTGGTGATCGCCGCCGAAGGTGCCGGCGTGGTGCGCGAGACCATCCAGGGCATGGACCAGATCCGCGACCAGATCCAGGAAACCTCCAAGCGCATCAAGCGCCTGGGCGAATCCTCGCAGGAGATCGGCTCGATCGTGGAACTGATCAACGACATTTCCGAGCAGACCAACATCCTGGCGCTCAACGCCGCGGTGCAGGCCGCCTCGGCGGGCGAGGCCGGTCGCGGTTTCGCGGTGGTGGCCGACGAAGTGCAGCGCCTGGCCGAACGCACCTCCGGCGCGACCCGGCGGATCGAAGGCCTGGTGCAGACCATTCAGGCCGATACCAACGAGGCGGTCAGCTCGATGGAGCAGACCACCTCCGAAGTGGTGTCCGGTGCGCGCCTGGCCGAAGACGCCGGCACCGCGCTGACCGAAATCGAGCGCGTGTCCAACGCCTTGAACAACCTGATCAAGAACATCTCCATCGCCGCGCACCAGCAGTCGGCCGCAGCGACGGATATCACACAGACCATGGGCGTGATCCGTCAGATCACCAGCCAGACATCGCAGGGTGCGGAGCAGACGGCCGAGTCGATCGGCAACCTGGCTCAGCTCGCTGCCGATCTGCGCCGTTCGGTCGCCGACTTCAAGCTGCCGGCGTGACCACGACGCGGAACGGGAAAGGATCAGCAGATGGCGCGTAGTAGCGTTACGTCGATGCAGGAAGTGACCGGTTGCCGCGCTGGCGGCGAGTCGGTCGTAGTCAGGGGCTGCAATGAGCGCGCTTCGCGATGCGATGAGTCACGCCGCACTGGGCTGGGTCAAGCCAGAGCTGGACGAGACGTTGCGCCAGGCGCGCAACGAGATCGAATACTTTGCCGAAGAACCGTCCGACACCAGTCGGATGCGGTTCTGCGCCGGCTACCTGCACCAGGTGCAGGGCACGCTGCGCATGGTCGAGTTGTATGCGCCGGCGATGGTGGCCGAAGAGCTCGAGCTGCTGGCCCAGGCCGTGCAGGCGGGCGAGGTCGCCGACCACGACGAAGCCTGCGCGATGCTGATGCGCGGCACCGTGCTGCTGCCCGATTACCTGGAGCGCTTGCAGAACGGTCACCGCGACATTCCGATCGTGCTGTTGCCGCTGCTCAATGAAATCCGTGCCACCCGTGGCCAGCCGGGTCTGAGCGAAAGCGTGCTGTTCGCGTTCGACCCGCAGGCCGGTGTTGCCACCGAGGCCGAGCTGGATCATGCGCGCGGCAGTCTGAGCGGGCGCAATCGCGAGTTGCTCGACACCGTCGGCAACGCGGTCAAGGAAGAATTGCTGCGCGTCAAAGACGCGCTGGACCTGCATTTGCGCACCGGCGGGGAGATCGGCGAGCTGCAGACCCAGGTCAACGACCTGGGCAGCGTTGCCGACACCCTCGGCATGATGGGCTTGGGCGTGGCGCGCAGCGTCGTCGTGCAGCAGCGCGATGCGTTGGCACGCGTGGTCGATGGTCAGACCCAGATGGACGAAAGCGTGCTGCTGGATATTGCCGGCGCGCTGCTGTACGTGGATGCGTCGCTGGACGATCAGGTCGCCAGCCTCGGCGCCGACCCGGGCGACGGCACCGAAGTCAGCAACAGTGCCAACTCCTCGGAAGTCCGCCGCACGGTGGATGTGCTGGCGCAAGAGGCGATCGCCAACTTCGGTGCGGCGCGCGAACATTTCGTCGCCTTCATCGAAACCAACTGGGACCACGCACGTCTGGCCGAGGTGCCGCACCTGCTCGGCGAAGTCGGCGGTGCGTTGCGCATTCTCGAGCTGCCGCAGGCTGCCGATTATCTGGAAGGCGTGCGTCGCTACGTCGATCTGGAATTGATCGGCAAGCAGCGCGTGCCTAGCGGACGCCAGCTCGATACCCTGGCCGATGCGATGGCCAGCCTGGAGTACTACCTGGAAGCCCTGCGCGAGCGCCGTCCCGGCCGCGAAGAGATTCTGGATATCACCCGCAACAGCCTGGAAACGCTGCGTTACTGGCCGCTGCCGTCGGGCCAGCCGTCCGATTTGCCGGTCGGCGCGGACCAGCCCGGCAGCGCGGCCGAGCCGCAGCCGGTGGCCGCCCCGCCGTTGCAGCACGCCGAGACGCCGCAGGCCGCCAACGATGCGGCGGCCTTGCCGTCGCTGGAATGGGCGAACGAAACCGTCGTCGAGACGCCGTTCGCTGCCAGCCTGGTGCACGACACCGGCGCTGCCGCGACCGATACGGTGTTCTCGTTCGACCCGGTCGCCGCCGAAGAAACCGTCTCCGGCCAGTCGCACGTGCCGTTCACCGTGGCGCCGCTGGATCTTTCGGGCGACGGCGCGCAGGCGCCCGGCGACTGGCATCTGGAAACCACGGAGCAGGCCGCGCCGATCGCCACCTCTGCGTTCGACCCGGTGTCGGCCGAGCAGGATGGCAACGAGGCCACGCAGGTCAGCTACACGGTGGATCTGAGCGCGCTGGAGCAGGCACACGCCGTCGAGCCGCAGGTTGCCGAGGACGCGCCGCTGCAGATCGAGCAGATCGACCTGCCGGGCGACGCCGATCAGACCGACGCACCGTTGGATTTCATCGCCGAGAACGCAACACAACGCGCGCAGACCAGCATCGAAGATGCTTTCTCGCCGCCGCCGAGCCCGCCGCAGGAATTGGACGACCCGTTCGTCGAGCCGGCACAGGAGCCGCAGAACGTTCCGTCCGAAGCAGCATCCGAGCCGGTCGCCCCGCGCGTGCAACAGGCGGTGGTCAGCGAGTTCGAGCTGGACGACGCCTCCGCTGCGTTCCTGGCCCAGCTCGATGCAGCGGCCGCGCAGTTCGACGTGGAGCGTCCGCAGGCACCGACAGTGGCAGCCGATGCGCAGATTGCGCAGGCAGGCTCTGAACCGGTGTCCAGCGAACCTGCGCAGGAAGCTGCCGACGCCGGCATTTTCGGCGGCTTCGGCGACAGCGATATCGACGACGATATCCGCGACGTGTTCCTGGAAGAATTCGACGAAGAGCTGGTCAACCTTGGGCAGCTGCTGCCGGTGTGGCGCGCCGCGCCCACCAACCCGGAAACCCTGCGCCCGATCCGCCGCGTCTTCCACACCTTGAAGGGCAGTGGGCGTCTGGTCGGCGCCAGCGTGCTCGGCGAGTTCAGCTGGAAGATCGAGAGCATGCTCAACCGCGTGCTCGATAATTCGCGGCCGGCCAGCCCGGCGGTCGTGTCAATGGTCGAACTGGCCTACGAGGTGTTGCCGCAATTCAACGCCGCGCTGCGCGACCAGGGCCGCATCAGCGCCGATCTGCCTGAAATCCAGGGCATTGCCGAGCGCGTCGCTGCCGGCGAAGAGGTCTACTACGTGCCCGCAGCCGCGGCGCCGGTGGCCGAGGCCGTGGCGACTCCGGCGGCAGCCGCAGGCGTGTTCGCCGCCAGCGGCGGAACCCCGGCTTCGGTGGACAGCGTGCTGCGCGAGATCCTGGAAGCCGAGGTCGCCACGCATCTGGACACGGTGAACGGGTGGCTGCAGGCCAGCCAGGCCGAGCCGCAGTTGGCGACCGAAGAAGTACTGCGCGCCGTGCACACGATGAGTGGCGCATTCGCGATGACCGACGTGCCGGAAATCACCTTGGTGACGACGCCGGCCGAAAGCTACGTCAAGCGCTTGCTGGCCGCCTCGGTCACGCCGTCGGCGGAGGGGCTCGAAGCACTCACCGCCACCGCTGCTGCGATTGCCGCCACGGTGACCGCGCTGCGTGCCGATGCGCCGTTGATTCCGTCGTTCGCACCGTTGACCGAGCGCTTGCGCGCGCTGGTGGACAGCTAGCCGGAAGCGCAGTGGCCGCCGCAGGTGTTCCTGGACGAGTTGGACGATGTCGATGCGCCGAGCGCCACGGTAGACGGCAGCGCTGCCCCGGTCGAACTGACCGGTGCGCAGGATCTGTCGCAGTACCTGGATGCCGGCGCACTACCGTCCGACACCCTTGTATCGGCGCACGATGCCGAAGACGCGCAGCTGCAGCCGGACGATGCGCCGATTGCCGTGGACGAGCTGGCCGAGGCCGAAGCCGAGCATGATTCGGCACTCGCACTGGATGCGCCTGCACCGCATGCGCTCGACGATGCCGGCCATGCCGCCGTGCACGAAGATGCCCACGCCGCTGCCGAGTCTGTGCCTGCATCGAGCGACGACGCGCTGGTACCGGTTGCCGAATCCGAGCAGCTTGCCGATGCGCTGCACGGCGATGCTGCGCCAGACGACGCGGCAGACCGGGCCGCATCGCAGGACATCGACGCACACGACCTGCCGGCCGACGAGCCGCTGGTCGAAGCCGAGGCCTGGGATGCCACCGAACTGCAGCATGCGCAGACCGCACCGCACGATCACGTACCGGGCGAGCACGCGGCAGAGGTGCCCAGTGAGGCATCTGCTGAGGTTGTGTCGGGCGAGCACGACGCCGATGCGACCAGCACGCACGCCGACAACATTGCGGTAGACGAGCTGGCCGATGCGGAAGCTGCCTTGGGCGATGCGCAAACGCTGGCTGCAGCCGATGCCGAGCAGGCAGTGGACGCGCACGCACAGCAGGTGCCTGTGCACGACGATCAGGTTGCAGCAGACGCTGACGAGGCGGTCGAGAGCATCGAAGCGTTAGAGGCCGTGCACGCCGACGCTGCGTTGGCTGATGACGCCAATGCAACGACCGCGGAAGACTGGACCCCGGAAACCGCAGCGCTGGACAGCGTGGCGTCCGATCAGCCTGGCCACGAACACGCCGACACGCAGGAACAGGCGGGCGAGCAGCTAGCAGACCAGGCGGCGCAGCACAGCGATGCAGCATTGCCGCATGCAGGCGAGCCGTACGCGGGCGAGCAGCAAGCGCTGGAAGACGCCGCGCAGATGGGCGAGCACGCAGAGGTGGAAGCGCACGCATATTCGAATCAGCAAATGGATTCGGGCGATGATGCGTCCGCCGATGCGCAGCAGCACGTCCATGAGCAGGTGCCGTCTGACCAGGACGTCAAGGCCGGCGAGCAGCAAACGCATGCGCATTCCGACGAACACGCGGGCGTTGTCGAGCACGCGACGGACCGCCAGGACGCCGAAACCGCGCATTCCGAAGCCGAGCACCTGGCAGCCGAGCAGAACGAAGCCGCGCATTCCGATGCAGAGTACGCAGGCGCCGACCATGTTGACGCCGCGCAGGCCGATGCGGATGTGCTGCCCGATCACACTGTCGAATCGGTGCAGGCATTCGAAATGGCGCATGCGGCCGATCAGGTGGAAGAGGCCGGCGATCGGCAATCGGACACTGCGCCGGCGCTATACGACACGCAGGCTGTCACCGCCGACGACGCGGCGCAGGCCGATGCTCAGGCCGCGGTTGGTGTTTCTGCCGGGGGCGATCACGCCGAGCGCGAAGAGCAGTTCGACGGCGCAGGACACGCAGCGCACGCCGAACCAACTGAAGCCAGCGACCACGCCGGTGCCGATCAGCAGCATGCCGACGACTCCGCAGATCAGCACGCAACCGACCGCAGCGCCGACGAGCCGGAAGACACCACCACCGCTGCGTTCAGCGCCCCGGTCGAAGATGCGGCGCGTGCCGGTGCGGCCAGCAACGATATCGGCGCGGCATTCGATGCCGGCCCGCTGAACTTCGATCAACTCGACGGCGAGCTGGTCGACATCTTCGTCGAAGAAGGTCGCGACCTGCTGGACCATTGCGATGGCCTGATCGCGCGCATGCGCGAAGTGCCGGGAGACCGCGATGTCCTCAACGGACTGCAGCGCGATCTGCACACGCTCAAGGGCGGTGCGCGCATGGCCGGCATCAACGCCATCGGCGATCTCGGTCACGCGATCGAATCGCTGCTCGAAGCCGTGGCGGCCAACCGCACCGACATCGATCGCGACGACGTGCGTCTGTTCGAGCGTGGTTTCGACCGCCTGCATCAATTGCTGACCCGCACCGGCATGCACCGTGCGGTGACGATGCCGACCGATTTGGTGGAAGCCTTCGAAACCCGTACCCGTGGCCGCAATGCCGCACCGCCCAGCGACGCCGATGTCCGCGCGATCGCCAAGGCGTCGGTGGAACCGGCGCCGCTGTCCGCCCCGGTTCCGGTGGAAGGCCAGGCCGAAGAAGACTTCCTGCCGCGCGTGCAGCAGGAACAGGTGCGCGTGCGCGCGGACCTGCTCGACCGCCTGGTCAACCACGCCGGCGAAGTGGCGATCTACCGCTCGCGCCTGGAGCAGCAGCTGGGCGCGTTCCGTGGCGCCATGGGCGAACTGGATCGCACCAACGCCCGTCTGCGCGATCAGTTGCGACGTCTGGATCTGGAAACCGAAGCGCAGATCGTGGCGCGTTATCAGCGTGAACAGGACCAGGGCGATCGCACCTTCGATCCGCTGGAACTGGACCGCTTCTCCACCCTGCAGCAGCTCAGCCGCGCGCTGAACGAATCGGCAGCCGACTTGGGCGGCTTGCAGGGTGTGCTGGAAGACCTCTCGCGCCAGTACGACGGCCTGCTGCAACAGCAGTCGCGCGTCAGTTCGGAGTTGCAGGACGGCTTGATGCGTGCGCGCATGGTGCCGTTCGATGGCCTGGTGCCACGTTTGCGTCGTCGTGTGGTGCGTCAGGCGGCCAGCGACACGGGCAAGCAGGTGCACCTGGTGCTGGAAGGCACCCAGGGCGAACTGGATCGCAACGTGCTCGATCGCATGGTCGCGCCGCTGGAACACATGCTGCGCAACTCGGTGGCGCACGGGCTGGAAACCCCGAGCAACGCCGCGACGCCGGCAAGCCGGAAGAAGGCAACATTGCGATCCGTCTGCGCCGCGAAGGCTCGGAAATCGTGCTGGAAGTGGCCGACGACGGCGCCGGGCTGGACCGCGAGGCGATCCGTCGCCGCGGCGAGGAGCGCGGCCTGATCGAACCGGGCCAGGAGCTGAGCGAGGCCGAACTCGACAACCTGATTTTCGCCTCCGGTTTCAGCACCTCCGAGCAGGTCAGCCAGTTGGCCGGCCGCGGCGTAGGCATGGACGTGGTGCGCAACGAAGTGCGTCAGCTCGGCGGCTCGGTGGATATCCACTCGGCACGCGGGCAGGGCGCCACCTTCACCTTGCGTCTGCCGCAAACGCTTGCGGTCACCCAGGCGGTATTTGTCCGCATCGGCGAAACGACGTTCGCGGTGCCGGTGGGTTCGGTCAGCGGTATCGGCCGCATCTCGCGCACCCGTTACGAGTCGGGCGAGGGCGGATATCACTACGCCGGCGAAGAGTACGTGTTGCACGACCTCGGTTCGTTGGTCGGCCAGGCCGCCGCGCGTGCCGATGGCCAGGCGCAGGTGCCGTTGCTGTTGGTGCGTGCGGGCGACCTGCGCGCGGCGGTGGCCATCGACCAGGTGCTGGGCAACCGCGAAGTCGTGGTCAAGCCGGTGGGCCTGCAGATCGCCTCGGTGCCAGGCATCTACGGCGCGACCATCACCGGCGATGGCCGCGTGGTGGTGATCCTGGACGTCGCCCCGCTGGTCCGTCGTTTCCTGGCCCAGCCGGCGCGTCCGTCGCTGGAAACACAGGCCGAAGCGCAGCGCCAGGTGCCGTTGGTGATGGTGGTCGACGATTCGCTGACCATGCGCAAGGTCACCAGCCGCGTGCTGGAACGCCACAACCTGGACGTCACGACCGCACGCGACGGTGTCGAGGCGCTGGAGCTGCTCGAAGAGCGCGTGCCCGACCTGATGCTGCTGGATATCGAAATGCCGCGCATGGACGGTTACGAGCTGGCGACCGCGATGCGGGCCGACCCGCGCTTCAAGGCGGTGCCGATCGTGATGATCACCTCGCGCAGTGGCGAGAAGCATCGCCAGCGTGCCTTCGAGATCGGCGTGCAGCGTTACCTGGGCAAGCCTTACCAAGAGTTGGATCTGATGCGAAACGTGTATGACCTGCTGGGGATCGCCCGTGTCCGAGACTAATGGCGCAATGGGAACTCCGGTTGCTTTGCTGGGTCGTCCCGGCCAGGCGCGCGAGCGCCTGCGCGAAGCGCTTGGCCTGGCCGGCGCGCAGGTGGTGCTGGAAGACGAGCCAGCGGCGGTCGACGTGCAGATGCTGCGCGACGCCGAGCCGGTGGCAGTGCTGGTCGCACTGGAACCGTCGATCGAAGACGCGCTCGAAGCGCTGGAGCCGGCCTTCAACATGCCGGGCGTCACCGTGATCTTCGACGAGGCCGAACTGACGGTGCGTCGCGAGGGCTGGGAAGCGCAGCGTTGGGTGCGCCATTTGGCCGCCAAACTGCATGGCCATGCCGATGTGCTGCCGCCGGGCACCGAAAGCGAGCCCTCGCTGCAGCCCGAGCCCGGCCTGACGCTGGCACCGCAGCAGCATTCGGACCTGCAACTGGATCAACACCTGGAAGCGGCCGCGCATGCGTTCGACAGCGTGCCTGGCGATGCCTTGTTCGCGCATGCCTCCGTGCAGGAGGCGGCACCGGTCGCTGTGGAAAAACCGGGCCTGACGCTGGGCGATTCCAGCACCTGGGGCCTGGTGGACGAGGTGGCCGTGGTGGTGCGCCCGCGCGCCGAACCCGATGTAGCGGCCTTGTCCACCGGCGGCTTGTCACTGGTGGATCTGGAGCACAGCGGCAGCGTCACCGGCGCTGTGCTGGTCGTCGCTGGCATTGGTGGGCCGGATGCGATCCGCCGCTTGCTGGCCGCATTGCCGCCGGAATTCCCGCGCGCGGTGCTGGTGCGCATGACCCTGGATGGCGGCCAGTACGGCAACCTGGTGCGGCAGATGGGACGCGTGTCTGCGTTGCCGGTCGAATTGGGCGAAGCGGGGCAGGTGGTCGCACCGGGCAAGGTGTATGTGCTCTCCGACGAGGTCGGCGTGCACCAGCATGCCGGCGCGCTGGCGTTCGTGGCACCGGCCGATCCGGCCGGGCTGATCGCCGCGCTGCCGCCAGCCGACAGTGCGGTGCTGATGCTCAGCGGTGCCAACGAGGCACTGGTGGAGGCATCGCTGGCACTGGCCGAGCAAGGTGGCTGGTTGGCCGGGCAATCCACCGACGGCTGTTACGACCCCGCCGCCGCCGCGCGTCTGGCGCGGCAAGGCATCCTGACCGGCGACCCTGCGCAGTTGGCGCAGGCGCTGGCGCAGCGTTGGCCGGCATAAGCCGGGCGCTCCTTTTCGAATCGGAATCATGCGATGAGCTACGCCAATAACGACGAAATCCGCGGCGTCCTGATCCAGGCCGGTAGCGAGCGCGTGCTGCTGCCGAACGCAACGGTGGCCGAGGTGATGTCGCGCGTGGCGGTCGAGCCGCTGCCCGACATGCCGCGCTGGGTGGTCGGACGCATCGACTGGTACGGCTGGAAGGTGCCGCTGCTGTCGTTCGCGCGCCTCAGTGGCATGGGCGATGAACCCACCGCAGTCAACAACAAGGTCATCGTGTTGAAGGCCCTGGGGGCAACCCGGCGTTGCCGTATTTCGCGCTGCTGACTGCCTCGTTCCCGCAGCTGATTTCGGTGCCGCGCGATGGCCTGCTGGCCGATGCCTCGGAAGATGCGCTGCCGGACGGTGTGCACATGCGCGTGCTGCTGGGCGAGCAAAGCGCGCTGTTGCCGAACCTGGACGCCATTGAAGCGCAGGTCGGCCAGGCGCTTGCGGTCGCTGCCGCCTGAGAGCGGCGAATGCCTGCTGTGCTCGCCGTCGGGCGGGCGCAGTGGCGCCGTGCAGCGGAGACTGCCGGGCATTGAGTGATGCGCGGTTGAGGGTGTGGCTGACTGTTGGGCGTTCCATCTTACGCACTGGATGACGCCCTGCTTTGGAGACGGCTTGCGGAGCATGATCGGTATGTATCAGCCGGATGCACCTCGCAGCAAGCTGACACGCGGGGTTGAGGCGTGGACGTCATGAGCCATCCGCTCTTTGCGCCGATCCGCCGCGTCGACGGTGTGGTGCTGTGCGATCTGGCCGTGGTCGATCCGGCTGCAATGGCCGACTATCACACGCGTAACCGCGCTCATCTGGCCGATGCGATGCCGTTGCGGCCGCCCGCGTTCTACACCGTCGAAGGCTGGCGCCGCCTGTGCATGGCATACCGCGGCGCGATGCCTGGCGAGCGCGAGCTGCAACTGGTCTTGTTGCAGGGCGAGCACGTGATCGGCACCACCGGGTTCACCCAGATCCAGCGCGGCGCGTTTCAGGCGTGCCATATGGGCTACGGCGTGGACGCGGCGCAGCAGGGACGCGGCTTGATCCAGTGGGCAGCTACGCAAGGCATCGCTTTTGCCTTCGGCCAGCTCGGCCTGCACCGGGTGATGGCGCAATACGTGCCGGAGAATCTGCGCAGCGCGCGCGTGCTGCGGCGGCTGGGTTTCCAGATCGAAGGCTATGCGCGGCGCTATCTGCAGTTGAATGGCCACTGGCGCGATCATGTGCTGACCAGCAGATTGCGCGAGGACGGCATGCCTGGCGAAGGCGCTGTGGATGATGAGCCGGGTTAGGGCAAAGCGCCCGAGAGCTCCAGCCGTCATTCATCGGCGGCTAGCGGATTGCCTTGCGCAAGCTCGATCTGCGTTGGCCAGCCACGTCGTTTGAGGCGATTGCGCAACTGCGCCGCCCAGGCCTGCACCGACGCTGCATCCGGCGTGGCCGCCTTGATGCCGATCGTTATCGTGTCTGCGTGTTCCAGGAAGCACCACGGTCCGCCAGCCGATCGCTCGGTGATGCGGAAAGTTTCAGAAACACCGTGCGGTGCATCTGCTCGCGCGTGCCTGTCTTGCGCTGTTGCTGTGCCTGCTGTGTGGCAGTGCGGGTGGCCGAAGGTGGCGACCACATGTTGCGAGATGCTCCGGGCTGCGGCTTGCCGACCGGTAGTTCCCGTTTTCGTGCAGGTGCAGCTGGTGGCGCGGCATGCGAGGCGTTTGGCGATATCGCGATCTGGGTGGTCACAGGTGCGTTGGCCGTCCCGCGTTCGATACGCAACGATGGATCCTGCAACGGTGCCGGCAACATCGGTAGTGCCGGCGCGCCGCCGCAGGCGCTGGCTGACTGCGGGGAGGTGCGCTGTTATCCGTGCCTGCCACGGGCGCGCCACCGGCCTGTAGAGCGTCGTTGTGCGCGCTGACGGGGGCAGGCGGTGGGGGCGGCGTCATCGCCGCGTGCGCATCGTCTTGCGTCGACTCCTGCCCTGTTGATGGTTGGGTAAGCGCCCTTGCGGCCGCTGCGCGTTGCATCGCCCGTCGCTTGCCGCCAGCCAGATCCATGCATCGGACGCGCAGCGGCTGAGGCAGGGTTGGCCCAGCCATGCAACGGTTGTGCACGGATCCGCATGCGACAACGCCGCAAGAAGGTTTATCCGCACATCGTGCTGTCGCATGATGGAAGGCTGGTGCCGCACTGCGCGGCCGCTCGTTTCCGCCATGGAGTCATCCGCATGCTTCAACGTCGTCACTTCCTCAAGAGCGCCACGCTGGGCGCGATCGCGTCCGGGTTGGCCGGCTGGGGCGCCCGCGCGCACGCTGCGGCAGGCGCCACGCCAGGCGTGCGGCCGACGGCGCTGCCGCGTGGTGCGGCGCGGGTGATTTCCACCTGGGATTTCGGCGTCGCCGCCAATCAGGAAGCCTGGAAGATTCTCAGCAGCGGTGGTATTGCGCTGGATGCGGTAGAGGCCGGTGTGCGTGTGCCGGAGGCGGACCCGAGCAATCCCACCGTCGGCCTGGGCGGTTATCCGGACCGCGATGGCCGGGTCACGCTGGACGCCTGCATCATGGACCACCTGGGCAACTGCGGCGCGGTGGCATCGCTGGAAGACGTGGTGCACGCCATTTCGGTGGCGCGTGCGGTGATGGAGAAGACGCCGCACGTGATGTTGGTGGGCGATGGTGCGCGTCAATTCGCCTTCGAACAGGGGTTTCCGAAAACCAAGCTGCTGACCCCAAGCTCGGAAGCGGCCTGGAAAGAGTGGTTGAAGACCTCGAAGTATTCGCCCGAAGCCAATGTCGAAAATCGCGCCTGGCGCGATGCCAAGTTGCCCGGCGGCAAGGACAATCACGACACCATCGGGATGCTGGCGCTGGATACGCACGGCAATCTATCCGGTGCATGCACCACCAGCGGCATGGCGTGGAAAATGCATGGCCGCGTGGGCGATAGCCCGATCATCGGTGCGGGCCTGTACGTGGACAACGAAGTGGGCGGTGCGACCTCGACCGGTGTGGGCGAAGAGGTGATCCGGAACGTCGGCAGTTTTGCGGTGGTGGAAATGATGCGGCAGGGCAAGTCGCCGGCCGACGCCTGCCGCGAGGTGGTGATGCGGCTGATCCGCCGCAAGCCGGAATTGACGCGCACATTGCAGGTCGGCTTTCTGGCAATGAACAAGCGCGGCGAAGTGGGCGCGTTCGCGATCCAGAAAGGCTTCAGTTACGCGGTGTGCGACGCGCAGCGGCAGGATCTGCTGGTGCCTGGCGAGAGCCATTACACCCGCGAGCCGACGGCATGAGCGCGTCAGGGTTGGAAGTGGCTGCCGATTCGGTGGCCTCGGCGTTGGCCGCACAAGCAGGCGGTGCGATGCGCGTGGAGCTGTGCGGCGGGCTGGATGGCGGCGGGCTGACCCCGTCGTTCGGCACGTTGGCGGTGGTGCGCGAGCGCTTGCGGATTCCGCTGTATGTGCTGATTCGTCCGCGCGTGGGCGACTTCGTTTTCGATGCCTCGGAAGTGGAGGTGATGCGCCGCGATGTGGAGCAGTGCGTGCGGCTTGGATGCGATGGCGTGGTCCTCGGCGCGCTGGACCGGCATGGGCAGGTCGATCTGGCGACGATGCGCGTGTTGATGCAGGCAGCAGGGCCGTTGGGGGTGACGTTCCATCGTGCGATCGATGTCAGTGCCGATCCGTCGCGCGTGCTGGAAGATGCGATCGGGCTGGGCTGCGAGCGGGTGCTGACCTCGGGCGCGCGTGCGAGTGCGCTGGAGGGCATCGACACCATCGCCGCGTTGGTGCGCCAGGCAGCCGGGCGCATCGGCATCATGCCCGGTGCCGGGCTTTCCGAGCACAACATCCGCACCCTACGGCAGCACACCGGCGCCCACGAATTCCATGCGTCGGCGCGTGGCGTGATCGCCGCCCAGGTGCCGTCGCCGCACCCGTATGTCCACGATCTGGGCGGAGACTACCAGCGGACCGATACCGCGCGGGTACGCCGGATGGTGGGCGCGTTGCAGCAGGCGTGAAACGCGCACAACGGTGGCTTCGGCCAGCATAGGCGCGGCCTTGAGTTGCGCACGCACGCTGAGGGTGATGCTCGATGGGCTGCTACGCCTGTCGCGTTCGCCATCTACTGCTGGCCTGAAGCTTCCGGGCTTGCTTGCCGCTCGTCCTCAGCGTCGTCGCCGACCTGCTCGGGAATGTGCAACGTGAAAGCCGGAAAGCGCGCGCGGTCTTGCGGGTGTGCGTTGACGATCAGCTCCCGGGTCTTCCACATCTGGACCGCCTTGGCCAATGTCGCTGCGTCGAGCTGGCTGCCTGCGTGATAAACGAACTGCCCGAGATGATCGACGATGCCCAGGTGCGCGCTCTTCTGCGCCTTCCAGTTGCTGACATTGGTGTAGTGGCGGGCGAGGCCTTCCTCGCTCGGGTCTTCGACTCTGGGGGAAGGGCCTGCCATGTCGCTCACCCGCCTCAGGAAATGGGAATCCCTGCTTTCTTCCAGCATTTTCTGCAAGGCCGGAATCTGGCCGAAGGTGGTGGGAGCGCCGGGCAGGCGCTTTTCTGGAAGGTAGGAGGGGGCACCTTCCAGAAAGGGATTTCTTTCCTCATCAATGACCGTGCTCAGCATGGTCTGTGCGGTGTCTTCGATGCGTTCGAGCGCAACCGTGCGAGGCGGTTCGGTGGTGGCCGCCGAAGAGGTTGCCCTGGCTCGATTGCCGGGAACAGGGGGCGAGGGAACTGGGGCGGTTGGGCCAGCCCGCTCTGGTTGGGCGGGGCGCGCAACCGGGCGATGCTGGTCGAGTTGCGCCTGCAAATGCGGCGGCACCCGGATGATGCAGTTGGCAGGTAATCGGGCGATCAACGAGGGCAGTCTGGACAGACTGACGCAGCCTCGCAGATCGAGTTTTTCCAGCTGCGTCAGGCGGTGAATGTCCAGTGGCAGCGTGAGCAGGTTGTTGCAGTCTTTCAGAATCAGTCGCTTCAATGGCGCACTACCGCCGAAAATCGGCGGATAGTCGCGCAGCGCGGTGCAGCCCCGCAAATCAAGCTCCTCCAACTTTGGCAGTTGATGGATGGCCGGGCCAAGGGCGGACAGCGGCGAGTTGCGTATCTTTAGGCTTTTCAGATTTTGCAGGTTGGCGATGGACGCCGGAAGCGATCTGATCCCGGTCCGTTCCAGCCGTAGGCTCTGCAGGTTGACCAAGCCCTCGTGCTCGCCGGATGCATTGGTGCTTGCCAGGTGTTCGGGAAGTTCCGTCAGTTCCGGGCAGACGCGGATGGAGAGTTCGCGTAATTGGGTGAGGCTTGCAATGGATGCAGGCAGCGAGCGAAGCGGATTGTGTGCAAGCGTCAGTGTTTCCAGGCCCGCAAATTGCTGCATGGCGTCCGGAAGCTCCATCAACCCCGCCGCATCGATCGTCATGTGCTGCAGATGAGATAGACGGAATGCCTGGTCGGGAAATTGCGGAAGGGGAACCGAGCGCAGTTCCAGCGTTACCCGACCCGTTTGGCTTGCGTCTTCCAGCAAGTCGGCGGTCGCCTTCAGTGCCCGGTCTGTGCGTGTCTCGACCTGCGGGTTGTTGCGATTGGCATGGCGCCATGCGCTGTGCCAGCGATCGCGGTCTGCGTTGTAGTGTCGTTGCCATTGCGACAGCACGTCGCGATAAGGGCGAATCGCTGGGGAGCGCCGTAATGGTGACGCGCCCACGGTCGGTGGCATACGGGGCGCACCGGCCGCAAGCGTTGCGAATCGGTGGTGACAGTGTGGAAGCGAGCGCGTTCTATGTCGCTGAGCTGTGGCAATTGCGGGCTCCGCAAAGAATGTCCAGCCGCCTCGTTCATCCGCGCGGCGCTGCCGGATCCGCGGTCGGGAAGAGTGCGAGCGGATGGGGTTGGCCGGCGAGAGGTCTCGGCAGCGGCAGGCGTTGCTGGCGGACGCCCGGAACGGTCGCCAGGCACATATCTGGTCAGGCCGCTAAGCATGCCGGTAGGGCGCTCGGGCGCGGGGTGTGCGGGTGGGACAGTGCGCGCGGTCGCATCTGCATCGGATGCATTCTGCTCCCGCAGTCCTACCGGCATGCCCGGCGGGCGGGGTTGATCGACGCGTCGCATCGCATTCCTCGTCTTGGCTGTCGCTCGATGACGATGATCGGCATGCAACGCGATGGGCGAATTCCGAGGGGCGAAGCCATCGTCATCATGACGAAGGATCAGCGGCGTGGCCGCATGCCGTTGTGCAGCGCTCAGACAGCGCTGCGGGAGCGGGCGCCTGGCAGGGACCGCACTTGCCGAACCGCGTGGGATCGAGCACCACATGCTTGATCCGTCGGCGCTTCCAGGTGTAGCTGACATGCACCAAGCCATCGCGGCTCTGGATCACGGCCGGATACGAAAATTCATCATGGGCGCTGTCTTCCAGCGTCAGCACGCGTTGCCAGTGCACGCCATCGTTGGAGACGGCAACGGCCAGGGTGCCGCGGCCGTCCCACCAGTCCTTGCCGGCGATGGCCGGGTTGTAGACCAGTAACGCACGACCGTCGCGCAGCACCACCGCGTCGGTGCCGGAGTTCGGGTTTTCCACCTCCAGCAAGTGCATGGGCTGCCAATGCAGGCCGCCATCGAGTGAGAACGTGCTGAAAAGCTTGTTTTGCTGGCTGCGGCCCAATGCCTGCAGTCGGCCATCCGGATACAGCAGCAGGCTGGGCTGGATCGCGCCGATCGCCTTCGCATCGTTGAGCGGCATGCCGCGTTGCCAGTGCACGCCGTCGTCGTCGCTCCATTCCAGATGCGCGCGCCAGCCGCGGTCTTCGCTGCTGCTGGGCGCCAGGATGCGACCGTTCGGTAATTGCACCGGCTTGTTTTTGATCGGCCCCAGAATGCCGTCGGCCAACCGCTGCGGTGGCGACCAGTGCGCGCCATCGTCAGTGGAGAGCAGACGCAGCCCCCACCATTGGCGCGGATTGGGTCCGAGCTTGTAGTACAGCTGCACCGGCCCGGTGGCCGATTGGAACAACACCGGATTCCATGCCGGCACTGCAGTGCCATCGACGCCTGCGTGCGCGCCATCGGCAAGACGGCGTGGTGGCTGCCATTGCTGCGGGCCGCGCTGAGCGAGCCAGATGCCGACATCGGCCGCACCTTCGTGCTCGCCGCCGAACCAGGCGGCCAGCAGGCGACCATCGCGCGTTTCCAGCAAGGTGGAGGCATGCGCTTGCGGCGTGGAGCCGGGTCGGCGATGAACTCGCTCAGCACGATCGGCGAGGGCGGCGACGCGGGCGATTGCGCCTGCGCGACGATCGCAGCCAGGCTTGCAGCAAGGCTCACGACGAGGCGGCTCAGCAGGCGTGGCGAATGCATCGTGGTCCAGTCCTGTGCGAGATTTAAAAGACCTCTTTATTATCTCTTAAATACCACGTGTTCCGTTCGTTGGGCGGATTGGTCGAACTGCATCGCCAGATGTACAGCAAGGGGCGCTCTGCTCCGGCTTCTACTCGTTGGTGTCAACTCGCCCGACCTGGGGGCGACGTGCACGCGGCCATCGTGCAGCTGCCCGCGGCACAGCCCTCACTGCAGCAGACTGCCCAGCAGCCTTGCACCCGCGTGCACGATCACACTGATGCTGCGACGTGCGCCGAAACCTGGCATTGCGAGGGTCGAGTTGCGCGCGCGCCGGCCGCTATCGGGATGGCACGGCGAGCGTGATGTGGCGGTTTGTCGGCGGTATTGCGGGGACATGACCGCGTTGCGGTCTTCGCCGATGGGCCGGCACGACGCAGACCGCCGTGCATCCCTTCACTCAGGAGTGCGTTGATGGCTTTTCCAACCGCAGTCAATCCGCAGATCACCGATGCCGTCACCCAGGCCAACGTCAAGGTCGTTGGCGAAGCCCCAGCGTTTGCGATCGGTTCGATTTACCAGAGCCTGGCCCATTCGGGCGGCATCCTGTTCCAGAATGCGGTCGCTGCACAACAGCAGCAAAACACCCTGGCACAGGCGGCCAACAACCAGGGCGTGATGCAGACCTACGGTGTCGATACCAGCGCTTGCACTGCAGAGGTCGAGAACGTTGCCCAAGGCGGTGCCGCAGACACTCTGAACAGTCTGCTCACCGCGCTCAACGCGTTCGACACTGCGGAGTAATCGTCGCTGGCGGCAGCGTCACGTCTGTCGCCATGCTTGCCCGCGAAAACGGCCCGCTCAGGCCGCGTTGTCGTCGCGCACTTGCGGCGGCAGCAGCGTTTGCGGCTTCTTGGCCGATTCGGTCTGGCACAGGAACGTCATCAGGTGTGCGGCTTCGGCACTGCCCATGGGCTTGCTGTGGATCTGCTCGGCGAAGGCGTTCTGGGTGTGCTCGGCAACGGCGGGGACGGACTCTTGTGCAACGGTAGACGACGACATGCAACGCTCCTGGAACCTGCAATCAAGCCGTCTACGTCGCAAGCAAGCGCATCCGTAACGGAGTCAGCCGGTGATATTGCCTGGAATCTGTGCCGTCCGATACCTCGACGGTATGCGGGCGGCGCAGCGGCACCGGACGTTCTGATAACGGCGGCTGCGGCCAGGTCTAAAGCGCCATCGGCAGAAATCTGCTCCGGCGGTGGTCTCTGATTGCGCAACAGGGCCCGAGGCGATGGGGGCCTCTTGCAGGACGCGGCGGCTGGGCAGCCGGGTCGCCATCTCGGCGCTTTGCGGCGCAGTGTTGGCTCCGCCAGGCCATCGGTACGGGGTCTTGCATCTTGCCGATCCTCCATGCAGGTCTCCCGCGGCCGGCTCTCTCGGGGATAAACCGCGCGGCGGGCGGTTGCGCCGGAGAGTTCGTTTACGCAATCGCGTGTTCGTCGCAGCAAGGCTAGCTGGAGAAGACAGGCGCACCATCGCTGCTTTGCACCGGTTGGAGTTTGCTCATGCGTGTCCAGCGATCCACTGCACCGCATCTTGTCTCACGCGATTGTGCAGACGTTGAAACGCCGCCCACAGCGGAATTGCCGCAAGATGGACAGGGTTGGCCAATGGGGTTGAAAGTGCTGCGGACGCGGCCAGTGCCCAAACGCACACACCGCGATGAGAGCGAGCGACAAGCGCACCACGGGGACGCCAACGCGCGAGTTGCCGAAGCGGAGACAGCCTACGACGTGCTCGTGGTCGCCAAGTACGTGGCCGACCCCTTGCACGGAACCGCGGACAAAACGGCCGAGTTGATCAACGACATTCCCCGCCGCGGCGAACCCGGGCAGTCCGCGGACGCTGGGGAGTCGGCGCATCCACCCGAGCACCCACCGGCCGACCATGCAGCGGCACCGGACGGCCACCACCCGCCGCATCCAGCGCAGGCCGCGCATCCCGTACAGCCGCACGCTGCAGATGCCCCGCATGCGCCGACGCCGGAGGGGCCGCACGCACCGGATGCCGGCGTCGGGCATCCGGCGGATCCGCAAGCGCTTGGGGATACGGCGAAGGACGGCGTCCTGCACGCTCTTGCCGAGGAAGGCGCGCCGGCAGGCGCATTCGATCTGGCGATGAGCCTGGGCATCAGCGGGACGATGCTGCCGTTGTCGAGTCTTGCGATCTATGCCGCGTACAAGGAAACCCGCGAAGTTGCCGAGCAGCGCACGCACTTGCGGCAGCAGGAGCGCCGCCTGCGCTTGGAGCAAGCGGCACTGCAATCTTCCTTGGGCACGGCAGCGCCCGCAGGCGCTGCAAATGCGCACGCGCATGCACTGAGCGAGGCGATCGAGACCAATGCCTACCTGCAGCGGCGAAATGCGCGGGACGGCGCCATTGCCGCGACCTCCATGGCCTCGGCCGGGGTGATCTTCACCAAGGCGGCGAGCGAACTCGGCATCCAGGGCGGGCTGGCCATCGCCAGCAAGAGCGCAAATGCGGCGGGCCTGGTGGGCCACAGCGCCGCTGCCGCAGGTGCTGCGTCCGCGGCGGGTATCGCCGGCAGCTTCGTGCTCGCGCCGTTGGCGAGCGTGGCGGCCACCGCATTGGGGGTACCTTCCTGCACCAGTCGCGTCGGGAAAGAACGCGTGTTGCCGTGGATGTGGGCAGGGTTCAGCGCTTCCTGCACGACCTCGAACCTGGCGAACTCAGTCCTGGCGCACAGCGCTACCAGTACTTTGTGAGCACCAAGTTGGGCAAGTACGACCGCTTTGCGCATCGGTTCAACCAGTGGAACAAGGGCTTTGTCGTGGGTGGAATCACATACACCGCCAGTACGTTGACCAAGGTCGGCGTCAGCGCGGCCGTCGTTGCCGGCGCCACGGTGGCCGCACCGGTGGGCACCGGCCTGATCATCGGCGCAGGTCTGCTCGGTGCGGCCACGATGGGGTCGGCAGCCATCAGTTCCTGCTGGCGCACGGCAAGCAGAAGCGCTATCGCAGGTACCAGACCGAGGACATGCCCGGCGTCGACCGCGCGCTACTGGCGGTGGCGGATCTATTGCCTGCACGCGAGGCGGAGAGTGCCGCAGCCCAGCAAGCGCCCAACTTCGCCGACCCGTTGCAGCCAACCGCGGTGGACGTTGCACTGACGTCAGTGGCGGAGGAAGCGGCGGGAAGCGATGAAGACGCGATCGTTGCAGACGCCGATCCCGGCCTGGAGCCGACGCATCGCCAAGGCGCCTCTGCTGCACGTGATGGGCAACCGGCACTGCCGGAACCCGCCGTTTCCACTGCCGACACCTCGAGCGTAAGCGCGGCAGAGAACGCGGTGCCCCACCATGGATTCGAGTTGCGCAGTGCGCTCTACGCCTGCATCGACGGGCAGGAAAACGCACTGGACGCGTTTGTGCAGAGCGGTGCCGACGACCTGCAGAAATTGCATCCGGCCAAGCCGCGCTCGACAGACCAGGGCAAGGGCTCGGGTCGAGCAGCAGCTGGGGCGCCGCTGGGTCGGCGCGTCAATGCAGCCCTGCGCGCAGCAGCCAATTACGGGCGCGCGGTCTTGACCGGTAAGCCGCAGCAGGCGCGCGGCAAGGCGATGCGCAGCCATGCCAAGCACAGCGCGGTGATGACCGAAACCGCGTTTGCGCAGTGGCTGCAAACGCCCGGCTCGGTGAAGTCGCAGATCGCCTACATGCAATGCTGCCTCGAACTGCAGAAGAAATATCTCGACGCCAAGCTCAGCGCGCAGGCGGACCTTCCGCAGCCCGACGTGCACGATGATCCGCATTCTCATGGCCAAACGCCGGCTGCGACGGTCGATCGGGCGCCGGAACGCTTACTGGCGCAATTGCACCAAGCGCGCATGCGCGACGACACCCAGCAGCGCACTATCAGCCTGATGCTGCAGGAACTGCAGATGGCCGAGCAGGAGCTGGCAAGCGCAGATGCGCGAAGCCAGGCGCGCGCCGCCGCCAGGATGCCCGGTTTGCAGCAACGCCTGATGCGGGTGCTGACCTCGAACGCGATCGTGCCGCAAGAAGGCGTTGCAGGCTTTGCCCGGTTCTGCATGAAACAGGCCCGTCAGCACACGACACATGTGCGCGGCACGCTGCTGGCCACCGAAATACAGGCAGCACGCATCCGCGAACAGGCGGCAGCCGCAGCGCCGGCGTCCACGACCTGATCGCGGCCGTGCGAGCGAACACGCGTCTGCAGCCGCCGCCGCGTAAGCCTCACTCCTTCGGCGTGAGCCAGACCTGCTGCTTCAGGCCGCGCACGCTGGGGGTGGCGACATCGTCCAGGTCGAAGACCACCACCGTGTTGTCACCCTTGCGCTGGAATGGCACAGGGAAATACAGCGCGGTCTGCGGGCCTATGTTCCAGTGGCGGCCCAGGTTGACGCCGTTGGCCCAGGCAAAGCCCTTGCCGAAGGCGCGCATGTCCAGATAGGTGTCGGTCGGCGTGCCGATGCGCAGGGTGCCGCGGTGGAACGCCGGGCCTTGCACGGCCTTGCCGGTCCAGCCGCGGATGCTGTCGGGCGTGCGCATCGGCAGCGGGAAGGCCTGCCAGCCGGTGAGCTGCTGGCTGTCCAGTAGCACCGGGTCGACCAGGCCGGCGCGGCCGTCGGCCATGCGCGTGCCGTAATTGATGCGGCCGCTGTTTTCGACCAGCACATCCAGGGTGTGCTGGCCTGCAGGAATCTCCACCTCCAGCGACACCTGCTGCAAGCGCCGCTCAACGCTACCGACCGGTCGTTGATCCACGTACACGCGCGCCACATCGCGCACATCGCCCAGATACAGCGGGCCCTTGCGCGGGCCGGTGATGGTGGTGCGGTAGAGGATGTAGCCGTAGTTCTGGCCGAAGTGTTCCATCGGCAGCGGGGTGTCGATGGCGATTGGTGCGGGCAGGTTGTCCCACAACGATGCCGATTCGCGCAGTTGGGTGTCCGGCAGTGCGGCCATCGCAATCGGCGCCGGCAATGCGGGCGGTTGCACGCCGGTCACGCGGGCGATGGCATCGCGCATCAACGCGAATTTGGGCGTGGGGTGGCCGGCTTCGTCGAGGATGGCGTCGTAGTCGTAACTGGTGGTCTGCGGCGCGTAGTGGTCGCTGGGATTGTTCTGGAAATTGGCACCATTCATGAAGCCGAAACTGGTGCCGCCGATGAACATGTAGAGATTGGCCGAGTGGCCCTGGCGCAGGATCCACTCGAACTCTTCGGCCTGTTGCCTGGCATCGGTGGCGGCATGCGGCTTGCCCCAATGGTCGAACCACCCGGCCCAGTATTCGCCGACCATGCGCGGTTGATCGGGGCGAAACTTGATCAGCTTGTCGAATGCGCTCTTGGCCTCGCCGGGCGCGAAGTTCACCACCGCCAGGGTGTCGGGCAAGGTGCCGTTGGCGAGCATGTCGGCGCCATCGGAGGTGAACAGCAAGGCCTTGTCGAAGCCAGCCTTGACGTACATGGCGCGGTTGTCGGCCATGTAGGCGTGATCGTCGGCGTAGGAGCCGTATTCGTTCTCGACCTGCACGGCGATGATCGGACCGCCATTGTGGTTGAGCAGCGGTTGCACCTGTTTGGCCAACGCATCCAGATACGCCTGGCTGGCGGCAAGAAAGCGCGGGTCGCGGCTACGGACGCGGATATTGCCCTTGCCGAACAACCAGGCCGGGTAGCCGCCGGCTTCCCATTCGGCGCAGGCGTAGGGGCCGGGGCGCAGTATCACGTTGAGGCCTTGCGCGGCGGCTTCCTTGACGAAGGCGGCGACGTCGTTGTTGCCGGAGAAATCGAACTGGCCTTGCTGCGGTTCCACCAGGTTCCAGAACACGTAGGTTTCTACGGTGTTCAAGCCCAGGGCGCGCGCTTTTTGCAGGCGGTCTTTCCAGTAGGCGCGTGGAATGCGCTGGAAATGGATGGCGCCGGACAGCAGCTGGTACGGCTTGCCGTCGCGCACGAATTGCGTGCCCTGGGTGCCGAAGGTGGGCCAGGACTCGGGCGTCGCGGCAGCGGCGGGCAGCGCGAGCGCCAGGGCCAGGACCAGGGGAGCAAGAGTGGTACGCAGCATGGAAGTCTCGAGGTAGGTGGGGCCGGTGGTGCGGGTGGATGGCAGGGGCCGGTGTTTGGGTGTTGCCCTCATCCGCCCTTCGGGCACCTTCTCCCGCTTGCGGGAGAAGGGAGGGGCAATCCCCGCTTGCGGGAGAAGGGAAAGGCAATCCCCGCTTGCGGGAGAAGGAGTAGCAATCCCCGCTTGCGGAAAAGAGAAAGCAAGTTCCACTGGCAAATGAAAAGCGATCCCTGTTTGCGTGAGCGGGGAAGGGCGTTCCCCATTTGGGCAGCAAGAACCGAACGCGCCGCTCGCGCAGGCGACGGACCGGCATTACGCGAACGACGGTGGCAGATCCTCCTTGTCTGCGCCGAAGGCCGGGTTCGGCTTGGGCCCCATCGCAAATTCCAGCGTGCCACCGGCAGCCAGCTCGGTGTGGCGGAGCCAGGCGCGGGTGAGCGATTTACCGTTGAAAGTCAGTGACTGCACATAGACGTTTTGCGCACTGTTGTCCTTGGCCACGATGTGCAGCGTGCGGCCGTTGCCCACCTCCAGCGTGGCGCGCTTGAACAAGGGGCTGCCCACGATGTAGTTGCCGCTGACCGGATCCACCGCATACAGCCCCAGTGCGCTGAGCACGAACCACGCACTCATCTGCCCGCAGTCTTCGTTGCCGGACAGGCCGTTGCGCGCGTCGTGATACTGCTCGCGCAGCAACCGGCGCACCATCGCCTGGGTCTTGTACGGCTGGCCGGCATAGGCGAACAGATACGCCACATGGTGGCTGGGCTCGTTGCCATGCGCGTACTGGCCGACCATGCCGTCGATATCCGGCGGTGCATCGGCGGGCAGTTCGGAGCTGGTGGAAAACAGCTCGTCCAGCTTGGCGACGAAACCCGCGCGGCCACCGTACAAGTCCATGTACCCGTACAGATCGTGCTGGTTGAGGAAGGTGGCTTGCCAGGCGTTGGATTCGGTGAAATCACGCCATTTGGCAATGTGGCCCATGCCGCGCGGGTCGAACGGTGTGGCCCAGCTGCCGTCGGCAAGCCGCGCCTGCACGAAGCCGCTATCGCGATTGAACACGTTGCGGTAATTGCGCGAGCGTTCGCGCAATGCGCGTGCATCGTCGCTGGCGCCGGCGGCCTGTGCCAGGTGTGCGCAGGCCCAGTCGTCGTAGGCATATTCGAGCGTGCGGCTGACCGCTTCGTCCACTTTGTCGGCGGGGATGTAACCGAGCTTGCGGTACTCGCCCAGGCCGTGGGTGGTGTCGTCCATTGCACGTTTGCGGTACGCCGGCCACGCGGCGGTGTAGTCGATCCCGGTGAAGCCCTTGGCATGCGCCTCGGCCAGCACCACGGCCGAGTGATAGCCGATCATGCAGCCGGTCTCCACGCCTTGCAGCGGCCAGATGCCCACGCCGTCCGGGCATTCGTTGGCGCCGCGCACCAGGCATTGCACCAGGTCGGGCACGCGTTCGGGCTGTACCAGCGTGAGCAGTGGATGCGCGGCGCGGTAGGTGTCCCACAACGAGTAGGTGCTGTAGTTGTTGTAGCCCTTCGGCGCAGTGTGGATCTGCAGGTCCATGCCGCGGTAGCGGCCATCCACGTCGGAGAACAGCGTGGGTGCCAGCAGGCTGTGATACAGGCCGGTGTAGAAGATGCGCCGTTGCGCGTCGTCATCGCTGTCGATGCGCACGCGGGCCAGTTCCTTTTCCCAGGCGGCCACCGCTTGCGCATGCACGCGCGCGAAGTCGAAGTCCGGCAATTCGGCGTCCAGGTTGGCCAGTGCGTTGTCGGCGCTGACGGCCGAGATGCCGACCTTGATCAGCAGCGGGGCGTCGGCAGCGTCGGGGTAATGCAACGCGGCCTTGAGGTGGGTGCCGTCGATGCTGCGCGTGCCGGCGGCCAGTGCTTGGTCCGCGTTGTACAACTGCACGTGCTTGAAGGGGCGCGAGAGGCGCATGGCGAAATAGATGTAGCGGCCCTTGGCCCATTGGTACACGCGGCGCCCACCGGTAAGCGTGCGTTCGTCGACCACGCGTAGCTGCGCATCGCTGACGCGGGTGGGAATGCCTGGCTTGTCCTGCATGCCGTGGCACAGGTCCAGCAACACATGTGCCGGCTTGCCCTTGGGGAAGTGATAGCGGTGCAGGCCAGCCCGCGCGGTGGCGGTGAGTTCGGCATGCACGCCGCTGTCCTTGAGCCGCACGCGGTAGTAACCCGGCGATGCGGCTTCATCGGCATGGTCGTAGCGCGAGCGGTAGCCGGCGTCCGGGTTGTCGAGCGGACCGGGCACCAGTTTGACCTCGCCGGTGGCCGGCACCAGCAGGAAATCCAGCATGTCGCCGATGCCGGTGCCTGAGAGATGCGTGTGCGAGAAGCCCATGATCGAGCCGTCGGACTCGTGGTATCCCGAGCACGAATCCCACACGGCGTTGTAGGTGTCGGGGCTGAGCTGCACCATGCCGAACGGCAACGTGGCGCCGGGGAAGGTGTGGCCATGGCCGCCGGTGCCGATGAACACATCCACATGCCGGGTGAGGTCGGCGCGGGCACGCGCATCGGCCGGTAGCGCGTAATTGCCGGCACGCGCGCGGGCCAGACCGGGCAGGCCGACGCTGCCGAACAGGGCTGCGGCGATGGCGCCTTGGAGAAAACCGCGTCGTGTTGTCATGTGTGTTTGCTCTCGTAAATCATGGGCCGGTGCGGGAGCGCCCTCATCCGCCCTTCGGGCACCTTCTCCCGCGTGCGGGAGAAGGGCTGAGAACAGGCGCTGCGCATGGATCAGGCGCTACGCAGCAGCTGGGGTTTGCGTTGATGCAGGTCGATGATCAGTTCGCCGAACAAGGTGTTGGCCCAGGCGAACCAGTCGCGGGTGAAGGTGTTCGGGTTGTCCTTGTGGAAAGCCTCGTGCATGAAGCCGGTGCCGGCATGCGTGGTTTTCAACCATTGCAGGCATTGGCGCAGTTGCGCGTCGTCGTCGCTGACCAGCGCGTATTGAATGATCGACATCGGCCAGATCGTGCCCATGCCGCTGTGTGGGCTGCCGACGCCTTCGGCGGCGGTGCCGCGCGAGAAATACGGGTTGCGCTCGCTCCAGGCCAGCTGGCGCGTGCGCAGGAACACCGGGTCGGTGCGATCACAGCAGCCCAGGTAGGCCAGGCTGAGCAGGCCGGGCGCGTTGGCGTCGTCGATGAACAGCTGGTTGCCGAAGCCGTCTACTTCGAACGCCCAGTACGCCTGCCCGTCGGCATCGCGTTGCTGGCCGAACTGGCGGGTGGCGGTTTCCACTTCGTCGGCCAGCGCGGTGCACTCGGCGGCGAAGGCAGCGTCGCGATGCAACGCGGTGCTCATCGTGGCCAGCTGCCGCAGCGAGGTCACCGCAAACAGGTTGGCCGGCACGAACAACGGAAACACGCAGGCATCGTCGGAGGGGCGGAACATCGAGTGGATCATGCCGTTGGGCTTGGTCGGCTGGCCGTAGCCTTCCAGCACCAGGGTTTCGGTGGCTAGCGGCGAGGGGCGCTGGAACACGTACGGGCCGCGGTTGTCCTTGCGCTGCTGCTCGCGGAAGGTCTTGACCACCACATGCATCGCCGCGCGCCAGTCGTCGTCGAACGGTGCGGCATCGCCGGTGGCGCGCCAGTATTCGTGCGCAATGCGGATGGGGTAGCACAGCGAATCGATTTCCCACTTGCGCTCGCCCACGCCGTGCTTCATGTCGGTGATGTCGTTGAGCGACCACTTCAGGCGCTGGGTCTGGCCATCGGGCAGGAACGCGTTGGCGTACGGGTCGAGCGTGATGCATGCGGCCTGGCGCTGGATCAGGCCATGGAACATGCGCCGCAACGCCGGGTCGTGCTTGGCCAGCGGCACGTACGGGTGCACCTGCGCGGAGGAATCGCGCAGCCACATCGCGTGGATGTCGCCGGTGATGACGAAGGTGTCCGGCTTGCCATTACGGGTGCCGGTTTCACCGTGGTATCGAGGGTGTTGGGGTAGCAGTTCTCGAACAGCCAGGCCAGTTCGGGGTCGGCGATGCGCGCCTTGACCTGCGCGATTTGCTGCTCGACTGCCTTGCTGACAAAGCGGCGCTGCGCTTTGGGTGGACGCTTGCTGACAAAGCGGCCGGTTGTGCTAGACGTGCCGGCAGCGGGCGCGGCCGCAAGCGCGGGCAGGGCACCGGCGAGCAGGCCGGCACCGGCACTGGCGCCCAGCAGCTGAAGGATGTCGCGGCGGGTGTGCATGACCTGGAACTCCTTGGATTTCGACAGCGGGCCTGCACGCCAGTGCCGCTCCAGCGCCGCGCTACCTGCCGGCGAAGGATGAGACCTATGCATGACCAATTCCCGATGACCATACAACGTGTGCGCCGAACGTGCATAGTGCGGTCGCACAATTCTCCGCCTTATGCGTGGGAGTGCGCTGCGCGTCGAGCCTCGGTGCCGGCGGCGCGAAAGACCGCTAGCGCCAGCCTGCCGCCGCCGGGTGCGCGAGGCTCGCTCGGACCCTCGCCCCCCAGCTTGTTGGCTGAAAGGACAGGCGGCGGATGGCGCTAAGCCGGTGCCACGCTGGCGCCCTCAATGGCAACACCAGCAGCACCTGCATCGGCATCGGCACACCGCATGCCCCTTCCATTGCGCTGGCCCCGTCAGTGACCAGCGGGCGCCGTTGCGAATTCCAGACAGGTGCGAGCGGGTGCTCAGATCAACGTGTGGCTACGCACCGGCGTGGCCTTCATCACGCGTCGACGCAACGGGCGCCGGCCCAGACAGCCGGCGCCTTTGTACCTCTCGCAATCAGAGAGTACGTCACGCAATCAGGGACATTACTTGGGCAACGGCGAACGTCCCTGGATCGAAAACGACGCCGCATTGCCAACGGCGCCGGTGCCCGGCTGCCCACCGCCGACGAACAACGTGTAGCTGCCGGCTTCCACCGCGCGCTGTCCGCTGCGGTCCACGTCGCTCAAGGCGCGCGCATCCAGCTCGAAGGTCAGCGTGCGTTGCTCGCCCGCCGCAAGATGCACGCGCTGAAAACCGACCAGGCTGCGCAACGGCGACTGCGGGCGGTCCGGATATTGCAGATACACCTGCGCCACTTCGTCGCCGGCACGTGCACCGGTGTTGCGCACGGTCGTGGTCACCTGCAACGTGTTGCCGGCTTGCAGCGTGGTGGTGGACAGCTGCGGCGCGTCGTAGGCAAAGCGGGTGTAGCTCAGGCCATAGCCAAACGAAAACAGCGGCTCGCCCTTGAAGTAGCGATAGGTGCGGCCCTTCATGTCGTAACTGACGTAGGCCGGCAGGTCCTTGGTGGAGCGGTAGAAGGTCACCGGCAGGCGGCCGCCGGGATTGTCGTCGCCGGCCAGCATGCGCGCGATCGCGGTGCCGCCGGACTGGCCCGGGTACCACGCGGCCACGATCGCATCGGCATGCGTCTTGGCCCAGTTCAAGGCCACCGCGCTGCCGCTCATCAGTACCACCACCAGCGGTTTGCCCGAGGCCTTTGCCCGCTCGAGCAACGCTTGCTGCGGGGCGGGCAGGGCGATGTCGTTGCGGTCGCCGCCGTCGAAGCCGGGGACATCGATCCGCAACTCTTCGCCTTCCACATCCGGCGACAGGCCAACGAAGGCGACCACCGCGTCTGCCTGTGCCACGGCCTGTTCGGCCTCGGCCAGTTGCGCGGCGGCAGGAGCCAGCCATTCCAGGCGCACGCCCTGATCCTGGCCGCGGTGCTCCATTTCCAGGCGAATCTTGCGTGGGCGGGTGTCGTCGAAATGCAGCACGGTTTCCACGCTGCGGCCGTCGGCGTTGTGCATGCCGGCCGGCACGTGCTTGTCTTCGGCGTTGCCGGCAACCACCAGCTTGTCGTCGATATACAGGCGCACCGGGTCGTGTCCGCTGCAATCGAAGCAACGCGCCACGCGCACTGCCAGGGTGTAATCGCCAGCGCTGGGCGGCAGCAGTTCGCCGCTCCAGCGCACCGCATACCGGTCGGCCGGCACGCCCTTGACCGGGGCGACCTGATCCCAGTTGAAGCTCACCGTGCGGTCCTGCCGCACCACGCGTGCAGCACCGCGCATGTCGACGTTGTCGAAATATTCGCCACGCAGCCCCGGCTTGCCATCGCTGCGCAGTGCGGTCTCCGGGATCATGCCGGGCACGCCGGCAGCCAGCGGTGCGCCTTGTGCGTAGCTCACCTGCTGCGCGCCGAAGCGCTGACGCAGGCCCAGCAATGGCGTTACCGGCGCAGACGAGGTGCCCTGGTAATTGGCCTCAAATGCAGCCAGTGCGTCGGCATTCGGGCCGATCACTGCCACACGTGTGCCGGCTTTGAGCGGCAAGGTGTCGGCATCGTTCTTCAGCAGCACGATCGACTCGGCGGCCGCCTGCAAGGCCAGCGCACGATGCGCTGCGTTGTCCACGTCCTTCGCGCCGAGCCGCGCGTACGGATCCTTGCGCGGAGCCTCCAGCTCGCCCAGGCGGTAGCGCGCTGCAAACAGGCGCACCAACGATTGGTCGAGCAAGGCTTCGTCCACTTCGCCGCGCGCGATCGCCGTGCCGAGTTCGCGATAGGCATGCCCGCAATTGAGATCATGCCCGGCCTTCAGTGCGGCGGCCGACGAGCCGGCGTTGTCCGGGCGGAAGTAATGGAACTGGGTCATGTCGTCTACGGCATCGCAGTCGGACACCACAAAGCCCTTGAAGCCCCAGTCGCCGCGCACGCGGCCGTTGAGCAGCCAGTCCGCTGCGCAGACCGGGGTGCCGTGCAACGAGTTGTAGGCGCACATCACCGAGCCGGCCTGGCCTTCGACCAGCGCGGCGCGAAACGCAGGCGTATAGGTCGCTTCCACATCGTGCGGCGACACATCCACATCGAAGCCATGCCGTCCCGGCTCGGGGCCGCTGTGCACCGCGATGTGCTTGGGCGTGGCGATCGTGCGTGGATGGTCGAGATCCTCGCCCTGCAGGCCGCGGATGAAGCCCACCGCCATTTGCCCGGTGAGAAACGGATCTTCGCCGTAGGTTTCCATGCCACGGCCCCAGCGCGGGTCGCGGAAGATGTTGATGTTGGGCGACCAGATGGTCAGGCCCGCGTAGCGTTTATGGTCCTTGCCCGGACCACCGGCCTGGTTGAACTTGGCGCGCGCTTCGGTGGACACCACCGTGCCCACTTGTTGCATCAGGCGGGTATTCCAGCTCGCCGCCAGGCCGATCGACTGCGGAAACACCGTGGCGTAGCCGTTGCGCGCGATGCCGTGCAGGCCTTCGCTCCACCACTCATAGGCGGGGATGCCCAGGCGCGGAATCGCCGGTGCATCGTTCATGGCCTGCGCCACTTTTTCTTCGCGGCTCATTTGCGCGACCAGGGCGGCGGCGCGCTGTTCGGGCGATCCGCCCCGTTCGGCAGGGGCGGCAAGGGCGAGGCAGGGCAGTGTCAGGCCAAGGCCCACTGCCATGGCAAGGCGCGATACAAACACGGACGACATGGATTTACTCCTGGGCGGCGGCCAAGGCCGCTGGGCATTGTTCTGGTAGTGCCGCAATGGCTGCGGCGAGGTGAAGGGTGAGGCGCGGCGGTGGCATGCGTGCCGTGGGTGACGGCTGGTGCTGGTCTTGCGGTGGGCCCTCATCCGCCCCTGTGGGCACCTTCTCCCGCCAGCGGGAGAAGGGCATTCATGCGCGAAGGAAGATGTGCATCGCAAGAGATCGAGTCTCTCATCGCAAGAAATCAAGTCCTTCATTGCTAGAAACCAAGTCCTTCATTGCGAGAAATCCAGTCTTTCATTGCGAGAAATCCAGTCTCTCATTGCAAGAAATCCAATCCTTCTCCCGCGTTGCGGGAGAAGGTGCCCGAAGGGCGGATGAGGGCCGCCCTGCTTCTTATTTCGCAGCCGCTGCCTCCTGCGGCTCGGCCGGTGCGCCAGCCAGGGTCGAGGCCAGATCGCGCACCTGCAGCGCCGCCTGCACCTGCGCGAGCGGAAGCTTGCTGGAGACATGCACGATCAGCGGCTCGCCCGGCAGCAGGTCGAAGGCATTGTCCGACAGCGTGGCATCCACATCGCCGAACGACAGCCAGACCTCGCGCGCCAGCGTGTTGCTGGTCAGTGTGAGTGCGTAGCCATCACCATCGGCACGCCACTGGCCGTCGATCTTCGCGGCCGGCAAGGCAAGCTGCTTGGCCGGCGCGAAGAACATCACCTCACGCGAGAGCAGCCTGTCGCCGTCCAACAGCTCGAACACTGCATAGGTGCGCTTGGGATCGGCGCTGCCCAGCAATTGCTTGTCGCTGAAGTTGCCCACCTGCAGGCTGCTCAGCGGTTTGACCGTGGCTTTTTCTTCGCGCTTGCTCAGCACCTTGCCATCCATGCCCATCACCCGCATGCGCCAGCGTGCTGCCAGCGGGGTGGTGCGGTCGGACACCAGCGACACCTCGGTCTGGCCCTTGTCGTTGCGCAACGCGGCAATCATTTCCGGCGCGTAGAATCGGCGTGCGTGGTAATGCAGCGCCTTCCAGCGGCCGTAGTAATCCACGCTGGACCACGACGCGCCCGGCCACACATCGTTGAGCTGCCAGTACAGCGACCCCATCGACTGCGGACGCGAGGCGCGCAGATGCGAAGCGGCGATGTTGATGCCTTCGGCCTGCATCAGCTGACTCAGGTAGACGAAGCTTTCGAAATCCTTGGGCTCGCCGAATTCGCGGCGGATGTACAGCATCAGCCGCTTGTTGCCGTTGCCCTTGTCGAACTTCTGATGCACGCGCATCACCGGCGATTCCGGATCCATGTCGCCGGGCTCGGCAAATGCACGCACGGTGCGCATGTCGGGGAACGACTGCAGGCCGTATTCGGACATGAAGCGTGGGGTGACGTTGAGGTATTCGGTGACCGGCAGGGCAGGGCCGCCCCACACCTTCCAGTAATGCATGTCGCCATCGTTGGTCTGGTCGGCCGCGCCATCGAAATCGGTGCCCGGCGAGGTAGCCCAGTACGGTACGTCGCTATCGTAGGTGGCCACCACTTCGCGGAACACGGTGCCGAACAGGGTCGTCATGCCGCGTTCGATGCGGGCGCGTTCTTCCGGGTCCACCGACTGCTTGAACTTGACCCGGTCGCCCCAGTTTTCCCAGCCGGTCTGCACCTCGTTGTTGCCGCACCACAACACGATGCTGGGGTGGTCGCGCAGCCGCTTGACCTGTTCGATCGCCTCCTGCCGGGTGTTCTCGCGGAACTCCACGTCGTACGGCGGTACCGCGCCGCCGAACATGAAGTCCTGCCAGATCATGATGCCCAGTTCGTCGGCGACCTCGTAAAAATAGTCGTCCTGGTAATGCCCGCCGCCCCACATGCGCAGCATGTTCATGTTGGCATCGCGCGCATCCTGCAAGGTGCTGCGCATGCGCTCGTGCGTGACACGTGCCGGGAAGGCATCCAGTGGAATCAGGTTGGCCCCCTTGGCGAAGATCGGGATGCCGTTGATCACGATCTCCATGCTCTTGCCGAACTGGTCTTTTTCGCGGCGCAGCTCCACCGAACGCAGGCCGGTGACGCGCTTGATCTGCTGGCTGTCGCCATCGGCATCGCGCACGTTGGCCACGAAGGTGTAGCGGTCCTGCGCGCCGTAACCGGCCGGAAACCAGCGCTTGGGATGGGCGATGCGCACCGCCAGATCGATGCGGTTCCGGCCGGGATCGACCACTGCGTCCTGGGTGAACTGGCCGACTTTCTGCCCATCCGGGCCCAGTACATCCAGCGTCACCTGCACCGGCCCGCTGCGGCCGGCCTGCAGGTCCAGCTGCGCCTGCAATTGCGCGCTATCGGCATCCACCCGTTGCTGGGCGATATGCAGCCCATCCACACGCACGGCGTCCCACGCTTCCACGCGCACATCCTTCCAGATGCCGGCGTTGACCATGCGCGGGCCCCAATCCCAACCGAAGTTGTACGGCGCCTTGCGCACATAGGTCGAGCTGTGGCGTGCTTCGGGCTCGTCGCCGAACGCCGAATCGTAGGCGCCCGGCAGCGCATACGGCTGCTTGGCCAGCCACGGCTGGATCTTCTTGATCGGCGAATACAGCTTGACCTCGAGCACGTTGTCGCCGCGCTTGAGCAGGGATTTTGCATCCACGCGCCACTGCCGGAACATGTTGTCGGCGCTGAGCAGCGTCTTGCCATTGAGGGTGACCTCGGCAAACGTGTCCAGGCCGTCGAACACCAGCTCGACATGTTCGCGCTTGAGCGTGGCCGCATCGACATTGAAGCGGGTCTGGTACTGCCAATCGCTTAAGCCCGCCCACTGGATCTTGCCTTCGTTGTCGCGATAGAACGGGTCGGGCACGATCTTGGCGGCGATCAGGTCGGTCTGCACCGCACCGGGCACCTGCGCCGGTAGCCACGCCGCTGCCTTCGGATACGTCTTGCCCTGCTCCTGACCCGGCACCAGCCGCACCTGCCAGCCGCTGTCCAGCGTCACTGCCGAAGGCGGCGCTGCCCAGGCCTGCGAGAGGGCCAAGGCCAGGGCAAGCCCGAGACGGGCGGGGGCGGGAACAAAACGATGACGGGACAGGGGCATGCGTGACTCTCCTAGGGTGGCTCAGCGCGTGGCGGCGGGGGCGCCTGCGCAGTGGTTTCAATCAATTGGACGGCGCCGACGGCATACAGGGGGCCGCGGATCGGCGCGGTGAAGCGCAGGCACAGATCGTGGATGCCGGTGCGTGCAGGCAGTGCGGTTTCCAGGGTGAATTGTTCGCCCAGGGTGTCGCTGCGCGGCAGTTGCACGCTGGCGATCAGCTCGCCGTCGCAGCCCAGGCGCACTTCCAGCTCACCGCCGCGGGTCTTGGCCGGGTATTGCACGACCTTGGATTGCTCGTGCGCCAGGCCGAAGTTGTTGGGCAGGCGTGCCGCTTCGATGCGGATGGCGCCGATACCGTCCAGCCGTGCCTGCGGATACAGGCGGCAGGCATGGAACAGGTCGACGTTGTACACCGGCGTGTCGGCGCCGGTCATCTCCGGCAACAGCGGCAGGCGCAAGCCGAGCGCGCCGGTGTCGACGCAGTGCTGCAATCCCTGCGTATCCACCCGCAACAAGCTCGCGCGATCGAAGATACGGCTGCGCGTGGCCGCTAGCGGCGTGCCGCTCGCATCGAACGTGGCGGCCTTGACCGTGGTCGGCAATTGAATCGCGAACGGCGCGCTGTAGCGCGGCGATGCCGGCGTGGGCGCGCTGCCGTCGATGGTGTAGTGCAGCATGCCCGCGCCGGCTTGCGTGCTCAGCGCCACCTTGGCCGGCCCGCCGGCGAGCACCGGATTAGATCCGCCTTCCAACGCGATATCGGCAGCGAAGGCGCCGTCGCTATAGTCGATGCCCAGCGCCTTGTAGCGCTGCAGCTGCGCCGGCATGCGCGCCAGAAAGCTGTCCCAGTTGCGCGCTGCCGGCGGCGACCAGGTCACTTCCGCTACCGCAGCCAGCCGCGGAAACAGGGCGTGATCCACATGCCAGCGTGAGGGGATGTATTCGGACCACAGCGCGCCTTGTGCGCCCAGTACATGCCTGGCCTGTTCGGCGCCGAGCTTGGCCGGCACCGGATCGAATGCGTAGACCTTGGACAGCGGCAATACGGTCATGCGACCGTTCGGTTCATCGCTGCGCGTGGTCTGCAGGTTGTCCAGATAAAGCCAGTCGCCCGGCGCCAGCACCACATCGTGGCCCTGCTTTGCTGCGGTCACTGCACCTTCGATGCCGCGCCACGACATCACCGACGCACTGGCCGGCACGCCGCCTTCCAGAATTTCATCCCAGCCGATCATGCGGCGGCCGTGCTGGGTGAGGTAGGCCGCCAGCTGTTCGTTGAACCAGCCTTGCATCGCATGCGCGTCCTTGACCCCGAGCTTGCGCATCTGCGCGCGCACCGCCGGCGAGGCTTCCCACTGATCCTTCACCGCCTCATCGCCACCGATGTGGATGTAGGTCGACGGGAACAAGGTCAGCACTTCGTCCAGCACGTTGGTGATGAAGGTCAGGCTGCGTTCGCTGGTATTGAACAGGTAGGGGTTGACGCCCCAGTCCACGCCCACCTGCGTGCGTGCGCCGGGTACGCCCACTTCCTCGGGATAGGCAGCAACGGCCGCCTGCGCATGGCCGGGCATGTCCAGTTCGGGCAGCACGGTGATATGCAGGCGCGCCGCATAGGCGACGATCTCGCTGATCTGTTCCTGTGTGTAGAAGCCGCCATAACGCTGCGGCGTGCCATGCTGGCCGGCGCCGGGCGGTGTACGCCATGCGCCCACCTCGGTGAGCTTGGGATAGCGCTTGATCTCGATGCGCCAGCCCTGGTCATCGGTGAGATGCCAATGCAGCACGTTGAGCTTGTGCAGGGCCATCGTATCGAGCACATGCTTGACCGTGTCCACATCATGGAAATGCCGGGCCACATCCAGATGCTGGCCGCGCCAGCTGAAACGCGGCCAGTCGCGGATCGCCACCGCCGGTACCTGGACCTCGCCCTTGCGTGCATCCGGTGTCATCAATTGCCAGGCGCTGATTGCGCCATACAACAAGCCGGCACCATCGCGCGCGGTGATACGCACGCCCTCGGCATCTGCCTCCAGGCTGTAGCCTTCCTTGTGCGCCACCGGTGCCTGCGCGCTGCGCTCCAGGCGGATGCTGCCAGGCGATGCGCTGGTTTCGGCGCGCACTTCCAAGCGCAGCCCACGCGTGCGTTGCAGCAGGTCGGCCAGATGTTCGGCACTGCGCCGTGCATCGGCGTCGCCGGGCACGATCGAGATCACCGTGCCGGCGCCCACCGTGAAGCTGCCGCTACCGCGTTTGACCTCGACTGCTGCGGGAATCAGTGGCAACGGAGTACCCGCCGTGCTTGCGGTTGCCGCAGCAGAGGTGCCCGCCGTGGCAGCGGCCGGAGAGGTGCCTGGCGCACGTTGACCGCAGCCGGCCAGCGACATGGCTGCGAACGCAAAGCGCAAGCAGGCGCGAGGAGAACGGCGCGACGGCTGTCGGGCGTGCGGTGGGTGCGGAGTTCGACATCATGCAATCACATCCCGGTATGGCGGCGGTACACGGCAGCCACGCACAGTAGCAAAGCCGTGTCGGAAGACGCAGTGACTGGCGCACGCTTCGTCCCGTTGCGCAGCGACGTACTGCGTGACCATGCGATCACGTCAGGGGAGCGGTCGCTGCAAAGCGGGCGCGGGCAACGCTGGAACCGGACTGCAGCCACGCAGTCCAATTCCTTGCACCAACCGCGCCCGCCTGATCACTATGCCGTCGTCGCGCCGTGAGCGTGTGCAGAATTTTGTGTAACCGTGGTTTGGGTTACCGCTGAGGAAGTCGCCCCTCGAACTGGATCGTAAAGCGGTTCAGCGCAGCCTTCCAGTCGCGGATCGGCAGCGTCCATTTCTTGGTGATGTTGCGCAGAGCCAGGTAGAACAGTTTCATCAAGGCTTCGTCGCTGGGGAACGCGCCGCGGTTCTTGGTCAGCTTGCGCAGGCTCATGTTGACCGACTCGATGGCGTTGGTCGTATAGATCACCTTGCGGATCTCCGGTGGGTAGTCGAAGAACGGGATCAGTCGTGACCAATTGCGCCGCCATGACTGGCTGATGGGCGGGTACTGGGCGTCCCACTTGGCCTCGAACTCGGTCAGTGCCTGCTCGGCCTCCTCGACGGTGGCGCAGGCGTAAATGCGCTTGAGATCGGCGGCAACCTCGGCGCGGCGTTTCCACGAGACGTAGTTCAGGCTGTGCCGCACCATGTGCACGATGCACAGCTGCACGGTGGTCTGCGGGAACACCGCCTCGATCGCCTCGGGAAACCCCTTCAGGCCATCGACGCAGGCAATGAAGATGTCCTGCACCCCGCGGTTGCGTAGCTCCGTCACGACTTGCAGCCAAAACTTGGCACCCTCGGCCTGCGCCAGCCATAGGCCCAGCACTTCCTTCTCGCCGCCCATGGTGATGCCGATGGCCAGGTACACCGCCTTGACCCGCACCGCGCCCTCGCGCACTTTGACGTGGATGCAGTCCAGATAGACGATCGGATAGACCGGATCCAGTGGCCGCGCCTGCCACGCCTTGACCTCCTCGACGACCGCATCGGTGACTGAGGAAATCAGACTCGGCGACACCTCGGTGCCGTACATCTCCTCCAGGTGCGACTGGATCTCGCGCACGGTCATGCCGCGCGCGTACAACGACAAGATCTTGTCATCGAAGCCGGCCCAGCGGGTCTGGTGCTTGGGGATCAGCTGTGGCGCGAAGCTGCCGTGGCGATCACGCGGAATCTCGATCGGCAGCTCGCCGAACTCGCCCTTGAGCGTCTTGCGGCTGCGTCCGTTGCGCGTGTTGCCGGCCGCGTTGGCGACCGGCTCATGCTTGTCATGACCGAGGTGTTCGGTCATCTCCGCGTCCAGCGCCCGCTCCACCAACCGCTTGGTCAGCTGCTTGAGCAGGCCGTTCTCGCCGATCAGATCCTCGGGTTTGGTGTAGTTGACCAACAGGCTGCTAAGCAGCTCGTCGGGTACCTCATGTGTGCGTGGGCTCATGGTGTCTCCGGGTTAGGTGGCAGTCTCCTGCCTGTGGCCCGGTTACACAAAATCTAGGACACGCCCCGCGCCGTCGCGTGGGCTGCGCTTAGCGCTGCGCAGTCGGTAGCTCGTCCCACACCTTCGGGTCTTCGGCGCCCAGCACCCAGCAGCTGAATCCTTCCAGGCCGTATTGCTTGGTCAGCTCGTAACGTGCCTTGAAGCTACGTGCGTCCGGGCGGAATACCCACTCGCGCATGTCGTCGCGATAGAAGTAGAACCACGATTCCTGCTCGACCGGATCCCACTGCACGGTGGCGTTCTGTTCCTGCGCCAGCGGGAACGACTCGTCCGCATCGATATACGTTGCGGAAATATTCGATGCCTCGGTGCCGTCTTCCTTCACCGGGTTGCCGGTGTACCAGCGGTAGCCGTAGGTGGCGATGCCCAGCGACAGCTTGTCTTTCGGTACCTGGGTGATGGCGTAATCCAGGTGCTTCTTCATCCACACCATGCCATCGACCGGGCCGGGCGTGGTCCAGCGCGTGTGCTGGTCGTAGGTCATCAGGCTGACCAGATCCACCGCCTGGCCCAGCGCCTTGAGGTCGTACGCACCGCGCCAGTATTCCCACATCCACTTGGAGAACTGGCCGCCTTCGGCATAACCCGGTGCATTCGGCACCACGGCGACCGACATCTTGAACCCGGCCTTGTGCAGCGCATCTGCGGTCTGCTTGACCATCAGCGTGTAGGCGTCGCGGTCGGTCCAGGCGATGTTTTCGAAATCGAACTGGAAGCCGTAGTACTTGTGCTGCTTGCCGTGGATGAGCAGCGACTCGATCATGCGCTTCTTGGCGGCTTCGTCGTGCATCAGCTTGTGGAAGCCTTCGCGACCGGTGGTCATCGACAGGATCGGCATGACCCGCAGCTTATGCTGCTGGCGATGTCGTACAGATACATGTTGGGGGTGCCGTCGACCAGGCCGTTCTGGTCCACGCCATACCAGGTAGGCACCACCACATCGATCTTGTCGACGTTGGCGATGAAGGAGTTGGTCGATTTCTGCGTGTTCATCAGATAGAACAACGCCGTGGGGTTTTTGGCCAAGGCCGGAGCGCAGGTCAGTGCCAGCGCGAGCAACATCCAGGTCAATCGCTTACTCATGAAAGACAACATCCGTCAGGGAGTGGGGGAGGAAAGGTCGATGCGGAAGACGTAGGCACTCTCGCCAACCGGCTTGAGCGGCAGGCGCAGATGCAGGCCGTCGGCGCGTTGTTCGAACGGGATCTTCTTGCCGTTTGCCAGCAAGGTCACGGCGCGTACGCCGTCGGCGGCCTTGAGCGAGCCGATCACCGCTTCGTCATTGCTGGGCCAGCCGAGTTCGATCGCATACAGCGCGCCATCGCGCGTGGTGAAGCGGAAATCCTCGGCCGTGTACGGCTTGGTCTTGATGTCCTGGAAGGTGCCGCCCACCACTTCCGTGGGGCCTTCGCCATACACGCGCCACGGCTTGCTGTCGTAGATCGCGCCGCCGTTGGTCTTGAGCCACTTGCCGATCGCCAGCAGGATGCCGCGCTCGGTGTCCGGGATCGAACCATCGGCGCGCGGCCCGATGTTGAGCATCAGGTTGCCGTTCTTGGCCACCACGTCGGCCAGCATGTGGATGATGAAGGTGGGCGACTTGTAGGTGTCGTTTTCGATGTAGCCCCACGAGGCGTTGCTGACCGAGGTGTCGGTCTGCCAATGCGTGGGGTGGATGCCGGTGAGCTGGCCGCGCTCGATATCCAGCGTGCCTGCGCCTTCGGGGAAGGCGCCGAGCTTGTAGTTCACCACCACGCCGCGGTCGGCTTCGGTACGCGCCGCGCCCTGGTTGTAGTAATACGCCAGCATCGTGGGCAGGCTGCGGCGGAAGGTGGGGTGGGCAATCCACCAATCGAAATAGATCAGGTCCGGTTGATAGGTGTCGATCAACTCGGTGGTGCGCGCCAGCCAATCGTCCAGCCAGGCCTGCGAGACCGGCGTCCAGTCGTTGGCCACATCGGCATCGTCCTTGCCCGGCAGGCGCACCTGCGCCGGACCATACAGCGCCGCGTAACGCGGGTCGTTGACGTCCGAATCGAACTTTCGCCCGCCATCGAAGAACCAGTTGTGTTCGGCGCGGTGCGATGACAGCCCGAAATGTAGCCCCTGTGCGCGGATGGCCCTGGACAGTTCGCCCAGCAGGTCGCGCTTGGGCCCCATCTTCATCGCGGTCCAGTCGGACAACTTGGAATCGTACAGCGCAAAACCGTCGTGGTGTTCGGCCACCGGCACCACATAGCGCGCGCCGGATTGCCGGAACAGCTTGGCCCAGCCAGTCGGGTCGAACTTGGGGCGGTGAACTTGGGAATCAGATCCTTGTAGCCGGAACGCGCCTGCGGCCCGTAGGTCGCCACATGATGGGCGAATTCCTTGGAGCCTTGCAGATACATGTTGCGCGAATACCACTCGCTGCCGAACGCCGGCACCGAGAACACACCCCAGTGGATGAAGATGCCGAACTTGGCGTTGTCGTACCACGCCGGCGATTGATAGGCCTTCAGTGCGGCCCAATCGGGACGGAACGGACCCTTGCGTGCGCCGGCTTCTGCTTCGCGCACCAGACGCTCGCGCTCGGGCGCATAAGCGGCGGTGGCATCGAGCCACTGCTGGTCGATCGCGTCGGGGCTGAGCGTGGCGGCGGTGGCGGCGGTCGGCGATTGCGCCGCATTGACGTGCAGCGCGGGCAGCGCGAGCAAGAGAGCGAACGCGAGCATTCGGCTTCTGGGTGCAGCTCCGGCGTGGCGGCGGGATGGAGCCGCGAACTGGCGGCTATCGGTCGTCATGGGAACTGCACTCCTGTAAGCGAAACGCGTCGGTCATGCCGCGGCCGCGCGTGGATGGCGAAAGCGGGCCTGGCCACGCCCCTCGGCTGCGAAGGGGCGTGGCCAGTACCACTCCTTGGTGCGACATCGACCTGCCGCTGCGGACAGCGACAGGTCCAAAAAAAAGCGCGCCACCGTGGAGGGGTGGTGGCGCGCCGGGACTACGTCAGAACTTGAAGTTCAGCTGGGCCTGGTAGCCGCGTCCGTTCTTGTACATGCCGATCGGTGCGTACTTCACCTCGTTGTACCAGTAGTACGTCGAATCCAGCAGGTTGGTCGCGCTGAAGCTGATACCCATCCAGTCGTTGATCTGATAAGACGCGGTCAGGTCCAGCTGCTTGTATTCGTCGGTGAAGACCTTCGAATCCAGCCGGCCGATCTGGGTGAAGTACTTGGAGCGGTAGCTGTAGTTCACGCGCACCGTCCACGGGCCCTGTTCCCAGTAAGGAATGATGTTGTAGGTATTGCGCGACAGGTAGGGCAGGTTCAAGCCTTCACTGGCATCCGCTTCGGCATAGGTGTAGTTCGTCTGCAAGCCAAAACCGTAACCGAAGGCTTGCTGGTAATTGATCGATGCGCCCTTGACCTTTGCATTGGACACGTTGATCGGCGAACTGACCGTGTACAGCCCGGTGACCCCGCTGACCGGATCGGTCAGTTGTTGCTCGCTGGTGTCGGTCACGATGTAGGAGCCGATATCGCGGTAGAAGACTTCACCGGACAGCATGCTCGACGGAGCGAAATACCACTCCGCCGCGAGGTCGTAGTTGGTCGACTCGTAGGGCTTCAGATTGGGGTTGCCGCCGCTGGCGGTCAGGTTCTGGCTGTTGGTGCTGTTGAAGGTGAAGGCGCCGGCCAGATCACCATAGCGCGGACGTGCAATGACCTTGGCTGCCGAGAAGCGCAGCACGGAATCGTCGGTCATGTCATAGGCGATGTTGAAGCTCGGCAACGGCTTGAAGTAGTCGGTGTTCTGCGCGACACGGCTGTAGTTGTTGCCACCGCTGTTCTGCCAGTACAGCGACTTGTCCTTGGTGTCGACCAAGCGAACGCCAAGGTTGCCGCGCCACTTGCCGGACTCGAAGTTCAGCTGGGTGTAGAAGTTATGGGTGATTTCCTTGACATCGAACGATGAGCCGTAATGGTAATCCCCCGCCCATTAGCAGACGCCAGAAGTGGAATTTTCTCGTCCCCTTTCCCGAGGAGGTTCCATGAAGAAGTCCCGCTTTACCGACAGCCAGATCATCGCCGTGCTCAAGCAGGCCCAGGCCGGTGCGCCCGTGCCGGAGCTGTGCCGCGAGCACGGCATCAGCTCGGCCACGTTCTACAAGTGGCGCAGCAAGTTCGGCGGCATGGACGTGTCCATGGTCGCGCGCATGAAGGAGCTGGAGGAGGAGAACCGCCGGCTCAAGAAGATGTACGCCGAGGCGCAGCTCAGTACCGACCTGCTGAAGGAAGCGCTCGCAAAAAAATGGTGAGGCCATCTCAGCGACGCGAGATGGCCCAATCGGCAGTCACGAGCGGGCGTACGAACATCCGCCACGCCTGCCAGGCCTTCGCGGTGAGCCAGACCTGCTTCCGCTACCAGGCCAAGGCCAGCGAGCAGAACGCCCGGATCGCCGACTGGCTGATCCGCCTGACGACCGCCCATCGCGACTGGGGCTTTGGCCTGTGCTACCTGTACCTGCGCAACGTGAAGGGCTTTGGCTGGAATCACAAGCGGGTCTACCGGATCTACCGCGAGCTGGAGTTGAACCTGCGGATCAAGCCGAGGAAGCGGCTGGTGCGTGAGCGGCCCGAGCCTCTGGCGGTGCCGGAGGCTATCAACCAGGTCTGGTCGATGGACTTCATGCACGACCAGTTGGCCGACGGCCGCAGCTTCCGGCTGTTCAATGTGCTCGACGACTTCAATCGCGAGGGGCTGGGGATCGAGGTGGATCTGTCGCTGCCGTCAGCCCGTGTGATCCGATCGCTGGAGCAGATCATCGAGTGGCGCGGCAAGCCCGCCGTGATCCGCTGCGACAACGGCCCTGAATACATCAGTGGCGCGTTGCTGTCCTGGGCGCAGCGGCATGGTATCCGGGTCGAGCACATCCAGCCGGGCAAGCCACAGCAGAACGCCTACGTTGAACGCTACAACCGCACCATCCGCTACGCCTGGCTCGCCCAAACCCTGTTCGACACCATCGACCAGGTGCAGGACAAAGCCACCCGCTGGCTATGGACGTACAACCACGAGCGTCCGAATATGGCGCTCGGCGGCATCACGCCTGCCATGAAGTTGGCGATGGCCGCTTAGCTCCACTTCTGGCGACCGCTAAAAGTGGGGGATTACCTAATCGATGCTGTAGGGGCCTTGCGGCTGGCTGCGTAGGTAGCTGATCACCGAGTTCAGGTTGGCGGTGGACCAGTTGGTCAGGTCGCCGCTGGCGCCCAGACCGTCGTACAGGCCGCTCGGAGTCGTGCCGGGGCTGAACTGGGTCAGCGACACCGCATCGGTGGTATTGATGCGATTGCCGCGGGCATCGACGCCGTTATCGTGGTTGATGTACTTGTAGCCGAACTGCAGCTTGTTGAACGGGCCCCAGCTCAAGTCGCGCGCGGCATCCCACTGGAAGTACTTTTCCTGGTCCTCGCTCTTGGCGTAGTAGATGCCACCAGCCTGCATGGCGCCAGTGGCGGTCGAACCTGCCGGCAATCCTGCCGGGCTGCCCGGCAGGCCCCAGTTGGACGCAGCGCCGTTCTGGTAGTTCACGTCGGTATGGCTGCCGTCGTAGGCGAAGTCGTAGCCGCCGTCCTGCAGCAGGAACTTCATCAGATACTCGGGGTTCTTGCCGCCGGTGGCCTTGGTGTTGCCGACCTGGGTGGTGAACACCCAATTCTCGCCGTAGAAATCGTGGCGCAGGTTCAGGCTCTTGGTGGTGACGGTGCTTTCGCGATAGTTGGTGTCCAGCTGCGCATAGGGCTGGTTGCCATTGCCGGCGCCATCGGTGACCGTGGCCTGGGTGACATAGCCGTTCTGAACGGTCGCGCTGGTGATCTTGTCCTGGTCGCCGCAGCCTGGGCAAACGTAACGCGATTCGCTGAAGTTGTTGTACTTGCCCTTGATGTAGATGCCGGTCAGATTGAATTCGTTCTGCTCGTTCGGCTTCCACTGCAGCGCGCCCTGCAGGCCGTTGCGCTCGCGGGTCTGCTGGAAGAAGGCGCTGTTGATGCCGACCGGAATCTTGGCGGTCGCGACGCTGCCACCGTCGCCGGAAATGTTTGCGGTCGCCGGGATGCCTGCGCCGGTGTTGTAGCCGAAGAACTCGATACCAGCGCGCGCCAGGTCCTGCTTGTCGTGCGTGGCCGAAATCAACGCGCCGAAGGTCTCGTCGTCGTTTTTCCAGCTCCACAGCGCCGAACCGCGCGGATTGCCTTCTTCCGAACGATCGTTGTAGTTGTAGCCGACCGAGCCGCGGATGGTGTTCTTGGGCAGGTCCAGCGGCTTGCGGGTGTGCACGATCACGGTGCCGCCGATCGAGCCTTCGTCGATGCGCGCTTCAGGGGTCTTGTAGACCTCCATCAGGCCGATGATTTCCGGCGACAGCAGCGTGTAGTTGAAGGTACGGCCGCTGGTGTCGGTCGGGTTGCCGCCCCAATCGCCCGAGGCGATGGTCTGGCCATTGAGCAGCACGCGGTTCAACGCCGGGTCGGTGCCGTTGATGCTGACCTTTTCGCCTTCGCCGAACTGACGGTCGACGCTGATGCCGGGAAGATGTGCCAGCGATTCGGCCGCATTGGTGTCCGGGAACTTGCCGATGTCTTCGGCGCTGATCGCATCGACGATGGAATTTGCCGAGCGCTTGACCGCCTGGCTCTTTTCCAGCGACGCGCGGTAGCCGGTGACGGTGATGGTATCCAGCTCGGTGGTGCTCGACGGCGTGCTGGCCTGGGCTGGTTGTTCTTGTCCGGCAGCCATTGCAGAGCCGGAGCAGTACAGAGCGGCGGTGATACAGAGTGCTAACGTCGTGGTGCGGCTGTGCATGGCTAAACCTCCTCATTGGTTAGTGCTGTGAGCGCGCTGCCCTGCAATAGGACGCAACGCGCTCGGCGTGGCCGGCAAAACAACACGCCCTGACCGATCGCGGTGATTGCGCTGGCACGCTTCTCTCGAAGCAGAGGGCAGGCGATTCGCGTGGTGAAGGAGGTGTCCCCGTGTGGTGAAGCGGTGGAGCTAAACGCACATCAGCGAGCGGGAACGTCTGGCGACGCACGACTCGCGAATCTGGAATGCCAGGCGAGGGAATGCCCGTTCTTCAGTACCGAACAGTCCATGGCCCCTCCTGCCAGAACCCCGATTTGAATCGAGTCTCGCGTAGCGCTGACAGCGTTGTCAACACGTCGTCACAGATCTCTGATGTAGCTGCGATTGCGCTGCAATGCAGCATTTTCGGGCCGAGGCGGACGCTGCGCCGCAACATCTTGCGCAATGCGCTTTGCGAACGCGACTGCTACCATCGGCGCGTACGATCGTAAACACGGTAACGGCCACGGTGCGCTCGGGAGTTGTGCAGGAATCGCCGGCGCGGCTGCAGATTTTTGGCGAATGATGCGCGCCGTCCCATTTGGGCGGTGTCGCGGGTGCCACGGTTGCGTTACAAGACGATTGCTGACAACGTTGTCTACCCGTGTGCCGTTCGTCGGACAACGGGCGACGACGCCAGCCGCCGGCACTGATCAGGAGAATGCGTGAGCGCAAGCAGTCCAATGGAAGCGGTGGCCTTTCCGCGCCCCGAAACCTTCGTTGCCGCCGATGTGGGCGGGACGCACGTGCGCCTGGCGCTGGTATGCGAAAGCGATGACGCAGGCAAGCCGGTCACGATGCTGGACTACCGCAAATACCGCTGCGCCGACTATCCGGGTCTTGCCGACATCATGGCCACATTTTTTGCGGAACTGGGACGTGCACCGGTACGCCGGGGCGTGATTGCCAGCGCCGGCTATGCGCTGGAAGACGGCAGCGTGATCACCACCAATCTTCCCTGGGTGCTGGCGCCGAGCAGATTCGCCGCCAGCTCGGCATGCAGGCCCTGCATCTGGTCAACGATTTCGAAGCGGTCGCCTACGCTGCCAATTACATGATCGGCAACCAGGTCATGCAATTGTCTGGCCCGGCGCAAGGTGCCGCAGGCCCGGCCTTGGTGCTTGGTCCGGGCACGGGCCTGGGCGCGGCGCTGTGGATCCCCAACGGTGCCCATCCGGTGGTGCTGCCCACCGAAGCCGGCCACGCTGCATTGGCGCCGGCCAGCGATCTGGAAATGGCGCTGCTGCAGGAACTGCGGCGCACGCGCACCCACGTGGGTACCGAAACGCTGTTGTCCGGCCCAGGCCTGTTGAATCTCTACACCGCGCTGGCTGCCTTGCGCGGCGACCCCGTGGTGCACGCCAGCCCGGCCGATATCACCGCGGCCGCAATGGCCGGCAACGATGGATTGGCGCACGACGCTCTGCAGGCGTTTTGCGGGTTTATGGGTAGCGTGGTTGGCGATCTGATGCTGCTGTATGGCGTGCGCAGTGGCGTCTATCTGGCCGGCGGGTTCCTGCCGCAAATCGCTACCTTCATTGCCGCTAGCGATTTTGTCGCGCGCCTGCTCGACAAGGGCGCCTTGCGTCCCGCGCTGGAACAGGTGCCGGTGAGCATCGTCGAGCACGGCCAGCTTGGCGTCATCGGCGCGGCCAACTGGTTCCTGCAGCACGGCCGCTGAGCGCTCGCACATCGGCAGGTGCAGCAATCCGGCTGGATCACCTCCGCATCCCGTAGGAGCGCACCCGGGCGCGATGAGGCCTTACCGATAAAAGCCCTGTCGCGCCCAGGTGCGCTCCTACGAGACAGCGCGGGTGTCAGGTCGGGACGCGGTGGACGGAGCCGTCAGCATGCAAGGGACGACGCCATGCCGAGCAAATCCCCGCATCCCCATAGAGCGCATCTGGGCCCGTAGGGGCGCACCCGGGCGCGATGCGGTCTTACCGATAAACGCCCGGCCGCGCCCCGGTGCGCTCCTACAGTGTCATGGCGCTACAGGTCGCCGAACCGCGACTGCAGCGCCGCAATCGCCGCCAGTCCTGCCGTTTCGGTGCGCAGAATGCGTGGCCCCAGCTGCAGGCCGCTGAAGCCCGCCTCGGCAAGCAGCGCGCGATCGCGCGGCGACCAGCCGCCTTCCGGCCCGATCGCCACGACGATGTGTTGCTGGACGCTCGATGCCAACGTGCCCAGACGATGCTCGCCCTGTGGGTCCAGCGTCAGCCGTAGCGCATGCGCATCGCTGGCCTGCGCCGCGTCCTGCAAGCCCTGCGGCGCGGCAACGCTAGGAAGACGTGCACGGCCGGATTGCTCGCAGGCCGACACCACCACGCTGCGCCAGTGCGCCACGCGTTTTTCGGTGCGCGCCGCATCGAGCTTGACCTCGGTGCGCTCGGCGATCACCGGCACGATCGCCGCAACGCCCAGCTCGGTGGCCTTCTGCAAAATCAGATCCATCTTCTCGCCGCGCGCGATGCCTTGCATCAAGGTGATGCGCAGCGGCGATTCGTTGGAGAGTGGCTCGACGCGTTCCACCAGCGCACGTGCATCGCGCTTGCCCGCCACGGTGATGCGTGCGTGGTAGTCGCTGCCGTCGCCGTTGAACAGGATGCAGGCATCGCCCTCGCGCAGCCGCAGCACCCGCAGCAGGTGATTGGCCGACTCTTCCGGCAATGCCACTTCCTGGTCGCAGTGCAGCGGCAGCGCGACATGCGAACGGGTCAGGCGCATGCCACCGCCTCGGTGATGGCATGCCGGGTGGTGTCGGCCAGCAACGCAAGCTGCGCCTCGTCCACGCAATACGGCGGCATCCAGTACAGCACGTCGCCGAGCGGGCGCAGCACCACGCCTTTTTCGAGCGCCGCGCGATACGCCTTCAGGCCGACGCGTGCGGCAGGCGCAAATGGCGTGCGCTTGTCGCCGCCCTGGGTCAGCTCGAACGCCACGATCATGCCGGCCTGGCGCACGTCCGCCACGGCCGGGTGTGCGCCGATCTGCGCAGCAAGCTCGCGCATGCGCGCGGCGATGGGTTGGTTGCGCGCAATCACGTCGTCGTCTGCGAAGATCTTCAAGGTCGCCAGCGCCGCCGCACATGCCAGCGGGTTGCCGGTGTAGCTGTGCGAATGCAGGAACGCACGCTCGCGCGAATCGTCCAGAAATCCGTCGTACAGCTGCTGCGTGGCCAGCACCGCCGACAGCGGCATGAAGCCGCCGGTCAGCCCCTTCGAGAGGCATAGCAGGTCGGGCATCACGCCGGCCTGTTCGCAGGCGAACAAGGTGCCGGTACGGCCGAAACCGGTGGCGATCTCGTCGGCGATCAAGAAGGCGCCATGGGCATCGCACAATTCGCGCGCGCGGCGCAGATACGCCGGGTGGTACATGCGCATCCCGCCCGCGCATTGCACGCGCGGCTCCAGGATCAGCGCGCAGATTTCGCCGGGCGAGCGTTCGAACATGGCCTGCAACGCATCGGCTGCCTGCAGCGCATGGTCTTCGGCGCTTTGCCCCGGCTCGGCCAGGTAGGCATCGGGCGAGGGTGTGAACATCGCCTCCAGCAACAGCGGCGCATACACGCGCCGGTACAGCGGAATATCGCCAACCGACAGCGCGCCGATGGTCTCGCCGTGGTAACCATTCTCCAGTGCGATGAACCGCGTCCGCCGGTGGTCGCCGCGATTGTGGAAGTAATGGAAGGCCATCTTCAGCGCCACCTCCACGCCCGCCGATCCGTTGTCGGCGTAGAACACCTTGGACAACGGTGCACGCCCGGCCTGGCGCGGCGCGATCGCCAGCAACTGCTCGGCCAGTTGCACGGCCGGCGGATGCGTGAAGCCGGCCAGCATCACCTGTTCCAGTTCACCGGCCTGGCGCGCGATGGCCGCGCCGATGCGCGGTTCGGTATGACCGAACAGGTTTGTCCACCAGCTGCTCACCGCGTCCAGGTAGCGGCGGCCGTCATGGCCGACCAGCCATGCGCCTTCGCCACGCGCGATCGGCACCAGCGGCAGCGTGTGCGGGTGCTCACGCATCTGCGTGCAGGGTGCCACACCACCGCAAGATCGCGTTGCCGCCAATGTTCGGCAGTTTGCGCGGCTGCAGGGTCTGCTAGGATTTCGGGTTCATGGACATGTCGATGCATCCGCCTATTCTATCGGCCCGCGTTGCGGCTGCGTGCGACGCATGAGCTCGCGTCTGCCGATCATCCACAAGATCACCGATCTGGGCGACGGGCCGTTCCGTCGGCAGCAGCTGGATCTGGAATTTTCCAACGGGCAGCGCCGCATCTACGAACGCCAACTCAGCCAGGGCCACGGCGCCGTGGTGGTGGTGCCCATGCTCGATGCGCAAACCGTGCTGCTGGTGCGCGAATATGCCGCCGGCGTGCATCGCTACGAACTCGGTCTGGTCAAGGGCCGCATCGACGCCGGCGAAACGCCCGAGCAGGCCGCCGACCGCGAGCTCAAGGAAGAAGCCGGCTATGGCGCACGCCAGGTACAGGTGCTGCGCGCGATGACGCTCGCTCCTACTTATATGAGTCACCAATCCTGGTTGGTGCTGGCACGCGACCTCTACCCCGAGCGCCTGGTTGGCGACGAGCCGGAAGAGATGGACGTGGTGCCGTGGCCGATCGCACGTCTGGACGAATTGATGCTGCGCGAAGATTTCTCCGAAGGCCGCTCGCTGGCCGCCTTGTTCATTGCGCGCGAATGGCTGGAGCGCAATCCATGATCCGCATCCCGATGGAGCTGCGCGAAACCGTGATCGCCATCGCGCGCGATGCCGGCGCGGCCATCATGGAGGTCTATGCCCAGAACTTTTCGGTGGAGATCAAGGACGACGCCAGCCCGCTGACCCAAGCCGACCTGGCGGCCAACCGCGTCATCGTCGAAGGCTTGCGCCGTGTCACCCCGGATGTGCCGGTGCTGTCGGAAGAGTCTGCGCACGTGGCCTGGGAACAGCGCCAGTACTGGACCAGTTACTGGTTGGTCGATCCGCTCGATGGCACCCGCGAATTCGTCAAGCGCAATGGCGAGTTCAGCGTCAACATCGCACTCATCCATATGGGCGCACCGGTGCTGGGAGTGGTGCAGGCGCCGGTCGACGGGCGGGTCTGGTACGCCGCGCGCGGCGAGAACGCCTTCCGCCGTGATGGCGACCGCGATGAGATGCTGCACACGCGCACCCCGGCCGCCACGCCGTTGCGGGTGGCGGCCAGCCGCTCGCATCGCGACGCGCGTACCGCCGCCGCGCTGGAGCGGATGGGCGAGATCGACGTGGTCGCGCAAGGGTCGTCGTTGAAGTTCTGCCGCATCGCCGAGGGCGATCTGGACGTGTATCCGCGCTTCGGTCCCACTTCCGAGTGGGACACCGCCGCCGGCCAGTGCGTGTTGCATGCGGCCGGTGGCGTGTTGCTGGCCGGCGCCAGCGGCAAACCGTTCCGCTACAACCGCCGCGACACCTTGCTCAACGGCGACTTCATCGCACTGGGCGACCCCAATCTGCCCTGGCGCGATTGGCTGGCCTGAGCGGCATGCGCGCCGTCCTGGCGACGGCATGGCTGCGCAAAGCCCTGACGCACTGAAAGGTACACTCCGGTATCCCCGCACGCGCTTGCGTGCGGCGCGTTGTTGCGGTGTGCAACGGCCGCGTACATCGCTTGCGTCGTGGCACATGCGCAGGCGGCGCACTCACTCAGGTTCCAGGAAGACACGATGTCTCAGACCCCATCCACCGGCGATATCCAGCAGCTGTTGCACTTGATGGCGCGCCTGCGCGATCGCGAAAATGGCTGTCCCTGGGATGTGCAGCAGACCTTCGCCAGCATCGCGCCGTACACCATCGAAGAAGCCTACGAGGTGGCCGATGCGATCGACCGCAACGACCTGGCTGGCCTGCGCGACGAGTTGGGCGACCTGTTGTTGCAGGTGGTCTTCCATTCGCAAATGGCGGCCGAGCAGGGGGCGTTTACATTCGCCGACGTGCTCGCCACGCTCAGCGACAAGCTCATACGTCGCCATCCGCATGTGTTCGCCGCGCAACCGGCGCCCGATGCGCAGGCGTTAAGCGCCAGCTGGGAGCAGATCAAGCGCGACGAGCGCCACGCCGCAGGCAATCAGGACGGCTCCGCACTCGCCGGCATCGCGCGCGGGCTGCCGGAATGGCAGCGCTCCACCAAGCTGCAGGCGCGTGCGGCGCGGGTGGGTTTCGATTGGCCCGGCCCGATGCCGGTGCTGGAAAAACTGCAGGAAGAAATCCAAGAGCTGCGCGTGGAATTCGCCCGCGGCCCGGTGGCCGACAATCAAACCCGGCTGGAAGACGAATTGGGCGATGTGTTGTTCGTCTGCGCCAATCTGGCGCGCCATGCCAAGGTGGATGTCGGCGCCGCGTTGCGGCACGCCAACCTGAAATTCGAACGTCGCTTTCGTGCAATGGAGGCGCAGGCGCGTACTGCCGGCACGTCGTTGGACGCGTTGTCGCTGGACGCGCAGGAAGCGTTATGGCAACAGGTCAAGCGGGAGGAGCGCCGCGGCGATGTGCCGGCCGTCGACAGTTCCGCAGGCGACGCATCGGCCTCGCGCGCCCCGCTTTCCCACGCCCCGCCTGTGGACAGCCCTGCCAGCCGTCACCCGTCCGTCGGCGGTGAGGCTTCCCGCAGTGCAGTGCGGTATCAAACCGGCCACGATGCCACCGCCACCGCCACCGCCACCGCCACCGCCACCGATACCGATACCGATACCGATACCGATACCGATACGCCGCGCCCCGTATGACGATCCCGCCGACCACGCTGCTGCTGTTCGCCGCGACGGCGCTCGCCGAGTTGGTCGGTTGCTACCTTCCTTATCTCTGGCTGCGCAAAGGGGGCAGCGCGTGGTTGCTGCTGCCCACTGCGCTGAGCCTTGCCGTCTTCGTCTGGCTGTTGAGCTTGCATCCGGAAGCGAGCGGTCGCGTGTACGCGGCCTATGGCGGGGTCTATATCGCCAGCGCGCTGCTATGGTTGTGGTGGGTGGACGGCGTGACGCCGACGCGCTGGGATCTGCTCGGCGCCGCCTGTTGCCTGCTCGGCATGGCGGTCATCATGTTCTCGCCGCGTAGCGCCTGACTGCGTTTGCATGCACGCGCGTACGTTGCCTGTCGTGCGGCAGCGGCCGGTTGCAGCGGTTGTGCCCGGGCCCGCCCTGCACGTGGCCGGCATTGGTCGCCGGGAGCGCTGAGGCATACTCACGCAAGGATAGATCCACGACTTGCAAGGGGCTGCACATGTTTCCGACTTCGTTTCTCGCCATCGCCGTGTTGGTTGCCGGCGTCGTTGTCCTGTTCAAAACCGTGCGCATGGTGCCGCAGGGCTACCAATGGACGGTGGAGCGCTTCGGCCGCTACACCCACACCATGAGCCCTGGGCTGCACTTCCTGGTGCCGGTGGTCTACGGCGTGGGGCGCAAGATCAACATGATGGAGCAGGTGCTGGATGTCCCCAGCCAGGACGTCATCACCAAGGACAACGCGGTGGTGCGTGTGGACGGAGTGGTGTTCTTCCAGGTGCTGGATGCGGCCAAGGCCGCATACGAAGTGTCCAATCTGGAGATCGCCTCGATCGCGCTGGTGCAAACCAATATCCGCACCGTGATCGGATCGATGGATCTGGACGAGTCGCTCAGCCAGCGCGAAACCATCAATGCGCAACTGCTCAGCGTGGTCGACCAGGCCACCAATCCATGGGGCATCAAGGTCACCCGCATCGAGATTCGCGACATCCAGCCGCCGCGCGACCTGATCGATTCGATGGCGCGGCAGATGAAAGCCGAGCGCGAAAAGCGTGCCCAGATCCTCGAAGCCGAAGGCTCGCGTCAATCGGAAATCCTGCGCGCCGATGGCGAGAAGCAGGCCGCCGTGCTCGAGGCCGAAGGCCGCAAGGAAGCCGCCTTCCGCGATGCCGAAGCGCGCGAACGCCTGGCCGAGGCCGAGGCACGCGCGACGCAGATGGTGTCCGACGCCATCGCCAACGGCAGCGTGCAGGCGATCAACTATTTCGTCGCACAGAAGTATGTGGAAGCGTTCAAGGCGCTGGCCACCGCACCCAACCAGAAATTCGTGCTGATGCCGATGGAATGCAGCGGCATCATCGGCTCCATCGCCGGTATCGCCGAGCTGGCCAAGGAGGCGGCCGGCAAGAATGACGCGCCCGTGCGCGTACCGCCGATGCCGCCGCGCGCGGGAGCCTGAGCCATGCGCTGGGACGTGGCGGTCTGGGCAGTGCTGGCGCTGCTGCTGATTGCGGCCGAGACCCTGGTGCCGGGTGCCTTCCTGTTGTGGATGGGGATCGCCGCCGCAGCGGTGTGCTTATTGGTGCTGGTGTTGCCGGACATCGCGTTGCTGTGGCAGATCGTGGCATTCGTGCTGCTCAGCTTCGTCTCGGTGCAGGTGTATCGCACCTGGTTCCGCGGCAAGGGCCGACAGAGCGATCGCCCGCTGCTCAATCGGCGTGCCGAGCAGTTGATCGGCCGTTGCGTGCCGCTCGATCAGGCCATCCACGATGGTCGCGGCCGGGCCAAGGTCGATGATGCGTTCTGGGTGGTGGCCGGCCCGGATCTGCCGGCCGGCACGCCGGTGCGCATCGTCGGCGTCGATGGCATGACCTTGCTGGTGCAGCCGGCCGGTTGATGTACGCGGGCAGGGCTTGGCACTGCGGTGCCGACCTCGGCCTTGTTGCAGCGCGGCGTAGCATCGCGTTGCTTCAGCGCTTGCAGGCAGCGCAACCACGCAGGGCGTGTACGCCGTTCCCCAAGCGTGACAGGACGGCGATAATGGCCGTCTTTCCCTTGGAACGGCGCACATGACCCAGAAGACCATCCTCAACGACACCCATCGTGCGCTTGGCGCCAAGATGGTCGACTTCGGCGGCTGGGACATGCCGATCCATTACGGCTCGCAACTGGACGAGCACCACCAGGTGCGCCGCGACGCCGGCATGTTCGATGTCAGCCACATGACGGTGATCGATCTGCACGGCGCGCGCGTGCGTGAGTTCCTGCGCTACCTGCTCGCCAACTCGGTGGACAAGCTCAAGGTCTCGGGCAAGGCGCTGTACACCTGCATGCTCAATCCGCAGGGTGGGGTGATCGACGACCTCATCGTCTACTACATGACGGAAGACTTCTTCCGTCTGGTGGTCAACGCCGCCACCCGCGAAAAGGACCTGCAGTGGATCGGCGAGCAGGCTGCACGCTTCGACGTGCGGGTGGAAGAGCGCAGCGACTTCGCGATGATTGCCGTGCAAGGTCCCAGCGCGCGCACCAAGGTCATCGACCTGCTCGACCCGGCCGACACCGCAGCGGCGAGCAAGCTCGGCCGTTTCGCCGCGCTGCAGACGCGTTCGCGCGATGGCATTGATTTGTTCCTCGCGCGCACCGGCTACACCGGCGAAGACGGTTTCGAGATCGTGTTGCCGCAGCAGGCCGCCGTCGCATTCTGGAATGCGTTGCTCGCGCAGGGCGTCAAGCCCGCAGGCCTGGGTGCACGCGACACCCTGCGTCTGGAAGCAGGCATGAATCTCTATGGGCAGGACATGGACGATGGCGTCACCCCTTACGAGGCCGGGCTGGCCTGGACGATCGCCCTGGACGAAGGACGCGACTTCATCGGTCGCAGCGTGCTCGAATCGCAAAAGGCGCAGGGCGCACCGCGTCAGCTGATCGGTGTGGTGATGGACGAGAAGGGCGTGTTGCGGCATGGCCAGACCGTGCTCACCGCCAGTGGCGAAGGCGAGATCCTGTCCGGCACGTTCTCGCCCACGCTGGGCAAGGCGATCGCCTTCGCGCGCGTGCCGGCCGGCAGCATCGAGCAGCTGCGGGTGGACATCCGCGGCAAGCAGGTGCCGCTGCGCGCAGTGAAGTTTCCGTTCGTGCGCGATGGCCAGGCACAGCCCGGCGTGCTCGGCGACTGACTCGTGCAGCGCCGCGTATTGCGCGCGGCGCTGCGTCCGGGTCCGTATCCGTATCGCCATCGCCACACCGCCGTGCGTGCACCTGTCTTGTCGCGCGGTCTAAACTAGCCACCTGTCCCCAACCATCATCTTTCCCGGAGCACACCCATGAGCGAGATCCCTGGCGACCTCAAGTTCCTCAAATCCCACGAGTGGGCCCGCGTCGAAAGCAACGGTCGCGTGACCGTCGGCATTTCCGACCACGCGCAGGGCTTGCTGGGTGACCTGGTTTACGTCGAACTGCCGGGCGTCGGCGACACCGTGCAGGTCGGCAACGGCGCTGCGGTGGTGGAATCGGTCAAGGCCGCCTCCGACGTCTACAGCCCGGTCAGCGGCACCGTTGTCGAGGTCAACAGCGCGTTGAGCGACAAGCCGGAAACCATCAACGAGGACGCCTATGGCGAAGGCTGGATCTTCGTCGTCGAGATCGACGACAAGGAACAGCTCAACGACCTGCTGGACCCGGACGACTATGCCGAGCTGCTCGAAGACGACGATCACTGATCAGGTATCGTTGCCGCCGGTATCCGATGGCCGCTCCTGGAGCGGCCATTTTTTTGCGCGGCTGCGTCGGTGATGCGTGCCTCGGTGCAGCGATGCGGCGCGAGCCGGCGCGCAATCGGCGAGAGGGACGCGTCGGCCGCCCCCGACCGCGATGCCGTTGGTGGCATGTCGATGCGTTGGATCGGCAGCAACGATCCAACGTGCATCCACTGCTCGCCCGCCTGCACTGCGCCGGATTTCTGACGTGAGTCGTTCGTGAGGGTTTGGCGTGCGCCCGGTGAAAAAATTTGCGCCATGCCGCCTCGCTCGATCATCGGTCGGTGCACGCGATGGATGCGGTAGTCGGTGCGCGCGGGTGCGTGCATGACGCTCTAGGCACTCGATAAGTTTGCGCATTTCTGCTCATGCGACGTCGGAAGTGCAGCCGTTGGATAAAAAATTTTCAGCTGGCGGACAGGCGGCAAGCAATGCCGCGGCATCGGCTTCGCCACCGCGTCGTCCAAGCGCCCAGGCAGCCACGCAAGCACACGGCATAAAAAAACAGCGGAAAAGAAGTGCTTTTTTGAAAACGCTGTTGGGCCAACGCGCTTTTGGCTTGGACGAGGATGTGCACGCGCGGGGTGATTCGATGGCGTGGCCGTGGCGCGCAGCGATGGTGGGTAAAAAAATTGCAAAAGAGTGTTGACAGTAAAAAAAAGCGTGATTAGGTTTCGCCCAGCAGACATTGCTGCAGAAGAGAGTGAGCAGAATCGACATCGCGCCGACAAGCTTGTTCCGGATGTCCACCGAAGCGCTAACCACGGTGGAGTCGGGTCCGCTTCTCTCCAAGAAAGCAGTTGTCGTTCCGACTACGCACCCGTGTCGCTGTTCGATGCGGGTGTTTCTGTATCCGTTCCGTCGCGCATCATCTGCGGACGGTTCCCGACGACGGCATGCCGTCGCGGGGTTTGGTTCAACTGGGCGTTTCACCTCCATAGTTCACTGACGAGGAGCCAATTACATGGCCACTGCAAAAGCTGCGAAAAAGAAACCCACTGCCAAAAAGGCAGTGAAGAAGACTGCCGCCAAGAAGGCAGTCAAGAAGGTCGCAAAAAGGCAACCGCCAAGAAGGCAGTGAAGAAGACTGCTGCCAAGAAGGCCGTCAAGAAGACTGCAAAGAAGGCAACCGCCAAGAAGGCGGTGAAGAAGACTGCGAAGAAGGCAACCAAGAAGACTGCCGCCAAGAAGGCAGTGAAGAAGACCGCAAAGAAGGCGACCAAGAAGACCGCCGCCAAGAAGACCGCCAAGAAGACCGCCAAGAAGGCAGTAGCGAAGAAGGCGACCAAGAAGTCCGCCACCAAGAAGACCGCTGCCAAGAAGCCCGCCGTGAAGAAGGTCGCCAAGAAGAAGCCGGCCGTTCGCAAGAAGAAGGCCGCTCCGGTCGCGCTGCCCGCAACCCCGGCACCGCTGATCTGATCTTGTAATACCCGATCGCCGTAAACATCGAGCTCTCTCCCCGACGCCCAGCGGGGAGGGAGCTTTTTATGCCTGGCACTGGCGTGCTGGGTGTGAGGTTGGGTAATCCCCCACTTTTAGCGGTCGCCAGAAGTGGAGCTAAGCGGCCATCGCCAACTTCATGGCAGGCGTGATGCCGCCGAGCGCCATATTCGGACGCTCGTGGTTGTACGTCCATAGCCAGCGGGTGGCTTTGTCCTGCACCTGGTCGATGGTGTCGAACAGGGTTTGGGCGAGCCAGGCGTAGCGGATGGTGCGGTTGTAGCGTTCAACGTAGGCGTTCTGCTGTGGCTTGCCCGGCTGGATGTGCTCGACCCGGATACCATGCCGCTGCGCCCAGGACAGCAACGCGCCACTGATGTATTCAGGGCCGTTGTCGCAGCGGATCACGGCGGGCTTGCCGCGCCACTCGATGATCTGCTCCAGCGATCGGATCACACGGGCTGACGGCAGCGACAGATCCACCTCGATCCCCAGCCCCTCGCGATTGAAGTCGTCGAGCACATTGAACAGCCGGAAGCTGCGGCCGTCGGCCAACTGGTCGTGCATGAAGTCCATCGACCAGACCTGGTTGATAGCCTCCGGCACCGCCAGAGGCTCGGGCCGCTCACGCACCAGCCGCTTCCTCGGCTTGATCCGCAGGTTCAACTCCAGCTCGCGGTAGATCCGGTAGACCCGCTTGTGATTCCAGCCAAAGCCCTTCACGTTGCGCAGGTACAGGTAGCACAGGCCAAAGCCCCAGTCGCGATGGGCGGTCGTCAGGCGGACCAGCCAGTCGGCGATCCGGGCGTTCTGCTCGCTGGCCTTGGCCTGGTAGCGGAAGCAGGTCTCGCTCACCGCGAAGGCCTGGCAGGCGTGGCGGATGTTCGTACGCCCGCTCGTGACTGCCGATTGGGCCATCTCGCGTCGCTGAGATGGCCTCACCATTTTTTTGCGAGCGCTTCCTTCAGCAGGTCGGTACTGAGCTGCGCCTCGGCGTACATCTTCTTGAGCCGGCGGTTCTCCTCCTCCAGCTCCTTCATGCGCGCGACCATGGACACGTCCATGCCGCCGAACTTGCTGCGCCACTTGTAGAACGTGGCCGAGCTGATGCCGTGCTCGCGGCACAGCTCCGGCACGGGCGCACCGGCCTGGGCCTGCTTGAGCACGGCGATGATCTGGCTGTCGGTAAAGCGGGACTTCTTCATGGAACCTCCTCGAGAAAGGATACGAGAAAATTCCACTTCTGGCGTCTGCTAATGGGCGGGGGATTACCGAGGGATCGAGGGCTCGAGGGCTCGAGGGCACGACAGCACGCGGCCGCTGCCTGATTTGATGGCGTGCCGGCAATGCAGCAGGTCGCAGAGCAAGATCATGCGGTGGACCACGCCGTGAGATTCCAGAGCCAACCGTTCGGGCGCGCCACGTCGGTCCGCGAACAGACCGGCTCAGTCTCGGCGTTGGGGGCAATGAGTGTTAGCGGCAGCCAAGGATGTTAGTCGCATCGCACATCCACGGCTTTGCTCCTGCGCGCCCGGCAGGCATGCCATCGGCGAGCCGCCCAACGCGCAATGAAGACACAGAAACAACAAAGGCGGCCGAAGCCGCCTTTGCCTACGCTACCGACACCAGGTCAGTGCACGAGGTCCACTTAGCGTGGCGACGCCACCGACTTGCCGGAAGACACGCCCTTGCCAGCCGGGTCGGGCTTCTCTGCCAGCATATTCTCGCTGCCGAAGTCGCCGTCCACGTCGATGTCCAGCCAGCGTTTGGCCGGCAGGCCGAGCGCGCGGTCCAGGATGGTCGGCAGCATGCCCGAGGGCAGGCCGCTTTCGCCGTTCCACAGGATCGCAACACCCAGGTCGCGCTCTGGCAGCAGTGCGACCAAGCCGCGATACCCCTGCACCGCGCCCGCATGGAACACCACTTGATGGCCGGCGTAATCGAAGACGCGCCAGCCCAGCGCATAGCTGGCTGCATCCACACGCTCATGGCGCCAGCCCGAACGCATTTCGCCCGGCGTGGAGATCAGCGGCGCGTGCAGCGTCGCCAGCAGCGGCGCAGGCAGCACGTCGGTGCGATGGCCGGTGTGCGCGAGCAGCCACTGCGCCATGTCGCTGGCGCTGGCGTTGACGCCCGCAGCGGGCGCCAGGCGGTAGTAGGTGGGCTTGGGCGTCAGCGACACCCAGCCATTGCGGCTGCGCACATGCGGGCGCGCCCAGTGCGGGCTGGCCTGGATACCGGCCAGACCCATGCTGGCGTCGTTCATGCCCAGCGGCTTGAAGATGCGGCGCTCTACCGATTGCTCGTAGAAGCTGCCCGATGCGGCGAACACCACATCGCCAACCAGGCTGAAGGCGACGTTCTGATACGCGTAGCAATCGCCTGGTGCGCAACGCAGCGGCGCAGCGGCCAGCTTATGGCTGAGCGAGTAGTAGTCGACGTTGGATTCGATATCGCGGTCGTAGGCGTTGCGGGTCAGGCCCACGCGATGGCTGAGTACTTCGGCCACGGTGAGTTGACGGGTGGCCGCGTTGTCGCTGAGCTGGAAGCCCGGCACATAGTCGACCACCTTGCTGTCCCAGCGCAGCACGCCATCGTTGACCAGTAGCCCGGCCATGGTGCCGGCGAAGGCTTTGGACAGCGAGGCCAGGCGAAACACGGTGTGGCCATCGACCGGCTGCGGATGATTGACATCGGTGACGCCATAGCCGCGCGCGCTGAGCACCTTGCCGCCCTGCACGATGGCCATCGCCATGCCGGGCACCCGGTTGCCGTAGGTCAGCTGGTCCGCCATCGATTCGAATGCCGCCACATCGAAACCGGCAGCCGGTGCCAACACCTGATTGGCCGGCAGCGCGCTGCGATAGGGCAGCGGTGCGGTGGGCGACTGCGCCACAGTGGCCGCCTGCAATGCAGCGGCGGTGGGCGCGGGTGTCTGCGCGGTGGAGGAGAGGGCCAGAGGCAATAACGCCCCGAACAGCCCGATGGCCAACGGTCGGAACCGTCGGCGCGTGCGCATTTCTGTCATGGTGGTCCCGCCTGTTCCGCTGCCTCCGGCGATTCTAGCGCCGCGCTTTGCAATAGCACAAACTGCCGGAAGATGAATGGACATCGCATTGATCCTATTGATGATTTTAGATTCAGGAATCGAGGATTCTGGGGCCGCCGAGGCGTTGCCACGCGCTGGTGCACTAGGCGCTGCAAGCAGCGTGCCGGCACGAAGCGCAGCCCCGGCCGCAGTGTCCTGCGACTGTCGCTGGTGGCGCTGCCTCGCATCGGCTAACTTGCGCGCTTCTTTCGCAGGTGCTGCCGTTGCCATGTTTTTTCTGTCGGGCCCGCCTGTGCGAGCGGCCGTGACCCCATGACCAGCCCTTCTGCGCCGCGATCTGCGGCTGGCCGTTTGAGCGCGGCACTGCGTAGCTCGCCATCACTGGCATGGTCGTTCCTCTACTTCTTTTGTCTGCTCAGCGGTTACTACGTGTTGCGTCCGGTGCGCGAGGCGATGGGCGCCTCGGCCGATGTAGAGGCACTTTTTCCCACCGGCATGATCGCGTTCTTCGCCGCGCACGGTGTGCCGCTGAAGGACTTCACGCTGCAGGTGCTGTTTACCTGCACCTTCCTGATCATGGTGCTGCTGCAACCGGTCTACGGCGCCCTGGTCAGCCGCTATCCGCGGCGGGTGTTCCTGCCGGGGGTGTATGGCTTCTTCATCGCCACGCTGCTGCTGTTCTACGTGTTGTTCGACAGCGGCGTGCCGGGCCGTGGCATGGCGTTCTTTTTGTGGGTGACCGTCTTCAACCTCTTCGCGGTAGCGGTGTTCTGGAGTTTCATGGCCGATGTCTTCAGCAATGCCCAAGCGCGCAGCTACTACGGCTATATCGGCGCGGCAGGCACGCTGGGTGCGTTTCTCGGCCCGGTCCTGACCCGCGTCCTGGTCGAGCGTATCGGCATCGCGCATCTGATGCTGGTGTCGGCCGGGTTTCTGGCGGTCTGCGTGGTCTGCGTGCTGCGCCTGCGGCTGTGGGCCGTTGCGCGCGAACAGGAGGGCCAGCTGAGCTCCGGGGAAGTGCCGATGGGCGGCGATGTGCTCGGCGGCCTCAAGCTGATCGTGCGCGAACCGCTGTTGCGCTGGCTGGCCTTCATGGTGTTGTTCGGCGTGGGCGTGGGGACCTTGCTCTACAACGAGCAGGCGGCGCTGGTGCGGCGGCTTTACACCGATGCAGCGGCGGCCACCGCCTATTACTCCAGCATCGACCTGGCGATCAATGCGCTGGCGCTGGTGCTGCAGCTGCTGGTGACGCGCGCCTTGCTGTCGCGCTTCGGCATCGCGCCGGCGTTGTTGATCCCTGGCGTGGCAATCATGCTGGGCTATGCGGCTTTGGCGGCTTTGCCGTTGCCGATGATGATTGCGATTGTGCAGGTGATTACCCGCTCCAGCGAATTCGCACTGGCCAAGCCCGCGCGCGAAACGCTGTACACGCGGGTGAATCGCGAGTGGCGCTACAAGGCGGGCGCCGCAATCGACACGGTGGTCTATCGCGGTGGCGATCTCACCTTCGTTTGGGTGCACAAGCTGGTCTCTGCGTTCGGCTCCAGCGCGGTGTTCGGCGTCGGCCTGGCCGTGGCGACCGGCATGACGGTCGGCGCGTTCGGCCTGTTGCGCCAAGCGCGCAAGCTACCTGCCGAGCGCGACGTGGAGACGGACAAGCGCGTTTCCGAGTAAGCACGGTCACAGCACATTCGGCACAGAGGTGCACATACGCCACTTGTCGCCTCGGCATCGACCACGCCAACGGTTTGCTTCTCACACCGGCCGCGCCAGAAGCGCACGCACCAGCTCGGCAGTGCAGGTGTGCCGAACGGCGCGACCGTAATCGCGGCTATGCTGGCGGCACCATTTGCCGAGGCGGTCTGCCATGTCCCTGTTCGCCATCATTGCCGGCCTGTGCATCGCACTGTTGCACGTCTACATCCTGGTATTGGAAATGGTGCTGTGGACGCACCCGCTGGGCTTGAAGACCTTCCGCAATAGCCTCGAGAAGGCGCAGGCCACCCGCGTGCTCGCGGCCAACCAGGGGCTCTACAACGGCTTCCTGGCCGCTGGCCTGTTGTGGGGCGCAGTGGCCGCCCGCGCCGACGTGCTGAGCTTCTTCCTGGTCTGCGTGGTTGTGGCAGGTTGCTACGGCGCCTACAGCGTCAACCGCCGCATCTTCTTCGTACAGGCGCTGCCGGCGTTGATCGCCTTGGCGCTGGTATGGCTGCCGTTCTGATCCAGCTGCAGTAGTTGTTCGCAGTGTGCATGGCTGCGAAGAGCGCTCGTCCTTAGCCTCAACGCCAGGCTGCTTGCAGCGTGTGAGGTGCGCGACTCTGGCAAGCGTCCGGCCGCTATGCGCGCTCATTCGATCGTCGGGCAAGTGCGTCGCGTCGCCGACGGATGCGGTCTGTCGCGAGCCTGCAGCCGATGGGGCCGCAGCCGCGTGGTGGTGACAAGACCCATCTGCACAAACAACGACGGCGGGCCGAAGCCCGCCGTCGTCTATTCTCGCCCCAGTTTTACGCCTTACGCAGCTTCGCGTGGCTGTTGCACCTGCGGCTTGTCGTAGAAGCTGGCCGCACGCAACTCATGCGGATCGAAGTCGTCCACGGTGATGGTGTCCATCATGATCTCCCGCAGCTCCTCCAGCAGCTTGCGCTCTTCCATGCTGATCACGCCTTCGGCCACGGCTTCGTCCAGCTGCGCCGGGAAATCCAGCGCTTCGATGCCCTTGGTCTTGAGCGCCTTCAGGAACTTGCGCTCCACCGGCTCGGCCATCACCGCCTTGGTCAGGTAGCTGGCGATACGGCCGCCCGGATTGTTGGCGCACGGTGTCAGGAACACGCCGTTGGCCAGACGGTCGCGCGCCTCGTTGGGCGTCATCAACAGCGACGCCACACGATGGCCCAGGCGGTCACCCGGCGCTTCGGCGCGACGGCCCAGCGGGAAGATCAGCACCCACATCAACCAGCCCACCGGGCGGATCGGGAAGTTGCGCAGCGCCGCCGACAGCGCGGTTTCGATCTTGTGCACGCTGTCGTGGAAGGCCCAGGCCAGCAGCGGCTGGTCGCTCGCCGGTGCGCCCTCGTCGTGATAACGCTTGAGGATCGCGCTGGTCATGTAGATATGGCTCAGCACATCGCCCAGGCGACCGGACAGCGACTCCTTGAACTTCAGCTTGCCGCCCAGCATCAGCATCGACACGTCGGCCATCAAGGCCAGGTTGGCCGAATAGCGATCCAGCTTGCGGAAGAACCGACGGGTATATGCATCGCCCGGCGCCGCGCCGATGCGCGCACCGGTCAGGCCGAACCAGAACGAGCGCACCGCATTGGAAATACCGAAGCGGATATGACCGAACAGGCTCTGGTCGAATTGCTCCAGACCGCGACGAGTATCGGCATCCTGTGCGGCCTGCATCTCCTTCAACACCCACGGATGGCACAGGATGGCGCCCTGGCCGAAGATCAGCAGGCTGCGGGTCATGATGTTGGCGCCTTCGACGGTCACGCCGATCGGCGCGGCCTGCCAGGCACGGCCGGCAAAGTTGCGCGGCCCCAGAATGATGCCCTTGCCGCCGATCACGTCCATCATGTCGCTGACGACTTCGCGGCCCATGGTGGTGCAGTGGTACTTGGCGATCGCCGACGGCACCGACGGCACATCGCCGCGATCCACCGCTGCAGCCGTGGCCTGCGACAGCGCACTGATCGCATAGGCCTTGCCGCCGATACGGGCCAGCGCTTCTTCCACGCCCTCGAAACGGCCCACAGACAGGCCGAACTGCTTGCGGATGCGCGCATACGCACCGGTCACCACCGCGGCGGCCTTGCTGCCGCCACTGGCGGTGGAGGGCAGGGTGATCGAACGGCCGACCGCCAGGCACTCGTTGAGCATGTTCCAGCCCTTGCCGACCATCTCCACGCCACCGATCAGCTGGCTCAGCGGAATGAACACCTCTTCGCCATGGATCGGGCCGTTCTGGAACGGCGAATTCAACGGGAAGTGGCGGCGGCCGATTTCCACCCCAGGGGTGTCGCGCGGCAACAGCGCCAGGGTGATACCGATGTCCTTCTTGTCGCCGATCAGGCCGTCCGGGTCGTAGGCGCGGAACGCCAGGCCGATCAGCGAGGCGACCGGTGCCAGGGTGATGTAGCGCTTGTCGAAGGTCAGCTTGACGCCCAGCACATTGGCGCCATTCCACTCGCCCTTGCAGACGATGCCGTAGTCCGGAATCGAGGTGGCATCGGAGCCGGCGAACGGACCGGTCAGGCCGAAGCATGGTACTTCCGCACCGACCGCCAGCCGCGGCAGATAGTAGTCCTTCTGTTCCGGGGTACCGTAGTGCAGCAGCAGCTCACCGGGGCCGAGCGAATTGGGCACGCCCACGGTGGAGCTGACCACGCTGGAGATCGAGGACAGCTTCTGGATCACCTTGTGGTGTGCCAGCGCGCTGAAACCCAGGCCGCCGTACTGCTTGGGAATGATCATGCCGAAGAACTTGTTCTTCTTGATGAAGTCCCATAGCTCCGGCGGCAGGTCGGCGTGGACGTGGGTGATTTCCCAGTCGTTGATCATCTTGCACAGCTCTTCCACCGGGCCATCCAGGAAGGCCTGTTCTTCGGCGGTGAGTTGCGGCTTGGGATAGTTCAGCAGCTTCTGCCAATCCGGATCACCGGTGAACAGTTCGCCTTCGAAACCGACCGAGCCGGTCTCCAATGCGATGCGCTCGGTCTGCGACAGCGGCGGCAGCACCTTGCGGAAGAAGCCCATCAGCGGCGTGGTCAGCAGCGGCTTGCGCAGGAACGGCAGCAGCACCGGTGCGGAGACCAGCACCACCAGCGCGGCGGCCACGATGGTGGCGGTGAGATTGGCACCCAGCAGCCAGCACGCCACCAGCACACAGGCGCTGATCGCAACCCACGTGGCAAGGCGCATCCGGTGATAGGCAGCGATACCCGCCGCCAGGATGACGAGGAGGAACGGTGCAATGATGCTCATGGTCTTGCTCCAGTGACATGCTCGGTAGTGTTGGACGCTGCGATGGTGCAAGCCGCCGGCAGTGCGTCCAGATAATGCAACACGGTGGCGGTAAACGTGGTGTTGTCGTCGCCTGCCAGCATGTGCGTGGCATCGGGTAGATGCACATGCTGCGCATGCGGCGCGATGGAGAGGAATTCGGCGATGTTGGCTGGCGTCACCAGGTCGCTGCGCCCGCCGCTGATGAGCAGCATTGGGCAACGTACCTGTGCTGCCGCCTCCAGCAACGCATGCTGCTGGAGCTGGGCATCCTGGCCGGCCAGCTCGTCGACCAGGCGTGGATCCCAGTGCCAGTGCCAGCGCCCATCGGCACGCTGCCGCAGCAATGCCTGCAGTTGGCCCGGCGTCTTGCGCGGCCGATGCGGCAGGTAGGCAGCAATCGCATCGGCAGCCGCATCCAGCGATGCAAAACCGTCCGGATGCGCGGTCATGAAGCGCAGGATGCGCTCCACGCCCGTGGTGTCCCAGCGTGGTGTGATGTCGACCAGCACGATGGCACGAAACAGGCCCGGCCACCGCGCTTCGGCCAGCAGCCCGAACAAGCCCCCATCGATGCAGCAACCAGCACCGGTGGCTCGGGCTGCTCGCCGGCCAGCACGATCAGGTCGTCGGTGAACTGCGTTGCCGAGTAGGGCTGGTCTGCCGCATTGGAGCTGGAATCGCCATGCCCACGCGCGTCGTACGCCAGGGTGCGGTAGCCCTTGTTTGCCAGCGTCATGGCGGTGGCTTCCCACGCATGTCGGGTTTGTCCAAAGCCATGCGCGAACAACACCGTCGGCGCATGTTCTGCACCCCGCATCGACACCGCGAGCACTGCATCGCCAGCGTTGACGCTGGACAAGCGTGCAGTGGAGGCGAGGCTAGAGGGTGAGATGACCATACTTAATGGTATGGATGGGCGATGGCGACTGTCAATACTCAATCGTATGGACGGTTAAGCCACTGAATCATGGCGCTGATATGTCAATTTCGTGATGCATACTGCAACTGACACAAGCGTATGGTTAAATCGCGGCATGAACGACACCATCGACTCCAGCCTCACCACGCCCCGCGCCAGTTCCGGTCGCGGCAATCGCCTCAGCGCGGACGATTGGGCACAGGCCGCGCTCGACCTGATCGCCGAACAAGGGGTGGGCGCGGTTGCAGTCGAGCCGCTGGCGCGCCGGCTTGGCGTGACCAAGGGCAGCTTCTACTGGCACTTCCCCTCGCGCGACGCGCTGCTGCAGGCGGCCCTTGAGCGCTGGGAAATCTTCGAGCAAAAAGAAGTGTTCGGCAGCCTGGAAGACGTGCCCGACCCGAGCGCCCGCCTGCGCGCGCTGTTTCAGCTGGTTGCCCACGAAGTCAAACCGCACGTCATCTATAGCGAACTGCTCAAGGCACTCGACCACCCGGCCGTGCGCCCGGTCATCGACCGCGTCTCGCAACGTCGCCTCGATTACCTCATCGCCTCGTTCCGCCAGGCCGGCCTGTCCCGCACCGACGCCCAGCACCGCGCCCGCCTGGCCTACGCCGCCTACGTCGGCTTCCTGCAACTCTCACTGCAATTGCAACAGCCCAAGCCGGCCCGCGAAGATTTCGAAGCCTACGTCGAGCATGTGATCCAGACGTTGATTCCGGGGTGAGCTATTCGCCGTGCGTCACAGCGCCGGCGGGATATCTGAGAATGAGAACAACGAAAAGGCCGCGATTCTTTCGAATCGCGGCCTTTTGATTACTGACTTTTCTAAACCGATTATCAGAACTTCTGGGTATAGCGCATGTAATAGAAGCGACCCGGAATTTCGTACTGCGGATCGAAGCTATTTGCAAAAGCCGTAGCAGATTGCCGCGGATCCCGATCGAACGCGTTGTTGACGCCGACCGTTACACGCGCATTCCATGGCGCCTTCCAGTACGCACTGATATCGGTATAGGTAACGCTCGGGATGTGGTTGCGAGGTGCTGCACCTGCACTGGTGACGCGATTCGGATCCGAGCAGAGCAGGCCAATGTTCACCGGGTTGCTGACGTTGGCGCCGATGCAGTTCTCGACCTGAGAGCTGTAGTAACGCATCGCCACAGAGCTGCCGATGTCGCCCAATTCCCAGTTTGCCATCAGGTTGGAGCGGATGCGCCAGTTGTTGTCCTGAGCCGAGCCGCCCCGATACAGGCCAACGCGGGTTTCCGGATCCTGAAGCGGCTTCTCAACCACGAACTTGCTGAGGTAGGTCGAATCCCACACGAAGCTGAAATTGCCCCAGGCCGTATCGGGCAGGCGGTAGCCAATCGTCAGGTCATAGCCTTCTGCTTCGATCCTGGCGATGTTGTTCGGGACCGCCAGCAGATTCGAAATTTCGCCGGTGGGTTCGCGCTGGATGAGAGAGCAGGCGTTCGCCACGCCAGCCAAGTAGCAGCTGTTGAGCGTTTCCTGCACGGTCTGAGTATCGATCGCATCTTCGATCTGAATGTTCCACCAATCGAGCGAAACATCCAGACCGGTCACCCAGCCCGGGCTGAAAACAAAGCCCAACGTCTTGGAGGTGGACGTTTCAGGCTTCAAACGCTGATTGCCACCCGTCGCGGTACGGACCTGCGGGTTCGCCTGCGCGTAGGCCGGCACCGAACCGCAAGAGCCAGGACGCGAGGTATTCGCTACGCCAGTATCGTACGAGCCTGCGCAAGGATCGCGGACGTCCTCGAACGTATCGCTGACACCCTGGAACAATTCGCTGATCGAAGGTGCACGGAAGCCTTGCGACCAGTTACCGCGAATCATCAAGTCAGTAATCGGCTTCCAGCGGAAACCGAACTTGCTGTTGGTGGTGTCGCCGAAGTTGCTGTAGTCCGAATAACGGGTAGCCAAGCTGAAGTCGAGCAACTGAGCGCCCGGCAGATCGGCAAGCAGCGGCACGGCCAATTCCAGATAGGCTTCGTCAAGCTTGTAGCCACCACTGGTGGCGGTGCGCGCGTTGCCGTTGTGGTATCGCCGGAATTGATCAGCGCATCCGGATCGTCGAAACCGGATTCTTCACGGTGCTCGACACCCAGCGAGAAAGCGAACGCGCCTCCCTGCATATCGAAGAGTTCGCCGCCGACGTTGCCGTAGTAGGTCTTCTGCTCATAGCCATAAAGGTCATGGGCGTTGAAACCGGCATACCGCAGCATTTCCGGAGTAAGCGACCCGGGCCCATGGAGCATGTCCATCGGAACGCAGCCATCGATGGTGTTTGCTGCAGTGCCGCAGCGCGCCGTACCGGAGGCGTCAACGAACGACGGACCGAGGGCGTTACGCAGCGCAGAAATGTTGAACAGGCCGGTGGTGCGCTCGGTCTGGTCGTTCTTGCCGTAGAACATGCCTGCTTCCCAACTGAAGAAGCGCTGGCCAACTTCGAAGTCACCTTCAAATGCACCGTTGAAGCCGAACGTTTTCACGTTCTGGGTGAAAATACGGCCGCCGGTTTCCTCAGCGCGATACTGGATGTAGTCGATATCGCGGCCCGTGTTGTTGTAGATGTTTGCAGCGGAAATGACGATATCAGCACCGTTGGTGCCGGGCGCCGAACGACCGAGGACGATCGGCATCGGTGCAAGCACCTGCGTCGATTCGCGTTCGTTATAAGTGACCGTCGTCTTAAAGCGAACGTTGTCGGTGATCGACAGGCCAGCATCAGCAAATACCGACTTGCGCTCCTGCGGCGTCACCAAGTAGTTCGCGGGTGCGAAGTTGTAGCTGTCGGCAGCGGTGTAATTGCGCGAGGTGGTGCCGCCGTCGTTGGTGATCGAGAAGCCGGGCGTGCCATTGAAGCGGGTTGCGCCGAACGTCTGTGCACCCGTGGTCGCATTGGTAGCGGTCACTCCGTAGATGCCGAAGCGTCCACCCGGAATGGTGGTGCTATTGCCAGTGCCGGGAACTGCGCCAAACACTGGGACGGAGGAGATCTCGCGATCGCCTGCCCAGACCGGCTCTTCCTTGACGTAACCCACGCCCAGGGTGGCGTGCCAGCGGTCGCCGGTCGAGCCGATCGTGAAGTCGTAGGATTCGCGGCTGCCATCGCCCTTGTCGTACTGACCAAAGTAGGCGTTTGCTTCTGCGCCATCGAAATTCTGGCGCAGGATGATGTTGACGACGCCGGCGATGGCATCCGAACCATAAATGGTGGAGGCGCCGTCCTTCAGGACTTCGATGCGCTCGACGGCAGCAGTCGGAATCGTGTTGAGGTCGACTGCGCCGCCCAGGCCCGTGCCACCAACCCAGCGGCGACCATTGACCAGCACCAGGGTGCGGTTGGAGCCGAGGTTACGCAGGTTGACGCGGGTTTCGCCGTTGCCACCGTTGTTGACGTTAGTGTTGAGCGCGGAACCATTGGTTGAGATGTTCTGGATCACATCGCCGATCGAGGTCAAGCCCTGCGACTCGATCTGCTGACGGCTCATGCTGAAGACCGGCTGCGATGTTTCGACGTCGGCGCGCTTAATACGCGAACCGGTCACTTCGATCTTGTCGAGGTTGGTGGTGCCGGCTTCCTGGGCCATGGCGGTGCCGGTACCGCCCACACTCACGACGAGCGCGAGGACAACTGCATCGCGCAGTTTGTTGGACTTGCAATTCATTAGCTCTCTCTCCAAGTGATCTTGGGTACTGCCAAGGGTTGTTTTGCCTGCCGGGGGTTCCGAAAAAGCGGATCCAAAACGTCAGGGTGAACCGATGGTATATGCGTTGCGAGAGAAATTAAAGTCCCGTTAACGAAAAAGAAGAAGGTTGTGAAAGTGGCCGCCTGGCGTTCGATCCGCAACGAAAAACGCCACCGGCTGCGGGCCGATGGCGTCTTGAGAAATGCTTCGGAATCAGTGGGTTACAGGTCTTGCTCGTATCTGACGTACGGAACCGTCCCGTCGCTGTTGCTCTCGTTACTTGGCGCGAACGGGTTCTTGCCGCGGGAGATGACGTTCTCGGCGCCCACGGTGAGCTGGCCGCTCCAGGGAGTGCGCCAGGTCAGGCCCACGCCCAGGCCTTCCCACTTTTCGGGTTGGCCGGGGACGTCGACGACGCGACCAATGACATTTGCGCTGAAGGCTCCGTAGCCGCCGCCAACGCTCAAGGTCTTGCTGTCCCACTGGTCGGCAATGGCCGGAGACACATCGGCCAGCGGTACCAGACGTGCCCGAGCATAGGTGCCGCCAATCGAAACAAAACCTTCGCGGCCGATGTTCTTCTGTCCGAACACCGTCAGGTCGTTTTGCTCGACACGCGTCAACGGGGCCTTGCCTGCACCGATCAGCCAGGCAGGCAGGGTGTCGCGGCCAGCGCCGGCAGTGACGCCGACCCGGGCGCTACCGCGATTGAAACCCAGCGTGCCGGACACACGGCGCGAGGCAGCCGCGCTGTCTTCTTCATCATCGCCGATGCCTGCAAGCAGGCAGTGACTGGCAAGACCACTGATATTGGTGCCACGGCTGCTGTTGCAGAGCAGGCCAGGCCAAGCGAGTCGCCGGAGCTCAGACCAAACGCGGCATCGAGCGAGTTGCGACCGAAATGCCAGCGCGCGCCGGCTTTCTGCTCGCCGGTCGGCTCCAGGTACAGAAAGGCTTCCACCTTGCCGCTGCCCTTGTTCCACACCGGCAGGATCGTACTTTCGCGCAACTGCTGCGCCGACTGCGCGTGCACGCCTGTGGCCGCCGCAAGGGCAACCATCAAAGCTAGCGGGAGGCGCAGTAGGTATCGCATACCAGAGGTCAGACCCAGGGGCAGTTGTTAAGTTCCCGAGAGCGGGCAAGTAGGATGCTAGGGTGTTTATGATTATTTAACAAGTGGTCGCGTCCCCCAGAACACCACCGTCATCCTATCTATTGCAACCTTTCTGGCGCTTCCTGCGAGGGCTGCGCCGCGTTGAAAATTACGTCCAGCGCGGTCAACGGAAAGTGATACTCACGGCCGCAGAATTCGCAACGCACCTCGACTTCGCCCGTTGCCTCGGCGGCCGCGCGCGCCTCCTCCTCGCCTAGCGATTGCAGCATCGAGGCGACTCGCTCGCGCGAACAGGAGCAGCCGAAGCTGAGCGGCTTGCTGCCGAGCAACTGCGGCTCTTCCTCGTGGAACAGACGGTGCAGCAGGTCCTGGCCGGCAACCGAGAGCAGCTCCGGTGCGCCCAGAGTGTCGAACAGGGCGCCAATCCGGGTCCAGCCATCGGTGTCGCCCTCGTCGCCGGGGAGCTTCTGCAACAGCAGGCCGGCGGCCTGATCCGGGCCAGCGGCCAGCAGCAAGCGCGTCGGCAACTGTTCGGACTGCTGAAAATAGGTTTCGAAGGCTTCAGCCAGGTCCGGTGCCTGCATGCCGACCAGACTCTGGTAGCGCTGCGGCTCGCGCGGGTCCAGGCCGGGGTTCTCGATGGTGATCGCCAGCAGCGCGGCCTCGCCCAGTTCGCGCAGGTCGGTCGGCGCATCCGCGCCCTCGGCCAACTGCACGATGCCGCAAGGTGCCGGCGGCGGTGCATTCGGCAAACAGGGTGCGCAAGATGTCGTTGCCGCGCAGTTGCACCGACAGGCGCCCGTCGACCTTGGTGTGGCCGGTGAACAGTGCAGCGGCCACCGCAGCTTCGCCGAGCAGTTGGCGCGCGGCGGGCGGATACTCGGCGGCCCCCTGGATGTCGTGCCAGGCCTTGGTCAGGCGCACATGGACGCCGCGCACGCCAGCGGCTGGCAGCAGGAAACGGGAAAGCTGATCGTGATCGGTCATGGAAACATCGGGCGTAAGGGACGCTGGTTGCCGGATAATGCGGCAGGCATCGGGATTGAAGGTCGTATCGAACAATGGGGACGGATGCATGGGATGGCAAGCAGGCGGCGCCACCGCGCGCGCGCGGCGGTGGGTGGGCTGGCTGATGGCGGCCCCGCTCCTGTTTGCAGCGGCGAGCGTGCTGCAGGTGCTGGTCTTGCGGGTGGTCGATCCGCCGATCAGCAGCATGATGGTGGGGCGTTACCTGGAAGCATGGGGCGAAGGCGACTGGCGTTTTTCGCTGCATCAGCAGTGGCGTGATTACGACAAGATCGCCGCAAGCCTGCCGATTTCGGTAGTGGCTGCCGAAGATCAGCAGTTTCCGATGCACCACGGGTTTGATTTGCAGGCGATCGAGAAGGCGCGTGATCACAATGCCCGCGGTGGACGCGTGCGCGGCGCCAGCACCATCAGTCAGCAGGTCGCCAAGAATGTGTTCCTGTGGCAGGGCCGCAGCTGGGTGCGCAAGGGCCTGGAAGCCTGGTACACGGTGTTGATCGAGCTGTTCTGGCCGAAGCAACGCATCCTGGAGATGTATCTCAACGTGGCCGAGTTCGGCGACGGGGTGTACGGCGCGCAAGCGGCTGCGCAGCAGTTCTGGAGCAAGGATGCGGCAGGCCTGTCGCCAAGTGAATCGGCACGCCTGGCAGCGGTGTTGCCATCGCCACGGCGCTATGACGCGCGTCGTCCGGGTGCATTCGTGCAGCGGCGTGCGACGTGGATCCAGCGGCAGACGCGCCAGTTGGGCGGCCCTGCCTATCTGCAGGCGCCATCGCGGTGAACATGATCGAGACTGCCCAACCGCCGTCCGCACCCGAACGCCTGACGGTACTCATCGCGGCCTTCAATGAAGAAACCAGCATCCCCTGCTGCATCCGCGCCTGTGCGCGGTGTTGGCGCAATTGCCCGGCCTGCAGACGCACGTGCTGTATGTCGACGACGGCAGCACCGATGGCACCTGGGAGGTGTTGCACGCGCTGACCGAAACCGATGCGCAGGTGAGTGCGGTGCGGTTGTCGCGCAATTTCGGCAAGGAAGTGGCGATTTCTGCCGGACTGGACCACGTGCTGCCGGGTGCGGTGGTGTTGCTCGATGCCGATGGCCAGGATCCGCCGGAGTTGATCCCGGAATTCGTTGCGCTGTGGCGGGGTGGCTACGACAACATTTTCGGTACGCGGGTTATTCGCGAGGGCGAGAGTTGGCTCAAGCGTAGCGCTGCGCACGCGTTTTATCGGGTGATTCGGCGCTTGTCGCGCACCCCGATTCCTGCCGATACCGGCGATTTCCGCTTGTTGTCGCCACGCGTGGTGCAGGCCTTGCAGCAGCTGCGCGAGCGCCACCGTTTCATGAAGGGGCTCTTCGGCTGGGTCGGGTTTCGCCAGGTGGCACTGCCGTATCGGCGTGAGCCGCGGCTTTCCGGGCACAGCAAGTTCACGGTATGGCGGCTGTGGAATTTCGCAATCGATGGAATCACCAGTTTTTCCACGGTGCCGCTGCGTGCGGCCACGTATCTGGGCCTGCTGACTGCGGCGCTGGCGTTCCTGTTCGGCGCCTGGGTCGTCATCAAGGCCGCGCTGATGGGCGACCCAGTGGCTGGGTGGCCGACGCTGATGTCGGTGATCCTGTTTCTGGGGGCGTTCAGCTGATTGCCCTGGGCCTGATTGGCGAATACCTGGGTCGCTTGTACGACGAGGCCAAGCAGCGCCCCCTGTATCTGGTTGATACCCGGCGCGGCGCGGTGGGAGTAGGCTGCGATCACCAGACCAAGCGCGGAGCGGGCCATGCAGACCGTACGACAGCTGTTGGGGACCAAGCAGGTTGAGGTATTTGCGGTTGCCGCCGATGCCGCGGTGATCGAGGCGATTCGCCTGATGGCCGAGAAGGCCATCGGCGCGGTCCTGGTGATGGACGGGTCGCGCTTGGTCGGCATCGTTTCCGAGCGCGATTACGCGCGCAAGGTGGTACTGCGCGATCGCTCCTCTTCCACGACCAGTGTCGCCGAGATCATGAGCGCGCAGGTCGTGACAGTGTCGCCATCGGACACGGTGGAGCGCTGCATGCAACTGATGACCGATCGACGCTTTCGCCATCTGCCGGTGGTCGAAAACGGCCGCGTGCAAGGCGTGATTTCGATCGGCGACCTGGTCAAGGCGGTGATCGAAGCGCAGCGGCAGGATATCGATCAGCTGCAGCGCTACATCGCCAGTTGACGCTGCGCTGCCTTACTGCGCGTACTTGCCGCCGCAATTGCTGTCCTTGCCCGGGCCTGGTTCGAAGGTCGCAAGCAGGGCGGCCGGCGGTGCGATGCTGCCGAGCGCAACCGCGATCGCGCCGCGCACGCCGAGCGCCTTGAAGTCGGGGCGGAAGCTTGGGTCCTTGAAGGTGCCGCCTATCCGCAGCGGCGAGCGCAGGCTGAGGATGCTGCGATCTTTCGGGCGCGGGCGCAGCAGCAGATCGAGCGTTTCGTTCTTGAGGCTGATGTTGCCTTCGCCGACGATGATGGTGTCGGTGCTATCGAAGGCCAGTGCCCGCGACTGCATCAGCCCATCCTGCACGCCGAAGTCGCCGAAAATGCAGCGCACGGGAATCTGCCGGTCCTTGGTGAGCAGGTATTTCAGCGATTCGGCGATGTCCAGGCCGGCCAGCTCCATGATCAGGTTGCCGACATGGCCGCGGCCCATGCCGACGCCGATGCTGCCTGCCATCGGCGCTGCCGAGCATTGCGGCGATGGAGTTGCCGCGGCCACGCAGATCCAGCTCGCCGCCGATCGCACCCGAGGCCTGCTTGGCGAGCGCGGCATCGGGGAACAGCTGATCCAGACGAATGCCGCGAATGCTGGCCTTCAGTTGGGTGGTGATGACTGCACTGCGCGCATCCATGCCGATGGTGGAGCGGATGTCGCCGCCGGCGACGCCGAAGTTCAATGGATCCAGCCGCAGCAGGCCGTCCTTCAACGTCAGCGAGGCGTCCATATCGTCCAGGGGCCACGACGGTGCATTGATGCGCTGTGCGCGCCAACGTACCTGCGCGTCCATTGCACGCAATTTGGATAGGTCGTACGGCGTGGTCGGCAGAACGCGCGCGCTGGCGGCGAGCTGCGCGGCCTGTTTCTTCTGCTCGGCGTTTGCCGATTCGTTGGCTCCGGTTTTGGGCGGCGCGCCGACGAAGCCGGCCAGGTCGTCGAAATCCAGCCGTTTGGAAGCCAGGTCTGCGCGCAGGAACGGCCGCTTGTTGCGCAGGTCGATCTCTGCAGTACCGGAAAGATCGCTGTCGCCGGCAGTGCCGGCGAACTTTTCATAGCGCCAGACACCGCCATCACGGCGCAGGCGGCCGTCCAGCGTGTAAGGCGGCGTGGAGGGCATCGCGACACCGATCAGCGGGTACAGGTCTTCCATATCCTGGCCGCTCAGTGCCATCTGCAGGTCGAACACCCGGAACTGGAAAGGATTGGTCAAGGTGCCGCGCACATGCGTCCGCGTGGCGCCGGCGCTGCCGCGCAGATCGATGCGAAAGGGGTGTTCGCTTTGGCTCAATTCCAGCGGCGAAGCGGTATTGCCCTTGAGCGAGAATGGGTAGCCTTTCCAGCGACCCTTGCCGTCGATTCCGATCGGCGCAGCGCGCTGGTCGCTGCTGGGCGGTGCCAGGCTGTTGATCGCCACATCCACGTCAGAGCGGCTGGCATCGTCGATATATTGCAGCCGCCCGTCATTCACCAACAGGCGCCCCAAGCGCGGCATGCTGCCGTCGCCATCGCTCTGGTCGAAAACCCAGTTACCCGGATGACTGTCGTTGCCAGCTTCCAGCAACAGGGTGGGGTGCTCAAGCCGGATCTCCGGCAACCGCAGGCTGCCGCGCAGCAATGGCCAGAATTCGACATCGATCTCGGCCGCGTTCATTTCTGCCATGGCGCCGCGCTTGGACCACGCGGCATTGCCCAGGCTCAATCGCTCGCCGCGTACGGTGGTAATGCGGCCCAGATCGACATCCAGATGACCCAGATGAACTGCGCGCCCGGTCTTCGCACTGACCGCGCGTTCGACCGGCCCGCGCAACCAGTTCCAGTCGAACAGCAGGACGAAGATCGCCACGAGGACAGCAACGATGCCGAGCCACATCCACCAACGGCGACGTCGCGATAGGCGGGCGGGCGAATGAGCGGGCGAGGAGGGCACGTTGTTCACGTGCGCAATGGTTGGCAATGGCTGGTCGTGCACGGCGCGCGAACGCGCTGTGGGTCACAGATCACATCACCTGCGCAATCACCGCAACGAAGTGGCAAGCGCTACCGGCGAGCACGAACAGATGCCAGATGGCGTGGAAGTAACGCTGGGTGTCGCGTTGATAGAAATACGTGCCCAAGGTGTAGAAGAGCCCGCCAGCCAACAGCCAGCACAGCGACCAGGTGTCGACAGAGCGCAGCAGCGGCTCGATGGCCACGATGATCAGCCAGCCCATCGCCAGATACAGCACCGTCGAGAGCAATCGAAAGCGACCGGTAAAGAACAGCTTGAAAATCACCCCGGCGGCGGCAATCGTCCAGATGGCGGCGAACAATCCCCAGCCCCACGGGCCGCGCAGATTGATCAACGTAAACGGTGTGTAGGTGCCGGCGATCAGCAGATAGATCGCGCAATGATCGAGCACCTGCAGGCGCGCCTTGGCGCCCGGATGCGGAATGGCATGGAACAGCGTGGAGGCGACGTAGAGCAATACCAGCGTGGCACTGAACACGATGGCGGTGGCCAGTTGCCAGCCATCGCCATAGATGGCGGCCAGCGTAATCAGCACCGAACCACCGGCCAGTGCGGCAATCGCACCCAGGCCGTGTGTGACGGCACTGGCGATTTCGTCGCGCAGGTCGGTCGAGGGGGAGGCGTCTGCGTTCATGCCAAAAGGTACCGCAATTGCGAGCAATTCGCATCGCCAGCGGTACCGCACGCTTGCTCCAGGTCATGCGCAGGTCAATCGATCGCCCTGGCATGCGCATGTTCGCGGGTGGCCGAGAAGCGCACATCCGGCGCGCGTTCCTGTGCCAGCTGCAGATTCACGCGGGTCGGTGCCAGGTAAACCAGTTCGCCGGCCGCGTCGATGCCCAGGTTGCCGGCATTTTTCTCGCGAAATTCCTCCAGCTTCTTGGGATTGTCGCAGTGCACCCAGCGTGCGGTGGTGACGCTCACCGGCTCGAAGATCGCATCCACGCCGTATTCGTCCTTGAGCCGGTACGCGACCACGTCGAACTGCAGTACGCCGACCGCGCCCAGGATCAGGTCGTTGCTCATCAACGGGCGGAAGAATTGCGTGGCGCCTTCTTCGGACAGCTGCGCCAGACCCTTCTGCAATTGCTTGAGCTTGAGCGGATCGCGCAGGCGCGCGCGGCGGAACAGTTCCGGGGCGAAGTTGGGAATGCCGGTGAACGACAGCGATTCGCCCTCGGTGAAGGTATCGCCGATGGAAATGGTGCCGTGGTTATGGATGCCGATCACATCGCCCGGCCACGCTTCGGCGGCGATCTCGCGATCGGACGCCATGAAGGTCAGCGCGTTGGCCAATTTGACGTCCTTGCCGCTGCGCACATGCAGCGTCTTCATGCCGGCAGTGAACTTGCCAGAGCACACGCGCATGAAGGCCACGCGGTCGCGATGCTGCGGATCCATGTTGGCCTGGATCTTGAACACGAAGCCGCTCAGCTTGGCTTCGGTCGGCTCCACGCGGCGGCCGGTTGTCTCGCGCGTCTGCGGCGGCGGTGCGTGTTCGACGAAGAAATCCAGCAACGGCTGCACGCCGAAATTGTTGACGCCCGAACCGAAGAACACCGGTGTCTGCTGGCCGGCGCGGTACGCGTCAAGATCGAACGGGTTGCTTGCGCCTTGCACCAGCTCCAGCTCCTCGCGCAGCTCGGCCAGCATTTGCTCGCCGATCTTTTCGACCAGGCCGGGAGCCTCCAGCGAGGGGAAGATGGTGGAATCCTGACGGGTGAAATTGCGTCCCTGTTCGTACAGATGCACTTCGCCGGAGATCAGGTGCACCACGCCCTTGAGGCGCTGCCCCATGCCGATCGGCCAGGTGACCGGTGCACACTGGATGCCGAGCACGGTTTCCACTTCATCCAGCAGATCGATCGGGTTCCTGCCTTCGCGATCGAGCTTGTTGATGAAGGTCATGATGGGCGTGTCGCGCAGCCGGCAGACTTCCATCAGCTTGATGGTGCGTTCTTCCACGCCCTTGGCCACGTCGATGACCATCAGTGCCGAGTCCACCGCGGTGAGCACGCGATAGGTGTCCTCGCCGAAGTCGGCGTGGCCGGGCGTGTCCAGCAGGTTGACGATCTTGCCCTCGTACGGGAACTGCATCACCGAGGAGGTCACCGAGATGCCGCGCTCTTTTTCCAGGGCCATCCAGTCCGAGGTGGCATGGCGAGCGGCCTTGCGGCCCTTCACCGAGCCGGCCATCTGGATCGCCCCACCGAACAGCAACAGCTTTTCGGTCAGCGTGGTCTTGCCGGCGTCGGGGTGGGAAATGATGGCGAAGGTGCGGCGGCGCGCGGCTTCGTTGGAGACTTCGGACATGGGCGGGGCGCGCCCGGTTGGACGCCTGCGGAAACTGAGGAAGCCGACGATTATAGCGGCTTCGCTGCGGCACGCTTTGCGGCAGGGGTGGGGCTCGGCGATCTGGGCGCCGGACCTCGGTCGGGCCGGCGGCGGTCAGGGCGCCGGCGAGGGAAACTGCAGCTCGCCCTGCGGGCCGAGCATGCGGAACGGTAGCGAGAGCAACTGCATGTCGGCATTGCGCTGGATTGCAAAGTGCAGGTGCGGCGCGGTGCTGAAGCCGGTATTGCCTGAGGCGCCAAGCCGCTCGCCGGTGCGCACCGCCTGGCCAGGTCGCACGGCCACGCCGTCGGGCGCCAAGTGGGCGTACAGGGCCATGCTGCCGTCGGCATGCAGGACGCGCACCAGGTTGCCGCCGCCAGCGGCAGGGTTGGTCGGGGCGCTGTCGAGGACATCGCGCTGCACTTCCATGACCACGCCCTCGCGCGCTGCCAGCACCGGCGTGCCCTGCGGCATGGCGAAGTCCACCGCATACCAGTTGGGCGGATCGGCGTGGCTGAATTGCCCGCCAAAGCCCTGCGCCACCTGCACCGGCACGTTGTGGAATGGCAATTGATAGCGCACTGGCTGCGGGGTGGCGCTTGGATCGCCCGGCACCACCTCGAGCGTGAGCCCGAAACCGCCCAGGGTGCGCTGGTTGCTGGCCGGATACAGCCGGGTGACAAGGCGGCGCTCGTGTGCGGCCAACTCGAGCGTCAGCGGTAATTGCGGCACGGCGCGGTAATCCTCGCTAGGCGGTGCGCTCAGGCGCAGTTGCGCAGGCCCGGCCAGCGGATTGGCGACCCAGGCCAGATACACCGGCGCCTGCCATTCCAGCTGCAGCGAGGCGCCAGTGCCTGTGACCGCAGTCGCGGGTTGTGCGTTGCGTGCCTGGGGCGAGTGCTGCGCAGCGCCTGGCCAATGCCAAGGCGGTTGTGCGCATGCCGCGGGTGCCCAGGCCGGCAGCAAGACGCATGCCGCGATCAAGGCGGGCAGGGCAGTGCGAGACACGTGATAGGGCACGCCATCGACTCGAGCAAGGGGGCGCAAGTATGCGGCCCAGCGTCGAGAGGAGTGGTATCGGATGAAAATATATCTTTCCATCCGCATGAAAAGATTGACATCGTAAAATTCCGGTGGCATCTTAGCCTCACCATCGAGACCGGCGGAGGGACAGGCCCTTTGATGCCGGGGCAGCCAGCGGAACGCGCAAGCGTCCGCGTTTGGTGCCAAATCCTGCGGGGACCTCCGCGTCCGCCGAAAGATGGTTCGAATCGTGCCTTGCGCACGTCGAACGCGAGCTCCGCGAAGCTCGATGGCCGATCCACCCTGGATACCGCCATGAGCCTCGTGAATACAGCATCGCCGTCTACCAACGATTTCGTCGAAACCCCCGCCAGCAGCGACGACGGCTTCACTGCCGTGCGCGGCGAACTCGTCATCGCCCTGCCGATGCGCCATGCCGGCATGCGCGAGCTGCGGCTGCGCTATGAGCTGATCGGCGCGGCCACTGCGCCGGTGGTGTTCGTGGCCGGTGGCATCTCCGCACACCGCCATCTGGCCGCCAGCAACATGTTCCCCGAAAAGGGCTGGGTGGATGGGCTGGTCGGCAGTGGCCGCGCGCTGGATCCTGCCGCGCGCCGCCTGCTGGCATTCGATTTTCTCGGTGCCGACGGCAACCTGGACGCGCCCATCGATACCGCCGACCAGGCCGATGCGATTGCCGCCTTGCTGGACGCGCTGGGCATCGGGCGCTTGCACGGCTTTGTCGGCTATTCCTACGGTGCGCTGGTGGGCTTGCAATTCGCAATTAGCCACGCGGCCCGTGTTGGCACCCTGGTCGCGGTGAGCGGCGCGCACCGCGCGCACCCATACGCCGCGGCCTGGCGTGCCCTGCAACGCCGCGCGGTGGCGCTGGGCCAGCTGCAGTGCGCAGAGCAGCATGGCCTGGCGTTGGCGCGGCAGTTCGCCATGCTCAGCTACCGCACGCCGGAAGAATTCAGCGAGCGCTTCGATGCGCCGCCGGAAGTGATCAATGGCCGCGTGCGGGTGGCGGCCGAGGACTATCTGGACGCCGCCGGGGCGCAGTACGTGGCGCGCACGCCGGTAAATGCGTATCTGCGCCTGTCCGAATCCATCGACCTGCATCGCATCGACCCCGCGCATGTGCGCGTGCCTACCGTCGTGGTGGCGGTGGAGGGCGACCGCCTGGTGCCGCTGGCCGACATGGTCAGCCTGGTCGAAGGCCTTGGCCCGCGCGGCAGCCTGCGCGTGTTGCGCTCGCCGTACGGGCACGACGCCTTCCTGAAAGAAATCGATCGCATCGACGCCATCCTCACTACCGCCCTTCGCAGCACCGGAGAAACCGCATGAGCTTTCGTGACCCCACCGACGCCCCCTGTACTGCCGCCACCGCCGCCGTGCGTGCCGGTATCGATCGCGACACCGCCTACGGCGCAGTGACCCCGCCGATCGTGCTGTCGTCGAACTTTTCTTTCGATGGTTTCGGCAACAAGCGCCAGTACGACTACACCCGCAGCGGTAATCCGACCCGCGACCTGTTGGGCGAAGCACTGGCCGAACTGGAAGGCGGCGCGGGCGGGGTGATCACCTCCACCGGCATGGGCGCGATCAATCTGGTGCTCAACGCGGTGCTGCAACCCGGCGATACGCTGGTGGTGCCGCACGATGCGTACGGCGGCAGCTGGCGCCTGTTCAATGCGTTGGCCAAGAAGGGCCACTTCGCGCTGATCACCGCTGATCTGACCGATCCGCGTTCGCTGGCCGATGCCTTGGCGCAGTCGCCCAAGCTGGTGTTGATCGAAACCCCGTCCAACCCGCTGCTGCGCATCACCGATCTGCGCTTCGTCATCGAAGCGGCAAAGAAGGTCGGTGCATTGACCGTGGTGGACAACACCTTCCTGTCGCCGGCGCTGCAGAAGCCGCTGGATTTCGGCGCCGATCTGGTGCTGCATTCCACCACCAAGTACATCAACGGCCATAGCGATGTGGTGGGCGGTGCAGTGGTAGCGCGTGATGCCCAGCTGCATCAGCAATTGGTGTGGTGGGCCAATGCATTGGGCCTGACCGGCTCGCCATTCGATGCCTTCCTCACTTTGCGCGGTCTGCGCACGCTGGATGCGCGGCTGCGCGTGCATCAGGAAAACGCCGACGCCATCGCCGCGCTGCTGGACGGGCATGCGGCGGTGAATCGGGTGTATTTCCCGGGGCTAGCGGCGCATCCGGGCCATGCACTGGCCGCGCGCCAGCAGAAGGGCTTCGGGGCGATGATGAGTTTCGAACTGGAAGGCGGCGAAGCGGCCGTGCGTGCGTTCGTCGATGGCTTGCGTTACTTCACCCTGGCCGAGTCGTTGGGCGGTGTGGAAAGCCTGATCGCGCATCCGGCCTCGATGACGCACGCGGCAATGACCGCCGAAGCGCGTGCGGCAGCCGGCATTTCCGATGGCTTGCTGCGCTTGTCGATCGGGATCGAATCGGCCGACGATCTGCTGATCGATCTGCGTGCCGGTCTGGCCCGTGCCGAAGCGACCCTGACCACCACCAGCCGCAAACAGGTCGACGCGTGAGCAATGTCCTGCCCGTTTCGCGCCGTGCGCAGGTCGTTGCAGTGACGCCTACGCCGCGGCTGGCGTTGCTGGGGACCGGCACCGTGGGGCGCGCTTTCGTGACGCGCTACACCGCGCTGCAGCAACGCCAACTGCGCTTGCCGCGCTTCGATTGGCTGGCCAATTCGCGTGTTGCGCAGGATTGTGGCGTCAGCGCCGAGCAGGCCCTGCAGCACGCCAATGCGGCGCCGCGCGGGCAGGCGGTTTTGCAGCCGTGGGCAGAAACCACCGCACTGCGTGCCGGCGATGTACTGGTGGATGCCACTGCCAGCGATATCGTGGCCGATTGGCATGCCGAATGGTTGCAGCGCGGTGTGCATGTGGTCACCGCCAACAAACTGGGCCAGGGCACCGCGTTGTCGCGTGCGCAGGCGCTGCATGCGGCTCGTCATGCCAGCGGCGCGTCTTATGGCGACAGCGCCACTGTGGGCGCCGGGCTACCGGTGCTGAGCAGCGTGCGTGCGCTGGTGGCCGGCGGCGACCAGATTCATTCGATCGAAGGCGTGTTGTCCGGATCGTTGGCCTGGCTGTTTCATCGCTACGACGGCAGCGGCGCGTTTTCCGCCTGCGTGCGCGAGGCAGTGGCGGCTGGCTATACCGAGCCGGATCCACGCATCGATCTGTCCGGCGAGGATGTGCGGCGCAAGCTGCTGATCCTGGCGCGTGCCGCCGGATGGCAGCTGGAGGCCGAGCAGGTACATGTGGAATCGCTGGTGCCAGCAGGCATTGCGCGGTTGCCGCTTGACGCCTTGGATGCGCAGCTTGGCGCTGGATGCGGTGATTGTGGCGCGCTGGCAACAGGCGCGTGCTGCAGGGCGTTGCCTGCGCTTTGTCGGTCGCGTGGACGCGCATGGAGCGAGCGTGGGTTTGCGCGAACTGGCGCTCGATCACCCGTTGGCGGGCGGTGCCGGGACCGATAACCGGGTGGCGATCAGCAGTGACCGCTATCGCGCGCAGCCGCTGTTGATCCAGGGACCGGGTGCAGGCGCCGAGGTGACCGCGGCCGCGTTGCTGGATGACGTGCTGCGGATTGTGGCCGGCTGATGACGGCGCAGTGGCGCCACCTTCACGGTTGCGACACGGGCTAGCGATTGACAGGCTGCAGTGCGTGCAGTGAAGTCGATGCCGGCGCATGGCCGGCATCGTGATGCTCGCAGGGGCGGTTCGGGCCAGCGGCGATTGCGTTACTTCAGACCCTTGCCAATGGTCCGCAGCAACTCGCCCTGATAGTCGCCGCTGAACTCCCAGAAGAAGGCGCCGCCAAGGCCGCGTTCCTTGACGTAGCGCATCTTCTCGCCCACCAGTGCCGGGGTGTCGTAGCTCCAGAAGGTGGCACCGTCGTAGAGCCAGTGCGCACGCGCCAAGGGATCGACAGCGTGGGTGCCGGGCAGGCCGCGCAGCACCTTGTAGTCCTCCACGCCGTTCTCGTACGTTCCCGGCGCAGGACTGCCGCTCTGGTACAGGCCGCCGTTGGCGTTGCCGACCTTGGTCCAGCCGCGGCCGTAGAAGCCTAGTCCGAGATTGAGCTTGGCGGCCGGTACGCCACGATCGAGCAGGGCCTGCATGGCGTCGTTGCTGTTGTAGCGGCGTTGGTCGCCGGTAGACGGATCTGCGGGCGAACCGAACAGCGCAGAATGGTGATTGGTGCGCGACTCCCAGGCGCCGTGGAAGTCGTAGGTCATCACGTTGATGTAGTCCACGAAACGGGCGTACTGGCCGGGGTCGGTGACGCGGATCTTGTCGATGCTGGCGCCGACGGCCACGGTCAGCAGCAGCCCGGGACGCACGTGGTCGAGCTGACGGCGGAACTCGGCCAGCAACGCGGTGAAGTTCTCCCGGTCCTCCGGGCTGCCGCAGGTCAGCCCGCAGGCCACCGGATATTCCCAGTCGATGTCGATGCCATCGAATACGCCTGCCGCCGCGGCGGTGCCGCCGGCGCCGTCGGTGACTGGCAGATTCCCGCTCAGGTAGGCGTCGATGCAGGAGGCGACGAAGGCCTTGCGGTTCTCGGGGCGGGCGGCACTGGAGAAGCCGCCCGACCAGCTCCAGCCGCCCAGCGAGATCAGGACCTTGAGCCTGGGATTGGCGGCCTTGAGCTTCTTCAACTGGTTCCAGTTGCCACGCAAGGGCTGGTTCCAGGTGTCGGCCACGCCGTCTACGCTTTGTTCGGCGGAAAACGCCTTGGTGTAGTCCGCATACGCGTCGCCGCCGGCTCCGGTATTCGGGTCGGACGGGGCGATGACGCCGACCTCGCAGCGATTGTTGCGCACGTTGCCGAAGGCGTAGTTGATGTGGGTCAGATAGCCGGCTGCGCCACTGGCCTGGATGTCCTTGACGACATAATTGCGGCCGTAGATGCCCCATTGGGTGAAGTAGCCGATCACGCGCTTGTCGGCGGACCGTGGCCGGTGGCGGGTGTCGGTTGACGCATTGCTCGCATCGGCGGACGGGGACTGGGCAATGCCATCGCATGACCCGGCAGCACGACGGACAGAACGGTGAGGCAGCACGACAACGCCCCCGATACAGCGCAGTTCACTTTCATGGTGAATCCCCCGATTGTGTGTCGCGATTTCGGAACTGGCTGATGGCCGGCGTGTCGTTGTTAACGAAGCGCCGACCTGGATCGTCGATGAACAGGCAAACGGGCAGTGGCGCGATTTGCGCGGTCATTTGCCGATTTGCGAACCTTCGGTCCGGTGCGTGCGGGCGTTCGCTCCCGCCTGGCGAGAATGCCGAGACACGTCACAGATCGCCATGGCGGCAGGTGTTCAGCAGGTGTCGTCGTTACGCTGCCGCGAGACTGCCGACGCCGTGGTCAGTGCCGCGGGGGCGTGCGTGGCGTCATAAGCGCTGCTCAGCATTCGATGACGTTCACCGCCAGCCCGCCGCGGCTGGTTTCCTTGTACTTGTCCTGCATGTCGCGGCCGGTGTCGCGCATGGTCTTGATGACCTTGTCCAGCGACACCTTGTGCTTGCCGTCGCCGCGCATCGCCATGCGGCTGGCGTTGATGGCCTTCACCGCGCCCATGGCGTTGCGTTCGATGCACGGAATCTGCACCAGCCCGCCGATCGGATCGCAGGTCAGGCCCAGGTTGTGTTCCATGCCGATTTCCGCGGCGTTTTCGATCTGCCCCGGGTTGCCGCCAAGCGCGGCGACCAGGCCGCCGGCGGCCATCGAGCAGGCCACCCCCACTTCGCCCTGGCAGCCGACTTCTGCACCGGAAATCGAGGCGTTTTCCTTATAGAGAATGCCGATGGCCGCTGCGGTGAGCAGGAAGTCGAAGATGCGTTGTTCGCAGGCACCCGCGCAGAACCGGTCGAAATAATGCAGCACCGCCGGAATGATGCCGGCCGCGCCGTTGGTGGGCGCGGTGACCACGCGGCCGCCGGCGGCGTTTTCTTCGTTGACTGCCAGCGCATACAGGTTGACCCAGTCCAGCGTGGTCAACGGGTCGCGCATGGCCGCTTCCGGCTTGGAGGACAATTCGCGGTACAGCGCTGGCGCGCGGCGCGAGACATTCAGGCCGCCCGGTAGCGTGCCTTCTTCGCGGATGCCGCGCGTTACGCAGGACTGCATCGCATTCCACAGTTCGCGCAGGCCAGCACGGATCTCGTCTTCGCTGCGCCAGCTCTTCTCGTTTTCGAACATCAGCGCGGCAATGCTCAAACCACTGCGCGCGCATTGCGCCAGCAGTTCGTCTCCACTGAGGAACGGGTAGGGCAGCGGCGTTTCGTCGGCCACGATGCGATCGTCGGCAGCGTCGTCCTGGTTGACGACAAAGCCACCGCCGACCGAATAGTAATCGCGTGTGGCGATGACGGCTTCGTCGGCGTCGTAGGCCGTAAAGCGCATGCCGTTGGTGTGGTAGGGCAGCTTCTGCCGCTTGTTCATCGGCAAGTCGCGCTTTTCGTCGAAGACGATGGCGTGCTGGCCCATCAAGGTGATGCGCTTGCTGGTGCGAATGCGCTCCAGCGTGGCAGGGATGATGTCCGGGTCGATCAGGTTCGGGCGATGGCCCTCCAGCCCCAGCAACACCGCCTTGTCGGTGCCATGGCCGCGGCCGGTCAGGGCGAGCGAACCGAACACTTCGGCGCGGATGCGCACCACGTCCTGCAGGCGCCCGGCATCGAGCAGCCAGCGATGCACAAAGCGCTCGGCGGCGCGCATCGGCCCCACGGTGTGGGAAGAACTGGGACCGATACCGATCTTGAACAGGTCGAACGTGCTGACAGCCATGCGTGCCGGAGAGGTGAGCGTAAAGGCGGCTATTCTAGTCGTTCGGCGCTTGCGGCACGGCTGCAGCGCAGCATGAGAGCCCGGCCGATGCCCCTGACCCTGTACCAGCGCGACGATTGCCATCTGTGCGACCAGGCCGTGGAAGTGCTGGCGCGGGCGCGTGCAGGCGATTTCGAGAGCGTGTTCATCGACGACGACGCGACGCTTGAGGCCGTTTATGGCGCGCGTGTGCCGGTGCTGCGCGATGCGCGTGGACGCGAGCTGGATTGGCCGTTCGATCGCGTGCGCTTGCGCGCATGGCTGGACGAAAATGGCGCCGAGAGATAGTCGCGGCGCGACAACGTGCCGAGGCCGCAATCCGTGTCGCAGCCGGTGAGCATCGGCTGGCTGTCCCACCCCGTGCGGGCATAAAAAAGCGGCGGACCCGACGAGTAGTCCGCCGCTCAGTGGCTGCGTCCGGTGCGGCCTGTGGCGTTACTTCGCCTTCAACACGACCTTGGTGCTGATCGCGGTTTCGTTGGGAATGGTCTTGGTGTCGGCCCAGTCGCCACCGCCCACGCCAAAGTCCAGTCGCTTGACGACAGCCTTGCCCGCCAGCACCGGCTGCGCGCCGGGTGTCCAGGTAAAGGTCAGCGTGACCGGCTTGCTGACGCCGCGTAGTTCCAGGGTGCCATCGGCGGCGTATTGGTTGCCGCCCAGGGCGCGGAACTTGTCGGCGCGGTAGCGCGCGGTGGCGAACTTGGCGACGTTGAAGAAATCCGGGCCCTGCAGGGTGGAATCGCGGTCGTTGTTGCCGCTGACCGCGCTGGCCAGCGGGATGCGCACGTCGAGTTTGGCCCCGGCCAGGTTGGCCGGATCGAAGCTCAGCGTTGTGTCGAAGCCGGGGAACTTGCCGGTGAACACCTCGCCGTCGTACTTGCTGGCAAAAACCAGGCTGGAGCCCGGCGCCTGCACGTAGTCGGCGGCCAGCACCGGTGCGGCGGCGAACGTGGCAACCAGCGAGGCTGCGACCAGCATCGGAGAGACAAACAACTTGGACGACATGGGAAATCCTTATGGTTTGGGAGCCAGCCAGCCACGCGGCAACATCCGCGCCAGGGTGGCGTCGCGCTGGAACAGGTGGTGGTAAAACGCAGCGCCGGCATGCGCCAGTACCACGGCAATCAGCAGCCAGAAACCCCATTCGTGGATGAAGTGCGCAATGGCGCGCAATTGTTCGTCCGGGGGCTGAGCTTGGGCACATTGAACAGGCCGAACCAACGGAACGGCCGCAGTCCGCTGGTGGAGTCGTACAGCCAGCCCGACAGCGGCATGGCGAAGATCATGGCGTACAACAGCCAGTGGGTGAACCCGGCAATGCGCTCCTGCCAGCGCGGCGTACCGGCCACCGGCGGCGGTGCACCGGCGTAGATGCGCCAGCCAAGCCGCACGATCACCAAGGCCAGGACAGTCAGCCCCACCGACTTGTGTGCGGTGTATACCCAGAAGTATTTCGGGGTCTTGGGCAGTTCGCCCATGGTCAGGCCGACGATGCCCAACACCAGGATCAGCAGGGCGATCAGCCAGTGCAGGGTCTGGCTGACGCCGCCCCAGCGTTCGACGTTCTTCAGGCTCATGTTCCCGATTCCTGGTTGGCGGCGGTGTCCGGCGTGGTGGGTGCGGCCTGCGGCTCGGGCGTCTCGTCGTCGGCGCGCCCTTCGCGCACGGCTTCGGCTTCGATGCGCAACTCCACGCTGTCGCCGATCATCGATTTCCACGCATCAATCCCGAACGCGGAACGGCTCAGCGTGGCGGTGGCGGAGAAACCGGCGGTGCGGCGGAACGGCGGCAGCGGGTGACGCTTGAGCGCGTTGAGGGTGACGTCCAGGGTGACCGGGCGGGTGACCCCGTGCAGGGTCAGGTTACCGGTGACCTTGGCATGGTTTTCGCCGCTGGCCTCGACGTGCGTGGAGACGAAATGCGCGTCGGGAAAGCGCTCGGCGTCGAGTAGGTTGCGTGCCAGGGTGGCCTGGTTCCACTTGGCATCGCCCAGGTCGGCGCGGTGCAGCGGCACGGTGACATCCAGACGGGCGGCGGCCCAGTCGTCCGGGTCGAAGACCAGGGTGCCGCTACTTCCGGAAACGGTGCCCAATGCCTTGGAAAAGCCGGCATGTTCCACCGCGAACAGCACCCGGGTATGCACCGGATCCAGCGCATACCGCGCTGGCGCAGCGGTGGCGGCGAGACTGGTTGCGACCAGGGCAGAGGACACCACTAAGCGGGCGAGGATTGTCATGGGCGGATTCTAGACATATCCCGGCAACGCGCTTGGCTTGCGCTCGCAACGATCCGTTGCGAGCATGCCGGCTGGACGAGGAAAGGATTCCCCCATGCGTGTACTCATCGTGGTGCTGGCCGTGTTGTTGGCCATCTGGCCGTGCGCGGCAAAGATTCCGGAAGTGCCACGCTTTCGGATCGTGGGACCCAGCGAAGGATTGCCTTCGACGATGGTGGTCGCCATCAGCCAGGATCGCGCCGGCTATTTATGGCTTGGAACGCTCGACGGTCTGGTGCGTTACGACGGCGCCGGCTTCAGGACCTGGCGTCACGATCCGGCCGACCCTGGCTCGTTGCCCTGCAACGCGGTGCAGGCATTGCATATCGATGCGCTGGACCGGGTCTGGGTGGGGTGCGGCAAGACGCTGAGCGTGCTGGATGCCGGCCGTAGGCGCTTTGTTCACTATCGCGCTGCAGACTATCCATTGTTGAAGGACGGCGAGATCTTCAGCATCGCCGCGTTCGATGGCGGCATCTGGGCCGGCACCACCACCGGTGCGCTGGTGCGCATCGATGCCAGCGGAGGGATGTCGTCGGTGAATCTGGGCGGGATCGAAGGCGCGCTGGATCACGCCATGGTCATGAACCTGGCGGTGGACAACCAGCACCGCCTGTGGATCGGCACCAGCAATGGCCTGGCCTATTACGACGGCAAGCAACTGCACCGCCAGTACATCGCGGACGAGCCGAACCGGGAAGCGGCCGTCTTCGGTTTGCAGTGGACCGGGGACCGTTTGTGGCTGGGAAGCGAATCGGGATTGCATGTGCTGCGCGCCGACGGTCGCTGGCAGCCGCTTGCCTGGTCAACGATGTTCGGCAATGGCAATGAATTCTGGGGCGCAGTCGCAACGCCGGATGGCGAATTCTGGCTGGGCAGCGGGCGTGGGTTGTGGCGCACGCGCGGAGAGCGTCCACCGGTGCCCGCCTTGAGCGGGGAGGGGCCGTTGTCGCGGCGTAACGTGATCGGCTTGATGGGGGCGGCCGATGGCGGCCTGTGGGTGCCCATGCATGGCACCGGGCTTGGGTATCTGCCGGCCGACTGGAAGCGCAGTGCCGTGCTCAAGCCCGCGGTGCCGATGGGCGATGCGATTTATTGCAACCTGGCGCCTGCCAAGCGCTCAGGCGGCTTGTGGCAGGTCGATGCGCAGGGGCGTCTGTTGCGCGTGGATCCGAGCACCGGCGATTCGTTCCAGACAGGCCTGCAGTCGCCGCAGCTCAAAGGGATGGAGTTGGTGTCGGCATTGGAAGATCGCCTGCAACGGGTGTGGCTGGGGAATCTGACCTTTGGCCTTTCGCGGATGGACCTGCGTACCGGTGACTTCGTGCACTGGCCGTCCGATGGGCCCGAACCGTCATCGGCGTTGTCGGCGCCGGAATGGATCATGGAGCATGGCGACACCGTCTGGATGGCCTTCATCGACATGGTGCAGCAGCGCGACCTGCGCACCGGCAAGGTCTTGCAGCGGATGACCCAACAAGACCTGCGTGGCCTACGCGCGATCGACATCCAACAGCTGGATCAGGGACCCGACGGGCGCGTCTGGGTGGCCGGCGAGGGCGGCATGTTCGCATGGGACGAGGCGACAGGCCGCTTCGTGCCGGTGGCAGGGCTCGAGGGGACGCCGATCCAGGCATTTGCCAGCCAGTCTGCGGACACGCTTTGGGTGTATCGCGCCTCCGGTGCAGAGCAGTGGCAAAAGCGCGCAGCCGGCTGGAAGCGCGTCCGTCAGGTCGGCGAAGCGGATGGACTGAACGGGTTCGATGCCTCTGCCATGCAGATCGACCCGCGTGGCCGTGTCTGGATTTCCAGTCTGCGCGGGCTTTGGCGGATCGATCCCTCGGTGCATCCGGCGCGGGTGCGCAATATCGGCACGCGCGATGGCCTCACCAGTCAGGAGTTCATCCAGCATTGCCTGTTGACCTCGGGCGATACCTTGATCGGCGCAACCAGCGATGGCTCAACCGTGCTGCTGGATACCGCGATGCCGGATGTTGCACCGTTCGTGCCGGCACTGCAGCTGGAACATGTCAGCGTGCTGCGCAATGGCGCACGCATCGCCTTGCCCATGGACCGCCCGTTCCAGCTGGGCCCCGAGGACCGTCAGCTGCAGATCGTCAGCCGCCTGCTGTCGTACAGCGACCCGCTGTCCAATCGGTATCGCAGCTTCCTGAAAGGCTTCGATACGGACTGGCAGACCATAGGCAACACCGGCATCCGCGAATTCGCCAGCCTGCCTGCCGGCAACTATGAGCTTGCGCTGCAGGGCATCGACCCGCTGGGCAATCGCTCGCAGGTGCGTTCGCTGCAATTTTCGGTGAGGCCGCCCTGGTGGCGTAGCGAGATCGGGATTGCGCTGATTGGTTTTTCCGGATTGCTGTTGAGCGCCTTGCTGGCCGCCGCATATCGGCGACGTATCCGCATGCGCGCGCAGTGGCAGCTGGCGCAGCACAAACGTGAGTTGGCCGAGCAGGCATCGCTGGCCAAGACGCGCTTTCTGGCAACGTTGGGTCACGAGGTACGTACGCCGATGACCGGTGTGCTGGGCATGAGCGAGTTGCTGCTGCAGACCCCATTGGATGGCCGCCAGCAAGGCTATGCAAGCGCGATCCAGCTGGCCGGCAAGCACTTGCTGCGTCTGGTCAACGATGCACTGGATCTGGCCCGGATCGAAGCGGGCAAATTGCCGCTGGATTATCGCGATTTCGACCTGCGTCAGTTGGTCGGGCACGTGGTGGAACTGGTACGCCCGAGTGCCGAGCAGAAGCAGCTGGCCTTCCATTGCGAGCTCGACGATGCATTGCCGCCGGCATTGCACGGTGATGCCAGCCGCGTGCAGCAGATCCTGTTGAATCTGCTGTTCAATGCGGTGAAGTTCACCGAGCGCGGGAGCGTGCACCTGCGCGTCACCACGTTGCCGCTGCATACCGGGCAGGGTCTGCGCGTGGAAGTGCGCGACACCGGGCCGGGTATGAGCGCCGAGCAGCGCGGACGCCTATTTCAGCGCTTTGAACAGGCCGAAGGCGCGGTCACGCTGGCACGGCACGGTGGCAGTGGGCTGGGGCTGGCGATCTGCCGCGAACTTGCGGCGGCGATGGGCGGGGCGGTGACGGTCACCAGTGCGCTGGGGCAGGGCGCGTGTTTTGTGGTCGAGCTGCCGTTGCACTGGGTGTCCACGTTACCTGCGGTCATGGCGCCTGCGGTGCGCGCCCCGTCGCTGCGTGAGCAAGCGCCGTTGCAGTTGCTCCTGGTCGAGGACGATGCGACCGTGGCGCAGGTGATCGTGGGCCTGCTGCAGACGCGCGGGCATCACGTCACGCATGTACTGCATGGTCTTGCCGCGCTGGCAGAGGTAAGTACGCGCAGTTTCGATGCTGGATTGTGCGATCTGGATCTGCCCGGCCTCGACGGCGCGGCGCTGGTGGCGCAGCTGCGCGCGCGCGGGGTGCGCTTCCCGATCGTGGCGGTGACCGCACGTGCCGACACCGATGCCGAACCGCAGGCGATGGCCGCCGGCTGCAATGGCTTCCTGCGCAAACCGGTCACGGGCGACTTGCTGGCACAGGCATTGGCGCGGGTGCTTGCCGATGCCGATGATGGCCAGCGCGATCGCGAGGCCGGCGACGCGTAGGTCCAGGGGCAAGCCCGCCGAGGACGCGACAGCAGCCTGGCGCTGTCTTGGTTCCGCATGGCAGACGGCAAACCGGCACTGCGTACCCCGCAATCAGTGGCGTGCACGCAGGTAGCTGCCGCATTGGCCGGCCAGGCCGTGGTCGCATGCCGGCCCGGTCGTAGCGATCAGCAGACCGGCAACTTCGCCAAGGGGCGAGCCACTTTGCGCAACCAAGAACTGCCGCGTAGCGGGTAAAGTGCAGTCCCAACAAGGAGCGCCTGGGTGCACACGCGGCGATGGGGGCAGGGATGACGATGAAGGACGTGCTGTTGTCGATGCTGGCCGTGCTCTTGCTGTTGAGCAGCGTGGATGCGGCGGCGGTGAATCAGATCGAGACTCCGCGCATGCGCCGCTTCGGTGGTGCCGAAGGCCTGCCTTCGCGCATGGTGCTGGCCTTGGCCCAGGATCGGCAAGGCTATGTCTGGGCGGCGACCAGCGATGGCCTGGCGCGCTATGACGGCATCGGTTTGCAGGTATGGCAGCACGATCCGCATGTCGCCAGTTCGATCCCGGGCAACGAAGTGGAAACGCTGTTGGTCGATGATCGCGACCGGATATGGGTTGGCATCAACGGCTCGCCACCGAGCATGCTGGATGCGGCGCGCTCGGCATTTAGGACATTTCCCGATGTTGGCACCGCATGCGATGGACAGGTCTGGGCGCTGGCCCAGGCCCAGGATGCGATCTGGATAGGAACCAGCAGCGCCGGGCTCTGCCGGCGCGAAGAAAATGGTCGGGTGACGGCGTTCCGTGCCACGCCGGATGCGGCGGACGGACTGCCCAGCAACACCATCATGAGCCTGGTGACCGATGCGCGCGGCCGGCTATGGATCGGCACCGATAGCGGGTTGGTGATGCGCGACGGCGAGCGCTTCGTGCGCATCGCGCCAGACCGACTAAGCGCGACGGTTTTCAAGCTCAGCAAGGATACCGACGGTACGGTGTGGGTCGGGACCAGCAAGGGCGTGTACAGGGTGACGCCTGCCGGTGCGCTGGAACGCGCGCCCTGGAGCGGGGCCGATGCCCTACGTGCCGCTACCGTGGTACACGATGTGCACGGCGGCTACTGGGTTGGTGCGGCCGACGGATTTTTCCGGGTGGCGCCGGGAGACACCGCGCTGCGCCTGATGGAAGGCGATCGCGGCAGCGGCTTCCTCACCGCGCATAGCGGTGTACTCGATGCGATGCAGGATCGCCAGGGCGGGCTATGGCTCGGACTGATTTCGCAGGGCGTGGCGTATTCGCCGCCGGATTGGCGGCGGTTTTCCACCATTTTCCAGAACCAGGGCAAGCCGCTGGAGAGCTTGTACCTGGTCAACGCTGCGGCCGATGGCGACAGCTTTCTGGTGACGACCGGCGAAGGCGTCTACCGGCTCGGCAATGACGGTGAACTGGTGCCGGTCCTGCACAGCGATGCCTTGGGCGGCGGCACCGTGCAGTCGGTGCTGCCGGCCGGGGGCGGCAGTTTGTGGATCGCGCTGCGCGATGGCGTGACGCGCTATGACCCGGCGACCGGCCAGCAGCAGAAGCTCGCGATGCAGATCGGTGTTTCCGCAACGCATCGGGTGGAACTGATGACACCCGGCATCGATGGCGAGTTCTGGGTGTCGATCGTGGAAGGTGGCGTGCAACGACGTGCCGCCGATGGGCGGCTGCTGGGCACGTTCCGCTTCGGCACCGATCTCAGTGAGGTCGGTGGCATGGTGCAGCAACTGACGGTGCGGCCGGATGGCACGGCCTGGGTCGCAGCCGGTGACGGTGTGTGGGTCTGGCAGGGCGAACGATTTCGCGCAGTGGTCAAGGACGCCAATCATGAAGCCTACGCGCTGGCCTTCGTTTCGCCGCGCGAGTTCTGGGTAGGGCGTTCCGGTGCGCTGGAGCGCTACGGCTGGGACGGGCAGCAGGCGCGCCTGCTGGAGCGGGTCGGGCAGGAACATGGCCTGCCTTCTACCGAGATACGCGGCCTGGCGCTGGGCGGCGACGACACGGTCTGGGCCACCACCTCGCGGGGCCTGTTCGCCTACAAGCGCGGCCAGCCGCAGGTACGTCGGTTCGGTCCACGCGACGGCCTGCCAGACAGCGAGTTCTCGATGCGTCCGCCGGCCATTGGCCCCAACGGGCAGGTGCTGGCGCTGACGACCAGCGGCATCGTGTTGTTCGATCCGTCACGGCCTTTTGCGCCTGCGCCGCTGGCCCGCCTGGTGATCGAATCGGTGCAGGTGCGGCGCAACGATGCGGAGCGCCCGCAGACGGTTGCCCACAACGCGCCGGTGGTCTTGCAAGCGCGCGATCGCGATCTGCGCATCAGTGCACGGCTGTTGTCGTTTGTCGATCCGGCCTCTGCGCACTATCGCTACCGTGTCAATGGCTACGACGAACGTTGGGTGGAGCAGGGTGCCAGCGGCGAGCGCGTGATCTCGCGATTGCCGCCTGGCGACTACCGCATCGAGGTCCAGGCGCGTGCAGGCGATGGCGACTGGGTCACCGCACCGGTGTTGCAACTGAAGGTACGGCCGCCGTGGTGGTTGAGCACGGCCGCGCAATTGGTGGCGGCAGCGCTCTGCATGCTGCTGCTGTACCTGGGTATGTGGGCCTGGCGAAAGCGCGTGCGGCGGCAGCAGGCGTGGGTGCTGGCACGGCAACGGCAACAGCTCGCCGAGCAGGCATCGATCGCCAAATCGCATTTCCTGTCGACGCTTGGCCACGAAGTGCGTACACCCATGACCGGCGTGCTGGGCATGAGCGAGTTGCTGCTGGCCACGCCGCTCAATGCCACGCAGCGCAGGTATGTCGATGCGATCCGCAAGGCCGGCACGCATCTGCTGCGCTTGGTCAACGATGCGCTGGATCTGGCACGCATCGAAGCCGGCAAGCTGGAGCTGGTACAGCAGCCCTTCGATCCCGCGCAGCTCGCCCAGGAACTGGCTGATTTCATGCATCCCATCGCTGAGGCACGCGGCCTGTGCTTCAAGTACCGCAATCGGCTTTCCACGCATGTGATGGTCGTGGGCGATGCGACGCGCGTGCATCAGATCCTGATCAACCTGCTGGGCAATGCCATCAAGTTTGCCGAACGCGGCGAGGTGTCGCTCACCGTCAGCCAGCACGGCGACGCCCTGCGCTTCAAGGTGCGCGATACGGGTCCTGGCATCGGGTCGGAACAGCAGAAGCGATTGTTCCAGCGCTTCGAACAGGGCGAGGGTGCGCGCACCAGTTCGCGCTACGGCGGCAGCGGGCTCGGGCTGGCGATCTGCCAGGAACTCACCGTGGCGATGAAGGGCCGAATCCGCGTGCGCAGCCGGCTTGGCGTCGGCACCCAGTTCACCGTGGATCTGCCCTTGCCGCTCGACCGCTCCGGCACGCGCATCGCTGCCGGTCAGGTCCAGCCGCTTGCAGGCGAGCCGCTGCGCATCCTGCTGGTGGAAGACGACCCCACCGTGGCGGAGGTGATCAGCGGCTTGCTGACCAACCGAGGCCACCGCGTCGTGCATGCCGCACATGGGCTGGCTGCATTGTCGGAAACGGTGGATGGCGGGTTCGACATCGCGCTGCTGGATCTGGATCTTCCCGGGCTGGACGGCTTTGCCCTGGCATCGCAGCTGCGCCAGCTTGGCCACCGCTTCCCGCTGCTGGCAGTCACGGCACGGGCCGACAGCGCCGCGCAGACCCAGGCGAAGGCCGCAGGCTTCGACGGATTTCTGCGCAAACCGGTCACTGCCGATCTGCTGGTGGAAGCGATGACGGCTGCGCGCGCGGGCGTCGGCATGCAGGCGACGGCCTAGCGTGCATGTAAGGGTCCGATGCGTTGACGATCCCGATGCTCGTTCGCATCGAATCATTTAAAGTCCCCCGTACCCGCCTAGCTGCTGCAACCGATCACCATTGGCGCGCCTATGTGTGTTGCCAGTATCAGGCAAGGTCCGCACTATGCGTGCAAAGGACACCGAGCGCATGCTGCTATCACCACAACACCCCAGTCGTCGCATGCCGCTGCAAGCCTTGATTACGCGGGTTCTATTCCTGCTTTGCCTGGCCGTCGTGTCAGGCTGGCCGAGCCTTGCGCTGGCCGGCGTGCCGGTCTTGCCGCAGCCGCGGCAGCTGACCGTGGCCGACGGACTGCCATCCAACGTGGTGTATGGCTTCGATGAGGATGCCAATGGGTATTTGTGGCTGGCCAGCAGCGATGGGTTAGCGCGTTACGACGGGCGAAACTTCCGTATCTGGCGCATCGAAGACGGTTTGCGCGACAACCAGATCTGGGCGGTTCACGTCGACAAGCGCAACCGGGTCTGGATCGGAACCGGCATGGCAGGCCTTGCGATGCTGGACCCCGCACGCCATCAGTTCACCTTCTATGATGGTGCGCGCTATCCGGAACTTCGCGGCGCTGCGATCTGGAACATCAAGTCCACCGACGACGGCAGCATATGGTTCGGCACTGAAATGAGTGGGCTATACCGGCTGCGGTCGGATGGTTCGCTCGACCATTTCGTACATCGGACCGACGACCCGCGCAGCCTGCCCGACAATGCGATCTATCGGCTCGATGTCGATACCCGCGGCACACTTTGGATCGGTACCGCCGATGGTGCTGCGCATTGGACGGGCAAGGATTTCGAGCGACAGGCATTTCCGGATGGCACCGCACAGATCATCACCCGGCTAACTGCCGATGCCGATGGCAGCATCTGGATCGGCACCAGCGACGACAAGCTGTTTCGACGCGATCCAACTGGTCATCTCAGTCCGCACCGTTGGCAGGCGCCTGCAGAATATCCGGTGTTGGGCGTGTTGTTGCGCGACCAGGATGGCAGCTATTGGCTGGATACCCTGGCCGGCCTAGGTCATACGACTGGTGCGGAGGTGCGCAACGTCCCCCTGTACAGTCTGTCTGCGCACGGGCGCATTCGTCCCAACTGGGAATCGGCATATCAGGATCGCGAGGGCGGTGTATGGTTTGCCAGCCCCAACGGCGGGCTCTGGCATCTCCCCTCGAACTGGCGTCGTTTCGCGGTAGTTTTCAACTACATGGACGACGGCGGCCAAGGTGGCAACCTGGCGATCCAGGGCACCGCAAAATCGTACGATGGCCGGATGTGGTTGGTGGGGACCTCCGGCGTGCTCGAACGCGTAGATCCTGCCACTGGCAAAATCGAGCGTGTATTGCCCACCCTGGGGTCCGCTAGCTGGTCCAATAGCGTGCTGGAGGATCGCAAGGGGAACGTCTGGATCGGGCAGTTTGCCGAGCTGGTGCGCTTTGATTCCGCCACTGGCCAGGTGCAGCGCTGGAAGGCTGCCGCAAGCGGCTCGGGCGCCGCTGCACAGGACGCGGCATTGGACGCTTCCCTGGAATCGCTCCAGCAGACCGCCGATGGTCACATCTGGGTCCATGCCACGCTGGGGCTACAAGAGCGGGACGAACAAGGTCGCTTGCTGCGCACCATGCTGCGCGGAACGCATGGCCTTGCAGCAGATCTGGTGGCGTACGACCTGCAGGCTGGGCCGGACGGAACGCTTTGGCTGGCGAGTAATCGTGGTCTGCAGCGCTGGAACGCGTCGGTTGCGCGCTTCGAGCGCATCGCCGGCGCGCCCGACGAATCGATTTTCGCGTTTCGCTTCAGCGACAATGAGATCGCCTGGTTCGCCGGGCTAGGGAAGCTACATCGCTATTTGTGGAAGAACGGCACCCTCCAACATCTAGATACAGTGGGGCCCGAGCAGAACTTCCCTGCGCTTGCGCCACAGGGACTGGTGGTCGACCACGACGGTGTTGCCTGGTTGTCCAGTATGCGTGGCCTGATTCGCGTTGACCCGGCCACGCGGGGCGTGCGTGTGTTCGGGGTTCATGACGGCCTGCCCAATCCGCAATTCGTTGCGCGTTCTTTGGTGCAATCGTCCAAGGGCATGATCGTCGGCGCGACGCCGGATGGGCTGGTGATCTTCGATCCTGCCGAACTCAAGCCGAATGATCATCGGGTGCCGTTGGTGATCGAACGTGTGGGGCTACGCCGCGGCGAGAGTGGGCTGGATCTGAGTCATCTCACGCCTTTGGTCATGCAGGACGGCGACCGCGACTTGCATATCGTCGCCCGCCTGCTCAGCTTCGCCGACTCCGAATCCAACAGCTACCGCTTCCGCCTGAGCGGCTACGACCCGGACTGGATCGATGTCGGGCCCAGTGGCGAGCGCCTGTTTTCGCGTCTGCCTTCGGGCCGTTACACGCTGGAAGTGCAGGGGCGCACCGCAGACGGTATCTGGTCGGCGAGCCAGACATTACGTTTTCAGGTGTTGCCGCCATGGTGGCTGTCGCCGTGGGGTTTAAGCCTGCTGGCCTTGCTGACGGTGTGCGTGATCGCCGCCGCCATCTTGTTGTACCGCCGTCGGTTGCGTCGCTTGAATGCGTGGCAGCTCGCGATGCACAAGCAGGAAGTGGCCGAGCAGGCGTCTCTGGCCAAGACGCGTTTTCTGGCGACCCTGGGCCACGAAGTGCGTACGCCGATGACGGGGGTCTTGGGCATGAGTGAGCTGCTGCTCAAGACCTCGCTGGATATCAAGCAGCGCAGTTACACCGAGTCCATCCGCCGTGCGGGCGCGCATTTGTTGCGGCTGGTCAACGATGCGCTGGATCTTGCGCGCATCGAATCCGGACGGCTGGAGCTGGATGTGGAGCCGTTTTCGGTGCGTCAGCTCGTGGCCGAGGTCGAGGCGTTGATGGCGCCATTGGCGCAGGAGCGTGGCCTGCGCTTCAGCCTGGAAATGGGCTGCTCGGCGACATCACTGCCAGCGGCGATTGCACCCGTATCCGGCAGATCCTGCTCAATCTGCTCAATAACGCGATCAAATTCACCGAGCGCGGCGTGGTCGGTTTGAAGTTGACCACGCTCGGTTCCTATCAAGGCCTGCGCTTCGAAGTGGCCGACACCGGGCCCGGCATCAACGCCGAGCAGAAAGCGCGCCTGTTCCAACGCTTCGAGCAAGGCGATGGTGCCAGGACCACTTCGCGCTACGGCGGCAGCGGCTTAGGTCTGGCGATCTGCCAGGAGCTGGCGATCGCCATGGGCGGGCAGATCGAGGTGATCAGCCGGCTGGGTGCGGGGACGCGCTTTGTGGTGGAGTTGCCGCTGCGCTGGGTGGCTTCCAACGCCGCACTCGGTGGCCAGACCGCGCATGCCGAGACGGCTGTCGAACCGCAGCGCATCCTGCTGGTGGAAGACGACCCGACCATCGCCGAGGTCATCGTCGGCCTGCTGCAAGCGCAGGGACACTCGGTCGTGCATGCCCCGCATGGCCTGGCGGCGTTGACCGAAGCGGCCGACAACACGTTTGATCTGGCGCTACTGGACCTGGATCTGCGGGCTGGATGGCTTTGCGTTGGCACGGCAACTGCGGGTATTCGGCTACGACATGCCGTTGATCGCCGTGACTGCACGCGCCGATGAGGTCGCCGAACCAAGTGCGCAGGAAGCGGGCTTCGACGCCTTCCTGCGCAAGCCGCTCACTGGCGACATGCTGGCCGACAGCATTGCCGAAGCGTTACGTCGCAAACGCTAACAAGCCGTGCGGATGTGCTGTCACCGGAGCAAACGCTCAGGTGTCATGCGGCGCGTTCGCCCGCATTGGGCTGCTCGAACAGCGATGCGGGTCGCGATGGTCTCGGCAGGCGAAAGGGCGTTGCAGGTGTCCTGCCAACCAGAGCGCGGCGGGCGGTCGTATCGCATGCAGGCTTCGGCGGATGCATTGTTGGGTCCGCTTCCCGCAAACCCTGTAGCGTGCAGTGGACTGACCAATGACCCTGCCGCACATGCGTCTTGCGGCCTGAGCGCACGCGCAGAACGCGCGCAGCGTGCTTGCCCGCATCGCGCGTGGCCCGCACTATGCGCCGACTTGTCGTGAAGTTGATCCGGTGCGCTTTCTATCCTGCTTGCCCCATCGGCTGCTCGCTGTGCTCTGGGTGTGCCTGTGTCTGGCAGTGCTTCCGGTGCAGGCGCGTACGCCCGCAACACCGGTGCCCATCCAGCTGACGATCGCCGACGGGCTGCCGTCGGACACGATCAATCAGTTGGCCGAGGACAAACAGGGATATCTGTGGCTTGCCAGCGATGACGGCTTGGCCAGATTCGATGGCCGCAACTACCGGATCTGGCGGATGGAAGATGGCCTGACCAGCAACGTGGTCTGGACCATCTGTGTCGATGCCGACGATCGGGTGTGGATGGGTTTCGAGGACGGCGGCGTCGGCTATCTGGAAGCGAACACACGCACGTTCAAACGACTGGAAGATCCGCAGTTCCCGGAATTGCGCGACGCCACCCTGTGGTCATTGGCGCAAACGCCCAACGGCGATATCTGGATCGGCACCGCCAAGCAAGGCCTCTATCGTTACCGGCCCGACGGTCGCATGCAGCACTTTTCTGCAAAGGCCGGCGATGCCGCCAGCTTGCCGTCCGACAATATCGTTGGTCTGGAAGTTGCGCCCGACGGCGGCCTGTGGATCGGCACCTGGGGCGGGCTTGTGCACTGGGATGGTCGACGCCTGGAGCGCGTGCCGCTTCCGGGCCCGTCCCAGTCGGTCAACAGAATGTACAAGGAGCCCGATGGCAAGGTGCTCTGGATTGCCGATTTCGACGGCAACCCCGTCCGGTTCAACACCGTCGGGCGGCCCACGGCCCGCCCCTGGCAAGGCGGAAAGGACACCGCGCAGGTCAGGGGTGTCCTGCTGCGGGACCGGCTCGGGCGCTACTGGCTGGATACCGCCACCGGCCTGGGGATGAGTACCGGCGATGGTGGCGTCGAACGCGTGCCGGTCTACAGTTTTTCAGCGCACGGTCTTGTCAACCGGAACTGGATCACCGCCTACCAGGACCGCGAAGGGGGTCTGTGGTTTGCCAGCCTGGAGGGCGGGCTGTGGCACCTGCCTCCGCGCTGGGATACCTTCGCGCTGTTTTCGCATCGCGCAGACGATCCGCAATCGCTCGCCAACCCCTCGGTCGTTGCGACGGCGCCCTCGGTCACGGGCGGGATCTGGCTGGTCGGCACCCGTGGAACCCTTGAGCATTTCGATCCCGTCACCGGCCGCGTCGAGTCACGCCTGGCCTCGGTCGATCCAGAACGCATTCCCGATACCGTCATCGAAAGCAGGCGGGGAACGGTCTGGATTGGCGTGCAGGAAAGGCTGGTTCGATATAACCCGCAGACAGGCGAGGTCAGGCGTTGGCCACTGCTCGGGCACAAGGAGTCCGCAGCCGATTTCGAAGATGTCGGCAGGCCTGGCAGGATGGCCGAAGATGCGCAAGGCCGCATCTGGGTGGCGCTGCTCACGCACGGGGTGCAGCTGTGGAGCAGCGAGGGCCAGCTGCTCAGGACGCTCGACTATGGAAGCCATGGGCTGAAGGCGTTGACTGTTCTGGACATGCGGATCGGGCCGGATGGGCAGATCTGGCTGAGCAACAATGCCGGGCTGTGGCGATGGGATCCGCATGCCGACCAGTTCGTTCCGGTCCGCGGCGCGCCTTCCCTGCCGACCTATGTGTTTCGCCAGGAGATGGCGGCATCGTCTGGATCGGATTGGCCGGACAATTGCGGCGCTATCTCTGGGACGGCAAGCAGCTCACGCATCTGGATACGGTGGGAAAGGAGCAGGAGTTCCCGATGGTCTCGCCGACCGGCCTGGTGATCGATGCCGGTGGCGTGGCCTGGGTCTCCAGTCATCGTGGGCTGATTCGGGTCGACCCCGGCAGCAAGCTGGTGCGTGTGTACGACGTGCACGACGGACTTCCCAGTTCGCCCCTGCAGGTGGCCACGCTGGTGCAGGCAAGCACGGGGCAGATCCTGGGCGGCACATCCGACGGCATCGTGGTGTTCGATCCGGCCACGATGCGTCCGAATCTGCGCCGACCGCAGCTGTTGATCGAACGTGTCAGCCTGCGACGCGGCGAGCGCGAACTGGATGTCACCGGCAAGGCGCCGCTGCAAGTGCAGGACGGCGATCGCGACCTGCATATCGTGGCGCGGATGCCCACGTTTACCAATCCCGAATCCACCAGTTACCGCTTCCGCCTCAGTGGCTACGATCCGGACTGGATCGACGTGGGCTCCACCGGCGAACGGTTGTTTTCGCGCCTGCCCTCCGGGCATTACACGCTGGAAGTGCAGGGGCGTACCGCAGATGGCATCTGGTCGGCCAGCCAGACATTACGTTTTCAGGTGTTGCCGCCATGGTGGCTGTCGCCGTGGGGTTTAAGCCTGCTGGCCCTGCTGACGACGGTGTGCGTGATCGCCGCCGCCATCTTGTTGTACCGCCGTCGGTTGCGTCGCCTGAATGCCTGGCAGCTGGCCGTGCACAAACAGGAGCTGGCCGAACAGGCGTCTTTGGCCAAAACGCGTTTTCTGGCGACGCTGGGTCATGAGGTGCGTACGCCGATGACTGGTGTGTTGGGCATGAGCGAATTGCTGCTCAAGACCACGCAGGACCCCACGCAGCGCAGCTACACCGAGTCGATCCGTCGTGCGGGGGCGCATCTGTTGCGGCTGGTCAACGATGCGCTGGATCTGGCGCGCATCGAATCGGGCCGGCTGGAACTGGATTTCCAGCCATTTTCGGTGCGTCAACTCGTGGCCGAGGTCGAAGCGCTGATGGCGCCGTTGGCGCAGGAGCGCGGGCTGCGTTTCAGCCTGGAAATCGGGCTGCTCGGCGATATCACCGCCAGCGGCGATTCCACCCGCATTCGGCAGATCCTGCTCAACCTGCTCAATAACGCGATCAAATTCACCGAGCGCGGGGTGGTCGCGCTGAAGCTGACCACGCTCGGTTCCTATCAAGGCCTGCGCTTCGAAGTTGCCGACACAGGCCCGGGCATCAATGCCGAACAGAAGGCGCGATTGTTCCAGCGCTTCGAGCAGGGCGACGGTGCCAAGACCACTTCACGCTATGGGGGCAGTGGTCTGGGCCTGGCGATCTGTCAGGAGCTGGCGATGGCGATGGGCGGGCATATCGAGGTGATCAGCCGGCTCGGCGCCGGGACGCGCTTTGTGGTGGATCTGCCGCTGCGCTGGGTGGCGTCGAATGCGACGCTGGACGGCGAGGTGGCGCATGCCGCCAGCCCTGTCGATCCGCAGCGCATCCTGCTGGTGGAAGACGACCCGACCATCGCCGAGGTCATCATCGGCCTGCTGCGCGCGCAGGGGCATTCGGTGGTGCATGCGCCGCATGGTTTGGCAGCGCTGACCGAAGCGGCCGACAACACGTTCGATCTGGCATTGCTGGATCTGGATCTGCCCGGGCTGGATGGCTTTGCGTTGGCGCGGCAGTTGCGCGTCTTCGGCTACGAGATGCCGTTGATCGCGGTGACCGCACGCTCCGATGAAGCCGCCGAACCGAACGCGCAGGAAGCGGGCTTCGACCGTTTCCTGCGCAAGCCGCTCACCGGCGAGATGTTGGCCAACACCATTGCCGAGGCGTTGCGGCATGCCCGCGCACGTGATGGGGCGTAGCCGCGGCGGAAGTGACAGCGCGCCAGCGCAGCACCTACTCGGCAACCGCTTCCACTTCCTTGGGGTGCGGCCGCGTCTCGGCCAGCTGCCAGAAGATCAACGTCGACGACAAGGTGATGCCGCCCACGCACAGGAAGGTGGCATGCAAGGCGGCGGTAGCCCCATGCGTATCGCCCAGATGCGTATTGAATGCAGCCAACAGACTGCCCGCTGCCGCAGCGCCGAAACCGGTGGCCAGCATCATCACCATCGACAGCAGACTGTTGCCGGGGCTGGCCTGGTCGCGGTCCAGATCGCGCAGGGTCACGGTGTTCATGACCGTAAATTGCAGTGAATTGACCGCTCCAAAGCAGGCCAGTTGCACCAGGCGCAGCCACAGCGGCTGGCCGATATCGATCAGCGCAAAGCTGGCCATGGCCACGCCCACCAACACGGTGTTGAGCATCAGCACACGCCGATAGCCGAAGCGTCCCACCAGCTTGACCGCCGCGCGTTTGGCGGCCATGCCCGCCAGCGCCACCGGCACCATCATCAGCCCGGCATTCATCGGGCTCATGCCCAGGCCCACCTGCAACAGCAACGGAATCAAGAACGGCATCGAGCCGCTGCCCACGCGTGCGAACAGGTTGCCCAGAATGCCGATGCGGTAGCTCGCTACTTTGAACAGCGCCAGGGGAAACAGCGCGTTGGGGGTGTTGCCCGCATGCAGCCAGTAGCCGGCCAGTGCAGCCAGTCCGCCGATGGCCAGCAACATCACGAACGCATGGCGCAGGCCGAGTTCCGAGATGCCATCCAGCGCCAGCGACAAGGCCACCATGCCGAACGCCAGCATCAGGTAGCCGACCAGGTCGAAGCGCTTGCGTGCATCGCCATAGTGGTCGGGCATGATCTTCAGCGCGGCAATAAACCCGAGTACCCCGATCGGCAGGTTGATCAGGAACACCCAGTGCCACGAGGCGACTTCGACCAGCCAGCCGCCCAGGGTCGGGCCGATCAGCGGGCCGATCAAGGCAGGAATCGCGATGAAGCTCATCGCGCGCAGGAAGTCTGCGCGCGCTACCGTCTTGAGCACCGCCAGTCGCCCGACCGGCAGCAGCATCGCGCCGCCGATGCCTTGCACCACGCGTGCGGCCACCAATTGCGGCAGGTGCTGCGCGGCTGCGCACAGCAGCGAGCCCAAGGTGAACACGATGATCGCGGCGAGGAAGGTGCGCCGGGTCCCGAAGCGGTCCGCGATCCAGCCGGAGGCGGGGATGAACATCGCCACCGCCAGCGCATAACTGAAGACCACCGACTGCATCTGCAGCGGGCTTTCGCGCAGGCTGCGCGCCATCGACGGCAACGCCGTGTTGACGATGGTCGCATCCAGCATCTGCATGAAGATCGCCAGCGACACCAGCCACAGCAGCGGCTTGATGCTGGCGTAGGCGCGCAAGGCGGGGACGGGCTGAGACATGGGGGCTTGGCCGGGGGAACGCTGCATTATCGCTTCCCTGCTGTGCACGGCGCGGAACGCTGTGTGCGACGCCCTGCATGCGTGTGTTGCCGGCGAGCGCTGTGATGAAGCCGGGCCCGCCGCGCGCGCTCAACGAGGTCGCGTTATCGCACTGGCTGCTTGGGCGCAGGTGTGAAGCGCGCGACGCGCTTCATGGCCCAGCGCCTCCAGCACCGGTAATCCGGCAGGCGAAGTGAATCTGCAGATCCGGCGGATCGATTCAGTAGCGCAGGACAGGACGCAGCAATGCCAAGGTGCGCACAGGCACAGGCGCGAGCACAGGCCGGGTCTGTGTAACCCGGCTCGCTCGACGCGGCGGCTTAGCGCTTGCTCAGGCTCTGCACCGCGTCCACCAACACGCCCACATGCTCTGGATTCATATCCGGCGACATGCCATGGCCGAGGTTGAAGACGTGGCCTTCGCGTGAGCCACCGTTGCCTTGCGCGTAGCTGTCCAGGGTCTTGGCGACCTCGCTCCGGATCGCTTCGGGCGAGCCGTACAGGGTGGCCGGGTCGAGATTGCCCTGCAGGGCTACGCGGCCGCCCGCCCGTTGGGCGGCGTCAGCCAGCGAGATGGTCCAGTCCACGCCCACGGCTTCGGCGCCGCTGGCGGCGAGATCCGCCACGTAGGCGCCGTTGCCCTTGCCGAACAGCACCAGCGGGGTGCGCTCGGCCCCGGTGCCGCGTTCCAGTTCACGCGCGATGCGGGTGAGGTAGGGCAGCGAGAATTCGCGGTACATCGCCGGCGAGAGCACACCGCCCCAGGTATCGAACACTTGCAGCGCCTGTGCGCCTGCAGCGCGTTGTGCCGCCAGGTAGGCGATCACCGCGTCGGTGACGGTGCCAAGCAGGTGATGCAGCAGCTCTGGCGCATTGAAGGCCATGGCCTTGATGCGCGCGTATTCCTTGCTGCCGCCGCCTTCGATCATGTAGCAGGCCAGCGTCCACGGGCTGCCGGAGAAGCCGATCAAGGGCACGGAACCATCCAGTTCGCGGCGAATCACCCGCACCGCATCCATCACGTAGCGCAGCTCGGTCTCCATGTCCGGCACGCCCAGGCGGTGGATTGCCGCGGCATCGCGCACCGGGTGGCGGAACTTGGGGCCTTCGCCTTCGACGAAATACAGCTCCAGGCCCATCGCATCGGGAATGGTCAGGATGTCGGAGAACAGGATGGCGGCATCCAGCGGAAAGCGCTGCAGCGGCTGCAGGGTCACTTCGCAGGCGATGTCCGGATTCTTGGCCATGCCGAGGAAGCTGCCGGCGCGTGCGCGGGTAGCGCGGTATTCCGGCAAATAGCGGCCGGCCTGGCGCATCAACCACACAGGGGTGCGGTCCACGGGCTGACGGTTGAGCGCGCGCAGCAGGCGATCGTTCTTGAGCATGGGAAAGTGTGTCCTCAGCGCGGCGCGTCGTCGGCGCCGCCGGTGATGAGTTGGAAACCGCGTTTGAGTTGGGTGTCGCGCGCCTTGTCGAAGGCGCGGTCCGCTTCATCCTGTTGCAGGTACTGGTCACGTCGCAGCTGCGTGCGTCCGCCGATCTCGCCGGTTTCGCGCAGCAATTCCCAGCCACCGAACAGATCCGGTTGCAGGGTCAGCTGGACGTAGCGGAGCGGCGCGTTACCGCCGGGATCGTGTTGTAGAAGGATGCGCATGCGGCCGATTGTAGCCGGGCGCTGCTGAAGGCTGAGAGCAGTGGCGCGTCCGGGTGTTCTGGTTGCGAAGGGAGCCTCGTTGGGCATCCACGCTTGCCGGTGCGCTTCCGAGCGAGTTTTCGACCGCTGGAGCAGACGGTGGCAGGCAGTGCGTAGGAGCGCACCTGGGCGCGATAGGGATTTATCGGGAAGGCCCCATCGCGTCCGGGGCGCTCCCACAAAATAGTGAGCGTCGTGGCGATCGACGGCAGCTGGGTGCGGGCGTCCAGCGTGCCGTGCCTTATCGGCCGGGTGGCCTTATCCCGCCAGGATCTCCAGCACCGCGGCCTCTTCCACATCCGGAACCACCTCGGCCTTGCCGATACCGCGCCACAACACCAGGCGCAGGCGGCCGGCGATGTTCTTCTTGTCCAGGCGCATGCGTGCGAGCAGGGCCTGAGGGGCCAGGCCGGGCGGGATCTCGGTGGGCAGGTCGAAGTCGTGCAGCAGCGCGCGCAAGGCCTCGGTGTCCTGTGGATCGCTCATTCCCAGCGCGGCCGACAGGCGCGCCGCCAGCACCATGCCCACTGCCACGGCCTCGCCATGGTTGAGGTTGTCGTTGCCGGGCGCGCCGTAGCCTTGCTCGGTTTCGATCGCGTGACCGAAGGTGTGGCCCAGGTTGAGCAGCGCGCGCTCGCCTTTTTCCAGCGGGTCGCGCGCCACGATCTCGGCCTTGTGCTCGCAGCTGCGGGCAATGGCCTGCGCCAATGCCGCCGGGTCGCTGTCCAGCAATGCGTGACGCTCGGCATGCAGCCACTGGAAGAACAGCGGGTCGCGGATGGCGCCGTACTTGATCACCTCGGCCAGGCCGGCGCGCAGTTCGCGTGGGGGCAGGGTGCGCAAGGTGTCGAGGTCGGCGATCACCGCGCGCGGCGGATGGAAGGCGCCGACCAGGTTCTTGCCCTGCGGGATGTCCACCGCGGTCTTGCCGCCGACCGACGAATCCACCATCGCCAGCAGGCTGGTAGGAAGCTGCACGCAGTCCACGCCGCGCATCCAGCATGCCGCCGCAAAGCCGGCCAGGTCGCCGACCACGCCGCCGCCCAGTGCGAACACGCAGGCGTCGCGGGTGGCACCGAGTTCGGCCAGTGCGGTGATCGCAGAGCCAAAGGTCTCCAGGGTTTTGGAGGCTTCGCCGGCGGCAATGACCAATTCGCCGACCTGCAGGTCCGGCCGCGCGTTCAACAAGGCGGCGCGTACGCCGGCCGCGTAATGCGGAGCCACCTGCGAGTCGCTGAGCAGCAGCGCGTGGCGGCCGCGCACGTGGCTGGCCAGGCGCGCACCGTCGGCCAGCAGGCCCGGGGCGATGGTGATGGTGTAAGGCTGCGCGCCGTCGACATCGACGCTGCGCGAGGAACGGGGAAGTGTCATGCGGGGTTACTCGACATGCGCCATTGCGCGGCCAGGCGCAGCACCAGCTGCGCGGTGGCCTCGGCGGGGAAAGATGATCGGTTTCCAGGCTGAGATCGGCGACCTGGCGGTAGAGCGGCGTGCGGTGCTCCGCCATCGCGTGCAGCACCTGCTCGCGGTCGGCGCGTTGCAGCAGCGGGCGATTGCGGTCGCGCGCCAGCCGCGTCAGCTGCGCCGGCACGCTGACATGCAGGTACACCACGAACCCACGCGCGCAGATGCGCTCGCGGTTGCGTGGATCCAGCACCGCGCCGCCGCCGGTGGAGATCAGTTTGTTGTCCTGTTCCAGCAGCGCCTGCAGGGTCTCGGTCTCGTGCTGTCGAAACCTGGCTTCGCCATGCTGCTCGAAGATGGCCGGGATGCTGCTGCCCACCTGTTCGACGATGGCCTGGTCCACATCGACGAATTCCAGCCCGAAGCGCTCGGCCAGGCGGCGGCCGATGCAGCTTTTTCCGGCGCCCATCGGGCCGACCATCACGAGATTGGGTGCGGGGTTCATGCGCAGGGATCGTAGCATTCACGCAATCGGGCCGGGCCGATGGCACGGTGCACTGGCTGTCTCCAGCCACACCAAGCCCGCGCCGTTTCGGCAATTCGATCGCGGTGCATAGGCGAAGCGCGGGCGATGCGCCCACAATAGGCGTCCATCTGGCTGCCACGCACCGTCATGACCGATCTGTACGCAGAAGCCCTTGCCACCTTCGCCGCGCTGTATGCCGAGGCGCAGAACAGCGCCGAACCCGAAGCCAGCGCTATGACCGTGGCCACCGCCAACGTGGATGGCCGGCCGAGCGCGCGCACCGTGTTGCTCAAGGCCTTCGATGCGCGCGGGTTCGTGTTCTACACCCATCTGGACAGCGCAAAGGGCCGCGACCTGCAGACCCACCCGCAGGCGGCGCTGCTATTCCTGTGGCGCAGCCTGCGCGAAGCCGGCATCCAGGTGCGCATCGAAGGCGGCGTGCAGCTGGTGAGCGCAGACGAATCCGATGCCTACTTCGCCTCGCGACCGCGCATGAGCCAGATCGGCGCATGGGCCTCGCGGCAGTCGCAGACGCTGGGTTCGCGCGAAGAGTTCGATGCGGCCATTGCCAAGGTCGAAGCGACGTTCGAAGGGCGCCAGGTGCCGCGCCCGGATGGTTGGGGCGGATTCCGGGTGGTGCCGCAGGCGTTCGAGTTCTGGTACGGCGCCAAGTTCCGCCTGCACGAGCGCTGGCGCTACGAGGCCGACGCGGCCAGCCATTGGAGCAAGCGGATGCTGTATCCGTGAGGCAGCTGGCCGGCGTGGGCGACAAGCCAGCTGAACGGGCGGTTTGCGCGCCTGCCGCGCGCCTGACCGGCTGACTTTCGGCCCTTTCTGCCGGTCATGGGCAGTCTGTAGTATGTCCGGTCGCTGCAGGACATTCGCTGCATCACCACCACGGCATGACCAAAGGACAGGACATCGTATGACGCAGTACACCACCGTCGAATTGCACGGCCTGCTGGCCGAGCGCTACCGTGGCCAGCCAATCCAGGTCGAACTGATCGACGGCCTGGAGCCGGCCATCAATCTCACCCTGGCCGACCACGGCGACATGCAGATCCAGGTTGCCGCTTCCGGCTCGCAGGTTTTCGTGTCCACGCTGCTGGCCCATGCCGAGCACGTCAACGACCGTGCCGCCTTCAACGACGCCTGCCTGCGCCTGAATCCGCTCAACCCCTTGTCCAACCTGGGCCTGGTCCAGGTCGACGGCAAGGACCGTTACGTGGTGTTTGGCGAGCTGTCGGCCTCTTCGACGCTCGACCAGATCGACGAAGAAATCCAGACCCTGGCGGCCAATACGTTGGATGCCGCCGAATCTCTCAAGCCGTTCTTTTCCTAAAGGCGTGTTGTCATGAGTATCTTTTCCAAGCTGATCACGCTGCTGCGTGGTACCGCACACGAAACCGGCCAGAAGGCCGTCGACGCCAATGCGCTGCGCATCCTGGACCAGGAAATGCGCGATGCCGGCGCCCAGCTCACGCGCTCGCGCGAAGAGCTCACCAAGCTGATGGCGCAGAGCAAGCTGGCCCAGCAGAAGATCGACGCACGCGCCGGCAAGATGGCCGAATACACGCGCTACATCGAAGGCGCGCTGGCCAAGAACGACGAAGCGCTGGCGCACGACGTGGCGGTCAAGCTGGCCGCGCTGGAAAGCGAGGATGCCGGCGACAAGGCCTCCAAGGCTGCGCTGGACCAGTCGGTGGTGACGCTCAAGGCCACCATCCAGAAGACCGAGAACCAGCTGCGTGGCATGCGCCAGCAGATCGATACGGTCAAGGCCACAGACGCGGTGCAGAAGGCGCAGGCCGCCATCGCCGCGCGCCATTCCGGTGCCAGCAGCAAGATGGGCTCGGCGCTGGAATCGCTGGAGCGCATCAAGGCGCGTCAGGCCGAAACCTCCGCGCGCATCGAATCGGCCGAAGAACTCGAAGCGTCCAGCGGCGATGGCGATCTCAATCGGCGCCTGGCTGCCGCTGGCCTGATGGAAGGCGAATCCAACGCCGCTGCGGTGCTGGCACGCTTCAAGAAGCCGGCCGCGCAGCTGGGTCACGAGAATGCCGGCGGCAGCGCGCCGCTGATCGGCCAGGTACGCGACGTGCAGCAGGTTCCGCGCAGCGACAGCTGATCCATCGCACGGCACAGGATGCGCCATGATCATCGTTGGACGGCTGTTGCAGGTATTGCGGCGCCACGTGCGCCGCGTCAGCTGGGGCACGGTGGCGCTGGCACTGCTGGCGCACATGGGGCTGAGCTGGTTGCTGCTGCTGTGGGCTGGCGAGCACAAGCTCGTCGGCCTGGACGCATTTCCGTACTACTACATGACCACGGCCACCACCATCGGCTACGGCGACCTGTCGCCGGGTTCGGTGGCCGGGCGCTATATCGCCGCGTTCGTGTTGATGCCGGGTGCGGTGGCGTTGTTCGCCACGGTGCTGGCCAAGACCAGCGGCGTGCTCATCACTTTCTGGAGGCGCCACCACATGGGCAAGATGGCCTATGCAGACCTGCGCGGGCACACCATTCTGATCGGCTGGCAGGGCGCGGTCTCCACGCGCCTGCTGGAATTGCTGCTGTCAGACACCGCCACCGATGACGAAGGCGTGGTGCTGATCGCCGAGGGCGTGGCGGAAAATCCGATGCCCGACCACATGCGCTTCATTGCTGCCGAGTCGTACACGCATACCGAGGTGTACCTGCGGGCCGGCATTGCCGGCGCGGCGCGGGTGATCGTCAACCCGCCCTCCGACGACCAGACCCTGGCGGCGGTGTTCGCGTTGATGGCGCATGCGCCGGCCGCGCATATCGTGGCGCACTTCGATTCGGCCAGCGCGGCGCGCTTGGTCAACTGCCATTACCCCGCCATCGAGTGCACGCGTCCGATGACGGCCGAGATCCTGGCACGTGCGGCGCAGGATCCGGGCAGCGCGGCGATCACCGCCGAGTTGCTGTCGGTCGACGATGGCCCCACCCAGTTCAGTCTTGCAGTGCCTGCGAATGTGCAACCGCTGGAATACAGCCGGCTTGCGGCCGATTTCGGTCAGCGCGGCGCATTGCTGCTGGGCCTGCGTGCGCCCGATGGCGCGTTGCGCTTGAACCCGCCAGCACGTACCGCTGTCGCCGCCGGTGCCATGCTGTATTACCTGGCCGAGCAGCGCGTGCCGGCGCACGCCATCGCCTGGCAGGCCATGCGCAGCGAGGCAGCTCCCATTTCCCCATCGCCACAAGGTGCATGACGATGAGTTTTTTCAGCAAGTTGTTCGGTCAACCGCAACCGCCGCCGCTACCCGCTTCCGGAAGTGGCGCGATCGGTCACACGCTGCCCCTGGGGCTGCGTGTCGGTGGCCAGGTGGAGATCGACACCACCCTGTACCGCATGGCGCCGGAGGCCATGACCGCCGAGTTGCCGGGCGGGCACCAGGGCATTCCCTGCTACGGTCACGTCAATCTGGGCGATGGCTATGCGCTGCATCGCTTTTACCTGGACGACGATGCGTTCCTGCAGGTCACCACCGTGGGCGGCGATCTGGAAGCGATGAAGGCCTTCGTGTATTGCGAGACGGTGAACCCGCCCAGCAAGCAGGCGTTTCAGGAGTTCGTGATGCAGCACCCGCACCTGGGCGCGGCGCAGATCGAGTACGCCGGCAAACAATGGCAGCGCGCCACCCAGTCCACCGATGACGCGTCGCGGATTCCGCCGATCGCCTACGACGAGGTGTTGTACCGCTACCAGCCGCCACGCCGCGATGGCGATTTGACCCATTACGCCATGCTCTACAGCCGCGATGTGCCGGAGCTGCAGCGCGAAGAATTCCTGCTGGTGACCGGCGAGGATTCCGGCCCCAACGAATTCTGCGTCACCTATGCGGTCGGTATCGATGTCACCGTTGCCGACCTGGATATCACCTGAGCGCGCACGCGCGTCTTCCACCCACCTTGGTCCTGTCATGAATCCGATCAGCCTGCAGAGTTTTCTCGCGTTTCTTTCCTATTTCGGTACCGGCCTGGGTGTGTTGGTCGTCTCGGTGGTGCTGGTGACCCTGGTCACCCCGCACAAGGATTTCACCTTGCTGCGGCAAGGCAATGTGGCGGCGGCCACTGCGCTGGCCGGCAACCTGATCGGCGTGGCGCTGCCGCTGCATTCGGCCATCACCCATTCGGTGAGCCTGATCGATGCCCTGATCTGGGGCCTGGTGGCCTGCGGCATCCAGGTGGTGGCCTATCTGCTGGCCAATCTGGTGGCTGGGCGCATCTCGCGGCAGATCACCGACAACATCACCGCCGCCGGTATTTTTCGGCCGGCGTGTCGATCGCGGTGGGGCTGATCAATGCCGCCGCGATCACGCCGTAACGGAGCGCAGGCATGAAGCGATCACGCAATCTCAAACTCACCTTGATGGCTGCGCTGCCGGCCGCCTTCGTCACCGGCTGCGGCTCGGAGCCGGAGACCGGCGTGGTGCTGCAGTCGGCGTCGGACTGTTACCAGATCAAGCAGGAACAGTCCGATATCCAGCAATGCCTCAAGGCCTACGACGAGGCGGTGGCCAAGCATCAGCAGGCCGCGCCGCGCTTCACCACGCGCTACGAGTGCGATGAACAGTTCGGCAGCTGCACGGCGATCACCAACCCGCAGGGGCAGCAGAGCTGGATCCCGCCGATGGGCGGGTTTCTGTTGGGGTATGCGCTGGGCAACATGAGCGGCGGCGGGTATCGCTATGGCGGCTCGATTCCGCTGTACCGCGACTACCGCAGCGGCGGTTACTACAAGCCCAATGGCGATCTGGCCAGCAACCGCATCGGCACCGTGCGTGGGCGCAGCGGCGCCATCGACATGCCCACGCGCGCCATCACCGTGTCGCGTTCGGGCTTCGGTTCCAGCGCGGCGGCGCGCAGTTCGTTCGGCAGCGGCGGGCGCAGCTCGGGCTTCGGCGGCTGACATGCAACGCATCCTGACCCCGAACGCGCGGACTGGCGCACGCAGGCCGAATCGCTGGGCTTCCACTTCCACACCATCGACGGCGAGCCGTATTGGGACGAAAGCGCCTACTACGCGTTTTCGCTGCGTCAGATCGAAGACGACATCGAAGCGCCAACGCAAGAGCTGCACGACATGGCGATGCAGCTGGTGGACGAGGTGGTGAACTCGGAAGCGCTGCTGACCCGGCTGGCCATCCCGCCGTTCTACTGGGACTGGATCGCCAACTCCTGGAAAGAACGCGACCCGCATCTGTATGGCCGCATGGACCTGGCATATTCGGGCGATGGCCCGGCCAAGTTGTACGAACTCAATTACGACACGCCGACATCGCTCTACGAATCGGCGTATTTCCAATGGCTGTGGCTGGAACAGCAGATCGCCAGCGGTGCGCTGCCCAAGGGCGCCGATCAGTACAACCTGATCCAGGACCTGCTGTGCGAAACCCTGGGTGCGTTGGCGGTGGATGGCGCGATCGGCGCGCAGATGCATTTTGCGGCAGTGAGCGATTCGCTGGAAGATCGCGCCACGGTGCGCTACCTGCGCGACTGTGCGCATCAGGTGGGCATCAGCACCGAGGAAGTGGCCATCGAAGATATCGGCCTGAGTGCCGAAGGCTGGTTCACCGACGAACAGGATCGGGTGATCCACACGCTGTTCAAGCTCTATCCGCTGGAATTCATGATGGAAGAGCGCTTCGGGCCGGCATTGATTGCCGACCGGGTGCGCCTGATCGAGCCGGCATGGAAATCGGTGTTGAGCAACAAGGGCATCCTGCCGTTGCTGTGGGACCGCCATCAGGGGCACCCGAATCTGCTGCCTGCCCGCTTTGCGCAAGCCGGCGAGGCACCAACCGCAGGCTGGGTACGCAAGCCGCTGCTCTCGCGCGAGGGCGCCAACATCGCGCTGGTGACGGCGCAAGGCGAGGCCGCGCACACCGATGGCCCGTACGTGGACGACCCGGCGATTTTGCAGGCGCATCACCCGCTGCCGGTGTTCGACGGGCGCCATGCATTGGTGGGCAGCTGGGTCGTCGCCGATCGCCCTGCCGGCCTTGGCATGCGCGACGACGATGGCCCGATCACCCGCGACACCTCGCGCTTCGTGCCGCACGTCATCACTGATTGAGGTGTAGCGAGGAGTGCATCGCCATTGCGAGGTGGCGGTGCCGCCGCTCGGCGCCTGGCGTCCTTTGCGGCACAGCTGCAGGCGGGTGGGGAGCGATGCCCAGCTGGTGCCGGCGGCGACAATGGCAGTACGCTGGCCTCGCGTGTCGCGCATGACATATGCGCCAGCGCCGCGCAAGGCCCCAGTCGCATGCAAGGCGACGCATCTTTTCCACACCCCTGTGGATGGAAGTTTCACAAGGCTGTGGACAAGTGCGCGCAGGCCCCGGCCTGCAATGCTGTCAAGATGGGTGGCGAAAAATGACCACCCGTTTGCGGAGAACTTTTTTCGTGTGTGGGTCCATGCGATCCCGGCAGAATCGGCAAAGTGGTCGCGCTGGCATCGCCGTGGTACCAGGCCGGCATCGAGCGACGCCTCGACATGTGGTGAACCTGGCGATCACGTCGGTAGTTCCGACCAGCTGAGCCTTAGACCTCATTCGCGTGCTGTCATCGACCGGCCACGTTGCCCGGCAATCGCGGTGCGGCCTCACGTCGCTGCCGCGGACGCATCACACCCGTCGCGCTACAAAAAAGCTCGCCACCGCCAGCAACCACGCCAACGCGAACACGCTCAGGTAGGCGGCACGCGTGGCCGATGTCAGCAGCGCAGCGAACAAGGCGCCCGCGAGCGCCAGCATGGCCGCCACCGCGATGGCTTCGCTCAGTTGCAAGGCAGAGCTGTTGGCGCCTTGCTGCGCCGGTGGCGAGAGCGACAGCAGCACCACCGACAGGCTGGGATACAGCAGGCCCATGCCCAGGCCGGTCAGCGCCCACCCGGCAATGGCCCACGGCACGGGAATCGCCGGCCACACCGCACCCGCGCTGATCGCAATGCCCAACGTCATCAATAGCGCGCCGCTCTTGAGCAGGCGGGGGCGCGACCAACCGGCGCGGCTGTGGCCCTGGTACCACGAACCACCAAACCAGCCCAATGCACCCACGCTCAGTGCCACGCCGGCCAGCAGCGGCGAAAGTCCGCGTTCGCGCGACAGCAGCAGCGGCAAAAACGCCTCAAAGCCAAAGAAGGCGGCCGCCGCAATGCCGCGCAGCGCGATCACGCTCGGCAACCCGCGCGCCAGCCGCAGCGTGCCAGCCGGCAGCAGGCGCCACGTACAATACGCGGTGAGCAACAAGGCCGGCAGCATGGCGCCCGGCGCCAGCCTGCCGTGCAGTTGCCCGCCCAGATACACGCCAAGCACGCCCACCGCCGCGCCGATCGCCCACCCCATCGAGGCGGTGGGTGCGTCGGAACTGCCGCGTGTCCAGCTCTGTCCGCGCAGCGCCGGCCACAGCATCGAACCAGCCGGAATCGCCAGGAGCGGCACCGACAAAAATACCCAGCGCCAGCCCAGCTGCTGCACGATCAATCCGCTGATGCGGGCCGATCAACGACGGCACCACCCAGCCGGCCGAAAACGCGGCAAACACGCGCGGACGCAAGACCTCCGGATACAGCCGCCCCACGATGACGTACAAGGCCACCGAATAGGCGCCAGCCCCAAGCCCTGCAGCAAGCGACCGGCGATCAACATCGGCATGCTCGGTGCCAGGCCGGCGACCAGCAGGCCGACCACAAAGCACAGCAAGCCGGCCGCCAATGCACCGCCAGGGCCGGCGCGGTCGCTCCAGCGCCCGGCCGCCGTCATTCCGATCACGCTGGTGGCCAGCATGCCGCCGAATGCCAACGCGTACAGCGGCAGGCCGTTCAACTCGCGCGCCACCGTCGGCATGGCGGCGGCAACCGCCAACGACTCGAACGCGTTGAGCGACACCAGCGCCACCATGCCCAGCGTCGCCGCGCGGTAGGGCGCGGCCAGGATGGAGATGGGCTGCGTTTGGCTGGACAGCGCTGCGGCAGTGATCGGTCTTTCGGTCGGCATCGAACATCCAGGAACGAAACGTGTGTAGAGGCGTGACCGGTACTTGCACCGGTGAAGGCCGCGCAGCATCCTGCCTCAACCTAGGTTGAGGTTAAGGCAATGCAACGTGAGTTGTCCGTGGGCGAGGTCGCCAAGCGCAGTGGTGTTGCGGTGTCGGCGCTGCACTTCTACGAGCGCAAAGGGTTGATCAGCAGCCTGCGCACCGCCGGCAACCAGCGTCGTTATGCGCGCGATGTGCTGCGGCGCATCGCGGTGATTCGCGTGGCGCAGCGACTGGGCGTGCCGCTGCAGCAGGTGCTCGATGCCTTCTCGGTGTTGCCGGATCAACGCACGCCCACGCGTGCGGAGTGGGCGCGCATGTCGGCGCGTTGGCGGGGCCAGCTGGACGCGCGCATCGACGAACTACAGGCCTTGCGCGATCAGCTCACCGATTGCATCGGCTGCGGCTGCCTGTCGCTGCGCCGCTGCCGCCTGAGCAATCCGGACGATGCCCTCGGCCACGGTGGCGAGGGGGCGTTGCGGTTGGGTGGTCTGATGGCGGAGTAAGTCGGCCTGGCCAGCCGTTCCGTCGCACCGCGCTGTGCAGGGGCAGGGCCGGCGGAGCGCGGGCGATCTGCGCGTGCGGTGCGTGGCCGGCGCTCCACCAGGGCAGCTAGTGGCGGCCACCTCCGAAACCTCAGGCAGCCGCAACCGGGACCAATGGCATTGCCGCGCGCGACACTCTGCGTCGTAGGATGGGAATCCCCTCCGCCGCAGGATTTCGCATGACCCCGCCGTGCGCCGATCACTCACCGTTGCATTGTCGCTGGCCTGCGTCACTGCGCCGGCGCTTGCCGCAGCCGCGCCCGCCAGCGCCGCCACGGCCGCCACGCCTGCTCCGGCCAGCGTGTTCGATCCGCTGGCCTTGTTCGCGCCCCTGCAATTGCCCGACGCTCCCAATGCCTATCGCAGCGGCAGCGGCGTACCTGGCCCGGCGTTCTGGCAAAACCGCGCCGACTACGACCTCAGCGCCAGCATCGACCCGGCAACGCACTCCCTCAGCGGCGAGGCCGCCATCACCTACACCAACCACAGCCCCGACACGCTGGACGTGCTGTGGCTGCAACTGGACCAGAACATCTACCGCGCCGACGCGCGCTCTGCCGCCAGCCGGCCGCTCAGGCGCAAGGAGTTCACCGATGGCATGCAGATAGCCAGCGTCGAGATCGATCAAGGCGGGCGCCGCCAGTCAGCGCACTTCATCGTCGACGACACCCGCATGCGGGTGGATCTGCCGCAACCGCTGGCCGGGCAGGGCAAGGCGCTCACCGTGCATATTCGCTATCGCTACACGATCCCCGGCACCTGGGGCGGGCGCACCGCAGTGAGTGCCAGCAAGCAAGGCGAGATCTACGAGATTGCGCAGTGGTACCCGCGCATGGCGGTGTACGACGATCTGCGTGGCTGGGACACGCAACCGTACCTGGGATCGGAGTTCTACCTGGAGTACGGCAATTTCGACTACGCAGTGACCGTGCCGGAGGGCTTTCTGGTCGCCGGCTCCGGTGCGCTGACCAATCCGCAGGACGTACTCAGTCGCACCGAACAGCAACGCCTGGAGCAAGCCCGCAGCAGCGACCGCACCGTGTTGATCCGCACGCCTGCCGAGGTAACCGCACGTGCGGCCAAGCCGGCGGGCAAGGGCGCGCAGACCTGGCGCTTCCACATGGACCACACCCGCGATGTCGCATTTGCCGCATCGCCGGCGTTCGTCTGGGACGCGGCGCGCATCAATTTGCCGGGCGGCAAGCACGCGCTTGCGATGTCGGTGTACCCGGTGGAAGGTGTGGGCGCAGACAAGTGGAACCGCTCGACCGAATACGTCAAAGGCGCCATCGAGCATTTTTCGCAGTGGTATCCGTACCCATGGCCAGCCGCGATCAACCTGGGCGGCTATGGAGCCGGCATGGAATATCCGGGCATCGTCTTCGATGGTTTCGAAGACGGCGGCAAGGACCTGTTCTGGATCACCGCGCACGAAATCGGCCACACCTGGTTCCCGATGATCGTCGGCTCCAACGAGCGCCGGCATGCGTTCATGGATGAAGGTTTCAATACCTTCATCGACGTGTATGCATCGGATGCGTTCAACAGGGGCGAATACGCGCCCAAGCGCGATTCGGAATACGCGCCCAAAGGCGGCAACCCGGTCGACGAAATCCTGCCGCTGCTGGCCGACACCCGTGCGCCGACGTTGATGGACAACGCCGATTCCACCAGCGAGACCTATCGCCATCCGCTGACCTACTTCAAGGGCGCACTGGGCCTGGTGCTGCTGCGCGAGCAGATCCTGGGTCCGGCGCGTTTCGATCCTGCGTTTCGCAAATACATCGCCACCTGGGCCTACAAGCATCCCACGCCGTCGGACTTTTTCCGGCTGATGGAAAGCGAAAGCGGGGAGGACCTGTCCTGGTGGTGGCGCGGCTGGTATCTCAACAATTGGCAGCTGGACATGGGCATCGCCGACGCGCATTACGTCGACCACGACCCGGCCAAGGGGGTGCAAGTCACATTGCGCAGCCGGCAGAAGCTGGTGATGCCGGCGACCCTGCGTGTGGATCTGGCCGATGGCAGCCACCTGGACCGGCGCGTGCCGGTGGAAACCTGGCTACAGACCGCCACGCCCACGCTGACCCTGCCGACCACCCAGAAAGTGCTGCACGTCACCCTGGACCCGGACCATGTGCTGCCAGATGCCGACCGCAGCGACGCGCGCGTGGACGTGATCGGCTAAGCATCGCGCCAGGCGTGGGCGCCGACGTGGCCGCAGCGCGATCGCGTCGGTCGCTGCGTGCAGCAACCGCCGACGAAAACGGAAAACAAGCGCCTGCGCTGATCACCGGGCGAGCGCAGCAGCTGCCCGGCATCGATCGGCAACACGCAGACGCCACGGTTCCTGTGCGGTGTCGAGTGGTCACCCGACGACGACTGACTGCGTATGTCAGCTGCCCAAAGCCGCGCAATCGATTGCGAAGAGGGTCGGCAGGGATTCGTGTAAAAAAACAGCCAAAAGTGAGCTAACCCGCTGTCAGCAAAGGGCATTTACACGAATCCCTGCCGACGCTCAGCATGGTCACACACTGAACTGCTATCTGGCGCGGTATTGAGTAGCCATGTCGGCCGCTACGTCTTTCCGATAGCAAAGGGGGCGCGTAACCGCCGCCACGGCTATATGCGCTCCTGCCGCCACAGCTGCTTCCATCACGCGCTGTGTTATAGCGGCAAGGACAGTTGCCTGGATACGAGCTGATGGATACGCGAATCAGCGCCGTCTTGACGCCCTGCCGAACCTCAACTTCCGCGGCAATGCCTTCGTCGTCCCAGCCAGGACTTCGGTGAGGCCAAGCGAATCGGAGAACTACTCACCAAACTTGCGTTCTACAGTCACTGCAGGAGATCACCATGGGACTATGCAATTCAAAGAGCGTGGCAGGCTCGGTTGCAGGCTCGCCTATAGCGACTTTACCTGAGCATTATCCAAATAGCGCCACAGCGCAGACCACCTCTTCTAGGCCTTCGTCTCCCGAGGCGTCCATGTCACCCAGCCTGCATGACTTGGCGGCACTCGGCTCTCCCCGAGCGAGGCGGGCCCGCTCGGGGACATCCGCCGGTCCCTCCGGCACCGGCATCCTTGCAGGGCAAGTGTCCTCTCCTTATTCGTCGTCCGGACCTACGCTCGCGGCTCAATTGCAGGACTTCATTGACGCGCTGGAGCACGCCGAGCGTCAAGGAAAACAATATCCGGCGGCCGAACTCGATCAGAAGTTCCAGCCACAGGTGGTGGCGGCCCAGAATCTCATCCAGCCCAATCTCGAGGTGAAGGTCTTCGATGCGTCGGCATCCGAGCCAAATGCCTTGCGGCAAGCTATTGTCGATACCAGGCGGGGTCAGCGGTGGCGCGCCGTCGTTAACGTGGAGCGAATCCATGGAAAGGGAGCGCCAAGCCATGGCATCGCGGTGGACGTGTCGGGAGGTCGTGGCAAGGTGTCCGTCTTGGCGGTCGACAGCGTATGGGGATGCACCGACACGCTGTCCGTCATGACCGCCGCGTTGAAGGGCGTGAAGAACGCGACGCTCACCATCCTCAACACGGGCACGCAGAAGGATGTCATCAACTGCAAGACCTTCGCCCTGGCGAATGCGAAGGCGATGGCGGCGAACGATGACTTGATTGTGGATCTCCACAAGAAGAATCTTAAAGGGAAGATCGTCGGGACCAGCGATACCATCAATAACGTGGACGTCACGATCGCGCGCGGCTCCGATGTGCTCGATGCGAGCTTCTTCCAGCATACGACGTCGAAGGATGTCTTCGACAATCTTCCCGGGCATATCCGGGAACCACTGGAGGAGAGCTTCGTCCAGAACTTCCGGGAGATCGAGGCGGGAGGCAAGCGCAGGGCGTACAACGCCTCCATCCAGCAAGAGAGGCTGAAGTACCTGCGGGATGCGCTGCTTTTCGCCGACTCCGAGTACCGGAGCTAAGCGCTCCAGGAGCCCGCGAGGTGCCCCTGAGATAATTGAGGGTCGGCAGGATTCGTGCAAACATCTTTTTACTTACAGTATTTAGAGTGGCTACAAAAAACATAGCAAGCGGCCGTGAGTGGACGCGGACGGCGCGCTCAGAACCGCAGCGTACGAGTGGTGCATGCCGATCCGAGCACCGGCCGCGCCCGACTGGCGGCTGCGGAGTAGTTTTGCTAGCTGTTCGTAGCTAACTTTTGGCTTTTTTACACGAATCCCTGCCGACCCTCGCGAAGCGTGCACCTTCTTCTTCGCGCAATGCTCGTTGCTGCGCCGATACACAGGCGGCGTGCAATCGGCAGGCGCAGGCAGCGCTGCCGCGTCCGGTGCAGCGCCGACTTCGACACGCAATCCAGCCGCGCGGCGCGGGCCGTGACCCGAGGTTTGCGCAATCGCCGCATCCGACCCCATTGCGACACGTTCATTATGCAAATTTCACCGTTCGACCCGACGGTTTTTGCGTAATGCCGTGATAACGCTTACAGCCCCGCCAGCATTGAAAACTGCATGCGGGCTCAAGCGACTGCGGTATCGGCTGTAACAGTGCATAGCCATCACTATGCTGCAACGCACGGTGACAAGCGCTTTATGCCCTGACTAGGCTGCGCGGCATGTTAGCGCTATCACTGGCCGGCATGCCGTGCAAAGGACCTGCAACAAACGCAGCAGTGGCGAGCAGCGCCGTCGCTGCGGCGGGACGTGCATGCACACCGCAGGTCGACGGTCGAAGGGGCGATCGGCAGCCTGCGTGCTAGGGGACAGATCGAGGGCAACTGAAGCAGCGTCAAGCGGTTGTTGTGTGGTGCGTGCGGCGCGGTGAAGGGACGGAGATGCCGGCAGAGCATGTCGATCCAGACGCCGGCTGCGCCCCGCACGACACATGCATGGCGTTGGATTGGTGGCTCCAGCAGTTGCAGCAGCGTTGGCCACGGCCTGTCGGGCAGTGGCCGCGATTCCGCCGTATCGCATGCCGCGATATCGGCCGTTGGCGGTTGGACTCCACTCCCGAGGACACATCGATGCGTCGTACGTTGAACAGCTTCAAGTCGAAGGCCATGTTCACCTTCGTTGGCGGCTTGTTGGTCATCAATCCCGCCTTTGCGCAGGATGTCGCGTCGCCGCCTGCGCCGGCGCCGCAATCCAGCAGCGATTCGGCCACCACCCTGGATGCGGTCAACGTGACCGGTATCCGCAACAGCCTCAACCAATCGATGGGCATCAAGCGCGATGCCGCCGGCGTGGTGGATGCGATCAGCGCCGAAGACATCGGCAAGTTCCCGGACACCAACCTGGCCGAATCGCTCCAACGCATCACCGGTATTTCCATCGAACGCCGTGATGGCGAGGGCGCGCAGGTCACCGCACGCGGCTTCGGCCCGCAGTTCAACACCGTCACCCTCAACGGCCGTCTGATCCCCGGTGCCGATGCCTTCGGCGCGCCCGGCCAGACGCCGATCGGCGGCGTGGATGTCGGCACGCGCGCGTTCAATTTCGCCCAGCTCGCCTCCGAAGCCATCACCGGCATCGAGGTGTTCAAGACCAGCCGCGCGACCGCGCCCAGCGGCGGCATCGGTGCCACGATCAACATCCAGACCGACAAGCCGTTCAATCACGACGGCGTGGTGGCCAATGCCGGTGCCAAGATGGTGTCCGATCGCTCCGAGCCCTTCGGTGATTCGCTTACCCCGGAAGTGTCGGGCATCTTCAGCTATACCAACCCGGACAAGACCTTCGGCATCGGCCTGAGCGCCAGCTACCAGAAGCGCCATGGCGGTTCGGTCCAAGCCACAGAAAATACCTGGAACATCCAGCGTTGGACCGGTACCGACCCGGCGCTGCGCCCGGACGCGGTGGTGACCAATGCCCCGGCGATCGGCCAGTTGTACGGCATGCCCAACGATCTGCGCTATGCGTTCGCCGATTTCCAGCGCGAGCGCATGAATGGCCAGGCGGTGATGCAGTTCGCACCGACCGACAGCCTGACCCTGACCCTGGATTACACGTATTCGGCCAACGAGATTCGCGAAGAGCGCGGTGAGCAGGGTATCTGGCTGCAACGTGCCAACAGCTTTACCGATCTGACCTTCGATACCGGCCAGGCCGTGGCCACGCCGGTCTATCTGCGCGATGTGCCGAACGGGGCGAAGGACTTCGGCATGGAACAACAGCGCAACGAGCAGAAGTACACGCTCGGCTCGCTGGGTTTCAATGCCGATTGGCAGGTGAGCGACCGCTTCCAGTTGAGCTTCGATGCGCACAATTCCAAGACGCAAAGCCTGCCCAACGACCCGACCACGGGCGGCAGCGCGACCTATTTCAGTTTTGCCGGCACCAACAACTGCACCAATGGGCCGTACTGCGGCGGCCAATGGGGGCAGGAACTGTGGTTCAACAATTCCTTGCCGATCGGCGCACGCACCTGGTATCCCACTGCGGCCGATTCGCTGGCAAACACCAATGGCGTGGTCAATCCCGCCTTCACGCCCGCCGAGCTCGGCTCGCAGGTGCTGCGCATCTTCTATCAGAAGCAGGTGACCGAAACCAAGGAAGGACGCCTGGACGGAAAGTTCGACTTCGACGACGGGCGCTTCCAGTTTGGCGTGAGTTCGACCAACACCACCATGCAACGCCGAGTCAGCGAGACCAACTCGCCGCTGGGCGATTGGGGCGTGGCCAATGCGGGCAACGAGCCGGGAATGGTCGCATTGCTGCAGCCGGTGAGCATCACCGGCATGTTCAGGACTTCAACCCCACCGGCGCGGCGTCCAGTGCATGGCGCGGCGATGCCGATCAGCTGGCGCTGTGGGGCGGAAGCCAGTACGGCGCAACCACGCGTTACAACCCGCAATACACCGCAGACAACCGGGTCGAAGAAAAGACCCGCGCGGCCTACGTGCAGTTGGAAATTGCCGGTGCCATCGCCGGAATGACCACCAATACGCGGCTGGGTCTGCGCTACGAGCGCACCGACGTGGAGTCCACCTCGCAGGTGGCCACGCCCACCGCGCTGCTGTGGCTGTCCAACAACGACTTCCAGCTGATCCGCTCCACCGACCAACAGCCTTTCAGCGAGAAGACCAGCTACAACTACATCCTCCCCAACATGGACTTCAGCATCGATTTCACCGATGCGCTGAAAGGCCGTGCCTCGTTCGGCCAGACCATCGCGCGCGCGCCGTACAACAATCTCATCGCCGGTCCCACGCCCAACACTCCCAATGGCTCGATCCTGATCAATCCGTCCAACCGCGCCGGTGGCGATTCGCAGACGCCCACGCTCGATCCGTTGGAATCGGACAACCTCGATCTGGCACTGGAGTGGTATTTCGCCGACGCCAGCTACGTCTCAGCCACGTTCTGGAACAAGCGCGTGAGCAATTTCATCGGCAATACCGTCACGCGTGAATCGCTGTACGGACTGACCGACCCCACCTCGGGGCCGGATGCCCAGGCCGCGCTGGCGTTCCTGCAAAGCGGGGCCTGCGCCGCTCAGGTGGGCGCGGCCGGCAACGATGTCGCGGGCGCGTGTTCGGCCAACGACACCTCGCTGTTTGCGGCCATGGCGCTGCTGCGCAATGCTGCTGCCACCGGCGGGCTGAGCGCCTACAACGGCAGTTCGGCGCAGAGCCTTGCGCTGGAGAATGCCTACGATATCGCCGGCAATGCCTCCGACCCGCTGTATCAGTTCGATGTGTCACGGCCGATCAACCAGAACAAGGCCAACATCCATGGCTGGGAACTCGGCGGCCAGTACTTCTTCGGCAGCACCGGTTTCGGCATCTACGCCAACTACACCATCGTGGAAGGGGATGTGGCGTTCGATAACACGGTCATCGATCGCGATCAGTTTGCGTTGCTCGGTCTGAGCGACACCGCCAACGTCATGCTGATGTACGAGAAGTATGGCTGGAGCGCACGCCTGGCCTGGAACTGGCGTGACGAATACCTGATCGCTGCCAACCAGGACAATGCCAACCGTAACCCGTACTACGTCGAGCCGTATCAGCAGTTCGACCTCAGCGTCAGCTACGCATTCAACAAGCAGCTGTCGGTGGGCTTCGAGGCGATCAACCTGACCGGTGAGGACGTACGTTGGCACGGCCGCTCGGAGAAACAGATCATCCGCCTGATCGACCAGCAGCCGCGTTACACGCTGGGCGTGCGGTACGCGTTCTGAACCATCACGCGCTGTTCTAGCCGTAATGCTGCGGCCGCCATCGTGCGATGGCGGCCGCAACCGGTTATAGCGCCGTTGCTCGCGTGCAGTCCGCAGCCGGGTATTGCCGCAGCGCCCGCGCCGTCGGGGTATGGGCAGTCGGCCTTGCAGTGCGTGTGTCACTTGCTGGCTTTCGCAGTGACGCAGCATGTTGCTGCCCTGCGGCTTGCCGGCGCACGCTTTTTGGCAATGCTCAGCATCGATATGCGCGCGGGGAATGCGTGCGACCGGATTCCTTCATGACTGCAGTCCTCCGCGACCGACGGCTGCTGGAGTTTCAGATGACGCGATACGCAGTGCTCAACAACGTGGCGCATCACGACCTGCGCGTGATCCTGCGCTTTGGTGCGGAATTCGGCGATGCGGTGGGCGTGGTGCCGGCCTTCGTCACCGAATATGCCGAGCTGCAACGCGAGTACCCGCTGTTCTTCCGCAAGGATCCGGCCGGAAGTGGTTACCAGCCGGTGGCGCTGCTGGGCTTCGCACAGGATGAAAACCTGTTTCTGCAGGACGGGCGCTGGAATGCCAGCTACCTGCCGGGCATCGTTGCCAAGGGACCGTTCCTGATCGGTTTCCAGGAGCAACACGTCGACGGGGCCTTGGTGCAGGAGCCGGTGATCCATGTCGACCTGGAACATCCGCGCATCAGCCGCAGCGAGGGCGAGGCGGTGTTCCTGCCGCAAGGCGGCCACAGCCCGTATCTGGAACACATCATCGGCGTGTTGCGCGGCATCCGCGATGGCCTGGACGCGGGGCAAGCGATGGCGGCCGCCTTCGACGCGCTCGGCCTGATCCAGCCGGTGCGGCTGGACGTTGCGCTGGATGCCAGCCATGCCACGCAGTTGCAGGGCTTGTTCGCCATCGACCGCGAGCGGCTTGCCGCCCTGGATGCGCAAGCGCTGCAGCAGTTGCATCAGGCCGGCTATCTGGAAGGCGCCTTCCTGATGCTGGCATCGCTGCACAATGTGCGCCGGCTGATGGCCGAGAAACAGCGCCGTCTGCAGCAGTCGCACAGCGACCCCGTTGCCGCGTACGCCTGAGCGTATGGCCGCACCTGCAACCGAGCTGTCTGTCGCGGCAGGCGCCGCCATCGCCGAGCGCAGCGACTGCAGCCCCGATGCATTGCCGCTCGCCGCACTCTGTGAGGCCGCAGAGCCGGTGGTGCTGCGCGGCGTTGCGCGCAACTGGTCGCTGGTGCAGGCCGGGCTGCGCAGCGCCGATGAGGCCATGGCGCTGTTGCGCGCACACGACACCGGCCGCCCCCTGCAGTATTCCTATGGCGGCCCGGAGATCGGCAGCCGCCCGTTCTATCGCGACGATTGCAGCGCGCTCAACTTCCAGGTGCAGCGCGGCAGCGTGAGCACCTTGCTGGATGCCATTGCGGCACATCGTGACGACCCACAGCTGCCCACCTATTACCTGGCCTCGTTGCCGGTGGACGCCAATCTGCCAGGGTTGCGCGCGCACAACGATCTGGATGTCGCCGCCAACGGTGGCCCAGTGCAGCCCAGCATCTGGATCGGTAACCGCGTGATCGCCTCGTGCCACTACGATGCGCTGGATAACCTGGCGTGCTGTGCGGTTGGGCAACGGCGCTTTACGCTGTTTCCGCCGGAGCAGGTCGCCAATCTGTATCCGGGTCCGCTCGATCCCACGCCGGGCGGGCAGGTGGTGAGCATGGTCGATGTCGCCCATCCGGACCTGCAACGCTTTCCGCGTTTTGCCGATGCCTTGCCGCATGCGCGCAGCGTGGTGCTGGAGCCGGGCGATGCGTTGTTCATTCCCAGCATGTGGTGGCACCACGTCCAATCGCTGCACCCGTTCAACGTGCTGATCAATTACTGGTGGAGCCGTGCGCCAGCGCACCTGCCTGCCGCGATGCCGGCGCTGTATCACGCGCTGTGGGCGATTCGCGACCGCCCCACAGCGGAGAAACAGGCATGGCGCGCGTTGTTCGATTATTACGTGTTCGGCCCTGCCGAGCAGGCCGGCGAACATCTGCCCGAAACGGCGCGTCATGCGCTCGGCCCGATCGACCCCATGCTGTCGCGGCAGCTGCGCGCCATGCTGATCGGCAAGTTGAACCGCTGATGTGCGGCATCGCCCTCAACCCATTTCAGAGGAGTGCGCAGTGACTCAGGCTCAGATTCGCAAGGTGGTGATCGCCGGTGGTGGAACGGCCGGCTGGATCGCTGCCTGTGCGCTTTCGCATCAATTCCGCAATTTGCTGGACATCACCCTGGTCGAGTCCGAGCAGATTGGCACCGTCGGTGTGGGCGAATCCACGGTGCCGCCCATTCGCACCTTCCACCGGTTCCTGCAGATCGACGAGCAGGAATTCCTGCGCGTGCGGTGGCGGGTACCTTCAAGCTATCGATCTCGTTCGAGCATTGGCGCCGCCAGGGCGAGCGCTACATCCATCCATTCGGCATCACCGGCCAGAGCACCCTGGTGTGCGCGTTTCACCATCTGTGGCTGGAAAGCCAGCGCCGCGGCATGCCGGGCAGCTTCGGCGATTACTGCCTGGAAACGGTGGCCTCGCGCGTGGACCGCTTTGCGCTGCACGGCGAGCCGGCAGTCAATTACGCCTATCATCTGGATGCGGCGCTGTATGCCAGGTTCCTGCGTGCGCGCAGCGAGGCCTGCGGCGTCAAGCGTGTCGAAGGCAGGATTCAGCAGGTGACCGTGCAGCCGCACAGCGGCGATGTCGCCAGCCTGGTGCTGGAAGACGGGCAAACGATCGAAGGCGATTTGTTCATCGATTGCAGCGGCTTCCGGGGTCTGCTGATCGAACAGACGCTGCACACCGGCTACGAAGACTGGAGCCATTGGCTGCCGTGCGACCGTGCGGTGGCGGTGCAGACCCAAGCCCTCGGCCCACCGGTGCCCTACACCCGCGCCATCGCGCACGAAGCCGGTTGGCGCTGGCATATTCCGTTGCAGCATCGCGTCGGCAACGGCCTGGTGTTTTCGAGCAAGCACCTGTCCGATGACGAGGCGCATGCGAAGCTGCTGCGCGATGTGGCCGCGCCTGCAGTGAAGGATCCCTGGATGGTGCCGTTCCGCACCGGCCGCCGCCTCAAGGCCTGGAACAAGAATGTGGTCTCGCTCGGTCTGGCCAGCGGTTTTATCGAGCCGCTGGAATCCACCAGCATCCATCTCACCATCTCTGCAGTGGTGCGGCTGCTGGCGCTGTTTCCGGCCGAAGGTATTGCATCCTCGCAGGTGCAACTGTTCAACGACGTCAGCCGCGCTGAAATGGAGCACGTGCGCGACTTCGTCACCTTGCACTACCACGCCACCCAGCGCGACGAACCGCTCTGGCAGCAATGCCGGCAGATGGAACTGCCCGAGTCGCTGGCGCTGCGCCTGCGTGCCTGGCGCGAACGCGCGCACGCCTGGCAGGGCGCCGATGAACTGTTCCGTATCGATTCCTGGACCCACGTGCTGATGGGGCAGGGTATTGCACCCGATCAGCACCACCCGCTGACGCGCGCATTTTCCGACCACGACCTGCGCCGCCTGCTCGACGGTATCGCCCAGCCGATCCAGCACGCCGTGCGGCAGATGCCGTCGCAGCAGGACTTCATCGAGCACTACTGCAAGGCAGGCGAACAGGTGTGGGGGATGCGCAGCCCGGTGCCTGCCTAGGGCCGGCATTGGCTCGCTGCGCGCGGGCGCAGTGCGCGCCCGCGCTACAGCCGCATCAGATCCTTGCCCACTACGATCGGCCCGGCGTAATGCTTGCGCGCGCCTTCGCTCCACATTGCGTCGGTGATGGATGCATCGCCACCGGGGACGAAGTGACTGAGCACCAGCATCTTCGCGTTGGCTGCAGCCGCAATCATCATGCCGACCTCTTCGCTGGTGGAGTGGCTCTTGAGCAGATGGTCGAGCAGTGTGGGGGCGTTGTCGTTGGCCTTCAGCATCGTTTGTAGCGCCGCCAGATACATCACCTCGTGCACCAGGACATCTGTGTTCTTCGCGAACTCGGCCAGCGCGGGCAGGTAGCGCGTATCGCCGGAGAACACCACGCTGCGGTCGGGCGCTTCGAACCGATAGGCAAAGGCCGGCTTGAGCGTGTAATGGTCCACCAAGGTAGCAGTGACGGTGACCTGATCGTTCTTCAAAACGGTGCCGGGCTGGTCGAACTCATGCACATGAATCAGTGCTTCGAACGGCGGGCGGCCTTCCTCACGGATGCGTGCCTGGATGTCGATGGCATTCATCGCGACAAACGCTTCCACCATCCTGGCGATGCCGGGCGGGCCATACAGATGCACCGGCGTCTGCAGGCCACTGGCCCAGGCCAGCCACACCACGTTGAGCAGATCGGCATTGTGGTCGGAATGGTGGTGGGTCAGAAAGATATCGCGCAGCATGGGCAGTCGAATGCCGGCCTTGACCAGTTGCTGCGCCACGCCGTTGCCGCAATCGATGAGATACGGTTGCCCGTCGATGACCAGGGCATTGGCGGCCGCCGCCCGCAAGGGCGAGGGTGTCGGACCACCCTTGGTGCCCAGCAGCACCAGAACGCTGCCTTTGGCCGGAAAGGGGGCAGGTGGCGCAGAGTCGGGCTTGGCGGATGTGTGTCGCACCGCCGGACGCGCAGCGGCATCGAGCTGCCCCACTGCGGTCAGCGCACTCGCCACGAATGCAGTGCGTAGCAGCGCGCGACGGGAGCGGGATGGCTGTAAGGTGGTCATTGTGGCTCGTGTCGATGTGCGTGGGTTGCGTGCCGATGCAAGGCTGCGTGTTGTCCATACAATACGGCAGGCGTCGCTGACAGCGATCGGAAAGCAGCCGTCCAGGCGCTATTTTTCGCTACCCACGCCGCCACGCTCAAAATTCGCGTGCAATGAATTGATGCAAGGCCGGCGAACGATAGAACGCCATGCATTGGGCGAAGATGCGATTGAATGGGCCGCGGCGCGCTTCGTCCTTCATCGGGACTTCGCGCTTGTCCAAACCCGCCGTGCTGGCGTCGACAAACCGATGCAGGCGGTCGGTGGCGCCGGCCTTGGCGTTGTCCATCGCATAGGTCGTCAACAGATACGAGCGGTCGCGCAACTGGTCGGGCGCATACTTGCCGCTACGCGTGTAGTTGTTGTCCAGGCAGCGCTGCAGCGCGTAGGCCTTGATGTCCTCGCGATCGGCCGGCTTGCCGGCTGCCATGGCAGGGGTTTGCAGCGTCATCGCAGCAAGGGTGATAACGAACAGAGCGGTACGTAGGCGAACCATGAGCGGCTGCTGGTGAACGAGACCCGATCAGTCTGCCTTATCGCGCTACGTGCCGCCTAGGTTTGCACGGGTGGAGCGGGGCAAATGCAACGGCGACCGTGTCCCCGATGCTGTGGACGTTGGCCGTGGTGACGTGGATCTGGCCGGTGGTCATGCCCGGCGCACCATGGTGTTATCGCAAGAGGCTCATTGTTGCCTCTTCAAGACTGTCGTGCAGTCGAGGCTAATCAGATGCTGCCTGGCCGCAGAGCTGGAGTCTGCACACGCATGGCGCGCGCAACAGTGCGTCCGCTAGCTGGTTGCGCCATGCTGCGAAAAGCAACGATGGAGCGAAACCTTAGGCAAGCGAGTCACGGCGTTGCCATGGGCAGTGGTAACAAGCTGCAGTCTTCAGGCGACGCAGTGCGCACGTTGCAATGCGCCGATCAATGCAAGCGCCGATTCGCCAAGCAAGAAGCGCCTCGCCGGGCAAGCGCAATGCCGGGCGAAGCAAGATCAGGCGTGGCAGGCGCAACATCGCCTGCCACGTGGCTTGGCTGCTTATTGGCCGAAGTAGGTGGAAATGGTGGGATACACGTCCGAGAAACGCGAGTAGTAATCCGGCGACGTCTGCGCGCTGCAATACGACGTACCGCCGTACAGGCCGCCACGCAGTTGGTAGGCGCCATCGCTGGCGACGGTGAACAGGCCCGAGCCGGACGAGCCGCCTTCGGTCACGCCGTCGCTCCACACCACCCGATAGAGCGGGCTCTTGCCATCGATGGAGCTGTTCAATGCATTCACCGCACCCAGCGAATACTTCTTCACGTCGCCTGATGGGTGGTGGATGCCGACAATCGAAGTGCCGGTGGAACCGATCGCTGCGCTATTCCACGCTGCATAGAACGCGCCGCTTGGCGGTGCGGTCTTCAGCTCCAGCAATGCGGTGTCGCGCGTCGTGTTGGCGTGCCGCAGGAACGCACCGCCCGTCAATGTGGTTGCCTGCGAGCTGACCGTGCTGCCATTGCAGCTGGCCGCATCGTAGAACCAGTATGTCTGCAGCGTGTTGGCCACGGTCTGCGTGCTGATGCAATGTGCTGCGGTCCAGAACAGGTTGCGTTTGGGCGAGTTGGTGTTGTTCAGCAGCGTGCCGGTGCACAGGAACGAGCCCTGGCTGGTGGTGAACACCATGCGCGCCACTGCCTTTGCGGCGCTGGTGAAGCCGGTCGTGGGATTGGCACGGCAGACGATGTCGTTCTCACACGAATCGCTCTCGCCGATGGCAATGGTCATCATGTCGCGCGGGCTGGCAGTGGGGCTGATATCCAGATGCGACAGCTGCGGAATGCTGAGGCTGAAGTTCTCCGGATACAACCCTGCCGGCAGCGACAGCTCGACCAGCAGGTCCTCGCCACTCACCGTCGGCGACCAGCCGATGTCGTTGCCGCTGGCAGCAAAGCTGGCGCCGGATTGCTCGAACACGCGACCATCGTTGCCGGCAAAGCGCAGCGTCACCTTGACGGGTCGCCAGGCGTTGCACCGGCGCCACGCAGTATCAACGATGCACGCAGCGATGCCGCCTGTGCGGAGCTGACCTTGAGGCTGGCCACGCGCGAGCCATCGGGAGCCATCTGCTAATCGAGCTTGGACAGATTCACCGTTGGCTGTGCGACTGCACGCGAGAAACCGATCTGCAACGGCTGTCCATGCTTGACCTGCGCAATGCGACGCTCGCGCACACGGCCGATCTCGGCGCTGGTAGGTGCGGTGAGTTGCACCACGTGCGTGGGCAGAACGCCGCCGCGCAAGCTTGCCGATTGCAACGTGGCCGCACCAAGCTTGGCCGCCTGCGGCGCGGCGGTGACCGGCGCTGCATCCATCTCGGTTGGCGGTGCGGCCGCTGCGGTGCCGGAAATAGCGGAAAACAACGCCAGATACATCGCGTTCTTGCGATTCATGGGTAGTCCTTCTCGTCAGGGATCGTCAGGCTGCAGCGGGGGCTGCAACAAGCGGGCGCCATCGTTGGCGCCGGACGAGACTAGCGAAACTTCAAGGCTGAATATGTGCTGAAAATCTCGTTCGTGGATAAATGGTTGCCATAAATACAATCTACTTTTCGCGTATCGATGTGCTGCGTCTTGCGTGCGGGTCGTCGGTCTTGCGAGTGCGCCGGCGCACGCAGTGGCGATGGACAAGTTGCTTGCACCAGCGCCTTGCAACGCGCGCGAAGCGGCCCGGCACCTTGCGCATGCGCCATGCGGCCATCGTTGTGTTGATCGGGTCATCTGCAGCATCGCGCTTCTCGCTTCTGATCACGTGTGCAGGCCGGCACGATGCAGATGCGACGACTCGCGGCGCGTGGCTGGCCGCACGGAATACGGCGGCGCAACAGACAGCGCGGCTGTCGCGGCTATTCCAGCGCGTCGCTGGCGCGCAATTCGGTGGAGCGTCCGCTGAGTTTCAGAAACGCCAGGACCGTCAGCCCCACCGCCATCCATGCAGCGCCACCCAGTTGTGCATGCAGGTCCGCATTGATCAGCACGTAGGCCAGGATGACGATTCCGATCAAGGGCACCACGCCATGCAGCACACGCCGGCCGTGGGTGCGGAAGTGCCACAGCACTGCGATATGCAACAACACGAAGGCGGTCAGTGCGCCGACGTTGCACAACGACGACAGCAGCGCGATCTGCCCGACGAAGACTTCGCCCAGTACCAGGCTCAGGCCCGCCACCAGCAGGATCGCACGCTGCGGTACGCCGGTGCGCGGGTGGATGTAGCGCAGGAAGCCCGGCAACTGCCGGTCGCGCGCCATGGCGAACAACAGCCGCGACGTGGCCGCCTGTGCGACCAATGAATTGGCGATTGCCGCGCTGATCGCCACAGTGAGCGCAATGACGATCTGCAGCCATGGCCCGGCGATCAATCGGCCGATCTCGAAGAACGCATCGTTGGATGCCTGCGCGCTTGGGTAGCGCTGCAGGTTGGGCTGCAGCAATGCCGCCAGCCAGGTTTGCAGGACGAACAGCCCGGCCACGATCAGCAAGGCCAGCAAGGTCGCGCGCCCCACCACGCGATTACCGCCGCGCGCTTCCTCGGACATGGTGGAGATGGCATCGAAGCCCGGAAACGACACCACCGCCACCGACAACGCGCTGAAGATCAGCTGCGGCGAAAACGCCTGTGGGTTATACAGTGGGCGCCAGCTCCAGTGCGCCCCATTGACGCCGCGCTGGATCGCCAGTGTCGCCAGCACCACGAACACCGCCAGTACCAGCAACTGCGCGAGCAGAAAAAGCCGATTGGCGCGTGCGGTGGTTTCGATGCCACGCAGGTTCACCACCGTGTTGAGCACCACGAAGAACCCAATCCACCCCGGCTGCGGTATTGCCGGCAGTACGGTCTGCATCGCATTGGCGCCGACCACATACAGCAGGGTTGGCACCAGCAGGTAGTCGAGCAGAATCGCCCAGCCGGCCAGAAATCCCATGCCGTTGCTCAGCCCGCGTCCGACATAGGCATACACCGAACCGGCCACCGGAAATGCCTGTGACATCTGCTGGTAGCTCAGTGCGGTGAACAGCATCGCCACGAAGCCGACCAGGTAGGTCAGCGGCACCATCCCGGCACTAATGTCGAAGACGCCGCCGAAGATCGAGAACGGCGCCGTGGGCACCATGCACACCAGCCCGTAGATCAGCAGATCCTTGAGCGTGAGCTGCCGCTTGAGCTCCTGTGCGTAGCCGAAGCGTTCCAGCGTGGCCGCATCGTCGCGGCGGGGCGTGTCGGTCATGCAGGTGTCCGTTGAAAGGAATGCCGGCACGCAACACGAGCGCCTGGACGAGCTGAACGCCCGTTTCGTGCTGCCGCCATGTGACCGGCATTGTGACGATAATGTGGCCGGCAAGCCCATCCATTGGCAAAAGTGCTAGGTTTTCCATGCTGGATGTCATCTGCTGGCAACCACCGGTACCGAAGGATCATCATGTTCGACATTCTGACCAGCCTGGGCCGCGATCTGCAGGCGTTGCAGACGCTCGATAGCTGTCTGGACCGGGTATTTCGCGATGTCTGCGCGCTCGGTTTCCAATCGCTGGTGTACGACTACGCGCCGGTGCCCCTGAGTCTGGAGGGGGCGCTGATCACGCCAACGGTGTTCATGCAGCGCAATGCGCCGGGCGATATGCAGCATGTGTGGTGCGAGTACGGGTACTACCAACATGACCCCGTTCAGCAGCGTGCAACGCGACGTACCACGCCGTTCGTATGGTCGTACCGCACCGACGGCCACGGCGCGGGCGTGGAATATGTGGGGGCCAGCACCGGCAAGTGACCCGCTATCTCTGCGATAGCGGCATGTGCACCGGTGTCACCGTGCCGCTGCATTTGCCTGGTGGCGCATTTGCCACCTTCAGCGGCGCGATCGATGCCGCCGCCGCCCAGGCGCCGCGCTTGGCCGAAGCGCAGTTGCTGCCCTTCCTGTTGCTGGCGCATGCCTTCCAGGCGCGCGCGCAGGAATTGCTGGACCCGCAGGAACGCCGCTGCCACCACATCGCGCTGACCCGTCGTGAGCGCGAATGCCTGCAGTATTCGGCAAAGGGCCTGACGTCCAAGCGGATTGCCGCGGCACTCAACCGTTCAACCGCCACGGTGAACCTGCATCTGAATTCGGCCGCCCGCAAGCTGGGCGCCCGCAATCGCGTGGAAGCAGTGGTGCGTGGTATGCACTATCGGTTGCTGGAGCCATAAGTATTCTTCGAGCGTGCCTGTGTCGGCTGCGGCGCGCGCAGCTTCGGCGGTTTCGGAGCGGCAGAGCGCACATGCACTGCCGTTTCCCTGGCGCGGCCACCTGTGTTCTGAACGCCGATCCGTTCGTGGGCCAAATGGAGTCCAGTGGCGTTCGCAGCGGCAATAGATGCGCTGATTGGAAGCCGGCATTTCGATCCAAAAGCGCTGCTGAGTCACGTGATAGACGTTGCTTTCGGCGACGCAACGCGTTCGCTCCAACCGGCTATCGGCCAGCGCCAACCGCGCATCCGGGCGCGCCCAAACCTGTGAAATTTGCCAGTTAACCCCGCTCGGCGTGCTCGCTAGGCTCGGGGTTCATCATTGCCGTAGGCAGGCGCAGGTCATGCAGTGCACCGAGGGTTACGTCGAATTCCGCGGCTACCGCACCTGGTACCGCATCACCGGCGACCTGTGCGCAGATGCCTGCCCGCTGCTGGTGCTGCACGGCGGCCCCGGATGCACGCACGACTACGTGGACAGCTTCAAGGACCTGGCGGCCAACGGCCGCGCGGTGATCCACTACGACCAGCTGGGCAACGGCAACTCCACCCATCTGCGCAATGCCGAGCCAGGCTTCTGGACAGTGGGGCTGTTTCTGGACGAGCTGCAAGCGCTGATCGCGCATCTGGGGCTGTCGCAGTACGCATTGCTGGGCCAGTCCTGGGGCGGAATGCTGGCCGCCGAACATGCGGTGCGCCGTCCGTCCGGCCTGCGAGCGCTGGTCATCGCCAATTCGCCCGCCTCGATGGGATTGTGGCGCGCGGCTGCGCTGCGCCTGCGCGCGCGCCTGCCTGACGATATCCAGGCCGCACTGGACGAGCACGAAGCCGCCGGTACGCTGGACCATCCGGCCTACCGCGCTGCCAGCCAGGTGTTCTACGCGCAGCACGTGTGTCGCGTGCTGCCGTGGCCTGCCGAGGTGGCGCGAACGTTTGCCGCCATCGACGCCGACCCAACCGTGTATCACGCCATGAACGGCCCGACCGAATTCCACGTGGTGGGCAGCTTGCGCAACTGGAGCATCATCGAGCGCCTACACCGCATCACCGCGCCCACGTTGGTGCTCTCTGGCAAGTATGACGAAGCCACGCCGGAAACGGTGGAGCCCTATGCGCGCTTGATCCCGGATGCGCGCTGGCACGTGTTCGCCAACTCCAGCCACATGCCGCACGTGGAAGAACGTGCGGCGTGCATGCGCCTGGTCGGCAATTTTCTGGACGATCAGACACCGTGGCCCGGTGGGCAAATGCTGCGCTCGTCAACACTGGCCAATCGCGCTGTTTGAGCGTGCAGGGTGTGCTGGGGCGATCGCCAGCGGGCCGATCAACGGCGCTACGTTTCGCTGCCTGCCGCGATGATGTCGCTGTGGGCAGGCACCATCCATCCGTGCCTGCGATGCAGTCCCTGCAGCGTGGGTGTGCTTCCATCGCTGCACGCAGTCCGGGCAGCTGTGTCGATGGAGGTTCGAGCATCGACGCAAGCCCGTTTCCGGCCGCCGGCGCGCGTTGATGTGCGAGCGCCGCAGCGCACAGGCCGCGGGGTGGAAGGCAACGCAGGCGATCGGTAGCCAGGCACGTATTCGCTCTGGTGCGCCGCGCCGGCGCTAGCGCGCGACAGCTTGTATGCGCCTGTTCATGCTGATGTGGACGCAGCGCTGCAATGCATGACTGCAGCGCAATCGGCCAGCTGCGATCGCCAGGCGTGCACCGAGTGCGCCGATGCCTGTCGCTGCGCCGGCATGTAGATCGTGACGGTTTGCAGGTGCAATCGCGCTGCACATTCCAACGCCTGCATCGCCTACGCATCGCCGGCGTCTACAGGCGCACGCACGCATGCATCGATCCACACATGGCGACCGCCTGGCATTGGCGTGTCCTGTCCCGGCTGTCCTTCGCTGTCTCTTTTGCATGTCCCGGAAAGAGAACGCCGCGGCGTGTCTAAGTTTCGAAGATGAATAATTGTTTTATGCTTTAAATCGCGTGAAGAATGCAGCCCCCCACGCATCGCCTTGCTGTTGTCGTCGCCACTGCGCAGACGGCTCGGCAGTGCTTGTCGACTTCATTGGGAGAGGCTACATGATCATCAAGACGCTCCAGGGCGCACTCGCGCTTGCACTGTCCGCTTGCGCCGCCGGCGCGATTGCCGGGCCGGTTGGCTACGGTGCGGCGACTACCGGCGGCGGCAACAAGTCGCCAGTCAACGTGGCGACGTTCGAAGCGGTGCAGGCCGCCATCGACAACTATTCCGGTAGCGGCGGGCTGGTGCTCAACTACACCGGCCAGTTCGACTTCGGCACCATCAAGGACGTGTGCGCGCAATGGAAGCTGCCGGCCAAGACCGTGCAGATCAAGAACAAAAGCGATATCACCATCAAGGGTGCCAATGGTTCGTCGGCGAACTTCGGCGTGCGTGTGGTAGGCAATGCGCACAACGTGATCATCCAGAACATGACCATCGGCTTGCTGCAAGGCCGACGTCCCCCGCCCTGAGTAGCGGCCAGGTTTAGAGTCCGGGGTTGATGATAGCGGCGTTGGCCAACTGTTGGGCATACGCGGAGGGCGTCATGCCGCCAATTGCTTTCTTGGGTCGCTCCTCGTTGTATTCGCGGCGCCAGCGCTCGATCTCGGTGCGTGCATGCAGCAGTGTCGGGAACCAGTGTTCGTTGAGGCATTCGTCGCGCAGGCGGCCGTTAAACGATTCAACGTAGGCGTTCTGATTCGGCTTGCCGGGTTGGATGAGTCGCAACTGCACGCCACGCGCATGCGCCCAGGCCACCATCGCCTTGCCGCAAAACTCCTTGCCGTTGTCCGTGCGGATCACCTGCGGCAAGCCGCGGCGGATGGCGAGCCGATTCAGCACACGCGTCACGCCATGGCCCGCTATTGCGCGCTCCACCTCGATGGCGACCGCTTCGTGCGTGGCGTCGTCCACGATCACCAGACACTTGATCACCCGACCGTCGGCAGTGCGGTCGAACACGAAGTCCATCGACCATACCTGGTTGGCCTGCGATGGCCGCAGCAGCGGCTGACGCTCGCCTACCGGGACTTTCTTGCGCTTGCGGCGGCGGACTTGCAGCTGCTGCTCGCGGTACAACCGCTCCACACGCTTGTAGTTCACGATGCGGCCTTCCTGTCGCAGTTTGAGATAGATCATGCCCACGCCATAACGGCGATGGCGATGCGCCAACGCACCGATGCGCTCGCGCAGCTCAACGTTGCGATCTTCGCGTGGGCAGTAGCGCAGCGCGCTGGCGCTCATGCCGATCGCTGCCAAGGCGCGGCGCTCGCTGGCACCGCACCCCATCCACTCGCGCACCAGCGCACGACGCGCCGGGCGCGCTCACCACTTTTTCGCAGCGCATCCTTGATCAGATCGTTCTCAAACAGCTGCTCGGCCAGCAACTTCTTCAGCCGCGCGTTCTCCGTTTCAAGGTCTTTGAGCCGCTTGGCATCGGGCACGCTCATCCCGCCGAACTTGCTGCGCCACAGGTAGTAAGAGGCCTCGCTGAAGCCATGGCGCCGGCACAGGTCCTTGATCGCCACGCCCGCTTCGGCTTCGCGCAGGAAGCCAATGATCTGTTCTTCGGAAAAGCGCTTCTTCACGTCCAATCTCCTCGGGGTAGGGAATTGGACTCCAAACTGCGGTGCTACTCAAAATCGGGGGACGTCGAGGCGGCGAAGATGCCGATTCGATCTCGCTGGAAGGCAACTCCAGCGGCGAGCCGTCCAAGATCTGGATCGATCACAACACCATCTTCGCCTCGCTCACCAAGTGCTCCGGTGCAGGCGATGCCTCCTTCGACGGCGGCATCGACATGAAGAAGGGCGTGCACCACGTCACCGTGTCCTACAACTATGTCTACAACTATCAAAAGGTCGCGCTCAACGGCTACAGCGACAGCGACACCAAGAACGCGGCTGCGCGCACCACGTATCACCACAACCGCTTCGAGAACGTGGAATCGCGCTTGCCATTGCAGCGCCGCGGCTTGAGCCACATCTACAACAACTATTTCAACAATGTGTTCACCTCGGGCATCAACGTGCGCATGGGTGGGGTGGCCAAGATCCAGTCCAACTACTTCGAGAACATCAAGAACCCGGTGACCTCGCGCGACAGCAGCGAGATCGGCTACTGGGACCTGATCAACAACTACGTTGGCAGCGGCATCACCTGGAGCACGCCGGACGGCAGCAAGCCCTACGCCAATGCCACCAACTGGGTGAGCTCCAAGGTGTTCCCGGAGTCGCTGGGCTACATCTACACCGTGACCCCGGCAGCACAGGTCAAGGCCAAGGTGATCGCCACCGCGGGTGCGGGCAAGAACCTGGCGGAGTGACCGGTAGCGCTCGAGTCGCGCACCAGCCGTAGCGAGCACCGGTCAGGTGGGCGGGGGCGGCGCATGGGAAGCGCAGCGTTTTTGCGGGACAGGCCCATGACCGGTCGCGGCCTTCCGTCTGGAGGTGCGCGCACGATTGCCGGTTGCTCCTGGCGGCATCACGGCACGTCCCCGGCTCGTTCGGGGATGTGCTTTGCCCGGTTCTCGAAGACGACGGCGCACATGCGCGCGCTGCACCGGCCGTCAGGGGGCAGCGGGCCCCGGCAGGTTGCCGCGCGTTGTCTACTGCAAACCCGAGCGCAAGGCGCGATCGCGCAAGGTCGCCACTCCTTCCCGGGCTGGCGTCAAGAGGCGCGGCAGGCGCTGCGACGCGGTATCGTGTCGCGATTCCATCCATGCAAGCCTATCCATGCCGCTTCCGACCGATTCCGTTGCTGAGACCGCTGCGCCCGCCGCGCCTGCATTGCGCCATGCGCTGAAGCCGCGGCAATTGATGATGATGGGCCTGGGCACGGCGATCGGCGCCGGGCTGTTTCTGGGTTCCGGCGTGGGCATCCACGCGGCCGGGCCGGCGGTGCTGATCTCGTATCTGATTGCCGGGGCGTTGGTGATCATCGTGATGAACGCGCTGGGCGAAATGGCCGCCGCCAAGCCGGCCAGCGGGGCATTCTCGGTGTACGCGGCCGATGCGATGGGCCCGACGGCCGGCGCCACCGTGGGTTGGCTGTGGTGGTTTCAGGTGGTGGTGGTGATTGCAGCCGAAGCGGTAGGCGCCGCCGGGCTGCTGGCCACGGTCTGGCCGGCGTTGCCGGTGCCGTTGCTGGCGTTGCTGTTCATGGCCACGTTCACTGCGATCAATCTGCTTGGCGTGCGCAACTTTGGCGAGTTCGAATTCTGGTTCGCCATTCTGAAAGTGCTGGCGATCGTGGTGTTCCTGCTGATCGGCGTGGCCTTGCTGGCGGGCTGGTTGCCCGGCGTGGCGTCGCCCGGGCTATCCAACTTCACGCAGAACGGCGGCTTTGCGCCGAAGGGTCTGGCTGGTATCGGCTCGGCCTTGCTGGTGGTGGTGTTTGCCTTCGGCGGCACCGAAATCGTGGCGGTGGCCGCAGCGGAAACCGCCGACCCCGGGACGTAGCCTGGCACGCACCATCCGCACCGTTGCCTGGCGCATTCTGGTGTTCTATATCGGGTCGATCAGCGTGATCGTGGCGGTGGTGCCGTGGACCAGCGCCGCGCTCAGCTCGCCGTTCGCGGCCGTGCTGGACGTGGCGCGCATTCCCGGTGCCGCCACGGCGATCACCCTGGTGGCGGTGGTGGCGCTGCTGTCGGCGCTCAACGCCAATCTGTACGGCGCCTCGCGGATGATCTTCTCGCTGGCCCAGCGTGGCGAAGCGCCGCGGCTGCTGGCCAGGACCAGCGGCGAGCAGGTGCCGCTGGTGGCGGTGATCGCCAGCGTGTTGTTCGGCTTCGCCGCCGCAGCGCTGGAGTTGCTGTATCCGAACAAGGTGTTGCCCATGCTGCTCAACATCGTCGGCGCCACCTGCCTGCTGGTGTGGACGATCTCGCTGGTGTCGCAACTGATCTTGCGCGCCCGCGCGGACCGTGCCGGCCTTGCGTTGCCGTTCCGCATGCGCGGCTATCCGTTTCTGACGGTGTTGGCGCTGGTCATCCTGGCCGTGATCTTCGTGTTGTTGGCCTCTTCGGCCGATACGCGCGCGCAATTCCTCTCGATGGTCGCGCTGACCGCAGTCATCGCAGCGGTCAGCGAAGTTGCGCGGCGCCTGCGTGCACGCATGTGAGGGATGGTGAGCGTGCCAGTGCGCTGGTGCGTTGCATGCGGTGGCGGGCTTGTCAGCTGTCACCAGCGGCCAGCGCGCATGACGCAAGTGCAACCAGGAATTGCGCCCGTCGTTGCGAGCGAAGTTCATGTGTCCCGGTGCCGGCCTGGCCACGGATCACGGCATCGGGGTAGTGCGTCCGCAATCGCGCACGCGCTAATCCGCCTGTCCAGGAACCGCTGCGGTTGCACACGCAGGACTTAACCGATATCGGCAGGCTTCTCGTCGCGGCATGCGGCATCGTCGCCAGAGGTTTCCAGGACTCTTCTGCCCTGGCTGGATGACGACGGGTCAAACAAAAAACCGCCGCACCGATTGCAGTGCCAAGCGAAACGAGAAATGCGTCAGCAGTCCTGCGTTTTCCTCTCGGGCCGGGCACTCGCCTTGCGGATTTAATGGTCCAGTTCGGTTACTCTCATCTGAACGCACATGCTCGACCCATCAGGGCGCTCGAACAATAGCGGCAGGATATTCAATGCAGTAACGCGCTCTTATGGGTGACTTCTTCAGACGTCATTGCCGGGGTTCGCCCATGCATGCAGTTTCCTCCGACAACCTGGCTGACTTGGCTCCGCCGCTCACGCTGGACGCAGTGCATGCATTGGCGTGTCCGGTCGATACGCATCTGGATTCGCTGTATCTGTCGCGGCTGGGCGGCTTCGATTTCTGGAAGGGCGATTGGAAAGCGCATCGGCGTTCTGCGATCCTCTGGTTGATGTCCAAGACCTCGCCGAGAGGTCGCAACCAACCGCTGATGTACCACGTGAGCGGTCCAGACTTTCTCGCCGGCGGCTATGGCGGTGCCTGTTTCAGCGCCCACGCACTGTGGGAAAACCTCATCGGTGTGCCTTTTCTCGACCCCTGGAAGCACTGGGTGGCGCATCGGCGCTATGTCCAGAAGATGGTGGCGGCGAGCGATGGGCGGATGCGGCTGGCACGCAGCGCCGCCGAGCTACGCGCGATTCGCGCAGCGGGTCTGTGCTGCGCCATCCTGTCGTTGGAGGGTGCGCACATGCTTGGACCACGCGGTGTCCGCAGCCAGGCGCTGCGGCTGGCGCGTCTGGACAGTGCGGCCAAGGCCGGCGCCGCCTATCTGACGCTCAACCATTTCAGCCATACCGACATCTCCCAGGCCGGCTATGCATCGCTGAATCCGTGGCGCGAGAAGAAGGGTGCGGGGCTGACGGCGTTTGGCCGGCAGGTGGTGGAGCGCTGCATCGATGCCGGGCTTCTGGTGGATCTTTCGCATACCTCGAGCCCGGGGATCCTTGACGCCTGCGGCATCTGCATCCGTCGCAACGTGCCGGCCTTCGTCTCGCATGGCGCATCGCGCAGCGTCACGCGTGGTGTGGAAACGCGGCCCTCGCGTCACCTGGACCGGGCGCTCGACGATGCGGCGATCCGTGCCATCGTGCAGACCGGTGGCTGCATCAGCGTCATCCTGGCGCCGTACTTCTTGCAACACGCCTATCTGGCCGATGGCACGCCGGACATGGATGCCGATCTTGCCTTTGTCGTTGCGTATTACGAAGCGTTTGCCCGGCAGATTGCCGCCATGGGGATCGTCGAAGATCCATGGAAACACCTGAGTTTCGGCAGCGATTTCGATGGCGGCATTTCCAGCCTGCCGACCGGGATGCGCAGCGGGGCGGATCTGCCCAAGCTCACGCAGGCGATGCTGGATGCCGGCTGGCCCACCCAACGCATCGTGGATGTGTATAGCGGCAACTTCCTGCGCATCTGGGAGCGGGTACGGCCATAGCGTTCCGGCGACCTGGTTGGACGGCACCGGCATGGCCGGTTGCGCCGCCTGTCGACGTGCAATGACCGGCGCCCGGCGTATCGCAGTGACAGCGTTCGCGCGATTGGGCCGCCTCGGTGCACTGCACTGCATGGCGTGTGATGCGGCGCTCTGCAGTACAAGGGCGTCAATTTGTCGCAGATGCGACGCCGTGTCGCATCGGGAACGGGCCCGACCGTCCCTATCATGATCGCGTAGCGCAGCAGCGTGCGCGCGATCGCCCAATGCAGTGCATCCCGGCGATCGCCCTGCGACCTGCACGCCGACGATCACTTTTTCCTGGAGGGTTCTCCATGGACGCACTGCTGTTATCGCGGATCCAGTTCGGATTCGTCATCGCGTTCCACGTCTTGTTTCCGGCATTCACCATCGGGCTTTCCAGCCTGCTGGCGTTTCTGGAATGGCGCTGGCTGCGCACCCGCCTGCCGGTCTGGCGCGAGCTGTATTTTTCTGGCAGAAGATCTTTGCGGTGTCCTTCGGCATGGGCGTGGTCAGCGGCATCGTGATGGCCTTCCAGTTCGGGGCCAACTGGCCGGAATTGAGCCGCGTGGCCGGTGGCGTGATCGGGCCACTGCTGAGCTATGAAGTACTCACCGCGTTCTTTCTGGAAGCCAGTTTCCTGGGCGTGATAATGTTCGGCTGGGGTCGCATTTCCGAGCGCCTGCATTTCCTGGCCACCTGCATGGTGGCGCTGGGCACGCTGTTTTCCACGTTCTGGATCCTGTCGTCCAACAGCTGGTTGCAGACCCCGGCCGGTTATGAGGTCAGCGGCGGCGTGGTGCATCCGGTGGACTGGTTGCAGATCATCTTCAACCCCTCGTTCCCGTATCGGCTTGCGCACATGGCGCTGGGCTCGTTCATCACCACCTGCTTCGTGGTGGGTGCCGTGGGCGCGTGGTATCTGCATCGTGGCGTGCACCGCCAGGCAGGGCTGCGCATGCTCAGGCTGGCCGTGGTGTTTGCCGCAATCGCCGTACCGCTGCAGATCGTCGTCGGCGACATGCACGGCTTGAACACGCTCAAGCATCAGCCGATGAAGATCGCGGCGATGGAAGCGCACTGGCATGCCGAAAAGCCGGGCGAGGGGTTCCCGCTGGTGGTGTTTGCGTTGCCCAACGCGCAGGCCGAGCGTAACGACTATGAGGTGGCGATTCCGCGCCTGGGCAGCCTGATCCTGACCCATCGCCCGGATGGCAGCATTGCGCCGCTGACGTCGGTGCCTGCAAGCGAGCGCCCACCGGTGACGCCGGTGTTCTTCGCCTTCCGCATCATGGTGGGGATCGGCTCAATGATGCTGCTCGTGGCCTGGGTGTCTGCGTTCGCGTTGTGGCGCGGCAAGCTGGTGCAGTGGCGCTGGTTGCTGGCGGTGTGGCGCTGGATGTTGCCGAGCGGCTTCATCGCGCTGGTTTCGGGCTGGGTCGTCACCGAAATCGGCCGTCAGCCCTATGTGGTCTACGGCTTGTTGCGCACCGCCGACGCGGTGGGCCCGCAGTCTGCGCTGATGACCGCCATCTCGCTGGCGGTGTATGTCGCCGGCTATGCGTTCGTGTTCGGCTGGGGCATCTGGTATCTGGTCAAGATCGGCAAGATCGGACCGACACCGCATGATGCGCCGCAGCTGGATCATGGGGTAATCCCCCACTTCTAGCGGTCGCCAGAAGTGGAGCTAAGCGGCCATCGCCAACTTCATGGCAGGCGTGATGCCGCCGAGCGCCATATTCGGACGCTCGTGGTTGTACGTCCATAGCCAGCGGGTGGCTTTGTCCTGCACCTGGTCGATGGTGTCGAACAGGGTTTGGGCGAGCCAGGCGTAGCGGATGGTGCGGTTGTAGCGTTCAACGTAGGCGTTCTGCTGTGGCTTGCCCGGCTGGATGTGCTCGACCCGGATACCATGCCGCTGCGCCCAGGACAGCAACGCGCCACTGATGTATTCAGGGCCGTTGTCGCAGCGGATCACGGCGGGCTTGCCGCGCCACTCGATGATCTGCTCCAGCGATCGGATCACACGGGCTGACGGCAGCGACAGATCCACCTCGATCCCCAGCCCCTCGCGATTGAAGTCGTCGAGCACATTGAACAGCCGGAAGCTGCGGCCGTCGGCCAACTGGTCGTGCATGAAGTCCATCGACCAGACCTGGTTGATAGCCTCCGGCACCGCCAGAGGCTCGGGCCGCTCACGCACCAGCCGCTTCCTCGGCTTGATCCGCAGGTTCAACTCCAGCTCGCGGTAGATCCGGTAGACCCGCTTGTGATTCCAGCCAAAGCCCTTCACGTTGCGCAGGTACAGGTAGCACAGGCCAAAGCCCCAGTCGCGATGGGCGGTCGTCAGGCGGACCAGCCAGTCGGCGATCCGGGCGTTCTGCTCGCTGGCCTTGGCCTGGTAGCGGAAGCAGGTCTCGCTCACCGCGAAGGCCTGGCAGGCGTGGCGGATGTTCGTACGCCCGCTCGTGACTGCCGATTGGGCCATCTCGCGTCGCTGAGATGGCCTCACCATTTTTTGCGAGCGCTTCCTTCAGCAGGTCGGTACTGAGCTGCGCCTCGGCGTACATCTTCTTGAGCCGGCGGTTCTCCTCCTCCAGCTCCTTCATGCGCGCGACCATGGACACGTCCATGCCGCCGAACTTGCTGCGCCACTTGTAGAACGTGGCCGAGCTGATGCCGTGCTCGCGGCACAGCTCCGGCACGGGCGCACCGGCCTGGGCCTGCTTGAGCACGGCGATGATCTGGCTGTCGGTAAAGCGGGACTTCTTCATGGAACCTCCTCGAGAAAGGATACGAGAAAATTCCACTTCTGGCGTCTGCTAATGGGCGGGGATTACCCAGCAGCTGGGCGGCAGCGGTGTCCAGGCTGGCAAACACACGCGGCTCGCCGCGCTGGCCGGTCAGTTGCTTCTCGACCTGGCCCACGCGCACCATGACCGTATAGCCGCCGACCTGGCCGACCAGCTGCACGGTGCAGCACACCGGCACTGGCCAGGGCGGCGAGGGTGGTGATTGAAATGGGTGATGTCATGATCGATCCATCAAACTTCGATGTTTGATGCTCGATCATTTGACCCGTCCGTGCAAGCACTACCGTGGCGAGGACGCCAGCGCACATAACGCGAGATTGCACGCAGTGGCGCGATGCCGGCAGCTGCCAAGGTTCTTGCCTGTCAGGGCGCAATAGCATTTGCTTGGCCGAGCGGTAAGCAAATGCTATTGCGCAGGTGTCACGTAGGCGTTACAGTATTCACATCTGGATATATACGGAGCCTAGGGTCACCTAGGTGTTCAGACGCCGCCACGGGTTCCAGGCTATTGCCGGTTGATGGGAGCAATCCCTAAGGGCTTCCGCGAAACCCCCGAAAGGGGGTTTGCTTTTTCTACCGCTTCGGCGGCCGGCGCACCGGCTTGCCGGTGGCGCGGTTGAGTAACAACCGCCAGCCCTTGATGCGATCCTCCTTCTTGAATTTGTAGGGATCGTTGTCGGCGTCCTCATCCCGCACGTAGGCGCTTTCGACGTAGATCCGCACCGCGCCCACGCCGCGCGTGGTGACGTTGAAGTACACCTCGTACTGCACGCCTGGTGGGTAACCGGGAATCAGTTGCTGCAACTCCATCGTCAGGAAGTTGTCGCCATTGGTAAACAGGCAAGGGCGCTGATCGAGCGTGCGCATGATGTCGGGCAAGAGCACTGAAGCCGCATAACGTGCAGGATGGAAGCAGCGCCAGATGCGGCGCCCGTCGATGACCAGATCATCGTGGCTTGCGCGAAAGACCAGCGCCGGCCCTTTCTTGGGCGGCCCCTTGCTGACGCAGTGCGAGCTAAATTCCACCTGCACAGACACCGTTACCGGCGCCTGGTTAGGCGCTTGGACGGCGACCTGGTAGTTGAACGGTTGCAGATGCGTCAGGGAAAACTGAGCACCTTCAATCGCGATGTACCCCTTGGCCAAGTGGTCGGGCCAATACTTCTCCTTCATCGATGTATCTCCCTCGTCACCGGTCAGCTGCTGCTACAGTCGCTAGCATGCGGGTACCCGTGAGAGGGGACAATATTTGACGGTGGAAGATTGCGCGCAGTGGCGTGTCGCCGGCACCTCCTCGATGCCGGCACCTGTCGCCGGCACAAAAAAGCCCCGCAGGAGCGGGGCTGGATAACCGGACCGGCGCCGATGATTACTACGTTTTCAGCCACCACAAGCCCATGAAAAGGGTAAGCAGTACCACGACGATGGTTGCGGCCCTTATGCGGTACTGGACCGGGGTCACCAGGCCAAGCGTGACAGCGTGGCGCGATACGATGAGGTTGACCACGGAAACGAGAATACACGCGGCCGTGAGGTACACCAAAACGGAATATAGATTCATGTCAGCTCCTGCTTCGCAGCCAGTAGGGAAGTTTCATGGTGTCGTTCCTCGTTATTTCTGGGGCTTGGGGTCCATCACGTCATCCATCAATCCGTAACCAGCGCGGAATGCGGCGCGCCCTAAGCCGGCCAGCAGCAGCACGCTAGCGGCTAACCCCAGGGCAAGTGTGGTGATGCTCATTGATGCAATCTCCAAGTCAGACAGCGGGGGTGCGCTGGCCTGGCGGTTGCGCCAGTTCGTCAGCGTGGTGCGTGCGATCACACGCCCGGTTAAGGGGCCAAGCACTGCAAACAGCACCGCGAATAGCACGCGGCTCACTGACCACTCGCCTGTAGTCACCATCGGATAGACCAACGGCAGTGGTGCTAGCCAGCAGCCTCCGGCGGCAAACATGCCGTTAACCAATGCCACCACGGGGTGCCGCAAGATGCTGGGGCGCCTCAGTTGCACGATAGATCTCCGAAAGGGTACGGTGTGCAATGGTTGTGCACACGCCGAATATAGTCCTGAGCATGCAAGCATGCAAGCATGCTTGCATGCATTTAGGCTTTGGCTTTGCGCGCTCGGGTAGTCTTCGCTGCCGGCGACTTGCTTATGGCTTTCTTCGCTGGCGCCTTCTTCTTGTCGGCATGCAGATCCAGCCACGCACCGAGAGCGGCACGTGAGCGGCGCTGCTCGTCCGCCAAGGCGACACCCTTCTCGGTGGCCAGCTTCTGGGCGTAGGCCAGTTGCTTGTCGCTCGGCGGCAGGTTGCCGTAGGTATCGCTATGGGCGCCTAGGAATGCCTGCACGGCCGTGTGCGAGCTGTCCGCATTCGCCGGCAGCGGCACACCCAGCGCCACGGCGATGGCCTGGGCATAGCGTAGCTGGCCCTCGCTGGGCGCGCGGGTGGCGGCCGCTTTGGCGGCATCCACGCGCACGGCCTCGATGATGCGGGTGACGTTCGCCGCGACCTTGCTGACGAACTCGTCGCGCGCCTCCACCGGCACCTGGCCACGACGGATTTGAGGGTCGGCAGGGATTCGTGTAAAAAACAGCCAAAAGTGAGCTAACTCACTGACAGTGAGAGGTTTATTACACGAATCTCTGCCGACCCTCGTCCTGAGTAGCGGAAGGGGGGGACGTCGAAAGCTTGTCCTATGCCGATTTGGACGATGACGGGGTTCAGCCGACATACGTGTAAAAATGACTCGCAGAATCCAATTTCTTTTGTGAAAACATGAAGTTGCCAGATAAAAACGGCGCTTCCATCGCTCATCCACTACCTCGTCCCTTTCGAGGTTCGGCTCGCTGCAACTGTCTTGCGGCACTGTGCGAGACCAGTGGTCGCAGGGTGGGTAATAGACGGATGCCGCCTGCTTCACAGCAGAGCACGCAAGGAATATTCGGCAGTACACGCTGCCGGGATTGAGGGCCGGCAGGAATCTGCGAAAAATTCTTTACTAACAGCAAGTTATCTCACTTTTGGCTGTTTTTGCACGAATCCCTGCCAACCCTGGTCTACATCCTTGACGGGATGCTGGCCAACCGGTCCGACATCCAGCCGGACACCGTACACGGCGACACCCAGGCGCAGAGCTTCCCGGTGTTCGGGCTGGCGCACCTGCTGGGCATCAACCTCATGCCGCGCAAGGACCTGGTGTTTTCCCGTCCCGAGCCGGGTCGGACCTACGAGAACATCCAGGCGCTATTCGGCGACAGCGTCGACTGGAAACTCATCGAGACCCACGTGCACGACATGCTGCGGGTCGCCATCTCGATCAAACTTGGCAAGATCACCGCTTCCACCATCCTGCGCCGGCTCGGCACCTACAGCCGCAAGAACAAGGTGTACTGGGCGTTTCGCGAACTGGGCAAGGCGGTACGCACACTGTTCCTGTTGCGCTACATCGACGATGTCGAAGTGCGCAAGACCATCCATGCCGCCACCAACAAGAGCGAGGAGTTCAACGGCTTCGTCAAATGGGCCTTCTTCGGCGGGGAAGGGATCATCGCCGAGAACGTCCAGCACGAACAGCGCAAGATCGTGCGTTACAACCAGTTGGTGGCCAACCTGGTCATCCTGCACAACGTGGAGCAGATGACCCCGCGTGCTGGCCGAACTGCGGGAGGAGGGCTCAAACATCAGCCCGGACGTGCTGGCTGGCCTGTCGCCGTATCGGACCAGCCATATCAACCGGTTCGGTGACTACACCTTGGACCTCAAGCGGCAGGTCGAGCCAATCGATTTTTCGCGGAGAATTCTTGCGGCGACAACGCGTTAGGACGCAATCGGCTGTTTTTACCGGGCGAATTCCTGCTTGCCCATCGCGGTCAAAAACGCATAGCTGCAATAATTACATCCTGGAAACAGGAGGACTAGAGTGGCCGCTCAACCACCACCTCGGGTATCTCATGATCATGCCTTCGCGCCTTTTGCGTCTATCGCTCGGTGTCAGCGTCTGTGTGGCCGCAACCAGCGTAGCAGCGCAAGCCATCGCTCCCCAAACAACCGCATCCTCCGCAACCGAGGTCAGTGCGCAACAGCAGGATCCCGCACCCACTGCGAGCTTCGAACAGTGGCTGGCCGACTTCCGCCAACGTGCGCTTGCCGCCGGCATTGAAGCCACCACGCTGGATAACGCATTGGCTGGTGTCACACCCGATCCATCGGTGCATGAACTGGATCAGCAGCAACCCGAATTCACCCAGTATCTGTGGGACTATCTCGACGCGCGTGTCACACCTTCGGCCATCCAGGAAGGACAGCAGCTGCTGATCAGCCAGCACGCCCTCTTCCAGAAGTTGCGGCAGCACTACGGTGTGGATCCGGGCATCCTGACCGCCATCTGGAGCATGGAAAGCGGGTACGGCAAGCAGATCGGGGACTTTTATGTCATTCGCTCGCTGGCGACACTGGCCCATGAGGGGCGGCGCACCACATATGGCAACACGCAGCTGCTTGCGGCCCTGCAGATCCTGCAGACAGAAAAAAACATTGATCGCTCGCAACTGGTGGGTTCGTGGGCCGGCGCCATGGGACAGACGCAATTCATTCCGAGCACCTATCGCGACTACGCCGTCGATGAGGATGGCGACCAGAAGCGGGATGTCTGGAATTCCAAGGCGGACGCTTTGGGCTCTGCGGCGAATTATCTCAAGCAGAACAATTGGACCAGCGCTGTTCCCTGGGGCCAGGAAGTCCAGCTGTCAGCCGGCTTCGACTACGCGCAGGCCGACCTGACGATCAAGAAGACCGTCGCCGAATGGCAGCGCCTGGGCGTGGCGCCCCGCAAGCCGATTGCGCCCGCACTGGCGCAGCAGTTGGCATCGGTGTTGTTGCCCACCGGATACCGCGGCCCGGCATTCCTGGTGTTCGATAATTTCCGCAGCATTCTGCGCTACAACAATTCCACCGCCTATGCACTGGCGGTCGGCTTGCTGGCAGATGGCTATGCGGGCAGGGCCGGGGTCGAGCAATCCTGGCCCAAAGACGATCCGCCGCTCAATAGCACGGCCCAGATCACCGAGCTGCAGCAGAGGCTGGCCGACAAGGGATTCGACGTGGGCGGCGTCGACGGTGTGCTGGGCGCGCGTACTCGCCAGGGAATCCGTGCGTTCCAGCGTAGCCAGCAATTGCCGCAGGACGGTTACGCCAGTACGTCGCTGCTGGCGCGGCTGCGGGCCGCCTGATCGGGGATATCCCTCACCTTGGCTATGCTTCAAAATATTAAATGTTAACCAACAACGAGGAATTAAGCATGCTAAGAAAATCAATAATTTGCGCTAGAATAGCGTCATTTCTCGCTGCAACAGCATTCGGATTCCTTCTTTTATCGATATCGACCACAAGCCAGGCAGACGATTTGGGGGCAGTTTCTGTGCTTGGTAACATTCAACCCGCAAATCCTACAGATAATCAGGTGCGGAGCGCACACCAGCAGCAAGCTTTGGGTAAATGCAAACAACAGTTTGTAAATTCCAGCTCTGCATATTTAGCGAGTTGGGCCGTTACTGCAGGGAGAAGCATCCTGATTACTGGAATATTAATAGCGTCTGGATTTGCACAAGTCGCTAAGGAAGGTCTGAACAACGATGCCTGACAGGGTGGAAGGTGGCGTCGTTCCGACGAGTGGCTTTTGGAACTTCGGAATTTCGCCATTTCTAGCGTTTTCCGTGGGAATTTCCGGGTTACAGGCGCACGCTCCCCATCGCAGGCAGTAACTGCTTTCGCTTCATCCACAGGTTTGACAGCGCAAACAAGGTCAGCACCTGTGCCGTGTTCTTGGCCAGACCGCGATAGCGAACCTTGGTGTAGCCAAACTGAGGGTCGGCAGGGATTCGTGTAAAAAACAGCCAAAAGTGAGCTAACTTGCTGTCAGAAAAGAAATTTTTCACAACTTCCTGCCGGCCCTCCAGACGGGTCCAGGACCTCCTTCATGTCTGCGCCTCGCCCCCGGTCGTCGAGGGTTGCCAGGATCCCCCGAAGTTGTGTGCTGCCGTGCGGATTCGGCAAGGAGTGGAGGGACCAGAGATCTTTTAGTCTTGGGCGACCATCTTTTCTATAAACAGGTATGCCTAATGGATCCCATTCGTCCGCGCACGCCAAGTCCTGCCCACGAACTTCTGGCCGGACCCCAGCCGGATAGGGTTCAGCCGCAGCCGACTGCAGATCGTGGGGGGCTCCGCCTGCTGGCAGCCCCTGGATGGCTTGCCCGCTCGACGGACGATGTCCCGAACCCGTCTCCCGTCTCCCCTGCACCCTTGCCTGCGTTCTCAGCGGGCAGTTTCAGCGATCTGCTCCGTCAGTTCGATCCGTCGCTTCTTGATACATCGCTTTTTGATTCGATGTCTGCCTTCGGCGCGCCTCATACAGAGGCTGCCTCAGGAGAGGGGGATGAGGTGCAATCGGGTCTGCGTGCAGCCGATGACCCGCAAGCCACCGTGCAGGTCGCTGTGACGGCCGCGCGACCGCCGCGCGCCAAGCCGGTGCCGCGACGGCGTGCTGCGCACACCTCTGACGCTTCGCCGGCCGGGCAGGTCGATCTATGCACGCTCGGCTACAGCCAGCAGCAGCAAGAGAAGATCAAACTGAAGGCTCGTTCGACAGTAGCACAGCACCACGAGGCACTGATCGGCCATGGGTTTACACGTGCGCAAATCGTTGCGCTCAGCCAACACCCGGCAGCCTTAGGGACCGTCGCTGTCAAGTACCAGGTCATGATCGCGGCGTTGCCGGAGGCGACACACGAAGACATCGTTGGCGTCGGCAAACAGTGGTCCGGCGCACGCGCCCTGGAAGCATTGCTCACGGTGTCGGGAGAGTTGAGAGGTCCACCGTTACAGTTGGACACAGGTCAACTTCTCAAGATTGCAAAACGTGGCGGCGTGACCGCGGTGGAGGCAGTACATGCATGGCGCAATGCACTGACGGGCGCTCCCCTGAACCTGACCCCGGACCAGGTGGTGGCCATCGCCAGCAATATTGGCGGCAAGCAGGCGCTTGAGACGGTGCAGCGGCTGTTGCCGGTGCTGTGCGAGCAACATGGCCTGACCCCGGACCAGGTGGTGGCCATCGCCAGCAATGGCGGCGGCAAGCAGGCGCTTGAGACGGTGCAGCGGCTGTTGCCGGTGCTGTGCGAGCAACATGGCCTGACCCCGGACCAGGTGGTGGCCATCGCCAGCAATATTGGCGGCAAGCAGGCGCTGGAGACGGTGCAGCGGCTGTTGCCGGTGCTGTGCGAGCAACATGGCCTGACCCCGGAGCAGGTGGTGGCCATCGCCAGCAATGGCGGCGGCAAGCAGGCGCTGGAGACGGTGCAGCGGCTGTTGCCGGTGCTATGCCAGGCCCATGGCCTGACCCCGGACCAGGTGGTGGCCATCGCCAGCAATATTGGCGGCAAGCAGGCGCTGGAGACGGTGCAGCGGCTGTTGCCGGTGCTGTGCGAGCAACATGGCCTGACCCCGGACCAGGTGGTGGCCATCGCCAGCAATAACGGTGGCAAGCAGGCGCTGGAGACGGTGCAGCGGCTGTTGCCGGTGCTGTGCGAGCAACATGGCCTGACCCCGGACCAGGTGGTGGCCATCGCCAGCAATGGCGGCGGCAAGCAGGCGCTGGAGACGGTGCAGCGGCTGTTGCCGGTGCTGTGCGAGCAACATGGCCTGACCCGGGAGCAGGTGGTGGCCATCGCCAGCAATAACGGCGGCAAGCAGGCGCTGGAGACGGTGCAGCGGCTGTTGCCGGTGCTATGCCAGGCCCATGGCCTGACCCCGGAGCAGGTGGTGGCCATCGCCAGCCACGATGGCGGCAAGCAGGCGCTGGAGACGGTGCAGCGGCTGTTGCCGGTGCTGTGCGAGCAACATGGCCTGACCCGGGAGCAGGTGGTGGCCATCGCCAGCCACGATGGCGGCAAGCAGGCGCTGGAGACGCTGCAGCGGCTGTTGCCGGTGCTGTGCGAGCAACATGGCCTGACCCGGGAGCAGGTGGTGGCCATCGCCAGCAATAACGGCGGCAAGCAGGCGCTGGAGACGGTGCAGCGGCTGTTGCCGGTGCTGTGCGAGCAACATGGCCTGACCCCGGCCCAGGTGGTGGCCATCGCCAGCAATAACGGCGGCAAGCAGGCGCTGGAGACGGTGCAGCGGCTGTTGCCGGTGCTGTGCGAGCAACATGGCCTGACCCCGGAGCAGGTGGTGGCCATCGCCAGCCACGATGGCGGCAAGCAGGCGCTGGAGACGGTGCAGCGGCTGTTGCCGGTGCTGTGCGAGCAACATGGCCTGACCCCGGACCAGGTGGTGGCCATCGCCAGCCACGATGGCGGCAAGCAGGCGCTGGAGACGGTGCAGCGGCTGTTGCCGGTGCTGTGCGAGCAACATGGCCTGACCCGGGAGCAGGTGGTGGCCATCGCCAGCAATATTGGCGGCAAGCAGGCGCTGGAGACGGTGCAGCGGCTGTTGCCGGTGCTGTGCGAGCAACATGGCCTGACCCCGGAGCAGGTGGTGGCCATCGCCAGCCACGATGGCGGCAAGCAGGCGCTGGAGACGGTGCAGCGGCTGTTGCCGGTGCTGTGCGAGCAACATGGCCTGACCCCGGAGCAGGTGGTGGCCATCGCCAGCCACGATGGCGGCAAGCAGGCGCTGGAGACGGTGCAGCGGCTGTTGCCGGTGCTATGCCAGGCCCATGGCCTGACCCCGGAGCAGGTGGTGGCCATCGCCAGCAATGGCGGCGGCAAGCAGGCGCTGGAGACGGTGCAGCGGCTGTTGCCGGTGCTGTGCGAGCAACATGGCCTGACCCCGGACCAGGTGGTGGCCATCGCCAGCCACGATGGTGGCAAGCAGGCGCTGGAGAGCATTTTTGCCCAGTTATCTCGCCCTGATCAGGCGTTGGCCGCGTTGACCAACGACCACCTCGTCGCCTTGGCCTGCCTCGGCGGGCGTCCTGCGCTGGAGGCAGTGAAAAAGGGATTGCCGCACGCGCCGACCTTGATCAAAAGAACCAATCGCCGTCTTCCCGAACGCACGTCCCATCGCGTTGCCGACCACGCGCAAGTGGCTCGCGTGCTGGGTTTTTCCAGTGCCACTCCCATCCAGCGCAAGCATTTGATGAAGCCATGACGCAGTTCGGGATGAGCAGGCACGGGTTGTTACAGCTATTTCGCAGAGTGGGCGTCACCGAACTCGAGGCCCGCAGTGGAACGCTCCCCCAGCCCCGCAGCGTTGGCACCGTATCCTCCAGGCATCAGGGATGAAAAGGGCCGAACCGTCCGGTGCTTCGGCTCAAACGCCGGACCAGGCGTCTTTGCATGCATTCGCCGATGCGCTGGAGCGTGAGCTGGATGCGCCCAGCCCAATAGACCGGGCGGGCCAGGCGCTGGCAAGCAGCAGCCGTAAACGGTCCCGATCGGAGAGTTCTGTCACCGGCTCCTTCGCACAGCAAGCTGTCGAGGTGCGCGTTCCCGAACAGCACGAGGGGCTGCATTTCCCCTAAGCTGGGGTGTAAAACGCCCGCGTACCAGGATCGGAGGAGGCCTCCCGGATCCTGGTACGCCCATGGATGCCGATCTGGCAGCGTCCAGCACCATGATCTGGGAACAAGATGCGGCCCCCTTCGTAGGGGAGGCGGATGATTTCCCGGCATTCAACGAAGAGGAGATGGCATGGTTGATGGAGCTGTTTCCTCAGTGAGGCCCAGTCGGGAACGACCTGAGGGTCGGCAGAGATTCGTGTAATAAACCTCTCACTGTCAGTGAGTTAGCTCACTTTTGGCTGTTTTTACACGAATCCCTGCCGACCCTCGATTTCATCTAGCTTTTCCTCCCACAGGGCCGTCGTCGCGGCATCGGTGATCGGGGCAGGCAGCATTGCGATCAGCTCACGCGCCAGTGGCGTGCTGACGATGAATTTCCCTTGCGGCTCCAGGTAGCCGCGTTCGCGCAGGTTCTCGATGATTGTCCCGCGCGTGGCCTCGGTGCCGATGCCGGCGTTTTCTTTCAGTCGCTTGCGCACCTCGGGGTTGGTGGCGAACTTGCCGACATCGAGCATGTCGGCGATCAAGTCGCCTTCTGTATAACGCTTGGGCGGTCGCGTCTTCTTCGGCCGTAGTGCGGCCGCAGCCACAGTGCAGCGCGTGCCGTCCTGGATGTCAGGCAGCGCAGGCGTGGCCGTGTCGTCCTCGTCCTCGCTGTCCGGGTCCGTGCCGAACACGGATTTCCAGCCTTGGCCGGTGGGAACACGGCCAGTGACAGTAAAAGGCACGCCGCCGGCTTCCAGCGTCATGCGGGTTTCGTTGAACGTGTAGTCGGGCATGAGCGCAGCAAGATAGTGCTGTGCGATCAATAGGAAGGCGGTTTGCTCGTCATCGCTGAGCGTGCGGCTGGCAAGCGGCACACCTGTGGGCACGATGGCATGGTGTTCTGCGTTGTCTTTTGCCATCTTGGCGCTGTTGAAGACGGTCGGCCGGATGGTTGGTTTGTGGACGGTCAGCGCTGCTACGTGCCGCGCCAGGCCTGGCACCTGGCCAAGCGTTTCCCAGCACACGGGGAATTTCGGCTTCCTGCTCATTGGGTAACACCATGCACGGCGTGCGTGGGTAGCTGGTCAGCTCCTTGTCGTACAGGCTTTGCGCGATATCGAGCGTCTTTTTGCGCTCCATCCGAATCGCCGCGAGGCCAGCTGCTGGAAGCGCGAAAGCGTCATCAGGGCAGGGGGCTTCTGCGCCTTGCTTTCGTGCGTGACCGCGAGCGGTCCACTGGCTCCGGTGGCCGCTGCGAGGATGGCTTCGGCGTCGGCGCGAGCGAAGAGCCGCTCCGCATCTGCCGGGGCGTGCGTCAGCACGACGTTTGCCCCGAGTGCGGTCTGAGCGGTGATTTCCAGCTCGTAATAGGTGGCTTCGCGGAACGCGGCGATTTCAGCATCCCGACGCACGACCAGGGCGAGGGTGGGCGACATCACCCGGCCGACGTGCCGTGGCCCTTTACCGCCAGCTGCACGAGACCGCAGCGTGTAGGCACGGCTGAGGTTCATGCCCATGAGCCAGTCGGCGCGTGAACGTGCCTGACTTGCCCAATAGAGCGGCTCGCTGCTTTCGCCTGGCCGCAAGCTGGCGATTGCCTTGGTCAGGCTTGCAGCATCGAGCGCGGAATACCACAGCCGGCGCACCGGTCCCCGATAGCCGGCGTGGTCCAGCAGCTCTCGGGCGATCGCTTCGCCCTCGGCGCCGCAGTCGGTTGCGATGACGATTTCCGATGCCTTGGGGATGTTGGCTAGCAGCACGGCTAACTCGCGCTGTTTGTCGGCAGTTGGTTGGTGCTTCCACGCGGTCGGGATCATGGGCAACACCTCGAAATTCCAGGCCTCCCATGCCTTGTCGTAGCCCGGTGGACCGACCTGTTCCAAGAGGTGGCCACGTGCCCACGTCACCCGGCCATCGTCGGTATCGATGTAGCCCTGACCAGGCTTCGGGTTGCCCAGCAGTGGCGCAATGTTTTTGGCCTGGTCGCGCTTCTCGCAGATCCATAGACGCATGTCAGCGCTCCGGGTCGTTGGCGGCGGTATTCGGATCGGCCGGCGGGTCGGTGGGCAGCAGGAGCCAGAACGTCGCCAGCGATAGGAAGCCGATGGCGACGGCGGCAGCGGGTATGGAGAGCCAGAAAAACACGATGGCGGCAAGCATGCCGACGATCACGATGCTGGCGCGGGCTGGGCGTGACCACTGCGACATGGCGTAGAGCATTTCGCCGATGCGGTATCCCAGGCTTTTTCGGGTGCGTTCATGCGCTAACTCCGGCGGTTGTCTGATGCGGTCACCCGAGGTGGACCGCACAGACTCAGTGCGTCACGGTGTGGTCATGCAGCTGGCTTGTTCTGCTCGGCAAGGTACTTGGTGAAGTCACGGTTGCCATCGAGCGCATGCTCGATCAGGGCAACGGCGGCATCGTTCCAGTCGGGCTTTGCGCCCACGGTGTGCGCGTAGAAGTCGCAGAAGGCTTCCACGCGCTTGATGAGTGCGGGATCGAACTGCAAGCGCTGGTGACGCGTTCGGTTTTGACGGGGATCTTCGGCAGTGCAGATGGTTTGCGGGCCATGTAGTTGTTCCTATAGCGGGTAGCGATTGGCTACAGCGGTGGTGATAACGACGCTGATCGTGACGCCCAATTTTTTGGCGTATTTGCTGACGCCGTTGTGCAAGGGGACGGACAGGTGGAAGCGGAGGCGTTCGCGGTCTTGCTTGCGATAGATGCCGCCGGCCACCAGGGTGGTGGGTTGAAGCAGAAATTCTTCCATGAGGTGTTGCATAAACATTCGCCGGCTGAGTCCGGCTCGCTGTGCATCGCGGTCAATCGCTTTCATCTGCTTAGGGGCCACGTTCGCGACAACCTGTCGCCGAGCGGCTTTTGCAGGCATAGCTATTTGCTCCGTTGGGTGGTTGGTAAAGCCCTCGGAGTTTATCGATATTGCACACGTTGGTTCACGGTCACGGGCCATAGGGCGACAGCGCCAAGTCTTTGTTGACCATGACCGCCACCCGTTGACCAGGCCGAATTTCCAGCGTGGGTTGCACGTTGATGCTGCGTTGAAGCAGCTGCGAACCGGCCTGGTTGATCTGTTGCGCTGCACCCTGGGATGCGGCCTGACCTGCGTCACGCTGAAAAGCGGAAAAACTGTCACCTTCGGCCGTCGCCACAGCGGCGGCTACCGTGCTCGACAGCAGCACGCTCGACAAGACTTTGCCCCAATGGTTGTTGACCTTATCGCTCACGCCGGCATAGCCGGACAGGTCAACACCTGGCATGCCCTCCAGATCCAGACTAGACCCGTTCGGAAAGCGCAGGCGCTGCCACACCAGCAACACGCGGTTCTGCCCGAAGGTCACGCGCGAGTCGTAAGCACCGATCAGCACCGAGCCTTGCGGGATGATGACGTAGCGGCCAGTTGGGGTGTCATAGACCGGCTGTGAGACTTGTGCGGTGATCTGGCCGGGTAGGTCGCTGTTGATCCCTGTCAGAAACAGGGCAGGGATGAGCGTGCCGGCGCTCACAACGGTCGGCGTGGCTGGCGGAGTCAGGCGCGATTGCAGCGTGCCGGTGTCGCGCTTTTCATCCATGAAGTGGCGCTTGTCGTCCTGGCGGTTGGCATCGTCGCGAGCGGTCTTGTCTGGCCCACCAGCACCAGCGGGCCGCGCGGCAGCGGCCTGCGCAAGCATCTGCTGCTGCACCGCCTCGGGTGAGTCCGCCGGCATGCCACCGAATGCCGGCGGTCCACCGAACTGGCTCGGATTGCCGGCCGCACCAGGTTCAGCACTTTGCTGGAAGCTGGTTTTCGCGTAGCGGGCATTGGCGGCCTGTTGCATGCGCTGTAGATCCTGCTGGGCGGCAAACTGCTGTGCCGCTGTCTGCGGCTGCGCACCGCCGCCGTAGGCCCGCGTACTGGCCTGTTGCTGGGTCGCGTACTGCATTTGCCCCACTTCCCCGGCATTGGTGCCCCGAGCTTCGGAACGCGCTCTGCGCGCTGCTGGGCGGCCGTTGCGTAGTCGCCTGGCAAGGCGTTGAACGCCTCAGGCTTGGTGGACATGTTGGCGGTGGCCGGCTGCTCCTTGGACTTGTTCTGGTTCGGCTTCTGCGTGAAGGCCTGGACGAAGGCGAATGCGATCAACACACCCGCGATGCCGGCAATGATGCCGACCTTCTTCTTGTCCAGGGTCTTGATCTTCGGCTTGGGCGTTGCCAAGGGAATCGGCGCGCCTGCGGGGCGTGTAGCCTTCGCTGGCCGACTCACCGGTCACCGGGTCGCGTTCGTCGTCAGCCGGGGTTCCGTTTGTGGTCTGCATGCGGCACCTCAGTGATTAGCGACGGCGGATCGTGATGGTTTGCTTCGCACCCACGCGCAGCTCGGCGCGATCAAACACGCGATCTACGATGTAGGTCGGGCCGGTGGTGCCGTTTGCCACGCCTTTGACGCGGTAGTTCACCAGCAACGGTTCGCCCTTCTCGATCAGGAACAGCGCCGGGGCATCGGTCGCATTGAGCGTGGCCGGCATGCGGATATAGGTTTGCGCGCCATCGTCAAAGACTTGCATTGGCTTCCAGGAGTAGCGGCCGCCCTTGATGTCGTAGTTGAAGTGCAATGCATCCGGGGCGACTGCCACAGGCTGGACGGCTTCGCGCTTGGCCGCCACGGCTTGCTGGGCCTTCCAGGTGTCCATCGGGTACTGCCACGACACGCTGGGCATGCTCCAATCGGCCACGCTGCGCGCGGTGACCAGGTAGGTGCGCCGATTGGTGGCAATGAAGAGGTCGTTGGTCAGACCTGGCTCCACCGCCTTGAGCACCAGATGCACTTGCTCGCCGGCATCGGTGCCGCTGGTGACCTGGCTAATGAGCCACCGCACCGTATCGGAGCCGTTGACTTCGCCCGTCAGCTGTTCGCCTGGCTGGAAGTCGATAACGGTCTGACGGCCGGCGCCGACATAGATCGTATAGAGCGCACCAGGCCGATAGGTAAAGATCGTCTGTCCGCCCACATTGGCCGTGCTGGAGCTGGTCGGCACTTGCCGTGCCTGGCCGACGTACTCGGCCACCTGGGCGCGCTGCTTGCTGTCGAAGTCAGACCGCGCTTTGGCGACGCGCGGCGAGACATGCTCCGGCTGCAAGGGCGGCGGCACATAGGCGGGTGCGGGAGCGGGGGCGTTGTTGGCCAACGGGGTCGCATTGGCGGTCGCCGTGCTGTTGTCGTTGAGCGCGCTGGTGATCGCGGGCACCTGTGGCGTAGTTTGGGCATTGGCGATGCCGGCGGACAACAACAGCAACGGCAGAACGGTCGTCTTCATGGTTTGCATAGTGTTTGCACTCTTAAGTGAAAAAATTAGGGGCGCTGCCGATGTCGCGCTGCCAATTGAAGTCCGTGATGAACAGGCCCAGCGGGTTCACCAGCTCGATCTTGGGATCGGGGTGCTTTGCTTGATGGTGAACGTGGATGTCCACGTCGCCCGCTCCTTGACCTGGCCCTGGTCGGTGAAGCTGGTCTCCACCCACCGTACCTGGTAGCTGTCGGCCGACACGGGGACCACTGAGGTGACTTGGGTGGTGACGGTTTCTTGGCCGACCTTGCTCATGGTCGAACCCGGCACGCGGGCTTCGGCATTGAGCTTGTTCGCAGAGGCTGGGGTCATGAAGCTGTAGGCCTCGTTCCATGCCGACTTCACTACCACCGGATCAAGCGGGACGGTGCGTACCAGTTCCACCCAATGCTTGAGGAAGTAGCGGATTTCGGCCGGGCCGGGCTTGTAGTTTGGACTTGCGTAACCGACAACCTGCGGCGCGCCATCAGTGTTGATACGCGCGATGAGCGGCTTCGGCGGCGGCCGGTTGCTTAGGGCAACCAAGCCACCGGCCAGTAGCACCGACAAGGCGTAACCGCCAACGGCTGCCCAGCGCCATGCGCGCTTGTCGCTTTCCGATTTTTCGAGCTTGTCAGTCCAGCCTTTGCGGGCTGAGTCGTGATGGGGCGACATCGGCGGCGAGCTGGGACGCTGGCCGACGGGCGTTTGCAGTAGGTCTTTGGTGCTGCTCATGCGTGGTTAGCTCTCGTCGTTGGTGGGGGCAATCGTCGGGTTCCCACTACCGCCACCGCTGGTGGTCGTGGCCCCTTTGATCGCTGTCGTTGATGCTTTGGCGACCATTGCTGCGTCGCTGAATCGCTGTCTGCCGGCAGCCAGTCTTTCTTGGGATGGGGTAGGTGTCGCAGGCGGTGTCGGTGTAGTTGCGGGCGGTACACCGCCGCTCATCGCAACGCCCTGGGACCAGGCATCCTTCACCGCTGCGCCGGCATTGGTGATCGGTGCAGCGGCCATCCGGCCGACTTCCGACGCACCAGCGGCCGCGTAGCTGGCGCCCGCTGAGACGCCGCGATCAATGTTTGCAGCCGCGGCAGAGCCGAACTTGATCGCGGCCTGGCCCAGCCGGGTGCTTGCAGCGCGTTGAACGCCGGCTGCAACGGCCTGGCCGGCCGGTGTCGTGCTTGCCGCCATCAGCCCACCAATGACGCTGCCACGCACACTCGGATTACTCAGTGCAGCCGCACCAGCTCCTGTGCTGTTTGCAGCAGCTGCACTGCCGGCGCCGTGGATCTGCCCGGCAGCCGTGATGGTCTTGGCCGCACTGGCCGCACCCATGCGGCCAAGCGCGGCGGCACCGACACCAGCACCGATGGCGGCGGCGCCGGCACCAATGGCCACGCCTGCCGCACTGCCGGCGGTCAACGATGGCGAACCAGAGAGCAACCCGCCCGCCACTGCTGGGGCATGCACCGCGATGATAGCCATAACGAACGCAGAGCCCGCCAACAGCCAGGTATCCATTGGCGATGGCGCTGGGCTTAGGGCGAATGTGTTGAGTACCCCGCCGTAGACAGCAATGATGAAGCTCAGCACCATGAGTTTGACGCCCTGGGCAATCACTGCGCCGATAGCTTTTTCCGCAAGAAACGCGGTGTGGCTGCTCACTCCCCACGGCACCAGGATGAGGCCTAATACCGCCACCAGCGCGAACTCAATTTGTGTGAGCAAACAGGTGATCGCCAAGATGAAGAACGCGACCAGCACACACAGCTCCGCAATCGTGTATTGGATCACCACCGCCAATACGGCAATTTTCTGGTACCACGACCCGTGTTGGATGCGCGTCATTTCGTCCTCGATTGGCTTGATGACAGCCATTGCCTGCTCGAGGATGCGGCTAGGATCTTTGACTAATGGCGCGCCTGAGCCACCGCCAGCGAGGGAGCCGATTTGTGCGAGGCCGCTAGCGACGCCTTCCGTCAATGTCGAGCGTGTGCAGAATTTTGTGTAACCGTGGTTTGGGTTACCGCTGAGGAAGTCGCCCCTCGAACTGGATCGTAAAGCGGTTCAGCGCAGCCTTCCAGTCGCGGATCGGCAGCGTCCATTTCTTGGTGATGTTGCGCAGAGCCAGGTAGAACAGTTTCATCAAGGCTTCGTCGCTGGGGAACGCGCCGCGGTTCTTGGTCAGCTTGCGCGGTAATCCCCCGCCCATTAGCAGACGCCAGAAGTGGAATTTTCTCGTATCCTTTCTCGAGGAGGTTCCATGAAGAAGTCCCGCTTTACCGACAGCCAGATCATCGCCGTGCTCAAGCAGGCCCAGGCCGGTGCGCCCGTGCCGGAGCTGTGCCGCGAGCACGGCATCAGCTCGGCCACGTTCTACAAGTGGCGCAGCAAGTTCGGCGGCATGGACGTGTCCATGGTCGCGCGCATGAAGGAGCTGGAGGAGGAGAACCGCCGGCTCAAGAAGATGTACGCCGAGGCGCAGCTCAGTACCGACCTGCTGAAGGAAGCGCTCGCAAAAAAATGGTGAGGCCATCTCAGCGACGCGAGATGGCCCAATCGGCAGTCACGAGCGGGCGTACGAACATCCGCCACGCCTGCCAGGCCTTCGCGGTGAGCGAGACCTGCTTCCGCTACCAGGCCAAGGCCAGCGAGCAGAACGCCCGGATCGCCGACTGGCTGGTCCGCCTGACGACCGCCCATCGCGACTGGGGCTTTGGCCTGTGCTACCTGTACCTGCGCAACGTGAAGGGCTTTGGCTGGAATCACAAGCGGGTCTACCGGATCTACCGCGAGCTGGAGTTGAACCTGCGGATCAAGCCGAGGAAGCGGCTGGTGCGTGAGCGGCCCGAGCCTCTGGCGGTGCCGGAGGCTATCAACCAGGTCTGGTCGATGGACTTCATGCACGACCAGTTGGCCGACGGCCGCAGCTTCCGGCTGTTCAATGTGCTCGACGACTTCAATCGCGAGGGGCTGGGGATCGAGGTGGATCTGTCGCTGCCGTCAGCCCGTGTGATCCGATCGCTGGAGCAGATCATCGAGTGGCGCGGCAAGCCCGCCGTGATCCGCTGCGACAACGGCCCTGAATACATCAGTGGCGCGTTGCTGTCCTGGGCGCAGCGGCATGGTATCCGGGTCGAGCACATCCAGCCGGGCAAGCCACAGCAGAACGCCTACGTTGAACGCTACAACCGCACCATCCGCTACGCCTGGCTCGCCCAAACCCTGTTCGACACCATCGACCAGGTGCAGGACAAAGCCACCCGCTGGCTATGGACGTACAACCACGAGCGTCCGAATATGGCGCTCGGCGGCATCACGCCTGCCATGAAGTTGGCGATGGCCGCTTAGCTCCACTTCTGGCGACCGCTAGAAGTGGGGGATTACCATGGCGAGCACACGCCCGCACGCCCGCTGTCGGCGGCCGACGAATCGATCGACGGAGCTGCATGATGGAGATGACGAGCATATTGCCGGTGGCGTGGTTTGCGGTGATCGGCTTCGGGGTGCTGATGTACGTCGTGCTGGACGGCTTCGTGCTTGGCATCGGCATCCTGGCGCCGTTCCGCAAGGACGAAGCGCAGCTGGATCTGATGATGAATACCGCCGCGCCGATCTGGGACGGTAACGAAACCTGGCTGGTGCTCGGCGGGGCAGGGCTGCTGGCCGCATTTCCCAAGGCGTATGCGGTGATCCTGTCGGCGCTGTATCTGCCGGTGCTGTTGATGGTGATGGCCTTGGTGTTCCGCGGCGTGGCGTTCGAATTCCGTTTCAAGGCGCATCGATCGCGGCGCTTGTGGAGTAATGCGTTTGCCGCCGGTTCGATCCTGGCCACCTTCGCGCAGGGCGTGATCCTGGGCGCCCTGGTGCAGGGTCTGCAGATCGAGAACGACCGCTATGTCGGCGGCATCTGGGCCTCGTTCAGCCCGTTCGCGATGCTGACGGGCGCCGCCTTGGTGTTCGGCTATGCGCTGCTCGGCAGTACCTGGCTGATTCTCAAGACAGAAGGCCATGTGCAGCAGTTGGCGCGGCAGTTGAGCCGACCGTTGACCATCAGTGTGTTGATCTTCATCGGCCTGGTCAGTGCCTGGCTGCCTTCGCTGCAGTAACATGTGATGGAGCGCTGGTTCAGTGGCACGCACTACCTGTGGCTGATGCCGGTGCCGCTGCTGGTGGCCATCGTGGGGGTTGCGCTGTGGCGTGCGAGCGAGGCCGCGCGCTCGGATGCGCTGCCATTCCTGCTGGCGATGGGCCTGTTCGTGCTGGGCTTCGTGGGCCTGGTGCTGGGCATGTGGCCGTATCTGGTGCCGCCGGTCTACACCCTCTGGCAGGCTGCCGCACCGCCGTCTTCGCAGCTGTTCGCGATGGTCTGTCTGGTCGCCTTGCTGCCGCTGATCCTGGGCTACACGGTGTGGTCGTACCGCGTGTTTCGCGGCAAGGTCACTGCGGACAATGGGTATCACCACTGATGGCAGATGCGGCGTCATGGCGCTGCATCGCCCGTCAGCGCAGGCGCTGCCTGAACATCCATTCCCACATCGCCGGGTCCGCATAGGTCGCGTCCCAGGCGTTGTGGTTGCCTTCCGGGTATTCGCTGTAACGCACATTGGCGCCCACGCCTTTCGCAGCGCGGTACAACGCGCGGTCGTCGTGCGGCGGTACCGAGTCGTCCTTGGCGCCATGGAACATCCAGATCGGCACGTGCTTGAGTTGTGTCACTGCCGCGGTGTACGGGTCCGCTTCCTTCGCCACCAGGCTCACGTACAAGGTGCGGCGCTCATCGCGCGGTGCCTTGAGCGCGCCGCAGATCGGCACGATCGCCGCAAACCGGCGCGGCTGCATCAGCCCGATTTCCCAGGCGCCATAGCCGCCCATCGAAATACCGGTGAGGTAGGTGCGCTGCGGGTCGGCACCGAACTCGGCGCTGGCCGCATCCAGCGCCGCGATCGCCATGCGCGCATTGATGCCCATCCACTCCTCGTCCTCGGGCACTTGCGGCAGCACGACAAGTGCGGGGAAGTCGGCAGTGTGTTCGCTCAAGTACGGGCCCACGCCGACTTCGGCCTGGTCGCGCCCGTTATCGCCGCGCTCGCCCGAGCCATGCAGGAACAGCACGATGGGCCACGGCTGCGGCACCTTGGACGCCGGCACGAACACTTGATAGCGGTACAGGCGCCCGTCCAGTTTCAACGTGCGGGTGACGAAGTGGCCGCGGCGTTCGTCATGGTGGCGCTCAGCCATGCTGGAACAGCCGGCCAGCAATAGCGCAAAGGCAATGACAACAAGACAACGACGAATCACGCAGCTCTCCCGACCGATCACATGGGTGCAGTATTACCGCATGCCGGTGCGCTGGCGTGTCGAGGCGCGGCGATTCCTGTCGAATATTCATCTGCTTGTCGTCATCGCGTGCATCACACGCGCTAGGCCAGGTACCGCAGGTCAGGGCAGCAGTATCAACGTGGCCAGGCCCAGGAAGCTCAAAAAGCCCATCACGTCGGTCAAGGTGGTCAGGATTACGCCACCGGCCAATGCCGGATCGAAGCCCAACCGTTTCAGCGTCACCGGCACCAGCACTCCGCCGAAGGCGGCAGTGAGCATGTTCACCGTCAACGCGGTGCCGATCACCAGCGACAGCATCGGTTGCCGGAACCAGGCCAGCACGATCAAGCCAAGCCCGATGCCCAGGCACAGCCCGTTGATCAGCGCGACAGTGAGCTCTTTCTTGAGCAAGGTCATCACGTTGGACGAGCCGATCTGGCCCAGTGCCAGACCGCGCACCATTAGTGCCAGCACCTGGGTGCCGGCATTGCCGCCCATGCCGGCAACGATCGGCATCAGCGCCGCAAGCGCCACCAGTTTTTCGATGGTGCCTTCGAACCTGCTGACCACGCTGGACGCCAGAAACGCGGTGCACAGATTGATGCTCAGCCAGATCAGGCGGCGCCGGAATGCGCGCCGTGCCGGGCTGAACATGTCTTCGTCTTCGTCCAGACCGGCCGCGCTCATGGCCTGGTGCTCGGCCTGCTCGCGGATGATGTCGACCACGTCGTCGATGGTGATGCGGCCGAGCAGGATGTTGTTGTCGTCCACCACCGGCGCGGAGATCCAGTCGTGGTCGGAGAAGCGCCGCGCCACTTCGTCCGAACCGTCGCCGACATCGATGGCCGGTTGCTCGTCGTCGATCAGCCGGTTGACCGGCGTACTGTCTTCGTGGGTGACCAGCGCCGCCAGCGGCACACGGCCCAGGTATTGGTGGCGCCGGCTCACCACGTACAGGTGATCGGTGTGGTCGGGCAGCTCGCCGCGCAGGCGCAGATAGCGCAGCACCACATCCACGTTGACGTCGGCGCGCACGGTGACCACGTCCGGGTTCATCAGACGCCCGGCGGTGTCTTCCGGATACGACAGCACCTGCTCGAGCCGCTCGCGGTTTTCGCGGTCCATCGACTTGAGCACTTCATCGATGACGGTATCGGGCAGGTCTTCGACCAGGTTGGCCAGATCGTCGATGTCCAGGTCTTCGACCGCAGCCACGATCTCGTCCGGGTCCATGTCGGCCAGCAGGCTTTCGCGCACTTCGTCGCCGACGTGCAGCAGCACCTCGCCATCGTCTTCCGGATCGACCAGCCCCCACACCACTTCGCGCTTGCCGGGCGGCAGCGATTCGAGCAGGTTGCCGATTTCCGCCGGCGCCAGCGTATTGACCAACCGGCGTACCGGCCCGAGGCGTCCGCTATCCAGCGCGTCGGACAGCAGGCGTAGCTGGCGCGCGGTTTTGTCGTGGCGGACGGCTTCGGCCATGCGCGGCTTCCCGGAAGAGTGGACGCGCCATCAGTCAAGGACGCGGTGCTGGGTCAGCAAGGCATTATCGCTTGCGCATGGTGACGAAACATACAGGGGCGTGCCGGATGCGTGCGGATTGCCGAAGTGATGCCGAATGCGACTTGAATTGGTGCGTCTATTGCGCGGGAGTCCGCCGCATCGGACCAACGACGTGAGGCGTGCGCAAGCTGCTACGCGTGGCCAACCCTTCGTATCGCTGCGTGCGCGGGGGCGAAGTTGCCTGAAGTACGCCGACACGCACAGCGGTTCCGGCTTGAATGGACTGTTAGGGCTTACCTCAGCAGCACGTATCGCAACAGCATCACAGCCGTAATCAGCATCACGCGGTCAACCCTTTGGGCAGTCTGTTGCCGTCGCAATGGGGTAAAGAGGATGTCTTGTCGCCGCTCGATGCGGCATGAGCGAAAATGGACTTGGTTGACGGTTGCCATGATGCGCTGATCATCGGTACAGCCATCCTCGGGTGGCACCCCACTGTCGCTTTTGAGCTTGAGCTTGTACTCGATCTCGTTGAGCTCGGCCCACTGGTCCCATGGTGATTTTTGAGTTGTCATGAGGTCTCTGTGAGACCTAACCGTCGCCTGTGGCGTTAACGCAACACGGTCTGCGCATGGCCGGCCAGCCATTTCTCGATGCCCTTGCGATCGCGGGCGCGCAGCAATTTTTCGCCGTGCACGCGCAACTCGCCCAGGTGGGCGTCGCGCACCGCGCGGCGCACTTCCAGCAGTGTGGCCGGATGCAGGCTGAACTCGGTGAGCCCCAATGCCAGCAGCATCGGTACGAAGCGCGGATCGCCGGCGATTTCGCCGCACACCGCGACCGGCTTGCCACAGGTGCGTCCGGTGGCGATGACATGGGCGATCAGTCGGAGGACGGCGGGATGCAGGGGGAATACAGCTCGCCCAACGCCTCGTTGTTGCGATCCACCGCCAGCAGGTACTGCACCAGGTCGTTGGTGCCGATGGACAGGAAATCGATATCGTCGATGAAGCAGTCCAGCGCCAATGCCGCCGCCGGTACCTCGATCATCGCGCCCAGCGGAATGTGCTCGGCGATCTCGTGGCCTTCGGCGCGCAGCTGCGCGGTGAGCTTCCTCAACTGCTTGCGCAGCTGCAGGATTTCTTCGCGGCCGCTGACCATCGGCACCAGGATGCGCACCGGCCCATAGCCGGACGCACGCAGGATCGCGCGCAATTGCGCCTGTGCCACCGCCGGCCGCGCCAGCGACAGGCGCACCCCGCGCAGGCCCAGCGCCGGGTTGTCCTCATCGCTCAAGGTCAGGCCGGTGCGGTCGGCCTTGTCGGCGCCAAGGTCCAGGGTGCGGATGGTGACCGGGCGGCCGCTCATGCCCAGCACGGTGTCGCGGTAGGTGTGGAACTGTTCGTCTTCGTCCGGCAGTTCGTTGCGCTGCAGGAACAGGAATTCGGTGCGGTACAAGCCCAGGCCGCTGGCGCCGAGCGCATGCGCGTTGGCTACGTCTTCCAGCGATTCGGCGTTGGCCAGCAGGGTGATGTCGACGTTGTCGCGCGTACGGGTAGGCTTGGAGCGCAGCCGGCCCAGCTCGCGTTGTTCCTTGGCCAGCGCACGCAGGCGCTCGCGGTAGTCGCGCAGATGTTCGGGCTTGGGGTCGACGATCACCTGGCCCGAGCCGGCATCGACAATCAACACATCGCCATCTTCGATGCGCTGCAGCGCGTCGCCGACGCCCACCACCAACGGTAGGTGCAGGCTGCGCGCCAGGATCGCGCTGTGCGACAGCGTGCTGCCGGCGGTGGTGACGATGCCGACCACGCCTTGTGCCTGCAACTGCGCCAGCTCGGAAGGTGCCACGTTGTCGCACACCAGGATCTCGCCCGCCACACCCTTGAGGTCGGGGGCGCGCTTGTGCAAGAACGCATGGATGCGACCGATCACGTGATCCAGATCGTCCATGCGGCTCTTGAGATATGCATCCTCCATCCCGTCGAACACTGCCGCCAGACGGTCGCGCTGCACACGCAAGGCATAGTCGGCGCTGTAGCGGTGGGTGCGGATCAGCTCATCCAGGCCTTTCAGCAGCTCGGGGTCATCGAGCAGCAATGCATGCAGCTCGAGAAATTCGCCAACCTCGCGCGCCAGTGCGCCGTGCAGGCGATCGCGCAGCTGCTGCATCTCGACCCGTGCCGAGGCGATGGCTGCATGCAGGCGCTGCAGCTGCGTTTCCACCTGATTGGCGGGCACGCGTTGTTCGGCCACTTCCAGGGTATGGCTCTGGCGTACGCGTGCGCGGCCAAGCGCGTTGCCGCGTGCAGCGCCATGTCCGCGCAGGCGCAGGCTCATGCGCGTCCCTGGCGCAGCGGCGCCGTGTCGGTCGCAACGGCACCGACGCCGCGCATGCTCAGCTGTCCTCGTCGAAACGGCGCTCGAACAGGTCCACCAGCGCCTGCAAGGCCTCGGCTTCGTCTTCGCCATCCAGCCGCACCACCACGCTGGTGCCTTGGCCTGCGGCCAGCAACATCACGCCCATGATGCTTTTGGCATTCACCTCGCGTCCCTTGGCCGCCAGGGTGGCGTTGCTGCGATACGACGACAACGTCTGCACCAGCTTGGCGGTGGCCCGCGCATGCAGTCCGAGTCGGTTGGAAACTATGAGTTCGCGTTCAAGCATCGTCGATGATCGCTCCGTTGCGGGTACCGGCCGCCGCAGTGGCGGGCAGCTCCTGCAATCCTTGTTCGGGGTAGTTCATCACGCGCAGCAGCATCGGCAGGCTCAGTGCGGACACCCGGCGAACCGGTGTGCCCAGCTTGGCCAGACGGTTGGCCAGATTGCTGGGGCTGGCGCCGTACAGGTCGGTCATGACCAGCACGCCGTCGCCGCTGTCGACCCGGCGCATCGCCGACGATGCCTGGGGCAGCAACGCGTCCAGGTCTGCATCGAAGGGCACCTCGAATGCTTCGGTCTTCAACGGCAATTGCCGCAACAGCCCCGTCGCCACGTTCAACAACGCCGCGCCGATGCCGGGATGAGTAATGAGGAGAATGCCACAGGCCATGTCGAAACGTTAACAGGTCAGCATGACTGCGCGATAGCGTCTGCCTGCACAGATGCGTTGCGAACTGAATAGCCGTTTAGGACCGCGGCAGCGACGCGGCGGCAGCATGTGTCGCCATCGTGCGCTGCGTGCGTGGCGCCGATCCATGGCTTATGCGGCGTCGGCAGTGCGCCCGCATCGTAAGCGAGCGCTGCTGTTTCCCTGCGGCGAGCAGGGGCATATAGCCATGCGTGACGGAATACCACGACGCATTGGTGGTGACGGCGACAGCGTGTTGGCCGTGGAGCGTTGCATGGCGCGTCGACCGAGAACGCCAAGCGGCTTTCGGGGACGTCGGCGAGCCAGTTGCACCAGCTACAGCGTCGTCGGCCTGCGCAGCGTCCGCCACACGCCAGCCAGCGCGCAAGCACTTCAACCTAAGAATAAGGCCAGCGAGCGTCTCGTCCTCAACGTAGGTACAGCACGCTCACCTCGCAGGATGCCGCTGCAACGATTCCCGATTCCCCAATCCCCAATCCCCAATCCCCAATCCCAGCCCTTCAGTCCTGCTCGCGATGAAATGTCGCCACTTCCGGCCAGCCTTGTTCGCGCGCATGTCGGGCCATGCGTTCGGCCATATACACCGAGCGGTGCTTGCCGCCTGTGCAACCGAAGGCGATGGTCACGTAGCTGCGGGTGTCGTTGCGCAGCCGCGGCAGCCAGGTGTCGAGCAGGTCCACGATCTGCGCGCTGTAACGCTGCACGTCGGCCTCGTTGTCCAGATAGTCGCGCACGCCGGCATCGCGGCCGGTCAGCGGACGCAGCTCCGGATCCCAGTGCGGATTGGGCAGCACACGCGCATCGAACACGAAGTCGGCTTCGGCCGGCACGCCGCGCTTGTAGGCAAACGATTCGAACAGCAGCGACAGCCGATCATGGGAACCAAGCGCGAACTCGGTGACCACGCGGCGGCGCAATTGATGCACGTTGAGGGTGCTGGTGTCGATGACGGCATCGGCCTGCGTGCGCAAGGGTTCGGTCAACTGGCGCTCGCGGGTGATCGCTTCCGGCAATGCCAGGCCAAGATGGCTGAGCGGGTGGCGGCGACGGGTATCGGCATACCGCTTGATCAACGCCTCGTCGCTGGCCTCGAAAAACAGCAGCCGCGCCTCGATGCCGTATTCCTGCGCGGCCTGGCGCCACTGCGCCAACTGGGTCAGGTCGCTGCGGCTGCGCACATCGATGCCCACCGCCAGGCGCTGGTCGCCGATCGGGTTGCCACGCAGGCGGCTTTTGACGAAGTCCGGCAGCAGTTCCACCGGCAGGTTGTCCGGGCAGTAGTAATCCAGGTCTTCGAAGGTCTTCAGCGCGACCGATTTGCCCGAGCCGGACAGCCCGCTCACGATCATCAGCGTGGAGGGCGCGATACTCATGGCGTGCGTCGCTCCAGCAGGTTGCTATGGCGGGCGATGAACATCGCGGCCGGGTCGATGCCCTTGGTGCGCAGGATATGCAGCCGGGTCGCCGCTTCGGTCAGCACGGCCAGGTTGCGGCCGGGCATCACCGGCAGGGTGATCAGCGGCACATCCAGGTCCAGCACATGGCGGCTGCCGGAGTCGCCGGTCAGACGCTCGTAGCCGGACGGCGTGGGCTCGGTCATCGGCCGGGTCAGGTGCACGATCAGGCGCAGGTACTTGTTCTTTTTACCGCGGTGTCGCCGAACATGTCGCGCACGTTCAACACGCCGAGGCCGCGCACTTCCAGCAAATCCTGGAGCAATTCGGGGCAGGTACCGTCGAGCACGTCGGGAGCGATCTGGGTGAACTCGGGCGCATCGTCGGCCACCAGCCGGTGGCCGCGGCTGAGCAGTTCCAGGGCCAGCTCGCTCTTGCCCGAGCCGGCTTCGCCGGTGATCAGCACGCCGATCGAGTAGATCTCCATGAACACGCCATGCAGCGTGACCCGTGGCGCCAGCGTGCGCGCCAGATGGTAGGAAAGGTGGTTGAGCAGTTCGTGGCCGCGCTTGGACGAGATCCACAGCGGCGTATTGGATTCGTCGGCCGCCGCACGCAGATCTTCCGGGCATGACTGGTTCTTGCTGATCGCCAGCGCCAGCGGTTGCACCTGGATGATCTTTTCGATGGTTTCCCAGCGCTGGCGCGCATCCAGCGAGTCCAGCCAGGCCAGTTCCTCGGTGCCCAGGATCTGCACCTTGTTGGGATAGATCACATTGAGGTAGCCGGCCAGCGACGGGCGCCGCGCGTTGTTGCTGCCGGCCTGGATCTCGCGATGCTCGCCCTTGGGACCGGCAACCCAGCGCAGGGCCAGCTTGTCGCGCTGCTGGTCGAACAGTTCGCGTGCGGTGATGCTGGTATTCATGCCGCGCTCGCCTGCGTGGGCGGCACGTCGGCGAGCAGCGCCATCAGGGCATCGGCATTGGGTGCAGCGCGCAGGTTGCGACGGAAGTCGGCATCGGAGAATCGTTCGGCCAGCTCGGACAGCAGCATCAGGTGCTGGTGGGTGTAGTGCGCCGGTACGGCCATGGCAAAGACCAGGTCCACCGGCTCGTCGCCGCCGAAGGAGACCGGCGTGGCCAGCCGCAGCAAGGCCCCGCGTGGCTCGGTGAGGTTGGGGCAGCGTCCATGCGGAATGGCGATACCATGGCCAATGGCGGTACTGCCCAGGGCCTCGCGCTCGCACAGGTTGGCGTAGAGCTCGTCGGCGCCGGCCTGACGACAGGAGAGCAGGTCGGCGGCGGCATGCAGGACGGTGTCGCGATCGGCGGCCGGCGACACCAGGGTGCGCACGGCCGCCATCAGATCGGTTAAGGGCATGAGGGCATCAAGCGGGAAGCGTCACGCAGGATTGTCGCGCACCTCGCGGGCGTGGTGGTTACATTTCTTCTCTTTGTGCTTCAGGACCAGGCGGTCGAGCTTGTCGACCAGCAGGTCGATGGCCGCATACATGGTGGAGCCGCTGGCATCTGCGTGCAGGGTGCGACCGGGCAGGTTGACGGTGGCGACCACGTGGTGGTCCGGCTTGCGGACGGCCAGCTGCGTTCGGACTTCGCAGTGCTGGTCGAAATGGCGCTGCAGTCGCTGCAGCTTGCTTGCCACGTACTCCCGCAGAGCGGGGGTCACTTCAAGCTGGTGGCCATACGTCTCGATACGCATCGGATACCTCCATTGGTCGGTGGGCCAATGAACCGTTCCGGTGATCCGACAAACCCGGCACAGGCCGGCGTTGCGGTGGTTGCAACGTCAGGCGATGCGCACGCGTTCGTGGGAGGCGGAAATGTTCATGGCCTCACGATACTTCGCAACGGTGCGCCGCGCCACTGGTACGCCGGATGTTTTCAGCAGGTCGGCCAGTTTGGCGTCGGAGAGCGGTTTGCGCGGGTTTTCCGCATCGATCAGGCGCCGGATCATGGCCTGGATGGCGGTGCTGGAGGCCTCGCCGCCGCTGTCGGTGTCGATGCCGGAGGCGAAGAACGCGCGCAGCGCGATGGTCCCGCGCGGGGTGCGCACGTATTTGCGGGCGATCGCGCGGGAAATGGTGGATTCGTGCAGCCCGAGCTCGCCTGCGATTTCGCGCAGCGTCAACGGGCGCAAGGCCTGCGCGCCGAACTCCAGGAACCCGGCCTGGTGTTCCAGCAGGCAGCGCACCACCCGCAGCAGGGTCTCGCCGCGCGCCTCCAGGCTCTTGAGCAACCAGCGTGCCTCCTGCAACTGGCCGCGCAGGTAGCCGGCGTCGGACTCGCCGCAACTGCGGATCAGGTTCTCGTAGCCGCGGTGGATGGTGACCTTGGGCTGCGCGCGGCCGGCCAGCGCGGTCCGCCAGACCCCGCGCTGGCGCCAGATCACGCAGTCGGGCACGACATAGGTGTCCTGTGACAGGTCGCCGACCTGTTTGCCTGGGCGCGGGTCCAGCGAGCGCACCAGCTGCACCGCCTGTTCCACATCGGCAGTGGAGCGCTTGAGCTCGTGCGCCAGCCCGGTCACGCCGCTGCGCGGCAGCCGTTCCAGCGGGCCGGCAACGATCTGCAGCGCCAGCTCCCGGCCAGGCGTGTCCGCATCGAGCACCCCCAGCTGCAACGCCAGGCATTCGCCCAGGAGCGCGCGCCCACGCCCACCGGGTCGAAGCGTTGGATCTGATGCAGGACGGTGAGCACATCGGCCTCGTCGACCGCTGCGCCCAGCGCCAGGGTTTCGAGAATGGCCGACAGCGGTTCGCGCAGGTAGCCGTCTTCGTCGAGCGCGTCGATCAGCATCGCGCCGATCTGGCGGTCGCGCGGCGACAGCGGCGACAGATGCAGCTGCCACAAGAGGTGGTCGGCCAGTGTTTCGGATTCGGCCACGCGCTCTGCGGCATCGCCGGACTCGTCGTCGTCGAAGCTGCCGCCGCTGCCCGAGCCGGTCCACTGCAGTTCGTCCTGCGACCAATCCTCGTCGCGCTCGGCAGGCGCGACTTCTTCGCGCTGAGGTGCTTCGGCGGACGCGGACGGCGAGGCGTCCACCGCGATGTCGCTGGCCGCATGCGCGGCTTCGTCGGCCCACTCCAGCAGCGGATTGGTTTCAACGGCCTCGGCGATTTCCACTTCCAGCTCGGTGGTGGACATCTGCAATAGCTTGATCGCCTGACGCAGTTGCGGCGTCATGACCAACTGCTGTCCTAGCGATGTCTGGAGCCGGGCTTTCATGCGGGCACTGACTGGAAAAAGCGTTGGCGCGGCGACGCGCTCAAAGGCGGAAAGTTTCCCCCAGATACACGCGACGGACGTCGGGATTGGCTAGCAGCGTGTCCGGTGCCCCCTGCGCCAGCACGCCCCCTCGGCGAGGATATACGCGCGGTCGCAGATTCCCAAGGTCTCGCGCACGTTGTGGTCGGTGATCAGGACACCGATGCCGCGCTCCTTGAGGTGGATGATGATGCGCTGGATCTCGCCGACCGAAATCGGGTCCACGCCGGCGAAGGGTTCGTCCAGCAGCATCATGCGCGGCTTGGCCGCCAGCGCACGTGCGATCTCGCAACGGCGTCGCTCGCCGCCGGAGAGGCTGGCGCCGAGTTGATCGGCCACGTGGGTGATCTGCAACTCTTCCAGCAGCGAGACCAGTTCTTTCTCACGGCCGGCGTTGTCGAGTTCCTCGCGCAGCTCCAGCACCAGGCGGATGTTGTCGGCCACGGTGAGCTTGCGGAAGATCGAGGGTTCCTGCGGCAGGTAGCCGACGCCCAGCTTGGCGCGTGCGTACATCGGCTCGGCAGTGAGGTCGCGGCCGTCCAATTCGATCCGGCCGGCATCGGCTTCGACCAGACCCACGATCATGTAGAAGCACGTCGTCTTGCCGGCACCGTTGGGGCCGAGCAGGCCCACCACCTCGCCGGCCTCGAGCGTGAGGCCGAACTCCTTGACCACTTCGCGTTGCTTGTACTTCTTGCGCAGACCGGTGGCGACCAGCATTACTTCTTCCCCTGCGGCTTGGCAGCGGGCTTGGCGGCTGCCGGGGCGGGGTTGGTCGCCGGTGCGGCAGCAGGCGCCGCTGCTCCCGGAGCTGCGGTCTTGGGCTGGATGATGGTGCGCACGCGGCTACCGTCGCCGCCGCTCTGCATGTTGCCGGTCTTGGTGTTGTAGACCATGCGCTGGCCGGCGTTGGTGCCCTTGGGCGAATCGACCTTGTAATTGCCGGTGAGGATGATGATTTCGTCGGCGACCTTGTATTCGATGTTGTCGGCCTGGCCGTGCATCATCGCGCCGTCGTCCATCTCCTGCTTGAGCGTGGCCTGTTTGCCGTTGAGCACCACGCGATCGGTCTGGCCGTTCTTCTGGAAGATATCGGCGGTGTCGGCGTGGATTTCAAGCGTGCCCTGGGTGATCACCACATTGCCGCTGAAACGGCACTTGCCGCTGTCGTCGAGCATGTTGCAATCGTTGGCATTGGAGTCGATCGCCATCGGCTGGTTGCGATCGCTGGTCTTGGCCATTGCCATCGCAGGCAGCAGCAGTGCGGCAAACGCCAGTTTAGCGGGCAGCATTCGGTTCATAGCGGGTCTTGACCTGAGAGAGGAGCTTGTACTGGCGTGATTTGAGGTCGGCTTCGAAGCCGACGCCGCTCTGCATGATACCCGGGCGGGTCATGGTCACTGGCGCGTCGGTCTTGGCGATGTTCTGCTGCGGGAACACGTCCAGGCTTTGGGTGCGGAACGTGGTTGGCGGAGTGGCGCCGCCGGTGGGGCTATCGCCCTCGACATCGCCGCGCAGGCGCAGCTGGGTGCCGTCCGGGTTGACCCACCCGGTCTTGGAGCGCAGGGTCCACGGCAGGTTGGCGTTGTCGGGCATCAGGAACACCGGCGTGGTGATGTCGGCGGTCTGGTCGGCCCGGTTGCGATGCATCTCCGGTGCGCGCAGCGTCATCGATTCCTTGCCGCTCTGCTTGTCCAGGGCGATCAACTCGAAGTCGCGCAGGATGTAGTCGGCGCCGGACTCCTGCACGGCCGCGGCGGCCGGGCGCGCGCGCTGCTTCCAGGCCGACCAGCCGGAGACGACGGCGGCGACGAACAGCACCACGCCCAGGGTGGTGCGCCAGTTCCAATTCATGCCGAGAACCCTTCGATGATGCGTTCGACCTGGCCTTGTGCGGCCAGCACCACATCGCAGACTTCGCGCGCGGCGCCTTCGCCGCCACGGGCGCGGGTATGCCACTGCACGCGCTCGGCGATCCAAGGGTGCGCGTTGGCCGGCGCCACCGGCAGGCCGACTGCGAGCAGGGCGGGCAGGTCGGGGAGGTCATCGCCCATGAACAGCACCTGGTCCAGCGACAGGCCGTGCTCCTGGCACAGAGCCAGCACCGCCAGGCGCTTGTTCTTGACCCCGATCTGCACATGCAGGCCCAGATCCTGGCCGCGCTTTTCCGCCGACAGGCTGGCGCGCGCAGTGATCAGCGCGACATGGATGCCAGCGTGATCGAGCTGCTTGAGACCCTGGCCATCGAGCACATTGAACGCCTTGCTCTCGTGACCGGCGTGGTCGTAGTACAGGCGGCCGTCGGTCAGCGTGCCGTCGACGTCGAAACAGGCCAGGCGGACGCGCGCGGCGCGCTCGATCAGCTCGGCGGGAAGGTGCTGCAAAGGGGAATAGGGCATCGGCACGAATCGGTGAGAACGGGGTCCGGCGGTTGAAAACTGAACCTGTTAAACCACCTTGGCGCGCAACAGGTCGTGAATGTTCAATGCACCCACCGCGCGGTGCTGCGCATCCACCACGATCAGACCGTTGATCTTGTAGTCCTCCATCAGCCGCGCGGCCTCGGCGGCCAGCTGGTCGGCGCCGATGGTGCGCGGGTTGCGCGTCATCACCTGCGCGATGCCGGCGCTGCGCACGTCGATGTCGCTGTCCAGCGCACGGCGCAGGTCGCCGTCGGTGAACAGGCCGATCAGACGGTCGTCGGCGTCCACCACAGCGGTCATGCCCAGCCGCTTGCGGCTCATTTCCATCAACGCCTCGCTCAGGCTGGCGTCTTCGCGCACACGCGGCAGGTCCTCGCCGGCGTGCATCACATCGGTGATGTGCAGCAGCAAGCGCCGGCCCAGGCTGCCGGCCGGGTGCGAGCGGGCGAAGTCGTCGGCGGTAAAGCCGCGCGCATCCAGCAGCGCAACCGCCAGCGCGTCGCCCATCGCCAGCGAGGCGGTGGTGCTGGAGGTGGGGGCCAGGTGCAGCGGGCAGGCCTCGGCGGAGACGCTGACGTCCAGGTGCACGTCGGCGGCCTGGGCCAGGGTGGAACTTGCGCGCCCGGTCATGGCGATGATCGGGTTGCCCTGGCGCTTGAGCACCGGCAGCAGCATGCGCACTTCGTCCGATTCCCGGAGTACGACAGCGCCAGCACGATGTCGGCCTCGGTGATCATGCCCAGGTCGCCGTGTCCGGCTTCGCCGGGTGCACGAAGAAGGCCGGAGTGCCGGTCGAGGCGAGGGTGGCGGCGATCTTGCGCGCCACATGGCCGGACTTGCCCATGCCGGTGGCGACCACCCGTCCGCGCGAGGCCAGCACCAGCCGGCAGGCCGCGGCGAACTCGCTGCCGATGCGTGCGCCCACGCTGGCCAGCGCCTCGCGCTCGATCTCCAGCACGCGCTGGCCGCTGGCGACCAGGCTGGCGTCGCTGACGGTGGCGGAGGGCAAGTGCGAGACAGCCATGCAGGACTCGGGTGAAGAGTAGAATGTGCGCTCATTTTATGAGGAAACGCCCTTTGGACGCCGAAACCATCCGTAAACTCATCGAATCCGGCTTGCCCGAAGCCCGCGTCGACGTGCACGGCGACGACGGCGTGCACTTCGAGGCCACCGTGGTCAGCCCGGCCTTTGCCGGCAAGGCCCCGCTGGCGCGGCATCGTATGGTTTACGCCACCCTGGGCGATCTGATGGGCGGGGCGATCCATGCGCTGCAGCTGAAGACCCTGACGCCCGACGAAGGCTGAGCGCCGCCGCCGCGCTCGCCATCAGGCGGGCTGGGCCGAATGCGGTGCAGGGCAGGGGCGGTAAGCGGTATGCACCTGCATCCCTCGGCTGGTGTCGTCCACGCTCACGCAGTCACGGTATCCAGCGCGTCCCGGGCCGTACCCGGCGCCGCTTGCCCCCGATTCCACCGCGTGCCGCGTGTACCACGGTCGACACGTCCCTCTCCTCATTCCCACGACATCCCTTTTACTTTCGGATTTCTCAGATTCCCATGGCAAAAATCGTAGTGACCGGCGGCCAAGCGCTGCATGGCGAAGTCAATATTTCCGGTGCCAAGAACGCAGTGCTGCCGATCCTGTGCGCCACCCTGCTGGCCGATGCGCCGGTGGAAATCAGCAACGTGCCGCACCTGCACGACGTGATCACCACGGTGAAGCTGCTCAGCGAGCTGGGTGCCGAGGTCACCATCGACGAAGGCACGCTGGCCAAGGGCCGCTCGATCCTGGTCGACCCGCGCTCGGTCACGCACCAGGTCGCGCCCTATGAGTTGGTCAAGACCATGCGCGCCTCGATCCTGGTGCTTGGCCCCCTGCTGGCGCGCTACGGCACTGCCGAAGTGTCGCTGCCCGGCGGCTGCGCGATCGGCTCGCGCCCGGTGGACCAGCACATCAAGGGCCTGCAGGCGCTGGGCGCCGAGATCAGCGTGGAGAACGGCTACATCAAGGCCACCAGCAACGGGCGCCTGAAGGGCGGCCGCTACGTGTTCGACATGGTCAGCGTCACCGGCACCGAGAACGTGCTGATGGCCGCCGTGCTCGCCGAGGGCACCACGGTGCTGGAAAATGCGGCGATGGAGCCGGAAGTCACCGACCTGGCCGACTGCCTGATCGCACTCGGTGCGCAGATCGAAGGCGCCGGCACCCCACGCATCGTGGTGCAGGGCGTCGAGCGCCTGGGCGGCGGGCACCACGCGGTGTTGCCCGACCGCATCGAAACCGGCACCTTCCTGGTCGCCGCGGCGATGACCGGCGGCAGCGTCACCGTGCGCCGCGCGCGTCCGGAAACGCTCGATGCGGTGCTGGACAAGCTGACCGAGGCTGGCGCCACCATCACCACCACCGCCGACAGCATCACGCTGGACATGCAGGGCAAGCGTCCGCGCGCAGTCAGCCTGACCACCGCGCCGTACCCGGCGTTTCCCACCGACATGCAGGCGCAATTCATGGCGCTCAACTGCGTAGCCGATGGCGTGGGCGTGATCAACGAAACCATCTTCGAAAACCGCTTCATGCACGTCAACGAGCTGCTGCGCCTGGGCGCGGATATCCAGGTCGAAGGCCATACCGCCATCGTGCGCGGTGCCGAGCGCCTGAGTGGCGCGCCGGTGATGGCGACCGACCTGCGCGCGTCGGCATCGCTGATCCTGGCGGGCCTGGTCGCCGATGGCGACACCACCATCGATCGCATCTACCACCTGGACCGTGGCTACGAAAACATCGAGGAGAAGCTGGGGGCGCTGGGCGCGACCATCCAGCGCACCGCATGATCCTGCGCGGCCGTTTCACCACCCGGCGCAAGATCCTGCTCGGCGTGATCGTGCTGATCCTGGCGTGGCTGGCCTATGCCTGGAGCGTGGGCATGGCCATCACCCAGGGCGTGGAGTTCAAGGACATGGACTGGAACAACGACGGCACTGCCAGTCGCGAAGAGATCGCGCAGTCGTTCTATGCAGTGGCGGTGAAGAAGACCGTCGAAGGCAAGCGCCATTGCGACCTGTTCTATTGGCGCAAGAACGACCAGCAGATTCGCGTGGATTGCCGCACGGTGTTCATGACCGGCGATGACAAGGCGGCTGGCAAGCCCTGAGAGGTCGTCGCTCGGTTTGGCGCTCCGATCGGTGTGTGGAGAGCGGCTGAGCTGCGGCTTGGCTGCAGGGTGCGCCCGCCCACCATCACGGGACACGCTGCAAGTACGTACATGTCAGCGCTCTGGCGGCATCCATGCCGCCAAAGGTCCCGCGACGGTGAGCGGGCAAGGACCAGTCGCGACGGTCGGCGTGCAGAGTTTCGACCGAGCAACATTCAGTGCTCTGGCGTGGCTTCTTGGTTCTTCAATCCAGGCACGTAAGGTGGTTGACGTGGTGTCCTCACCCTGCCTTTAAACCGCCGTTGCTGCTCCCGCTTTCAACAAAGCGGCCCGCGAACTGCCTGGTGCGGTGTCCTCGCTGCTTGCGGGACCGTGTGGCGGCATGGATGCCGCCACCGAGCCTCCACGGACGGATTCACGGCGTGTCCCGCGAGCGGTGAGGGCACCGCGCACTCAGTTCACCACGCTTTGAACCGCGATTGGCAGATTGCCTGTCCAATAGCGGTACCCAGCAGTGCACCGCAGCGCATGCTGGGCACGCTCGGTCAGGCACAAAACGCTCAGCGCAGCGACTTGATGGTCAGATCCAGCGCGTCCTGGCCCTTTTCCTTTGCAACAGGCGCGCCGGGACCGGCAGGTCCTTGACCACCCACGCAATCAATTCCTTGTCGCCATCCACGCGCGAGACCTTGGTGGCCTGCTCCTGCTTGCCGTTGACGGTGATGGTTTCCTTGCCGACCACCTTGTAGCTCATCGGCTTGATACGGCCTTCGTCCACCATGCGGTAGTTCAGCGGCTTGCCGGCGGCCAGGTCACGGGTGATCGCCAGGTTGATCAGCAGCGCATCCATGTCGCCGGGCTGCAGTTTCACCGGGCCGCGGCGGTCCGGCTTGATGTCGCCGCCCCAGGTCGCCTGACTGGTCTTCCAGTCGTAGTTGGCGGTGACGTTACGGCGCTTGACCATCATCGACGAGGTGTCGTTGCTGCTGACCGGGCGCAGTTGGCCATTGGCTTCTTCGAACACCGTGCTCTGGGTCAGGTTGGCCAGCTGGTTCTGGATGGTCAGCGTATAGCGCCACTGGTTGGCGCCGGCAGCGGCCAGGGTCATAGTGCCGTTGGCCTGCATGCCCATGTAGTTGGCCGAGTAGTCGGCCTGGAACGGTTGCATGGCAAATGCGGGCACGCTGGACATCGCCAATGCGGCGGCAGCGATCACGGCGCTGGTACGGGAGAAGATTTTCATCGCTTAGGCTCCTTGGTATTCGACCAGGCGCAGATCGATCTGATCCTCACCTTTGTCACGTTGCAGGATGCGCACCGGAGTGGGGACCCCGTTGGCGATCCAGAGGATGGTTTCGTTGTCGCCGCTGTTGACGCGGTATACGCGCAACGCGTCGTAGCTCAGATCGCCCACCTGCACCACTTCGGTGGCATCGGCAGCGCGGTAGTCGTATTTGCGCACCTTGCCCACGTCGACGTAGCGATAGCTGAGGCTGCGCCCGGGCTGCGCGTCGCGCATCAGCGACAGGTTCAGCGACAACGCGCTCTGGTCGCCGTGCTGCAGGGGAATCGGCTGCTGGCGATCTTCCTTCAGATCGCCGTTCCATTGCGCTGTGCCGGCCTGCCAGTTGTAGACGCCAGTGACCTTCTTGCCGAAGAACACCGCCTTGCGCACGGTGCTCTGGCTCAGCGGCACATACGTGTCGCCATCCACGCGGAACACCGTGCTCTGCTCCAGGTTCAGGCCCAGGATGCTGGCGAAGCCCTTGCGGCCACGCACCGACATGTCGATGCGCCACTGGCTACCCTCGCCGTGACTGACCTGCATGGTGGCATCGCCCGCTTCCTTGCCACGATAGAAAGCTTGATAGGTCGCCACGAACGGCTCCAACGGCGGCGGCGTCCAGGTGCTGGCGGGCAGGGCAACGGGCGGCGTCGGCGCGGTGACCGGAGTCGTGACCGGGGCGGGCGCCGCTGGCACAGGCGCGGCGGGCGCTTGTTGCGCACGGCCGGGGCCGGCCTCGGCAAGCAAGGCAACAGTTAACAGCGCGGCGGCGATCGGGATGACGTTCATGCGCTGGTCGCGGGCACGGAGGCCGCAAGGATGTCCGGAACGGGATGAGGGGAATGTCTTCCGCATTCAGGCGAGCGCGGTGTTTGCGGACTCTAGTCGCAGTGGCGTAAACAGGCACTGACCGTCGATAAGCACACTGTCGCCGTGCACCGCGACGCGGCCACTGGCAAGCAGCTCCAGCGTGGCCAGGAGCAGCGGGTGCTCGCGCGCCAGCACCCGTGCGGCCAGCTGCTCGGCGCTGTCGCCGGGCAGGACCGGCACACGCGCCTGCGCGATCACGGCGCCGGCATCCAGCTCCGGCACCACCAGGTGCACGCTGGCACCATGCTCCGCATCACCGGCTTCCAACGCGCGTGCATGGGTGTGGAGTCCGCGGTATTTGGGCAGCAGCGACGGGTGGATGTTGAGCATGCGCCCGGCGAAACGGCGCACCAGCGGCTCGCCCAGGATGCGCATGTAGCCGGCGCAGATCACCCAGTCCGGCTGCACGGCGGCGATAGCATCGCCCAGCGCGGCATCGAAGGCAGCGCGGTCGGCGAAATCGCGCGGGCTGGCGCTCCAGCGCAGCGCTTGCTCGACCTTGTGCAGGGCCGGCGCCTGCGGCCGATCGGAGAACACCCCGACCACCTCGGCATGCAGGCGCCCGCTGGCGATCGCATCCAGGATGGCCTGCAGGTTGCTGCCGCGCCCGGATGCCAGCACGGCCAGGCGCAATGGGGCGTCAGGTGCGTGCATTGGATAACGTCCTCACAACGGGGTAGGCCGCCAGGCTGCCAAGGGTGGCCAGCAGCATGTCGGTATGCGCATCCCAGAGGTCGCCCTGCTGGCCGTTGTAGGCTTCGGCCGCCTGCGGCGACAGCAGCAGCGCGATGCCCCATTCGAACCATTCGTAGACCAGGCTGACGCACATGATGGTCATCGCCGTCAGCACGAACGCTTGCCGAAGCGTCAGGCGTGGCCACCGCTGCATCGCCAGCTGCGCAATGGCTGGTGTGAAGCACAGCCCGAACAGCAGATGGATCAGCCGATCGAAATGATTGCGTGTCCAGCCGAACGTGGCGCTGGGCGACCAGTGCAGCAGCTGCAGGCTCCATTGCTCATAGGGCACGTTGGAATACAGCCAGCGTGCGCCAATGCAGTGCATGGCGATGAACGCGCAGATGGCCACGAATGCACCCGTGCCCAGCGGCCAGCGACGGTCGGCCCACACCAGCGCAAGCAGCCCCAGCACCGTCAACGAACTGTGCAGTGCCTGTTCCACCGGCCACAGCGGCGAGATCCAGCTCACCGAAAAGACCGCAACCGTGATGAGCAATGCCGCCAGCTTGGGACGGCGCAACGCCGATGTGCTCACGTCGATCTCAGGTGGCGGGTGCGGCGATGCCGAACAACGCCTTGACCTGCGGACGCAGCAGCACCACCAGCGTAAACACACCGACGACGGTGCCGAACGGCATGAACGAGCAGGAGATGCCGGCCACGATCAGGCACAACAGATGCCGCCTGCGCTGGGCGATGCAACGGCCGGCATAGGCCATGAAGCCGGCCATGCTGAGTCCACCCAGGATGAGCATCGCTGCAATGATCACGAAGACCCAGCCGAACAGCTGTATCTCCTGGGGCGCCGCCTGCCCGGTGCTGTCCTTCATGGGCAGCCGCCCGGTCACGATGGCCAGCCCCATGAACAGGTGGATCAGCGGAATCAGCGAAAACAGCCCGGTGATGCCGGCCAGCACGTAGTGGAAGATCGACAGCAGCTTGAGATGCTGAAGATCGTCGGTGCTGGCCGATGCGGTCGTGGCGACTGGGGAAGCGTCCATGCAGATACCCTGATTGATCAGCCGATCCGCACGCGTTCGTCGCCGTGCGCACTGACCACCTGGCCGATACGCCAGTGCGCCAGCGACTGCGCATCCAGCGCCTGCTCGAGCGTGGCGGCTTGCTCGGGCGAGGCGATCAGCACGAAGCCGATGCCGCAGTTGAAGGTGCGCCACATTTCGGCATCGGCCACCACACCTTCGCGTTGCAGCCAGGCGAAGACCGGCGGCAGCGTCCAGGCGGTGGCATCGATGTCCAGGCCCAGCCCGTCCGGAACGACGCGGATGATATTTTCGGTCAACCCGCCGCCGGTGATGTGGGCCATGGCATGGATCGCCTCGCCATGCGCTTTGAGCAGCGCCAGCACCGGCTTGACGTATAGCGCAGTCGGCGCCATCAGCGCATCGATCAGCTTGGTGCCATCGTCCAGCACGTGTTCGGCCGGGGCGCCGGCACGCTCGTAGATCTTGCGGATCAACGAATAGCCATTGGAATGCGGGCCAGAGGAGGCGATGCCGATCAGCATGTCGCCGGCGCGCACCTGCGCGCCATCCAGCAGCTGCGATTTTTCCACCGCACCCACGGTGAAGCCGGCCAGGTCGTATTCGCCCGGCGGGTACATGTCCGGCATTTCGGCAGTTTCGCCGCCGATCAGTGCGCAACCGGAGAGCTCGCAGCCACGCGCGATGCCGCCCACCACCGCCGCGGCGGTGTCCACATCCAGCTTGCCGGTGGCGAAGTAATCCAGGAAGAACAGCGGCTCGGCACCCTGCACCAGCACGTCGTTGACGCACATGCCGACCAGATCGATGCCGATGGTGTCGTGCCGGCCCAGCTGCTGGGCCAGCTTGAGCTTGGTGCCCACGCCGTCGGTGCCCGAGACCAACACCGGCTCCTTGTACTTGCCCGACAGGTCGAACAGCGCGCCGAAGCCACCCAGGCCGCCCATGACCTCCGGGCGGAAGCTGCGCTTGACCAGCGGTTTGATGCGTTCGACCAATGCATTGCCGGCGTCGATGTCGACACCCGCGTCGCGGTAGGTCATGGGCGAGGGGCTGGAAGGCGTTTGGCTGGTCACGGGCGGGGGTGGCTCGGCGGTAAAGGCGGCGATTTTAGCAGCCACGTTGGCGCTAGCGCCCCATTCGGGCAACAATTCACCCGGATACGCTTATGTCATGGAACCGTCGATGCGCCGCAGTCTCGCTTTCTTTCTCGCCCTCGTGGTCGCCATGCCCGTCGCCCCGGCCTTTGCGCAAGCAGACTTGCGCACCGAAGGCGACGTTGCCAAGGCGCAAAGTGCCTACGACGCCGAAGTGCCGGTCAATAGCCAGAGCGAATCCGATCGCCCCGGCGCACTGGCGCGCGCGCTGGGTGCAGTGCTGGGCAAGGTCTCCGGCGACCGCGGCGTGATGAGCCGCCCCGGCGTGCCGCAGGCGCTGCGCAACGCGCCCAACTACGTCGACCACTACGACTACCGCCAGGATCAGGGCACTTCGCGCACCGGCGCGCCGACCTTCCGTACGACCCTGGTGGCACGGTTCCGGCAATCGGATGTGGATGGCCTGATCGCCGCGCTGGGCCTGCCGGTGTGGCCGTTGCCGCGCCCCAAGCCGGTGCTGTGGTTGGCCATCGACGATGGCAGCGGCCCACGTCTGGTTGGCGTGGCCCAGGCCAATGCCGCGCGCAGCGTGCTGGACCGTGCGATCGAACGCGGCTACCGACTCGGGTTGCCGAGCGGCGCCGCCGCCGAGCAGGCACTGGCTGGCGCGATCTGGCGCAAGGACACCGCCGCGGTGTCGCGCGCCTCGGCCAAGTACAGCCCGCCGATGCAGCTGATCGGCAAGCTCTACCGCAGTGACGCCGGCTGGACCGCCGATTGGGTGTTCGTGGACAACGGCAATGTGCTGTCCAGCTGGACCAGCAGCGACGGCGACGCACGCCGCGCCATGGCGGCGGGTGCCGATGGCGCCGCCGATGCGCTGGTCAAGCGCTACGCCAAGCGGGTGGATTCGGGCGTGCCCGGTGTCTACCGCGTGGTGATCACCGGCATCAGCAGCGCCGACGACTACCTGCGCGTGTCGGCCGCGCTGCAGGGCGTTTCGGTGGTCCGCAGCATTCGCCCGGTCAGCGCCAATGGCGACCGGATGGAATTGGACCTGGAATTGCTCACGGGTATTTCCGGCCTCAACCGTATGCTCGGCGACAACAGCCCGCTGGTCTCGGTCTCGGTACCGACCGAAGGCCGGATCATTCTCGAAAACGAGCACGCCGAGTACCGCCTGAAATGACTTTGACTCCCGAAGCCGAAATTGCCCTGTTCCTGCGTCGCCTCAAATGGGCGGCGGTGATTGTCGGTGTGTTGTGGGTGGTCTCGCTGCTGGCGCCGATCCTGACCCCGTTCGTGCTGGCGCTGTTGCTGGCATGGCTGGGCGACCCGCTGGTGGATCGCATCGAACGTGCCGGACGCTCGCGTAATGTCGCAGTGATGCTGGTCTTCGTGCTGGCGACGCTGCTGTTCGTGCTGGCGCTGATGATTCTGGTGCCGATGATCGAGCGCCAGATCATGACCTTGATCGATGCGCTGCCGCAGATGCGCAACTGGGCCATCGGGACCGCCATTCCGTGGCTGGAAGCCAAGACCGGCATGCAGCTGATGGCCTGGTTGGACCCGGAGCGCTTGATCGACTGGATCCGCAGCCACTGGGAACAGGCCGGTGGCGCCGCCAAGACGCTCTTCGGCTACGTGTCGCGCTCGGGCTTTGCGATGGTCACCTGGGTGATCAACCTGGCGCTGCTGCCAATCCTGGCGTTCTACTTCCTGCGCGACTGGGACCGGTTGGTCGAACGTGTGGCTGCCGTCATCCCGCGTGCCTACATCGGTACCGTGAGTCGCCTGGCACAGGAATCCAACGACGTGCTCGGTGGCTTTATCCGCGGCCAGTTCCTGGTGATGCTGGCGCTGGGGCGATCTACGCCACCGGCATGTCCATCATCGGGCTCAACCTGGGCCTGTTGATCGGCATCATCGCCGGCTTGATCAGCTTCATCCCGTACCTGGGCGCGACCACAGGCATCGTGCTCGCATTGCTGGCAGCCATCGTGCAGGCGCAAGGGCTGGATCTGAAATTGCTGATCGGTGTGGGTGTCGTGTTCACGGTGGGCCAGTTGCTGGAAAGCTATGTGCTCACGCCGCGCATCGTCGGCGACAAGATCGGCCTGCATCCGGTGGCGGTGATCTTCGCGGTGATGGCCGGCGGCCAGTTGTTCGGCTTCCTCGGTATGTTGTTGGCGTTGCCGGTGGCGGCGGTGGCCAACGTGTTGTTGCGCTATGCGCATGAGCAGTACACGCGCAGCGATCTGTATGCGGGCGAGCGTGCCGGCATCGTGCTGCAGTCCACGCCCGAGCGCAGCGTGATCATCGACCCCAGCAAGGACGCGGACCGGTTGTGAGTGTTCCGCAGTTGCCGCTGGCGTTGCGCGCGCCGCCCGATCAGCGCTTCGACAGCTACATCGCCGCGCCCGACGGCCTGCTCGCGCAGTTGCAGGCGCTGGCTGCCGGGCAGGTGAGCGATTGGTTGTACCTTTCCGGCCCCGCCGGCACCGGCAAGACGCATCTGGCGCTGTCCCTGTGCGCCGCCGCCGAGCAGGCAGGGCGCACGCCGGCGTATCTGCCGCTGCAGGCGGCCGCCGGCCGCTTGCGCGATGCGCTCGAAGCGCTGGAAGGCCGCAGCCTGGTCGCCCTGGATGGCGTGGAAAGCATCGCCGGCCAGCGCGACGACGAAGTGGCGTTGTTCGATTTCCACAATCGCGCGCGCGCGGCTGGCATCACGCTGTTGTACACCGCGCGACAAATGCCCGATGGGCTGGCGTTGGTGTTGCCAGACCTGCGTTCGCGGTTGTCGCAATGCATCCGGATCGGGTTACCGGTGCTCGACGATGCGTCACGCGCGGCGGTGCTGCGCGACCGCGCGCAGCGTCGCGGCATGGCGCTGGACGAAGCGGCGATCGACTGGCTACTGACCCACAGCGAGCGCGAACTGGCGGGGCTGGTGGCCTTGCTGGATCGTCTGGATCGCGAATCGTTGGCTGCAAAACGCCGCATCACCGTGCCATTTCTGCGGCGTGTGGTTGAGGATCGTGGGTCTTAGAGCAGCTGACAGAGTTACCACGATCACCGCTACGCAGGCCCGAGCTGCTTCGCGATTCCCATCAGCACATCTATGGCAGGTCCAGGCGCTCGAGGCACATCGCCTAGAGCTTGCAGAGCAGGCGGTCTGTGGCTCTGCTGCAAGGACCCGTCGGGATGGCCGGTGCGCATGGTGCACGCAATGCCGATGCACACCGGGCGATGCGGCGTTGTGGCCACGATCAGCCGCCGTCGTGCAGCAACTGCGCATCCAGCGCCGCCAGCCGCTGCGGCGTGCCGACATCGGTCCAGCGCCCGGAATGGTGAATGCCATCGATCAAGCCTGCTGCCATCTGCGCGCGCAGGATCGGCGCCAGCGCAAACCGCGGCGCCGTGCTGCCCTGTGCGGGCAGCGGGCCCATCACCGATGGCCAATCGCGTAGCAATGCTGGCCGATAGATACCGATGCCGGCATAAGTATGCGTAGCAGGGAGATCGGCACGTACCCTTGCCATCGGCGTCCATCGCGAAATCCGCACGCGCTGCATATGCAGGTTGGTCGACCAGCACCAGTTGCGCCAATCCCTGCGGCGCACGCGACAGTCGGGAAAAATCGAAATCGGTCCAGATGTCGCCGTTGATCAGCAAAAAGGGCGCATCGCCCAACAGCGGAAGCGCATGCAACATGCCGCCGCCAGTTTCCAGCGGTGTGGTCCCTTCGTAGGAATAGGTCAGCCGCAGGCCGTACGCGCTGCCGTCTCCCAACATCTGCGGGAACTGCTCGGCCAGCCACGAGGTGTTGATCACCGCCTCGTCCACCCCCAGCGCCGCCAACTTGCGCAGATGCCACACGATCAACGGCGCGCCGCCGACGGACAGTAACGGCTTGGGCGTGTGTTCGGTCAGCGGGCGCATGCGCTCGCCGAATCCTGCGGCGAAGATCAGCGCCTTCATGCCGTGGCCTGCTGCGCACGCGCAGCCAGCGCGGGTTTGATCACCTCTTCCAGCAGGCCGATGAGCGGCGCAAGCTCGGCGTAGCGCGGCAGTACTTCGTCCAGATACGCAATGAAGCGCGGCACATTGTCCAGATACCAATGCTTGCCATCGCGATGACTCAGGCGCGAGAAAATCCCCAGGTTTTTCAGATGGCGCTGCACGCCCATCCAGTCCGCATCGCGCAGGAAGTGCGCCAGCGGCGGAACCGGCAACCCGGCCGCCGTTGCCCGGGCGTGATAGCGCTGCAGCCAGCCGTCTACCCGAACGATCGGCCAGCTCACCGACGTGTCCTTGAACAGGCTGATCGGGTCGTAGGCGATCGGGCCGATCACGCAATCCTGGAAATCCAGCACCGCCGGGCCATCGGGTACCGGCATCAGATTGCGCGGCATGAAATCGCGGTGGGTGAACACGCGCGGCTGGGCCAGCGCGTTGTCCATCAGACGGCGCTGCACCAGTTGCAATTGCTCGGCATGGGCGCAGTCCAGCTGCACGCCCAGGTGGCGGGCCCAAAAACCATTCTTCGAACAAACTGGCATCGCGTTGGAGCAGTGCTTCGCCAAACACGCCGCTATCGGCAGGTGGGGGGATTTTTGTAGCAACAACAGTTGAGCAATCGCGCCATCCAGCAAGTCGTCGGCGTTGGCGTCGGTGAGGACCTGTGCCAGCGTCGGAACGCCCAGGTCCTCCAGCAGTAGAAAGCCGGTGTCCAGATCCTGTGCAAGCACCTGCGGCACGCGTACCCCATGGGCGCCCAGGAGCGCATGCATGCGCAGCCACGGCGCCACGTTTTCCAGCTGCGGTGGCGCATCCATCAAGATGCGATCCACGCCACGCCCGCGTGTGCGCCAATAACTGCGAAACCCCGCATCGACCGATGCGCGCTGCAGCGAGGCGTGTGGATCGTCGAGCGCTTGTTGCGCCCAGTGCAGGCGACGCGCATCGCGCGCAGGATCCGGATGAAGTGACGTCATGGAGAGAGAAGGTGTAGTGGAGTGATGGATAGACGCAGCAGAGACGCGTCGAAACGCTCAGCGCTTGTTGCCACTGAAAAACCGCAACAACGCCAGGATGGCAATCGCTCCGAGCAGCGCGCCAAGGAAACCGGCCGGCTCGCCTGCGTGGTACCACCCCATGTAGCGGCCAAACCAGCTGGCGACCACGGCACCGGCAATGCCCAGCACGATCGTCAGCAGGCAGCCCAGACGTTGCGTACCCGGCGTAATGAAGCGCGCCAGCAGCCCAACCACAAAACCGACCAGCAGAATGTAGAGCCAGCTGTCGCTACCAAACAGATGATTCATCGCAGCACCGAAGGTGGACGGGATCGGCAGACTAGCATTTCGGATGTCGCTGCCTGGCGCAGTGGGCGCAGGAGCGATCGCGCCGATGCATCGACTTCTCAGAGCGTAGTGATCGGCTTCTGCCGCTGTGCGCTTTTGATTTCATGCGAAGCCATCCATCTCTCCGGCCAGCCGCTTCCCAGGAGACATGTCCGCAGGAAAATGTCGGGGATGAGGTTTGCAAAAAGCAAAAGCATCGCAGGCGAGGCTTCAGGGGAAAAACGGCTCTGCATCGGCAAGCAACTTCCAAATCCTTGCCCGAAGAGGAGCAGATCCTGAGCCCCTCTCCCGTCGGGAGAGGGGTTGGGGTCAGGGTACGGGGCCAGGCAACGCGTGAAGTCAGGCGGCCAAGGCGCACCAGGAGCCTGATCGCCAACCAGGCAGCCAGACCACAAACCACCAACCACCAACCCACGCAAGCACCCGCACAAACCGCTACTAAGCTTTCGCAGCAGCTGATTCAAGCCAACCGGATGCATCGGTTCAACCGCTAACTCAACAGCAACCATGCCCGCCATGACGGGTGCCGCTATCGGCCGCCACCGGCGAGCCGCTGGTTTCCCGCGCAGGCAGGCAGCATGATGGTCGGCAATCACCTTCGAGACGCACGCGGTCACGCGCTTGCCCATCGGGATGTGCAGGAACTCGTTGGGGCCATGCGCATTGGAATGCGGGCCGAGCACGCCGGTGATCATGAACTGCGCGCCGGGAAACTTCTCGCCAAGCATGCCCATGAACGGGATCGAGCCGCCTTCGCCCATGTACATCGCCGGCTTGTCGAAAAAGCCCGGCTGGCGTCATCGATCGCCTTTTCCAGCCATGGTGCCATCGCCGGTGCATTCCAGCCGGAGGAGGCCTTTTCCAGCTCGAGCGTCACCCGCGCACCATTGGGCGGGTCGCGCAACAGCGCTGCCTTGAGCAACTCGCCGCAGGCCTTGCCATCGGCCGTTGGCGGCAGTCGCAGCGACAGTTTCACCGCGGTCTGCGGACGCAGCACGTTGCCGGCTGAGGCCAGCGGCGGCATGCCATCCACCCCGGTAATCGACAGCGCCGGGCGCCAGGTGCGGTTCAACACCAATTCGGCTAGGTCTTCGTGCATCGGCACCAGGCCATCGACCATCGGGAACTTGTCGAAAATAGCGGTATCCAGCGTGGCAGCTGCGGCCCTCGCTTGGGTCAGCCGTTCGGCGGGCACCTCCACATGCAGGCCGTCGAGCAGGATGCGGCCGGTGGTTCCGTCCTCGATGCGCGACAGCAGCTGGCGCAGCAGGCGGAAGCTGGACGGCACCACGCCCGAGGCATCGCCCGAGTGCACGCCTTCTTCCAGCACCTTGACCGTCAGGTTGCCGCCGGTCAGCCCGCGCAGCGAGGTGGTGCACCACAGCTGTTCGTAATTGCCGCAACCCGAATCCAGGCACACCACCAGCGACGGCTTGCCGATGCGCTCGGCCAGATGGTCCACATAGGCCGGCAAATCGTAGCTGCCGGACTCTTCGCAGGCCTCGATCAGCACCACGCAACGCGCATGCGGCAGGCCCTGGGTACGCAGCGCCAGGATTGCGGCCAACGAACCGAAGATGGCATAGCCGTCGTCGGCGCCACCGCGCCCATACAACTTGTCCTCGCGCAGCACCGGCTCCCAGGGCCCCAGGTCCGCGTCCCAGCCGGTCATCTCCGGCTGCTTGTCCAGGTGCCCGTACAACAGCACGGTGTCGTCGCCCGATTCGGCGCCGGTGGCCGGGATCTCGATGAAGATCAATGGGGTGCGGCCTTCCAGGCGCACTACCTCGACCTGCATGCCGTCGATGGCCTGCGCGCGCGCCCAGGTTTCCATCAGGGTCACGGCCTGCTCCATGTAGCCATTGGCCACCCAGTCGGCGTCGAACATCGGCGACTTGTTGGGGATACGGATGTAATCGACCAGTTGCGGGACGATCTCGCGGTCCCAGGTGTCGCTGATGAATTGGTCGATCTTGGCGCTGTCCATGAAGGCTCCGAATGCGTGACGTAGCAGCACATTCTACGCCGGTGACATGGGGTAGGGATTTCCCTACAAGGCGGCGCGCAGTTCACCGGCTGTGTGAAAAGTTCGTTGGCGATAGGATTGCTGCATGTGGCGCGGGACACTGGCTCCGCCGGCAGGAATGCTGGCTAGGACCATCACCCAAGCCACAAGGAGCGTTGCAATGAAGTCATTTACCGTAGTCCTGAAGTCCCTGCTACTGGCGTTGTTGTTGTCCTCGAATGCGTATGCGCTCGACAAGGTCGATATCAACACCGCGTCTGCTGAGGAATTGGACAAGGTGCTGACGAATGTCGGGCGATCAAAAGCCGAGGCAATCGTCGAGCACCGTCAGGCAAACGGTCCCTTCAAAAGTGCCGAGGAACTGGCACTGGTCAAGGGCATCGGACTCAAGACGGTCGAACGGAATCGCGACCTGATCGAAGTAGGAGCCACGATGGCTCCTGCCAAGAAGGCTGCCAAGGGGGCGGCGGTGAAACCGGTGGGACGGCGTTAAGGGGAAGGGATCCGAGATACGGTTCGACGCGAGGATGCGTGGCCGCAACCTAACTGGACAGGATGTCTGGGGGATGGCTGGAAGCCGACAAGGATGTGGAATCGCCCGGTGTTGCACTTGGATGTGCAGCCGGGCGTTTTTCGTTTTGGGCCCGTGAAGATCTTGGGATCGCGCACCGCAAGGTGTGCTGAAGTGGGCAGCAAAAACGTGGCGGGAACCTTCTCCCGAGATGGACTGCGCTGCAAAGCCTCAAAGCGTTCGAGTGACGCATGCATACGAGCATCGGTAGAGCCCGCCTTACGATGGTCGTGTCGTAGCCCGCCGCTAGATGTTCAGGTCACTGGCTATGCGTCTTGCCGATAAAGGCAGGCGACGCGGCAACATACGGCCTGATCTCGAGGCGCGAGCTTGAGGCACAATGCGCCGATGCAGCTGACAGACCTGAGCAGCCGGGTGATTCCGGCCAATGAGTACCGCCGTGAGCGGTGGCGCAATCAGTTGGGTTGGACTCGGGAGATCCTGCGCCTGGGCGATACGGCGCAGTGGGCATTGCGGTTGTCGATTGCCGAAATCGAGCAGGATGCCGCGTTTTCGGCATTCGCAGGCATCGATCGTGAGTTGGTGCTGCTTCGGGGTAACGGCATGCGCTTGATGTTCGGCAGTGGCGATGCTGATGCCGACACCGACACCGACACCGACACCGACACCGACACCGACACCGACACCGACACCCACACCCACACCCACACCCACACCCACACCCACACCCACACCGGTGCTCGCACGAGTGGCAGTGCTAGCGCTCACGCGAATGGCAGCGCCGCAACTGCTGGAATCCAAACCGCTGCGGATGCCCGGAAGGGTGCTGGTCCGGACACTAGTGGCGCAGGGAGTGCTGACGAGCATGCTGCTGGCGATGGCTCGTTGGGCGCGGGTGAGCGCCTGGGTGCAACTGCTTCGCGTAGCAGGTGTGTTGACTTAGTGCCGCCCTATCAGCGCGTGCGATTTGCTGGCGAAGAGGCGGTTGAGGCGGTGTTGCTGGACGGTCCTACCCAGGATTTCAACCTGATGTGGCGGCGCGACTTGCTGCAGACCGAGCTGCTGCATCGTCCGCTGGTCGGCACCATGTTGTTCTTTGCCGACCCGGGTAGCGCCTGGGCGATTCATCTGCTTGCCGGCCAGGCGAGTTTCGGGCGCGACAGCGGTTTGCCGCCGTTGGCGGCTGGCGACACCGCGTGGCTGAGCGCAGCGACGCGCACCCGTTACATGCTCGACGGTGGCGGCGAATTGTTGGCGATCCGGGTGAGTCCGTTGCCGGAACATTGAACCTGACGACGGCGCTACGCAGCCCTGCCTGCGGCGACTCGGTCGGCGGCCACGCGCCCCTACTGCTCGTGTGCAGTCCGGATATCTTGGATGTACGTTTGCCCGCGGTTTGCGTCCGGCGCATTGTGGGGCGAGCGGGCAGGTGTCCTGTGTCGAAGGCGTGCTGGATGAAATGCGGACCGGGGCGTCGACGCGTGTCTGGCCGATTATTGGCGTGAAGGTTTGCCGGCGCGGTGACGCGGATCAGTACACATCGCGTCGGTAGCGGCCGTCGTGTAGCAGTTGCTGCCTGACCGATGCACCCAGGATATTGTCTAGCGCCTGGTCTACCTCCGGTGCCATGCCGCGGAGGCTGCCGCACACGTAGAGGCAGGCGCCCTGTTCGACCCATAAGCGCACGTCGGCGGCCGCTGCAGCCAGCGCGTGTTGCACATAGCGTGCAGATTGATCCTGATCGCGCGAATACACGCGGTCCAGACGTTCGAGCCAGCCGGCGTGTTGCCATTGCTGCAGTTCGTCGGCGTAGAGCGCGTCGTGCGCAGCGTTGCGTTCGCCGAACACCAACCAGTTGCGCCGCGCTCCGGCAGCGATACGTGCGCGCAGATGCGCGCGCAGGCCGGCGATGCCAGTGCCGTTGCCGATCAGCAGCATCGGCCGATCGGGAGCCGGCGGGTGGAAGCCGGGGTTGCTGCGTAGGCGCAATGCAATCGGTGCGCCGATCGGTGCATGCACGCACAGCCAGCCGCTGCCCAGGCCCGGGCTGCCGTCGCCGTGGCGGTGCTGGCGTATCAGCAGTTCGATATGACCTTCCTCGGGGAGAGAGGCGAGCGAGTAGTCGCGATGAGGGAGGGCCACCAGATTGCGCACCAGCGTTTCCATCTCCAGTGGCGATGCGGTGCCGATCCCGGAAGCTGTCTGCGGGAGTGCAGTCGCCTGTGCTTTCGTCTCTTCGTTTGCGTTGCCTGCGATTGGCGCTAGATCCACCGGAGCAACGATTTTTGCGTCAAGCCTTGCAGCTGCTCGTTCCGCTGCTTTTCGGGATGAAGCTGCATGTTTCTCCCTGTGGGCAGCCAGTCCGGCGGGAAGCTGCGCGCCGCTGAGCCAGTCGCGCAGCATGCGGTTGTCGATAGACTGCGCGCCATCGTAGCGATGCCGCTGCAACCAGGCGTCCACCGTGGCGGCTGGATGGCGTGGCGCGATCTCGGCGATGTCGCCTGCTTTCCATGTGGGTAACTGGCCGTCGCACGGCGTCAGCCGCAGCCGATAGATCGGCGCGCCGGCACTGCCGGGATTAACGTGGATGCGCTCGCGCAGTTGCCAGGCTGCGTAGGTCGGTATGCTCCAATCCGGCTGCGTCGCGAGTGCGGGGGCCAGTTTCGCCAGTTGTCGCTGCCATTGTTGCAGCGCCTGTGGGTCGGCGTTGTCGACCTCGATACGCGCGAACAAGGGTGCGGCACCGCGTGCCTGCAGGCGATCGTCCAGGCGCCGACCGAATGCGCAGAACTGCGTGTAGCGCCGGTCGCCTAGCGCCAGCACGGCGTAGCGAAGTGCGGCCAGATCCTGGCCGTCACCAGTCAACCAGCGACGCTCGGCGGCCTGCAGATGGTCGGGTGCATCGCCTTCGCCGGTGGTGCTGACAATGCACAACAGCCGCGGCACGCGCGCGAGTTGGCTGGCATCCACGGCATCCAACGGCAGCGCCACTGCGCCTATCCCAGCCGACTGCAAAGCGGCGGCGCTGCGTTCGGCCAGTTCGCGCGCGAACCCGGTCTGGCTCGCCCAGGCGATCAACACACCGCTGGCGTCGCCGCGTTGCGCGCTAGCGCCGATGGATGAGCGCCATACGACGAGCGCGCACAGTGCCGAGTACGCCACCACGCCCAATGCCGCCAGTTGCCAGCGGTGCGGCGTCGGTGGGCTCCACCACGCGCCGTCATGCAGGCTGCCGAACCATCCGAGCAGCGCCGCCAATGCAAGCAACACCAGGCTGTTGCCAAGCCGGGCGCGTGGTCGTGCAAGACTCATGACGCAGCCAGATGCTGTTCGAAGGCAGGGCTCATCGATTCGTGCAGCGCGCCGTCGTTACGCGACAGGAAGCGCACCGCAAGATGCGCAGTGCGCGCATGGGCGAGTCCGTCATCCACGCCGAGCACGGTCATTGACGTGGCCCACGCATCTGCGTGCATCGCATCGTTTGCGAGCACGGTGACCGCGGCAGGCGCATGCGGCACCGGTACGCCGGTGCGCGGGTCGAACGTGTGCGCGTAGCGGACGCCGTCGGCGTCGAAGCGGTGCCAGCGATCCCCAGAGGTAGCCACTGCCACCATCCAGCGCGAGTACGCGTGCCGGCAATGCCGCGCCTGCATCTTCGTCGGGTGCCGATTCCACCAGCACGCGCCACGCGCTGCCATCGGGTTTGCGACCGTATCCGAACAATTCGCCGCCGACTTCGATCAACGCGCTCGCGATGCCGGCCTGCATGAGCGCGTGGTGTACGCAGTCCACGCCAAATCCCTTGGCAATGCCCGAAAGATCCAGCGCCACTGCGCCAGGCTGCAGCACGCGCATGCCGTCCAGATCCAGGCGCTGCCAGCCGCAACGCAAGCCGGCCAGCCCGATCTGCTCGCGCGAAGGCACCCGTCGTCGGCCGCCGGAGGCGCCGAAGCCCCACAGCTCGACCATCGGGCCGATGGTGGGATCGAAGGCGCCGCCACTGGCCTGGGCGATGTCCAGGGCGGCGCGTAGTACCGCGTGGAACTCTGCAGGCAGCGTCTGCCAATGACCCGCGCTCGCACGGTTGTAGCGACTGATGTCCGAGTCGGGCTCCCAGGTGCTCATCTGCCGGACGACACGATCCAGTGCGGCCTGGATGCAGGCATGCAGCGGATGCAGGTCGCGCCCGCGCGGCGCCACCAGCTTCACGCTCCAGGTGGTGCCCATGCTGCGGCCGTCCAGGGTGGCGATTTCGTGGTTGGAAGGCGCTGCGGGCATGGCGTGACAGGGTGGGTGCGGGAAGCAGCAGCATGCCGCAAAGGTGCCCTTGCTGCCGTGCCTGACCGCTGGAGGCCAAGAACGTCGCGATCGGTCGTCAGTGGCTGGACAGCACGCAGAAACCGGTAAGAGCGTGTGCAGAATTTTGTGTAACCGTGGTTTGGGTTACCGCTGAGGAAGTCGCCCCTCGAACTGGATCGTAAAGCGGTTCAGCGCAGCCTTCCAGTCGCGGATCGGCAGCGTCCATTTCTTGGTGATGTTGCGCAGAGCCAGGTAGAACAGTTTCATCAAGGCTTCGTCGCTGGGGAACGCGCCGCGGTTCTTGGTCAGCTTGCGCAGGCTCATGTTGACCGACTCGATGGCGTTGGTCGTATAGATCACCTTGCGGATCTCCGGTGGGTAGTCGAAGAACGGGATCAGTCGTGACCAATTGCGCCGCCATGACTGGCTGATGGGCGGGTACTGGGCGTCCCACTTGGCCTCGAACTCGGTCAGTGCCTGCTCGGCCTCCTCGACGGTGGCGCAGGCGTAAATGCGCTTGAGATCGGCGGCAACCTCGGCGCGGCGTTTCCACGAGACGTAGTTCAGGCTGTGCCGCACCATGTGCACGATGCACAGCTGCACGGTGGTCTGCGGGAACACCGCCTCGATCGCCTCGGGAAACCCCTTCAGGCCATCGACGCAGGCAATGAAGATGTCCTGCACCCCGCGGTTGCGTAGCTCCGTCACGACTTGCAGCCAAAACTTGGCACCCTCGGCCTGCGCCAGCCATAGGCCCAGCACTTCCTTCTCGCCGCCCATGGTGATGCCGATGGCCAGGTACACCGCCTTGACCCGCACCGCGCCCTCGCGCACTTTGACGTGGATGCAGTCCAGATAGACGATCGGATAGACCGGATCCAGTGGCCGCGCCTGCCACGCCTTGACCTCCTCGACGACCGCATCGGTGACTGAGGAAATCAGACTCGGCGACACCTCGGTGCCGTACATCTCCTCCAGGTGCGACTGGATCTCGCGCACGGTCATGCCGCGCGCGTACAACGACAAGATCTTGTCATCGAAGCCGGCCCAGCGGGTCTGGTGCTTGGGGATCAGCTGTGGCGCGAAGCTGCCGTGGCGATCACGCGGAATCTCGATCGGCAGCTCGCCGAACTCGCCCTTGAGCGTCTTGCGGCTGCGTCCGTTGCGCGTGTTGCCGGCCGCGTTGGCGACCGGCTCATGCTTGTCATGACCGAGGTGTTCGGTCATCTCCGCGTCCAGCGCCCGCTCCACCAACCGCTTGGTCAGCTGCTTGAGCAGGCCGTTCTCGCCGATCAGATCCTCGGGTTTGGTGTAGTTGACCAACAGGCTGCTAAGCAGCTCGTCGGGTACCTCATGTGTGCGTGGGCTCATGGTGTCTCCGGGTTAGGTGGCAGTCTCCTGCCTGTGGCCCGGTTACACAAAATCTAGGACACGCCCACCGGTAAGCGCGAAGGGTATTCACCGCAGCATGCGACGGCCGCGCCCGCCTGGCGGCGAGCGCTGTGGTTTGTCGTGCCGCTCTTATTGCGGCAGCACTTCCAGCGTGGCGACATAGCCCAGGCGACGTTGCTTGGCCTGCGGCAGCGAGGTCTTTGTGTCTTCGCTGGTGGTTTCCAGCCAGTACATTCCGGCTTCCGGCCAGGTCACGCTGAAGCCACCCTTGGCATCGGTCTTGAGCTTGATCTCGTTTTGCGCATTGCGGTACCGGGTGCCACCGCGCACGATGTCGATCTCCAGCCCGGCGGCCGGTTTGCCGTCCAGCTGCAGGGTGAATTGCGCCGCTTCGCCAGCGACCAGATCGTTGGGGTGCGTTACCGGAATCAGCTCGATGCCCTTGCCGCTGGGCTTGAACACGATGGTCGTCGGTGCACCGCGGGTGACGAAGGTTTCCACGCGGTTGAGCGATTGCGAGACCTGCAATTCCTTGGCGTTTTTCGGGACTTCGGTGGCGAAGCTGGCTTCGTTGCCGCGCCAGCGTTTAGGTTTGCCGTCTTCCTTCCAGCTGGCGAACAGGCCTGCGTTGACGATGGCGAGCTTGTAGGTGCCGGGCTGGGTGAGCTGCAGGTCGAACACGCTGCGGTATTTGCCGGTCGCCGGGTTTTCCGGCGTGAGCGCACTGCCATCGGGGGCGGTGATGCTCAGGTTATCCAGTCGCAGCGGCAAGTGGTTGAAGTAGAACAGATCGTTGGACACTGCGGCATCCACGGTGATCCATGGCGTATCGCCAGCGACGACGGTCTGCGACGGCAACAACCAGGCCTTGTGGGCGAGTGCGCTGACCGGCAGTGCGGCAAGCAGGACGACCAGGACGAGCGAGCGTTTCATGACGACTCCTTGAAAGACGATGACGACGATGGGACGCATGTGGGATCAGCGCGAGACTGCAACGCTGTCCGGGTGCGTGGAAAGCGCCAGGTGTGAAGCGACACGCGTTGCCGCCATGCGCGAGGTATGCACTGTGGAAAAATCGACATGCTGGAGAGCACGGCGAACGCCAACGCGGTGTTCAGGGCTTTGCCACCAGGCTGATTGCACCGAGCTCGCTGCTACCGCTGGCTTTGGCTGTTTGCGCGGACGTCGCCGGCCAGGTGAAAGGCAGCTTGACCAGCTCGCGGCCGCCAACTTCGCGGGCGGCTTCCACCACCAGCGTGTATTGCCCCGCCGGCAGCGACTTCAATGCGCCCTTGGTGTCGGAGAACGACAGCGCATGCGCGCCGGCCGGCCGGGTGGGGCCGGTGACGCCATCGACCGGCACGCTCAGGGTGCGGCCGCTCTTGCGCCACCACTGGCGCAGATCCGGCAGCCATTTGGTGCCGTGGCCTTCGGCGGTGTCCCTGGATTGATACCAGACCGCCAGATTGGCGGCGACCTTCTGATCTGCGCCTTCCAGCCAGATCGCGACATACGGGCGGTGGTATTCGGCGACGGTGAGCTTGGGAATTTCGACATTGATGTCGAGCGTGGCCGCATATGCGGGCATGGCGAGCAGGCCGCTCAAGGCGATGGTCAACGTGACGCGCATGATCGTCTCCGGTAGAAAGGTTCAGTGAATCAACAGCAGGGCAAGCAGCAGCGGAATCAGCAGGCCCAGGCCGACCAGCGGCCAGGTCATGCGCCGCTGCCGTGCATGCAGGTGTAGAAGGAACAGGCCGGTGATGCAGAACACCAGGCAGGCGATGGCGAACGCGTCGATGAACCAGCCCCAGGCCGGCCCGGCATTGCGGCCTTTGTGCAGATCGTTGAGATAGGCCACCCAGCCACGCGAGGTGCGATCGTATTCGATTGCACCGGTCGTGCGATTCAGGCTCAGCCACGCGTCGCCGCCTGGGCGGGGCAGTGCGACATACACCTCGTCGGCCGACCATTCGCCGGTGCGCGCGCCGATGCCGATGTCGAGCTGGCGTCCCAACCATTGCGCCACACGCGGCGGCAACGGTGCATTGCCTTCCTGCCGGTTGCCCAGCGTGTGCAGCAGTGCAGGCGGCAGCGTCAGCGAGCGTTGCTCGGTCGATGGGCTGGCTTCGATGCGTGCGGCGTGGTTCAGGGTCAGTCCGGTGACCGTAAACAGCAGCATGCCGATCAGGCACAGCGCCGAGCTGATCCAGTGCCACTGATGCAGCATGCGCAGCCAGAAACCGCGACGTTGCTGTGCGCTGGCGAGGTAAGCGTGGTCTGAGGTCGACATGCTGCGCTCAGGCCACCTCTTCGGAAACGCAGGGCTGCAGTTGCCGCTGCCGTGCAGCCACCTCGTGCAGCAAGGCGCGCAGGCGCGGATGGCGCGCGCCGGCCAGCAGTGGTGCGAGCTGTTGCAGAAAGCCGGCGTGGCCACCTGCGATGGCGCGGCGCATCCATGTCTCGGCCTGATCCAGCTCGCCGCTGTCGGCAAGCAGGGTGGCGTAGCCGGCCTGGCCGCGGAAATCGCCCGCTTCGGCAGAGCGGCGGTACCACACGCATGCGGCCAGAGGGTCTGCAGCGCAGGCCAGGCCCTGGTCGAGATAGCGCGCCAGGAAGTTCATCGACTTGGCATGCCCGGCTTCGGCCGCGCGGCGGTACAGCGCCAATGCCTGCGCGTGGTCCTGCGCCACGCCGCGCCCGGAGGCGTACATGTGCGCCAGGTTGTACATGCCCCACGCCAGGCCATGGTCGGCGGCGCGGCGATACCACAGCACGGCCAGCACCTCGTTGATGGCCGTGCCGAACCCGAGCTCATGGCAGCGGCCAAGCTGGTTCATCGCCTCCGCACACCCCGCATTGGCGGCCACTTCGTACCACAGCATCGCGGCAGCCGGATCTGCGGCAATGCCGCGTCCTTCGGCATACATCTGTGCGAGCAGCAGCTGTGCGCCTACGTCATGGTTCGCAGCGGCGTTGTGCAAGAGCGCACGCGCCTGTTCCGGCTGCGCGCGCAGCAATGCGCTCAGCTGCGCGATGTCCAGCGCCGGCTCAGACATCGGCCCATTGCCGCAACAGGTTGTGGTACACGCCGGTGAGCTGGATCAATGAGGGATGCCCGGGCGTGTCCTGGGTGAGGCGGCGGATCGAGACATCCAGTTCGAACAACAGGCGGCGCTGCGCAGCGTCGCGCAGCATGCTTTGTGTCCAGAAGAAACACGCCACACGCGCGCCACGCGTGACCGGCATGACCCTGTGCAGACTCGTGCCCGGATAGATCACCAGGTGCCCGGCCGGCAGCTTGACCGACTGCGTGCCGTAGGTGTCCTCGATGACCAGCTCGCCACCGTCGTAGCTGTCCGGGTCGCTGAGAAACAGCGTGGCGGAGACATCGGTGCGCACCGCTTCGGCACCGCCGCGACTGCGGTCGTAGCGCACCGCGTTGTCCACGTGATAGCCGAACGACTGCCCGCCGCTGTAGCGATTGAACAGCGGCGGGTAGATCCTGCGCGGCAACACTGCCGAGAAGAACGTGCTGCTGCGCGCCAGCGCCTCCAGCACCAGCGCGCCGGCCTCGCGTGCGACGGCGCTGTCTTCGGGCAACTGTGCGTTGTCCTTGACCTGTGCCGATTGGGGGCCGGCGGTGATGCGGCCGTCTGCCCAGTCGGCCACGTCCAGCTGCGCGCGCAACTGGCCGAGCTGCGCGTGGCTGAGCACATCGGGGATGGGCAACAACATGCGGTGGTCTCCACGCCGCCCGCGCTGCGCGGACGGCATGCCTGAGGGTTAGAAGCTGAAGGTGGCGTTCAACACTGCCGAACGGCCATCACCCGGCAATGCCCAACCGCTGCCCGCCGTGACGGTTCCTGCGGCGTTGACAGTGAGGTTGTTGCGGATGCTGGTGTAGTACTCCTTGTGAACAGGTTGTTGACGTTCAATTGCAGGCTGAGCCACTCGTTGACGCGCAGACCGACCATGGCGCGGTGCACCCAATAGGCGTCGGTCTTGCGATACACCGCGGTCGAGGTGTTGTTCGGGTAGAAGCTGCCCTGATAGTTGACGCCGTACCCGAAGGTCCACTGGTTGAGCTGGTAGGTGGTCCAGAGGTTGCCGGCATTACGCGGGGTCTGCACCAGCTCGCGCCCGGCGATGGGGTCGCCTGTGAGGCTGGCGGTGCGATTGGACACGCTCTGCAGCACTTCGCTGTCCAGGAAAGTGTAGTTGGCGAAGATGGACCAGCGCTCGGTCAGGTAGCCGGCCGCGCCCAGCGCAATGCCGTCCACGCGCGCCTTGCCGTCCAGCACCTGCTCGGGGACCAGCGGATCGCCGCTGTTGACCTTGTAGTTCTCGCGTTCGTTGCGGAACACTGCGGCGGTCAGCGCCAGGCGCTCGTCCAACGCATCCCACTTGCCGCCCAGTTCGATATTGACCGCGGTTTCCGGTTCGACATTGCAGTTGGCACCCACCGTGGAGGTGGCAATCGGCGTGCACGAGCCGTTGACCGAGGCCTTGAGGGCGTCTTCGCATTTGCATAGGACAGATACAGGCTGGCGTTGTCGACCGGCTTGAATACCAGTCCGGCGCGATACGAAAACAGGTCGTCCTTGCTGCCGGCCGGGAAGCCTGCGGCCACGCCGGTGACGCCGCCGGTGGCGTTGACGGTATAGGTGGTGGTGTCGCCTTCGTTGTGCTCGTAGCGGCCGCCCAGGTTGAGCATCCACTGCTCGTTGAACTGCAAGGTGTCGAACAGGTACACCGCCTGGTTGGTCAGGCTGCCCTTGCTGCGGCCGGTGCGGAAATAGTTCTGCGGTCCGGTCCAGATGTTGTACGGGTTGTCGAACGACTGCAGCGGGTAGGTGATGCCGGTGGTGGAGCCGTCGGCATTGCGGAACAGCGAACCGCTATCCAGTTCGAAATCTTCCTTGCTGAAGGCGACACCGGCGACGAGGCGATGTTCGATGGCGCCGGTGTGCAATGTGGCGGTCAGGTCGGTCTGGCTGTGCGCGATGAAGTTTTCGGTGTCGCGCACCAGTCCGCGTGGCCCGCTGTTGGGGTTCCAGGTCGACGGCGGCTGGCCTACGCAGGCACGGCCGGTGTAGGCGTTGGTGTTGTCGGGCAGGCACCAGGTGCCCTCGGGCGCAGTGGCGATGGTGCGCTGATCCACACGCTGCAAGCGCGCCAGGCTGCGCAGTTTGACGTTGTCGTCGAAGTCCATTTCCAGCACGCCGGTGAGCATGTCCACGTCGATGTCCTGGCGCGACACATTGCGATAGCCGTAATAGGTTTCGCGGTCCACGCCCGGCAACGGGCCATCGTTGAACGGGCTGAGCGCGAACGGCACGCCGTACTGCGGCAGGTTGTTGTCGTGCTGGTGCAGGTAGCTCAGCGTAAAGCGCGTGTCCGAACCCAGGCCGAACGCCACCGACGGCGCAAAACCCCAACGGTGACGGAATTCTTCGTCGCGGCCCGGCACGTCCTGGGTGTGGCCCATCGCATTCAAGCGCACGGCAATGCCGTTTTCGAAATCGTAGTTGCTGTCGGCAGTGAGGCGGCCGTAACGGTCGCTGCCGCCGCCGATCATGACGTTGGTGAAGTCGCCCTGGCCGGCAGTCTTGGTGACCAGGTTGATGTTGCCACCGACCGAGCCTGCGCCGGACATGGCCGAGTTGGCACCGTTGATGAGCTCGACGGATTCGAGGTTGAAGGTGTCGCTGCGGCTGTACTGTGCGCTGTCGCGCACGCCGTCGGTGGTGATGTCGCTGCTGGCGGTGAAGCCGCGCAAATTGATGCTGTCGCCATAGCCGCCGCCGCCTTCGCCCGCGCCGAAGGTGATCCCGGGCAGGGTGCTGAGCACATCGCGCAGCGACAGCAGATTCTGCTGGTCCATGGTCTGCTTGGTGACCACGGTAACGGTCTGCGGCGTGTCGCGCAGCGCTTCTGTGTACTTGGGCGAAGACGGCTTTTGCGCACGTTCCTGCTGCACCCGGATCGCATCCAGATCCACCGCCCCTGGAGGCGCCGCCACATCGTCGGGCTGGGCGAAAGCGGGGGCGGACAGCGTCAGCAACACGGCCGAAGCGAGCGGGGAAATGCGAGGCGTCATGGAAGGTCTCAAAGAGGAGTCGAGGCTCCCACCTGGCGATGGCTCGGCGGATGCGGGATGGAATGCGTGGACGTTGCGCCGGCTAACCCGAAGCGCTGCGCCGACAGTCGCCCGAACCAGGCAAGCTGAAGCGCTGCGCGAGGGCGCGCAGGCGGAGCGAACGAGCGGGGCGGGTGTCGAGCAGGGCTGGTTGCATGGGATCGCAGACAGGCCAGTTGTTAAGAAGGCCTTAAGGATGTGATCTTAAATGCAAATCATTCTTCTTTGCAATATTTGTGAGGCGATGGCAGGCGCTGTCACGTGGCGCCGTCGGGCGGAACGGCCTGCGCATCGCATCGCATCGCGTCAGTCAGCGGTCGTCGCGGGTCCAGATGCCGTCGTGTTCGCGCTTGACCGGGAACTTGGGCACGGCCGTGTAGGCAGGTGCGCACAAAGGGCGGCCGTCGCGAATATCGAAGCGCGCGCCATGTAGTTGGCATTCGATGGTGCCGGCAACCGGATCGAAGCTGCCGGGCGACAGCTCGTAGTCTTCGTGGCTGCAGCGGTCTTCCAGCGCATACAAGGCGCCATCGAGGTTGAACACCACGATCGGCGTGTCGGTGACCTCGTCCCAGACGGTCTGCATTTCACCGGGCAGCAGCGCATCGCTGGCACAGACGAAGGTCCAGGTGTCGCTCACGGGGTTGGCCCGCTCAACTGCTTTTCCAGCACCTCAAAACGCAGATCCTGGCGCAGCGGAATGCCGAAGCGCTCGTCGCCATACGGGAAGGGTTTGACGATGCCGGTGCGGCGATACCCGCGGCGTTCGTAGAAGGCGATGAGTTCATCGCGCACATCGATGACGCTCATGCGCATCACCGGCACCTGCCATTGGCGATGTGCAAGGCGCTCGGCTTCGGCCAACAGCGTCTTGCCGAGCCCGCTGCCCTGCAACGAAGGATCCACCGCAAACATCCCGAAGTACCCGGCGCCGTGGTCGTCGGCGATATGCGCACAGGCCACCGGACGCCCATCCTGTTCGACCACCAGCACCAGGCTGCGTTCGCGCAGGATATCGTCGCGCAGCACGGCCGGATCGATACGCGCACCCTCGAGAATATCGGCCTCGGTGGTCCAGCCCACGCGGCTGCTGTCGCCGCGATAGGCCGAGGTCACCAGCAGGACAAGGGCGTCGATGTCAGCGACGGTGGCGGTGCGGAAAGTGGTGGTCTGCATGGAGGCAGTTTAATCGGGAATGGGGAATGGGGATTCGGAATGTGGGAGTCGTTGGAGCTTGGCCGGTTTCATTATCTATGCACGCCGGTTAGCTAGGTGCGCGCATGATCCGTTGAGCAAGCCCTCGCCCCTCGGGAGAGGGTGAGGGTACGAAGCGAAGCGCTCGCGCAGTCGAGCAACGCCGGGTGTCGCACGTACCCTCATCCGCCCCTTCGGGGCACCTTCTCCCCATAAAGGAGGACAATGTCCCGGCGGGAGAAGGAACTGCAACGGCGCAGAGAACTGAGGGGTCTACTCCTTACCCGAGCAGCGTCCGCACCTTCTTCAGCGCAGCAACAAACCGTTCGATCTCGTCGTGGGTGTTGTAGAACGCCAGCGACGCGCGGCAGGTGGCGGCGACACCGAAGTACTGTAGCAGCGGATGCGCACAGTGCTGGCCCGAGCGCACCGCGACGCCTTCCAGGTCGAGCAGGGTGGCCAGGTCGTGCGAATGCGCACCTTCGATCAGGAACGACACCACCGCGGCCTTGTCGGGCGTGGTGCCGAAGATGCGCAGACCATCGATGCGTTGCAGCTCTTCGGTGAAATGGGCGAGCAGCTCGGCTTCGCGTGCTTCCACGTGCGCCAGCCCGAGCGATCCCAGGTAATCGACTGCCGCGCCCAGGCCGACGAAACCGGCGATGTTGGGCGTGCCGGCTTCGAACTTGTGCGGCGCATCGTTGAAGACGGTGTTCTCGAAGCTGACTTCCTTGATCATCTCGCCGCCGCCCAGAAACGGCGGCATCGCCTGCAGGTGCTCGCGACGTGCCCACAGTGCGCCGGTACCGGTAGGGCCGCACATCTTGTGCCCGGTGATGGCGTAGAAATCGCAGCCGATGCTGGCCACGTCGATGCGCCGATGCGGTGCCGCCTGCGAGCCGTCCACCAGGGTGACGATGCCGCGCTTGCGCGCTTCGCGGCAGATCTCGCGTACCGGGTTGACCGTGCCCAGCACGTTGGACACGTGGGTGATCGCCAGCAGTTTGACGTCCGGGGTCATCGCCTTGCGCAAGGCATCCAGATCCAGCGCGCCGTCGGGCGTGATTTCGGCCACGCGCGAATGGTGGCGCCGGTACGCTGGGCCACCAACTGCCACGGCACGATGTTGGCATGGTGCTCCATGCGCGAAATCAGGATCACATCGCCGGCGCCTAGCCGCGGCAATGCCCACGAATACGCCACCAGATTGATCGCGAAGGTGGTGCCGCTGCACAGCACCAGCTCATCGGCGCGGACGTTGAGAAAACGCGCCAGTTTGTTGCGCGCGCCCTCGAACGCGTCGGTCGCCTCGCTGCCGAGCGCATGCACGGCACGGCTTACGTTGGCGTTCTGGCGCCGGTAGAACTCGTCGGTGGCGGCAATCACCTGCAGCGCCTTCTGCCCCGTGTTCGCGTTGTCGAAATAGATCAGCGGCTTGCCATGCACCTGCCGCATCAGCAGCGGGAAATCCAGGCGCACGCGGTCCCAGTCGGGCGTTGCGCTGGGCGGAACGGCGGACACGTTCATGCCACGCCCGCCGAATTCAATGCACGGTCCAGTTGCAGCGCCAGTACGGCGCTCAAGGCGGCCGGCAGCACGCGCAAGGGTTCGTGACAGAACGCGGCACTCAGCAGGCGCTGCGCCTGTTCCTGCGGCAAGCCGCGCGAGCGCAGGTAGAACAAGGCGTTGTCGTCGAGCTGGCCCACCGTGGCACCATGCGCGGCCTGTACTTCGTCGGCATCGATCACCAGCACCGGCTGGGTGTCGATTTCGGCGTTGGACGACAGCAGCAGATTCTTGTTGGACAACCGTGCATCGGTGCCGTCGGCACCTGTGCGGATGCGGATGCCCCCATGGAACACCACGCGGCTGCGGTCTGCGCCCACGCCGCGCCATACCAGTTCGCAGGCGGTGTCGCGCGCGATGTGCTCGATGCCCAGGCGCGTGTCCACATGCCGGCGGCCGTTGCCGAGCAGCACGCCATTGGCGGTCAGCCGGGCGTTGTTGCCTTCCAGGCGCACGTTGAGCTCGTGCCGCGACAGGCCGGCACCCAGCTCCAGGTCCACACGCTGGTAGCGCGCCTCGCCCGCCAGCACCGCGTCGGTGCGCAGCAGCGACGTCGCATGTGCGCTGCCGGCCTGCACGCGCGCGTGCGACAACGCCGCGCCCTGTGCCAGATGCACATGCATCACGCTGTTGTCCAGATGCGCCGCATCGCCGACATGCAGGTGATGCTCGACGACCTGCAATGCGGCGCCGGCACGCAATTCGATCAGGTGGCGGTGATGCCACGACAGATCCTGTTCGCCGGCCACGCCGACGAACACCAACTGCAGCGGCAGTGCGATCTGCGCGCCGGCATGCACGCGCACCAGCACGCCTTCGTCGGCAAGCGCGGCATTCAGGCGCGCAAAGACTTCATCGCTGCCGTCGAAACGGCGGCCCAGCAACTGCTGCGCCTCGTCGCTCGCAGCCAGCGATGCAGACAGGGTGTCCAGCTGCACGCCTTCCGGCAACGTGGACAGATCGCTGAGCGCTTCGGACGGGCGGCCGTTGACGAAGACCAGGCGCGGCGACGGGATGTCGTCCAGCGCGGCCGCATCCACCAGCGTCGGCACCAACGGGGCAGGCTGGAAGCTGCGCCGTTCCAGCTGCCGCAACGAGGTGTATTTCCAGGCCTCGGCACGCGGGCCGGGCAGGCCGGTCTGCAGGGCGGCATCGAGCTCGGCGCGGCGTGCGTCACCACCGCAGAAACCGCGCGCCAGGGAATCGAGCAGGGCGCTCATCAGGCGGCAACCTCAGGCACCACGCGGTCCTTCAGGAAGTGGTAGCCATGCTTTTCCAGCTCCAGCGCCAGTTCCGGGCCGCCGCTCTGCACGATGCGGCCCTCGGCCAGCACATGCACCACGTCCGGTTTGATGTAGTCGAGCAGGCGCTGATAGTGGGTGATGACCAGGAACGAACGCTCGGGCGAACGCAACGCGTTGACGCCGTCGGCCACGCTCTTGAGCGCATCGATGTCCAGGCCGGAATCGGTCTCGTCCAGGATGGCGAGCTTGGGCTCGAGCACCGCCAGCTGGAAGATCTCGTTACGCTTCTTTTCGCCGCCGGAGAAGCCTTCGTTGACGCCGCGATGCAGCAGCTCGTCCTTCAGGTGCAGCACGGCCAGCTTCTGCCGCACCAGCTTGAGGAACTGCATCGAATCCAGCTCGTCTTCGCCGCGCGCCTTGCGCTGCGCATTGAGCGCGGCGCGCAGGAAATAGGTGTTGTTGACGCCGGGGATTTCCATCGGGTACTGGAAGGCCAGGAACAGGCCGGCTGCGGCGCGTTCTTCCGGCGGCAGGTCGAGAAGATCCTTGCCGTCGAACTGCACGCTGCCTGCGCTGACCTCATAGCCATCGCGACCGGCCAGTACATTGCCCAGCGTGGATTTACCCGCGCCGTTGGGGCCCATGATGGCGTGCACCTGGCCGGGCTGGATGTCCAGCGACAGGCCCTTGAGGATGTCTTTGCCGGCGATGCTGGCGTGGAGGTTGGTGATCTTGAGCATGGGATTGGGGATTCGAAATTTGGGATTGGTAAACGCGAGTCAGCCGGTCGGCATCGGTGTGGGGTTCTGCGAATCCCCAATCCCCAATGCCGAATCTCTAAGGCAGCGTCAGCCGACGCTGCCTTCCAGCGAGACTTCCAGCAGCTTCTTGGCTTCCACCGCGAACTCCATCGGCAGTTCGCGGAACACCTGCTTGCAGAAGCCGTCGACGATCAACGACACCGCGTCTTCCTGGCTGATGCCACGCGCGCGGCAATAGAAGAGTTGGTCGTCGCTGATCTTGGAGGTGGTGGCCTCGTGTTCGACGGTGGCGCCCGGGTTCTTCACCTCGATATAGGGAAAGGTGTGGGCGCCGCATTGCTTGCCGATCAACAGCGAATCGCACTGCGTGTAGTTGCGTGCACCGTCGGCATTGCGGTCCACCTTGACCTGGCCGCGATAGGTGTTCTGACCACGTCCAGCACTGATGCCCTTGCTGACGATCTTGCTCTTGGTGCGCTTGCCGATGTGGATCATCTTGGTGCCGGTGTCGGCCTGCTGACGGTGGTGGGTCAGCGCGACCGAATGGAATTCGCCCACCGAATCGTCGCCAATCAGCACGCAGGACGGATACTTCCAGGTGATCGCCGAGCCGGTTTCGACCTGGGTCCAGGTCACCTTGCTGCGCGCGCCACGGCATTCGGCACGCTTGGTAACGAAGTTGTAGATGCCGCCACGGCCTTCCTCGTCGCCCGGGTACCAGTTCTGCACGGTCGAGTACTTGATTTCTGCATCTTCCAGCGTCACCAGCTCGACCACCGCCGCGTGCAGCTGGTTCTCGTCGCGCATCGGCGCCGTGCAGCCTTCCAGATACGAGACGTAGGCCTTGTCTTCGCACACGATCAGGGTGCGCTCGAACTGGCCGGTATGGCCGGCGTTGATGCGGAAGTAAGTGCTCAATTCCATCGGGCAACGCACGCCCTTGGGGATGAACACGAAACTGCCATCGGAGAACACGGCCGAGTTGAGCGCGGCAAAGTAGTTGTCGCCCACCGGTACCACGCTGCCCAGGTACTGCCTGACGATCTCCGGGTGCTCCTTGATGGCCTCGGACATCGAACAGAAGATCACGCCCTTTTCGGCCAGCTCCTTGCGGAATGTGGTGCCGACCGAGACCGAATCGAATACCGCATCCACGGCGACCCCGGCCAGCTTGGCGCGCTCGTGCAGCGGCACACCCAGCTTGTCGTAGGTGTCCAGCAATTCCTTGGGCACCTCGTCCAACGAGGCGTATTTCGGGCCCTTGGGTGCGGAGTAATAGCTCAGCGCCTGGAAGTCGATCGGCGCGATCTGCAATTTCGCCCACTCCGGCATCGGCATCTTCAGCCAGTGGCGATAGGCCTCAAGACGCCAGTCGGTCATCCATTGCGGCTCGTCCTTCTTGGCCGACAACGCACGGATGATGTCTTCGTCCAGGCCGGGCGGGAGTGAGTCCGATTCGATCTCGGTGATGAAGCCGGCGTCGTAACGTCGACCCAGCCGTTCGAGGATCTGCGCATTCTGCGGAGGAGCAAGTTCGGTGGCCATTGGGCTGCCTACAGGTCAGGTGGTCGCGACGCGTGCGGCGATGGAACGCCGACGGGTGTCGCCAGGGAGAGAGAGGGGCTGCAACATCTGCGCGAGCGTGACGCGACGCAAGGCATCGCCGACCACGTCGTTGATCAGGCGCCAGTTCGATCGCACGCCGCAGCGCTGCGCAATACCGCACTGGCTGTGGTCCTGGCTGCATTCGGTGATCGCCAACGGACCTTCCATCGCTTCGACGATCTCCACCAGGGTGATGTCGCTGGCGGCGCGCGCGAGCCGGTAACCGCCGTGCACGCCGCGCAGGCCTTCAACCAGGCCTGCCTGCGACAATGGCTTGAGAATCTTGCTGACAGTCGGTGCTTCCAGGCCAGCCTGTTCGGCCAATTCGCTTGCGCTGAGCACCTGATCGCAGCGTGCCGCCAGGACGGTCAGCACCACGGTGGCGTAATCGGTGAGTTTGGTGACGCGCAGCATGGGGAAGGCGGAATTCTAAAGCGGACCGAAATTGTACTCTTTCCAGCAGGGCGGGGCCAACGGCGTGGTTCAGCCGCCGGCAAGCGTGGCCCGTTGCGGCGCATGCTGCGCTTGTGCTTGGCGCATTGGCGCGCTGCGGTCACAATGAGCGGCCCCATCACTGGACCCCTACATGTCGCGCAAAGTTGCCGCCCGCAAGTCTCGTATCCACGGCAATGGCATGTTCGCCCTCGCCCCGCTCCGCAAGGGCGAGCGCATCATTCAATACAAGGGGCGGCTGCGCACGCATGCCGAGGTGGATGCCGACGACACGGGCGATGTGGAGAGCGGACATACCTTTTTATTCACGCTCAGCGACGACTACGTGCTGGACGCCAATTACGAAGGCAATGTCGCGCGCTGGATCAACCATAGCTGCGATCCCAATTGCGAGGCGGTGATCGAAGAAGCCGAGGGCGACGACCGCCGCAAGGACAAGATCTTCATCGAGGCCAAGCGCGACATCAAACCCGGCGAAGAGCTCACCTACAACTACGGCATCACCCTCGCCGAGCGTCATACGCCGCGCCTGAAGAAGATTTGGGAATGCCGGTGCGGCTCGAAGAATTGCACCGGAACGATGTTGCAACCCAAGCGCTGAGCACGTGGAGCGTGGCGCGCACTGACGCCACGCACACATCGGTTCACAACTGCGCAACGGCGTAATTCCTAGGGTTTGGGCTTCTTTTCGAGGAGCCCCTCATGTCTTATTCGCTCTCTGGCAAGACCGTCGCCGTGCTGGCTACCGATGGCTTCGAGCAATCCGAACTGACCGAACCCAAGCGCCTGCTGGAAAGCTGGGGCGCCAAGGTCGAGGTGATCGCGCCCGGAGATGGCGCGCAGATTCGCGGCTGGAATCACACGGACTGGGGCGATTCGGTAACGGTCGATCGGCAGCTTGCTCAGGCAACGGCCCAATCCTACGACGCATTGGTGTTGCCTGGCGGTGTGCTCAATCCCGACACGCTGCGGACCGACGAACAGGCAATCGCGTTCATTCGTGCGTTTTCGACCGCGCAAAAACCGGTGGCAGCGATCTGCCATGGACCGTGGTTGTTGCTCGAAAGCGATTTGGTCCGCGACCGCAAGGTCACCTCATGGCCGTCGGTCAGGACGGACCTGATCAACGCCGGTGCGCGCTGGCAGGATGCCGAAGTGGTGGTCGATGGCCAATTGATCACCAGCCGCAAGCCGGACGACATTCCTGCGTTCGCCGCAGCCGTGGCCAAGGCCCTGGCTGCATAGGTTCCTCACGGGCCCGTATCAGCTTGAGACAAGAAAGACCCGGCGCGGATGCGTCGGGTCTTCCAGTGTGGAGCATTGCACGGATAGCGTCACCGACGCGAATACCAAGCAGGCCTACTTCCCGGACAGCGCTGCCGCGGGCACCAGCTGCTCGATGTTCTGGTTGAAGTTGACCGCAACCCGCCCGTTCTGGATGCCGACCGATTCCACCTGCACCGCACCCATCATCGACGCAATGGCCGGATCGATCCGGTAGATCGGCTCCTTGCGCGCGTAGTCGGCCAGCCAGGTATTGAGCAGCTGCCGCGTGCTGTGGTCGAGCTTTGCGCCGGCGTGGGCGGGGCGGAAGTCGTCGATGCTGGGTTGGTCGAGATAAAAGCCCTGCTTGGCCACGTCATAGCGCAGTGCGCTAGTCAAGGTCACGTTGCCGACCGGTGCGGGAGCGCCGCCTGCGGTCGCTACGGCGAGATCGAACGCCATCTTCAGCCGATTGCCTGGCGGCAACGACAGCGCCGGGTTGCTGACCGTCATGGCGATCAGCCCGCCCAGCGTGTCGTGTGTCTGCGGGAAGCGGCCACCCAGATACTGCTGCAGGTCGCTGGCCTGCACGCTGATCTGTTTTCCCTGGATCTGCGGCGCAGCCCAGGCGCCGGTGATGGGCATTGCCAAGGCGAGGGCGAGCATGGATCCGGCAAGCGAACGCAGTTTCATCGAGTGACTCCGGCAACAGGTGACATCACCTTAGTCGGCGCCGGTGAACCACGGGTTAGCGCAATACCGGCTGCAGCGTGGCCGAATAGATTTCCCAGCCATCGCTGCCGGCCCGAGGTTGCAGCCGGTATGCGCCGACCAGGCGTTGGGTGCCGGTGGTGGTGCGTACCGTCAATTGCACCGGCACTTCGATACGCTGTGGTGGCTGCGCCTGATCCAGTGCAAAGGGCGGGTCGTTGTTGATGCGCATTGACTGGATATTGGCGATGGCACGCAAGGCCGCATCGTCCGGCACCGGGGAGGGCGACCGCCGGTCCATAAGGCATCGGCCTGCGCGCGCGCCGCTCCCGGCAATGCGCCGAGGTAGCGTTGAACGGTGGCGCTTGCTTGCGCGTAGTTGGCCAGCGTCATGGGATCGGTGGGATCAGGTGCAGGGTTAGGTGATGCGGCGGTGGTGTCGGCAGCGGCGTCATCGCGCGGGCGCGGTGCGCTCCAACGTGCGTCGCCGACGCGTCATTTGCCTGCGGATCGCCAGTGCGATGACAGCTGCAACCGGAAAGTGCGGCTGCGACAACGAGCATTCCCATCAAGCGCATGGCGCCCCGAGGTGCGCAGTGTAGCGGGTACGTGCGGCGATGCGTCTTCAGGCGCCGGTGGCGGGGTGCACGCGCTGCAGGCGTTCCAGCAGCAGTTGCAGTTTGGGACGCAATGCGTCCAGCGCATCGCTGGGCTGGGCGCGTGGGCGGGCCGCCAGGTCTTCCAGCAACTGCGAGCCTACGGTCAATGCCGCGCATTCGTCGCTGCTCAGGTCGCGGCGCAGGTGCAGTTCTTCCAGTAGCCGCATCCAATCGGCGCGCGAACGTTGTTCGAATTCGATGGTGCAGCGGTCGTCACAAGGGCGGCCGTCGTTTTCGATCGGCGTGACCGTGATGCGATAGCGTTTGCGGGACATATGGGTCGCGTCGTTCTGGGCTGTGCTCACCATAGGCGTAGGACGCAATCGTCTCGATAGGGCGGCCCATGACGCAGTGTTCCAACGTGCTCAGTTTGCTGGCCGAGCGGCAGGTTTGCGCAGGAGTGGCAGCGGATCGTACGCACCGTTGCGTCCATAGACACCATAGTGCAGGTGCGGCGGCGTGCCGCGCGCATTGCCGGTGGTGCCGACCTTGCCGAGCAGGGTGCCGGGCTCGACCACATCGCCTACTGCTAGGCCGGCAGCCCAATCGTCAAGATGCGCGTAGTAATGCCGTTCCATCGCCGGACCCAGCAGCCAGACCTGCTTTCCGCCCAGGCCCTGGTCGCGGATGGCGCTGACCACGCCGCGCGTCGCGGCCACCACAGGCGTACCGCGTGGCGCGAAGATATCCACGCCCGCATGCGTGCGGTCGCGGCCGCGGGGTGCGCCAAAGGTGTCGGCAATCTGTCGCGCACGCACGCCTTCCACCGGCACATGCAACTGCGCAGGCGGCGGCATTTGCGACAGCTCCCAACTGGTACGGAGCTCATGGGCGATTGGCAGCTGCCAGGCCCAACGCGCGGCCACCGCCAGCACGCACAACAGCGCAATGGAGACAACAATGCTGCGCAGCCGACGCGCGGGGCTAGGTGTGGACGCTCGGCGTGGCGACGATGGCAGGGTGTTCGACGGACCGCTCACGGGCACCTGCAGATGGCGAATCAGCATGCAGGGTAGGGCAGTGCCGATGAGCGGTATGTGCTGCACTCTGCGGAGCGAGCGCAAAAAAGACGGCCCGCAGGCCGTCTTCGTGATACAGGATGCGTGCTCGATTAGAGCGCCGCGTCCTTCAACTTCTTCAGTGGACGTGACTTGAGCTTGGTGGTCGCAGGCTTGGCGGCGAAGATCTGCTCTTCCTTGGTGAACGGGTTGATGCCCTTGCGCTTCGGCTTGGCCGGCACGTGCACGGTGGTCAGCTTGAGCATGCCCGGGATGGTGAAGCTGCCGACGCCCTTCTTGCTCAGCGAGGCGTGTGCGGTGGCTTCCAGCGACGCCAGCACGGAGCGGACGTCCTTCGGAGCCAACTGGGTGCTTTCGGCAATGTGCGCGACCAGGCCGGTCTTGCTCAGTGCTTCCTTGATCGGCTTGGGCGCAGCGGACTTGGCAGCAGCGGCCTTGGCCGGCTTTGCGGTCTTGGTCGCGGCGACCTTTTTCACTGCCTTCTTGGGGGCAGCCTTCTTAGCGGCGGTTTTTGCCATGAGTGATGTGTTCCGTATTCGTTGGTGGTGTTGGGTCTGCCGACCCAGTCGGCAACGCGAAATGTAGGGCAACTGCTGCGCGCCGCCAATAGGCAAACGATGAAACAGCACGAAAAAAGCATCTTTCGACGGGGATTCGTTCACCAGCGGCAGAAAAAGCGGACAAAACGCATCGGCTTGCCCGTGCCATGCGCACGTTCGCTGCAGGTCTGACGCACAGCAGCAGATCGTTTGCGCGAGCAAAGGCCGCAACGCGCATCCGTGAGGACGATGCAGCCAGCCGATAAGGCCAGCCTTGTTGGAGGATGCACGTAACGGGGCCCACGCGCCGACGAGATGGCTGCCATCGATTGCACACCTGGACGCGCGTTGCAGGTCCGGCAAATGGAGCGGTTTTTGGGCGCGACGCAGCCCTCGGTGCCGTATCGCCCTGCATCCACCTTCCGGCGATCCAGGCGCTGGCGCGGCGCTTTGCGCAGATGTTCGAATCGTTTTCGTCTTGCCGTGCGCGCCGCGCGAAGGTGCCGCGCGACATGCAGACGCCGCCGCGTTTCAATCAGTCATTGGCAGCGGACAAACTGCGGCCGCGTTCGGTCGCTGCGGCAATGGCCTGGGCGGTGAGGGCTTCAAAGCCGCCGGCCCGGAACGTCTCGATGGCGGCGTGGGTCGTGCCGTTGGGCGAGGTCACGCGGCGACGCAGGGCCTCCGGTGGTTCGCCCGATTCGGTGAGCATGCGTGCGGCGCCGAGCAGCGTTTGCAGCACCAGGGTGCGCGCGGTTGCGGCGGGCAGGCCGTGTGCTTGCGCGGCAGCTTCCATCGCTTCTGCCAACAGGAAGACATAGGCCGGTCCGCTGCCGGAAACCGCGGTCACCGCATCCATCTGCGCTTCGTCGTCGATCCAGACGGTGACGCCGGCGCTACCCAGCAGTTGGGTGGCCTGTTGCCGTTGCGCCGCGGACACGCGCGCGTTGGCGTACAGCCCGGTGACACCGGCGCCGAGCAGGGCGGGTGTGTTGGGCATCGCACGAACCACCGCGATGTCGCCGCCCGACCAGCGCTGCAGCTGCGTGGCGGTGATGCCGGCCGCGATGGAAACCAGCAGCGGTTGTTGTGCCTGCGCAAGGTCGGCCAGTTGCGCGCACACCATTGGCAAGACCTGCGGCTTGACCGCCAAGACCCAGGTCGTGGCCGCATCGACAGCGGCGCGCGCATCCTCGACGACCTGCACGCCGAAGTCGCGCGCCAAGGCGTTGCGCAGATCGGCCACCGGCTCGGCCACGCTGATGCTGGCAGCCGGCGTGCCTTGCCGGATCAGCCCGGCAATCAGGCTGCGCGCCATATTGCCGCCGCCGACGAAGGCGATGGACGTCGCAGCGGAAGACGAGGACGAAGACGAAGCAGGTGTGTTCATTGCGGCACCTTGATAAGACGAATCGATGTAGGAGGCGATGCGATCAGGCAGAGGCGGCCGGCGCCTGATCGCGCGCACCGAACAACGCCGTACCCACCCGCACCATGGTGGCGCCGGCCGCGATCGCTTCGGCGAAATCCGCGCTCATGCCCATCGACAAGGTGTCCACCTGCCGATAACGGACTTGCAGCTGCTGGAACAGCGACTGCATGCGCATGAACGCGGCCTGGCGTCGTGCCTGATCGGGGAACGGGGCAGGGATCGCCATCAGTCCGCGTAGCTGCAGACGCGGTTGCAGGGCGATCGCGTCGGCCAGGCTGTCGATCGCTTCGGGTGCGCAGCCATGCTTGCTGTCCTCGTCGTCGATGTTGACCTGGATCAACACATTCAACGGCGCGCGGTCGTCCGGGCGGTGGCGCGCCAGCAGTGGAATCAATTTGGCGCGATCCACCGTCTGTACCCAATCGAAGCACTGGCTCGCCAGTTCGGCCTTGTTGGATTGCAGGTGGCCGATCAAATGCCATTCCAAACCCAACGCACGCAACTGGGCAATCTTGGCATCGGCTTCCTGCACGTAGTTTTCGCCGAAGGCGCGCTGGCCCTGCGCGGCCAGGGCGGCGACGGCGTCAGCCGGCTTGGTCTTGGAGACTGCCAGCAGCCGCACGTCGGCCCGCGCGTGTGCGGCCGCTGCGGCGTGGATGGCATCGAGAATCTGCTGCAGCGACGAAGCCGGCACGTGGCATTCCGGAGAAAGGCGGGAGCGCTATAGTGCCGCCCGCGGACGCTTCCATCCAGTTGGGGCTGCCGCGCGCCTGTATCGAGGCGCCGGCGCTGCGCGTATTTAGAGGAGTGTTTGAAAGCAAGGTGGGCGACCGTCCCCACGTCCGGCCGGGGCCCGGCGCGACACGCACTGACGGCAGCGCGACCGGCGACGCTCGGGCCAGCGCTGCGCTCGGCCAGCATTCGTTGATGCCACCGCGCACCAGCCGTTCGGCCTTGGGCAGTTCCGCAGCCGGGCGAAAGGCAAAGGTTTCAGTCAGGCGCGTCGCGGCCGACCTGAACCGGCGACGGGGCTGCTTCCCGCCGGCAGCCAGAACGCTATACTGCCGGCCGGGGAGTACCTTCCAATCGCAGCCTAGGGGAAAAGCAGCGCATGGATATCGCTGAACTATTGGCGTTTTCTGTCAAGAACAAGGCATCGGACCTGCACCTGTCTGCAGGGCTGCCGCCGATGATCCGTGTCGATGGCGATGTCCGTCGCATCAATATTCCGGCGCTGGACCATAAGCAGGTGCACGCGCTGGTGTACGACATCATGTCGGACAAGCAGCGGCGCGATTACGAGGAATTCCTCGAGGTCGACTTTTCGTTCGAGATTCCGTCGCTGGCGCGTTTTCGCGTCAACGCGTTCAACCAGAACCGCGGTGCCGGTGCGGTGTTCCGTACCATTCCCTCCGAAGTGTTGACGCTGGAAGACCTGGGCTGCCCGCCGATCTTCCGCCAGCTGATCGACCAGCCGCAGGGCCTGATCCTGGTGACCGGCCCGACCGGTTCGGGCAAGTCGACCACGCTGGCCGGCATGATCGACTACATCAACAAGAATGAGTACGGGCATATCCTCACCGTCGAGGACCCGATCGAATTCGTCCACACCTCGCAGAAGTGCCTGATCAACCAGCGCGAGGTGCACCGCGACACCCACGGTTTCAACGAGGCGCTGCGCTCGGCGCTGCGCGAAGACCCGGACATCATCCTGGTCGGCGAATTGCGCGACCTGGAAACCATCCGCCTGGCGCTCACCGCGGCGGAAACCGGCCACCTGGTGTTCGGCACCCTGCACACCAGCTCGGCGGCCAAGACCATCGACCGCATCATCGACGTGTTCCCGGCCGGCGAAAAGCCGATGGTGCGCTCGATGCTGTCCGAATCGCTGCGCGCAGTGATTTCGCAGGCGCTGTTGAAGAAGGTCGGCGGCGGCCGTACGGCGGCGTGGGAAATCATGGTCGGCACCCCGGCCATCCGCAACCTGATCCGCGAGGACAAGGTGGCGCAGATGTATTCCTCGATCCAGACCGGCCAGCAATACGGCATGCAGACGCTGGACCAGCATCTGCAGGACCTGGTCAAGCGCAGCCTGATCACGCGCAACCAGGCCCGCGAGTACGCCAAGGACAAGCGGATATTCGAGTGATTCGGGAATAGGGAATCGGGAATGGGGAATCGCAAAAGCGCGTTCCCGTCACCGAGTCCGTTGCCCGGCTTCTCCAATTCCCGTTTCTCGATTCCCCATTCCCGGCTCCGAGGGAGCACGCCATGAGCACCATCGACTTCACCTCCTTCCTCAAGCTGATGGCGCATCAGAAGGCGTCGGATCTGTTCATCACCTCGGGGATGCCGCCGGCGATCAAGGTGCACGGCAAGATCAGCCCGATCACGCAGACGCCGTTGACCGCGCAGCAGAGCCGCGACCTGGTGTTGAACGTGATGACGCCGTCGCAGCGCGAGGAATTCGAAAAGACCCACGAGTGCAATTTCGCCATCGGCGTGTCCGGGGTCGGGCGTTTTCGTGTGAGCTGTTTCTACCAGCGTAACCAGGTGGGCATGGTGTTGCGCCGGATCGAAACGCGCATCCCCACCGTGGACGAGCTGAGCTTGCCTCCGGTGATCAAGACACTGTCGATGACCAAGCGCGGCATCATCATCTTCGTCGGCGCCACCGGGACCGGTAAGTCGACCTCGCTGGCGGCGATGATCGGGTACCGCAACCAGAACTCGACCGGGCACATCATCACCATCGAAGACCCGATCGAATTCGTGCACAAGCACGAGGGCTGCATCATTACCCAGCGCGAGGTCGGCATCGATACCGACAGCTGGGAAAACGCGCTGAAGAACACCCTGCGCCAGGCGCCGGACGTGATCATGATCGGCGAGGTGCGCACCCGCGAAGGCATGGACCATGCGATCGCCTTCGCCGAAACCGGCCACCTGGTGCTGTGCACGCTGCACGCCAACAACGCCAACCAGGCGATGGACCGCATCATCAACTTCTTCCCCGAGGATCGGCGCAACCAGCTGTTGATGGACCTGTCGCTCAACCTCAAGGGCGTGGTCGCGCAGCAGCTGATTCCGACCCCGGACGGCCGCGGCCGCCGCGTGGCGATGGAAATCATGCTGGGCACGCCGCTGGTGCAGGACTACATCCGCGACGGCGAGATCCACAAGCTCAAGGAGATCATGAAGGAGTCCACCAACCTGGGCATGCGCACCTTCGACCAGAGCCTGTTCGAGCTCTACCAGGCCGGCGAAATCAGCTACGAAGACGCGTTGCGCTACGCCGACTCGCAGAACGAAGTGCGTCTGCGCATCAAACTCTCGCAGGGCGGCGATGCCAAGACCTTGTCGCAGGGCCTGGACGGAGTGGAAATTTCCGAAGTGCGCTGAGTGCTGCGCGCCTCGGCGTCCGCGTGCACGGAGTGCCTGTGCCGAAGGGTCGCAAGCGCGGGGATCTGACCAGACATGCACGGCGCTGACCTGCTGGCCCCACGGCGGCGCCAGCGCGTCTGCGCGTGGCTGCCAATTCATGCCCGGCGTGGCCGCCAGCGTTGCGCCAGGATCGCACCGACCACGCGGCCCTGTCCGCCGAGCGGAGGGAGCGCCTGGGCGCACCGAGGAAAATGACGGTCCGGCTCGCGTCGTGCGCGCATCTGCCGACGATCGAGGAGCCCGGCCCTACCTTTGCCGCGCCGCCCCGGCATGCCCGGTTGCTGCGGAGGAGGGCGGCGGTCGACCGCCGGCCCAGGTGCCCCGGTCACGCAGCGAGCCTGCGAGGCGTCGGCCCGGTTTCAGATGTAACCGGATGGGTCGATAGTGTCTAATATCGCACCCCACTGCAGTGCCCAAGCCCGTGAGCCTTCCCGATTCCGATCTGCGACCGGAGCAAGAACCCTTGCCCGACGGTGGTGCGGTGGTCACCGCCGGCCCGCTCACGCCTCCGCCGGATTCGGCCGGGACTGCCGCCGACGATCACGCCTTCCATCATTCGGTGGCTGAGGATGCGCAAGGCATGGTGTTGGCGACCCTGGTGGCATCGCTCGGTCTGGCCATCTTCGCCAAGGGGGCTGATGATCGGCGGCATGGCCGGCGTGGCCTTCCTGTTGCACTACGCGCTGCACTGGAATTTCGGCCTGGTGTTCGTGCTGGTCAATCTGCCGTTCTACTGGCTCAGCGTGCGCCGGATGGGGTGGGAATTCACCCTGAAGACCTTCGCGGCAGTCGGCGCGTGCGGCGTGCTGACCAACCTGCTGCCGCGCTGGGCCGACTATGCGCACATGAGCACGGCCTTTTCGGCGATCGTCGGCGGCGCGCTGTCTGGCCTGGGGATCTTGTTCTTCATTCGCCACCGCGGCAGCCTGGGCGGCATCGGCATCCTGGCGGTGTACCTGCAGCGCGAGCGTGGCTGGAGCGCGGGCAAGGTGCAAATGAGCTTCGATGCGATGCTCATGCTGGTCGCCTTCTTCGTGCTGACCCCGGACAAGGTGCTGTATTCGGCCATCGGTGCCCTGATGCTGAGTCTGGTGCTGATGTTCAATCACCGCCCGCACCGGTATATGGGTGTGTGACGCGGGCCGAAGATCGCTGGCATGGCACGTCCGGGAGCGGCGAAGACGATGTCGCGGCCAGCTGTCAGCGGGATCGGCTGACTTCCCCGCAAGCGCAGCGTTCCAGCGATGCATGCCGCTTTCCGCGCGCCGGCCAGGCCCGCCTGGCGCCACGCGCCGTCGTTTGTCAGCGGTTCTCGATGTTTTCGCGTGCCGGGCAATCGGTAGGCAACTGCAGGCGTTGCATCAATCCGCGCGCATCGAACGGCGCGTGCACCTTCATGTCGTTGTCGAAATAACAGTACACATCGCGCATTGCGCGTTTGCGGGCGCGTGCACCGACACGGGCTGCATCGTGCGGTTCGGCTCCGTCGGCCCACGCGGCGATGCGTGCTGCCCAGCGATCCAGTGCGGTGTCGCTGTAGCCGCTGGCGTACAACTGCGCATCGCCATGCAGGCGCACATAGACGAAATCGGCGCTGATGTCCTCCAGGTACGGGAATTTCCCTGCGGTGTCGGCGACCACCACCGCGACATTGTGACGCCGCAGCAGGCGCATGCAGGCTGGATCGCAGAAGCTGTCGTGACGCACTTCCAATGCGTGACGGATCGGCCGCTGGCGATCGATCGCCAGGGCGCTGCGCCCCTGCATCAGCGCGGTATCGCGCTGGCGCGCCCGCGCCAACGCGGCCTCGCTATCGCGCGGCAGGCTGCCTAGAAATGCGTCCAGCAGCGCGGCATCGAACCGGAGTGTCGGCGGTAGCTGCCACAGGATCGGGCCCATTTTGGCGCCCAGCCGCAATATTCCGGAAGCGAAGAAGTTGGCCAGCGCCTGCTCGCAATCGCGCAGGCGCTTCATATGGGTGATGAAGCGCGGGCCCTTGACCGAAAACACGAAGTCCTCGGGCGTTTCGTCATGCCAGCGCTGGAAGCTGTCTGGGCGCTGCAGCGAATAAAAGGAGCCATTGATTTCCACGCTGGGAAAGCAGCCCGCGGCGTATTCGAGCTCGCGCCGCTGGGCCAGGCCAACCGGATAGAACGTGCCGCGCCAGCGTGCATAACGCCAACCGGAAATGCCGATGCGAATAGCCATACGCACGAGCATTTCGCGTACGCCGTGCAAGAGGTGTCTAGCCGCGCTGGACCGTGCGCGTTTTCGCCGGCTTTTGCGCCTGCAGCCAGGGCGGCGCCAGTGCCCGGATCTGCGCAAACACCGGGCACCGGGCGTGATGTGCGCCGGGCAGGTAGCCCAGGCTCATCAGGAACTCGCCGGTGATTTCGCCGCCGGTGAAACGGAAGGTCTTCTTGAACAGCTTGACCCAGGCCGCTTTGTCGAGCGGGTGGTGGGCGTCCAGCCACTGCGCGAAGCCGCCGTGCGTGGCGCGTAGCGCCTGGATGACCTGTGCGTTGTGGATGGCCGCCAGCACCTTGAGACGGTTGCGGATGATGCCGGCATCGCCCATCAACCTGCTGATGTCCTGGTCGGCATATGCCGCAACAGTGTCCACGTCGAAGCCGTCGTAGGCCTTCTGGAAATTGACGCGCTTGCGCAGGATGGTTTCCCAGCTCAGTCCGGCCTGGTTGATCTCCAGCACCAGCCGCTCGAACAACTCGCGTTCGTCGCGCTGCGGAAAGCCGTACTCGTGATCGTGGTAGTGGCCATGGACCGGATGGCCTGGGGCGATGCTGCAATAGCTGCTCATGGCAACGGATCTACCTGATGCCTTCTTCTGTCGGTTTGATGCTGATGCGGCGGTCGCCCGGAAGCACCAGGTCCGGCCAGCGGGGTGGCTGTGTCTGGATCTGGCCGTTGCGCAGGGCCTCGCGCAATGCATTCTGGGCGTTGACGCTGCCGGAATAGAGCCGGGTCGTGCCTGCCTGGTACCAGCCCTGCTGGTTGCGTGCATGCAGCACGCAGTCGATCGCATACTCGCCTTTGACATTGCACAACAGCACGTCGGGTTTGCCATCGCCGTCGAGGTCGTCGCTGCTGACCACGCAGTTGCTGTCGTTCTGCGTGCACTCCCCGCGATCCTGCAGGCGCGGTGTCGAGGTCATCAGATAGTTCCACCAATCCGCAGGCGGCTCTGCCTTGCCCGCCGCCACGGTCACATGCGTACGGACCTGGGCCAGGTCGGTCAGTTCTTTGGTCTGCGGATGCTCGGGGTCCTCATCGTCGCTCCAGCGTGTGGTGCGTGCCAGCAGCCGCTCCAGCTTCTGTTTGCGCACCGCGTCGCCGGAAAAGGTGGGGTCCTGGCGTAGCGACTGCACCGCTAGATAGCCGCGGCGGCCGTTCTCGAAGCGCAGAAACTCCAGGTTCGTGTTCACGGCGTCGGGCGTGGCGTTGGCCAGCCGCTGCATCTGGCTACGCACAGTGATGCGGTACGGGTCCAGCAACGGGGTGTTGACCAGGATCGCCAGGCCGATCACCACCCACGACAGCGTCTTGTTGCCGCTGGCCAGATGCGGCAGCCAACGGTGGGCGCGTGGCCGCAGCACCGCAAACGCGTAGGCCAGGGCGTATCCCAGCGCCAGCACGGCCAGCAACGCGGCGCAGAGACGCTCGCTGGTCCAGCCGTGCTGCGCAATACGCAACGCCACCGCATAGGCCGCCAGCCCCGCATGCAGCGGCAGGCTGACCAGGCCGGCCTCGACCACCCGACGCAGCCAGCGCAGATACGGCGGCTGCACACTGCCATCGCGGTACACCGCATTGGTGAACAGCACCAGCCCGAACACCAGGCTCAGCAGGATCGACGCCGCCGAACGGGTCTGCCACAGCGCCTGCAACCCAGTGAACGGCAGCACCAGCAGGAACAGCAGCGCGATGCCTGCTAGCAACGGCAGCAGGCCAGTGCACAGCGAGAACAGGATCTGCCGCATCACCTGCACCGCGCGGTGCTGGGTGCGCCCGATCAGGATGCCCAGCCCCGCGATGATGCCGGTCGCCAGATAGATGAAGGCCTGTTCGCGGAACAGTTCCCGGAAAACCATGATCTTGACCAGTGCAAACAGGCTGGCCCACAACCACAGCACCATCCAGCACACCCAGACGAACAGCAGCGCCAGTGCCAGGGTCAGCGCGTTCTGCCAGGCAAATTCAAACAGATCGTGGTAGCCGGCCCGCCAATGGCCGTGCCGTTGCCGGTGCTGCAGCCAGGGCAGGGCGACGAACCACCCGACCGTGACGGTAAAAGTGAACGACCACAGCACCTCGCCAGTCTGCAGGGCTGGCGCGCCTGTGGCGCTCCACGCCGCCCAGCTGGCCAGGGCGGCCAGCACCAGGGTGCTGACGGCCACGTGCTGCCACAGGCGCCAATCGCGCAGATGCTGCAGACTCAGCAGCACCAGGCTGGGTACGGTCAACACCAGGGTGTACCAGCAGATCCGAACCCCAGTTCGTTGAACGGCCGCACGCCCTGTTGTTCACCCCATGCGGCCAGATACAGCAGGCAGCCCTGCAGCAGCGCGACAAGTACGATGCAGGCGCGGGTCTGGCGGGGCAGTGGCGTATCGGCAAGTGCGGCGGCGGGTGTGGTCGGCATCGTCGGTCCTTGGCGGCGTCAGGCGCCAAGTATGGCAGCGGCTCTGCGCGCGGCGAAGCGAACGGCTAGAATGCGGCCATGTCCGTTTTGCCCATGCCTCTGGCCAACCAACTGCTGATTGCGCTTCCGGCGCTGTCCGACCCCACCTTTTCGCGCAGCGTCGCGCTGATCTGTCAGCACGACGAGAACGGCGCCATGGGCGTGCTGGTCAACCGGCCCTCCGAATACACCCTGGGCGAAGTGTTGTCGCAGATGGGCATCGACACCGACGACGAGCCGCTGCGCGAGCAGGTCGTGCTCAGCGGCGGGCCGGTGCATCCCGAGCGCGGTTTCGTGATCCATGACGATGCGCGCGAATGGGATTCCAGCCTGGAAGTGGGGCAGGGCGTGTTCCTGACCACCTCGCGCGACATCCTCGAAGCGATGGCGGCCGGCAACGGCCCGCGTAATGCGCTGGTCGCCTTGGGTTGCGCGGGTTGGGGCGCCGGCCAGCTGGAATTCGAGCTGGGCGAGAACAGCTGGCTCACCGCGCCGTCGGATGCCAATGTGCTGTTTGCGACCGCGCTGGAAGATCGCTGGCAGACCGCTGCCGGGCGCATCGGCGTGGACCTGTTCCGGCTCACGGATTATTCCGGACATGCCTGAGGCGGGCGCGATTCGCCCCGATGGCACGGTGCTGGGCTTCGACGTGGGGTCGCGCCGGATCGGCGTGGCAGTCGGAACCGCGCTCGGTGCCGGCGCGCGCGCGGTGGCCGTGATCAATGTGCATGCCAACGGCCCGGACTGGGTTGCGCTGGACCGCGTCTACAAGCAATGGCAACCGGATGGCCTGGTGGTCGGCGACCCGCTCACGCTGGACGACAAGGACCAACCCGCCCGCAAACGCGCACACGCGTTCGCCCGCCAGCTGCGCGAGCGCTACGCGCGACCGGTTGTGCTGATCGACGAGCGCTCCAGTTCGGTTGAGGCTGCGCAGCGTTTCGCGCGCGAGCGTGCCGATGGGCGCAAGCGCCGCCGCGATGCCGAAGCGCTCGATGCGATGGCCGCGGCGGTGATCGTCGAACGCTGGTTGGCCGCGCCCGACCAGGCCACCCTTCTTCCTTGACTCCCGACCTGCGATGACCACCATGCAACTCGATTCGGACGGACGCCTGCGCCACCTGCTCACCCTGGAAGGACTGCCGCGCACCACCCTGCTGCAATTGCTCGACCGCGCCGGCCAGATCCGCGATGCGGCGGTCGGGCGTGTGGGCAAGCGCAGCGTGCTGGCGGGCACGGCGGTGTGCACGCTGTTCTTCGAACCCTCCACGCGCACGCGCAGCTCCTTCCATCTGGCGGCGCAGCGGCTGGGCGCGGACGTGCTCAATTTCGATGCATCCACCTCGTCCACCCGCAAGGGCGAAACCGCACGCGACACCTTGAAGAATCTCGAAGCGATGGGCGTGCGCGGCTTCGTGGTGCGTCACCCCGACGACGGCGCGGTGGAAGCGCTGGCCGCAGCCGCGGGCGAGGGCACCGCGTTGATCAATGCCGGCGACGGGCGTAGTGCGCATCCCACCCAGGGCCTGCTCGACATGCTCACCCTGCGCCAGGCCAAGGGCACCGATTTTCCAAGCTCAAGGTCGTCATCGTCGGCGACGTCAAGCACTCGCGCGTGGCACGCTCGGACCTGCATGCCTTGCGCACGCTGGGCGCCGGCGAGATCCGCGTCTGCGGCCCGGCCAGCCTGCTGCCCGATGACGGCATACTGGAGGGCTGCCTAGTCGGCCAGGATTTCGATGCGATGCTCGAAGGCGCCGATGCGCTGATGATGCTGCGCCTGCAGCGCGAGCGCATGGAAGAAGGCCTGGTTCCCTCGCTGGAGCAGTACCACGCCGAATACGGTCTGACCCGCGAGCGCTTGGCGCGTGCCGGCCGCGACGCCGCGGTGCTGCACCCGGGTCCGATCAACCGCGGCGTGGAAATCACCGATGAAGTGGCCGACGGCGCGCAATCCTGCGTGCTACGGCAGGTCGCCAACGGCGTCGCCGTGCGCATGGCCGTGCTGGAAACCCTGCTCGGCTGAGCACGGCTGCGCATGCCTCTTGTTAGCCGCTCCACGAGCGGCAACGCCACCTCGCAACAACGCGCGGTGGCCTTTGATCCATGCATCGGCGATTGCGACGAGACAGCCGCTTATCCCCGAACATACATCGTGGTCCGTCGCGCGGTGACGTTCGATGCGCAACGTCACGCGTGCAGACAAACAGTCGCTCGCTGCCTGACATGCCCGGCGATCTGCTCTTGCGATTCCCGATTCCCGATTCCCCATTCCCCATTCCCCATTCCCCATTCCCAGCACCACCAGCTAACACCCACTCACCTATCGTGAGCGCTCCTTTCAGCGCAGGAGATTGCAATGGGTATTTCACGTCACGCCACCGCCCACTGGGAAGGCGATCTCAAGACCGGCAAGGGCCAGCTCAGCACGCCACAGAGCGGCCTGATGGACAACACCCGTTATGCCTTCAGCAGCCGCTTCGGCGACGAGAAGGGCACCAATCCGGAAGAGCTCATCGCCGCTGCGCATGCCGGCTGTTTCACCATGGCGTTGTCTGCGCAGTTGACCGAAGCCGGTTTTCCGCCGGCCTCCTGGATACGCGCGCCGATGTGGATCTATCGATGGAAGGCGGCCCGCAGTTGTCGCAGATTCGCCTCAAGCTCAAGGCCGTGGTGCCGGGCATCGACGAGGCCAAGTTCCGCGAGCTGGCCGACAGCGCCAAGAAAAATTGCCCGGTGTCCAAGGCGCTGAGCGCCGTGCCGGTCAGCCTGGAAAGCGAGTTTTCCAACTAGTGCCGATACCGCTGCGACGCGTCGGCGCAGACGCCCGGCGCGCGCAGCTGGCGGCAACCTGAATAGGGCTTTTCGCGGCCGGGTTGGTTCAGTGCGGTTTCACTGGCGCAGGCCGAGCATCGGCAGCGTGTCCTCCCTATGAAGCTGCCGCAATGAAAACTCTCGTGCTTGGTGCTCTGGTGATGGGTCTGGTCGTGGCGGGCAATGCCACGGCACAGCGCTATGACAGCGGCTACGAGGATGGCCGTTACGAATACGCGCGCGTCGTGCGCGTGGATCCGATCATCGTTGCCGACTCGTACAACGAACGCACCAGCGAACGTTGCTACGATCGTCCCGCCGACGGTTACTACACCAGCAATGACGGGTACTACCGCGATGGTGGCTATGCTCAGGCCGGTGTGTCCAATCGCGGCGTCGCCAGCGTCATCGGCGGCATTGCGGGCGCCGTGCTCGGCAGCCAGGTCGGCGGCGGCAATGGTCGTCTGGTCGGCACCGCCGTGGGCACCATGGCGGGCGTCGCGGCGGGACGCTCGATCTACGAGGCCAATCACCGCACGTATCAGGGCAATGTGAGGGTGTGCGAGCCGGTGTCCTACCGCCGCGAACGCGACCGCGTGGATGGATACGACGTCACCTACGAATACGCCGGCCGCACTTACCACACGCGTAGCGATTACAACCCGGGCGACCGTATCCGGGTGCGCGTGGACGTTCGCCCTGACTGATCGGTGCCGGATGCATGCGGTGCCGCTGGTTCCGGCATCTGGCTGAAAAGAACGCTGCGGGCAACCGCAGCGTTCTTGTGTTTTGCGAGGTGATTGCAGCCTGCAATGCCTCAACAATGCTTCGGCGCTGATCGATGCCAGGCGCCTTGCTGTTTCACGCAAGCGCTGATGTGCGGTGCACGAGCCGTGATCAGAAATTGGCTGCACCTGCAGGCCACCTCGCTGCGTTGGATCCTGCGCAGCAGCGTTGCTACCGCCCTAGAACGTGTGATGCACGTTCAGATGAGATGCGTTGGCCGCTGACGGCCAACCCGCCGGGAAGCGCCCCGTGGCGCGCCGACTAAGCCCAGTCCAACGTGCCGCGAATCACCGTCTGCACCTGGCCACCCGACCACACGTCACCATCGGCGTCGATGTGCAGTTCCAACAGGGCATCGAAGCCGATTTCGCGGCCCTGGCTGACGACATAACGACGGTCGGTGCCGGGCAATGCGTCACGGCTGTCCAGCCATGCGGCGAGGACCGCATTGGCCGCGCCGGACGCCGCATCCTCGAAACGCCGGCCATTGCCGACGAAGGCACGTACCGCCAGATCGTAGGTGCCCGGCGCGTTGGCGCGTGCATACGCAAACACGCCCATGCTGCCGGTGGATTCTGCCAATCCAGCGATCGCGTCCCAGTCCGGCTGCAGGCCGCGCAACGCCGCTTCGCTGGCGAGTTCGACCACCCACCAGGTGCGGCCGCCGTCCATCAGCGCAGGCGCTAGCGTGCCCAGCGGCCAGCCCTGCAAGGCATCGCGCAGGCGCGGGTCGTCGGCATTCACCTGCTCGGCCACGCGCGCGCGTGGCGTGCGGATCGCGATGCTGCGGTGGCTGCCGCGCTGCTCGACGCGCAGCGGCAACCGACCCGCGATGCCGTCCTGCACCAGGACGCCGTCCTGTGGTGCGGCCAGGCCGGCTTCGAGCACGGCATGTGCAGTGCCCACGCTGGGATGGCCGGCAAACGGCACCTCTTTTTGCGGCGAAAACATGCGCAGCCGGTAGCTGCTGTGTGCGCTTTCGGCGGGAAAGACGAAGGTGGTTTCCGGCAGCTTGGTCCAGCGTGCGATGGCCTGCATCGCCGCGTCGTCCAGACCCTGCGCATCCAGTACCACCGCCAGCGGATTGCCGCTGCCGGGGCGTGCGGAGAACACATCCAATTGCAGGAAACGGCGAGTGGTCATGAGCGTCGATCCGCGGTGAGGGCGCGGCAGCTTACCAATCGATGCGGCCGTCGATCACCTGCTGCGTCGCTCCGCCAATCCAGACTTCGCCTTGCGCGTCCACCTCCACATGGACACGGCCGTCGCGGCCAACCTCGCGGCCCTGGCTGGCGAGGTAGCGCGATCCCGCCCCGGGCAGGCGGCCTTCGCCGTGCAAGCGTGCGGCAATACAGGCATTGGCGCTGCCGGTGACCGGGTCTTCCGCAATGCCATCGCCCGGGCAGAACGCGCGGACGACCAGGTCGGCATCGCCATCGTGCACAGGCGCGTAGATGGCCAGGCCAACGGCGGCGCTGGCCCGGGTCAGGCGCGCGATGGCGGCAAGGTCCGGGGCTGCCTGCCGTACCGCCTGCGCGTCGGCCAATTCCTGAAGCCACCAGTTCGGGCCGTTGTTCCAGAGCGCGGCAGGCTGCGCACTCGCGCGCAGGCCAGTGCAGGCGGCACGCAGCGCCTGGGCGTACGTGTCGCCCGTGTCGATGGTGCGTGCGTGCGGTGCGCGCAGTCGTACCAGCAAGGCGCCGTGCCGGTCGAATACCTCGACCGGCAGCACGCCGGCCGCACATTGCTGGCGCAGCCGGCCGTCGGGCTTGTACGCGGTCACGCCGTGGGTCACCGCCGCCCACGCTGCGCCGACGCTGGGGTGTCCGGCAAATGGCAGCTCGGCACGCGGGGTGAAGATGCGGATGTGGTAGTCGGCATCGGGCACGCTGACCGGCAGGAAGAAGATGGTCTCGGACAGATCCAGCCACGCGGCGATCTGCTGCATCTGCGCAGACGACAACGTCTCTGCATTGAAGACCACGCCCAGCGGGTTGCCGCTGCCGGCCCGGGCGGCGAAAACATCCAGTTGCAGATAGCGGTGCTTGCTCATGCTGGGAAAATCTCGATCGAAAGGGGGCGCGGCGATGGTTGCAGTGCAAACCGATACGGCAGTGGATGTGCGACGGAACGCTGTGATCGCACGCGGGGTCATGCGAGCGGCATTGGCAGTAGAATCGGAGGTTCCGCTCGGCATCCCGGGCATCTTCCCCCATCCTAAACGCCTATCTCAATGTCAGCTCCCCACTCTACCGATCGTTGGATCGTCCTCAAGTTCGGCGGCACTTCGGTGTCGCGTCGTCATCGCTGGGACACGATTGGAAAACTGGCGAGCAAACGGGCGAACGAGACCGGCGGTCGCGTGCTGGTGGTGGTGTCCGCATTGTCGGGCGTGACCAACGAGCTCACCGCCATTGCCGACGGTGCCGCAGATAGCGCACAGCGCGTGGCGGCACTGGACCAACGACATCGCGACTTCCTGGCCGAGCTCGAACTGGACGCCGATGCGGTGCTGGGCGAACGACTGGCCGCGCTGCATGCTTTGCTGGGCGACGCGCGCGCTGCAACGCGCACGCTGGAGTGGCAGGCCGAGGTGTTGGGGCAGGGCGAGTTGCTGTCCTCCACCATCGGTGCGGCGTATCTGCATGCCAGCGGCCTGGACATGGGCTGGCTGGATGCGCGCCAGTGGCTGTCGGCGCTGCCGCCGCAGCCCAATCAGAGCGAATGGTCCAAGCGCCTGTCGGTGTCGTGCCAGTGGCAGTCCGATGCGGAGTGGCGCACGCGTTTCGCCGCGCAGCCGACACGCTTGCTGATCACGCAAGGTTTCATTTCGCGGCATGCCGATGGCGGCACCGCGATTCTGGGACGTGGCGGTTCGGATACCTCGGCGGCGTACTTCGGTGCGCTGCTCGGCGCCAGCCGGGTGGAAATCTGGACCGACGTGCCTGGCATGTTCAGCGCCAACCCGAAGGAAGTGCCCGACGCACGCCTGCTGACCCGGCTGGATTACTACGAAGCGCAGGAGATCGCCACCACCGGCGCCAAGGTGCTGCATCCGCGTTCGATCAAGCCGTGCCGCGATTCCCGGCGTGCCGATGGCGATCCTGGACACCGAACGCCCGGATCTGCCGGGCACCAGCATCGATGGCAATGCCGAGCCGGTGTTGGGCGTCAAGGCGATCAGCCGCCGCAACGGCATCGTGCTGGTGTCGATGGAAGGTATCGGCATGTGGCAGCAGGTCGGCTTCCTGGCCGATGTGTTCACGCTGTTCAAGAAGCATGGCCTGTCGGTGGATCTGATCGGTTCGGCCGAGACCAACGTCACCGTGTCGCTGGATCCTTCGGAAAACCTGGTCAACACCGATGTGCTGGCGGCGTTGTCGGCGGATCTGTCGCAGATCTGCAAGGTCAAGATCATCGTGCCGTGCGCGGCCATCACGCTGGTGGGGCGCGGCATGCGTTCGCTGCTGCACAAGCTCTCCGATGTGTGGGCCACGTTCGGGCAGGAACGCGTGCACATGATTTCGCAGTCGTCCAACGACTTGAACCTGACCTTCGTCATCGACGAAGCCGATGCCGACGGTTTGCTGCCGATCCTGCACGCGGAACTGATCGACAGCGGCGCGATGCCGGTCAGCGAGGGCGAGGTATTCGGCCCGCGCTGGCGGCAGATCATCGGCTCGGTACGTCCGCGTCCCACGCCGTGGTGGCATGCCGAGCGCGCGCATCTGCTGTCGCTGTCCAAGGCCGGCACGCCGCGTTACGCGTACCACCTGCCCACGGTGCGCGCGCGGGCGCATGCGCTGGCGCAGATTGCCGCGGTGGATCAGCGCTATTACGCGATCAAGGCCAATGCGCATCCGGCCATCTTGATGGCGCTGGAACAGGCCGGCTTCGGGTTGGAATGCGTCTCGCACGGCGAATTGCGCCGCGTATTCCAGGCGCTGCCGGAACTGTCGCCACGGCGCGTGCTGTTCACGCCGAGCTTTGCGCCCAAGGCCGAATACGAAGCGGCCTTCGCGCTGGGCGTGACGGTGACCGTGGACAACGTCGAAGCGCTGCGCAACTGGCCCGAGGTGTTCCGTGGCCGCAGTATCTGGCTGCGCATCGATCTGGGGCACGGCGACGGGCACCACGAGAAGGTCAACACCGGCGGCAAGGCGTCCAAGTTCGGCCTGTCGTCCACGCGCGTGGATGAATTTGTCGAGGTGGCGCGCACGCTCGAGCTCACCATCACCGGCGTGCATGCGCATCTGGGCAGTGGCGTGGAGACCGGCGAGCACTGGCGGATGATGTACGACGAGTTGGCCGGCTTCGCGCGCCGCATCGGCACGGTGGAAACCATCGATATCGGTGGCGGCCTGCCGATTCCGTACAGCGCCGAAGACGAGCCGTTCGATCTGGAGGTGTGGGCCAAGGGCCTGGCCGAGGTCAAGGCCGTGCATCCGGGCTACCGCCTGGCGATCGAGCCGGGCCGCTATCTGGTGGCCGAAGCCGGCGTATTGCTGGCCAGCGTCACCCAGGTGATCGAGAAGGACGGCGTGCACCGCGTGGGCCTGGATGCGGGCATGAACACTTTGATCCGCCCGGCGTTGTACGACGCCTGGCACGACATCGAAAACCTCAGCCAACTCGACACGCCGGCCGATGGCACGTTCGATATCGTCGGGCCGATCTGCGAATCGTCGGACGTGTTCGGCAAGCGTCGCCGGCTGCCTGCGACCACCGCGCCGGGCGATGTGGTGCTGGTCGCCGATGCCGGTGCCTACGGCTACTCGATGGCCAGCACCTACAATCAGCGCGAATTGCCGCGCGAAGAGGTGATCGATGCGTCCACTGGCTGAGTTCGTCGCACTCAGCACGTTGGCCGGTGGCGTGGCGATGGTGTTTTCCACCGCCATCGACATCGCCGGGCAACCGGCCCCGTGGACCGATAGCTTGAAGTGGGCAATCCCCGCGCTGGTCGCTGCCGGCATCGGCGCGTGGAGCGCAGCGCTCTGGCAGCGTCGGCGTGCCAAGCGTGCACGAGCGCAGCACGCCGGCGGCATGGCATTGCGCACCGTGGTGCTGGGTGCGCTTGGCTATCTGCCGGCGCTGCTGCTGTATCTGCTGGTCGCGTTGGCCATCACCGGCGACGCAACGGTGATTCGCTCGGACGTGATGCTGCTGTTGTTCGTGATCGGTTGCCTGCCGCTGCTATGGGCGGCGGTGCCGTTTTCCATGATTGAATATGTCCTGTGCCGACGTTATCTGCGTCGTGTACGTGTTTCTGCAGGTAGTCCATGAGCGCTTTCGACAAACATCAGATGTCCACCTTCCGCTTCGTGCGTTGCGCACTCGACGCGCAGACCGGCGTGGCCACGCTGGTGTATGCCTTCGATCAAGGCCCGGAGCTGGTCGAGACCGTGGCAGTGCCGGGCGCCCCTTTCGTGCTGGAAGGCGCGCAGGCGACTGCCGTGCAACAGGCGTTGCGGTTGCTGCATCTCATTGCAGGGGTCAGTTATTTCAAGGCTGCGGTGCCGCCGAACATCGCCATCGACAGCTACGCCATCGATGCCGAGACGGCCGCGCTGGTGGAAAGCGTGTATCTGCACGGCCTGGGCGAATTTGCCTACCGCAATGGCTTGCATCTGCACGGCAAGATCCACTTCCCGGTGGCGGCGCAGGCCGCCGCCGCCGCGCCGGCAGTGGGGTTGCGCGAGCATGCGCTGGTGGCGATCGGGGCGGCAAGGATTCGCTGGTCAGCATCGAGGCGCTGCGCCAGGCCGGCGTGGCGCAGACCGTCAGCTGGATCGGCGGTTCGCAACTGATCCGTGCCTGTGCAGAACGCACCGGTTTGCCGGTCCTCAACATCGGCCGCGTGCTGGCACCGGAATTATTCGAACTCAATCGCCAGGGCGCGTGGAACGGGCATATCCCGGTGACCGCGGTGAACTCGGCCATCCTGGTGCTGGCGGCGCTGCTCAACGGGGTGGACCAGGTGGTGTTCTCCAACGAACGTTCGGCCAGCTACGGCAGCCAGATTCCCGGCACCGGCGAGGTCAATCACCAGTGGTCCAAAGGCTGGGCGTTCGAGCAGGCATTCGGCGATTACGTGCAGCGGCATGTGGCGGCCGATCTGCGCTATTACTCGTTGCTGCGGCCGCTGTCCGAGTTGGCGGTGGCGCGGCAATTCGCCAAGACCGATCACTACGACGCGCACTTTTCCAGCTGCAACCGCAACTTCCACATCATGGGCGAGCGCCCGGTGCATCGCTGGTGCGGCGTGTGCCCGAAATGCCATTTCGTGTTCCTGGCGCTGGCGCCGTTCATGCCCAAGACGCGGTTGGTCAACATCTTCGGACGTAATCTGCTCGACGATGCGACCCAGGCCGGCGGCTACGACGCGCTGCTGGAATTCCAGGACCACAAGCCGTTCGAATGCGTGGGCGAAGGCCGCGAATCGCGCGCGGCGATGGCGGTGCTGGCCAGCCGCGCCGAGTGGAAGGAGGACGCGTTGGTGAAGCGCTTCATCCGCGACATCCAGCCGCAGCTCGACCCAGATGATCTGCAGGTCGAGCCACTCATGGCCATCGATGGCGAGCACCGGGTTCCGTCGACGCTGTGGGAGCGCGTGCGTGCGAATTTCGCAGCTTGAAGGCAAGACCGTTGCGTTGTGGGGCTGGGGGCGCGAAGGACGCGCAGCGTATCGTGCGCTGCGCGCGCAGCTGCCGACGCAAGCGCTGACGGTGTTCTGCAACGCCGAAGAGGCGCGCGAGATCGAGGCGCTGGCAGATGCAGCCTTGCAGGTGGAAACCGATGCCAGCGCGCAGGCGCTTGGGCGATTCGAGATCGTCGTGAAGTCGCCCGGCATCAGCCCGTATCGCCCCGAGGCATTGGCCGCTGCCGCGCAGGGTACGCGCTTCATCGGCGGCACCGCGTTGTGGTTTGCCGAACACGCGCAGGCGGACGGCAGCGTGCCTGGCGTCATTTGCGTGACCGGCACCAAGGGCAAGAGCACCACCACCGCGTTGCTGGCGCACCTGTTGCGCGCGGCCGGGCATCGCACGGCATTGGTCGGCAATATCGGCCAGCCCTTGCTGGAAGTGCTGGCACCGCAGCCGCCACCGGCGTATTGGGCGATCGAGTTGTCCAGCTATCAGACCGGCGATGTCGGGCGCAGCGGCGCGCGCCCCGAGCTGGCGCTGGTGTTGAATCTGTTTCCCGAGCATCTGGACTGGCATGGCGACGAAGCGCGCTATGTGCGCGACAAGCTGTCGCTGGTAACCGAAGGCCGGCCGCGCATCGCCTTGCTCAACGCTGCCGACCCGCTGCTCGCCGGGTTGCAGTTGCCCGATAGCCAGGTGCGTTGGTTCAATCATTCCGCCGGCTGGCATCTGCGTGGCGACGTGGTGTACCGCGGCGAGCAGGCCATTTTCGATACCGCCGATGTGCCACTGCCGGGCGAGCACAATCGCCGCAACCTGTGCGCGGTGCTGGCGGCGATGGAGGCCTTGGGCCTGGATGCGGCGGCACTTGCGCCGGCGGCAGCGAGCTTTCGTCCATTGCCGAACCGCTTGCAGTGGCTGGGAAGCGTGGATGGCATCGGCTACGTCAACGATTCCATCAGCACCACGCCGCATGCCTCGCTGGCGGCACTGGCGTGCTTTGCGCAGCGACGCGTGGCGCTACTGGTTGGTGGCCATGATCGCGGGCTGGATTGGCACGATTTCGCCCAACAGATGGCGCAGCAGGCGCCGCTGGAAATCGTGACCATGGGCGCCAACGGTCCCCGCATCCATGCCTTGCTGGCGCCGCTGGCCGAGGCGGGGCGCTTCGGCTTACATGCGGCCAACGATCTCGAACACGCCATGGGACTGGCGCGCGCTGCGCTGGGCGAGCAGGGCGGCGTGGTGCTGCTCTCGCCGGGGGCGCCCAGCTTCGGCGCCTACAGCGACTACGTAGCCCGCGGCCGGCATTTCGCCCAGCTGGCAGGGTTCGATCCGGCAGCGATCAGCGCGATTGACGGATTGGGTATCCACTAGAAGCGGCCGGCAGGAACCGACGCGGTTCACCGCCAGGCAGGCGCGGCCGTGATGTCTCAACCCGATAGCGCGGCTCCTGCGCGCTGTCCAAGGTTCACCTGAGAGCTGGCCGCTACGTGTTGCTGCCCGGCCCAGTTCCGAGGTCACGGCATTGCCCGGGTCGCCACGAAAACCGTAGCTCGCCACGGATGCGGATATGCCCGGTGCGCTTGGCCCAGCCAACTGGCCGCGCCGCTGCCGGCAGCGCCGATGATGACCCCTCCTGCACGGTGCCAGCGCCTACACTCGCCACACCATCCTGGGAGCAAGCACATGTACAAGCAACGGACATGGCGTGGCGTTGGGTTGATCGGTGTCCTGGCTTCGCTGGCCTTCCCGCAGCAGCGGCGATGCAGGCCAAGCCGCTGGAATGGAAGATCGGCAAGGACACCTACAGCGGCGTGCTGGTGTACGACGATGCAGGCGATGCCAAGCGCGGGCCTGGTGATGGTGCCCAACTGGCGCGGTGTCAACGACTCGGCGGTGACCAAGGCCAAGCAGCTGGCCGGCGACGATTACGTGGTGCTGGTGGCCGACGTGTACGGCAAGGGCAAGCGCCCGGCCAACGACAGCGAGGCTGGGCAATTCGCCGGCGCCCTGAAGAAGGATTCGCCGGAGCTGCGCGCACGCGCGCTCAAAGCGGTAGAGGTGCTCAAGGCGCAGGCCGGCAAGGCGCCGCTGGACGCAGCGCGCATCGGTGCGGTGGGCTTCTGTTTCGGCGGTACCACGGTGCTGGAGCTGGTGCGCTCAGGCGCGCAGCTGGCCGGTGTGGTCAGCCTGCATGGCGGCATCGCGACTCCCAGCCCGGCCGCCGCCGGCTCGGCTAGGACGCCGCTGCTGGTGCTCAACGGTGCCGACGACAAGAGCGTGAGCAAGGCGGATATCGCCGCGTTCGAAACCGAAATGAATGCCGCCGGCGCGGATTGGCAATTCGTCAATTTCAGCGGCGCAGTGCATTGCTTTGCCGAGGCCGATGCCAACAGCCCGCCGGGCTGCCTGTACAACCCGCGCGCGGCCAAGCGGGCGTATCGCATGCTGGGCGATTTCTTCGAAGAGCGGTTTGGGCGATAAGCCGGGAGTGGGGATTGGGGAGTCGGGATTCGCAACAGCGTGGTCCCGTCCTCCAATGCATCAATCCCGGGTTGTGCTCAGCGGTCTGCGCCTAACAATCGTTTGGCGATCACATGTCGGGATTCGTAAGGTGCGACCAATCGCTTTTGCGAATCCCTAATCCCCAATCACAAATCCCGTCCGGCGCGCCTAGCGCGCCGGATCAGTGCGTGCGCTCGACCGCGTAGCGCGCCAGGCCGCGCAGTGCCGCCACGGCAGGGCTGTGCGGTAGGGTTTCCAGCGCCTGTTCGGCGGCAGCGGCGTATTCGGCCGCGCGTTGACGGCTGTAGTCCAGCCCGCCGGTGGCATGGATGGCTGCCAGCACTTCCGGCATCGCCGCTGCATCGCCTTGCTCGACGATCTGTCGCAGGCGCTCTCGGGTGCTCGCATCCGAATGCGCCATCGCGTGGATCAGCGGCAGGGTTGCCTTGCCTTCGGCCAGGTCGTCGCCCAGGTTCTTGCCCAGGTCCGCAGCCTCGGCGGCATAGTCGAGCACGTCGTCGGCGATCTGGAAGGCAAAGCCCAGCTGCATGCCGTAGTCATACAGGTGCTGCTGCACCTGCGCACTTGCGCCGGAGGCAAGCGCACCCAGACGCGTGCCGGCGGCGAACAGCACCGCGGTCTTGCGCTCGATCACGCGCAGGTAGGCGGCTTCGTCGGTGTCCGGGTTGTGCACGTGCAACAGCTGCAGCACCTCGCCTTCGGCGATGCGGTTGGTGGTGTCGGCCAGGATCTGCATGACTTGCATGCGGTCCAGTTCGACCATCAGCTGGAAGCTGCGCGAATAGAGGAAATCGCCGACCAGCACGCTGGGCGCGTTGCCCCACAGCGCATTGGCGGTGCTACGTCCGCGGCGCAGGTCCGATTCGTCCACCACGTCGTCGTGCAGCAGCGTGGAGGTATGGATGAATTCGATGATCGCCGCCAGTTGGTGATGCTCCGGGCCGGAGCCGCCAGCGGCGTGGCCGGCCAGCATCACCAGCATCGGGCGCAGGCGTTTGCCGCCGGCAGAGATGATGTGGTCGGCAATCTGGTTGATCAGCACGACGTCCGAGGCCAGACGGCGGCGGATCAGTGCATCGACCGCGGCCATGTCGGGCGCGGCGAGGGACTGGATCTGGGGCAGGCCCAGCACGGTGGGGAGGTCTTCGGCGATGGTCATGCGCAGGCGTTCGTGATGTGGGCCGATTATAGGTGCCCCGGCCGGATCCGTCCCGCCAGGCACGCCCGGCATCTTCACATTTGCCGCCCTGCGCAGCTGGGACGTCACCCGCAAAGGTCTGTGCGGGCTGGATTTCCGACCCTTGGCAGGGCACTTGCCGGGCAGCGCCGCGCGGCAACCTGCCAGGACCGCCGAGCGGCAGGTGCGGTAACATTGCCGCACAGACATTCATCGTTGCGCGCGCACCCGGCGCCAGCGCATCATCTCGGAAGCACCTATGGCCCGCGGCATCAACAAAGTCATCCTCGTCGGCAACCTCGGCAACGATCCCGATACCAAATACACCCAGGCCGGCATGGCAATCACGCGCGTGAGCCTGGCCACCACCAGCATGCGCAAGGACCGCGACGGCAATAACCAGGAACGTACCGAGTGGCACCGCGTGGTGTTTTTCGGAAAGCTGGGCGAAATTGCCGGCGAATACCTGCGCAAGGGGTCGCAGGTCTATGTCGAAGGCGAACTGCGCTACGACAAGTACACCGGCCAGGACGGCGTGGAGAAGTACAGCACCGACATCGTCGCCAACGAGATGCAGATGCTCGGCGGCCGTGGTGAAGGCGGCGGGGGCGGGATGGGCGGCGATCGCCCGCAGCGCTCGGCATCGCGTCAGCAGGGCGGCGGCGGTGGGCAGGGCGGTGGATACGGTGGCGGTGGGCAGGACTATGCGCCGCGCCGTCAGCAGCCGGCCCAGCAACAGTCGGCACCGCCGATGGACGATTTCGCCGACGACGATATCCCGTTCTGATTACCGTTCGTCGTTGCGTCATCCAGGAAGGCCCGCATTGCGCGGGCCTTCTGCGTGATGGGAAGTCCGCGCAGACAGCGGCCGGTTGCGGCAGGATGTTGGCAAGAGCCTGGCGGGTGTCGCGCGTGCTCGGAGGCGCGCGCGGCGTGCGTGCAGCGCCCATCCATCGCAGGCTTGCGCGCAACGCACGCGTTGGGTGCGCCGTCGATGCGTTGCTCGAGCTCGCGACATCCACCTCGCGACAGCCGCCTGATCTCTACGGCAGGTTCGGCGTCCCTGCAGGTCTAGGCCGATGTGCGATTGCGTCCCTTCTGCTTGGCGCGGTACAGCGCCGAATCGGCGTCGTGCACGATGCCGTTGGGGCTCAGCGGCGCTTCGCCCGGTTCGAACGTGGCTGCGCCGATGCTGACGGTGACGTGCGCGCTGGTGGGGCTGGACAGGTGCATCAGGCCGAGCTCGGCGACCGCATTGCGCACGGCGTCGGCCAGGCGCAGCGCGCCGGCGGCATCGGTGTGCGGCAGGATCATGCCGAACTCTTCGCCGCCGTAACGCGCGGCGAGGTCTTCGCTGCGGCGCGAGCAGCCGGCAATGGCGCCCGCGATCAGGCGTAGGCAGGCATCGCCGTTCACGTGGCCATAGGTGTCGTTGTAGAGCTTGAAGTGATCGACATCGATCATCAGCACCGACAATGGCGCCTCCAGGCGAACCGCGTCCTGCAATGCACGCGATAACCGGTGGTCGAAGGCGCGACGATTGGCGATGCCCGTCAGTGCGTCTACCCAGGCTTCGGTGCTCAGCTTGGCCTCGTTGCGATGCATGCGGCGCAGTTGCAGATCCAGCCAGATCCCCACGCCCAGCAGCAGGGTGCAGCCCAGTGCGGCCACCACGATGCGCTGGCGCGCGGCTTGCCGCCAGTTCGCCAACGCATCGTCCACCGAAACGCCGGTCAGCACGGTCAGCGGATAGGGTCGCGCAGGCGCAAAGCTGGAGATGCGCTCCACGCCGTCGATCGGCGAGCGATAGGTGGCGGTGCCGTGCCTGCGTGCGCGCATGGTCACGTAGATCGACGTCCCCGCGATCGAGGTGCCGATCACGCCCTGTTTGTCGGGCCGGCGCACCATCACGATGCCATCGTCGTTGGTCATGCCGATGGTGCCGTGCGGGCCGACTTCGAAGGTGCTGTAGTAGTTCTGGAAATACTTCAGCTGCAGGGTGACCAGCACCACGCCGGCGAACTCGCCACGGGGGTATTGAGACGGCGGCTCAAGGTCAGCACCCAGGAGCCGTCCGAGCGGCTTTGCACGGGCGGGCCGACCAGCGACAAGGCGTCGCGATGGTCGCGGTGGTATTTGAAATAGGCGCGGTCGGCGTTGTTGTGCGTCCTGGGGGTGCTGTCCAGCGACGAGCTCACCCAACTGCCGTCCGCGGCATAGATGAAGATGCCATGCAGGCGGTCGGAGCGGCGCGCTTCGCGCACCAGAAATTCATGCGTTGCAGAACGCGCGGCGCTGGAGCCCTGGTCGTGTTCGACCCGCGACACCAGCCCGGACAGCACTGCGTCGGCGATGGACAGGGTGTCGCTGGCATGCTGCGCCAGCGAATTGGCCAGATTCAACGACTGCGCCTGGGCGCTGCGCAGCGCGGTCGCGCGCTCTTCATGGATGGACCAGTATTCCGAACCGAGCAGTAGCATCCACGAGGCAGTCAGCACGAAATGCAGCGCGATGCGCTGAGCACGTTGCCGCCGCCGCTTGCTTGTTGAGGTCACTGTGGCTACCTGTCTGGATACCAGGGCGGTGCAACCGCCGTGCCAGCCTACGCGTGGCGGCACCCGCGCCTCGATGCATCAACACGTGCAATGACAGATCTGTGATTGCTGCCTCGCGTTGCATGCAACAGCCCGCTTCCCGCGTCGCCACGCGCGGCAGCCGCTGCAGCAGCGCTCGCTGCATCGCATCACCGCACACGGCGGCAGATGTCGGAGCCAGCTCGACTGCGTTTGCGTAACGGGCAGCATGCTATTCCAGGCACTGAATCACGCTCAGGAGTTGCCCATGCAAGCCATTCGTCTTCGCCATCCGGCCGCCATCGCATCGCTGCAGTCGGTTGCATTGCCCGATCCGGGGCAGCCTGCACGCGGTCAGATCCGCGTGCGCCTGCATGCCAGTTCGCTCAATTTTCATGATCTGGGCGTTGTGCTTGGGCAGATGCCGACCGCAGACGGGCGTATTCCGATGTCCGATGGCGCAGGTGTGGTGGAAGCGGTGGGGCCGGAGGTGGACGAGTTCGCGGTGGGCGATCATGTGGTCTCCACCTTCTTCCCGCAGTGGCTGGACGGCGAGCCGTTGCATGCCGGTTTTGCCACCACCCGGGCGATGGCGTCGACGGCTATGCGCGCTCGGCGGTCGTCGCCGATGCGCAGGCATTCACCCATGCACCCCGCGGTTACAGCCACGCCGAGGCTGCGACGCTGACCACTGCCGGCGTCACCGCATGGCGCGCGCTTGCGGTCAATGGCCGGCTCAAGGCCGGCGACAGCGTGCTGGTTCTGGGCACCGGCGGCGTGTCGATCTTCGCGCTGCAACTTGCCAAGGCGATGGGCGCGCGCGTGATCGCCACATCCTCATCCGACGAGAAACTGGAGAAGGTGCGAGCGCTCGGTGCCGACCATCTCATCAACTATCGGCAGCATCCCGAATGGTCGGCGCGGGTCCTGGACATCACCGATGGGCGCGGGGTGGACCATGTGGTCGAGGTCGGCGGTCCGGGCACGCTGACGCAATCGATCCGTGCAGCGCGCGTGGGCGGGCACATCGCCTTGATAGGCGTTTTGACCGGTGCCGCTGGGCCGGTTCCGACTGCCGAAATGATGGGGCGCCAGCAACGCTTGCAGGGACTGGTCGTTGGCAGCCGCAGGCATCAACAGGACCTGGTGCGTGCACTCGACAGCTTGCCGCTGCGGCCGGTGATCGATCGCAGTTTTGCGCTGGATGAGATCGGTGACGCCTTCGCACTGCAGAAGGCCGGTAGGCATCTGGGCAAGATCACGCTGGAGTTCTGATCCAGCCTGCTGCATCGCGCGTCGGCGATGCATTCGCACCGCCGGCGCGCCACTTCACTCATCGACGTGGGCAAGGGCTGCCGCCTGCATGACGCTGCTGGCGAGCACAACCAATGCTCCTCGGGTTCGTTCGCTGCTCACGGTGGCCAGTACGCGTGCTGCACGCGCACTATTCCAGGAAACTGCTTGGCTGGCCCGTCCGACTCCAACGTCATCGGCGCATGGGTCGGTCCTCGCCGTGTTCATAGGCGCACGCAGCAACCATCGCCAATGCCGTAAAAGCGAGCATCAGGATCGGGCCATACGCCGCTTCACGCCCGCCGCCGCCGCGCACTCACGCGCTTGTGACCGGCAGCGCTGCACATTTGTTGAGAACTGTAAAAGCCAGCATTGTTGGAGATGCCAGCCATGAGAGACATCAAGATGACCCGTCGCGAGGTATTGATCGCAGGAACGGCATCCGCAGCCAGCGTTGCCGCAACCCAATCGATGGCGGCCACTGCGGCCACTGCGATGTCGCAGCGGCCGCCAGCCGAGCCTGCCAATGCATCCAGCCAGGTTGCTTTCGAGGTGAACGGCAAGCCGGTCACGCTGACATTGGATAACCGCACCACCTTGCTGGATGCGCTGCGCGAACATCTGCATCTCACCGGCACCAAGAAGGGCTGCGATCATGGCCAGTGCGGCGCCTGTACCGTCATCGTCGACGGCCAACGCATGAACGCGTGCCTGTCGCTGGCAGTGATGCACGAGGGCGCCAAGGTCACCACCATCGAAGGGTTGGGCACGCCGGACAAGCTGCATCCGATGCAGGCGGCGTTCGTCAAGCACGATGGCTACCAATGCGGGTATTGCACGCCCGGGCAGATCTGTTCGGCAGTGGCGGTGCTGGACGAGGTGAAGCGTGGCATCCCCAGCCATGTCACCGAAGACCTCACCGGCAAGGCCAGACTCACCACGCCCGAGTTGCAGGAGCGCATGAGCGGCAATATTTGCCGCTGCGGTGCCTATTCCAACATCGTTGAAGCCATCAACGATGTTGCCGGAGGCCGCGCATGAAGGCCTTTAGCTACGAGCGCGCCACCTCGCCAGCCGATACTGCAGCCAAGGCCGCGCGTCAGCCCGGTGCCAAATTCATCGCAGGCGGGACCAACTTGCTCGATCTGATGAAGCTGCAGATCGAAACGCCGTCGCATCTGATCGATGTCAACGGCCTGCGCCTGGATACCATCGAGGCCACGCCCGACGGCGGCCTGCGCATCGGCGCACTGGTGCGCAACACCGACCTCGCGGCCGACCAACGCGTGCGCCGCGATTACGCCGTGCTGTCGCGCGCATTGTTGGCCGGTGCCTCGGGACAGCTGCGCAATCGCGCCACCACGGCAGGTAATCTGCTGCAACGGACGCGTTGTCCCTATTTCTACGACACCAACCAGCCGTGCAACAAGCGACTGCCTGGTAGCGGCTGCGCGGCCATCGGCGGATATAACCGGCAGCTGGCAGTGATCGGTGCCAGCGAGGCGTGCATCGCCACCCATCCCAGCGATATGGCCATCGCCATGCGCCTGCTCGATGCCGTGGTGGAGACGGTACGCCCGGATGGGCAGACGCGCGCGGTGGCCTTGTCCGAGTTCTATCGGGCACCGGGAACGACGCCGCATCTGGAAACCGTGCTGGAGCGCGGCGAATTGATCACCGCCGTTACCTTGCCCAAGCCGCTCGGTGGCACGCATGTGTATCGCAAGGTGCGCGACCGTGCCTCGTATGCGTTCGCCCTGGTGTCAGTGGCCGCCGTCGTGCAGCGCGATGGCAGTGCACGCGTCGCAGTCGGCGGCGTCGCGCACAAGCCATGGCGCAGCGAAGCGGCCGAAGCCCGATCGAAAGAGGGTGCCCGCGCCATTGCGTCCGTGCTGCTCGACGGCGCCCAGCCCACCGAACACAACGCATTCAAGCTGCCGCTGGTCGAGCGCACCTTGGCCGCGATCCTGGCCGACACGAGGGCCTGATATGAAATTCGATACTCCCGCCGGCACCAATCTCATCGATCAGCTCACTGTCGTCGGCAAGCCCGTCGACCGTATCGATGGGCCACTCAAGACCACCGGGCAGGCCCCGTATGCGTACGAACATCACGACTTGCCGGGCCAACCCGCCTACGGGCACGTGGTGGGTGCAGGCATCGCCAAGGGCACCATCCGCAGCATCGATCTGAGCGCGGCGCGCAAGGCGCCCGGCGTGCTGGGCATCGTGACTGCGCAGAACGCAGGCAAGCTGCAAAAGGGCAAGTTCAACACCGCCAAGTTGTTGGGCGGCCCCGAGATCGCGCATTACCACCAGGCCATTGCCGTGGTGGTGGCGGAAACCTTCGAGCAAGCACGTGCGGCCGGCCAGTTGATCAAGGTCGATTACGGTCGTCACGTTGGCGCCTACAATCTGGAAAAGGCCCGTGCCGGCGCCAAGGTGACCAAGAAGGGCGACGCGCCCAACAGCAATGTCGGCGACTTCGACGCTGCCTTCGCGTCGGCGCCAGTGCAGCTGGATGCCGAATACACCACACCCGATCATTCCCACGCGATGATGGAGCCGCACGCATCGATCGCCATGTGGGAGGGCGACAAGCTCAGCGTGTGGACCTCCAATCAGATGATCAACTGGGGTGCCGGCGATCTGGCCAGGACGCTGGGCATCCCGCGCGAAAACGTGCGGATCATGTCGCCGTACGTCGGCGGTGGTTTCGGCGGCAAGCTGTTCCTGCGTGCCGATGCAGTGCTGGCATCGCTGGCGGCCCGTCAGGTCGGACGTCCGGTCAAGGTCATGCTGCCGCGGCCGCTGATCGCCAATAACACCACCCATCGCCCGGCCACGGTGCAACGTATCCGGCTTGGTGCCGGGCGCGACGGCAAGCTGACCGCGATTGCACATGAGAGCTGGTCGGGCGACCTGCCCGACGGCAGCCCGGAAATTGCCGCGGCACAGACGCAGTTGCTGTACGCCGGTGCCAACCGCCTGATTACCACGCGCCTGGCCGTGCTCGATCTGCCCGAAGGCAACGCGATGCGCGCGCCGGGCGAGGCGCCGGGATTGATGGCGCTGGAGATCGCGATGGACGAGATGGCCGAAAAGCTGGACATGGATCCGGTCAAGTTCCGCATCGTCAACGACACCCAGGTGGACCCGGAAAATCCGCAGCGGCCGTTCTCGCAGCGTCAGTTGGTCAAGTGCCTGGAAGATGGTGCAAAGCGATTCGAATGGTCCAAGCGCAAGGCCAAGCCGGCCAGCACGCGCGACGGTCGTTGGCTAGTCGGCATGGGCGTTGCCACGGCGTTTCGCAATGCGCCGGTCATGACTTCCGGCGCACGCATGCGGCTGGAGCAGGGCGGGCGCGTGGTGGTGGAAACCGACATGACCGATATCGGAACCGGCTCCTACACCATCATTGCGCAGACCGCTGCGGAAATGCTCGGCGTCCCGCTCAACTGGGTGGACGTGCGCCTGGGCGATTCGAGCTTCCCGGCCTCTGCGGGCTCCGGTGGGCAATGGGGCGCGAACAGCTCCACCGCAGGCGTCTATGCAGCCGCAGTCAAATTGCGCGAAGCGGCAGCCAAGCAACTGGGCCTGGATCCGGCCGCTGCCGAATTTGCCGATGGCCATGTGCGTGCCGGCGGCAAGCGCGTCGCGCTCGGCGATGCCGCGGCTAACGGCGCGCTGGTGGTGGAAGACAAGATCGAATTCGGCGACCTCAGCAAGACGCATCAACTCTCCACCTTCGGCGCGCATTTCGTCGAGGTGGGCGTGGATGTGGCCACCGCCGAAGTGCGCATCCGGCGCATGCTTGCCGTGTGCGCCGCGGGGCGCATCCTCAATCCCAAATCTGCGCGCAGCCAGGTCATCGGCGGCATGACCATGGGCGCCGGCGCGGCACTCATGGAAGAGCTGGCAGTGGACAAGCGCCTGGGCTTCTTCGTCAACCACGACCTGGCCGGTTATGAAGTGCCGGTGCATGCGGACATCCCGCATCAGGAGGTGGTGTTCCTGGAAGAAAGCGACCCATTGTCGTCGCCGATGAAGGCCAAGGGCGTGGGTGAGCTGGGCATCTGCGGCGTGGCAGCGGCGATCGCCAACGCGGTCTACAACGCAACCGGCGTGCGGGTGCGCGACTACCCGGTGACCCTGGACAAACTGCTGCCGCACCTGCCCGAGATGCTGCGCGCGTGAGCGCGGTGGTTGCCCCGGTCACGCATGTGCCGTCGGCATGGCCGGCATGGCCGGGCTACGCGTTGCTCGACGATTTGTTGCCAACGCTGAGCGCCTGGCACCGTGCGGGGCAGCGCGTGGCGATGGCGACCTTGATCGATGTGCAAGGCTCCTCCCCGCGCCCGCTGGGGAGCGAAATGGCCATCTGCGCCGATGGGAGCGTGGCAGGCTACGTCTCAGGCGGCTGCGTCGAGGCGGCGGTGGCGCATGAGGCCATGGAAGCGCTGCGCGATGGTCAGCCGCGTTGGCTGGATTATGGCGAAGGCAGCCAAGTGCTGGACATCCAGCTCAGCTGCGGCGGGCGTATCGGCGTGCTGGTATGGCCGGTGCCGGATCTGGGCGAACACCTCGCACGTTGGCGTAACGCGCGCCAGCACCGGCGCGCATTTCATGTGGCCTTGGATCGTGCGTCCGGGACGGTGCGTTACCTGGCAAATGCACAGGACGCACATGCGGGCGAATTCGTGCGCACCCATCGTCCGCCGTTACGGCTGGTGCTGGTGGGGGCCGACCCATCACTACTGGCGTTGGTGTCGTTGTCCAGCCAGATGGGCATCGAAGTGCGCGTGTTGCGGCCGCATGGCCCTGGCGAACCCCGCCGGGCTTGGCGTCCGAGCACTACGACCGGCGCGCGTTGGGCGATGCGCTGCAGGACCTGCATCTGGATGCCGATACTGCGCTGTATAGCCTGGCCCACGATGCCGAGATCGATCTGCAGGTTGCGCGGCGCGGCTTGGCATCTCCTGTCGCCTGCATCGGCATCCTCGGCAGCCGGCAGAAGCGCGAAGGTCGTTTACAGGCGTTGCGCGCGCTTGATACAGCGACGCCTCGCTCGCACGTCTGCGTTTGCCGGCGGGCTGGCGCATGGGGCGCTCGGCGCCACACACCATCGCGCTCGGCATCATCGCCGAAGCCACGCAGGCGGTGGCGGATGTGCAGGTCGTCACGGCAAGCCGCTAAGTCGCGGGCTGCTGCTTCCGCGGGCGTGAGTCATCAAGGCGCATTGCAGCCGGTCGAGTGATAGACGGCTACCTTCGAGCAGTATCGTGACTGGCTTCCGACAGCACGCAGCAATCTTCATCGCAATTGGCAAGACTTCGCTTCTACAACGGTGGCACGCGCAAGGTGTGGTCACCTCGCACGCACAGCCCGCGCTCTAGGCTGCAGCTGTCTTCCAATCAAGTAGCACGTCGCCATGACCCTTGTTCCGGATCGCCACGTCGACGTCTCGCGTGATGCCGTTCGCGTCAGTTCTCTCGCCGCCATTCGTTTCGCGCATGGAGAGGTCGGCGAAAATCGCGGAGCTCTCGCCGTCTCGCAAGCGACACCTTCCTTGGTCGCCGCCGCGCCAGCAGCGTGCTGCCCATGAGTGGCGATCACGCGGCACTGGTGCTGGGCGCCGGGGCAGGGCGCCGGCTTGGCCGCTCGAAGCAATTGTTGATGCGCGACGGCGAGCCGCTGCTGCGCCGCGCCGCACGCATTGCATTACTGACTGCGCCGCGCCGCTGCGTGGTCGCGCTGGGTGCCGATGCCGATACGTTGAGCGAGCTGTTGCAGGATCTGGATGTCGAAATACTCCGGCATCCCGACTGGGCCGAGGGCATGGGTTCCAGCCTGGCCGCGTTGCGCCGGCATGTGCAGGGCGACCAGGCGTTGCGACGCAGCCTGATCCTGGGGTGCGATCAGCCTGCGCTGGATGCCCCGCATTTGCGCTCCCTGCTGGAAGAAGCCGATCGCGCCGTCTCCGGGTGTGCAACCAGTGGCTACAGCGGCGTGCGCGGCATTCCCGCGGTGGTCACGCATGCGGCCTGGGCGGATGTTCCGTTGCGGGCCGATAGCGGCCTGCGCGGCCTGTTCGCCAGCCTCGACCTGCAGAGCCTGGGGTGCGTCAGCGCCCCGGCGTTGGCGCTGGATATCGATACCCCTGCCGATCTGGCCGCCGCGCAGCAGCGCGGCTGGGTCGATGCGGACTGAGACGCCATGACGGGTACGCACCCAGATCTCTGGCAGCCTGTGCCCTGACACGACAGGCGCGGCGGCCGCGCGTAAACGGTAGGCACTGTCGCTACACGCACGAACGCTGGCACGACCGGTGCCGATCCCCGACACCGGTCCAGGTGCGTTACCTAGTCTTTGCGCCCACCAACTGACGTGCCCGGCCGACGCGTTCAACCATGCATCAGCCTTACGACCACAGCACGACCGCTTCCTGATCACCAACACATAGCCAATCACCATGGCGGTCTTGACCGAAAACTGGAATTTCCTAAGCAGATGCATGCAACCCCTCCCCAGAGGCAGTCTTCAAGAGCGACTGATCACCCACTGCGCACCGTCCGCGCTCGTCTGGTAATCCCCCGCCCATTAGCAGACGCCAGAAGTGGAATTTTCTCGTATCCTTTCTCGAGGAGGTTCCATGAAGAAGTCCCGCTTTACCGACAGCCAGATCATCGCCGTGCTCAAGCAGGCCCAGGCCGGTGCGCCCGTGCCGGAGCTGTGCCGCGAGCACGGCATCAGCTCGGCCACGTTCTACAAGTGGCGCAGCAAGTTCGGCGGCATGGACGTGTCCATGGTCGCGCGCATGAAGGAGCTGTAGGAGGAGAACCGCCGGCTCAAGAAGATGTACGCCGAGGCGCAGCTCAGTACCGACCTGCTGAAGGAAGCGCTCGCAAAAAAATGGTGAGGCCATCTCAGCGACGCGAGATGGCCCAATCGGCAGTCACGAGCGGGCGTACGAACATCCGCCACGCCTGCCAGGCCTTCGCGGTGAGCCAGACCTGCTTCCGCTACCAGGCCAAGGCCAGCGAGCAGAACGCCCGGATCGCCGACTGGCTGGTCCGCCTGACGACCGCCCATCGCGACTGGGGCTTTGGCCTGTGCTACCTGTACCTGCGCAACGTGAAGGGCTTTGGCTGGAATCACAAGCGGGTCTACCGGATCTACCGCGAGCTGGAGTTGAACCTGCGGATCAAGCCGAGGAAGCGGCTGGTGCGTGAGCGGCCCGAGCCTCTGGCGGTGCCGGAGGCTATCAACCAGGTCTGGTCGATGGACTTCATGCACGACCAGTTGGCCGACGGCCGCAGCTTCCGGCTGTTCAATGTGCTCGACGACTTCAATCGCGAGGGGCTGGGGATCGAGGTGGATCTGTCGCTGCCGTCAGCCCGTGTGATCCGATCGCTGGAGCAGATCATCGAGTGGCGCGGCAAGCCCGCCGTGATCCGCTGCGACAACGGCCCTGAATACATCAGTGGCGCGTTGCTGTCCTGGGCGCAGCGGCATGGTATCCGGGTCGAGCACATCCAGCCGGGCAAGCCACAGCAGAACGCCTACGTTGAACGCTACAACCGCACCATCCGCTACGCCTGGCTCGCCCAAACCCTGTTCGACACCATCGACCAGGTGCAGGACAAAGCCACCCGCTGGCTATGGACGTACAACCACGAGCGTCCGAATATGGCGCTCGGCGGCATCACGCCTGCCATGAAGTTGGCGATGGCCGCTTAGCTCCACTTCTGGCGACCGCTAGAAGTGGGGGATTACCGTCTGACGGTTGCTGATGACGCGGCGTTCACCAGTCCTGACCGAATGTAGCGCTGGACGTGATGTGTGTCACGTAAAAATTTTCCTACCGCCCTGCCAGTGTCAGCCCGACGGCATCGGCATGCGTAAAAGAACATCCTGGCTATGCCGGACGCGGGGCCATTGGCTACTCTCCCGCGGCCCCTTGAGTAAGGGCGCGCCGGCATACCGGACGGGAGAAGGCATTCCCATTCCTCGCGCATTGCGGCCCTACGCCCCGTGCGCCTCGCTCGACCGCTATACGCACTGGCCGGAGGCCTGATGGACGAGTCTCGTTATGTCGTACGTATCCACCCCGCACAGGGCGGCTGGTGGGTAACCCGCCCGCACTGGTCGCCGTTGCGGTATCTGCGCGAACAGGGCGCGCTGGACTTTGCCGAACTGATGGCGAAGCTGCACTGCCTGACCACCGGCCAGCCCAGCGGCGTGGTGGTCAACACCGGCGGCGGCGATCGGGTGGTGCGGCGCTACGGCTGAGGCCGTGAAGAACCGGACCGCTTGCTGCAGGTAAGTCCTTGCCAACGGTGGCGGTTATCCGCAGCCGTGCCGGGTTTGCGCAGACGTCCGGGTCGGCTAGATTCGAGGGATCGGCCACCTTGGTCCGGTCCGCACTCTGGCGGCTACTCTTCTGGATGTCCGCCTGTCGTGAATGCTGCCGGTGCTGCGCTGATTCAAAACGATATTGTCGTGTTCGGCCTGATCGCCGCCACCCTGGGCGCGGTGTTCTGGACGTCCGCGCGTGAGCGAGGGTTCTGGCGGCGCTTCTACGCATTGGTGCCGGCCTTGTTGCTGTGTTATCTGCTGCCCGGCATCTACAACACGGCCGGTTTGATCGACGGTGCCAACACACGGTTGTACAACCCGATCGCCCGCGACGTGCTGCTGCCTGCCGCGTTGATCCTGCTGACCTTGAGCATCGACCTGCGCGCGATCCTGCGGCTCGGTCCCAAGCTGGTGGCCATGTATCTGGGCGCATCGCTGAGCATCATGCTGGGTGCGGTGGTGGCGTTCTGGGTGATGGGCTGGCTGCATCCGGCCACCGTGGCCGGGGACACCTGGGCCGGCATGGCAGCGCTGGCGGGCAGCTGGATCGGCGGGGGCGCCAACATGCTGGCGATGCGCGAAGTGTTCGATGTGGACGCAACCACGTTCGGGCAGTTCGCCGTAGTCGATGTCGGGGTGGGCTATGTGTGGATGGCGGCGCTGATCTTCCTGGCCGGCCGCGCGCGCAAGATCGACGCACGCAGCGGTGCCGACACCCAGGCGCTGGACGCCTTGCAGGAGCGCATGGCGCGCTTCCAGGCCGAGCATGCGCGCATTCCCAGCTTGGCCGACCTGATGGTGATCGTGGCGGTGGCGTTCGGCGGCGTCGGCCTTGCGCATGCCCTGGCCAATCCTCTTGCCGCGTGGTGCAAGGCGCAGTTGCATTGGGCCAGCCAGTTCAGTCTGGACACGCCGTTCGTGTGGGTGGTGGTGCTGGCGACCAGCCTGGGCCTGCTGCTGAGCTTCACCCGTGCGCGCACGCTGGAGGGCGCGGGCGCGTCCAAGATCGGCACCGTGCTGCTGTATTTCCTGATCGCCTGCATCGGCATGCAGATGGATCTGCTGGCGCTGCTGGACCGGCCATGGTTGTTCCTGCTCGGCCTGATCTGGATTGCCGTGCACATCGCGGTGTTATGGGGGCTTGGCCGGTTGTTGCGGGTGCCGTTCTTCTATTTTGCGATCGGCTCGCAATCGAATATCGGTGGCCCCGCCTCCGCGCCGGTGGTGGCCGCGGCGTTTCACCCGGCATTGGCGCCGGTCGGTGTGTTGCTGGGCACGATGGGCTATGCCACGGGCACCTATCTGGCCTATCTGGTCGGCATCACCTTGCGGACGATGGCGGGCGCTGGGTAACGCGCGCTGCAACCTGCAACGCCACGACTCCGCGACTGGGTGCGGGTATTACGCTGTCGTGCAATCGCCAGGGCGGCCGGGCGATGCTGGGCCTTGCGCCATGTGGCGCGCCAGCATGGCGCCTCTGCGCACCGTGCGCGATTGGCTGACGACTCCTGTGACACGGCATCAGTTGCGTCGCGCCAGGTTCGAAGACGCGCGCGATTCTCAAAGACACGCTCCACTGCGCGAAGCCGACAGCGATTGCGCCCGACCTGGACGCGCTGCTGCCAGCCATGGGCAAGGCAAAGAGTCGCCCGCACATTGCGCGGGCCACCGGAGCCTTACTGCTGAATCACCCGGCGCTGTTCTTCCTGCTGTTGCGGCGGCTGTTGGGTGTGTTGCTGATTGTGCTGTTGCAACTGGCTGACGTTGGTCTGGGCCGGCTCGTTGGCCGCGGACGCCGTCTGCACATGGCTGCGCAGATGGGCCGGGTCGTCCATGCGCCCCTGTACCGCAATCAGGCTGTCGCCGTCACGGTTGGGCACCAGGTGATCGATGCGCTGCAAGCCATCGTTGCCTGCACGCGCGGCCACGCTGGCGGCGGTATTGAGAAACGCGGTGTCGTCGCGCAGCCCCAGGCGGTCGCGTTGTCCATCCAACTTCACGACCGCGTCGTTGAATAGCTGGCTGCCGGGCTGCAATGCATTGCCGCGTGCCTGGTCCTGCAACTGCATGTCCTGCGCCTTCATCACCGAATCGATGCCGTGCAGATCCAGCCGATGCTTGAGCATCATGCCCGGCACCAGGCGCTGGCCGAACGACAACGGGTCCGGCTCGGGCAGCTCGATCTGATGACCGGCCGCATCGGGCATGGCCCATTTGAGCGGAATGCTGTCTTCCTGCAGATGGGTCAGGATTTCGTTCTTGACGTGATAGCCGCGGATCAATTCGCTGTTGGCGTAGTCCTTGGCTGCCGAGGCATCCAGACCTTGCCGCTCCAGCGTGCGGTCGTTGACGCCGGCGGCGTTATAGGTCACTGCCGGAATGTCGTTGACCATTGCCGATGCCGCGGCCAGACCGCCGCCCAGCGAATGCCCGCTGATCACCACCTGGTCGCCGAACGCCTGTTTGGCCTGGCTGCCAAGCTGGATCGCCGACGCGTATTGGGCATCGTCAAAGCCCAGGCCCTGGCCGATATTGTGCTTCCAGTCCTTGCCTTCGTCGGTGCCGCAGAAGCCCAATGCCACCTGCCCCTGATCATTGCGATAGAACGCGGCATCGAAGCCGCTCTTGGCGTCATGCAGCAGGGCAGGGTCGATGCCTGCCTGCTGCAGCGCGCGATCGTCCATGCGCGACCAGCCATTGGGCAGGGCGGCAAATGTTTCGGCGCCGCCGTCGCGTCGTTGGGCGGCAGTGGCGTAAAGGTCTTGCAGCATCGCGGGAAACTGGTGGTCTTCCGGATGCGGTTGTTGCCCGCGCATCGATTCTGCGAACGGGGTGGAAGAGGATTCTGACGGGCTCAGGCGCGGCTCCTTGCGTTCGTCATGCGAAAAGCGCGCTTAGCGGCTGCTTTCCACGGGAATGTTGTGGGCGTTCAACCATGCGCGCACCTCCGACCTCACCTGCTGGCCGCTGGCATTGAGCAGGCGGTCCGGCGTGGTGAAGAAATACGCCTGGAAAGTCTTCTGCTGGGCATTGCGCACGGTGGGATCGACACCGGCCTTGAGCAGGGCGAGCACTGCAGGGCTAGCTGCACCACTTTGCGCTGCAAGGTGCAGCAGGCTGTTGCCGGTGTGGTCGACGCGCTGTACATCCGCACCGGCCTTGATCAGCAAATCGATCTGCGCATCGCGCTTGCTCTGCACCGCGCGGAACAGCGGTGTCCAGCCCGCACGCTTGCTCACCACATCGATCGGCGCCTTGTGCTGCAACAAGATCTGCAGATACTCCGGGTCTTGCGCCATGGCGGCCATGTGCACGACCGTTTCCTGGTCCATGCCAGGCAACGACGGATCGGCGCCTGCATCGAGCAATGCGGCCAAGGAACGCGGTTGTTCGTTCCAGATTGCCCATTCGAGCAAGGTGACGTTTTGGTCGCCATGCGCGGCGAGATCGACAGTGGGGGCGAGTGCCTTGATCTGGGCAACATCACCGTGCGCAATGGCCTTGGCGATATCGGTCAGGGCGGGGTCGCGGAAGGCGACGGTGTGGTCCTGCAGCGTAGCTGACATGGTGGTTTGCTCCTTGGCACCGGCTGAGGCGGTGCATGAGACCGCGAAAAACGAGGTCGCAAGAACGAGCAGGGCGGGGAATCGCGGTTGCATCGAAATCTCCTTCTCCTGATCGCATTCCTGATGACGCTGCGGCAAGTCCCGCCGCAGCGGGGCAGATCCTAGCAGCTGCAAAAACGCTTGCGGTAAGATTTCGTGACATGGCTTTTGTGGCATGACGGTGTGGCGGGCCGCATGCTCGGGGCCGCCTGTCCTGGTAGCGCGCATGCTGCAAACGGTGCAGGTGTTCAGTACGCCAACCTGCTGCCCCACAGCCGACGGTCACACCCAGGCCGGCATAATGGCGCTTTGCGAGCAGATGGGTGCAATGGCGTACGAGCTACTGATCAGTGACTGTGATGGCGTTCTTGTCGACAGCGAGATACTGGCCGACCGGGTAATGCGTGAGGCCCTTGGGTCTTTCGTGCCGAGCGAGCCGCTGGAACAGCTACTGGAAACCACCTTCGGGCAGACCACACGCGAGGTGTTGCGGCGGGTGGAAGAGCGCTTTGCGCTGCAGTTGCCGCAGACTCTGCTCGCGCAGATCCAGGCGCGCAGCGAGGCCTTGATCCAGGCGCAGGTGCAGCCGATCGCGGGCGTACGCGAGGCGTTGGAGCAGATTCCGCTGCCGTTGGCGGTGGCCTCCAATAGCCGGCGCCACAATGTGCTTGCCTCGGTGGAACGGGCCGGGCTCACCGCGCGTGCGGCGGGACGTATTTTCAGCGCCGACATGGTGGAGCGGCCCAAGCCGGCGCCAGACGTGTATCTGCTGGCGGCACGCACCGCCGGCGTAGCGCCGGAGCGTTGCCTGGTCATCGAAGACAGCCCCACCGGTGCAACGGCGGCCGTGACGGCCGGCATGCAGGTGCTCGGGTTTACCGGAGCAAGCCACATTCCACCGGGGCATGGCGACACCTTGCGCCGCATCGGTGTGCTCGAGGTGTTCGACGATATGCGGGATTTGCCTGCGTTGTTTGCGCGGCTGACGCAAAAGCGGGCTGGTTAAGACGGCAGCTTGGTGAGGGGCGTGCGGTGTTCGCGACACGCAGTGAGCCCGTCCCGCAAGCGGCGAGGACACCGCACCGGAGACTTGTTCGGCTGTCTTGTCGAAATACGCTACAGACCAACGTGAGAAGGCCGCGCAGCCAACGCGCGGGCAGTGATTCTGCAGTTGATCGATGGACTTCCCGATCAGTTCGAGTGGTCGCGATTCGAGTCCTAGCCCGATGTGGATGCAGTCAAAAGCCTGGGTCGTCGAGTGCGCGGTGCCCTCACCGCTGGCGGGACACGCCGTGAATCCGTCCATGGAGGCTCGTTGGCGGCATCCATGCCGCCAACGGTCCCGCAAGCGGCGAGGACACCGCACTGGACAGTCGACTGGCGGCTGACGAAGGCAGCGCACTGCCGCGAACAGGTTCCTACACGTGTCGATGGGGTTTTTGCTGCGGATTGATTGGCCATGACACCCGACAGGCATCGCGACGAAAGCGCATGAGCCAATACGCGATTCGTTTTATCGAGTCTCACAATGCGCTGCTCGTAACGCGCACACCGACCAGCTCGACTGGTTCTTGCCCGCCCACCGTCGCGGGATCTTAGGCGGCATAGGTGCCGCGCAAGAGCTTCCATGGATGGCTTCACGGCGTGTCTCGCGATGGCGGGCGGGCAAGGGCCCTGCAGCACGCCCAGGTCAGCTCCTCTGCAACTGATCTATCGCAGTGCTTGATCACGGCAAGACACGTTTTCATCAGTCGCTCCTAGCCCTTCCAGTGCGCTCGGTCGAGCCAACGCAACAGGGCGCGATTCGCATCGCGCCCTGTTGCGGGTCTACCGCTTGATCCGCCGACTACTTATTCACCAGCCGGCCACATCAACAACACCGAAACCCACTCTTGCCGCCATAGCGCGCATCCTGGCGTTCGCGGAAGAAGGCGGGGTAGTCCATCACCGGTTTGTCGGGATGCTTTTCCAGCATGTGGCGCACGTAGTTGTCGTAGTCGGGAATGCCGCAGCACAGCCGTGCAGTCTGGATCAGGCGCCGCCAGATGCGGCGATGCGCCTGATAGTGACTGGCCAGGACGAGTTGCGTGCCCATTACAGGCCTGCCATCTGGTGCGGCTGCAACGCCACGTACGGGGTTTCGCGGTCGGTGCGTTGCGGGTTGCGGCGTGCCGCCACGATGGTCTTGATCGAATAGATCAGGATCGAGCCGACCACGAACAGGAACAGCACCGTCAGCCCGGTGTTGACGTAGGCATTGGTGACGATCTGCTGCATCTGCGGCACCGTCTTGGCTGGCGCGGTGATGGTATTGCTGGCGATGGCGGCCTGGAACTTGTGCGCTTGCGCCAGGAAGCCCTGCGCCGGGTTGCTGTCGAAGATCTTGATCAGACCCGCGTAGGTCGTGCACAGCAGCAGCCACAGCGCCGGCACGATGGTGACCCAGGCATAACGGTCGCGCTTCATCTTGAACAGCACCACCGTGCCCAGCATCAACGCGATCCCGGCCAGCATCTGGTTGGAGATGCCGAACAACGGCCACAAGGTCTGGATGCCGCCGAACGGATCGATCACGCCGGTGTAGAGCAGGTAGCCCCACAGCGCCACGCAACCGGCGGTGGCGATGATGTTGGCGGTCCACGACTCGGTCTTCTTCAACGCCGGGATGAAGTTGCCCAGCAGGTCCTGCAGCATGAAGCGGCCGGCGCGCGTACCGGCATCCACTGCGGTCAGGATGAACAGTGCTTCGAACAGGATGGCGAAGTGGTACCAGAACGCCATGGTGTCTTCGCCCGGCAGCAACTGGTGCAGGATCTGCGCGATGCCCACCGCCAGCGTCGGTGCACCGCCGGCGCGCGCCAGGATGCTGTGCTCGCCGATATCGCGTGCGGTGGCCTCGAGCACCTGCGGGGTGATCGAAAAGCCCCACTCGCTGATCTTGGCGGCCACCGCCACGGTGTCGGTGCCGACCAGCGAAGCCGGGCTGTTCATGGCGAAATAGATGCCAGGCTCGATGATCGACGCGGCCACCAGCGCCATGATCGCCACGAACGATTCCATCAGCATGCCGCCGTAGCCGATGTAGCGCATGTGGCCTTCGTTGGCGAGCAGCTTGGGCGTGGTGCCGGAGGCGATCAGTGCATGGAAACCGGAGACCGCGCCGCAGGCAATGGTGATGAACAGGAACGGGAAGATGCCGCCCTTCCACACCGGGCCGTCGCCGGTGGAGGCAAATTGCGTGAGCGCCGGCATCTTCAGGTCCGGCATCACGACCAGGATGCCGATCGCCAGCGCCAGGATGGTGCCGATCTTGAGGAAGGTGGACAGGTAGTCGCGCGGTGCCAGCAGCAGCCACACCGGCAGCACCGAGGCGACGAAGCCATAGCCGATCAGCATCCAGGTGATCTGCTTGGCGGTGAAGGTGAAGGCCGGGCCCCAGGTCGGGTCCGCCGCCACCTTGCCGCCCAGCCAGATCGCGCCCAGCAGCAGGATCAACCCCACCACCGAGATCTCGCCGATCTTGCCGACGCGGATGTAGCGCATGTACACGCCCATCATGATCGCGATGGGCATGGTGGCGATGACGGTGAACATGCCCCACGGGCTTTCCGCCAGCGCCTTGACCACCACCATCGCCAGCACCGCCAGGATGATGATCATGATCAGGAAGGCGCCGAACAGGGCGATGGTGCCGGGCACCTGGCCCATTTCCTCGCGCACCAGATCGCCCAGCGAGCGGCCGTTGCGACGGCTGGACAGGAACAGCACCACGAAGTCCTGCACCGCACCGGCGAACACCACGCCGACCACCAGCCACAGCAGCCCGGGCAGGTAGCCCATCTGCGCGGCGAGCACCGGGCCGACCAGGGGCCCGGCGCCGGCGATGGCAGCAAAGTGATGGCCGAACAGCACGTGCTTGTTGGTGGGCACGTAATCCAGGCCGTCGTTGTTGGCGACCGCCGGGGTGGCGCGGGTGATGTCCAGCTGCATCACCTTGTCGGCGATGAACAGGCTGTAGAACCGGTAGGCGATCAGGTAGATCGACACCGCCGCCACCACGATCCATAACGCGTTGATATGCTCGCCACGCCGCAGCGCGACGGTGCCCAGGCAGAACGCGGCCAGCAGCGCCAGCGCGCCCCAGGCCAGCTTCGAGAACCCTTTCATGCATGCCCCTCAGGAACGATTCGTTCAAGGGTCCACCCACGCCCGGCCGCGGTCAATGCCAGGCGGGCGCAACGGGTTAGAACTTTGGTCGTAGAGTGCTGCGGTCACGGATCGGTTAGGGGCGCTGGCGCTGGCGGCGTTTGGAACGATCGGTTGCAATGGTCGCGGTTGGGCGGCGGCCCGCGCGCACCCATCATTGGCGCTTCGCCACAGGGCACAGGGACAAGCGATGAGCACCACGACCACCACAGCAGCGCATGTACTGCGCACCATTCGCGGCATGCCGACTTCCGACGGGGCCGGGGTCAAGCTGACCCGCGTCATCGGTACGCAGCAGCTGCCGGAGCTGGACCCGTTCCTGATGCTGGATGAATTCGGCACCGACAAGGCCGAAGACTACCTGGCCGGTTTCCCCAGCCACCCGCATCGCGGTTTCGAGACCGTGACCTACATGCTCGACGGACGCATGCGCCACAAGGACAACCACGGCAACGAAGGCCTGCTGACCCCGGGCAGCGTGCAGTGGATGACTGCCGGGCGCGGGCTGATCCATTCGGAAATGCCGGAGCAGGAATCCGGGCGCATGCGCGGCTTTCAGTTGTGGGTGAACCTGCCGGCGCGCGACAAGATGACCGACCCCAAGTACCAGGAGTACGCACCCGACCATATTCCGGTGGCGCACCCGGCGCCCGGCGTGACGGTCAAGGTGATTGCCGGTGCGGTGGGCGAGGTGGTCGGGCCGATCGTGCAGCTCGCCACCAGCCCGGTGTACCTGGATATCGCACTGGAACCGAACGTGGAATGGGAGTACCAGCTGCCCAGCGGGCATAACGCGTTCGCGTATGCCTTCGAAGGCGCGCTGACGGTGGGCGAGAGCGACACCGCGCGCGCGTTGCCGGCGCAGCAGCTGGCCGTGTTGGGCGGTGGACAGCGCCTGCGCCTGCACGCCGGTGCCGACGGTGCGCAACTGATCCTGGTCGCCGGCCGCCCGCTCAACGAGCCGGTAATGCGGCACGGCCCGTTCGTGATGAATACCAAGCAGGAGCTGATGCAGGCGTTCGTCGATTTCCAGGAAGGCCGGTTTTGAACCGGCTCGCGTGCAAGAGCGGGAGCCGGCGATGAGTGACCGCCCCGTCAGCGTGCGCACCGGCACGGTGCCGTACACGGTCAGCATCCACGACGGGCTGCACACCTGGAGCGGCGATACGCAGCTGGCCAATGGTGGCAGCGACGCCGGGCCGGATCCCGAATCGCAGGTATTGGGCGCACTGGGCGCGTGCACTGCCATCACGGTGTCGATGGTGGCCGCGCGCAAGCAGTGGCCGCTGACGGCGGTGCACGTGCATCTGCATTACACGCAGCGCGGCGCTGCCGGCACGGCGATCGCCCGCGAGGTGGTGCTCGACGGGGCGCTCGACGACGAGCAACGCGCACGGTTGATGGAGGTGGCCGACAAGTGCCCGATCCATCGCCTGCTTACCGGCGAGGTGCGCATCGACAGTCAGTTGCAGGCCGCTGGCGGCGGTGGAGACACGGCGATTCAATGCGACTGACAGACGCTTGCCGGCGGTCTTCGGGTTCGGTGAATGCGAGATCGGAATCGGAACGGGCGATCTGTCCACGCCGCTTCCGGGCGTACCCCGACCTGCGCTACTGCTCCAACATTCGCAACCGTGGGCGATCTCCAACGGGTCGCCGCACGTGGTGGCCGGCGGATTCGAAATCGTTGAGCGGCTGCACGCATCCGGCGCGCCTGGTGCATCTGCACGCCGCTTTGAACGTGGCCTCACGCGCGTCGGCGCGACACGCCTGAGGCACCAGCATCCGCGCGCAATGGCGATCTGCGGCCACACGCTAGCGGCAGATATCGTTAGACAATGTGTGCAGCGCGCCGGCAAGCCCGCGCGCTGCAAGGCCGTTACAGCAGCGGCGCGCAGCGCTGTAACGTGCGTTGCGTCAGCGCTGCAGCGCCAGGCTGGCCGGTTGCAGATCCATGTTCTGCACCATCGACTGCATCGAGGCGAGTTCTTCGGTGCTGGCACCATCGATCCACAGCTGCGCGTAGCGCTTCTTGCCCAGTTCGACCACGGTGACGCGGCGCGATTCCATGCCCGGCACGTTGCTGCCGCCGAGGTCGAGCTTGTACCAGTAGAAATCTTCCTGCTGGATCTGGCCCTTTCGGCGCGGCGGTCGCGTGACAGTGTCATCGCCGGGTCGCGGGTGGTGAGCATCACGCCGACCACCTGCCGACCATCGGCAGTCATGGCCTTGCAGACCAGGTAATCGGCACCGGCGAGCTCGTTCCACTGCAGGCCGGAGGCCGGTGGCAACGGCGGGCAGACCGGCGAGGTCTGGGCATGGGCGGTGGCAGCGGCCAGCAGCAAGCTCAGGCCAACAAGGCAGGATGCAGACTTCATACACGATTCCCCGGCATTGGATGACGATACGGGCGCGCCGATTTCGTGCCGTTGCAGTGCCTCGAACTCCCCGCTCGAGGACTGCCGTCTACGCAGCGCGCTCCGTCTACAAAGCAATCACTACCACAGTTTTGCGAATCGGCTCAAGTGGTGTCGCACATGCGCCTGGCATCGCATGCGCAGCGCGGCACTTCCGTTCCGAGACCTGGTGATTGCGCGTGCCGGTCCACGCGCGCAGCGCACGGTTTCAAGGGTAATTAACCGGTTTTGGGGCCGGTGTTTCGGGCAGCGGAATGAACTCCTTGTCGTCGCCGGGAATGCTGCCGAAGCGGCCTGCCTGCCAGTCGTCCTTGGCCTGCTCGATGCGCTCCTTGGAGCTGGACACGAAGTTCCACCACAGATGACGCGGCCCATCCAGCGGCTCGCCGCCGAGCAGCATCGCCTTGAGCGGGGTCTTGGCGCGCAAGCGGCCGCGGGCGCCGGGCGAGGGCACGATCAGGTGGCGGGCTGGCACGTCCGCGCCATCCAGCTGCGCCTCGCCTTCCAGGATGTACAGAGCGCGCTCGGCGTGCCCGGTGTCCAGATCGAGTTCGGCGTCGGGCGCCAAGTCCAGCGCCACGTTCAGCGTGCCGCTGAACACCTGTACCGGCGATTCCTCGCCATATGCGCGGCCGGCGATCACGCGCAGCCACACGCCGTCGCGGCGCTGCTGCGGCAAGCTTGCCGCCGCGTGGTGATGGAACGCGGGCGCGGTTTCTTCGGCCGAGCGCGGCAAGGCGATCCAGGTCTGCATGCCGTGCAAGGCGTGTTCGCGTGCGCGCTCCGGGCCGGGCGTGCGCTCGGAATGGGCGATGCCGCGGCCGGCGGTCATCCAGTTGACGTCGCCCGGGCGGATCACCTGGTCCGAGCCGAGCGTATCGCGGTGGCCGATTTCGCCGGCCCACAGGAACGTGACCGTGGCCAGGCCGATGTGCGGATGTGGGCGTACATCGATGCCGTGATCCGGCTCCAGCACGGCTGGGCCCATGTGGTCGACGAACACGAACGGGCCGACGCTGCGCGCTTGCAGGGTGGGCACGGCGCGGCGCACCTCCAGTCCGCCGATGTTGTGGACGCGTGGAGCGATCAGGGTGGTCATGCGCGATCTCGCGGAGTTGATGACGTGGGCACGAGCTTCGCATGCGCGGTGGCCGAGGCGGGCGCGTGGCGTAAAACGCAGTGTCCGAGTCATGGCGCTTCATGCGCATCGGAAGAATGCGTCATCGGCGCAGCGACTGGCGCCGCATCGCGAACGCCATGCGGACGCGGCGCGACAGCAGTTCATGGCGACAAAGCCCCTGGTCCTTTGCGGGCAGATGCGTTGCCAATGTGGACATCGTTGGCCGCGCAGACGGCTCATCCAACGCTGCGCCCCGCGACGATGCAGGCCGCAACGTCGAGGCGTAGGCGCGGGCGCCGTTTCCGTCCGCATGTCTGCAAGCGGTAAGGCCTGGGGCGCTTGCGGCCACCATGGCTGACCTGATCTTCCAACGCGAGCGGCCGTCTCCAGAGGTCGCCGTTGCGCTGCCGAGCATCGGTCGACGAGGCGCTGGCAGCGGCGAAGTTGCAATACGAACGAAGTTGCGTTGCGGGAAACGTACCGGCGCACCCGAGCTGCGTTTTGCCGGGCTACGTGGGTCATTGCGCCATGAATAATGGCGGCGTTGCACGATCTGCGAGCGCCTTGGCCTTCATTGCGTGTTTCAGGTGCCAGATCGGCAACGGTCGCTTGCCGTGCATCGTCTGCGCTGCACACGTGGCGGCAACTCGCTCGCGCTTTAGCGTTTTACTCGATGCGTTTCAGATTCCTACTCCCAATCCGAGGAATACGTTATGTCGTTATCGATCTCAGGAAGGAAGACAACATCGCTGCTCTTCTTGGTGATGGCAGCGCTGGCGCCCTGCCTTGGTAGTGCGCAGAGCGCCCGGGCTGTCCCCAGTCGCATCATCAGTGCGTCCGCCAATGTCCGCTCGCTGGCATTTTTGATCAATGGAAGCGCGGCCGCCTGCTATGCGGTCTACTCCGGCAGGAGTGTTGCAGGGCCCACGCTCAGTACTGCGACCACCTATCAGGTCGTCTCGTCTGCCTCCTCGTGTGGCGATCAGCCCTATGCAGTGGGGTCTTCGGTGAATTACCGGCCTCCGTTGGACAAGCAAATGATTTTCTTCCGGATCGATGCTTCCGGTCGCATCGTCATCACTTACAGCTGATGGGGTGCCCCAGCGCCGTGCCTGTGCGGCCGGCGCTGGACCTGTGGCACGTGGCCCCTGATGCGACACCTGCTCACAGCAGCTGAGCGGGGTAGGCTGCCGGTACCGTCACTTCGCCGCGGCGCGAGGCCAGCCGGTCGGCCAGGCGTGTGGGCTCGGGCAGGCGATAGGCGCGCAAGGTGCGCAGGGTCCAGTCGAGTGCGCCTTGCATCGACACACGGTGGCCGGGCGAGACAATCAAGGGATTGCAACGCGGTTTGCTGCGCAGTGCCCAGCCGATCTGCGCACCACCCAGCAGGATCGGCGTGTGGTCGCCGCGTGCGGGCCCAGGCTCGGCGAAGTGGCCGGCCAGGCGTTGCTTGGCGATACCGATACACGGCAGGCCGGTGACCACGCCGAAGTGCGCCGCGATTCCAAGCCTGCGCGGGTGTGCGATGCCCTGGCCATCGATGAACACCAGATCGGGTGTGCGCGACAGCAGCGCCAGGGCCTGCAGCAAGGTTGGCAATTCGCGAAAACTGAGCAGGCCGGGGACATAGGGCATCGAGGTCGGCACGCGTGCGACGTGCGTTTCCAGCGGCAGCAGCGTCTGCGCATCCAGCAGCACGGCGGCCGCACGGGTGGTCTGGCCATCGTCTTCGAAGCCGACATCGAACCCTGCAAGCAACTGCGGAGTTGCGCCCACCGCGTCGTCGAGCACCACGCGCCGTGCCAGTTGCTGCTGCAACTGTCGCGCCTGAATCACGCTGCCGTCCCAACCGGCGAAGACGGGGTCGTTGGTCTGCATCGCCACAGCATCGCGCGCTGCATGTGGCGATTTCGTGCACGCCTGCGATGCACGCGCTGCCGCTACAATCGCAGGCTGATCGGCCCCAATCGGAGAACCGTAGTGACCCGCAAACTCGTACTGCTGCGCCATGGCCAGAGCCAATGGAATCTGGACAACCGTTTCACCGGCTGGGTGGATGTGGACCTCACCGAGCAGGGCCGCCAGGAAGCGGCGGCGGCCGGCAAGCTGATGAAGGACGAAGGGCTGCAGTTCGATGTCGCCCACACCTCGGTGCTCAAGCGCGCCATCCACACGCTGCAGGGCGCGTTGAAGGAACTTGACCAGGACTGGCTGCCGGTGTCCAAGAGCTGGCGCCTCAACGAGCGCCATTATGGTGGCCTGCAGGGCCTGGACAAGGCCGAGACTGCGGCCAAGCACGGCGAGGAGCAGGTCAAGATCTGGCGCCGTTCGTACGACATCCCGCCGCCGGCGATGGACGTCGACGACCCGGGCCACCCGTGCCACGATCGTCGCTACGCCACCCTGGACCGCAATGCGCTGCCGGGGACCGAATCGCTGGCAACCACGCTGGTGCGCGTGTTGCCGTACTGGCACGACGCGATCGCGCCGCAGTTGAAGGCCGGGCAGACGGTGCTGGTGACTGCGCACGGCAATTCGCTGCGCGCGCTGTATAAGTACCTCAACGATGTCTCCAACGAGCAGATTCTCGAGCTCAATATCCCCACCGGCATTCCGTTGTTGTTCGAGCTGGACGAAGCCTTGCAGGTGGAGCTACCGCTATCTTGGCGACCCGGAAGCGGCCAAGCGCGCGGCCGAAGCGGTGGCCAACCAGGGCAAGGCGAAGTAGTCGCCGTTGGCGGTCGCAGCGCTGCGCGCGGTGCGTGCAGCGGGTGTTCTTGTGCGTACGCGGCTGCAAAGCAGGCTGCGTACGGTGGTGAATGGAAGCGGTGCGACGGGGCGATGCGCGCTCCGCACCGGTGCAGGCGAAACACGATGTCCGGCAAACGCAAAACCCGGCAGATGACTGCCGTTTACTGCCGCGCGTATCTGGTGACGCTCGGCATGCTGGTGGCCGGGGGCGCGGCCTTTGTTGCCTTGGCTGCTGGCGACATCTCCGGCGCGGGGCTGGTGCTGGCACTGCTGATCTGCGCAATGGGAGTGCTGCTGCTGGGGTTCGGCGTCGCTGGGCCGGCGCGACAGATGGAAGCGTGGGCCGATGCGACGTCCGGGCACGAGGTTGCCCTGGTGCTGATGGTGGTGGCGTATCCGGTGTATCTGTTGATGGCGCCGTTTTACGCGCGGCGTTGAGCGCATGCGATGGCGCAAGGTGCGCCGCGTGCAGGTGGGTGGAAATAGCGCGTCGCGTGCCGATCAAGGACGCGCACGTGCTGTACAGATGCAATGGACTTTCATACCGCACGGCATCGGACCTGATGTGGCGGTGCGCTGCACCGATGTGGTCTGGCCGGTTGCCGAGCGACGGACGAAGAGGCAAGCGCCTGCGCTGCGCGGTCCTTCGCCCGCGCTTGCCGAGCGGATGTCGACTTTTTCGATCGCGCCTGCGCGGTCATGCCCTGGAGAATTCAATGAAGTTGCGCAAGTTAGCCCCGTTATCGCTCGCGGTCGCCATGGTGGTCGCGCTGACTGCGTGCGGCGCCTCCGACGACGCTGCCAAGGTGGCGCCTGCCGCGCCGCAGGCGGTACCGACCAAGGTGGACGTGTCCAAACTCGATGCGCCGATCGTGGCGTTCAGCAGCGGCGATCTGGACCCGAGCATCGCTGCATGTCAGGACCTCAACGGGTTCGTCAACGCCAAGTGGCTCAAGGCCAACCCAGTGCCCTCCGATCGCACCAGCTGGGGCAGTTTTGAAGTGCTGGCCGAGCGTTCGCTGACCATCCAGCACGCGTTGGTGGAGCAACTGGCGCGCGGCAATCTGTCGGCCGGGTCGGTGGATGCCAAGATCGCCGACCTATGGCGGACCGGTTCGGATGAAGCGGCAATCGACAAAGCCGGCATCACGCCGCTGCAGCCGCAGCTGAAGGACATCGATGCGTTGACCGATGCGCCGGCCATCGCCGCCTGGTTGCGCGACAGGTATGCGCAAGGTCAGGGCTTGGTGTTTTCATTCGGTGCCAATGCCGACTACAAGAATTCCGAGCAGATGATCGCCTACGCAGGGCAGGGCGGTCTGGGCTTGCCCGAAAAGGGCTATTACACCGATCCGGCGCAGGCAAAGATCCGCGAGCAGTACGTGGCCTACATCGCGCGGATGCTGGAGCTGTCGGGTCTCCCGGCACCGCAGGCGGCCGCACAGGCCAAGGCGGTGATGGCGTTCGAGACGCGCCTGGCCAATGCGTCGTTGTCGCGTATCGAACTGCGCGACCCTGCCAAGCGCTACAACCCGGTCGATGTGGCCGCCGCCAACGCCATCACGCCGCACTTCGACTGGAAGGCGTTCTTCGCCGCGCTCAAGGTGCCGGCCGGCACCTTCTCGCTGAGCCAGCCGGGCTATTTCGCCGAGCTCGATGCGATGCTGGCCGATACGCCGGTCGATACCTGGAAGGCGTACTTGCGCTTCCATACGGTGGACGAAGCGGCGCCGTATCTGGCCAAGCCGTTCGAGCAGGCCAATTTCGATTTCTACGCAAAGACCCTGCGCGGGCAGCAGGACATGCTGCCGCGCTGGAAGCGCACCTTGAACGCGGTCAACGAGGCGATGGGCGAGGCCCTGGGCCAGCTGTACGTGCAATCTGCATTCCCGGCCGACTCGAAGGAGCAGATGCAGCAACTGGTGCAGAACCTGTCGGCGGCGCTCAAGGCGCGGCTGGAAAAGCTCGACTGGATGAGCGCGGATACCAAACAGCGGGCATTGGAAAAATGGGCCAGCTTCACTCCCAAGATCGGTTACCCGGATCAGTGGCGCGATTGGTCGGGCCTCCAGACGCGTGGCGATGGCTTCCTTGCCAACATGCAGGCCGCGCAGGCATTCAACTACCGCTACATGCTGGACAAGATCGGCAAGCCGGTCGACAAGCGCGAATGGCACATGACCCCGCAGACGGTGAATGCGTACTACAACGCCACGCGCAACGAGATCGTGTTTCCGGCCGCGATCCTGCAGCCGCCGTTCTTCGACCCCAAGGCCGATCCGGCCTTGAACTACGGTGGCATCGGTGCGGTGATCGGGCACGAAATGATGCATGGCTACGACGATTCCGGCAGCCAGTTCGATGCCAAGGGCAACTTCGATAGCTGGTGGACCGATGCAGACCGCAAGCTGTTCACCGAGCGCACCGACCAGCTGGTGGCGCAGTTCGATGGCTATGAAGCGATCAAGGGCGTGCACGTCAAAGGCAAGCTGACGCTGGGCGAGAACATCGGCGATCTGGGCGGCCTGACCGTGGCGTACGATGCCTTGCAAATGGCGTTGCAGGAGCAGCCGGCCGCCAACACGCAGATCGACGGCTATTCGCAGGACCAGCGGTTCTTCATGAACTGGGCCACGGTCTGGCGCCGCAACTTCACCGATGGCGAATTGCGCGTGCGCCTGAACACCGACCCGCACGCACCGGCGAATTTCCGTGCCAACGGTGCACCGTCGAACATGCCGGCGTTTGCGCAGGCGTTCCAGTGCAAGCCCGGCGATGCGATGGTGCGTGGCGACCAGGAGCGGGTGACCATCTGGTAAGCGACGTGGGCGCGCACTGGTGCTTCGGCAACTCGCGCGCCACACCGCTGATGTCGCGTAAACCACCGCGTTGGCCCGTGCCGCACGCGGTGCTGCGAGTCCTCGTGTCCTCGTGTCCACGACACCCGTCCGTTTTTGCTGCAATTGTCGAGGTTGCTTGTGGCAGCGTCTGCACACCGGCCTGCCCGCGTGGGCTCTACACTGCCGCGCTGCGAATCGCGGAATCGGCAGTGACGAAGCGGAAATTCTTCAAATGGTTCGGCATTGCGCTGCTGGTGCTGGTGCTGGCCAGCGCGTTATCGCTCTACGGCTACGGGCGCTTTGCCGACCGCCAACGCGGGCCGGTCAGTCACGTGCTGCCTGCCGCGGCGGTGGCGACGCCCATCGACAAGGTGGTGGCGCATTGCAACAGGCGCACGCCGACCAGACCGGCATGGTGATCCTGCCGGACAACGTCGATGCGTTTGCGGTACGTGCGCTCACCGCGCGTGCGGCCGGGCGCAGCCTGGATCTGCAGTACTACATCTGGCATGCCGATTTCACCGGCAACCTGCTGCATAACGAATTGCTGCGCGCGGCCGATCGCGGGTACGCGTGCGCTTGCTGCTGGACGACATGAATATCCATGGCAGCGATTCGGTACTGGCTGCCCTGGATAGCCATCCGCTGATCGAGATTCGCCTGTTCAACCCCACGCGCGCGCGCGAAGGCACCTTGATGCGCGGCGTGGAGATGGTGCTGCGCATGTTCAGCATCAATCGCCGCATGCACAACAAGGCCTGGATCGCCGACGGCCGCATCGCAGTGGTGGGCGGGCGCAACGTGGGCGACGAATACTTCGACGCGGCGCGCGACACCAATTTCATGGATATGGATGCGGCGCTGATGGGGCCGGCGGTGGGCCAGGCCGAGCGGGTATTCGATGCGTACTGGAATAGTCCCAATGCCTTACCGCTGTCTGCGCTGGTCACCGCAAAGCCGCAGGCGCTGGAGGCCTTGCGTGGCAGCCTGGACGCGGGCATGGCATCGGCGCGCGCGCATCCGTATGTGGAGCGGCTCAAGCGCTCGCCAAGCGTGCGCGAACTGATGCAGGGCGACCGCCCGGTGCACTGGGTGTCGCAGGCGCGCATCGTTTCCGATCCGCCGGAAAAAGCCGAAGGTGCGCCGCCACAAGCCGACTGGATGACGCCGGTGCTGATCGGCGAAATGGCGCACGCCCGGCGCGAGCTGAAAGTGATTTCGCCGTATTTCGTGCCGGGCGAGGAGGGCATGCGCTGGATCGGCAATCTGCGCCAGCGCAATGTGCGCGTGAGCATCCTGACCAATTCGCTGGCCGCCAACGACGTGGTGGCAGTGCACAGCGGCTACGCCGGCTATCGGGTGCCGCTCCTGCAGCAGGGTGTGCGCCTGCATGAGCTCAAGCCGATGGGCAAGCCGGACGGCAGCCTGTTCGGTTCCAGCGGTGCGAGCCTGCATACCAAGGCATTTGTCGTGGACGACAGCAGCGGTTTCATCGGCTCGTTCAATCTGGACCCGCGCTCGATGAACCTCAATACCGAAATGGGCCTGCTGTTCAATGACCGCGTGGTCACCGCAGAACTGGAGCGGCTCTACAACCACAAGGTCAGTGCGCCGGTGAGTTACCGCGTGACCCTGGAGCAGGGCGAACTGCGTTGGCACGACGATGCCGCGCAGCCGCCCGAGGTGTGGTCGCGCGAGCCGGCTGCGAGCGTGTGGCGGCGCGGTGCAGCCGCGGTGATGGGCTGGTTGCCGCTGGAGTCGCAGCTGTAGCTGGCTGGTTAGCGTGTTGCCCTCATCCGCCCTTCGGGCACCTTCTCCCGCCAGCGGGAGAAGGGAAGATGGCGGTTTTTCATGGAGGGGAGAATGCGCGCTTCGGTGCTGCGAAGAGGCAGTGGCTGCTTTGGAGCAGACGCAATGGCTGCATTGGAGCAGGGGCAATGGCTGTGTCCAGCAGATGCGCAGGCTCTGTGAGCAGTGCAGCGGGTGTGTTGCGCGGAAGACGCATAAGAGGGGGTAGACGCGCCGGTTCTGTCGGATTTATTTGGCGCGCGGCGTTAACGTCGGTCGCGTTATTGCAGCTGCGTCACGATTTCGCGTGCCATCGCGCCCAGCGGGAGGATACGGTCTGCGCCGCCGCGCTTGATCGCTTCCTTGGGCATGCCGAACACGATGCTGGTGTGTTCGTCCTGCGCCACCGTGCGTGCGCCGGCCTGGCGCATTTCCAGCAGGCCGGCGGCGCCGTCGTCGCCCATGCCGGTCATGATGATGCCCAGCGCATTGCTGCCGGCCGCGCGCGCGGCCGAGCGGAACAGCACATCGACCGACGGGCGATGCCGGTTGACCGGTGGGCCTTCCAGTACTTCGACGAAATACTGCGCGCCACTGCGACGCAGCAGCAGATGTTTGCCGCCGGGTGCGATCAATGCACGGCCAGGCATCACGCGGTCGTTGTTGGCGGCTTCCTTGACCGCGATCTGGCACAGGCCGTTCAGACGGGCGGCGAAGGCAGCGGTGAATTTCTCCGGCATGTGCTGCACGATCACGATGCCCGGGCAGACGCGCGGCAGCGCCGTAAGCACTTCTTCCAGGGCCTGGGTGCCGCCGGTGGAGGTGCCGATGGCGACGATGCGTTCGGTGGTCTGCGCCAGCGCACGGCCGCTTTGCGCCGGCAGGATGACATCGGCGGTGTGCTTGACCTCCGCTTCCAGCGGCGCGGCAGTCACGCGTGCGGCCAGCCGTTTGACGTTGGCGCGCGCGGCGCTGCGCACGGTCGCCACCAGTTCGTCGGCAGAGTCGGTGAGAAATTGCTTCAGACCCAGGCGGGGTTTGGTCACCACCGCCACCGCGCCGGCGGCCAGCGCATCCATGGTGACGCGCGCGCCTTTTTCGGTGAGCGTGGAGCAGATCACCACCGGCGTGGGCCGTTCGCTCATGATCTTGCGCAGAAAGGTGATGCCGTCCATGCGCGGCATTTCCACGTCCAGCACGATGACATCCGGCCAGTGCTGGCGCATTTTTCGATCGCCAGCAGCGGGTCGGCGGCAGTGGCGATGACGTCGATGCCGGGCGCATCGTTGAGCACGCCTACCAGCACCTGGCGCACCACTGCCGAATCGTCGACCACCATGGCCTTGATGGTCGTGGGGCTGGTGGCCGGGCGATGGAGCGCTGTGGACACGGTAAATCCTTGGGTCATGCCTTGCGGAAAATCGAGGGTGCCACCTGGACCAGATCGATGTCGAGTTCGCTCAGGCTTTCCGAATGGCCGATGCAGAAGTGCCCGCCCGACTTGAGGTTGGACAGCACGCGCAGGATCACTTCGCGCTTGGTCTGGCCATTGAAATAGATCATGACATTGCGCAGGAAGATCGCATCGAAGCTGCCCAGCGCCGGCAACGCGGCATTGAGGTTGGCGTGCACGAACTGCACGCGTTCGCGCAGCCGCCGCTCCACCAGCAAAGTGCCGTCGTACTCGCCCTGGCCACGCAGGCAGTAGCGTTTGAGATAGGCCTGCGGGATCCCGTCGATACGTTGCAGCGCGTAATGGCCGGTGCGTGCCTTGGCCAGGACGCGGGTGCTGATGTCGCTGCCCACCACTTCGAACGGGCGGCCCTGCAAGGTGTCGGCCAGCACCATCGCCATGCTGTAGGCTTCTTCGCCGCTGGAGCTGGCAGCGCTCCAGCAGCGGAACGGCAGCCCGCCACGGTGTTCGCCGGCCAGCTTGCGCAGCAGCTCGAAATGCTTGGGCTCGCGGAAGAAATAGGTTTCGTTGGTGGTGAGCAGGTCGATCGCAGTCTGGATTTCCCGGCGGTCCTGCCGGCTTTCCAACAGCTGCAGGTACTGCGTGTAGCTGCTGAACTGATGTTCGCGCAGGCGCTTGCCCAGGCGGCCGCACAGCATCGCCTTCTTGCCGGAGGAAATGGTGATGCCGGCCGCTTCGAAGATGAAGTGCTGGAAGCGGCCGAACTCCTGTTCGGTGATGGCGGTCGCGGTGCTCATCGGCTCAGGCCACGTCCGCATCGCTGTGGAACGTGCTGTCGCTCAGGCGCGCGATGCGCCCGGCGTGTTCGCGCCACCACTCCGACAGCATCGGCCCGGGCATCGGCGAGGCCATCAGATAGCCTTGGGCCAGGTCGCAGCCAAGTTCGCGCAGCAGCCGCCAGTCGTCGGGCGTTTCCACGCCTTCCGCCACGGCGGTGAGTTCGAGCCGATGCGCCAGTTCCAGCGTGGATTCGAGCACGGTGCGCTGGCTGCGGCTGCGATGCGCCGCATGCACGAAGCTGCGATCGAGCTTGAGTTCGGTGAAAGGAATGCTGGCCAGGCGCTGCAGCGAGGAGAAGCCGGTGCCGTAGTCGTCGATGGACAGACCGAACCCGTGCAGGCGCAAACGCGCCAGCATGCTCAGCGCATTGGCCGGCTCCACGATGGCGCTTTCGGTGAGCTCCAGCACCAGGTCGGCCGCGCTCAAGCCGTTCTCTCCCAGCTTGGCGCACAGCTCTTCGAGAAAATGGTCTTCGCCCAACAGCCGGGGCGACAGGTTCAAGGCCAGGCTCAGGTCGAAGCCTTCGGCGCGCCAGTCCACCAATTGCGCGATGGCCTTGTCGATGACCTGCTGCGTCAACGCGTGGATCAAGCCTTCGCGTTCGGCCAGCGGAATGAACCGGTCCGGGCCGATCATGTCGCCTTGCGGGCGGCGCCAACGCGCGAGCGCTTCCACGCCCCGCAGGTGGCCGTCCTTCAGATCGAGCTTGGGTTGGTAGGCCACGCGGATCTCGCCGCGCCGCATGGCACGGTCCAGCCGCGAGGCGGCGGCGCCACCGCTGGACATCAGCGGCGAAATCGCCACCGGCGCAAACGCCGGTGCGTCGGCGGCCGGTTCCGGTTCGCAATCCAGCACGGTGGCCAGATCTTGCAGGTTCATCGGCTTTTCGATGCCGCCGAGCACGCGCACGCCGGCACTGCGGCTGAGTTGCATCACCGCATCGATCAAGGCACCGCCGCGTTGCGATACCACCACCACCGGCACGCTGTATTTGCCGCGCGCCAGGGCGTCGAGCAACTGCACCCCGTCCATGCCCGGCATTTCCAGGTCCACCAGCAACAACGATGGCGCCTGGGCGCGCGTCAGCCACTCCAGGGCCGCGTTTCCGTCGACGGCACCGTCGACCACGCTTGCGCCGAGCTGGCGACACAGCGCCATGGCGTGTTCGCGCTGGACCACGCTGTCGTCCACGACCAGGACCGGGCCGGCCAGCGTGCAGTTGCAGGAGAGAAGGGCGGGGCGCATGGGAGTCCTTGAGTGCATGCGTGAGGTCAGGCCGCCAGCTCGGCGGCCGGCAGCCGGGCGAGCGTGTCGTGGCCCAGCACGGCATCGGCATCGAGCAGGATCACAAAGCGCTCGCCGATCTTGCCCATGGCGTGGATGAAATCGCGCGCGATGCCGGCGCCGAAGCTGGGCGTGTCGACGATGTCGGCCGGCGCGATTTCCAGCACTTCGCTGACCGCATCCACCAAGAGCCCGAGCACCTGATGCAGCCCACCATGCGCGATCTCCACGATCACGATGCAGCTGCGCTTGGTGATCGCGCTGGCGTTGCGGCCGAAGCGTTGCTGCAGATCCACCACCGGCACCACGGCACCGCGCAGGTTGATCACCCCGCGCAGCGCCGGCGGCATCATCGGCACATCGGTCGGCACGCGGTATTCGATGATTTCCTTGATGCCCAGGATGCCCAGGCCGAACATCTCCCGGCCCAGCAGGAAGGTCAGGTATTGCTGCGGTGCCGTCGAGGACGGCGCCTGGTGGTCGGTTGCAGGAAGCGCTTGCATCGTCGGCTCCTCAGAAGCTGGCGAATTGCGATTCGTCGATCGCATCGGCGGTGGCGGCCACCGCACTGAGCTGGCGCACGTTGGTGCGTCGCGGCTGCGCGCTGCTCACCGTGGCAGGCGCATGCGCTGCGATCCTGCGCGGCCCCTGCCTGTTGCTGCCCGACGCGGCGCCGCGGCCGCCATTGCCCAGCCGGAAGAAGCCCATCAGCTGCTGCAGCTGTTCGGCCTGCGCGCTCATTTCTTCCGAGGTGGCGGCCAGTTCTTCGGCATTGGCGGCGGCCGATTGGGTGGTCTGGTTCAACTGGCCCACGGCGGTATTGATCTGGCTGACACCGGCGGTCTGTTCTTCGGAGGCGGCGGCGATTTCCTGCACCAGGTCGGAGGTGCGGCGGATCGAAGGCACCATCTCGCCGAGCACGCGGCCGGCGCTTTCGGCCAGTTCCACGCTGGAGCCGGCCACTTCGCCGATTTCCTGCGCAGCGATCTGGCTGCGCTCGGCCAGCTTGCGCACTTCGGCGGCGACCACCGCAAAGCCCTTGCCGTGTTCGCCGGCGCGCGCGGCTTCGATGGCGGCATTGAGCGCCAGCAGATTGGTCTGATACGCGATGTCGTCGATGATGCCGATCTTCTTGGCGATGTCCTTCATTGCCACCACGGTGGCGCGCACGGTGTCGCCACCGTCGGCCGCTTCGCTGGCCGCCTTGGCCGCCATGCTGTCGGTGACACGCGCGTTCTCGGTGTTCTGCGCGATGGAGGCGGTCATCTGCTCCAGCGAGGCGCTGGTTTCTTCCACGCCGGCCGCCTGTTCGCTGGCGGCCTGCGCAAGCGCCTGCGCGGTGGCGCTGACTTCTTCCGATGCACTGGCCAGGTTTTCGGCGTTGCGATTGACCTCATCGACGATCTCGGTGAGGCGGCTCATGGTGGTGTTGACGTAGCGCTGCATGTCGGCGAAGGCGCCTTCGTAGCGGCCTTCCACGGTATGGGTGAGGTCGCCTTCGGCCATCGCGCCCATGACCTGGATCACTTCGGAAATGCTGCGCAGGTTGCCGCGCGCGCGCTCCACGGTGTCGTTGATGAAGGCCTTCTTGCCCGGCAGCTGCGCCAGCGGCGCATCGAAGTTGCCACGGCCGAATTCGGCCACCACGCCCATCGCCAATTTCTTGACCGCGATATGCGCGCCCACCATCTGGTTGATGCCCAGCGCCATGCTGCGGAAGTCGCCGTCGAAGCGGGTGCTGTCGATGACCACGTCGATATCGCCGGCTTCATGTTCGGCCGACATGTGGTTGATCTCGGCGATCAGGCCGGTAAGGTTGCCGCGCACCTGTTCGATGGTGTCGTTGATGAAGCGCTTCTTGCCCGGCAGCAACGGCAGCTGTGCGGTGAAGTTGCCGCGGCCGAATTCGCTCACGCAGGCAATGGCTTGCTTCTTGACGGCGATATGGCTGGCCACCATCGCGTTGATGCTTTCGGCCATGCGACGGAAATCGCCGGTGAAGCGCTGGGTATCGATGACCACGTCGATATCGCCGGCATCGTGCTCGGCGGACATGCGATTGACCTCGGCGACCATGCCGATGAGGTTGCCGCGGATCTGGTCCACTACCTCGTTGATGAAGGCTTTCTTGCCCGGCAGGCGCTCGAGTTCGGCGGAAAAATTGCCGCGGCCGAACTCGGCCACGCACGCCATCGCCTGCTTTTTCACCGCGATATGGCTGGCCACCAGGCGGTTGATGCCATCGCCCATGGTGCGGAAATCGCCGTCGCAGCGCGCCACATCGATGCGCGCGTCGATCTCGCCGGCATCGTGTTCGCGGCAAACGCGATCGATTTCCTCGTTGACGTGGCGGATGCCGCTCTGCACCTTGCGCAGCCCGCGCAGGACATCGCTGGCCTGGTCGTCGCGCGTTTGCGGCAGCGCCACGTCGAAGTTACCGCGCGAGAACGCGTCCAGCGTGGTGGTGGCCATCTCCAGCGACGCGCTGGCGATACGGATTGACCAGGTCAGCAAGACGCCGCTGATCAATGCTGCAACGATGCTGGTGCCCAGCAAGGCCGCATGCGAGAGCGTCAGCGCCACGCCGGCGACGACCACGACAACGGGCAGGGCGATGGCAAGCGCGGCGGTGAACCACAACTGCTTGGCGATCGGGAGACGGTGTGACATGACGGTAGCTTCCTGGAGTCAGGTAACGACAAACGACGGTTCGGACCGGAGATGGCGCGGGCGTTCAGGCCGCCAACGCGTCCTGGTTGGGATGCAACTGCTGAATCAGGCTGGGCACATCCAGAATCAGTGCGACATCGCCGCTTCCCAAAATGCTCGAGCCGCTGATGCCTTTGACCTGCGCGAACACCTTGGACAGCGGCTTGATCACCGTCTGCCATTCGCCGAGCAGGGTGTCCACCACCAGGCCGAAGCGCTGCGCGCCCTGGCGGATCACCACGATGCTTTCGCGCGCCGGCGTCTTGCCGCCCAGCGCGAACAGTTCGCGCAGGCGCACGTACGGCAACACGCTGCCGCGCAGGTCGATGTAGTCGCTGGCGTAGTCGGGGTGAACTCCACGCACTCTTCGACCACATCCAGCGGCACCACGAAGACCGATTTGCCCACGCCGACCTGGAAGCCGTTGATGATGGCCAGCGTCAGCGGCAGCCGCACCGAGATGGTGGTGCCCACGCCGGCGGCGCTGTCGATCTCGACCGTGCCGCGCAGTGCGGTGATGTTGCGCTTGACCACATCCATTCCTACGCCGCGCCCGGACAGATTGGTGACCTTTTCCGCCGTGGAAAACCCCGGTTCGAAGATCATCGCGAAAACGTCGCGGTCGCTGAGTTGGCGGCCCGGTTCGATCAGGCCACGTTCGAGCGCCTTGGCCAGGATGCGGTCGCGGTTCAAGCCGCCACCGTCGTCGGTGATCTGGATGACGATGCTGCCGGAGTCGTGATATGCGTTGAGCCCGACGGTGCCGCGTGCGGGCTTGCCGCGCGCCACGCGCACGTCTGCCGGCTCGATGCCGTGGTCCATCGCATTGCGCACCAGATGGGTGAGCGGGTCGCCGATCTTTTCCACCACCGACTTGTCCAGTTCGGTGTCTTCGCCGGCCACCACCAGCGCGATGTCCTTGCCCAGTTCGCGGGCCACGTCGTGCACCACGCGCTGGAAGCGGCTGAAGGTGCCGCCGATCTTGACCATGCGCAGCTGCAACGCGCTTTCGCGCACGTCTTCGACCAGGCCAGCCAGGATCGAGGCCGATTCCAGCAATTGCGCATCGCCGGTGCGTTGCGCATTGGCACTGGTGCTGGACACGGCGATGATGAGTTCGCCGACCAGATCGATCATGCGATCGAGCTTGTCGGCATCCACGCGGATGGAACGCGCGTCGGCGCTGCGCGCGGCAGCGTCGGGCGCGGCACGGCCTGGGGCCGGAGCGGCGCTGGGGACTGCAGCAAGCGGCTTGGCTGGCGCAGGGCTGGCTGCCAGCTCGGCGGTGAGCAATTCAGCGGCATCGGATGGCGCCGGAACCGACACGATTTCCAGCTCGCAATCTTCGCGGACGAATTCGAACACCTCCTCGATGGCGGCGCGGTCGGCATCGCTGCGTAGCAGGATCTGGAAGCCCAGGTAATTGGCTTCCGGATCGAGGTCGTCGAATGCCGGCAGCTGGCTGATGTCGGTGTTGATCGATTCGACCGAGCCCAGGCTGCGCAGGTTGCGAATCAGCTTGAGCGGCGAATTGCCGAAGCGCAGTGCGTCCGCAAACAGTTTCAGGGTGATGCGCCAGTAACCGCTCTGCTTTTCCGGTGCGCCTTGCGCAGCGGCGGCCGCGGTGACGCCGCTGCCGCTGCGTTGCAGATACGTCTGCAGTTGCGCCAGCAGCGGCTCGGCTTCGGCGGCCAGCGCGACCGGGTCGGCGTGGCTCGGGTCTGCGGCGGTTTCCACCAAGGCATGGATATGGTCGCAGCACACCAGCAGCAGCCCGATCAGTTCCGAACTCAAGCTCAGCGCTTCGTCGCGGACCAGATCCAGCACGCTTTCCACCACATGGGTGAAGCCGACCAGCTGCGGCAGGTCGAACAGGCCGCCGGAGCCCTTGATGGTGTGCGCGGCGCGGAAGATGGCATTGACCGCATCCGGCGACGGTTCGCCGCGCTCGGCTTCGAGCAGATGCCGTTCCATGTCTTCGAGCAGGTCCCGGCTCTCGGCCAGGAAGGTCTGCATCAGCTGGTTCATGTCCATGCGCGCGTCACCAGTCCGTTAGTGAATTCGTTCGCCCAGGCCTGCCACCGCATGCGGGTACAGGGCCTCGAGCAGGCCAAGCAGCTCGATGACATCGACCACCGCACGGCTGGAATCGGTCAGCGAAAACGGCCGGCCATCGGCCTGGATCGCCTGCTTGGTGGCCAGCAACAATTGCAGGCCGGTGGTATCGATCTCGCTGACGGCGGCCAGGTCCAGATGCAGTCCACCCGGATGCAGCAAGGCCGGCTGCAGCAACGGCTTGAGCTCGGCTGCGCGACGAATGGTCATCTCGCCCTCCAGGGCAAGGGTCAGCGGCGCGGGTAGATCGGACGGTGGCGTGTTCATCGGTGCCTCAAGCGGTGCGATGGCGCACGGGTGCGTGCCATGGCCTGGGAAGGTCGCAACGGCCTGGACGGGTGTGAGCAGCGCTGCACACGGACCATGCCGGTCTATGCAGGTATCGGCGCCTTTTGGAAATATTTAGGCAAAATTCAGTGCGATGACGGATTTGCGAAATCCGTCACCGCCTGTGGATTAATTGCTCAGCTTTGTCGCAAGCAGGCTCAGGGGACTATCCGGGCCTGTCCTGTTGGACAGTTCGCCCCCGTTCCGGCACGGCGTGGCGGGCGACGCCTGGCCTGCTCGCGCCCGTAAAGCACCGGCAGGCGCTTCATCCACACAGGATGCGCGGCGCGTTAGGTGCGGCCGTCCTGACGGGCGAATGCGATCAGGCCGGGGCTTGTTCCCCGGCCTGGTCGCTCGTCACGCGTGGTGGTCGGGCTGGGTGCGGTCGTCGCTTGCCGGCGCCGCAGTGCTTCAGCCCGGCGACAACGCCGCCAACAGGCCGCGTGCCGCATTGAAACGGTCGGCGCCTTCGGGCATCGGCAGCTTGATGCGCAATTTGTCCGGGCCATCCATCGTGTAGATCTTCGGCTGTTTCTGGATCATCTGGATGATGGTCATCGGGTCGATCGCCGGCTTGGCCTCGAACACCAGCCGCCCGCCGTTCTCGCCCAGATCCAGCTTGCGCACGCCCAGCGCATTGGCCTGCAGCTTGAGCTCGGCAATGGCGAACAGGTGCTTGACCGGGTCCGGCAGCAGGCCGAAGCGGTCGATCATCTCCACCTGCAGTTCGCGCAGCGCATCGGCATCGCGGGCGCTGGAAATACGCTTGTACAAGGTCAGCCGCGTATGCACGTCGGGCAGATAATCCTCGGGAATCAGCGAGGCCACGTGCAGTTCGACGTCGGCGCCGCGCACTTCCTCGCCGGCATCCAGGTCGGGCAGCTTGCCCTGGCGGATGCTGCGCACCGCGCGCTCGAGCAGTTCGGTATACAGGCTGAAGCCGACCTCGGCCATCTGGCCGCTTTGGTCTTCGCCGAGCAACTCACCGGCGCCGCGGATTTCCAGGTCGTGCGTGGCCAGGGTGAAGCCGGCACCGAGCTCGTCCATCGAGGCAATCGCTTCCAGGCGCTTTTCTGCATCGGAAGTCATCGAGCGGCGATCCGGCACCACCAGGTACGCGTAGGCGCGGTGGTGCGAGCGACCCACGCGGCCGCGCAGCTGATGCAACTGTGCGAGGCCGAAACGGTCGGCGCGGTTGATGATGATGGTGTTGGCATTGGGAATGTCGATGCCCGATTCGATGATCGTGGTCGACAGCAACACGTTGAAGCGCTGCTTCTGGAAATCCAGCATCACCCGTTCCAGCTCACGCTCGGGCATCTGCCCATGCGCGATACCGATGCGCGCCTCCGGCACCAGTTCGGACAGATCGCGCTGCATGCGCACGATGCTTTCCACGTCGTTATGCAGGAAATACAGCTGACCACCGCGACTGAGTTCGCGCTGGAAGGCTTCGCGCAGCAGCGTGTTGTCCCAGGCGGTGATGAAGGTCTGCACTGCCAGGCGGTTCGGCGGCGGGGTGGCGATGATCGACAGGTCGCGCAGGCCGGCCATGGCCATGTTGAGCGTGCGCGGGATGGGCGTGGCGGTGAGCGTGAGCAGATGCACGTTGGCACGCATCGCCTTGAGCGCTTCTTTCTGCCGCACGCCGAAGCGCTGTTCTTCGTCGACCACGACCAGGCCGAGATCCTTGAATTTCACATCCGGCTGCAACAAGCGGTGCGTGCCGATGATGACGTCGATCTCGCCGCTGGCGACCTTTTCCAGTTCGGCCTTGATTTCCTTGGTGCTCTTGAAGCGCGACAGCACTTCCACCTTCATCGGGTAATCGGCGAAGCGGTCGCGGAAATTGCGGTAGTGCTGTTCGGCCAGCAATGTGGTCGGTACCAGCACGGCGACCTGCTTGCCGGCGCTGGCGGCGGCGAATGCCGCACGTACCGCGACTTCGGTCTTGCCGAAGCCCACGTCGCCGCAGACCACGCGGTCCATCGGTTGGCTGCTGCCCAGATCGCGCAGCGTCGCATCGATGGCGGCCAACTGGTCGCCGGTTTCCTCGAACGGAAATCCAGCCGCGAACGGCTCGTACATCGCGCGGTCCACCTGCAACGCCAGGCCGGCGCGTGCGCGGCGGCGTGCCTGGATTTCCAGCAGTTCGGCAGCGACATCGCGGACCTTTTCGGCGGCCTTGCGCTTGGCCTTGGTCCATTGCTCGCCGCCCAGCGAATGCAGCGGCGCGGTTTCCGCCGAGGCGCCGGAGTAGCGGCTGATCAGGTGCAGCTGCGCCACCGGCACATACAGCCGGTCGCCCTTGGCGTATTCGATTTCCAGGAATTCGCCAGGCATGCCACCGGCATCGAGCACGATCAGGCCGCGGTAGCGGCCCACGCCGTGATCCTCGTGCACGATCGGCGCGCCTTCGGACAGCTCGCCCAGATCGCGGATGATCGCTTCCGGCTCGCGTCCGACCCGGCGCGCGCGGCGCGGCTGGTTGGCCCGTTCCGGGAACAGCTGGCGTTCGGTCAGCAGCGCAACCTGCGGCTGATCCAGCGCAAAGCCGTCTTCCAGCGGCGCCACGGTGATGCCAAAACGCAGCGTGCCCGCCAGGAACGCCGGCACATCGGCGACCAGCTCCGGCTTCAACTGCGCGGCGGCCAGCACTTCCATCAAGGCTTCGCGGCGGCCGGCCGAATCTGCAGCGACCAGCACGCGGCCCGGATAATGGCTCAGGAACGTCGCCAGCGCCTGACCGGCCGGCGCGTCCTTTGCGGCCACCGGCAGCGGCGGCAACGGTTGGTCGCCGAGCGGGGCGGCCTCATCGATGCGCGCATGATCGCCGGCCCATACTTCGATACGCGCCAGCTTGTTGAGCCGCTCGCGCAGCGCATCCGGCGATTGGTACAGCTCGTCCGGCGGCAACAGCGGGCGTTCCACATCGTGTCGGCGCTGTTCGTAGCGGTTCTGCGCCTGCGTCCAGAATGCGTCGGCGGCATTGGACACGCCGGTGGCAATCACCGGCAGCACGCGCTTGTCCAGGTAATCGAACAGCGTTGCGGTCTTGGCGAAGAACATCGGCAGGTAATACTCGATGCCCGATGGCGCCAGCCCGGATTTCAGGTCCTGGTACAGCGCGCTGCGCCGGGTATCCACGTCGAAGCGTTCGCGCAGGCAGGCCAGCACGCGCTCCACGCTGGCATCGTCCATCGGCACTTCGCGGCCCGGCAGCATCTTGACCGCGTCCACCTTGTCCAGCGAGCGCTGCGATTCCGGGTCGAACACGCGGATCGAATCGATGTCCTCATCCAGCAATTCGACGCGCAATGGCGTGTCCGCGCCCATCGGAAACACGTCCAGCAGGCCGCCGCGGACCGCGAAATCGCCCGGGTCCATCACCTGCGGCACGTTGCGGTAGCCGGCGCTTTCCAGGCGGCGCTTTTCCGCATCCAGATCCAGGCGCTGGCCAACGGTGAGATCGAAGCTGCCGCCGACGATGTAGCTCAGCGGCGCCAACTGCTGCAGCAAGGTCTGCACCGGCACGATCACCACGCCGCGGGCCAGGCCCGGCAGGCGGTGCAGGGCGGCCAGCCGCTGGCTGATGATTTCCGGGTGCGGGCTGAACTGGTCGTAGGGCAGGGTTTCCCAATCGGGAAACGGCACCACCGGCAGCGCCGCATGCTCGCCGAGCAAGGCATGCAGATCGGCTTCGATCTGATGCGCGCTCTGGTTATCGCGGGCGATCACCAGCAGGGGGCCGGCATGCGCTTCGGCTGCCCGCGCAATCGACCACGCCAGCGCAGTCGGAGAGGACGGGGCGCGCCAGTAGGCGCGGAGCTGGCCGGACTTGGGCAGCGGCGGGAAGGGGAAGGTAGGCGACGGCATCAGCCGGCGATTTTATCAGAGCCCCGCAGTGCCCGGTCCATCTGGCGTGAAAGCTGGCGGTGGGCTACCTGCCCGGATGTGAACGGCGGGGGTCATGGCATTGGGTACGCGGGTGCAACTCATGCGCACGCTCGCGAGGCAAAGACCCCACTCGCTCAAGTGCGCGCTACCCTCATCGCTTGCGGCACACGCCATGAATCCGTCCTGCAGGCTCTGTGGAGGCATCCATGCCGCCGCAGGTTCCGCGCGCGGCGAGGACACCACAGCAGTCGGTTTTGCGTGGCGCCTGGGGATGAGCCGGACACAGCGCTCCCGTCATCACGGCAACACTCTCGACGGTTGTGAGCTCTCCGTGGCGAAACGTCGGGCTGTCTCCCTCCAGGGAGCGGCGTGCGCGGATGAAGCGTGGCATCCATGCCACCCCAGGATCCTGCGAGCGGCGAGGGGAAGGACCCGTAGGTGGCCTTAGGTGTCAGCCAGCGTGCCGATCCTTTCGGGGGCTTGCGGCTTACCGTCGAGGAACATCAGGCCGCCGCGCAACGCGGGCTCTCCGTGATGAAGCAAGCCCCAAGCCCCGATCACGCAAAGCAGCCGCGATCTGCTCTGACGAATCACAAATCCCGCATCCCGAATCCCGGCAACTCAAGCATCCAGCTCCAACACCATCCGCACCAGTTCCGGCGACTCCGGGTGCGCCTGCGGCTTGAAGCCCAGCGATTCCGCCAACTGCAGCATCGGCACATTGCTTTGCAGCACATCGCCGAACAGGCAGTCCAGGTATTTGCGCCGTGCCCACTTGACCAGCTTGCGCATCAGCTGCCGTCCCAGCCCCTGGCCGGCGACAAAGCTGCTGACCAGGATGGTGTATTCGGCCTGGCGTGTGCCCGGTACCAACGCGGCGCGCGCGACCGCGCCCACCAGTGCTTCGCCGGGCGGCAATTGCTCGGCGGCAACCAGCACGATCTCGCTCTTGGGGTTGGGATGGGTCAGGCGCTGCACCATCTCCGGGGTGATTTCGGTGGAGGAGCGCACAAAGCGCGCGCGAATTTCCTCCGGTCCCAACAGGCTGAAAGCTCCCTGCAGCGGCGGACCATCCTCGGGACGGATCGGGCGAAGCAGAAGAGTGCGGCCATTGGGCAGGCTGAAGTTTTCATGCCAGGGAGGCATGCGATTGCGAATGGCCATGACCGGTGTTCCTTAAAGATCGGAAGATTCTGGCACCAGCCCGGCGCGCAACCGTGAATGAATCCGGTGTGCCGCCGGGGGCCGACAGGAGGTGGCAGTGCTTCTCACACAACTGTAACGAGCGGAGCCGTGAGCCGGTCGTGAGCGTGATGGGGCGCGCACTGTGGCAGCCGAATGGACGCAACAGGGCCGCCGGAAGGCGGTTGTCACCCGGCCTGGCCTTCCTGGGACAGGTGTATCCGGTGCAGCAGCCGCTCGTCTGCGCTGCGCTGAGGTGTTTGCGGCAACTGCTGTGTCGCCGAGGACAGCAAGCCCATGGCAACGCCCATCCCGGTGCCCGGCAGCATGCACGCGATCTGCGGGCCGCGCAGCGGGCATTACACGCGGCGCGCCTGGTGCCGGCCATTGCAGCGGTGCAACGACAATGCCTGCATACCCACCGCGCTGGGCAGGCGCACGCGCCTGCCGGCTCAGCCGTCCTGGCGCAGCCACTCCAGCCGGGTCGAGGCGCCGGGCTCGCCGAGATGCTGCTTGAGCACCGGCAACGCTGGCGCCAGCAGCTGGTCGAACTGCCAGGGCGCGTTGACGATCAACAGCCCGCTGCCGGTCAGGCGCAGCGGCGAGTCGTCCGGGCGCACCTGCAGCTCGGCGACCAGCACCGACTTGGCCGGCAGCGCGGCGGCCTTGCGCATGAACGGCTGCAGGCTGCGGCGCAGCTTGATCGGGTACCACACCATGCAGATCGCCTGCGGCCAGCGCGCCAGCGCCTCGCGCACGCTGTGGATGATCTGCGGGTATTCGGCGTCCTGCGCTTCGTAGGGCGGGTCGATCAGCACCAGCCCGCGGCCGATCTTGGTGTTGCCAGCCCGCGGCGGCAGGAAGGCGCGGATCGCCGCATAGCCGTCGCCGGCGTGCACGCGTACCCGGCTGTCCCTGGCGAACAGGGCCTTGAGCGCCTCGGCTTCGTCGGGCTGCAGTTCGCAGAAGGCCATGCGGTCCTGCTCGCGCAGTGCTTGCGCAGCCAGCAGCGGCGAACCGGGGTAGTAATTGAGCTGGATGCCGGCGGTCGGGCGGGTGGGCTTCTGGCCGGGCATGGCCGGGCGGGCAACGGATTGGTTGTCGGCCTGCACCGCGCGCAGATAGCGCTCGACCACCTCGGGCAAGCTGGCCTCTGCCATCAGCCGCATCACGCCGGCATCGGCCTCGTTGGTCTTGCGGCTCTCTTCGCTCCCGAGTTGGTAGCGGCCGCGCCCGGCGTGCGTGTCGAGCACGAAGAACGGAGTGTCCTTGCGCTTGAGGGTGTCGATCAGGGCAAGCAGGGCGATGTGCTTGAGCACGTCGGCATGGTTGCCGGCATGGAAGGCGTGGCGATAGTTCATCGCGGCAGTGTAGAGGCTGCGGCGCGATTTGTTGCCGCCCATTGCGGCCGACGCGGTGCAAGCGCGGTGTGGCGACCTCCAGAGGCTGCGCGATGCCGCAAGCAGCATGGGGATATGCGTCCTGTCCTGCCACGCCATGCGTGGACCGCCTCCACCTGTAGGCCGTGCCCGCGTGCCGGTATGCTGCGCGGCATGTCCGAGTCTGCCGCCCGTGTGCTCGTCGTCGAAGACGAAGCCGCCATTGCCGATACCGTGCTCTATGCGCTGCGCAGCGAGGGCTATGCGCCCGAGCATTGCCTGCTGGGCCGCGATGCGCTGACGCGCCTGCGCGCCGATCCGGCCGATGTGGTGGTCCTCGACGTGGGCCTGCCGGACATCAACGGGTTCGAGGTGTGCCGCACATTGCGCAGTTTCAGCGAGGTGCCGGTGATCTTCCTGACCGCGCGCAACGACGAGATCGACCGCGTGCTCGGCCTGGAGCTGGGCGCCGACGATTACATGGCCAAGCCGTTCTCGCCGCGCGAGCTGGTGGCGCGCGTGCGTGCGCGCCTGCGCCGACGCCATGCCGGCGCGGCGGCCGAATCGGGCTGGCAGCCGCACGGCGCGTTTGCGATCGACCGCGAGGGCAGCCGCATCCGCTACGGCCAGACCCTGCTGCCGCTGACGCGCTACGAATACGCGCTGCTGGCAGCGTTGCTGCAGCGCCCCGGTGCGATCCTGAGCCGTGCGCAGCTGATGGACCGTGGCTGGGATGCCAGCGCCGACAGTGCGGACCGCACCGTCGACACCCACATCAAGACGCTGCGCGGCAAGCTGCGCCTGGCCGGCGTGCCGGCCGACCCGATCCGCACCCACCGTGGCCTTGGCTACGCGCTGGAAGTGTAGGCATGCGCCGGCACGCATGTTGCGACCTGAGCGAGGCTGCGCGCTGACATGCGGCTCGGTCTCAAGCTGTTTCTGGGTTTCTTCCTGATCGTGGGCCTGGCCGCGTTCTTCGTGATGCGGGTGTTCGTCAACGAGGTCAAGCCGGGCGTGCGCCAGGCGATGGAATCCACGCTGGTGGATGCGGCCAATGTGCTGGCGGAAATCGCCGGCAGCGAACTGGCCGCCGGCACGCTTGCCGATGGCAGTTTCGCGCGCAACGTGGCCAGGGCGCAGCAGCGCGATCCCAAGGCATGGGTATGGCGCTTTCGCAAGAACACGGTGGATTACCGCGTGACCGTCACCGATGCGCGCGGCGTGGTGGTGTTCGATTCGCTGGGCCGCGCGTGGGCCGCGACAACTCGCGCTGGAACGATGTCTACCGCACCTTGCGCGGCGAATACGGCGCGCGTTCCAGCCCGGAGATCGATGGCGACCCCACCGCCACGGTGATGCATGTGGCCGCGCCGATCTATGCACCGGACGACCGCGGCAAACTGATCGGCGTGCTGACCCTGGCGCAGCCCAATCGCAGCATCGACCCGTTCATCGAAGCCAGCCAGCGCAACATCCTGCAGCGCGGCGCCTGGTTGATCGGCATTTCCGCGTTGATCGGCATCTTGATGACCTGGTGGTTGATGCGCGGCATCGGCCGGCTCAATCGCTATGCGCAGGCGGTGAGCGCCGGCATCCCGGTACCGCCACCCAAACCGCGTGGCGATGAAATCGGCGATCTGGGCCAGGCGCTGGAGAGCATGCGCCGCAAGCTGGAAGGCACGGCGTACGTGGAGCAGTACGTGCAGTCGCTGACGCACGAGATGAAAAGCCCGCTGGCGGCGATTCGCGGTGCTTCGGAGCTGTTGACCGAGCCACTGCCGGAAGCCGACCGCCAGCATTTCGTTGCCACCATCCGCGCGCAGGAACACCGGCTCACCGAAACCATCGACAAGCTGCTGGCACTGGCCGAAGTGGAGCAGCACGGCTGGCTGCAGAAGCGCGAGCGCATCGGTATCGATGGGCTGCTGCAGGCTGCGGCGGACGCGGTGGCGCTGCGCGCGGCGGCCGCTGGCGTCACCGTGCAAGTGGATGCAGGGGCCGGGGCGCCAGGCGATCACCACGTACTGGGCGATGGTTTTCTGCTGAGACAGGCACTGATCAATCTGCTCGAAAACGCCATCGCGTTTTCGAAGCAAGACAGCCATGTGCGCCTGCATGCGCGGCTGCACGATGGGCGCTGGGAGTTGGTGGTCGAAGACCGTGGCAGCGGCGTGCCCGATTACGCGCTCGAGCGCGTCTTCGAGCGGTTCTATTCGTTGGCACGTCCGCAGACCGGCCAGCGCAGTTCCGGGCTTGGCTTGCCGTTCGTGCGCGAGGTTGCGCGCCTGCATGGCGGGGACGTGATGCTGGGCAATCGCCACGGTGGCGGTGCGCGTGCGGTGTTGCGCCTGCCGATCGGTTGAGTCGCTGCAGGCAGTTGTCGCGGTGGGCCGGCGCCGGTGGCAGCTGTGCGTTCAAGGCGACGGCATGCGCCAGAGCACATGCCGCGCCTGCGTCGATCAGCCGTACGGCGCGTGGCCGTGCTGAACCAGTTCGCCCGCCATCCCTCGCAGCTCTGTGAAGCTGCGCTGGAAGCAGTGGTGATGTTCGTGCCGTGCTAGTACGCCACGTCGGCGACGATCACATCCTTGGCGACCACCGACCAGGACAGTTTGCCGAAGCCCTTGTTGCCCCATGCGGTGCCCCAGCTGTTTTCCACGATCAGTCCTTCGCTGTCGTAACCCAGCGCGATGACCGCATGCCCGCCCAGGATCGGCGTTGTGATGTCGTAATCGACCTGATTCCTGGCTGTCAGGTCTTCAAAGCCCTGGCGCACGTAGAAGCCGATCGCCACCGGTGTGGAAGAGGCAAGGGCGAGCTTGATCTGTTGGATCAGGGCGCTTCCCCATTCCCCCTGCCCGAATACAGCACGGTGTAGTGGCGATACGGCGTCGGGTTCTTCGCAGCGTTGGCCTTGTCGGCGGCAGTGGGTTGGTGTTTCCAGTCGTAGTTGCCCCACGAATAGTGCTGCTCGGTGTCGATGCCCTGCGCAAGCGCGATCTGCAGCGGCGCTTCCAGGGTGGAGCCTTCGTCCACGCCGCCGTTGACCTGGCTGTACAGGTACATCGGGGCAAAGCGCGTCTGGGCCTGTTTGTTGGCATTGGCATACCAACCGGTCAGGGTATGAGCGGTCGCCCATGACGCGCAGGCATCGACCTGCCCTTGGTCGCCCGGCGTGATCGCCCATGCAGTCAGGTCGACACTGGCAGGCAGCGGTGTGCTCACGCTCTCGGTACCGAACAGCGGAGTGACAGGCTGCATCAACGACGAAGGCTTCAGGCCCATGCCGTGCACTGCCGCCTGCGCGGTGGCAGCGGTCAGGCTCAGGGCGGCGAGCAGGCAAAGGGCGAGCGAACGGTGCGAGTTCATGGAAGACGGCTCCAGGTTGAGGGATGAATGCAGTCGTGCGCAGTTGCCGAATCACTGCCGAGTGGGCGTGCGGCCGTGGCAGCGCTGATGCAGCGCATGCGGCTCAGGACCGCATCGAACAACAGCGAACTGGAAGCCGCGACCAAACAAGAACGAGGGATTTGAGGCTGCGCACCTGCCCGTGCATCGTTACGCGTGAAGGCGAGGCGTGCGGCGGCAAGGCGAAGTGCTGCCGATCAAACAGAAGCCTGTGTTGGGTACGGGTGGCACTTTGCCGCGGTGAAAACCGTATTTCGTCAATGCGTCACAGTGCCGGTCGCCAACTGTCCGGGGCGCCCACTTCACATTCGCTTCAAATTCGCCTCAAACCGCCAACACCGGCGTCGCGCACCCTGGCCGCCTCCCAAGCTGAGGACGGCTGATGAAATCCCTGAAACTGTTGTTGCGGTTCGCCACCATCGGCGGGCTGATCCTGCTGTTGTTGGTTCCGCTGCTGCTGATCCGTGGCGCGGTGCAGGACCGCGCGCGCTATCGCGACGAGGCGGTGGAGCGAGTGGCGCAAAGCAAGGCCGGCGAGCAGCAGTTCATCGCGCCGGTGCGGGTGCTGCCGTATACCGAAGACGTGCAGGTCACCGAGCCGGACGAGCAGGGCAACCAGCGCAAGGTTTGGCGCAAGCGCGAAGGTACGCTGCTGCAAACGCCGCGTCGCCTGAAACTCGGCGGCGAAATGCTGCCCTCGGTGCGCGAGGTGGGCTTGTACCGCGTGCAGGTGTATTCCTGGAAGGCCACCTTGCATGCCGAATACGACCCCTTCGACTATGCGGCTGCGCCGACCCGTGTGTATGGCCAGCCGTATCTGGCAATCGGGATTTCCGACGTGCGTGGGTTGGTCGGCACGCCGCGCCTGCAGGTCGATGGCCGCACGCTGGCGCTGGAGAGCGGCGCAGGCGCACTGGCCGACCGTTCGGCGGGCATCCATGCCCAACTGGGTCCGCTGGCCGACCCGCTCGCCGGCCGGCTGCAGGACGGCAACGTGGTGGACATGCAGTTCGTGCTGGACGGCACGCGCCGGCTGGCCATCGCGCCGATCGCCGACAACAACGACATCGCCCTGCGCTCGGACTGGCAGCACCCGTCCTTCGGTGGCCGCTTCCTGCCGAATGCGCCGAGCATCGGGCCGAAGGGCTTCGATGCGAGCTGGTCGCTGTCGTCGCTGGCCACCGGTGCGCAGACGCAGTTGCAGTCCAGCCATGCGGCGCTGGATATGCTGGAAGTGCGCCTGGTCGATCCGGTGGACGTGTATACCCAGGCCGACCGCGCCAGCAAGTACGGCATCCTGTTCGTGGTGCTGACCTTCGTGGCCTTCGTGCTGTTCGAACTGATCAAGCGCTTGCCCATCCATCCGTTGCAATACCTGCTGGTGGGCCTGGCGCTGGCGATCTTCTTCCTGCTGCTGCTCAGCCTTTCCGAACACATCGCGTTCTGGCAGGCCTACCTGGTGTCGGCGGCGGCGTGTATCGGCCTGCAGTTCTTCTACCTGTCCGGCGTGTTGCGCAGTTGGGTCCGTGCGGCTGGTTTCTCGGTGATGCTCACCGCCTTGTATGCGGTGCTCTACAGCCTGTTGATCTCCGAGGACAACGCGCTGCTGATGGGGTCGTTGCTGCTGTTCGGCATCCTGGCCAGCATCATGTGGGTCACCCGCAAGCTCGATTGGTACGAGCTTGGCAACAGCCTGCGGTGAGGCCGGCATGCTGGCGCAGGCACGATTGCACCGGCGCGCGCAGCGTTTGCTGCCCGCCGGCATCGAGACGGTGGCGCTGCTTCCCGCAGCGTTGCCGGGCTCTTGGGAAAGTTCGGCGCTGTCGGCCCTGCCACTGAACCGCGACAGGCGCCGCGGGGTGGTGGGCCTGCAGCTGCACGCACGCACCGCGCAGCAATTGCGCATGGGCGGGCATGCGTTCTTGCAGGCGGCAGCGCAGCAGCACCCCCGCGCCGGCAACCCACGGACACGCAGCTATGGACCGTGGCAACGGCTGGGCAATGGCAGCTACTGGGCACGCAGCACCGATGCGCTGCTCGGGGTACTGCTGGCCACCGACGAAGCGGCGGTGTGGTTGCTGTGGCAACAGCCGCAGACCCGCGTTTGGAACCACGGTCATTGGCTGCGTTGAAGCATGGCATTGCGGCCACGCCTGGCTGGCTTACCATGGCCGGCATGACTGGCTCCTCGTTGATGGTGGAAACGGTGCGCGGCGCGCAGGTGCTGCCGCATCTGGATGCGGTGGCGCAGCTGCGCATCAGCGTGTTCGGCGCCTGGCCGTATCTGTACCAAGGCGATGCCGCGTACGAGCGCGACTATCTGGCGGCCTATGCGGCATCGCCAGACAGCGTCTTCGTGCTGGCGCGCGATGCCGATGCGGTGATCGGTGCATCGACCGGCTTGCCGCTGCTCGACGACAGCGACGCGTTCCACGCACCGTTCCGTGCGGCAGGCATCGATCCGGCCGGCGTGTTCTATTTCGGCGAATCGGTGCTGCTGCCGGCGTATCGCGGGCAGGGGATCGGCCATGCATTTTTCGACCGGCGCGAAGCGCATGCACGTGCGCTGGGCCGCTTTGCATTGACCGCGTTCTGCTCGGTGGAACGGGCGCCCGACGACCCGCGCCAACCAGCCGATTACCGCCCCAACGATGCGTTCTGGCGCAAGCGCGGTTACGCCCCGCAGCCGGGCATGCGGGTGCACCTGCACTGGGCGGAGTTGCAACATGGCGAGATCGACCACAGCTTGTCTGTGTGGACACGTGCGTTGCCGCAGTGAGCGGCTACCGCCCTACAGCGACCGACAAGCGTCGCCGGCGGTGTGCAAGGTCGCTGCACGCTGCCTCGCCATGCGCTCTGATTGCTTCGCCGCGTCGATCCAACAACCCAAAGGCCACCAGATGAAAATTGCCGTTGCCAAATACTCCATCGGCAAGCCTGTCGATTTCGCTGCGTTTGCGGCGCGCCAGTCGGCCCTGATCGCCGAAGCCGCCAACGCCGGTGCGCGGGTGGTGGTGCTGCCCGAATATCTGTCGCTGGAGCTGGGCGCAACGTTCGACACGCAGATTTCTGCCGGCCTGCCCGAATCGCTGGTGGCGATCCAGGCGCTGCGTGGGCCATGGCTGGAACTGTTTGCGCGGTTGGCGCGGGAACATCGGCTGCATCTGATTGCCGGCAGTTTCCTGCTCGATCTGGGCCACGGCCGCTACCGCAATCGCAGCGACTGGTTTACGCCGGAGGGCCTGCACGGCTGGCAGGACAAGCTGCAGCTCACCGGCTTCGAAAAGGCTACCGGGCTGATCGAGCCGGGCGACGAACTGAAGGTGTTCGAACTGGACGGCATGCGCGCCGCGATTGCGATCTGCTACGACAGCGAGTTCCCGCTGCCGGTACGTGCGCAATACGAGGCCGGTGCGCGCTTGTTGATCGTGCCCAGCTGCACCGACACCGCTGCCGGCGCCATGCGCGTGCGCATCGGATGCCTGGCGCGCGCGCTGGAAAATCGCGTGTTCGTCGCGCAGTCGGTGACCGCAGGCCAAGCGCCGTGGAGCCCGGCGTTGGACATCAATACCGGCGAGGCGGCGGTGTTTGCGCCGATGGATGTCGGCTTCCCCGCCGATGGCGTGCTGGCGCAGACCCAGGGCCAGGCCGTGTGGGCACTGGCCGAGTTGGACTTCGCCGCCTTCGAGGCCAGCCGCACGCAGGCGCAGGTGGCCAACGACCGCGATTGGCCGGGGCAGTTGGCGCCCGATGTGACGCGTGCCAAGCTGGCTGCGTTCGGTTGATCCCTTGCCGCAGGTGCCCATGGCCAAGAAAACTTTGATTCCGCATAGCGTCCGGCTCGAGTTCGCGCCCGGTGCGCTGGTGCACAGCAATCTGTCCGGCGCCGCCTTCACCGACGATTGGCTGTGGGTGGCCGGCGACGAAGCCTGCGCGGTGGACCGGCTGCGCAAGCTCGACCCCGCACAGCGGCAGACGCTGCGCTTCGGCGAAGGGCAGAGCTTCCCACTGGCGGAGCTGCTGGATCTGCCGGGCGAAGACGGCGAGGAGGCCGACCTGGAAGGCATGGGGCTGTCGGACGGATTCTTGTGGGTCGTCGGCTCGCACGGCAGCAAACGCAAGAACGCCAAGCGCGGCCGCGACGACGCCGAAAACGCCAAACGCCTGACCAAGTTGAAGCTCGATGCCAATCGCCGCCTGCTGGCCTGCCTGCCGATCGAGTATGCGCAAGACGGTACCCCGCAGCTGGTGCGCGAAGCGGCCGACGGCCGCCGGGCGCTGCGGCTCAAGGGCGATGCCAAGCACAACCAGCTCACCGACCTGCTTGCCGACGACCCGCATTTCGGTCCGTTCCTGAAGATTCCCGGCAAGGACAACGGCTTCGATATCGAAGGCATCGTGGTCGATGGCCAGCGTTTGCTGCTGGGCCTGCGCGGGCCGGTGCTGCGTGGCTGGACGGCATTGCTGGAGATCCAGGTGGAAGCCCACGGCGACCACCTGCGCCTGGCCCCGCTGGACGAAGACGGCACCCTGCTGCGCAAGCATTTTGCAGTTGGGTGGGCTGGGCATCCGCGACCTGCATTATTCCGCCGACGATCTATATCTGCTGGCCGGGCCGACGATGGTCTTGAACGGCGAAATCCGCCTGTTCAAATGGCCGGATGCGCGCAGCGTGCTGGCCGCCAACCGCGCACCGGTGCGCTTCCAGCACGACCTGCTGGAATCGGCAGTGCTGCCGCATGGCAAGGACTGCGACCGCGCCGAGGCCATCTGCAACCTGCCCAGGCAACTGGCGGGCAAGATTCCCACCTGGCTGGTGCTGTACGACGCGCCGGGCACGGCCCGCAGCGACGGCGAGTGCGTGGTGTACGGCGACCTGCTGCGCAACCGCTGAGCCAGGGGCCGGGCAGGGCCACGCTGCGCAAGGTAAAATCGGGCGACTCCCGTTTTGCCGAGCGCTCCATGACCTGCCGCACCCGTTTCGCTCCCAGCCCCACCGGTTACCTGCACATCGGCGGCGCCCGCACCGCCCTGTATTGCTGGCTGGAGGCACGCCACCGCGGCGGGCAGTTCGTGCTGCGCATCGAAGACACCGACCGCGAGCGCAGCACGCAGGCGGCCATCGACGCCATCCTGGAAGCGATGGAATGGCTGGGCCTGGGTTACGACGAAGGTCCGATCTACCAGACCCAGCGCATTGCGCGCTATCAAGAGGTTGCCGAGCAGTTGCTCGCGCAGGGCAAGGCGTATTACGCCTACGAAACCCGCGAAGAACTCGACGCCATGCGCGAGGCCGCCATGGCCAGGCAGGAAAAGCCGCGCTACAACGGCGCCGCCCGCGAGCAGAACCTGCCGTATCGCGACGACCCCAATCGCGTCATCCGTTTCAAGAATCCCGTCGGCGGCACGGTGGTGTTCGACGACCTGATCAGGGCCGCATCGAGATCGCCAACAGCGAGCTCGACGACATGGTGATCTTCCGCCCGGACGGATTTCCCACCTACAACTTCGCAGTGGTGGTGGACGACTGGGACATGGGCATCACCGAGGTCATCCGCGGCGACGACCACATCAACAACACTCCGCGCCAGATCAATATCTATGAGGCACTGGGCGCACCGGTACCCAAGTTCGCGCACATGCCGATGATCCTGGACGAGCAGGGCGCCAAGCTGTCCAAGCGCACCGGCGCGGCCGACGTCATGCAGTACAAGGACGCCGGCTATCTGCCGCATGCATTGATCAATTATCTGGCGCGCCTGGGCTGGTCGCATGGCGACCAGGAGCTGTTCACCCAGCAGGAATTGCTGGACCTGTTCGACGTCAAGGACGTCAATTCCAAGGCCGCGCGCCTGGACATGGCCAAGCTCGGCTGGGTCAATCAGCATTATCTGAAGACCGACGACCCGGCCAGCATCGCCCCGCAGTTGGAGTACCAGCTTGCCAAGCTCGGGGTGGACATCGCTGCCGGCCCGGCCGCCGCCGATGTGGTGGTGGCGTTGCGCGAGCGCGTGCAGACCTTGAAGGAAATGGCCGAAAAAGCCGTGGTCTGGTACCGGCCGCTGGAAACCTATGACGAAGCGGCGGTGATGAAACACCTCAAGCTGGGCGCCGAGGTGCCGCTGGGCAAGGCGCGCGAGTTGCTGGCTGCGGTGGAGACGTGGAGCGTGGAGAGCGTCTCGGCTGCGCTGCACGACGCTGCTGCCGCGTTGGAACTGGGCATGGGCAAGATCGCCCAGCCGCTGCGCGTGGCCATCACCGGCACCCAGGTCAGCCCGGACATTTCGCAAACGGTGTACCTGGCCGGACGCGAGGGTGCCTTGAAACGCATCGATGCGGCACTCATCAAGATTGAGCGGCCTGACGCCGGAGCCTGTATGACCAAGCACACCCACGCCCAAGACCTCGCCTGTACCGCACCGCATCACCACGTCGACGACGCCAACGGTTTCGTGCGCGCGGTGGAGCGTGCCTGCAGCGAACGCGGCCTGCGGCTGACGCCGATCCGCGCCAACGTGCTGCGGCTGATCGCCGACGCCGGCAAGCCGGTCAAGGCCTACGAACTGCTGGACTGGGTGCGCGAAGGCAAGGGCGTGGGCGCCGACGCCCCGCCCACGGTGTACCGCGCGCTGGATTTCCTGATGGCCAACGGCTTCGTGCACAAGCTCGAATCGGTCAATGCGTTCGTCGCCTGCCACCACCCCAACAGCGCCCAACACTCGGTGCCGTTCCTGATCTGCGATCGCTGCCACGGCGCGGTGGAGCTGGAAGATCGCGACGTGGTGTCGCAACTGGAAGCCCGCGCCAAGGCGCTCGGGTTCCAGCCGCAGGCACAGACGCTGGAAGTGCACGGCCTGTGCGCGAAATGCGCAGTGGCCGAGTGATCAGCGCCTAGGTCGCGCGTACACGCGGCCTGTTCCAAGGCGCTGGTGGCGCGATGCCCCAGTGGTAGCCTGCTTGCGATGGCAACGTGTTGAAGCGCAATCGCAATACCGTCAATCGCAGCCCCGCTCAATCGCCGCAGCGGCATGCTTGCGCCGACAATGCAGCATCGCTGCCTGGTCGAGTCATGCGGTGATGACGACGCTGCCTTCTAGCCAGCGGGCGGCGGCGTGGGTTAGACGCCTGAGTGGATTGCAGGCTTGGCGCCTGTACGCGCACTGCGCGTCGTCGCGCAGTGCAATGCAGTGACCTCGCTAAGGGCGTTACGCCGCTTTGCCGGCCTTGCCGCCATACGCGGCCAGAAACGTCTGCACCGCACGTCGCGTCGCGTCGCGCAGGAACTCGGGCGCGGGGTCCTTGAGTGCGCCAAACAGGCACGGCATCAAGGTTTCCGATTCCAGCAAGGCAGCGTACTGGTGGGCGGCAAGCAGCGTGTCTTCGCACTGGAGCAGGCCGCACTCCACCTGTGCCTGCAGGTATTCGGCAAAGCGCTGGATGCCTTCCTCCTGCCCTGCGCTGAAATACAGCGCGCCGACCGCCGATCTGCCGGATACCCCGATGATGGTCTGCCAACTGGTGATGTTGGGCGGGGCGCACAGGAACCGCAGCACATCCTCGCCGAAGCGCTGCAGTGCCTCATCGACCGGGCCGCTGCTTTGCGAAAGCGCATGCAGCAACGGATCGAAATAGCGGTCCGACATGTCCTTGGCAACGGCCACGAACAGCTCTTCCTTTGACGGAAAGTAGCCGTACAGCGTGCGCTTGGAGCCGCCCACGCGGGCGGCGATCTGCGACATCGACGCGCCTTCGAAGCCCAGCTCGAGGAAGACCTCGCTGGCTGCCTGGACGATGGTCTCGCGTTTTTCTTCGGTTCTGACCCGCATCGGGTTCTCCCAATAATTCATAAGTATACCGACTGGGCAGGAATGCTTGACGGCTACGGATGCGCTCATTAGGATACCGAACCGTACCGTTTAGATTTAATCATCACACCTCCGTCGGAGACCTGCCCGTGCGTGCCCATGCCTCGTTTCGCCCGTCGTTGCTTGCTGTTGCCGTCGCCGTCACCGCCCTGCTGAGCGCCTGCGGCAGCCCGCCGGGAGGCCCGCCGCCGCAGGAAGGCACCCCGGAAATGGGTGTGCTGACCGTCAAGCAGCAACCGGTGACCCTGACCACCGAATTGCCGGGGCGCACCGTTCCGTACCTGATCTCCGAAATTCGCCCGCAAGTGGGGGCATCATTCAATCGCGCCAGTTCACCGAAGGCGGCGACGTCAAGGCTGGCCAGACCCTGTACCAGATCGACCCGGCCCAGTACCGCGCCAGCTATGCCAGCGCGCAGGCGTCGCTGGCCAAGGCCGAGGCGACCCTGCGCACCGCGCAGCTCAAGGCCGAGCGCTACAAGGAACTGGCGCAGATCAAGGCGATCAGCCAGCAGGAAGGTGACGACACCGATGCCGCGCTAGGTCAGGCCAAGGCCGACGTGGCAGCCGGCAAGGCCAGCGTGGAGACCGCGCGTATCAACCTGGCGTTTGCCCGGCTCGATGCACCGATCTCCGGACGCATCGGCCGCTCTAGCGTGACCCCGGGTGCGCTGGTGACCGCCAACCAGGCCACTGCGCTGACCACCATCCAGCAGTTGGACCCGATCTACATCGACGTCACCCAGCCCAGCAGTGCGGTGTTGCGTCTCCGGCAGGCGATGGCACGCGGCGATCTGGAACAGGCCGGCGACGGCGCGGCCAAGGTGTCGCTGCTGCTGGAAGACGGCAGCACCTACCCGCTGCAGGGGCACCTGGCGTTCTCGGACGTGACCGTCGACCAGAACACCGGCTCGATCACCCTGCGCGCAGTGTTCCCCAACCCGAACGCCGAGCTGTTGCCGGGCATGTACGTGCGCGCGGTGTTGCAGGAAGGCGTCAAGGAGCAGGGCATGCTGGTGCCGCAACAGGCGGTCTCGCGCAACGGCGCCGGTAAACCCACCGCCTTCGTCGTCGGCGCCGACCACAAGCTGCAGTTGCGCGTGCTGGAAACCGATCGCGCGGTGGGCGACCAGTGGCTGGTGCGCAGCGGCCTGAAGCCCGGCGAGCAGGTGGTCGTCGAAGGCGCGTCGCGCGCGCGCGATGGCATCGTGGTCAAGACCGTGCCGTGGCAGCCCAAGGCCACGCCCGCCGCCGGCAATGCTGCCGGTCCTGCTGCCCCGACCGCACCGCGTGCGGCCAACTGAAGGCGGGATCACACGTCATGGCACGTTTCTTTATCGATCGTCCGATCTTCGCCTGGGTGTTGGCCATCATCGTGATGCTGGCCGGCATCCTCTCCATCGCCACCTTGCCGATTGCGCAATATCCCAGCATCGCACCGCCGGCTGTCGCCATCACCGCCAACTACCCGGGCGCCTCGGCGCAGACGCTGGAAGACACCGTCACCCAGGTCATCGAGCAGAAGATGAAGGGGCTGGATCATCTCAGCTACATGGCGTCCACCAGCGAATCCAGCGGTGCGGTGACCATCACCCTGACCTTCGAAAACGGCACCGATCCGGACACCGCGCAGGTGCAGGTGCAGAACAAGTTGTCGCTGGCCACGCCGTTGTTGCCGCAGGAAGTGCAGCAGCAGGGCGTGACGGTGACCAAATCGGCCACCAACTTCCTCAACGTGCTGGCGTTTACGTCCGAAGACGGCAGCATGAGCGATTCGGACCTGTCCGATTACGTGGCCGCCAATGTGCAGGAAACCATCAGCCGCGTCGAAGGCGTGGGTGACACCACCTTGTTCGGTTCGCAGTACGCGATGCGGGTGTGGATGGACCCCAACAAGCTGAGCAATTTCAACCTCACGCCCGTGGATGTGCGCAACGCGATCCAGGCGCAGAACGCGCAGATTTCCGCCGGCCAGTTGGGCGCGTTGCCGGCGGTGGCCAACCAGCAGCTCAATGCCACCATCACTGCGCAGACCCGGCTGAAGACCGCCGAGCAATTCGAAAACATCCTGCTGCGCACCCAGTCCGATGGCGCGCAGGTGCGCTTGCGCGATGTGGCCCGCATCGAGCTGGGCAGCGAAAGCTACAACACGGTGGGCCGTTACAACGGCAAGCCGGCTGCCGGTCTGGCGATCAAGCTGGCCACCGGTGCCAATGCGCTGGATACGGTGCGCGCGATCGATAAAAGCCTGGAAGAGCAGGAAAAGTTCTTCCCGCCCGGCATGAAGGTGCAAAAGCCGTACGACACCACCCCGTTCGTGCGCATCTCCATCGAGCAGGTGGTGCACACGCTGGTGGAAGCGGTGGTGCTGGTGTTCCTGGTGATGTACCTGTTCCTGCAGAACTTCCGTGCCACGTTGATTCCGACCATTGCGGTGCCGGTGGTGCTGCTGGGCACTTTCGGTGTGCTTGCGGCGTTCGGTTTCACCATCAATACCTTGACCATGTTCGCGATGGTGCTGGCGATCGGTTTGCTGGTGGACGATGCGATCGTGGTGGTGGAAAACGTCGAGCGCGTGATGAGCGAGGAGCAGTTGTCGCCCAAGGACGCCACGCGTAAATCGATGGACCAGATTTCCGGGGCATTGATCGGCGTGGCGCTGGTGCTGGCGGCGGTGTTCGTGCCGATGGCGTTTTTCAGCGGATCAACCGGCGTGATCTACCGGCAGTTCTCGATCACGATTGTCTCGGCGATGACCTTGTCGGTACTGGTGGCGATGATCCTGACCCCGGCCTTGTGCGCCACCTTGCTCAAGCCGGTGCACAAGGGTCATGGCCTGGCCACCACCGGGTTCTTCGGTTGGTTCAACCGCCTGTTCGATCGCGGCAACACCGGCTACCAGGGCGTGGTTCGGCACATGCTCGGCAAGGGCTGGCGCTACATGCTCGCCTACGCGGCGTTGCTGGCCTTGGTGGTGTTCGGATTCATGAAGTTGCCGGTGGGATTCCTGCCGGACGAAGACCAGGGCACCTTGTTCGTGCTGGTGCAGTTGCCGCCCGGTGCCACCAATGCGCGCACCAGCGATGTGCTCAAGCAGGTGGAGCATCATTTCCTGGTCGACCAGAAGGATTCGGTTGCCGGTGTCTTCGCGGTGACCGGTTTCAGTTTTGCCGGTAGCGGCCAGAACGTGGGCTTTGCCTTCGTCAAGTTGCGGCCGTGGGACGAGCGCACCGGCAAGGGCCAGAGCGTCACCGACGTGGCGGCCAAGGCCGGGGCATTTTTTGCCGGTATCCGCGATGCCAAGGTGTTTGCGTTCGCACCGCCTGCGGTGTCGGAGTTGGGTAATGCCACCGGCTTCGATCTGATGCTGCAGGACCGCGCCAATCTGGGTCATGCGGCGTTGATGCAGGCACGTAATCAATTGCTGGCAGAGCTGTCGCAAGACAAGCGCCTGGTGGCGGTGCGCCCCAATGGCCAGGAAGACACGCCCGAGTTCAAGCTGGAAATCGACCCGCATAAAGCGCAGGCGATGGGCGTGTCGATCTCCGACATCAACGACACCTTCTCCAGCGCGTGGGGCAGCACCTACGTCAACGACTTCATCGACAAGGGCCGGGTCAAGAAGGTGATGCTGCAGGCCGATGCGCCATATCGCATGAACCCGCAGGACATCGACCACTGGTTCGTGCGCAACAGCGGCGGCACCATGGTGCCGTTCAACGCCTTCGCCACGGCAAGCTGGCAATCCGGGTCGCCGCGGCTGGAGCGTTACAACAGCGTGCCGTCGATGGAGATCCTGGGCATGGCGTTGCCGGGTGCGGCCTCCAGCGGCGAGGCAATGCAGATCGTCGAAGCCGCAGCCGCCAAGCTGCCACCGGGCATCGGTTTCGAGTGGACCGGGTTGTCGCGTCAGGAAAAAGCCTCTTCCGGTCAGACCGGCCTGTTGTACAGCGTCTCGATCCTGATCGTGTTCCTGTGCCTGGCCGCGTTGTACGAAAGCTGGGCGATTCCATTCTCGGTGATTCTGGTGGTGCCGCTGGGCGTGTTCGGCACACTGCTGGCGGCCATGCTGACCTGGAAAATGAACGATGTGTACTTCCAGGTGGGCTTGCTCACCACCATTGGCCTGGCATCGAAGAACGCGATCTTGATCGTGGAGTTCGCAAGGGAATTGCACGAGGGCGGCAAGAGCCTGGTGGCCGCAGCACTGGAAGCGGCGCGCATGCGCTTGCGGCCGATCCTGATGACCTCGTTGGCCTTCATCCTCGGCGTGGTGCCGCTGGTGTTGACCAGCGGTGCCGGCGCCGGCGCGCAGCACGCGCTGGGCACGGCCGTGATCGGCGGCATGGTCTCCGGCACGGTGCTGGCGATCCTCTTCGTGCCGTTGTTCTTCGTGCTGGTGTGCGGCCTGTTCCAGCGCCGTGCACAACCTGCCTCGCCCGCACCGCAACCCACAGGACACTGACATGACCGCGATTCGCATGACTCTTTGCGCGCTTGGCGTGGCCAGCGTGCTTTCCGGTTGCACGCTGATGCCGCGCTACACGCGGCCCGACGCACCGGTGCCCGCGCAATTTGCCGGCACCGATGTGTCGGCAGCCCCTCCGGCTGCCGCGGCCGATACCGGCAGCACCACCGACACGGCGTACATCGCCGACATCGGCTGGCGTGAGGTCTTCACCGATCCGGCGCTGCAGCAGGTGATTGCGCTGGCACTGGACAATAATCGCGACCTGCGCGTGGCCGCGCTCAATATCGAGGTCGCCCGCGCGCAATACCGGGTGGATCGCGCCGCACTGCTGCCCGCCATCGAGGGCACCGGCACCGCCAACAATGCGCGCACGCCCTCGGAGCTTGCCATTCCCGGCCAGCCGCAGGTGTTCCGCACCTACAGCGCCAACATCGGCATCAGTGCCTATGAGCTGGACCTGTTCGGGCGCGTGCGCAGCCTGAAGGAACAGGCGTTGCAGCAATTCCTGGCCACCGCCGAGGCGCGCCGTAGTACGCATATCAGCCTGGTGGCAGAAGTGGCCACCGCCTACCTGACCTTGGCGGCCGACCAGCAGTTGCTGCAGCTGGCGCAATCCACCCTGACCAGCCAGAGCGACAGTTATCGCCTGCAGCAGCGCAGCTTCGAGCTGGGTGCGGCTTCGCAACTGACCTTGCGCCAGGCGCAGACCACGGTGGAAACCGCACGCGTGGATGTGGAGCGCTACACCGCGCAGGTGGCGCAGGATCGCAATGCCCTGGTGCTGCTGGTCGGCACGTCGGTGCCGGTGGAATTGCTGCCACATGCACTGCCCGACAACGCGAGCGTGGAAGGCAATGTGTTGGCCAGCGTGCCGGCCGGCCTGCCATCGCAGTTGCTGCAACGTCGCCCGGACATCCTGGAAGCCGAGCGCAACTTGCGTGCGGCCAACGCCAATATCGGTGCGGCGCGGGCAGCGTTCTTCCCCAGCATCAGCCTGACCGCATCTACCGGTTCGTCCAGCAGCAGCCTGTCCAGGCTGTTCGATGCCGGCACGCGTGCCTGGAGTTTCGTGCCCACGCTGACCTTGCCGATCTTCAATGCCGGGCGCAATCGCGCCAATCTGGACATGGCCAAGGCCAACCGCGATATCGAAGTGGCGCGCTACGAAAAATCGATCCAGAGCGCGTTCCGCGAGGTTTCCGACGCGTTGGCGCAGCGCGACACGCTGGGCAGGCAACTGCAGGCCCAGCAAGCGCTGGTGGATGCCACAGCCGATAGCTACAAGCTGTCGCAAGCGCGTTTCGAACGGGGCATCGACAGCTATCTGCAGGCGCTGGATGCGCAGCGCGCGCTGTACAGCGCGCAGCAGACCTTGATCAACACCCAGCTGTCGCGCTTCACCAACCTGGTAACGTTCTACAAGGCCATGGGCGGAGGCTGGCTGCAAACCGCTGCGCCCACTGCCGCCGCGACCCCGCCAGCGGAGCCGTCGCGTGGATGACGACGCGCCACCCGTTGCGCCCAGGCGTGCGCCACACGACAAGCGTGGCGCCATCCTGGCGGCGGCAGGCGTGCTGTTTCAGCAGCACGGTTTCGACCGGACCAGCATGGACACCATCGCCGAGCGCGCGATGGTGTCCAAGGCCACGGTGTATGCGCATTTCGCGTCCAAGGAGGTGCTGTTCCGCACTACCCTGGAAGCGCTGGCGCAGGCCTCGCCCAATCGCTGGACGGCCTTGCTGGAGCTGCAGGGCCCGTTGGAGCGGCGCCTGGCTGCGGTGGCCGATGCGGTGCTGCGGGTGTCTGCCAGCAGCATGCGCGATGATGCCGCCTATGGCCTGGTGCGCCCGCCACTGCTGCCTGGCCAGATGCGCGAGGAAATGTGGACGCTGTGCTTCGAGCGCTACGACACCATGATGCGCACGCTGTTGGCGCGCGAGGTGCAACGCGGCGCATTGGTGATCGACAACGTGCCCGATGCATCGGTGCATTTCTTCGGATTGATGACCGGGCGGCCAGCCACCGCTGCCGCGCGCGACGATGCGACAGACGCGCAATCGGTACAGCTGGATGCGTATGTCAGCGGTGCGGTGGCGTTGTTCCTGCGGGCGTATCGACCGGGCGCGGTGGTGCCGGAGGCTGACGGCCAGCGCGAGGTGCCCAGCGGATTTTAGGCCGCCCGGGGTGCGATGAAGCGTGCGTGCCCAGGTCATGCCAGTGGACGAGCGCGCTACAGTGCGCAGACTCAAATGAAGGAGCACTGCAATGCATCTGTTCGCGACCGCGATGTCTGTCTCCATGATGGCCGCCGTGACACCGGATGAGGCCGCGCAGCCGATCAAGGTGAGCAAGGCGGGCGGGGCGCCGTCGGCAGTGGGGTCGGCCGCGTATTTCACCGGCAAGGTGCGCATCGACGCACCGTTCCAGGCCGAGGCACCGGCACGCGTCGGCGGCGCCACCGTCACCTTCGAGCCAGGCGCGCGCACCGCATGGCATACCCATCCGCTGGGCCAGACGCTGATCGTGACCGCTGGCGCGGGGCGCGTGCAGGAGTGGGGCAAGCCGGCGCAGCAAATTCGCCCGGGCGATATCGTGTGGATTCCGCCTGGCGTCAAGCATTGGCACGGCGCCAATGCCAACGTGGCGATGACGCATATCGCCATTGCCGAATCGCAGGACGGCGCTCCTGTTACCTGGCTGGAGCAGGTGAGCGAGGCGCAGTACGCGCAGGAGTAGACGGATGCGGATGCCAATGCTGGCGCGGTGATGGTGCCGCCTTGGCGTAAGCGAACGCTGCGGCGGGTGGCCGGGGCCGCGGTGCGGCCCGCGCCGAGTACAGCAGCGCTTACGCCGCTTCGGTGGCGTCCTGCGCGTTGGCACGCAGCCGTTGCGCATCGCGCGCAGGCGAGATGCCGAGAATGCGTGCGTAGTCGCGACTGAACTGCGATGCGCTCTCATAGCCAACCCGGAAGCCGGCATCGGCGGCGGTCAGGGCCTCGGCCACCATCAGGCGGCGTGCTTCGTGCACGCGCAGCTGCGAGCGGTATTCCAGTGGCGTCAGCGTGGTCACCGCCTTGAAGTGCGCATGGAAGGTGGAGCGGCTCATTGCCGAGAGATCGGCGATCTGCTCGATGCTGAAGCGCTGCGCATAGTGCTCGCGCAACCACACGATGGCCCTGGAGATCTGGTTGAGCCGGCTGTCGGCGATGGCCATCTGGCGCACCGCCGCATTGGCCGGGTCGGCCATCAGGCGGTACAACAGTTCGCGCACGATCAGTGGAGCGAGCGCGGCAATTTCATGCGGTTGATCGAGCAGGCGCGCCAGCCGTAGCGCAGCGTCCTGCAACTGCGGCGTGCTGCGATTGAGCAGCAACCCGGCCGATGCCGCATCGCGCTGGGTGTCCACCAGTTCCGGATGATTGATTGCAAGCTCGCTGAGCACCGCGGTGTCCAGGTCCAGGCAGAAACACAGATACGGTTGCGCGCTGCTGGCTTCGATGACCGAGCCGACGATGGGCAGATCCACCGACGCCACCAGGTACATCTGCGGGTGATAGACGTACGCCTGCGCGCCCAGCATTGCCTGCTTGCGGCCTTGCGCCACCAGGCACAGCATGGGTGTATAGACAGTGGGCATGGCCACTGTCGGCGATGCGCTGCGCATGATCTGCAATCCGGCGATCGGCGTGGAATGCATGCCGTCGCCAGGCGCATGACGCAGCAATATCGTGCTCAACTCGGTCAGCGAAGACATGCGAAAACCCGTCGACGATGCAATGCGGCCCAGCCGCGAGGGCGCCGATCGTACAAGAGTGCAGGTGGTGTGGGCGGCAAGGTCCATTGCGCGGGTTGTGGGCGTGCGCCCGCCGCAAAGCGCTGCCGCAGTCGTGGCCGCCTTCGCTCTAACTGCGCGTTGGCCCTGATAGGGCGATCACGGGCCGGCCGTATCATGGCGAGGTCTCTTGCATCCACCTGCTGCCATGCCCGCAAAACGTTCCAGCTTTCCAACGCCGACCAGCCCTGCCGAGTGGAAGCGGCTCCAAGCCGCTGCCGCCGCCGAATTGGCGCGGCGTACCGCACAGGCGCATCTGCAGATCCTGGGGCTGTTGCGAACGCACGGACATCTGTTGAGCGATGCGCAGCGGCGTCGCCTGCACACGCGCCTGCTGCGCGGCGGGCGTTGATCTGCCGGAGCGATTGCCGCAGCGGGTGCGCACGCCGCCGGCCTCGGCGTGCGGACGTGCACGGTCATGCTGACTGCAGGGTCGGCAGCTTGCCAGTCCCGTCATGCGGCCGATCGCTGCGCGTTCGGGCAGCCAGTCACTCATGCGGTCGGCGCGCGTGGGACGCAGCGTAGAACCCATCGATGCCGTCGTTTCCGACGGTGACTGGCATGCCGCAGACGACGCCATCCGCCGGCTCGCGGTCGCGGCGCTCGGGTTTCGCTACCGCGCCATCCGCACGGCAAGCGCCGATGCCGGCCGGCCCCATTGCGCGCGGCGGCGCTATGTCGACAGCTCCCAAGGCGGCTGCTCGCCCAGCCGCTCCAGCAGGAACTCCACGAACGCACGCACGCGCGGCGGTTGCAGCTGGCGCGCCGGCATCACTGCGCTGATCTGCGAGGTGGGCGGGGGTAGTCGCGCATCACTTCGACCAGGCGGCCGCTGCGCAATTCGTCGGCGATGTGCCAATACGAATGCACCGCGATGCCCTGGCCGGCCACCACGGCGTCGCGTATCAGCTCGCCGAAGTTGCTTTCGAAGCGGCTCTGCATGCGCACGCGCACCAGCCCACCGTCTGGCGTTTGCAGTGTCCACACATCCTGGCGGCCGTCACGGCCCATCAGCAACACGCCGGCGTGCTGTGCAAGTTCGTCCGGCGTGCGTGGCGTGCCGTGACGCTGCAGGTAGGCGGGCGAGGCCGCCAGGGTTCGGCGGTTGTCGGCAATCCGCCGGGCCACCAGCCCGGAGTCCTCCAGTGGTCCGATCCGGATCGCCAGATCGAAACCCTGTTTGACCAGGTCCACCAAGTCGTCGCTCAGGTGCGCGCTGATGCGCAGGCGCGGATGGCGGGCCTGGAATTCCGGCAGCAGCGGCGACACGTATTGTCGCCCGAATGAGGCGGACAGGGTCATGCGCAGCACGCCACCCACATCGTGTGCGCTTTCGCGCAGGTCCTCGGCCAGTGCGTCCAGGTCTTCCACCAGCACGCGGCCGCGTTCGGCCAGCCGCTGGCCTTCGGCAGTGGGATGCAGGCGGCGCGTGGTCCGGTGCAGCAGGCGCACGCCCAGCTCGCGTTCCAGGCGCTTGAGACGCTGGCTGGCGACCGCCACCGACAGATCCAGGCTGCGCGCGCCTGCGGTGATCGAGCCCAGGTCGAGCACGCGCAGGAACAGGGCAATGTCGCCAAGACGGTCCATGCGATTGTCAATGATTGATTGAAAGTGAATCAGGATAGCAGGGGTTTTTGCAAGTAAACGCAGCGCGCAGGCTGTGCGCAGTCTCCCTTGGCCCATGCCCATGTCCAACCTTACCTCTGCGCGTTCGCCGCGCTTTCCGCCGGCGTTGCTGGCCCTGACCATCGGGGCCTTCGGCATTGGCACGACCGAGTTCGTGATCATGGGGCTGCTGCAGCAGGTGGCCGCAGATCTGGGCGTTTCGCTCAGCGCGGCGGGCCTGTTGATCAGCGGTTATGCGCTGGGCGTGTTCGTCGGTGCGCCGGTGCTGACCCTGGCCAGCGCACGCCTGCCGCGCAAGGCGGTGCTGGTCGGGCTGATGCTGATCTTCACCGTCGGCAACGTGGCCTGCGCGCTGGCGCCGGACTACACCAGCCTGATGGTTGCGCGGATGCTGACATCGCTGGCCCACGGCACGTTTTTCGGCGCGGCGCGGTGGTGGCGACATCGCTGGTGCCGGCCGAACGCCGTGCGTCGGCCATCTCGCTGATGTTTGCCGGGCTGACCGTGGCCACCTTGCTCGGGGTGCCGGCCGGTGCCTGGCTGGGCCTGCAACTGGGCTGGCGCGCGACCTTCTGGGCGGTGGCGGCGATCGGCGTGCTGGCCACTGCCGCGGTCGCGGTGTGGGTGCCGGCCGCGGCGGGTGCTGCCACGCCGGTGTCATGGCGGCAGGAAGTGGCGGTGTTGCAGCGGGGGCAGGTGCTGCTGGCGCTGGCGATCACGGTGGTGGGCTATGCCGGCGTGTTCGCAGTGTTCACCTACATCCAGCCGCTGCTGCTGCAGGTCACCGGCTTTGCGCAAGCGGCAGTGTCGCCTGTGCTGCTGGTGTTCGGCGTCGGCATGATCGTCGGCAATCTGTTGGGCGGGCGGTTGGCGGACCGTCGCCCCACTGCGGCGTTGCTGGGCAGTCTGGCGGCATTGGTGGTGGTGCTGGGCGCACTGGGGTTTGCGCTGCACAGCAAGGTCGCGATGGTGGCTGTTGTGGGGCTGCTGGGCGTGGCCGCCTTCGCCACCGTGGCGCCGCTGCAGTTGCGGGTGCTGGAACATGCGCGCGGCGCCGGCCAGAACCTGGCGTCCAGCCTCAACATCGCCGCCTTCAACCTGGGCAATGCGCTTGGCGCGTGGCTGGGTGGCGTGGTGATCGCCACGCAGGCCGGTCTGGTCGCAACGCCCTGGGTGGCCGCGCTGTTGAGTGCCATCGGGCTGGGCCTGGCGCGATGGAGCGTGCAGTTGCAACGCCGCCGCGCGACTGCGCCACTGGCCTGTACGCAGATGGGTTGAGCTGGTTGCCCGCTGGTCATTGGCCACGTTGGCGCACTGCGCGCCAGGCGGCGTTCGAGGCGCATAGACACTGGTTTGGCGCCCAACACTCCACAAGCGCAAACGCCCAGCGGTCACCCAGCGCATCTCTCATTCAACGTGACCAAGAATTCTCAATGGAAACCCGTCTACTCGGCCGGTCCGGTTTCAAGGTGCCCGTGCTTGGCCTGGGTGCCGGCACGTTCGGCGGCAAGGGGCCGCTGTTTTCTGCATGGGGCGACACCGATGTGGCGCAGGCGCGGCGCATGGTCGAGGTGTGTTTGGAAGCAGGGCTCAACCTGTTCGATACCGCCGATGTGTATTCCGATGGCGCGTCCGAAGACATCCTTGGCCAGGCGCTGCAAGGCCGCCGCGATCAGGTGATTGTTTCGACCAAGACCGGCCTGCGCCTGGGCGATGGCCCCAATGATGCCGGCGCGTCGCGCTTCCGTTTGCTGCGTGCGGTGGAGGCATCGTTGCGACGCTTGCGCACCGACTACATCGATCTGCTGCAGCTGCATGCGTTCGATGCCATGACGCCGATGGAAGAAACCCTGTCCACGCTGGATGGCCTGGTGCGCGCGGGCAAGGTGCGCTATCTGGGCGCGTCCAATTATTCCGGGTGGCAGTTGATGAAGTCGCAGGCGGTCGCCGATGCGCACGGCTGGAGCCGCTTTGTCGCCAACCAGACGTATTATTCGCTGGCCGGGCGCGACTACGAGTGGGAGCTGATGCCGCTGGGTATCGACCAAGGCATCGGGGCGGTGGTGTGGAGCCCGCTCGGTTGGGGGCGGCTGACCGGCAAGCTGCGGCGTGGCCAGCCATTGCCGCAACACAGCCGTCTGCATGCCACCGCCGCGGCCGGCCCGGCGATCGACGATGCGCGCTTGTTCGACATCGTCGATGCACTCGATGCCGTTGCCGCAGAGACCGGCCGCAGCGTGCCGCAGATCGCCATCAACTGGCTGCTGCAGCGGCCGACCGTGAGCACGGTGCTGATTGGCGCACGCAACGAAGCGCAACTGCGCGAAAACCTCGGTGCGGTGGGTTGGTCGTTGACTCACGACCAGCGTGCCCGCCTGGATCAGGCCAGCGCAGTGGAGCCGCCGTACCCGTACTACCCCTATTGGCGCTGGCAGTTCGCAGAGCGCAGCCCGCTGCCGCTGTAAGGCGGGCTGCGCCAAACGCGCCACGCGGCAAGCCAATGCAGGTTGGCGCGCATGATTGCCGCGGTGCTAATGCAGTTGCATCACAATGGCCGTGCCGCCGGAACGATCACTTCCGGCTTGATCGCTCCCACGCCGTTGCTGCCTTGCAGCTGGCGGCAATTGTCCAATGCCGTCATCGCCGAGGCGTAGCCGATCATCGCGCTGCCGTCGGTCGCGGAGGCATAGAGCAGCCTGCCGCCCGTACGCGCGGCCAGTGCGCGCGCGATGGCTGGCGTGGTATCGAACAATTTGATCGAAGCACCGAGCAATGCCGGCTGGCCGCTACGCGTTTCCAGCGCGGCAACGACGCTCCCCGATGCTGCGCTGCGCGTGGTGCGCGCAACCGCGTTCGCGGCGCCGTTGGTGTCGAGGTAGATCGCGTAGCGATCGACGCGGGCAACCGGTGCGTGCGCGCTGGGTTGCGTGCTTCTTGGCGATTGCGTGGCCGCAGTGCCGCGCGTGGCGTCGGCCAGCTGTACCACCGCTGCTGGAATCAGGCGGAAACTGGCGCGGTCCACCACAACGGCTTGCCCGGTTGCGGCAGCACGCAGGCGGGCGCGATCGAACACCTGTGCCGAGGCGGGTGCAGACATGCTGGCGGCAACGACCCACAACAGTGCGATCAGAGAAGTTTTCATGTCAGTGGCCCACCACGCGCATTTCGAATTCCTGCAGTTGTTCCTTGCCGTTGTCGGCGAGCATGTCGTCCACCTCCAATGTCCAGCGACCGGCTGACGCTTCGTCCAGGAACGCATTGCTGGAGGTCAGGAAGACCACGAAGCCATCGCCCGGATCGAGCGTGGAAAACGGCGTCATCACGGTGCTGCGGGTGCCGCTGGGCGAGACCAGCACGGCGCGCAGCTGACGAGGATTCTTGTGCGTCCCTGCGAAGTACAGCTGGACGCCTTCCACCTTGAAGGACTGCTTGATGTCGATCGCCAATCGCGCTGGCGCGCCGATACCGCCGATAGTGCTGCTTTTTCCGTCATAGACGCTCCACTCGGTGTCTTGCATTGCAGGCAGCGGAGTGAAATGCACCGCACGCTCCACCGCCGCGGCTGCATCCACCAAGCCGAAGCCATACCAATTGCTGAAATGGTGGCCGGCCGCATTGGTGATCCAGGCGGGCTCGATCACGGCGTCCTTGTAGAACGCCTTGGCTTGATGAGGATCGACCTGTACCGCCGTCGTTGCCAGGATGTATTTGACATCGCGCAGTGTCAGCTGCGGGTTGGCGCTCAGCATCAGCGCCGCGACGCCTGCAACTGTCGGCGCGGAGGCAGAGGTGCCATTCATGCGTGCGCTGTAGTTGCACGAGGCATCGATCTTCGCGTGGCTGGTGTCCAGCGCGTTCTGCGGCGCGCGCGTGCGGTCGCGGTTATTGCCTGCCGCGCAACCGCTCAGATCGGTGGTGACGATCGCCGGGGAGAAGAATGGCTGCGGACCCTGCGCAGCGAGCAGCGTATAGAGCGGGCTGAACGTCTCCGGGTGCGGATCGAAGCGACGCTGGAAGCCAAATTCGCCGGACAGCCCGGACACCCACAATGCCGATCCGGGCGATGAGTAACTCGCGCGTACGCCGTTGGCATTGACTGCACCCACCACAATCATGGTGGTCAGGCTGTTGAGGTTGTCGATATTGGCGCTGCTGCAGGCGACACCGAGCTGCCGGGTTTGGTCGCTGCAGCGATCGATCAGCTTGCCCTGTGCATCCACATCGAGCAGCGTATTGAAATCATTGCCAGCTGCCTTGACGTAGATGCCGCCCTTGCCGCCACGCTGGGCACGCATCATTTTTTCCAGGGAGCGCTGCTCGTCGAGATCGCTGAATGGATAGACCGCTGTCGAGATGCCGAAGCTGTTGTTGAACACGTCCATCGCACGGGCTTCCGGGCCATCGCCCCAGGAGTAGCGCATGTCGACGTACTGCTTGCTGCCATCGAGGACGGAAATTGCGTTGAAGCCAGCCACCTTTGCCTCCGGCGCGACGCCACGTCCACCCAGGCCATTCCATCCACGTGCCGCGATGATGCCGGCGACCGCGGTGCCGTGGTCATTGTCGATTTCATCCGCAGGCGGCGTCGGGTCGTTGGAACCGTTCAAGAAGTTGTGCGAGCCGCCGGCAACGATGTTGTCGACCAAATCCTCGTGCGCAATCTCAAGCCCGCCATCGATGACCGCCACCTTGACTCCGGCGCCACGGATGCCGAGCGTGTGCAAGATGTCCACATCCAGATCGACGCCTGGCCGTGGCCGTTGGTCGCCGAACACCGGCTGGCCTTGGTTGAGCAGATGCCATTGGTAGCGGAACAACGGGTCGCCGGTTTGCTTTGCGTTCTGCGTTGTCCTGGTCGGCGCATCGACACCGTTTGCTGCAGCAGCGGCTGTCAGAGAGAAAGGGCCCAGCGCCAGCAGGCAGGCGCAAAACAGCGGCAATCGCCGCAGGGAAGACGTTGTCATGGCATGGTATCGGTCATGGTGGTGGACGCAGATGCAGGTGTCGGCCAGACCGGCCGGCCTGCTGCCCGACGTGGAACGGCCGCAGGGGTCAGCCTGCGGCCGGTGTCGTTACATCGGTTGCATGACCGCCTGCATGACCACCAGCGCCGCCTGCGCGACACCGCTGCTGCGCTGCAGGCCGGGTAGTGCACGCTGGGCGCGTTCCACCGATGCATAGGTGATCACCGCGCTGCCGTCTACCGTCGAGGTGTACGCAATGGTCCCGCCGGTGCTGGCCGCCAGCGCTGTCGCCGTGGCCGGCGTCGTGCCGGTGAGTTTCACCTGCGGGTTGACCAGCACGACACGACCGTTGCGCTCATTCACCGCAGCGGCGATGGGGCGTTCGGTGTTGGTGGCGAGACTGCGCGCAGCACCTGCAGGCGCATCCAGTACCACCGCATACGGCCCGATGCGCGCGGCGACCTTGGCGTTGGGGGCCACTGCACCTGTACTGGCGACTTTGGCTGCCGATCGCTGTGCTGATATCGCGTTCCGTGGCGGCATGTGCTCGCTCACCACCGTGCCCGGCAGCATGCGGAAGGTGTCCGCTCCGGAGGTGAAACGTACGCCGGTCGCTGCCGTACGCAGGGCATTGGCGTCCATGTATTGCACTGCCTGCGCAGCACCGGTTGCGGCCATGGTCAGCGTCAAGACGCAAGCAAGAATGATCGGTTTCATATCAGTGCCCCACGATGCGAAGTTTGAAAGCGTTGAGTGCGACAGTGCTCCTGGGGTCGCTCATGTCGGTGACTTCCAGGGTCCAGATGCCGCGCGATTTCTCGTCCAAAAACGCATTGCTGGAGGTCAGGTCGATGTAGAACCCCGTCTGCGCATAAGCAGCCGGATCCAGGACGGTAAACGGCGTGGCAACCACGCTGCGTGTCCCGCTCGGCGACACCAGCACCACACGCAGGTTGGACGGCGTCTTGTGCGCCGACTGCAGCGACAGCTGCACCGCTTCCACCTTCATGGCCTGCTGCACCCGGATGCGCAGCTTGCCCGGTCGCGCCGGGCCACCGATCTGGCTGGCCGCGTCGGTAGAGCTGATCCACTGGGTGTCGCGCATGGGCGGCAGCGGCGTGAAATAGCGCGCCTTGTAGACCGCGGCCGCGGCATCGGCCAGGCCGAAGCCATACCAGTTGCTGAAACGGTGCCCGGCTGCATTGGTGAACCAGCCCGGATCGATCACGCTGCCCTGGTAGACCACCCGCGGCTGGTACGGATCGATCTGGCGCGCGGTGGTCGCGAGAATATATTTGACGTCGCGTGCGCTCAGGCTCGTATTGGCACTGAGGATCAACGCAGCCACGCCAGACACGGTGGGCGCTGCAGCCGAGGTGCCGTTCATGATCGCGTTGTAGTTGCACGACGCATCGATCTTCGACTTGCTGCCGTCCAGTGCGTTGTAGACCACGCCGGGAGCTTCGACGTTGTCGCCAGCTGCGCAGCCGCTGAGATCGGTCGTGACAATCGCCGGATCGTAGGCATAGGGGACGGCGTCCGGGTAGAAAGTGGACGCTGCGTTGGGATAGAACTTGCGTTGACGGCCGAACTCGCCACCAAGGCCGGATACCCACAACGCAGAGCCTGTGGACGAATACGAGGCACGGGTGCCCTTGGCATTCAGGCTGGCCACGACGATGGTCCCGGGCAGATTTGCCAACGGGTCGATGTTGGCCAGCAAGCAGCCGACTTTCAATGCCAGCGATTGTTCGCTGCAGATATTGACGGGGTCTCCGTTCTCGTCGGGCACAATGAATCGCAGGAAGCTATTGCCAGCAGATTTGACATAAATACCGCCAAGGCCGCCACGTGTCGAAGCCATCAATGCTTCCCAGTCGCGCTGGTCTTCCAGAGGAAAATCCTGGTAGAACGGGGTAGCCGAACCCCAGCTGTTGTTGAAGACATCGATGTTGCGCGCCTCCGGCCCATCGCCCCATGAATAACGGACGCTGGCGTCGGTGTTCGAAGCGTCGCGCGCAAACATGTCGAATCCTGCCAGTTGCACTTCTGGCGCCACGCCGCGTCCGCCGCGGCCATTCCAGCCCACCGCACCGATGATGCCGGCGACGGACGTGCCGTGGCCGTTATTCGGATCGATCGGCGTGGTGTCGTGCGAGCCGTCGCCGAAATTGTGCGAGCCGTTCGGCAGAATGTTGTCTGCCAGATCTTCATGGCCCAATTCCAGCCCGTCGTCCACCACGCCGACCCGCACGCCGCGGCCGCGAATGCCCAGGGCATGCAGGATGTCGACATCCATGTCCACGCCGGCGACCGGACGGCTGTCGCCGATCACGGCCTGCCCCTGATTGGAGATATGCCACTGGTAACGCAGCAACGGGTCGTTGCCATTGGCCTTGGTCGTGGCGCTGGTAGTGGCCGGGGTGGTGGCAGCCGCTGCCTGCGCGGCAGCAAGTACCGACAGTGGCGTGCTGCCGGCGAGGAGGGCAACGATCAACAGCGCGAGAGGTCGCCTGCGAAAAGAGTTCATTCCGTCTGATTCCAGTCAAAGGGTGGGCGCCGTCGAAGTGACACAGTCCTCCGTCAGGCCAACCGCGCGATCGGCCCTTGCAACTGCTCCACTCCACGCAAGCTCGCGCCTGTGAAGCCGGTGTTGGTGGAGCCGGAAAGAGGAATGCGAGTGAAGGAACCGGCAGATGCCCGCCGGGTCCGGAAAGCCCGTCAGCCAACGTAACCTGCAAGCGGAGTTGCACCGCAGGCAGTCGGATGCCGCGTGTCGATGCCCGGGGTGCGACATCGATGCAAGGAAGCAGCGACAAGCGCCATGTGCGTTTATCCCAGTTGAGTCACAAGCGCATTTGCGCCGATGCAAAGCTGCGGTCAGGTCCCGCGTCGGCTCCCCTGTGCGTGTCGACGCAGCCGATGTTGTCGATGCGTTTGCACCAGCAACGCCTGGATTACAAAGGGGGACAGCACTGCCTGCAAGGCATGCACACTGCGAGATCTTCGTGACACACCGCGCAATTTATGACGGGCGTGTCGGGCGATGCGTTGCATGCGAAGTTCTGCCGACGAAAATTGCAGAAAAATTTGGCAGGGGCGGTCATTTCGATCGAAATAAGCGATCACGATGCGTCGTTGTGCTTCGCATGCGAGCTGTTCGCCTCCGCCCCGTCATCACCGGGTTGCAGTGGCTGTCGCGCGTGGGAAAAACGCATGGGTGCCGCAACGCCTGGCAACGCCGGGTTTGGTCCGGGCATGCCAGCGTCGCGAGGCTGCGCATCGTGGCATGCGCTAGCGAAGTCCCGCGCAGCAGTCTCCGCTGCTGCGCGGCTCAGGTGCGGCGGCGAACTACCAGCGGTACGCCACCGACAGTTGGTACTGCCGCCCGGCGATGGGGCGGCCCATGAAGACACCACCGGTGGCTGCGCCAGGCACGCGCACGTTGCCTTCGGTCAGGCCCAGCGTGTCGGTGACATTGCTGCCGCTGGCCGTCACTTCCCAATGTTCGCCCACATGCAGGTTGGCGCCGATGTCCAGCATGTCGTACGCGGGCAGGCGCTGGCTGTTGGCCAGGTCTGCAAAGCGCTCGCCGATGTACGAATAGGTGGCAAACACCTTGAGGTCGCCGAACGGCAGCATCCAGTAATAGCTGGGCGTGATGCGGAACTGGCGCTTGGGTTGGCGCATCACCCGGTTGCCGGTGAACTCGCGATAATTGCGGTACTTGGCATCCAGCTATACTCCGGTGCCAGCCAGCTCGAACCCGCCGAACGGCCGGATCGCACCCTCCACTTCCAGCCCGCGTGCGCGCGAATCGCCCACGGCGGTGAAGTTCTCGCCATTGGCCAGGAACGCCTGGAACGGCGAGTTCTTGAAGGTGTTGTAGAACGCGGTGAGATACAGGTCGTAGACGCTTGTGCCGGACTTCAAACCCAGCTCGTATTGATCCACGTCCTGCACGCGGTTCTGCCCATCGCGCAGGTTGTCGAAGCCGGGAAACTTCACCCCGGAGTTGACCCGCGCAAACAGGCTGTTGTTCTGGTCCAGCGTGAAGTTCAGGCCGGCTGTCCACGAGAACGCTTCATCGTCCTGATCGATGCGCCGGGTGGTCGCCAATGCCAGCGAGGTGGCGTTGTCGTACAACGTGGCCGGGTTGCCATCCAGATCCACGGTCGTGGTGTCGTGCACATCGCCGGTGACGCTCTGGCGCTCGTAGCGTGCGCCCAAATCCAGACGCAGGCGTTCGCTCAGCTCCCATTCGTCGGCGACGAAGGCGGCGATGTTTTCGCCGTCGTACTTGGCGCGCAGGTTCAAGAACGCGGTACTGGTGAACCCTGGCGCGTGGCCTGGCGGCCATCGTCCAACGTTACATCGATGCGGCGTGCGTTGTTTTGCGCGGTGAGCAGCATGGTATTGCCCAGGTACCAGGTATCGGCAGACGAATACTTGGCGTAGTACGCGCCCACGGTGAGCGTATTGCCGGCAAACATCTCGCGGCTCAGACGCAGGTCGTTGGTAAAGGAATTCAGGCGCTTGTCCACCGACCACCAACCGGCTTCGAGCACCTGCTGGTTCGGATCCACCGTGCCCCCGCCATTGGTGTAGCTGGCGCTGCCGCCGCTGCCGTAACCGGCAATGAAATCGCCCAGGCGCTGTGGCGCATCGCCGGTAAAGAGCGCGTAGGTCGGCGCGCTGCCGCTGATCACGTTGAAGCGGTCGGCAACGGTCCAGCCGCCGCTCTCCCAGTTCCATTCGCCGCCGAACACGTCGATGTTGACGCCGCGCCAATCGGCCAGATCGCGCCGCAACGTCTGGCCATCGGGCCCGACCAACAGCTCCACGTTGCGGAAGTCGCGGCCGAGCAGGGTGCCGGTCTGCGCGTTCAAGCCGGGGAAACTGGAAAGATCGTTGCCGTTGTTGCGCGAGAGCAACGGGATCGCGGTGTAGAACGCGTTGTTGTCGTCGGTGTGGCGTGCGTAGAACGAGGTAATCCCCCGCCCATTAGCAGACGCCAGAAGTGGAATTTTCTCGTATCCTTTCTCGAGGAGGTTCCATGAAGAAGTCCCGCTTTACCGACAGCCAGATCATCGCCGTGCTCAAGCAGGCCCAGGCCGGTGCGCCCGTGCCGGAGCTGTGCCGCGAGCACGGCATCAGCTCGGCCACGTTCTACAAGTGGCGCAGCAAGTTCGGCGGCATGGACGTGTCCATGGTCGCGCGCATGAAGGAGCTGGAGGAGGAGAACCGCCGGCTCAAGAAGATGTACGCCGAGGCGCAGCTCAGTACCGACCTGCTGAAGGAAGCGCTCGCAAAAAAATGGTGAGGCCATCTCAGCGACGCGAGATGGCCCAATCGGCAGTCACGAGCGGGCGTACGAACATCCGCCACGCCTGCCAGGCCTTCGCGGTGAGCCAGACCTGCTTCCGCTACCAGGCCAAGGCCAGCGAGCAGAACGCCCGGATCGCCGACTGGCTGATCCGCCTGACGACCGCCCATCGCGACTGGGGCTTTGGCCTGTGCTACCTGTACCTGCGCAACGTGAAGGGCTTTGGCTGGAATCACAAGCGGGTCTACCGGATCTACCGCGAGCTGGAGTTGAACCTGCGGATCAAGCCGAGGAAGCGGCTGGTGCGTGAGCGGCCCGAGCCTCTGGCGGTGCCGGAGGCTATCAACCAGGTCTGGTCGATGGACTTCATGCACGACCAGTTGGCCGACGGCCGCAGCTTCCGGCTGTTCAATGTGCTCGACGACTTCAATCGCGAGGGGCTGGGGATCGAGGTGGATCTGTCGCTGCCGTCAGCCCGTGTGATCCGATCGCTGGAGCAGATCATCGAGTGGCGCGGCAAGCCCGCCGTGATCCGCTGCGACAACGGCCCTGAATACATCAGTGGCGCGTTGCTGTCCTGGGCGCAGCGGCATGGTATCCGGGTCGAGCACATCCAGCCGGGCAAGCCACAGCAGAACGCCTACGTTGAACGCTACAACCGCACCATCCGCTACGCCTGGCTCGCCCAAACCCTGTTCGACACCATCGACCAGGTGCAGGACAAAGCCACCCGCTGGCTATGGACGTACAACCACGAGCGTCCGAATATGGCGCTCGGCGGCATCACGCCTGCCATGAAGTTGGCGATGGCCGCTTAGCTCCACTTCTGGCGACCGCTAGAAGTGGGGATTACCACGACAGCTCACCGCTGTCCCAGCGCTTGCTCAACGTGGCGCTGAACTGGCCGCCCTTGTCGGCGGAGAACTGCGGGTCGCGCACGCCGTCGGTTTCGCGAAAAAGCCGCCCACGCTGTAGTACCAACCATTGCCCATCGGCCCGCTGTTGAACACATCGATGCGGCGCAAGGCGTTGTTGCCGCCGGTCAGGCGCACGCTGCCTTCGGGTTCGTCCTGGCCTTTTTCTGGATGAAATTGACGGTCAGGCCGGGCTGGCCGTTGGAGAAGATCGGACTGGAGCCGCCGCGCAGCACTTCCATGCGTTCGACAGTGTCATCGACACGGAACAGCGTGGAATTCTCCAGGAACGACAAGGTAGGCGGTGGAAACAGCGGTGAGCCATCCAGTTGCATGGTCACGAACGGCGCATCGCCTTCCGATGGCATGCCGCGCACGAAGATGTTGGCGCCCGTACCGCCACCGCTGGGCTCTGCCCACACGCCTGGCACGATCTTGAGCAGGTCGGCGGTGCTTTGCGGCACCGCCTGCTGGATCTGTTCCGGGCTGGCCGTGGTGATCGAAAAGCTGGCGTCGCGCTTGGCCAGGCCCTTGAAGCGTGCGGTGCCGCTGACGATGACCGCATCCAGCGTCGTGGTCTCTTGATTGGCTGCTGCGGGCGTGGCGGTTTGCGCGCGGCCATCGGGTGCCAACAGCGCGGCAGCAACGGCGAGCGAGAGGGTGTAGCGGGGCGATGAAAAACGCATGCGCAAGGCTCCTTGTGTAGGTGCGAGAACGCTTTGCCGAGCCATGCGGCGGTGTGCAGGCATCGGCAGCCAGTGCGCGCGCGCGCCCGCGCTATCGCGTCGCGTGCGCCCCCTGTCAGCGCAGTGCTAATGAAGTTTTAACCCCAGATGCGCCGCAGCCTGTTTGTGCGACGCAGCAGCATGCGGCAGCGTTTTCTGTTGGGAACACGGCGGTACTCGCTTGCAGTGCGACGGTGCCCCTGTCCTGTGCACCGTTCACCTCCGCGCGATGGCGAGCGCGGCTGCAGCCACGGTGCAGCGCGCTGCCGTACACGCCGACCGGTCGGCAACGCCCATAAAAAGGCCGCCCGAAGGCGGCCTTCCTTCCAGTCAGCAGGGGAGAGAGTCTGCTGTCAGAAGAACAGGCGCACGCCGAACGAGGCGCTGCGGCCAGGAAGCATCACATCGTCCTTGAGGAAGGAGGTGTGCACGCGTGCGTCCTGGTTGGTGAGGTTATTGCCGTCCAGGAACACTTCCCACGCCGTGCTGCCGTGGTCCACGTGATACGCCAGATGTGCATCGGCGAAGGTGTAGCCATCGGTCGGCGTTTCGTTCACTGCCACCTTGTCCTGCTTCATGGTGCGTGTGGCACCGACCGATGCGCGCCACTGCTGCGCATCCCAGCGCAGCTGCGCACCGAAGCGGCCCGGCGCAATCCGCGGCAGGTTGCCGCCATCGTTCAGGCGCGCACGCACGGTATCGCCGAACACGCGCAGGTCCCACGCACCGTTCTGGTTGTTGGCCAGGTGGAAGGTGGCCTCGCCTTCGAAACCGTGGAAGATCGCGTCGGCCTGCGTCCACTGGCGAATCGGCAGGAAGTCGTTGTCTTCTTCGTTGAACCACTGGCCGCCGGTGTCGACGATGTAGATGAAGTCGTTGTAGCGGTTGTAGTACGCCGCCACCTTGGCATCCACCCATGCGTTCTGGAAATTCAATCCCAGCTCGGCCTGGTTGGCCTTCTCGGTCTTCAGATCGGCGCCGCCGATCTCGAAGGCGAGGGTGGCGATGTGCGGGCCGTTGGCGAACAGTTCTTCCTCGGCCGGCGCGCGTTCGGCGTGGTCCAGGTTGGCGGTCAGGCGCCACTGCTCGTTGAAGCGGAAACCGCCGCTGGCCGAGAAGCTGGTCGGCGTGAAATCGCGGTCCACGCCGATATCGGTCTGGTACTTGACCTTGTCCACGCGCGCGCCGACTTCGGCGGTGACGCGCTCCCAACTGTTGCGTGCGACGGCGAAGGCGCCGAGCGAGCGGGTATCGGTCTTGGGCACGAAGGATTCTTCGCCGATCGCCTGGAAGGTGCTGTCGCTGCCCTGCAGGCCGAATGCGGTCTGCCAGCCGCTGCCAAACGTAAACGAGGCTTCCACGCGGCCTTCGTTGGCCCGCTTGGTGAACACGGTGCCGACTTCGGCGCCTTCGAATTCGGTATGCGCGTAATCGGTATGGCCGAAGCTGTAGCGCAGCGCGCTGCCGTCGCCCCACGGATCGGTCAGCCCGCCCTTGAGGTCGTAACGGTCCTGCTGCAGTTTCAGCGACACGCCGCGCTCGCCGATGGACGGGTCGCCCGGCTCGCCCGGGTTGCCGTAGTTGTCGCGGAAACGCGATGCCGACAGGCCGACAAAACCCCAGTCGCCGGACAGCGATGCACCGATGGAGCCCACCTTGGAATCGATCCAGCTGTTGAGCTGGCGGCCCTTCGGCGTGTCGTAGTCGTTCTGGTTGCGATACACACCATCGGCATGGATCGACAGGCCGCTGCCATTACCGGCATCGACGCGGAACATGTCGGTGTTGCCGTCCTTGTCGCCGCCGTCGAAGCGCGCTTCGGCGCGTCCGCTGAAGCCGTCCACGGGAGTCTCGGCGATGCGCCCGTCGACCACGTTGACCACGCCGCCGATGGCGCCGGAGCCGTACAGCAGCGTCGATGGACCCTTCAGCACTTCGATCTGGTTGGCCAGGAACGGCTCGATTGCCGGGGAATGGTCCTGGCTGACGGTGGACACGTCTTGGGTCGACAGGCCGTCGCGCAGCACTGCCACGCGCGGGCCGTCCAGGCCGCGGATGATCGGCCGGCCCACGCCGGGCCCGAAGTTGGAACTCTGTACGCCGGGCAGGCTGGCCACGGTTTCGCCCAGGCTGGAACTGCGCACCTCGTCCAGACGCTCGCCGGCCAGCACTTCCACCGGGCGACTCAACTCACCGGCCGCACCCCGCAACGGGCTGGCGGTGACCACCACCTTGTCCAGATCCTTGATATGGCGCCCACTGGAAGGGCTGGCATCGTGGCGTGTGTCCGAACTGGGCGGGGTCTGCCCATCGGCAGCGACCGGAGCGTCCTCGGCCATGGCCAGGGCAGGGATCAGCAGGCTGGCCAGGGCCAGCGAGAGCGCGGAACGGCGGAACGGTGTGCAAAAGGGGGCATGGTGGGGTGGACTCTGTAATTGTTACTGTGTATCAGCGGTAAGGCGCAGCTTGCCTACTGCGCCGGCGGCGAGACCGCATGACGGCGCGATGCATCGATGCGGGGCTGGAACAGTAAGATGTTATATTATTCCACGTCGCCGCGAATACCCTGCTGGACGTCATGCCTCTACCCACCCTTCGCCATCTTCTTGACCGCTTCGGCGCAACCGGCTCGCTGCTGTGCGCCGTGCACTGCGCGGTATTGCCACTGGTGCTGGCGCTGGCGCCTTCGCTGGGCCTGTCGTTCTGGCTGGGCGACGGGGTGGAACTGGCCATCGTGGTGTTCGTGTCGCTGCTGGGCCTTTTCAGCCTGGTGCTCGGGTATCGCCGGCACAAAGCGCTGCATGCGCTGGCGCTGCTATTGCCCGGTCTGGGATTGCTGTGGCTGGGCCTGCTGTACGACCCGCTCCATCATTCGGTGGTGCCGCATGCGGTGGTGATGACGCTGGGTGGCGCCCTGGTCGGTATCGCCCACCTGGTCAATCTTCGCCTGAATCACGGGCATGGGCATGTGCACGACGCCAGCTGCGCGCACTAAGCGCCGCTACTGCCGCAGCGATGGCCCTTGGGCCGAGGGCTGCACGCAGAATCGAGATCTGCCGTTCGTCCATTCGGGCCGCTCTACGGCGTCTGCCTGATCACAGCGCGGCGCGCACAACGTACGCGGTGCGCCGCAGGCAGCCAGCTCGGCAGGGCGGCCAGGCGCTGCCCAGCTACGCGCGCCGGGGGCCGCCGTGATAGGCTTGTCGGCCTTGCGCGAGGGCGCCGCCGGTGAAACCTCGCCAGACCTGTGCCAGCACGGGAATTTGTATTCACATTCAGGAGTCGACGAAATGGGTAAGGGTGACCGTAAGACCGCCAAGGGCAAGCGCTACAACGCCAGCTACGGCAATTCGCGTTCGCACGCGGTGAGCAAGGTTGTCGTGGGTGCAGCTGCCCCGGTTGCCAAGAAGGGCGTGGTCAAGGCCCCGGCCAAGAAGGCCGTCGCCAAGAAGACCGTCGCCAAGGCCGGCTGATCCCAGCCAGCTTCGCGACACCAGAACGCGGCGCTTGCGCCGCGTTTTTCGTTTGCAGGCGGTCGTTACGCTCCCGGCCCATCAACGTGCGCCCATGTGCGCAGGATGCCGGCGGCGATTTGCGCTAGAAGCGATCAATGACGCTGATGCCGAGGTCGCGCATGGCGTCCATGCCGGTCAGCACCGCAATGGCCTCGTCCAGGTCCACCCTTTTGCCGATGAGCCGTTGTGGTGCGATCTTCCCGGCCTGGATCATCTCCAACATCGCATCGTACCGTCACGCCTGCATCCCGTGGCTGCCGTAGATCTCCAGTTCGTGGCCGATCACCTGCGCCATCGGGATCCTGGGCGTGGCGTGTTCGCCCAGCATCAGTCCCACCTGGACATGACGGCCGCGCCGCCGCAGGTTGCTGATGGAGTTGAAACAGGTCGCGGGGCTGCCGAGCGCATCGATGGAAACATGCGCGCCGCCCTTGGTGATCTCGCGAATCGCCTCCACCGTGTCGGCCGCTTTCGACGCGTTGACCGTTGCGACCGCGCCGCATTCAACGGCGAACGCCAGCTTGTCGTCGAAGATGTCCACTGCAATCACCTGCGCCCCCAGTGCCGCTGCGATCATCACTGCCGAAAGCCCGACGCCGCCGCAGCCATGTACCACGACCCATTCGCCAGGGCCGGTTCTGGCCTGATCGACCACGGCCCGAAACGAGGTGGCAAACCGGCATCCCAGGCTTGCCGCCGTCGCACTGTCGATGCTGTCCGGCAGTCTGACCAGATTCGTTTCGGCAAAATCGATCGCGACATATTCGGCGAACGATCCCCAGGCGGTGAAGCCGGGCTGGAACTGGTTCGAGCACACTTGCTGATGGCCGCCGTGGCACTGCGCACAGCGCCCGCACCCGGACACGAAGGGCACGGTGACCCTGGTGCCGATCGCAAAGCCCGAGATGTGTTTTCCCAAGGCGACCACTTCGCCGGCGAACTCATGTCCCGGCACGTGCGGCAATGCAATGTCCGGATCGTGCCCCATCCAGCCGTGCCAATCGCTGCGGCAGATGCCAGTGGCCGCCACTTTGATCACCACGCCGTCATCGGTTGGCGTCGGGTCCGGGAGCTGCAGAATTTTCGGAACATGTTCGAAACGCTCAAACTGCATTGCACGCATACATAACCTCCGGAAGCAGCACGATGAAGAGGGGATCTACCGCGCTGCGCCGCTGACGAGCGGTGCGGCAGCTTATGTTCGTGGTGAGGCGTCGTCCTGGCCACTGTTTCCGGCCACTGTCTGGAGCTGCGACGTTGACGCGTGCTCTGCAGCGGGAGCGGGCGCCGGCACCGGCACCGGCAGCAGTTGCTCGGCCAAGCCACGATAGATCGGCGTCTTGCAGACCAGCCCGGAGACTGCGCGCGCGATCAGCACGGTGGCCAGGATCGGCAGCAGCATCTGGCCGGTGTCGGTGAGTTCCAGCGAAATCACCGCCGAGGTCAGCGGCGCCTGGGTCACGCCGGTGAGATAGGCGCACATGCCCAACAGCACGAAGGTGCGCGGGTCCACGTTGGGCATCAGCACCGAGAGGTTGTGGCCGATGCCGGCACCCACTGCCAGCGCCGGCGAAAACAGTCCACCCGGAATGCCGGCCAGATACGAGACCAGGTTGGCGATGAGTTTCATCAAGCCGAACTCGTGGCCGACCACCGCATGCCCCTGCACCAGGCTGCGCGCCTGTTCGTAGCCGGTGCCGAAGGCGCCTTGCCCGAACACCAGCGCCAGCCCGACCAGGGCAACGCCGCACAACGCGGCCAGCAGCACCGGATGCCGTTGGCGCAGCGCGCCCAAACAGCGCGGTTTGCCGCTGACGCTGGCCAGCACCATCCGCGCGAAAAGGCCGCCGAGTAACCCGGCCACGCTGCTGCACAAGGCGATCGCCAGCCAGGCCTGGCCCAACGGCAAGGCCACCGCCACCTTGCCGAAATAGGTGTAGTTGCCCAGCAGGCCTAATGACACCACTCCGCCGACGATCACCGCGGTGAGCAAGGTGCCGGAAAAGCGGTGCTCGAAACGCCCGCTCAGTTCTTCGATCGCAAAGACCACGCCCGCCAGCGGGGTGTTGAACGCGGCCGCGATGCCGGCGGCGCCGCCGGCGAGCAGAAAATGCGAGAGCTCGCGTGGGTCGCGAAAACCGAACCAGCGCCCGAACACATGCATCAGGCTGGCGCCGACATGCACGGTGGGTCCTTCGCGTCCCACCGATGCGCCGCCGAGCAGCGACAAGGTGGTCAGCGCGAGCTTGCCAACCGATACGCGCAACGAGAGGTTGCTGTCGCGAAACGCCGGGTCCGGGTGCTCCAGCGCGGCGATCACCTGCGGGATGCCGCTGCCGCGCGTGGGCCGCAGCGCACCGGAGGTGAGCCAGGCGAGCAGGGCGAAGATGCCCGGCGTCAGCAGCAATGCCCACCAGATCGAGTGTGCGGTAATGCGTTGAAAGAGATGAAAAGCCGCGTCGCTGGCCTTGGCGAACACGATCGCCACCAGCGCCACCGCAATGGCGCCGCCCCACAGTGCAGCGCGACGACGCCAGCCTTCGCTGGACAACAGCGGCCGCGAGCGACGCGGCGGGGGATTGGAACCGGACATTGCGTCATTGTCGCACTGCCGGGCCGCAGCGATGTCTACAGCGATCCGCATTGTTGCGCGCTCGCCAACACGCGCTGCGCGGCGGCGAGGTGGAGCGGGGTCTTCCTGCGTGCGCATTGTCGGCGTTGATGCGGCCCGCTTACGCACCGCGGCGGCGTTGCGGATGCCGGTCGCGATTACTGGGCATCTGTTGCCGGCGGCATGCGCAGGGCCGGCAGCAAGGTTGCCGGGTTGCCATCGTTGGGTGCGGCCGCAATCCCCAGCAGCCGCGTCATCAGCGCATAGACATCCACGTTGTCGAAGCCCGGCAGTGTCTTGCCCTGCGCCAGATCCGGGCCTTGCGCCAGGAACACCGCACGCATCGACGGCAATGCCGGATCGAAACCGTGCGAGCCACGCATGCCTTGCCGCGCGCGCTTGGCAAGCTTGTCCGGGAAGAGCGCATCCCAGCCTTCGTGCATCTGGCAGACGATCGACGGAATGCGCGGGTGGCTGCCGTACTGCCAGCTTGCCGGCAGCTCGGCCTTGCGCCAGCAGTCGTAGTGGTCGTGCGCGCCAAGCGTGCTGGCCTCGGCAGCGGCCTGTTGCCGGGCAGTGGCTCCAAACCGATCACCTGGCCGTCGGTGATTGCGGTGGCGATCTGCGGCGGCGCGATGTCTTCCACGCTGATCGCATGCCCTGGCGCAACCTCGGCCATGCCATGGTCGGAGACCACGATGATGTTGGTGCGCGCACGCGTGCCATCGCGTTGCATGCCTGTCAGCAGCCGGCCGATGGCCGCATCCACCGCGCGCACGGCGTCGGCGTATTGGCGCGATTCCGGGCCGTGGTCGTGGCCGGCTTCGTCCACCTGTTCGAAGTACAGCGTGACGAGGCGATTGCGCTGGGCACCGTCGGTTTTCAGCCAGCCCCGCACTGCGTCCACGCGCGTGTCCAGGCGCACGCCTTTTTGGTAATGGCGCCATTGCGACGGGCGCACGCCCTTGATCGCCGCCTCGCTGCCTGGCCACGACCAGGTGGCCGCATGCTGGCCCGATTTTTCTACGCCCACCCACACCGGTTCGCCGCCCCACCAGCGCGCATCGCCCACCGCGTCGGACTTGCTCAACCAGAATCCCCCAAGCGTCGGGTCGCGCATGCTGTTGTGCACGATGCCGTGGTGGTCGGGCGCAGCCCGGTGACCAGGGTGTAATGATTGGGAAACGTCAGCGACGGATACGCGGGCGTCATCCAGCGCGCACGGACGCCTTCGCGTGCCAGTTGCGACAGGTTCGGCGTGATGCCGCGATCGAGCATGTCCGCGCGCAGGCCGTCGATGGAGATCAGCAGCAAGGTGTGCGGGTTGCTGGCCGATGCGATGTTCGCAGATGCAGTTGGCAACTGCGTGGCGCGCTGCGCGCGGATGGCTGGCTGCTGCAGGCCGCAAGCAAGGCAAGCGCCGCTGCGGCAATTCCAAGACGTCGGTCGATCATGGCGTAAGTCTACGGCGCAGCGATGACGCCGCGAAGTCAGCCGGTGCGCACTGCCGAGGCAGATGCGAACAGATCGTCGGCGCGCGCCGCACCACGCGGCGACCAGCCTTCCAACTGCAACAACGCCTGCTTGGTCGGCAGGCCGCCACCGAAGCCGGTCAACGTGCCATTGGCGCCGATCACGCGATGGCACGGCAGCACGATCGGCAGCGGGTTGCGCCCATTGGCAGCGCCCACCGCGCGGCTCGCGGCCGGCTTGCCCACCGCCTGCGCAAGCTGCGCATAGCTCCAGGTCTGCCCGAACGGAATCTGCGCCAGCGTGCGCCAGACCATCAGCTGGAACGGTGTGCCGACCGGTGCCAGCGGCAGATCGAAACTGCGTCGCCCGCCGTGCAGGTAATCGAGCAGCTGTTGGCGTGCTTCGCGCACCAGCGGCGCATCGGGGTCGTGCAACCAGCGTGCACGGCCGACGGCGTCGTAGCGGTTCTGCGCGAACAGGATGTGGTGCACGCCGGTGTCGTCGGCGGCCACGCTCAGTGCGCCGATCGGCGAGGGGAAGGTGTCGTAGTACAGGGGACTCATGCGCGGGTGTCCTTGCGGTCGTTGGCCAGATGCCACAGGTGCAGCACGGCGTAGGCGCGCCACGGTCGCCATGTCTGCGAACGGGCATCGGTGGCGCGTTCGCTCAGGCGCCGGGGGCGCCGAGCACCTGTTGCAGGATCAGGTCGCCGGCCGGGAACGCATCTGGGTGGGACAACGCGCGCATGGCGATGTAATGCGCGGTCCACGGCCCGATCCCGGGTAGCGCGGTGCAGGCGGCGATGAAATCAGCCAGGCGCTGCCCGGCACCGAAGTGCAGCTGGCCTTGCGCGCAGGCCGAGGCCAGCGCACGCAGCGTGGCGGCGCGCGCACGCGGCAGCCCGAGGTGTTCCAGCGGCGCGTCGGCCAACTGTTCGGGCGTGGGAAAACTGCGATCCAGCCCGGGTGGCATGTCGGCATGATGGCCGCCGTGACGGTTCACCAGGCGCGCTGCCAGCGTTGCCGCGCCGGCCACGCTGATCTGCTGCCCCAGCACTGCACGCACCGCCACTTCGAAGCCGTCCCAGCCCCGGGTACGCGCAGACCGGGTCGGCGTGCAATTGCCTCGGCCAGCAGTGGTTCCGGCGCGAGCGTGGCATGCACGGCCTGCAGGTCTGCATCCAGATCGAACAGCCGGCGCACGCGCCGCACGATCTGCGGAACCTGGCGCGGGTCGGTGGCGCCGATGCGCAGCAGCAGTTCCGGGCGCTGCGGTGCCGCGCTGACCTCGATCACGCTGGCCTTGCCCGGCGCGCCGATCACGCGCCGGTAACCGTTGGCGTCGACCTGCTCGATGCCCGGAATCGCGCGGCGCTGCAGGAAGGCCAGCATCGCCGGCAGATCCAGCGGCGGGCGATAGCCCAGGCGCAATGTCAGTTCGCCGCCCGGCACCTCGGCACGCTGCTTGCGCAGTGCAGAGGGCGGCATGCCGCAGCCCTGCAGGAAGGCCGCATTGAAGCGGCGCAGGCTGTTGAAGCCGGCTGCGAGCGCGACCTCGGTGACCGGCAGGGCGGTTTCGGTCAGCAGTTGCTTGGCCAGCAGCAGCCGATGCGTGCCGTGCACCTGGATCGGCGTGGCACCCAGCTGCTGCACGAATTGCCGCTGCAGCTGGCGCGCGCTCACGCCCACCGCATCGGCCAGCGTCTGCACCGGCTGCGCCTGCAGCGCGCCGTCGGCAATCATCGCCAGCGCGCGCTGCACGCTTTCTTCGCCCAGATGCTGCTGCGCCTGCGGCGACAACTCCGGCCGGCAGCGCAGGCATGGCCGGTATCCAGCAGCGCTGGCTGCCGCGGCGGTGGGGTAGTAACTGACATTGGCCGGCTTCGGCGGCGGCGCCGGACACACCGGGCGGCAATAGATGCCGGTGCTGCGCACCGCGGTGAAAAACAGCCCGTCGAAGCGTGCATCGCGTGCCAGGCGGGCGCGGTCGCATTGGGTACGGTCGGGCGTTGCGGTCTGCATGGCGCCAGTCTATGCCCTCGCTCCGGCGCCGGCTGGCCGTTTTCGGACAGGGTTGCGGTGGCCTCGCGCGTTCATGGCCGGGTCAACCCTTCGACCCATTCAGCCATAGACTGCGGGTGATCTCCGTCGCGTTCCGTGCCCCACATCATGCTGAAATCGGTTTGTCTGTCCCTTGCCTGCTTGCTCCTGCTGGCCGCCTGCGACCGGTCGGCGACCTCCGCCGATGCAGCGGCTGCGCAGCAAAGTGGTGCGGGGCAGGCAGGCGATGGCGATCACATGGTGTCGGTGGATACGCCCGAACCGGTACCGCCGCCGCGCCCGCGCACGCAGGCAGGCGAGGCAGGCTGGCCGCAGGCGGAACTGGAATCGGGCCAGGCCTGGATCAGCTGCGCGACCGATTACAGCCGCGAGGCCGGCGACGGCACGCTGCTGCCGGCACTGGACCGGGCCAGCGTGGAAGCGGCGCTGGCGCCGTGCCGCGAGACCGGGCTGGTGCGGGTGCGCTACGCCGGCAAGATCAATGCGGGGTTTGCCGCGCTGGTGTGGCGGCTGGCCTCGGTGGCCGAGCAGTGGAAGTTGCCGCATCGCATCCTGGACCTGGACTCCAGTGGCGGGCAGGTGGAGGCGGCCATCCGTGCCGGCGACACCATCGGCGAGTCCAACTGGACCATCTGGGTGCGCGAAGGCTCGATCTGCCACAGCGCCTGCGTGTTCGTGCTGGCGGCCGGCGACAACCGCCTGGTCGCCGGCAAGGTCGGCATTCACCGCATGATGCGGATCAGTTCCAAGGCCACCTCGCGCGCCGAGCTCAATCGCGAATTGCGCGAGGTCTACGGCAACGTCAAGGATTACCTGGAGCGCAACGGCGTGGCGGTGGCGGTGGCCGACCTGATGATGACCGTGCCCAACCGCAGCCTGCGCCTGCTCAGCATGGAAGAGCTGCGCGAATACGGGCTGGATGGCACCAACGCCGTGCAGGACGATCTGGAGCGCATCCGCCAGATGCGCAAGTGCGGCGATGCCTTCGTACGCCGCAAGGACGCGTTTCTGGTCGCCTTCGACCAGAAGTGCAAGGGCGAGGGCGCAGACCTGGACGCGGTCAATGCCTGCGGCCTGGCCTTGAAGCAGCGCTTCGGCTTTCCGGATGCCGCCTGTCCGGAAGAAAGCCCGCTGGCCGAAACCGATGCCGCGGCGCTGCCGGCCAGCCCGCCGGCCGAGACGCAGACGGGTGAGGCGCAGACCGGCCAGGCGCAGACCGGCCAGGCGCAGAACGACCAAGTCCAGCGCGACGCCGCAGGTGCGGCAACACCTGCAGCCGAGCCAGACGCCGCGCCTGCGCAGGATGCGGCCCAGGCCGGCCCGCCGTCCGCGCTGCACCCCGACGGCTGAGCGCAGCGACCGGCTTCACGCGTATCGCACTGGGTGCTGCCTATCGTCGCTGCATCACAACCGAGCCGGTGACGTATGCGAGGCAAGACCAAGGGTGTGTTACTGGCATATCTCCCGTCGGCCCTGCTGGTGCTGGTCGGCTTCGGCGTGGCCGAGTTGCTGCGTCTGGCCGCTGCCGCCATGCACGAACAATGGCCGGCGACACTGGCAACCTGGCTGAGTCTGGCGGCGCTGATTGCTGCGATCGCGCGTGCCTTCTGGGTCAGTTGGCGTCTGTGGCGGCCGCGTGGCGTGACGGCCGTGCCGCCGGCTCCCGGGGCGAGGTCTAGATTGCGCAGGCAACGACGCTGGGACTTCAAGGTTGGTGGGTGCTTGTGCGGGATGGGGGCTTGGCAGCTTCAAATGGTTGCGGCACGCGTCCACGCCCAGCCGATGCCGATATCCGCAGCATGCCCGCCACTCCGGACAGAGGGAGGAAAACGCCGCTGCCAAACCCGATGACGTCGATGCGTGCGGCCGTGGCCAGAGCTTGCTGCTCGTCGCTTGCGCGCTCGAGCGGTGCATTGTTCCCGAGGCCCGCGTCAGCGCTTGGCGTGTTGTCGTCAGTGCCGTCCCCGCACCTGCACCCGCAGACTTGTGTTGCGCATGACACACCCTAGACTGCGCTACCCACCCACAGGTGGGCGGGCGCCTTCCTTTCCACCCGATCCGTACAAGGTCCTTGTCCCATGCTTCGTTCTCGTCTGGTTATCGTGTTGGCACTGGCTCCAGCGCTGGCGTTCGCTCAACAACCGCAGGCCGCCAGTCGTCCCGCTGGCCCGGCTGCGGCGCAACCGGCCGCTGCGGGGCCCGCAGCGCAGCCGGCGCTTAGCCCGGCGCAGCAGGCGCAGCTGACCAAGCAGAACACCGAGATGACCCAGGCCGCCTTGCGCGTGGCGCAGATGGTGGACGGCAACCAGGTTGCGTCCCTGTGGGATGGCGCGTCCAAGGTCGCCAAGACCGCCGTCAAGCGCGATGTCTTCGTCAGCCAGATCGGTACCGAACGCGCGCGGCTGGGTGCGGTAGTGGGGCGCGGGCAGGGCTCGGTCACACGGGTCAAGTACGGTCCCGGCGCGCAGGTGCCCGAAGGCCTGTATGTCAACGTCAGCTTCCCGACCCGTTTCGCCAAGGCGCAGCAGCCGGTCCGCGAGTTGGTGTCGTTCCGTCTGGACGAAGACAAGACCTGGCGGTTGGCCGGTTACAGCCTGCGCACGGCGGTGAAGTGATGTTTCCATCGGCCGGGAGAAACGTATGCAACTGACGATCGAGCTGCAGATGCTGGGCTGGGCGATGGTGCTCGGGTTGGTTCAACTGCTGGCTGCCTCGGCCAGCATGACCGCCCAACGCGGCACCAAGTGGAACGCCAGCGCACGCGATGGCGAGGCCAAGCCGCTGACCGGCGTGGCCGCCCGGTTGGACCGCGCGTTCCGCAACTATCTGGAGACCTTTCCGATCTTCGCGGCCGCCGTGCTGGCGGTGAGCGTGGCCGGGCGCACCAGCGCAGACACCGCACTCGCCGTGCAGCTCTATCTGTGGGCGCGCGTGGCCTATGTGCCGGTATATGCCGCGGGTATCCCGTACCTGCGCAGCGCCATCTGGGTGGTGTCGTTCTGGGGCATCATCAAACTGGTGCGTGCACTGCTGGGCATTTGAGGCAGCGTCGCCGGCAGGTGTGAGCTTCAATCAGCAGCTTGCACCCGCGCCAAGATTGCATCGATGGCCGCCTGCGTATTGCCGGTACGCAGGGCTTGCTCCAGCAGTGGAATCACCCAGGCGCAACCGGCCCTGGTCACATGTGCACACCAGTGGCCGCGCCAGGTGTCCAGTTCTTGCAAGGCCAGCATGCTGCAGCCGCCTCGCTCGGCATGGCCGCCGCGGATGGATTGCTCCAGCCAGAACGGCTTGTCCGCGTCGATGGCGATCGAAAAACACAGACGTCGTGCGTCGGATCGTCGGCCGAAGGTGCGTTGTTGCGCCGGCTGATCTCCACGACCTTCATGCGTCAGGCTCGGCGTCCGGGTCCCATGCCAGTACGCGAATTTCCACATCGTCCAGCTGTACCAGCTGGCCGGGGCGGATCTTGGCGGTCTTGCGCAGCTCCTGCACGCCGTCGACGCTGACCGCGCCGCTGGCGACGATCGCCTTGCCCTGGCCGCCGCTGTCGGCAATGCCGGCCAGCTTGAGCAACTGGTTGAGTTCGATGTAGTCGCCGTCCAGGTCGAATTCCAGGTATTGCATGGTGCGCTCGGTCGCAGTGAGGCCGCGATTATCCGCCTACTCGCGCTGGAAACGCGCGATCTGTTCCAGCAGGGTTTCGGTACGAGCGACGCTGCGGCCGGCGTGCACGGTGTCCAGGCGTTCCAGCCAGGGGTGACCGCTGCGCTGCAGCCGTCGATAGCACAGCCAGGTGCCGATGCCGCCGAGTACGCCGACCAGCAGGTTGCATAGCAGCCAGGCGTACGGCAAGGAAACGCCGGTGAACGCGCGCCACGCAGCGTCTGCCACTGCCACCCACAGCACCCAGAACGCTACGCCCAGCCACGGCGCCACGCGTGTGCGCCAGCGCCGCAGCTGTGCAAGCGCGCGCTGTGTCTGCAGCAGTGGCCTGGCGAAATCCAGCTGCGACAACAGCCACAGTTGACGGGCCGCAGAGGCTGCCAGCGCAACGCACCACATCTGCAGCAATACTCCGCCGACGATGGCTGCCGCCTGTTCGGGGAACGCAAGCCAGCTGTGGGCAACGCAGCCGCTCAATCCGATGGCGCACAGCAGTTGCGCCGACTGGCTCAGCCACAACGGGCGCAGGTGCGCGCGTGCTGCGTGGCTGCGCAGGTCGCCGAGCAGTTGGTTGGTGAGTTCGGCTTGTTGGTCCAGCCGTTGTTCCAGCGAACGCCAGGCCAGGGCGATGTCGTCCAGTTCCATGTCTTGCTCCGGTTGCGGATTGGTGGGGTTCACAGCTCGGCGCGGATGCGCGACTTCAGGCGGCTGAGTTTGGTGGCGACATTGGTTTCGCTGATGCCGAGCACGTCGGCGATCTCGCGATAGCTGTGTTCGTCCAGATAGAGCAACAGCAGCGCGCGTTCCAGCGGCGGTTGGTGTGCGATGAAGGCATACAGCGCGGCCACCTGTTGCTCGCGCACCGGGTCGTGCGCACATGGATCGGCGATGCGCTCCACCACCGCGTCCAGCGCGATCGGCTCGCCGGCCGCACGGCGGCCGCGCAGATCGCTGATCGCCACGTTCAGGGCGATGCGGTACATCCAGGTGGAAAAGCGCCGATTCGGGTCGTAGCCGGGAAATGCCCGCCACAATTGCGTGGCGATTTCCTGCGCCAGTTCGTCGCGGTCGTCGCGGCCGCGGCAATAGCTGGCCGCCACCTTCAGCACGATGGCCCGATGCTGCTGCAGCAGGGCGCTGAAGCGGGTGTGCAGATCTGTGTCCAGGGGCATGGCTCCGGTCGGGCAGGTGAAGGGGCGACACGGGGATGATTCGCGCAGGAGCGCGATTCCTCACAACCTGAATGGACTGTCACGAAAATTTCGACAGCAAGGGGGCTGAAGAGGCACACTATGCTGCTTTGCGCCTGCCGGCTCCGTGCGGCGCCTCCGGAGTTACCCATGACCCAAGAATCTTCCGCGCCGCTGCTGTTTGCAGATCTCGGCCTCTCGGACGCTGTGATGAAGGCCGTTGCCAATGTTGGCTACGAGTCGCCGTCGCCGATCCAGGCTGCCACCATCCCCGCGTTGCTGGCCGGTCGCGATGTGCTCGGCCAGGCCCAGACCGGCACCGGCAAGACCGCCGCGTTCGCGCTGCCGGTGCTGTCCAACGCCGATCTCAACCAGGTCAAGCCGCAGGCATTGGTGCTGGCCCCGACCCGCGAGCTGGCCATCCAGGTTGCCGAGGCGTTCCAGAAATATGCCGAGGCCATTCCCGGCTTCCGTGTGCTGCCGGTCTACGGCGGCCAGCCGTATGCCCAGCAGCTGAGCGCGCTCAAGCGCGGCGTGCACGTGGTCGTCGGTACCCCGGGCCGGGTGATCGATCACCTCGACCGCGGCACCCTGGATCTGTCGCAGCTCAAGACGCTGGTGCTGGACGAAGCCGACGAAATGCTGCGCATGGGCTTCATCGACGATGTCGAAGCGGTGCTGAAGAAGCTGCCGGAGCAGCGCCAGGTGGCCTTGTTCTCGGCCACCATGCCGCCGGCCATCCGCCGTATCGCGCAGACCTACCTAAAAGACCCGGCCGAAGTCACCATCGCGGCCAAGACCACCACCTCGGCCAATATCCGCCAGCGCTACTGGTGGGTGAGCGGGCTGCACAAGCTGGATGCGTTGACCCGCATTCTCGAGGTCGAGCCGTTCGACGGCATGATCATCTTCGCGCGCACCAAGGCGGCCACCGAAGAACTGGCGCAGAAGCTGCAGGCGCGTGGCATGGCGGCTGCGGCCATCAACGGCGACATGCAGCAGGCCGCACGCGAGAAGACCATCGCCCAGCTCAAGGACGGCAAGCTGGATATCCTGGTCGCCACCGACGTGGCCGCACGCGGTCTGGACGTGGAGCGCATCAGCCACGTGCTGAACTACGACATTCCTTACGACACCGAAAGCTACGTGCACCGCATCGGTCGCACCGGTCGTGCCGGGCGTAACGGCGACGCGATCCTGTTCGTGACGCCGCGCGAGAAGGGCATGCTGCGTTCGATCGAACGCGCCACCCGCCAGCCGATCGAGGAAATGCAGCTGCCGAGCGTGGACGCGGTCAACGACACCCGCGTCGCGCGTTTCATGACCCGCATCACCGAGACCCTGGCCGGTGGCCAGATCGACATGTACCGCGATCTGCTGCAGCGCTACGAGGCCGAAAACAACGTGCCGGCGATCGATATCGCCGCCGCGCTGGCCAAGCTGCTGCAGGGCGATGCCCCGTTCCTGCTGACCCCGCCGGTGCGCGGTGCGCGCGAGGAATCCGCTCCGCGCCAGCGCAACGAGCGTGCCGACCGGGGCGAGCGCCCGCGTTTCGAACCCACGTTCGAACGTGGCCCGCGCGCCGACAGCGACCGCGCTCCGCGCCCGCCCCGCGGTGACAATGCCGGCGAGCGTCCGCGCCGCGAGCCGGCCCCACGTGGGGAGCCGGAGTTCGGCATGGAGAGCTATCGCATCGAAGTAGGCCACAGCCATGGCGTGAAGCCGGCCAACATCGTCGGCGCGATCGCCAACGAAGCCGGTCTGGAAAGTCGTTATATCGGTCGTATCGACATCCAGGATGATTACTCGATCCTGGATCTGCCGGCCGACATGCCGCGCGAATTGCTCGCCCACCTGAAGAAGGTCTGGGTGTCCGGTCAGCAGCTGAACATGCGCAAGCTGGAAGACGGCGAAGCGGCCGGTGCGGCGTCCAAGCCGCGCTTCCCGCGTGGCGGCAAGCCGTCCGGGCGCCCGAACGGCCCCCGGGCCGTCCGATGGACCGCGCCGGCGCGCCGCACCGCAAGGGTCCGCCGAAGCCGCGCGGCGAGTAAGCCTGCCCGGCACGGCCCGCCGGGACCCCGCAGCTGGTCGGATTGCCCAGTATCGCTATGCATCAAAGAGCATAGCGAGCGGGTGGGGCGTTACGGCGCCTCAGGGCGGCGGCGATCAGGCCGATCCCGTCAGCGTCGCTAACCCCGAGCGCAGGACGCCAAGCGGGCGTCGCCATACAGACTCGGCCGTTGCGGCCGTTACTGCCTTCAGGCGCCAAGTGGGCGCCTGAATCGCACTGGGGCGGCGAAGGACGGACGGCGATGGCGCAGGCAGTACGCGGCAAGGGCGGTGGGCAGACCATGCATCTGGTGCGTGGCTGGCTGACGCTTCCTCTGGCGCTGTTGATCGGTATCGCCGTCTGCATGACGGTGGTGTCGGCGCTGGTGATCGAAGTCCAGTCCGGCGCGACTGCCTGGATCGTTGGCCAGAGCCATTGGTCCAACGCCCAGCAGGAATCGGTGTACTGGATGGAGCGCTACCTGGGCAGCGGCGATACGGCCGATCTGCAGGCCGCCTGCCGCGCGCTGGAAGTGCCGCTGGGCGACCGCGCTGCTCGCGTGGCGATCGAACAGCCGGCGATCGATTGGGACGCGGTCTACGCCGGTCTGGCCGCTGGACGTAATGCCCATGAAGACATGCCGCAAATGGTGCGGCTGTATCGCTACGGGCATCAATTTCCGTATCTCGGCGACGCCATCGCGCTGTGGAAGCGCACCGACGCCGGCATCCTGCAACTGAGCGACCTGGCCGACCGCGCCGCCTCGGTGCACGCCGCCAACCGGCCCGACCCGCGTGCGCTGCAGGCACTGCGCGATGAACTGCATCTGCTGGACGGCCGCATGCGCCGCGATGCGGCCGAATTCCTGGCCTACCTGACCCGCTGCGCGCGGCTGTTGCACGATGTGATGGTGGTCTGCAGCCTGGCCACCTTGCTGCTGGTGTTGATCACCTGCGTACTGGCGATGCGGCGCATTCGCGATTATCTGCTGTCGCATGAAGGTCGCTTCCGTACCGCGTTTCAGCAGGCAGCGCTGGGCATGGTCAAGTTCGACCTGCGCGGCAATGTGCTGGATGCGAATGCGTCGATGGCCAATGTATTGCTCTACCGGCCCGAAGAGCTGCAGGCGTGCACGCTGGCCGAGGTGATGCATCCGGAAGACATCAAGCTGGACAGCCGCGGCATGCTCGATTGGCCCAAGCTGTTGCAGTCCGGCGAGCTGCGCTTTCTGCGTGCCGACGGCGGGGTGATGTGGGGCCGCTGGAGCGCGTCGTTGGTCGAGCCGGGACCGGAAGAGCCGACCCTGGTGCTGGCGGTGATCGAAGATGTCTCGCACGCGCACGAGCTGGCCGACGAAGTGGCCTTCCATGCGCGCCACGATGCGATGACCGGGTTGATCAATCGGCATGAAATCGAACGCCGGCTGCTGCGCCTGATCGAGCTGCCGCAATCGCCACAGATGTGCCACGCGCTGTGCTTTGTCGACCTGGATCACTTCAAGCTGGTCAACGACACCTTCGGGCATGCGGTGGGCGACAGGTTCCTGTGTCACTTCGCCGACGTGATCACCATGCAGCTGCGTTCTGGCGATTGGTTGGGGCGCCTGGGCGGCGATGAGTTCGCCATCCTGCTGGCCAATACCGATCTGGCGCAGGCGCAAATCGTGCTGGAACGCATGCACGGCGTGCTCGGTCAACCGTGGAGCCATCAAGGCGGGCGACCGCTGACGCCCAGCTGCAGTTTTGGCGTGGTGGAGATTCGCCAGGGCGTCAGCGACCTCACGACCTTGATGACCGCCGCCGATCTGGCCTGTCATGCGGCCAAGGAAGAAGGCCGCAACCGCGTTCGCTGCTTCAACGAAAACGATCTGGCGCTGGCGCAGCGCCGCCACGATGGTGGCTGGATCAGTGCAGTGCAACAGGCGATCGCCGAAGAGCGCTTGCTGTTGTACGCGCAGAAGATCCAGGTGCTGAACGACCCGGGGCGCCTGCAGTACGAGGTGCTGGTGCGCATGCGCGCCAGCGACGGGCGGGTGCTGAGCCCGGGTGAATTCTTGCCGGCGGTGGAGCGTTACGGCCTGGGGCGCATGGTCGATACCTATGTGCTGGAAGCGCTGTGCGCGCAGTTGTCGGCCAACCCGATGCATGTGGCGACGCTGGACCTGTGCCACGTCAATCTGTCTGCGCAATCGATCGCGCAGGCGGATTTTCTCGACGTGGTCTGTGCCCTGTTCGAACGCTACCCGGCACTGGTGCCGAAGCTGTGCATGGAGATCACCGAGACCGCGGTCATCGGCGATCTGGAACACGCGCAGCGTTTCGTGCAGAGCGTGCGCGCGCGCGGCTGCCACGTGGCGCTGGACGACTTCGGCAGCGGCCTTGCCTCGTTCGGCTATCTCAAGCAATTCACCGTGGACGTGTTGAAGATCGATTGCGGCTTCGTCCGCAACTATGCGCACGACGCGGTGGATCGCGCGGCGGTGCATTCGATCGCCCAGGTCGGCCTGGCGCTGGGCATCGAGGTGGTCGCCGAAGGCGTGGAATCGGAGGCCGACATCCCCGGTCTGCGCGACGCCGGTGTGGGCCAGGTGCAGGGTTTCAGCCTGCATCGTCCATGCCCGCTGGAAGAGTTGTTGCACACGCCGCAGCTGGTGGCCGTCTCCGGGTAAGCGCGCCTGACCCAGGCGACGTCGGGCAGCGTCATGCCGGTGCTGCGTGCACACGCCTTTACGACTGCCTGCTGCCGATTGCTGGCCCGCGCAGCCGGCATGACGCACGGCCTGCTCCAAATCGCCGATAATTGGCAGATGACGATCCGACTCAACAAATACATCGCCGAAACCGGCTTCTGCTCACGCCGCGAGGCCGATCGCCTGATCGGCGAACGCAGGGTCACCGTCAATGGCGTGCCCGCCGGCACCGGCGCGGTGGTGGGCGAGGAAGATACTGTGCTGGTGGATGGCCAGCCGCTACGCATGCGCGAGGCCAAGAAGCTCGGCGGTCGCAAGCACGTCTATATCGCGCTCAACAAGCCGGTGGGCATCACCTGCACCACCGAGAGTTCGGTCAAGGGCAATATCGTCGAATTCGTCGGTCATGAGCAGCGCATCTTTCCGATCGGCCGGCTCGACAAGGACTCCGAAGGGCTGATCCTGTTGACCAGCAACGGCAACATCGTCAACGAGATCCTACGTGCGGAAAATCGCCACCAGAAGGAATATCTGGTCGCGGTCAACAAACCGGTCACCGACGAATTCCTGCGCGGCATGGCACGCGGCGTGCGCATCCACAACGAAACCACGCTGCCGTGTCGCACCGCGCGTATTGCCAAATTCGGCTTCCGCATCGTGCTGGAGCAGGGCCTGAATCGGCAGATTCGCCTGATGGCTGCCGAATTCGGCTACCGGGTGACGCAACTGCGCCGGGTGCGCATCGACAACATCAAGCTGGCTGCGCTCAAGCCGGGGCAGTGGCGCAACCTCAGCGATGCGGAATTGCGCGGGCTGCTGCCGCAACGCACCGACTGGTAAGCGCCTGTGCCGGGCCGGCTGCATCGCTGCCAGGTCAGCGCAGCCGGCGTTTCAGACACGGCACATGCGCGCGTGGTAGTGCCGTGCTGCCGCGCCACACGTGCAACCTCGTGGCGGGTATTTGCGCCCGCCCGATGGATCACGCTTCGAAACGGCCGATGCCGGCCAGGGCGGTGCTTGCGGCACGGCAGGGTGCGGGCCAGCCAGATGGTGGCACTTGCCGGGCTCCGGCATACTTTCACAGATAACAGCCAGGGGCGGCAGTGATCAAACCGGAATTGCCGAGCAACGAGGCCGAGCGGTTGGCCGCGCTGCGCCAGTACGACGTGCTGGATACGCCGGCCGAACGTGCATTCGACGACCTGACCATGATTGCCTCCACGCTGTGCGAGACGCAGATGGCGGCGGTGGTGCTGGTGGACGAAGACCGGCAATGGTTCAAGTCTGCGCACGGTGCGCCACGCAGCCAGGCACCACGCGATATCTCGTTCTGCGCGCACGCGATCCTGCGCCCGGACGAAGTGCTGATGGTGGACGACACCTTGCTGGACCCACGCTTCCACGATAACCCGATGGTGGTCGGCAGCGGCGGGGTGCGCTTCTACGCTGGCGCGCCGCTGGTGACCAGCCAGGGCATGGCGCTGGGCTCGCTGTGCGTGTTCGACCAGACCCCGGCGCACCTGCGCGAAGACCAGCGCCAGGCCTTGCAGGCGTTGTCGCGGCAGGCCTCGCACCTGCTCGAGTTGCGGTTGGCCGGCAGGCAGTTGCGCCAGCAGTTGCACGAGCGCGAGTGGTACGAACAGCAGATGGCCGGCTATTACGCGCAGATGGATGCGTTGAACGCCGACCTGGTCGAACAGACCCGCACCGATCCGTTGACCGGCCTGTCCAACCGGCGCGCGTTCGCGGTGGCGTTGGCGGCGGCCACCGAACAGGCGCGTGCGGTGGGCCAGCCGCTGTCGGTCGCGCTGCTGGACGTGGATCATTTCAAGACCGTCAACGATGTGCATGGGCACGATCAGGGCGATGCAGTGCTGCGCGAACTGTCCACGTTGTTGCGTGCGCATATGGCCGGTGCCGGCACCATCGCCCGGTATGGCGGCGAGGAATTCGTGTTGCTGCTCCCCAATGCGGATCTGCTGCAGGCACGCGTGCAATGCGAATACCTGCGCCAGAGCGTGGCGGCGATGACGATCGCGCTGCCGGTGACGGTGAGTATCGGCGTGGCGACCTTGTACCCGCAGGAAAGCGTGGAGGCAGTGATCAAGCGCGCCGACCAGGCCCTGTATGCGGCCAAGCGCGGCGGGCGCGATCAGGTGGTTGCGCTGGAATAGGGGCGGGCGCGGCTGCGCGCCTGCCGATGCAGATGGCCTGGCGAGCGCATGGGACGTCGATTGCCGTGTGCCGGGCGCCGAACCGGCGCGATGCAGCGTGAGCGTCGGCGTGCATCAACGCAGAGGTCGCTGTGGGGACGCGTGGTCTTGCCGCGCAGTGCAATCAGTCGACGATGTTCTTTGCCTCGGCTGTGCCGAGCACTTCCGGGTGCGCGACCGTACGCCGACGCTCCAGGACCGGATGCAGGAATACCGCGCCGAGAATGATTGCCACGCCGAGATAGAACTGCAGGGTCAGTTCGCGTTGTTCGCCCCGCAGCGCGATCGCCAGCACGATGGCATAGACCGGTTCGAGATTGGTCACCAGTTGCACCGAATAGGCGCTCAGATGCCGCAAGGCGACCAGCGCCAGCGCGAAGGGCAGCAAAGTGCAGGCCAGCGACAACGCCAGCAGCAGCACGCCATCGTGCAGGCCGGGCACCACCAGCAGATCGCCATGCAACGCCGGCAGCAGCAGCGGCATGGCCGGTGCAAGCAGGGTCAGGGTCAACGTGCCGGCACCCAGTTCCAGCGCGGTGACGGTGAGCGGGTCGGCATGCGCCACCATGCGCTTGTTGAGCGAGCCGAATAGCCCGACGAACACCGCCGAAATCGCGCCTACCACCACGCCGGCCCGCATGCCGTCCGGCACCCCGCCGACGACCAGCGCCACGCCGGGCAACACGGCCAGCCCGAACAGCAGCTCGCGCGGACGGAATGGGCGATGCGTGACCATTGGCTCGATCACCGCGGTGAACACCGGCGCCAGTGCGATACAGGTCGCCGCCACCGATGCATTGGCCAGCTTGATCGCGCCGTAGAAGGTGAGCCAGTGCAAGGCAACCAGCGCGCCGATGCCGCAATAGCCCAGCACTACACGCCCGGACAAGCCGCGCAACCCACGCCACACGCGTGGCCACAAGGCCAGTGCCACCACGACGATCAACATGCGCCACCACACCAGCGGCAATGCCTGCAGCGTGATCAGCTTGCCCAGGATCGCGGTGATGCCCCAAAGCAGGACGCAGAAATGAATTTGCAGTTGCGCCTTGCGCAGGTCGGTCGTGGGCATGCGTCATTGTCGCCGAAAACGGCGTGATGTTGCGCTGCGAGGGAATCGGCGGCGGCGTGCAGCGGCGCCGATGGAGGGATGGCTGATCAGGCTGTCGCGCAGTCATCGCGCGAGACGCCCGCCATCGACCGACTTGCATCACGGCAGGAGAGTCCACGAGCGATGCACCACCTTACGCCGCGATCGATCGCCGTACCCCGGCGCGCAACGCCGTGCTCAGGAGACGGCCGTATCCATCATCGCCGATTGCCCTCATGCGCGGGCCAAGAGCGGCTGATAAACCAGCAAGCCGTCGTCAGATGGCTGGGGATGCCGCACGCAGAATCCGAACGTACGCATGCAACCTGGCGATTCCCAAGCCGCCGCGCCCATATCGCCGCTGGGCTGTCGTGTTGCGAGCTGCTCTAACGCGCCGACACTTCTTTCAACAGCGCCATCGCCGCTGCCGGGTTGCGTTCCTTCGCCGCACTGATGAAAAACACGAAGACCTCGCGCGGCTGTGGTGCTGGCGCCGTCGTTGCAACCACGTGCGGCAGGTCGGCCGGGTCTTCGCCGCGGCGCCAGGCCTTGATGCGCTCTGCCCAGCGCGCCAATGCCGGCGCCGGATACCCGGCATGCAGGCGCGCCTGGCTGCGCATCAGACGTGCATAGACGAAATCCGTGGACAGATCGGCGAACGAGGGGTGCTCATCCGAATCGGTGAACACCGTGGCCACGCCATGGCCGCGCACCAATGCGAGCAGCGCCGCATCCACCGCGTCATGGTCGCGGATCTCCAATACATGGCGCAGCGCACGCGTGCCTGCACGCTTGGGCAGCAACGACAAAAACGCGTCCAGATCGTCGGCCTGCAGCCGGTGCCCTTGTTCGAATTGCCACACCAGCGGCCCAAGGGTATCGCCGAGCTCGACAATGCCGCCGATGAAATCTTCCACCTGCGCCTTGGTACCGGCCAGTTTGCGCGACTGGGTAATGCGGCGCGGCGCCTTGGCCGAGAACACGAAGCCGGGCGGCACCTCATCGCGCCACTTCGCGTACGTGGCCGGCTTCTGCGTGCCGTAATAGGTTCCGTTGATTTCGATGGCGGTGACGTGGCGGCTTGCGTATTCCAGCTCGCGGCGCTGCACCAGCCCTTCCGGGTAGAACATGCCCGCGCGCCACGGCGCATAGACCCAGCCACCAATGCCGATGTGGATGCCGTCGAGGGCGCGCGGGGCGGAAGCGAACAGATCGGTCATTGCATGGATACTCGCTGGCGAGGTCGTGCGTCGTTGCGGATGCGTCAATGGGTGCGACGCGCGCCGGCCGATCATAGCCGTGGCGCAGGTGGCGCGATGAGAAACGTGGCGGCCAATGAGGCGCCGCGGTGAAGGGCATGGTTGAGCCTGCATGACGCAACGGTGCATCGCAGTGGGGCGGTCGTCTTGCCGAAGTGCGTTGCCCCTGCGCTGGTCTGCCGTGTTGGGGTTACACGCCGCCGAGGGTGAGCTGCGCACGCCACCGACGGCGTCGCTGCCGGCAACCCACGTCGGCTGCGTTGCGTCTCGGTGCCGCAATTCGGCGCCTTCGCAGTGCTTACCTCAAGCCGATGCACTGGACGCCAGCGCAGCAGCGCGCTGGCGAGTGCCCATACGCAGCAAGCGCCGCATGGCGACTGCCTTGCAGCGACCATCATGAAACGGCGAACGCAGCGGTGTCCGCGTGTGCGCACTGTCGCTGCGCGTGCGTGCCTGCATGTCGCGTTATCGGGTATCGGACATCGGGTAACGGGTATCGGGCATCGGTCCCCCATCGCCCGCGCGCCGTCACAGCCGGCTACCATGCCAGCTCTGCCGCGCGAGATCGCCCCGATGACCTGGACCACGCCTGATCTGTGTGACCGCTACCCCGACGTGACGATCGCCGAACCGCTGTTCCGCCACTTCGGCGGGCGCACGGCATTCGCCGGACCGATGGTCACGGTGCGCTGTTTCGAAGACAACTCGCGGGTGCGCGAGCTGGCCGCTACGCCGGGCGATGGCCGCGTGCTGGTGGTGGACGGGCAGGGCTCGCTCAAGCATGCCCTGCTAGGCGACCAGATCGCGGCCAATGCGGTGGCCAACGGCTGGGCCGGCGTGCTGGTTCACGGCTGCGTGCGCGATGTCGAGATTCTTGCCACGTTGCCGCTGGGGGTACTGGCGCTGGCGGCTTGCCCGCGCCGTACCGAGCGACGCGAGCTGGGCGATGTGGATGTGCCGGTGAATTTTGCCGGCGTGCCCTTCGTTCCGGGCCATTGGCTGTATGCCGATGCCAATGGCGTGCTGGTGGCGCCGCAACCGCTGGCGCTGGATGGCGCCGGCGGATCGATCTGACCAACAACCTGAAGGTGATGCAGTGACCTTGAACCGATGGCTGAGTGGGGGCGTGCTGATGGTGGCAAGCTTGGTGACGACAACGCACGCGGCCGAGCTTCCCGCCGGCATGCAGCAGTTCGATGCGCAGATGGAACGCGTGCGCAAGCAGTTCGACGTGCCCGGTCTCGCGGTGGCCATCGTCAAGGGCGGCCAGGTGGTGCTGGAGCGCGGCTACGGCGTGCGCGAGACCGGCAAGCCCGCGCCGGTGCAGGCCGACACGTTGTTTGCCATTGCCTCCAATACCAAGGCATTCACTGCCGCATCGCTGTCGATTCTGGCCGATGAAGGCAAGCTCTCGCTCGACGACAAGGTCATCGGCCATCTGCCGTGGTTTCGCATGTCCGACCCGTATGTGAGCGGACAAATGCGCATCCGCGATCTGCTGGCGCACCGCAGCGGCCTGAGCCTGGGCGCTGGCGATCTGTTGTTCTGGCCCAGCACCAGCTATACCACCGAAGAGGTCGTGCAGCGCCTGGCCAAGGTGCCGCTGAAGGGCGGCTTTCGCGACCGCTATGCCTACGACAACATCCTGTACGCCGTTGCCCAGAAGGTGATCGAGCAGGTGTCCGGGCAAAGTTACGCGGCGTTTCTGCAGCAACGCATCTTCGACCCGGTGGGCATGCGCGGCACGCGCTTCAACGCCGACCATCTGCAGCGCGGCGATCACGCGGCAGTCGGGCATGCCAAGTACGACTTTACCGAGCTGCGCACGGTGGCGCCGCTGACCTGGTCCAACAACTCCGGTGCCGGCGGCATCTATGCCAGCGCGCACGACATGGCGCTGTGGATGAACGTGCAGCTGGCCGGCGGCATCCTGCCCGATGGCAAACCCTGTTCAGCGCCAAGCGTCAGCAGGAAATGTGGTCGATGATCACGCCAATCCCGATCGGCGAGGTGCAGGTGCCCGAGCTTGCCGCGGCGCGGCCGAACTTCGCCGGCTACGGTGAGGGCTGGAGCCTGAGCGACTACCGCGGCCATCGCATGGTCTGGCATACCGGCGGCTGGCCCGGCATGGTGTCGCGCCTGACGCTGCTGCCGGATCAGAAGCTGGGCGTGGTGGTGTTGACCAACCAGGAAGTGGGCGCTGCGTTCAATGCCGTGACCTTCCAGGTGCTGGATGCGTTCTTGCAGGTGCCGTCCACGGACTGGACCGCCGCCTACGCCAAACTGGTGGAGAAGGCCGACAGCGATGCGGACGCAAGTTGGAAGAAGCACCAGGACGCGCGTGCGGCGCGTTCGACGCCGTCGTTGCCGCTGCGCAGCTACGCGACCACCTATCGCGACCCCTGGTACGGCGATGTGGTGATCGCCCAGGACGGCAAGCGGCTGCGCATGCAGTTTGCCAAGACCGCCCAGTTGGTGGGCACGCTGGAGCATTGGCAGCACGACAGCTTCATCGTGCGCTGGGACGACCGCTCCTTGAATGCCGATGCCTTCGTCAATTTTGCGCTGACCCCGGATGGCGCGGTGCGCGAGATGCGCATGGAACCGATTTCGCCGCTGACCGATTTCAGCTTCGATTTCCAGGACCTGGTGCTGACGCCGGTGCCGGCGCAGGCCGCCGCGCGGGCACATGATGCAGGCAAGCGCCGATGGCCTGCGCGCCGTGCCTGGCGGGCCCAAGCGCGCAGGTGGCTCAGATCGCCATCGGCAGCCGCACGCTATCGGAGTGCGGCAGCTCCGGTTACGATCTGCGCACTTTTCAGGGATGTCGCCGCACGCATGACCACTCCGCAGATGTCGGTGTATTTCTTTTTGCAGGCTGCCGCGATTTTGTTGGTGTGCCGGCTGGTCGGCATGCTGGCCAAGCGCCTCGGGCAACCGCAGGTGGTGGGCGAAATGATTGCCGGCGTGATGCTGGGGCCTTCGTTGTTCGGCTTGCTGGCGCCGGGCGTGCAGGCAGCCCTGTTCCCCAAGCAGACCATGGACGTGCTGTATGTGTTCGCGCAGTTCGGCGTGGGCCTGTACATGTTCCTGGTCGGAACCGATTTCCGCGGCGACCACTTCCGCGCGCGCTATCGCAGCGCCATGAGCGTGTCGATGGCGGGCATCGCGGTGCCGTTCCTGCTGGCGTTTGCCATGTGCCCGTGGCTGATCAACGTGGAAGGCCTGTTTTCGGAACAGGCCAAGCTGACCGAAGCGTCGCTGTTCCTGGGCGCGGCCATTGCGATCACCGCCTTCCCGATGCTGGCGCGCATCATCCACGAACGCGGTCTGACCAATAGCCCGTTGGGCACTTTGGCGCTGACCGCCGGCGCGTTCGACGATGCGGCAGCGTGGTGCATTTTGGCCGTGGTGCTGGCCAGTTTCGGCGGCAGTTGGGGTAGTGCCTACCTGGCCATCGGCGGCGGCATCGGCTATGCGGTGTTCATGATTTTCGTCGGCCGGCATCTGCTCAAGCGGCTGGCCGATCATGTGGTGCCCGGCCAGCCGCTGAGCAACAGTGTCCTGGCGGTGGTGCTGATCCTGTTCTGCGTCAGTGCCTGGGCGATGGATGCGATCGGCATCCATGCGGTGTTCGGCGGTTTCCTGCTCGGGGTCTGCCTGCCCAGGGGCGCATTGACCGAGAAGCTGCGCGAGATGCTGCAGCCGTTCGTCGTGGTGTTGCTGCTGCCGATGTTCTTCACCTATTCGGGCTTGAAAACCCAGCTCAGCGTGTTGCTGCAGCCGCAGATCATGCTGGCCGGCGTGGCGATCCTGGCCGCATCGTTCATCGGCAAGGGCGTGGCCTGCTGGGCCGCGGCGCGTGCGACCGGCGAAAACAACCGCGACGCCATGGCGATCGGCTCGCTGATGAATGCACGCGGGCTGATGGAGCTGATCATCATCAATATCGGCTTGCAGGCCGGTGTCATCGAACAGGGCCTGTTCTCGGTGCTGGTGCTGATGGCGATCCTGTCCACGCTGATGGCCACGCCGTTGTTCAACTGGATCATGCGCCGCCACGCCCATGTGAGCGACGCGGTGCCGAGCCTGCAATCGCGGTGATCGGGCGCGCAACTGCCCGCGGGTGCGGGCACTTGCACTGGCGTGTGCGCGGCCGGGCGTTGCGTCAACGCCCCAGCGGTAACTGCACGCTGGCCAGCAGGCCACCGCCGGGGCGGTTGCTGACGACCAGTTGGCCATCGTGCGCCTGGCAGATGGCCGAGGCGATCGCCAGGCCCAGGCCGCTGCCGCCGGAATGCCGCGCGCGCGAGCTGTCGGCACGCCAGAAGCGGTCCAGCAGGTGCGGCAGTTGCGCAGGCGCCACGCCGGGACCGCGGTCGCCGACGGTGAGCTGCACGCTGTTGCCGTCGCGACGCACCTGGATCTCCAGCAGCTTGCCGGCTGCGGCGTAGCGCAACGCGTTATCGATCAGGATCGACAGCACCTGGCCCAGCCGGTGCCGGTCGGCATGCAGGCGCAGCGCCGGATGCGTGGGGTAGTGGATGGTCATCTGCGCCTCGCGCAGCGCCGGCCCTGCCCATTCGATGCGCTCTGCGACCAACTCCCGCAGCTCGACGCTTTCCGGCTCCAGCACCAGCTGGCCGGCACGCGCCAGCGACACCAGGTGCAGGTCGCCGATCCAGGCGATTGATCTGCTCCAGCTGGCGATGCACCAGCCGCAGTTGCTCGGGTTCGCGCGGGAAGACGTCGTCCAGCATGCCTTGCACGCGTCCCATCGCGGCATTGAGCGGGGTGCGCAATTCATGCGCCAGCATCGCGCTGGAGTCGCGTAATTCGCGCTCGTACTGCTGCAGCCTGCCGCTCATCGTATTGAAGTCCTCGGCCAGGGCGGTGAGCTCGTCCGGCGCGCCGCGCACCACTTGTGCGCGTGCGCCGAAATCGCCATCGCTGACCCGGTGCGCCGCGAAAGCCACCTGCGAAAACTGCCGCGACAGCGGCCGCGACGCGAGCAGGCCGCAGAACAAAATGACCGGCACCGAGATGGCCATCATGGCGCCCAGCATCCACCAGTCCGGATTGGCCAGCCCGGGCAGGAAATTTTCGATGTCGTAATAGCGCTGGAACAGCTCCCACAGGCGGGCCTGGTTGGCCCTGGGCTGCTCGATCAGCTGGGAAATCTCCGCACGCGGCCCGGCCGGCACGGTGCTCAGGATCAGGCTGTAGCGCAGATTGAAATAGCACCACATGCCGAACGCGATGACCATCATGGTCACCACCGCCAGCGCGCTCATGCGCAGCCCCACCCACCACCACAGGGGCGCCTGGTTGCGCCAGGCATGAAACCGCCGCAGCACCCTCATTGAAAGCGATACCCCACTGCACGCACGGTGACCAGCACACCGGTGATGCCATGCACTTCGAGTTTGCGGCGCAGGTTGTGGATGTGCGAATCCACCACCCGTTCCAATGCATCGCTGTCGGGCAGGCAGGCGTCGAGCAATTCGCTGCGCGTAAAGGCCTTGAATGGCGTCTTGAGCAGCAGCGCGAGCAGGTTGAATTCGGTCGGGGTCAGATCCAGCGCCACGCTGTCGCCGTTTTCGTGTTGCACGCTGGCCACCACGGCGGCCGGATCCACGCTGAGCCGACCGTGCTGCAACGGCTCGCCCGGTGCGCGCACTGCCACGCTCCGGCGTAGCACCGCATGCACGCGCGCCACCACCTCCTTGGGGCTGTACGGCTTGACCACGTAATCGTCGGCGCCGTAGCGCAGGGCGCCGAGCTTTTCCGGCTCGTCGCCGATGGCGGTGACCATGATCACCGGCGTGTCGCCGGCGCGGCGGATCGTCGACAGCACCTCGATGCCGCTGAGCTTGGGCAGCATCACGTCCAGCAGCACCAGATCCGGTGCCCATTGCCGGTGTAGCTGGATGGCGCGTTCGCCATCGCCGGCTACCGCCACATCGAAGCCGTCGCGGCGCAGATAGGCCTCCAGAATGCTGGCGCTATCGCTGTCGTCCTCCACCAGCAGAACCTTTTTGCCTGTCATGGCGTGTTGCCCTGTCGTCTCGATCAAATCTGGATAATTCCCGAAAACAACCTGGACGCTGCGGGTCGAGGATGTCGGTCGAGATTGGCTCTGTGCTCCGACATCATGATTCCACAAATTATTCCGCATCGTTGGTCTTGCGTGTGCCTGGTTGCCGCCAGTGCGGTGCTGTCTGCTGGCTGCTCCCTGACGCCGGCCTACCAGCGCCCGGTGGTCAGCGTGCCGGCCACGTTCGGCAGCCCGCAAGCTGCACCCGCACCGGTATCCGCCCAGCCCGACGCCGATGCGACCGCCGCGGTCGGGTTGAACGCGCAAGAGCGCGCGTTTCTGCAGGCCTTCGCGCCAGACCGCGACCTGCGGCCGCTGGTCGAACGTGCCTTGGCCCACAACGGCGATTTCCGCCGTGCGGCGTTGCAGGTAGAACAGGCGCGTGCGCAATACGGCATCGCGCAGGCGTCGCGCCTGCCGACGCTCGCCGTCGGCGCACAGCAGCTGCGGCAACATTTCGACAACCCGACGCTGGATGCGCGCTACCAGCAGGATCTGGTGATTGCCAATGCGGGAATCGGCAATTTCGAAGTGGACTTTTTCGGCAAGCTGCAGGCGATGTCCGAGGCCGCACGCCAGCGCTACCTGGCCAGCACCCATGGCCGCGACGCGGCGCGTGGCGCCCTGATTGCAGAGGTGCTGCGCGCCTACACCGCCGAGCGCACCACCGCACAGGCGCTGCACCAGCTGCAATCGCTGGATGCCGACAGCGCTGCATTGCTTGCCATCGCCGAGCGGCAATATCAGGTGGGGCTGATTGCGCGCGACGAGCGCGATGCGCAGCAGCGGCAGGCCGACCAGGCCCATGTGGCGGCCCTGCAGGGCAACGACAACCACGCGGCGGCGGTGCGCGCGCTGCAATTGCTGGCCGGCTACGACAGCACGCCGGTACCCGGCGATCTGCAAGGCTGATCGCCGCCGATACGTCGGCAAGTGCGTGGCGCGCACTGGATTCGTCGCTGTTGCTGCAACGCCCGGACATCCAGCAGGCCGAGCTGGAGCTGCGCGCGGCCAATGCCGATATCGGCGCGGCGCGCGCGGCGTTTTTTCCGTCGATCACCTTGAGCAGCAGCGTGGGCACGGCCAAAGCGACGGATTGAACGGCTTGTTTTCTGCAGGCCACGGCGTGTGGAGCTTCATGCCGCAACTGAACCTGCCGTTGTTCGATGGCGGCCGCAATCGCGCCAACCTGGATCTGGCGCAACTGCGCAAACGTGCCGATGTCCTCGCCTACGAGCAGGCGATCGAGTCTGCATTTCGCGAGGTCGCCAACGCGCTCGACGCCCACGCCACCTTGTCGCAGGCCGAGCCGCGCTCGCGCGAGCAGGTCGAACGCGAGCAACTGCGACTTGCCCGAATGCAACAACGCGTGGATGCCGGTCTTCAAGACCGCAGCGCGCTGCTGGCCGAGCGGACCCGCATCGCCCAGACCGAACTCGATTACCTGGATACCGCACGTCAACGCGTGCTGAGCCGTATTGCGCTGTTTCAGGCGTTCTATGGCGTGCGCCTGCCCACCGCTTCCTGACTTCCGACGGAGAATTCGATGAACGTATCGTCCTTCAATCGCCTGCGCGGCAACCATATGGTTCGCGCCAGCCTCCTTGCCTGCATGAGCGCCATCCCGTGCATCGCGCACGCACAAACCGATCTGACCGGAAGTTCGCGCCTGCTGGGAGACCGCACCGAGATCACCGCCGGCGCCGCAGCGGTGGCCACGTCGGAGTATGCCGGTGCCGAGCGCGCGCGCGTGCAATTCAATCCGGTGCTGGTGGTGCAGCGCGGCGTGTTGTTCTTCGACACCTCGCGCGGCGGCGGCCTGCAATTCCAGAGCAAGTCCGGCTTCTACATATCGCAATCGCTGTATTACGACCTGGGCCGGCTGCAACGCGACAGCAACTGGCGGCCGGGCTCGCGCCTGCTGGCCGGCATGGGCGATGTGCCTGGCTCGGTGACGGCACGTACGCTGGTGATGCAGCAAGTGACGCCCTATATGAACGTCAATGCGGAGGCGGAATTTACGCTCAAGGATGCTGCGCGCCGCAACCGCTATCGCGCCGGGATGGAGTTCACCCTGCTGCATAGCGCCAGCGACACGGTCACCCTGGACCTGGACGTGCATGGCGGCGACCGCCGCTTCAATCAGGCTTACTTCGGTGTCAGCGATGCGCAAGCCGCGCGCACCCGCTTTGCCGCCTTCAATGCCGGGTCCGGTGCGTATGCCGCCGCGGTAGGCGGCAGCTGGACGCACTCGCTGGGCGAGCACTGGGCCACCACGGTGGGGGTCACCGGAACGCGCTACCTGGACAACGCCGAAGACAGCCCGCTGGTGGCACGCCGCAGCGTGGTGAGCGGCAACCTTGCACTGACCTACAGCCGCTGAGCGGCATACACCGGGGATCGAATGATGACGATGTTTTATCGCGGCCTGGTGTGCGGCACGTTGCTGCTGGGACTGGCCGCATGCAGCGGGCCGGATGCGCCGGCCACCGAGACACCGCGCGCGGTGAAGCTGGAGCGCTTCGGCAGCGGGAGCGATAACCCGCTGCAGGTGCCGGCGCTGGTGCGCCAGGAACAACGCGCCGAGCTGGGGTTCGAAGGGGCAGGCCGTCTGTCGGCAGTGCTGGTGGATGTCGGCGACCGGGTGACCCGCGGGCAACTGCTGGCACGGCTGGACGACGAACCGCTGCGCCTGCGCGAACAACAGGCCGATGCCAACGTGCGCGCGGCACTGGCGCAGTCTGGCGAACGGCAACTGCAATTGCGCCAGCAACAGGCAATGTTCGATGACGGCGCCAGTTCCAATGCCACCTTGACGGCCGCGCGGGCAGCGGCAGATGCGGCCGCCGCGCAGCTGCAGGTGGCCAGGGCCGACCTGGCCGTGGCGCGCCGCGGCACGCGTTTGGGCGAGCTTCGCGCGCCCTTCGATGGCAGCGTGGTGGCGCGCCTGCAACAGCCGCAGGCCGATGTGGCGGCGGGGCAGGCGGTGCTTCAGATGGAAGGGCAGGGCCGTGTGCAACTGGTCGCCACGCTGCCGGCGACTGCCGGTGCCGGCCTGGCGCCGGGGCAGACCATGCATGCCCGCCTGGTGGATGCGGGCGACGCGCCGATCGAACTGCGTCTGCGCAGTCTTTCCAGCCGCCTGGACAATGCCACGACCGTACAGGCGTTGCTGGAACCGCTCGCCGCCGCGCCGTCGCTGCGTAGCGGCGACAGCGTGATGCTGACACTGCCGACTCCTGCCGCTTCCACGCCGAGCGTGCCGTTGTCGGCGGTATTGCCCCGGCTCAACCGGCAGCGGGCCAGCGTGTTCGTATACCAGCCGGCAAAGCGGGCCGTGATCGAACGCGCGGTCGACCTGGGGACGATCGTCGGCGAGCGTGTGCAGATTCTGCGCGGGCTGCGTGCAGGCGAGCAGGTGGTGAGCGCCGGGGTGGGCTTCTTGGTGAACGGCCAGCCGGTGACGCCACTGCAGGCGCAAACGCAGCTGAGCGGAGGTCGCACGCCATGAAGCTGACCCAGATGGCGATGCGCTCGAGCCGGCTGACGTTGTTTGCCGCAGCGATGATCCTGATCGGCGGCATCGTGGCGTTTCTCGGTTTCCCATCGCAGGAAGAACCGTCGGTGACCGTGCGCGACACGCTGGTGTCGGTGGCCTATCCCGGCATGCCCAGCGAGCAGGTGGAAAACCTGCTGGCGCGTCCGGTGGAAGAGCGCTTGCGCGAGTTGGCCGGCATCAAGCGCATCGTCACCACGGTGCACCCGGGCAGCGCGATCGTGCAGCTGACCGCCTATGACGATGTGCAGGATCTGCCTGCGCTGTGGCAGCGCGTGCGCGCCAAGGCCGCGGAGGCCGGCGCGCAATTGCCTGCGGGCACGCTTGGTCCCTTCGTCGACGACGACTTCGGGCGCGTGTCGGTGGCCTCGATTGCGGTGACCGCAACGGGCTTTTCGATGAGCGAAATGCGCGCCCCGTTGCGGCGCATGCGCGAGCAGCTGTACGCCTTGCCCGGCGTGGAGCAGGTGAAGGTGTATGGCCTGCAGGACGAGGCGGTATATGTGTCGTTCGATCGCGCGCGGTTGCTGGCGAGCGGATTGACGCCCGCCAGCGTGATGGCGCAGTTGCGCGCGCAGAATGTGGTGGGCTCCGGTGGGCAGGTCGCGGTGTCCGGGCTGGCGCTGACCGTGGCCACGTCCGGCGAAATCCGCACGCCCGAGCAGTTGCGCGGCGTGCTGCTGAGCGTGCCAGGCGCGCCTGCCGGCGGTAACCGCGAAGTGACCCTGGGCGAGCTGGCACAGGTGCAGGTGATGCCGACCGACCCGCCGCAAAGCGCGGCCGTCTACCAGGGACAGCCGGCGGTGGTGGTCTCGGTCTCGATGCAGCCCGGCACCAATATCGCCGACTTCGGCAAGGCGCTGCGCGCCAAGCTCGACGACACCGCGCGTGAGCTGCCTGTTGGCTTCACCCAGCACGTGGTGAGCTTCCAGGCCGATGTGGTCGAGCGCGAGATGGGCAAGATGCATCACGTCATGGGCGAGACCATTGTCATCGTCATGGCGGTGGTGATGCTGTTCCTGGGTTGGCGCACCGGGTTGATCGTCGGCGCGATCGTGCCGTTGACCATCTTCGCGTCGCTGATCGTCATGCGTGTGCTGGACGTGGAGCTGCAGACAGTCTCGATTGCCGCCATCATTCTTGCGTTGGGCTTGTTGGTGGACAACGGCATCGTGATTGCCGAAGACATCGAGCGCCGTCTGGTGGCCGGCGAGGAACGCCGCCAGGCCTGCATCGATGCGGGCCGGACGTTGGCGACACCCTTGCTGACCTCCTCGTTGGTCATCGTGCTGGCGTTCTCGCCGTTCTTCTTCGGCCAGACCAGCACCAACGAATACCTGCGCTCGCTGGCCACCGTGCTCGGCGTGACGCTGCTGGGCTCGTGGTTGCTGAGCATCACGGTGACGCCGCTGCTGTGCATGTACTCCGCCAAGGTGCATGTCGCCAAGACCAGCGACGCCGGCGAGTCGCGTTTCTATCGCGGCTACCGCCGTGTGATCGAACGCGTGCTGCAGCACAAGGTGCTGTTCATCGGTGCGATGACGGCGATGCTGGCGGTGGCGGTCACCGTGCTGGTGTCCATTCCGTACGACTTCCTGCCCAAGTCCGACCGCCTGCAGTTCCAGATGCCGGTGACGTTGCAGGCGGGCAGCGATGCACGCCAGACCCTGCGCACGGTGAGTGAACTCAGCCGCTGGTTGGGCGACCGCCATGCCAACCCCGAGGTGGTGGACAGCATCGGGTATGTCGCCGATGGCGGGCCGCGCATCGTGTTGGGTCTGAACCCGCCGCTGCCGGCGGCCAACCAGGCCTACTTCACGGTCAGCGTGCGGCCGGGGACCGACATCGATGCGGTGATCGCACGGGTGCGCTCGCATGTGCGCAGCCACTTCCCCGCGCTGCGTGCCGAGCCCAAGCGCTTTTCGCTGGGCGCAACCGAAGCCGGGATGGCGGTGTATCGCGTGGTGGGTCCGGACGAGGCCGTCCTGCGCAGCAGCGCTGCCGCGATTGCCAGGGCGTTGCGGGCGGTGGTGCCGGGCACCGTGGACGTGCAGGACGATTGGCAGGCGCGCATTCCGCGCTACGTGGTGCAGGTGGACCAGCTCAAGGCCCGCCGCGCCGGTGTGAGCAGCGAAGACATTGCGCAGGCCTTGCAAGGGCGCTACAGCGGCGTGGACGCCACCTTGATCCGCGACGATGGCACCGATGTGCCGGTCGTCGTGCGCGGCAGCACCGACGAGCGTGCCGCCAACGGCAATCCGGCCGACACGTTGGTGTACCCGCAGGCAGGCGGCGCACCGGTGCCGTTGGCGGCGGTCGCCACGGTGCTGCGCGACAGCGAGCCGTCGGCGATCCAGCGGCGCAATCTCAGCCGTGCCATCACCGTGACCGCACGCAACCCGCAACTGACCGCGACCGAGATCGTCGAACGGCTGTCCGCGCCAATCGCCGCGCTCAAATTGCCGCCCGGCTACCGCGTGGAGATCGGTGGCGAGCTGGAAGATTCGGCCGAAGCCAATCAGGCCTTGCTGCACTACATGCCGCATGCGCTGGGCGCGATCCTGTTGCTGTTCGTGTGGCAGTTCAACTCGTTCCGCAAGTTGTTCATCGTGCTGTCGGCGGTGCCGTTCGTGCTGATCGGTGCGGCACTGGCGCTGGTGATAACCGGCTATCCGTTCGGCTTCATGGCGACCTTCGGCCTGCTGGCGCTGGCCGGCATCATCGTCAACAACGCGGTGTTGCTGCTGGAGCGCATCGAATCCGAACTTGCCGATGGCCTGCCGCGCCGCGACGCGGTGGTGGCGGCCGCGGTCAAGCGGCTGCGCCCGATCGTCATGACCAAGCTCACCTGCATCGTTGGCCTGGTACCGCTGATGCTGTTTGCAGGCCCATTGTGGACGGGCATGGCCATCACCATGATCGGTGGGCTGGCATTGGGCACGCTGGTGACGCTGGGCCTGATTCCGATCCTGTATGACCTGCTGTTCGGTTTGCGCCTGCGCCGCGGTGCCTGAGCGTTGTCAGCACACCGCAGCCAGTCGCGGCCAGGCGGGCGTGGATGGGCGCTCAGAGTCCGGATGTACATGGGGTACATCCGGACCCGAGCACCGGGCGCGCCCGCCTGGCGTTGCGCAGTCGAGTGACGCGCGGAGCTGGACGGCGTCTGCATTCGCCTGGCTGGCACGCCATACTGGTAACTGGCAGGCAAACGCATCACACGATGACCAAGGCAAGAAAGAAATCCGCGCAGCAAGCGCTGCAGGCCCCTGCACCGGTGTATCAACTGCATGTGGCATTGACCGGCAGCGCGCCGCTGATCTGGCGGCGCCTGCTGGTGTCCGGTGCGGTGCGCCTGGCCACGCTACATCGCGTGTTGCAGCCGGTGATGGGCTGGACTGGCATCCATCCCTACGAGTTCGACCTCGGTGGCGGACGTTATGGCGAATCCGGGCTGGATGTGCCCGAGCGTCCCCGGCTCAAGCACGCCGGGCGTGTCACGCTGGAAAGCGCGGTGGGCGAGCTGGAAGGCTTCGATTATTTCTACGGCGCCGGCCCTGGCTGGCAACATCGCCTGCACGTGGAAGCGCGGTTGCCGGCCGATGCCGGCCTTCGCTTGGCGCGCTGCATGGACGGTGCCAATGCCTGCCCGCCGGAGCGCAGTGGCGGCATCGGTCATTACCAGGCGCTGTTGCGCATCATCGCCGACCCGGACCACCCGCAGCATGTACAGGAACTGGCGAGCTTGGGTGGGCGCTTGGAACCCGGGCATTTCGATCTGCCGGAGGTCAATCGCCTGCTCGCGCGCGTGCGCGAGTGACAGTGGTGGCGCCTCAGGGGCGAAGGCGCTGCAGACCTCTTCTTTAGTTCTCATCGCCAGAGCGTTGAGGCATTGCATGGGCTGACCAGGCCGCGCGTGCCGATCCGCGCCACTGCGGCTTGACGCCCGATCGGCTAGCCTGGGACCCCGGTGTTTTTGAAGTCTGCGCCATGTTCCGCTGGTTCGAGTCCCTGATCGATATTTTCCCGCCGATCGAGCGGGAGATGCCGCCACGCAGCGTGTGGCGCTTCTATCTGCATTATCTGCGGCCGTTGTGGCCGATCCTGCTGGCCACCTTGATCGCCGGGCTGTTGCTGGCGCTGGTGGAAGTGGCGATGTTCGATTTCCTCGGCCGCATCGTCGACATGCTTGCCGACAAGCCAGGGCCGGATTTCTTCCGGCAGCATGCGGGCGAACTGATCTGGATGGCGGTGATCACGCTGGTGGCAAGGCCGTTTTTCACCGGCCTGCACAATCTGCTGGTCAATCAGGCGATCGTGCCGGGCCTGAGCAACCGTTCGCGCTGGCTGATGCACAACTACGTGGTGCGCCAGAGCCTGGGCTTCTTCAACAACGATTTTGCCGGGCGCATCGCCAACCGGGTGATGCAGACCGGCACCTCGCTGCGCGAATCGGCCGTGCAGATGGTGGATGCACTGTGGTACATCGTGGTCTATACCGGCAGTGCGCTGTGGTTGTTCGCGCAGGCAGACCCCTGGTTGATGGCGCCGCTGCTGCTCTGGCTGGTGGTGTACGTCGCGCTGATGGCGTTCTTCGTGCCGCGCATGAAAGCGCGCGCATGGGTTGCCTCCGATGCGCGCTCCAAGGCGACCGGCCGCATCGTCGATGGCTATACCAATATTTCCACGCTCAAGTTGTTCGCCCATGCCGGCCGCGAACAGGCGTACGTGCGCGATGCCATCGACGAGCTGGCGGTCAAGCACCGCGGGCAGACCCGGGTGACCACCGCCATGGACACCGCCATCGCCGTGGCAAACGGTTTTTTGATCGTGGGGACCTGCGCGCTGGCGCTGTGGTTGTGGAGCCGCGGCCAGATCAGCGTGGGCGCGATCACCCTGGCCACCGGCTTGGTGATCCGTATCCACAACATGTCCGGCTGGATCATGTGGACGGTCAACGGCATCTTCGAGGACATCGGCACCGTGCAGGACGGCATGCAGACCATCTCGCAACCGGTGCAGGTACAGGATGCAGTGGATGCGGTGCCGCTGCAGGTAACCCAGGGGCTGGTGCAGTTCGAGCATATCCATTTCCATTACGGCAAGCGCGGTGGGGTGATTGCCGGGCTGGATCTGCAGGTGCGCGCCGGCGAAAAGATCGGCCTGGTCGGGCCGTCCGGTGCCGGCAAATCCACCCTGGTCAATGTGTTGCTGCGGCTGTACGACCTGGAGCAGGGCCGCATCCTGATCGACGGGCAGGACATCGCAAGCGTGACGCAGGAAAGCCTGCGCGGGCAGATCGGGTTGGTGACCCAGGACACCTCGCTGTTGCATCGCTCGATCCGCGATAACCTGCTGTACGGGCGGCCGCAGGCCAGCGAGGCGCAACTTCTCGACGCCGTGCGCAAGGCCCGCGCCGACAGTTTCATCGACACGCTGATCGATGGCGAAGGCCGCCGCGGTTTCGATGCGCATGTGGGCGAGCGCGGGGTGAAACTCTCCGGCGGTCAGCGCCAGCGCATTGCGATTGCGCGGGTATTGCTCAAGGACGCGCCGATCCTGATCCTGGATGAGGCGACCTCGGCGCTGGATTCGGAAGTGGAGGCCGCCATCCAGGACAGCCTGGACGCGCTGATGGGCAACAAGACGGTGATTGCCATCGCGCACCGGCTCTCGACCATCGCGCGCATGGACCGGCTGGTGGTGATGGACGGCGGCCGCATCGTCGAGACCGGCACGCATGCGGAGTTGATCGCGCATGGCGGCTTGTATGCGCGCCTGTGGGCGCGCCAGACCGGTGGATTTGTTGCTGCGGATGCGTGATTGAAGAGATGCGCCAGCTCGGCGCGACCGTAGCCCTTCTCCTGCGCGCGGGAGAAGGGCCACATGCAACCGCTTATTCGGCCACCGTAGGACGCCCCTCTCCCGCGTGCGGGAGAGGGGGGGTGGGGTGAGGGCACGTGGGAAGCCACTTGGTGTGTCATTTCTGGAAGCGCGTGGTGACGCGTTCGACATCGTAGGTGGTCACACCTTGCCAAGCGCCCCCCTGTGGGGCATCTTCTCCCGCGCGCTGGAGAAGAGCCACATGCAGCCGCTTATTCGGCTACCGGAGCACGCCCCTCTCCCGCATGCGGGAGAGGGGTTGGGGTGAGGGCACGGGGAAGCCACTTGGTGTGTCATTTCTGGAGGCGCGTGGCGACGCGTTCGACATCGTAGGTGGTGACACCTTTGCCAGGCGCCCCCTGCGGGGCACCTTCTCCCGCGTGCGGGAGAAGGGCCACATGCAACCGCTTATTCGGCTGCCGGAGCACGCCCCTCTCCCGCGTGTGGGAGAAGGATCAATCACTCGATCGGTTGATCCAGCATCAGCTCGCGCGCGAAGCGGACCGGCGGTGCGCCGTAGGACAGCATCTGGTCGTGATAGGCCTTCAGGTTGAAGCTGTCGCCCAGCTTGTCCTGCACCGCCTTGCGCGTGTCCAGATGTTCCTGCACGCCAACGAAGTAGGTCGGCAGCTGTGCCGAAGACAGCTGTGCACGCACCCACTTGCCCGCCGCTTCGCTTTCCTGCTGGAAGGTGTCGTGGGTCATCAGCTGCATCGCCTTGTCGCGATCCCAGCCGTCCACATGCACGCCCTGGTCGAGGATGGCATTGGCGATGGTGCGCAGGTAGAACTTGAGCTGCACCAGATGGAACAGTGGGTCGTTATCCAGGTAACCCTGCTCCTGCATCATGCGTTCGGTGTACACCGCCCAGCCTTCGGCGAACATGCCCGAGCGCAGCACCGCGCGCAGCGTGGAGGGGAACTTGGCCGAATGCCAGCCTTCCAGGTAATGACCGGGGTGCCCTCATGGATGCTGAGCAGCTGGATCATGCGGGTGTTGTATTCGCGCAGGAACGAATCGACCTGCTTGTCGTTCCAGTCGTCGGGAATCGGCGACACCGCGTAGAACGTCTTGAGATTCTTGTCGAGCGGGCCGGGCGAATCGCAATACGCCACCGCCACGCCACGCTGGAATTCCGGCATCAGGATGATGTCCACCGGCGAATCGGGCAGCGTCATCAAATCCTTCTGGCGCACGAACTCGGTCGATTGCGCCAGCGCTGCCTTGGCGGCGTCCACCACCTTGTCGCGCGCCGGCTTGTCGGCATACGCCAGCTCCAGGGCCGCTTCGATCGCCGCCTGCTGCTGGTCGTCGGTGGGCGATTCGGGCAACTTGGGGGCGCCGGGCTTGTCCTTGAGCACCGTGCGTGCAATCCCGTACATGTCGCTGCGCACGCGCTTGAGCTCGGATTCGGCACGCTGTTTGATGTCGGCACGCGACAGCGACGACAGCAGTGCGAATTTCAGCTTCTGATCGTATTTTTCCGCACCGATGCGGAAGTCGCCCTTGGCATTGGGGACCAGCACGGTGTCCAGCCAGGTCTGCTGCTCGGCCACTGCCTTGCGCAGGTTGTCGATGGCCGCCTGCGCACGCGCCGCCTCGATTGGGCCAAGCTGGCTGATGTTGGGCGCGATGAAGCTGTCGACGATGCTCAGGATGCCCTTGTTCTGCTTGGCCACCGTTTCGGCATGGATCTTCGGCACGCGTGCCGGGTCCAGGTTCTGGCGTGCCTGCGCAAAGATGCTCGGGATCTTTTCCATGCGCTGGGTGGCCGCAGTCAGGCGCTCGGGCAGCGGCGCGAACTCGCGCGCCATCAGGCTGTACAGCGCGCTGCCGGCCAGGCCGTTGTAGAGCTGCGGGTCCCAGGCCCAGCTTTGCAGCACCTCGGTATTCCAGATCTCCGATTGCAGCTGGTTGCGCAGAACGGCCGCATCCACCTGGTTCTCGCGCGAGAGCTTGGTGACGTCGATCGCATCCAGGGTGGCCAGCAGCTTCTTGCCCGCATCCACGCTGCGCTGGCGGCCGCCGGCGCTCAGGTCGTCGATCTGCGCATCGAAGCGATGGTCGCCGGTCTGGGTGGCGGTCACCGGCGACAGCTGCATCCAGGTGTCAAGGGCCTGTTTGGACAATGCGGCAAAGCGCGCATCCGGGGTCTGTGCGTCGTTGGCGGCAGGCGCGGTTGCATCGGCGCGCGGTGATTCGGGCTGCTGCTGGCAGGCGCTCAGGCCGGCGATCAGGGCGAGGACAAGCAGGCGTTGACGCATCGTAGGTCCTGGTGGAATCAAACCGCCAGCATAGGCATCTGCGCGCGCATGCGCATCCGCCATTGGTGTGGGTCAGCCAATAAATCGGCCGCGCCCACCGCCAGGCGGGCGCGGCCGAGGCTTGACCTGCTTGTGCCGCTTGCACCCTTCGGCTTCTGCGCGCCCTCCAGGTTCCCTCACAGATGCTCACCACGCAGGGACGGCCGCCCCCGATCCTGCCAGCCGGCCAGCGGCGCGATCGCGCGGGGCACACGATGGGTGCACGTTGCGGGCGCGATCGCTCGTACACTCCGGTTCCCGGGCGCCGCCTCGCTCCTCAGGCTGCGCGTAGACGCAACATCATGCTTGCCACCCGCACGGTGGCCTGTTCCAAGGAGGATCACATGCACTATGCCGGCAGCTGTCATTGCGGACGCATCGCGTTCGATCTGCAGACCGAAGCGCCCATCACCGAGGTCTACGACTGCAACTGTTCGATGTGTCGCCGCCGCGGCGGCTTGCTCTGGTTCGGCGCGCGCACCCAGCTGCAGCTTCAGGCCACGCCGGAAGCTGTCGGCAGCTACCGTTTCAACCAGCAGCACATCGATCACCACTATTGCCCGCAGTGCGGGATCGCGCCCTTCAGCGAAGGCCTAAATCCGAAGACCGGCGAAATGGGCGTCGCGGTCAATGTGCGTTGCCTGCCGGCCCTGGATCTTGCCGGGCTGCAGGTGCATGCCGTCGACGGAGCCAGCCGATGAGCCGCGCCATGCAGCGGTACGCCACCGCGATGCTGCTCGGATGGGCGCTATGCGGGTGTGCGAAGCATCACGCAGAGATGGCGGCCGATGGCGGCGCTGCGGCGCCGGCACCGCCCGCCGCGCAGGGCAATGCGTTGGCCTACGAGCACGATGTGCGGATCGAGCTGCCTGCCGACCAGATCGGCCAGCGCATCGCCGCGATACGCACTGCCTGCCAGGGCGCGCAGTTCGGCGACTGCGCCTTGCTGGCGGTCGAGCAGGCAGGTGGGCGCGACCCCAGTGGGCGCGTCAGCGTACGGCTGGCGCCGGACGGGATCGAACCCATGGTGCAGTTGGCCGGCCAGCATGGCGATGTCGCCGCGCGTAGCACGCGGGCCGAAGATCTGGCGCAGCAGATCGCCGACACCAGCCTGGCGCAGGCCCGGCTGCAAAAAGAGCATGCGCGCCTGCTGGAATTGCAGCAGCGCCGCGATCTGGCGGTGACCGATCTGCTGGCCCTGTCCAAGCGGCTGGCCGAGATCGAGGCCGAAGCGCAGCAGACCCAACAGCAAGCCGCGCAACAGCAGCGCCGGGTGCGCACGCAGCTGCTGACGCTCAATTTCCGCAGCACCGGTGGCGAGCAGGGCAGGGGCGAGATCGCAGAAGCCGCTGCCGAGTTCGGCGAGGTGTTTTCCAGCAGCGTGGCGTTCGTCATCCGCGCAGTGGCGGCGCTGCTGCCGGTGGCTGTGGTCGCACTGATCGCCGGCTGGTTGTTGCTGCTGGCGTGGCGCTGGCGCGTACGTCGGCGCCGGGTGTCCTGATGCACCGCAGCTGCGCGGCAATGACGCGCAGCTGCGGGGTCATTCGATTTGTCATTGCGTGCGGCGTGCGTTGTCAGTTCCGGGCGCACGCGGCTCAAGCACGCAGCACATGCCAACGCGCAGCAGACGCGTCACAGCGTCAGCTGCGATCCAGTCGGGCAGTCATGTGCCGCAAGTAGGTTGAGCCTGGCTCAACCTTCGTCGGCTTCGTATTCCACAAACACATCCAGCTGCAGCGCCAGCTCTTGCACCGCGTCGCGTACCTTCTGCGCGGTGGCCTCGTTGCCGGCTTCCACTTCGAACTCGTGGCTGCCCGGACCTTCGTCGTCCGACAGGCCAGCCGAGCTGGAATCTTCGTCGTCCAGGTGCGGCATCAGGTCGTCCACTTCTTCTACGTGCTCGATGCCGTCGATGCTTTGCAGCAGGTTGGCAATGGCACGCGCGTCGTCGTCGGTGCCGGTGATGCGCATGCGGAGGGTAGGCATGGGAGTGTCCTGTGGATTGGGGACATCAAGCCTAGGCATCGCCAGGACAAAACCAGGTGACGGTGCGCCGCTCACATCACGCCGACTGTGCCGGCCATGCCTGGCGTGTGACGGGGTCGGAATGCATTACTCGGCCCACTGCGGCGCGCAGCATCGTCGGCATGACGTAGTGGTGATGCGCGTGATGGATGCAGGCCATGTAGATGCGGCCAAACCAGTTGCGGCAGCTCACCCGTGTGGCCATCGTCAGCTCGATCTCGTGCGTGCCGACCCGGCGCAATGCCACCGACGAGCGGAAGCGCAGATGTTTGTCGTCGGCGCCCAGCACGATCTGCACTTGCTGCCCATCGGCATCGCTGCGTTGTGCCAGCACCGGGAAGCGCCCGGCGAAACGGTGCGCTGCGCTCGGGTCGAGCAACGAAGACACCGGGCAGCCTAGATGCGAGGTGCGTAGTCCCAATGGCTTGACCATCAGGTTGCGCAGACGCATCAAACCGCTCACGCCGCCCGGCGGCTGATCGATGAATGCCTGCAGCAAGTCGCACATCAGGCCTTGCAGGCTGTCGCTGCGCAGTTGGCGTGTGTCCAAACGCAGCTGATGGGTGTCCTGAAAATGCACCTGCCCGCCCAACTGCTCGCGCAGCAATGCATCGGCCGGCAGTGCCTGCAGCGAGCGTATCCGTAGCGGTGCCACACGGGTGGCGACAAATCCGGGGCGGCGGGTACGCGGCGGCAGCTGGCGGATGCGCCCGCTCCAGCGGCGCGCACGGCCACAGGCGCGCTGCTGCCAGCTCTGCGGTTTGACGTGCAGCGACAGCGACACGGTAGGCACGTCCGCCGCATGAAAGGCATCGGACTGCAGTAGCGCCGCGACGGGAGGCGGCAGCAGCTCGGTCAAGCTGGCAATGGTCGCCGTGCCTTGCTTGACCAAGGCTTGCTGCTCGGGGCTCAAGTCGCCGCCGGCTTCGTCCGGATGGCAGGACAGCGCAAAGAACGCCGAGTGTGGCGCGTTCCACTGCGAAGGTACGAACTGGTGCCACGTTCCGCCGCCGAAGCGCACCGTAAACAGGCTGTCGCCGGGCAGATCCACGTAGCGCAACGCCTGCAGGAAGGCCCGCGGGTCCTGGCGCAACTGCTGCGCTGACGCGGTGGAAAAGCGTAGTTGTGCACCGCCGCTTCCGGTGATTGCGGTGAACACGCGATTGCCGGCATGGCAGTGAAACGGATGCCCCTGCGGTCCGACCGAAAACGAAAATAGCGAGGCACGATCGTCGTGGCCGAAGTCGGGTGCGGACAACTGCGCCGACGGTTCATCCAGGGCATCGTGGTGCGCAGGGTGGCATCGCTGCCGTTCACCGGTCTGCGCAATCAAGCTATCGCCTGCGCCTGGGTCCAGTTGCGCGATCAGCATCACCTCGACCGGGCGGCCACCGCTGTACGAGGGCAGCGATACACGTGGAAAGCTTGTGTCTGCGACGATCCGTTGGGGGTCCATGGCATGTCCTTGCGGCAGAAGTCGAGTGGAGGATCAGCGGGTCTTTTTCGCCAGCTTGCGCGACTCGCGCTGCAGCGGGCCTGCCTTGGGACAGACCTCGAATGCGAAGCCGCTGAGCGTATTGACCATGTTGTCGGGCGTCAGCCGATACACCACGAATTGGCCGCGGCGCTCGCTGCTGACCAGCCCGGCCGCAGACAGCACGGAGAGATGGCGCGAAATTGCGGGTGCGCTCATCGCAAACCGTTCGCCGATCTGTCCGGCAGTCAATTCCTGCGCAGACAGGTAGGCCAGGATTTCCCGGCGTGGCCGCGAAGCCAGGGCTTCGAAAATGCGATCGATGGACATGGATGGGTTAGCTAATTAACGAATTAGCTAATTAATGATCTTGATGGGGCTGGCTGTCAAGCGATTTATGCAGCGTCGCTCAGGGCGTGTTTGTAGCCCTCTCCTGCAGGGCGCCGATGCAATGCTTGCGCGCCAATGGCGCGCGCGCTCTTGGCGCGGGCAAGGGCGCGGCACGGGGCGGAGGTGAGGGGACGGGGCGAACCCGCAAGTGCAGCAGGCTCCACTACCGCGCTCTTACCGTCATCCGCCCCTGCGGCGCATCTTTTCCCCTAGCGCGAAGGGCAGCAAAATCTTCGAGATCCCCGGGTGATTTCATTTCGCCGCCGATGCGCCAGGCAAACGTCGCCGCGCACGCGGCTCCTGTACATCTTCGCTCCGCGGCAACGCCACCAGCTCGGCAGGCAGTGCCGGCATCGGGGTGCGTTCGTCCTGTGCTTCGCGCTTGAGCCAGTCGATGAACAATGCCGCGGCCGGGCTGAGCTCGCGGTGGCTGGGGTGCACGATGTAGTACGCGTAACGCGCCTTGAGCGTGGGGCCGGGCAGGCGTACCAGTTCGTAACGCTGCAGGTAGGGCTGGGCGATGTGCTTGCGCGCCAGCACCGCGCCCAGGCCATACACGGCGGCGCGCATTGCATCGGTGCTGTCGTTGAAGGTGTGCATTGGCGGCACGGTGGTACCGCGGACCTGGGCTGCGCGGAACCAGTCGCGCCACCCCTGCGGCGACATGTCGGTCAGTAGCGGCAATTGCGCGATCTGTGCCGGCGTGCGCAGGGCAGCCACTTCCGGCAACGACGGCGAGGCCACCGGGAACAGCTCGTCGTCCATCAGATGATGCGAGGTCAGTCCGGGCCATGCGCCTTGGCCATAGCGAATGCCCAGGTCCGGGCCGCCTTCTTCGAAACGCGAAAACGCCGTATCCGATTGCAAGTCCATGCGGATATGCGGATAGGCGCGGCAAAAGCGCGGCAGCCGCGGCAACAACCAGCAGTACGACAGCGACCGCAACGTGGTGACGCGCAGTGGAATGGCGTCTTCGCGCGGATGCAGGTTGCCGGCGACCGCAGCAATCTCGGCCAGCGCGGCGGTGGCCGCATCAGCCAGCTGGCGGCCTTCGGCGGTGAGCTTGACGCCGCGCGGTAGCCGCTGGAACAAGGTCGCACCCAGCAGCGCTTCGAGCTTGCGCACATGGTGGCTGACTGCGCTGGCGGTGAGGTGCAGTTCTTCGGCGGCGTGGGCGAAGTTCTGGTGGCGGGCGGCCGCGGCGAACACGCCCAGCGCAGGCAACAGGGTAGGGCGCAGGTTCATCGAGGCATGAGTGAGATTTGTGGCTCGCCCCGATACTACGCGCTTGTCGCGTCCATGGCCGCAACCGATGCTGCGTCATCCCTTCGCGACGATCGTGCCATGTCTCTTTGTCTGCCTGCTGCTGTTTTCTGCCGTTTCAGTCCTGCATGGCACGGTTCGGGAGCACGGCCATGAGCGCCCAATCTCCGGCGCAGGCGGAGCTTGCGGTCCACCACTGGCGAACGCCGCTTGAGCTTGGTTTCTTGGGCGTCGTGTGGGGCTGCTCGTTCCTGTTCATGCGCGTGGCTGCGCCCAAGTTCGGCACCGTGGCGTTGGTGGAAATTCGCCTGGCGCTGGGTGCGTTGGTGCTGCTGCCATTCCTGTGGCTGGCACGCGAACGTTTCCCGTTGCATCGCTGGCCGATGCTGGCGGCAATCGGTGTGCTCAACTCGGCGTTGCCGTTCCTGCTGTTCGCTTGGGGCGCGCAACATGCACCGGCGGCAGTCGGGGCGATCTGCAACGCGATGACGGTGCTGTTTACCGCGCTGATCGCCTTCCTGTTTTTCGGCGAACGAATCGGCACGCGTCGCGCACTGGCGTTGCTGGTGGGGTTTATCGGCGTGCTGGTGTTGGCCACCGGCAAATCCGCCGGTCTGAGCGTCGGGCCGGCAGCGCTGGCTGGTGCAACTGCCTCGCTGCTGTACGGCATCGGCTACAACCTGGTGAAGCGCCATATGGGCGATTTGCCGCCTGCTGCGTCGGCGGCGTCCACCCTGGGCTGCAGTGCGCTCTTGCTGGCGCCCTTGGCCTGGTGGCAATGGCCGACCACGCCGGTGCCGGCGCTGGCGTGGGCCTGCGCCACCGCGCTGGGTGTGGTGTGCACCGGGCTGGCGTTCTTGATGTATTACCGGCTGATCCAGCGCATCGGCCCGGCTCGTGCGTCCACGGTGACCTATCTGGTGCCGGTGTTCGGCGCGCTGCTGGCATGGTCGCTGCTGGGCGAACCGCTCACCTGGACCATGCTGGTCGCCGCGGTGCTGATCCTCGGCAGCGTTGCCTTCAGCCAGCGCGCCCGCTGAGCGGACGCGACTCGCTTTTGCGATTTCCGATTCCCGATTCCGATTCAACCCGCCGGCGGTGCACGCACCGGCAATGGCACATTGCACAGGTCGATGTGCCCGGCCGGGCGCTTGTAGAAATCGTCCTTGCGGTTGCGGCGCGCCTCGACCACGTCGCGAAAGGTCTGGCTGTCGGTGCGCAGCAATTGCAGCGGTGTGCGCTCGGGCGCAGGCACTTCGCTGGCCAGCCGGATCGCGCGGATCGGCGCGCGTTGCGCGGGGTCTTCGTAGAAGCCCATCGGGTCAGGGCCGCGCGGCGTCACGCTGAGCAATTCCATGCCTTTGACCACACGCCCGACCACGGTGATGTTGCGATCCAATTGGCGCGGCGATTGCCCGGTGACTACGTACAGTTCGGCGCCGATGCTGCTGTCTTCGTCGTTGTTGCGGCCTGCGCCCAGGGTGCCGTAGCAATGCGCCAGCCAGGTCTTGTCGGTGGCCGTGTCGCGGCCGACCGGGAAGCCGTCGACAAAGCCCACCTGCGGCGCCCAGCCATCGCTATCGGGTAGGCGCTGGAAATCCAGGCCCTGCGATGGGCGTTCGAATTCGGCAGGCAGATGCGTCTTGGCCGAGCCCAGCGATTTGGCCTTGGCCGGTGTCTCGCCATCGGGGTCGCCGAACTACCACGAAATTGTCCTGCGAGCGATAGATGCTCAGCCCGTCCCAGAAGCGCTCATGCGCCAGCGTGCGAATGTTGGCGACGTGTTCCGGCGCGAATTGCGGCGCCAGCTCGATGATGACCCGGCCGGCATCCAGCTCCAGGTACAGCGTGCGGTCCGGATCGAGCGCGCGCCAGGCACTGCTCGGCGAGCTGTCGAGAATCTGTTGCGGGCTACGGTAAGCCGCGTTGGCGGCTGCGGGTAGCAGCAGGGCGAGCAGGCAGGCGGAAGCAACAGTGCGCAGGAGCATGAAGGCAGCCAGCAGGGAGGTGTCTGCGATTCTTGCCGACCACGCGCCCGGACGCAAAGCATGCATCGCATGGCATGACGCCGACGCAGCGCGTCGGCGTCATGTGCAGATGCGCAGACCTGCCGCGGGCAGGAGATTACGGATTGTTGCGCACGTGCGGGCTGGTGTGATGCTCGGCGGTGCCATGGTTGTTGCGGAACAGCGGTACCAGCTGCCACAGCGCCGAGACACCCACCAGCGTGTAGACCACACGCGACAGCAGCGCGTCCTGTCCGCCGAACAGTGCGGCGACAAGATCGAACTGGAACAGGCCGACCAGCCCCCAGTTCAATCCGCCGACGATAAGAAGCACCAGAGTGATGACGTTGATCGTTTTCATGAACGCATTCCATGTGGGTTGGGAGGCCCCAGACTCCGCACGCCCCAGCGAGCAGGCCGTGAGCGTCGCCCACTGGCGGCCTGCGTTGCACACATGTCGCTCACATTCGCCGGCCACGCGTGCGGTGTCTGCGCGCTTGGGCATCGGTCGCCAGCCGCACGATGGCCGAGGATCGATGCCTTTGGCAGAGCGGCGACGATCCGACCCTCATAGGGGCGATCTCGCGTCGTTCAGCGCCGAGGCGAACGATGCAGCGGTGTGCATGTTCGGCCTGATGTTGCCCTGATCCGGCACCGAGTCCGCTTCGGCATCCGCCAGCGCGGCCGCCGAGGACCCCGTACACCCATCGTCAGACGATATCGACAATGGATAAGGTCGCGTCCGGTGCGGCAACTGGCTTCGCACGCATGGCCGGCGCGGCGATGGGGATCGCCAAGTTCCTGTTCTGGGCGGGCATCATCATCGCCATCGTGCTGTTCGTGCTGTTCGTGCTGGGCATGTCGTCGCGTCCATCGACTGCGTGGCTGGGTGGAGCCCATCGCCGAGCGGCCTTCGCACACAGCGCTGACGTGCACCTGCGCTGCGATGAACAATCGGGCGACTCAAAACCCTCGGCATCTTTCGAACAAAGCCCGCATCGGGATCACGCTGTCTGCATGCCGGCAGTGCGTGTGGTTCAGGCTTGCTGACCCATGCCTTCGTCCCGCGCCGGGGCACCTCATGCGGCATGTTGCAGGCAGGCACGGCCCTGCAACATGCCGCATGATCACCTCACACCAAGTCCTTGGAGTGTTTGCCGGCCATGCGCGCGAACTCGTGGAGTTCCACTCCCAAGTTCCGAGCACTCTTGGACCGGGTTATCTCGTCGTTCGTCCGCCCCAGCCTCGATCGGTTCGGGCTACTCGGGGCCGAAACATGTCCCCGGCTCGGTCCTGCCGCCTTGATGTCGATGGCGCACCCTGTGGCTGGCTGGAAGAGGCGCTTGCCTCCTGCGCAGGCAACGCTCTTGCCGCTGCTAGCAGCGCTTCAACGTCATTGCCCTCCAACAAGGCGTTGACTGCCTTGCTGGCCTTGGTCGCACGGCGCTGGGAGAGCGTTTCATGCATCGCGCCCATGACGCCGCGGCTTACCTGCTTGCCCAGCCCGATGTCGGTGCTTCCCTCGCGACGGTTGTTCTTGATGGTGATGGCGGTGTGCTGGTTCAGGGCGCCAACGGTGGCCATGCCCCGGATATCGCCGACACCGCCAGGCTTTGCGCGATCGGAACATTGCGGGTCCCGCCCTGTGCGGCCGAAACGAGTTTGCTGATCACCGAGGATGCGGCGCTGCCCAGGAAGACCAGATGGAACATCTGGCCGATGCGCTGTGCGGTTTGCGCGGTGAACTCGAGATAGTTGTATTTCTTGGCGATATTGTTGAACAGCTGCTGCGACAGCACGGATTTTTCGGCACCGATAAGCAGCTTGGATGCGGTGCCGTTCGGGTCGATTTCGTCGAGCCTGCCCTCACGCAATGCCTCAAGGTCGTTGCGCAGCAAGCGCAGGTCCTGCATTGCCTTGCTGGCGTCGCCGGCCTCGATGTCGCGGTCGTCTGCCGTGATTGCGCCGCGCTGCGCATCCTCTGCTGTCACCGCATCCGCCAGCAGCTTCTCCAGCTCGGCGACCCCGGCGGTGACGCGCTTGACCAGGGCTTGGGTGGGCGACTGGATCAGGCTGCGTAGTTTGTCGGCCTTGATGTCTTCTGCGCTGACCGCCGTGCCGCTGGCCAGCTTCTGCTTGCCTGCGGCGGTCAGTACGTCGGCGTACAACAGGTTGAGCTTGTTGTTGGCTTCCTGCTTGGCTTGCTCGTCGAAACCGGCGGCCACATGTTGCGCAGCCGTCATCAACATCGCGCCAACGGTCTGCGCCGTCGGCGACAGCGCACGCATCGCGCCTGTCTTGCTGAGCAGCCCCAGCGTGCTGGCGACCGGCGAACGCAAGATGCGTGGAATGGCCTGCCAGCGGTTGCCTTGCCACTGGCGATCGTGCGCGCCCTGGGTCATGACGAAATCATGCTGGGCCTGGTGCAGCTCCTTCTCTGCTGCGAGCAAGACGTCGGCTGCCGCCTTGCGTTGTTCAATTGAGGAATTTGGATCCCCTGAATCTCGCGAAACACGTCGCAGGCTTTGGCGAACGTTTCGATCTTTTCCTTGAGGGCGTGTGCCAGTTCGGGGAGCCAGTGCTTGTCGTTGATCTGCTTCTTGTCCGGCACGATGACGTGAGCGCCGTGTTCGCGAATCGACTCGCACAGGCTGACAACCGCCGATTGTTGGCCGGCATTCACAGGTGCGGCGACCAGCAGCATGGTCGCCAGGCCGAACCCCGCGCCGGCCCACGGTTGGCGTGTCGCATAGTTGATCCACGGCGAGACGATGTACTGCATGGCATTGGTGAGGAAGCTGCCGCTCGGGTTGGGCAGGCCGGAAAGCAGCGCGGTGCGCCGCAGCGTGGCCACGTCGTGTTCGTTCAGCCCCTGCGCCTTGTACCAATCGCTCACATCGTGTTCGCTGATGCGGCTGACCAGGTCCGCATGCGTGGCCGCGCGTGCCTGCGCACCCGTGGTGCCGGGCGATTTCATCGGCCTGAGCCTGCTGATTAGATCGGCCGCCAAGTCCGGTGCGATTGCGCGTGCATTGTCCGAGGCCAACTGCTGACGAAGCCGTGCCAGCGTCGCCTTGGTTGCAGTCGATGAGGTGACCGGTGGCGGAGCGAGGGCAGGTGCGTCTTGCTCGGGCCTGGCTAGCAGCGCCCCTAACGTGGTTCCGCTATTGCGCCTGACGGGCGCGCGCCCAAGTGGGCTGAGTGCGGGATCAGGCGCGGATTGCGGGATGACCGCCGCAGAGGTGGAGGCAATGGCGAGCTCTGTCTCCTGGATCTCAGGCGAGTGCGTCCTCGCACTGCGGCTGGCCGGATCGACGGATGCGGATGACTTCATCGGGATATCTCCTGACGTGGATACGGCAGATAGATTGCTTGCGTACCAGACGATTGGTGCGCATCGCATGGGATTGCATCGCAGATGCCGTGGAACCTTCCACCCTTGGCGGGGTTCCTGGTGCAATCCTGAGCCTGCCGGTAGTGATGGAGGCGAGGTGGTGAATGCACGGCGCGAAAATTGAACTACCAGAGCGCTATGCCGCCTGTCTGCACAGCAGATCTTCTATCGCCGTACGCGAACCAAATGAGGTTCCGAAACGGCGCTTGGTCCGCATCAATGTGGCGTACGTGACAGAGCGCGGTCTTTTAAAGGCGCTGGAGTTCGGCCGTTGGCCGGTCTCTGTCTCGTCAGCAGTCCCCCGGATGCGCGTCCATGGCGAGCAGGTCGGCGTGGGTACAGGCCAACACAGGTGCTGCGCTTCAGGACTGCGGCAACGAACCGCGCCACGCGATGGTCATTCAAGACGGGCATGACCTGAGGTGCCGGAACCCGTGTGGCCACTACAGCCTTCATAGCTGACTTGAGTAAACAGGCAAGCGTGCGCATTTAGCGAGTGACGTCAGGCTCGCGCTTCGTGCGTTGCGCCGCCGATTCGCGCTTTTTTGCGGTGGTTGGGCGCTGACAGTGACACTGCTCGGGTCTGGCGAATGATTCGCCGCCAAGACAGGGCCGTGGCGTCCGGAAGCGGGCGAATCCTCCCACGCTGCATCAGCGCGCGGAGCGCCAGCATCGCGCTGGACGGCATCCAGGCGACCGGCCGGTGGCTCTTTTTCGGCGACGCAGCGGTCTTGCGCAGCGCGTTGTGGCGCCGCTTGCGAACGCCTGAAGGCGCAACTGCGTGCAGGTCTGAAGGATCGCCCGTTTGCAGAGCCGTCGGACGAGCAGCTCGCAGTGCAGGCGGAAAACGTGCAATGGGCGGATACCCGTTTGCAGGAGCGTATTTAAGCGTTCGGTGCGGACGCCGCCTAGGAAGTTGCCGCCGAGATGAAGGCGGTCGGCAGTAAGGCGTCGCTTGCCCATTGCGTATGAAAGTTTCAGATCGTTTTTCGTTGGCGCGGTGCGGACGCCGCGGTTCCGGCTGCGGCGCCTGCAGCTGGTCGTGAGGGCATGCAGGTTTCGCGCCGGCATCATCCGTTGCGTGAGCAGCGAGGCGAGCGAAGCATGCATCGCCGCATCAGCTGGCATGGCAGCATCACGGCCGTCATCCTCAGCGTGCCGGCTTGCGTTTGACGTAGAGCTGCTTGCGGACCTGTGCGACCACTTCGCCGTCGCGGTTGTAGACCGTGTTCTCGAACCAGCGCAGATGTTTCTCGCCGTTTGCGGTGGCCTGGCGCAGTTGCGCCAGCACGCTGTCGTCGATGACGAAATCCGCCGTTACCGTGCCGCGCCCGGGCTTGACGAATTCGATGCTGCCGGCCTTGTCCCACACGTAATAATCGCGGCCCAGGTTCTGCATAGTCAGCAGCATCCAGAACGGGTCGGTCATCGCAAACAGGCTGCCGCCGAAATGGGTGCCGACGTAGTTGCGATTCCACGGGCGCTGGCGCAGCTCCACCCGCGCAAAACGGTAGTCGGCCGAGAGCACGGTGACGTGGATGCCGGCGAACAAGAACGGCGGCCACAGATTGATGCCTAACTTGAACAACGATGCGCGCATGCGGGCCTGTTTCCTTGGCAAGGGACGTGCTCAGCATAACATTCGCATGCGTATGGAGGCTTGCCGCATGCCGACATCGAGACGGTCGTGTTCGTACTGCGAGCAGTCCAGACGGTGGGTCATCTCCGCTTACGCAGTCGCATGGTGTGCATTGCCGCTTGGTGCACACCGGGCAAGAGCCCACCGTGGTGGTGCAGCCTTCGTAGAAGCGGACCTGGCCGCGACGGCGCGCTCCCCGTGAATCCCTTATCGGGGACTGGCGAGTACCGCCTGGTCGCGGCCGGGGCCGCTCCTACGTGTCCGTGTGGCGCCGCAGCGCCACTGGCTGTCAGAACACCAGCGCCGACATCTTGCGACGATAGCGGCCGACCAGGTCTTCGTCCTCGATCACGCGGAAGGCATCGATCAGGCTACGGCGCGGCAGGTTGTCGTCGAAGCTGCGGTCCTGGCGCAGCATTTCCAGGAACTGCTCCAGCGCCGCTTCGTCGTTGCCGTCGAGCAGGTGGCGCACGCCGAGCAGGTGACGGGCGCGCAGGTCGGCGCCGTTGGCATCCACGGCGGCCTGCAAGGCGCCGGCGTCCGGGGCGTCCTTGAGGACGTTGGCAAAACTCAGCCGCGCCTTGGTGCGCACCGCGCGATCGTCGGTGGCCAGATTGGCGGGCAGGGCATCGATCAACTGCTCGGCCTCGGTGGTGTCGCCGGTCTTGAGCAACGCCAGCGCCAGGTCCAGCTTGAGTTCGTCCTTGTCCGGTTCGGCGGCGACCGCTTCACGCAGCGCCGCGGCCTGCGCCTGCGGGTCGAGCGGCGCCAGCGGCACCTCTTCGGCCACCTGCGGCTCGGCCGGCAGCACGCCGTGCTGGGTCAGGAATTCGCGCACCTGGCCTTCCGGCATCGCGCCAGGGAAGCCGTCGACGATCTCGCCGCCCTTGACCAGGAACACCGTCGGCACCGAACGGATCTGGAACGCCGCGGCGATCTGCTGTTCCTTGTCCACGTCGACCTTGCCCAGCTCGAACGCACCGTTGTACTCGCCGGCCAGCTTTTCCAGGATCGGCGTCAGCGACTTGCAGGGGCCGCACCAGGTGGCCCAGAAGTCCACCAGGACCGGTGTGGTCAGCGATTTCTGCAGGACCTCGGTCTCGAAGGTGTCGGTGGTGGCATCGAATACATGCGGCTTGTCGGACATGGGCTTCCAGAAGTTAAGTACGGCGACAGTGGGAGGTAATGGTGGCAAACGCGGCTGACACAAGCCTAGCGGCAATGACGCGCGCACGTGCCCGGGTCAGGCGCCTTCCGCATGGCCGTGTGAGCACCGGGGTTCACGCCGCGCCCGACCGGCATGACAATGCCGCGTCCTGGCGGCGCTTCGCGCCCCGTGTTGGAGTAAGCCAATGGCAACCACCGAGCGCGCACAGCGCTACATGGGCCTGATCGCCGCAACGGTTTTCGTATTGGCGCTGGCCGGTTTCGGCGTCACGTTGCCGGGCTATCTGCAGGCCAGCCATCCGGTGGCGCTGTTGGGCGCGCAGGGCGTGCCGCATGCGCTGGGCTTCAATCTGGTCGCGTTCGTGCTGGTGGGCGCGCTGGGCATGGCTACCGGGGTGAGTCTGCTGGCGCGCATGCCGGCCAAGGCCAGCTGGAGTCTGCGCGTGGGTGGGCAGTTGATCGTGCTGGCCGGCCTGGCCTTTCTGGGCATGGGCATCTGCCGCTGGACCCCACCGATCTGGACGGCCGCGCCAGCCAGGCCCATGCCACCGCCTGGTTATTGTGGGCCGTGGCGTTCGTGCCGGGCATGTTGTTGATTGCCGCCGCGCTGCTCAACGATGCCGCAACCCGCACCCTGGCCTGGTTGAGCCTGGCGGCAGGATTGCTGGTGGCGGTGCTGGCGTTCGGTCCGCCCGGCCTGGTGCGCCAGGCCATTGCGCAACGGCTGGCGTTCCTGGCCTGGGTCGGCTGGCTGGCGGTGGCGGGCTGGATCTGGCCGCCGAAGCCGGTGGCGCTGCGGTAACGGTTTGGTCCACCTGCTGCACTGCGGTACCCTGTACCGCTTTGCACCGCCCGAGCATCCGCTCCCAATGTCCACCGTCGAACCGAACGTCTACGACCCGCAGCAGGTCGAAACCTCCGCCCAGCAATTCTGGGATGCCACCCGCGCCTTCCAGGTCGACGAGAACTCGGAGAAACCCAAGTTCTATTGCCTGTCGATGCTGCCGTACCCGTCCGGTGCGCTGCACATGGGCCATGTGCGCAACTACACCATCTCCGACGTGGTCAGCCGCTACAAGCGCATGACCGGCCACAACGTGCTGCAGCCGATGGGCTGGGATGCGTTCGGGTTGCCGGCCGAAAACGCCGCGATCAAGAACAAGACCGCGCCGGCCAAGTGGACCTACGCCAACATCGAGCACATGCGCGCGCAGCTCAAATCGCTGGGCTACGCCATCGATTGGTCGCGCGAGTTCGCCACCTGCACGCCGGACTATTACGTTCATGAGCAGCGCATGTTCACCCGCTTGATGCGCAAGGGCCTGGCCTATCGCCGCAACGCGGTGGTGAACTGGGACCCGATCGACCAGACCGTGCTGGCCAACGAGCAGGTCATCGACGGCCGCGGCTGGCGCTCCGGCGCGCTGGTGGAAAAACGCGAGATCCCGCAGTGGTTCCTGCGCATCACCGATTACGCCCAGGAACTGCTGGACGGCCTGGACCAGCTGGACGGCTGGCCGGATTCGGTCAAGACCATGCAGCGCAACTGGATCGGCCGTTCGGAAGGCCTGGAGATCCAGTTCGACGTGCGCGATACCGACGGCGCCGCACTGGACCCGCTGCGCGTGTTCACCACCCGCCCGGACACGCTGATGGGCGTGACCTTCGTGTCGATCGCCGCCGAGCATCCGCTGGCCTTGCACGCGGCCAAATCCAATCCGGAGCTGGCGCGCCTGTTGGAAGAGCTCAAGCACGGCGGCGTCTCCGAAGCCGAGCTGGAAACCCAGGAAAAACGCGGCATGGCCACCGGCCTGACCGCGGTCCACCCGATCAGCGGCGAGCAGGTGCCGGTGTGGGTGGCCAACTTCGTGCTGATGGGCTATGGCACCGGCGCGGTGATGGCAGTGCCGGGCCACGACCAGCGCGATTTCGAATTTGCCAACAAGTACAAGCTGCCGATCGTGCAGGTGGTCAAGCTGCGTGAGCCGCGCAACGACGACGAGCAGAGCTGGGACGCCAGCCAGTGGCGCGACTGGTACACCGACAAGAGCCGTCCGCTGGAGTTGATCAATTCGGCCGAGTTCGACGGGCTGGATTTCGGCGGCGCCTTCGAGGCACTGGCCGAGCGTTTCGAGCGCAAGGGCCAGGGCCAGCGCCGGGTCAATTACCGCCTGCGCGACTGGGGCGTGAGCCGCCAGCGCTATTGGGGCTGCCCGATCCCGGTGATCTATTGCGCCAAGTGCGGCGCGGTGCCGGTGCCGGAAGACCAGTTGCCGGTGGTGCTGCCGGAGAACGTGGAATTTGTCGGCACCGGTTCGCCGATCAAGACCGACCCGAGCTGGCGCCAGACCACCTGCCCGGACTGCGGCGGCCCGGCCGAGCGCGAAACCGATACCTTCGATACCTTCATGGAATCGAGCTGGTACGTGGCGCGCTACACCAGCCCGAATGCACGCGACATGGTCGACCGCCGCGCCAATTACTGGATGCCGGCCGACCTGTACGTGGGCGGCATCGAGCACGCGATCCTGCACCTGATGTACTTCCGCTTCTATCACAAGCTCATGCGCGACGCGCGGCTGGTGGACAGCGACGAGCCGGTGACCAATCTGCTCACCCAGGGCATGGTCATCGCCGACACCTTCTATCGCGATGCCGACAATGGCGGCAAGGACTGGATCAACCCGGCCGACGTGGAGATCCAGCGCGACGAGCGCGGCCGCGTGACCGGTGCGGTGCTGATTGCCGACGGCCAGCCGGTACACATCGGCGGCACCGAGAAGATGTCCAAGTCCAAGAACAACGGCGTGGACCCGCAGTCGATGGTGGCCAAGTACGGCGCCGATACAGTGCGGCTGTTCTCGATGTTCGCCGCGCCGCCCGAGCAATCGCTGGAGTGGAACGAAGCCGGCGTCGACGGCATGGCGCGCTTCATGCGCCGGCTGTGGGTGCAGGTGCACAAGCATGTGGGCGAGGGCAGCGCAGCGGCGCTGGATGCCGCCAGCCTGAGCGCCGAACAGAAGGCCGTGCGCCGCAAGACCCACGAAACCATCGGCAAGGTCAGCGACGATTATGGCCGCCGCCACAGCTTCAACACCGCCATTGCCGCAGTGATGGAACTGTCCAACGCGCTGGCCAAGTTCGACGATGCCAGCGAACAGGGCCGCGCGGTGCGCCAGGAAGCGTTGGAGGCGATGGTGTTGCTGCTCAATCCGATCACCCCGCACGCCAGTCACGCGTTGTGGCAGGTCCTGGGTCGTGGCGAGACGCTGCTGGAAAACGTGGCATTCCCGCAGGCCGATGCCAGTGCGCTGGTGCGCGATGCGTTGACGCTGGCAGTGCAGATCAACGGCAAGTTGCGCGGCACGATCGATGTCGCTGCCGATGCGACCCGCGAGCAGATCGAAGCGCTGGCGCAGGCCGAGCCGAACGCCGCCAAGTTCCTCGAAGGCCTGAGCGTGCGCAAGATCATCATCGTGCCCGGCAAGATCGTGAACATCGTCGCGGGGTAAGCCGCGCTGATCCGGCCGGTGACCTTCGCCGGCCCGGGCAGTGCGCCGGATCGGTGTAGCGACGCGGCGGTGGCGAGAGTGTTCCGGCGCGGTCAGGACGCATCGGTGATAGTGCCGCTGCAGCGACTGCACGCTGCACCGACGCGCGAATTGCGGCGTGCTGCTGCGACGGCTCTGGCGATGCACCGCATGGGCGCGCGGCAAGCCGGAAGGCGAGGGTGATCGGCGAGAAGTGCCAGGCGTCTGCGGCGTTCATTCCATCGGTGCATGACGATGCGCCGCCGGGTTTAGCAAGATCACTGCATCGGCGCGGGGCGTGGCTTAGGTGGGCACGGCTTTCGTTTTCGACATCGCATGTACTGGCGCGCACGATGCATTTGTAGAGTTTTGGCCGTGGTTGCCGACGATTGGTTTCACCGGCGCGTGGCGACGCGTTTTTTCATTCCTGGGGCGCCGCAGTGTTTCGCGGTGTCCTCTCAAGCCCCGTTCACGCGGTCTCGGGCAGGCTAGCCGCCTGTTGCCGCCGCCGGGGCGCTCATCCAGACTGTGCCCATGATTCGATTCCCTACTGCCTTCGCTGCGTCCCTCGTGCTTGTCTCAAGCCTCACCGCCTGCGGCTTCCATTTGCGCAATTCGCTGGCGTTGCCGCCGGACACACCGGCGGTGAAGGTGCAGTCCGCCGTGCAGTACAGCGAGCTGGCCAAGCTGTTGCGGCGTGGTCTCAGGGCCTCCGGTGCCACGCTGGCAGATGAAGACGCCAAGACCGGCTTTGCGCAGGTGCAGGTGTTGTCCGAGCGTTGGGGCGACCTGCCGATCGCCATCGATAGCCAGGGCCGCGCCCAGGAATACAGCCTGCGCTACGCGGCCATTTTCACCGTCACCACTGCCAATGGCTCGGTGCTGGTGCCGCAGCAGGTGATCGAGCTGTCGCGCGACTACGTGTCGCCACCGGTGGACGCCACCGGTACGGCAACCGAGCGCGAAATCCTGGCCGACGAACTGCGCAAGGACATGTCGGCCTCGATCCTGCGTCGTATCGACAGTGTGGTGCGGGCACGCCTGCAGCGCGGCGAAGGTCTGGAAAGCACGCCGACCGCGCCATTGCCGCCGGCCCCTACGGCGCCGGCGCAGCCCACCACGACGCCCGAATCCAGCGTGCCGGCGTCGTTGCCGCCCGCGCCCACGTCGGGCAACTGAGCCGCGCCCCGCGTTTTCGGTGATGGAACTTCGCCCAGAGCAGCTGGCCGGCCAGTCCAGCCAGCCATTGCAGCCGGTGTATCTGATCGCCGGCCCCGAGACCTTGCGTGTGCTTGAGGCCGCCGATGCCGTGCGCGCGCGGGCGCGCGCCGAAGGCATCGGCGAACGCGAAGTATTCGATGCCGATGGCCGCGAGTTCGACTGGAACCAGCTCGACGCCAGCTTCAATGCGCCCAGCCTGTTCAGTCCGCGCCGCCTGGTCGAAGTGCGCCTGCCCAGCGGCAAGCCCGGCAAGGACGGGGCCGAGGTCATCACCCGTTTCTGCGCCAACCCGCCGCCGGACGTGGTGCTGCTGATCACCGCCAACGACTGGAGCAAGGCGCACCACGGCAAGTGGGCGGAGGCGGTCGGTCGCATCGGCACCATCGCGGTGGCCTGGGCGATCAAGCCGCACGAACTGTCCGACTGGATCGAGCGCCGCCTGCGCGCGCACGGCCTGCGCGCCGACGCTGCTGCCGTGCAGCGCCTGAGCGAGCGGGTGGAAGGCAACCTGCTCGCCGCCGCACAGGAAATCGACAAGCTTGCCCTGTTGGCCGACGGCAAGACGCTGGATCTGGAGGCGATGGAATCGCTGGTCGCCGATGCCGCGCGCTACGACGTGTTCCGGCTGGCCGAAACCACGTTGTCCGGGCAGCCGGCCGCGGTGATCCGCATGCTTGCCGGCCTGCGCGGCGAAGGCGAGGCGGTCGCCGCGCTGATGCCGATCCTGATCAAGGAACTGCTGCGCACCGCGTCATTGGCGAAGGTGCAGGCCAACGGCGGCAACCTGGCCGCCGAAATGAAGGCGCAAGGGCTGTGGGAATCGCGCCAGGCGCCCTTCAAGCGCGCGCTGCAGCGTCACCCCGAACCGCGCCGCTGGGAACGCTTCGTCGCCGAAGCCGGGCTGGTCGATCGCATGGCCAAGGGCCGCGCCGACGGCGATGCCTGGGTTGGTCTGGAGCGCCTGCTGGTGGCCGTGGCCGAAGCCCGTGCGGTGAGATTGTTGGCGTGAGGGCTAGGGACGCCGGGACCCGGGACCCGGGACCGGGGAGCCGGGAAGGGCAGGGTGACCGGCAGCGAGCCCATTCCGACCAGCTTGCGCAGGCCAGCCCTGCAATCAGCTCTTCCGGATCGCAGGAACAGCAACACTCCCATGCCGACCACGTTGCGGACCCTGGCTCTTCCGATTCCCGAATCCCCAATCCCGATTCCCAGCTCCATCTTTATTACGGCGGCACCTTCGACCCGATCCCCCTGGGCCATTTGGCCATCGCCTGCGCGGCGCGCGACGAACTGGGCGCATGCGTGCAACTGGTGCCGGCCGCCGACCCGCCGCATCGCCCTGCACCCGGCGCCACCGCCGCGCAGCGTGCGCAGATGCTGCAACTGGCGCTGGCCGACTATCCAGGCCTGCAACTGGATACCCGCGAACTGCAGCGCGCCGCGCAGTGCGATGCGCCGTCCTACACGGTCGATACCTTGCGCGAGCTGCGCGCCGAACTCGGCCCTGCAGCGCCGATCGCCTGGTTGCTCGGCGCCGATGCCTTCGTCGGGCTGCACCACTGGCATCAGTGGGAGGCGTTGTTCGGGTTGGCGCATTTCGTGGTTGCCGCCAGACCGGGCACGGCCTTGGCGCTGGCCGACGCCCCGCAGCTGGCCGCGGCGGTGCAGGGCCGCTGGGTCGCTGGCGCGGACGCGCTGGTCGGCGCGCCGGCGGGCTGCCTGTATCTGCTGCATCAGCCACTGCGCGGCGAGTCGGCCAGTGCGGTGCGCTCACGCATCGCCACCGGCGCGCACTGGCAGAGTCTGGTGCCGCCCCGGTGGCCGGAATGATCCAGCGCGAAGGCCTGTACCGTCGCGTCCGCCCGGCTACCTGAACACGCGTCCGCACGGACCGGCCTATAATTCACGCCAATTCCATCGAGTTGCCGCTTTGACCAGCCAAGCCCAAGTCATCAAGACCTCCCTTCCGAACCCGCCGCCGTCCGTGCCGGCCCTGTTGGCTACCGTGCGCGAGGCTGTCGAAGAACTCAAGGCCAAGGACGTGGTCGAGATCGATGTGCGCGGCAAATCCAGCGTCTGCGACTACATGGTGGTGGTCTCCGGCACCTCGACCCGCCACGTCAAATCGATCGCCGACGAAGTGGTCAAGTTCGCCAAGCGTCTGGACGTGATGCCGCTGGGCGTGGAAGGCGAGCGCGAAGCCGAATGGGTGCTGGTCGACCTGGGCGATGTGGTGGTGCATGTGATGCTGCTGCCGCGCGTGCGCGAGTTCTATGCGCTGGAGCGTCTGTGGACCGTGGGCGATCAACGCCCGTCCGACGAAGACGAGTCCGACGAACTGCGCTGAATCTGCGCAACTGCGCCGCAGGCGTGCAGAGACAGCAACGGCGCCCTTGGGCGCCGTTATCGTCTGGGGCGTCCGCTGCGCCATCGGTCGGCATCGTGCATTCCCCGCCACTCGCTGTTCGGGACAAGCACACCACCGGCGCGCAGCGCCACGCACTTACAGCGGTCCGCGTTCCCACGGCCCGGTGATGGCCAGGGTGATGCCTGGCGTCTGGATGTTGATTAACAAGGTACGCGCCAACGGGTCCCAGCACGCGCCGCAGAACTCGGTGTCGCGGTAGTCGCCTTCGGCGATCGTCTTGCCGGCATCGGCAATCTGCTGCGAGGTCAGCTGCACATTGTTCTTGGCCAGATAGAACGACGCGCCGTTGCGCGTCAGGCCGAGCAGACGCGCGCCAGGGCCGTATTCGTCCGGGCTTTCGCCGCCGTCTTCGCACAACACCACGCCGCCGCGCGCACTCACCGTCACGTTGTCCGGGTTGTGCGCGGCCAGCTGATTGCCGCTGACGAACAGCGCGCTCAGGCGTTGGGTAAACAGGTCCAGCACCCACACCGCACCGTTGCCGTAACCACGGCGCCCCTGCGCATCCATGCCGGTGCTGGTGTCGACGATGAACATCTTGCCGTAGCTGTACCAGATGCCTTCGCCGCGGCTCATGCGCAGCGCGCCATCGGCCCAGGCTTGTGCGAACGGACCGCTCAGGGTGTCGTTGGCGCCGATATCGGCAAAGCCGGTTGGGGCGGCGATGCTGTCCAGGTCGGGCTCGGAGATATCCACCCATTCCAGCTGGAACTGCTGGCCGATGCTGGCCACGGTCAGATCGGCATTACGGCGCCCGCGCACGCGTGCGGCCTGCAGCCGGCCACCGTTTTCCAGCGACCCGTTACGTCCACGGCGGTCGTTGGGAATGAAACGGTATAGCCCGGCCTTGTTGCGGTCGTCCTCGGTGAGATAGACGATGCCGGTGCGCGGGTCGATCGCCACCGCCTCATGGCTGAAACGGCCCAGGCCCACCAGTGGGCGGCCGGTGGTGCGGTGGCTGTCCGGGTCCACCTCGAACACATAGCCGTGCTTGCGGCCGGTGCTGGAGACCGCATTGGTCTTGATCTCTTCGCAGCTCAGCCAGGTGCCCCACGGGGTCGGGCCACCGGCGCAGTTGACCAGGGTGCCGCCCAGGCTGGGCTCCAGGCTGCCCCAGCCGCGCCGGCCGTAGCTGAGCGTGGTGGTGCCGCCGCCGGCCTGCTGGGTGCCGCTGACGATGCCGGTGTCGTACATCGCCGGGGCGCGAAACGGGCTGCCTGCGCCGCGTTCGTGGTTGCGGATCAACACGTATTCCAGGCCGCGCAGCGGATCGCTACCGGGGCGCCAGTCGGGTCGGCGCAGGCCGACCACAGCCATGCCGTCATGCCGGTCGGGGCAGGGTTGGCCGTCGTCCATGCGGTCGCCGCTCCAGCCGAACGAGCGGTAGCTGAAGCCCTGAGGCAGCTGCAGCAGCGGCAAACCGGTGCTCTGGTCGGGGACCGGGGCGAGTGGGCCGTACCGGCTCGGGACCGGCGCAAGTTGCGTGGCGGGCGAGGTGGCGGCCTGGGCCTGGCGCGACTGCAGCGCACTCAAGCTGCCAAGGGCGCCGGCGGCCATGACGGCAGCACTGCCCTTGAGAACCTGGCGGCGGGCGGGATCGAAAATCGGCATCGAACGACTCCTGCGTGGCTGGGTGGTCGGGCGACACTAATTGCCGGCTGTAACCACACCATGACACGCAGTGACAAATCGCCGCGGGCTGCCCGGGCTGTGACGCGGATATCATGTGGCGATGAAATGCCGACTCATCGCTACCGGCGAGCGCGCACCGAGCTGGGTAGCGCAAGGTTTTGCCGAATACCAGAAACGTCTCTCGCACTGGATGCCGCTGGAGCTGGTCGAGATCGAGCCCGGCCTGCGCGGCAAGGGCCGCGACGCGCAGCGCGCGACCGACGACGAAGGCCGTCGCGTGCTCGCCGCGCTGCCGAAAAACGCCTACGTGGTGGCGCTCGATGTCCCGGGGCGCCCGCTCAGTTCCGAACAGCTCGCCCAGCGCATGGAGCATTGGCGCGGACAGGGCCGCGACCTGGCGTTTCTCATCGGCGGGCCGGAAGGCCACGCGGCAGAGGTGCTGAGAAGTGCCAGCGAAAGCTGGTCGATCGGGCCGCTGACCCTGCCGCACATGCTGGTGCGCCTGATTGTCGCCGAGCAGCTGTATCGCGCCGCGGCGATGCTGGCCAACCATCCCTATCACCGCGCATAAGCGCGGCTAACGAAACGTGTGTGCCGAGCCATATCGATGCGGCGGCTGCAATTGCAGGCCGCCGCATCCGCTCGCCGCTCAGTTGAGCGAGAAGCTCACCGGCACCAGGCCATAGGCCTGCACACGGCCTGGCCGTTCTGCATCGCCGGCTGGAAGCGCCAATTGCGCAGCACCTGGCTGCGCGCGGCCAGGTCGAGCATGCGATGACCACTGCTGGTCTGCACGCTCACTTCGGCCGGACGTCCATCGGTGCCAACCAGTACGCGCAGCAGTACCGTGCCTTGCTGGCCTGCACGCAGGGCGGCCGCCGGATAGCTCGGCGCGGGCGAACTCAGATACTGCAACTGACCTGCTTCGACCGGGCCGCTGGGTGCAGTGGTTGGCGACACACTGTCTGCAACAACGTCGGAGGCCGTTGCGGCAACGGCAGACGGTGCGCTGTCGACAACGGAGGTTTCACTGAGCAGCGGGGCCTGCACCGCTACCGGCAGCGGCTTGGTCGGTGAATGCGTTTTCGGCGTGAACTTTACTTCGACGGGAAACACCCGCGGTGGCGGCGGTGTCGGGATGCTGACCGGCATGAGCCAGCGTTCCTTTGGCGCGGTCTGCTGCGGAATGGCCCGGTGCGAGAGCGGAATCAATAACAACCCGCCCGCCAGTAGGTGCAATGCCACGGCCGTACTCATCGCCAGGACGCGCGAGGGGTCGATGCCAAGGGGTCGGGAAGAAACCTGCGATTGCGTGCGAACCATCATCCACCTCCAGAACGGAACTGCGGAAAGGACCAGCGCGACCCGGACGCACATCACCATCCGGTGGCGTAGGTTTACCGCAGCGGTGGCGACCGCACAAGCGCCACGCACATGTGCGCGGCTGAACCGGGCCGTCGGCGCGGCACGCGTGATGCTCATGGTGCTTGGGGACACGTTGCGGCTCACGCGTGTCCGCTTGGGTCAATCGCGGCACTCATCCGCGCAAACAAAACGCCCAGCCGAAGCTGGGCGTGGATCGAAGAAAAGCCCAGCCCTTCGCAGGGCTGGGGAAGCGACGCTGACGGGAGAGTGCGTCAGTAGTCGTACGACACGGACAGCACCGCGTAGCGCGGCTGGGTGAAATAGACCCCCATGCCGTAGGTGTTGGACAGGGTGTAGGGGCTGTCTTCCCAGGTGGAGTCCACTTGCAGCGGTTTGCGTTCGTTGAAGATGTTGAAGCCCTGCAGGGTGACGGCCAGTTTCTTGTCGGCAAATGCCGGGCGGTAGGTCAGGCCCAGGTCGACGATCTTCGTCCATGGCATGCGGCTGGCGTCGCCAGGCCGCGATGGCTGGCCGTTGCAGATGTGATAAGCCGAGCCGTAACCGACCGGGTCGCCCGCATCGGAAGACTCATCAGTGCCGTTGGTGCTGACATAGCCCAGGCAGGACCGTGGCGTTCCGGACAGGATGCGGATATTGCCCGCGACCAGCCATTCCGGTGCGATCTGGTATGAGCCGTAAATCTTGATCTGGTGGCGACGATCGTTGGCCAGGTCGCCGCCGGAATACCACATCAGCGCAGCTGCATCCCAGTCCTGGGTTTTGGACACGTCGGTCTGCCCGATATCGGATTTCACTTGGCCCTCTGTGTTTACCAAAGTTGCGCGACAGGGTGTAATCGATGCGGCCCTCCCACTTGCCGTCGAACGGATGCTGCAGGAACAGATCCAGTGCCAGGTACTTGCGCTTGGCCTTCTTGTCGAAGCCCCAATCGGCCGACGACATCGAAAGCGCGGTGCGGCCGGAACCATCCAGGTTGGCCAGGCTGAAGGAGTTGGTTTCGCTCGGGTTGAAGATGACGCACCCGGGAACATTGACGGTGCTGGGGTCAACGCCGATCGCAGTCAGCTTGGTGCGCATCTTGTCCGAATCGCAGACATCGTCGATGGCGGTGCCCAGGTTGCGGTAGGTGAACTTGGCGCCGGTGACCCAATCGCTGCCCAGCGTCTTGTCGAAGCCGACCATGAACTCGTCCTGGTACATCGACTTGAGATCCCGGGCGGCGACGCTGGCCGAGTCGGTCGGCTGGCCGCATTCCTGATTGGACGAGACCACGTTGCCGCCGCAGGAGAAGCCCGCGCTCGGGTCGACCGCGATCGGCGTCAGGCCGGTGGGATTGCCTTGCGCATCGATGCCCGTGTAGTTGAAGTACTCGCGGGTGTAGGTTGATGGCGATGCCCCGCGGATGGCGACGCTGTTGGGCAGTGCCAGATAGTAGCGGCCAGCGTTACCGTAGACTTTGAATGACGAATCGCCGAACACGTCCCAACTCAGGCCCAGGCGCGGTGCCCACTGGTCGCCGCTTTCTACGTACGGCGTGCCGGCATCGTTGAAGTTGGTGAACTTGTCGTTGCGCACGCCCAGCGTCAGCAACAGGTTGTTGGTCACCTGCCACTTGTCTTCCAGGAAGTAAGCCTTCTGCCGGACCGACATGCTGGTGGATGTGTTGTAAACGCCTCGATACACGTAGTAACCGTCGCCGCCTGCCGGACCAACGCCTAGCGAACCGCTGATCGGCAAATCCGGACGCGACGAATTACCGTAGGTCCAGGTATAACCCGGTCCGGTCGTGACCACGCCCTCGTTGTCGGCGTTGAAATACATGTTGTCGACGCCCGCGGCCAGCGTATGGGCGCCCAGCGCGTATTCCAGGTCCAGACGCAGACCATGCGTACGGTTTTCGCCGTCGCGTCCTTGGGACGACGTCTGATTGTTGCGGATCTCGTTGCCTCCGGTGACGGCGGGATCCTGCAGATTGGCCGAATACAGATACGGATTTGTGCTCGGGTTGTTGCGGTAGTCGCTTTGCTGGCTCTTGCCGTAGGTCGCGCTGAAGGTCAGTGCGTCGGTGATATAGCTGGTGTACTTGCCGATGTAGTAACGGTCGTTGACCTTCACGGTGTCGGCGAATGCATCGTCTGCATTCGAGGTCACGCCGTCGTAGCCATTGAAGGCGCTGTAGACGCCACTCTCGCGGTAATTGTTTTTACGCCAGTGAATTCGAGGACATTGCTGTCGTTGATATTCCAGTCGATCTTGGCATAAACCTTCGGCTCGTCCTGGCGATAGTTGTTGCGGCCGATGACCGGGTCGTCGCGGCGTGCGGTCGACACGCCTTCGGTACGTTCCTGTTCGGCGGCAATGAACACGAAGAGCCGGTCCTCGATCAGCGGTCCACCCGCGTAGGCGCTGTAGACCGTATTCCATGCCTGGTCGCCCTTGCGGCTGCGGTACAAGGTGCCGGGCAACGTTGGATCGCTATAACCATAGGCGCTGCTTGGCGGGGCAGTGTCCGGATAGAAGACATTCTTGTAGTCGCTGGACAGGCTTTTCGGCCGCCACAGCATCTGCCCGCCGAAGTGCCACTCGTTGGTGCCGCGCTTGCCGACCTGGCTGAGCACGCCGCCGGCCGAGCGGCCGTAGCGGGCGCTATAGCCGCCGGTATAGGTCTCTTGTTGGTCGATGGCGCCGTAGGGCAGGGTGACGCCGCCAATGTTGGTCAGCGGATTGGAGCTGAGATAGCCGTTGAGGTAGTAGGCGTTCTCGGTGACGCCGGCGCCGCCGAAGGAAATGGCGTTGCCGAAATAGCCGCTGCCCTGTACCGCGCCAGGCGACAACAGCGCGATCGCTTCGCCCGAGCGTGCCAGCGGCAAGCGCTGCAGTTGCTCGGCCGTAATGACGGTACGTGAAGCAGTGGCGGAGACGTCCACCGGCGAAATATTTTTGCCGGTCACCGTGATGGTGCCCAAGGTGGCAGTGTCGTCGGACGCACTGCTGCTGCCGAAGGACACATCGGTACCGGCGCCAACGCGCAGTGCGATGTTCTTGCGGGTTTCGGCGGCCTGGCCTTCGCGTTGCAGCGTGACGGTGTAAGTGCCGACCGGAAGGTTGCCGATGGCATAACGGCCATTGGCATCGACCGTTGCCGTGCGCGTCAGACCGGTATCGCTCTGCGCGGTGACCGTTGCACCTGCACTGGCCGGCGCGCTTCCGTAGATGCCAGCAGTGGTACTTTGCGCGGCTGCAGTGCCGGTGGCGAGCATGCCGACGGCGCCGCTCAGGGCAAGCGCAAGCATGCTGATACGGCCATAGCGCGCAGGCGAGGTGGAGCGGAACGAGCGGCGTTGCCGCGCGGCTTGGCTGGTCATCTCTATCGCTCTCCGGATGGGCGCCGTCACGAAGATGACGGTGCGTTGACAACCGATGCTAGAGAGCGGTCGCGCCTGCTTAAAGAACGATTTCTCTGAATTTCATGTTTTTTAAGCACAAACAACCAAGAACGCGTATTCAGGACAAGTGGGTGTGACTCTGGACACTTGAACCAAGCAATTGCTTTGGTCATGGAGAAGGTCGCTAGTGGCCAGTAATTAGTGATCACCAGCGACTGGCGGCGGCCAGAGGTGAGGTGTGCACTGGCAAGCGTGCAAACGACACTGCCCTCCGGGGAGGGCAGTGCAAATGCAACGCGTGGGACTGGACGATGGTCTGCCCTGTCAACGCCCCAGTTCGAACGTCACCTCCAGGTTGATCGACAAGGTGCTCTCGCCGGGTGCGACCGGGGTGTCCATCTCGGCCTTGGCCGAGCGCATCGAGGCGGCCATCATCATCGGGCGGACCGCGCCGCCGCTGCGGCCTTCGGAGATGCTGACGATGCGGCGCACCTTCAGGCCCAGCGATTTGGCATACGTTTCGGCGCGCGCCTGGGCCTTCTTCAGTGCGGCAACCCGGGCTTCGTCGTAGACCGGCTCGGGTTGGTCGATCGAAAAGCTGGGGCCGTTGATGTCGTTGGCGCCTTGCGCAACCAGCGCGTCGAGCACTTTGCCCAGGCGGGTGATGTCGCGCACCTTCAGGCTGACCGTGTTGCTGGCCTGGTAGCCGTTGATCTTGGGCGCTTCGTTCTCCTTGTAGGTGTACTGCGGGCTCAGGTTGATGCCGCTGGTTTGCACGTCCTTGTCGGCGATGCCGGCAGCCTTGACCGCGGCCATGACCTTGCTCATCTGTTCGGCGTTCTGGCGCATGGCGGCGTTGCCGTCGGCGGCCTGGGTGACCACACCGGCAGACAGCGTGGCGATGTCCGGCTCACGCTTGGCCTCGGCCTCGGCAGAGACGTTGAGCAGGGTGCCGTCGCTGGGAATGGTGTAGCTCGACGCAGGTTGGGCGTGGGCAGTCATGGCGGTTCCCGCAGCGATGGACAGGGCCAGCAACAACGGCTTGAGATGGGTACGCATGAGATCTCCTTGTCTGTGTGGGGAGCGTGTTGGCAGGTCGATGAATGTGTTGTGAGTCGAGCACGACCACCCCGTTGGCAACGGTGTGTGCGTTCACCAGGCAAGCGGGCGAGTGCAGGCAACAGGTATGCTGGACGGATGCTCTATCTCGCTTCCCGTTCGCCGCGCCGACAAGAACTCCTGCAACGCCTGGATGTGCCGTTCCAGACGTTGCAACTGGATGTGCCCGAGCTGCGCGCAGCCGATGAATCGCCCGACCAGTACGTGCAGCGCGTTGCGCTGGAGAAGGCGCACGCCGGGCTGGCGCTGGTACAGGCCGCCGACCCCGACGCCATCGTGCTGGGCTCCGATACCGAAGTGGTGCTGGGCGAGCGGGTGTTCGGCAAGCCGGTCGACGTGGACGATGCCGTCGCCATGCTGCGCGCGTTGTCCGGGCGCACCCACCGGGTACTCACGGCAGTGGTTCTAGTCTGCGCACGGCGCGCACCGGCGCAGGCATTGGTGGTGTCGGAGGTCACCTTCGACACCCTCGATGATGCGCAGATCGCCGCCTACGCCGCCTGCGGCGAGCCGATGGGCAAGGCTGGCGCCTATGCGATCCAGGGCCGCGCCGAACGCTTCATCGCCCATCTGTCCGGCAGCTATTCCGGCGTGATGGGATTGCCACTGTATCACACCTCGCAGTTGCTCACAGCCTTCGGAGCGCATTGATGTCGGAAGAGATTTTGGTCAACGTCACCCCGCGCGAGACCCGTGTGGCGGTGATCGAGAACGGCATGCTGCAGGAGTTGCATATCGAGCGCGGCTGGCGCCGGGGCGTGGTGGGCAATATCTACAAGGGCAAGGTGCAGCGGGTGATGCCCGGCATGCAGGCGGCGTTCGTCGAAGTGGGTCTGGAGCGTGCCGCGTTCCTGCATGCCAACGATGTGGTCCGGCTGACACCGGCGCCGGCCAGTGTGGTCGATACCGAGGAAACCCCGATCCCGCCGCCGCCGCCGGCCTCGGTGCCGATCGTGGAGCTGCTGCGCGACGGCCAGGAGATCGTGGTGCAGGTGGTCAAGGACCCGATCGGCACCAAGGGTGCGCGGTTGACCACGCAGATCAGCATCCCTTCGCGCTATCTGGTGCTGTTGCCGCAGTCCAAGGTGGTTGGGGTGTCGGCGCGCATCGAAGACGAAGCCGAGCGGCTGCGCCTGAAGACAATCGTCAGCGAGGTCTCGGCCCAGCATGGCGGCTTCGGCTACATCATCCGTACCAACGCCGAGGGCCAGCCGGCCGAGGCGCTGGCCGAGGACATCGCCTACCTGTCGCGGGTCTGGAACGTGGTCGAGCGCCGCGGCCGCGAAGCGCCGCCGTGCAGCATCATCTACGAAGACCTGAGCCTGCCGCTGCGTGCGGTGCGCGACCTGATCCGCCGCGACGTGGAAAAGGTCAAGGTCGATTCCAACGAGACCTTCGTGCAGTTGCAGGCCTTCGTGGCCAAGTACATGCCGGTGCTGGCCGAGCGACTGGAGTTGTACACCGGCGACCGCCCGATCTTCGACCTGTACGGGGTCGAAGACGAGATCGGGCGTGCGCTGAACAAGCAGGTGCCGCTCAAATCCGGCGGCTATCTGGTGATCGACCAGACCGAGGCGATGACCACCATCGACGTCAATACCGGCTCGTTCGTCGGTCAGCGCAATCTGGAAGAAACCGTCTTTCGCACCAACCTGGAGGCCGCGCAGGCGGTGGCGCGGCAACTGCGCCTGCGCAACCTGGGCGGCATCATCATCATCGACTTCATCGACATGGACGATCCGGAGCACCGCCGGCAGGTGCTGCGCACGCTGGAAAAAGCGCTGGCACGCGATCACGCCAAGACCCACCGTGTACGAGTTCTCGCCGTTGGGCCTGGTGGAGATGACCCGCAAGCGCACCGTCGAAAGCCTGGAGCGCCAGCTGTCGGAGACCTGCGGGCACTGCGGCGGGCGCGGCACCATCAAGACCGCCGAAACGGTGACCTACGAGATCTTCCGCGAGATCACCCGCGCGGTGCGACAGTTCGATGCCGCGCGCCTGCTGGTGATCGCCTCCTCGAAAGTGGTCGCCCGCATCACCGAGGAAGAGTCCGCCGCCGTGGCCGAACTGGAAGAGTTCCTCGGCAAGAGCATCCGCTTCCAGTCCGACGACCAGTATCTGCAGGAGCAGTTTGATGTGGTGCTGCTGTGAGATCGGGATTGGGGAATCGGGATTCGGGATTTGTAAAAGCCGGCTCCGTCATGATGTGCGGCCAGCAGGAGCGTTGACGTTACCGTGCTCGGACACGCTGTAACCAATCCCGAATTCCCAATGCCCAATCCCCGCTCCTGATGCCCACCCCGCTGCGCCGCCGTCTGCGTCTGTTTCGCCGCTATGCGATCACTGCCTGCGCGCTTGCGCTGGTGGCGGTCGCGTTGTTGGTGGGGGCGGCCAGCCAGGCGCTGCCGTTGGCCGAGGAACATCCGCAGCAGATTGCGCAGTGGCTGAGCCAGCGTGCCGGTCAGCCGATTGCGTTCGATCGGTTGCAGACCGAATGGACCCGGCGCGGTCCGCTGCTGCGGCTGGATGGGCTGCGTATCGGTCCGCACGGCGAGGTGCGTGTCGGCCAGGCCGAAGTGCTGCTGGCGATGTACGCCGGGTTGCTGCCGGGCCATTCGCTGACCGAGATACGTCTGCGCGGCCTGGCGCTGACCTTGCAGCGCAGCGACGACGGTGTGTGGTCGGTCCAGGGCATGCCCGGCGGCGGAAACTCCGATCCGCTGGATGCGCTGCGCCGGCTTGGCGAGATCCAGCTGGCCGAAGCGCGCCTGCATGTGGCTGCGCCGTCGATCGGCCTGGACACCACGCTGCCGCGCATCGACCTGCGCCTGCGGGTCAGCGGCTCGACCGTGAAGGTGGGCAGCCGCAGCTGGATCGATCTCAAGCGCGCGCCGTTGACGGCGGTGCTGGAATTCGACCGCGACAGCGGCGACGGCAGTGCCTACATCCAAGCCGACCCGGCCGACCTGTCTGCGTGGGCGTCGCTGTTGCAGTTCGGCGGCATGCGCGTGGATGGCGGTGGTGGGCGCTTGCAGGCCTGGGCGCAATTGCGCGCGCGCCGGATCGCCGCAGTGAGCGTGGATGCCGACCTGCAGCAGCTGCGCCTGTCCGGCGCCGCGCTGCCGGACGAGACCGCGCGGCGCACGCTCACCTGGGAACGGCTGCAGGCGCGTGCGCGCTGGCAGACCATCGATGGCGGCTGGCGCGTGGACGCGCCGCTGTTGCGCCTGGGCCAGGCAGCGCAGCTGCAATACCTGGACGGGCTGAGCATTGCCGGCGGGCGCCGCTATGCGGTCGTGGCCAAGCATGTGGATGTCTCGGGCCTGATCGCAGCTGCCGCCCTCAGCGAGCAGTTGTCGCCTGCCTTGCGGCGCTGGCTGAGCCTGTCCAAACCGCAGCTGCGCGTGGCCGACCTGCAGGTGGTCGGCGAGCAGGGCGGCGCGCTGCGCGCGCAGGGCCAGATCGAAGCGCTGGGGTTTCTGCCGGTGGGCAATGCGCCTGGCATCAGTGGCCTGCGCGGCACCCTCGATGGCGACGCGCAGGGCGTCGAGCTGGATCCCGCGCCCGACGCCACGCTGCGTTTCGACTGGCCGACCGGCTTCGGCGTGGTGCACGAGATCCAGCTGGCCGGCAAGATCGTCGGTTGGCGCGAAGGCGCGGGCTGGCAGGTCGCCACCCCGGCGCTGCGCGTGCAGGGCAGGATTACGGCGCCAACGTGCGTGGCGGGTTGTGGTTCCAGGGCGACGGCAGCCGCCCACGCATGCAGCTGGCGGCCCAACTGGACGATGTGGCGTTGCCGGTGGCGCGCAAGTTCTGGATCCGCTCCAAGATGAGCGAGGCCGCCATCGACTGGCTCGACATGGCCGTGGCCGGCGGCACCGTCACCGGCGGCACTGGCCTGGTCAGCGGCGATCTGGACGACTGGCCGTTCGACAATAACGACGGGCGCTTCGAAGCGTTCGGGCAGATCCGCGATGGCCAGATCCGCTTCCAGCCGGACTGGCCGGCGATGGAGCAGGTTCAGGCCCACCTGAGCTTCATCGGCAACGGCTTCTCGCTGCAAGGGCAGGGCGATCTGGCCGGTACCCCGATCGCGCAGCTGGAAGCGGGCATTCCCAGCTTTGCCACCTCCGAACTTTACGTCCGCGCCTCCACGCAGGCCGATGCGGCGCAACTGCTCGGCATGTTGCGCAAGAGTCCGCTGGAGCGGCGCTACGGCGACACCTTGCGCAATCTCACCGTGTCCGGGCCAGCCGCCGTAACCTTCGACCTGCTGCGCCCCTTGCGGACGCATGGCGTCGGTGGGCATTTTGCAGGGCACGGTGGCCCTGCAGGGCGCCAAGCTGGCCGACGCGCGTTGGGATCTGGCCTTCGATCAGGTCAGCGGGCAGGCCCAGTACCGCGACACCGGCTTTGCTGCCGAGCGGCTGAGCGTGCAGCACGAAGGCCGCAGCGGCGAATTGTCGTTGCGCGCCGGCGGCTTGGTGCAGGACCCCGCGCAAGCCTTCGAAGCGCGTCTTGGCGCCACCCTGGATGCCAAGGAACTGTTCGACCGTGCACCCCAGATGGAATGGCTGCGCCCGTACGTCCATGGCAGTGCGCCCTGGCAGGTGGGCGTGGATGTGCCGCTGCCGCCAGCCGGGCAGACCGATGCGAACGCGGTGCTGACGCTGCGGTCCAATCTGGTCGGCACCACGCTGGATCTGCCCGCGCCGTTGGACAAGGCCGCCAGCGAGCCATTGGATACCCGGGTCAAGGTCGCGCTGCCGCTGGGCGATGGCGACATCGATGTGGGATTCGGCAAGCTGGTGGCGCTCAAGGCCAGCAGCCATGGCGAGCAGACCGGCGTGCGCGTGGTGATGGGCACCGACACCGTTACCGAACGGCCGCCCGCCAACGGGCTGGTGGTGACCGGCCGCGCTGCGTCGCTGGATGCGATCGACTGGATCAGCCTGGCGCGCGGCAGCAGCGGCGACGCCGACATGCCACCGTTGCCCGGCCAACCGGCCGTGCCCAGCAAGGACCCGATGCCGTTGCAGCAGGTGGATGTGCAGGCAGACCGGTTGTTGATGATCGGCGGGGTGTTCCCGCAGACGCGTCTGCGTCTGCGCCCCACCCGCGATACGGTGGCGGTGACGCTGGACGGCCCCTCGCTGGCCGGCCAGCTCACCGTTCCCAATGCCGACGGCGCAACGGTGCAGGGCACGTTGAAGACCGTGCACTGGCAGCCGGTGGAGGCGCCTGCCGAGCCGGCCGCGCCCGAACCGGGCGACCCATTGGCAGGCGCGTTGCCGGAGCCCGCGCGGCGTGCGGTGGCCGAATTCGACCCGGTGTCGATCCCGCCGCTGGCATTGGATATCGCTGATCTGCAGATCGGCAAGATGACCTTCGGCGCGGCCACCCTGCGCAGCAGCCGGCTCACCGACGGCATGCAGGTGGATCAGCTGCAGCTGCGCTCGGACGATCAGAACATCGGCCTCACCGGGGCCTGGCGCGGCAAGGGCGAGGCGGCCAGCACGCGGCTGTCGGCGCGCGTGGACAGCCGCAACCTTGGCAATCTGTTGCAGAATCTCACCCTGGGCGGCCAACTGCGCGGCGGCGAAGGGCAACTGGAGCTCAACGCCGGCTGGCAGGGCTCACCAACCGGTTTCGCGCTCGGTTCGCTGGACGGGAACCTGAAGGTCGATGTGCGCAACGGCCAGTTGCTGGAAGTGGATCCGGGCGCCGGCCGCGTACTCGGCCTGCTGAGCGTGGCGCAGCTGCCGCGCCGGTTGATGTTCGACTTCCGCGATTTCTTCTCCAAGGGTCTGGCCTTCAACAAGCTGGCCGGCGAGGTGCGCTTCGGCGAGGGTTTCGCGCGCACCGACGCCATCCGCATCGAAGGCCCGGCTGCCGACATCGCGATTCGTGGCCAGACCGACCTGCGCGCGCAGACCTTCGACCAGACCGTGGACGTGAACCCCAAGGCCGGCAACCTGCTGACCGTGGTCGGCGCAGTGGCCGGTGGCCCGGTGGGTGCCGCCGTTGGCGCAGCGGCCAACGCGGTGCTCGGCAAACCGCTGGGCGCCATCGGGGCAAAGACCTATCACGTCACCGGGCCGTGGAAAGACCCGCAGGTGGACGTGGTGGAGCGCGAGGCGCGCGAGCGGGCGCCGAGCAAACCGGCCGCACCGTCCGGCAAGTCCGGCAAGGCAGATCCGACGCAGCGCTGACGGAGTCCGTCGGCCTCACTCTGCGGGTGTGTCCTCGCCGGCACGGGTGAACATCGGCAAGCGCAGCCGCGAGCGATGGCCCGGCACTGGCGGCTGTGCGGGTGCTGTCAGGCCAAGAAAGTAGCCGCGCTGCCATTTCTCGCGCGCCGCCGCCGACTGTGCATCGGTCAGCTCATCGAGAAAGCGCGTGCGGCTTTGAGTCCAGTCGGCGTGTTGCTGCGCCAGCTGCGGCGCTTCGGAAAGCGGTTTCCACTGCGGCTGTATCTGCTCGATCAACTGTCGCTGCAGCGGGAACAGATGACAGAACGGCTCGCCCGCCTCGAAGCGCACCCGTCCGGGCCGGGTGAAGCGCCAGTTCATGGTGAAGGTGTGCGGGCTCCAGTCGGTTTCCACCATGCCGCTCAACGCGCCGATGCCGTCCTTGGGCCGGTTCAGGGGCCCGGTCACGAACAGGTCGATGCCGGTGTCGGTGCGGAACAGGCACGGTACGTGGAAGGTCAGCACGCCGTAGCCGAAGTGGCTGATCGCCGGTGCCTGCGTCTGCGCATCGGCCGTGATGGTGATCGCCGCCAGTGCGTCGCTGCCGTCCCAACTGGCCTCGAAACCGGACTGGCACAGCAGTTCCCAGCCATGCGCATTGGCGATCGCCAGCGGCAGGCAGCGGTAGGCGTAGCGCTGGTCGGTGGCGTCCATCCACGCACGCTCGTGCGGGGCAGGGCGGATGTCCAGCGTGTGGCCGTCCAGGACGTGGGCGATGAGCTTCATGCGCGGGCGATCGGTGAAGAGCTGGCTGGCGATGATAGCTGCGCGCATGTTCAGCCGAACGACTTGTCTCCCCGGCGCGCGGGCCCCATCCTGACCACATGACCGATAACGCTCTCACTCTGGCCGAAACCCGGCTGCTGCTTCCTTCCGGCCTGGATGCCGGCCATCTCGACCGCACCTTCGGCGCCCTGCTGGGCCCGGGCATCGACTTCGGCGATCTGTATTTCCAGCATTCGCGGCGCGAGAGCTGGAGCGTGGAAGACGGCATCGTCAAGGACGGTGCGCATTCCATCGAACAGGGCGTGGGCGTGCGCGCAATCGCCGGCGAGAAAACCGGCTTCGCCTATTCCGACGATATCCATCGCGATGCGCTGCTGGAAGCGGCGCAGTCCGCGCGCGCGATCTCGCGCGAGGGCGGCGCGCAATCCACCCGTTCGCTGGTGCGCGGCAACGGCCGTGCGTTGTACCCGGCCACCGATCCCATCGACGACATGGACAGCGCCACCAAGGTGGACCTGCTGCGCCGGATCGACCAGTTCCTGCGCGCTGCCGACCCGCGCGTCAAGCAAGTGATGGTGAGCCTGTCCGGCGGCGTGGACACGGTGCTGATCGCCCGCAGCGACGGCGTGCTGGCGGCCGACGTGCGCCCGCTGGTGCGCTTGAACGTGCAGGTGATCGTCGAACAGGGCGGCCGGCGCGAATCCGGTTATTCCGGCGGCGGCGGGCGTTACAGCTATGCCGAGCTGTTTGCCGACGGCCCCCGGAAGGGTTTGCGCGCGAAGCGCTGCGCCAGGCGCTGGTGAATCTGGACGCGATCCCGGCGCCGGCCGGGGTGATGCCGGTGGTGCTCGGCCCGGGCTGGCCCGGCGTGCTCCTGCACGAGGCGGTGGGGCACGGCCTGGAAGGCGACTTCAACCGCAAGGGCACCAGTGTCTACACCGGGCGCATCGGCGAGCGCGTGGCCTCGCCGGGCGTGACCATCGTCGACGACGGCACCCTGGATGGCCGTCGCGGCTCGCTCAATATCGACGACGAAGGCACGCCCAGCCAGTGCACCACGCTGATCGAAGACGGCGTGCTGGTGGGCTACATGCAGGACAGCCACAACGCGCGCCTGATGGGCGTGGCGCCCACCGGCAACGGCCGCCGCGAATCGTTCGCGCACCTGACCATGCCGCGCATGACCAACACCTACATGCGCGCCGGCCAGCACGACCCGGAAGAGATGATCCGCTCGGTCAAGAAGGGCATCTATGCGGTGAACTTCGGCGGCGGCCAGGTCGACATCACCAGCGGCAAATACGTGTTCTCGGCTACCGAGGCGTATTTGATCGAAGACGGCAAGGTGACCGCGCCGGTCAAGGGCGCCACCCTGATCGGCAACGGCCCGGAGACCATGCAGAAGGTGCGCATGATCGGCAACGACCTGGCATTGGACGAAGGCGTAGGCGTGTGCGGCAAGGACGGGCAGAGCGTGCCGGTCGGTGTCGGCCAACCCTCGCTGTTGATCGACGGCATCACGGTTGGCGGAACGCAGGCCTGAGATGCGGGGATTTGGGAATCGGGATTCGGGATTGGTAACGGCAGGAGCGGGTCGCCATGCGGCCGTGCCGTGTACTGCGCCGGTCTCGGAACCGCGATTGGGGGTCAGCGCATTGGGAAGCAAGGCGGTAGAGGCGCGCGGCGTCCTCGGCGCTCAGGTGCCGCCTGTCCGGGTTGCTGATGGTGGACGCTGGTTGCCGCGGTTGACTGCGGCGGAGTCGCCGGTTGAGCGGCTCCACGATTGCGGCCGCCAGCTCCTATTCTTCGTCTTCCAGATCCTGCTCGTCGTCCAATCCCGAATCCCCACTCTCCAATCCCTGCTCCTGCGACAGCTCGCGCAATACCTGGAACAGTTCGCGGTACGCGCGCGGAGGCTTGTTTTTGGCGCGTTCGTGGATCGCGTTGCGCACCAGCTGACGCAGTTGCTGGCGGTCGGCGGCCGGGTAGGCTTCCAGCAGTTCGGACAGCGCCACGTCGCCTTCGGCGAGCAGGCGTTCGCGCCAGCGTTCGACCCGGTGGATCGCCGCCACTTCGCGGCGCGCGGTGTCGCTGTTGGCGTCCAGCGCATCGCGGATCGCGGCCAGGGTCTGTTCGTCCTCGCGGCGCATGTGCTTGGCCAGAAACGCCAGTTGCCGCTTGTGCGCGATATGCGAGGTGATGCGCTTGCTCTCTTCGATATGCGGGATCAGCGATTCGGGCACCGGCAACTTGGCCAGCTGCGCCGGGGTCAGCGCCACCAGCTTTTCGCCCAGGTCGAAAATCTCCAACGCCTCGCGCCGTTGCTGGCTGCGGCTGGCGCCACGAAATTCACCGGTCTCTTCATCGCGTCCGCGCATTGCCACCACATCCCGAAACTTGGTTGATAAACATCTGCGGCCTCGAATGGCCGCGCGTCGGCGGAACAATTCCGCACCGAATTCAAACACTCCGGCCATGGATGGCCGGGCTTTCGCGGACGGATCCGCGTTTCCAAGGATAAAGCATTGAACGCACTCTCCTCCGAAATCCGCGTTACCGACGACAGCCTGCAGCGCCTGGATGCGCTCACCGACATCTCCCAGCGCCTGCTCGAGCGCGCGCGCGCGGCCGGCGCCACGCAAGCCGAAGTCAGCTGCAGCGAAGAGCGCGGCCTGGACGTGAATGTGCGGCTGGGCGATGTGGAGACGGTCGAATCCACGCGCGATCGCGGCATTGCGGTCACGGTCTACTTCGGCAAGCGCAAGGGCAGTGCCAGCACTGCCGACCTGCAGGATTCCAGCCTGGAATCCACCGTGGCGCAGGCCTGCGCGATCGCCCGCTTCACCGAGGACGACGTCGCCGCCGGCCTGGCCGATCCGGAATTGATGGCGAGCGAGTTCCCCGAGCTGGATAGCTGGCATCCGTGGGCGCTGGACGCCGACACCGCCGTGGATCTGGCGCTGGCCTGCGAAACCGCCGGCCGCGACGCCGACGCGCGCATCAGCAACTCCGACGGCGCCTCGGCCAGCACCGGGCTCAGCTTGTCGGTGTACGCCAATTCGCATGGCTTCATCGGCCGCGAGCGTGGCACCCATCATTCGATCAGCTGCGCGCTGATCGCCGGCCAGGGCGACGGCATGCAGCGCGACGGCTGGTACAGCAGTGCGCTGGCACGCGAGGACCTGGAAGCGCCCGACGCCATCGGCCGTCATGCCGCCGAGCGTACCGTGGCGCGCTTGCAGCCGCGTTCGCTGCCCACCGGTCAGTTGCCGGTGCTGTTCGCACCGGAAGTGGCGCGCTCGCTGGTCGGCCACCTGCTCGGTGCGGTCTCCGGCGGCGCGCTGTATCGCCGTGCCAGCTTCCTGCTCGACAGCGTCGGCAGCAAGTTGTTCCCGGACTGGTTCAATATCGAAGAGCTGCCGCACCTGCGCCGCGGTTTGCGCTCGGCCGCCTTCGACGGCGAAGGCGTGGCGACGCGGCGTTCGGCGCTGATCACCGACGGCGTGCTGCAGCGCTATGTGCTGGGCAGCTATTCGGCGCGCAAGCTGGGCCTGCAGACCACCGCCAATGCCGGTGGCGTGCATAACCTGCAGGTCACCGCCAATGCGGGCGATCTGGCGTCGATGATTGCCGGCATGTCGCGCGGCCTGCTGGTCACCGAGTTGATGGGCAATGGCGTCAATCCCGTCACCGGCGACTATTCGCGCGGCGCCGGTGGCTTCTGGATCGAGAACGGCGTGATTGCCTACCCGGTCGATGGCCTGACCATCGCCGGCAATCTGCGCGACATGTTCGCCGGCATCGAAGCGGTAGGCAGCGACGTCGACCCGCGCTCGCACGTCAAGATCGGCTCGGTGCTGATCAACCGCATGACGGTGGCAGGCGACAGCTGAGCGGCCTTGGTGGCGCCGACCTGACCGGTTTGCGCGCGGCAGCGTGTTGTGCAGGCGCACGCCGGCAGGCAGCCGCTGGAACTGGACGGTACATGCACGTGGCGCCGAAGCGGGCAGCTCACCTTCGCGACCGCTGTCTCCCACGCGAGTGCGTAGAGCCGATGGCTGATGTGGCGGCGCGCGAGCGCTCGCCATGCAGCGACAACGCCGGTGAACACGCCGCCTGCATGGTGCGGGCGGCGCGAGCTCGCAGCACGGCAAGGCTTTTTCGAAATGACGTGGCCCTTTGCAGTCACGGCCAGGCCGTGCGCCCATGTCTTTCCGCACTGGTGGCTGGCTGAATCGTTGCTATAGTCCGCCGCACCACAACCATGCACGGGGAGACATGATGAGCGAATTCGAATCGCAGGCCGCACCGCCACCGCCGCCGGTCGGCACCAGTCCGTCGGAGGAGCGCACGCTCGCGCTGGCCGCGCATCTGCTCGGCATCGTGACCTCGTTCGTCGGTGCGTTGGTGATCTGGTTGATCAGCAAGGACGCCAACCCGTCCAAGCCGTTCGCGACCGATCAAGCCAAGGAAGCGCTGAATTTCCAGATCACCGTGCTCATTGCCACCGTGGCGGCGATCGTCCTGACCATTGTCTCGTTCGGCATCCTGTTCTTCCTGCCGACGCTGGTGTGGATTGCCAACCTGGTGCTGTGCATCCTGGCCGCAGTCAAGGCCAACAACGGCGAGCACTATCGTTACCCGTTTGCGCTGCGCCTGATCAAGTAATCGGCGCGGAGGAAACAACAAAGGCCCGGCAGCGATGCCGGGCCTTTGTCGTATCAGCCGATGGCGCGATCAGTTCTGCGCCGGGGTGTTTTCGGCGAAGTACTCATGGCTGTCGGCGTTGGTGATGGCTTGGGCCGGGTTGCTGATCGCCAGGCTGCGCGCGCCGGACTGGCCATAGACGCGGTCCTGGGTGCCGGCGACGACCGTGAAGTGGCTGGTCTCGTGCACCAGCGTGCCGGCCTTGGAGTCGGTGCCAGTGGTCGACGCACTCCAGAAGGCGTTGCAGACGTGGATCTCGTACGGCTGGTTCGGATAGACGTAGGCATAGGCGTCCGCCAGATCCGCATCGCAGCTGCAGTTGATCGTCAGCTGGCCGTTGTTCTGGTCCAGCGCATTGTCGATGTTGACGAAGTTCGAGCTGACCCGGCTGTAGCGCGAGGCGTTATAGGTACCGAACCAGGTGGTGTAGCGCGCGCCGGTGCTGCCGGCGTTGAGGTAGTTGCGCGCGTTCTGCGAGTAGTTGCGCGCGGCAGTGACGGCACTGCCGGCCTGGCTGGTGCGGGTGGTGCTGCAGTTGAGGTAGTTGATGCCGTTGACCACGGCGGTCGGGCCGACTGCGAGTTCGCGCTGGACGCCACGGCGTGCACCGTCCAGCCAGACGGTGAGCGGGGTGCTGGTGGCCACGGCCGGCTCGCCGTTGGCCGCCTTCATCAGGCTGCCGTCGGAAAAGGACGCGTACTGCAGCGCCGAGCGCACCTGGATGGTGTAGTTGCCGCTGGTGGACAGATCGTAGGCGCCGGCCAGATCGACCTCGCCCTTCACGCTCTGGCCTGGCTGCAGGATGGTGAAGTCGGCGGCCTTGGGCAGGCCGCGCTTGACCAGGCGCCCGGTGTAGTCCACTGGCTTGCCGTCGCGGCTCACTTCCAGGATGCCGTTATCCAGCGACTTCAGCGGCAGCTGATAGGTCGGCACGCGTGCGATCTGGCTGCCGTGATTGGTGACGGTGACGGCGATCTTGCCCTGATGACGCCCAGCCTGGTCGGCCACTGGCGACAGTTCGATGGTCAACGGAACCGGGCCGCGCACGGACTGCGCCTGCGCCGATCCAAGTACGCCAACAACGGCCAGCGTGCCTGCTGCAAACGATGCGAAAAAACGTTCTTCACCAGTAACTCTCCGTGTGATCGGGGATGTCCGCGGATGCGGGCAAGCCAAACCTAGGCACGACGAGCGGACGCGACAAGTCATTCAATTGCGAATATTTTTGTTCGCAGCGCACTTATGAACGCTACTGAAATATCACGGATGTCGACAATTCAGCCTTAAAATGCGTGGTCTGTCACGTGTTGCGGTGTCGAATGTGTCGACGGCTGACACAAACGTGCGCAAGAAAAGTTGCAATGTGTGACCGAGTTCGCCGGATGCCCGCCGCCGCTGCAGAGGTTGACCGTGCGCTGGCGCACGGAGTGCGCAAATCGTGTCCGGCGCGTCCGGTTCATGTCGCAAATCGCCCCGATGTGGCCGCGCGGGCGACCAGCGCGCCGTTGCGGCACCCGAGGCGCTTCGAATCGATTCGGCAGCGGCCGTTTCTCGCTTGCTGCGCTCTAGCGGCGTCGGCAACCGCGGCTAGTGCGCGCGGTTCACCGCAAACCGGCCCAACGTGGCCAATGTCTCGCCGGGGGCCGTAGGGCTGCAGGAGGTCATGCATGCGCGCGGCCAGTTCGGCCAGCTTCGCCTTGGCGCCGTCCATCCCCAGCAGGGCGGGGTAGGTGGATTTGGCTTGCGCCGCGTCCTTGCCGGCGGTCTTGCCCAGCTGCGCCGAGCTCGATTCCACATCCAGGATGTCGTCGCGCACCTGGAAGGCCAGGCCCAGCGCGTCGGCAAACTCGTCCAGACGCTGCTGGTCGGCCGCCGCGGCGCCTCCGGTGAGTGCGCCCATCCGCACCGCTGCGCGGATCAACGCGCCGGTCTTGAGCGCATGCATGCGCTGCAGATCCTGCAGTGATTGCAGTTGTCCTGTCACATCGATATCCAGCGCCTGGCCGCCGCACATGCCGGCCGCGCCCGCAGCGGTGGCCAGGCTCTGCATCCAGCTAACGCGCAGTTCGGCGCTGGCAGAGGCAGTGGCGAGTAATTCGAATGCGCGCGTCTGCAAGGCGTCGCCGGCCAGAATCGCGGTGGCCTCGTCGAAGGCGATATGCACGGTGGGTTGGCCGCGCCGCAGCGCGTCATCGTCCATCGCCGGCAAGTCGTCGTGCACCAGCGAATAGGCGTGAATCAGCTCTACCGCCACCGCGGGCGTGTCGAGCTGATCCTCGGCCGCGCCGAACAACGCGCCGCTTGCGTAGACCAGCAGCGGACGCATGCGCTTGCCCCCGCCCAGCACGGCATGGCGCATCGCTGCATGCAGGCGCTGCGGCGCATGCGTGGCGCTCGGCAGGCCGGCCTCCAGGCTGCGTTCGGTGCGGGCGATCCAGTGGTCGAACAGCGCCGAGCTCACCTCAGCCGTCCAGCGACGGCGGTTCGAAGGCTTCGGCAAGCTCGGGGCGGGCGGGGTCGGTCAACAGGCGCACGCGCAGTTCGGCCTGTTCCAGCGCCTGCTGGCAATCGCGGTACAAGCCGATGCCGCGTTCGTAGGCCGTGAGCGATTGCTCCAGGCTCAGATCGCCGACTTCCATCTTCTGCACCAGTTGCTCGAGTTCTTCCAGCGACTGTTCGAAGCGGGCAACCGGGGATGTTTCGTTCAAGGACTTCTTGGCCATCGCTAAAGTGTGCGGCGCGCGCGCAGGCGGGTCAATTCGCATCGGCAGCCGTGCGCCACTGCAGCGCTGCGGCATTGGCCTGCAGCCATGCGTCCAAGGTGCCGGAAATGATGCAGTCGCCGGCGGCGAGCACCTGCGTGCCTTCCCACAGGATCGGCAGGCGCATGCGTTCCCACGGCGGTAGATCCAGCGCCTGCAGCAGGTGTTTGAGCTGGTGCGAATGCGTGCGCTGCGGCAGCACGATGCGCTCGCCGCCCTGGCGTGCGCGCACCCGCAGCGGCTGCGCAAAGCGCAGGCCGGGTGCGCCGAGCAACTGCAACTGCGCACCGTCGGGCAGGTGCAGGGGCGCTGCGCCGTCCCATTGCGCATGCCAGTCCGACGGCCAGGCCGCAACGGGGCGATGCAGAAACAGGCACTGGCGCCAGCGGCGTACTTCTACCTGCTGCCACGCAAAGCAGGCGTGCCGATCTGCAGCGTGATTGGCGATTTCCTGTTCCAGTGCGGCCACACCTTGCGCAGGCAGCGGCGGCGCGTGCGCCGCGCTCACCCAGGCGCGCAACAGCCGTGCCCTTCGTTCCACCGGTTGCGCGCGCAATGCCTGCAGATCCAGCGCGCCGCTTGCGGTCCGCACGCTCGGCAACAACGCCATGTCCTGCTGCAGCAGTAATGCGCTGGCATCGGCGCTCAGTTGCGCACTACAGGCCAACGCATCCGGTGCTTGCGGCCAGCGTTGCTGCAGCAACGGCATGACTTGGTTGCGCAGGAAATTGCGGTCGTGGCGTGGATCGGTATTGCCGGGATCTTCGATCCAGCGCAAGCCTTGCGCATGCGCGTAGGCGAGCAGGTCTGCGCGAGCATGCGCCAGCATCGGGCGCCACAGCGTGCCGTTGGCAAATGGGCGCTGCGGCCGCATCGCCGCCAGGCCTTCGGGGCCGGATGCGCGCAGCGCACGCAGCAGGAACGTTTCCGCCTGGTCGTCGCGATGATGTGCCAGCGCCAGCCATTCGCCAGCAGTGAGCGCCTGCGCGAACGCCGCGTGGCGCGCGTGACGTGCTGCCGCTTCCAGCCCAAGCCCGCTGTCGCGTGCCACCTGCACCCGCACGATCTGCAACGGCACCTGCAGCGCGTCGCAGGTGCATTGGCAATGCCTGGCCCAGGCATCGGCATCGGCATGCAGCCCATGATGCACATGCAGCGCGCGCAATCCTGCGTGTCGATAACGCGGCGTTGCCGCCCAGCAGGTGCAGCAGCACGCTGGAATCCATCCCGCCGCTGTAGGCCAGCAGGACCGGACCGGGCGGGGTGGCTGGCAGCAGGAGCGGGGTGCCGGTCAGCACAGGCGCAACCTCGCAGGGGATCCTACGCGCTCGGTATGCAGAGGCCATCCCTGTTGCGTGATGGCCGGTCGGTCGCCCGCGTGGGGTGTGCTCTGCTTGGGACGCATCGACGATTCCGTTGTCGCCCGCGTCCGACGGCGCGAACAGCCGTGCGCAGCTGCAGCCTTGGCTGCAACGGGCTGCCGTGCGCGCTCACCGCATCGGTCTGCGGCGACCCATCGGAGAACCCCACTGGCAGCCGCGGATTGCGGCCATTTGCGGGCGTGCTCGTACACGGCGTTGGCGACGCCAGGCGCGCAGCTCGCGTGGCGCTGCGTCAACCGCATCACGCGCCGGCTCGCCCGCCATCGCCGCAGCGCCGCCTGCGCATCAGCGCTTGACCGCAGCCTCGAACGTGGTCGGCTTGGGCAATTGGACCGGCACACCAGCCGCGTCGCAGGTGCCTGCCTTGCACAGGCGCTCGCGCAGGCGCGGGGTGGCCTGGACGATGACGTGGTAGATCACGTTCTCTTCCAGCGTGCCGCGGAACGCCGCGCTGCCGGGGCCGGTGGCCCAGATGCCCACATCTTCGCCGCCATGGCTTTCGGATTTGGTCGGCACCAGCGCTTCCTGCATGTAGCTGGGTGCCTCGGTGTCGACGTGGGTCAGGTCTGGGCGGCCGGCGGCCGGCTCGCTGCTGCTGGGTTCGTGCGGATATTTCTTGGGCCCGGCCGGCTGCGCGTTGCTGGCACCGGTGTAGCCGGGGCCGTTGGCGTAGCTGAGCGTGGTGTAGGGCTGGCCGGCCAGGTCGGTGGCCAGCTGGCTGCGGTCGCCTTCTTCGCCGCCGGTGCCGCGTACCTTGCCCAGGATCGGATTGCCGCGCACCGGGTAGCCGACGAAGTTGAGCGTGTGCGAATGATCGGCGGTGACGATGATCAGCGTGTCCGGTGGCGCAGTCTGCACGGCAGCGCGCACGGCATCGGACAGCGACACGGTTTCGTCGAGCGCGCGGTAGGCGTTGCCGGCGTGGTTGGCGTGATCGATACGGCCGCCTTCGACCATCAGCACGAAGCCATTGGGTCACGTGACAGCGACTGGATCGCGGTGCGGGTCATCTCGGTCAGGCTGGGCTCGCCCTGCGGGGTGCGGTTGCGGTCGTGGTCGAACTGCATGTGGTCCGGTTCGAACAAGCCCAGCAGCGCCGGTGCACCGGACGCTGCCTGCAATTGCTGCTCGTTCCAGACATAGGCGCCCTGCGGGTGCGCTTGTTTCCATTCGGCCACCAGATCGCGGCCGTCCAGGCGCAGGCCCACCTTGTCGTCGTATTCCGGGTCGCGCTCCTGCACGCCCTGGAACTGGCTGCGTCCTCCGCCCAGCACCACCTGCGGGCCGCGGCCGTAGCGGGCGGTGGAAAGCAATTGCTGGGCGATGTCCTGGCAACCGGCAGCACGCGCCGACTCTGGAAGGTCGGTGTCGTTTTCCCAGTTGCGGTCCGGCGAATGCGCATAGGTTGCCGCCGGCGTGGCATGGGTCAGGCGCGTGGTGGTGACGATGCCGGTGGCCATGCCGGCGCTGTCGGCCAGCTGCAGCCAGCTCAGCAGACCCTTGCTCAAGCTGTCGGCACAGTCGCTGCGGTTGCCGCTGCTGACCCCGATCGCGCCCATGTGCGACTTCACGCCGGTGGTGATGGAGGTCATGGTGCCGGCCGAATCGGGCGTCTGCGAGTCAGTGTTGTAGGTCTTGCTGAAAGCGGTGGCGGGGAATTGTTCCCACGACAACAGGTTTTCCTCGCCCGGGCCGCCCTTGCGCTGGCCATCCAGGATGCGTGCGGCGGCAACCGTGGTCAGGCTCATGCCATCGCCCAGGAACAGGATCACGTTACGCGCCTTGCCGGCCATGGCGCCGTTGCCGGCGGCCGGGCGGCGCCCGAGCGGTACCACCATTGCGGGGTTTCGCCGGCCGGGTGCACCACCGGCGGTACCTCCACGCGGACCGACGCGGGCGCAGAGGTGCTGCTCCCCGTCGTGGAAGCGCAGGCGGCGACGCACAGCGTGGTCAGGGCGGCGAGGGTAGGCAGGCGGTAACGCATCGGCATCGAACTCGTGGCTGAATCAATCCCCATTATGCCGCGCTGGGTGGTGTCACACCGATGACACAGCGCTGTTCCAGCTGTGGTCTCGCGGGCAAGGCGGCCCTGGGCTATGGTGCAAGCACTTTCCCCCGGAAGATTCGACGACATGAAACTGGTTGCGGCGTGGTTGCGCATTCCGTTCTGGCAACGCGTGGTGGCCGGCTTTGTCCTCGGCGCGCTGGTCGGCTGGGCCATGGGCCCGGCGGCCGATGTGTGGTTCGGTCCGCTGGGTGACCTGTACGTCACGCTGATCAAGATGATCGCCATCCCGCTGGTGTTCTTTGCGGTGATCAATGCGATCTCGTCGCTGCACGGGCAAAAATCCGTTGCCGCACTCGGCGGGCGCACGTTTTTATGGTTTGTCATCACCGCAGCATTGGCGGTGGGCGTGGGCCTGGCGGTCGGCACGATCATGCAGCCGGGCGCCGGCCATTTCAGTCTGAGCGTGGATTCGGCCTGGAAGCCGCGCGATGTGCCAAGCCCGGTCCAGGTGCTGCTGGATGTGGTGCCGTCCAATCCGTTCTACGCACTGACCGGCATCGGCACCAAGACCAACGCGGCCGGCGAAACGGTGCTGGCAGCCGGGCGTGGCTCGATCCTGCCGGTGATCTTCTTCGCCGCGTTGCTCGGCTTTGCAATGGTCAAGCTCGGCGAGCGGGTGGCCGAGGCGCGCAAGCTCACCGGGCAACTGAGCGACATCATGATCCAGGTGACGCGCTTCGTGCTGGAAATGACTCCGCTCGGCACCTTTGGCCTGATCGCTGGCCTGGTCGGCAGCTACGGTTTTTCGAAACTGCTGCCGTTCGGCAATTTCGTGCTCGCGCTGTATGTCGCCTGCGCGATCCATATTGTGGTGGTCTACAGCGGCCTGTTGCTCGCTCATGGGCTTAACCCGTGGAAGTTCTTCCGCGGTGCCGCGCCTGGCATGCAGGTGGCGTTCGTGAGCTCGTCGAGCTTTGCGGCAATGCCGGTGGCGATGCGGTCGATCACGCATAACCTGGGGGTCAGCAAGGACTACGCCGCATTCGCGGTGCCGCTGGGCGCCAGCATCAAGATGGACGGTTGCGGCGCGATCTTTCCGGCGTTGTGCGCAGTGTTCATCGCGCAATACACCGGCGTGCCGCTGACCGCCAATCAGTATTTCGTGGTGCTGATCGCCTCGGTGCTCGGCAGCTTCGGCACGGCCGGCGTGCCGGGCACCGCGGTCATCATGGCGACGGTGGTGCTGAGTGCAGCCAATTTGCCGCTGGAAGTGATCGGCTACCTGTACGCCATCGATCGCATCCTCGACATGATGCGCACCATGACCAATGTCACCGGGCAGATGCTGGTGCCGGTGCTGGTGGCCAAGGAAACCGGGCTGCTCGACAAGCGCATCTACGACGCGGCGTCGACCAATGTCGGGCTGGAAGATCCGCCCGCCGACAGTGCCAAGCCACTGCGCTGAAGACCCGATGCGTGCCGGATGTTCCATGTTGCGCGAACGGCTGCAGCAGCTGCCCGAGCTGGAACACGTCGATGGTGTGTTCGTGCAGCGCGACCTGGCGGAGGACACCTTCGAGCAGCACTACCTGCAGATCCGGCGCAAGGAAGGCCGGCTGTACACCGATGCGCAGGTGCGCAGCCTGCCGCGTCCGGGCGAAAAACTGGCGGCAACGCTGGAATGGCGCGTGCGCGCGCTGTCGAGCAGCTTGCTGGTGCAGCACCTGGGCACGCATGCCGGCGAAGGCGCCATCCTCGAACTCGGTTGCGGCAATGGCTGGCTATCGCACTTGCTGGCCCAGTCGCTGCAACGCGAGGTCTGCGGCATCGACGTCAATCGCACCGAGCTCACCCAGGCCGCACGCGTGTTCGGCCATGCAGCGTCTCTGAGTTTCATCGCTGGCGACATCCAGACCGTGGCACTGCCGCGCGAGGTATTCGACATCATCGTGCTCCCCGCCTGCGTGCAGTATTTTGTAGATCCTGGCGCGCTGATCGAACGTCTGCTCGCGCACCTGCGCGAGGATGGCGAGCTGCATATTCTCGATAGCCCGCTCTACGCCACGCCGCAGCGCGGCCAGGAGAGCGCCGCACGCAGCCTGCGCTACTTCACCGAGCTGGGCGTCCCGGAACTGGCCGCGCATTACCACCAGCATACCTACGCGACGTTCGATCGCTTTGCAGTGCAGTGGTTGTTCGACCCGCGTCGTTGGAGTGCACGTGCGCGAAAGGCGCTCAGATTGTCGCAACCGCATTTCCCGTGGCTGCGTCTGCGCAAGCGCGACAACCTTGAGGTGCTTGGCGGTTGAGTGTGCTTGGGGATGTTGGCTGACAACGCCGGGCAGTGTGCGTGGGGCGATCTGGCTTCTCACGCTCGCGGGCGAGCTTCGAGGCATCCGGCATTTGCTGATGGACTGATGTGAAAACGCTGCGTGTGCCGGCCGATGTTCGTAGGTGCTCACGTCGGCCGGTGCGGCAATCGCGTTGCGGGTACGACGTGCTTCCACCACATGGCACACTTCCAGCTCATCCATTGACGAGGGCGGGCGGTGATTGGCCAACATCGTGATCTGACATTTCGTTTTCTGGCCGAGCCCAGTGACGTCAACTTCGGCGGCAAGGTGCATGGCGGCGTGGTGATGAAGTGGATCGACCAGGTTGGCTTTGCCGCCGCCAGTGGTTGGAGCGGGCATTACTGCGTCACCGTGGCGGTGGGCGGTATCCGGTTCGTGGCGCCGGTGCGCATCGGCGATCTGGTGGCGGTGTCGGCCAAACTCGTCTACACCGGCCGCAGCAGCATGCATTTCGCCATCGATGTACGCGCGCGCAGTCCGATGGGAGGCGACTCGCGCCTGTGCACGCATTGCATCATCGTGTTCGTGGCCATGGACCCGGACGGGGTCACCCCGGTCGAAGTGCCGTCCTGGCGGCCCGACACCCCGGAAGATCAACGCCTGGCCGAATACGCGCTCAAAGTGATGGAATTGAGCAAAGGCATCGAGGACACCATGGCGCGGTACAAGGCCGACACTTCGCAGTGATCCGCATCATGCCTGCGGGTAGGTCATCTGCCCGATTGCAGCGTAGGCGGCGCTGGCAGCGTGACTCTCGGCGCGACTGGTACGTAGGCCGATAGGCGCCGGGAGGCCGCGCGGTGGCACACGGGCGTCGCGGCCCGGTTGCGCGCAACAAAAAGGCCGCGAGAGTGTCGCGGCCTTGTTCGACGCAGTCCTGGCAACCGAGCGTTACAGCACCCGACGCGCCTGGATGAACTTCTCGCTCCAGTAGCCGCTGGCCAGCGAATCCACGCGCACGTCCTTGCCGCGGCTGGGCGCGTGCAGGAACTTGCCGTCGCCGACCACCAGGCCGACATGGTCGATACGACCGCGCTTGCCGAAGAACACCAGGTCGCCGGCCTTCAGTGCGCTCGGGTCCTTGATCAGTTCGGCCGATTCGTCGCGGGCGATGTCGCGCGAGACGCGCGGCAGGTCGATGCCGAGCGCAGTCTTGAACACATAGCCAACCAGGCCGTTGCAGTCGAACCCTTCGGTGGACTCGCCGCCCCAGACGTACGGGGTGCCGAGCAGGGCCATGGCGCGCTGCAGGATCACCTGCACGCGGCTGTCGGCCACGGCGTTCTGGGCAGCATTGGCTGCGCTCTGCGACACGTCGTAATTGGCAAGCAGGCGGCTGAGATCGCCGGCGAACATCGCCGAGCGGTCCATCAGCGGAATGGCGTCGTTGGCAGCCAGGTGCGGAAGCAGGGCGGCCAGTGTTGCAGTGGCAGCGGCGTCGGCGCGGCTGCGGGTTGCGGCTTTCTCGGCGGCGACGGCGCTGTCAGGCGTGGTCGTCTGCGGAGCGGATGGCGTGCTGCTGGCGGTCTGCGCGAATGCGGGAAGTGCTGCAATCAAGAGAGCGGTGGCGCATAGCAGGCGGAGCGGTTTCCGGGGCGGAAGCGGTGCGGCGCCAGTTTTGATCTGTTCGTCGTTCGTCACGCGGGAATCACAGTTCTGCTGTCGATGCGAGATGATGCCCTGGTGAAAGAATCGTTACGTTCAAAAAAGTTAACTTTCCGTTTTGTGACTTGTGATTTGCGTCACATTTCAATGCAAAACCCGCTTTGAACCTGAATAATGGTCACGCCAGTAAGCTCCATCAAGGAAGTCCAAGCGGACTGTACCGCCGGTGGTCGGAGCATGCACGAAGCGGCCTTCACCGACATAAATGCCGACGTGGGTCACGTTGCCTCCTGAGCCAAAAAACACCAGGTCGCCGGTGGCAAGTCGCTCGGGCGGGATGCGTGGGCCCTGGATTGCGGCCAGTTCGCGCGAGGTGCGCGGTAGCGCCAAGGCCAGGACATCCTTGTAGACATAGGTGACCAGCCCGCTGCAGTCGAAGCCGGTCTCCGGCGTGTTGCCGCCGAATCGGTATGGGGTGCCTACCAGTCCCAGCGCGCGCATCAAGATGTTGTTGGCGGCAGCCGGGTCGGCCGGCGCTACCTGCGGCCACACGCGCGCTGCCGGTGGGGCCGCGGCGGCGCGCCGCACCGGCGCGTGCGACGAACAGCCCCCAGGAGCAGCAGGCCCAGCAACAGGCTGGCCGCGGCGCGTCGGGCGCAGGCGGCGAAAACTGGCGTGATATGCATGGAGCCGGGATAATGGGCGGTTCGAAAGGTCGCCATGATGGCGGCGCACCCGGCGGCCGACAAGCCGTCCTCAACCGTCTGCCACCGGGCAGCCCATTCAGAGCCAGGCATGAAGATCGAAAAAGACAGCGTTGTCCGCTTCCATTACACCGTTTCGGAGATCGGCCAGGAGCCGATCGAGAGCTCCAGGAGCGTGACCCGTTGGCGATCATGATCGGCCACGGCAACATCATCCCGGGCCTGGAAGCGGCCATGATGGGTAAGGAAGCCGGCGAGAGCTTCGGCGTGGACGTCAAGGCGACCGAAGCCTACGGCGAATACCGCGAAGGCCTGAGCCAGCGCGTGCCCAAGAAGCATTTCGGCGCCACCAAGCTGGTGCCCGGCACCCAGGTCGTGCTGCAGACCAACTTCGGCCCGCGCGCAGTGACGGTGCAGAAAGTCGGCATGAGCGTGGTCGATGTGGACCTCAATCACCCCATGGCCGGCAAGGACCTGCATTTCGACGTGGAGATCGTCGAAGTGCGCGAAGCCACCGCGGAAGAACGCGACCACGGCCACGTACACGGCGACGGCGGTCATCACCACTGAGGGTGGGGCAAGCACGCGCCCGCGGCGGTTTGACAGTGGGACGTCTGCGCGCCACTGACGTAGGCCGGTCATCCGGCGCTGCGGTGGCGCATGCAGGCCACGCGCAGATCGGGCCATGCGTGTGGGCTGCCGCGGTGCGTGCATGATCGCTGTTCCTGACGGCCCACCCCATTGGTGGGCCGTTTGCATTCTGCGGCGCGTGCCGCCGCATCTGGTTGCCTGAGCCGTGATGACATCCCGCGACGTGCTGCTTCCCATTGCTGCGACAGAGCGCATCGTCGTGCTGGATGTTCTGCGCGGCGTGGCGCTGCTGGGCATCCTGCTGATGAACATGGAAGCCTTTGTCGGGCCGCTCGATCTGGCCATGACCGGCGTGGAGCCGCATTGGCATGGCGCCGACCGGGTTGCCGATGCGCTGGTCTACGTGTTCGTGCAAGGCAAGTTCTACACGCTGTTTTCGCTGTTGTTCGGCATGGGCTTTGCGGTGATGGCGCAACGCGCCGCGCGCGCCGGGCGCGCGTTCTTCGGCCTGTATCTGCGCCGCACCCTCGGGCTGTTGGCGATCGGGCTTGCCCATGCATTGCTGGTGTGGTCCGGCGATGTCCTGGTGACTTATGCCCTGCTGGCGTTGCTGCTGCTCGGTGCGCGCAATGTGCCGACGATGACGCTGCCGTGGCTCGCTGCGTTCGTGTACCTGTGCGCACCCGGACTGACCCTGCTGTACGGGGTGGCAGGCGAGTTGGCGCAGGCCGATCCTGCGGCGACGGTGCAGTGGAAGGCGGCGATGTCTGACGCCGCGCAGCAGGCGCTGGCGAATGTGCAGGCGCAGCGCGCCGCGTTCGGCAGCGGCACTTACCTGCAGGCGACGGTGCAGCGCTGGCATGACTTTCAGCAGGCGATGACCGGCTTCAGCATCAACGGCCCGGCCATGCTCGGCATGTTCCTGGCCGGTAGCTGGTTCGTGCGCAGTGGTGCGATCGCCACGCCCGAGCGCTTCCCACGCGTGTTTGCGACGTTGCGCTATGGCGTGTTGCCGCTCGGGCTGGGCGTGATGCTGGCAAGTTATGCATTGGAGCCGTGGATCGATCCGGCGCGGCTGGACCTGCGCCTGTCCGGCGCCTTCGCGCTGTCGCTGATTGCAGGGCCGTTGATGTGCCTGGGCTATGCCGCATGGGTGGTGCGCCTGGCACCGCGTCTGGCATGGCTTGTGCCAGCGGGGCGGATGGCATTGAGCAATTATCTGCTGCAATCGCTGGTCTGCACCGGCATCTTCTACGGCTACGGGCTGGGCTATTTCGAACAGCTGCCGCGGGTGTGGCAACTGCCGTTCGCGCTGGTGCTGTTCGCGCTGCAGGTACTGCTGAGCCGGTGCTGGCTGCACTGGTTCCGCTTCGGGCCGATGGAGTGGCTATGGCGCAGCGCGACCTATCTGCAGGTGCCGCCGATGTGGCGTGGCACCGGGCGCGCTGGGTAGCGCCTGCATGCACGGCAGTGGCGATGATGTAGTGGTGATCGGTGCGGGCGCGATTGGCCTGGCCACCGCGCTGGCACTTGTCGACGCGGGCCGGCAGGTGCGTGTGCTCGATGCCGGTGCGCCCGGTGCGGCGACCTCTTACGGCAATTGCGGCACCATCACGCCGAGCCATGCACCGCCGCTGGCGGCGCCCGGCATGATTGCGCAGGCACTGAAATGGATGTTCACCCCGGATGCGCCGCTGTATATCCCGCCACGTCTGGATCCGGGGTTGTGGCGCTGGCTGCTGCGCTTTGCGCGGCGCTGCAATGCACGCGATTGGCAATCCAGTGCACAGGCGCGCGCAGCGCTGTTGCACGATGCGCGGCAGCGCTTCGACGCGTGGGTGGCGCGGTACGGGTTGGAGTGCGAATTTCGTAACGACGGTTTGGATTACGTGTTTGGCGATGCGCGCCGCTTTGCGCAATACCGCGACGAATGCGCGCTGCTGGCGCAGTGGGGTATCCGGGCGGAGGTCATCGATGGTGCGGACTACGTACGCCAGGATCCCGCATTTCGCGATGGGATCGCCGGCGCGATCCACTTCCCGGGCGATGCGCATCTGCGCCCGGAGCAATACACCGCAGAGCTTGCGAGAGTGCTGCGCGCAGGTGGCGTGGTGATCGATGCGCACTGCCGGGTGCAGGCGATCGTGCCCGATGGAGCTGGCAGCTGCGTGCAGACCGAGCACGGCAAGCGCCGTGCGCGCGAGGTGGTGATCGCAACCGGGCCATGGTCGCCGGTGCTGGCGGCGCAACTTGGTTTGCGCCTGCCGGTGCAGGCCGGCAAGGGTTATTCGATTACCTACAGCGCGCCGCATCTGATGCCGCGCCGCCCGGTGGTGTTGAAGGATCGCTGGGTGTTCGTGGTGCCGTGGCGCGAGCGCCTGCGCATCGGCAGCACGATGGAATTTTCCGGACGCGATACGCAGCTCAATGCCACCCGCCTGGCTGCGTTGGAGCGTGCAGCGGCCGACTATCTGCAGGCGCCCTGCGGGCCTGCGGTGATCGAGCGCTGGTACGGCTGGCGGCCGATGACCTGGGACGATGTACCGGTCCTGGGCGCGGTGCCGGGCCATCCTCACGTCTGGCTCGCAGCCGGGCATGGCATGCTCGGTATCAGCATGAGCACTGCAAGCGGACAATTGATGGCCGACCTGATCACGGGCCGCGCACCCGCGCTGGACCCGCATCCTTACCGGGCGGAGCGTTTCGCATGAGTGCGCGTTACGACTACGACGTGGTGATTCTGGGCGGCGGCTCCGGGGGCTTGCGGCGGGATTTCGCGCAGCAAGACATGGCGCGCGCGTGGCGATCATGGAGCCCTCCGAATTGGGCGGCACCTGCGTCAATCTCGGTTGCGTGCCGAAGAAGGCGATGTGGCTGGCAGCCGATCTGGCCGGCAAGATCGAGTTGGCCAGCGCATTGGGATTCGATCTGCCGCGCCCGACCTTGGCCTGGCAGGAGCTGGTCACGCATCGGCAGGGGTACATCGCCAACATCCACGCCAGTTATCGACGCCGCCTCAACGAAGATGGCGTGGTCTTGATCCCGCAGCGTGGCGTGCTGCAGGACCGCCATACCGTCATGGGCAGCGACGGCGTGCCGGTGACCGCCGAGCACATCGTGATCGCCACCGGCGCACACCCATTACGCCCGGACGTGCAGGGCGCAGAACATGGCGAAGTCTCCGACGATTTCTTCAACCTCTGCCATGCGCCCGAGCAGGTCGCGATTATCGGCGGTGGCTATATCGCGGTGGAAATCGCCGGGCTGTTGCAGGCCTTGGGGAGCCGCGTGCATCTGTTCGTGCAGGGCGAGCGCTTGCTGGAACGCTTCGATGCGGAGCTAACCTTGCAGTTGGCCGACAACCTGCGTCATCTGGGCGTGCGGCTGCACTTCGGTTTCACCACCACCGCACTGGAGCGCGATCTGCACGGTGCGCTGCGCGTGCATGGGCATTCCGTGCATCCGCGCGAGCAGGGCAACGACGTCTTCGACAAGGTGTTCTTTGCGGTGGGCCGACGCGCCAATACCGCCGGGCTGGGTCTAGACACGGTGGGTGTTGCGCTTGGCGACAAGGGGGAAGTGGTGGTGGACGACGGTCAGACCACCAACGTGCCGAATATTCACGCAATCGGCGATGTGGGCGGCAAGGTCGGGCTGACACCGGTGGCGATTGCGGCGGGGCGCAAGCTGATGGACCGCCTGTTCGGTCACCAACCGGATGCGCGCATGGACTACGAAAACGTGCCCAGCGTGGTGTTCTCGCACCCGCCGCTCGGCCATGTCGGGCTCACCGAAGAGCAGGCGCGTGCGCGCTACAACGGCGCGGTGCGCGTGTACCGCAGCAATTTCCGCCCGATGCTGCACGCGCTGGCCGACGCGCCGCAGCGCAGTCTGTTCAAGCTGGTGTGCGTGGGCGAAGAAGAACGGGTGGTCGGCGTGCACCTGCTGGGTGAGAGCGCCGACGAAATGCTGCAAGGCTTTGCGGTGGCGGTAAAGATGGGCGCGACCAAGCGGGACTTCGAGGAGACCGTGGCGATTCATCCCACCTCGTCCGAAGAGATTGTGTTGATGCATTGAAGGCTGGTGCGCGGTGGCGTCGCTGTCGCTGCCGATGGTTGGTTGCGATGTGGCGGCGCATGAGGCGATGCCTTGATCGATGCCCGGCTGGGATATCGCCGTTGCAGCCGTAGCCGTATCCAGCGCTGCGCGCCACCTTCTCTCCCCGACGGGGGCGGCGTATCGATGCGGGGAAGGATCGAAGCCTCTGCCATCATGACAGGCCTCGGCACAGGCGAGTCATCGATCCAGCTCGATCCGATGGTTCAAAGCGTTTTGTAATTTGAACCGGGCAATGACGGGGTGTCGCGTTGCCTGAGCGGTTGCTTGCGGCGCCCGTACCCTCACCCCAACCCCTTCCCGGGGAGGGGGTGCAACGTTCCCTTCGCCTACAGGGCGATCCGCACGCGCACATCTACCCCCGTCAGCTGGCATGCTTGCGCGATGTCCAGATCTCGCCATCCAGCCGCGCGCGGCACTGCCAGCGTGCCTGTTCGTGACGCCTCCAAAGGTGAGTCACTGTCCGGCGAGCAGGCGCGGCTGCGGATTCTCCAGGTGATCCGCGCCATTCCCGTGGGCGAGGTCGCCGGTTATGGGGAAGTTGCCCAGCGCGCCGGCCTGCCGGGCCGTGCGCGGCTGGTGGCACGCGTGCTCAGCGGCAACGACGACCCGCAGCTACCCTGGCACCGCGTCTTACGCAGCGATGGCCGAATTGCCTTGCCCGATGGCTCGGCAGGCTACCGGGAGCAATGCCAGCGCCTGCGCGCCGAGGGCGTCCAGGTGGAACGGGGCCGTGTGCGTCGTGCCAGTGCCGCGCAGCGCTTGACGCGGCCGTGTGGGGGCCTTCATAAGCCTGCCGTTATCATCGGCAGCATTCCGAAGGAAGCCGCCATGCCTCAATTGCCGCCCATCACCAAAGCTTTACTGATCGCCAACATCGGCTTGTTCCTGCTGCAATGGGCGGTGGGCGACCTGGGCGCTGGCGTGTTGCCATCTGACAGCGTGTTGTCGTGGCTGATGTTGTGGCCGCTGTCCAACGGCTTCGACGCGTTTTCGCCGGGCGCCAGCTTCATGCCTTGGCAACTGCTGACCTACGCGTTCCTGCATGGTGGCTTCAACCATCTGTTTTTCAACATGCTGGCGCTCTTCATGTTTGGCGCGCCGTTGGAACAGACCTGGGGCCAGAAGCGCTTTCTGACCTACTACCTGGTGTGCGTCGCCGGCGCCGGCCTGTGCCAGTTGTTGATGGCCTGGTTCACGCAAAGCGGTGCGCCGGTCGTGGGCGCATCGGGCGGCGTGTTCGGTTTGCTGCTGGCGTATGGAATGCTGTTCCCCAACCAGCGCGTGATGCTGCTGTTCCCGCCGATTCCAATGAAGGCGCGGACGTTCGTGATCGTGTTCGGCGCGATCGAGTTGGTGCTCGGGGCGACCGGTTGGCAGCCTGGCGTGGCCCATTTCGCGCATCTGGGCGGCATGCTGTTCGGCTGGCTGATGATCCGCTACTGGCGCGGCCAGTCGCCATTCGGTGGTGGCAAGGGCGGCCGCAAAGGGCGCAAGCCGCCGCTGCGCGTGGTGCGTTGAGCTAAACGGCACGGTGCTGGAAGTGTTGCATCCGGGGAGCGGTTCCGGCCACGAAGAGGCTTATTCGGTAATGCCTTATCGCAGCCCGCGGCGCTCATGGGATTGGTTGAGGTGGATTGGACGGGACATCAGAGGGGCGGGTAAATGCATTATCCGCACAACACGGTGGTTGGTTGGATTGCGCGCGACGGTGAAAGTGCGCGGTTAGCGCATGATCCGCATGACCCGTGGGAGCCGCCCATGCCGCGACGAGACTCTATCGATATTGCCCGTCGCGGCCGGGGCCGCTCCTACGGAATTTCGCAGGCGATGGACACAAAAAAGAGCGCGGATTCCGCGCTCTCTTTCATTGCCACCCGCTAGGTATCAGCGCCAGATCTTGATCTGGTCCGCGTCCACGCGCTGCATCGGCTGGCCGACCTTGCAGCTGAAGGCCGCACCGAATTCCGGCAAGTTGGACAGCGGGCCGTTGGTGCGCCACTGGCCCGGTGCGCGGATGTCGGCGCTTGCGCGCTGTACCGCTTCGTTGGGCGACAACTGCTGCGCCCACAGTCCGGCCCAAGCGGTGTGAAGAAGGCCTGCTTGTCGGCCTCGGTGGCTGCCGGCTGCGCCTTGCCGAACGCCTGCCAGGCCAATTCGACGCCGGCCAGATCGGCCAGGTTTTCTTCGGCGGTCTGCGCGCCATTGACCTTGGCGTTGGGCACGCCCGGGTACGGGTAGGCCGAGAACTGCGTGGCGACCTTGTTGGTCAGCATCGTCCAGCTCGCCTTTTCGGCTGGTGTCCACCAGCTGCGCAATTCGCCCTTGGCATCGACCAGCGAGCCCTTGGCATCGATCGCACGGGTGATCTCGTGTGCGACCAGCGCACCGTAGGCACCGTACTGCGCGGCCTGGGTGCCGCCGGTGGTCAACACCGGTGCCTGCAACACGGCGGCGGTGACGATCAGGCGGTTCTGCGCGATGTCGTAGGCCACCGCTGGCTGCTGCGGCAGCACGTCCCAGCGACGGTCGGCGTTGCCCTTGCCGATGCGCTTCATCTCTTCGCGGTGGCGCCAGGTCGAGGCGATCAGCATATTGCCGCCGAAGCTACCGCGCCCCATCGGCTGCACGGTGTAATCCAGGTCGCGTCGCGGTGCGCCGACTTCGATCTTCATCGCGGCCAGCTTGGCCTTGGCTTCGGCCACCACCTCGCCGTTGCCCCAACCGGTGCGCTCCAGCGCGGCCAGCTGCGCATCGCGCACCTGGTCGGCGATGGCTTCGGCCTGGCGACGGGTGTCGCTGCTCAGATAACGCGACACGTACTCGCGGCCGAGCATCGGGCCGGCGGCCACGTTGATCGCGTCCAGCACCTGCTGCCAACGCTGCGGCGGCACCGCATCGCCACGCAGCAGACGGCCGCGGAACTGGTATTCGGCATCGTGGAAGCTCTTGGACAGGTACGGTGCCATCGCATCGCCCACGCGCCAGCGCAGGTAGGCCTTCCACTGGTCCGGCTTGATGCTGACGATCATGCTGTCGAGTTGCTTGAACATGGCCGGGTCGGCCATCGACACCAGGTCGTCCTTGACGCCCTGCGCTTCCAGAAAGTCGGCCAGGCGCAGGTTCTTGTACTGCTTGCTCAGTTCCTTGGTGGCGATCGGTGCGTAGTTGTTGAACGGGTTGTTGATGCCCTGCACCGACTGCGCGCTACGCGCCAGCGCGGTTTCGATCTGCAGCACGGAGGCGGCGTCGGCGTCGAGCTTGTCGGCGGCGGTGCCGGTGAGCGCCAGGATCTGCTTGACGTACGCGCGGTAGCGGCCCATCAGCGCCTGGGTGTCGGCGTCGGTGCGGGTGTAGAAGGCCGGGTCGGGCAGGCCCATGCCGCCCTGCATGAAGTAACCGATATGGCGATCGAGCGCCTTCAGGTCCACGTCCGGGCCGAAATTGAAGCCGACCGGAATACCGACCTGATGCAACGCGGCGATGGAAGCGGGCACATCCTTGGCCTTCTTGATCGCGTCGATGCGCGAGAGCAGCGGGGCGATCGGGTTGGAGCCGTCTTTCTCGACAGCCGCTTCGTCCAGGCCGCTGGCCCAGAAATCGCCGAGCAGCTTCTGCACGTTGCCCTGCGGGGACTTCATCGATGCATCGAGCAACTCGCGCTGCTGCTGCAGGGCGCGCTCGGACAATTGACCCAGCGCGGTGACGGCGCCGGCCTGCGGCACGGGATTGGCCTTGAGCCAGCTGGCGTTGGCGTAGTCGTAGAAATTGGTGCAGGCCGCCGAGACGGCCGGAGCCTTGGGCGCTGCGGCCTTCTTCTTGCGAGCTGCGTCGGCGTCGGGGGCGGACAGCAGCGAGATCAGGCTGAAGCCAAGAGCGAGGGCAAGCGGACGAATGGTGGGCATCGAGAAGAAGGGTGGCCAGATTGAAGTCGGCGAAGTTTAGCAAGGCCGGGGGCCGTGCAGGCAGGCGCCTGCTGCCGTTCGTCCTCGCTAACGGCCGTTTGCATGAACGTGACAGGCCCGCGCGTGCGGGCCTGTACGGTGGTGTCGCATTGGAAGCCCTTGCAGTCGCTTACCAGATTACGACGCGGTCCTTGTCCGGGCGCACCATCGCATCGCCTGCCTTGCAGGAGAACGCCTGGGCGAACTGCGGCATGTTGGAGGGCGAGGTGATGGCCCGCAGGTTGGAGGGCGAGTGCGGGTCGGAAGCCAGATAGACCAGTTGCTGTTGCTCGCGGACCCGCTCGCGCCAGTTGCGTGCAAAGCCCAGGAAAAACCGTTGTTCCGGGCGGTAGCCATCGATCGCCTGTGCGCGCTCGGGATGCGCACGCAATGCGGTTTGCAATGCGTTGTAGGCAATGTTGATGCCGCCGAGATCGGCGATGTTTTCGCCCAGGGTGAGCTTGCCGTTGACGTGCAGGGTTGGATGGTTCGGCAGCGGCACATAGGCGTCGAATTGCTTGACCAGCAAATCTGTGCGCGCTTCGAAGGCTTTGCGATCCTGCGGGGTCCACCAATTGACATTGTTGCCCGCACCATCGAACTGGCTGCCTTGATCGTCGAAACCATGCGACGCCTCATGGCCGATGACGGCGCCGATCGCGCCGTAGTTCAGCGCGTCATCCGCGTTGGCATCGAAGAATGGCGGCTGCAGGATGGCGGCCGGGAAATTGATGGTGTTCGTCTGGGGGCTGTAGTACGCGTTGACCGTCTGCGGCGTCATCGTCCAGCGCTTGCGATCGGTGGGTTTGCCGATCTGCGCAATGTCGTAGTGGTAGTTGAACTTCGCCGCGGCCTGCAGGTTGCGGTAATACGCGCCAGGCACGATATCCAGCCCGGACCAGTCGCGCCACGTGTCCGGGTAACCGATGTTGGGCAGGAAGGTTTCCCACTTTGCCAAGGCCTTGGCCTTGGTTTGCTCGCTCATCCAGTCGACGTGCTCGATCCGCGTCTTGAGTGCGGCGCGGATGTTGTCCACCAATTCGGCGGCGCGTTGCTTGGTGTCGGGCGTGAAGACCTTGGCGACGTACAGTTGGCCCAGGCCTTCGCCCATGGCGACGTTGACCGCACCAAGGACGCGCTTCCAGCGCGGCCGCTGTTCGGGCTGCCCGGACAGCGTCTTTCCATAAAAGGCGAAGTTGTTATCGACGAACGCCTTGCTGAGCTGCCTGGACGCGCCATCGATGGTGTGGAAGCGCAGATATGCCTGCCACTGCGCCACCGGCGCGGTGGCTAGTTGTTGGTCGAATGCTGCAAAAAAGCGCGGTTGCGACAGCGAGAAACCGGGGCCGACATCCACGCCCTGCGCGGCGAAGAAGGTTGTCCACGAAAAGTGCGGCGTGATCTTGTCGGCATCGGCAACGCTGAGGAAGTGGTATTGATTCTTGGGTTGGCGGGCGTCGGTCGGTGCAAGCGATGCAGCAGCCAGGCGCGATTCGAGGGCCATGACGTCCTTTGCCTGGCGTTTGGCCGTGTCGGCATCGCTGCCGGTGAGTTCGAACGATTTGGCGATGTAGGCGAGGTAGGCTGCGCGGATGGGAGCGTATTGCGCAGCGGTGTAATAGTCCTTGGTCGGCAGGCCCAGGCCACCTTCCCCGCCAAAGCCGATCTGCTGCTCAGCCTTGTGGAAATCGGGGCCGGCACCGAACTCGAACACGAGTGCGTCGCCCTCTGCGTAGCGTTTGGTGATGTAGTCGGCAATCGCGGTGCTGGAGTCGAGTGCGGCAATGGCTTCCAGCTGCGGACGGATGGGCTGGTCGCCTGCTGCTTCGATGGCGGTTTCATCCATGCCGGAGGCGTACAGCAAGCCCAGCTTGCGGGTCAGGGGATCGGCCTGTTTGTCTGCCTGCTTTGCGGCGGCTTCGATAATCTGTCGCTGCGTGGCCAGGCTCTTTTCCAGCAGTTCGTCGAACACGCCCCAGCTGGTCTTGTCGGGTGGGATCGGATTGGCCTTGGCCCACTTGGCATTGACGAAGGTATCCAGGTTCGTGCAAGCGCCCGACCCTGTATCCAGATCGCCGATATCGAAGGCAGGCCTGGATGCAGGGGCGGTTGCCGCGGGCGCCTGCGTGGCCGGCATTGGCACGTTGCGATCGTCGGGCATGCGGTTGCAGCCCCCAGGGCGACCAGCAGGGAAAGGGCGAGTGTCGAAGTCTTGATGGCCGACATGGACGAAAGTCGCGGGAAGGAGCGCCGAGGATAGGCGGGCGCTGCCGTGCTGGCGCATGCGTGTGAGCTTTGTTGAGCCTTGCATTTAAGTTGCCGACTGTCAGCCCACAGATGCCCTGATGCGCGGAGAAACACCGCATTCACGCCATCCCGCGAGCGAACAAACAGCGCCGCAAACCTCGGTGATCAGGGCTGTTCAACGCAGGGCGCGCGATTGCCGCCTGATGGATGCAGGCACGGCCGGTGCACCCTGTACGGGACAAGGCCTGGTGCGTCCGGGCGTTTGGACGCGCAGCGCGCGATCGTGCCGGCATTGCACTGCATTGCCTCCAAAAAAACGGGCGACGATCTTTCGATCGCCGCCCGCATCATTTACAGCAATGCGCAATTACCAGATCACGACCTGCTTGTCGCCCTGGCGCACCATCGCATCGCCCGGCTTGCACGAGAACGCGGCGGCGAATGCCGGCATGTTCGACGGCGCACCGATGGCACGGAAGTTGGCCGGCGCATGCGGGTCGGTCTTCAGGCGCACCACCAGCTCTTCCGGGGTGAAGTTGCGACGCCACACCGTGGCCCAGTTGAGGAAGAAGCGCTGGTCGCGGGTGATGCCGTCGGTCTTGGGGTCGTCCTTGCCGGCGGTGGCGGTCTTCATGGCGTCGTAGGCGGTGTTCAGGCCACCCAGGTCGGCGATGTTCTCGCCCAGGGTCAGGTCGCCCTTGACCTTGTCGCCGGCCGGCGTGCGGTAGCCGTCGAACTGCGCCACCAGCTTGCCGGTGCGGGCCTTGAACGCGTCCAGGTCCTTCTGCGTCCACCAACCCGGATCGGGGATGAAGTTGCCATCGGCGCCGAAGCGGCTGCCCTGGTCGTCGTAACCGTGGGTCATCTCATGGCCGATCACTGCACCGATGCCGCCATAGTTCATTTCTTCCGGCGCATTCGGGTCGAAGAACGGCGGTTGCAGGATGGCGGCCGGGAACACGATCTCGTTCTGCAGCGGGTTGTAATAGGCATTGACCGTCTGCGGGCTCATGCCCCATTCGGTCTTGTCCACCGGCTTGCCGATCTTGGACAGGTTCCACTTGTAGTTGAATTCCTGCGCCGCCATCACGTTGCCCAGGTAGCTGTCGCGGCCGGTGCTCAGGCCGTTCCACTCGCGCCACTTTTCCGGGTAGCCGATCTTGGGCGTGAAGCTTTCCCACTTGGCGATCGCCTTGGTCTTGGTCTCCGGGCTCATCCAGTCCAGCTTTTCGATGCGGGCCTTGAGCGCGGTGCGCAGATTGGTCACCAAGGTTTCCATCTTGGCCTTGGAATCGGCCGGGAAGGCGACCTTGACGTACAGCTGGCCCAGCGCTTCGCCGGCCTGGCCGTTGATGGTGGCCAGCACGCGCTTCCAACGCGGCTTGATTTCCTTCTGGCCGCGCATGGTCTTGTTGTAGAACGCAAAGCTCTCATCGACGAACGGCTGGCTCAGGAACGGCGAAGCGCCATCGACGGTGTGGAAGCGCAGGTAGGCGCGCCAGATCGCCGGGTCGGTGTCGGCGATCATCTTGCTCACTTCCTGGTGGAAGGCGGGGATCGCCAGCGAGAACATCTCCGGCGTGGCCACGCCCTGCGACTTGAAGAGCTCGGTCCACGACCAGTTCGGGGTCAGCTTGTCGGCCTCGGCCGGGGAAATCGGGTTGTAGGCCAGCGAGGCATCGCGCGACATCTGGGTGCTGGTCTTGGAGACCTTGGCCAGGCGGGTTTCGAAGGCGACCACTTGCTTGGCCTGCGCGGCGGCATCGGCCGCAGCCACGCCGGACAGTTCCAGCACCTTGGCCACGTGCGCCTGGTAAGCCTCCAGCTTGGCCTTGTTGGCGGGGCTGGTGTAGTACTCCGGGTCCGGCAGGCCCAGGCCGCCCTGCATGGCGTAGGCGATGTTCTGGCTGGACTTCTTGAAGTCCGCTTCGGCGCCGAAGCCGAAAAGCGCGTTGTTGCCTTTGGCCGCGCTGCTGCGCAGGTAGTCGACCAACTTGGTCTGGTCGCTGATGGCGTCGATGGCGGCCAGTTCCGGCTTCAGCGGCTCGATGCCCTGCGCGTTGATCTTGGCTTCGTCCATGCCGGTCGACCACAGGTCGCCGACGATCTTTTCCACGCCGGTGGCCTTGCTGTCGGCGGCGGCTTGTTCCACCAACTGCCGCTGGATCGCATTGGAGCGCTCGTCGAGCATCTCGAACGCGCCCCAGCTGGTGCGGTCGCTCGGCACCGGGTTGGCGGCCAGGAACTTGGCATTGGCATAGGCGTTCAGATCGGTACAGGCGTTGCTGCCGGGGTCCAGGTCGGCCGCGGTGAACTGGTTCACTGCCGGCAGCTTGCTCTGGTCCAGGGTCAGCGTCTTGGGCGCCGCCGGGGTGGTGGCCGCGGTGCCGCCCGCCGGGGCCGCGGGCGCGGCGTCTTCGGACTTTTGCAACCGCTCAGGGCGGTGGCCACGGCCAGGGTCAGCGTCAATAAATGAGGTGTACGAATCACGAAGGACTCCAGAAGCATCAATGGGAAGCCCCGTCGCCGGGGCCGTGGCCGGCACTCTACGCCTCGCCAGCCGGATGGCATGGTGTCGAAGGTCATGGGTGCGGGATGTAGAGGGCCGGGCGAGGCGCCAGCTGTTGAGGCGCGGCGGCGTCGACCATCATGTGAGCCACCCGGCCAGCGCCAGCAGTACAACGGCGGCGCCGCCGATCACGCAACATCCAGCTGTCGGCTTGACGTGCCGGCCTGCTCAGCCGCGAATCCTTAGGCGTGGCACTTGCTGCAACGCCTAAGGCGACTTTGCAGCGGCCGTTCTTCGTCTTGCCGGCGGCACGCGCCGGCGCGGTGGTGCGTTGGGAGCGACGGGCAGGCGCTCAGACGCTGTCGCTGCCAGATGGTGGGCGCGGGTGAGCGGTGCTATATACCAGTGCATGCCCATCGCCCCTGAACCTTTGGATGCACTGATCATCGGCGCCGGCCACAACGGGTTGGTGTGCGCTGCCTATCTGGCCAAGGCTGGCAAGCGGGTGCTGGTGTTGGAAGCGCGCGGGGTGGTTGGCGGCGCGGCGGTGACCGAGGAATTTCATGCCGGTTTCCGCAATTCGGTGGCGGCGTACACGGTGTCGTTGCTGCAGCCCAAGGTCATCGCCGATCTGGCACTGGAGCGCCATGGCCTGCATGTGGTGCCGCGACGGATCAACAATTTTCTGCCGTTGCCCAACTGTGACTATCTGCTTGCCGGGGCAGGGCGCACGGCACAGGAAGTTGCCAAGTTTTCAGCGCGGGATGCTGCCGCCTTGCCTGCCTACGAAGCGCGGTTGGAGGGTAATCCCCCACTTTTAGCGGTCGCCAGAAGTGGAGCTAAGCGGCCATCGCCAACTTCATGGCAGGCGTGATGCCGCCGAGCGCCATATTCGGACGCTCGTGGTTGTACGTCCATAGCCAGCGGGTGGCTTTGTCCTGCACCTGGTCGATGGTGTCGAACAGGGTTTGGGCGAGCCAAGCGTAGCGGATGGTGCGGTTGTAGCGTTCAACGTAGGCGTTCTGCTGTGGCTTGCCCGGCTGGATGTGCTCGACCCGGATGCCATGCCGCTGCGCCCAGGACAGCAACGCGCCACTGATGTATTCAGGGCCGTTGTCGCAGCGGATCACGGCGGGCTTGCCGCGCCACTCGATGATCTGCTCCAGCGATCGGATCACCCGGGCTGACGGCAGCGACAGGTCGACCTCGATCCCCAGTCCCTCGCGATTGAAGTCGTCGAGCACGTTGAACAGCCTGAAGCTGCGGCCGTCGGCCAGCTGGTCGTGCATGAAGTCCATCGACCAGACTTGGTTGATCGTCTCCGGCACCGCCAGTGGCTGCGGCCGCTCACGCACCAGCCGCTTCTTCGGCTTGATCCGCAGGTTCAACTCCAACTCGCGGTAGATCCGGTAGATCCGCTTGTGGTTCCAACCAAAGCCCTTCACGTTGCGCAGGTACAGGTAGCACAGGCCAAAGCCCCAGTCGCGATGGGCGGTCGTCAACCGGATCAGCCAGTCGGCGATCCGGGCGTTCTGCTCGCTGGCCTTGGCCTGGTAGCGGAAGCAGGTCTGGCTCACCGCGAAGGTCTGGCAGGCGTGGCGGATGTTCGTGCGCCCGCTCGTGACCGCCGATTGGGCCATCTCGCGTCGCTGAGATGGCCTCACCATTTTTTTGCGAGCGCTTCCTTCAGCAGGTCGGTACTGAGCTGCGCCTCGGCGTACATCTTCTTGAGCCGGCGGTTCTCCTCCTCCAGCTCCTTCATGCGCGCGACCATGGACACGTCCATGCCGCCGAACTTGCTGCGCCACTTGTAGAACGTGGCAGAGCTGATGCCGTGCTCGCGGCACAGCTCCGGCACGGGCGCACCGGCCTGGGCCTGCTTGAGCACGGCGATGATCTGGCTGTCGGTAAAGCGGGACTTCTTCATGGAACCTCCTCGGGAAAGGGGACGAGAAAATTCCACTTCTGGCGTCTGCTAATGGGCGGGGATTACCCACCGCCTACGTGTTGTTGCATCACGTGTTCGGGCAGAGCAATGGGGTCAAGGGAGCGTGGGGCCACGCCATTGGGGGCATGGGCGCGATCACTCAGGCCATGGCCGCCAGCGCGCGCGAGCACGGGGCGCAGATCCGTACCGGCTGCGCGGTGGCGCACGTGCTGGTAGAGCAAGGGCATGCGGTCGGTGTCGTCACGACTGCTGGCGACACGATCCGCGCCCGCGCGGTCGTGGCCAACGTCAACCCGAAACTGCTGTATCAGCGCCTGATGCGCCCAGGCGACGTACCTGCGACAACGCGCGAACGTATTGCCCATTACCGCTGCGGGTCGGGTACCTTCCGCATGAATGTCGCGCTCTCGCGCCTGCCGGACTTCACCGCGTTACCCGGCGATGGCGATCACCTGACCGCCGGCATCATCCTGGCACCGAGCCTGGACTACATGGACCGCGCCTGGCATGACGCGCGCGCGTTGGGATGTTCGCGTGAGCCTGTGGTCGAACTGCTCATTCCCAGCACCCTGGACCACACCCTTGCGCCGCCGGGCCAGCATGTCGCCAGCCTGTTCTGCCAGCATGTGGCACCGCAACTGCCCGACGGCAGGCGATGGGACGATTACCGCGAAGAGGTGGCCGATCTGATGATCGCCACGGTGGAGCGCTACGCGCCCGGGTTTGCCACATCGGTCCTGGGCCGGCAAGTGCTGAGCCCGCTCGATCTGGAACGCATCTTCGGCCTGGTTGGCGGCGACATCTTTCACGGCGCCCTCAGCCTCAATCAGCTTTTCAGCGCACGCCCGCTGCTGGGCCAGGGTGCGTATCGCGGCGCGGTGCCAGGGCTGTATCTGTGTGGATCCGGGACCCATCCCGGCGGAGGTGTGACGGGTGCGCCTGGGCATAATGCGGCGCGGGTGATTTTGGGTGGGTGAGAACTCGCCTCGGACTCTCGGTGCAGAGAAAAAGGCCCCGGAAACCGAGGCCTTGGAGTAAATAACGTGATCCCTGGAAGCGTCGCATGGACGCCTCCAGGGTCCTGCGATTAGAAGTCGTAGGAAGCAGAGAGACGCAGGTAACGCGGCGTGTTGTAGCTGTAGTCCTGCAGACCAATGCCATAGGTGTTGGACACCAGGCCCGGATCGGTTTCATAGACGCCATCAACGCGATTGGCGCTACGGTCATTCAGCACATTGAAGACCTGTAGGCCGACAGCCAGCTTGTGGTCGGCAAACGAAGGACGATAGGTCACGCCAAGATCCAGATTCTTGATCCAGGGCGTGCGACCTGCGTCGCCAGGCCTAGAGGGTTGGCCACCACAGTAGTGGTATGCGGATCCGTAGCTGATCGGATCCAGTCCATCTTCAAAATAACCAAGGCAGGTTCTTGGTGTGCCAGACATCACGCGGAGCGTGGCCGACGCCATCCACTCTGGGCTGATCTGATAGGCACCAAAGGCCTTCAGTTGATGGCGCCGGTCATTGGCAAGACTTCCTCCCGCGTAATACATCAGTGCGGCGGCATCCCAGTCCTGAGTCTTGGACACATCTGCCTGGCCAAGATCCGATTTAACCTGACCTTCAGTGTTGCCATAGCTGTGTGACCAGGTGTAATCGACGCGGCCATACCACTTCTCGTTGAATGGATGTTCCAGGAATAAGTCGACCGAGACATAGCTTCGCTTTGCCTTGTCAGTGAAGTCCCAGTCTTGCTGCGACATCCGCACCTGGGTATAGCCGGATCCATCAGCATTGGCCAAGTCATAGGTGTTGGTCTTGCCGGGATTGAACATCACGCAGCCAGGAATTTCGACTGCATCAGCATCAATGCCGCTTGCTGTGAGCTTGTCTGCAATCTTCGCGGTGTCGCATACATCGTCAATCGCACTCTGCAACTTGCGATAGGTGAATTTGGCGCCGGAGTTCCAGCTTTCGCCCAGGGTCTTTTCAAAGCCGAGGATGAATTCGTCTTGATATTGCGACTTCAGATCGGTTGGGGCAAAAGCATTTGGGTCCGGTGCCTGACCATACTCGCCATTGGATGAAACAGGACCCGGCCCGATGGGTGTCAGGCCCGTCGGTTCGCCATTGGCATCGATACCTGTGTAAGTGAAGTACTCATCGGTATAGGTCGAAGCGGAGGCGCCGCGGATCGCCACGCTGTTAGGGAGTGCAAGATAATAGCGGCCAAGGTTGGCGAAAACTTTCAGCGAAGAATCGCCGAAGACATCCCAGCTTGCCCCGAAGCGCGGTGCCCACTGGTCACCGCTATCGACGTATTCGACATGGTCGCTGTTGTAGTTGGTGAACTGATCATTGCGAATACCCAAGGTCAGCAACCATCGATCGTTAACCTGCCAACGATCTTCCAAATAGTACGCCTTCTGTTCGACTGCCATGCTGGTCGTTGTGGTGAAGATGCGCTGTTGTGCGTAATAACCATTCGAGCCAGGGCCGGTGACACCGACCCCGAGGCCCGGGCGCACCGCCGTCTGCTCGTCGGCTGCTCGACCATAGATCCACTGGTAACCAGGACCCGTGGTGCGTACGCCCTCGTCATAGGCGTTGAAATACATGTTGTCCACACCTGCAGTCAGGTCGTGGTCACCCAGCCGATAATTCAATTCCAGCCTCAAGCTGCGGCTTTTATTGATTGGATCATCAGCTTTTGCCCGATTGGTAGCCTGATTGTTGCGGATCGGCGTACCACCAGTAATGGCCGGATTCTGGCTCGTCACACTTCCCAGGAATGGAAGGTCGGAAATGAAGGGATTGAACTGCTGGTTGTGCTGGGTGCTGCGGCCCCAGGTTGCGTTCAAGGTCAAGTCATCGGTGATGTAACCGGTGTACTTGAAAATGTCGTAGGTGTCCTTGATTTTGTAGGTGTCGGGATATGTGCCTGTACGGTCACCACCTACAAGACCGTCGTAGTCAAAGCTTGTGTAGTAACCGCTTCGCCTGTCGGTGTTTTGGATTCGAGTGTATTCAACGATATTGCTATCGTTGATGTTCCAATCCAGTTTTCCGTAGAACTTCGGCGTGCTGTACTCGTAATTGTTGCGCGCCTGGATGGAGTCACTACTGGCATTGGTGCTGACGCCGTCAACCTTCTCCGATTCGCCAGCCACAAAGATGAAGAGCCGATCTTCGATCAAGGGGCCGCCTGCATAGGCGCTGTAGACAGTCCGCGTCTGCTTGTTGTCTTTGCCTGCGCGATATAGCGTGCCTGGCTGGTCAGGCGTGTCGTACTTGTATCCTGCAGGCAATGTTGCATTTGGAAACCACACGTCTCCTCGCGAACTCGCAAGCGAGTCCGGCTCCCACACCGTTTGCACGCCAAAATGCCACTCGTTGGTGCCACGCTTGCCGAGCTGGTTGATGACACCACCCGTAGAACGGCCGTACTTGGCGCTGTAACCGCCGGTATACGTTTCCTGCTGGTCGATGGCGCCGTATGGCAAGCTCACGCCACCGAGGTTGCTCAGCGGGTTGCTAACGTTGAAGCCGTTAATGTAGTAAGCGTTTTCTGTGACGCCTGAGCCACCAAAAGACACTACGGAGCGCGAGCCGTTGTTGAATGCGCCTGCACCCGACACCGCACCCGGCGCCAGCAACGCAATCGCTTCGGCGCTGCGGCCCAGCGGCAAGGTAGCCAACTGCTCGGACGTGATCACCGAGCGCGAGCTGGTCGAGCTGACATCGATCTTCGGCGCGTTGGCGGCGGTGACGGTGATCGCACCGAGCGTGGTTGCATCGGCGTTGCTGCCCGATGCGGCCGCGCCAGCGAAGGACACTTCAGTGCCCGAGCCGACGCGCAGCTGCACGTTCTTGCGGGTGTCGACGACCTGGTCGCCGCGCTTCAGGGTGACGGTGTAGGCGCCCACCGGCAGCGAGCCGAGGTTGTAGCGGCCATTTGCATCCACCGTGATGGTGCGGCTGAGACCGGTGTCGCTCTGCACGACGATCGTGCTGCCGGCTTCGGACGGGGCGCTACCGTAAATGCTGCCGGTGGTGCTCTGCGCGTAGACCGCGCCGTTGGTTAGGCATGCACCGAGCACGACAGCGAGGGCGGTGCGTTTGAGGACTTGGCGACGAAACTGATTGCTCATTCCTGACCTTTCAACTGGAGTTCGGATAAGGGGCGGTCATCGGGGAGTCAGATGGCCTTAACCCGAACGTAATGAATGCCTGCTACGTAGTGCAAGCGTCTGACATGATTTTTAATGAAATAACACGAATCCGCGTCGAAAGTGAGGAATTCGGCACAAAGTGGCGTCGTGTTGCACACCTAGGCAAACGGCCTGGAGCGACGCCTTCGACTTAATAGTTACGTTCGATACAGATTGCGTGGTGTAACCGACCGGATCGAACGCTTTGAGCGTTGCGCGCGGCAAGCGAAGCTACCGCGTTGGCAAAGCCGCAAAAAAGCCCCGACAAGCGGGGCTTTTTCTAGGTGCGTGGGGCCGTCAGAATTTCACCGTCGTCCCCAGGTAGAAGAACCGGCCCACGTTGTCATACAGCGCAGATGTGAAATCCGCGCCGAAGTAGTTGCGTGGCGGATCCTTGTCGAAGGCGTTGTCGATGCCCAGGTACACGTCGATTTTCGAGCCGGGGAATTGATAGCCGAACTGGAAGTTGTGGTAGACGTACGAGCCGTTCCTGATCGGGCTGGCCGAGCCAGGGTTGCTGTTATAGCTCTCCGGGGTCACGCGCAGGTTGCCGTCCACATAGTTCATGTCCCACGAGGCGCGCCACGCGTTCCGGTTGTACTTGGTCTGGAACTGCGCACGCCAACGCGGGTCGGTCACGGAGGTCACATACTCGTCGTATTCGGCCGGGAAGTCCTGGAACACCCATTCGCGCGACTGGATCAGGCGGGTGCCGACGAAGCGCAGCACGGTATTGCCTCCGCCGAGCTGGAAGCGGTAGTCCATTTCAGATCCACGCCCACACGACGCGAACGGGCGAGGTTTTCGTTGAGTGCCTGCCAGCCGATGATGCTGTGCTCGGGATAGATGCGCCCCTGCGGGTCGGTGAAGCCGCCGAGCGGGGCGCGCTGCACGAAGCCGCAAAAACTGTTGCCGATCCCGCCGGGGTTATCCACGCAACGGGTGGCATTGGTTTCCGCGGTCACCGTGCCGATGGCATCGCGCAGGTCAATGCGCCAGTAGTCGATCGACATGCCGAATCCTTCGAAGAACTCCGGCTGCCACACCACGCCATACGAGAGGCTGCGCGCGCGCTCCGGCTTGAGTTCCGGATTGCCGCCGCTCACGCCGGGGCGCGTGGAGGTATAGGTATCGATCCAGCCGACCGGCACGCCCAGCGCACTGCAGTTGGCCTGACGCAATGCCACATCGCCGGCGGTGCCGGGGCGGTTGGTATTGGTGGGCAGGTAATTGCAGGGGTCGTTGATGGTGGCGAAGTTTTCGCTCTGCGATGCGTACAGCTCGCCGATGCTGGGCGCGCGTACGGCCTGTGCCAGCGTGCCGCGCAACCGCAGCGACGGGATGATGGTCCAGTCCAGCCCGATGTTCCAGGTCTTGGTCGAGCCGATGCTGCTGTAGTCCGAATAGCGTCCCGCCACGTCCAGCGCCAGGCGCTCCACGCCCGGCAGGCCGGCCAGCAGCGGGACGGTGCTTTCGACGAACACGTCCTTGACGCTGTAGTCGCCGCCACTGTTCGGGATCGCGTTGAGGAAGGTCGCGCCCGACGCGGCCAATGGGTCGGCGACTTCCTCGCTCTGTTCCTTGCGGTATTCCACGCCGCCGGCAAAGCCGATGTCGCCGGCCGGTAGCGACAGCAGGCTGCTGTTGGCCACCGAAGCACTGAACACGGTCTGCTGGATCTTGGCCTGCGAGCGCGCTGTGGTGTTGAACCACGCAGCCGCTTCCGGGGTAACCGCCCCATTGCCGAACACGCTGAAGGGCACGCAGCCTTCGCGGGCCAGTGCCGAGTACACGCGGCCCGTATTGGGATTGACTGCAGTCGGATCCAGCGTGGTGCGGCAGACGATGTTGCCGCTGGCATCGCGCGCCGCATCGATACCGGCCTGCCAACGCTCGTTGATGCGGTTGTTGAGGTTGAGGCGCTCGACCGTGGTCTTGCCGTAGTTGGCAGATACGTCGTAGGTCCAGTTGTCGGTGAAGTTGCCTTCGGCACCGAGCACGGCGCGGTAGGTCTTGCGCTCGATGTTTTCGCCGCGACGGCCGGCGTCGACGTTGAAGCGGTTCATCAGGATCTGGGTGGCGCCGCGCGAATCCATCAAGGCGCCGAGTTCGGGACTGACGTACGGGTTCTGGCGACGCACGCGCAGCGAGCTGTCGAATGCGGGTTGGCTGAAGAATTCCGAATCGGTTTCGCTGTATTTGCCTTCGAAGAACACGCGATGGTTTTCGCTGATCTCGAAGTTGATCATCGTATTGACGCTTTTGCGGTCGAAGCCCGGCTGCAGGTCGGCCACCGCGTTGAGGTCGACGAAATCGCAGTCCACGCACGAGGTGTTGCTCACCACCGAGCCGTCGTAACGGTTGCGCCGGAAGCTGCCATCGTCGTTGAACAGATAGCGGTTGCCGTAGCTGGCCGGGTTACGGAAATCGAACGTGCCCAGATTGAAGGTGCCGCCGTAGGAGGTCGAATGGTTGCCGCCAGGGCCGCTGAGCACGTTCTGGGGTTGCGTTCGCTTGGCGGACGGGTGGGGTCGAAGCCGGGATTGGGCACACTCACCAGATACTCGCGGCCGATGGCGCGATTGCCGCGACCAAAGCGATCTTGCTTGCTGTATTCGCCGGACACCGCGATGTTGCCGCGGCCGCCTGCGAAATCGGTACCGGCAGAAAAGCTGGCAAACGAGCGGTTGAAATTGCCTTCGTCGGCCAGGCCTGTCTGCGCGCGGGTTTCGAAGCCGGTGAACGATTTCTTGAGAATGAAATTGACCACGCCGGCCACGGCGTCGGCGCCGTACACCGCGGAAGCGCCGCCGGTGATGACTTCCACGCGTTCGATCCATTCCACCGGGATCGTGTTGACGTCCACCGCGGTCGAACCGGGGCTGGAGCCCACATGGCGACGGCCGTTGACCAGCACCAGCGTGCGGTCTGCACCCATTGCGCGCAGGTCGAGCAGGCCCAGGCCGGCCGTGCCGATGAAGCGGGTGGAGTTGCCTAGCGTGTAGGTCGGGGCGAGTGCCGGCATACGCGCCATCAGGTCGCTGAGGGTGGTCGCGCCGGTGGCGCGGATTTCCTCTGCGGTGATCGCGGTGACGGGCGAGGGCGTGACAAAGCCGGTGCGCGCGATGCGCGAGCCGGTGACGGTGACCTTGTCCAGATCGGTCGTATCGGGCGCGACGCCATTTTCCGATTGGGCGGCGGCGTTGCCTGCGGACGCGGCAAGTACGCCGAAAAGTGCGGTGCTGAGGCGGTGGCGGCGGGTGCGTTGCGGGGTACGGCTCGACATGATGCTGCAGATCCTTGCTCGAAATTCGATTGGCACAGCTGGGCTCGCTGGGCGCCGGCTGAACTTTTCGAACTTAACAATTCCTTAATTTTGTGTCCATATTTGCAAAATATGTCACGCCATGGCACGCGCCAACGCGCGGGCGTCTGTCGCGGCTGCCGAACACATCAGCTGTTTTTGGCCGAGCCAGTACACTGACGCCCTCTTTTGATGTCGCGCCGGGCGATGCTTGCCTCGCTCGCGCATTGGCACACAACCAGTCGAGTAAGCGATGAACATAATGGTGGAACGTGGTTCGGTAGCGGCACGCGCCGTTGCGCAGGCAGTTGGCGCATGACGGGCGAACGCAGAATCGCCGCGCACGCGGTGCAGGGCGCATTGGCGCCACATCCGCGCATCCGCAACGTGATTGCGGTGGGGTCGGGCAAGGGCGGCGTGGGCAAGTCCACCACTGCGGTGAATCTGGCACTGGCGCTGCGTCAGTCGGGCGCGCGCGTCGGCGTGCTGGATGCCGATATCTATGGCCCCAGCGTGCCGGCGATGCTGGGCCTGAGCGGGCGCCCGGACAGCCCGGACAACAAGTCGATCGAGCCGCTGCGTGCGTTCGGGATCGAGGCGATGTCGATCGGCCTGCTGGTCGATCAGGACACCCCGATGATCTGGCGCGGGCCGATGGCGACGTCCGCGCTGACCCAGCTGTTCAACGACACCCTGTGGGACGACCTGGACTATCTACTGATCGACCTGCCACCGGGCACCGGCGACATCCAGTTGACCCTGTCGCAGAAGATTCCGGTGGCGGGGGCGGTGATCGTCACCACCCCGCAGGACATCGCCACGCTGGACGCGCGCAAGGCCTTGAAGATGTTCGAAAAGGTCGAGGTGCCGGTGCTGGGCATCGTCGAGAACATGGCGGTGCATACCTGCAGCAACTGCGGGCATCGCGAGCATCTGTTCGGCGAAGGTGGCGGCGAGCGCATGGCGGTGCAGTACGGTGTGCCGTTGCTGGGCTCGTTGCCGCTGGAGATTACAATCCGCGAGCAAGGCGATACCGGTCAGCCGATCGTGGTCGCCGCACCGGAGTCGGTGGCGGCCAAAGCCTACCTGGCGGCGGCGACGCGGCTTGCCGAGGAGCTAGGCAAGCGCCCACGCGCCAGCATCCCGATCTCGGCGTCCCTGCTGTAGCGCACCGGGGCCGGCGATGCCGGCCGCTGGTAGAATTCGCTGTCTTCGCGCGGGCCGTTCGGCCCGCCGCCTTCCGTCTTCAAGGAACACCGCATGAGCATCAAGAGCGACCGCTGGATCAAGCGCATGGCCGAACAGCACGCGATGATCGAGCCGTTCGAACCCGGCCAGATCAAGCACGATGCCGCCGGGCAGCGCATCGTCAGCTTCGGCACCTCCAGCTACGGGTACGACGTACGCTGCTCGCGCGAGTTCAAGGTCTTTACCAATATCAACTCGACGATCGTCGATCCGAAGCACTTCGATCCCGGCAGCTTTGTCGATATCGAATCGGATGTCTGCATCATTCCGCCCAACAGCTTCGCACTGGCGCGCACGGTGGAATATTTCCGCATCCCGCGCGACACGCTGGTGGTGTGCCTGGGCAAGAGTACCTACGCACGCTGCGGCATCATCGTCAACGTGACCCCGCTGGAGCCTGAGTGGGAAGGCCACGTGACACTGGAATTCAGCAATACCACGCCGCTGCCGGCGCGCATCTATGCCAACGAAGGCGTGGCGCAGATGCTGTTTTTCCAGTCCGACGAAGTGTGCGAAACCTCGTACAAGGATCGCGGCGGCAAGTATCAGGGCCAGACCGGTGTGACCTTGCCGCGCACGTAAGGCAGCGAACAAGACGGCTGCGCTCACTGCCAGGCGGGCGCGGCCGGCACTTGGAACCGGCATGCACGCTGCGTACATATCGGGTCGTTCATGCCCGCTGCCTGCCGGGCCGCTTATTACGTTGTTGGCCGCGCTCGATGCAATGGCGCGGCCGTGACCTTCAGCAGGTTGCGGCCGCTTTCTCGCGATAGCGCAGCAGCTGGCGCACGCCGGCGGCGATCAGAAATACCGGCCACCAGGTTGCGATCAGGTTGCCCACGTCCAGATGGGCCAGCCCCAGGTTGTCCAGCAGAAACAGCGCGCCCATGACAATCAGGAACAGGGCGGGGATCAGGCGGTAGTTCATGGCGATGTCCTCGTTGGGTATGAGGCCATGCTGCGCCCGATGCGCCCCGCGATCAGGTGCCGGAAGTCAACAATTGCAGATGACAAACGTCATGCCGGTTGCCTCATTCGGTGCGACTGCGCCACCGGAGCGCAGCAGCGCACCTCAACGCGCGAGCGCCAATCCCGTCGATCCGCTGGAACATCAGCAGCGCAATCAGCCCGCTCTAACCAATCCCGAATCCCAACTCCCCAATCCCGGCGCCACCTATTTGCCGCGCCCGAACAGCATGCCGATTCCGCATGCAACCAATGCGGCCGGCCACCAGGTGGCGATCAAGCGACCAATGCTGAGATTGGTCCAGCCCAGGTTGTTGGCCAGGAACAGCAGGCCGACGAGGATCAGGATCAGCGCGGCGACGACATTGGATTTCATGCGGGAGACTGGTTGAAAGACAAGCGCCTATCGTAGCCGTTGCGCCCACGTCGCGACATGCTGCTGCAACGCGTCGGCCGTAAAGCGCTGCGCACTGCCGCTGCCCCAGACGGGCCCCGGGCCAGGCGGCATCGCCGGGGTGACGGCCGACCAGATGCACATGCAGCTGCCGCACGATGTTGCCCAGCGCGCCGATATTGAGCTTGCCCACCCCAGGTTCGGCGCGTAGCAACTGCGAGAGCTGGTTGATTTCGGCCAGCAACAAACGCTGCTGGCCGCCATCCAGATCGATCCACTCACTGACATTGGCCACCCGCGGCACCAGCACCAGCCACGGGAAGCGGCTGTCGTCCATCAGCCGCACCTGCGACAGTGGCCCGTCGGCGACGAACGCACTGTCGGCTGCGAGGCGCGGATCGAGCTGGAAGTCGCCCGCAGGCCTGTCCGGTGCGGTGTCGCTCATCCCAGGTGGGCCGCGAAGAAGCCCAGGGTGCGCTCCAATGCACGCTCGGCGCTGTCGGCGTCGTAGTGGGTGGGGTCGATACTGCGGTTGAAGGCGTGCCCGGTCGGGTACACGAAGGTTTCCATCTGCGGCAGTTTCTCGCGGTGGGCCTGGATCGCTTCGGGCGGGATGCTGGCATCGCGCTCGCCGAAGTGGAACATCACCGGCGCCTTGGGGGTTTCGTCCAGCAGTTGGGTGTTGCGGCCGCCGTAGTAGCTCACCGACGGCAGCCCCAGGCGAATGGCCGACAGCAGCGCGACCGAGCCGCCCCAGCAGTAGCCCACCGTGCCCACCTTGCCGGCGCGGGTCAGCAGGGTGGCGGCGGCTTTCACCACCTCCACAGCGCGCTCCAGGCCGACCGCATTGGCCAGTGCCAGGCCCCGCTGCAGGCTTTCCTGGTCGTACGGCAACTGCACGTCTTTTTCTTCCAGATCGAAAAAGGCCGGTGCCAGCACCTCGTAACCGCGCGCAGCGTAATCGTCGGCCACCGCACGGATATGTTCGTTGACGCCGAAGATCTCTTGAATCACCACCAGGCCGCCGCGCGGGCTGGAAGCGGGTGTGGCGTGCCAGGCGGCGACCTGGCCATCGGGGGTGTCGAGCGTGGTCCAGTGACCCATGGAAACTCCTGTTGCAGTCCGGGGAGGCGCGCATTATCGACCGGATCGGCGGGGGCGAAGGTGAGGGTTCCGCTAAGATGGCTCCGCGTGCGCGGCATGCGGTTCAGAGCGCCGCCCCCGCGCCGCTATAATTGACCCGCTCAGGCCCCAGGCCGCTCCGTTTCCCAGGCTCCTGCTTCCATGTCCCAGCTGAACCCCAAAGTCGGCTTCGTCAGCCTTGGCTGCCCGAAGGCGCTCGTCGATTCCGAACGCATCCTCACCCAGCTGCGCGTGGAGGGCTACGACATCGTGCCCAGTTACGACGCTGCCGATGTGGTGGTGGTCAACACCTGCGGCTTCATCGATTCGGCAGTGACCGAATCGCTGGACGCGATCGGCGAGGCGATGAACGCCAACGGCAAGGTCATCGTCACCGGCTGCCTGGGCAAGCGCCCGGAGCAGATTCGCGAGGCGTACCCGCAAGTGCTGGCGGTATCCGGCCCGCAGGACTACCAGAGCGTCATGGAGGCAGTGCACGCGGCGTTGCCGCCGCGTCACGATCCGTTCGTGGATCTGGTGCCGGACTACGGCATCAAGCTGACCCCGCGCCATTACGCTTACTTGAAGATTTCCGAAGGCTGCAATCATCGGTGCAGCTTCTGCATCATTCCTTCGATGCGCGGCGATCTGGCCTCGCGTCCGGTCGATGAAGTGCTGCGCGAAGCCGAGCGGCTGGTGCGCGGTGGCGTCAAGGAATTGCTGGTGGTGTCGCAGGACACCTCGGCCTACGGCGTGGACCTGAAGTACGCCGAGCGCCCGTGGCGCGACCGCATGTACCAGACCCGCATGAAGGCGCTGTGCGAGGGCTTGTCGGAGCTGGGCGTGTGGACGCGCCTGCATTACGTGTACCCGTACCCGCACGTGGACGATGTCATTCCGCTGATGGCCGAAGGCAAGCTGCTGCCGTATCTGGACATCCCGTTCCAGCACGCCAGTCCGCGCATCCTCAAATTGATGAAGCGCCCGGGCGCGGTGGAAAAAACCCTGGAGCGCGTGCAGCGCTGGAAGGCAATGTGCCCGGAGATCACCGTGCGCTCGACCTTCATCGTCGGTTTCCCTGGCGAAACCGACGCCGAATTTGAATCCCTGCTGGACTTCCTGGATCAGGCGCAGCTGGACCGCGTCGGTGCGTTTGCGTATTCGCCGGTCGACGGCGCCAGCGCCAATGCCTTGCCGGACCAGGTGCCCGAGGAAGTGAAGCAGGAGCGCCTGGCGCGCTTCATGGCCAAGCAGGCGCAGATCTCTGCTTTACGTCTGGAATCCAAGATCGGCAGCGTGCAGCAGTGCCTGGTGGATGTGATCGAAGACGACATCGCGGTCGCCCGCTCGCGTGCCGATGCCCCGGAAATCGACGGGCTGGTGCATATCCAGAACGGCGGCGAGCTCGGCTTGAAGGTGGGCGATCTGGTCGATGTGGAAATCACCGACAGCGACGAGCACGATCTGTTCGGTGATGCACTGCCGTCTGGCCCTGCGATGCAGCCAGGACGGACGTTGAACCTGCAGATCGTCTAGCCGCCGCAGGCTGCCGGATGGCCGATGGGCGATCGCGTCGGTGCTCCCGGCTGCGCCGACCGTCGGCGCATATGCCCGCTGGGCACGCCAAGCCACAGGAGCGGGGCTGCGCGCGACGCGGCGTGCCACGCGCAGTCGCCCCCGCACGACGCGCTGCACTACCGCATCGCGTGTGGGCATGACAGTGCCGCATGAGGGGGCGTGCGAGCGCATCAGCGCGCCGCGAGGCAGTGCTGGGCAATGGGTGTTCGGTTCTCCGGGTGTCGATCACCGCCGTTGCTGATGCACGGCGCCAGAGTCGCTTCGCGCTGTCTATCGCCTACAGCGGCACGTATTGCACCGACACCACCACAAACGTGTGCTTGCCGGCCGGCAAGTGCGCGTCGAATTCGTCGTCCACGCGCTTTTTCAGCAGTGCGCGCGCCAGCGGCGAATCGATGCTGATCCAGCCGCGTCCGGCATCGGTTTCGTCCGGGCCGACGATGCGGTAGCGCAGCAGCTCGCCGCTGTCGGCATCTTCCAGTTCCACCTGCGCGCCGAAGAACACCGCGTTCGCGTCGGTGGGTGCCGTATCCACCACGCGCAACGCTTCCAGCCGCTTGCTCAGATAGCGCACGCGCCGATCGATTTCACCAAGCTGCTTCTTGCGATAGGTGTATTCCGCATTTTCAGAGCGGTCGCCTTCGGCGGCGGCCGCCGCAAGGGCACGTACCACGTCGGGCCGGCGTACGCGCCACAAGTCGTCCAGCTCGGCCTTGAGGCGGGCATGGCCTTGGGGCGTGATCAGCGCAGTGCTTTTCTCGGCAGGTGGGCGCCAGCGGCTCATGGGGCGGGCAGTTTCGAACGGCGGGGCCGCGATGCTAGCGCGCATGACGTGCTTGCGCATCTGCCGCCGCACAGCGAAGCTTTGCGCCATTCTTAAGACACGGACGTTGTCATGCTGATCATGCCGCTGCACAAACCCTGGTCGCGCCAGAACATCCCCTGGGTGACGCTGCTGCTGGTGCTGATCAATGTGGCGGTCTACCTGGGCTACCAACGCAAGGACGACAGCCTGGTCGAGAGCGCCGTGCACTACTACGTGCACTCCGGCTTGGGCGCGCTGGAGGCCGATGCGCATGCGCGCTACCTGCAGCAGACCGCCAACGCCAAGCTGCGCGCGGCACGCCAGGCAAAACTGGACAGCGTGCCTAAACCACAACGCATCGCATATCTGGCGCACCTGACGATGCACGATGTCGCCTTCGAACACGCCCTGCGCAGCGGCAGCTTGTTCAAGGACGACGCGCATCTGCGCGAGTGGCGTGCATTGCGTGCGCCTTACCAAACGCGGCTGTCAAAGATCTTTACGCTGCGCCACTTGCAGCGCAGTTCCGAATGGTCGCCAGCGCGCATGCTGACCGCCACGTTCCTGCACGGCAGCTTCGATCATTTGCTGGGCAACATGCTGTTTCTGCTTGCCTTGGGTACCTTGCTGGAAGGCGCGATCGGCAGTGGCTGGTTCCTGTTGCTGTATGTGCTCGGCGGATTCGGCGCTAGCCTGGCCAGCTTGTGGTGGCGCTGGGGCGAGCCCGGCGGCGGTCTGGGCGCCTCCGGCGCCATCGCCGCGCTGATGGGCGCGTTCTGCGTGGTCTGGGGAAGGCGCAGGGTCCGTTTTTTCTATTGGTTTTTCGTGGTCTTCAATTACGCACGCGGCCCGGCGATCCTGCTGTTGCCGCTGTGGCTGGGCTGGGAGTTGTATAGCCTGGCATCCAGCGACGACGGCGCAGTCGCCTTCGAGGCGCATGCTGGGGGACTGGTGAGCGGTGCCTTGTTGGGCGCCTTGCTGGTGGTGTTTCGGCAGACCCGGCCGGTATTCATGGAGGAGGGCGACGCAGTTGCGGTGGACGATCGCTGGGCGCGTGCGCAGCGCCATCTGGGCCGGATGGAAAACGCCGAGGCCGAACATGTGCTGGCGGAGTTGGCGAGCGAGCAGCCGCATAATCTGGAGGTTGCGCTTGCGCGTTATCGCGCCGCGCGTCATGCAGGGCGCAGCCAGGACAGCCTGTGCCATGCCGAGACGCTGCTGGCCCTGCAAACCCACAGCGCCGAACAGACGCGCATCCAGCTGGCAGTCGCCGCCGAACTCGGCAAGGCCAAGATCGCCTGCAGTCCGACGGCGCGCAAGGCGCTGATCGCTGCGTGCATGCGTAACGGCCTGTTGGCCGATGCCGAGCGTCTATTGAAGGACGGCGAACTGAGGACGCCCCGCGACGAATTGGCCCAACAGTGGTTCGTGCTTGCCTTGCGTCATGGTGAGCTGCAAGACGGTGCGCAACGTACGCGCTTGTTGCGCCAAGTGCTGGATCAGTTTCCCGAGCAGGCACAGGCGAACAAGGCGCGTTTTTTGCTCGAGAACGGGTGAGCGGTTCCGCTCGACGCGCGCCCCTTGACGCGCGCGACGCCGGGCGGGCAAGAGCCGGTCGAGTTGGACGACAGGGATGGTTCTGGGTGTGATGGACTCTGTCTGTCTGGAACCTGCAGAAGGGGTCCTCAGCCGATCACGCCGGCTGAATGGTCACCGCTTTCAGTGCCGCATCCAGCTTCGCGCGCAATGCTTCGTCGTCGCAGCGATCCATCGCATTCTGCAAGACGGCCCGCGCTTGCTCGTCGCGACCGAAGCGCTCGGCGAGCAGCACGCCGGCGTCCAGCGACCAGGCAGGCAGCATCGGGTCGCGCGGCCACGCAGCGATGGCAGCCAGCAGGCCATCGGTGACCAGCTGGAACTGCCCGGCCATCTTTGCGCGCTCGGCCAGCAGGTTGGCCTGCTCGGGCGTCAGTGGCGTAAATGTGGCGTCGATGTCCAGCGCTTCGCGCTGCAGCGCGAGCGCGCGCCGTTCCTGCTTTTCCTGCAACAGGCGATTGATGTATTGGCGAGTGTGTTCGCGTAGTTCGTCGTTGCGATGGTGTTGGCGCAGCAGGCGCTGATACAACTCGTGCACCGCCAGGCTCACCGCGCGCGAGCGTACCGCGCCACGCAAGGCCTGAAAGGCTTCGTCGGAATGCCCGTCGCGCACGTACTGTTCCGCTTCGTCGAGCAGGCGCTGGTCCGGATCGCTGCGTTCGTGCGTATCCGCGCCACCGGGCACATAGCCCAGCTCCTCGTGGTACTGGTACACCAGGTACCCCAGCAAGTGAAAGCTGGCGAACAGCGTCCAGATCGAGGTCACCATGACCGTCGCTTCGCGCACGAGCGGCGGAAGGTATTTGGTAGCGAAGAAGACCGCTGCCGTGCCGCTGCCCTGGATCACGTAAAGCAGGCCGTAGGCGGCCAGATACGGCCAGCCGATCCGGAGCGCCATGTCGATGGAGACGGCGGGGTTGAGTGCGCGGCGTAGGCTGCCGTCGATGGCCAGCGAGATCAGCATGCCCGGCAGCAGCAGCATGGTGCCCAGATACGCAACGGCCAGGCCGAACGGGCCGGCGATGACGGCTCCCACGCCGATCACGATGCCCAGCGCGATGGCCAGCAGGATCAGGCGCAGTACCGCGCTGTCGAAGCTGTTGTAGCCCAGGCGTGGCGCATCGGTCTGGCCATCGGCGGTGTGGCGCAGGATGTCGAAGGCATAGGTGTAGGTTGCCATGCCCAGCACACCGGCAATCACCAGTTTCAGGATGCCCGGCAGCACCAACAATGCGCTGCACAGCGTCAATGCGATTAGCGCATATAGCGCCGAGCCACGCAGCGGGTAGGTGGCGATGGCGGGAATGCGGGTCCAGAACGGTGCAGGCGCAGCCTGCGCGGCCAGCGTGCGTGCGCGAAAACGGTCTTCCATGACGCTCCCCAAGCGTGTGATGTGACGGGATTGTGCGGGGCCGCGTGTCGCTGCGCAATCAGGGGCGGGCAAGCCGACAAACCCGGATCGCCCGCGACCGGCGACATGTCGCGGGCATGGTCTGCAAACTGCTGGCCAGGCAGTGCGTCAGTGCGGGCATTGCATCGGAGCATGCTGTGTCCGACAGCAGCGTCGGCGCATCGGCAGACCGCCAATGCGGTGCGTGCGTGACTGTCCGAGGTTCCAGTCGAGCGACAGGTAAAATGGTGGCCCGCCGCACTCTTGCGGCCCTGCGAGCGACCGCGCGCCGCAGCCGCGGCACTGCCATCGCCCGCATCACAAGGAGTATTGCTTGATTCCGTCTGCCACCGGCAACCCGCAGGTCCGCATTCGCAGCATCGATGTGCTCTCGGACAATTGGTATGTGCTGCGCAAGGTCACCTTCGACTTCCTGCGCAAGGACGGCCGCTGGCAGACCTTGTCGCGCGAGGCCTACGATCGGGCAACGGCGCCACCATCCTGCTGTATAGCCGAGCCAAGCAGACGGTGATGCTCACCCGTCAGTTCCGCCTGCCGACGCTGCTCAATGGCAACCCGGATGGCATGTTGATCGAAACCTGTGCCGGCCTGCTCGACCAGGACGATGCGCTGACCTGCATCCGCAAGGAAATCAAAGAAGAAACTGGCTACCGCATCGACGACGTGCGCAAGGTGTTCGAGGCCTTCATGAGCCCTGGCTCGGTCACCGAACGCCTGTACTTCTTCGTCGGCGAATACTTCGACGGCGACAAGCCCAGTCAGGGCGGTGGACTCGAAGAAGACGGCGAAGAGATCGAAGTGCTGGAGCTGTCGCTGGATGCAGCGCTGGCGATGATCGGCTCAGGTGAGATCGCCGATGCCAAGACCATCATGCTGTTGCAGTACGCCAAGTTGCATGGTGTGTTGGATTGAGGTGCGCGCTGTCTACCCTGCCCAGTATGGGTAAGTAGGCAAACACGCAACGCGCGGATGCCCAGGCTCTCGCTCAACGAGCTCTTCTCAACACTTTGTCTCGATGTTCTAGTGGATTGCCGCTGTGGCAGTTATTGCCGTCTTGAGCTAACGAAAAGCTAGCTTGCTGCCCTTTCGAAGCAGTTTCTTGGTCGATCCGAAATCCATACATATTCGGATTGAGCGAGAGATCGGAGACGTCGTCGCGCGAGAGAATCAGACACTCGTCTCCGTTCTTGTCGAACCACCAAGGTCCACGTTCGGTTGTGGTGGTGGTGCTGCGTTGCGTTTCGGGCGCGATACATGCCGTCTTCAAAATGTATCGCCGGCTTTCCTTGTTTCCTTTGGCCTCAAGCCACAGTTCTGCGCTAACGGCCTGGCATTGCGTATTGTCTGGGTGCAGCTTGCCGACATAGTGACCTGCAAGCAGGTGCTGCCTGCCCTGTGGCCATGCGCTGGGCGGGTCGTCATGATTTGCGTTCTGCTCATCGAAGGTTGTGCCCGCGCTGATGAGTAAAAAAAGTGACGAAATAACAGCTGCATCTGCTTGCATCTGCGAGTCTCCTTGACCTCCGGATGTGGTGTTGCGCGAGCACGCTCGATTGCGATGCCTTGTTGGTCAGGCTTTATTGCGTGGAGGCGCACAACCACGCTGGTTCCAATGCAAGGCTCACCGCTTCCCACCAAAAATGCTACCGAAGATGCCGCGCACGATTTGCTGGCCGATCTTGTTGCCCACCGTGCGCGAGGTCTGCTTGGCCATCGCTTCGAGCATGCCCTGGCGGCGGCCGGTGCCGAACACCGCGTCCTTGACCGCCTGGCCGAAGCCGCTGTCGTGCGCGTCGTCGTCTTCGCGAGTGCGAGCAAGCGGTGCGGCATTGTGTTCGGCGACCTGTTCGACGCGACGCGCCAGCAGTTCGGCAGCCGATTCGCGGTTGATCGCGGTGTCGTAGCGGGTGCCGACCGGGCTTGCCGCGCGCACCTGCGCGCGTTCGCTTTCGCTGATGGCGCCCATGCGGCAGCGCGGCGGTGCGATCAAGGTCTGCTGTACCGGCGCCGGCACGCCCTTGCCCTGCAGCGGCGACACCAGCGCCTCGCCGGTACCCAGGCTGGAGATGGCGGCGGCGACATCGAGCTTGGGATTGCCGACGAAGGTTTGCGCGGCGGTCTTGACTGCTTTCTGGTCGCGCGGGGTGTAGGCGCGCAGTGCGTGCTGCACGCGGTTGCCGAGCTGGCCGAGGATGTTGTCGGGAATGTCGTCGGGAAACTGCGAGCAGAAATACACGCCCACGCCCTTGGAGCGAATCAGGCGCACTACCTGTTCGATGCGCTGCACCAGCGCCGCCGGCGCATCGTCGAACAGCAGGTGCGCCTCGTCGAACACGAACACCAGTTTGGGTTGTTCCAGGTCGCCCACTTCGGGCAAGCGTTCGAACAGTTCCGACAGCAGCCACAGCAGGAAGGTGGAGTACAGCTTGGGCTTGAGCACCAGTTGGTTGGCAGCCAGGATGCCGATCACGCCACGGCCATCCGGCGCGACGCGCATCAGTTTGGCCAGCTCCAGCGCAGGCTCACCGAAGAACTGTTCGCCGCCGTCCTGCGACAAACGCAGCAAGGCGCGCTGGATGGCGGCAACCGACTGGCTGGACACCAGTCCATAACTGGTGGAGAGCTCCTTGCGCTCTTCGACCACCAGCGCGAGCAGCGCGCGCAGGTCGTCCAGGTCCAGGAGCAGCAAGCCGCGGTCGTCGGCCAGCTTGAACACGATGTCCAGCACACCGGACTGGGTGTCGTTGAGTTCCAGAATCCGGGCGAGCAGGGTGGGGCCCATCTCGCTGACGGTGGTACGCACCGGATGCCCCAGCTGGCCATACAGGTCCCAGAACACCACCGGGTTGGCGGCCGGGGCGTAGTCGGTCATGCCCAAATCGTTGGCGCGCTGCAGCACGCCGGGCGCGCCATCAGCGGCCACGGCCAGGCCGGCGACATCGCCTTTCACGTCCGCCAGGAACACCGGAACGCCCAGCCGCGAGAAGCTTTCGGCCAGGGTCATCAAGGTCACGGTCTTGCCGGTGCCGGTGGCGCCGGCTACCAGCCCGTGGCGGTTGCCGAAGCGGCCTTCCAGCACAACCGGGATGTCGTCGGTGACGCCTTTACCGAGCAGGAACGAGGCCATTGCGCTGATCCGGTAGGAAAGGGTCGATTCTAACGGGCAATCCCGGTGGGCAATGCCGGCCGGCAACTCGGCAGATCCTGGTCGGCAGGCTGGGTCGGACGGGCGATCACGCACACGCAGCGCTGCAAGCCGCAGACGCACCCAATTCCTCGCGTCGGTGAGCCGGTTTGCAGGTGCCGTACGCATCGATCGCGCCCACCAAGCTAACGGCCCACTGACCCCGGTGGCCCCGCTGCCTTGCCCCGATGTTGCCCCGGCGGCTACCCTGCCTGCCTTTCCGCTGTACTGCCTACGATGCCGCTCGCTCATTTTGGTTTGCGCCCATGGCCTGTCCTGGCTGTGGTGGCGCTGATGTCTGTCGTCCCCGCCGCCCACGCCATCTCCAAACGCGACACGGAGAAGGCCGCCGCGCTCGATGCGCGCATGGCCGCCGCCGAAAAGCGCTATCGCGATGCGCTGGTGTTGGTGAACAACTCCGACCCCAAGGGCACCGCCGAAGGCGATGCCGCGCTGGAGGACATGGAAGACATCATCGACGCCTGCATCAAGCAACGTGGTTGCCTGGTGTCCAACCAGTTGGCCACCTACAAGCGCCTGCTCAAGGCGCGCGCCGATGCCGAGGCGCCGGCCGCCGAAGATCCGGAAGACGACGACACGCTGCTGCAAGCCGACCCGGACCATCTGGGCCCGGCGTCGAACGGCGTGCCAGAGGCCGCGCGTGCCGCCACGCTGCTCAACGACCAGCGCCACGACTTCGACAAGATGGTGCAGTACAACCCGGCCGTGCAGGCCGGTATCCGGCGCTGGCTCACCGATATGCGCCCGGCACTGCTGACCAGCTACGAAAACTACAGCAACCTGCGCGGCGTGATGTGGCCGGAATGGCAGAAGCGCGGCCTGCCCGAAGCGCTGCTGTTCGGCATCATGGCCAAGGAATCCAACGGCAAGGTGCATGCCAGCTCGCGCGCGGGTGCGGCCGGGTTGATGCAGTTCATGCCTGCCACCGGACGTCGCTTCGGGCTGGGCCCGGACGGCACCGGCTTCGATACGCGCTTTGATGCACGCAGTGCCGCCGAAGCCAGCGCCGCCTACCTCAATGAGCGCATGGCCGGGCTCAACCGCAGCATCGAACTGGCACTGGCCGCCTACAACGGCGGCGAAGGCCGTGCCGCACGCGTGTCTCGCAGAGCGGCGGGCGCGGCTTCTGGGAGCAGGACGTCTATAACCAGTTCCCGGCCGAAACAAAGGACTACGTGCCGATGGTGATCGCGGCGGCGTGGATCTTCCTGCACCCGCGCCAGTACGGGGTGGATTTCCCCAAGCTCGATGCGCAGCCGGCCACGCTCAAGCTGGCCAAGTCGACCACCATCTACGAACTCACCATCTGCCTGGGCAGCATGGGCACGCGCGACGGCTACATGCGTGCGCTGCGCAATCTCAACCCGCGTTACGAATCCGACGGCTGGATTCCGGCCGGCACGGTCATCAATGCCACCAACCGCATCGTCAACCTCTACACCCGTTACTGCGTCAACGGCCCGCGTGCGGATCTGGCACGTACCCTGATCACTGCCGACCTCAACAGCGCGATCGTGCGCAGCAGCAGCGCGCCCGAGTACGTGCCCAGCGTCGCGGTGGGCGATGTCAGCCAGATGGCCGGCGTCCCGACCACGGTCGCCACCGGCCAGCCGGCAGTGGCCAAGCCCAAGGCCAAGCAGGTACGCAGCTACACCATCGCCAAGGGCGACACGCTCGGTCGCGTGGCGAACAAATATCAATGCGAGATCAAGGAGCTGGCCAAGGCCAACGGTTTGAAGGCACCGTCGTACGCGCTCAAGCCCGGGCAGAGCATCAAGCTGGCCGGTTGCGATCGCTGAACCGTGCGCTGGTGGTGCGGTGCTGATGGCCGCACCTGTTAGGCGGCGGTGCGCATCGGCCTGAACCCGCTAGCGTGGGCCAGGCCAGGCCGCGTCAACGCCGGTCCGGTAGCCTCAAACACGGGCTGGAGCTTTTCGATCCGAAGCTGGGAAAGCAGCGCGCGGATATGCGACGCGTTCTCGGGAATGCTAGGTCACGGCCAGGTCCGCTCCTGCGATGGCGGCAAGCTCGTGACAAGTCTGGTTGCCGCAGGAGCGGAGCCGGCAGCGACAAAGCCTCCAAGTCGCCCTGTTGTGTGCCGTGTGTTTTTATCTTGGGCCGAGCAAGACGGTGCGCGTAGGGACTGCGCATCGTCGGGAATGTCTGGTCGCGGCCAGGTCCGCTCCTACGCCGCGGTGCCGCACTTCACTGGCGACGGGCGAGCGCCTGGCCAAGACGAACCGATGTTTCGGCCGCAAGGTTGCCATCTAGCGTGGCCACGCCCGGCGGCAGCAGCACGATCACGGTCGAGCCGTAATTGAACCTGGCCATCTCCGCGAACTTTTCCAGCACGATGCCCTTGCCGCGATAGTCCTTGCGCGTGATGCGGTCGCCATAGCGCGGAATCTCCACGCCGCTCCAGACCGTCTCCACACCCGAGACCAATAACGCGCCAACCATCACTGAGGCCATCGGGCCGAACTCGGTGTCGAAGTGGCACACCAGCCGCTCGTTGCGCGCGAACAGGCGCGGCACGTTGCGCACTGCGTCCGGGCCCACGCTGAACAGCCGGCCGGGCACGTGCACGGTTTCGCGCAGGGTGCCGGTCCACGGCATATGCACGCGGTGGTAGTCCTTGGGCGAGAGATACACGGTGGCGAACAGACCGTTGTTGAACGGCACTGCGGCCGCTTCGTCGCCAAGCAATTCGGCGGCGGTGAACGACTGCCCCTTGGCCTGGAAAATGCGGCCGTTCTCGATCGGGCCGAGCTGGCTGATGCGGCCGTCGGCCGGCATCAGCACCGCCGCAGGGTCGGCATCCGGCACGCGCGCGCCGGGCTTCAAGGCGCGGGTAAAAAACGCGTTGAAGGTGGGATAGGCGCGCGGATCCGGCTCCTGTGCCTCGCTCAGGTCCACGCCGAACTTGCGCGTGACCGTGTCGATCAACCACTGCTTGGTGGAGGGGGTCTGCGAATAGGCCAGCGCGCGCGCCAGCGACGACAGCAACCGGTGCGGCAGCACGTAGGTCAGGGAAGTGACGAGACTCACGGAGCGGTTACCTTGGTCAGCTGTTGGAGGTCGGCGGCGATCGCCTTCGGATCAAGCGGGGACGGATCAACCCGGCCAGACGGCCTTGCGGATCGAGCACGGCGATGCCGGCCGAATGATCCATGCTGTAGTCGTTGGGATTCTGCGCATAGCCCTTGCCCGGCACCTTCTGGAACACGAAGCCCAGCGCGGTGGCAAAGCGCTCCAGTGCCGGCACGTCGGCAGTGGCGGCCAGGGTGTCCTTGTGGAAGGCGTGCGCGTACTCGCCCAGGCGCGCAGGCGGATCGCGCTGCGGGTCCACCGAGACGAACAGCACGCGCGGGCGCAAGCCATCGGGAATGCTTTCCCATTGCTGTTGCGCCACGGCCAGATCGGTCAAGGTGGTGGGGCAGACATCGGGGCAAAACGTGAAGCCCAGAAACACCAGCGTCCAATGCCCCTTGAGCTCGCCGGGCACCAACTGGGTGCCGTCGGACTGGCGCAGGCTGAATTGCGGCAGCGGGCGCGGCTGCGGATAAAAGGTGATGGTCTTGGTGGGTGGCCATGGCGAACTGGGCGCGCCGCCAAGGAACTTCTGGCCCAGCAACATCCCCAGGCCAGCGGCCAGGGCCACCAGTAGCACGATGCCGGTATTGCGATTGAACATGGCGGTTTCCAGTGCAACGGACGCTCATGATACCGATCCGACCTCTATAATCGGGGGCCGATTCCTCTTTAGTTGTTGCCATGACTGCCGCCGCGGCCGACGAACTGCACACCATCATCGACCTGATCCGCTACGGCACCAGCCGTTTCAATGCAGCCGGTCTGACCTTCGGCCACAGCTACGACAATGCGCTGGACGAAGCTACCCAACTGGTGCTGCACAGCCTGCATCTGCCGCACGATCTGGGCCCGGCTTACGGCCAGGCGCGCTTGCTGCGCTCGGAAAAAGAGCAGGTGCTCGGTCTGTTCGAGCGCCGCATCACCGAGCGCGTGCCGGCGGCTTATCTCACCGGCGAGGCCTGGTTCGCCGGCCTGAGTTTCAAGAGCGATGCGCGTGCGCTGGTGCCGCGTTCGCCGATCGCCGAACTGATCGAAGCCGGCTTCGAGCCGTGGCTGGGCGGGCGCGAGGTGACCCGTGCGCTGGACCTGTGCACCGGTTCGGGCTGTATTGCCATCGCGATGGGCCACTACAACCCGCAGTGGGATGTGGACGGCGTGGACATCAGCGACGATGCGCTGGCGCTGGCCGCCGAAAACAAGGCGCGCCTGCATGCGGACAATGTCACCTTGCTCAAGTCGGACCTGTTCGCCGGCCTGGGCGGTCGCCAGTACGACCTGATCGTCACCAACCCGCCGTACGTCACCAACGACGAAACCGACGCGCTGCCGCAGGAGTATTCCTACGAGCCCGAACTGGGCCTGCGCGCCGGCGACGATGGCCTGGACCTGGTGCTGAAGATCCTGCGCGATGCGCCGCAGCACCTGAGCGAAGACGGCCTGCTGATCTGCGAGGTGGGCGAGTCCGAGCAGCACCTGGTCAAGCTGCTGCCGGAAGTGGATCTGGCCTGGGTCGAGTTCAAGGTGGGGCAGATGGGCATTTTTGCGGTGGAATGCCGCGAATTGATCGCCCACGGCGCCCGCATCGCCGAGCTGGCCGCGCAGCGATGAGCCTGCGCGCATGAGTGCCAATTCGTTCGGCAAGCTGTTCACTGTCACCACCTTCGGCGAATCGCACGGGCCGGCGATCGGTTGCGTCGTCGATGGCTGTCCTCCCGGCCTGGAGCTGGCGCCGGAAGAGTTCGCCCACGACCTGCAGCGCCGCGCCAGCGGCAAGAGCCGGCACACCTCCGCGCGCCGCGAGGCCGACGAAATCGAGATCCTGTCAGGCGTGTACGAAGGCCGCACCACCGGCACGCCGATCGGCTTGCTGATCCGCAACACCGATCAGCGCAGCAAGGACTACACCAACATCGCCCAGCAGTTCCGTCCGGGCCATGCGGATTACACCTATTGGCAGAAGTACGGCATTCGCGATCCGCGCGGCGGCGGGCGCTCGTCGGCGCGCGAAACCACCATGCGCGTGGCCGCCGGCGTGATCGCCAAGAAGTGGCTCAAGCAGCGTTATGGCGTGCTGGTGCGCGGTTTCCTGTCGCAACTGGGCCAGATCCGTCCCGCTGGTTTCGACTGGGATGCAGTGGAAGACAACCCGTTTTTCTGGCCGCATGCCGCGCAGGTGCCGGAACTGGAAACCTACATGGATGCGCTGCGTAAATCCGGCGATTCGGTCGGTGCGCGGGTGGACGTGGTCGCCGGCGGCGTGCCCGCAGGCTGGGGCGAGCCGATCTACGGCAAGCTCGATGCCGAACTCGCGGCGGCCTTGATGAGCATCAATGCAGTCAAGGGCGTGGAGATCGGCGACGGCTTTGCCAGCGCGGCGCAGAAGGGCACCGAGCACCGCGACCTGATCACCCCGGAAGGCTTTCTCAGCAACCATGCTGGCGGCATCCTGGGCGGAATCTCCACCGGCCAGGCGGTCACCGCCTCGATGGTGCTCAAGCCCACCTCCAGCCTGCGCTTGCCCGGCGCCACGGTGGATGCCGACGGCAGCGTGGTCGATGTCATCACCACCGGCCGGCACGACCCGTGCGTGGGCATCCGCGCTACCCCGATCGCCGAGGCGATGATGGCGCTGGTGCTGATGGACCAGGCGCTGCGTCACCGTGCGCAATGCGGCGATGTGGGCGAGGTGTCGCCCCGCATTCCCGGGCAGGTCGATGTCTGACGGCCGTCGCGCCAAGGTGTGGGTCAGCCAGCCGCTGTTCGACGATGTCGTCGCGCAGTTGGGCGAGCATTTCGAGCTGACCACCACGCAGCGCGTCAGCGCGTATTCGCCGGCCGAGCTGGCTGCGCAACTGGCACCGCTGGACGGCGCCCTGATCACCCTCAACGAGCGTATCGGCGCGACCGAAATCGCCTCCGCGCCGCAGCTGCGCGCCATCGCCAATGTCGGCGTGGGCTACAACAACCTGGATCTGGATGCGCTGAGCGCCGCCGGCATCCTGGCCAGCAACACGCCGGACGTGCTCACCGAAACCACCGCCGATCTCGGCTTCGCGCTGCTGATGGCCACCGCCCGCCGGATCACCGAGTCCGAGCGCTGGTTGCGCGACGGGCAGTGGGGGCAATGGTCGTTCAAGACCATGCTTGGCGCCGATATCCACGGCAGCACGCTCGGCATCCTGGGCATGGGCCGGATCGGGCAGGGCATCGCGCGGCGCGGCGCGCACGGTTTCGGCATGCGCGTGCTGTATCACAACCGCAGCCAGTTGCCGGCCGCCACCGAACAGGCGCTGGGCGCGCAGTACGTCGATTTCGAGACGTTGCTGGCGCAGTCCGATCACCTGGTGCTGGTGTTGCCATATACCAGAGACTCGCACCACATCATCGATGCCGCGGCGCTGGGCAAGATGCGCGCCACTGCCACGCTGGTGAACATTGCCCGCGGCGGCATCGTCGATGAGCTGGCGCTGGCCGACGCGCTGGCCAACGGCCGCCTGGCCGGTGCCGGCCTGATGTCTACGAAGGCGAGCCGCGTGTGCGTCCGGAGTTGCTGGCGCTGCACAACGTGGTGCTCACCCCGCATATCGGCAGCGCCAGCCTGGCCACCCGCCGCGCGATGGTGCAACTGGCGGTGGACAACCTGATCGCTGCGCTGAGCAAGGGCCCGCATGCCGGCAACCCGCCGAGCGCGCTCAATGCCGATGCGATTGCCGCTGCCAAACGTGGCGGCGCGATCGTGGGCGCGAGCAAAACCATTTCGACCAAACGATAGGGAACCTCCGCGGCGAGCGTTGGAGGTTCCCGAACCCAGCGCGCAGTGCTCCCCTTCTTTCCCCTTTCGATAAAGACATTCTCATGAGTAACGAAAACCGTCGTTTCAACGTCGCCGTCGTGGGCGCCACCGGCGCTGTCGGCGAGACCATGCTGAGCATCCTGGCCGAGCGCAACTTCCCGGTCGCCACCCTGTACGCGCTGGCGTCCTCGCGCTCGGCGGGCGGGCAGGTCGAGTTCAATGGCGGCAAGGTCGATGTGCTGGACCTGGCCGAGTTCGATCCCACCGGCGTGGACATCGCGCTGTTCTCTGCGGGCGGCAGCGTGTCCAAGGAATACGGTCCCAAGTTCGCTGCGGCCGGTGCGGTGGTGATCGATAATTCCTCGGCCTTCCGTTACGACGACGACGTGCCGCTGGTGGTGTCCGAGGTCAACCCGGAGGCGCTCAAGCAGCGCCCGCGCGGCATCATCGCCAATCCCAATTGCTCGACCATGCAGATGCTGGTGGCGCTGGGCCCGATTCACCGCAAGTACGGCATCGAGCGCATCAATGTGGCGACCTACCAGTCGGTCTCCGGCGGCGGGCGTTCGGCGATGGAAGAACTGGGCAAGCAGACCAGCGAGCTGCTGAGCTTCCAGGACATCGACCCGCAGCGTTTCCCGGTGCAGATCGCCTTCAACCTGATCCCGCACATCGACGACTTCCAGGACAACGGCTACACCAAGGAAGAGATGAAGCTGGTCTGGGAGACCCGCAAGATCCTCGGCGACGACAGCATCCAGGTGAATCCCACCGCGGTGCGCGTGCCGGTGTTCTACGGCCATTCCGAAGCGGTGGCGATCGAGACCCGCGACAAGATCACCGTGGAAGCGGCGCGCGCGCTGCTGGAAGCATCGCCCGGCGTGGAAGTGGTGGACGAGCGCAAGCCCGGCGGCTACCCGACCCCGGTCACGCATGCGTCCGGCAAGGATGCGGTGTTCGTCGGTCGCATCCGCGAAGACTTCTCGCATCCGCGTGGCCTGAACCTGTGGATCGTCTCCGACAACATCCGCAAGGGCGCCGCGCTCAACGCTGTGCAGTTGGCCGAACTGGTCGCACAGGAAGCCTGAGGGGCACGACAAAAACGACCGCGCAGTCGCCATCGGCGCGCGCGGCCGGTGCATGGTGCAGCAGGCACCGGCCGGTCACTGCGGTTCACTGCGGTGCTGAGCGCGCCGGTTGCACCTGCATGAGACTGGTCGCTCCACGCGGTTGGCGGCTCTACACCGCCGTGCACATGCTGGAGCATGTCGGAGCGCAATGATGCTTCCCAGACAGGCGCACCGCGCGCAAGCGCTCTGGCAGGGTGCGCACCGACGCGTGGAAGGTCTGCTCGATTCTCAACCAAGCTCCAACCTGCAGGCGCGCTGCCCGTCGCGTGCCTGCAGACATGCGCACGTGCGCGTGTCGCCTGCTATCGCACGCCCTACGCGTCGAGGGGTCTTGCAGCGTGCGCGAGCCGTCACGCCGCCCGCCGCTCGCACACGCCATTGCCTGCACAGAACGCGCCATTGGCGTCACGTCGTGGCATCGTGCAGTTCGTGATGTTGCACCACGCAATCTGCCGACAACCCGTTGCGCGCTTGAGACCTCGCGCAGTACGAGCGCCCATCAACGCTTGCCTGTTTGCAGTGGCCACGCATGCATGCCGCACTGCGGTAGTGTCGCTGGCGCAGCGCTCTGGATCACGGCACCGACTTTTTCGCTCATTCAGCGGCTATATTGATGCCCATGAAACATAGGGGCGGGGCGCGATGCGTCCGATACAAGGGATAGGTGCGTTGCTGCTGATGGCCTGCAGCGGCGCCGCAATGGCGTTGGGGCTGGGCGATATCCGGGTGCTGTCCAAGCCCGGGCAACCGCTGGTGGCCGAGATTCCGGTCATTTCCAACGAGCCGGGCGAACTCGACAACGCGCGCGTGGCGCTTGCATCGGCCACCACGTTTGCGCGGGTCGGCCTGGAGCGCCCACAAGGGCTGGTCAGCAATCTGCAGTTCCAGTTCGCGCAGGACGCACGCGGGCGGGCAGTGATCCGCGTCACCAGCAGCCAGGCGGTGGACCAGCCGGCGATCAACTTCCTGATCGAGGTGGAGTGGGGCCAGGGCCGGCTGGTGCGCGAATATTCCGCCTTGGTCGATGCGCCCAATACCGCGGCCGCCATCGCCGAGCCGGCCATCGAAGCGCCGCGTGCCGGTTCCAGCAATGCGATTGCACGCGAGCCGGCGCCGGTCGCCGACCGCACCGCGCAAGACAACGCCAGCGCCGAACCGGCCGCACGTGCGACTGCCAGTGCGTCTGCCGGGTCTGCGACGCAGGCCGGCGATGCGTTGCCGGCCGTGCGCGCGGGCCAGACCTTGTCGGAGATCGCCGCGGCGGTGGCGCGTTCCAGCGGGCATTCGCTGGACCAGACCATGCTGGCGTTGCTGCGCACCAATCCGGACGCCTTCATCAACGGCAACATCAACCGCCTGAAGCAGGGCGCGGTGCTGCGCACGCCGCAGGAAGACGCACTTGCCCAGGTCGGTGCGGCCGAAGCGGCGGTCATGGTGCGCGAGCAGGCCGCGCAGTGGCAGCAGGCGCGATCGGCGGTGCCGCAACCGGCCGAAGCCGGCGCTGCCGCTACCGCCACGCCGCCGCCCGCCACGCCTGCCGCAGCGTCCGGCAACGGCGCGCGGCTCGAAATCGCCCCTGCCGTGGCGAGTCAGACCAACACCGCCGGCGTCACGTCCGGCACCAGTGCCGAAGGCGAGGGCGAGATGGCGGCCAATCAACAGTTGCAACAGGCCAAGGAAGACATCGCCACCCGCGATGCGGAATTGCAGGACCTGCGGACCCGCGTGGCGGATCTGGAAAAGCTCAAGCAGCAACAGCAAGCGCTGATCGCCATGAAGGACAGCGATCTGGCGGCCGCGCAAAAACGCCTGTCGGAAACTCCGGCGGCCGCACAACAGGGCGGCGGTTTTCCGCTGTGGTTGATCGGCGGGCTGGTGTTGATCGTCGCTGCCATGGTGGCGTGGCTGGCCGCGCGCCGCCGCAAACCCTCGCCGCTGCCGCCGTTGCCGCGTCGGCAGTTCGACTTCGTCCTGCCTGGCGCACCGGTGCAGGCCGCCGAACCGCAAGACGCGACGCCAACCACCGAGCCCAGCGAGCGCGATGTGGTGCACGAGACCGAATTCGAGCAGGCCGATCTGCGCGACGAAGAGCGCGCCCATGACACGCAGCAACCGTTGTCGGAGGTGCTGCGTCGCGAGCCGCTGCCGTCCGAGCCGGCTGCTGCGCCCATGGCGGTCAACAGCGACGATTGGCGTGCGCTGCGTGCCGCACCGCCGGTGGTGGCAACGCCGCCGCAGCACACCACGCCCGTCGACGAGGCGCAGGCCCCGCCGCAACCGGCGTCCGAAGCTGTGGAAACGCACCACACAGATGTCGCGCCCACGATCGGCGATGTTCCGTCGAACGCCTCCCCGGTCGCGGTGGCCACGCAAGACAGCCTGGATTTCGAACGTGCGCCTGCGGCACCGAGTGCCGCGCCCAGCGCGTCGGCCAGCCGGGGCATCGCCTCGGCCGGGCGCGATCGCCTGGAACTGGCGGTGGCCTACATGGACCTGGGCGACAAGGACACCGCGCGCGGCCTGCTGCTGGAAGTTGCCGCCACCGGCGACGACGCCACGCGCGCCGAAGCGGCCGAGCTGCTGGAACGCCTGGCATGAGCCCGGCGATCGACTGCCTGCCCGCGCAGACAGGCGCCGCACGCGAGCGCCGGATCGACTATGTGGAGTTCGCCTCCATCGATCCGGATGCCAGTCGTGCGTTTTTCGAAGCGGTGTTCGGTTGGCAATTCCAGGCCTACGGCCCGGATTACCTGGCCTTCAACGATGGCCGCCTGGACGGCGGCTTCTACCGTGCAGCCGCGCCGGCGCCGGAACAGGGTGGGCCGTTGGTGGTGCTGTATGCGGACGCATTGGCCCCGGTAATGGAGCGCGTGCGTGGCGCAGGCGGGGAGATCGTCAAGCCGATATTCGGTTTTCCGGGCGGCAGCCGGTTTCATTTCCGCGAGCCCGGCGGCACCACCTTGGCCGTGTGGTCCGAGCATAGCGTCGGGTCCGACGACTGACCACGCGCCTGCGCGCTGGCCGCACGCGCGTTGCCGCGGCTCGGCACCCACCAGGCAATGCGGCTCGTACACTTCACCTTCTTTGTGGCGGCGGGGCTGGGCCGGCAATCGCCTGCGATGGCGGTGGCATGACCGGCGCGCCGATTTCTTCGATTCACTCATAGGGCAGATACCGATGCGTTACGCGCTGGGCGTGGAATACGACGGCAGCGAGTTCCAGGGCTGGCAGCAGTTGGGCGAGCATGGTGGGCCGAGCGTGCAGGCCAGCCTGCAGGCAGCCTTGTCGTCGGTCGCCGATGCGCCGGTGCAGGTGGTCTGCGCCGGGCGCACCGACGCCGGCGTGCATGGCGAATGCCAGGTGGTGCATTTCGACAGCGACGCACGCCGCGAGCCGCGTGGCTGGATGCTGGGCACCACTGCGCGCCTGCCGCCGTCGATCGCCGTGCGCTGGTGCGTGCCGGCAGCCGATGACTTCCATGCGCGCTTTTCAGCGCGCGCGCGTCGTTACCGCTATCGCCTGCTCAATCGGCAGATTCGCCCGGCGCTGTATCGGCAGACCCTGAGCTGGGAGCGTCGCCCGCTCGATGCCGATGCCATGCATGCGGCAGCACAGGCGTTATTGGGCGAGAACGATTTCAGCGCGTTCCGCAGCGTGCAATGCCAGGCCTTGCACGCACGCCGTCACCTGCAAGCCATCCACGTGCAGCGTATCGGCGAGGTGGTGGAGGTGCAGGTCCAGGCCAATGCATTCCTTCATCACATGGTGCGGAATATTGTGGGCTCGCTGATTTTGGTCGGTACCGGCGAGCAGCCGGCCGACTGGATCGCGACGTTGCTCGCCGGACGCGACCGCACTGTGGCCGGCCCGACAGCGCCGCCACAGGGTCTGGTATTTATCGGACCTCTGTATCCTGCAGAGTGGCATCTGCCTGTTGAGGTGACCCAATGAATCGATCGCTGTACCGCACCCGTATCAAGTTTTGTGGCATGACCCGCGCCGGCGATATCCGGCTGGCCGGCGAGCTGGGTGTGGACGCGGTAGGTTTCATCTTTGCGCATGGCAGCCCCCGGCGCGTTGCGCCGGCAGAGGCGCGCGCGATGCGCCAGGCGACTGCGCCGATGGTCGATGTGGTGGCGTTGTTCCGCAACAATTCCAAGGAAGAGGTGCGCGAAGTGGTGCGCACCGTGCGCCCGACCCTGTTGCAGTTCCATGGCGAGGAAGACGACGCGTTCTGCCGCAGCTTCAACCTGCCGTATCTCAAGGCGGTGCCGATGGGCAGCAGCGGCGTGAATGGCGAAGACGCCAACGCGCGGACGCTGCAGTTGTCCTATCCCAATACCGCTGGCTTCCTGTTCGACAGCCATGCGCCCGGCGCGGGCGGCGGCACCGGCAAGACCTTCGACTGGTCGCGCCTGCCCACCGGCTTGCATCGTCCGTTCCTGCTGGCCGGCGGCATCAACGCCGACAACGTGTTCGACGCCATCGTGGCCACCTTGCCCTGGGGCGTGGACGTTTCCAGTGGCGTGGAGCTGGCGCCGGGCATCAAGGACGGCCACAAGATGCGCAAGTTTGTCGAGGAAGTGCGGCGGGCGGATTGTCACGACATGTCGTGAGGGTGGGATTTGGGATTCGGGATTGGGGATTCGTAACAGCAGGCGCGTGACGCGGCTGGGTCGTTTGGATAGCTAGCAGCGTGAGTGCGCGTTAGCGTGCTTTCCGAGTGCCGAGTGCCGAGTGCCGAGTGCCGAGTGCCGAGTGCCGAGTGCCGATCAGCGACCTTCCCGCACGTTGCGTTTATCTCGCTGGACACAGCCGCGGTTTCGCCATTTGCGGCGGTTTAACGAGCGTTCGCGCGCTAGAGGGCGTTACTTCAGGCCGAGCCGCGACTGACGTCTTTGTGTCTTCTGGCTAGTTGTGCCGATGCGTGGCCTTCCGCTCGGCAGGTATAGCTCCTGACGGTGCACATGCTCGTCGCGAGGCGTGGTCGGGCGATGCAGTGTTGCAACGAACATCTGCGATAGCCGCTCAGGCGTTCGTTGCACCCATGGCCTGAGACGTGTGCTGATCTTCCGCCAGCGCTTTGCCTAGCCAACCCGCCAGCCGTTCGATGCGCGGATCCGGGTTGCGCTTGGCGGCGCACAGCACCCAGCGGCCGGGCGTGGCGGTGAAGCCCCATGGCGCCAGCAGGCGCCCGGCTGCCAGGTCCGCGGCGACCAACGGCTGCGGTGCAATCGCGATTCCAAGGCCAGCGGCAGCGGCTTCCAGCAGATACACCAGGTGTTCGAATTCGGTGCCGAAGTGCAACCCCTCAGGTGCCAGCCCGTGCGCGTGGGCCCATTCCGGCCAGGCCTGCGGGCGCGAGCGGGTGTGCAGCAGCGCGTGATCGCCGAGCGCGGCCGGGCCGCTCCCCTCGATCTGCAGTGTGGATGCGAGCTGGGGCTCAGCACCGGCCCGATCCACTCCACGCCTAGGGTGTGCACCTGCCACTCGCTCGGCCAGGGCGGGGTGTCCAGCAACAGGGCAGCATCCAGGCCGTCCAGGTCTGGGCCGGGCGGTTGTTCGCTGGCCGACAGATGCAGGCGCACATCCGGCAGCTCTTGCTGCAGCAGTCCTAGGCGCGGAATCACCCAGCGCGCCAGCAGGCTACCCGAACACCCGAGCACCAGCGGCGCTTCGGTGGCCGGGCGTTGCAATGCCGCCCAGGCCTGGCTAATCACGCCAAAGCCTTCGCCAGTGGCATCGCGTAGCCGAACGCCCGCCGCGGTCAGCACCAGGCCGCGGCCCTGGCGCGCAAACAGCGCGGTGCCCAATGCCTGTTCCAGGGAGCGCACGTGCCGGCTGATGGCGCCATGGGTGACGTGCAGTTCCTGGGCAGCACGGCTGACGCTCTGCAGGCGCGCGGCAGCGTCGAACGCACGCAGCGCTGCCAGCGGAGGAAGCAAGGTGCTCATATGTGATTCCAGCTCACAGGTTGCGGCAATCTTATCGATTTATCCCATGTCCCGGCTGCGCTAGAGTGACGCTTCTCGTATGACGCATTGCTGTAGAGGATTTCCATGTCGGCCCAGCCCATCAGTGACTTTTACGCCTATCCGGATGCTGCCGGCCACTTCGGCAAGTTCGGTGGCCGTTTCGTCGCCGAAACCTTGATCGGCCCGCTGCAGGAACTGTCCGCTGCCTACGATCAGGCGCGGCAGGACCCGAGTTTCATTGCCGAATACGACAAGGACCTCAAGCACTACGTCGGCCGTCCCAGCCCGATCTACCATGCCGAACGGCTCAGCCGTGAAGTGGGTGGGGCGCAGATCCTGCTCAAGCGCGAAGACCTGAACCACACCGGCGCGCACAAGATCAACAACACCATCGGCCAGGCCTTGCTGGCCAGCCGCATGGGCAAGACCCGCATCATTGCCGAGACCGGCGCCGGCCAGCACGGCGTTGCCAGTGCCACCGTGGCCGCACGCCTGGGCCTGGAATGCGTGGTCTATATGGGCGCCACCGATATCGAGCGGCAGAAGATCAACGTCTACCGCATGAAGCTGCTCGGCGCCACGGTGATCCCGGTGATCTCCGGCTCGGCCACGCTCAAGGACGCGCTCAACGAAGCCATGCGCGACTGGGTGACCAACGTGCGCGACACCTTCTACATCATCGGCACCGTGGCCGGCCCGGACCCGTACCCGCGCATGGTGCGCGACTTCAACGCCATCGTCGGCCGCGAGGCGCGCGAACAGATGCTGCAGGACTATGGCCGGCTGCCGGATGCGATCAGCGCCTGCGTGGGGGCGGCAGCAATGCGATCGGTCTGTTCCATGCCTTCCTCAACGATCCGGGCGTCAAGATCTATGGCGCCGAAGCGGCCGGCGACGGCATCGCCACCGGCCGGCATGCCGCCTCCATCGCCGCAGGTCGCCCGGGCGTGCTGCACGGCAATCGCACCTATGTGATCTGCGACGACGACGGCCAGATCACCGAAACGCATTCGATCTCCGCTGGCCTGGATTACCCCGGCGTGGGCCCGGAGCATTCGTTCCTGTCCGACAGCGGTCGCGCGGTGTACCAGGGCATCACCGACGACGAGGCGATGGCGGCCTTCCATCTGCTGGCGCATACCGAAGGCATTCTGGCCGCGCTGGAGTCCAGCCATGCGGTGGCGCAGTCGATCAAGCTGGCGCGCGAGCTGCCCAGGGATGCGCTGGTGTTGTGCAATCTCTCCGGGCGTGGCGATAAGGATGTGCATACCATCGCGGCGCGCGAGGGAATCGCGCTTTAAGCGTGGCTGCGGCTAACGCTCTCTCCGGATGCAGGGACGCGGCGATGCTCGAAGGAATGCTCCAGTTGGTGGCCGAGCTGCTGCTGCAGGCCTTGACCGAGCTGCTGATCGAACTTGGCCTGCACGCTGTCGCCGAGTCGTTCGAGCGCAGGCCCTCGCCGGGGCTGGCAGCGGTCGGCTACGCAATCGCGGGTGCGTTGCTTGGCGGTGTCAGTCTCTGGCTGCTGCCGCAGCACCTCACCGCGACTCACGGCGCGCGACTGGCAGCGCTAGTGATCGTACCGCTGGTCGCCGGTGGGCTGATGGCCGCGCTTGGTGCGTGGCGTGCGCGGCGCGGCGACCCGGTGCTGCGCATCGATCGATTTTCCTACGGCTACCTGTTTGCGCTGTGCTTTGCGCTGATGCGGTATTTCTTTGCCACCTGAGGTTCCATGGCGGCTGGCTTTCCTCCCTTGTTCGAGTGATTTCATGCGTCGTATCGATTCCTGCTTCGCCGAGCTGCGTGCCAATGGGCGCAAGGCACTGATCCCTTTCATCACCGCCGGCGACCCATCGCTGGAAGCCACCGTGCCGGTGATGCACGCGCTGGTGCGCGCCGGTGCCGATGTGATCGAGCTGGGTGTGCCGTTCTCCGACCCCATGGCCGACGGCCCCACCATCCAGCGCAGCTCCGAGCGCGCGCTGGCACGTGGCGCCGGCCTGGCGTATGTGCTGGAAGCGGTGCACGAGTTTCGCCGCGAAGATGCCACCACGCCGGTGGTGCTGATGGGCTACCTCAACCCGATCGAGATCCATGGCACGCGACGCTTCGCCGAAGCCGCGGTCGCCGCGGGCGTGGATGGTGTGCTGCTGGTCGACCTGCCGCCGGAAGAAGCCGGCGAAACGCGCACCATCTTCACCGAGGTCGGCTTGGCGCTGATCGCACTGGCTTCGCCCACCACCAGCGAGCAGCGCCTGGACATGCTGTGCAGCACCGCGCAGGGCTATCTGTACTACGTCAGCTTTGCCGGCGTCACCGGCGCCTCCAATCTGCTCGACACCCACGCCGCCAGCGACCGCCTGCGCCAGCTGCGCCAGCGGGCCGGCGCGCCGGTGGTGGCCGGCTTCGGCATCAAGGATGCGGCCAGTGCCGCTGCCATGGCCGTGGATGCCCATGGCGTGGTGGTGGGCAGCGCCCTGGTCGCCGCGTTGGCGGAAGCAGGCGAGGTCCGCAGCGCCCGTGAGCGCGCCGAAGCGTTCCTTGCCCCACTTCGGCAGGCGCTGGATCACCGCTGACGCCAGACCTCAGGATCTTCTCGCGTGGATGCACGGGGCTTCGCCCGCATCCTCATCCACCCCTGCGGGGTACCGTCGCTCCCATCTGCGAGGACAATGTCCCGATCGGAGAAGGAATCAAAGCCCCGCTCCTGCGGGAGGGGGAGGTGAGGGGACGGGCGAAGCAGCGCCGGGCTGGGCGAAGGCGTTGACAGCCATTGAACACACGGTGCCCCGCAGCATGCCAACCTGCTGCATATCGCCCGACAGCTTGCACCACAACGCTCCGCCACAGCGGCAACCCGCCATGTCCGGCGCGCTGCACCAGCCTGGGGCGCTGCGTTAGACTGTCGCCCCTCTGCGGCCCGCCAGGCCGCCCTGCATGGATTGTCATACACGCATGAGCTGGCTCAGCAAATTGATGCCCTCCGGCATCCGCACCGAAAACACACCAGCCAAGAAGCGCAGCGTCCCCGAGGGCCTGTGGGAAAAGTGCAGCAATTGCGGGAGCGCGCTGTACGGCCCGGAACTCGAAGAGAACCTCGAGGTGTGCCCGAAATGCGATCACCACATGGCGATCCGCGCCCGCGCGCGCCTGAATTCGCTGTTCGACCCGGACACCGCGACCACTGAAATCGCCGCGCAGCTCGGGCCGGTCGACGCGCTCAAGTTCAAGGACCAGAAGCGCTACGGCGAACGCATCAAGGCCAGCCAGAAGGCCAGCGGCGAATACGACGCGCTGATCGCCATGCGCGGCACGCTCAAGGGCAATCCGCTGGTCGCCGCTGCGTTCGATTTCGCCTTCATGGGCGGCTCGATGGGGTCGGTGGTCGGCGAGCGCTTTGCGCGTGCGGCCGAAGTGGCGCTGGAAGTCGGCTGCCCGTTCGTGTGCTTTTCCGCCAGTGGCGGCGCGCGCATGCAGGAAGGCCTGTTCTCGCTGATGCAGATGGCCAAGACCTCGGCCGCGCTCGGCCGCCTGCGCGAAGCCGGCCTGCCGTATATCTCGGTGCTGACCCATCCCACGACCGGCGGCGTGTCGGCCTCGTTCGCGATGCTTGGCGATATCAACATCGCCGAGCCGCATGCGCTGATCGGCTTTGCCGGCCCGCGCGTGATCGAACAGACCGTGCGCGAAACGTTGCCGGAAGGTTTCCAGCGCTCGGAGTTCCTGCTGGATCACGGCGCCATCGACCAGATCTGCGACCGCCGCCAGATGCGCGACCGCATCGCCGAGCTCACCGCGATGATGATGCGGCAGCCGCATCCGCAAGACGCCGACGCCGCATGAGCGCACGCAAGTATTTCGGCACCGACGGCATCCGCGGCCGGGTCGGGCAGGGCGTGATCTCGGCCGATTTCGTGCTGCGCCTGGGCAATGCGCTCGGCCGTGTGCTGACCCGGGGCCGCAGCAAGCGGCCGCTGGTGCTGATCGGCAAGGACACCCGTATTTCCGGCTACATGTTCGAAGCGGCGCTGGAAGCCGGCCTGGTTGCCGCCGGGGCCGACGTGCAGCTGATCGGACCGATGCCGACCCCGGCCATCGCCTTTCTGACCAGCACGCTGCGCGCCGACGCCGGGGTGGTGATCAGCGCCTCGCACAATCCGCATTACGACAACGGCATCAAGTTCTTCTCCGCCGAAGGCGAGAAGCTCGATGACGCCACCGAAGCGGCGATCGAAGCGGCGTTGGACGAGCCGTTCCATACGGTGGAATCGGAGCGATTGGGCAAGGCCATCCGCACGCGTGATGCCATCGGCCGCTATATCGAATTCTGCAAGGCCAGCGTGGCGCGCGGTTTCACCCTGCACGGGCTGAAGATGGTGCTGGATTGCGCGCACGGCGCCACCTACCACATCGCACCCATGCTGTTCCGCGAGCTGGGCGCCGACGTGGTGGTCATCGGCGCCGCGCCGGACGGGCTCAACATCAACGCCGGCGTGGGCTCGACCCATATCGAGAATCTCGCTGCGAAGGTGCGCGAGTGCGGTGCGCACCTGGGCATCGCCTTCGACGGCGACGGCGACCGCGTGCTGATGGCCGACGACCAGGGCAATCCGGTCGATGGCGACGATCTGCTGTACGTGCTCGCGCGCTCGTGGCAGGCCAGCGGCCGGCTGGCGGGTACCGTGGTCGGCACCTTGATGACCAATTACGGTCTGGAACAGGCATTGGCTGCACTGAACATCCCGTTCCAGCGCGCCAAGGTCGGCGACCGCTACGTGCATCAGGCCCTGGTCGAAGGCGGCGGCACCTTGGGCGGCGAAACATCCGGTCACCTGCTGTGCCTGGACCGTGCCAGCACCGGCGATGGCATCGTCAGTGCGCTGCAGGTGCTCGAGGCACTGGGTCGCGACGGGCAGAGCCTGCGCGAGGCGCTGGGCAGCCTGAGCAAGGTGCCGCAGAAGACCGTCAACGTGCGCCTGGATGGCGGCACCGCCAAGGCCATTGTGGAAGCAGCCAACGTGCGCCAGGCATTGCAGCAGGCGCAGGCCGCCGTGCAAGGCCGTGGCCGGGCGTTCCTGCGCCCGTCGGGCACCGAGCCGGTGGTGCGGGTGACCGTGGAAGCCGACGACGCCGGCCTGATGCAGGACACGCTCGACCGGCTCTCGGGTGCAGTGCGTGACGCGGCGTGAGTCGATCGTCATTGGCGTCTGCGTGGTCATCGCCAAGGCCGCGACGTTTTACCTGTTGTATCGCCTGCTGATCTGACCAGCAGGTTTCTCTCGACCTTTCGACCTTGACTGCAGACATCCGTATGAGCGCGCGCATCCCCACGCTGGACATCACCCGTTTCGACACCGACCGCGACGCCTTCGTCGCCGAGCTCGGAGCGGCTTACCGGCAGTGGGGCTTTGCCGGCATCCGCAATCACGGCATCGCCCAGGCCGACATCGATGCCGCCTACGACGTGTTCAAGGCGTTCTTCGCGTTGCCGGAAGCGACCAAGCGCCGTTATCACGTGGAAGGCAGCGGTGGCGCGCGCGGCTACACCGCGTTCGGCGTGGAAACCGCCAAGGATTCCAAGCACTTCGACCTCAAGGAGTTCTGGCACATCGGCCGCGAGATTGCGGACGATTCGCCGTACCGCGCAGTGATGCCGCCGAACCTGTGGCCCAGCGAAGTGCCGGGTTTCCGCGAGCGCGGCTACCAGCTGTACCAGCAGCTCGATCAGCTGGGTTCGCGCGTGCTGTCGGCGCTGGCGCTGCATATCGGCCTGCCGCAGGACTACTTCGTCGACAAGACCAACAACGGCAATTCGATCCTGCGGCCGATCCATTACCCGCCGATCACCAGCGACGACATCCCCAACGTGCGTGCCGGTGCACATGGCGACATCAATTTCATCACCTTGCTGGTGGGTGCCAGTGCCGCCGGCCTGGAAGTGCGTTCCCACGATGGCGAGTGGGTGCCGTTCACTGCCGACGCCGACACCATCGTGGTCAACATCGGCGACATGCTGCAGCGCCTGACCAACCACGTGTATCCGTCCACCATCCACCGCGTGGTCAATCCGCCGGGCGAGCAGGCGCGCCAGCCGCGCTATTCGGTGCCGTTCTTCCTGCACCCTAATCCGGATTTCCTGATCGACGTGCTGCCCTCGTGCATCAGCGCCGACAATCCCAGCCGTTATCCGCAGCCGATCACGGCGCATGGCTTCCTGGAAGAGCGTCTGCGCGAGATCAAGCTGAAGTAACCCGGCGCCAGCGCCGGCACGCATCGCCCGTCGCCGGCAGCCGCGCTCGCAGCACCCGCCGGTGACCGGTGCCGCACTTCTGTTCAGAAAATCCCGCTCGCGTCTGGTTAAAGCTTGCGTTCACTCGGGCCGATAACCGAGGCTAATCGCTAGCGCGACGTCGGACTCGCCTGGCGCTCCGCTGCCGATTGCACAAGGCTGGGGGCATGCGCATGCGATGGATCAAATGGCTGGGTGTCGTGTCGGTGCTGGCGGCCTGTGCTGCCGTAGGATCGGTGTCGGCAACAGCGGTCAGTGTGACCGTCGCCGATGCCGGCGGTGTGCTGGTCGATGCGGTCGTGAGCCTGGAGCCGGCGCGGCCTGCTCCGCCAGCCGCCAGCAAGACTGCGGAGATGGATCAGGTCAATTCGCAGTTCGTGCCTGCCGTGCTGGCGGTGCGCACCGGCACCCTGGTGCGCTTTCCGAACAACGATCAGATTCGCCATCAGGTGTATTCGTTCTCTCCGGCCAAGCGCTTCGAGCTGCCGCTGTTTCAAGGCACCACCGCGACGCCGGTGCGTTTCGATCAGGCGGGTCTGGTCACCATCGGCTGCAACATCCACGATTGGATGCTGGGATACATCGTGGTGCTGGACACGCCGTATTTCGGCAAGACCGGCAGCGATGGCCGTGCCCAGCTGGAGGCGCCTGCCGGCACTTACACGCTGCGGGTCTGGCACCCGCGCATCAAGGGCGCTGCCAGCAGCGAGCCGTTGCTGATCGCACGCGAGCCGGTGCAGCGCCGCGTGACCCTGCAGACCACCGGCACCGCGCCGGCCGTGGCGCCACCGGATGCGCGCGTGCGCGCGCTGCAGGACAAGTTCCGTAACGCCGACCCGAAGAAGCCGCGCCCATGAGGTCGATGCGCCTGCACACCCGCATCGCGGCCTTGCTGGTGCTGGTCGTGCTTTCCACGCAGGCGCTGACCTTCCTTGCCGTGCAGGTGGCGACCGAGCGCAGCGTCAAGGCCCAGCTTGGCGAGGAGCTGGAGATCGGGCAGCGGGTCTGGCAACGCATCAACATGCGCCGCGACGAACAGCTGCTGCAGTCGGCGTCGGTGCTGGCCGACGATTTCGGGTTTCGCGCGGCCGTTGCAAGCGGCGATGTGCCGACCATGCAATCGGCCCTGCGCAACCATGCCGCGCGCATGTCGGCGCAAACTGCGCTGTTGTTGTCGCCCGATGGGCAATTCCTGACCGGCCTGGCCGACGTCCCGCAGGCCGAACAATTGCGTGCGGTGCAGGCATTGCTGCAGCAAGCGCAGCGCGATGGACGCGCGGTCGGTGTGGTGGCGCTGAACCAACACATCGTGCGGTTGGCGGTGGTGCAGGTGCTGGCGCCGAACCGGGTCGGCTGGATTGGGATCGGCAACGAATCCGGCGATGGCCTGGCGCAGGATTTCCGCACCACCACCGGGCTGGATGCGACCTTCTTCACCGATGGCCCGCCAGTGCGCGTGCTGGCCTCCACCCTGGAGCCTTCGGCGCGCGCCCAGTTTGCGCAGCAACTGCCCCTGGCCGAGAAGGTGCAGGCTGCATCGATCCCGCTGACGCTGGACCAGGCGCGCTATCTGGTCAGGCTGCAATCGATCCAGGGCGACAGCCAGGTGCGGGTGGCGTTGCAGGCATCGCTGGATCGTGCCATCGCGCCGTACCGCATCCTCAAGCTGCGGATCCTGCTGCTGGCAGGCTTGGCCACGGTCGCTTCGTTGGGCGTGGCGATTTTTCTTGCGCGCAGCGTGAGCAAGCCCGTTGCGCAACTGGTCCAGGCCGCACGGCGCATTCAGCGCGGCGATTACCGCACCGCCGTGCAGGTGCCGCCAGGCCGCGAACTCGCCGAACTGGCCGACAGTTTCGGGCGCATGCAGCACCAGATCGCCAGCCGCGAACAGCACATCCTGCATCAGGCCCGCCATGACGCCTTGACCGGGTTGCCGAACCGGATCTGGTTGCTGGAGCGTTTGAAGGAGGTGGTGGATCAGACCGTGGCATCCGGTGGCACCGCCGCGGTGCTGATCCTGGATTTGGAGCGCTTCAAGGAACTCAACGACAGCCTGGGCCACGATTTCGCCGACCAGGTGTTGGTGGAAGCCGGACGCCGGCTCGTCGATGTGGTGCAAGAGCCCAACCTGGTGGGTCGGCTGGGCAGCGATGAATTCATGGTGGTGGTGGCGCAAGCCGATGCGGCCAGCGTGCAGCAGGATGCGCAGCGCCTGCTGTTGCAGTTGCGCCGCCCGCTGGTGTTGCCGCAGGCGCGCATCCAGCTCGAAGCCAGCATCGGCATCGCCTTGATTCCCGAGCACGGCGCCGACCCGGACACCTTGTTGCGCCGCGCCGACATCGCACGGCGGCAGGTCGGCACGACGGCCACCTTCGGCGCCAGCGTCTACCGCATGGGCCAGGACGAACAGCATCTGCGGCGTTTGCGCCTCACCGGCGATCTGCGTCAGGCCATCGGCGCCAATGAACTCACCTTGCGCTTCCAGCCCAAGATTTGTCTGCGCACCGATCGTGTCGAACAGGTCGAAGTGCTGGTGCGCTGGCATCATCCGGTGCTCGGGCCGATCGGTCCGGACGAATTCATCCCGCTTGCCGAACACTCCGGCGTGATCCATCCGCTCATCCGCTTCGTGCTGGACGAAGCGCTGCGCTGCCAGGCGCAATGGCGCAAGCAGGGGCTGGAACTGGGCATGGCCATCAATCTGTCCGCACTGGATCTGTCCGATCCCGGCTTGCCGGACTTCGTCCGCGGCTGCCTGGAGCATCATGCCGTGCCAGCGCAGTCGGTCACGCTGGAATTGACCGAAAGTGCCCTGATGCGCGATGTCGAATTTGCGCTGCACATGCTGCATCAGTTGCGCAGTGTCGGTGTACGCCTGTCCATCGACGACTTCGGCACCGGCTATTCCTCGTTGGCACAACTCAAGCGCATGCCGGTGAACGAACTGAAGATCGACAAGAGCTTCGTCATGCAGTTGGCCGACGGCACCGACGATGCCTTCATCGTCCGCAGCACGATCGATCTGGGACATAACCTGGGGCTGAGCGTCATTGCCGAAGGCGTCGAAAACGCCGCGGCGCGGCTACGGCTGCGACATGGTGCAGGGCTATCTGTACTCGCCACCGCTGGAAGCAGCGCCGCTGGTGGCCTGGTGCATGCGTCAACTCGGCATGACCACGCCAGCCCATGCAGGTGTGCAGCGATGAGCGCACATCTGCGTGTTGCGCTTCTTGCTGCTGCGGCAGCTGGCGTGTTTGCGCCGCTGCATGCGCTGGCCGGCGACGGACGCCTGCTCGCCACCGGCGGCGTATCGATGATCGAAGGCAGTAGCGGCGGCGGCATCGTGCCGTGGGCCACGTTGTCTGGGTACGGCACGCGCGACGAGCTTGGCACCGTCGCGTTCGCAACCCACGTCGACAGCGGCGATTACCGTCTCGACGTGCAGGGCGCCGCGCTCACGGTTGACAATCGGCTGGAGCTGTCGCTTGCCCGCCAGCGTCTGGATCTGGGCGCCTTGCAGGACCGGCTCGGCTTGCCGTGGAATGCGCTTGGCCAGGACGTGTTCGGTGCCAAGTGGCGCGTGGCCGGCGACCTTGTGTACGGACACGCGCCGCAAGTCAGCTTGGGCGTGCAATACAAGCGCCTGCGCAACGGCACCTTGCCGTTGGCGATCGGTGCGCGCGACGACCACGGCACCGACATCTATGTCAGCGCGAGCCGCCTGTTGCTGCAGGGCGCCGGCGGATATCAGCTGCTGCTCAACGGCACCTTGCGCGCTACCCGCGCCAACCAGGCCGGCTTGCTCGGCTTCGGCGGCGATCGCCGCAACAGCTATCGCCTGGTTCCGGAGGTCAGTGCTGCGGTGGTGCTGTCGCCGTCCTGGGCGGTGGGCGCGGAATATCGCGACAAGCCCAACAACCTCGGCTTCGCGCGCGAGCAAGCGTGGGCAGATGCATTCGTCGCCTGGTTCCCCAGCAAGCATGTCTCGTTGACCGCTGCCTGGGCCGATCTTGGCGATATCGCCACGCTTGCCGATCAGCGCGGCCCTTATCTCTCCTTGCAGGTGGCGTTCTGATGAACCGATGGTTGCGCTGGTCGTTGCTCTGCATGCTGGGCCTGACGAGTGCCTGCGCCAGCACGCAAGCGCGGCAGACGCTGTACGACGAACTCGGCGGCCAGGCCGGCATCGAAGCACTGGTGGAAACCATGCTCTCGCGCATCGCCGACGACCCTCGCATCGTCGACAAATTCGCGCGCGTCAATATCGTCATGCTCAACGAGCGCCTGGTGCAAAAGTTCTGCCATGTTGCCGACGGCCCATGCCCTGACACCGCCAAGTCGATGCAGCAGGCACATGCGCACCTGGCCATCCGCGAAGGCGACTTCAATGCCTTGGTCGAAGATCTGAACTGGGCCATGGATCAGCGCAAGATCCCGCGCCGCACGCAAAACCGCCTGCTGGCGCGCCTGGCGGCGATGCACCGGGAGATCGTCAATCACTGAGAACAGCGGGTGGTTCAGCGCTGGCGGCAAGCGCGTGAGCTGATGCTGGCTTGGACTTGCATGCGCATGCACCCAAATCATTTGACGCTCGACACCTGCGCTTGCGTACGCGTTGCAAGCCCTTCGGCGGCCCAGGCCCGAAGCGCGGCCGAGCTAGGCGATCTCTTGTGCACATGCCGCCTGCCGGTGCGTCACTCCAGCGGCCGCACCCGATGCGAACCGCGCGCCATCAGGCGGAGCGCAAACGCATGCGGCAACAGCCGCAATGCTGCGTTGACCAGCCGGTAGCGCCAGCCCGGCACCGCCAGCACCTGGCCGCGCTCCAGGGCGGCGATTCCATACTCGGCCACTGCGTCGGCCTGCAGCCAGGCCCAGTCGGGCAGGGTGGACATCGCCTCGCGGGTGCCGGTCACGTCATGGAATTCGGACCAGGCAAAGCCCGGGCACAGGGCGCACACTTTGACCGCGCAATCGGCGTTTTCCAGCGCCAGCGATTCGCTGAAGCGCAGCATGAAACTCTTGCTGGCCGCGTACAGGGTTTGCCCATCGGCGCTGGGCGTCAGCGCGGCGAACGAGGCCACGTTGAGAATGCGCCCCTGGCCGCTGGCGCGAATCATCGGCAGCAACCGCCAGGTGAGTTCGCACACCGCGCCGATCATCACCTGCAGGAAGCGCGCATGCGTGGCCCAATCGTTGCGCAGATACCGGCCCGGCACGCCGTAGCCGGCATTGTTGACCAGGGTGCCCACGGTCCAGCCGTTGCGCTGGATCTGCGCTGCCAGCGCTTCGGCCGCGGCGGGGTCGGCCAGATCGGCCGGCAGCACTTCCACCCGAACCGTGCCTCGCAATTCCTCGGCCAATGCCTGCAGCCGATCCACCCGTCGTGCGGTCAGGATCAGCGGCATGCCGCGCCTGGCGTATGCGCGCGCAATCTCGCGGCCAATGCCGCTGGATGCGCCGGTGATCAAGGCGAAGACAGGCGAAACGGACATGGCAGGTTCCTGGAAGGGGAGGGGAAGGACATCTGGCGGACAGAAGTGTGCCGGTTGCCGACAGGCCTTGGGCTATTCTGTCGCCTGTCTTCAACTCAGGAACCTGCGCCTGATGCGTCGAAAGATCGTTGCCGGAAATTGGAAGCTGCATGGCAGCCGCGCCTTCGCCACCGAACTGGTGGCCAAGGTGGCCGCGCACATGCCCCTGGAGGGTGTCGAAGTCGTCATCCTGCCGCCACTGCCTTACCTCGGCGACCTGATCGAGGATTTCGAGGCCCATCACCTGGCGTTCGGAGCCCAGGACGTCAGCAGCAACGAGAAGGGCGCCTACACCGGCGAGGTCTCGGCCTCGATGCTGGTCGACGTCGGCGCCGGCTACGGGCTGGTCGGCCACTCCGAGCGCCGCCAATACCACCAGGAGAGTAGCGAGCTGGTGGCGCGCAAGTTTGCCGCCGCCATCCATGCCGGGCTGATTCCGGTGCTGTGCGTGGGCGAATCGCTGGAACAGCGTGAAGCCGGTCAGACTGAGGCAATCCTACGTGCCCAGCTCGACCCGGTCCTGGTGCTGGTCGGCACTGACGGCTTTGCAGGCGCGTTGCTGGCCTACGAACCGATCTGGGCCATTGGCACCGGCCGCACTGCGACCCCGGAGCAGGCCCAGGCGGTGCACGCCTTCCTGCGTGGCGAAGTCGCGAAGGCGGATGCTAGAATCGCCGATTCGTTGCCCATCCTGTACGGGGGCAGTGTCAAGCCCGACAACGCCAGCGAGCTGTTCGCACAGCCTGACGTCGATGGCGGGCTGGTTGGCGGCGCATCACTGGTCGCCGAAGATTTCCTGGCCATCGCACGCGCGCGGCGGCCGCGTGCTAACCCATTAAGTTTTGTCCGGGGACGGATTTCGAAATGCTGATGTTGATCCTCAATGTGGTCTACGTGCTGGTCGCCCTGGCGATGATTGCGCTGATCCTGATGCAGCGTGGCGCAGGTGCGGCGGCCGGTTCCGGCTTCGGCGCCGGCGCGTCGGGCACCGTGTTCGGTTCGCAGGGTGCGTCGAACTTCCTGTCCAAGTCGACCAAGTGGCTGGCGGTGGTGTTCTTCAGCATCAGCCTGTTCATGGCGTGGTACGCCACGCACGGCGCACGTCCGACGGATCAGAACCTGGGTGTGATGTCGCAGTCGGCAACCCCGGCTCCGGCCGCCGCTGGCGAGCTCACCCAGCCGTTGCCGCAGGCTCCGGCCGCAGGTGCGGTGCCGACCGCTCCGTCGCAGCCGGCTCCGGCCGCGGCCCCGGCGGTGGTGCCTGCGCAGTCCGCACCGGCGCAGCCGGCGCCTGCAGCAAGCGAAGAAAACGCTTCAGAACCAGCACAAAAACGCTGAAGCCGGTTACAATACGCTGCGCACTGGGATGCCCAGCGGCGCAACGTATGCCCAGGTGGCGGAATTGGTAGACGCACTACCTTGAGGTGGTAGCGACTTAGGTCGTAGGGGTTCGAGTCCCCTCTTGGGCACCATTGTTTGGCTGCAGTTCCTGCGCATCGCCTGTCGCGCGCGGGGTCTGCCTATACCCCATGCCGGCACGCGGCGCGTGCGGGCAGAGGCAAGAGAGAATCGCTGTGCTGGCCGAATATTTGCCGAGTCTGCTGTTTCTGATCGTCGCCACCGGTATCGGCATCGTGCTGATGTTGGTCGGTCGATTCCTCGGTCCGCGTAGCCCGGACCCGCGCAAGCTCTCGCCTTACGAGTGCGGCTTCGAAGCCTTCGAAGACGCGCGCATGAAGTTCGATGTGCGCTACTACCTGATCGCGATCCAGTTCATCGTGTTCGATCTGGAAATCATCTTCATCGTGCCGTGGACGCAGGTGTTCATGGAGATCGGCGCACGTTCGCTGGTCACCATGGGCCTGTTCGTCGGCATGTTGTTCCTCGGCTTTATCTACGTGTGGAAGAAGGGAGCGCTGGAATGGGAGTGATTCAGACCCTGGATAGTCTGATGACCAACCCGATGCCGGAAGGCCGGGTGGAAGACATCCTGCGCCCGGAAGGCGAAAACCCGTTGCTCGAAAAGGGCTACGTGACCACCAGCGTGGATGCGCTGCTGAACTGGGCGCGCACCGGCTCGATGTGGCCGATGACCTTCGGTCTGGCGTGCTGCGCCGTCGAGATGATGCATGCAGGCGCCTCGCGTCTGGATCTGGACCGCTACGGCGTGGTGTTCCGCCCCTCGCCGCGCCAGTCCGACGTGATGATCGTGGCCGGCACCCTGGTCAACAAGATGGCCCCGGCGCTGCGCAAGGTCTACGACCAGATGCCGGATCCGAAGTGGGTCAAATCTCGATGGGCAGCTGCGCCAACGGCGGCGGCTACTATCATTATTCGTATTCGGTGGTGCGCGGTTGCGACCGCATCGTGCCGGTGGACATCTACGTCCCGGGCTGCCCGCCGACCGCCGAGGCGCTGGTCTACGGCATCTTGCAGCTGCAGAAGAAGATCTGGCGTACCCAGACGATCGCGCGCTGACACCCGTCATCTTCTACCGAGAGCAGCCAAGCCCCCATGGCAGAGCAAGCATCCTCCTTCACTGACCGACTTGCGGCACGTTTCGCCGGTGCGCAGATTGCCGTGGCATTGCCGCGCGGCGAAGTGACGCTGGAAGTCGCTGCCGCCGACTGGCATGCCACCTGTCTTGCACTGCGTGACGAGCTCGGCTTCGAACAGCTCAGCGACCTGTGCGGCGTCGATTACCTGGGTTACGGCAGCGACGAGTGGGATACCGCCGACGTGTCGTCGCAGGGCTTCAGCCGCGGCGTCGAGGGCAAGGCCGTCGGCCGTTTCGGCTGGGGTGAATTCCCCAGCCAGGAAAGCTCTGCTGGCGCGCAGCCGCAGCAGCTGCCCAAGCAGCGTTTTGCAGTGGTCGCGCAGCTGATCTCTTACCAGCACAACCAGCGTTTGCGCGTGCGCTGCTATGCACCGGACGAGCAGGTGCCGGTGGTGGCATCGGTGACCGACATCTGGCCGGGCGTGAACTGGTTCGAGCGCGAGGCGTTCGACCTGTTCGGCATTGTGTTCGATGGTCACCCGGACCTGCGCCGCATCCTGACCGACTACGGATTCGTCGGCCACCCGTTCCGCAAGGACTTCCCGCTGATCGGCAACGTCGAAGTGCGTTACGACGAGGAGCGTAAGCGCGTGGTGTACGAGCCGGTCACCTCGGTCGAGCCGCGCGTCGGCGTGCCGCGCGTCATTCGCGACGATGCCCGTTATGAGACTGCCGCTGGTGAAGTGGGCAAGTCGGAGACTGCCAAGTGAGTGAGTTCCGCCAGGCAACCGATGCCTTCGCGAGCAATCCTGTCGAAAGCAAGCAGGAAATCCGCAATTACACGATGAACTTCGGCCCGCAGCATCCTGCGGCGCACGGCGTGTTGCGCCTGATCCTGAAATGGACGGCGAGACCGTGGTGCGTGCCGATCCGCATATCGGCCTGCTGCACCGTGGCACCGAGAAGCTGGCCGAGTCCAAGCCGTTCAACCAGTCGGTCCCGTACATGGACCGTCTGGATTACGTCTCGATGATGTGCAACGAGCACGCCTACGTGCGCGCGATCGAATCCCTGATGGGAATCGAGGCGCCCGAGCGTGCGCAGTACATCCGCACCATGTTCGACGAGATCACCCGCATCAAGAACCACCTGATGTGGGTCGGTTCCAATGCGCTCGATCTGGGTGCGATGGCGGTGATGCTGTATGCATTTCGCGAGCGCGAAGAACTGATGGACGTCTACGAGGCGGTCAGTGGCGCGCGCATGCATGCCGCCTACTACCGTCCCGGCGGCGTCTACCGCGATCTGCCTGATCGCATGCCGCAGTACAAGGAGTCGCGTTGGCACAAGGGCGGTGCGCTGAAGAAGCGCAATGCGGGGCGCGAAGGCACCATGCTGGACTTCCTGGAGGAGTTCACCAATACCTTCCCGGCACGCGTGGACGAATACGAGACCCTGCTGACCGATAACCGCATCTGGAAGCAGCGCACTGTGGATGTGGGCATCATCAGTCCGGATCTGGCGCGCGCCTGGGGCATGACCGGCCCGATGCTGCGTGGTTCGGGGATCGAGTGGGATCTGCGCAAGAAGCAGCCCTATGCCAAGTACGACGCAGTGGATTTCGATATCCCGGTCGGCACCAACGGCGACTGCTATGACCGCTACCTGGTGCGCGTGGCCGAGATGCGCGAATCCAACCGCATCATCAAGCAGTGCGTGAAGTGGCTGAAGGCCAACCCCGGCCCGGTCATGGTCACCAATTTCAAGGTCGCTCCGCCCAGCCGCGAAGGCATGAAGGACGACATGGAAGCGCTGATCCATCACTTCAAGCTATTCAGTGAAGGCTATTGCGTGCCGGCCGGCGAAACCTACAGCGCGGTCGAAGCGCCCAAGGGCGAGTTCGGTTGCTACCTGATGTCGGACGGCGCCAACAAGCCGTTCCGCGTGCATCTGCGCGCGCCGGGTTTTGCGCATTTGTCGTCGATGGACGCGGTGGTGCGTGGCTATTTGTTGGCCGACGTCGTGGCGATGATCGGTACTTACGATTTGGTTTTCGGTGAGGTTGACCGATGAAGGCGACGGGTAATTTCGAAGCGGCGCGCGACGTCGATCCGCAGGTGGTGCTGAGCGACAAGACGCGCGCGCACATCGATCACTGGCTGACCAAGTTCCCGCCCGACCGCAAGCGTTCGGCGGTGCTGCAGGGTCTGCATGCTGCGCAGGAACAGAACCAGGGCTGGCTGACCGACGAATTGATCGTGGGCGTGGCCAAGTACCTGGAGCTGCCGCCGGTGTGGGCCTATGAGGTCGCCAGCTTCTACTCGATGTTCGAGACCGAACGCGTCGGCCGTCATAACGTGGCGTTCTGCACCAATATCAGTTGCTGGCTCAATGGCGCCGAAGATCTGTTGGCGCACGCGGAAAAGAAACTGGGTTGCAAGCTGGGGCAATCGACGGCCGATGGCCGCGTCTACCTCAAGCGCGAAGAAGAGTGCCTGGCTGCCTGCTCCGCGGCGCCGATGATGGTCATCAATGGCCACTATCACGAGCACCTGACGAAAGAAAAGGTCGACGCGCTGCTGGACGGGCTGGAGTAAGACATGGCACATCATCACGCACCCTCAGGCCCGGTCGGTCCGGCGCCGCAGCCGCATCAGGTCGTCTACACGACCCTGCATTACGACACTCCGTGGTCGTATGAGAGCTATCTGAAAACCGGTGGCTACGCCGCGCTGCGCAAGATCCTCGAAGAGAAGATCCCGCCGGCCGATGTCATCGAGATGGTCAAGGCGTCGAACCTGCGCGGCCGTGGTGGCGCAGGCTTTCCGACCGGGTTGAAGTGGTCGTTCATGCCCAAGGGCACGATGCAGAAGTACATCCTGTGCAACTCGGACGAATCCGAGCCGGGCACCTGCAAGGACCGTGACATCCTGCGTTACAACCCGCATTCGGTGGTGGAGGGCATGGCGATCGCTTGCTACGCCACCGGTTCGACCGTGGGCTACAACTACCTGCGTGGTGAGTTCCACCATGAGCCGTTCGAGAACTTCGAACTGGCACTGGCCGATGCCTATGCAAACGGCTGGTTGGGCAAGAACATCCTCGGCAGCGGCGTGGATATCGATATCTACGGTGCGCTGGGCGCCGGTGCCTACATCTGCGGCGAAGAAACTGCATTGATGGAATCGCTGGAAGGCAAGAAGGGCCAGCCGCGCTACAAGCCGCCGTTCCCGGCCAATTTCGGCCTGTACGGCAAGCCGACCACCATCAACAATACCGAGACCTATGCGTCGGTGCCGGCGATCATTCGCAACGGCCCGGAGTGGTTCCTTGGTTTGAGCAAGACCAAGAACGGCGGCCCGAAGATCTTCTCGGTGTCCGGTTGCGTGCAGAAGGGCGGCAACTTCGAAGTGCCGCTCGGCACCACTTTCGACGAACTGCTGGAAATGGCCGGCGGTCTGCGCCCGGGTCGCAAGCTCAAGGGCGTGGTGCCCGGCGGCGTCTCGATGCCGGTGCTGAAGGCCGACCAGGTCGCTGGCCTGCAGATGGACTACGACACCCTGCGCGCGCTCGGCACCGGTCTGGGTTCGGGTGCCATCTTGGTGCTGGACGATAGCGTCTGCTGCGTACGTTTCGCCTGCCGCATCTCGCAGTTCTTCCACAAGGAATCCTGCGGCCAGTGCACCCCGTGCCGCGAGGGCACCGGCTGGATGCACCGCGTGCTGGAGCGCATCGTCGCCGGCAAGGCCACGATGGAAGACCTGCATCAGCTGCGCACCGTCGCCGGCCAGATCGAAGGCCACACCATCTGTGCGTTCGGCGAAGCGGCGGCATGGCCGATCCAAGGCTTTCTGCGCCAGTTCTGGGACGAGTTCGAGTACTACATCGTCAACGGTCGTTCGATCGTCGATACGCAAGTCGGAGTGGCTGCATGAGCGCCCAACCAGTGAACCCGAACGTGCCGCCGGATCATGTGACCGTCGAGATCGACGGCCAGAGTCTGGTCGTGCCGAAGGGCTCAATGATCATCCAGGCGGCCGACAAGGCCGGCATTCCGATCCCGCGCTTCTGCTACCACGAGAAGCTGCCGATCGCGGCCAATTGCCGCATGTGCCTGGTCGATGTCGAAAAGTCGCCCAAGCCATCGCCGGCCTGCGCCACCCCGGTGATGGATGGCATGAAGGTCACCACGCGCAGCGAAAAGGCGCTGAAGTACCAGCGCAGCGTGATGGAATTCCTGCTGATCAACCACCCGCTGGATTGCCCGATCTGCGATCAGGGCGGCGAGTGCGAGTTGCAGGACGTCTCGCTCGGCTATGGCCGTTCGGTCAGCCGCTTCAACGAGCGCAAGCGCGTGGTGCCCGACGAGGACATCGGCCCGCTGGTCGCCACCGAGATGACCCGCTGCATCCAGTGCACGCGCTGCGTGCGTTTCACCGCGGACATCGCCGGTACCTACGAGCTGGGCGGCATGTATCGCGGCGAGAACCTGCAGATCGGCACCTATGACGGCAAGCCGCTGACCACCGAAATTTCCGGCAACGTCATCGATGTCTGCCCGGTGGGCGCGCTGACCAACAAGGTGTTCCAGTTCCGTGCGCGTCCGTGGGAACTGATGGCGCGCGAATCGCTGGGTTACCACGATGCGATGGGCTCGAACCTGTTCCTGCACGTGCGTCGCGGCGAAGTGCTGCGCACCGTGCCGCGTGAGAATGAGGCGGTCAACGAATGCTGGCTGTCCGACCGCGACCGTTATTCGCATCAGGGCCTGTATGCCGAAGACCGTGCGGTCAAGCCGCTGAAGAAGGTCGACGGGCAGTGGACTGAAGTGAGCTGGGCCGAAGGTCTGGCCGCCGCTACGCAGATCCTGCGCGAAAACGCCGGCGATGCGCTTGGCGTGCTCGTGCATCCGTCCACCTCCAATGAAGAAGGCGCGTTGCTCGCGCGTCTGGCCGAAGGGCTGGGTAGCGGCAATCTGGATCACCGTCTGCTCAATCGCGATTTCTCCGACGCTGCGGTGGCCGAAGCCTTCGCCACGCCGCTGGCCGAGATCGAGCAGGCCGACGTGGTGGTGTTGTTCGGCACCAATGTGCGGCATGAGCTGCCATTGCTGCATGCACGTCTGCGCAAGGCGCACATCCAGAATCGTACGCAGATTCATGCGGTCAACCCGGTCGACTTCGATTTCGCCTTCACCCAGGCAAGCCGCACCGTGGTGGCGCCGTCGCAGTTGGCGGGCGCACTGAGCGATGCGACGCTGCGCGATACGGTCAAGGCTGCAAGCCGCGCAGTGGTCGTCGTTGGTGCGTTGGCCGAAAATCATCCGCAGGCTGCCGCGTTGCGCGCTGCCGCACGCGATTTTGCTGCTGCAACCGGTGCTTCGCTGTGCCGCATCCCGCAGGGTGCCAATGCCGTCGGTCTGGTGTCGCAGGGCGTGCTGCCCACCGCGCGCGATGTCGCCGGTATGCTGGCCCAGCCGCGTCAGGCGTACGTGCTGTATGGCATCGAGCCAGGCCTTGATTTTGCCGACGCCGCCGCTGCGCGCAGCGCTCTGGCAGGCGCCAAGGTGGTGGCCTTCAGTCAGTTCGCCTGTGCGTCCACGCGCGATGTGGCCGATGTGATCCTGCCGATCGGCGCGTTGCCGGAAATCGATGCATCGCTGACCAATCTCGATGGTCGCGTACAGACCGCACGCGCTGCTGGCCGCCTGCCGGTCGAAGCACGCGAAGGCTGGCGCGTGTTGCGTGCACTGGGCGGTGAACTGGGTCTGCCCGGTTTCGAATTCATCGATCTGGTCGGCCTGCGCGCCGGCATGCAGAACCGCAGCGTGACGCCGACGACCTCGGCACAGCCAGCGCCCGCCAGCGATGGGCTGGAAGTCGCTGCAACGGCAGCGATCTACCGCACCGATGCAGTGGTGCGTCGGGCTGCTGCACTGCAGTCGCATCCGCTCAACATCGCGCCATGCGTGGCGATGCATCCGGAGCAGGCGACGCAGTTGCACGTCCAGGCGGGTCAGATGGTCAAGGTCGGTACCGATGCCGGTAAGGCAACGTTGCCGGTGGTGCTGGACAAGCGCGTCGCACCGGGCACGGTGTGGATCGAATCCGGCCATGGCGCAACCGCGCCGCTCGGTGCCGGTCGTGTAACGGTGGTGGCTGCATGAACGAATTGCTGTTGAACCTGGTCGACCCCTTGCACCAGTGGTTCCTGGGGCTGGGCGATGGCGGCGTGGTGCTGTGGTCGGTCTTGAAGATCCTGCTGATCGCCGTGCCGGTGATCGTGGCGGTGGCCTTCTACGTGGTCTGGGAGCGCAAGCTGATCGGCTGGATGCACGTGCGCCACGGGCCCATGTACGTGGGGATGGGCATCTTCCAGGCCTTCGCCGACGTGTTCAAACTCCTGTTCAAGGAGATCGTGCAGCCAACCAGCTCGCACAAGGCGATGTTCGTCATCGCACCGCTGCTGACACTGGCGCCGGCCTTCGCCGCATGGTCGGTGGTGCCGTTCGATGCGAAGCTGGTGTTGTCCAATGCCAACGTCGGCCTGCTGTATCTGCTGGCGATGACCTCGTTGGGGGTGTACGGCATCATCCTGGCCGGCTGGGCGTCGAACTCGAAGTACGCATTCCTGGGCGCGATGCGTTCGGCTGCGCAGGTGGTCAGCTACGAGATCGCGATGGGCTTTGCGCTGGTCGGTGTGATGATTGCCTCCGGCAGCGTCAACCTGAGCCAGATCGTGTTCGCGCAGGCCGGCAACTCCGGCTTCTTCGACTGGTTCCTGATTCCGCTGTTCCCGTTGTTCATCGTGTACTGGGTCTCCGGCGTCGCCGAAACCAACCGCGCGCCGTTCGACGTGGTGGAAGGCGAATCGGAAATCGTTGCCGGTCACATGGTGGAATACTCGGGCGGCGCGTTCGCGCTGTTCTTCCTGGCCGAATACGCCAACATGATCCTGGTCAGCTTTCTGATCTCGATCTTCTTCCTCGGCGGCTGGCTGAGCCCGATCCAGGGTTGGGTCAATGCGGATGTTTCGCCGTGGATCGACTGGTTGTGGAGGGGCGGCTGGCCGTGGCTGCTGATGAAGGTGTTCTTCTTCGCCAGTGCCTACATCTGGTTCCGCGCCAGCTTCCCGCGTTACCGCTACGACCAGATCATGCGTCTTGGCTGGAAGGTCTTCATTCCGCTCACGATCGTATGGATTGCAGTGACGGCGTTGATGGTGTTTTACGGCGTGATCCAGAAGGGCGTGTAATTGATGAACAAGATCACCCATTACTTCAAGAGCTTGCTGCTGCTCGAGCTGCTCGGCGGCTTGTGGCTGACGTTGAAATACACGTTCAAGCCCAAGTACACCGTGCTGTATCCGATGGAGAAGTTCCCGCAGTCGCCGCGCTTCCGTGGCCTGCATGCGCTGCGCCGTTATCCCAACGGCGAAGAGCGTTGCATCGCCTGCAAACTGTGCGAGGCGGTGTGCCCGGCGCTGGCGATCACCATCGACTCGGCCAAGCGCGAGGACGGCACCCGCCGCACCACGCGCTACGACATCGACCTGTTCAAGTGCATCTTCTGCGGCTTCTGCGAAGAAAGCTGCCCGGTGGACTCGATCGTCGAAACGCACATCCTCGAGTACCACTTCGAGAAGCGTGGCGAAAATATTGTCAACAAGCCGCAGTTGCTGGCGATCGGAGACCGGTTAGAGACCGAGATCGCCGAGCGTCGCGCTGCCGATGCCGCCTTCCGTTGAGGTCATGATGGACTGGGTCACTATTGCTTTCTACGCCTTCTCCGCCGTCGCGGTCGTGTCCGCCGGTGCGGTGATCAGCGTGCGCAACCCGGTATACGCCGTGTTGTGCCTGATCCTCACGTTCTTCTCGATGGCATGCATCTGGTTGTTGGTCGGGGCTGAATTCCTCGGCGTGACCCTGGTGCTGGTCTATGTCGGCGCGGTGATGGTGCTGTTCCTGTTCGTGGTGATGATGCTGGACATCGATACCAGCCGCCTGCGCGAGGGCTGGGTCAAGTACATGCCGCTGGGCGTCATCGTGGCCGTTGCCATGCTCGCGCAGATGGTCACGTTGATCGGTGTCAAGGCGCGCAGCGCCACGCCGTTCCCGGCAGACAACGCGGCTGCGCAAGCGGCTGACAGCTCGAACCTGACCTGGCTGGCCAAGAGCCTGTACACCGAATTCCTGCTGCCGTTCGAATTTGCTGCGGTGATTCTGACGGTGGCGGTGGTGGCTGCAGTGATGCTGACCCTGCGCAAGCGCACTGGTATCAAGTTGCAGAATGCCGGCGAGCAGTCGCGGGTGAAGGCTGGCGACCGTCTGCGCATGGTCAAAATGGCGGTTGAAAAGCCGGTACAGGTTGCGCCGCAGATTGACGCGGCCGACGGACAGGAGGCGAAGTCTTGATTACCTTGGGCCACCTGCTTGGACTGGGCGCGGTGCTGTTTTGCATCTCGCTGGCCGGCATCTTCCTCAACCGCAAGAACGTCATCGTGCTACTGATGTCGATCGAGTTGATGTTGCTGTCGGTCAACGTCAACTTCATCGCGTTCTCGCGCGAGCTCGGCGATACCGCCGGTCAGTTGTTCGTGTTCTTCATTCTGACGGTTGCCGCTGCGGAGGCTGCAATCGGCCTTGCGATCCTGGTGACTCTGTTCCGCACGCGCCGCACGATCAATGTGGCCGAAGTCGATACGTTGAAGGGCTGACCTGTAGATGGAAATCACTCTCTCCAAGAGTCTGTTGATCGCAGTGGTGCTTGCACCGCTGGTCGGCAGCATCATCGCCGGCCTGTTCGGGCGCCAGGTCGGGCGCAAGGGCGCGCAGTACGTCACCATCCTCGGTGTTGCGGTCAGCTGCGTGTTGTCGTGCCTGACGCTGTATCAGCTGGTGGAGCAGGGCGCCAGCCCGTTCAACCAGAACCTTTACACGTTCTTTGATGTCGGCAATTACTCGGCGCATGTCGGCTTCATGGTCGATCGCCTGACCGCAATGATGATGGTGGTAGTGACCTTCGTGTCGCTGCTGGTGCACATCTACACCATCGGCTACATGGAAGAAGACCCGGGCTACCAGCGCTTCTTCAGCTATATCTCGTTGTTCACTTTCTCCATGCTCACGCTGGTGATGAGCAACAACTTCCTGCAGCTGTTCTTCGGCTGGGAAGCGGTGGGTCTGGTGTCGTACCTGCTGATCGGTTTCTGGTTCAAGCGGCCGACCGCCGTGTTCGCCAACATGAAGGCGTTCCTGGTCAATCGTGTCGGCGACTTCGGTTTCATCCTCGGTATCGCCGGTGTGCTGCTGTGGTTCGGCTCGTTGGATTACTCCACCGTGTTCGCTAACGCGACCACCATGGCCGGTGCCAAGGTGCAGCTGTTCGCGGGCCACGAATGGAGCGTGATGACGCTGATCTGCATCTGCCTGTTCATCGGTGCGATGGGCAAGTCGGCCCAGGTGCCGTTGCACGTGTGGCTGCCGGACTCGATGGAAGGCCCCACGCCGATCTCGGCGCTGATCCATGCCGCAACGATGGTCACCGCCGGCATCTTCATGGTGGCGCGCATGTCGCCGCTGTTCGAGCTGTCGGAGACCGCGCTGAACTTCATCCTGTTCATCGGTGCGACCACGGCCTTCTTCACCGGCCTGATCGGTATCGTGCAGAACGACATCAAGCGCGTGGTTGCGTACTCCACGCTCTCGCAGCTGGGTTACATGACCGTGGCATTGGGCGTGTCGGCCTATTCGGCTGCAGTGTTCCATCTGATGACGCATGCCTTCTTCAAGGCGCTGCTGTTCCTGGCGGCCGGCTCGGTGATCATCGGCATGCACCACGAGCAGGACATGCGCAAGATGGGCGGCCTGCGCAAGTACATGAAGGTCACCTACTGGACCAGCGTGATCGGTACCCTGGCGCTGGTCGGTACGCCGTTCTTCTCCGGCTTCTACTCCAAGGACACCATCATCGAGGCTGCCGCGCATCATGCGCATGAGTCGAATAGCTGGATCGCACTCTATGGCTATTGGGCTGTGTTAGGTGGTGTGTTGGTGACCAGCTTTTACAGCTTCCGTCTGCTGTTCCTGACCTTCCATGGCAAGGAGCGCTTCCGCGACGCCCATGCGCACGACGCGCATTCGCATCACGACAGCGCGCACACCGATGCCGAAGCGCAGGTTCATTCGCACGATGCGCATGGCCACGACGATCACGGACATGGTCATCACGGTGCGCACGAGCCGCATGAGTCCAAGTGGGTTGTGACGCTGCCGTTGATCCTGCTGGCGATCCCCGGTGGCGATTGGTTTCTTCACCATCGGTCCGATGTTGTTCGGTACCGACTGGCAAGGCAACCATGCGGCGCACGCCATGCAGGGCCAGGCAGTCTCGTTCTTCACCGGCATCGTCGATTTCTACGATCCGGCACGCGATACCGTGGGTGCATTGGCCAAGGAGTTTCATGGTCCGGTGGCATTCGCACGGCATGGCATGCTGGCCGCTCCCTTCTTCCTGACGGTTGCCGGCCTGCTGCTTGCCGCGCTGTTCTATCTCTGGAAACCTGAGTGGGCAGCGACATCACGTAAGAAGCTTTCGTGGCTGGTTTGGATACTTGAGAACAAGTACGGCGCCGACAAGGTTTGGATCAATGGCTTCGCCGGTGGTGGCGTGGTTCTTGGCAAGGCGTCACGCGCAGTCGATACCCATGTGGTCGACGGCGCTGCCGTCAACGGTTCTGCCCGACTGATCGACCTGGCTGCAAACCTGCTGCGTCGCACGCAATCCGGTTTCCTCTATCACTACGCCTTCGCAATGATCATCGGTTTGATCGCCTTGTTGGCGGTACTGATGCATTTCTGGCGTTGACCTGTACGGAATAAGAAAACGTGTCGAACTGGCCTTTACTGTCTATCTTGATCTGGCTGCCGATTATCGGTGGCGCCCTGATCCTTGCGTTGCGCAACGCCGAGACTGCCCGCTGGGCATCCCTGGCGGTAGCGGTGGCGACCTTTGTGCTGAGTCTGCCGCTGCTGGGCTACGACACGGCCAATGACGCCATGCAGTTCATCGAACTGCATGCCTGGATTCCGGCCTATAACATCGGCTACAACCTGGGCGTGGATGGCATCGCGGTCGCGTTGATCGTGCTGACCACGCTGGTGACGGTGCTGGCCCTGATCGGTGCCTGGCGCTCGATCGACAAGCGCATCAACCAGTACGTGGCTGCCTTCCTGATCCTGGAAGGCGTCACCGTCGGTATCTTCGCCGCCACCGACGCGATGTTGTTCTACGTGTTCTTCGAAGCCATGCTGATCCCGATGTTCTTGATCATCGGTGTCTGGGGCGGGCCGCGGCGCATCTACGCCGCAATGAAGTTCTTCCTCTACACCTTCCTCGGCTCGGTGCTGATGCTGGTGGGCCTGGTGTATCTGTATCTGAAGGGCGGCAGCTTCCAGCTCGCCGACCTGTATGCGCTGCAGCTGACAGCCAAGGAACAGACCTGGATCTTCTTCGCGTTCCTGATCGCCTTCGCGGTCAAGGTGCCGATGTTCCCGGTGCATACCTGGCTGCCGGACGCGCACGTCGAGGCGCCCACAGCCGGTTCGGTGATCCTGGCGGCGATTGCGTTGAAGATCGGCGGCTACGGCTTCCTGCGCTTCAACCTGCCGATCGTGCCCGATGCGAGTCATGAGTTCGCCTGGCTGGTCATCACGCTGTCGCTGATCGCGGTGATCTATGTCGGCCTGGTGGCGTTGGTACAGGACGACATGAAGAAGCTGGTGGCTTATTCGTCCATCGCGCACATGGGTTTCGTCACGCTCGGTACCTTCATCGCGTTCACCCTGGTGCGCGAGTACGGCAGCACCGATGCTGCCCGTCTGGGCTTGCAGGGTGCGATGGTGCAGATGATTTCGCACGGTTTTGTGTCCGGTGCGATGTTCTCGTGCATCGGCGTGCTCTACGACCGCATGCATACCCGTCGCATCGCCGATTATGGCGGCGTGGTCAACGTGATGCCCTGGTTTGCCACCTTCGCGATGTTGTTCTTCATGGCTAATGCCGGCCTGCCTGGAACAAGTGGTTTCGTCGGCGAGTTCATGGTCATCCTGGCCAGCTTCCAGAAGCATCCGTTGGTCGCCTTCGGCGCCGCCACCACGCTGGTGATCACCGCCGCGTACACGCTGTGGCTCTATAGGCGCGTGTTTTTCGGCGAAGTGGCCAACGCCCATGTGGCCGAGCTGAAGGACATCAATGGCCGCGAAGCATTCGTGCTGGGGGTGTTCGCCGCTGGCGTGCTGGCCCTGGGCCTCTACCCGAAGCCGCTGACCGATCTGATGGAGCCGTCGATCGCCAAGCTGGCAACCCAGATTGCCGCGACCAAGCTCTGACCGCTTGCCGTACGTTTTGATTTCCAGGATTTAATGATGACCACGCCAACGCTCGCGCCGTTGACCACCGCTGACCTGGCTCCGCTCGTACCGGAGCTGGTGCTGATCGGCGGCGCCTTCGCACTGCTGATGCTCGACCTATTCGTGAGCCAGCGGAACAAGGTCTGGACCCACCTGTTCTCCGTTGCCGTGCTTGCCGTGGTACTCGTGTTGCTTGCGACCGGCACGGGCGGGCAGGGCGATATCTTCAACGGTATGTTCGTCCGCGATACGGCAGCCGATGTCATGAAGACGGTGATCGTGCTGGTCAGCGGGTTGAGCCTGGTCTATGGCTGGACCTACCTGCGCGAGCGCAATCTCTACCAGGGCGAAATCCCGGTGCTGATGCTGTTCGCCACTGCCGGCATGATGTTGCTGGCCTCGGCCGGTAGCCTGCTGATGGTCTATCTGGGGCTGGAGTTGCTGGCGCTGTGCTCCTACGCATTGGTCGCCTCCAATCGCGACAACGGCCTGGCCACCGAAGCGGCGATGAAGTATTTCGTGCTCGGGTCGCTCGCGTCGGGTCTGCTGCTGTACGGCATGTCGCTGGTGTACGGCGCCACCGGCACCTTGAGCCTGGCCGGCATCCACGATGCAATCGAAGGCTCGAACGAACGCACGTTGCTCCTGACCGGCACCATCTTCATGATCGCCGGCGGCGCCTTCAAGCTGGGTGCTGCGCCTTTCCACATGTGGCTGCCCGATGTGTATCAGGGTGCGCCTGCGCCGATCGCATTGTTCATCAGCTCGGCGCCCAAGCTTGCGGCATTCGGTATGGCCTATCGCTTGCTGGAAGTCGGTATGGGCCCGTTGTCGCCGCAGTGGCATCTGCTGATCGGCGGCTTGTCGGCGGTGTCTCTGGTGGTCGGTAACCTGATGGCCATTGCGCAGAGCAACCTCAAGCGCATGCTTGCGTACTCGACGGTCTCGCATATCGGCTTCCTGCTGATGGGTGTGGCTGGCGGCGGCGAAGAGGGCTATGCGGCTGCCATGTTCTACGCGGTCAGCTATACCATCATGTCTACCGCGTCCTTCGGCGCCATTATCGCGCTGTCGCGCAATGGATTCGAAGCGGAAAACATCGACGACTTCAAGGGACTCAACGCGCGCAATCCGTGGATGGCCGGCCTGGTGCTGTGCACCATGGCGTCGCTTGCGGGCATCCCGCCGTTCCTTGGTTTCTGGACCAAGTTGGCGGTGCTGGGCGCGGCAGTGAAGGGCGACATGCTGTGGCTAGCCTTGGTTGGTGTGATCTGTGCAGTGATCGGTGCGTACTACTACCTGCGCGTCATCAAGGTCATGTACTTCGACGAGCCGGTAGGCGAGCCGTTGCCGGCCAATAACGATCGCGTGCTCGGCACCGTGCTCGGCGTCAACGCGCTGGCCCTGCTTGCACTTGGCCTGGCCTGGAGCCCGATCATGGTGTGGTGCCAGCGCGCGTTCGCCGGGCTCGCCTGAGACCGCCATGTTGGCGCGACGCAAGACGGTGTCGCGCAGCCGGTGTGGCGCCGCTCTGAAATACGGCTGCGTTGACTGTTTCGTTTTTGTTGCAATGCGGGTATTATTCGCCGCGACGTTGAACAGCCGCCACGCTGTTCAACAGATGAAAAACTAGGGCTTGCAATTGCCGCTCAAGTTCTTCATAATTCCGCTTCTGCTGCGGGGTGGAGCAGTCTGGCAGCTCGTCGGGCTCATAACCCGAAGGTCGCAGGTTCAAATCCTGCCCCCGCTACCAAGTTTCGAATTGTTGCTTCATCGCAGTGATTCAACTTCTTGGATCGTAAGGACGCATGTTCCCGTCTTTACGCCGACCCAGAGAGGTCGGGCTTTTTTTCACGCAAGGGGCCCATCGGGCCCCTTGTTTTTTCCGGAACCGGAAAGTTTGCTGCCGGTTGCCGGGGTTCTACTGGCAATCATCTGATCAGGGCAGTCTGTGAGCGAAAAAGCGACCGAAATCGCGAATCTGCTGAGTCCAACGGTTGAGTCCCTGGGCTTGGAACTGCTGGGCGTGGAATATCTTCCCGCTCCAGGCGGCGCCACATTGCGCCTCTATATCGATGTGCCGTTGGCCGAACAGCCCGAGCGCGTCATCAATGTCGACGACTGCGAGCGCGTGAGCCGCGAGGTCTCTGCCCAGCTCGACGTGGAAGACCCGATCAGCGGCAACTACACGCTGGAAGTGTCATCGCCGGGCGTGGATCGTCCGCTGTTCACGCTGGAACAATTCGCGCGCCATACCGGTGAGTCGGCAAAGATCGTCTTGAAGCTGGCGCAGGATGGCCGGCGCCGCTTCCAGGGCGAGATCCTGCGCATCGATGCCGAGGCAGATGCGGTGGTGTTCGCCGTCGATGGCAAGGACGTGCAGATCGGCTACGACAATATCGACAAAGCGCGCATCGTGCCGGATTGGGTTGCACTGGGTCTGGCACCGCAGAAACCGAACAAGCCCGGCCCGAAGAAACCCGGGCACGAAAAAGAAGAAACCATCCAACGAGTCGGCGGCTGGCAAGCCGCGCGCGGAGTGACGAAATGAGCAAGGAACTTTTGCTGGTAGTGGATGCGGTCGCCAATGAAAAGGGCGTGCCGCGCGAAGTGATCTTCGAAGCGATCGAAGCTGCGCTGGCGTCCGCAGCGAAGAAGCGCTATCCCGACCAGGACGTGCTGGCCCGCGTCACCATCGATCACAAGGACGGTACTTACGAAACCTACCGTCGCTGGGAAGTGGTTGCCGATGACGTGGTGATGGAATCCCCTGACCGCCAGGTGCGTCTGATGGATGCCATCGACGAGGCCGACGGCGTGGAAGTGGGCGATTACATCGAAGAGCAGATCGAGAACCCCGACTTCGGCCGTATCGCCGCGCAGCTGCCAAGCAGGTGATCGTGCAGCGTGTGCGCGAGGCCGAGCGCCAGCAGGTGGTGGATGCGTGGAAGGATCGCGTGGGTGAGTTGATCACCGGCGTGGTCAAGCGTGCAGAGCGCGGCAATATCTTTGTCGATCTTGGCGGCAACGCCGAAGCCTTCATTCCGAAGGACAAGGGCATTCCGCGCGACGTGTTGCGTCCCGGCGACCGCGTGCGCGGCTATCTGGCCGAAGTGCGCTCCGAGCCTCGTGGCCCGCAGCTGTTCATCAGCCGTGCCGCACCGGAATTCATGATCGAGCTGTTCAAGCTCGAGGTGCCGGAAGTCGGTCAGGGCCTGGTCGAGATCAAGGCTTGCGCACGCGATCCGGGCGACCGCGCCAAGATTGCCGTGATCGCGCACGACGCCCGCACCGATCCCATCGGCGCGTGCATCGGCATGCGCGGTTCACGTGTGCAGGCGGTGTCCAACGAGCTCAACGGCGAGCGCGTGGACATCGTGTTGTGGAACGAGAACCCGGCCAACTTCGTCATCAACGCGATGGCGCCTGCCGAAGTGCAGTCGATCATTGTCGATGAAGACAAGCACTCGATGGACCTGGCGGTGGCGGAAGACCGCCTGGCGCAGGCGATCGGCAAGGGCGGCCAGAACGTGCGTCTGGCCAGCCGCCTGACCGGTTGGCAGCTCAATGTGATGACCGCCGACCAGGTGGCCGCTAAGTCCGAGGCCGAGCAGGCCGCGGCACGCCAGCTGTTCATGGACCGCCTGGAAGTGGACGAGGAAATTTCCGCGATCCTGGTCTCCGAAGGTTTCAATACGGTCGAAGAAATTGCCTATGTGCCGGTCGGCGAGTTGCTGGCGGTGGAAGGCTTCGACGAAGACATCGTTGAGGAACTGCGCGCCCGTGCCCGCGATGCGCTGCTGAACGCCGCGCTGGCCGAGGAGGAAGGCCTGGAAGGAACTCAGCCCGCCGAGGACCTGCTGGCGCTGGAGGGGATGGACGAGGAGACGGCTTTTGCGCTGGCCGAGCACGGCGTGCGTACCAGCGAGGACTTGTCCGACCTGGCCGCGGACGAGATCGTCGACTTCGGCATCGAGGGCATGACCCAGGAGCGCGCCGCGGCGCTGATCCTGGCGGCCCGCGCCGAGGAGATCGCCCGTTTGGAGCGCGGCGAATGAGCCGGCAATGAACCGCGCCCTGACCCCATCAGGGCTTAGAATCAGCGTATCCCTTGCTCTGGGCGAGGGGGCGCCAACCAGATCATAGGATCCGAATGTCGCAGCAAACCACCATCCGCAAGCTTGCCGAACTGGTCAACACGCCGGTCGATAAACTGCTGGTTCAACTGGCCGAGGCCGGAATGAAGTTCAGCGGTCCCGACCAGGTCGTGACCAGCACCGAGAAGATGAAACTGCTTGGCTTCCTGCGTCGCACGCATGGCAAGGCGGAAACGTCTGCCGAAGCGGCGAGCGAAGCAGCCAAGAAAATCACGCTCAATCGGCGCAAGCTGCAGGAAGTCACTGTCAACGCCGGCCGCACCAAGACCACGGTCAATGTGGAAGTGCGGCAGAAGCGCACCTACGTGAAGTCCGAGAACGAAGGCAACGGCCGCGCCGCGCCGATGACGCCGGACGAAGAGCGCGCCGATATCCTGCGCAAGCTCGAGGAGTCGCGTCAGCGTAACCTCGAAGAGCAGCAGCGCCTGGCCGAAAGCGACCGTGTGCGCGACGAGGCAATTCAGCGCAAGCGCGAGGAAGAGCAGGCCGCCAAGGACCGTGCAGAAGCCGAGCGCAAGGCTGCCGAGGAAGCCGCTGCGGCTGCCAGTGCGCCGGCCCCGGTTGCTGACGCGCCGACTCCGTCTGCCGCCGCGCCGGCTGCGCGTTCTGCTGCTTCGCCGTCGTCCGCACCGCGTGCGGCGCGCCCGGCCGGCGCATCCCCGGCCTCGCGTCCGGCAGCGCCGGCACGTGCGGACGACCGCAGCAATGCCGCCAAGCATAAGACGCGCGGTTCGCACGTCATGGTGGCCGGTGTCGAAGACGACGATGCGACCAAGCGCTTTGCCGGGCAGTTGCATCTGTCCGCGGCCGATCGCGCGCGACGTTCCAATGTGCGCGGCAAGCCGACCGGCCGCCCGGGTTCGTCGTCCTCGCGTCGTGGTAATGACAACGGCCGTGGCAGCCAGGCCAACAGTGGCCCGCATGGGTTCGAGCGTCCGACCGCACCGGTGGTGCGTGAAGTGGCGATCGGCGAGACCATCACCGTGGCAGACCTGGCGCAGAAGCTCGCGCTCAAGGGCGGCGACGTGGTCAAGGCGTTGTTCAAGATGGGCGTCATGGCGACCATCACCCAGAGCATCGATCACGACACCGCCGCACTGGTGACCGAAGAGCTCGGCCATAAGGCCGTGCGCGCCGACAATGCCGACTTCGAGGACGCACTGCTGGCGCATGCCGAAGATGCGCAGGGCGAAGCCACGTCGCGTCCGCCGGTGGTCACCATCATGGGTCACGTCGATCACGGCAAGACCTCGCTGCTGGACTATATCCGCCGTACCAAGATCGCCTCCGGCGAAGCCGGCGGCATTACCCAGCACATCGGTGCGTACCACGTCGAAACCGGTCGTGGCGTCATCAGCTTCCTGGATACGCCCGGCCATGCCGCATTTACCTCGATGCGTGCCCGTGGGGCCAAGATCACCGACATCGTGGTGCTGGTCGTTGCCGCCGACGACGGCGTGATGCCGCAAACCAAGGAGGCGGTTGCGCATGCCAAGGCGGCAGGCGTACCGCTGATCGTGGCGGTCAACAAGATCGACAAGACCGGCGCCGATCCGCTGCGGGTCAAGAACGAGCTGCTGGCCGAAAACGTAGTGGCCGAAGAGTTCGGTGGCGACACCCAGTTCATCGAAGTCTCTGCCAAGGTCGGTACCGGCGTGGACACGCTGCTGGATGCGATTTCGTTGCAGGCCGAAGTGCTGGAACTCAAGGCCGTGGCCGAGGGCCGCGCCAGCGGTACCGTCATCGAATCCTCGCTGGACAAGGGCCGCGGCCCGGTCGCGACGGTGCTGGTGCAGCAGGGTGCGCTGAAGCGTGGCGACTATCTGGTGTGCGGCATCCAGTACGGTCGCGTGCGTGCGTTGTTCGACGAAACCGGTCATCAGCCGGCCTCGGCGGGCCCGTCGATTCCGGTGCAGGTGCTGGGTTTGTCCGGCGTGCCGGAGGCGGGCGACGACTTCGTGGTCGTCGACGACGAGCGCCTGGCCAAGGACGTGGCGCAGCAGCGCGAAACCAAGCGCCGCGAATCGCGTCTGGTTGCCTCGGCCACCAACCGCATGGAAGACATCCTGGCCCAGATGGGCAAGGGCGAAGGCCAGCAGGTGCTGAACCTGGTGATCAAGGCCGACGTGCAGGGCTCGGTGGAAGCGCTCAAGCAGTCGCTGGTGGCGTTGTCCAACGAGGACATCCGCATCAATGTGATCCACTCCGGCGTGGGCGGCATCACCGAATCGGACGCCAATTCGGCTGCTGCTTCCAAGGCGACGATCATCGGCTTCAACGTGCGTGCGGATGCCTCGGCGCGCAAGATCGTCGAGTCCAACGGCATCGATCTGCGTTACTTCTCGATCATCTATGACGTGATCGATCAGGTGAAGCAGGTGGCCTCCGGTCTGCTCGGCGTGGAAATCCGCGAAGAGATCATCGGCATCGCACAGGTCCGCGATGTGTTCCGCAGCTCGAAGTTCGGCGCGGTTGCAGGCTGCATGGTCATCGAAGGCGTGGTCAAGCGCAGCAAGCCGATCCGCGTACTCCGCGACAGCGTCGTGGTGTTCGAAGGCGAGCTGGAATCGCTGCGTCGCTTCAAGGAAAACGTCGACGAAGTGCGCAACGGTACCGAATGCGGTATCGGCGTGAAGGCTTACAACGACGTCAAGGCTGGCGACCAGATCGAGTGCTTCGAGCGTATCGAAGTGGCCCGTACGCTGTAATGGCTGCCGGGGCCGACCGGCCCCGGACTCCGCTCGACGGAGTTGTCCAATGCAGGTTCTGCAAGGCGAGGGCGGCATGGCCGCCCGCGTTTGTTTTGGCTTCGGTGCCAACTGGCCCTCCGAATCAACCAGGTCCACGACCATGCCAACCAAATCATTCCATCGCACCGACCGGGTGTCTGCGCAGGTGCGTCGCGACCTCGGCACGATCGTGCACGCGGCCGTGCGCGACCATGGCCTGCCGTCGGTCAGCGTGTCCGACGTCGAAATCAGTCGCGACCTGGCGCATGCCAAGGTGTTCGTTACCGCTCTGCAGCAGGAGCGTTCGGCCGAAGCGGTCAAGGGGCTCAAGGAAATCGCCGGCCAGCTGCGTACGCAGTTGGCGCGCGCGATGAAGCTGCGCCATGTGCCGGAGCTGCACTTCCATTACGACGATTCGGTCGATCGCGGCGAACGCATCGACAATCTGCTGCGTGACCTGGACGACGTTGGCCCCGAGGCCACATCCAGCGATGAAGATGCCGAACAGCGCTGAGCGCTGTCACGGCCTGCCGCGCCTGCCGCGACCCTGATTCCCGCGGGCGCACACTGCGCCTGATTCGAGCACCGATCTTTTGAAACCCCGCATCGTCTATCGCCCGTTGCACGGCATCCTGCTGCTGGACAAGCCGGCCGGGTTGAGCTCCAACAATGCACTGCAGGCCGCACGTCGCTTGTTGCGCGCTGAGAAGGGCGGCCATACCGGCAGCCTGGATCCGCTGGCCACCGGCCTGTTGCCGCTCTGTTTTGGCGAAGCCACCAAGATCGCCGGGCTGCTGCTCGGTTCAGCCAAGGCGTACGACGCCGAGATCGTGTTGGGCGTCACCACCGACACCGACGACGCCGACGGCGAGCCGCTGCGCGCGCGTGCGGTGCCGGACCTGAGCGAGGCCGATCTGCAGGCGGCGTTGGCGCCCTTCATCGGCCGTATCCAGCAACAAGCGCCGATTTATTCCGCGCTCAAGCAGGGCGGCGAGCCGCTGTATGCCAAGGCGCGACGCGGCGAACGCATCGAAGCGCCGGTGCGCGAGGTGGATGTGCAGGCGATCGAGGTGCTGGGCTACAGCGCCCCACGTCTGCGCCTGCGCGTGACCTGCGGCTCGGGCACATATATCCGCAGCCTGGCACGCGACCTGGGCGAGGTGCTGGGATGTGGGGCGCACATCGCCTCGTTGCGTCGGCTGTGGGTGGAGCCGTTTCGCGCTCCACAGATGATTACGCTGGAGGCGTTGTCGGCCGCGCTGGAGGCGGGCGCCGAGGCACAGACACTCTTGCTGCCGATCGAGGCCGGCCTGGCCGATTTTGCGCGAATCGTGCTCGATCAGACCCACGCGGCGCGTTTCCGCATGGGCCAGCGCCTGCGTGACGCCGCATTTCCGGTAGGGCAGGTCGCCGTATTCGGACCTGACGGAACCCCCTCGGGACTAGGCCTGGTCGACGCCGGCGGGCGCTTGTCGCCGCAGCGATTGTTCAATGGACTGAACGAAATTCCGGCCTGTTAAGATTCTGTCAACTTGTTCCCGGGCCGGGCGACGTTACAATTTCGCGGCCCCGATCGGGGCACCTTTGCGCCAAGCGCGCTCATCCTAAGCAAACGGCGAGTCCGACGGTGCGTCACGCACGTTCCTGTCGACCACGCATCTATCGAGAAAACATCATGTCCGTCGACACCCAGAAAGTTATTGAAGACAACAAGCGCAGCGCCCAGGACACCGGTTCGCCGGAAGTGCAGGTCGCTCTGCTCACCGCGCGCATCGAGCTGCTGACCGGTCACTTCAAGACCCACAAGAAGGATCACCACAGCCGCCGTGGTCTGTTGCAGATGGTCAACCGTCGTCGCAGCCTGCTCGACTACCTGAAGAAGAAGGACAACGAGCGTTACAAGTCCTTGATCGAGAAGCTCGGCCTGCGCCGCTAATCGAGTCCTACCGCCGCGGCGCAGCGATGCGCCGCGGTTTTGTTTTGGTCAATCGCACTCCGTTTCAAGCAAGACGCACTTTTGGGCCGGAGCCTCCCGGCCGCCCGTTCTCGGCATGGGTCGACGACGGTCCAACGCAGACAGCAATACCTAAGGAAAAAACCTCCGTGGCAAAAATCACCAAAACCTTCCAGTACGGCAAGCACACCGTCACTCTTGAGACGGGCGAAATCGCTCGCCAGGCAGGCGGCGCCGTGATCGTCAAGTTCGACGACACCGTACTGCTGGTCACCGCCGTCGCCGCCAAGAGCGCGCGCGAAGGGCAGGACTTCTTTCCTCTGACGGTCGATTATCAGGAGAAGTTCTACGCTGGCGGCCGCATCCGGGCGGCTTCTTCAAGCGCGAAGGACGCGCGACCGAGAAGGAAACGTTGATCTCGCGCCTGATCGATCGTCCGATCCGTCCGCTGTTCCCGGAGGACTACAAGAACGAAGTGCAGATCATCGCCACCGTGATGTCGATGAATCCGGACATCGACGGCGACATCGCCGCGCTGATCGGCGCCTCGGCCGCACTGTCGCTGGCCGGCACCCCCTTCAAGGGCCCGATCGGCGCCGCCAAGGTCGGCTACAAGAATGGCGAATACATCCTCAACCCGACCGTGACCGAGCTGAAGGATTCGCAGCTGGAGCTGGTCGTGGCCGGTACCGCCAACGCGGTGCTGATGGTCGAGTCCGAAGCCGAGCTGCTGTCCGAAGAAGTGATGTTGGGCGCAGTGACGTTCGGTCATCGCGAGATGCAGAAGGTCATCAACGTCATCAACGAGCTGACCGTCGAAGCCGGCACCAAGCCGTCCGACTGGGTGGCACCGGCGAAGAACGACGGCATGATCGCCGCACTGAAGGAAGCGGTGGGCGACCAGCTCGCGTCGGCATTCCAGGTGCGCGACAAGTTGCAGCGCCGCGATGCGATTTCGGCGATCAAGAAGGACGTGCTGGGCGCCCTGGCGCCGCGCGCGACCATCGAAGGCTGGGCTGCCGGTGATCTGGCCAAGGAATTCGGCGAGCTGGAATACCAGACCATGCGTGGTTCGGTGTTGAGCAGCAAGGTGCGCATCGACGGCCGTGCACTGGACACCGTGCGTCCGATCAGCGCCGAGGCCGGCGTGTTGCCGCGTACCCATGGCTCGGCGCTGTTTACCCGCGGCGAGACGCAGGCGATCGTGATCACCACGCTGGGCACCGCGCGCGACGGTCAGGTCATCGACGCAGTGTCGGGCGAGTACAAGGAAAACTTCCTGTTCCATTACAACTTCCCTCCGTATTCGGTGGGCGAGTGCGGTCGTTTCGGTGCGCCAAAGCGTCGCGAAATCGGCCACGGCCGCCTGGCCAAGCGCGGCGTGCTGGCCGTGATGCCGACTCTGGAAGAATTCCCGTACACCATTCGCGTGGTCTCGGAAATCACCGAGTCCAACGGTTCTTCCTCGATGGCTTCGGTCTGCGGCAGCTCGCTGGCGCTGATGGATGCCGGCGTGCCGATCAAGGCGCCGGTCGCAGGTATCGCGATGGGTCTGGTCAAGGAAGGCAATGACTTCGTCGTGCTCTCCGACATCCTGGGTGACGAAGATCACCTCGGCGACATGGACTTCAAGGTGGCCGGTACTGCCGAAGGCGTGTCCGCGCTGCAGATGGACATCAAGATCGAAGGCATCACCGAAGAGATCATGAAGCAGGCATTGCAGCAGGCCAAGGCTGGCCGTCTGCACATCCTGGGCGAGATGGCGCATGCGCTGACCACCCCGCGTCAGGAGCTGAGCGACTACGCGCCGCGCCTGCTGACCATCAAGATCCACCCGGACAAGATCCGCGAAGTGATCGGCAAGGGTGGCTCGACCATCCAGGCCATCACCAAGGAAACCGGCACGCAGATCGACATCCAGGACGATGGCACGATCATCATCGCTTCGGTCAACGCGATTGCCGCGCAGGCTGCCAAGTCGCGCATCGAGCAGATCACCTCGGACGTGGAGCCGGGCCGCATCTACGAAGGCAAGGTCGCCAAGATCATGGACTTCGGTGCGTTCGTCACCATCCTGCCGGGCAAGGACGGCCTGGTGCACGTGTCGCAGATTTCCAGCGAGCGCGTGGAGAAGGTCGGCGACAAGTTGAAGGAAGGCGATCTGGTCCGCGTCAAGGTGCTGGAAGTGGACAAGCAGGGCCGCATCCGTCTGTCGATCAAGGCAGTGGAAGAAGGCGAAGGCGTGCAGGCGTCGGCGGAGTAATCGCCGCGTGCTGATGCATCACGCATGATGCATGGCAAGAAAGCGGGCTTCGGCCCGCTTTTTTGTTGTGGCTAGCGCGGCTGCTTGACTCCTGCTCGCACCAAGAGGAAATGCATGGCGTCGGACAAGGGGCGCCGCATCGTGCAGTTGATGTGCCGCGTCGGCGTTGCGGCCTCGTCCTACCCACACCCGTCGCCAGCAGCTTTTTCCCTTCTCCTACCGGAAGAAGGCGGCGCGTAGCGCCGGATGAGGGTATGGGCGGAGCCTGGTGCTGTGAACTGAGCGAAGCCTCCGTCACGTAGCCTCACCCCAAGCCTTCTCCCGCAGGAGAAGGGCTTTGAATCCGTCTCTACTCAGGTTGCTGTTGTTGTGGCGGCGCCGGCTGGGCTTCCGGGCGTGGTGGCACGACGCGTGGGAAGCCCGGCGGCATTGTTTGTTCTGTAGGCACGGTGTCGGGTGTGGGCAGTGGCGCGGTCGGTGTCGGCGCAACCATTGCCGCGTCAGGACGCAGTTTCAACAGTGCGGCCCAGTCGCGGCGATTGAAGTCGCACAGTTCTTCGTGCGCCGGCGTGCATTCGCTGGCGATACCCAAGCTGTCTTCGTTCTGATCCTGGTTGCTGTCCGATTGCGGTGTTGGCAATACCACGCGGCCGGCGCGGTCCAGCGGCATCTTGCGCATAATCACCGTGTTGAACACGTTGCCGCCGATCAGATACAACGTGCGATCGCCGCCGACATTGGCGGCCACCACGACATCGCAATGCGACTGCCACGGCATCGGCGCACTGCCGCCCAGCGCGGCTTTCAGGCCGGCATAGCCCAACGCAGTACTGCGGCCGCGCAGCAGACACAGCAGATCGCCTGGCGCCGGCTTCTCGACTGCAGGATCGGTGAACCGGTACGGGCCGGTAGCGCCGTCGTTGTAGGCGCTGCGGATGTAATCCAGATGGCGCGCGGAGCGATGAAAACCGCTCAACCCCGATTGCGTCATTACCCAGGAGATGAAAGCGGCCGACCATGGGTTGTCGATCAGGAATGCACGGCAGTCGCTGGCGGTGTAGCGCGTACCATCCAGTGCCGCGCAGCTCGATGGGTAATCCCCCACTTCTAGCGGTCGCCAGAAGTGGAGCTAAGCGGCCATCGCCAACTTCATGGCAGGCGTGATGCCGCCGAGCGCCATATTCGGACGCTCGTGGTTGTACGTCCATAGCCAGCGGGTGGCTTTGTCCTGCACCTGGTCGATGGTGTCGAACAGGGTTTGGGCGAGCCAGGCGTAGCGGATGGTGCGGTTGTAGCGTTCAACGTAGGCGTTCTGCTGTGGCTTGCCCGGCTGGATGTGCTCGACCCGGATACCATGCCGCTGCGCCCAGGACAGCAACGCGCCACTGATGTATTCAGGGCCGTTGTCGCAGCGGATCACGGCGGGCTTGCCGCGCCACTCGATGATCTGCTCCAGCGATCGGATCACACGGGCTGACGGCAGCGACAGATCCACCTCGATCCCCAGCCCCTCGCGATTGAAGTCGTCGAGCACATTGAACAGCCGGAAGCTGCGGCCGTCGGCCAACTGGTCGTGCATGAAGTCCATCGACCAGACCTGGTTGATAGCCTCCGGCACCGCCAGAGGCTCGGGCCGCTCACGCACCAGCCGCTTCCTCGGCTTGATCCGCAGGTTCAACTCCAGCTCGCGGTAGATCCGGTAGACCCGCTTGTGATTCCAGCCAAAGCCCTTCACGTTGCGCAGGTACAGGTAGCACAGGCCAAAGCCCCAGTCGCGATGGGCGGTCGTCAGGCGGATCAGCCAGTCGGCGATCCGGGCGTTCTGCTCGCTGGCCTTGGCCTGGTAGCGGAAGCAGGTCTGGCTCACCGCGAAGGCCTGGCAGGCGTGGCGGATGTTCGTACGCCCGCTCGTGACTGCCGATTGGGCCATCTCGCGTCGCTGAGATGGCCTCACCATTTTTTTGCGAGCGCTTCCTTCAGCAGGTCGGTACTGAGCTGCGCCTCGGCGTACATCTTCTTGAGCCGGCGGTTCTCCTCCTCCAGCTCCTTCATGCGCGCGACCATGGACACGTCCATGCCGCCGAACTTGCTGCGCCACTTGTAGAACGTGGCCGAGCTGATGCCGTGCTCGCGGCACAGCTCCGGCACGGGCGCACCGGCCTGGGCCTGCTTGAGCACGGCGATGATCTGGCTGTCGGTAAAGCGGGACTTCTTCATGGAACCTCCTCGAGAAAGGATACGAGAAAATTCCACTTCTGGCGTCTGCTAATGGGCGGGGATTACCGATGCGCCGGGGCGTCCGCCCATCGACGCAAGCGTGCCGCTGTCGCGCCAGTAGCCTGCAACGCGTTGCCAGGCGACCACGCCATGATCGGCGAGATAGCCCGATTCGGCTTCGGTAACGCCAAGGCTGGCCAGGCGGCCCTTGGCATCGATAAACGGGCGTTGCCACAGCCGATGCTCATTGCAGGCGTTGCGCACGATGGCGATCGCGGCGGGACTCGTTCCGAACCGTGGCGGGATATCGCACACTTCCGCAGCCGCAGCGCTGCTTCCGATACCTGCCAGCAAGAAGCAGATCCACGGCCAAGCTTTGACGGTCATTGCAGGTCCTGCACGGAAACAATCGCAGCAGGCTGCCAGAGCCGGCTGCGCGCACGCGTGAAATCAGCGCTTCGGCGGCGGGCCGAGTTTGAGCGATAGATCCACTGCCTGCACGTGCTTGGTGAGCCCGCCAATCGAAATGCAGTCCACCCCGTCTTCGGCAATGGCGCGAATGCCGGCCAGATCCACGCTGCCGGAGACCTCCAGCGGAATGCGTCGTTCCGGCGGTAATGCAGCAACGATACGCACCGCTTCTCGGCGCATGGCCTGGTCGAAGTCGTCGATCAGGATGCGCGTGCAACCAACCTGCAATGCTTCGCGTAGCTGCTCCAGCGTTTCCACTTCGACCACCAGCGGCAACTGCGGTTGCTGCGCGCGTGCGGCATGCACGGCCGCGCTCAACGAACCGGCGGCGCGAATGTGATTTTCCTTCAGCATCACCGTGTCGAACAGGCCGATACGGTGATTGTCGCCACCGCCGCAGCGCACGGCGTATTTCTGCGCGGCGCGCAGGCCCGGCAGCGTCTTGCGTGTGTCCAGAATGCGCGCGTGCGTCCCGGCCACCGCAGCCACATATGCCGCGGTGGTGGTCGCCGTGGCAGACAGCGTCTGCATGAAATTGAGCGAGGTGCGTTCGGCGCTGACCAGGCTGCGGCTGCGACCGTGCAGCAGCGCGAGCACCGTGCCGGCTCCGACGTGCTGGCCTTCATGCACCTGCCAGTCGATGCGTACCTGCGGGTCGAGCGCGCGGTGGGTGGCATCGAACCAGGGGCGGCCGGCGATGACCGCATCCTGCTTGCACAGCAGGTAGGCACTGTCGGCCTGGTCGGGCAGCAGCGCGGCGGTGACATCGCCGCTGCCGATGTCTTCGGCCAGGGCGCGCGCCACATCCGCTTCGATCGATTCGACGGGCGGCGCGTCCGGCACGTTGGTGCGCACGGGCAGGCTCACTTCTCGGGGAAGTCGGCGATTTGTGCGGTGGCGATGGCTTCTTCGGCCAGCAGCACCGGAATGCCGTCGTCGACGCGGAAGATCTGCTTGCGGTCGCGGGTGATCAGCGCTTCACGCAGCGGCTGGGTTTGTGCGGCGCCGTCGGCGCGCTGCAGGGTTCCGCCTGCGATGGCGGCATTGAGTGCTTCCAGGCCCTTGCCGTCGAGCAGCGAAAGCGGCTGGCGGGTGTCGGGCGAGCACAGCAGGTCGAGCAATTTGCGATCCATCGAAGTCTTGTCTTGCGTGGAGATTGGCTAGAATACGTCTTTACCGCAGGGCAGGGCCATGACCTCCAACCACTCCGCGCCGCTGGTCGGCATCGTGATGGGTTCCCGTTCGGACTGGGAGACCATGCAACACGCAGCTCAGAAGCTCGACGCGCTGGGCGTGCCGTACGAAGTCAAGGTGGTCTCGGCGCACCGCACCCCGGACGTCTTGTTCGCCTACGCCGAACAGGCGGGCGCCCGTGGACTGCGCGCCATCATCGCCGGCGCCGGCGGCGCGGCGCATCTGCCGGGCATGCTGGCTGCCAAGACTGCAGTGCCGGTGCTTGGCGTGCCGGTGCAGTCCAAGGCGTTGAACGGCATGGATTCGCTGCTGTCGATCGTGCAGATGCCGGCCGGTATTCCGGTGGCCACCTTTGCCATCGGCAATGCAGGTGCGGCCAATGCGGCGTTGTTTGCGGCGGCCATGCTGGCGCCGGAGCAGACGCAGATCGGTCAGGCGCTGGCGCAATTCCGCGCCAAGCAGACCGACGATGTCATGGCCAGCGACGACCCACGCCAATGAGCACGGTCGGCATTCTCGGTGGCGGCCAGCTGGCGCGCATGCTGGTACTGGCCGGTGCACCGCTCGGCATACGCTTTGCGGTCTTCGATCCGGCAGCCGATGCATGCGCTGGCCAGGTGGCACCGCTGCAGGTTGGCGCGTTCGATGACGTGGCGACCCTTGCCGCATTCGCCGAGCAGGTGGATGTGATCACCTTCGATTTCGAAAACGTGCCGGCCACCAGCGCGCAGCAACTCGCTGCCCGGGTGCCGGTGTTTCCCAGTCCGGCTGCGCTTGCGGTTGCGCAGGACCGGCTCAGCGAAAAAACCTTGTTCCGCGAGCTCGGCATTCCGGTGCCCGAGTTTGCCGCAATCGACGACCGCGCCGGCCTGGATGCAGCGCTCGCACGGATCGGCACGCCCTGCGTGCTGAAGACGCGCCGCTTCGGCTACGACGGCAAGGGCCAGTTCCGTATCAAGTCGCTCGCCGATGCCGATGCAGCGTGGGACGCGCTTGGCGCACAGGCGGCGCACGTCGGATTGATCGTGGAAGCGTTCGTGCCGTTCCAGCGCGAGGTCAGCGTGGTTGCAGTGCGCGGGCGCGATGGCGAATTCCGCGCCTGGCCATTGACCGAAAATTGGCATGTGGACGGTGTGCTGTCGGCCAGCCTGGCACCGGCGAGGGTGGAGGCGGCGCTACAAGCCTCGGCCGAATCGCACGCGCGTGCCGTGGCGGAAAGGCTCGACTATGTCGGCGTATTTGCGCTGGAACTGTTCGTGCGCGACGGTGAGTTGCTTGCCAACGAAATGGCGCCGCGCGTGCATAACTCGGGGCATTGGACCATCGAAGGCGCCGAGACCTCGCAATTCGAAAATCATGTGCGGGCCGTCCTTGGCTTGCCATTGGGCAGTACTGCGATGCGCGGCCACGCCTGCATGCTCAACTGGCTGGGCGCGATGCCAGACGCCAGGGCGTTCCTGGCGGTGCCCGGTGGGCATTGGCACGACTACGGCAAGCAAGCGCGCGATGGACGCAAGGTGGGGCACGCAACGCTGCGCGCGGAGACAGCGCAGGCGCTGGCGCTGGCAGTGAGCGATGCCGGCGCTGCGCTGCAGCGCGATGCGCAGGCTCGTCCAGTGGTTGCGCGTTTGAACGAAGGCTGATGCGCGCAGCGTCTCGGTGGTGATCGCATGCGACGCCGCGCGCCGTCTGCGAGGGCGCGTCGGTATCGGAAGCGGACCCGTTCTGCGATGTTCCAGCAGATGAGCCAGTCCGCATTTGCGGCTGAACGCTGAGCGGCCAGGTCAGCCCAGCCGGCTTGCGACAAAATCCCAGTTCACCAGCTTCCAGAACGCTTCCAGATAACGCGCGCGATCCTGCTGGTAGTCCAGGTAGTACGCATGCTCCCAGATGTCGCAGGCGAGCAGCGGGATGTCCGGCCCGGTGAGCGGGGTGGAGGCGTTGGGTGTGGCGACCACTGCCAGCGTGCCATCCGGGCGCTGCACCAGCCACACCCAGCCCGAGCCGAAGCTGCTCAACGCCACACGCGTGAACTCCTGCTTGAAATGCACGAAGTCGCCGAACGATTTGGCGATGCCGTCGCCCAGCCGTCCAAGTGGCTCCCCGCCAGCACGCGGCCGCAGGCACTGCCAATAGAAATTGTGGTTCCACACCTGTGCGGCCAGATGAAACAGCGTGCCCTGCGCCTGCGCGATGATCTCTTCCAGCGTCAACTCGGCAAATTCGCTGCCTTCGATGCGCGCGTTGAGCTGTTCGACCTCGCTGCGGTGACAGACGCCGTGATGCGCCTCCAGTGTTGCGGCGGACAGATGCGGCTCCAGGGCAGCGCGGGAGTAGGGCAGTGCAACGTGTTCGATCGGCATGATGGCAGTGGCAGCGAAGGGAGTGCGGCGATAGGTCGCGCGCTGAAGGCTTACAATGCGCGCCTTTGCGGAAGTCTATCCGACCCGGCGGTCGGGCCTGCCGCTCCCAGTCAGGAGAGTCCAATGCCGGTGATGGAACGGATCCAGGCCGAAGTCGAACAACACCCGATCGTGCTGTTCATGAAAGGCACCCCGCAATTTCCGATGTGCGAGTTTTCCAGTCGCGCCGTGCAGGCCTTGGTGGCCGCCGGTGCCGACCAACTGCGTACGGTCAACGTGTTGGAAGAGCCCGAAGTGCGCGCAAATCTGCCGCGCTACTCCAACTGGCCCACGTTTCCGCAGCTGTTCATCCATGGCGAGCTGATCGGCGGCTGCGACATCACGTTGGAACTATTCGAGGCCGGCGAGCTCAAGCGCATTGTCAGCGAGGCGTACCAGCCGTGAGTTCGGTGCAGGCCCAGCCGCAGTCGGCCGCCTTGTCGGGACGGGTCGTGCTGGTCACCGGCGCCGCCGGCGGCCTCGGCGCCGCCGCGGCGCAGGCATGTGCGGCTGCAGGCGCCACGGTGGTCCTGCTTGGTCGCAAGGTGCGCCCGCTGGAGCGCATCTACGACGCGGTGGCAGCGCTGGGTGCCGAGCCGCTGCTGTATCCGCTGGATCTGGCCGGCGCCACGCCGGACGACTACGCCACGCTTGCGCAACGGTTGCAGACCGAACTTGGTGGTCTGCATGGCCTGCTGCAGTGCGCTGCCGACTTTTCCGGCCTGACGCCAACCGAACTGGCCTCACCTGCAGATTTCGCACGCACCCTGCACGTCAACCTGACCGCGCGCGCCTGGCTGACCCAGGCGTGTCTGCCGTTGTTGCGGCAGCAGGACGATGCGGCAGCTGTCTTCGTGGTGGACGACCCCGCGCGTGTGGGTCGGGCCTATTGGGGGCGTATGGCGCCGCCCAACATGCGCAGCGCGGCTTGATCGCCACCTTGCATCATGAAACCGCCGCCGGCCCGGTGCGCGTCAGCGGCCTGCAGCCCGGCCCGATGCGCACCGCATTGCGCGCACGCGCATTCACCCATCACGAAGACAACGACGCGGTCGATGCCGCACGTTACGCACCTGCATGCGTCAGCGTGCTGTCGGCCGCAGGGGCGACGCATCGCGGTGCGATCTGGAGTCCGTCGGTATGACCATTCTTTCCGCGGCGCTGCTGCTGTTCCTGATTCTCGACCCGCTGGGCAACATTCCGGTGTTTCTCAGCGTGCTCAAGCCGCTGCCACCCAAGCGCCAGCGCTTCGTGCTTGCGCGTGAACTGCTGATCGCCCTGTGCGTGTTGATGGCGTTTCTGTGGGGCGGCAAGTACGCGCTGGAGCTGATGCACCTGCGCCAGGAGTCGGTGGCCATTGCCGGCGGCATCGTGCTGTTCGTGATCGGCATCCGCATGATCTTCCCGCGGCCCGAAGGCCTGATGGGCGAGATCCCCGACGGCGAGCCCTTCATCGTGCCGCTGGCGATCCCGCTGGTGGCCGGCCCGTCCGGCATGGCCGCGGTGATGCTCATGGGCAGCAACGAGCCCACGCGGCTGTGGGACTGGAGCCTCGCCCTGATGATCGCCTGGATCGGCGCCTCGTCGATCCTGGCCGCCGCGCCGCTGTTATACAAACTGCTCGGCCACAGCGCCCTGACGGCCATCGAGCGCTTGATGGGCATGCTGCTGGTCGCCATCTCGGTACAGATGTTCCTGGACGGCCTGGGCACGTATTTCAAGCTGCCGGTGTCGATCTAGCGCAGCAGCTCCCGGCGGCTTGCCGATCGCGTCGCGTGTGGACGTCGACGCGCGCCGATGGCCTGGATTCAACCCGCGTCAGCTGTGGTGACGTGCCCACGGTCCATGGTGACGGCGGCCAGCGCAGCGTCGCGTCCGAAAAGTGGCGGTGCGGCGTGATGGTCTCTGGACGAGGAAGACGGCACAGCACCTGGCCGCTCGCGCCTGCCTTGAGGCCGATCCGTCAGTGACGCAAGAGTGCAGGTGGAATGTCATATTCGGTAGGGTGCTTAGACAGTGACGCCACCATGCGCAGCACGCACGCGGTGGCCGAATGGAGGCGTTTGGGCAAATTGACCCTATCTCGCGACTTTGCGGCGCCAGAGGCGCGACGTGCGTCTCGCTCCGGTTGCGACCTTGCACGATTTGGCGATTGCGCCCCTAACTTCGCAGTTCATGTAGCAGTGCGCGAAGTTTGTCACGCCGTCGTCACAATCAGGCCTTAGCGTGTTAATCTGTTGTTAACCGTTGCGGCAGCAACCAGTCGCGCGGCAAGGGACCCCAGATCATCGGCAGCCCACCCCGGGAACGGTTGGGCTGACTGCGCCTTTTTGTCACTGCCCAACCTGTATCGAGGCTACCGAAATGACCCACCCCGTTATCTCCGCATGTCCAAGCTGACGCTTGGCCTTGTCGCCGCGCTCGCCGCCGCTCCTGTATTTGCGCAAAGCACCTCGGCTGGCGTCGCCGGCCTGGTGACCGGCAGTGGCGGCCAGCCCGTCCCGAACGCCGAAGTCACCATCACGCATGTGGAGTCCGGAACGGTCAGCCGCGCCACCACCGATGCCAGCGGACGCTATAACGCGCGTGGCTTGCGTGTGGGCGGGCCGTACACCATCACCATTACCGCTTCGGGCGCTGGCAACACCACCCGCGAAGGCGTGTATCTGAATCTGGACAAGGTCAACCAGGTCGATGCCGCCCTGGGCGGCGATCTGGCGACGCTGGGCACCGTGCAGGCAATCGCCGGCAATTACGGCTCGGCCATTTTCAGCGCGAACAAGATGGGCACCGGCACCAACGTGACCCGCGAAGAAATCGAGTCGCTGCCATCGATCAACCGTAACCTGCAGGACTATGTGCGCCTGGATCCGCGCGTTGCGCAAACCGACAAGGCCCGCAACGAAATCTCCATCGCCGGCCAGAACCCGCGTTACAACGCGATCCGCGTCGACGGCATCAGCACCAACGACGCCTTCGGTCTGGAATCCAACAGCCTGCCGACCCCGCGCCAGCCGTTCTCGATGGACGTCATCGATGAAATCTCGGTGGACGTGGCCAACTACGACGTTACGATCAGTGGCGGCACCGGTGGCGTGATCAATGCCGTCACCAAGTCGGGCACCAACGAATTCCATGGTTCGGTCTACGGCACTTATCGCGAGAACGACTGGTCGGGCAAGAATCAGAACAACATCCGCCCGCAGCTATTCGACAACGAAGCGACGTATGGTCTGACCCTTGGCGGCCCGATCGTCAAGGACAAATTGTTCTTCTTCGCCAACTACGAGAAGTACAAGGGCAAGGGTGTGTTTACCGGTAACAGTGGCTATGGTCCGGCCGGTTCTGGTGCCAGCAATGAAGTCGGTATTACCCAGGCGCAGGTCGATCAGGTGATCGATATCTCGCGCAATGTCTATGGCTTCGACCCTGGGACCCTGGCCTTGCCGGCTTTGGATTCTGATTCGGAAGAGAAGGGCTTCAAGCTGGATTGGAACATCAGCGATAAGCATCGTGGTTCGTTCCGCTATGGCAAGTCCGAGCAGAGCACGGCCAATCTCAACGGGTTTGGCAACAACCAGCTGGCGTTGAACTCGTACCACTATGTGCGCGACTTCGAGCTCGAAACCTACACCGGTCAGTTGTTCAGCGATTGGACCGATACTTTCTCGACCGAAGCCAAGGTGTCTTATCGCGATTACTCGGCAGTTCGTACTGCGGCATCGCAGTTGCCGGCCATAGCTGTGCGTTTTGGCAACAACACCTTAAATCTTGGTACTGAAGCCAATACTCAGGCTAACGAGTTGCGCACCGAAACCTGGAACGCGTTCTTCGCCGGCACGCTGTTCTTGAATGACCATACGGTCAAGTTCGGGTTCGACTACGAAGACAACGACATCTACAACTTGTACGGTCCGCGTGTCTTCGGCAGCTATACCTTCAATTCGGTTGCCAACTATCAGGCGAATCTGCCGAACGCGTATCGTTACTCGTATTCGCCCACCGGGATCGATAATATCGCTGCGAAGTGGGGCATGCGGAACGTGGGCGTGTTCTTGCAGGATTCTTGGGCCGTCAATAGCAACCTGACGCTGAACTTCGGCCTGCGTTACGACGAACCGATGGTGAAGAACTCACCGCAGTTCAACCAGGCTGCGTTCAACGCATTCGGTCTTCGCAATGATGAAACCATTGACGGCAATGGCTTGTGGCAGCCGCGCTTTGGTTTCAACTACACCTTCGATGCAGATCGTCCGACCCAGCTGCGTGGCGGTGTTGGTCTGTTCCAGGGTGCTGCCGCGTCGGTTTGGTTGTCCAACCCGTATTCCAATACGGGTTTGGCTTACACCGATTACAACTTCAATAACGCCTCCAACAGTGGTATCCGCTTCACGCCGGATATCAACAACCAGCCGCGCGGAACATCGGGCGCCACGCAGTCGGTCGACTTTGTTGACAAGGATCTGAGTCAGCCGTCCGTTTGGAAAGCAAACCTCGCGTTCGATACCGAGTTGCCGTGGTACGGCATCGTCGCCTCGATGGAAGGCGTGGTGACCAAAGTCAAGGAAGCGATTTATTACCAGCAGCTCAATCTCGGTAATCCGACGGCAGTTGGCCAGGATGGTCGTGACATCTACTGGAACGCCAATGGCCGCAATCCGGCTAACTGGAATTCCCTGGGTAATGCATGTCTCCGCGAGACGGGTGTTGCGGCTGGCTCGTCATGTGTGAACAGCGGTACCGATATTCGTGCTGGTCGCAACATGAGCTTCAACGATGCCATCATTGCGCGCCCCACCGATCAGGGTGGCTCACAGAGTTTCACTGTCGGCTTGAACAAGCCGTTCAATGACAGCGACTGGTCGTGGAGCTTGGCTTATACCTACTCGAACGCGAAGGAAGTCAGCGGTCTGACCAGTTCCACTTCGAGTTCGCAGTTGCTCAACACCGCAACCTTCCAGGCGAATGAAGAGGTCAATGCAACCTCTGCATACGAAATTAAGGACAGTTTCCTGGGTACGCTGCAGTGGAAGCATAATTTCTTCGGCGATTTTGCAACGAAGGTCGGTCTTGTGTATCAAGGCCGTAGCGGTCGTCCCTATAGCTATACGTTCGACAACGATGCCAATGGCGACGGTCGCTCCAACGACCTGTTGTATATCCCGGCGGCGCGCGGCGATGTGCTGTTCCGTAACGCGGCCGAAGAAAACGCGTTCTGGAATTACGTCAACAATGACCAGTACTTGTCCACGCACAAGGGCCAGGTTGCCGGTCGCAATGCGGTGCGTAATTCGTGGGTCAACCAGTTCGATCTACACATCGAGCAGGAGCTTCCTGGTTTCTTCGATGGCAACAAGGCGCAGATCTGGGTCGACGTCATGAACGTGGGTAACCTGCTCAACAAGAAGTGGGGCCGCGTCGATGAGTACGCGTTCCCGGGCTTCAAGGGTGTTGCTGAATACGGCGGTATCGATGCAGCGACCGGCAAGTACGTTTACCGCTTCAACGAGCCGGATGCCGCGACCATCTACGACGACAAGGGCATCTCCCGCTGGGCGCTGCAGCTGGGCTTCCGCTACCAGTTCTAAAGCCGGCTAGCGTGTCGATGTTTGCAAAAACGGCCGGGGTCTCCCGGCCGTTTTCTTTGTGCGGGTGAGTACGCTAAAGTTCCGTGCATACGACAGGAGCATGCTATGGAACTCAGCAGTACGGCAGCACGGGCGCTGCCGGTGGTGGATGCGCGGATCTACCCGCGTGGTGGTCTGGATGTGTTGTCCAAGGCAGAAGTAGCACGGTTGCGCGACGCATCCAGCGGTGGCATGCATGAGCTGTTGCGCCGCTGTGCGCTGGCCGTGCTGACCAGCGGAAGCGCATCGGACGACCCGCGCGCCGCACGCGATCTCTACCCGGATTTCGACATCCAGGTGAACCAGCAAGACCGCGGCATCCGCATCGATCTGACCAACGCGCCGGCAATGGCGTTCGTCGATGGCGAGATCATCCGCGGCGTGGCCGAGCTGTTGTTTGCCGTCGTGCGCGACCTCGCCTACATGGCCATCGAGCTCGAAGCGCAGCGCGCCGACCTGGACACCAGCGAAGGCATCACCAATGCCGTGTTCGGTCAGCTGCGTAATGCGCGCATCCTGCAGCCGTTGGACCCGAACCTGGTCGTGTGCTGGGGCGGCCATTCCATCTCGCGCGATGAATACCTCTACACCAAGCAGGTCGGCTACGAGCTTGGCTTGCGTGGGCTGGATATCTGCACCGGCTGCGGCCGGGCGCCATGAAGGGTCCGATGAAGGGCGCCACCATCGCGCATGCCAAGCAGCGCAAGCACAATACCCGCTACATCGGCGTCACCGAGCCCGGCATCATTGCCGCCGAATCGCCGAACCCGATCGTCAACCATCTGGTGATCATGCCGGACATCGAGAAGCGCCTTGAGGCCTTCGTCCGCATCGGGCACGGCATCCTGGTCTTCCCAGGCGGCGTCGGTACCGCAGAGGAAATTCTCTATCTGCTCGGCATCCTGCTACGCGAAGAAAACGCGGATGTGCCGTTCCCGCTGATCCTCACCGGCCCGACCATCGCCGCGCCGTACTTCGAGCAGATCGACCGTTTCATTCGCCTCACCCTGGGGGACGCTGCCGCCTCGCGCTACGAGATCATCGTCGGCGACCCGGTCGCCGTGGCGCGCCGTATGGCCGAGGGGGTTCACGGAGTGCGCGCACACCGCAAGGACCAGAAAGACTCGTATTACTTCAACTGGTCCGTGCACATCCCGCTCGAGTACCAGCAGCCCTTCGAGCCCAGTCACGAAGCGATGGCCGCGCTGGACCTGCACCACGGCCGCCCGGCGCCGGCCCTTGCCGCCGACCTGCGCCGTGCCTTCTCCGGCATCGTCGCCGGCAACGTCAGGAAGACGGCATGCGCCGCATCGAGGAATTCGGCCCCTTCGAAATCCACGGCGATCCCGAGATCATGCAGGCCCTGGACGAACTCCTGCGCGGCTTCGTCGAGCAGCGCCGGATGAAGATCTCGGGGACTACCGGCCTTGTTATCGGGTGGTGACGTAGCTTAGCGAGACGGTATCTCTGCGAGCGGGGCATGCAGGGCAGCCAGAAATTGGTCGCCCTGCGTCATAGTTTGAAGTCCCATTCTGCTGTCAAGATCGTGCAGCCGGGCACGGACGGCGGCAAGCCCTACTTGGTGTCCGGTACGGGCTGTCGTCTTGTCAGGCGGCAGGGGGCTGCTGACTTCTACGACAATCGTGTCCGATGTTTGGCGGACTTCTACGACTATCTGCGAGGCCCCGGGCGAAGTTCCACGCCGTGGCGAATAGCATTCTCAACGAGGGGCTGGATAGATAGAGAGGGAACTGTCACGGGGGATCGCATCAGGAACCTTCCACACGATGCTCAGGCGTTCCCCGAAGCGGAGTTGCTCGATATCCAGATAGTGCTTTGCGATATCTAGTTCCTTGGAAAGGAGTATATGCTCTGGCCCCGCCAACGTCGCTCGAAATAATTCTGCCAGATCCATTAACAAACATTCGGCACGGGCTGGATTTAGGCGTACGAGCGCTGCTCCCGTATTGAGTGTATTGAACAGAAAGTGCGGTTGGATTCTTGCCCTCAACGCTTCCAGCTCGAACTGCTTTGCACGGATTGCATATTGGCGTGCGCGCCAATGTGTGTGGAAGGCCCACATACCCAACAATCCAACGGTCAGCGCGATGCCTTCGGTCCGCAGCAGCAGTTCCAGCCAGTTGCGCGTACCCATTGACCACCCGCCACCCACTACCGCCATTGCAACAAACAGCACTAACGCTGCGGCAATTAGCAGAAGCGCAAGAGTGAACTTGGCGATGGTGACTGGGCGTGCCTGCCTGAGGTGATGGCGAAATATGTAGAGGCCGGCCAAAGTCAGGAGTGCCGTCCATTGCGTCATGAATGACGTGATTCCGAAGCTGATCCAGCCGATCTGTGTGCCAGGCGATAAGCTCAGGGCTGCCGCTATTGCTTCTGCCACGAGCACGACGCACGCCAAAGTACGAGAGTCCCACAGGGCTTCCAGGAAGGGTTCGCCGTTAGCAGTTGGCATCGGGAGGGTGGGCTCGGAGGTCTGCTACACATCATGCCCGTGTCTTGAGCGGTTGGGGAAACTGCCTTTCACCCATCCGTAGTGGCCGTCCGTCGTCAAGCATTGGTAGCTGGGGCAAGCCTTGGGTAGGGTGCACCCATGTATTTGGCTGCCTGGGGAGGCTGCCGTATGACCTGTATTCGGCGCCCGGCATTCCGGGTGCAGCTCGGCTTCTCGCTAATCGAAATGATGGTGACGATCATCGTATTGGCGATCGTCATGGCAATTGCGTTCCCAAACTTCACGGCGCTTATCAATAGCAATCGGCTGTCGGCTGCGGCAAACGAGCTGTCCGCATCACTCCAGCTCGCCCGTTCTGAGGCGGTGCGTAGTAACGCCAGTGTGACCCTTTGCCCATCCAATGACGGTGCAACGTGCGCAAATAGCGGCAACTGGGCGCGTTGGATCGTATTGCGTGGCACCGAAGTGTTGCGTGTCAGTGAAGTCAGGCCGCAGTTGCTGGTGAGCGTAAGCTCCGCGATCTCTTCCGCTAACTCCCGGATTGTCTTTCGCCCTGACGGACTTGCGCGTGACTCCACTGGCGCAAGGCTCCTGGTAGGGGCCGTGTCGATCTGTATGGCGACCACGCGGCCGCCAGAGAACCAACGCATGGTGGCAATAGCAGGGGGCAGCCGTGTAGCAATAACACGCGGAACAGACCCGCAGTGCCAGACGCCCGCCGATGCACCAGCTTTGATGTGAGGAAAAGGCAGATGAGAACGCCAGCGATAGAAAGTCGCCGACGTCAGGCTGGTGTCAGCCTGATCGAGGTTTTGATTTCAGTTGTGATCCTCGGTATTGGCATGCTTGGAATTGCTGCAATGCAGGCCCGTGCACTTCAGAACAACAGCAGTTCTCTTGAACGTAGCCAGATGGTCGTTCAGTCGTACGCGATTCTGGACGCGATGCGCGCGAATCTTGCCGCTGCGCGCGCGGGGGCATACAACATCGCGATGACATGTAACGTTCCTGCTGGAGGCAATCTTGCTGCCAATGATCGACGAGACTGGATCACTGCCTTGAAGTCGAGTATGGGAGCAACGGCTTGCGGTTCCATCCAGTGCGAGGCCAATGGGGTGCGTTGCACTGTTTCAGTGCGCTGGGACGACAGTCGTGCAACTGCACTCGGGTCCAGCGATAATTCGGCGCAGCGCGAATTCAGCGTGGTTACCCGACTATGAGTAAGGTCTACTCTTTGCGCAAATCGGTGCCTGGTTTTACGCTGATTGAGCTGCTGATTTCTCTGGTACTGGGATTGTTGGTGACATTGGCTGCTATCGGCCTGTTCCTAACGAGTCGTCGCACTGCAGCTGCCACTGATAGTCTTAGCCGTGTTCAAGAAAATGCGCGTATCGCCTTTGAGTTAATGGCGCGCGATATTCGAGAGGCTGGCGGTAATCCCTGCAACAGTAGCAATAACATGGCAATGGTGAACGTGCTGAATGCACCGACATCGCGTTGGTGGACCAACTGGAACGTCGGTACTACAAACGGAACCCTTCAAGGATATGACGGGGCCACAGCGATTCCGGGAATCAGTTTTGGCACGACAACCGTAGGCCAACGGATTGCCGGTACAGACGCGTTATCGCTGCTGTCATCCGGAGATGCCACGGCGGTCGTGACGGCGCATGCCCCGGCCGCTGCAACATTTACAGTTAATACTGCATCTCACGGCATGATTCCTGGCGACTTGTTGATGGTGTGTGGGCCCAATGCCGAGACGGGCGGGGTGATGCGTCTGGGAGCTATTTTCCAGATGACAGGTGCGGCAGGTACGGTCTCAATTGCTCACGGAGCGAGCGGCGCGCCTGGGAATGCTACCAATCGCCTCGGCCTGGGTGGCTCTCTTTTTACCTTCGGCCCTAACGCCACGATTACCCGTCTCAATGCGTCAGCTTGGTATATCGGTACCAATGGGCGTACCAGAGGGCTTTACCAGTCCACTCTGATCAACACGGGCGGGGTCGCCAGTGTCCAGGCGCAGGAAGTTGCAGAAGGTGTGCAGAACATGGCGGTGACCTATCTAGTTGATGGAACCACAAGTTATGGAGATGCGGTGAGCACTGCCGGCCGTTGGAGCCAGGTAACCGCAGTCAGGATCACTTTGACGCTGGCAGGAACCGATCGTGACGGTGTGGACAATGCAGCGCTGTCACGCACTGTAAGCCAGGTCATTACTCTCAGGAATAGGGCTCCATGAGCGGATTTCCTTCAGTTTCACGTCCACTGCGGCAAAAGGGCGTCTCGCTGGTTGTAGTGCTCATCCTGCTGCTCATCATGACGCTGCTCGGATTAGCAGTCTTACGGAGCACTGTCCTTGAAGAGCGCATGAGCGCAAATTTGGTGGATCGCAACCTCAGTTTTCAGGCGGCTGAAGCAGCGCTTCGTGAAGGTGAGGCACTTGCTGCAAGTCGTACCAACGCCGAGCACACTGCGATTGCCGCGGCTGCGGCTGGCGGGGCGTGTGCTAATGGCGTTTGCCCGAGGCCGGATGCGACAGCCGTTGAGCGATGGAAAAACACAAGTTTTGGTGGCTGGCGCGCAGCAACTACCAGTGTCGGCTCAATCGCGTCGGCGCCGCAATTTTTATCGAATACATGGGTACATCGGAGACGTGGCTGGAATGCAATCTCGATCCTCGCTACACAGGCAGCGATATCTGCTTGCGCCCTGTGTACCGCGTCACCGCACGAAGTGAAGCGGCGGGTCGAGCCAGCGTGATTGTTCAATCCAACTTTATCGTTCCTTAGGGAGTTGTTGCCATGAATTCGTCCACCTCGCTCCCCTTCAAGCGATCCGCTTTGGCTGAGCAGATGCGCTGCGCCTGCATGGCGTTGGCAGCAACATTGTTAGCAGCTCCCGCAGCAGCAGTTGACTTGCCGGATGAGCCGCTGCAATCCAGTGGTCGTGTTTCACCCAACATTTTATTCATTCTCGATGATTCTGGCTCGATGAGTGAGGACTCGATGCCGGACGTCTTGCCGGGGACCACGCCCATCAATATTGCAGAGCAGGCCTATAGTAGGAACACCATTTACTATAATCCTGCGTTTGACTACAAGCCATGGTTAAATCCAGATGGTAGTCAAATGACTGGTGGTACCAGTTATTCTAATGTGTATACAGATAACTCATTCTTGACCGGATCGGCAAATCTGCAGTCTGCCGTACGGACGTTCTATGTGCCCAAAAATCTAGCTGCTTCTTCAGCACAGCTTGCCAATGTTAACAACTATTGGCGCTATCAGATCCACACGGATGGGCGTATCGTAAGAAGCGAGTATTTGCAGAACGTATCGGGTCAGCAGGGGCTTGCAGGGCGAAATTGTGATTCCAGTGGTTCTGGCTGGCAATGGAAGAATTGTACGTTTGCTTTGCCGAATCCTCTACGTAGCGATGAAAGTTCAGAGCGGGTCAATTTTGCAATATGGTATTCCTACTATCGCACCAGAATGAAGGTGGCGAAAGCTAGCGCGGGCCAGGCTTTTTCTGATCTTAATACGTCTGCGCGAGTTGGCTTTCGAACAATTTGGCGTAGAAACAAGACTGGAAATATAATTACGCAAGATAATCCGATTCCAATTGCTCGCAACGATGGACTATTTGATGATCCTAATGGTGGGTCGGGTGCGAACAACAACAAGACGCTCTGGTATGACCGTCTGTATGGTGCCTCTGGCTCAGGCGCAACGCCCCTTCATGGCGCGTTGACCGATGCCGGGCTGTACTACAGCAGTGCGGCTGCCAATGGGCCGTACGGTCCGCAGGCTGGCAGCGCACAGTTTTCTTGTCGGCAAAATTTTACTATTTTAACGACAGACGGGTACTGGAACGGCAAAGATAATTACACGGATGTTGCCAACGAACAAGATAACGTGGCTGGGCAAACAATCACCAGTCCCACGCGCGATACATACACTTATAGGCCAGAACGTCCATATGCCAGTTCAGATTCGGACACGCTAGCTGACGTAGCAATGCGGTTTTGGAAAAATGATCTGCGTACTGATCTTGCAAATAATGTGCCTACTTCCAGTCGTGATCCTGGCTTCTGGCAGCACATGGTGACGTATGCAATCTCTATTGGTGCATCGGGCACGTTAAATCCGGAGACGGATCTGCCGGCTCTCACCGCGGGAACTCTGAACTGGCCCACTCCGCGAAATAACACGATCGTTAACGTGGACGATCTTTGGCATGCCTCCGTTAATGGTAGGGGTGATTTTATTGTTGCAAGTAATCCTGATGAGTTCACTCAAGCGTTGAAGGCGTCGCTGGCATCTATTATTGAACGTGCTGGCGCATTCTCCAATCTATCCGCGAACTCCACACGGGTAGACAGTGCGACGCTCGCTTTTCAGGCAAGTTTTGTGTCCGGCATTTGGTCCGGGCAGTTGCGCGCATTTCCAGTTACCGCTTCAGGTACTTCGGCGACTCAAGTTGGAGCGCGTCTGCCGGAATCCCGACGACCGGTCGCAAGATTTTCACTTTCAACGGTGTGGCCGGTGCTACGTTTCCAACCGCAACGCAGTTAGTGCCTCTGGCTCGGAGTGCCGCTCCTGCCGTGAGTGGCGCCGACAATGCTGCGTACATCGCAGGCTCTCGCACGAGAGAGCTTTCCAATGGCGGAACGTTGCGTAATCGTACGACAGTGCTTGGAGATATTGTCGGTTCCTCACCTGTTTTTGATGCGCAAACAAACACCGTTTACGTAGGTGCCAATGACGGCATGCTACATGCTTTCGACGCAAGCAACGGCGCTGAGGATTTTGCTTACGTTCCGGCAGCTCTTAATTTCAACGATTTGAGCACATTGAGCCGGCCTGATTACGAACATCGATATTTCGTGGATGGTCCGGTTATTCTGTCGCGGCGGGACCAAACGCCGGACGCTAGCATTCTCGTAGGAACACTTGGGAGGGGAGGAAAGGGGCTTTATTCGCTTGATGTTACCAATCCGGATAACTTTGTTGCTGCCCGCGTCAAATGGGAAAGGACTGAAACACCGCTTAACAACATGGGCTTGATTCTTGGACAGCCCATTATTGCCAAGCTCAACAATGGTGACATGGGTCTTATTGTCCCCAATGGCGTAAATAGTTCGAACAACCGCGCTGCCCTGCTGATTTACCGACTCAGTGATGGAGCTCTTTTAGCCGAAATGGACACCGGGGTAGGTTCCGCCGCTAGCCCGAACGGGATGTCGGCGCCCACCATCCGTGACGTGGATGGTAACGGGACTGCTGACTTCGTATACGCAGGTGACATGTTAGGAAACATGTGGAAATTTGATATTAGTTCCGCTAGCCGGACTGCCTGGAGCAATGCGAGCAATCGTCTCCGTATGTTCACCGCAACCAGTCCGACCGGCCAGGTGCAACCGATCACCTCGTCACCTGTGGTCGCTCGTGATCCTTCGACGTTCCAGTTATGGGTCTTTTTGGCACCGGTCGCTTTATGGAAACTGGTGATACAGCAGATCGAAGTGTTCAGACCTTTTATGGATTGAAAGATGGCACAGCGACGGTCGCGAAAAATACATTGCAACAGAGAACTATCGCGGCAGTTGCCACCGATAGCGATACTGGACGCACGGTACGTGCCTTTGAGCTGCCTTCAGCACTTCCTGCTGGTCGTAATGGTTGGTATATCGATTTGGTAAATCCGCCCACGCCTCCCGGCACTCCGATCGGCGAGCGTGTCGTCAGCGATCCTCAGGTTGTCAACGACGTCCTGAATTTTTCGAGCATCATCCCCAGCAGCGATCCGTGTCTGCCGGGTGGCACTGGCTTTCAGAACGCTTTAAACGCGTTTACGGGCGCGAGCTTGTCCGAGTCGTTCTTCGACATCAATGGGGATGGGTCATTTGCAGACGAGACAGTGCCAGTGGGTGGTAGTACTGGTTCGCCTGGGACACCGGCAGCGACTGGGTCGGTTGGCCTCGGGGAATGGGCACCACCGGCAACATCTTGACCGGCGGCGGTGGCGGTAGTGGCGGCGGACTCATCTGTACGAATCTGTCCAATGCGACGGTAGAGTGCCAGCGTATTCGTGAGGCGCGCCGTACATCTCGTGTCTCTTGGCGCGAACTATTGAAGGAGATGTGAGCATGAAAGCAGTTGGTCAACGCCGTATGTCTGCAGGCTTTACCTTGATCGAGCTGATGATCGTAGTTGCTGTCATTGCGGTCCTAGCTGGTATCGCGATGTACAACTACCAGGCCGCAGTGGTGCGTGCCAAACGCTCAGCGGCGACGAGTTGTCTACAGAGCGGCGCACAGTATATGGAGCGTTACTACACCACTTACATGTCATACAACAACGCTAGTACTCCGCCAGCGCTGCCGCAGTGTGATTCAGGGGCGCAAACAGTTATACGGTAGCGCTTGCACCTTCAGCAGATGGAAGGAGCTACACCATCACTGCCACGCCAATTAACCAGCAGGCAAGAGCCGATACAAAGTGTGCCGCTCTCTCGATTCTACAATCAGGCGAGCGCCGAGAAAGTGGTACTGCTACGTCTGTCAGCGATTGTTGGTGATTGCGCGCGTTTTCGTCTCTCGATAGTGCGGGGAGACACGCACGCATGGGAGTGCCACACGTGGCGGCATCTGAAGGACGTGGAAGCCGAGCTACCCCGGAGGAGGCGCATGTATGCTGAGCTAGCCTTAATCATCACGCGCTCAAGGACCTCCTGTCGCGAAAGATCGAGCCAGACTCGTTGACTGCAATAAGTCTGGCCATGCAAACCGCTTGACGGCCTCAGTGACCATCGAGCTGATCGGGTGTTTCACTAGTCCGATCTACACGGCATTACTGCCCGTGCCAGCGTGACGATGAGCCCACTCATAGCTGCAATCCGGGCGCACCTGAAGACATTCGGACAGGTTTCGCCCGACTGCTGGAGTGGGCATTGCGGCCGCAGGGTTGGGCAAGGCACTTGCCTGGCGAGTCTACACCGCACTGAAACTCGACCTGCAACGTCGCGCCATGTGCCGGCTACCTCGCAATCTTTCCCGCTTGACAAGCACCGCATAAGTAGATGTCTCTGGCATCGTTTCCTCAGCCATGAGGTTTCATGCGCACATCAGAGACGCAGATCGTCGTGACGCTCAAGCAAGCCGACGGTAATCCCCCGCCCATTAGCAGACGCCAGAAGTGGAATTTTCTCGTCCCCTTTCCCGAGGAGGTTCCATGAAGAAGTCCCGCTTTACCGACAGCCAGATCATCGCCGTGCTCAAGCAGGCCCAGGCCGGTGCGCCCGTGCCGGAGCTGTGCCGCGAGCACGGCATCAGCTCGGCCACGTTCTACAAGTGGCGCAGCAAGTTCGGCGGCATGGACGTGTCCATGGTCGCGCGCATGAAGGAGCTGGAGGAGGAGAACCGCCGGCTCAAGAAGATGTACGCCGAGGCGCAGCTCAGTACCGACCTGCTGAAGGAAGCGCTCGCAAAAAAATGGTGAGGCCATCTCAGCGACGCGAGATGGCCCAATCGGCAGTCACGAGCGGGCGTACGAACATCCGCCACGCCTGCCAGGCCTTCGCGGTGAGCCAGACCTGCTTCCGCTACCAGGCCAAGGCCAGCGAGCAGAACGCCCGGATCGCCGACTGGCTGGTCCGCCTGACGACCGCCCATCGCGACTGGGGCTTTGGCCTGTGCTACCTGTACCTGCGCAACGTGAAGGGCTTTGGCTGGAATCACAAGCGGGTCTACCGGATCTACCGCGAGCTGGAGTTGAACCTGCGGATCAAGCCGAGGAAGCGGCTGGTGCGTGAGCGGCCCGAGCCTCTGGCGGTGCCGGAGGCTATCAACCAGGTCTGGTCGATGGACTTCATGCACGACCAGTTGGCCGACGGCCGCAGCTTCCGGCTGTTCAATGTGCTCGACGACTTCAATCGCGAGGGGCTGGGGATCGAGGTGGATCTGTCGCTGCCGTCAGCCCGTGTGATCCGATCGCTGGAGCAGATCATCGAGTGGCGCGGCAAGCCCGCCGTGATCCGCTGCGACAACGGCCCTGAATACATCAGTGGCGCGTTGCTGTCCTGGGCGCAGCGGCATGGTATCCGGGTCGAGCACATCCAGCCGGGCAAGCCACAGCAGAACGCCTACGTTGAACGCTACAACCGCACCATCCGCTACGCCTGGCTCGCCCAAACCCTGTTCGACACCATCGACCAGGTGCAGGACAAAGCCACCCGCTGGCTATGGACGTACAACCACGAGCGTCCGAATATGGCGCTCGGCGGCATCACGCCTGCCATGAAGTTGGCGATGGCCGCTTAGCTCCACTTCTGGCGACCGCTAAAAGTGGGGGATTACCGCGGTAGATCCGGTAGACCCGCTTGTGATTCCAGCCAAAGCCCTTCACGTTGCGCAGGTACAGGTAGCACAGGCCAAAGCCCCAGTCGCGATGGGCGGTCGTCAGGCGGACCAGCCAGTCGGCGATCCGGGCGTTCTGCTCGCTGGCCTTGGCCTGGTAGCGGAAGCAGGTCTCGCTCACCGCGAAGGCCTGGCAGGCGTGGCGGATGTTCGTACGCCCGCTCGTGACTGCCGATTGGGCCATCTCGCGTCGCTGAGATGGCCTCACCATTTTTTTGCGAGCGCTTCCTTCAGCAGGTCGGTACTGAGCTGCGCCTCGGCGTACATCTTCTTGAGCCGGCGGTTCTCCTCCTCCAGCTCCTTCATGCGCGCGACCATGGACACGTCCATGCCGCCGAACTTGCTGCGCCACTTGTAGAACGTGGCCGAGCTGATGCCGTGCTCGCGGCACAGCTCCGGCACGGGCGCACCGGCCTGGGCCTGCTTGAGCACGGCGATGATCTGGCTGTCGGTAAAGCGGGACTTCTTCATGGAACCTCCTCGAGAAAGGATACGAGAAAATTCCACTTCTGGCGTCTGCTAATGGGCGGGGGATTACCGCGGCCCACTCTAGCGCGCCCCAATCTCAATTTTTCAGATGACCAACGGAAAGAGGTAATTTAGGTAATCACCCCAGAACAGGCGAATATCTCCATATTTATCAATAACTTATTGAATAATATCAAAGGTAATTAAAGGGTAATTGAGAGGTAATGGGATTACCTTTTGGAAAGGTAATCGACCCCCAAAAAATACCCTTAAATTTCAATCACATAACTTTTCCACGGTGGCTCGATCGACGTCCCCCGCCCTGAGTAGCGGCCAGGTTTAGAGTCCGGGGTTGATGATAGCGGCGTTGGCCAACTGTTGGGCATACGCGGAGGGCGTCATGCCGCCAATTGCTTTCTTGGGTCGCTCCTCGTTGTATTCGCGGCGCCAGCGCTCGATCTCGGTGCGTGCATGCAGCAGTGTCGGGAACCAGTGTTCGTTGAGGCATTCGTCGCGCAGGCGGCCGTTAAACGATTCAACGTAGGCGTTCTGATTCGGCTTGCCGGGTTGGATGAGTCGCAACTGCACGCCACGCGCATGCGCCCAGGCCACCATCGCCTTGCCGCAAAACTCCTTGCCGTTGTCCGTGCGGATCACCTGCGGCAAGCCGCGGCGGATGGCGAGCCGATTCAGCACACGCGTCACGCCATGGCCCGCTATTGCGCGCTCCACCTCGATGGCGACCGCTTCGTGCGTGGCGTCGTCCACGATCACCAGACACTTGATCACCCGACCGTCGGCAGTGCGGTCGAACACGAAGTCCATCGACCATACCTGGTTGGCCTGCGATGGCCGCAGCAGCGGCTGACGCTCGCCTACCGGGACTTTCTTGCGCTTGCGGCGGCGGACTTGCAGCTGCTGCTCGCGGTACAACCGCTCCACACGCTTGTAGTTCACGATGCGGCCTTCCTGTCGCAGTTTGAGATAGATCATGCCCACGCCATAACGGCGATGGCGATGCGCCAACGCACCGATGCGCTCGCGCAGCTCAACGTTGCGATCTTCGCGTGGGCAGTAGCGCAGCGCGCTGGCGCTCATGCCGATCGCTGCCAAGGCGCGGCGCTCGCTGGCACCGCACCCCATCCACTCGCGCACCAGCGCACGACGCGCCGGCGCGCTCACCACTTTTTCGCAGCGCATCCTTGATCAGATCGTTCTCAAACAGCTGCTCGGCCAGCAACTTCTTCAGCCGCGCGTTCTCCGTTTCAAGGTCTTTGAGCCGCTTGGCATCGGGCACGCTCATCCCGCCGAACTTGCTGCGCCACAGGTAGTAAGAGGCCTCGCTGAAGCCATGGCGCCGGCACAGGTCCTTGATCGCCACGCCCGCTTCGGCTTCGCGCAGGAAGCCAATGATCTGTTCTTCGGAAAAGCGCTTCTTCACGTCCAATCTCCTCGGGGTAGGGAATTGGACTCCAAACTGCGGTGCTACTCAAAATCGGGGGACGTCGCGATTACCCCAAATCACCCCAAAAGGTAATCCCGAATATCCCATTGTAATCAATCGCTTAGACCTGGTTCTAAGCCCCGGATTACCGATTACCCGGTTCCGATGGTCATTTGCCGAAACGCATCAAGAGGCCTAGCCACGGAACGAAGCCACGCCCCGACCGCAGAGCACCCCAGGCGCGCAGGGATCTGGAAGGAAGAAAGGCCCCCTTGGATCCCACGGATCGGTAGCAGCAGCGCGGCCTAGTCATGCCCTGCGGGGGTGCAGCGAAAGCCATGCGTGAAGACCGCAGGCGTGGCGGGGCGACGATTGCGCGCGCCAGGGCCAGCGCTGTCCGTGGGCGTCGGGGTTTTCCTACTGCGTCGGTCGTTGAAGACGGGCAACATAGGAGGCCGCATCCGGTTCCAACAGGGGCTACGACATGCCCAACATCCGCCGCCGGCCCCGCCTCCATCACGGGCGGTCAAGCGCAGAGGTGGGCATCTGATGGAGAGGCAGCGAAGCGACTCACTTGTGGGAACCTGTCCGACGCATGCTGGATTGTTGAGAGAAAGCACCTATGAACGAAGCAAAAGAAGCCCGCGCAACACATGACAACGCACCTCAGAAAGGCGCGTTCTACATCCTCAGGTCCGATATCGGGGGCGGTCGCGGCCCTGGTTTGAAGCTAGAGAACCCAGATGCGGTGCCATTTTCCATTGCTGACAGCCTGCCGGGGAGGACGCGGGACTAGCCGCATTGAAGGAGACCCCGCGCCTGCGCTACGACAGCCGCATTGGTGATATGCCCGATGATCTTGAGAGTGGTTTGACGGACTACTGGCTGGTCTCCGAGCCGCTGAAGCAGGTCCTTGAAGCTGCTGACCCAGAAGGCTTTGCCTTCGCGCTCTGTGACTTCCGACTGGAAGACGGTACGCCCGCAGCACCGCACTATCTTTGCGAGGTGGTGCGGATTATCGACGCCATCGACGAGGAAGCATCTACCGTCAAGGTGCTGACCGGATATCCAAATGGCAAGTACTACAGCCTTGTGGGGGGGGCAAGTTGGCTTTCAACAAAGATGTGGTCGGGGCAGCGCATGTGTTCCGAACACCTTATACGGCAGATGCCTTCTGCGATCGATTCTTGCGCGACACCCTGATTTCCCATGGATTCGGCGAATCACCCAAGAAGCGTGGGGTTCGGCTAATCGACGCTGCAAATTACGGATAGAGATTTCTCTGCATGGATTTTGGAGTAAAAGCAGATGCCCTCCGGTAACGTCATCCTTCAAAGTCACCACGTCATTGAAAATAGTACTTTTCTCAGAAGTCGGCTTCTTAATAAATTGGTCGAGCATGGATTGATCGACAAAGATGTATCGACAAATCGCCTGTATCTTCCGGTAGACGGCAAGCTGGCTGACGAAGTCGAAACTTCGCCACACCGAGGACGCACCCGCAGGTCATATACGGATGCAATCGTTGATCATCTTGACAATCTCAGCAAATCCCAAAACGGCCGCGCTGCCATACGCAACGACGCTGCTGCATTGAAGCTCTTCGCCGCGCAAGTCCACGACCTGCAAGACACCCTCAAAGTCGCCCTGAGCAATGGGGACATGTTCGCAACGACCCCGGATCGCTTGACCAAGGCCGAGACCAACGCGCAGAACCGCAGGACGCTCTCCGAGTACGAGCAATACCGCACGACCCATGCCGACCAGCTCAAGACGCTGCGCTCAATGAGCAATGTCGAATCCGAATGGTTCGCCATCACCCGCACCGAGCAGCGGATCGCAACGGTGATCGACGCAGCTCGCACGACCGGCCAAAATCTGGTCGCTGTCCCTGATGAACGCGATGCTGTCATCCGCGAGATCGCCGGCCGCGAGGAATTTCGCATGGCCATCGCGCATGCCGAAGATGCCGGGCGCGTGACGTTATCCGAGTCCAACGCGACCTTGGTGCAGCAGGTACTGGATGACACGCCGACAACCATCGGCGGTACTGCACGCAGCATTCCCAAGGCGCGGGCGCCGCACCGGTGTACACACCGCTCTCGCAACGCGGCTTCACGACAGCCGAGCTACTCGCAGGCGACCTATCTGCAGGCCAGGCATTTCGTACTGCCGGCCTGCTCGCCACCGCTGCCGACACGGTGAGGACCGGCCAACGCGCCACGCAGCTGCTCGGCCAGGACAACCCGCTGGCCGCCCAATCGGAGCTGGCGCATTTTGCCGGGCGTAACGTCGGTGGCTGGGCCGGCGGCAGTGCGGCGGCCTATGCACTGGGTAGCTCCGGTGCGGGACCGATGGTGCTGATCGCTGCCGATGCCTACGTGATGACCAAGGCCGGCGAAAAAGCGGCCGAGCTGCTCGACAATCGCGCCATCTACAACCAGACCGACCATGACGGGGTGCACTGGTCATTCAACGGAACGGCATGGTCGCGCGATGGCAAGGCCGACACCACCAACGACGGGACGTACAACCCAACCGCGACGCCCATCGTCGCCAGTTACGAGAAAGCCCGCGAACTCAATTACCAGGCCACCAATGCCGCTGCGGCATTGGCGCTGAGGGATGCGCCCGCTCCACAGGATCCGTATCGCCAGCCAGCCAGTGCCACTGACCGCCCCAGCCTGAGCACTGCCGACTGGCAGCGCGATGCGTCGGACGGCCAGTGGCATCGGCTGGTCAAGACCGAGATCACCGGCGCCAACGATCGCGGCAGCTATGTGCAGGACACCGCCACGCCAGCACGCGCGGCGGAACTGGACGCACAAGCTCAGGAAGTCATCGCCCGCAACATCGCCAACAGCCCCGGCGCCATTGCCGCGCGCTACGAACTCGCTTACCACCGCAGCGGCTGGGCCGCCGATGGCCTGCAGATGTCGCCGGCCGTGCAGCAGGCGCTGCCGGATCCGGATGCGTTGACTGCCTCGAACGGCCAGCGCTACTACCGCGACATCGAAGGTCAGTGGACCGGCCACGGTGCCCCGCCAGACGCCAATCGCGTGCTGGAACTGGAGACCACGCGCGCACTGCTGCAGCCGGCGCTGGCCGAGCAGGCCCAGATGATCGCCGCCATCCAGCAGGCGCCGCCGTCGCCTCAGGATCAGCAACGCGAGGAAACGCTCTACCGCTATCGCATCCTTGGCACCGAATTGAAGCCGGAGTGGCGCGAGGCGATCGAACTGGCGACGCAGCGCACGCGCGCAGCAGAGGGACTGGTTGGCGATGGTGCGATGCAGTTGCAGCGCGGCCCAGGCGGCACGTTTGGCGCGGACAGTCCCATCGCCCATCTCCAGCGTGGTGCCGATGGCGTGGAGCGCATTGCCGCAGTCACCAGCACCGAGGACATCCGGCAGGCGCTGCAGGAGGTACAGGCGCGGCAGCAGCCCGCCTCACCGGCACCGCAACTGGCCTCCATGTCACGCGCATCCGATGGATCGGCAGAGAGCGACACGTCTAGCTCCAACGCATCCGCCAAACCGCAGCTGGTGATGGATATGCAGGTGCGTATGCAGGCAGCCAGCGCCGCACAGGCACGTCAAGAACGCGATCAGCAGGAACGCCAAGCGCAAGACCAGCAGCAAGCGCAGGCGCGCGCACACGCGCTGCAGGAGCAGACAGCCCATGCGGATCGGGCGAACGCCGCTGCGGCGATGCAGGCGCATGCTGCGTTGGAGCTTGGTCGGCAGGCGTTGCAGCACGAGGAGCAGCAAGAGCGACAGGTGTTGGACGCCCAGCGCGAGCAATCGCAGCGCCAGGCACACGACACCCAGCAGCAAGAACAGGCGCAGCAGCAAGCCCAGCAGACGCAGCAGCGGGAGCAGGAAACACGTCAAGCCCAGGATGCCGAGCAGCACCAGGCAGAACGCAGTCAGGCACAGGAAACGAGGCATCAAGCGCAGCCGCCGCTCCACGCCCAAGAAGCGCTACAGCGTGAGCAGGAGCCGCTACCGGGAACCGCGTCACGCGAGCCGCCGCAGCTCCATGCACAAAGCACACAGCAACACGCCCCCGAACATCGGCCCAGCCAGGACAGTGTCGCCCAGCATGCCCCGGAGCCACACGCGGAACGTGCGCAATCCCCTGCGTTCGACAGAGCGGAGCAGCAAACGCAGAACCAGCACGCGCAAGAGTCGCGCGCCGACGATACCCAGCACGTGACAGTGCAAAGCGCTGCGATCACGCCCGCCGCGCCGGAAGACCCACAGCACGCTGCGGATCTGCAAGCAACGCGCCACCCGCCCACGTCGAAGGTGGAGCAGCAGCTCGACGCGTTGGGACACGCGCATACGGTGCAAGTGCCAAACCTGCCGCCCGAGCAATCGCTGGCTGCGCAGCGTGGCGGGCACCCAGCGGAAGCACTGCAGCACTCGACGCCGCCGGAGAGCGATACCGCTGCCGCATTGCCAGTGCCCCCTCACCTCACGCACGCGGCGGCGTCCTCGCTGGCGGCGCCGACCATAGACCGCTCCACCGGCACGCCCGAGGACGACGCCGATGCGCACCAGTCGCCCTCCGTGGCGCAATCGCAAGAGCAGGCGCCGTCTGCCGCAGCTGTGCCGGACCCTGACTCGTGGGCAGAAATTGCGCGATCCATGCGCGAGATGCGCATCCGACTCGAGCAGGAGCTGGAAACGGAAGATCGCATTGCGCAAGCCCGGCAAGCACGCGTCGAGCGTGGCCAACAGCCGTATACGGATCTGGAACTGCGTGAAGGCTACGACCCGGACGGCCCTTCCGCGCTGCGAAAGCCACCCTCCAGGGTCGAAGACGCTGCACAGGGACGCCAGGCCGGCGCGCACTCTGCTGGCGAGCAAGATGACGATCGTCCGCAACCTATCCGCAAGACCATTACCGGCGATCCAGATGTGGATGATCTGCTCTACGCGATCGACAGCAAGAATGATCTGGCCATCGAGCAGGCATTGAAGCGGGTCGCCAACAGTGCGCACAGCGCTGCCCTCGCGGAGCAAGGCCATGCGCATCTGGACGCCCAGGCGTTGCAGCAGGCAGAGGAACAAGCGGCCGCGCAACAGGCCTTGGGACTGGCCGTCCCGGCCGAGGCACAAACCAGTCGAGGCCCTGTGATGGTGATGACGCTGCCCCAGTTCGCGCACGGGCCTGCAGGCGGCCCGCCAGGTGGAGCTCCTGGTGGAGATGGGGGCGGTGGCGGTGGAGGCGGTGGAGGCGGCGGTGGGGGCGGTGGAGGCGGTGGAGGCGGCGGCGGTGGTTAACGCAGCCCGTGCGGCAAGTTGAATTCTCAAGAGGCGACCATGGATATGCAGAACACCTCACCGATGCGACACAGCGACGATGCGCAAGACGCAATGCGGGACTCGATCCAGGCGATGGCGGCACTGATCGGTCAGCTGCAGCGGCGAGAGCAGGCCCTGGAAGATCTGGTGCGCCAGCAACTGCAGCTGCTGCAGCAAGCGGCCAACCGCGCCGACCAACGCGTCAATCAGGTCGTGCAGGATGCACTGCCCCGGCTGACGCAATTGAGCAACCAGGCGTTGACGCAATCGCTGGAACCGGCAGTCACACGGTTCAACAAGAAGATGGTCGATGCAGACCAGAAGCTTGAGCATGCAACCCATCGTTATGCGCAAGCACAGCAATCCCTAGAAGCGATGGTCACGCGTCGCATGTGGATCGGCCTGAGCGTGATCGTCATCGGGGCGCTTCTGTGCGTGGGTGTCGCCGCCTACGCGATCAAGGCCGCACAGTCCGGGTTAGCCGAAGCCGCACAGCGTCGTGCCGAGATAGCGTATCTGGATCGCGTCGCCCGCGCCGACCTGGTGCAGTGCGGCGCAGACAGGCTCTGCGCCGTTTTCGAGAAGAAGGCGAAGCGTTACGGCGATCAGGGGCAATATCGCGTGATCGCATTGCGTCCATCTTCTACGCGGTAAAGACAGAGCCGCCACCAGCAGGGCGGCTCATGCCGGGGCGTTACAACACCGTCAGTCGATCCCGTGTCACGGCAGCGTACTGGTCGGTCATTTCGATGCCGACCGCCTCGAAGCCCTCCAGTTGCGCAGCGACCAGCGTAGTACCAGATCCTGCGAACGGGTCGAGCACGCGCCCGCCAGCCTCACAGATACGCACCAGCTGCCGCATCAATTCGGTGGGCTTGCCGGTCAGGTGATGCTTGTCCGCCCTGCGCACCGACTCACGGATCACGCCCGGCAGCACAGGCGCCCGGCGATCCAGCGGCATGTTGCCCTTGCTGCCCCAGACGATGTATTCGGCCTGGTTGCGGAAGCGGCCCAGCTGCGGCCGCACGCCTTCGGTCTTGTCCCAGACAGTGATGCCGCGCCAGGTGAAGCCGGCGATCTGCAGCGCGTCGGTGGTCAGCGGCAGCTGACGCCAGTCGGTGAACAGCAGCACCGGGGCGCCGTCCTTGAGCACGCGCGCGCACTCGGACAACCACAGGTGCATCCACTTCAGGTGCGAGCGTTGGTCGCGCTCGTCACCAACGAAGTCGGCATGTAGTTGCGCGCCACCGCTTGGACGTATTTTGCCGAGGGAGGCTTAGCCCGCGCGGCAGCGTGCAGCCCGCCACTGGCATACGGCGGATCAGTGATCAACGCGTCGAACGAATTGGCTTCGAGCGTGGGCAGGATGGTCAGGGCGTCGCCCTGCAGGAGCTGATTTTTCATGATGAGAGCCTTCTTGGATTCGCTCGCGGCGATCGGAGGTGAGGCTCTCGGCCTTCAGGTGATTGAGCGTGCCGCAACGCGGGCACTTGATCTGGATTTCATCGAAGGCGCCGGCCTTGCATAACAAGCGGGCGCATTCGCCACAACGGAGGTTCTTGAGCATTGCGTGGTCTTGCGGTGGGAAAGGATTACGCGGCCGCTGGCGGCGCGTAGGGGTGAAGGCGATGACCTCATCGCCCACCCAGTCGTTGATCTTCAACATGCGCGCCTGCAGCGGCTCCAGCTCGTTGGCGGCCCACACGGCAGCGGCCTCACGGATCGAGCCAAAACCGCCGGCGTTCTGCGGCACGATTCCCATGAGCTGCGGTGGGATCCGCAGCGCAGCCAGCATGTCGTCGCGGGTGATGCCCTTGATGCCGCTGAACTCGTCCTTGGCCGCCACCTCGCTGACCGGGATCAGCTTCAGCCCGTCCTTGTTGCCGCCCGGCGAGTACAGGAACAGGTTGCGGAAGTTGCCCGGCCCCTTGGCACCCTTCATGGCGTTGCGCAGCGCATCGACGTCTTCCTGGCTCTGCTGCGGGTCGGTCAGGTACAGGATGAAACCGGCGTGCGAGCCATTGTTGTAGTACTTGCGGCGGAACAGCGTGGCCGACTCGTTGAGCAGCGCCGATTGCATCGCCGACATCCACTCAGGCAGACCGTAGAGTTCTTGATCGACATCGGCTTCGCGCAGCTGGAACACGCTACCCGGCTCGAACACATGTTCGTCGTGCCAGGTGCGCACTTGGAAGTACTCGCCCTCGGTGATGCCGCGCCGCATGTACTTGGACAGCGGTGCAGTCAGCGACAGCGCACCGCCCATGCGGTTGCGGCGGCGCTCGAGGTAGCCGTTGCCCAAAGTGATCCAGTCCAGCGACAGCTGCTCGAAGGCCTCACGCGTCAGCAGCCGATGCGGCTTGAAGGTGCGCGCCAGCATGTTGCGCTTGAAGATCAGCCCTGACTGCAGGAACGGATTGCTGCGGGTTGTCTTGGACAGGCCGTCCAGCGCCACAGGCGGTTCGTACCAGCGCCCGTTCTGCCAGCACTCCAGATAGTCCAGCACGCCGCGCCCATCGAGCACCGGCGTCGGGTCGCCAAAGGTGAAGGCCTCGGCACGCGTGGACGCTGCAGGCGCGGTGGCGGGCAGCTGATCGGTCAACATCAAGAGATCTCCATGAAGCCGGAATTGCGCGCGGTGCGCCCTTCCAGCGGTTCGTTCTGCAGCGCGTGGAACAGTGCCCACGCAAGGTCCGCGTGGCCGGTCTCTTCGGAGCGGCCAGCGGTGAAGGTGGATTGCCGGCCGCTGGCCGTCATCGTCTTGCGGATGGCCATCAACGACTGCGCCACGTCGGTCCAGCCGGCGTCGAACTCCAGCCGGCCGTTGTGGATTACGTCGAACGCCTTGAGCACCAGGCGGGTCTTGACCTCGGGCGAGTAGCTGAAGGTGACCAGATTCGGGAAGAACTGCTTCACCAGCTGCGCCACGCCGCTGCCCATGCCCGTGGTGTCGATGCCGATGTAGGTCACCCAGTACCGGCGCGTGATGCGCTCGATCTCGGCCGCCTGCTTGGCAAAGTCCATGCCCCGGAACTGGATGCGCTCGAGCAGCCGGAACTTGCCGCCGGGCTGCTGCGGTGGCGCCAGCACGACCAGGCCGGCGGTGTCGCCGGTCTCGGCCGGGTCGTAGCCGATCCACACCGCGCGATCGCCGTAGGGGCGCGCCGCAAACGGTTTGTAGTCCTGGCCCCACTCGACCCAGCTGTCGACCATGCACGGTTGCAGCATCGCCAGCGGGAAAGATGCTAGCGCCGTCGTCAACGAAGTCGCACATCAACAGGTTGGCGAACGCGTCCGGGCTGTATTCCTCGCGCAGCTCGTCGATGTCGAACAGGTCGCAGCCACGGCGATGGGCGTCGAGGATGTTGACGATCTGCCGCCATGCACGGTCCTGGCAGCGGCGCCCGCCGGCCAGCGCGTCATGCGAAACATCGATCTGGATCCGCTGCGCGGCCGGCTTGCCCTTGTTGCGGCGCTCGCCGGTCCAGAACGTGTAGGCCTCGTGCGCCATGCTCGATGGCGTGCTGAAGTAGGTCTTGCGCCACTTCTTGTGCATCGCCATGCCGCTGGCGACCTTGTTTAACTCGTTGAACCCGTAGGTCCAGAAGAATTCGTCGAAGTAGAAATTGCCGTGGTAGCCCTGTGCGGTGCGCGCATTGGTGCCCAGGAAGAACAGCTCGGCGCCGTTGGGAAACACGATGGTGTCGCCGCCGGACAGCGTCTCATCGATCGTCTCGCGCACGAACTGCTGCATGTAGCCACGGAACAGGTGCGCCTGCGCCTTGGAGGCACTGAGGAAGATCTGATTACGCCCGGTGGTGAGCGCGTCAATCAGCGCCTCGCGGGCAAAGTAGTACGTCGCGCCGATCTGGCGCGACTTCAGGATGATGCGGGTGCGCTCGTTGCCTGCCCGGTACCAGTCGCGCTGATAGTCGAAGCAGCCGTCGACGAACGCGGTGGTCAGCTGCTCGATCTGTTCCTCAGTGAAGTCGTTGCGCTTGGGTTTCTTCTTCGGTGCGGCATTGCGATTGGCGACAGCCGGATTCAAGTCGGCTTCATTGCCGCCGCCCTGGTAGCGCTGGATGCGCGCCTGGCGCTCCAGCTGCCGATGCAGTAGATCGATTTCCTTGAAGTCGCCGCCTGACTTTTCCGGCTTCATGATCAACACAACCAGCCGCGCTTCGAGCGCGCCACCGATGCGCTCAACGTTATCTGCGCGATCCCACTCGTCACGCGACTTCCAGCTGTGTACAGTCTTCTCGTTCTCGCCGATGGCCTGCGCAATTTCCGTCACGCGCCATCCCATCCAGTACAGGAACTTGGCCTGTCTGCGGGTGTCCATCGGGAGCTGGGTGGCAACGCTTTGCATGCCACCAGAGTGAAGCGCTCCTTCTAATCTCGACAGCGCATAGACACGTAATCGCAGCGTTTACACGGCGCTTGCGTTGCTGCGCCATGCGCTGCGTTTGACCATGGGTTATCGCAAACGCATCCAGCGCAGAGGACACCCATGTCGGGCAAGACCAAGAAGTTCCGTTCCAACTGGTTCCGCGTGGCCGTCGAAGGCGCCACCACCGATGGCCGCACGATTCAGCGCAGCTGGATTGACGACATGGCCGCCACCTACAACCGCGAAACCTACAACGCCCGCATCTGGATCGAGCACATGCGCAGCCTGCTACCGGACTCGCCGTTCCGTGCGTATGGCGATGTCACCGCAGTGAAAGCCGAAGAGGTGGAGATCGACGGCAGCAAGCGTCTGGCGCTGTTTGCACAGATCGAGCCGACCGCCGACCTGATCACCATCAACAAGTCCAAGCAGAAGCTCTACACCAGCATCGAGGTGCAGGAGAAGTTCGCCAACACCGGCAAGGCGTATCTGGTTGGCCTGGCCGTCACCGATTCGCCGGCCAGCCTGGGCACCTCCATGCTCAGCTTCGCCAGCCTGAATCCGGACGCCAATCCGCTGGCCGATCGCAAGCAGTCACCGGGCAACCTGTTCACCGTTGCCGAAGAAACCGCGCTGGAATTTAGCGAAGTCAGCGAAGGACCGGTCGCCAACCTGCTCAGCCGGATCCGCACCGCGCTCAAGAGCGAGGACGCCACCAGCATCACCGCCGAGCAGTTCGCAGACCTCGGCCAGGGCGTCGAAGAAATCGCCGAGCACGTGCGCGGCCAGGACGAGCGCTTCACCCGCCTGCAGGCCGAGCACGCCGAACAGAAGACCAAGCATGAGCAGCTGGCAAACGACGCGGCGCAGCTGCGCGAGTCGCTGTCGCAGCAGGCCGACCCCGCACAGCCCGCACGCCCGGTGGTCACCGGCAGCGGCGCGGCCGTGCTGACCGACTGCTGATCCCACATCCCACACACGCCGCAGCGCCACATCCTTCGGAGCCACCATGCAAAACGCCACCCGCCTGCAGTTCAACCAGTTCGCCGAGCAGATCGCCAAGCTCAACGGCATTACCTCCGCGTTCCACTCGTTCGCTGTCGATCCGACCGTGCAGCAGAAGCTGGAAACGCGCATGCAGGAGTCGAGCGAGTTCCTGTCCAAGATCAACATCATCCCGGTGGACGAGTTGTCCGGCCAGAAGGTGGGTATCGGCGTCACCGGTAGCATCGCCAGCCGCACCGACACCGGCGCTGGCAAGACGCGCACCCCGCGCAACATGGCCGCGCTCGACAAGAACGAGTACGTCGCCAAGAAGACCGACTTCGACACCGCCATCCCGTATGCGCTGCTCGATACTTGGGCCAAGTTCCCGGACTTCCAGGCGCGCCTGCGCGATGCCATCGTCAAGCGCCAGGCACTGGATCGCCTGCAGATCGGGTTCAACGGCACGCATGCGGCCGCCGATACCGATCGCGCCGCGTTCCCGCTGCTGGAAGACGTCAACGTCGGCTGGCTGCAGCAGTACCGTACCAACGCTGCGCAGCGCGTGTTGGCCAGCGGCAAGGCCGCCGGCAAGGTGGTCATCGGTGGCGCAGCTGCCGGCGCTGACTACGGCAACCTCGATGCGCTGGTCTTCGACGTGGTGAGCAACCTGCTCGACCCCTGGCACCGCAAAGACCCGAGCCTGGTCGTGGTGCTGGGCCGCGACCTGATGCACGACAAGTATTTCCCGATGGTCAACAAGGAGCAGCCGGCCAGCGAGAAGATCGCCACCGACTTGATCTTGAGCCAGCGCCGCGTCGGCGGCCTGCAGGTGGCCGAGGTGCCGTACCTGCCGGACGGCGCGTTGATGGTCACCTCGCTTGCGAACCTGTCGATCTACTACCAGACCGGCGGCCGTCGCCGTTACATCCAGGAAGTGCCGGCGCGCGATCGCATCGAGAACTACGAGTCCTCCAACGATGCCTACGTGATCGAAGACTACGGCCTGGGCTGCGTGGTCGAGCACATTGAGATCGAGGCTTAAGCCATGGCCGACAGTCCCGCCAAGCGTCACCACAGCCGCGTGCTCGCCGAGTTGGAAGCGGCCCAGCGCGCACCGCACCAGCTGATGGCCGGTGCCACCGCCTACGAGCAGCACATGGCGCAGTTGCAAAGCGATCGCCTGCGCTTGAAGCAGATCCAGTCCACCCAAGGCAAGGCAGCGCTCAAGGTGCAGCTGCTGCCAACCTATGTGCCGTATCTGGCCGGCGTGCTGGCCGGCGGCCAGGGCGCGCAGGACGAGGTCGTCATGACGTGCATGGTGTGGCGCATTGATGCCGGCGACTATGCCGGCGCGCTGGAGCTGGGCGCGTATGTGCTCAAGCACGGCTTGCAGATGCCCGACCGCTTCTCTCGCACGGTCGGCTGTGTGCTGGCCGAGGAAGTCGCCGAGGCGGCGTTGTCCGCGCAGAAGACCGGCCAAGCGTTCGATGCGGCCGTGCTGGCCGATACCGCCACGCTGACCGCCGAACAGGACATGCCCGATGAGGTGCGCGCCAAGTTGCACCTGGCACTCGCCCGCGCATCGTTGGCAGCTATCACCGATGAGACGCCCGCCGACCAGGCGCAACCCATCGTGGCCGCCGCTGTGGCCGATCTGCAGCGCGCCATCGCACTGCACGGCAGCTGCGGCGGCAAGAAGGATCTGGAGCGTGCCGAGCGCCTCCTGAAGAAGTTCAGCGCTGAGCCTGCGGGCACCAGCGCATAACCGAGCGTCCCCGCAACCCTCGCCGGCTCGGGGCTGATCCACAGCACTCCATCGCTGCGGTGACGCCCCGACCACCGGCGATCTTTTCCGAGCCATCCATGAGCGGATTCACTGCCACCGGCACCACCGGCGCCACGCCTGATGCAATCGCCAACGCGCCGTTCTGGCCGGCGATTGCACCGGCCGATGTGCGGGCGAGCATGCGCCTGGATGGCACCGTCACCGATGCGCGTCTGCGCCACGCCATCGTCGCCGCCATGTTGGCGGTCAACGATGAGCTGCAGACCTGGGCGCAGACGCAACAGGCGGCTGGCTACGCGGCATTGAGCGATGTGCCCAGCACCACCGTCGATGGCGTCTCGCGGCGCGTGCAGCTGTACCTGCGCGCGGTGGCGTGTGCCACCGCCGTCGAGGTGGCAGAGCGCTACCGCAGCTTCGACGCCACCGACAGCGCGAACCAGCGCGCCGACGACCTGTCACCCAGCATCACCGAGCTACGCCGCGACCAACGCTGGGCCGTGCGCGATCTGCAGGACAAACCACGCAGCACGGTGGAGCTCATCTGATGCGCGTGCACGCCATGCAAGGCGACACCGTCGACCTGCTGTGCTGGCGCCACCTGGGCAGCACGGCCGGCCTGGTCGAGCGCACCTACCTTCTCAATCCCGGCCTGGCCGAACTGGGCGCCGTGCTTCCGCACGGCACGCCAGTGGAGTTGCCCGAGGTAACTACCACCACAGCGGCAATGACGCCGCTTGTGCAGCTATGGGACTGATCTGATGACCGAACCCACCTCCGTATCGAGCGGCTTTTTGATCGCCACCGGTGTGGGCCTCGCATCCGTGCTGCCTGGCATCGACGGCGACGCGCTGATCGGCGCCTTCGCGGGCGGCGCGCTGTTCGTGGTGTCTGCCGCCAAGCAGCCGCTGTTGGCGCGGTTGATCTACTTCCCGGTGAGCGTGATCGCCGGCTACCAGCTGGCGCCGGAAATCCTGCGCTGGTTGCCGATCAAGTCCAGTGGCGTGGCCGCCTTCGCCAGCGCGGCGTGTGCCATCACCGTCACGCTGGGCCTGATCGAAAAGAGCAAGTCCTTCGACTTTTCCTTCCTACGTCGTGGAGGTCCGCCCAGTGCATAGCCTGGTCACCGTCCTGACGTTGATGGCCTCGCTCGCCATCTGCGTCCGCCTGCTTACCTACCACCGCCCGGTCGATGCGCGCCATCGACGCGGCGCGGGCTGGTGCGCGTGGCTGCTGATCGCCAGCACCGGCGGCCAGGCGCTGCACATCCTGCTGGCAGGCGCCGGCTCGCAAGTCAGTCTCTGGCACCTGGGCACGTTGATCGTGCTGGCGGTGCTTACCTACCGCGCCCAGGGCAACGTGGCGCGCATCCTCAAGGTCGATTGATGTTCACCGATACCCAGCTCGCCTCGATCATGCAGTGCTCGGCCCAACGCGCACAGCGCTGGCACGGCCCACTGCTCGCTGCCGCCAACCGCTTTGGCATCACCACCAAGCGCCGCGCCGCACATTGGCTCGGCCAGGTCGGCCACGAAAGCCTGAGCCTGTCGCGCATGGAGGAAGGCCTGACTTACACCACCAGCGCCCGGCTGCTGGAAGTCTTCGGCGCACGCATCACGCCGGCACAAGCGCCCAAGTTCCTGCGCAATCCGGTCGGCCTGGCCAACTTCGTCTACGCAGATCGCCTGGGCAACGGTAACGAAGCCAGCGGCGATGGCTATCGCCACCGGGGCCGTAGCCCGATGCAGCACACCTTCCGGGGCAACTACCGCCGTATCGGTGAGCTGATCGGCCTGCCCGTCGAAGACCAGCCCGACCTGTTGCTGCAGATCGAACCGAGCGCCCTGGGTGCGGCCGCGTACTGGCACGACAACGGCCTCAACGCGCTGGCCGATGCGGGCGATGTGCTTGGCCTGGGCCGCAAGATCAACCTGGGCAACGTGCGTGCCAAGCGCTTGCCAGAGGGCCACAGCGATCGCGTCACGCGCACGCAGCGCGCCCTGCAGATCCTGGGCGTGTCCTGATGGTCACGCGCCTGATCATCCTGCTGGCGCTGATTGCAGTGCTCGTCGGTGGCTGCGTGTGGCAGGAGCGGCGCGTCAGCGCCGCGCAGACAGACCGCGATGCCGCGCTGCAGGCCAAGCGCCGGGCCGAGGCGGAACGCGACAGCGCCAAAGGCTCCACCACCGTCGTCACGCAGTACGTCGACCGCGTGCAGATCGTGCGCGAGGCCGGCGCCACCATCACCCGCGAGATCCCGATCTATGTCACCCAGAAAGCCGACGCTGATTGCACTATCCCTTCTGGCTTTGTGCGGCTGCACGATGCCGCCGCAACGGGCAACCCTACCGGGCCGCCCGCCGGAGATCCTGATGCGCCGGCCGCCGGCATTACGCTCTCTGCCGTCGCCGGTACCGTCGCCGACAACTACACCAGCTGCCACGCCACCGCCACGCAACTGAGTGCGCTGCAGGACTGGGTCGACCTCCATGCGCCTGAGCCGGCGCCATGATCAAACCCGCCAGCCTGCGCGCGCATCTGGTCGCGGCATTGCCGGACCTGGCGCGCGATGCCGACCGGCTGTTGGTGTTCATCGACGCCGGCAGCCTGGTCAGCACGTTCCAGCCCGGGCTGTCGTTCGAGTACCAGTACACGCTCAACCTGATCCTGACCGACTACGCCGGCCACCCCGACAGCGTGATGCTGCCGTTGCTGGAATGGGTGCAAGCCAGTCAATCCGAGCTGCTGTCCAATCCGGCGCGCCGGGGCGAGATTGCCTTCGAGGCCGACATCCTCGCCAACGATGCCGTGGATCTGTCGATCAAGTTGCCGCTGACCGAGCGCGTCGTCGTGACGGCGAAGGACGGCGGCGGCTACGACATGACCCATGCGCCTGAGCCGCAGATCGACCCGTCATGGATGACTTGACCGCACTGGAAGCCTGGGCCGCGCCGCTGCTGGCACGCCTGCAGGAGGGTGAGCGCCGCAAGCTCGCGCGCAAGATCGGCACCGCCCTGCGGCGATCGCAGAGCCAGCGCATCGGTCGACAACAGGCACCGGACGGGACACCCTACGCACCGCGCAAGGAGCCGCTGCGCGACAAATCCGGCAGAGTCAAACGCAAAAAGATGTTTGCCAAGCTGCGGCAAGCCAAGTTCCTCAAGGTCAGCGCCAGCCCCAATGAGGTGAGCGTGGGATTTATGGGGCGCGTGTCACGCATTGCACGCGTGCACCAAGAAGGCTCAAGCGAAAGCGTGCGGCCTAGAGGTCCAAGGGCACGTTACGAACGGCGCGTGCTGTTGGGGCTCACCGAGCCAGACCGGCACCTCATCCGAAACCAGCTCTTGAATCACCTACAATAATGTACGTCTAGTTCTTTCTATTTATATTTGAATAAATTCAATATTTGCCCAGGGCGCTGTTCTCGCTTGGACCAGCAACGAATATCTGATGAATGCAATTTTCATAGCTACATCCCTCCCGCCAACCGTGCACCTACCATTGGGGCAACGGCCAACAACAATTACGTCAATTGTATTGGCAGTACAAGAATGCTTACCTGGCGTAGAAATACAGCGCATGCGATAGCGCCTCCCACAAGAAGCACCGTTATCCCATAGACCCTCCGAAACTGTCACGACCAAGTAGTTTCGGCTGCTGACTGTATCTTCAGATATATTGCAACCCTGAACAAAGTCAGCAGGACGAGAAGCGTTATTTCCATAAAAACTAATGGAGCCAATGTCTGCAAATGCGGCCGAAGAAATGAGCAGACCTACTGCCAAGACGCTAGCTCCAAGCGTATTTTTGTGTTTCATAAGTACTCCCATGCGGACATAAACTGTCTCAGGTCGCGCATTTCAGCCACATCAAATATGCGAAGATCTGTTGCCGCTTACGATTTGAAAGTAGCTATCAATTTTTTGTAGAACGAGACCCGACAAGTCGCTGCCTGCAAACTTCCTGAGGTGGCACGAGATCATTGCGTACCGTTCGACGCAATCATCTGATGACTTCTTTCACCGCGGTTGACCTGTCAAGGCTCCAAGCGCCCGACCTGATTGAGTCGCTGGACTTCGAGACAATCTTTAGCGAGGCGCTTGCCCAATTTCAGAAGCTGATGCCGGAGTTCTCCGCGCTCACCGAAGCCGACCCGGTCTACAAGCTCGTGCAGCTATTCGCGGCTCGCGAGCTGCTGCTTCGCCAACGTGCCAACGACAAAGCACAGCAGACCATGCTGGCCTTCGCAACCGGCACCAACCTTGATCACCTCGGCGCACTGTTCGGCGTAGCGCGCCTGGTACTCGATCCGGGCCAATCTGAAAACAGCATTGCGCCGACTTATGAGTCGGACGTGGACTTCCGCCGCCGGATCCAACTGGCGCCGGAGGGCTTCAGCGTTGCCGGCCCCGAGGGCGCCTACATCTATCACGCGCTCAGCGCGGCGGCCGATGTCATGGACGCCAGTGCCACCAGCCCTGCGCCTGGGCAGGTACTGGTCACCGTGCAATCACGCAAGGGCGATGGCACCGCACCGCAGTTACTGCTTGACCAAGTCGCCGCCGTCCTCACCAATGCTGACGTGCGCCCCCTTGACCGACGAGGTCGCTGTCCAGAGCGCGCAGATCGTCCTGTACGCCATTCGCGGGCGCGTTTACACCTACGCCGGCCCCGACTCTGCGGTGGTTATGCGCGAGGCACTGCGCAACCTGCAGGCCTATCTCGCCGAAGCGCATCGGATCGGCCGCGACGTGCCGGAATCGGCCATCAAGGCCAAGTTATTCGTCGATGGCGTACAGCGTGTTGAGCTGGACTCGCCGGCTGCCGACATTCGGATCAGCCGCACGCAGGCTGCGTACTGCATCTCGATCGACATCGTGCACGCCGGCATCGATGAGTAGTTCACCGCTCCCGCCCAACGCCACGCCGATGGAGCGCGCCGTCGCCGCCGTCACCGAGCGCCTGGCCGCGATCCCGTTGCCGTATCCGGACCTATGGAACCCGGACACGTGCCCCGCAGGCCATCTGCCATGGCTGGCCTGGACCTTGTCTGTCGACGACTGGAAAGCCGACTGGAGCGACGCGGTCAAGCGCTCGCGCCTGCGCAGCGCCATGGCGATCCAGCGCCGCAAGGGCACCGCCAACAGCGTGCGGATGGTGGTCGAGTCCTTCGGCGGCGCGGTGGCCATCCGCGAGTGGTGGCAACAAGAGCCGCGTGGCCAGCCGCACACCTTCGAGCTCGCACTGACACTGACCGGCGCCGATGGACAAAGTGCCAGCGCCCGGTTCGTGGAGGAGGTCATCGCCGAGGTCGAGCGCACCAAGCCCGTGCGGGCGCATTTCACCTTCACCCAAGGATTTCAGGCCGAGGCCCGACTCAACGTCGTGGCACGCGGCAGAGCCACCGTCTTCGTGCGCCTGCAGGGCGATGCGAGCTAGAGAGCACAAATGCCCGGACTTAAACTCAAGATCACCACCGCCGGCCGCCAGGCTCTGATCAACGCCGAGCAAACCGGCACCCACGCGGTCACCATTGCCGCGGTGGGTCTGACCAGCGCCGCATTCGCGGCTCAGGCCGGCCTCACCGCGCTACCTGCCGAGATCAAGCGCCTGACCACCATCGGGGCTCGGTCACAGCCAAGGACACGATTCACGTCTCGGTGCGCGACGAATCGAGCACCGCCTACAGCTGTTACGGGTTCGGCCTCTACCTGGCCGACGGCACGCTGTTCGCCGCGTACGGCCAGCCCGCATTGCTGGTGGAGAAGTCCGGCGCCGCCTCGGTGCTGCTGGCGATCGACGTGATGCTGGCCGACGTCGATACCGCGCAGATCACCTTCGGCGCCACCAACTTCACCGACCCTGCGGCAACCGTCGACGTGCCAGGCGTGGTTCGCCTGGCCACAGACGCCCAGGCCATCGCCGGCCTGGACAAAGAGCGGGCGGTGTCGCCGGCCAACCTGCTCGCATCGCTCGACCAGCGCCTGGGCGCCATGGGGCCGACCGAATTCATCAAGGAGCTGCTGTCGCGCCCCACGGCGGCGACTGCCCGCAGCCTTCTGGGGATTCGCACGGCTGCACTCAGCGACGCCGGCCACGGCAACGGTCTGGATGCGGACACACTGGATGGTCGCCAGGGCGAGTGGTACCGCGATTTCCGCAACATGCTCAACGTGCCGCAATCGTTCCTGCTGCCTGGTCAGATCGTCGTCATGGCCTCGCTCTATCCGCCAGCCGGCCTGCTGCTGTGTGATGGCGCAGCAGTCTCGCGTGCTAAGTATGCCGCGCTGTTCGCAGCTATCGGCACCATCTACGGCGCAGGCGATGGCAGCACGACGTTCAATCTCCCGTTGATGCGTGAAGGCACCACCGTCACGCATACCAACTCCGCACAGTTCGTCGGCGTCCACAGCGCCGGGCAAGTGATCAGCCATACGCATGGCGCCAGCGCTGCAGCCGTGGGAGACCACGCGCACTACACCGCGCTCGGCGCAGCCGGTATTCACGCGCATGGTGCCAGCAGTAATCCGGCTGGCGACCATGCCCATGGCGCGTGGACCGATACGCAGGGCTGGCACGGGCACAGCGGCAGCACCAGTGCCTCTGGTGATCACCAGCACCCGGGAGTGATCCCGTCAGGCTCGGTCAACGGCTATGGCGTCTATCGCGAGCGCGACAACGATGCGGCGCCTTCAGATGGCTGGACAGGTGCGGGCGGTAACCACGCCCACAGCTTCGGGACAGAAGGCGCGGGCAACCATGCACACAACATCGGCATGAACGGCTCCGGCAATCACACCCACGGCATCGGCATCGCCGAGGGTGGCAATCACGTCCACGTCGTGGACCACCGCGGCGCCGGCGCACACAACCATGCCATCACCGTCAATGCCACCGGCGGCACCGACAACCTTCCTGCCGGCCTTCGCATGAGCTACTGCATCGCCTACTGAGGACTCACCATGACCGCAACGCTCCCACGCACCAGTACCGCCTACGCCTTTGATCCGATCACCGGCGAGTTTACCGGCCCGGTGGTCGTCTATCTCTCTGAGCTGGAAGGCCGCTACCCGCTGCCGCCCAACACGGTGTCCCACCGCACCGGCAGCACCTGCAGGTCTTTATCAGCGTCATCGTCTGTCGCCAGCGAAGGGAACGTGGGAGGTGGTTCCGGACTACCGGGGCGTGATGCTCTACAGCACCGACACCGCCACCCCCGTCGCCAACACGCTGGCATTGGGCGATGCCCTGCCACTGGGATGCACGACCTCGCAGCCGATCGCATTTCTTCCCGGCGACTTCCGCCGTAACGTGTGGGACGATGCACGTGCCAGCTGGCGCGCAGATCCCGATTACAGCGCAGCGCTGGTGTGGGAAAAAGCCACCGGCGCGATCGCACCGCGACTGGACGCCGGCATCGAACTACCCGGGCAGCTGACCACCGTTGCACCGCCCATGACGGTCGACGGAACGTTGCAGTGGGACGAGGCAGCGCAGAGGTGGACTGTGCTGCCACGCTCGCCGGATGCTGCTGAGCTGTAGCCCCCAGCGGTACGCCGCAACAGCCGTGCTTAGAACAGTGCAGCCATCGACCATGGCTACATGGGCTCCGCATCCTCCGCACTGAGTAACGCTATTCGCCTCGGCGCCGTCGCCGAGGTGAATCTCGCCACCGCGCGATGCCGTGTGCAGGTCGGCGAGATGCTGACCGATTATCTGCCTTGGGTGGTCACCCTGGCCGGCACCACCATCATCTGGTCGGCGCCCGCGATCGGCGAGCAAGTCGTGGTGCTGTCGCCGGCGGGTGACCTGGCCGATGGCCTGGTGCTACGCGGCCTTTACTCTGACCAATTCGCAGCGCCCGCCGCATCCGACACACTGCACGTGCTGCGCTTTGCCGATGGCGCGCAGATCCACTACGACACCGACGCGCATGCGCTTCAGGCCACGCTACCCAGCGGCGGGACCGCGTCCATCACCGCCGATGGCGGCATCACGCTCAACGGCCCGCTAACGGTCAACGGCGCCACCCAGATCAATGGCGACGCCGGCATTACCGGCACTGCCACCGTCGACACCGACGTGGTCGGCGGCGGGATCAGCCTCAAGAACCACAAGACGACCGGCGTCACCGCCGGCAGCGCGCTCAGCGGTGGGCCGCAGTGATCGGCGTCGATGCCACCACCGGGCGTGTGATTCAGGGCGAGCAACACCTGGCCCAGTCGATCGCCTGCATCCTCACCACACCCATCGGCACACGCGAGCAGCGCCGCGACTTCGGCTCGCTGCTGCCGGAGCTGATCGATCAGCCGTTCAACGGCGCCACCCGCACGTTGCTCTACGGCGCTACCGCTACTGCATTGATGCGCTGGGAACCGCGCCTGCGCCTGACCCGCGTCGGCCTAGTCGTCGGCGACACGCCCGGCAGCTTCGTGCTGACCATCGAAGGCCAGCGCACCGACGTTGCCCCAGCCAATGCGCGCTCGCGCCTGACCATTCCGCTCCGCTTCCGCACGTCCTGATCGAGGAACCTATGTCCACTGCCTACCACCACGGCGTCCGCGTCATCGAAGTCAGCGCCGGCACGCGCACCATCCGTACCGTCTCCACCGCTGTCGTCGGCCTGGTCGCCACGGCCGCCGATGCGGATGAGAAAATTTTCCCGTTGAACAAGCCAACGCTGATCACCGACGTGCTCGGTGCAATCGCCAGCGCCGGCACCCAGGGCACCTTGCGCGCCACGCTGCAGGGCATCGCCGATCAGACCAATCCGGTGACCATCGTTGTGCGTGTGGCCGATGGCGAAGATGCTGCCAAGACGTCGAGCAATGTCATCGGCGAGGCCAAGTCCAGCGGCTATACCGGCCTGTATGCGCTGCTCGCGGCACAAGCACAGCTGGGCGTGCGCCCGCGCATCCTGGGCGCGCCGGGTCTGGATACGCTGCCGGTTGCCAAAGCACTGGCGACCATCGCAAAGAAGCTGCGCGCCATGGCCTATGTGCGCCCGGTGGCTGAGACCGTCGCCGAGGCCGTGACGTATCGCGGTCAGTTCAGCGACCGCGAGCTGATGCTGATCTGGCCGGACTTCCTGGCCTTCGACACCGCCACCAGCACCACGACCGCCGCGTATGCCACCGCACGTGCGCTCGGCCTGCGCGCCAAGATCGACACCGAGCAGGGCTGGCACAAGAGTCTGTCCAACGTGCCGGTGGCCGGCGTCACCGGCATCTCCAAGGATGTGCACTGGGATCTGCAGGATCCGGCTACCGATGCCGGTGTGCTCAACGAGGGCGACATCACCACGCTGGTGACGTTCAACGGGCAACGCTTCTGGGGGTCGCGCACGTGTGCGGAGGACAGCATGTTCACCTTCGAGACAGCCACGCGCACTGCTCAGATCCTGGCCGACACCATTGCCGAGGGCGTGGCGTTCTACGTCGATAAACCGATGCATCCCTCGCTGGTCAAAGACCTGCTGGAAACGATCAACGCCAAGTTCCGCGACCTCAAATCGTCCGGCTATCTGATCGATGCCAACGCCTGGTACGACGGCACCGTCAACAGCGCCACCACGCTCGCCGACGGTGCGCTGCGCATCGACTACGACTACACCCCGGTGCCGCCGCTGGAGAACCTGCAGCTGTACCAGAAGATCACCACCAGCTACCTGGCCGACTTTGCCGACCGCGTTAACGCGTAACGCACCTGACTTAGATTCCCGGAGAACCCCATGGCGTTGCCCAAGAAACTTAAGGCGCTCAACCTGTTCAACGACGGTGAGAGCTATCTCGGCCAGGTCGTCGAAGTGAAGCTGCCCACGCTGTCCCGCAAGATGGAGGAATACCGTGGCGGCGGAATGAATGGCCCGGTCGACATCGACTTCGGCCAGGAGAAGATCGAGCTGGAATGGAAGTGCGGCGGCCTGATGCGCGGCGTGCTGAACCAATACGGCGCAACCACCCACAACGCGGTACAGCTGCGCTTTGCCGGCGCCTACCAGCGCGACGACACCGCCGAGGTGGATGCGGTGGAGGTGGTCGTGCGCGGCCGCCACAGCGAGATCGATCCGGGCACCGGCAAGTCCGGCGATGACACCGAGTTTTCGGTCAAGACCTCGGCCAGCTACTACAAGCTGACCATCAACGGCGCCACCGTGATCGAGATCGATCTGGTGAACATGACCGAGATCGTCAACGGCGTGGATCTGCTCGCCGCTCAACGCCGCGCCATCGGCGCCTGACCTTTCCGGCCTGGCGCCGCCGGGCCTCCCCTTGAGACGTTCCGATGACCCCGACCTTTTCCCCGCCATTTCCCTCGACCAGCCGATCGTACGCGGCGAGCAGACCATCACCGACCTCAAGGTGCGCAAGCCTGGCGCCGGTGAACTGCGCGGCCTCAAGCTCGCCGAGCTGCTTCAGATGGATGTCACTGCGCTGGCAACGCTGCTGCCACGCATTTCCTCGCCCACGCTGACCACCGCCGACGTCAATGCGATGGATCCGGCTGACCTGCTGACAGTCGGCCAGGAGGTCGCGCTTTTTTCTTGCCGAAGGCACAGAGGGAAGCGGACTTCCCGACTGCGTAGAGGATGCGATGGCCGACATCGCGGCCATCTTCCATTGGCCGCCGTCTGAAATGGACGGCTGGTCGCTGCACGAACTCACGGCGTGGCGCGAGCGTGCCCGCCTGCGAAGCGGAGCCGAATGATGCCCCACCCGAACCATGAGGCCGCCTAAATGGCGGCCTCTGACAATCTGCGCCTGCAGGTCATCCTGGCCGCTGTCGATCGCGCCACCGGCCCGTTCCGCCGTGTGCTCAGTGGGAGCCGTGGCGTTGCCACCGCACTACGCAACCAGCGCGACGCGCTGCGTCAGCTCAACAGCCAACACCGCGACATCGGCGCCTATCGCGAGCAGGTCGCTATGGCGCAGCGCGCCAAGGCCGCGCTCGATGCGCAACGGCAATCGGTGCGCACGCTCGCCCAGCAGATCAAGGCGACCGGCACGCCTACCGCTGCAATGAATGCCGAGTTCGAGCGCGCTGTGCGCACCGCGCGCGAGCTCAAGACCGCACACGGCGCGCAGGAGGCCGGCCTACAGCGCCTGCGTGGTCGCCTGGAGACGGCCGGAATCAGCACCCGCGAGCTGGTCACGCACGAGCGCCGCCTGCGCAGCGAGATCGACAGCACCAATACCGCCATGCGCACCCATCAGCAGCGACTGGTGGCGATCGACGCTGCCCAGCGTCGCAGCGCCCGCATCCAAAGCGCCGGCCTGCAGGCGAGCGCTTATGGCGCCGGCATGGCGTTCGCCGGCCAGCGCGCACTGGGCGCATCTGTGCTGCCGATCAGCGATGCGATGGAGTTTGAGTCGGCCATGGCCGACGTGCGTAAGGTGGTGGACTTCAAGACGCCGCAGCAGTTCTTGCAGATGGGTCGCGATGTCGAGAACCTCTCGATGCGTTTGCCCATGCTGCCGGCCGAGATTGCCAAGATCGTCGCGGCCGCCGGCCAGGCGGCCATCCCGCGCCAGGAGCTGGTCCGCTTCGCCGAGGATGCGGCCAAGATGGGCGTGGCCTTCGACAGCAGCGCCGAGGAAGCCGGCCAGACCATGGCCACCTGGCGCACAGCGTTTCGCATGGGCCAGGCCGAGGTCGTCGTGCTGGCCGACAAGATCAACTATCTCGGCAACACGGGACCTGCCAGCGTCAACAAGATCAGCGCGGTGGTGAACCGCATTGGCGCCCTGGGCGAGGTGGCCGGCCTGCAGAGCGGACCGCTGGCGGCGCTGGGCGCCACCGTCGCCGGCATGGGCATCGAGTCGGAAGTCTCGGCCACCGGCATCAAGAACATGCTGCTCACCCTGGCCTCGGGCGAGTCGGCGACCAAAAGTCAGCGCGAGGCCTTCGAAAAGCTCAGCATCAAGGCCACCGACATGGCCCAGGTCATGCAGAAGGACGCAGGCGGCGCGATCATGTCAGTGCTGCAGAAGCTGCGGGCACTGCCCAAGGCCGAGCAGGCCGCGACAATGACGCAGCTGTTCGGGCGCGAGTCGATTGGTGCGATCGCGCCACTTCTGACCAATCTGGAGCTGCTGCAGGGCAACTTCGCCAAGGTCGCCGACGCGCAGCGCTACGGCGGCTCGATGTCGGCCGAGTACGCATCGCGGGTGGCCACCTCGGCCAACTCGCTGCAGCTGCTGAAAAACACCGCTGTGGTGGTGTCGCAATCGATCGGTCAGGCGCTGCTGCCGCAGTTCAAGGAACTGACCGAGCGCACGGCTGGCGTGGTCGGCCAGGTCACGACGTGGATCCGCGCCAATCCGGTGCTGGTGGGTGCGATCGCCAAGACGGCGATCGCCGGCGCCGCGCTGGTCACGATCCTGGGCGGGCTGCTGGTGGCCGGCGGTGTGGCAGCGATGGCGTTCTCGCAGATCCACGGCGCCGTCGCGCTGCTGTCCGGTGGCGGTGGGTTCGGCGCACTGATCCGCCAGGTGCTGTCGTTCGGCGGCCGCGTGCTGCCGATGCTCGCCAATGGCGCACGCCTGCTGCTGCCGCTGCTCGGCGGCGTCAGCCTACCGGTGTTGGCGATTGGTGCGGCCGTCGCGGCGGTGGCGCTGCTGGTGTGGAAGTACTGGGGGCCGATCAAGGCCTTCGCCATCGGGGTGTGGCAAGGCATTGTCGATGTTGCCGCGCCGGTGCTGGCCGAGCTGCAGGCCGCGCTCGCGCCGCTCGGCCCGGTATGGGACACGGTGGCCGCCGCAATGGGCCAGGCCTGGGTGTGGGTCAAGCAGCTGCTGACGCCGTTTGAGGCCACCACCGCCCAGTTGCACGGTGCAACGCAGGCCGGGCGCGGCTTCGGGCAAATCCTGGGCGCGGTGCTGGTCACCCAGCTGCAGCTGGCGGTCAAGGCGATCGGCTGGCTGGTGCAGGCGTTTGTATATGTGCTGCCGGTGATCAAGCAGATCCTCGGCGGCGTCTGGCAAACCGTCCAGGGCACCTGGTCGTTGATCGTAGGCGTGTTCACCGGCAACGGCGATCGCATCCGCCAGGGGCTGCTGCAGCTATGGGCCGGCATCAACCTGCAGCTGGCCAACTGGCCGGCCCGGATGCTGCAGGCCGGTGCGGACATGATCACCGGCCTTGTGCAGGGCATCCGCTCCAAGCTCAGCGCCGCCAGCAACGCAATCGCCAGCGTGGGCACCGGCGTGGTCGATCGGTTCAAGGGCTTGCTTGGCATACACAGCCCCTCGCGCGTGTTCGCCCAACTGGGCGACTTCACCATGCAAGGCCTCACCGTCGGCCTACAGCGCGGCCAGGGTGCGCCTGTGCAGGCCGTCACGGCGCTCGGCAACCGCATGCGGGTGGTGGGCGCCGGCCTGGCTTTGGCGACGGCCACGGCGCCCGTGGCGGCGATCGACAGCCGGGCACCGCTATCGGCCCCTGTGCGCGCCGCCAGTGCGCCGGCAACCGGGAACAGCTACGTCATCCATGTCCATGCCGCACCGGGCATGGATGCCAATGTACTGGCGCGCGAAGTCGCTCGCCAGATCGAAGAGCGCGACCGGCGCGCCGCGGCGACCCGCCGCTCCAGCCTGCGCGACGACTGAGGATCCACCCCGATGATGATGTCCTACGGCACATTTGTGTTCGCCCTCGACAGCGCCGCGTTCCTGCAGCTGCAGCGGCAAATGAGCTGGCGCCATGCCACCAGCGAGCGCGTTGGCGCGCGGCCGGCCAGCCAGTTCTTGGGTCCGGGCGATGACACCGTCGAGCTGTCGGGCCTGATCGCGCCCGAACTCACCGGCACGCGTGCCTCGCTGGACACGCTGCGCGAGCTGGTTGCAGACGGCGAGCCATTGCCGTTGGTGGATGGTGCCGGGGTGGTCTACGGGCCGTATCTGCTGCTGACGGTCAACGAGACCGCGTCGCTGTTCTTCGAGGACGGCACACCGCGCCGGATCGAGTTCCAGCTCAGCCTGCGCCGCGCCGACGACATCGCGCCGGAGACGGCCGCATGAGCTACCCGATTCCACAGTGGCGGGTGGTGCTCGATGGCGTCGACCTCACCGAGCGCATTGCACCACGTCTGCTCGATCTCACCCTCACCGAATGCCGGGGCGGCGAAGCCGACCAACTGGATCTGCGCATCCACGACCACGACGGTAAGATGGCGCTGCCCAAACGCGGCGTACGCCTGGCTGTGGCGCTGGGATGGAAAGCCACCGGCCTGGTCGACAAAGGCACGTTTATCGTGGATGAGGTGGAGTACAGCGGCGCGCCGGACATCATCACTATCCGGGCGCGTAGCGCAGATTTGACTGCAAACATGCGCACACGCCGCGAGCGCAGCTGGCACAACACGACGCTGGGCGCCGTGCTCAATACGCTCGCCGGTGAGCACGGCCTGACGCCGCGCGTGGTGGAGGCGCTAGCGCGCATCAAACTGTCCCATCTTGACCAGGCCAACGAGAGCGATATGAATCTGCTCACTCGGCTGGGGCAACGGTTCGATGCGGTCGCGACGGTCAAAGCTGGGGCTCTTCTGTTTACACCGATTGGTGCCGGCACCACGGTGAGCGGCAAGCCGCTGCCGACTGTCACCCTGACACGGCGCGATGGCGATCAGCATCGCTACTCGGTGGCTGATCGCGACGCCTACTCCGGCGTGCGCGCCTACTGGGCAGACAAAGGCAAGGCGCGGCGGCAATCTGTGCTGGTAGGAACCGACGACAATGCTAAGAATCTTCGTGAGTCATATGCCGATGAAGCAACAGCACGCCAGCATGCGCATGCAGAGTTGGAGCGAGTCAAACGCGGCTTGGCGAAGTTCGACTACACGCTAGCAATAGGACGGGCAGATCTATTCCCCGAGCAAATTGTCATGGTGCGTGGGTTCAAGCCTGAAATTGATGCTCAAGCATGGTTAACTGCCAAGGTAACTCACACTATGGATAGCAATGGATTCAAAAGCTCCACAATCCTGGAAAGCGTACTCAGCTAGTGCGTTTGCTTATCTAATTTGGATATGGTGCATGCGGATGAAGTTAGGCCGGACCTCGATGCATTCACCCCAACAACAAGGATGGGCATGTTTAATTTAATAATTTCCTCCAACCCAGATATTCTGAAAGATAATTCCTTTGAACTGGACAGGAATCGCGTCGACGTCCCCCGATTTTGAGTAGCACCGCAGTTTGGAGTCCAATTCCCTACCCCGAGGAGATTGGACGTGAAGAAGCGCTTTTCCGAAGAACAGATCATTGGCTTCCTGCGCGAAGCCGAAGCGGGCGTGGCGATCAGGACCTGTGCCGGCGCCATGGCTTCAGCGAGGCCTCTTACTACCTGTGGCGCAGCAAGTTCGGCGGGATGAGCGTGCCCGATGCCAAGCGGCTCAAAGACCTTGAAACGGAGAACGCGCGGCTGAAGAAGTTGCTGGCCGAGCAGCTGTTTGAGAACGATCTGATCAAGGATGCGCTGCGAAAAAGTGGTGAGCGCGCCGGCGCGTCGTGCGCTGGTGCGCGAGTGGATGGGGTGCGGTGCCAGCGAGCGCCGCGCCTTGGCAGCGATCGGCATGAGCGCCAGCGCGCTGCGCTACTGCCCACGCGAAGATCGCAACGTTGAGCTGCGCGAGCGCATCGGTGCGTTGGCGCATCGCCATCGCCGTTATGGCGTGGGCATGATCTATCTCAAACTGCGACAGGAAGGCCGCATCGTGAACTACAAGCGTGTGGAGCGGTTGTACCGCGAGCAGCAGCTGCAAGTCCGCCGCCGCAAGCGCAAGAAAGTCCCGGTAGGCGAGCGTCAGCCGCTGCTGCGGCCATCGCAGGCCAACCAGGTATGGTCGATGGACTTCGTGTTCGACCGCACTGCCGACGGTCGGGTGATCAAGTGTCTGGTGATCGTGGACGACGCCACGCACGAAGCGGTCGCCATCGAGGTGGAGCGCGCAATAGCGGGCCATGGCGTGACGCGTGTGCTGAATCGGCTCGCCATCCGCCGCGGCTTGCCGCAGGTGATCCGCACGGACAACGGCAAGGAGTTTTGCGGCAAGGCGATGGTGGCCTGGGCGCATGCGCGTGGCGTGCAGTTGCGACTCATCCAACCCGGCAAGCCGAATCAGAACGCCTACGTTGAATCGTTTAACGGCCGCCTGCGCGACGAATGCCTCAACGAACACTGGTTCCCGACACTGCTGCATGCACGCACCGAGATCGAGCGCTGGCGCCGCGAATACAACGAGGAGCGACCCAAGAAAGCAATTGGCGGCATGACGCCCTCCGCGTATGCCCAACAGTTGGCCAACGCCGCTATCATCAACCCCGGACTCTAAACCTGGCCGCTACTCAGGGCGGGGGGACGTCGCTGGCACCGCTGAAAGGCCTCTACAGCCAGGACAGCCACTACGATCGCAAAATCAGCGCCGGCACTGCGACCGTGCGGTTTCCGTTGGTCAAAGGTGGTTGGTGGGAACGCCTGATCGATCGCCCGCACCGCTTCGGCAAGCAGAAGGCGCGCTTTGCGCCGGGCCAGAGCTATGCAGGGGTGTGGTGGGCGGCGCCTGCCGCACTGACAGCCATGCAGACCGCGCGCGAGGTGTGGATCGTTGAGGGCATCTTCGATGCGATCGCGCTCCTGCAGCACGGCGTGTGCGCAGTGTCGGCCATGTCCTCCAACGCCTTTCCAGAAGAATCGCTGCGCGAGCTGGCAAAGGCACGCATGGCCGATCTTCCGACGCTCGTGTGGGCACTGGACAATGAGCCGGGCGCCCGTGCCTACACGCACAAGCACATCAAGCGCGCATCGGCGCTGGGCTTCGACTCGCGGGCGGCGCAAATCGTCCAGCGCGATGGCAAGAAGACCGACTGGAACGACCTGCACCTGCGCGCGATCGCGTCCGATGATCCCAAGCAGTGGGACAACGACGTCAAGGAAGCCCGCTATCAGGGCGACTTGCTCGTCGCCCGTTCGGCAGTCGACAAAGGCCTGCTGATGTTCGAGCACGACGGCCGCAATGACTTCTGGTTGGAGTACCGCTCCCGCCTGTACTGGTTCGATTTCGACACCCAGCGCTTCGACAAGCTGCGCAAGGAGAAGCTGGGCGACATCGATGCCGACGACGGCGACGAGGTAGCAACCGAGGATCTGAGGAAGATCAAGCGCGCTGCCTGCTCCGTCCAGAAAATCGCCAACTGCTACCCGGAAGCCCTCTATTTCCAGCGCCAGGAGGTCACCGACGAAAGCTGGTACTACTTCCGTGTCGATTTTCCGCACGACGGCCCCAGTGTAAAGGGCACCTTTACCGGCGGTCATGTCTCCAGCGCTTCTGAGTTCAAGAAGCGCCTGATTTCCCTAGCGGCCGGCGCCATGTTCACCGGTACCGGCCACCAGTTGGACCGCTTGATCGAAGAGCAGACCGAGGCGATCAAGACGGTGGACGCCATCGATTTCGTGGGCTACAGCAAGGAACACCGCGCCTACCTGCTCGGCGACATGGCCGTGCGCGACGGCGAGCTGGTAACGGCCAACGAGGAGGACTACTTCGAGTTCGACAAGCTGCGCCTGAAGACCACGCAGAAGTCCATCCGACTGGAGATCCAACGCGATGCGGAGGCGTTCCGCGTGGATTGGCTACCGTGGCTGTGGCAGTGCTTCGGCACGCACGGCATGGTCGCGATGACGTTCTGGTTTGGCTCGTTGTTCGCCGAGCAGATCCGCGCGGGCCACAAGAGCTTCCCGTTTCTTGAAGCCACCGGTGAGGCCGGCGCCGGCAAGACCACGCTGCTGACGTTCCTGTGGAAGCTGCTGGGCCGCTCGGACTACGAGGGCTTCGACCCTGCCAAGTCGTCCAAGGCCGCCGCGCGCGCGCCATGGGTCAGGTGTCAGGCATGCCCGTCGTCCTGCTGGAGGCCGATCGCAGCGAGCCAGACAAATCCCACTCCAAGACGTTCGAGTGGGACGAGCTGAAAGACTTCTTCGGCGGCGGCACCCTGGCAACCCGTGGCGTGCGCAATGGCGGCAACGAGACTTACGAGCCACCGTTTCGCGGCACGATCGTGATCACCCAGAACGCCGCAGTGGACGCCAGCGAGGCAATCCTCACGCGCATCGTGAAGTTGCACTTCAAACGGCCGCAGGTCACCACCGAAAGCCGCATCGCGGCCGACAACCTCAATGCGCTGCAGGTCGAAGAAGTCAGCCATTTCCTTGTGCGTGCCATCCGCCAGGAACGCGCCATCCTCGATCTGTTCGCCGAGCGTGTAAAGGTCTTCGAGGCCAAGCTGCGCGCGCAACAAGATCTGCGCCTAGAACGCGTCATCAAGAACCATGCGCAGATGCTGGCGCTGTTCGACTGCCTGCGCCTGGTCGTCACCGTCCCTGACGACATGGTCGAGCAGACACGGCTCGCGTTGTTAGAAATGGCCCTGGAACGGCAGAAGGCGATCAGCGCGGACCACGCGATGGTCAACGAGTTCTGGGAGGTCTACGAATACCTCGAAGCCACCGGACACGGCAAAGCTGTGGTCAACCACAGCCGCGACGCGCAGCGCATTGCGATCAACCTCAATCACTTCGCTGCGCGGGCTGCTCAGTTCAGTCAGTCCGTGCCCGATCTAAAGGTGCTGCGAGCGCTGCTTGGCGACTCGCGCCGGCACAAGTTCATCGGCGCGAACGTGGCGGTCAACAGCGCCGTCCTCAAGGACGATCTGACCGGCGTCGGCACCACTGTGAAGTGCTGGGTGTTCCAAAAATGAGCGCGCTCGCACGTGTGGGAGATTTTGAGAAATTTTCGTTGACATCCGCCCAGGAGCGGAGCAACCATTACTCCGTCGCCGCACAATCGGCGACCGGGTTTGACAGCCTGAATCAACGGCGCACCAGCGCCCATCGACCGATGCACGGCGCTTTTTTCGCTCGCTGTGCAGTCGCGGGCGTTTGCCAGCCAGTTCTATGGCGGGCGGTGTGCGGAGGCCTTCGGGCCTGCCGGTTCCGTTGACCGGTCTGTCAACCGCGCACCGTCCGCCACCTCGTTTGACAGCGTCGTGGCGGACTCCAACTACAACGGAGCCTGCACCATGACCTACGACGCTCAAGAAGCGCCGGCCAATGCCGCGCGTCAGATCGCCCATTACTTCGGCCTGATTGCCGACACCCTCGATTGGAACCACACCGCCTGGCTCGCCCTGCAGGCGAAGCTGCAGGCCATGGGCAAAGCGCCCGAAGCACTGACGCTGGCCGATGCCGAGGCCGCCATTTCCAGCACCAATGCCGACCTGGTAGAGGTGCGCCAGTGAGCCGCCGCGACCTGCATAAAGCGCTGCGCGTCGCCCCCGGCGTCTACCTGCTCCTGCAGATCCGGGCGACCGACGTCCTGGCCGAACTGTACGCCGACAGCCTGCATGACCGCCCACCGGTCATGTTCGCCTGCAGCGCGATCGAAAAGGCTTCCGAGTTGTTCCTGGTCGATGACGGCACTGGCCTGGTCATCGGCTCGTTGCACGTGGTCATGCCCGAAGCCGAGGCCGCCTCCCTGCAGGAATGGGTGATTAAGCGCATGCCCGCATTGGAGGTGGCTTGATGGACGCCGCTCACCATATGCGCAGCTGCCGGAAGACGCTGATTTCTCGATCAGCGAAGAAGAGCAATACCGCCTCTGGCGTGCGTACCACGCGGCCGCATTGCTTGCTGCGCTGACCAACGATATCGCGATCGAAGCAGGCATCAATCACGACGGACCAGCGGCGGTGGCCGAGTACATCCGCCACGAACTGCTCGATGTCCTCAATGGCGCGCAGCGCCTGCGTGAGCCTGACCCCAGCATCCGCCATCCGGCGCCGACCTGATCTAACCCCGCAACAGCGGGCCGGCGGGCGGTGCTGTCACACCGCCCCAAGGCCCTCCACCAACGCAACTCAGGAGAGTCGATATGCAACAGCACACTGGAACACGTCCAGCCACGGCAGCACGTCCGTTGGCTTTGAGCACCGGACCTGGCGCGGAGGCTAGCACGCCGGCCGTTGCGGCCTACGATCGCGGCATGGGCGACTGCTCAGCGACCATCACCATGCACGTCACGCATGGCACGGTCGTGGTCACCGCCACGCTGAGCATGGGACCGCTTCGCGAGGCTCGCCAGTCGTGGGAGCGGCGTCGCGGCACCGGCACCGGCTGGAAACTCGTCGACGGCCCCCGCCTGTGGACGACGGCGGAAGACCGCATCAGTACGGAACTGGCCGAGTTCATGGACGGCCTGGACTTTCCCTTCGACCTGGCCAACATGCTGCCGCGCAGGCCCACCGCGGCGGCGGCCGCTGCGATGGCGCAGGCCGAACGGGAGGTGGCCCATGGGTGAGCTGCTGGCTTTGGCAATGATCCTGGCGCCGACGGCCGGTGGTGCCCTGGTCTACAAGCTGTGGGCCTCGCGCCGTCCGCGCCGCACTCAGACCGGCCTGGCTGTCGGACAGGTGCCGCAGCGGCTACATCGCCGCACGCGCATGGCCGTGCGGCGGGAGGCTGCTCATGGCTGATTCCGTCATCCTTCTTGGCCCGCAGGGCAGCGCCAAATCACTCAACGCCGAGGCTCTGTGTCAGACGCTCGGCCTGCAGGAGGTCATCGAGCTGGACGATATGTTGTTCGCGTTCCGCGCTGATCGCCTGGAGTCTTCCGGGCAGCTGATCCTGACCTGCGACGAACAGCAAGCGCACACCTGGTCGGTTCGCTGGGGTTTGCGCCTCATGCGTGTCGATGAAGCACGCGCCCAGCTCGGTGCCGCATGGAGGACGCAGCCATGAACCTGCAGCGCACGATCGAGGTTGCGCGCGCCGCCGCGCGCATGGGAGGCCCTGGCCCCTTGTCCACTGGGGAAGCACTCACCGCTGCTCTGGTGCTGAATCGTGCCGACTGGCTGGCCGAGATGGACTACACCATCGCCGAGGCACTGGACCGTATCGACTCCGACACCGTGCAGCATTTGCGCGAGGCTGAACGCGTGCTGCGCCGGGAGGTACCGTGACGCAGCGCCAGGTCGACCACGACACACCTCTGCCGCCCTGCGCGAACGGCCACGTCGCTCGCCACATGCTCGATGCCCGCCGCCTCGAGGCGGGCGGTGGGCACTTTATCGAATGCGTGTGTGGGCGGACACAGAAGCACCCCGGCTTCGAGTTGGCCATGACCGAATGGCGGCGTGCTCATCGCATCCGCACGCCCCGTCAGCCAAGGCCCAGCGCCCAGAACGTCGTGCAGCTCGGCCTGCGCTTCACCGGTGCGCGCCAGCGATGATCGATGGCGCAAATATGGAGGGGTTTCGCAGGGCTTGCGAGGCGCGGCACTGGCTACGGCAGGGCTACGCGGATGCAGCCAAGGTGCGCGAGCTGCGGCTCCGCATAGCCGCTCAGCGCGGCTATGCCGCTGCCGACTTGCTCGTGGAAGAAATGCGTGAGCAGTGGCGACGCCGGCGTGAGTGGATCGAGGTGCAAGTCGCGTGAGTAGTCCGATGATTACGTTCGAGGACCTGCGCCGCCTGTGCGCGCCGGCCGGTCCTGCTCCCCGTGTGTCGACGGTAGTGCGCTGGGCACGCGAGCAGGGAATTCTCTATAGGTACGACGGCAGGGGCGGAATCTGGACAACCCTGGACGCGCTCAATGCCGCATTGGGGCTGACCCAGAGCGCTGCTGAGCTACACAACAAGGAGCTGATCTGATGGGACGCGGCAGGAAGCGCAAGTTCAACCCGGATATTCCCAGGCACATCGACCAAGACGCCCTCCCAAAAGGCGTCTACTGGTCTGACGGGCGCTGGTACATCATCGAACCACACCCCGAGGGCGGCCCCACGAGGAAGCGCACCATTGCCTACGCGGATTCGAGGTTATCCGACCTCCATGCGGCCAGAGAGGCATCCCGTGGTGCCGGCCTGGTCGGCTCCCTGCAGTACCTGGCCAACGCGTTCAAGCTCTCCACCGAATACAGCGACCTGTCTCGCAGCACCCGCGATGATTACGATCGCCATGCCGAGGTGGCCTGCGGCTACGTGCTGAAGGACGGCAGCCTGTTCGGGAGCCTGCAGGTGGACCGTCTGTCCGTTCCCCTGGTGCAGCGCCTGGTCGAAGCGCTCGCCAAGGGGCGGGAAGCAAGCACCGTGCAGCCCGCATTGCTTGCCCGTCCGTCCACAGCCAATCACACACTGCGGTATCTGCACCGGCTTTTTGCTTGGGGCATACGCATCGGCTATTGCAAGACCAACCCGGCCAGCGGTGTGCGCGGTGCAAAGGAGCGCGCGGATGCAAAGATGCCGGACCCGCAATCGTTCATAGCTGTGCTTGAGTTCGCCAAGTCACGCGCTGCATTGCCGCTACACGCAAAGGGAGCGGTCCCGCCTTACATGCCGGCGGTGATGGTACTGGCCTACAACGCACGTCTGCGCGGTGTCGAGGTGACCGACCTGACAGACGCGGACGCGCTACAGCAGGGAGTGCGCTGCACGCGCCGCAAGGGTTCTCGCGACAACATCACCGCCTGGAACGACGATCTGCGGTGGGCATGGACTTGGCTGCGCGACTACCGTGCTCAACGGATCCATGCGCACAAGCGACCGGTCCCCCTGCGCCCTGAGCAGCGCGGCTTGTTGGTGACCCAGACCGGCACGCGCTTGGCGCGATCAACATTGAAGACGGCCTGGCAGCGCTTGATCACGGCGGCGATCGAGGCCGGCGCGATCGAGGAAGAAGCCCGGTTCACGCTGCACGGCCTAAAGCATCGGGGCATAACTGACACCCGTGGTACGCGGGCGCACAAGCAAGATGCTGCGGGCCACGTCACGCCGCAGATGACGCACCGTTACGATCACGAACTGCAGGTGATTGCGCCGCCGGCGTTGCCTACCGATGAGGCCTTGGCGTTCGTTGACGTATTCAAGCCCTCAGAGTCGTGAGGGCTGTGAATTTTCCCGGCAATTTTCCCGGCGCAACAAAAAGGGCTTGCGAGTTATCGCAAGCCCTTGATGTTTTTGGCGCCCGAAGTTGGACTCGAACCAACGACCCCTGATTAACAGTCAAGTGCTCTAACCGGCTGAGCTATTCGGGCGGGGAGGCAATTATAGGGAGGCTTGGCTGCATGTGCAAGCCCCCGTCGCGCCGCAAGTCTCAAGATGGACAAGGTTGCGGTAGGCGCGGCCGCAAGGAGCGAAGCCGGCCAGTCATGCTGACAATGACCTGACCCTCGAGGCCTCCATCTCGGCAGACGTTGAAGGTCACATTAGTCCCTAGCATGGTCCCTAGCGGACCAAAGCGCAGATGCGTACGTCCGGAAGTGGTGCGGACGCTTATCTTCGCGTCAACCTTGCCTGTTCCCGACGCGATGATGTCACTCGCACCATCGGGTCGGCGATTTCCATCCGGATCTGCAAACAACAGCCAGCCGTGCGTCCAATCGTGACCAGCTGCACAAGCATCTGATGACTCGCGCGGACACATTCCTACCGGGTCCCCGCGGGTAATTGAGGTCGATCTTGCAAGAGCCAAATGTGCAGCAAGTTCAAGCATGGCTGCCCGAACCTGATGCGTTCGGTGCAGCGCCGTCAAGGACGGTAGGGCGATGGATAGCGCGACCGCAAGTGCTGCGACCGCAATAGAACACTCAATGAGGCTGAATCCTCTGTGGGGTTGGTGCATATCCTTGCCAAGCCTCGAACCTTCGGTGAGCCTTAGAATCGGGTGCGGTTGACGTTTCCGCGATCGGCCTAAAGCCCGCAGGAAGGTAGGGAAACCGCAAACATCGCCGTCATCCGCCGTCGCTATACTCAGCGGTCGTCCGAAGGTGCGCTCCATGACCGATCGTTTTCAGCTCGTATCCCCTTACTCGCCGGCGGGCGACCAGCCTGCGGCCATCGACAAGCTGGTCGCCAACTTCGAAGCCGGGCTGGCCAAGCAGACGCTGTTGGGCGTGACCGGTTCGGGCAAGACCTACACCATTGCCAATGTGGTCCAGCAGGTGCAGAAGCCGACCCTGGTGATGGCGCCCAACAAGACGTTGGCGGCGCAGCTGTACGGCGAGTTCAAGTCGTTCTTCCCGCATAACGCGGTCGAGTACTTCGTCAGCTACTACGACTACTACCAGCCGGAGGCCTATGTGCCCTCGTCGGACACCTTCATCGAGAAGGACAGTTCGATCAATGAACACATCGAGCAGATGCGTTTGTCGGCGACCAAGACCTTGCTGTCCCGGCGCGATTCGCTGGTGGTGGCGACGGTGTCGGCCATCTACGGCCTTGGTGCGCCGGAGGACTACCTATCGCTGCGTCTGATCCTGTCGGTTGGCGAGCACATCGATCAGCGCCAGTTGATCCGCCATCTCACCGATCTGCAATACACCCGCAACGAGTTCGAACTCACGCGCGGTGCCTTTCGCGTACGCGGCGAGGTGTTGGATGTGTTCCCGGCCGAGTCGGATACCGAAGCCTTGCGCATCGAGTTGTTCGATGGGGACATCGAGCAGCTGACGTTGTTCGATCCGCTCACGGGCGAAACCTTGCGCAAGTTGCAGCGCTACACCGTGTACCCGAAAACCCATTACGCCACGACGCGCGAGCGCACCTTGAATGCGGTGGACACCATCAAGGAAGAGCTGAAAGAACGCCTGGAACAGCTCTACGCGCAGAACAAGCTGGTCGAGGCCCAACGTCTGGCCCAGCGCACGCAATTCGATCTGGAAATGATGGCCGAAGTGGGTTTTGCAACGGCATCGAAAACTACTCGCGGCATCTCACCGGCAAGGCGCCGGGCGAGCCGCCGCCGACCTTGTTCGACTACCTGCCGCCGGACGCGCTGCTGGTCATCGACGAGTCGCATGTGACCATCCCGCAGATCGGTGCGATGTACAAGGGCGACCGTTCGCGCAAGGAAACGCTGGTGGAGTTCGGTTTTCGCTTGCCGTCCGCCTTGGATAACCGACCCTTGCGTTTCGAAGAGTGGGAGGCGCGTTCACCACGCAGCATCTATGTTTCGGCAACGCCGGGTCCTTATGAGGTGCGCGAGTCTGCCGGCGAAGTCACCGAGCTGGTGGTGCGCCCAACCGGTCTGATCGACCCGGTGGTGGAGATCAGACCGGTTGGTACGCAGGTCGACGACCTCATGTCCGAGGTTCACGAGCGCATCAAGCTCGGCGATCGCGTGCTGGTGACCACGTTGACCAAGCGCATGGCCGAGAACCTCACCGAGTACCTGGGAGAACACGGAATTCGGGTGCGCTACCTGCACTCGGATATCGACACCGTCGAGCGCGTGGAGATCATTCGCGACCTGCGCCTGGGCAAGTTCGATGTGCTCGTGGGCATCAATCTGCTGCGCGAGGGCTTGGACATGCCGGAAGTCTCGCTGGTGGCGATCCTGGATGCCGACAAGGAAGGCTTCCTGCGGTCGACCGGGTCGCTGATCCAGACCATCGGCCGTGCCGCACGCAATCTGCGCGGCAAAGCCATTCTGTATGCCGACAAGGTGACGCGTTCGATGCAGGCGGCAATCGACGAGACCGATCGTCGCCGCGAGAAGCAGGTCGAGTACAACCTGGAACATGGCATCACACCGAAATCCGTCGAACGGCCGATCGCCGACATCATGGAAGGCGCGCGTGACGATGCGGCCGACAAGAAGTCGGGCAAGGGTCGTTCGAAATCGCGTCAGGTCGCAGAGGAGGCGCCCGATTACCGTGCCATGAAGCCTGCGGAAGTCGCCGGCAAGCTCAAGAGTCTGGAGCAGAAGATGTATCAGCACGCCAAGGATCTGGAGTTCGAGGCCGCAGCTCAAATCCGCGATCAGATCCAGAAGTTGAAAGCGGCAAGTCTGGGCTAGGGCAGGCAGTAGTGGGGTGCTGAAGGGCTTGTAGTCCTTAAATCCCTGCGCTAGAATGCGCGCCCTGCACAGCGCAATGCTGAGGCAGGATTCGGGCGGTTAGCTCAGCGGTAGAGCACTACCTTGACATGGTAGGGGTCACAGGTTCGAACCCTGTACCGCCCACCACTCTAAGTCCAGATGGCACAGGGTCTTGAGTGGATTCAACATCGGCAGCAACGTCTGCCACTGACCCAAGTGATCCCAAGCAAACGCTCTTGCAGCGTTGGCATGCGTCAGCCCGGGTCTGCTGAACTTAAATCCCAGCCTTTCTGCACTTGCATATGTGCTTGCGCTGCGCGTCGCTTATCGACTGACGATGCCGAAGCGCCCGTCGCCTATGAAAGTGGCTGGCTGCGATCAAAACGTCCCGCCCAAGTGCGCGGCGTTGCCATGGCGATGCCGAATCGTGCTGCGCCATCTATCTGATCTACACGCTGCCGATGATGCGAGACGCCAGCGACGTCTCGCCCCATCCGAGCGATGAAGTGCCCGCGCGGCTTTCTTCCTATCTTGGAACAGTAGCTTGATCGATGGTCGCAGGAAGACTGTGCAGCGCTCTGGCTGATGGGGGCTTTTGCCGCGAATGGGTGCTTCATGCCGTAAGCCAGGCGATCGGAGTGACTTCCGGCGCGTAGCCGGTGGGCGGTCCAGGTCTCACCCCGGCCATATGCCTTTCGAAAGCGCGCCGGGAGTCCCTCGACTGCGAAAACGAGGGTTCCGTGCGGCCGTTTCGCGAGGCAGCGTTGTCGGCCGCAGCCCGGTCCGCCGAAACCGCTTTTACCGTCACACGTCTTGCTTTAGCATCGCCACCGCGCTGACGGAAAGGAAGGCTGGCGATGGACGAATATCAGCACACCGTGCTGACCAGGGGCGGATATCGCGTTGTGGCGATTACGCGTGACGAGGTGTACGCACCCGACGCGGTCGTGGCATACGCCGTTGTGACCGATGCGGGTACGCGAATCACGCCGGATTTGTCCCTGGACCAGGCCAAGGTCTGGATCGATTCGCTGGTGGAGAGCGAGAGCGGCGGGCGCAAGTCCGAGCTTGTCGACCATAAGCCGGTCGTGCGTCGCTAGCCCGCCGTCGTGATGTAAGCCTAAGGAGAAGGGCGCATGTCCAAACCCAAAATCATCGCAATTGCCACGCTGGTGGCGGTCCTAGTCGGATACTGCCTGTCTGGCTATCTGACCCTGCTGTTGCTGCGGCTCGACACCGGTCTGTACGGGTGGGACACCTACTACCGCTATTTCAGTGCGCTTGGGTTGCCCCAAGTGGCGCCTTACGCGACCAAGATCAAGATTGCGGGCGTGCTTGGATTCGGCCTGCCGGTGCTGGTCTGGGCGATTGCCGTTGTGCTCATCGTCAAGCCCAAGGCGCGCGCCCTGCACGGTGACGCGCGCTTCGCCGGCGCCGCCGATCTCTCCAAACATGGGCTGTTCAAGCCCAGCGGAAACGGCATCGTCGTCGGCAAGTTCAACGGCAAGCTGGTGCGATTGAGCGGCCAGCAGTTCGTGATTCTTGCTGCGCCGACGCGCTCGGGTAAGGGTGTGGGTGTCGTCATCCCGAACCTCTTGGAGTATCAGGAGTCGGTCGTGGTCCTGGACATCAAGCAGGAAAACTTCGACCTGACCAGTGGTTGGCGCGCCAGCCAGGGCCACGAGGTCTTCCTGTTCAATCCGTTCGCCGAAGATCGTCGCACGCATCGCTGGAATCCGTTGACCTACGTGTCGAACGACCCCGCATTTCGCGTTTCGGATCTGATGAGCATTGCGGCGATGCTGTATCCAGATGGGTCGGACGACCAGAAGTTCTGGGTCAGCCAGGCGCGTAATGCCTTCATGGCATTCGCGCTGTACCTGTTCGAAAACTGGGACGAGGAGCTCGCGCTCGGTTTTCCGGGCGGGGCGGGGGCCCCCACCTTGGGCGGGATTTATCGCCTCTCTTCGGGTGACGGCACCGATCTCAAGAAATACCTGAAGTCGCTGTCCGAGCGGCGGTTCCTCAGCAGCAACGCCAAGTCGGCCTTTGCCAACATGCTGTCCCAGGCGGATGAGACCTTCGCCTCGATCATGGGCACCTTGAAGGAGCCGCTCAATGCGTGGATCAATCCGGTGCTGGACGCCGCCACCAGTGCGGACGACTTCGTGCTCACGGACCTTCGCAAGAAGAAGATGACCATCTACATCGGCATCCAGCCCAACAAGCTTGCCGAAAGCCGCCTGATCATCAATCTGCTCTTCAGCCAGATCATCAACCTCAACACCCGCGAATTGCCCAAGTCCAACCCTGAGCTCAAATATCAGTGCCTGTTGCTGATGGACGAATTCACCTCGATCGGCAAGGTGGACATCATCGCGACCGCGGTAGCCTACATGGCCGGCTACAACATCCGCCTGCTGCCCATCATCCAGAGCATGGCCCAGCTGGACGCGACCTACGGTAAAGATCTGTCACGCACCATCATCACCAACCACGCCCTGCAGATCCTCTACGCACCGCGTGAGCAGCAGGATGCCAACGACTATTCCGAGATGCTGGGTTACACCACCATCAAGAAGAAGAATGTCACCCGAGGGCGGGAGACCACCCACAGCGTGTCAGAAGAGCGTCGGGCGCTGATGTTGCCGCAGGAACTCAAGGCCATGGGCAACGAGAAGGAAGTGTTCTTGTACGAGGGGATCCCGCATCCGGTGAAGTGCGACAAGATTCGCTACTACGAGGATCGCTACTTCACTGCGCGCTTGTTGCCGAAAACTGAAGTGAAAACGCTTACCGTCAAAGTGTGATGATTGCCTCGTTTACGGTGCGGGGCCTGGCGCGCAATTCTTGACGGATCTGCTTGTTAAGGGCAAAGTTAGCAAGAATCTGCGGTATGGATAGATGGTCGTAGGGGAGCGGCGCCGGATGGGCCGTACTGGAGTAAGGCTATGGATGGTTTGTCAGCGTATTCATTCTTCTTGGCAGCACAGACTCGCAACTGGGGCGCCCCGGCGAGTTGGAGGACTGCGAGAAACGCATCAATAACAGGTTTCCTCCGGTACCCACTGGTGCGCGGAGGCTTAGTGCTGTCCGTCTTAAGCCCGAAATTTCATGAGTTGGAGAAGTCAGAGTGAATCCGATGTATGTGTCCAAGCTGTCGTTGGTGCTAGTGGCTGCAGCATTGGTAGGCGCGTGCGCGACCAAGCCGGCTCCTGACTTTGGTGGCCGTTGGAAGCACGTCAACCACTTTGACGAGGCGCCTACCGAGATCCCGCTCTACACCTCGTACACGTATCAGGCCACGCCCATGGACGGCACGTTGAAGACCATGCTGGAGCGCTGGGCGGCGGACTCCAATATGCAGCTGTCCTATAACTTGCCATCGGACTACACCTTGATCGGGCCGGTTTCCGAAATCAGCACGACCAGCGTCCAGCAGGCTGCAACCGAGCTGAGTGCCGTGTACGCAGCCCAGGGGTTTCGGTGTCGGTTTCCGCCAACAAGCTGTTGGTGCAGCCAGTGCCGGTGTCGTCTGGCGCCAAGCTCTAAAGGTTGCTGTCGGCTCGATGCCTTTTAGGCATGGAGCTGGCGGTGTTCCTACCTTCTCAAGTACCCGCGACGCGTTGCGGCAATAGTTTCAGGCCTGACAAGGCCTTACGGTGACGGATCTAGACATGTTGCGTAAGAAGGTCAGTGAAAAGGACGGCTCCGCCCAAGTAGGTGCGGCCGTTCAAAAAGCGGTGAATTACGAGGTCAGCATTGCAGACCTCGCCCGTCGCAGCGAAAAGCGTGCCTGGATCGTGGCGACCTTGTCGATGCTGGTCACCGTCATGACAGCGGGCGGCTACTACTACATGCTGCCGCTGAAGGAAAAAGTGCCGTATCTGGTCATGGCAGATGCGTATTCGGGCACTAGTACCATCGCCAAGCTTGAGCCCAACTTTGGCGGTCGGACCATCAGCACCAGCGAAGCGCTGGCGCGCAGCAATATCGCGCGGTTCATTATTGCGCGTGAGTCGTTTGATCTTTCCATCATTGGTCAGCGCGATTGGAACACGGTCTCGGCTATGGGGGCGACAAATGTCGTGGGCGAATATCGTGCCCTCCACTCTGCCAACAACCCCTCTAGGCCCTTGAATACGTACGGCAAGCTCCGTGCGATCCGTGTCAATATTTTGAGCATTACCTTGATCGGCGGCAATGGAAAGGCATATACCGGGGCGACCGTGCGTTTCCAGCGAACCGTTTATGACAAGAACTCCACGGTTTCGACGCTGCTGGACAACAAGATCGCCACGATGGGGTTCGTCTACCAGGACAATCTTGAGATGAGCGATAGCTTGAGAGTGGAAAATCCCCTGGGTTTTCGGGTCACTGATTACCGCGTAGATAATGACTATTCCGCGCTGCCCGTTGCCCCAGCCGCTGGCGCGGTTATCAATGCTCAACCTCAGGCAGCACTGCAACAGCAGGCAATGCAGCAGCCGATGACCGGGATGGCCGATCCAAATGCAGCAGGTGCCACCATTGCACCTCAAGCGGGCGTTCCGCTGCAACAGGGCATGCAGCAGCAAGGTGGCGCGCCTCAGCAACAGGCGCAGCCAGCATTTCCTGATCAAATGCAGCCGGCCGGTCAGCTGCAAGCGCAGCCTGCAATGCAACCCCAGGGGTTGCCCAAGAATGTCAATGGAGCAAGTGGTCGATGAAACTTTTTAACCGATATAGGGTTGCGTTGGTGTCAGCGCTACCACTTGCGCTGTGTGCTTTGTCAGCAGCTGCCCAGGTGGTTCAGGAATATGAGTATGCGCCCGACCGTATCTATCAGGTGCGCACAGGCCTTGGCATTACCACTCAGGTGGAGCTAAGCCCAAACGAAAAAATTCTGGATTACAGCACCGGTTTCACCGGTGGATGGGAACTCACGCGGCGAGAGAATGTTTTTATCTCAAGCCTAAGAATGTCGACGTCGATACGAACATGATGATTCGTACCGCGACCCATTCTTATATTCTTGAGCTTAAGGTGGTAGCGACAGACTGGCAGCGCCTTGAGCAGGCGAAGCAAGCGGGTGTCCAATACAAGGTTGTGTTTACCTACCCGAAGGACACGAGCTTCAATAATGTCGCGGATGCGGATGCTTCGAAGAATGGCCCGCTACTGAATGCCAAGATCTTGAAGGATCGTCGTTACTACTACGATTACGATTATGCGACACGAACCAAGAAATCCTGGTTGATTCCAAGTCGCGTCTATGACGATGGTAAATTCACTTACATAAATATGGATCTGACGCGTTTTCCGACTGGGAATTTTCCCGCGGTCTTCGCTCGCGAGAAAGAGCACTCCGAAGATTTTCTCGTTAATACGACGGTAGAGGGTAATACTCTGATCGTGCACGGAACCTACCCTTTCTTGGTAGTTCGTCATGGCGATAACGTCGTCGGTCTGCGAAGGAACAAGCAAAAGTGAACTCGAATATTCCAAACAGTCCTGATGAGCGCAGCCAGAACCATGGCGGGGATGAGCAGCGCAACGGCGACCACAACGAACGCAATAATCCCTACTTTGCGCGCCAGCAGGCCAGTGCAGAACCGGACCTGGATGCCAATGAGCCGATCTTAAGATCGAGCGACATCAAGCGACTTAATCGCAAGGCCCTGGTGTTTCTCGCAGCCATTGCGGCTCTATTGATTCTCGCAATCTTCTGGCTAGCGACACAGGGCGGGGAAGATTCCGTGCCTCCGAAGCCGCGTACCGAGACGGTGGTCGCACCTGCGTTGCCGCAGAGCATGACTGCGCCAGTTGAGGAAGCGCCGGTCCCTTTAGCTCAGCAGCCAAGTCTGCCCCCACTACCGCCAATGCCGACCGACAATAGCGAAGAGGTCAGCTCCGCACCAGAACGTCAGCGTGGGCCAACGCTGTTGGAGCGTCGCATCCTTGCTGAGTCTGCTGCAAATAGCGGTGGGGTTCCCGGTCAAGTTGGGGCACAGCCTGCGCCTGCTCAGGAAGATAGTCCGGTCACGCTGGCCAAGCCGATCAGCAACCCGGACGGTCTGTTGGTGCGTGGTACCTATATTCGCTGCATCTTGGAGACCCGCATCATCTCCGATTTCGGCGGCTACACATCGTGCATCGTCACCGAGCCGGTCTACTCCATCAATGGGCACAACCTGCTTCTTCCGAAGGGGTCCAAAATGTTGGGGCAGTACAGCGCCGGTGAGCCGACCTCTCATCGTCTCCAAGTTGTCTGGGACCGCGTCACTACGCCTTCCGGTCTGGATGTCACGCTCATGGGTCCGGGCATCGATACGCTTGGAAGCTCCGGTCATCCGGGTAACTACAACGCGCATTGGGGTAACAAGATTGCTTCAGCCTTGTTCATCAGTCTGCTGAGCGATGCATTCAAGTACGCAGCGGCAGAATATGGCCCCGAGACCACAACGATTGGCGTTGGCTCCGGCATCATTACCCAGCAACCGTTTGAGAGTAATACCGCACGCAGCATGCAGCAGCTTGCGGAACAGGCGGTTGAAAAATCAGGACGTCGTCCTGCCACACTGACGATCAACCAAGGAACGGTATTGAACGTCTACGTTGCCAAGGACGTCGATTTCTCGGCTGTCCTGCCGAAGTGAATGAAATGGTTGCCATGACGATCGATGACTCCCCGACAGCGCGTATTTCTAATGACTTCCTGGACTACCAGTACTCCGTGCTGGGAATCCTGGACTATCTGAATTCGCCTGACGTGACCGAAATTTGCATCAATCGTCCTGGTGAGCTGTACCTGGAAACGATCCATGGATGGCAGCGAGTCGACGTGCCATCCCTCACCTACGACCGTGCGCGGCAGTTCTGTACGGCGGTCGTCAATGAGAGCAACACCGGGCAACGCATTACCGATGCCGATCCTGTCGTGTCGCTGACGTTTCCGACCGGGCAGCGCGCGCAGTTCGTCATGCCGCCCGCCTGCGATGCGGGCAAGGTGTCCATTACGATCCGACTTCCCTCGAAGCACACAAAGTCGCTGGAGCAGTACAAGCACGACGGTTTCTTCGACGAAGTGCTTGAGCAATCGGCGGATGTCAGCGATCACGACCAAGAATTGCTTGAGCTGCGCCGCAAGCGCGACTACGCAGAGTTCTTCAAGAAGTGCGTGCTTTACAAAAAAACGTCGTTGTTGCTGGGGCGACAGGTAGCGGCAAGACCACCTTCATGAAGGCGCTGGTCAACCACATTCCAAGCGAAGAGCGCTTGGTGACGATTGAGGACGCCCGGGAGCTATTCATTAGCCAGCCGAACGCTGTGCACCTGCTTTATTCCAAGGGTGGTCAAAGCGCCAGCAACGTGACTGCTAAGAGCTGCATGGAGGCCTGCCTGCGTATGAAGCCAGACCGTATTATCCTTGCTGAGCTGCGCGGCGATGAATCGTTCTACTTCATTCGTAACTGCGCGTCGGGCCATCCCGGCTCTATCACCAGTTGCCATGCAGGAAGTGTCGAGCAGACCTGGGACCAGCTCGCATTGATGGTGAAGGCCTCCAATGAGGGCTCCGGTCTGGAGTTCGAGGTGATCAAACGTCTGTTGAGAATGACCATCGACATCGTGGTTCACATCAAGGCGCACGCTGGACGGCGCTTCATCACGGGGATTGATTTCGACCCTCTTCGCACGCTGCGCGGTGGCTAGGGCATCGACGTCATCGCTGATTTTGATCTGGTTTTGGAAGGAGTACTGACATGTTGCCTGGCATGGAACTGATGGGGTGCACTGGACTGGCCGTCCCCGGCGAGGTAATGCAACACGTTGTCCGTGTCGAGTCGTCGCGTAATCCCTATGCCATTGGTGTCGTTGGCGGACGCCTGGTGCGGGAGCCGCGCGGTCTGGCTGAAGCGGTCGCCACGGCGAAGATGCTGGAGCAGAAGGGGTACAACTTTTCGCTGGGTCTAGGCCAGGTCAATCGGTACAACCTGCAGAAGTACGGCTTGGCGACTTATGAGATGGCATTCGACAAATGCCCCAACTTGGTCGCCGCCTCAAAGATTCTGGCCGAATGCCACTCGCGTTCTGGCGCCAACTGGGGAAGTCGTTTAGTTGCTACTACTCCGGAAATTTTGAAACCGGCTTCAAACATGGCTACGTGCAGAAGATCTACGCCTCCATTCGGCAGTCGGTAGCGTCTTCCGGTGCCGAGCCCATCGCAGTCGTGCCAACCCGCCAGGTGCAATTGAAGCCGGCGAATCCTCTGCGACAAGCTGCAGCCGAACTGGCAGACGCGATCGTGTCTCGTCGCATTCAGGATTTTGCCGGCGCGAGCCACACGGCGGCTTCACCGCCAGGGCCTATGCTATCCACGCCTACGACAGGGTATTCCTTGCCGAGCCGGGCGGCGCCTGTGGCTCCTGCAGCTGCTCCGGCAGAAAACGAGCTGTATGTAGTGAAGGCAACGGGGCAGGGGCGGGGGTGGCGGTACCAGCCTCCGGTCCGCAAGCTTCGACGCTGATCGAGCAATCTGCACCCGTTTCTACGCAGCGAGCACCGCAAACAGTTCCGCAAGTGGATAGCGCATTCGTTTTTAGGATGGAAATTGCCAAGGATATGGCTGCTGGACCCCCTCTGTTCCCAAGGAGTTAGACATGAAGTTTGAAATCGATAACAAGACGATCGCCGATGCCAAAATGGTCGGCACCCAGGCAGTAAAGGCATTGCTATTCATTTCGTTGCTGATGGTGGCCGGCGGTGCATCCGCAGACGGCAATGGTCTTGCAGACACCGACACCCGCGTGTGTGGCTTTTTGAATAATGTGACCAAGCTGTTGAACATGGGCTCGATCGCAGTGGTCACCATCGCAGTCATCGTGGCCGGCTACCAGATCGCTTTCGCACACAAGCGCATCTCCGAGGTCTCGCCAATTCTCATTGGTGGCGTTCTCATCGGTGCTGCTGGCCAGATCGCCAACATGATCCTTCAGAATAAAAACGGCAGTTCGGGTGATTGCTCGACGATCACCGGTTCGCTGATGCAGATCGCTCAATACTATGCATAAAGATGTACTCTTCCGCGGATGCACCCGCCCCGCCATGTTTTTGGGGGTGCCTTACATCCCCTTCTTCATTGGTGCGGGTGGTGGCTTGCTGTTGGGGATGTACATCAATCTTTGGTACCTGTTGACCATTCCAGTCATCATCTTTGCCATGCAGCAGATGGCCAAGCGTGACGAAATGATTTTCAGGTTGCTGGGATTACGCTGGCTGTTCCGAATGCGTGCGCGAAACCTTCAGCGTTATTCAGGAATGTGGGTCTTCAGCCCAAATGAATATCGCAAGAATCCCCGGGAAAATCGCGATGAACACGTAGCCGTTTTACCAACCCCACGCATGCAACCCGCGTGGGGTTGGTGTTTCCGATGGTCGCTTGGTGTGATGCTTCCTCTCTAAATTTGGTAAGACCATGTTCAGTCCAGACAGTCCGATCAGCGAGTTTGTTTCCATCTCGACGCATGTTGCGCCGTCGGTCGTCAAGACGACTGCCGGTGACTATCTGTTGATCTGGCATCTGGGCGGTTTGCCGTTTGTTGGGCGAGACGAGTTCGAGCTCGAACAACGGCACAACACGTTTAACCGTCTTTTGCAGACCCTGCGCGCGCCGGATTTTGCCAACGTTGCATTTTGGGTCCACGATGTGCGGCGTCGGCGTAGAATCGGCACGGGCGGACGTTTCAAGCAGGCGTTCAATCAGAATTTGTCCGACGAGTATTACACAGCGCTTTCTTCGCAAAAGATCATGCAGAACGAGCTGTATTTCAGCATGATTTACAGGCCGGTGGTCACGGGACGTCGTTTAGTGGAGAAATCCGCGAACCCGGACAAGATTCGCGCGGAGGAAGAGCAGGCTGTTGCGAAGGTTGTCGAGCTCGCCACGAATGTGGAGGCTGTGCTCAAGGATTACGCTCCGTACAGGCTTGGCATGTACGAGGCAAAGAATGGCGTCGTCTTCTCCGAGACGCTGGAGTTCCTGGGCTACTTGTTGAACCGAATTGATGAGCCGGTGCCGGTCTTGCCAGCTCCGGTGCCCGCCTATTTGCCCGTCAGCAAGCATATGTTCGCTAACAAGACGGGCGATTTCGTCGTTCGGACTCCAGACGGAATCAATCACTTCGGCGCGATCCTGAACATCAAGGAATATGCGGACGGAACCTATCCTGGCATCCTCAATGGGCTGAAATATTTGGATTTCGAGTACGTCATGACGCACTCGTTCAGCCCGGTCGGCCGACATGATGCGCTGAAGGTGCTCGAACGCACCAAGGGAATGATGATTTCTTCAGGTGACAAATCGTCGACCCAGATTCGCGATCTCGATGTCGCGATGGACGATGTTGCCTCGGGAAATTTCGTGCTCGGTGAATACCATTTCACATTGGCGGTCTACGCCGACAGCCAGGAGAAGCTGGCCAGGCAGATCGCAACCACCCGCGCGGAGTTGTCCAATGCCGGTTTCGTGTCGGCCAAGGAAGATCTTGCGATCGCGTCGTCATTTTATTCGCAGCTGCCGGGCAACTGGCGCTTCCGTACGCGCATTGCCAATCTGAGCTCGCTCAATTTCCTCGGCTTGTCACCGCTGCACAATTTCGCCCAGGGCAAACAGCACAGCAATCCGTGGGGCGACTGCGTCACGACGCTGCAGAGACAACCAACGGGCAGCCGTACTACTTCAATTTTCATGCGACGCATCCGTCCGAAAACTCCCTGGGAGAGAAGGCCATCGGTAACACGATGGTGATCGGTAAGTCGGGTACCGGTAAGACGGCGCTGATCAACTTCCTATTGAGTCAGGTGCAGAAGTTCGACCCGATTCCGACCATCTTCTTCTTCGACAAGGACCGCGGCGCGGAGATTTTTGTGCGCGCCTGCGGCGGCAACTATCTGGCGCTGGAAAATGGGTCTCCGACCGGTTTCAATCCTTTTCAGTGCGAGCGCAATGACGCCAACACCCAGTTCCTGGCCGAGTTGATCAAGGTGCTGGGCGGCAAGGCCGAATACAGCGCACGTGAGGAAGAAGATATCTATCGTGCGGTGGAAGGCATGCTGGACACGCCGATGCACCTGCGCAGCATGAGCAATTTCCGCAAGAGTCTGCCCAACATGGGCGACGACGGTCTGTATGCGCGTCTGCGCCGCTGGACCGCTGGCAATTCGCTCGGTTGGGTGTTCGACAATCCTGTGGACACGATCGACCTGACGCGCGCATCCATCATCGGGTTCGACTACACCGACGTGATCGACAACGCCGAAGTGCGCGTGCCGGTGATCAACTACCTGCTGCATCGCCTGGAAGCGCTGATCGACGGGCGCCCGCTGATCTACGTGATGGACGAATTCTGGAAGATCCTGGACGGTAAGGGCGGCCTGAAGGAATTTGCCAAGAACAAGCAGAAGACCATCCGTAAGCAGAATGGCTTAGGGATTTTCGCCACGCAGAGCCCCGAAGACGCGCTGGCCAGCGACATTGCCGCCGCGCTGATCGAGCAGACGGCGACCATGATCCTGCTGCCGAACCCGAATGCCAGCCGCGACGATTACATCGAAGGGCTCAAGCTCACCGACGCCGAATACCAGGTGGTGGTGTCGCTTGACGAGCGTTCGCGCTGTTTCCTGGTCAAGCAGGGGCATGCCTCGGCGGTTTGCCAGCTCAACCTGCGCGGGATGGATGATGCGCTGTCGGTGATTTCCTCGTCCACCGACAATATCGAAATCATGCACCAAATTCTGGCGGGCAAGGCCGGCAAGCTTGGTGTCACCGTGGACCAACTGACGCCGGAGCAATGGTTGGCTGACTTCTATGCCAATCGCAAGGGTTCCGGTAGGCGCAAGTCGGCCAAGGACATGGAGGTCGAAGATGCATGACCGGCCCACGCGATCGCAGCAGTTTCAACCCGCACCATCTTCATTTGTGTCACAGGAGGCGAAGAACACCATGACAACCACGTTCAGACATTTTTCCCGAATCTTCATGGGACTGGTGCTGCTCAGCATGGCGGGAGTGGCCAGTGCGCAATGGGAAGTGGTCGACAAGGATCTCAACACGAAAACCAAGGAAATTCAGGATTCGCTCAAGCTTGGGAAAAAGCCCAAGGACAAGGACAGCGGGACAGAAGTCGACAAACCCAAGGAAGAGCTCAAGGTGGTCCCGGATGACTACGGGATTGCGGATTGCTCTAGCACCACGGCGGGTACGCCGGTGGCGACCCAGCAAAAAGAAGCTTGCGAGCTGATTCAGCGCACGCGCAATTCGCAGTACAACTACATGGTGGCGATGTACGACATCACCAAAAAGCGTCTTGAGCGCCTGCGCAAGATCGAGCAAGAGCGTACAGCGATCAAAGACACCGAACTGGGCAAGTTGGAAGACAACACCAACAAGCTGATCGCGCTGAAGGCGCTGATGGACATTGATCGCCAGCAAATGGAATCGGCGATGTTTGCATATCAGACGCGGCTGGGGTTTTTGACCAAACAGCAGGATGCGCAGGCGTGGGCGGCGATGCGGGGTAAGAAGGCTCCCTCCGGTGATCCTTCCAGCCAAGGCGGAGTCGGCAGCTTCTTCGAGAGTCTGGGCAACACCTTGGGTGATTTCGGCAAGTCGGTGGTTGCCGGCGTCGCGATGAAGGCGGCGCTGGACTCGGTCCGGTCCGACAAACCTCGTGATATGAAGCCGATGGAACTAGGGAATTGATAACTTGGCACGTGCAGGATGCGCGTGCCGTTGCAGGTGTAATCGAACCTGGAGCCGCGAGTGCTCCACGGCCTGGCCGTCCAGTGGAATGTGGTGACATATGGATTTTCTGAGCAGTCTTGGTAATTACGCGTTCTTCTCGCTGATCAACGATTTCTTGCGCGATGAGATCGATATTTTTCAGTGGACGCTCCTGCAGCGGACCTCGGCCTTGATTGGCGTTGTGTCCTTGACGGTGTTGACGCTGTGGATCATCTTCCAGGGTATCGCATCGTGACCGGCCAGTCCCGCGAGGCGGCCATGGGCTTGGTGGTGACGGCGCTGCGCGCCTCGCTGATCATCGCCCTGGCGACGAGCATGGCGGAGGGTTCGTCAAAACTGTACTGGACGCTGACGGAGGGTGTCAGCCAGTCCATTACCCAAGTGGTGACCGGGGATTCGAAAAGTCCCTACGATGCGATCGACAAGAATCTGGGATTGATGCAGATCGCGATGATGAGCATCGATCAGATCCAGACAGCCGGCAACCAACAGCGCGACGACGAGAAGACCCGTGCGCGCTGGTTCACTGGGGTAGGGATGGCTGGCCCCGGCGTGGTGGGTGGCTCATTGCTTCTGTTGAACAAGATTGGGATGGCGCTGTTTGTGGGCTTCGGTCCATTGTTCATCATGTGCCTGTTGTTCCAGGCGACGAAGTCGTTGTTCAGCAAGTGGCTGCTATACGGGTTAGGTATGGTGTTTTCGTTGTCGGTGCTGAGCTTCACGGTGAGCCTGGCGACGAAGGTGGTTGGCGCAGTGGCGCTTGCGTTCCTGGTGAAGTACGCGATGCCAGGCTCAAGTGGCGAGGGCATCAGCAGCATGGCGTTGCAGCAAGGAGGGTTAGGCTTGGTGATGACGACGTTGATCGTAACCGCTCCCCGATGGCAGCGGCGTTCTTCCAGGGCACGCTGGGTCAGTTCACGGCCTACTCCGCGCTAGGGCAGCTGGACCGGGCCAATCAGGAGCCGGGGGCTGGTAGGCCTTATCAGCCTGCACCGCCTGCTAGTAATACTGATAGTCGACGTGCGGAAGACTCCACTAGTATGCCTACAGTAATGCGTAGAGATTCTGCTCCGTCTCAAGAGGCTAGTACAGGTGATCGTGGTCTTGCGCAAAAATAAAACACTTAGGTGAAAAAAATGATTCGTCTATTGCTGGGTATTTTTTAAATACGGTTTTAGTTGTTGTTGCTTCTGCACAAACTGCCTGCCCTGTGGGTGTCAGTCCGGGAAGCCCACAATGTGGGCCCGATTCTGGCACATCTAGAGGGGATGCTGCCGCGTCTCCACCAAGGCCAACAGGCGAGTGGATTAAAACTTGGGGCGCAATTGCTCGTTCTAACTCTACTGGCGAAGCTGGGAGTGCAGTAGGCAAATTTTCTGAGGGGGAAGCGGAGCAAGCTGCAATTCGACAATGTGCTTTAGGGGGCGGGAGACTGCGAGGTGCGATTGAGTTATCAGAATCAGTGTGCCGCACTTGTGTCATCGCAATCCCGGAGTTTTTATCAGTCGTCTGCTACAGAAAAGAACGCTATTCAGCTGGCGGTTAAAGCTTGTGAGGCGACTAATAGTGGGTCATGTAAAGTCGCGTATTCCGAGTGTTCTAAGCCAATATTTCGAAAGTTCTAACGATTTTTTGGCGGTTTCCTGTTTAAAACATTGATGGAATTTCAATGATTAAGAGCTCAAAAATTTTTAATTTTTTTCTTATTTTAGGTTTGCCTTTTATTGGTGCTTGTAAAGAAGATTCGTCTCAAAAAGAAGCTGTCGCTAGTCAATCGCAAGATTCGCAACAGAAAATTAATAATTCTGCTTCTAAGCCTGAAAGTTCAATGGTGAGTGAGCCCTCGCAGAGTTTATCCGTTGCCGAGCAAAATGCAAATGCAGGGCCAAATCCTGAGTCTGTTGATATTAAGAAAATCGCAGCTGGGCTTAAGGAAGGTATGCCATACGGCGATTTGCGCAAGAGCGTGATTTCTGGGAACTGGAGGCCGAAAGAACATCCGGAATGCAAAAAAAACGTGATTGGCGATGACTTCGAAAGTATATGTTCGAAGAATCCGAAACAGTGTGCAGTGTGCGACGAGTTGCCTGAATTGGATGTGTGTAGTGGCGACGGACATTGTATAACAGAGTTTTCTAGCAGCGACGGCAGTAAAGTTTTGAAGGTTTCTACCTACGGCGAAATTCAGGATGGACTGGTAGATGGTAGTGAATCTCGGCTTTTTGTTTCATGGTGGGATGTTTCACCTAAAGCTGACTGATTTGAATCGTTTATAAAATCACAGGAGGTGCTGGATATGAGTAGTCCCTTGGCAGATTTGATTCAACGCGGTGAATCCGGGCGTGACAATTACAATGCTTATAACCGGGGCACATATGTTGGAGCTGATGGTCGGGAGCATATTCGTGGAAGCACCGGCCCGTTAGATTTTTCAGGCATGACTGTCGGCGAGGTAATGGATAGTCAGGCTTTGCCTAGAGGCGATGAAGATCGACTTTTTGCAGTGGGTCGCTATCAGGTCATACCTTCTACGATGAAGGATGCGGTGAATAAATTGTGCCTTGAGCGCTCTCAGGAATTCACGCCAGAGCTCCAAGATCAAGTATTTTCAGATTATCTAATTACTCATAAAAAGTCTGCAGTTCGTAACTATATTACCGATGCATCCGGTTCCTCGTTGAATAGTGCGCAGAAAGCGCTCGCGCAAGAGTGGGCCAGTATTGCCGATCCAGGTACTGGGAAAAGCTATTATGACAAGCCGGGCGGTTCTAATCACGCTTCGATCACGAGCGCAGAGACAGAGCAGGCCTTGAATACGATGCGTCAATCGTATCGTTCGGCGATCGAAAGTGGGGTGCCCCGGAGCAGGCATGGGAGCAAATCAATTCCCAGCCCGCCAAACAGCTTTCTGCACCTCAGCATGCAAATCGCAACACGTCTCATGACGGCAAGCTAGAACGAGGCGAGCGCGTTGATCAGGTGAAGCAGTTGCAAGGCCAACTTGCGCAACTCGATGCTGTTGGCCGCGACGGCAAGCCCTTGCACGCCGATGGTGACTTCGGCGCCAACACCAAATACGCGGTCGAGCAATTCCAGCATGCGCATGGTTTGCATGTAGACGGTGTGGTTGGGCAAAAGACGCGGGCAGCATTGGGACAGGCGCTGTCCCAGTATTCCAATAAACATATGGAGCAAACTGCCTCTCCCTCTTCGCAAGCGCTATCTTCGTCCGGCCCGTTGTTGTCCGACCCGCGTCATCCAGACAACGGCATGTTCGTCGGCACGGTAGGCAAGCTGGAAGCCCTGGGCGAGCGCGGCGGCTTTGCCAACCGCAAAGAACTTGAGCAGGCAGCCGGACAAATCGTGTTTGAGTCCAAGGTGAGCGGTCTACAGCGCATCGATCATGTCGTGCCGAACAAGAGCGGAGACGGCTTCTTCGCAGTGCAGGGCGAGATGACCGACCCCGCGATGCGTCGTGTTTTCGTCGATCGTGATCAGGCACAAGGGCATTCCTTGGAGCAGAGCAGCCGACAGGTCGCCGAGGAAAATCAGCGCCAGACAGCACAGATGCAATCGCAGGTGCAGACGCAACAAGCTGCTTCGCCTGCGATGTCGATGTAACAAATTGTGATTTTTAAGCGGAATTGCGTTCTTACCGAGGCCAGCTAAATAGCCTCGGTCCAACGCGCCGAATGCTGTGATCTGACACCCTAGATCTTTATTCAGGGGTACCGCATCGTGACCGGCCAGTCCCGCGAGGCGGCTATGGGCTTAATGGTGACGGCGCTGCGCGCCTCGCTGATCATCGCCCTGGCGACGAGCATGGCGGAGGGTTCGTCAAAACTGTACTGGACGCTGACGGAGGGTGTCAGCCAGTCCATTACCCAAGTGGTGACCGGGGATTCGAAAAGTCCCTACGATGCGATCGACAAGAATCTGGGATGATGCAGATCGCGATGATGAGCATCGATCAGATCCAGACAGCCGGCAATCAACAGCGCGACGACGAGAAGACCCGCGCGCGCTGGTTCACTGGGGTAGGGATGGCTGGCCCCGGCGTGGTGGGTGGCTCATTGCTTCTGTTGAACAAGATTGGGATGGCGCTGTTTGTGGGCTTCGGTCCATTGTTCATCATGTGCCTGCTGCGACGTCCCCCGCCCTGAGTAGCGGCCAGGTTTAGAGTCCGGGGTTGATGATAGCGGCGTTGGCCGGTAATCCCCCACTTTTAGCGGTCGCCAGAAGTGGAGCTAAGCGGCCATCGCCAACTTCATGGCAGGCGTGATGCCGCCGAGCGCCATATTCGGACGCTCGTGGTTGTACGTCCATAGCCAGCGGGTGGCTTTGTCCTGCACCTGGTCGATGGTGTCGAACAGGGTTTGGGCGAGCCAGGCGTAGCGGATGGTGCGGTTGTAGCGTTCAACGTAGGCGTTCTGCTGTGGCTTGCCCGGCTGGATGTGCTCGACCCGGATACCATGCCGCTGCGCCCAGGACAGCAACGCGCCACTGATGTATTCAGGGCCGTTGTCGCAGCGGATCACGGCGGGCTTGCCGCGCCACTCGATGATCTGCTCCAGCGATCGGATCACACGGGCTGACGGCAGCGACAGATCCACCTCGATCCCCAGCCCCTCGCGATTGAAGTCGTCGAGCACATTGAACAGCCGGAAGCTGCGGCCGTCGGCCAACTGGTCGTGCATGAAGTCCATCGACCAGACCTGGTTGATAGCCTCCGGCACCGCCAGAGGCTCGGGCCGCTCACGCACCAGCCGCTTCCTCGGCTTGATCCGCAGGTTCAACTCCAGCTCGCGGTAGATCCGGTAGACCCGCTTGTGATTCCAGCCAAAGCCCTTCACGTTGCGCAGGTACAGGTAGCACAGGCCAAAGCCCCAGTCGCGATGGGCGGTCGTCAGGCGGACCAGCCAGTCGGCGATCCGGGCGTTCTGCTCGCTGGCCTTGGCCTGGTAGCGGAAGCAGGTCTGGCTCACCGCGAAGGCCTGGCAGGCGTGGCGGATGTTCGTACGCCCGCTCGTGACTGCCGATTGGGCCATCTCGCGTCGCTGAGATGGCCTCACCATTTTTTTGCGAGCGCTTCCTTCAGCAGGTCGGTACTGAGCTGCGCCTCGGCGTACATCTTCTTGAGCCGGCGGTTCTCCTCCTCCAGCTCCTTCATGCGCGCGACCATGGACACGTCCATGCCGCCGAACTTGCTGCGCCACTTGTAGAACGTGGCCGAGCTGATGCCGTGCTCGCGGCACAGCTCCGGCACGGGCGCACCGGCCTGGGCCTGCTTGAGCACGGCGATGATCTGGCTGTCGGTAAAGCGGGACTTCTTCATGGAACCTCCTCGAGAAAGGATACGAGAAAATTCCACTTCTGGCGTCTGCTAATGGGCGGGGGGATTACCAGGCAAGGGCGTCATCGAGTTAAAAATCAATGGAAGCCCCGCCTACCGCTGCATGTACGTGGAACGTAAGAACGGCAGTGTGGTGGTGTTGCATGCCACGTCCAAGACCGGCCAGGGTCCGGACAGGCAGTTGATCGCAACGACAGCGGAACGGCTGAAGCAACTGGGCGCAGACCAGTAGCTAGCGGAGAAGGAGGCGATGCTGTTACAGCATCGCCTTTTTCAATTTCATTTCCAGGCGCGGTTGTGCCTTGTCATCGCCCGAGAAATCGAACAGGTAGTCGAACGCATAGCCGGCACGGAACATCATTTCCATCAATGCATCGATGGAGAAGCGGTCCAGCTTGCCGCGCATCAAGTCACTGATGCGTGGCTGGGCGACCTTCAAATGTGCGGAGGTGGTGGCCTGCGTCCAGCCTTTGGCACGGATGAGCTGGATCAATGTGATCCCGAGCTTGGCTTTTAAGTCTTGCTTATTGAACTCGGCCGGATCGTCGGAGAACAGCGCGAAAGGATTCTGAGTGGTCTGAGTGTTCATAGTCTGTACCTCACCAGGAGTGTGTCTGGGGCCGTGGGCGCGAAGCGGCCAGGGCAAGCGAGGATTTGAGGTGTCTGCATCAGCTTCGCATGGCGAAAGTGGATGGGGAATTCAAGGTGTCAAAAAGCGATAGGCGGAATTATAGCTGTACTTGTATGCACTTATCAACGCCCGTTAAGTGCACGAATTCGACGAAGCGAAAACACCGTTTGCACGCGAAAGCCTTATCCCGCAAGGCTTTGCGGGCAACGCCCCGCAAATGCCGCTGAACCGGCGCAGTAGAAAATTTATTGCGAGGCGGTAGGCAAAAGGCCTGTCACGACCGCTGACCACTGTCCGCCGCGCCAGTGCGTGGAATCGCGCGTTATTGAGGGTCGGCAGGGATTCGTGTAAAAAACAGCCAAAAGTGAGCTAACTTGCTGTTAGCGAAGGCCTTTACACGAATCCCTGCCGACCCTCGAACGGGGCAATCGCAATATCGGGGTTTAGCCAGCATAAGTGTAAAATGACTCGCAGAATCCGTTCTCTTTTGTGAAAAAATGAAGTTGCCAGATAAAACGGCGCTTCCATCGGCTCACCCACTACCTCGTCCCTTTTGAGGTTCGGCACGCTGCAACTGTCTTGCGGCGACTGTGCGAGACCGGTCGGTCGCAGTGTGGGTAACACACGGATGCCGCCGGCTTCACAGCAGAGCACGCAAGGACTGTTCGGAAGTACACGCGGCCGGGATTGATGGCCGGCAGGAATCTGCAAAAATCTTTACTAACAGCAAGTTATCCAAATTTTGGTTTTTTTGCACGAATCCCTGCCGGCCTCATTCAGCTCCAAACTCGCGGTAGATGCGATAAACACGCTTGTGGTTCGACTTGAACCCTTTGACTTGCATAGGCGCATGAAGTAATTATTCAGGCCGACGAATTATGATTCAATAGTTTTCCTAATTTTCCTCAATCGAGATGCCTCAATCGACATGCTATAGCTTAGGTCACCTCTTCGCACACGAAAGTTTTCTACTCTTTCGGAAAGATCTTCATTTGGGTTGGTGCGTCCTGTGCTCACATTTTTATGAGCATATTCAGGCTGATTCGATATGAATTCGCCTACAACCCCTCTAGAGTGTGAATGCTTATAAAAGATTGGCGGTAAAAATTTGTCGCCCTCTATGAACTCTATATTCTTATGCAGAATGGACTTCCTCTCCCCGGACGAAAAGCATCGAACGTTTCTTCTTAAACAATCGTGAAGATTGTCAAAAACGCTGTCTTTTTGATAAGCGCACAGAGCCATATTCAATGAAAAAATAACACAATCAAAACGAGACTTCTGCGCGCCCAGTTGAATGACCGCCATGTCTCCATTTTCACCAAGGCAATTCTGAACATTCTTCCCTAATGTTTCATAGCCGGCCATAACCTTAATTTCGCCGTCTTCCATTCCGTAGGCAAGTGCTGGCTCAATTACCAACATCGTACGCTTCCCATCTTTAAATCTAACGTCAATCGCCGCATGATGCAGGCTCGAAGGAGATAGGCGAACGATTGATCGCCAAGCCTGCTTTCCAGAAGTCATAAATTCGGAAAAAAGGATTGGGCGGAGTCGTGACAGCTAAGATGGAGCTCTGGAAATCTCTCATTATATGCATGTGCTAAATAATATTTATTTTCAACATCAGCTTTTGTTATAGCTTCGGAACTTCCATGCTTCGCGGCAGATAATGCAGCCTCCGCATACATCCGCATTTCATAAGGAATATTATTTGAACTATTCAGCGATTCTTCCAGCGCAATAGCTTTTTGCGTGGGCGTTCCGGGAGCGCAGAAAATGCCGAGCTAGTTTGGGAAGGGCTCGTGGAAGGACTTGAGGCAGGCGTTTGCTCGTCATTATCAGTTTGCTGTTCATTCCAATTTGAGCTACTAGAACGGCTAGAACGGCTAGAACCAAAGCCAAGTGAACGCATAAAATTCTTCATATATATTAACTTTTAATTTGAATTTGTCGTGCAATACCTAACGATGATTAAAAAGTCCGCCCCGTTCCCAAAGAGACGAGTGTCACCAAGCCATGCATGCTGGGTGACATGGGCGCCTCGGGGATGAAGGCGTAGAGGGCGTGGTCTGCTCTGCGGTGTGGGTGAAATAATGCTCAGGTGAACCCGCTACGGGTGAACCCAACACGCTCGGCTTTGAATTGCATAGACCCATGTCGATCTCCTGCAAGTAAGTGTGGAAGCAAGTTTGGCGAGAAGCTTTCCGATTCGCTCCGCCTCACCGAAATCCTGGCTGGGGCGACGAAGCATTGATGCGGGGATTCCCGAGTCTTCGCCAAGCGGCTGATCATCTGCCTGCCGGCATTGCACCGGCTGCGATGGCGTTTTCGGGTTCGCCGACGGAGTGCGCTGGCCGCAGCTGCGCCAGGAGTTGTTCCAGCGTGCTCAGGCGCACCGTGGCCCGCAAGGTGTCCGCCTCGGCGTGTTCCCGGCGCTGGCGCTCTTCGACCAGCTCGGTCCGCGCCGCCGCCAGTTCGGTGCGTACGCCTTCCAGCGCGTGGACATCGTAGGTCCAGCGCACCTGCAGGGCTTGGTGCTCGGCGGCCGCCAGGCGCAGCGCGTCGTGCTCGCGTTGCTGGGTGATACGCCCAGGGTTCCGTAGACACTCAAGACCCTCGTTGCGCGTAGCGCCGTTCAAACTCTACAGGGGACGGTAATCCCCCGCCCATTAGCAGACGCCAGAAGTGGAATTTTCTCGTCCCCTTTCCCGAGGAGGTTCCATGAAGAAGTCCCGCTTTACCGACAGCCAGATCATCGCCGTGCTCAAGCAGGCCCAGGCCGGTGCGCCCGTGCCGGAGCTGTGCCGCGAGCACGGCATCAGCTCGGCCACGTTCTACAAGTGGCGCAGCAAGTTCGGCGGCATGGACGTGTCCATGGTCGCGCGCATGAAGGAGCTGGAGGAGGAGAACCGCCGGCTCAAGAAGATGTACGCCGAGGCGCAGCTCAGTACCGACCTGCTGAAGGAAGCGCTCGCAAAAAAATGGTGAGGCCATCTCAGCGACGCGAGATGGCCCAATCGGCAGTCACGAGCGGGCGTACGAACATCCGCCACGCCTGCCAGGCCTTCGCGGTGAGCCAGACCTGCTTCCGCTACCAGGCCAAGGCCAGCGAGCAGAACGCCCGGATCGCCGACTGGCTGGTCCGCCTGACGACCGCCCATCGCGACTGGGGCTTTGGCCTGTGCTACCTGTACCTGCGCAACGTGAAGGGCTTTGGCTGGAATCACAAGCGGGTCTACCGGATCTACCGCGAGCTGGAGTTGAACCTGCGGATCAAGCCGAGGAAGCGGCTGGTGCGTGAGCGGCCCGAGCCTCTGGCGGTGCCGGAGGCTATCAACCAGGTCTGGTCGATGGACTTCATGCACGACCAGTTGGCCGACGGCCGCAGCTTCCGGCTGTTCAATGTGCTCGACGACTTCAATCGCGAGGGGCTGGGGATCGAGGTGGATCTGTCGCTGCCGTCAGCCCGTGTGATCCGATCGCTGGAGCAGATCATCGAGTGGCGCGGCAAGCCCGCCGTGATCCGCTGCGACAACGGCCCTGAATACATCAGTGGCGCGTTGCTGTCCTGGGCGCAGCGGCATGGTATCCGGGTCGAGCACATCCAGCCGGGCAAGCCACAGCAGAACGCCTACGTTGAACGCTACAACCGCACCATCCGCTACGCCTGGCTCGCCCAAACCCTGTTCGACACCATCGACCAGGTGCAGGACAAAGCCACCCGCTGGCTATGGACGTACAACCACGAGCGTCCGAATATGGCGCTCGGCGGCATCACGCCTGCCATGAAGTTGGCGATGGCCGCTTAGCTCCACTTCTGGCGACCGCTAGAAGTGGGGGATTACCCATCGACCAGACTTGGTTGATCGTCTCCGGCACCGCCAGTGGCTGCGGCCGCTCAAGCACCAGCCGCTTCTTCGGCTTGATCCGCAGGTTCAACTCCAACTCGCGGTAGATCCGGTAGATCCGCTTGTGGTTCCAACCAAAGCCCTTCACGTTGCGCAGGTACAGGTAGCACAGGCCAAAGCCCCAGTCGCGATGGGCGGTCGTCAACCGGATCAGCCAGTCGGCGATCCGGGCGTTCTGCTCGCTGGCCTTGGCCTGGTAGCGGAAGCAGGTCTGGCTCACCGCGAAGGTCTGGCAGGCGTGGCGGATGTTCGTGCGCCCGCTCGTGACCGCCGATTGGGCCATCTCGCGTCGCTGAGATGGCCTCACCATTTTTTTGCGAGCGCTTCCTTCAGCAGGTCGGTACTGAGCTGCGCCTCGGCGTACATCTTCTTGAGCCGGCGGTTCTCCTCCTCCAGCTCCTTCATGCGCGCGACCATGGACACGTCCATGCCGCCGAACTTGCTGCGCCACTTGTAGAACGTGGCCGAGCTGATGCCGTGCTCGCGGCACAGCTCCGGCACGGGCGCACCGGCCTGGGCCTGCTTGAGCACGGCGATGATCTGGCTGTCGGTAAAGCGGGACTTCTTCATGGAACCTCCTCGGGAAAGGGGACGAGAAAATTCCACTTCTGGCGTCTGCTAATGGGCGGGGGATTACCCACCCAGCTTCATAGCCATCAAGCTGCGGATTCAGCGCGCGAGGCAATGATGGGATTTTTCCCACTTCAAACTGTTGGGCTAATGAGGTTTGAGTGGCCAGAAGCAATGGAAGGCTAAAAAAATCCCTGCCATTTTTATAAGTGGGGTTGATGCATGTCCTTGGTCAGTCCGGAGCCTGTTTACTATGCCCTCGGCGACTAAATTAAGCCATCCATTGCTCATTATTAATTCCTAAGTATCTTCTGTTAGTAGATTTTTGGAAGGGGCGGTTGAAAAATCGTGCTTGAAGTTTTCAGCCTGATCCTAGCTAGGATCCACTTGAGTGAAGTCTGGCCTATAGTCGAGTGCTACACGGGGGCTCTGGCGGCCATTGAAATTTCTAGTGAGCTTACACCGAATATGCCCTTCATCGCCTCATTGTCTTTGCTGTGATTTCCTTGTATGGCCATCATGGATGGCGCGTACTTCCGCATCAATCGGCGTGACAGCTGGTGCCCAAACGCAAAGACCGGCAATAAGCCGGTCTTTGCGTCACACACAAGGCCTAGTGACTTACACCGCCAACTCCAACAACAACTTATTCAATCGCCTTACATACCCGGCCGGATCCTTCAGGCTATCGCCCGCAGCCAGGGCAGCCTGGTCGAACAACACCCGACTCAGGTCACCGAAGCGATCCATATCCTGTTCCGCATCCAGCTTTTCGATCAGCGGGTGGGTGGGGTTGAATTCGAACACCGGCTTGCTTTCCGGCACCGCTTGGCCGCTGGCTTCCAGCAGCTGGCGCATCTGCAGGCCCAGGTCGCCTTGGCCAATCGCCAGGATGGCGGGGAATCGGTCAGGCGGTGCGAGACGCGTACTTCAGCCACGTCGTCGCCGAGGGCGGCCTTGATGCGCGAGGCCAGGCCTTCCTTGGATTTGGCGAGGTCTTCCTGCGCCTTCTTGTCCTCTTCCGAATCCAGCTTGCCCAGGTCCAGGTCGCCGCGGGCCACGTCCACGAACGACTTGCCGTCGAATTCGGTGAGGTAGCTCATCAGCCATTCGTCGATGCGGTCGGTGAGCAGCAGCACTTCGATGCCCTTCTTGCGGAACACCTCAAGATGCGGGCTGTCCTTGATCTGCGCGTAGCTCTCGCCGGTGAGGTAATACAGCTTGTCCTGGCCTTCGGCCAACCGGCTGACGTAATCGGCCAGGCCCACGCTCTGCGCGCCAGTGGTGTCGTGCGTGGACGAAAAACGCAGCAGGCCGGCGATCTTTTCGCGGTTTGCGTAATCCTCGGCCGGGCCTTCCTTCAATGCCTGGCCGAAGTTGCGCCAGAACGTGGCGTAGTCGTCCGGCTTGTCCTTGGCCAGCTTTTCCAGCATGTCCAGCGAGCGCTTGGTCAGCGCCGACTTCATCGAATCGACCACCGGGCCGGACTGCAGGATTTCGCGCGAGACGTTGAGCGAGAGGTCCGACGAATCCACCACGCCCTTGATGAAACGCAGGTACAGCGGCAGGAACTGCTCGGCCTGGTCCATGATGAAAACGCGCTGCACGTACAGCTTCAGGCCCTTGGCCGAATCGCGGTGGTACAGGTCGAACGGCGCGCGGCCTGGTACGAACAGCAGCGAGGTGTATTCCAGCTTGCCTTCGACCTTGTTGTGGCTCCACGCCAGCGGGTTGCCCGCGTCGTGGGCGATGTGCTTGTAGAACTCCTGATACTCCTCGTCCTTGATCTCGGACTTGGGGCGCGTCCACAGTGCACTGGCGCGGTTGACCGCTTCCCACGCCGGCTCTGCCGGCTTGTCGGCCTCATCGCCGTAATGCTCCTTGCGCATCTCGATCGGCAGGCCGATGTGGTCGGAGTATTTCTTGAGGATGCCGCGCAGCGTCCAGCCATCGGCAAACGATTCTTCGCCTTCCTTCAGGTGCAGCACGATGCGGGTGCCGCGCTCGGGCTTGTCGACGCTGGCGACCTCGAATTCGCCTTCGCCGCGCGAGGACCAATGCACGCCTTCGCTGGCCGGAAGGCCGGCGCGGCGCGAATACACGTCCACCTGGTCGGCGACGATGAAAGCGCTATAGAAGCCCACGCCGAACTGGCCGATCAGGTTGGCGTCCTTTTTCTGGTCGCCGCTCAGGTGCTTGAGGAAATCGGCAGTGCCGGACTTGGCGATGGTGCCCAGGTGCGAGACCGCATCCTCGCGGCTCATGCCGATGCCGTTGTCGTCGATGGTGACGGTGCGCGCGTCCTTGTCGTAGTCGACGCGAATGCGCAGCTCGCCGCTGCCTTCCAGCAGCTCGGGCTTGACCAAGGCTTCGAAGCGCAGCTTGTCGGCGGCATCGGCGGCATTGGAGACCAGCTCGCGCAGGAAGATTTCCTTGTTCGAGTACAACGAATGGATCATCAGCTGCAGCAGCTGCTTGACCTCGGTCTGGAAGCCGAGCGTCTGCTTATCGGTTTCAACGGTCATTGGGGTCGTGCTCCGTGGTGGTCCAGGCCGCAACGCGGCCGATGGCCTGGGGATGCGGGCTTCTGCCGATTTTTCAAGGCGGCCTGCACGCATGTCCCGCGCGTGGCGGCCGGCGTGGGGAGGGCGGCTGCAGCAACGGCAGCGGTATCATGGCCGGCCATTCGTCCTGCCTTGAGCCATGTCGCCAACTGCGCTGCTGCCGTGCTGCACCCGCCCACCATCGACAGGTGCGTGGCGATGAGCCGCCCGCCGCGGCCGGCACCACGTGGCACGGAAGGGCAAGTGCGCATCGTCGGCGGGCGCTGGCGCAATACCAGGCTGGCAGTGCCGGATTTGCCCGGCCTGCGCCCCAGCAGCGACCGCGTGCGCGAAACGGTATTCAACTGGTTGATGCCGCGCCTGCCCGGCGCGCGTGTGCTGGATCTGTTTGCCGGCTCGGGCGCGCTGGGCCTGGAGGCAGTGTCGCGCGGCGCTGCGCATGCCACCCTGATCGAACGCGACCCCGGCCTGGTGCAGCGGCTGCGCGAGCACGTGGCCCGGCTCGACGCCGCCACCCAGGCGCAGGTGCTGCAGGAAGATGCGCTGCGCTGGCTGGAGCGTGCGCCCGCAGCGCTGGCCGATATCGTCTTTGTCGACCCGCCATTCGCGGCCGACCTGTGGCCGGGTGTGCTGGAGCGTCTGCCGGCGCATGTGGCCGCCGACGCCTGGCTCTACCTGGAAGCGCCCGCCGATGCGCCGCCGCTGCTGCCGGCCGGCTGGCATCTGCACCGCGAGGGCGCCACCCGTGAGGTGCGCTATGCGCTGTACCGCCGGGCCGCTGCTACACTGAAGAGCGATCCGACCCCGGTAGTCTCCGTATGAGCGTTGCCAATAGCCGCACCGCTGTCTATCCCGGTACCTTCGACCCGATCACCAATGGGCATATCGACCTGGTGAATCGCGCCGCGCCGTTGTTCGAGCGGGTGGTGGTGGGCGTGGCGTACAGCCCCTCCAAGGGCCCGGCGTTGTCGCTGGAGCGCCGGGTGGCGCTGGCCCAGGAAGCGCTGGCGGCGCATACCAATGTGGAAGTGCGCGGTTTCGATACCCTGCTGGCCCATTTCGTGCGCGAGATGGGTGCCGGCGTGCTGCTGCGCGGCCTGCGTGCGGTGTCCGACTTCGAATACGAATTCCAGATGGCCAGCATGAACCGCCATCTGATTCCGGAGGTGGAAACGCTGTTTCTTACCCCGGCCGAGCAATACAGCTTCATCTCGTCCTCGCTGGTGCGCGAAATCGCGCGGCTGGGCGGGGATGTGTCCGGCTTCGTGCCGGCATCGGTTGTCGAAGCGTTGCGGCAGGTGCGGCAGTCCCGCGCGCAGGCCTGAAGAGTTGCAGTCACATCACCACACGCATTTCAAAGGGAGGAGTTTCATGAAACACACCATGCGCGCTCTGGCGCTCGCTTCGATCGCCGCTCTGGCGGTCACCGCCTGCAAGAAGGAAGAGCCGGCGCCGACCGCTGCCGCCGCGCCGGCCCCGTTGACCGCACCGGCCAAGGACGACAACGCCGGCTGGAAGAAGTACCTGCAGGAAGTGGTCGGCCAGAACCTGGGCACCACCACCAACAGCCCGTTCCTGTACTACTTGCCGCCGGAGTCCGATGCCGAATTTGCCGGCAGCTACGAACGTCAGCTGGAAAGCGTCAAGACCGCACTGGCACGCGGCGTGCAGCCGGGCAACATGCTGGCCTTCGGTTCGTCGGCGTCCAGCAAGATGGCCGACCTGATCGATGCAGCGTTCAAGGACGTGGCACCGGACTCGATGAAGGGTGTGCGCGTGCTGTTCATCGGCAACGCCGCCGACAACGCGCGTGTGCAGACCATCGTCCAGCCCAAGGGCGCGGAATACATCTTCGTTGAAGCCAAGTAATGCCGTGCCAGGCCGGATGCGCGCGAGGGCGCATCCGGCCGCGCCTGGGAATGCACCATGCTGCCGAGTTCGCACTCCACCGGAGCCGGCCGTGTCAGGCCGGTGTCCGACAGCGCCCACGGCGTTGTCCACCTGCCGCTTCGCGCCATCTGCGCCCGGCTGCAGCAGCACATTGCGTTCCAGCGCCTGCGGTTGCAGCGCGCCGTGTCGCGTCGCATCGTAGTGCCGATATGTCTCTGAAAATCAACGAGCTCTGCGTCAACTGCGACGTCTGCGAGCCGGCGTGCCCGAACCAGGCCATCTCAATGGGCGAAACCATCTACGTCATCGACCCGGCACGTTGCACCGAATGCGTGGGCCATTTCGACGAAGCGCAGTGCGTGGTGGTGTGCCCGGTCGAATGCATCGACCCGGATCCGGCCATTCCGGAAACCCATGATCAGTTGCTGGCCAAGCTGATGCAGTTGCAGCGCGATCATCCCGAACTGTACGAACAGGAGCCCCCGCCCCGTGAGCACTTTTTCCCGACGTTTTTCTTCGCGCGGCGTGTTGCTGCTGGCCTTTGTGCTGGCGCCAGCGGCCTGGTGCGCCGATGCCGCCAAGCCGGCGACGGCCACCACCGCAGCGGTTGCCGCGCATCCGCCCGGTGCGGCGATCGCCAGCGGCCATGCGCTGGCCACCGATGCCGGCCTGCAGATCCTGCGCGAAGGCGGGAATGCGTTCGATGCCGCGGTGGCGGTGTCGTCCACGCTGGCGGTGGTCGAGCCGATCAGCTCGGGGCTGGGCGGCGGCGGGTTTTTCCTGCTGCACGACGCCAAGACCGGAAAGGACGTGATGCTGGACGCGCGCGAGACCGCGCCCGCGTCGGCCACCGAGGCGCAATTTCTCGACAAGAACGGCGAGCTGGACCGCGACCGTTCGGTCAACGGCCCGTGGTCGGCGGGCATTCCGGGCTTGCCTGCAGCGCTGGTGGAGCTGGCTGCCAAGCACGGCCGCCTGCCGCTGAAGCAGTCGCTGGCGCCATCGATCCGTATCGCGACCGAAGGTTTTCCGGTCTACGCGCGCATGGCCAAGGGCTATGCCTCGCGGCGCGAGGTGATGGAGCGTTACCCCGGGACGCGCGAGGTGTATCTGCGCGGCGGCAAACCCATTGCCGAAGGCGATACCTTCAAGCAGCCGGAGCTGGCGCATACGCTGCAGCTGCTCGGCGACAAGGGCTTCGACGGCTTCTACAAGGGCGAGACTGCCAGGAAGTTGCTGGCCGGCGTGAAGCAGGCCGGTGGCCAGTGGAGCGCGGCCGAGCTGGCCGGGTACCGGGTCAAGGAGCGCACGCCGATCCAGTTCGACTACCGCGGCTGGAAGATCACCACGGCGCCGCCGCCGTCGTCCGGTGGTATCGCGCTGGCGGCGATGCTGCAGATCCTGGAAGGCTGGGACTTGAACAAACTCGACGACGTGCACCGCACCCATCTGGTGGTGGAATCGATGCGCCGCGCCTACCGTGATCGCACCTTCTTCCTGGGCGACCCGGACTTCGTGGACGTGCCGCAGCGCGTGCTGACCAGCAAGGATTACGCGCAAGGCCTGCGTGCCACCATCAACCCGGACAAGGCGACGCCCAGCGATCTGCTGTCGGGCAATCCCACGCCGCTGGAAGACGACGAGACCACGCACTTCTCCATCATCGATGGCGAAGGCAACCGGGTCGGCGCCACCCAGACGGTGAACCTGCTGTACGGCTCGGGACTGATTCCCAAAGGCACCGGCGTGTTGCTCAACAACGAGATGGACGACTTCGCGCTCAAGCCGGGCACGCCGAATGCCTTCGGCGTGATGGGCTATGCCGCCAACGCGCCCAAGCCGGGCAAGCGCATGCTCAGCTCGATGACGCCCACCTTCATGGAATCGGCCGACAAGGCGATCGTGCTCGGCACCCCGGGCGGCAGCCGCATCATCACCATGGTGCTGCTGGGAATCCTGGGCTACGACGCCGGCCTGGACGCGCAGGCGGTCAGTGCGCTGCCGCGCTATCACCACCAGTGGCTGCCGGACGTCATCGACGCCGAGACCGACGCGTTTTCGGCGCAGACCGCCAAGGGCCTGCAAGCGATGGGGCATGCACTGAAACTGCCCGGCGACACCGCCGAAGGCGGCCGCGGCTCCAGCCATGTGTGGGGCAACCTGCAGACGGTGGAGTGGGACAAGCGCAGCAACGTGCTCAGCGGCGGCAGCGACCCGCGCAACCCGGTGGGCAAGGCGCAAGTGCAATTGGACGCGGCGGCACGCTGAGGCGTGAAGCCCATTGCATCGGCGCCCGGTAGCCGGCAACCCGGCCGGGCGTCGTGCGTGGTCTGGATCAATCGCAGCAGATGCAGTGCGACCGTGGTTGCCTTAGGTTGGCGCATTTGTCGGCGGCCGGGCATGCGCCTGAGCGCTGGCACGCAGTGACGATGCGCGCAGCATGGCGGCGTGCGAGGCGGTCCGCGCAACGGGCGCATCATTGCAGCGATGCGGATCGACGCGTGGGCGATGCCGGCATTGGACTTGTCGCTGCAAGATAATGCGGCGACCATCGCGGCATGACTATCTTCAAGACTCTGCTCACCAGCCTGATGCTCGTTCCGCCCGTGTTCGCCTGCTCTGCCGAGACGCCTGGCAGGCAGGAAGCCGTGGCGACCAGCAACACCATCCACGTCAACCAGCTGGGCTATCTGCCGGGCTCGGCAAAACTGGCCATCGTCGGGTTGCCGCAGCAGGGCGCGGCGAACCGTGCGGACCGCTTCACGGTCGAAGATGCACAGGGACGCAGCGTGTTGCAGGCGACCCTGCAGCCGGCCGCGCTGTGGTCGCCGGCCGGTCAGCAGGCGCGGGTGGCGGATTTTTCCGGGCTGCGTGCGGCCGGGACCTATCGGTTGAAGGTCGACGGGCTGCCGGCATCGGAGACCTTCGCCATCGACGCGCATGCCTATCAGCCCCTGGTCGATGCAGCGTTGAAGGCGTTCTACTTCAACCGTGCCAGCACCGCACTGCCGGCACGCTACGCCGGGCGCTATGCGCCCGCGGCCGGGCACCCGGATACGCAGGTGCGCATCCATCCGTCCGCAGCGTCTGCGACGCGTCCAGCCGATAGCCTGATCAGCGCGCCCAAAGGTTGGTACGACGCGGGCGACTACAACAAGTACGTCGTCAATTCCGGCATCAGCACCTACACCTTGCTGGCGGCCTACGAGCAGTATCCGGCGTTCTTCAAGTCCAAGCCGCTGACCATTCCCGACGATGCGCCCGGCGTGCCCGGCATCCTGCAGGAGGCCTGGTGGAATCTGGACTGGATGCTCGCCATGCAGGACCCGGCCGATGGCGGCGTGTACCACAAGCTCACCGACAAGCAATTCGATGGCCTGGTGATGCCAGAGCAGGCCACGCAGCCACGCTACGTGGTGATGAAGACCACTGCCGCGACCTTGGACTTCGCTGCCGTGATGGCCGTGGCCAGTCGCGTGTATGCGCCGTTCGAAAAGCAGTATCCAGGTCTGTCGGCGCGCATGTTGAACGCCGCGCGGGCTGCGTGGGTATGGGCGAAGCAGCATCCGGATGTGATCTACCATCAGCCCAGCGACGTGCGTACCGGCGGCTACGACGATGCGCACCTGGATGACGAATTCGCCTGGGCGGCGGCCGAGTTGTACATCGCCACCGGCGAGGATGGGTTCTACGACGCGATGATCGCGCGCAACGTGCCAGCCACCGTGCCGTCGTGGGGCAATGTCGGTGGACTGGCCTGGATGTCGTTGGCCGGGCATCGCGACCAACTCACAGCGCATGCCGATCGCGCGCGGATCGAACGCGAGATCACCGGGCTGGCACAGCGGCTGGCCGACACCTGGCAATCATCGGCATGGCGGCTGGCGATGAATGACGGCGATTTCGTGTGGGGCAGCAATGCAGGGGTGCTCAACCGCGCGATGATGCTGCTGCAGGGCTACCGGCTGACGCAACAGCGGCAATTTCTGGATGCGGCGCAATCGCAGCTGGACTACATCCTGGGCCGCAATCCGCTGGGGCTGTCGTTCGTGACCGGGATAGGCAGACGCTCCCCGATGCATATCCATCACCGCCCCTCAGAGGCCGATGGGATCGAAGCGCCGGTGCCGGGTTGGCTGGTCGGCGGCCCGCAGCCAGGGCAGCAGGACGCCAAGGAGTGCAAGGTGCCGTATCCCTCCAAACGGCCGGCGTTGTCGTACCTGGACAACTTCTGCAGCTACTCCACCAACGAGGTGGCGATCAACTGGAATGCGCCGTTGGTGTATGTGAGCGCGGCGATCGAGGCGTCGACGCACTAAAGCATCGCTGATCAAGCCGATGCCGCGGCTGTTCCTTCTCCCACCGGGAGAAGGTGGCGCGCAGCGCAGGATGAGGGTACGGCGTCGGCAGGAATACTGATACACCGTCCCCTCATCCAACCCCTCTCCCGCAGGAGAGGGCTCAAGCTGCTGCAATTCATGCTGCCTGCGTACCAAAGGTTCGGTCACCAGCAGCTCTGAATGACGCTTTTAGCCATGCCAGCAACATGATCGAGATCGGACGCGCTGCGGCATTTCCTGCTGCCGTCGGGAGAAGGTGGCGCGTAGCGCCGGATGAGGGTAGGGCGGCAGCAAGAACACTGGCATGCCGTACCCTCACCCCAATCCCCCTCTCCGGGGAGGGGGATTGAACTCACTCCATCCGCGTCCCAAAAATCCGGTCGCCTGCATCGCCCAGGCCGGGCAGGATGTAGCCCTTGTCGTTGAGGTGGTCGTCGATGGCCGCGGTATAGACCTCGACATCCGGGTGCGCCGCTTCCAGCGCTTTCAGGCCCTCCGGCGCAGCGACCAGGAAGATGCCTTTGATGCGCCGTGCGCCCGCGCGCTTGAGCATGTCGATGGTGGCAATCAGGGTGCCGCCGGTGGCCAGCATCGGGTCCAGGATCAGGGCGTCGCGTTCTTCCAGGCGGCCAGTGAGGCGTTCGAAATAGGGCACCGGTTGCAGGGTCTCTTCATCGCGCTGCAGACCGACCACGCTCACGCGCGCGGCAGGAATCAATGCCAGTACGCCGGGCAGCATGCCCAGGCCGGCGCGCAGGATCGGTACCAAGGTGATCTTGGCGCCGGCGATGCGCTGCACCGTCACCGGGCCCGCCCAGCCCGGCTGGGTGTGCGATTCGGTGTCCAGGTTGGCGGTGGCCTCGTAGGCCAGCAGCGTACCCAGTTCGGTGACCAGTTCGCGGAAGCCCTTGGTGCTCAAGGCGGCATCGCGCAGCAGGCCGATCTTGTGCTGGACGAGGGGGTGGCGGACTTCGACGATTTTCATTGGCAGTGGCAGGCGGGGAAGGGGCACAGTGTGCCGCAGCCGCGCAGTGTGTCGCCACACTTCGGATGTGATCGCCGATGCATATGTCATGTCAGTGAAACGTCGTAGACATAGTGTGCCCACCCATTCTTAACCGATTGGGGAAGCACCCGTGTTGAACAAGACTCCGCTCTGCCTGGCGATCACGCTGACGTTGGCTGCGGCCACGTGGAGTTCGCTGGCGCATGCGGCCGAGGGTGCGGCCACCGGCGGCGCTGCCAGCGCTGCGGCAATCGACCTGGAGCGGCTGGAGGTGCGCCCGCAGCTGGAAGCGCAGGAGCGCGCAGTGGATCTCAAGCGCGCCTCCGATGCCATCCAGGACGCGGTTGCCTCCGATGCGATGGGACGTTACCCGGACAAGAATGTTGCAGAATCCTTGCAGCGCCTGCCCGGCGTCAGCGTTACGCGCGACCAGGGCGAAGGCCGTTTTGTCGTCATCCGCGGCCTGGATTCGTCGCTCAACAGCGTCACCATCGACGGCATGACCATGGGCACGCCGGAAGACGGCACGCGCTCTGCGCCGCTGGATGTGATTCCTTCCGATTCCACCGAGCGCCTGAAGGTGGTCAAGTCGCCGACCCCGGACATGCCGGGCGACTCCATCGGCGGCGCGATCCAGGTGGAATCCACCTCCGCCTTCGATCGCGACGGGCGCACGGTGCGCGGCTCCATCGAAGCCAGCCACCAATCGCTGTCGGGCAAGACCAGCCCGAAAGGTGCGTTCAACTACAGCGACATCTTCAATGGCACCTTCGGGGTGGCAGTGGGTGTGAACTATCAGGACCGCGAGTTCGAATCGGACAATACCGAAGTGGCCTACGACACCTTCGACGGTGGCGCCGACGACGATCTGTTCGCCGGCGAAGTGCAACGCCGCAAATACTTCATCGAACGCACCCGCATGGGCGCGAACCTCAATCTGGACTGGCGCCCGGATGCGGATAACCGCTACTACCTGCGCACGCTCTACAGCCGCTTCGACGATGCGGAAACGCGCCAGCGCACCATCTTCGGGTTGAGCGATGGCCAGGTCAGTGCCAATGGCGACGGCACCTACAACGTGGCCGACTTGCCGGCAGACAGCATTTCAAGCGCGTGCGCTACCGCACCAAGAAGGAAGACACCATGGCGTTGAGCGTGGGTGGCGAAAACCGCCTGAGCGCTGCCACCGTGGACTACAAGCTGGGCTACACCAAGACCCGCGAGCGCGTGAACGATGAAAAGGAAGCGCGCTTCAATTACGACAGCGACGATCTGTCGGCCACGGTGGATCAGCGTAGCGGCATTCCGAAGCTGGGCTTCTCCGACAACGGTTGGCAGAGCAACGATGACTTCGTGTTCGATCGCTTCGTGATTGCGCCCACGCAGGTGAACGACAGCGAGCGCAGCGCGCAGATCAACGTGCGTTTTGACGGCGAGCATTCCAGCCTGAAGATGGGCGTGCTGGGCCGCTGGCGCGAGCGCGGGGTGAATGTGGACGAAAGCGAGCTGCGTCGCGGGCCGGCCATCGACCTGAGCGACTGGACCACCGCCGCGCCCGAACACCGTGGCGGCACCTTGGGCCAGAGCATCAGCTCGGACGGCATGCGCCGTTACTGGAATACCTCCGGCGATCTGTACAGTGCACGCCCGCAAGACGTGGGCGGCAACCTGCAGACCTCGCTGCAGGACGATTACACGGCCACCGAAGATGTCTTCGCCACCTATGCGATGGGCACCTGGGACATCGGTGCGCTGCGCATGATTGCCGGCGTGCGCGTGGAAAATACGCAGTTCAATGCCACCGGCAACCAGGTGGACGTGTCAGCCAATGGCCGCACCGCCACGGTGACGCCGCGCGAGGCGTCCAGCAGCTACACCAACGTGCTGCCCGGCCTGCATCTGCGTTACGACAGCGGCAATGACTGGGTGCTGCGCTTTGCGGCCAACAAGACCTTGGCGCGCCCGGCGTTCGGCGACGTGTCGCCGCGCGTGAGCATCAACCGTGGCGATAACGAGGTGAGCCTGGGCAACCCCGATCTCGATCCGTACCGCTCGCAGAATCTGGACCTGTCGTTCGAAAAATACATCGGCAGTACCGGCGTGATCTCGCTGGGCGTGTTCCACAAGTCGATCGACGACTACATCGTGCAGACCATCAACACCAACGATGCGGAATTTCCGGGCCTGCAGGTCACACGCTCGATCAATGGCGACACCGCCAAGGTGCGCGGCGCGGAATTCAATTGGCAGCAGACCCTGGACTTCCTGCCCGAGGGCTGGAATGGCCTTCTGGTGGGGGCCAGCGCCACGGTGCTGGATAGCGACTTTAATCCGGGGCTGGAAAATCGTGCCGGCGATGACTTCACCTTGCCGCGTTCGTCCAAGCGCATCTACAGCGGCCACCTGGGCTACGAAAAATACGGCTTCAGTGCGCGCGTGGCGGCGGTGTATCGCAGCCAATATCTGGACACCATCGGGCAGAGCCGTGCGTACGATATCTACGTTGCCCCACACACGCAGCTGGATTTCAGCATGAACTATCAATTCAACAGCCACGTCAGCCTGTATCTGGAAGCGCAGAACCTGCTGGATGAGCCGTTGGAGCTGTATCAGGGCATCCGCTCGCGCACCCTGCAGAATGAAGAGTACGGCCGCACCTATGCGCTTGGCCTGAAGGTGGCGCTGTGATCCCACTACGCACCGTTGTGCAGGTCACGCTGTTGTCCTCCGCCGCCGCATTGGTCGGTTGCGCCAGCGCTCCGGCCGGCCGCGAAGCCGACGAAGCGCTGCTGAAAGATCCCTTGCTCAGCGAAGCCAAGGTTGCGCACGAAGTGGTGCCGGAAGCCTTCATCACCGCGCTGACGCCATCGGACAACCTGGATTCGCCGGCCAGCTGGATGGCGCCCGATGGCCGCCGCTGGGTGATCGCCACGGCCAAGGGCACGCATGCGCTGGTGGTGTTCGACGGCGACAGCGGCAAGCGGCTGCGGGTGGTCGGCGGCAAGGGCAAGGCCCTGGGCAAACTCGACCGCCCCAATGGCATTTCGGTAGTCGATGACCTGGTGTTTGTGGTGGAGCGCGACAACCGGCGCGTGCAGGTCTTCTCCTTGCCCGATCTCACGCCGGTGACGGCGTTTGGCCAGAACGAACTGCGCGAGCCCTACGGCCTGTGGGTACGCAAGCACGATGGCGGCTACGAGGCGGTGGTCAGCGACAACTACATGTCGCCGGCCAATAAGGATCTGCCGCCGCCGCTGGCCGAGCTTGGCCAGCGCTTTCGGCGTTATCAGCTCAATGCCGCAGGGCAGGGCTGGCAGGCACGCCTGACGCAGAGTTTTGGCGATACCAGCGAAGCCGGTGCGGTGCGGATTGCCGAATCGGTGTTCGGCGACGAAGCCAATGCGCGGCTGATGATTGCCGAAGAAGACGTGGCCGTGGGCACCCAGTTGCGCGAGTACGTCATGGACGGGCGGTATCGCGGCCGCAACGTCGGCAGCGGGCTGTTCAAGGCGCAGGCCGAGGGCATCAGCTTGTTCGCATGCAGCGACGGGAGCGGCTACTGGATCGCCACCGATCAGTTCAAGGACCGCAGCGTGTTCCAGCTCTTCGATCGCAAGACGTTGGCGCATGTCGGCGCCTTTGCCGGCCGTGTGACCGCCAACACCGATGGCGTGTGGCTGGATCAACGCGGCGATGCGCGCTTTCCGGGCGGCGTGTTCTACGCGTTGCATGACGACCAGGCAGTGGCCGCCTTCGATTGGCGCGATATCGCGCGTACATTGCGCCTGAAGGAGTGCACGCCATGATGGCCGCGCGCAGATCGGTCTCTGCGTTGCTTGCGGCGGTCGCAACCATGAGTGTTCCCGCGTCGGCTGCCGACCGTGCTGCCGAACCCAATACGCAGGTGCCGGCGGGTTCGACGCATTACGTTGCCGATGGCTTCCCGGACCGCATCGTCGCCACGCCGGCGCAAGACGCGGCCACCGGGTTCGCCGTGGCCTGGCGCACCGATGCCAGCGTCGACAGACCCTGGCTGGAACTGGTGGTCGCCGGCGATTCGCCGGATGTAGGGTCGCCACGACGCATCCGGGCGAGCACGCTGACGCTCGCCAGCGAAAACGGCAGCTCGCATCACCATCGCGCCGATGTCGATGGGCTGCAGCCGGACACGATGTACGCCTACCGCGTGCAGGGGCAGGGAACCTGGGGCGCATGGAATCACTTCCGCACGGCTGCCGCAGCCACCACGCCGCTGACCTTGCTGTATTTCGGCGATACCCAGAACAAGAACCTCAGTCTGGTCTCGCGGGTGATCCGTCAGGCCTGGCGCTCGGCACCGGACGCGCGGCTGGCCTTGTTCGCCGGCGACCTGGTCAGCGGCAAGGACGGCCAGGACGACAACGAATGGGCCGAGTGGTTCGAGGCCGGGCGCTGGCTGCTGGAAGGCACTGCAGTGGCGCCGGCGCCGGGCAATCACGAATATCGTGAAGAGGGCGAAGACACGCCGCAGGCAACCCGCGTGCTCGGCAGTCATTGGCCGGTGACCTTTGCATTGCCGCGCAACGGACCTTCGGCCGCCGCGCGTACCAGCTACTGGTTCGACTACCAGGGCGTGCGCATTGCCGTGCTCGACGGTACCTCGGCGCTGGATCTGGGGACCGGCCCCGCGCAGGCGCAGTGGCTGGACAAGGTGCTGGCCGACAACCCGCATCCCTGGTCGATCGTGCTGATCCATCAGCCATTCTTTTCGCCGCGTGCCGATCGCGAAAACGAAAAGTTGGTCGAGCAGGTGCTGCCGGTGATCCGCCGCCACAAGGTGGATCTGGTGCTGCAGGGCCACGACCACACCTATGGCCGACGTGGTGATGCGGCAGGGCAGGCGACGCCGGTCTTCGTGGTCTCGGTCGCCGGGCCCAAGCAGTACCGCCTGTCGGACATGGCGCGCACTACCATGCGCCCGGTGGGTGAAGACACCCAGCTTTACCAGGTGCTGCGGCTCGACCAACAGCATTTGGTGTATGAATCGCGTACTGCCACCGGACGTCTCTACGACGCGTTCGAACTGCAACGCGACAGCAACGGCAGCAAACGCTTGGTCGAACGCGAAGCCGGGCGCATCGCGCCGCGTAATTGTCCGCGCAGCGCAACGCTCAAGGGGCGTGCGGATCGATGCTGGGAATGAGCCGGGCAGGCAACCGCCTGCCCGGCAATGCCATGCTGCCGGTGGGCGGAGCCAGCAGTGCGCAGACAATCTGCAAGCTGCGCGTACCTGGTGACGTGCAAGTTGCCAGCTTCTTTGACGTGCCTGATCGCCGCCTTGAATATGACAAGGCAGCAAGCGGTTTAAGCCGGATTTTGACTGCATTTACGCGCTGTTTCAGAACTTCGCATCCGCATAGATGATTTCTATGATCGTGCGGTTGATCATCATGTACTGCGATTTATGTCACGTCGATAGTGCGACTACGGTTGGTACGGCCGAGCCAGCAACCAGGTAGCCGAATCGATGCGGCGCTGCGGGGGCGGCTTGGTTCCCCCACAGCCCGAGTCGCCCCCATGATCCCCCAACTGATTCACCTGACCGCACCCACCAAGCAGCTGCTGTGGGAAGAGCGCAGGATCTGCGATCGCCTGCAGCGCCTGTTGCCTGGATGGACCTGTTACGTCTGGGACGACGCCGATAACGCAGAACTGATGCGGCGTGCGTTCCCCGAGTTTGCCGCGCGCTACGAGCAAATCCGCTTCGGCGTGATGAAAGCCGACATCGCCCGCTGTGCGTACATGCACGCGCATGGCGGCTTCTACTTCGACACCGACTACAAGCTGCTGCGACCACTCGATGCGCAGGTGCTGTCGCAGCGTTGCGTGCTGCCCGTCGAGGAAGGTGCGCCGGGCCGGGAAGACTTCAAGATCGGCAATGCCGTATTCGGCTCAGAGCCCGGGCATCCGTTCTGGCGCGCGTTCATCGAACACATCTTTACCGCGCACGCGCCGGAAACGCTGAAGGACCACCGCGAGATTCCGATGATTTCGGGCCCGCGTGGGCTGACGCGTTTCTACAACGCGCACGGTGGGCAGTTCGCCGACATCCTGTTCCCCCACGCGACGCCTTCCATCCGGATCGCACCTGGTTCGGGCTTGGCCATCGTGGCGGCAAGATCGCGGTCGGCTCGCACCTGTGCTGGGCATCGTGGCGCGGCAAGTCGCCGCGGCGTGCGCTGACCAACTACCTGCGCCGCAAGTTGAATGCGGTGCCGATTTGAATGGCAACATGCGCGGCGATACGGCAATCGACCTGGGGCACGCCCGCCCAGGTCGAAACCGAGTGAGGTCATTGCCCTGCATGCTGCAGGAGATTTATGCAAGCGCAAGCTTGCATGTTCAATTGGCTTCGCATCGGGTGTTGCCGGTGTTGCGCGAAGTCTGGCAAGCAGTGCAGATGGCGCGCGTTCGCTGATGGCGCGACCTGGCTCGATTGAATGCCAGCGGTGCTGGCGCTGATCAGACCGCCAGGCTACACAGCATGTGGCCGGAGCAGACTCGCCGTCTGCCAGGGTGCACGCCGACGACATGCGCGCCGGCGTGCCGCATGGAGCGACTCAGGCCGCTTCGGCCTGCACCTGACGTGGACCTTCCTTGAGCGCACGGGCGATCAGGCCGACCAGCAGATCGAGCTCGTCTTCGTCCATCGCGAAGTGCGGGGTGAAACGCAGCGAATTTTCGCCGCCGTGGATCACGTTGACGCCGCGATGGCGCAACCATTCCTCGGTGGAACCGGCGCCGTAGCACTTGAATTGCGGTGCCAGTTCGCAAGAGAACAACAGGCCGGTGCCTTGCACCTTGGTAATCAAGCCGCCGAGTTCGGCTTGCAGCGCTTCCAGTTTGGCAATCGCCTGCGCACCGCGGATGCGGATGTTCTCGCGCACTTGCGGCGTGAACAACGCCAGCGTGGCGCAGGCCACGTCGAGCGCGCGCGGGTTGGTGGTCATGGTGTTGCCGTAGGTGCCCTTGCGGTACACCTGCGCAGCGTGCTCGGTCACTGCCAGCACCGACAGCGGGTACTGGGCCGCGTTGAGCGCCTTGGAATAGGTTTCCAGATCCGGCGGGTCGAGCTGCTCGAATCCCGGGTAGTCCACCACCGAGAGCACGCCATGCGCGCGCAGCCCAGCCTGGATGGAATCGACCAGCAACAGGCTGCCATGGCTACGGGTGAGCGCGCGCGCAGCGGCGTAGAACTCGGCCGGCAACGCACGTCCCGGGTCGCCTTCGCCCATCACCGGCTCCAGGAACACCGCTTCGATAAACCAATGATTGCGCGCGGCCTCATCGAAGGCGCGTTGCAATGCGGCCACGTCGTACGGCGCGATCGCAATCACCGAATCTTCGTCGCGGTAACTGGCCAGGTACTTGGTGTAGGTCTTGCGGCTGGAATCGGAATACAGCCCCGGGCGATCGGTGCGGCCATGGAAGCTGCCCTTCACCACCAGGCGCTTGATGGTGGCGCCGGCGTGCCGTGCGCCCGGGTCGGTGTGCAGCTTGGCATTGGTATCGACGATACGCGCGGCCAGGCCCACCGCTTCGGAGCCGGAATTGAGACACATGAAGCGTGCGAACGGACAGCCGCCGCGGCTGTGGCCGATCTCCGCACGCAGGGCGCGATCGAGCCGGCGTTGCGCCAGGCTGGGCGTCATCACGTTTGCCATCACCTGCGGGCGCGCCATGGCCTCGAGCACCGCGGCCGGCGTATGGCCGAAGCCGAGCATGCCGTAGCCGCCGGCGTCGTAGAGCACTGCGCCCTTGAGCGTGACCACCCATGGCCCGCGTGCGGCCAGTGCCACATAGGGCGTCACTGCATCGTCGGCGTAGAAATTGATGAAACCTTCCTGCACGGCACCGATCTGCGCCTCTTCGTCCAGGTCCAGCAGGTCGGCGGCGTCATCGCGCACCAGCGCGTATTCGGCAGCGGCGGCCTGGATGGCGTGCTGCAGGTCAGGGTGGTTGGCGGCCAGGCGCGCGATGGTCGCGTCGTCCAGGCCTTCGGTCAGGCGGCGGCCGGCATGGGCACGCAGCGGGGCGAGCGGGGCAAGGACGGACATGGCGCATCTCCTTTAAGGTGGCGTTCCCTTTCTATTATCGGCAGAAGATCGGCATTTGGCAGCGTGAATCTGGGCAGGAAGTGCGGTATTTTCGGCGAATCGCCGAAACCAATGCGCAATAGTGAAGATAACCCCCTCCGACGAACGCCTGTTGTCGCTGCTGCGCGAGGACGCGCGCGCTTCCACCGCCCAGATCGCGCGGCGGCTCGGGCTCTCGCGCACGACCGTGCAAAGCCGCATCGAAAAGCTCGAACGCGATGGCGTGATCAGCGGTTACACCGTGCGCACGCATGACGACTACGAGCAGGGCCGCATCCGCGCGCACATCCTGATCACCGTGCTGCCCAAGAAGATGCCGGCCGTGGTGAAGGCGCTGCGCGATATCCCGCAAGTGCGCCTGCTGCACTCGGTCAGCGGTGCGTACGACCTGGTCGCCCTGGGCGTGGTCGGTGGCGTCAACGAGATGGACGTACTCACCGACGCCATCGGCGCCATCGACGGCGTGGAGCGCACGACCAGCGCGATCATCCTGTCGACCAAGTTCGAGCGGTGAATGGAGAATCGGGAACAGGGAATCGTAAGAGCAGCGAATCGGGGGCGGAAAGGCGACGATGAAGCCCTGCCGCTCGTCCGATTCCCCATTCCCAATTCTCCATTCCCGGCCGCAGTTACACTATGCGGCTACTCAGACAACGATCCTGCGGCCTTGAAGAAGTCCGATTTCCATTACGACCTGCCCGACGAACTGATCGCCCAGGCGCCGCTGGCCGAGCGCGCGGCGAGCCGGTTGCTGGTGGTGCCGCCGTCGCCGCAGGCGCTGGCCGACCGCCAGGTGCGCGATCTGCCCGAGCTGCTGCAGCCCGGCGATCTGCTGATCTTCAACGATACCCGGGTCATTCCGGCGCGCTTGTTCGGGCAGAAAGCCAGTGGCGGGCGGGTGGAAATCCTGATCGAGCGCCTGCTTGGCGAACGCGAGGCGCGCGTGCAGATCGGCGCCAGCAAGTCGCCCAAGGCCGGCAGCGTGATTGCGCTCGATGCCGGCGGCCAGGCCGAGGTGCTGGGCCGCGATGGCGAGTTCTATCTGCTGCGTTTTCAGATCCCGACCCCGCTGGAGCACTGGTTGCTGGAGGCTGGTCGCCTGCCGCTGCCGCCCTACATCCGCCGCGAGCCGGGCGTGGAAGACCGCGAGCGCTACCAGACCGTATTCGCGCGCGAAGTCGGCGCGGTCGCCGCGCCCACCGCCGGGCTGCACTTCGACGAGCCACTGCTGGCGCGCTTGCGCGAGCGCGGGGTGGAGTTCGGCCACGTCACCTTGCATGTGGGCGCCGGCACCTTCCAGCCGGTACGGGTGGACAAGCTCGACCAGCACGTCATGCACAAGGAGTGGCTCAACGTGGGTGCGGCGCTGGTGGAACAAGTGCGGCGCACCCGCGCCCGCGGCGGCCGCGTCATCGCGGTGGGCACGACGGTGGTGCGCTCGCTGGAAAGCGCCTGGCGCACCACCGAGGCCGCGCCCGAAGGCGAATTGCAGCCGTTCGCCGGCGAAACCCAGATCTTCATCCTGCCCGGCTACCGCATCCGCAGCGTCGATGCGATGGTCACCAACTTCCATCTGCCCGAAAGCACCTTGATGATGATGGTCTCCGCCTTCGCCGGCCGCGAGCGCATCTTCGAGGCCTACCACCACGCCATCGCGCAGCGCTATCGCTTCTTTTCGTACGGCGATGCGATGTTGTTGTGGGGCAGGGAATCGGGAATCGGGAATGGAGAATCGTAAGGCGGTATCCGCCAAACGATCAGCCGCCTGCCAACCGCTTTTCCGATTCTCCATTCCCGACTCCCCATTCCCGGCCTTTCAATGTCCCGACTCCAGTTCCAACTCCAAGCCACCGACGGGCATGCCCGGCGTGGGCGCCTGACCTTTCCGCGCGGCACGGTCCAGACCCCTGCGTTCATGCCGGTCGGGACCTATGGGTCGGTCAAGGGCATCCTGCCCGAGCAGATCCGTGCCCTGGGTGCGGAGATCATCCTGGGCAACACCTTCCATCTGTATCTGCGCCCCGGCCTGGAGGTGATCGGCGATCACGGCGGGCTGCACGGGTTTGCGCGCTGGGATGGCCCCATCCTGACCGATTCCGGCGGGTTCCAGGTGTTTTCGCTGGCGCATCGCCGCAAGATCACCGAGCAGGGCGTGACCTTTTCCTCGCCCACCGATGGCGCGCGGGTGTTCCTGGGCCCCGAAGAGAGCATGAAAATCCAGAAGGTGCTCGATTCGGACATCGTGATGATCTTCGACGAGTGCACGCCATACCCGGCCACCGAAGAGGTGGCGCGCCGCTCGATGGAGCTGAGCCTGCGCTGGGCGCAGCGCTCGCGCGATGCGCACGACGGGCTGGGCAACGATGCGGCGCTGTTCGGCATCGTGCAGGGCGGGGTGCATCCGGATCTGCGCAGCCGCTCGCTGGATGGCCTGCAAGGCATCGGTTTCGACGGCTATGCGATCGGCGGGCTGGCAGTGGGCGAGCCCGAGCACGAGCGCAACGCCATGCTCGAACACCTGCATCCACGCCTTCCGGCCGAGCGCCCGCGCTACCTGATGGGGGTGGGGCGGCCGGAGGATCTGGTGGAAGGGGTGGCCCGCGGGGTGGACATGTTCGACTGCGTCATGCCCACCCGCAACGCCCGCAATGGTCACTATTTCACCTCGTTCGGCACGGTGCGCATCCGCAACGCCAAGTACGAACGCGACCTGGACACCATCGAGCCGGGCTGCGGTTGCCATGCCTGCAGCAGCGGCTATACGCGCGCCTACCTGCGCCATCTGGACCGCTGCAACGAAATGCTGGCGCCAATGCTGGGCACCCTGCACAACCTCTGGTACTACGAAAAACTGATGGCCGACATGCGCGCGGCGATTGCGGCGGGAACCTTTGTGGAGTTCCGGCGGTCCTTCTATGCGGCACGCGGCGCCACCACGCCGCCGTTGCCGGGGAAGCCAGCTGAGACCGGCCGCCCGCGCCCTGGCGCGGACGGCGTGGAACCTGCGTGGCATAATTCCCGGCTGTTCCGCTCCGGCGGTACCTGAATAGCGAGCGAGCCCATGGGCGCGCTGGCACCAAACTAGGATGCACTGAATGAATCTGCTCGATTTCCTGATCCCCGCTGCCCAGGCGCAGGCCGCTGGCGGCGCGCCGGCACCCGGCCCGATGGGCGGCCTGTCCACCTTCGCGCTGCCGATCATCCTGATCGCGGTGATGTACTTCCTGATGATCCGCCCGCAGATGAAGCGTCAGAAAGAGCACAAGGCGCTGCTGGACAAGCTGGCGCGCGGCGATGAAGTGATCACTTCCGGCGGCGTGGCAGGCGTGATCACCGACATCGGCGACAACTTCATCAGCGTGGAAGTGGCCGACAACGTGCGTATCCGCGTGCAGAAGAGCGCCGTGGGCCATGTGCTGCCGAAGGGCACGCTGAAGTCGGCGAGCTAAACGCGTGTTGCAACGGCTGCGCCGCCGGCAGGCAGGCGCAGTCGCAAAGTGGAGCCGGAGATTGTGACCCACCGGTTCCGCCGTACCGCCCGTATCCATCTGAAGACCATTGGCGACGTTGTACCGGTCGCTTGAAGTCGTTCTCACTGCTAGGCGCGGCGCCGGGATGGTGCCACGCGGGACTGTCGCAATGCTCGAATTTCCTCGCTGGAAGTATTTCCTGATCCTGCTGGTACTGGCCGTCAGTGCGCTGTATGCGCTGCCCAATGTGTACCAGAAGGACCCGTCCGTGCAGATCACCGCCAGCCGCGGTGCGCAGCTCGACGACGCATTGCGCAGCCGCATCGACGGCGAGCTCAAAAGCGCCGGCATCACCCCGAAGGCGATCACCAAGGAAGGCGACAGCCTGATGGTGCGGTTGCCTTCGCTGCAGGCGCAGACCCGCGCCAACGACGTGTTGCGTCAGCAGCTGGGCGAGAACTACACCGTGGCGCTGAACCTGGCCTCCACCGTGCCGGACTGGCTGGCCAAGCTGGGCGGCCGGCCGATGGTGCTGGGTCTGGACCTGGTGGGCGGTGTGCACTTCGCCATGCAGGTCGATCAGAAGGCCGCGCTGGAAAAGCGCCTGGACGGCTTTGCCGAAGACATCCGCACCACCTTGCGCGATGCGCGTATCCCGTACCGCTCGGTGGAGCGTCGCGCCGACAACAGTATCCAGGTCAACCTGGGCGAGGGCGCCAATGCCGACGCCGCGCGCGTTACGCTGGCCAAGGCGCAGCCGACCCTGACCTACGACGTCAGCGGCCAGAACATCGCAGTCAAGGTGCCGGAGGCCGAGCTCAAGCAGATCGCCAGCGGTGCGATCGAGCAAAACCTCACCACCTTGCGCAACCGCGTCAACGCGCTGGGCGTGTCCGAGCCCACCATCCAGCGCCAGGGCGAGGACCGCATCGTGGTCGAACTGCCCGGTCTGCAGGACACCGCCGAAGCCAAGCGCCTGATCGGTGCTACCGCGTCGCTGGAATTCCGCGCCGTGGTCGACGGCAACGCCGACGACGCCGTGCGCAGCGGCAACATTCCGCCGGAGGCCAAGGTCTATCGCCTGCGCGACAGCAACGCTCCGGTGTTGTTGAACAAGCGCGCGCTGGTGACCGGCGACCAGATGGTCAGCGCATCGGTCAGCACCGACCAGAACGGCATGCCGGCAGTGGCGGTGACCCTCAACAACGTCGCCGGCCAGCGCATGTTCGACTACACCAGCGCCAACGTCGGCAAGCTGATGTCGGTGGTCTACATCGAGCGCATCCCCACCGTGACCATGGTCGACGGCAAGGAAGTGCGCAGCGTGCGGGTCAAGGAAGAAGCCTTGTCGCCGACCCGCATTGCCGGCGTATTCGGCAAGAACTTCCAGACCACCGGTCTGGAAAAGACCGAAGCCGAGAACCTGGCCAAGCTGCTGAAGTCCGGCTCGCTGGCCGCGCCGATGGATTTCGTCGAGGAATACGTGATCGGTCCGAGCCTGGGTGCGGAGAACGTGGAGCGTGGCGTCACCGCGGTGGTCTACTCGTTCCTGTTCACCCTGGTGTTCTTCACCATCTACTACCGCGTGTTCGGCGCGATCACCTCGGTGGCGCTGCTGTTCAACCTGCTGATCGTGGTGGCGGTGATGTCGCTGTTCGGCGCCACCATGACGCTGCCGGGCTTTGCCGGCCTTGCCCTGTCGGTGGGCCTGTCGGTGGACGCCAACGTGCTGATCAACGAGCGTATCCGCGAAGAGTTGCGCCTGGGCGTGCCGGCCAAGTCGGCGATCGCGGCCGGCTATGAAAAGGCGGGCGGCACCATCCTCGACGCCAACCTCACCGGCCTGATCGTGGCGGTGGCCTTGTACGCGTTCGGTACCGGCCCGCTGAAGGGCTTCGCGCTGACCATGATGATCGGTATTTTCGCCTCGATGTTCACCGCGATCACGGTTTCGCGCGCGCTGGCGGTGTTGATCTACGGCAGCCGCAAGAAGCTGAAGTCTGTCGCTATCTGAGATGCGAGTCCGGCCCTGGCCGGTGCAGCCCAGCTGCACGCGGTCGGGGAATGAATCCTTCGCAAGCGTCTGCGCCCCAATGGCGCAAACGTCTTAAACGGAAGATCTTTTCCATGAAATTGTTCCCGCTCCATCTCATTCCCAACGACACCAAGATCGATTTCATGAGCTGGCGCAAGCCGGTGCTGAGCTTGATGCTGGTGCTGGCAATCGCCTCGGTCGGCATCATCGTCGGCAAGGGTTTCAACTACGCGCTGGAATTCACCGGCGGCACGCTGGTGCAGACCTCGTTCCAGAAGACCGTGGACGTGGAACAGGTGCGCGAGAAGCTGTCCAAGGCCGGCTTCGAAAACGCCCAGGTGCAAAACGCACGCGGCGGCAATGAAGTGATGATTCGCCTGCAGCCGCATGGCCAGAACAATAATCGCGACGATGCCGCGCGCACCGTTGCCGAAGATGTGCGCAAGGCAGTGACCAGCGACGAGAATCCGGCCACCGTGCAGCCTGGCGAATTCGTCGGCCCGCAGGTCGGCAAGGATCTGGCCTTGAATGGCGTGTATGCCACGGTGTTCATGCTGGTGGGCTTTTTGATCTACATCGCGTTCCGCTTCGAGTGGAAGTTCGCGGTGGTCGCCAGCCTGACCGCATTGTTCGACTTGCTGGTCACCGTGGCCTTCGTGTCGCTGACCGGTCGCGAGTTCGACCTGACCGTGCTGGCCGGCCTGTTGTCGGTGATGGGCTTTGCGATCAACGACATCATCGTGGTGTTCGACCGCGTGCGCGAAAACTTCCGCGCACTGCGCGTGGAGCCGCTGGAAGTGCTGAACCGCTCGATCAACCAGACGCTCTCGCGCACGGTGATCACCGCGGTGATGTTCTTCCTGTCGGCATTGGCGCTGTACATCTACGGCGGCGAGTCGATGGAAGGCCTGGCCGAAACGCACATGATTGGCGCGGTGATCGTGGTGATTTCCTCGGTGATCGTGGCCGTGCCGATGCTGAGCATCGGCCCGTTTGCGGTGACCAAGCAGGACCTGCTGCCGAAGGCCAAGGACGTGGAGGCGCTGGCGCGTCGTCCTTGATGGGTTGGCAAAAAGGTCTGACGAAAAAACCGCGCAGTGCGCGGTTTTTTCGTTTGTGGCGTTGGGCGCTTAGTTCACGGTTGAGCACTGTGACGCCACTACTTGAGATTGTGGGAACTAGGGATTTCGTCGGCCAAGTGATGCCGATCGATACGCAGTACGTTGCGTGGGAGGGCGGCTGGCCAGGATGAAGCGACATGTCTAACTGAGATGCGCCTGCACGGTGCGCAGGCTGTAGTGCAGAACGCGTAAGCGGTCGCTTACTCGATAGAGCAACTGCGTCGGCGTACATGCTGTTACGCCATTGTTTTTGGTGGTGTATTTCATACGCCTGTTTCATTTCTGGATAAAATTAGAAACCGCGCAAAGGTGGAGTCCGTTTGACGTCGCGTAATTCCTTGACGGCGGTTAGGATTTCCCCATTCACAAAGCGCCAGCGATCGGAGATACTCCGTGCCACACCGCATCTCAGCGGTCCAATAGTAGTTAGGCCGCGGAGGTAAGGCATATGTTTAGCTACTCAGACGAAACGACCATGAAGATCGGATACCCCGTGCTGTCGGAGAACGGCCAGACACCCGGCACCATGGGCGTGTCCTAGATTTTGTGTAACCGGGCCACAGGCAGGAGACTGCCACCTAACCCGGAGACACCATGAGCCCACGCACACATGAGGTACCCGACGAGCTGCTTAGCAGCCTGTTGGTCAACTACACCAAACCCGAGGATCTGATCGGCGAGAACGGCCTGCTCAAGCAGCTGACCAAGCGGTTGGTGGAGCGGGCGCTGGACGCGGAGATGACCGAACACCTCGGTCATGACAAGCATGAGCCGGTCGCCAACGCGGCCGGCAACACGCGCAACGGACGCAGCCGCAAGACGCTCAAGGGCGAGTTCGGCGAGCTGCCGATCGAGATTCCGCGTGATCGCCACGGCAGCTTCGCGCCACAGCTGATCCCCAAGCACCAGACCCGCTGGGCCGGCTTCGATGACAAGATCTTGTCGTTGTACGCGCGCGGCATGACCGTGCGCGAGATCCAGTCGCACCTGGAGGAGATGTACGGCACCGAGGTGTCGCCGAGTCTGATTTCCTCAGTCACCGATGCGGTCGTCGAGGAGGTCAAGGCGTGGCAGGCGCGGCCACTGGATCCGGTCTATCCGATCGTCTATCTGGACTGCATCCACGTCAAAGTGCGCGAGGGCGCGGTGCGGGTCAAGGCGGTGTACCTGGCCATCGGCATCACCATGGGCGGCGAGAAGGAAGTGCTGGGCCTATGGCTGGCGCAGGCCGAGGGTGCCAAGTTTTGGCTGCAAGTCGTGACGGAGCTACGCAACCGCGGGGTGCAGGACATCTTCATTGCCGAGCGTGTGCAGAATTTTGTGTAACCGTGGTTTGGGTTACCGCTGAGGAAGTCGCCCCTCGAACTGGATCGTAAAGCGGTTCAGCGCAGCCTTCCAGTCGCGGATCGGCAGCGTCCATTTCTTGGTGATGTTGCGCAGAGCCAGGTAGAACAGTTTCATCAAGGCTTCGTCGCTGGGGAACGCGCCGCGGTTCTTGGTCAGCTTGCGCAGGCTCATGTTGACCGACTCGATGGCGTTGGTCGTATAGATCACCTTGCGGATCTCCGGTGGGTAGTCGAAGAACGGGATCAGTCGTGACCAATTGCGCCGCCATGACTGGCTGATGGGCGGGTACTGGGCGTCCCACTTGGCCTCGAACTCGGTCAGTGCCTGCTCGGCCTCCTCGACGGTGGCGCAGGCGTAAATGCGCTTGAGATCGGCGGCAACCTCGGCGCGGCGTTTCCACGAGACGTAGTTCAGGCTGTGCCGCACCATGTGCACGATGCACAGCTGCACGGTGGTCTGCGGGAACACCGCCTCGATCGCCTCGGGAAACCCCTTCAGGCCATCGACGCAGGCAATGAAGATGTCCTGCACCCCGCGGTTGCGTAGCTCCGTCACGACTTGCAGCCAAAACTTGGCACCCTCGGCCTGCGCCAGCCATAGGCCCAGCACTTCCTTCTCGCCGCCCATGGTGATGCCGATGGCCAGGTACACCGCCTTGACCCGCACCGCGCCCTCGCGCACTTTGACGTGGATGCAGTCCAGATAGACGATCGGATAGACCGGATCCAGTGGCCGCGCCTGCCACGCCTTGACCTCCTCGACGACCGCATCGGTGACTGAGGAAATCAGACTCGGCGACACCTCGGTGCCGTACATCTCCTCCAGGTGCGACTGGATCTCGCGCACGGTCATGCCGCGCGCGTACAACGACAAGATCTTGTCATCGAAGCCGGCCCAGCGGGTCTGGTGCTTGGGGATCAGCTGTGGCGCGAAGCTGCCGTGGCGATCACGCGGAATCTCGATCGGCAGCTCGCCGAACTCGCCCTTGAGCGTCTTGCGGCTGCGTCCGTTGCGCGTGTTGCCGGCCGCGTTGGCGACCGGCTCATGCTTGTCATGACCGAGGTGTTCGGTCATCTCCGCGTCCAGCGCCCGCTCCACCAACCGCTTGGTCAGCTGCTTGAGCAGGCCGTTCTCGCCGATCAGATCCTCGGGTTTGGTGTAGTTGACCAACAGGCTGCTAAGCAGCTCGTCGGGTACCTCATGTGTGCGTGGGCTCATGGTGTCTCCGGGTTAGGTGGCAGTCTCCTGCCTGTGGCCCGGTTACACAAAATCTAGGACACGCCCTCATTGCCTGCGTCGATGGCCTGAAGGGGTTTCCCGAGGCGATCGAGGCGGTGTTCCCGCAGACCACCGTGCAGCTGTGCATCGTGCACATGGTGCGGCACAGCCTGAACTACGTCTCGTGGAAACGCCGCGCCGAGGTTGCCGCCGATCTCAAGCGCATTTACGCCTGCGCCACCGTCGAGGAGGCCGAGCAGGCACTGACCGAGTTCGAGGCCAAGTGGGACGCCCAGTACCCGCCCATCAGCCAGTCATGGCGGCGCAATTGGTCACGACTGATCCCGTTCTTCGACTACCCACCGGAGATCCGCAAGGTGATCTATACGACCAACGCCATCGAGTCGGTCAACATGAGCCTGCGCAAGCTGACCAAGAACCGCGGCGCGTTCCCCAGCGACGAAGCCTTGATGAAACTGTTCTACCTGGCTCTGCGCAACATCACCAAGAAATGGACGCTGCCGATCCGCGACTGGAAGGCTGCGCTGAACCGCTTTACGATCCAGTTCGAGGGGCGACTTCCTCAGCGGTAACCCAAACCACGGTTACACAAAATTCTGCACACGCTCCCAACTGGCACAGCCGGAGCGAGAAGGCCAGGCGCAGAGCGAACAAGCAGTCCAGGCGCAGGCGGTGTTGGAAGGGCAACGCCAAGTAGAGCAGCAACGCGAACAAGAAGAACGCGAGCAACAAGAGCGGCAGTCTCAGGCCAGCCAGCAGCGAGAACTGCAGGAGCGTGAGGAGAGGGATGTCGAGCAACGTCAGGCGCAAGAGCGCCAGGCCGACAGCCAGCAGCGGGAGCAACAAGACCGCCAGGCTCAAGAAGCAACGCGAACTGAGGTCCAGGAACATCAGGCTCGGCAAGCGCCGCAGCAAGACCCCAGCCAGCACGCCTCGCAACAAGCCGATCTTCAGCCGCACGCTCCGACTGCGGCGCTGGCTCAGCAAACGCCACGGACCGAGTTGCCGCAGGAAGACGCGCGTCAGCAGTCAGAAGTCCAGAATCAATACACAGGCGAACACGTGGCTCCCAACCCACCTGACCCACCAAAGCCGGCGACGGGCCCAGGTGACGCGCAGCCGCGTCAAGCACAAGAAGCAGAGCACGCGTTCGAACCGCAAGCGGTGCAAAGCCGCGACACCGAGCGGGTTCAAGTGCCTCCATCCGAGGGTCGGGAATCCGGCAATCCACCTTTGCAAAGCGCACAGGCCGATGCGGTGACCCCGGCGCTGTCTCGCCGGGTGCAAACGCAGCAGGCGGAGATAGAGCAAGCACCGGTCCGCCAGCAAGATGCTGTGCGTGAGCACGAGGCAGAGCCGGTTCGCGTCATGGCCCCAACAACGCCTGCGACAGCGGACCCGTTGATGGCATCGCAGGCCGCAGCGCTCTCAACTCCTGAGCAAGAAACCAAGGCCGAGCAGCTCCGTCCCTCAGATTTCTCGCTCACTGAGCATGGGGCGACTGTGCCGCCAGCAGCACACGTTGCGCAGGCACATGAGCGTTCCTTGGAAGCTAGTGCTGTAAGTCGCTTCCCCGCAGGGTCGGCGGATGCGGAAAACCAGCGCGCCCCATCGACTCCGGTGCAGGACCGCAGCGCCGCAGACCCGGGTGGCGCTTTGTTTCTGGAAGAGACCATGTGCTCGCTGCGCCAGCTGCAACAGGAGATTGAGGCGGCAGATCGGGAAGACGAACGCTTCCACCAGGAATGGAAGGAGTATCGCGACCGTGGAGAACCCTATCCCTTCGCTCGTGACAACGCCCGGAGCACGGACGGCGCGAGCCTCGACGGAGTTCCCGCAGCGCGAGCAAGCGCGTCGCTCTCCCAGTGAAGCGGCTGAGCAAACCGATGCCTTTCCACCTCTAGCTCAGCGCTTCGCCGGTCCTGGATCAGGGGATGCGCCAAACGATGCCTCGCAGGTTCAGCGGAAATCCATTACGGGCGACCCGGACGTGGACGAGGTGCTCTACGCACTCGATAGCAAGAACGAGCTGGCGATCGAGCAGGCCTTGAACCGGGTGGCCAACAGCGCAGCAACGCAGGCGCTGATCAAAAGAGGCAACGAGTTCCTGGAGGCGCAGGCCCAGCAAGAAGCCCAGGAGCACGTCGCCACACGCCAGGCGCTGGGGATGGATGTCTCAGCTGAGGTCAACACCAGCCGGGGGCCGGTAATGGTGATGACCTTGCCGGAGTTCGCCAAGGGACCGATGCAGAGCGGTCCCCAAGGTGACGGCGGTGGAGGTGGAGACGGCGGCGGGGAGGAGGAGGAGGAGGCGGTGGTGGTGGGGGCGGTGGTTAGTCAGAATCTCTTCCATGACCAGCCGAGCTGAGGAGACCTATGGACAGGCAAGACGCCGCCGCAATGGCGGAAATGATGGCGACGTTGAACGCATCCAATACGTCTTTGCAAGAGACCATCACGGTGCTGACGACCCTGGTGGCATCCATGCAGCAGCGCGAACAACGGCTGCGCGATGTGGTTGCCGAGCAACTCCAAGTGCTGCAACGCGCGGCCAGCAGCGCCGATGCCAAGGTCAACCGGGTGCTGGAGAATGCATTGCCGAGGCTGACGCAGCTGACCGATCAGGCGTTGACGCAGACGCTGGAACCGGCTGCCAAGCGGTTCAACAAAGAGATGGCACATGCGGACGAGACATTGCAGCAAGCCACTCGACGTTATGCGCAGGCCCAGCAATCCTTAGAAACACGGATCACACGGCGCATGTGGATCGCATCGGCCACGATGCTCTTGGCAGGCATTTTGGGGCTGGGTGCGGTGGCTTACTCGTTTGGGAACATCAACGAAAAGAAGGCCGAACTCGCGCAGCTTCGGGCCTCAATCGATTACCTGGATCGCGTGTCGCGTGCCGACTTGGCTCCCTGTGGCGAAGGCCGGCTCTGTGGCACCTTCGAGAAGAACGGGCCGCGTTACGGCAACCAGAGGCAATACAGAGCGATCAATCTGCGCGCGACATCAGATTCGCAATGATGCGACGTCGTTATTACAGCGACGTGCTTGCGCGCGATCTGGTCGACCGATACGCCTCATTGCGTGCGATCGCACGCCTAAGCGGCTCATCGAACTCGTCTACCACATCCGGCAAATGCCAATGCCAACCGGGTCGACGCAATGCGTTGCACTGCAGTCAGATGCAACGCACCCGCCACTCGCTTCACGCAGTGGTGTCCACCAAGCATGCGCGCAACGCGCACACCCTCTCGATGGCTCACAAATTCCAATCGATCCGCATGCCCGCAATCAACGCGTTCTTCAGATCGTTGGTGCGCGTGGGTTCGTTGAACTGGTCGGGGTTGATGACGTAGTGCAGGTTCGGGGCGATGCGCAGGCGCTTGGTGACCTGGATGCCGTAGCTCAGCTCCATCATGATCTGGTTGTCGGCTGGGGTGCCGGTGCCGCCGGCGGAGGCGCGCGCCAGGCGCAGGTTTTCGATCGCTTCGTCGCTGTATTTCTGCTGCGTGATCACGAAGGCGATGTTGTCCTGCGGGCGGCTGGCGAAGGTGCCTTTCTGCACCAGGCCGAGCTGGATGAAATGGTCCTCGATGGCCTGGCCGCCGGTGCTCTTGAGCACGGCACCGAACACGGTCAGGCCACGCGTGCCCGACGGGTCGGGATTGGTGACCTGCTGTTCGAAGCGTGCGAACAGGCCCGAGCGGCCCTGCTTGTTCTCATACCCCAGGCCGCTCAGCACGGCCGGGTTGCCGTTGCGGTCGCGCAGCGGATCGGTGTAGTCGGAGTTGTCCTGCCAGCCACCGAGTTCGTACATCGCGGCCATGCTGCCGTCGCCGCCCTTGTTCTTGTAGCCCACGGCGTAGGGCACCACCACGCCGGTGGTGTCGTTGGTGCTCCAGTTCAGGCCGTGCTGGCCGCCCTGCGCCTGGATGGGGTTGACCTCGTAGGCGCCGACATGCAGATAGACCTTCGGTGTGGCCCAGGCGGTGGCATGCGCGGCCCAGCTGGAGACCGGCCAGTAGGTGAAGTTGCTGGTACGGAAGACGAAGGTGGGGTTGCCGCAGGCCGAATTACCCTGAAAGTACTGGCACAGGTCCGAGCCGAGGAAGTGGATGTTGGCCACGCTGCGGCCGGCTTCCAGTTCCAGGCGGTCGTTGAAGAGCTTCTGCAGCAGGGTGAAGTTGGCCAGGCGGGTGCCCTGGCCGCCGTAGATTTCCTGCACCGAGGTGCTGTTGCCGATGCTGCTGTTGGCCAGGTTGGTGCCGTGGCGGTTGGTGATGTACAGCTTCACCGTGGCGCCGTTCCAGCCGAACAGGCGGTCCATGTCGACATCGGTGCCGACCATCAACTGGCCGGCGTAGGCGTCGCCGCTCTTGCGGCCGCCGTCGATCATCGAGGCGGCTTCGCCGGTGTAGCCCAACTTGAGCTTGAAGGCGTCGGCGGCGTCCTGCGCGTGGGCGAGCGGGGCAAGTGCCAGGGTCAGCGACAGGCACAACAGGCGGGGGCGGGCACGGCGGGGGCGAGGGCGGTCATGGCAGGACTCCGGACAAAGGGCGTGGCCGTGGTGGCGAACGCGACAACACGTGGGTGGGCAAGCCGCTGGCAGCGCACCTGGGTGCGCGTGCAGCGGTGAAGCAGGTCAGGGGCGCGCGGGAAAACTCGGGCGCGTCAGGTGCGGCGGCAGGTTCATGCCGCCGTGGATGCCTCAGGCGACGACGTCGGTCACCGGCTTCTTGAGCAGGCGCAGCGCGATGGCCGTGACCACGACGCCGACCACCAGGGCCAGCACGTAGTTGAGCAGGTGGGTGACCGCGTTGGGATTTAGCACGAAGATGCCGCCGTGGGGGCCTTCAATTCGGCACCGGCGGTCATCGAGATGGCGCCGGCCACGGCCGAGCCGATCACCAGCGCCGGGATGGTGCGCAACGGGTCGCGCGCAGCGTACGGGATGGCGCCTTCGGTGACGAAGGCCAGCCCGAGCACGCCGGCCGCGGTGGCCGATCCGCGTTCTTCGGCGGTGAAGCGGTTGCGGAACACCCAGGTCGCCAGCGCGATGCCCAGCGGCGGGGTCATGCCGGCGACCATGGCGGCGGCCATCGGGGTATAGACCTGGCTGGCGATCAGGCCGGTGGAGAACGCATAGGCCGCCTTGTTGACCGGCCCGCCCATGTCGAAGGCCATCATGCCGCCAAGCAACAGGCCCAGCAGCAGTGCGCTGCTGCCGTGCATGCCGCGCAGCCAGGCGGTGAGCCAGGCCAGCAGGTCGGCTACCGGCTGGCCGAACACGTACATCATCGCCAGCCCGACCAGCAGGGTGCCCAGCACCGGCAGGATCAGCACCGGCTTGAGGCCTTCCAGGTTGCGCGGCAGCTTGATATAGCGGTTGAGCGCAGCCACGCCGTAGCCGGCGATGAAGCCGGCAATGATCCCGCCGAGGAAACCGGCGTTGAGATTGGCCGCGACCAGGCCCCCGATCATGCCGGGCGCGATGCCCGGGCGATCGGCGATGGAGTAGGCGATATAGCCGGCCAGGGCCGGCACCATCAGGGTGAAGCCGGCCTTGGCGCCAATCTGGAACAGCGACCAGGCCAGGGTGCCCTGGTGCGCATCGTCGCCGGCGTAGATACCGCCGAGCGCAAATGCCAGCGCGATCAGCAGGCCGCCGGCAGTGACGAACGGCAGCATGAACGAGACGCCGGTCATCAGATGCTTGTAGGCGCCGGTGCGGCCCTTGCTCGCGGTGGCGCTGGCGGGCGTGGCGCCGCCCTGCACGCTGGCGTCGGCCAGGGCCTTGTTGATCAGCGCCGGGCCATCGTTGATCGCCGGCTTGGTGCCGCTCTTGAACACGCGCTTGCCGCCGAAGCGGGCCAGGTCGACCTCGCGGTCGGCCGCGATGATGACCACGTCTGCTGCGCGGATTTCGTCGTCGGTGAGTGCGTCCTGCGCACCCACCGAGCCCTGGGTTTCCACCCGCATCTGGTAGCCGAGCTTCTTGGCGGCTTGCTGCAGGCCCTCGGCGGCCATGAAGGTGTGCGCGATGCCGGTAGGGCAGGAGGTGATGGCCACGATGCGCTTGCTGCCGCTGGCGGTGCCGCCGGGATTGCCGGCGACGGCCGGGTCGGCGTGTGCGGCCAGCTTGCCGATCGCAGCCGCCGGATCGTCAAGCACCGCGCCCAGGCTCAGGCGCACCAGTTGCGCATCGCCAAAGCGGGCGGTATCGACGTCGGCGTCGCCGACCACCAGGACCTGGGTGGCGGCGTTGGCGAGTTCGCCCGGCAAGGCGCCGAGCACGCCCTGGTCGCTGCGGATTTCGATCGTCACGCGGCGGCCGGCGGCAGTGGCCGCGCGGCGCAGCGCTTCGGCCGCCAGGACGGCTTCGGTACTGCGTTCGCCAGCGGCGATGACCACGATGGAAGAGGACATGGCAAAACTCCTGCTGTGTTGCGGTCGCCGGTGTCGCCGGCGGGGAATTTCAAGCGTTATGCGTGGCGGTGATGCGCGCGATCTGCCGCCGTCTGCGACTGCCAGCCAGACGAACGCCTGGGTGCATGCATCGGCAGCGGCGAATGGCTGCTCATGACAGTGCTTCGATCACCACATCGGTTGCGGCGCGGCGCACGCCCTCTGGCGTAATCCGGCGCGCATCGCCGCTTTCCAGCCGGCACATCGAAAACGCCGTGGCCAGCCGTGCGCACTGCTCCAGCGTGGTCGCGGCATCGAGCGAGGCGGCGGCCAGACCGGCCACCATCGCATCGCCTGCGCCCACGCTGCTGCCGTGCGCCAGGCGAGGCGGGCGGGCGATCAACCGCTGGTCGCGTTGCACGAACAGGGCGCCTTCGGTGCCCATCGAAATGACCACCAACTGGATGCCGCGGGCGATCAGTTCGTGCGCGGCGGCGCTGAGTGCGCCGCGGTCGTTCAACGGGCGGCCGGTCCAGGCTGCGAGTTCGTCGCGATTGGGCTTGACCGCATACGGCAGCGCCTCGCGTGCGGCATCCAGCGCCCTCGCCAGCGGCATGCCGCTGGTATCCAGCAGCACGCGCGCACCGGCAGCGCTGGCCTGGGCCTGCAATTGCGCCCAGCTGTCGTCCGGCAGCCCGGCCGGCAGGCTGCCCGACAGCACCACCGGCAGGCCGGGGCGCAGCAGCGGGGCGAGATGATCGGCCACGCCTTGCAGATGCGCAGGCCCTAAGCGCAGGCCGGGCAGGTTGATGTCGGTGGTGTCGTTGCTGCGCGCGTCGACCAACTTGAGATTGGTGCGGGTTTCGCCGGCCATGCGCTGGCAGTGATCGGCGATGCCGCGTTCGCGGAACAGTGCTTCGAACACGCCGGCGTTGCCGACCCCGAGCACGCCCAGCGCGGCCACCTGGCTGCCCCAGTCGGCCAGGCACGCGGCCACATTGATGCCCTTGCCGCCGGCATCGTTGCGCACGCTGCTGGCGCGGTGCACGGCGCCCGGCTGCAGGTGCTCGAGCTGGATGGTCTGGTCGATCGCCGGGTTCAGCGTGACGGTGATGGCCTGCAGGCTCATGCCTTGTCCTCGCGCTTGGCTTCCAATGCGCGCACCTGTTCGGCGGTTTCGCAGGCCAGTGCCTGTTCGGCAAGCTGTTGCAGCTGGCTCAACGCGGCGCCACGCAGGCGTGCCTTGACCGCCGGGATATCGTTGGGCGTCATCGACAATTCCTGCACGCCCAGGCCGGCCAGCAGGCTGGCGCCGAACGCGTCGCCGGCCAAGCCGCCGCACACACCGACCCAGCGCTCGTGCTTGCGTGCACCGTCAATGGTGCTGCGGATCATGCGCAGCACCGCCGGGTGCAGGCTGTCGGCTTCGGCGGCCAGTTCCGGGTTCTGGCGGTCGATCGCCAGCACGTACTGGGTGAGGTCGTTGGTGCCGATCGAGAAGAAGTCTGCGTGGCGCGCCAGCACGTCGGCCTGCGCGGCGGCGGCCGGCACTTCGATCATGATGCCGATCGGCACCTCCGGTGCATCGAGGTCGGCGCGGATGCGTGCGCAGATGGCGCGCAGCGCGACCAATTCCGGCACCGAGGTGATCATCGGGAACATGATCGACAGCCGCGCCCCGTCCTTGGCGGCGCGATACAGCGCACGCAGTTGCGGCTCCAGCAGGTCGGGGCGGCGCAGCAGCAGGCGCGCGCCGCGCACGCCCAGGAACGGGTTTTCTTCGTGCGGCAATTCCAGATGCGCCACCTGCTTGTCGCCGCCGATATCCAGCGCACGCACGATCAGCGGGCGGCCATCCAGCGCCTGCGCCATGGCCAGGTAGGTGACGTGTTGTTCGTCTTCGCTGGGGTGCGGCCGCTTTCCAGGAACAGGAATTCGGTGCGCATCAGGCCAACGCCCTCGGCGCCCTGGGTCAGCGCCATCGCCACCTGGTCGGGCAGATTGACGTTGGCGCCGATGTCGATGTGGTGGCCGTCGCTGGTTTCGGCCGGCAACGCGCGCTGCGCGGCCTCGCGCTCGCGGATGGCCTGCTGCTCGGCGATATGCGTGCGGGCCGCGTCCAGATCCTGCGCGGACGGGTCGATGTACAGGCGCCCGCTGCTGCCGTCGATGATCGCGGTAACGCCTTCTTCGATGTCCAGCAACTGGCCGCCGGCCGCCACCAGCGCCGGCAGGCCCAGGGTGCGCGAGAGGATCGCGGTGTGCGAGGTCGGGCCGCCTTGCGCAGTGGCCAGGCCGAGCACGCGCGCGGTGTCCAGGTTGGCGGTGTCAGAAGGCGACAGGTCGCTGGCGAGCAGGATGCACGGCTGTTCGGGCAGGTCGGTGAGACCGGCGCCGGCGGCGGCCGGGTCGAGCTGGGCCAGTACGCGGCGGCCGACGTCGCGCAGATCGGCCGCGCGACCGGCCAGCACCGGGTTGCCGAGGGCGGCCAGGCCGGAGGCCATCTGTTCCACCGCCTGGTGCCACGACCACGCCACGCCGTGGCCTTCGACCATCAGCTGGCAGGTGCGGGTGATCAGGTCGGTGTCGTTGAGCAGTTCGGCCTGGGCCTTGAAGATGGCCGCGTCCGAGGCACCGAGCCGGCGCTGGGTGTCGTCCTGGATCGCCGCCAGCTGCTGGCGGGTGCGGGTCAGCGCGTCGTGCAGTTGCGCGCCACCATCGCCCAGGCCCACCGGTTGATCGGCCACTTCGGTCTGCGCGGCGCGCAGGCGGTGCACGATGCCGATCGCCACGCCCGGGCTGGCGCCGATGCCGACAATGGCCGGCTGCGCCTGTGGCGGCGTCCAGCCGGCCACCGGGGCGGCGCGACGTTGCGCGGCGCGCTCGGCATCGGCCTTTTCCTGCGCGGTGAGGCTGTCCATGACGGCGCGCAGGCGTTTGAGCAGTTCCGCCGCGTCGCTGCCTTCGGCCGAGACGGTGATGCGGTCGCCGGCACGCAGGCCCAGCTGCAGCAGGCCGACCAGGCTCTTGGCATCGGCGGCCTGGTCGCCGGCGCGCACCTGCGCACGTGCGGAAAAGCCGCGTGCGGTCTCGGCCCAGCGGGTGGCCGGGCGCGCGTGCAGGCCGCTGGGGTAGGCGATGGTCCACTCGAATGTTTCGGCCAGGTCGGTGGCCGGCGTGGCATTGGTCTCGGGCGCACGGTCGCCGGTGAGTGCGGCCACGATCACGCCGGGGTCGTCGGTACTGAACAGCGCTTCGAGCTGGGCCGGGTCCTGGATCAACCGGGTCAGCCGGCGCAGCAGGGTGATGTGGGTATCGGACTGCGCGGCGATGCCGACCACCAGCCGGGTGACCTGGCCGGGGTTCCATTCCACGCCGTCGGGCAGTTGCAGCACTGCGATGCCGTCGCGGCGCACCAGGTGGCGGTCTTCGCCGACGCCGTGCGGGATCGCCAGGCCGTGGCCGAGGAAGGTGTTCGCCAGGCCTTCGCGGCGCCGCATGCTGGCGTCGTAGCCCGGCGCCACGCAGCCGGCCGCGACCAGCAACTGGGCGGCCTGGGCGATGGCGTCGTCCTTGTCGCGGGCGGAGGCGCGCAGGCGCACAAGGTCGGGGGTGACAGGGGCTGGCGACGGAGAGGACAAGACGGGCTCCGGATGGGGTCGGGCTGGGAAGTATAGTGGGAACGTTCCCACGATCCAGGTCAATGTGCGGTGCACAAAAACACTGTAGTGCTTTCGGGTTAGCATCAGGGCCGACACCGCGCCTGGGTCAAGGTGCGCAAAATGGAGCGGGAACGGTCCCAGTGAGTATCAGCATCAATGACGTGGCCCGCGTGGCCGGTGTGTCCAAGTCCACGGTGTCGCGCGCGCTGGGCAGTGGCCCGGTCAGCGACGACGTACGCGCCAAGGTGGAAGCGGCGGTGCGCCAGACCGGCTATCGGCCCAACCTGATGGCGCGGCGATTGCGATCCCAGCAATCCGGCATCCTGGGGGTGATCGTGGCCGACATCCGCAACCCGTACTTCACGGCGCTGATCCGTGCGGTGGAAGAGGTCGCCTACCGTGCCGGTATGCGCGTGACCCTGTGCAATACCGATGAAGACCCCGAACGCGAGGCGCTGTACCTGGAGCTGATGCAGGAAGAGCGCATCACCGGATTGATCTTCGCCCCGACCCGGGTCACGGTGGGGCGCATGCACGAGTTGGCGCTGGACTACCCCACCGTGCTGGTGGACCGCGCCGGCCCCGGCAGCCGCTACGACAGCGTGGTGCTGGACAACGGCGCGGCGATGGCCGAGCTGGTGGCGCATCTGCAGGCGCAGGGCTACCGGCGCATCGGCGGGCTGTTCGGCAGCACCAGCACCACCGCGGCCGAGCGTCGCGACGGTTACCTGGCCGCGATGCGCGCGCAGGGGCTGCAGCCGGATTACCGCGAAGTGGCACCCACCGCCGAGGCGGCGATTGCCGAGTTGGGGACATGGCTGGCCAACGACGGGCGGCCCGAGGCCATCGTCACCAGTAACAGCCTGCTGCTGATGGGCGCGCTGAAGGCCGCACGCACCGCCGGCCTGCGCCTGCCGCAGGATCTGGCGCTGGCCGGGTTCGACAACGAGCGCTGGACCGACCTGGTCGAGCCGGGCATCACCGTGGTCGAGCAGCCGGTGGAAGACATGGGCCGGGCGGCGATGTCCTTGCTGCTGGAACGGCTAAGCAATCCGCAATTGCCGATCCGCCGCATGGTCATGACCGGGCGCTGTGTGGTGCGTGGTTCGACTGGTGCGCGTATGCCGGGCGTCTGACTGCTCTGGAATCGCGTGGGTAACTTGAAGCACGCCATGCATGTTCGTGTCGTGGCTTGGCTTGATGCAGTCAAAGGCTTCAAGTCAAAAGACTGGCTTAGTCGAGATGCGGCGTCCTCACCACCGCTCGCGGGACACGCCGTAAATCCGTCCGTGGGGGCTCGATTGCGGAATCCATGCCGCCATCGGTCCCGCAAGCGGCGAGGGCACCGCGCAAGACAGTTTGCTGGCTGTTTAGTGGCAGCTCTGCGCACCGACCATTGTGATTGGTCCTTGCCCGCCTACCGTCGCGGGACCTTACGCGGCATGGATGCCGCGTAAGAGCTTACAAGGACGTACTTGCAGCGTGTCCCGCGATGGTAGGCGGGCAAGGGCCCTGCAACGAAGTGGCCGATTGCAGGCTCTCCAACGTGTCCATCCGCGCGCTATTGGAGAAACCGCTTCGAGTCGTCGCTTGGTTTGGATGCAGTCAAAACTTTCATGTCAAAGCATAAAAAAGCCCCGGCACTGCCGGGGCTTTTCGGTTTACAGCAAACGCCTGACTCAGCGATCCGGGCGGTGGGTGCCACCGTCGTTCTGCACGGCCAGATATTCCTTGGACTGCTCGTCCAGCTTGTCGCCCAGCATGCGCCGCACCACCACGAAGAACAGCGGGATGAAGATCACGCCGAGCACGGTGGCGAACACCATGCCGCCGATCACGCCGGTACCGATGGAGTGGCGCGAGTTGGCGCCGGCACCGGTGGAGATGGCCAGCGGCAGCACGCCCAGGATGAACGCGAACGAGGTCATCAGGATCGGGCGGAAGCGCAGGTGCGCCGCTTCCAGGGTGGCCTCGCGCAGGGTCTTGCCCGCCGCACGCTGCTCCACGGCGAATTCCACGATCAGGATCGCGTTCTTCGCCGCCAGGCCAATCACCGTGATCATGCCGATCTTGAAGTACAGATCGTTCGGCAATCCGCGCAACATCGAGAAGGTGATCGCGCCCAGCACGCCGATCGGTACCACCAGCAGCACCGCCACCGGAATCGACCAGCTTTCATAAAGCGCGGCCAGGCACAGGAACACCACCACCACCGACAACGCCAGCAGCAGCGTGGCCGCATTACCGGCGATGATTTCCTGGTACGACATGCCGCTCCAGTCGAAACCGAAGCCCGGCGGCAGATCGTTGTTGACGATATCTTCCATCGCGCTCATCGCCTGGCCGGAACTGCCGCCCGGTGCCGGGTTGCCGACGATATTCACGGCGGAATAGCCGTTGTAGCGGTTCAGGGCCGGCGAGGCGTAGTTCCACTCGGCCTTGACCACGTTGCTCAGCGGAATCATCGCCGGCTGACCATCGGCACCGGTGGCGGTGGCACTGGGCGTGAAGAAGTCGCGCAGCGACTCCGGGCCGGCGCGGAACTGATCGTCGGCACGCATGTTGACGCGCTTGATGCGGCCCTCGGCGAAGTAGTCGTTGACGTACACCGGCGCCAGCATCAGCTGGATCGAGCTATAGATATCGCTGACATCCAGGCCCATCGACTGCGCCTGCACGCGGTCCACGTGCAACTGCAGCTGCGGCGAGTTTTCCAGGCCGTTCGGACGCACGCCAACCAGGGCGTCCTGCTTCTCCGCGGCCTTGCCGAGCACGATGTTGCGCGCATTGATCAGCGCCTCCTGGCCGGCACCGGAGCGGTCCTGCAAGCCACATGTCGAAGCCGCCGAACTGGCCCAGGCCCTGCACGGTGGGCAGGTTGACCACGAAGATCTGCGCGCCCTTGATGCCGTAGAAGGCGCCATTGAGCTGCTGGATCAACTGCTCGGCAGTGACGTCGCGTTCTTCCCACGGCTTGAGCCGGATGAAGCCCATACCGACGTTTTCGCCCGAGCCCAGGAAGCTGAAGCCGGCGATCTGCAGCATGCCTTCCACGGCCGGCTGCTTCTCCAGCACCGCACGCATCTGCGCGAACGCCTCGTTGGTGCGGATCTTGGTCGCGCCCGGCGGCAGCTGCACGATGGCCACCGCAAAGCCCTGGTCTTCTTCCGGCAGGAAGCTACCCGGCATGCGCGTGAACAGGAAGCCGCACAGCACTACCAGCGCCACGAACGCAATCATCCACGGCGGCGAGCGCTTGAGGGTATGGCCGACCACGCCGACATAGCGATGCGCCAGCTTGTCGTAGTACTTGTCGAAGGTGCGGTAGACCCAGTTCTTCTTGGTCGAGTGGGTCGACTTGAGGAACGCCGCGCACAGTGCCGGGGTGAAGCTCAACGCCAGGAACGCGGAGAACCCCATCGACATGGCGATGGTCAACGCGAACTGCTTGTAGATCGCGCCCGAGGCGCCAGGCTGCAGCGAGGAGGGGATGAACACGGCCGCCAGCACCACGGTGATGGCCACCACCGCGCCGGTGATCTGGGTCATCGCCTTCTGCGTGGCCGCCTTCGGCTCCAGGTGCTCCTCGCTCATGATGCGTTCGACGTTCTCGATCACCACGATCGCATCGTCCACCACGATGCCGATCGCCAGCACCATCGCAAACAGCGTCAGCTGGTTGATGGTGAAGCCGATCATGTACATGCCGAAGAACGTGCCCAGCAGCGCGACCGGAATCACCAGCGTGGGAATCACGGTGGCGCGGAAGTTCTGCAGGAACAGCAGCATCACCAGGAACACCAGCACGATGGCTTCCACCAGCGTGTGGATCACTTCCTCGATGGATATGCGCACGAAGGTGGTCGATTCGTACGGCGCAAACCAGGTCACGCCCTGCGGGAAGGTGGGCTGCAGTTCGTCGAGCTTGGCGCCGACCGCCTCGGACACGTTCAATGCATTGGCGCCCGGCAACAGCTGGATACCGAAGGCACCGGTGGGCTTGCCGTTGTACTGGGTATCGAAGCCGTAGTTGCTCGGCCCCACGGTCACGCGCGCGACGTCCTTCAAGCGCACGGTGGCGCCATTGTTGTCGGTCCGCAGGATGATGTTTTCGAACTGCTCGGGCGAGCTGAAGCGGCCTTCCGCCGACACTGTGGCGGTGAAGCTGATGCCTTCCGGGGTCGGGTCGGCGCCCACCGAACCGGCAGCGAACTGCACGTTCTGGTTACGCACCGCAGTCAGCACCTGGGTCGCCGACAGGTTGTAGCCCTGCAGTTTCTCCGGGTTCAACCAGATGTTCATTGCGTACTCGGCGCCGAACTGGTTGGTGCTGCCCACGCCGGGCACGCGCGAGATCTGCTCGAGCACGCGCGAGCCGACGATGTCGTTGAGCGCGTCGCGGTTGATCGACGGGTTGTCCGAGCGCAGCGCGGCCACCATCAGGAAGCCGGCGTTGGCCTTGGCCACCACCACACCTTGCTGGGTCACTTCCGACGGCAGGCGCGGCGTGGCCAGCGACACCTTGTTCTGCACCTGCACCTGCGCGATATCCGCATCGGTGCCGGTTTCGAAGGTCAGCGTGATGGTCACGCGGCCGTTGGCGGCCGAGGACGAGTTGAAGTACAGCAGGTGGTCGATGCCGGTGAGCTGCTGTTCGATGACCTGGGTCACCGCCTTTTCTGCTGTGTCGGCGCTGGCGCCGGGGAAGTTGGCGGTAACGGTGACCTGCGGCGGGGCGATCGTCGGGTACGACTCGATACCCAGATTCAGGATCGAGATCACGCCCGCAAGCGAAATCAGGATCGCCACCACCCACGCAAAGACCGGGTGTTCAATAAAAAACTTAGGCATGTCCGGGTTCCGTCACTGCTGCTTGGACTGGGAGTCGGCCGGTTGCGCGGCCGCATCCTGCTTGGGCTGTTGCTGGGCGGCCGGCGCCGCTGCATCGGCCTTGTCGGCGGACGGTGCGGCTTGCGCGTCGCCGCCCTGTGCCGCGGCCGGTGCGCCGGGCTGGCCGCCCTGTGCCGGCTTGTTCGGATCCCACGGCACGCCCTTGGCTGGCTGCCCTTCCTTGGCCTTCTGCACGCCATCGACGATGACCTGGTCGCCCGGGGTCATGCCGCCGGTGACGATCCACTGGCCCTTCTGCTGGCCGTCGACGGTCAGGTTCTTGCGGACCACCTTGCCGTCCTTGCCCAGCACCAGGGCGTAGGGTCCGGTGGCATCGCGCTGCACTGCCTGCTGCGGCAGCAGGTAGGCATTGTTGCGCTGGCCCAGGCTGGCCTTGAAGGTCACGAAGGCGCCCGGCAGCAGCGATTGTTCGGGGTTGGGCAGGGTGGCGCGCAACGACACCGCACCGGTGCTCGGGTCCACCGTTACCGCAGACACGTCCAACGTGCCGGGGTGCTGGTATTGCGTGCCGTTGCCCAACTCCACGTTGATGGACGACTTGCCGTCGCCGCTGAGCTGCACGTTGCCGCTGCTCTGCGCCTGACGCAGGGCAGCCAGCTCTTCGCTGCTCATGGCGAAGTTCACGTACAGCGGGTCGATCTGGTCGACGGTGGTCAGCAGGGTGGCTTCACCGGCACCGACCAGCGCGCCTTCGGTCACGCGCTGGATACCGGCGCGGCCGGTGATCGGCGAGGTCACGGTGGCGAAGCCGAGCTGGATGCGCGCCGCTTCGACCGCCCCGCGCGCCTGTTGCACGTTGGCGCCGGATGAGCGCTCGTTGGCTTCGGCGGTGTCGATGTCGGCGCGCGAGACGTACTGCTGCGGCGCCAGGCTGCGTGCACGCGTAGCGGCGATCTTGGCGTTGGTATAGGTCGCTTCGGCGGCGGCCAGCTGGCCTTGCGCCTGCAGCAACGTGGCCTTCAGCTGCGACGGATCGATCTGGAACAGCGGCTGGCCTTCGGTGACGTTGGCGCCTTCGGTGTACAGGCGCTTGAGCACCACGCCGTCCACGCGCGCGCGCACGTCCGCCGAACGGTACGCCGAGAGGCGGCCGACCAGGTCGCGTTCCAGCGGCAGCGTCTGCGGCTTCATCTCCAGCACCGACACTTCCGGCGGCGGCGCCTGCTGTTGTTCGGGCTTGCTGCAGGCAGCCAGCGCCACGGTGATGGCACAGGCCAGGCCGAATGTGCGGAGCGGGGCAATCATCAGGAGGAACTCCGTTAGGGTCTTGAAGTGAGAAGAGAAGGTGGCGACGTCGGCGCGGCAGAAGCCGGAGCAAACGCACGCAGGAAGGTGTCCACGGCGAACTGCGCCCATCGCTGCCTGGCCGGAAGGCCGGCGCGATGGGGGACTTGAAACCGTTGGCGGTCGAAATCCAGCCCGACGATCATGCCCAGCAGCAGTTCGGCCATGAAGTGCGGATCGTCATGCCGCAGTTGGCCGGCGTCGATCGCCTGTTCGAAGCGATGCGCCAGGCGCTGCTGCATGCCGACCACGCCGTCGTGGAAGATCTGCTGCGACTGGTCGGGAAACCGATGCGACTCGGCTTCGACCAGACGGCAGGTCTGTAGCACATCGGGGTTGTTCAAACGGTCAAGATGGGCCAGCGCGAAAGCCAGCAGATCCGCGTGGAGATCGCCCGATACCGTGCCCAGCGGCCCGGCCGCCAGGTGCACGTGGTCCTGCAGCACATCGCGCAGCAGGTTTTCCTTGCAGCCGTAATAGCTGTACAGGGTCTGCTTGGAACAGCCGGCCCGCTCGGCCACCGCATCCATGCTCAGCCGCATGCCACGCTCGGCCAGCAGCGCATGCACGGCCGCATGGATGCGGCGGTCGCAGTCCGAACGCCGGGCAGCACGGTGGGAACGAGGGGTCATGGCGGTAGACTATACCGTCCAGTTTAGTTTTCAAACAGCCTTGACGGTCGCGGCGTTGTCTGCGCAACGCCTTGTGTGCCAAGCATTCGCCAGGACTTTGCCGGTTGTGGCGGTCCGGCCCCGCCTCCCGCCACTGCGTCCTCGTCCTACATTGATGTAGCGCTTTTGCATGCCGCCAGGAGCCATCGCAGCCGGCACATTTGCGCTATGCAGCAAGGCGTCGTCACCGCGCCCCGGTACAATTCAGGTTTTCCACCGAGCATTCCAGCTCTACTCATGACAGCCAAGAAAGCCGCTTCGAAATCGTCCACGACGTCGGTCAAACCGGTCGCCGAACGTGCCGTCCCCGTGCTTGCCACCGAACCGCAGGCGGTTACCCTCGAGCCGGTGTTTGCCGCGTTGCGCAAGCGCTACCCGGCCGCCCGTCAGGCCGAAGTCCAGGCGTTCGCCGCCGACTTCTACCGGCGCATGGAGGAAGACGAATTCCCGAACCATCCGCCGGAGCAGTGGGCGGCGCTGGCATCGGACATGCTGGAGTTCGCGCGCGCGCGCAAGGCCGGCACGGTCAACGTACGGGTGTTCAACCCGACCTTGAAGAGCCACGGTTACGAGTCGCCGCATACCCTGTTGCAGATCGTCAACGACGACATGCCGTTCCTGGTGGATTCGGTCAGCATGACCCTGGCCGACCTGGGCATCGGCGTGCACGTGCTGGGCCACCCGGTGCTGCGCATCGCGCGCGACAAGTCCGGCAAGCTCACCGCAGTGGGCGAGGGCAAGAGCGAATCGCTGATGGTTCTGGAGATCGACCGCCAGCCGCCGGAAGAAATGCCCAAGCTGGAAGCGGCAGTGCGCAAGGTGCTGGCCGAGGTGCGCGCCATCGTGCAGGACTGGTCGGCGATGCGCGAGCGCATGGTCATGCTGGCCGACGATCTGGCGACGCGTCGTTTGCCGATCGACGACATCAACCGGCACGAGGCGCAGGAGTTCCTGCGCTGGGCCGCGGCCGACCACTTCACCTTCTTCGGCTACCGCGAGTATCGGGTGGAGAAGCAGGATGGCCAGGACGTGCTGGCGCCGCTGGAAGAGACCGGCCTGGGCCTGCTGCGCGGGCGCGACACCTCGCCGGCGCGTCCGGTCACCACGCTGGCCGCGCATGGGCTGAATGCCTCGTCCAAGCTCAAGGATGCGTTGATCCTGACCAAGACCAATGCCCGTTCGCGCGTGCACCGGGTCGGTTACATGGATTACATCGGCATCCTGGAATTCGACGCCAAGGGCCGCATCGTCGGCGAGCAGCGCTTCCTGGGACTGTTCACTTCCAGCGCCTACAACCGCCGGCCGTGGGAAATTCCGCTGGTGCGTCAGCGCCACGAATACGTGATGAGCAAGTCGGGGCTGACCCCGAGCAGCCATAGCGGCAAGGCCTTGCGCCACATCCTGGAAACGCTGCCACGCGAGGAGCTGTTCCAGTCCAACGAAGAAGAGCTGTACCGCACCGCGATGGGCATACTCGGCTTGCAGGAGCGCGTGCGTAGCCGCCTGTTCCTGCGTCGCGACAAGTACGGGCGTTTCATCTCGGCGCTGGTGTACATCCCGCGCGAACGCTTCAACACCGATGTGCGCCTGCGCATCGAAGCCTTGTTGAAGGACGCGTTGCACGGCGAATACATCGACTCCAGCGTGGTGCTGGGCGAATCGCCACTGGCGCAGCTGCACCTGATCGTGCGTCCCAAGAGCGGCGAGGCGCTGGAGTTCAACACCACCGAACTCGAATCGCGTCTGGCGCACCTGCTGCGCAACTGGCGCGATGCCCTGCGCGAAGCATTGGTCGCGCGGCATGGCGAGGCCAATGGCCTGCGCATGGCGGCCAATTTCGGTCGTGCACTGCCGGCCGGCTATATCGAAGATTCCTCGATCGAATCGGCGGTCTCCGACGTCGAGCACCTCGCCTCGCTGGATGGCCCGGACGATCTGCATCTGAGCCTGCAGGAAATCCGTCGCGAGGATGGCATGCGTCTGGATGCTGGCGAAGGCCTGCGCCTGAAGCTGTACCGCCAGCTCGACGACATTCCGCTGTCCGATGCGATGCCGATGATGGAAAACATGGGCCTGCGGGTGATTTCCGAGCGGCCGTATCGGCTGCAGGTCGGCGACACGCCGGTCTACATCCAGGATTTCGAGGTCGAATCGACCTCCGGCAAGATCAATGCCGCACACGCCGATGCCAGCTTCGGCGAAGCGTTCGAGCGCATCTGGAACGGCGATGCCGAAAACGACGGCTTCAATCGCCTGATCCTGGCGGCCGGCCTGCATTGGCGCCAGGTGGCATTGCTGCGCGGCTACTGCAAGTACCTGCTGCAGACGGCAGTGCCGTTCTCGCAAGCCTACGTCGAAGCCACCTTTACCCGCTATCCGCTGCTGGCGCGCTTGCTGGTGGAACTGTTCGAAGCGCGCTTCGATCCGTCCACCGGTAGCGAAACCAAGGCACAGATCTTCGCCGGCCAGGAGCGCCTGCGCGAAGAGCTGTCTGCGCTGGCAGGCGGCGACGAGGCCACGCTCAAGGCGCTGGACGCCGTGTTGGAAGCGCGCGGTGGCGATCGCGACGCGCAGCAGGACGCCACCCGCGCCACCTTGCTGAAGTTGATGGATCGCGTTTCCAGCCTGGACGAAGACCGCATCCTGCGCAGCTTCATCGATGTGATCGATGCAACCTTGCGCACCAACTATTACCAGACCGACAAGAACGGCAAGCACCCCCACTGCATCAGCTTCAAGCTGGATTCGTCGCGCGTGCCGGACCTGCCCAAACCGCGTCCATATCGCGAAATTTTCGTCTACGGCCCGCGCGTGGAAGGCGTGCACCTGCGCTTTGGCGCAGTGGCGCGTGGCGGCCTTCGCTGGTCTGACCGGCGCGAGGATTTCCGCACCGAGGTGCTGGGCCTGGTCAAGGCGCAGATGGTCAAGAACACCGTGATCGTGCCGGTCGGCGCCAAGGGCGGGTTCTACGTCAAGCGCTCGCCGGTCGGCGGCGATCGCGACGCGATCCAGGCAGAAGGCATCGCCTGCTACAAGCTGTTCATCCAGGGCCTGCTCGACATCACCGACAACATCGTCGGTGGCAAGATCGTGCCGCCGCCGCAAGTGGTGCGCCACGACCAGGACGACCCGTACCTGGTGGTTGCGGCCGACAAGGGCACCGCCACGTTCTCCGATATCGCCAATGGCCTGGCGCTGGATCACGGCTTCTGGCTCGGCGATGCGTTCGCCTCCGGCGGTTCGGTCGGTTACGACCACAAGGGCATGGGCATCACTGCGCGCGGCGCGTGGGAATCGGTCAAGCGCCACTTCCGCGCGATGGGTCGCGATTGCCAGAGCCAGGACTTCAGCGTGGTCGGCATCGGCGACATGTCCGGCGACGTGTTCGGTAACGGCATGCTGCTCTCAAGGCACATCCGCCTGCTGGCCGCGTTCGACCACCGGCACATCTTCCTGGATCCGAACCCGGATGCAGCGCTGTCCTTCGGCGAGCGCGACCGCCTGTTCAAGCTGCCGCGTTCCAGCTGGGCCGACTACGACGCCAAGCTGATCAGCGCCGGTGGCGGCATCTATCCGCGTACGCTCAAATCCATCGACATCAGTGCACCGGTGCGTGAAGCGCTGGGCCTGGGCGCCAGCGTCAAGCAGCTGTCGCCGAACGAACTGATGAACGCCATCCTCAAGGCCCCGGTGGACCTGTTCTGGAACGGCGGCATCGGCACCTACGTCAAGGCGGCCAGCGAGTCGCATGCCGATGTCGGCGACCGCGCCAATAACGGCTTGCGCGTCAATGGCGGCGAGTTGCGCTGCAAGGTGGTGGGCGAGGGCGGCAACCTGGGCCTGACCCAGCTGGGCCGCATCGAAGCGGCGCAGGCCGGCGTGCTGCTCAACACCGACTTCATCGACAACTCGGCCGGCGTGGACACCTCCGATCACGAGGTCAACATCAAGATCCTGCTCAACGACATGGTGCAGGCCAAGAAGCTGACCTATGACGCACGCAACAAGCTGCTGGCGTCGATGACCGACGAAGTGGCCGACCTGGTGCTGTGGGACAACTACCGGCAGAACCAGGCGATCAGCCTGATGGAACGCATGAGCGTCAAGCGGCTCGGCTCCAAGCAGCACTTCATCCGCACGCTGGAACTGCAGGGCCTGCTGGATCGGCAGATCGAGTTCCTGCCCTCCGATGCCGAGCTGTCGGCACGCAAGGCGCGCGGCCAGGGCCTGACCCGGCCGGAGCTGTCGGTGCTGTTGTCGTATTCCAAGCTGGTGGCGTTCCAGCAGCTGCTGGAATCTGACATTCCCGAAGACCCGTACCTGTCCAAGGAATTGCAGCGCTACTTCCCGCAGCCGTTGCAGAAGAAGTACGCCGATGCGATGGAGCGTCACCGCCTCAAGCGCGAGATCATCGCCACCGCGGTCACCAACACCACCATCAACCGCATGGGCGCCACCTTCCTGATGCGCATGCAGGAAGATACCGGTCGCAGCATCGGCGAGGTCGCCAAGGCCTATACCATCAGCCGCGAAACGCTGGATGCGCGCGCGCTGTGGACACAGATCGACGCGCTGGACGGCAAGGTGCCCGAATCGGTGCAGATCGACGCGCTGGAAGTGATCTGGCGTCTGCAACGCTCGTTCGTGCGCTGGTTGCTGCTGCGTCCGGGCCAGATGCCGGGCATCACCGCAGCGGTGGAGCGTTACCACGGCCCGTTCAACGACATCCGCGTGGCGTCGGGCGTGCTGTCGGATGCGCAGCGCCCGCAGTACGAAGCCAGCGTGCAGGAGTGGCAGGACAAGGGCCTCACCCCGGCATTGGCGCAGCAGTTGTCCGAGCTGCGTTATCTGGAGCCGGCCTTCGACATCATCGAAACCGCACGCACGCGCAAGCTCAAGCCGGTGGACGTTTCCAAGGTGCACTTCCGCCTGGGCGAAGCGCTGCGGCTGCCGTGGCTGTTCGAACAGATCGACGCGCTGGAGGTCAACGGCCGCTGGCATGCGGTGGCGCGTGGGGTGCTGCGCGACGAACTGGCCGCGCATCAGCGTGCATTGGTAGGCCAGGTGCTGACCATGCCCGGCAGTAGTGCCGAGTACAAGGTGGCCAACTGGATGGCACGCGACGATTCCAGCCTGCGCTTCACCCTGGCCATGCTCGCCGATGTGGCCGAGCAGAAGACCCTGGACTACCCGACCGTGTCGGTGGCAGTGCAGCGGTTGGGCCAACTGGCTGCGCACGGGGTGTAACGTCAGTGTCCGTGGTGGCGAGACGCTGTTTCGCCACCACGCCGACCGCAGCGCGCCGTGTTGCCACTGCTTCTACAAAAAAGCCGCCTCAGCGCGGCTTTTTTGTATGCAACTGCGGCACTTGACACCCGTGGTTGCCGCAATGAAGACTCTCTGAGCCGCGATAAATCTTGCAGCCGGGTGTGGAAGCCCGAAATCCAAGGCGCACAAGCGCCCACGCTGTCGATGCAGGCGCTTTTTTGTGCTTGCTGATTGATGGGCGGGGCGTGCTCGTCAGCTTTATGGCGGGCGGTGCGTGGGGGCCGAAAGGCCCGCCGGCCCTTGGACCGGTCTTCCAACCGCGCACCGTCCGCCACCCTGTTTGGAAGCGGGGTGACGGACTCCCTCATCCAAGGAGATCTTCATGCCGCGTACCAATCCCGCCCATTCGGCCACTACTGCAACCGCCTCGCAGCCGACCGCCCATACCGTGGCCGATCATGGTGATGAGCGTGAGGACGTGTTCTTCCGTCGCCTATCCGAGTCACGTGGTGCGGAAGCTACCAACGGCCTTCATTGGTCCGATCTGCCGATGCAATTTGGCCTGGCTCTCAAATGCGCGCATATCGATCACTGCTTGCTCGGGCTGCAGGGCGTGTTGGAGATGCTGCACGCCGGTGAGGCGGCCCGCGAGGCGGGTCAACCTGGCCTGGGTGGCGAGCTCACCGATCGCCTGCTGTACGCCTCGCGTGCGCTGGCTGAGTCGGGAAAAGAATCGCTCTATGCGTTGCAAGCGCGTCTTGCGGCTACGCCAAAGTGAAGTGAGCAGGCGTCCAGCAATCGTGTGTAGCCTGCGACGTAGGTAGCGAAGACTGGTGGATGCCGAAGAATATCGGCCAAAAACTGCATATCTCGCATCAGTTTTAATCCATCCTTGTCATCGCCGCGGCAAATGGGGCAAGGCCTGGTGGTGATAGTATCGCTTGCGTTAACCTTTCTGTCGTGACCTGGCGAATCTTTCAGCGTTGCGCCATAGCTAATGACTTGCAAAGTGGATGACGGATAGCTCGGGAGACGGAACCGTGTCACCAACGCAAGACCATGCCTTGTTTTCCCTGCAGCTCATCATCGACTGCGTGATACGCGATCAAAGCCGATTGCTGATTTATCTTGAAGGGCAGGGCGTATTCGCGATCGATACTCCGGACAACGGGCTTTACCTGCCCAATGATCAGGCCTTCGCGAAAGAGCTGGGGTGCGCCTGCTACTGCAATGATCCGCATCCGTCCTACGTGGAAGGCATGCTTGGGGAACTACGACGGATCGAAGTGTCGGCCGACGGGCAGACGGCCATGCAAGGCGACCCGCTGGCTTGCCGACGTGTGGCTGAAGCCGTTACACACCTGCAGGCGACGATCAAGGTGGCATTGATCAATGGCGATCTGATACTTGCTTAATGGGTCGGTATGAGTGCCCGGTGTAGCCGGACGTACGGCGCTGGGATTGGCAAGTAGCGAAGAGCGCGCAGAACCCGCCCAGCCCGAGCAACGGCATGCGCAGAATTAGCCCACAGTGCTGGAGGGAAGCCGGGTTGCCAAAACCGCAGGCGTCGCGGTGCGACGATTGCGCGTGTTGTAGGTAGTCCCGTTCGCTGATGCAAGCAAACAGTTTGCTACGCTTTATCGATACATCATCTTGGAGAAATACGTGTCTACTCAGAATAAACCGAGGAAAGGCGAGTTCTACATCCTCAGGTCCGACGTGCGAGGCGGTGGTCGCGGGCATGGCGTGGAGTTCGACAACGAAGATGCGGTACCGTTCCCGATTGCTGACAGTCTGCCCGGAGAGGATGCAGGCCTGGCTGCATTGAAGGGAACCCCGCGCTTGCGCTACGACAGCCGCATCGGCGATATGCCGGATGACCTTGATAGTGGATTCAAAGGTTACTGGCTAGTCTCCGAACCGCTAAAGCAGCTACTCGAAGCCGCGGACCCGGAAGGCTTTGCCTTTGCGCTATGCGACTTCCGATTGGAAGACGGTACGCCCGGGGCACCGCGCTATCTCTGCGAGGTAGTGCGGATTATCGACGCCATCGACGAGGAGGCATCCACCGTCAAGGTGCTGACCGGGTATCCAAATGGCAAGTACTACAGTGTTATGGGGGCGCCGAGTTAGCATTCAGGAAAGACGTGGTCGGGTCCGCACATGTCTTCATGACACCATATACGGCAAATGCCTTTTGCGATCGGTTCTTGCGCGACACCTTGATTGCGCAGGGATTTGGCAAATCACCCAGGACGCGCGGCGTCTGGCTGACAGACACTTTCGGCTGCTGAGCGATGAACCTTTGACCGTTCGATGGAGTAAAAGCAGATGCCGTCCAGTAACGTCATCCTTCAAAGTCATCATGTCATTGAAAATACTACCTTTCGAAAGCATGATTTGCTCAAGAAGTTGGCCGAGCATGGCTTGATCGAAAAGGACGTATCGACCAATCGCCTGTATCTACCGGTAGATGGCACGCTGGCCGACGCGCTCGAAACATCCCCCCACCGAGGACGCACGCGCAGTTCCTACACGAAGGGAGTTGTGGATTATCTTGACGATCTCGGTAAATCGCCAGATGGTCGCGCCGCCATGCGCAATGACGCTGCGGCATTGAAGCGCGTCGCCGCCCAGGTCCACGACCTGCAGGACACCCTCAAAGTCGCCCTGATCAATGGCGATATGTTCGCAACCACTCCGGATCGCTTGACCAAGGCCGAGGCCAACGCACAAAACCGCAGCACGCTCTCCGAATATGAGCAATACCTCACCACCCATGCTGACCAGCTGAAGACGCTACGCTCGATGAGCGCTGTCGAATCGGAATGGTTCGCCATCACCCGTTCGGAGCAGGGCATCGCCAAGGTGATCGATGCCGCACGCACGACCGGCAAAAATCTGGTCGGCGTTCCAGGCGAGCCCGATGCCGTTGCCCGAGAAATCGCCGGCCGCGAGGAATTTCGCATGGCCATCGCGCATGCCGAAGATGCCGGCCGTGTGAGGTTATCCGAGTCCAATGCGGCGTTGGTCCAGCAGGTATTGGATGACATGCCAGCGAACATCGGCGGTGCTGCGCGCAGCATCGGCCAAAGCGCAGGCGCCGTATCGCATCCGTCGTACACACCGCTCTCGCAACGCGGCTTCACCACCGCCGAGCTGTTGGCAGGCGACTTATCCGCAGGCCAGGCGCTACGCACCGCCGGCCTGCTCGCCACCGCCGCCGACACGGTCATGACCGGCCGACGCGCCACCCAGCTTCTTGGCCAGGACAACCCGCTCGCTGCGCAATCGGAGCTTGCGCACTTTGCCGGCCGCAACGTCGGCGGCTGGGCCGGCGGTACCGCCACTGCCTACGCGCTGGGAAGCTCGGGCGCGGGTCCGATGGTGTTGGTCGCGGCCGATGCGTACTTCATGACCGCGGCCGGCGAGAAGGCCGCTGATCTGCTCGACAACCGCGCCATCTATACCCAGACCGATCGCGATGGCACGCAATGGTCGTTCAACGGCACCGCGTGGGCACGCGCCGGCAAGGCAGACACCACTGCCGATGGCGTGGACAATCCCACCGCAACGCCTATCGTCGCCAGCTATCAAAAGGCGTGTGAACTCAACTACCAAGCCACCAATGCTGCCGCCGCGCTTGCTCTCAAAGATGCGCCCACTCCACAGGATCCATATCGCCAACCGGCCAACGCCACCGACCGCCCCAGCCTGAGCCCTGCCGCCTGGAAGCGCGACCCGGCAGACGGGCAATGGCATCGCCTGGTGAAGACCGAGGTCTCCGGTGCCAACGATCGCGGCAGCTACGTGCAGGAAACCGCATTGCCGCCCCGCGCGGCCGAACTCGACGCGCAGGCGCAGGACACCATCGCCCGCAACATCGCCAACAGCCCCGGCGCCATCGCCGCGCGCTATGAACTCGCTTACCACCGGAGCGGTTGGGCGGCCGATGGCCTGCCGATGTCGCCGGCGGTCCAGCAGGCGCTGCCCGACCCGGATGCGCTGACCGCCTCGAACGGCCAGCGCTATTACCGCAACATCGAAGGCCAGTGGACCAGCAACGGCGCCCCACCAGATGGCAACCGCGTGCTGGAATTGGAGACCACGCGCGCGATGCTGCAACCGGCACTGGCCGAACAGGCGCAGGCCATTGCCGCCATCCGGCAGTCTCCGCAAGACATACAGGGCGAGCAGACGCTCTACCGCTATCGCATTGTCGGCACCGAGTTGCAGCCGCAATGGCGGGAAGCGATCGAGCTGGCGACGCAACGCACCCGCGAGTCAGAGGGACTTGCGGGCGACGGCGCGATGCAGTTGCAGCGTGGCCCTGGTGGCACCTTCGGCGCCGATAGCCCAATTGCGCATCTGCAGCGCGGCCCCGACGGTGTGGAGCGCATTGCAGCGATCACCAGCACCGAGGACATTCGTCAGGCGCTGCAGGAGGTGCGGGCACACCAGGAGACGGGCGTGCCAGTGCAACAGCTGGCCGCTGCGCCTCGCTCGTCGGACGGATCCGCAGATGCGGACACCTCGTCTTCTGCCCCCTCCAACCAGCATGCGCTCGACGTGCAGGCGCGGGCCCAGGCGGCCAGCGCTGCGCAGGAGCGTCAGGAACGGCAGCAGGAGAGCCAGCAAGTGCAGGAACAGCAGCTGGCGCAGGCACGCGCGCACACGCTGCAGGAGCAAATCGCGCACGAAGATCGGGCGCAGGACGCTCAGGCATTGCAGGCGCACGCATTGCAGGAGCTTCGCCAACAAGATTCGCAACAACTTGAGCAGCAACAACGTCAGGCGCAGGACGCGCAGCAACGCGAACACGTTCAGCGGCAGGCGCACGACACCGAGCAGCGCGAACAAGCGCAGCAGCAGGCCCAGCAGACGCAGCAGCGCGAGCAGGAAACACGCCAGGCGCAGGACGCCCAGCAGAGCCAGCAGGAACGCCTGCAAGCGCAGGATGTGCAACATGCCGAGCAACAGCCGCTGCATGCCCATGCTGCTCCACAACGCGAGCAGGAGCTGGCACAGGAAGCCGCCGCACGCGAACTGTCGTTGCTTCATGCGCAAGACACATCGCCGCGCCTGCCCGAGCAGCGGTCTACCCATGATGACGCCGCCCAACGGCCACAGGAGCAGCTGGCAGCGCCTGTGCAAGCACATGCTTCCGAGGTAGTGCAGCAGTGGCCACAAAGCCAACACGCGCAAGAAGAGCGTCCGCAGGAACTCCAGCAGACGGCGGCGATCACGCAGACAGCACCGGTAGATCAGCAGCAGGTAGCGGAGCTGCACCAAGACCAACGGTCGATGACGGCGCAAGCCCCGGATGCGCAGCAAGGTGCACCTGCGCAGCAGCTCGGGCAACCAGCGGACGCGCGCCTGGTCCAGGCGGCAACGGCGCCTTCCGCGCCATCGCTCGCCGCCCCGGTGGCGGCAGAACACCGCGACGATCAACAGGCGCGCACGCCACAGGCTCAAGTACCGGAAGCACCAGAACCCACTGCAGCGTTGCCAGTGTCCGCACACCTCGCCCAGGCGAAAGGGCCATCGCCGGAAATGCCGACCGCTGACCGTTCCGCCGACACACCCGAGGACACAGCCGATGCGCGCGAGCCGCTTTCTGCGTCCCTGGCAGATCAGCACGACCTTCCTGCCGCTGTGCCCGCCGATCCAAACTCCTGGGAGGAAATAGCGCGCTCCATGCGTGAGCTGCGTATCCAACTCGAACAGGAGCTCGAAACAGAAGACCGCGTCGCAGCAGCGCGGCAGGCGCGCGTGGACCGTGGTGAGCGGCCATTTACCGAGTTGGAATTGCGTGAAGGGTACGATCCGGATGGTCCCTCTGGGCTGAGGCCACCACGCGCTCAGCCTGCAGACACCGCGCCACACCCTCTTGCCGCTGGCGAGCAGGAAGATCGGGCGCAGCCCCAGCGTAAAACCATCACCGGCGACCCGGATGTGGACGAATTGCTGTACGCCATCGATTGCAAGAACGAACTGGCGATCGAACAGGCCTTGAAACGGGTCGCCAATAGCCCCTACAGCCAGGCGCTTGCCAAACAAGGGCATGAATTCCTGGATGCCCAGGCGATGCAGGAGGCGCAGGAACAGGCGAGTACGCGCCAGGCACTGAACATGTACGTCTCGACAGAGGTACAGACCAGCCGTGGCCCAGTGATGGTGATGACACTGCCACAGTTCGCCAACGGGCCGGCGATGCAGGGGCCGCAGGGCGGTCCGCCAGGTGGTGGCGGAGACGGCGGAGGCGGAGGCGGTGGTGGGGGCGGCGGTGGTGGAGGTGGAGGCGGCGGTGGGGGCGGATAGCCGGGACACGTGCAGCAAGTTGAATCATCGAGAGAACACTATGGATATGCAGAACACCTCCGCATTACCCGATGCCAGCAGGGCAGAACGCACACTCAAAGAATCGATACAGGCCATGGCGGTGATGATTGGGACGCTGCAGCGGCGCGAGCACGCATTGGAAGATCTCGTCCGGGAGCAGCTGCAGCTTCTGCAGAGCGCGGTCAACAGCGCCGATCAGAGCGTCACTCGCGTGGTGGAAAACGCGCTGCCCCGGCTAACGCAATTGAGCAATCAGGCGCTGACGCAGACGCTGGAACCGGCGGTCGAGCGATTCAACAAGAAGATGGCAACTGCGGAGCAGACGGTCCAGCAGGCGACCCAGCGTTACGCACACGCGCAGCACTCCCTGGAAACAACGACAACGCGACGCATGTGGATCGCATCGATTGCGCTGCTGGCGGCGGGTGTCATCAGTCTGGTCGTCGCAGGCTACGCGCTCTACAGCACGAAGGAGGCTGTGGCTGAAGCCGCCCAGCTCCGGGCGGAAATTGCTTTTCTCGATCGTGTTGCTCGTGCCAATCTCGTGCCGTGCGGCGAAGGCAGATTATGTGCGGAGCTGGAAAAGAAGGGGCCGCGCTACGGCAATCGCGGCCAGTACCAAGTGGTCGCTACGCGTCGATGACGCTGCGAGAATGCGCGATCGAGGAAATGGAGCCATCGACACGTCGTGCGAGATTATATCCAGCCCCGATGCCGAGCCAATTTCCGTATTAAGCCTCTCGCCACGTAATGGTTTCAAGTGTGCTGACGCAGATCAGGCTTGCCACTTAGGAGATTGGCGCAGCTTGGCGCCACTGCGACTGGATGTGATCATCTTGTTGTAGGCGTACGTCCGCGGTCTGCAGTCAGAGCGAGAGATTGGCTGCCGACGGCCTGCCGTGCTATCCGAGGCGCTTGGCCAGCCGCCGTTTCCATTCCTGCGGTGACCTGTTCGGCGCATCGAGCCATGTCAGCCCAGACGCAGCTGCCGGCCACTGGCTCAGAACGCCTGCCAGCCCCTCTTCCAAGGCAGCGTTCAACACAAGGATGGTGGTCTGGAAGGCGATGCCGTCGATGACGCTGATGATGTCGGCGATCAAAACTGACCCGTTACGCCCGGTGCCCGCTCATTTCCCGCCCGGCATCCTTGTCGAAACGCACATGCCACCAGGTGGCGCTGAGCGAGATCAGGCTGACCACGCAAAACGCCAGCGAGAAATCGCTCTGACGCGGCGTTGCATGGCCGCCGGCCAGCATCGCCAGGTTGAGGATCATCGCGCCGGCACACACGCCGACCGAGAGCATCAACTGCTGCAAGGTCGTATACAGGCTGCTGGCGCGGCTCATGCGCGCGGCCGGCACGTTCTCGTAGGCGATGGTGTTGTAGGCGGCGAATTGAAACGACATGAAGGCGCCGCAGCCCAGCAGCAGGCCGAACATCACTGCCGGTGGCCAGTCGGGGCGGAAGAATGCGCACACCATATAGCCCAGGCTGGCGAGGACGCCGTTGCCGATCAGGCTGTTGCGATAGCCAAAACGACGCAGCAATTGCGGGGTGATGCTGCGCATCAATAGGGCTCCGAGCGCAGTGGCCAGGATCAACCGGCCGCTATGCGCCGCGCTCATGCCAAAGCCGATCTGAAACAGCAACGGCAACAGAAACGGCTGCGCACCCTGGGTGATGCGCATCAGCGCGCCGCCGATCACCGACAACCGGAACGAGGCGATCCGCAACAAGCTCAGATCCAGCAGCGGAGCGGGGTGGTGGCGCGCGTGCCACAGATATCCCAACCCAGCGCTGCCGCCGATCGCCAGCAGCCAGCTGGCTTGGCCGATGCCGTTTTGCTGGCTGACCATTTCCAGGCCGAACAGCAGGCAGCCCAGTGCGGTGCCGCACAGCAGAAAGCCGCGCAGATCGAAACGCGCTGGCGCCGATTCGCTGGGAATCTCCGGAATGAAACGCCGCACCAGCAGGAAGCCGGCGATACCGATCGGCACGTTGATGTAGAAGATCCAGCGCCAATCCAGGTACGAGACGAAAAAGCCGCCCAACGGGGGCCCAGCATCGGGCCGATGAAGGCCGGCACCAGCGTCCAGGCCATGGCCGACACCAGGTGGCGGCGCTCCACCGTGCGTAGCAGGATCAGCCTGCCCAGCGGGGCCATCATGGCGCCGCCTGCGCCCCCTGCAGCACGCGCGCGGCGACCATGGTGGGCAGGCTATCGGCCAGCGAACACAGGATCGAGCCACCGACGAACACCCAGATGGAGGCGCCGAACACGCGGCGCAGGCCGAAGCGGTCGGCGATGGCGCCGCTGGCCGGGATCAGCACCGCCAGCGCCAGCAGGTAGCTGGTCATCGCGATGCTCATGGCCGGTGCCGCCACGCCGAAATCGCGCGCCAGGGTCGGCAGCGCGGTGGCCAGCACGGTGGCATCCATCTGCTCCATGAAAATGGCGCACGCCAGGATCAGCGAGATGATGCGGTAATCGGGATAAGGCGGCGGCGTAGCGCCAGCCTCGGACACGCTGGAGGACATCGGACTCTCGGTTGCGGGGGGCCGCGCCGCCTGCGCCGCAGACGGCAGCAGGGTCGGCCCGCGTCGCACGGTGTTGTGCGGCGCAACATGGGCATTGTCTGCTGGTGAGGGGCGGGGTTCAAGCGCACCTGGGTAACAGTGCGTGCTTGTGGATGCAGAAGCGGCGGTTTGGTGGCGGGTGTTGGCGTGATGCAAAAGAACGCAGCTAATGCGGCTGGCGGTGACGTGAGCGCGCGATGGCGATGTGGGACGCGCGAAGCGATGCAGCGTGGGCTGGTGGTCCCCGAGCTGCCCGCACCCTCATCCGGCGCGACGCGCCACCTTCTCCCAGAGCGAGAAGAATCAAGATGCGGCACGCGGAGGGATCGCCGCTGGGAAAGCCCCTCTCCATACGCGGACAGGGATCGAGCCTGGAAAAGCCCCTCTCCCTGTAGGAGAGGGGTTGGGGTGAGGGTGCGGCGGAAGACAGCCAACCTGACGTGGTCGCCCCCGAGCGCCCGCACCCTCATCCGGCGCTACGCGCCACCTTCTCCCGAAGGGAGAAGGATCAAGATGCGGCACGCGGAGGGATCGCCGCTGGGAAAGCCCCTCTCCCTACGCGGGCAGGGGTCGCCCCTGGAAAAGCCCCTCTCCTGCGGGAGAGGGGTTGGGGTGAGGGTACGGCGGAAGACAGCCCAGCTGACATCGCCAATGGGCGGTTGCCTTAGCTGCCCGAATCAGCGCTCAGCCGCAGGTCTGTCCCAAGCGTCCTTGATCTGCAGAATCTGCGGCAACGCTTCGTGGAAGTGCTGCACCAAGCGCGGTTCCAGTTGTTTGCCCGCCATGCTGTCGAGCTTGCGCAGGGCGTCTTCCACCGTCCAGGGCGCTTTGTAGGCGCGTCGTCCGCAGAGCGCATCGAAGACGTCGGCCACCGCCACGATGCGTGCCGATTCGGGAATCGCCTCGCCTGACAAGCCTTGGGGATAGCCGCTGCCGTCCCAGCATTCGTGATGATGCAGCGCGATTTCCGCTGCCAGCTGAAACACCGGACCGCGGCCGTGGCGCAACAGATCATGGCCGGCTTGCGGGTGCTGACGCACCACCGAGCGTTCGTGCTCGTCCAGCGAATCGGGCTTTTGCAGGATGCTGCCGGGCACCGCGATCTTGCCGGCATCGTGCAACGGGGCGGCGTCCTGCAGGGTCTGCGCCTGTTGCGGCGACCAGCCCACCGCTTCGGCCAGGACACGCGCATACACTGCCATGCGCCAGATATGCGCGCCGGTGTCGGCGTCCTGGCCCTGGCCGGCGGTGCCGAGCAGATGGATCGCCTCGCGGTAGTGCTGGGCAAGACGTGCGTTTTCGGCCAGCTTCAACTGGGTACCGATGCGTGCCTTGAGCAGTGCAGGCGAGTAGGGCTTGCTGACGTAATCGGCCGCGCCCGCTTCCAGCCCGAGGCGTTCGTCGTGTTCGCTGTTGCGCGAGGTCACGAACAGGATGGGAATGGCGTTGCTGGATGGTTGCTGCTTGAGCGCGCGCGCCACCGCATAGCCGTCCATGTCCGGCAATTCGACGTCCAGCAGGATCAACTTGGGCGTGTGGCGTGTCACCGCATCCAGGGCTTCGGCGCCGGATTTGGCGAATACCAGCGCGAAGTCATCGCGCAGCAGCTGGCGCAGGGTGGCCAGGTTGCTGGACTCGTCGTCGACACACAGCAGGGGGCGGGACGGCATGGGGGATCCTTGCCAGATGCTCGGGGAGCGCGATTAGTGCGGGTGGGTGGTCTGCCACTCGCGCAGCGTGGTTTCGGCGCGGCGAAAGTCGAAATCTTCGACCGCGCGCTGCAAGGCTTCCTGCAGTGCGCGCGGTAGGCGTGGCGCGCAGATCAACAGCGCGTGGTCGATCCGGTCGGCATCGTCGCTGGCAAAGGCCGATGTCAGGATCTGCACGCTGTCTGCATCCAACGCAGCGCCATCCTCGTCGGCGGCAACGTCGCTGTCGCCATGCTGCAAAAATGCCCGGATCGCGTCGGCGGTGCGCTGCATGACGTCCTTCAACGCACTCAGCGATGCGGTGATGTCGTGTCCTTCCTCGATACGCGTTTCCAGGTCGCCGGCTGCACCGGCCAGGGCCGGCAGCGCGAGCGAGCCGGCCGCGCCACGCAGCTTGTGCGCCATCGCGCCGATGGCCGGCAGTTCGTTGCGTCGCAGATGCTCGGCGGCTACCTCGGCCGGGTCCGGGTTGTCGCGCAGCAGCTTGATCAGATAGCGCGCGTAGGGTTCGCGCTCGCGCCACAGGCTGCGCGCGCCGGCGGCGTCCAGCAGTTCCGGGTCGCTGTATTCCCATTCGGGACCGGCGTGCGCCTGCGCCTCGTGCGGAAGCGATGGAATGCGCCGCGTGCCCGGCTGCAAGAAATGACGAATGGCAGTGACCAGTTCTTCGACGTTGAATGGCTTGGCGATAAAGCCGTTCATGCCGGCTTCCAGCGCTTTTTCCTGCTGCGGGCGGAATGCGCCGGCAGTCAGTGCGATCACCGGCAGGCTGGCCAGCGCCGGGATCTGGCGCAACCGGCGCGTGGCCTCGTAACCGTCCACCACCGGCATCTGCACATCCATCAGCACCAGGTGGAACAGATTGGGCGCGCGTTTGAGCGTGCTCACCGCTTGCTCGCCATCGTGAGCGACGGTGACCATGGCACCTTCGCCCTCCAGAATGCGCTGGGCGACTTCGCAATTGATGTCGCTGTCGTCCACCAGCAGCAGGTGCGCGCCCCAGGCGTCGCGCAACGAATGTCGGCGTGGCAGGGCGGGCACCCGGGCGTTGCTCGAGCAGTTGTTCGACCAGCCGGTGCAGGGCCGCGCCGGTCACCGGCTTGGTCATCACCGCATCCAGATCCTGCTGCTCGGGATGCTGCTCCAGCAGGCGGCGCTCGTAGGCGGTGACCATTACGATGACCGGATGCGGACCGGGCGTGGCGCGTGCACGGATCTGGCGTGCGATGGCCACCCCGTCGATATCGGGCATGCGCCAGTCGAGCAGGAAAATATCGTAGGGCTCCGTAGCGTGTTCGATGGCCTGCAATGCGGCCTGTCCGCTGGCCACCGCATCCACGCGCCAGCCAAGTTCGGTGGCGATGCGCACCAGGTTGTTGAGCGCTGCATCGTGGTCGTCGGCGATCAGCACGCGCGGCATCGCTTCCGGCGGCAAGGCCGGCAATTCGCGCTGCGCCTGTGGTGGCGCGGATTTTTCCAGCGTCACCACGAAATAGAATTCGCTGCCGCGGCCGGGCACGCTTTCCACTTCCAGTTCGCCGCCCATCAGTTCGACCAGGCGTCGGCTGATGGTCAACCCCAGGCCGCTGCCGCCGTACCGTCGACTGGTGGACGTGTCGGCCTGCAGGAACGGCGAGAAGATCACGCTCTGCTTTTCCTTGGAAATACCGATGCCGGTATCGCGGACCGAAAACAGCAGCTTGAACTTGTTGGGGTCGCCGCTGGGAAGCGGCGCACCGACAGCACTACTTCGCCCTGTTCGGTGAACTTGATCGCATTGCCGACCAGGTTGACCAACACCTGGTTGATGCGCAGCGCATCGCCCAGCAGCCAACGACTGTCGCGTGGCAGGGGTTCGACGATCATTTCCACCGGTTTGGCGCTGAGCGAGGAGCGCATCAGGTCGGCGATGTTATCGAACAGCTGGTTCAGATCGAACGGCGCGCATTCCAGGTCGATACGCCCGGCCTCGATCTTGGAAAAGTCGAGAATGTCGTTGATGATTTCCAGCAACGTGCGCGCGGAGCGATCGATCTTGGCGACCATGTCCTGCGCGGCGCCGGGCAGTTCGCTGCGCTGAAGCAGGTACAGCATGCCCAGGATGGCGTTCATGGGCGTGCGGATTTCGTGGCTCATGTTGGCCAGGAAATCGGACTTGGACTGGTTGGCGCTCTTGGCCGCATCCATTGCCAGGCGCAGCTGTTTTTCGTGCAGCTTTTGCTCGGTGAGATCCACCGCCACGCCGAGATAGCCGATCACCTGGTCGTGGTCGTCGCGCAGGGTGCTCAAGGTCAGCAGCACCGGCAGGCGGCGCCCGTCATGACTGACGTAGGTCCACTCGCTGGTGTCGCTGCGACCCAGGCTGGTGAGCGCGGCGATCGCTTCCAGCGTCTGCGCCACCGGCGTACCGGTCTGTTCGGCCAGCATCTGCGCGCGCTCCTGCAGTTCCTCTTGCTCGACGAACTGGCTGGCCTTGCGCCGCCCGATCACCTCTGCCGCGTTGTAGCCCAACAGCTTTTCGGCGGCCGGATTGAACAGCGTGACGAAGCCGCTGGAATCGGTGGCGATGATGGCGTAGCCGGCGTGCGCCAGGATCGCGCGTTGCAGCACCGAGAACTTCACCAACTCGCTGGTGCGTTCGGCGACCTGGTGTTCGAGCGATGCATTGAGGTCGATGATGCGTTGATGCGAGCGCACGCGGTCGGAGATGTCGCGGAAGAAATGCGAATGGCCGCTGAGCGTGCCTTCGCTTTCGATGATCGGCGCCTTGCTGGCCAGCACATGCACCTGATGCCCGTCGCGATGGCGCATGGTCTGCGCCGCCGATGCGTTGCCCGCCAGTGCCGCATCGGCAGGGTCGACCTCCGGCATCGCATACGGCTGCGGCGACAGCAGCATGGTCAGGTCCTGATCGATCGCCTCCTCGGCCGTGTAACCGAACATCGCCTCGGCGGCCGGGTTCCAGTGCGTGATACGTCCATCCGGGGTTTCGGCGACGATGGCTTCGCTGGAATGGCTGACCAGCGCGGCCAGCTCCATCTGCTTGCGCAGCACTTCCTCGCGGCGCAGCCCGTTGCTGAAATACAGCACCAGCAGGGCGGCAAATAGGACCGCGGCACCCATCACCAGCCCGCCGATCAACCAGGGCGAACTCTGGTTGAGCGATGCGACGAAGCCGGCGGTGGGGTGGGCGGTGATGACCCAGGTGCGGCCGTAGATCGGCAACAGCCGCACCACCGGAGGACGCAGCGCGCTGTCGCTGGCGGGCGTGCCGCTGCGGTAGAAATTGTGGGTGGGCTCGTTGCGGTCGGACAGGTCCAGCGCCACGTCGTCGCGCTCGCCCAATGCGCTTCGCACCATCTGCTCGACGCTGAAAGGCGCATACACCCAGCCGCTGGTGGCGAGCATGCGTTGTTGCGGCGTCTGCAGCGGCATGCCCTCCCGATAGACCGCCAACAGCACCAGAAAGCCGCTTTCGTTGGGAACGCGGTAGCCGGACAGCGAGATCGGCGAGGTCATGACCGGCTCGCCGCTGCGTGCGGCTTGCAGGGCGGCGGCGCGCCGGCGCGGCTCGGAGGCGATATCGATGCCGAGCGGACGGTTGCCCGAGGATTCCGGCTCGAAGTACAGCACCATGTAACGCTCGCCATCCCACGGCGCCAACGGCCGGCGATGGATGTCCGGCGCACCATCGGCACGCGCGGCCTGCAGAAATGCGGCCTCGTCGGCAGGAGCGACCCGATGGATATAGCCGTACCCCAGCACCCCGGGAAACTCGCGTGAATAATCCCGCGAGCGGCTGTACAAGGTGAAGCGTTCTCGACTGATGATGCCGCTGCCTGCGCCGATCACCGCACCGCGTGCGCCGCGCAAGCCATGCTCGAAGGTGGACATGCGCTCGCTGATGTTGCGCGCCAGCGTACGCACGACGTAGTCGAACCGTTGCTGGCGCTCGAGCTCGTTATGGCGTTGCAGCCACACGCCGGTGACGATCGCGGCAACCAGGCCGGCGCTCAGGATCAGCAGTGCACCGAAGAATGCGCGACGCCCGTATGTCCTGCGCAAATCCCAGCGGCCCTTCGGCATGTTCGTTCCTTCGCCTTGCCTGTTACGTGCCCAGAGTGCTGGCCGACCTGCGTCGACCTCGTGGAACCGCCCGACATCCGACGGCTGTGTACAGTCCCCTAAGCCTGCACGTCGGCGCGGATAGGCGATCGACGTTTCCGCATCAAAACGACAGCCAGATCGACAACGCGTGAAGAATCAGTCCGATCAGTCCACCGACCAAGGTTCCATTGAACCGAATGTATTGCAGATCGCGTCCCACCCCAATTCCAATTGTTCGACGAGGTGACGTTCGTCCCAACTTTTCATCGTCGATGCAATATGGTCGGTGACCGATGTGCGCAAGCGCGCCGTAAGTTTGTCGGCAGCCTGCAACATATGTTGATTGAGCGCCTCACGCAGCGAGGGATCCTGCGACAAGGCCCGGCCGAGCGATTGCATGGAACGCTCCACGTGCGCGGCCATCGACGATTGCTCGCGCGCCAGATCATTGCGCAGTGCGTCGCGAATTTCGCCCCATAACCCTTGCACATAGTCCTGCAGTGCCGGATGTTCGATGGCGCGTTGCTTGAGTTCTTCCACGCGCACGGCCATTTCCGGTTCGTCGCGCAAGCGCGTGATGTAGCCCTGCAGCCACGCTTCGTAGTCGAGCCTGATTGGGTGCTCGGGTGTTTTGAGGATGTCCTGCAGTTCTTCGATCGCCGCACGCGCCATGCGGTCGGCCAGGCTGTCGCCGATCTCACCGATCGGCTTGACCCAATTCACGGTGCCGACCAGCTTGGGCCATTCGCGGCGCGCGTAACGCACGATCAATGCAGACGCGCGCGTCTTGACCTGCTCCTGGTCCAGCCATTCGCCCAGCCGCAGCAACACTTCATCCAGCAGTTTTTGGTGGCGGCCGTCGGTGGTGAGCAGGGCCATGACATCGCCGATGGTGGCGGCGGCGTTCCATTTGCGCAGGCGGTCGACCACGAAGCCTTGAATCGCGCGGCGGACGGCCGCCTCGTCGAGCAGTTCCAGCGCCTGCAGCATCCAGCCGCGCGTCATCTGCGCCAGCATGCGTGCCTGCTCTGGTTTGGCCAGCCAATCGCCCAACCGGCTGGCGGGATCGAATACCCGCAGTTTTTCCATCAACGCATCCGGGGCGAGGAACTGGTCGCGCACGAACACTGCCAGCCCATTGGCCAGCCGTTCCTTGCCACGCGGCAGGATGGCGGTGTGCGGAATCGGCAGGCCCATCGGGTGGCGGAAAAGCGCCACCACGGCGAACCAGTCGGCCAATGCGCCCACCGTGGCCGCTTCGCAGAAGGCCGACACCCAGGCCCAGATGCCGTGCTCGCCCATCAGGTGGCTGACGACGAAGCCGGCGAACATCGCCAGCAACAAGGCCACCGCCAACAGCTTCATGCGCTGCAACTGGGCACGACGAGGATCGATCGGACGGGGAGTGCTGGGACTTGGTTCCATCGGTGAAGTGTACCCAGTCGTTTGACCAGGGCATGTCCACGGCAGGTGCCGCCAGCGCGCGCAGGTTGGTGGCCGCGTCTTGCGTGCCCTGTGCTCAGCTGCGCTTGGGTCGGGCGACCCAGCGCTGTTGCCGGCGTAGGAGCGTACCCGGGCGCGACGGGCTTTATCGGCAATGCCTGTCGCGCCCGGGTGCGCTCCTACGTGCTGCTGTCGACGGTCGGGTGCGCGCTCAGCCGCGCAGGCGTTCCAGCTGCGCCTGCAGTGCGGTCACCTTCGATTGCAGGGCGGTGTTTTCGTTTTCCAGTTCGGTGACGCGGCGCTGCAGGGCCTTGATGTCGCGGCGTTCGGCTTCGCCACCTTCGGCTTCGTCGGCCTTGGGTTTGCGCTTGGCATCGCGTACGCGCTTGGCGGCCTGTTTGAGCTCGGCCTTGCCGGCCTGCGCGGCGGCGCGTTGTTCGTCTTCGGACAGCGTGGCCACCGCAGCGGCGGCGCTGATCGAAATCTCGCCCGCCTTGACCGCCTGCACCACTTCCGGCGCGGCCTGTTTGTGGATGCGTTCGATCATCACCACTTGGTTGCTGCTCAGGCGCGCTTCGCGGGCCAGCTCGGCACGGCTGACCGGGGTAGAGGTTTCGTCCCAGGGTGGGCTGTCGGTGTCGTCAGCGGCGTGCGCGCTGCTCTGCTCCAGGCCAGTGTCGTGCTGGTCGCCAGCCACGGCCGGCGCTTCGGCAGCGGCGTCGGTGTCGCGCTGGCTGCGTTGGCGTGCGGCCAGGATCTCGCGCTTGCGCAACGCCAGTACGCCACGCTGGAAGTCGGACACGCTACGCCGGCCCAGGTGCTGCTCGATCATCCACAGGTGCACGTCCTGCATGGACTGGAAGCGCGGGTTCTGTACCGTCTGGAACGGCAGACCGTGTTTCTGGCAGATACCGTAGCGGTTGTGGCCATCCACCAGCACATCGCCCCACAACACCAAGGCAGGCATCGCGGCAGCCTTCGGCCAGCAGGCTGCGTTCCAGGGCCTCGTGCTCGTCGGGCGTCAGCGGGTCGATATAGGCCTTGAGTTCTTCTTTGACAACGATGTTCATACGGCAACTGCTGGGATGCGGGGCGGGCATTGTAGTGAGCCTGCCCCGGCTTTGCGCGCTTGACGGGTGCCTGCATGCGTGACACGCGGGAGCCCGTTGCCAGCGCAGGTTGCGGTCGTCGCCGATGGCCAGCCGCGCCTAGTCCACCTGGCGAAGAATCCTGCCCAGTGTCTCCACCATCTGCACGATCTGCGCTGGGGTGACGATCAGCGGCGGTGACAGTGCGATGACATCGCCGGTGACGCGCACCAGCAGGCCGCCCTCGTGGAAACAGCGCTCGAAGACGTCGTAACCGCGCGCGCCTGGGGCGCCGTCGCGTGGTGCCAGCTCGATCGCGCCGATCAGGCCGATGTTGCGGATGTCGATCACATGCGGCGAGCCGCGCAGGCTGTGCAGTGCGTCTTCCCACTGCGGGCCAAGCGTGATCGCGCGCGTGAACAGCTCTTCCTCGGCATAGGTGTCCAGCGTGGCAATCGCCGCTGCACAGGCCAGCGGGTGGCCGGAATAGGTATAGCCGTGAAAGAGCTCGATCGCGTTTTGCGGCCCGTGCATGAAGGCATCAAAGATCGCATCGGCCACCAGCACCGCGCCCATCGGCACGGTGCCGCTGGTCAGGCCCTTGGCGGCGGTGATGATGTCCGGGGTGACGCCGAAGCGCTGCGCAGCGAATGCATTGCCCACGCGGCCGAAACCGGTGATCACCTCATCGAACACCAGCACGATGCCGTGGCGGTCGCAGATGGCGCGCAAGCGCTGCAGGTAGCCCTCCGGCGGCAGGATCACGCCGGCCGAACCGGACACCGGTTCGACGAACACCGCGGCGATGGTGGATGCATCGTGCAAGGCGATCAGCCGCTCCAGATCGTCGGCCAGCTCCGCGCCGTGTGCGGGCAAACCACGCGCATAGGCGTTGCGCTGCAGATCCAGCGTGTGCCGCAGATGATCTGTGCCGGCCAGCAGCGGGCCGAACCATTTGCGGTTGTTGGGCAGCCCGCCGATCGACATGCCGCCGAACCCGACACCGTGGTAGGCCTTCTCGCGGCCGATGAAACGGGTGCGCTGGCCTTCGCCGCGCAGCCGGTGATAGGCCAGCGCGATCTTCATCGCGCTATCCACCGCTTCCGAGCCGGAGTTGGTGAAGAACACATGGCCCAAGCCCGGTGGGGCGATCGCGGCCAGCCGCTGCGCCAGCACGAAGGGCAGCGGCGAGCCCATCTGGAAGGTCGGCGCGAAATCCAGCGTGCCGGCCTGTTCGCGGATGGCTGCCACGATGCGCGCCCGGCTATGTCCGGCATTGCAGCACCACAGGCCTGCCGTGCCGTCCAGGATCTGGCGGCCGTGCACATCGCGGTAATACATGTCCTGCGCCGAGGCCAGCAGGCGCGGCCGTGCCTTGAACTGGCGATTGGCGGTGAACGGCATCCAGAAGGCATCCAGCTGCGTCGGTGCCTGCAGCGCATCGGCGGTATCGCTGGGAAGGTGGTGGGGCATGGCAGGCTCCATCGTGCAGGATCGCCCGACTGTACGCAGCCGGCACCTCGTCCGTCACCTGAGATGCCGGCACGCGCATGGGAACGCCGGCGCGTCGTGCGTACTCCGGTAGACGGGGCAGGGGGCGGACGATGCCAGCACCCACCACACCGCGGCGCGTGCAGCCGGTGCGGCGGGAACGGTTTCGCGACGCGGTTGGCGAAGTGCAGACAGACTAGTCAATTAGTCGCAGCTGCGGCCGCTAACACCAAGGCACGCTTACGCGGCATGGGCGGTGGCGGCGCTTTGCAACACTGCAGGGCGCTGGCGAGCATTGCAAACAGGCACGGATCGCCGATGATGCGCCAGACGACCGCCAGTTGGGCCTGGTCGGTGTCGCTGCCCGTATCGCAACGCGTTATTTGATTGCAGCTATCAATCGTATTCGGAACGGCCGACAGGACGTCGCCATCGCCCGCGAGGCGTTGGTGGTAGTCCTGTCAGCCGTGCTTTCGCAGTTCATCGTTGGTTTTTTGGGGAAATGAGAATGACGCAAGGGTCCACCGTGGCGACAGCCAGCGGCGCAGACGCCGGGTTACTGTCCAAGGAGCGCATCATTGCGCGGCCGGGGTTCAATCGTTGGTTGGTACCGCCGGCAGCATTGGCGATCCACCTGTGCATCGGCATGGCCTACGGCTTCAGCGTGTTCTGGCTGCCGTTGTCCAAGGCGCTGGGCATCACCGAGTCGATCGCGTGCCCGGCCGAGATGGGCCTGTTCGCGCGCATGGTGGCCACCACCTGCGACTGGAAGATCAGCGAATTGCAGTGGATGTACACGCTGTTCTTCGTGTTGCTGGGCTGCTCGGCAGCGATCTGGGGCGGCTGGCTGGAACGGGCAGGCCCGCGCAAGGCCGGCGTGGTCTCGGCGCTGTGCTGGTGCGGCGGCTTGGTGATCTCGGCAGCCGGCATCCACTTCCATCAGATCTGGATGCTGTGGCTGGGTTCGGGCGTGATCGGCGGTATCGGCCTGGGCCTGGGCTACATCTCCCCGGTGTCGACCTTGATCAAGTGGTTCCCGGACCGTCGCGGCATGGCGACCGGCATGGCGATCATGGGCTTTGGCGGCGGTGCGATGATCGGCAGCCCGTTGGCCGATGCGCTGATGCGCCATTTCGCGACCCCCACCTCGGTGGGCGTGATGGAAACCTTCCTGGTGATGGCGGCGCTGTACTTCGTCTTCATGATGGCGGGCGCGTTCGGTTACCGCGTGCCGCCGAGTGGCTGGACCCCGGCCGGCTGGACCGCGCCGGTGGCCAGCAGCAATGCCATGATCACCGCCAACCATGTGCACGTGAAAAAGGTCTGGGGCATCCCCCAGTTCTGGCTGCTGTGGGGCGTGCTGTGCCTGAACGTCTCGGCCGGTATCGGCGTGATCGGCATGTCCTCGCCGATGCTGCAGGAAGTGTTCGGCGGCCGTCTGATCGGCGTGGATGTGGGCTTCGCCAGCCTGGATCCGACCCAGCTGGCCAGCATCGCGGCCATCGCAGCCGGTTTCACCGGTCTGCTCAGCCTGTTCAACATCGGTGGCCGGTTCTTCTGGGCCAGCATGTCCGACAAGCTCGGCCGCAAGAACACCTACACGCTGTTCTTCGTGCTGGGCATCTGCCTGTATGCAGCGGCGCCGTCGGCTGGCGGTATCGGCGGCATCGCGCTGTTTGCGGGCATCTTCTGCATCATCCTGTCGATGTACGGCGGCGGTTTCGCCACCATTCCGGCGTACCTGGCCGACCTGTTCGGTACCCAGATGGTCGGTGCCATCCACGGCCGGCTGCTAACGGCCTGGGCGACCGCCGGCATCCTGGGTCCGGTGGTGGTGGGTTACATGCGCGAGTACCAGCTGGCGCACGGCAGCCCGCGCCGTCACAGGTCTACAACACCACCATGTACATCCTTGCCGGCATGCTCGTGCTTGGCCTGATCTGCAACCTGTTGGTGCGCCCGGTGGCCGCACGTCACTTCATGACGCCCGACGAACTGGCACGCGAAAAGCAGCTCGCGCACGAGAAGGTCGACCGCACCGGGCATGGCGTGATTCCGCCGGAGCAGTTGGCGCGTATCGGTCATGGCGGCAACCCGGCACTGGTCGCGTTTGCCTGGCTGGCGGTGGGTATCCCGATGCTGTTCGGTATCTGGGTCACGCTGCAGAAAGCCTTCGTGCTGTTCCATTGAGGTGAGATGACCAGTCCGTCTTCCCGCACCGTGCGTCCCGGCAGTGTGGTACGCACGGTCCGTCGCCATCGCGGCGGCCGCAGCGCCACGGTGCAGGACATGGTGGCGGCCGAAATGCCGGTCGCCTTCATCTACAACGGCGTGCCATTCGCGGTGATGATGGCCACGCCGGAGGATCTGGAGGATTTCGCCCTCGGGTTCTCGTTGAGCGAAGGCATCGTCGATCACGCGCAGGACTTGCGCGTGATCGCGGTGGAGACGTTTCTGGAAGGCGCTTCGTTGCAGATCGAAATCCCGCCCGAGCGGGCAGCCGCGTTGGACCAGCGGCGGCGCAATCTGGACGGGCGCAGCGGTTGCGGGGTGTGCGGCAACGAGTCCATCGAAGCGGTGCTGCGTGTGCCGCCGGTGCTGCAAACGTCCCTGCAGATCGACGTGGATGCCTTGGCGCATGCGCTGGATGCGCTGCAAGCACGGCAGCCCATCGCCGCGCAGACCGGCGCCGTGCACGCGGCCGGTTGGGCCGATGCGCAGGGCAATGTGCAGCTGGTCCGCGAAGACGTGGGCCGGCATAACGCGCTGGATAAATTGATCGGTGCATTGGCGCGCGCGCGCATCGATGCATCGCACGGGTTCGCGGTGGTCACCAGCCGCGCCAGTTACGAAATGGCCATGAAAGCCGCGCAGGCCCGAATTCCGCTGCTCGCAGCGATTTCGGCGCCAACTGCGCTGGCGATCAGCCTGGCCGAGAGTGCGGGACTGACCCTGATCGGGTTTGCCCGCGATCACGATTGTGTCGTTTACAGCCATCCGCAGCGCCTGGATCTGGGCGTTGCCGTGGGAGAGCCCGCATGAGCAAGAAAACCATCAAGCAGTACGACAATCCCGCGGGCGGCTGGGGCGCATTGCGCTCGGTGGCCAAGCACCTGATGGAACAGGACATCGCCGTGCAGGGCGCCAAGACGCTGCTGCACGCCAACCAGCCGGACGGCTTCGACTGCCCCGGTTGTGCCTGGCCGGATCGCGACCACACCTCCACGTTCGAATTCTGCGAAAACGGCGCCAAGGCCGTGGCGGCCGAGTCCACCGCACGCCGTGCCGGGCCGGAGCTGTTCGCCTCGCACACCGTCAGCCTGCTGTCGCAATACAGCGATTACTGGCTGGAAGGGCAGGGTCGCCTAACCCACACGATGCGCTACGACGCGGCGACCGATCACTACGTGCCGGTGAGCTGGGACGATGCCTTCGCGCAGATCGCGCGGCACCTCAATGGCCTGGCAACGCCGGATGAGGCCATCTTCTACACCTCCGGGCGCACCAGCAATGAGGCCGCGTTCCTGTATCAGTTGTTCGTGCGCGAGTTCGGCACCAACAACTTCCCCGATTGCTCCAACATGTGCCACGAGCCCTCCGGCACCGCGCTGCGGTCGCAGATCGGCGTGGGCAAGGGCACGGTGTCGCTACACGATTTCGAGCTGGCCGACGCCATCTTCATCTTCGGGCAGAACCCGGGCACCAATCATCCGCGCATGCTGGGCGAGTTGCGGCAGGCGTCCAAGCGCGGTGCGGCGATTGCGGCGTTCAACCCGCTGCGCGAGCGCGGGCTGGAAAAGTTCGCCGACCCGCAGGACAAGCTGGAGATGTTGCACAACGGCTCCACGCGCATCGCTTCGGATTATTTCCAGCTCAAGATCGGCGGCGACCTGGCCGCGGTGAAGGGCATCATCAAGCATGTGCTCGAGCGCGATGCGCAGGCGCAGCGCGATGGCACGCCGCGCTTGCTGGACCTGGAGTTCATCCACGCACATACCGCCAATTTCGACGCGTTCGCTGCCGACGTGCATGCGGAACGCTGGGACACCATCGTCGAAGAATCCGGGCTGGGCGAAGCCGCGTTGCGCAAGGCCGGGGAGATCTATCTCAATGCCGAGCGCGTGATCGCGTGCTGGGGCATGGGCATCACCCAGCACAAGCATTCGGTGGCGACTATCCACATGATCACCAACCTGCTGCTGCTGCGCGGCAACCTGGGCCGGCCCGGCGCGGGCGTCTGCCCGGTGCGCGGGCACAGCAACGTGCAGGGCGACCGTACGATGATGATCTACGAGAAGCCGCCGGCCGCTTTCCTGGACAAGCTGCAGTCGGTATTCGGCTTCGCCCCGCCACGCACAGACGGGTTCGATACCGTGGGTGCGATCGAGGCGATGCTGGACGGCCGCGGCAAGGTGTTCTTCGCGATGGGCGGAAACTTCGCTGCCGCCACGCCGGATACCGATGCCACGCACCGCGCGTTGCGCAATTGCGAATTGACCGTGCATGTCACCACCAAGCTCAATCGCAGCCACCTGGTGCATGGGCGCGATGCGTTGATCCTGCCGTGCCTGGGGCGCACCGAGATCGACATCCAGGATGCCGGCTCGCAAGGCGTGACGGTGGAAGATTCGATGAGCATGGTGCACCTGTCGGCCGGCATCAATCCGCCGGCCTCGCCGGACCTGCTGTCGGAACCGGCGATCGTGGCGCGCATGGCCGAAGCCACGCTGGGCGCACGCAGCGCGATCCGCTGGCGTTGGCTGGTGGGCGATTACGACCGCGTGCGCGATCTCATCGCCCAGGTGTTCCCGGATTTTGCCGGGTTCAACGAGCGCGTGCGGACGCCGGGAGGGTTCCGTTTGTCCAACACCGCGCGCGATCGCCAGTGGGTGACGCCGGAACAACGCGCGGTGTTCAAGCCGCACGCGGTGCCCACCGACAACCCGATCCATCGCGCGCGCCGCAGCCACGCCGAGCAGATGGTGTTCACCCTGGCCACCACGCGTTCGCACGATCAGTACAACACCACCATTTATGGGTTGGACGACCGCTATCGCGGCGTGTTCGGCGAGCGCCGCGTGCTGTTCATCAATGGCGCGGATATCGCGGCACTGAACATGAAGGCGGGCGATTGGGTGGACCTGGAAAGCCTGTGCGAGGACGGTGTGCGCCGCGAGGCGCGGCGTTTCCTGTTGGTGGACTACAACATCCCGCGTGGCTGCCTGGCCGCGTACTACCCGGAAACCAACGCGCTGGTGCCGTTGTCCAGTTTCGCCGACGAGGCGCGTACGCCGACTTCCAAGTCGATTCCGGTGATCGTGCTGCCGCACCGCGCCGAAACCGCCGATGCGGCACCGCGCGATATCGGAGCGGTGCTTGTCCGCTGATCCACAGCTGACCGCGCAGCTGCTGCATGTGCTTGCCGACGCGCCCGATGGCGTGTCGCTGGCGCGGCTATGCAAGCATCTGGGCGTGCGCATGAGCGTGCTGCTGCGCACGCTTGCCTGGTTGGGGGCCGCAAACCTGGACGGTCAACCGGGTCCGGATTGGGTGCGCGTGGAAGCGCGCGGCGAGCGGCAGTTTGCGGTGCTGACGCCGATCGGTTTGGCGGAGCAGACGCAGCGCTCAGCAGCGCAGGCGCCACAGAGCGGTTGAGCGAGTTCCTGCGGCTTTTGAAAGCTGTGCAGAACGACCAACTCAACTGGTCCTTGCCCGCCCATCGGCGCGGGACCGGTGGCGGCATGGATGACGCCACGGAGCTGACGTGGATGTAGTTGCAGCGTGTCCTGCGATGGTGGGCGGGCAGGGCTCTGCAGCAAACGCAAAGACCTTAAGTGCGCGGCATCCTCACCGCTTGCGGGACGCGCCGTGAATCCATCCATCGAGCCTGCGAGGACGTCCCTGCGGCGAGTCCTGCGATGGTGGGCGGCCCAGGGCGAGTAGCAAATGCGAAGACCTCGCACCTTGCAGGCTGAGCAGGCGACGATCTCCGGCGACGGGTTGCCGGAAACTTCTGCAAACACATCTGGTTCAAGACCAGTAGGACGCGATCCAAAGCACTGTCGGTCACGCCTGTAACCTTCTATCCCGGTTTGCCTGCGCAAAGCAGCGCCGCGATCTGCCAGAATCGGCCGTCTTGCTTCCCGGATGTCGATCAACCATGACTGCCGCTGCGCCGCTTGCCGCACCCACCAATTCACCCGCGCGCGTGCTGTTCGCCAGCCTGATCGGCACCACCATCGAGTTCTTCGATTTCTACATCTACGCTACCGCTGCAGTGCTGGTGTTTCCCACGCTGTTCTTTCCCGCCGGCGATGGCAGTGCGGCGATGCTGTAGTCGTTGGCGACCTTTGCGGTCGCGTTCGTCGCACGGCCGGTGGGCTCGGCGGTGTTCGGTCACTTCGGCGACCGGGTAGGGCGCAAGGCCACGCTGGTGGCAGCGCTGCTGACGATGGGTCTGTCCACCGTGGCCATCGGCCTGCTGCCCAGTTACGCGCAGATCGGCGTGTTTGCGCCTGCGTTGCTGGCGTTATGCCGCTTCGGCCAGGGCTTGGGACTGGGCGGGGAGTGGGGCGGGGCCGTGCTGCTGGCCACCGAGAACGCGCCGCCGGGCAAGCGCGTCTGGTACGGCATGTTTCCGCAACTGGGCGCGCCGCTGGGATTTTTGTTGTCCACCGGCACCTTTCTGGGCATGGGCGCAGTGCTGGACGATGCGCAGTTCATGCAGTGGGGCTGGCGCGTGCCGTTCTTGGCCAGTGCGTTGCTGGTCCTGACCGGGCTGTGGGTGCGCCTGAGCATCACCGAGACGCCGGATTTCCAGAAGACGCTGGACCGCAAGACGCGTGTCAGGCTGCCGCTGGGCACCGTGGTGTCGCAGCATTGGCCGGCACTGATTGTCGGCACGCTGGGCGCATTCGCCACCTTCGTGCTGTTTTATCTGATGACGGTGTTCGCGCTTGGCTACGGCACCAAGACGCTGGGCTACGACAAGGAACAATTCCTGTTGCTGCAGATGGCCGGCATCGTGTTCTTTGCGCTCGGCATTCCGCTGTCGGCCAAGTTTGGCGACCGGCACGGCGCGCCGCTGGCGATGATGCTGGCCAGCATCGCCATCGTGGCATTCGGCCTGGCGTTTGCACCGCTGTTTCAGGCCAGCCACCCGTTGCAGGTGCTGGCGTTCCTGTCGCTGGGATTTTTCTTCATGGGCCTGACCTATGGTCCCTGCGGCACGCTGCTGGCCGAGCTGTACCCCACCGAGGTGCGCTACACCGGCGCGTCGCTGTCGTTCAATCTGGCCAGCATCCTGGGCGCGGCACCGGCGCCCTACGTGGCCACGCAACTGGCGGCCAGTTACGGCGTGCAATCGGTGGGGTATTACCTGGGTGGGGCGGCCGTGCTGAGCCTGGTGGCGCTGGTCGTGGCGCGGCGTTGGCGTCGCTGAGCGGAGGTCGCGACGGTGTGTGAAGTGTCCGGATCGTGCAGCGAACTGGCGGTGCCCGATGACGCGATAGCGTGCGCGCATCAAAGTGCTGCTGCAGCGCCGCGGCGTCGATCCGGCTTTTAGCCGAAGATCCGCTTGAGCGTGCGGCCCAGCCAACTACCGTGCTGATGGGTCCGCGAAAACCGGTCCAGGTGTGCGATCACCTGCGGTGCGTAGGCCTGGTCGTCGCCGCGAATATGGTTGAACAGCCAGCGTGAGAGCATGTTGCGCAGCTCGTCGCTGACGTCTTCGCCGGCCTGGAAGCGCAGGCGGTATTCGCCCACGCGCTTGCCGAATACCGCATGCAGGCGTTGGTGCGCCTGGCTGAAGGGGTAGCCGGCTTCCTGCATCAGTTCTTCTTCGAAGGCGAAGTGCGAGAGCGTGTAATCGATCAGTTCGTCGATCACCTCCGCCACAGCCAGTTGTTGCAGACTGGTCTGCGCAACATGCAGCTGATTGATCATGTCCACAATGCGCCGGTGTTGATGATCGATCACCTCGATCCCGGTGTTGAGGTCGTCCTGCCAGACCAGCAGTGCCATCGAAGTCCCTTGCCCAGTGCGATGGGCATACGGTAAGCCGCGCACGCCGGCCGGGCGTTGATCTGGATCAAGGCATGTCGGCAGGCGCGTCATCCGCACGCGCCGCTTGGGCCTGCCGACGATGCAGCGTCAGCTTGCCAGACGCACCTGGTTACGGCCGCCGGCCTTGGCCAGATACAGGTGTGCTTGTCCGCTTCGTTCAGCAGGTAATGCAGCGACTGGTCGCTTTCGCTGGCGATGCATACGCCGATGCTCACCGTCATGCTCAACGTCTCGTCTCCCACGCGCACGCGCAGGGCGCTGATGCGCTCGCGCAGGGTTTCGAAATAGCTGGTGGCGTTGGCGGCATCCAGCCCGGGCACCAACAGGCAGAATTCCTCGCCACCGAAGCGTGCGACCAGATCTTGCGGCCGCGCATGCCCGGACACCGACGCGGCCACCGCACGCAACGCTTGGTCGCCGGCTTCGTGGCCCCAGGTGTCGTTGATGTGCTTGAAATGGTCGATATCCACCATCGCGGCGGTCACCGTCTGGTCCTCCAACAACAGCTTGGGAATGACCCGTTGGCTCTGTTCCAGAAAATAGCGCCGGTTGGGCAGGCCGGTGAGGAAGTCGCGGGTGGCAAGATCCTGCAGCGTGCCGATCAGTTCCAACTGGTCCACGTTTTGCGACACGCGGCAGAAGAATTCTTCGCGCGAAAAGGGTTTGCGCAGGAAGTCGTTGGCGCCGTTCTTCAGGAAACGCGGAATCAGCGACGAATCGCTGTTGCCGGATATGCCGATCACCGCCACCTTGTCGCGCGAGCGGATCGCGCGCAGCCGGCGGGTGAATTCCACGCCATCCATCCCAGGCATTTCCTGATCGACGATGGTCAGGCGAATGCCGGGATCGCGTTCGATCGCGTCCAGCCCGGCGGCGCCGTCGGCCGCCAGTACCACGCGGTAGCCGTACATCGACAGCAGCGCGCCGGCATAGGTGCGTGCCGACAGCGAGTCGTCCACCACCAGGGCGGCGATGCGGCGATTGCGCTCCAGGCGCTGCACCAGCCATGCCAGGTATTCGATGCTGCCCGGTGCATTTTTCAGCACGTAGTCGATGATCTGCTGCTGCAGCACGCGCTGGCGCAGGTCTTCGTCGTATACGCCGCTGACCACCACGGTGGGCAGTTTGCGCGAGAGAAAGAATTCCACGACCTTGTCGCGGTCGCCGTCCACCAGCACCAGGCCGGTGAGGACCAGGAACCAGCCGTCCTCTTCGTCGAGCACGCGCGCGGCTTCGGCCAGTGTCGAGACGACCGTGACCGGAAGTTCCACGCGTTGCTCGATGGCTTCGCGCAGCATGCTGGTGAACGTGCGCGAGTTCTCCACCAACAGCACGCGCTGCGGCAGGACTGCACTTTCACTATTGCGATGTAGGGTACCTGGAGACATCGGCTGGCCATCTGGATCGAACCGTCAGGTCAGCTAACGGCCCTGCTCGCCAAAACTTGAGCACCACGTTCCAAAGCGGGGCGCTCACCACAACGCATCGCGCAGCCGATACCAGCTCATCGCCGCCACCAGCAGCGGGGTCCGTAGCCGCTGCTCGCCGGGGAACGGTCGGTGCGGGATGCGTTCGAACACGTCCAGGCGCCGGCTCTGGCCGGCGATGGCCTCGGCAATGACCTGGCCGGCCAGCCCGGTGGCCGCCACGCCGTGCCCGGAAAAGCCCTGCGCGAAGTACAGGTTGGGCGCCAGCCGGCCCCAGTGCGGCGCACGGTTGCGCGAGATGTCCACGTAGCCACCCCACAGCGTTTCCAGCGGCACATCGTGCAGCTGTGGGAATACCGTGTGCATGCGCTGGGTCATCAGGCCCTGCAAGCCCGCAGGCGGACGCGAGGAGTAACTGGCGCGCCCGCCGAACAACAGGCGGTGATCGGCACTGAGCCGATAGTAATCCAGTGCCCAGTTGGTATCGGCCACCGCCATGTCGTTGGCGATCAGGGCGCGTGCACGCGCCTGGCCCAGCGGCGGCGTGGCGCCGACATAGGTGCCGACCGGCATGATGCGTTGTTCCAGCGTCGGGGCGATGCCGCGCAGCAGGGCGTTGCCGGCGATCACACCGAACGCGGCGGTCACGTTGCCGTGGGCGGTATGCATCACCACCCGCTCCCCGGGCTGCTGCCTGGTCACGGCCGAGTCTTCGTAGATGCGCACGCCGGCGGCCAGCGCGGCTCGCGCCAGGCCCAACGCATAGGCCAGCGGTTGCAGATGGCCACTGGCGGGGTCGAACATGGCACCCAGGTACAGCGGGCTGTCCAGTACCTGGCGGGTCCGTGCGCGGTCCCACCATTGCAGCGGGTAGTCGTAGCGTTCGGCCATGCGCAAGATGCCGTGTTGCAGCGCCCGCACCTGACGCGGCTTCAGCGGTACATGCGCGTGGCCGTCGCGCCAGTCGCAGGCGATGGCATGACGCGCGATGCGCTCGCGCAGCAGGCGCATGCCGTCGCGCGAGAAATCGAACAACAGGCGAGCATCGTCGTTGCCGACCAGCGCTTCCAGCGTTTCCTGCTCGCACCCGTAGCCAACGATGGCCTGGCCGCCATTGCGCCCGGACGCGCCCCAGCCCACGCGCCGGGCTTCCAGCACGATCACGGCGTAACCGGCCTCGGCCAGCACCAGCGCGGCGGCAAGGCCGGTATATCCACCGCCCAGAATGCAGACGTCGGCGTGCTCGGCGCCTTGCAGGCGCGGTTGTTGGGGCAAGGCCGGCGTGCTGCGTGCGTACCAGCTGTCCGGATACCCGTTGCCCGGTGAATCGCTGTGCGGCAGTGGCGCGTGCGGGTAGGCCATCACACGGTACGCAGGTACCGCGCGTAATCCAGGTCGGGGACCTGCGCCTGGTAGTCGAGCAGCTCGCGTTGCTTCTGCTGGCCGAATACGTGCTGGAACTGCGTGCCGAACTGCTCGGCGATGAAGTCGCTGCCGAGGAACGCATCCACCGCGCCTTGCCAGCTGCGCGGGATGAACGCCGACTGCGCGTACGCATTGCCGGTGACCGGTGCGGTGGGTTCGGCCGGCTGCCGCAGGCCGTCCAGCATCGCCGCCAGCACGGCCGCGGCGGCCAGATACGGGTTGGCATCGGCGCCGGCAATGCGGTGTTCGATACGGGTATTGTGCGCATCGCTGTGCGGGATGCGCAGCGCCACGGTACGGTTGTTGAAGCCCCAGCTCGCATCCAGCGGCACGAACGCATTGCTGACGAAGCGGCGATAGCTGTTGGCATGCGGGGCGAACATCAAGAGCGAGGCGTCGGCATGCCGTTGCAGCCCGGCGATGGCGTGGCGTAGCGGCTGCGCAGGCACGTCGGCGGCACTGGCCAGCACGTTGTGCCCGGCGGCATCGAGCAGGCTCACATGCAGATGCAGGCCGCTGCCGGCCTGGCCGGGGAAAGGCTTGGCCATGAAACTGGCCAACTTGCCCTGCTGCTGCGCAATGGCTTTGATGGTGCGCTTGAGCAACATCGCCTCGTCGCAGGCGGCCACCGCATCGGCACGGTGTTGCAGATTGATTTCGAACTGGCCCGGTGCGTACTCGGCCACGGCGGTGTCGGCCGGAATGCCTTGCTGCCTGCACGCGGCGGTGACCGCATCGGTGAAGCCGCGCTGGTCGTCCAGGTCCTGCAGCGAATACACCTGCGTGCTGTCGCTGCGTTCACCGGTGATCGGGTCGCGCGGGGTCTGCGGTCGCCCCTGTGCATCGGCGATTGCATCGAACAGATAGAACTCCAGCTCCACTGCGATGACCGGGGTCAGGCCGAATGCGCCAAACCCTGCAGCACGCGCTGCAACACTGCACGCGGGGCGACGTCGAACAGCCCGCCTTCGGGGGTATGCATCGCCAACAGCAGGTGCGCCATCGGCCGTGGCGCCCAGGGCACCGGGCGTAGCGAGCCTTCGATCGGCCGGCAGATGCGGTCGGCGTCGCCGATCGCATAGCCAAGCCTGGTTTCTTCCACCGTATTGCCGGTAATGTCGGTGGCGATCAGCGACATCGGCAGGCACACACCGTCGCGATACACCTTGCCCAGCGCATCGGCGGTCACCCGCTTGCCGCGCAGCACGCCATTGGTGTCGGGCAATAACAGATCGACGGACTCGCACCCGGCGATGCGAGAGAGGGTATCTGCATCGGCAGCGGGCAGGAGGCGATGGAGTTCTCGGAAGCCATGGGCAACACCTGCAAAGTCGCCGCGCAGCGTAGCAAAGCGCGCGTGAGTAATCGCAAGCGCAGTGGCGCGCTTGGCAATGCCGGCAGTGGCGCGGTAACGTCGAGCGTATCGACGTTCCACCGAACGTATCGGATTTTCGCGCATGGCTGTCGTTCCGCTGGTCGGCCTGCCGACCGATCGCATCCTGCAAGGGCCTCATCCGTTCCTGGCCGCCGGCGAGAAGTACATCCGCGCGGTGGTCGAGGCAGCCGCCGCGATGCCGGTGCTGTTGCCCAGCCTGCAGCCGGCATTGGATGCGGGCGCGTGGCTGGAGCGGCTGGATGGGCTGTTGTTGACCGGAGCGGTCAGCAATGTGGAGCCGCATCACTACAGCGACGAGCCCAGCAGGGAAGGCAACCCGCACGATCCGGCGCGCGATGCCACCAGCCTTGCGCTGATCCCGCAGGCTCTTGCGCGTGGCCTGCCGGTGCTGGCGATCTGCCGCGGGCTGCAGGAGGTCAACGTGGCGCTGGGCGGGCGCCTGCATCAGCGCGTGCACGACGTGCCCGGCCTGGCCGATCACCGGGAAGACCGCGGCACACCGATAGACGCGCAATATGGCCCCGCGCATGAGGTGCACCTGCATCCGGGCGGCTGGCTGGCGGGCATGAGCGATAGCGCCCAGGTATGGGTCAATTCCCTGCACGGGCAGGGCATTGCCGCACTGGCTCAGGGCCTGCTGGTCGAGGCCACCGCGCCGGACGGCCTGATCGAAGCATTCCGCGGCCCGGGCCCCGGCTTTCTGCTGGCGGTGCAGTGGCATCCGGAATGGCGTGTCACACAGCATCCGTTCTACCGTGCCATCTTTCAGGCCTTCGGCGAGGCCTGTCGCCAATACGCCGCGCGACGCGGCACGTGAGGTTGCATGTCCATCCGCACACGTTCGCGCAAAACCACGTCCACGCAGCCGGAGAGCGCGCTGCGCCGCTGGCTGAAAGAGCGCAGCATCACCGAGGTGGAATGCCTGGTGCCGGACATCACCGGCAACGCGCGCGGCAAGATCATTCCTGCCGACAAGTTCTCGCATGACTACGGGACGCGCCTGCCGGAAGGCATCTTCGCCACCACCGTGACCGGCGATTTCCCCGACGATTATTACGCGCTGACCTCACCGTCGGATTCGGACATGCATCTGCGCCCGGATGCCAGCACCGTGCGCATGGTGCCATGGGCGGCCGACCCCACCGCGCAGGTCATCCACGACTGCTATACCAAGGATGGCCAGCCGCACGAACTTGCCCCGCGCAACGTGCTGCGCCGCGTGCTGGACGCCTACGCCCAGGCCAAGCTGCAACCGGTGGTGGCGCCGGAGCTGGAATTCTTTCTGGTGCAGAAAAACACCGACCCCGATTTCCCGCTGCTGCCGCCGGCAGGGCGCTCCGGGCGCCCGGAAACCGCACGGCAGTCGTATTCGATCGATGCGGTCAACGAGTTCGACCCCATCCTGGACCTGATGTACGACTATTGCGATGCGATGGAGCTGGACGTGGACACGCTGATCCACGAATCCGGCGCCGCGCAGTTGGAAGTCAACTTCACCCATGCCGACCCGATGTCGCGCGCGGACCAGGTGTTCCTGTTCAAGCGCACCATGCGCGAAGCCGCGCTGCGGCACGGTGTGTATGCCACGTTCCTGGCCAAACCCATGGAAACCGAGCCAGGCAGTGCGATGCATATCCACCAGAGCCTGCTGCATGCCGGCACCGGCAAGAACGTGTTCAGCGGCAAGCGCGAGGGCGGTTTCAGCGATACGTTCGCGCATTATCTGGGCGGCTTGCAGAAATACATTCCGATGGCGATGGGCCTGCTGGCACCCAACGTCAATTCATACCGGCGGTTGATGTTCGGCGAGGTGTCGCCGAGCAATGTGCTGTGGGGCTTCGACAACCGCACCTGCGGGCTGCGCGTGCCCATCGATGCGCCACAGAACATGCGGGTGGAAAGCCGCTTCGCCGGCTCCGACGCCAACCCGTATCTGGCGATGGCCGCGACGCTGGCGTGCGGATTGCTGGGCATTGGCGAAAAGCTCGAACCGACCGCGCCGATCAGCAGCAATGGCAAGGAGCAAGGCTACGATTTGCCGCGCTCGCTGGGCGAAGCGCTGGATGAGCTGGAAGGCTGCGAGGCGTTGCAAGAGATGTTGGGGCGGCGGTTCGTGCGTGCCTACATCTCGGTGAAGCGGAAGGAATACGAAACGTTTTTCCGGGTCATCAGTTCGTGGGAACGGGAGTTCTTGTTGTTGAACGTGTGAGCGGCGTGATTGAGACCGGTGCCGGGTGTTTCCCTAGTTCCGTCGGGAGCCCAGGTTTTTCCCTTCTCCCGCCGGGACATTGTCCTCCTTTATGGGAGAGAAGGTGCCCGAAGGGCGGATGAGGGTACGGCGCTGGGCGATGTTGAAGCGTGGCGTGATCAGTGCTTGCGCGTTTTTTTGGGGGCAAATTTAAAGCAGACCTTTCACGTTTCTTTGGAATTGTTCTGGATAGTTGAGCCGAAAGCAGGGCTTTCACGCCCTTCGGGCGCGAGTTAATTTTTCTTTGCACAAGCAAAGAAAAAGTAACCAAAAAGAAAGCACACCCCGTCCTCGCGCCCTGCGCGCCTTCGGCGCTGCGGGTGCGCAAGTCCGGCAGAAATTTTTGTAAGGGACATCCATGTCCCTTACAAAAACGTCGCGCATCCATGCGCGCCGCCCTGCGGGTCGTATCTGCCGGCCTTGCCGCTGCGGTATGGGGCCCCGGAAAAGCGTAAGCAAGGCAAAGCAAAGCAGGACAAGGCAGAGCAGGACAAGGCAGAGCAGGGCAATGCAATGAAGGGCCAGCGCCGCTTTGCGCAATGCACGGAGGTGCGGCGATGCCATGCACAGGCCAGGCAGTGCTGGGCAGGAGGCCGAAAGTGCGGTCGAAATGTGCAGGCCGTTTACGTCGCCAGATGTTTCCTTCTTCCATCGGGACATTGGCCTCCTTCATGGAGCGAAGGTGCGCGAGGGGCGAATGAGGGCGACGTCGGTGGCAGGGCAAGTTCTTGCGCCCCCTGTGTGTCGGGCGTGCAAGGAAGTGGCAGGGCTTTCTGCAAGGCCGTCCACGGTCCGGCAACAGGGCCTGGGTATGCTTGTAACCCCTCACGCGCGGAGCAGGTCGTGGATCCTTCGGTGCTCAAGGCGTTGCAGCAGCTCGATGCCGCCCATCATCTGCATCCTTTCAACGACAACGCGGAATTGGCGCAGAAGGGCACGCGCATCCTGACGCGCGGTGAGGGCGTGTACGTGTGGGATGCCGATGGCAACCAGTTGCTGGATGCGTTTGGCGGATTGTGGTGCGTCAATGTCGGCTATGGGCGAAGGGAATTGGCGCAGGCCGCGGCGCGGCAGATGGAGCAGCTGGCCTACTACAACAGCTTCTTCCAGTGCACCACCGAACCCACCATCCAGCTGGCGGCCAAGCTGGCGCAGTTGGCGCCGGGCGATTTGAATCATGCGTTCTTCGCCAACTCCGGATCGGAGGCCAACGACACGATCCTGCGCCTGGTGCGGCATTTCTGGGCCGTGCAGGGGCAGCCGCAAAAACGCATCTTCATCGGCCGCCATGATGGCTATCACGGCACCACCATGGCCGGCGCCAGCCTGGGCGGCATGAAGGGAATGCACCAGCAGGGCGGGTTGCCGATTGCCGATATCCACCATATCGCACCGCCCTATCACTTCGGCGATGGCGGGGAGATGGATCCGGAGGACTACGGGTGCTGGCGGCGCGTCGTCTGGAAGACAAGATTCTGCAGCTCGGGCCGCATCACGTCGCCGCTTTTATCGGCGAGCCGATCATGGGCGCGATCGGCGTCTACATCCCGCCGCGCAGTTACTGGCCGGAAATCGAGCGGATTTGCCGGCGCTATGACGTCCTGCTGGTTGCAGACGAAGTGATCTGCGGCTTCGGCCGCACCGGCGAGTGGTTCGGTGCGGAGTATTTCGGCTTCCAGCCCGACGTGATGACCCTGGCCAAAGGCATCACCTCCGGCTACATCCCGCTGGCGGCGGCGATGTTCAACGACCGCGTGGCCGGTGTGCTCAAGAGCCAAGGCGGCGAGCTGGCGCACGGTGGCACCTATGCCGGGCACCCGGTGTGCGCGGCGGTGGCGCTGGAAAACCTGCGCCTGCTGCAGGACGAGGGCATTGTGGAGACTGCGCGCACGCAGGTTGCGCCGTACCTGGCGCAGCGCTGGGCCGCGCTGGGTGAGCATCGGTTGGTGGGCGAGGCACGCATCGCCGGGTTGGTCGGGGCGCTGGAACTGGTGCCGGACAAACAGCGTCGCGGTGCGTATTTCCCAGGGCGCGGGCGGGTCGGGGCGCTGTGCCGCGATTTCGCGCTGCGCCGCGGGCTGATCCTGCGCGCGACCTACGATGCCATGCTGCTGTCGCCACCGTTGATCATCACCCGCGCGCAGGTCGACGAACTGTTCGACAAGGCCTGGGCCGCGCTGGACGACACTGCGCAGGCGCTGGGCCGATAGCTCCCGCACAACCGGTCCCACCGCACGGCGGCAGGCCGCGACGAGGACGAGGACGAGGACGAGGACGAGGACGACCAAGCATGCGCACACAGCGGTGCCACGCGGCGGCTGCCGCGCTCGCCAGCCGGCAAGGCCTGTCTGTGCCGGCCTCGCTGCGCTGGGCAAATCCGGGCGTGGTGGGTAGGCTGGAAAGAGCCCGGATTCGACACCGGCCGCCCCATCGCGCTGCCTGGAGACCCACATGACGCTGCGACTGCTCGCCCTGACGCTGTCCATCACCCTGTTGTCCGGCTGCGGCGGCGCTGGCGCGCCCGGCAAGACCGACGCGCAGGCCAAGGTGCTCAACGTCTACAACTATTCCGATTACATCGCCGAAGACACCATTCCCGCGTTCGAAAAGAGCACCGGCATCAAGGTCACCTACGACGTCTTCGACAGCGACGAAATGGTGGAAACCAAGCTGCTGGCCGGCGGCAGCGACTACGACGTGGTGGTGCCCACGCTGAACTTCTTCGGCCGGCAGATCCAGGCCGGCGTCTTCCTGCCGCTGGACAAGAGCAAGATTCCCAATCTGGTCAATCTGGATCCGGACGTGATGCGCCGCATCGCCGCGCAGGACCCGAACAACGCCTATGGCGTGCCGTACATGATCGGCACCACCGGCATCGGCTACAACGTCGACAAGCTCAAGGCCATCTTCGGCACTACCGACGTCGCCAACAGCTGGGATCTGGTGTTCAAGCCGGAGAATCTGTCCAAACTCAAGGACTGTGGCGTGACCATCCTGGACACGCCGTCGGACATGATTCCGATTGCGCTCAATTATCTCGGGCTCGATCCGCACAGCACGGCGCCGGCCGAGATCGAAAAAGCTGCCGCGCTGATCAAGGCCATTCGCCCGTACGTGCAGAACTTCCACTCCAGCCAGTACGTGACCTCGCTGGCCAACGGCAATACCTGCCTGGCGGTGGGTTGGTCCGGCGACATCATCCAGGCGCGCGACCGTGCCGTGGAAGCCGGCAACAACATCAAGGTGGCCTACGCCATTCCGAAGGAAGGTGCGCCGCAGTGGTTCGACATGCTGGCCATTCCCAAGGACGCCAAGCACCCGGACAACGCCTATGCCTTCATCAATTATCTGTTGAAGCCGGACGTGGCCGCGGCCAATACCAATTTCATCCATTACGCCAACCCGGTACGCACCGCCACCCCGTTGGTGGATGCGGCGATCCGCAACGACCCCACCATCTACCCGCCGCCGGAAGTGACCGCCAAGATGTTCACCTACGCGATCAATCCGCCGGAAGTGGACCGGCTGTACACGCGGCTGTGGACCGAGATCAAGACCGGGCATTGAACTGCGTCGTTGACGGTGGGTGCTGCGCCCGAGCGCCGTGCTGCCTGGCAAGACGGCTCATTCCGCGTGCCCAGCGCACGGCGTCGGGACGGCACCATCGGGACCTGGTAGGCCAATTGTCGGCCGACCAGGTCATCACGCAATCTGTACCGGGCAGTTCAAATAATTGTATGGTTGCGCCGCCGTTGCCGACGCCGCCGAGACGGCCGCTGCGTGGCGCGCCTCGCCCATCACACAGGACGCATCCTTTTGAGTAACCACGACCATCAGTCCAATGACGGCCAGTCCTCGGCCACGGATGCGCAGGGCGCAGGCGCGCGCGACGAGCAGGACGCGCCCAAGCCCTCGCCGTTGAAGAACCCCAGGGTGAAGTGGACGCTGATCCTGGTCGGGGTGCTAGTGCTGATCCTGCTGGTGGTATGGCTGGCCTATTACCTGATCAAGGGCCGCTACATGCAGGACACCAACAACGCCTATCTGCAGGCCGATTCGGTGGCCGTGGCACCGCGCGTCAGCGGCTACGTGACCAAGGTGCTGGTGAGCGACAACCAGATCGTGGAGGCCGGCCAGCCCTTGCTGCAGATCGACGACCGCACCTACCAGGCCACCCTGCAGCAGGCCGAAGCCGCCATTGCCGCACGTCAGGCCGATATCGTCGCTGCTACTGCCAATGTCTCCGCGCAGGAATCGGCGCTGCTGCAGGCGCGCACCCAGGTGACCGCGGCCGCTGCCAGCCTCAAGTTCGCCCAGGCCGAAGTGAAGCGCTTCGCACCGTTGGCCGCCTCCGGCGCGGACACCCACGAACACCAGGAAAGCCTGCAGCACGATCTGGCGCGCGCGCGCCCAGTACGACGCCGCGCAGGCGCAGGCCAAGGCCGGAGAGAGCCAGATCCAGGCCAGCCGCGCGCAACTGGAACAGGCGCAGGCCGGCGTGAAACAGGCCACCGCCGATGCCGACCAGGCACGGGTGGCGGTGGAAGACACCCGTCTGACCAGCCGTATCCACGGCCGGGTTGGCGACAAGACCGTGCAGGTGGGCCAGTTCCTCGGCGCCGGCACCCGCACCATGACCATCGTGCCGCAGCAATCGCTGTATCTGGTCGCCAATTTCAAGGAAACCCAGGTCGGCCTGATGCGTCCCGGCCAGCCCGCCGAGATCGAGGTCGATGCGCTTTCCGGCGTAAAGCTGCACGGCAAGGTCGAGAGCCTGTCGCCGGGCACCGGCTCGCAGTTCGCATTGCTCCCGCCGGAAAACGCCACCGGCAATTTCACCAAGGTGGTCCAGCGCGTGCCGGTGCGCATTCGTGTGCTGGCCGGTGAAGAGGCGCGCAAGGTGCTGGTGCCGGGTATGTCGGTGGAGGTCACTGTGGACACGCGCTCGGCCAAGGACGCCAAACAGCGTGCCGAACAAGAATCCGACCGCGTGCAGGAGCAGGAGCGCGCGCGATGAGTGCAGCGGCCGCCACCGGCCCGCGTGCCGGCGGCAGCGCCCAGCGCGAGAAGGCCGAGCCGGGCGCCTGGCTGGCGGTGCTGGCCGGCACCATCGGCTCGTTCATGGCGACGCTGGATATTTCCATCGTCAATGCCGCGCTGCCCACCATCCAGGGCGAGGTCGGCGCCAGCGGCACCGAAGGTACCTGGATTTCCACCGCCTACCTGGTGGCCGAGATCATCATGATCCCGCTGACCGGCTGGTTCGTGCGCACGCTGGGCCTGCGCAATTTCCTGCTGATCTGTGCGGTGATGTTCACCGCGTTCTCGGTGGTGTGCGGGCTGTCGACATCGCTGTCGATGATGATCATCGGCCGCGTCGGGCAGGGGCCTGGCCGGTGGCGCGCTGATTCCGACTGCGCTGACCATCGTCGCCACGCGGTTGCCGCCCAGCCAGCAGACCATGGGCACCGCCTTGTTCGGCATGACCGTGATCATGGGCCCGGTGATCGGCCCGCTTCTTGGCGGCTGGTTGACCGAAAATGTCAGCTGGCACTACGCGTTTTTCATCAACGTGCCGATCTGCGTCGGCCTGGTGGCGCTGCTGCTGCTCGGCCTCAGGCATGAAAAGGGCGACTGGGCAGGCCTGCTCAACGCCGATTGGTTAGGCATCTACGGATTGACGGCCGGTCTGGGCGGGCTGACCGTGGTGCTGGAAGAAGGCCAGCGCGAGCGCTGGTTCGAGTCCAGCGAGATCAATACGCTGAGCCTGATGGCGCTGAGCGGATTCATCGCCCTGGTGATCAGCCAGTTCCGGCGGCGCCCTCCGGTGATCCGGCTGTCGCTGCTGCTGCAGCGCAGCTTCGGCGCGGTCTTCATCATGGTGATGGCGGTGGGCATGATCCTGTTCGGCGTCATGTACATGATTCCGCAGTTCCTGGCGGTCATCTCCGGCTACAACACCGAGCAGGCCGGATACGTGTTGCTGCTGTCCGGCCTGCCGACCGTGTTGCTGATGCCGATGATGCCCAAGCTGCTGGAAACGGTGGACGTGCGCATCCTGGTGATAGCCGGGCTGATCTGCTTTGCCGCTGCCTGCTTCGTCAATCTGTCGCTGACTGCCGACACCGTGGGCACGCACTTCGTCGCCGGGCAGCTGCTGCAGGGCTGCGGCCTGGCATTGGCGATGATGTCGCTCAACCAGGCGGCGATCTCGTCGGTGCCGCCGGAACTGGCGGGCGATGCCTCGGGCCTGTTCAACGCCGGCCGCAACCTGGGCGGTTCGGTCGGGCTGGCGCTGATCTCCACCTTTCAGGAGCGCCGCATGACCTTCCACACCGAAACCATCGGCAGCTCGATCACCGCCAACGCCAGCCGCGCGCAGGAGGCGCTGGCCGGCCTGACCGCACAGATGCAGGGCAGCGCCGGCGGCGAGGCCGCCGCCCGCTCGATCGCCCAGTTCGCCCGCGTCGTGCAACAGCAGGCCCTGGTGATGACCTATAGCGATCTGTTCTGGATCTTCGGCGTGATCGTGGTCTGCACGATTCCGCTGGCCTTTTGCTCAAGCCGTTACCCAAGGGGGCGCACCTTGCAATGCACTGATTCCATGCGCCTGATCCGCATGCCGCTGGCTGCGGCGTTGAGCACGCTGCTGCTTGGCGGCTGCATGCTCGGCCCCAACTACACCAAACCGCCAGCGGTTGCCGACGCGGCGATGCAAGCACCCACCCTGCATCGCGCCAGCGGCGCGGACGTGGTCGCCGCCGCACCGTTGAACCATTGGTGGGAGGAACTGCACGACCCGCTCCTGACCCAGTTGGTTACCCAGGCATTGGCCGATAGCCCCAACCTGCGCGCGGCGCAGGCGCGATTGCGCGCCAACCGCGCGCTGGCCCAGCAACGCCGCGCCGAACGCCTGCCCAAACTCAACGCCAGCGCGGTGTATGCCTACGCCGAGCCGCCGCAGACCATCGTCGATACGCTCGGCGGGCTGCAACAGGGCCAACCCGGCCAACCGCCGGCGGCCGGCAGCCAGGCGCTGGATCTGGAAAAGACCGAGATCTACAGCGCGGGCTTCGATGCCAGCTGGGAGCTGGATTTCTTCGGCCGCCGCCGTCGCGCCGCCGAAGGCGCGCTGGCGCAGGCGCAGGCCTCCGAAGCCGAGCTGGCCGATGCGCAGGTGCAGCTGGCCGCCGAAGTCGGGCAGGTTTATCTCAATTACCGCGGCTTGCAGGCCCGCCTGGCCATTGCCGATGCCAACCTGGACAAGATCCGCCAGTCGCTGCAGCTGGTGCAGCAACGCCGCGGGCAGGGCGCCGCCTCGGATCTGCAGGTCGAGCAGATCGCCACCCAGGTGCAGCAGCAGCAAGCCCAGCGCCTGCCGCTGGAAATGCAATCGCAAGAAGCGCTGGACCAGCTGGCGTTGATGGTCGGGCGCGAGCCCGGCGCGCTGGATGCGCAGCTCAGCGCGCCGCAGCCCTTGCCGATGTTGCCGACACAGGTACGCGTGGACGACGCCGGCGCGTTGATCCGGCGGCGCCCGGACGTGCGCAAGGCCGAGCGCGAGCTGGCCGCCTCCAGCGCACAGATCGGCGAGGCCTTGAACGGCTACTTCCCGCAGGTAAGTCTGCTGGGGCTGAGCTGGGTCGCCGGCTCGCCGAGCGATTTCAATTCAGATGCGCGGACCACGCTGGCGGTGCCGATGCTGCGCTGGTCGATCTTCGATTTCGGCAAGACCCGCGCGCAGGTGGAGCAGGCGCGCGCCGGCAATGCCGGTCGTACTGCAGCATACGAAGGGACCGTGCTGGCTGCGTTGCAGGATGCCAATTCGGCATTGGCGCGCTTCGGTTCGGCACGCAGGCAACTGGTGGTCGCACGCCAGGCCGAAGCCTCGGCCACGCGCTCGGCCGGGCTGATGCAGCAGCGTCGCGATGCCGGTGCCACTTCATCGATCGATCTGCTGGATGTGCAGCGCCAGCAGTTGTCGGCGCAGGACGCTGCCGCGCAGGCGCAGGTGCAGTTGCTGGTGAATTACGTGGCCCTGCAGAAGAGCCTGGGGCTGGGCTGGAGCGAACCGGCGCAGGCCGCGCGCTGAGAGCAGGCAAGGCAATCTGTGACGCGCCAGCCCATGCGGCGGCCGCGTCCGGGTTTTGCCATCATGGTCGGCAGTCGCCGTTGTGGCGTACGCATTGCGCAATCGAGAGGTTCAATGGCATCCCCGAGGCCACTTCGCAACCCCACTTCACCGCTGGCGACAGCGGCTACCTGAGCATCGACGCGGTCCGCAAGGAGTTCGACGGCTTCGTTGCGGTCGACGAGGTCAGCCTGCAGATTCGCAAGGGCGAGATCTTCGCGTTGCTCGGTGGTTCCGGCAGCGGCAAATCCACGCTGTTGCGCTGCCTTGCCGGGTTCGAGCGGCCGACCAAGGGGCGCATCGTCCTGGATGGTCAACCCATCGATGCGCTGCCGCCGTACGAACGCCCGATCAACATGATGTTCCAGTCGTACGCGCTGTTTCCGCATATGAGCGTGGAGCAGAACATCGCCTTCGGGCTGAAGCAGGAAGGCTTGCCCAAGGCTGCGATCGCCACCCGCGTTGGCGAGATGCTCGAGCTGGTGCGCCTTGGCGCGCTGGCCAAGCGCAAGCCGCACCAGCTCTCCGGTGGGCAGCAGCAACGCGTGGCGCTGGCGCGCTCGCTGGCCAAGCGCCCCAAGCTGCTGTTGCTGGACGAACCGATGGGTGCGCTGGATAAAAAACTGCGCTCGCAGATGCAGCTGGAACTGGTCAACATCATCGAAACCTCCGGCGTGACCTGCGTTGGTCACCCACGATCAGGAAGAGGCCATGACCATGGCCACCCGGATCGCGCTGATGGACCAGGGCTGGATCCAGCAGGTCGGCACGCCCGATGAAATCTACGAACAGCCGGCCAACCGGTTTGCGGCCGAGTTCATCGGCTCGGTCAATCTGATCGAGTCAATCATCGTCGAAGACCAGCCGCAGTACGTCACCTTGAAAACGCCTGCGTTCGATGCCTGCATCCGCATCGGCCACGGCATCACCGGCTTCGAAGGGCAGGCGGTGGCGTTCGCGTTGCGTCCGGAAAAGCTTGCGATCGGCAAGGACGAGCCGGCGCAGGCCTGCAACAAGGCGCGTGGCGTGATCGAAGACATCGCCTATTTCGGCAGCCATTCGGTGTACCACGTGCGCTTGCCCAGCGGGGTCAAGCTGATGGCCAATTTCGCCAATCGCCAGCGCTGGGCCAGCGAAGCGCTGACCTGGGGCGACACCGTGTGGGTAGGGTGGGGCGAAGACGACGGCGTGGTGCTCACCGCATGAAGCGCGTGTTCGTACGCGGGTTGCCGGGCACACGCTGGGGCGTGATCGCCGCACCGTATCTGTGGCTGCTGGTGTTCTTCGCGATTCCGTTCTTGATCGTGCTGAAGATTTCCTTCGCCGAGCGCGCCACCGCGATGCCGCCGTATACGCCGCTATTGGCGGTTGCGGCAGACGGTGCGGTGAGCCTCAAACTGCATCTGGGCAACTATCTGGCCTTGCTGCGCGATAGCCAGTACGTGGCTGCGTACCTGAGTTCGATCAAGATTGCGGCCATTTCCACTGCACTGGCGCTGTTGATCGGCTACCCGATGGCCTACGTGATCGCGCGGCTGCCGCTGGCCACGCGCAACGTGGCGATGATGCTGGTGGTGCTGCCGTCGTGGACCTCGTTCTTGATCCGCGTGTACGCGTGGATCGGCATTCTCGATGGCAATGGGGTGCTCAACCAGGCGCTGTTGGCGTTGGGCGTGATCAAGCAACCATTGCAGTTGCTGTACACGCCGATCGCTGCCTACATCGGCATCGTGTACTGCTACCTGCCGTTCATGGTGTTGCCGCTGTACGCCAACCTGGTCAAGCACGATCAGCGCCTGCTCGAAGCGGCTTACGATCTGGGTGCGCGGCCATGGCAGGCATTCGTGCGCATCACCTTGCCGCTCTCGCGCAACGGCATCGTGGCCGGCTGCATGCTGGTGATGATTCCGGCGGTGGGCGAATTCGTCATCCCGGAAATGCTGGGCGGGCCGAACACCTTGATGATCGGGCGCGTGCTGTGGGGCGAGTTCTTCAATAACCGCGACTGGCCGGTGGCCGCGGCCGTGGCCACGGTGATGCTGGTGTTGTTGCTGCTGCCGATCGTGATCTTCCACCGCTACCAGCAGCGTGAACTGGAAGGGCGGCTGACATGATGCGCGCTTCGCGCGGTGGGCGCCTGCTCGGCGGCAGCGTGCTGGCGCTGGGTTTCGGCTTCTTGTACCTGCCGATCCTGTTGTTGATGGTGTACTCGTTCAATGCCTCGCGCCTGGCAACGGTGTGGGGCGGGTTTTCGACCAAGTGGTACGGCGAATTGGTGCGCGACCGGCAATTGCTCGACGCGGCCTGGGTCAGCCTGGAGGTGGCGTTCTGGACGGCGTGCGCATCGATGGTGCTGGGCACGATGGCCGCCATGGCGATGGTGCGCATGCGACGTTTTCCCGGCAAAACCCTGTTCGGCGCATTGATCACCGCGCCATTGGTGATGCCCGAAGTCATCATCGGTCTGTCGATCCTGCTGTTGCTGGTGTCGATGGGAGGCGTGCTCGGCATCGCGCCGCGCGGTGCGGTGGCGATCTGGGTAGCGCATGTCACCTTCACCGTATCGTTCGTGACCGTGGTGATTTCTTCGCGGCTGCAGGAACTGGACCGCTCGCTGGAAGAAGCTGCGATGGATCTCGGTGCCACGCCGTTGAAGGTGTTTTTCCTGATCACCTTGCCGATCATCGCGCCGGCCCTGGCATCGGGCTGGCTGCTGGCCTTTACGCTGTCGCTGGACGATGTGGTGATTGCCAGCTTCCTGGCCGGGCCCAGTTCCACCACCTTGCCGATCAAGGTGTTTTCGTCGGTGCGCCTGGGCATCAGCCCGAAGATCAATGCGCTGGCCACGGTGATGGTGCTGGCAGTGTCGGGGGCCGCGCTGATCGGCTGGTGGCTGCTGTCGCGCAGCGAAAAACGCCGCCTGCGCGATACGCAACTGGCGTTGCAACGCGAGGGGTGAGCGCGCAGCAGGCTGGGCGCGAGATACAGATGCGTACGCGGGCAGGTGGACTTTCGGCAGAACTGCCTTTGAAACCAATGCGGCTGCACGCACCAAGTGGCTGACGGCCACGGTCCTTGCGAACACAGTGTTGCAGCAGTTTCAGGCGATTGTGACGCGCCCCGAACTTGCCGGCGTCTAGCATGACCGCCTCGCAACAGGAGACCGTCATGTCCTACGACACCGTCAACCCCGCCAATGGCCAGGTCGAGCACACCCAGCAAACCCTGGACGCCGCTGCCATCGAAGCGCGCCTGGCTGCTTCCGCCAAGGCATTTCCGGCCTGGGCCGCGTTGCCGCTGGCCGAGCGTGGCGCCTTGCTGCGCCGCATTGGCGAGGAGCTGACCACGCGCCGCGACGACCTGCAACGCATCATGACCGCCGAGATGGGCAAGCTACGCCGCGAGGCGCTGGCCGAGATCGACAAGTGCGCGCAGGCCTGCGCGTATTACGCCGAACACGCCGCCGACTATCTGGCGCCGCGCGACATTCCCACCGAAGCGCAGTCCAGCTATGTGCGCTACGAACCGCTGGGCTGCGTGTTCGCGGTCATGCCGTGGAATTTCCCGCTGTGGCAGGCATTCCGGTTTCTGGCACCAAGCCTGATGGCCGGCAACGTGTCGCTGCTCAAGCACGCCAGCAATGTGCCGCGCTGCGCTGACGCCATGAAAGAAGTGCTGGACGCCGCCGGCATTCCGCCAGGCGTGTTCGATGTGCTGCATATCGATAACGACCAGGCTGCCGATGTACTGCGCGATGACCGCATTGCTGCGGTAACGCTGACCGGCAGCGAACGCGCCGGCCGCTCGCTGGCCGCAAACGCAGGCGACCAGCTCAAGAAGTGCGTGATGGAGCTCGGCGGTAGCGACGCGTTCGTGGTGCTGGAAGACGCCGATCTGGAGCACACCGTGCCATCGGCCGTGCAGTCGCGCTTCGACAATAGCGGGCAGACCTGTATCGCCGCCAAGCGATTCATCGTGGTAGACGCGATCGCCGAGCAGTTCATCGAGCGCTTTGTCGCCGCCGCAGCCAAGCGTGTTCTCGGTGATCCGCAGGATGACAGCACCACGCTGGCGCCGATGGCACGTGCCGACCTGCGCGACGAATTGCACAAGCAGGTGCAGGCCAGCGTGGCGAAGGGCGCCAAGGTTTTGCTGGGCGGCGAACCGGTCGCCGGCTCGCATGCCGGTTATCCAGCCACCATCCTCGACAACGTCGCTCCCGGCATGCCGGCATACGACGAAGAATTCTTCGGCCCGGTCGCTTCGATCATCCGCGTGGCCGATGAGACCGAAGCTGTGCGCGTGGCCAATGACACCGCCTTCGGGCTGGGTGGCAGCGTGTGGACGGCCGACGCCAAGCGCGGCGAGCGCGTTGCGCAGCAGCTGCAGTGCGGCGCGGCGTTCGTCAACTCGGTGGTCAAGAGCGATGTGCGCTTGCCGTTCGGCGGCATCAAACGCTCCGGCTTCGGCCGCGAACTGGCCGAGCACGGCATCCATGAGTTCATGAACGTCAAGACGATTTATGTGGCTTGACGGCAGGGATTTGGGATTCGGAATTAGGGATTCGTAAGAGCAGGCGCCCGCGACTCAAGTGCATTCTGGCTTTGGTTGAAAATCAACAAACCGGCCAACCGCTCAAACCAATCCCGAATGCCCAATCCCGAATCCCCGGCCGCAACGCGCCCCTACAACCACTTAGCGCGCTTGAACAGGCGATACAGCACCAGGCACGAACCCACCACGCCGGCGACCAGCAGGGGGTAGGCGTAGCGGGCATCGAGTTCGGGCATGTGGGCGAAGTTCATGCCGTACCAACTGGTGATCAAGGTGGGGGCGGCCAACAGGGCGGCCCACGCGCCGAGGCGCTTGACGGTTTCGCCCTGGGCGAGCGTCACCATCGACAGGTTGACGCTCAGCGCCGTGCCCAGCATCTCGCGCAGGGTGTCGATGGCGTCGTTGATGCGTACGGCGTGATCGAGCACGTCGCGCAGGTAAATGCCGACTTCTTCGTGGATCAACGAGCCTGGATTGCGCTTCAGGTGCGAGAGCACGTCCTGCAGCGGCGCCACCACCAGCCGCATCTTGTTGAGTTCGCGCTTGAGCTCATACAGGCGCACCACCGTCTCGCGCTTGTAGTCGTCGGCGAAGATGTCTTTTTCCAGGCGTTCGAGCGTGTCGCGGAACTCGTCGTCCATGATCGGCAGGTAATTGTCGACCACGAAATCGAGTACGCCATACAGGCAGAACGACGCGCCCATGTGCAGCATCGCCGGCTCGCGTTCGACCCGATGCCGCACCGGCGCGTACGACAGCGACGCGCCATGCCGCACTGTCAACAGGAAGCGCCTTCCCAGGAACGCGTGCGTCTCGCCATAGCGGATGCGCTCGTTGACCAGCTGCGCGGTGTTGACCACCACAAACAGCGAGTTACCGTAACTTTCGGCCTTGGGGCGCTGATGCGCCTTGAGCGCGTCTTCGATCGCCAGATCGTGCAGGCCGAATTCGTCCTGCAGCTTGCGCAGCACCGATTCCTGCGGCTCGTACAGCCCGACCCAGACGAAGCCATCCGGCCGCTGCAACACATCGCTGATGTGCTCCAGGCTGATGTCGTGGCGCTTGCCGTCGCCGTCGTAGTAAGCGCAGGTGATGACACAGGACGGATTATCCGGATGATGGCCGTGGCTGTTCATGAGCGCATCCTCGGGTCAGCGCATACGGACGGGCAGGTCACGCGGTCGCAGGGCAATGGCGAGTGCGGTATGGATCGGCAACAACAGCATCACCCATTGCAGGTTGTCCTGCGCCTGGAAGGACAGCCAGTGGATCACCAGCGCCGCCAGCGCGCAGGCCGCCACCACCCAGGACAGCACGTTGAACCAGCGGCCCGGCCGATGGCCCAGCTGCAGCCGTATGTCGCCGAACCACAGCAGCACGCACAGCGGGTTGACCAGCAGCAGGTTGCGGTTGCCCCACGCCGATTGATGCGCGGTGAATCCCCACAGATACACCAGCAGGCCGCCGCCGATGGCGCACAGCAGCCAGAACGGTAACGCCAGTCCAGCCAGCAGGCGCTGCCTACGGCCCAGGGCCAGCACGCCTGCGGCCACGAGGAGCCCGGTCAGCAACCACGGCCACCAGTGCCGCGGCTGTTCGGCCGGCTCCGGCGCGATGCGATGCGGCAGCAGGACCTGCGTGGATTGCACCAACGGGCGACCGGCGCTGTTGTGCACCTGGGTCAGGCTGTCGGCCAGCCGCATCGGCACGAAGGCCTCTTCCCAGCGCGACAGCGGACGGTCTGCATACGGCCCCAGGCCCAGGTCGAAGCCCAGCCACATCCAAGGCGCGGGGAGGCCAGTCGCACCGCTTCGCTGCGGAAGGTGTTGCCGCGCGAACGACCAGCCAGCTGCGACTTGAGCGCACCGCCCATCGCACGGTCCAGCGTGTCGCGCACCATGGTGGCGCAGTTGGCCATGAAGTAATCGTAGTGGTAGCGCGCGTTTTCCGGTTGGCTACGCACTGCCAGGCCGTCGGCCAACGCGCGCGCCTGGTCCGGCGGCAGATCCAGCCACTGGATGCTGACACCGCGCCCGGCATCGCGATATTGCGACAGGTCTTCGTCCAGCGGCAGCGCGACCAGGTAGTACATCATTTCGCCGCGCGCAAACCGCGGTACGAAGTCCGGCTCGCTCGGGTCGAAAAAACCGAAGTTGTACGAGGTGGCCTGCTGCGTGCGCGGGTCGACCACCACGATGGCATCGTGGCCGAAACGTTCGAAAAACACTTCGCCCGGTTGCATGGTCACCACGCCGACGCGTGGCGCCGGTGCAACGCTCAGAGCTGCTTCCTGCGAGGCATTGCCTTGGACGGCCTGGGCTACTGCGAGCGGGGCTACCAGCAGCGTGACCAGGAGCAGTGCCCAGCAGGCAACACACTGCCAGGCGCCACCACGCTGCGGCGCCGTGTAGGCACTGCGGGTCAGCTGGTTCAAGCGTCGTCCTGCGGATCGGGCGGCAGAATGGTGACGTGGAAGGCGTGCACGCGCCGCGCATCGGCCTTGGCCACGCGGAATGCGAAGCGCCCCAGCGTCAACTCTTCGCCGGTTTCGGGCAGGTGCCCGATCGCATCGGTGACCAGCCCACCCACGGTGTCGTACTCGTCGTCGGGGAACTCGGCGCCGAAGCGTTCGTTGAAGTCTTCGATCGGCGTCAGCGCATCGACCACATAGCGCCCATCGGCCTGGATCGCAATGAGCGAATTCTCTTCCTCGGCATCGTCGTGCTCGTCGTCGATCTCGCCGACGATCTGCTCCAGCACGTCCTCGATGGTGACCAGTCCGGCAACACCGCCGTATTCGTCCACCACGATCGCCATGTGGTTGCGCGAGAGGCGGAATTCCTTGAGCAGGACGTTGAGCTTCTTCGACTCGGGGATCAGCACCGCCGGGCGCAGCAGTTCGCGCACGTTGCCCGGGCCGTTGTCGGCCACCACGCCGCGCAACAGGTCCTTGGCCAGCAGGATGCCGAGCACTTCGTCCTTGTTCTCGCCGTGGACCGGAAAGCGCGAATGGCCCGATTCGACCACCTGCTTCATCAGGTCGATGAAGCGCGCCTCCACCGGCAGCGAGACCATCTGCGAGCGCGAAATCATCACATCGCCCACGGTGAGCTCGGACACGGAGATTGCGCCTTCCATCATGCGCAAGGTGTCTGCGGCGATGAGACCGTCCTGTTCGGCGGTCCGCAGCAAGGCGACGAGTTCGTCGCGGGTATGGGGTTCGCCAGAGAAGGCAGCGCTGAGGCGCTCGAGCCAGCTACGGCGTTTTTCCGGTGTTTCTAGGGATTGGCTACTGTCGTCTTCGGACATCGTGACGGGGAAGGGCACCCGGCAAACCAGGCGTTAGCCATCAGTCTAGCAGGAAGCCGGCAAGGCGCTGTGGATGCGCCGTCGCCTGGCCCGGCTCAGGGCAGGTCCAGGCTGTAGCCGCAGCCGACCACGGTCTTGCCCGGGTGCGATTTGACGTTGGTCACGCTCAGCACGACCGATTCGATCATCGCCTCGCCGGTCTTGGGGTTGGTGGTGTCCTCGCTGACCAGCTCGCGCCCGTACATGACCTTCTCGGCGTTATCCACGCCCAGTTCCAGATCCAGTTGCTTGGCCAGCGGGCGCGGATCGGGCAGGTCCAGGATCGCCATGATGCTGGCGCCGGAAAACGCGATGTGATTGGTACTGTGGCCGAACACGCGAATGGGCGTGTTGAGCGTGTATTCGGTCATGAACAGGTTGGACTGATTCAGCGGCGTCCAGCCCAGCGCCACCGCCTTGAGCGGGTCGGCCAATACCGGCGCCAATGCGCTGAAATCGCCGATACGCTGGCGGCATTCGATCAAGGCGGCAAGGTCCGGGCGCACCGGTGCGGTCTGCGCCCAGGCCCCGGGCACGCTCAACAGCAGCAGGGCGCCGGCAATGCAAAAACGCATCAGTGTTCTCCTGCGTAAGGGTCGTCGATGCCGAGGTCGGCCAGGATCTCGCGCTCCAGTTGCTCCATCGCCTCGGCCTCCTTGTCGTCTTCGTGATCCCAGCCAAGCAAGTGCAAGGTGCCATGCACGGTCAGGTGCGCGTAGTGCGCTGCCAGCAATTTGCCTTGCTCGGCGGCCTCGCGCGCCACCACCGGCGCGCAGATCACCAGCGTCGCCCAGCAGCGGCATCTTGATGCCCATGGGCAGGCCTTCCGGCAGTTCGGCGGGGAAGCTCAGCACGTTGGTGGCGTAATCCTTGCCGCGGTAGTGGTGATTGAGCGAGCAGCCTTCCTTCTCGTCGACCACGCGCACCGCCAGATCGGCCTCGCGGATGCGTCCCTTCAACGCTGCGGCCACCCATTTGCGAAAACTCACCGCCGACGGCAGGCCAGCGCGCGGCAGCGCATAGCTGACGGCAACGTCGAGGCGGACAGGGCCCTTGGTCATGGAACACCGGCATTCAGATCAGACAGAAGTGACAGTATCGCGCGAGTGGCGTCCTGCTGCGACGCCTGCGTGTGCGTCCTGGCCGCCCGGTGGGGGATCAGCGAACGCACTCGACCAGCACCATGACAAGCGCGCCGCCGTTGGCAACACGATAAAACGCACTGCCCATCGGCCCGTTCTGGCAGTGCGGGTCGACCCGTCTGATCTCCAGGGCCGGCGCGAAACCCGGTAGCGATTGGGTCCAGATTGCGGCTTGGCCGTGCTCCAGCAAGCGACCAACCAGATAGCGTGTCGGCACTTTCCTTGTCATCGTGAGCCACTGCGCAGCCGAAGCGGTCGCGCGCGTTGCCGGTAGCGGCAAGGAGCGCCTGCGCTCGCGTTGCGGCTAGCAGCGCCTGTCGCCGCGCATCCTCGTCGGCCGCCGCCGCACCGGCTGCAGGTGTCGCCGACGCCAGGCGTTCCAGTTCGGCCCGATCCAACAGGATGGTCGCTTGCGCACCGGCCAGCGAGACACAGGACGCGGCCAGCTGCTGCCGCAGCATGACGCGCGTGGTCGTGTCGGTCTGTTGGCGTGCCTGCGCATGCGCAGGTTGGTGGCAAGCCAGTACCAACCACACCCCAAGCAGGAGGGCGCGGCCTTGCACGTCAGTCAGCCGCAGGAGGCAGCACGGCGCTATCGCGCTTGTCGTAGGCGGTGACGATGCGCTGCACCAATGGGTGACGCACCACGTCGCGCGCTTCGAAGAAAGTGAAACTGGTGCCTTCCACATCGCGCAGCACTTCGATCGCATCGCGTAGCCCGGACTTGACGTGCTTGGGCAGGTCGATCTGGGTGAGGTAGCCGGTGACCACCGCCGTGGAGCCGAAGCCCAGGCGGGTCAGGAACATCTTCATCTGTTCGATGGTGGTGTTCTGCGCTTCGTCCAGAATCACGTACGCATCGTTGAGCGTGCGGCCGCGCATATAGGCCAGCGGCGCGATCTCGATGACGTTGCGCTCCAGCAACTTGACCACTTTTTCCACGCCCAGCATTTCGTACAGCGCATCGTAGAGCGGGCGCAGGTACGGATCGACCTTCTGGCTGAGATCGCCCGGCAGAAAGCCCAGCTTTTCGCCCGCTTCCACTGCCGGGCGCACCAGAATCAGCCGCTGCACACGCGATTCGTTGAGCGCTTCGACCGCGCTTGCGACCGCCAGGAAGGTCTTGCCGGTGCCGGCCGGGCCGATGCCGAAATTGATGTCGTGGGTGGCGATCGCGTGCAGGTACTTGGCCTGGTTGGCACCACGGCCACGCACGGTGCCGCGCTTGACCTTGATCGCCACATCCTGGGCCTGGTACGCGCGCTCGGCCACATGCTCGAGGTTGGCATCGTTGAGCCGCAGGTGGATTGCGTGCGTGTCGAACGTCGTGGCTGCGGCCTCGTCGTACAACGCGGTCAACAGCGACTGGGCAGCGGCGATGGCCGGCTCCGGTCCGGTCACCCGGAAGACGTTACCGCGGTTGGCAATCTCCACGCCAAGCTTGAGTTCGATCTGGCGCAGATGCGCATCGAACGGACCGGCCAGGTTGGCCAGGCGCTCGATGTCCTCCGGTTCCAGGGTGAAATCGCGATGTGCGGGTGCGTTCATGGTTGGATCGGACAGTGCACCTGGGTGCGCGTCGGTAGGGCGGGAGCGAAAGGGTAGCGCGCGGCATGTGATCCCGCCAACACAGCGGGCGGCGCGGCACCTCGGCGATGCGACTGTCCGCAGACACGTGCAGGTTTTCCACAAGCGCTGTGGAGTCACGCATCACTAAGCTGTGGATAAAACGCGGCGCGCTTACTGGCGCAAGGTTTGCCGGGGAGTTGGTGAAAAAATCGCCAGTGCCGACAGGGTTGTCCACACAGGATGTGGATCGAATTCGGCAAAGCCTGTGGGTAAGTAAGACGAGGCCTTGCGTTGCAAGGCGCTACGGAGGTGTGGCGAAATTTTGACCATTGCGCGCAACACGCTTCGCCGCGTGGCTGGCCTGCTTGAAGGGGCGCCGCATCGCGCAGCGCCCACGCGCCATCATCGTGCGCTGACGTCCAGTTGAATCCGGCCGCGCAGCGAATTGCTCATCGCCTCGGTGATCAACACATCGACGAACTGTCCGATCAAACGCGGGTTGCCCGGGAAGTTCACCGGGCGCATGTTCTCGCTCTTGCCGGTCAATTCGTTCGGATCGCGCCGCGAGGGGCCTTCCACCAGCACGCGCTGCACGCTGCCCACCATCGATTGCGAAATGCTCGCCGCGCGCGCGTTGATGTGCGCCTGCAGGCGCGCAAGACGCGCCTGCTTCACCGCCTCCGGCGTGTCGTCCTGCAGGTCCGATGCCGGGGTGCCGGGGCGGCGCGAATACACGAACGAAAAGCTCTGGTCGAAGCCCACGTCCTCGATCAGCTTCATGGTCTTTTCGAAGTCCGCCTCGGTCTCGCCGGGGAAGCCGACGATGAAGTCCGAACTGATCGAGATGTCCGGGCGCACTGCGCGCAGCTTGCGAATCTTCGACTTGAATTCCAGCGCGGTATAGCCGCGCTTCATTGCCGACAGAATGCGGTCGCTGCCGGCCTGCACCGGCAGGTGCAGGTAGTTGGCCAGCTGCGGCACGTCGCGGTAGGCATCCACCAGCGAATCGGAAAATTCCAGCGGATGCGACGTCGTGAAGCGGATGCGGCCGATGCCGTCGATCTGCGCGATGGTGCGAATCAACAGACCCAGATCGGCGTACTGCACCGCCTCGCCCGCATCGGCGCCATATGCGCCGCGATAGGCGTTGACGTTCTGGCCCAGCAGGTTGATCTCGCGCACGCCTTGCGCCGCGAGCTGCGCCACTTCCACCAGCACGTCCTCGAACGGACGGCTGACTTCCTCGCCACGGGTGTAGGGCACCACGCAGAACGAGCAATATTTGGAGCAGCCTTCCATGATCGAGACGAAGGCCGACGGACCTTCGGCACGCGGCTCGGGCAGGCGGTCGAACTTCTCGATCTCCGGGAAGCTGATGTCCACCTGCGACTTGCCCGATTCGCGCCGCGCGCGGATCAGTTCCGGCAGCCGGTGCAACGTTTGCGGCCCGAACACCAGGTCCACGTAGGGCGCACGCTTGACGATGGCTTCGCCTTCCTGCGACGCCACGCAGCCGCCGACGCCGATGATCACCGGCTTGCCGCCGGCCTTGAGCGCCTTCCAGCGACCCAGCTGGCTGAAGACCTTTTCCTGGGCCTTTTCGCGAATGGAGCAGGTGTTGACCAGCACCACGTCCGCTTCTTCCGGGTTGTCGGTCAGCTCCAGGCCTTCGGAAGCGGCAAGCACGTCGGCCATCTTGGCCGAGTCGTACTCGTTCATCTGGCATCCGTGGGTCTTGATATAGAGCTTGCCGCGGACCGCGGCAGGTGCCGATGGGCGCGCGACGGGCAAGGGCAACAGGGCGGGTGCGTCCACGGCAGCGGCCGCGGACAGGTCGGAAACGGGTGTCCCGGGCATGGCGCTTATTCCAGGCGGGTAGGAAGAGAGCCGCGCAGTTTACCCGCTTGCGCTGGCGCCGTCCGCGGGCGCGCGCCCGGCACTGACGGCGTCGGCGCGCGCCACTGCCGGGCGCGCGGCCATCCGGGCGATATAGGCGCGGGTCGGGGCCGGCGGGTCGATCAGGCCGAAGTCCACCATCCACGCCAAGGCGCCGCCCCACAGCACATCGGCTGCACTGCAGCGCTCGCCCAGCAGGTAATCGCCCTTTGCCAGCTGCGCATCGACCACCTGCAGCACCGTGTCGGCGTCGGCATAAGGCGAGAGCGAGCGCGGCGGGGCGGGGCGCTTGAGCGCAAGGTCGATGATCGCCGGTTCGAAGGCCGAGCCGTAGAACGCAAGCCAGCGCAGGTAGGCGCCGCGGTCGGCATCGCCCGGCGCCGGGGATAGGCCGGCTTCCGGGTACAGCTCGGCCAGGTACTGATAGATGGCGCCCTGTTCGGTGACCACGCTGGTGCCATGAACGATGGTCGGAATCTTGCCCATCGGGTTGATCGCAAGGAATTCCGGTGTGCGCTGCTGTTCCTTCTCCAGATCGATGGGCTGCAGGCTGTAGCGTGCGCCCAGCTCTTCCAGCAAGACCAGCACCCCCGCGAGCGGGAGCGGGGGTTGTGGAAGAGGGTGACGTGGCGGTCGTCGGACATTGGGGGCTCCGGGGTGGCTGCGGTGGCGAAGCGGTGGTGTGAGGGCGGGGTATCACGATGTTACGGGCCACTTGCGGACAGTTTCTGTCCGCAATACGGTGGCGTAATGGCTTCCACTGCTGCTCGTCTGTTGCGTCTGCTTTCCCTGCTGCAAGGCGGGCGGAGCTGGTCCGGTGTCGCGCTGGCAGAGCGCTTGGACATCCATCCGCGCAGCCTGCGGCGCGATATCGAGCGCCTGCGCGAAGCGGGTTACCCGGTGCATGCAGCGCCCGGCAGCGGCGGAGGCTACCGGCTGGGGCAGGGCGGTGCGGCATTACCGCTGTTACTGGAAGAAGACGAGGCGCTGACCGTGGCGGTCGCCTTGCGCGCCGCCGCGCCAGCGGTGCGCGGGATGGACGCCGCCGCGGCACGCGTGATGGCCAAACTGGATCCCCTGCTGCAGCGCCGCAGCGGCCAGCGCGCCAGTGCCGCACATGCCGCCATCGCCAGCATGCCGGCTGCCGAAACGGAGTCGCTGGTCGATGCGGGCCTGCTCGCGCAGTTGGCCGCCGCCTGTCGCGACCGGACCACGCTGCGGCTGGACTATCGGCGCCATTCGGGTACGGCCATCACCCGCAACGTCGAGCCCGCGCTGCTGGTGAACTACGGGCGGCGCTGGTACCTGCTGGTCTGGGACTGCGAACGCCAGGATTGGCGCAGCCTGCGCGCGGACCGGATCGATCAGGCGGTCGCCACCGGCGCGCGGTTCGCTCCCCGCGCATTGCCCGAAGAGCCACTCCAGCTCTTGCGCAAGGCGATCGGCGAAGCGCCGTTTCCGTGCCGGGCGCGGGTGCGTCTGGCCGGCACGGTCCAGGCATTGGCCGCGCGCATCCCGCCCTGGCTGGGTGCATTGCAGGCCGATGGTCCCGCGCATTGCTGGCTGGGTCTTGGTGCGCCGAGCATGCCCGCGCTGGCAGCCAACCTGTTGTTGCTGGACCTGCCGTTCGACGCGATTGCGCCGGCCAAAGCCCGGCCCGCCTTGACCCAGGCGCTGGACGCGTTGCGCACGCAGCTGGACCGGCTGCCGCAGTGAGGTCGGCCACCAGGCCGTCGCGAGCGGTCCTCGGGTGGCTGGCGGCGCGCTCGTCATCGGAGTGCGGGATGGGGACTCGAGGATTTCGAGCACCGGTCCCGCACGCCTGGCGGCTGCGCAGGCGCTTTGCTGGCGACTCCCAAACGCCGGCCGACACTTGGCAAGCCCTGGGCAAGCTGGGACACTCCGCGCATGAAGGGGATGTCAAGATTGCTGGGGCTGATGCTCGTCACGTTGTCGGCTGCGCCGGTCAGCGCCGGCACGCTGTACAAGTGCGTCGGCGCTGACGGCATCACCAGCTACCTTAGCAAGCGCCAGAGCGGCGCCACCTGCAGCGTCATCAGCAGCTATACCCCCGACCGTTCGGCCCGCCGCCTGCCGTCATCTTCTTCGGCCGGGCGTCTGGCCGTCAGCCCTGCGCACAGCATGGCCAATATCGACAGCGGCGCGCCCGCCACCATTATCAGTCAGCCGGTCAGCCAGCCACCACGGCATGTTGCCGAGGTCGCTTCTGCACCCGCTCCGCGTGCCTTGCCGGAGTCGTCCGTCTCGGTCGTCACGCCGCCAGCGCCAGCAGCAACCAACCCGCGCCGGGTCGTCAGCGGGCAGGTTTACTCTTATATGAAGGACGGCGTGCGTCACTACACCAGCGCCCGTCCGCGCCAGGTCGCCAGCATCGAAGGCTTGCGCACCATCCATTACAGCTTCATCGAAACCTGCTACGCCTGCGGTGCCAAGCCCGGGGTGAATTTCGGTGCGATCCGGCTCAACACCAATGCATACCAGCAGGAAATCGCAGCGGCGGCGCGCGAGTTCGGGGTGGAAGAATCGATCGTGCGCGCGATCATCCACGCCGAATCGGCCTACAACCCGCTTGCGCTCAGTCGTGCCGGTGCGCAAGGCCTGATGCAGTTGATGCCAGGCACCGCGCGCCGCTTCGGCGTCAGCGATGCCTATGATGCAACGCAAAATATTCGCGGGGGCGTGCAGTATCTGTCCTGGCTGCTGAAGCGCTTCAATGGCGACCTGACCCTGGCCGCTGCCGGTTACAACGCCGGCGAGGGCGCGGTGGACCGTTACGGCGGCGTGCCGCCGTACAGCGAGACCCAGCGTTACGTGCAACGAGTGGGCGTCTTGGCCGGCCGCTATCGTGGCCAGGCCACGGCAGCCAACTAAAACGGCTAGCAAAACGACTGTGCAGCCGCCCGGCGGGCGCGGCCGGCGCTGCTGACATCTCACAAATCCCGAGGCGTCTGCGCGATCCATGCCCAGACCGCTGATTGACGTGCTTGGTAGCTGCGGTCGGGAATCTCCGCCACGGCGCCGCGCAGCGTGCGGTGGGGCGAGTGCTTGTGTACCAGCGACCTCGGTTGCAGCGTCCGCAGCGAGTCGCGGACGCGTATTTGCTGCGCTTGCACCATGTCCACGCATCCGCCGCACGCGTGCATTGCCGTTGCAGGCGACGCAATGGCACTACGTCACAGCCATGCGCCTTCCATGCTGCTTGAACTCCGTCGAATCGGCTGCCGTCTGCATCGGCCGTTGCATCGCATAGGGCCGACTGCGTACATTGCGTTGTCTGTGCATTAAGCGTTCCGCTACACTGCGGTCGATTCATCGCGGCTGGACCCCCGCCAGCCGTTGGCAGCCTCACGCTACCTAATCAAGATCGGAGAGCCGGATGGCCAACGATGGGGTTAACGCACCTGCTGATATCGGGCGTCGTCGGTTTTAACCGCGACAACGGCTGTGGTCGGTGCGGTCGGAGCAGGATTCGTTGCAGTTCCGTTCGTGAAGTCGTGGAATCCCAGTGCGCGCGCCAAGTTGGCCGGTGCACCGGTCACCGCCGACATCAGCGCCTTGCAGGAAGGCCAGCGCATGGTCCTTGAATGGCGCGGTCAGCCCATCTGGATCGTCAAGCGCTCCAAGGCCATGCTCGACGCACTCCCGTCGCTGGACGACCGGCTCAAGGACCCCAAGTCCGAGAACAAGGATCAGCAGCCTGAGTACGTGCTGAAAAACCCGGAATACCGCTCGATCAAGTCCGACATTTCGGTACTGGTCGGGCTATGTACGCATCTGGGCTGCTCGCCGGAGATGGTCGCCGAAATCCGCCCCGAGCCTTACGACCCGCAGTGGAAGGGCGGTTATTTCTGCCCTTGCCACAAGTCGCGCTTCGACATGTCTGGCCGCGTCTTCGACGGTGTGCCGGCGCCGATCAATCTGCTGGTGCCCCCACACCACTACGTGGACGACAACACCTTGGTGATCGGCGTCGATCCTGACGATGCCGGTGCGTCGACCAAAAGCACGGGGGCTGCCTGATGAGCAATGTTCTGGTCCGTACCGCCAACGGCGTGTTCGATTGGGTCAACGAGCGCGCGCCCGGGCTGATGCCCATGTATCGCAAGCACATCAGCGAGTACTACGCGCCGAAGAACTTCAACCTCTGGTACTACTTCGGTTCGCTGGCCATCGTGGTGCTGGTCAACCAGATCGTCACCGGCATCTTCCTGACGATGCACTACAAGACCAGCGCCGCCGATGCATTCGCGTCGATCGAATACATCATGCGCGACGTGGAGTGGGGTTGGCTGATCCGCTACATGCACAGCACCGGCGCCTCGCTGTTTTTCATCGTGGTGTACCTGCACATGTTCCGCGGCTTGATGTACGGCAGCTACCAGAAGCCGCGCGAGCTGGTGTGGATTCTCGGCATGTTGATCTACCTGGTGCTGATGGCCGAAGCCTTCATGGGCTATGTCCTGCCGTGGGGACAGATGTCGTTCTGGGGCGCGAAAGTGATCATCTCGCTGTTCGGCGCCATTCCGGTGATCGGCAATGGGCTGACCGAATGGATCATGGGCGACTACCTGCCCGGCGATGCCACCCTCAATCGCTTCTTCGCCTTGCACGTGATCGCATTGCCGTTGGTGCTGCTGCTGTTGATCGTGCTGCACATCGGCGCGCTGCACGAAGTAGGCTCCAATAACCCGGACGGCGTGGAGATCAAGAAAGGTCCGAAGGGCAATCGCTGGGATGCGCACAAGCCTGCCGACGGCATCCCGTTCCACCCCTATTACACGGTCAAGGACCTGGTCGGCGTTGGATTCCTGCTGTTGATCGCTGCATTCATCATCTTCTTCGCGCCGGCGTTCGGCGGCCTGTTCCTGGAGCACGACAACTTTACCGAAGCCAACCGGTTGGTGACGCCGGAGCACATCAAGCCGGTGTGGTACTACACGCCGTACTACGCCATGTTGCGCGTGGTGCCCAACAAGCTCGGTGGCGTGCTGGTGATGTTCTCGGCCATCGCGATCCTGTTCCTGGTGCCCTGGCTGGATCGCGCCAAGGTACGCTCGGTGCGCTACCGCGGCTGGATTTCCAAGCTGGCGTTGGGCGTGCTGGTGGTGTGCTTCGTCTGGCTGGGCGTGATCGGTTCCGGCCCCGGCACCGACGCGCACGAAACCTATGTCGGGCGGGTGTTGACCTTCCTGTACTTCGCCTTCTTCATCACCATGCCGGTGTGGACGCGGCTGGACAAGACCAAGCCGGTTCCGGAGCGGGTGACGACCCATGACTAATCCCAACGTGAGGTCATGGAAGTCGCGCGTGGTCGCCTTGCTCTGCGGCCTGATGGTCGCTGGCGGTGCGGTGGCGGCCGAAGGCGGGGCGGTGCAGCAAGCAGGTAACGACCTGAGCGATCGCGCTTCGCTGCAACGCGGTGCGCAGTTGTTCATGAACTACTGCTCCGGCTGCCATTCGTTGAAGTACCTGCGCTATTCGCGCATGGCCAGCGATCTGGGCTTGAGCGAAGAGGAGGTCATGACCAACCTCAACTTCACCGGCACCAAGGTCGGCGAACACATCGAAGGCACCATGCCGCACGATGCGGCGACCAAGTGGTTCGGCAAGGCGCCGCCGGATCTGACCTTGATTGCACGCGTGCGCGGAACCGACTGGGTCTACACCTATCTCAAGTCGTTTTATCTGGATCAGACCCGCCCGCTGGGCTGGAACAACAAGCTGTTTCCGAATGCATCCATGCCCAACCCGCTTTGGGAGTTGCAAGGCCTGCAGCAGGCGCAATTCGGCCCGGCCGACAAGGCCACCGGCGACAAGCCGGTAGAGGCATTGAAGCTTGGGCAGCCGGGGCGTCAAACGCCGGTGGAATTCGACCAGACCGTGCGCGATATCGCCAACTTCCTGGAGTACGCTGGCGAGCCAGCCGCATTGAAGCGCCAGAGCATGGGCGTGTGGGTGGTCCTGTTCCTGGCGCTGCTCACATTCATCGCTTATTTGCTGAAGAAGGAATACTGGAAGGACGTGCATTGAGCGCTGCGTAGGCCGTCATCGGCTGCGGAAGCGAACAAACGCAGTGCACTGCAGGGCAGGCATCGCCAGGTGCTTGGAGACCTCGCTGATCGCCGAGCCTTGCGGCCGCTCCCAACGGGAAAGCGCTTGCCCCCTCCCGTGCGGAGAGGGGGCAGGGCGATGGTTGGCAGGCGAACGGCGTGTCTACCGGGCCAGGTAGAACCCTGCGACCGTGTTGCAACGCCCACACGTCCTGCGGTTCTCGGGGAGCAGCGCAACAGCTGGCTTATCGGAACATTAATAAGCCTTATCACTCTTGGCTTTTGCGTGACGTGATTGCACACTCGATAGACCGTGGTGACTGTCGGCGTTGGGCCGGCCGCGCCGATGCGGCCGGCGGATTCCGGTCGTCGGAGAGCCTTGAATGGCGACGAGTGTGCGTATGCGGAATACTTTGACTTTGTTTTCGTCCAACGACGACGTGTTGTGCCACCGGGTTCGTCTGGTCCTGGCGGCGAAAGGGGTGACCTACGACCTGGTGCCGGTCGACCCGCAAAATCCTCCCGAAGATCTGATCGATCTCAATCCCTACCATTCGGTGCCGACGCTGGTCGAACGCGACCTGGTGCTCTACGCCGCGTCGGTGGTCAGCGAATACCTGGACGAGCGCTATCCGCATCCGCCGCTGATGCCGGTGGACCCGCTCTCGCGCGCGCGTCTGCGCTTGGCGATGTTGCGCATCGAGCATGACTGGGTGCCGCAAGTACAGGCGATCCAGCTCGGCAACAAGACGCAGGCCGAGGCCGGCCGCAAGCGCCTGAAAGAACTGCTCACCGCATCGGTGCCGTTGTTCAAGGCCAGCAAATTCTTCCTCAATCCGGAAATGAGTCTGGCCGATTGCGCGATGGCGCCGATCATCTGGCGACTGGACGCGTTGGAAATCAGCCTGCCCAAGGATGGCAAGGCGATCGAGGATTACGGCAACCGGATCTTCCGCAACCCGGGCTTTATCCGCAGCCTGACCGATCAGGAAAAGAAGCTGCGCGATCTGCCGGGCTGATGCGACGGCTGTATGCCAACAGACCGACTTCCGATTGCATGGCCGCCGCGACGGGCCATGTGCGGGTAAAATGAGGCAATGAGCGAAGATTTCCCCGCATGACCAGCCATCGCCCGTACCTGTTGCGGGCCTTGGTCGAATGGATCAACGACAACGGCATGACGCCGCACGTTTTGGTGGATGCCGGCCTGCCCGGTGTGCAGGTGCCTGCCAGTGCCGTCAAGGACGGTCGCGTCGTCTTGAATGTCGCCGAGCGTGCCGTGGTCGGCCTGCAGGTGGACAACGAAAGCGTGAGCTTCACTGCGCGCTTCGGTGGCGTGAGCCACCCGGTGATGGTGCCGATGGTCGCCGTGCTGGCGGTCTATGCGCGCGAAACCGGGCAGGGCATGGCCCTGCCGGACGACATTCCCGGCACCAACAGCGAGCCGCCCGATCCGGGCACGCCACCGCCGAGCGCGCCGACGCCGGACGAACCGCCCAGCGGTGGCAAGCGCCCGCATCTTCGCGTGGTGAAGTAAGGAGCGCGCGCCACACCACTGCACAGCCGCAAGGCGAATGCAGGTCGGTGCTCGGAATCAGCAGGGGCCATTTGTGTAAATTCTGGTTCCTGCGTGCCGTCCACAGCCGGTGATGGCGTGTCAGGTTCGCTGGCTGCGGTGAAAGCGGCCCAGCGTATGACCTGCAGATCCACGGAAATGGAGGGTCTGATTGCACGTGCAGCGCACCTGTCGATTGCAGCGCCCCGGATGCGTCCGGCGCACTCGAGGACGCCTACGAGTACGACATCTATCGCTTCTTGGACGGCGAGCGTTCTCTGATTGCGCGCAGCTACATCGACACACCGAGTGAGGCGCATTTTCTCAGCATCGACGTTGCCGGCGAGTCGCGCCTCTTGAAGGATGCCGATCTGCTCGAGTCGTTGTGGCTGTTTGCCCAGGCGCAGCTGCGTCGAGAGGGCAAGCTGCAGTTGTGCTGGCTGAGCGGCAGGGACAATGGCTACGAGCCCGTCCCCGCGGATTCGACGCCTTTGGAATGACGTGGCGGCTGTGGAGTGCCGCCAACTGCCGGAACGACCAACCCCGCGCGCAGATGCAACTGCGCGTAGCGCAGCTCGATGAGTGCTGAAAGTCAGGATGAGTGCTGAAAGTCAGGGGAAGCTGGCCGGCCAATCGCTGTAACCCGGGCAGGTGAAGCTGCAGGGATGTCAGGTGTCAGCTCGCGCGTGACCTGCGTTGCAACCGCGCGCCTTACTCCAGCCGCTCATGCTCCGGGTGCAAGGCCCTGACGGTAGCGACCTGCGGCCCGGTGAAGGCAATCAGTTGATCGCCCCGCAGCACCAGCTTGCCGCTATGGCGATCCACGCCGTCGTAGGAATACTCGAAACGGAAGGTGCGCTCGAAGCCCAGCCAGCCGTTGGGCATCCTGCACACGCGGAGATTGGTGGAATGCACGCTCTGGTCCAGCCATTGCACGTCGGCCGCGCGGCAGGCGTTGCGGCCGAGGATGTCGGCGCGTTCGGCAGCCGCACGCGAGGAGTTCCAGAACGCGAACAGCGCGGCGCCGGCAATCATGAAAAGAATCAGGCTGGGCATGCCGTCAATGTGCCACGGCACGTGGCCGGCGGACAATCGCCGGACCGGCGCCGCAGCGTTGCGAAGGCGTCGCCTTGTCGACGGCAGAGGCCGTCGCCATAGCGCTAAGAGCGGCTAACAAAACGTAGCGAGCAGCTGTCAGGTTGGCGCGGACGGCGCGCTCAGAGCCGGAGGGTACGAGTGGGACATGCCGATTCCGAGCACCGGCCGCGCCCGCCTGGCGGCTGCACAGTCGTTTTGTCAGCGCTCTAAATCGTTCACTACCGGCCTGGCCCATGGCTTGTCTGGACCGCTGCGCAGCCCCATTGATCGTGGTTCCCGCCGAGTTACATCCGCGCGCCTTGCCGTCATGATGAGCCCTTGCCGTCATGATGAGCAACGGCCTCGGGCATTGCCAATGCATCCTGTCCTGCAACACTTCCATCCTGTGGTCGCTGCGTGGTTCGCGCAGACCTTCGCTGCGCCGACACCGGCGCAGATCGCCGCGTGGCCGGCGATCCAGGCTGGACGCCACACGCTGGTGGCCGCGCCCACCGGCTCGGGCAAGACGCTGACGGCGTTCTTCGCCGCCATCGATGCGTTGATCCGCGACGGGCTGGCCAACGGCGGTGCGTTGCCAGACGAAACCCGTGTGGTGTATGTCTCGCCGTTGAAGGCCTTGTCCAACGACATCCACCTCAACCTGGACGCGCCGTTGCAGGGCATCCGTGCGGCGCTGGTCGCCGGTGGCTTGCCGGACGTGCCGATTCGTACGGCGGTGCGCACCGGCGACACCCCGCAGCGCGAGCGCGCGCAGGCGCGTCGCACGCCGCCGCACATTCTGGTGACCACGCCGGAGTCGCTGTACGTGCTGTTGGGGTCGGCATCCGGGCGCACGTCGCTGCGGCATGTTCGGACCGTGATCGTCGATGAAATCCACGCGGTGGCGTCGGACAAGCGTGGCAGCCACCTGAGCCTGACACTGGAGCGCCTGCAGCGGCTGGTCGCGCAGCCGATCACGCGGGTGGGGCTGTCGGCGACGCAGAAGCCCATCGAAACGGTGGCGCAATTTTTGGTCGGTGTCGACGCAGACGGCGTGCCGCCGCCATGCGAGATCGTCGATATCGGCTACACCCGCCGGCGCGACCTGGCCCTGGCGTTGCCGCCCACGCCGCTGAGCGTGGTGATGTCCAACGACCAGTGGCTGCAGGTGTACGCCGATGTGGCCGCACTGGCGCAGCAGCATCGCACCACGCTGGTGTTCGTCAACACACGGCGCATGGCCGAACGCGCGGCGCGGCACCTGGGCGATCTGCTCGGCAAGCAGCGCGTGTCGGCGCATCACGGCAGCCTTTCGCGCGAGACGCGCCTGCTGGCCGAGCAACGGCTCAAGGCCGGCGACCTCACCGTGTTGGTGGCGACCGCATCGCTGGAACTGGGGCTGGATATCGGCGATGTCGATCTGGTCTGCCAGCTCGGTTCGCCGCGCTCGATCGCCACCTTCCTGCAACGCGCCGGGCGTTCCGGACACAAGGTCGGCGGTACGCCCAAGGCGCGCCTGTTTCCGCAAACCCGCGACGAACTGGTCGAATGCGCCGCGCTGCTGGACAGCATCCGCCGCGGCGAACTGGATGCCTTGCGCATCGTGCCAGCGCCGGTGGATGTGCTGGCGCAGCAGATCGTTGCCGAAACCTCCTGCGAAGACTGGGACGAAGATGCGCTGTTCGCGCTGGTGCGGCGCGCGTGGCCGTTTGCCGGGTTGAGCCGTGCCAGCTTCGACAGCGTGGTGCGCGTGTTGTGCGATGGCTTCAGCACCCGGCTCGGTCCGCGCGCCGGCTACCTGCATCGCGATGCGGTGCATCGGCGCTTGCACGCCCGGCGCGGTGCGCGCATGACGGCGCTCACCTCCGGCGGCACCATTCCCGAAACCGGCGACTACAGCGTGGTGCTGGAACCGCAAGCCGAAAAGATCGGCACGGTGAACGAGGATTTCGCCGTCGAAAGCCTCACCGGCGATGTGTTCCAGCTCGGCAATGCGAGCTACCGCATCTTGCGCGTGGAAGCCGGGCGCGTGCGCGTGGAAGATGCCAAAGGTGCGCCGCCGAACATTCCGTTCTGGCTGGGCGAAGCGCCGGGTCGCAGCGATGAACTGTCTGCGGCGGTGTCGCGCCTGCGTGGCGAGATTGCCGCGCGTCTGGACACCGCGCCGCACCAAGCCGCGCGCGACTGGCTGCAGCGCGAGCTGGAGATGTCTGCCGAAGCGGCGCGGCAACTGGTGGATTATCTGGCAAGCGCTTGCACGGCGTTGGGCGCGATGCCTACCCAGCAGTGCCTGGTGATGGAGCGCTTCTTCGATGCCAGCGGCGGTACCCAACTGGTCATCCATTCGCCGTACGGCAGCCGCATCAACCGTGCGTGGGGGCTGGCGCTGCGCAAGCGCTTCTGCCGCACCTTCAATTTCGAATTGCAGGCGGCAGCCACCGAAGATGCGATTGTGTTGTCGCTGTCGACCAGTCATAGCTTTGCGCTGGAAGAGGTTGGCCGTTACCTGCATTCTTCGTCGGCCGAGCATGTATTGATCCAGGCATTGCTGGATGCACCGCTGTTCGGCGTGCGCTGGCGCTGGAACGCGACCAACGCGATGGCGCTGCCGCGCTTCAGTGGCGGCAACAAGGTTGCGCCGCAGTTGCAACGCATGAAGTCCGAAGATTTGCTCGCCACGGTATTCCCGGACCAGGTGGCCTGTGCGGAGAACCTGGTCGGCGAGCGCGAGGTGCCGGACCATCCGTTGGTGGCGCAGACCTTGGAAGATTGCCTGCACCACGCCATGGATAGCGAAGGCTGGCTGCAGGTATTGCGCGGTCTGGAATCGGGCGCGGTGACACTGGTCGCACGCGACCTGGCCGCGCCGTCGACACTGGCCGCCGAAGCCTTGAATGCGCGTCCGTATGCATTCCTCGACGATGCGCCGCTGGAAGAACGCCGCACCCAGGCCGTGCAAAGTCGGCGCTACACGCCGCAGAGCAGCGACGACCTGGGCCAGCTCGATCCGCAGGCCATCGAGGCCGTTCGCGAAGAGGCCTGGCCACAGCCGCGCGATGCCGAAGAGATGCATGAGGCACTGGTCGGGCTGGGCGTGCTGCCGGTCGCAGAGGCCACCGATGCGCAGTGGCAGGCATGGTTGGGCGCGCTGGCCGCAGCGGGTCGTGCCAGCTGTATTGCCTTGCATGGCAGCCCGGCGCTGTGGATCAGCGCCGAGCGCATCGACTGGTTCATGCCGTTGTATCGGCAAGCAACTGCGCAGCCGCCGCTGCAGGCGCCGGCCGATTGCCGTGTTGCCGACTGGCAGCGCGACTGGGCGGTGCGCGAACTGCTGCGCGGGCGCCTGTCTGCGGTTGGTCCGGCACAGGTACCGGCCCTGTCCAATGCGTTGCTGGTGCCCGAATCAGAGATCGCGCTGGCGCTGGCGGCCCTGCAACGCGAGGGCTATGTCATGGCCGGGCAGTTCAGTGCGCATGCGCAGGCCGAAGAGTGGTGCGAGCGCCATCTGTTGGCACGCATTCACCGCTACACATTGGGGCGTCTGCGCCGCGAGATCGAACCGGTATCGCAGCGCGATTACGCGCGTTTTCTGTTCGAGTGGCAGCACGTGGACAGCAGCCGCCGGGTGGCTGGGCCGGATGCGCTGGCCGGGGTGGTGGGGCAGCTCGAGGGCTTCGAGGCGCCTGCGGTGCTGTGGGAGAGCGAGCTATTGCCGGCGCGCATCCGCGACTATCAACCGGCCTGGCTGGACGAGTTGTGCACCGCCGGGCGCACGCTGTGGGCACGCTTGCGGCCCGGCGGTGGCCGCAGCGGCGCCGCCCTGCGCAGCACGCCGATCGTGCTGCTGCCACGGCGCGAAGCGCAGCGTTGGAGCGCATTGGCGCGCGATGCCGACGACGCGCCATTGGGTTCGCGCGCGCAACGCGTCATGGACGTGTTGCAGCAGCAAGGCGCGCTGTTCTTCGATGAAATCGCCGACGCGGCACATCTGATGAACACCGAGCTGGAAGATGCATTGAGCGAGCTGGTAATGCGCGGCCGCGCGCATTGCGACAGCTATGCCGGCCTGCGCGCGCTGCTGGTGCCGGCGTCCAAGCGGCCGTCGGCACTGTCGCGGCAGCGTCGCCGTGCCAGCGCGCTGGGCATCCGCGATGCGGGCCGCTGGGCGCCGGTGCGGGCGCTGCCCGAGCTGCCGCTTGCCGAGGCCGCGCAGCGCCATCAGGACACGCTCGAGCACGTGGCGCGCACGTTGTTGCGCCGCTACGGCGTGGTGTGCTGGCGGCTGCTCGAACGCGAGGCCGCGTGGCTGCCGCCATGGCGCGAATTGCTGCGCATGTATCAACGGCTCGAAGCGCGCGGCGAAATCCGCGGCGGGCGGTTTATCGCCGGGCTGTCCGGCGAGCAATTTGCGTTGCCGGAGGCGATTGCGGCCTTGCGCCGCGTGCGCGCGCAGCCATTGCCGCAGCAGTGGATCTGCATCAGTGCGAGCGACCCGAGCAATCTGCTCGGCAGTCTGCTGCCGGGCGAGCGGGTCGCGCGCGTGCCGGGCAATCGGGTCGCTTCGCTGGATGGGCTGCCGATGGCGGTGTGGGCGGCAGACCGCTTCCAGGCCTTGCAGGAGCTCACCCCCGCGCAGGCCGAGCAGGCGTTGCGTCTGCTACAGCGCGGACCGGGCGCGGCCGAACAATCGCCGATGGAGCGCTGGTTGGCTCAATCGCCGGCAAGCGCCGTGCCTTTTCCGGTCACGCGCGGAAGCCTACGCGATAAATAGCGGCTATCTGCAACCACCCAGCGCCATGGCGCATCCATGGCCTTGCGGATGCCGATGCGCGGCGTCGCCAATGGGTTGGACGGAGGCGGCGCGCCGTCGTCCTCGATCCAGAGCCGCGCGGTCGCAGTGCTGAGATCCAGCCCATTGTCCGCAGCAGTCACGCCGAACGCCTGCGCCAGGCGGCCTGGGCCGGTGGTCAACGCGGTGACCGGCGCGGCGCCGCGCGCGGCCTGCATGCGGTCGATACCGTCCAGCGGTTCCAGGGCGCGGATCAGCACCGCATGCCGGGCGCACCGCCGCAGACCGCATTGATTGCCCAGTGCATGCCATAGATGAAATACACATACAGGTGCCCGGGCGCACCGAACATCACCCGCGTGCGCGGGGTCATGCCGCGGAACGAGTGCGCGGCCGGGTCGTCGCTGCCGCAGTAGGCTTCCACTTCGGTGATGCGCCCGCGGCGTCCGTCAGCGCTGACCAGCACCTTGTTGAGCAATTGCGGCGCGACCTGGCGGGCATCGTGGGCATAGAACGTGCGGGGCAAGGGCTGTGCAGGCATGGCAGAAGCATAGCTTCACGGACGTGATGTCCCAGCGGACTGGCCTGGACAGCGCACGGGCGAGGGTAGGGTTTTTCCGAATATGGGCTGTGACGAGCGCGTGATCTGTCACAAAAGCGCAGATTCGATTGGATGAATAGGCACTCCGGCCCTGGCTGCATCTCAAGCGGGTTTTGTCGTCGCCGATAGCCATTAGCGATGGGTTAGACCAGCCGTAGCGCCATGCGCGATACGCGCAGCGCCATCGCCATCCTGCAGCGCATGTCGCCCACGCACCCTTCTTGAGAGAACTCCCCAATGTTAGGCAACTTCAGAATCGGAACCAGACTGATCGTGGCATTCCTGATCGTCTCGGCCATCGGCGCATGCATCGGGTGGGTGGGCTATTCCAACTCCGGCCGCATCAGCGCGCTGTCGACGTCGTTATACGAGCGCGAGTTGCTCGGCATGTCCCACGTCAAGGAAGCCAACATCAACCTCATCTATGCGGGCGCGCGCGCGCCAACCTGTTGTTGGCCAGCAGTGCAGAGGAGCGCCAGTCGCATGTGCAGAACATCGACAAATACACCGCCAAGGTGGTCGATCACATGGCCCGCGCGCGGGAGAGCTTCCAGAGCGAGGAAGGCAAGAACAAGCTGGCGCAATTCGATCGCGCCTGGCAGAAGTATCTGGACGAGCGCGGCCGCTTCATCGAGGTCGCCAACCGCGAAGCGCTGCGCGAGGCCAATCCGGAACTGGCCGCGCTCTCGCGCGCGGTCCGTGCCAGCTCGGACGAAGTGGATAACCTGATGACCGACCTGAGCGGCCTGCGCGAGCGCAGCGCCGCGGCGGCCAACGCCGAAGCCGGTGCGATCCACACGCGCAGTTCCAGGCTGCTGGTCGCCATCATCTGCAGCGGCGTGTTGCTCGGCGCCATTCTCGGTGTGGTGATCAGCCGCAGCGTCACCGGGCCGATCCGCCGCGCGGTGGCGGTGGCCAACGGCTTGTCGGAAGGCGATCTCACCATGCGCATCGATGTGCACGGCCGCGACGAAACCGCCCAATTGCTCGAAGCGATGCGCACCATGGTCGGGAAGCTGTCGCAGGTGGTCGGCGAGGTCAACACCAGCGCCGAAACACTTGCCAGCGCGTCGGAAGAAGTCAGCGCCACCGCGCAGTCGCTGTCGCAGGCAGCCAGCGAACAGGCCGCCGGTGTGGAAGAGACCAGTGCTTCACTGGAGCAGATGACCGCATCGATCAGCCAGAACACCGAGAACGCGCGCATCACCGACGGCATGGCCACCCAGGCCGCCAAGGAGACCGTGGAGGGTGGCGAAGCGGTGGTTGCCACCACCCAGGCGATGAAGCAGATCGCGCAGAAGATCGGCATCATCGACGACATCGCCTACCAGACCAATCTGCTCGCGCTCAATGCCGCGATCGAAGCCGCGCGCGCCGGCGAACATGGCAAGGGGTTTGCCGTGGTCGCCGCCGAGGTGCGCAAGCTGGCCGAACGCAGCCAGGTGGCCGCGCAGGAAATTGGCGAGGTGGCCAGTTCCAGCGTGGAATTGGCCGACCGCGCCGGTCGTTTGCTGGATTCGATCGTGCCCAGCATCAAGCGCACCTCCGACCTGGTACAGGAAATATCCGCTGCCTCCGAGGAGCAATCTTCCGGCGTCAGCCAGATCAATTCGGCGGTCGTGCAGTTGAGCCAGACCACCCAGCAGAACGCCAGCGCATCCGAAGAGCTTGCCGCCACTGCCGAGGAAATGAGCGCGCAGGCCGAACAGCTGCAGCAGAGCATGGCGTTCTTCCGGCTGGGCGGGCAGGGCGCGCCGACTGCGCCGCCCAAGCGCGGCAAGCAGGTCGCTGCGCGGCCGGCGCGTGCGGCGGGCACGCGTGGCTGGCGTAGCAACGCAGCGCCGGCGTATGCGATGTCCGAGGGCCCCGACGAAGGCCAGTTCGCGCGTTTCTGAGAGAGCGACCAATGACCGCACCGACGCTTGATGTGATGCCCGGCGACGCCGATGTTGCCGCGCAATATCTGACCTTCCAACTGGATGGCGAAACCTTCGCCACCAGCATTCTCGGCATTCGCGAGATCATTCAGTACCGCGCTCCCACACCGGTGCCGTCGATGCCGGATTGCGTGCGCGGGGTGATCAAAATCTACGCGGCGCGGTGGTGCCGGTGGTGGACCTGCAATCGCGCCTGGCGCGCGCGGACAGCGCGATCGGGAAACGCAGCTGCATCGTGATTCTGGCCACCGAGCAGCCGCAAGGCACGCAGGTGATTGGCGTGCTGGTGGATGCGGTCAATGCAGTGATCGAACTGGCCGACCAGGACATCGAGGCGGCGCCCTCGTTCGGCACGCATATCCGCCGCGACCTGCTGCGCGGCATGGGCAAGGTCGGCGAGCGCCTTGTGGTACTGCTGGAGATGGAGCAGGTGCTGCAGGTGGACGAGATCGCCGGAAATACCGACGCACTGGCGGCCTGAGCGACCGCCGTGCCGCAGGGCGATCGGCGCAAGCTGGGTCGATCAGGCCCGCAGCTGCCAACCGTCGAAGCGGTGCACGTGGTTGCGGCCAGCGTCACGCGCCTGCTGCAACGCGTGCCGCGCACGGGCCAACAAGGTAGCGCTGTCGAGCACGGTGGGCGTGGCAACATCCACCAGACCTGCGCTGAGCGTCAACGGGCCGGTCGGCCAGTGCGCGTCTGCCACCGCCTTGCGCACGCCTTCGGCAGCAGCAAGGGATGCAGATGCTGCGGTCGCCGGCAGCGCCACGCAGAATTGATCGCAGGCCAGGCGCGCCACGATTGCGGCAGGCGGAAGCTGCGCTTCCAGCAATGTAGCGACCTGCAGCAAAGTAGCATCGGCCGCTGCGGCGCCGGCCTGCAATTTTTGCCGCTTGAAGCCATCCAGTTCCAGCAGCATGAAACCCAGTGGCGCATCCGCGGCAGAGCTGGGCGCATCGGCAAGCGCGTGCAAGGCGTGCTCCAGCCCGGCGCGATTCCATCGCCCGGTGAGCGCATCGCGCAGCGCATCCAGCTCTACCAGCCGCGCGGCCTGTTGCAGTTCGAGGGTGCTGACGACTTGCCTGGCCAATGCTTGCAGCGCGTCGCGCTCGGCCACCGACAGTCGCCGCGGAACGCGATCCAGCACGCACAGGGTGCCCAGCGCGATGCCGTCCGGGGTCAACAACGGCGCGCCCGCATAGAAGCGGATCTGCGGCTCGCCTGTCACCAGCGCGTTGCCCACAAACCGCTCGTCCTGATGGGTGTCGCCGACTTCCATCACCTGATCGGGTTCGAGAATGGCGTGCGCGCAAAACGACAGCTCACGCGGCGTCTCGTTCTGCTGCATGCCGATCCTGGATTTGAACCATTGGCGATGCGTATCGACCAGTGAGATCAGCGCCATCGGCATCCGGCAGACTGCAGCTGCGATCGAGGTGAACGCGTCGTAGCTCGGCTCCGGTGCGGTGTCCAGCAGGCGGTAAGCATGCAGCGCCTGGACGCGCTCATCTTCGTTGGCCGGCAGGCGCGCCCCGATCGTGGCGTTGACGCCGCCTGGCAGCAACGTTGCGTGGAACAGGTTCAACGCGGGTGCCTCGGGTACCTGCATGCAAAACACCACCGGGAACAAGGCGCCATCAAGGCGATGAGGGTTAATGCGACAAGGCACTGGCCGATGCGATCGCTACCCTGGCACGGCACTGCTTCCCAGGGCAGCGGCATACCGGCGAGCGCCTGTCCGGATCTTGCCACAGGAGTGGCGTGGTTGGCCGGCGCCGGCTTTCCAGTTCCGTAGACGCAGCATTTTCAGCTGCGCGATAGGGCGCAACGCGCCGCCGACGATGCAGCACGGGGCTCACCGCATCAGCGTTGCCGCGGAGCTGCCCGGTGCCAGACTGCAGGTTTGTCCAACTCACTTTCCCTGAGCGGCCTTGCCAGTTGGGCGACGGCTTTGCTCGTCGTGCACCTTCAGATCTTCCTGGCCCGGGCGCTGCCTGGCGGCATCGTCGTGCCGGCGGTCTTGCTGGCTCTCGGTCACGCCGTGCGCATCGTCGGCGACCTCGTCGGGCTGTTGGTCTTTCTTGCTCATGGCGTGGGTCCGCTGTGGAGTGAAGCCGGACGTTAGCGCGCGCGATGTGATCTCCACGCCATGGCGACCGGCCCGCCTGCACCGCAGGTTGCCCCACAGCCCCCTCAAAACGCGCAAGCCCCGGAAACATGAGGTTTCCAGGGCTCGTGCGTTTGACTCGATGGTGGAGCGGAAGGGGATCGAACCCTCGACCTTCGCGATGCGAACGCGACGCTCTCCCAGCTGAGCTACCGCCCCACGTGCTTCGATTCTACCCACAAGCCGCGCGGTTCGCCAAGCGAAGGAGGCGGCCGACGGTGCGAGGCGGCACCGTCGTGCGGGCTTTCGCCTTACTCGCGAACCAGCGGAAACTTCAGGTCCGGGTTCTTGGCCTTCCATTCCTTGTACGACACCGAACCTTCCCAGGCGGCGAAAGCCTTCGGCGTGCGACCACGACCGGACCAGGTTTCACCGGTGTGCGGCAGTTCGTACTTGGGCTTCACTTCGCTGCGGCCGCTCTTGACCACTTCCTTGCGCGCGGCAGTGGTGCCCAGGTAAGCGGCAATGTCGTTGCGCTGCTTGGTGTTGAAGTGACCGGCGAACTGTTCGAGCAGCGAAACGATGGTCGCATGCGCAGAGGATGCCTCGCTCGCGCGCTCGGTTTTCTCCTGTTCTTCCAGCTTTGCAGTTCGTCCAGCAGCTTGGCTTTGGCTTGCGCGATGGAATCCAGTTTCGAAGAGGTATTGCTCACAGAGGTATGGCCTCGGAATAAAGAGTGGACACGCCGCCCGGAGGGCGCGCGGCATTATGGCATGTGGCCCGGGAGCGGCCGTTATGGAGCGGGGGCTTGCACATGGCGTGAACAGGCCTTTCACGACGCCTGTTCGAACGCTTTCGCATTGTCGCCACGGGCGCTGCTGGGCCGAAGGCTCACGTTAGCAGACCCGACCACGACGATACAGGAGCATGTCATGAGTGACGACAAACGCAACGTCGGATCGCCAGACCGCGACCGCATCAACGTCAATGAAGCCTATGAGCTGCAGTACTGGACCAAGACCCTTGGCGTCAGTGCCGATGACTTGCGCGCGGCCGTGCAGAAGGTGGGGCCAATGGCCGCCAGCGTACGCCAGCACCTGGGTAAATAAGCGGAAGGTCTGCCATGAGCCTGAGCGAATACCGCCGCAAGCGCAGCTTCGACAAAACCCGCGAGCCGGAGCCGGGCAAAGCCCTGCCGCCGGGCCAGCGTGCGATCTTCGTGGTGCAGCTGCACCACGCCAGCCGTCGCCATTACGATTTTCGCCTGCAGGTGGGCGATGCGCTCAAGAGCTGGGCGGTGCCGAAGGGGCCAAGTTACGACCCCAAGGTCAAGCGCATGGCGGTGGAGGTGGAAGACCACCCGGTCGATTACGCCAGTTTCGAAGGCGAGATTCCCAAGGGCGAATACGGTGGCGGGCACGTGGCGCAGTTCGACCATGGCGTGTGGGCGACCGCGGGCGACCCCGAAGCGCAGTTGGCCAAGGGACATCTGCGCTTCGAGTTGTTCGGCAACAAGCTCAAGGGCGGTTGGCATCTGGTGCGCTCGGGCAAGCCCGCGCGGCAGCCGCAGTGGCTGCTGTTCAAAGAGGACGATGCCTACGCCGGTACATTAGAGGCCGACGACCTACTGGCCGACGTCGCTGCCGCGCCTGCCGACGATGTACGCCGCGCAGGCGCCGGCAAGACCCAGCGCAAGGCACTGACCACCGTGCCGACGCCGGTGGCGAAAAAGCGTGGTACGTGGGCGAAGCAGGCGCTGGCGCTGAGCAACGCACGTCGCGCCGAGATGGAGGATGCGCCGTTCGCGCCGCAGCTGGCCAAGCTGGGGCAGTCCCCGCCCGAAGGCGCGCAGTGGCTGCACGAAATCAAATGGGACGGTTACCGCATCCTGGCTACTGTGACAGACGGCAAGGTAAGGCTGTGGTCGCGCAATGCATTGGAGTGGACCGACAAGACGCCGGAAATTGCCGATGCCATCCAGTCGCTGGGCCTGCGCAGCGCGCAGCTCGATGGCGAATTGATCGCCGGGCGCGGCACCAAGGACGACTTCAACCTGTTGCAGGCCACCTTGTCCGGCGAGCGCCAGGTGCCGCTGGCGTTGGCGGTGTTCGATCTGCTGCACGTGGACGGGGTGGACATCAGCGAGGCGCCGTTGCGCGAGCGCAAACAGCTGTTGGAGCAGGTGCTGGAGGCTGCACCCAACACGCATCTGGCCTATAGCTCGCACGTCGAAGGCGATGGCACCGAGGCGTTCCGGGTGGCCGGCGAACAGCACTTCGAAGGCATCATTTCCAAGCGCGCGGATCGCCCGTATCGCGACGGGCGCAGTGACGATTGGCGCAAGACCAAGCAACTGGCCAGCCAGGACTATGCGGTGGTCGGCTACACCGCGCCCAAGGGCAGCCGCAGTGGCTTCGGCTCGCTGTTGTTGGCCACGCCGGACCCGGTGCATGGCTGGTTGTACGTGGGCCGTGTGGGTTCCGGGTTCTCCGATGCCCTGATGCGTGAGGTCACCCGGCAACTGGAAGGTGGCGGGCGCAAGCCTACCGCGCACATTCCCACCGAAGACACCGACCTGCGCGGCGCCACCTGGTTTGCGCCGCGCTTTGTGGTGGAGGTGTTCTATCGTGGCATTGGGGGCAACAGCTGTTGCGCCAGGCCTCGTTCAAGGCGCTGCGCCCGGACAAACGCATTGCCGATCTGGCCGACAGCGATGCAGGAGCCGGCCCGGCTGCATCGTCGTCTGCCAAGCGTGCGCCAAAGAAACGTGCTGCCAAAGACGCCGCAACCCAGGCGCCCAAACGTGCAGCGACGCGAGCAACAGCGCCTGCGCGCAAATCTGCGGTTGCCACACCTTCCTCGGCTGCGCTACCCACGCTGTCCAGCCCGACCAAGTTGATCTACCCGGATATCCGCGCGACCAAGCGCGATGTCTGGGACTACTACCAGGCGGTGATGGATCACCTGTTACCGCAGATCGTAGGACGGCCGCTGTCCATCATCCGCTGCCCTAGCGGTGCCGAAAAACCGTGTTTTTTCCAGAAGCACCATACCGCCGGCCTCGAGCGCGTGAGCTCGGTCAAGCTGACCGAAGAGACCGGCACCAACGCGTATTACCTGGTGGTCGAAGACGCGCCCGGGTTGCTGGAACTGGTGCAGTTCAATGCGCTGGAATTCCATCCCTGGGGCTCGCATGCGGATCGCCCGGATGTGGCCGACCGGGTGGTGTTCGATCTCGATCCTGGACCGGACGTGCCGTTTGCCGAGGTCAAACGTGCGGCCAACGATATCCGCAAGCTGCTGGCGCAGCTGGAGCTGGAATCGTTCCTGCGTGTCTCCGGCGGCAAGGGGCTGCACGTGGTGGTGCCCCTGAACCCCGGCTGCGACTGGGAGGTGACCAAGCGTTTCGCCAAGGGATTTGCCGATGCCCTGGCGCAGGCCGAGCCGCAGCGGTTCATCGCCACAGCCACCAAGCGGCTGCGCAACAAGCGCATCTTCGTCGACTACCTGCGCAACGGCCGTGGCGCCACTGCAGTTGCGTCCTATTCCTTGCGTGGTCGTCCGGGGCGCCAGTTGCGTTGCCGTTGGCGTGGTCGGACTTGTCCAAGCTGCAGCGCGCCGATGCGTTCACCTTGCGCGATGTCCCGGAGAAGCTGCGCCGTCGGCGCAAGGACCCTTGGGCAGACATGGACCGCATCCGGCAGAACCTGGCGCGCTGGGCGGAGCAGGACGAGGAGTGATGTGATTGGGCACAGAGCATGCCGGCATCGCCGCTGCGCGTGCGCGACCGGTAGTGAAGTCGCCGCGACGCAGGCGCTGCGCGCGTTCTGACGCATTCCATATTGCTCGCTAGGCGGCCTTCGCCAGTTCGGCGCCGCTCGCCCGCATCTGACGAAGAGCCCGCATCGCTGCCGGCTCTGGCGCGTCAACACGCCGCGATCCTACGCTGCGGTATTGTCCAGCAGCGGCATCAGCTGTGCTTCAAGCAGGGCACGGCGCCATTGGCCCAGCGCCGCAGGCCAGCTGCGCTGTTCCATCAAGGTTTCCAGGTGGCGGCGCGAGGCCAGCAGGCCGTCCGGCAAGCCGAGTTCGCGGCTACGTTGCGCCACCGTGTCTTGCAGCCGCTTGAGTAAGGCCTTGTTGCCGTCGGTGGCGGCCTGCGCCAGCGGCGCGTGCTCTTCGTCCGGAAGCGGGGTGTTGAGTGCATCCCACACCGCGTTGGCGAGCTTGCGCGGCGCCTTGGGAAATTTATCGAACTGCCGCAGCAAGGCGTCCAGATCGGCGGGCGGAAACCGCGCCAGCTGGCTGGCCAGTTCGTTGTCCAGGATCCAGCTGCGCGGGCGATCGCTCTGCCGTGCCTGCAAGTCCCGCCAACGCAGCAGACGCAGCAGCCGGCGTTGCGCTGCCGGTTCCAGGAACTTTGCGGCGCGCAGGCTCACATGCGGCCAGCGCTCGCCATCGTCGTGCTCCACCGTGGCGAGCAGGCGGTCGGCGTCTTCGGCCAGCCACTCCAGCCGGTTCTGCTCGGCGAGGCGGCGGGTGAGCTTGTCGTGGATCGCAAACAGGTAGCGCACGTCGTCGGCGGCATATTCCAGCTGCGCCGGCGACAGCGGGCGACGCATCCAGTCCGAGCGTGTTTCGCCCTTGGTCAGCAAGGTGCCGGTGACTTCCTGGACCAGTTTCTGGTAGCCCATGCCGCCACCGACACCGGCCAGCGCCGCGGCGATCTGGGTGTCGAACAACGGCCGCGGCAATGCGCCGCACGCGCATTTGAACGTGACCAGGTCTTCGCTGGCGCTATGCATCACCTTGACGATGTCGGTGGCGATCAACCACTCCTTGAGCGCCGCGTTCATGCCGGGGATCAGCGGGTCGATCAGCAGGATCTCCTCGCCGATGGCCATCTGCACCAGGGCCAGTTGCGGCCAGTAGGTGCGTTCGCGAATGAATTCGGTATCCAGGCCGATGCGCGATGGTCGCGCTGCCTGCAGGCGGTCAGTCAGCTCGGAGGGGTGGGTGATCCAATGGGGCACGTGATTTCCGTCGGCGGCAAGGGTTTGCGCAGAGCGCGCAGAATAGCCTAACGTCGCGATCGCCTGTCGTGCGGCAGAGCACTGGAAGGAGCAGGTGGTGGGTGAGTGCGGTGACCGGATGGCAGCGTGGGCAATGGTCGCGCCCAGAGCGGCTGGCAAAACGCCTGCGCAGCCAGCAGGCGGGCGCGGCCGGGGTGCGGAAGCGACATCCAGCATGCGCACGCTTGGGTTGCTGCGCACCGGCCACGCCCGCCCGAGCGCTGCTCGCTATGTTTTGTTGGCCGCGCTTGGCCTGTGCGCCTGTTCGCGCACGCCGACGCCCGCACCTGCGGTCGCGCCGCAACCGGCGCCTGCCGCCGTGCCGAGCAAGCCGAACGTTTCCATCGGTGGCGAAGAATCCGCCGAAACCGTGGCGCAATGGCAAGCGCCGGTGGTGGACCTGGGCGACGAGCCCCTGGCGCAGGTGCGCAAGCGCGCCGACCAGGCATTGCGGGAAGACCGCCTGTATCGCGATGCCGGCGATGCGATCCCGTTGTATCTGGCGATCCAGCAGCGCGCCGGTGGCAAGGATGCAGCCAGCCGGCGTGGCCTGGAGCAGGCGCGTGGCCGGTTGCTCGAACGCGGCGCAGCGCTGATCGAACAAACCGAGCGCCAGTACGACGCGTTGGAGCAGGCGCGTGAAGTGGCCTTCGTCGCGCTCGCCCTGGCGCCACAGGACCCGAAGGTGCGCGCACTGCAGCGCGAGGTGGAAACCGCGCAGCGCGTGCTGGCGTTCAACCGCGCCGGCGAAGACGACCTGCGCGGCGGGCGGCTGGGCGAAGACGGCAATGGCGCGCTGGTGAATTTTCGCGACGCTGCGCAACTGGATCCGGACAACCCGCGCACCCGACAGGGCCTGGCCGCCGTGGAAAGCGGCCTGCTGGAGCGCGCCGAACAGGCGGCGCAGGCGAGCGACTTCATCGGTGCCCGTTACTGGCTGCAGATGGCCGGGCAGGTACGCGAGCGTGCGCCCACCATCGCCGATGCACGCGCGCGGGTGGAACGCGTGCGCCGGGCGCAGATCGCGGCGTTGCACGACGCCGGCCTGCACGATCTGACCTCGCCGCGCGGGCTCAAGGCGGCCGGCGAGAAACTTGCCGAAGTGCTGCGCATTGCCGACCCCGGCGATGCGGTGGCCGGCGATCTGCGCCGTCGGCTGGAATTGGCCACCCATTACGGCAGCTTCCGGCCCGGGCAGGTGTTCACCGACGGGCTCAAGGTCGGCGGGCGCGGGCCGCAGATGATCGTGGTGCCGCATGGCGCATTCCAGATGGGCGCCGGCGATGCCGAACCGGGCGCTTCCGACAACGAGCGCCCCGCCCATTACGTGCGCTTCGCACGCGGCTTCGCGTTGTCGATCACCGAGGTCACGGTTGCCGAGTTCCGCCAGTTCGTCGACGCCACCGGCACGCGCCCGCGTGCCACCCGGCGTGGGCATTCGGTGGTCTACGACGAGCGCAGCGGCAACTTCATCCGCCGCAGCGGGGTGGACTGGCAGTCCGATTACAACGGCGCCCAGGCTGCGCCCAACAGCCCGGTGATGCACGTCAGCATTCGCGACGCCGAAGCGTATGCGTCCTGGCTGTCGGAACAGACCGGCCGCCATTACCACGTGCCCAGCGAGGCCGAGTTCGAGTATGCGGTGCGTGCCGGCACCACGGGACGTTACCCGTGGGGCAACGCGGGCTCGCCGCCGGCCGACGCCGGCAACTTCACCGGCGGCAACGACGTTTCGCGCAGCGGCCGGCATTGGAACAACGGCTTCGTCGGCTACGGCGATGGCTTTTGGGGTCCAGCGCCGGTCGGCAGTTTTCGCGCCAATGCCTGGGGTCTGCACGACATGGGCGGCAACCTGAGCGAATGGGTGGCCGACTGTTGGCACGCCAGCTACCGCCGTGCACCGGCCGATGGCGCGGCCTGGTACAACCCGGGCTGCCGGCAACGCATGATCCGTGGCGGCAGCTGGGCCAATTCGCCGCAACAGACACGTGCGGCCTGGCGGCAGTCGCAGGACTCGGACACTACCAGCGCCCGTATCGGCTTTCGCGTGGCACGCGGAATCTAGCGACGACCGGTGGCGCGTGGGCGCATCGATCGCGTCCGGCGTGACTGCAACATTAGGCTTGACGTCGCCGTCGCCGTCGCCGTCGCTGCGAACGCCTTCGGCTCAGCCCTACGTCCTGCGATGTCACGGCGGAAGGCGTTCATTCCGACTAAGTCGGCGGAGGCGCGCGGCTACACAAGCGAGGCATCTCTCTTGTACGAGGAAGGAACACGGCCGGAAGAGCGCTGCAATCGCGCAAGCGCCTTCGGGAATCGAGTGTGTGAACCGCGCTTGGATTGCGCTACTTCCATCCGACAACGTTCCCAAGGCGACCAACCAGGAGCGGACGTTTGCGGGGCGTCGGCTCCCGGTCCTTCGCGTTGCAGTGGGCGCCGACAGGCACGTGCTGCGCTGACCAGGCGCTATGCGCAATAGCTGGGATTCAGTTGGCTTAACAGCAACGAACACCGCGTGCATTCGCGGTGAAACCGGTCGTGTCTGCTGTGGTCAAATCGCAACCGCTATCAAGGGACTGCCGTCATGGGCATGGGGATCAAAATGTTTCGTTGGGTGATTGCGATCCTGCTGATCGGCGGCAGCGGCTATGCCGTGGCGCGGCATCTGCAGGACAGTAATACGGCTGGGCATTACGGCTCGGTCGAAGTGATTCGCCCGGAGGGTACGCCCAAGGCGATGGTGATCCTGCTGCCCGACAGCGATCATCCGCAAGACGGCCAGAAGCTGGCCGACCTGCTGAGCAACGATGGCGCGCTGGTGGCAGTGGTCGACACCGGCAAATACCGCGAACGCGTGCGCTCGCACCAAGCCGCCTGCAGCTCGCTGGCCGACGACGCCGAGCGACTGGGCAAGAAGTTGTTGCGCGCCGAACATGTCGATGCGTTCCTGCCGCCGGTGATGGTGGGGCAGGGCGATGGCGCGGTGCTGGCGCGCCAGGCGGTGGCTTCGGCCGCGCCCGACGTGCTGGGCGGCGCGGTGGTTGCCGATGCCGGCACCCAGGATCCAGGTCTGGCATGTTCGCGCGATCTGCCCAATGCCAGTCAGGGCTTCCTGGACGATCTGGCCGACGCATCCAGCCCGATGCAGATCGCCGCGGCCACGCGCGGGCACTTCCTGGCTGCCCAGTCGCAGGGCCTGGGCGATCTGCCGCTGGTGGAACTGCACGCTCCCGGCAGCGACCGTCTGGTGGTGATGCTGTCCGGCGATGGCGGCTGGCGCGAGCTGGACAAAGGCATTGCCGCGCAATTGCAGCAGCAGGGCGTGTCGGTAGTGGGCTGGAATAGCCTGCGCTACTTCTGGGGCAGCCGCACGCCGCAACAAGTTGGTGCGGATCTGGACCGGGTGATCGCCAGCTATCGCCAGCGCTGGCACATCCAGCACGTCGCCCTTGTCGGGTACTCGTTCGGTGCCGATGTGCTGCCCTTCGCCTATCCGGAACTGTCGCCCCAGCAACGCGCCTCGGTGCAGTTCGTCAGCCTGCTCGGCCTGGGGCACGAGGCTGACTTCAAGGTCCGCGTCGGTGGCTGGCTGGGCTGGCACAACGACGCCGAGCGCGATGTGGAACCGGCCATCCAGGCGCTGGATGCGCACCGCCTGCAATGCATCTACGGTAACGAAGAAAAAGACACGCTGTGCCCGGAACTGCGCGCACGTGGCGTGCAGGTGCTGGCACGTCCGGGTGGGCATCATTTCGATCACGACCCGGTGGTGCTGGCCAATCTGTTGATGGAGGGCTGGCAGCATGCAGCGCAGACGCCGATTGCGAAGACAGCGAGTCGCTCCTGATGCCGCTTGCAACCAGCCAAGCGTTGCATAACGTTTCCCAGAAAGGTTGATCGACAAGCAATGCTCGGCACTAAGCACCTTCCCAGGTGAAGGTGCTCAGTGCTGAAGCGCGGCTGGCGACCCCGTTTTCAGCGAAATCGCGGATTCGCCCGACCTTGCGGCCTGTTTCGAGCGCGCACTCTGGCGCCGCGCAGAGCCTGGTGTTCAGAGTGCAATGGGCACCGTCGACGAGTGCATGTCAGCGCCCAGCGCCGGCATTGCCGCCGGAGCGACAGTGCTGCGCACGGCGTGCGGTCAGCTTTCGCCAGACTCCACACGCACCTGGATGCTGCCATCGGCCAGCTGCGCGCGCAGGCGTTCGCCGGTGACCACCTCGGCGGCGCTGCGCACCACGCTGCCGTCGGCAGGGCGGGTCACGATGGCGTAGCCGCGCGCGACCGTGGCCAGCGGGCTGACCGCTTCCAGCGAGCGCGCAATGCTGCGTAATTGCAGCTGATCATGCTGCAGGCGGCGTTGCATCGCCGCCTGCGGGTGCAGTGCCCGCAGGCGTTGCTGCAAGCCGGCCAGATGGCGTTGCGGGTTGTGCGATTGCAGCTGCGCTTGCGCGCGCTGCACACGCGCCTGCAAGCGTTCGAGCACCTGCATCATGCGCGCGCGCAGCTGGCGGCCGGCCTCTTCCTGGCGGCGATGGAGCAGTTGCAAGCGCGCCTGTGGGCTCTGCGCACGCAACCGCAGTGCCAGCCGGTCTGCGCGTTGCATGGCGTTGCCCAAGGCGTGTTGCTGCAGTTGGGTCATGCGCGCCTGCGCACGCCGCACGCGCGCGAGCAGCTCGCGTTGATCGGGCACCAGCAATTCGGCCGCGACCGAGGGCGTGGGCGCACGCACGTCGGCCACGAAATCGCTCAGGCTGAAGTCGGTCTCGTGGCCCACGGCAGACACCACCGGCGTCTGCGCGGCGGCGATCGCGCGCGCCAGGCGTTCGTCGTTGAAGGCCCACAGGTCCTCCAGCGAGCCGCCACCGCGGGTGATCAGGATGACGTCGTAACGCCCGGAGGCATCGGCGCGTTGCAGCAGCGAGGTGATTTGTGCGGCAGCGCTGTCGCCTTGCACCAGCGAGGGCAGCAGGTCCACTTCCAGCAGCGGAAACCGCCGCGCCAGCACGCTGAGCACATCGCGTACCGCCGCGCCGCTGAGCGAGGTGATCACCGCCAGCCGCTGCACATGCGCAGGCAGTGCCTGCTTGCGTTCGGCATCGAACAGGCCTTCGGCGGCAAGGCGCGCGCGCAGTTCGTCGAAGGCCCGACGCAGCGCGCCTTCGCCGGCTTCTTCCAGATGGTCGAGCACCAGCTGATAGTCGCCGCGCGCTTCGTACAGGGTCAGGCGCCCCCGCGCGAGCACGCGCAGGCCTTCGCGCGGCTGGAATTTCAGCCAGGTGCTCTTGGGCTTGAACATCGCGCAGCGGATCTGCGCGCGCGCATCCTTAAGCGTGAAATACAGATGTCCCGACGAGGGCCGGGTGACGCTGCTCAGTTCGGCCTCTACCCACACCAACGGGAAGCTGCCTTCCAGCAGGTCGCGCGCCAGCGAATTGAGCTGGCTGGGAGTGAGGATCTGTTCGTTGCGGTCGGCCATCGCTGCATTATCCCGTAGCGACGACGGTCATGGGTGATTGGCTGGCGAACGCCGATGCCAACGGTGTCGCATCGGTGATCAACGCATGCGCGTGCAGGCCGCAACTGTCGCACGCGAACCGCGCTCATAACTGGCCTGCGCGGATCAAAGACCGTGTTGCGCCAGCGCCCAGCCAACGTGTTCGCGCACCAGCGCCGAGTCGTCGTGGCGACGCGCTTCCAGTGCGGCCAGGACCTCGGGCGTGCCAGGCGCGTTGCCCAGGCCCACGGCAAGATTGCGCAGCCAACGCTCGTGTCCGCTGCGGCGGATCGGGCTGCCCTCGGTGCGGCGCAGGAAGTCGCCTTCGTTCCAGGCGAACAGCTGCGGCAGCGTCGCCACATCCAGCTCGTTGCGGGCGCGGAAATCGGCTTCGTCGGTGCGCTTGGCGAACTTGTTCCAGGGACAGATCAGCTGGCAGTCGTCGCAGCCGAAGATGCGGTTGCCGATCGGCTTGCGCATGTCTTCGGGAATTGCGCCATCGTGTTCGATGGTGAGGTAGGCGATGCAGCGGCGCGCATCCAGCCGGTAGGGCGCGATGATGGCTTGCGTCGGGCAGATATCGATGCAGCGCGTACAGGTGCCGCAATGCGCGGTCGCGGGCGTATCGATCGGCAGTGGCAGGTCGAGGTAGATCTCGCCGAGAAAGAACCACGAACCGCCGTTGCGATCGATCAGGCAGGTGTGTTTGCCGATCCAGCCCAAGCCGGCATTGCGTGCCAATGCGCGCTCCAGCACCGGCGCCGAATCGACGAACACGCGGAAACCGAATTGGCCGATTTCGCCCTGGATGCGCTCGGCCAGCTTCTGCAGCCGGTTGCGCATCAGCTTGTGGTAGTCGCGCCCCAGCGCATAGCGCGCCACATAGGCGCGGTTGCCGTCGTGCAAGGTGTTCCAGGCCTCGGTGTCGTCCTTGCGGCCGTAATCCATGCCAACCGACAACACGCGCAGGGTGCCGGGAACCAGTTCCTGCGGGCGCGAGCGTTTGTCGCCGTGCTGGGCCATCCAGTGCATGGTTCCGTACAGGCCTTCTGCCAGCCAGCTGCGCAGATGCACTTCATCCTCGCCCAGTTCGATGCCGGTAATGCCGCAGCGTTGAAAGCCTGCTTCGCGCACAAGCACGCGAATGCGCGCAGCGGCATCGGCAGGGTCGGGGCGGGCAAGGGCGGCAGACATGCCGACAAGTATAGAATTCCCTGCATGTACGCACCGCTCGCTCTTTACGACACTGCCGCCGCGCGCACGCTCGATGCGCAGGCCACCACGCTGCTCGGCGGCGATGGCTACACCCTGATGCAACGCGCCGGGCAGGCGGCCTGGCAGTGGTTGCTGGAGCGCTGGCCGCAGGCGCGCCGCATCGTGGTGGTCTGCGGCACCGGCAACAATGGCGGCGACGGCTATGTGCTGGCGCGCCTGGCACACCGCGCAGGGCGTCAGGTCGGTGTGGTGCACCTGCCCGAACATGGCCCTGCCTCGGACCTGGCGCAGCGCGCCTGTACCGACTACCTCGCCGTCGGTGGTGCAATCGAATTGTTTCCGTATCCGCTGGCGCAGGCCGATGTGATCGTCGATGCGCTGTTCGGCATCGGCCTGAATCGTGCACCGGACGATGCGACTGCCGGGTTGATCGACGCCATCAATGCGGCGGACGTGCCGGTGTTTGCGCTGGATGTGCCCAGCGGCATCGATGCCGACCATGGGGTGGCCTTCGGTGCGGCGGTACGCGCAGCACTGACCTTGCAGTTCATCGTGCCGCATCTGGGGCTCTACACGGGCGATGCGCTGGAACATGCCGGCGAGCGTGAAGTGGCGTCGCTGGAGGTGCCGGTTTCAGCATTCGACGGGCTCGCGCCAGCCGCCCACGGCTGGAATGGCGATGCCGTGGCGGCGCAGTTGCGCCCGCGTCGTCGTAACACGCACAAGGGCGAATCCGGGCGGGTGTTGTGCGTGGGCGGCAATCTCGGCAGCGGTGGCGCGATCATGCTGACCGCCGAAGCGGCATTGCGCAGCGGCGCCGGGTTGGTGCAGGTCGCGACGCGCGCCGAGCATGTCACGCCACTGTTGGCGCGCTGCCCCGAAGCGATGGCGCGTGCCATGCAGGCCGACGACGACATCGCCACATTGGCCGAGGCCGCGGATGCAGTCGCGCTCGGGCCCGGGCTAGGGCAGGACGCCTGGGCGCAGGCGTTGTGGCGCGCAGCGCTGGGCGCCGCTACGGCGATGGTGATCGATGCCGATGGGCTGAATCTGCTGGCCGCCAACGACGTTGCAGCGCGTGGTCCGCGCATCTTGACGCCGCATCCGGGCGAAGCCGGCCGTCTGCTGGGCCTTTCGACCCGACAGATTCAGCGCGATCGTCCGGCCGCTGCTGCGGCACTCGCAAAACGCTACGACGCAGTGGTCGTGCTCAAGGGCGCCGGCACCGTGGTCGCCTCGCCAGGTCATCTGCCGCGCATCATCGACGCCGGCAATCCCGGCATGGCAGTCGGCGGAATGGGCGATCTGTTGACCGGCGTCATCGCGGCATTGCTGGCGCAGGGCTTCTCGCCGTTCGATGCCGCCAGCCTTGGCGCGCTGTTGCACGCCTGCGCCGGCGATGCGGCAGCGCACGCGGGCGAGCGCGGCCTGCTGCCCACCGACCTGCTTCCCGAGTTGCGCCGCCTCGCCAACGCTGGAGCCATTGCATGATCGACCTCAACGGACAACTGCACGACGTGCAGGCCACCGAAACCCTGGGCCAAGCGCTGGCCGCAGTGCGACCGGCCAGCGCGGTGGTGCAGTTGCATGGCGACCTCGGCGCGGGCAAGTCCACGCTCGCGCGCGCGCTGCTGCGTGCGCTCGGTGTCACCGGGCCGATTCGCAGCCCCACCTACACCTTGGTCGAACGCTATCCGCTGGCAACCGGCGATGAAGCCTGGCATCTGGACCTCTACCGCATTGGCCATGCCGGCGAGCTGGATTTCCTCGGGCTCGACGAGGGCAGTGCGAGCTTATGGCTGGTCGAATGGCCCGAGCGCGGTGCTGGGGTGCTGCCGCCGGTGGATCTGGATGTCGAGCTGGCCGTGGCTGGCGAAGGCCGCAGCGTTCGGTTGCTGGGCCGCAGTGCGATCGGGCATGCCTGGATGGAAAGCTTGTCGCAGCAGCCCCAGTTGCAGGCCCTTTTGCCTCCTCACGAGAAGAATGAACGCCAGGTTATGGATTATTAAGGAAATTGCCTTGCAATTCACACAGTTGGATGCTTGAATCCAGCGCCATGACACCGGGGATTCGCCAGTTCTGTCTTTCCGCCCTGACCGCCAGCTTGAGCCTGGCGGTTTTTGCTGCTTGGGCCGGTGAAATCAAGGGTGTTGGCGTCAGTACCGGAGCCACCGGAACCCGCGCGGAAATTCAGCTGGCCGGCAGCGGCGGCTTCAAAACGCTGTCGCTGGCGAACCCGACGCGCCTGGTTGTCGATTTTCCCGAGTCCTCGGGCGTGCGTGGTCTCAAGCTGCCGCCCGCTGCCGGATTGGTGACCTCGGTGCGCACCGGTCAGCCGGTGCCTGGCACGTTCCGTGTGGTGTTCGAATTGGCAACGCCGGTTACGCCGCTCAAGCCGCAGATGCAGACGCTGGGTAGCGTGTCGACCTTGGTGATCGAATGGCCAGGCGATCCGACGCCGGCGGCGGCCTCCGCAGTTGCCGCGGCTGCACCAACGGCAGTGCCGGCGCCGCGTCCGCTCAATGCGCAGGCCGAAGCTGCACGCGCAACTGCCGCCTTGGCTGCGTCTGCGCAACGGGCCTCGTCGGTGCCGCCGCCCCAGCCGTCGACTCCGCCGCCTGCACCGCCTGTGCCGGCATCGGCGATGCCCACCGTTACCCAGGCTCCGGTACCGACCACTGTCGCCACCGGTGTGCCGACGCCTCGGCCTGCCACCTCCGCGAGTGCACCGGCGCCGACCGGCGTCTCCGGCAACGCGCCGAACCGTGCCTCTGTGACCAACCCCAGCGGACTGTCCGGGGCGGGAGTGGCGGGCAGTAGTGCATCTGCAGCTGCCATCTTGAATGGCGGCAGCGCACCGATGGGCGCACCTTCCGGTAATGCCGCAGCAACCGTCCCCAACAATGCGGTCAGCAGCGTGGCTGCGGCAGGCGACGACGACCTGCCGCCGCGCCCGGTGCTGCCAAGCGAAGCGTCGCGGATCAAGATGGCGCCGGGTATGCGGCCATTGATCGTGGCGATCGATCCAGGCCACGGCGGCCAGGACCCGGGCGCCATGGGTCCCACCGGTAAGCGCGAAAAAGACGTCACACTGGCGGTGGGCCGTGAACTGGCACGCCAGGTCAACGCCACGCCGGGCATGAAGGCCTACCTGACCCGCGACACCGACGTGTTCATTCCGTTACCGATGCGTGCGCAAAAAGCCCGCGCCGCCAAGGCCGACATCTTCATCTCCATCCACGCCGACGCCGCCGAAAACCGCAGCGCCACCGGCTCCTCGGTGTATGTGCTGTCGACCAAGGGAGCCTCGTCGCAACGTGCGCGCTGGCTGGCCGACAAGGAAAATGCCGCCGATCTGGTCGGCGGCGTGCGCCTGCAGCAAACCGAGAGCACCCTGGCCAACGTGTTGCTGGACCTGGCCCAGAGCGGCCACATGAAGGCTTCCGAAGATGCCGCCGGCCACGTGCTTGGGGGTTGAAGCGCATCGGCAACAACCACAAGCCGCAGCTGGAGCGCGCCAACTTCGCGGTGCTGCGCACCTCCGACATGCCGGCAATGCTGGTGGAAACCGCCTTCATCTCCAATCCGGACGAAGAACGCCGGCTGATCGATCCCGCTTACCAACGCAAGATTGCCGGCGCCGTCCTCGACGGCATCGATACCTTCTTTACCCGCCAACCGCCGCCAGGTACCTTGTTCGCCGCGCGTGCGCAGGCCGAAGCCGATGCAGTGGGCACCGTGGCCGGCGGCAGCCGCTGACCCGCTCGGCTATCATTCCGCACTGATTCCTTGATGACGGCGCCTGGCGCCGCCGGATTGCCGTGCCGACGTCTGTCTTGCCTGTCACACCGCCGATCTACCGCGTTTCGCGCGTGCCGCACGGGAGCGTGCGCTGATGGCGATCCGCCAGTTGCCCGAGATTCTGATCAACCAGATCGCTGCCGGCGAAGTCGTCGAGCGGCCCGCATCGGTGGTCAAGGAACTGGTCGAAAACGCGCTCGATGCCGGTGCCACGCGCGTGGATATCGAGCTCGAAGAAGGCGGCGTCCGGCTGATCCGTATCCGCGACAACGGTGGCGGCATCTCCCCTGACGAACTGCCGCTGGCGGTGTCGCGGCATGCCACCAGCAAGATCGCTTCGCTGGACGACCTGGAAACCGTCGCCACGCTTGGTTTTCGTGGCGAAGCCTTGCCGTCGATCGCCTCGGTCAGCCGCTTTACCCTGATCTCGCGTCGCCCCGACGCCGAACACGGCTTTGCATTGGAAATCGACGGCGGCCGCCTGGGCGAGGTGATTCCGCGTGCGCACGCGCCAGGCACCACCGTCGAAGTGCGCGAACTGTTCTTCAATGTGCCGGCGCGGCGCAAATTCCTGCGTGCCGAACGCACCGAACTCGGCCACATCGAAGAGTGGCTGCGTTCGTTGGCGCTGGCGCGGCCGGATGTGGAATTGCGCGTCTCGCACAACGGCAAGCCATCGCGGCGTTACAAGCCGGGCGATCTGTATTCGGACGCGCGGCTGGGCGAAACGCTGGGCGACGATTTTGCGCGCCAGGCCTTGCGCGTGGACCACAGTGGCGCCGGCCTGCGCCTGCATGGCTGGGTGGCGCAACCGCATTACTCGCGTGCCAGCACCGACCAGCAATATCTCTATGTCAATGGCCGTTCGGTCCGCGACCGCAGCGTGGCGCATGCGGTAAAGATGGCCTACGGCGATGTGCTGTTCCATGGCCGGCAGCCGGCCTATGTGCTGTTTCTGGAGCTGGACCCGGCACGCGTGGACGTCAATGTGCATCCGGCCAAGCACGAGGTGCGTTTCCGCGAAGCGCGGCTGATCCACGATTTCGTCTATCGCACCTTGCAGGATGCCTTGGCGCACACCCGTGCTGGCGTTACCCCGAACAGTATCGGTAGCGAGGGCGCCAGCGACATGGGCGGCACGTTCGGTGGAATGGGCAATTTCGCTGGCGGCGGCGCCCCGAGTCCAGGCGGCACGCCCGGCAGCGGCAATGGCACGTATGGCTACGTCAGCTGGACGCCTTCGCAAACGCCGTTGGGACTGCGTGTGAACGAGGCCCGCGCCGCCTACAGCGCGCTGTATGCGCCGCCGCCGAGCAGCGCGCAGCAATCGGCAGGCATGCCGAGCATGGCCGGCACCGGATTGCCGGCAACGGCAGAAGACAGCGGAGTGCCGCCGCTCGGGTATGCCATCGCGCAATTGCACGGCATCTACATCCTGGCCGAAAACGCCGAAGGTTTGATCGTGGTCGACATGCACGCGGCGCACGAGCGCATCGGCTATGAGCGGCTCAAAAATGCGCACGACAGCATCGGCCTGCACGCACAGCCGTTGCTGGTGCCGATCACGCTGGCGGTGGGCGAGCGCGAAGCCGACACCGCCGAGCGCGAAGCGGAGACCTTGGCCACGCTCGGTTTCGAGATTACCCGCGCCGGCCCGCAGTCGCTGCACGTGCGCAGCATTCCCGCGCTGCTGGCCAATGCCGAGCCGGAGGCGCTGCTGCGCGATGTGCTGGGCGATCTGCGCGAGCATGGTCAAAGCCGCCGCATCGCCAGCGCACGCGACGAATTGCTCTCCACCATGGCCTGCCACGGCGCAGTGCGCGCCAACCGCCGCCTCACCGTGCCGGAAATGAACGCGCTGCTGCGCGATATGGAAGCCACCGAACGCTCGGGCCAGTGCAACCATGGCCGACCGACCTGGGCGCGGTTTACGCTGAGCGATATCGATCGTTGGTTCCTGAGAGGGCGTTGATGGCAGTGCATGGGGGAAGGGCTGGCTGCTCGGCATGCTGGTCGCAGCAGCGGTGGTCGGTTGCGGGCGCGATGCGCCGCCGCCGGCTGCGCCGGTCGCACTCGACAAGACATTTCTGGCCGACACCGCCGCCTGGCGCGAAGCACGGCTGAAGGAACTGCGCGCGCCCGATGGCTGGACCAGCCTGGTTGGCCTGCATTGGCTGTCGCTGAAGGCGCATTACATCGGCAGCAGCGCCGACAGCGGTATCAAACTCGCGGTAGGCCCGCCGAAGATGGGCATGGTGTCCACCGAAAACAACGCGGTCTGGTTCGTGCCCGAGCGTGGCGCAGCGCTGACTCTCGATGGCAAGCCGCTGACCAGCCGGATCCGCTTCCAGTCCGACCGCGATCCGCAGCCCACCCTGATCCATTTCGATGACGGCAAGGGCGTGTTGAGCCTGATCCATCGCGGCGACCGCTATGCGCTACGGGTCAAGCATGCCGACGCGAGCTCGCGCACGCACTTCGCTGGCCTGGACTATTGGCCCTTGATCGGTCCTGGCGCATCAACGCGCGCTATGTGCCCAACGCCGTCGGCAAGACCATCCCGATCGTCGACATCGTCGGCATCAGTAGCGAGCAGCCGAACGCAGGCGCGATCGAGTTCGAGCGCGACGGCAAGAGCTACCGACTGGAAACCATCGGCGAGCCGGGGCGGCCGATGTTTGTGGTATTCGCCGACCGTACCAGCGGCCACGGCAGCTATCCGGCCGGACGTTTTCTGGATCTGGACGTGCCCGATGCCTCGGGGCATGTGATGGTCGATTTCAACCGCGCCTACAACCCGCCATGCGCGTTCACCCCGTTCGCCACCTGTCCACTGCCGCCGCCGGAAAACCGCATCGATCTGGCGGTGTCGGCAGGCGAGAAGGCCTACAAGGTGCCGCACTGACATGCGCGACATCTACATGTGCGGAGAAGCCTCGTGACCAGGCGACGGACACTGTCGACGCGCCAACGGATTGCCGCCTGGTGCAGCGGCGCGCTGCTCGGCCTGACTTTGTGGAGCGGCGCGCTCGTACCGGTATGGGCGCGCGGTGCTGGCGACGCGCCGGCAGGCCCGCCCGTGCCGCTGTTGTGGAAGGTCGAGGGCAAGGGCGGCACGCTGTATCTGCTGGGCTCGTTTCATGTGCTCAAGCCCAGCGACTACCCGCTATCGCCGGATGTCATGCAGGCCTTTGCCAAGGCCGACCGCCTGCTGTTCGAATTGCCGCCTGACGATGCGCAATCGCCAGAGCTGGCCGGTCGCATGTTGCAGGCGGCACGGCGCACCGACGGGCGTACGCTGCAGGACTCGCTGGATGCGAAGACCTGGCAGGCGCTGAGCGCCTACGCCCGCAAGTACGGTATGTCGCTGGCGAGCCTGCAGCCGCTCAAGCCCTGGTTCGTGGCGCTGACGATCAGCCTGGCGGAGATGACCCGGCAAGGCATGGACCCGAACGCAGGGCTGGACCATTACCTGATGGAACAGGCGCAGGCACGCGGCAAGCCGGCCGACGGCCTGGAGCGCGCCGCTGAGCAAATCGCCTTGCTCGATGGCATGTCGCCGACCGAGCAGCATCAGCTGCTGGAGGAATCGCTGGACGAGGCCGATGCCGCCGACCAGCTACGCCAGCTGCACGCCGCCTGGCGCAATGGCGATGTGCGGACGCTGTCCACGCAGATGGCCGAAGACATGCGCCGCCAGTATCCGGCGCTGTATCAGGACATCAATGTCGAGCGCAATGCACGCTGGGTGCCGCGGCTGGAACAACGGCTCGGCAAAGGCAGCGGAACCACGCTGGTAGTGGTCGGTGCGCTGCATTTGCTGGGCAATGACGGGGTGGTGGAGCGTCTGCGTGCACGCGGCTACCACGTGGAGCGGATCTGCTCGGCCTGCACGAAGCAGGCCAGCCACTGAGTGGTTGCGCCTGGGAGCGTGACGCTCCTGGCGCAGCGTCCGACGATTGAAACAGTCGACACCACGCCGCGACCAACCCGCAGGTGGCATGGTCGGCGCAGCGAAACCGGAATGTCCGAGGAGTACATTCCGGTCGCCGGCCGCATCTGCCGGGTTGCTGCCAAATCGTGGTGTTGGCGCCCTTAGCCGCGGTTGCGGGCCTTGCCGGTCGTGCCGTGGTTGCCACCGGCCGAGCCGTGCGTGCCGGTTCCCATCGGGCCACTGCCCAGGCCGCTCGCCCCGGGTGGGTTCGGCGGCGTGCCAGGGCCACCCGGGCGACCGAAGCCGGCGCCGAAGTTGCGCTGGAACTCCTGCCACAACTCCAGGTTGCGCTCGGTCAGCTGATTCATCATCGCCCACGGGGTCTGCCCGAGCAGGTTGCCCATCTGTTGACGGAACTGCTGCTGCTGGTCCAGGAACACCTGCATGCTGCGCTCCAGGTAGTTGCCCATGAAGCCCTGCAGCGAGTCGCCATAAAACCGGATGATCTGGCTCAGCAACTGGGTGGAGAGCATCGGCTCGCCGTCCTGTTCGCGGTCGGCGATGATCTGCAGCAGCACTGCACGGCTGAGGTCTTCGCCACTCTTGGCGTCGCGTACTTCGAATTCTTCGCCATCGATGATCAATTGGCGCACATCTTCGATGGTGATGTAGCTGGAGATTTCCGTGTCGTAGAGACGGCGATTGGGATACTTCTTGATGATGCGAAGTCCGGCCATGGAACGTTCACCCACACTGATAGTGCGCGCAGGATGGCGCACCGCAGCAGCGCTTGCAACAGCCAAAACGCCTTATTTGCTTAAGCGGACACATTAAAAATGTTGCGCAGCATGGTTTTTGAGCAAAATCCATGCTGCACCGCAAAGTCGCAGCAAACGTTACCAGCCCATGTGGTGGCCGCCGTTGATGTCCAGGTTCGACCCGGTGATCCAGGCAGCCTCTTCCGCAACCAGAAAGGCCACAGCGTAGGCGATCTCTTCCGGCCGGCCCAGACGACCGGTAGGGATGTCGGCCACGATCTTGGCGCGCACTTCTTCCGGCACCGCCATCACCATGTCGGTGGCCACGTAACCGGGCGAGACCGTGTTGACGGTAACCCCGAAGGCGGCGTTCTCGCGCGCCAGCGAAATGGTGAAGCCGTGCATGCCGGCCTTGGCGGCGGCGTAGTTGGCCTGGCCATACTGGCCCTTGAGCCCGTTGATCGAGCTGATCTGGATCACCCGGCCCCAGCCGCGTTTGCGCATGCCCTCGATGACCGGGCGGGTCACGTTGAAGACCGAATTGAGGTTGGTGTTGATGACCTCGTGCCACTGCTCGGCACTCATGCGATGGAAGGTGGTGTCGCGGGTGATGCCGGCGTTGTTGACCAGCACCTCGATCGGCCCCAGCGAGGCTTCGACCTCTTCCACCAGCGCGCGCATGCTCGGAGGAGGCTACATCGCCGCGAAACAGGGCGACCTCATAGCCCTGCGCCTGCATGCGCTGCTGCCAGTCGCGGGCCTTTTCTTCGTTGCGGAAGTTGCTGGCGACCCGGTGGCCCTGGTCGGCCAGGCGCTTGCAGATGGCAGTACCGATACCGCCGGTGCCGCCGGTGACCAATGCGACGCGAGATGTCATGACGACTCCAATCAACAAGTGAGGCTGAGGGCGATTCGGGGCGCGGCAATGCTGCGCCCCGGCGCCGGTGCTGGGCCGCAATTCTAGTCACGCTGGAGGCCGGATGCGTACACATCGAGGTCCAGCTCGCGTTGGCGCGGAAGCAGCCGGCGAAAAGTGCTGCACGGCGTGCTGCAGCAGGGTTTCCACGGCTGCATGCCGCGGCAGCGCGTCGGCCTGTTGGCCCAAGGCGACCCAGGCGGCGTGCAGGACCGGCAGTGGATCGGCGTCGTCCAGTGCGGGCGCGTCGTGCGACTTGGACAGCTTGCGGCCGTTGCGATCCAGCATCAGCGGCAGGTGCACGTAGCGCGGCTGCGGCAGGCCCAGTGCGCGCTGCAGCAGCATCTGGCGCGGGGTGGAGTCGAGCAGGTCGGCGCCGCGCACCACATCGGTGATGCCCTGCGCCGCATCGTCCACCACGACCGCCAGTTGGTACGCCCAATATCCATCGGCGCGGCGCAGCACCACATCGCCCACCTCGGCGTAGACGTCCTGCAATACCGGGCCTTGCAAGGCGTCGTCGAAGCCGATCGGCGATTGCGGCGGCACCCGCAGGCGCACGGCACGGCGCTCGCCCAGTGGCGCGACGCAGGCGTGGTGGATGCCGCCCATGTCGGCCAGGTCGGCACGGCTGCAGCTGCATTCGAATGCCTGGCCGGTTTCCAGCAGTTGCGTGATAGCGGCGGTGTAGGCCGCATCGCGCTCGGACTGCCGGATCACCGGCAGGTCCGAGTGCAGCCCGAACGCGGCCAGCGTGCGCAGCTGCCGTTCGCTGGCGCCGGGTTCGGCACGCGGCGGGTCGATGTCTTCGATGCGTATGCACCACTGCCCCCGGCATGCCGGGCCAGCAGCCAGCTGCCGAACGCTGTCAGCAGGGAGCCGAAGTGCAGGGGGCCGGTGGGCGAGGGCGCGAAGCGGCCGAGATAGGAGGGCGATGGCATGGGCAGCTGAATCGTCGGTCAGGTGCTTGCTTGATTTCAAGCCGCAACACCCGCAGATCCGCATCAGTTCACCCCGCATCCGTGGAGCCATCGCGCCATGTTCAACCGCATTTTCCTGTTCCTGCTGACCAATCTTGCGGTGCTGATGCTCGCCGGCATCGTCATGTCGTTGCTGGGCGTCAATCCCGCGCAGATGAGTGGCCTGCTGGTGATGGCCGCAATCTTCGGTTTCGGCGGCTCGTTCATTTCCTTGCTGCTGTCCAAGTTCATGGCCAAGCGCAGCACCGGCGCGCAGGTCATTACCGAGCCGCGCACGCCGACCGAGCGCTGGTTGCTGGAGACCGTGCGCCGCCAGGCCAGGCCGCCGGCATCGGCATGCCGGAAGTGGCGGTCTACGACGGCCCGGAAATCAATGCGTTCGCCACCGGTGCCAACCGCAACAACGCCCTGGTGGCGGTGTCCACCGGCCTGCTGCAGAACATGGACCAGGATGAAGCCGAGGCGGTGCTTGGCCACGAGATCGCCCACGTTGCCAATGGCGACATGGTCACCATGGCGCTGCTGCAGGGCGTGCTCAATACCTTCGTGATCGTGCTGGCCCGCGTGGTCGGCGGCATCATCGACAGCGCCTTGTCGGGCAACCGCGAAGGCGGTCGTGGCTTTGCGTACTACATCATCGTGTTTGCGCTGGAGATGGTGTTCGGCCTGTTCGCGACCATGATTGCGATGTGGTTCTCGCGGCGCCGCGAATTCCGCGCCGATGCCGGTGGCGCGCAGTTGGCCGGCCGTAGCAAGATGATCGCTGCACTGGAGCGGCTGTCGCTCAACCATGGCCAGAACACCTTGCCCTCGCAAGTGCAGGCGTTCGGCATCTCTGGCGGAGTGGGCGAGGGCTTGCGCCGCCTGTTCCTGAGCCGCCATCCGCCGCTCACCGAACGCATCGCTGCGCTGCGCGCCGCCAGCGGTAGCGCCATGTAAGTGGCCGGGTCGGTGGCTGCCTGGCGCAGGCAACAAAAACCCGCGCAATGCGGGTTTTTGTTGCGTTGCGATGGTGCAAACGCGCGGGCGCTGCCGGCATTCAGCCGAACTCGTAATTCATCAGCGGCCCGGTCGGCGCCACGAAATCGCCCTGGACATAGTCCACCCCGGCACTGAAGAAGCTGCTCATCGACTGCGCATCGGCGACGAATTCGGCCATTGTCAGAATGCCGGCCGGTTGCGCGCGCGAGGTGATTTCGCGAATCTTTTCCTGGCTCTCCCGCGCCGAGGCGATGTCGCCGGTGATGCCACGATCCAGTTTGAGGAAGGCCGGATGGAAATGCGCCAGCAACTGGAACGAATCCAGGCCCGAGCCGAATTGTTCCAGCCCGACCTTGCAATCCATCGCCGACACCGCAGCCAGGAATTGCTGCGCATTGCGCAGGTGCGTAAACACCTTCGACTCCGGCGTCTGCAGCCACAGCCGTTCGCCGGGGACGCCGTAGACCGCCAATTGCTCGCGGATGGTGTCGATCATTTGCGGGTCCGAGAACGAGTTCGGCCCGATGCGCACCAGCAGGTGGGTCTTGTGCCCGGCACGCTGGCGTTCGCCCAGTTGCCGGATCGCCCGCGCCACCACCCAGCGGTCGATTTCGGTGACCAGGTCGTGCTCTTCGGCAATGGCCATGAACGCGTTCGGCGACATCATTTCGCCGTTGCGTTCCAGGCGCAGGAAGGCCTGGTACAACTCCAGCGGCTCGCCTTGCAGGTTGAGCACCGGCTGGTAATGCAACAGGAAACCGTCGCCGACCAGCGCTTCGCGCAGCTGCTCGACCCAACGTTCGATGCGTTCTTCCTCGGCCCGATCTGCCGCAGCCGGGTCGTAGATGCTGACCGCGTTGCCACCGAGCTCGGCCGTGGTGCGCACCGCCTCGGTACCGCGATTGAGCACCTGGCCGATGCTGGCGATCTTTTCGCCGATCTGCACGCCGCCGATACTCACCGTCACCGTGGCCGAGCGCGTCCCTACGCTGACGACATGCTGCGCGAACGCATTGCGCACGGTTTCGGCCAGCGCATGCGTGCGCGCGTAATTTCCGTTCAACAGCAGGGCGAAACTATGTTCGCCGAAACGCGCGGCCAACACGCTGTCGTCTAGCACGCTCGCCACGTGCGCGGCGAGCGCCGCAATCAGCGCATCGGCCGAATCCAGCCCGAACTCCGGCAGGATGCGTGCGTAGTGATCCGGCTCGATCAACAGGAAGCCGGATTGGCCCTCGCTGCGGCCGGCCTGCGCGACGGCCTGTTCCAGCGCCACCATGAAAGTGGGGCGATTGAGCAGGCCGGTGACCTGGTCGCGCTGGCGCAAGTCTTCGACCTCGCGTGCCAGTTCCGGGTCGAACTCCTCGCGGCGTCGGAAAACCACCTGGATGCACTTCGCCTTCATAGGTGGCGGTGGCGAACTCCATCGTGGCCGGGAAGGTGTCGCCTTCCACGCGGCGTGCATCGAGCTTGTACTGCGCCGGCGGCGGCTCGCCCTTGGACATCGCCTTGAGCAGTTGCTTGAAATCGTCGACGTACTGCGCGGCGATCATGTCCAGCAGCGAGATGCCTTCGACATCGTCGAATGACTCGAAGCCGAACATTTCCAGATAGGCATCGTTGGCGCGGATATGCATGCCTTCGTGCACGTAGGCGATCGGGTCGCGCGAGGAGGCGATCAGGGCGTCGCAGCGCCGCTCGGTCTCGCGCATCTGTGCCTCGATGCGGCGCAGGCCACGGCGTGCCTGCAGGTCGTCCCATTCCGAGCGCACCAGTGCAAGCAGATGCGCAGGGCGGTGGCGCAATGCAATGGCGCGTACCCCGTGCGAAGCGGCCTCGACCAGGGTGTTCTCTTCGATCCGCTCGGCCAGCAAGATGATCGGGATGTCCTTGCCGCTGCCCGCAATCTGGGTCTGCAAGGCGCTCATGGGGATTTGCTGCGCCTGACCCAGGATGGCCAGATCGATCTGGCCCGACAGCATGCTGGCCAGTTCCTCCTGACTTTGCGGTCGCGATGGACGCACCGCAATGCCGCCGTTGCGCAGCGCGGTGACGATGGTCTCCGCACTCTCCACGCTGTCGTCGACGATCATCAGGCGGAGGGTGAGATCTTTGCCTTTTGCATGCGCGGCTCCCTAGAGACGGGCTTTAATACACGAAGGGGTCTGGCACGTCCATGTGTGTGGAGCATGCCGCATCAAGTGTGAGACGTAGAGCAATATTTGCATTTGGAAGATGCCTTCTGGCGAGCATCGGCCGTTTCTCCAGCGCGCTGTCCGTGCCGCGAGCGCGTGTTCGAGGCGCCTGGGTGATTGCTGGGCGACCCGCAATGCCTCGCCAGCGGCATTACGCCACGCTTCCCGCTGCATGGCCGGACGCCCACGCCCATTGGAAGTTGTAACCGCCCAGCCAGCCGGTGACATCCAGCACCTCGCCGACAAAGTACAGGCCTGCCACCAGACGCGACTCCATGCTCGCACTGGAAACCTGATGGGTATCGACCCCGCCCAGGGTGACTTCAGCCGTCCGATAGCCTTCGGTGCCGCTGGCGATCAGCGGAAAGCTGCCGAGCAGCTCGGCGGCGGCTTTCAGCTGCGGCGGATCCAGCTGACGCACCGGCTTGTCTGGCAGCCACAGCTCGCACAAGCGCTGTGCAAACCGTTTCGGCAGCACGTCGGCCAGCACATTGCGCAGCTCGGTGGCGCCGCGTTGCTGCTTTTGTTCGCGCAGCCACGTCGCCGCATCGCGACCGGGCAGCAGATCCAGCCGCAAATCATCACCCGGCTGCCAATACGAGGAAATCTGCAGGATCGCCGGGCCGCTGACCCCGCGATGGGTGAGCAGCATGAAATTGCGGAAGCTGGCTCCGTTGCACTGCGCCTGCACCGGCAGCGCCAGCCCGGACAACGCTTGAAAACGTTCCTGATGCGTGCCGCTCAGCATGAGTGGCACCAGCCCGGCGCGGGTGGGCAGCAGCGCATGGCCGAACTGCTTGGCCAAGGTATAGCCGAAGCCGCTGGCCCCCATGCTGGGAATCGACAGCCCCCGGTTGCCACGATCAACGACTGCGTCTGCACGCACCCCTGGCTGGTCTGGACCTCGAAGCCGTCGCTGCCGCGCTGGACCGACTGCACATCGCACTGGGTGCGGATCTGCACGCCGGCCGCGTCGCATTCGTCCAGCAGCATGCGCACGATCTGCTTGGAGGAGATGTCGCAGAACAGCTGGCCCAGCTCTTTCTCGTGATAGGCGATGGCATGGCGTTCGACCATCTCGACAAAGTCCGCCGGGCTGTAGCGTGCCAGCGCGGATTTGCAGAAATGCCGATTGGCCGAAATGAAGTTGCCAGGCGTGGTGCCGGTGTTGGTGAAATTGCAGCGCCCGCCACCGGACATCAGGATCTTCTTGCCGACCTTGTTGGCATGATCGATCACCAACACCTTGCGGCCGCGCTGGCCGGCAGTGAAGGCGCTCATCAGCCCAGCAGCGCCGGCGCCGATGACCAGCACGTCGCAACGCATGCTCATTCGGCCGGGGCTTGCCGCACCATCGGGGTCAGGGTGACGCTGCCGTGGTCGGCCAGCATCTGCACTTCGCCGTCCTGGATGATCACGTCGAACCGCATGCCGCGCTGGATCAATGCGCCCAGCGCTTCGGTGGCCTGCGAGTCGAGCTCGATCACGCGCAGATTGCGGTACCGGCCCATGGCGTTGGCGTGCTTCTTCCACCAGGTTTCGGTGGCCTGGCCGCCGTAGCCGATGACCACCGCCTCGCGCGAGCGGTTGCAGGCCTTGCGCACGCGGCTTTCGTCCGGCTGGCCGAGGTCGATCCACAGATCCGGATCGCCGGTGTAGTCGCGCCGCCATAGGTCCGGCTCGTCGTCGTTGCTGAGGCCACGGCCGAATTCCAGACGCTCGTCGGCGAAGAGCGCGAACGCCAGTAGCCGCACCATCAGGCGCTCGTCGGTCTCGGAAGGGTGCTGGGCCAGGGTCAGCGAATGGTTGGCGTAATAGCCGCGGTCCATGTCGCTGATCTGAAGTTCCGCCCTGCGGACGGTGGCGGTGAGGGCCATCAGGATGCCGGTTGCAAAGGGCGCTTATGATACGCGCCCGGTTCATGCGCCGGGTGTCGCCCGCATCTGGCAGAGGCGCGTCGTCGGTCGGGTCTGGGCTGGCTGACAGCTGGATGGTACGACCAAGGGCAGGGTGGGCCTGGCGCAGAGAGCAATCGGGCGCTGGGGCGCGAGGCGTGGCGGTACGTGCGGCGGCGCGGGCCGGCAGGTTCCGGAATTAAGGTCGCTCGGGAGTCGCTGCCGCCTTTCCTGATCTGCGCAGTTGCGGGGCGTCAGGCGGTGTCGCCAGGCCAATCGGGATGGGGGCGGTCCTGACAGGCCGTCGGATTGGACCTGACTGCAAAAGATTTGACGCAGGGTGTCGCTTTTTGCAGAAAACACGAGTACTGTGCACGCACTGTGTTTGCAAGGGTCACCGTGAATCGTGGCCTGGTGCAGCCGGATCGTTACAGATCTCGCTTCATCGTTCCGCTTTACCAACGCCTGCAACTCAGTCTCAGCTCCGGCTTTTCGGATGCTGCGATTTATCCATTTATAGTTTCAGGAGTTAGTAAAATGTCAGAACGTATGAACGGTACTGTGAAGTGGTTCAACGATGCCAAGGGCTTCGGCTTCATCACCCCGGAAAGCGGCCCGGACCTGTTCGTGCACTTCCGTGCCATCCAGGGCACCGGCTTCAAGTCGCTGCAGGAAGGCCAGAAGGTCACCTTCGTTGCAGTGCAGGGCCAGAAGGGCATGCAGGCTGACCAGGTGCAGGCGGTCTAATCCGCCTGCAACCGTAAGGTTGCCAAAAACGCCGGTCGCGCAAGCGACTGGCGTTTTTTATTGCCTGTCGACAAGCGGCTGGCCTCGCTGGCGCGTGCACCAGGCGCTGCTTGCGCACAGCGACGGCGCCTGGATCGGTAGGATGTGCGCTTTCCGCGCGCAGCCATCCCATGATCACTGTTCACCACCTCAATAATTCCCGTTCCCAGCGCGTACTGTGGCTGCTGGAAGAACTGGCGCTGCCTTATCAGATCGTGCGCCATGAGCGCGACCCCAAGACCATGCTGGCGCCGCCTGCGCTGCGCGCGATCCATCCGCTGGGCAAATCGCCGGTGCTCGTCGATGGCGATCTGGTGGTGGCCGAGTCGGGGGCCATTCTGGAGTACCTGACCGAGCGCTACGACACCGAGTGCGCACTGTCGCCCTCGCCGCGGCCGCTGGATTCGCCCGAGCGCCTGCAGTTTCGCTATTGGATGCATTACGCCGAAGGCTCGGCGATGCCGCCGTTGCTGATGACGCTGATCTTCGGTCGCATCCGCAGCGCCCCGATGCCGTTCTTCGCCAAGCCCATCGCACGTGCGATCGTGGACAAGGCGATGTCGGGCTTTGTCGGGCCGCAGCTCACCTTGCATCTGGACTGGATGGAGCAGTCGTTGCAGGCCGGCAACTGGTTCGCTGGCGAACGCTTCACCGCCGCCGATATCCAGATGAGCTTCCCGGTACAGGCAGCGGCTGCACGCGGCGGCGGTCTGGAGAAATACCCGCGCCTGCACGCGTTTCTAGAGCGGATCCAGGCGCGTCCGGCGTATCAGGCTGCGTTGAAGAAAGGCGGCCCGTTCGAGCTGATGGGAAGCAAGCCAATGAAGTGATGGCTGCGGGGAGCAGGGAGCGGGGTGCGAGCGAAACTGGGCGGGACCGTGTTCGCCCGCCACCTGCTGCTACGGCAGACCGTCTCTCATCGCGATGCATTCGCGCATCCCGACTCGAATGGCGACCCAGCGACATCGGCGTCGGCATCGCCGCCACGGTAATCCCCCGCCCATTAGCAGACGCCAGAAGTGGAATTTTCTCGTATCCTTTCTCGAGGAGGTTCCATGAAGAAGTCCCGCTTTACCGACAGCCAGATCATCGCCGTGCTCAAGCAGGCCCAGGCCGGTGCGCCCGTGCCGGAGCTGTGCCGCGAGCACGGCATCAGCTCGGCCACGTTCTACAAGTGGCGCAGCAAGTTCGGCGGCATGGACGTGTCCATGGTCGCGCGCATGAAGGAGCTGGAGGAGGAGAACCGCCGGCTCAAGAAGATGTACGCCGAGGCGCAGCTCAGTACCGACCTGCTGAAGGAAGCGCTCGCAAAAAAATGGTGAGGCCATCTCAGCGACGCGAGATGGCCCAATCGGCAGTCACGAGCGGGCGTACGAACATCCGCCACGCCTGCCAGGCCTTCGCGGTGAGCGAGACCTGCTTCCGCTACCAGGCCAAGGCCAGCGAGCAGAACGCCCGGATCGCCGACTGGCTGGTCCGCCTGACGACCGCCCATCGCGACTGGGGCTTTGGCCTGTGCTACCTGTACCTGCGCAACGTGAAGGGCTTTGGCTGGAATCACAAGCGGGTCTACCGGATCTACCGCGAGCTGGAGTTGAACCTGCGGATCAAGCCGAGGAAGCGGCTGGTGCGTGAGCGGCCCGAGCCTCTGGCGGTGCCGGAGGCTATCAACCAGGTCTGGTCGATGGACTTCATGCACGACCAGTTGGCCGACGGCCGCAGCTTCCGGCTGTTCAATGTGCTCGACGACTTCAATCGCGAGGGGCTGGGGATCGAGGTGGATCTGTCGCTGCCGTCAGCCCGTGTGATCCGATCGCTGGAGCAGATCATCGAGTGGCGCGGCAAGCCCGCCGTGATCCGCTGCGACAACGGCCCTGAATACATCAGTGGCGCGTTGCTGTCCTGGGCGCAGCGGCATGGTATCCGGGTCGAGCACATCCAGCCGGGCAAGCCACAGCAGAACGCCTACGTTGAACGCTACAACCGCACCATCCGCTACGCCTGGCTCGCCCAAACCCTGTTCGACACCATCGACCAGGTGCAGGACAAAGCCACCCGCTGGCTATGGACGTACAACCACGAGCGTCCGAATATGGCGCTCGGCGGCATCACGCCTGCCATGAAGTTGGCGATGGCCGCTTAGCTCCACTTCTGGCGACCGCTAGAAGTGGGGGATTACCCCACCAGTCGTTCGCGCAGTCACTCACTACCTAACTACGTCAGGGCGCATCGCGGTTCAAGGCGCCCGGCACTGGCGCACAAACTGCAGCGTATCGTTCAGTACCTGCGAGCGCTCGGGGATTTACGCAGCGCCAGCAGGATGCCCAGATGGCCCATGCCGGGGTAAACCTTCAGTTCGGCACTGCCGCCTTCGCGCTTGAGCGCCTGCTGCAGCGAGATGCTGTTCTGCAGTTCGACCACGCGGTCGGCATCGCCATGCAGCAGCAACATGGGCGGTTCGTCGCCGCCAACGTAACGCACCGGTTGCGATTGCCGTTGCGCTGCCGGCGCATCGCCGAAGATTTCGACCAATTCGGGATCGGTCATCGGCATGAAGTCGTACGGCCCCGCCAGGCCCACCACGCCGCACAACTGGTGGGGTTTGAGGCCTTGCGCCTGCAGCCAGCGGGCATCGGTGCCGAGCAACGCGGCCATATGCGCGCCTGCCGAATGGCCCATCACCGCAAGGCGATCCGGGTTGCCGCCGTACTGGTGCGCGTGGCGGTAGCTCCATGCGGTGGCGCCCGCCGCGTCGGACATGAACCCGTGCAGCCCGACCTGCGGATACTTGCGGTAGTCGGCCACCATCGCCACCACGCCCTGGCGCGCAAGTGCGCGGCCTACCCAGCGATAGTTGGCGCGTGAACCGCGCTTCCAGGTGCCGCCGTAGAAGAACACCACCACTGGCGCATCGACTGCGCCGCGCGGCTGGTAGACGTCCAGCGCCAGACCGTGCGCGGGATCGAACACCTGGTCGCGATGCTCGACGATGCCCGATCGGCTGGATACAGCGTTGATGCCCCAAAAAGACGCTGTTGCAGGCCGTCATGGTCAACGAACCGAGCAACAGGATGGCAGGACGGAACCAGCGGGAAGCGCGCGAATGCATGGGCAATATCGGTGTAGGGGCAGGAAGGGTGGTGGGGGCCAGGTACGAACGCAGCAGGCCGGCAAGTGCAGGCGTGAAGGTGGCGAACCGGCAATGTTCGCCTCAATCTGGTTTGCACCTGATCGGCGGCCGGCGGCTATTAGCGGCTATCGCACGTCGCAAACATGTGCAGGACGAGCCCGCTCGGCACACGCCAAGCGAGTGAAGATACGGTGCGCGCGCAGCGGCGGATGCGGCAGCGCCCATGCCAGGTTCACCGCCGGTGGCCTAGGCTTGCCGGCATGACATACCTGCATTTCGATAATCGTCTGCGTCGACAGCTGCCCGGTGACCCGGAAGAGGGGCGCGCCGGCGCGAGGTAGGCGCTGCCTGGTCGTCAGTCTTGCCCACGCCGGTCGCTGCTCCGTACCTCATCGCGCATTCGGCGGAGATGGCGCAGGTGCTGGGCCTGGATGCGGCCGAGATCGCCAGCGCGCAGTTCGCCCAGGTATTCGGCGGCAATGCGCTGTACCCGGGAATGCAGCCCTGGGCGGTCAACTACGGTGGGCACCAATTCGGGCATTGGGCCGGACAGCTTGGCGATGGCCGGGCGATTTCGCTGGGTGAGGCGATCGGAACCGACGGCGGGCGCTACGAATTGCAGCTCAAGGGTGCCGGCCCGACGCCGTATTCGCGCGGCGCCGATGGGCGCGCCGTGTTGCGCTCGTCGATCCGCGAATTTTTGTGCAGCGAGGCCATGCATCATTTGGGCGTGCCGACCACGCGTGCCTTGAGCCTGGTCGGTACCGGCGATGCGGTGGTGCGCGACATGTTCTACGACGGCCACCCGCAGCGCGAGCCGGGCGCGATCGTGTGCCGGGTGGCGCCTTCGTTCATCCGCTTCGGCAACTTCGAATTGCCCAGCGCGCGCGGCGATATCGCACTGCTGAAGCAATGGGTGGATTTCACCATCGCCCGCGATTTCCCGGCGTTGGTCGGTGCCGGCGAGGCGCTCTACGCCGACTGGTTCGCACAGGTCTGCGAGCGCACTGCGGTGATGGTGGCGCACTGGATGCGGGTCGGGTTCGTGCATGGGGTGATGAATACCGACAACATGTCGATCCTCGGTTTGACCATCGACTACGGCCCATATGGCTGGGTCGACGACTACGACCCGGACTGGACGCCCAACACCACCGACGCGCAGGGGCGGCGCTACCGCTTCGGCACCCAGCCGCAAGTGGCCTACTGGAACCTGGGCCGGCTTGCCCAGGCGCTGGCGCCGCTGTTTGCCGACCAGGCCCTGCTGCAACATGGGCTGGATCGTTTTCGCGATACCTACCTGGCCTGCGACCGCCACGACACCGCCGCCAAGCTGGGCTTGGCAGAGTGTCGCGACGAGGATCTGCAGCTGATCGACGCGCTGCGCGCATTGATGCGCGAATCCGAGATGGACATGACGCTGGCCTTCCGTGGCCTGATCGATCTGTCGCCCGAACATCCGGACCCCGCACAGCTGCGCGAGGCCTTTTACGACGAAGACAAACGCTTGGCGGATGCGCCGCAGCTGCAGCAATGGCTGCAGCGCTACGCCGCGCGCCTGCAGCAGGATCCACTGTCGCCGGACGCGCGCCGCGCCCGCATGCGCCTGGCCAACCCGCGCTACGTGTTGCGCAACTATCTGGCGCAGCAGGCCATCGACCGCGCCGAACAGGGCGACCCGTCCGGGGTGCAGGAGTTGCTGGAGGTCATGCGCCGCCCTTACGACGATCAGCCGGGCGGGACGCATTCGCGGCGCGGCGGCCGGAATGGGCCCGCGATCGCGCTGGGTGTTCGATGCTGTCGTGCAGTTCCTGACGCGCTCAGATGCAGGTGTGCCGCAAGTCCGGCGCCGATGGCGCGCGCAGCCTAGAATAGGCGCAACCCCACCGGCCACCACGCCACCGCCCTCATGACTGACTGCAACCGCTGCGCCGGCACCACTACGTCCGGACCCAACCATTGGTCGGAGCGCATTCGCGACATCGCCGATTTCCCCAAGCCGGGCATCGTCTTCAAGGACATTACCCCGTTGCTGTCGGACGGCCCGGATTTCGCTTCTGCGCTGGACGAAATGGCCCAGCCGTGGCGCACCACGCCGCTGGATGCGGTAGTGGGTATCGAGGCACGCGGTTTCATTCTGGGAGCGGCGCTGGCGCGCGAACTGCGGACCGGCTTTGTGCCGGTGCGCAAGCCGGGCAAGCTGCCCCGGGCGCACGCTGATCCAGGAATATGCGCTGGAATACGGCACCGATCGCATCGAAATGCATGAGGATGCGCTGCCGCGCGGGGCACGCGTACTGATTGTCGACGACGTGCTGGCCACTGGCGGCACGCTGCGCGCGGCCTTGGGACTTGCTGCCCAACTCGAACTCGAAGTCGTTGGCGCAGCCGTGCTGGTGGAGTTGCAGGTGCTGCAGGGTCGCCAGAAATGGGCGAACGATGTCCCGCTGTTGGCGACGCTTTCTTACTGAGCCCAGGCTCTGGAAGCGCCCCTGGGTGCGTAGACGTGCGCGCATCCAGGATGGCTCCTGCTCAAGCATGGGCGGCCGGTACGACGCCGGCCGCGCTGCGTTCAGAGCTTGCTGACCCGAAACCGGCGTCCCTTGATCTTGCCTGCGTGCAGATGTGCCAGCGCCTTGGCGACCTGCGCGCGGGCAATGGCCACGTAGGAGCGGGTCGGGTAGATGGCGATCTTGCCGATTGCCGCGCCCGAGAGCCCGGCTTCGCCAGTCAACGCGCCCAGGATGTCGCCGGCACGCAGCTTGTCGGTCTTGCCGCCATCGATGCGCAAGGTGGTCATCGCCGCCTGCGGCAGTTGCGCCGGGCGCGCCGTGGCCAGCGGTGCACGCGACCATTTCAACGGCTGGCCTTGTTCGGTTTCCAATGCCTGCGCGCGGGCAGTTTCGCGCGGGGCAACCAGGCTCAGTGCCAACCCGTGCTTGCCGGCGCGCGCAGTACGGCCAATGCGGTGGCGATAGGTTTCGGTATCGGTGGGCAGCTCGTAATTGACCACGGCCGAGAGGTCTTCCACGTCCAGCCCGCGTGCGGCCACGTCGCTGGCCACCAGCACGTTGCAGCTGCGGTTGACGAAGCGCACCAGCACTTCATCGCGGTCGCGCTGCTCCATGTCGCCATGCAAGGCAAGCGCAGAAAAACCGAATTCCTGCAGCGAGCCAGCCACCTCGTCCACTTCCTTGCGGGTATTGCAGAACACCACGCTGGATTCGGGATTGAAGCGCAGCAGCAGGCCGGCGACGGCCTTTTGCCGATAGGTCGGGTCGACCTCGAAGAACTGCTGATCGATCTCCGGTGCGCTATCGGCGCCTTCCACGGTGATCTCGACCGGCTCTTTCAACAGCTCGCGTGCGAGCGTGCGAATACTGTCCGGGAACGTGGCCGAAAACAGCAGGCTCTGGCGATGTTTATCGCAGCGGCTGGCGATCTCGCGGATGGGTTCTTCGAAGCCCATGTCGAGCATGCGGTCGGCCTCGTCCAACACCAGCGTACGCACGCCGCCCAGGTGCAGGGCGCGTTTGCGGGCCAGTTCCTGGATGCGACCGGGCGTGCCGACCACCACTTGCGGGTCGTGCGCCTCCAGCGAGGCCAGCTGCGGGCCCAGCGGCATCCCGCCGGTGAGCACCACCAGCTTCATGTTGGGGATGCCGGTGGCGAGCTTGCGCAGCTGCTTGCCGACCTGGTCGGCTAGCTCGCGGGTGGGGCACAGCACCAGCGCCTGTGCGCGGGTCACTGCCGGGTCGAGCTTTTGCAGCAGGCCCAGTCCGAACGCGGCGGTCTTGCCGCTGCCGGTGGGCGCCTGCGCGATGACATCGAGCCCCTGCAGGATCGGCGGCAGGCTCTGCGCCTGGATGGGGGTCAAAACGGTGTAGCCAAGGGCGTCGATGCCGGGGGCCAGGGCCGGCGACAGCGGCAGCGCGGAGAATTCGTTCATGGCGCATTTTAGCCCGGGATTGGGGAGTAGGGATTCGGGATTCGTCACCGCGACAGCGTGCGCTTTTGCCAATCCCGAATCCCGAATCGCCAATCCCGTACAATTGCGCCATGCCTTTAATCACTCTGCAAAGCGTCGACTACAGCGTCGGCGGCCCCTTGTTGCTGGAAAAAACCGACCTCGCAATCGAGCCGGGCGAGCGTATCGCCTTGATCGGCCGCAACGGCGCCGGCAAATCGACCTTGATGAAATTGATCGCCGGCGAGCTCAAGCCCGACGATGGCGAAGTGCGCGTGCAGCAGGGTGTGCGCATCGCGCGGCTGGAGCAGGAGGTGCCGCAGGGCACCGGTGGCAGCGTGTTCGACGTGGTGGCCGATGGTCTGGGCGAGTTGGGTCATTGGCTGGCCGAATTCCATCAGCTCAGCCATGCCGAGGTGTTCGACGCCGAGGCGTTCGGCAAGGTGCAGGCCAAGATCGATGCGGCTGACGGCTGGGCGCTGGATCAACGCGTCACCGAGACGCTGACCAAGCTGGAACTGGACGGCGATGCGCAGTTCGCGCGGCTGTCCGGTGGCATGAAGCGCCGCGTGCTGTTGGCACGTTCGCTGGTGTCCTCGCCCGATGTGCTGCTGCTGGACGAACCGACCAACCATCTGGATATCGAAGCCATCGACTGGCTGGAAACCTTCCTGAAGGGCTGGAGTGGCAGCGTGCTGTTCGTCACCCACGACCGGCGCTTCTTGCGTGCGTTGGCCACCCGCATCGTTGAAATCGATCGCGGCCAGGTCACCAGCTGGCCGGGCGACTGGGCCAATTACGAGCGCCGCCGCGAGGAGCGGCTCAATGCGCAGGCGCAGGAGAATGCGCGCTTCGACAAGCTGCTGGCGCAGGAAGAGATCTGGATCCGTCAGGGCATCAAGGCCCGGCGCACCCGCGACGAGGGCCGCGTGCGGCGCCTGGAATCGATGCGCAACGAGCGGGTGCAACGGCGCGAGCTCACCGGCAATGTGCGCATGGAGGTCTCGCAGGGCGAGTCGTCCGGCAAGAAGGTGATCGAGGCCAAGCAGGTCGGCTTTGCGTTCGGTGCGCGCACGATGGTCAAGGAGTTTTCCACCATCATCCAGCGCGGCGACCGCATCGGCCTGATCGGCCCCAACGGCAGCGGCAAGACCACCTTGCTCAAGCTGTTGCTGGGCGACCTGCAGCCGCAGCAGGGCGAAATCCGCATCGGCACCAATCTGCAGATTGCGTATTTCGATCAGTACCGCTCGACCCTGCGCGAAGACTGGAGCGCGATCGAGAACGTGGCCGAGGGCCGCGATTTCCTGGAGATCAACGGCAAGCGCAAACATGTGCATGCGTATTTGCAGGACTTTTTATTCACTCCCGAGCGTGCGCGCGCGCCAATCACCCGGCTGTCCGGCGGCGAGCGCAATCGCCTGTTGCTGGCACGTCTGTTCGCGCAGCCGTCCAATCTGTTGGTGATGGACGAACCGACCAACGACCTGGACGTGGAAACGCTGGAGCTGCTGGAAGAATTGCTGGGCGAATACACCGGCACCTTGCTGCTGGTCAGCCATGACCGCGACTTCCTCGACAACGTCGTGACCTCCACGCTGGTGATGGAAGGCGATGGCCTGATCGGCGATTACGTCGGCGGTTATAGCGATTCGCTGCGCCAGCGCCGTACGCCGGTCGGCAATGCGATGGCCGTGGCCAAGGCGTCGGCCACTGCGGTGGCGACCGCGCCCGTGGCTGCAGTGCCTGCGGACAGCGCGCCCAAGCGCAAGCTCAGCTACAAGGATGCGCGCGAGCTGGAACAGCTGCCGGCCCTGATCGAGACGCTGGAGCAGCAGGTCGCCACGCTCACCGAGGCAATGAACGAGCCGGCCTTTTATCAGCGCGACAGTGCGGCGATGGCGGCCCACACCGCCGCATTGGCCGATGCGCAAAAACAACTGGATGCGGCGTACGCGCGCTGGAGCGAGCTGGATAGTTGATCGTCGCTCGGCACGCGCAATGCGTGCCGTTCGCGCGGTCTGGCGCGACGACGGCGATGGTGTGCGATCGCGCCTGGATGCAGGCGGGTGCGGTGCGTAGCGATCTGTGTTCGCCAGAAATGCCCGCGCTGATCGACAGCGCCGCGCGGTGCCTACCAGACACCGCGCGCTCATCAGGTCGGTGCGGGCGACATGCATGCAGCCATCGCCTCTGCACGGGGCATGTGGTGCCGGCGCCAGGCCTGTCCGCTCGCCGGCGGTGCAGGAGTTCTGTTGGTGCTCTCAGTCGCAGGCGCTTGCGGGCGCAACGAACGCGGCAAAGGTCAGCCCGCGCGCTGACCAGGCATTTGCAACGTCATCGAGGATGTCCAGCAAGGTGTCGCGGTCGCTGGGCGCCGTGCTGGCCAGCGCCTGGGCGCCGTCGATGAGCAGCGCATACCCAGCGGCGACGGCAGCCAGGCCAGGTCGCGCAGGGCATCGCTGAGCGCGTCCCAGTTGCGGCCGAAGCTGGCCGGGAAATCCAGTTGCGTGGCCAGGCGCATCAGCAGCATGCGTTTGTCGCTGCAGGCGGCCAGATCCACGCGCAAGATGCGTAAGCCGGCATCGCGGGCGAGCGCCGCCATGGTGTCCAGATCGGCTGTCTCGGCCTGATACACCCCCGATTGCTGCGGATCGGACAGATCCAGCGCGAAGTCGCCTGCGCTCATGGTGCCTGGTCCGGGGTCGGGCCATCGAAGGCTTTGAAGCTCTGGTAATGATCGTCGCTGTAGTACCACGCCTCGGGCGGGGTGCCGCCGGTGACGATGCGGCGTGCGCCGCGATCCGGGCTGCCGGGGGTATCGACAGTGTATTCGCGGTAGTAGCCGCGCGGACGCTCGGGCAGGCGATGCTCGCGATTGCCGAACACGCTGCCATCCTGCGGATGCGGGAACGGGCCGCCGCGCTGGATCAGCACGATGGTGGCCATCGCCTCGGTCGGCAGAAAGGCGGGCAGACGCGGCACCTCGCGCGTCGGTGCGGTCGCGGCGATCGGTGCGTTGAGTTGCGGCGCGAACTGCGGCTTGGGCGTCTGCATCGCGCGCATGCCCCACAGGCCGGCGACCAGCAGCGCGATGGCGACAATGAGCAAAGCGGGCTTGCGCATGAAGACGGTCCGAAAAAATGGGTACGGCAGAGCAAGTATGCCGATGCGCGACTGTGTCGACTTTGAACGTGGCCGGCACCGGCACGGTTCACGCCCAAGTAACCGGGACATGGTGCAAGGTGTGCGGCGAACATCGTGCGGCATGCGGTGGGATGAAGTTTCCCTGCCAGCACCCTTGGTAAGCGCTGCCGCCGTCCTTACCATTCACCCCGCAACGCCCGGCCTTCGCCGGGCGGCAAGTCCAGGAGATACGCATGGCTTACACCCTTCCGCAGTTGCCCTACGCCTACGACGCGCTGGAACCGAACATCGATGCGCAGACGATGGAAATCCATCACACCAAGCATCACCAGACCTACATCAACAACGTCAATGCGGCGCTGGAAGGGACCGAGTACGCCGATCTGCCGATCGAAGACCTGGTCTCAAGCTGAAGAGCCTGCCGGAAAACCTGCAGGGCCCGGTGCGCAACAACGGCGGCGGCCACGCCAACCACTCCCTGTTCTGGACCGTGCTGTCGCCCAACGGTGGCGGCGAGCCCAAGGGCGAGGTCGCCAAGGCGATCGACAAGGATCTCGGTGGTTTCGAGAAGTTCAAGGAAGCCTTCACCAAGGCCGCCGTCAGCCGCTTTGGCTCGGGCTGGGCGTGGTTGAGCGTGACTCCGGACAAGAAGTTGGTGGTGGAGAGCACCGCCAACCAGGACAGCCCGCTGTTCGAGGGCAACACCCCGATCCTGGGTCTGGATGTGTGGGAACACGCGTACTACCTGAAGTACCAGAACCGTCGCCCGGAATACATCGGCGCGTTCTACAACGCCGTCAATTGGGAAGAAGTCGAGCGCCGCTACCACGCCGCGATCGCCTGAGGTCTTGCACCGGGCTAGGCAATGCCTGGCCCGGTGACGGCGGCACCCAACGCACAAGGCCGGGAGCGATCACGGCCTTGTGCGTTTACTGTGCGCTGTGTGCAGCAATGACCCTGGTCGCGAGGGGCTTTGCAAGGAACGCCTTCGCGCTCGGGCGCGCTCCCACGTCTCCCGGGCTGCCTGCGAACGGGTCGATCAGAACTTGGCGTCGAACTCGCGGGCGTAGCCGGTGTTGACGATGACCTTCTGCAACGCGTCGCTGATCTTGATGTTGCCGGCCACGATCTGCTGCGTCTCAGGGCCCATGTTGTCCATGCGCGGCGGGGTGGCGCCCTTGTAGTCGCAAACGCGGCCACCGGCCTCGCGCACCAGCAGCACGCCAGCGGCGATGTCCCAGGCTTTGACCCCTGCTTCGAAATAGGCATCGGCGCGGCCGCAGGCGACATAGGCCAGGTCCAGCGCGGCCGAGCCGGTGCGGCGCACGTCTTCGGCCTGTACCAGCAGCGCATCCACGCACTTGAGCTGCGCACTGGCGCGCGCGCGTTCGCGCGGCGGGAAGCCGGTATGGACCATGGCGCCTTCCAGGTCCTTGCGCTCCGCAATACGGATGCGGCGGTCGTTGAGCACCGCGCCTGCGCCGCGGCTGGCGGTGAACAGCTCATTGCGCAACGGGTCGAAGATCACCGCATCGGTCGGTTCGCCGTTTTCCACCAGTGCGATGGACACGCAGTAATGCGGAAAGCCGCGCAGATAATTGCTGGTGCCGTCCAGCGGATCGATCACCCAGGTATAGCGGCCACTCTTGCCGCCCTGCACGCCGCCTTCTTCGCCGAACACGGCGTATTCGGGGTAGCCGCGCTTGAGTTCCTTGATGATGACCTTCTCGGCATCGGCATCGACTTCGCTAGCGTAGTCCATGCGGCCTTTCTGCACCACATTGAGCGCATCGAGCTTGTTGATGCCGCGCAACAGCACATTGCCGGCGAGGCGGGCGGCTTTGACCATGACGGTGACGGCGGGTTTCTGCATGGTTAAAGCTCCCGTGAAGGCAGAATCGGACAATGGCGAAGGTAAAAGAGCGGTCCGGCGCGAAAGCCGGCCGCGCAGTTTACCATCTACGGCCGAACAGCTTCCCGATCTCCGTTCATGTCCGTCAGCCAGCGCATCCGATTTGTTCTTGTGGGTACCCAGCATCCAGGCAACATCGGCGCCGCGGCGCGTGCGATGAAGACCATGGGGGTCTCGCGCCTGGTGCTGGTAGCGCCGGAGCGCGCACTCGACGAAGACGCCTACCGGCGCTCGGCCGGCGCCGAAGACGTGCTGGGCCAAGCGCCGATCTTCGCCACGCTGGGCGAAGCGGTGGCCGACTGCACGCTGGTGATGGGTTGCACGGCGCGCGCGCGCCGGGTGGCACTGGAAGAACTGCTGCCGGACGAGGGCGCGCAGCGCGCATTGGCCAAGGCGGGCGAGCCGGCCGAGGTGGCCTTCGTGTTCGGCCGCGAGCGCACCGGTCTGACCAACGACGAGTTGCAGCTGTGCCACGCCGCAGTCCACATTCCCTCCGATCCGCAGTTCAGTTCGCTCAATCTGGCTGCGGCGGTGCAGGTGCTGGCGTACGAAGTGCGACTGGCGCAGCTGGCGGCAGGCGAGGCCGACCCCGCGCCGACAGCGGCTCCGGGCTTGCGCGACGGGCCGGCCAGCCACGCACAGCTGGAAGGCATGTTCGGCCAGCTGGGCGACACGCTGGACGAGATCGACTTCCACAAGGGCCGTGCGCCGGAGTCGGCGATGCGCAAGCTGCGCCGGTTGTTGCTGCGCGCAGAGATGACCGAGCAGGAGGTGCGGCTGATTCGCGGCATCCTGTCCGATGCGCAGCGCATGGCCATGCTTGCCAGGCAGCCCGGAAACTGACGTCTGTCACATCTTCAAAGATTCGGCTAGGCTGTCCGCGGCTCTAGGGGAGTGTCCGTTTTGCGCGGTCTACGATGGTGTCTGATTGCCTGCTGGCTGATCGCCGGGGCAGGCTTGGCCGTGACGGCTGCGGCAGCGCCTTCCTCGGTCCTGGTGCTTGGACGGATCAGCGATGATCCCGCCAGCCATTACGAGCAGCTCAAGCCCCTGCTGGATTACGTGGTGCCGCGCATGCGCGAGGTCGGGATCCGCCGCGGCGAAATCCTGATGGCGCCCGATGCGCGCCAGATGTCCAGCTATCTGCGGCGCGGCCGGGTCGATTGGGTCAGCGAAACGACCGGTGCGGCGATGCTGCTGGAGCAGCGCGGCAATGCGCACCCCTTGCTCATGACCGAGCGTGGCGGACTGCGCGACTTCCACACGCTGTTCTTCGTGCGCCGCGACAGCCCGATCCAGTCGCTGTCGCAGTTGCGCGGCCACACCTTGGCGTTGCAGAACGCCTCGTCCACCAGCGGCTACCTGCTGCCGATGCTCGAGCTGCTGCGTAACGGCATCGCGTGCGACGTGCTGCTGTCGGCCGACGACACCCCGGCGCGCGGATCGGCCGGCTATCTGATGGTGGGGTCGAAATTGAACGTCGCCGCGTTCGTGCACAAGCACCTGATCGACGTGGGCGCGCTCAGTAATGTGGATTGGGACGACGAACGCCACATGCCACCGGTGTTCAAGCGCGACTTCCGCATCGTGCACCGCACTGCGCCGGTGCCGCGCGCGGTGGAAATGGTGCGCGCAGGAATGGATCCGGCCGTGGAGCAGCGTCTGCGGGTGGTGTTGCTGCAGGCCGCCTCCGACCCCAAGGCCGGCCCGGCACTGAAACGCTTTTTCGATACCACCGGGTTTCGTCCGCTGGATCCCGCCAGCCGCCGACGTCTGCAAGAATTGAGCGCGGGCGTGCAACGCGTCAGGGATCACGTGGAATGACTCAGGTGCGCTTCGGCTTGCAGGCACGCTTTCTGTTGGTGATGGCGCTGACGCTGCTGCTGGTCGGTGCGATTCTGGCTTCGCTGCTGCAGCGACAAAGCGCGATGCAGCGCGAGGTGCGCGGCTTGAGTGCGCAGATCCTGCACGAACTGTTTGATCGCAGCCTGCGCACGCGTGGCGAAACGCTGGCGACCGAGCTGGCTTCCGGATTGGCCAACCCCTTGTATTACTCGGACCTGGGCGCGGTGGGCGCGCTGGTGCGCAATGCCTCGCGCCAGCAGGTGGTGAGCTATGTGCTGGTGTTCGACCGCCATGGCCGGCTGGTGCATGACGGCACGCCGACCTTGCAGCGTTACGGGCAGGCCATGACCGATCCGCTCGCCGCCAAGGCGCTGGCGGCGCAGGCGATGGTGTTGCAGTCCTCGCCGGAGGTGCTGGATGTGACGGTGCCGATCAAGATCGGCGACCAGCGCATCGGTGGGGTGCGCGTGGGCATGTCGCGCGAGCGGGTGCGCAAGATCGAAACCGGGGCCAATCTCACCCTGGTGCAGAATCTCAACGCCATCGGCAAGCGCGATCTGGGCTGGTTGCTGGTCCTGCTGGCCGCGTTGGTCGGGCTGGGCGTGTTGCTGGCCATCTACGTGCAGCGCACGCTGGTGGCGCCGATCCGGTTGCTGGCGGCAGCGGCAAAGCAGATCGAACGGGGCGACTACGCGGTGCAGCTGCCGCCGCACCCGCGCAACGACGAGATCGGCGAGTTGATTTCCGCGTTCGGGCGCATGAGCGAAAGTATCGCCCGGCACGACCGCGAAGTGCGGCACATGGCCTACACCGACGCGTTGACCGGGCTGACCAACCGGCTGGGCTTCCGTGAGGGTCTGGATCATCTGCTCCACACCGCGCGCAGCACCGGCAGCAAGCTGGCCTTGCTGTTTGCCGACATCGACGACTTCAAGCGCGTCAACGACACGCTTGGCCATGAGGCCGGCGACGAAGCCTTGCTGCAGTTCGCCAGCCGTATCAGCCGCGCAGTGTCCGCGCTGGGTGGCGACGATGCGATTCTGGCGCGCTTCGGCGGCGATGAGTTCGTGATCCTGCTGCAGAGCGGCGATGTCAGCCTGCTGGCGGCGCAACTGGCCGACCGGCTGGTGCACGAACTGAGCCGGCCGTTGAACGTGCAGGGTCGCGAGGTGTTCCTGGGGACCTCGATCGGCATCACGCTGTTCCCCGATGACGCGCGCGATGCCACCGCGCTGCTGAAGAATGGCGATATCGCCATGTACCAGGCCAAGGTGGCCGGCAAGAACTGCCATCGCTTCTATAGCCGCGCCGCCGACCACGCGGTGGAACGCCGCGTGCACATGGAGCACGAGTTGCGCGGGGCCTGGGAACGCGACGAGCTGCGTCTGGTCTACCAGCCCATCTACCGCACCAGCGACCGCGTGCTGGTGGGCGTGGAAGTGCTATTGCGCTGGCAGCACCCGGCGTTGGGAACGATTGCGCCGTCCACCTTTATCGATATCGCCGAGCAGAGTGGCCTGATCGAGGTGATCGGCCCCAAGGTGCTGCGCGCGGCCTGCCTGGAGGCGGCGCAGTGGCCCGTGGTGGGCGAGGGCTTGTTCGTGTCGGTCAACGTTTCTCCGCGGCAACTGCGCAGCGGTGCGCTGATCGACACCGTGGCCGGGTGCCTGGCCGAGTCGGGGCTGCCGGCCGCGCGCCTGCATCTGGAGCTGACCGAGACCGCGGTGATCGGCGACGAGATGATGGCTGCCAGCCTGCTCGACCAACTGCACCGCACTGGCGTGAAGGTATGGCTGGACGATTTCGGCACCGGCTTCTCCGGCTTGAGCCATTTGCGTCAGGTGCCGGTGGACGGGGTCAAGATCGACAAGAGTTTCATTGCCGACCTGCAGCGCGACCCGGACGATCTGGCGCTGACCACCGCGATCATCAACATGGCGCACTCGCTGGGAATCACCGTGGTTGCCGAAGGCATCGAGCAGGAAGCGCAATTCAACCTGTTGCGCGAGCGCGGTTGCGACCTGGGGCAGGGCTACTGGTTCAGCAGGCCGTTGAGCCCTGCCGACATGATCAAGCTGATCGCGGCGGGGTGAGTGCCGCCGGAGCGCGCCCGAGCGCAACGGGCTGTACTGGATAAGGCTCCATCGCCCCGGTGTGCTCCTGCAAGGCGCATGTCCGGGTCGTTGCAGCGGTCATCGCCGAAGACTTCGCGAAGTACCCGATAACAGCGTATGAGCGAACCTGGGCGCGATTGGGCGTTACCGGTACAGCTTCATCGCGCCCCGGGGGGCGCTTCTACAACGGATTTGACTGAGCCGAGGGCTGTTACAACGGCCGCTTGCCGGTATCGCCGGGAACTTCGCGCACCAGCCGCGGGACCAGGTAGCCGGACAGGCGCGCGGCCAGCTCGGCATGCAGCGCGCGCGCGCGGGCATCGTCCACTTCGAAGTGCGCCACCCCGGCGACCCGGTCGAGCTGATGCAGGTAGTAGGGCAGCACGCCGGCGGCGAAGCTACGCTCGCTGAGCGCCGCCAGCGCATCCACGCTGTCGTTGACGCCATGCAACAGCACGGCCTGGTTGAGCAATTGTGCGCCGGTGTCGCGCAGCCCCTGCACGGCGGCGTCTACCGCGGGGTCGAATTCATTGGCATGGTTGGCATGCAGGACGAATGCCACCGGCCACGGCAGGCCGCGCAGCCAGGTCTGCAGGGGCGCATCCACGCGCTCGGGCAGCACGATCGGCAAGCGGCTGTGGATGCGCAGGCGCTTGAGGTGCGCAATGGCGCCCAGGGCGTCGGTGAGTTCGGCCAGCTTGGGGGTGGCCAGCGAAAGCGGGTCGCCGCCGGAAAGCAGCACTTCCTCGATGCTTGGGTCGGCGGCGATTGCGGCGACGGCGTCGCGCCAGCCATCGCGCGCAGCGGTCTCTTCGGCATACGGAAAGTGGCGGCGGAAACAGTAACGGCAGTGCACCGCGCAGCTGCCGGTGGCGATCAGCAGGGCGCGGCCGCGATATTTCTGGATCACCCCGGCAGCGGTCCTGGCGGCGGCATCGCCCACCGCATCCAGGCCAAAGCCTGGCACCGGCTGCATCTCAGCATCCAGCGGCAGCACCTGGCGCAGCAGCGGATCGTCGAGGTCGCCATGGCGCATGCGCGTCACAAAGGCGTGCGGCACCCGCAACGGGAACTGCGCGGCGGCGGCATCGCTGATGGCCGCCGCCTGCGCATCCAGGCCCAGCAGCTTCAGCAGCACGCGCGGGTCGCGCACGGCGTCGCGCCACTGCTGCTGCCAGCGCGCTGGCTGCGGGCGGGGGAGGGGATGGCTGTAAGGCGAGGGGGCTGCGGTTATCATGTGCGGTCACAAAACCAAATGCCGGCCGGTTGCGGCGGGCGCCCCATTCTAATCCGACCTGCCACTGCATGGCGGGTCGTGGTCTTATCGAGGAGCTGCACCATGGCCACTGTTGGCATGAACGACGTCAAGAACGGCATGAAGATCCTGGTCAACAACGAGCCGGCGGTCATCACCGAGACCGAATACGTCAAGCCGGGCAAGGGCCAGGCCTTCACCCGCATGAAGTACCGCTTCATCAAGTCCGGGCGCGTGGTCGAAATGACCATGAAGGCGACCGACGATGTGGAAGTGGCCGACGTGGTCGATACCGACATGCGCTACCTCTACAGCGATGGCGAGTACTGGCACTTCATGGACCCGGAAACCTTCGAGCAGGTGCAGACCGACAAGGCCGGCATGGGCGGCGCCGACAAGTGGCTCAAGGGCGAGGAAGATTGCATCGTGACCTTGTGGAACGGCACCCCGATCTGGGTGCAGCCGCCGAACTTCGTCGAACTGAAGATCACCGAGACCGACCCGGGCGTGCGCGGCGATACCTCCGGCGGCGGCGGCAAGCCGGCCACGCTGGAAACCGGCGCGGTGGTGCGCGTGCCGCTGTTCGTCAACCAGGACGAAATCATCAAGGTCGACACCCGTTCGGGCGAATACTCGGCGCGCGTCAAGTAATCCAGATGCGCCTGGGACGCCGGTCCGGTCGAGCGGTACGCAGTGCCAGTGTCCTGATGGCGCCAGGAGCAGCTGACAAGACGACTGCGCCGCTGCCAGGCTTGGGTGGCCGGTGTGTGGAAGCTGCGTGTGCCACGGGTACGCCGCCGGTCCCGTGGGTCTCCGGCAGTCACCCGATCGCCATTCGCGTCGCGTTGCTGGCCGGGCTGAGCGGCCTGCTGGCGGCCTGTCCGGTGCTGGCACAAACCGCCGGCGCCACCGCCTGCGACGCGCAGAGCGTGGCAGCGGTGGCAGCTGGTGCGGCGTCCGGCGCGGCAGGTGCGGCGTCCGGCGCGGCAGGTGCGGTGCCGGTCGACCGTGCCGTGGCGCAGACCTGCAAGCCGTGGCCGTACGACCCATCGATACGGCTGGCGGCCATTGCGTTCGCCAGCGATGCCACCACCGAGGCAGGCGAACGCAACCTCGAGTTGCGCGTTGCCATGCTCGATGCCCGCACTGCCCGTCGTGGCGTTGTACACGCAGGACATGGGCGAGGATGCCGGCTTCGAACTTGCTGCCGACAGTCTGCGCCTGGATACCGCACGCTATGACCTGGCGCAAGGCGTACGCGCAGTTGGCGTGGTGGTGCACAGCGTTGCGCGCGGTCCCAGTTGTCCGGATTTCGACAGCAACGATGCGCTGACCTTGCTGGTGCGCGAAGGGCGCCGGTTGCGCCCGGTGCTGCAGCGGGATCTGACGGTGTGGCGGCGGGTGGAAGGCGAACCGTGCAACTGGGGCGCGACGGGTGTGGTGACCGAGCGCGGCACGCTCACCCTGTCGATGGACGCGCCGGTCCACGCCGGCTATGCCGACATCGCACTGACTGCCAACCTGGTGACCTCCACCACCGTCAAGGATGCCGAGGACATCGAGCGCACCCATCGCCAGCGCCAGGTGCTGCGCTACGACGGCACCCGGTATGTGCCTGTGTCACGCTCCGACGACTCCTGGCCGTTCGGCAACTAACTTCAATGGATCCACTCATGACCAATGCCCCGCCCGAACCCTGCGACCTGCTGATCGAGGCCGGCTATGTCGTGCCGATCGAACCGCATGCGGTGGTCCTGGAAGACCATGCGGTCGCGGTCAGTCACGGCGTTATCATTGCCGTGCTGCCGGTTGCAGAAGCACGCGCACGTTTTGCGCCCAAGCAGACCGTGTCGCGGCCTGATGCTGCGTTGATGCCGGGCCTGGTCAATGCGCATACGCATAATCCGATGACGCTGCTGCGCGGCGTCGCCGACGACCTGCCGCTGATGGTGTGGTTGCAGCAGCACATCTGGCCGGTGGAAGCGGCGGTGATCGGGCCGGAATTCGTGGCCGATGGCACCACGCTGGCCATCGCCGAAATGCTGCGTGGAGGCACCACCTGCGTCAACGAGAACTACTTCTTCGCCGATGTGCAGGCGGCCGTTTACAAGCAGCACGGCTTCCGTGCGCTGGTGGGCGCGGTGATCATCGATTTCCCGACCGCCTGGGCCTCCTCGGACGACGAATATTTCGCGCGTGCCGGCGAGTTGCACGACCAGTGGCGCGACGATCCGTTGATCAGCACCGCGTTCGCCCCGCATGCGCCGTACACCGTGAACGATGCCAACTTCGAACGCGTGCGCATGCTGGCCGACCAGCTCGACATCCCGGTGCATCTGCACACCCACGAAACCGCGCAGGAAGTGGCCGATTCGATCAAGCAGTACGGCCAGCGCCCGCTGGCGCGGCTGGATCGCCTGGGCCTGGTCAACGACCGCCTGATCGCGGTGCATATGACCCAGCTCACCGATGCGGAAATCCATCTGTGCGCCGAGCGCGGCGTCAGCGTGGTGCATTGCCCCGAATCCAATCTCAAGCTCGCCTCGGGTTTTTGCCCGGCGTGCGCGCTGCAGCGTGCCGGCGTCAACCTGGCCATCGGCACCGATGGCTGCGCCAGCAACAACGACCTGGACATGTTCAGCGAGAACCGCACCGCTGCGATCCTGGCCAAGGCCGTGGCCAACGATGCGACCGCGCTGGATGCGGCCACCACCTTGCGCGCGGCCACGTTAGGCGGCGCCCGTGCCTTGGGCTTCGGCGACAGGATTGGCTCGATCGAGGTCGGCAAGCAGGCCGACCTGGTCTGCGTGGACCTGGCCGCGCTGGAAACCCAGCCGCTGCATCATGTGCTGTCGCAGTTGATCTACGCGGCCGGCCGCCATCAGGTCACCGATGTGTGGATCGCCGGCAAGCCAAAACTGGTGCAGCGCGAGCTCATCGACATGGATACCGCCGCCCTGCTCGCCAATGCGCGGCAGTGGCGCGACCGCATCCGCACCGTCCGCGCCTGAGCGCGCGTCACCGCATCACGGAGCCCCCGCATGAATTCGAATACGCACGCCAAATCCAGCAATTTCCATCAGAGCGAGCTGGATAAATTCGCCGCGCTGGCCAACCGCTGGTGGGATGCCGACGGCCCGCAGAAGCCGCTGCATGCGCTCAATCCTGTGCGGCTGGAGTACGTGTCCGCGCGGCTGGAACTTGCCGGTGCACGCGTGCTCGACGTCGGCTGCGGTGGCGGCTTGCTCAGCGAGTCGATGGCGCGCCTGGGCGCGCAGGTGACTGCGATCGACCTGGCGCCGGAATTGGTCAAGGTGGCGCGTCTGCACAGCCTGGAATCGGGCGTGCAGGTCGACTATCGCGTGCAATCGGTGGAAGACCTGGCCGCCGAACAGCCGGGCAGCTTCGATGCGGTGACCTGCATGGAAATGCTCGAACACGTGCCGGATCCGACCGCGATCATCCGTGCCTGCGCCAGCCTGCTCAAGCCGGGCGGCCAGCTGTTCCTGTCCACGCTCAACCGCACCCCGGCCGCGTTCGCACTGGCGGTGGTGGGCGCCGAATACATCGCGCGCCTGCTGCCCAAGGGCACGCATCACTACAAGGATTTCATCAAGCCGGCCGAGCTTGCGGCATGGTTGCGCAACGCCGGGCTGCAGCTCGAAGACGTCAGCGGCATGCTGTACGAGCCGTGGCGCAATCGCGCCCGCCTGTCTTCGCGTACCGAGGTGAATTACCTGGCGCATGCGGTGAGTCCGTGATGGGCGGGGATTCGGGAATCGGGAATCGGGAATCGAAAAGGCGGTTGGCTGAGGGTTTGAGATTTTCTCGTTTTCGGTGGAGTGCATGCAGTTGCATGCCCGTGGCGCTGTGGTGAGTTTCCCGCGCGCGGTGTTGTTCGATCTGGATGGCACCCTGCTGGACAGCGCGCCGGACATGCTCGCGACGGTTAACGCCATGCTGGATGCGCGTAGGCGTGCGCCCGTTGCGTTGGCTTCGCTGCGCCCGGTCGTCTCCAAAGGTGCGCGTGCGATGCTCGGCGTGGCCTTTGCCGAGCTCGATGCCGCGGCGTGCGTTGCGCTGGTGCCGGAGTTCCTGCAGCGCTACGAAGGCTTGATCGGCACGCAGTCGCAGCTGTTTGATGGCATCGAGCAGATGCTCATGCGGCTGGAGGACGCCGGCTGCGTCTGGGGCATCGTCACCAACAAGCCCGAATATCTGGCGCGCCTGATCCTGCCGCAGTTGGGCTGGGAGCAGCGCTGCGCGGTGCTGATTGGTGGCGACACGCTGGCCGAGCGCAAGCCGCATCCGTTGCCGCTGGTGGTAGCCGCCCAACGCATCGACGTTGCACCTGCGCACTGCGTGTATGTCGGCGACGATGAGCGCGACATCGTGGCTGCGCGCGCGGCGGCGATGCCGTCGGTCGCGGCGCTGTGGGGCTATCGCCTGGACGACGACGACCCGACGCGCTGGCAGGCCGATGTGCTGGTCGAGCAGCCGCAGGCGCTTTGGAATCCGGCAACGTGGCCGCAACTCTGATCTTTCTTGGTATTTTTCTGGACCCGCCATGAGCCAATCCAGCGCGCTCGACAGTTTTCTCGACAAGTGGGCAACCCGCTGGCCGGAATGGTCGGTTGCCGAACCGTTCGTGCCCGAGCCGCATCGCCGCCTGGCAGTTGCCTGGTTCGCGCTGCTGCAGGAATGGGAAGACATCATGAACATCGCCGGCGACCCGTTGCCGGCCGATGCCAAGCTGGCGTGGTGGCAACAGGAGCTGCGTGACTGGTCGAGCCAGCGCTCGCGGCATCCGTTGGGGCGCGTGCTTGAGCCAGTGCGTGCGCCGTGGTCACAGCTGGCCGACACCTTGCCGGCCATGCAGGCCGCGCGCGTCCAACCGCAATCGCTGCAGCAGGCACTGAGCACATTGCATGCATTTGCAGAGGCCGTGGTTGCGGCGGAAGCGGTGCTGTTTGCGCGCACTCAGCCGGGCGATGCCACTGCGGTAGCGGTGCAGTGGCTGGATGCACGTCAACGCGTGGCCGGCGATAGCGCCGCGCCTGGCGGCGTGGTCACGGCTGCATGGCGCACACAGTTGCTGCAGGCCTGGCCGCGCAAAGTCGCGTTGGCGCGGCCGCATCGGGTGTGGTCGCGGCTGGCGCGGCTGCGTCTGCAGCGCGCGCTGAGCGGCAGAACAGCCTATCCGCCGCCGGTGCAGCAGTTGTGGCATAGCTGGCGTGCGGCCAGCGGTACGGACTAACCGCAGCTAACGAAACATGTTGGTCGTCAGGCGGGTGTTGACTGCGCGGTCAGAACCGCAGTGTACGAATGGCGTATGTCGATTCCGAGCGCGGATCGCGCCCGCCTGGCGGCTGCGCAGTGTTTTTAGGCCCCTTAGGCGCAGCACGTACGCTGACCGCGTCGGCATCCGCGCTTGCCGTGTGGCAAGCGCGGTGTCCGGTAATCCCCCACTTCTAGCGGTCGCCAGAAGTGGAGCTAAGCGGCCATCGCCAACTTCATGGCAGGCGTGATGCCGCCGAGCGCCATATTCGGACGCTCGTGGTTGTACGTCCATAGCCAGCGGGTGGCTTTGTCCTGCACCTGGTCGATGGTGTCGAACAGGGTTTGGGCGAGCCAGGCGTAGCGGATGGTGCGGTTGTAGCGTTCAACGTAGGCGTTCTGCTGTGGCTTGCCCGGCTGGATGTGCTCGACCCGGATACCATGCCGCTGCGCCCAGGACAGCAACGCGCCACTGATGTATTCAGGGCCGTTGTCGCAGCGGATCACGGCGGGCTTGCCGCGCCACTCGATGATCTGCTCCAGCGATCGGATCACACGGGCTGACGGCAGCGACAGATCCACCTCGATCCCCAGCCCCTCGCGATTGAAGTCGTCGAGCACATTGAACAGCCGGAAGCTGCGGCCGTCGGCCAACTGGTCGTGCATGAAGTCCATCGACCAGACCTGGTTGATAGCCTCCGGCACCGCCAGAGGCTCGGGCCGCTCACGCACCAGCCGCTTCCTCGGCTTGATCCGCAGGTTCAACTCCAGCTCGCGGTAGATCCGGTAGACCCGCTTGTGATTCCAGCCAAAGCCCTTCACGTTGCGCAGGTACAGGTAGCACAGGCCAAAGCCCCAGTCGCGATGGGCGGTCGTCAGGCGGACCAGCCAGTCGGCGATCCGGGCGTTCTGCTCGCTGGCCTTGGCCTGGTAGCGGAAGCAGGTCTCGCTCACCGCGAAGGCCTGGCAGGCGTGGCGGATGTTCGTACGCCCGCTCGTGACCGCCGATTGGGCCATCTCGCGTCGCTGAGATGGCCTCACCATTTTTTTGCGAGCGCTTCCTTCAGCAGGTCGGTACTGAGCTGCGCCTCGGCGTACATCTTCTTGAGCCGGCGGTTCTCCTCCTCCAGCTCCTTCATGCGCGCGACCATGGACACGTCCATGCCGCCGAACTTGCTGCGCCACTTGTAGAACGTGGCCGAGCTGATGCCGTGCTCGCGGCACAGCTCCGGCACGGGCGCACCGGCCTGGGCCTGCTTGAGCACGGCGATGATCTGGCTGTCGGTAAAGCGGGACTTCTTCATGGAACCTCCTCGAGAAAGGATACGAGAAAATTCCACTTCTGGCGTCTGCTAATGGGCGGGGGATTACCTCCCAATCAGCTGTGCTCAGATCGGCGAATCCGGCAGCACCGAGTGGTAGGCGATGAAGGCGTCGTTGCATTGCAACGGCACGCCAGGGCCAGGCTTACCTTGCAGCTGCACATCGCTGGACGCTGATTCGGTCAGCTGATCGAAAAAGCTCACTGGACCGCCTTCAAACGTGAAATGCGTCGCGCCCGGGTTGCTCGCAGGCCCGCCGAAATGCGGCTTTGCGAACGCGACCTTTCCACCTTCCAGCACCACGTTGTCGAGCGAAATGCTGATCGGCAAGGTGGTCTTCGCATCGCGGTAGCCGTAGAAGCTCAGCTCGCCGCCGCCGAATGCCTTGGAACCCAGCGAGTGCACATTGGTCAGCGTGATGCCGCTGAAACTCGGCAGTTTGCGGCGCACTTCAGCATTGGCGTAGTTCGCATCGAACACCAGCGGCCTTGCCACACCACGCATGCAGATGTTTTCAAAACTGATGTCGTACACCTGGCCGCCGCGCGTGCCATCGGATTTGATCCGCAGCCCGTTGGAAGAATACGGGTCGGTGTATACATCGTTGCTATTGAAGCCATCGATGCTCAGCCCGCGCACGGCGATATGGCGTATGCCCGAGTCGGTTTCGCTGCCCAACGAAAAACCATGTGTGTAATAGAACTGGTTGTAGGCGAACAGCATGTTTTCCGATGCGATGCTGCGCTTGCTACTGGCATGTGCCTTGATCGCAACACCGTCATCGCCGGTAGCGATGTACGAATACGTCAGCAGTACATTCTTCGACTGGCCCGGATCAAAACCATCGGTATTCTTGGCGGTTTTCGGGGTGAAGCAGGTGGCGTGCGGATTGACATCAGGCGTGCTGCCGGCCGGGCAGTGGTAGCCTGGCCGCGAGTAGACCAGGCTGGGCGCAAGAATTTTGATGCCCCACGCCGTCAGGCCAACCACGTTATCGCTGGTCACATGGAAATTCGCCGAATTTTCCAGAGTGATGTCGTACAACGTGAAGTCAGTGCTGTCGTCGATCTGCAGCAGCCGCGGGACGTGTTGACTCAGGCCTTTAGTGACGTTGAGATAGGCCAGATCCCACCAACTGGCGGTGCCGGCGTTTGGCCCGGCAGTCAGCGTGCTGCCGCCGCGTCCATCAATCTTGCCCGCACCAACGATCGCGCTTTTTGCGGTATCGGCGACGTGGATGAGTGGCTTGCATGACTTCGTCTTGTCGCTGGTCGCAGTGCCGCAGGTGCCCAGGCCGTTGTCGTAATCCAGCGGATTGCGCGAGCCGAACAAGGTGACGCCGCGGTCGATCCATAGCGTGACACCGCTTTTAATGGTCAGCGGCCCGGTCAGCAACCCGGATTCGCCGGCATCGCCGGGCACAAGGTGCACTGCGCTGCCGGCAGGGCAATCGTCGATGGCCGCCTGCAAGCGCGCGGTGTCGCGTTTGGACTGTGCCGGATTTTGGTCAAGCGTATCGAGCGAGCCGCCCACCGGAATCAGCGCGGCCTTGAGCGTGGCGCATACCTGGGTCGGTAATGTGGGCTGCTGGACCACCCCCAGCTGCTGGAAATGCTATGAGCGGTATCGGGTGCATCCTGCCCGTGCGGTCGCGCCGCGCTGGCGTGAAACGTGGCCAGGCCGAGCAGGGCAAGGGTCAGTGGCGCGACGGTGGGAACAAGGCGATGGTACGGCATAGTGCTTTCTCCGGTTAATGCGGCAGGCGCGCCAGATCAACGAGCGCAGCGAGATGCACCTGTATGCGGCGCTGCGAACATCGCTGCCCTGCACATGTGTGGTCTTTGCGTTGCTGTGTCGACCAGCGATAACGAGATGCAAGCTTGGCGAGCCCTGCCGAAGTTCGATGGCGCCAGCACGAATTCAGCACCGCAGCGCCGAAGGTATTACACGTGTTTTGCAGGGCTCCTGCATGCTGCAGATGCACGCCGCGGCGAACTGTGCAGTCGATCGATCGCATGCATAGACAAAGAGAGCTGGACGAACTGTTGTTGAAACATTCGTGATGTAGGCCGACCAACATATTTTTCGGTCACGCTGGATCACAGCTAGCGAACCTGTGGATGGCGCGCCGGCAATTGCTGCCGGTCCGGTGGTAATGCTGCCTGGCCGCAGCCAGAACCGCCAGAACGTTGCAGAAATCGCACCCTGCTCAGATTTTTGCCAGCCACTGACATACAAGAAGCAAGACTGAGGGGGCGGTGAGTTGTTAAGACTACCCTGGCCTTGTATATGGGGTTTCTCAAACATTCTTTAGGCGCATATTTCTGGTGCGCGGTGGATGCTGGAGAAATCGTGTTTAGGGATGGTCTGATCAATGCGGCCAGAGGATGCGTCGACCCGCATCGGTAGCGCTGACTACGCTCACACCTTCGGTTTTTCGCTGTTTCCAGCGCATTCTCGGGGCGTTCTCCCCATTACAGGCACAACTTCCCAACGGCAGGCATCAACTGCTTCCGCTTCAGCCACAGGTTCGACAGCGCAAAGAGCGTCAGCACCTGCGCGGTGTTTTTGACCAGGCCGCGATAGCGCACCTTGGCATAGCCAAACTGGCGCTTGATCACCCGAAACGGATGTTCCACCTTCGCACGCAGGCTGGCCTTGGTGTGCTCCCAGCGCTTGGCCAACTTCAGTTCGCGCTTGTTCTTGATCTGCTTCAGCTTCGAGGGCTTCTCCGCGATCAGGTAGCGTAGCTTGCGCTTGCCCTTGATCTCATCGCGCTTCTCAAGCCCGGTGTAGCCGCTGTCCCCACACACCGTGTCTTCCTTGCCATGCAGCAGCTTGTGCGCTTGCGTGATGTCCGCCACGTTGGCTGCCGTGCATTCCACGTGGTGCACTAGGCCGGATTCATCATCCACTCCAATGTGCGCCTTCATCCCGAAGAAGTATTGGTTGCCCTTCTTGGTCTGGCGCATCTCCGGATCGCGCTCACCGTCCTTGTTCTTGGTCGAACTGGGCGCAGAGATAATCGTGGCATCCACAATCGTCCCGCCGCGCAGGCTCTGACCCTTGCGCGACAGATGCGCGTTCACCCGATTGAACAGCTTGCGCGCCAAATCGTGCTGCTCCAGCAGATGGCGAAAGTTGAGAATCGTCGTCTCGTCCGGCACCTCATCCAGCCCGCCGATCTTGGCGAAACGGCGCATCGACACCGTGTCGTACAAGGCTTCTTCCGCCGATGGATCGCTCAATGCATACCACTGCTGCAAAAAGTGGATGCGCAGCATCGTCTCCAGCCGATACGGCTGTCGTCCCGGTTGCCCCGACTTCGGATAGTGCGGCTCGATCAGCCCCAGCAGCTCCTTCCACGGCACGACCTGCTCCATCTCGGCCAAAAACACCTCACGCCGCGTCCGCTTGCGCTTGCCGTCGTACTCCGCGTCGCCGAAGGTCAGCTGCATCGAAATCGTCTACTCGGGTCGATGATCGATTGTGGCAGATCAGGACGGATTGTTCAGAGTTTCCTTAGTGCGGCCCCGCAGTGGACCGAACGATGCCGGGGACTCTTGCCGCATCGTCAGGCTCGTAGCTGTATTTAACTGGTGCATTATTGAAGGTTAAGCCGATCGCCGAATTACCCGTTACTGCGTGATATACATTTTCTTTTTCGTAAAGATTGTACATGTCACCGTCTGATTCCAGTCGAATTTGGTTGCTATTGTTGGTTTTGTAGAAGTAGTTTGATTCGGAAAAAACAATACTGCCGCTACCTACTTGCAAAGCGTTGTACTGCTGCTTTTCATAGCGGCGACCATCGGCAGCGGTGTGCTCACCATTGGGTGATGTGCTATTGTCAAAGTAATTGTTATAGGCATGAACCCAGCCACGTAGTAGGGGGCGCCCGGCAAGATTGGGGCCAAACCAGTTGTGGTGCAGCGTTACGTGCAGCTTATTGCCACCATATACATATGAATCGTTCTTGCTGTGACCAACAAGGATAGCTAAGCGCTCATTTGCGAGGTCATGGTAATTTTTGTCGAACCAGTTCCATACCGGATCCGGATTCATGTTGACCCAGCTGTTGCTGAAGTAAAAGTGATTATACGACAGTGTGACGTAATCAGATGACATGCCGACTGATAAAAGGTCATCGCTCATGTCGTAGAAATCGCAGTGGTCGATCCAAGCATTGGATATACGTCGCAATGATACGCCTACGTAGTTGATGCCAGTGTTGTTGGAAGTTCCTTTGACTTGGTTAGGCAGGGCTTGCAAGTCGCCGATATTGCCAGCGAATGAGATGTTTCTGATAACCACATTCTGAATGTTTATCCCGGCGGGCAGGTTCTCGCCGCTAAATTTCAATTGGATATTCTGCAAGGCTGCTCCACCGCCTGCAGCACCCTCGATTGTTATGTTGTTCCAAATAGTGCTGGAGAAATTCAGGGTAGTTAGCTTTGGTCCGCCGTAGATCTTTCCACGGATGATAATATGGTGACTTTTGGCATTGAGTGCCGCTTGCAGTTCTGCAAGTGTTGCCACTGTAACAGCGGATTCGCCAGATATAGATGCAGAGGAAAAGCCGCCGGTATCAGCCTTGGCGATACCAGCCTGCGTGATTAAAATAGCCAGAAACAGCCGGATAGCGGGGAAATGTAAATGTAAATGCAAATGCGGGCCTTTACTGCAAAGCGAAAAATTTATATGGATCTCTAGATAATTTTTGCTAGAAGAAACACGCTATTCGATTAAATTGAACAGCGTGCTGTGTGTCAGCGAATAACGAGCGGTTATCGATCAGGTAAGGAATTATATGTCGCAGCGATCTTAATGCTTAGTTGGAGGCTGCTGCGGTCTGATACAGGTTACGGATTGCTGACGTCCACTGAGGACCGAACGAAGCGTGGGTGAACTGCTTATAGGCAAATGAGGTCATGCCGACTTCGACGTCCTGCACGGGATCCTCGTCGGTCGAAACCCACGGTGAGCCGCTGACACCGGAGCGTGCGTCCCACTCCAGGCCTTCAATGGCATAGTCCTTGTTCATCCATGGGTTGGGCTCTGCTGTGCTGTTCACGCTGACAGGCGTGTTCCCATTGGCGCCAGGGTCGGTGTTGTAGCCAGTTACCCGATATTCGTTGTCGTCCTCCTGACCGTCAAAGCGAACGCCAGACGCTCCTACAGTATTCGACAAAGTGGCGCCAGAGAGCTTCATTGTCATGGGAGCTTGCACCTGGAAGAAGGCCGTATCGTAGTCCACGGCTCGCTCTGAGACCCAGCGATTATCGGCCGTGATGGTCGTCGCAGGCCAAACACCATAGGGGGCGGTACCGTTGTAGGCTGGCACGAACACCAAGTCCGACACAAACTTGCCTGCTAGGGCAGAGATGCATCGCCCCGAGGTGGCTACGACGTTCCCGGAATCGGAGACGACCGCGTTGCCAGTGCAGCGCTGGTCTATGCCGTTCGCCCGAAAGAAGACCACGCCGAGGTGGGCTGAGGGGGAGAATCCTGGAACCGGCACGGACGGATCCGTCTTCGGCGTTGGCACAGATCTTGTCACCAACTTCAACTTTTCGCTCCTGTTTTTCCCACGGGCCAATGCCGAATTCTGCAACTCTGGCGGGTCGCCGTCGGCCGGGTTGGCATCCACGAATGATGCGGAAACAGCAGCTTGCATCCGTCCGAGAGTCCAGTAAGAAGCACTCTCATCTCGCTGAGCAGTCGGAACAACGTGCTGCACGATGGTGCCGGCGGAGAGGTTGGCCGAGTTTGTGCTTGCAGACACGTCGGTAATCGCTAGGAAGGCTAGGACCGCGCAAGAAGTACGCAGGGATGTAGTTTTTGGCATATATTTCATTATTATTTTAACCTGTATGTTTTGCTTGGAGTTGGGTGATTCAAGTGGATTGATTTAAATTATATTAAATAAATAATTTAAAATTAAATTGCAGCGTGCGCCCGTGATTATGGGATATTTTCGTCGCTCCTACCATCAGCGCTACTGCTTTTTTGCGCGCAGATGGGCTGCATTAGCAGCGTTTTTACCATATCCGTGATCCGCTTATTTGATTGTTTTTTTGCGAATGCAAGCGTACGTGTGCGAAGTTTGCCACTATCTTCTGCCAAGGCGCGCGCTGGTGACGATGTTGGTATGTTGGTATTGGTGCCCAAGCAGAATTGCGTTGTCGCAATATGGTAGACGAGAGTGCGCACCGTCACATGCTCTGGTCAGAGCGAGTTCCAGACTGGCTCACCCGCGTACCACGCGCATGTCAGGAATCGAAATGGCAGACACCAAAGAGTTGCAGGAAAAATTCTGGAAGGCGCTCAAATCAGATCGCACCGTGATGCTGGGCCTGGACGGTGTCGAAGACGGCCACGCGCGTCCGATGACCGCACAGATCGAGGGCGATAGCGGTGGGCCGATCTGGTTCTTTACATCCAAGGACAACGCGCTGATCGCCATGCTGGGGCAGGGCCGCCGCGTCATCGGCGCCTTCAGCAGCAAGGGCCACGACTTGTTCGCCAGCATCAGCGGCTCGCTGCGCGAAGACACCGACCCGGCCATGGTCGACCGGTTGTGGAATCCATATGTCGCCGCGTGGTACGAAGGCGGCAAGACCGATCCGAACTTGGCGCTGCTGCGCCTGGATGCCGACCATGCGCAGATCTGGCTCAACGAGTCGAGCCTGCTGGCAGGAATCAAGGTGTTGTTGGGCGTAGACCCGAAGAAGGATTATCAAGACAAGGTGGCGGACGTTCCGCTGCGCTGACACCTGCCTCGCATACGCCACCGTCAAGGTGGCGTATGCGCGCTGGTTGCGCGATCGGTACCGCTCACCGCTGTGCAACGGCTGCGTTGCAATGCTGGCCCGCCAAGCGGAGCGCGCCGATGCGCGTGCATCACCTCAATTGCATCTCCACCTGCCCGCTAGGCGGCCATCTTATGGACGGCCGTACGCCGGGGTACTGGATCGCGGCCATCTGTGTTGCCATTGCTTGCTGGTGGAAACCAGCGCCGGGTTGGTGCTGATCGGTACCGGTTTCGGCCTGCGCGATGTGGCCGAGCCACGCGCGCGTCTGAGTCGATTTTTCTGGCGCTGGTCAAGCCAGACTTGCGCGAGGACATGACCGCAATCCGGCAGATACAACGGCTCGGGCTGGATCCGCGCGATGTGCGGCACATCGTGCTGACCCATCTGGATTTCGACCACGCCGGCGGGCTGGACGATTTTCCGCATGCGCGCGTGCACCTGATGACGAGCGAGCGCGATGCCGCACTGGCACAGCGTACCTGGATGGATCGCCAGCGCTTTCGTCCGCAGCAGTGGTCTACGCGTGGGCAGTGGCGCACCTACGATGGCGCAGCAGGCGAGCACTGGATGGGCCTGGAGTGCGTGCGCGACCTGCATGGACTACCGCCAGAACTGCTGATGGTGCCGCTTCCCGGCCACACCCTGGGTCACGCCGCGGTTGCGGTGCATACGCCGGAGCGATGGCTGCTGCTGGCAGGTGATGCATATTTCTTCCATCGCGAAATGGATGCAGATGCGCCTTACTGCACGCCGGGGCTGCGTGCTTACCAATGGATGCTGGAAAAGGACCGGACTGCGCGCTTGACCAACCAGCAGCGTCTGCGCGCGCTACGGCAACAGCACGGCGGTGAGGTGGAGGTGTTCTGTTCGCACGATGTAAGCGAGTTCGAGCGCGTTGCCGGGCAGCCGGCCCGACTGCCAAGCGGCGCCTTGCTGCACGCACCCACGCCACAGTGATCTGCGCTTCACCGCGCGCCAACGCACCGCAGCGCGATGATCTGCCACCGGCACAGCGCGCTTGCGTGATGACGCCATTCCAGGAGATCGAACATGCAGCAAATTGAAATTGGCCAGATGGTGTTTCTACGCGATGGCGAAGTCGGCGTCGGTGCCATCCGCGACATCCGCAACGAGGGGGCCGAGCTGGTCATCAATATCGAAAACGGCGGCGACTTCGTGCTGCCTGCATCGGTGGTGCGTGATGTGCATTCGGGAAAGGTGATGCTGGATGTCGACAAGCTTCCCGATGATGTACGCAATGCCCTGCGCCATCCGCATGACAACGAGCTGCAGACCAGCACCTATGCCGCCAGCAATATGCAGGATGGGGCATTGAAATAACGGAGTGATTGCTTGCTGAGCGGTGTCGATCCCGGGTCCCGCACACGCCGCGCAGGTCAGTCAGGCAGCAAGAACGTGCGCGGCGCAACATTGGCAGGGCCTGCCAACAATGCAGGTTGCTCGGCTTCGTCTTTCAGCTGCACGCCAGAGAGTTTGCGGCGAAATGCCTCGCGCAGCAGATACCCCAGTTTGTGGGCCGCCTCGGCGTAGCTCAGTCCTTCGGCGCGAATGTTGGAAATGCAGTTGCGCGCTGCATCGGTGAGCCCGACACGGGGCATGTAGGTGAGATACAGGCCCAGGCTGTCGGGCGAGCTCAGGCCCGGCCGTTCGCCGATCAGCACGATCACGGCACGCGCGTCGAGCAGCTCGCCGACCTCATCGCCGATCGCCACGCGCCCTTGTCTCACCAATACCACCGGGGCGAGTGACCAACCTTCTTGCGACGCCAGTGCGTCGATCTGGTCGAGCATGCGCGCCGCATGCCGATGCACGGCCAGCGCGGACAGCCCGTCAGCGACCACCACCGCAACGTCATGTCTGCCGCCATGCACGGCCGTGAGGCCGCGTAGCTGGGCGGCGGCTTCCTCGGCAAGACGCCGTCCCAGATCGGGACGTTGCAGATACTGATGACGATCGGCCGCAGCGCTTTGGAGCAAGATGCTGCTGCGCCCGCGTTGCTCCAGCGCGGCCTGAAGCGGTGCCGGGTCGAATGCCAGATGCACCGCATCGCGTGCCTGCGCATGCGCCAGTTGGAATTCCAGGTGCGCGTCCGTGGGCAGACTGGTCCCCACCCGGCCCAGCGCAATGCGCGCGGGGGTCAGTTGGCGCAGTTGCGCCCAGGCATCGCGTGGCGGTCTGGAGGGCGTGCTCATGGCGTCGTTCTACCGCTGACCTGTGCCAATGCACGCCGAAATGGCGCCGGTACTTCGCTGCCAAGTTCGAAGCGGCCATCGCGCAGCTGCAGGATGTCGTGCTGCTCCAGCCACTGTTCGAACTCGGGCGCAGCGCGCAGGCCGAGCGCCTGGCGTGCATACAGCGCATCGTGAAACGAGGTGGTCTGGTAATTCAGCATCACGTCGTCGGAGCCGGGAATGCCCATGATGAAATTGATCCCGGCAGTACCGAGCAGGGTGAGCAACATATCCATGTCGTCCTGATCGGCTTCGGCATGATTGGTGTAGCAGATGTCGCAGCCCATCGGCACGCCGAGCAACTTGCCGCAGAAGTGATCCTCCAGCCCGGCGCGGATGATCTGCTTGCCGTCGTAGAGATATTCCGGCCCGATGAAGCCCACCACGGTGTTCACCAGCAGCGGTTTGTAGTGGCGCGCCACCGCATAGGCGCGCACCTCGCAGGTCTGTTGATCCACGCCGTGGTGCGCATTGGCCGACAACGCGCTGCCCTGGCCGGTTTCGAAATACATCACGTTATCGCCGACGCTGCCGCGGCGCAGCGACAGGCCCGCTTCGTAACCTTCCTGCAGCAGGGCCAGATTGATGCCGAAGCTGGCATTGGCCGCCTCGGTGCCGGCGATCGACTGAAACACCAGGTCCACCGGCACGCCACGGCCGATCGCTTCGATGGTGGTGGTGATGTGCGCAAGCACGCACGATTGCGTGGGGATCCGATAACCGCTGATCATCGCATCGAGCATGCGCAACAAGGCGGTGGTTGCGGCCAGGCTGTCGCTGGCCGGATTGATGCCGATCACTGCATCGCCGTTGCCGTACAACAATCCGTCGAGCACGCTGGCGGCAATGCCGGTGGCATCATCGGTCGGATGGTTGGGCTGCAGGCGCGTCGACAGGCGTCCGCGCAACCCCAGCGTGTTGCGAAAGCGGGTGACGACCCGGGTTTTCTGCGCCACCAGGATCAGGTCCTGCACCCGCATCAATTTGGACACCGCGGCCACCATTTCCGGCGTCAGGCCGGGGGCCAACGCGGTCAATGCGGCTTCGTCGGCCTGCGCACTCAGCAGCCAATCGCGAAAGCCGCCCACGGTGAGATGCGCCACAGCGGCAAATGCAGCGGCATCGTGCTGGTCGATGATCAGCCGGGTGACTTCGTCCGCTTCATAAGGCACCACCGCCTCCTGCAGAAAATGCTGTAGCGGCAGATCGGCCAGTGCCATCTGTGCGGCGACGCGCTGCAGGCCGGAATCGGCGGCGAGTCCGGCAAGCTGGTCGCCAGAGCGTGCCGGCGTCGCCTTGGCCAGCAGCTGCTTCAGATCGGCAAACCTAAAACGCTCGCCGCCTGCGGTGAAGGCAAAGCCGCTCATCCGGCGCTGGCCGCGGGCGTGTGCTGCGTGCGCAGGCTAAGGACGCAGCACACCGCACCGAACAGCAGCAGGCCCAGAAAGATCAAGGCCACAATCGGGTTGAACCACACCATCGCCATCAGGCACACGAGCGCCAGCAGCAGCGCAATGGCAGGCACCACCGGGTACCCCGGTGCGCGGAAACTACGCTCCAACCCCGGTTCGGCGCGACGCAGCTTGAACAGGCTGAGCATGCTCATCACATACATCACGATCGCGCCGAACACCGACATGGTAATCATCGCTGCGGTCAACGACATGCCCTGGATCTTGACCACGCTGTCGCTGCAGATCGCGGCAATGCCGATGACGCCGCCGGCCAGAATGGCGCGATGCGGCGTGCGAAAACGCGAGAGCCTGGCCAGCCCATGCGGCAGGAAGCCGGCACGCGCCAACACAAAAACTGCCGCGAATAGCCCAGGATGATGCCGTGGAAACTCGCCACCAGCCCGAACAAGCCGATCCACACCAGCATGTGCAACCAGGTGGAACTGTTGCCGACCACCGCCTTCATCGCCTGCGGCAGCGGGTCGTTGATGTTGGACAGCTGGCGCCAGTCGCCGACGCCGCCGGCAAACACCATCACCCCCAGCGCCAAGATCACCAGGGTGAGAATGCCGGCGATATAGGCGCGCGGAATCGTGCGCCTGGGGTCCTTGGCTTCTTCGGCCGCCATCGCTGCCCCTTCGATCGCCAGAAAAACCAGATCGCAAACGGAATTGCGGCGAAGATTCCGGAAATGGCCGCCGGCCCGAACACGTCGCTGCCGGCCCAGCCATTGGCGGTGAAGCGCGCCACGCTGAAACCCGGCGCCACCACCCCCATGAACACCAGCAGTTCGATCACCGCCAGCAAGGTCACGATCAGCTCGAAGGTGGCGGCGATCGCCACGCCGACGATGTTCAAGCCCATGAAGACGAGGTAGGCACCGATCGCGGCGATGCGCGGGTCCAGGGTCGGGTACTGCACATTCAGATACGCGCCGATCGCCATCGCGATGGCCGGCGGCGCGAAGACGAATTCGATCAACGTGGCCAGGCCCGCCAGCATGCCGCCATAGGTGCCGAACGCGCGCAGGCTGTAGGCGAAGGGCCCGCCCGCATTGGGAATGGCGGTGGTCAATTCGGTGAAGCTGAAGATAAAACAGGTGTACATCACCGCGACTAGCAACGTGGTCACCAGGAAGCCGAGCGTGCCGGCGGTGCCCCAGCCGTAACTCCAGCCGAAATACTCGCCGGAAATGACCAAGCCCACGGCGATGCCCCACAGCTGCCAGGTGCCCAGGGTCGGTTTGAGGTGCTCGTTGCGCATGTCGCACATCTCCTGCTGTCGGGGAGGGAGATGAAGCACGCCCGACGCCGAAGCGACGGACCGACCGTCAGCAGCCCAAGCGCCTACGTGCAGCGACGCGCGACGGTCGTTCCGGTTATACCGCAACGGCCGCCGGCGGACACACGCACGACGGGTAGGTCGCCGCCGACCGGGTATGTAGCGTTCCGACGCACTGGTCGTGGGTTGCGTTTTTTTCTTCTGGCGCCGCAGGCGTGGCGCGTTGTTGAATTGAGGGGGCCTGATCCAGTGGTCGCGACGCATCGAATAGTGGGGTCATCGCAGGATGACTCTGCAGCCGCACGCTAAGGCGGATCGGGATCACGGTCCATCAACGGGGCGGGGATGCGACCATTCGGTGTCATCCCGCTGACGACTGCGCCGGTAGCTGGGGCGCGCGGGTTCCGTCACGGCCCAGCCGGCTGCATGAACTCGATGGAAATATGGTCCGGACCAGACACGTAGGCGGTGAGCGTTCCTGTTCTCGGACCTCCCGGAATCGGCAGCGGCTTGCCCTTCGCCTTCCATCCGGCAGCTTCGACACGGGAGATGGCCGCATGGATGTCCCGGACGGTCAGCGCCAGATGGGCGGCCCCGATCGCACCCGCGCTGTCCGGCGACTGCCCATTCCGAGGACCTTTGGAATACTGCAGCAACTCGACGATGAATCCGTCCGGAGCCTTCACGATTGCCGTTCGCACGCTCGGATCATCCACGCCGGTGACCTGATGCAGGAAATCGCCGCCCATCTGTGCCTGTCGTTCGAGCGTAAACCCCAGGGCCTCGGTCCAGAACCGGATAGCCTCGTCAAGCGATGAAACGGCAAACCCGATGTGATCGACGCTGGTCACGCCTGCATTGCTATCCACTGTGGCGGCTCCGTTCCAGTACGTCCGAGACGCGATAATTTGTGTGAGCGAAGCTAGAGCCAGCAGAAGACCGCTGGCCAAGCAGGTTCTTATAGGAAGCGTAGGACAGCGTCCTCAATGCCTCCGCACGTCAACGAGGCGATCTTTCGAACGCTCTACTTCGTCCGCTCAAGCACCAGCAACGGATCGATGCGGGTGTCGAACCAGTTCATCCCCCAATGCAGATGCGGCCCGGTGGCACGTCCGGTGGCACCAACCGCGGCAATCACCTGGCCTTGCTCGACCCGATCGCCCACTTTCACGTCGATACGCGACAAGTGCAGGAAATTCGAGCTCACGCCAAAGCCGTGATCCAGCAGCACCGTGCCGCCGGTGAGATACAGGTCCGGCGCCGCGAACGTCACTACGCCGGCCGCCGGCGCCTTCACCGGGGTGCCGGTGGGCACGGCGATGTCCATGCCCGAATGGCCGGCGCCGGGCTGGCCGTTGTACACGCGTGCATTGCCGAAGCGGCCGCTGATGCGACCCTGCACCGGCCAGATGAAGGGTTGGGCGAAATCGGTGCGTGCATCGTCGCGGTCGCGTGCGGCGGTGACCTGCGCCTGCTCGCGCTTGATCCGTTCGGCGATTGCCGGCGGTGGGTTGACTGTCTTGGGCGGCACGCCGTTGACGCGTTCGATCGGCCAGTCGCGCGGCGTCACTGCGATGCTCACGTTCTGCGTGCTGCCTCCGGGCGGGGTGATCTGCACCTGCAATGGCCCGGTGGCATCGCGGCCGATACCGAACACCACGCTTCCATAACCGCTCACCCGCAAGCTGCGGCCGGCGTATTGCACCTTGCTGCCAGACGGCACCTTGCCGATCACCAGCGCACCTTGCGAGGCTCTTTGCGGAAACACGACATCAGTCGCGGCGGCCGCACTCTGCGCATCCGCGCGACCTGCAACCAGCACGACCGGCGCCAGGAGCAACCAGGCGCCAAACAGGGCTGCGCGCATTAGCGGTCGAAGGTCAGGCGCTGGCCGGCAGCGCTGCCCACCAGTTGTTCGCCGTCCCACACCTGCTGGCCGTTGACCCACGTCGCAGCGATACGCGAACGGAAGGTGGTGCCCTCGAATGGCGACCAGCCGCACTTGGACAGCACCTGCTCACGCTTCACGGTGAACGGGGTGTTGTCGATCATCACCAGGTCGGCGAAATAGCCTTCGCGCAGGAAGCCACGCTCTTGCACATCGAACAACTGCGCCGGCGCATGCGCGAACTTCTGCACGATACGGGTGATCGGCAACTTGCCTTCGTGCACCAGCTCCAGTGCCGCGACCAGCGCGTACTGCACCAGCGGCAGGCCCGAGGGCGCCTGCGCATAGGGCTTGTGCTTTTCTTCCCAGGTATGCGGGGCATGGTCGGTGGCGAGCACGTCGATGACATCTTCGGCCAGCGCATCGATCAGCGCCAGGCGATCTTCGGCATCCTTGATCGCCGGGTTGCACTTGATCAGGTTGCCCAGTCGTGCGTAATCGCTGCGATCGAAGCGCAGGAAGTGGATGCAGGTCTCGGCAGTGATGCGCTTGCGCAGCTTGCCGTCGGCATCGACCAGCGGGCCGGCTTCGAACAGCGACAGCTCGTCGGCGGTGGAGATGTGCAGCACATGCAGACGGGTGTTGTGCTTGCGCGCCAGCGACACCGCCAGTTGCGAAGACTTCAGGCAGGCCTGACGCGAACGGATGTCCGGGTGCATCTCCGGTGTCAGCGCATCGCCGTATTTTTCCTTGTACTGCGCCATCGTCGCATCGATGGTCGGGGTGTCTTCGCAATGCGTGATGATCGGCGTGGGCGCGTCGCGGAAGATCGCATCCAGCGTTTCGGGGTTATCGACCAGCATGTTGCCGGTGGAGGCGCCCATGAACACCTTGATGCCCGGGGCAGTCTTGGGGTCCAGCGACTGGATGTGGACCAGGTTGTCGTTGCTGGCGCCCATGTAGAAGCCGTAGTTGGCCCAGGCGCGCCCAGCGGCGGCATCGTATTTGGCCTGCAGCGCCGCGGCATCCAGCGTCGGCGGATTGGTGTTGGGCATGTCCATGAAGCTGGTCAGGCCACCAGCCACCGCGGCGCCGGATTCGGTCGCGATGTCGCCCTTGTGGGTCAGGCCAGGCTCACGGAAGTGCACCTGGTCGTCGATCATGCCTGGCAGCACCCAGCGTCCGGCGGCGTCCACAACGGTATCGCCAGGGGCAGGGGCGATCTTGTCGTCGATCTTGGCGATACGGCCGCCCTCGATCAGGAGATCGGCGTCGAACTTCTTGCCTTCATTGACCAGGCGGGCATTGACGATGACGGTTCGGCTCATGGATGGGGTCCTTTGCAGCTGCAGGAAGAAGACGGGGAGGGCGAGGCGGGTGCATCGGGCACCGGATCGAATCCGCCCGGATGGAAGGGATGACAGCGGCCGAGCCTGCGTGCGGCAAGCCAACTGCCGCGCAGCGGGCCGAAGCGGCCGATGGCGGTCATCGCGTAGTCCGAGCAGCTGGGTGCAAAACGGCAGCGCGGCCCGAGCAGGGGGCTGATGACGAGCTTGTAGACGCGCAGCAGCGCGATGAGCAGGCGTGAGATCACTTGCCAATGATATGCCACTTGCATTAATAGGTGGTTGCCGGGGGTCCGCGGGGTACGTTATAAAGGCCCGCTTTCCCGGGCCCCGGGGAACCAAGGATGAGCGTTTCGTGGCTGCTAAAAACCTGCAAAAAAGGCCGTAGAGGCCGCCAAGAAGTCCGCCAAACCCGTTGCGAAAAAGGCAGCGACGTCCGCTGCTGCGAAACCGGCCGCAAAACCGGCGACCAAGCAGTCGGCTGCCAAGAAGGCACCCGCGAAGAAGGCACCTGCGACGAAGACCGCTGCCAAGCCGGCGCCGGCTTCCAAGACCGCCGCGTCCGTAGCCCCCAAGTCAGTGAAACCCGTTGCCAAGCCTGCTGCCAAGCCGGCGGCGAAGAAGGCAGCTCCGGCTGCCGCCAAACCGGCTGCCAAGCCGGTGGCGTCAAGTCCGTACCGAAGCCGGCCACCAAGCCGGCTCCGGCCAAGTCAGTCCCGGTCAAGGCTGAAAAGCCCGCGCCCGCACCGGTCCCCAAGGCCGTCCCTGCGAAGCCGGCAAAGCCTGCGACCCCGTCATCTAAGAATCCCGTGCCCGTTTCGAAATCTTCCGCAAAAACGCCAACCAAAACCGAAGCCCCCGCCAAGCCTGCTGCGACCCGTCCGGTCGGCAAAGTGGCCGTGGCAGTGACGTCCAAGCCGTCCAGTGCGGCTCCCAAGACCAAGTACAAGGTGGTCGAGTACAAGACCGACGAAGCAACCGGTCGCCCGATCCTGCCGCAGGGCTACAAGCCTTCCGCGGACGAGGAGTACATGAACAAGTTGCAGCAGGAATATTTCCGCCAGCGTCTGCAGAGCTGGCGCAACGAGATGGTGGAGGAATCCAAGCAGACCATCGAAAACCTGCGCGAAGAAGTGCGCGATATCGGCGATGAAGCCGAACGCGCCACCCGCGAGACCGAAAACTCGCTGGAACTGCGTGCCCGTGATCGCGCCCGCAAGCTGATTTCCAAGATCGACAGCACGCTCAAGCGTCTGGAAGACGGTGATTACGGCTACTGCGTGGATACCGGTGAAGAGATTGGCCTGGACCGCCTGGAAGCGCGTCTGACTGCCGAGCGCACCATCGACGCCCAGGAGCGTTGGGAGCATTTGCAGAAGCAGCAGGGCGACTGACCGTCCGCCTGGCTCATGAAGACCCCGCCATGTGCGGGGTTTTTTATGGACGCCTGATCCGTTGCATCGGTACCTGGCCAGTCAGCGCACGTCGGCGAACCCCGTCGCGCGCAGTTGAATGACGGCACCTGGCCGCGGCTTGCGGCACGAATGCCTTCGCTCCACCGCGACGCAGTGGGCCGGCAATCGCGCAATTGCGCAGCTCATTGCAGATCGCGCAGGTCCAGCTTGCGCAGGCGCGGCGCCTTCCACGCGGTGGTGGCCACCACGCCCAGGGTGACGCAGCCGCCGATCACCACCGCAGGCACCAGGCCGACCAGGCGCGCCATGACGCCGTCGTAGAATGCGCCCAGCTCGTTGGACGAGCCGATGAAGATGCCATTGATCGAAGACACCCGGCCACGCATGGCATCGGGGGTGGCCAACTGCAGGATGGTCTGGCGCACCACCACCGAGACGCCGTCGCACATGCCGTACACCAGCAGGATCGCCGCGGACAGCCAGAGATGGCGCGACAGTCCGAAGGCGATGGTGCAGAGCCCGAAGCCGGCCACCGACAGCAGCAGCACGCGCCCGGCATTGCGCTGCAGCGGGTGCCGCGCCAGCCATACGCCAACCACGATCGAACCCAGCGCCGGCGCCCCGCGCAGGATGCCCAGGCCTTCCGGGCCGTAGTGCAGGATGTCGTGGATGAAGGCCGGCAACATCGAGACCGCGCCGCCAAGCAGGACCGAAAACATGTCCAGCGCCATGGCACCCAGCATGATCTGGTTGGACAGTACGAACTGCGCGCCTTCGGCGATGCTGCGGAAGATCGGCGCACGCGGGCCCTCGCTGACCGGCTCGCTGACACGCAACAACGCCAGCGCCAGGATCGCCAGCATCGCCACGCTGGCGGCGACCCCGTAGGCCAGGCCCTTGCCGCCCCAGCCGACCAGCACACCGCCCAGCGCCGGGCCGATCACCATGCCGGCCTGGAAGGTGACGCTGCCGATGCTGGCACCACGTGCGAATGCTTCGCGCGGCAGCGCCCGTGCGAACAAGGCGTTGTAGACCGGCGACAGGAAAGAGCGCGCCGCGCCGGTGAGCGAGATGGCGGCGTAGATCGGCCACACGCCTTTGATGGGCAGCCAGCCTTGCGTGATCGCCAACAGCAGCAGTGCGGTTGCGACCAAGCCGAGCACGGCCACCATGCCCAGCCGGCGGCGCGGCAGGTGATCGACCAGGTAGCCGGCAAAAGGGGCGATGCAGAAGAGCGGCAGGATTTCAGCCAGGCCGATCAGCCCCAGCGAGAGCGGGTTGCCGGTCATTTCGTAGATATGCCAACCGACCGTCACGGCGACGATCTGGTAGGACAGCATCGCCGCCACGCGGTACAGCAGCACCAGGCCGAAGCCTGGATGGGCGAGCAGCGTCCGCAGCGAATCGGCGGGCGATGGGGTGGGCGTGCTCACTGCTGCGCGCGCGCGGTATCGCGGATGAAGGCCAGCATCGCTGCCACGCCGTTGCTGCGGGTCGGCGACAGATGCTTGGCCAGGCCGATTCCGGCGATGTAGTCAGGCTCGGTGGCCAGGATCTCTTGCGCGCTACGCCCCGAATACACGCGCAGCGCAAGGTAGATCAGCCCGGAGACAATGGCCGAATCGCTGACGGCATGGAAATCCAGCCGCTCTGCGTTGCCCTCCGGCACGATCCAGACCATCGATTGGCAGCCATGCAGGCGGTGCTCTTCGGTTTTCCACTGTTCCGGGAAGGCGGGCAACTTGCGGCCAAGGTCGATCAGGTACTGGTAGCGCTCGGACCAGTCGCCGAAAAAGGAAAACTCCTCGGCAATGGCGGCCTGCGCCTCGGCGGCAGTGGGTTCGAGCGGGAAGGGGAGTTGGTCATCTAAGTTCCAGGATCGATCGCAAAAACTAAGGGCGTTTGGTCAGAGCCCCTCTCCTTCCGGGAGAGGGGTGAGGGTACGGGCGAAGCCTCGTGGCTGTTGCACGTGGCTTCGCTCGCACCCTCATCCGGCGCTGCGCGCCACCTTCTCCCGGTGGGAGAAGGGTAGGTCATGCGCGTTGGGTGTGGAGGTGTGCAAGTGCGGTTTCAGGGGATGAGCAGGGTATCGAACTCAGGCATTGCCCCTCTCCCATCGGGAGACGGGTTGGGTGAGGGTACGGGCGAAGCCTCGTGGCTGATGCAGGTGGCTTCACTCGCACCCTCATCCGGCGCTGCGCGCCACCTTCTCCCGGTGGGAGAAGGGTAGGTCATGCGCGTTGGGTGTGGAGGTGTGCAAGTGCGGTTCAGAGGATGAGGTGAGTGGTGAACCCGGGTATTGCCCCTCTCCCATCGGGAGACGGGTTGGGTGAGGGTGCGGGGAAGCCTCGTGGCTGATACAGGTGGCTTTGCTCGCACCCTCATCCGGCGCTGAGCGCCACATTCTCCCGACGGGAATAGGAACGGTCAGGCGCGCTTCCAGCGTACGCCCTGCGGGGTGTCTTCCAGGACGATGCCCTCGTCGGCGAGCTGCTTGCGGATGGCATCGGCGCGGGCGAAATCCTTGGCTTTCTTCGCCGCGCTGCGCTCTTCGACCAGGGTGGTGATGCGGGCATCGTCGCCGGCATCGGTGCCGCGCGAGAACCATGCCGCCGGGTCTTGTTGCAGCAACCCCAGCGCCATGCCGGCACCGAGCAACTTGGCGCGCGCGGCATGCAGCTCGGTCATGCGCGCCGGCGCTTGGCCGCTGTGCATCAGTTCGCTGCGCAATGCACGCGCATCGGAGGCGATGCTTGCCATGACGGACAAGGCCAGCGGCGTGTTGAGATCGTCATCCAGAGCGGACTCCACCTCGGCGGGAATCGTCTTGGATGGTGCAAAGTCGCTGCCGCTGTTTTCGGCTTCCAGCGCAGCAAGATCCCGCAACGTCCCATACAACCGGTCCAGCGTGTTCTTGGCCTGCTCGATCAACCCATCCGACCAATCCAGTGGCTGACGGTAATGCGCGCTCAACAGCGCATAGCGCAGCGCTTCGGGCGGATGCCTGGCGATGAGCTCGTGCACGGTTTCGATATTGCCCAGCGACTTGCTCATCTTCGCGCCGCTGAAATTGAGCATGCCGTTGTGCAGCCAGAAGCGCGCAAAGGTGGCACCCCATGCGCGCACTCGCTCTGCGCAATCTCGTTTTCGTGATGCGGAAACTGCAGGTCCACGCCGCCTGCGTGGATGTCGATGGTGGGGCCCAGATGCGCCGCAGCCATCGCCGAGCATTCGATATGCCAACCCGGGCGGCCGCGGCCCCAGGGCGATTCCCAGCCGGGCAGGTCGTCGCTGGAGGGTTTCCACAACACGAAGTCGCCGGGTTCGCGCTTGTACGGCGCCACGTCCACACGTGCGCCGGCCAGCATTTCGTCCGGGTCGCGCCGCGAGAGTTTGCCGTAGTCCTCGAAGCTGGAGACCGAAAACAGCACGTGGCCTTCTGCGGCATAGGCATGCCCGCTGGCGATCAGCTGCTCGATCATCGCCACGATCTGCGGGATATGCGCGGTGGCTTCCGGTTCGATGTCCGGTGGAACCACGCCAAGCGCCGCCATGTCCTGCCGGTAGATTGCCGCGAAGCGATCGGTGATCGTCGCAATCGGTACGCCCTGCGCCTGCGCGGCGGCGTTGATCTTGTCGTCCACGTCGGTGATGTTGCGCGCGTAGCGCAGTGCGCCGTAGCGTCGGCGCAGCAACGCGGCAAGCACATCGAACACCACCGGGCCACGGGCGTTGCCGATGTGCGCGTAGTTGTAGACGGTGGGACCGCAGACATACAGGGTGGGGCTGGACGGATCGAGCGGCGCAAACGGCTCGACCCGCCGCGTCAGGTTGTTGTGCAGGCGCAGGCTCATCGGCATCCGAAAAAGGGCAATCGCGCGATTCTAGCCCGTTGTGGCGCGATGGCGAATCGCCAGCCCGACCATGGCCACCGGATGGGTTGCGTTCAGCCCAGGCGGCCGCAAGCTCCATACACTTACGTACTGCCTGGCTGCGCGTTCCCGGTACTGATGCGACCTTCTCCGTTCTTCATGCTGCTGTGTACGTTTGCCGGGCAAGTCATTCCGGCGCATGCGGCAGAGCCCGACCCCAAGAACCGGGTTGTGGTGATCGAGAACGTGAAACTGGATTATGCGCAGGTGCTCAACGTCGAGCCGGTCTACCAGACGCTTCGCGCCACGCGTATCGAAGAGCAATGCGAAGCCGAGCAGGCGGCACAGGCTGCGGCAGCGCCGGCCGAGGACGAGGGCCGCATCAACCGCATGGTGGATTCGGTCAAGGAAATGTTCTCGCGTCGCCCCGAACCGGCCGCGCCCGCTGCGGTGCCGCCGACCAGTACGCGGCGCAACTGCAAGGTGGTGGAAGTGCCGCGCGAGTTCCGCCGGCCGATCGCCTTCGACGTGGACTATGTCTACAAGGGCACCAAATACCGTTCGCGCCTGCCGGAAGATCCGGGCAACCGGCTGCGCATCCGGGTCTCGGTGACTCCCTACATTCCCGACGCCATCGTCGCGCCGCCGCGATGAGATGCGCAGCGGTTGCGCCGTGCCCACATGCGTGCGAGGATTCGCGCCCTATGCAAGCAAACGCCTTTCAGCACGACACCAGCGCCGCCCGGATGGCCTCCGGCATGACCTCGCGTGCCCGCCGACCGGAATCCCACATTTTCGCTGGGTAAGCCGGGGCGTTTGCTGTTCCGACGTTGAAGACCCAGCCCCCAGGCTGGGTTTTTTCGTTTTGGCGTCACAAAAGTTTCAACCGCAAGAAACGCGCATGTCGCGCACCCCGTCGCTCCTGGCGGACCAACGCAGCAGTAGCACGCAGCACAAAGGATCGATCGATGTCACTGAAGCACTTCTTGAACACCCAGGACTGGAGCCGCGCCGAACTGGATGCGCTGTTGACCCAGGCCGCGTTGTTCAAACGCAACAAGCTGGGAAGCGAGCTGAAGGGCAAGTCGATTGCGCTGGTGTTCTTCAATCCCTCCATGCGCACCCGCACCAGCTTCGAGCTGGGCGCGTTCCAGTTGGGCGGGCATGCGGTGGTCCTGCAGCCGGGCAAGGATGCGTGGCCGATCGAGTTCAATCTGGGCACGGTGATGGACGGCGACACCGAAGAGCACATCGCCGAAGTGGCGCGCGTGCTGGGGCGTTATGTCGACCTGATCGGCGTGCGCGCGTTTCCCAAGTTCGTGGACTGGTCCAAGGACCGCGAAGACCAGGTGCTCAAGAGCTTTGCCAAGTATTCGCCGGTACCGGTGATCAACATGGAAACCATCACCCACCCATGCCAGGAGCTGGCGCATGCGCTGGCGCTGCAGGAACACTTCGGGACCCAGGATCTGCGCGGCAAGAAGTACGTGCTGACCTGGACCTACCACCCCAAGCCGCTGAACACCGCGGTGGCCAACTCGGCGCTGACCATCGCCACCCGCATGGGCATGGACGTGACCCTGTTGTGCCCGACGCCGGACTACATCCTGGATCAGCGCTACATGGACTGGGCCGCGCAAAACGTGGCCGAAAGCGGCGGTTCGCTGCAGGTGAGCCACGACATCGACAGCGCCTATGCCGGCGCTGATGTCGTCTACGCCAAGAGCTGGGGCGCGTTGCCGTTCTTCGGCAACTGGGAACCAGAGAAGCCGATCCGCGACCAGTACCAGCATTTCATCGTCGACGAACGCAAGATGGCGCTGACCAACAACGGCGTGTTCTCGCACTGCCTGCCGCTGCGCCGCAACGTCAAGGCGACCGATGCCGTGATGGATTCGCCCAACTGCATCGCCATCGATGAAGCCGAAAATCGCCTGCATGTGCAGAAGGCGATCATGGCTGCGCTTGCTTCGCAAGCGGGAATCGGGAATCGGGATTAGAGAATCGCAACAGCAACACCCTTGGCCCCCACCTTACGTACTAAGGAACATTGATGAGCGCTGCTTCCACCAATCCCGAATCCCCAATCACCACTCCCGGCGCCAAGGACATCGTTCTCGCGTTTTCCGGTGGCCTGGACACCAGCTTCTGCATTCCGTATCTGCAGGAGCGCGGTTATGCGGTGCACACCGTGTTTGCCGACACCGGTGGTGTGGATGCCGAAGAGCGTGAGTTCATCGAGAAGCGCGCCGCCGAATTGGGCGCGGCCAGCCACGTCACCGTGGACGGTGGCCCGGCGATCTGGGAGGGTTTCGTCAAGCCGTTCGTGTGGGCGGGCGAGGGGTACCAGGGCCAGTACCCGTTGCTGGTATCGGACCGTTACCTGATCGTGGATGCTGCGCTCAAGCGTGCCGAAGAATTGGGCACGCGCATCATTGCGCACGGCTGCACCGGCATGGGTAACGACCAGGTGCGTTTCGACCTGGCAGTGAAGGCGCTGGGCGACTACCAGATCGTCGCGCCGATCCGCGAAATCCAGAAGGAACACACCCAGACTCGCGCCTACGAGCAGAAGTATCTGGAAGCGCGTGGTTTCGGCGTGCGTGCCAAGCAGCAGGCCTACACCATCAACGAGAACCTGCTGGGCCTGACCATGTCCGGCGGCGAGATCGATCGGTGGGAAGCGCCGGGCGAGGGTGCACGTGGATGGTGCGCGCCGCGCAGCGCCTGGCCGAGCGAAGCGCTGACCGTCACGCTGAAATTCGTCGAAGGCGAAGCGGTGGAACTGGATGGCAAGCCGCTGCCGGGTGCCAAGATCCTGGCCAAGCTCAACACCTTGTTCGCGCAGTACGGCGTGGGCCGTGGCATCTATACCGGCGACACCGTGATCGGTTTGAAGGGCCGCATCGTGTTCGAAGCGCCGGGCCTGATTTCGCTGCTCACCGCGCACCGTGCGCTGGAAGATGCAGTGCTGACCAAGCAGCAGAACCGCTTCAAGCCGGACGTGGCGCGCAAGTGGGTGGAGCTGGTGTACGAAGGTTTCTATCACGACCCGCTCAAGAGCGATATCGAGGCGTTCCTGAAGTCCTCGCAGGCCAAGGTCAATGGCGAAGTGACGCTGGAAACCCGCGGCGGCCGCGTCGATGCGGTGGCGGTGCGTTCGCCGCACCTGCTCAACACCAAGGGCGCGACCTACGCGCAATCGGCCGACTGGGGCGTGGAAGAGGCCGAGGGCTTCATCAAGCTGTTCGGGATGAGCTCGACCCTGTACGCACAGGTCAACCGCTGAGCAAAAGCCCCTCTCCCCGTGAGAGGGGGTGGGAGCGCCGCAGGGAATCTTCAGGATCGATCATGACGAACGCGTCGCCACGCGCCAGTCATGGGAACCACTGCAGCATTTGCTTCCATTGTTCGCCTTCTGGGCGCGTGGCGACGCGTTCGACCCGGTTGCCTCTCGAAGTTTCTGGAGGCGCCCCTCATCGCCCCCTTCGGGGCACCTTCTCCCGGTGGGAGAAGAGGGCCACTGCGATGGAATCCATGCCCGCACTACGCATCAGTACCGACAAGCAGGAACTCGACCTGCCGTTGATCCATCGCTTCCTCAGCGAGCAGGCCTATTGGTGCCTGGGCATCCCGCTGGACACGGTGCAGCGGGCGATCGCCGGCTCGCTGTGTTTCGGCGGTTATTGCGAGGGCGTAGGGCAGGTGGCGTTCGCGCGAGTGATCACCGACGGTGCCACCTTCGGCTATCTGGCCGATGTGTTCGTGCTTGATGCCCACCGTGGGCGCGGCTATGGCAAGCAACTGGTGGCGGCAGTGATGGCCCATCCGCATCTGCAGGGCCTTCGCCGCTTCATGCTCGCCACCTCCGACGCGCATGCGCTGTACGCACAGCACGGCTTCGCCGCGCCGGCGCGGCCGCAGGCGTTGATGGAAATCGCCTATCCCGATCTCTACCGCACCACCACCACGGCTGCCTGACACACATGACTGACCTGCTCACCGCCACGCTCGACCACCTGCAGGCGCTGGTGTCCTTCGACACCCGCAATCCGCCGCGTGCGATTGCCGCGCATGGCGGCATCTTCGATTATCTGCGCGCGCAGCTGCCGGGGTTCCAGGTCGAGGTGGTCGATCACGGTGCAGGGGCGGTGAGCTTGTATGCGGTGCGCGGCACGCCGAAGTACCTGTTCAATGTGCATCTGGACACCGTGCCGGATTCGCCGCACTGGAGCGCCGACCCGCACGTGATGCGGCGTCTGGACGACCGCGTGGTGGGCCTGGGGGTATGCGACATCAAGGGCGCGGCGGCGGCGCTGGTTGCCGCGGCCAATGCCGGCGATGGCGATGCCGCGTTCCTGTTCTCTTCGGACGAAGAAGCCAATGACCCGCGCTGTATCGCCGCGTTCCTGGCGCGTGGCGTGCAATACGAAGCTGTCTTGGTGGCCGAGCCGACCATGGGCGAAGCGGTGCTGGCGCATCGCGGCATCAGTTCGGTGTTGATGCGGTTTGCCGGGCGCGCAGGCCATGCCTCGGGCAAGCAGGATCCCTCGGCCAGCGCGCTCCATCAGGCAATGCGCTGGGGTGGCAGAGCCCTGGACCATGTGGAATCGCTGGCGCATGCGCGCTTCGGCGGCTTGACCGGATTGCGCTTCAACATCGGCCGCGTTGAGGGCGGCATCAAGGCCAACATGATCGCGCCGGCGGCCGAAGTGCGCTTCGGCTTTCGTCCGCTGCCGTCGATGGACGTGGATGGCTTGCTCGCAACCTTCGCCGGTTTCGCCGAACCGGCGGCAGCGCATTTCGAAGAAACCTTCCGCGGGCCGAGCCTGCCATCGGGCGACATCGCACGCGCGGAAGAACGCCGCCTGGCTGCACGCGATGTGGCCGATGCGCTGGACCTGCCGATCGGCAACGCAGTGGACTTCTGGACCGAGGCCTCGCTGTTTTCGGCCGGCGGCTATACCGCGCTGGTGTATGGTCCGGGCGACATCGCCCAGGCGCATACCGCCGACGAATTCGTGACGCTGGCGCAGCTGCAGCGTTACGCAGAATCGGTCCATCGCATCATCAACGGTTCGCGTTGAACCGACACGCGCCTGGCGCTCCCTTTCCTCTTTCGAACATGGCAATGTCCCCTTCCGCACAGCCCCACAAACAAACCCGCCAGACCATCGTGCGCCTGCTTTCGAGCATGGCCAGCGCGAAGGAAATCAGCCAGTACCTCAAGCGGTTTTCGCAGCTCGACGCCAAGCGCTTCGCAGTGGTCAAGGTGGGGGCGCGGTGTTGCGCGACGATCTGGACGCGCTGACCTCGTCGTTGTCGTTCCTGCAGGAAGTGGGGCTGACCCCGATCGTGCTGCATGGCGCCGGCCCGCAACTGGATGCAGAGCTGTCGGTAGCCGGCATCGAAAAGCACACCGTCAACGGACTGCGTGTGACCTCGCCGGAAGCCTTGGCGATCGTGCGCAAGGTGTTCCAGGCCTCCAACCTGAAACTGGTGGAAGCGCTGCAGCAAAACGGTGCGCGTGCGACCTCGATCACCGGTGGCGTGTTCGAGGCAGAGTATCTGGATCGCGACACCTACGGCCTGGTCGGTGAGGTCAAGGCGGTGAATCTGGCGCCGATCGAAGCCAGCCTGCAGGCCGGCTCCATCCCGGTGATCACCAGCCTGGGCGAAACGCCCAGCGGGCAGATCCTCAACGTCAATGCGGATTTTGCCGCCAACGAGTTGGTGCAGGAGCTGCAGCCGTACAAGATCATCTTTCTCACCGGCACCGGCGGCCTGCTGGATGCCGATGGCAAGTTGATCGATTCGATCAACCTGTCTACCGAGTTCGATCACCTGATGCAGCAGCCGTGGATCAACGGCGGCATGCGGGTGAAGATCGAGCAGATCAAGGACCTGCTCGATCGCCTGCCGCTGGAGTCGTCGGTGTCGATCACCCGGCCGGCGGACCTGGCCAAGGAACTGTTCACTCACAAGGGCTCGGGCACGCTGGTGCGGCGCGGCGAGCGCGTGCTGCGCGCCACCTCCTGGGACGAACTGGATCTGCCTCGGCTGAAGTCGCTGATCGAGTCCAGCTTCGGCCGCACGCTGGTGCCGGAGTATTTCGACACCACCACGTTGCTGCGCGCGTATGTCAGCGAAAACTATCGCGCCGCGGTGATCCTGACCGACGAAGGCCGGTTCGGTGCGGGCAGGCTGACCTATCTGGACAAGTTCGCCGTGCTCGACGATGCGCAGGGCGAAGGCCTTGGCCGTGCGGTGTGGAACGTGATGCGCGAAGAGACCCCACAACTGTTCTGGCGCTCGCGTCATAACAACCAAGTCAATATCTTTTACTACGCCGAATCGGACGGCTGCATCAAGCAGGAGAAGTGGAAGGTGTTCTGGTACGGGCTGGAAAACTTCGAACAGATCCAGCATTGCGTTGCGCACTGCGCGACGCGTCAGCCGACGTTGCTGGGCTGACTGCGATGAGCGTCGTCGGCTTGCCAGCACGTTGGCGCGAACAGCCCAGCCTGCGTGGACGGCATGCGAGCCTGGAGCCGCTGCAGGCAGTGCACGCCGATGGGTTGCGCGAGGCACTGGGCGAGGGCGCGCTGTCGCGGCTGTGGTACACCAGCGTGCCCGCACCTGAGCAGGTCGATGCGTATATCGCCGCAGCCCTGGCCGCCTGCGCCGACGGCGCGGCGTTGCCATTTGCGGTGCGCGACGCGGCCGGCGACATCGTCGGTTGCACGCGCTATTACGCGCTGGATGCAGCGGTGCCCAGGCTGTCGATCGGCTACACCTGGTACGCGCCGCGCGTGCAGCGCACCGGCGTCAACACCGAAACCAAGCTGATGCTGCTGCAATACGCATTCGAAACACTGGGATGCTTGAGCGTGGTGTTCGAAACCAGCTGGTTCAACCATCCCTCGCGCGCAGCGATCTCGCGGCTGGGCGCAAAACAGGACGGCGTGCTGCGCCACCACACCCGCCACGCCGACGGTACGCCGCGCGATACCGTGGTGTTTTCCATCATCGATACGGAATGGGCCGGGGTCAAACGCCACCTGCAGTTCCGCCTGGAAGCAAACGCATGACTGTTCAACCAAAGACCATCGGCATTGTCGGCGCCCGCGGGCATACCGGCTCGGAATTGATCAAATTGGTGGCGGCGCACCCGCAGCTGCAATTGAGCTTCGTGTCCTCGCGCGAGCTGGCCGGGCAGCGCGTGGCCGAGCATAACGGTGCCTACCAGGGCAGTTGCGCTACGAGAACCTGGATGCCGACGCGGTGGCCGCCAAGGCTGCCGATGTGGTGATCCTGGCGCTGCCCAATGGCATGGCAGCGCCTTTCGTCGCCGCGATCGACGCAGCAGCGCCGCAGACGCTGGTGATCGATCTGTCGGCAGATTACCGCTTCGATCCGGCCTGGTACTACGGCTTGCCTGAGTTGACGCGCGGCAGCTACGCCGGGCAAAGACGCATCAGCAACCCGGGCTGCTATGCCACCGCGATGCAGCTGACGATCGCGCCATTGCTCGACCAGCTGGCCGGCCCGCCGCAGTGCTTCGGCGTGTCCGGCTATTCGGGCGCGGGCACCACGCCTTCGGACAAGAACAATCCCGAGCTGCTCGCCGACAATCTGATGCCGTATGCGCTGACCAACCACATGCACGAGCGCGAGGTGTCTGCGCAGCTCGGCGTGCCGGTGGAGTTCATGCCGCATGTGGCACCGCATTTCCGCGGTATCACCATGACCGTCAATCTATGGCTGCAGCAGCCAATGACGCGCGAGCAGATCCAGGCACGCTATACGCAGCGTTATGCCGACGAGCCATTGATCGAGATCGTCGACGAGGCGCCCTGGGTGAGCCGCATCGCCGGCAAGCACGGTGTGCAGATTGGCGGAGTAACGCTGGCGCCCGGCAACAAGCGCGTGGTGGTGGTGGCGACGCTGGACAATCTGCTCAAGGGTGCGGCAACGCAGGCGATGCAAAACCTCAACCTGGCGCTGGGCTGGGACGAGTTGATGGCAATTGGTTGATGCGAGTCCCTCGCAAGAGCCTGTACATCCTTGTGCAGGGATTCAACGAAGCGAGTCCCTCGCAAGAGCCTGCACATCCCTGTGCAGGGATTCAACGAAGCGTGTGCATTGCAACAGCCCGCACATCCCTGTGCGGGGATCGAAACTGGACGACTGACTCGAGACGCTTTCCGATGACCAATCTGTTGTGGCAAAAACCTGGCGTTGCCGTGGACGCCAAGATCCAGAGTTTCCTGGCCGGCGACGATGTGATCCTGGATCGCGAATTCTTCCTGTATGACATCGCTGCCAGCAAGGCGCATGCGCAGGGGCTGCAGCACATCGGCATCTTGTCGTTGCAGGAGCTGGATGGCTTGAGCGAACAGCTCGACCTGCTGGCCGCCGATTTTCGCAGCGGCGCCTTCGTGCTCGATGCGCAATACGAAGATTGCCACTCGGCTATCGAAGCGCGCTTGACCGAGCGTCTGGGCGATGCAGGCCGCAAGATCCACACCGGGCGCAGCCGCAACGACCAGATCCTGGTCGCTACGCGCTTGTGGCTGAAGGACAAGCTGCAGCGCGTTGCCACGCTCAGCGCCGAGATCGCCAAGGTGGCGTTGGATCGCGCGCAGGCAGAGGCCGAGCTGCCGGTGCCCGGTTATACGCACATCCAACGGGCGGTGGTGTCGTCGGCCGGCATGTGGTGGGCGGGCTGGGCGGAAGCCTTCATCGACAATGCCGTGCGCGCAACCGATACCTTGCAGTTGGTGGACAGCAACCCGCTCGGCACCGCCGCAGGCTACGGCGTGAATCTGCCGCTGGACCGTGCGCATACCACCGCCGAACTGGGGTTTGCACGTTTGCAGGTCTCGCCGATCTACGCCCAGCTTTCGCGCGGCAAGTACGAACTGGCCGCGCTCGAAGCGCTCGGCGGCGCCACGCTGGATCTGCGCCGCATCGCCTGGGATCTGTCGCTGTTCACCAGCGGCGAATTCGCGTTTGTCGCCTTGCCGGCCCAATACACCACCGGCAGCTCGATCATGCCGAACAAGCGTAACCCGGACGTGATCGAGCTGATGCGCGCAACCCATGCCAGCGTGGCGGCAGCGCGCACCGAGATCGAACAGCTGCTGTCGCTGCCGTCGGGTTATCACCGCGATCTGCAGAGCAGCAAGGGCGCGATCGTGCACGGCTTTGGCCGCGGACTTGCAGCGCTGGAACTGTTGCCGGCCTTGCTGGCCAATCTGGAATGGCGCCCGGACAACTTGCGTGCCGCCATCGATTCGGGCATGTACGCCACCGATGTGGCCGTGGAAGCCGCGGTAGCCGGCGTGCCGTTCCGCGAGGCGTACAAGGCCGCAGCGCAGGCCTCCGAGACCGCAGGGCAGGGACGCACACCGGAAGGCAGCCTGGCTGCGCGGGTGTCGCCCGGTGCGGCAGCCGACCTGCAACTGGACGTGTTGCAGGCGCGCTGGCAGGCGCTGCGCGCATGACGACCCGCTATCTGGTGCTTGCGCTGCGCAAGCCGGGGTTTGCTGCCGATGTGGTGCAGCCGCATCTGGACTTTCTCGATGCGTTGCGCGCCGCCGGGCAGCTCGAGCTGACCGGCGGCTTCAGCGATCGCAGCGGTGGCGCGTATGTGCTGGTCAACGTGGCCACGCTTCAAGACGCAAAGCAGATCGTTGCGCGCGACCCGCTGGTGCTGCGCGATGCCTCTGCACTGACGGTGTACGAGTGGAACACGCACTGAGGACGCCATTGCCATGAGCACGCCTGCCAGCACCTTGTCGCCGTTCACCGAGCAGGCGCTGCCGCCATGGCGCCGTGCGGTGCTCAAGGTCGGCAGCAGCCTGCTCGCCGCCGATGGGGGCGGGCTGTCCCCACGCTTCGCGCTGGGTCTGGCGCAGTTCGTCTCCGCCAACCTGGCTGCCGGGCGCGAGCTGGTGATCGTGTCGTCGGGCGCGGTGGCCGCTGGTCGCGCCATCCTGCCCAAGGCGGTGGATGTCGGCGCGCCGATCGCGGCGCGGCAGGCACTGGCCGCCTTGGGCCAGGCGCAGTTGATTGCGTTGTGGCAGCGCTTTTTCGAGCGGCCGGTTGCGCAGGTACTGCTCACGCATGACGACCTGCGCAACCGTCGCCGCTATCTCAACGCGCGTGCCACCTTGGGCGAGTTGCTGCGGCTGGGCGCGCTGCCGGTGATCAACGAAAACGACACCGTCTCGGTGGATGAGCTGAAGCTGGGCGACAACGACAATCTGGCCGCGATCGTAGCGGCGCTGGTCGATGCCGACGCGTTGTTCATCGCCACCGACATCGATGGCTTGTACAGCGCCGACCCACGCAGCAACCCATTGGCGCGCCCGCTCGACGATGTGCCCGAGCTCACTCCCGAAGTGTTGGCGATGGCTGGCGGCAGCGGCAGCAGCGTGGGCACCGGCGGCATGCGCACCAAACTGGAGGCCGCTGCAAAGGCCGGTGCGGCCGGCATCGAAACCTATCTGTTCAACGGCCGAAGTGGCGAGGTGGTACGCGCCCTGGCGCAGGACCGCCTGCGTGGCACGCGCATCCACGCTGCACGCACGCGCATCGCTGCGCGAAAATACTGGCTACGGCACGCACCGGTGGAGGCTGGCGCGATCCTCATCGACGACGGCGCTGCGGCGGCCCTGACCGGCAAGGGCGCCTCGCTGTTGCCAGGCGGGGTGGCCGGTGCGCAGGGCGATTTCCGTCGCGGCGACATGGTGGAGATCCGCCTGCGCGACACCGCGGGCGAACAGTGTCTGGCACGCGGAGTGAGTCAGTACTCGGCCCTGGATATCCGTCGTATCGCAGGCCGCCACTCGCGCGAAATCGAGAATGTGCTCGGCTACAGTTACGGCGAAAACGTGGTGCATCGCGATGATCTGGTGGTGTTGTAGCAGAGATTTGACATTTGGGATTGGGGATTCGCAAAAGCATGTGTGCTGCGCGTTTCACCTTTACCGCTTTGTTGCAGTGAATGAGTCCGTTTGTGGTGATAAAACGATGTCGCCTCCTTTTGCAAATCTCCAATCCCGACTCCCAAATCCCGGCCCCCAAATGACCATCAAAACGCTCGCTCTGCAATGCCGTGACGCCGCGCAGGTGGTGTCGCAATTGTCTGCACAGGCCAAGCACGCCTTGCTGGAGGCGATGGCTGCCGCGCTGGAAGCCGATGCCGCGGCGATCCTGGCCGCCAATGCGCGCGATCTGGAGGCAGCGCGTGCCAAGGGCACCGGCAGTGCCATGCTCGATCGTCTGGCGCTGGACGACAAGCGCCTGGCCGGTATCGCGGCTGCGTTGCGCGAGGTGGCGGCCTTGCCCGATCCGGTCGGCCAGGTCACCCGCGAAGATGTGCGCCCCAACGGGATTCGCGTGCAGAAGGTGCGTGTGCCGCTGGGCGTGATCGCGATGATCTACGAAGCGCGGCCCAACGTCACGGCCGACGCCGCCGCGCTGTGCATCAAGGCCGGCAATGGCGTGATCTTGCGCGGCGGCTCGGAGGCGATCCATTCCAACACCGCCATTGCGCGCGCACTGCAGCGGGCCTTGCGCGAGGCCAATGTGCCGGAAGCGGCGCTGACCCTGGTCGAGGATTTGCGCCGCGAGACCATGCTGGAGCTGCTGCAGCTCAACGAGATCGTCGACCTGGCGATTCCGCGCGGTGGTGAAGGGCTGATCCGGTTTGTCGCCGAGCACGCGCGCGTGCCGGTGATCAAGCACTACAAGGGTGTGTGCCATCTGTTTGTGGACGCGTCGGCCGATGTGGAGCTTGCGCTGCGGTTGTTGATCGATGGCAAGGCGACGCGGCCGGCAGCCTGTAATTCGCTGGAGACCTTGCTGGTGCATGCAGACATCGCCGAGCGCTTTCTGCCGCTTGCCGCGCAGGCATTGCGCGAACGCAAGGTGGAACTGCGTGGCGATGCGGCGACTCAGGCGGCGCTGCCGGACATCGGCGCTGCCAGCGACGACGATTATGCCGCGGAATTTCTCGACCTGATTCTGGCCATCCGCGTGGTGCCGGATCTGGACACGGCGCTGGCGCACATCCACCGCTACGGCTCGGACCACACCGAAGTCATCGCCACGCAGGACGCCGGCAACGCAGAACGGTTCGTGCAGTCGCTACGCTCGGCGGTGGTGATGGTGAACGCCTCCTCGCGCTTTTCCGACGGCGGTGAACTCGGCCTGGGCGCGGAGATCGGCATCTCCACCACGCGCCTGCATTCTTATGGCCCGATGGGCCTGGAAGCGCTGACCGTGGAGCGCTTCGTGGTGCGCGGCCAAGGCCAGGTGCGGCATTAGGCAAGGCTGCACACCTGCCGCAAGCGCCATCAACGGCTGCTGCTTGCATCGCTGAGCGATCGGCAATGTCGTCGCTGCGTCATTGGATGCTGCCCGGACGCACCTACCTCCCACAACACCTTGCGTGCGCAGTGCGACCTGGCTCGGTGACGCTGGGCCAGGCCATACCGTGCGGCGCAGCCAATCGCCGGCCAACGCGCAGATGCCTTGCCGCGCTTGCAACCGCGTCACGCTTCAAGCGCGGCCGGCACGTGGCACTGGCTCACAGCACGCGCAGCACTTGGCCACGTGCAAGCGTAATGTCGTGCGCCTGGGCGCCCCAGCTAAGGCGAGTGCGGGTGCCGCCGACGCTGCGCACGCTGACCTGCGTCGGCACGCCGTTGCGCCACGCCATGTCCACCGTAAATCCGCCACGTGCGCCCAGGCCGGTAACGCGGCCTTGCGCGGCCCAGGCCTTGGGCAGTGCCGGCAGCAGCGTGATCTGGCCAGGGCGCGAATACAGCAGCATTTCCAGCATTGCGGCCGGGGTGCCGAAGTTGGCATCGATCTGGAACACCCCGCCAAGGGTGGGGTCGCCGTGCTGGCTGAGATCGTAGATATCGAACAGATTCGGCGCGGTGCCATTGCTGTGACCGATCGAGGGTTTCAGATTGGTCAGCACCAGCGCATAAGCACGCTCCGCATCGCCCAGTCTTGCCCAGCACAGCGCCCGCCACGCGCAGGCCCAGCCAAAGCTCTGCATGCCGCGCGCTTCCAATAGCTTACGCGCTGCTTCCAGCTGCGCAGGCGGCGCCAGATCCGGATGCAGGCGATGGCCGGGGAACAGACCCATCAGCGGCGACAGGTGCCGGTGATGGGCTTCACCCAGGTCCGTGGGGGACATCCATTCCTGCAATTGGCCGCTGAGCGGGCTGATCTCCGGCAGGTACAGACGCTGCTGCAGCGTGGCGATGGTCGCGGCGTAGGCCGCGTCGCGGCCAAGCAGGGCGCTGGCCTGGCGGTATTGCCCGAACAACGTCCACACCAGTTCCTGCGCATAGGCAATACCGCGCGCATTTTCCGGGCCATGCTCGGGCGACCAGTCGTGGTCGTCGACCAGGCACTGTCGCGTGCGTCCGTCGGCGTCGGTGACCTCCATTGCGATCAGGCGCGCCTGCCAGAATTCGCAGGCGCCCTTGAGCAACGGATAGATGCGCGTCAGGTCGTCCCGGTCCTGGGTGAATTCGTAGTGCTGCCACAGGCTATCGCATAACCACGCGTTGCCTGCCGGGTGCCAGTACCAGCCGTTGCCGCCGAACGGATTGGTGGAAATGGCCACGGTCCAGCCGGCGATCTTGCCGGAGGTATTGCGGAAACGATTGCGCGGGTCGTTGAAGTGGGTCTGGGTGATGCGTGTCCAGGACGGCAGCTGCGCCAGGCAATAGCGTGTCAGCGCATCGACGCAGGCGCCCAGGCCGGACGGGTCCGCCAGCCAGTAGTTCATCTGCAGATTGACGTCGCTGTGGTAGTCGCTCATCCATGGCGGGTCGTTGTTTTCCAGCCACAGGCCCTGCAGGTTGGTGGGCAATCCATCACGCGAGGCGGCGATGGTGAGATAGCGGCCAAATTGCAGATAGGCCACCTCCAGTTCCGGGTCGGGGAGCGCCGGCGTGGCGGCGCGGGCCTGGATGCGCTGCCAGGTCTCCAGGCCGCGTTGCGCATCGCTGGACTGGCCAAGCTCCACCTGCAACGTGTCGAACAACGCCCGGTGATCGGCGACGTGGGTGTCCAGCAACAGCGCCGCAGGCACTGTGGCGGCGGCCTGTGCGCGGTTGCGCGCCAGCGCAAGCGGGTCGCGCGTGGCATCGCGCCAGCCGCGTGCGCCATCGGCGGCGTAGTCGGTGTCGCCGCACAACACGATGGTCAGGCCACGGCAGTCATGAAACTGCAGCAGGCCGTCGCCTGTTTCGAGCCTGCCACCGTCGCTGTGCACGCGCAGCGCTGCGGCATAGCGCAGGCCGTTATCGAGCTGGCCGGCGAAGCGCAGCCCGGCGCGGCCGTCGGCGCGACCGGCCCCGGCATGCGTGTCGACCAGGCGAATGCGGCCACGGTGGCTGCCTGCGCCTTCGCAATCCAGGCGCAACACGATGGCCGCATCCGGGTGGCTTGCGAACAGCGTCCGCGTATAACGCGTGTTGCCGATGCGATAGCGCACGCGTACGCAGCCGTTGCTCATGTCCAGTTCGCGCTGGTAATCGGACACCTGCGCCTGCGCATGTCCTTCCAGTTCCACGAAGAGTTTGGCCAGCAGCATGAAGCTGCCGAACTCTTCCTTGGTATACGCAAACTGGCCATCGTCCTGCAGCACCGCGTTGCTGCCGCCCGACCAAAGGCTGCCTTCGGAAACGAACAGCGTCTCGCAGGCAGGAGCTCCGCCGCAGAGCGCACCGAGCCGGCCATTGCCGATCGGCAGTCCTTCGCGCAACAGCTGGGCATCGCTGGCAGGTGTCGCATACGGTAGGCGTAGCGCATGCTCGGGCGGCAGCAACGGCGAGCGGGTGGGGCGCAGCGGTGGCGTGGTCGCATCGCTACTGCCAGCACGGCCGAGCAACGGCAGCAGCGTGGCCGCACCGAGGTGGGTGAGCAGGCGACGGCGGTGTGGGTCGACACCGGCATGTGAGGGGATATCGCGCATACGAGCGGTCGCTGCAATCGTGGGATCAAACGTTGTAAAGCATCTGCCGCGCCTGCGGAAGCGTGCGATTTTGCCGGTCTTCCAATGACGTTGGCTTGGCTTGTGGGTGGCTTGTGCGCACCGATCGAAGACTGGCGTGCAAGCGATGCAACGCGCGGCGTGGTCATTTCAGGACACCACCAAGGCACTGCCTTGCCGCCGATCCGCAGCGCGTGCTCTGCGCAGCGTGGCCGACCCGGTACCTTCGACACTCCCGCAAGCCAGTTGTCTATGCCTACGCTGTTGCAGTTGTTCACCCTGCCCACCGTTGCTGCCGGAGATTCCATGCGCCGCCTTGCCGCCTGCCTGCTCGCCACCGCCATTGCCGCCGCCATTGCCGCCGCCACCGGCAGCGCCTGGGCGCAAACCTCGCCGATGACGCCGGACATCACCGGCAAGCCGTTCGTGGCTGCCGATGCGAGCAACGACTACATCAAGCGCGAGGTGATGATTCCGATGCGCGATGGGGTCAAGCTGCACACGGTGATCGTGCTGCCGAAGGGCGCCAGGAACGCGCCGATCGTGCTGACGCGCACGCCTTACGATGCCAGTGGCCGCACCGAACGGCTGGCCTCGCCGCATATGAAGGACCTGCTGTCTGCCGGCGACGACGTCTTCGTGGAAGGCGGCTACATCCGTGTGTTTCAGGACGTGCGCGGCAAATACGGTTCCGAGGGCGATTACGTGATGACGCGCCCGCTGCGTGGGCCGCTCAATTCCAGCGAGGTCGACCATGCCACCGATGCCTGGGACACCATCGACTGGCTGGTGAAGAACGTCAAGGAATCCAATGGCAAGGTCGGCATGATCGGTTCGTCCTACGAAGGATTCACCGTGGTGATGGCGCTGACCAACCCGCATCCCGCCTTGAAGGTGGCGGTGCCGGAAAGCCCGATGATCGACGGCTGGATGGGCGACGACTGGTTCAATTACGGTGCTTTCCGCCAGGTCAATTTCGATTACTTCACCGGCCAGCTCAGCAAGCGCGGCAAGGGCGCCGGCATCGCGCGCCAGGGGCACGACGACTACAGCAATTTCCTGCAGGCCGGCTCGGCCGGCGACTTCGCCAAGGCTGCAGGCCTGGAGCAGTTGCCGTGGTGGCACAAGCTCACCGAACACGCCGCCTATGACGCGTTCTGGCAGGAACAGGCGCTGGACAAGGTGATGGCGCGCACGCCGCTGAAGGTGCCCACGATGTGGCTGCAAGGCCTGTGGGATCAGGAAGACATGTGGGGGCGATCCACAGCTATGCGGCGATGGAGCCGCGCGACAAGGGCAATACCCTCAACTACCTGGTGATGGGCCCGTGGCGCCACAGCCAGGTGAACTACGACGGCAGCGCCTTGGGTGCGCTGAATTTCGAAGGCGACACCGCGCGCCAGTTCCGTGCCGAGGTGCTGCGCCCGTTCTTGGACCAGTACCTGGTCGATGGCGCGCCCAAGGCAGACACGCCGCCGGTGTTCATCTACAACACGGGAGAGAACCACTGGGACCGCCTCAAGGCGTGGCCGCGCAGTTGCGACAAGGGCTGCGCCTCGTCCAGCAAGCCGCTGTATCTGCAGGCCGGCGGCAAGTTGTCGTTCCGGCAACCGGTGGCCGGGCAGGCGGGGTTTGAAGAGTACGTGTCCGACCCGGCCAAGCCGGTGCCCTTCGTGCCGCGACCGGTGGATTTTGCCGACCGCGCGATGTGGACGACCTGGCTGGTGCACGACCAGCGCTTTGTCGATGGCCGCCCGGACGTGCTGACCTTCGTCACCGAGCCGCTGACCGAGCCGCTGCAGATCGCCGGTGCGCCCGAAGTGCATCTGCAGGCCTCCACCAGCGGCAGCGACAGCGATTGGGTGGTGAAGCTGATCGACGTGTATCCGGAGGAGATGGCCTCGAACCCGAAGATGGGCGGCTACGAGTTGCCGGTGTCGTTGGCGATTTTCCGCGGCCGCTACCGCGAGAGTTTCAGCACGCCCAGACCCTTGGCGTCCAATCAGCCGCTGGCATTCCAGTTCGGCTTACCAACCGCCAACCACACCTTCCAGCCGGGCCACCGGGTGATGGTGCAGGTGCAATCCAGCCTGTTCCCGCTATACGACCGCAATCCGCAGGCCTACGTGCCCAACATCTTCTTCGCCAAGCCTGGCGATTATCAAAAAGCCACGCAGCGGGTGTACGTGTCCCCCGAGCAGGCCAGCTACATCACTCTGCCGGTACGTTGAGCGCGTGGGCGCCGCGTGCCGGCGGCGCCCACGCATCTTCCAGCAACTGCGGGCGGCAGACCACCCAGGCGGCGGCCAGCTGCACCAGCAGGCAGATGACCAGGAACACGAACGGGGAGGTCCAGCCGCCACTGTGCGCGTGCAGCCAGCCGAACAGGAATGGCCCCAGGCAGCTCACCGCATAGCCCACGCCCTGCGAGAAACCGGACAGTGCGGCCGAACCGGCCGCCGTGCGGCTGCGCTGATTCACCAATACCAACGCCAACGGAAACGTGCTCGGCCCCAGGCCGAGCAGGGTCACCCACAGCACCGGTGCGGCCAGCGGCGCCCACCACAGCCCGGCGAACGCGACGAGGTGGCAGGCTGCGCAGAGCAGCACGATCGGAAACGGGTTACGCATGCGCACCGCCAGCGCCGGCATGGTCAGTGCACCGGCCATGCCCAATGCCGCGAACAACGCCACCATGGTGCCGCCGAACGCAGGCGATGCACCGGCTTCGCGCAGCAGCGTCGGCAGCCAGGTGAACATGGAATAGGTCACCAGCGAGGTCATGCCGAAGGTCACCGCCATGCACCACCCCAGCGCAGTACGGGCGACGCGGCCTTCGGCTTCGGGCGTGGGGGTGACCGGTGCCGGGCCGGTGGCGCGGAGGCGCCGATGGTTGGCGTGCACCAGCGCCCACGCCGCCGTTGCCAGCAGGGCCGGCAGCACCCACGCCACCATCGAACTGCGCCAACCCAGCGCATCGGCCACCGGCACTGCCAGCAGCGCCGGCAGCAGCGTACCGACCTGCAGCACGGTGATGTACAGCGTGCTCACCCGGCCCACGCGGTCGCCGAAGTAGCGCTTCACCAGTGGCGGCAGCACCACGTTGCCCATGCCCATGCCGGCCAACGCCACCAGCGAGCCGACCAGCAACCCGGCGGTGCCCGGCAGCAGCGGGCGCAGCACTAATCCCAGCGTGGCCAACGCCATCGACGCCAGCGCCACGCGCAGCAAACCGAAACGGCGCAGCAACGCCGGCGTTGCCACGCCGGTGAGTGCGAACGCTGCGGTCGGCAACATGCCGAGCGCACCCATGGTAGGCGCGCCGAAGGCGTACTCGTCGGCAATGCGTTCCAGCAGCGGCGTCAGCGACGTCACCGCGGTGCGCAAGTTGAATGCGGACAGCAAAATCGCGGCCAGCACCAGGCCGCGACCACGCAACTGGGCGGACGAAGAAGACGCGGCAGTGACAACAGACATGACAGACCATCCGCGCCGCGCACCTGCGTGCAACGACGCCTGAAAACACAAAACCGGCACGAGGCCGGTTTGTGTTTTGAAACTGGTCGGGGAGACAGGATTCGAACCTGCGACCTCTACGTCCCGAACGTAGCGCTCTACCAGACTGAGCTACACCCCGAAGGAGCCGAGTATGTTACATAGGGAATGGGGAATCGGCAAGCATCTGATGAAATTATTTTACTGAGGCGGCTCGCCACGCTCGGGCTCGCGTGCTTCGAACCACATGCCGTTGAGCACCGCGGCCAATGCCGCCAGGCCGGTGCCGAGTATCCATGTGAAATACCACATTGGTGTGCTCCTCGAATCCTTGAACAAGATGATGATGACGCGCAATGCGGCGACGGCAGCGCAGGCACTGCGATCGCTGCCGCAGCGCTCAGTACGCGTTGGGATTGGTCGTGACCGCATCGTCGGTGACCTTGCCCTTGAGCACGCGATACACCCAGCTGGTGTACGCCAGCACGATCGGCATGAACACGGCCGTGGCCAACAACATGATCCACAACGTCAGCCGGCTGCTGGATGCATCCCACACTGTCAGGCTCGCGCTCGGCGTGGTGGAAGAGGGCAGCAGGAACGGGAACAACGCAAAGCCCACCGTGAACACGATGCCGACGATGGCGCTGCCGGAGGCGATGAAGGCCAGGCCGCCGCGCCGCATGCGCAAGCACACCGCGCTCGTTGCAAGCCCGACAAGGCCCACCAGCGGCGCCATGAGTGTGGCCGGCATGCTGCTGTAGTTGTGCAACCAGCCGCCCGCGGCGGTGAGCGCAGCGGTCTTGCCGAGCGGGTTGGTGGCCGCATCGGTGGCCAGCACCGAGGTCACCGCGTAGCCGGGCAGGCCCAGCGCCACCCACGCGCCGCCTGCTGCAAACAGTGCCAGCGCACACAGCGCGGCAATGGCGCCGAAACGTGCCGCGCGCTCGGCCACCGGTCCATCGGTCTTGAGCACCAGCATCGCGGCGCCATGCGCGAGCAGCATCGCCACGCTGAGCAAGCCGGCAAGCAATGCGAACGGCGTCAGCAGCCCCAACAGGTTGCCGGTATAGAACGTGCGCATGCTGTCGTCGAAATGGAACGGCACCCCCAGCAGCACGTTGCCGACCGCCACGCCCATGATCAGTGCCGGAATGAAGCCGCCGACGAACAATGCCCAGTCCCAGTTGCTGCGCCAGCGCGGACTCACCAGTTTGCCGCGGAACTTGAAACCGACCGGGCGCAGGATCAGCGCGAACAGGATCAGGAACATCGCCAGATAGAACCCGGAGAAACTCACTGCATACAACGGTGGGAACGCGGCAAAGATCGCGCCGCCGCCCAGGATCAACCACACCTGGTTGCCTTCCCAGACCGGGCCGACGGTGTTGATCACCAGCCGGCGTTCGGCATCGTTGTTGGCGACGAACGGCAGCAGCGCGCCCACGCCCAGATCGAAGCCGCCCATCACCGCGTAACCGGACAGCAGTACACCGAGCAGCAGCCACCAGATCACGCGCAGGGTTGTGTAATCGAGCAATACGAAATCCATGATGTCTCTCCTTCGCTTACGGTGCGCTGCCGGCCACGGCACCGGAACTCAGCGGTGCGTGAGGCGAGGTGGCGTGGTCTTGCTTGGCATGCTCGGGTGGGGCGACAGGCAATGCGTTGGGCAGCATTGTCGGGAACAGCATCTCCGGGCCCTTGTTGATGGTCTTCAGCGACAACTTGATCGCAATTACCAGCAGCGTGGTGTACAGCGCGGTGAAGCCCACCAGCGTCATCACGATCTCGTACAGATCCAGCCCCGAGGCGGCGTAGAAGGTGGGCAACACGCCTTCCACCGCCCAGGGCTGGCGGCCGTATTCGGCCACGAACCAGCCGCATTCGATCGCGATCCACGGCAGCGGCAGCGTCCACAGGGCCAAGCTCAGGAACCAGCGTTTTTCCTGGAAGTTGTGCTTGCAGGCAAACCAGAAGGCGACAGCGAAAAACACGATGAGATACATGCCGATGGCGGCCATTATGCGGAAGGTCCAGAACAGCGGCAGCACGCGCGGCACGGTGTCCATCGCAGCCTGGGCAATCTGCTCCGGTGTGGCATTGCCGATATCGTCGCGGTAGCGCTTGAGCAGCAGGCCGTGGCCCAGGTCCTGCCAATGCGCATCGAAGGCCTTGCGCGCTTGGGCGTCGTTCTTGTCGGCACGGATGCGTTGCAGTGCGCCGTAGGCGATCTGACCACCGCGGATGCGGTGTTCGGCACGGCCGACCAGTTCGAGAATGCCTGGAACTGGCTCATCCAGCGAACGCGTGGCGATCAAGCCCATCAGGTACGGAATCTTGATGGCGTAATCGTTGCGATGGGTGGTCTGGTTCGGAATGCCGAACGCTGTGAAATCGGCCGGCGCAGCTTCGGTTTCCCACATCGCTTCGATGGCCGCCAGTTTCATCTTCTGGTGTTCGCTGGCGGCATAGCCGCTCTCGTCGCCCAGTACCACCACCGACAGCGACGACAGCAGGCCAAACGCTGCAGCCACCGCAAACGAACGCCGTGCCATTTCAATATGCTTGCCGCGCAACAGGTAAAACGCACTGATCGACATCACGAAGACCGCGCCCAGCACGTAGCCGGCACTGACGGTATGCACGAACTTGGCTTGCGCCACCGGGTTGAACAGCACCGCCACGAAATCCACCACTTCCATGCGCATGGTGTCGGGGTTGAACACCGCGCCGGCCGGATTCTGCATCCAGCCGTTGGCGATCAGGATCCATAACGCCGAGAAGTTGCTGCCCAGCGCCACCAGCCAGGTGGTGATCAGGTGCTGCACCTTGCTCAGGCGGTTCCAGCCAAGGAAGAACAGGCCCAAAAACGTGGCTTCCAGAAAGAACGCCATCAGCCCTTCGATCGCCAGCGGCGCGCCGAAGATGTCGCCCACGTAATGGCTGTAGTACGACCAGTTCATGCCGAACTCGAATTCCATCACGATGCCGGTGCCGACGCCCATGGCGAAGTTGATGCCGAACAGCACACCCCAGAACATGGTCATACGCCGCCAGATCTGCTTGCCGGTCATGACGTAGACGCTTTCCATGATGCCCAGCAGGAACGACAGGCCCATGGTGAGCGGCGGAAAGATGAAGTGGTACATCGCGGTGACTGCGAACTGCAGCCGCGACAGTTCGACAACTGTCGAGTCGATCATGGCGGGTGGGCCTGGTTGAGGGTCGGTAAGGAATGTGGCGATCATCTGCCGCCAGCGCGCCGGCCGCGTTGATCCAAATCAATGCGGCGCTGAACAGGTGCGTCACACTGTCTATCCCCCACCGGGAGGCGGCGACTTACAATCGCGTGCAATGTGCAGTCTTCAGAAGAGCGACGTGAGCCAGCCCAGCGTGCAAGCCAGCGAAACGCCCGCCCAGCGCCGTCAACGCGGCCACTGGCTGGGTGCGCTGGCCGCATCGGCCACGCGCGCGCGTCGGCTTGCCGGCGTGGCGGTGGCGTTGTCGGGTGTGCTGCTGCTTGTGCAATCGGCTGCAATCGCCTGGCTGGTACAGGCGGTGCTGGTGCAGCACCTGGCATTGGCGCAATTGCGCAACGTGGGCGCCGGATTGCTGGTTGCGCTGATCGGGCGCGCGCTCCTCAACGCCTGGGCGCAATCGTTGACCGGTGAAGTGGCCGACGTGGCCAAACGCGAACTGCGCGCGCGCATTGCGCGACGCCTGGTGCAGCACGGGCCGCTATGGCTGCGCCGGCAGCGCAGCGGCGAACTGGGCGAATTGAGCCTGGCGCATACCGATGCGCTGGAAGGCTATTTCGTTGGCTATCAGCTGGCTCGCATCGAAATGTTGCTGGTGCCGCCGCTGATCCTGATCGCGGTGTTTTACGTCGATTGGGTGGTCGGGTTGGTGTTGCTGCTCACCGCGCCGCTGATTCCGTTCTTCATGATGCTGGTGGGGTGGGGCGCCGAGGCCGCAGGGCGCGAACAACTCGGCGAGTTGGCGCGCATGGGCGGGCATTTTGCCGATCGCCTCAAGGGCCTGGGATTGCTGCGCGTGTATGGCCGCGGCCAGGCTGAGTTGCAGGGCATTGCCGCCGCTGCCGAGGGCGTGCGCGAGCGCTCGTTGAACGTGTTGCGTATCGCATTCCTGTCGTCGACCGTGCTGGAATTTTTGCCTCCGTCAGCGTGGCGATCGTGGCGCTGTACTTCGGTTTGAGTTACCTGGGCATGCTCCATCTGCACGGTCTGCCATCGCTGGGTGCGGGCATGTTCTGCCTCCTGCTGGCGCCGGAATTCTTCGCACCGCTGCGGCGCTTGGCCGCGCACTACCATGACCGCGCAAACGCCTTGGCTGCAGTCGCCGAGGCCGAGCGATTGCTGCAGGGTTTCCAGCCGCCTGCCGCTGCGCAGATCGCGGCGCTCCCCGCACGTGCCCTGGAGCCGGCACAAGCGCATGCGCCCTTGTTGCAGGCGCGCGGATTGGCGCTGCGTCCTGCCGGCGCGCCGCAGCTGGTGGTCAGGGACTTTGCGCTGACGCTGGAGCCTGGGCAGCGCGTTGCGGTGATCGGTGCCAGCGGCAGCGGCAAGAGCACGCTGCTGGAAGGGCTCGCCGGTTGGCTTGCACCCGAGGCGGGCAGCGTAGCCGTGCGCCCGGGTGCGCGCATCGGATATGCCACGCAGCGGCCCTATCTGTTTCAGGCCAGCATTGCCGACAACCTGCGCCTGGCCGACCCGCAGGCCAGCGATGCGCGCCTGCACGCGGCGGCCGAGGCGGCCCAAGTGCTGCGCTTTACCGCGCACTTGCCGGCCGGCCTAGACGCGGTCATCGGCGAGCGTGGCTTCGGTCTGTCCGGTGGCGAAGCCCGCCGCGTAGCGTTGGCGCGGCTGTTGTTGCGCGAGCCGGATGTGTTGCTGCTGGACGAACCCACCGCCTTTCTCGACCCGGATACCGAAGCGGAATTGCTGCGTACGCTGGGCATCTTTGCGCGCGGCCGTGCGGTCGTTCTGGCGACGCACAGCGCTGCGGTGATGCGTTGGGCCGACACGGTCATCGATCTGCGCGGCGCGCCGGTCACGGTGCAGGCACCATGAGCCGCACCCAGCCCGAGCGTCTGCGCGATGTGTTTGGTCTGCATGCCTGGCGCCTGCTGCTGTCGGCAGCGCTGGTGCTGGTCACCATGCTTGCCGGTGTCGGCCTGCTGGGCTTGTCCGGCAGCTTTCTGACCGCCGCTGCGCTGGCTGGCGTTGCCGGCATGGGGGCCGGCTTCAATTTCTTCTCGCCGTCGGCCGGCATTCGCGCCTTGACCTTCGCGCGTATCGTGTCGCGTTATGGCGAAAAGTTGATCGGGCACGATGCCACCTTGCGCATCGCACGCGATCTGCGGGTGTGGTTCTTTCGCCGCGCCTTGCCGCTGGCGCCCGGGCGATTGTCGGCCACCCGGACCGGTGATCTGCTGGCGCGGCTGATGTCCGACATTGGCGAGGTCGACGGCCTCAGCGTGCGCGCATTGGCACCGCTGGCTGCGTTGCTCGGCATCTGGTTGGGCGGTGTGGTCGCCGCTGCACTGATCTATCTTCCCGCTGCATGCGTGTTGCTGGTACTTGGCGTGCTGATCGGCGGGCTGGTGCCGTGGCAGGTTGCACGCGGCGGCGCGCAGCGCGAGCGGTTGCGTGCACAGCAGCGAACCGACTTGCGTACACAAGCCTTCGAAGGCCTGGAGGGCGCAGCCGACCTTGCTGCGATCGACGCACAAGGCGCCTGGCTGCAGCGCAGCGACGCCGCGGCCGCCGCCGTGACCGGTGGCGATCGCATCCAGCGCAAACGGCTGATCACCGGCAACCTGCTGCATGCGCTCTGCGGCGGGCTGGGGCTGGCCGGCATGCTGTGGCTGGCACTTGGCGCGGCCGAGCGCGGGCTGATCGGCGCCGAGCGTGCTGCAGGGTTGGTGTTTTTGACCATGGCGTTGCTGGAAGTCTGGGCCGGTGCCGGGCTGGCCTTGCAGGCGCTGCAAAGTGCGCGCGTTGCCGCCGGGCGCCTGCAGGCCATCGTCGACCAAGCGCCGTCGGTGAGCGATCCGGCGCGCGCGATCGATGCGCCGCGCACTGGCACGCTGCAATTGCAGCAGGTGTCGTTTGCCTGGTCCGGTAGCGTGCGCCCGGTACTGCATGCGCTCGATCTCACCCTGGCGCCGGGCGAGCGCATTGCCATCAGCGGCGATAGCGGCAGCGGCAAAAGTACATTGTCGGCGTTGTTACTGCGCCTGTGGGATCCGCAGGCCGGGCAGCTGCGCTATGCGGGCATCGACCTGCGCCACGTCGCACAGGCGCAGTGGCACCAGCGTATCGCCTGGCTGCCGCAGAATGCGCCGGTATTTGCCGGCAGCGTGCGCGACAACCTGCTCATCGGCCATCCTGCTGCCGAGGATGCCGCGTTGTGGCAGGTACTCGAACAGGTGCGCCTGGGCGCGTGGGCCAGCGCGAACAACGGCCTGGACACCTGGGTTGGCGAAAACGGTGCCACGCTGTCTGCCGGCCAGGCGCGCCGGCTCGCCCTGGCGCGGGCACTGCTGCGCGATGCCCCGATCCTATTGCTCGACGAACCCACCGACGGTCTGGACGTGGATACCGCCGACGCGCTGCTGCTCGACCTGGCCGCTGCACTCGGCGAACGCTCGCTGGTGATGATCACCCACGACGCGTTACCGCCCGGCGTGGTGCAGCGGCATTACCGGATGCGTGAGGGAAAGCTGGAGTTGCTCGATCAGGGCGCATAGCCAATCGCTGCGTTGCTCGAAGGTTGTCACGGGGTGAGCGTTGATCACCCCGGCCACACGTTGTTGATCGCGTTCAATCGAATAGCACCGGAAGCGCGGCCATCAGATCGGTCTCGGTCACCACGAGCACCAGTGCGCTGACATTTAATGCAACCGTGATCCAGAACGTCATCTGGAACGCCGCCTTGCTGCATTTGTGCCGGTAGATTTCCTGCGCCAGCAATGCACCTGGCCAGCCACCGATCAGCGCCAGCAGGTGCAAGCTGGATTCGGGTGTGCGCCATTGATTGCGTTGCGCAGCCGATTTGTCCATCGCATAGATCAACAGTGTGAGCAGGCTGGCCGCCGCGTATCAGAGCGCTACGATCATCGGTATCACGTGCATCAGCGTGGCCGCCGCCAAGGCGAGCATCGACACCGCAGCCAGCGTCTTGCGTGGCAATCCGCTGCGACGCTGTTCGGCTCTGGCGGCGGTGGTACGGTCTGCCCACCGCACTTGCGTGGCATTCAGGCGCTTGTGCGCATCGCGTTCGATCGCGTAGGTGATGATCTCCCCGTCGCGCGGGCGACGGGTCTGCTATGCAAACGCGCTGATATGGACGAATGCGCGGTCGCCACCACCATTGGGCGTGACGAAACCAAAGCCCTTGTGATCATTCCAGTCGCTGAGACGTCCCTGGTAGCGCATTCGCATTGCTCCGTTGGATGGTGTGGCGTGCTGGTGCGGTGTGCGCGCATCTCACGCATCGATTGCTCGGCCGGAAAAACAGCGGTGATGGTCGCCCCAGTCCAGCAACATCGGCCGAGATCCAGCAGCGCAGCGCGAGGTTCGAGCAGCTCAACAGCCCTGCAAAAGTTGCTCACCGCTGGGCCGAACCGGGCGAAATCGACCAGGAACGCATCGTGGCCTTGCGGCGAATCCAGGCCGATGAAGTGCGCATCGGCGCCGCCGGCACGCAAGCCGTCGGCGATCTGTTCCTGCTGCTGCACCGGGAACAGGATGTCGGTATTGGCACCGATCGCCAGCGCACGCGCGATGCGGATACGCGCCAGGCCGGCAAGCACCGCGTCGGCGGTCGAGACGCCGGTCTGCGGCTTGGCAGAGGCGGGCAGGGCATTTGCATGGGCGTGGTCGACGGGAGAGCCGGCAGCGGGTCTTTCCTCGACATACTCGGCCAGGTCGAACCAGTCCATCGAGCGGCTCAGATACAGATAGCAGTTGGGGTCGAAGAAGCGCACGAAGCGGCGCGCGTGGCCTTCCAGATAGCTTTCCACCTGGAATTCCAGCCCGAACGGATCATCGGCGGCCTGTTCGAGTCCAGCCGCACACGGCCGAAACGGCCGTCCCATTCCAGCGCCGAGCGGTAGGTGATCACGCCGAGCTTGCGCGCCATGCGCATGCCCGATTCGGGGTAGCTGGCATCGTCGTAGTGGCCGCCGTTCCAGTGCGGATCCAGCCGGATCGCCTCGCGTTGCAACGAGCGGATCGCGATCGAAAACGGCAATGCCTGCGCGCTGCCGGAGATATTGATATGGCTGCGCGCGATGCCGGGATGACGCAGCAACAGCGCCAGCGCCGTCATGCCGCCCATCGAGTTGCCGATCAGGCAGGCCAGTTGCGCGATACCCAGCGCGCGCACCACATCGGCTGCGGCGTCGGCCACGTCTTCGATCGACAGGTCCGGAAAGGTGAGGCGATACAGCATGCCGGTGGCAGGGTTCACCGAAGCCGGCCCGGTCGAGCCCTTGCAACTGCCCAACGAATTGACGCACACCACGAACCAGCGTGTGGTATCGATCGGCTTACCCGGCCCCAGCATTGCGTCCCACCAGCCCGGCTCGGGGTTGGCCTGGTTTGCCGCCGCGTGCGCGTTAGGCGACAGGCCGGTGACGATCAGGATCGCATTGCTGCGGTCTGCTGCCAGCGTGCCCCAGGTCTCGTACGCCACGCGTGCCTGATGCAGCACGCCGCCGCGTTTCATCGGAAACGGCGAGGGCAGGGCGTGGTACAGCGTGCCGGCGGGGATGAATTCAGTCATGGGCCAATTCTATCTGCCATGGCACGCGCCAGTGTGCAGGATGGGAATGGGAAATCGGGAATTGGCTGGAAGCCATGCGCTGCGTGATGCCACTTTGCAGGGCGGCAGACCTGCGGTTTGGCTGCAAGACCCTTGCATGCCCACCAGCGCGGAACGCTGCAATGCGTCTTTGCAAGCGCCTGAGCGACATCCGTGCCGCGACGGTGAGCAGGCAAGGGCCAGTCGAGATGGTCGGTACAGATGGTTTGAACATCGCAACCGACCAGGAGCGACCAACAGAACTCCTGCGCAGCCGTCAGGCTGGCGCAGATGGTGTTTGGCATTCTTATGCGACACTGCGCCGAAGCGTCGTAATGCAACGCAACACGCCATCAGCGGCCGATCACCAGCTCCACTGGCGCGTCCGCAGGCAGTGCGACCGTCACCGGTGCGCTTTCCACGTCGTCGGCCTGACGCATGGCGTTGCCGCTGCGCGACAGCCGGGCCAGCAGCTGTACGTTGTCCAGCGACGACAGCGTGCGCGTCGGCATCGGGCTGTCGCCATCGTCCAGCGTAATAGTCAATGGAAGCTCGCTCAGCGCGTGTTTTTCCACCGCCACCGGCATCGGCGTGTCGGCCGCGCGCGCGATCACGAACACGCTGGTGTCGCCGGACAATCCGGCGCGCTTGGCGAATTCGGCATCCAGCGTCACGCGCACCTGGATGCGTTTGTCGTTCGCTGCAGCGGCGGTAGGTGCAGCCGGTGCCTGGATCGGCTCGAGCTTGGCGTCCTGTCGAGCAGCATTGATCTGTTCGAGCAGGCCAGGGCGGGTTGCGGCATCGACCACGCGCAATAGCGGCTCCCATGTCGCACTGGCCTTGGCTGGCTCACCGGCCTGGCGCTGCACCACCCCAGGAACCAGCGTGCGCGTTGATGGTCCGGTTGCACCGCCAGCGCGTGTTCGAGCAGGCGCATGGCTTCCGGATCCGGGCGACCGCTGTCGTCGGCAAGCATGCGCGCCTGCGCCGCGGCGACCAGCACGTCCGCTTCGTCCGGACGCAGTGCCACCGCGCGTGCGAAGGCATCGCGCGCTTCGGCAAATTTTTGCTGGCTGGACAGCGAGCGCCCCAGCAACACCCAGCCTTCGGCCTGTTCGGGGTTACTGGCCAGCGCCGCGCGCAGCTGCACGATGGCTTCATCCAGCGAGCGTGGGGTGGCCGGGCGATTGGTCGGCTGGGTCATGGCGCCTGGCGTGCCGACCAACCAGTACAACGCCGCACTCGCGGCCAGCAGCAACACTGCCACGCTTGCGGCCAGGCCGCGCGCCTCGCGCCACAGCGGGCGCACCACCACGCCGAAGGCCAGCAGCGCAATCACGATCCCCGCAATGACAAAGCCGGCCATCACCACTCCTGCTCGTCGGCAGGCATGGCAGGCGCGGCCACGCTGCGTTTGCGTACCACCAGCACAACGGCGCCCGCGCCCAGCAGCAACACCAGCAGCGGACCGAACCATAGCAGCCAGGTGCGCGACTCCACACGCGGACGGTACAGCACGAACTCGCCATAGCGCGCGACCAGGAACTGGCGGATCTGCGCATCGCTGCGGCCTTCGTGCATCAATGCCAGCACCTCGCGGCGCAAGTCCTGCGCAATCTGCGCGTTGGAATCGGCCAGCGACTGGTTCTGGCATTGCACGCAGCGCAACTCGGCGGTAAGTGCATGAAAACGCGCCTCCTCTTCGGCCGATGCATAGCGCAGCGGCGCCGGGTCGCCGACCGGCTGGGCAACGGCCAGACAGGGTAGCAACAGCAGCAGGAGCAGCCAGGTGCGCGTCATCGTTTGGCGTGCAGGTCCGGTGCGGCAGTGGGGGAACGCTCGATCTTGCTCAGCGCCGGAATCAACTGGGTGTCGATGATGGATTGGGTCAGCATGCCGCTGTACTTCCAGCGCACCACGCCACGCCCGTCGACCAAGAAGGTTTCCGGCGCGGCGGCGATGCCGAAATCGATGGCGGTGCGGCCATCTTGATCGGCGACCACCAGCAGATACGGGTTGCCGAGTTGTTCGAGCCAGCGCAGCGCATCGTTGCGCTCGTCCTTCCAGTTGTAGCCGATCACGCGCACGCGCTTGGTCAGGGCGAAGCGGCTCAGCACCGGGTGTTCTTCGCGGCAGGCCGGGCACCAGCTGCCCCACACGTTGATGATGTATGGCGCGCCGCGCAATTCGCGCGCATGCACCACGATGGCCGGGTCGTGCAGCAACGGCAGCGCGAATTCCGGCGCTGGTTTGCCGATCAGCGCAGAGGGCAGGGCATCGCGATCGTCCTGACCAGAGCGCACCACCGCATAGACCAGCAGCGCTGCCAGGGCGAGCAGCAGCACGATGGCGCCCACGAGAACCGCAGTGGGCAGGCGGGGCGAACGTGACTCAACCATCTTGGATCTCCGGAGAACGACGAAAACGCCGGTCGGCCGCGGTCACCAGGCCGCCAAGCGCCATCAGCAACGCTCCCAGCCAGATCCAGCGGACGAACGGTTTGAGGTGGACACGCACCGCCCAGGCCTGATTGCCCAGCGGTTCGCCAAGGGCGACATACAGGTCGCCGAACGGGCCAGGGCGGATCGCCGCCTCGGTCAACGTCTGCCCGCCACTGGCGTAACGGCGCTTTTCGGCATGCAGCGCGCCCACCGGGGCATCGTCCTTGAATACCTGCAGGTTGGCACGGTCGGACACGTAATTGGGTCCGCGCAGTTCTTCCATCCGGTCGAAATGCAGTGCATAGCGGCCGATCTGCACCTGTTGCCCGGGCGCCAGCGCCACTTCGCGCTGCAGGCTCAATCCCTCCACCAGCATGGCACCGGACAGGAACACTGCAACGCCCAGGTGCGCCAGCACCATGCCCAGCATCTCGGCCGTGAATTTGCGCCCCTTGGCCGCCCGCCGCGTCCACAGGAAGCGCGCGGTGCCCAGCAGCACCCAGGCTGCACCGGCGACACCGAAGGCGGCTTTCAATTGTCCCTGCGGCGCGGCGAACCAGGCCAGTACGCCGGCCGCCACCGCCAGACCCGCCCACGGCGCCAGCATCGCCATCGGCCGCGAAGCCTGTTCGCGCTGCCAGCGGGTGAGCGGGCCGAAGGGCAACAGTGCCACCAGCGGCGCCATCAACACCACGAACAAGGTGCCGAAGTAGGGTGGCCCAACCGACAGCTTGCCCAGCCCCAAGGCATCGGCGAGCAGCGGATACAAGGTACCCAGCAACACCATTGCGCAGGCGCAGGTGAGCAGCAGGTTGTTCAACAGCAACAAGGTTTCGCGCGAGCTGCCGGCGAATGCGCGACGCGGATCGTCCACCACCGACAGAAGCGGCGCGCGCAACGCATACAGCAGCAACGAACCACCGACCACGGCCAGCAGGAAGACCAGAATGAACAGCCCACGCGACGGGTCGGCGGCGAACGAGTGCACGCTGGTCAGCACGCCCGAGCGCACCAGGAAGGTGCCCAGCAGCGACAGCGCGAAGGCGGCGATTGCCAGCAACAAGGTCCAGCTGGCGAAGCTGCCGCGCTTTTCGGTTACCGCCTGCGAATGCAGCAGCGCGGTGCCCACCAGCCACGGCATGAAACTGGCGTTCTCCACCGGGTCCCAGAACCACCAGCCACCCCAGCCCAGCTCGTAATACGCCCACCAGCTGCCAAGCGCGATGCCGACGGTGAGCATCGACCAGGCGACATTGGTCCACGGCCGCGTCCAGCGCAGCCAGCGCGCATCCATGCGGCCTTCCAGCAGTGCGGCGATGGCGAACGCGAACGGCACCGCAAAGCCGACGTAGCCGCAATACAGCATCGGCGGATGGACGATCAGCCCCGGGTCCTGCAGCAGCGGATTGAGGTCGCCGCCTTCCAGCGGCACCGGGAACAACCGCGCGAATGGGTTGGAGGTAAACAGCAGGAAGGCCAGAAACCCAATGCTCACCAGCGCCATGACGCCGAGCACGCGCGCGATCACGTGCGCGGGCAGCTGCCGCGACCAGAGCGCCACCGCGCCGGTCCATAACGCCAGTACCAGCGTCCACAGCAGCAGCGAGCCTTCGTGCGCACCCCACACCGCCGAATAGCGGTACATCACCGGCAGCAGGCTGTTGGAATTCTCGGCGACGTAGCGCACCGAAAAATCCTGCACCAAGAAAGCGTGCGTCAACACGGCGAAGGCCGATGCGATCAGTGCAAACTGCACCAGCGCTGCCGGTCGCGCCACGGCCATCCAGCTGCTGCGTCCGCGCTGTGCGCCTGCCAGCGGCACCACGGCCTGCACCAGCGCCACCAGCAGGGCCAGCACCAGCAGGAACGTCCCGAGTTCAGGAAGCATCGGGGCGCCGCGTTGTCGCGCATGGGCCGGTGCGACGACCGCAGGTGCCCTGCAGCGCCAGCATTCCTGCAGCGCCTGCACCTGCTTGCCCACCCACCGCGACGTCGTTGGCCATGCACCTCCCGCGCAAGCCATCCGCCTGCCGGCATGCAGATGGCCTGATGCACGTCATCAATGCCGCTCTCCAACCTGATCCGCCGCGGCTGGCACATCGTGCTTGCGATGCGCGCTGCCCATCTTGTCGGCCACTTCCTTCGGCATATAGGTTTCGTCGTGCTTGGCCAGCACATCTTCGGCGACGAAGATGCCGTTCTGCATGCGGCCGGTGGCCACCACTGCCTGCCCCTCGCGGAACAGGTCCGGCAGGATGCGGTCGTAACTCACGGGCAATTGCGCATCGCCATCGGTGACGCGGAAGTGTGCTTCCAACGAGCCGGAGGCGCGTTGGAACGAGCCTTTTTCGACCATGCCGCCAAGCCGGAAGCGCGAATGCGCGCCGGCGTCGCCACGCAGCACTTCCGAGGGCGTGTACAGGTAGGCCACGTTGCGTTGCAAGGCCATGGCCACCAGCGTGGTTGCCAGCCCGCCGGCCAGTATCAAGGCCAGCACCAGCCACAGGCGGCGGCGACGTTGCGGGTTCACCGGATCAGCTCCGCATCACTGGGCACCGCGCGCTTGCGCTCGCGCAGGCGGCGCGCCTGGGCGGTCTTCAGGGCGCGACGCACCTGCCAACGGCCGGCGATCAGATCCCACAGCAGCACCAGCACGAACACCGCGTAAGCGGCGATGACGTAAGGCAGGTAGCTCATGCCGCGCTCTCCTGCGCATCGCGCACGATCCAGGCCTTGCCCGCCTCGCGGCGCAGGTTGTCGGCGCGCGCGCGCGTCAACAGCGACCCGACAAACCAGAACTTGGTACCGATCACCATCAACCATAGCGGCAGCAGCATGCTTGCATCGATCGTGGAAGGCCCAAGCAGGCGGATGCTCTGACCCTGGTGCAGCGAATTCCACCACACCACCGAATAGCGGATCACCGGCAGCAGCGCGACCCCGACGATGGCCAGCAACGCCGCCGCGCGCGCCGCCTGACGACGGTCGTCGATGGCGTGATACAGGCCGATCACGCCCAGATACAGAAACAGCAGAATCAATTCGGTGGTCAGGCGCGGGTCCCAGTCCCACCAGGCGCCCCACATCGGCTTGCCCCAGATGCTGCCGGTCAGCAGGGTGATCACGGTAAACGCAGCGCCGATCGGCGCGCACGCCATCGCCAGGATCTCGCAGATCTTGATGCGCCAGATCAACGCGATGGCCGCGTACAGCGCCATCAGCCCGAACACGAACAGGCTCATCCACGCGCTCGGCACATGGATATAGAGAATCCGGAAGCTGTCGCCTTGCTGGTAATCGGCCGGCACCGCGAACAAGGCCTGCCAGATGCCCACGCCCAGCAGCAACGCGGCCAGCGCGTAGCACCACGGCGCCCAGCGCGCAGTGAAACGGTCGAAGATCGGGGGCGATGCGAGTTGGTGGAACCAGCGGACGACGACGTTCATGCGATGGCAGTAGCCTTTGGAATGGCATTGGCTCTCGAAACAGCAACAACGCGTTGTACGGGGCGTGCTATCGACAATGCATCGAGTGCAGCGCTCAACTCAACGAAATGCGGATCGCGGCCGCCGCAGCCAGCGGTGCCAGGACCACGCCGATCACCAGTCCGGCGCCCAACAACAACAACGCACCCACTGCATCCTGCCCTTGTCCGCTGGCCGCCACGCTGCCGGCACCGAACACCAGCACCGGCACGTACAGCGGCAACGCCAGCAACGCCACGAGAATACCAGAGCGTTTCATCGTCACCGTCAGTGCCGCCACCACAGCGCCGAGCAGGCTCAGGAGCGGCGTTCCCAGCGCCAACGATGCCAGCAGCACCGGCAATTGGTCATGCGGCAGGTGCAGCAATTCGCCCAGCAGCGGCGTCACGGCAATCAGCGGCAACGCACTGGTCGCCCAGTGCAGCAGCACGCGCACTGCGATCAACCAGGCCAACGGCACCGGTGCCAGCAACCATTGTTCCATCGAGCCGTCTTCCACATCGCTGCGGAACAAGGCGTCCAGCGACAGCAGGCCAGCCAGCAATACCGACAGCCACAACACCGCCGGCGCGGCCTGCGCGAGCAGGTCCGGGCGTCCGCCCAGTCCCAACGCGAACAACACCACGATCAGCAATGCGAACAGCGCCGGCTGCAACGCATCGCTGCGGCGCCGCCACAGCAGCTGCAGGTCGCGGGCAAGCAGGGCGCGGGCGGCCTGCCACAGCGAGGGTTGCGGCGAATGCGTGCTCATGCCGCAGCCTCCAGCGTGAGCATGCGGGTGCGCACCGGCGGCGCTGCATACGCACCGTGCGTGGTGACCAGCGCCGCGCCACCGCCGCGCAGATGCGCAGAGATCATTCGGTTCACCAGGGTGATGCCGTCCAGATCCAGATTGGCGTACGGCTCATCCAGCAACCAGAGCGGTGCCGGCGAGAGCCATAGCCGTGCCAGCGCCAGCCGCTTGCGCTGGCCAGCCGACAACTGCCGCACCAGCGCATCTTCGTAACCGGCCAGGCCGACGATCGCCAGCGCGCTGCCTGGCATCTGCTTGGCGCGGCGGCCGTGCAGGCCGCACAGAAAGTGCAGATTTTCCAGCGTGCTGAGGTCGGCCTTCAAGCCGGGCAGGTGGCCCAGGTAGGCCATGAAGCGGCTGCGGTCGCCGCGCTTGGCGGTCTTGCCATCGATCTGGATCTGTCCGCGCTCCACATGCAGCAGGCCAGCCAGCACGCGCAGCAACGTGGTCTTGCCGGCGCCGTTGTCGCCTTGCACCAACAACGCTTCGCCGGCATCGACATGGAAATCCAGCGGGCCAAACACCGGCTCTTCGTTGCGGCTGAAGGCCAGGGCGTGCGCCGCCAGCAGCGGCGGTGCGGTGTGCAGCGGTTCGATCATCGGTGCAGCAGGCTCGGGTCGCAGGACGGCATGGGGAAGGGCCGGGGCAGGACGCGCCGGACCGGGCGCGCATTGTAGCGACGATGGTGGCATGCCGGGGACATCTGCGGCAGCGCCACAGGCGCCGCGATGGGTCGGGGAACGCTGTTTTGCAGTGTCCGGGCGCAACCGCCTGGCGGCTTTGCGTACACTCGCGGTCCCCGTTTCTTGTCCGGACAGGCACCATGCCCCTCACGACCAAGCTGCCCAAGGTGGGCACCACCATCTTCACCGTCATGTCGCAGCTGGCGGCCGAGCACGGCGCGGTCAATCTGGGCCAGGGCTTTCCCGATTTCGCGGTGCCGCAGCGGCTGGTCGACGAACTGGGCAAGGCCATGGCCGCCGGCCACAACCAGTACCCACCGATGACCGGCGTGGCCGCGTTGCGCCAGGCCATCGCCGGCAAGGCACAGCGCTGCTACGACGCGCACGTCGATGCCGACACCGAGATCACCGTCACCAGCGGTGCCACCGAGGCCATCTTCAACGCCATCCACGCGGTGGTGCGGGTGGGCGAAGAGGTCATCGTGCTGGACCCGGCCTACGACTGCTACGAGCCGGCGATCGAGCTGGCCGGCGCACGCGCCGTGCATGTGGCGTTGCACCCGCAGACCTTTGCGGTCGACTGGGCTGCGCTGCGCGCCGCGATCACGCCCAAGACGCGCCTGTTGATGATCAACTCGCCGCACAACCCGTCCGGCGCGATGCTGTCGGCCGCCGACATGCAGACGCTGACCGAGCTGTTGCGCGGCACCGACATCCTTTGCTGTCCGATGAGGTCTACGAACACATCGTGTTCGATGGCCGCCGGCACGAATCGGTGCTGCGCTGGCCGGAACTGCGCGAGCGCGCATTCGTGATCTCCAGCTTCGGCAAGACCTACCACTGCACCGGCTGGAAGATCGGCTACGCCATCGCACCGCCGACGCTCACGGCCGAATTCCGCAAGGTGCACCAGTACAACACCTTCACCAGTTTCGGTCCGGCCCAGCACGCCTTCGCTGCGATGATCCGCGACGAGCCCGAACACGACGAGCAACTGGGTGCGTTCTACCAAGCCAAGCGCGACCGCTTCCGCGAGCAGCTGCTGACCACGCGCTTGAAGCCGTTGCCGGTGCCCGGCGGTTACTTCCAGCTGGTGGATTACTCGGCCATCAGCGATCTGACCGACACCGAATTCGTGAAGTGGCTGACGATCGAAAAGGGCGTCGCCGCGATCCCGTTGTCGCCGTTCTACGAGAACCCGCCTGCAGGGCAGCGCCTGGCGCGGCTGTGCTTTGCCAAGAACGATGCGACATTGGATGCAGCGATCGAGCGCTTGCAGCAGCTCTGACGAGCGGGGATTCGGGAATCGGGATTGGGGATTGGAAAACGCGGCGCGCTGTTGTCGCTTTGAATCCACACCAAACCGATAGCCCAGGCCGCCCGACACCCGCTGTTTCGAATCCCCAATCCCGACTCCCCAATCCCGCCTCTCTATGAACGACCTGCGCATCTCCCTGATCCAAGGCGACACCCTCTGGCATGACCCGGCCGGTAACCGCGACTATTACGCAGCGTTGCTGGAGCCGCTTGCCGGGCAGACCGATCTGGTGATCCTGCCGGAAACCTTCACCAGCGGGTTCTCCAACGACGCCATCTTCAAGGCCGAGGGGATGGACGGGCCAACCGTGGCGTGGGTGCGCGCGCAGGCCGCACGCCTGGGTGCAGCGCTCACCGGCAGCGTGCAGTTGCGCACCGAGGCCGGTGTGTTCAACCGGCTGCTATGGGCCACGCCCGACGGGGCGCTGCAGTATTACGACAAGCGTCACCTGTTCCGCTTCGGCAACGAGCATCTGCGCTACGCGGCCGGGCGCGAACGGTTGACCGTGGAATGGAAGGGCTGGCGGATCAATCCGCAGGTCTGCTACGACCTGCGTTTTCCGGTGTTCTGCCGCAATCGCTTCGATGTGGAGCGCCCGGGGCAACTGGATTTCGATCTGCAAGTGTTCGTCGCCAATTGGCCGTCCGCCCGCGCCTATGCGTGGAAGACGTTGCTGCGCGCACGCGCGATCGAAAACCTGTGCTTCGTCGCGGCGGTCAACCGTATTGGCATCGATGGCAACCAACTGCACTACGCCGGCGACAGCGCGGTGATCGATTTCCTCGGCCAGCCGCAGGTGGAAATTCGCGAACGCGAGCAGGTGGTCACCACCACCCTCAGCGCCACCGCGCTGGCCGAGCACCGCGCCCGTTTTCCCGCGATGCTGGATGCCGATCGGTTCGAGATTGGGGATTCGTGATTCGAGATTGGTACAAGCACTGCCGCGCAGATGCCTGCCTGCCCGCGGTTGCCAATCTCCAATCCCGAATCTCCAATCCCGGCTACTGAGCCAGCTTGATCTCGTAGATCTTCGGCCAGCGTTTTCCGGTGACGAACAAGCGATCGTGCGCGGCGTCGTAGGCGATGCCGTTGAGGACATCGTTGGTGGGGTCGGTCAAGGTGTCGGGGTCCGGCACCAGCGCCTTGAGGTCGATCCAGGCGACGACCTTGCCGCTGGCGGGGTCGATGCGTGCGATGCGGGTGGTCAGCCAGACGTTGGCCAGCAACTGTCCCTTGACCCATTCCAGCTCGTTGAGCTTGTCCAGCGGCTTGCCGCGGGCGGTGACCTTGATGCTGCCGATCTGCTTCAGGCTCTGCGGATCCAGGCGGCGGATGTTGGCGGTTCCGTCGCTCATATAGAGCTGGCGGTCGTCGCTGGTCAGCGCCCAGCCCTCGCCGGAATAGGTGAATTGGGTACGCGGTGCCAGCGTGGCCAAGTCGTAGACGAAGCCGCGCTGATTGCGCCAAGTCAGCTGGATCAGGCGATCCTTCCAGGCCACGATGCCTTCGCCATAGAACGGCGGCGGCGTATTGACCTGCTGCAGGACGTTGCCGCTGTCCAGGTCGACCTTGCGCACGCTGGACTGGCCCAGCTCGCCGGTGCTCTCGTAGAGATGCCCGTCCAGATAGAACAGGCCCTCGGTGAAGGCGGCGGTATCGTGCGGATAGGTCCTGACGACGGTGTAACCCTGGGTGGGAATCGCCTCGCCGCAGTGGGCGAGGGTGGGCAACAGCAGGGCGCTGACGAGCAGGCTGTAGACGGTGCGTGGCATGCGGCAATCATCCCATGCCGCGGCTGCAGACGGCAGTTCTGCTGACATCTCGAAGCCAGCGAAGACCTCGCTGAACAAACGCGTGCGTCGCGCTGGCATCTTGTCGCGGCTGCCACATCGGCGCTGCTAGTCTCGCGCCACGTCCACCACTGGCACTGCCCACATGATCAAGTCACTTTCGCTTATCGCGCTGCTTGGCGCCGCCACGCTGGCCCCGCAGGCGCGGGCCGCCGGCAATATCGATTGCCAGCTGTCGTTCAACTTGTCCGGCTGGTCGGTGTTCTACAAGACCGCCAGCGGTACCGGCACCATCAAGTGCGACAACGGTGCGGTCATTCCGGTCAAGATCTCCAGCAAAGGCGGTGGCCTGACGGTCGGTAAATCCAAGATCGTCGGCGGCCGCGGCACCTTTAGCGGCGCCTATAGCCTAAACGACCTGTTCGGCACGTATGCGGCCGCCGAAGCGCACGCGGGTGTGGTGAAGTCCAGCACCGCACAGGTGGTCACCAAGGGCGATATCTCGCTCGCGCTGGCAGGCACAGGCGAGGGCGTGGACCTGGGCGTCAACGTCGGTAACTTCGTGATCGAGCGTCGCAAGTAAGCGCGATAACGAATTGAGCGAGTGGTCCCCGGATGGGCGTGCACTGCACGTCCTTCACCGGAGCGCACGAGCGGTACGTGTCGATGTCGAACGGCGTTTGCGCCCACACGGAGGCCGCGCAGTTGTGTTGTAGGCTAGATCGCAGCATCGAGGTCGTGCCCACCCGGACCGGTGCGTGCGGCCCATGCATCGCGGTAGCGTCGTAGCGAGGTGGCTTTCGTTAAACGACTGCACCGCCGGATACGCGGCAGCGTCTCGGTCTCGGTGGATGCCCCGTGGCGTCCATCACAAAAAACGGCCCTTTTCGGGGCCGTTTTTATTGCGTGGATCGGTTGACGGTCAACGACCGCGATTACCGCCGCCGGGAGGACGACGATTGCCGCCGCCCGGCGGACGGCCGCCGGGGCCGCGCGGTGCGCCGCCTGGGCTGCCCGGACCGCGCCCGCCACCACCGGGACCGCCGGGGCCACGGTTGGCCGACGCGGGGCCGCGATTACCACCCGGACCCGGACGCCCACCGCTCGGGCGACCAGCAGGGCGTGCCGTACCGTACGGGCTGAAACCGGGTTGGCGTGATCGGAGGGGAAGCTCGGTGCGTTGCCCGGGTGGCCATACGGATGCTTGCGCTGCCCCTGACCCTGCGACTGACCCTGTCCGCCGCCAGCGCCGCGTCCTGGACCACCCGAGCGGGCGCCGCCTGGACCGCCAGCGCCGGGACGCGCGCCGCCCGGCCCTTTCTTCGCATATGGGCGTGCCTGGCCGGTGCCCGGGCCGCTCGGGCCGGTGCTCACGCCATCGGGCACATACCAACTGCGGAACGCGGCCGGGTTGCCGTCCGGCAACGCGCCACGGTCGCCCTTGGCCGGGCCGCGCTGCTTGAACGGGCGCTGCTGCGATTGCTTGGCGGCCGCTTCGCCGCTGACGGTCAGGCCGCCCCTGAAGCCGCCAGGCTTGCCGCGACCGCCGCGGCCGCGATCTTCGCGCAAGTTGTCGAAACGTCGCAGCTCGCGGCCTTCATCGGCGCCGGAGGTCTGGCCGTTGACGTAGGCATTGCTGCGGCCATCGCGCGAGACGTGCACGGTGGACTTGGCGGCGCGGCGCTGGCCGATCACCGGCTGCAGGGTCAGTGCCGACGGCGCGCCTTCTTCCAGTTTCAGTTCGGCGCGCAAGGCGTCAACCTTGTCCTGCGCCACTTCCACCGAGTGCCCACGCAGCAGCTCGCGCGGCAGCGAGATCTTGCCGTAGCGGCTGCGCTTGAGGCGGCTGACCTGGCAACCCTGCGATTCCCACAGGCGGCGCACTTCACGGTTGCGGCCTTCCTTGACCACGACGCGGAACCAGTCGTGCGAATCGGTGCCGCCGATGCGTTCGATCTCGTCGAACTTGGCGCCGCCGTCTTCCAGCAGCACGCCGCGCGACAGGCGCTCGATGATGGCATCGGAGACTTTTTCTTCGCCTTCCGGCGCGCGCACGCGCACCACATATTCGCGCTCGACCTCGTAGGAGGGGTGCATCATCGCGTTGGCCAGCTCACCGTCGGTGGTGAGCAACAGCAGGCCGGTGGTGTTGATGTCCAGGCGGCCGATGGCGATCCAGCGCGAGCCCTTCAATGCCGGCAACGACTCGAACACGGTCGGGCGGCCTTCGGGATCTTCGCGCGTGGTCACTTCGCCTTCGGGCTTGTTGTAGATCAGCACGCGCGACGGTTCGGTCAGCGCGCTGGCCACGAAGCTGCGGCCGTCCAGCTCGATCTTGTCGCCGCTGCGCACCGACATGCCGGTCTGCGCAACGGCGCCATTGACCTTGATCAGGCCGTCGGCGATGCGCTGCTCCAGTGCGCGGCGCGAACCCAGGCCGGCCTGGGCCAGCACCTTGTGCAGGCGCTCTTCCAGCTTGGGCGCTTCGGGCGCGCTGTCGCGCTTGAGGGAAAGCTTGTTCAACGACAGCTTGCGGGGGTGTCACTCATGTGTCTGGCTCCGGCCGCCGCGTTGCGGGTCGGCCTCTGGGTCGGAATCGGCTTCGTCAACAGCCACGGTCGTCGTCGCGACGGCGTTGTCTTCGTCTTCGTTCACTGCATCCGCGCGCGTTCCCGGCGCGGTGTCGGGGTCGCCCTCACGGGCGTCGTCTGGATCCTGCATGTTGTTCTGGTGCGCCGAGCCATGCTCGGGGTGCTGCTGTGTCTGGTCGTTCACTGCATCGACCGCTTCGGTGTCGATCGCCTCATCGAGACCGTGGTGTTGCCGGTCGACTGCGGCATCGTCGGGTGAGTCCTGTACATGCTGGTCGGCGTCGGCACCACTTTCAATGTCGCTTTCAGTATCGCGTTCGGCGTCGGCCTGGTCATCGCTCGGTGCTTCGGTGCTGCTGGCCGGGTTCGCCGAGGCGTCGGTCTGGTCCGTTTTCAAACCCGCTTGCAAAGCGCCGGTGCCGCTGTCGTCAGCCGCAGCGCCAGCGTTGGCTTCCCTATCTGTGTCTGTGTTGCCAGCATCCGCATCGTCGGTATTCGCAACCGTATCGTCGCCCTCAGCGCCAGCCTGGTCTGCATCGGCCTGATCCTGCGCCGCGTCCATCGCTGCCGACGCCGGTACGGCGCCATCCAGTTGCCCGTCGCGGTCCAGCGGCAGCTGCGGTTCCAGCTCGGCGATGTCCTTCAACTCAGACAATGGCGGCAGCTCGTCCAATCGCTTGAGCCCGAAGTAATCCAGAAAGCCCTTGGTGGTGCCGAACAGGGCCGGCTTGCCGGGCACGTCGCGGTGGCCCACCACGCGGATCCATTCGCGCTCTTCCAGCGCCTGGATGATGTTGCTGCTGACTGCCACGCCGCGTACCTGCTCGATCTCGCCGCGGGTGATCGGCTGGCGGTAGGCGATCAGCGCCAGGGTCTCCAGCGTGGCGCGGGTGTACTTGGTGCGGCGCTCGGTCCACAGCCGGGCGACCCAGCCATGCACGTCGGCCTTGACCTGGAAACGGAAGCCGGAGGCCACCTCGACCAGTTCCACGCCACGCTCGGCACAGGCCTCGCGCAGCAATTCCAGTGCGCGCTCCACGCTGCCGGGCGGGGCCGGCTCTTCTTCCGGAAACAGGCCCTGCAGCTGCGCCAGCGTCAGCGGCTGGCTGCTCGCCAGCAGGGCGGCTTCGATAATGCGGGTGATCAGCGCTTGATCCATTCGATGATCGGCTTCAGATAGATTCGTTGGCGGCATCGCTGTCGTCGAATTCGCTGGAGAATTGCAACGGCGCATTGGTATTGCCCAACGCCAGCGACTTCACGTAGATCGGCGCCAGCGGCGCTTCCTGCACGATGTCCAGCAACTGCTCCTTGGCCAGTTCGAGCAGCGCCAGGAAGGTGACCAGCACGCCGAGCTTGCCTTCTTCGGCCGTGAACAGCGATTCGAAACGGTAGAACTTGCCGTCGTCCAGGCGGCTCAGCACATCGCCCATGCGCTGGCGCACGCTCAGCGCCTCGCGCTTGATCGCGTGCCCGGTGAACAGCTCGGCGCGTTTGAGCACGTCGTACAGCGCCATCAGCATTTCTTTCAATTCCACCGGCGGCGGCAGCTTGACCGCGGCGCGCTCGGGCAGATGCGCCTGCACCGGCGCGCTGTCGCGGCCCATGCGGGGCAGGGTGTCCAGATCCTCGGCGGCCTGCTTGAAGCGTTCGTATTCCTGCAGCCGGCGGACCAGCTCGGCGCGCGGATCTTCTTCTTCGCCATCCTGGCTGGGGGCGCGGCAACAGCATGCGCGATTTGATCTCGGCCAGGATCGCCGCCATCACCAGATATTCGGCTGCCAATTCGAAGCGCAGCTCCTGCATCACATTGATGTAGTCCACATATTGCCGGGTGATCTCGGCGACGGGGATGTCCAGGATGTCCAGGTTCTGTCGGCGGATCAGGTACAGCAGCAGGTCCAGCGGGCCTTCGAAGGCATCCAGGATGACTTCCAGCGCATCCGGCGGGATATACAGATCCTGCGGGATCTGCAGCACCGGTTGCCCATGCACCACCGCCAGCGGCATTTCCTGCTGCTGTGGCGGCGCGCTCGTGGCTGGCGGAGTCGCGACGTGCGCGAGTTCGGAATTCATCAGGTCGACATCGGTCTTACGGTCGCCGGCGGCGGTCTTAAGCCGCGCCCGCAGGGCTTTGCCTTGAGTTATTGCGATCAATGTCGTGCCTGCGCCGGCACGATCCCACAAATCCACATACAACGTGCGCCGCGTGGCATGCGGCGACGGAACAGCGAGGAGGTCGTCTACGCGGGCCGGCGGTGGGCAGCGAATCGGTCGTCGGGAAAAGCGTTGAGCCTGGGCCGACGGGCCGCTGCGTCCGGTTGCGTGTGCAGTAGTGGCAAGGGTAATGCGTGCGCGGGGGCGGTGTCCAGCGCCGGGCCAGCTAGAATCCCCTTGGCGATCTTCAAGTTCTGGCGAGGTGGCGTGTGTGGTACGTAATCGAGGGGTATGACCGGGCCGACGCACTGGCGGCGCGGCAGCAGGCGCGGCCGGCGCATCTGGCGCGTCTGCAGGCGCTGGCGGCCGCGGGACGATTGCTGGTGGCGGGCCCGTGTCCGTCCATCGATGCCGAAGATCCGGGTCCGGCCGGTTTCAGCGGCAGCGTCGTGATTGCCGAGTTCGACGCGCTGGAAGATGCCCGCGCCTGGGCCGATGCCGACCCCTATGTGGAAGCGGGTGTGTACACGCGCACCGAGGTCCGCCCGTTCCGCCGGGTGCTGCCATGAACCGGGTCGAGCAGATCCGCGCAGCATTGCAGGCGGCACTGGTGCCGACCGAGCTGGACGTCGTCGACGACAGCGCGCGGCATGCCGGCCACGCCGGCGCGCGCGACGGGCGTGGGCATTTCAATGTGCGCGTGGTCAGTGCTGCATTTGCCGGCAAGCCGCCATTGGCACGGCACCGCGCGGTGTATGCCGCGGTGGGCGAGCTGATGCAGACCGATATTCATGCCTTGTCGATCGAGGCCTTCGCGCCGGGCGAGGTTGGCTGAGCGTTCCCATGCAGGGAGCACTGCGGTGGTGCCAGCCGTTTGCTGGCGTCAGAATCGCTGGGGCGCAATGGTGATGGCCTTCGTGGAAGCGCGCGTCAGGGCGCCGCTGCCGAGGCGCACGGGGTGCCCCATGACGGTTGCTGGGTCGTGCGGCGCCTGGCCAGGCCGGGTTGACCCGCTGTCAATCGTGACCTGCATCGAGCTTCGCTTGTGGACGCATGGGTGCATGTTTGTTGCGCCGCAGCACATTGCTTCACGCGTCCCTCACCTGCAGCTGATTGATCTGTAAGCGTTTTCACGCATGTGAAGATAGGGGTTTACGCCTCTGTATGAAAACGCTTACAGTCCGCGCCAGTTTTGGGAAGTCGGTCGCGGAGGGCGACACGAATGGCCAAGGGTGCGGTCACCATCAAAGATGTCGCGCGGGAAGCGCAGGTCTCCGTCGCAACGGTGTCGCGTGCGCTCAATGGGCACGACAACGTTGCCGGACCGGTGCGTCAGCAGGTGCTGGAAGTGGCCGAGCGGCTGCGTTACAGCCCGCATGCGGCCGCTCGCAGCCTGAGCAGCCGGCGGTCGCAGACGCTGGGCGTGGTGTTGCCGGACTTGTACGGCGAATTCTTCTCCGAATTGATTCGCGGCATCGATGGCGCGGCGCGTGGGGCGGGCCAGCACCTGCTGGTGTCCAGCTATCACGGCGACCCGGAAGCCCAGGGCAGGGCGCTGCGCTCGATGCGCGGGCGCGTCGATGGCTTGCTGGTGCTCTCGCCCTACGCCGAGCAGCCGGGGTTCCTGACCGACAACCTGCCGCAGTCGCTGCCGACGGTGTTGATCAATGCGCACCTGCCCGGTGCCGACTATCCGGTGCTGAGCATCGACGACCACGCCGGTGCCATGGCCATGACCGAGCACCTGCTGCGTGCCGGGCACCGCCGCATCGCCTTCATCGGTGGCCCGGCGCTGAACTTCGATGCGCGCGAACGCCTGCGCGGCTTCCGCGATGCGCTTGCTGCGTTCGGTGCGCAGGCGCAGGGCGTGGAATACCCGGGCGACTTCGACGAAGCCTCCGGCCACCGTGCCGGGATGGCGATGCTGGCGGCCGGCGCGTTGCCGGATGCGGTCTTCGCCGCCAACGACATGACTGCGCTGGGTTGCCTGTACGCGTTCGCCCAGGCCGATGTGTCGGTGCCTGGCGACGTGGCGCTGGCGGGTTTCGACGACATTCCGCTGGCCCGCTTTGTCCACCCTGCGCTGACCACGATGCGGGTGAGCATCGCCCGGCTGGGCGAGCAGGCGATGAGCCGGCTGATGCGCCTGGTCGAAACGCCCGACCGCGACGACGGCATCCGGCAATTGCTGACACCCGAGCTGGTGATCCGCGCCTCCTGCGGTGCCGGCGAATCGGCTCACTGACCTTTGCGGCCACCCGTTTCTGGGCTGCCGACCCTTTCGCGGACGTTCTGTCCGCTCCCGCTGTCCCCGCAGCGGCTGTTCCTGCACCACTGCACTGCCACAACAACAATCTGTACCGATCCCTGGAGGGACGACCATGCGCCACCACCACCCCCATTCCGCCCGCCCGGCGCGCAAGCTGCTCAGCTGCGCGCTTGCCAGCTGCCTGCTGCTCGGCGCCGCACCGGCCTTCGCACAGAGCACCGCCGCCACCATCCGCGGCCAGGTCACCGTCGATGCCGCACCTGCCGCCCAGGCGCAGGTCACCGCCACCAATCTGGCCACCGGCCTGACCCGCACCGTGCAGGTCAGCAATGGCGGCTATTCGGTAGGCGGCCTGCCGCCGGGTTCGTACCGCATCGATGTCACCGCCAATGGCCAGACCAGCTCGCAGAACGTCACCGTGCAGGTCGGCCAGACCGCGACCTTGAACCTGGGCGTCGGCGGCGAACCGGCCACGGCCGCCGGTGGTAACGCCACCACGCTGGATGCGGTGCAGGTGAAGGCGCCACCGGTACTGGTGGAGACGCGCACCTCCGAGAACGCGACCTACATTTCCAACGTGCAGATCCAGAACCTGCCGCGCGCCACGCGCAACTTCCTGGAACTGGCCGACACCGTGCCCAACGTGCAGTTCACCCGCGAGGCCAACGGCACCACCAAGGTGCGCACCGGCGCCACCTCGGCCGAAGGCACCAATGTCTACATCGACGGTGTGAGCCAGAAGAACTATGTGCTGACCGGCGGCGTGAGCGGCCAGGATTCCAGCCGCGGCAACCCGTTCCCGCAGTCGGCGATCGGCGAATACAAGGTCATTACGTCCAACTACAAGGCCGAGTTCGACCAGGTCAGCGGCGCGGCCATCGTGGCCTCGTCCAAGTCCGGCACCAACGACTTCCACGGCAGCTTCTTCTGGGACACCAGCAACGACGGCTGGCGCGAGGAAAGCCCGCTGGAGAAGAAGGCCGGCGTGCGCGACGACTTCGAAGAAACCCAGTACGGCGCCACCTTCAGCGGCCCGATCCTCAAGGACAAGGCGCACTTCTTCATCGCCTATGAGGCCAAGGAATACACCACCCCGAACGTGGTGATTCCCGGCTCGATCTATTCGGACCGCGTCGACCAGTTGCCGGCCCAGCTGCAGCCGCTGGTGGTGACCTCCAGCACGCCGTTCAAGGAAGACCTGTATTTCGGCAAGATCGACTGGACCATCGGTGAGAACAACCTGTTCGAGCTGACCGGCAAGTACCGCAAGGAAGACGAGCTCAACGACGTCGGCCGTACTTCGACCTACGAGCACGGCAGCATCAACGGGCAGGAAGAAAAGCGCGCCAACCTGCGCTGGCAGTACAGCGGGGCCAATTTCCTCAACGAGGCCAACCTGAGCTACGAAAGCGCGTTCTGGAACCAGGCGCCGATCAACAACGGCAATGGCTACATCCTCAGCTACGCGCCGGGGCGCGGCAACGAGACCGACATCCTGGCGGCGGGCGCCGGCAGCAGCTTCCAGCGCAAGGGGCAGAAGGGCTGGACCTTCCAGGACGACCTGACCCTGAACAGCCTGGAATGGCACGGCGCGCACACCGTCAAGATGGGCGTGAAGTTCAAGAGCATCGACCTGGATTCGACCCAGTTCAACCCGGCCAACCCGCAGTACTACTACAACATCCTCACCGACGTCGAAACGCCGTACCGGGTGCGCTTCGGTGCGCCGCTGGTGGAAGGTGGCGGTTCGGTGGTGTCCAAGAACAAGCAGTACGGCATCTACCTGCAGGACGACTGGGAAGTCAACGAGCACTGGACCTTGAACCTGGGCGTGCGCTACGACTACGAAGAAACCCCTGCATTCCTGGATTTCGTGACCCCCTCGGATGTCGCCAGCGCGCTGCAGAACTGGCCCAACCTGCGCAACGCCAACTACAACATCAACGACTTCATCAGCACCGGCAACAACCGCAAGGCGTTCAAGAATGCCTGGCAGCCGCGCCTGGGTGCGTCCTACGACCTGTTCGGCGATCAGGCCCACGTGATCTATGGCGGCGCCGGCCGTGCCTACGACCGCAACATCTTCGATTACCTGGCACTGGAGCAGCTCAACAACTCCTTCAAGTCGTACAGCTACTACTTCACCAGCGCCAACAATCCCACTTGCCTGGGCGACCCGTGCACGGCCTGGAATCCGGCGTACAACAGCCAGGATGGCTTGAACACGCTCACGGCCAACAGCACCGGTGGTGGCGGACGTGAGGTCTACCTGATCGACAACAACCTCAAGACCCCGTACTCCGATCAATTCAGCATCGGCATGCGCAACATGGTGCCGTTGTGGGGCCAGGACTGGTTCACCGATGTCACCCTGAGCCGCATCGAGAGCCATGACGGCTTCGCTTTCGTGCGCGGCAACCGCCTGCCGGACGGGTCGTTCTTCCAGCCGGGCACCACCTCCGGGGTGCCGACCGACGGCCCGAATGGCTATAGCGCCATCGTGCTGGGCACCAACGGCGTGGAAACCCGCAACAACCAGCTGGCCTTGCAGGTGGAAAAGCCCTTCGACGAAGAATCCGGCTGGGGCCTGACCGTGGCCTACACCTATTCCGATGCCAAGGAGAACCGTCAGTTCGGCGAGCACTATGCGCTGGACCGCGAACGCATCCAGGACTATGGCTGGCGCGAGGCCGGCGGCATCCCGAAGAACCGCCTGGTGGTCACCGGCATCTACGAGCTGCCGTATGAGATCAAGCTGTCCGGCAAGCTCTCGCTGGCCAGCCAGACCGCGCGCTACGGCCAGAATTGCCTGGCCGGCAACGACCAGTGCGAGATCATCCAGTTCAAGCCGGATGGCACGCTGGGCTACAAGGAATTCAGCATCGCCGCCAATAAAGAGTGGGACACCGGCGGTGGTGTCAAATTCAATGTGCGTGCGGATATCCTCAACGTGTTCAACTGGGTCAATTACGCCACCTTCAACGGCGATACCGGAACATTGCAGGACTTGAACACGGCTTACGGCACACCGACCGGTGTGCTGGCGTCGCCGATGCGTACCTTCCGTCTGGCCTTCGGCCTGAACTGGTGAGGTGCTCGACCGCCCTGGCCACAACGCCAGGGCGGTCGAACTCGGCGCCTGGATAGGGTAGGTTGGCGTGTCAGATGTAATCGATTACACACGTGGGGGCGGATGGACAGGGGCAACACGTCGCGATGGTTGACGATTCCACTCTTGCTGGGCGCGCTGGTCCTGGCGTCGTGCAAGCAAGCCGAGGAACCCAAGGTGGCCGAAAAGAAGGCACCGGTGAAAGTCATCCTGGTTGAGGCGCAACTGCCGCCCAAACCGGTCAAGCCGCCGCTGCCGCCGCTGTTTTCGGACATCGAACGCCGCACGTTCCAGTTTTTCTGGGACACCACCAACGAGGTCAACGGCCTGTCGCCGGATCGGTTTCCGTCGCGCCCGTTCGCCAGCATTGCGTCGGTCGGATTTGCGCTCACTGCCTATCCGATCGGCATTGAAAACGGGTGGGTCAGCCGCAATCAGGCGATCGACCGCACCCTGACCACGCTGAAATTCTTCCGCGACGCGCCGATGGGCCCGCAGAAGACCGGCCGCGCCGGCTACAAAGGTTTCTACTACCATTTTCTGGACATGCAGCAGGGCAACCGCTACGACAGCTGGGTCGAACTGTCGAGCGTGGACACCGCACTGCTGATGATGGGTGTGTTGTTCACCCAGTCGTATTACGACGGCGACGACCCGCGCGAGAAGGAGATCCGCCAGATCGCCGACACGCTCTATAAGCGCGTGGACTGGCGCTGGCTGCAACAGCGTGCGCCGCTGATCTCGATGGGCTGGTTCCCCGAGAGCGGCTTCATCAACCACGACTGGATGGGCTACAACGAGGCGATGATGCTGTACATCCTCGCGCTGGGCTCGCCGACGCATGGCGTGGACCCGGACGCCTGGACCAGCTGGACCCGCACCTACAACAACGACTGGGGCGTCTACCAGGGCCAGGAATACCTGTCGTTCGGCCCGCTGTTCGGCCACCAATACAGCCATGTCTGGATCGACTTCCGCGATATCCAGGACCAGTACATGCGCGAACGCGGCATCGACTACTTCCTCAACAGCCGCCGCGCCACCCTGGCCCAGCGCGACTACGCCATCGACAACCCGATGAAGTGGAAGGACTACGGCGAGAACGTCTGGGGCCTCACCGCCAGCGATGGTCCGCAGAACACCAGCCAGGAATACCGCGGCGAGCAGCGCCAGTTCCGCCATTACTCTTCGCGCGGCGCCGGTCTGCGTGAGAATTTCGACGACGGCACCATCGCCCCGACTGCGGCGATCTCCTCGATCGTGTTCGCCCCGGAAGTGGTGATTCCTGCCACCCAGGAGATGCACAAGCGCTATGGCGACTTCCTGTATTCGAGCTATGGGTTCCTGGATTCGTTCAACCCCAGTTTCAACTACGACATCCCGATCAAGACCGGGCGCATGGTGCCGGACCGTGGCTGGGTGGCCAGCGACTACATCGCCATCGACCAGGGCCCGATCCTGACGATGATCGCCAACTACCAGGACGAATTCGTCTGGAACGTGATGAAGAAGAACGCCTACATCCGTGCCGGCCTGGAACGCGCCGGCTTCACCGGCGGCTGGCTCACCCCGGAGGGCGAGCCGCAGCCGGCGCCGCAGAAGGACGAGCAGAAGGCCGCTGCGCGCGCGCTGGGCATGGCCGAATCGCGTGCCGCCGCCGCCCAGGCCCAGCAAGACCCCTCGCAACGCCAAAAACCCGAGTAATCCGTGCGCCTTTTGAAACTGTTGATGTTGGCCCTCGCCCTGTGTGCAGGTGCGACGGGATGCGAACGCTCCGATCCGGGCAAGACCACGCTGCGCTTCTGGGCGATGGGCAAGGAGGCTGAAGTGGTCGCCGAGCTGGTGGCCGACTTCGAAAAGCAGAACCCCACCATCCATGTGGATGTGCAGAACATCCCGATGACCGCGGCGCACGAAAAACTGCTGACCGCCTTTGCCGCCGACGGCCTGCCGGACGTGTGCCAGCTCGGCAACACCTGGCTGCCGGAATTCGCGCTGCTGGACACGCTTGAGCCGATGCAGCCGTACGTGGCGCGCTCCAAGATCGTCGACCCCGCCGATTATTTCCCGGAGTGTGGGATACCAATCTGGTCGACGGCACGCTGTACGGCGTGCCGTGGTACGTGGACACGCGCCTGCTGTTCTACCGCAAGGACTTGCTGCGCGAGGCCGGCTATAACCAGGTGCCCAAGACCTGGGCCGAGATGGAACAGGTGATGGCCGCAATCAAGCGCAAGGTCGGCCCCGACCGCTACGCCATCCTGATGCCGCTCAACGAATTCGAGCAGCAACTGTCGTTCGCGCTGCAGCAGGACGACCGCCTGCTGCGCGACCATGACAACTACGGCAATTTCCGTGGCGCCGGTTTCCGCAAGGCGCTGGGCTTCTACGACAACATGTACCAGCAGGGCTGGGCGCCCAAGGTCTCGGAGACCCAGGTCTCCAACGTCTGGTACGAGTTCTTCAACGGCTATTACGCGTTCTATCTGTCCGGGCCGTGGAACGTGCGCGAATTCAAGCTGCGCCAGCCGCCGGGCATGGAAGGCAAGTGGGGCACCGCGCCGTTGCCGGGGCCCAATGGCTTGGGTGCCGGTATTGCCGGCGGTTCCAGCCTGGTGATCTTCAAGTCCTCGCAACACAAGGACGCCAGCTGGAAGCTGATCGAATACCTGTCCCAGCCCACGGTACAGGCACGTTTCCACGCCATCATCGGCGACCTGCCGCCGCGTCGCAGCACCTGGAAGCTGCCCTCGCTGGCCAACGACGAACTGGCGCATGCCTTCGGCGACCAGCTGGAGCGTGTCAAGGCCACGCCCAAGGTGTTGGAGTGGGAGCGCATCGTGCAGGAAATGCGTCTGGTCACCGAACGCGTGGTGCGTGGCGGGCAATCGCACGAAGCCGCCGTGCAGGAACTGGATCAACGCGTGGACGAAATCTTGGCCAAGCGCCGCTGGATCTTCGAGCAGGAGGGCGGCCATGTCGGCCCGGCTGGTAACACGGCTCGGCCGGCAGTGCAGCCAGCGGCTGCAGACACCACTGCGCCAGCCGCCGCAGCGGACCAGGGAGCCGCACGATGATCAAGCGTAATTCCGTTGCCGGCTGGGTCTTCGCCGCGCCGTCGATCATGGTGCTGGGCATGTTCTTCGGCGTGCCGGTGTTCGCCGCGCTGGTGCTCAGCGTGACCGACTTCGACCTGTACGCATTGGCCGACAGCAGCCATCTGCGTTTCGTCGGCCTGGGCAATTACATCGACCTGCTACAGACGCCGCTGTTCTGGAAGTCGTTGTGGAACACCACGTACTTCGTGCTGCTGGGCGTGCCGATGTCGATCGGCGTGTCGCTGGGCGCGGCCGTGCTGCTCAACGCCAAGGCCTCGCGCTTCAAGGCGCTGTTCCGCACCGCCTTGTTCGCACCGGTGGTGACCACGCTGGTGGCGGTGGCGGTGATCTGGCGCTACCTGTTCCATATCAAGTACGGCCTGGTCAACTTCGGGCTGAGCCATCTGGGCATCGCCCCGATCGACTGGCTGGGCGACCCGCGCTGGGCGATGCCCACCATCATGCTGTTCGCGGTGTGGAAGAACTTCGGCTACAACATGGTGATCTTCCTGGCCGGGCTGCAGGCGATCCCGCAAGACCTGTACGAGGCCGCGCGCATCGACGGCGCGTCGCGCTGGAAGCAGTTCCTGCACATCACCTTGCCGATGCTGGGCCCGGTGCTGATGGTGGTCGGGGTGATCACCATTTCCGGCTACTTCCAGCTGTTCGCCGAACCCTACGTGATGACCCGCGGCGACCCGCTGCAAAGCACCGTCAGCGTGCTGTATTTCATGTTCGAAGAAGGCTTCAAGTGGTGGAACCTCGGCCGCGCGTCGGCGGTGGCGTTCCTGTTGTTCCTGATCATCCTGGCGGTGACCACCGTCATGCTGCGCTTTGGCCGCAAGAAGGACCTGATATGAGTCGTGATGTCGGCGAGTCGCGCTGGAATGCCGTGCTGATCAATGGCGGCCTGCTGGTGCTGGCGCTGATCAGCCTGGCACCGCTGCTGTGGATGCTGTCGGTGTCGTTCATGCCCACCGGCGAGGCCAGCCGGTTTCCGCCACCGATGCTGCCCTCGGCGTTCACCACGGCCAACTACCACGAGCTGTTTGCGCGCACCGGCATGGCGCGCAACTTCGCCAACAGCTTGCTGGTGTCCGGGCTGATCACGCTCGGCTCGCTGCTGGTCAACACCATGGCCGGCTATGCGTTCGCCAAGCTGCAGTTCGTCGGGCGCGAGCGCATCTTCAAGATCCTGATGGCGGCGCTGGTGATCCCGGCGCAGGTGGCGATGCTGCCGCTGTTCCTGCTGATGAAGCAGCTGCACCTGGTCAACAACATCGGCGGGGTGGTGGTGCCGGTGTTGGCCACGGTGTTCGGCATCTTCCTGGTGCGTCAGTACGCGCGCAGCATTCCGGATGAATTGATCGAGGCCGCGCGCATCGACGGTGCCAGCGAGATGCGCATCTTCTTCCAGATCGTGTTGCCGATGCTCAAGCCGGTGCTGGTCACCTTGACCATCTTCACGTTCATGGGCTCGTGGAACGACTTCATGTGGCCATTGATCGTGCTGACCGACCAGGAGCAATACACCTTGCCGGTGGCGCTGGCGGCGCTGTCGCGCGAGCACATCATGGATGTGGAATTGATGATGGCGGGCGCAGTGGTGACGGTGATTCCGGTGCTGCTATTGTTCCTGGCGCTGCAGCGTTACTACATCCAAGGGCTTCTGCTGGGGAGTGTGAAGGGGTGAAACCAGTGTTCCTGCGACTGTGTGCCATGGCCGCTTTCGTCACGTCTGCGGGCGCGGCGCAGGCGCAGGAGCGTGTGCTCGACGGCTTCAACGACATCGGCGCCTGGCGCCTGGTGGTGTCCAACCAGGTCAGCGGTTCGCTGCGTCCGGTGGCCACGCCCTCGGGCGGACATGCGCTGTGCCTGGACTACAACTTCAATGGCGTCTCCGGCTATGTCGGCATCCGCCGCAATTTGCCGATTACCTATCCGGACAATTACCGGATGTCGTTCGCGGTGCGTGGCGAGTCGCCCTCCAACGACCTGCAGCTCAAGCTGATCGACGCCAGCGGCGACAACGTGTGGTGGGTCAACCGGCCGGGCTTCAACTTCCCGAAGAACTGGACCACGTTCAACTACCGCAAGCGAACCATCGAGAAGGCCTGGGGCCCGGGTGCGGACAAGCAGTTGCGCACCAGTGCGGACGTGGAGTTCACCATCTACAACAAGGTCGGTGGCCAGGGCACGGTGTGCTTCGACCGGCTCACGCTCACGCCGCTGCCGCCCGAAGACACCTCGCCGCTGCAGGCCAAGGCCATCACCGACACCGCGCCTGCGTTGGAACAGCGCCTGGCCGATGGCAAGCCGGACACGTTCTGGCTCAGCGGCGCGGTCAAACAGCAGACGGTCACGCTAGATCTGGGCAAGGTGCGTGAATTCGGCGGCGCCGTGGTGCAGTGGGTGCCGGGCCTGCAAGCTTCGCAATATGTGGTGCGTTCCTCCAGCGACGGACGGAGCTGGCGCGACCTGCGCACGGTTACCGCCGGCGCGGGCGGCACCGATTGGCTGGCGCTTCCCGATACCGAGGCGCGCTACCTGCGTTTCGATCTCAAGGACGGCCCCAACTGGCGCTATGGCATCAAGGAAGTGCAGTTGCAGCCGCTGGCATTTGCCGCAACGCCCAACGACTTCATCAAGTCGCTGGCGGCGCAGCTGCCGCGCGGCAGTTATCCGCGCGGTTTTTCCGGGGAACAGCCGTACTGGACCATTCTCGGTCTGGACGGCGGCACCGAACAGGGCCTGATCGGCGAAGACGGTGCGGTAGAAGTCGGTAAGGGCGGTTTCAGCATCGAGCCGTTCGTGGTTACCGGCGGCAAGGTGTTGCACTGGTCCGATGTCAGCAGCGAGCAAAGCCTGCAGGACGATTACCTGCCGATTCCCAGCGTCGATTGGCACCACGACCTGATGAACCTGCGCGTCACCGCTTTCGTGCAGGGCACCCCGATCAGGCGCAACTGGTCGCGCGTTACCAACTGCACAACACCGGCAAGGATGCGCGCGAGTTCACCCTGGCGTTGGCAGTCCGGCCATTCCAGGTCAACCCGCCGGCGCAGTTTCTCAATACCCTGGGGGCGTCAGCCGCATCGAGCAACTCGCGGTGGAGGGCGGCCAGGTCAGCGTCAACGGCAAGCCGCGGGTGTTCGCTGCACAGCGGCCGGATGCCGGCTTTGCGAGCGCCTTCGACAGCGGCATGGACGTCAGCCATCTCACCGCGGCCACGCCCCCAACGGTGACCCAGGTCAAGGACGAAACCGGCCTGGCGTCGGGTGTACTGCTGTATCGCTGGAAGTTGGAGCCCGGCCAACGCCGTGAAGTGGCCCTGGTCATTCCGCAAACCGGCGCTGCGCAGCTGCCGGCTAATTTCGACGCGGACAAGGCGCAGCAGCAGGTGGCGCAGCAATGGCGCAGCAAGCTCGATCGCGTGCGCATCAGCGTGCCGGCCGAAGGCAAGCCGGTGGTCGATACCTTGCGCACGGCGCTGGCGCACATGCTGATTTCGCGTTTCGGCCCGCGCCTGCAGCCGGGTACGCGCTCTTACTCGCGCAGCTGGATCCGCGACGGCGCGATGATTTCCGAGGGGCTGTTGCGGCTGGGTCGCGAAGACGTGGTGCGCGACTATGTGGACTGGTTTGCGCCGTATCAGTTCGCCGACGGCATGGTGCCTTGCTGCGTGGACGACCGTGGCAGCGACCCGGTGCCGGAAAACGACAGCCACGGCGAGCTGATCTACAACATCGCCGAGTACTACCGTTATACCGGCGATAAGGCCTTCCTGGAAAGATGTGGCCGCATGTCAGCGGCGCCTACGACTACATGGAAACGCTGCGCGCCAGCGAGCGCACCGAAGACAACTTCATGCGCAACCCGGCCTTCTACGGAATGATGCCGGTGTCGATCAGCCATGAGGGCTATTCGGCCAAGCCGGTGCATTCGTACTGGGACAACTTCTGGGCACTGCGCGGCTACAAGGACGCGGCGATGCTGGCCGGGGTGCTGGACAAACCGGAGGAGGCGGCACGCTTCAGCGCCGCGCGCGATGAATTCAGCGGCGATCTGGTCGCATCGTTGGGCGCGGCCGTGCGTCAGCACAACCTGGATTTCCTGCCGGGCTCCGCAGAACTGGGCGACTTCGATGCGACCTCGACCACCATTGCGTTGACGCCAGGCGGCGAGCAGCAGCGTCTGCCGCAGGATCTGCTGACCAAGACCTTCGAGCGTTACTGGAAGGAATTCTCTGACCGCCGCGACGGCAAGCGCGAATGGAAGGATTACACGCCGTACGAGTGGCGCAACGTGGCCGCGTTCGTGCGTCTGGGCTGGCGCGACCGCGCCTGGGATGCGACTGCGTTCTTCTTCAAGGACCGCGCGCCACAGCCGTGGAACCAATGGGCCGAAGTGGTCTCGCGCACGCCGCGCGCACCGTTCTTCGTCGGCGACCTGCCGCATGCCTGGGTCGCCTCGGACTTCGTACGCTCGGTGCTGGACATGTTCGCCTACGGTCGCGAATCCGATGCCAGCCTGGTCATCGCGGCCGGCACCCCGACGCGCTGGTTCGAAGGCAAGGGAATCGGCATCGCCGAACTGCGCACACCGTACGGGCGCCTGAGTTACACCTTGCAGCGCACCGACAAGCAACTGGTGCTGCAGCTGCAGCCTGGGCTGATCCTGCCGCCGGGCGGCGTGGTGCTGCCGTGGCCGTATCAGGGCGCCCCCGGCAAGGCGACCATCAACGGCGAATCGGCCGAGTGGCAGAACGGCGAACTGCGCATCCAGCAACTGCCGGCCAATGTGCAGATCGATGTGCCCAGTGCGGTGCGGCGGGCCGAGCGCGCCACGCAATGAGGCTGGCGTGGCGGCCGTCCCGGGCAGCGCCAGTACGGCGACATGCCGGATGGCCGGTCGCGGTGCTCGTGCTGCTGCTGTGCTCGACTGGCGCGCGGGCCGGGCAGCTGGCTCAGGGCGTCAATCCTGCGCAAGCCATGCAACGCGGCAAGACCGATCGGTCACTGCCAGCTGTCTGGCAGTCACCGAGTGCGGCGTTGCGTGAAATGACCCTGGTCACGCTCAACCTGCATCACGATCGCGAAGACTGGCCGGCACGACGCGCTTATATCGCCAGGCAACTCAAGCAACTGGCGCCAGATGTGATTGCGTTGCAGGAAGTGATCGAGCGCCGCGGCAGCGTGGAAAATCAGGCTGCCTGGCTGGCGCGCAAGCTCGGCTACGACTACACCTTCGCCTCGGTCGATCCGGTCGGCGCGCCCAAGCGCTACGGCAACGCGTTGCTGAGTCGCCGCAAGGTGCTGGCCACGCACCAGCGCCTGCTGCAGCCGCTGGACGACTACCGTGTCGCCGCGCATCTGCAGATCGATGTCGACGGCCAGCCGGTCAACGTCTACGTCACCCATCTCAATGAACGCGCCGACCCACGCGGTACCGGCATCCGCACGCGCCAGGTAGCCGATCTACTGGACTTCATCGCCTCCAACAGCGCGCAGGCGCCGGTGGTGATCGCCGGCGATTTCAATACCGCCGCCGACACGCTCGATCTGCAAGCGCTACGCAAGGGCTACGGCGACAGCTATGGCAGCGTGCATCGCAATAGCGATGCCACGGTCAGCACACCTTGAACATGCACGTCTTCGACAGGCCTGCGCGTATCGACCATGTGTTTTTCCAGCAGAACCGCCTGCTGGCCCGCGAAGCCCGCATCCTGTTCGAGGCGCCTTATGCCGAAGGCCGCTGGGCATCGGATCACTATGGGGTGTGGGTACGCCTGCAGCTCGCGCCGGAGCGTCCGGCAATTAACCGCATGCCCTAGGAGCGCACCCGGGCGCGACGGGGATTGACCGGTAAATCCTCATCGCGCCCAGGTGCGCTCCTACCAAGAAGCGTCGACGCGCCCCGTGCGTTTCCGCACGGCGTCTGTGTACACCTGCAGCTCGCGCCGGAGCATCTACCAACTCACCATGTGTCGTAGGAGCGCACCCGGGCGCGACGGGGATTGACCGGGAAAGCCTCATCGCGCCCAGGTGCGCTTCTACCAAGAAGCATCGACGCCCCCGTGCATCTCCGCACGGCGCCTGTGTACACCTGCAGCTCGCGCCGGGCATCCACCAACCCCCACCGTATGTCGTAGGAGCGCACCCGGGCGCGACGGGGATTGGCTGGGAAAGCCTCATCGCGCCCAGGTGTGTTCCTGCGAACGGCCTGGACCAAGCGGCTTAAGCTCACCCATGCAGACGGTTGAAGATCTGCACCCCGGCCAGCCATACACCGGCCATGCTGCCGAAATTGGTCAGCAGGAATGTCAGCACCACCCGCGAGACGCGGTTGCGATACCAGCCGCGCAGCGTCTGCGCATCGTCGCGCAGCGACAGAAAATCGCCGTAGGCCGGCTTGCGCATATGCACTTCGACCAACGCCGCGAATGCGCCTGTCGGCACGCTCAGGCGGAATGGTTTGAACGGCGCGACGACCGCGGCGGTGAGAATGCTCAACGGGTGGCTACCGGCCAGCAAACAGCCGAGCGCGGCCATGCCGCCGGTATACATGGCCCACTGCAGCAACAGGTCCGCGCCCATGCTCAGGCCGCCACGCCAGAACCCGATGCCGATGCCGGTGATGATGATCGCCAGGATGCCCAGCGTGATCCACGGAATGCGCTTGCGCTGCTGCACGTATTCCAGCGATTCGCGCAGCGGGCCGGGTGCTGCGGTGTCCTGTTCCAGATGGCGCGCAAGCCCGGCCAGATGCCCGGCGCCGACGACCGCCAAGATCTCGCGCTGATCTGCGCCGACTTCTTCGCGCAGGCGCGTGGCCATGTATTGATCGCGCTCGGCAATGACGGTCTCGTACAGTTCCGGGCTTTCGCTGGCGAAATCGCCGAAGCTTGCCTCCAGCATGTCGCCTTGCTTGAGCTTTTCGATTTCCTCTTCGCCGACCTCATCGGCAGCGAACAGGCCGCCGAGCAATCCGCCGGCCAGTTTCATCTTGCCGAAGAAGCCCAGGCGCCCGGACGCACGTTTGAAGGTCAGGCCAACCTCGCGATCGATCAGATGCACCGGCAAGCCCTGCGCGCGTGCCAGGTTCACCGCCTCTTTCAGTTCTGCACCCGGCTCGATGCCCAGTTGCTTGGCCAGGCGGCGTTGGTACGCGGCAAGCGCCAAATTCGCCGCGAACAAGGCCACGCGTCCTTTGCGGATCACCTGTACCAGGTCCAGGCGGGCGAGGGCATCCGGGTCGCTGAGCGCCTGCAGGCGCTGCGCATCCAGTTCCACCGCCACTGCGTCGTAACGCCCGCTGCCGATCGCCCGTTGCACGGCGGCAACGCTGGCCAGCGACACATGCGCGGTGCCGAGCAAGGTATAGCGCACGCCGTCGCGTTCGACGATGCGATGCGGCTGGCCGGACAGCGCATCGTCCAGAACGTGGGGGCTGCTCAGTCATGTGGCTTTTTTCATCAGAAGGAGGGGCGGTGTCGCCGGAGCCGAGCGCGCGTTGCATCTGCACGCCGTCCAGCCAGCGACCGTGTTTGCGGCCGATTCCGTTGAAGACTCCGACCGTGCGAAATCCAAAACGTTCATGCAAGCGGCGCGACGCCAGATTCTCGGCATCGCCAATCACCGCGATCATCTGCCTGAAGCCGCGCTGCTCGCACACCGCGATCAGCTCGCCCAGCAGCGCTTTGCCGATGCCGCGGCGCTGCATCGCGGCGGCCAGGTAGATCGAGTTCTCCACCGTCCAGCGATATCCGGCACGCGCGCGAAATGCGCTGGCATAGGCATAGCCCGCGACCACGCCATCGAGCTCTGCCACCAGATAGGGGTAGCCCGCATCCACGATCGCGCTCACCCGCGCGCGCATCTCGTCGAGCGACGGCGCGTTGTATTCGTAGGTGTTGACCCCGGCGATCTGCTCCGCGTAAATCGCAGTGATCGCCGGAATGTCCGCATCGCGGACTGCACGCAGCTCCAATGGCATGCGTCAGTCGATGTAGCGCTTGAGCAGATCGCCGTACGCATCGATGCGGCGGTCGCGCAGGAACGGCCAAATGCGGCGCACATGTTCGCTGCGCTGCAGGTCGACATCGCAGATCAGCACGGTCGGGTCCTGGCCGGCTTCGGCAATGAACTCGCCCTGCGGCCCCAGCACATGGCTGTTGCCCCAGAACTGGATGCCCGATGCGCCCAGCGGGGAGGGCTCATGGCCGACGCGGTTGCACGACAGCACCGGCACGCCGTTGGCGACCGCATGGCCGCGATGGCTGAGGATCCAGGCATCGCGCTGGCGCTCCTGCTCGGCCTGTTGGTCGTCCGGATCCCAACCGATCGCCGTGGGGTAGAGCAGCAGTTCCGCACCGGCCAGCGCCATCAGGCGTGCCGCTTCCGGATACCACTGGTCCCAGCACACCAGCACGCCCAGGCGGCCCACTGAGGTATCGATCGGCGTAAAGCCCAGGTCGCCCGGAGTGAAATAGAACTTCTCGTAGAAGCCCGGATCGTCGGGGATGTGCATCTTGCGGTACTTGCCGAGCAGCCGGCCGTCCTTTTCGAACACCACCGCGGTGTTGTGATACAGGCCGGCCGCGCGACGTTCGAACAGCGAGGCGACCAGCACCACGCCGTGCTCCTTGGCCAGCGCGCTCAGGCGCTCGGTGCTGGGACCGGGAATCGGCTCGGCCAGGTTGAACTCGTCCACCGACTCGTGCTGGCAGAAATACGCACCGTTGTGCAGTTCCTGCAGCAGCACCAGCTTTGCGCCCTGCGCGGCGGCTTCGGCCACGCGCGATGCGATGACGGCCAGGTTGGCCTCGGCGTCGCCGTGGTTGCGCTCCTGGATCAGCGCGACGGGAAGGAGATGACGGGTCATGGCAGCATCCAACGTAAGTGGCGCACTAAGGTAGCGCGCCATGGCGTAACACCGGCCTGCCGGCCGGAACAGGAAGCCACGCGCGGTCGGCGCGGCCGCGACGCAGGCGAGGTTTGCGACTGCGCTTAGGCCGCGAGCAGGCCGGCCGGCAATTGCATGGTCAGGCAATGCAGGCTGCCGTTCTGCCAGATCAGCGCACGACACGGCACCGGCACGATCTCGTGCTGCGGAAACGCCTGCGCCAGCACTGCCTGCGCGGTTGCGTCGGCGGCATCGCCATAGGCCGGCATCAACACCGCGCCGTTGACGATCAGGAAATTGGCATACGACGCAGCCAACCGGCGGCCTTCGTCGAGAATGGGCTGTGCCCACGGCAGCACGAACAGCCGATACGGTTGCCCGTCGGCGGTGCGCAGCGCGGCCAGTTCGGCCCCCATCGCCTGCAGCTCGGCGTAATGCGAATCGCTGGCCACATCGCAGCCCTGATAGACGATCGCATCCGGGCCGGTAAAGCGCGCCAGCGTATCGATATGAGCATCGGTATCGTCGCCTTCCAGGTAGCCGTGATCCAGCCACAGCACGCGCTCCTGTGCCAGCCACGCGGCCAGATCGCTGCTGAGCGATTCGCGCGTGCGCTGCGGATGGCGCTCATGCAGGCACTTCCAGGTGGTCAGCAGGGTGCCGGCACCATCGGTCTCGATTGCGCCGCCTTCCAGGGCGAAGTCGACCGTCTCCACCTGCGCCGGCACGAACACCTGCGCGGCATCCAGCGAGCTCACCAGCTGATCGTCCAGGCTGGCTTCGAACTTGCCGCCCCAACCGGTGAAACGGAAATCCATCAACCGGAAGCCGGCGTCCTGGCGCAGCGTGATCGGGCCCGAATCGCGCAGCCAGGTGTCGTTGTAGGCGGCGATCACGAAACGCACCCGCGTCATGTCCACCCGCGCCGAACGCAGCCGCGCCTCGGCATAGATCTGCAGGTCGTCGTCGGCCACGCAGACGACCACCGGTTCGAAGCGGGAGATCGCCGTGACCAGCGCGATGTAGGTTTCCTCTACATCGGCCAGGCGCTCGGCCCAATCGGTACCGGCGTGCGGCCACGCGAGCAACACGGCGGATTGGGGTTCCCACTCGGCGGGAAAGCGAAGACGGTCGGTCATGCCAGGCAAATACTCATCTAGGTGTGCGGGCCATCGCCCGCACGTTCATCGATATCCCGCGTATTGCCGCGGGCTCTTGCGATCCAGGCGCCGCTCGCCGCGCCCGGCTTTGTGACAGCATTGCAGCAACGCATGTCCGGCTGCTGACGGACCCGGTCCAGCTTGCGATGCGAATCGTGACGGCCGGCGTGCGATGACCAGATGCCACTTTCGGCCGAGCCGTCGCCGACGCCTCAGCGGATCGGCGGCTTGGGCCCGATCTCGTTGGCATCGGCCTTGTTGGCCACCACGTCGATCACCTTGCTCTTTTCGAAGTACACGGTGAAGGCCGGATACGCCCAGCGATGGATGGTCGGCCACTGGCGCTTCTGGCCGCCGCGCGGGTCGAGCTTTTCCTGCGGCGCGCCGTAGCGGCCTTCGACCTGGCTCATGCTCTCGCCGCGCAAGGGCAGGGCAGCGGCAGGCTTCTGCTGTGCGCGGTCGACCAGCAGCGTATCGGCCGAAGCGACGGCACTGATCCCCATCAGCGCGATTGTCAGCACGACCGGCGGCATCACAAACAAACGGTTACGCATGTCATCTACTCCCCAGTGGACAAGATTTCAGATGGTGATTACAGCAAAAAACGACGACAGGCGCTGTTGCGACACGGCTGACCTGGCGGGGCCGCGATTGCCCGGGCGCCCCGGCCCAGTCACGACAATGTCCTGACTGGGTCGGCCGGCGGCAGGGACGTAGGGCAACCAGTGCTGTGAAGCAGCGGCCAAAAAAAACCGCCCGGAGGCGGCTTTCTCGGGTCTTGCGCACGCCGCAGGGGCTTAGCGCTGACGCGCCTTGAAACGCGGATTCGACTTGCAGATCACGAAGACCTTGCCGCGGCGGCGGACCACCTTGCAGTCGCGGTGACGGGTCTTCGCAGACTTCAGGGAGGACAGGACTTTCATGGCACACCTCGGCGTAAACGGTTGGATTCGATGGAAGAGTGCCCGCAATCGAGGGTGCACCCGGAATGAAGCCGGCGATTCTAACCGGCTTTTCGTCGTGCTTTCAAGTGGTTGCGGCGCAATCGCTGCGAGCGGCGCTACACTACGGCCTGATGACCTTCCGGAAACCTGAATGACCGACCTGTCGCCCGTTCTCACCATCGATGGCCCCTCCGGCGCCGGCAAGGGCACCGTGAGCCGGATCGTGGCTGCCCGGCTGGGCTGGCACTACCTCGATTCGGGCGCACTGTATCGCGCTGTCGGGGTTGCGGCGAGCTGGGCCGATCTGGATGTCTCCGATCCGGCCGCGCTGGTGCGCTGCACCTTCGACACCAAGGTGGAATTCGACGATGCGGGCGAGGCAGGGCTGCGCGTGCTGGTCAACGGCGCGGATGCGACCAGCGAGTTGCGGCTGGAAACGACCGGAGCGCTGGCCTCGGCCATTGCGGCCATTCCCGAGGTGCGCAGCGCCCTCAAGGAGCGCCAGCGCGCATTCAGGCGCTCGCCCGGGCTGGTGGCCGATGGGCGCGACATGGGCACGGTGATCTTCCCCGACGCTGCCTACAAGGTGTTTCTGACCGCCAGTGCCGAAGAACGTGCGGGCCGTCGCCATAAACAGTTGATGGAAAAGGGTGTTTCGGTTATCTTTGACGACCTGCTGCGCGAGATCATGGCCCGTGATGCCCGTGATGCGCAGCGGGTGGTGGCGCCATTGCGGCCGGCCGAAGACGCCGTGCTGATCGATACCAGCGGAATGGGAATCGAAGATGTCGTCCAGCGTGTGGTCGGGTTGCTCGCAGACCGCGCACCGTCGTAAGCGTTTCGCAAGCGGGTTTGTCCCGCCGACCGTAAGGCGTTCCAAAGCTCCGTCGCGCATCCTGCGTGGCGGTTCTATGACTTCCAACCGACTCGCTGTGTGGAGTCGACCAACAGGCTGGGCGGTTCGCATCTGTCGCACTCCGACGATCGGCGCCCGTGTGTTCAACTGAGTAAATTCAAATGACAGAATCTTTTGCAGAACTGTTCGAAGCCAGCCAAGCCAATCTGGCGAAGCTGAAGCCGGGCTCCATCGTCACCGGTACCGTCGTGGAAGTTCGCGGCGACGTGGTGGTGATCAACGCTGGCCTGAAGTCCGAAGGCATCGTGCCGATCGAGCAGTTCCGTAACGACGCTGGCGAGATCGATGTCGGCGTAGGCGACCAGGTCAAGGTCGCCCTCGATTCCATCGAGAACGGCTTCGGCGAAACCGTGTTGTCGCGCGAGAAGGCCAAGCGCGCGATGGTGTGGGACGAGCTGGAAGAAGCGTTGGAAAAGAACGAAACCATCACCGGCCGCATCAGCGGCAAGGTCAAGGGTGGTTTCACCGTGGACATCAAGGATGTCCGCGCGTTCCTGCCTGGTTCGCTGGTGGATGTGCGCCCGGTGCGCGACCCGGCCTACCTGGAAGGCAAGGAACTTGAGTTCAAGCTGATCAAGCTGGACCGCAAGCGCAACAACGTCGTTGTTTCGCGTCGTGCAGTGGTCGAGAGCGAGCACTCGGAAGAGCGCGAGCAGCTGATGGACAAGCTGCAGGAAGGCGCCATCCTGAAGGGTGTCGTCAAGAACCTGACCGACTACGGTGCGTTCGTGGACCTGGGCGGCATCGACGGCCTGCTGCACATCACCGACATGGCCTGGAAGCGCGTGCGCCATCCGTCCGAAGTGGTCAACGTCGGCGACGAGCTGGACGTGCGCGTGCTGAAGTTCGATCGCGAGCGTAACCGCGTCAGCCTCGGCCTGAAGCAGCTGGGCGAAGATCCGTGGGACAACATCGCCCGTCGTTACCCGGCCAACAGCCGCGTGTTCGGCAAGGTCTCCAACGTCACCGATTACGGCGCATTCGTCGAGATCGAGCCGGGCGTCGAAGGTCTGGTGCACGTCTCCGAAATGGATTGGACCAACAAAAACGTCAACCCGTCCAAGGTTGTGCAGGTCGGTGACGAAGTCGAAGTCATGGTCCTGGACGTGGACGAGGAGCGTCGCCGCATCTCGCTGGGCATGAAGCAGGTTGCCGCCAATCCGTGGGAAACCTTCGCTGCGACCCACAAGAAGAACGACAAGGTGTCCGGTCAGATCAAGTCGATCACCGACTTCGGCATCTTCATCGGTCTGGACGGCGGCATCGACGGTCTGGTCCACCTGTCCGACATCAGCTGGAACACCACCGGCGAAGATGTCGTGCGCAGCTACAAGAAGGGCGACACGCTGGAAGCCGTCGTGCTGGCAGTGGACCCGGAGCGCGAGCGCATCAGCCTGGGCGTCAAGCAGCTGGAGCAGGACCCGTTCGGTCAGTACATGGCGTCCAACCCGAAGGGTTCGAAGGTCGAAGGCGTGGTGCGTGAAGTGGATGCCAAGGGCGCCACGATCGACCTGGCCGATGGCATCGAAGGCTACGTCGCTGCACGCGACATCGCCAACGAGCGCGTGGACGACGCCACCCAGCACCTGAAGGTCGGCGACAAGATCGAAGCCAAGTTCGTGGGCATGGACCGCAAGGGCCGCACCCTGCAGCTGTCGATCAAGGCCAAGGACGATGCCGAAATGCGCGAAACGTTGGAGGACTACCAGTCCGCCTCCGCGTCGGGCGGCATGACTCAGCTGGGCGCGCTGCTGCGTGCGCAGTTGAACAACAACAAGTCCGAGTAAGCGCGTAGCGCTCGCAAGAGCGTAACGGGTCGGCCCGGGCTTGCCGGGCCGATTCCGATGTGTCAGTCGAAAAAGCAAGTCTTCCCATGACCAAGTCCGAATTGATTGAAATCCTGGCGCGACGCCAAGCGCATCTGAAGTCGGACGACGTGGATCTGGCAGTCAAGTCGCTGCTGGAAATGATGGGGCAGGCGCTCTCCGATGGTGATCGGATCGAAATTCGCGGGTTCGGCAGTTTTTCGCTGCATTACCGTCCGCCACGGTTGGGACGTAACCCCAAGACCGGCGAGTCGGTCGCGCTGCCGGGCAAGCATGTTCCCCACTTCAAGCCGGGCAAGGAATTGCGTGAGCGTGTCAGCTCCGTGGTGCCTGTGGATGTGGCCGATACGGCAGACTGAAGCCATTCTGGCGCTGCGTTTATGTGGTCTCGGTTAAGCTAGTCCGCCTCCCGACGGAGTCTCGCCATGAAGGTGCTTCGCTTGCTGGTGATGTTGGCCTTCCTGCTGGTCGGTCTGATCATCGGTGCGGTCAATTCCCAGGACGTCACGCTCGATTTCCTGTTCTCCAGCGTGCATACCAGTTCAGGCGTCGCGATCATCGTCGCGCTGCTGGTCGGTGTGTTGATCGGTGCCGGCATGGTGCTGGTCAGTGTGGTCATTCCCCTCTATTCCAAACTGCGCCAGGCCAACAAGGCTGTTGCGGTCAGTCGCGCCGACGCCAGGGCTGTCACGCCTGCGACCGTCGAGCCGCGCCCCATCGATGGACTGTAACGACGTATGGACTTTCTGACCGAGTGGATCTGGTTCTTCCTGTTCGTGCCGCTGGCTGCGTTAGGCGGCTGGATCGTCGGCCGTCGTGGCGGTCAACGCCATGGCGACACGCAGGTCAGTCGTCTTTCCAGTACCTATTTCCGCGGGTTGAACTATCTGCTCAACGAACAGCCGGACAAAGCGATCGAGCTGTTTTTGCACATCGCCGAACTAGACAAGGAAACCTTCGAGACCCAGGTCGCGTTGGGGCATCTGTTCCGCCGCCGTGGTGAAGTGGACCGTGCGATCCGCCTGCACCAGGGCCTGGTGCAGCGCGGCGACCTGACCGATCAGCAGCGCGTCCAGGCCTTGCTGGCGCTCGGCGAGGACTACATGAAGTCGGGTCTGCTGGATCGTGCCGAAACGGTCTTTACGGAGTTGGCGCAACTTGACCAGCGCGCGCCGCAGGCGCTGCGTCACCTGATCGGTATCTATCAGGCCGAGCGCGATTGGGAAAAGGCGATCGACAACTCCACCCGCTACGAAGAGGTGACCGGCGAGCCGATGGGCAAGCTGATCTCGCAATTCGAATGCGAACTGGCTGATCGCTATCGCGGCCTGGGCAAAACCGACGATGCACTGCAAGCGATCGCACGTGCCTACCAGGCCGATGGCACCTCCGTGCGTGCCGGCATTCTGGAAGGACGCATCGAAGCCGAGCGCGGTCACGACGAAGCGGCGGTGCGCGCGTTCGAACGGGCTGCCCGGCATGATCCGGAATATCTGCCCGAGATCATTCCTGCATTGATGGCCGCGTATCGACGGGTCGGCGATATCGCCGGCGCGCGCAACTTCCTGTCGGAGATGACCGAGCACTATCGCGGCATCGCTCCGGTGCTGGCGCTGACCCAGTTGATGGAAGCCCAGGATGGCGTCGCGCCTGCGCTTGCCTATCTCGGCCGCCAGCTCAAGGACCGCCCGTCGGTGCGCGGTGAGTCGGCGTTGATCGATCTCACCCTGGCCGAGGGGAGCGACCCGGTCGGCACCTTGCAGGACCTCAAGCACATCACCGACCAGTTGCTGGTGCGCAATCCGAGCTATCGATGCACGCGCTGCGGCTTCGGTGCCAAGACGCATCACTGGCAATGCCCGAGCTGCAAGGAATGGGGCACGGTCAAACCGCTGTTGAACTACGCGGTGGTCTGATGGCGTGGCTGTGGTGCGCGCTGCACCTGCTGGTCGCAGCACTGGGCACCTTTGGGCTGCGGCGCTATGCCTTGCACCGGCGCCTGCTCGATCATCCCGGTGAACGGCGTAGCCACCTGGTGGCGACCCCGCGCGGCGGCGGCATGGCGATTGTGGCGGCGATCTTGCTGGGCTGCGTTGCGGCGTGCGCGCTATGGCCGACATCCCGGTTGACGGTCTGCTGGTTCGCAGCGGGCTTGGTCGCAGTGGCCGGCGTGGGCTGGTGGGACGACCACCGTCCGCTCTCGGCAAGGCTGCGGTTTTCGATTCACCTGGCCGCATCGGCGGCATTGGGCGCCGTGGTTTGGCACGCGACGGGCAGCGTGTGGGATGGATTGCTGACTGCCGCTGCATCCGTGGTGCTGATCAATGTCTGGAATTTCATGGATGGCATCAACGGGCTCGCCAGCACCCAGGCGGCGTTGGCCGCGCTGGGATTCTCGCTGGTAGCGCCTGCCGGTTGGTCGTGGGCAGGTCTGGCGGTTGCAGCAGCGTGCCTCGGGTTTGTGCCGTTCAATTTCCCACGTGCGCGCATCTTTATGGGCGATGGCGGCAGCGGCGCGCTCGGCTATGTGCTGGCGGCGCTGCTGGCGCTGAACGTGGCAAGTGGTCAGGTGAGCTGGTGGATCAGCTGGTTCCCGTTGACGGCCTTTCTTGTAGACGCCGGCTTCACGCTGCTTGCTCGCATGCTGTCCGGCCAACGCTGGTGGGAGCCGCATGCTCAACACCTCTACCAACGTCTGGCGCGTCGTCTTGAGACGCACGTCCCGGTAACGGGCGTTTATTTCGCTTTCAGCCTCATTGCCGTCTGCTTGTACCTGTTAATCCGTCATGATCCGTTCTGGCTGCAGGTGTCCGGCGCGCTGGTGTGGGGCATGGGCGCCACTGCAATCTGGCTTTTTCTGCGCGATGGACTGCGCAATTCCTGAGTAATGGACTTTTATGATTTCCTGGCGTGACCGTTTGACCAAGGCCCTGCCGCAGATAGCGGTCGTGGTGCATGACCTGCTGATGGTGTGGGTGTGCTGGCAGTTGTTGCATGCCGGCCGCTACTCGATGCTACGCGACGCGCCGGATCTGCCGCTGTGGGACTGGCGCACTGCGGTGGTGTTGGTGGCGCAGGGCCTGGTGTTCTGGAAGATGGGGTTGTACCGCGGGTTGTGGCGCTTCGCCTCGGTGCCGGACCTGTGGAACATCTTCAAGTCGAGTTTTCTTGGGCTGGTCACGATCGTGCTGGCGTTGGCGTACGACCGTCTGGATGGCGTGCCGCTGTCGGTGCTGGTGGTCTATCCGTTTGCGTTGTCGGCACTGCTTGGAACGCCACGGCTGTTGTATCGCGCCTGGAAGGACTACCAGATTGCGCATTCCGGTGACGCGGGGCAGCGCGTGCTGATCCTCGGCGCAGGGCGCGCTGCTGAAGGGTTGGTGCGCGATCTGCGCCGTACCGGCACATTCGTGCCGATCGGCTATCTGGACGATGCCAGCAACCTTCATGGCGCCAAGATCCAGGGTCTCAATGTGCTGGGCAATCTGGATCAGGCCGCCGCGATTGCCAAAGAGACCGCTGCCAAATTGCTGGTGATCGCGATCCCGTCGTTGGACGCTTCCGGCATGCAGCGCGTGGTGGCGATCTGCGAAAGCACCGGCCTGCCGTTCCGCATGGTGCCCAAGCTGATCAACGTGCTGGAGGGGCGCTCGTTGCCGGGCGAGTTGAAGGAGGTCGCGATCGAGGACCTGCTCAACCGCAAGCCGGTCACGCCCGACTGGCGCCTGATCCGCAATTGGCTGACCAACAAGACCGTGATGGTGACCGGCGCCGGTGGATCGATTGGTTCGGAAGTCTGCCGTCAGTGTGCGCGCCACGGCGCGCGCCGGATCGTGCTGCTGGAAATCGACGAACTGGCGCTACTGACCATCGACTCGGATCTGCGCCGGCTGTTCCCGGATATCGAGGTCGTGCGCGTGCTCGGCGACTGCGGCGATCCGGCGGTCGTGGCGCATGCGTTGAACACCGCCACGCCGGACGCGGTGTTCCATGCCGCCGCGTATAAGCAGGTGCCGTTGCTGGAAGAGCAGTTGCGCGAGGCGGTGCGCAACAATGTGCTGGCGACCGAGAACGTGGCGCGCGCCTGTCAGCGTGCCCGTATCGAGACCTTCGTCTTCATTTCCACCGACAAGGCGGTGGAGCCGGTCAACGTGCTGGGCGCGAGCAAGCGCTATGCGGAAATGATCTGCCAGAGCCTTGACGCGCGCGATGCGCCGACGCGTTTCATCACCGTGCGCTTCGGCAACGTGCTCGATTCGGCCGGCAGCGTAGTGCCGTTATTCCGCGAGCAGATCCGCCAGGGCGGCCCGGTGACCGTGACGCATCCGGATGTCACGCGTTACTTCATGACCATCCCCGAAGCCTGCCAGTTGGTCATCCAGGCGGCCGCATCCGCGTCGCATGGTGCGATCTATACGCTGGACATGGGCGAGCCGGTGCCAATTCGATTGCTTGCCGAGCAGATGATCCGTCTGGCCGGCAAGCAGCCCGGCAAGGACGTGGCGATTCTCTACACCGGCCTGCGGCCGGGCGAGAAGCTGCATGAGACGCTGTTCTATTCCGACGAAGACTATCGTCCCACCGCGCACCCCAAGATCCTGGAAGCCGGTGTGCGCGAGTTCTCGCATGAGCAGGTGCTGCAACTGGTGACGCGCTTGCGCGAGGCCGTTAACCGCTATGACATCAAAGCGATGGAGACTGTCTTGGGTAGCCTGATGCCGGATTTCGCGGCTGCTCGACGGAAAGTCGACGCGCGATCTGATACGGTCGTTCCATTCCCCGCACGTGAGGTCAGAAGACTGTAATGAGTCAGCGTATTCGCAAGGCCGTATTCCCCGTCGCAGGTCTTGGGACCCGCTTTCTTCCGGCTACCAAGACGGTGCCGAAGGAAATGCTGCCAATCATCGACAAACCATTGATCCAATACGCTGTCGACGAGGCCATCCAGGCTGGCTGCGATACGCTGATCTTCGTCACCAACCGCTACAAGCACTCCATTGCCGACTACTTCGACAAGGCCTACGAGCTGGAGCAGAAGCTCGAGCGCGCCGGCAAGCTGGAGCAGCTGGAGCTGGTCCGTCATGCATTGCCGGAAGGCGTGCGCGCCATTTTCGTGACGCAGGCCGAAGCGCTGGGCCTGGGGCACGCGGTGTTGTGTGCCAAGGCGGTGGTCGGTGATGAGCCGTTCGCCGTGCTGCTGCCCGACGACCTGATGTGGAACCGGGGCGACGCCGCGTTGACCCAGATGGCCGATGTGGCCGAAGCATCCGGCGGCAGCGTCATCGCCGTGGAAGATGTGCCGCACGACAAGACGGCCAGCTATGGCATCGTCTCCACCGATGCCTTCGACGGCCGCAAGGGTCGCATCAACGCCATCGTCGAAAAGCCCAAGCCGGAAGTGGCGCCGAGCAATCTGGCGGTGGTTGGCCGGTACGTGCTCAGCCCGAAGATCTTCGAATTGCTGGAGTCCACTGGCGCAGGCGCGGGCGGCGAAATCCAGCTGACCGACGCAATTGCCGAGCTGCTGAAGCAGGAGCAAGTTGATGCCTTCCGTTTCGAAGGCCGACGTTTCGATTGCGGCGCACATATCGGCCTGATCGAGGCCACTGTGCACTTCGCGCTCGAGCACGAGAAGCATGGCGGCCCGGCCAAGGAAATCATCCGCGAAGCACTGGCCAAGGCCGACGCGCACGGTTGATTGTTGCCTGATCGCTGTTTCCACGAACGACGCCAGCTGGCGTCGTTCGTCGTTTTCGGGGCTCGCCGTACGCATTGCCGCGCCTGCAGAGCCCGGCTTGGCAACGCCAAGCAGGGGTAGGGATGCGCACCCTGATGCAGGCCGGGCCGCGCAAGTGCCGCTAGACTCGGCCCATGAGTCAACCTGGCCAATCCAGTGAACTGATCAACGTGGTGGTGCTGCTCGGCGCTGCCGTGGTTGCGATCCCGTTGTTCCGGCGTCTGGGCCTGGGCTCGGTGTTGGGTTATCTGGCGGCGGGACTGGCAATTGGTCCGTTCGGGCTGGGCCTGTTCAACGAGCCGCAAGCCATCCTGCATGTGGCCGAGTTGGGCGTGGTGATGTTTCTGTTCGTGATCGGGCTGGAAATGCGTCCCTCGCACCTGTGGAGTTTGCGCAAGGACATCTTCGGACTCGGCACGCTGCAGATCGCGGTCTGTGCGCTGGTGTTGACCGGCATCGGCCTGTTGCTCGGCTTTGCGCCATCGGTGGCGTTCGTGGCGGCGTCGGGTTTCGTGCTGACGTCCACTGCGGTGGTGATGCAGCTCTTGGCAGAGCGTGGCGACGTCGCCTTGCCGCCCGGGCAAAAGATCGTGGCGATCCTGCTGTTCGAAGATCTGTTGATCGTGCCATTGCTGGCGATCGTGGCCTGGATGGGCGCCAGCGGCGACCCGCAGGCCGCATCGCAGCGTTGGCAGGGTATCGGCCTCGGCCTGGCTTGCATCGTCGGATTGCTGGTGGCCGGGCGTTGGCTGCTCAATCCCTTGTTCCGCATCCTGGCCGCGTCCAAGGCGCGCGAGGTGATGACGGCAGCAGCATTGCTGGTGGTGCTGGGCGCGGCACTGTTGATGCAAGTGGGCGGGCTGTCGATGGCGATGGGGGCGTTCCTGGCGGGCGTACTGTTGTCCGAATCCACGTTCCGGCATCAGATCGAAGCAGATATCGAGCCTTTTCGCGGCATCCTGCTGGGGCTGTTTTTTCTCGGCGTCGGCATGAGCCTGGACTTGCGCGTGGTGGCGGCAGACTGGCGCCTGATCGTGCTGGGCGTGCTGGCCCTGATGGTGGGCAAGGGCGTGTGCATCTACGCGGTGGCGCGGCTGATGCGCAGCGACCATCGCCAGGCGCTGGACCGTGGCGTGCTGATGGCACAAGGCGGCGAATTCGCATTCGTGCTGTTTGCCGCCGCGTCGGCCTCCGGGGTCATCGATGCCCAGGTCAATGCCAGCCTGACCGCCATCGTGGTGTTGTCGATGGCACTGACGCCGTTGTTCGTGCTGCTGCAGCGGCGGCTGACGCCGGCCGCGGCGGTTTCGCTGGATGGCGTGGAAGCAGCCAGTGGCCAGACCGGCAGTGTATTGATCATCGGCTTCGGGCGCTTTGGGCAGGTGGCCAGTCAGTCGCTGCTGGCGCGCGATGTGGATGTGACCATCATCGATAACGACATCGAGATGATCCAGAGTGCGGAAGAATTTGGTTTCAAGATCTACTACGGCGACGGCACCCGGCTCGATGTGTTGCATGCCTCCGGCGCGCACAGCGCACGTGCGATTGCGGTGTGCGTCGACAACCAGGAGGCGGCCAATCGCATCGTCGAGCTGGCAACGCGCGAGTTTCCGCATGCCAAGCTGCTGGTGCGTTCGTACGACCGCCAGCATTCGCTGCAGTTGGTCGCGGCGGGAGTGGATTACCAGATCCGCGAGACCTTCGAGTCGGCGGTAATCTTCGGCAAGGTGGCGCTGATGGAGCTGGGGGTGGACGAGGACGAAGCCGGCATGATTTCGCGTCAGATCCGCCGCCGCGATGCCGAGCGTTTCGAACTGGAGATTGCTGCCGGCGATGCACGGGCCGGAGCCGGGCTGATGTATGGCAACACCCTGCCGCCCGCACCCCGGCCCACGCCATTCACGCGGCCGCGTCGCGGCAGTCGCACGTTGAATCCCGATGCGGTGCCGCAGGCTGAGCAAGTAGAGACACAGACACGCGACTAGAGCGGGTCATGCACGTTGAGTTGAGTGCCAGGCGCGCCATAGGGCACAGGGCGCTTGCCGGAGGGTTGGCCCCCAGCGGCACGCAACGCGCGCCGCGCGGCGTGCCTTGGCACCACAGCCAAGCTGGAGCCACCCAGCACCCGCTCCGCACCGCTGGCGGACAAGGCATCTCATCTCAACGTGCACGACACGCTCTGAGGGGGCCGACACACGCGCTGTGCAGAAGCCAAGCCGGCGCTACCCAGCACCCGCTCCGCACCGCTGGCGGACAAGGCATTTCATCTCAACGTGCACGACACGTTCTGAGCGCGGCCGATACACGCGCTGTGCAGACGCTCAGCGGCATGGCCAGTGCGCGATGCGTGCGCCATTAGCACAGTACGATGGCCGCGACCGGACGACTGCTCGCCATTTCGTGTTGGCCGCTAGCAGCGGGCACACGCGACTGCGTGGGCGTCGGGCGCGCCACACATGCTCGATGCGTTACGGATCGCTGCGGTACGGATCGCTCTTGCCGTCCGGCTCCTCGGCGCGCCTACATCCCGCCGAAGATCGCTCGGGACGTCCTGGCGGCCGCGCCCACTGATGCCTACTAGCCATGCTTGCGCTGGGCGGCGGCGAAGGCTTCCAGTTGCTCGGGCGTGGCGTCTTTCTGATGCTGCTGTTTCCATTGGGCAAATGGCATGCCGTACACGGCTTCGCGCGCCTGTTCCTTGGTCATGGTCTGGCCTTGCGCTTCGGCCGCTTCGCGGTACCAATCGCCCAGGCAGTTGCGGCAGAAGCCGGCGAGAATCATCAGGTCGATGTTCTGCACATCGGTGCGGTCCTGGTTGAGATGCTGCAAGAGACGGCGAAATGCTGCCGCTTCGATCGAAGTGGTGCTCGTATCGGTGCGTGAGGTGGTGTCGGTCATGGCGGAATCGGGGACAATAGACGGCCTTCGACTCTACACCTGACGCCCCATGACCGCTTCTGCGCCAGCTGCCTCCGCTTCGGCCCGCCTTCTCGATGGTCGCCGCATTGCCGAGGAATTGCTCGACGGATTGAAGCTGCGGGTGGATGCGCGGCTGGCCGCCGGCAAGGCGCGCCCCGGGCTGGCGGTGGTGCTGGTCGGTGGCGATCCGGCATCGTCGGTGTATGTGCGCAACAAGCGGCGCGCGGCCGAGAAGGTCGGCATCGAAGCCTTCGATTACGACCTGCCGCAGGGCACCAGCGAAGCCCAGTTGGCGTCGCTGATCGATGAGCTCAATGCCGACCCCAAGATCCACGGCATCCTGATCCAGCTGCCGCTGCCGGGCATTCCCGATGCCAACCGGCTGATTCAGCGCATCGACCCGCGCAAGGACGTGGACGGATTCCATCCGCAGAATGTCGGGCATCTGGCCTTGCGCGAATTCGGGCTGCGACCGTGCACGCCGCGCGGCATCGTGACCTTGCTCGGGCACACCGACCAACCGGTGCGCGGCCGCAATGCCACCATCGTCGGGGTAAGCAACCACGTTGGCCGGCCGATGGGGCTGGAGCTGCTGATCGCCGGCTGCACGGTCACCAGTTGCCACAAATTCACCCCGCCCGATGTGCTGGAAGCGAGCGTGCGCAATGCCGACATCCTGGTGGTGGCAGTCGGGCGCCCGGGGCTGATTCCGGGCGAATGGGTCAAGCCGGGCGCGGTGGTGATCGATGTCGGCATCAACCGGCTCGATGATGGCCGCCTGGTGGGCGACGTCGGCTTCGACGCCGCCGCGCAGCGCGCGGCCTGGATCACCCCGGTGCCGGGCGGGGTAGGGCCGATGACGGTGGCCACGTTGATGCAGAACACCATCGAGGCCGCCGATGCGGCCGGGATTGGGGATTCGGGATTGGGGATTCGTTAAAGGCAGCGGCCAAGCGCACGTGTCGGCCGATCCGGATTGCGTCCGGGATCAGCTGGCCACCGGCATCCTGGCGAACGGCGGGTGCTCGGCGGCGCCTTGGCCACTCCCGAATCTCGACTCCCCACTCCCGGCGCCAATGCGTTAAAATATCGCGCTTCCCCACACTCGGGTCCGCCGATGCTACGCATCCAGGCTGAAGCTCTCACCTACGACGACGTTTCGCTCGTCCCCGCTCATTCGATCGTCCTGCCCAAGGACGTCAGCCTGAAACCCGGCTGACGCGCGACCTGCGCCTGAAACTGCCGATCCTGTCGGCGGCAATGGACACAGTGACCGAGCACCGTCTTGCGGTGGCCATGGCCCAGTTGGGCGGCATCGGCATCATCCACAAGAACCTGACCCCGCAGCAGCAGGCCGGCGAAGTGGCACGGGTCAAGAAGTTCGAATCCGGCGTGATCACCGAACCATTCACCGTCAGCCCGGACACGACCATCGGCGAAGTGCTGGCACTGACGCGCGCGCGCAACATCTCCGGCGTGCCGGTGGTGGATGGCAGCGAACTGGTCGGTATCGTCACCAGCCGCGACATGCGTTTCGAAAAGAAGCTCGACGATCCGGTCCGCCACATCATGACCAAGAAGGACCGGCTGATCACCGTGCGCGAGGGCGCCAGCGACGAGGAAGTGCTCGAGCTGCTGCATCGCAACCGGATCGAAAAGGTCTTGGTGGTCAACGACAGTTTCGAGCTGCGTGGCCTGATCACGGTCAAGGACATCCAGAAGAAGACCGACAACCCCAACGCCGCCAAGGACAGCGCCAAGCGGTTGCTGGTGGGCGCGGCAGTGGGCGTGGGCGGCGATACCGAACAGCGCATCGAGCTGCTTGCCGCAGCCGGCGTGGACGTGGTGATTGTCGATACCGCGCATGGCCATTCGCAGGGCGTGATCGATCGCGTGGCGTGGGTCAAGAAGACCTATCCGCAGCTGCAGGTGATCGGCGGCAACATCGTGACCGGCGATGCGGCATTGGCATTGATGGATGCCGGTGCGGACGCGGTCAAGGTTGGCGTGGGCGGGCTCGATCTGCACCACGCGCGTGGTTGCTGGCGTGGGCGTGCCGCAGATCACTGCGGTGGACATGGTGGCCGAAGCGCTGCAGGACCGCATCCCCTTGATCGCCGACGGCGGCATCCGCTATTCCGGCGACATCGGCAAGGCGCTGGTGGCCGGTGCCTCGACGGTCATGGTCGGCGGCCTGTTGGCCGGTACCGAAGAAGCGCCGGGCGAGGTCGAACTGTTCCAGGGCCGCAGCTACAAGAGCTACCGCGGCATGGGCAGCCTGGGTGCGATGGAAAAGGGGTCCAAGGACCGCTACTTCCAGGATGCCTCCGATGCCGACAAGCTGGTTCCCGAAGGCATCGAGGGCCGCGTGCCGTATCGCGGGCCGGTCGGCGGCATCATCCATCAGCTCATCGGTGGCCTGCGCGCGACCATGGGCTACGTGGGCTGCGCCACCATCGAAGAGATGCGCAGCAAGCCCAAGTTCGTCAAGATCACCGGCGCCGGTCAGCGCGAAAGCCACGTCCACGACGTACAGATCACCAAAGAGCCGCCGAACTATCGCGCTGGATGATCGGGAATGGGGAATCGCGAATCGGGAATCGTAAGAGCCCGCCGCTTCCTCGTCCGATAGCGGCTGGTGCTGCGTTTGCTGTTGCGATTCCCCAATCCCGATTCTCGATTCCCGGCTCTCAATGACCAACATCCATACCGACAAGATCCTCATCCTCGATTTCGGCGCGCAGTACACCCAGCTGATTGCGCGGCGTATCCGCGAGATCGGGGTCTATTGCGAGATCTGGGCGTGGGATCATGATCCGTCGGAGATCGCCGGTTTCGGTGCCAAGGGCATCATCCTGTCCGGCGGCCCGGAGTCGACCACGTTGCCGGGCGCACCGGTGGCGCCGCAGGAAGTGTTCGATAGCGGCCTGCCGGTGTTCGGTATCTGCTACGGCATGCAGACGCTCGCCGCGCAGTTGGGTGGGGCGACCGAAGCGGCGGATCAGCGCGAATTCGGCCATGCCGAAGTGGATGTGGTGGCCGCCGATGCGTTGTTCTCCGGTCTGACCGACCACGCCGGCGCGTCGCGTTTGAACGTGTGGATGAGCCACGGCGACCACGTGTCGCAGGTGCCGCCGGGCTTCACCATTACCGCCACGACCGACCGCATTCCGGTCGCGGCGATGTCCAACGAAGCCAAGCGTTGGTACGGCGTGCAGTTCCATCCGGAGGTGACGCATACCTTGCAGGGACAGACCTTGCTGCGTCGCTTCGTGGTGGATGTCTGCGGCTGCCAGACGCTGTGGACCGCGGCCAACATCATCGAGGACCAGATCGCGCGCGTGCGCGAACAGGTGGGCGATGACGAAGTGATCTTGGGCCTGTCCGGTGGCGTGGATTCGTCGGTGGTGGCCGCGCTGCTCCACAAGGCGATCGGCGACAAGCTGACCTGCGTGTTCGTCGACACCGGCCTGCTGCGCTGGCAGGAAGGCGACCAGGTGATGGCGATGTTCGCCGAGCACATGGGCGTCAAGGTGATCCGCGTCAACGCCGCCGACCGTTATTTCGCCAAGCTGGAAGGCGTGAGCGACCCGGAAGCCAAGCGCAAGATCATCGGCAACCTGTTCGTGGACATCTTCGACGAAGAGTCCAGCAAGCTGGCCAATGCCAAGTGGCTGGCACAGGGTACGATCTACCCGGACGTGATCGAGTCGGCCGGCAGCAAGACCGGCAAGGCGCACGTGATCAAGAGCCATCACAACGTCGGTGGCCTGCCCGAGCACATGAAGCTGGGCCTGGTCGAACCGTTGCGCGAATTGTTCAAGGACGAAGTGCGACGCCTGGGCGTCGAGCTTGGCCTGCCGCGCACGATGGTGTATCGCCACCCGTTCCCGGGCCCGGGCCTGGGCGTGCGCATCCTCGGCGAAGTAAAGCGCGAGTACGCCGAGCTGCTGGCCAAGGCCGATGCGATCTTCATCGACGAACTGCGCAAGGCCGATCTCTACGACAAGACCAGCCAGGCCTTCGCGGTGTTCCTGCCGGTGAAATCGGTCGGCGTGGTCGGCGATGCACGCGCCTACGAATGGGTGATCGCCTTGCGCGCGGTGGAGACCATCGACTTCATGACCGCGCACTGGGCGCACCTGCCGTACGACTTCCTCGGCACGGTGAGCAACCGCATCATCAACGAACTGCGTGGTGTTTCGCGGGTGGTCTACGATATTTCCGGCAAGCCGCCTGCGACGATCGAGTGGGAGTGATCGGGAGTCTGGCACTGGCTGGCACCTAGTGGCACGAAAACACATCTAAGCCCGCGTCACTGCGGGCTTTTTTGTGATTTTATTCGGCACTGCCTGGCAACATTTGGCATCGCCAAGCACCGTTTCTTCATGGCATGATGGATGGCATTGAATGCTTCTATGCCATGAGAAGTCGCCGATACCATGCAACCACCTTGCGGATGTTCATGGTATTGAGATGGCGTAACACAATGATTTTGTTGTTGTTTTACGCCATGATAGACCGATTTTCGGATCATGGTATTTGAGCTGAATCAGGGCGAGAACCATGCTGACCGATACCAAGCTGCGCAACCTCAAGCCGAAGGACAAGCTTTACAAGGTGAATGACCGTGACGGCCTCTATGTAGCCGTGACGGCCGCCGGAGCGATCTCATTCCGCTACAACTACTCGATCCACGGTAGGCAGGAGACCATCACCTTCGGCCGCTACGGTGTCGGCGGCATCACCCTGGCGGAAGCCCGCGAGCGGTTGGGCGAGGCCAAGAAGATGGTCGCGGCCGGGAAGTCACCGGCCAAGGAGAAGGCGCGGGATAAGGCCCGCGTCAAGGACGCGGAGACATTCGGGGCCTGGGCGGAAAAGTGGTTGCGCGGCTACCAGATGGCCGAGTCCACCTGGGATATGCGCCGCTCGGTTTACGAGCGCGAGCTAAAGCCCAAATTTGGTAACCACAAGTTAGCGGAGATTACCCACGAAGACCTGCGAGCGCTGACCGATGCCATCGTGGAGAGAGGCGCACCGGCAACGGCAGTGCATACAAGAGAGATTGTCTTGCAGGTCTACCGCTGGGCTATCGAACGCGGCCAGAAGGTCGAGAACCCGGCCGATTTAGTGCGTCCCACGACCATCGCAAAGTTCGAGCCGCGAGATCGAGCGCTGACACCCGATGAAATCGGCTTGATGTACCAGTACATGGAACGCATTGGCACTACGCCTTCCATCCGAGCAGCCGCCAAGCTGCTGTTGCTGACGATGGTGCGCAAGAGCGAGCTGACCAACGCCACGTGGAGCGAAATAAATTTCACTGAGGCACTCTGGACGATCCCCAAGGAGCGGATGAAGCGTCGCAATTCCCATTTGGTGTTCCTATCTAAGCAGGCGCTGGACATTTTCATTGCCCTGAAAACCTTCGCGGGCGGCTCGGAGTACGTGCTGCCATCTCGCTATGACTCGGACTTGCCGATGAGCAGCGCCACGCTCAATCAGGTGCTAACGCTGACCTATCGTCTGGCTCAGAAGGAAGGGCTGTCTCTTGGCAAGTTCGGCCCGCACGACTTACGGCGCACAGCGGTAATCCCCCACTTCTAGCGGTCGCCAGAAGTGGAGCTAAGCGGCCATCGCCAACTTCATGGCAGGCGTGATGCCGCCGAGCGCCATATTCGGACGCTCGTGGTTGTACGTCCATAGCCAGCGGGTGGCTTTGTCCTGCACCTGGTCGATGGTGTCGAACAGGGTTTGGGCGAGCCAGGCGTAGCGGATGGTGCGGTTGTAGCGTTCAACGTAGGCGTTCTGCTGTGGCTTGCCCGGCTGGATGTGCTCGACCCGGATGCCATGCCGCTGCGCCCAGGACAGCAACGCGCCACTGATGTATTCAGGGCCGTTGTCGCAGCGGATCACGGCGGGCTTGCCGCGCCACTCGATGATCTGCTCCAGCGATCGGATCACACGGGCTGACGGCAGCGACAGATCCACCTCGATCCCCAGCCCCTCGCGATTGAAGTCGTCGAGCACATTGAACAGCCGGAAGCTGCGGCCGTCGGCCAACTGGTCGTGCATGAAGTCCATCGACCAGACCTGGTTGATAGCCTCCGGCACCGCCAGAGGCTCGGGCCGCTCACGCACCAGCCGCTTCCTCGGCTTGATCCGCAGGTTCAACTCCAGCTCGCGGTAGATCCGGTAGACCCGCTTGTGATTCCAGCCAAAGCCCTTCACGTTGCGCAGGTACAGGTAGCACAGGCCAAAGCCCCAGTCGCGATGGGCGGTCGTCAGGCGGACCAGCCAGTCGGCGATCCGGGCGTTCTGCTCGCTGGCCTTGGCCTGGTAGCGGAAGCAGGTCTCGCTCACCGCGAAGGCCTGGCAGGCGTGGCGGATGTTCGTACGCCCGCTCGTGACTGCCGATTGGGCCATCTCGCGTCGCTGAGATGGCCTCACCATTTTTTTGCGAGCGCTTCCTTCAGCAGGTCGGTACTGAGCTGCGCCTCGGCGTACATCTTCTTGAGCCGGCGGTTCTCCTCCTCCAGCTCCTTCATGCGCGCGACCATGGACACGTCCATGCCGCCGAACTTGCTGCGCCACTTGTAGAACGTGGCCGAGCTGATGCCGTGCTCGCGGCACAGCTCCGGCACGGGCGCACCGGCCTGGGCCTGCTTGAGCACGGCGATGATCTGGCTGTCGGTAAAGCGGGACTTCTTCATGGAACCTCCTCGGGAAAGGGGACGAGAAAATTCCACTTCTGGCGTCTGCTAATGGGCGGGGGATTACCGCCTGAATCTGCGCGACGAACTGGGACGCCACTGGCGTATCGCCGAAGCGCACTGGAACGATTTCGCCGCCACCCGCACGGGTGCAAGCGATGCCCAGGCATTGACACAACGCTTCGTCACTCAGTTGCTGCGCGAAGTGTTCGGCGTTATCGATATCGTTGCCGGCGTCGAACCGCAAATCCTGGATGAGCGCAGCTATCCACTCACGGCCACCGCTGGCAATGGCCGGTTGCCGCTGGTGGTCGCTCCCTACGACCAGCGTCTGGAAGAGCGTGACCGCCGCTTGGGCGATGGCGGGCGCCAGCGCAGCGCCTTCGGGCTGTTGCAGGACTACCTCAATGCGGCCGACACCACCTTGTGGGGCATCGCGAGCAATGGCCTGTCGCTGCGGGTCGCCCGTGACAATGCCAGCCTGACCCGCCCGGCCTGGATCGAAGCCGATCTGGAGCGCATCTTTACCGAGCAGCGTTTCGCCGACTTCTCACTGTTGTGGCTGCTGATCCACGCCAGCCGCTTCGGCCAAGGTCAGCAACTGCCGCAGCAATGCGCACTGGAAGCCTGGTACACCGCCAGCCGCGAGCAGGGCACCCGTGCCCGTGAAAAACTGCGCATCGGTGTGGAGGATGCGCTCAAGACCCTGGGCCAAGGCTTTCTGTCCGAAGCCGGCAATGGCGCCTTGCGTCAGCGCCTGGCGAGCGGCGAACTCACGCCCGACGATTACTTCCAGCAACTACTGCGTCTGGTCTACCGGCTCATCTTCCTGCTGACCATCGAGGAGCGTGGTCTGCTGCACCCGGATCACGCGGACCCTGAAGCCATTCGCCTGTACCAAAACGGCTACAGCCTGCGTCGCCTGCGCGAACGCACCCGACGCCGCCGAACCTGGGATCGCCATACCGACCTCTGGCATGCATTCAAACCAGTGTTTGCAGGGCTGGCCAGCGGTGAGCCCCTGTTGGCGCTGCCGGCACTGGGAGGCCTGTTCGCGACCGATCAATGCCCTGATCTGGATCACGCCGGCCTGGGCAACAATACCCTGCTGGCGGCGACTCACCGGCTGGCCTGGATACCTAACGGCGGTAGCCTCACCCGCATCAACTGGCGTGACATGGGGCCGGAAGAGCTGGGCAGCGTCTATGAAAGCCTGTTGGAACTGGTGCCCCAGGTCGCCCAGGATGGCCACGTATTCCGCTTTGCCAATGCCGAGCAAAGCCAGGGCAATGCCCGCAAGACCAGCGGCAGTTACTACACGCCCGATCCCCTGGTACAGGAGCTGTTGAATTCTGCGCTGGAACCGGTCATTCGCCAGCGCATAGCAGGTGCCAGCGACCCACAGGCCGCACTGCTGTCGATCACCGTTTGTGACCCGGCCTGCGGTAGCGGCCATTTTCTGCTTGCCGCCGCCAGGCGATTGGCCAATCACCTGGCGCAATTGCGCGCCCAGGGTACGCCCAGCGGCGACGACTACCGCCAGGCGTTGCGCGACGTCATCGGCCACTGCATCTACGGCGTGGATTTGAACCCGCTGGCGCTGGAATTGGCGCGCATGTCGCTGTGGCTGGAGGCCATGACACCCGACAAACCCCTGGGCTTCCTGGATCACCATCTGCAATGCGGCGATGCCCTGTTGGGCGTACTCGATCCCGCTATTCTCGACCGAGGCCTGCCGGATGCCGCCTTCACTCCCTGAGCGGCGACGACAAGACTCTGGTCACCGCCCTGAAGAAACAGAACAAGCGGGAACGGGAAAGCTGGCAGCGCGCTCTGCAAAGCGGCGACCTGTTCCGCGAGGAGCAACTGGCCGCCCGCACTGGCGCACTGGAACAACTGACCGATGACGATCTGGGCCAGGTGGCCGCCAAGCAGGCTCGCTGGCAGCAAGCACGCGCTGCCGCCCGGTTGAGCCGCCTGGCACGGCTGGCCGACCTCTACTTGGGCGCTTTCTGTTGCCTAAGGCAGAGGGTCAGCTACTGCCCAGTTCCCGCCACTTGTGGGCGGTGGCCCACAACGAAGCCGAGCCTACCCTCGACGAAGCGGAAACTGCTGCCCGCCATGCCTGCGCTCAAGCTCGGGTGCTGCACTGGTGGCTGGCCTTTCCTCATATCGCCGAGCAAGGCGGTTTCAGCGTGATGCTGGGTAATCCGCCGTGGGAGGTATCGCAGTTGGGTGAAGAGGAGTTCTTTGCAGCCCGAGCCCCCGAAATCGCATCACTGTCGGGTGAGCACAGAAAGCGTGCCATCGCGGCTCTGGAACAAGAACATCCCCGTTTGTGGCAGGACTATCAGGAGGAAAAGCGCCGCTTTGATGCGAGCAATCTTTTCTACCGCGCCAGCAGTCGCTACCCCTGACAGCGGTTGGAAAAATAAATACCTACCGATTGTTTGCGGAGGCTTTTTTGCAAGGAATGGAGTCGCACGGTAACTCGGGAATTATCGTGCCGACGGGTATTGCCACCGACGATACGGCCAAGGACTTTTTGGCCATGTGGCGGGCTCGGGCAAGTTAGTCAGTCCGTTTGACTTCGAGAACAGTGAAGGTGTATTCCCCGGTGTTCATCGCAGCTACAAGTTCTGCGTGCTGACTTTGGGCAATGCAGAGGCCGCGCGTTTCGTGTGCTTCGCCACCCAGGTAAGCCATTTAGTCGATAACCGTCGTCACTTCACTCTGACCCCGCAAGAGTTCGCACTGATCAACCCCAACACTCGTACTTGTCCGGTCTTCCGCAGTCAGCGTGACGCCGAGCTGACAAAAAGCTCTATCGTCAGGCGCCGGTGCTGGTCCGTGAAGCAGTCACGAATGGTGTGGGGAAGTCATCGAACCAGAAGCAAACCCTTGGGGAATTCGTTTTTCGCAGGGGCTTTTCAACATGACGAGTGACAGCGCGCTATTTATCGATCCAGCGCCCCCGCTATTGCCCTTGTACGAAGGTAAGCTAATTCACCAGTTCGATCACCGATGGGCAACATTCATCCCGACAGCGGGCGTCGCCTCTGCAAACTGGCCGAGTCGGGACTGTACCGAGGAGGAGCATGTAGATCCCACATACACGCCGATAACACGCTATTGCGTAAGCCAGAATGAAGTGTTGGCCCAAATTGCCCGTGTGCCCCGCGCCATCAGCAAGGCTTGGTTGGCCGGCTATCAAGCCAATTCCCCAGACATTCAGCGTGAGGCGATAGATGCGTTGTGGTTGGCACTGGCCCAGTGGGTTGCCGGCGAGCTCTTTCGCCGCAATGCCGGCATTCCCGAGTTCGATGGTAGTTACAGCGACGCTCAGAAACTGCGAACTACCCCGCATGTGGAACGAATACTGTCGAGCGACTATCCTGCCTGCCTTACCGCTTTACACGAAAATAAAATCACCGGCAAAAAAGCCATTACCGAATTCGCTAAATGGGCGTTGCATGACGGTGACCTAGCCCTCTCCGATGATGAACTCGTCATCCTGCAAAGCATCGCTACGCAAGCCCGTTCCAATACCCGCGATAGCGCTTTGCATGCCGAACTCGATATTTGGATGGACCACCGTAGTCCTCGTTGGTTAATGGGCTGGCGCCGCAACGCGCGTTCCACTGATGATCGCACGACGATCGCTACAGTAGTTCCTCGTGTAGGGGTCGGTGATAGCATCTTCCTCTACATGACTGCCGGCGAATTCGGAGCTGCTAAGAATGCGGCGTTGCTTGGGAGTTTAAACAGCTTGCCGCTTGATTTCATTGCGCGACAGAAAGTGTGATACGCCCAGGGTTTCCTAGACATCTCATGGCCATGGAAAATAGTCGATTCGGAGATGTCTATGAGCAGCAAGCGGTATACGGATGAGTTCAAGATCGAGGCGGTCCGGCAAGTGACGGATCGTGGGTTCAAGGTGGCAGACGTCGCCGAGCGGCTGGGTGTCACGACGCACAGCCTGTACGCCTGGCTGCGCAAGTTCGGCAAGCCCGGCGTGGTACAGCGCGCCGAGGTGGACCAGAGCGCCGAGGTTCGGCGGCTGAAGGCAGAGTTGCGTCGAGTGACCGAGGAGCGCGACATCCTAAAAAAGGCCGCCGCGTACTTTGCCAAGGGGTAAAGGCAAAGTACGCCTTCATGCAAGCCCACTGCGGGGAGTTCAGGGTGTGTGCGATGTGCCGGGTGTTGCGGGTGAACCGGGCTGGATACTACGCGTGGCTAAAGTCGCCGGACAGTGAGCGCGCCAAGGAAGACGAACGCCTGCTGGGGCTGATCAAGCACCACTGGCTGGCCAGCGGCAGTGTGTATGGGCATCGCAAGATCGCCAAGGATCTACGCGATCTGGGTGAGCGTTGCAGTCGCCATCGGGTGCATCGATTGATGCGCGCCGAGGGATTGCGTGCCCAGGTGGGCTATGGTCGCAAACCGCGCTTCCATGGAGGGATGCAGTGCAAGGCGGCGGCCAACCTGCTTGACCGACAGTTCGACGTGACCGAGCCGGACACGGCCTGGGCGAGCGATTTCACCTTCATCCGCACGCACGAAGGCTGGATGTACCTGGCTGTGGTGATCGATCTGTTTTCCAGGCAGGTCGTCGGCTGGGCGATGCGCGATCGGGCCGACACCGAGTTGGTCGTGCAGGCCTTGTTGTCTGCGGTGTGGCGGCGCAAACCCAATGCTGGTTGCTTGGTTCACTCAGACCAAGGGTCGGTCTACACCAGCGATGACTGGCAGAGTTTCCTGGCGTCCCATGGCTTGGTGTGCAGCATGAGTCGGCGTGGCAACTGCCACGACAACGCACCCGTGGAGAGCTTCTTCGGCCTGCTCAAACGCGAGCGGATCAGGCGACGAATCTATCCCACCAAGGACGCCGCACGCGCCGAGGTATTCGACTACATCGAGATGTTCTACAACCCCAACCGCCGCCACGGTTCAACTGGTGACCTGTCCCCTGTAGAGTTTGAACGGCGCTACGCGCAACGAGGGTCTTGAGTGTCTACGGAACCCTGGGCGTATCAATGCCGACCAGGACGACGGCCACCGATGGGTCTGTCGGGTTGTGCTGGCGATGGCCGGCCAAACGCGCATCGAAGCCAAGAAGACCATCGCCAGGTCGCTTGGTCATCCGCAACGAGCGCACGTCCGGTTGACAGCTGGAGGAGGGGCTTGCCTGGATCGACCTATGCAACCGGGTCCCTGGAGGCAATGAAGTCGACGAAGCTCCGAACCTTGGCCGAGAGGAACTTCCGGCTGGGGTAGACCGCGTGCAGCGTCGAGTTGAGCGTGAACGCATCGGGCAGCACGATGGTCAGCCGTTCTGCATCGATGTCGCGTTGGACCATCCAGGTCGGCAGCAACACCAGGCCCATGCCTTCGAGCGCGGCCAGATGCAGCAGCGTTTCGTTCTCGCTTCGCAGCACGGTATGGAAGTTCACCGTCTGCCGATCGTCTGCATCGCCCAGCACGATGCTCTCGTTACCGGCGATGCCGCTGTAGCGCAGCAACGCATGACCGTTGAGATCGGCCAACGTGCGCGGGTGGCCTGCGCGATTGAGGTAGGCCGGTGATGCCATCAGGCGAAACTTCATCTGCATGAGCGGCCGCGCGACCAGGCCTGGGTCGAGCCGGCTGGTGTCTGTCGCACGCAGCGCGAGGTCGAAGCCCTCGTCCACGAGATTGACCCGACGCCCGCTCAGATCCATGTCCAGGCACACGTCCGGGTAGCGTCGGTTGTAGTCTGCCAGCAGGCTCGAGAAGCAGGGGGTGGCGACCCACACCGGCGCGCTGAGCCGCAAGATGCCTCGCGGCGTTTGCGTGACATTGCCGATCGCCGCCTCCACCTCGTCCAGCCCTTCGATCAGCTGCCTGGCCTGGGCGACGTAGAGCGCACCGGCTTCGGTCAGGCTCACGTGTCGGCTGGTGCGATTGAGCAAGCGGCTGCCGATGCGGCTTTCGACATGCGCCACGTGCCTGCTGACCATCGCTGGCGACAGGTTCAGGCGCCTTGCGGCGGCGGTGAAGCTGCGCAGCTCGGCGACTGTGCAGAACACCCGCAGACTGGTCATGGTGTCCAGGATCATCAACTGAAAAGAAATGATCCATCCACTCTACGTGCGTTGATCAACCAGCGAAAGATCACGATCCTGGCCCCATCGATTCGCCGGATGCCCGAGACCGGTGCGGCTTCAGGAACGCGACATGCGCGACACAACGCTTCCAACCTACTTCATCAGTCTTGGCGGTGGTCCCTGGCGGTACATGAGCGGCCATCTTCGCGCCAACTTTTCCGTGCTCGAGCAGTCGCTGATCGACATGCGTGCCGAGCTCGGCACGGTGCCCAAGGCGATCCTGGTCGTCTCCGGCCATTGGGAGGAGGTGGGATTTGCCGTCTCCTCGGGCGCGCGTCCAGGCATGGTCTACGACTACAACGGATTTCCCGAGCACCTGGACACGATCAAGTACGGCGCACCGGGTTCTCCTGCGCTCGCGCAGCGTGTGCTGTGTCGCTGCTGCACGCCGGAGGCCTCACCGCGCGGCCAGACCCCTTGCGCGGTTTCGACCACGGCACTTTCAGCATCATGACGCCGCTGTATCCCGACGAAGACATGCCCATCGTCCAACTGTCGCTCGACGCAGCCCTCGATCCGGCATCGCATCTGGCAGCTGGCCGCGCCTTGGCGCCGCTGCGCAAGGAGGGGGTGTTGATCGTCGGCAGCGGCCTGAGCTTTCACAACCTGCGGCTCATGTTCGGCGAGGGCGGCCAAGAACCGTCGCAGAAATTCGATGCCTGGCTGCAGCAGACGCTGGTCCAGACGGTCTCTGACGAGCGGGCGGCGCGGCTGCGTCGTTGGGAGGACGCTCCTGCGGCCCGTATCGCACATCCGCGAGAGGACCATCTGCTTCCGCTGATGGTCGCGGTGGGCGCGGCCTGGGACGACCCTGGCGCCACCACCTACCAGCAAACGGACTTCTTCGGCGGACTGACCATATCGAGCGTTCGATTCGGCCAGACGCCGGTGTCCGTCGATCGCTCCGTCGGCCCGGCGACCTCGCCAGGCCGCCGTTCAACTCCAGGAGATTCGCAATGAAGGCTGTACTGCTCAAATCCTATGGCGGCGTCGATCAATTCTCGATCGCGGACGTGCCCACGCCGAAACCCGGACCTGGCGAGGTGCTGATCAAGATCGCCGCGTCTGCGGTCAATCCGTTCGACCTCCTCCTGCGGCAAGGCTTCATGGCCCAATACGTTCCGTTGCCGCTACCCGCCATCCTCGGTGGCGACGCCGCTGGTACCGTGGTTGCGCTGGGCACCGGCGTCACCGGTTGGGCGGTCGGCGACCGTGTCGTCGCGGACTTTGCGGCGAACGGCAAGGGCGCGCATGCCGAATACGGCGTGCTACCCGCAAGCTCGATCGCCCGGCTGCCGGCGAGCCTGGGCTTCGAGCAAGGCGCGGCGCTGGTCAAGGCAGGGCTGACCGGACGGCAGACCGTCGATGCGCTGGGTGTCAAGGCGGGGCAACGTGTCCTTGTCTCCGGCGGGCTGGGCGCAGTGGGACGGGTAGCGATTCAATACCTTCGGCAACTGGGTGCCCAACCCGTGGCCGGGGTGCGGCCGCAGCGGATCGCCGAAGCGCGCGAGCTGGCGGGCGAAGCCCTGGACATCACCGCTCAGGTCCACGCTCCTGCGTTCGATTTCGGCATCAGCGCAGCGGCGCCGGTGGCGGGTCACCTCATCGCACAGGTTCGCGACGGCGGCCGTGTAGTCAGCATCGTGCCAGTGCCGGAAGGAGCGAATGCGAACGATCGCGTGACGATCCAGGAGATCTACCACCGCACCGATGCCGCGACGCTCGATGCGGTGCTGGACGCCGCCGTTCGCGGTGAGCTGGTCGTTCCGATCGCCAGGACATTCACGCTCGAGCAACTCGGCGATGCGCAGCAAGCCGCCGCAGCCGGCGCGCAAGGAAAGATCGTCCTGACCCATTGAACGCCGCGGCGCTGCTGCATCCGGTGGTGGCGCTGCGAGCGTCTGTTGCGACCTGATAGCGCGCTGGAAGACCGCACCCTGCGGTCCATGACGAAGCACGGTTGTCTCCGTGCAGCGGCGGCATCGATCACCACATCGAGCGCGGCCAATCTCCATCTTCAACGAGTCCCACAACGCCACACCGAGGAATCCCATGTCTAGCTCACTGAAATCCAAGTCGCTGATCGCGCTGCGCGTGCTGTTCGGCCTGGCGTTTCTCGCCGCATCCGTAATGAAGCTCAGCGGGCAGCCGCAGATGGTGGCCGAGTTCCAGCAGATCGGCCTGGGCCAGTGGTTTCGCCTGCTGACCGGCAGCATCGAACTGATCGGCGCGCTGCTGCTGATCCGCCGACCAACGGTCGCAATCGGTGCCGCGCTCCTGACCTGCGTATCCATCGGCGCGTTCGTCACCCAACTGATGGTGCTGCACGGCGATGTGATCCACACGCTGGTGTTCGCCGCAGCGATGGGTTGGCTCGTATACAGCTACCGTCCGGGTCGAGCGGCGGCCTGAGCGGGACGACAGGTGCGCCATCCTTGCGTCTAGGCGGGCAGCCGGCGGCCGACGCTGGCCCCGGCTTGGCGCCGTGCATCCTGCCATTGCCCGAACCAAGTCGTGTGCCTTGATGGCCCAATCGACAGCGGAAAATGGGCTTGGAGTTTCCACGTCTGGGCGCAAGCATTGTTGTGTTGCTTTGATCCGAGCGGCACTGCCTGGCTTGGGAGAAAACACAAGCCAGCCCTCCCGCTGCTGACGTTCGCGGCGGGAGTGGCGAGAAGATGCTTCACGAGCACCGGCGCGACAGCACCGGCGCGACATTGCGCTAGGCGTGTTGCGCATCGCCGAGGCACGTCTCCCATTGCAGGTCGCCGAGATAGCGGTGCGCCATGCGGCCTGCGTCGTCCAGGCTAAAAAGATGCAGCCACCGATTGTCGAACAGCGCGCGGACCTGCGGGTGACGTTCGAGGATGTTGGCGATCGCTTCGGGCGGTGCTTCGATCAGCACCGAGAGCCGCAGCGGTTCGTGGGTCAGGCGTTGGCCGTCATGCACCGATTGCCACGGCAACCCGGTGCGCAGGATGCCGCCGTTGCCCTCGACCACGCCGATGCCGCCGGTGACGTTATGCAGCAGTTTGTTGCCGGCGCCGAAACGTTCGGGCGCGACCGTCGATCCGTAGTACTGCAGGCTGATCCAGCTGGCCACGACGACCGGCGCGGTCAGGATCAACTCCAGCACGCCGAAGCCGTCGTCATATCGCCAGTCGTAGTCGTGCAGGAAGGCCCGTCCGGCCAGGTCGCGCCCGGCAGTGCGCGAGCGCGGCGCGGCGATGAAGGCCTGGCAGCCGGCAAGTGCCCATTCGGGGCGAATCTCGGCCCAGTCGCGGGCGCGGTGTGCGATGTCCTGGCTGCGATGCGCCCGCGGCAGGCGCGCGGCACGTTCCCCGCGCGCCAGTGCCCCTGCTGCGGCCAGCCACTGCGCCGCTTGGGCGAGATCGGCGGCATGCCCGGGCGAAGCGTGATCGGCGGTGTACAGGGTGACCGCATCGGTCGTGGTGTCGTGCAGTGCGGCCAGGAATAACGTGTCGGCGGGAATGACGATGCCGCGTGCGGCAAGACCGGCGCGCACCTCGCTGTCGTTGAGCAGCGACGCCAGCAACCGCGCGTTCACTTCGCCCGAATAGCCACCGCATGCGCCGCAGTGCAGCGCGCTCGCATGCGGGTTGTTGACCACGTTTGCACCGTGGCCGGCGATGACCACCAGCCGGGCGAAGCCGCCGGTGAACGACATCGCCTTGAGAATGCGCGTGGCCATGGTCAGCCGGGTGTCCAGGTCCAGCCCGTTGGCAGGGCGCGGCGCAGGCTCGTTCGGCGCATGCTGGCGAGCCAGCCCCAAGCCGTCGCGCAGCAGCTTGGCGACGTAGATCGGGCCGGTGGCCTCGACGAAGGCGAACGAGGAAATGGCCGCCAGCTTGAAGCGGCCCCAGGCGCGCTTGGCACGTGCTGCGATCCGTGCGCTGCGTTCGGACATCGCGGCCGGGGAGGTCGCGTCACCTGCGCAGGTGATTACACCTGGAGTGAGCAGCACCGGCAGGCGCGCCTCGACCACGTCCGAGGCAAACCGGCGATGGCCGATGCCCAAGCCGAAAAATCCTGCACACCCCAGGGTCTGGATGACCGCATCGAGGCTTTCCAGCGCCCGGCGGAACACTTCCGAGCGTACATCGATGCAGAACGCCATTTGCAGCCGCGCACGGCCAGGTGCGACCTGGGCCGGCGCTGGCGCGGCCAGCACGGCGTTGAGCTTGCGCTGCGCGGCACGTTCGGCCGCTTCCTGCAGGATGCTGTCGATGACATCGTCCGACGTCGCAGCGACCGGCTCGGCGTAGGCGGCAATGGCCGTCTGCCAGGCAGGCACCAGCGCGCAGCCGCCGTGGCCCAGCAGCGCGGCCTCCCAGAGCATGCGGATGGCGAGCAGGTCGGTGACGCATGCATCGGTGGCGCCGTTCAACTCTGCCTGCCAAAGCCGATACCGGGCGAGCTGGCCCCAGCCGCCCAGCGTGGTCAGCAAGCGGTGGAAATACCCCTCCAGCGCCTCCTGCGAAAGTCCCAGGCGAGCGACGCAGTCGACAATGGCGTCTTCGGCATTGGCTGGCGCCTCTGCCACATACCGTGCGAAACCTGACAGGCCGGCGATTTCCGGAGTCAGGTCGTGGGTCGCGATGAGGCGCCAGGTGCCGTAAGCGCCACCGGACTGGCCGAGCGCCCAGAGCGCCTGGCCCTGGTCGAAGTAGCCGGCGGCCCAGTGACCGATACGCTCGTCGACGATGCCGGGCCAGTCGATCGCGGCGGCGTCGCGGGCCAGCTCGGCGACCGTGGGGATCGCTTGCGGGGCAGGGCGTGCGGCTTGATGGCGTGTTCGAGCGCGGACACGCTTGGCGGGCGCAGCGCGGCCGGCGCGTTCTGCAAGGCCGCCTGCAGATCGCTTTCGGTGATCGCGCCGGACTGTAGCCGTTCTGCATACCAGTGCCGCGGCATGGTGATGGCGATACCGGAGGCACGCCGCAGCCGCGCCGCCGCCATTTGCAGCGGCTCGCCGGCCTGGCCGAGGAAGGGGTTGACCGCAACGCTGGAGGCGAGCGGCCACAGCGGCGGGATGGCGCGTGCCGCACGCTGGGCGGCGGCGATGACCGCATCGTGGGAGAGGGACAGAGACAAGGTGGCGGTCGTGGTGGTCATCAGCATGGGTGCCTGGCAGTGAGAGGGTCAGGAGGTCTTGCGAACGGACCAGCCGCCAAGCAGGCGATCGATCGTGGCGTTGGCATACAGCCCGTTGGAGAGGTGGACGCGGAGCCCGGCGGCAGCGGGGTGCGATGCCCAGAGCGGAAACAGCGCCTGGGCGACCGCCACCAGCCCGAAGCTCAGCACCGCCAGCGTCATCAGCGTCCACTCCAGCCGTCCTGGTGCCGGTGTCGCCGGCAGCACGCCGGCCGTCAGCCATTCGGCGGCGGTCTGCAGCGCGAAGTAGCCGATCGCCGCGGCGCTGGCGTAGATCGCGGTCCTGCGGGTGAGGGGGCGTGGCGCGGCATCGGCAAGGCCCTGAGCCAGCAGGTAGGCGACACCGAAGATCAGGATCGCGCCCAGTGCCAGCGCCTGCGGCGACTTGTGCCCGAAGCCGAAGGTGAACCCGAAGGCCGTGCCGATGCCGAGATAGATCGCCAGTGCGATCAGAAATGCGCGGCCGACCGCCGACCCATTCGGAACGGCGACCGGTCCGGGCCGGCGAATGGCCGCCACTTGTTCGACTGCTCCACCCGAGGCCAGGAACGCATGCGCCTTGTAGAGCGAGTGCGCCACGATGTGCAGCAGGGCCAGCGGGAACAGCGCCAGGCCGCATTGGAGCATCATGAATCCCATCTGCGCGACCGTGGACCAGGCCAGCGAGGTCTTGACCGCCGGCTGGGTCAGCATCACCAGCGCACCGAACAGGGCGGTGAACCCGCCCAGCATGGCCAGCACGGCGAGCACGCCGGGGGCGGCAAGCATCAGGTCGGCAAAGCGGATCAGCAGGAAGCCGCCGCCGTTGACCACGCCGGCGTGCAGCAAGGCCGATACCGGCGTGGGCGCTTCCATCATCTCGGTGAGCCAGCCGTGGGTGGGGAACTGCGCCGATTTCAGCACCGCCGCGAGTGCGATCAGGGCGGCCGCCGCGACGAGCGCCCAGGAGTGCTGCCCGCGCGCGGCCAGCGTATTGATCGTGGCGATATCGGTCGTGCCCATGCTTTTCCAGATCAGCGCCGCGGCGCAGGTCAGGGCGAGACCGCCGGTGGTGGAGAACACGCGCTTCTTGCGGGCTGCGCGCTGCGCCTCCACGCGCTCGGGATAGAACAGCAGCAGGCGATGCATCGCGATGCTGGTGGCGATCCAGGCGACGACGACCTGGACCAGGTTGCCTGCCTGCACCAGCAGCAGCACCGCGGCCAGCGCCATGCACAGCCAGCCGGTGAAATAGCCCTGGCGTGCCTCGCCGTCGAGATAGGTGCGTGCGTACCGCACCACGATCCAGCCAATGAAGGCCACCAGCAGCAGCATCGTCACGCTGACCGCGTCCAGCCGCGCGGACAGGCCGACATCGCCCCATCCGATCAGTGGGCTGGCGCCGGTGCCTCGCACCAGCACCAGCGCTAGCGATGCGATCGCGATGCGATCGCGATGCTGAGCGCGCCGAGCGCGGCGCCTTCGGCGAGCAGGGGAATTTTGTGTGGACGGCGACCGCCGAGAGCCAGGGCGGCGACAGCAGTGGTCAGCAGCAGGAGTGGTGCGAACAGTGGGAGTAGATAGAGCGACAAGGCAATCCCCTAGAAACGAGCGTGGTGGCGGGCCGCGCCACGATATCGATCAGTGGGATTGAATAAAAATTCATTGTTATTGCGGGTTCGTTCGCTATTATCGAATGATATGGCCGCCTTGAACTACAACCAACCATCTGCGCTACTTCTGGGCGGTCGCGCACGACGGGAACCTCACCCGTACTGCCGAGCGTCTGAACCTCACCCAGTCGGCGCTATCGGTGCAAATCCGCAAATTGGAGGAGCGCCTGGGCCACGCGCTGTTCGAACGCCGCGGGCGACAACTGCACCTGACCGAGGCCGGGCAGATCGCGCTCGACCATGCCGATGCGATTTTCGCCACTGGCGATGAGCTGCTCGGCACGCTGCGGCAGACAGGTGCGGCGCGGCAGGCGCTGCGGGTCGGCTCGCTGGCCACGCTGTCGCGCAACTTCCAGATGGAGTTCCTGCGCCCACTGCTGGGCCGCACCGACATCGACCTCATTCTGCGGTCGGGCAGCGCGGGTGAACTGCTGCGTGCGCTGGAGGCGCTCAATCTCGACGTGGTGCTGCTGAACCGGGCGCCGGCCGGCGACGCGCTGTCCCCTTTGTCACCCACCGGCTCGCGGAGTATCCGGTCAGCCTGGTGGGCACGCCGGACCGCCTGGGCCATGCGGCCAGCTTCGCCGATCGCCTTCGCAGCCATCCCATCATCCTGCCGACGGTGGATAGCAGCGTGCGCATCGGCTTCGATGCGCTGGCCGACCGCCTGGGCGTGCGGCCGCAGATCGTCGCGGAAGTGGAAGACATGGCGATGATGCGACTGCTTGCCCGCGAGGACATCGGCCTGGCGGTTCTGCCGCCGATCGTGGTCAAGGACGAGATTGCCGCTGGCGCGCTGATGGAAGGCGATCAATTGCCGGCGATCGTGGAGACGTTCCATGCGGTCACGATGTCGCGGCGCTTCCCGAATCCGCTGGTTCGCGTGTTGCTGCAGCCCGCGGCTCCGTCTGCAAACCTGTAGCTCGGTTCCCTCGCCAGCGGTGGCGCAGGCCCAACCCTAAACCGGATCGAACGGTGGTCGGTCCAATAGGCAATCGATGAAGGCGCCAAGGAGCGCTGGTCGATGCTGCCTGTTCGAGTAGCAGAGACACGGCCCCGGGCGCCCAATCGACCAGTCAGCCAGGACCTGCACCAAGCGTCCCTGGGCCCATCATGCGCCCACGCCATCCCACTCGACGTGATAGGCGACGCCGAGCCCCTTCGCCGCGGCAGCAATGCCGATATCGGCGCGCTTGGCGGCCAACGGGCCGCCCACCGCCACCTCAAGGCGTTGCCCGCACTTGTCGAACTCCAGCGATGGTGCCTGCCATCCATTTGAGCCGCCCGTTGATGCACGCGTGCTCATGCAGTTCAGCGGGCGACTCGGGCGTTCCTCGACGTGCCAGGTCGTCCGGCGACCTGACGGCAAATCCGGCGTCGGGTGGACCTCCACCCGGTTTTCTCCAGCTGCCCGCCGACCCGGATGCCCGCATCAAAACGGCCAACCACGCGTGCGGCGAGCGCGTCTTCGAGCACGATGTCGAGCACGACATTAGGGTGTGGGCGATGGAAGCGCGCAAATCGGGGCGCAATGATGTTGCGTGCAGCCATCCCCAGCGTGTTGATGCGGCACGCCACCCACTGCCATGCTGCGCGTCGTGCGGTTCAACAGTCGCGCGCCAATGCGGCCTTCCATCTCGGATGGTCTGGCGCAGTGCCGACGCCGACAAGCCTAGATGAGGGCCTGTGGGGATTCGTGCAAAAAACAGCCAAAAGTGAGCGCGCTCGCCGACAGCGCAAGCTTTATTGCACGAGTCCCTGCCAACGCTCGGGTCGTTCCCGACCGAGCCTCACAGAGGAACTAGTTCCATCAACCATGCGAGCTCCTCGTCGTTGAATGCCGGCAAATCACCCGCGGCCGCTGCGGCGAAGGGGGCCGCATCGCGTTCCCAAGTCACGGTGCTGGACGCTGCCAGGTCGGCATGCATGGGCGTACCTGGGTCCGCAAGGCGGCCCCCGATGCTGGTACGCGGGTGTTTTGCGCCCCAGCTGGGGAAGCCAATCCAGGGCCGCGTGCTGTTCGCGAACGGGCACCTCGACAGCGTGGTGTGCGGAGGAGCGGGTGACAGACCTTTCCGATCCAAACCGTTTGCGGCGGCTGCCGGCCCGCGCCTGGACTGCCTGGTCGATTGGGCTGGGCGCATCCGGTTCACGCTCCAGCGCATCGGCGACGCTCGGCCGGCCGGTGATTGTGCAGACCACCTTGCCGCGGCTGACGCGGCGCTTCTACCGGATCCAGCACCGGCAAAAACGTTTGTCGGGTAATCTGCAGCGCTTCGTCGCGCATGGCGATCTGCATGAGCTGCGCGTTTGCGGATGGCCGACGTGCTGAGCTAGCGGCGGATGCCATGATCTATCGCCACGCTGGCCACTGAGTACGCTTCGCAAACCAGCAACGCATAGCCGATGTTCGGCCTGCGCTGACGTTGTGTAACGTTGCAGCGCATGGCCAGTGCCACTGCCGCGCCCACAAAAAGCCGCGCAGTGCGCGGCTTGATACGTGGCCCGAACTGAAGATGCTCCTCAGCGAACCTTGGCCAATGCCACGCGGGCGTCGGCCATGAACTTCTGTGCTTCCTGCGGTGTTCCCAGGTTGGCGGCGAGCTGGTTGAGCACCTGCTCGATGTCGCCGGAGGCGTCCCAGGCTTCATCGCACAGCATGCCGGCGATCGGGCCCAGGTAGTTCAGCGCGACCGCTTCCAGTGCACCGCGAACGCGCTCGTCTGGCCCGGCATTGTCGCCACTGGCAACCGGCGCCGCACTCGCGCTTGCGACGGTTGCAGCAGGTGCGGGTGTCGGTGCCGGGGCAGCCGGCGCACGCACCGGCGACGGTGCGCCGCCCAGATCCTGTTCAAAACCGCCCATCAACCACTGCCGCGAGTCCTCGCTCAACAGCGAGGGCTTGCCCAGGCCGGCACCGGGGTCGGCCTGGAAGCGCGCCTTGGCCGCGTTGACCATGGTGAGGCGTTGTACCGCCTCATCGTTGCGCAGCATGCGGAACACCACTTCTTCGATCTGCCCGCTGTTGATGCGGACGATGCAGGAGTGGTGGTTTTCCTCGGTGACGATGAACAGAAAGCCGGACGCCTTCTTCAATGCCAGCGCTCTGAGCTCGCGCAGGATCTCGATCAGCGGACGGAATTCAGTGGACATGGCGTCTTCCTTGCAGCATCAGGTACGGAATGGGTGACAGCGACTCAGCGTTTGCTGAGGCGCTCCATGGCCAACCGGACGCTGTTGGACAAGCGGGAGATGGCGCGCGCCAGAGTACCGATTTCATCTTTGAGGTTGACCTCTGCGATGGTGTGGTTCCACTTGCCCAGGCTCAGTTCTTCGGCCACGGTGGTCAAGTGCTGGATCGGGCGCAACACGCGGCTCCAGATCAAGGCCCACTGCAGGCCGAGCAACAGGGCGCAGACCAGCAGACCGATGCCGGCGATCCACAGCGACTGGCGCACGATCACGCCATTGACGTCGCTTTTGGGATAGGCCGAGACCAGGGTGAAGCCCCAATCGGGTACCTGTTCCTTGGTGACGACCCAATCATCGGGTGTCCTTGACGATACGCTCGATGGTGGCGGTATCGGTGGTGGCGCCAGTGGTGGACTGGAAGCGCAGCTTGTTCTTGCTGTCGAACACGGCAATGAAGCCGGAATCGAGCACACGACGGCTGCTGACCACGTTTTCCAGCGCCTGGGTGTCTGCCTTGTACCCGACGTACCAGGCACCGATCACACGCTTGTCGTTGCCGGCAAAGATCGGCTCGTAGCCGGTGACGTACGGGTTGCCGAGAATATCGACCACGCCGTAGAAGCTTTCGCCGTTACGCAGCTTGGCAGCGGCCTGGCCGTTCGGATCGAGCACGGTGCCGATGGCGCGGCTGCCGTCGTCCTTCTTGACGTTGGTGGAGATACGCACGAAGTCGTCGCCGGTACGCGAGAACAGCGTGGCGGTACCTTCGTGGATGGCGGTGACATCATCGACCAAGGTGAAGGCATTTGCCTGCGAGCGCTGGCCCAGCAGCAGGTCGTTGGCGCTACGATCGGCCACGCGGACGTCGTTGCCGACGCTGGGCGCGCCTTCCTTGCTGGCTTCCTTGCGCAGCTGGCGCATGGAGGAATTGACGCGGTCCAGCATCATGGCGCGGGTGACCGCGAACAAGGTCTGCAAGGACACCGACTGGCGCTCGATCGCGTCGCCGGCTTCGAACTTGACCCGGTTCGCTTCGGTAATGGCCAGAATGACCGTCAGTGCCACCACCACAACCAGCACCAAGGCCAGCACCGGCAACAGCAGGCGCACCCGCAAAGAGTGACGAAGCATCGCAATTCCCCTGAACGCGTTTAAAAGATTGAGTCGAGTGCCGCCGCAGCGCAGTGCGGCGGTTGGACGTAGCCGTTATCGGCTGCCGAACCAGATGCTGAAGCGGCCCCCATGCCGCTTGGCGGTGCATACGATAGCGTAAGCCGATCGGTTTGAGCGCGCGGAGCTATCGCGCCCGTCGCCTCGCGTTCAAGAATGGTCGACCGTGTAGCAAAAGCCGCCCCTGGCTGGGCCCAGGATGGCCAAGCCGCCGCTCAGGTCTCCAGCGACAGGATCCCGCGCCGCAGCGCGACGGTGACCGCGTGGGTGCGATCGCGCACGCCGAGCTTGCCCAGGATGTTCTTCATATGTGCCTTGACCGTTTCCTCGGAGACGCTCAATGCACTGCCGATCTGCTTGTTGGAGCAGCCGGTGGCGACCAGGTTCAGCACTTCGGTCTCGCGGGCGGACAGGGCATCGTCGAGCACATGGGCGGCGATATTTTCGGCCACCGAGGCCGGCACATGCCGGCGCTGACCGCGGCGCACGTCGCGGATGGTGTCGACCAGCTCGCGGCGCAGCGCGCTCTTGAGCAGGTAGCCGCAGGCACCTGCCTGCAGGGCGCGCACCGCGCGTACGTCGCCGGTATAGGTGGTCAGCACGATGACCTTGGCGGCGGAGTCGACCTGTCGGATGCGCTGGATGGCTTGGACACCGTCCACGCGCGGCATCTGCAGATCCATCAACACCATCCGGGCGCAGCCGGGTATAGCAGGCCACTGCCTGTTCGCCGTCTTCCGCTTCGCCGACCACGCGCATGTCGTGCTCGGCAGCGAGCATGGCGCTGAGCCCATCGCGCAGCAGCGGATGGTCGTCCACCACCAGCACCTCGGTTGGTCGGACCCTGTCAGCCATTGGAGCTCTCCGTGGATCGTGCGGTGTGAAATGGCCACCACCACCGCTTGGCATGCAGGTAGGCGGCACGGGCGGGCAGGGTGATCTGGATTTCGGTGCCGCTGCCGGGACGCGACCACAGCTGCATCTTGGCGCCGATGCGCTGCGCGCGTTCCTGCATGCCGGTCAGGCCCCAGTGCCCGGTGCGGGCATGGCCGTGCAGTACATCCGGGTCCAGGCCGCGGCCATCGTCGCGGATGCGCAGCGTGAAGTCACGAGAACCGTAACGCAATTCCAGCGCGATGCCGGCGGCATCGGCGTGCCGGTCGGCATTGGCGAGCGCTTCGCGCCCCAATTGGAACAGCTCGTCGGCCACCAGGGGACGCAGGCGCACGGGCCGGCCTTCGACGACGACCTGCAGCGCGGCCGTGGGCGGCGGCATGGTGGCGTTGCGCGCCCGTTGCAGGGCGGCGGCCAGGTCTTCGTGCAGGGACTGGCTGTCGCGCAGGCCGTTGACGCGATCGCGGCCTTCGGCAAGGGCGTTTTCGGCCAGGTCCACCGCCTGTTCCAGCTCTAGCCGGCGCGGATCGTTCCAGGGGAGCGAGCGGCTGGCGGCATGCAGCCGCAGGATCAGCCCCTGGGTGCCCTGCAGCAGGGTGTCGTGCAGTTCGCGGGCGATGCGTTCGCGTTCGCGGTACCGCTCTTCCAGACGCGCGCGCAGGCGCCCGGCCACCTGCCGGGTACGCATGCGCCAGGCGATGCCCAGCGCCAGCAGCAACGCCAGCGCGCAGCAGGCCTTGAACTGCCAGGTCTGGATGAAGGCCGGTTCGATGACGAAGGCCAGGGTGTCGCCGCGCGCATTCCACAGGCCGTCGTTGTTGGCGGCCGCGATACGGAAGCGGTAACGCCCGGGCGCAAGGTTGGTATAGAAGGCCTCGTTGCGGTTGCCGGCGTCCTGCCAACGTGCATCCACCCCTTCCAGCCGGTAGCGGAACCGCACGCGCTCCGGGCGGGTGAGGCTGATCGCGTCGTAGCCGATGCGCAGACGGTCGGTCCACTTGGGCAGGTGCAGGCCGTCCTGACGCGGGTAAGGCCGGTCGTTGGCCACCACATCGGTGATGAAGACCTTGGGCGCGGTGGGGTTACGATAGGTTTGCTCGGGATCGAGCCAGGCCAGGCCCTGGTTGGTGGTGAACCAGAGCAGGCCATCGGCCGCGGCGATCGCGGTGGGCACCGGGGTCGCCTGCTGGGCGACGCCGGGCAGGCCATCCATGATGTCGTACAGGCGCAGCGAGGGGCTGACCACGCCGTTGCGCAGGCTGCGCAGCAGTGCCTGCCGGCCGATTTGGACGACGCCGCGATTACCGTTCAACCAGAAGGTGTCGTGACGGTCGCGCACGATGCCGGTGATGCCTTGCAACACCGGATTGGCCTGATCGGCCACCTGCTGGAAGCGGCCATCGCTGCCGAGCACTGCCAGCCCGCTTTCGCCGGCCACCAGGGTGAGGGACGCGCTCTGCCAAATGGCGGTGATCGGGCCGACCGACAGGCCATGGTTGGCGCTGTAGTGCCGCACCTGCGCGCCACGGAGCACGCTGAGCTGGCCTGTGACGCTGCCCACCCACAGCGCGCCATCGGGCGCGGCCAGCAGGACCGAACAGGGGTGGTCCTGCAAGCTGGCAATCGGCTGCCAACGCTGGCCGTCCCAGCGCTGCGGGCCGCTGGCATCGGGACACGCCCAGGGCGCGTCCTGGGCATCGACAGCAAACGCGCGGATCGATCCGGTGCGCGCGTCCTGCGGCAGGGGCAGGGAGTGCGTGCGGCCTGCGTGCAGGCGCAGCAGGCGGTTGTCGCCGAGCAACCAGCCGTTGGCGTTGGACGGCACCTGCAGCACGCTGACAGGCGCGCCGCGTTGCAGGGCCTGGATGCCGGTGCGCGTCAATGCCAGCTGGCGCTCGTCGCGCAGGACCGCCAGCAACACCGGTGCGCTTGGCGTGGCGACGGTTGCGAAGACCGCCACCGCGGTGGTCTGGCCTGGCAGCAAGGCCGCCAGCGGGAGCAGGGCACGGTGGCGGAAGCGGTTGAGCCCCAGATTGGTGCCGGCCCAGAGATTGCCTTCGTGGTCTTCCAGCAGCGGGCCGGCCGTGGAGGAGGTCAGACCCTGCAGCGGGCCATAGCGTTCGAGTACCGGCGCCGGCGATGTGGGCCGGGCGACACGGAACACCCCGCCTGCGATGTAGTCGCTGCCCCACAGCGCGCCGTCGCGCATGAAATGGATGCGATGGGCGAACAAGCCGGGATACTGCAGCTGGTTGCGTGCCACGGCAGGCAACACCGCACCGTGCGCATCGGTGAGCGCGAACACGCCGCGGTGCGGATCGGCAACCCAGATCGTGCCGTCCGGGTGCTCGGCCATGGTGGTGAAGTGCCCAACCTGCTGGCCACTGGATTCAAAGCGTCGTGCACCCGGTTGCAGCGACAGGATGCGGCGGCCATCGCTCACCCACAGGATGCCGCGGCGATCGCGCAGCAGCCACTGCGCGCTGGATTCCGGGTAGCCCCAGTCGGTACCGGCGCGTTGCCAGCGCCGTCCGTCGAACCAGCACAGCCCGCCATCGATGGCGGCCCACAGGCGGCCGCTGCCATCGCGCTCGATGCGGAAGACCATCCCATCCGGCACATCCTTGCCGGGGACGAAATGGGTGAGATGGCCGTCGGCCAGGCGATCGATGCCGGCATTGAAATAGCCGATCCACGCGCCGTCGTCGGTGGTCAGCGACAGCGCGGTCATGTTGTGCGACGCATAGGCTTCGCCCTCCGGCGCTGCCTGCCGGGTGAAGTGTTCGCCGTCGAACTTGAACAGCCCAAAGCCAGTGGCCAGCCACAGCGCGCCGCCATCGGCTTGCTGGATGTCCCAGATGTCGGCCGGCGCACCGCGCTCGATGCTCCAGGCGGTGTGGTGGAACTGCAGCAGCCCGTCGCGGGTTGCGGCAATGCCGGCTGCGCAGGCGGGACGACAGAGCAGCAGTAGCCACCACAGCGCCACGACCGTTGCCGGGCGCAAGCGCGACAAGGAACGCGAATGGATGACGGGCTCATGCGGCATCGCATCATTGTCGGGCGGGATCGGGGGAAGCACCAACACCTCTTTCGGGGAGGGACGTACGGGGCGAATTCGTTTAGCGATCGACGCACGCCGCGCGCGTGATGCGGGAACTGTAGGCCAGCGCGTCACGCCTCAGCCGCAGCACGATCGCGCCGCATTGCGGTTGCGTTTGCTTCCCGCCTGCTTCGAGGCGCGGTTTCATGTTGATCGCGAGACTGAAAAGCTGCGCGCTGCCTGATCCGCGCGGTGTCGGCGATGCGTCTGCGTTCTCTCGCTCGCATTGGTACTGCATCGGTGCATGACGCCGCGCTCTATCGAACGCGCATCGCATCCAGGCGGCTGCCTGCGGCGAAGACGAGCAAGCGCTCCCCGAAAGAGGGAACGATTCGCCTCACCATCAGGGGTAGGGCGGCGCGGCTGTTCCCGTCACCATGCGCTCATTCCCCCGGAGACGCCCCATGGCACCTCTGCTTGCCGTTGCCTGCCCCGATATGCGTGCTGCAGGGCGCATGCAAACGCAGGCGCCGCGTGTGCGCGCTATTGCGCGCGCAATGCAGTACATCGATACGCATCTGTACGAACCTGTCAGCGTGGCGCATCTTGCGCAAGCGGCCTGCATGAGCCGTTTCCATTTCGCCCGCGTGTTTCGCGATGCGGTCGGGGCCAGTCCAATGGAATACCTGCGTCTTCGTCGGCTCGAACGTGCCCAGGCAATGTTGCGCGAAGGCGGCCACACCATCAGCCAGATCGCGACCGATCTATGCTTCTTCGATCAAAGCCACTTCGTTCGCAGTTTCCGCAATGCCACCGGGTGCACGCCGGCGCGTTTCGCCGCGCAGATGGCAATGCAAGCATGCGGCGCTGCACACATGCCCCCAACGCAGCGGCGCGGCGGTGAACCGGTTTCACTTTCCATGGAGCAACCCGCATGACCACTGCAACTGCCGTGCCCGGCGCATCCTTGCTATCGCCTGGCGATCACACCCTGATTCTGATCGACCATCAATCGCAGATGGCGTTCGCCACGCACACCATCGACATTTCGGCGCTGCGCAACAACGTGTCCTTGATTGCAAAGGGTGCCAAAGGGTTCAAGGTGCCGGTGATCCTGACCACCGTCGCAGAAAAATCGTTTTCCGGCCCGTTGTTCCCAGAGTTGCCGGACATCTTTCCGGGTGAGCCGGTATTCGATCGCACCAGCATGAACGCCTGGGAAGACCAGGGCGTGATCGATCGCATCAACGCACTCGGCAAGCAGCGCCTGGTGATCGCCGGCCTATGGACCAGCGTGTGCATCGTGGGCCCGACACTGTCGGCGATCGAACAAGGGTTCCAGGTGTACGTCATCACCGATGCTTGCGGCGATGTGAGCGACGAGGCGCACGAACGTGCCGTCACGCGCATGGTGCAGGCCGGCGCTGCGCCCATGACCAGTGTGCAGTACCTGCTGGAATTGCAGCGCGACTGGGCACGTAGCGACACCTATGCGCTGACCACCGGCATTGCACGCACGCATGCCGGCGGCTACGGCATCGGCATCCAGTACGCCAAGAGCATGTTCGGCGCGCAGGAAGGCGGGCATTGAATCGATCGGCACCACGTGGCAGCGCCGGACTTTCGTCAGCGTTGCTGATGCTGCGCATCGCTGGTGGCGGCTTCCTGCTGCCGCACGGGCTTGGGAAGTTGCTGGGCTGGTTCGGTGGACCGGGCTTGACCGGGTTTGCCGCTGAGTTGCAGCAGTTCGGCCTTCCATCCGCTGCACCGTTGCCGCTGCTGCTGGCCCTGGTACAGAGCCTGTCCGGGCTGGCGGTCTTGCTCGGGGTGTGGACGCGTGCCAGCGCCGCACTGGCAGCGCTGTTCATCGCAACCACCGTGCTGGTGGCCGTGCCCAAGGGATGGTTCTGGATGCACGGCGGTATGGAATATCCGCTGATGTGGATGGTGGTGTTGCTGGCAGTCGCTGCAGCCGGTGGGGGCGACTGGTCGCTGGATCGTCTGCGCAGGCCTGCGGCATGAGTCGCACACCGGGCGATCACGATGCCGGTCGACGCTGGTGGATGCAGGGCGCCGCAGCCGGTCTTGCGTTGGGTGCATTGCCGGCTGCCTCGTCTGCGCCAGGAAAGTCTCCAATGGTCGATCTCGTCGTTCGCAATGCGCGCATCACCACGCTCGATCCGCGCCAGCCCAGTGCCACGGCCATCGCCGTTGCCGATGGACGCATCGTGGGAGTCGGCGACGATGCAAAGATCATGGCCTTGGCGCAGGGCGTGCGCACCATCGATGCGCAGGGGCGGCGTCTGCTGCCCGGCCTCAACGACAGCCACACCCATCTGATCCGGGGTGGTCTGAACTACAACCTGGAGCTGCGCTGGGATGGCGTGCGCTCGCTGGCCGATGCGATGGCGATGCTGAAGGCGCAGGTCGATCGCACGCCGGCGCCGCAGTGGGTGCGCGTGGTGGGCGGCTTCACTGCATATCAGTTCGCTGAGAAACGCTTGCCTACGCTCGAGGAGATCAACGCCATCGCGCCGGACACACCGGTGTTTCTGTTGCATCTGTACGACCGTGCCTTGCTCAATCGTGCCGCGCTGCGAGCCTGCGGCTACGACAAGACCACGCCGGATCCGCCGGGCGGGCGCATCGAGCGCGACAAGTTGGGCAACCCCACGGGTCTGCTGCTGGCCAAGCCCAACGCGTTGATCCTGTACGCGAGCCTGGCCAAGGGCCCGCGTCTTCCGCTGGACTACCAGGCCAACTCCACTCGCCATTTCATGCGCGAGCTCAACCGGCTCGGGATTACCTCGGTGATCGATGCCGGTGGTGGTTTCCAGAACTATCCGGAGGATTACCAGGTCATCGAACAGCTGCACGCAGCCGGCCAACTGAGCGTGCGCATTGCCTACAACCTGTTCACCCAGAACAAGGGCAAAGAGGTCGACGACTTCCGCGGCTGGACCGAATTGCTGCCGGTGCGCAAGGGCGATGACCTGCTGCGTCACAACGGCGCCGGCGAGATGCTGGTGTTTTCCGCTGCAGACTTCGAACAATTCAGCGAACCGCGCCCGGAGCTGCCGGCGGAGCTGGAACCCGAGCTGGAGCAAGTGGTGTGGCTGCTGGTGGAAAAACGCTGGCCGTTCCGTATCCATGCGACATACGACGAAAGCATCGCGCGCATTCTCGATGTCTACGAAAAGGTCAACGCCGACATCCCGTTCGATGGCTTGCACTGGTTCATCGACCATGCCGAAACGATTACCCCGCGCAATATCGAGCGCATCCGCGCCTTGAACGGCGGCATCGCCGTGCAACATCGCATGGCCTACCAGGGCGAGGCGTTCGTGCAGCGCTACGGCGTGCAGGCTGCAAGGCAGACGCCGCCAGTGCAACGCATGCTCGCAGCGGGAATTCCGGTCGGCGCAGGCACCGATGCCACGCGCGTGGCCAGCTACAACCCCTGGGTGGCGCTGTCGTGGCTGGTCACCGGCCGCACGGTGGGCGGTCTGGCCCTGTACGGCGACGAGAATCTGCTCGATCGCGAACAGGCGTTGCGCTTGTGGACACAGGGCAGCGCCTGGTTTTCCGGCGACGAGACCCGCAAGGGCACCTTGGCGGTGGGGCAGTTGGCCGACTTCATCGTGTTGTCTGACGATTACTTCCGCATCGACGATGCGGCCATCGCCGACATCACCAGCGTGCTGACCGTGCTGGGCGGGCGTGTCGTGCATGGCGATGGCGACTTTGCCGCGCTCGCCCCCACGTTGCCGCCTGCCATGCCGGACTGGTCGCCGGTGAATCGATTCGGCGGCTACCAGGTTGGAGGCGGGGTAAGCGGGCTGTCCGCTGCAACGCACACGCATGCGCACGGCCACGCGTGTCGCGCCCACGGCGCGCACGCGCATGCGGGGCAACACGCTGTCCCCAGCGATGATCTACGTAGCTTCTGGGGCGCCTTGGGATGCGCGTGCTTCGCGTTCTGATGGCGTCATCGGCAGCACATCTGCGTGCCTGCACGTGGCGCGCGGCACACCTTCGCCTTGTCTGTTTCATCCCATTGCCTGGAGCCTTGCCGCGATGACTGTTTCTGCCGCACCTGCCGAAGGTGGTGCCTGGGCGCCGCTGCGTGAGTCGGTCTTTCGCGCCTTGTGGCTGGCGATCCTGGGCAGCAATATCGGGACCTGGATCAACGATGTCGCCGCGTCCTGGGTGATGGCCGAACAGACCGGCTCGCCGTTGATGGTGGCGGCGGTGCAGTCGGCGACCACCTTGCCGGTGGTGCTATTGGCACTGGTCGCCGGCACGCTGGCCGACATCGTCGACCGTCGTCGCTACTTGCTGTTGACCCAGGCCTGGATGCTGCTGGTGGCCGGTCTGCTCGCATTACTGGCGCTTCTGCAGCTGCTGACGCCTTGGGTCTTGGTGGCGCTCACCTTTGCAATGGGCGTGGGCGCAGCAATGGCGATGCCGGCGCAGGCGGCGATCGTGTCGGAACTGGTGCCGCGCCAGATGCTGGCTTCGGCGGTGGCGCTCAATTCGATCGGCATGAACATCGCCCGATCGATCGGCCCGGCCGTGGGTGGGCTGATCGTGGCCCAGTTCGGCCCGCCGTGGGCCTTTCTGCTCAACGGGCTGACCTTCGGCATGATGCTGTACGTGCTGTGGCGATGGCGCCGCGATGTGCATGCCTCGGCGCTGCCGCCGGAGAGCTTTGGCGCAGGCCTGCGCGCAGGGTTGCGCTACGCCGCGCGCGCAGGTCGCCTGCAGGCGGTGCTGATCAAGGCCGCCGGATTTTTCGTGTTCGCCAGCGCGTTGACCGCGCTGCTGCCGTTGGTGGTCCGCCGCGACATGCAGCTGGGCGCCGGCAGCTACGGCATTTTGCTGGGCTGTATCGGCATGGGCGCGATCAGCGGCGCCTTGTTGTTGCCGCGCCTGCGTGCGCGCTACGACCGCGATCTGCTGGTGTTCGTCGCCACCCTGGTGTGCGCCGCATCGCTGCTGGGCTTGGCGTTGTCGCGGCTGCTTGGCGTGTTGTGCGTGGTGATGGTGGTGAACGGCCTGGCCTGGATCACGGTGCTGTCGTCGTTGCAGATCGCCGCACAGACCGCCGTCCCTGCCTGGGTGCGTGCGCGTGCATTGTCGTTGTACATCGTGGTGTTTTCCGCAGGCATGGCCAGCGGCTCGCTGGTATGGGGCGCGTTGGCGCAACGCACGTCGATTGCCACGGCGCTGCAGATCGCCGCGGCCGGTGCAGTGAGTGATCGCCGCGCTATTGGTCAAACGCGCGCGGATTGCCGGGACCGAACAGCTGGACCTCGCCCCCGGCGGACATTGGCCTGCGCCTGCGCAAGCCGATCGCCTCGAGCATGACCGCGGCCCGGTGCTGGTCACGGTGGAATACCGTATCGCTGCCGAGGCACGCGTCATGTTCCTGCAGTTGATGACGCAACTGGGCAACGCGCGCCGCCGCGACGGCGCCGTGGTCTGGGGCATTGCCGAAGACGCTGCAACGCCGGGTGTGCAACTGGAATACTTCCTCGTCGCCTCATGGCTGGAACATCTGCGGCAGCACGAACGCGTCACCGGCGACGACCGTCAGTTACAGGAGCAGATCCGCGCCCTGCATCACGGCGAGCGCGCACCGGTGGTGCGCCACTTCGTCGGTGACGGCGGTGCGGCGCTGCCGCCGCACGCGCACTCGGATATCTGATGCCCATGAATTGGAAGTTCATCAGCGGTGTCGCGCTGGGCGTGGCGATCGGCTTCGGCTGCCGTGTGGCCGGCATTCCATCGCCTGCACCCACGGCCTTTGTCGGCGCGCTGCTGGTGCTGGCAATGACGTGCGGCTATGCACTGGCCGACCGCTTCCTGGCCCGGCATGCCGCAAGGAACCTGAGGCATTGCGGCGGACCCAGCGGCCGCGTTGGCCGGCAGGGCGACGCATGAGCCTGGCAGTGCTCGGGGTACTGCTCGCATTGGCGATCGGCATCGGCTGCCGGTTGCTCGACTTGCCGTTGCCGCTCCGCCACGTCTGACCGGTGCATTGCTCGTCGTGGCGATGAGCGGCGGGTTCCTGCTGGCCGACTGGTTGCTGCGCTGAAGCGGCAAGGTGTCGGTAGCACGCGACGTGTCCTGAAGGCGGTGAGCGCGTGATGCCCTTAGCCAAACCAACATCTCGACTGAGTCTGGGAAGCGCAGCGAACAGCGACGACATTCACCATCAGGCGAACGTCGCCGGTATGCGAATCGGGATCTGTCACTGCCAATGTGCGGCTCCGAGCGCATCGATACCGCATGACAACAATCTATCCGGGTGCGTGAGCTGTTCTTGCACGATCACTAGCGCCAGATCAAAAAGGCCGGCTCTCTCGAGCCGGCCCTTCGCTGATACATTCACCTCGATCAGGCTTTTGCGAACGCCAACAGATCCTTGTTGAACTGGTCCGTGTGGGTAAAGGTCAGACCGTGCGGCGCGCCGGCGTAGATCTTCAGTTCGGCATTCTTGATGATCTTTGCCGACATCTTGCCGGATGCATCGATCGGCACGATTTGATCGTCGTCGCCGTGTACCACCAACGCCGGCACATCGATCTTCTTCAGGTCGGGCGTGTAATCGACTTCGGAAAATTCCCTGATGCAGTCGTACTGACCCTTGTGCCCACCCAACATGCCCTGCAGCCAGAACGCATCGCGCATGCCCTGGGTGACCTTGTTGCCATCGCGGTTGGCGCCAAAGAATGGCGTGGTCAGGTCTTGATAAAACTGCGAACGATCCTTGGCCACACCGTCGCGAATGCCGTCGAACACGCTCATCGGCAGGCCACCCGGGTTGGTCGCACTCTTGACCATCTGCGGCGGCACGGCGCCTACCAGCACCACCTTGGCCACGCGCTTGCTGCCATGGCGGCCAACGTAATGCGCCACTTCGCCACCGCCGGTGGAATGGCCCACCAGGATCGCGTCCTTCAGATCCAGTGCCTCGATCACCGCAGCCAGATCGTCGGCATAGGTATCCATATCGTTGCCGTCCCAGGTCTGCGACGAACGGCCGTGGCTGCGGCGGTCATGCGCAATCACGCGGAAACCGTGCTGGCCCATGAACAACATCTGCGCATCCCAGGCATCGGCACTGAGCGGCCAGCCGTGCGAAAACACGACCGGTTGGCCCTTGCCCCAGTCCTTGTAAAAATGTTGGCGCCGTCGGGACGTTTGACGAAATTGGACATCTGCTTGACTCCGTGAGTGGAAGAGTGGGGCGACGAGGTGGATGGCATGCGCCTGGCTGCGGCGGCGCTGGCGAGATGTGGCAGCGACAACGCTGCCACGGCTGCCGTGCCGGAAATGAGAAAGTGGCGGCGCCCGGCATCGGCCGGATGCGCCTCGAACGGATCCATAAGAACTCCTGCAGGCGAGGGCATGCAGCCCGGCGGTCGCATGCGCGCGTTGACGCGTCATGTATGGCATGCCCACGCAGCGCAAGGCCACTGCAGGCAACGGACAAACCGGTGCATGCGCCAAGTAGAGCGCGTGCGGCGCGAGGTAGATTGCACGCGCGTGCGCAGTGCGCGAACTGGCGCAGAATGTAATCGATTCGAGCGATGCGCAGGCCGTAGTGGAAGACGCGTCAGCAGGCGCGTAGCGCTTGCAGCGGTCTCGAGCGCGTCTGGCGCCGCATTGCGCTCTTCGATGTCACCCATCACTGTCTGCTGCGGTGTGCTTGCCGCGTGCGGGACTTTCGACGGCATGGATGCCGCCATCGAGCCTGCATGGATGTCCTTGCGGCGTGTCCCGCGCGCGGCGAGCGCACCGCGCCCTGGGCTCAGTCGAGTCTGCTGAAGAGACCTCGCCTCCCACCAGTGCAGGACAGACCTTGTAAGCTCTCAAACATCATCCACAGCGCTGGTGCGCGTTGAGGCAGGAAAGCGCGGCATCGTCCTGCAGCTGTGCTGGCGATACGAAGCAATTGATCCCGCACAGGCGCAACGCCGGGCCGATGCCGCATTTCAATGCAGCGCGGTATCCCACAGCAGCTTCAGATTGAGGCAGACGATCACCGCCGCAATCCCCACGCGATGCGTACCAGCCACGCTGGCGCCACCAGCGCGCCCATCAACTGCCGGTCGGATACGAAGCGCACCAGCGGAATCACCGCAAACGGCAGCTGCATCGACAACACCACCTGGCTGAGCACCAGCAACCGCGCCGTACCAGCCTCGCCGTACAACCAGGTCACGATGACCACCGGCACGATGGCGATGCCGCGGGTGAGCAAGCGTCGTATCCACGGCGGCAGGCGTAATTGCAGGAACCCTTCCATCACGATCTGCCCGGCCAGCGTTGCGGTCACGGTGGAGTTGATGCCCGAGGCGAGCAGCGCCACCGCAAACAGTGTCGAGGCCAGGCCAACGCCCAGCATCGGCGCCAGCAACGCATGCGCCTGTTCGATCTCCTGCACGTCGGTGCGGCCCTGCGCATGGAACACCGCCGCGGCCAGGATCAGGATCGAGGCATTGATGAACAACGCGAACATCAACGCCACCGTGCTGTCGGTGACCGCCCAACGCAGCGCAGATTTCCGGCCGATATCGGTCCGTGGATACGCGCGCGTCTGCACGATCGACGAGTGCAGATACAGGTTGTGCGGCATCACCGTCGCCCCGATGATGCCGATCGCCAGATACAGCGCCTTCGGGTCGGTGACCACCTGCGCGCGCGGGATGAAACCGCCCAGGACCGCCGCGATCGGCGGTGCGGCCAGCGCGATCTGGATGCCAAAACACACGAAGATGATCAACAGCAGCGCGATCACGAACGCTTCCAGCGCCCGGAAACCGCGGTTCATCAGCAACAACACCAGCACTACATCCACCGCGGTGATGATCGCGCCCATGGTGAGCGGAATCCCTAACAAGAGCTTCAACGCAATCGCGGTACCGATGACCTCGGCCAGATCGCACGCGATGATGGCCAGCTCGCAGATGCCCCACAGCGCCAGATTGACGCCACGCGGATAACGCACGCGACAGGCCTGTGCCAGGTCCAGCCCGGTCGCGATGCCCAGCCGCGCCGACAAGCCCTGCAGCACGATCGCCATCAGGTTCGACAACAGGATCACCGACAGCAGCAGGTAGCCGAACTGCGAGCCGCCGGCCAGATCGGTGGCCCAATTGCCCGGGTCCATATAGCCCACCGACACCATGTAGCCCGGTCCCAGGAAGGCCAGCAGGCGGAACCACCAATGGCCGCCCTTGCACGGCACGGCGACGCTGGCCTGGTGGTCGCCCAGACCGCCGGTGGCGGTGGCTGACGATGGCGCTGAGGCGGCGGTGTCGGCGGACATGCAGGTAGGTAGAGACGGGTTAAACCCATGATATAGCAGTTGCTATGCTGTTGAGCATTGGCAATTTCAATCGTATTGATCTGCTGCGTGCTTCAAACTATGCGCCCCGGCATCGACGCCGGCGACGATGACGAGGAAGAGGGTGGGCAAGAGCGAAAAGGTGGAAGCGGCCGCGCCGGTCCTGATCGATGCGCAGGTGCATATGGAGAGCTTCCGTCAGGTGCGCGAAGCGCGCCGCGCCGAGCTGGTCGAAGACTACGTGGAGCTGATCTCCGATCTGCTGGTGGACGGCGGCGAGGCACGTCAGGTCGATATCGCTGCGCGCCTGGGCGTGGCGCAGCCCACCGTGGCCAAGATGCTCAAGCGGCTGGTGCGCGATGGGTGGGTCGTGCAGCGTCCCTACCGCGGGGTGTTCCTGACCCCTGCCGGCGAGGCGCTGGCCGCCTCCAGCCGGCAGCGCCACCAGATCGTGGAGCGCTTTTTGCTTGCGCTTGGCATCGACGAGGCCACCGCGCGCCGCGACGCGGAGGGCATCGAACACCACGTCAGCGAAGCCACGGTTGCCGCGTTCGCCGCGTTCCTGGACCGCCAGGGCGGTTCGGGCACGTGAGCGTGCCCACCGATGCGCCGACCCACACGCCGCACGCGGCGATCGACGTGCACTGGATGCAGCACGCCTTGCAATTGGCAGAGCGTGCCGAGCGCGACTATGACGAAATCCCGGTCGGCGCGCTGCTGGTCGATGCGCAAGGCAACGTGCTTGGCGAAGGCTGGAATTTCAATATCGCCAGCCACGATCCCAGCGCGCATGCCGAAATCGTGGCAATGCGACAAGCCGGGCGCCGCCTGGCCAATCACCGCCTGATCGGCTGCACGCTGTACGTCACCCTGGAGCCGTGCGCGATGTGCGCGATGGCGATGATTCATGCGCGGATCGCGCGCGTGGTGTTCGCCGCCAGCGATCCCAAGACCGGCGCCTGCGGCAGCGTCTTCGACCTTCTGGCCGACCCGCGCCACAATCATCGCGTGCAGGTGTGCGGTGGCGTACTTGCAGCCGAGGCGAGCTTGCGCCTGACCAATTACTTCAGGGCCAAGCGCGGCAAGCCGCCACTTGCGCCCTGAGCGACGTGGCCGCGGTATGATGCGCGCCCTCTTCATCATCCGGCCGGCGACGGCCTCCACAGGACGGCGATATGGCAGAGAACCTTGCAGGCAACGACCGACTGATCTGGATCGATCTGGAAATGACCGGCCTGGATACCGATCGCGATTCCATCATCGAGATCGCCACCATCGTGACCGATGCGCAGTTGAACGTGCTTGCCGAGGGACCGGAACTGGCCATTGCGCATCCGCTGGAAACCCTGGAAGCGATGGACGAGTGGAACCGCAATCAGCACCGCCGTTCGGGTCTGTGGCAGCGCGTGCTCGACAGCCAGGTGACCCACGCGCAGGCTGAAGCGCAGACCGTGGCATTCCTGAGCGAGTGGATCCGTGCCGGCGCCTCGCCGATGTGCGGCAACTCGATCTGCCAGGATCGCCGCTTCCTGCACCGACAGATGTCGCGCCTGGAGCGCTATTTCCATTACCGCAACCTGGACGTGTCCACCATCAAGGAGCTCGCGCGACGTTGGGCGCCGACGGTCGCCAACGGGTTCGCCAAGAGTTCGGCGCATACCGCCCTGAGCGATGTGCGCGATTCGATCGACGAGCTGCGCCACTATCGTCAGTTCATGGGCGCGCTCGGTGGCGATTCCCAGGCCGACGTGCAGGCCTGAGCGCTGGCCATGGCGTCGTTGCATGTGTGGGCGTGTCGGCGGTGTCCCATCCCAATGGTACGCCTGCGTACGTCGCTTAATTTCTCAGCCGACCGCGCGGGTTACAAACCACTCGGTGGCGATGCGTCCAACAAAAGCATCCAATAAAAACATCAACAAAAAGGCCGCATCGTTCGATGCGGCCTTTGCTTTCCATCATGCCACTGTGTACGTCAGCGCGCCAACGAAGGTCCCTTGCCCAGGTCGCCATCGTCGGCGATGCCTTTCAGTAACAGGTCGGAGATCGGCTTGCCATCGGCATCGTGGTGATACACGTGCAGGTCGCGCTGCGGATAGGGGATGTTGAGTCCGTTTTCCAGCAGCTGGTTGCGGATCTGCTCCAGCGTGGTGCTCTTGGCGGCGCCGAAGTTGCCGTTGGTCGCATACGCGAACAGCATCAGGTCGACCGTACTCTCGCCCAGGTTGGTCACCTGCACGAATGGTGCAGGCGACTCCAGGATGTTCGGGTTGTCCTTGGCAATCTGCAGCAACAGTTGCTGCGCCTTCTTCAGATCGTCTTCGTAGCCCACGCCGACCGTCACTTCCAGGCGGCGGTTGGGCAGGGTGCTGTAGTTGACGATGGGGGCGGTGGTAATCGTGCTGTTCGGCGGGGTGATCATGCGTTCGTCGAACGAACGGATCCGGGTCTGGAAGATCCGGATCTCGTCGACGATGCCTTCCTGGCCGGCGATCAACACGTGATCGCCATCGCGCATCGGCCGCAGCACGATGAGCATCACGCCGGCAGCAATGTTGGACAGCGAATCCTTCAGTGCAAGGCCAACCGCCAAACCTGCCGCGCCGAGCACTGCGATCAGCGAGGTCGGTGGCACACCGATCTGACTCAATGCGCTGACGAAGACCAACACCAGCAGCAACGCGTACATCACGTTGCGCAGGAAGTTGGTCAGCGTGATCTCGACGCGCGCGCGGGTGAGCGCACGGTGCAGCCATTGACTGAGTTGCCGGGCCAGCCACATGCCGACCACGACGATCAGCAATGCCACTCCCCAGTTGACCGCGTACTGCGCCCACGGAATGCCGGCTCGCTGGTGGCGGCCGGCTTCGCAGCTGCCGCTCCCGCTGCAGCAACCGGCTTTGCAGCAGCCGCTCCTGCAGCTGCTGCCCACATCGCACCCATCAGTCCCATCAGCCCTCGCTCTTGAGCTTGGCCAGGCGCAGCCAGGTGTCGACCACGGTGTCAGGATTCAGCGACACCGACTCGATCCCTTCCTGCATCAGCCACTCGGCCAGTTCCGGATGATCCGACGGCCCCTGGCCGCAGATACCCACGTACTTGCCCTTGGCGCGCGCCGACTTGATCGCCATCGACAGCAGCTTCTTGACCGCCGGGTTCCGCTCATCGAACAGGTGCGCGACGATCGACGAATCGCGGTCCAGGCCCAGGGTGAGCTGGGTCAGGTCGTTGGAGCCGATCGAGAAGCCGTCGAAGATCTCCAGGAACTCGTCGGCCAGCAGCGCGTTGGACGGCAGCTCGCACATCATGATGATCTTCAAACCGTTCTCGCCTTGCTTGAGCCCGTTCTGCTCCAGCACTTCGATCACCTTGCGGCCTTCCTCCAGCGTGCGCACGAACGGGATCATCACCCAGAGGTTGTCCAGGCCCATCTCGTTTCGCACCTTCAGCACCGCCTTGCACTCCATCGCGAAGGCCTTGGTGAAGGACGGGTCGACGTAGCGGCTGGCGCCACGGAAGCCGATCATCGGGTTCTCTTCATGCGGCTCGTAACGCGACCCGCCGATCAGGTTGGCGTACTCGTTGGACTTGAAGTCCGACAAGCGCACGATCACCGTATTCGGCGCCACCGAGGCGGTCAGCGTGGCGATGCCTTCGGCCAGGCGGTTGACGTAGAAGCTGACCGGGTCGCCATAGCCGGCGATCTTGGCGTCGATCTTCTTGCGGACGTCGGCGTCCTGCTTGTCGTATTCCAGCAGGGCGTTGGGATGCACGCCGATATGCGAGGCGATGATCATCTCCAGGCGCGCCAGGCCGATGCCGGCGTTGGGCAGCTGACCGAAATCGAACGCACGCTCCGGGTTGGCGACGTTCATCATGATCTTCAGCGGGGCAGGCGGCATGTTGCCCAGATCGGTCGTGGTGCGCTCGAACGCCAGCTTGCCTTCGTAAATGAAGCCGGTGTCGCCCTCGGCGCAGCTGACGGTGACTTCCTGGCCATCCTTGATTACGGCGGTCGCATTGCCCGAGCCGACCACGGCCGGCACGCCCAGCTCACGCGCGATGATCGCCGCATGGCAGGTGCGACCGCCGCGGTTGGTGACGATGGCCGAGGCGCGCTTCATCACCGGCTCCCAATCGGGGTCGGTCATGTCCGCAATCAGCACATCGCCGGCCTGGACACGATTCATGTCGTCCAGCGAGCGCACCACGCGTGCCACGCCGCTACCGATCTTGGCGCCGACGGCGCGGCCTTCGGCCAGGATCTTGGCGTCCTTGGCCTCCAGCGCAAACCGCTCGATCTGGGTCGCGTGGCTACGCGATTTCACGGTTTCCGGACGCGCCTGCACGATGAACAACTTGCCGCTGACACCGTCCTTGGCCCACTCGATGTCCATCGGGCGGCCGTAATGCTTTTCGATCACCAGTGCCTGCTTGGACAGCTCCTGCACGTCTTCGTCGCTGATCGAGAAGGTGCTGCGCAGTTCCGCCGGGGTATCTTCGGTGCGCACGCGCTCGCCGGGCACATCCGAATACACCATGCGGATGGCCTTGCTGCCGAGCGACCGGCGCAGGATTGCCGGCTTGCCCGCAGTGAGCGTGGGCTTGTAGACGTAGAACTCGTCCGGATTGACCGCGCCCTGCACGACCATCTCGCCCAGGCCGAAGCTGGAGGTGACGAACACCACGTCGCGGAAGCCGGACTCGGTGTCCAGCGTAAACAACACGCCTGCCGCGCCGACGCCCGAGCGCACCATCAGCTGCACGCCGGCCGACAGGAACACGTCTTCATGCTTGAAGCCGTGATGCACGCGGTAGGCAATCGCACGATCGTTATAGAGGCTGGCGAACACTTCCTTGACCTTGTGCACCACATCGTCGGCGCCGGTCACATTGAGGAAGGTCTCCTGCTGGCCTGCGAAGGAGGCGTCCGGCAGGTCTTCGGCGGTTGCCGAGGAGCGCACGGCCACGGCAACGTCGCCGCCGCCGTTTTCGGCGCACAACTGCGCGTAGGCGGTGCGGATGTCGCGGTCCAGTTCCGGCTGCAGCGGGGCGTCGATCACCCAGCCGCGGATTTCCTTGCCGGCCAACGTGAGTGCGTTGACGTCTTCGACATCCAGCGTTGCCAGCTTGTCGAAGATGCGCTTGGACAGATCGTTGTGCGCGATGAAGTCCTTGAAAGCTTCCGCGGTCGTCGCATATCCACCGGGAACCGAGACGCCCAACCCAGCCAGGTTGCCGATCATCTCGCCAAGCGAGGAATTTTTACCGCCTACGCGGGCCAGGTCGGCCAGGCGTAGCTCATGCAACCACAGGATATTCTCGTTCAAGCGCGATGCTCCGTAAGGCCATCGCCCGAGCGGGCTGAATGGCCGCGACCGTAGGAAGAAGCCGCTATCATGCAGTGCACAGCGGAGCCTGCACAAGCATGAATCCGTAAGTTTTGGACACCAGTTCAAAGAGGTGGTCTTGATGTCAACAATTCGGCCGGTGTTTTACGTCTCCGATGGAACCGGTATCACCGCTGAAACGATTGGGCATAGCCTGCTCACGCAGTTCAGCGGTTTCAACTTCGTCACCGACCGCATGTCGTTCATTGACGATGCAGATAAAGCGCGCGATGCCGCGATGCGTGTGCGCGCCGCAGGCGAGCGGTACCAGGTGCGCCCGGTCGTGGTCAATTCGTGCGTCGATCCACAATTGAGCATGATCCTGGCCGAAAGTGGCGCACTGATGCTGGATGTGTTCGCGCCCTTCATCGAGCCGCTGGAGCGCGAGCTCAATGCGCCGCGTCACTCGCGTGTGGGCCGCGCGCACGGGATGGTCGACTTCGAAACCTATCACCGCCGCATCAACGCGATGAACTTCGCGCTCAGTCACGACGATGGCATTGCGCTCAATTACGACGAAGCCGATGTGATCCTGGTGGCGGTGTCGCGCGCGGGCAAGACACCGACCTGCATCTATTTGGCCTTGCATTACGGCATTCGCGCCGCCAATTATCCGCTCACCGAGGAAGATCTGGAAAACGAGCAGTTGCCCCCGCGGTTGCGTAATTACCGCAGCAAGTTGTTTGGTTTGACCATTGATCCCGAGCGGTTGCAGCAAATTCGTCAGGAGCGGCGCGCCAATTCGCGCTACAGCGCGGCAGAGACCTGCCGGCGCGAAGTCGCGATCGCCGAGCGCATGTTCCAGATGGAGCGCATTCCCTCGCTCAGCACTACCAATACCTCGATCGAGGAAATCTCCAGCAAGGTGTTGTCCACCCTGGGCCTGCAGCGCGAGATGTTCTGAGCGGAGATCGGGATCGGATCTTCGGGATCGGATCTTCGGGATCGGTAGCCGTTACTCACGTTTCGGCCGCCGTGCCCATCGGTCGAAAGAGCGACCGGCAGTGGTTGGTGGCTGGGGGAGACGAAACGGGCGGGGCAGTACTCCGCCAACGTAGGCCTGCCGTTGGGCCCTCGTCAATGCTGCCCGTGCGGCAGCGCAGCGTGTAGGATCGGTCCATGGCGCAAGCACTGAGCAAACTCGAACGCATTCCCAAACTGAGCCGCTTTGGCTGGCTAATGGGCTTGTATGCAGAAAACTTCCAACATCTGACCCGGTTGTTCGCCCCGGCCGATCTGGCGCCGGGCTCGTACGTGTCCTCGATCGGCGATGGCCTGAACCTGCGGCTGGACGTGATCGAATGCCACCGCTACACGGTGGAACTGCGCCTGACCTACGACCTGTGCGACCCGGTCACCGGCGAGCCGGACCCGTCGGCGTATGTGCGGCTGTATCGCGATGCGCGCCAGGCCGAGACCACGCATTGCTATGTCGGTCGGCGCTGGCAGGACGTGATGGGCATGTTCCCGCCGCCGGCCGAGCTGATCAGCCACCGCATGCGTATGAATACGTTCCTGGGCAAGTGGCTGGAGTACCTGGCCGAACGCGGCCACGGCGTCGCGACCCTGCGGCTGGATACCGATCACGTGGCACCGCCGCGCCCGAACCCGCAGGCCGCGGTCGGCTGAGCCGGCGTTACCGCCGCGTGCGGCGGGCCGCTTCGGTCATACTGATGCGCTTCGTGTCAGATCGCATGCCATGCCCTATACCCCGATTGTCGCCACGCTCGGCTACCTGTTGTCGCCGGACGGCACCCAGGTGCTGATGATCCATCGCAATGCCCGTCCCGGCGACCAGCATCTGGGCAAATACAACGGCCTGGGCGGAAAGATGGAGCCGGACGAAGACGTGCTGGCCTGCATGCGCCGCGAGATACGCGAGGAGGCCGGCGTCGACTGCGGCCGGATGCAGTTGCGCGGCACCATCAGCTGGCCGGGCTTCGGCAAGCAGGGCGAAGACTGGCTGGGCTTCGTGTTCCTGATCCACAGCTTCGACGGCACACCCCACACCGCCAATCCGGAGGGGACGCTGGAGTGGATTGCGATCGAACGGATGGACCAGGTGCCAATGTGGGAAGGCGACCGCTATTTCCTGCCGCTGGTATTCGATGGCGACCCACGCCCGTTCCACGGCGTCATGCCGTATCGCGACGGGCGCATGCAGTCGTGGACGTATTCGCGGCTCTGATCGCTGCGCGTGCGCAGCGCAATGGGTTGCTTGCCGCCGACACAGCACCGTCGGACAGCTAACCGAGCCCGACTGCTGCAGGTCGACATCCTCGGCGCGCACTATGGGTCAGCGGACCAGCGCTTCCCTCCGATCAGCGGCCCATGCTGCTAGCAGCGCAGCACCGAGTCCAGCCAGGCTCAACCGTCCGGGATTAAACATCGAACGTTGCAGAGCGTTCCGGTGCTCCGAGGAATGGCCGGTCTGGTCCACTTCTCCACACCCCTGTGGATGGACACTGCGCAAGTCTGTGGACAAGTGCGCGGACCCCTTGCGCCCTCTGGCACGCGCGATGGCTGATCAAAATTTCGCCAGTGTGATCATTGGGCCGTCCAGCCGCCATCGATGGCGATAGCCTGCCCGGTGATGTTGCGCGCGGCATGCGACATCAGAAACGCCACGGTGCCGGCCAGCTCGTCATAGTCGATGAAGGCGCCCTTGGGCATCGGCTTGAGCATCACATCGCGCACCACCGCGTCCTCGGGGATGCCGCGGATGCGCGCCTGATCGGCAATCTGCCGTTCCACCAGCGGCGTACGCACATAGCTGGGGCAGAGCGTGTTGACGGTGATGTCGCAATCGGCGGTTTCCAGCGCGATGACTTTGGCCAGGCCGACCAGGCCATGCTTGGCGGCCACGTACGCACTTTTGTATGGGCTGGCCACCAGCGAGTGGATGCTGCCGATATTGACGATGCGGCCATAGCCGGCCGTACGCATGCCGGGCAGCACGGCGCGACTGAGGCGTGCGGCGCCGGTGAGCATCACATCCACCAGCAGCGCCCACTGCTGCAGCGGGAACTCCTCGAGTGCGGCCACATGCTGCAGGCCGGCGTTGTTCACCAGTACCTGCGGGGCGCGCGATGCATTGGCCAGTGCCCGCGCAATGCTGTCTGCATCGGTCACGTCCAACGCCAGCGCCTCCGCCGAGCCGCCTGCCTGGCGCAATGCATCCGCCGTGCGCTCGGCGGCCGCTAGCTGCACATCGCTGACGAGCAGATGATGGCCGTCGGCCGCCAGTTGGGTGGCGATACCGGCGCCAATGCCGCTGCCCGCGCCGGTGATCAGGATGCTGCGCATCGGATGTCCTCGTGAAGTCGTGCGCGGCCGGGAGCGGTCACGCGGATCGCCAGCCTAGCCGAGTGCAGCGAAACGGTCGCCTGCATGGCGCGCGCGCGTTACCCTTTGTGTCTTGCTCACCTTAGGTTCCGCATGAAACGCCATTTTTCGATGCTGCGCGATTTCCAACTCGCGGACTGGTTCACGCTTGCCAACGCGTTCTGCGGCACCGGTGCGGTGTTTGCGGCCATGCGGTTCCTGCAAGAGGGGCATCGCGGCGATCTGCTGCTTGGCATGGCATTGATCCCGCTGGCGTTCGTGTTCGATGCGCTGGACGGGCACGTGGCACGCTGGCGCAAAGCGTCTTCCACGCTGGGCCGCGAACTGGATTCGTTGGCGGACGTGATCTCCTTCGGCGTGGCGCCGGCGGCGCTGGGCTATGCCTGCGGCATGCGCGGCGGTTGGGACTGGCTGGTGCTGAGCTATTTCGTCTGCTGCGGGGTCAGCCGGCTGGCGCGCTACAACGTCACTGCCGAAGAGATCGCTGGCGAGGCCGACAAGGTGCCGTATTTCGAAGGCACGCCCATTCCGACCAGCCTGGTACTGGTGATCCTGCTCGCGGTTGCCGCCAGCAGCGGCCATATCGGCGACACCTTGTGGTGGGGGCAATGGCAGCTGGGGCCGTGGCAGCTCCATCCGCTGGTGCTGCTGTTTGCGGTGTCCGGCTCGCTGATGATCAGCAAGACGCTGCGTATCCCCAAACCCTGAGCGGCGCACCGCCTTGCACGCGGTAGGATGGCTTGGTAGAGGTCACTGGACGGGATGATGGCAAGCAGCGGTTCGGACAACGGCAACTTCGACGACAAGGCGCGCCAATACTGGGCTGCCTGGGGAGATGCCATGCGCCACGGCCAGGCCGGCGCCGCTGCGCAACAACCACCGCCCGCGTCCGGTAGCGATGCCCCGCAGGATTGGCGCAAGGCCGTTGATTGGTGGTCGCAGTTGCTGCCCACCCAGGCGGCCCCGCAGGCGCAGGAGGCCATCGACCGCTTTCGTACCCAGGCCGGCGACTGGTTCGGCACCATGCAGCAGGTGGCCGCGCAGTTTGCTGGGCGCGACACCTCGGCCAATGAAGTGGCCGATGCCTGGCGCCAGGCCGTACAAGGGCAGGGCGAACAGTTGATGCAATGGATGCTGGGGTCGCTGCGCGGCGGCAGCCCGGGCGGGTTCGACCCGTGGCTGCAGGACGCGGCGCAGACGCTGCAAAAGTGGCGCGAGGAAAATGCGCCCTGGCTGGACATGCCGGCGTTCGGGTTGAACCGCAATCACCAGTCGCGCCTGCAGAAGCTTGCGCGTGCGCAACAGGAGTTCCAGGCCCAGTCGGAGGCCTATGGCGAGCAACTCAAGGCGGCGATCGAGCAGGCGTTTGCGCGCTTCGCGTCCAAGCTGAGCGAGCACGAGAGCAGCGGCAGCCAGCTGACCAGCGCCCGTGCCCTGTTCGATCTGTGGATCGAGGCGGCCGAAGAGTCCTATGCCGATGTCGCCTTGTCGGAGCAGTTCCGCAAGGTGTACGGCGGTTTTGCCAACGCGCACATGCGCCTGCGCGCTGCGCTGCAGGAAGAGGTCGAGCAACTCAGCGAACGCTTCGGCATGCCCACGCGCTCGGAGATGGACGCCGCGCATCGCCGCATTGCCGAGCTGGAGCGCCTGGTCAGGCGGATGCTGCGTAATGCAACTTCACCGGCCAGCAGGCCCGCTGCAGCGGCGCAGCCTGAACCGGTGACGCCGGCAGCCGGCAAGCGCGCGCCGTCCGCCAGGGCAAGCACGGTCGTGCGGCCGGCCCGCGCGGCGCAGGCGGTCAAGCCGGGCGCATCGAAGAAGGCGTCCGTCGGCAGCGCTGCGCCTAGGAAGGCGGCTCCGAAAAAGGCGCCAGCCGTCTCCACGTCGCCGACAACGCCCTCGGTCAAGAAGGGCGGTGGCGCGACATCTCGCCCAAGCCTGCGGCTGGTAAACCCGTGGCAGGTAAAAAACGTGGAGCGCAGGCATGAAAGGTCCACTGGGATTCAGTGCCGAAGACCTGATGCAGGAAACCTTGTCGATGCAACGCAAGTTGCGCGAGGGGCTCAAGCTGCTGCCGGGCGTGGACGATGTGGATTACGGCGTCACCGAGCGCGAAGAAATCTGGCGCGATGGCAAGGTGGTGCTATACCGCTTCATCGGCGAGCAGGCGCCGGTGGCCAAGACGCCGCTGTTGATCGTGTATGCACTGGTCAATCGCCCCTACATGGTCGATCTGCAGGCGGATCGCTCGCTGGTGAAGGGGTTATTGAGTCACGGCCAGGATGTCTACGTGCTGGATTGGGGCTATCCGGACCGCTCCGAGCGCTACCTCACCCTGGAAGACTATTTGCTGCGCTACATCGACGGCGCGGTGGATCATCTGCGGGCGCAGTCGGGCCTGGAAGCGGTCGATGTGCTCGGCATCTGTCAGGGCGGCACGTTTTCGTTGTGCTACGCCGCGCTGCAACGCGACAAGGTGCGCAACCTGATCACCATGGTGACGCCGGTGGATTTCCATACGCCGGACAACATGCTGTCCAACTGGGCACGCATGGTCGATGTGGATCTGTTCGTGGACACCATGGGCAACGTGCCGGCGGACCTGATGAACGCCAGCTACCTGATGCTCAAGCCGTTCCGGCTGAATCTGCAGAAATACGTGGGCCTGCTCGACATCCTCGACGACAAGCAGGCGCTGGAAGATTTTCTGCGCATGGAAAAGTGGATCTTCGATTCGCCCGACCTGGCCGGCGAGGCTTTCCGCGAATTTGTCACGTTGTTCTATCAGCGCAACGGGCTGGTCACCGGGCAGGTGAGCATTGGGGGCAGGTGGTCGATCTGCAGGCGCTCGACATGCCGGTGCTGAATATCTACGCCGAACACGACCACCTGGTGCCGCCGGATGCCTCACGGGCGCTCGGTGGGCTGGTCGGCAGCGACGACTACAGCGAACTGAGCTTCCGTGGCGGCCACATCGGAATCTACGTCTCCGGGCGTGCGCAGCGCGAGGTGCCGGTGGCGATCCATCGCTGGCTGCAGGAACGTGGCGGCACTGCCTGAGATTGCTGCCTGCACGCCGGGCGGGTGACGCCGCGCTGAGCAGGCCACGCGGCCGTCACGATCTGCAGCGGCCGCGTTTTCTAGACTGTTGGCTACGTTTTGCAGGAGTCTTGCCATGTCTACCACCACGCTGTCCCGCTCCCTCAACGACCGCATGATCGCCGGTGTGGTTGGCGGCATTGCGCGTCGTTTCGGCTGGAGCGCGACGCTGCTGCGTGTGCTGTTCGTCATCGTGTCGATTGCCTCGGCTGCGTTTCCCGGCATCCTGGTGTATCTGATTCTGTGGCTGCTGATCCCCAACCAGGCCGACTGAAGCCGGTAATGCGTGGCCTGCCTGCCAGTGCAGGCGCTGGGCGCGTTGTGGACGCTGCCCAACACCTTGATCGGGCTTGTGATCGGCGCGGCCGGGGCGTGCTTTGGTGCGCGTCCGGTCTGGTCGCCGCGGGAGCATGCCGTGGTCTTCCACGCCTGGCCATGGGGCCCGGGTGGCGCAATGACGTTGGGCAACGTGATCCTGCTGAAGGGTGCAACGCTGGACCTGCAGTGCAGTACCTACGCGCACGCTGCAGGCCGTTGCGAGCATCCACCGGTGCGCCTGGGCGACCACGAGCGCGCACATGTCTATCAGTACATGCTGCTGGGGCCGCTGTTTTTGCCCGTGTATTTCCTGTGCGGCGGTATCCATGTGCGCAATCCGCTGGAGCAGGCTGCCGATGCGTATGCGATGCACGGCCACGGTTGGTGGCCGTGGTGGTTTCAGCCCAGGCGCGCGAAGCCGAACAATTCGGACAGCGGGTGAGGCGTGCCCTCCAGTTGTGCGCGCAGCAAGCCTGCGCCAATGGCGCTATAGGTGATGCCGTTGCCGCCATAGGCCATCGCGAACGACACGCGTGGCCCCAGTTCGGCATGCGGCCCGAAGAACGGCAATCCATCGGCAGTCTCTGCGAAGGTGCCGGCCCATGCGAACGCCGGGCGCAGGCGCATGTCCGGCATGGACTTGCCAATTTTCTTCAGCAGCGTCTTGAGCTTGCCCTGCACGCGTGCGTCGCGGCGCGCAGGAATGTCGATGTTGTCGTCTTCGCCACCCGCGACCACGCGTCCGTCCGGTGTGCTGCGCAAATACAGGTACGGGCGCGCGGTCTCCCACATCATGGTGTGCTTGAGTGCGCCCATTTCGCTGTCGTGCAGCGGGTCGGTCACGAAGGCGTAGCTGCTGCGATTGCGCGCCACCGGCTGTGAGAGCCAGCGCTGGTTGCCATATCCGGCTGCCAGGATCACGTGACGGGCACGCACGCTCACGCCGTCTTCAATGCGCAGGACGACGTGCAGGTGATGCGGTTCGATCGAGGCAATGGCGGTGCGGTCGTAGATGCGTGCGCCGTATTGCTCGCACTCGGAAAACAGGCGGTAGCAAAGGCGGTACGGGTCCACGCTGGCGGCCAGGCGGCTCAGAATTGCACCGTCCGAATGTACGCCGTAGTGATGCCAAAGCGGCTCGCGTTCGATCCATTCCACCGGCAGTCTGTGTGCCTTGCGGGTCTCCAGTTCGCTGCGCAGGTCTTTTATATCGCGCGAGCGGCTGGCGTAGTACAGGCTGTCCTGGCGCGTGAAGTCGGTTCCGCCGAAGGTGTTGCACAGGCCCTGCAGGTCGAGGATGGCCTGCGCGCACGCGCCATAGGCCAGCGCCGCTGCCTGCATGCCGTGTCGTTTGGCAAGTTCGATCATCGGCGTATCGATTTCGTACTGGAGCAATGCGGTGCTGGCCGAGGTGCTGCCCCAGCCGATGTCGCGCTGTTCGATCACCACCACCTCGTGCCCATGGCGTAGCAATTCGTGCGCGATCAGTGCGGCCGTCACCCCACCACCGACGATGGCGACTTCGCAGGCGGTGTCTTGCTCCAGGCGCGGGTAGGCGCGCATCAATCCATTGCGGATCGACCAGAACGGGTAGCCACTTTTGAGGTCCATGTGGTGTCGATCAGCAAGCAGATGGACGGCGATTGACCGTCAAGCGGGGTGAAGCGGCCGTGAGGCGAGCCCGGCCTTGCCGCCGTCACCAAACGGCAAACAGCCAGCGTTAACGTGCGTGGAAAGCTCCTCGGCGTGCTGGTTATCCTGCCGCCACAACGCAGCAACAGCAGCAGAAGAGGGTGTGGGTATGTCGATTGTCCTGTACGTCGGTGGCAGCAAAGATGGCGACAAGGGCGTGATGCCTTACGGTTTCAGCAAGTCGCGTGCGATGACCGATGCTGGCCCGGAGGTATATGTCGAACGCATGGTGCCGCTGAAGGATGTCGGCAAGGTCCGCGTGATGGCGCTGGAATCGCTGCACGAAAGCATTCTGGTCGAACGCGCCGCCACCCATTACGCACGTCAGGTCAGCTGAGCACGGCAGCATAGGTTCACGGCGGCGTTGTCAACGGGTTTCCGTGGCGGGCCAGCACTGCGAAAATGCATTTTTCAGTGAAGCGGGTCATCCCGCGCCGTCATGCACGATAGCCAGCTTGCCCAGCAGATTGCTCGCACCATCGCCGATGAGATCGGTGCCCAGCCCGCCCAGGCGCACGCCGCCATCGCCCTGCTCGACGAAGGCGCCAGCGTCCCCTTCATCGCCCGCTATCGCAAGGAAGTTACTGGCGGCCTGGACGACACCCAGCTACGCAATCTGGAAACGCGCCTGACCTATCTGCGCGAGCTGGAAGAGCGCCGCGCGACGATCCTGTCTAGCATTGGCGAGCAGGGCAAGCTGAGCGACGAATTGCGCAACGAGATCGTGGCGGCCGACACCAAGTCGCGGCTGGAAGACCTGTACCTGCCCTACAAGCCCAAGCGCCGCACCCGCGCGCAGATCGCGCGCGAAGCCGGGCTGGAGCCACTGGCCGACGGTCTGTTGGCGGACCCGACACAGTCCCCGGACGTGGCCGCGGCAGCCTTCGTCGATGCCGAGAAGGGCGTTGCCGACGGCAAGGCGGCGCTGGAAGGCGCACGCGCCATCCTGATGGAGCGCTGGGGTGAAGATGCGGCGCTGGTCGGTGAATTGCGCAGCTGGCTGAGCGACAACGGCGTGATCCGCGCGCGGGTTGCCGAGGGCAAGGAAGAGGCCGGTGCCAAGTACCGCGATTACTTCGACCATGCCGAAACACTGGCGAAGATTCCTTCGCACCGCTTGCTGGCGCTGTTTCGCGCACGCCGCGAAGAAATCCTTTACCTGGATCTTGATCCGGGCAGCGATGCCGAAGCCGGGCACCAGTACGCCGAAGGCCGCGTGGCCCGCAATGCCGGTATCTCCAACGAAGGCCGTGCGGCCGATCGCTGGTTGCTGGACGCGTGCCGGCTGACCTGGCGGGCCAAGCTGCATATGCACTTGCTGCTGGACCTGTTCAACCAGGCACGCGAGAAGGCCGAGGCCGAAGCGATCGCGGTGTTCGGCGACAATCTGAAGGACCTGATGCTGGCGGCGCCGGCCGGTCCGCGCGTGGTGCTTGGGCTGGATCCGGGCATCCGCACCGGTTGCAAGATCGCCGTGGTCGATGCCACCGGCAAGCTGGTGGCCACCGAAACGATCTATCCGCACGAGCCCAAGCGGCAGTGGGACCAGTCGTTGCAGACCATCAAAAAGTTGTGCATGCAGCACAACGTGGAGCTGATCGCGATCGGCAACGGCACCGCCAGCCGCGAGACCGACAAGCTGGCCGGCGAGGCGATCGCGCTGTGCGGCCCTGCCAAGTTGCAGAAGGTGGTGGTGAGCGAGGCGGGCGCGTCGGTGTATTCGGCCTCGGAGTTCGCGGCCAAGGAATTCCCGAATCTGGATGTGTCGCTGCGTGGTGCCGTGTCGATCGCGCGCCGTCTGCAGGATCCATTAGCCGAATTGGTGAAGATCGAGCCCAAGGCGATCGGCGTGGGCCAGTACCAGCACGATGTGGATCAATACCGTCTGGCCAAGGCGTTGGAAGCGCGGGTGGAAGACTGCGTCAACGCGGTCGGCGTGTACGTCAATACCGCCTCGGCGGCATTGCTGTCGCGCGTGTCCGGGCTGTCCAGCACGGTGGCGGAAAATATCGTGCGTCATCGCGACGACAATGGCCCGTTCAAGCGACGCAAGGACTTGCTCAAGGTGCCGCGGCTGGGCGAGAAGACCTTCGAGCAGTGCGCCGGTTTCCTGCGCATTGCCGATGGCGACGAGCCGCTGGACGTCTCGGCGGTGCATCCGGAAGCGTATCCGGTGGTGGAACGCATCGTCAGCAGCACCGGCAAGCCGATCAAGGCATTGCTGGGCGACGGCAGTTTTCTGCGTGGCCTGAAGCCGGAGACGTTCACCGACGACCAATTCGGTGTGCCGACGGTGCGCGACATCCTCAAGGAGCTGGAAAAACCCGGCCGCGATCCGCGTCCCGAGTTCAAGGCGGCGCAGTTCGCCGAAGGCGTCGAGGACATCAAGCACCTCAAGCCGGGCATGGTGCTCGAAGGTGTGGTCAGCAATGTGGCCGCGTTCGGTGCCTTCGTCGATATCGGCGTGCATCAGGATGGGCTGGTGCACATCTCGGCGTTGTCGGAAACCTTCGTCAAGGACCCGCGCGACGTGGTCAAGGCCGGCGACATCGTCAAGGTCAAGGTGCTGGAAGTGGATGTGGCGCGCAAGCGCATCGCGCTGACCTGTCGTCTGTCCGACACGCCGCCAGCGGCCGATGGCGCAGCGCAACCGCGTGAAGCCCGTGGCAGCGGCGGTCCGGGGCAGGGCAGGCGCGACGGTGGCGGGCGTGCTCAGGCGCAGGCCAACAACAAACCGCGGATCACCGCGCCGCCGGCCGACAATGCGCTGGCCGCCGCATTCGCGCGTGCCAAACGTAGCTAAGTCGCGCGTTTGATTTGTCGGGTGATCGGCGTGGTTGGGTGGCGTGGCGTTGATCTAGTGCGGCGATGGAGTGGTCTGCGGTTTGGCTTCAATGTCTTGGCCGCAGATCATGACGCGATAGGTGGGGAGCAACCCTGGTTGGGTTCCTTGGCGGCTGGTACGCCACCTGACGTCATGGGGTGATCTGCGGCTTGGCTGCAGTGTCTTCGCCCGCCATCGCTGGACACGCTGCAAGTACGTCCTTGTAAGCTCCGTGGCGGCATCCATGCCGCCAAGGGTCCCGGACGGTGGACCGGCAAAGACCAGTTGCGTTGGTCGGTGTGCAGCGCTTCAAAGCAGCTGACAACCAGCGACGCGGTGTCCCTGTCTTTTAAACAAACCACCCGCCAGCTGCCTGGTACGGTGTCCTCGCCACTTGCGGGACCGTTGATGGCATGGATGCCGCCATCGAGCCCCTAGGGATGGGTTCACGGCGTATCCCGCACGTGGCGAGGGCACTGCCAGCTCGACCAGCCGAACTAGAAAGTGAGCGCACGCCGTGCAGCCAGGCTTCGTCAATTTGGCCGATCAGTGACAAGGTGATTTGCTGAGCTACCTACGCGAGCGGCGAGGCATCGCACCCCCGACTCACCAAGCGTTTCACCGTCTCAACACTGCAATAAGTAAACGACTTCGGTACAGGCAAGCATCCTGAGTCTGCCGGTCGGCGACGAAGTCATCGACCGAGCACGCTCCAGTGCTATTCCAGCGCAGCCCGCACCGCGTGCGTGGGCAAGATCAGGCGTTCGATCAGATCGACTAGCCCGGGTGGTTCCACCGGCTTGCCCATGTGCGCATCGAAGCCAGCGACTACCGCGCGGTCGCGGTCTTCTTCGCGGACATAGGCGGTAAGGGCGATGGCCGGGATATGGCGCGGCAGATCGGCGCGGCCCGAACGCACGGTGCGGATCAAGTCGTAGCCATCGCGCAAGGGCATTGCGATATCGCTGACCAATACATCGAAGTGCGCGTTCGCCAAGCAGTGCTCGGCCGCGTCCACCGACCCGGCAGCCTGCACCTGCGCCCCGGCCAGCATCAGGAACTGCATCACCGCTTCGCGCGAATCCTGATCGTCGTCGACCAGCAGGACGCGCACGCCAGCCAGGCGGTCGCGGCACTCGTCCGGCAGGGCGCCCACATGGGTGGTGTCTGCCGAGGCAGGGCGCAGGTCGCTCACGCCGTGCTGGAACGGCAACACGATGGTGAATCGCGCGCCCTGGCCTTCGCCTGCGCTGGAGGCGCCCAGGTTGCCGCCATGCAGGTCCACCAACTGACGCGAGATCGACAGGCCTAACCCCAGGCCGCCCACGCGCCGGGTAGTGCCTGCATCGGCCTGACGAAAACGGTCGAACACATGCGGCAGGAAATCCGCCGCAATGCCGATCCCGGTGTCCTGCACGCACAGCCGCAGGCGCTCGTCTTCGACGTCCATCGCCACTCGCACCGTGCCGCCGGCAGGGGTGAACTTCAGCGCATTGCTGAGCAGGTTGGTCAACACCTGCTGCAGTCGCCCGGCATCGCCGAAGAACCACAGTTCGCCATCGCAAGGCGCATCCAGCTCCAGCGCGATCTTGCGCGTCAACGCAGTGGGTTGCATGAGTTCCAGCACGCTGCGCACCAACCCTGCAATATCGAAATGCTCGGCCTGCAGGCGGATCTTGCCGGACAGGATCGCGCTCATATCCAGCAGGTCGTCGATGATCTGCGTCTGCGCGCGTGCACTGCGTTCGATGATCACCAGGCCCCGGCCAAGATTGGCCGGATCTGCGATGTCCGACTGCATCAACCGCGACCAACCCAGGATTGCGTTGAGTGGCGTGCGCAACTCATGGCTGAGCGTGGCCAGGAATTCGTCCTTGACCCGGTTGGCATGTTCGGCCTGTGCGCGCGCGGCGGTTTCCGCCTGCAACGACAGCTTGAGCTTGGCATCCACCCGCGTGCGTTCGATCACGATGCCGGCCAGGTGCGAGGCCGAGCGCGCCATCGCCTGCTCGCGTAATGACGGCAGGTGAGGGCGGTCGTAATAGATATTGAGCGTGCCCAATACCTGCCCGTTGCTGGCCAGGATCGGGGTGACGCAACACGCGGCGATGCCCATCGCCGCCGAGATCGCATGGTGGCTGCTGAAGCTTGCATCGGCCTGGATATCGGCACAGATCACCTGACGACCCAAGTGCGCCGACAGGGCGCAAGGCGGACCCTCCGGTCCGATCGGCGATGGCTCGAAGTGCCCGCTGTACTCGATCGGAAAATGCGGTGCCGAGCCGAAACTCAAGGTGTGGCGGACCTCATCACGCACCATCACCGAGCAGTAAAACGGGATTTCCCCGCGTGCCTCCACACTCAATGCGATCGCATCCAGCACTACCGGCAATGGTGCGCCGGTGGTGATCAAACTCAGGATCGCGCGGTCGGAAGCGGTGGCGTCTTCGATGTGCTTGCGTTCGGAGATGTCGGTGAGCGAGCCGATGTGCCCCAGAAACCGTCCGTCGCTGGCGAAGTGCGGCGACGCAGTGTCGATGCACCAGCGGTATTGCCCGTCGTGGCGGCGCACGCGGTATTCGGCGAGGAATTCGCCGCGTTGATTGAGGGCCTGTTCGAAGGCATGCCGCACGCGTGCCGCATCGTCGGGATGCATCACATCCCACCAGCCCTGGTCCAGTGCCTGGTCTTCCCCTGTCCGGTGAAGTTGTACCAGCGTGGATTCCAGTACACGCAATCGCCCTGTGCGTCGGCCATCCAGATCATCGCGGGCACCGTCTCGCAGAGCGCACGGAAGCGCACTTCGCTTTCGCGTAACTGCTGTTCGAATGCGCGCCGGTCATGAATGTCGGTGTAGGTACCGATCCACTCGCTGATGCTGCCATCGTCGCCGCGCACCGGTAGCGCGCGTACCAGGTGCCAGCGCGATTGCCCATCGTGACGCAGCAGTTCGCACTCTACCTCGAAGGCACGCTGGCCCTTCAATGCCAGGCTCCAGGCCTGCTCGGACAGGCGCAGACCATCGGCAGTGTGCGCGCGGTGCCAGGCGGCATCTTCGTTGTTGGAAGGATCCAGGCCGGTGTACTCGTACCAGCGCTGATTGAAGTAGTGCGGCCGTCCGTCCGGATCGGCAATGAAGATGATCTGCGGCAGCGTATTGGCGAGGCGGCGCAGGCGCGCTTCGTTGGCCGCGAGTTGCTGCTGCGCCTTGGCCCGTTGCATCGATTCCCAGCAGCGGGCCACGACCAATCGCACCAGTTCGATCTCCGCCGACAGCCAGCGCCGTGGTGCACGCTGATGGACGCCGATCGCGGCCACCAATCGGTCGTGCTTGTGCAACGGGATGGCCAGCGAGGCGCGCAAGCCGGAGCGACGGTACTGCTCGGCCACATAGTCCGGTGCACCCGGCGCCATCGCATCGGTCGTGAACCAGGGGCGGTTTTCCAGCAGCGCATCGCGTAGGCCTTGTGCGGCCTCCAGCGGGAAATCGCCCTGGAGGCTCGGCATATCCTGCACATGGTCGCTGATGACATGCATGGTACTGCCATCGGCAGCGACCAGACCGAATGCGCAACGGTTCGCCTGTAGATGTTCGCCAAGCAAGCGCACGCTGGTGTCGATGATCTGCCGCGGATCGGACACATGCTGCAGTGCGTCTTCCAGCATCAATAAAAAACTGTCGCGACTATCGCTGCGACGTTGTTCGCTGACATGAGGCGTTGAGCCTGCAACGCCGATGTAGAGCGTGCCTAACTGCTCGCCCGTTTGCAGCACTGGGCTGCATGACCAACTCGCCAGATCCAGGGCCATTGTCGCCACTGGCTCGCCATCGCCATCAGCAGCACACTTCAGCGCCGCAAGCGGCTGCCCGAAAGCGGCCGGATGGCGTGGCCCCAGTCGTTCAATGCAGGCATCGTTGTAGATGCAGCGATCGTCGCGGCCCCAGACGAGCAGCATCGGAACGTGCGCATGCAAGCAGATCGATAGTGCTGTGCGCAGCGCGGGGCTGTTGCCCAACAGCGCATCCGCAGCGTGCACGGAAGCGGCTAGCAATGCTGCAGTTTCGCTCGTCTCCGGCAGCAAGCCGGCCAACGGCGACACGGCGATCTCCATCCAGCGACCCGCCCGTCATTCTTAGATGGCAAATTCTAGTAGTAACCGGCCTGCACCGGCAGCGCCGCGGAAGCGGCGATTCAGCTAATCGATGCCCGCGCACTGCAGAACAGCGTCGATGGCAGGAAGATCGGGTATTGGGGGCGGGCATGCGGCCCGCACCGGGGCAGTGCGGCAGGCGTTGCTGCTCAGCCCCCGGCGTCGCGCAACTCGCGCGCTCTGGACAGGGCGCCAACCAGTTCTTCGGACAGATACGGCTTGATCAGGATGACGCCATGTTCGAATCCGCTCGGGATGCTGCCAATGGCAACGCCGGTCGCCAGCACAAACGGGATACCGCGCTCGGACAACAGGCGTGCGACCGGTTCGCTGGTTTCGCCATTGCCCAGGCGATAGTCCAGCACTGCGATATCCGGTGCGTCGGTGTTGATCAGCTGCAGGGCATCGCGCACTTCGCCGACCGGGCCCATGACGACGGCACCGGCCTGAACTAGTTGCAGATCGAGCAGCATGGCATTCATGTCATCGTTTTCGACCACGAGTACCCGAACTCCACGCAACACCGACATTGCTTACTCCTTCACTTAGTCGGCCAGTATATCGGGACTGCCCGTACGCAGCGCTGCAGACCCCGCTTGCACCTGAATTCGTCAGGCGCAAACTGACACTGTTCGTTTCAACAACAAGTCGCTATACTGCGCGGCCACGCCGAAGTGGCGGAATCGGTAGACGCAGCGGACTCAAAATCCGCCGCCCTTAAAAGCGTGTGGGTTCGAGTCCCACCTTCGGCACCAAGTTATTGCAGCACCAGCGAAAGCCCTTCTGGAGAAGTCCGGTGGGGCTTTTTGCTGTGTGGCGTTTCGGCAGGATGTAGGGCGTCGTTGACCATTGCGCAGCCAACGAGGATGGCGACCTCGGCGCACCCGGGACGCGGAAGAGCTGAGCACGAGAGCGGGGGCGTGATCGGCGCATGGTTTACGACTGGCGTCGGGAGTCGATTCGCTTGCAAGTGCTTCTGCGTGGCGCAGATGCCTGATTGCCAAGTTCGTCCATCGGCACGCAACGCATCAGGCACACAGCTGCCGCGCGCCATGCAGTGTGCAGGCAGTGGATGACGTGGCAGGCACGCGACCGTCACGCTGCTTGCGTACCGTGGGAGTCTCTTTCGAGCAGGTGACCCCATGGACTTCGATACTTCGCAACAGCTGCGCATCCTGCGCGACATCCACGACACCAAGCCGGTAGCCGACGAAGAGGGAAACTGGGCGGTACGCGCCGGCTATGCCACGCAAGCCGAAGATGGCGACATCGACCTGACGCACGAGGGTCGCAAGGCGCTGGATAGCGGGCAGACCTGAGCCTTCCGCACAGTGCTTTGTGCGCTGGCGTTGAGATCGAGCGGAGGCTTTATTTATTGCAATAGCCTGCGATGGGTTCCTGCATCGCGCTCAGAACGTATTGCGAGGTGGCGAGATGATCAGCCAGCGATGTAGCGGCTTGCGCGTGCAGCGGGGTGTTACATGCAACTTTCGCCAGCCAGACGCGCTTGCACGTGCACTGGCTCCAGCCCGCAAGGGCCGCAATGCGTCCGCACGCAGGTGAGGCACAGGCAAAAAAAACCCCGGCAGTGCCGGGGCTTTTAGATGATTGGCGTCCCCACGGGGATTCGAACCCCGGTGTCCACCGTGAAAGGGTGGTGTCCTAGGCCTCTAGACGATGGGGACGCGTATCAAAACCTCGTTGTCCACTTGAGACGGCCTAATGTCTGAAGTGGTGGAGCCAGGCGGGATCGAACCGCCGACCTCCTGCATGCCATGCAGGCGCTCTCCCAGCTGAGCTATGGCCCCGCGTTGCTGCGAGCCGGCAATCATAGCGACATCGCCACGCGATGGGAAGTGGTCTGAGCAAAAAAGTTTTGGCAAAAAGCACCGCCGCCGGACGAGCTGCTGGGTCGCACGCGTCGAGTGCATCGATTGAATAGCAACGGCGCGCACCTGGAGTGCATGGAGCACCTCAATTCTTCGGTGCTTGCGTCGCAATGGATTGCGGAGGTAGCGAAATGGGCGCACTGGATGCATTGATGCCAGTGTGCGCTTACTTCTCAGCTGTCGATTTGCGAGCAACGGCTATGCGGCCCCGCGCGTCAGGTGCGCTGCGCCTGGTTACACGCGGCACCAGATCTTGCGTCCCGTGCTCGCCGTTATCATGGCCTGCGTTAGAGCACGACCATCGCGCACATTGCGTTCTCGGCGTCGCGATCTTTAGCGACGTCGCTGGAAAGGTCACAACGTGCAACTGCGATGGTGGGCAGCGCCATCTTTGGCAGGGGGAAGCCGACATGCGAACGCTCGTAGGTTTGAGGAATGCTGCAACTCGTCAGTTGCTTGGATCAAGCAGGCGTTGGCAGCGCTGGCCTATCGACCAGCCGTGCGCTCGATCGACCAGCACCAAAGCGCCGCGGCATCCGCGGGAGACATTCGACTCTTTCTATCCGCTGCATCATGCTGATGAAGCAGGGTATGTCCAACGTCCCTTGGAACCAGATTCGGCCTGGTGAGCGGCAAAAAAAAGCCCCGGCAGTGCCGGGGCTTCTGGATGATTGGCGTCCCCACGGGGATTCGAACCCCGGTGTCCACCGTGAAAGGGTGGTGTCCTAGGCCTCTAGACGATGGGGACGCGTATCAAAACCTCGTTGTCCACTTGAGACGGCCTAATGTCTGAAGTGGTGGAGCCAGGCGGGATCGAACCGCCGACCTCCTGCATGCCATGCAGGCGCTCTCCCAGCTGAGCTATGGCCCCACGAAACTGAGAACGAAATGATAGCGGCCTGTTAATGTTCGCGCAAGCGCTTTTTCATTCCGAATGAGACGGTGCGGCGTCCGCCTCGGACTCAGTTGACGCCGTGCAGATCGCGCAACTGCGTCTGACGCGCGCCGAAGTACGCCGCCAGGTCGGCGATGTCCTGATCGCTGAGCGCGGTGGCCTGCGCGGTCATCAACGGGTGCTGGCGGTCACCGCTGCGATAGGCCTGAAGCGCATGCGCAAGGTAGTCGCCGTATTGGCCGCCGAGTTTGGGATAGCTGGGATCGATCGGCGCATTGCCATCGGCACCGTGGCAGTCCACGCAGCTCTGGCCGGTCGCCTTGCCCTTGGCATGGGCGAGTTTGTCGCCAGCGTCGGCGCGGCCGGTGGGCAGACCTGCCGACGAGCCGGAGCCGTGCTCGCCGCTGGCGTGGCCGGGATCCCCGCGGAGTGGTCGGTGGACTCAACCTGGGATTGGGAGCAGGCCGCCAACGTAAGGGCAGCGACCAGGACGATGGCTAGACGCGGAGCGTGCAGGGCGTTCGGCATGTGGGCGCTTACTTGAGGGTGGACAGAAAGGCGGAGATGTCGGCGATGTCCTGCTCGGAAAAGCTCTGCGCCTGTGCCTGCATGGTTGGATGTTTGCGCTTGCCCTGGTGGTATTCGGTCAATGCCTGGGTCAGATACTGGCTGGTCTGGCCGCCGATCTTGGGCACGCGATAACTGGGGTAGGCGTTCTTATAGCCGGTAACGCCGTGACAGCCCTGGCAGGTATAGGCGAGCAAGCGCCCATTCGACGGGTTGCCGGTCGGCGCGGCAGGGGTTGCCACCGTGGCAGCGGGCGCCGGGGTGGCCGGAGCTGCGGGTGTGGCTTGCGGTGTTGCTGATGCGCCCCCAAACGGCAGGAAGACGACCAGAGCGAGACAAGCGGCGAGCGGCTGCGGGCGCATGGTTTCGTATCCGGAAGACTGATTGAGCGTCCGCACGTGGGGGCGTGACGGAACCGGACCGAGTATGCCTGCGAATTGGCGCGGCGCAAACCGGGTGAATAGGCCAAGTTGAATAGACCATGACCTTTGGCGCATTGGCGGCATGTGCATTTGGGTGGTCTACTTGCCTACAACACCTGTTCACGCATCCACTAGGACACGACGATGTCGCCACTCTCCTTTTGCCGGGCCGCAGCGGAACCTGCGCCGCTGCATTGTTGATCACCACGAGCCTGTTGCTGGGCGGTTGCAAGGCTGGAGAGGGAGAGGCCAAGGCGGCCGAGGAAAAGAAGGCCGTCGATGCAGTGCCGGTGGAAATCGCCAAGGTTGCGCGCCGTGCGGTGGCCGCCAGTTACACCGGCACCGCTGCGCTGGAGCCACGCGCCGAGGCGCAAGTGGTGGCCAAGACCTCGGGCGTTGCGCTGTCGGTGATGGTGGAAGAGGGGCAGAAGGTGTCGGCGGGCCAGGCGCTGGTGCGCCTGGATCCGGATCGCGCGCATCTGGCGGTGGCGCAGAGCGAAGCGCAGCTGCGCAAACTGGAAAACAGCTATCGCCGCGCCACGCAGTTGGTGGGGCAGCAGTTGGTCAGCGCCGCAGATGTGGACCAACTTAAATTCGATGTCGAAAACATCCGTGCACAGCACCGGCTTGCATCGTTGGAGCTGTCGTACACCACGGTGCAGGCGCCGATCTCCGGCGTGATCGCATCGCGCTCGATCAAGACCGGCAACTTCGTGCAGATCAACACGCCGATCTTCCGCATCGTCGACGATTCGCAGCTGGAGGCCACGCTCAACGTGCCCGAACGCGAATTGGCCACGCTCAAATCGGGCCAGCCGGTCACCTTGCTGGCTGATGCGCTGCCGGGCCAACAATTCGTCGGCAAGGTGGACCGTATCGCGCCGGTGGTGGACTCGGGCAGCGGCACGTTTCGTGTGGTCTGCGCATTCGGCCAGGGGCCGAAGCGTTGCAGCCGGGCATGTTCGGGCGCATCCGCATCGATTACGACCAGCGCAAGGACGCGTTGGTGATTCCGCGCCTGGCGTTGTTGGACGATGGCGAACCGGCTGTCTTCGTGGTGCGCAACGGCAAGGCCAGCCGCGTTCCGGTGAAACTGGGCTATGCCGAAGGGCCGTGGCTGGAAGTGCGGCAGGGCCTGAAGGAAGGCGACCAGGTGGTGACTGCCGGCAAGGTGGCGCTGCGCGACGGCACTGCGGTGCAAGTGATCGGCCAACCCGATCGCAAGCCGGTCGCGACCAAGGCCGCTGCACCCGCACATGACGAGACGCACGCATGAGCGAGAACGGCAACCCGCACGGACCGTGCACGATCCGCATGCGCCACTGCCTGGCGGCGGTGGCCTGGTGGCCTTCGCCACGCGGCGGCGTGTGACCATCGCCATGATCACCGTGACCATGCTGCTGTTCGGGCTGATCGCGTTGCGCAGCCTCAAGGTCAATCTGCTGCCCGATCTAAGCTATCCCACACTCACCGTACGCACCGAATACACCGGCGCTGCGCCGGCGGAAATCGAAACGCTGGTGACCGAGCCGGTGGAAGAAGCCGTCGGCGTGGTCAAGAACCTGCGCAAGCTCAAGTCGATCTCGCGTACCGGGCAGAGCGATGTGGTGCTGGAGTTTGCCTGGGGCACCAATATGGACCAGGCCAGCCTGGAAGTGCGCGACAAGATGGAAGCCTTGTCGCTGCCGCTGGAAACCAAGCCGCCGGTACTGCTGCGCTTCAATCCCTCCACCGAGCCGATCATGCGGCTGGCGTTGTCGCCCAGGCAGGCGCCCGCCTCCGACACCGATGCGATCCGCCAGCTCACCGGCTTGCGTCGCTATGCCGACGAAGACCTGAAAAAGAAGCTCGAACCAGTGGCCGGCGTGGCCGCGGTGAAGGTCGGCGGTGGGCTGGAGGACGAGATCCAGGTCGACATCGACCAACAGAAGCTGGCCCAGCTCAATCTGCCGATCGACAACGTGATCACCCGGCTCAAGGAGGAGAACGTCAACATCTCCGGCGGCCGGCTGGAAGAAGGCTCGCAGCGCTATCTGGTGCGGACGGTGAATCAGTTCGTGGATCTGGACGAGATTCGCAACATGCTGGTGACCACGCAAAGCAGCAGCGGCAGCGCGGCCGAAGCGGCGATGCAGCAGATGTATGCCATTGCAGCGTCCACCGGTTCGCAGGCGGCGCTGGCGGCAGCGGCCGAAGTGCAGAGCACCTCGTCGTCGTCCAGCAGCAGCATTGCCGGTGGCATGCCGGTACGGCTGAAGGACGTGGCGCAGGTGCGCCAGGGCTACAAGGAACGCGAAGCGATCATCCGGCTTGGCGGCAAGGAAGCGGTGGAGCTGGCGATCTACAAGGAAGGCGATGCCAATACCGTGTCCACGGCGGCGGCGCTGCGCAAGCGCCTGGAGCAGCTCAAGGCGACCGTGCCGGGCGATGTGGAAATCACCACGATCGAGGACCAATCGCACTTCATCGAGCATGCGATCAGCGATGTCAAAAAGATGCGGTGATTGGCGGCGTGCTGGCGATCCTGATCATCTTCCTGTTCCTGCGCGATGGCTGGAGCACGTTCGTGATCAGCCTGTCGTTGCCGGTGTCGATCATCACCACGTTCTTCTTCATGGGCCAGCTGGGGCTGAGCCTCAACGTGATGTCGCTGGGCGGGCTGGCGCTGGCCACCGGCCTGGTGGTGGACGATTCGATCGTGGTACTGGAGAGCATTGCCAAGGCGCGCGAACGCGGCTTGAGCGTGCTGGATGCGGCCATCGCCGGCACCCGCGAAGTGAGCATGGCGGTGATGGCATCCACCTTGACCACCATTGCGGTATTCCTGCCATTGGTGTTCGTCGAAGGCATCGCCGGGCAGCTGTTCCGCGACCAGGCATTGACAGTGGCGATCGCGATCGCGATCTCGCTGGTGGTGTCGATGACGCTGATCCCGATGCTGAGCTCGCTCAAGGGTGCGCCGCCGATGGCGTTCCCGGACGAGCCGAGCCATCCGGATTGGCAGCCCGAGCAGCGTTGGCTCAAGCCGGTGGCGGCTGGCCGGCGTGGTGCAGGTGCGAGCGTGCGCTATGGCTTTTTCGCTGCGGCGTGGGCCGTGGTGAAGGTGTGGCGCGGGTTGAGCCGCGTGGTGGGGCCGGTAATGCGCAAGGCCAGCGACCTGGCGATGGCGCCGTATGCCCGTGCCGAGCGTGGCTATCTGGGGATGTTGCCGGCGGCGCTGCGGCGGCCCTGGTTGGTGCTGGGACTGGCCGCGGCGGCGTTCATCGGGACGGTGTTTCTGGTGCCGATGCTGGGCGCGGATCTGATTCCGCAGCTGGCGCAGGACCGCTTCGAAATGACCGTCAAGCTGCCCTCCGGCACGCCGCTGGCGCAGACCGATGCAGTGGTGCGCGAGTTGCAGCTGGCGCACGACAAGGACCCGGGCGTTGCCTCGCTGTACGGCGTCAGCGGTAGCGGCACGCGGTTGGATGCCAACCCCACCGAGAGCGGCGAGAACATCGGCAAGCTCACCGTGGTGATGGCTGGCGGCGGTAGCCCGGCGGTGGAAGCGGCGGCGACCGAGCGGCTGCGCAGCAGCATGGTCGGGCACCCGGGCGCGCAGGTGGATTTCGCGCGGCCGGCGTTGTTCAGCTTTTCGACACCGCTGGAAGTGGAACTGCGCGGCCAGGATCTGGGCGAGCTGGAACGCGCCGGGCAGAAGTTGGCCGCGATGCTGCGCGCCAACGGCCACTACGCCGACGTCAAATCGACGGTAGAAGAGGGCTTCCCGGAAATCCAGATCCGTTTCGACCAGGAGCGCGCCGGTGCCTTGGGGCTGACCACGCGGCAGATCGCCGATGTCATCGTCAAAAAGGTGCGCGGCGATGTGGCCACGCGCTACAGCTTCCGCGATCGCAAGATCGATGTGCTGGTGCGTGCGCAGCAAGCCGACCGCGCCAGTGTGGATGCGATCCGTCAGCTGATCGTCAACCCGGGTAGCAGCCGTCCGGTGCGCTTGGCGGCGGTTGCCGAGGTGTTGGCGACGACGGGGCCGAGCGAGATCCATCGTGCCGACCAGACCCGCGTGGCGATCGTGTCGGCCAGCCTGAAGGACATCGACCTGGGCGGTGCGGTGCGCGAAGTGGAAACGATGGTGCGCAAGGACCCGCTTGCGGCCGGCGTGGGCATGCACATCGGCGGGCAGGGCGAGGAGCTGGCGCAATCGGTGAAGTCGTTGCTGTTCGCGTTCGGGCTGGCGATCTTCCTGGTGTACCTGGTGATGGCTTCGCAGTTCGAGTCGCTGCTGCATCCGTTCGTCATCCTGTTCACGATCCCGCTGGCAATGGTCGGTGCGGTGCTGGCCCTGCTGATGACCGGCAAGCCGATCTCGGTGGTGGTGTTCATCGGCCTGATCTTGCTGGTGGGCCTGGTGACCAAGAACGCGATCATCCTGATCGACAAGGTCAACCAGCTGCGCGAAGACGGCGTGCCCAAGCGCGAGGCGCTGATCGAAGGCGCGCGTTCACGCCTGCGGCCGATCATCATGACCACCTTGTGCACCCTGTTCGGCTTCCTGCCGCTGGCGGTGGCGATGGGCGAAGGCGCTGAGGTGCGCGCGCCGATGGCCATTACCGTGATCGGCGGGTTGCTGGTCTCGACCTTGCTGACCCTGCTGGTGATACCGGTGGTCTACGACCTGCTGGATCGCCGTGCCGATGCGTATTACCTGGAGCGTGGCCGGCGCATGGCCGGGCAACGCACGCAGGCGGCGGGCAACCCCGACGGGCTGGAGGCACTATGAGCGTTGCCGCCTTCAGCATCCGCCGGCCGGTCACCACCATCATGTGCTTCGTGTCGCTGGTGGTGGTGGGCTTGATCGCGGCGTTCCGCCTGCCGCTGGAGGCGCTGCCGGATATTTCCGCGCCATTCCTGTTCGTGCAATTGCCCTACACCGGCTCCACGCCGGACGAGGTGGAACGCAACCTGGTGCGGCCCGCCGAGGAAGCGCTGGCGACGATGACCGGCATCAAGCGCATGCGCTCGACCGCCACCGCCGACGGCGCGAACATCTTCATCGAATTCTCCGACTGGGACCGCGATATCGCCATCGCCGCATCCGATGCGCGCGAGCGATTGGACGCGGTGCGCGACGATTTCCCGGAGGATCTGCAGCGCTTCCACGTCTTCAAATGGTCCAGCAGCGACGAGCCGGTGCTCAAGGTGCGCCTGGCCAGCCAAACCGATCTGACCGGCGCGTACGACATGCTCGATCGGGAGTTCAAGCGGCGCATCGAGCGTATCCCCGGCGTGGCCAAGGTGGAGATTTCCGGTGCGCCGCCGAACGAGGTCGAGATCGCGATCGCACCGGATCGGCTCACCGCGCACGATCTCAGCCTCAACGACCTGAGCGAGCGCCTGGGCAAGCTGAATTTCTCGGTGTCTGCAGGCCAGATCGACGACAACGGCCAGCGCATCCGGGTGCAGCCGATCGGCGAGCTGCGCGACCTGCAGGAATTGCGCGAGCTGGTGCTCAATGCCAAGGGCGTGCGGCTGGGCGACATTGCCGAGGTGCGGCTCAAGCCGACGCGCATGAATTACGGGCGGCGCCTGGACGGGCGCCCGGCCATCGGCCTGGATGTCTACAAGGAGCGCAGCGCCAATCTGGTGGAGGTATCGAAGGCGGCGTTGAAAGAGGTTGAAGACATCCGCGCCCAACCGGCGCTCCGCGACGTGCAGGTCAAGGTGATCGACAACCAGGGCAAGGCGGTGACCTCGTCGCTGGCCGAACTGGCCGAAGCCGGCGCGGTGGGGCTGCTGCTGTCGATCACGGTGCTGTTCTTCTTCCTGCGGCATTGGCCATCGACGCTGATGGTGACGCTGGCGATTCCGATCTGCTTTGCGATCACGCTGGGCTTCATGTATTTCGTCGGAGTCACGCTCAACATCCTGACCATGATGGGCTTGCTGCTGGCAGTGGGCATGTTGGTGGACAACGCGGTGGTGGTGGTGGAAAGCATCTACCAGGAACGCGAGCGCATGCCCGATCAACCGCAGCTTGCCGCGCTGCTGGGAACGCGCAGCGTGGCCATTGCGCTCAGCGCCGGCACCTTATGCCATTGCATCGTGTTCGTGCCGAATTTGTTCGGCGAAACCAACAACATCAGCATTTTCATGGCGCAGATTGCGATCACCATCTCGGTGTCGTTGCTGGCGTCGTGGCTGGTGGCCATCAGCTTGATTCCGATGTTGTCGGCACGCATGAAAACGCCGCCTATGGTGACCTCCGAGCACGGCGTGATTGCGCGGCTGCAGCGCCGTTACGCCAAGGTGCTGGCGTGGACGTTGGCGCATCGCGGCTGGAGCGTGGCCGGCATCATCCTGGTCAGCGCGATCAGCCTGGTGCCCATGAAGTTGACCAAGGTCGACATGTTCGGTGGCGACGGCGGCAACGAGGCCTTCATCCAATACCAGTGGAAAGGCTCGTACACGCGCGAGCAGCTGGGAGAAGAGATCGGCCGTGTCGAAAACTACCTCCAAGCCAATCGCGCCAAGTACCACATCACGCAGATCTATTCGTGGTTCAGCGAGGTGGAAGGCAGCAATACGGTGGTGACCTTCGATGCGAGCAAGGTCAAGGACCTGCCGCCGCTGCTGGAAAAAATCCGCAAGGAGCTGCCGCGCTCTGCGCGTGCCGATTACAGCATCGGTAACCAGGGCGATGGCGGCAATGGCAACCAAGGCGTGCAAGTGCAGTTGGTTGGCGATTCCACGGACGCACTGAAAGCGCTGGCCGACGATGTGATTCCACTGCTGGCGCTGGCGCAGCGCAAGGAGCTGCGCGACGTGCATGTGGATACGGGCGACCGCACCAGCGAGCTGGCGATTCGCGTCGACCGCGAGCGCGCAGCTGCGTTCGGGTTCAGTGTCGAGCAGGTGGCCAGCTTCGTCGGGTTGGCCTTGCGCGGCACACCGCTGCGCGAGTTCCGCCGCGGCGACAACGAAGTGCCGGTGTGGGTACGGTTCGCCGGCGCCGAGCAGAGCAAGCCGGAAGATCTGGCCAGCTTCACCGTGCGCACCAAGGATGGCCGCAGCGTGCCGTTGCTGAGTCTGGTGGAGGTGCAAATCCGTCCGGCCGCCACCCAGATCGGGCGAACCAATCGGCAGACCACGTTGACCATCAAGGCCAATCTCGCCGAAAAGGTCACGATGCCGGAAGCGCGCGCGGCGATGGAAGCGCCGCTCAAGGCGATGAGTTTTCCCGCCGGCTACAGCTACACCTTCGATGGCGGCGATTACCAGAACGACGGCGAGGCAATGAACCAGATGGTGTTCAACCTGGTGATTGCGTTGGTGATGATCTACGTGGTGATGGCCGCGGTGTTCGAGTCGCTGCTGTTCCCGGCGGCGATCATGAGCGCGGTGCTGTTTTCGATTTTCGGGGTGTTCTGGCTGTTCTGGATCACCGGTACCTCGTTCGGCATCATGTCCTTCATCGGCATCCTGGTGCTGATGGGCGTGGTGGTGAACAACGGCATCGTGATGATCGAGCACATCAACAACCTGCGCCGTCGCGGGATGGGGCGGACACAGGCCCTGGTCGAAGGCTCCCGCGAGCGTTTGCGTCCCATCATGATGACGATGGGCACTGCGATCCTGGCGATGGTGCCGATTTCGCTGACCAGCACCACGATGTTCAGCGATGGCCCGCCGTACTTCCCGATGGCGCGCGCCATCGCCGGCGGCCTGGCGTTTTCGACGGTGGTGAGCCTGCTGTTCCTGCCGACGATCTACGCGATCCTCGACGACATGAGCAGCGGCGCAGCGCACTGGTACGCCGTGCGCGTGGAGTGCCGAAGACAACGCCAGCGAACGCCGCGTTAGAGTCTTGAAATCAACCGTGCTGAAGTCTTGAACGACGTGAGGCGTCTGAAGCCCCTCTCCCCTTGGGGCGAGAAGGCACAGCTTGCGCGCCACCGGCGCGCGTGCCTTGGAGCGCCCGCGACGTTAGCGCGGGCCGGGGCGCGGAGCGGGGTTGGGGTGAGGGTGCGGTTTCCCGGTTCGTGCCAAGTATGCGGCTGTCAGACACTGACTTCGGCAGCAGGCGGCAGCGCGGCCGGGCATCGGCTCTTCGGCGCGGCAGACATCCTGTCTGACGCGCCGTCGCGGCACATCCCTGTGCCGCTCTCCGCCAATCCCCGGCCACGCTGCCGCCTCTGCGAGTCGTTATCGCGTTGAGTGAGAAGAAAAGGCAGCTGATTCAGTGTTCGACTTTGGTACGTGCCAATCATCCGCCAAATTCGCTGCACGTCTTCCGGACCTTGACTTCGCAGCTTCAGACAAACCGCCCCGACGCCAACTATTTAGAAGCGCGCGGTTTTTCCGCCGCTCCTAATCCGCCGCCTTCAAGAGGGACGCGAAGAGGCTCCTGCCTCAACAGCCGAGGCAACGATCAACATCTAGGTCGAGCATGCCCTGCGGCCATCGCTGCTCACCGTTCCGCCAACGCAGGAACATGCGAAGAGTGGTCCGCGGGCGCCGGGGCAGGACCTTACACGACAAGGATGTCGTGTAAGAGCCCCCATGGATGGGTTCACGGCGTGTCCTGCCCCGGCGCCCGCGGGCCGCTCCCACGTATGAAACAAAGGCGTCCGCCAGCAATCTTTCCTCGACCAAAAGCAAAGCGCCAGCAAACCCGGCGTTCCTCATTCAAAACCAAAGCGCCAGCGGATCAACTTTCCCTCGGCTCTCCAGCGTTCCCGGCAACCTGGCTTCCAAGCCGCTGGATACGCCGGCCAGCCAATCAGCCCGCCCGCACCTGCCGCACGATCGCGGCCGCCTTGGCCGAACTTTCCTTGACCTTGTCCCACTGGCCTTGCGCCAGCCAGTCCTTGGGCACCATCCACGAACCGCCGATGCACAGCACGTTCGGCTGCGCCAGGAACTCGGCCGCGTTGGCCTCGCTGATGCCGCCGGTGGGGCAGAGCTTGAGCTCGGACAACGGACCGGCCAGGCCCTTGAGCATCTGCAGACCGCCCACGGCGGTGGCCGGGAACAGCTTGCAGACGCGGAAGCCCAGGCCCATCAGGGTCAACAGTTCGGTCGGCGTGGCTGCGCCAGGTACGGCGGGAATCGGCGCATCCGCCAGCAGGCGCGCCAGCGGCGCCGGTGTGCCCGGGGTCACCAGGAAGTCTGCACCGGCATCCACCGACTGGCGCAGTTGCAGCTCGCTGAGCACGGTGCCGGCACCGATCACGATGTTGGGCAGTTCGCGCTTGAGCATCGCCAGCGCGTCGATCGCCACCGGCGTGCGCAGGGTCAGCTCGATCGCAGGCAGGCCGCCTTCGAGCAGCGCATCGGCGACGCGGCGCGCCTGGTCCAGCGTGTCCACGGTGACTACCGGCAAGATGCCGGCATCGCGTAGCAACTGTTCGGCGGTGTTCTGGGTCTGGGCGATCGTCATTGCAACTCCGGGTGACGGCGACCGCCGGAGCGGTCGCAGAGAGGGAAAGGGGTCAGGCGTCCTTGGACTCGTGCGGTGCTGCCGCGGCAGCGGCATCGGCACCGAGTTCGTACTCGGCGTCGTAGCTCCACAGCGCGCCGTCCGGATGGGTCGGGCCGCAGGAAATCGAAATCGCGCCCTGGTCGGCGGGGCCGACAACCTGGCGGTTGATGGCGAACAGATTGCGTCCCAGGTCGTTGCCGGCAACGGACGTATTGGGTGCAACCTCGCGCGATGCCCATTCTTCGGCCGAGACCAGCACTTCCAGCGTGCCGGCTTCGCCGTCCAGGCGCACGATGTCGCCTTCGCGTACGCGGCCGATCGGGCCGCCGCGCGCCGCTTCGGGCGTCAGGTGGATTGCGGCCGGGAACTTGCCCGATGCACCGGACAGGCGACCGTCGGTGACCAATGCCACCCGCCGGCCCTGGTTCTGCAGCAGGCCCAGCAGCGGCGCCATCGAATGCAGCTCCGGCATGCCGTTTGCGCGCGGGCCCTGATAGCGCAAGACCACCACGAAATCGTGCGGCAGCACGCCGGCGGCGTGCAGCTTGTTGAGCACCTGCGGGGTGTCGATCACCACGGCCGGTGCCTGGATGCTGCGGTGCTGCGGCTTGACGGCCGACAGCTTGATCAACGAGCGGCCGAGGTTGCCGCGCAGCAGGCGCAGCCCGCCTTGCGATTCGAAGGCATCGCCGACCGGACGCGCCACGCTGTCGTCGGCGGTGGTGGCAGTGCCCGGCACGTAGCTCACCTTGCCGTCCTGCAGGCGCGGCTCATTGATGTAGGCACGCATGCCGCCTTCCACCACGGTGGGCAGATCATCGTGCATATAGCCGGCGTCCATCAGCTCGCGGAACACGAACGCCGTGCCGCCCGCGGCCTGGAAGCGATTCACGTCGGCTTCGCCGTTCGGGTAGATGCGCGTCAACAGCGGTACCGTCTGCGAGATCAGGTCCATGTCGTCCCAGGTCAGCACGATGCCGGCTGCACGCGCCACCGCGATCCAGTGGATGGTGTGGTTGGTCGAGCCACCGGTCGCCATCAGCGCGACCACGGCGTTGACGATGGCGCGCTCGTCGATCAGGCGACCGAACGGACGGAAATCCTGACCCAGCGCAGAGATCGCCAATGCACGTGCGGTGCCTTCGCGGGTCAACGCATCACGCAACGGCAGCTCCGGATTGACGAACGAGGCGCCGGGCAGCTGCACGCCCATTGCTTCGAGCAATACCTGGTTGGAGTTGGCTGTGCCGTAGAAGGTGCAGGTCCCGGGCGAGTGGTAGGACGAGGCTTCGGCTTCCAGCAGCTCGGCGCGCGTGGCTTCGCCAGCGGCGTAGCGTTCGCGCACTTCGGCCTTCTGCTTGTTCGGAATGCCCGGCGTCATCGGGCCGGCCGGCATGAAGATCGCCGGCAAATGGCCGAACGCCAGCGCACCGATCAGCAGGCCCGGCACGATCTTGTCGCACACGCCCAGGTACACCACGCTGTCGAACATGTCGTGGCTCAGGCCGATGGCTGTCGCCTGGGCGATGTTGTCGCGCGAAAACAGCGACAGCTCCATGCCCGCGCGGCCCTGGGTCACGCCGTCGCACATCGCCGGCACACCGCCAGCCACTTGTGCGGTGGCACCGAGCGCGCGGGCCGTCTCGCGGATCAGCTGGGGGTAGTGCTCGAACGGCTGATGTGCCGACAACATGTCGTTATAGGCAGTGATGATGCCCAGGTTCGGCGTGGCCGCACCGCGCAGGCGCGATTTGTCGCCCGGTTCGGACGCAGCGAAGCCGTGCGCGAGATTGCCGCAGCTCAACCGGCTACGGAACGGACCCTCACGCAGGGCGGCATCGAGACCGGCCAGATACGCCGCGCGCGAGGAGCGCTGCGCTTGCGGATACGGTCGGTGACGGCTTGGATATTCGGATGCAGGCTCATTGGCTACCGGCTATGAGAAACGGGGGAAGGAACGAAATGCTCTTTTAATTCCCCGCACATGGATGTGCGGGTTCTTGCGAGGACTCGCATCACATCGGCTGTTGCGAGGGACTCGCAACAAACCACTCGCACTCAAGCACACCAATGTACCCGCAACCGCGGACCAGGCTGCTGCAGCGCCACGCGGATGGGATACTCGTTGACATCGTCGCCTTCCAGCGCAGCCTGCAGCACGTCCAGCTTCTGCTTGCCACGCAACAGCAGCAGGCGCGTTGGAATGCTGGCAAGCCCGGCGGGCGTCAGGGTGATGCGCAACGGCCATTGGTTCGAGCCGGGCAGCCGGTGGCATCCAGCGACGCATACGGCTGCGGGCTGGCGAGCGCCTTGGGCAGGTCGGTGGCCCCCCGGGAACAACGAAGCGGTATGCCCGTCGCCGCCCATGCCCAGCACCGCCAGGCAGGCCGGTTCGGCATGGGTGGCCTGCAGGTTGGCGGTATGCACGCATTCTGGCAGTTGCTTGCCCGGGCGAACCAGCGGGATGAAGGTCGCCGCCGGTGCGTGGGTCAGGAAGCTGTGATTCACCAGCCAGGCATTGCTGTCCTGATCCTGCGGCGAGAGCCAGCGCTCATCCACCAGGCCCACCTCCACCCGCGACCAGTCCAGCGGCCGATGGGCGAGGGACTCGTACACCGGCGCAGGGGTGGTACCGCCGGACAACAGCATGCGTGCCTGACCGCGCCGGGAGATTTCCTGTTCCAGCAGGTCGGCCATCTCGCTGGCCACCGCCTCGGTCCACTCGGCCGGGTCGTCGTAGCGCACCAGCGCGATGCGCGGGTTGTCCTGCAGGTTCATCGCTGCTCCCGGGGTGCTGACGTTGTGCATCCACTGCGTACGCGGCGGCGCCCAGCAGGCCGGCATGCGGGTGCATGACCGCCAGCGACGGCACCTTCGACATGATCGCGGAGAAACGGCCCTTGTGTTCGAAGCGCTGGCGAAAGCCGGAATGCTGCAGCGAATCCAGCACCTTGGGCACCAGCCCGCCGGTGAGGAACACGCCGTCCCAGGCGCCCTGCATCAGCACCATGTCGCCGGCGATCGCACCGAAGATGGCGCAGAACAGATCGATGGTGCGCGACGAACGCGGGTCGCCCGCGGCCGCGCGTGCGGTGATGTCCTTGGGTTGCAGCGGGCCGGGATCGACGCCGGCGATCTCGCTGAGCGCACGATGGATGTTGACCAGGCCAGGGCCGCAGATCAGGCGCTCGTTGGACACCCGGCCGAACTGCTCGGACAGGATTTCCAGGATCCGGATTTCTTCCGGTGTGCCGGGCGGAAAGCTGACATGGCCGCCTTCGGTTTCCAGCGGAAAGCAGCGCCCGTTGCGGATGATCAGGCCACCCACACCCAGGCCGGTGCCCGGGCCGATCACGCCGTAGTTGCGCGGCTGATCGATCGGTGCCGGCCGCCAGCTGGCGCCGCCCACCTGCACCACGTCCTGTGGACGCAGCAGGCTGATGGCCATTGCCTGCGCGGCAAAGTCGTTGATCAAATGCAAGGTACTGAAACCCAGCATGGTGGCGGTGCGCGTGCGCGAGATCACCCATGGATGGTTGGTGATGCGCGCCTCGTCGCCATCCACGCGGCCTGCCACGGCGAACACGCCCTGGGTGGCCGTCACGCCGATCTGGTCGAGGTAATAGCGCGCCGCTTCGCCCAGCGAACCGAAGTCCACCACGGCAAATTCGCGCGAGGTGTCATCCAGCAACGGCACCGAAGCGTCGACATCGGCCAGCGCGAAGCGCGCATTGGTTCCGCCGATATCGGCAACCAGCACCGGCTTGGAAGGAGCGGTCATGCGTTGTTTCCCTGTGCGTCGGTGGCCGGAGGCAGAAAGTGGGCGGCGGATTCGGGACCCCAGCTGCCGGCCGGGTAGGGCTGCAGCGGCAGCGCGGCGTCTTTCCAGGCGTCGCTGACGCTGTCGATCCACGACCACGCCGCCTTGACCTCGTCGTCGCGCACGAACAGTGCGGGGTTGCCGTTGAAGGCGTCCACAAACAGGCGTTCGTAGGCGATACGACGGTGCAGGCCGGTCGGCACCGACAGTTCCAGTTCCAGCGGCTGCAGTTCGATCGCGCCCCATTCCGGGCCAGCCAGGCTGCTCATCAGGCCGAGTTCGATGTTTTCCTGCGGCTGCAACTGGAAGGTCAGGCGGTTGGGTACCGCGTTCTGACGGTCGGGGCGTTCGAACAGCCAGTGCGTCACCGGCTTGAGCGTCACCACGATGCGGGTGGAGCGCTCGGCCAGGCGCTTGCCGGTGCACAGGTGGAACGGCACTCCGGCCCAGCGCCAGTTGTCGATATGCGCGGTCACCGCGACGAAGGTCTCCACATCGCTGCCTTCCGGCGGGTGATAGGCCTGCGCCGGCTGGCCGTTGATGCTGCCGGCGGTGTAGCGGCCGCGCACGCAGTCATGCGCGGCATGCTCGGCGGTCATCGGGCGCAGGGCGCGCAGCACCTTGACCTTCTCATCGCGGATGCGGTCGGCCTCCAGCGAGGCCGGCGGCTCCATTGCCACCAGGCACAACAGCTGCAGGATATGGCTCTGCACCATGTCGCGCAGTGCGCCGGAGCGGGCGTAGTAGGCATCGCGCCCGTCGACGCCTTCGCTTTCGGCGACTAGGATCTGCACCGACTCGATGTAGGTCCGGTTCCAGACCGCTTCCAGCAGCGTGTTGCCGAAGCGCAGCGCGATCAGGTTCTGCACGGCCGCCTTGCCCAGGTAATGGTCTAGGCGGAACACGCGGTCTTCGTCGATCAGCGCACCGATCGATTGCAGGATGTCGCGGGCGCTGTCCGAGTCGTGGCCGATCGGTTTTTCCAGCATCAAGCGATGCGGTGCCGCCAGCGCGCCACCCAGCGCCAGGCCCTGGCAGGTGCTGATGTACAGGCCCGGCGGGATCGCCAGATAGCTCACACACCGGCGGCTGGCCAGTTCGCGGACCGCGTTGGCCACCGAATCGGCATCGCGCAGATCCACCGAGCGATAGTCGACCCGCTGCAGCAACGTGTCGATCTGTTCGGCGGTCGCGATCGGCAATGCTTCGGTCAAACGCGGCCGCAGCACTTGGCGAAATGCATCGGTGTCGTGCGGCGACAGCGCCAACGCACGGATGCGGAAGTCCTCCGGCAGCAGGCCGTCGATGAACAGACGCAGCAGGGAGGGAAACAGATAGCGCTGGGCAAGATCGCCGGTGGCGCCAAACAGGATCAGGGTGTTGTGCATGGACCGCGTTTCAGATTCTGGAGACATCGTTATCAGCAGCTTGTCGGAAAGGCGCCGGTCGGCCGGCGGTCGGTACGTCTGTTCCTGAGCGACACTTGCGTGCGCGCAGCGGGGATGGACGCTGACACCCAATCCCGGATTGTTGCAGCAACTGGCGACCAGCGGTTAGCGCCATGGCGGCATAGCTGCACCTGCGTGACGGCATGCCATGCTTCGTACGGCGTGCCGCACTGCGGGCAATAGCGTCCTAGCTGCCTGGCGGCATAGTCCTCCGGAGTTCGATGTTGCCATGTGAAAACGATTACATGTCAGAATAAACCAATGCATTCGTTTGCAGGTAATTCCTGGCAAGCGCGTGCGGCGTCACCGCCATCGGGAGGGCCGAGGGCAGGGCGCACAACTTTACGTTGAGGCCAAACGATGGCGAAAGTGCAGTTGGAAGGTGTCCGCAAGGTCTACGACAATGGCCAGGTGGCGGTGCAGGGCGCGAGCTTCGAAGTCGCCGACGGCGAGCTGATGGTGCTGGTGGGACCGTCCGGCTGCGGCAAATCGACCCTGTTGCGCATGATCGCCGGGCTTGAAGACATCAGTGCCGGCACGCTGAAGATCGGCGAGCGCGTGGTCAACGACGTGGCGCCGAAGGATCGCGATATCGCCATGGTGTTCCAGAGCTACGCGCTGTATCCGCATATGACCGTGGCCGAGAACCTGGCGTTCGGGCTCAAGCTGCGCGGGCATCCGAAGCAGGTCATCGCCGAACGCGTCAACAACGCCGCAGAGTTGTTGGGCCTGACCCCGATGCTGGACAAGCTGCCCAAGGCGATGTCCGGCGGCCAGCGTCAGCGCGTGGCGCTGGGCCGGGCGATGGTGCGCGAATCCTCGGTGTTCCTGCTCGACGAGCCGCTGTCCAACCTGGACGCCAAGTTGCGCCACAGCGTGCGCACCGAGATTGCGCAGCTGCACCGCAAGCTGGGCACCACCATGATCTATGTCACCCACGATCAGGTGGAAGCGATGACGCTTGGCCAGCGCATCGTGGTGCTCAAGGATGGCGTGATCCAGCAGATCGACAGTCCGATGGCGCTGTACGACAGTCCGGCCAATCTGTTCGTGGCCGGTTTCCTCGGCAGCCCGGCGATGAACGTGATGCAGGGGCGCCTGGACGCGCAGGACGGCCTGCATCTGGTCATGGCCGATGGGTGGCGCGTGCCGCTGGGCGCGGCGCGGGTCGATGCGGCTTGGTTCGGCCAGGACGTGATCGTCGGCGTGCGTCCCGAGCATTTGCAGCCTTCCGACGATGCGGTACTGGGCTTCGATGCGCGGATCGATGTGATCGAGCCGGTCGGCAACGAAATCTTCCTCAATCTCGACCGTGGCGGTCAGCCGCTGGTGATCCGTGTCCCGCCGCAACGCTTGCCGGCGGTGGGCCAGCCGTTGCGCCTGGCATTGCGTAGCGAGGCCCTGCACTTTTTCGATCCAGCCACCGGCCAGCGGCTGGAGGCGGCTTAGGCCAACCTGTCAAACAGCGAACTGGCCGTCAGACGAACAGGGCTGGCACGCGGATTCGGCGGGTACGCTCGGTCATTGCCGTTGCTGCGCGAGGTCTCACCCGCCTGGCACGGCCCGCTAGGTCTTGCCGCTAACGCTCCAGTCCCGTCGTGAGTGCGCGTGGCCGGGCGCCCTGGGTGCCAGCCTGCAACACGGTGCCCGCGTCCAGCGTCAGCTCCAACGGCAATACCGCCAGCGCAAGGTTGCCGGCCACGCTCACCACTGTGCCGATCGCGCTACCGTCCAATGCGACGGCAGCGCCTGCGTCCACGGCCGCATCCGTTTCCAGCAGCTGCAAGGCGCGCTTGGCCTTGCCCAGGAAATGCGTCCGCGCCACGATTTCCTGGCCCGGGTAGCAGCCTTTCTTGACGCTGTACGCCTGCAGGCGGTCCAGTGCCAACTGCTGCGGCGTCCACTGTTCGCGCTGGGACTCGACCAGGCGGGCGAGTCCCAGTTGCAGATCGGTCCTCCGCCACTGCGCCTCTACGCTCGGCAGTTCGATAGGCGTCGCCAATGCATCCGGGCTGTAAAGCAATAGCGTGCGCGGCAGCGCGGCGCTACCCAGATCCAGCTCGATACGCTGCGTTCCGATATCGGCTTGCGCGGCGTGCGCGTGCTCCGGCGCGACGAAGCTGCCGTAGGCAAACAGCACGGCAGTACTGATTTTCAGCTTGCGACGGAACACGAAACGGCTGAGTTGCGCGGCGATCTCGGCCGCGTTGCCGTCCGGCAGCAGCATCAGCAAGTGTGCGTCGTCCTCACGCAGGAGTGCGAAGATGGCAATCACGCGCCCCTTCGCCGTCAGCCACGCGTTCCACTGCCACTGCCCAACCGCCAGCGCCTGTACGTCGTTGGCAAATTGGGCATGCGCAAACGCCACTGCATCCGTACCGGCCAATCGGACGTATTGCATGTTGTGCAGGGAGCCAAAACCCTGCGGAATAAGATTCAGGTTGTCAGCCACGGAAGGGGAGGACTAAAATCGCCAAGTTGTGAGAGCACTATGATAGGCCATCCAACCCCCACCCCAGCGCAGGATTCCGAGACGCAGCCTTCTTCTCAGGAGCATATTCCCGAGAAAAAGCCACTGCCGAAGGAGATTGGTGGGCGCGACGGCCCCGAGCCAACGCGCTACGGCGACTGGGAAAAAATGGACGCTGCATCGATTTTTGAGCAGCCTTTAGCCACAGCGGCCTAGTGCCGCCCAGCCGAGAAAACGAGCCCAGCGAATGGCGATCCGCGAACGTCCTCTCTCCCCGCATCTCCAGGTATACCGCTGGCAGATACAGATGGTGACCTCGATTCTCAATCGAGCCACCGGCATCGTACTGTCCGTCGGCGCACTGGGAATTGCCGCTGCCTTGCTCACCTTGATGCTTGGTCCCGACCATTGGAATTGTTTCCGTGACCAGGCCGCAACCTGGTATGGGCAGGTCTTCCTGATCGGCTGGACCTGGTCGTTCGCCTTCCACCTGTTCGGTGGCCTGCGCCACTTGCTGCAGGACTTCGGGCAAGGCTATGCCGTACGCTCGTTCATCAGCATGGGCTGGCTGTCGGTGGTTCTGAGCCTTGTGCTGACCGCCGCCATCTGGGCTTACGTCCTGCTGTCTGGAGGTGCCGTATGAGCCGCTACCGTACCCCGCTGAAGAATGTGCGCGGCCTGGGTGCCGCCAAGACCGGCACCGAACACTTCGTGATCCAGCGCTTGACCGCGGCCGCACTGGTGCCGCTGTCGATCTGGTTCCTGATCTTCGTGCTGAGCCTGATCGGTGCCGATCACGCCGCCGCCAGCGCCGCAGTGGCCAAGCCGTGGAATGCGATCCTGCTTGTCGCGTTCCTCATTGCCTCGTTCTGGCACGCGCAGCTGGGCATGCAGGTGGTACTGGAAGACTACGTACACGACTCGCTGCTCGCACTGATTGCGCAGACCCTCGTGCGTTTTGTTGCCGTGCTGGGCGCCATCGTCAGCGTGTTTGCCGTGGCGCGTATCGCGCTGGGCATGAGCTGAGTCGTCAGCGACCAAACAGGAACCCATAATTCGATGTCCGCTTACAAGATCACAGAACACAAGTACGACATGGTCGTGGTGGGCGCCGGTGGCGCCGGCCTGCGCGCTACGTTCGGCCTGGCCCAGAAGGGCCTGCAGACGGTCTGCCTGACCAAGGTCTTTCCGACCCGTTCGCACACCGTGGCAGCGCAGGGCGGTATTTCTGCAGCGCTGGGCAACATGGGCGAGGACGACTGGCGTTACCACTTCTACGACACCATCAAGGGCTCCGATTGGCTGGGCGACCAGGACGCGATCGAGTACATGTGTCGCGAAGCCATTCCGGCCATCATCGAACTCGAACACTACGGTGTGCCGTTCTCGCGGACCGAGGAGGGCAAGATCTACCAGCGCCCGTTCGGCGGCATGACCACCAAGTACGGCGAAGGCCCGTCGGCGCAGCGTACCTGCGCCGCAGCCGACCGGACCGGCCATGCCATGCTGCATACGTTGTATCAGCAGTCGTTGGCGCACAACGCACGCTTCATGATCGAGTACTTCGCGCTCGATCTGATCTTCGACGAAGAAGGCGTTTGCCGTGGCGTGCTCGCACTGGACATGGCCGAAGGTTCGCTGCATCTGTTCCGCGCCCACGGGGTGGTGCTGGCGACCGGCGGTTACGGCCGTGCCTACTTCAGCGCCACCTCCGCCCACACCTGCACCGGTGACGGCGGCGGCCTGGTGATGCGAGCCGGCCTGCCCTTGCAGGACATGGAATTCGTGCAGTTCCACCCCACCGGCATCTACGGTGCGGGCTGCCTGATCACCGAAGGCGTGCGCGGCGAAGGCGGCATCCTGCGCAACAGCAATGGCGAGCGCTTCATGGAGCGCTACGCACCGCATTACAAGGATCTGGCGTCGCGCGACGTGGTGTCGCGTTCGATGACGGTGGAAATTCGCGAAGGCCGTGGCGTGGGCGAGCACAAGGATCACATCCTGCTCGACCTGACCCACCTTGGTCCGGAAGTGATCAACGAAAAGCTGCCCGGTATCGCCGAAAGCGCACACATCTTTGCCGGCGTGGACGTGACCAAGCAGCCGATCCCGGTGCTGCCGACCGTGCACTACAACATGGGCGGCATTCCGACCAACTTCTACGGCGAGGTCGTGCGCAAGCAGGGTGACGATGCGGATGCCGTGGTGCCGGGCCTGTATGCCATCGGCGAGGCGGCGTGCGTCTCGGTCCATGGTGCAAACCGTCTGGGTTCGAACTCGCTGCTGGACTTGGTGGTGTTCGGTCGCGCGGTCGCCAACCGCTGCGCCGAGACGGTCAAGCCCAATCAGCCGCACAAGACCCTGCCGTCCGATGCCTGCGACAAGGCCTTGGGCCTGCTGGACAAGCTGCGTCATGCCAACGGCTCCACGCCGACGGCCGTGATCCGCGACAACATGCAGCGCACCATGCAGTCGGACGCCGCCGTGTTCCGCACCAGCAAGACGCTGAAGGAAGGCGTGGACAAGATGGCCGAGATCTTCGCCACCTTCGAAGACGTCAAAGTGTCGGACCGCTCGCTGGTGTGGAATTCGGACCTGATCGAGACCTACGAATTGAACAATCTGCTGCTCAACGCGGTAGCAACGATCAATTCGGCCGAACAGCGCAAGGAAAGCCGTGGCGCGCATTCGCACGAGGACTTCCCGGACCGTGACGATGTCAACTGGCAGAAGCACACGCTGGTGACCGTCGACGACAAGGGCAAGTGCGAGTTCGATTACCGTCCTGTGCACATGTACACGCTGAGCAAGGACGTGGACGTGGTCCCGCCGAAGCCGCGCGTTTACTGATCGATGCGCATGCAGCGACCCACCGTTGCCTTGGCATCGCCCGCCATCGCCTCTGCGCGTGGCACCGAGTCGATGCAGCAGTTTGGTCGTCGCATGACGCTGGAGCAGCGCCGGCACATGGCCGGCCGCTGCGCGACTGCTTCGGCAGTGGCATCCGTCATCTTTACCTTCATGCGCACGGTGCGGTTGTCGTCCGCGCCGCGCATCGCCTGAGCCAACGAGAGCAGCTATGGCAGAGTTCACCCTCCCCAAGAATTCAAAGATCGGCAAGGGCAAGCATTACCCTGCAAAGGGCGCCAAGAACACGCGCACCTTCAAGGTCTACCGCTGGGATCCGGACGTCGACGCCAATCCGCGCACCGACAGCTACGAGATCGATCTGGATAAATGCGGCCCGATGGTCCTGGACGCGCTGATCAAGATCAAGAACGAGATCGACCCGACGCTGGCGTTCCGTCGCTCCTGCCGCGAGGGCATTTGCGGCTCGTGCGCGATGAACATCGACGGTACCAACACGCTGGCCTGCACCAAGGCGATTGCCGCGTGTGGCAAGTCTGAGGTGCCGATCTACCCGCTGCCGCACATGAGCGTGATCAAGGACCTGGTGCCGGATCTGACGCATTTCTACGCGCAGTACGCGTCGATCAAGCCGTGGATCCGCACCCAGACGCCGCCGCCGCCGGACCGAGAGCGCCTGCAGTCGCCGGAAGACCGCCGCAAGCTCGATGGATTGTACGAATGCATCCTGTGCGCGTGCTGCTCGACCAGTTGCCCAAGCTACTGGTGGAATGGCGAGCGGTATCTGGGCCCGGCGATCCTGCTGCAGGCTTATCGCTGGATCATCGATTCGCGCGACGAAGACACCGGTGCGCGTCTGGACGATCTGGAAGACCCGTTCAAGCTGTATCGCTGCCACACCATCATGAACTGCGCACGGACCTGCCCGAAGGGCTTGAACCCGGCGTTGGCGATCGCCGAAATCAAGAAGTTGATGATGGCGCGTCGCGCCTGATCGCACGGCAATGATTCCCCACCACGGGGAAGTGGTTCGCAGCGGCACCGGCCCTTGGGTCAGGTGCCGCTGTCGTTTTTGGCCCGCCATGCGGTGCGGTGGAGACTGAGATGGACGAACAAACCCTGCTGAAAAATTGCGTTGGCGTTGCCGGCGCGGCATGCGCGAACTCGATCAATTGTTCGGGCGCTACCTCGATCAACGCTGGGCGCAGGCTCCCGACGCCGAGCGCGCGGTTTTCCTACAGCTACTGGATTGCGAAGACGATAAGTTGTGGCGCTGGTTCATGGGATACGAGGCTTGCCCCGATGCTGACAACGCCGCACTCATCGCCGATATTCGCGCCTTGCCGGCTTGAGTGGCGCCCCTCGCGCTGGCTGATTTGCGCGTTGAGCGTGTTGGTGGCGCTCGCCGTGTGGGCGGTGTGGCGCAGCGGCGCACCACTGTGGCTGGCCGCGTTGCTGTCGGCGTACGCGCTGCTTGCAGGCGGGCGAGCATTGCACCAGCTGTTGCGTTCGTCAGTGAGGCGAGTGCTGGTGCCATGGACGCAAACACCCGCCAGCATTGACGATGTGCAGGTGGAAGGGCTGCAGGTACGCTGGCGCGGGCCGCTTGCGATGGTGTCGTGGAGGCGAACGGATGGCCGGCGCGAGCGCCTGCATTTCTGGCCGGACACCTTGCCGGCGCCGCAACGACGTGAACTGCGTCTGGCCGCTCAGGCCCACGCCATTTCGTCCGGGCGGCCGCTAGTGGCACCATAGCGTCCCTTTCCCGGTTGAACCGCATGTTCAAACCTATTCCGGTTGCCATCGGCCTGCGCTATCTGCGTGCCAAGCGGCGCAATGGCTTCATCTCGTTTATTTCGATGGCGTCGATCCTGGGGATCGCCCTGGGCGTGACCGTGCTGATCACCACGCTTGCAGTGATGAGCGGTTTCCAGAAGGAAATCCGCGACCGCCTGTTGCAGATGGCTGCCCACGCCACGGTCAGTGCAGAAGGTGCGCCGATGCGCGATTGGGAGCATGCGGTCGAGGTCGCCATGTCCGATCCGCGCGTAGCCGGTGCCGCGCCCTACATCGAAACCGAATCCTTATTGCAGGGGCCGCGCAAGCAGCCGGCCATCGTGCGCGGCGTGATTCCTGCCGAAGAAGGCAAGGTGTCGGTGCTGGCCAAGAAGATGCAACAGGGCTCGGTCGACAGCCTGACGCCTGGGTCGTACAACATCGTCATCGGCAAGGAGTTGGCGTTGTGGCTTGGCGTGGATGTCGGCGACAGCATCGTCGTGTTGCTCAGCGACACCCAGGCGACGCCGCTGGGCGCGATGCCGCGGCTCAAGCGTTTCACCGTGAGCGGTATTTTCGAGGCCGGATACAACGAGATCGACCGCGGCCTCGCCGTGGTGAACATGCAGGACCTGGCGCGCGTGCTGCGCATGGATGGCGTCACCGGCGTGCGTCTGCGCCTGCATGACATGGATCAGGCCTGGCCGGTGGCGCGCGATCTGGCGGTGAAGTTGCACGGCCCGTATCGGGTCAGCGACTGGACCCAGGAAAACGCCAACCTGTATCACTCGTTGAAGATGGAAAAGACCGTGATGGGCATCCTGCTGTCGCTGATCGTGGCGATGGGGGCGTTCAACCTGGTGTCCTCGCAGGTGATGTTGGTGACCGACAAGCAGGCCGATATCGCCATCTTGCGCACGCTCGGGCTGTCGCCGGGCGGGGTGATGCAGGTATTCATGGTGCAGGGCTCGTTGATCGGCTTCATGGGTACCTTCATGGGCGTGATCGGCGGCATCGTGCTGACGCTCAACCTTGAACGCATCCTCGGTGTGATCGAGACGATTTTCAGCGTCAAGTTGCTACCCGAAGACGTGTACTACATCACCGGCCTGCCGACCGATATGCAGACCCAGGACGTGGTGGTGATCACCGTGGTGGCATTGGTGATGAGTTTCCTGGCGACCTTGTACCCGGCGTGGCGCGCCTCGCGCACCCAGCCGGCGGAGGCGCTGCGTTATGAATGAGATCCGGGAAACGTCCGTGCAAATACCAGAACAGGCAACTGCGGTGATCCGCGCCGAAGCGCTGGCCAAGACCTACGCCGAAGGCAAGATGCGCACGCCGGTATTCGATGGCCTGGACCTGTCGGTGGCCACCGGCGAAACCGTGGCGATCGTGGGCGCCTCCGGCGCCGGCAAGAGCACCTTGCTGCATCTGCTCGGCGGGCTGGATATTCCGACCTCCGGCGAAGTGTATGTGGCCGGCGAGCGCATGTCGGCGCTGTCCGACGCGCAGCGCGGCAAGCTGCGTAACCAGGCACTTGGCTTCGTCTACCAGTTCCATCACCTGCTGCCGGAATTCACCGCGTTGGAGAACGTGATGATGCCGGTGCTGTTGTCCGGCAAGGATGTTGCCGTTGCCAAAAGTCAGGCGCTGCAACTGCTGGAATCGGTCGGGCTTGGGCATCGCGTCGAACACAAGCCCAGCGAACTCTCCGGCGGCGAGCGCCAGCGCTGTGCGGTGGCGCGTGCACTGGTCAACAGGCCAGGCTGCGTGTTGGGCGACGAGCCCACCGGCAATCTCGACGACAAGACCGCGGGCACCGTGTTCGAGCTGATGCTGGAGCTCAACCGCGCCCAGCGCACCAGCCTGGTGTTGGTGACGCACGACCGCGGCCTGGCACGCCGCCTGGACCGCGTACTGGAGCTACACCAGGGCAAGCTGCGCGAATTGGCGCCGTCTGCGGTGTGAGCGCATGGCGAAGCGGTCGGCTGGCAGACCGATCGCATTGCCGATGAGCGTGGAAACTTCGGCGGGCGCCGGTGCCGTGACCGTTAGCCGAAATGGTGGCGCTTTTGAAGTGCAGTGGCAGCATACGATCGCATGCTGCGCGATTGCCAGGGCACATGCCGCTGCTCGCCGCAGGCCAATGCAGCCTGCGGCGATGCCACGGCATCGGTCAAGGAATGATGCGCAGCGCCCGCAGGCGGGTAAACAGTTCAAAGAACGAGGCGCGGCTGTCGTAGAAGTCCAGGAAGCCCAGTTCGCGGCTCTTGGTCATGTCGTTGACGCACTCGATCTCGCGGCCCAAGTCGGCATCGGTATGCCACCACGATGCAAGCCGATTGACGTCGGACTCTACCAACGCGTGTTGCGCGGCCACCTCAGCCCACAGGGCAGGTGCGGTTTGGCTCATGCGTGGCTCCAGCGGTTCCGGCACAGCGGGGCAGGGCGCAGCGTCGAGTTCGAAGAACTTCGCAATCTCGCCCCACATCCAGCGCCAGCGGAACACATCGCCATTGACGGTGTTGAAGGCCTGATTGCGCGCCGCGGGACTAAGCCCGGCCCAGGCCAGTTGGCGGCCCAGCAGCCCGGCATCGGTGAGGTCGGTGAGGCTGTTCCACTGCGCTTGCGAGCCGGGGAACACGAACGGCTGCCCGGTGTGCTTGCACAGCGATGCATACACCGCCAGCGTCACGCCCATGTTCATGGCGTTGCTGCCGTTGGCCATGCCGATCATGGTGTGCGAGCGATGTACGCTCCAGCCGAAGCCATGCATGCTGCGCATGCGCAAACAGCAGGTCTTCCAGCGTGTAGTAGAAGTTTTCGCCCGGCTGGCGCGGCTCGCTTTCGCGAAACGGCGTCTCGGCCTTGCCGCTTCCGTAATTTTCGAACGCGCCAAGGTAGTGCTTGGTGCCGGTGACCAGCGCCATGTGCTGCAGCGGCGCATCGCTGAGCGCATCGCACAGGTGCCGCATCATCGCGCCATTGGCCTGGACGTTCTCGCGCTCGGTATCGCGACGGGTCCAGGTGCAGAAGAACACGTGGGTAATCGGTAGACCACGTAACGCACTGTTGGTGCTGTCGGCGTCCAGCAAATCCGCCGCGACCGGAATGACACCGTCGTGGGGCAGTGGTCGGCGTGCGAGGCCGTACACGGTCCAGCCGTCGGCGAGCAGCACGTTGGCAAGGTTGTAACCGGAGATGCCGGTCACACCGACGATCAATGCAATGCCTTTACGCATGGGGAGGCTCCTGAGAAACGGATTTCACCTTAGCGGCGACACCATGAAATCGGGGCGAACGCTGTGCCACAGGGCGTGCTGCGCCGTTGATCCCTCGAGCTGGTGCGGCATGCATCGTCACGTGTGCACGGTTCCACGCACTGCATCAAGTGGTTGGGTGCCACAGTCCTTCTTTCGTATTTGCAATCAGCGACGGCCGCGGCCGTGTTCTTCCTACCCAGGCTTGGGCAGATTTCCGCTGTGCGCGGAAGGTGTCGCAATTTAAGGTGAAGACGTTGATCGATAGGGTCAGGGATGGCGACCGACAGCATTGAGGTGTCAGCGCACGTAGCGCCGCGGCAGATGGGATCGGCGGTGGCCAGTGCGGCCACGTTATTGCTGGGCGTGGCGGCGTGCGCCTGGTCGCCCATACTGCTTCCGCGCATGGTTTACGTCGTCTGCGTGTGTGTCGCGTTGCTGGGCAGCGGCGTGACGGTGTGGCTGCGCCCGCGCCGGAGTGCGTTATTGCTGGCCGGGGCAGCGACACTCTTCGGATTCGGAACGATGGGGTGGCAGGTAACCGATGCCCTGCAGTCGCAACTGCCTCCGCAGGATGAAACACGCGATATCACCGTGCGCGGACAGATTGTCGGGCTACCGACCGCCGAGCAACGCCGTACCCGTTTTCAGTTGCGCGTGGACCAGGCGCCGGCGCAGCCGGCGGGCACGCGCGGCAAGCTCCTGCAGCTGGCCTGGTACGACGACTTTGGCGCCGAGCGCATCGGCCCGCGCGCGGCACTACATGCAGGTGCGCGTTGGCAGCTTCGGCTCAAGCTGCGTGCGCCACGCGGCTTGCGCAATCCCGGAGGCTTCGATGCCGAGCGCCAGGCAGTGGCGCAACGCATCGCTGCGACGGGCTATGTGCGCATGCCTGCTACCGCACGCCAGATCGCGCCGCCGCAAGGCGTGGATGCGTGGCGCGAACGGATGTCGCAACGCATCGCCGAGCGTGTCGGCGGCCCCTCTGCGCCGTACCTGCAGGCGCTCGCGCTTGGAGATACCCGCGGGCTGGACGATACGGCGTGGGCAACGTTGCGCGCGACCGGGCTCAGTCATCTGATCGCCATCTCTGGATTTCATGTCGGGCTGGTCGGGGCATTCTTCGTGCTGCTGGTCGCTGGCATCTGGCGCTGGCAGCCGCGACTGGGCACATTCATGCCGCGTCTGCATGCGGCATCGATTGCCGCGCTGCTCGGCGCTGCGGCCTACGCGCTGTTGGCTGGTCTGGCGCTGCCCACGGTACGCACCGTGTTGATGATTGGGGTGGTGGCCCTCGCCAGGGTGCTGCGGCGACGCGCCTCGACCGCGCACGTCCTCTCGCTCGCCTTGTTGGCGGTGTTGCTGTGTGACCCGCTCAGCGTGCTGGTGGCTGGCTTCTGGCTCAGCTTCGCCGGCGTGGCATGGCTGGTCTGGTGCCTGCCGTCCGACGATCGCGCCATCGTGCGCGGCTTCCTGTCTGCGCAGACCGTGGCCACCGTTGGCCTGCTGCCGTTGACGGTCAGCCTGTTCGGGCAGGCGTCGCTGGTCGGGCCATTTGCCAATTTGGTCGCCATTCCGTGGTGGACCTTCGTGGTGGTGCCGCTATGCCTGTTGGGGACCGCCCTCGAAGCGATCTACCCAGGTAGCGGCGTGTGGGCATGGCAGCTTGCCGGCTGGTGCTTTGAGCTGACCTGGCCGGGGTTCGTCTGGCTCGGGCAAACCGCGGTCGCGTTGTGGTGGGTGCCCGAGTCCGATGGGGTTGCCCTGATCGCCGCCTTGCTCGGTGCGTTCTGGCTGTTGCTGCCGCGCGCGACGCCGGGTAAATCTTTGGCGGCGCTGCTGTGGTTGCCGCTGCTCTGGCCCGATCGCGAGCTACCCGCCGCAGGCGAGGCGGACGTGCAGGTGCTGGATGTGGGCCAGGGCTTGGCGGTGCTGGTGCGCACGCAACGCCATGCGCTGTTGTTCGATACCGGTCCGGCGGTACGCGACGGGTTCGATGCTGGCGAGCGCGTGGTGCTGCCGGCGTTGCGCGCGCTTGGCGTGCGCCGGCTGGACGCCATCGTGCTCAGCCATGCCGACGCCGATCATGCCGGTGGCTATGCCGCGGTGCGCACAGGGCTTCCGGTGGCACGCACGGCTGCGCCACCGGGTGCGCCGTTGGACGTCACTGCACGTTGTCGTGCCGGGCAGCAGTGGGAGTGGGACGGGGTGCGCTTCCGCTTCCTGCATCCCGATGTTGGCTTTCCTTACCTACGCAATCAATCCAGCTGCGTGCTGCGGGTCGAGACCGCGTCTGCGAGCGCACTGTTGCCGGGCGATATTGGCGAAATCGTCGAGCGCCGACTGCTGCGCGGGCACGCCGCGGACCTGCGTGCCGACCTGGTGATCGTCCCGCACCACGGCAGCGCCGACGGCTCGCAAGCCGCCTTCATCGCCGCGACCGGAGCACGCCTGGCGCTGGTCTCGTCCGGTCATGGCAACAGATTCGGCCATCCGCGCGCCGAGGTCGTGCAACGCTGGAAGTCGGGCGGAGCAGAGGTGCTGGACACCGCCCAGGCGGGAGCGATCCGGGTTTGGCTCGGTGCCGCAGGCCTGCAACTGCGCGAGCGACGGCGCTGGCAGCCGCGGCTATGGGATGCTGCGGAACGGCGGCGGTCGGCTGCTATCCTATCGGTCAGCGAACAGGCGGCCGCGTTGCCGGAGGAATCGAATCGTGTTGGAGCTGGTCAAGGCAGGCGGTTGGCCGATGGTGCCGTTGCTGTTGCTGGGCGTGATCGCCCTGGCGATCGTGCTGGAGCGTCTGTGGAGCTTGCGCCGCAATGAGGTGACGCCGCCGGGCCTGGGTGAGGAAGTGCGCAATTGGGCCGCGCGCGGCAATCTGGATCCCACCCACATCGAGTCGCTGCGCCGCAATTCGCCGCTGGGCGCCTTGCTGGCCGCCGCGCTGGACGTGCGCGGCCGCCCGCGCGATGTGATTCGCGAACGTATCGAAGACACCGGCCGGCATGTGGTGCATCGCATGGAGCGCTATCTGAACGCGTTGGGCACGATCGCATCGGCCGGGCCGTTGTTGGGTCTGCTTGGTACCGTGGTCGGCATGATCCAGATGTTCTTGGGCATCCTCGATCACGGCGTAGGCGATGTGAATCAGCTCGCCGGCGGCATCGGCAAGGCGCTGGTGTGCACTGCCACCGGCATGATCATCGCTGTGCCGGCATTGATGGCACATCGCTTCTTCAAGGGGCGCATCGCCGGTTACATCATCGAGATGGAGCAGGAAGCCACCTTGTTGCTGGACACCATCGATGGTCGAGTCGTGCCTGCAGCCGTCGCCCCGGCCGCAGCGGGCGCCAAGCCCGTCACGGCGAAGGGTTGACGGATGCGCATCGGCAGCGACCGAAGCCAGGACGAGCCGCATATCGACCTGGTGCCATTGATTGACGTCATCCTCGTCCTCATCATTTTTTCGTGGTGACCACGACCTTCGACGCACGTTCCACGCTGCAATTGCAGTTGCCGACCGCCAGCGACCAGCACACCAGTGCGCCGCCGCGTTCCTTGAGCGTGCTGGTCAATGCCGATGGGCGTTATTTCATCAACGATCAGGAAGTGCTGCGCTCGGATGTGGATTCGCTCAAGCAGACCATCGCCCAGATCGCCGGCGATGATCGCGAACAGACCGTGCTGCTGATGCGCGCCGATGCGCGGACCCCGTACCAGGCCGTGGTGACCGCGCAGGATGCGCTGGGCCAGCTCGGCTTCCGGCGCATTGCCATCGCCACCGCGCCGCCGGCCAGCGCCACCAGTACGACCGGCAAGACAAGCACCAACGGAACCCGCCAGTGACCCTCTCCACCGACCGCCCGGCGCCAGTGTCTTCCTGGCGCACGTACCGTCGCCTGCTGGCATTCGCCAAGCCGTATCGCTTGTTGCTGGTGGCCGCACTGATCGCCGCGTTGATCGAAGCGGCCGGCACCACCGGGTTTCTGGCGTTGATGAAGCCGATCACCGACGAGACCTTCATCTACAAGAACGCCGAGGTCAGCCGCTGGCTGCCGGTGCAGATCATCCTGCTGTTCGTGGTGCGCGGCGTCGCCGGCTACATCACCGACATGGCGATGGGCAAATCCGCACGCAGCATCGCGCGCGATCTGCGTATCAAGGTGATGGCCAAGTATCTGCGATTGCCGGGGTCACGCTTCGATTCGGAGCCGGTGCCGTCGATGCTGATACGCCTGGGCTCGGACTCGGACCAGGTCGCGCAGGCCGCAGTGGATGCGGTCAAGGTCATGATCCAGCAATCGCTGCAGGTGATCGGTGCGCTGGCACTGATGCTGTGGCATAGCTGGCAGGTGACATTGACCATCCTGGTGCTCGCCCCGGTGCTGGCCTGGGTGATGGACAAGGTGGCGCGGCGCTACCGCCGTATCAGCCACAGCATCCAGGAAAGCGGTGCGCAGCTGCTGCAGGCTGCCGACCAGACCTTGTCCAGCCATCAGGAGGTCAAGATCTACGGGGCCCAGCAGACCGAAATGGAGCGCTATGGCGCGCTGGCCAATCGCAACCTGCGGCTGGCAATGAAGGTCGAATCCACCCGCGGCATTTCCACCGCGACGGTGCAGATGATCGGTGCGATCGGCCTGTCGGCATTGCTGTTCGTGGCCGGTGCGCAGGCTTTGGCCGGGCGCCTGACGGCCGGCGATTTCGTGGTGCTGATGACGTCGATGCTGACCATCATTCCGGGCCTCAAGCAGCTCACCAACGTGCAGAACATGGTGCAACGCGGTTTGGCATCGGCCGAGCGCCTGTTTTCGGTGCTCGACAGCCCGGACGAGCCGGATCAAGGAACCGTGCCGCTGACGCGTGCCAAGGGCTTGATCGAATTTCGCGATGTCACGGCGCGCTACCCGGGCCAGGTCAATCCGGCGCTGGCCGATGTCAGCTTCGTCGCGCAACCGGGCACCGTCACTGCCATCGTCGGGCGTTCCGGGAGCGGCAAATCCAGTCTGATCAAGCTGATTCCGCGTTTTTACGAAGCCGAGGCCGGCCAGATCCTGCTCGACGGTCATCCGGTGCAGGCGTATGCCCTGGCGGATCTGCGCAGGCAGATTGCGCTGGTGGGCCAGCAGGTGATGTTGTTCGACGGCAGCATCGCCGACAACGTGGCGTTCGGCGAAATGCGCAACGCCGATGCCGGCCAGCTGGAGCGCGCGATCCTGGGCGCCAATGCAATGGAATTTGTCGCGCAGCTGCCCGAAGGTCTGCAGTCGCATGTCGGGACCAAGGGGGCGCCTGTCCGGCGGCCAGCGCCAGCGCCTGGCGATCGCACGCGCCATGCTCAAGGATGCGCCGGTCCTGATTCTGGACGAGGCCACCGCAGCGCTGGACAACGAATCCGAGCGCTTGGTGCAGGACGCCCTGCACAAGCTGATGCCGGACCGCACCACGCTGGTCATCGCCCATCGCCTGTCCACCATCGAGCATGCCGATCAGGTGCTGGTGATGGACCAAGGCCGGATCGTCGAGCGCGGTACGCACCACCAATTGCTGGCGCAGGGCGGCCTGTATTCGCACTTGCACGGCATGCAATTCCGCGAACGCCAGGCATGAGCAAGCGCGGCACCCGCACGCCGGGCTATTGGTACGAAAACACGCCGATCCCCTTGCCGGCGCGCATGCTGGCGCCGGTCTACGGCGCTGCGATCGCATTGCGGCGGGCGCTGTATCGCCGCGGTTGGCGCAGGCGCCACGGCGTGCCGGTGCCGGTGATCGTGGTCGGCAATGTCACCGCTGGCGGCACCGGCAAGACGCCGCTGACGATTGCCCTGGTCGCAAAGCTGCAGGAAGCCGGCTGGACGCCTGGCGTTGCCAGCCGCGGCTACGGCCGCGATGACGCCGGCACCGCACGCTGGGTCGAAGCGGATACCCCGGTGGCGCTCGGCGGCGATGAGCCGGTGTTGATCGCCTGGAAGACCGGTGCGCGCGTGCGTGTCGACAGCGACCGGCTCGCTGCTGCACAGGCGCTGGTCGAGGCGGGCTGCGACATCGTGATCTGCGACGATGGGCTGCAGCATTACCGTCTGGCGCGCGATGTCGAAATCGAAGTGGTCGATGGCCAGCGGCGCTACGGCAATGGACGCCTGCTGCCTGCTGGGCCGTTGCGCGAACCGGCCGTGCGGGCGCGCGATTGCGATTTCCGCGTGGTCAATCTTGGCCAGGCCAGTGCGACTGCCGCACCTCAGGTGCCCGATGATGCCGGTTTCGGCGAGTGGCAGATGCGTTTGAGCATCGACGCCGTGCAGCCGATGGATGGCAAGCGTGCGCAGCCCTTGAGCATGCTTGCCGGGCAGCGCGTGCATGCGGTGGCGGGCATCGCGCATCCGGAACGTTTCTTCGCCATGCTGCGCGCGCGCGGCATAGGCGTTGTGCCGCACGCGTTCCCGGATCATCACGTCTATCGCGCCGCGGATTTCAGCTTCGGAAGCCGCCTGCCGGTGCTGATGACCGAAAAAGACGCGGTGAAATGCCGTCCGTTCGCCGACGAGTGGCTGTACAGCGTGCCACTGAAGGCGGAGCTGCCGGCGGCGTTCTGGGTGAGTCTGCTGGATCGCTTGAACAAACTGGCGAGCCGGCAGGGCGTGTGAGTGCGTCGCCGGCCGTGGCGAGCTTGCAGCTTGACGTCGCTGGCCAACCATCGCGCGCCACGCGTTGAGTGCGCTCTTGCGGCTGCGATGGGTATCCATGCTGCATGACGTCTCGCAGTGCTCGGGCAACGGTCTACTCGGAGAGCGGTGCGCATGGCTGCAAGCCGCGCATGCAAAGGCGTTCTGAGTGCTGATCTCGTGCAGCGCAGCGCCGACGAATACCGCGACCCCGTTCAATCACACATCGGCATCAAACGATTCGGTTCTCTCGTTTCTCCACTTCTCACTGTCTCCAGAGCGCGCACGTATGACACCCACCACGCCTGCCGATTTCGTTGTCGCCATTCCCGCCCGTTACGCCTCCACGCGGCTGCCGGGTAAACCGCTACAACGAATCGGCGATCGCCCGATGATCCAGCATGTGGCCGAGCGTGCGTTGCTGGCGGGTGCGCGCGAGGTGTGGGTGGCCACCGATGACACGCGTATCGCCGCGGCGATCGAGCATCTTCCCGGGGTGCATGTGGCGATGACCGGCGCCGCGCATCTTTCCGGCACCGACCGCCTGGCCGAATGCGCACGCATTGCCGGCTGGGACGAGCAGACCTGCGTGGTCAATCTGCAAGGCGACGAACCGTTTGCGCCGGCTGCAGGCATCCGCGCCGTGGCAGATCTGCTGCAGCATTCCGATGCACAGATGGCCACGCTGGCCGTACCGGTGGATAACGCGCATGACCTGTTCGATCCCAACGTGGTGAAGCTGGTGCGCACGGCCGGCGGCGACGCGCTGTATTTCAGCCGTGCGCCGATTCCCTGGCACCGCGACAGCTTCGCCAGCCAGCGCGATAGCGTGCCTGCAGAGGGTCAATGGCTGCGCCACATTGGCATCTACGCCTACCGCGCAGGCTTCCTGCAACGCTTCGCGGCCATGCCGCCCGGCATGCTGGAGCGCATCGAATCGCTGGAACAGCTGCGCGCGATGGAAGCCGGCTATCGCATCGCCGTGGCGGTGACGCCCGAGCCGTTTCCGCCAGGCATCGACCCCCGACGATCTGGTCCGCGCACAGATGCGGGTGGCTTCGGCATGAAGGTGCTGATCGTCTGCCTTTGCAATATCTGCCGGTCGCCGATGGGCGAGGGCGCCCTGCGCGCGCAACTGGACAAGGCGCGGCTGTCGCGGCGCATCGAGGTCGATTCCGCCGGGACCGGCGACTGGCATGCCGGCGATCCGCCGGACCCGCGCGCGATCCGCTGCGCGCGCGGCCATGGCGTGGAGATCTCCGGTCTTCGTGCGCGCCAGGTCAAGCACTCGGATTTCGAGCATTTCGATTGGCTGTTGTGCGCAGACGGCAGCAATCTGCGCGATCTGCAGCGGCTCGCCCCGGCGGCGCAGCGCGACAAGCTCGCCTTGTGGCTGCCCTGGGCCGGCATCGACGCGCGCGATGACATCCCCGACCCGTATACCGGCGGCATGGATGACTTCGAGCAGGTATGGCAGCTGGTCGACGCTGCCGCGCGCCTGACCGTGGCCAGACTCACCCGCGGCTAATCGCGCTTGGGCATAATCACCACATGAACGCCCAGCTCACCCAGGAACTGCCGGAATTTCCCACCTGGCTCAATGCCAGGCCCTCCACCTTGCAGGAGCATCGCGGCCGTGCGCTGGTGCTGGCGTTCGTCAACGCCAGCTCGGTGTGGTGCGCCGAACGCCTGGCCGAGCTTGCCCACTGGCAGGCGCGTAGCCCCGGCCGGCTCCAAGTAATCGTGGTGCAGGTGCCGCGTTTCGACAGCGAGCGCCTGCCGCAACGTTCGCTTAAACAACTGCGCGGACACGGCGTGAGTGCGCCGATCCTGCTCGACAAGGATTGGGAAACCTGGCGTCGCTTCGGTATCGAATCCTGGCCCACGCTGGTGCTGCTGGATGCCTACGGCCGCGAGCGGCAGCGCCTGGTGGGCGTCACCGGCGATCTGGACAAGGCGCTGACTGCGCTTTGCGAGGGCCAGCCGCCGCCGTCGGACGCCGACCTCCACGGTGTGGCCGAGCGCGAGCCCGAGCCGCATCTGGCGTTGCGTTTTCCCACCGGCTTGGCCGCGACCGAGGACAGGTTGTATGTCGCCGATACCGGCCACCACCGCGTGCTCGAGTGCACGCACAGCGGACGCGTACTGCGCCAGTTCGGGCATGGCAATGCCGATCTCATCGACGGCGGCGTCGGCGAGGCGGCATTCCGGCGTCCGCAAGGGTTGGCGTTGGAACGCGATCAGTTGTATGTCGCCGATACCGGCAACCATGCGCTGCGTCGTATCAACCTGCGCAGCGGGCAGGTGGACACCTTGTGCGGCACCGGTCGCTCCGGCGAGCCGGTCGAAGGCCCGCTGGCGTCGCCCGGTGCCTCTGCGCTGAACTACCCGCAAGGTCTGGCGATCGCCGACAACCAGGTATTGATCGCCATGGCCGGCGATAACCGGATCTGGAGTTACCACCTGGGCCGCGCCGCACTGACCGCGCGCGCAGGCACCGGTGCCCTTGAAACCCGCGACGGCAGCGGCCATCTCGCAGCTTTCGCACAGCCGGCCGGTTTGGCGTCGGTGCAGCAGGTGGCCTATGTCTGCGACGGGCTGGGCTCGTCGATCCGCACCATGCAGTTGCGGGGCGATCTGGTACAGACCTTGGTCGGTGGGCAGGGCACCTGGCAGTTTGGAGATCAGGACGGTCCGCGCAGCACGGCGCGCCTGCAATTCCCACAGGGCATCGCACTGGCGGCCGATTCGCCGCTGCTGTGGATCGCCGACACCGGCAATGGCCGCCTGCGCTGCCTGCGCCTGGACGGCGGTGAATTGACCACGGTCGCGCTGCCGCGTCGTCTGCATGGCCCGGCCGGGCTGGCGGTCACCGCAGATGCGGTCTGGATTGCAGAAACCGATGCGCACGCCATCTTGCGATACGACCTTGCCAGCGGCGCACTGAGTGATGTTTCGATAGACGAATGAGCGCCAGGCCCCAAAACGATTTCGATGGAAAAGCGTTCGCTGCGCAACTGAGCACCGCGCCTGGCGTCTATCGCATGTATGCGGGCGACGACACCTTGCTGTATGTCGGCAAGGCGGGCGCGTTGCGCAAACGTGTGGGCAGCTATTTCAACGGGACGCCGAAGAACGCCCGGTTGACTTCGATGCTGTCGCAGGTCGCGCGCATGGACGTCACCGTCACCCGCAGCGAAGCCGAAGCGCTACTGCTGGAAAATCAGCTGATCAAATCGTTGTCGCCGCGCTACAACGTGTCGTTGCGCGACGACAAGAGCTACCCATACGTGCTGCTGACCCGCGAACAATGGCCCCGTATTGCCTTGCACCGCGGTCCACGTGCGGTGCAAGGGCGTTACTTCGGCCCTTACACCGGCGTCACCGGTGTACGCGAAACGCTGAGCCTGATGCACAAGCTGTTCAAGCTGCGCAGTTGCGAGGACAGCGTGTTCCGCAACCGTTCGCGGCCTTGCCTGCAATACCAGATCGGGCGTTGCAGCGGCCCATGCGTGGATTTGGTGGCCGCTCCGGATTACGCCGAATCGGTACGCCGCGCCACCATGTTTCTCGAAGGCAAGAGCGATCAGCTCGGCGAAGAGATCATGCACTCGATGCAGCAGGCCAGCGAGGCACTGGAATTCGAGCGCGCCGCGCGTTTGCGCGATTTGCTCTCCTCGCTGCGCAGCATGCAGAACCGTCAATACGTCGACGGGCGTGCCGCTGATCTGGACGTGCTGGCCTGCGCCACGCAATCCAGCCAGGCCTGCGTCTTGTTGCTGAGTTTTCGCGACGGCCGCAATCTCGGCACGCGCTCGTTCTTTCCCAAGACCAACGGGGAGGACAGCGCCGACGAAATTCTTGGCGCATTCGTATCGCAGTACTACGCCGAGCACTCGCCCCCGCGCGAAATCCTGCTCGACCGCGAGATCCCGGAAGCCGAGCTGATCGAAGCCGCGCTCAGTACGGCCGCCGAGCACAAGGTGGCGCTGAAGTGGAACGTGCGCGGCGAGCGTGCCGGCTATCTGCTGCTGGCCACGCGCAATGCGCAGCTGACCCTGGTCACCGAGCTCACCAGCCAGAGCGCGCAGCATGCACGCAGCGAAGCCTTGCGCGAGATGCTTGGACTTGCCGAGCCGGTCAAGCGCGTGGAGTGTTTCGACATCAGTCACACCATGGGCGAGGCGACCGTTGCCTCGTGCGTGGTATTCGACGCCAGTGGCCCGGTGCGTGGCCAGTACCGGCGCTTCAATATTTCCGGCATCACGCCGGGCGACGACTACGCAGCCATGCGGCAGGCGATCGAACGCCGCTTCCGGCGCGCCGTGGAAGAGAATGGCGTGCTGCCCGATGTGCTGCTGATCGACGGTGGCGCGGGCCAGCTGGCGCAGGCGCAGGCCGCGCTGGCCGATCTTGGGGTCGAGAACGTCTTGCTGGTCGGCGTGGCCAAGGGCGAAGAGCGCCGGGCAGGGCACGAAGCCTTGATCATGGCCGACGGCCGCGAGCTGCGGCCGGGCGCCGCGTCGCCTGCGCTGCAATTTATCCAGCAAGTGCGTGACGAAGCGCACCGCTTTGCGATCACCGGCCACCGCGGTCGCCGCCAGAAGGCGCGCATGACCAGCAAGCTCGAGGATATCCCCGGCATCGGCCCCCGGCGCCGCGCGAGTCTGCTCAAGCACTTCGGTGGCCTGGTCGGGCTCAAGGCCGCTGGCGAGGCCGAGATTGCGCGGGTGGAGGGGGTCAATGCCGCACTTGCCGCGCGAATCTACGCTAACCTGCACGGGCTGGCGCTTCCCGATGCGGCAGGCGAGGCAAGTCCGCAATGAAGTTGACCATCCCCACGTGGCTGACACTGCTGAGGATCGTGATGATCCCGGTGTTGGTCGTGGTGTTCTACCTGCCGTACACGTGGACGAATTTCGCGTCCGCCGGCGTGTTCGCGCTGGCCGCCATCACCGACTGGCTGGATGGCTGGGTCGCGCGGCGTTATCACCAATATTCCGCATTCGGCGCATTTCTGGACCCGGTCGCCGACAAGCTGATGGTCGCCGTGGCGCTGTTCCTGATTGTGCAGGGCCATCCCACGCCGTGGATGGCGTTCTGGGCAGCAGTCATCGTCGGACGCGAGATTGCCGTCTCTGCACTCCGCGAGTGGATGGCCGAAATCGGCCAGCGCGCCAAGGTGCGCGTGGCGGCAATCGGCAAGATCAAGACCACCGCACAAATGGTGGCCTTGCTGTGCTTGTTGTATTCGGTCACGCCCGGGCAGATGCCCACGCATGAGATCTGGCTGGGCAATCTGATATTTCGTGCGGGCTACTGGACATTGGCCATTGCCGCCTTGCTGACGCTGTGGTCGGGGTTTCAGTATCTGCAGGCTGCTTGGCCAAGTCTGCGCGCCGACGAAAAAGCAGCGATCAGCAACAAGCGGAAAAAATCGAAAGCAACAGTTGACAGCTATCCTGTTCGCTGTAGAATTTCGCCTCCCAAGCGGGAATAGCTCAGTTGGTAGAGCGCAACCTTGCCAAGGTTGAGGTCGCGAGTTCGAGTCTCGTTTCCCGCTCCAGATGTAGACAAGACCCCGCGTCAGGGGTCTCGTTGTTTCAAGGCAGGATGCTTGGGTTTGATGTTTCGGCCTGGTGGTAGAGTGGTTATGCAGCGGACTGCAAATCCGCGTACGCCGGTTCAATTCCGGCCCAGGCCTCCACATCGCATGCGGTATTCCTGCCATCGACGACGACAGGGCTAGCGCAACGAAGTAACACGCTGTACAATTTCGCTCCACGCGGGAATAGCTCAGTTGGTAGAGCGCAACCTTGCCAAGGTTGAGGTCGCGAGTTCGAGTCTCGTTTCCCGCTCCAAATTCGAACCCCGGATATCGCTCGATATCCGGGGTTTTTTATCGGCCGTTTTTTATTGGCCGGGGACGTTCGTTCACTAAGCGGCTGCCGTGAACTAAGAGCAGTGGCGCTGCGGTGTCCGATAACGAATGCCTGTTCCAGTGCGCGCACATGTGCTTGGGTGCTTTGGACACATGCGTGTGACTGATCGCGTCGGGAAGGATGGCGCAACGCGATGTCGCGTGTACGCCGAGATCGAGAATGCAATCCGGGGCCAGGTGACCACCATGTCGGCTGCACGATGCGAATGACTGGGCATGGACATCATGCGGGCAAGCGTCGCGCGGCGCGAAGACGAGTGCGCATGCGCCGACTCGATTACCTTATAGAGGCGTGCCCGGGGCGGGGTCGAACCCGCATAGCCTTGCGGCTGAGGGATTTTAAGTCCCTTGCGTCTACCAATTTCGCCACCCGGGCATTGCGATAGCGTGCCTGATTGCGCGGCGATTGTGAATCTTTGCAGCGTACTTCCTGCACTGCCTGGCGTCTGCGGCCTGCGCTATGCTGCCGCCGCATAGCGCGCCGCCACCGGCTGCGCACCATTCAAGGAACCGCATGTCTGGCACTACGCTTCTCGCCCCCGCACAGGGGCGCATCGCCGTCATCGGCTTAGGTTATGTCGGCCTGCCGTTGGCGGTTGCGTTCGGGGAGCAACGTGACACCCTGGGCTTCGACATCGATGCGCAGCGTGTTGCGCAATTGCGCGATGGCCACGATGCCACGCTGGAGCTGGACGATGCCGAATTGGCTGCCGCAACGCAGTTGCGCTACAGCGCAAACGCTGCGGATCTGGCCACGTGCCGCATTTTCATCGTGACTGTGCCGACGCCGATCGACAGCTTCGAGCAACCGGATCTGGAGCCGTTGCGTAGCGCCACGGCCTTGATCGCCGCCGCACTCAAGCCCGGCGACTTGGTGATCTACGAATCCACGGTTTATCCAGGAACCACCGAGGAAGTTTGCGTGCCCTTGCTCGAAGCAGGCTCTGGGCTGCGCTTCAACTACGACTTCTTTTGCGGTTACAGCCCCGAACGCGTCAATCCCGGCGATCGCCAGCGGCGTCTGCGCGACATCCGCAAGATCACCTCGGGCTCGACAGCGGACGCTGCCGATGCCGTCGATGCGCTATACACCAGCATCATCGCTGCAGGCACCTGGCGCGCTCCGTCGATGCGCGTGGCAGAAGCGGCAAAGGTGGTCGAAAACATCCAGCGCGACGTCAATATCGCGCTAGTCAACGAGTTGGCGTTGATTTTCGACAAGCTGGGAATCGACACGCTCGATGTGCTCGAAGCCGCAGGAACCAAGTGGAATTTCCTGCCGTTTCGTCCTGGCCTGGTCGGTGGGCATTGCATCGGTGTGGATCCGTACTACCTGATGCACAAATCCGAAAGCGTGGGCTATCACCCGGACCTGATCCACACTGCGCGGCAGGTCAACAATCGTGTCGGCCGACATGTGGCCGAACGCGTGTGCGGCATGCTGGCCATGCGTGGCGTCGCGCTTGCGCAGGCGAGGGTGCTGGTGCTGGGCGCCACCTTCAAGGAGAACTGCCCGGATCTGCGCAACAGCCGCGCCCTGGAATTGGTGCAGCTGCTGCAGGCCGCGGGTGTGCAGGTGGATACCTGCGACCCGTGGGCAGACCCGGCTGAAGCGCTGCAGCACGGAGGTGTGCACTTACGCGAGACGCCGGAAGAGGGCAGCTACGACGCCGTGGTGCTGGCGGTGGCGCATGCGCAGTATCGCGACTACGACGTCGCGCGGATCGCTGCGCTCGGCAAACCGGGCGCGGTGGTATACGACGTCAAATCGGTATGGCCGCGTGCGGCAGTCAGCGATCGCCTGTAGCGCTTGGGTGGCGCTGCGCTAGCCACCGTACCGCACCGCGTGCGGCGCGTCGGCCGCTGGCGAAACAGGCAGTGAGCAGATAGCCGCCGGTTGGCGCTTCCCAATCGAGCATTTCGCCAGCACAAAATACCCCTGGTTGCGCGAGCGCCATCAGCTGGTCGTCCAGCGCCTCCAACCGCACGCCGCCTGCAGAACTGATTGCTTCGGCCAGCGGACGTGGCCGCAAAAAGCGCAACGGCAACTGCTTGAGCGTGCGTGCGACCAATGCCACATCGTCGCCCGCCTGCTTGCCGAGTGCTTCGTAGAGGAGCGCCGCTTTGACGCCATCGATGCCGACCTGGCGGCGCAGATGCTCGCTGAAACTGCGTCCCTTGCGCGGCTGGGCCAGTTCGGCATGCACGCGTTCGAGCGAGCGGCCCGGAATCAGATCCAGCACGAGTTCGGCGACGCCGTGGGCGTCGATCTGCTCGCGCAGGTCCGCAGCCAAGGCGTAGATCAAGCTGCCCTCGATGCCGTTCGCAGTGGCCACGCATTCGCCCTGCAACGCGTGCTGCATGCCGTTGCCATCCTGCCAGTGCGCAACGACCGGTTTCAGCGGTGCACCTGCATGCCGCTGCACGAAGTGCGCACTCCAATCGATATCGAAACCACAATTGGCCGGCAGCAAAGGCGCAACCGCGATGCCGCGCTGCTGCAATGTTGCTTGCCACTGGCCGTCGGAGCCAAGCTGCGGCCAGCTGCCACCACCAAGCGCCAGCACCACTGCCTCACTGCACTGCACTCCACCGCGCCGGTCGGTGCGTCGAAACGGAGTGCGCCGTTTTCAGTCCAGCCCTGCCAGCGGTGCTGCACATGAAACACGACGCCTTGTTCCTTGAGCCGGCGCACCCAGCCACGTAGCAGGGGTGCGGCCTTGCGGTCCATTGGAAAGACACGGCCGGAAGTACCGACGTAGGTCTCCACACCGAGCTCTCGCGCCCAGTCGCGCAGCGCGTCAGCATCGAAGTCCTGCAACCACGCGGAAACCGGTTGCTCACGTTCGCGATAGCGTTGCGCAAACAGCGGCATCGAATCGGAATGCGTGAGGTTCAAGCCGCCTTTGCCAGCGATCAGGAACTTGCGGCCCACCGAGCCCTTGGCTTCGTACAGATCCACCGCCAAGCCTGCTGCGCAAGCCACTTCCGCCGCCATCAAACCGGCCGGCCCACCGCCGATCACGGCCAGCCGCTGCCTGCTCAGATCAGTCATCGTCAGGTACTCAACGCGGCTGCACGCCCAGCAATTCCACATCGAACACCAACGATGCACCGGGCGGTATCACGCCACCGGCGCCGTTGTCGCCGTAGCCGTAATCGGGCGGGGTCATCAAGGTGCGCTTGCCGCCGACACGCATGCCGGCCACGCCATCGTCCCAGCCGCGGATGACCTGGCGGCCGCCGAGTACGAACTGGAACGGCTCGGCGCGATCCAGCGAGCTGTCGAACTTCTTGCCATGTTTGTCGGCGGCTTTTTCGTCGTAGAGCCAGCCGGTGTAGTGCACGGTGACCATTGCGCCTGGTGTGGCCTCTGCACCGGTCCCAACGGTGCGGTCGATCCGCTCGAAACTGGCGATGGTGCCGCCGGAGGGCGGCAGGGCAGGTGCGCAGCTTGCGAGCAACAGGGCGGCAATGAGCGTCAACAGAAAGCGCATGGCAGGGTCCACGGAGAAAGGCGGCCATTATCGCACTTGGCTCCCGGTATCATCGCGGCATGGCCAAGCTACTGCTCAATCTGCGCAATGTCCCCGACGACGAAGCCGACGAGGTGCGGGCGCTGATGCGCGAGCAGCGCGTGCAGATCTATGAAACGCGCCCGAGCAACTGGGGGATTTCCGCCGGCGGTATCTGGCTCAGCGACGATGCCGACTATCCGCGCGCCAAGGCGGCGATGGATGCCTACCAGGCGCAGCGCGGCGCGATTGCGCGCGCCCAGCGCCACGAGGAACTTGCGGCCGGCACGGCGGAGACCTTTGGCGCGTTGCTGCGCAGGCGACCGGTCTTCGTGCTGGTCACGCTGATCGGCATGCTGATTGTCGCCTCGCTGGTGTTGCTGCCGTTTGTGCTGTTGCGCGGCTGAGGTCGCGGCATGACGCGGGTGCAGGCACGTTGCTGCAACGTGCTGGGTATCCCGTTCACAGCGCTCGCTAGGGGCTGCCTGCGGCCCTAAAATAGCCGCATGATTACCAATACCGCCGCCTACCAGTTCGTCACCATCCAGGATCCGCAGACACTTGCCGCCGGCGTGCTCGCGCAGGCCGAGCAGCATGCGCTGAAAGGATCGGTGCTGGTGGCCGAAGAGGGCATCAACCTGTTCCTGGCAGGCGCTGCCGAGCAGATCGGCGCGTTCTATACCTGGCTGCAAGCCGATCCGCGGTTTGCGCAGATGCGTATCAAGTACAGCGAAAGCGCGCATCAGCCGTTCGCGCGGCTCAAGGTCAAGATCAAGCCGGAGATCATCAGTTTTCGTCGCGACGATGCATCGCCGCTGCAAGGTCGTGCGCCGTCGGTGACGCCTGCCGTGCTGCGCGAGTGGCTGCGCAACGGGCATGACGATCGTGGTCGCCCGTTGGTGATGCTGGACACGCGCAATGCGCAGGAAGTGGCATACGGCACCTTCCAGGGTGCGCTGACATTGCCGATCGACAAGTTCACCGACTTGCCTGGCGCGCTGGAACCGCATCGTGGCGCGTTGGCCGATGCCACGGTGGTCAGCTTCTGCACCGGTGGCATCCGTTGCGAAAAGGCCGCAGTGTGGATGCAGGCCGATGGCATGGACAACGTGCTGCAACTGGAGGGCGGCATCCTCGGCTACTTCGAAGAGGTCGGTGGCGAAGGCTACGACGGCCGCTGCTTCGTCTTCGACGAACGCGTTGCGCTGGATCCCGAATTAAAACCCCTGGTGGACGCCGACCGTACCATCTCGCCAGTCAAAATCTGACCGAGCGCGACTGCATTGCCCGATGTCGCCGGTGGCTCAGGCGGGCGCATCATCGGCACACGTTGCAACATCTTGCCTTGAGACATCGCGCCACGCGCACGTCATGCATGATCTAGTGAGGCGTCATAACGCTCTAACTTGGGCGTAATACGTCGCATCGAGCTTGCCCTGAATTATTCACGGAGATAGGCTGCACCAGCCAGCCGCTAGCGAGGACAACAAGGATGACCATCAGAGTTTTTCTGATCGACGATCATGCACTCGTGCGTACAGGCATGAAGATGATTCTGTCCAAGGAAGTGGACGTCGATGTAGTGGGTGAAGCAGAGAGCGGCGAAGCCGCATTGCCGCAGATTCGTCAACTCAAACCGGACATCGTGCTGTGCGACCTGCATTTGCCCGGCGTCAGCGGCCTGGAAATTACCGAGCGCATCGTCAAGGGCGACTACGGTACGCGGGTCATCATCGTTTCCGTACTCGAAGACGGGCCATTGCCCAAGCGTTTGCTTGAGGCAGGCGCCTCCGGCTATGTGGGCAAGGGCGGTGACGCGCACGAGTTGCTGCGCGCGGTGCGTGAAGTCGCATTAGGGCGGCGTTATCTCGGCAACACGATCGCGCAGAATCTGGCCCTGTCCAATCTGGAAGGTGGCGGTTCACCGTTCGATGCGTTGTCGCCCCGCGAACTGGAAGTGGCCTTGCTGCTGACCCAGGGCCTGCGCCAGGAAGACATCGCCAAGCGCCTGAACCTCAGCGCCAAGACCATCAACACGCACAAGGCACGCCTGTTTGAGAAGGTCGGCATCCAGGACAACATTGCGCTGGCGCGGCTAGCCAATCAATACGGTCTGACCGATCCCTCAAGGGTGCTGTGAACCGTTGCCTTGAGTGCGGCGCAGTGGTTGCGCTGCATCGCAAGGTCAGAGCGAACCACATCGTGCAGAGAGGCTCATTGCGTGCTGAGAAATGACGCGCCTCTCACTCAGCAGCGGTTGCTGGATTGCGTCAACGCATAGGTACGCGAAATAGCCTGGCCTGCTGGAGGCGCGCCAGGCGTCGAAACAGGCATTGTCATTCCTGACGTCCCTGCAATGCGCATGAATACACGTCCGCACAGGAAGCTTTCCGCGCTGATTGTCGTCATATGCCAGTAGGTCTGGCGTCGCCGAACTCTCTGATCGAAGGTTTTTTTGCAACCACTCACCACCAGTGGCGATAAACCTCGCCGCTCATGTGGAAGAACCTGTTGCGTCGATGCCTCGCCGGGATCACGACCGGCGGATGCGGCTTGGCGTTAGTGCAGGGCCTAAAAAAAACAGCGGCCCGAAGGCCGCTATTTTTGATGTTGACGTGACCTGTTAAGGATGGTCTGATCAATGCGGCCAGAGGATGCGTCGACCCGCATCGGTAGCGCTGACTACGCTCACACCTTCGGTTTTTCGCTGTTTCCAGCGCATTCTCGGGGCATTCTCCCCATTACAGGCACAACTTCCCAACGGCAGGCATCAACTGCTTCCGCTTCAGCCACAGGTTCGACAGCGCAAAGAGCGTCAGCACCTGCGCGGTGTTTTTGACCAGGCCGCGATAGCGCACCTTGGCATAGCCAAACTGGCGCTTGATCACCCGAAACGGATGTTCCACCTTCGCACGCAGGCTGGCCTTGGTGTGCTCCCAGCGCTTGGCCAACTTCAGTTCGCGCTTGTTCTTGATCTGCTTCAGCTTCGAGGGCTTCTCCGCGATCAGGTAGCGTAGCTTGCGCTTGCCCTTGATCTCATCGCGCTTCTCAAGCCCGGTGTAGCCGCTGTCCCCACACACCGTGTCTTCCTTGCCATGCAGCAGCTTGTGCGCTTGCGTGATGTCCGCCACGTTGGCTGCCGTGCATTCCACGTGGTGCACTAGGCCGGATTCATCATCCACTCCAATGTGCGCCTTCATCCCGAAGAAGTATTGGTTGCCCTTCTTGGTCTGGCGCATCTCCGGATCGCGCTCACCGTCCTTGTTCTTGGTCGAACTGGGCGCAGAGATAATCGTGGCATCCACAATCGTCCCGCCGCGCAGGCTCTGACCCTTGCGCGACAGATGCGCGTTCACCCGATTGAACAGCTTGCGCGCCAAATCGTGCTGCTCCAGCAGATGGCGAAAGTTGAGAATCGTCGTCTCGTCCGGCACCTCATCCAGCCCGCCGATCTTGGCGAAACGGCGCATCGACACCGTGTCGTACAAGGCTTCTTCCGCCGATGGATCGCTCAATGCATACCACTGCTGCAAAAAGTGGATGCGCAGCATCGTCTCCAGCCGATACGGCTGTCGTCCCGGTTGCCCCGACTTCGGGTAGTGCGGCTCGATCAGCCCCAGCAGCTCCTTCCACGGCACGACCTGCTCCATCTCGGCCAAAAACACCTCACGCCGCGTCCGCTTGCGCTTGCCGTCGTACTCCGCGTCGCCGAAGGTCAGCTGCATCGAAATCGTCTACTCGGGTCGATGATCGATTGTGGCAGATCAGGACGGATTGTTCAGAGTTTCCTTAACCGACCAGGCCACTCGATCCAGTCACCTGGCGATCAGTGATCGCCACGCGGCTTGTTGCTGTCGTCATCCTGCGCCTGCTCGGCTTGGTCCGATGGCGCAACCGGCTTGACTGCTTCGGACACAACCACCGTCGACTTCGGCTTGTCTGCCTGCGATGGCTGCGCTGCTGCAGGGGCTGCCGGGGGCTCGTTGGCCGAGGAGACTGCTGGCGCAGCATCGTTCGGGCTCAACGCATCGAGCATGGTGGTCTGTACCGGAGCATACGGCTTGCGCACGGGCGTGGTCTCAGCCCCTGGGCTTGCCTGCACAACCGTCGAGGTCGAGGTCGTTGCCGCCTCGGCCGATGGCGCCTGCGAAACAGATTGCTCGGCGTGCGACGACGTGACCGTGACTACTGCGGCCTGCGACGCGGGCGTACCTGCCGCAGGTGCCGGTAGGTCGTCAGCGGGCGTTGCAGGTGCCGTCTGCACCGGCGCTGCTTGCACCGACGGCGTTGCCACGTCCGCCGACACAGCGCGCCGCTGCTGGTCGGCCTTCGCGGCCTCGGCCTCGGCGGCAGGTGCAGCCGCATCTGCCGGCGCAGGCTGGTGCTGGCTGCCTGTCGCCGCATCGTTGGTCACAGGCGATGCAACAGCCGGTGCCGAAGCCGTGGTAGCCGACATCGGTGCCGTCCCGGCGGCTGGAGCCACCGCAGGTGCCGGCGTGGATGCCACAGGTGCGGAGGCGGCAACCGGGGCCGGGGCAGCGGATGCCTGCTGCGCGACCGGCGCGGGGCGCTGCTCTGCAGCCTGTGCGGCCTCACCATCGGTGCTGACGGCAGTCGACGCGGTCGCAGCCGGCGCAGGCTTGGCGGGTGTGTCCGTGGCAACGGCGGGCGCAGCAGGGCGATCCTGAGCGGTGTCAGCCTTGGCAACAGGTTTTGTTGCTGGCGCTTGCGATGCCGGCACGGCATTGGAAACCGGCGCGGTGGTCGAGGCTGTATCACTGCCGAGCTGTGGCTCTGCACGCTCCTTGGGAACCGGACGCGGCTTGGCGGCTGCCTGGGCTGCCGGTTCCGACTTGGCGCGCACGGCCGGTGCCGGTGCGTCATCGTCGAAATCGAACTCGGGCTGGCCGGCGCGCGGTGCGCCCGAAACATGCGCGTGAGCACCGGCGTCGTCGCCTTCGCTATCGCCATCGAGATCGTTGTCGGTATCGCTGTCCAGATCGTCGCCTTCCAGGCCATCGACGCTGGCACCACCTTCTCCGTTGGCACCGGCGCCACGACGACGACGACGGCCACCACGACGACCGCGGCGGCGACGGCTTCCGCCTTCGCCATTGGCAGCATCGTCGCCTGCGGCATCCTGGGCCGGTGCAGTCGCATTTGCGTCGGCACCGCGATCAGCGGTGGATTCGATCACGGTGACATCGACCGGATGCGCCTGGACCGCTTCATTCGCGTTGGTCTGCGTATTGGTGGGTGCAGCGGCATCGGCAATGGCGGACACCATGCTCGACGTGGTTGCCGTTGCGGCAGTGGAGGTCAGGGTCTGCGCCGCTGCCGTGCCCTCATCCTGGCGGGCCGGACGCGGCTGCCGCTCGGCTGGGGCGCCGTCCTGCTGCGCAGGCGCACGTGGCGGACGTGGGCTCTGGTTCTGCGGCTTGGACTTCTGCTGCTGCGGCTGCTGCTTTGGCGCCTGCGTTTCATTGCGCGGCGGCTTGGGCGCCTGCACCTGCTGCTGTGCCTGTGCGCCGTTCTGCGCACCCTGGCCGTTGGCAGGCTGACGGCGTTCATCGCGGCGTTCCTTGTTGGCGCCGTTGCCATTGCCACCATTGCCGCGTTGCTGGTTGCCACCATTACCACCGCTGCGGGCATCGCGACCATCGCGGCGCTGACCGCCACGCTCGCCGCGTTCGCTGCGGGTATTGCGGCCAGCATCGTTCTGGCGCGGACGCGGGGCCGACTCCGGGGCCGGGGCAACGGGCTCGACGCCGCCGAAGATCCGCTTCAGCCAGCCCACCACGCCGGTGACCGGTGCCGGAATGGGCACGGTCACCACCGGCGCCGGCGCCGCGACAGGCGCGACCGGGGCAGGGGCCTCTTCGCGCACCGGAGCGGGCTGGCTAGGCTTGATCGAAGTCACCGCCGGGGCGGCCGGGATGTTCAACTGCGCCTTGGTCAGCGCATGCACCGGCAACTTGCGCGGGTGCCGCGCTGGTAGCTCGGCTTGCCGCTTTCTTCGCCCAGTTCGTTCTCGCGCAGGCGCGTGACTTCGTAGTGCGGGGTATGCAGTTGCTCGTCGGCGACGATGATGATCGGCGACTCATGGCGCTGCTCGATTTCACGCAGCGCGCTGCGCTTTTCGTTGAGCAGGTAGTTGGCGATTTCCACCGGGGCCTGGACCAGCACCTGCCCGGTGTTTTCCTTCATGGCGTGCTCTTCGGCCACGCGAATGATCGACAGCGACAGCGACTCGACACTGCGCATGCGGCCATGGCCGTCGCAACGCGGGCAGACGATCTGGCTGGATTCGCCCAGGCTCGGACGCAGGCGCTGGCGGCTCATTTCCATCAGGCCGAAGCGCGAGATACGGCCAAGCTGCACGCGTGCGCGGTCGTATTTGAGCGCGTTCTGCAGCCTGTTTTCGACTTCGCGCTGGTGCTTGGACGAGGCCATGTCGATGAAGTCGATGACCACCAGGCCACCCAGGTCGCGCAGGCGCAACTGGCGTGCGACTTCTTCGGCCGCTTCCAGATTGGTCTGGAACGCGGTTTCTTCGATATCGCTGCCCTTGGTGGCGCGCGAGGAGTTCACGTCGACGGCGGTCAGCGCTTCGGTCTGGTCCACCACGATGGAGCCGCCCGAGGGCAGGCGCACGTTGCGCTCATAGGCGCCTTCGATCTGCGATTCGATCTGGAAGCGATTGAACAGCGGAATATCGTCGGTGTAGTGCTTGAGCTTGCGCAGGCTCTGCGGCATCACCTGCTTCATGAACTCCTGGGCGTCGGCGTACAACTCCGGCGTGTCGACCAGGATTTCGCCGACGTCGGCGCGCAGGTAGTCGCGCAGGGCGCGGATGATCAGGCGCGATTCCTGGTAGATCAGGAAGGCCGCCGGCTTGCTCAGCGCAGCTTCGGCAATCGCCTTCCAGGTCTGCAGCAGATAGTCCAGATCCCACTGCAGTTCTTCGGCGTCACGGCCGACACCGGCGGTGCGGATGATCACGCCCATGTCGTCGGGGATATCGAGCTTGTCCAGCGCTTCCTTCAGCGCGGCGCGGTCTTCGCCCTCGATGCGGCGCGAAACGCCACCGGCGCTCGGCGAATTGGGCATCAGCACCATGTAACGGCCGGCCAGCGAGATGAACGTGGTCAGGGCAGCGCCCTTGTTGCCACGCTCTTCCTTGTCGACCTGCACCACGATTTCCTGGCCTTCGCGCAGCAATTCGCGAATGGTCGCCTTGTTATGGTCGACGCCGGCCTGGAAATAGTCGCGGGAAATTTCCTTCAACGGCAGGAACCCATGACGCTCGGCGCCATAATCCACGAACGCCGCTTCCAGGGAAGGCTCGAGCCGGGTGATGCGGCCCTTATAGATGTTGGACTTCTTTTGTTCCTTGGACGGCTGTTCGATGTCGATGTCGTACAGGGTCTGGCCGTCCACAATCGCCACGCGCAGCTCTTCGGCCTGCGTTGCGTTGATCAGCATTCGCTTCATTGTTGCGTTCCTCACGCGCTCTACCGCGCGGAACGCCGTGACGTTTCGCCTCTGGAACAGCTTGTCGGCCCTTCGCGCAACGCGCGGACAGGCCTGACCAGAGTTTCCAGCGCTGCAACACCACGGCAGGCCGCGGGAGCGCTTGTTTAAGTTTTATAGGTGTTTCAGGGCCGGCAGCCGCGTCCGGAAACACCGGGGCAGCGCACGGGACATGTTCAGCGCAGCGGTCAAAAACCGCCGGCGATGGCCGGGTAGGCCGGTGAGCCGCTAACATGGCCGCCCCGGGGCGGTGGTCGCGCACTGTGCCGGAATCATCGGAAGTCAGGCTTCTGGCCAATCAACTTCCAACAAAATCAAACCCTTATCTCGCTCGCCGAGTGTAACAGAATAAAGAGCCGGATGACCGACCCCCAGCCCCCAAGCCGCCGGCCGACCGCGTCGGCGTGCGCATTCTCAAAGTTCCGGAAGACCGTGCTGGGCAGCGGCTGGATAATTTCCTGCTTGGCCAGCTCAAGGGGGCTCCACGCAGCCTGATCTACAAGCTGGTCCGCAGCGGCCAGGTACGGGTCAACGGCGGGCGGGCCAAGGCCGAGCGCAAGCTGGAGGGCGGCGAAGAAGTGCGGATTCCGCCGGTGCGGGTCAACGAAGAGGGCGACAAGGCGGCGCCACCGCCGTCGTTCATGGCCCGGCTGGAGGCGGCGATCGTCTTCGAGGACGCGCGACTGCTCGCCCTGAACAAGCCATCCGGGGTTGCCAGCCACGGCGGTAGCGGGATTAGCTTCGGCGCCATCGAAACCCTGCGGGCGCTGCGGCCGAACCAGAGCCTGGAACTGGTGCACCGGCTCGATCGCGATACGTCCGGCCTGTTGATCGTGGCCAAGAAACGCTCGGCGCTCACCGAGCTGCAGGCCTTGATGCGTGAAGACGACCGCGTCGACGGGCGCGGCATCACCAAGCGCTACCTGACCCTGCTGGTGGGCCGCATGCCCGACGGCGTGATGAGCGTGGACGCGCCGCTGCACATCGGACTGCGCCAGGGAGGGGAGCGGCATGTGCAGGTGAATGCGATCGGCAAGCCATCGCTGAGCCATTTCAAGTTGCTGGAACGGCGCGGCGGGCATTCCTATTGCGAAGTGCGCATCGAGACCGGTCGCACCCACCAGATTCGCGTGCATGCCCAGCACCTGGGGCACCCGGTGGCCGGCGACGATAAATACGGTGCGGCAGACGTCAACAAGCGTCTACGCGACCAGCTTGGTTTGAAGCGGCTGTTCCTGCATGCCGCATCGCTGGAATTCGCACTGGATGCGGGCAAGACACCGTACGTGTTGAGCGCGCCGCTGGCGCCAGAGCTGGCCGAGGCGCTGGACCAGCTCGGTCGCTGACGCAGCCATGGCGGCTGCGCCAGCGCGCTGGCTCAGCCCTCGTGGCGGTGGTCGTGATGCTGCGGCTGCGCCGACGGATGCGGGCGCTGCTGGTGCATATCGGCCTGGTGTGTCGGAGCGGCACGCGGTGGGGCGAAGGACGCCATCCGCTGCATGTGCTGCTGCGGCTCTGCCTTCATGACCGGGCGCGGTTCGTCACGCGGGCGCGACTGCTGCGCATGTTCGGCCCGCGGCAATGCTGCGGACGCAAACTGCTGATGGGGCGGCAGGTCTCGCTGTGCTTGCACGGGCGGCTTCCATTGCGCAGGTTGGGATTGCGCTCGGAACTGGCTGTCGCGGGCGTCGCGGCCGGCGAATGCATCGCGCGGCGGCATGCCAGCATGTGCGCGGCTGGCTGCAGCTGCAGCTGCCTGCTCCTGCGCTGCCCGCGGCTCTGCGCGTGCCTGCGCCATATGCTGCGGTGCGGCCTGCAAGTCATTCACCCGTGCGGGCGTTGCAGCCGATGCGAATGCCGGTGCTTGCACGCGCGGTGAACGCGGTGCGGAGGGCACTGGCTGCATCGGGTGGGCAGCAGTTGTCAGGGGCGCAGCATGCGGCGAAGGCGATGCGTTCAGCGCGACCGGGCGCCCTGGCTGCAGCATCTGCGCATTGAAATGCGGTGTGGCCAGATGCGCATAGTCGGGCGCACGATGCGGCTGGGCAGGCGAGGGCGCTGGCGTGGTGGCTCCTGCAAAGGCACCAAGCCCACGCGCGCCGGCGACTGTTGCAGGTAGAGCGGCCGCCTGCGCTGCGTGAAAGCTGGCTGGGGAGATCCCGGCCACAGGCGCAAAGGTCGAAGCGGACCAATGGCGCTGATCCTGATTCACATACGCGCGCGAATCGATATAGGTATTTCGGTTGTTGATGATGGTGGTGCGCGGGGCATAGACATGGTTCTGGTAGACCACGTAATGCGGTGCGGCCGGCGGCGCGTTCCAGTCCACGCCCCAGCTGTTCCAGCCCCAGCGGTGCCAGGCAGGCGCCGGCTCGGCCCAGCCGAACCAACCGTGGTGGTGCTCGAGCGCGCCGCCCACCAACACGCCGACGCCGAACGACACCAGGCCGGTGGTGACGACGTCGCCTTCGTCGTACCAGCGGACTGGGCGGTAGCGATACTCCCGATAGACATCGACCGGCGTGCCGTAGACCACGCCGGGGTCGTAGCGCGGGACGTACACCACGTCCGGTTGCGCCGATTCGATGGTGATCACCTGCGAGGGCGGCGGGACGCGGCCCTCGTCCAGAATGGGCGTCACCACCACATGGCGCGCCACCTGCACTTGCTGTTGCGGCGTACTGCGCAGATGGCCGCTGGCCTGGGCGCGTTGGCGCATGATCTGCACCGCGTTGAGTACATCGTTGGGGTCGTGGGCATAGGCATCGCCGAGCGCACGCGTCCAATCCAGATTGCCGGCCAGTTGGGCCACCACGTCGGGAAAGGCGGTCAGTGCCTTGATGCTCGGATCCCACGATTGCGACACCGTGGCCTGGGCGCGATCGGCAGCGCTCAAGCCGCTATTGCTGCGTAGCCATTCCTGTGCGGTGACCACCTGATCGGGATAGACCGACGCCGCCAGCGTTTGCGCCAGCAACTTATCTGGGAACAGGGCAATTGGCGCAACCAGTTGGTAGAGCTGGTCCGCCGTGGGCGGCGTGTAAGCCGGCGCTGCCGTCGCGCTGGGAGGCGGCGGAGGCTCGGCTGCAGCCGGAGCCGGTGCGTCCGTGCGTTGACACCCGCAGAGTGCAATCGTGGCGGTGGATGCGATCGACAGCGCCAAGGCAAGGCGCCCTTGTGACCATGTGCGTTGTATACGGCACCTCGCTGTGTGTGCGTTGATGACGCGCGTACCATGCGCCGGCTTGAGTGTCTGGAACCTTTCTAAAACTTGGCTTCAGTCAACCAGGCGCGACGGTGTTCAGCAGACGTGCGGGAAACCGCTTGCCAACGAAGGGGCACTGCGACGCGCGCTTGAGTTCAGGCAGGCGGCGCGCATCGGTTCGTCATTCAAAAGCCAGCGATGGCATTGCTGAAGAAGCTTGCAGCCGCGCATGCAGCAGAGCTTGCGGCCAGGTCATCACGAGCTGCCAGCGCACGACGCGCTTCACGGCGTTGCGAAACGGAACAACACCAGGCTGATCGCCAGCGTCCCCATGCCCGAAACTAGGCCATACACAGTCTCGTGACCCTGGGCGTAGCGCTTGGCAGCCGGCAGTAACTCGTCCAGTGCCAGAAACACCATGACCCCGGAGATCAGCCCGAACACGGTGCCGAAGACCGCATCCGAGAGCACGCTGGCCAAGGCCAGATATCCGATGCCCGCACCGATCGGTTCGGCCAACCCGCTGAGCAGGCTGGCGCCCACCGCATAGAACTTGTTGCGCGTGGCGAAATACACCGGCACCGCGATCGCGATGCCTTCGGGAATATTGTGGATGGCGATCGCGAACGCCAGCGGCATGCCGACCGCCGGGCTTTCAAGCGTAGCGAAGAAAGTCGCCAATCCTTCCGGGAAATTGTGCGCGGTGATCGCGACGGCGGTCATCAGGCCGACCCGACGGATATAGGCGCGGTTGTCTTCGCGAAAGTGCGGATCGTCGCTGGACAAACTCTGGTGCGGATTCGGCACCAGGCGGTCGATCACCATGATCAGCAGCACGCCGCCAAGAAAGGTCAGTGTGCCGAAGGTAAAGCCGAGCTTGTCGTTGTAGGCCTGGGAAAACGCGGCGATCGACTTGTTGAGGATCTCGGTGAGCGATACGTACACCATGGCGCCGCCGGCGAAGGCCAGGCCGAATGCCAACAGCCGCGGGTTGGGCTTTTTGGCAAACACCACCATGAGGCTGCCGAGCCCGGTTGCCAGCCCGGCCGCCAGCGTGACCGCAAGCGCGATCCAGAGATTGTGCGATGACACTGCAAGCATGTGGCGCGACGTCCTGGGGGAATGAAGAACTTCCTGGAGAGAGCGTGGCAACCGTAGCTCGCCAGATACCCATGCCCCTCCGCGGAAGCAGGATGGCCATGCCGCGATGACGAAGACGTCGTGTTGAGGACGAAAAGCAACGCATCCGCGCCAGCGTCAGACGCAGGCAAAACACGCGCGCGCGAACAAGGCGCTGTTGCTCATGCGCGGGTGTCGATGCGCTTGTGCCGTGCAGAAACAAGGCGCCACCGACCTGCGCGGTCCTCAGCCGCCGCGGCGTGCGCGCTCCTCGATGGCGAAACACTCGTTCGGACGCGGCACCGGCGGCTTGAACGAGACCGGCACCTGGATGGTCTGCGCCACGGCCTGGCCATTGCGGGTGGCGGCCTTGAATTGCCACTCGCGCACGCGCGTCTGGGCCGCTTCGTCGAGTACGGGCTGGCCACTGCTCTGGGCCACCGAGACGTCGGTCGGCGAGCCTTGGGGCCGACCACGACCCGCAGCACAGTGGTACCGCCGACGCCGGCGCAAGCCAGCTGCGGCGAATATTCCGGCGGAGGCGTCTTCACGGCAGCCAGCTCGGTGGGCGCGACGGTGGGCGCGGCAGCCTGCTGGGGCGACTTGCCGCAGCCGCCAAGGCCGGTGGCGACGATGAGGCCGGCGAGCGCAGCGCGATACATGTTCATGCAGTGATTCCCTGGTCGTAGAGTTGCGCGGTCTTGGCCGCGCAGATGAAGTCGTTTTCGCTCAGCCCGCCCACGTCATGGGTGGAATAGCGCACCACCACGCGGTCGTAATGCACGCCCAGGTCGGGGTGGTGGTCTTCGCGGTGTGCGATCCAGGCCAGCGCATTCACAAAGGCCAGGGTGCGGTAATAGTCGGTGAAGCGGAACGTGCGCGTGAGCGCCATGCCGGCCTCGGCCAGCTCCCAGCCAGGCACCTGCGGCAGCAGCTCGGCCAGGCGCGCTTCGCCCAGCTTGTGGTCGCTGCCCTTGCGGGGAGGCAATGGGCCTGCTCCAGGGGAATCAGATCGGTCATGACGGTCTCGCAGGGGTGGCGGACGGCGCGCCCGCCAGGATCACGGTGTTCCATGAGCGAGGGCGCTTTGAGCGGTAGAATAACCCGCATGATCCAGATATCCGACAAAGCCCAGACCTATTTCCGCAAGCTCATCGAACGCGAGGGTGTGCCCGGCATGGGCGTGCGCCTGAGCGCGGTGGACGCGGGCACCCCACGCGCCGATGCCCGGCTTGAGTTCGCCGAACCGGCGGACCTGAGCGGCGACGAATGGGCAATCGACTGCGACGGTTTCACCTTGTATGTGGTCGCTGCCAGCGTGCCGTGGATGGACGGTGCCGAAATTGACTACGTCACCCAGTCCACCGGCAACCAGCAACTCACCATCAAGGCGCCCAAGATCAAGGGCGAAGCGCCTGCAGAGTCGGCTTCGATGGTCGAGCGGGTGCGCTGGGTGGTGGAAAACGAGATCAACCCGCAGCTGGCATCGCATGGCGGACGCGTGGCCGTGCAGGAAGTCTCCGCCGACGGCGTGGTGTTGCTGCGCTTCGGCGGCGGTTGCCACGGCTGCGGCATGGCCGACGTGACCTTGAAGCAGGGCATCGAAAAGACCTTGATGGGGCGCGTGCCCGGCGTGATTGCGGTGCGCGACGCGACCGACCACGCCACCGGCGACGCCCCTACATTCCGCGCGACAGCGCGGCTGATTCCGCACCACCGGTGACAACGGCTGCCGATCTGTTGCAGGCACTGCGCGCGCGCATGCCCGGCAAGCTGATTCTGGATCGGCGCACCGGCCTTCCGTATGGCTGGGGTATCTGGATGGGCAACCGCAAGCACGCGGCTGCGCCATTCAACGATGACCATGTCATGGATGTGCTGTTGGCGCGCAGGCAACCGGCTCGGCGCGATGTGGCCGGCGTCTCCCTGCTGTCGCCCTTCCAGGCATTCCGCAGCCTGTGGTGGCAGCACTGGGACCCGCGGCCGAAGGATCAGCGCCGGCAGCACTGGCTGGCGGTGCTTGGCAGTTTTCTCATCCACCTCGGTTTTATTGCGCTGCTTATCTGGGTGGTCACCGTGCGCTGGGCGCCGGATGAAACCAAACCCGGCGAGGAATCGCGGGTGCGCATGACCTTGATTGGCGATGGGGCTGAAGCGCAGGGCGGCGGGGAAGGCCAACCTACGTCTGAGGCATCGACGCAGGCGGCGGCAACTGCGGCGTCTTCGCCAGCGCACGCAGGCGTATCGGCGGCGAAAAGCGAACCTGCTGCATCGCCGACACCCATGCCAACGCAGCCAGCGACCGACCCTGTGGAACGCCCCGACATGGCCCAGGCAGCGGAAAATGCGCCCGAACCGGTGCAAGCTGCCAGCGAACCCATCACCGCGGAGATTCCGCAGGTGACGGTGCAGGTGCCGCCGATGACGATCGAATCGCCGCTGCAGGTCACCGAAACCCCGGTCGCCACCAACGACTTTGTCGTCCCACCGCCGCCAACCATCACGCTGACGCCGCGTGCAATCGAGCGGGCGGCACCGCAGGTCCAGGTGCGTCAACGCGACATCCAGACGGTGACCGAGCGCCCGCAGGTGCGCGAACTGCAACGTCCGGCCACGGATGTGGCGGTGCGCTCTGCCACGGCCCCTGCGGTGCGCGAGCGCGACATCGTCATCCCCGAGCGCCCGCAAATCGCCGCGCCGGCTGCACGCCTGCGTGAGATCTCGCCGACGGTGCGCATGCCTGAGGTCGCGGTGCGTCCGGCAGAGCTGCCGAACGTACCGGATCCGGCGCCTGCGCCAGTGGCGGCGGCACCTGTCGTGCCAGCGACGCCTGCGACTCCCGACCCGCAGCCGGCACCCGTGGCGGCACCATCTGCGCAGGCAGCCGCACAACCTGCACCGGCGCAGGCCAGTCCTGCCCAGTCCGAGCGTTCCAGCAGCGCGGCCGCCGCTGCATCGATGCCTGCCAAGCCAGCCGCCAGCAGTCATGCCGGCCCGGCGCCTGCCGATCGCAGCGGCGGGTGGGATGTGGCCGCCAACGCCGACGACTGGAGCAAATCCGAGCGCAATCGGCAAGGCGACACGACAGGCGGCAACGCGCAGCGCAACGGCATGTTCAATGCCGATGGCAGCGTCAAAGTGGCCAGCGGGGCGGGCGATGCCGGCAAGGGGGCAGGTGACCGCGGACCACCGGGCAGCGAGACCGATACCTGGACCCGCGACCAGATTGCGCAGGGTGGTACCTGGCTTAAACGTCCGCCGTACGGCTATACACCGACATCGCTGGACAAGTACTGGATGCCGAACCAGACGCTGCTGCAGGAATGGGTGCGGCGCGGCCTGAAGAAGATCGAGATTCCGATTCCTGGCACGACCACCAAGATCAGCTGCGTGGTGTCCCTTCTGCAATTGGGCGGCGGTTGCGGCCTGAGCGATCCCAATCTCAACGATCAACCGGCGACCGCACGCCCGCCGCCGGATGTGCCGTTCAAGCGTGAGTTGCAGGAAGACAAGGGCGCGCTGCCCCGCAGCGGCGGGTAAGCGTGACGCACGCTGACGTGCGGCGATGTCTGCCTGAGTGCGCAGATCGGTCCCTGCGCCCCACATGATCATGCCGGGCCACTGCATGCGGCATCGGTCGATCGTGAGAAGAGGGCGGCAGTAATCGCGATGGCGTTTGTGCCGACGTAATGGCGCCTGCAACCGGTTGGCAGGCGCCTCGAAGGCCCGATGCAGTTTTCGGGCGTCGAGCGCGTGTCAGCGAGGACGTTTCGTCTTCAGCTGGCCTGCGGCGCTGAGCAACCCCAGTGCCCACTCCACGCGGTCTGCTGCGGAGTCGACCAGGCGTGCCGGGTGTTCTCCCAGCAGCGCACGGAGTTGATGCGGCGCAAACACCAGGTCGACGAATTGGCTTGCCAACGCAGAGGGATCGGCGGGTTGATCCGGGCCATCGAGGATCGCCATGCGCACGCGTTGCAGCCCGCCTTCCCAGCCGATGCGGTTGACTTCCGCAGCAAGCTCCGGCGCCCGGATGGAAGTGCCGACGACCAAGCGCATCATCGCCACGGTTTGCGGCTGCAACGCATGCGCAAGTATTCCGCGACCTGCGAGCCTTAGCCGACCCTCAAGATCCAGCGGGGCGCTGCTGGCGGCTGGCAGGGGCTGGGTCTGCACATCACGGCGAATCACTGCCTCGAAAATGGCGTCTTTGTTGGCGTAGCGGGCGTAAAGGCTTGCCTTGCCCGCACCTGCCAATCGCGCGATGTCCTCGCACGAGGTGTGCTCGAAGCCACGCTCCAGGAAGAGCTGTAAAGCCGCATCGAGGAGGCGCCGATCGACATCGCCGGCTTTATCGGGTGGCGGCCTGCCGCCTTTGGATTTTTGCTTGACTGCCTTCATCGGCGAAAAGCTACACGCCGCTTGTGTTTTCAACAACTGAACGATATCGTTCAGTTGTTCGCTGCACGATCGCTTCCGCCAGCGCAACGCATGACAGCCGAGGTAACAGGGCGCCAATGCCTCGCGGTTGCATTGGCTGCCCGCCACTTGGGCACACCAACCATCAAGCGAGAAGCACGTGAATACACAGACCAGTTCGCAGATTGTTGTCGCAGGTGCCACCGGCGATCTGGGTTACCGGATCGCGGCTGCACTCAAGGATCAGGGCGCGGCAGTCGTTGCACTGGTGCGGCACGGTGCAGGACAGAGCCGCGTTACGGCGCTGGAAGGGCGGGGCGTCCAGGTTCGACGTGTTGAGCTCGACGACGCCGAGCGGCTACGCGACGCGATCATGGGTGCGGACTGCGTTGTTTCCGCACTCAACGGCTTGGAAGAGGTGATGTTGGGTCAACAGGGAAAGCTGTTGCGTGCAGCGGTTTCTGCGGGCGTTCCTCGCTTCATCCCATCCGATTTCTCGCTGGACTACACGAAGACGCGGCCAGGCGACAATCGCAATCTGGACCTGCGGCGCCGCTTCAGGGACCAGCTGGATGCCACCCCATTTCGGCCACATCGGTGCTGTGTGGCGGCTTTCTGGAATTGCTTGAGGGCAGTGCGCGCCTGGTCGTACCGGGCCGCCGCGTCCTGCATTTTGGCGACGCAAACCAGAAACTCGATTTCACTGCCAAGGACGATGTCGCCAGCTACACCGCCGCGGCGGCACTGGATCCGCAGTCTCCACGCGATCTGCGCATTGCCGGCAACAGCATTTCGCCACACCACATCGCACATCTGCTCACCGAGCTCACGGGCGAGCGATATCGCATGCTCAGGCCAGGCGGACTCGGCACGATGTCGGCCATCATCCGTGTCGTGCGTGCACTGACGCCGACCAGCGATGACCCGTTCCCACCCTGGCAGGGCATGCAATACCTGTGCGACATGATGAGTGGACGCGGCAAGTTGATCCCTCTGGACAATGATCGTTACGGGGCGCGCGCGTGGCAGTCGGCCCGCCAGACCTTGGCGCACACCTACGCACCGAAGGCTTGAGATGACTGACGGCATTACACCTTCATCGATGGGCTGGATATCCATTTTCTGCATGTGCGTTCGCCGGAGCCGGGCGCGCTGCCGCTGCTGTTGACGCATGGATGGCCGGGATCGATTCTGGAATTTCGCGACGTGATCGGCCCGCTAAGTCACCCGGTGGCCCACGGTGGGAAGGCGTCGGATGCGTTTCATCTGGTGATCCCTTCGTTGCCCGGCTTTGGTTTCTCTGGCAAACCCACTGCCCGCGGCTGGGGAGTGGGGCGAACGGCTGCGGCTTGGGTCGAACTGATGCGCCGGCTGGGGTATGGCCAACGCTGGACTGCCCAGGGCGGCGATTGGGGCAGCGCGATCACGACCGCGCTCGGGTTCATGCAGCCGCCCGGCTTGCTGGGTATCCATCTGAACATGGTGATGTTCGACCCGAGCGCCGAAGAGATTGCCAACGCCACGCCAGCAGAGCAGCGGATGCTCGACGACGCAAAGCGCTATCAGAACGAATTTGCAGGCTACATGCGGCTGCAAAGCACACGACCGCAATCGGTGGCATTTAGCTTGGCTGATTCTCCAGCCGGCATCGCTGCGTGGGTGTATGCGCTCTTCCAGGACGTTTCCCAAAGCGATGGCGAACCGGAAAACGTGATCGCGCTAGATCACCTCATCGACGACATCATGCTGTACTGGCTCCCCAATGCCGGGCCCAGCTCGGTGCGTTTACTGGGAAGCTGCGCATGAAGCCGGGACTGCGATGCCCACGCAGCCGATGCCAACGCCAACCGGGATCAGCATGTTCCCTGGGGAACAAGTGCGCATTTCCCGGCGCTGGGCAGAACGACGCTTCGCGGATCTTCGCTTTTTTGCACAAGCGCAGCGGGGCGGGCATTTTGCTGCGATGGAAAATCCGCCTGCATTTGTCGACCACCTCCGGGAAACCTTTCGATCGCTGCGGTAGAGGCCGACTCGTCGGTTGGGCTTCGCAGCGGCAATCCAGTGCACTTGGCTGCGTCGAGCAATTTGACGAACGCAGGGCGGACCACTGCGAACCTGTGGAAGTGGTCGCTAATGCAAGATGCGGATCGTTAGCCTGGGGGCATGCTTGGCTAGCGACCGCCTTGAAATCTAAAGGTGAAGCGTGCCGCAGCGCGGGCGGCGGTTTCCGGGGCGATGGGCACAGGCGTGGCGTCTACCAGCGTCAACATGCCATCGGCAATCGGGACCGGGATGCCCAACGTCAGGTCAACCTGTCTGGACCAGCCACCACCCAGTACCGTCGCACGCACGATCAGTCGGCCTTCCACGATGCACTGCACATCAGCAGGGCACCGGCTGTCTTCGACGATTCGGTCGGGCCGCACTCTGGGACCATCGACCGCTGCCATCTCCCCCAGGCGCACAGGCCCCTCAACGAGATGACCCGTCGCCGGGGACGTGGTGACGCATCCGCCAAGCGACATGACGGCGAGCAGTGCCACTGGCAGCAACGTGGCGCGCTGAAGTTCATCGTTGCCGGTCATCATCGTCTGGGCCGATTGAGGTTGCGGTGGCTTTGGAGCGATGCGCGCATTGATCGCCTTTCTTCTGATGATATCGCGGGCCACGTCTTCGGCCAGCCACTGCAATGCGCCAGCGTCATCGCTCAGCGCTCAGCGCTCATCGGATCGACCGGCCTTCCAGCGTGGCACTGCACGCGCCGAGACGGGTTGGGCGAGCTGGCCCGTGGCCGCACATCGCCGCTATGTATAATTAAATTGTAATGCCTGAATTGCCAATCGGTGCGTCGCGCCCTGATACTGGCGCTCGCAGCGACCTCAGGAGGAGCCGGCGCTGACGACTCTGCAGAAATGGATGTTGGAGCAGATCACCTATCGAGACGAGTTCTTGGCAAATCCACCGCTGCAGGCCATCGCTTACGTGAGCGAGGTGCGTCGCCCCATGTCGATGGGGAGGTCGACCGGCTGCTTGTCTCTTCCAGTGCACACAACTCGCTGGCCGCCATCACTGGCGTCCTGCTCTACGACGGCGCTCGCTTCTTCCAGTATTTCGAGGGGCCGCCTGCCGGGGTGCAGCACACCTACGATCGCATCAAGCGGTCTTCGCGCCATCACGTGATCGCGGAGGTCTACAACGGCTCCATCGTCGAGCGTTACTTTCCCGACTGGCAGATGGCGTGCCGCAAAGTGCTTCCCGGGTCGATTGTCGAGCTCAGCGCACAACGCTGGTCGCGCACACGCCTTGCGCTGTGGTCGGCGGGAAAAAACCGGAGCCTGTCTCCCGGTTGCTGGAATTCTGGGAGGGGGCCATGCCGCCGACAGCTGATCTATGACCGAGGGCGCGTCGGCGGAGTACCCCATCGTGAGAGTGCGCAGGCTGGGAAGCTCTTGCGACTGATTGCGTGCGCCATGCCTGCAGTTGTTTTGTTGCCAGCGATGTTGAAAGCGGAGCGTGTGCAGAATTTTGTGTAACCGTGGTTTGGGTTACCGCTGAGGAAGTCGCCCCTCGAACTGGATCGTAAAGCGGTTCAGCGCAGCCTTCCAGTCGCGGATCGGCAGCGTCCATTTCTTGGTGATGTTGCGCAGAGCCAGGTAGAACAGTTTCATCAAGGCTTCGTCGCTGGGGAACGCGCCGCGGTTCTTGGTCAGCTTGCGCAGGCTCATGTTGACCGACTCGATGGCGTTGGTCGTATAGATCACCTTGCGGATCTCCGGTGGGTAGTCGAAGAACGGGATCAGTCGTGACCAATTGCGCCGCCATGACTGGCTGATGGGCGGGTACTGGGCGTCCCACTTGGCCTCGAACTCGGTCAGTGCCTGCTCGGCCTCCTCGACGGTGGCGCAGGCGTAAATGCGCTTGAGATCGGCGGCAACCTCGGCGCGGCGTTTCCACGAGACGTAGTTCAGGCTGTGCCGCACCATGTGCACGATGCACAGCTGCACGGTGGTCTGCGGGAACACCGCCTCGATCGCCTCGGGAAACCCCTTCAGGCCATCGACGCAGGCAATGAAGATGTCCTGCACCCCGCGGTTGCGTAGCTCCGTCACGACTTGCAGCCAAAACTTGGCACCCTCGGCCTGCGCCAGCCATAGGCCCAGCACTTCCTTCTCGCCGCCCATGGTGATGCCGATGGCCAGGTACACCGCCTTGACCCGCACCGCGCCCTCGCGCACTTTGACGTGGATGCAGTCCAGATAGACGATCGGATAGACCGGATCCAGTGGCCGCGCCTGCCACGCCTTGACCTCCTCGACGACCGCATCGGTGACTGAGGAAATCAGACTCGGCGACACCTCGGTGCCGTACATCTCCTCCAGGTGCGACTGGATCTCGCGCACGGTCATGCCGCGCGCGTACAACGACAAGATCTTGTCATCGAAGCCGGCCCAGCGGGTCTGGTGCTTGGGGATCAGCTGTGGCGCGAAGCTGCCGTGGCGATCACGCGGAATCTCGATCGGCAGCTCGCCGAACTCGCCCTTGAGCGTCTTGCGGCTGCGTCCGTTGCGCGTGTTGCCGGCCGCGTTGGCGACCGGCTCATGCTTGTCATGACCGAGGTGTTCGGTCATCTCCGCGTCCAGCGCCCGCTCCACCAACCGCTTGGTCAGCTGCTTGAGCAGGCCGTTCTCGCCGATCAGATCCTCGGGTTTGGTGTAGTTGACCAACAGGCTGCTAAGCAGCTCGTCGGGTACCTCATGTGTGCGTGGGCTCATGGTGTCTCCGGGTTAGGTGGCAGTCTCCTGCCTGTGGCCCGGTTACACAAAATCTAGGACACGCCCGGCGCTGAGCAAGCTGGGTGCCGCGAGCTTGCCGCTTGCCAAAGTGCTGGAAGCGCATTACGACGCTGTGTCGATTTTTTCCGAGGCCGGCCAGCCATTACCTTCGAATGGAGCGGTGTGGGCCGTGTGGGCAGCGGGCGGGCCGCATGACACTGCAACGTACGAAGCGAACTCAAGCACGGTATCCGGTATCAAACCGTGGTGCAGCGCGGAGTTGGACGTTGTGACGCACGCATTGGTGACCGTCCGAGACGGTGATCGGCAGCCGCTTGCCGCCGTGACGCTAGCGCAGGGATGCTTCGCGCTCGATGCGAGTCAGTGGCACGGACCAGGCATGCTCGGCATTTCGACTGGCAACGGCCATTTCGCGAGTGCGCCGGCAAGATTGCTCGGTGAGCCGGAATTCTATTTGCAGCGGCCGGGTTTTTGGCATGGTGGGGCAGGCATCGCGGCCTGCTGGTATGGCGCTGCCGCAGCCATTGCCGAGCATGTACGCCGCTCGCCCCGCGTGGCGAAGAACCCTTTGCGGCAGCACACCTGGGCGCCATCGACGAACAGCTGACCGGTGCGCGGCTGATGCTGCAAGACCTGGCGAAGGCGATCGACGACGCCCCAATCCACAGCCATCAACTGGCTGTCATTCGGTTACGGAGCATGATGGACCGCATCTGCCGGGACGTGATCGAACGTGCCGCCTTGGCCTTGGGGCCGGCCTCACTGTGCTGCGATGCCGGGCACGCGCAGCGGTGCGCCGACCTGGCTGCCTTCGTTCGCCAGTCCCATGGCCAAAAAGACGAGCAGTGGCTGGGAGAGCGATTGCACGCAAGCGAGGTCGACCCATGGCTGCTGTGAGGGGCGAGCAGATCGCAGGGCAAGGCGTCAGCGAACAGCGCTGGCGCGCATCGCCCCAGTTGACTGCGCTGCCCATCAGCAGCCTCGAACAGCTGCTGGGCACCGCCACCCGTGTCGTGGTGGTTTCTCCGCATCCGGATGACGAGGTGCTGGGATGTGGCGGGCTGCTTGCGATGGCGGTCGCATCGGGAAGACAGGTCCTGATCGTCTCCGTTACCGATGGCGAAGCGGCCTATCCGCAGGACGACGCATGGCCGCCCGCGCGGCTGGCAGCTGCGCGTCGTGAGGAGCTGCGTGATGCGTTGGCGTGCCTGGACATCGATGCAGGCAGCATCGTCAGGCTGGATGCGGGAGATGGCCAGGTACGCGCGGGCGTTGACGCCCTCGGTGAGCGGCTGGCCGATCTGCTGCAACCGCGCGATGCGGTGCTGGTGACGTATGCGCGCGATGGCCACCCCGACCACGAAGCTTGTGCAGATGCAGCGAGCAACGCAGTTGCACGCTGCCGAGCGCGATTGATCCAGTTTCCGATCTGGGCATGGCACTGGGATGACCCCGACCACAGTCAGATGCTGGCATCGGCCACGCGTCTGTTGCTTTCTGCCGATGCGCATGCTGCAAAGATGCAGGCGATGTCCGCGTTCAAGACGCAGACCGGTCACGTCACGCCTGCGCTGCGCAACCCCATCCTTCCCGACTGGGCGCTGGCCAGGTTTCGGCGCGATTTCGAGGTCTATCTCCCATGAACGCCCAGGCCAATGCCGATTATTTCGACAGCATCTATCAGCAACACGATCCGTTCGGCTATGCGACACGTTGGTACGAAAAACGCAAACGCGACATCCTGCTGGCAACCTTGCCCCGGCAGGCGTTTGCACGCGGATGGGAACTGGGGTGTTCAAACGGCGAAGCAACCTGTGGGCTCGCTGCACGCTGCGAGCGCTTGCTGGCAACCGACATGTCGGCCGCTGCGGTACAACAGGCCAAGCAACGCGTAGGGGAGCGAAGTAACGTCGAAATCGTGCAGGCCTGCCATCCGCAGCAGTGGCCGGTGGGCAGTTTCGACCTGATCGTGCTGAGCGAGATCGGCTACTACCTCGCCGCGTCCGAACTCGACGAGCTGATCGCGCGTCTGCAGCAGGCGCTGACGCCAGAGGGACTGCTGGTCGCCTGCCACTGGAAGCATCCTTTCGAACAGGCACAACAAGATGGCATCGCGGTCCATGCCTGTATCGCCCGACGGCTCACCTTGCCGCTGAATTATCGCTATGAAGACAGCGATTTCCTGCTGGAAGCGTGGACCGCGCAACCGTTGTCGGTGGCACAACACGAAGGCTTGCGATGATCGCCGTCATCATTCCCGCGCATAACGAGGCCGAGTGCATGGCGGCCTGCCTCGCATCGGTGTTTTGCGCCGCATCGCATCCCGAATTGCACGAAGCTGTGGAGGTGATCGTCGCAGTGGACCGTTGCACGGATGCAACCGCAGAGCTGGCACTGGCGTTGGGCGCGCACGTGATCGACGTACCCGCACCCGGCGGTGTCGGCAGTGCGCGGGCGGCCGCAGCCTCCAAGGCCATTGCACTGGGCGCCGATTGGCTGGCCGTGACCGACGCCGATTCGCGCGTCCCGGCCGATTGGCTGGTGGAACAGCGCAGAGCCGACGCGGATGTGTTCTGCGGTGTCGTGCAGGTGGAGGATTGGCTGGACTATTCCGATGAAGTGCGCTGCAGGTTCGAACAGACCCAGGCAACCGGACAAGGTCATGGTCGCATTCACGGCGCCAACCTCGGTGTGAGCACCACGCTCTATCAACAATGCGGTGGGTTCTCTGCGTTGACCTGCAGCGAAGATGTCGCGCTGGTCCACGCGCGGCAGGCGATCGATGCAGCGATCGCCTGGTCGCCACGCTCGGTGGTGTGGACCAGTGCCCGTAGGCAGGCACGGGCAGTCGGCGGTTTCTCTGATTTTTGAAACAGTTGGAAGCCGCGACCTGCGTGCCTGCGTAGCGGCTGGCGCAATGCTTGGAACTGTCTTTTAGAAACGTCAACGCCCTGCCGCATGGATTCGGATTCGTTCAGCAGGCGCCGCTGGCCAGAGGGTTGTTCGCTTCAATCATTACAGTGCGACAGGCTGGCCAGACCAGCGATTTGAAGTGCATCCGCGCCTTCTCCATCGCCGCAGTCGAACCACGGCCTGTCGCCGCCCAACGCCTGACGCCTGCTAACCGGCTGTCGACCTCATCTGCACGGGGCGTGGACGAAGCGTGCGCCACCATGCCGAACCGACACACAAGGTGCGACATGGCCAAGCCAACGTTGTTCTTCCTGCATGCGCTTGGCGCCAGCCGGCATGAGTGGAGCCGTGTCATCGCGCGGTTCGGTGGGCGCTTCGACTGTATTGCGCTGGACATCCCTGGATTCGGCGATGCGCCTGCGCTGGACCACTTCGACACGAACGCGCTTGTCGACTGGTTCAGCGCTGAAGTCATCAAGCGGCAACCGGCATGCTGGTTTGTAGTGGGGCATAGCATGGGCGGAAAGATCGCCACGTTGACGGCAGCTCGGGCGCGCGACGGTGTGGCGGGCCTTGCCGGTCTGGCGGGGTGGTGCTGGTTGCTGCATCGCCGCCAGCACCCGAACCGATGCAGGAATCGCGACGGCGCACCATGCTTGCCTGGTTCGAAGCAGGGCAGCCCACGCGCATGGAGGCTACACAGTTCGTGGATGCCAACTGCGCCTCTCCGCTGCCTGATGAACTCAGGGACGCCGCGATCAACGACGTTCTGCGCACCGCACCCAGTGCATGGATGGCATGGCTCGCACACGGCAGTCGCGAAGACCGCACCGCCCAGGCAGGATGCATCGGCGTGCCGGCAGTGATTGTCGCAGGCGGCCAGGATGGCGATCTGGGCGAGACTGCGCAGCGGCACTTGAACGCTCCGCACTATGCGCATGCGCAGCTCGCCACCGTGGCCAACGCCGCGCATCTGATTCCCTATGAACAACCGCAGGAACTGGCGCAGTTGATCGAAGCGCATGTAGAGCGCTGCATTGAGAACTGCCTGCCTGAGGACTTCATTGCCTTGCTGAACTCCGAACGCGTGGCGCCGCGTATGCGCAAGATCTTGCTCGCCCGTCACTCCGGTCCACCGGCTTCGGCCAAGGGCGTGTTGAGCTCGCGGCAGTTGAACGTGCTTGCGGCCGTGGCTGCACGCGTGCTGGATGGTGCGGGCGATGCGGCGCAGATTGCGCGGCGTATCGACCTGCAGCTTGCAGAAGGCAAGGGAGATGGTTGGCGGTATGCAGACCTGCCAGACGATTGCCTGGCGATTGCGCTCGGCCTGGATGCACTCGATTCGTTGGCCGGCGGCTTTGCCGAACAGTCGGCACAGGGCCAGGACCGTTGGTTGCAGGAGATCGCGCACGTGATGGTGGTAAACACGGCTGCGCATGGCCTGGACGCCGGGCAATTCGCGCATTGGTTCGAGGATGTACGTGCGGATGTGGTGCGCACCTGGACCAGCCTTCCCGCCACCATGGCCGCGCTGGGCTACGACGGTTTTGCCGTCGGCAACGACACCGGCAATGGCCCCGTGGGCTACGTGGAAACCGCAGCAGGCCGGCATGAACACTGGCAACTGCGTATGCCCGAGACTGCGCAATGAGCAACGCTGGTGCCCAGGATAGCGTCGATGTGGTGGTGGTCGGCAGCGGAGCGGGGGCGGCCCGCTTGCAGCGCGGCTTGCACAAGCGGGGGTTTCGGTGGTCGTGCTGGAAGCCGGCGCGGCATTTACGCCGGAGTCGCATCTTCCCGATGAGTTGACCACCGGCATCTACTGGATGGACGAGCGCTTGAGCGGCGGGCAAACGCCTACTGCGTTCGGGCCGAACAATTCGGGCTCCGGGCTCGGTGGTTCGACGTTGCATTGGGGCGCGTTCTGCCCTCGGCCGGACAAGCGCGATCTCAGCCTTCGCACCCAAACCGGGAAGGGCGCCGATTGGCCGATCCCGCACCATGAGCTGGTCTCTTACGTGCGTCGCGTGGAGACCTTCATCGGGGTCTCCGGTCCCGTGCATTACCCGTGGGACCCCGAGCGCAGCTATGCCTATCGGCCACCGCAACGCAATGCATCGGCCATCGCCATGGAGCACGGCTGCAGCGCCCTTGGCATCCTGACCACCGACGCACCGGCCGCGTTGGTCACCCGGCCACATCAGCAGCCGCATTGGGGCCAACGTGCAGCGTGCAACAACTGCGGTGCCTGTCACCAGGGTTGCAGCAACGCCGCCAAGGTGAGCGTGGACACCACATGGCTTCCGCTGGCCAGGACGCATGGTGCGCAACTGCGCACCGACAGCCGGGTGATCGATCTGGAACGCGACGGACGCGGCGCGGTGACCGCGGTGATCTACCGCCAGCAGGGGCGGGAGCATCGCCAGCGCTGCAGCACCGTTTTCCTGTGCGGAGCGTGTGCAGAATTTTGTGTAACCGTGGTTTGGGTTACCGCTGAGGAAGTCGCCCCTCGAACTGGATCGTAAAGCGGTTCAGCGCAGCCTTCCAGTCGCGGATCGGCAGCGTCCATTTCTTGGTGATGTTGCGCAGAGCCAGGTAGAACAGTTTCATCAAGGCTTCGTCGCTGGGGAACGCGCCGCGGTTCTTGGTCAGCTTGCGCAGGCTCATGTTGACCGACTCGATGGCGTTGGTCGTATAGATCACCTTGCGGATCTCCGGTGGGTAGTCGAAGAACGGGATCAGTCGTGACCAATTGCGCCGCCATGACTGGCTGATGGGCGGGTACTGGGCGTCCCACTTGGCCTCGAACTCGGTCAGTGCCTGCTCGGCCTCCTCGACGGTGGCGCAGGCGTAAATGCGCTTGAGATCGGCGGCAACCTCGGCGCGGCGTTTCCACGAGACGTAGTTCAGGCTGTGCCGCACCATGTGCACGATGCACAGCTGCACGGTGGTCTGCGGGAACACCGCCTCGATCGCCTCGGGAAACCCCTTCAGGCCATCGACGCAGGCAATGAAGATGTCCTGCACCCCGCGGTTGCGTAGCTCCGTCACGACTTGCAGCCAAAACTTGGCACCCTCGGCCTGCGCCAGCCATAGGCCCAGCACTTCCTTCTCGCCGCCCATGGTGATGCCGATGGCCAGGTACACCGCCTTGACCCGCACCGCGCCCTCGCGCACTTTGACGTGGATGCAGTCCAGATAGACGATCGGATAGACCGGATCCAGTGGCCGCGCCTGCCACGCCTTGACCTCCTCGACGACCGCATCGGTGACTGAGGAAATCAGACTCGGCGACACCTCGGTGCCGTACATCTCCTCCAGGTGCGACTGGATCTCGCGCACGGTCATGCCGCGCGCGTACAACGACAAGATCTTGTCATCGAAGCCGGCCCAGCGGGTCTGGTGCTTGGGGATCAGCTGTGGCGCGAAGCTGCCGTGGCGATCACGCGGAATCTCGATCGGCAGCTCGCCGAACTCGCCCTTGAGCGTCTTGCGGCTGCGTCCGTTGCGCGTGTTGCCGGCCGCGTTGGCGACCGGCTCATGCTTGTCATGACCGAGGTGTTCGGTCATCTCCGCGTCCAGCGCCCGCTCCACCAACCGCTTGGTCAGCTGCTTGAGCAGGCCGTTCTCGCCGATCAGATCCTCGGGTTTGGTGTAGTTGACCAACAGGCTGCTAAGCAGCTCGTCGGGTACCTCATGTGTGCGTGGGCTCATGGTGTCTCCGGGTTAGGTGGCAGTCTCCTGCCTGTGGCCCGGTTACACAAAATCTAGGACACGCCCAGTTCCGGGCATCGTGCATACGCTGACCGGACCACGCCGCCGGCGCCTGCACCTGGCGCGAGCGGTGCTGCGGGCGGTGGCGGCCTGTCGTCCATCGGGTCTCACTCGTGACTCGTAGCGACGTCATCCTGTGGGCCTGGTTCTCGGTGTGCATCGTCTCGCTGCATACCGGGTGCAGGGGCCTTGCCCCTGCGGTTATGGCGCATGGATGCGCCGTTTCTTCATCAGCGGTTGGAACCGCGCAAGAGTGCGGGTCAGGCCGGGCGGCTACCTGGCTGCTGACCCGTTTCGTCATGCCCGTATGGGCAATTCTTGCCGATGGCAGCAGCCACCGGTAACACTCAAGGCCGCGTTGGAGGCGGCTCGACTATGAAGCCACAGAACTGTTCCAGACATAATATACATTATGCGAAATGGTATGGAGGGCGGCACGGGCGCGACTCCGCTGGATCTGGGTGTGGATCAAATCTTGCCTGCCTAACCGGTCCCCTCGCGAAACGGAACTCGCAGCATGACCGATACCTACGACATTGACCGCCGCCCACCATGCTGGCCCGTTGGCGAGCAATGCCCAAACAACTGCGCAAAGGATCTGCATCGGCGCGTCGAGACCAACCATGTGGAACTCACAGGCCCGTGGGCTGACTAACGCCTAGCTGGGCGCGACCTGGTTCCACCGAGCGGCGAACGGATACCAGAACGCCGACTGCGCGGATTGCTCTGGCATGCGAATGCGAGCGACATCCGGGATTCGGCCCGCAGGCGCAACGCCAGACGCAAAGCGGTTCAGCAGTCGATGGTCAAGGTTGTTGTTGTGGATCTTGGCGAATGGCGAGAACGCCACTTCGGACGCTCTGCAGGATAGGCGTTATCCGTAGGGGCTATGCCCCTACACCCCAGGTCTACAATGCCAGCTCACAGAATGGGGGCGGCATGGAACGCAGATATCGAGAAGCAGACTCATCAGACCTATGGTGGCAGATTGCTGTGGGCGGCTTTATCGCCCTACTAGCGCATAGCATCGTCGTCGGGCTGTACACCAGATACGAGACGCGCCTAGCGCTAGCACAGCTTGAGAGAGAATCGAAACTGGCGACGCAGCAAATGCAGCGAGCAGTAGCGCGAAACGTGCAGACACCTAGCGTAGCGCCGACAGCGCGAGAATATGACCCACCAAGACCATTGAGCGACGGCGAACGTTGCTTACAAGGCCGCCGGTTCAAGCGCGTGTCGAACGGCTGGGTGCAGCTGCCGCACGATCCCTGCTGAAGCTCTACAGATCCTGAAGCTCTACAGATCAGCGGTGGTCGACGGAACGCTGGTAGTAGTAGCGTAAGGCTTCGACTCGGGGAGGTGCCGACCTCACGTATGCCCCTAGGGATGGTCTGATCAATGCGGCCAGAGGATGCGTCGACCCGCATCGGTAGCGCTGACTACGCTCACACCTTCGGTTTTTCGCTGTTTCCAGCGCATTCTCGGGGCGTTCTCCCCATTACAGGCACAACTTCCCAACGGCAGGCATCAACTGCTTCCGCTTCAGCCACAGGTTCGACAGCGCAAAGAGCGTCAGCACCTGCGCGGTGTTTTTGACCAGGCCGCGATAGCGCACCTTGGCATAGCCAAACTGGCGCTTGATCACCCGAAACGGATGTTCCACCTTCGCACGCAGGCTGGCCTTGGTGTGCTCCCAGCGCTTGGCCAACTTCAGTTCGCGCTTGTTCTTGATCTGCTTCAGCTTCGAGGGCTTCTCCGCGATCAGGTAGCGTAGCTTGCGCTTGCCCTTGATCTCATCGCGCTTCTCAAGCCCGGTGTAGCCGCTGTCCCCACACACCGTGTCTTCCTTGCCATGCAGCAGCTTGTGCGCTTGCGTGATGTCCGCCACGTTGGCTGCCGTGCATTCCACGTGGTGCACTAGGCCGGATTCATCATCCACTCCAATGTGCGCCTTCATCCCGAAGAAGTATTGGTTGCCCTTCTTGGTCTGGCGCATCTCCGGATCGCGCTCACCGTCCTTGTTCTTGGTCGAACTGGGCGCAGAGATAATCGTGGCATCCACAATCGTCCCGCCGCGCAGGCTCTGACCCTTGCGCGACAGATGCGCGTTCACCCGATTGAACAGCTTGCGCGCCAAATCGTGCTGCTCCAGCAGATGGCGAAAGTTGAGAATCGTCGTCTCGTCCGGCACCTCATCCAGCCCGCCGATCTTGGCGAAACGGCGCATCGACACCGTGTCGTACAAGGCTTCTTCCGCCGATGGATCGCTCAATGCATACCACTGCTGCAAAAAGTGGATGCGCAGCATCGTCTCCAGCCGATACGGCTGTCGTCCCGGTTGCCCCGACTTCGGATAGTGCGGCTCGATCAGCCCCAGCAGCTCCTTCCACGGCACGACCTGCTCCATCTCGGCCAAAAACACCTCACGCCGCGTCCGCTTGCGCTTGCCGTCGTACTCCGCGTCGCCGAAGGTCAGCTGCATCGAAATCGTCTACTCGGGTCGATGATCGATTGTGGCAGATCAGGACGGATTGTTCAGAGTTTCCCTAGCAATCACAGACGAGTTTTAGGGCGCGCCGTTGCGCGAGCGTCCGGCACATGGGCTGCGACAGCTCGTAACGAGTGCCCTGCTCTGTCATGCACATACAGCATGCCTCGCGAGGATCTTAGGCGGCCGGCATGCTCGACATGCAGAACACCTGCGGATCGGCAACGATCGGCCGCTGATCGAATACCTCAGCCGTCCACGGCATCGTGTCAAAAGGCGGTAGGCGCTTGGCAGCATAATCGTTCTTGCCGGCATATTTGACCTGGCCGTTGTTGTCGCCATCCAGCACGCCACACCCAGGCGCTGACGCGCCCGTGCCCGGCGTGCCGGCTTGCTCCTTATCACCGCCTCCATCAGATTCTTGCCGTTCCAGATCGCGTAGCCGACCAAGCACGCAGCAACGATGGCGAGCATGATGCTTCGCCTAGCCTTGCTGGAGAGCTTGCGCTTACCCAGGCCGGGCTAGCATGCATCCCTATGTGACTGAGCTCCGAGGTGATCCAATGAAGCCGATCTCCATCTAATTCGGTTGGGCAGAATCACGCAGTCCGCCTCTCAGAACCCGCTATGCTTGTAGAGTCTCATCAATCTGATGCAGGGGTGCCCAGATGGACAAGTTTCGGACCGAGCGCGGCGCGGTACTCGATTTGGGCGCTAACCACGATCAACTGAGAATTGAGCACGTATTGCAGAGGGACCGGGATGTCTGGAAGCTAGCGCCAGCGTGGCCGTATCTCGTGATCGACGAAGACCTGCTCCGCGCGCGGTTGCCGGGCCTGATCACGTTTCCGGTCTTCTCCTGCGCCCAGCTGTGGCAGAACTTTCGCGGTATGGATCTCGGGACTCGGTTGATCGGTAGCCTGGCCGGATCTGGAACAGACGCCGGCCTGGGCGCGAACAGTCGCGCATTTGTTGCGGGCAAGGCCAATGCCAAGGCGAACTTCCTGCTGAACTGGAACCCGCCGCTCACGGTCGGCAGTACCCCGTGGTGCGCCGAGGGCACGCACTTTATCTACGTAGACGGCGAGGATCGCTTCCAGCACAAGTTCGGCGAGCTGACGACTGTCAATACGACGAGCCGAACGAGTTCGCCACATTTCGACTTCACTACGCTTTCGGACTTACGGGACAGATTCAATGCCGACTATCTCAATGGGCCGCGGGACGGTTCCGCGGATCTGGATGCACTGTCCGCGCTGCTCGACAGGTCGTTTGAACAGAATGCGTTGAGCATTCGCGCGGCCAATGCACACCACGCGAGCCTGCGCGGCAGCCTGACCTCGACCGACTACGAGGCACCGGTCCTCACGAGATACGACCGAACGACGCACGATACAGCGGGCCAACCGAAAATCGAAGTCTCGTTTGCACTGCTCCACTACGAAAAGGCCATCATCGAGTTCAACGCCATGAAGAAGCGCCTGGCGGCCGATTGCCTGGACGAGGCGTTCGCGCATGGCGTCTATTGTGCGGTCGCCGTTGCGGCCTGCATCGAGGCCATCGCCAATGGTCTGGCCCACGTTCAGACCGCCACGCATCCCGATTACCGGGACAAACGCCCGCCTCTGACGAAAATCAACGCAGCGGCGTCCGCGATCGCCACGAGCAGCGGCGGGCGTGTCCTAGATTTTGTGTAACCGGGCCACAGGCAGGAGACTGCCACCTAACCCGGAGACACCATGAGCCCACGCACACATGAGGTACCCGACGAGCTGCTTAGCAGCCTGTTGGTCAACTACACCAAACCCGAGGATCTGATCGGCGAGAACGGCCTGCTCAAGCAGCTGACCAAGCGGTTGGTGGAGCGGGCGCTGGACGCGGAGATGACCGAACACCTCGGTCATGACAAGCATGAGCCGGTCGCCAACGCGGCCGGCAACACGCGCAACGGACGCAGCCGCAAGACGCTCAAGGGCGAGTTCGGCGAGCTGCCGATCGAGATTCCGCGTGATCGCCACGGCAGCTTCGCGCCACAGCTGATCCCCAAGCACCAGACCCGCTGGGCCGGCTTCGATGACAAGATCTTGTCGTTGTACGCGCGCGGCATGACCGTGCGCGAGATCCAGTCGCACCTGGAGGAGATGTACGGCACCGAGGTGTCGCCGAGTCTGATTTCCTCAGTCACCGATGCGGTCGTCGAGGAGGTCAAGGCGTGGCAGGCGCGGCCACTGGATCCGGTCTATCCGATCGTCTATCTGGACTGCATCCACGTCAAAGTGCGCGAGGGCGCGGTGCGGGTCAAGGCGGTGTACCTGGCCATCGGCATCACCATGGGCGGCGAGAAGGAAGTGCTGGGCCTATGGCTGGCGCAGGCCGAGGGTGCCAAGTTTTGGCTGCAAGTCGTGACGGAGCTACGCAACCGCGGGGTGCAGGACATCTTCATTGCCTGCGTCGATGGCCTGAAGGGGTTTCCCGAGGCGATCGAGGCGGTGTTCCCGCAGACCACCGTGCAGCTGTGCATCGTGCACATGGTGCGGCACAGCCTGAACTACGTCTCGTGGAAACGCCGCGCCGAGGTTGCCGCCGATCTCAAGCGCATTTACGCCTGCGCCACCGTCGAGGAGGCCGAGCAGGCACTGACCGAGTTCGAGGCCAAGTGGGACGCCCAGTACCCGCCCATCAGCCAGTCATGGCGGCGCAATTGGTCACGACTGATCCCGTTCTTCGACTACCCACCGGAGATCCGCAAGGTGATCTATACGACCAACGCCATCGAGTCGGTCAACATGAGCCTGCGCAAGCTGACCAAGAACCGCGCGCGTTCCCCAGCGACGAAGCCTTGATGAAACTGTTCTACCTGGCTCTGCGCAACATCACCAAGAAATGGACGCTGCCGATCCGCGACTGGAAGGCTGCGCTGAACCGCTTTACGATCCAGTTCGAGGGGCGACTTCCTCAGCGGTAACCCAAACCACGGTTACACAAAATTCTGCACACGCTCATATCTGGGCACGCTCGCGGCTGCGCGAGGCCACCGCGAATGGACATTGGCGGGTATTGCGACGCAAGGCATCGACGAATGCGGACGCGATCTTGCCGGGACCCAGCACGCCCCAGCGCAATGCCGGTTCGCCCTGGCCTGGCAGAAATAAGTCCGGCGTCGGGAATGTCGTCGGCAGCATGATGGTGTGCCCTGCATCGGTGGTGTCGTGATGCTAGCAAAGTACTGACGACGTCAACGGTCCATCCAGGGCGTTGCGCACGATGCCTGGGTGTCCGAGTTAGCACGCAGTATCTCAATACATGACAATGCACGTCATCGACATCGTCATCTGTTGGAAGCAGCCACCAACGCTGCCTAAAGCAGCGACGATCCCGGAGCGTGCAACACCGGGACCGTCACTGCACGGCTGGTCCTGCTTACTGCGGCGCAGCGGCCGCACTCTCTGGGGTGATGCGCCAGACGATGTTGGCCAAATCATCGGCAACGATCAATGCACCACGCGGATCGACCGTGACACCGACCGGCCGGCCGCGGGTCTTGCCGTCTTCATCATGGAAGCCGGATACGAAGTCGATCGGATCGCCTGCCGGGCGACCGTCGCGGAACGGCACGAACACGACCTTGTAGCCAACCGGCGGGTTGCGGTTCCAGCTGCCGTGCTCGCCGACAAAGACGCCATCGGCGAACTTGGCGCCCATTGCGCTGGAGGAAAACGCAACGCCAAGTGCGGCGACATGCGAGCCCAGGGCGTAGTCCGGCACGATCGCCGATGCGACCTTCTGCGGATCTTGCGGCATGACGCGCGCATCCACGTTCTTGCCCCAATAGCTGTAGGGCCAACCGTAGAAACCGCCTTCGCGCACCGAGGTGAGATAGTCGGGCACCAAGTTGGGGCCAATTTCATCGCGCTCGTTGACCACTGCCCACAACGCACCGCTCCCCGGCTGGATAGCCAACGCCGTGGGATTGCGGATACCGGTCGCGTATGGCTTGTGCGCGCCGGTCGCGGCGTCCACCTGCCAGATCTGCGCGCGGTCGAGCTCGACGGCCATGCCACGTTCGGTAATGTTGCTGTTGGAACCGATGGCCACATACAGATAGCGACCATCCGCGCTGGCAGTGAGCGCTTTGGTCCAATGGTGATTGATGGCCGACGGCAGGTCGGTCACCTTGGTGGGCGCCCCGCTCGCTTGGGTCTGGCCCTGGCGATAGTCGAAGCGTACCAACACATCCTGGTTAGCCACATACAGCGCGTCGCCAATCAGTGCCAGCCCGTAGGGCGCGTTGAGTTTGTCGGCAAACACCGTTTTCAGTTCGTAGGTGCCATCGCCATCCGCGTCACGCAGCAAGGTCAGCCGATTGCCGCTCTTGGCCTTGAGGTACCCTTGGCCTTGATCGCGCCGGCAATGACATCCTTTGGCTTGAGGTTCGGCGCACCGCCGCCACGGCCTTCTGCCACCAGGATGTCGCCGTTGGGCAGCACCAGTGTCTGGCGCGGAATGCCAAGGTCCTTGGCAATCGCGGTGATGCGATAGCCTGCCGGCACCGTGGGCTTGCGATCGTTCCAGGCGGTTGGCTCGGCAATCTTCATGTCGGGCAGCAGGCCGCGATCCGGTTCCGGCAGTTCCGGGTCGCGCCGCGCTGACTGACCTCCGGTGCCTTGCCGCATGCGGCCAGCGCTGCAGCAAGAATGGAGACGGTGATGATGCTGGTGGTCTGACGCTTCATCGTGCACCTCCTACGCGCAGGCCGGACAATCCTGCCCAGGTCGCAACCAACGCGAACAACGTCGCAATCGCAGACAACGCCAGGGGGCTGCCGGCATGACGGCCCATGCGTCGCGGGCATGATGCAAGGCGTCGAAGAAGCCCACGACCCACGCAGCAATCAGCGCAATGATGTAGATCAGGTTACGGCTTCCGCGCACCAGCGCGACGATGGCGCACACCAGTGCAATCGTGGTCAACACCATCGCGCCTACCAGCAGCCAGGATGCAAAGTTGCTCCACTGGATCTGATAGCTGCTCCAGTAGGCGTAATCGCTCAGCAGGGCGCCGAGAAACAGCGGCCACGCACCGCCGAGCACGGCTGCATGGAACGGGTGGATGGCCCAGGGGCGGACCAGGACGGTCGTTGAATTCATAGCGGACTCATTGGGGGCAATGGCGAAACGTGCCCCGATGCTGACAGCTTGCATGTGATGAACAGCGTGATATTCACGCAACTCGACCCATGCAGATGACACGAGCCGGTGCGGCCTTGCGTCTGTCGAACGCATGCACGGGCTACGTCTATTGTCGCGTTCGATCCCTGGGCAACCTGCTGGCGGGCTGCCTGCGGACGCGCGCCGCACGCGTCTGCGGCGCCCACGCTCTGACGACACGCAGTGCCCGGCCACATGCGGTGCAGACCTTTGCCCACGGCTCCCGCTCACCTACTCCGCCGACCGTTCGATGCTTGTCTCGACCGCACGTCATGCATCGCTGGGCGCTGCACGGCTCCGCTTCCACGCTGCGCTCCATCTACTGAAGGAGCAGGCGTATGAAGACAATTGCGATGCTGCTGCTGGCGACCGCGCTGAGCATGGCCGGCACGGCCCGCGCCACACGGCATCTGCACGCTAGCCCTGTGCGTTGCTGGCCGGGGCCGAGCGCGGGCGCGTTTGCTTCCTCAGCAGTTCGCCAATGTATTGCTCGGCCAGTTTGCTGCCGATGTCCACCGCCGCCTGCAGCGAACCGAAGGTGGGAGAGCCCGTCAATTGCACGGGCTGCCCGCCCACCTGCAAGGTATCCAGTACCACGCGCTGGCGCTCGAGCTGACGGGCCACCACGGCATAGGCAATGCCATGCAGCGTGCCTTCCATCGTCAGCAGATCCTCGGGCGAGGTGGTGCTCATCCGCACCGAGCATAGCGACGATCGGTCAGCGCGGCAGCGGCACACCTTGAACCGTTTACACGACCGCAGTCTGCGCTGCAGGGAGTATCGCCAAACCTGTCGCCGGCGCAGGTGGCGTCGCGCGGCGACCGGCCTTGCGTACTGTAGAACCGCAATGGGGCGTGGCAGAACTCGGCCCAAGCGTGCGCTGAACGGCGACACCGCACGCAGCCGCGCAGCGGCAGGCGATGCGCTCCCGGCCCATCACGACGCTCCCGGCCCATCACGATAAGCGTTATCGCTGGCGTTCGATCCCGCCTGCCGTCGGGGAATGCAACTGCGCGTGTCGGAATTTAAATCCACGCGCAGGAAAAAAACACGCGCCATTCAGCTGCCCCCGGCCTGAAAGATCAACGACCTAAAGTTGCTCGCTTCATTCGAAATTTGTGCCGGATGCTCAAGCAAGGTGCCGAACTGGTGGATTTGACCCACCTGGCATGTTGGATTACGCACAATGGGCCTTTGCGCCTGACCTTACTCAGTATATTACCGGGAATACATTCAGCGGAAAAAAACCAAAATGAGCAAATTAGTATAATTTTTCGGCAATCAATCCGGCCACGCATGCACTGCGCTAGAGTCCGTTAGATCCGCTAACTTGCACTTGAATTCGCTATCGGGGGTAGTGGTTTTACCGACAAAGGTGACGGCATTCCCTGATTCACGAAGGCCACAGTCGCATTTAGGATTGCCGCCCCGCGAGATCTGTGACGCATTATTGTTGGGCACGCTCCGACATTAATCTGCTGAGTGACCTGCTAATGCGCCCCTGATTCATTTCAGCTATCGATTAAATCGGCAGATCCTATTTGGACAGCTTTTCTCTGAATAGCAACTGTCCGTTCAGATTCCAGAGATCCTGGATAGCGCCGTTAAACAATTTCGCAAGCACTGGGTATTACAAACGTATTTTTCAGACGCTCGGCGGGCGCATTCGTTGGGGACAAGGCGCAGCGCTCGATAAATGATTAACGCGTGAAATTAAATGCCTTCGTCGGCGATCGCCGGCGTGGGGACCTTCTGCGCCAAATTTGAATCACCAGCAGCAGCGGCGCACCCAAAAACTGGAACCGACCAACCAATGAATCGCTCGCTACTGGCTACCACCATCGCCTCTTGCCTCGTCCTGACCGCCTGTGGCGGCGGTGGCGGTGGCGGCAACGTGCGTAGCGACCCGCCGCAGACCACGGTGATCGCGCCGACTCCGACGACTCCGCCGCCGGCAGCGGACCCGCTGCCCAAGACCACGCCTGCCCCGACACCGGCCCCGCCTCGCTATCAGGGCGTAGGCAGCAATCTACTGGTGCCGACCAATGCGGATTTGGCGCAGCAGGCGGGCGCGCGCGGCCAAGGCGTGAAGCTGGCAGTGCTGGACGACAACCTGGTGCCGAGCTACGCACCGATCAGCGGCAAGGTCGACAGCTTCAACGATTACACCGCCAGCCCGGGTACGCCCGAATCGTCGGCCAATGCCCTGCGCGGTCATGGCACGATCGTCTCTGCGCTGGTGCTGGGCTCCGCGCAGGACGGCTTTGCCGGTGGCGTTGCGCCGGATGCGGACCTGTTCTACGCGCGCATCTGCGCCGAAAATTCCTGCGGCACGCAGCAGACCCGTCGCGCGGCGGTGGACCTGGCCGCGGCTGGCGTGCGGATCGCCAACCTGTCCATCGGCGCCTCCTACCCCGATGCCACCGCCAGTGCCAACGCTGCGCTGGCCTGGAAGTACGCTCTGACCCCGTTGGTGCAGGCCGATGCGCTGATCGTGGCCTCCACTGGCAACGAAGGCGCGGCAGAAGCCTCCTACCCGGCGGCAACGCCGGTGCAAGAAGCCAGCGTGCGCAATAACTGGCTGGCCGTGGGCGCGATCAATATCGATAGCGCCGGCAATGCCGCCGGCTTGACCAGCTATTCCAATCACTGCGGCGCCGCTGCGCAGTGGTGCCTGGTCGCTCCGGGCACCTACACCGCCCCGGCGCTAGCCGGCACCGAATTGGGGGCCAGATTGCCGGCACCTCGTTCTCCACTGCCGCCGTCAGCGGTGTCGCCGCGCAGGTGCTGGGCGTGTATCCGTGGATGAGCGCCTCCAACCTGCAGCAGACCTTGCTGACCACCGCCACCGACCTGGGCGACCCGGGTGTGGACGCGCTGTACGGCTGGGGCTTGGTCAATGCGGCCAAGGCGATCAAGGGCCCGGGCCAGTTCGCAAGCAACTGGGCGGCCAATGTGACCGCCGGCTACGACAGCACCTTCAGCAACGACATCTCCGGCGTGGGCAGCCTGACCAAGAACGGAACCGGCAAGCTCACCCTGAGCGGCAACAACAGCTATACCGGCGGCACCAGCATCAGCGACGGCGTGCTCGTACTGTCCGGCAGCCTGCGTTCGGATGTGATCGTGTTGAACTCGGCCACGTTCGAATCGCGCGGCGGTGTGATCAACGGCAACTACAGCCTGGTCAACAACACCGGCACCACCGCGCTCGAGTTGGGCAAGGGCCTCACCGTCACCGGCCGGGCCAGCTTGAAGGGCAATCTGCTGTTGCTGCCGGAAGCGGCCGGCTACACCCTCGGCAGTACCGAGAAGATCGTCAAGGCCGGCGTCCTGCAAGGCACGTTCGACCGCGTGCAGTACGCCAACAATTTCTTCTGGACCGCGGCACTGTCTTACGACCCGACCACCGTCACCGCGACCCTGACCCGCAATGCCTCCGCGGCCAGCGCACAGGCAGCCGGTGCGCCGCAGTCGGTGGTCAACGGTGCCAACCAGGCCGATGCGTTGGTCAATGTGCTGGATACGCGGGTCGCCTCGGGCGACACCGACAACCTGGGTGGCCTGATCAGCGCCACCGGTTCGTTGATTGGAGCATCAGATGCGCAGGTTGCCGCATCGCTGCCGACCCTGACCGGCCAGGTGCATGGCATCGAGCGTACGCTGGGCTTCCAGTCCGCGCTCAACGACGCACGTGTGGCCGCCGACCGCCTGCCCTACCTGGCCGATACCACCAGCTTGACCACCTGGATGCAGGGCAGCTACCTGGACGGCAACCTGGGCCGTCGCGGTTTCGATTCGGCCGATTACACCCAGCAGGCCACCACCTTCGGCGTGGATCTGCCGATCGGCAACGCCGGCACCATCGTCGGTGCGGCGGTGACCTCCGGTCAGGACCGTGCGCATATCGCGGCGTCGTCGAGCCGTCTGCGTTCGGACCGGTACGCGATGACCGCGTACCTGTACCAGCCGATCGGCAAGGCGTATCTGTCGGCGATCGGTTCGTACGGCATGAGCAGCGTCGAGACCGAACGCGACGTGCTGGCCGGCAGTATCGGCGAGCGCTTGCAGGACCGTCGCCACGACACCAACTGGTCGGCGCGCGCGGAATTCGGCCTGATGCCGCAGGCCGGGTTGTCGCCGTTCGTGGCCGCCGGTGTGGTGAGCCAGACCCAGGATGCCTTCAGCGAAGCCTCGGTGACAGGACTGGGCCTGAGCGCGAACGGCGACACCCTGCGCGCGGGGTACGGCGAGGTGGGTGTGCGTGGCCATCTGGCACGCGGCAACTGGGGCTTCGATGGTCTGGTGGCGTATCGCTCGCTGCTGGGCAACCCGAATGCCGACTTCTCGGCGTGGTTCACCGGATTGCCGGAAGCGCGTTTCAATGTTGCCGGCGAGCCGGTGTCCAAGCAGTCGCTGCGCGCCTCGGTTGGCCTGCGTTACCAGCTCAACGATGCGTTCTCCATCTACGGCAACGTGGGTGCCGAGCGCGCTCGTGCGGACACCAACAGCATCAATGCCAATATCGGTCTGCGCTGGCAGTTCTGATCGCAGCCGATGCAGCGGTGCTGCAGGCGATGCAGGTGAGGAGGTCGCGCAGACCGTTGCGTGACAGATCAACAAAAAGGCCCCGGCATGTCCGGGGCCTTTTCGTTTTAGCCGCATGCCAATACCGAACGACCAAGCGCCTGGCTGCTACGGCGCCTTGCGTACCGGCCACGCGCAGACGATACGAAGGTATATCGATGCGATGTCCATGGACTGGCGAAAACGCCCGGAAACCCCTGGTTTCGCGCGCCGACGGCTGGCACCATGCACGCCGTCGACGCGGTTGCAGCACGCGTTGCAACTGCGCCGGCCCCGATGGCTGGCGCGCAACCTCACACCTGTGGCGATGCGCCATGGGTGCCAGGCGATGCCGATGTACGCCGCTGCCGGCAGCGAACGTAGATCCATTGCCACTGCACCCGCGGCCTGCGTTCGCGCATCGCCGACCGCGGGTGCAACGCCTTCCCTCTCCCCGTTCGAGTCATCGCATGTCGTCCCTCTTCCTGCGTTCTACGCTGGCAGCTGCCTGTGTGTGCAGTTTGCTGGCTGGCTGCGGAGCCACGCCGCCACCGGCTGCTCCCTCGCCGCTGCTGATCCACACCAACGCGCAGGTGAGCGTGCCGGCGCACTCGCCCTTGCGTGCCAGCCTGCGCGTGCAGGCGGTCCGCAGCCAAGCCATCGCCCCGCTGCTGCAGATGCCGGCCGTGATCGAGGTGCAGCCCGAGCGCCTGGTGCGGGTGGTGCCGCCCTTGGCCGGGCGCGTGGTCGCACTGCCCAAGACCCTGGGCGACACGGTGCATGCGGGCGATGTGCTGTGCGTGCTGGATTCTGCCGAACTTGCCAATGCGTATAGCGAGGCCGGCAAGGCGCGCGCCACGCTGGAACAGGCGCGCCTGGAACTTGCCCGGCAGAAGACGCTGGCAGCAGACAGCATTTCCGCTGCACGCGATCTGCAGGCGGCGCAACAGGCCTTCGACAGCGCAGGGAACGATGCGCGGGCGGCCAGCGATCGTCTGGCCCAGCTGGGTGTGGCTGCGCAGGCAAGCTCGCATCGGCGCTATGTCCTGCGTGCGCCCATTGCCGGTCGCGTGGTGGACCTGAGCGCGGCGCTGGGCGGCTTCTGGAACGACACATCAGCGTCGCTGATGACGGTGGCCGATATCTCGCAGGTGTGGCTCACCGCCAGCGTGCCGGAACGCGAAGTCGGCCAGGTCTTCGAAGGTCAGCCGGTCACTGCCAGCCTGGATGCCTATCCCGGCCAACGCTTCGTCGGCCACGTGCAACACGTCGATGATTTGCTCGACCCCGCCACCCGCACGTTGAAAGTCAGGGTGGCCTTGACTAACCGCGACGGCCTGCTCAAGCCGGGCATGTTTGCGCGCGCCCAGTTCCAGTCGCGCCCCCAGCAGGCGTTGCTGGTGCCCGATAGCGCCCTCTTGCAGATGGGGCTGTACACGCGCGTCTTTGTCGAAACCGCGCCGTTCGTGTATCGCTCGCGCATCGTGGCCACCGGCCGCGCAACGGAGGGGCATACCGAGATCCTGTCCGGCTTGAAGGCCGGCGAGCGTGTGGTGATCCAGGACGGAGCCCTGCTCAATGATTGAGGCGATCATCACCACCTGCTTCCAGCGTCGCGGCATCGTCTGGCTGGTCTTCGTACTCATTGCGTTATACGGCACATGGAGCTGGACGCAGCTGCCGGTGGAAGCTTACCCGGACATCGCAGATGTCACCTCGCAAGTGGTCACGCAGGTCCCGGGCCTGGGTGCGGAAGAAGTGGAACAGCAAATCACCGTACCGTTGGAACGCGCGTTGATGGGCACGCCAGGCCTGCATGTGCTGCGCTCACGCAGCTTGTTCGCCCTGTCGCTGATCACGCTGGTCTTCGACGATGGAACCGAAGGCTATTTCGCGCGCCAGCGCGTGCTGGAACGCATACAGGCGGTCACCCTGCCCTATGGCGCGATTCCTGGGCTCGACCCATACACCTCGCCCACCGGCGAGATCTATCGCTATACACTGGAATCGAAGACACGCAGCCTGCGCGAGCTGTCCGATCTGCAATTCTGGACGGTGATTCCACGCCTGCAGAGGGTGCCAGGCGTGGCCGATGTCACCAACTTCGGCGGCCTCACCACGCAATTTTCATTGGCGCTGGAGCCGGACCGCTTGACCCGTTACGGGGTGTCGTTGCAGCAGGTCAAGAGCGCTATCACCAGCAACAATGCCGATGGCGGCGGCAGCGTGGTGGATCGTGGCGAACAAAGCTACGTGATTCGCGGCATCGGTCTGCTGCATTCGTTGCAGGACATCGGCAACGTGGTGGTGAGCAGCAGCAATGGCGTGCCGGTCCTGGTCAAGGACCTGGGAGAGGTGCGCTACGATAATGTCGAGCGACGCGGCATTCTGGGCAAGGACGGCAACCCGGACACGATCGAAGGCATCGCATTGCTGCTCAAGGACAGCAACCCGTCGGTGGCCTTGCAAGGCATCCACAGCGCTGTGGAGGAGCTCAACAACAGCGTGTTGCCCAAGGACGTCAAGGTGGTGCCGTACCTGGACCGCACCGCGTTGATCGACGCCACGTTGCACACGGTGAGCGCCACGCTGACCGAAGGCATGCTGCTGGTGTGCGTGGTGCTGCTGATCTTCCTGGGTAGCCCGCGTGCGGCGGCGATCGTGTCGTTGACCATCCCGCTGTCGTTGTTGATCGCCTTCATCTTCATGCACCACCTCAAGATTCCGGCCAATCTGCTATCGTTGGGCGCGATCGACTTCGGCATCCTGGTCGATGGCGCGGTGGTGCTGGTGGAAAACGTCTTGCGCCTGCGCGAAGAAAACAGCCAGCGTGCGTTGACGGCGCGCGATGCGATCGACGCCACGCTGCAGGTGGCGCGGCCGATCTTTTTCGGCATGGCCGTGATCGGCTGTGCGTACCTGCCGCTGCTGGCGTTCGAGCGCATCGAGTACAAGCTGTTTTCGCCGATGGCCTACGCGGTGGGCGCGGCCTTGATCGGTGCGCTGCTGGTGGCGTTGACACTAATTCCTGGCCTGGCGTGGCTGGCGTTCCGCAAGCCGCGCAAGATGCTGCACAACCGCGTCCTGGAAACACTGGGGCAGCGCTACCGCGCAGTGCTGGAACGCAGCGTGGGCCGACGCGGTTGGCTGCTGGCATGCGCGGTACTGGCCCTGTGCGTGCTGACGGTGTTGGGAGGCAGCATTGGCCGCGACTTCTTGCCGTATATCGACGAAGGATCGCTGTGGCTGCAGGTGCAGATGCCGCCAGGCATCACCCTGGACAAGGCCGCCACCATGGCCAATGCCTTGCGCAAGGCGACGCTGGAATTTCCCGAGGTGTCGTACGTGGTGACCCAGACCGGGCGCAACGACGATGGCACCGACTACTGGACGCCTTCGCATATCGAAGCGAGCGTGGGCTTGCGTCCCTACAAAGACTGGCCGGCCGGCATGGACAAGCAGGCCTTGATCGCTGCGCTCGGCGCGCGCTATGCGCAGATGCCCGGTTACACGGTGAGCATGATGCAGCCGATGATCGACGGCGTGCAGGACAAGCTCTCCGGCGCGCACAGCGACCTGACCGTGAAGGTGTTCGGCGACGACCTGCAGCAGGTGCGCGGCGTTGCCGACCAGGTGGCCGCAACCTTGCACAAGGTGCCGGGCGCTGCGGACATCGCCGTGGATGTGGAGCCGCCCCTGCCGAACCTGCAGGTACGCTTCGACCGCGAGGCGGCGGCACGCTATGGCATCAACGCGGCCGATGTGTCGGATCTGATTTCCACCGGCATCGGCGGCAGCCCGATCGGGCAGATGTATCTCGGCGAGAAGAGTTACGACCTCACCGTGCGCTTTCCGCAACGGTATCGCAACGATCCGCAGGCCATTGGCGCGTTGCGCCTGCGTACCGCTACCGGTGCCGAGATACCGCTCTCGGCGGTGGCCAGCATCACGACCACCAGCGGCCAGAGCGTGATCGTGCGCGAGATGGGCCGGCGCAACATCATCGTGCGGCTCAACGTGCGCGGGCGCGATCTGTCCAGTTTCCTGAGCGATGCGCAGGCCACGCTCGCGCGGCAGGTGCGCGTCGACCCGCAGCACATGCAGCTGGTGTGGGGCGGCCAGTTCGAGAACCTGCAACGTGCCCAGGCGCGCCTGCTGGTGGTGCTGCCGACCACGTTGTGCATCATGTTCGTGTTGCTGTTTGGCGCGTTCGGCAACCTGCGCCAGCCGACATTGGTGCTTGCCGCCGTGCCGCTGGCCATGATCGGCGGGCTGGCTGCATTGCACCTGCGCGGGATGACGCTCAATGTCTCCAGCGCGGTAGGTTTCATCGCCCTGTTCGGGGTCGCGGTCCTGAACGCGGTGCTGATGCTCGCGCAGATCAACCGGCTGCGCCACGACGTGGGCATGTCCTTGCGCGAGGCGGTGGTGGCCGGCGCGGTAAGCCGCATGCGTCCGGTGCTGATGACCGCGACGGTGGCAGCGCTTGGCCTGGCACCGGCAATGCTCGCCACCGGCCTGGGCAGCGATGTGCAGCGCCCGTTGGCCACGGTGGTGGTTGGCGGACTGGTCACCGCCACAGTGCTCACCCTGGTGTTGTTGCCATCGCTGTACTACCTGATGGAAGCCTTCGTCGCAACGCGCCAAGGCCGCCAGGAGACCACCGCATGAAAAACGTTCGCAACGCATTGCTCGCCAGTGCCGTGGCGGTATCGCTCGCCGCCTGCGCAGTGGGACCGGACTTTCATCGCCCCGCTCCACCCGCTGCCGATCGCTACACCGCCAATGCGTTACCGGCAACGACCGTGGCCGCCGGCACCGCACATGGTGGTGCGCAGCAGTTCGAGCGGGCAGGACGTGCCGGCCGCCTGGTGGCGCGCCTTCGGTTCGCCGCAACTCAATGCCGTGGTGGAGCAGGCATTGCGTGCCAATCCGGACCTGCAGGCCGCTGACGCAGCGCTCCGCCAGGCGCAACAGACGCTGGCCGCGCAACGCGGTGCCTGGCTACCGCAAGCGGATCTGCATGTGGATGCCAGCCGGCAACGCGACTCGGTGGTGCCGGCGCCGGATGCCGGCATCGACACACCGTATGCGCTGCGCACCGCCCAACTCAGCGTCAGCTATACGCTGGACGTGTTCGGCGGCACGCGGCGGCAAGTGGAAGCGGCCGATGCGCAGGCACAGGCGCAGCGCGATCAGCGCGATGCGGCGTACCTGAGCCTCACCGCCAACGTAGTGAACGCGGCCATTGGCGAGGCGTCCGTGCGCGCGCAACTGGATGCGGCGCGCGCCCAGGTCGCCATCGCCGAGCAGCTCTGTACGCTCACCGAACGTCAGCAGGCGCTTGGCGCCGTCGGTGCAGCGCAGGTGCTGGCCCAACGCACTGCGCTGGCACAGGCGCAGGCCGCGGTGCCGGGGCTGGAAAAACTGCTGGAACAGCAACGGACCCTGCTCGCGATTCTGGGCGGGCGCTTGCCCAGCGACGCTGCGGGTGAGGCATTGACGCTGGACACGTTGCAGCTTCCGGCGCAGCTGCCGTTATCGCTGCCCTCGCGGTTGGTCGACCGCCGTCCGGACATCCGCGCCGCCGAAGCACAGGCGCACGCTGCCAGCGCATTGATCGGCGTGGCGGCGGCTGCACGCTTGCCATCGATCACCTTGAGTGCGGCCAGCGGCGGCTCTGCATCCAGTGTCGGGCGCATGTTCGCGGCCGGCAATACGCAATGGTCGGTGGCCGGCAGCCTGCTGCAACCGCTGTTTCATGGCGGCGCGCTTGCGCATCAGCAACGGGCGGCCGAAGCTGGCTACATGCAGGCCATGGCGCACTATCGCAGCGTGGTGCTGAACGCATTCGGCGAGGTTTCCAACGCGCTGACCGCGCTGCAGGGCGACGCGCAGAGCCTGCGCGCCTGTGCCGATGCACAGGCGCTGGCCGAGCGCACCCTGGCGCTGGTGCAACGTCAACACGCGGTCGGTGCGGTGGGCATGGCAGATCTGCTGCAGGCGCAGCAGGCCTTCCAAAGCACGCAGGCCGCTACGGTCCAGGCACAGGCCGCGCGCTACGCCGACACCGTCGCGCTGTACCAGGCCCTGGGTGGCGGGCCGTGGTGGTCGCCAGCGGCCCAGACGCCCAAGCCCGCGGTTCCATGAATCGCGCGCCGCAGCCAGCGCCGGTTGTGTCACGGCGGCGTCGCCTGCTGAGACAATCGCCGCCATGCGCATGACCTCTCTCTTCCGCTCCCCACCCACGCGTACCGACCTGCTTGGCATGGTCGGGCTGGTGGCCGGCATGGCGGCGATCTTCGTGGCCGATACCGTCACCGACTACGCGGTGGCGGCAGCCTTGTTCTATACGTTGGTGGTGCTGCTGTCGGTACGCCTGCTCACACGCGCCGGCGTGGTTGCATTGGCTGCCACTTGTCTGGCGCTGATTGTGCTCAGCTTCCATCTCACCCCGGCCGGCAGCTACCGCGTGGGCGTGATCAACTCCTGCATCAGCGCGGTGGTGGTGGCGGTCACCACGTACCTGGCGGTGCAGATGGAAGCGGCAAAAGCCAGCGCGCATGCCGCACAGGCACGGCTGTTGCGGCTTACGCGCAGCGGCAGCATGGGCGGGCTGGCCGCATCGATCGCGCACGAAGTCAATCAACCCTTGGCCGCCATCGTGACCAGCGGCAATGCCTGCCAGCGTTGGTTGGCGCAGCAACCGCCCAACCTGGCCAAGGCCGATGCCGCACTGGAGCGCATGCTCGCCGACGCCGGCCGCGCCAGCGCCATCATCGCGCGCATGCGTGCACTGGCGCGTGGCGAAGCCAGCCAACGCCAGCGGCTGGATCTGAACCGCACCGTGCTCGACATGATCGCGCTCACCCGCGGCGAAACCGAGCGCCATGGCATCGCGCTGTCGCTGGAGCTGGACCCTGCCCTGCCCGCGGTGCTGGCCGATGGCGTACAGATCCAGCAGGTCATCGGCAATCTGTTGCTCAACGCAGTGGAGGCACTGACCACCCTGCCGGACGAGGCGCGCAGCATCCACGTACGCTCGCACACCGATGAAACGTGGGCATGCCTGTGCATCGACGACACCGGCCCAGGTTTGTCCGACGACGCACTGGCGCATGTGTTCGAAGCGTTCTGGAGCACCAAGGACGATGGCATGGGCATCGGCTTGAGCATCAGCCGCACCATCATGGAAGCCAATGGCGGACAGATCTGGGCCGAGCCGGCTGGCGTACGCGGCGCGCGCTTCGGCTTGCGTCTGCCGCTGGTCGCGACGGAGCGCAGGCAATGAGCGAGCTGGCCCCGGTGGTATATCTCATCGACGACGATGCCTCGATGCGCGCTGCACTTGAAGATCTGTTCGCCTCGGTCGGCTTGCAGGTCTACGCGTTCGGTTCCACCGATCAATTCCTTGCGCATCGGTTGCACGAGGTACCCGCCTGCCTGGTGCTGGACATTCGCATGCCGGGCCAGAGCGGGATGGAGTTCCATCGGCGCATGGCCGAATCCGGCGTTGCCCTGCCCACCATCTTCATCACCGGTCATGGCGATATCGCGATGAGCGTGGAGGCGATGAAGAACGGCGCGATCGAATTCCTGACCAAGCCATTTCGCGATCAGGCCTTGCTGGATGCGATTCAGGACGGCATCCGCCGCGACCGTGCGCGCCGCCAGAGCGAGGCGGTGGCCGCAGCCTTGCGCGCACGTTGGGAGTCGCTGACCAGCGGCGAGCAGGATGTCACGCGACTGGTGGTGCAAGGCCTGTTGAACAAGCAGATTGCCGCGCGCTTGCACCTGAGCGAGATCACCGTGAAAGTGCGGCGTGGCCAGGCCATGCGCAAGATGCAGGCCGGATCGCTGGCCGAACTGGTGCGGCTGGCTGAACGCATCGGACTGTGATGCGCGCGATGTGACCGGTGTTGGCGTGCTGTACTGCATGACAGCGCACGCACCATCGGCGGGCATCCAGCCATCGTGACGGCATGCGTGCTTTGGGATGGCAGCGCGCCATGCAGCGGCACGCGCGCAGCGCGTTTTCGGCCATGCATTGAGCTGATCGCCGCAACGCATACGAACGCTCGCGTGCGCATCGTGCGACGCGCACGATAGACACAGAACCACAGGCAAAAAGAACGCCCCGACATCCGAGGCGTTCTTGCATTGCGAGTGTCAAGCAAGCCGCAAGACAAGGCTCAGAAGCTCACTCCCCAGGTCACCTGGCCACCGTACGCCGTCTGCCCGTCGCCGCTAAGGCCTTGCAGCGACAGTGCCAGCCGGCTGCGTGGCGAGGTGATCAGGCTCACGCCCAGCTCGCCAATGGCCGCGTTCTTGGCCAGGGTGACGCTTTGCACCGAGAACTCCGAGGCGGTGCCGATGAAGCCGGCCGAGCGCTGCACCGAACGGTCGCCGAAGGCATGCCGCCAGCCTGCCGACGCATACAACGCCGCCTGTTGCCCGAGGTCCCAGTGACCACGCATACCCAGCGTGGCGGTACTGAAGGTGTCGCTGGCGCTGTCCACCGACAGCGCGGAAATGCCGCCGCGTTCGGTAAAGCCGTCGGTCTTCAGGCGGGTGTAATCGGCCGCAATGAACGGGCTGTACACGGCGCCCTCGGTGCGCAGATTCCAGGCCGCTTCCAGCGACACCGTGACCGCGGTGGCGTCGTAGCGGCTGACCAGGCGCTCTGCGAGCACGTCGGGCAACATCACCCGGCGCGTGCTGTCGACGCTGTAGCTGGCGTAATCCACCGCGCCCTGCAGCGAGAACGCAGACCAGTCGGCGCGGCCATACACGCCGGCATGCGTGCCATCCACATCGGCACGGTCGCCCCATTCGCGCGACCAGCTCTCGATATCCTGGTTGCCGACCGCAATGCCCACCACGCTGCGTTCGCCCAAGCGGCGTTCCGCACCGGCCATCACCCCGTTGTCCTCGCGGCGTACCGACACCGCATTGGCATCGCCATCGACACGGGTGGGCAGGCTGCGCCCGGTGATCCACACCATGGTATCGCCGACCAGCGTGTCCTGGCTGTCGCCACGCAGATGGTTGCCGATGCCGCTGTTGAGGAAGCGGCTGTCCAGCATGGCGGTAGCCGTGCTGGCATGGCTTTCGCCCGACAACGAGGCGAACGCGGTGCGCACCGCTTCCGGGTCGTCGGGCAAACGCACCACGGCCTGATAGATCGGGCTGGTGTTCGGCAAGCCGTCCACCGCTGCCGCCGTGGATTGCTGGTTCGGTGTGGTGACCGCGTCCACCATGCCCACCGTATTGCGCCCAAAGGTCACCGACAACGCAGTGGCGGTGGTGTTCACGTTCGGCTCGATAAACGCGTAGTCGGAGACGACGTTGGTGAACTGCCCGGTGAGACCGCCGCCGGCGCTGATCACCGGAATCTCCGTAAACAGCGGCATATCGGTCGCACGCACCAACTCCAGGGTGGTGCCGCTTGCTACCGTGGCTGCACCGCCCACCGTCACCGGCGTCACCACACCGCCGTCGCCAGGCGTTATCTGCAACGTGGAGCCTGGTGCAAACGTGGCAGTGCCGCCGACGCTGATGGTGCCACCGGCACCACCGATGGCGACCGTGCCCGACGACACCAGGCTGCCGACACTGCCGCTGCCGGTGAGCGTGCCGCCCGGACCCACCGTGACCGGCCCGCCCAGTGCCGTGCCGGGGTTGGCCAGGTTGCCGACACTCAGGGTGCCGGCATTGACCTCGGTCGGGCCGGTGAAGCTGCTGCTGTTGGCGGTGAGCAATAGCGTGCCGGTTCCCAGCTTGATGAAGCGACCGACCCCGAACAACCTGCCTGCATAGCTGCCGGCACTGTTTTGCAGGAAGGTCAGCGTGCTGTTGTTGGTGATGTCGCCCTGCAGGCTGGCGGTGTTGCCAACCAGCGTGCCCGCGTTGACGGTGGTACCGCCCAGGTAGCCGTTGACGCCATCCAGGGTGAGCGCACCGGTGCCGTTCTTGACCAGCACGCCGCTGCCGGTGACGTTGCCGGCGTAGGTCCCATCGGTCGCCTGGTCGAACACCAGCACGGCGTTGTCGACAATGTTGCCCTGCAGGCTGTCGGTGGTGCCGATCAAGCTACCGCTGGCGATGGTGGTGCCGCCGCTGTAGGTGTTGGGCGCCAACAAGGTCAACGCGCCGGCGCCTTGCTTGATCACGCTACCGGTGCCGCTGACCACCCCGGCGAACGCGCCGTCGCTGGCCTGATCGAAGACCAAGGTCGCGTTGTCGACCACATCGCCCTGCACGCTGGTGGTGTTGCCGACCAGGCTACCGGCGCTGATGACGGTGCCGCCGGTATACGTGTTGGCGCCAAGCAATTGCAGCACGCCGCTGCCGGTCTTTTCCAGCGAGCCGCTCCCGCTGACCGCGCCGGCATACACGCCACCGGTGATCTGGTCGAACACCAACGCTGCATTGTTGGTGATATCGCCCTGCAAGCTGGCGGTATCGCCGATCAGGGTGCCGGCCGCAATGGTGGTGCCACCGGTGTAGCCATTGGCGCCGTTGAGCCGCAATGCGCCGGCGCCCTCCTTGATCACCGTACCGGTGCCGGTAATCGAACCGGTAAACACGCCATCGGTCACCTGATTGAACGCCAGGGTTGCGTTGTCGACGATGGCGCCTTGCAGGCTCGCGCCATCTCCCACCAGCGTGCCGGCAGCGACCGTGGTGCCACCGCTGTAGGTATTGCTGCCGTCGAGCGTCAGCACGCCGGTGTTGGTCTTGATCAAGTTCCCGCTACCGCTGATGTTGCCGGTAAGCGTGAGGTCGGCCGGGTTGTCGACGGTAAGCGCCGCGCCCAGCGTGACCGCGTTGCCCAATGCCGCGGCAACCGCATTGCTCAGCACCGAATCGCCGGTGACCGACAAGGTGCCGCTGCCCAGGGCGGTATTGCTGGCCACCGCCAGCGTGCCATCGCTGAGCGTCGTGCCGCCGGCATAGCTGTTGTTGCCGCTGAGCGTGAGGGTGGACGTGCCGTTCTTGATCAAACTGCCTGCACCGCTGATCGCACCGGTCAATGCCAGATCGTTGCTGCCCGGCAGCGTCAGCGCGCCATCGAGCACCACCGCATTGCCGAGCGCCAATGCTTGATTGGTATCGAGCGTGGTGCCCGCTGCGGCAGTGAGCGTGCCGGTGCCCAGCGCTTGCGCATTGCCCAACACCAGGGTGCCGCCGCCGAGCGCGGTGCCGCCGGTATAGGTGTTGGCAGCAGTCAGCACCAGCGTGCCGCTATCGAGCTTTTGCAGCGTGCCAGTGCCGCCGATGGCGACATCGATGGTGCCGGTCACGCCGGGGTCGACACGGATGATGGTGTTCGCTGCATTGGCGCTCAATGCGCCACCGCCTGCATCGCTCAGCACATAGCCATCGGTGATGAATTGCATGCCGGTGATGCCCTGGGTGCCCTGCACGCCCACGTTGCCCGCGGTGCCTGCAAAGATCGCAAAGCTGTTCTGCCAATCGCTGTTGGTCAGCCCATCGACCGACGTCCAATTGGTGGAACCGGCAGTCCATGTGCCAGTCCCGCCATCGGCGCTGCCGTTGGCGACGGTCTGCGCGCCATCCCAGAACTGCACGTTGCTGCCGGAAGCCAACAACACCACATTGACCTGCTGCGCCAGCGAGGTCTGCAGCGTGAGCTGGGCGGGGTCGACCGTGCCCGGCAATGTGCCAAAACCCATGCCATTGTTGGTCAGGGTGCCGGTGTAATCGATCAGGCGATACACGCCAGTGCCGAAGCCGCCGATGTCGGTGATGTTGAGCGTGCCATCCAGCGTGAGGTCGCCGTTGACCGCAAGCACCCCGGTTTGGCTGGGGATTCCCAGCAACGCATCGAGCGTCGCATTGGATGCCATGCTCAGGCTGCCGGTGGTCAGCAGCGCACCGCTGGTCACCACCAGGCGGCCACCATCATTCACCGTGACCGCGGCATCGACCACGCCGCTGCCGCTCAGCGTGCCGCCGGTGCCCACGGTGACGCCACCGGCACTGCCCAGCGAGCCATCCACATCCAGCGTGCCTGCCGTGATCTGTGTGGTGCCGCCGATCGCGCTGGTGCCGGTGAGTTGTACGGTGCCGGTGCCGACCTTTTCCAGATTGCCGGCATCGTTCAACGCACCTGCAAACGTGCTGCTGACGTCGCCCACGCCCAGTTGCAAGGTGCTGCCACCCTGGATCGCCACATTGCCCAGGCCGGTGACGCTGCTCAACGCGGTATTGCTGCCGAGCGAGAGCCCTGCCCCTGCCGCAACATCCACGCTGGCGGTCGTCCCCAACGTGCCGGAGGCGGAGGTGGCCAGCACGCCGCCCTGCACCGACACCGGGCCACTGAACAGGTTGCTGCCCGACAAGGTCAAGGTGCCCAGGCCCGTCTTGGTCAGCGCGCCCGCGCCACTGAGCACGCCGGTCAACGCCAGATCGTCTGCACTGGCGATGGTCAGGTTGGCGCCCAGGTTGACGTTGTTGCCCAGGGCCAAGGCAATGGCATTGCTCAACCTTGCATCGCCCAGCACCGACAGGCTGCCCGTGCCAAGTGCGGTGTTGCTGCCCACTGCCAGAGTGCCGGCATTCAACACGCTGCCGCCGAGGTAGCCGTTGCTGCCGTCCAGCGTCAGCGTGGAGGTGCCGTTCTTGATCAAGCTGCCGGCACCGCTGACGGCGCCGGCTAATGTCAGGTCGTTGCTGCCGGGCAGGGTCAACGCACCATCGAGCACCACCGCGTTGCCGAGCGCCAACGCTTGGCTGGTATCGAGCGCGGTGCCCGCTGCGGCGGTCAGCGTGCCGCTGCCCAGCGCTTGTGCATTGCCCAACACCAGGCTGCCGCCGCCCAGCGCAGTGCCACCGGTGTAGGTGTTGGGACCACTCAGCACCAGCGTGCCGGTATCGAGCTTCTGCACGCCGCCGGTGCCGGTGATGGCCACGCCGATGCTCGCCGTGGCACCCGGGTCGACGCGGATGGCGGTCAACGGGTCGGTCACTGCCAGTGCGCCCGCGCCGGCATCGCCCAGCTGATATCCATCGGTCACGAACTGCAAGCCGCCGATGTCCTGCGTGCCCTGCACGCCCACCGTGCCTGCCGTACCCGAAAACACTGCGAAGTCGCCTTGCCAGGTGCTGTTGGCGCTACCGTCCTGGCCGGTCCAGTTGGTGGCTGCACCCCAGGTGCCGGCGCCGCCATCCACAGTGCCATTGGCCGTAGTCTGCACACCGTCCCAGAATTGCACGATGCTGCCCGGCGCGGTCACCACCAGATTGAGTTGCTGGCCGATGGCGGTCTGCAGGGCGAGCTGGCTGATGTCCACGCTGCCCGGAAACAGGCCGATCAGCATGCCGTTGTTGGTGAGCGCGCCGGTGTAGTCGATCAAGCGATACACGCCGGTGCCGAAGCCGCCGAGATCGGTGATGTTGAGCGTACCGTCCAGGGTGAGATCGCCATTGACGGCCAGCAAGCCGGTTGCGCTTGGCGCACCCAACGCCACATCGACGAATGCGCCTGGCGTGAGCGTCAACGCACCCACGCTCAACGATGCACCGCTGGTGAGTGCGAGCCTGCCGCCATCGCTGACGGTGACCGCCGCACCCACATTGCCGGCGGCGCCGGTGCCGGTCAGTGTGCCGCCCGATGCCACGTTCAAGACGCTGGTGCCGAGACTGCCGACCACATCGAGCGTGCCCGCACTGACCTGCGTGCTGCCACCGATCGCACTGGTACCGAGCAGACGCACGGTGCCGGTCCCCACCTTGTCCAGGTTGCCGCCACCGCCCAGGCTGCCGGCGAAATCGCCGCCGCCCAGCTGGAGTGTAGCGCCGGTATCGGTATCGACACCGCCCGCACCGCTGAGCGCGTTGATCAGCCCGCCATTGGTCAGGTTCAACAGCGCGCCTGCCGCCACATCGACAGCGCTGGCGTTGCCCAGTGCGGCCGCGGTGCTGGCCACCACGGTACCGGCCTGGATCGCCAGCGGCCCGGTGTAGCTGTTGTTGCCGCTTAAGGTCAGCGTGCCGAGGCCGGTCTTGACCAGGCTTCCGCTGCCGCTGATGGCACCGCTGGCCAACATGTCTGCGGCGTTATCCACGGTGAGCGCGGCGCCCAGCGCGATGTCGTTGCCCAGCGCCACGGCAACGGCATTGCTCAACACCGAATTGCCAAGCACCGACAGGCTGCCGGTACCGAGTGCATTGTCGGCGCCCACCGCAATCGTGCCTGCGGTCAGGCCGGTGCCGCCGCTGTAGCTGTTGCTGGCCGTGAGCGACAGCGTGGCAGCGCCATTCTTGACCAGGCTGCCGGTGCCGCTGATGCTGCCGTTCAAGGCCAGATCGTTGCTGCCCACCAGCGTCACTTGATCGTTCAACGTGAGGTTGTTGCCTACCGTCAACGCGGCCGTGGCATCCAGTTCGGCAGCGCCGTTAACCAGCAGGTCACCCACGCCAAGCGCGGCATCGTTCCCGAGCACCAGCCTGCCCGCATCCAGCGCAACGCCGCCACTGAAGGTATTGGCGTTGCTCAACGTCAGGGTGGCGCTGCCCCTGCTTGTTGATGCCACCGATGCCGCTGATAACGCCGTCGAGCGCAATCGCCTGCGTGCCAGGCAGGGTCAGCGTGCCATTCAAGGCGACCGCATTGCCCAGCGCCACGGCGGTGCTTGCATCCAGCGTGGTACCGCCTGCGGCGGTCAAGGTGCCCGTGCCCAATGCCGTGTTGCTGCCAACCAACAACGATCCGCTCTGCAGTTGCAGCCCACCGCTCCAGGTGTTGTTGCCGTTGAGGGTGAGCGTTTGTGCGCCTGTCTTGATCAGGCTGCCGGCGCCATCGATGACGCCATCGAGCGTGAGGTTTTGTCCATCGATCGTCAGCGCACCATTGGTGGTGAGCGCGTTCTGCAGGGTCACCGCAGAGGCAGCGGTGAGCCGCGTGCCGTTGGCAGCAGTGAATGCGCCGATACCGAGCGCAGTATTGCTGCCCACGACCAGGGCACCGTCGTTCAACAAGGTGCCGCCGGTGTAACTGTTGTTTCCGTTGAGCGTGAGCGCTCCGCTGCCTTGCTTGACCAGGCTGCCGGCACCGCTCACGGTACCGCTCAAGCCCAGGTTGTTGTTGCCGGTCAACGACAACGCACCATTGAGCACTACATCGTTGCCAAGCGCGGTGGCCGTGGTGGCCTGCAGTTGCGTGCCTCCGGCTGCGGTCAACACACCACTGCCCAGCGCCGCGCCGCTGCCGACCGACAAGCTTCCCGTGTTGAGATCCACGCCGCCGTTGAAGGTGTTGGCGCCGGTCAGTGTCAGCGCTGCTGCGCCGTCTTTGATCAGGCCACCGGCGCCGCTGATGCCTCCATTGAGGGTGAGGTCTTGGTTGCCGCCAAGTTGCAGATCCGCATCCAGCACCACGTTGTTGGCCACCACGCGTGCAGCAGTGCTATCGAGCAGGCCGCCACTCACACTCAGGCTGCCCGCCCCGAGCGCGCTATCGCTGCCCAGAATCAGGCTGCCGGCCGTCAGGCGGGTGCCGTCCAGATAGGTGTTGTTGCCGTTGATGGTCAAGCTGGCAGGGCCGAGTTTGTCCAGGCTGCCGGCGCCACTGATGCCCCCGGTCAGCGTGAGCGCGTTGCTGCCAGCCACAGTGAGCTGCCCTGCCAGTGCAATTGCATTGGCGAGCGTGCTCGCTGCTGCGCTGTCCAACGTCGTGCCGGCCGCTGCGGTCAATGCTCCGCTACCCAGCGCGGTGTTGCTGCCCACCGTGAGCTTGCCGGCATTGAGCGAGGTACCACCGCTATACGTGCTGTTGCCGGTTAGCGTGAGATCGCCGCCGGCCTTGACGAGGCTGCCGGCACCGCTGATGGTGCCGCCCAGGGTCAGCGCTTGCGCGCCATTGAGGGTCAGCGCGCCGGTGCTCAGCGTCACTGCGTTGCTCAGCGTGGCAGCGGCGGTGTTTTGCAAGGTCGCAGAGCCAGCGACATTCAACGCCCCGGTGCCCAGTGCGTTGCCGCTGGCCACCTGCAAGGTGCCGGCGTTGAGGCTGGTGCCGCCGGCATAGGTGTTCAGGCCAGCCAACGTCAGCGTCCCGCCACCAAGTTTGTTCAATGCGCCGGCGCCACTGATGGTGCCGGTGAGATTCAACGCACTGCCGCTACTGCCGAGGCCCAAGGTTCCGGTCAGCGCAATCGCGTTGCCCAGCGTGGACGCTGCGGTGGCATCGAGCTCACCACCGCTGGCGGTGAGCGTGCCGGTGCCCAGGGCCGCATTCGAACCGACCACCAGTCGCCCGGTGCTGAGCGTGGTGCCGCCGGTGTAGGTGTTGGCATTGGTCAGCGTGAGATCGCCAGTGCCGCTCTTGATCAGACTGCCGGCACCGTTGATGGCACCGCTGAGCGTGAGCGCTTGTGCGCCGGTCCAGTTCAACGGCGCAGCCAGGCTGATGCCATTGGCCACCGTCAACGGTGCAGTGGTGCTCAGGCTGGATGCGCCGGTGACATTCAATGCACCCGTGCCCAGCGCGGACGCGGCACCCAGTTGCAGCGTGCCCGCTGCCAGCGTGGTGCCGCCGCTGTAGCTATTGCTGCCGCTGAGTGAAAGCGTCCCGGTGCCGAGTTTATTGACACCGCCAACGCCGGCCAGCGTGCCGCTCAAGGTCAACGCATTGCCGCTGGTACCCAGGCCCAGTGTATTGGTGAGCGCAAAGTTGTTGGTCAGGGTCAGCGGTGCAGTGGTATCCAGCAAACCGCCTGCCGCAGTGACCGTGCCAGTGCCAAGCGCACCGGAGGTCTCCAGCAGCACGCTACCCGCACCCAACGTGGTGCCGCCGCTATAGGTATTGCTGCCACCCAAGGTCAGCGTGCCGGCGCCGATCTTGTTGAGCGCCCCGGTGCCACTGATCGTCCCTCCGATTCGCAGCGCGTTTGCGCCACCAATACCAACCGTGTTGCTCAGCGAAAACGCATTGGCCAGGTTCACCGCAGCACCTGCCAATAGGCTGCCGCCGGATGCGGCGACCGTGCCGGTGCCCAAGGCGTTGTTGGCGCCCACCGTCAATGCGCCATTGACCAGATTGACGCCGCCGCTGAACGTGCTGGTACCGGTTAGCGCCAGTCCGCCGGTACCGGTCTTGGTCAATCCACCGGTGCCGGTGATTGCGCTGCCGACGGTCAGGCTATTGGTGCCCTGCACGGTCAGGCCGCCCGCGCCAAGCGCAATGCCATTGGTCGGTGCAAGGGTCAGACCGGCAGCCGTGGCTTCGAGCGTGCCGCCGTTGGCGGTGATGGTGGTGCCCAACTGCGCAGGATTGGCGAACTGCAACACGCCACCATTGAGCGCGCTATTGGCGAAGTTGCTCGCCCCGCCCACCGACCACGTGCCGCTATTGACGCGCAAATTGCCGAAGTTGATGTATTGCGCGGTACTCAACGTCCCGGTGCCGGTGCTGCCACTGCCGGTACCGACCGCAGAGTTCTGCAGGATCAGCGTGTTGTTTCCGCCCAGGCCTCCATCCACCACACCGGTTTGCGCGAAGCTCAGCAAACCGCCCGCCGAGCAATTCCAAGGCGAGCCCTCCCCGCTGTTGACGCTGCCACCGGTGACGGCAGTGAAGCTGTTGGTGCTACCCGCCCCCATCGAAACACTGCCGTTGATGGTGCCTGAGTTGACGAACGTATTGCCGGTGGCCGAACGCTGAAAGCCCACCCGTCCGTTGATGGTGCCGGTATTGACCGCGTTGACGGTGCCGCCACCAGTTACCGCGATCACCGGTGTATCCGCTCCCAGAATCGACAGCCCAGCCAACGGACGGCTATCGATCAGGCCGGCATTGTTGATCTGCACGGTTCCGTTGCTGGCCGACGTCAGCCCCAGCGCCATGCCATCGAGATTGAGCAGATTGGCGCCCAGCACGCCACCGGTGCCATAGAGCGTGCCGCTGGCAAGATTGTTGATGGTGACGGCGGTGGAGCTGGCATTGCCCATGGTCACGCCGCTGCTCAATACCGACAGCAGCCCAAGCACGGAAGGGTCGATGGTGCCGGCATTGTTGAGTGTGGAATTGGTACCGCTCAGGGCGATGGCGGTGCCGCCCAACAAACCTGCGGTCATCTGGCTGCCAGAGGCGACATTCACGGTCAGGTTGTTGGCGCTACTGGAAAAGCTGTTACTGGTGACCGGCGTACCCGAGCAGGTGACCGTTGCGCCCGCCGCTGGGATGGCCGGCGTGCATGCGCCCCAGGCCAGCATCGGTGCGGCGGCCCCCGCCGCGAGGACCACCAGGGCCGGCAATTGACGACGGGTTGAGCCAGGCTTGCGACGCCGACGCACCAACTCATGCGTCACTACCCAATTGCCAATGGCTGCGTTCCAGACCAACGCAAATGCACGATTCATTTGAATTCCCCTGATTGCCGAGCAGAGACCGGCGCGCACCCAGGCACACCCCTCCAAGGACGGGATTGGAATAACGGTAGAGCCGGTTTAGGCAGCCAGGCCGCATCGACGGATCATGGCGAGCAGCCGCTGACTGCATTTGCAGGGCGTAGTGGAGTTAATACCAATCTCAAATCACCGCGCCGCTAAATTAATAGGCGATTCAGTACACCTGAAACTGTGCTGAATATCACTAACTCCAATCTCATCCATGACAAAGGCCAAATCTGTGGACTGGCTTGCTCGCGCCCGCTAATGGGGGTTCCTGCAGCCTCATCTGTAATCACTCACACTATCTGCGGAAATCCGCGCTTTCACAGGGTGATTTGAAACTTTTCATCGCTGGCGATTGGATGAGCCCGAATCCTACAACGCAGGCTGATGCGCGATTAAACCAGGGCAGCGCCTTGTCTTATTGCCAATCGTCTTCAATGAACATTGCCGCATCGCAACGGCCACTCATCATAGAACCAGGGCGCCAATCAGTTTATGAGTTTGTTTTAGAGGGTAAGACCAGTTTGTAGTCGACATCGACCGGCCGAGTACGGTATTTGTATATCGCGAGCGCCACAGCAGCGGTTATTGTCGTCACTACCAGGCCGCTCGACGTTTGCGACAACCCAGCAGGTGATCGGCCTGACGCGCAATTGGTAGATTCCGTCACCTATCGATGACCTCGGTTTGTTTCTAGTAGCGGTGCAGTGTGATCTTCGACACGGAACCCGATGCCATGACGCTTGCCCCGGACGACAAACCGCAGGATCGCCACTTCGACTGGTCAGGCGTGCCGATCGACCTGGGCGGCATGGAGCCGCTTGAACAAATCGCACGATTGCTTTGCCACGCCCTGGTTGCACCGGCTGCTGCGCTGACCATCACCGAGGGCGGGCGCCTGCGCGTGCTGGCAGCACGTGGCATCAGCAGCAGTCATGTCAGGCAGGCCATGGAGCTGTGCCAGCAGGTACCGCCAGCGCCCAATGGCGTGATCGAGTTGATCGAGCATGCAGCGCTTGCGCAAATGCAACTCGGCGATGCTGCCTTCCCCGGCTTGCCCGCGCGCTTCATCGCCTGCGTGCCCGTGGGTGCGCCGCAGACGGGAATTTCCGGCACCCTGTGCGTGATCGACACGCGTGAGCGGCGGCTGGCAAGCCAGGAGCATCAGCAACTGCTGATGTTCGCCAACGTGGCTGCCGCACAGCTGGAATTGCAGTTCGGTGCGGGCCGACGCGAACCGCACAGCGGCTTGCTCAATGCGCGTCAGCTGCAGTCGGATCTGGACGCCCTCGCCTTCGGCAGCCATAGCGTGCCCACCATTGCTGCTTTCATCGAGGTCTACGACACCCAGGCCGCCAACGAGGCGCGCCAGGCGCTGGGCATGCAGCCGTTGGAAGAGCTGGTTCGCCACGCCAGCTACGTATTGACGCGCGCCCTGCGCGGCAAGGCCACCGTCTACCACGTGGCCTCGATGCGCTTTGCGTTCTTTCTGCTCAACTCCGCGCCGGATGAGATGGAAGACCTGCTGCTGGATCTGCGCGATATGTTGCACAAGCCGGTGGATGCCGCCGGCGTACCGATGTCGCTGACCTTTCATGCCGGGGTGGTGCGCTTCGCCCCGCAGCAGCCGGATACCAACGATGTGATGCGCAAGGGCCTGGTGGCGCTGGGCGATGCCATCAACAACCATGCCATCGTGTGCTGGTACAGCGCGTCGCACGACGATGCGATCCAACGCTCCTACCGCCTGGCGCTGGATGCCGAACAGGCCCTGAAAGCCGGCGATTTCCGGCTGGTGTTCCAGCCGCGCATCAATCTTGAAGACCTATCGGTGACCGGCTTCGAAGCATTGCTGCGCTGGCATCACGCCAGCCTCGGCCCGATCGGTCCCGACGAGTTCATCCCGCTCTTCGAAAAAACCGCACTGATGTGCACGGTCACCAATTGGGTGATCGAAAGCGCGTTGGTCCAGCTGGCGAAATGGCGTGCCCAGGGCTTGGATTTTTCCATCTCCATCAACCTGTCCTCGCGCGATTTCGGCAATATCAATCTGGCTGCGGATGTCATCAACCGCTGCAAGGACCTGGCGATTCCCACCACCTGCATCGAGCTGGAAATCACCGAAGGCCGCTGGCTGCGCAGCAATGTCGAAGCGGTGCCGCGGCTGCGCGCGTTGCGCGATGCAGGCGTGAGCGTGGCCATCGACGATTTCGGCACCGGCTATAGCAACTTCGGCTATCTCACCGAGTTGCCGGTCAATGTGCTCAAGCTGGACCGGTCGCTGGTGACCGGCATCGCCACCAAAACCGGCATGCAGATGCGCGCAGAAGCGGTGGTGCGCCTGGCCAACGCATTGGGCTATCGTACCGTGGCCGAGGGCATCGAGCATGCCGATGAGATTGCCTTGCTGCGGAGCTGGGGATGCGATGAAGCGCAGGGGTATCTGCTCGCCAAACCCATGGAAGCGCATCTGGTGGCCGATTACGTCACACAGGCCGCGGCGCTGCAGCGTCTGCCGTAAAGCCGCGGCGGCGCGCGGATGCTGCCGCACAGGCAATCACACCGCGCCGCGCTGTGCGGATGGATGCGCGATGCCTCGCGATGCGATGCACGTCCACCCTGTCATGTCACCTGCACTCGAGCAATACACCGACCGCTCAACTAAGATCGTGCAGGTCCTTGCCCAGCGGCGCGCTCAGTGCCCAATCGGAGAAGCGCACCTTCAGCCCGGCGCGCTCGGGCGTGCAGCACATCGGCCCGACCCGATAGGCGCTTGCTGGCGGGAACGGACATAACCGCACCAGCGGCCAGTGACGGCCGTCCGCGGAGACCTGCAGGCGTAGCACACCGTCGGCAACCGTGGCACGGATCCAGAAATCCTTGGGGTCGGCCTCGTAAGGACCAGTGGCCCAATCCGATACCGGGTTGGTCAACACGCTGCTGAGCATGGCGCGCCCGTCGCTCAGTTCGATTCCGGCCTTGACCCAGTGCTGCTCGTCCACGCGCACCATGATGCCTGCCTGGTCGTACAAGGCTTCGTACTGCGCGCGCACGCGCAACTGCGCGGTGAAGCCTGCGCCCGTCTCGATGCCCAGAAAGTGCCCGCTATCGCGGGTGAACCCATGGGTCTTGCGCCAGAAGTCGGTCGCCTGGTCGGTCACCACATCCAACGTCTCGCTGTTGATAGCGAGTGTTTTCGGCCGGTTGAGCCAGGTTCCGGCGTGCCAGCTGCTGTCCTGCGCCATGGTGTTCCTCGGGTTGGTCTGTTGTGCAAACGCGCCACCACTGAACGTCATCCCGACCACGCCAGCCACTACGCGCCTGCGTGCGCCATTGAATGCATCGTGTTGCATGGATCTGCGCTCCTGCGACTTATGAACGCGTAGTCTACGAGCTGTACGCGCAAGGCTGCATGCGTGCTGCCCGTCCTCTGTTCGCCAGACGGGTCAGGCGCCGGTGCGTCGACGATGCGCAGCCGTGCAGACGCGTCGCAGACAGGCGACGCAGCCGCAGAACCCAGGTCCGAATCCGCGCGCGCGCAATCGCTGCGCGCGGCGTACGGCGATCTGCCGGCCAATCCTGTCGTGTACGCCCGAGAGCGGCTAACAAACGTAGCGAGCAGTCGTCAGGTGGTGTGGACGTCGCGGAGAAACCGGGGTACGCGCGGTACATGTCGATTCCGAACACCGGCCGCGCCAGCCTGGCAGCTGCACAGCAGTGTTGCTGGCTGCTCCAAATGCCCTACCCTCAATGCTGCGCCAATGCGTAGTCGATTGCCGCGCAGATGGCCGCGACCTGCGCAGCATTGCATTGGTCGGGCGTGGCGCGTGGGCTGTCCGGATAGACCTCGGTGGTCGTGCGATACCGCGCATCGGTGACGCCGGCGCACAAGCCCAGCCGCCGCACCGGATAATTGATGACCCCATGCCCCACCACCGGTGCACCGATGAGTTGCCCATCCGCATCGGCAGGCGCGATATGCGTCACCTGGGCCACCGCCGCGATCACCGCCTGCTGGAAGGCCGGCTGCGGATCCTCACTGTCGCCGACCAGATAAAACCCGTCAGGAATGCTCCCAGGCACAAACACCGCACCGTCGCGCGCCGCCAACGCAGGGCGAAACTCGCTCTCGTCGCTATCGGTGGTTTCGTGCAGGTCGATGTGCACCAGCATTCGCCCGGAGCTCGCAGCCACCAGCTGCATCAGCGCAGCCGACTCTTCGGCCGGGCTGTCGTGGCGAAAGGCGCGATTCGGATCGACTGCATCGGCATTCCAACGCTGGATGCGTTCGTAGCCCCAGGGATTGATGCACGGCGCCACCAGTAAATTGCATTTGCCTGCGTAGTCGGCAGCACGCTGATGCAGAAATTGCAGCGCACCTTGCACGCCGCTGGTTTCGTAGCCGTGCACGCCGCCAGTGACCAACACGCATGGCAGGCTGTCGTCCCACTGCGCGCTGCGCAGTGCCAGCAGGGGATACTCCCCTTGCGCATGGGCAATGGTGCCGTACTGCACGCGCTGGTACCGCACGGCCAGTGCGGCGACCTGCTGCACGACGTCGTCCGCATAGCTGCGCTGCCGCAGCTGGCGTGCGCGCCACATGGCGCGTTCCGGCTCACCCACGGTTGCCCGGGCGTACCGATCGGATACATGGGGGTTGTCGTCATTGCAGATACCGGTGCCAAGAAGACGCCTAGGGTAAGCGCTCTGCGCACAGAAGCAAAAAGGCCCCGCAGTGCGGGGCCGGTGAAACTTGCGTTGTTGACGTTTATTTCTTTGCCGTGACCCCTGGAGTGGCGTCGCGCACCAGGAACTCTTCGGTCAACTCCGGCAGATGTGCCAGCAGCCAATCGGCCATGGCCTGCTCCTGGGGCAGGATCTGCTCGCACACGCGTTGCGTTTCGACATCGCCCACCGTCTTGGCGGCACCCAGTAACGCGGTATAGGTGGCGATCTCAAGGTTCTCGAACACGTAGCTGGCCATCGCTCCCTTGACGATTTCATCGGAGGTGGTCATGCCGCCCATCGCCTGCCCGAATGCGGCCATCTTGCCCATGGCGTCCTTGATGATTGACGGTGATCCACCCAGGCGCTCGATGCACGACTCGACCAAGCGCTGTTGCCCGAGCGTCTCTTCCAGATGTTGCTCGATGCGGGCCTTGAGCTGAGGGTAGTGCTCGATGCGTGCAGCCTGGGCCTTGAGCATCTGCTCGGCCTGCTGCTCCATTGCATGCGCATCGCGCAGCCAGTCCATCAGGTTTTCTTGGGGTTCGGCCATGGGGTTCTCCTGTTTGTTTGCGATATATCCAGCCTGCAGCGGCGTGGATGAAAGACGCGCCTGTTCCAAGTGAACGCTGCGTGCGACGTCTACGTGGCATTGACATGGCACAGAGGGATCGACGCTCCGCCATCCAAAGGCGGTTGTACGCAATCGCAACGGAACTGGGGACCGCGCGGCGATCAGTGAGGCACTGCATGCAGCGTAGCGCCGCTGACCGCGCTGCCCATCTGAGGTCGATGCCCTGCTACCAGTCGTGGGGACGCTTCATGCCGAAGCAGTGCGGTGAGCGCCACAAACCGGTGGGCTGCAAATCCTGCCGGGGCTGGGAGCTGCAACCGGGCACGCGGGAAATTTTTCCATGCAATCGATGTCGAACATCATGCAGGAGTGCAAAAATTTCTCGCTTGCGCTTGATGCGTTGCACACCAAGCGCTCGTGGATCGTTCGTGGTGCGCAGGACATCAGGCGCAACGATGACGTGCAAAAAATCTGCAATCGATTGCGCATTGCCGCGTGATGCAACCGATTGGCTTCAAGCCTAAAACAACACAGGCGCTGGCCGCGTGGGCGTAGCGCCTGTGTCCAACGACCCGCAAAATTCGCTCCCAAACCGGCGCGTCATTGCGCGCCGATGGCTGGATTAAGCGGATTCTTCCTGCGGCTTGGCCTGCTTGGAACGCCCGCCCTTGCTGCCGATCCGCGACATGTGATCGCGATCGCGGCTCACCGCCTGACCGCCCTTACGGCCAGCTTCGCGCGCTTCGTCGCTGGTAAATTCGTGCGCATTGCCGCTGGCATGCGCGGCTTTGCCGCCGCTACTCGCCAGCAGGCGGCGCTTCTCCGATCCAATGCGGCAAAGCCGCGCCGGCTACGGGTCGTGTTTTGTCCGTCTTCCACTGTGCCTCCTCTCGATGCTTCGGTTACGCCTGGGTATTGGGCTAACCGCAACATTCGTGCCAACCCGGAAAGGCAGGCCCGGCGGTGGATTGCAGAGGGATGCAGGAAAAAACGGCTGCGCTCGCTGCGCAAATCTTGCACACCTTCGCGTCGCCGGACGATGGGGCCTACCTCATAGGTGGATAGCGCTATCACGTGGCGCTGCTGCGGTGCGGAGGTGGCGAGACGGCTTGCGTGGCGCCGCAGCAACAGCGGCCGTGCTAGATCAAGCGGCTGCCCTGATCCAGGCACGTTCGAATCTGGCGTAGTCGGATTGCCATGCACGGCAGGCATCGGACCTGGCGTTCGGCTCACTCGATCGTCTGCGTGAGGCAGTCGCCTAAACGATGGTGTGCGCAGCACCTTGCAGCGCGCATGCTGGTGACCCCGCAAGATCGCTTGATCGATCTGCCACTGGAATGCCAAGACGGCGACGCAGCCACAGGACAAAACTGGCAGTGCCCGTACACAGACTGCGCGTACATCCTGGCGCGCACTGATGCGCCCTTAACGCACCAGGCGTTCATTTATGCCCCGCGAAAGACGTTGCGACTGCGTGCAGGTCAGTACCACTGGCCGAGGTCGACGCCAGGCCGGAACCATTACGCGTGCCGTGCCGTCCATGCACGCATGCGGCTGGCCCCAAGCCCCGGCAAGCAGTCCCCGGGCGCACGCGCACCACGTCACGCGGACGCCGTGAACCCGAATCGCCCTGCCCTGCAGCCGCGTCATCCGGAGTGCGCTGCCCTCACCCCATTGCCTGCACCACCACCGGACCACCGCGGTCGTCGCACCCGGCAGCAACTTCGGACAGCGCATCGCCCACCAGCAACAAGGTCGGCAAACCCGGCGGCAGTGCGCTGGCTGTCATCCCCAGGTCGCCCAGGGTGGTGAGGCGACGTTGCTGCTCCGGCCGTGTGGCGGCCTGCACGATGGCAGCGGGCGTGCTGGCCGGCAAATGCGCCAGCAATGCAGCGGCCAGCACATCTGCGCGGCGCAGGCCCATGTAGATGCCCAGCGTGGTGCCGCTGGCCGCCAGCGCACCCCAATTCGGCTCGCCGTGGTCGTGGGTGTGCGCAGTCACGAAGGTGATGCCATGGCAGTGGCTGCGATGGGTCAGCGAAACCTCCAGTGCGGCCGCCGCAGCGAATGCCGCACTCACGCCATTGATCACCTGCACCCCGACACCGGCACGGCGCAGGAAGGCGATCTCTTCGCCAGCGCGTCCGAACAGCAGCGCATCGCCCCCTTTCACGCGCACCACGCGCAGGCCCTGCAACGCATAGCGACGCATCAGCCGGCAGATGAATTCCTGCGGTGTCGAACGGCATCCGCCACGTTTGCCGACCCGGATCACGCGCGCCTGCGGTGCAAGTTCGACGACCTCCGGGTTGGCCAGATCGTCGAGCAGCAGCACCTGCGCCGACCCCAGCGCCTTCACCGCCTTGATGGTGAGCAACTCCAGATCGCCCGGGCCGGCGGACAACAGCACCACATCACGGGCGCAGGAAGGTGTGACTGACATGGGAGATCTCGCTGGGTGTGGAGGGACGGCGCATTGAGAGGACAGGCGCGCTCACGCAAGCCGCGTTTGCCGGCACAGCCGAGTCAGTTGCGGCACGCAGGAGCCGCACACGGTGCCGCAGCCCAGGCGTTGCTTGAGCTGCGCAACATCGGCGCCATCCTCGATGGCCGCGCGAATCGCAGCGGTCGAGACCTGCATGCAGGTGCACACGATCGGGTCGCCAGGTGCGCTGTGGGCATGCGCGAAGACCGACAGCCGCGCGCCACGCCACGGCTCACCCGCCAGTGCGGTGGCAAGCAACGATCGATCGGCGTCGCTGGGTTGCGCGGCAGTGAGCAGCACGCCGTCGATATGGTGATGCACGTCTTGCATGCGCCAGCCAACGCGGCGCATCAGCCCGCGGCGCAGGTCGCGGTACTCCAGCACATCCGCACCAGCTGGCAGTTGCAAGGCGGCAACCAGGCGATCCAGCCAGCTGGCATCGGGCACGCGTTCGCAGGCGGCATGCAGCACGACCCAATCCCCGGCTGCATGGCGCTTGGTGCCGCTCGAGGGCTCGGCATGCAGGCGCAAGCAGGCATAGCCGCAGTCGCGCAACAGCGGCTGCAACGCCTGCTGCAACGCAATTGTATCCCCGCGCCGCGCCGCCAGCAGATGCCAGCCGAACGCGGTCTTTTCCACGCGCACCGCCGTGTGTTTGAGCTCGGGCTGTTGCGAACGCGCATCCACTGCCGGCGTGCTGACTTCGTTGATGCCGCCGCTGGACAGATTCTGCCCGCTCCAGTGCATGGGGGCAAACACCGTGCCCGAGCGCAGCTCATCCGACAATTCCAGTGGCAGCACCAGCGCGCCGCGCTTGCTTTCGATCTGCACCAGTTCGCCGGCCACCAGTCCACGCCGCTGCGCATCGCCGGGATGCATGCGCAGCGTCGGTTCGGGACTATGCGCGAATGCCGCCGCCACCCGCCCGGTGCGCGACATGCCATGCCACTGGTCGCGCAGACGTCCGGTGAGCAGCCGCATCGGGAACCGTGCCGACGTGGCCTCGGCCACCTTGCGGTACGGCGTGACGTGGAAGCGCGCACGGCCGTTGGCATGCGTGAATATGCCGTCGGTGTAACGACGCGCCTGCCCTTGCGTATTACCTGCCGGAAACGGCCATTGTTGCGGACCATGATCCAGCAGCGCGTAATCCAGACCACCGATATCCAGGTCGCGGCCAACCGTGAGGGCGCGATACTCGTCGAAAATCTGCGCAGGGTGGTTGAATGCGAACAGGCCCGGCCCGCGCGCTGGTGCCAGGCGCGCTTCCAGCCGGCGCGCCACTTCGTTGGCAATCCACCAATCCGCACGTGCCTGCCCGGGCGCTTCCACCGCCTTGCGCACGCGGGTGATGCGGCGTTCGGAGTTGGTCACCGTGCCTTCCTTTTCGCCCCAGCTGGCGGCCGGCAACAACACGTCGGCATAGGGCACGGTATCGGTGCCGGAAAAGGCTTCCTGCACGATCACCAACTCGGCGTTTTCCAGCGCGGCGCGAATCCCGGCAACCTCCGGCATCGAATGCACGGGGTTGGTGCACACGATCCACACCGCCTTGAGCGTGCCCGCGCGCAACCGCTCGAACAACTGCACGGCCGGTGCGCCTGCCGTTGGCGAGATTCGCCCCGCTGGCACGCCCCACAGCCGTTCCAGTTCGGCGCGGTCGTCGGCATGTGCGATCTCGCGATGCGCCGCCAGCATGGTCGCCATGCCGCCCACCTCGCGCCCGCCCATCGCATTGGGTTGGCCGGTCAACGAAAACGGTCCCGCGCCCGGCTTGCCGATCTGCCCGGTGGCCAGATGCAGGTTGATCAGCGCCAGGTTCTTGTCGGTGCCGTGCACGGACTGATTCAAGCCCATGCAATACAGCGACAACGCTGCAGGGCTGCGCCCGAACCAGTCGGCCGCCTGCACCAGATCCTCGTGCGAAATGCCGCAGATCTCGGCACTCATGCGCGGCGTGTATTCGCGCAGCATCCGCTTGAGGGCATCGAACGCTTCGGTGTGTGCCGCCACGAAACGCGCGTCTACCAGGTTCTCCCAGATCAGGTGATGCAGCATGCCGTTGAACAAGGCGACGTCGGTGCCGGGTTCGATCGCCAGGTGCAGATCGGCCATGGCCGCCGTGTCGGTACGCCGTGGATCGATCACGATCCAGCGAATGTCGGGGTTGCGCACGCGTGCCTCTTCCAGCCGGCGGAACAGCACCGGATGCGCATACGCCATGTTGCTGCCGGCAAACAGCACGGTGTGCGCCAGCTCCAGATCGTCGTAACAGGTGGGCGGGCCATCGGCACCCAGCGCAAGCTTGTAGGCGCTCACGGCGCTGGACATGCACAGCCGCGAATTGGTGTCGATGTTGTTGGTACCGAGCAAGCCTTTGGCCAGCTTGTTGAAGACGTAATAGTCTTCGGTCAACAGCTGCCCGGAGAGATAGAACGCCACCGCGTCCGGGCCATGCTCCCGGATGATGGCGGCCAGCTTGTGGGTCACATGGTCCAGTGCCTGCTCCCAACTCACTGCGGCACGCGGCGCCTGGCGATGACGGCGTAGCTGCGGTTCGAGCACACGCCCTTGCGTGCTGGCCACCGTCTGCGGCAATGCCAGCCCCTTGCTGCACAGGCGCCCGAAATTGGCCGGGTGCAGCGGGTCGCCTTCGATGCCGACGATGCGTTCGCCATCGGCGTCGTGCTCGCTGTGGATCAGCACACCGCACCCCACCCCGCAGTAGCAGCAGGTCGACCGCGTGATGCGGTGCATCGGTAACGCGGCCTGCGGCTGCGCGGCTTCGTGGGTCGACAGATGCTGCAGGCCTTCACTCATACGGCGGGCTCGGCAACGGCATCCGGCTCGATCACCGGCTGCAACACGATCCATACCGCATCGGCTTCCACCTTTACCGGGTAACGCGGCGCACAGCCCACATCCGGTGCGCACGCCTGCCCGCTCTGCAGCCCGATGGCCCAGCCATGCAACGGGCAGGTCACGGTGTCGCCGGCCACGAGGCCTTGCGACAGCGGCCCACCCTTGTGCGGGCAGCGGTCGCGCAACGCGAACACCTGGTCGCTGGCGGTGCGGAAGATGGCGATCGGCGGCAGGCCCTCGACCTCCAGCACGCGCGCGCCCAGTGTCGGCAAGTCCTGCAAGGCGCACACGTGCACCCATGCGTCGTGCGGCATGCTCATTGCTCCACCGTGGCGGCCGGCGCAGCAACGCGCAGCGGTTGGTATTCCTGCCGGCGCTCGCCAGCGATACGCGCCTTCCACGGATCGACCAGACCCTCCAGCGAATACAGCAGGCGCTCGTATAGCGCACGCCGGTTGGCGGCATCGTCCACCACGTGTGCACGGATGTAATCCAGCCCCACCCGCGCGATGTAGTGCACGGTGCGATCCAGGTAATAGGCCTGCTCGCGGTAGAGCTGCAGGAACGCGCCGGTGTATTCGCGCACTTCGTCGGCGGTGGTTACCTTGACCAGGAAGCGCGCCACCTCGGTCTTGATGCCGCCATTGCCGCCGATATGGATTTCCCAACCCGAATCCACCGCGATGATGCCCACGTCCTTGATGCCGGATTCGGCGCAATTGCGCGGGCATCCGGACACCGCCAGCTTGACCTTGTGCGGGCTCCACATGTTGGCGAGCATGGTTTCCAGGTCGATCCCCATCTGCGTGCTGTTCTGCGTACCGAAGCGGCAGAATTCGCTACCGACGCAGGTCTTCACCGTGCGGATCGATTTGCCGTACGCATGGCCGGAGGGCATGCCCAGATCGCGCCACACATCGACCAGGTCTTCTTTCTTGACCCCAAGCAGATCGATGCGTTGGCCGCCGGTCACCTTGACCATGGGCACCGCATACTTGTCGGCGACATCGGCAATCCGGCGCAGCTCGCTGGCGTTGGTCACCCCGCCCTTCATTTGCGGAATCACCGAAAACGTGCCGTCTTTCTGGATATTGGCGTGCGCACGCTCGTTGATGAAACGCGACTGCGGGTCGTCGATGGCCTCATGCGGCCAGGTCGACAGCATGTAGTAGTTGATTGCCGGACGGCAGGTGGCGCAACCGTTGGGCGTGCGCCATTCCATGAAGGCATACGCCTGTGCATGGGTGAGCAGCTTGTGCTCGTGGATGGCGCGGCGCACCTCGCCGTGGCTGAGGTCGGTGCAGGCGCATACCGCCTTGGTTTTGGGGGTTTCCTGAAAGTTGGAGCCCAGGCAATTCATCAGGATCTGCTCGACCAGGCCGGTGCACGAGCCGCAGGAACTGGCCGCCTTGGTGTGCTTTTTCACTTCGTCCACGGTGAACAGGCCTTGCTCGCTGATCGCCTTGACGATCGTGCCCTTGCAGACGCCATTGCAGCCGCACACTTCATCGCTGTTGGCCATCGCACTGGCGCGATCCTGGCCACCGGTACCGGCATCGCCCAGCGCGCTTTCGCCGAAGATCAGTTGATCGCGCTGCGCCTGGATGGGTGTGCCGTCCTTGAGCAACTTGAAGTACCACCCACCGTCGCTGGTGTCGCCATACAGGCACGCGCCCACCAGGACATCGTCGCGGACGACCAGCTTCTTGTAGACACCACCGGCCGGATCGGACAGCACGATTTCTTCGCAGCCATCGCCGCCCATGAAATCACCGGCAGAAAACAGGTCGATGCCGGTGACCTTGAGTTTGGTCGATGCCACCGAACCGCGATAAATGCCGATACCGAACTGCGCCAGATGGTTCGCACACACTTTGGCCTGCTCAAACAACGGCGCCACCAAACCGTAGGCAATGCCGCGATGGTTTGCACACTCGCCCACCGCGTACACGCGTGGGTCGAAACTTTGCAGGCTGTCGTTGACCACGATGCCGCGTGCGCAATGAATCCCCGCCTCTTCGGCAAGACGCGTGTTCGGGCGAATGCCGGCCGCCATCACCACCAGATCGGCCGGAATCTCGCTGCCGTCGGCAAACTTCACCCCGATCACCTCGCCCTGCGCATTGCCCAGCAGCGCACTGGTGGCGGTACTCAGCTTGAAGTGCAGGCCACGCGCGCGCAGGGCTTGCTGCAGCAGGTTGCCGGCCATCGGGTCGAGCTGGCGTTCCAGCAGCCAGCCGGCCAGGTGCACCACGGTGACCTCCATGCCGCGTAGCTTCAGGCCATTGGCCGCCTCCAGGCCGAGCAGCCCACCACCGATCACCACCGCGTGTTGCTTGGTACGCGCGGTATCGATCATGGTGCGCGTGTCCTGGATATCGCGATACCCAATCACCCCTTTCAAATCGTTACCGGGAATCGGCAGCACGAACGGCACCGAGCCGGTGGCGATCAACAGGCGGTCGTACTCGGCTTCGGTACCGTCGGCCGCAATCACCCGGCGGCGCACGCGGTCGATGCGCGTGACCTCCTTGTTCAAGTGCAGGCGGATGCCGTTGTCGTGATACCACTGCAACGGATTGAGCACGATGTCGTCGAAGTCCTGCTCGCCGGCCAATACCGGCGAGAGCAGGATGCGGTTGTAGTTGGGGTGCGGCTCGGCGCCGAACACGGTGATGTGGTACATGCCCGGCATCAGCTTGAGCAGTTCTTCCACGGTGCGGATACCGGCCATGCCATTGCCGATGACGACGAGTCTGGGTTGCTTCATTGCCTGGGCTCCTGTCGACATATCAGACGCGCGCCGCGCCAGCGGTGGTCCATTCGCTGCGCCACTGCGCCTTCACGCCGGCCAGCAACGCCCAACCGCCAAGCGCGAATGCAGCGAACAACCACATGCCGATCGCGTAGCTGCCGGTGTGCTGCTTGAGCACGCCCAGCCCTGCGGCTAGCGCAAATCCACCGATGCCGCCTGCCATGCCGATCAGGCCGGTCATCACGCCGATGTCCTGACCGAAGCGCTGCGGCACCAGTTGGAATACCGCGCCATTGCCGGCGCCCAGGCACAACAAGGTCAGCACGAACAGCGCCAACGTGATCGTGGCGCCGCCCGCACCAAATCCGGCGATGCCCACCAGCGCGGCGACCAGCAGATACACCGCCAGCAAGGCGCGCGTACCGCCGAGGCGGTCGGCAATCACGCCACCGAGCGGGCGCATCACCGAGCCCGCCAGTACGCACGCTGCAGTCGCCCACCCCGCGGTACGCGCATCGAAATCGAACTGGTCGTGAAAGTAACCAGGCAGAGCGCTGGCAAAGCCAGAGAAACCACCGAAGGTGATCGCGTAGAAACACATGAAGCGCCACGCATCGCGGTTGCCCACCAGCACGCGGCCGTAGTCGGACCACTGCTTGCGCGCCACCGGCGCCGGCGCCTCCTTGGCGATGGTTGCGAACACGATCAGCGTCAGCACCAAAGGAATGCACGCCAGCCCGAACACGTTCTGATAGCCGAAGGCGGCCGCCAGCATCGGGGCGAACAGCGCCGCCAGTACCGTGCCGGAATTACCCGCACCGGCAATGCCCATCGCGGTGCCCTGATGTTCGGGCGGATACCAGCGCGATGCCAGCGGCAATGCCACCGCGAAGGAGGCGCCGGCAATCCCCAACAGCACGCCCAGCAGCAGCACCTGCCCCATGCTATGCACGCCCAGTTGCCATGCACCGAACAGTGCTGCGATCACCGCCAGCTGCGCGAGCATGCCGGCGCGCTTAGCGCCGACACGGTCGGCGAACATGCCCAGTACCAGGCGCAACACGGCGCCGCACAGGATCGGCACTGCCACCATCAAGGCACGCTGCTGCGTATCCAGCCCCAGCGATTGCGCGATCGGCACCTGCAGCGGACCGAGCAGATACCACACCATGAAGCTCAGGTCGAAATACAGGAAAGATGCGAACAACGTGGGCGTATGCCCTGATCGCCAGAACGAGCGCTGCATAGAGACCTCTTCGAGTGCGATGGCAAAAAAAAACGGCGCCCTCCGGTATACCGGAAGGACGCCGTTGTCCTGGATGCGTGCGGCGCGCCGTTGAGCCGCTGGCATCGTCTGCATGTTGTTGCAGGCACGCCGTTGTACCTGCATGTGCGTCCTACGCAATCACCGTGCCAACTTGTTCACCGCGCCCTCACCGCGCTGCAAGTGTTTGAGAAATCAAGGGTTGGCGGCTGACTGCGGGCATCGCGCGCGGTACTTGGTCGCCACTGGCGCAGCTCACCATTCCCGGCTTTCGTGCAGCAATGCACCAACAACGTGCGTTACTCGCGGGCGCGATTGACAGACAGTCCTGCGACACGCCATCCCTCCACGCGCGATCCCTGGCGCCAGGCCGGCGCCTTGCGCGTCAGCAACCGAGATGGCGTTACTGGGTGCAGTCGAAGGCATTGGCACGAATGCCTAGATCAAATGTCTGCCCGACGGAGCGAACGGTGCCCTCACCGCTCGCAGGACACGCCGCAAGTACGTCCGTGCAAGCTCGATGGCGGCATCCATGCCGCCAACGGTCCCGCAAGTTGCGAGGGCACCGCACCAGACGGTTGGCTAGCAGTTTGTCGAAGAGCGAGGAAACCGCGTCGCGCGGCTTGCTGTTTGCTCTGTTTGCACCTAGCGCACCTACCATCTCGACCGGCCCTTACCCGCCCACCGTCGCGGGACCTTATGCGGCATGGATGCTACGTAAGAGCTTACGCAGCGTGTTCCGTGATGGTGGGCGGGCACGGGCCCTGCCAGCCACACTGCCGACCAGCCGCTCTCTAAGCAGTCCCCAGGCACTCCGACCCTCACCGCAGAGTGCAACACGCCTGATCCATCGCTTTACGGCGTATCGAACAACCGATTGCCGCGATGATCGCTGTCCGGCGCGGCGACCCCCACAGATGCGGCGGCACGCCGATAGTTGTCGAGTCGGTGGATATATCGCCGAGCCGGGCGATGTCGTCGTCCTGAACGTCATGCCACCCCCAGCGCTGGAACTGGCCCAGAAACCACTCGCCGTCCGATAGCCACGGCATATTCACCACCCCGCCGCGGTGGAAAGCCAGCGCAGTCGCATCACCGGCGGCAGCGTCGCGACCAACATGCGACTCAGCCTCGGGATGCGCACCCAGACACACCGCCAGATGCGTCGCCGGCACCCCGATATGCTGCGGCTCGGCCAGCCACTGCGCACATTGCGCGCGATTGGCTGGCGCCGCGTCCAGCCAACGGCAGGCCTCCAGCACGCAAGCGGTCAAGCGCTCGCTCAATTCCGGCTGCAGCGCTGCGAATTCACGGCGGCAGGCGAGCACTTTTTCCGGATGACCAGGCCACAACTCGCCGCTGCGGATCACGCGCCGCCCCGTGCCCTGCGCCTCGGCCACCGCCGCCCACGGCTCGCCAGAGCAATAGCCGTCGACCAATCCGCTGGCCAGCGCCTCTGGCATCTGCGGTGGCGGAATGCTGAGCACATCCACATCCCCGATCGGGTCCACCCCGCCTGCAGCCAGCCAGTAGTACAGCCATAGCGCATGCGTACCGGTCGGAAAGGTCTGCGCGAACACCGCACGCCGCCCCAATCCTGCCAATGCCTGTGGCAGCGTGCGGCCAGCCGCCAACGCGTGCGCGAGTGCAGGCGCCAGCGTGATCGCCTGGCCGTTGTGATTGAGCGTCATCAGCAACGCCATCGGGCATTGCGGCCCGGCGATGCCCAGCTCGATCGCATACACCAGACTGGCCAGCGCGTGCGCGGCTTCCACCTCACCGGCCAGCAAACGGTCGCGCACGCCGGCCCAGGATGCCTGCCGTTGCAAGTCCAGCTGCAGGCCATGTTGATGGTCCAGACCCAGGCGTTGCGCAGCGACCAGGGGCGCGCAGTCGATCAATGGCAGATAGGCCACGCGCACGACGGGATATTCGGCTTGACTCATAGATTCACCCCAACAACTCGGCCATGGCCACGATGCGGCGCGCCACTTCGGCCAGCTTGACGCCCTGCTTCATTGCCTGCTGGCGTAATGCCGCATAAGCGTCGGCTTCGCTCAGCCCACGTTTTTCCATCAGCAAGCCCTTCGCGCGGTCGATCTGCTTACGGTCCTGCAGCGCCTGCTGGACCTCATCCAGGCGCTTGCGCATGCTGCTTTCCTGCGCAAAACGCGCCAGCGCCACCTGCACGATCGGCGCCAACCGCGCCGGCGCCAAGCCATCCACCACATACGCCGTCACGCCCGCGCCGACCGCGGCATGGATCAACGCATCGTCGCCATCGCCGGAAAACATCACCACCGGCCGCGGCGCGTGCGCATGCAACATCGACAGCTGCTCCAAGGTGTCGCGGGAAGGCGAATCCACGTCGATCACCACCACATCCGGCTGCTGGCGTTGGACGGCATGCAGCAACGCGCTGACCGAGGCCACGTCAGCGAGCACCGTGTAGCCGGCGCGCGTCAGGGCCTGGCGCAGTTCGCCGATGGGCTTTTCGGTATCGTTGACCAGCAAAACACGCATTGACAGCAGCGAGGCATGGACGTGGCCTGATGGTGCCATGCAACATGGGGCTGGTGCGAGCCATCTTTTCGGAGTGTGTCCAATGCCGTTGTTTCCGCTGTTCGCCAACCTGCAGGGGCGTGCCGTGCTGGTCATCGGTGGCGGCGAAGTCGCCACACGCAAGGTGCTGGCGCTGCTGAAGGCGCAGGCGCACATCCGGCTGTATGCGCATGCGCTTTCGCCCGAACTTGCCCAGTTGCTGCAGGCCGGGCGCTTCGAGCAGATGACAGGCGAGTTCGATCCGGGCTGGATCGACACCGTGTGGCTGGTCGTCGCCGCCACCGATGATGTGGATTTGAATCGACGCGTCGCCGCAGCGGCCGGCGCACGCCAGCGTCTGGTCAATGTCGTGGACGATGCCGAGCTCTCCACCTACCAGGTGCCGGCCATTGTCGACCGCGATCCGCTGGTGATTGCGATTTCGTCGGCCGGCGCGGCGCCGATGCTGGCGCGCCGACTGCGCGAGCGACTGGAGCGCGAACTGCATGCGTCGGTGGGTACGCTGGCGGCCTTGTTCGCCCGGCACCGCGAGCGCATTCGTCAGCAGTTGCCGGACATGAACCGGCGGCGGCGGTGGTTCGATCAGGTCATCGATGGGAAGGTGCCGCAATTGTTGCAGGCCGGCGATACCGTCGCCGCCGAAGCCGCCTTTGCCGCCGCGTTGGATGCGGTGGACAGCGTTCCGGCGCGCGGCAGCGTGCAATGGGTTGGTGCCGGCCCGGGCGATCCGGGGCTGCTCACGCTCAATGCCTTGCGTGCCCTGAACCTGGCCGACGTGCTGCTGCTGGCGTCGGACGTGCCCGCCGAGGTGGTGGAACTGGCACGCCGAGATGCACAAAGGCGCGGCTGGCCGGAGACGCCGGGCGCGCAGCAGGCCGTCGTAGTGGAGTTGGTCGGCGCCGGTCTGCAGGTCGTGGTCTTGCGCATGGGCAGCGGCGATGCCATCGCGGCGGAGCTGGAAGCTGCCCTGCACGCGCAGGGCATCCTGTCGGTGCGGGTTCCGGGGTTGCCGCTCCATTAGGTTTTTCCAAGCGCGTTGCCGGGTTCGACGCGCGCCACTGCGCACCGCATGCCAGCAACGCCCGGCGCGCGGTGTCCTGCTGCCAAGGCGTGCGTTGGCCATCCCGATCGCCGAGTGCCCGCCCCTAGCATCGGCGGGAAATGATGCCGGCTGCCGCGCAATAGCGCTCGACTGCCACCCGCCAGCGCATGTCATCGGCACCGCGTCACGGCGCGTAGGAACGCAGCACCGGCTGTCCAGCTTGGCCGGTTTCACCCTCTGCCTGGCCGAAAACGTCCCCAGCATGGCGCGCTGGTCCGCCTACAGTCGAGCACGTCATCCCGGTTCGGACTTCGCCACGCCATGCAGATGCCTTCGCCGTCCCAGACGTTCCCGCTCGACCGCAGCGAGGCGGTCTGCATCATCGGTGCTGGCCCGGGTGGGCTCAGTGCGGCACGTGCGCTCAAGGCGCAGGGGCTGGAATACGACCAGTTCGAACGCCACGGCGACCTGGGCGGGATATGGGACGCCAGCAACCCCGGCTCGCCGATCTACGACTCCACCCATTTCATTTCCTCGCGCGATCTATCGGCCTTCATCGGCCATCCCATGCCGCGCCATTACCCCGACTACCCGTCGCATCGGCAGATCCTGGCCTACCTGCGCAGCTTCGCCGAGACATTCGGGCTGCGCGAGAAGATCCAGTTCGACACCGCCGTGCTGCGCATCCACAAACAGGCGGACGGGCGCTGGCAGGTGGACTTGGCCGATGGCTCGCAGCGCACCTACGCTGCAGTGATTTGCGCATCGGGCGTCAACTGGGACCCCAGCATGCCGCAGTTGCCGGGCCACTTCGATGGCGAGCTCCGCCACTCGGTGAGCTTCCGGCATGGCGACGAATTTCGTGGCAAGCGCGTGCTGGTGCTGGGCGCCGGTAACTCCGGCGCGGACATCGCCTGCGAGGCGGCCATGCATGCGCAGCGCGCCTTTCTCAGCGTGCGCCGTGGCTATCACTTCATTCCCAAGCACTTGATGGGAATCCCGGTCGACCAGATCGCCGAGACCGGCCCGCACCTGCCGTTATGGCTGGCGCGCCCGATCTTCTCGGCGCTGCTGCGCCTGGTCAACGGCGATCTGACCAAGCTGGGGTTGCCCAAGCCGGACCACCGTTTGTTCGAGAGTCACCCGTTGCTCAACGCCCAGCTGCTGCACCATCTGCAGCACGGCAACATCGCCGTCAAACCCGATATCGAGCGACTGGACGGCAGGCACGTGGTGTTCAAGGACGGCAGCCGCGAGCAGATCGACCTGCTGCTCTGCGCCACTGGCTACCGCTGGAGCTGCCCGTATGCCAGCGCGTATTTCCTCTGGAACGGCGGACGCCCGCAGATGTACCTGTCGATGTTCAACCGCACGCATCGCAACCTGTTCGGGATCGGCTACCTGGAAACCAATTCCAGCGCGTACAAGCTGTTCGACACCCAAGCCCACATGATCGCGTCTTACCTGACCGCGCAACGCCGCGATCCGGCCAGCGCACGCCGATTCGATGCGTTGATCGAAAACGATACGCCGGACCTGTCCGGCGGCATCCGTTTCGTGGCATCGCAGCGCCACGCCGTCTACATCGAGGCGCATGCATTCAAACGCTATCTGCAGCAGCTGCGCAGACAACTGGGCTGGGGCGATCTGGGCGAACACATGTACGACGCGCTCAAGCTCGACGCCAGTGGCGACCCACGCATGCGCACTACCGCCAACCCACGGCTGGCCGACAGCGAGGTTGCCCATGGCTAAGCCGCAGGATCTGCGCGACTGGCATGCGGTGATCACCGGCGGCGCCGGTGGACTGGGACGCGCGATCGCCGCGCGCCTGATCCAGCGCGGCGTATGGTGCCTGCCTGCTGGTGGATATCGATGCCGATGCACTGGCACGTGCGGTGCAGGCGCTGGGTCCATTGGCATGCGCGCAGGTGGCCGACCTGACCGACCCCACTGCGCGCGACCGGCTCGCCGAACGACTCGACACGGACTGGGGGCAATTGCAGCTATTGGTGAACAACGCCGGCATTGTCGGCACCACGCCGTTCGAACAGCGCACGCCCGAGTCGATCCGCGGCGAACTGGAGTTGAACCTGCTGGCGCCATTGTTGCTGACGCACCGGTTACTGCCGCTACTGCAGCGCGCTGGCGACGGGCGCGTGGTGAACATCGTCTCGCTGGGCGGCATGTTTCCGTTGCCCGAGTCGACGGTCTACTCGGCCAGCAAGTTCGGCCTGCGTGGTGCCATGCTCTGCCTGGGACTGGATGGCGTACGCCTGGGCATTCGCGTCTCCATCGTCAACCCGTCGGCCACCGACACCCCGATGCTGATGCGCGAGGCCCTCCACGGCGGCAACAAGCTACAGTTCATGGATCGGCCGCAACAGCCTGACGAAGTCGCACTGCAGGTGCTGCGCTGCCTGGATGCGCCGTGCCTGGAGCGCTTCGTGCGCCCCAGCGAGTCGTGGAAGGTGCGGCTGGCCATGTTGCTGCCCAACCTGCTGACGCGCGCCCTGCCGCTGTTCGCGCGCAGCGCCGAGCGCGGGCATCGCACCTATCTTGCATCGCTGCAGCAACGCGGCCTGATTCGCCCATGCCGGGATGGCTGGGAAGTGGTGCCGCCTGATCAATGCGCAGACCCGCCCATTCCGGTGCAAGCGAACGCGCGACGCATCTGATTGTCACCACTTCCGTTGCCGGCATGTGGCGGAGCACTGCTGGCGGATTCCGAAGCTCCCATAGGACACCGCCACGCATGTCGTCCCGACTCCCCGCACGCCTTGATCGGCTCATCGCGACCCGCGCGCCTGTCCGGGCGAACGGCCAGACCAGCGTTGAAAGGCACGCCGAAACGCCCGTGCATCGGCGTAGCCGACCGCTTGCGCCACCTCGGCGACAGTCAATTGCGAATTGCGCAGCAGATCCTGCGCGCGCTCGTAGCGAGCGGCATCGCGCAGCGCCCGGTAGCCGACCTGCTGCGCGCCGAGCCGACGCCGCAGCGTGCGCTCGCTGCAATTGGCCTGGCGGGCAAGCTCGGGCTGCCGCGGCGCACGCTCGGCATCGCTGCGCAGCCGCAGTGCGATCGATTCGACCAATTCATTGCGCGACGGCGGCCGCTTGATCAGCGTCTCCAATTGTTGCCGCAACAGCCCGCAGGTGGTGCGGTCGTAGCCCGGCAGCCGCGCGGCCAGCCACTTGGCATCGAGCGTCATCCTGTTGCGGCCGGCGCCAAACCGCACCGGGCAGCGGAAAAAGCGCGTATAGATCTCCAGCGGGGCCGATCGCGCGAAGGCCAGTTCCACCGCACGCGGTCGGATGTCCGGCCCCAGCATGCAGCGACTGACATTGAGGGCGCCGGCGAAGGCTTCCTCGATGAGGTAAGGCTCGATCTCCAGGTCGAACACGTGCGGCACCAGTTCGATGGAGGCTTCGGGGCCTTGCTGTGCGAACAGGTGCTGCATCATCGCTCCGGCTTCGTGCTGATGCCCCAGGCCATAGGCGATCGCTTCGCCGAAGGTTTCGCAGGTGAGCATGGCCAGCCCGGTCAGGCCCCAGGACACTGGCCGTTGCCGCATGCCGGCCGCCAGGCCCATCGCCGGCTCCTCCAGCAACCGGCGTGCGCGCAGGATCAGCGCACGCACCTGCTGGTAAGACAGCAGCAGATCCCGGTCGTGCAGGTCGCGGTCGGTGAATCCCAACCCCTTGCACAGCCGCTCCGGCGCGTGCCCGCGATCTTCGACCAGGCCCAGCAGCGAGCACACGGTATTGGGAACAATGTCGGCGATGCGGCGGGTATCGGCCGGCGCACGGCGCGCCTTGCCGACCTCAGAGGTGGGCTGCCTGCGTATGACGGCCGCGCGCGCGCGCGCGGCATGCTCAGCAGCGCTCCGCGGAGCGTTCGCAACCGATGCAGTGACAACGTGCCGTGCAGCCAACAGCCCCACCATGCGATGCGTGCCGTGCGGGGGTACAAGCCGGCCGGTGCTGAACGTCTTGCATGCGTTGCGTCCTCGCGAAAATGCGGCCTCGACCGCTCGGCCGCACTCTAGCGCAAGTGATGGCGCGCAGGTCCGCCCGGCAAGGACCGACGCCTCAGGTCATCACTCCCGCGACAATCGCTTGCGCGTGCTGTCGCGCACATCCACGTCGAAGGTGACCTGCAAGGTCATCGCCTCGGCATGCCCAGCGCCCGCATCGAAACTGAACTGAAGCCCGTCGCGGCGCGGTAACTGGCGTGCGTGTTCCTCCAGCGCATCGCGCGGGATCGCCAGTTGCCAATGATCGGTCGCGCAATTGCACGCGGCGTGACCGCCGGTGAGGCTCACGCTGTGTCTGACCAATCGTGCGCCTTGCCCGCTCGGCAACCGGCTGAGATTGTCGACGCTGCGCCCGGCCAGCAGGTTGGCCAGCTCGTCTTCGTCGATACGAAAGCGCAGATGTTGGCCTTCAATCTGGATTTTCATGGATCAGCCGGCTCCATTGCTCGGGCGTGTTGCAATTGACGAACGCAGCGCGTTCGCTGGCAGTGACAGTCACGCGATGGCACTGCAGTGAATGCTGCAAGGCGCGCAGCGAGCGTGACGATGCAGCGCCCGCCATCAACACCGCCAACGCCTCGCGCACGCTGGCATCCAGGCGCAGGCACATCGGCAGCATCTGGTCCTCGAAGGCCACACAGCGGTGCTGCGACGGCGCCAGCAGCTTGCCCAGCAATGCGGCCGACAACAGCGGCATATCCACAGGCACCACCACCAGCGTGGTCGCGTCGTCCGCGACCGCGATTACGCTGGCCAGCCCGCCGAGTGGGCCCAGATCGGGCTGGAGGTCGGCAATGCCGGCGTACTCGGGCCGGTTGCCGCTGACCACCACGTGCTGCGCACCGGCCCGGCGTAGCAACGCCTGCATCCGTTCCAGCAACGGGCGCCCATGCCAGGGCAGCAACGCCTTGTCCTGCCCCATGCGCGACGAACGTCCACCGGCCAGCACCACGCCCGTCCACGGCCGCAGCAGCGTCATGCAACAGCCCCAGGATGGATGGCACGCACAGGCAGGTTCATGGCGCGATGGCCGGCGCGGCCGATTGCAGATGGCCCAAGCCGAAGACCTCGGCATGCGTGCTCGCTGCGGCGCCTTCGTCCTGCGGCTCCAGCACTGCCCAGACGTTGGCCTGCAGCAACGGCGCCACACGAAAAGACTCTTGCTGCGGCAGGATCTGCACCGACAACTCGCCGGCCACGCTGCACAGCAGCCGTGCCCGCAGATGCTGCCGCCAGATCGGCCGGGCCTGCATCGGCGCCTCTAACGCGACGCGCAACCCACGCTCAACCGGCATGCCCAACAAACCGCGCAATGCCGGCTCGACGAAAAAGCGCAGCCCGGCCGCACTGGCCATCGGGTTGCCGGGCAAGCCCATATACAGCGTGCCATCGCTAAAGCGTGCAAGCAGCACCGGTTTGCCCGGTCGCACCGCGACCTTATGAAACAGCACTTCGGCAGCGTGGCGCGCCAACGCATCCGGGATGAAATCGTAACGACCGCGCGAAACGGCGCCGGTGCTCAGGATGAGATCGGCACCGGCATGGCGGGCCTGGGCCAGTGCCGCATCGAAGGCAGCATCGTCATCGCCCACCTGCCCGCGCCACACGACATCGGCGCCGGCGGCACGCAACTGAGCCAGCAGATAACTGCTGGTGCCATCGCGGATCTGCCCCGGCTGCAGGGGTTGTGCGGGGTCGCCGATCAACTCGCGTCCCGTGGCAATCACGGCCACGCGCGGCCGCCGCACCACCTGCACATGCGCGCAGCCCAGGCCGGCGAGCAGCATCAGATGCGCACCGCGCAGTACGGTGCCGGCGTCGATCACGCGATCGTGCAAGCGCACGTCTTCGCCGCGACGGCGGATGTGCTGGCCCGCACGCACCGGCTGATGCAGGCGGATGCGGCTGGGGCGCCCGCCATCGTGTTCGAGGATCTGCACTTGCTCGATCGGCACCACCGCATCGGCACCGGGGGCACGCCGGCGCCGGTCATGATTTCCCAGGCTGCACCGATCGCGGTCGCACCGGCATCCTGCCCTGCCGCAACGGTACCGCTCACCACGTGCTCGCTGTCTGCCAACGCACCAATGCCCGCGGTCGCCAGTGCAAACCCATCCATTGCGCTGTTGTCGAAGGGCGGCAACTCTGCCTGGCTCGACAAGGCGTCGGCGAGCACGCGGCCCTCGGCATCGGCGCTTGCCACCCACTCGCTGGCGAGGGTTGCGACGTGCGCATGGACCAGCGCGAGTGCTTCGGCATAGCTGATCATGTGCAGGACGGTGCCGACAAATGGATGACCCGGCTAGGATACCGGCCCCTGGCGCAGCAGGTACAGGCGCGGCCGTTGCGGCGGCGTATGTCTATCCGCCATGTGTTGGGCATCCCTGAGCACTACGCTTGAAGCTGCTCGAACGGTATGCAGACAGTGTGCGCTGCTAGGTTGCAGGCCTTCCTTGAGCAACTGCACGCATGCAATTCGTCGACGTCGTGGGCTGGCTCGCCAGCATCATCCTGATTGCCACCTTGATCCGGCAGATCTACAAACAATGGCGCTCCGATGCCGCGCAGGGCGTCTCGCGCTGGTTGTTCCTCGGCCAGATCAGTGCCTCGGTGTTGTTCATCCTCTACAGCTATCTTGTTGGCAACGCGGTATTTATCGTCAGCAACGTGCTGATCCTGCTGACGGCCCTGACCGGCTACGCATTGCAGCGGATCAAGCGCCGCAAGCTGGAACGCGCAGCGTAGACAGGCTGCGTGACCTTCAGCCAGCCGGCCGGCTGAGCTAGTCAGCTGGTATTCTCACCGACTTGCGTGGTTTTGCGATCCAGCTGTGCCCTTCTTCGCAACGACTTTCTTGACCGCCTTTTTGCCGTGCCACCGAGCGTCTTCTTGGCGGATGCCTTGGGCAAGGCCGCCTTTTTCGCTGCGCCCGGCTTGCGCACGTTGGCAATGAGCCTGGCATCGGCCGCTGCTTCAGTGGTGGCATCCGGCACGCGCACGCTGATCCAGGTGGGTGCATGATCGCTGGCCTTTTCCAGCGCACGTACCCACTTGTGGACGCCGGCGTCCTGCAGGCCGGGCGCCAGCGTGCGATTGAGCAGCAGATGGTCGATGCGCAACCCACGGTCGCGCGCAAAGTGCTGACGGAAGTAATCCCAGAATGTATAGATCGGCGTCTGGCCATGGATTGCCAGCAGGCTGTCGGTCCAGCCCTGTGCTAGCAGGGTCTGGTAGGCCGCCCGGCTCTCCGGCTGCAGCAAGGCATCCTTGCGCCAGCCCTTGGGGTCGTAGATATCCGCATCGGTGGGCACTACATTGAAGTCGCCGATCAGCGCCACCGGATGCGGCAGGTCCACCAGCGTTTTCGCGTGCCGGATCAGGCGCTCGAACCATGCAAGCTTGTAGTCGAACTTCGGCCCGGGCTGCGGGTTGCCGTTAGGCAAATACAGGCAGGCCACCACCACGCCATGAATCGCCGCCTCCAGGTAGCGGCTTTGCGTGTCGCGCGGATCCCAGGGCAACCCGCGACGAATTTCCACTGGTTCGGTTCCCCGCGCGAGCAAGGCCACGCCATTCCAGGACTTCTCGCCCTGCCAAATCACACCGTACCCCGCATCGCGGATCGCCTGCTCCGGAAATGCGGCCTGCGTCGATTTCAATTCCTGCAGGCCCACGATGTCCGGCTGCTCGCGCTGCAGCCATTCCAGCAGATGCGGCAAACGGCTGGTAATACCATTGACGTTGAACGTCGCGATCTTGCGTGAGGTAGCTGACATGGGGCAAGTGGCCGCTTCCGTGGTGCGACAGCATGACCGCCGCGTCATTAAGCAGATGCTCAAGCGAGGTGAAGCTTCACGACGTGCCCCAGCCCGCGCTCACGCCTGGCACACCATCCGCGCTCTTAGCCTGAAGCACACGCATTGACGGGAATTGCCATGCGACATTCAGCTCTGTTGATCGGCCTTGCGCTCTGCGCCAGTTGCTCGCGCAGCCCGCCGTCGGTCACCCCGCCCGGCGCACCGGAAACTCCCAAGACCAATGTGCTGGAAGCCGGCGCGAAGGTCCTGCAGCCCAGCGGCCCGGTCGGCAAGCTGGACATCTATCTGGTCGGCTTCCATCCGATGAAGGATGCACCAGATGAGCAAATGGAGGCGCATCACTATTGCCAGCAGGTCAATGAAGATCTTGCGCAATGCGCGCTCTACGACGGCAACACCGACCGCGCCAACCTCACCGGCATCGAATACATCATCTCGGAGAGCTTGTTTGCGCAGCTGCCGGCACACGAGCGCAACTTTTGGCATCCGCACAACGGCGAAATTCTTTCCGGCCAGCTCTCTGCGCCCAACCTGCCGCAGATCGCAGAGAAGGAACTGATGCGCAGCAAGATCAACAGCTACGGCAAGACCTGGCACACCTGGCATTCGCGCAAGGGCACCGCGCCCGGCGACACCTTGCCGCTGGGCGAGCCGATGCTGGCATGGTCGTTCAATCGCGATGGCGAGCTGCAAGCAAGCGTTGATTGCGCAACGCGATCAGGCCGTTTCGGTGTCCACCGCAGAGCGCCGCGCCAACCGTCAAGATCTTGTGCCGCTGGCAAAGCCACAAGAGGGTGTGGATGCATTGCGTGCACATTTTCCCGACGCCCAACCCATTCCCGGGGTGACCGACGCAGACGGCAAGCACCGCTGAGCCCTGAAAAGACCCTGCCGCAGAACGTGCCCCAGGTTCAGGCATGGCGCACATACTTGCAAAACGCTCGAGCCTGGAAAAACTCGCGATGCAACCGGCAGTGCGCACGTATCATGCACACGTTACGCGCGCCAGATGTCGAGCGATTCCCCGCCGCGCTCGCAGCGCACTCAGTGAACGCAGTACTGCGAGAGTCTCTGCCGCTAAGGGACAAACCCTGCACGCACGCAACCATCGTGCTTGTGCTTGAACATGTCGTAGCCCCGCACAGCGTCTTCCAGCGGCATCTTGTGGGTCAGCAGAAAGTCGGATTTCAAACGCCCGGCCTGTGCCAGTTCCAGCAACTTGGGCACATAACGCTGCCCATGTTGCTGCGCAGTCCGCACCGTCAGTCCCTTGTTCATCACCGCACCCAGCGGAAACTTGTCCATCACCCCGTAGACGCCCAGTATCGACAGGATGCCGCCCTTGCGGCAGGCCAGAATCGCCTCGCGTAGCGCCTGGCCGCGATCGGTGTGCAAGTGCAAAGCCTGCTTGACCCGATCGTAGGCATGACCGTTGCCGGTGCCATGCGCCTCCATGCCGACCGCATCGATACAGGCATCCGGGCCACGCCCACCGGTCATTTCGCGCAGGACATCCACCACGCTGTCGACCGTCGAATAATCGATCACTTCCACACCCAACACATCGCGCGCCATTGCCAACCGCTCCGGCAAGCGGTCGATGCCGATCACGCGCGCTGCGCCCAAGATACGTGCACTCTGCTGGGCCATCAGCCCCACGCCACCGCACCCCCATACCGCCACCGTGTCGCCGGGCTGGATATCGCAAAAATCTGCACCCATGAAGCCAGTCGGCCCGGCATCCGAGAGAAACAGCGCATCCTCATCGGACACACCATCGGGCACCTCGAAACACCCCACATCCGCGTGCGGCACGCGAATGTAGGTTGCGTGCGAACCTGCGTAGCCGCCAAAGGCGTGCGTATAGCCGTAAATTCCGGCGGTTGCATGCCCAAGCAACGGCTCCTGCATTTCCCAGTTGGGGTTGGTGTTGTCGCACAACGAAAATTCCTTGCGCTGGCAATGCCAGCAACCGCCACAGGAAATAAACGACGGCACCACCACGCGCTGGCCCACACGTACGTTCTTCACCCCGGGGCCTACTTCCACCACCGTTCCCATGAACTCGTGGCCGATGACATCGCCCTCGCGCATGGTCGGCAGATAGCCGTCGATAAAGTGCAGATCAGAGCCGCAGGTGGTGGTAAGCCCAACTTTCAGGATCGCATCGCGGGGTTGACCAGTACCGGGTCGGGCACGGTTTCCACGCGCAAAGCGTTGACGCCATTCCAGCAAAGTGCTCGCACAAAAAGCCCTCCTCACGAATGCGCGTGCGCCGATGTCCGCGCCGATGGGTTATGCAACAAGGTCGGCACCTCGCCGGCTTCCAGCCAAGCGCGCAGTCGCCGCAGCCCCTTGCCGGCCAACACGTACGGAGCGGGATTCACCAGCTTGGTCAACACCTGCGCCAGCACGCCTTCGACCGCATAGTGCAGGCTGAGCGTCGCTTCGCTGGCTTCGCGTCCGTGCGCACGGTGCACCTGCAGGACGATGGTGAGCTGCAGACCATGTTCGCCGTCGGCGTCGTAGCGCACCGATTCACCCAGCCGCGCATCTGCGCGGCGCAAGTTCACTGTCAGCTCCTGATGCAATGGCGCATGCAGCTTCCAGCGGGACGCGTGGCCGTCGCCGGAGACCAGCTCGGCGGCGCCCTCTAACACGCGTTGCTGCACCTTGGCATCGCACCAGGCATCCAGTATCTGATGAGGTTCGGCACGGATGGTCATGCTGCGCACGATGTGCGTGCCGTCATCGTCGGTGCGTACCGGATCGATCGGTAATGCAGCCATGGCTTAGCGGGCTCCGGCATTCTTGCCGGCGGCCTGCAATTCCTTGGCACTGCTCAGATGATCGGCGACGTGATGGCGCGTTGTCTGCAGGTGTTCGAGCACCGGCGGTGTCTTCGCCTGCGGGATCAGCTTCTTGTCGAGCGCCGTCAATGCATCGGTGTGGTCTTTCACCATCGCGGTGATATAGGCCGTTTCGAACGCAGGACCGTCCAGCTCCTGCAGCTTCGCCAACTCCGCCTTGCCCTTCGTCATCTGCAGCTTTGCACCCGCGGCGGAGGTATCCGGTTGCCACTTGGCGATCTTCTGGTTGTTGTCCGTGTGTTCCTTGATCATGCGCGTGGCGTAGTCGCGCGCGCCGCCTTGCACCTGCTTCTGCAATGCCAGATTTGCCGCGTTGATTTCGCTGGTGTTGATGGCACTCAGCATGCCGAGCGCTTCGCGCTCGTCCTCGCTCGGGGTCGCTGCTCCTTTGGTTTGCGGACCGGCGGGCATTGCAGGCTGTACCTGGTTCTGTGCCTGCGCAGATAGGCCGACGCCAATGCACAGGGCCAGGACAAGAATGATCGGGCGACGTGTGTTCATGGAGGTCTCCAGCTGGATGATGTCGCTCGATGCTGGGCCTGACTGCGTGACTCGATCGTCGCGCCAGCGTCGAGAGCTGGCGAAGGGCGCCTGCTGCAGCGCAACGCATCGTCACATTTTATGAAGGTCACGCAGCTGCCGTTTTCTCCAACCTTGAAATCGCTGATCAAGTACCGCGCCGCATCAACTCGGCGCTCACCTGCGATGTAGCGTGACGACTGATTTGCTGCTCTTGGTGCTGATGCCAAGGAACGCTGTAATGTGTGAGGGTATTCAAGCCTGAATCGATGCAGCTGCGCGCCTGTGATCCACGCGTTGGCCCTACATCGCATGCCTCACGGGGGCGACCAGCAGTGCGCCGCGGATAAAGGCGCGGGGATCGTTGTCCAGCCGCTATACGTGCATGCCGTGCTGCAATCGCCGCACTGGCAGTACAGTGGCTGTGCATGCGCACCGCGAACCGGTCTGTTCCGCATCAAGGCACAGTCGCCCAGCGGGAAGCGCGCATTGCAGCGCCGCAACGTCGAAATCACGGCATATGCTCAGGCTTACTGCATCTGGCCAGCAGCCACGTCATGCTCCAGGATCAGCCGGCCCCAGCTGATTGGCGGCCAATATCTCGTCGATACGTTTGACGATCTGCGCCGCCTGCTCCTGCGATTGCGCCGCACCGATGATTTTCTCGGAGCGGGCCCGGAACACATCCCAGAAGTCGTCCGGGTGCCGACTGCGCATGTCCGGCAGGGCCTCGGCAAGCTGCTTCAATTGTGCATCGATGTCAGGTGTCATCACGGTCTCCTCTGCTGTGCTCACGCTAACGCTCCGCCGGTGAGCCTGATGCCAACGCCGCGCTCAGACCGCGTTATCCGCATCACAAACGGAAGCGAACACCGAGTGTGCAAGTCCGCTCGGGCGATGCGATCTCGCGCGGGAAATCACCAGGCCGCTGACCGAAATAATCGCTGGCCGTGATGCCGAGCAGATGGGTGGCCTCAGCAAACCAGGGTCTTGATGACGATTGGCGAGCAGCGCACCAGCACCTGCCCACTTCGCCACCGGCGCGCGCCACCTGCATGCCGGTCACGCGTTGCAAGGCCGCAGCCACGCTGTTGTCGGGCAGCTTGCCGATGTCTTCGGCGACGATGGAATCGCTGATTTCCGCGTTCGATTGCTTGATCGCGATGACGCCTTTACGCTGCTGCGCACGCCTTTGGCCTGCACCGCCTCCAACGTGGACGTGGCCGGCGTCGCGCCATCGGCGTTGGCCGCGGCCTGTTGCGCCGCCGCATCGCAATTCAGGGCAAGTCCGATGCATAAACCCCGCGGCCGATACGTGACGGCACGCCGCGCGCCAGACGCCTGCTGCGGTGGAACAAGCATGATGGCCTCCTGGGGCAGGCACTGCGACAATGCGGCTGGGCGCGCTGCGCAAGACAGGCAAACCGGGCCGCACGAGCCGCGCGACGGTGTTGAACAAGGCCGAAATTACAGCCGTGACGCTCGCACTGCAGCGTGATCGCGTCCGTCATCGCGCCACGATCATGACGCGCCTTTCATCAACAGCGAGGTGCGTGCGTGTCGTGGGCACAACTGCACATCGCAGCTGCTGCGTTTGCGCGACAATGGCCACATGAGCAGCCACGACATCTCTCCCGCCGACGCCCGTGCCCGCGCCCTGCATGGCGCCCTGCTGATCGACATCCGGCAACTGCATGAGCGTGCCAGCGGCCAGGCCGAAGGCGCGTTGGCGATCGAACAGAGCTCCCTGGAAACCGAGCCTGCAGTCCATTTGCCGGAGCAAGCCCGCGCAATCGTGTTGATTTGCCAGAGCGGCAAACGCTCAGCGCACACGGCCGCGATCTTGCGCGCGCACGGCTATGCGCACGTGGCGTCGGTGGCCGGTGGCACCAGCGCATGGGCCAGCGCCGGCCTGCCGTTGGTACGCCCGACATTGCCGGTGGACGAGCAGGATTTTCTTGAGCGTTATTCACGTCATCTGCGTCTGTCCCAGGTTGGCCTGGAAGGACAGCGGCGCCTGGCGCACGCACGGGTGTTGCTGATTGGCGCAGGCGGACTAGGCTCGCCGGCAGCGTTCTATCTCGCCGCAGCCGGTGTTGGGCATCTGCGCATTGCCGACGACGACGTGGTGGACCGCAGCAACCTGCAACGTCAGATCCTGCACACCGAAGACAGCGTCGGCACTGCAAAGGTCGACTCCGCCGCACAGCGCATCACCGCGCTCAACCCGCGGGTGCACATCGAGGCGGTACAAACGCGCGTGACAGCCGACAATGTCGAAGCGCTGCTGCAGGATGTGGATGTGGTGGTGGATGGCGCAGACAATTTTCCCGCGCGGTATTTGCTCAACGATGCATGCGTCAAACTCGCTAGACCACTGGTCTACGGCGCCGTGCAGCAGTTCGAAGGACAGGTCAGCGTATTTGATGCCGGCCGGCACCGTGGTCACGCGCCCTGCTACCGCTGCCTGTTTCCCGAACCACCGCCGCCGGAATTTGCGCCCAGTTGTGCCGAGGCCGGAGTGCTCGGCGTACTGCCCGGGGTAATCGGACTCTTGCAAGCCACCGAAGCGCTCAAGTTGCTGCTCGGCATCGGAGACGGCCTGACTGGCCGCCTGCTCAGTTTCGATGCAATGGCGATGCGCTTCCGCGACATTCGCCTGCCGCCGGACCCGCATTGCCCGGTGTGTGCGCCTGGCGCGGTATTTCGCGGTTACGCGGATTACGCGGCGTTCTGCGGCAGTGCGGTTGGTTGAGCGAAGCTCGCAGCAGCGTGTGCTGTCGGTCGGCTGACTGATTGGCTTGCCGCCGATGCAATACGAGGTGCATCGCTGCATTCAGCAGTTCGGCGAGCTAGGCGTGGATGGCGTCTTCCGCCCTACCCTCATCCCGTCCCCACCGGGAGAGCGGTTATCGTGCGATTGGCGCTCGATGTCGAGGCGTTGGCTTTTCTAAGGCACTCGCTTCCACGCCACGCTCAAAACGCTTAAAAGCAGCCGACGATCATCCTGCATATTGAAGCGTCGCACCCGCACCCCGCACCCCGCACGTCGCATACGCTGCGCATCACGAAGACCCTCCAACAATGCGCGCATCATTCTGCCGGGCGCCAGCGATCGAGCACACGCTCACAACGCGTACGGAATCACCCGCACGATCTCGCCAGCCTCGAAGCGCCGCGCCTGCTCGGGCAGCACGATCAATGCATTGCTGTCGGCCGCGCCACGCAGTAGATGCGAGGCATCGCCACGGTGCGGCAGCGCGGTCAGACGCCCATCTTCGCCGCATTCCAATCGCCCACGCAGGAATTCCAGCCGTTCGTGGCGCTTGTCCCATGGGCTTGCCAACGCGGCATGCCAGACCGGGCGCGGCTCGCTGCGCCCCTGCAATCCATCCAGCAACGGCACGCCATAGGCAATCAGCGTTGCCAGCACCGGGACCGGGTTGCCCGGCAGGCCAAGCACCAGGCAGCGCCCAATCTGCCCCAACACCGCCGGCATTCCCGGGCGCATGCGCACGCGCCAGAAATGAATGCACCCCAATTCGCCGATCAGCCGCGGCAGATAATCCTTTTCACCAGCAGACACGCCGCCGCAGGTGATCACCACATCGAACGCGGCGGCCGCATCTTCCAGCATGGTGCGGATGCGCTGCGGGTCGTCCGGCAAGGTCGGCCAGGCGGTGGGCGCATAGCCAAGCGCACGCAGCTGCGCCATCAGCATGTCGCGGTTGCTGTTGTAGATCTGTCCGGGGCCGAGCGGCATGCCTGGCTCGATCAGTTCATCGCCGGTGGCCAGTACCGCAATGGTCGGGCGTGGCGCCACCGCAAGGCGCGACACGCCAAGTGCCGCCGCCAGGCCAATCCGCGCCGGCGTCAGCACCTGCCCGGCCTGGATCACCAGGTCGCCGGCACGCACGTCGCTGCCGGCCAGGCGCACCGCTGCACCCGGTGCAGGCGTGGTCTGAAACCGCACCATGCCGTCGCGTTCGTCGGCATCTTCCTTGGCAATCACGGTATCGGCGCCATCGGGCAATGGCGCGCCGGTGGTGATACGCAGGCATTGCCCGGCGCCCAGTGTGCCGGCCCAGCGCTCGCCGGCAAACTGTTCGCCAACCAGCTGCAACGACGCATCGCCGCCAGCAACATCGGCGTGCCGCAGTGCAAAGCCATCCATCGCGCTGTTGGCAAACGGCGGCAGCGCCAGCGGTGCGATCAGGTCGCCGGCAGAGATCCGCCCATCGGCACGCGAGGTGGCGATGTTTTCATCGGGCGAACGGTTGCTGGCCGCGACGCTGCGCAGAATCTGCAGCGCCTGCGCATACGGAATACGGGAAGGATAATCGGTCATGCCGCGCAGGATACCAGCGCATCGCCAACGCGAAGGGTGGCGGCGCCACGCGTCGGCAACAGGAGATGGGCTTTGACAACGCGTTGCGCCACGAGCGAACTTCGAATGCGCCTGCACGCGGCGCCACCCGTGCCAAGAACGAACACCTGCACGCGGCAGGAACTGCCTCACGTGTCGATCGAACGATCGGGAGCATGCACAGAACGTTTAGAACCCTGCCTGCAAGCGGCGAGCTAGCCGCACAGCCCAACCGATCTGCGCGCCTCCCAACCGCCTGAACATCACGCCTCAGGCGGCCTGGACGCCGTTACTTCCCTTTGACATGCCGCATCAGGCGCCGCTTGCGGGCCACCTGGCGATCTGAGAGCGGATTCTTCTTGCCCTCGTACGGGTTGGCGCCCTCGCGGAAGATGAAACGCACCGGCGTACCAACCAGCTTGAAACGCTTGCGGAAGAAGTTTTCCAGATAGCGCTTGTACGACTCCGGCAACACCTTCAGGCGCGTGCCATGCACGATGAAGGTCGGCGGATTCGCGCCGCCCGGGTGCACATAGCGCAGCTTGGAGACATGCCCGCGAATGCTCGGCGGCGGGTTGGTCTCATAAGCGATTTCCAGCGCCTGGTTCACTTCGCTGGTGCTGAACTCATGCGTGGCCGATGCATGTGCGCGATGAATCGCCAAGAACAGCTCGCGCATGCCCGAGCCGTGCAATGCAGAAATCCGCACCGCCTCTGCCCAATTGACGAAGCCCAGCTTGCGCGACAGCAGGTCTTCGGCCTGCGCACGCTGGTAATCGCTTTGCCCGTCCCACTTGTTGATCGCCACCACCAGCGCACGGCCGGCATCCAGGATCGCGCCGAGAATCGTCGCATCCTGGTCGGTTACGCCTTCGGTGGCGTCCAGCATCAGCACCGCGACCTGGCATTGCTCGATCGCCTGCAGCGTCTTGAACGCGCTGAATTTCTCGACCGCCTCTTCCACCTTGCCGCGCCGGCGCAGGCCCGCGGTATCGATCAGACGGTACTGACGGCCATCGCGCTCCAGGTCCACCGCAATCGAATCACGCGTGGTGCCCGGCACTTCCGAGGCGATCATGCGTTCTTCGCCCAGCAGGCGATTGACCAGGGTCGACTTGCCGACATTCGGGCGGCCCACGAAGGCGATCCGCACGCGTGCCGGGTCGTTGTCCAGCAGCTCGCCGGCTCCTTCCTCGGGCAGCCGCGCACCCACCTCGTCGAGCAACTCGTCGATGCCCTGGCGATGCGCGGCAGACAACGCCACCACGTCGGAGAAGCCGTAGCGCGCGAATTCCGAGCGCACGGTTTCTTCGTCGGTGCCGTCGATCTTGTTGATCACCAGCACGGTCGGCCGCGCCAATTTGCGCAACCAGGCCAGGATCTCGTCATCGAGCGATGACGCGCCCTCGCGGCCATCGACCACAAACAGCACCAGATCGGCTTCGCCGGCGGCGGCGCGTGCCTGGCGCGCCGTGGCTCCCAGCAAGACCTTCCTCATCGCCGGCGATACCACCGGTATCGACGACGATGAAGGGCTGCTGCTCGTCGAGACGGCAGACCCCGTAGTTACGGTCGCGGGTGACGCCGGGCTGGTCGTGGACCAGCGCGTCACGGGTGCGCGTCAGCGCATTGAAGATGGTGGACTTGCCGACATTGGGCCGTCCAACCAGGGCGACCAGGGGCAGCATCGCAAGGTCCTTATTGTGCCAACCGGAAGGCGGTGAGATCGCCGTCGGTGTTTTGTACCAGCAAAATGCCGTCGACCACCTGCGGCTGCGCCAGCAGCGTATCGCGTCCAGCACGTGCGCGCGCGGCCAGGGCTCCGTCGCTGAGTTTCAGCCAGTGCAGATAGCCCTTGTAGTCGCCGACCACGGCGTAATCGCCCTGGATGGCCACACCGGTGAGCGAACGGCGCGCCAACGCAGCCTGCGACCACATCGCCGCACCGCTGCTCTTGTCCAGGCCCCACACCGAGCCGGCATTGTCGGACACCACCACCACGGCCGACGACACTCCAACGCCACCGGCGCCGCCGTGATCGCGCGTCCACAGCGGACGGCCGCTCGGGCCTTCCAGCGCGAGGGTTTCATTCTTGAAGCTGGTCGCGTACAGCGTGGTGCCATCCAGCACCGGCGCACCATCCACATCGGACATGCGCTCCAGCTCGGTACGGCCTTCCGGCACGCCGATGGCCTGCTCCCACAACGGGCGACCGTCCTGCAGCGCCAGCGCACTCAAGGTGCCGCTGTCGTTACCGACGAACACCACGCCCGGCCCGGTCACGATCGGCGCGTTGCCGCGAACGGACAAGGTCGGGCCTTCTTCGGCATGAAACCAGCGACGCTCGCCGGTTGCGGCATCGAACGCGGTCACGCGACCGTCGTTGCTTCGCACCAGCACCAGGTTCTGTGCAATGGCCGGCGCAGCGATCACTTCGTTCGGCACCTTGGCACGCCACTTCTCAGTGCCGTCGGCCTGGTTCAAGGCGATCACATCACCGGACAGGCTACCGATCACCACCAGGCCTTCGCCTACACCGGGACCACCGGACAGACGCTGCTTGAACTTGCGGTCGTTACGCTCTTCCTTCTTGGGCTTGTATTCCCAGACGCGCTTGCCGGTCTGCAGGTCGAGCGCCTCCACGCCACCGGTGATCGCCGCTGCATACACCTTGCCATCGGCCACGGCCGGGCGCTGACGGACGCCGATATGCCCTTCACCCTTGCCGACGCCGGCAGACCAAATCTTCTCGACCTTGACCGACGGCTCGAACTTCACCAGCTCGGCAGGTTCCTGCGCCTTCTTCGCAGCAGCATCCTTCCCGGCGAACCAGCCCTTGACGGTGCTGCAGCCAGCCAGCGACACACCCATCACGGCAATCAACGCAACGCGCTTGTACATATCAACCTGCTTCATCAAATCTGCTCCGCCGGATCGGGCACCTTGCCGCCCACATCCATCAGCTTGGTTTCCAGCAAACGGCGTTGCGGCGAGGCCACATCCACCGTGGTCAGGGCGCGGGTGTACAGCGCTCGCGCCTCATCCGGCTTGCCCTGCGCGACCAATGCGTCTGCACGAATCTCCAGGCTGGCGTGGTCCTGCGCATCGGCCAGCAGCTTGATCGCTTCGTCGGGCTTGCCGCTTTCAGTCAGCACGCGCGCCAGGCGCTGCTGCACGATCTGCTTGAGCTCGCCTTCGGCCGGCACGTCACGCAAGGTCTTGATCGCCTCGGCGTTCTTGCCGGCATCGACCTGGGCCTTGGCCAGCCGCAATGCCGCCAGCTCGGCGTAAATACCGCCCTTGCCGTCGTCCAGGGCCACGATGTCCTTGGCGGCCTTGTCCAGGTCCTTGGCCTGAATCGACTTCACCACCGCCTCGTAGCGGCCATTGGCCTCGACCAACGCGGTGTCGGTGCGCGTCTGCCACCACTGCCAGCCCAGGATCAGTGCCAGACCAAGCAGGACGCCGCCCACCAGACCCGCGCCATTCTTTCTCAACCAGGAACGAACGCGTTCGCCTTGTTCGTGTTCGTCCAGCAGATCGTCGATCGCCATGCGTACTCTCGCTCCGTCATCCCGGAGGCGCGGAACATCAAAAGGGATAAATGAAAAACCGCAGTCCGCTTCACTCGGAAGCAGGTACCACGGAGCCGTCGGAGGATACCGCAAAACGGGCCACGTTAGCGCGCTGGAACGGTTTCACGTCGACGATACTGCCGCCTTGCTGAACCTGTACCGCCGAGGCATTACCCAGCACGATGCGCCCCACCTGACCGGGCGAATACGTGCGTTGTTCACCGGCACGTATCAGGGCTTTTTCGACCGCACTGCCATCCGGTGCCAGGATCTGCACCCAACTGTCGCCGCTGAAACTCAGCGACAAACTGCCGCCGGGAGCAACTGCCGCCGCTGGCGCCTGGGCATCGCCGGTCGCACGCGGCACCGGGGTCATCGACGCGATATATGGCGCCGGCTGCTCGCGCGGCGCGGCGGCCGGCTGCGTTGCTGGATTGCCTGGTGCAGCGGACTTTGCGGCCTCGGGCATGCTGTCCAAGGACACCGTGCTTGGCGCCTTGCCATCCAGATGCGAGCGCGTCGCATACCAGACCGGCACCGCAAATACACCGGTAATGACCACATACATGGCCTTGCGCGCGGTGCTTTCGAGAATGCGCCGTGCACGCGGCGTATGCGTGTGACTGACCAGCTTGACCGGCTCGATCGGCGCAATGGTGGCCTGCTGCAACAGCGGCTCCAGATCGACCTGCAACAGGCGCGCATAGCTGCGCAGCTGCCCGCGCACGAACACCGGTGCGCCCAGCCGCTGCCAGTCCTCCTGCTCCAACGCGTGCACAACACGTGCCGGCATGCGTAGCTTGCCGGCCACTTCGTCCACACTCAGACCTGCTGCCTCGCGCGCTTCGCGCAAGTTCTGTCCGCAGCCCTTTTCCTGCTCGAAAAGGTTCGGATTGGAATCACTGATCACAATGCACTGGCCCCGGGAGTAGCGGTCGCTGCGTCAGGGAATTCCTTGACCAACCGCTGTTGATAACGGCCGGCAGCTACCTTGTCGCCTAGCCCTTGCTCAATCTGAATGGCGAGTTGTAACACGGAAGCAGTTGCCGGTGCAGCCGCAAGGCGGCGTTCGATAAAAGCGCGGGCTTCGAAATAATTGCGGCGCCCGGCTTCCAGCCGTGCCATCGACTCGAGCGCATACGGATTATTTGGATCGAGATCGAGCGCTTTGCAGATCGCCCGCTGCGCGCTCAGGCTGTCCTGCCTTGAGCGCGCAACCGCCCGCATTGCCCAAGGCAGACGCAGGCGAGGCATATGTGCGGTCGGCCAGTGCGCGATCGAACCAGGTCAACGCTTCAGCAGGCGAGCCATTGGCGCACAACCAGGCACCATAGTTATTCAGCACGTCGCCGCGTTGCGGCGCGAGGTCTGCGGCCTGCCGATACGACGCACCAGCCGCCGCCGTATCGCCCCTGGCGCCCTGAATCAGGGCCAGCAGACCGATCGCATCCACCGACTGCGGGTCTTTTCTCAAGGCGGCGCGCACCTGCTCTTCGGCGCTGGCGTAATCGCCGGTCTGCAGCCGGTTGCGCGCCAGACCTAATTTCTCCTGGACAGCCAGGCGATTCTTGGTGGCCTTGTCGTCGCGGAAGGAGTACACCGGGGCGACTTCTTCCACGCTCTTGGCCGAGCCGGCCTTGGCATTGCGACCACCGCAACCGACCGCGCTCAGCGCGATCGCCACGGCCGCCATTAACGCAAGTTCACGCTGCCGCATCTCGATCGGCCTGCCCTTCCAATGTGCGGCGGAACTCCGCCTGGCGACGGGTACGGTCCATGACCTGCCCCTTGAGCTGCCCGCATGCGGCGTCGATGTCGTCGCCGCGGGTGCGGCGAACCATCGTCAACACCTGCGCATCGAGCAGGATCTTCTGGAACGCGCGAATCTCGGTCTCGCCCGAGCGCTCATAGCGCGTGCCAGGAAACGGGTTGAACGGAATCAGATTGACCTTGCCGGCGTCCTTGGACTGCACGGCATTGTCGAACTGCCGCATCAGCCTGGCCAACTGGCGCGCATGCTCCGGCTGGTCGTTGATGCCTTTCATCAACGTATATTCGAAGGTCACCGAATCGCGCTTCTTGTTGCCGCGCAGATAGCGCGCGCACGACTCCATCAGCTCGGCGATCGGGTATTTCTTGTTCAATGGCACCAGGCTCTCGCGCAGCGCGTCGCTCGCCGCGTGCAGCGAGACCGCCAGCGAGACGTCGCTTTCGGTGGAAAGCCGATCGATCATCGGCACCAGGCCGGAGGTCGACAGCGTGACCCGCTTGCTGGCCAGCCCGTAGCCAAGATCGTCGCGCATCACGCTCATCGCGCGCACGACGTTATCGAAATTCATCAGCGGCTCGCCCATGCCCATCATCACCACATTGGTGAGCCGGCGCTGCTGGTGCGGCACATTACCCAGGTGGCGCGCCGCGACCCACACCTGACCGATGATTTCGGCCGTGGTGAGGTTGCGGTTGAAGCCCTGGGTGGCGGTCGAACAAAAGGTGCAGTTCAAGCCGCAGCCGACCTGGGAGGACACGCACAGCGTGCCGCGGCCCTTGTCGGGGATATACACGGTCTCGATGGCGTTCTTGCCGTCGGCCCCCATGGCCAACAGCCATTTGTGAGTGCCGTCAGCCGAAGGTTTATCGAACACCACGTTCGGGACCAGGACCTCGGCGTGCTGGTGCAACTTCGCACGCAGCGCCTTGCCGAGGTCGGTCATCTGGTCGAAATCGGTGACGTAGCGATGGTGGATCCACTTCATCACCTGATGGGCACGGTAGCGCGCCTCGCCGAGCGTGTCGGCGAAGAAGCGCTCCAAACCCTCGCGATCGAGGTCGAGCAGGTTCTGCTTGCGCACCGGCGATGCGGGGACGGGAACGTCCTGCAGCACGGAGGGGATCACGACCTCATTCACGATTCGACTCACTCGGCCTCAGCGCGAGACCACTTCGGTGGCAGCAAAGAAATACGCGACTTCGTTGGCAGCGTTCTCGACCGAGTCAGAGCCATGGGCGGCATTGGCATCGATTGAATCCGCGAAATCGGCGCGGATGGTACCCGGCGCAGCGTCCTTGGGATTGGTCGCGCCCAGCAGGTCACGGTGTACGGCAACGGCGTTCTCGCCTTCCAGCGCCTGGATCATCACCGGGCCGGAAATCATGAACTCGACCAGGGCGTTGAAGAACGGACGCTCGCGATGCACGGCGTAGAAGCCTTCGGCCTCACGACGCGACAGCTGCTTGTACTTGGCGGCCACGACCTTCAGGCCAGCCTTCTCGAAGCGGCTGTAGATTTCGCCGATGACGTTCTTGGCAACGGCGTCGGGCTTGATGATGGACAGGGTGCGCTCCAGCGCCATGGGAAGTTCTCCGTTGGGCGGGCCACTGAAGGCCCGAGGTTATCATGAAAAAAACCCGCGACAAAACGCGGGCTTAGGCTTCTTTGCGATGGTCAATTCTATCTCGTCAACGATTCGTTTGCACACCGCCCCCTGAATCGTGCTGCGTTGCGACATGACCAGCCTGCAGGCGAGCCCGTAGACTCAAACAATCGTTTGATTGAGTCCTGTCTTCGCGCATGCCCAAGCCCGCCCACTTCTCCACCAAGGACCGCATTCTCGGTGCGGCCGAGGAGCTGTTCGCCCAGCACGGGTTCGCCGGCACGTCGCTGCGCCAGCTCACCACGCAGGCCGACGTCAATATCGCAGCGGTCAACTATCACTTCGGCTCCAAGGAAAACCTGGTCAACGAGGTGTTCCGCCGCCGCATGGACGAAATGACCGCCGCGCGCCTGCAGCAGCTGGAACTGGCGAAGAAATCGCAGCCCGGCGAGCTCACGGCCGTGCTCGCTGCCTTCGTCGAGCCGGCGTTGGCCATGGCACAGGACCGCCAGAACGGCGGCGCGTTCGTACGTGTGATTGCGCGCGCTTACGCAGAAAAGAACGACAACCTGCGCAAGTTCCTGTCCGATCACTACGGGCATGTGCTGCGCGAATTCGGCAAGGCCATCGCCGGCTGCGTGCCGGGCTTGAGCAAGGAAGAGCTGTACTGGCGGCTGGACTTCCTGGCCGGCGCATTGACCTATGCCATGGCCGATTTCGGGCTCATCAAGCGGCCGGCGGGCGTCAGCGAGGCCGACCATCGCGCGCGCGGCGCGCGAACTCATTCGTTTCGCGGAACCCGGGTTCCGCGCTCATTCCACACCGTAAACGTTCCACAAGAGGCCTACCGCTATGTCCAACCCGTTGCTAGTCCGTCGCGCCGCCGTGCTCGGTGCCGGCGTCATGGGTGCGCAGATCGCTGCGCACCTCACGAATGCCGGTGTCGACACCGTGTTGTTCGACCTGCCCGCCAAGGAAGGCCCGCAAGACGGCATCGTACTCAAGGCGATCGCCAATCTCGGCAAGCTGAGTCCCGCCCCGCTCGCCAGCAAGGCGCTGGCAGAGGCGATTACGCCGGCCAACTATGAGAGTGGCCTGGAACAGTTGCGCGACTGCGACCTGATCATCGAAGCGATCGCCGAACGCATGGACTGGAAGCAGGACCTGTACAAAAAGATCGCCCCGTTCGTGGCCGATCATGCCGTGCTGGCGTCCAACACTTCCGGCCTGGGCATCAACAAGCTCTCCGACGTGCTGCCCGAGCAGCTGCGCCACCGTTTCTGCGGCGTGCACTTCTTCAACCCGCCGCGCTACATGCACCTGGCCGAACTGATTCCGGCCAAGGGCACCGACAAGGCGGTGCTGGAAGGACTGGAAAGCTTTCTGGTCACCACGCTCGGCAAGGGCGTGGTGTATGCCAAGGACACGCCGAACTTCATCGGCAACCGCATCGGCGTGTTCTCGATCCTGTCCACCATCCACCACACGCAGGAATTCGGCCTGGGCTTCGACGAAGTCGATGCGCTGACCGGCCCGCTGGTCGGCCGCCCGAAGTCGGCCACCTATCGCACCTCCGATGTGGTCGGCCTGGACACCATGGCGCACGTCATCAAGACCATGGGCGACACCCTGCCCGACGATCCGTGGCACCAGTACTTCAAATCACCCAAGTGGCTGGATGCGCTGATCGCCAAGGGCGCGCTGGGCCAGAAGGTCGGTGCCGGCATCTTCCGCAAGGTCGGCAAGGACATCGTGGTGGTCGACCTGGAGAAGCAGGACTACCGTCCGGCTGACCGGGCCGCCGCGCCGGAAGTGGTCGAGATCCTCAAGATCAAGAACCCGGCCGAGAAGTTCGCCAAGCTGCGCGAAAGCCAGCACCCGCAGGCGCAGTTCCTGTGGGCCACCTTCCGCGACCTATTCCACTACAGCGCCTACCACTTGGCCGATATCGCCGAGACCGCACGCGACGTGGATCTGGCCATCCGCTGGGGCTACGGCTGGTCGCTGGGCCCGTTCGAAACCTGGCAGGCCGCGGGCTGGAAGCAGGTGGCGCAGTGGATTGCCGAAGACATCTCCAACGGCAAGAGCATGAGCAGCGCGCCGCTGCCGAACTGGGTGTTCGACGGTCGCGATGGCGTGCATGGCGCCGAAGGCTCGTACAGCCCGGCGCATGACGCCAAGCTGCCGCGCTCGTCGCTTTCGGTGTACAAGCGCCAGCGCTTCCCGATCCACTGCTGGGCGAGCAGTTCTCGCCGGGCGAGACGGTGTTCGAAAACGACGGCGTGCGCATGTGGCACGACGGCGACGACATCGCGGTGGTTAGCTTCAAGACCAAGATGAACACCGTCTCCGACCATGTGCTCAACGGCCTGCAGGAAGTGGTGGGCCGCGCGGAGAAGGATTTCGCCGGTCTGGTGATCTGGCAGCAGAAGGAGCCCTTCTCGGCCGGTGCCGATCTGGCCGGCGCCCTGGGCTTGCTGCAGGCCGGCAAGGTGGATGCGTTCGAAGCCCTGGTCGCCAATTTCCAGGCCACCAGCCAGCGCATCAAGTATGCACAGGTACCGGTGATCTCGGCCGTGCGTGGCCTGGCGCTGGGCGGCGGCTGCGAATTCCAGATGCACAGTGCCAAGACCGTGGCCTCGCTGGAGAGCTACATCGGCCTGGTCGAAGCCGGCGTCGGCCTGCTGCCGGCCGGTGGTGGTTTGAAGGAAATCGCGGTGCGTGCCTCGATCGCCGCAGGTCCGGGCGGCGATGTGTTTGCCGAGCTGAAGAAGACCTTCGAGACCGTGGCAATGGCCAAGGTCTCCAACTCAGCCGTCAATGCCAAGGAACTGGGCCTGCTGCGCGCCACCGACAAGGTGGTGTTCAACAGCTACGAAAGCCTGCACATCGCCAAGGCCGAAGCGCGCGCACTGGCAGAGGGCGGCTACCGCGCGCCGCTGCCGGCACGCCGCATCCAGGTCGCCGGCGACGTCGGCATCGCCACCTTCAAGATGCTGCTGGTCAACATGCTGGAAGGCCGCTTCATCAGCGAATACGACTACGAAATCGCCAGCCGCATCGCCACGGTGGTCTGCGGTGGCGAAGTCGATCGCGGCGCACTGGTCGACGAAGAGTGGCTGCTGAAGCTGGAGCGCAAGCACTTCGTCGAACTGGCCCAGCAGGAAAAGACCCAGGCGCGGATTGGGCACATGCTCAAGACCGGCAAGCCACTCAGGAACTGAGAATCGGGAGTGGGGAATCGGGAATGGGTAAAAGCCCAACCGACTCCCCGCTTCTCCCAATTATCTGCCGGGTGATGAAGATGGCGAACTCAGGCGAATCCGCACTTGCGATTCCCGATTCCCCACTCCCCATTCCCGGCTATCGGAGATAGCCAAATGAGCAAGCAGATCCAAGAAGCCTACATCGTTGCCGCCACGCGTACGCCGGTCGGCAAGGCGCCGAAGGGCGTGTTCCGCAATACCCGTCCAGACGACATGCTGGCGCACGTGCTGCGCGCGGTAGTCGCGCAGGCGCCGGGCATCGATACCTCGCGCATCGACGATGCCATCATCGGCTGCGCCATGCCCGAAGGCGAGCAAGGCATGAACGTGGCACGCATCGGCGTGTTGCTGGCGGGCCTGCCCAATTCGGTGGCCGGCCAGACCATCAACCGCTTCTGTTCGTCCGGCATCCAGGCCATTGCCATGGCCGCCGACCAGATCCGGCTGGGCAATGCCGACCTGATGCTGGCCGGCGGCACCGAGTCGATGTCGATGGTGCCGATGATGGGCAACAAGGTGGCGATGTCGCCAAGCGTGTTCGCCGACGACCATGTGGCCATTGCCTACGGCATGGGCATCACTGCCGAGAAGGTCGCAGAAGAGTGGAAGGTGTCGCGCGAAGACCAGGATGCGTTCGCGCTGGCCTCGCACCAGAAAGCGATCGCGGCGATTGCCGCCGGCGAGTTCCGCGACGAAATCAGCCCGTACGAAATCCACTCGCACCAGCCCGACCTGGCCGGCAATGTGATCGCCCTGCGCAAGCGCCTGGTCGACACCGACGAAGGCCCGCGTCCGGACAGCTCGCTCGAGGGCCTGGCCAAGTTGCGCCCGGTGTTCCGCAACGGCCAGTTCGGCGGCAGCGTCACCGCCGGCAATTCCTCGCAGATGAGCGATGGCGCCGGTGCGGTACTGCTGGCCTCCGAGCAGGCGATCAAGGATTACGGCCTCACCCCGCTTGCGCGTTTTGTCAGCTTCTCGGTGGCCGGCGTGCGCCCGGAAGTCATGGGCATCGGCCCGATGGCCGCCATCCCCCAAGGCGCTCAAGCAAGCCGGGCTGACCAAGGACCAGCTGGACTGGATCGAACTCAATGAAGCCTTCGCCGCACAGGCCTTGGCCGTGATCCGCGACAGCGAGCTGGACCCATCCAAGGTCAATCCATTGGGCGGCGCAATCGCCCTCGGCCACCCACTGGGCGCCACCGGCGCGATCCGTGCTGCCACGCTGGTGCATGGCCTGCGCCGTCGCCAGCAGAAGTACGGCATGGTCACCATGTGCATCGGCACCGGCATGGGCGCTGCGGGCATCATCGAAGCGCTGTAAGGCCTGAGCCCGGCAATGCGGGATCGGTGGCGCTGCCGCTGGCGTGCTGCAGATCAAGCGGTCAACGAAGGCGTGCGCAAGCACGCCTTCGTCCGTTCTGCTCGGTGCTGACGAACAGCCAATTCGCGCTGCAGCGAAAGATTGGTGCTGCGTATCGGCCAAAGGTGCCAGGCGCACATCGGCAGCGGGGTCATCGACGTGCCGCCGCCACAGGCTGCCAATCAGACTGCCTTGCAGCGACGGTTGCGTCGTTGGCACGTAGGAAACTCAGCACACGGGTGTCAGGCGACCCGTCGCAGCAAGGCACCGCTGCACATCTGCCGACCTTGCGCTACCGCCACCAGGACACGGGCCGCAGCCTATCGAGCAACCAGCCACTGTCCGGCGCGCGCACCGGCAAACACCAATGCCAGCCCAGCCACCAGCGTCACCGCCAGGTAGATGCCGATCATGGTCGAGCGGTCGCTGCGCGCAAACACCAGGCACTCCATCATCAGCGACGAAAACGTGGTCAGCCCACCGATCACGCCAACGATCAACAAGGCCCGCAGCGGCCAGCTCGAGGGCCCGCGTGCATCCAGCCAGACCAGCAACACGCCGGCCACGAACGACCCGAGCAGGTTCACCGTCAGCGTTCCCCACGGGAAGCCGGTACCAAAGCGCTGGATCAACGAGGCACCGATCGCAAAACGCAAGCCCGACCCCAGTGCGCCACCGGTCATCGCCAGCAACAGCTGCTGCCACCACACCGGTGCGTTCATACGCGCACCCCGCGACCAGAACGTGGCTTCGAAAAAAGTGTGCGGCATCGGCGTCATCCTTCCAGAGTCAAGAGCGATGCCGGGGCACAGACCTGCCGCCCCGGCGGGGTGGGCAGGCATCATCAGCGCGCAGGGTGCGTGCGGTTCGAGGAGGAATGCCATCTCCTGTGCGGCCGATTATGCCGTGGGCTTGCCGGCCTTGTCAGCCCTTGCCTGTGCGCGCGCCTCGCGCAGCCGATCGAGCTTTTCCTTCAGCTTGATCTCCATCCCGCGCGGCACCGGGTTGTAGTAGACGCGCTCGCCCATCGCATCCGGGAAGCCGGTCTGATCCAGCGCAATGCCGCCCTCGGCATCATGGTCGTACTGGTAATCCTGGCCGTAGCCAAGCGTCTTCATCAGCTTGGTCGGTGCGTTGCGCAGATGCAGCGGCACCTCCTGCGTGCCGGTGGCGCGCACTTCGGCCTTGGCCTGATTGAAGGCAGCATAGCCGGCGTTGGATTTGGCAGTGCTGGCCAGGTACAGCACCAGCTGTGCGAATGCCAATTCGCCTTCCGGACTGCCAAGGCGCTCGTAGATGTCCCAGGCTTCCAGCGCCATGCTCTGCGCGCGCGGATCGGCCAGGCCGATGTCTTCGATTGCCATGCGGGTCAACCGACGCGCCAGATACGCCGGGTCGCACCCGCCATCGAGCATGCGCGTCAGCCAGTACAGCGCTGCATCCGGGTTGGAGCTGCGCACGGACTTATGCAGCGCCGAAATCTGGTCGTAGAACTGCTCGCCGTTCTTGTCGAAGCGGCGCGTACGGTCGGCCAGCACCTGAAGCAACGTCTGCGGCGTAATTTCGCCACCCTCGCCTGCCGCCAGTTCCGCAGCAATTTCCAACAGCGTCAGGGCCCGACGCACATCGCCGTCGGCGGCGCTGGCGATTTCCAGCAGCGATGCTTCGCTGACCTGGATCGTCTCGGTCCCCAAGCCGCGCTCGGCATCGCGCAAGGCACGCTGCAAGGCCGCGACGATGTCCTGCGGCGACACGCCTTCCAGCACATGCACGCGGCAGCGCGACAACAACGCTGAGTTCAACTCGAAGGATGGATTTTCAGTGGTCGCACCGACGAACAGAATCGTGCCGCGTTCGATATGCGGCAAGAACGCATCCTGCTGCGCCTTGTTGAAGCGATGCACCTCATCGACGAACAACACGGTGCGGCGGCCACCGGCAAAACGCTGCGCCGCCTCTGCCAGCACCTGCCGCACGTCCGGCAGGCCGGACAGCACGGCCGAGATCGCCTTGAATTCGGCGTCTGCGTAGTGCGCCAGCAACAAGGCCAATGTGGTCTTGCCGCATCCTGGCGGGCCCCACAGGATCATCGAGTGCACGCGCCCGGATTCGACCGCGCGCCGCAAGGCGCTGTCGGGAGCCAGCAAGCGCTTCTGCCCCACCATCTCGTCAAGCGTGCGCGGCCGCATCCGCTCTGCCAGGGGCCCCATGGCGCTGCGATCGACATGCAGCAGATCGGGTGTGATCGAGTCGGGACGTTTGGCTTTGCTCACCCCTTCATTCTACCGCCTGCGCCTGATGACGTTCCAAAACGCAGTGTCCGGCCAGCGCTGGCAGAGACAACGACGTTCTCTTTCCAAGCGACCACTTCGCGCGCGTGCAATGCATAAACTGCGCAGCGACATAGTGTTACTCAGTAACGAGTGACCGCAATCGCTTGCCGGCATCCCGTATCGGCCACGCGCTGCGCCAGCGCAAGCGGCACGTCCAGTGCACGGATTCCACCATGCCCCGCATTCCGCTTCGCCCCTCCGTCATCGCCGCCTGCCTTCCAGGGATGGCCGAGACCATCTCGCATCCCTCCAAGCCTTCTGCGCAGCGGCAGACGCACAACAAACTGGCGACTCCGGACCCACGCGCGTTCGAGGCGGAACTGATCCAGGCACAGCAAGACCCGCTGGGTTGGTCCGCGACGCTGCTTGAGCAAGCAAGACAGCCAAGCAACCTCGAACCCGGATTGAAAGCCGCTCCCAAACGCAGACACGCTCTCCCACGCGCCTGCAGGAAGGCTGCAGAGCGATTGGGGCTCAGTAGCGGTTCGCCAGAACCACATACGGCCCTGCTGCGCTATTGCTCGGTGCAGTACGAGCGGGACACACCAGCCGGCCCAGCGGATCGCAACGCCAACGTCGCCCGTGACCTGCGAGCCTCCGCGCTGCTGCCCAATGCCACCGAGCATCTCAATGACGCGCTGATCGCCCGCCTGGAGCAATCCAACGACGACCTGGCCGCACGCATCTGCCGGCGTCGCCAGGACGAACTGACCTACGCGCATGCACAAACGCTACAGGCTGCACGCGAGCAGTTGGCCCTGAGGGCCCGTCGCGCCGCCAACCTCAGCGACAGCATCAACGCGCTGACGCGCGAACGTGCCGACCTATTGCAACAGCTGCATGGATGCAATGTGCAGACTGAAGCAGTGGCTGCCGCGATCCACGATCTTGAGTCGGACATCCTCGGCGCACGCGCGGCATTGAACGCGCCACCGGGCGATCAGCCGTCGCGCGCTGTCGCAGCGCACGCGGTCTCATCCTCGGCCAACGCGCCGCAGGACATCGATCGCGCACAGCTGCAGCGCGTCTGCACCCAGCTCGAACATGCAGTGCAACAGGCGCGCGCGCGCGGCGATGCGCTGGCAAAAACGGTCTTTTTCGGCCGTGGCTCGGCACAGGCAGCACACGCAGAGCAAGCACTTGCGGAAGCCAACGCGGAGATCGATCGATTGCAAAGCGCGTATGCGCAAGCACGCGATGCGTTGCAGTCAGATCAAGCAAGTAGCTCTGCCAACAAGCCGGCATCTCGCACGCTCGGCTCGCACCTTGTTGCAGAGCGGAAGCGAGAAATGGAGGCACTGCGCACACGACTGGGGCGCAACGCGAACATGCTGACCCTGCAACGCCAGCATGCCAAGCGTTGCCAGCGGCATGCGCAGCGCCTACAGCAGCGCCTCGCCCAGGTCGACGCAAAACTGCAGCAGGCGCGGCATTCGTCGCGGATCAACACCAAGGAGTTGTGGCAGCACGAACAGACGGTCAGCACGCTGGAAGCTGCGAACGACGACATGCAACGCTTGGTGCAACAGGCAGCCGCACAGCCGCCGGCCGATGAGGCCCGGCCCGTCGCTGCCGATATCGCCGCCGACACAATGGAGGCCCTGCTCGACGCCCTACCCGGCTTTCGCGAGGACACCATCGACCCCGTGAGCCGACAGGTTCTGCGCGCCTGGGCTGACGGCCTGCATGGCCGCAGCGCTGCGTTCGGAAGCGACGCCTTGCAGCCGGTCGACACGTTGCGCATTGCCCTGCACGTCTTGGCGATCGCCAGCGGGGCGATGCCACGGCAGCGGCCGACGTGCTGCAACGCCTGAGCGTGGTGCACTTGCGTGCGCTGATTCCGCCGCCACAGGTCTCCATCGCTGCCGAGGCGGTCCCGCCGATGGAGATGGTCACGGCCTGCGTCGGCCTATTGGCCAGCGTTCCGCGCGGCATGCAGGTTCTTTCGCACATGCTGTGCGAAGAACCCACGCCCCCTTCCAGGGAATGGCTGGAGGCGGCACAGGTCCATCTGCGTGCCAGCCACCGGCTTGCACTGACGCCGGACGCAGAACAGGCGCAACGCACCTGGCTGGGCGATGCGCAAATGGGAGCGCGCCACGCCGTGCACGGAGATTCGCCGCTGCAGGGCCTGCAGTCTGCAACCGATGCCCAGCGCAGCGCGTTCCACGCATTCCGCAATGGCTACGAAACCACCGCGGCAGGCTCACCCTATGCGCGCGTCAACGCATGCCTGCAGATGTTTGCGCAGTGGGCGGTAGCAGGCAGCGGAAGGCGCGGAAAGCGCGCCCTCAATCCCTTCAACGCACTTGAGCTGGGAATGAAGGTCGGCGCCTCAGAAGCGCTTCCCACCGCCGTGCGACGTGCCAACGACGCTTTTCGCGAGGCGGCCGGCCACCTGACCAGCTGGCTCGTCGCGCGCCGCCAGATCCAGCTGGCGGGCGGGCGAATGCCGTCGCAGGAGGAGTTGGCGATGCAGGCGCTGTTGGAATACGCGCAATGGCTCCCACACGAGCAGAACGCGGCCGACCTGACCTTCACTGCCAAGGTGCTGGGCACGATCGAACGGCGTGCCCAGGAACTTCAGCGCTCGGTGGCGGCCTCGGTGAGCGCGACCGACGATCTACAGCCGGCGGCGTGCCATCCGGCGATCGCGTCCGCCTGGGGTGCTGTGCGCGCGGGCCGCCTGCGTCTGCCGGAAACGCTGCGTCTGATCCAACGTGGACTGCTCGACCACGCCGGACAGCCGAGCGAGCTGCCGGTGGGGGCAGCGCCCTTGGCTGAAGACCTGGCGTCGGACGCGCGCAACCACTTTCACCAGGCCATTGGTCATGCCAGTCGTCTTCTGCACGAGGGCGACACCTCCCGCGCCAGATCGCCGCGTGCGCTGTTCGAATGCCTACGCAACCTGATGGAACGGCTGGAATGGCGCGACAAGCTGCGTCTCACCGAACAACGGGTGATCGGGCTCAATACGGCGCCGCTGTCGGCCGCGCTTGCGATCATTCCCAGCGGCCTGGGACTGAAACTCGCCGCCGGCGGCCAGACCAGTTCCGATCGCTCGGTGGAGATCTACATGGGGCGAACCGGGCTGTCGCTGCAGATCGGGCGGCAAAAGGCGCGGCAGTTCAACGCTACTACCGGCATGAGCGCGGGCGTGCTGCTGCCGGGCACCGAACATGCACCGGTGGGCATCACAGGCGCAGCCGAGTGGCGCATGAAAAAGGAATCGGGTATCGAGCATGGCGTGCAAATCCGCGTACCACGGCGGGGCAAGGGCCAGGAGCTGGAACAGCGCGCGCAATTCCTCGCCATGTTCGAACACTTGCTGCAACTGGCCGAGCAATCCGGCGGCGATGCGGGTCAGTTGAGCGAGCGCGACTTTCTGGGGGAGCTGCTGGCGCACCACCCCAGCATCACCGTTGGCTTGATCGGCCATGCTGAGCGCCAGGCTTCGGCCACCGAATCCAGCCTCAGCGTCGCAGCCGGCGTGCGCGTGGGAAACATGGACGGCCGACCGCGTCGCGCCACCCTGGGGGCATCGCTCGGCGTGAAAGCGCGGCGGGAAACCTCCCGTTCGCAAACGCCGATCGAAGGCTACATGACGATGGTGCTGAAGGACTCAAGCGCGCAATCCAGGGTAGAGATCGCAGGGCGCGCATCGGCCAGTGTCGTCGCCCAGCAGTGGACGCACCCAAGCACCGGCAATGCGCCGCCCACGCCAGTGGCACGGCTGTCCCTGGCCACCCTGGAGCTCGGCTACAGCAGGGAACTGCGCTCGGCCGGCAGCAATACGTTCTCCACCTTGTGGATGTTCAACAACGAAATCGATCCTGTGCGCACGGATCGTGGCTTCGAATTCTTCAACTTCGCCTCTTTCGAACGCGAAGTGAAGCGCAACTGGCAGTTATGGACCCACTACGGAATCTCCAAACTGCAGGGCAAGGTCGACGACCAGCGGCTCTACATGGTGGCCGAGCGCCAGTTGCAGGACTTCATCGACCGGGTCCGCCACCACATGCAAGACAACAAGTTCGCCTCGCTGATCGTGGACTGGGTGTTGCAGGCAGAGGCTGCACCGCGCCTGGACGCATTGCGCGCGCAGGCCCAGCTATTGCGCATCGCCGGATGCGACGCGCAAGCGGCGGAAGCCGATCGCGCCTTCGATGCGCTGATCAGCCACCCAAGCATCTGGGAACCGACCATTCTGATCCTGCGCGAAAAAGGCAAACGCCAGCGCGAGCGAGGCATCGATTTCTTCATCAAACGCCAGACCAACCAGGCAGCGGAGGCGATGCGGACGGTTGGTCAATGGATCCCGTACGAGCCAGTCCCGTAGCGCGCCGGCATCGCGCTTGTGCGGGTGCATCGCTCAGGTCACGACCGCTGCCGCGCCCTCGCAGGCACAGCCGCTCGCTGCACCACGCTTCGCCCTTGCCTTCATCGCGCGCGCCCGCAGACGCTTCTACTGCGCGTCGCCCACCACATCCACGCCCTTGGCTGGCGTATAGCGGAAGGTGTCTGCGGCAAACGCCGGATTGCGCTTCCAGCCGCTAAAGCTGATCGCAGTGCGCTGGCCGACCGCGTCCACCACTTCCATCCGGGCCAGGCCATCCTTGCCGAACCCCAGCGAGGCGATCTGGAAGCTGGCGTCGGTGTCCACCTTGGGCGTCAGCGACAACCATTGCAGGCCGTCGCGTGGCGTGGCTTCTTCGCTGACGTCGTACTTCTTGTCCAGAAGCGCCGGGTCGATCAATGCGACCAGCGGGCTGTTCTGCTCTTCGCTGCCCTGTGCGCGCACGGTGACCTGCTCCAGATCGGGGTCGAACACCCAGACCTTCTTGCCGTCGGCCACGATCAGCTGCTTATAGGGCTTGGCATATTCCCAACGGAACTGGCGCGGCGTTGCCAGTGCGACCCGCCCGCTCGAGGTTTCCTTGACCCGGCCATTGGCGTCGGTCACCCGTTGGTTGAACTGCCCATCCAGACCCTTCAATCCGCGCGTGAAGGTATCCAGCTCCTGGCGCGCACCAGCAAACGCGGTGCTGGCGAACAGAGCTGTGGCAAGGACGGCGTAACGGAGCTGGCGATGCATCGCGGTCTTCCAGAAGGACATGCGTGGATTCTGATACTTCATAGATGAATGGGCGAGCGCTATCGCACGACGTGTTCAGATGGCGGCATGTGCGCGGCACTTCGCCTCACTGCGCCGTCTGCACCCTGGACAGATCGCCATAGACGATCTGTCCGCGAAACCCGCGCCGCACCTGTTGGTAGAGCTCGCGAAAGGCACGGTAATCCTGCGGCTGGCACAACGCCTGTGGCCCGCGCACGGCGGCACGCTGCAGGCGATGCACGGCGGTCACCGTCTGCCCCTGCCGTGTCCACTCAACCGCGTATTGGCCGGCGGCATTGCGAAAGGTGCTGCTGCGCGGAATGGCGATGATCGGCACCGTCTCGGGAAAGCTCACCACGTAGGTTTCCTCGCGCACGCTGTCGTTGCAGTAGAACGGGGTCAGATTGTTTTCGGCCGAGGTGGTGGTGTAGATGGCGCGCGTCGATTCGGCACCTGGCATATCCGGCAAGGTCATGCCGCCGACCACCGAGAAATCCACCGCATCCTTGGCCTGGAAGGTGTAGCGGTAGTTGAACGGTGCATCCAGATCCAGCGGGTCGCCCTGGATCAGCAGATCGCCGGTGCCGTCGAAACCGGACTGGGCAAGGATCGACTCTTCGATCCGGTTGCGATTTTGCGCATTGAGCTGCACGAACATCGCGCGCAAGCCCACTTCGCCGGTCTGCCCGCTGTCGAGCGTGGTGGTGCCCTGCAGGTCGCCCTGCGGCGTGAAGCGGTATTCGGTGAGCGCGACATAGCGATTGACCTTGCGGTCGTTCGGCGGCGTCTGCGTCACCTTGCCATCGCGCGTATGCACCACCGGCGCGCCGAGATCGCCTGCCGGCAGCTGGCCGAAGCGCGCGTAGGGGTTGGTCGAGTCCACGTACAGATCGAATGCGGGAATGTAGGTGATGGCGTGGTTGAAGCGGCCCAGTACCGGGATCTGCGGCAAGGTCGGTCCGCCCTCCGCCCCGATCAGCACCGGGGTGCTGGCGATCCCCTTGGCTGCAAGCAGGGCCTCCAGGATCACGGTGTGGTCTTTGCAATCGCCGTAATGGTTGGCCAGGATGCTCTCGGCGCTGTTGGGTTCCAGCCCGCCATTGCCCAGATACACCGCCACATAGCGGATATTGCGCGCCACCCACGCATACAGCGCGGCAGCCTGCGCGCGCGGGGCATCGATACCGCGCGTGACTTCATCGGCCAGCGCCTGGATTGCCGGCGTCACCGCCGCAGCGCGCCCGCCCTTGACGTGATACGCCAGGCCCATCTGCGACCAGCTATCGAAGGTGCTGGCCATCAAGGTGGGACTGAACTCCCAGGTCGCCGCGCTCCAGTTCTGGTTCTTCATCGGCGCGGTGCGCTGGTAGCGCCACTCCCAGCGTGCCTGGTCACCGCGCACCACCGGCTTGGTGCTGCCCTGCAGCCCGCGTGCGGAAAGATGCATCGGCAGCCCCTTCGGCGCGACCAACGTGATCACGGCATCGTCGTACTGCGCGAAGACACTGAAGGTCTCCCACAGGCTGAAGTAACCGGGGAAATATGGCGTGTTCTGTGCCCGCCGCACGCGGTACACGATGCGCGCGCCCGGCGCCAGATTCGGGAACACCACCACTTTCACCTTGCGGTCGGCATACATCGCTGCCGAGGCGCTGGAATAGCTTTCCTGGGTATAGATCTTGTCGGCCGCCACGTCCTGGCGCAGCCCTTCGGCCGTGACGGTATACGCCTGCAGCACATCGAGCGTTTCCATCTTCTCGCTATAGCTCAGCCTCACCTGGCTGAACTGCTCCACGGCCGACTTGGTCTTGAGCAGGATCTCGTACTCGTCGGTTTCCATGCTGCTGGCGTCGGCACGCACCTCGTAGTCGGCGCGGTAGCGCACAAAACTGTAATTGGTGTCGGCCTGCGTGCGTGTTGCAGCACTGGCAGCGGGTGCAGGACGTTGCTGTGCCTGGGCAAGCAATGGAAGACAGAGCAGCAACAGGAGCACTAACGAGGGACGATGCAACATGGGTCTCGATCACGGCGGGCCGGAGCGGCCCTTACCCACAGGGTAGCCGTTGTGCCCGGCAATGGCAGGCACGGGCTTCCAACAATGCGGCATTGCTGCAGGCGCTCGATCGGGAGCTGCACCTGAAACGCGCCACGACATCGCCGGCGCCTACTTCGGCGGCGGCGGTGCCAGCACGGTACGGTCGCCATTGTGCTCGGGCGGGCTGACCACGCCGGCCGCTTCCATCGCCTCGATCAGGCGCGCGGCGCGGTTGTAGCCGATCTTCAGACGCCGCTGTACGCCGGAAATCGAGGCACGCCGGGTCTCGGTGACGATGCGCAAGGCCTCGTCGTACAACGGGTCCGATTCGTCGCCGCCACCGCCACTGCTTTCCGGCAGGCCGGTGGCACCGACCACGGTGCCATCGCCCATGGTCTGCACTTCGTCCAGCACGCCTTCGACATAGGACACCGGCCCGCTGGCCTTGAGATGCTCGACCACGCGATGCACTTCCTCGTCGCTGACGAAAGCCCCGTGTACGCGGTCCGGCAATGCGGTGCCCGGCGGCAGGTACAGCATGTCGCCATTGCCCAACAACGCTTCGGCACCGGACTGGTCCAGGATGGTGCGCGAGTCGATCTTGGAGCTGACCTGGAACGCCACGCGGGTCGGGATATTGGCCTTGATCAGGCCGGTGATCACGTCCACCGACGGCCGCTGCGTGGCCAGGATCAAGTGGATGCCGGCTGCACGCGCCTTCTGCGCCAGGCGCGCGATGAGCTCTTCGACCTTCTTGCCGACGATCATCATCATGTCGGCGAATTCGTCGATGAAGATGACGATGAACGGCAGCGTCTCCAGCGGCCGCGGCGCTTCGCCCAGTTCCGGGTTCGGCTTGAACAGCGGGTCCATCATCGGCTGACCGGCGTCGATGGCGTCCTTGACCTTCTTGTTGAAGCCGGCCAGGTTGCGCACGCCCACCGCGCTCATCAGCTTGTAGCGGCGCTCCATCTCGGCCACGCACCAACGCAGGCCGTTGGCCGCCTCCTTCATGTCGGTGACCACTGGCGCCAGCAGGTGCGGGATGCCCTGGTAGACGCTCAGTTCGAGCATCTTCGGGTCGATCATCAGCATCCGCAGTTCCTTGTGCGAGGCCTTGAACAGCAGGCTCAGCACCATTGCATTGACCGCCACCGACTTGCCCGAGCCGGTGGTACCGGCCACCAGCAAGTGCGGCATACGCGCCAGGTCGGCCACGGTCGGCCGGCCGGCAATGTCCTTGCCCAGCGCAAGCGTCAGCGGACTGGCCGACTTGTCGTATTCCTTGGAGCGCAGCAATTCGGAGAGGAAGATCATCTCCCGGCTGACGTTGGGAATTTCCAGGCCGATCACCGACTTGCCCCGGGATCACGTCCACCACGCGCACCGACTTGACCGACAGCCCGCGCGCGATGTCCTTGTCCAGCGAACTGATCTGGCTGACCTTGATGCCCGGCGCCGGCTCGATCTCGAAGCGGGTGATCACCGGGCCCGGATAGGCCCCGACCACCTGGGCTTCGATGCGGAAATCCTTGAGCTTGAACTCGATCTGCCGCGACAGCGTTTCCAGCGTCTCTTCCGAATAGCCCTTGGTCTGCGGCTTGGGGTCGTCCAGCAGCGCCAGCGGCGGCAGGTCCGAGCCATCGGTGCTGACGCCCTGGAACATCGGAATCTGGGTGTCGCGTTTGGCGCGCTCGCTTTTTCCACCACCGGCGCCGGCGGCGGCTCGATCTTCACCGGCTCGCGCTTGGCCTGCTTGACCGCATCGACCTTGCGCACTTCCTCGCGCTCTTCGCGCATCACCCGGGTCTGCTGCCACTCGGTGGCCTGGTGGGTCTTGCGCTGCATCAGCGGCCCCAGCGCCAGCACCCACTTGCCGATGCGCTCCATCACCGCAAACCACGACAAACCGGTCGCCAGGGTGATCGACACCAACAGCAGCACCAGCACGAACAGGTTTGCGCCCAAGGCACCGAAGCCGGAGCTGAGCGAGCCGGCGACCAACTTGCCCAGGATGCCGCCGGCCTCGGCCACCTCGCCCTGGAACAGGCGCAGATGCAGGAAGCCGGTCGAGGAAATCAGGAACCCCACCATGCCGACCAGGCGCAGCGCCGGCCCCAGATCGCTTTGGGTTTGCTCTTCGCGTTCGCCGATCAAGGCGATCCAGGCCACCGCCCCCAACAGCACCGGCAGCAGGAAGGCCACATACCCGAACAGCTGCAGCAACACGTCGGCCGCCAGGGCGCCGAATCGGCCGCCCATGTTATGGATCGGCGCAACCAGATTGCCGGTGCGCGACCAACCCGGATCGGTCGCCGAGTAAGTGAACAGGCTGGCCAGCAGATACAGCAGCAACGGCGCCACCGCGATCAAGGCCAGATCGCGCCAGAGCTTCTGCCGCCGCGGATTGTCCGCCGCCGCCGTCTTGCGCGACGACGATTTGCCCTCTGCGGGCTTGCTGCTGCGTTCGGGAACCTGCTTTGCCACCTGTAGCCAGACCTTAGAAAAATGCTGTTAGTGTTTGATAATAAACGACTGAAGCCACGGTTTCAGCAGTTGCATGCGCCCTGACCATCCAGCCAGGCGCCGCGTAACGAAAAACGCCGCACAAGGCGGCGTCGAGCACGTGGTTTGAGCGGAGCATGCCATCTGCGGTTCAAGCAGTTCCATCGCGCCGCCTTGATTCACCGGGTGGGGACCGCCACTCTATGCCGCCACGGGGGCGCGAATGACTTCGCCTGCCCTCCCAATTCCTAGATCGCGAGTATACATGAGCGCCTCTTCTGCCAGCCCCGCCAAGCACTCCCGCCTGTTGATCCTGGGCTCCGGCCCGGCCGGCTGGACCGCCGCGGTCTACGCCGCCCGCGCCAATCTCAAGCCGGTGGTGATCACCGGGCTGCAACAAGGCGGCCAGCTGATGACCACGACCGAAGTGGACAACTGGCCGGGCGACCCCCATGGCCTGATGGGTCCGGACCTGATGAGCCGCATGCAGGCGCACGCCGAGCGCTTCGAGACCGAGGTCATCTTCGACCACATCCACACGGCAGACCTGTCGCAGCGCCCGTTCCGGCTGATCGGTGATGGCGCCGAGTACACCTGCGACGCACTCATCATCGCCACCGGCGCGACCGCCAAGTACCTGGGCATCCCCACCGAAGAAGCCTTCAAGGGCCGCGGCGTTTCCGCCGCCTGCGCCACTTGCGACGGCTTCTTCTACAAGGACCAGGACGTGGTCGTCGTCGGCGGCGGCAACACCGCGGTCGAAGAGGCGCTGTACCTGTCCAACATCGCCCGCAAGGTCTACCTGGTGCATCGCCGCGATACGCTGCGCGCAGAAAAGATCATGCAGGACAAGCTGTTCGCCAAGGTGGCCGCCGGCAAGATCGAGACCGTCTGGCACCATGCGGTGGACGAAGTGCTGGGCAACGATGCCGGCGTGACCGGCGTGCGGGTCAAGTCCACTATCGACGGCAGCACCCGCGACATCGATGCGCATGGTTTCTTCGTGGCGATCGGCCATCACCCCAACACGCAGTTGTTCGATGGCCAGCTGGCAATGAACAACGGCTACCTGGAGATCCGTTCCGGGCTGAACGGTGCAGCGACCGAAACGTCGGTGGCCGGCGTGTTCGCCGCCGGCGACGTGGCCGACCAGCATTACCGGCAGGCCATCACCTCGGCCGGCTTCGGCTGCATGGCCGCGCTGGATGCAGAGCGTTATCTCGACAAGAGCGCCTGAGATGGCGCCTGATTGCCGGCCGCGCCACGCGGCCAGCATCGCCAAAGGGCTCCCCGCGTGGGTATGACCGCACGCTGGTGTCGTCAGCTGGACGAGCTGCCAGCCGGCGCCTGGGATGCGCTGCACGATGGCACCCATCCCTTTATCAGCTATGCATTTCTGCAAGGCCTTGAACGCGAGGGCTGCCTGCGCCCGGACTGGGGCTGGAACCCGCTGCACCTGACCTTGTGGGAAGGCGACTCCCTGGTGGCCGCGGCTCCCGGCTACCTCAAGAACAACTCGCACGGCGAGTTCGTGTTCGACCACGCCTGGGCGCATGCATACGCGCGCTATGGTCAGGAATACTTCCCCAAGTGGCTGTGCGGGGTGCCCTACTCGCCCGTCACCGGCCCGCGCCTGCTTGGTGCGCCCACGTGGCGCGGCCACCTGCTGAAGGCGATGCGCGAGCTGGTGGAGCGCAGCGGACTGTCGTCGGCGCATGTGAACTTTTATCCCGCCAATGAAGACGCCGCCTTCGATGCCGACTGGCTGGAGCGCAACGACCTGCAGTACCACTGGCACAACGCCAGCGGCTGGAGCGATTTCGAGACGTTCCTAGCGGCGATGGATCACAAGCACCGCAAGAACATTCGCCAGGAACGCGCCAAGGTGCAGCGTGCCGGCGTGCAACTGCGCGTGGTGCACGGCGATGAGGCCAGCGATGCGGATCTGGCCGCGATGTATGGCTTCTATCTCAAGACCTTCAACGAATACGGAAATTCGCCTGCGCTGACGCCGCAGTTCCTGCAGCACCTGGCCACGGCCATGCCGCGCCAGCTGGTGATGTTCCTGGCCGACCTCGATGGCCATCCCATTGCCGGGGCACTCTGCCTGCGCGGCCACGACACCTTGTACGGCCGCTACTGGGGCGGTGAAGCCCTGCCCGGACTGCATTTCGAGACCTGCTACTACCAGGGCATCGAATATTGCCTGCGCGAAGGCCTGACCCGCTTCGAGCCTGGTGCCCAAGGCCAGCACAAGATCGCGCGCGGCTTTCTGCCCACCCTGGTGCGCAGCAGGCACTGGATCGCCGACCCGGGCTTTCGCGAGCCGCTGGCACAGTGGTGTGCGGACGAGCGCGAGGCAGTCGCTGGGCACGCACGGGAACTGTCCGAGCACAGCCCGTTTCGCGGTTGATCCAGTCAGGGCGCATGAGCGAGGCGGATTGAATGCGCAGCGCTGCGGGGTAGTTCCTGCTGCGCGGCGCATCCCGCCAGCAGCACGCAGGCTGGATCGGCCGACAAATGTCATGAGCAGTCGTCAGGTGGACGCGAACTGTGCGCAGGAACCGGAGCCTGCATCTGGTCGCGCTAATTCCGGGCAGCGCTCGCAGACGCACCATGGGGCACAGCACGCATCGTGGTCCACGCCATCGGTTTGCCAGCTGCCCTACACTGCATAGATGGCGCGCCACCTCCCCTTTCTGCTCGATGCCGCTCCGGCGGCGCCGTTTCCGGCACCAGGTCAGGCCCTGCGCGACCCAGACGGCCTGCTCGCCATCGGCGGCGACCTGTCGCCCCAACGCCTGCTCAACGCGTACGCGCATGGCATTTTCCCGTGGTACTCGGACGGTCAACCGATCCTGTGGTGGAGCCCGGATCCGCGCATGGTCTTTCGTACTGACGGCGTGCGCCTGTCGTCCCGCTTCAAGCGCCAGCTTCGCGCAAGCACCTGGACGGTTCGCGCCGATACCGCCTTCGAGCAGGTGATCGCCGCCTGTGCCGCGAGTCCGCGTCCTGGCCAGGACGGCACCTGGATCAGCGCGGAAATGCAGCAGGCCTATATCGCCCTGCACCGTCTAGGCCACGCGCATTCGATCGAGGTGTTCGACGGCGCGCGCCTGGTTGGGGGATCTACGGCGTCGCGATTGGCCGGATGTTTTTTGGCGAAAGCATGTTCAGCGGGGAAAGCGGCGGCTCCAAGGTGGCACTGGCCGCCTTGGCCGCCAATCTGCATGGCCGAGGGTGGCCACTGATCGATGCGCAGGTGGAAAATCCGCACCTGCTGAGCCTGGGCGCCGAACGCTGGCCGCGCACTGACTTTTTGCACGAGGTGCAACGCCAGGTTGCCCAGGCGGAACCGCCGGGTAGCTGGTCTCGACGTTACGGCGAGCACGCTGCCAGCGACCTGCGTGAGACCCGCTTAACATAAAATTTGCACCGCGGGGAGATGGCGCGTAAAATGCCGCCCCTTACGGCCCTGCCGGGCCAGCCGTGATTGCACAGGATTACATGTCGAAAGACGACTCCATTGAATTCGAAGGCAGCGTCAGCGAGACGCTTCCCAACACCACGTTCCGGGTCAAGCTGGAGAACGGGCATGAAATCATCGCCCACATCTCCGGACGTATGCGCAAGAACTACATCCGCATCCTGACCGGCGACCGAGTCAAAGTTGAGATGACTCCCGACCTGACCAAGGGTCGTATTACCTACCGCATGAAGTAAGCGGTCCTGGTACGCCAGACGCGAGGCGGCCATTGGCCGCTTTTTGTCGTGCCTGCAATTTGAGCGCACGGTAAAGGCGCCAACCGAGAGGCACTGCCCCGCTCCGCACCGGCTGCTCGGCAACGTGCCTGCAGCGTAGGAACGCATCACTGCCGCCTCGACCATCAGGCATTCCCGCCAGGCGGGCCATCGTCAGGGCGCGTGATTGCAATACGCGCTGAAGACGCAAAAAAGCCGCTCTTTCGAGCGGCTTTTCGTTACCTGCCAAACACCTTAAAGGCGATCAATCCACAGTCGCGGGCAGCAGACGCTCCGGTTCCGGATGCGCCTCGACCACCAGTTCGCCGTCCTTGACGTCGATGTTGACCCGGCCACCGTCCACCAACTTGCCGAACAGCAGTTCGTCGGCGAGCGGGCGCTTGATCTTCTCCTGGATCACCCGCGACATCGGCCGCGCACCCATCAGCGGATCGAAGCCGTGCTGAGCCAGCCAGTCGCGCGCGGTCGGGGTCGCCGACAGGGAGACGTGCTTTTCCTGCAACAGCATTTCCAGCTCGATGATGAACTTGTCCACCACCCGCAGGATGTGGTCGAACGCCAGCGGCTGGAACTGCACGATCGCATCCAGGCGGTTGCGGAACTCGGGCGTGAAACCGCGACGGATCGACTCCATCGCATCGGTGGAATGATCCTGCTTGGTGAAGCCGATCGACCGGCGTGACGCCTGGGTGGCGCCGGCATTGGTCGTCATCACCAGGATCACGTTCTTGAAGTTGGCCTCGCGCCCGTTGGTGTCGGTCAGGATGCCGCGGTCCATGACCTGCAACAGGATGTTGAAGATGTCCGGATGCGCCTTCTCCACCTCGTCCAGCAGCAGCACGCAGTGCGGTGTCTTGACGATCTTCTCGGTCAGCAAGCCGCCCTGATCGAACCCGACATAGCCGGGGCGCACCGATGAGACGGCTGATCGAATGTGCTTCCATGTACTCGGACATATCGAAACGCACCAGCTCGATGCCCAGCTGCAGCGCGAGCTGCTTGGTGACTTCGGTCTTGCCGACACCGGTGGGGCCGGCGAACAGGAAGTTGCCGATCGGCTTTTCCGGATTGGCCAAACCCGAGCGGGCCAGCTTGATCGAGCCAGCCAGGGTTTCGATCGCCGGATTCTGCCCGAAGATCACCATCTTCAGGTTGCGCTCCAGGTGCTGCAGCACATCCTTGTCGGTCGCGCTGACTTGCTTGGCCGGAATCCGCGCCATCTTGGCGACGATGGTTTCGATTTCTTCGATATCGATCAGTTCCTTGCGCTTGCCTTCCGGCAGCAGGCGCTGCCGCGCACCGGCCTCGTCGATCACATCGATCGCCTTGTCCGGCAGCAAGCGGTCGCCGATATGTTTCACCGACAGGTCGACGGCCGCCTGCAGCGCGTCGTCGGCGTAGGTCACGCCGTGATGCGCTCGTACTTGGGCTTGAGGCCCTGCAGGATCTCGAACGTCTCGCCCACGGTCGGCTCGACGATATCGATCTTCTGGAACCGACGCGCCAGCGCACGATCCTTCTCGAAAATGCCGCGATATTCTTGAAACGTGGTCGAGCCGATGCAGCGCAGCTCCCCGACGACAGCGCGGGCTTGATCAGGTTGGAAGCGTCCATGGTGCCGCCAGACGCCGAGCCGGCACCGATGATGGTGTGGATCTCGTCGATGAACAGCACCGCATTGGGCACCTTCTTCAACGCGGCCAGCACGCCCTTGAGACGCTTTTCGAAATCGCCGCGGTATTTGGTGCCGGCCACCAGCGCGCCCAGATCCAGCGAGTAGATCACCGCATCGGCCAGCACTTCCGGCACGTCGTTGTCGACGATGCGCTTGGCCAGGCCCTCGGCAATCGCGGTCTTGCCCACACCAGCCTCGCCTACGTACAGCGGGTTGTTCTTGCGCCGGCGGCACAGGACCTGGATGGTGCGCTCGATCTCGTCGCTACGGCCGACCAGCGGGTCGATCTTCCCGTTGCGTGCCTGATCGTTGAGATTGGTGGCGAACTCGGCCAGGGCGTCGCCCTTGGCCTCGCCCTCCCCGCCCTCACTCTTGGACTCGCCATCCGGAGCGGACGGCTGCTCGCCGTCCTCGCCCAGCTTGGCGATGCCGTGCGAGAGATAATTGACGATATCGAGGCGGGTGATGTCCTGTTGGTTCAGGAAGTACACCGCGTGCGAGTCCTTCTCGCCGAAGATCGCGACCAGCACGTTGGCGCCGGTGACTTCCTTCTTGCCCGAGGACTGGACGTGGTAGACCGCGCGCTGCAACACGCGCTGGAATCCCAGGGTGGGCTGCGTGTCGCGCCCGTCGTCTTCGGCCAGGCGCGAGACCGAGGCTTCGATTGCCTGTTCCAGGTCGTTGTGCAGGCGCACTGGTCTGCCCCGCAGGCCTTGAGCACGGCCTGGGCGGAAGGATTGTCCAGCAGCGAGAGCAGCAGGTGCTCGACGGTCATGAACTCATGACGCGCCTCGCGTGCTCGCTTGTAGCACTGGCCGATGGTTTGCTCTAGGTCTTTGCTGAACATTGGTAACTCCGAACGGCTGTTGCCAACAATATGCGGCTTTTGTTGGGATTTTCCACAACCCTATCGGATAGGCATGTTCAGACAGCGTTAGCACGTGATCGCAGCCACACTGTTGCGCTCCTGGAATGATCTAGCGGGCGCCTCAGGCCTGTTCCATCGTGCACAGCAGCGGGTGCTGGTTCATGCGCGAAAACTCGTTGACCTGGGCCACTTTCGACTCGGCGACCTCACGGCTGTAGACCCCGCACACGCCACGCCCGCGGGTGTGAACGTGCAACATGATCTGGGTGGCCTGCTCCAGATTCAGGTTGAAAAACTGCTCCAGGACGGTCACCACGAAGTCCATCGGGGTGTAGTCGTCGTTCAGCAACAGCACCTGGTAGCGCGGCGGTGGCGCCACTTCCGGCTTGCCGGCTTCGACCATCAGGCCGTGGTCGTGTTCGTGTGAGGTATTCCGAGGCATCCGGCCATTATACGGTTCAACCTTGCGCGCATTGGACGATTTACGCTGTGGCCCGCACAATTTGTCTCCAATTCCTTGGCTGGCCCTTGATGACCGACCCCATGACCGCGCAGTTGCTGGCGCCGTCGTCGACCGCAGATGCCCTGATGCGCACCGTTCACGACGGCGCAGTCGTGTCGGGGTGGTACCGCAGTGCCGGTTACGTCGCACGAGCGGCGCACTGGTGGCCTACCGCGCTGGAGCAGATTCGATGAGTACACCAGAGCAACGCTGGCATCCCGATGTGACAGTGGCCATAGTCGTGGTGCGCGATGGACGCTTGTTGCAGGTGGAAGAAGCCATCGGCGGCCGCTTGCTGCTGAACCAGCCTGCCGGGCATCTGGAGCCGAACGAAAGCCTGCAGGATGCCGCCGTGCGCGAGACCCTGGAGGAGACTGGCTGGGACGTGCGCCTGACCCAGTTCATCGGGACCTACCAATGGGTTGCGGCCAACGGGCAGTGCTTCTTGCGCTTTGCGTTCGTTGCCGATGCGCTGACCCATCACCCCGAACGCAGTCTGGACACCGGCGTGGTGCGCGCGTTGTGGATGACCCCGGACGAACTGCGCGCCTCCACCGGGCGCCTGCGCAGCCCGCTGGTGTGGGAGGTGGTCGCCGATTACCTGGCCGGGCAGCGCCATCCACTCTCCCTGGTGCGGCACATCGCATGAGTACGCCGCGCATTGTGGTGGGGGTGTCAGGCGGCGTGGATTCGTCCGTGGCGGCGTGGAAGCTGGCGCAGCAAGGCGAACCAATCGCCGGGCTGTTCATGCAGAACTGGGCCGATGACGGCAGCGGCGATTGCCGCGCCGAAGACGACCGTCGCGATGCGGTGGCGGTGTGTGGCGTGCTGGGCATCCCGTTTCATTTTCGCGACTTCTCCGGCGAATACTGGAGCGGCGTGTTCGAGCATTTCCTGGCCGAGTATGCGGCCGGACGCACGCCCAACCCCGACGTGTTGTGCAATCGCGAAGTGAAGTTCAAGCATTTTCTGGATGCGGCACAGGCGCTGGGTGCCGAGCGCATCGCCACCGGCCACTACGCGCAGGTGGCGCATCGCGGTGGGCGATGGCGGCTGCTGCGTGGCGCCGACCGCGGCAAGGACCAGAGCTATTTCCTGCATCAGCTGGGGCAGACGCAGTTGGCAGCGACCCTGTTCCCGATCGGCGATCTGGAAAAAGCAGGTTGCGCCGTATTGCCCAGGATGCCGGCTTGCCGACCCATGCCAAGAAGGATTCCACCGGCATCTGTTTCATCGGCGAGCGCGATTTTCGCGAGTTCCTGGGCCGCTATCTGCCGGCGCGCACCGGCGAGATCCGCGATCCGCAGGGGCAGCGCATCGCCGAGCATCCCGGGGTGTTCTACTTCACCCTGGGCCAGCGCGAGGGGCTGAATATCGGCGGCGTGCGCGGGCGGGCGGCCGCGCCGTGGTACGTGGTTGGCAAGGATGTGGCCAGCAATGTGCTGTATGTGGACCAGGACCGCGACAGCCCGCTGCTGCAATCGCGCTGGCTCCGGTCCGAACAAGCCCACTGGGTGACCGGGGCGCCGCCGGCGCGCCGGTTCAACTGCACTGCGCAGACGCGCTACCGTCAGCCCGACGAGCCCTGCACGGTGGATGTGCAGGACGATGGCAGCGTGCAGGTGCGCTTCGAACGGCCGCAACGGGCGGTGACGCCGGGGCAGTCGCTGGTGCTGTACGACGGGCAGGAATGCCTGGGCGGCGCGGTCATCGCGGCGACCGACGCACCGCTGGAACGCCAGTTGGCGGGATCTTCTTTTTCCTCTGAGGTAGTGGCTTGATGAGTGTTTCCATGGATCACCGTGTGCTGGCGCTTGCCGGGGTTGCTCAGGCCCTGCAACAAGTGCGGCGGATCGCCGAGACCGGGCATTCGGAAGCGGCGACGGTACGCACCGCCATGGACAGCGTGTTCCGTGTGGACGCTGCCTCGCCGGAGGCCGTGTACGGCTCGGCAGCGGCGCTGGCACCTGGCCTGCGCCTGTTGCATAACTACTTCCGCAACCAGGGCCAGGACGAAGTGCTGCCGCGCCTGGCACTGGCCGTGCTGCAGCTGGAGCGTCGGTTCGTACGCGATGCCAGCACCGTCGCCACTGTCGCCAGCGGAATCGACGCGGCAGCGCGCCAGGCCCAGCAACTGGGCGACAGCAGCCACCCCGATGTGTTGAGCGCGCTCGGCGGGCTGTACGCGCAGACCATCAGCCACCTGCGGCCCAAGGTCATGGTGCAAGGCAACCCGCACTACCTGGGCCAGGCGGGTGTGGTCGCGGAGATCCGCGCGCTGTTGCTGGCGGCAGTGCGCTCGGCGGTGCTGTGGCGGCAGATGGGCGGCAGCCTGTGGGATTTCCTGTTCGCCAAACGCGCAATGATCGAAGCGGTGGACCGCGCGTTGCGCTAACGGGCGCGGAAAACCGCCTACATCTGCGCGCTAGCGGCCGCTGAGGCGCGTCAACGGCGGTTGAACGGGCCAGGCGATGTAGCGATCGTCGCTAAAGACAACGGGGCAGTGCCGATACAGCAACCGTGACTCTGCCGAGAACGCCCATGTATTCACGTCCACTCATCCGTCTAGCCGCCCCTTTGGCTCTGACCTTGCTGTTTCCTTTCGCTGTCGGATTCGACTGGCCCGCTTCGGTGCGCTGGGCGATCCTGGCGACCATGACCCTCAGTTGGTTGGGTTTCGCTGCCTGGGTGACGTATTCCCAGTTCCGGCCTAATCCGGACCAGGCCCGCATCCTGCGCGAGCAGGATCAACTGCTCAACGAACTGCGCACGTTTGTCAGCAACGAAGTCGACGGATCGCGCTCGGAAGTCGAGCGTGCCCGCGAACTGATCCGCCAGGCCGTGTCCGGCCTGGGTGGCAGCTTCGAAGCGATGAACCGCAAATCGCGTCAGCAAAGCCAGGCACTGGCCCGCATCGTCGACCGCGCCGGTGACGATGGCAGCGCCGGCGTCGACGTCGCCCGCTTCGCCCAGCATGCCAGCTCCCGCATGGAGCAGTTGGTGGAAGCGCTGGAACAGGTGAGCGGTCAAAGCACCAACACCGTCCATCACATCGATGAGATGGCGCAGCACCTGGACGGCATCTTCGCGCTGCTGGAAGACGTCAAGTCGATCGCCGACCAGACCAACCTGCTGGCCTTGAACGCCGCCATCGAAGCAGCACGTGCCGGTGAAGCCGGTCGCGGCTTCGCGGTGGTCGCCGACGAGGTGCGCAACCTGTCCGAGCGCTCCACCACCTTCAACGAGCAGATCCGCAAGCTGGCGCACAGCTCCAAGGAATCGATCGCGAAGGTGCGTGAAACGGTCTCGCAGCTGGCCTCGCGCCATATGGACCGCTCCCGCGAGGCGCGCCACGAATCGGCCGCCATGCTGGAGAACGTCGCCCAGATCAACGCCTCGTTGGGCGATGGCATGCGCGAAATCTCCGAGTGCGCACGCTCGATCGATGGCAGCGTGGCCGAAGCGGTGCGTGCCCTGCAGTTCGAGGACATCGCCACGCAGACGCTGAGCGGCATCCACACCCACCTGGATCGCCTGACCGCGATCAACCGCGAAGCGGTGGCGCTGCAGGAACTGCTGCATCGCAATGGCGGCGTGTACGACAGCGACCTGGTCGCCGCGCTGGCCAAGGTGTCCAACCGCCTGCGCGACATGCGCGTGGAGTGGGAACGCCCGCCGCACAAGCCGGTGGCGCAGCAAGGCATGGGTGCCGGCACGGTCGAGTTGTTCTAAGACCGATGTCGCCACGCAGCTGCTGATTCCGACATTCCCCGGCCCTCCGGGGATTTGTCGTTCCGTCACGACCTGGTGTTTCGCCCATGACACTTGTTGCCCCGAGCATCGATGCCCCTACCGCCGCACTGCAGGCCGCTGCGCTGGCAGCCGCACACGCCGAGCGCATCGCGCAAAGCGATGCAGCCAGGCCTGCACTGCGGCGTGTCCGCATGCCTGCCGCGCTGGAACGGCTGGAAAACAGCGCACGCGCGGAGCTGCTGGCCCTGATCAACCCGCGCCGTGTATGCAGCGAAGAAGAGCTGTTGTTCGCCACGGTGGCCTGGGATCTGGGCCTGGATGGTGCCGCGGTCAGCGGATCGGCGCGGTAAGCCCAGCGCCGTACAGCGGGGCGTGCCTCGGCAGGCGCTCCGCTGGTTGTTTCCACTGCCCGAGATCGACGTTTTTGCACATGCATTGCCGCCAGGGTGCTTCCGCATCACCCCGTGCCGACTCGCAATACTCTGCGTACGCGGTACTGTTCGCGCGCAGCATCAGGGTGAGCTCTCCCCTGCCCGTCTGCTCAGCCATTCTTGTGACCGAACGTGCGCCTTGGGTCGCTACGCCTATCGGAAGCCTGTGCGAGGCAATCGCGCGTCCGCTACGTGGCGGCGCAACTCCCTCACGCTCTATTGCCGGGCAAACCCAACTACGTCCTTGTCGCCTGAGCACCCCAAGTCATTTCAGCAGTGGAAATCGACCCGTCAGTTGCGGCGATGCTGATGTGTCGCCTGGCTGCGGGATCCTTGCGCGCGCCTCATCGCAGGACAGATGCAACTACAGCCTGAAGAGCTTGCACGGCATCCATTCCGTTCGAGTTCCTGCAATGGCGGGCGGGCAATGACCATCGAGATGGTCGCTGCGCGATCTGCGAGTGCATCAATCTGTGCTCTTCACTTGCCAACCAGGCAAGTCCCCGGGTGCGATGTCCTCCCCGAGTGCGGAAGCGTTGGACCGGCATGGAAGTCGCCATCGAACTTCAATCGATGGACCCGCAGCTTGTCCTGCGAGCAGTGAGGCATCGCGCCAACTTCGACGCTGGGACGTTGTGGTGGTCTTGCAGCTTACGTCAGCTTGAGCGTCGTTGATGCCGCCACAACGTCTGTGTGGACGCCCTCACAGGTTGCCCTGTGGCTGGCGAGGCGCGGCATGCCCGACCTAACAAGTGATCAGCGGCGTTCGAACGCCGCGACGGCCTGCCATCTCTGATGTCTTCAAGCCAGTGGGCAATACACACCGGCTACTCGTAAGACGGCTGTTGCAGCTTAAACCCACGCAATGCCGCACACTGGGTCAGTTGGCAATGACCAGACGCGCGCCCAACCGCATGCCGGCGTCGGCTTCGCGCAACCACTGCGCCATGTCGCGCGGCGAGAGCGGGCGGGAGTAGAAGTAGCCCTGGATTTCGTCGCAACCCTGCTGGCGCAGCAGTGCATCTTCCTGCACGGTTTCCACGCCTTCTGCGACTACCTGCATGCCCAGGGCGTGGCCCAAATGGACGATGGCCTGGGTGACTTCGGCCGTATTGGCGTCGTCGAGCATGCCTTGCACGAAGCTGCGGTCGATCTTCAGGCGCTGCACCGGGAAGCGATTGAGGTAATGCAGGTTCGAGAACCCGGTGCCGAAGTCGTCCACCGCCAGCAGTACGCCGTTCTGTTCGAACAATTCGAAGCAGCGGCGCAGCGAATCGGAGTCGCGAATCAAGGCAGATTCGGTCAGCTCCAGCTCCAGGCGCGAAGGCGGCCAGCCATTGTCGCGGCAGATTTCCAGCACGCGCTCGGCAAAGCCGCGTTCACGCAATTGCACCGCAGACACATTCACCGCAACGCGGCTGAAATGCAGCCCGGCTCGATCCCAAACCACGGCCTGACGACACGCTTCGCCGATGACCCATTCGCCCAGACGCACGATCTCGCCGCATTCTTCGGCGATCGGGATGAATTCGACCGGGCTGCAGGGGCCGTGGCCAGGGCGATTCCAGCGCATCAGCGCTTCGATGGCCGGCGATGCATCGTCCACGGTGTTGACCAGCGGCTGGTAGACCAGCGTAAATTCTTCGCGCTCGAGCGCGCCTTGCAGCGCATGCTCCAGCTCCAGGCGGCGCTGCGCCCGCAGCAGCACGTCCTGGCTGTAGTAATGGTACGTATTGCGCCCGGATTCCTTGGCTGCATACATCGCCGCATCGGCGGCGCGCAGCAGGCTGTCGAAATCCGATAGCCCTTCGCGCCCTGCAGCGCGATGCCGATGCTGGCGCCGAGCTTGAGGGTGACATGCTCCTTGCGCAGCGGCTCGCCGAGCGCGGCAATCAATTTACGCGCCACGTGGCCGGCATCTTCGGGCTCGGACATATCGCGCAGCAGCACGATGAATTCGTCGTCGCTGAAGCGACCGAACAGGTCGCTATTGCGCAGATGTTGATGCAGGCGCGAGGAGGCCAGCTTAAGCAGGTTGTCGCCGGTGGCGTGGCCGAACGAATCGTTGATGCTCTTGAAGCCATCCAGATCGATCAACAGCATTGCCAATGTCTGGCCGCGCTCGTTCGCTTCGCGAATGGCGTTTTCTGCCTGCTCGCGCAACAAGAAGCGGTTCGGCAAACCGGTCAGACGGTCGTAGTGGGCAAGCAGCTCGATGCGCTCGTTGGCTTCGCGCTCGCGGGTGATATCGCGGAACAAGGCAACAAACCGCGGCGGCAAGCCCTCGCGACGATCCAGCTCGATCAGCACCTGCACCCAGACACGCTGGCCGGAGTTGCGATAGAAACACAGCTCCAGCTGCTCGGGCAGGCCGCCATCGGAGATACGCAGCAGCGCCGCCTCGAAAGCGTCGCGCGAATCCTGGGTGTACAGCGACAGCGCCTGCTCCAGGGTGATGGTTTCCTTGCGCAGGCCGTGGATGCGATAACACTCCTCGGTCCATTGCATGCGCCGGGTGTCGACCTCGATCTCGCAGCCGCCGATCTTGCCCAACGCGGACACGCGGTTGAGCAGCTCGGTGCGCCAACGGATCAGCGCGTCGGTCTGGCGTTGTTCGGTGACGTTCTGCAGCTGGCCGAGCACGCGCACCATGCTGCCGTCGCCATCGAACACCGGCTGTGCCCACACGCGTAGATGATGCGGGTTGGCGCCGAGCAGGCCGTTGATTTCCAGTTCGAAATGCACCGGCATGCCTTCGTGCTTGATCTTGCGCCAGGCGCTGCGTAGCTGCGCAACCGAAGGCCCGGCCAGCAGGCGCAGGATGTCGCGGATGCCTTGCAGACGAACCTGGGTCATGCCGAGTTGTTGCAGGAAATCCTGCGACACCCACAGCGCATCGTGATGCGAATCCCAGCTCCAGCTTCCCATGCTGGCGATGCGCTGGGCTTCTTCGAGCTGTGCCTGCTGATCGCGCAGCTGCTGCTCGAGCAATTTGTGATGGTGCACGTCGGTATGCGTGCCGACCATGCGCAACGGACGTCCGTCGGCAGTGCGCGAGACCACGCGACCACGATCCAAGATCCAGCGCCACTGGCCGTCGTGCTGGCGTAGCCGAAATTCGGCCACATAGGTGTCGGTGCGGCCTTCCAGATGCGCCTGCACCGCCGCGCTGACATGCGCGTGGTCTTCCGGATGAATCAGTCCGGACAAGGCAGTGAGATTGTTCGGCAGCGGCTGCTCGGAATACCCGAGCATGCGTGTCCAGCGCTCGGAGCGATACACCACATCGGCCGGAATATCCCAATCCCACAAACCGTGATCGGCGCTGTCCAGGCCGATCTCCCAGCGACTGGTGCCATCGGCACCCTTGGGTTCGGGAATGCTCAGGGTGAATGCCATGATCTGGCCGTGCTCGTCGCAGACCGCACGCAGCCAGCCTTCCAGCCGGCCGCCGCCGGTGCCCGGCAAGACGCAGGGCGCCATGCCCCCGCTCTCGGCCAGCTGGGCACGGCTGCTTTCCAACACATCGGCGTATGCGCCAAGGGTTGCCGGCAATCCGAGGGATTGCGCAACGCGGTTGGCCGCCAGAGGCTGGCCATGCGCATCCAACAACACCACCGCCGAGGTCAGCGGGTGCTGCAGCATGCTTGCAATGACGCCTGAGTCCACTCTGGAACACTCCGAAGAATCGACCCCGGCCTTCGGAGTCGCAATGGATAACGGCCGTGCCGGCGAATAGTTGAGCGGCCTGATGCGAGCTGGACCGTACCGGCCCGAGTTACGGATAAGATGGCCGCATCGCCAGCACTCAAGGTGGTCCGCGGATCCATGCAACAGCCCGTCGCCGCGCCCGCATTTTCGTCTGCCCCCGTCTCCTGCCTTCGTCTCGCCGAGCGCCTGCAGCAAGGCCTGTGGACACTGACCGGCCTGTACCTGCTGGTTGGCGTGATCTGGCTGCTGCTGGGCAACCGGCTGCTCAACCTGGCCGGCGCCGCCATGCCGGAGCGTTGGTCGGACGCGAGCTTTCTGGTGCTGTCCAGCATCGTCATCCACCTGGTGCTGCGCCGCTTCACCGGCTTGATCGTGGACGAGTACGCCAAGCTGGCGCAGTCCGAGGCGTTGCTGCAGGCCAAGTTCCTGGCACTGCCCAGCCCGGCCTTCATCTACGACCTGGCCACCATGCGCATCCTCGACGCCAATCCGGCGGCGCTGGAATTCTTCGGCTGGGAGCGCGACGAGTTCCTGCAACAGACGCTGCAGGCGATCTGGCCCAATGCCGATGGCGAGCGGCTGGAAGAAATCATTGCGCAGATCCGTGGCAAGGGAGATGCAACGTGCGTGTTGAACGAAGACCTGATGACGCGCAGCGGCCCGCGACATGTCGAGGTGCGCAGCAACCAGCTGCACCTGGCCAGCGGCCCTGCCCGCCTGGTCGTCACCGTAGACCGCAGCGAGGAGCGCCGGGCGCAAGATCTGCGCGACGAGGCGCTCGAGCGTCTGGAGGAGGCGCAGAGCATCGCGCGGCTGGGCTCCTGGCAGCTGGATCGCACGACCGGCCTGGGACGCTATTCGCCGGCGGTCTACCGCCTGCTGGGGCGCAGCGTGCCGATGCATCGTCGTGAGCATCGGCTGGAGGAATTGCTGACCGCCTCCGACAGCGCGACCCAGGTGCGCATCGAACGCATGATCGAAGACATGTGTACCGGTGGCGAGGTGCAGATCGATGTGCTGCTGCCGCTGACCGGTGGCGATTCGCAACCGCGCACGGTGCATCTGCGCGCCGAAAGCGTGACCAGCCCCAGCGGCGTGCGCCATGTGCACGGCACCTTGCAGGATGTCAGCGAACGCGAGCAATCGCGCCGGCTGCTGCGCGAACGCGAGGAGCAGTTTCGGGAGTTGGTGCGCGTGCTGCCCGACGGTGTGCTGATTCTCGCCGACGAGCATGTGATGTACGCCAACGCGGCCGGCTCGGCCCAGTTCGGCTTTCAGGGCGAAACCATCCTGGGAGAACCGCTGCAGACCCTGGTGGGCGACACCGACCTGCCGGTGGTGCGCGAATACCTGCGCGCAGGCAGCGACCGCAATGAGCCGGTGTCCAGCGCACGCGCGATGCGTCGTCGCGACGGCAGTACCTTCTATGCAGGCCTGTCGGCCGGCGACATCCGCTATGGCGGACGCAGCTGCAAGTTGCTGGTGGTGCGCGATCTGAGCGAACCCGAGCGCATGCGCGACGCCCTGGCCGAGAGCAATGCCGAACTGCAGGCGATGGCCAAGCGTCTGTTTTCGTTGCAGGAAGACGAGCGGCGTGCCATCTCGCGCGACCTGCATGACGACATCGGGCAAGCGATCACTGCGATGAAGCTGTCCGCGCACGCGGCCCTGATGAACCGGACGCGGACGCGCGCCGCGAGGACTTGCTGGAAGTCGTGTCGCTGGCCGACACCACGGTGACCAAGCTGCGCAACCTCTCGATGCTGTTGCGTCCGCCACAACTCGATGCGCTGGGCCTGGAGGCAGCGCTGCGCTGGCAGGCCTCGATGCTGTTTCGCGCCTCGCAAGTGCGCCTGGAGCTCGATATTCAGGCGCTTGAAGAAAGGCCGGGCAACGAGATCGAACAGGCCTGCTTCCGGATCGCGCAGGAAAGCCTGACCAATGCATTGCGACACGCCTGCGCCGGCGAAGTGCACCTGCGTCTGCATTCGATCGATGCCGACAGTTTCCGCCTGGAAGTCAGCGATGACGGCGATGGCTTCGAGCCGGAGGGTCCGCGTGGGCTGGGACTGATCGTGATGCGTGAGCGTGCGCAAACCGTCGGCGGCACGCTCGCGATAGAATCAGCTCCCGGAGCAGGCACGCGCGTGACGTTGCGCCTGCCCTATCACCCGGTCGGCGAGTCCGTCCACGACGATGGTGGACGTTGAGTCATGTGGAGCCCCGTAATCCCGCCCGGACTGGAAATCGTCAAGCCCACCCGGCTTGGCGCGGGCAATCCCGAGTTGCTGCACCTGGTAGACGCGGCCGCGTCCGGCGGCCCGTCGCTGATGATCTTCCATGTCGATATCGATCACTTCGCCTCGATCAACGAGAACATGAGTGGCGAGGTCGGCGACCAGGCGTTGACGCTGGCAGCGCGCAGGCTGCAGGAATTTCTCGGCACGCGCGGCAAGCTGTGGCGCCACGGCAGCGACGAAATGGTGATCGTGGCGGTGCGTCGCGACGACACGCCGCTGCCGGAAGATTTTGCCGAGGAGATCCGTCAGCAACTGGAACTGCCGCTGTCGGTGCTGCCGTACACCTTGTTCATGACCGGCAAGGTCGGCATCAGCCTGTGTCCGGAACATTCCACCTCATTGTCCACGCTGCTGGATTACGCCGAAGAAGCCAGCTACCAGGCCGCGCGCGAAGGCGGCAACACGGTGCGGCTGTACACGCGCAACTCGGCCACCAACGCGCATAGCGAAAGCATCATTGCGCGACAGATCGTCGATGCCATTCCGCATGGCGAGCTGCGCCTGCGCTATCAACCGCTGGTGAGCGCGCGCGATGGCCGCATCGTCGGCATGGAAGCGCTGCTGCGCTGGCAATCGCCCACCCTGGGCATGCTGGTGCCGGAACGCTTCATGCGTACCGCCGAGCGCCTGGGCGTGATCGTGCAGATCGGCGAATGGGTATTGCAGAACGCAGTACGCCAGGCGCGGCTGTGGCGCGACCAGGGTTTCGACGATTTCAGCATCGCAGTGAATGTTTCCACGCTGCAGCTGCTGCGCCCGGGCTTCTTCAACGAAGTGATGGCGATGCTGCAGACCGCCGGCGTGCCGGCGCAGTTCGTCACGCTGGAGATCAACGAAAGCGCGTTGACCAACAACGTCAACTTCGTCCACGAGACGATGGCCAACCTGCGCAATGAAGGCATCAGCCTGAGCCTGGACAACTTCGGCACCGGCGATTCCAGCCTGAGCGCACTGGTGCGCTACCCGGTGGACCGGCTCAAGATCGACCGCAGCTTCATCAAGAGCGCACCGGCCGGCAGCCGCGAGGCGGCGATTGCGCGCGCCATCATCGCCATGGGCCACCAGCTCGGCATGACGGTGATTGCCAATGGCGTGGAATCGCAGGCGCAGCTGGGCTTTTGCGCCGCAACGATTGCGACATCTTCCAGGGCTACCTGTTCGGCGAGCCGATGTCGGCCGAGTCGGCCGGCATGGCACTGCGCCGGCGCTATCTGCGCCCGGAATCGTTCGCCGAAAGCCGCCCCGACCGCACGCTCTTGCTGCTGGACGACGAAGAAAACGTGCTGCGCTCGCTGGTGCGCCTGTTCCGCCGCGATGGTTACCGCATCCTGGCCGCCGGCAACGTGCGCGACGCTTTCGACCTGCTCGCCACCAACGATGTGCAGGTGATCCTTTCGGACCAGCGCATGAGCGACATGAGCGGCACCGAGTTCCTGGGCCGGGTCAAGATGCTCTACCCGGACACGGTGCGCCTGGTGCTGTCCGGCTACACCGACCTGGCCACCGTCACCGAGGCGATCAACCGCGGCGCGATTTACCGATTCCTGACCAAGCCCTGGAACGACGACGAGCTGCGCGAGCATATTCGCCAGGCGTTCCGCACGCATGATGAGTTGCGTAACGGCCGGGAATAGGGATTGGGGATTCGGGATTGGTTAGAAGCAGAGTGCTGCGCGATTGCTTCAAATAGCCCATTGGCGATCAGCAATAGCAAGAGCCGCTTCTGCGAATCCCCAATCCCCGCGCTTCAGCGCTACTGCGAATCCCAAATCCCGAACAACCAATCCCAGCCCGTCAGCGCGGCTGCCGGATCGGTAGCGTGATCCTGAAACTGGCGCCCTGCCCCGGCGTGCTTTCCACGTCGATGCGGCCGTGGTGCTTGTTGATGATGCCGTAGGAAATCGACAGGCCCAGGCCGGTGCCGCTGCCGACCGGCTTGGTGGTGAAGAAGGGGTCGAAGATGCGCTGCAGCAGATCCGGGGCGATGCCGGCGCCGCTGTCCTGGAACTGGATCCAGACGTTTTCCGCTTCATCGCGACCGGTGGTCACGGTGATCGTGCCGCGCTCGACGATGGCCTGGCCGGCGTTGAGCAGCATGTTCATGTAGACCTGGTTGAGCTCGGATGGCAGGCACTCCACCAGCGGCAGCTCGGCATAATTGCGCTCCAGCGTGACCTTGTACTTGAGCTCGTTCCAGATGATGTTGATGGTGGATTCGAGGCCCGCATGCAGGTCGACCATCTTCCACGACTCGGACCGGTCCGAGTACGAGAAGTCCTTGAGGTCGCGCACGATGCGGGTCACCCGCTCGATGCCTTCGCGCGATTCGGCCATCAATTGCGGCAGATCGCGACTGATGAAGTCGATGTCGGCGCGGTTGCGGATCTCGTCGATTTCCGGAATCAGCGCCTTGGGGTCCGGCGCCTGCAGCGCACGCTCGTAAGCTTCGATCAGGGTGAACAAGCTGCGCAGATATTCCTGCAGGCTGCCCAAATTGGAGTGCACATAACCGATCGGATTATTGATCTCGTGCGCCACGCCTGCGGCCAACTGGCCGATGGAAGCCATTTTTTCCGATTGCAGCAATTTGTCCTGCGCACCGTTCAAGCGCAGATAGGCCTGGCGTAATTCGGCGTGGCGCTGTTGCAGCTCGCGCTCGTAATCCTGCTGGCCTTCGATGTTGTGGAACAGCGCCAGAAAATGCCCGGCCCCGTACTCTTCGTTGTAATACAGGTGCGCAATGACCACCCGGTCGGCGACCGGCAGGCTGCCGGTCCAGCTGCCCTTGCTGCGCGCTTGATTGAGTGCGTCCGATGGCAATACCTGCGAGATGCGTTCGCCCAGATTGCGATCGTCGGTGGGGTCTTCCTTGCACAGGCTCTGGCGTGCGATGGCATTGGCCAGAATCAGCTTTCCGTCTGCGCGGAACAGCAGCAGCCCCTCCATCATCTGGTCGCCGAAGGCGCGCAGGATGTCCGGGGACGGCAATAAGGCTTGATTGAGAAAAACTTGGCGGTCACGGGAGCAGGCGGCGTAGAGGATGCCTCAATATACGCCGAACCATTGACGCTCCGTATCGTCGTCGTGCATTACCCGGCGATGCGACGCAGAACGAACGGCACCTGCCTGCTCGCCCAGGCCTGCGGCGCCATCTGCAGCCCGGTGCGCTGCAAGACAGCCTGCAACTCAGGCCACTGCCAACGAACGCCCGCCGCGCAACACGCTCGATTGCCCCTTGGCATCGTAGGACGGCGCACTTTCGGTGCGGCCCAGGTGACGCAGCGCCCAGTTCACTTCGCGGCGCCGGCGTGCCAGCAGCGCGCCATTGGCGCGATTGGCTTCGGCCAGCTCACGCAGCCGCTCTTCTTCGCCTGCAGGCATCGCCGCTTCCAGCGCTTGCAGCGCCGACAGCTTGTCCTGCGTGTGTCGCATCAGCCCATCGATGTCGTTCTCGAGTAATGCCTGGCGTTCGCCGGCCAGCGCATCGCTGAGACGTTGCAGGAACTCGTTCACGTTCATCCTTTCAGTCGGGGGTCAACCCGCCAGTTGCTGATTCAGATCCATCATGCGGCTGGCGATGGCGTCCGGGTTGATGGAATAGCTGCCGTTCTGCAATGCATCCTTCACCGCCTGGACACGACCGGTGTCAATCGCCGAGGACTGCGAAAGCTCGCGCTGCAGGTTCTGCAGGTTGGTGGCTTCGCCGGTCAACTTGACGCTGTCGGTCGGCGGGGTTGCGGCAACCGGGGACGCGCGATCTTCGCCGGCCGAAGCGATCTTGCTGCTGGTGGCCGTGGTGCGAAGGGTGGCAGCGGTCGGTAGATTGCCTTCGATTTTCTGGGTCATGTCAGGAACTCCTCTACAGGTCGTAGGGGATAACGGCACCCAGAAAAAAACTTTATAGAAATTTTTTACCTGGAGACCACAACGGTTCCGCTCGCTTCAACGATGCCCTGCACCACCCGGCGCGAGGACGAATTTTCCACCGACACGCGCTCGTTTTCGCCGGCGTCCGACAGGGCGCGACCACTCATGCGCACCTCCAGCCCGCCATTGCGCGCCACCAGCGGGACGGTGTCGCCGCGCCGGACCAGCCGCTGCGTCACCAGATCGTTGGCCGAAAGCAGCGAGCCGGCCGGCAGGACGCGCCGGGCGGTCTTGCCCACCGCAGCCACCGGATCGGCCAGCACCGCGCCGACGATGCGGGCGGCGTCACGCTTCTCGATACTGATATCGGCCAGCGAGATGGTTTCTCCAGCGCTGATGCCGCGGCGCAAGACCAGCACGTCCTGATTGCGACGCACCTTCAACGGCACGAACAGGCGCCAGCCGGCCGGCTGCGGGCACGCCACTTCCACCGTATTGGTGCCGGTGGGCTGCGCCTGCAGCGCGATCGGGCAAGCTGGCATGCGCAGGCCCGGATCGAGCGTGGCCTCGGCCTCGGCGTCCGGGCCGACGGTGGCCAACGCCGCAGCACGGATGGAGTCGACAGACTGATAGCTCTGGGCCCAGGCCGGAGCGGCAGCCAACAAGATGACAAGCAGGAGCAGGCGCATGGGACCAGATCCGGAGGAAGACGGGACAGACAGTGCAAGCGGCGTGCCTGTTTTTGCCGGGATTGGGGATTCGGGTTTGGGGATTCGTAAAAGCGGCTTTGCGGGTGATGCATTTATCCGCTGCCGAAGCCCCTTCACCGACCGGATCTCTCCGACAACCATCACCGAAGCTCTCAAGGATGCAGAAGCGGCAGCGGCAGACAAACTCGCTAATGCACGCTTTTGAGCGAATCCCTAATCCCCACTCACCTCATCCCGGCGCTTGAACGAATCCCCAATCCCGAATCCCCAATCCCGGCGCTTGAGCGAATCCCCAATCCCGACAGCGCCCCCAACCACCCACAAAGCCCTCAAGTTTCCCGATGGCGCTGTCGATATCTGCCCCATGACCCACGATCTGCTCAACCGCATCGACCAGCGCACGCGACTGGCTGGCCACAATCGACTGGCCCTGCTGCTGTTCCGGCTGGGCGGACGCCAGCTTTTTGGCGTCAACGTCTTCAAGGTGCAGGAAGTGCTGCGCCGGCCGGAATTGTTCCAGGTGCCCGGCTTGCCGACCGAGTTCGCCGGCGTGGCCGACGTGCGTGGGCGTTCGGTGCCGGTGCTGGATCTGGGCTTAGCCATCGGCCACCCGGAACGCGACTCGCATTCGGACAACGGTCCCGGCTATTTGGTCGTTGCCGAGTTCAACCGCTCGGTCCAGGGTTTCCTGGTCAGCGGCGTGGAGCGCATCGTCAATATTGCGGTGGAAGATATCCACCCGCCGCCGGAACTCGGTGCCGAAGCCACTTATTTGACGGCGGTGACGCGCTTCCAGGGCGAGCTGATCCAGGTCATCGACGTGGAGAGCGTGCTGGCCGATATCGCCAAGGTCAGCAAGGACGTGCAATTGGATCCCTCGCTGCAGCTGGTGGCCTACGATCGCCAGTTCCAGGTACTGGTGGTGGACGATTCACGGGTGGCGCGCCAGCAGATCCGCAGCGTGCTCGACCAGTTGGGCGTTTCGGCCACCCTGCTGTCCGACGGACGCCAGGCGCTGGACCATCTGTTGCAGGTGGCTGCCTCGGGCGAAAACCCGGCCGACCGCTACGCCATGGTGATCTCCGACATCGAAATGCCGGCAATGGACGGCTATACGCTGACGACGGAAATCCGGCGCACCCCGGGCCTGCAAGGCCTGTACGTGCTGTTGCACACCTCTTTGTCGGGCGTGTTCAACAACGCGATGGTCGAGCAGGTGGGCGCGAACGCCTTCGTGGCCAAGTACAGCGCCCACGAACTGGCCGACTATGTGCTGGCCCGCCTGAAAGTGGTCGCCGAAGCGGCCTGATCACACCTTTGGGCCGTGCAGTCGCTGAGCGGGGCGGCGCCCTCCCGCGCCTGTTCCCGCACAAAGTCGCCCGGCGGTGGAATTGCAGCGGCGTGAGCGCCCCTCGCTAGGTCCTGATTCCTGCCAGGCAGGCTGGCCGTCCTGCACATTGCATAGCTAATCCCTGCAGCTGCCCAGCGGGCGACCTATGTCGCGATCTCTGCCGGGCAAGCCCGTTTTCGGCTGCTCCGGGTGCTCTCCCGGCGCGGTTCCTCCCCACTTCAATTTGGCACAAACATTGCTTCCTCCCTGGCAACACTTCGCGGGAGAGCACCGTGTCCAGTCCCTTCTCTTCGTTCCTCGGCGTCCATGGCGACGCGTTGACGCTGCGCGAGCAGCGCATGAAGCTCATTGCCAGCAACCTGAGCAATGTGGACACGCCTGGGTACAAGGCCAAGGACCTGAACTTCGAGGCGGCGCTGAAGTCGGCGCAGGGCGAGCAGGACGGCGGTCTGTTGCAGACCACCGACGCCAAGCATTACGAAGTCGGCGGCGGTGCCGGACTCAACCCCTTCCAGTTCACCCGCGAAGCCGACCAGCCCAGCCTTGACGGCAATACCGTCGATCCCGACGCCGAACGCGCCGCCTACGGCCGCGCCGCGCTGGAATACCGCGCGTCGCTGAGCTTCCTCGAATCCAAGGTGCGCTCGATGCTCACCGCGATCACGGGCCAATAAGTCATGAGCAATCTTCCCATCTTCGATGTGGCCGGCTCGGCCCTGCACGCGCAGTCGGTGCGGCTGAGCACCATCGCGTCCAATCTGGCCAATGCCGATTCGGTCGCAGGCTCGGCCGAGGCCACCTACAAGCCGATCGAGCCGATCTTCCAGGCCCAGCAAAGCCGGCAGGACCCCAGCCTGACCTCGGTGAACGTCAAAGAGATCACCACCACCAATGCACCGCCGATCCGCCGCTACGAACCCGGCCACCCGCTGGCTGACGCCGACGGCTATGTGTTCTCGCCCGACGTGGATCCGGTTTCGCAGATGGTCAACATGATTTCCGCCTCGCGCAATTACCAGGCAGGCGTGGAAATGCTCAATACCGCCAAGGAACTGGCGCTCGCGACCCTCACCATGGGTCGCTGACCCATCCTAGCTGACCCTTACCAACGGAATACTCCAGATGAGCACGATCGGCAGCGATCTCTACAAAAGCCTTGGCCTGAGTACCAGCAGCACCGTCGCCAAGAAGGAAGACGCACTCGGCCAGGCCGACTTCCTCAAATTGATGACCGAACAGCTGCAGCACCAGGACCCGCTCAAGCCGATGGAAAACAGCGCGTTTCTCGGGCAATTGGCGCAGTTTTCCACGGTGCAGGGCATTGGCGACCTCAATACCAAGGTCAGCAACTTTTCCGATTCGATGAACAGCGACCAGGTCCTCAAGGGGGCGGCCCTGGTTGGCCACAATGTGCTGGTGCCCTCGGCGCAGGTGGCGATCGATGCCACCGGCTCGGCCAAGGGCGTGGTCGCCGCGACCTCGGCCGGTTTCGTCAATTTCGAAATCACCGATGCCAACGGCACCTTCGTCAAACAGATCAGCGTGCCGGCCAGCGCCGCCGGTGAGGTGTCGTTTGACTGGGATGGCACCGACGCCAACGGCAATCGCATGGCGGCCGGCAAATACGGGGTGACGGCCACCCAGACCGACACCGCCGGCTCCAAAAGCAAGTTGTCTACCTATGTCCAGGCCCCGGTGGACAGCGTCACGATCGGCTCGGACGGTTTGTATCTCAACCTGACCGGGCTGGGCACTTCCCCGCTCGCCAACGTGCTCCGCGTCAGCTGAGCCGGCAACCAATATCTAAAGGAACTCATCCATGGGCTTCAATACCTCGTTGTCCGGCATCAACGCAGCCAATGCCGATCTGAACGTCACCTCCAACAACATCGCCAACGTCAACACGACCGGGTTCAAGGAATCGCGCGCCGAGTTTGCCGACATGTTCCAGAGCACCAGCTATGGCCTGTCGCGCAATGCGGTCGGTTCGGGCGTGCGCGTCAGCAACGTGGCGCAGCAGTTCTCGCAGGGCAATATCGACCCGACCGGACGCAGCCTGGACCTGGCGGTCTCCGGCGAAGGCTTCTTCACCGTCTCTTCCAACGGCGCCAAGATGTATACCCGCGCCGGCAATTTCCAGACCGACGCCAACGGCTATGTGGTCAACCCGCAGGGCGCACGCCTGCAGGTATTTGCGCCCAACCCCAGCGGTAACGGGTTCGACGTGGGCCGCCTGTCGGACCTGCAGCTGCTGACCACCGACAGCCCGCCCAAATCCACCTCGACGGTCAACCTGGCCTTCACCCTGCCCGGCAATGCCACCGCGCCGACGGTGACCCCGTTCAACCCGGCCGACGACAAGACCTATAGCCACTCCACCGGCGGCATCAATGTCTACGACTCGCTGGGCGTCAGCCATGTGCAGACCTCCTACTTCGTCAAGACCGCCAACCCCAACGAGTGGCAGGTCTACAACTACGTGGACGGCGCTGCGGTCGGTGCCCCGACCACCCTGCAGTTCTCCGATACCGGCGCGCTGACCACCCCGGCCAACGGCATCATCGCGATGGACCCGTTCACCCCGAGCACCGGCGCGGGCGTGCTGAACATGCAGCTCAACGTCACTGGCTCCACCCAGTACGGCGAAGCCTTCGCCCTGCGCGATACGCGCCAGGACGGCTACGCCAGCGGCAAGCTCAACGAGATCAGCATCGACACCAGCGGCGTGGTGTTCGCACGCTATTCCAACGGTGCCGACAAGCCGCTGGGCCAGGTCGCGCTGAGCAGCTTCGTCAATCCGCAGGGGCTGCAGTCGCAGGGCAACAACATGTGGGCCGAGAGCTACACCTCCGGTGCCGCCCGCACCGGCGCGCCGGACACCTCGGACCTGGGCCAGATCGAATCCGGCTCGCTGGAAGCCTCCACGGTGGACCTGACCGAGCAGCTGGTGAACATGATCGTGGCCCAGCGCAACTTCCAGGCCAACTCGCAGATGATCTCGACCCAGGATCAGGTCACCCAGACGATCATCAATATTCGGTAAGTCGGGAGTGGGGAATCGGGAATAGGGAATCGTAAGAGCCGGCATCGCGCATAGCGGATGCCGGTCTTGCTCCCTACTCCCAAGCCCCGCAATCCCGCTTTTGCGATTCCCGATTCTCCATTCCCGATTCCCGGTGCCTCATGGATAAAGCCCTCTACGTCGCGATGACCGGTGCTCGTGCCTCCCTGCAGGCGCAGAGCACCGTGTCGCACAATCTTGCCAACGTCGATACGGTGGGATTCAAGGCTGCGTTGGCCAATACCGAGGCGTTCAAGATCCAGGGCAAGGGCTATCCGTCGCGGATCGATGCGCTGCATGTGGACCAGGGCTTCGATCGTAGCCAGGGCCATCAGAAGGTGACCGGCAACCCGCTGGACGTGTCGCTGCAGCAGGACCGCTGGCTGGCGGTGCAGTCGCCCGACGGCAGCGAGGCCTACACCCGCAACGGCGAATTGGCGCTCACCGCCAATGGCCAGCTGGTCACCGCCAACGGACATGCGGTGCTGGACGAAGGCGGCAACCCGATGACGATCCCGCCGCACCAGGCGATGGAGATCGGCAGCGACGGCAGTATTTCGATCATTCCGCAGGGCGAAGGCCCGCAGACCATGGCCATCGTCGGCAAGATGAAGGTGGTGGATGCGCCCGCCGACCGTTTGACGCGGCGCCCCGACGGACTGATGCGCAACACCAGCACCGACCCGGCACAGGCATTTGCGGTGGCCACCGGCAAGACCATCAACAGCGGCATGCTGGAAGGCAGCAACGTGGATGCGGCCGGCGCGCTGGTGGAAATGATCCAGCTGCAACGGCAGTTCGAAATGCAGGTCAAGATCATCAAGAACGGCGACGACAACGCGCAATCGGCCAATTCGCTGCTGCGGGTGAGTGGCTAAACGCGGCGCAGGCCGCCGGCCAACTTGCCAATTTTTTGCTACCGCCGCCGCCAACCGTAAGGCGTGGTTGGCGCCCGCGTTGGGCATACCGAAAAATCCGGGGCTTCATTGCAGAGCGACTGGTCTGCGGCATGGTTGCAGAGCGGCTAGTCCGTGACCTGGCTGGAGGGCCCTTGCCCGCTCACCCTCCCGGGACACGCCGTAAATCCGTCCATGGAGGCTCTTACGCGGCATCCATGCCGCGTAAGGTCCCGGGAGGGTGAGCGGGCAAGGACCAGTGAAGATGGTCGGTGCCTTTGCGAAAGCAATGCTCGACGTGCTGGTTGACCGCTACTCGCTTATCCCTTCATCGCGCCTAGCGCATGTCGAATGCCCAAGCAAGCAATCCTGAGCAGCAAACTGCCCGATGCATGCGATGACTTGCTTCCGGTTGACCACCAGCCAACTGTCTGGCGCGGTGCCCTCGCCGATTGCGGGACCCTTGGCGGCATGGATGCCGCCAACGAGCCCCCATGGACGGGTTCACGGCGTGTCCCGCGAGCGGTGAGGGCACCGCGCCCTCGACCGACTCAGCTTTAGCCCTGGATTTTTGCTACATCCACAAAAGCGCGGCTAACGAAGCACAGGCTCCCCGCGCAGCCAGGCGCGTGATCCCGCGCACACCCGGCAGAAATCCGACGCCGCTTTGGCACGCCACGTGCATATACCCACCCGTACCCGGAACACATCCCCGGGTCTAACGAGGAATCGGGTCATGAATCAGGCTTTGTGGGTCGCCAAAACCGGACTGGATGCGCAGCAGACGCGCATGTCGGTCATTTCCAACAACCTGGCCAATACCAATACCACCGGCTTCAAGCGCGACCGTGCCGCGTTCGAAGACCTGTTGTACCAACAGGTGCGTGCGCCCGGCGGCTCGACCTCCGCGCAGACGCAGCTGCCGACCGGCCTGCAATTGGGGACCGGCGTGCGCGTGGTGTCCACCTTCAAGGGTTTCGACCAGGGCAGCCAGCAGCAGACCGGCCGCGCGCTGGACGTGATGGTCAACGGCCGCGGTTTCTTCGAAGTGCAGATGCCCGACGGTACCTCCGCCTACACCCGCGACGGCACCTTCCAGATCAACGCGCAGGGCGAACTGGTCACCAACAGCGGCTACCCGCTGCAGCCGGGCATCCAGGTGCCGGAAGGCGCGCAGTCGCTGACCATCGGCAACGACGGCACCATCAGCGTGACGCTGGCCGGCCAGGCCGCCGCGCAGGAAATCGGCGCACTGACGCTGACCGACTTCATCAACCCCTCGGGCTTGCAGGCCAAGGGTGAAAACCTGTTCGTGGAAACCACCGCTTCGGGCCCCGCGCAAAACGGCACGCCTGGCCTCAATGGCCTTGGCACCACCGTGCAGGGCGCGCTGGAAGGCAGCAACGTCAATACGGTGGAAGAGCTGGTGAGCATGATCGAGACGCAGCGCGCCTACGAAATGAATGCCAAGGCGATCTCCACCACCGACTCGATGCTCGGTTACTTGAACAACAACGTCTGATCGGCTCGCCGCTCCTCGCCCTCTCAGGAATCAAACCCATGTCACGCCTGCCTTCTCTCTCCCGCCTGTGCCTCGCCATCGCCTGCAGCGCGCTGCTGGGTGGCTGCGTGGCCGCCGGCGATGTCCGTCCGTTCGCCGAAATGGCGCCGATCGTGCCGGTGGTGGCACCGGTGGCGCAGCCGACGGCCGGTGCGATCTACGCCGCCGGCCCCAGCCTGAATCTGTATGGCGATCGCCGTGCCCGCGATGTCGGCGATCTGCTGACGGTCAACCTGGTCGAGAGCACCACCGCCTCGTCCACCGCCAATACCAGCATCAGCAAGAAGGACGCCACCACCATGGCCGCGCCAACCCTGCTGGGCGCGCCACTCACCGTCGGTGGCTTGAACGTGCTTGAGAACAGCACCAGCGGCGACCGCAGCTTTGCCGGCAAGGGCAATACCGCGCAGAGCAACCGCATGCAGGGCAGCGTCACCGTCACCGTGATGCAGCGCCTGCCCAACGGCAACCTGGTGATCCAGGGGCAGAAGCAGCTCCGCCTGACCCAGGGCGACGAACTGGTGCAGGTGCAAGGCATCGTGCGCGCGGCCGACATCGCCCCGGACAACACCGTGCCCTCCAGCAAGGTGGCCGATGCCCGCATCGCCTACGGCGGCCGCGGTGCGATTGCACAGTCCAATGCGATGGGCTGGCTGAGCCGCTTCTTCAATTCCCGTCTGTCGCCCTACTGAGCCTGCGACCATGAACCTGTCTTCCCTGCCCTTCCGTCTGCTGGCTGCCGCCGTCGCGCTGTGCGCGATGGCCGCACCGGCCAGCGCCGAGCGCATCAAGGATCTTGCCCAAGTCGGCGGCGTGCGCGGCAACGCGCTGGTCGGCTACGGCCTGGTGGTTGGCCTGGACGGCAGCGGCGACCGCACCAGCCAGGCGCCCTTCACCGTGCAGAGCCTGAAAAACCTGCTTGGCGAACTGGGCGTCAATGTTCCGGCGAACGTCAACCCGCAGCTGAAAAACGTCGCGGCGGTAGCCATCCACGCCGAATTGCCGCCGTTCGCCAAACCCGGCCAGCCGATCGACATCACCGTCTCCTCGATCGCCAACGCCGTGTCGTTGCGCGGCGGCTCGCTGCTGATGGCACCGCTGAAAGGCGCCGATGGCCAGGTCTATGCGATGGCCCAGGGCAACCTGGTGGTCGGCGGCTTCGGTGCGCAAGGCAAGGACGGCTCGCGCGTTTCGGTCAATGTGCCCAGCGTCGGGCGCATTCCCAATGGCGCCACCGTCGAACGTGCGTTGCCGGACGTGTTCGCCGGCACCGGCGAGATCACCCTGAACCTGCACCAGAACGATTTCACCACCGTCTCGCGCATGGTCGCGGCCATCGACAGCAGCTTCGGCGCCGGCACCGCACGTGCGGTCGACGGCGTGACCGTGGCAGTACGCTCGCCGACCGACCCGGGTGCGCGGATCGGCCTGTTGTCGCGACTGGAAAACGTCGAACTTTCCCTGGCGATGCGCCGGCCAAGGTGGTGGTCAATGCACGTACCGGCACCGTGGTCATCGGCCAGCTGGTGCGGGTGATGCCGGCCGCCATCGCGCATGGCTCGCTCACCGTCACCATCAGCGAAAACACCAACGTCAGCCAGCCGGGCGCCTTCAGCGGTGGCCGCACCGCGGTGACCCAGCAGTCGACGATCACGGCCACCTCCGAAGGCAGCCGCATGTTCAAGTTCGAAGGCGGCACCACGCTCGACCAGATCGTACGTGCGGTCAACGAAGTGGGCGCCGCCCCCGGCGACCTGGTGGCCATCCTGGAAGCGCTCAAGCAAGCCGGTGCGCTCACGGCGGAGCTAGAGGTGATCTGATATGCGTATCGCAGCCTCGCCCATTGATCTCAACCCGAGCACCAAGGCCGATCCGGCAAAGATCGACAAGGTCTCCCGTCAGCTCGAAGGTCAGTTCGCGCAGATGCTGGTCAAGAGCATGCGCGATGCGAGCGGCGGCGACCCGATGTTTCCGGGCCAAAACCAGATGTTCCGCGAAATGTACGACCAGCAGATGGCCAAGGCGTTGACCGACGGCAAGGGCCTGGGCCTGTCGGCGATGATCTCCAAGCAGCTGAGCGGCGACACCGGCGGCCCGGCGCTGAATACCTCGTTGAACACCGCCGAAGCGGCCAAGGCGTACGCCCTGGTTGCCGGCAAGCGCGACGCCTCGTTGCCGCTGCCCGCCCGCGACGGCGCGGCCACCGGCGTCACGACCAGCAGCGTGGCCAAGGCGGCACTGGGTGCAGGCAACTTGAGCGGCATCGGCATGAGCCAGGTGCTGGATCTGATCGCCGGACGTACCGGCGCTGGCGAATCCGGCAGCGACGATGCTTCAGCGCTGAGCTGGCCATCGGCCAACGATCGCTGGGCCGATGTGGCCGCCAGCGATGCCGCCGATGCCAATGCTGCGGTCAATGCAAGTGCCGCCAGCAGCGCCGCTGCCAGCCTGGGCGAGCGCACCCCAGAAGGCTTTGTCGCCAAGATCTGGACGCATGCGCAAAAAGCCGCGCGCGAACTGGGCGTGGACCCCGCGCGCTGGTGGCCCAGGCCGCCTTGAAACCGGTTGGGGCCGTCGCGGCATCGGCAACGGTGGCGACTCCAACAACCTGTTCGGCATCAAGGCCACCGGCTGGAGCGGCGACAAGGTCACCACCGGCACCCACGAATACGTCAACGGCGTCAAAACCACCGAAACCGCCGATTTCCGCGCCTATGGCTCGGCCGAGGAGAGCTTTGCCGACTACGTGCGGCTGCTGAAGAACAACAGCCGTTACCAGACCGCGCTGCAGGCCGGCACCGATATCAAGGGTTTTGCACGCGGCTTGCAACAAGCAGGCTACGCCACCGATCCGGGCTATGCGGCCAAGATCGCGGCGATCGCCAACGGCCCGACCATCGACCGTGCGGTGGCCGCCATCGGCAACGCGGCGGCCGATCTGTCCAACCGCTATGCCAGTACCGCCGAGCCGGCCGGGCTCGGCACCATTCGTCGCTGAGGTAAACGCTCATGTCCATCATGTCCACCGGGACCAGCGCGCTCATCGCCTTCCAACGGGCGTTGTCGACCGTTAGCCATAACGTCGCCAACATCAATACCGAAGGCTATAGCCGCCAACGTGTGGAATTTGCAACGCGCACGCCCACCGACATGGGCTACGCGTTCGTGGGCAATGGCGCCAAGATCACCGATGTAGGCCGGGTCGCCGATCAGCTGGCCATCTCGCGCCTGCTCGACAGCGGCGGCGAACTGTCGCGCCTGCAGCAGCTGTCCTCGCTGTCCAACCGCGTCGACGCGCTGTACTCCAATACCGCCACCAACGTGGCCGGGCTGTGGTCGAATTTCTTCGATTCCACCAGTGCAGTGTCGTCCAACGCCTCTTCCACCGCCGAGCGCCAGAGCATGCTCGACAGCGGCAATTCGCTGGCGACGCGCTTCAAGCAGCTCAACGGGCAGATGGACAGCCTGAGCAACGAAGTCAACAGCGGGCTGACCTCCTCGGTGGACGAAGTCAACCGCTTGACGCAGCAGATCGCCAAGCTCAACGGCACCATCGGCAGCAGTGCCCAGGCGGCAGCGCCGGACATGCTTGACCAGCGCGACGCGCTGGTGAGCAAGCTGGTCGGCTTTACCGGCGGTACTGCGGTGATCCAGGACGGCGGCTTCATGAACGTTTTCACCGCCGGCGGCCAGCCGCTGGTGGTCGGTACCACCTCGTCCAAACTCGTCACCGTTGCCGACCCGTATCAGCCGACCAAGCTGCAGGTGGCGATGCAGACCCAGGGCCAGAACGTCAGCCTCAGCGCCAGTTCGCTGGGCGGGCAGATCGGCGGTCTGCTGGAATTCCGCAGCAGCGTGCTCGAGCCGACCCAGGCCGAACTCGGCCGCCTGGCCGTGGGCATGGCCAGCACCTTCAATGCCGGCCATAGCCAGGGGATGGACTTGTATGGCGCGATGGGCGGCAACTTCTTCAATATCGGTTCGCCCGCCGTTGCCGCCAATCCGAGCAATACCGGCAGCGCATCGCTGAGCGCCAGTTTCAGCAACGTGAGTGCCGTCGACGGCCAGAACGTCACGCTCAGCTTCGATGGCACCAACTGGAAGGCCATCAACGCCAGTACCGGCTCTGCCGTGCCGATGACCGGTACCGGCACCGCCGCCGACCCGCTGGTGCTCAATGGCGTCAGCATGGTGGTGGGCGGCACGCCAGCCAGCGGCGACAAGTTCCTGCTGCAGCCCACCGCCGGGCTGGCTGGCAGCTTGTCGGTGGCCATTACCGATCCTTCGCGCATCGCCGCGGCCACTCCGGTCAAGGCCACTGCCACGGTCGCCAACCTGGGCACCGGCAAGATCAGCGACGTGAAGGTCACCAATGCGCAGAACCCCGCGCTGCTGACCCCCTCCTCGATCGAGTTCATCGACGCCAACCAGTACACCATCGATGGCGCCGGCCCGTTCGCCTACACCGCCGGCCAGACCATCAGCGCCAACGGCTGGAGCTTCGCGCTGGACGGCGCACCCAAGGCCGGCGACACCTTCGGCGTCGGCCCGATGGGCGCCGGCTCCAGCGACAACGGCAATGCCAAATTGCTGGCCAACATCGACGATGCCAAGGCGCTCAGCGGTGGCACGGTCACCCTCAATGGCGCGCTCTCCGGCCTGACCACCTCGGTGGGTTCGGCCGCGCGTGCGGCCAGCTATTCGGCCGATGCGCAGAAGGTCATCAACGACCAGGCGCAGGCCAGCCGCGATTCGATTTCCGGCGTCAACCTCGATGAGGAAGCCGCCAACATGTTGAAACTGCAGCAGGCCTACCAGGCCGCTGCACAGATGATCTCGACCGCCGACACCATCTTCCAAGCCATCCTGGGTGCCGTACGCTGATGACCGACCGTATCTCCACCAGCATGATGTACAGCCAGTCGGTCGCCTCGATGGGCGCCAAGCAGTCGCGGCTGAACCAGCTCGAATCGCAGCTCTCCAGTGGGCAGCGCCTGGTCACCGCCAAGGACGACCCGGTGGTTGCAGGCACGGCGGTCGGTCTGGACCGCGCCCTGGCGGCGATCACGCGCTTCGGCGAAAACGCCAACAACGTGCAGAACCGGCTCGGTCTGCAGGAAAACGCGCTCTCGCAAGCCGGCGACAAAATGGCGCGCGTCACCGAATTGGCGGTGCAGGCCAGCAATTCTTCGCTCAGCCCTGATGACCGCAAGGCGATCGCCTCGGAACTGACAGCGCTGCGCGAGAGCATGGTGAGCCTGGCCAACAGCACCGACGGCACCGGGCGCTACCTGTTTGGTGGCACCGCCGATGGCAGTGCGCCCTTCATCAAGAGCAATGGCAGCGTCACCTACAACGGCGACCAGACCCAGAAGCAGGTCGAAGTGGCGCCGGACACCTTCGTCAGCGACACCCTGCCCGGCAGCGAAATCTTCATGCGCATCCGCACCGGCGACGGCACCGTGGATGCGCACGCCAATGCCGCCAACACCGGGACCGGCTTGCTGCTGGATTTCAGCCGCGATGCCAGCACCGGCAGCTGGAACGGTGGAAGTTACAGCGTGCAGTTCACCGCCGCCGACACCTATGAAGTGCGCGACAGCACCAATACGGTGGTCGGCACCGGCACCTACAAGGAAGGCGAAGACATCAACGCCGCCGGCGTGCGCATGCGCATCAGCGGCGCCCCGGCGGTAGGCGACAGTTTCCAGATTGGCGCCTCCGGCACCAAGGATGTGTTCTCCACCATCGACGACCTGGTCGGCGCGCTCAATTCGGACACGCTGACCGCGCCGCAGAAGGCAGCGATGATCAACACGCTGCAGACGTCGATGCGCGACATCACCCAGGCGTCCTCGAAGATGATCGATGCGCGTGCCTCCGGCGGCGCGCAGTTGTCGGCCATCGACAATGCCAACGCGTTGCTCGAATCCAACGAAGTCACGCTCAAGACCAGCCTGTCGTCGATCCGCGACCTGGACTACGCCTCGGCGATTGGGCAGTACCAACTCGAGAAGGCCTCGTTGCAGGCCGCTCAAACGATTTTTCAGCAGATGCAGTCGTCGTCGTTGTTCAACATCATCCGCTGATTTTGCCGCAGAAAACCGGGGTTTCTTCGCTCCTGCACATGAGCACTTGCGCAGGCGGACGGAGTTTATTTTTCGAAGAGTTATACCAACGCTAAAGATTGACGGGGTGCTGCCGAATAAACCAAACCCCTTGATACACAACGCTTACGTATTTCGTCCCGACGCAGAAAGACAGTAAAAATACTGAATTTCGCTAAGGATGGTCTGATCAATGCGGCCAGAGGATGCGTCGACCCGCATCGGTAGCGCTGACTACGCTCACACCTTCGGTTTTTCGCTGTTTCCAGCGCATTCTCGGGGCATTCTCCCCATTACAGGCACAACTTCCCAACGGCAGGCATCAACTGCTTCCGCTTCAGCCACAGGTTCGACAGCGCAAAGAGCGTCAGCACCTGCGCGGTGTTTTTGACCAGGCCGCGATAGCGCACCTTGGCATAGCCAAACTGGCGCTTGATCACCCGAAACGGATGTTCCACCTTCGCACGCAGGCTGGCCTTGGTGTGCTCCCAGCGCTTGGCCAACTTCAGTTCGCGCTTGTTCTTGATCTGCTTCAGCTTCGAGGGCTTCTCCGCGATCAGGTAGCGTAGCTTGCGCTTGCCCTTGATCTCATCGCGCTTCTCAAGCCCGGTGTAGCCGCTGTCCCCACACACCGTGTCTTCCTTGCCATGCAGCAGCTTGTGCGCTTGCGTGATGTCCGCCACGTTGGCTGCCGTGCATTCCACGTGGTGCACTAGGCCGGATTCATCATCCACTCCAATGTGCGCCTTCATCCCGAAGAAGTATTGGTTGCCCTTCTTGGTCTGGCGCATCTCCGGATCGCGCTCACCGTCCTTGTTCTTGGTCGAACTGGGCGCAGAGATAATCGTGGCATCCACAATCGTCCCGCCGCGCAGGCTCTGACCCTTGCGCGACAGATGCGCGTTCACCCGATTGAACAGCTTGCGCGCCAAATCGTGCTGCTCCAGCAGATGGCGAAAGTTGAGAATCGTCGTCTCGTCCGGCACCTCATCCAGCCCGCCGATCTTGGCGAAACGGCGCATCGACACCGTGTCGTACAAGGCTTCTTCCGCCGATGGATCGCTCAATGCATACCACTGCTGCAAAAAGTGGATGCGCAGCATCGTCTCCAGCCGATACGGCTGTCGTCCCGGTTGCCCCGACTTCGGGTAGTGCGGCTCGATCAGCCCCAGCAGCTCCTTCCACGGCACGACCTGCTCCATCTCGGCCAAAAACACCTCACGCCGCGTCCGCTTGCGCTTGCCGTCGTACTCCGCGTCGCCGAAGGTCAGCTGCATCGAAATCGTCTACTCGGGTCGATGATCGATTGTGGCAGATCAGGACGGATTGTTCAGAGTTTCCCTAAAGGTTCCCGACGCAACGCCGTTATTCATCTCAGCAGCGGCAACGGCCAACTTGATGGCCCCCTGCGGAGGCTCCAGGCAAGTCCCCTTGCCGGAAAAATCGCTTAGGAGAAATCAAAATGGCACAGGTAATCAACACCAACGTAATGTCGCTGAACGCTCAGCGTAACCTCAACACCAGCAGCGCCAGCATGTCGACGAGCATCCAGCGTCTGTCGTCTGGTCTGCGCATCAACAGCGCCAAGGACGACGCCGCAGGTCTGGCGATCTCCGAGCGTTTCACCACGCAGATCCGCGGCCTGGACGTTGCCTCGCGCAACGCCAACGACGGCATCTCGCTGGCCCAGACCGCCGAAGGCGCGATGGTGGAAATCGGCAACAACCTGCAGCGTATCCGCGAACTGTCGGTGCAGTCGTCCAACGCCACCAACTCCTCGACCGACCGCGACGCGCTGAACTCGGAAGTCAAGCAGCTGACCGCTGAAATCGACCGCGTTGCCAACCAGACCAACTTCAACGGCACCAAGCTGCTGGACGGTTCGTTCTCCGGCGCGCTGTTCCAGGTCGGCGCCGACGCCGGCCAGACCATCGGCATCAACAGCATCGTCGACGCCAACGTCGATTCGCTGGGCAAGGCCAACTTCGCCGCCTCCGTTTCCGGCGCCGGCGTCACCGGCACCGCCACGGCTTCCGGCTCGATCACCGGTATTTCGCTGGCCTTCAACGATGCCAGCGGCACCGCCAAGACCGTCACCATCGGCGACGTCAAAGTTGCCAACGGCGACGACGCGGCGGCGATCAACAAGAAGGTCGCGGCGGCGATCAACGACAAGCTGGACCAGACCGGCATGTATGCCTCGATCGACACCAGCGGCAACCTCAAGCTCGAATCGCTCAAGGCCGGCCAGGACTTCACCTCGCTGAGCATGGGCACCTCCAGCGCCACCGGCGTCACCGTCGGCGCCGGCCTCACCACCGCTTCGGCAGCCTCCGGCTCTACCGCAGTCACCCTGACCAACCTGGACATCTCCACCTTCGCCGGCTCGCAGCAGGCCCTGGAAATCGTCGACAAGGCGCTGACCGCGGTCAACTCCTCGCGCGCCGACATGGGTGCGGTGCAGAACCGCTTCACCTCCACCATCGCCAACCTGAGCGCGACCTCGGAAAACTTGTCGGCCTCGCGTAGCCGTATCCGCGACACCGACTACGCCAAGGAAACCGCCGAACTGACCCGCACGCAGATCCTGCAGCAGGCCGGTACCGCGATGCTGGCCCAGGCCAAGTCGGTTCCGCAGAACGTGCTGAGCCTGTTGCAGTAACCGGCAGTTAGCTGCCGCCGCAACGCGGCAGCGCTCCGCAGCAAACCCAAAGCCCCTCTTCGGAGGGGCTTTTTTGTGGCCGCAGCCCGGCTGCGCCAGCCTTTGACGGATTGTTGACGCGCGCGGCCGATTCGGCAGGCATGGAATTTGCTTCGATAGCCCTTGTGCACGTACCCCATCGCTGCCGCTAAAGTCCTCGCGGATGCGGCCGATACCCGTCACGTAATCCCATGCGTCCGTGTGTTTCGGACGCCCAGACGAGGAATGCAACATGGCATCGGTGATCAGCACTTCTGGCTCCGGATTGGACATCCCCACCGTGGTGTCCACCCTGGTGTCCCGGCAGAAAGACCCCGAGCAGGCGCGCATCAACAAGGCCGGCACCGCTGCGACCACGCAGTTGTCGGCGATCAGCCAGATCAAGAGCAGCATGACCACGCTCAAGTCTGCGCTGGACAAGGTGATCAGCAGCGCCGACACAAACGCCTACAAGGCCACGGTGCCAACCGATGCCGGCTTCACCGCCACCACCACCAGCTCGGCGGCGCCGGGCAACTATTCGGTGGAAGTGGTCTCGCTGGCGACCTCGCAGAAACTGGCCTCCGGTGCGTTCGCTGCCGACGCCACGGTGGGCAGCGGCACGCTGACCATCGGCTATGGCGATCAGAGCGTCACCGTGGACATCAGCGGCACCGACAAGCTCGCCGACATCGCCGCGGCCATCAACAAGGCTGCCGGCGGCAAGGGCGTGACTGCCAGTGTGGTCACCGCCAACGATGGCCAGCATCTGGTCTTCAATGCGGTCGATTCCGGCACCAAGGGCGCACTGACCATCAGCGCCAGCGACCCCAGCCTGAGCAGCCTGACCTACGGCCCCGGCGTCACCGGCGGGCTGAACCAGACCGTCGCCGCCGCCGACGCGTTGGTCCGCGTGGACGGTTTCGAGCGCACGTCCAGCTCCAATACCGTCAGCGACATCGTGCCCGGCGTGGTGCTTACGCTGACCAAGGCGGCTGAAGGCACCAAGTTCAATCTGGGCGTGACAGCCGACACCAGCGGCCTCAAGGGCAACCTCACCGCGTTCGCCGCGGCCTACAACACCGCCAACACGCTGCTGGCCAAGAGCAGCAGCTACGACGCCACCACCAAGACCGCTTCGGCGCTGACCGGCGATTCGCTGGTGCGCAATCAGGCAGCAGCTGCGCGGCCAGGTCAGCGGCAACGTCAACGAACTCAAGGCCCTGGGCCTGACCATCGACAAGGATGGCGTGATGAGTTTCGACGGCGCCAAGTTCGACACCGCGATCGCCTCGGACGGTGGCGCGGCGGCCGAGGTGTTCGGCAAGGACAGCAAGTTCAGCGGCACGCTGAGCAAAATTCTCGACAGCAACGTCAATGTCACCAACGGCACGCTGACCCTGCGCTCGGACAGCTTGAACAAGACCATCAAGGGCTATGAGTCGGAGCTGGACGATCTCGATGCGCGCATGGAAAAACTCAGCGACCGCTACACCGCGCAATTCACCGCAATGGAAACCATGATCACCCAGTTGCAGAGCAGCACCAGCTCGCTCAGCAGCCTGCTGACAAGCTGATTTCCGTGATGACGATCCTCAAGTCCTGTCAGGGTATTGCCGATACAAGTAAGGCCTATCGTGATTTCGGCCTTGCCTTCCGGCAGGAGCGTCGTCGCAGGAGCGCAGCGCTCCGGGACCAGCGAAGGTCAGCCCATTGAGGAGTCATCCATGTACGGTTCCAATCGTCAGTATGCCGAGCAATATCGCAAGGTCGGCGTGTCCACCAGCGTGACCGAAGCCGATCCGCACAAGCTGGTCTCGTTGCTGTTTGCCGGCGCTTGCCAGCGCATTCGTCTGGCCCAGGCCTGCCTGGCGCAGGGCGACCAGGCGCGCAAGGGCAAGGCCATCGGCGAGGCGTGCGCGATCGTCGGTCACTTGAACGGCTCGCTCGATCACGAAGCCGGTGGCGAGATCGCTGGTAACCTCTCGGCCCTGTACGACTACGTGATGCAGCGGCTGACCGCAGCCAACCTGCACAACGACGAGACCGCGTTGACCGAAGCGCTGGGGTTGCTCAGCGAAATCGACTCGGCGTGGAACTCCATTCCCCTCGAACAACGCGGCCTTTCCGCCGTTTCGTGAGTCCTGCCATGCATAGCGTGCAAAGCCTTCAAGCAGAAATCGCCGACCTTCGCCTGGCCATGGCGCAAGAGGAATTCGAGGCGATGCCGCAAATGCTGGACAACCACGACCTGCACCTGCGCGAATACGCGCAGCAGGTGGACATCCAGCAGGACCGCGACGCGCTGCAGGCCTTGCTGGGCATGCACCAGGACCTGATGCGGATGATGCGCGAGCGGCAGCGCAAGCTGCTGGAGCTGATCCGCGCACAACGCACCTCATCGTCGGCCAGCCGCGCCTACGCGCGGGTCGGACGCATCTGATGAGCGCGATCGGCACACTCGCGCCATCGGCCGATGCCGAGCTGTTTGCCGATACGCTCAGTTGCCAATTGCAGTTGCCGGCCGGCTTCCGGGCCGGGAGCGATGCCGGCGCACACAGCGCCGCAGAAACCCTGTTGCGCAGTCTCGGCCAGGTCGAAGACCTGCGTAGCGAAGAAACCAGCGAAGATCGCGGCGAACTGCCGCTGCTGGTGCAGCGCATGGACGCCAAACTGGATTTGATGCTGGCGCTGATCGGCCGCCTGGTGCGCCAGGGCGACAGCGGCCTGAGCCAGGGAATGGTGCACTGGTCGGTGCGCGGGATCCGCCTGAGTTGCGCAACCAGCCACCCGCCGGGCACGGCCGGCAGCGTTTGCCTGCAGCCGTCCGACTGGCTTCCTGAACTTGTACAGCTTCCTGCTACTGTGCTGGCGAACGCGAGCGATGGCCATGATGTCTGGCTATGGCTGCGCTTTGCCCCGCTCGCCCCGGGCCTGCAGGACGCCCTGGAACGTCACCTGTTTCGCTTGCATCGCCGTCAGATCGCCGACGCCCGCCGCCAGCGTTGATCCGATAGTTGGCGCCGGGCGCCGGGTCAGCTAAGGTGCCCTTTACTGAAAAAGGTCTCTTCTGCGCCGTGCGAGTCATCATCGTCGACGATCACACCCTTGTCCGTGCCGGCCTGTCCAGGCTGCTGCAAACCTTCGCTGGCATCGATGTCGTGGGCGAAGCCAGCAATGCGCAACAAGCCCTGGACATGACGTCCCTGCACCGACCCGACCTGGTGCTGATGGACCTGTCCTTGCCCGGTCGCAGCGGCCTGGATGCCATGACCGACGTGCTGCGCGCCGCGCCGCGCACGCACGTGGTGATGATGTCGATGCACGACGACCCGGTGCATGTGCGCGATGCGCTCGATCGCGGCGCGGTTGGCTTCGTGGTCAAGGATGCCGCGCCGTTGGAGCTGGAATTGGCGTTGCGTGCTGCCGCCGCCGGCCAGGTGTTCCTGAGCCCGCAGATCTCGTCCAAGATGATTGCGCCGATGCTGGGCCGCGAAAAGCCGGTCGGCATTGCTGCGCTGTCGCCGCGTCAGCGCGAGATCCTGCGCGAAATCGGCCGCGGCCAGAGCAACAAGGAAATCGCCGCCGATTTGGGCATCAGCGTCAAGACCGTGGAAACCCATCGCGCCCGCATGATGGAATCGCTCGGCTGCCGTCGCGCCAACGATCTGGTGCTGCTGGCCGCCAAGCATCACAACGAGTTGGTCTGACCCGCCAGCCGGGCACGCGTGGGCCAGCGATGGTTAAAACAGTGACGGAATTCCGGCGGGCACGCTTGAGCCTGCCTGCAATGTCAGGAGACTCCCGACAAACTGTCGGGAAAATCATGAGTCGCCTCACCTGACTCCCTGATTAGAAACCCGTCGCGTTGTCCTGCAAGATGCATTCCATCGCTGCTGCGTGCAGCGCCCATCGGAAGCGCTTCCATGAAGACGACCATTTCCGCCCAGCTTGGCCAGCAACTGCACCTCACCCCGCAGTTGCTGCAGTCGATCCGTCTGTTGCAACTGGACGGCATGCAATTGGAACTGGAAATCCGTCGCGCCCTGGAAACCAATCCGTTGCTGGAGTTGGAAGAGCTGGCCGATAACGGGGACGAGGCCGCCACCAACAACGATGGCGCCAGCGATATCGCCGCGTTCGACGAGCTACCGGAAAGCACGATGTGGGACGTGCAGGGCGGCAGTTGGAACGACGGCGACGACGATCGCATGCAGCGCGTGGCCGCCGGCGAGTCGACCGACCCGCATGTGCGCATCCTGCGCGAGCTGGCGCTGGACCTGGACGAGGCGGCGCTGGGGGCCGCTGCGTTCTGGCTGGAACAGACCGACGACGCCGGTTATCTGACCGAAGCGCTGTCGACGCTGCAACAGCTGGGCGCCACCCGTCTGGGCATGACCGTGCAGGCGGTCGAAGCGATCCGGCAGCGGTTGCTGCACGGCGACCCGGCCGGTCTGGCCGCCTGCGATCTGCGCGAGTGCCTGCAGGCCCAGTTGAGCGCCCTGCCCGGCCGCGTGCCGGCACGCCACCTGGCTGCGCGCATCCTCGACGGCGATCTGGAGCTGCTGGCCGCGCACGACTACACGGTGCTGGCGCGCGCGCACGATGCCGAAGTGGACGATGTCCGTGAAGCAGTGCGGCTGATCCTGTCGCTGCAACCGCGCCCGGGCGACGACCTGTTGCAGGAAAGCAATGCCAGCGTGATCCCGGATGTGCTCGCCTGGCATGCCGACGACAGCTGGCGCGTCGCACTCAACCCGGCCACCACCCATCGCGTCAGCATCAACCCGGTGCACGAACGCGCACTGGCCGACGCCGGCGAGGCCGCGCAGCCGCTGCGCGACATGCTGCAGGAAGCGCGCTGGCTGACCCGCGGCCTGTCGATGCGCTATGAGACCCTGCTGCGCGCCACGCGCGCCATCGTCGAACGCCAGGCCGCCTTCCTGGCGCGTGGCGTGGCGAAGAAGCGATGGCACCGCTGACGCTGAAGGAAATCGCCGACGAGATCGGCATGCACGAATCGACCATTTCGCGCATCACCACCGGCAAATACATCCAGACCCCGCGCGGCACCTTCGAGCTCAAGCATTTCTTCGCCGTGCGGCTGGAAGGCGCCAGCGTCTCCGGCCAGGCCGTCAAGGCGATGGTGCGCCGCTTGATCGAAAGCGAGCCGGCCGGCCGGCCGCTGGCCGACGAGGCGATTGCCGGCTTGCTGTCGCGGCAAGGCGTTAACATTGCGCGCCGCACCGTGGCCAAGTACCGCGAACAACTTGATATCGCACCGGCACGCGAGCGCCGCCGCACCACTAAACCGCTGCTTGCCCGGGCAGGATAAGGACTACTATGAGCAAACTCACCGTGCTGCTGGTCGACGACCACGAGGGCTTCATCAACGCTGCGATGCGTCATTTTCGCAAGGTCGAGTGGCTCGATATCGTGGGCAGCGCCGCCAATGGGCTGGAAGCGATCGAGCGCTCTGAGTCGCTGCGCCCCAATGTCGTGCTGATGGACCTGGCCATGCCGGAGATGGGCGGGCTGCAGGCCACGCGTCTGATCAAGACGCAGGACGATCCGCCGTATATTGTCATCGCGAGCCACTTCGATGATGCCGAGCATCGTGAACACGCTCTTCGCGCGGGTGCTGACAATTTTGTCAGCAAGCTGTCCTATATCCAGGAAGTCATGCCAATCCTGGAGGGCCTGACGGAAGGAGCCAGGAATGAGTGAGTCCCGCATTCTGTTGATCGACAGCGACGCCGTGCGCGCCGAGCGCACGGTGTCGCTGCTCGAATTCATGGACTTCAATCCCCGCTGGGTCACCGACGGCGCCGACATCAATCCTGGCCGTCACCGCCACGATGAATGGATGGCGGTGATGGTGGGCTCGGCACAGGACGCTGCACAGGCCGACAAATTCTTCGACTGGCTGGCCGATGCCAAGCTGCCGCCACCGGTGCTGCTGATGGAGGGCAGCCCGAGCGCGTTTGCGCAGACCCATGGCCTGCACGAAGCCAATGTGTGGGCCTTGGACACTCCCCTGCGTCATGCGCAGCTGGAAGCCTTGTTGCGCCGCGCAAGCCTCAAGCGGCTCGACGCCGAGCATCAGGCCGGCGTGCAGCAAGACTCCGGTCCGACCGGCAACAGCGAGGCGGTGACCCGCCTGCGCCGGCTGATCGACCAGGTGGCTGCATTCGATACCACCGTGCTGGTCCTGGGCGAATCCGGGACCGGCAAGGAAGTGGTGGCGCGCGCCATCCACCAGCACTCGCCGCGGCGCGACGGGCCGTTCGTGGCGATCAACTGCGGCGCGATCCCGCCGGATTTGCTGGAAAGCGAACTGTTCGGCCACGAAAAAGGCGCCTTCACCGGTGCGCTGACCACCCGCAAGGGTCGCTTCGAGATGGCCGAGGGCGGCACGCTGCTGCTGGACGAAATTGGCGACATGAGCCTGCCGATGCAGGTCAAGCTGCTGCGCGTGCTGCAGGAGCGCAGCTTCGAGCGCGTTGGCGGCGGGCAGACCATCCGCTGCAACGTGCGCGTGATCGCCGCGACCCACCGCAATCTGGAATCGCGCATCAGCGATGGCCAGTTCCGCGAGGACCTGTTCTATCGCCTCAATGTGTTTCCGATCGAAATGCCGGCACTGCGCGAGCGCGTGGACGATCTGGCCATGCTGGTGCAGACTATTGCGGGCCAGCTGGCACGCACCGGTCGCGGCGAAGTGCGCTTTGCCGACGAGGCACTGCAGGCGCTGCGCAGCTACGAGTGGCCCGGCAATGTGCGCGAGCTCACCAATCTGGTCGAGCGCCTGGCGGTGCTGCATCCCGGCGGGCTGGTGCGGGTGCAGGATCTGCCGGCGCGTTATCGCGGCGATTTCGCTTCGGCCAGTCCGGTCGAGCTGCCGCCGGAGCCGGAGTTGTTGGCTGCGCCGGTCGAGGTCGGCGCCCTGCCGAACAATGTGGTGACGCTGCAACCAAAGACTGCCGATGCCGAGCTCTCCGCCACGTCCAGCCTGCCGGACGACGGCATCGATTTGCGCGGGCATATGGCCAACATCGAGTTGGCGCTAATCAACGAAGCACTGGAACGCACGCAGGGCGTGGTGGCGCATGCCGCTCAGCTGCTGGGCCTGCGCCGCACCACGTTGGTGGAGAAGCTGCGCAAGTACGGCATCGATCGCGAGCAGACCGAGCTGGCCAACTGAGCCAGCACACGCCCAGGTTCCGCTCGCTGGCATAGCGCTTGCTTCAGCAGGATCACTCCGTTCGCAGCTGCCGGCTGCGACGGAATCCCGACATCCACCCGCACCAGCGAGGCATTGATGCCCATCCCCGTCACCAGTCCGCTGCTGCCGCCGCTGGAAGAGTTCCTGCCTTATCTGGAGCGGATCTGGACCAGCCGCATCGTCAGCAACGGCGGCGAGATGCACCATGCCCTCGAACGCGCGCTCTGCGATTACCTGGGCGTACCGCACCTGGCATTGCTGACCAACGGCACCACCGCCCTGATCACCGCGCTGCAGGCGCTGCGCATCACCGGCGAAGTGATCACCACACCCTACTCGTTCGTTGCCACCGCGCATTCGCTGCTGTGGAAAAGCATCACCCCGGTGTTCGTGGACATCGACCCGGTGACGCTCAACATGGACCCTTCGAAGATCGAAGCGGCCATCACCCCGCAAACCACTGCGATCATGCCGGTGCACTGCTATGGCACTGCCTGCGACACCAGCGCGATCACGCGCATCGCCGACATCTACAACCTCAAGGTGATCTACGACGCGGCGCACGCGTTCGGCGTGCGCGACGAAGGCGGATCGATCCTGCGCCATGGCGACCTGAGCGTGTTGAGCTTCCATGCGACCAAGGTCTTCAATACCTTCGAAGGCGGTGCGATTGTCTGTCCCGACGAAAGAACCTACCAGCGCATCGGGCACCTGAAGAACTTCGGCTTCGTCGACGAAACCACGGTGGTGGCACCGGGCATCAACGGCAAGATGAACGAAATCAGCGCGGCGTTCGGCCTGCTGCAGCTCAAGCACATTGATGAGGCCATTGCGCAACGCAGCACCATCGATGCGCAGTACCGGCAACGATTGAGCGACATTCGCGGCATCCATTGCGTTGCAAGGCTCGATCACTCCACGCCCAATTACGCGTACTTTCCGATCCTGGTGCAGGACGACTACCCGCTGTCGCGCGATGCGCTATACCAATTGATGCGCGAGCACGGCATCCTGGTGCGGCGCTACTTCTATCCGTTGATCAGCGACTTCCCGATGTATCGTGCCCTACCCTCGTCGGCGCCGGCACGGTTGCCGGTGGCGCGCTCAGTCGCCGCGCAGGTGCTGTGCCTGCCGATCTTTCCTGGCTTGAGCAGCGACCAGGTGGATACCATCGCCGATCTCATTGCCGGCCAACGGGCGACATGACCGTATCACGCTGCACCTGCATTTCAACCTCACATCTCTACAACAGGCAACCAGGCGAGCTCGCATGACCCAGGCAACATTTATCGAGAACTTCCTCTCCGCCACCGACTTTCAGGAACCGGTGGAGGTCACCATGGACACCGTCCTGTTGGAATTGCCGGAGTGGGATTCGCTGGCCGCGCTGGGCGTGATCGTCATGTTCGACATGGAGTACAGCAAGACCATCACCGGCGAAGATCTGTCTGCCGCCGTCACCGTGGGCGATCTCTACAAACTGACCGAGGCCTAAGCACCATGCCGACCTCCACGCTGCACAATGTTCGCTTTGCCGGCATGGCGACCTGCGTGCCCAAGCGCGTGGTGTCCAATCTCACCGATTGCCGGCCGCAGATACGTTCCGAGCGCGAGCGTCTGGTGCGCAACATCGGCATCGAGACACGCCGCATGGCGTCGGAGTGGCAGTGCTTTTCCGACCTGGCCTTCGATGCGACCGAAGTGCTGCTGGAGCGGCTGCAATGGAAGCGCGAGGAGATCGATGCATTGATCGTGGTGACCCAGTCACCGGATTACCCGATCCCGGCCACTGCCATCATCCTGCAGGACCGGCTGGGGCTGTCGCATGCCACCGTCGCCTTCGACGTCAATCTGGGCTGCTCGGCCTACCCGTTCGGCATCAACCTGCTCGGCTCGATGATCGCCGCCGGCGGCGTCAGGAAGGGCCTGCTGCTGGTGGGTGACCGTAGTGCCAATTTGGAAGACCCGATCTTCTCCGACTCCGGCACGGCCACTGCGCTGGAATTCAGTGCTGACGCGCCGCCGATGTATTTCGACCTCAACAGCGATGGCAGCGGCTACAAAGCCATTATCCTGCCGGTGGGTGGGCATCGTGAGCCGGTCGGCATCCAGCACTTGGTGCCCTATCGAGAGGAGCCGGAAGGTGCGTGGAAGCGTGGCGTGGACCTGCAACTGGATGGCGTGGCGGTGCTGAGCTTTTCTACCCAACGCATTCCGCCTGCGGTACAGAAGAAGCTGCTTGACTACACCGGCGCGTCTAAGGAGGAGGTGGATTACTTCGTCTTCCACCAGGCCAACCGCATGATCAACGAGACCATCCGCAAGAAGCTTGGCCTGCCGGTGGAAAAGGTGCCTTCGACGCTGCGCGACTTCGGCAACACCAGCGGCGCCTCGTTGCCGGTCACGATGACTGCGCGGATCAACAAGGAACTCGAGTCAGGACCCAAGCGCGTGTTGCTGTGCGGCTTCGGCATCGGCCTTTCGTGGGGCAGCTGCCTGGTGGAGATCGAAGGTGCAGTCTTCCCCGATTTGATCGAATCTTGAGCTCTCCGGTCGCCGCTGCAGAAAACGAGATCCCGTGAACGACTCCCTATCCTTCAATCCTTTCAGCCTTGCCGATAAGCGCATCCTGGTCAGCGGCGCCAGTTCAGGGCTGGGCCGCGCGATCGCCCTAGGCTGCGCACGCATGGGCGGCGAGTTGATCGTCAGTGGACGCGATCCGCGACGCCTGGACGCCACCCTGGCTGATCTACGGGCCATCAGCGAGCGGCCCCACCAGGCGCTGCGTGCTGACCTGACGGTGGCCACCGAGCGCGCTTCGCTCGTCGCCGCGCTTTCGGCGCCGCTGCATGGCGTGGTCCATAGCGCCGGCATCTCGCGGCTATGTCCAGCACGGATGGTCGGTGAGGCGCACCTGCGCGAGGTCCAGGCGACCAACGTCGATGCGCCCATTCTGCTGACCCAGGGTCTGCTCAAACGGAACCTGATCGCCGCCGATGGCGCCATCGTGTTCATCGCATCGATCGCCGCGCATATCGGTGTGGCAGGGGTAGGTGCCTATTCCGCTTCCAAGGCTGCGCTGATTGCTTACGCCCGCTGCCTGGCGATGGAAGTAGTCAAGCGACACATCCGCGTCAACTGCCTGTCGCCGGCGCTGGTCGATACCCCGTTGCTAGACGCCACTGCCCAGGTGGTGGGCTCGCTTGAGACCGAACGCAGCAATTATCCGCTTGGTTTCGGGCGACCCGACGACGTGGCCAATGCCGCCATCTTCCTGCTATCCGGTGCCAGCCGCTGGATCACCGGCACGAGCCTGGTGATGGACGGCGGGCTGACAATTAGCTGAGGAGCACGCATGAAGCAGATCGTCATCCTCGGAGCCGGCGGATTGGGACGCCAAGTGTTGGCACAACTGCAGGTGGACCATAGCCACGGCATCGACTGGGTCATTGCCGGCTTCTTGGACGAGCGTGGCCCAGACACTGTGCCAGCCGCGCTGTACTACCCCTGGCTGGGTCACCCGGCCGAGTTCGCTCCGCGTGCGGATCAATTGTTCGTTGCCGCGATCGGCGACCCGCTTTCACGCGAACGTCAGGTCACACCACTGGTGGCAGGGGGAGCCGAGTTCGTCTCGATCCGCACCCGCTGCAGCCTCGGCACACGCACCGTGTACGGGCCGACTTATTTCGGCTATGACGTGAACTGTGGCGTCGATTGTCGCATCGGCAGCTACGCCTTCATCGACCAGGAAGTGCTGCTGGGCCACGACGTGGTGGTCGGCGATTACGCACACATCGCGCCGCGCTGCGTGCTCGCCGGCCACGTCACCGTCGGCCATGGCGCGGTGATCAATTCCGGAGCCCTGATAGCACGAGGCATCACCATCGGCGAACGATCGGTAGTGGGCATGGGAGCTGTAGTGTTTCACGATGTCGCGCCGGGCCAGACTGTGGTCGGCAACCCGGCACGCGCGATCTTCAACAAACCGGTCTCCAGCTCATGAGCATGAGGACGCCAGACTGCCAGCGCCGGTGCAGCCGATGACGCGCCACGCGCTGGACGCGCGGCACTACACCAGCGAAAAGACCTTCGCGCTGGAACGCGAACGCCTGTTCGGACAGCTATGGAACTTTGTTGGTTTCAGCACGATGGTGCGCGAGCGCAACCAATTCTTCACCCGCACGATCGCCGGTGTGCCGGTGCTGGTGCAGCGAACCAGCGCAGGTGTGCGCGCCTTCGTTAACCAATGTCCGCACCGGTTGTCTGCGATCCAGATCAGCGATGTCGGCCAGCGCCCGCTGGTCTGCCCCTATCACGCCTGGTCGTTTGGCCCGGAAGGCGAGCTGCGCGCCATGCCTAACGCCGAGCTCTATCGCTTCGATGAGCACGAACGTGCAGGCATCTGCCTGCGTAAGTTGGCGCTGGAGGAAGTCGGTGGGTTGTTGTTCGTCAACCTGGCCGAGCAACCGTTGCCGCTGGAGACGCAGTTCACCGCTTCTTTCCTGCAGCAGTTGCGCGAAGCGTCCTCGCACCTGGACACGCAGGTGATCCATAGCCGGCACCGGGTTCACTACAACTGGAAGCTCAATATGGAGAACGTGAAGGACTACAACCATGTCCCATTCGTTCATCCGAAGACCTTCCTGCCCGCCCTGACGACACAGGTCAAATCGACAGGCACTGCCACAGGTGCGCCATCGATCGTGAAGCAATTGGTTCAACATGGCCAGGCGCCAGCACTGAGCACGCTCAGCTACCCGACGAAAGCGCCCTTGCAACCTTATGTATCGTGGTTCAACGCGCTGTGCGACACCTATGGCGCTGATCATATCTATTACAACTGGTTCATCTATCCGAACGTCAACTTCTGCAGCGTCCGTGGTGAGCACTTCCTGCTGCAGCAATACGAACCGGTGTCTCCAGGCGTGACTAACTACCACCTGTGGATGATGACCGCCCGTCGCAAGAGTGCGAGCACCGACTTTACCGCGCTGCTGAGTACGCTGATTCGCGGCGAACGAACCGTTATCGCCGAAGACACGCTGGTACTGGAACGCCTACAGCAGGGACTTGGCCCCTATTCCGGTTCGTTCATGCATGGTGACTACGAAGCGCATCTGGTGCAGCAGCATCTCTGGTATCGGGAAAACGTGCTGGGAGAGACTGCTTGAAAGCACTAGTGTTGTTAGGCCATGGCGCGGCGCTGGCAAAAGCCCAAGCTACTGCGCAAGCCTGTAGCCTGGAACACACCACGCTCGAACTGCCGACGGCGGATCGCTACACCTTCGATCTGGGCGAACTGTTCGCCCGTTTTCCTGCGGCACAGACTGAAGTGTTCGTAGCGCTAGACGAGCGCGCGGTGAACTATGCCCGGCACAAGCTGCTCGCAGAGGTGAGATTGGCTGGCTATCGCACGATTAATCTGATTTCGCCGCAGACCATCATTGCCGATGGAGTGGAACTGATGGGCAATGTATACATCGGTCCAGGCTGCAATTTGGCACCGGGTAGCCGCATCGGTGCAGGTAGCTGGCTGGATCGCCAGATTATCGTCGAGGCGGATGTCCGCGTAGGCTCCAGTGTGACATTGCATGCCGGCGTACAACTAGGGCAAGGGGTGCAAATCGGCCAGGGCAGCACCCTAGGCAGTGGCAGTGTGGCACCTCGCCAAGCACGCATTGGTCGGCGCTGTGAATGGCTGCTGCACTCCGTGTTGCCCGATGTACTGCCTGACCGATGTTTCTACGACTCCCTGATGCCGGACGGCGCGCGCATCCTTTACTAAAAAATGAAAAGCTCACTCCCTGCGCTTATCCCTAAAAGCATATCGCAGCCTCCATTTAATCGACTCTTAGATTTCCCGTCATCCAGACTGAGCTAATATTTATGTACCCATTTCTTTCCAAACAACAGCTTATTAGGGATGTCTTTGAACTACGTGATGCGCTTGCGCAACCACACGGAGTCTTCCCCGCCTTGCTCGATCGGGCGCCATCGGATTTCCTTAAAAAACAAAATTTTATTATTTGCGGATCGGTGTGCAGATCAGAGATTCGAGTACTGGCAAAATCAGCCAATGTTATTGCCATTGTTGACGACTTCCTGCGCGAGCGTCAAAGGCACATATTCGGAATCCCTGTCATCAGCTCGGATACTTGGGTCGAGCTGGCCGTAGGCCAGGCCGATGTGACATCTTGCATTCTGACTCCAGGCGGAACTGCTTTTCAGCACTTCACCAAAACAGCCAATCAATGGAACTTGCCAACACTACTTCCGTTGCAGTTTTTGCATTTATTGGAGAAATGCGGTGTCGACCATAGCGGGGAAACCGGCCGCTTTTTCTGGTACGGTTACGAATTCTTCAATGCCACCCTTAACAATGTTGATTACCTAGTTGAATTTTCCAACGATCTTACTGATGAATATTCGCAAATTTCATGGCTGTGCATTCTGCTTTATAGACTGACACTAAATCCATTTTATCTTGAAGCATGTGCTGTCGGACATGGAGCGGATAATTTCGGCCTCAACTCATACTCCACCAACCGCCAATTTTTCAAGTTTAATGACGAAGAAGTTTATGTTGATGGTGGCGCCTTCAATGGCGACACCATCGAGGGCTTTTGCGCGCATGCAAGGGGATTTCAAAAGAATTCATTCTTTCGAACCATCCATTCACAACAATAATTTAATCCGCTCGCGCCTCAATTTACTACAGGATCAATACCTGAAACCGTTGGCGCCAGCTATCACTTTGCACGAGAAAGGGTTGTGGGATAGCAACACAACATTGAAATTTAACCCAGGGCAAATTGTTCCAGATTTCGAAATTCCCGGTCTTTTTCAAACCCAGTCTGCGCACCTAGTAGAATCCAACATCATCGGCCATATATATGAAAAATCGCGCGAAGAAGACGTGGCGATAACCGTTCCGGTCACAACTATTGACGAGGCTACGGAAAGGACGGCGACATTCATCAAATTAGAGATCGAAGGATCCGAGCTCAAGGCGTTACACGGCGCAAGGGAAACAATCGAGAAAAACCGCCCCAAAATGGCGATCTCAGCCTATCATAAGCCGGAGGATCTGTTAACACTAACGAAATTCGTTAAAGAAATGGAAAAGGATTATCAAATTGGCTTCCGGCAACACAACCGGTTATGCCCCGATGCGATGGTTCTATATTACTTCTAGGCACATGATTAATAGCCTTTATGGATCACAGCAATAAAATCACGCAATTTTATTGCGTAGGTAGCGATGGCATGGTCACGCCTTCTTAGCAAAGCACACAAGGAAGCCCTTTTATGGCGTTAGCAATCGGCTCGATCGAGCGAGCCACCATCAAATATCCAGGACTGAATCCGCGCAACACTAAGTTGATCGGCTGGGGTGCGGGACAGTTTTTTCGCGATTTCTATCCAGCGATCGCCCAGCAGTTGAATTTGCATTACACCATCTGCCCACGGCCTGAAAATCAGGGCACGACTGTCCATGGCCTTTCGGTCAGATCACCTTCGGCGCTGGAGGACGAATTGGTCGATGATGTGCTGATCGTCATCTTCTCCAATCACGCGGCGGAGGTAATGAACCAGATTGCAAAGGCACATGGCCGCTTCCGCACGGTGCGTGCCGTCGATTGCGACGAGAGCAGCATTGCACTGCTGCAAGAATTGCAGGATTTCTCGCGCTTGTTGCCCCAACTGCACCTGTCGCGCCAACTAACTAAGGCGGATACCGGAATCTTCGTGCAAGGACTCGCGTTCGACTTTACGCCCTTGGTGCTGGCCTGGAATCGCCTGCGTTTTCCTTGGACGTATCAGTGCATGGTGACCTGGGATCACCAACCAAGTGCGCTTCTGGACCGCTGCAGGCCCTGGCTGGATGAGCTGATCTTGGTGCCTCAGCCGGACAACCTGGGTCTGCAATACCGCAATGCGGTGCTGCGCTCCGCACGCCTGGGCGTGGAGCATCTGGCTGAGCAAGGTATCGACTTTGCGGTGCGTTGCCGTAGCGACAACGTGCTGACCGGCTCAACCCACGACGCAATCAATGTCCATTTTAGAGGCAAACGTAATCAAGGAAAGATCGCAATTTCTTTGGTAGGGGGTGTCGAAACATCCCGTTCCATTTCACCGAGAAAACTATGCTTGGTAGGACGCAAGACATGCTGGCATTGTGGTCGATCCCAGAGGATCCGCGACCAGCAAATTATGCGGACGCCGAATTCTCTCCAATGAACGAACTTACACCCAATCGTCATTTTCGAGAAATAAGCCAATACACATTCGAATCCTTTTTGTGGGAGAACTACGCGCGCCGGCTTGGCTTCCCGTCAGAAACCCTGGTGGATAGCTATCGTTTTGCGCAGTCGAGACTGCTCGCGCTAGAGCCTCACCTGAGCTGGTCGTCGTTGAAGTTCACCCCTTTATTCAATGTGGCTCGTGACACTAGCTACGGTTTCTCGATGGACTTATGGAACCGGCTATTTACCGACAGCGATGCAGTGCTGGAGGCTGCCGAGGCAGTCAGCCGGCTGAATCTTAACTCCACCGATTTTTGGCAAGGCAGAGTCGGCTGAGCCGCCCTCGCTGCTCAACGCCATCGGTTGCCAGGAGGCTTGTATGACTTACGCCATCATCATCCCCGCGCGGCGCGACTCTTCGCGACTGCCCGGAAAACCGTTGATCGAACTGGGCGGCGTGCCCATGATCGTGCGCACCTATCAACAGTGCGCCAAGGCGGCGCCGGCCGAGCACATTCTGGTCGCCACCGATTGCGATGTGATTCAACGTACCTGCGCAAAGGCTGGCATCCGCACCCTGATGACCTCCAGTGACTGTCTGACCGGCACCGATCGTGTCGCCGAGGTCGCGCAGCAGCTCGATGTGGACAGCTACATCAATGTGCAAGGCGATGACCCGCTATTCAATCCGCAAGACGTGCGCTTGCTGATCGACGCTGCATTAGCGGCGCCGAATGATGTGATCAACGGTTACTGCCCGGTGACTAACATCGACGAGTTCCGTAATCCGAGCGTCCCCAAGGTGGTCGTGCGTCCGGACGGGCGTCTACTGTACATGTCGCGTGCGGCGATCCCGATCACCAAGCAAGGCGAATTCCGGCGCGCATGGCGGCAGGTCTGCGCGTATGCATTTCCGAAGCGGGCATTGCAAGCGTTTGCTTCTGTGACGTCCAAGACCACGCTGGAAGAGATCGAAGACATCGAGATCCTGCGTTTTCTGGAATTGGGCTTCGAGGTGCGTATGGTGCAGATGAGCAACCAATCGATCGCGGTAGATACCCCGGCTGATGTCGTGCGGGTGGAAGCGGCGCTGCGCATGATGCAGCTCAGCGAGCAGAACGCGCCATGACCCAGGATACAATGCCCCACACACAGCCCGGCATGCATTCGCCCATCTGTGGCACTTCCGATCTCAGAAATGAAGAGCATGCACAGGCGTATTCGCCTCGCCGGTTCTTCGACCAATTACTGGCAACGGATGCACCAGTCGTGCTGGACGTGGGCGCGCATCGCGGCGAGTCGATCCGGTATTTCAAATCGATCTATCCGAATTCCCAGCTGTATTCGTTCGAGCCGGATCCGCAGAACTTTGCCGCGCTAGAAGACGTGGCCGCGCAATTTGGCAGCAAAGCCGTGTGCGTGGCGCTAGGCGAGAACGAAGAGATCAGTCCTTACTACCGGCAAGGCATCTCGCACCTGGGTGGACTACTGCCGATCAACGCGGATTCCAGCGACTCGCTTGGGTATGCGCGCCAAGCGTCGAATGAGCAGATTGCAGTCAGCAAGACCACCCTCGACAACGCATGCGCCGAACTGGGGATTTCCCATGTGCATATCCTAAAGATCGATGTGCAGGGGTTCGAGCGTCAAGTGCTCGAGGGCGCGACGGCGCTCCTGCGGCACACCGACTGCGCAGTGATCGAAATCGGACTGTACGACTTCTATGGCAGGACGACCAGCTTCGTCGAAGTCGTCAACTTGATGCACGCGGCCGGATTTTCGCTATGGGACATCGCCAAGCTGTCTAAGAACCCGAAGAGCTTGCGCACTGACTGGATCGAGGTGGTGTATCGCAAGGACTCCGTATAGCTGCAAGATTCTCCATGGCAATGCGCGCAACGGAGTGCCGCCGCCGGGTCAGTTGCCGCCTTCTGCACCAACGGCGCGCTTGTTGCGTCTTCGGCTAGGCTGAGCACGCCCAGGTTCGCCACCCATCGGCGCAATGTGGAGCCTCCCCCTTTTCACGCTCCTGTCGCCGCGCGCCGTGGATGCACCTTTGGACTGTTCAAGACGCTCAATAACCGCTGACTTCGAACGCCCTGGTTAGCTTCGTCATGCCGACCTTCAAGCTGCGCCATTTCGCGCAGGCGCTGGACAGCGTGCCTATGCAGCACTGCAGCTGGTGATCTTGATGCCAATGCCAATGGCGCCACTGAGGCGGTGCTGGAGTCCAAGTTGCTGGTAACGCCCTTCTCCGTTCGCTACCAGCAACCAGCCGAGCACTGGCTATTAGGGTTATATCGATTTCCAGAAGGAAGTATGAAAAATAGGCTGGCAGCGGATCAGCTTCGCAAATCACCGGGCTGAAGGAGCAATGCCGGCCCTCAGGAGTTAGTAGCTTTCATAAGATCCATTATCAAGAATAACTCCCGCCAGTATTCACGTATCCAGCCACACTTCCTGGAAAAGCACTCGGACCCTTCCCATTCACCCAGATCACACCATTTGCATTGATTCCATACCGCGCACCTGTGGCTGCTCCGGAAAACGTAAATGTTGCGTCACCACCATTTATACTACCCACGCGGCCAGCGTTAGCGAAGGCATTAGTGAAGGCCGGCGTACTTATCAAGGTAACGGTGATGCTACGGAGAACGAGTTGACCGCCGTCGAATACCCCATAATGGCAAACACCACCTCCCGTGATACTGTAGTTGCCTGCGACGTAGCAGACGCCATTCCCTGTGACAACTATTTGGGAACCCGTCATCGCTGCGAACACATGCCCACCCTGGAAAGTACACGACGCCCTATAACTAATCACTATGCCGTTTGCTGTGGAACCTCCCCCAAAAGCGAAGCCAGAGATCTGAACTGTACTGCCAGCATCCACCACGAGCACCCACCCCGTGGTGTTGCGCCAAATAGCAGATGAGCTACCTACAAACCGCACGACGCCACCTGTCACGTTGCCCATCGAAACATTTTCTACATAAGTCCCGTCTGCGACATTAATAGATACTGTATATCCACATAGCGAATAGCGTGCTCTCACCACATTGACAGCACGCTGGATGGTCTGAAATGCCGTCGCAGCGCTTAAGGAAACTCTGAACAATCCGTCCTGATCTGCCACAATCGATCATCGACCCGAGTAGACGATTTCGATGCAGCTGACCTTCGGCGACGCGGAGTACGACGGCAAGCGCAAGCGGACGCGGCGTGAGGTGTTTTTGGCCGAGATGGAGGGTAATCCCCCACTTCTAGCGGTCGCCAGAAGTGGAGCTAAGCGGCCATCGCCAACTTCATGGCAGGCGTGATGCCGCCGAGCGCCATATTCGGACGCTCGTGGTTGTACGTCCATAGCCAGCGGGTGGCTTTGTCCTGCACCTGGTCGATGGTGTCGAACAGGGTTTGGGCGAGCCAGGCGTAGCGGATGGTGCGGTTGTAGCGTTCAACGTAGGCGTTCTGCTGTGGCTTGCCCGGCTGGATGTGCTCGACCCGGATGCCATGCCGCTGCGCCCAGGACAGCAACGCGCCACTGATGTATTCAGGGCCGTTGTCGCAGCGGATCACGGCGGGCTTGCCGCGCCACTCGATGATCTGCTCCAGCGATCGGATCACACGGGCTGACGGCAGCGACAGGTCGACCTCGATCCCCAGCCCCTCGCGATTGAAGTCGTCGAGCACATTGAACAGCCGGAAGCTGCGGCCGTCGGCCAACTGGTCGTGCATGAAGTCCATCGACCAGACCTGGTTGATAGCCTCCGGCACCGCCAGAGGCTCGGGCCGCTCACGCACCAGCCGCTTCCTCGGCTTGATCCGCAGGTTCAACTCCAGCTCGCGGTAGATCCGGTAGACCCGCTTGTGATTCCAGCCAAAGCCCTTCACGTTGCGCAGGTACAGGTAGCACAGGCCAAAGCCCCAGTCGCGATGGGCGGTCGTCAGGCGGATCAGCCAGTCGGCGATCCGGGCGTTCTGCTCGCTGGCCTTGGCCTGGTAACGGAAGCAGGTCTCGCTCACCGCGAAGGCCTGGCAGGCGTGGCGGATGTTCGTACGCCCGCTCGTGACTGCCGATTGGGCCATCTCGCGTCGCTGAGATGGCCTCACCATTTTTTTGCGAGCGCTTCCTTCAGCAGGTCGGTACTGAGCTGCGCCTCGGCGTACATCTTCTTGAGCCGGCGGTTCTCCTCCTCCAGCTCCTTCATGCGCGCGACCATGGACACGTCCATGCCGCCGAACTTGCTGCGCCACTTGTAGAACGTGGCCGAGCTGATGCCGTGCTCGCGGCACAGCTCCGGCACGGGCGCACCGGCCTGGGCCTGCTTGAGCACGGCGATGATCTGGCTGTCGGTAAAGCGGGACTTCTTCATGGAACCTCCTCGAGAAAGGATACGAGAAAATTCCACTTCTGGCGTCTGCTAATGGGCGGGGGATTACCGGAGCAGGTCGTGCCGTGGAAGGAGCTGCTGGGGCTGATCGAGCCGCACTATCCGAAGTCGGGGCAACCGGGACGACAGCCGTATCGGCTGGAGACGATGCTGCGCATCCACTTTTTGCAGCAGTGGTATGCATTGAGCGATCCATCGGCGGAAGAAGCCTTGTACGACACGGTGTCGATGCGCCGTTTCGCCAAGATCGGCGGGCTGGATGAGGTGCCGGACGAGACGACGATTCTCAACTTTCGCCATCTGCTGGAGCAGCACGATTGGCGCGCAAGCTGTTCAATCGGGTGAACGCGCATCTGTCGCGCAAGGGTCAGAGCCTGCGCGGCGGGACGATTGTGGATGCCACGATTATCTCTGCGCCCAGTTCGACCAAGAACAAGGACGGTGAGCGCGATCCGGAGATGCGCCAGACCAAGAAGGGCAACCAATACTTCTTCGGGATGAAGGCGCACATTGGAGTGGATGATGAATCCGGCCTAGTGCACCACGTGGAATGCACGGCAGCCAACGTGGCGGACATCACGCAAGCGCACAAGCTGCTGCATGGCAAGGAAGACACGGTGTGTGGGGACAGCGGCTACACCGGGCTTGAGAAGCGCGATGAGATCAAGGGCAAGCGCAAGCTACGCTACCTGATCGCGGAGAAGCCCTCGAAGCTGAAGCAGATCAAGAACAAGCGCGAACTGAAGTTGGCCAAGCGCTGGGAGCACACCAAGGCCAGCCTGCGTGCGAAGGTGGAACATCCGTTTCGGGTGATCAAGCGCCAGTTTGGCTATGCCAAGGTGCGCTATCGCGGCCTGGTCAAAAACACCGCGCAGGTGCTGACGCTCTTTGCGCTGTCGAACCTGTGGCTGAAGCGGAAGCAGTTGATGCCTGCCGTTGGGAAGTTGTGCCTGTAATGGGGAGAACGCCCCGAGAATGCGCTGGAAACAGCGAAAAACCGAAGGTGTGAGCGTAGTCAGCGCTACCGATGCGGGTCGACGCATCCTCTGGCCGCATTGATCAGACCATCCTTAACCCATCATTGGAATCGCTACCCGTGCTGGAAACGTACAAAGACAAATCCTGAGTCAAGGCAATTGCGTAAGTGACGTAGCTATTCGCGCTAGTACCCATCGCGAACCGACCTTCATCGCTGATGAAATACGGCTCGCTTGCAGCGAGTTCACCGGCTGTCGCAGCAGCATCAAACTGTGCGCGCGTCCCGCGCTTCACATAAATATTGGCGCCCGAGATTGCATCCGACATAACATGAAACTCCTTAAATAGTTAGTTCATAGCTACATTAATTTCTACATTAATTTAAGATTACGTGAAAATTATTAGTGTGAATCTGGAACTTTTGAATCAACAATCCTTCCAGTGGCGGATATTGTCTTGACCTTGAACACTCCAGCAGCGGCTAGCGGCCTCGTCAAATTAGCATTGGGATCGATCGATTTTTGAGAGCCAGCCCTCATTTGAAGGTCGGCATCGGAGCGGCCACTCGCGCACCCGCGCATTTCAGGCTTGGCTGAAGTCGGCCCCTCACGCCAGACAGCCGAAATAGGCATGTTCCAAGTGGAAGCTCGCGCTCGCGACGATGCCTGTATACGTTTGGTTGCCGCAGCCCCGACAATGCTATGAATTCCAGTTCCCCAACCCTCGAACACGGTCAGCCCTGCATGACTTCCACCACCCTAGTTAGCATCGTCATGCCGACCTACAAGCCGCGCTACTTCGCGCAGGCACTGGACAGCGTGCTGGCGCAGACTTACCCGGCGCTGGAGCTGGTGATCTGCGACGACAATGGCGATGGCGCGATCGAGTCTCTCCTGGCGCCGCGCCTGTCGTCCGCTCCCTTCCCGATCCGCTACTACCGCAACCCGACGCGGCTGGGCGAACTCGGCAGCACCATCAAGGGCATCGGGCTGGCGCAGGGCGAGTACGTCAAGTTTCTGCACGACGACGACGTGTTGCAGCCGGACTGCGTCGCGCAGCTGGTGGAAGCGATCGAGCGCAACCCGGGCACGGCGATGGCGTCCTCGCGGCGTCAACGCATCGACGACGATGGCGCGCCGTTGCCGGACATTCTGGCCACCAGCTTTCCGTTCGACGACGACGTGCTGATCGATGGGCCGGAACTGGTGTCGTTCCTGTCCGACCACGCCATCAACTTCATCGGCGAGCCCAGCTGCGTGCTGTGCCGGCGCGCCGACCTGGTGGCATTGGGCGACACGCTGATGATGTTGAACGGCAAGCCGATCCATTGGGTGGGCGATCTGGCGATCTACGTCAAGCTGCTACGCCACGGCAACCTGGCGTTTCTGGCCTGCCCGCTCACGCGCTTCCGCGTGTCCAGCGCGCAGTTCAGCCAGGCCGGCCGCGATCAGGTCGGGGTCGGCGATCAGGGGCATGAGGACCTGCGCCAAGGCATCCGCCAGCTCGGTTGGCGGCGCGAGAGCGGCGACAACCGGCAGGTGCGCGTGGCGCCGCTCAGCCCGCACAAGGCGCGGGTGTTCAAGTCGGTGGATCTGGTCAATGCGCTGATGCGCAGCGCCGGCATGACCGAACAAGTGTCGCCGGCCACCTGGCTGGGCGTGCGGCACCCCAGCGATGTGCAGCGCGCGTTGATCGATGCGCGCCTGCAGGCGCATGCCGGCGGGCCACGGATTGCGGTGATGCTGATCGACCGCGATGGCGATACCCAGGCCGTGGCCGCTACGCTGGCCAGCCTGCAGGCGCCCAACAGCTATCCAAACCAGCAGACCTGGGTGCTCAGCACCTCGCCGGCGCAGGTCGGCGACGCCGAACGCGGGGTGCTGATCGACAACGACGGCCTGGTGCCGGCACTCAATCAGGCCATTGCCGCGCAGCGGGAGATCGACTGGGTGTTGCTGGTCGATGCCGGTGCCGTGTTCACCCTCAGCGGGCTGACCGTGGTGGCGTTGGGCCTGCTCGCGCTGCCGGATACCTGCCAGGCGGTGTACGCGGACGAAGTGGTGGCGCTGGACGACCGCCAACTGGGGCTGGCGCTGCGGCCAGCGCTGTACCTGGACGCGTTGCTGAGCGCACCTTCCACGCTGTCGCGGCACTGGCTGTTCCGCCAGACCACGCTGGTGGCCGATGGCGGATTTCCGCCAGGTCCGGGCGCGGCCTTCGAGCTGAATTACCAGTTGGGTCTGGTCGAACGCCACGGGCTGGCAGGTGTGCAGCATATCGCCGAGCCGCTGCTGGCGGCCTCCTCCCAAACCCGGCACGGCGATGTCGACGAACACCAGGCCATTGCGCGTCATCTCGCTGCACGCAGTTATGTGGACGCGCAGGTGCACAGCGCCGGCCCTGGCCGTCATGCGCTGGAGTACCGGCATGCGCAGCAGCCCTTGGTGAGCATTCTGGTGCTGGTCGATGGCCGGCTGGCGCAGGTGCAGCGCTGTCTGGAGAGCATCCTGGCCAACACGGCGTACCCGCACTACGAAGTGCTGCTGCTGGACCGCGCCAGCAGCCAGCCGGAATTGCGCGACTGGCTGGCCGGCATCGATGCGTTGGGGATGCAACAAATCCGTGTGCTGCGCTTTGCCGCCGAGCCGTCGCGCGAAGCAGTCTGCAATGCCGCCGCCGAGCATGCGCGTGGGGACGTGCTGCTGTGGCTGGCCGCAGGCGCGGCAGTGATGAAGGCATACTGGCTGGAGCAGTTGCTCAACCACGCACTGCGGCCGGAGGTGGGCGCGGTGGCCGGCAAGCTGCTGCGCGGCGATGGCACCGTGCACCATGCCGGCCTGCTGCTGGGCCTGGGGGCGCCGGTGGCACGCGCGTTCGAAGGCAGTGCCTTCGACGACTCCGGTTACCTGCAACGCCTGCAGCTGGACCAGAACTACGCCGCGCTGAGTGGCGAGTGCCTGATGCTGCCGCGCCAGCTGTTCCTGGACGCGGGCGGTTTTGCGCTTGAGCCGGAACTGGCGCCGTGGAGCGATGCGGACCTGTGCCTGCGCCTGCATCAGGCCGGCTACCTCAATGTGTTCGCAGCGCGCGCGCAACTACTGATCGACCCGCTGGACGCGCCTGCCGCCACCGCGCTGGACGAAGAAGCGATGTATGCGCGGTGGCTGCCGGTGATGGCCAACGACCCGGCCTATAACCCGGGGTTTTCGCTGGACCCCGGCGCCGGCTTCCAGCTGGCCGACCCGCGCGCCAGTTGGCGGCCGTTGCAGTCGTGGCGTCCGCTACCGAGCGTGATCGCGCTGCCGGCCGATATCGAGGGCTGCGGCCACTACCGGGTGATCCAGCCGCTGCGCGCCTTGCGCGAGGCCGGAATGGCCGAAGGGGTATTGTTCAACGGCTATCTGGAGATAAGCGAGCTGGCGCGCCAGGATCCCGACGTGGTGATCCTGCAACGCCAGGTCGGCGAAGCGCGGCTGGAGGCGATGCGGCGGATGAAGGCGCTGTCGCGCGCCTTCAAGGTCTATGAGCTGGACGACTACCTGCCCAATCTGCCGCTGAAGAACGCCCACCGCGAGCATATGCCCAAGGACATCCTCAAGACGGTGCGGCGCGGGCTGGGCATGGTGGACCGCTTCGTGGTCTCCACCCCTGCCCTGGCCGAGGCGTTCGCCGGGTTGCACAGCGATATCCGGGTGGCCGAAAACCGCCTGCCGCCGCATTGGTGGGAACATCTGCCGGCGCGAGGCGAGCGCCAGGGTGGCAAGCCGCGGGTGGGTTGGGCCGGCGGTGCCAGCCATACCGGCGATCTGGAGCTGATTGCCGATGTAGTGAAGGAGCTGGCTGACGAGGTGGAATGGGTGTTCATGGGGATGTACCCGTTCGCGCTGCGCCAGCATATCCACCAGTTCCAGCCGGGCGTGCCGATCGACCAGTACCCGGCCGCGCTGGCGGCGCTGGACCTGGATCTGGCGCTGGCGCCGGTGGAGCAGAACCTGTTCAACGAATGCAAGAGCAATCTGCGGCTGTTGGAGTACGGCGCCTGTGGTTATCCAGTGATCGCCAGCGATGTCCGTTGTTACCAGGGCAGCCTGCCGGTGACGCTGGTGAAGAACCGCTACCGCGACTGGATCGGCGCCATCCGCGAGCACCTGGCCGACCTGGGCGCAGCGCGCGCGCAAGGCGCAGCGTTGCGCGAGGCAGTGCGCCGCGACTGGATGTTGAGCGGTAGCAACTTGGACACCTGGCGAGCCGCGTGGTTGCCGGACTGATGCGGATGCGCTGCTTCAGCTGACCATCCACCGGGTTGCCCTCATCCGGCGCTGCGCGCCACCTTTCTCCCGCAGGCGGGAGAAGGACAGCCTGGGTGCGTTTGATCTGGCGATTGCACTGCAAAATGGCGGTCGCACTGCAACCTGCCGGTCGCACTGCAATTGGCGGCCTCCTGGCTCCCTTCTCCCGCGTGCGGGGGAAGGTGCCCGAAGGGCGGATGGGGGCGCGCGACACTCCAGCGCCTGCGGGTTGCCATGCCTGCAGCTCATGGCACCGAGGGTAGCACCCTCATCCGGCGCTGCGCGCCACCTTCTCCCGTAGGCGGGAGAAGGACGGTCTGGGTGCTTTGATACAGCGCGCCGGAATCCCGGCGCCATTTCGGCACGCCGCTTGCATTGGTGTCACTGCCTCCCTGGCTGACCGCACCCATGAGCGACTCCGTTACCTCCATCCTCTCGCAGATCCGCAGCTACCAGACGCAGATGGGCCAAGGCTCGATGGGCGCGGTGGGCGATGCGGCGCGTGGCAACCAGATCCAGGGGCTGGCCGGCGCACAGGGAACACCGGCGACCCAGGCACCGAGCTTCAGCGAGACCTTGCGCGGCGCCATCGGCGGCGTCAACGAGGCCCAGCAGAAGGCCGGCGCGCTGTCCAAGGCATTCGAAATGGGCGACCCCAATGCCGATCTGGCACGGGTCATGGTCGCCTCCCAGCAGTCCCAGGTGGCCTTCCGCGCCACCGTGGAAGTCCGCAACCGTCTCGTCCAGGCTTATCAGGACGTCATGAACATGCCGCTGTAAAGGTTGACGACACATGGCACTCGCGATCAGCAAAGAAAACATGAACCAGAACGCCGAAAAGGCGGGGCAATGGTTCGACCGTGTCCGCAGCCTGCAGATCACCCGCAAGCTGACCATGATGGCGATGATCGCCCTGGCGGTCGCAGCCGGTCTGGCGGTGTTCTTCTGGTCGCAGAAGCCTGGCTATCAGTCGCTGTACACCGGCCTGGATGAAAAGGGCAATGCCGAAGCGGCCGACCTGCTGCGCACCGCGCAGATCCCCTACAAGATCGACCAGGCCACCGGCGCCATTTCGGTGCCGCAGGACCGTCTGTACGACGCCCGCCTCAAGCTGGCCGGCTCCGGCCTGACCGGCAAGGAAACCGGCGGCGGCTTCGAGCTGATGGAAAAGGACCCGGGCTTTGGCGTCAGCCAGTTCGTGGAAAGCGCCCGCTACCAGCACGCGCTGGAAACTGAACTCTCGCGCACCATCGGCACCCTGCGCCCGGTGCGCGAGGCGCGTGTGCACCTGGCCATTCCCAAGCCCAGCGCCTTCACCCGCCAGCGCGATGTGGCCAGCGCCTCGGTGGTGCTGGAACTGCGCGGCGGCCAGGGCCTGGAGCGCAACCAGGTCGATGCCATCGTCAATCTGGTGGCGTCCAGCATTCCGGACATGACCCCGAACGCGTCACCGTGGTCGACCAGAGCGGGCGCATGCTCTCCATCGCCGACCCGAACAGTGACGCGGCCCAGCACGCCGCCCAGTTCGAACAGGTGCGCCGCCAGGAGAGCTCCTACAACCAGCGCATCCGCGAACTGCTCGAGCCGATGACCGGCCCGGGCCGGGTCAATCCGGAAACCAGCGTGGACATGGATTTCTCGGTGGTCGAAGAAGCCCGCGAGCTCTACAACGGCGAGCCGGCCAAGCTGCGCAGCGAGCAGGTCAGCGACACCAGCACCAGCGCCACCGGCCCGCAGGGCCCTCCGGGCGCTACCAGCAATAGCCCCGGCCAGCCGCCGGCACCGGCCGTGGCCGGCGCGCCGGGTACCCCGGCCGCCGCCATGGCCAGGCCGCCGCACCGGCCACGCCGACCGAAAGTTCCAAGAGCGCCACCCGGAACTACGAATTGGACCGAACCTTGCAACACACCCGCCAGCCGGCCGGTCGCATCAAGCGCGTCTCGGTGGCGGTGCTGCTGGACAACGTCCCGCGCCCGGGCGCCAAGGGCAAGATGGTCGAGCAGCCGCTCACCGCTGCCGAGCTCACCCGTATCGAAGGCCTGGTCAAGCAGGCAGTGGGTTTCGACGCGGCACGCGGCGACACGGTGTCGGTGATGAATGCCCCGTTCGTGCGCGAAGCGGTGGCCGGTGAAGAAGGTCCGAAGTGGTGGGAAGACCCGCGCGTGCAGAACGGTCTGCGCCTGCTGGTCGGTGCGGTGGTGGTGCTGGCGCTGCTGTTCGGTGTGGTGCGCCCCACCCTGCGTCAGCTCACCGGCGTGACCGCGGTCAAGGACAAGCAAGGCAAGGCTGGCAAGGATGGCACTCCACAGAGCGCCGACGTGCGGATGGTCGAGGACGATGACGACCTGATGCCCCGCCTGGAAGAAGACACCGCGCAGATCGGTCAGGACAAGAAGACCCCGATCGCTCTGCCAGACGCCTACGAAGAGCGCATGCGCCTGGCGCGCGAGGCAGTCAAAGCCGATTCAAAACGTGTCGCACAAGTCGTGAAGGGATGGGTCGCCAGTGAAGCCTGATACACAACCGATGACCGGAGTACAGCGCGCTGCGGTGCTGTTGCTGTCGCTGGGTGAGAGCGACGCCGCAGAAGTGCTCAAGCACATGGACCCCAAGGAGGTGCAGAAGATCGGCATCGCCATGGCCACCATGACCGGCATCTCGCGCGACCAGGTCGAAAAGGTGATGGACGAGTTCAACGGCGAACTGGCGGGCAAGACCTCGCTGGGCGTGGGCGCCGACGACTACATCCGCAACGTGCTGATCCAGGCGCTGGGCGCCGACAAGGCCGGTGGACTGATCGACCGCATCCTGCTGGGCCGCAACACCACCGGCCTGGATACGTTGAAGTGGATGGACCCGCGCGCGGTCGCCGACCTGGTGCGCAACGAACACCCGCAGATCATCGCCATCGTCATGGCGCATCTGGACAGCGACCAGGCCGCCGAGGCGCTGAAGCTGCTGCCTGAGCGCACCCGCGCCGACGTGCTGCTGCGCATCGCCACCCTGGACGGCATTCCGCCGAACGCGCTGAGCGAGCTCAACGACATCATGGAGCGTCAATTTGCCGGCAACCAGAACCTGAAGTCGTCCAACGTGGGCGGCATCAAGGTGGCGGCCAACATCCTCAACTTCCTGGACACCGGCTCCGACCAGGGCGTGCTGGGCGAGATCGGCAAGATCGATGCCGACCTGGCCGGCAAGATCCAGGACCTGATGTTCGTGTTCGACAACCTGGTGGACCTGGACGACCGCGGCCTGCAGACGCTGCTGCGCGAAGTCTCCGGCGAGCGACTGGGCCTGGCCCTGCGCGGCGCCGACGTCAAGGTGCGCGAAAAGATCACCCGCAACATGTCCCAGCGCGCGGCCGAAATCCTGCTCGAGGACATGGAAGCGCGCGGCCCGGTGCGCCTTGCCGACGTGGAAGCGGCGCAGAAGGAAATCCTCACCATCGTCCGCCGCCTGGCTGACGAAGGCGCCATCAGCCTGGGCGGCGCCGGTGCGGAGGCCATGGTATGAACGAGGTGGTCACCCGCTGGCTGGCCCCGGACCTGCAGCTTGTCCCGGCCCTGCCCGAACCGGACTACGAAGAACCGGCCATGCTCGAGCCGGTGCTGCGCCCGCCGACCCTGGAAGAGATCCAGGCCATCGAAGACGCTGCCCAGCACGAAGGTTTCGCGCGCGGGCATGCCGAAGGCTTCGCCCAGGGCCAGTCGGAAGTGCGTCGGCTCACCGCGCAGATCGACGGCATCCTGGACAACTTCACCCGCCCGCTGGCGCGGTTGGAAAACGAAGTGGTCGGTGCGCTCGGCGAATTGGCCGTGCGCATCGCCGGCCAGCTGGTCGGCCGTGCCTACCAGGCCGACCCGCAGCTGCTGGCCGACCTGGTCGGCGAGGCGGTCGATGCGGTGGGCGGCGCCGGCCGCGAAGTCGAAGTGCGCCTGCATCCGGACGACATCACCGCGCTGCTGCCGCATCTGGCGCCCAGCAGCACCACCCGCGTGGCCCCGGACATGAGCCTGAGCCGCGGCGACCTGCGTGTGCACGCCGAAAGCGTGCGCATCGACGGCACCCTGGACGCGCGCCTGCGGGCTGCGCTGGAGACGGTCATGCGCAAATCCGGAGCGGGCCTGTGAGCGCCCTGTTCGGTGCCACCCCGGCCGATTGGCTGGATGCACGCAATCTGCGCCTGGCCACCCGGCTGGGCACGCTGGGTCTGGAACCCACCGCCGGCCGCACCCTGATCCGCGAAGGCATCCTGCGCCGCGCGGTCGGCCTGACCCTGGAAGCCACCGGCTGCGAAGCGCCGATGGGCGCGACCTGCAAGGTCGAGGTCGATGGCGGCTGGGTCGACGCCGAAGTGGTCGGCTTCGCCGGCGAGCGCACCTACCTGATGCCCAGCGCCGAACTGCATGGCCTGCTGCCAAATGCGCGGGTGGTGCCTTCGCGGCGCCGCGGCGGCGTGGAAGTGGGCGAAGGCCTGCTCGGCCGCGTCATCGACAGCGACGGCACCCCGCTGGACGGCAAGGGCCCGATCCGCGCCGAAGGCAGCATCGGCATGGCTGGCGTGTCGATCAACCCGCTGGCGCGCGAACCCATCACCACCTCGCTGGACGTCGGCGTGCGCGCCATCAACGCCATGCTGCCGATCGGCCGCGGCCAGCGCGTGGGCCTGTTCGCCGGTTCCGGCGTCGGCAAGTCGACACTGCTCGGCATGATGACCCGCTTCACCTCGGCCGATGTCATCGTGGTCGGGCTGATCGGCGAACGTGGCCGCGAAGTGCGCGACTTCGTCGAAACCACCCTGGGCGAAGAAGGCCTGCGCCGCGCCGTGGTGGTGGCCGCACCGGCCGACCGCCCGCCGCTGGCACGCCTGCATGGCGCCTACCGCGCCACTGCCATTGCCGAATGGTTCCGCGACCAGGGCTTGAACGTGCTGCTGCTGATGGACTCGCTGACCCGCTTTGCGCAGGCGCAGCGCGAGATCGGCCTGTCGGTCGGCGAGCCGCCGACCACCCGCGGCTACCCGCCGTCGGTGTTCGCCAAATTGCCGGCGCTGGTGGAGCGTGCCGGCAACGGCGCCAAGGGCCGCGGCTCGATCACCGCCTTCTACACCGTGCTGACCGAAGGCGACGACCCGCAGGACCCGATCGCCGACGCCGCCCGCGCCATCCTGGACGGCCACATCCTGCTCTCGCGTCGGGTGGCCGACAGCGGCCTGTATCCGGCCATCGACCTGGAATCCTCGGTCAGCCGCGTGGTGCAGGACATCGCCGACGACACCTGGCGCCTGCGCATCCGCAAGCTCAAGCGGCTGCTCTCGGCCTACACCGCCAACCGCGACCTGATCGCCATCGGCGCCTACCAGCGCGGCAGCGACCCGGCCACCGACGAGGCGCTGGCACGCTGGCCGGAAATCGTCGAATTCCTCGGCCAGGACGTGCACAAGGCCTCGCTGCTGAGCGACAGCCTGTCCGCCCTGCAACAACTGGTCGAACCCGAGAACTAATCCATGATGCAGTCCAAACGGATCGACCCACTGCTGCGCCGCGCGCAGGAACAGGAAGACAAGGTCGCCCGCGACTTGGCCGAGCGCCAGCGCGTGCTGGAAACCCACCAGTCGCGCCTGGAAGAATTGCGCCGCTACGCCGAGGAATACGCCAACAGCCAGATGGCCGGCACCAGTGCGGTGGCGCTGAGCAACCGCCGCGCGTTCCTGGACCGCCTGGACAGCGCCGTGCTGCAGCAGGCGCAGACCGTGCAAAGCAACATCGCCAAGGTCGAAGCCGAACGCACCCGGCTGCTGCTGGCCAGCCGCGAGAAGCAGGTGCTGGAGCAACTGGCCGCCAGCTACCGTGCCCAGGAAAACAAAGTGATCGAACGCCGCGACCAGCGTGAGATGGACGACCTCGGCGCGCGTCGTGCGCGCCTGGCCCGCAGCCAAGACACCCACGGAGAATCCGCATGAACCCCTTGTCCGCCTTCGCCGCCGGCCTTGGTGCGCTTGCCGGCACCGGCAAGAAATCCAGCTACAGCGACCCCTCCTCCGAACCGGACGCGGGCCAGGACCAGTTTGCGCGCATGCTCAATCCGGCCAACACGCCGAACCAGGCCCCGCCGCAGGCACCCGAGCGCGTGCCTGCCAAGCAGGCCGCGCCCAAGCCCAACCAGTCCGACAGGAACCGCAGCGACGAGGACGCCCACGACGACGCGGCCGGCGATGCCACTGCCCGGCCGCGGGCGCAGGACGGCGATGCCAAGCAGGCCAAGCCAAGTACCGCCAAGGACGCGGCAACCACCGACAAGAGCACAGCGGCCACTGCCGGCAAGACGGGCACAGCCGCCAAGGCCGCCGCGAGCAGTGAAGAGGCGCCCGCAGAAACGACCACCGCAACCGATGCCGGCTGGCCGCCGGCTGGCCTGGGTGGCTTCGGCATGGGCCTGCTGACGCAGGCGCTGCCGGGCGGCGACGTGCTGGCGGCCGCAGCAGCGGCGCTGACGGCCAGCATGGCCGGCGCAGCCAATGCCGCGGGCACTGCCACCGCAACGCCCACCGATGCAACCGCAGCCGCCGCCACTGCCAACGCGGGCACCACCCTGCCCGCGTTGGGAGCGCTGGTGCCGGCTGCCGCCGCAGGCGCCAAGCCCACCTCGACCACCGCCGTAAGCGGCGATGCGCAGACCGCCGCGTTGATGAGCATGGCCGCCAAGGCGCTGGAACCGGCCGCCGACGACAGCGCCGCCGCGGCAGCGCCGGACGCCCCGGCGTTCGTGCTGCCGACCACCACTGCGCCGGCACTCTCCCGCCTGCAGGACCCCGCCCCGATCTTCAGCGCCTCGCCTACCCCCACCCCGGAGCTGGGCAGCGACACGTTCGACGACGCCATCGGTGCGCGCATGAGCTGGCTGGCCGACCAGAAGATCGGCCATGCCCACATCAAGGTGACCCCGAACGAGATGGGCCCGGTCGAGGTGCGCCTGCATCTGGAGGGCGACAAGGTCAATGCCAGCTTCACCGCCGCCAATGCCGACACCCGCCAGGCACTGGAACAGAGCCTGCCGCGGCTGCGCGAAATGCTCGGCCAGAACGGCTTCCAGCTTGGCCAGGCCGATGTCGGCCAGCAACAGCGCAACTCCTCGGGCAATCGCAATGGCGGCAACGACAGCGGCAACGGCCTGACCCTGGACGATGTCCCGCCCGTCGGAATTCCGTCGGTGGTGTTACGCCAGCGTGGATTGCTGGACGCCTACGCCTGAGACGACCCGCCGGGCACACCCCGGCACCGCTGATCCTCGCCCCCCCCGGCCGGGGCCGATGACGCCCTTCCACCCCCTGCAGCGCAAGGCCTGCGGGGGTTTTTTGGTTCTCACGCAGCCCGCGCCAGGAAACCGACGCGGTTTTGGCATGCCAGTTGCATCGACAGGGTGAGCATTCCCCTGGAGCAGAACGTGGCAGCGGCTGAAAAATCCAAGAAGACCGACGACAAAGACGACAAGGGCGAGAAGAAGAAGGGCGGCAAGAAGCCTATCCTGCTCATCGCCATCGGCGTGGTGGTGCTGGCCGCCGCTGGCGGCGGCGCCTGGTTCTTCCTGGGCCACAAGGGCGAGGAAAAAGGCGGCAAGCACGACGCCCCCAAGGTGGCCGAAGTGCCCAAGCCGGCGCAGTACTTCCCGATGGACCCGGCGATCGTGGTCAACCTGGCCGACCCCGGCGATGGCCCGCAGTATCTGCAGGTCGAAGTGCAGCTGGTCACCCGCGACCCCGAAGAGCTCAAGCTCATCACCGAGAACGCGCCGGCCATCCGCGCGCACCTGTTGATGCTGCTGTCGCAGGTCAAGGCCACCGACGTGGCCGACCTGGCCGGCAAGCAGAAGCTGCAGAAGTCCGCCCTGGCCGAAGCGCAGAAGGTCATGACCAGCGAGACCGGCAAGAAGTGCGTCGAAGAATTGCTGTTCACCAGTTTCGTGACCCAGTAAGGCCTGCCCGATGAGCGTCAGTGATCTGCTTTCCCAAGACGAGATCGATGCCCTGTTGCATGGCGTGGATTCGGGCGCGGTCAACACCGAGCCGGAGCCGCTGCCCGGCGAGGCGCGCCAATACGATCTGTCCAGCCAGGACCGCATCATCCGTGGGCGCATGCCGACCCTGGAGATGGTCAACGAGCGCTTCGCGCGGCTGTGGCGCATCGGCCTGTTCAACCTGATCCGGCGCTCGGCCGACCTGTCGGTGCGCGGCATCGACCTGGTCAAGTTCAACGAGTACATGCACTCGCTGTATGTGCCGACCAACCTCAACCTGATCCGTTTCAAGCCGCTGCGCGGCACCGGCCTGATCGTGTTCGAACCGACCCTGGTGTTCACCGTGGTGGACAACTTCTTCGGTGGCGACGGCCGCTTCCACACCCGCATCGAAGGCCGCGAATTCACCGCCACCGAGATGCGCGTGATCCAGCTGATGCTCAAGCAGACCTTCGCCGACCTGAAGGAAGCCTGGGCACCGGTGATGGACGTGGACTTCGAGTACATCAACTCGGAGATCAACCCGCACTTCGCCAACATCGTCACCCCGCGCGAGTACGTGGTGGTGTGCCGGTTCCATGTAGAGCTGGAAGGCGGCGGCGGCGAGATCCACATCACCCTGCCGTATTCGATGCTGGAGCCGATCCGCGAACTGCTCGATGCCGGCATCCAGAGCGACCGCAACGACCGCGACGACTCCTGGAACGTGATGCTGCGCGAGCAGCTGGATACCGCCGAGGTCACCCTCTCCAGTGTGCTGGCCAGCAAGCGCATGAGCCTGCGCCAGCTCACCGGGTTGAAGGTCGGCGACATCCTGCCGATCGACCTGCCCGCCCAGGTGCCGCTGTGCGTGGAAGACATCCCGTTGTTCACCGGCGAATTCGGCGTTTCCAATGGCAACAACGCCGTCAAGATCACCGCCGTACGCCCGCCCGGCGTGCAAGCCCCACGCGCCGTTCCCTCCCAGGACTCCAGCACATGATCAACTCCGACATCCTCGACGCCTCGCCTGCCACCTTCGACAGCCTGCAGGCCGAGCAGGACCAGAACCCTGCCGACCTCAACCTGGACGTGATCCTCGACGTACCGGTGACCCTGTCGCTGGAAGTGGGCCGCGCCCGCATTCCGATCCGTAACCTACTGCAGCTCAACCAGGGCTCGGTGGTGGAACTGGAACGCGGCGCTGGCGAACCGCTGGACGTCTACGTCAACGGCACCCTGATCGCGCACGGCGAAGTGGTGGTCATCAACGACCGCTTCGGCATTCGCCTGACCGACGTGGTCAGCCCCAGCGAACGGATCCGGAGGGCTGCGGTGATCGGCCTGCTGGCCGCTGCCGCGCCGGTCGCGGCCAAGGCGACCCAGGTCGGCGCGCAGGCGCCGTCCTCGCCCAGCCTGTTTGGCGCAGTCTTTGCATTGCTGTTGGTGCTCGCGCTGATCGTCGGCCTGGGCTGGTTGCTCAAGCGCATGCCCGGCAGCGGATTCCGCAGCACCGAGGGCCTGCGTGTGGTGACCAGCCTGGCAGTCGGTGCCAAGGAACGTGTGGTGGTGGTGGAGGTGAACGGCCAGCAGTTGTTGCTGGGCGTCACCGCCGGCGGCATCAGCACCCTGCACACCCTGCCAGAACCGCTGCCGCCCGCGCCCGCACCCACCCTGCCTACGTTCAAGCAACTTCCCAATTTCGCCCAGCTGCTTGCCCAGAAGCTGCGCAAGGACCCGTGACATGTTGAGCCGTTGGAATCGTTGGGGGCGCAGTGTGCGCCTGGTGCTGATCCTGCTGGTGATGAGTTGCCCGCTGCTGGCCGCGGCCAGCCCGGCCGCGCTGCCGGCAATGGCGCAGGCCGCGGCACCAGCGGCGACCCCTGCCGCGGTGCCGGCCGGTTCCAACCAGTTGCCGTCGCTGCCGAACGTGAGCGTGGGCCGCATCGGCGACCAGCCGGTGAGCCTGCCGCTGCAGACCTTGCTGCTGATGACGGCGATCACCCTGCTGCCGTCGATGCTGCTGGTGCTGACCGCCTTCACCCGCATCACCATCGTGCTGGGCCTGCTGCGCCAGGCGCTGGGTACCGGCCAGACCCCGTCCAATCAGGTGCTGCTGGGCCTGGCGATGTTCCTGACCGCGCTGGTGATGATGCCGGTGTGGCAAAAATGTGGGGCGCCGGCCTGCAGCCCTACCTCAATAACCAGATCGATTTCTCCACTGCCTGGACGCTCACCACGCAGCCGCTGCGCGCTTTCATGCTGGCGCAGATCCGCGAGACCGACCTGATGACCTTCGCCGGCATGGCCGGCGACGGCAAGTACGCCGGCCCGGACGCGGTACCGTTCCCGGTGCTGGTGGCCTCGTTCGTGACCAGCGAGCTGAAGACCGCCTTCGAAATCGGTTTCCTGATCTTCATCCCGTTCGTGATCATCGACCTGGTGGTGGCCAGCGTGCTGATGTCGATGGGCATGATGATGCTGTCGCCGATGCTGATCTCGGCACCGTTCAAGATTTTGCTGTTCATCCTGGTGGATGGGTGGGTGCTGGTGGTGGGGACGCTGGCTGCCAGCTTCAATGCGTCGTAGGTGTGGGGGCGCGTTGCGCGCGGTAGCGCTTGCCGGCTAGTGGAGTGTGTTTTGTTGGAAGCCGCCACACAGCACAGCTGTAGTACTCAAGCGCTTGCAGCCCCGTGCTTGGTTCTAGCTTTTAGGTTCTAGCTTTTAGGTTCGTGCTTCTAGGTTCTTGCTTCTCCGGGCCCCCATACCGCAGCGGCAGGCCATCCGGGTCAAACCCCGCAGGGGCGGCGCGCATGGATGCGCGACGTTTTTCAAAGGGACATGGACGTCCCTTTGAAAAATTCCCGGATGGCATGCGGACCTGAGCGCGTAGCGCGGAAGGCGCGAGGACGGGGTGTGCTTTCTTTTGGTTACTTTTCTTTGCACAAGCAAAGAAAAGTGACTCGCGCCCACAGGGCGTGAAAGCCCCTTACTTGACGTTGCGCCCATAAAAACGGAGACATAAGCTTAAACACAAGCAAGTGCAGAGCTTTCGTCCCCCTTCGGGGGCGAGTCACTTTCTTTGCTTGTGCAAAGAAAGTAACCAAAGAAACACACCCCCGTCCTCGCGCCCCTACGCGCCAAGGCGCTACGGGTACGCAGTCCACGTGGGAATTTTTCTAAGGGACATCCATGTCCCTTAGAAAAACGTCGCGCATCCATGCGCGCCGCCCCTTCGGGGTTTGACCCACGTGGCCTGCCGCTGCGGTATGGGGCCCGAAAAGCCGACAGCAAAGCACCAGCAAACCAGAGCAAGAGCACAGCGACAGCGACAGCGACAGCGACAGCGACAGCGACAGCGACAGCGACAGCGACAGCGACACGCTAACAGCAAGGCAAGGCAAGGCAAGGCACGGCCAATCGCGAGGATGAAACCGACCTCCTCCTCACCAAACCGCCAGCCAGGTCGCAAATCCCGACTCCCAATCCCCAATCCCCGCCCCTTTGGCACCCCACTTGCATCAGCACCTCCCATGAGCCCTGAAATCGCCCTGACTGAATTGCGTGGTGGCCTGGTCACCGTCCTGTGGATCGCCGGGCCGATGTTGCTGGCCGTGCTGGTGGTCGGCGTGGTGATTGGCGTGGTGCAAGCCGCCACCCAGTTGAACGAACCGACCATCGCCTTCGTGGCCAAGGCGGTCGCGCTGACGGCCACGCTGTTTGCCACCGGCAGCATGCTGCTGGGGCATCTGGTGGAGTTCACCATTGCGCTGTTCCAGCGCATTCCGCATCTGATCGGCTAGCGGGCCGGACCGGATGGATTCCGCCACCCAGATGGTGATCGATGGCCAGCGCGCGTTCGCGATGGTCGGGGCGATCATGTGGACCATGCTGCGCACCGGTGCGTTGCTGACCGCCATGCCGTTGATCGGCACGCGGGCGGTGCCCGGACGGGTGCGGGTGATGCTGGCCGGGACGCTGGCGATGGTGCTGGCACCGATCCTGCCGCCGGTGCCGGAGTGGGACGGCTTTACCGCCCAGGCAGTGCTGAGCATTGCGCGCGAACTGGCAGTCGGGGCCAGCATGGGCTTCATGCTGAAGCTCATTTTCGAAGCCGGCGCATTGGCCGGCGAACTGGTCTCGCAGTCCACCGGCCTGTCGTTCGCGCAGATGTCCGACCCGATGCGCGGCGTGACCTCGGGGGTGATCGCCCAGTGGTTCTATCTCGGCTTCGGGCTGCTGTTCTTCGCGGCCAACGGGCATCTGGCGGTGATCGCATTGCTGGTGGACAGCTACAAGGCGTTGCCGATCGGGACCGCGTTGCCCGATGCCGGCGCATTCGCCGAAGTGGCGCCCACCCTGTTCCTGCAGATCCTGCGCGGCGGACTGACCCTGGCCTTGCCGATGATGGTGGCGATGCTGGCGGTGAATCTGGCTTTCGGCGCGCTGGCCAAGGCGGCCCCGGCATTGAATCCCATGCAACTGGGCCTGCCGCTGACGGTGCTGCTGGGGCTGTTCCTGCTGTCGAGTTTCGCCAGCGAATTCGCTCCTCCGGTGCAACGCATGTTCGATACCGCCTTCGATGCCGCCAGGGAGCTGACGGCCTGATCCACACTAGACAACCGCCGACCACAGCAAGCAAGGCAGGGGCCGGCTCACCCGTGCCGACGCCGCTTCGACGTGGCCGCCCCATCCTGCACCCTGCCAAACCGTGACACGCCTCAAGTTTCTGGCCGCGCAGCCGTCAACGCCCCTACACGATTGACGCTGCGTACCGTCGTCCAACACTGACCCACCCACGGGAATCGATGCTCACTGTGCCTGCGCTGTTGGCCCCGATGCGATTGCAAGGCGCTCGCCTGCGTGCAACGGCGTGGCTGTTGCTGGCAGCGGTGCTGGCCTGCGGCCCAAGTTGGGCGCAAACCTACAGCTTCCGCGATTACGCCCAGGCCGATGGCCTGCAGGGCATGACCGTCAACAGCCTGCTCGAAGACCGCCAGGGCGTGGTCTGGGTCGGCACCGAGCTGGCGCTGCACCGTTTCGAACGCGAACGCTTCACCCCGGTCGGCAAGGAGAGCGGGCTGGATGCGCGCTATATCCGCGCACTCGGGCTGGATGCGGCCGGCCGTCTGTGGGTGTCCAGCGCCAATGGCCTGTTCGTGCGCGAGGGCAACGACTTCGTGCAGGTGCTGCGCGATGGCAAACCGATCCGCGCCGACAGCGGCAATGTCGTTGCCGCCTACGCCGATGGCGTGGTGGTGGTCAGCGAAAACAGCCTGCTGCGGCTGTCGCCTGGTGCCGCAGGCGGCTGGTCGGTCCACTCCCTGCCCTTGCAGTTGGACGATGGCCGTCTCCTGCCGGCCGGCAGGGCCTTGCTGGCCGATGGAACCGCGTTATGGGCCAGCTGCGGCCAGCACGTCTGCCGAATCGATGCCAGCGGCAAGATCACCTTGCTGTCCGAGGACGATGGCGTACCCGAACGGCAATGGCGCGCGATCTTTCGCGATCACCTGGGCACCTTGTGGTTGCGCGGTGGCGGGCTGGTGCTCTCACGTGCTGCCGGCGAGCGCGTGTTCCGCAATCGTCCGGCGCCGGCCGGCACCCGATTCGACACCCTCTCCGGTGCCACCACGCTGTCGGAAGATGCGCAAGGCCGCCTGCTGACCCGCTCGGACCGCGGCCTGGTGCGCTGGGAAGGCGACCACTGGCGCTACTTCGGCCAAAGCCAGGGGTTGCAGATCAGCCCCATGGTCGGCCCGTTGATGATGCAGAGCACCGGCCAGCTATGGATCGGCACGCGCGGACTGGGGTGCAGCGCTGGCTGGGCTACGGCACCATCGAGCACTGGGACCAAAGCCAGGGGCTGGCCGAAGCGCCGACCTGGGTCAGCCAGCGGCTGCCCAGCGGTGAGCTGTTGGTCGGTGGCGATGCGGGATCCAATGTGCTCGATCCGCGCAGCGGGCGCATGCAGCCGTGGACGCTGGAGGACGGCCAACCCCTGTTGCAGTCCATTTCCATCGCACTGTCGCCGGACGATGGTGCGGCCTGGGTGGCGCGCTCGTCCGGGGCCGTGGCGCGGCGCGACCCGCGCAGCGGCAAGACCACCGATGTGCTGCAGCTCGACCTGCCGATCAACCGGCTGATGTTCGACACCGCCGGCACCTTGTGGATCACCACCCCGCGCGGGCTGTACCGGGTACGGCGTGGCACCCCACTGCGAGCCGAGCGCGAAATGGCGCTGCCGGCGGCCTTCGTGGGCGATATCGACCTGGATCCGCAGGGACGGCTGTGGGCCAGCACGCGCGAAGGCCTGTTCCTGCAGGCAAAAGACGCAACTGGCAGCGCGTACAGGTGCGCGGCGACCTGCCTAGCCAGGATTTCTTCCTGCTCGATTTCAGCGCCGATGGCGAGGTCTGGCTATCGCTGCGCGACACCGGGTTGTGGCATGGCCGGCTGCAAGCCGACGGCGTACAGACGCTTGCCGCGGTGGACGACCCGCTGGTGGCACGGGTGATGCCCTTCATCCTGCGCCACGACAGCAAGGGCCGGCTGTGGCTGGGCAGCAGCCAGGGCCTGGATGTGTACCAGAACGGTCGTTGGTCGCGGGCCACGCGCACCGAAGGGCTGTTGTGGGACGACATGTCGGCCAATGCGTTTTTCGAAGATACCGATGGCAGCGTCTGGCTCGGCAGCAGCCGTGGCCTGACCCACCTGCTGGATCCGATGCGCCTGTTCGCCGCACCGCCGCTGCGGGTGGCGATCTTGCATGTGCGCCGCGGCGACCAGCCGCTGTTGCCGCAAGCCCGGGTGGCGTGGTCGCAAGTGCCGCTGGATGTGGACATCAGTACCCCGGGAGCGGAGGGTGGCCCGGACCGCGTCAGCTTCCGTTACCGGGTCGAAGGCCATCAGGCCAGCTGGACCAGCACCTCGCTCAGCCACCTGACCTACCCTGCTGCTGCCGCCAGGCAGTTACACGCTGGAAGTGCAGGCACTGGATGCCTACCAGCGCAGCAGCAGCCCGATCACCCGCTTCGATTCGAGTTGGTGCCACCGTGGTGGCGGGGCGTTCCGGCCATGGTCGGGTACGTGCTGCTGAGCATCGCGGCAGTGATCGCGCTGCTGCGTTGGCGCACCGCCAAACTGCTGCGACGCAAGCGTGAACTGGAGCAGCTGGTGGCCAAGCGCACCGCCGAGCTTGAACAGGACAAGCGCGACCTGGAAGCGGCGCGCGCCGAACTCTCGCTCAAGGCCACCCACGACGAACTCACCGGTTTGCTCAATCGCGCCGGCATCCTGGCCGCGTTGCGCGAAATGCTGCTGCATGCCGAACACACCGGGCGTCCGCTGGCAGTGGTGTTGATCGATCTGGACCACTTCAAACTGGTCAACGACCAACACGGCCATCTGGCCGGCGACGCCGTCCTGGCCGGGGTCGGCCGCCGCATGGACACCCTGATGCGCGGCGACGACCGCATCGGCCGTTACGGCGGCGAAGAACTGCTGGCGCTGCTGCCAGGCCTGAACCTGGATGCCACCCATCGGCTGGACGCCCTGCACCGCGGCATCTGCGGCGACTACCCCATCGATGGCGGCTGGCTGCATGTCACCTGTTCGGTCGGCGTGGCCTGGTTCCAGCGTGGCGAAACGCTCGAGCAATTGCTGGCACGCGCCGACGCAGCGCTGTACAGGGCCAAGCGCAGTGGCCGCAATCGTGTCGATTACGACCACGTGCCGCTGGATACCTTCGATCAGGTGTGACCGCAGCGCAGGTGAGCTTGCTGCGCGTTGCACCGTTCGACCCGCACACTGAAGGCGCACATGCGCCGGCAATCGATTGCAACGCCGGGTCAAGCGCACGCCTGCGCCGGCCAACTACCGCGCTGTGGAGAGCTCGGCAGCGATGACAGGTGCATCGCGCTTGCGCAAACGTGTGACCGGTGCCCTGCAATACGCCAACAAACAGAGGCGTTCGCCAGTTCCTCACGCCGTCGTGCTCGCTCAAGCATTAAGGAAACTCTGAACAATCCGTCCTGATCTGCCACAATCGATCATCGACCCGAGTAGACGATTTCGATGCAGCTGACCTTCGGCGACGCGGAGTACGACGGCAAGCGCAAGCGGACGCGGCGTGAGTGTTTTTGGCCGAGATGGAGCAGGTCGTGCCGTGGAAGGAGCTGCTGGGGCTGATCGAGCCGCACTATCCGAAGTCGGGGCAACCGGGACGACAGCCGTATCGGCTGGAGACGATGCTGCGCCTCCACTTTTTGCAGCAGTGGTATGCATTGAGCGATCCATCGGCGGAAGAAGCCTTGTACGACACGGTGTCGATGCGCCGTTTCGCCAAGATCGGCGGGCTGGATGAGGTGCCGGACGAGACGACGATTCTCAACTTTCGCCATCTGCTGGAGCAGCACGATTTGGCGCGCAAGCTGTTCAATCGGGTGAACGCGCATCTGTCGCGCAAGGGTCAGAGCCTGCGCGGCGGGACGATTGTGGATGCCACGATTATCTCTGCGCCCAGTTCGACCAAGAACAAGGACGGTGAGCGCGATCCGGAGATGCGCCAGACCAAGAAGGGCAACCAATACTTCTTCGGGATGAAGGCGCACATTGGAGTGGATGATGAATCCGGCCTAGTGCACCACGTGGAATGCACGGCAGCCAACGTGGCGGACATCACGCAAGCGCACAAGCTGCTGCATGGCAAGGAAGACACGGTGTGTGGGGACAGCGGCTACACCGGGCTTGAGAAGCGCGATGAGATCAAGGGCAAGCGCAAGCTACGCTACCTGATCGCGGAGAAGCCCTCGAAGCTGAAGCAGATCAAGAACAAGCGCGAACTGAAGTTGGCCAAGCGCTGGGAGCACACCAAGGCCAGCCTGCGTGCGAAGGTGGAACATCCGTTTCGGGTGATCAAGCGCCAGTTTGGCTATGCCAAGGTGCGCTATCGCGGCCTGGTCAAAAACACCGCGCAGGTGCTGACGCTCTTTGCGCTGTCGAACCTGTGGCTGAAGCGGAAGCAGTTGATGCCTGCCGTTGGGAAGTTGTGCCTGTAATGGGGAGAATGCCCCGAGAATGCGCTGGAAACAGCGAAAAACCGAAGGTGTGAGCGTAGTCAGCGCTACCGATGCGGGTCGACGCATCCTCTGGCCGCATTGATCAGACCATCCTTAAAGGATTACGCGTTGGCAGCCGCTAGTTGTTCCAATGCGGCCTGCGATGGGGGCTGCCGAGGCAAGCCTGAGACACCGCGCGAGGGGCGCGGACCGCATTGCCGATGCGTGGAGACTGCAACGTCCGTGGGGTTTGAGCACCGCCAATGGAGGTCGTCGCACCGGCGTGCACCGTTTGCCGTCGTGGTGCTGTTCGCGTTGCTGTCATTGGCCGACCTGGCCGGTGCGCAAAGCGCCAGCATCCGCCGCTATGCCCACGACCAGGGCCTGCTCGGGCTGGCCGGTACCTGCCTGCTGCAGACCCGCGCCACCTTGCTGTGGGTGTGCACCGAGAGCGGGCTGTATCGCTACAACGGGCGCATCTTCCAACAGATTCCGCTGGATGGCCTGCGCAACGAGCCCACCACCTCGATCACCGAAACCGCCGATGGGCGGTTATGGGTGGCCGGCTTCCAGGCCTTGTTCGTCGGCGACGAGCGCGGCTTCCGCAAACTGCAGCCGGATGAAGCCGAGCACCTGGGGGACCAGATGCAACTGGCCAGCCTGCCCTGGGGCACGGTGCTGGCCAATGGCGGCACGCTGGAAATCCTGCAGGTCCGCGCCAACGATCGCTGGCACAGCGAACCATTGCTGGACACCGCAACCCGGGTCCGCGTTCCGGAGTTGTCCAAGTCGCTGAGCCTGTCGGTGGACGGCGACACGCTGTGGGTGGGCTGCGCGCGCAAGCTGTGCGCCATCGATGCGCAGCGCAAGGTGCAGGTGTTCGGGCCCGAACACGGGGTGCCGGACGACCGGTGGTACAGCGTGTTGCGCGACCACGACGGCGGGCTGTGGGTGCGCGGTGCGGGCAACCTGCTCTATCGCGCGCGCGGGGCGAGCGCCTTCAGTGTTCGCGCGCTGCCGCTGCTGGATGGCAGCACGGTCGGGCGGCCAGCATCGCTGGTGATGGACCGCGAAGGGCGCATGTTGGTGCGTCGTAACGACGGGCTAGCGCGTTGGGAAAACGGCCACTGGCGCACGTTCGGCGCAGACAATGGCCTACCACCGGGCAGCAGCGATGCGATCCTGGTGGACCGCGACGGCGATATCTGGATGACCGTGGACGGCGAAGGGCTGGTGCGCTGGGCCGGCTACGAATGGATCGAAAACTGGGACGCCTCGCAAGGCATGCCGGCCGCGCCGACCTGGTCGATCGCCCGCGACACGCAAGGCGCATTGCTGGTCGGCAACGAGCACGGCATCGGCCGCCAGGCCGAGCCGGATAAGCGCTTTGTCCCGGCCCTGCAAAGCGCCGGGATCCAGGTCGTGGGCATGCAGCGCAGCGCAGACGGCAGCTTGTGGACGCTCAATTCGGCCGGTGTCCTGCGCCGCACCTGGCCGGATGGGCGCAACGCGCAGATCGCCAAGTTGCCGCGCACCGCGCGTCGCCTGCTGATCGACCGCCAGAGCCGGCTGTGGATGCTCAGCGCCGGCGGCTTGTTCGTGATCGAACACCCGCTCGAGGGCGGCAGCATGCAGGCCGTGGCCGACGTGCCTGCCATCGCCTATACCGACATCCAGCAAACCGCCGACGGCACGCTATGGGTTTCCAGCTCCAACGGCTTGTTCCAGTTGCGCGATGGGCGGTGGTCCAAGGTCAAGGTCAAGGTCAACGGCGGCGCGCCGGAGCCATGGATCGCCAAGTTCCACATCAGCGACAGCGGTGAGGTGTGGCTGGCGTTCTATCGCCCCGGCCTGTGGCACGGCATGTTGTTGCACGACGGCCTGGACCTGCAGGAAATCAGCGACGAAGCGCTGCGCGATGTGGGCGTGTACCTGCTGCGCGGCGACAGCGTCGGCCGGGTCTGGGTGGGCCATGCACGCGGCGTCGAGGTCTACGACGGCGAGCGCTGGGCGCATCTGTCGCAGTCGCAGGGGCTGATCTGGGACGACGTTTCCGAGGCTGCATTTGCAGAAGATCCGGATGGTTCGGTGTGGATCGGCACCGCACGCGGGGTGAGCCACGTGAGCGACCCGGCGCGCCTGTTCGACGAACGCCAGCCCAGAGTGCGCATCGACAGCGTCAGCCGCGGCGGCATGCCGGTGCAGCGCGGGCAGCTACTGGGCTGGAGCGACAAGCCCTTGCACATCGAGCTGTCGACGATGGAGGTCTACGACGACCCCAGCCGCCTGACGGTGCGTTACCGCCTGCTCGGCCTGCACGACCAATGGATCCAGAGCGACAACCTGTCCATCGACCAGCCACCGCTGCCCTCCGGGCACTTCCGCCTGCAGGTCCAGGTGCTGGACCGCTACCGTCGCACCGCCTCGCCGATCGCCGACCTGCCCTTTGCGGTCGCGCCACTGTGGTGGCGCAGCCTGCCGGCGATCGCGCTGTATGTGTTGATCGGCAGCGGACTGCTGATCGGCCTGTGGCGCTGGCGGCACCGCCATCTGGTGGCGCGCGAACGCATGCTGGCCGAATTGGTGTCCGAGCGCACTTACCAGTTGGAGCGCGAAAAACGCGAACTGGAAAACGCACGTGCGGCGCTGGCCTTGAAGGCCAGCCATGACGCGCTGACCGGCCTGCTCAACCGCTCCGGCATCCTGGAAGCGATGTCCGAAGAACTGCAGGCTGCGCGCACGGCGAGCATCCGCTGGCGGTGGTGTTGATCGATCTGGACCACTTCAAACAGGTCAACGACGAACACGGGCATCTGGTCGGCGATGCGGTGCTGGCCAAGGTGGGCGCACGGTTGACGGCCTGCCTGCGCGATTCGGACAAGGTGGGCCGCTACGGCGGCGAAGAATTGCTGCTGTTGCTGCCGGGCATGAGCCAACAGAGCCAGCACCGGCTACGCGCCATCCACGAAGCGCTCAGCCTTGCTCCCTACGAGGTGGGTACCGCACGCCCGCTGCAGGTGACCTGTTCGGTGGGCGTGTCCTGGTTCCGTGTCGGCGACACCGCCGCCTCGCTGCTGGCACGTGCGGACGAGGCGCTGTATCGGGCCAAGCGCTCCGGCCGTAACCGGATCGAACCGGAGGAACCGGAAAGTTCGGTGGCATGAGCCGCGCAGGTGGCCAGGCCAGGTCGGCACGCGCAGGCAGTCAGGCACGCGTCATTGGCAAGCCACGGCGCACCGGCAGTCGATGTGGCAAACATGCCGTGATCGCGTGCGCCGGCTGCGCACGCACGGCGATCGCAGGACCTTCGAACGTGCCGTCTCTGGCGGCAACGCGGGATTGACGGCATTGGCCGCTGTCCCGCGCTCAAGAAGTCGCGCAAGGGGTCGCTAGGTCTTGGGCAACGCGTCTTTCGACGTGGGAAGTGGATAGGTGGTCGGAACCTACAACCCTGGCATGGTGATGCTGTCGCTGGTAGTGGCCGTGCTGGCTTCCTACACCGCGCTGTATCTGGCTGCACGCACCACTGCCAGTCGCGGCGGCATCGCGGCTGCGTGGCTGGTGGGCGGCGCCATTGCCATGGGCATCGGCATCTGGTCGATGCACTTCGTCGGCATGCTGGCGTTCAGCCTGCCGATTCCGGTGGGCTACGACCTGGCGCTGACGTGCTATTCGATGCTGGCGGCGATCCTGACCTCGGCGCTGGCGCTCTGGCTGACCTCGCGCGCGGACCTGCCGTTGCTCCGGTTGGGCCTGGGTGCGCTGCTGATGGGGCTTGGCATCGCGCTGATGCATTACATGGGCATGGATGCGCTGCGCATGGTGCCGGCCATTCGCTATGACCCGCTGCTGTTCGGGCTGTCGATCGCCATCGCCGTCGGCGCCTCCGCCGCCGCGTTGTGGATCGCGTTCCGGCTGCGCCACGATGGGCAGCGCTCCAGCCTGCGCTTGATCGCCGCCTCGATCATGGGCGTGGCGATCGTGGGCATGCATTACACCGGCATGGCCGCCGCCCAGTTCGCGCCCGGCAGCGTGTGCGGCGCGGTTGCCGAGATGCATCTGCCGTTGTCGTGGCTGACGGCGGTGGTGGTGCTGGTGACCTTGGTCCTGCTGATGCTGGCGCTGGTCATTTCGTTGCTGTCGCGCCGCTTTCAACAGCGCACCGACGTGCTGGCCCAATCGCTGGCCAAGGCCAATGCCGAACTGGCGCTGGCGACGCTGCACGACCCACTCACCCGGCTGCCCAACCGCATCCTGCTGCACGAGCATCTCGTGCAGAACATCGAGCGCGCCCAGCGCCAGGGGCAGCGCTTTGCGGTCTTGCTGATCAACCTGGACGGCTTCAAGGTGATCAACGATGGCTATGGTCATGCGTTGGGCGACCGCCTGCTGGTGGTGGTGGCCGAGCGTTTGAACGCGCACCAACGCGCGCATGGCAGCCTGGCGCGGCTGGGCGCCGACGAATTCGTGCTGATGGCCGACATTGCCGACCCGGAAGACGCCGCCGCGCTGGCCGCGCATCTGGTGCAGGCGCTGGCGGTGCCGTTCCTGGTGGCCAACCACGAGCTGCGCCTGAGCAGCAGCATCGGCATTGCGCTGTACCCGGAAGACGCCGGTAGCGAGCACCAGCTGCTGACGCATGCCGATGCGGCAATGACCCATGCCAAACATGCCGGCCGCAACCGCTACAGCTTTTTCGAACGCTCGATGACGGCCACCACCCGCGACCGCCTGCAGCTGCTGCAGGAACTGCCGCGCGCGCTGGAACTGGGGCAGTTCGTGCTGCATTACCAGCCCAAGTACTGCGCCGAGGACGGCCGCCCGATCGGCGCCGAAGCGCTGATCCGCTGGCAGCACCCGGAACGCGGCCTGGTGCCGCCGGACAGCTTCATTCCGCTGGCCGAACGCAGCGGCATGATCGGCCTGCTCGGCAGCTGGGTGCTGCGGCAGGCCTGCCGCCAGATGCGCGACTGGCGGCAGGCCGGACACGGCGACTGGCGGGTGGCGGTCAACCTGTCGGCCCTCCAGCTGGCCTCGCCGAGCCTGCTGGACGAAGTGGCCACCACGCTGAGCGAATACGCGCTGGCCCCTGGCCAGCTCACCCTGAAATCACCGAAACCATGGCCATGCGCGACGCCGAGGCCTGCCTGCGCACCCTGGGCCAGCTCAACGCGCTGGGCGTGCGCATCGCCATCGACGACTTCGGCACCGGCTATTCCAACCTGCTGTACCTGCGCAAGCTGCCAGCGCACGAGCTCAAGATCGACCGCAGCTTCGTCCAGGCCATGGACGGCAGCGCCGAAGACATCGCCATCGTGGCCGCCGTGGTGGCGCTGGCGCACACCATGCGCCTGCAAGTGGTGGCCGAAGGCGTGGAAACCCTCGCCCAGCGCAACACCCTGGAACGGCTGGGCTGCGACCAGCTGCAAGGCTATCTGCTGGGCCGCCCGATGGACGCCGAACGCTTCATCGCCACCGTGGTCGCCGAGCGCGACGGCCCGCGCCGCCTGGCCAGCTGAGCAACGCACGACTCAGAACACCCACTCGACCGCTCAACGCCCGCGGCCAAGCCGAGCACCAGGCCGAACCGCCGTGGAATCGCACAAGCTCCGGCGCGCGCGGTCCAGCCCGCGGCCACGCTCTTCCGATTCCCGATTCCCGACTCCCGATTCCCGACTCCCGATTCCCGATTCCCGATTCCCGATTCCCGATTCCCGATTCCCGATTCTCGATTCTCGATTCTCGATTCCCGACTCCCGATCCCCGATTCCCTAATCCCGAATCCCGAATCCCGAATCCCGAATCCCCAACCTGGCACGCCGCTTGCAAAAGCCAGGCTAATCCCCCACCGGCACGTCCATGTCCGAGTCCGAAGACGGCGGCGAGCGTACAGAGCTTCCCACCGAAAAACGCCTGCGCGAGGCCCGTGAGCAGGGCAACATCCCGCAGTCGCGCGAGTTGTCGACCGCGGCGGTGTTCGGTGCCGGCGTGTTTGCGCTGATGGTGCTGGCCCGCGGCATCGGCGATGGCGCTGCGGTGTGGATGAAGACCGCGCTCAGCCCGGACCCGAAGATGCGCGAGAACCCGATGGCGTTGTTCGGCCATTTCGGCGATCTGCTGTTGCAGTTGCTGTGGGTGATGCTGCCGCTGATCGGCATCTGCCTGGCTGCCGGGCTGGCTGGCCCGCTGATGATGAGCGGCCTGCGCTTTTCCGGCAAAGCGATCATGCCCGACCTCAGCAAGCTCAACCCGGCCAACGGGATCAAGCGCATGTGGGGCAGCAACAGCCTGACCGAGCTGATCAAGTCGGTGCTGCGCCTGCTGTTTGTCGGGCTGGCCGCCAGCTTCTGCATCTCCAAGGGCCTGCACGGCCTGCGCTCGCTGGTGAACCAGCCGCTGGAACAGGCCATCGGCAACGGGCTGGATTTCACCAAGAGCCTGCTGTTCTACACCGCCGGCGCCCTGGTGCTGCTGGCCGCCATCGACGCGCCGTACCAGAAGTGGAACTGGCTGCGGAAGCTGAAGATGACGCGCGAAGAGATCAAGCGCGAGATGAAGGAAAGCGAGGGCAGCCCGGAAGTGAAGGGCCGCATCCGCCAGATGCAGATGCAGATGTCGCAGCGCCAGATGATGGAAGCGGTGCCCAAGGCCGACGTGGTGCTGATGAATCCGACCCACTACGCGGTGGCGCTCAAGTACGAAGGCGGCAAGATGCGCGCCCCGATCGTGGTGGCCAGGGGGTGGACGAAATGGCCTTCCGCATCCGCGAAGCCGGCGAGCAGCACCGGGTGGCGATCGTCACTGCGCCGCCTTTGGCACGCGCCTTGTATAGGGAAGCCCAAATCGGCAAGGAAATTCCCGTGAGACTCTATTCGGTCGTGGCCCAGGTGCTTTCCTACGTCTACCAGCTGCGAGGCTGGAACGGCGGCCCGATGCCGGAACTGCCGTCGCTCGAGGTGGATGAGTTCGGCAAGGGAGCCAGCGCATGAGCGCCCGCCCCGCCCCGATGAACGCCCGCCGCGTCATGGAGTTGCTGCGCAACGGCCTGGGCGCCCCGCTGGCGCTGATGGCCATGCTGGCCATGCTGATGGTACCGCTGGCCGCGCCGGTGCTGGATGCGCTGTTCACCTTCAACATCGCCATCTCGCTGATGGTGCTGCTGGCGGTGGTGTACGTGCAGCGCCCGCTGGAATTCACCATTTTCCCGATCGTGCTGTTGATGACCACGATGCTGCGGCTGGCGCTGAACGTCGCCTCCAGCCGCGTGATCCTGATCAACGGCCAGGACGGCCATGCCGCGGCCGGCAAGGTCATCGAGGCCTTCGGCCAGTTCGTGATCGGCGGCAACTACGCCGTGGGTATCGTGGTGTTCGCGATCCTGACCATCATCAACTTCGTGGTCATCACCAAGGGTGCCGGGCGCGTGTCGGAAGTGACCGCGCGCTTCATCCTGGACGCCATGCCCGGCAAGCAGATGGCCATCGACGCCGACCTCAACGCCGGTTTGCTGACGCGCGAGGAGGCCAAGGCCCGCCGCGAGGAAGTCCGCGAGGAAGCCGACTTCTACGGCGCAATGGACGGTGCCAACAAGTTCATCCGCGGCGACGCCATCGCCGCCATCCTGATCCTGTTCATCAACCTCATCGGCGGCATGGCGGTGGGCATGCTCCAGCACGGCATGAGCTTCATGGATGCCGCCTCCACCTACACCCTGCTGTCCATCGGCGACGGCCTGGTGGCGCAGCTGCCGGCCTTGCTGGTCTCCTCTTCGGTCGCCTTGCTGGTGACCCGCGCCTCGCGTGCGCAGGACATGCGCGGGGCCATGGTCAGCCAGGTGTTCGGCCAGCACCGCGCGTTGGCGGTGGCTGCGGCCATCCTCGGCCTGGTCGGCCTGGTGCCGGGCATGCCGAACGTCGCGTTTTTGACGCTGGGCCTGATCCTGGGCGTGATCGCCTGGAAGTTGTACAAGCGCAGCCTGGCAAAACCGGCCTCCGGCGATCCGGCGGCCGATCCGCAGGCGGCGGCCGCTGCGACCGCCGCCCAGGCCAGCGCCGAACTGAGCTGGGACGAGCTGCGCCCGATCGACCCGCTGGGCCTGGAAGTGGGCTACCGGCTGATCCCGCTGGTGGACAAAAACCAGGGCGGCGAACTGATGGCGCGCATCAAGGGCGTACGCCGCAAGCTCACCCAGGACATCGGGTTCCTGGTGCCGCCGGTGCATATCCGCGACAACCTGGAGCTATCGGCCAATGCCTACCGGCTGCTGGTGCATGGCGTGCCGGTGGCCACCGCAGAAATCTATTCCGACCGCGAACTGGCGCTGGACCCGGGCGGTGCGCTCGGCCAGCTCGATGGCATTCCCGGCAAGGACCCGGCATTCGGCCTGGATGCCACCTGGATCCAGCCGCACCAGCGCGCCTATGCCGAATCGATGGGCTACACCGTGGTTGACCCGGCGACCGTGGTCGCCACCCACCTGTCGCACCTGATCCGCGAACATGCCCCCGAACTGCTCGGTCACGAGGAGGTCCAGCAGTTGCTGGCGACCCTGGCCAAGACCGCGCCGAAGATGGTGGAAGACCTCACTCCGAAGGCGCTGCCGCTGTCGGTGGTGGTGCGCGTGCTGCAGAACCTGCTGATCGAGAAGATCCCGGTGCGGCAGCTGCGCAAGATCGTCGAGGCGCTGGTCGAACACGCCCCGCATAGCCAGGACCCGGCTACCCTCACCGCCGCCGTGCGTACCTCGCTGGGCCGCTTCATCGTGCAGGAAATCGCCGGCATGTCGGCCGAGCTGCCGGTGTTCACCCTGGCCCCGCAGCTGGAGCGCGTGCTGCAGGAATCCACCCACGGCAACGGCGTGGCGCTGGAACCCGGGCTGGCCGAACGCCTGCACCAGAGCCTGGCCGATTGCGTGGGCAAGCAGGAAGCCCGCAACGAACCGGCGGTGGTGCTGGTGCCTGGCCAGGTGCGCGCCGCGCTGGCCCGTCTGGTGCGCCACAGCGTGCCGAGCCTGTCGGTGCTGGCCTATAGCGAAGTGCCGGAAGACAAGCGCCTGAAGCTGGTCGGCACGATCAGCTAAAGACTAGCGCCCCTCATCCGGCGCTGCGCGCCACCTTCTCCCGCCTGCGGGAGAAGGCAACGGGTTGCCAGCGCTGCAGCGGCGTTGCACCAACCCCTCCCTTCCACCACCTGCGGGGGAAGGTGCCCGAAGGGCGGATGGGGGCTGCCGTCTCGCGATGTTCCCGCAGGTGTGACTCTCACGGCACCAACCGCCCTCATCCGGCGCTACGCGCTACCTTCTCCCGCCCGCGCGAGAAGGCAACGGGTTGCCAGCGCTGCAGCGGCGTTGCACCAACGCCTCCCTTCCCCCGCCTGCGGGGAAGGTACCCGAAGGGCGGATGGGGGCTGCCGTCTCGCGATGTTCCCGCAGGTGTGACTCTCACGGCACCAACCGCCCTCATCCGGCGCTACGCGCCACCTTCTCCCGCCCGCGCGAGAAGGCAACGGGTTGCCAGCGCTGCAGCGGCGTTGCACCAACGCCTCCCTTCCCCGCCTGCGGGGGAAGGTGCCCGAAGGGCGGATGGGGGCAACAGGGGCAGCCGCCGCACGCGCAACCCTCCTGATCGAGCGCCAGAAATCCAGCACTGCGGTTTTGGCACACCGCATGCATTAGCTCTGGCGAGACCGCAGACAGCTCCACCGCTGCGGGGCGGATGGCAGGACTTGGAACACAAACGGGACAGGCAACTCATGACGCTGGCAACACACCCACATTCATCGCACACCCGTCCGGCGTCCGGCGGGTCCCGTTCCTGGAGGCACTTCGCATGAAAATCAAACGCTTTGTCGCCCCGGACATGCGCACCGCATTCCGCATGGTGCGTGAGGAACACGGCCCGGACGCGGTGATCCTGTCCAACCGTCGCACCGCCGAAGGCATCGAGATCGTCGCTGCCAGCAACTACGACGAAGAGCTCGTGCAGCGCGCCCTGGAAACCGCGCGCTCCGACACTCCGGCCTCCACCCAGCACCAGCAGGCTCCCGCCCAGCCGGCAGCCGCCCCGCAAGCCCCGGCCAAGCCCGCTGCTCCGGTGCACGCGTTGCTCAAGCCGTCTGCCGACGCCGAGGCAAGCCAGCGCCAGCGCGTCGCCAGCGCCGCCGACGACATGATTGCCGCCATGGCGCTGCGCCAGCCGGTCAGCGTGCCGCGCCAGGCGCCGGTCGCCGCCCCGGTGCGTACCGCCAGCATTCCTTCGCCCGCTGCCCAGGCACTCGCCCACGCGGTTGCCGTCACCGCCGCGCCGCGCCAGGAACACGCGCTGTCGGCCGTGCCGGAACAGCTGTTCGCCGACTTTTTGACCACTGCCCCGGTGCAGCGCCCGGCCATGCAGGCCGCCCCGGTCCAGGCGCCGGCTCCGGTCGTGGCGGCCACGGTTGCCGCCCCCGCCTACGCCGCCCAGGACCAGGACGACGACGCCTTCGCCGACGAGGCCGACTTCGATCTGGACGACGCCCTGCCGCAGATCCTGCCGCCGGCCGCGCTGCCGCCGATCGTGGTCGCCCCGCCGGCCCTGGCCGCCGTGCCGGTTGCCGCCACGCCGGCGCCGCAGAACGACGAAGAACTCAAGCAGCTGCGCGGCGAACTGGCGCTGATGCGGCAGATGATCGAGCGCGAGATGAACCGCCTCACCGACGAGCGCCTGCGTGGCTCGCCGGTGCGCGCCCAGGCGCTGGAACTGATGGACGACTACGGTTTCGACGCCGGCCTGACCCGCGATATCGCCCTGCAGATCCCCGCCGATACCGAATTGCACCGTGGCCGCGGCCTGATGCTGGGCTTGCTGTCCAAGCGCCTGCCGGTGGCCCCGGTGGATCCGCTGGAACGCGGTGGCGTGATCGCCCTGGTCGGCCCGACCGGCGCCGGCAAGACCACCACCATCGCCAAGCTCGCCCAGCGCTTTGCCGCCCAGCACGCCCCGCGCGACGTGGCCCTGGTCACCACCGACACCCAGCGCGTCGGCGGCCGCGAACAGCTGCACAGCTACGGCCGCCAGCTCGGCATCGCGGTGCACGAGGCCGACAGCGCCGAAAGCCTGCTCGAGCTGCTCGAGCGCCTGCGCGACTACAAGCTGGTGCTGATCGACACCGCCGGCATGGGCCAGCGCGACCGCGCCCTGGCCGCCCAGCTGAAATGGCTGCGCGCCGCCCAGCAGGTCACCTCGCTGCTGGTACTGCCCGCCAACGCCCATTTTTCCGACCTCGACGAGGTCGTACGCCGCTTCGCCCACGCCAAGCCCCAAGGCGTGGTGCTGACCAAACTCGACGAGACCGGCCGCTTCGGCAGCGCCTTGTCGGTGGTGGTCGACCACCAAATGCCCATCACCTGGGTGACTGACGGACAGCGGGTCCCCGACGACCTGCACCGCGCCAATGCCGCCAGTCTCGTTCTTCGCCTTGAAGATTTGCGGCGCGCTGCCGATAAGCCCTGTACTCCGGAGCACAACCATGCAGTCGCGTGAATACGCCAAGCTGACCAACGCCTTCCCCCTGTCGGCGACCCGTCCCGAGCCCTTGGGCCCGGTGCGCACCATTGCCGTGACCGGCGGCAAGGGTGGCGTGGGCAAGACCAACATCTCCGCCAACCTGGCCGTGGCGCTCGCCGACATGGGCAAACGCACCCTGCTGCTGGACGCCGACCTCGGCCTGGCCAACCTGGACGTGGTCTTGGGCCTGGCGCCCAAGTACACCCTGGCCGACCTGATCGCCGGCCGTTGCACGCTCGATGAAGTCATCATCGAAGGCCCCGGCGGCGTGCTGGTGGTGCCGGCCGCCTCCGGTCGCCGCCACATGGCCGAACTGGCCCCGGCCCAGCACATCGGCCTGGTCAACGTGTTCTCCGAACTGGAACGCGACCTGGACGTGATGGTCATCGACACCGCCGCCGGCATCACCGACAGCGTGCTGACCTTCTGCCAGGCCGCCCAGGACACCGTAGTGGTGGTCTGCGACGAGCCGGCCTCGATCACCGACGCCTACGCGCTGATCAAGGTGCTCTCGCGCGAACGCGGCGTGGACCGCCTGCAGATCATCGCCAATATGGTGCGCGACCCCAACGAAGGCCGCCTGCTGTACGACAAGCTCTCCCGCGTCTGCGAGAAGTTCCTCGGCGATGTCTCGCTGAACTATCTCGGCCATGTGCCGCAGGACGACTGGCTGCGCCTGTCGGTGCAGCGCCAGCAACCGGTCATCAAGGCCTACCCCGCCAGTCCGTCGGCGCAGGCCATCGCAGAAATCGCACGCCGTACCTCGCGCTGGCAGGCCCCGACCGTGCCGCGCGGCAACGTCGAGTTCTTTGTCGAACGCATCATCCAACGGGGAGTGGCCGCATGAGCACCGCTACCGCAACCACGGCCAGCGCGCAGTACCGCGCCGTGCAGCGCAACAACGCCAACGACGTGGTGACCCAGCACGCCGACCTGGTCCGCCGCATCGCCCACCATCTGGCGGCGCGCCTGCCAGCCAGCGTGGAAGTGGACGACCTGATCCAGGCCGGCTTGATCGGCCTGATCGAAGCCTCGCGCAGCTACGACTCCGAACAGGGCGCATCGTTCGAAACCTATGCCTCGATCCGTATCCGCGGCTCGATGATCGACGAGATTCGCAGGGGCGACTGGGTGCCGCGTTCGGTGCACCGCCGCGCCCGCGATGCCGCCGCCGCCGTGCGCAAGATCGAACAGAACACTGGCCGCGCCGCCGCTGCCACCGAAGTGGCCGCCGCCATGGAAATGCCGCTGCCCGATTACCTGCGCCTGATGGAAGATGCCGCACGTGGCCAGGTGCTGAGCCTGGAATCGCGCATCGAAGATCACGGCGAGCTGGACACCACCGCCAAGGGTGGCCCCAATCCGCAGCAGATGATGGAGCGTGGCGAATTCGGCCGCGAGCTGGGCAAGGCCATCGGCCAGTTGCCCGAGCGCGAGCAGCTGGTGCTGTCGTTGTATTACGAGCAGGAATTGAACCTGAAGGAAATCGGCGCCGTGCTCGGCGTCAGCGAATCGCGCGTGTGCCAGATCCACGGCCAGGCGGTGGTGCGTTTGCGTGGCCGCCTCAAAGTCTTCGAACTGGCCGATGCCGGCGTCGAAGTCGACGACTGAATTTTTCGCGTAATTTTTCGTGTTAGGAGCTTGATGTGAACAAGAACATGCGGATCCTGATCGTGGACGACTTCTCGACGATGCGACGTATCGTCAAGAACCTGTTGGGCGATCTCGGCTTCACCAATACCGCAGAGGCCGAAGACGGCAACAGCGCCCTGGCCGCGTTGCGTGCCGGCCCGTTCGATTTCGTGGTCACCGACTGGAACATGCCCGGCATGACCGGCATCGACCTGCTGCGCAACATCCGCGCCGACGCCAAGCTCAAGCACCTGCCGGTGATGATGGTGACCGCCGAAGCCAAGCGCGAGCAGATCATCGAAGCAGCCCAGTGCGGCGTGAACGGCTACATCATCAAGCCGTTCACCGCCCAGACGCTGGAAGAAAAGCTGGGCAAGGTGTTCGAACGTCTGGCGGCGACCGCCTGATGAACGCGACCGTGGAAACCGATGCCGAACGTGCCGCCTTGATCGAGCGCCTGCAGAACGCACTCGATGCACTGGAAAGCGGTGACCAGGTCGCCTGGCGTCGCGAGGTGGATCACCTCGCCGCCCTGCGCACGCGCCCGATGATGCAGAGCCTGAGCCGGCTCGCCCGCGAACTCGGCCAGGCCCTGGGCGAACTGCCCACCGTGCCCGAAGAAGCCGGCGAGCTGGACGATGCCTGCTCGCGCCTGGACCATGTGGTGGAGATGACCGAAAAGGCCAGCCACCGCACATTGGATCTGGTCGAAGAATGCCGCGAGCTGGCCAACCAGCTGCGCAGCGGCGGGCTCAATCAGGACCAGGGCGCGCTGCTGGAAAAGATGCGCCATAACCTGACCGAACTGTCGCTGGCGCAGAGCTATCAGGATTTGAGCGGCCAGATCATCCGGCGCGTGGCCGGCATCGTGCGGCGTGTGCATGAAGGCTTCGGCGCGCTCGGCTTGCCGCCGAAGAATCCCGAGCCGAAGAAAGACGACGGCGGTCTTGCCGGTCCTGCAATCAAGGGCCTGGACCGTCATGCGGTGTCGCAAGACGACGCCGACGACCTGCTGTCCGGATTGGGGCTGTAACCATGAGTGCTGTTCCAGACGATATTGCTGCCGATTTCATCGTCGAGGCCCAGGAAATCCTGGATCGCCTCGGCGAACAGCTGGTCTCGCTGGAACAGGCGCCAGAAGAAGCCGACCAGCTCAACGCGGTGTTCCGCGGCTTCCACACGCTCAAGGGCGGCGCCGGCTTCCTGGCGATCAAGCCCATGGTGGAGCTGTGCCACGCCGCGGAAGAAACCCTGGGCATGGCGCGCTCGGGCCAGGCGGTGCTGCAGGCGCATCACTTCGATGCCGCACAACAATCGCTGGATTATCTGCAGGCCATGCTGGATGCCATGGGCTCGGGCGAAGCCGTGCCGCATGCGCCGGCCACGTTGATCGCGCAGTTCGACGCCAAGAGCGCCCCGCCGGCGATCAAGGCCGCACCGCAGGCGGCCGCTGCCAAGCCGGCTGCTGCCGCACATGGCGACGATGCGCATGCGCCCGCCCCCAAGGCGGCCGGCAAGGCCGCGGCCAAGACTGGCGCCGAAGCCGAACAGACCGTGCGCGTGGACACCAAGCGCCTGGACGCCATCGTCAACCTGATCGGCGAACTGGTGCTCTCGCGCAACCGCTTGAAGACCTTGCGCACCCGCCTGCGCGACGAAGAACTCGACCGCGCGGTCAGCACGCTGGACATCGCTACCGCACGCTTGCAGACCGCGGTCATGCGCACCCGCATGCAACCGGTCAGCAAGGTGTTCGCCCGCTTCCCCAAGGTGGCCCGCGACGTTGCGCGCACCTTGTCCAAGGAAGTGGAACTGGAACTGATCGGCGCCGAAACGGAGCTGGACCGCAATCTGGTCGAAGCCCTGGCCGACCCCTTGGTGCACCTGGTGCGCAACGCCATCGACCACGGCATCGAATCGCCGGCCCTGCGCGAAGCCACCGGCAAACCGCGTAGCGGCCATGTGCGCCTGTCGGCGCAGCAGGAAGGCGACTACGTCAGTATCGAAATCCAGGACGACGGCGCCGGCATCGACCCGGAGCGCCTGCGCGAGATCGCCCGCAACAAGGGCCTGATCGACGCCGAAGCTGCCGCACGCCTGAGCACCGACGAGTGCTTGCACCTGATCTTCATGCCGGGCTTCTCGACCAAGGTGGAAGTCACCGACATCTCCGGCCGTGGCGTGGGCATGGACGTGGTGCAGTCGCGCATCCGCGAACTCAGCGGGCAGATCCAGATCCAGTCCGAACTGGGCCGCGGCAGCCGCTTCATGATCCGCGTTCCGCTGACCCTGGCGATTTTGCCGACCCTGCTGGTGCAAGCCGGCGAAGCGGTCTATGCGTTGCCGCTGGCACGCGTGGTCGAAGTGCTGCACGCACCGCAGACCTCGCTGGGCTGGTTCGACGGCCGCGCCGTGCTCGACCGCCGCTCGCACACCCTGCCCCTGATCGACCTGCGCCGCTGGCTGGGCGTGCCTGCCGAACAACCGCCGCTACTGACCGTGGTGCTGCTGCAAGCTGGCGAAACCCGCTTCGGCCTGGTGGTGGACCAGGTCCGCGGCCGCGAGGAAGTGGTGATCAAGCCCCCCCTGCCCCGTGCCCTGCGCGGCCTGCCCGGCTACGCCGGCGCCACCCTGATCGGTGACGGCCGCATGGCGCTGATCCTGGATGTGGACGGGCTGCGTTCCAGCGATCATTGAGGTTGGGGATTCGGGATTCGGGATTCGGGATTGGGAGAATCGGGAATCGGGAATCGGGAATCGGGAAGACGATCCTGGTTGCCTGATCTAACGACAACGGTCGCGTACTGCGGCCGTTGTCGTTTCACTACCAGCATCGCTGCCGATCGATGCCGCCACGCGCGCAAGCATGGACGCGATGGTTTAGCGACGGCTAGGCTGCCGTGGAATTGAAGCTGGAACCGGTATTGGAACCGTTATTGCAAACCCGAAACTGGAGGCGCATCGAGGCGATTGCCTTGAATCCGGAAAAAGAAAGCGCCGTGGCAGCTACAACAAAACCTCAGATGGCCGCGTGAGACAGGCGCCAACGACTGATACGCCCAGGGTTCCGTAGACACTCAAGACCCTCGTTGCGCGTAGCGCCGTTCAAACTCTACAGGGGACAGGTCACCAGTTGAACCGTGGCGGCGGTTGGGGTTGTAGAACATCTCGATGTAGTCGAATACCTCGGCGCGTGCGGCGTCCTTGGTGGGATAGATTCGTCGCCTGATCCGCTCGCGTTTGAGCAGGCCGAAGAAGCTCTCCACGGGTGCGTTGTCGTGGCAGTTGCCACGCCGACTCATGCTGCACACCAAGCCATGGGACGCCAGGAAACTCTGCCAGTCATCGCTGGTGTAGACCGACCCTTGGTCTGAGTGAACCAAGCAACCAGCATTGGGTTTGCGCCGCCACACCGCAGACAACAAGGCCTGCACGACCAACTCGGTGTCGGCCCGATCGCGCATCGCCCAGCCGACGACCTGCCTGGAAAACAGATCGATCACCACAGCCAGGTACATCCAGCCTTCGTGCGTGCGGATGAAGGTGAAATCGCTCGCCCAGGCCGTGTCCGGCTCGGTCACGTCGAACTGTCGGTCAAGCAGGTTGGCCGCCGCCTTGCACTGCATCCCTCCATGGAAGCGCGGTTTGCGACCATAGCCCACCTGGGCACGCAATCCCTCGGTAATCCCCCACTTCTAGCGGTCGCCAGAAGTGGAGCTAAGCGGCCATCGCCAACTTCATGGCAGGCGTGATGCCGCCGAGCGCCATATTCGGACGCTCGTGGTTGTACGTCCATAGCCAGCGGGTGGCTTTGTCCTGCACCTGGTCGATGGTGTCGAACAGGGTTTGGGCGAGCCAGGCGTAGCGGATGGTGCGGTTGTAGCGTTCAACGTAGGCGTTCTGCTGTGGCTTGCCCGGCTGGATGTGCTCGACCCGGATACCATGCCGCTGCGCCCAGGACAGCAACGCGCCACTGATGTATTCAGGGCCGTTGTCGCAGCGGATCACGGCGGGCTTGCCGCGCCACTCGATGATCTGCTCCAGCGATCGGATCACACGGGCTGACGGCAGCGACAGATCCACCTCGATCCCCAGCCCCTCGCGATTGAAGTCGTCGAGCACATTGAACAGCCGGAAGCTGCGGCCGTCGGCCAACTGGTCGTGCATGAAGTCCATCGACCAGACCTGGTTGATAGCCTCCGGCACCGCCAGAGGCTCGGGCCGCTCACGCACCAGCCGCTTCCTCGGCTTGATCCGCAGGTTCAACTCCAGCTCGCGGTAGATCCGGTAGACCCGCTTGTGATTCCAGCCAAAGCCCTTCACGTTGCGCAGGTACAGGTAGCACAGGCCAAAGCCCCAGTCGCGATGGGCGGTCGTCAGGCGGACCAGCCAGTCGGCGATCCGGGCGTTCTGCTCGCTGGCCTTGGCCTGGTAGCGGAAGCAGGTCTGGCTCACCGCGAAGGCCTGGCAGGCGTGGCGGATGTTCGTACGCCCGCTCGTGACTGCCGATTGGGCCATCTCGCGTCGCTGAGATGGCCTCACCATTTTTTTGCGAGCGCTTCCTTCAGCAGGTCGGTACTGAGCTGCGCCTCGGCGTACATCTTCTTGAGCCGGCGGTTCTCCTCCTCCAGCTCCTTCATGCGCGCGACCATGGACACGTCCATGCCGCCGAACTTGCTGCGCCACTTGTAGAACGTGGCCGAGCTGATGCCGTGCTCGCGGCACAGCTCCGGCACGGGCGCACCGGCCTGGGCCTGCTTGAGCACGGCGATGATCTGGCTGTCGGTAAAGCGGGACTTCTTCATGGAACCTCCTCGAGAAAGGATACGAGAAAATTCCACTTCTGGCGTCTGCTAATGGGCGGGGGATTACCCCAGCGCTTGGCCAACTTCAGTTCGCGCTTGTTCTTGATCTGCTTCAGCTTCGAGGGCTTCTCCGCGATCAGGTAGCGTAGCTTGCGCTTGCCCTTGATCTCATCGCGCTTCTCAAGCCCGGTGTAGCCGCTGTCCCCACACACCGTGTCTTCCTTGCCATGCAGCAGCTTGTGCGCTTGCGTGATGTCCGCCACGTTGGCTGCCGTGCATTCCACGTGAAGCACTAGGCCGGATTCATCATCCACTCCAATGTGCGCCTTCATCCCGAAGAAGTATTGGTTGCCCTTCTTGGTCTGGCGCATCTCCGGATCGCGCTCACCGTCCTTGTTCTTGGTCGAACTGGGCGCAGAGATAATCGTGGCATCCACAATCGTCCCGCCGCGCAGGCTCTGACCCTTGCGCGACAGATGCGCGTTCACCCGATTGAACAGCTTGCGCGCCAAATCGTGCTGCTCCAGCAGATGGCGAAAGTTGAGAATCGTCGTCTCGTCCGGCACCTCATCCAGCCCGCCGATCTTGGCGAAACGGCGCATCGACACCGTGTCGTACAAGGCTTCTTCCGCCGATGGATCGCTCAATGCATACCACTGCTGCAAAAAGTGGATGCGCAGCATCGTCTCCAGCCGATACGGCTGTCGTCCCGGTTGCCCCGACTTCGGATAGTGCGGCTCGATCAGCCCCAGCAGCTCCTTCCACGGCACGACCTGCTCCATCTCGGCCAAAAACACACCTCACGCCGCGTCCGCTTGCGCTTGCCGTCGTACTCCGCGTCGCCGAAGGTCAGCTGCATCGAAATCGTCTACTCGGGTCGATGATCGATTGTGGCAGATCAGGACGGATTGTTCAGAGTTTCCCTAATTCAGCAACCCGTTTACGAAGTTGCGGCATCATGTCGTACGCCGAAGGTATGCGCGGCGGCAGACCAGAATAGCTTCGAAGCGCTATAGCTAATTCATACGCTTCTATGCCGAGCCGGCCGTATTGAAGTCGGCGTTGGAGAAATCCAGCATCGGGGTCTTGATCCCCTCGAATGCGATCAACTCCCCTGCTTGCCTGTATGCAGTCGGAAGCGCGAAGACTCGGTCAAGAAGGCCGAGGGGGAGCGATTTCCAATTAACCGCAAGGGGACTCAGATCGAGCATCGGTGACTTCACGGAACTGTCCTGCTCTCCGTCCAAGTTACGGAAACCGACATCGATTGCGACGTCGGCACATCCGCTCGCGAAGGCGTTCAGTGCACTAGCGACTGTGATCGCCAAGTAGATCAGGTCTTCATCTCTGTGCTTCCGTTCCCGCAGCCATGCTATGGCGGCTTGGAGCAGGCCTCCGATGATCACGCCAATGAGGCCGAATGTGCCGGTTAGTACCTGGGGGTATAGCTTAGGGTCCATGGTCATCCTGCTCTTTTATCGAATTCTGCCAGACAACGAGCCTTTTGCTTCGCTATTGGCCGAGCGCGCGCAATCGTCGCCCAAGCAAGAACGGTTCCAGGTGCACTTGTTCCACAGACACATATCCCGGCAAGATCCTTAATTATAATCGGCCAAGCATTTATCTAGGGCCTCAGTGGCGTCTTTCGCGTCACGAATGGCACCATGAAAAATCTGGGCCGCGGCATAGCGATAGTGCCGTGTCTGATCAGCCGGCTTATCGCCATCCATCGAAATTGCGGCCATGACTAGTACGCCGTCACTTATCCGCATCTCCACTGCGTGCCTCAAAGCATGGCCCAGCTCAGAGCAAATCTTTGTGCTCTTCTTTTCCCATGCACCGGGCGCAACAACAACTCCTGCAATGCGCTTCTGGAGCGCGTCTGACGCCTGCTCAGCGGCCTGCTTGTAGGCGTCCATATTTTTGGCTACACCGTCGTAGTCGATCTTGCCTTGGCCGTGTGCTGAAAATGCAGCCAGGAGCAAGAGAACCCCTGCAAATCCCTTCATGTGCTTCGCTTTCCGTAGGAAGCCAAAAGGATATCTCAAGGGGTCCCTGCTTCGAAATAATAACTTCCACCGCAGCCCGGCCGCCGCCAAACCATCGCGCCCATACCGCCACGCGGCAGGCATGGGCGCGACACGCTGGGACCTAGAACTTATAGGTCAGCCCCAGATACGCCAGCCGGCCTGCGTAGCCGCCAGTATAGAAGCGGGCGCGGGTGTCCTCGCCCAGGTGCGAGCGGGACTCCTGCTTGGTCAGATTCAGCACCGAGGCGGTGAGGCTGAGCGCCGGGTGATGTTGTAGGCCGCGTTGACATCGATCTGGTAGTACGGCTCCTCGAAGACGTTCAGCCCGTTGACCAGGCCTTGCACCAGCTCACCGCGGCGGTTGTATGAGGCGCGCAGCAGCAGGCTGTCGGTCTCGTAGAACACGGTGAGGTTGGTCTGGTTCCTGGCGCTGCCCGGCATGGCGGTCTCGCCGGCCTGGGTGCCGTCCTCCAGCCGCACCGCCGCCTTGCTGGCATCGTTGTAGGTGTAGTTGAACTGCACACCGAGGCCGGACGGCAGCGTGTGCTGCGCGTACAGCTCCACACCCTGCGAGACCGCGTCCTGGCCGCCGGCCTGGGTGCTGTAGTTCTGCACGGTGACCAGTTGTCCGTCGACCATCATGTTGACGTCGCTGATCACGTCGACCGCGAAGTTCTCCACGTTCTTGCGGAACAGTCCCACACCTGCCACCGAGCCCGGCTGGAAATACCATTCCAGCCCCAGGTCGAACTGGTTGGCCTTGTACGGCTCCAGGTTCTTGTTGCTGCCCGAGCCGTACCAGCCCTGCTCGCTGGCACCGCCGGTCAGGCGCCGGTCGGCCACGTACTCGGCGCTGTAAAACTCCAGGCTGCCAGGCGCGGCGATGTCGTTGTAGCTGGGGCGTGCGATCACTTTCGACGCTGCCGCGCGCAGCAACAGGTTTTCGGTCAGGTCGTAAGCCAGGTTGAAACTCGGCAGCACGTCGGTGTAATTGCGGTCCAGCCCGCTGACCACGAACGACTCGGTGCGTTGCACGCTGTCGGCCAAACGCCAATAGCCTTCGGTGCCGCAATAGGTATCGGCCGGTGCGCCGCCGGGGGCGGCGGCGCCCTGCTGGCAGGCCAGCGGATTGCCGTCGGCGCCGTCGAAGAAGTAGTCGTTGTAGGCGGTCACCTTGTCGGTGGAATCGGCACGCTGCCCGGTGCGCGCCACCCGCACGCCGACGTTGCCACGCAGCCGCTCGGTGTGGAAGTTGAGCTGCAGATAGCTGGAATAGATTTCCTCGTCCACGTTGTAGACGAAGTTGTCTTCGCTGCGGGTCTGCATCGCGCCGTAGGTTTGGTTCAAGTAGCCGATGTAGCCCGGGAAGTTGATCGACGGAAACGCGCTGGCGTTGAATCCACCGGCCAGGTTGTCCTGCGCGAACAGCAGGCCCGGCGAGAACTGCGTGGCGATGGCATTGCAGCGCCCGTTCCAGTAGCGGTTGTCGTAGTCGCCCGGGTCGGTGCCTGGGCACACCCAGTAGTTGTTGCCGGTATTGCGGTGGATACCGCCGTCGCGCCGTTTGATGCCGAACTGCAGCGAGTCGAAGAAGTTGCCATCCATATGCCAGGTGGTATCGATCTGTGCGTACTGCTGCTGATTGGTGTTGCGGGTCCAGGACGAGCCGGTGGAGCCCAGATCGACCTGCAGGATGCCGTCGCGCAGGTTCTGCATCAGCTCCGGCGAGAATGTCATGCTCGGTGTGCCGGTCAGGTCCCAGGCGCTGGCGAAGTTGCCGTTGCTCCAGCTGCCGTCGGCGTTCTGCAGGCGCGGCTTGATCGGCAGGGAAAACTGCAGCTCCGGCCCGCCCTTGGCCCAGGTGCGGCCGGCCTTGAACGCCACGTCCACCTGCTCGCCACGCCATTCGCCGCCCAGGTCCACCGTCTGCGACTGCGATTTTTCGATGTTGTAGCTGCCGGTGATCTGCGGCGTCGGTACCGTGCAGTCATCCGAACCCCAGCCACCCGGCGGCAGGCCGGCCGCGGCGGCCTGCGCCTCGCTGCAATAGTAGGTCTTGCCCGGACGCAGGCTGTAGGCGGCGCCAGTGACGATCGTGCCGCTGGGATCGAACTGCAGCCGGTCGAGCAGGCGCCCGCCGCGCCAGTTGCCGTCGCCGAAGTAGCGCGCGATGTTCCACTCGGGAATCTTGATGGTATTGGTCTGCGAATTCTGCGACAGGTCGAAGCGGAAGTAGTTCGCGGTCAGCGTCAGGTCGTCGGTGGGCTTGAACTGCAAGGTCAGTTGCCCGCCCTTGCGCTCGCGCTCCTCGCGTTTGGCGTCCAGGCTGACCGCCGTCGGCATCATGAAACCGGTGTAGTAATTGCTGTTCTGGTCCCAGAAACCGGTACCGCCCCACCAGTTGGCGTTGAAGTCCGACGGATTTCCATTCACGTCGACCGCCGGGCCGACTTCGTCGCGGCCGTACCACTGCCAGCTCTCGGTACTGGCATTGAGCGTGCGCGCGGTGCGCTTCTGCTGCGTGTAGCCCACGAAGACACCGAAGCGGTTGTCCTTGTCGTGCCACGAGTACGACCCGGAGAACTGGCCGTCGGTCTTCTTGCTGGTATCCGACCAGGTGCCCTCGGCCGAGACGAAGCCGGAATGTGGCTCCAGTTCCAGCGGGCGCCGCGTCTGCAGGATCACCGTGCCGCCGATGCCGCCTTCGTCGATGCGTGCTTCCGGGGTCTTGTACAGCTCCGCGCTGCCCAACAGGTTCGACGGCAGCAGCGTGTAGTTGAACGAGCGCGTCGGGTCGCCGTTGGATTCGGCGGTGGCGATGTAGTTGCCGTTCAATTCGGTCAGCACCAGCTCCGAGGACAGGCCGCGCACACTGACGTTCTTGCCTTCGCCGCCGTCGCGGCTGATGACCACGCCGGGCACGCGCTGCAGCGCATCGGCCACGTTCTTGTCGGGGAACTTGCCCACGTCCTCGGCGGTGATCACATCGACCACGGCGTTGGCGTTGCGCTTCTGCTCCAGGCTCTTCTCGATCGCGTAGCGGTAGCCGGTCACCGTCACCGCGTCCAGGTCCGTGGCCTGCAACGCGGCCTGGCCCGCAGGCGCCGGCGTGCCGTCGGCCTGCTGGGCGGAGACGTGGGTGGAGGCGGCGCTCGCCAACAAGGCGATGGCGATACCGGCCGACAGCGTGCTGCGGTTGCGTGCGAATGGCGTGCAGTTCATTTCGATCGTGCTCTCCCAATAGTGATCGGCCTCGGCGGCTTTGTATCGATCCAACGATCGGACAAGAACGCCGCGCGAAGTAACGCAAAAATGTCCGGCACCGTTGCGGCGCCCGGTTTCCCTCGTCTTCTCTCCCCGTCCGCGCGAATGCAATTAGATCGTTCTAATGCAGGGGGACCCTAAGTAGCACAGCGCATGCGCCAACGCATTCTGCCGCGCAGCAGGCCCGCGGCGTTGCAAGCGCGCGATTGCGGTCGGGCTCGCCACGTTTGCGCGCGGCACGGTACAGCCTGTCTGCTGCTGCGGCAGCAGCTTGATCGCGACCCACTTGCGCCCTCGCCCGCAACCAGGCGCAAGCGGCTTATCGCGGCGCCTGCGCGCGTTTCACCATTCACAACCGAGCTCAGCGAGAAGCAGGGTCGACCTGCGTGTCGGCACCTCTTCTACATGGCCACTGCACGTCGCTTGCCGGCTATCGCCATGCAGGGATGTGCGGTGATGGCGAGCGCCATTACAGGGATGTGCAGTGATGGCGAGTTATCAAGAATGTTGCAGGGTCGAAGAGACGGTTCCCGGCCGCGCTCGCGCTCGTCAGCGAAGCCGGGGACCGAACCCTGCGCCTGGACGTACCTCACCCCAACCCCTCTCCCGCAGCAGAGGGGCTCAAGACCGCGCAGGCCTTGCGCTTGCTCTGCCCTCCTAAAAAGCAGGGCCAACGCTAGGTATCGCTGAGTTAATCGAGACTTTTCCGACCCAGAACCGATCCGCAGCCGCGCGTACCGCCCGCACCCAAGCCGGCAATTGAAGACCCCTCCTCCAGAACGACAACTTTCTGGCGCGCCAACCGGGCGCATCTATCAAGTCCGCCGGGCCTGGGCCGATACCGCATGCATGGACAGACTCAGCGTAATCGGACTGGTGCTGGCGATCGTGGCGATCGTGGGCGGCAGCGTGTTGAAAGGTGCCGGCATTTCGTCGCTATGGTCGCCGGCTGCCTTCGTGATCGTCATTGTCGGCACGGTGGCCGCAATCCTGCTGCACACCTCGCCGGCGGTTTTCCGGCGCGCGTTCAAGATCCTGCGCTGGGTGATCCAGCCGCCGGCCAGCGACCGCCCGCAACTGGTGGCGCGTATCGTCGAGTGGAGCAATATCGCCCGTCGCCAGGGCCTGCTGGGCCTGGAAGACCAATTGCCGCGTCAGGACGATGCCTTCCTGCGCAAGGGCCTGCAGATGCTGGTCGATGGCGTGGAGCCGGAAGCCATGCGCAACATGCTCGAGATCGAGGTGGACAACCAGGAGCGTCAGGATCTTGCCGCGGCCAAGGTGTTCGAGGGCATGGGCATCTATGCCCCCACGCTGGGCATCATCGGCGCGGTGCTGGGCCTGATGGCGGTGATGAAGAACCTGGCCGACCCGGCCATGCTCGGGCACGGCATCGCGGCGGCCTTCACCGCCACCATCTACGGCATCGCCTCGGCCAACCTGCTGTTCCTGCCGGTCGCCGCCAAGCTCAAGAGCGTGATCCATTGCAGCACCAACGAGCGCGAAATGGCGATCGAAGGGCTGATTGCGATCGCCCAGGGCGAGAACCCGCGCAACATCGAATCGAAATTGGCAGGCTACTTGCATTAGCGCGTTATGGCCCGTCGTCGCAAACACCACGAAGAACATGGCAACCACGAAGCGTGGGCGATTCCGTATGCCGATCTGATGACGCTGCTGCTGGCGTTCTTCGTGGTGATGTACGCCATTTCTTCGCTCAACGAAGGCAAATACAAGGTCATGGCACAGGCGCTGACCAGCGCCTTCGGCGGCTCGTCGAACAAGGCCAGCCCGGTGCAGCTGGGCAAGACCCAGACCCTGGGCGCCGATTACGACCGCCCATCCGTGATCAAGGCCGGTGCGCCGATGGCGGCCTCCAACGGCCCGACCGACCCCACCCTGCTGCCGTCGATGGCTGCGCAGATGCGCATGCCGGTGTCGCTGCGCAACCAGGCGCAACTGGCGCGCGCACAGCGGCAGATGGATGCAGTGGAGCAACAGCTGAGCAAGACGCTGGCCCCGCTGATCGACAAGCAACTCATCACCATCCGCCGCAACGATCTGTGGATCGAGGTGGAGATCAACAGCGACATCCTGTTCGGCACCGGCTCGGCCACCCTGGCCGGCGGCGCGCGCGGGACGCTGTCCACGCTAGCCTCGGTGCTGCGCGATGCGCCCAATGGCGTGCGCGTGGAGGGCTATACCGACAACCAGCCGATCGCGACCGCCCAATTTCCCTCCAACTGGGAACTGTCGGCGGCGCGCGCGGCCAGCGTGGTGCACCTGTTCGCCGACGACGGCATCGCCCCGCAACGATTGGCGATGGTGGGCTATGGAGAATTCCGCGCACGTGCCGATAACAGCACTGAGGCGGGACGGAATGCGAACCGGCGTGTGGTGTTGATCATCCTCGCTGACTCGGCTGGCTCACTCGCACCCGATCCGCCATCGCAATTAAATGCGACCGCCGCCGGGGCGCCCAAGCTTCCCAAGTCTGACGGCGGCCAAACGGCCGTCACCACCGAAAGCGGCACAAGTTCCGTCCCCGCCGTAATTCAAGGAGTGCAGTGACATGCGTATCTGGGCAATCGCCAACCAAAAGGGCGGCGTCGGCAAGACCACCACGACGCTGGCATTGGGTCGCGGCCTGGCCGCGCTCGGCCACCGCGTCTTGTTGATCGACCTCGATCCGCACTCCTCGCTCACCCGCGCGTTCGGCGTGGCGGTCGACCCGCCGCCGCGCGGGGTGCTGGACCTGTTCGGCACCCCGCCGAGCGATCTGGCCAGCCTGGCGCATGAGAGCAGCATTCCGGGCCTGTCGTACGTGTGCGCGCAAGCCGCATTGGCCACGCTGGAACGCCGCAGCGCCAACCAGCCCGGCCTGGGCCTGGCGTTGCAGAACGCCATGACCCGGCATGCCGGCCAGCACGACTACATCCTGCTGGACTGCCCGCCCACCCTGGGCCTGCTGATGATCAACGCCCTGGCCGCCTGCGACCGCGTGGTGGTGCCGACCCAGGCCGAGCCGCTTGCCCTGCATGGTCTGGCCAGCATGGTACGCACGGCCGACATGGTGCAGCGCTCGCGTCGCCGCGAGCTGCCGGTGTCGATCCTGCCCACGCTGTTCGACCGCCGCACCCGCGCCGGCAACGAAACGCTCAAAGAGATGCAGACCACCTACGGCCCGGTGGTGTGGGAAGACGCCGTTCCGATGGACACCCGTATTTGCAATGCCGCCGCACTCACCGTTCCCGCCACCGGCGGCGACTATCAGGGCCGCGGCCTGTCCGCCTATCGCCGCGCGCTGGATTGGGTGCTGGCCGATGACGCGATGCGTATGGAGCAAGCCGCATGAGCAACCCCACCGCCAACGGTGAATTGGACGATTATCTGGAAGGCCTGCTGCACGATGCGGGCGTGGAGATCGTCGCCCCGCCTGCGGCCGCCGCAGCCACGGTCGAAACGCCGGCACTTGCGCATGCTGATCTCGCGCTGGCCGAGCCGCCGTTCGAGAGTGCTGCAGTTCCCGAAGCCGCCACCGTCTCCGAGGCCGCCACTTCCAATGCGATTGCCGCGGTGCGCAGCGCCGATGCGATCGCCGCCGATTTCCTGGCCGAAATGGATGCCGATCCGGCCTTCGCTCCGCCGGTCAAGGCCGCGCCCAGCGCCGCCGACATCGCCGCCGACTTCCTGGCCGAAATGGATGCCGACCCGGCCTTCGCTCCGCCGGTCAAGGCCGCGCCCAGCGCCGCCGACATCGCCGCCGACTTCCTGGCCGAAATGGATGCCGACCCGGCCTTCGCACCGCCGGCCAAGGCCGCGCCCAGCGCCGCCGACATCGCTGCCGACTTCCTGGCCGAAATGGATGCCGACCCGGCGTTCGCCCCGCCTGTCAAGGCCGCGCCCAGCGCCGCCGATATCGCCGCCGACTTCCTGGCCGAAATGGATGCCGATCCGGCGTTCGGAACCGCGCCCACCGCAGTGGACCTGATCACAGCCGATCTGCTGGCAGAAATGGATGCCGACCCGGCCTTCGGGATGGAGGCCGCACCGGTCGCGGCGCCCGCACCAGCCCCGGTCCTCGCGCCCGCTCCGCCCCCGCGTGCAGTACCCGCGCCGGCCGGGCGCCGGCACCGACCGGGCTGCAGGCACTGCTGGCGCCCGGCCAGGCCGACAAGATTCACGCTGAACGCCGCGCCAGCGAACGCAGCACCCGCTGGCTGCGTCTGCGCTGCGGCGAACAGACCTATGCGCTGGAATTGCTCAAGGTGCAGGAAGTGGTGTTGCCCGTGCCGCTGCTGCCGCTGCGCGGCACGCCCAGCGCCATGCTGGGCATCATGAACCTGCGGGGCCAGGTGGTCCCGGTGATCGATCTGGGCATCCACTTGGGCTCATCGCCGGTGGACATGGACCTGCAGACCCGCGTGGTGGTGCTGGAAGAAAACGGCGAAACCATGGGCCTGCGCGTGTCGGCCGTGGAAGACGTCACCAGCCTCACCGATCAGCAGATCGAGCCGCCGGACAACGCGCGCCTGTGCCGCATCTACAACAACTTGTTCCGCGGTGTGGCACGTCTGGGCCATCAGCCGATGATCCTGCTCGATGCCACCCATCTGCTGCATTGATGCGCGCCTAGCTTGCTCGCACCTGCACGCACGACGATTCACCGTTAAAGCTTTTCCGCCCCCGCCGTTAGTACGCATAGAACCATCCGTTCGGAGCAACAATGAGCACAGTGACATTGGGTGAGGATCTCGGCATCGAGACCAGCGCCGACCTCAAGCAAAAGCTTGCCGGATTCCTCACCCAGGACGGCGACCTGGTGCTTGATGCCGGTGAAGTCCGGCGCATCCACACCGCCAGCGTGCAGTTGCTCTGCGCCTTTGTGCAAAGCCGCCGCCAGGCCGGCCTGCACACCGAATTCGATGGCTGCAACGACACTTTTAGGGATGCAGCGCGTCTGCTCGGCGTCACCGACGCGCTCGGACTCCCCGCATCCAATGACAACCTGAAATCTGTGGAGAACGCCGCATGAGCGCACGTATCTTGGTGGTGGACGATTCGGCGTCGATGCGCCAGATGGTCTCTTTCGCCCTCACCTCTGCCGGCTTTGCCGTCGAAGAAGCCGAAGACGGCGCCGTTGCGCTGGGCCGCGCGAAGGGCCAGCGCTTCAATGCGGTGGTCACCGACGTGAACATGCCCAACATGGACGGCATCTCGCTGATCCGCGAACTGCGCCAGCTGCCGGACTACAAGTTCACCCCGATGCTCATGCTCACCACCGAGTCGGCGGCCGACAAGAAGTCCGAAGGCAAGGCGGCCGGCGCGACCGGCTGGCTGGTCAAGCCGTTCAACCCGGAACAGCTGATCGCAACCGTGCAGAAAGTTCTCGGTTAAACCCTCCTCGCTTCAGCTTCGGATGTCACGCCCATGAGCATGGACCTGCAACGTTTCCACGCCACCTTTTTCGAGGAAAGCCGTGAAGGGCTCGACGCGATGGAGGCCGGGCTGCTGTCGCTTGAAGAAGGCAACCGCGACCCGGAAATCATCAACTCGGTGTTCCGCGCCGCGCACTCGATCAAGGGCGGCGCCGCCACCTTCGGTTTCGACGCCGTCGCAGGGCTGACCCACGTGCTGGAGACGCTGCTGGACGAGCTGCGCTCCAACAAGCGCCAGCTCGAGCCCAATGCGGTCGATGCCATGCTGGGCTCGGTCGACGTGCTGCGCGCCCTGTTGCGCGAAGCCGAACACGGCACCCCGGCCGACCCGGCTGCGGTCAAGGCCGTGCACACCCGCTTGAATGCCGTGCTCGCTGGCGAAGCACCGGCGGCCGCGGCGGTTGCCAAGCCGAAGGAAGAAGAACCCGAAGCCTGGCACATCGGTTTCACCCCGGCGCCTTCGCTGTTCATGAGCGGCAACGACCCGTTGCGCATCATCCGCGAGCTCGAACACCTGGGCCCGCTGCAGATCGCCGCGCGTCTGGAGCGCATGCCGGGCTTTTGAAAACATCGACCCGCTGGAAGCCTATCTGGCGTGGGACCTGGGCCTGATCGGCAAGATCCCGCGCAGCAAGATCGAAGACAGCTTTGCCTGGGTGGTGGACGACTGCGAGCTGGACATCCGCCCGATGGCCGTGCCCGGCCCGCCGCCGAGCCTGGCCGTGGACGCTCCGGCGGCCGCACCGGTTGCCGCCGCCGCCGCCGTTGCAGCGAGCGCCGCTGCCGAACCGGCTGCCGCCGCAGCGACACCGGCCAAGGCCGCCGCTGCCGAAGCCGAAAGCTCGATCCGCGTCAGCGTCGACAAGGTCGATGCATTGATCAACCTGGTCGGCGAGCTGGTGATCACCCAAGCCATGCTCAAGCAGGTCTCCACCGGCCTGGACCCGGCGCATGCCGAACAGCTGTTCGCCGGACTGGATCTGCTCGAACGCAATACCCGCGATCTGCAGGAAGCGGTCATCGGCGTGCGCATGCTGCCCGTCGATGCCGTGTTCCGCCGCTTCCCGCGCCTGGTGCGCGACCTCTCCAGCCGCCTCGGCAAGCAGGTGCGCCTGCGCACGATTGGCGAAAGCACCGAGCTGGACAAGGGGCTGATCGAAAAGATTGCCGATCCGTTGGTGCACCTGGTGCGCAACTCGATCGACCATGGCCTGGAAATGCCCGATGCGCGCCGCGCCTCCGGCAAGGACGAAACCGGCACGATTACTCTGGCGGCCTCGCATCAGGGTGGCCACATCGTGATCGAAGTCAGCGACGACGGCCGCGGCCTCAATCGCGCCAAGATCCTGGAAAAAGCAGCCGAACGCGGCATCGCCGTGCCGGACAACCCGACCGATGCGCAGGTGTGGGACTTGATCTTCGCACCTGGCTTCTCCACCGCCGATGCGGTGACCGACCTGTCCGGTCGTGGCGTGGGCATGGACGTGGTCCGCCGCAACATCCAGGGCCTGGGTGGCGAAGTGCAGCTGGAAAGCAACGCCGGCAGCGGTACCCGCGTGTTGATCCGTCTGCCGCTGACCCTGGCCATTCTGGACGGCATGACCGTCTCGGTCGCCGGCGAAACCCTGATCCTGCCGCTGTCCTACGTGCTCGAAGCCCTGCAGCCGGCACCGGAAGACGTCCGCGCGATGGCCGGCGACGGTCGGGTGCTGCGGGTGCGTGGCGAGTATCTGCCGATCCTTTCGCTCACCAATTACTACGGCTTCGGCGGGCAACAGTCCTCCAAGGAATCGCTGGTGGTGGTGGTCGAAGGCGACGGCCAGAAGATCGCGCTGGAAGTGGACGAGCTGCTCGGCCAGCAGCAGGTGGTGGTCAAGAACATCGAGAACAATTACCGGCGCATTCCGGGCGTTTCCGGCGCCACCATCCTCGGCGATGGGCGGGTGTCGCTGATCGTGGACATCGGTGGCCTGGTGCGCTCGCTCAAGGTGCCGCAAGCCGCGTAATGCACTCGCCGCGGCCCGGATGCCGCGGCGCAATGCCCCACCACGCCATCGATGCACGATGGGTGCTGGGGCGATCGCCGGCCGTATGGGGACTGCCGGCATCAGTAACACCCGTCCGGCCCGACACGACCGGCGGGAGATTCTGGCCCTTTGTCCGGATCTTTCGACTCTGCCATCGTCACTCGCCCAACCACTGACGGGCGCCCACGAGGCCAGTCGTTCTCTGCAATACGAGAAGACCGCTATGAACTGGTTCCGTAATCTTGCCGTCGCCCGCAAGTTGGCCGTGGCGTTTTCCTTTACCGCATTGATCACCTTGGGCCTGGGTGGGTTTGCGCTTGTGCGGATGCAATCGAGCGCACATCTGTTGCGCGAGATCGGCACCGTGTGGGCACCGGCCGTGCAGCAACTGAGCGAAATGCGCGCATTGCTCGGCGAATTCCGCACCTACGAACTTGCCCAGCTGGCGCATGCCGACGATCCGAAGGCGGTGCAGAATTATTTCGAACGCATGGACAAGGCGCGCGCCGACGTCGCGACGGCGCAGGACGCCTACGCCAAGACCACCACCGCAGGCAGGGAGACCGAGTTGTACGACGAGGTCAAACTGAAACTGGCCGCGTACTACAAGGCCAACGCCGCACTCAGCGCCGCGGTGCGTGCCGGCGATCTGGTCACTGCCAATCGCGTTTCCGATGAGCAATCGCGTCCGGCGCGGCGCGACCTGTTCGCAAAGTTGGTGGAACTGACCAAGTTCAACGTCGCCCACATGGACAGCGAGATCGCGCAGGCCGAGGCAACCTACCAGCGTTCGGTGCAAGTGATGCTCGTGGCGATGGCGTTGTTCGTGCTGCTGGCTGCATTTGCCGGCTGGTTCATCGCCCGCAGCATCGCAGTCCCGCTCGCTCGCGCCACGCGGGTGGCCAGTGCCATCGCACAGGGCAAACTGGACAACGCCATCCACGTCGACAGCCGCGACGAAGCCGGGCAACTGCTGCACAGCATGGAAGGCATGCAGCGGCAACTGCAGGCCGTGCTCGCCGCGCAATCGGAAATGGCCAAGCGCCACGATGCCGGCCAGATCAGCTACCGGATGGATCACGATGCGTTTCCAGGCGACTACGGCACCATGGTGCGCGACACAAATAGCCTGGTCGGCTCGCATATCGCGGTCAAGATGAAGCTCGCACAGATCATGTCGCACTATGCGATCGGCGACTTCAGTCAGGACATGGACCGCCTGCCAGGCGAAAAGGCCGTGCTCAGTTCCACCATGGATACCGTCAAGGCCAACCTGTCGGCGATGAACAGCGAGATCAAGCTGTTGGCGCAGGCTGCGGCCAACGGCGACTTCAGCGTGCGCGGCGACACACAGCGCTTCCAGTACGATTTCCAGGCGATGGTGGAGAGCCTCAACCAGCTGATGGCCACCGCCGATGCCAACCTCGGCGCGCTGTCCAAGCTGTTGCAGGCCATTGCCGCAGGCGATCTCACCGAGCGCATGCAAGGCCAGTTCAATGGCGTGTTCGCCCGGATGCGCGACGATGCCAATACCACCACCGCGCAACTTGCCGATATCGTCGGGCGCATCCAGCACGCCAGCTTGTCGATCAATACCGCGGCCAGCGAGATTGCCGCCGGTAACAACGACCTGTCGCAGCGCACCGAACAACAGGCTGCGAACCTGGAAGAAACCGCCGCCTCGATGGAGGAGCTCACCTCCACCGTCCGCCAGAATGCCGAGCATGCACGCCAGGCCAACCAACTCGCCATCGGCGCGGCCACGGTGGCCTCGCAAGGCGGCAGCGTGGTGGCGCAGGTGGTGACCACCATGTCCGGCATCGAGGTGTCGTCGAAGAAGATCGCCGACATCATCAGCGTCATCGATGGCATTGCGTTCCAGACCAATATCCTGGCCTTGAATGCCGCGGTGGAAGCGGCACGCGCCGGCGAACAGGGCCGTGGCTTTGCCGTCGTTGCATCGGAAGTGCGCACGCTGGCGCAGCGTTCGGCCGGCGCGGCCAAGGAGATCAAGCACCTGATCGACGACTCGGTGAGCAAGGTCGCCGAAGGCTCGGTCCTGGTAGACCAGGCCGGCAAGACCATGGCCGACATCGTCGCCAGCGTGCAGCGCGTCACCGACATCATGGGCGAGATTTCTGCCGCCTCGCAGGAACAGTCGGCCGGGATCGAGCAGGTCAACCTCACCGTCACCCAGATGGACGAAGCCACCCAGCAGAACGCCGCACTGGTGGAAGAAGCCACGGCCGCGGCACGTGCGATGGAAGAGCAAGCCGGTCAGCTGTCCGATGCGGTGTCGATCTTCAAGGTGCAGCAGGTTGCTGCCGTTGCGACTGCAGCCAAGCGCCCTGCGCCGTCGCGTCTGGCCACCATAAAGCCAGGCGCTGCCAGACCGACCGCGACCAAGCGCGCACCCGCACCAGCCGGGGTCGCGGCCAAAGCCAAACCCACCGCAACGCCGCGCCCGGTGACTGCCGTAGCCGCCAACGGCGACTCGAGCTGGCAGGAGTTCTGACCGCCCCGTCTGCGTCGAGCGGACGACAACGTGACCAACATGCGCAAGCCCCGACAGCAATGTCGGGGCTTTTTGCGCATGCGCGTTCCGGCAATGCTCACGCGCACGCATCCCTGCATCCAACAGACCAGCAACGTTTCGCAGCCGGGATGCCTGCGCGGTGCGTCGCTTGGCAGCGTCTCGCGCTGGCCCACCGAACACCATGAACGCCAGCATGCTGCAATGCAGCATGCAACTTCAGAATTCCGGGTGGCGAACGCTACCGGTGTATCTCTTTTCCACCCTCCCCATAGAGAAGCACCATGAAATTCCTGCATTCCATGACCGTCGGGCGACGCCTGGCGGTGGCGTTCGCCTTGTTGATCGCGTTACTTGCCGGCTCCACCACCCTGGCGCTGTCCCAATTCAAAACCGTTCAACATCAGGTCGCGATCATCGTCGAGGTCAATAACCGCAAGGCAGCGCTGCTCAATCAGATGCGCGAGAGCAACATGCTCGGCGAGCGCTACATCCGCGACTTCATGCTGGCGACCCCGCAGCAGCGACCCGCTGTCGATGCGCAGCTCAAGGCCAATCGCGAACATTACGCGCAGCTGTGGGCCGCGTTGAAACAGCTGCCGACCAACAGCGACGGCATGCGTGCACGGCAGGCCATCGAAGACAGCCTCACCGCCGCCCGCGCCACCAACAACCGACTGCTGGGCCTGGTCCGCGAAGGCGACCTGGAGGCCGCAAAGCAGCTGCTCAGTGGGCAGGCGCAACCGTTGCTGGAGCGCCGCTCCAAGGCGATTGCTGCGGCGGTGGAATTGCAGAATCAACAGAATGCCGCCGGTGCTGCCACCATCCTCGGCAGCGTGGCGCTGGCAAACCGTGCCTTGATCGCCTTCGGCCTGCTCGCCGCCGGCCTGGCTGCCGCGTTGGCATGGCTGATTTCGCGCAGCCTGGTGCGGCCGCTGAAGCAGGCCACGCAGGTCGCCGATGCGATCGCCCACGGCGATCTGGATAACCCGATCGGCCCGCAGCCGGGCGATGAGCCCGGCCAGTTGCTGACCAGCATGCGCGGCATGCAGGAGCAGCTCAAGGCCGTTGCCGCCGCGCAGCAGGAGATGGCCCGCCAGCACGACAGCGGCAAGATCAGCTTCCGCATGGACCAGGACGCGTTTCCCGGGCAATACGGCAGCATGGTGCGCGATACCAATGCCCTGGTCGACGCGCATATCGCGGTCAAACTCAAGCTCGCGCAGATCATGTCGCGCTACGCCATCGGCGACCTGAGCCAGGACATGGACCGCCTGCCGGGCGAAGAAGCCGTGTTGAGCCAGACCATGGACACCGTCAAATCCAACCTGACGGCAATGAACAGCGCGATCAAGTTGCTGGCCCAGGCTGCGGCCGATGGCGACTTCAGCGTGCGCGGCGACACCGCGCGTTTCCAGCATGATTTCCTGGCCATGGTGGAAAGCCTCAACCGGCTGATGGCCACCGCCGACGGTAATTTGGGCGCGCTGTCGAAGGTGCTGCAGGCCATTGCTGCAGGTGATCTCACCCAGCGCATGCAGGGCGAGTTCAACGGCGTGTTCGCCCGGATGCGCGACGATGCCAACGCCACCACCGAGCAGCTCTCCAGCATCGTCGGGCGCATCCAGCACGCCACCGTATCGATCAATACCGCGGCCAGCGAGATCGCCGCCGGTAACAACGACCTGTCGCAGCGCACCGAACAACAGGCTGCGAACCTGGAAGAAACCGCGGCCTCGATGGAAGAACTCACCTCCACCGTCAGGCAGAACGCCGAAGGCGCACGCCAGGCCAACCAGCTTGCGATCGGCGCGGCGGCTGTGGCGTCGCAAGGCGGCGACGTGGTCGGCAAGGTGGTGGCCACCATGGGCGACATCGAAGTTTCGTCGAAGAAGATCGCCGATATCATCTCGGTCATCGACGGCATTGCGTTCCAGACCAATATCCTGGCCTTGAACGCCGCCGTGGAAGCGGCGCGCGCAGGCGACCAGGGCCGCGGATTCGCAGTGGTGGCCAGCGAAGTGCGCACGCTGGCGCAGCGTTCGGCCGGTGCGGCCAAGGAGATCAAGCACCTGATCGACGACTCGGTGAGCAAGGTCGCCGAAGGCTCGGTCCTGGTAGACCAGGCCGGCAAGACCATGGCCGACATCGTCGCCAGCGTGCAGCGCGTCACCGACATCATGGGCGAGATTTCTGCCGCCTCGCAGGAACAGTCGGCCGGGATCGAGCAGGTCAACCTGACCGTGACGCAGATGGACGAAGCCACCCAGCAGAACGCCGCATTGGTGGAAGAAGCCACGGCCGCGGCACGTGCGATGGAAGAGCAGGCCGGTCAGTTGTCCGATACGGTGTCGATCTTCAAGGTGCAGCAGGTCGCTGCCGTTGCGACGGCAGCCAAGCGCCCTGCGCCGCTGCGCCTGGCCGCTGCCACGTCGGCCAGCGCTGCCAAACGCGTGACCGGCTCGGCTAACGCAAAACCCAAAGCCAATCTCACCCCAGCGCAACGCCCGGTGGTTGCCACAGCCGGCAACAGCGAGTCGAACTGGCAGGAGTTCTAAGCGCACTGCAGGGACACGTGCCGCCCGATCAGACGGCAGGTGCGCCCCAAGCCCCGACAGCCATGTCGGGGCTTTTTTGGCGAGGAAACTCTGCCGAGGCAATTGGCGTGCCGTTGTCGACAGCTTGCGCTTGGGCGCATGAGGCTGCGCGCGTGCCCTCACCCGGCACCGCGCGCCAGCTTCTCCCGCAGGAGTAGGAAGTGGCTGCGGCATCCATGCAAACGTGCCGCTGGTCGAAAATCGGTCAAGCGCAGGCTCTTGCGGCCGATACAGCAAGCACTGAGGGCCGCATTGCCCGCGCTAGATCGAAGGACGTCCGCATGCACACCGCCAACTCCAACCGCTCTGCCCGCACCGTGCTGGGCTGCGTGTTCACTGCCGCGCTGCTGGCTGCGGGCGTCTCGTTGCCGCCCTCCTTCGCCGCCCCGGCAGCGCCGGTCTCGGTGCTTCTGGACAATGTGCCGGTTACCGCATTGCAGGCGCTGGCGGTGGATCTGGCGCAGCTGCGCGACGATCAGCGTGCACAGCTTGCCGCCAGACACGATGCGGCGCGTATCGAAGCCTACGACGAGCGTCTGGGCAATCTGCACCAGCGGATCGCACGGCATGCCGGCTACTTCCAGGCCTCCGCGCCGCAGGGCGAACAGGCACGTAAATTCGCGCTGGTGCAGCAGCAGCTAGGCAAGTATCTGGCACAGCACCGCCAGGCCAATCGCGCCCTGCACGAGGGCGACCTGCAATACGCACAAGCCTTGTCGCTGGGCCACAGCGGCGATACCCGCCAGGTCTTGTGGACCGAACTGCAGAGCCTGCAGCAATCGGTCGCCAGCGTGAACGGTGCGCAGCGCAACTGAGCCGCTGCAGGCAGCCCAGACGTGGCCACGCAGCGACCGGGCAGCATCGCGATCAGCGCGCTCCACGTTGCGCTGAACCATCACGCCTTCTGCGGCTGAGGTCATCAGCGAGGCGACTGCACAAACGCCGGGCCGACCCGCCGGTGCCGTTCACACCATGCCCGATGCTCGGTGCTGCATGCGCGGCGACTCCACCAGGACGCTAAGCGCTCCCACCATATTGCCTGGTGGATTCGCCAGGCAGATATAAGCCGCTCAATGCGCGCCGAAAGTGCCAACCGCCACTGCGCGCGGTCGGCGATGACGTCACCGCATGTCTTCCAGGCACTGCCTGGTCCGCTCTCATGCCCAGCACGCTGCCACTGCGCCGAGGACGCAACGCGCCGTGTCAGCGCGTTAACGCACTAGCAAAGGCAGACCATTCGCACGTCGACATCGCCACCGGTCGTGCGTCCGCCGTGTCGTGTCAACTCAACATTTTCGCGGTCAGGTCGCTATTCGACTTACACCGGTCACATTCCTTTGCTGGATATCTGCCATGACGCTGAAGACCACGCTTGCAAGAACGCTGGCCAATGTGCCGCTCAAGCGCAAGTTTTTCGCCCAGACCGCCCTGGTTGCGCTGGGCATCATCGCGTTGGCGGTGATCGCCGCACGCATGCAGTACGTCGACCTGACCGATACGCGCCGCGATGGTCTCAAGAGCCAGATCGAGATGGCGATTGCGGTGGTCAATGGCTATGCCGAACGCGCCGAAAAGGGCGAGATCGACGTGGAGACCGCCAAGAAGAGTGCGCTGCACACCCTGTCGACCATGCGCGCACGTGGCGGTGTGGATTACATCTACGTCACCGACCAGGCGCCGACGATGCTGATGCACCCCACCCGCCCGGACCTGGTCGGCAAGCCGTTGAGCGATGTGCTCAGCCCGGACGGCAAGCGCGTATTTCCAGCGTTCGTCACCGCAGCGCAGGCCGGCGGCGGCTATGTCGACTACACCTGGGCCAAGCCAGGGCAGAAGGATCCGGTGCAGAAAACCTCGTACGCGGCGCTGTACAAGCCGTGGGGCTGGGTGATCGGCACCGGCGTGTACCTGGACGACACCCAATCGCAGGCGCTGGTTTTCACCGGCATCGTTGCGCTCGCCGGTGGCGCCCTGGTGCTGATCAACCTGCTGGTGGGCTGGATGATCGGCAACTCCATCCTGGAGCCGGTGTCGCGTGCCCTGGCGGCCATCAAGGGGTGGCGCGCGGCGACCTGAGCGTGCGGACTGCCGAGCACGGCACCGATGAAATCGGCCAGATGCTCAAGGCCACCGACGAGATGGTTCACACCCTGGAGCGCTTCTCCGCACAGACCAAGGTGATGGTGCACATGCATGCCGGCGACGATGTCACCCACCGCATGCCGACCGATTTCCCGGGCGTCTACGGCGAGCTGGCCAGCGGCATCAACACGATGATCTTCGAGCACCTGGATGCCATCGTCGATGCGATCGGCATCCTCAACGAGTATGCGCAAGGCGACCTGTCGCGCAATGCCGCGCGCCTGCCCGGCACCCGTGCGGTGCTGCACGAAGCGATGGATGCGGCCAAGGCCAGCCTGCTGGCGATCAACACCGAGATCAAACGCCTGGCCCAGGCCGCGGCCAACGGCGACTTCAGTCAACGCGGCGATGCGACGCGCTTCAAGCACGACTCGGCGCGCATGATCCACGACCTCAACGCAATGATGGAGGTCAGCGACCGCAACCTGGGCAAGCTGTCCGAGCTGCTGGCATCCCTGGCCGAAGGCGACCTCACCGCGCGCCTGGATGGCCAATACCATGGCGTGTTCGCGCGCATGCGCGATGACGCCAATGCCACGGCCACCCAGCTGGCCGGCATCGTGGGACGCATCCAGCAGGCGGCCAGTTCCATCACCGGCTCGGCCAGCGAAATCGCCGCCGGCAACAACGATCTGTCGCAGCGCACCGAACAGCAGGCCGCCAACTTGGAAGAAACCGCCGCCTCGATGGAGGAACTCACCTCCACCGTCAAGCAGAATGCCGAGAGCGCGCGTCAGGCCAACCAGTTGGCGATCGGCGCCGCCAGCGTGGCCTCGCAGGGCGGCCAGGTGGTGAGCCAGGTGGTGGACACCATGTCCGGTATCCAGACCTCGTCCAGGAAGATCGCCGAGATCATCAGCGTCATCGATGGCATCGCCTTCCAGACCAATATCCTGGCGTTGAATGCTGCGGTGGAAGCCGCACGTGCCGGCGAACAAGGCCGCGGATTCGCGGTGGTCGCTTCGGAAGTACGCACGCTGGCCCAGCGGTCGGCCAGCGCGGCCAAGGAGATCAAGCACCTCATCGAGGATTCGGTGGGCAAGGTGTCCGAGGGCTCGCTGCTGGTGGATCAGGCCGGCAAGACCATGGCCGAGATCGTCTCTTCGGTGCAGCGCGTCACCGACATCATGAGCGAAATTTCTGCCGCCTCGCAGGAACAGTCGGCCGGCATCGAACAGGTCAACCTCACCGTCACCCAGATGGACGAGAGCACCCAGCAGAACGCGGCGCTGGTGGAAGAAGCCACCGCTGCGGCCAATGCCATGCAGCAGCAGGCGCAGCAGTTGGATGAAGCGGTGTCGAGCTTCCGCATCGTTGCCGCCACCTCCAACCAGTTCGCCGGTACCGGTGCACGCGCCCCGGCGCGGGTTGCGCTGGCCACCTACTGACCGTACCTACCCCGCTCCGGCGGGGTTGCCTTGTCCGTTCTCCCTTTTCGCTTTTTCCTTCCGCGGCTACGCCCATGACCTCGCCTTCCACCCACTCACGTTTCAGCGGACGCCTGGCGTACCGCCTGATGTTCGGTACGGCGGTCATTGCGTCGCTGTGCTTCGGTTTGACCGCGGCCATCACCTATTGGCAAAGCAGTCGCGCATTGAGCGCCTCTGCGCAGGCCACGATGCAAAACGCCGCGCGTTACCAGGCCGAGCAGATCGGCAGCGACCTGGGCCAGGCGTTGACGACCGGCCAATCGCTGGCCACCACCTTGCTGGTGCAACGCGCCAATGGCGGCATCAGCCGCGACAGTGCCGCGGCAGTGGTGCACGACCAATTGCTGGATCACCCCGAATGGGTCGGCATGGGCACCTTGTGGGAGCCGCAGGCCTTCGATGGCAAGGACAGCGCATTCGCCAATGCCAAGGGCCACGACGCCACCGGCCGCTTCATGACCTACTGGGGGCGCAGCGACCAGACCCTGGTCCGCGAACCGCTCACCGATTACGAAACCCCGGCCTGGGCGACTGGAATCTGAAACCACGTGCGCTGCTGCGACAGACCGTGGCCGAACCCTACGATTACAAGATCGGCGGCAAGACCGTGCTGATGACCACCTTGTCCACGCCGATCCTGCAGGACGGCAAGTATCTGGGCGCGGTGACCGTGGATGTGGCATTGGCGGCCCTGCAGCAGCGCCTTGGCGCCTTGCGCTCGATGCAGGACGGTTATGTCGAACTGCTCTCGCCCGCCGGCGTGGTGCTGGCATCGCACGACACCGCGCGCATCGGCAAGCAGGTCACCGACGCACGCCATCGCAGCATGCTGGAGGCGATCAAGGCCGGCAAGGACGCGCTGGATTTCAGCCCCGATGCAGACGGTGCGGTCAGCGCCTACGTTCCGCTACAGATCGGCAAGGCGCAGGAGCGCTTCGCGCTGGGCGTGGTGGTGCCGTATGCCACGATCATGCAGCAGGCGCACCACCTGCTGTGGACCATCCTTGCGGTCGGCCTTGGCTCGGCGCTCGTGCTCAGCGTGGCATTGTTCGCGCTGCTGCGTCGCCAAGTGGTGCGGCCGCTGGAGGCCGCCGCGCACGTGGCCGATGCGATCGCCTCGGGCAAGCTCGACAACCAGATCACCGTGCAGCGCCAGGACGAAGTGGGCCGCCTGATGGGCGCCATGCAACGCATGCAGAGCGACCTGCGCGAGCGCATCGAACGCGATGCGCAAGTGGCCAACGAAAACCTGCGCATCCGCACCGCGCTGGAACATTCGGAAATGGAAGTGTTGCTGGCCGACGAACAGCACAACGCGGTATTCATCACCCAGGCGCTGCACGCTTCCTTCAAGCAGGGCGAGCCCGCGTTCCATGCCAAGGGCCAGCCCGGCTTCAGTGCCGATGCGGTGGTCGGCAAGCCGATCGACTACGTGTTCGGCAACGACAGCGAAGGCACTGAACGTACGCAGCGTCTGCGGGAGCTGCAGTCCACCACCACCGAGCGCTACCGCTTCGGGCCGGTGACACTGGATCTGACCATGACCCCGCTGTATGCCCCTGATGGCCGTCGTAGCGGCAGCATGCTGCTGTGGCGCAATATCAGCGCCGAAGTGAGCACCCAACAGGAAGTGGCCGAACTGGTGCAGTCCGCCTTGATGGGCGATTTCGGCCAGCGCCTGGCGCTGGAAGACAAGCATGGGTTCTATCTGGAATTCGGCCGCCAGCTCAATGGCCTGCTGGAAACCACCTCGCTGAGCCTGGAGCGGATTTCCAGTCTGCTCAGTGCGCTGGCCGAAGGCGACCTCACCGCCCGCATGGACGGCGACTTCCAGGGCGTGTTCGCCCGCATGCGCGACGATGCCAATGCCACGGTGGCGCAGCTCACCGGCATTGTCTCCGGCATCCAGACTTCGGCCACGCACATCAGCGCAGCCGCAAGCGAAATTGCCGCCGGCAACAACGATCTTTCCCAACGCACCGAACAACAGGCCGCCAATCTGGAAGAAACCGCGGCCTCGATGGAGGAACTCACCTCCACCGTCAAACAGAATGCCGAGCATGCGCGTCAGGCCAACCAGCTGGCCATCGGCGCAGCCGACGTGGCCTCGCACCGCGGCTCGGTGGTGGCGCAGGTCGTCACCACGATGTCGGGCATCGAGACCTCGTCCAAGAAGATCGCAGAGATCATCAGCGTCATCGACGGGATCGCGTTCCAGACCAACATCCTGGCCTTGAATGCCGCCGTGGAAGCGGCGCGTGCCGGCGAACAGGGCCGCGGATTTGCCGTGGTCGCCTCCGAGGTACGCACGCTGGCGCAGCGTTCGGCTGGTGCGGCCAAAGAGATCAAGCACCTGATCGACGATTCGGTGAGCAAGGTGGAACAAGGCGCGTCGCTGGTGCAGCAGGCCGGCACCACGATGAGCGAGATCGTCGCCAGCGTGCAGCGCGTCACCGACATCATGGGCGAAATCTCCGCCGCTTCGCAGGAGCAATCGTCCGGCATCGAGCAGGTCAATCTCACCGTGACGCAGATGGATGAAGCCACGCAGCAGAATGCCGCGTTGGTGGAAGAAGCCACTGCCGCAGCGCGTGCGATGGAAGAACAGGCGGGCCAGCTGACCGAGGCGGTGGCGGTCTTCAAGCTCCACCATGCGGTCAAACCCGTGCCGGCTGCGGCCACTGGCAAACCAGTGGTGCGCGCGGTCGTCACCACCAAGCCGGCACCGGCCCGCGGCAAGCGCGCGGCGACACCGCTGCGTCATGACGTGGGCAAGTCCTCCGGGACTGCCGGTCACGACAGCCAGTGGCAGGATTTCTGACCGCCCCGTGAAACGTGGATTGCAAGCGAACACTAGCGTCGTCGTAAGCACGCAGCGTCACTTGCATTCCACAGCTGCATCCACCGCGGCGCGTCCTCGGCGCGCTGTGCGTGCCCTGCCCCTTCCGCTCGTCCGACGCGCATCAAGAATCATGCGGCGTTGCCGTTAGTGTGGATGACATCGACTGCCTGCGCCCCGCCGCAGCAGCCGGTCCAGCAATCCATGCCTGCTGTGGCAGCCAACGCAGCCAGCGCATGCATCCGGATATGTGTTTCCGCACGTTGCCACGCAAGGGATGCCATGAAGCCGTCTGTTATCGCCAGCTGTTTTGTGCTGTTGGGTGCGATGGGTCATGCCCGCGCCGAAGACCCGATCGCGACCGACCGCCCGGATTTCGTGGAATCCAGCCTCACCGTTGGCGACCGCCGCGTGCAGGTGGAAACCAGCGTCGCGTGGGAACGCGATGACGCGGTGGATGCGTATTCCACACCCACGCTCCTGCGCTACGGCCTGGGCCAGACCTGGGAATTGCGGCTGGAAACCGATGGCTGGCAGCGCATCGACCTGCCCGGCGATGCGCAGGTGAGCGGCATGTCCGACGTCTCGCTTGGCATCAAGCATCACCTGGCCAGCTCCGACGTCGGCAAGACCTCGCTGGCCTGGTTGCTGCATGTGGACCTGCCCAGCGGCGCGCAAGCGTTGCGCGGCCATGGTGCACGCCCCTCGTTCCGGCTGGTAGCCGAATGGGAGCTCAGCGACAGTATTTCCGCGGGCATGATGCCCGGCGTGATCTGGGACGACGATGGCCAGGGCAACCGATATACCGCCGGCATCTTCGGCGCGGTTCTTGGCAAGGCCTGGAACGACCGCGTGCGCTCGTTCGTCGAAGTGGCGTTGCCGCAGATCGCCAAGAGCGACGATGGCGGCACTGTCGCCCTGCTCGATATCGGCTCGGCCTGGCTGCTGAGCAACGACGTCCAACTGGACGCGGTCTACAGCCGCGGACTCAACGACCGCTCACCGGATCACGCGCTCGGCGTGGGCCTGTCTTTCCGCTTCTGACACGGGTTGCACCATGAAGATCATGCATATGCTGGGCGTCCTGGTGCTGGTGGCCGCTTTGGCGCTGCTCGCCCTGGGTGGCGTGGGCTATAACGGCCAACGCGGCCTGCTCGATGCGATCGCCGCACAGGTCATCTCCTCCGATGCGCTGCGCAACCACATGCAGGCGGACATGATGCACGACGCCCTGCGCGGCGATGTCACCGCAGCGTTGCTTGCTGCCTCCACGAAAGACGATAAAGCAGTTGCAGCCGCACGCACCGCACTGGGCGAACATGCCGGCGAATTCCGCCAATCGCTGGCCGCCAACCGCAAACTGCCGCTGGACCCTGCATTGCGCAGCGATCTGGATGCGGTGACACCGGCGCTGCAGGCCTATATCGCCTCTGCCGACCAGGTGGTGAAAGCTGCCGAGACGCATGCGGACAGCGCAGCGGCTTACGCGGATTTCAACGACAAGTTCAGCCAGCTCGAAACCCGCATGGGCACCATCAGCGAGCGCATCCTGGCCTTGAACGAGGCCAGCCGCCGCCAGGCCGAGCAATACAGCCACCGGGTGATGTGGCAGCAAGGTAGCGCCGTGGTGCTGGCATTCGTGTGCCTGGCGCTGGCGGCCGGCTGGATTCTGCGCTCGGTGTTCGGCCTGCTCGGCGGCGAGCCGCAGCTGGCCATGGCAGCTGCGCAGCACATCGCCGAAGGCCGCCTGGATCAACCGATCCCGGTCGCCGCAAAGCACTCGCGCAGCCTGATGGCCGCCCTGGCGCGCATGCAGCGCGACCTGCGCGAGCGCCTGGAGCGCGAGCGCAGCATCGCGGCCGAAAACCTGCGCATCCGTACCGCGCTGGATAACGCATCCACCGGCATGTACATCGCCGACCCGGATCTCACCATCATCTATACCAATAGTGCGCTGCAAAACCTGCTGCACACCTACGCAGACGATATCCAGGCCTGCGCGCCCGCGTTCAAGCGCACCGCCAACCTGGTCGGCCAACCGGTCTCGCTGCTGGAGGTGGGCAACGCACAGGACGCGGAGATCTACCAGCGTCTGGACCGCCAGGGCGCTGCCCAACGCGAGGTGCAGTACCGCACCACCTGCATCGCACAGAACGTTTCGGCAATTCGCGACGAGGCCGGCGCGCACCTGGGTTTTGTCTGCGAGTGGCGCGACCGCACGGCGGAGGCGCGCGTGGAAATCGACGTTGCCGACGTGGTGCGTAGCGCCGCTGCCGGCGATCTTTCCAAGCGCATCGACAGCACCGGAAAACAAGGCTTTTTCCTGCAACTGGCGCAGCAGCTCAATGCCTTGCTCGATGCCAACGCGGTCAGCATCGCCGAAGTGTCGCGCCTGCTCAGCGCACTGGCCGACGGCGACCTGAGTGCGCGCATGCAGGGCCAGTTCCATGGCGTTTTCGCCGCGATGCGCGACGACGCAAATACCACCGCCGAGCAGCTGGCGCTGGTGATCGGGCGCATCCAGCAGGCCGCCGGCAGCATTCACACTGCCTCCAGCGAAATCGCCGCCGGCAACAACGACCTGTCGCAGCGCACCGAACAACAGGCGGCAAATCTGGAAGAGACTGCCGCCTCGATGGAGGAGCTCACCTCCACCGTCAAACAGAATGCCGAGAGCGCACGCCGGGCCAACCAGCTGGCGATCGGTGCGGCCGGCGTGGCGTCGCAGGGCGGCGCGGTGGTGGCGCAGGTGGTCACCACCATGTCCGGCATCGAAGTCTCATCGAAGAAGATCGCCGAGATCATCAGCGTGATCGACGGCATCGCGTTCCAGACCAACATCCTGGCGCTCAACGCCGCCGTGGAAGCGGCGCGTGCCGGCGAACAGGGCCGCGGTTTTGCCGTGGTGGCCTCCGAGGTGCGCACACTGGCGCAGCGCTCGGCCGGTGCCGCCAAAGAGATCAAACACTTGATCGACGATTCGGTGAGCAAGGTCGCCGAGGGCTCGCAACTGGTGCATCAGGCCGGCACCACCATGGCCGATATCGTCGCCAGCGTGCAGCGCGTGACCGACATCATGGGCGAGATCGCCGCCGCCTCGCAGGAACAGTCGTCGGGCATCGAGCAGGTCAACCTCACCATCACCCAGATGGATGAAGCGACCCAGCAGAACGCCGCATTGGTGGAAGAAGCCACTGCCGCGGCGCGCACCATGGAAGACCAGGCCAGCCAGCTGGGCGCACGCAGTGTCGCGCTTTACCCTGGCCGATGCGCCGCCGTCGCAGACTGCAACGCCTGCGCCGACAACGCCTACCGTGGTCGCAGTAGCGCGGGCACACAAGACCGGCACGCGTGCGCCGAGCGCGCGCAAGCCGGCAGTGAACGCGCCCGCGGCCACCGCCGGCAACGACAGCCAGTGGCAGGATTTTTGAGCAAGGACGGTGCGCAACGGCGGCCGGATCTGGCGCTGTGACGCATCGCCGCAAGACCAGCGTTGCGGCATTAGGGCCTAGCTGGCCGGCGTTTGCCAGCCCGTTAATACTTCACAACTAAAGAACTTGGCGTTTCGGCCGTTAGCTTGCTGGATAACGACGCTAAGCAATGCTCCGGAGCAAGTGATGAATAAGTTCAACGACTGGCCAATCCGCCGCAAACTGATGTTTGCCTTCTGCCTGAGTGCCGTGCTCACCGCATTACTGGGCGGCTTGGGTTTTTCGCGCATGAAGCAGATGCAGAGCGAAACCACCTTGATCAACCAGGACGTGGTGCCGGTATTGAGCCGCCTGTCCGAGTTGCGCGGTTTTGCCGGCGAGTTCCGTGTCTACGAAGTGGGCCAGTTCCTCAATCTGGAAGACCCGGAGCGCTACGCGTATTTCTTCAAGCGCATGGATGAAATCCAGGCCAAGTACGCCGACACGCAGAAGCAGCTGGACGCCAAGATCGATGCGGCATCGCCGTTGAAGGCCGAGTACGCCAAGCTCACCGATGCCAGCGCACGCTATTTCGCGGCCAACCAGCAGCTGCGCAAGCTCTACGCAGAGCCCGACCGCGCCGCGGCGATGGAGTTTTCGCGCAAGCAGTCGGGCGAGATCCGCAAGGAACTGTTCGCCTCGGTGGACAAGCTGTATGCACAGCAGTCCAAGGCGCTGGGCGACATGGTGACTGCCAGCGCCAGCTCGTTCAAGCTGACCAGCGCGGTGCTGCTGATCGGCACCTTGTTGATGGCCGCCTTGTCGGTCACCTTCGGTTGGTTGATCGCACGCAGCATCACCAGCCCGCTCGCCAAGGCGCTGGGCGCCATCCAGGCGGTTTCGCGCGGCGATCTGGGCGTACAGGTCGGCAGGACCAGCAAGGACGAAATCGGCCAGATGCTGGAGGCCACCGGTGGCATGACCCAGATGCTGCGCCGTTTCTCCGACGAAACCGCGCGCATGTCGCACCTGCATTCCGCCGAAGACATCACCCACCGCATGCCGGAAGATTTCCCCGGCGTGTACGGCAACCTTGCCACCGGCATCAACACGATGATCTTCGAGCATCTCGACGCCATCGTCGATGCGGTGCACATCCTCAATCAATATGCACAGGGCGACCTGAGCGAAGATGCGCGTCGCCTGCCGGCCAGCCGCGCGGTGCTGCATGAGGCGATGGACGCAGCCAAGGCCAGCTTGTTGTCGATCAACACCGAGATCAAGCACCTGGCGCAGGCGGCTGCCTCCGGCGACTTCAGTGCGCGCGGCGATGCGCAGCGCTTCAAGTACGACTTCGCCGTGATGGTGTCGGATCTGAACTCGATGATGGAAGTCAGCGACCGCAACCTGGGCAAGCTGTCGCAGCTGCTCGGCGCCGTGGCCGATGGCGACCTGACCACGCGCATGGACGGGCAATTCCACGGCGTATTCGCACGGCTGCGCGACGATGCCAACGCGACCACCCAGCGCCTGACCGACATCGTGGGCCGCATCAAGCACTCCACCCTGGCCATCAACACGGCCGCCGGCGAGATTGCCGCCGGTAACAATGACCTGTCGCAGCGCACCGAGCAGCAGGCGGCCAACCTGGAAGAAACCGCCGCGTCGATGGAAGAGCTCACCTCCACCGTCAAGCAGAACGCCGAGCATGCGCGTCAGGCCAACCAGCTCGCCATCGGCGCAGCAGGCGTGGCATCGCACGGCGGCAACGTGGTCGGCCAGGTGGTCACCACCATGTCCGGCATCGAAACCTCGTCCAAGAAGATTGCTGAAATCATCAGCGTCATCGACGGCATCGCCTTCCAGACCAACATCCTGGCGTTGAATGCCGCGGTGGAAGCGGCGCGCGCCGGCGAGCAGGGCCGTGGCTTTGCCGTGGTCGCCTCGGAAGTACGCACGCTGGCGCAGCGCTCGGCCGGTGCAGCGAAGGAGATCAAGGGCCTGATCGACGACTCGGTGAGCAAGGTGGCCGAAGGCTCGGCGCTGGTGAATCAGGCCGGCAGCACCATGGCCGAGATCGTCTCTTCGGTGCAGCGCGTCACCGACATCATGAGCGAAATCTCCGCAGCATCGCAGGAACAATCGGCCGGCATCGAGCAGGTCAACCAGACCGTCACCCACATGGACGAGGCCACCCAGCAGAACGCCGCATTGGTGGAAGAAGCCACCGCCGCTGCACGCTCGATGGAAGAGCAGGCGCAGCAGCTCACCGAAGCGGTGGCGCAGTTCCGCCTCTCGGCCGAACTGGAAGCGGTCACCCGCGCAACGCCGGTGGTACGCCAGATCGCCGCCAAGCGCCCGGTTGCGGCCAGCACGCCGGCCATCAAGCCGCAGGCTGCGCGTCAGGTGGGCCGTGCCGCAGTGGCAGTGGCGCCGTCCAATGAATCCGATTGGTCCGAGTTCTAACAGCGGCAAGACGGCCGCGCTCGCCGCCAGGTGGGCGCGGCCTGTACACAGGATGGCAATGCTCCATGTGCGCTGCGGGTGCAGCGCCCTTCCGCGGCTGGCACCTGCTGGTGGGGAACTCGCCATCGTCTCGAACGCCACCTGCGCCGAATAGTCGCCCCCATGCAAGCCGCGCTCTCTGGAGCGCGGCTTTTTTATTGCGTCGCAGGACCAGATAAACCCATCAACGCATCAAACAGATTATCGGTATACATTTTACAAATGTATAAATAGGCTAATAGTAGCGCCCGCATTATCCATTGAATATCCGGATGACCTCGATTCAATAATTCAATGGTTTATTTCACGATCCTAAATTGAGTTATATTTTTTTGATATCGAGGTATTCAGCAGATGCGTTCAAGCGCCGTTACTGGGCATAGCGGGACGTCAGACTGCACTTGACTGGCGGCACCGCATCGCTTGCTTTTATCGCGCAACGCTTGCCAGGAACCCTGTCATGACCTCACTTCTTCAACGTTACAACGTCGGCCCACGGCTAGCGGCCGCCTTCGCTGTCCTGATCGTGCTGTCGGGCCTGATCGCCTTGATCGGTTATCGCGGATTGACCTCGGCACGCGCGTTGGTCGACGACATCGTGAACCAGAACATGGCCAAGGTCCGCCTGTCCAACGACATGATGAACGCCAATTTCATTATCGGCACGCAGCTGCGCAATCTGGTCTTGCCGACCAGCGATGAAGAGAATCGCCAGTTCGTCGCCAAGATCCAGTCTGCGCGTGCCGACTACACCAAAGCGCGCGAGGCGTTGTATGCCATGCCGGCCTCGGAGCAAGGCAAGATCCTGCGTGCAGAAATCGATGCGCGCCGCGCCGAGGTCAAGGGTTTCAATGACAAGGTCATGGATCTGGTGATGACCGGTCACAGCGACGAAGCACTTCCCTTTCTGCTGAACAAGGCGGCGCCCGCCATGCAGGGCTGGCAGGACCGGATTGCCGAAAACATTGCCCTGCAGGAAAAGCAGGCAGCCGATGCATCGGCTGTGGCATTCAAATCCATGGACGACTCGCGCAAGCTGCTGATCGGCGGCTCGCTACTAGTCGTGCTGTTGAGCGGCGCCCTGGGCGTGCTGATCACTCGCAGCCTGACCCAGCCGTTGCGCCGCGCGACCTGCGCTGCAGAATCCATCGCCGGCGGCCAGCTGGATAACGACGTCGACACCCATTTCAACGACGAAGCCGGGCGCCTGCTCAAGGCGATGAGCAAGATGCAACAGCAGTTGCGCAACCTGCTCAGCGCGCAGACCGACATGGCCCGTCGCCACGATGAGGGCCAGATCAGCTACCGCATCGATGCCGAGGCGTTCCCGGGCGACTACGGCCGCATGGCCAGCGATACCAACAATCTGGTCGCATCGCATATCGCGGTGAAGATGAAGCTTGCGCAGATCATGGGTCGCTACGCCATCGGCGATCTCAGCGAGGACATGGACAAGCTGCCCGGCGAAAAGGCCGTGCTCACCGACACCATGGCACAGGTCAAATCCAATCTGTCGGCGATGAACACCGAGATCAAGCACCTGGCGACATCGGCGGCCAATGGCGACTTCAGCGCCCGCGGCGATGCCGAGCGTTTCCAGTACGACTTCCGCGTGATGGTGGAAAGCCTCAACACCTTGATGGCCACCGCAGACGGCAACCTCCAGTCGCTCTCTGGCTTGTTGCAGTCGATCGCTGCCGGCGACCTCACCGCCCGCATGAGCGGCGAGTTCCACGGCGTGTTTGCGCAGATGCGCGACGACGCCAATGCCACCGCCACCCAGCTGGCCGAAATCGTCAGCGGCATCAAGGCCTCGGCCACGTCGATCAGGGGCGCGGCAAGCGAAATCGCCGCCGGCAATCAAGACCTGTCGCAGCGCACCGAACAGCAGGCCGCCAACCTGGAAGAAACCGCGGCCTCGATGGAGGAACTCACCTCCACCGTCAAGCAGAACGCCGAAAGCGCACGCCAGGCCAACCAGCTCGCCATCGGCGCGGCCAGCGTCGCCTCGCAGGGCGGCGAGATCGTCAGCAAGGTGGTCGGCACCATGAGCGGGATCGAAGCCTCGTCCAAGAAGATCGCCGACATCATCTCCGTCATCGACGGCATCGCCTTCCAGACCAATATCCTGGCCTTGAACGCGGCAGTGGAAGCCGCACGCGCCGGTGAACAGGGCCGCGGCTTTGCGGTCGTGGCGTCTGAAGTGCGCACGTTGGCGCAACGTTCCTCCGGCGCAGCCAAGGAGATCAAGGACCTGATCGACGACTCCGTGCAGCGGGTGGCCGAAGGCTCGGTGCTGGTGCACAGCGCCGGCACCACCATGGGCGAGATCGTGTCCAGCGTGCAGCGCGTCACCGACATCATGGGCGAGATCTCCGCGGCCTCGCAGGAGCAGTCTGCCGGGATCGAGCAGGTCAACCAGACCGTGACCAGCATGGACGAAACCACCCAGCAGAACGCCGCGCTGGTGGAAGAAGCCACCGCCGCCGCACGCGCGATGGAAGAACAAGCCCAGCAACTGACCGAAGCGGTGGCGCTGTTCCGGCTGTCGGCCGACATGGAAACGGTAGCCCGCACCGCACCGGCGGTGCGCCAGATTGCCGCCAAGCGTCCGGTTGCGGCCAGCAAGCCTGCGATCAAGCCGCCTGTCGCACGCCCGACGGCGCGCCCCGCTGCCGTGTCGGTCGCAGCCGACGCGTCCAATTGGGCCGAGTTCTAGGATCGGCCCAGGAACCACACTGGACACCGCGCTCGCAACGAGCGCGGTTTTTTTACGTGCAGTGCTGCCGGCACCAGGCGCATCGCCGGGTGCGGCGCGGGTCGTTGCAGCATGACGGCATCGGTCTTGCGCACGCGCGCAACAGCCTTTGGCGGAGCCTGCACTGACACCTGCCCCGGCGTTGCATGCGCCTTATCGGACCGTGCTGCCCTCACCAGCAGCCCACACCAGTAGAGCCCGGTTTTTCTCCAACATAAACGCCATCGAAATTGCGTGATGAGTGTGTGACGAAACCCTTCAGTCGAGCGTGGTTGCGCCGCTAGCTATGTCAGCAACGAGGCACCCATGCGAGCGCCAAGACGCCTCACTGCACCGCGCCATCGCACGGCCGATCTCGGGGGCCGAACGGGTGGCTTCCACTATTCAGATTGTTATCAGCTCAAGGCACATTCGATGAAACAGCTAAGTCTTTCGACACAACTGGCACTGGGCTTTGGCACAGTTGTTCTTGTGCTCTTGATCGTCGCAGCAGTAGGGCTTCATGGGCAGTCCCAGCTGTCGGACGCGGTGGCCATGAACGACCACACCTACCAGGTGATCGGCACCGGCCGCGCCATGTCCATTGCCACGGTCAATATCGAGACGGGCGCGCGCGGCTTTCTGCTGTCCGGGCAGGAAACGCATCTCACCCCTACAACAAGGGCAAGGCGCAGTTCGAACAGGAATTCACCAACGCCAAGACGTTGACCGCCGACAACCCGGTGCAGCAGGAACGCCTGCAGCGCCTGCATGCGTCATACGAGCAGTTCATGGGCTTTGAGGACAATCTGATCGCGCTGCGCGGCAAAACCAGCGACACCGATCTGTCCGCCTTGCTCACGCAGTTCAAGGCCGGCCATGAACGCGTGGCGATGGGGCAGATCCGCCAGCACCTGGCCGACTTCGAAGCGCAGGAAAACCAGTTGCTGGTCAAGCGCAGCGCGACATTGGCCGCCGCAAAGGCCCGCAGCCGTTGGTCGATGATTGTCGGCAGCGGCATCGCCGTGCTGGCGGCGCTGGTCAGCGGCGGGTTGATCCGTCGTCGCCTGATCAACCGCCTCGGCACCGCTTCGCAGGTGGCCGATTCCATCGCGGCTGGCAATCTGTCGATCAGCGTGGACGGCAGCGGCACCGACGAGACCGGCCGTCTGCTCGCCAGCATGAGCAAGATGCAGCAGCAGTTGCAGAAGGTCTTGCATGGCCAGCAGGAAATGAAGCGCCGGCACGATCAGGGCGAGCTGAACTTCCGCCTGGACGAGGCAGCGTTTCCTGGCGATTACGCCACCATCGTGCGTGGCAACAACGACCTGGCCGCCTCGCATGTGGCCGTGATGATGCGGTTGGCGCAGATCATGGGCCAATACGCGATCGGCGACCTGCGCGAAGACATGGAAGCGCTGCCCGGCGACAAGGCCGTGCTCAGCGACACCATGGCCAAGGTCAAGGGCAACCTGTCTTCGGTCAATCACGCCATCAAGCATCTTTCCCAATGCGCGGCCAATGGCGACTTCAGCGCCCGCGGCGATGCCGACAACTTCCAGCACGACTTCCGCGTGATGGTGGAAAGCCTCAATACCCTGATGGCCACCGCCGACGGCAACCTGCAGTCGCTTTCGGGCCTGTTGCAGGCGATCGCGGCCGGCGATCTCACCGCACGCATGAGCGGCGAGTTCCACGGCGTGTTTGCGCAGATGCGCGACGATGCCAATGCCACCGCCGTGCAACTGGCCGAGATCGTCACCGGCATCAAGGCATCGGCCATCTCGATCAAGGGCGCCGCCAGCGAGATCGCTGCCGGCAACAGCGACCTGTCGCAGCGCACCGAACAGCAGGCCGCCAGCCTGGAAGAAACTGCCGCTTCGATGGAAGAGCTCACCTCCACCGTCAAGCAGAACGCCGAAAGCGCACGCCAGGCCAACCAGCTCGCCATCGGCGCGGCCGGCGTGGCCACCCAGGGCGGCGAGATTGTCGGTCAGGTGGTCGAGACCATGGCCGGGATCGAAGCTTCGTCCAAGAAGATCGCCGACATCATCTCCGTCATCGACGGCATCGCCTTCCAGACCAATATCCTGGCCTTGAACGCGGCGGTGGAAGCGGCACGTGCCGGCGAGCAGGGTCGCGGCTTCGCCGTGGTGGCGTCTGAAGTGCGTACGCTGGCCCAGCGCTCTTCCGGCGCCGCCAAGGAGATCAAGGACCTGATTGCCGACTCGGTCGAACGAGTGGCCGCCGGTTCGGTGCTGGTCAACACCGCTGGCAAGACCATGGGCGAGCTGGTGACCAGCGTGCAGCGGGTCACCGACATCATGGGCGAGATCTCCGCGGCCTCGCAGGAACAGTCGGCCGGAATCGAACAGGTCAACCAGACCGTCACCCAGATGGACGAAACCACCCAACAGAACGCCGCGCTGGTGGAAGAAGCCACTGCCGCGCGCGCTCGCTGGAAGAACAGGCGGTTGGGTTGACCGAAGCCGTGGCGGTGTTCAAGACCGAGCAAGGCACCACCAGCACTGCCCGCACGGCATCACTCGCCAAGGCGGCGCCGGCTGTGCGCGCCAAGCTGACCTCGATCGGCGGTACCGCTGCCGCCAAGCCGCGCGCGGTTGCGGCATCGACGACCGTCGAGACCAGCTGGCAGGAGTTCTGACCGCCAACTACGACGGGGTGAACAAGTCGCAGACCACCATCGGCGATGGTGCGTTTGTCGGCTCCAACAGCGCGTTGGTGGCGCCGATCGAGATTGGCGCCAATTCCACCATCGGTGCCGGGGCGGTGGTCACCAGCGATGCGCCCGCGGGCCAACTCACCGTGACGCGTGCGCGTCAGACCGTGATCGAAGGCTGGAAGCGGCCGACCAAGAAGTCGCCGTAGTGCCGCGGGGTAACGCACTGGCGTCGGTGGGAAGCTCACCGACGCCAGTGCGCCAGGCAACCGCTCCACACATCAGTCGTTGCAACACGCAGGGCCCGAGCCAGCACATGCAACCCGCATGCGCGAGCTTGGGCCCTCATTGCATTGGCGGCCCCGCTGACGATGGGCCAGACCGCCGCGCCCTGGCTGGCGTCGACTTCCAACTCGAACCGCCAAGGCGACACTCGGCCGCAGCCGATCCCGCCGGCACGCATCCGCTCACCTGCCCCCTGTCTGATCGGTCGCTTCGCAAAGACCAACTGGAACGCCAGCCGCGAGGTGGCACTGGCGCCACGACCGGCCTGCATGTCGGGCGCCCTCCCCTGCGCACGCGCATCCATCGCCGCTGCACCCGGCATGGCCTTGCATCGGCAAGCGGCGTTGCCTGCTTCCTTGAACGATGGCAGCTATAACAAAAGCTAAATAGCGAGCTCAAGTATACGGCCAGGCCGCCGCTACCTGCCCTGCAATCGGGAAGGAGCCGACGCGCTACCCGCGCCAAGCGTCGTGCGGCCGTCCCTCGCTTGCAGCGGATGCCGACTGTGATCGCAAGGCCGCCCGCCGTCGTGCCTCCAACCGCCTCCTTCTCCTCCTTCCCGGCAGGTATGTTTCATGATGGGCTTTCTCCAACGCTATAACGTCGGCACCCGCCTTTCGGCCGCGTTCGGCTTTCTGATCCTGCTGTCCTGCGGCCTGGTGGTCGCGGGCCTGATGACCCTGGCGCAAGCGCGCGGGCGCATGGACTCGATCGTCAAGCGCAACATGACGATCCTGGAATATGTCGGCGAGATGCGCAGCGCCAGTGCGGACATCGCAATCAACCTGCGCAACATCGTGCTGCCGACCACGCAGGAAGAGAACATCGGTTTCGCAAAAATCGTCGAGCAGCAGCGGCAGTACTACAGCAACATCCACGACAAGCTGTACGCCATCCCGCCATCCGACGCCAATGGTGCAGCAATGCGTCGGCAGATCGATCTTGCCCGCGAAAAGGCGCGTGTCGCCAATCAGCAGGTGCTGGACCTGGGCATGAATTACAAGCCCGACGAGGCGCTCAAGGCACTGATGCAACAGGCCGCACCGGCGAACCAGCAGTGGCAGGACGCGCTCGATGCGTATGCCGCGCGCCAGCGCAGCCGTGGCGCGGCAGCCTATGCCGACGCCAACGCCGCAATGGAGCGTGGCCGGGCATTGCTGATCGCCGGCGGCATTGCGGTCGTGGTGATCAGCAGCCTGCTGGCCTGGTTGATCACCCGCAGCCTGACCCAGCCGTTGAGCCGTGCCACCCGTGCCGCCGAGGCCATCGCCGAAGGCCGCCTGGACAGCGACGTGCACACCACCGCCACCGACGAGCCCGGCCGGCTGCTCAGCGCCATGGCCAGGATGCAGGCCCAGTTGCAGCGTTTCTCCGGCGAAACCACGCGGATGATCGCGCTGCACGCCGACAAGGACGTGACGCACCGTATGCCGCAGGACTTCCCCGGCGTGTACGGCGAGCTGAGCAAGGGCATCAACACGATGATGTTCGAGCACCTGGACGCCATCGTCGATGCCATCGAAGTGCTCAACGAATACGCCCGCGGCGATCTGCGCCGCGATGCACGGCGCCTGCCGGGCAGCCGCGCGGTACTGCACGAATCGATGGATGCGGCCAAGGCCAGCCTGCTGGCGATCAATACCGAGATCCAGCGCCTGGCCAGCGCGGCAGCGGCCGGCGACTTCAGCGCGCGCGGCGATGCGCAGCGCTTCGAGCACGATTTCCTGCGCATGGTGCAGGACCTCAACGCGATGATGGAGGTCAGCGACACCAGCCTGGGCAGCTTGTCGGCGCTGTTGCAGTCGATCGCCGCCGGCGATCTCACCGCCCGCATGCACGGCAACTTCCACGGTGTGTTCGCCACGATGCGCGACGACGCCAACGCCACCACCGAACAGCTCACGCGCATCGTGATGCGGATCCAGGGCGCGGCCGGCAACATCAGCGCAGCCACCGGCGAAATCGCCGCCGGCAACCAGGATCTGTCGCAGCGCACCGAACAACAGGCCGCCAACCTGGAAGAAACCGCGGCCTCGATGGAAGAGCTCACCTCCACCGTCAAGCAGAACGCCGAAAGCGCACGCCAGGCCAACCAGCTTGCCATCGGCGCCGCCCGCGTGGCGTCGCAGGGCGGCGAGATCGCCAGCAAGGTGGTCCAGACCATGAGCGGGATCGAGTCGTCGTCCAAGAAGATCGCCGACATCATCAGCGTCATCGATGGCATCTCGTTCCAGACCAACATCCTGGCACTCAACACCGCGGTGGAAGCGGCGCGCGCCGGCGAACAAGGCCGCGGCTTTGCCGTGGTGGCCAGCGAAGTGCGCACGCTGGCGCAGCGCTCCACCGCGGCGGCCAAGGAGATCAAGAGCCTGATCGACGATTCGGTGCAACGCGTGGCCGAAGGCTCGCTGCTGGTGCACAGTGCCGGCACCACCATGGCCGAGATCGTGTCCAGCGTGCAGCGCGTCACTGACATCATGGGCGAGATCTCCGCGGCCTCGCAGGAGCAGTCGGCCGGCATCGAGCAGGTCAACCAGACCGTGACCCAGATGGACGAAACCACCCAGCAGAACGCCGCGCTGGTGGAAGAAGCCACCGCCGCCGCACGCGCACTGGAAGAACAGGCGCTCGGATTGACCGAGGCAGTGGCGGTCTTCAAGACCGACAGCAGCGACGCATCGCAGGCATCGCGTGCAGCATCACGGCGCCCGGCAGCAACGCCCGCGCTTGCGGCCGAGGCGACGGCAACCGGCCGCGCTCCCGCCAAGCTGCGCGCCGTGGTCGCCGCGCCAGGCAACGACAGCAGTTGGCAGGAGTTCTGAACAGATCGCCAGCACTGACTGAACCGGACGGGTCGGCAGCGCTGCCGGCCCGCTAAAGGCGTGCACGTCGTTAGCCGATAGCCTGCTTACATCCATGAGACGCATCAATGACCACCTCACCCGCGCTGTCGCCGCAGACCATTCCAGCTTCGCCACGCCGCTGGACCAGCCGTTGGGACGACCTGGCCATCGCCAGGAAACTCGGCAGCATCGGCGTGCTTGCGTTGGTGGGGCTGGTCATTCCGGTGCTGCTCTATAGCGGCAAGCTCAACGAAAGCGTTGCCATCAGCAGCAACGAATTGCGCAGCTATGCGCCGCTTGGCCAAATGCTGGGCCTGATCACCGACCTGCATGCAGCCCACGTAGATCGCGGCAGCGCCGCCAAAGACGCCGCGCAGCGCGCCGAGCGCGATCTCGCCCAACTACTCGCCACCACGGCCGGCATGCCCGGCTTCGAGCGCAGCCAGAAGCAATTGCTGGCCCTGCAGCAGCGCCATGTATCAGGGGCCGCCGCGGAGGGCTACGCCGCCGTGAGCGAACAGGCCTTTGCCGCGCTCGATGCATTGCGCGACGACAGCCAGCTGGTCTACACCCCGTACATCGAGAGTTACCACCTGGTGGTGTCCACGCTGATCTACAGCCCCGAGACCACCGAATCGCTGACCCGTCTGGACGCCGCCAGCGACCCCTCGCAGGCGGGCGACAGCCGCGCCATGCTGCGCGAGCAGCTCGATCAACTTGCTCGAAACCATGTGCGTTTCCGCCATGAGCTGGACAAGGCGATGGGCTTGCTGGAACAGCCCGACCCCGCGCTGGCCGATGCCGCCAAGGCCGAAGCCACCCAGGCAAGCGCCGCACTGGCCGCACTGGGGTCCGCCCTGCACGGCAGCGATGCCAAGGCGGACGCCCAGTGGAATGCCGCGCTCGATGCGCTGGGCCAGACCATGCGTGACCTCAGCAATGTCTCGCTGCAGGCGCTGCAGCGGCAATCCGAACGTCACCTGGTCGACGCACGCAACGCGATGTGGCAAGCGATCGCCGGCCTGTCGGTGCTGGCGCTGCTGATCGCCGCGCTGTGCTGGTACACCTTGTCGCGCCTGACGCGCAATGTGCGCCGCGCCGCGACGGTGGCCGCCAATATCGCGCAGGGTCGGCTGGACGATCAGGTCAGTGCCGCCGGCCGCGACGAAACCGGTCAATTGCTCGACACCATGCGCCAGATGCAGGGGCAACTGCAGCGCGTGCTCAGCGCGCAAAGTGAAATGGCGCAGCGCCACGATGCCGGCCAGATCAGCTACCGCATGCAGGCAGACAGTTTCCCCGGTGCCTACGCCACCATGGTGCACGACACCAACGCGCTGGTGGGCTCGCACATTGCGGTCAAGATGAAGCTTGCGCAGATCATGTCGCGCTACGCCATCGGCGACCTGAGCCAGGACATGGAGCGCCTGCCTGGCGAAAAGGCCGTGCTCACCGACACCATGGATACCGTCAAGGCCAACCTGTCGGCGATGAACAGCGAGATCAAGCTGCTTGCGCAGGCCGCCGCCAATGGCGATTTCAGCGTACGCGGCGACGCACAGCGCTTCCAGTACGATTTCCGCGCAATGGTGGACAGCCTCAATCAGTTGATGGCCACCGCCGATGCGAACCTGCACGCGCTCTCGACGGTCCTGCAGGCCATCGCGGCGGGCGACCTGACCGCCCGCATGCACGGCGACTTCCATGGCGTGTTCGCGCGCATGCGCGACGATGCCAATACCACCGTGACCCAGCTGGCCAATATCGTCGGGCGCATCCAGCAGTCCACCAATGCCATCAACGACGCCGCCAGCGAAATTGCCACCGGCAATCAGGACCTGTCGCAGCGCACCGAGCAGCAAGCGGCCAATCTGGAAGAAACCGCTGCCTCGATGGAAGAACTCACCTCCACCGTGCGCAACAACGCCGAACATGCGCGCCGCGCAAACCAGCTCGTGGTCGGTGCGGCCACGGTCGCCTCGCAAGGCGGTGCGGTGGTGGGTGAGGTCGTGGGCACCATGGCCGGCATCCAGGCAGCATCCAAAAAGATTGCCGACATCATCAGCGTCATCGACGGCATCGCCTTCCAGACCAATATCCTGGCCCTGAACGCAGCGGTGGAAGCGGCACGTGCCGGCGAACAAGGCCGTGGTTTTGCCGTGGTGGCCAGTGAAGTGCGCACGCTGGCGCAACGCTCGGCCGGTGCGGCAAAAGAGATCAAGCAACTGATCGAGGATTCGGTCAGCCGGGTCGAACACGGCAGCCAGCTGGTGGGCCAGGCCGGTCGCACCATGCAGGACATCGTCGATTCGGTGCAGAACGTCACCACCATCATGCATGAGATCAGCGAGGCCTCGCAGCAGCAGTCGCAAGGCATCGAACAGGTTGGCCAGACCGTCGCGCAGATGGATCAGGCCACCCAGCAGAACGCCGCGCTGGTGGAAGAAGCCACCGCCGCCGCCCGTTCGATGGAAGAGCAGGCGCAGCAATTGCGCGATGCCGTTTCGGTGTTCCAGTTGCAGGCCGAGCCTGCGCGCAGCCGCCTGGGCCACGCCGCCTGAGGCAACGCCTGGCGGCAGGCCTGCCTGGGACGCGGCGCGCACGCCCGCGTCCCACCTGATTCAGTCCCCGCTGCCTGCATCTGTCAGGCAACGGCGTAGCGTTTGCACATCACCAACGCGCACGCGTTTGGCCCAGTGCCATCAGCAGCTCTCCCGCGAGTGCGCCGGTATCGATCGGCCCTGCGCGATGGCGCGGATGCAACCACACGCCAAGGCATCCGTCCTGTATCCAACTGCCTGAGCGGCTGTCACGCCCGTGAGCAGGAAGTGAAGACGCGATCTTCCGGAGCCATCGGGATGCCCCTGCTGACAGGCATTTCCAGGCGGTTGTGCACGCCAGGCTCACCTCGGTGACGCCGAACCATACGCGTGGGGCCTAGCGAGTTCAGCAGCAGTGTCGGTGCGCCGTTACCAACCTCAAGCACGCGTACCTGCCCTGCAATCGCTGGCGTTGCGACCTTGGATGTCGCAACGCTCGATGGATCGGCTCGACGCGCGCCCGCTTCGGCGCCATCCGCGTACTCCGTACGCCTCGCCGCTCAGCGCACTGCCCCTTTCCTGCCCATCGCTCTCGAGATCCCAACATGACTGCTCTTCTTCAACGCTACAACGTCGGCAAGCGCCTGGGCTTTGCCTTCGGCACGCTGATCCTGCTGTCCTGCGCGCTGGTCGTCGCTGGCCTGTACACGCTGGCGCAGGCGCGCCAGACCCTGGATACGCTCACCAACCGCAACATGGTGATCGTCCAGCGGCTGCAGGAAATGAACAACGCGGTGTCGGTGATTGCCGTGCAGTTGCGCAATATCGTGTTGCCGACCAGCGATGCGGAGAATCGCCGCTTCGCTGCGATCATCGAAGAGCAGCGCAGCATCTACAAGGAAGCACGCGACAAGCTCTACACCTTCTCGGCAACGCCTGCGGCCCAGGCGCTGCGTGAGAGCATCGACGCGAACAACAAGGCGGCCCGCGCGCTCAACCAACAGGTGATCGACCTGGGTCTTGCCAACAAGAACGAAGAAGCCATGCCGTTGCTGTTGCAGCGTGCCGCACCGGCCACGCAGGCATGGCAGGACAAACTGCTGGAATATTCGGCGCTGCAGCGCCAGCGCGCCCAGGAAGCCAATGCGCTGGCCACCACGGCGATGGCCCGCGGCCGTGCCATGTTGATCGGTGGCGGCCTGGCGGTGGTGCTCATCAGCAGCGTGCTTGCATGGCTGATCACCCGCAGCCTGGTGGTTCCGCTGACGCGCGCCACCCGCGCCGCCGAAGCCATTGCCCAAGGCAAGTTGGACAACGACGTCAGCACGCACTCCAACGACGAAACCGGCCGCCTGTTGCACGCCATGGACGGCATGCAGGGCCAGCTGCGCAACCTGATTTCCGCACAGCTGGGCATGGCCAAGCGCCATGAAGAAGGCCAGATCAGCTTCCGCATGGATGCCGGCGCATTCCCGGGCGATTTCGGCCGCATGGCCAACGACACCAACGAGCTGGTGGCCGCGCACATCAAGGTGAAGATGCAGACCATCCACCTGATCGAGCGTTATGCCATCGGCGACCTCTCCGAAGATATGCAGCAGTTGCCCGGCGAGAAGGCGGCCATCACCGCGGCGATGAGCCAGGTCAAGCACAATCTGTCGACCATGAACACCGAGATCAAGCAGCTGGCGCACGCGGCGGCCAATGGCGACTTCACCGCGCGCGGCAATGCCGAGCAGTTCCAGTTCGATTTCCGCGTCATGGTGGAAAGCCTCAACACCTTGATGGCCACCGCCGACGGCAACCTGCAATCGCTCTCGGGCTTGTTGCAGTCGATCGCTGCCGGCGACCTCACCGCACGCATGAGCGGCCAGTACCTGGGTGTGTTCGCGCAGATGCGCGACGACGCCAATGCCACTGCCGAACAACTGGCCAGCATCGTCGGCCGCATCCAGGTCGCGGCCGACGCGATCGGCCTGGCCTCGGGCGAAATCGCCTCCGGCAATCAGGATCTGTCGCAGCGCACCGAACAGCAGGCCGCCAACCTGGAAGAAACTGCCGCATCGATGGAAGAGCTCACCTCCACCGTCAAGCAGAACGCCGAACACGCCAGCCAGGCCAATCAGCTCGCCATCGGCGCCGCTGCGGTGGCCTCGCAAGGCGGCGATGTGGTGGCAAAGGTGGTCACCACCATGTCCGACATCCAGGGCTCGTCCAGGAAGATCGCCGAGATCATCAGCGTCATCGACGGCATCGCGTTCCAGACCAATATCCTGGCCTTGAACGCAGCGGTGGAAGCGGCGCGTGCCGGCGAACAGGGCCGCGGTTTTGCGGTGGTCGCCTCTGAGGTACGCACACTGGCGCAGCGTTCGGCCGCTGCTGCCAAAGAGATCAAGCACCTGATCGACGACTCGGTCGAAAAGGTCGCGCAAGGCGCAACCCTGGTCGATCAGGCCGGTACCACCATGGCCGATATCGTCGCCAGCGTGCAGCGCGTCACCAACATCATGGGCGAGATTTCCTCGGCCTCGCAAGAGCAGTATGCGGGTATCGAGCAGGTCAACCAGACCGTGACCCAGATGGACGAAACCACCCAGCAGAACGCCGCGCTGGTGGAAGAAGCCACCGCCGCCGCACGTGCGATGGAAGAACAGGCGCAGCAGCTGACCGAAGCGGTGGCGGTCTTCAAGGTGGCTGCGCAGGCACCGGTGGCGCGCCAGTTGTCGGCCATTGCCAGGGCACCGGCCAATGCCCGCTTCGCACCGCGCCAGGCAGCACGCGTCACTCCAGCGGCCGCGTCACCACCTCGCAGTACTGCGAGCAACGCCACATCGGCCGCAGATCTGGGCGATTGGCAGGAGTTCTGATCGCAAAGACAGCGTCACGCACGACAGTCGGTTGCGAACGACTGTCGTGTTTATTCCTGAGACCCAACTGTATCAAACATCCGAGCTCACTCAATCGATTGCAGGCAGCGCCGATAACGCTGCTTTGGCGGCAAGCAAAGTGAGCGCCATGCGTCTTTCCAGCCTGTCAGCACAACCGCAATCCAACCTTCAGAGCCGAGCGATTTCATGAACTCTCTTTTGCTGCGTTTCAACGTCGGGCCGCGCCTGGCTGCTGCCTTCACTGTGCTGATCTTGCTGTCCGGGTTCATCGCCTTCATCGGCTACCGGGGGCTGACCTCTGCACGTGCGCTTGTGGATGCCTTGGTGCACCAGAACATGACCAAGATCCGCCTCTCCAACGACATGATGAATGCCAATTACGTCATCGCCTCGGAGCTGCGCAATGTCGTTTTGCCGACCAGCGCCGAAGACAACCTGAGATTCATAGAATCCATCAAGCAGGCACGCGCCGACTACACCAAAGCGCGCGATGCGCTGTACGCCATTCCTTCTTCGCCGCAGGGCGTTGGCATCCGTGAGGAGATCGATCGCCTCGGGCAGCCCGTGCGCGACTTGAACAACAAGGTCGTCAACCTGGTGATGTCTGGCCACAGCGATGAAGCATTGCCGCTGATGCTCACCCAGGCCGCACCTGCGATGCAGAAATGGCAGGACAAGATCGGCGAGAACATTGCCCTTCAGGACAAGCTCGCCTCCGAAGCAGCCGAAGTGGCGCTGCAGTCGATGGACGATTCGCGCAAGTTGCTGGTCGGCGGTTCGCTGCTGGTGGTAATGCTGAGCGGCACGCTGGGCTTGCTGATCACCCGCAGCCTCACCCGGCCACTGAGCCGCGCCACCCGCGCCGCCGAAGCGATTGCCGAGGGCAAGCTCGATAACGCCGTGCATAGCGATGCCGGCGACGAAACCGGCCGCCTGTTGCAGGCCATGGACACGATGCAGTCGCAGGTGCGCAACCTGATCACCGCCCAGCTGGACATGGCCAAGCGCCACGATGCCGGCCAGGTGAGCTTTCGCATGGATGCCGGCACGTTTCCGGGCGACTATGGCCGCATGGCCGGCGACACCAATGCGCTGGTCGACAGCCACATCCAGGTCACCGCGCGCCTGGCGCAGATCATGGGCCGCTATGCGATCGGCGACCTCAGCGACGACATGGACGCCCTGCCCGGCGAACAGGCCAAACTCACTCAGACCATGGCGCAGGTCAAACACAACCTGGCCGCGATGAATCGGCAGATCAAGCAGCTGGCGCAGGCCGCTGCGGCCGGCGACTTCAGTGCACGCGGCGACGCAGCGCAGTTCCAGTACGACTTCCGCATCATGGTCGAGAGCCTCAACCAGCTGATGGCCACCGCCGATGGCAGCCTGCAGGCGTTGTCGGGCATGTTGCAGGCCATTGCTGCGGGCGATCTTACTGCGCGTATGGAAGGCCAATTCCAGGGCGTGTTCGCGCAGATGCGCGACGATGCCAATGCCACGGTCACGCAACTGGCCGGTATCGTCGGGCACATCCAGACCTCGGCCGTCTCGATCAATGCGGCTGCCAGCGAAATTGCCGCCGGCAACAACGACCTGTCGCAACGTACCGAACAGCAGGCCGCCAACCTGGAAGAAACCGCGGCCTCGATGGAAGAGCTCACCTCCACCGTGAAGCAGAATGCCGAAGGTGCACGCCAGGCCAATCAACTGGCGATCGGTGCGGCCAGTGTGGCCTCGCAAGGCGGCGAGGTCGTCGGCAAGGTCGTCGACACCATGGCTGGCATCCAGGCTTCGTCGAAGAAGATCGCCGACATCATCAGCGTCATCGACGGCATCGCCTTCCAGACCAATATCCTGGCCTTGAATGCGGCAGTGGAAGCGGCACGTGCCGGCGAGCAAGGCCGCGGCTTTGCCGTGGTGGCCAGTGAAGTGCGCACGCTGGCGCAGCGTTCCTCGGCCGCCGCCAAGGAGATCAAGGATCTGATCGGCGACTCGGTGCAGCGCGTCACCGACGGCTCGCAGCTGGTGGACCAGGCTGGCCGCACCATGGCCGAAATCGTCTCGTCGGTGCAGCGCGTCACCGACATCATGGGCGAAATTTCCGCCGCCTCGCAGGAGCAATCGGCCGGCATCGAACAGGTCAACCTCACCGTGACGCAGATGGATGAAGCCACCCAACAGAACGCGGCCCTGGTGGAAGAAGCCACTGCCGCCGCGCGCGCGATGGAAGAACAGGCACAGCAACTCACCGAAGCGGTGGCGGTCTTCAAGGTCGATGCGAACGCGCCGGTGGCACGCAGGTTATCGGCCATCGCCGGCGCCGCGCGCCACCAGCGGCCGGCAACGCGCCCAGTTGCACGTGCCGCCATGGCCGCGGCGACACCGCAGCGCGTGGCAGTCAGTGCAACCACGTCGACCGTTGGCGATGGCCATTGGCAGGAGTTTTAAGCGGCGGCGCCCGCGCCCACCGGTCGCCGGCAGTGGCGGGCGACCGGTACAGACACCGGGATCGTGTTTGGTCCCTGTAGTGCAACCGGCCGCCTTGCGCATCGTCACCCGATCGCAGCTGCCCATGCGCGTTTCACGCAACACCGTTGTCCAGCAACACACACGTTTCGAGAGCCTTTGATCCGCGCTCCGCAGATCTTGTGGGCCGCTTCCCTTGCGAGGGGAAGCGGCCCTTTTTTTTTGCTGCAGTCCCGGGCACGACACACAGACCGCACGCGCGATCTTCAGGCAGAACGTTGCGTCCACCCCGAGGATAGGTGCGAACGCCGACTCCGGCTGCAAGCGCTTGGCGGCTGCGCAGCCATCGCATTGGCTGGCCAAGATTTCGCTGCGATCGGGCGGCAGCAAGGCATGCTTTTCGCCCGCCTGACGCAACGGGTTACTCGCCTCGTGGGCGCGCCAAATTTCACCCGATATTTACAATCGCTAGCGATCACGCGAGCGTTGTGAAACCGCTTTCAGCCACCGATTGCTGAATGAAACGCCCAATTTTGTGCTGATTTCAACGGCAACAATCAATTTCGAGCATAAACGGCCGCTACCAAGCTCACGCATTCGTAACGCCCTCCCGGGCAAGGTCGATTCCTCATGCATTCCTTCAACCGCCTTTCGGTCGGTACGCGGCTCTCCGCACTGCTCACGCTGGTCATTGCCATCTCGCTGGGTCTGTTGGCCCTGACCATCTACCGCCAGTCCGCTGGCGATATCGAATCGCAGGTCAAGGCCGAGCTGCGCTCCAGTACCCGGCTGATGCAGCAGTCGGTGGCGATGTACGACGTCACCCTCAGCGAAGGCACCCAACGTTTGGGCAGCGTGTTCGACGACATGCTCCCGGCCGGGACGCGCGAACTCGATAGCGCCAGCACGGTCACCATCGGCGAACAGAACACGCCGTCGCTGCGTGCCGGCAAGCAGGCCTTGAATCTCAATTTCGACGCCGTGGACCGCTTTGCCAAGGCGACCGGCGGCGTTGCCACGATCTTCGCCCGTACCGGCGACGACTTCGTGCGCATCACCACCTCGCTGCGTAACAAGCAGAACGAACGTGTCATCGGCACCCTGCTCGATCGCAAGGGCAAGGCCTACGCCGCCCTGTCGCAGGGCAAGAGCTTCACCGGCCAGGCGCAGCTATTCGGCGAGCAATACATGACCCATTACCAGCCGCTGCGCGATGCCGCCGGCGAGGTCATCGGTGCGCTGTTCGTCGGGCGCAACTATACCCAAGGCCTGGCCGCGCTCAAGGCCCAGGTCAGCACCACCAAACTGGGCCAGGACGGCTATTTCGTCATCGTCGACATGGCGCCGGGCGATCACCAGGGCCAGATCATTGCGGCCCCGGCCGGCACCCCGGCCACGTTGGCGGCACTGGTGCCGGCCGAACAGCAGGCCCTGTTGCAGGCGGTGCTGGACGGCAAGCAGCCCAGCGCCAACCTGCAGCTGCTGCGCGATGCCAAGGGCGCCAGCCAGGCGTTCGAAGTCACCGCACAGCGTTACGCGCCGTGGCAGTGGGCGGTGATCGGCGCGCAGCCGCGCAGCGCCATCGACGGCCCGCTGGATGCACTGATGGGCAGCATGCTGCTGTTCTCATTGGTGGTGCTTGCACTGTGCATCGCGGTGGTGTTCATTGCCGCGCGCAAGATGGTCACCCGCCCGTTGCTGGCAGTGGAACGCGTGCTTGGCGACGTGGCGGCCGGTCGCCTGGACAACCCGATTGAAATCGACCGGCATGACGAACTCGGCCGCCTGCTGCTCAACGCGCGCACCATGCGCGATGACCTGCGCGCGCGCCTGGAACGCGACCACCTGATCGCCAGCGAAGCACTGCGCGTGCGCACCGCCTTGGACGACGTCAGCACCAATGTGATGATCGCCGACGCCGAGCGCCGCATCATCTACGTCAATCGCCCGCTGCAACGCATGCTGTCGGAAATGCAGGACGTCCTGCGGCACGACCTGCCCGATTTCGATGCCACCGCACTGGGCAATACCCGCATCGACCAGTTCCATCGCAATCCCGAGCACGCGCGCCTGCTGGATCAACTCAAGAACGCGCACACCGCACAGATCGAAATCGGTGGCCGCATCGTGCAGGAAGTGGTCAGCCCGGTCGTGGCTGCCACCGGCGAGCGCATGGGCTACGTGGTCGAATGGAGCGACCGTACCCAGGAAGTGCAGGTGGAACAGGAAGTCGCGCACGTGGTGGAAGCCGCCGCGGCCGGCGACCTCAGCGAGCGGATCGACGTGCGCGGCAAGCAGGGCTTCCTGTTGCTGCTGGCCCAACAGCTCAACACGCTGCTGGACAACAACGCCGACGGCCTGTCGCGCGTCTCCGCCCTGCTCTCCTCGCTGTCGCAAGGCGACTTGACCGCACGCATGGACGGCGCGCTGCAGGGCGTCTTCGCCACCATCCGCGACGACGCCAACGCCACCGCCGACCAGCTCGCCGGCATCGTGCGTCGTATCAAGGACTCCTCGCTGACGATCAATTCGGCCGCCACCGAAATCGCCACCGGCAACGGCGACCTGTCGCGTCGCACCGAACAGCAGGCGGCCGCGCTGGAGGAAACCGCAGCCTCCATGGAAGAACTCACTGCCACCGTCAAGCAGAACGCCGACAATGCCGACCAGGCCAATCGTCTGGTGCTGGATGCTGCCGGTGTCGCGGCAAAGGGCGGCGACGTGGTGAACCGCGTGGTCACCACCATGGCCGACATCGACGCCTCGTCGAAAAAGATTGCCGAGATCATCAGCGTCATCGACGGCATCGCCTTCCAGACCAATATCCTCGCATTGAACGCGGCGGTGGAAGCGGCGCGCGCCGGCGAGCAGGGCCGTGGCTTTGCCGTGGTGGCCTCGGAGGTCCGCACGCTGGCACAGCGCTCGGCCGGCGCAGCCAAGGAGATCAAGCACCTGATCGAAGACTCGGTGACCCGCATCGGCAACGGTGCGGCACTGGCTTCCGAAGCCGGCAGCACCATGCAGCAGGTGGTGACCTCGGTGCAGCGCGTCACCGACATCATGGGCGAAATCACCAGCGCTTCGCGCGAACAGGCCGCAGGCATCACCCAGGTCAACCAGACCGTGACCCAGATGGACGAAACCACCCCAGCAGAACGCTGCGCTGGTGGAAGAAGCCACCGCCGCCGCACGCTCGATGGAAGACCAGGCCGCGCAGCTGGTCGATGCGGTCGCAGTGTTCCGCCTGGAGCCGCAGGACCGCCTGAGCACCTTGCTGGCCAACGCACGCCACGCCTACAGCTGAGACGGCAACGGCGACGCATTGCAGCCTATTCACAGCGGTGAGGGCGCGGTGCCCTCGCCGCCCGCGGGATACGCCGTGAAGCCATCCATGGGGCTCGATGGCGGCATCCATGCCGCCAACGGTCGCGCAAGCAGCCAGGACACCGCACCAAAGCGCTGGCTGGCGGTGTGTTGACGAGCGAGGAACACCGCGTCGGCGGATGTTGGCTGCTTTGAAACCCCTGCACCGACCAAGGCGAATGGTCCTTGCCTGCCCACCGTCGCGGGACCCTTGGCGGCATGCATGCCGCTAGGGAGCTGACATGGACGTATTTGCAGCGTGTCCTGCGATGGTGGGCGGGCAAGGCCTTGCAGCAAGCGCGAAGACGTCGTGGGCGCACCGCTCGCCGCAGGCGCCGTAGACCCGTCCATCGATCGCACAAGCGGCGAGGACACCGCCCCACACAGCTGTCTGGTGGCGCGACTGAACAACGCGGACCGCGCCCGTGGCCTGCTGGTCGCCTGTCGAAACGCCGCACACCGACCAACGCGACGGGCACTTGCCCGCACACGCTCGCGGGGCACGCAGACGAGTTTCGTCAGCCGCCTTAAAGATTTGGCGTTGCCGCCGATATCAAGGCGACGCCAGGACAACCCGCCAGGCGCCTTCCCGCTTCCACTGTGCTTGTGCCCATGTCCCAAGGCGATACCTCAGAGCTGGACCACGACGCCGATCACCTCGCCGAAGGTGACGAGCGCTACCTGCTGCGCAACAAGCGGCAGATCCGTGGATTGCTGCGCCAGCTGCTCGACCAACGCGCCATCGTGACCATGCATGTGGCCGGCCGCGACATGGCCGTGCCCACCGCCGTGCTGGAAGTGGACGAAGACGACGACTGCGTGATCCTGGACGGCAGCCATAACGACGCCTCCAACCGCGCCATCGAAGGCGCCAAATACCTGCTGTGCTACGCCCAACTGGAACGGGTGAACATCCGCTTCCGCCTGGAAAAGGCCGAACGGATCGAGCGCGACATCCACGTCGCCTTCCGCGTCGACCTGCCTGCTGCGATGTACCACATGCAGCGGCGCGAATCGTACCGGCTGGAAACGCCGATCACCGATTCGCCCGTCTGCACCATCCGCCAGGAAGCCGCGCAGGGAAACGAGTTCAACCTGCAGCTGCGCGTGATCGACATCAGCAGCGGCGGCCTGGCGGTGTCGCTCACCGACGGCATGCCCTTGCTCGAACCGCAACGCACCTACCGCAACTGCATCCTGCAATTGCCCGACACCGCCCCGATCACGCTGCCGCTGACGGTATGCAGCCAGCACAAGCAGACCCTGCCCAACGGCAGCGAAGGCTTCCGGATCGGCATGCAGTTCAGCGACCTGCCGCGCGGCGCCGACGAAACCATCCAGCGCTACATTTTCCGTGTCGACCGCCAGCGCAATGCGCGCAAGAGCGGCGTGTTCTGAACCCTCATCTACCACGCGGGGCCGGCACCTAAAGTTGCCGCCGACCCCGCCGATGTTGCTAGGGCATCCCGCATCCGTCTCTGCTGCCGCAGTCCTGCCTAACCTGACACTTAGCCGCAACGCCCGGAGTTTCCATGAACGACAAAAGCACTGCCACCGGCACCGGTGGTGAATTCCTCAGCTTCGCCCTGGGCGAAGAACACTACGGCGTGGATATCCTGAAAGTGCAGGAAATCCGCGGCTACGATTCGGTCACCCGCCTGCCCGACGCGCCGGATTACATCAAGGGTGTGATCAACCTGCGCGGCACCATCGTGCCGGTGATCGACCTGCGCCTGAAGCTGCGCCTGAAAGAGGCGCGCTACGACGCCTTCACCGTGATGATCGTGCTCAACGTCGAAGACCGCGTGGTCGGCATCGTCGTGGACAGCGTGTCCGACGTGATTCCGCTCAACGACGACCAGATCCGCCCCACCCCGAATTCGGTGCGTCGGTCGACACCCGCTTCATCTCCGGTATCGGCACCCAGGACGATCGCATGTTGATCCTGCTGGATATCGAAACCTTGCTCGACAGCACCGAGCTGGGTCAGCAGCTGGTGGAAGAAGCCGCCTGATTCAAACGGCTGCGTTGCCTCGCCTGCGGTCGCCGGAGAGGTGTAGAGGAATGCAGGAGCCGCCGTCTACGACAGGCGGCTACCAAACGACTGCCAAGCCGCCAGAAGGCGCGTGGTCGGCGCACTGAATCCTGATGTCGCATGCGTGCACTCCGGCTTCTGTGCCCCGCGCCCCACCTGGTGGCCGACTTGCTCCGTTTCGGTAGCCGCTTTTGGGCGTATGCGGCATGTTCCTGCACCCATTGCACCGCTCCGGCGGCCGCAACGCGTCTGTGCAACCGCATCTACGACCATCGCGTGTCGGGATGCTCCCGACACGCGACGCACCACTCGATAGAACTGAGATAAAAATCACGTTTTCCGGATTCAAGTTGAACGGCGGCTAGCCGATAGCTGAATGAAGCCCGCGTCCACACAACGGGTCACCGTTCGACTTTTGATTTCTGGAGAATCCTATGAAGTTCCTGCTCTCGCTCCTCCCCGTCGCTGCTCTCGTGATCGTTGCTCCCACGCTGTCGGCCCAGTCGCAGGAAATGATTCCGCCGGAAATGGCGACGCGCTTCGTCGGCAAGGACGGCATGGTGTGCGGCAAGGTCGAAAAGGCCAAGTACGCGCAGAGCTCTGAAGGCGAACCCACCTTCCTGTACATGGGCGGCATGTTCCCGCGCCACACCTTCTCCGCACGCATCGACGGCGCCAACCGCGGCAAGTTCAGCTTCGCCCCGGAAACGCTCGAAGGTAAGGACGTCTGCGTCCTGGGCAAGATCCAGCGCGACAGTTCGCGCGCCGAAATCGAAGTCAGCTCCCCGGCCAGCCTGAAGCTCGCCACCATCAAGTAATCGCTTCGCACATCGCCACGCCCTCGCGCGTGGCGATGTGCTGTTGCGGCTATGCGGACTGACTTCTATGGGGAATCGTGTCAATGCAATGGATCAACAATCTGAAACTGATGCCCAAGCTGATGCTGGCGTTCGGCATCGTGCTGCTGATCATGCTCGTCCAGGGCGTCATCGCCTATTCGGGCCTGGCCTCGCTCAATAACGTCACCCGCGACCTGGCTGGCAACACCATGTCCAGCGTGCGCGAGGCAGGCGATCTGCGCGGCATGCTCGGCGAATACCGGAATGCGGCCTACCAGAACCTGGTGCGCGCCAGCGACTCGGTCAAGCAGGAAGCCAAGGTCCGCGCCAAGAGGCTCAATGGCGAGATCGAAGCCACCATCAAGGGCTACCCGCGCCTGATCGAAAGCCCGCAACAGAAGAAGCTGTTCGATGTGTTCGTGGCGGACTGGAAGAAGGCGTCGGCCTCCTATGCCAGCGTCGACGAAATGATGGAGCTGAACCTGCCCGACGACGCCATCGACACCTTCGTCGGCGAGACCCGTACCCTGCATAACAAGGCCAAGGATTCGCTGGCTGCCTTGATCGCCGAAGACAACCTGCTCGCGCAGGCTGCCAAGACCAAGGCCGAAAAGGTCCACGCCACCTCCGTCACGCTGACCCTGGTGGTGCTGTTGATCGGCATCGCCGGCGGCCTGGGCCTGGCCTTCCTGTTCGCCCGTTCCATCGTCAAGAGCATGCGCAGTGCGGTCACCACGGCCACCGAAATTGCCGGCGGCAAGCTGGACGGCCAGATCAACGTGCAGGGCCAGGACGAAGTAGGCGAATTGATGCGCTCCATGCAGCGCATGCAGCGCGACCTGAAGGAACGCATCGAACGCGACCAGGAGATTGCCGACGAAAACCTGCGCATCCGCACCGCGCTGGACAAGTCCTCGACCGGCACCTTCATCACCGATCCCGAGCGCGTGATGATCTACGCCAACGACGCCTTCAAGAAGATCGTGGCGCAGTACGAAAGCAGCATCCGCCTGGCATCGCCCGAGTTCGATGCGAGCAAGGTCATCGGCCAGCACATCAGCTACCTGGGTTTGTCGGATGCGACCGTGCGCAAGGCCATTGCCGCACTGGAACGCGATGGCGTCACCAGCTTCGAAGAGCGTTTTGGCGAAGTGGTGCTGGCGCAGACCGTCACCTCCATCAAGAACGAACAGGGCGAGACCAGCGGCGAAGTCTGCGAATGGCGCGACCGCACCATCGAAGTGCAGGTGGAAGAAGAAGTGGCCCGCATCGTGCGCGCCGCCGCCAGTGGCGACATGAGCGGGCGTGTGGAAACCGATGGCAAGCAGGGCTTCTTCCTGCAGCTGGCGCAGCAGCTCAACGGCTTGCTGGATGCCAATGCCGGCAGCCTGGAACAGATTTCGACCCTGCTGTCCGCGCTGTCGCGTGGCGACCTGACCGTGCGCATGCATGGCGAGTTCAGCGGCGTGTTCGCGCAGATGCGTGACGATGCCAATGCCACCGCCGAGCAGCTGGCCGACATCGTCGGACGCATCAAGCTGTCGTCCACTGCGATCAATTCGGCCGCTGGCGAAATCGCGTCGGGCAACAGCGACCTGTCGCACCGCACCGAGCAGCAGGCCGCCAACCTGGAAGAAACCGCCGCCTCGATGGAGGAGCTCACCTCCACCGTCAAGCAGAATGCCGAAAGCGCCCGTCAGGCCAACCAGCTTGCCATCGGCGCCACCGGCGTGGCCTCGCAAGGCGGTGAAGTGGTGTCGCAGGTGGTCACCACCATGTCCGGCATCGAAGCCTCGTCCAAGAAGATCGCCGACATCATCAGCGTCATCGACGGCATCGCGTTCCAGACCAATATCCTGGCGTTGAATGCCGCAGTGGAAGCGGCACGTGCCGGCGAACAGGGTCGCGGTTTTGCCGTGGTGGCCTCCGAGGTGCGCACGCTGGCCCAGCGTTCGGCCGGTGCGGCGAAGGAGATCAAGGGCCTGATCGACGACTCCGTGCACAAGGTAGCCGAGGGCTCGGCACTGGTGCGCAAGGCGGGCGCCACCATGGCCGACATCGTGGCCAGCGTGCAGCGCGTGACCGACATCATGGGCGAGATCTCTGCCGCTTCGCAGGAGCAGTCATCCGGGATCGAGCAGGTCAACCAGACCATCACCCAGATGGACGAAACCACCCAGCAGAACGCCGCGCTGGTGGAAGAAGCCACTGCCGCCGCCCGCTCGATGGAAGAGCAGGCGGGTCATCTGGCCGAAGCGGTGTCGGTGTTCAAGCTGGACGACTCGGCGACGCAGGCGCCGCAGAGTGCGCGCGTCCGGCCGATCGCCTCGCGCCCGGTTGCAGTCAAAAGCGCCGCCAAGCCGGTGGCACGCGCAGCGGCAAGCGCGTCGAGGCCAGCCCAATCCCAGGCCGCGCTGGCCGACGGTAACTGGCAAGAGTTCTGATTCACCGCTGTCACCCAACGCCCCGGCTTGCCGGGGCGTTGTGCATTTTGGCCAGGCACCTGGGGTGATCCTCGTAGGTAGATGCCGGGACACCTGGCGGTCGTCCTTGCCCTCTGAGCGGCCCACCACCAGCCGCCGCCCCATCGCACGCGCCAGCGAACCCAACCGCTTCCAATCCACGCATTGGCGCTTCAGTTGCGCGACTCCGTGGCCGATATCCAGTTATAGCTCACGACGCGTATGGATATGACGACTACGATTCCCGCTTCAGACACACGCGAATTTGATTTCGGCGACCGCGACTTCAAGCGCGTCTGCGACCTGATCTACCAGCGTGTCGGCATCGCATTGGCGCCAGCCAAGCGCGACATGGTGTATGGCCGCCTGTCGCGTCGTCTGCGCGTGCTCGGCCTGCGCTCGTTCCGCGATTACCTCGACCAGCTCGAAGCCGGCAACGATGAAGAAGAATGGCAGGCGTTCACCAATGCGCTGACCACCAACCTGACCTCGTTCTTCCGCGAGCCGCACCATTTCGACAAGCTGCGCGAAGAACTGCAAAAGCGCGCCTCGCAGGCGCCGTTGAAGATCTGGTCGTGCGCCGCCTCCACCGGCGAGGAGCCCTACTCTATCGCCATCACCGCCTGCGAAGCCTTCGGCACGCTGACCCCGCCGGTGAGCATCGTGGCCACCGACGTCGACACCCAGGTCCTGGAAACCGCATCGCGCGGCGTCTATGCCATCGACCGCGTCGCCTCGCTGGATGCAGCGATCAAGCGCAAGTACTTCCAGCGCGGCAGCGGCCCCAACGAAGGCAAATGCCGGGTCATTCCGGCGCTGCGCCAGCTCATCGAATACCGCCAGTTGAATCTGCTGGCGCCGCGTTACGACGTCGGCGGTCCGTATGCGGCACTGTTCTGCCGCAACGTGATGATCTACTTCGACAAGCCCACCCAGCGCGGCATCCTGTCGCGCCTGGTCAGCCACATGGGCGAGGACGGTCTGCTCTACACCGGGCACTCGGAGAACTACCTGCACGCGGCCGACCTGATCCAGCCGTGCGGGCGCACGCTGTATCGGCGCGCACCGCGCGCAGGAGCCTGAGCATGAGTACTGCCGTGCAAGTCGACGACGTCATGCGCTACCGCGATTCGCGGTTCCAGACCATTGCCGCCAAACTGCTGCCCACCCAATACCTGGTGGTGGACGACGACACCGCATTGACGACCACCTTGGGATCGTGCGTTGCAGCCTGCCTGCGCGACCCGGTGCTCAAGATTGGTGGCATGAACCACTTTCTGCTGCCCGAAGGCCAGGTCGGCGATGGCGCACCCACGCGCTACGGCAGTTATGCCATGGAGCTGCTGATCAACGACATGCTCAAGCGCGGCGCGCACCGCAAACGCATCGAGGCCAAGGTCTTTGGCGGCGCCAACGTGCTGAAGGGCTTCACCAGCAACCCGGTCGGCACCCGCAACGCCGAGTTCGTGCGCCAGTACCTGCAGGCCGAACATATTCCCATCATCGCTGAAGATCTGTGTGGCATCCATCCGCGCAAGGTATGGTTCTTCGCGACGACTGGCCGCGTCGTCGTGCAGCGTTTGCCGCACGCGCACGAAGCCGAAGTCGCCGCCACCGAATCGGCCGTGCGCGCCCGTCTGTCCAAAGCACCGGTTACCGGTGGAGTGGAGTTGTTCGAATGACGTTGGAAACTCCTGTGCGTGTATTGATCGTCGACGATTCGGCGGTCGTGCGTCAGATGCTCACCGAAATCTTGTCGCGCGACGCCGGCATCGAAGTGGTCGGCTCGGCCGCCGACCCGTTGCTGGCGCGCGAAAAGATCAAGCGCCTCAATCCGGACGTCATTACGCTGGATGTGGAAATGCCGCGCATGGACGGCCTGGTGTTTCTGGAAAACCTCATGCGCCTGCGCCCTACCCCGGTGGTGATGATTTCGTCGCTGACCGAGCGCGGCGCCGACACCACCTTGCAGGCCCTGTCGCTGGGCGCCGTGGACTTCGTGTCCAAGCCCAAGATCGACGTCGCACGCGGGCTGGAAGGCTACGCCGAAGAGATCGTCAGCAAGGTCAAGATGGCCGCCAAAGCCAAGGTCAGCGCACTCAATCGCCCGAGCGCGCCCAAAGTCACGCTGGATATGCAATCGGCACCGGTGGCCGGCAGCGCGCTGCGCTTTCGCACCACCGACCGCCTGATCGCCATCGGCGCCTCGGCCGGCGGGACCGAAGCGCTGCGCGTGGTGCTTGAACACATGCCTGCCGATGCGCCCGCGGTGGTGATGACCCAGCATCTGCCCGCCAGCTTCAGCACCGCATTCGCCGAGCGCCTCAACCGCCATTCGGCCATGTCGGTGCGCGAAGCCACCGATGGCGAGGCGATCCTGCCGGGTCATGCGTATCTACCGCCGGGTGGCCAGCATCTGCGCATCATTCGCGACGGTGCGCGTTGGCGCTGCCGCATCGACGATGGCCCGCCGGTCAATCGCCACAAGCCGGCAGTGGACGTGCTGTTTCGTTCCGTTGCCGCCAATGCCGGGCCGAATGCGGTGGGCGCCATCCTCACCGGCATGGGCGACGACGGCGCGCGCGGCCTGCTGGAAATGCTGCAGGCCGGCGCGCCGACGCTGGTGCAGGACGAAGCCAGCAGCGTGGTCTGGGGCATGCCCGGTGCGGCGTACAAACTTGGCGCCGCACAGGAAGTGGTGCCGCTGGACCGCGTGGCCGAGCGCTTGCTCGCATTGTCGGCGCAGGCGCGCTGACCCGGCATGGCCGCGCATCCCTCGCACCCGACCAACCCAACGCTTCCTCCAGGAAGCGCGACGGGCGCTGGCGTGGATGCAGCGGTGGACCGCACGCCGCTGACGTCCGAGCCGATCCATGCCGACGTACCAAGCGCCGGGCAGATCAGGCCCGGCCCGGTCACCGCCGGCATGGCCAAGGACGGCGAGCAACCCGAGCAGCGCCGTGCGCGCCTGCTCGCAGAAGCACTCGATGGCAGTAGCAGCGCCATCCTCATCTGCGACCTGCAATCACGCCTGCTGTACGCCAACGACGGCTTCCAGCGCATGTTCGGCTACACCGAAGCCGAGCTGGTCGGTCTGCGTCCTTCCGATGTCTTGACCCGCGCGCAAAGCGACCAAAACGAGGTTGCCCGCGTTCGCGATCGCGCAGACGCCTTGCAGCACACCCGCGCCGACTTGCTGGTCTATCGCAAGGACGGCACCCCGCTGTGGATCTCGCTCAACTTCAACCCGATCTACGACACCAACAATGCTCCCTCGCATTACGTGGCGGTATTGACCGACATCACCGACACCAAGATGCACGAGGTATTGCAGCACCGCGTGCTGGAGGCCTTGGTGCAGGAACGCCCGTTGATCGAGGTGATGACCCTGATTTGCACCGAGGTCGAACGCATCGCACCGGACGTGCTGGCCACGGTGATGAGTGCGGACAATCAAGGCCGCCTGCATTCGCTGGCTGCGCCCAGCCTGCCGCCCGAATACGCCGATGCGGTCAACGGCTTGAAGATCGGCCGGGCACAGGCGCCTGCGGCACCGCGGCCTGGCGCGGTCGCGCGGTGATGGTGGAAGACATCGCCACCGACCCCTTGTTCGAGCCGTATCGAGACACGCTCCTGCCATGGGGCCTGCGCGCCTGCTGGAGCACACCGATCCGCTCCAACAGCGCGCGCGTGCTCGGCACCTTTGCGCTGTACTACCGCAAGCCGCAACGTGCAGATGCCTGGCATATGCGGCTCACCGATTTGTGCCAGCAGCTGTGCACCTTGGCGCTGGAACGCGAGCAGATCCGCCAGCGCGTGCATCAACTGGCGTTCTACGACACGCTCACGGGCCTTCCCAACCGCATCATGTTCAGCGCCCGCGCCGAGCAGGCGCTGACGCAGGCCGAATACGCGGGCGAACCGGCCGCGTTGATGTTCATCAACATCGACCGCTTCAAGCTCATCAACGATAGCCAGGGTCACGCCGCAGGCGATGGCCTGCTGCGCGATATCGCCTTGCGCGTCAATGAGCAGGTCAGCGCCACGGCAATGCTGGCGCGACTGTCCGGCGACGAGTTCGCGCTCGCGCTGCCGCAATGCAGCGCAGAGCAGGCCAGCGCCGCCGCCGAGCGGTTGCTGGTCAGCATCGCCAGCCCGCTGCCGGTCGGCCATATGACCGTGCATCCTCGGCCAGTATCGGCGTGGCGATGTTTCCCGAAGATGGGCAGGACATCAACATCCTGCTGCGCCATGCCGACCTGGCGATGAATCGCGCCAAGAAGGAAGGCGGCGGGCGCTTTCGTTTCTTCAGTTCAGACATGAACCGCATGGCGCAAGAACGCGTTGCGCTGGAAGCAGAACTGCGCCAGGCCATCGAACGCAATCAGCTGCAACTGCACTACCAACCGCAGATGCACAGCGCCGCCCCGCACACGCTCTATGGCGTGGAAGCGCTGCTGCGCTGGAATCACCCGCAGTTGGGCGCCGTGTCGCCGGCGCGGTTCCTGCCCGTGGCCGAAGAGCAAGGCATGATGCCGCAGATCAACGCATGGGTCCTGCGCAGCGCGTGCCAGCAGGTTGCCGACTGGCGCCAGCGTGGCGTGCCGGTCGCACGCGTGTCGGTGAACCTGTCGGCGAGCGGTTTCGAAAGTCCGCGCATGCTGTCGGACCTGCTCCGGCTCATCGCCGAGATGGGCGTACAGCCCTCCGACCTGACCCTGGAACTGACCGAAAGCGTGATGCTGTCCGGGCAACCAGGCGTGCTGGAAAACCTGCACGCCATTCGCGAAGCCGGCATCTCGCTGTCGCTGGACGATTTCGGCACCGGCTATTCCAGCCTGAGCCATCTGCATCGCCTGCCGATCGACGAACTCAAATTGGACATGAGCTTCGTGCGCGACATCGAACACAGCGAAGACGCGCGCGCACTCACCACCTCCGTGCTGCGCATCGGCGAGCACCTGCGCAAGCACGTGGTCGCCGAAGGTGTGGAAAACGAAGCGCAGCGCCTGTTCCTGGCCGACCTGGGCTGCGAGGTGCTGCAGGGCTACCTGTTCTCGCGGCCCCTACCGGCCCCGGCACTGGAAGCCTGGCTGGGCACGCAACCGTAGACGCAACCGCCGCACGATCACAGCGTCGAACTCCGTTCCATCCAGGAAAGGCGGGCCACGACGTGGCAAGTCATGCGCCCCTCATGCGGAGAGCAACGCAGCAAGCGCTCCCCGAAAGCGCCTCAAGCTCCCCGCCTGCGAGGACAGTGCTTCAAGCCCCTAGCCTGCGAGAAAGTGCTTCAAGCCCCTCTCCCAGCGGGAGAGGGGTTGGGGTGAGGGCACGGTGGCGAAGCCAATCACACGTCAAACAGCACGTGGCCGCGCCCGAATTATCATCCCCCTGCAGGCACCCTCTCCTCCACAAAGGAGAACAAAGATCCCGGTGGAAAAGGGAAACATCATCCTGACAACTGCAGCGCTTCAGCCCCTCTCCCACGAGAGAGCGCTTCGAGCTCCTCCGCTGCGAGAGTCCTCCTTGCGAAAGAGAGTGCCTCAAGCTCCTCTCCTGTCAGTAAAGAAGTGAGAAGTTGAGAGGGAACCACGCACCTAATCCCACGTCAGGCGAGCCCACTACCCTCATCACGCACGCATCAGTTCCACCTCGGCCTCGGCTACCGTCCGCTTCAACCAGCCCAGCAACTGCGCATTGACAAAGGCCGGGTTTTCCAGCGAGGCGATATGGCCTGCGTCCGGGATCAGCTCGTAATCGCAGCAGATGGCCTCGGCCATCATCCACACCTCTTCGGGCGGGCGCGGAATGTCCTCGGCGCCACCGAGCAGGAACGTGTTGGCCGGATCCAGTCCAGACAGGGCATCCAGTCGATCGGCTCGACCGAAGATCAGCCGGCCCAGTGGCACGACGGACGCGCGCAACTGCTCGGCCGACATCGCCGCCAGACGCTGCGCAAAGGCGGCCGGCAATGCCGATCCCAGGTCGATGCCGGGGCGGAAGAAGATCGGAACGATCGCCTCGATCAGCGCAGGCGTCACCTGCCCGGCCGTCTCGATCGCATCGAGCAAGCCGAAATAACGCGCACGCGTGGCGGCCGGCTCGGCACCCAGGAAGGTGTCCATCAACACCAGGCTGCGCACGCGCTCCGGCGCCATCAGGGCAAGCTCGGCGGCCCACATGCCGCCCACCGACAGGCCGACCACCGCGCACTGCGGCAACTTCAGTGCGTCCAACAGGGCCAGCATGTGCCGGGCAAGATCGCCGATCTGCTGCGTGCCGTGCGGCAACGGGCCTGACTGCCCGTGTCCCCACAGCTCGGGAACGATGACCTGGTAGTGCTGCGACAGTGCCTGGATCTGCGGCTCCCACATCGCAGCGTCCCAGAGATAACTGTGGCCAAGCAGGACCGGGAAACCGCGGCCATGTTGCGTGTAATGCAGGGTTTGACCGGAGATTGTGCAAGTGGGCATGGGCATCAACGGGCAGTGGTGGAGCGGCGGGACTCTAGACCTGCCGACTTCAGATTTTTGTTGCAATGCCACAATCCAGTCAGCTGGTATTTGCTTTAACGCCGGGCATCGTGACTACAACGCGAAGCTATTGCCCGAAAAGCGAAATGCCGGGCAGTGCCGGGCATTTCGGGGGCAACAAACCTGCTGGACGAATCAGGCGGCGACGGTCTCTGCCACGTTCTGATACTCCTGGATCTGATCGAAGTTCATGTAGCGGTAGATCTGCTCGCCACTGGTCTTGATCACGCCCACATCGGCCATGTACTCCTCCTTGGTCGGAATCCGGCCCAGGCGCGAGCAGATCGCCGCCAGTTCCGCCGAGCCCAGGTACACATTGGTATTGCGGCCCAACCGGTTGGGGAAGTTACGCGTGGAGGTGGAGAACACCGTGGCGCCCTCGCGTGCCTGCGCCTGGTTGCCCATGCACAGCGAGCAACCGGGCATTTCCATGCGCGCGCCGGCCGCGCCGAAGGTGCCGTAATGGCCTTCCTTGGTCAGCTCCGAAGCGTCCATCTTGGTCGGCGGTGCCACCCACAGGCGGGTCGGGATGTCGCGCTTGCCTTCCAGCAACTTGGCAGCGGCACGGAAGTGACCGATGTTGGTCATGCACGAACCGATGAACACTTCGTCGATCGCCGCACCGGCCACGTCCGACAGCGTCTTCACGTCGTCCGGGTCGTTCGGGCATGCCACGATCGGCTCATGGATGTCGGCCAGGTCGATCTCGATGACCGCCGCGTACTCGGCGTCGGCATCGGGCTGCAGCAGCTGCGGGTCGGCCAGCCAGTCTTCCATCTTCTTGATGCGCCGGCCCAGCGTACGCGCATCGGCGTAACCCTCGGCAATCATCCAGCGCAGCAGGGTGATGTTGCTGGTCAGATATTCGATGATCGGCGCCTTGTCCAGGTGCACGGTGCAACCGGCCGCCGAACGTTCGGCCGAGGCATCGGACAATTCGAACGCCTGCTCCACCTTCAGGTTCGGCAAGCCTTCGATTTCCAGGATGCGGCCGGAGAAGATGTTCTTCTTGCCCTGCTTGGCCACGGTCAGCAGACCGTCCTTGATCGCGTACAGCGGGATCGCGTTGACCAGGTCACGCAAGGTCACGCCCGGCTGCATTTCACCCTTGAAGCGCACCAGCACGCTCTCGGGCATGTCCAGCGGCATCACGCCGGTGGCGGCGGCGAAGGCCACCAGGCCGGAGCCGGCCGGGAACGAAATGCCGATCGGGAAGCGGGTGTGCGAGTCGCCGCCGGTGCCCACGGTGTCGGGCAGCAGCATGCGATTGAGCCAGCTGTGGATCACGCCATCGCCCGGACGCAGCGACACGCCACCGCGGGTGGAGATGAATTCCGGCAAGGTGTGGTGGGTCTTGACGTCAACCGGCTTCGGATAGGCGGCGGTGTGGCAGAACGACTGCATCACCAGGTCGGACGAGAAGCCCAGGCAGGCCAGGTCCTTCAGCTCGTCGCGGGTCATCGGGCCGGTGGTGTCCTGCGAGCCCACCGAGGTCATCTTCGGTTCGCAGTAGGTGCCCGGGCGCATGCCCTGGCCTTCCGGCAGCCCACAGGCGCGGCCGACCATCTTCTGCGCCAGCGAGAAGCCCTTGCCGGTGTCCGGCGGGTCCATCGGCAGGCGGAACAGGTCCGAGGCCGGCAGGCCGAGGAGCTCGCGCGCCTTGGCGGTCAGGCCACGGCCAACGATCAGCGGAATGCGGCCACCGGCGCGCACTTCATCGAACAGCACGTCCGACTTCATCGCGAACTCGGCGATCACCTGCCCATTCTTCAGCGCCTTGCCGTCGTAGGGACGCAGTTCGACCACGTCGCCGTGCTCCATCTGCGACACGTCCAGCTCGATCGGCAATGCGCCGGCGTCTTCCATGGTGTTGTAGAAGATCGGGGCGATCTTGCTGCCCAGGCACACGCCGCCGAAGCGCTTGTTCGGGATGTACGGAATGTCTTCGCCGGTCCACCACAGCACCGAGTTGGTGGCCGACTTGCGCGAGGAACCGGTACCGACCACGTCGCCCACATAGGCGACCAGGTGGCCCTTGTCCTTGAGGTCGGCAATGGCCTGGATCGGGCCGCGCTTGCCGTCTTCTTCCGGCTCGAACGCCGCGCCATCGCGCTTGTTCTTCAGCATCGCCAGCGCATGCAGCGGGATGTCCGGGCGGGTGGTGGCGTCCGGCGCCGGCGACAGGTCGTCGGTATTGGTTTCGCCCGGCACCTTGAACACGGTGACGGTCAGGCTCTGCGGCACTTCCGGCTTGCTGGTGAACCACTCGGCATCGGCCCAGCTCTGCAGCACGGCCTTGGCGTGCGCATTACCGGCTTGCGCCTTTTCCTGCACGTCGTGGAACGCATCGAACACCAGCAAGGTGTGCTTGAGCGCTTCGGCGGCGGTAGCGCCCAGCTCGGCGTTGTCCAGCAGGTCGATCAGCGGCTGGATGTTGTAGCCGCCCAGCATGGTGCCGAGCAGTTCGGTGGCGCGGGTCGGGCTGATCAGCGCGGTGGTCTCGGTGCCGAAGGCCACCGCGGCCAGGTACGAGGCCTTGACCTTGGCGGCATCGTCGACGCCGGCCGGTACGCGCTGGCTGAGCAGTTCGACCAGGAACTCCTCTTCGCCGGCAGGCGGCGCCTTGAGCAGCTCGATGACCTCGGCGGTCTGCTGCGCGGTCAGCGGCAGCGGCGGGATACCAAGCGCGGCGCGCTCTGCAACGTGGTGGCGATAGGCTTCCAACATGCGGGTTCTCCAAAAAAACAGCGGTGAAGGTGATAAAGCGCGAAACGTGGATCAGGGTGCGGGTTTGGGAACGACGATCTTCAAACCCTTGAAGTAATCGCGGAAGAAGCCCTCGTCACGGGTGATCAACCCGTCGCACTGGAGCATGGCGTGGGCGCCGATCAGGAAGTCGGCCACCACCCGCTCACGCTTGCCGCCGCGCGCGCGAAAGCGCTTGTTCATATGGCCGGCGCGGACTGCGGCCGCTTCCTGGGTGGCTTCGTAGCGCACGCCGATCGAGGCCAGGGTTTCCATCAGGTCGACCTGGGTGTCGAGCATGGCCAGAACCTCGGCCACCACCGCATCGCAGACCACCACTTCGTCGCGCGCCAGGGCGTCGCCGATGCAGACCTCCGACACTTCGCCATAGACCGGATCGCCGATCAGGATGTCCAGCAGAACCGAGGAATCCAGGGCGATCATGGGTCGAACGGGTCTCGGGGGCGCGGCCACGGATGGCGCGCATGGCCTCGTCGGTGCTGGTCAGGCCGTCGACCAACTTGAACTTGCCGCGCACCTTGCGCAGCGCTTCGCTGACGTCCTTGCGCAAGATGATGCGTCCGCCGTCGAGTTCGATCTTCAACGTCGTGCCCTTGGTCAGGCCCAGGGCATCGCGCACGGCCTTTGGCAGCGTGATCTGTCCACGTTCGGCAACGGTGGCTTCCATGAGCATGCTCCAGAAAGTATGCACGCATGATACGTACTTGCGCCGTCCTACTCAAGTCGGCAGATCGGCCTGGACACACCGTACGTACACACTGAATCGCTCAGAATGTGCGCCTACCTAAAGCCTTCGATGCCATAGGAGTGATGCATGCGCGATTCCTTTTCCACTCGCACCTCACTTGAGGTCCACGGCAAGCACTACGCGTACTACAGCCTGCCGAAGCTGGGCGAGCGCTTCGATATCGGCCACCTGCCCTATTCGATGAAGATCCTGCTGGAGAACCTGCTCCGTCATGAAGACGGTGGCGTGACCGTCGGCAAGGACCACATCGAAGCAGTCGCCAAGTGGGACCCCACTGCCGAGCCCGATACCGAAGTCGCCTTCATGCCCGCACGCGTGGTGCTGCAGGATTTCACCGGCGTGCCCTGCGTGGTGGACCTGGCCGCAATGCGCGATGCGGTAGTCAAGCTGGGCGGCAACGCCGACCAGATCAACCCGCAGATTCCTTCCGAACTGGTCATCGACCACTCCGTGCAGGTCGATGTATTCGGCAAGCCGGACGCGCTCGACCTCAACGGCAAGATCGAATTCCAGCGCAACCAGGAACGCTACGGCTTCCTGCGCTGGGGCCAGAAGGCGTTCGAGAACTTCAAGGTGGTGCCGCCCAACACCGGCATCGTCCATCAGGTCAATCTGGAAAATCTCGCCCGCGTGGTGATGAGCGCGGACAAGGACGGCACGCTGGTCGCCTACCCCGACACCGTGTTCGGCACCGACAGCCACACCACCATGATCAATGGCATCGGCGTGCTGGGCTGGGGCGTGGGCGGCATCGAGGCCGAGGCCGCGATGCTGGGCCAGCCCTCCTCGATGCTGATTCCGCAGGTGGTCGGCTTCAAGCTCACCGGCAAGCTGCCCGAGGGCGCCACTGCCACCGACCTGGTGCTGACGGTCACCCAGATGCTGCGCAAGGCCGGCGTGGTGGGCAAGTTCGTCGAGTTCTATGGCGACGGCCTGCAACACCTGCCGCTGGCCGACCGCGCCACCATCGGCAACATGGCACCGGAATACGGCGCCACCTGCGGCATCTTTCCGGTCGACGAAGAATCGCTGACCTACCTGCGCCTGTCCGGCCGCAGCGAGGAGCAGATTGCGTTGGTCGAGGCCTATGCCAAGGCGCAGGGCCTGTGGCACGACGCCGCCACCCCACCCGCCCGGTACAGCGCGACGCTGGAACTGGATATGGGCCAGGTCAAGCCGTCGCTGGCCGGCCCCAAGCGCCCGCAGGACCGGGTGCTGCTGGAAGACATGCAGTCCAACTACCGCGAAAGCCTCAAGCCGTTTGCCGAGGCGCGCAGCAAGAAGCTGGCCGATCTCAAGCAGGAAGACCGCCTCAAGAACGAAGGCGGCGGCGGCACCGCCGTCGGTGCGAAGGCGTCGCAGGCAGAAAGCGCCAACGCCAGCGGCGCCGGTTGGCAGCTGCGCGATGGCTCGGTGGTCATCGCCGCGATCACCTCGTGCACCAACACCTCCAATCCGGCAGTGATGCTGGGCGCCGGCCTGCTCGCGCGCAACGCGGCGGCCAAGGGGCTGAAGGCGCAACCGTGGGTCAAGACCTCGCTCGGGCCGGGCTCGCGCGTGGTCACCGACTACCTCGAAAAGGCCGGCGTGCTCACCGACCTGGAAAAGCTCGGGTTCTACGTGGTCGGCTACGGCTGCACCACCTGCATCGGCAACTCCGGCCCGCTGCCGGAAGACGTGTCTGCGGCCATCGCCAAGGACGATCTGGTGGTGACCTCGGTGTTGTCGGGCAACCGTAACTTCGAAGGCCGCGTGCACCCCGAGGTCAAGATGAACTATCTGGCCTCGCCGCCGCTGGTGGTGGCCTATGCCATCGCCGGCACCACCGACATCGACCTGACCACCGAGCCGCTGGGCACCGGCAGCGACGGGCAACCGGTCTACCTGCGCGACATCTGGCCGAGCAACAAGGAAATCGGCGACACCATCGCCGCCACCGTCGGCCCGGAAATGTTCAAGCAGAACTATGCCGACGTGTTCAAGGGCGACACGCGCTGGAACACCATCGCTTCGCCCGATGGCGCGCTCTACGCGTGGGACGAAGCCTCGACCTACATCAAGAACCCGCCCTACTTCGATGGCATGACCATGCAGGTCGGCAACGTGGACGATGTGCACGGTGCACGCATCATGGGCCTGTTCGGCGACTCGATCACCACCGACCACATCTCGCCGGCCGGCAACATCAAGAAGGATTCGCCGGCAGGTCGCTTCCTGCAGGAACGCGGCGTGCAGCCGGCCGACTTCAACAGCTATGGCAGCCGCCGCGGCAACGACGATGTGATGGTGCGCGGCACCTTCGCCAACATCCGCATCAAGAACCTGATGTTCGGCGGCGAAGAAGGCGGCAACACGCTTTACTACCCAGCCGGCGGCGGCCAGCCTGAAAAGCTGGCCATCTACGATGCCGCAATGAAGTACAAGGCCGACGGCGTGCCGCTGGTGGTGCTGGCCGGCAAGGAATACGGCACCGGCTCCTCGCGCGACTGGGCGGCCAAGGGCACCAACCTGCTTGGGATCAAGGCGGTGATCGCCGAGAGCTTCGAGCGCATCCACCGTTCCAACCTGGTGGGCATGGGCGTGCTGCCGCTGCAGTTCCTGGAAAACGAGAACGCGCAGAGCCTCGGCCTCGATGGCTCGGAAGTGCTGGACATCACCGGCCTGCAGGACGGTGCCAGCCGCCGTGCCACCGTCAATGCGAAAAAGTCCGATGGCAGCGTCAAGCAGTTCCAGGTCAAGGTGCTGCTGCTGACACCCAAGGAAGTGGAGTACTTCAAGCACGGCGGCCTGCTGCAGTATGTGCTGCGGCAGTTGGCGGCCCGCAAGGCGGCCTGACCGTAGCGCGCATCGCGCTGCAACGATGCACCCCACTCCCGCCGCTCGGCGGGAGTGGCATTTCCGGCCTCTTGGACAACGGCGATTACGCCCTAGCGAACAAAGGGCGCGTGCATCCCGACGTCGAACGGAATTACCTGGCTTCCGGCCGTTGGTGGCGAGCATGCCATCTCCGGCACCATGGACATCGGTCCCACCACCAAGATGGGTGGCGGAAAAGAAGGCGGCAACACGCCGTATTACCCAGCCAACGGCGGCCAGCCGGATGCGCCACCCGCTAACTCAGCGCCATGCACCGTCATCACCGGGCAACCCGCGCTTCGGCCAAATGCCTGACGCCCCCATCCATGCACTGGCGCCATGCGTCCGGCCGTAACAAGCAGCCAGCCGCACCCCACCGCATCGGCGCGGTCAACGCGCTGCCGGCACCCATTGCGCGTGATACAGCTGCCAGTCGCTGTCCTGCAATCGCCAACCGGTGGTGACCTGATAGGTCTGCGCCTGATCGGGCACCCAACGCCCGTTGCCGCCGGTCAACAACGCGGTAAAGCGCACAGTGGCCGTATCGCCGCGCAGTGCCACATCGACTGGCCCCATGGTCACGCCGACCTGTTGGTTGCCCAACATCTGCACTTGCATCAAGCGCCGTAATCCGGCGGCGTCCAGCCCGTTTTCGCCAACAAAATCCTCGGCCACCGGCGCCATTGCATCGCCGATCTGGCGCGCTTCGATTGCCTGATGCATCTGCTCCAGCGTGGCGCGCAGACGTTGCTCGGGCGCAGCACGTGTGCACCCGAGCAAGACCAGCATGCAAAACCCCACCCACACCACGCGCCACGGCACTTGAATGCTGCTCTGCATCACGCTTCGCCTTTTCCATGCATGACGGTATGCTGCCAGCTGTTGTAGCGCCGTGGAACACACTGCGGCGCGTCGAGAACACCCTGGAGGGGGCAGATGAATCAGGCACGTCCTTGGTTGCAAAGTTATCCGGCCGGCGTTGCCGCCGAAATCGATCTTGAGCAGTTCCGCACGGTGGCCGAGGTGTTTGCCACCTCCGTGAAACGCTTCGCCGACCGGCCTGCGTACCACAGCTTCGGCAAGACCATCACCTACCGCGAGGCGGATCAGCTGGTCGAGCAATTCGCAGCCTACCTGCTTGGCGAGTTGCAGTTGAAGAAAGGCGACCGCGTCGCCTTGATGATGCCCAACTGCCTGCAATACCCCATCGCGACCTTCGGCGTGCTGCGTGCCGGCCTGACCGTGGTCAATGTCAATCCGCTGTACACCCCGCGCGAACTCAAGCATCAGTTGATCGACTCCGGCGCCAGCGTGCTGGTGGTCATCGACAACTTCGGCACCACCGTGCAGCAGGTCATCGCCGACACGCCGGTCAAGCAAGTCATCACCACCGGCCTGGGCGACATGCTGGGCTTCCCGAAGGCGGCGCTGCTCAACTTCGTGGTCAAGTACGTCAAGAAGCTGGTGCCCGATTACCGCATCAACGGTGCGATTCGCTTCCGCGAGGCGCTGGCGCTGGGCCGCAAGCACCGCGTGCCGACGCTGCAGATCGAACCCGACGACATCGCCTTCCTGCAGTACACCGGCGGCACCACCGGCGTGGCCAAGGGCGCCATGCTGACCCACCGCAATCTGGTCGCCAACATGCAGCAGGCGCACCAGTGGCTGGCGGGCACCGGCAAGCTGGAAGAAGGCCATGAAGTGGTGATCACCGCGCTGCCGCTGTACCACATCTTCGCATTGACCGCGAACGGCCTGGTCTTCATGAAGATCGGCGGCTGCAATCACCTGATCAGCAACCCGCGCGACATGCCGGGCTTCGTCAAGGAGCTGAAAAAGACCCGCTTCACCGCGTTCACCGGCGTCAACACGCTGTTCAACGGGCTGCTCAACACGCCCGGATTCGATCAGGTGGATTTCTCCTCGCTCAAGATGACCCTTGGCGGCGGCATGGCCGTCCAGCGCTCGGTCGCCGAGCGTTGGAAGAAAGTCACCGGCCTGACCTTGGTCGAAGCCTACGGCCTGACCGAAACCTCGCCGGCCGCATGCATCAACCCGATGGACCTGAAGGACTACAACGGTTCGATCGGCCTGCCGATTCCGTCCACCGATGCCTGTATCAAGGACGACGCCGGCGCGGAACTGCCCCTGGGCGAGATCGGCGAGCTGTGCATCAGGGGCCCGCAGGTCATGAAGGGCTACTGGAAGAAACCCGATGAAACCGCCAAGGTCATGGACGCCGAAGGCTGGCTGCATACCGGCGACATCGCGCGCATGGACGCACAGGGCTTCGTCTACATCGTCGATCGCAAGAAGGACATGATTCTGGTGTCCGGCTTCAACGTGTACCCCAACGAGATCGAGGACGTGATTGCCGAGATGCCCGGCGTGCTGGAAGTGGCGGCGGTCGGCGTGCCGGACGACAAGTCTGGCGAGATCGTCAAGGCGGTCATCGTGAAGAAGGACCCGGCCCTGACGGCCGAGGATGTGAAGGCACATTGCCGCGCCAACCTCACCGGCTACAAGCAGCCGCGCGTGATCGAATTCCGCAAGGAGTTGCCCAAGACCAACGTCGGCAAGATCCTGCGCCGTGAGTTACGGGACGCGCCGAAGACGTAATACCGCTTATGCCGCAGCCCGAAGGCGTTCAGCCTTCTTCGACGCCCGCATTGCCGCAAGGCCTTGCGGGCGTTCGCTTTTGCACGCATAGAATCCGGTGTCGGCGCACGCTCACGCGTTCAACCTCATCTCCGTCCGAAAGGCGGCCGGCCGGACGGTCATCACGGAGAACCACCATGTCTGCAGTTCAACCCTTCATTCGCACCAACATCGGCTCGACCCTACGCATCATCGAAGAACCGCAGCGTGACGTGTACTGGATCCATATGCATGCCGACCTGGCCACCAACCCGGGGCGTGCCTGCTTTTCGACGCGCCTGGTCGACGACATCACCGGCTACCAGACCAACCTGGGTCAACGCCTGAACAACGCCGGCGTGCTGGCCCCGCACGTGGTGCTGGCATCCGACAGCGACGTGTTCAACCTGGGCGGCGACCTGGCGTTGTTTTGCCAACTCATTCGCGAAGGCGACCGTGCTCGACTGCTTGAATACGCCCAACGCTGTGTACGCGGCGTGCACGCGTTCCATGTCGGCCTCGGCGCACGCGCGCACAGCATCGCCCTGGTGCAGGGCAATGCGCTCGGCGGCGGATTCGAAGCGGCGTTGAGCTGCCACACCATCGTCGCCGAGGAAGGGGTGATGATGGGATTGCCCGAAGTGCTGTTCGACCTGTTCCCGGGGATGGGCGCCTACTCTTTCATGTGCCAGCGTGTCAGTGCGCAACTGGCGCAAAAATCATGCTCGAAGGCAATCTGTACTCCGCCGAAGAATTGCTTGGCATGGGCCTGGTCGATCGCGTAGTGCCGCGCGGTCAGGGCGCGGCGGCCGTCGAACAAGTGATCCGCGAAAGCAAGCGCACGCCGCATGCCTGGGCGGCAATGCAGCAAGTGCGCGAAATGACCACGGCGGTACCGCTGGAGGAAAAATGATGCGCATCACCGAAATCTGGGTCGATACGGCGATGCAGTTGGGCGAAAAGTCGTTGCGCACCATGGACCGCCTGGTCCGCGCGCAATCGCGCCGCTCAGGGCTTGACGCCGGCTGATGGGTCGGCGGGCTATTCGCTACTCCGGGGGAGCGCTCGTCGTCGTTGGCGCCTTGTACGCGCGCGGCGAGTGCGTCCTTTCCGGTCTGCAATTGGTCGCGCAACGCCGACAGCCGCTGTCGCCATTCGGCCTGCAACTGCCAATCGGCCATGCGCATCAGCTCACCGCCGCTGCCAGCCAACTGCGCCAGCCCCAGATTGCTGGCAACCCCGCGCAATGCGTGGGCGCTTTCGCGCAGTTGTTCCCAATCCGAGCGCGTGCCATCGCGCTCGATCGCGCTCACGCAGTTGTGCGCATCATCCAGACACTGCCGGACGAACTGACGTTCGAATTCTTCGCCCATGCCCAACGCAGCGAGTTCGTCCAGCACGCTGGCATCGAGCACGCCCTCGAAACTGGTCGATGCCTGCACCACCGTGGCCGGCGTTGCCAACGCACGGGTGCTGACCGCGAGTTCGGCCAGCGTATCGAGCAGCTTGGCAGCCACGACGGGCTTGGCCAGGAACGCGCGTGCGCCAGCTTGTTCGCAGGCGCGGATTGCGTCAGGCGTAACGTCGGCACTGAGTACCACCACCGGGGTGTAGCGCATGCCGCTGGCCTGCATCACGCGCAACTGCTTGAGCATGTCCAGACCGCTCATGCCTGGCATATGCAAATCCACGATCACCGCATCGAAATCCTCGTCGGCCATCGCGTCCAGCACCTGCTCGGCGCCGTTGACGCACATCACCTTATGCCCCGCCTTTTCCAGCAATCGCTGCAACACCATGCGATTGGCTTCATGGTCGTCGGCCACCAGCATGCGCATGCTGCGCACGCGCGCGCGGTGACGCAGGAACGGGTTGGAAAAGGCGATGACGTTGGAGGCTTCCAGCTCGTCGGGAGCCTCCAGCAGCGCCCCGACCGGCGAGCGAGCCGGCGCCGCGGTCTCCAATACGCCGATCTCCAGCGGTAGCTCGAACCAGAACACGCTGCCGCCGGCTTGATTGGGCGCAAAGCCAATCGCGCCGCCCATGGCCTCGACCAGGCCCTTGGCGATCGTGGTGCCCAGGCCGGTGCCCTCATAACGGCGCGACAAGCCCACGTCCGCCTGCTCGAACGCCTCGAACAGGCGCGGACGCATGTCCATCGGCACGCCGATGCCGCTGTCCTCGACCTCGAAACGCAGCCGCATCGTGTCGGCACCATTGCCGGAGACCCGCGCGACCCGCAGCAGTACATGCCCGTGCTCGGTGAACTTGACCGCATTGCCCAACAGGTTGAGCAACACCTGGCGCAGATGACCGGTGTCGCCCTTGAGCAGGTCCGGTACGTCGGTGGCGACCTCGGTGCCGTAATCCAGACCGCGCGTCTTGGCCTGCGGCTGCAGAATCATGTTGACCGAGCCGATCATCTCGCGCAGCGAGAAATCGCGGCGATCGATGCGGATCTTGCCCGCCTCGATCGCCGAAATATCGAGCACCTCTTCCACCAGCGACAGCAGGCTGCGCGCCGAGGCCTGGATGGTATTCAGGCATTCCTTCTGCTCTGCATCCAGGCGCGTGGTGGCCAGCACTTCGGTCATGCCCGACAACCCATTCAACGGGGTGCGGAATTCGTGACTCATATTGGCCAGGAAGCGGCTCTTGGCCTGGTTGGCATGCCGGGCCTCGCGTACCGCGCGCGTCATCGCACGCAACAACGAGTCGAAGTACAGCGGCACGGCGATCAAGCCCAGCAACAAACCCCAGCTGAGATAGGGGTTGGCCTTCCAGTAAGGCGAAATCAGGATGGCACTGAGAAAACTCAGGCTGGCCATCGCGGTGGCGGCACGCAGATAGGGACTGCCGTAGCGCAAGCCATTGCCGATGGTCACCCACATGCAGACCGCATACAGCGGCGAAGCCGGTTCGCCCTGGATTGCCATGATTGCGCCGGTGCAGGTGTAGTCGAGCACCATGCCGATCAGGCGCCGCGTGTGCGACACGTGCGGCCGCAGCAGGATGGCCACCATCAGTCCCAGCGACACCACCAGCTCGCCCACCAGGATCAACCAGGTGGCCATCAACGTGTCGCCATGGGTGTGGTGGTAGCGCCACCCCAGGTAGGAAATGAACAGCGTGGTGATGATGATGCGGATCAGGTTCTGCGCGTGTTCCGAATCCGCCCGCCCCGAAAGACGCCGCTTCAACCATGGCAATGGAGACTTCATAGACGCCTCAGACCTGCGGTCGCTTCGATGGGGATGAAAGTGGGCCGCGCGGTACTGCAGCATCGGCGCCAGGGGCGTATGCGGCGATACGCGCAGCGGCATCGGCACTGTCTCGCATCAGCCGCAGCAACGACAGGGGAATCACCACCAGCGCCGCCAGCAGGGCGATCCCGAGCTCGATCCGCTGTTGCCAGTACGGACTGTTGGCAAGCGTCGCCCCGAAACTGAGCACGGCCATGGCCACCGCCGTGTGCAGTGCATGCCTGCCAAAGCGCAGACCATTGCCGATCGTGACCCACATCACCACGACGTAGAGGCAGGCCATCGGCGCGGCGAACCAGGTCATCGCCAGACTGAGCAGGCCGTAGTCCGACAGCATGCCGAGCGTCCGGCGCAGGTGCGAGGGCCGCGGCCTTGCAACGATCCACGCAAACAGCAGCAATGCCCCAGCGTGCCCGATCGCGATCAGGCGCAGCAATCGCTGCAGATGGCCATCGCCCAGTTGCCACTGCGAGGCGCAGACCAGCGTGTAACCCAGGATCAGCCAGAGCATCACGATGCGCACCAACGCCTGACCGTGCTCGCTGTCGGGGCGCCGTGCGAGTCGCCGACGCAGCTGGGCAAGCACGGCCCTCACCTCACACCCCGGGCCGCGCCGATGCGGTGGAGAACTCGCCGCAGATCTGCTCCAACTGCGCACGGCCGCGCAACAGCGCGTCCACGCAGCGCGGGTCGAACAGGCGGCCACGTTGGGCATACAGATAGGCCAACGCAGCGTCCATGGTCCAGGCCTCCTTGTACGGGCGCGGCGACAGCAAGGCGTCAAACACGTCCGCCACTGCGACGATGCGCGCTTCCAGCGGAATCGCCTCGCCGACCAGGCCATCCGGATAGCCGGTGCCGTCATAACGTTCGTGGTGACGCAGCGCAATCAACGCGCCGACCTGGATGAAACGGTTCTGGCTGCCGCTGAGCAGCTCATAGCCGATGCGCGGATGGCGCCGCATCACGCTCATTTCGTCATCGGTGAGCTTGCCGGGCTTGAGCAGCACCGAATCGGGAATGGCGATCTTGCCCATGTCGTGCAGCGGTGCGGCCATCTCGATGATGCGCACCTCCTCTTCCGACAGCCCCAGTTGCTCGGCGATCAGGCCGGCCACGTGCGACATGCGCTCCAGGAACGCGCTGGTGCCCGAATCGCGATATTCGATCGCGCGCGCAAGCCGCGACAAGGTTTCGCGCTCGCGCTCTTCGACCTCGTTCATGCTGGCCAGCAGGCGCTGCTCCAGCGACAAGGCGCGTTGCTTGACGCTTTCGCTCTGCTGGCGCAGCTGCAGCAGGTTGGAGCAGCGCGCCCGCAACTCGCGCGGACGGATCGGCTTGACCAGGAAGTCGATCACGCCGGCTTCCAGCGCCGCCTGACGGATCGGTTCGTCGCCCACGATAGTGATCAGAATGATCGGAATATCGCGGTGGCTGGGCAGCCGGCGCAGCCGACGTGCGAATTCCAGGCCGTCCATGCCCGGCATGCGATAGTCCAGCAGCAACAGGTCCACGCGCCCGGCCTCGCACCAGGCCAGGGCGTCGAGCGGATCGCCGAAGTCGTAGACCTTGAGCTCCGGCGCAATGTCCTCGATGACATGGCGCAGCATCGTCCGCGCGGACATCTGGTCATCGACAATGACGATGTTCAATCCCAGATCCGCCTTTTCCGCCCAGCTTCCCCATGTATCCGTCGACAATGCGCCGCCCGGACCCCTAAAACATCCTGCATAGCCGTTGCTCCTCTATCTCGAGAACGGAAAAGCGATGACGCCGGCCCCTGTGCCGACTCCCCGAACGATACGCCGTCCGGGGCTCCGCCCTAGCATATGCAGTATCTGTGCCGCCGGCACGCCGCCGACGCAAAAAATCAGGCTTCCGGGCGCATATACGGGAACAGCAGGACATCGCGGATCGAGGTGCTGCCGGTCAGCAGCATCACCAGACGATCGATCCCGATGCCCAGCCCGCCGGTCGGCGCCATGCCGTACTCCAACGCACGGATGTAGTCGGCATCGAAATGCATCGCTTCGTCGTCGCCGCCGTCCTTGGCCTGCACCTGCGCCTGGAAACGCGCGGCCTGGTCCTCGGGATCGTTGAGCTCGGAGAAGCCGTTGGCTAGCTCCTTGCCATTGATGAACAGCTCGAAGCGGTCGGTGTACCCCGGCTCGGTGTCGCTGGAACGCGCCAGCGGCGACACTTCGACCGGGTGGTCGGTGATGAAGGTCGGCTGCACCAGGGTGTGTTCCACGGTGGCCTCGAAAATCTCCAGCAGCAGCTTGCCCCAGCCATAGGATGGCTTGACCCGGATCTTGAGGCGCTCGCAATGGCGCAGCAGCGCGGCGCGGTCGGTGCAGTCGGCGGCGCTGATCTCCGGGTTGTGGTGACGGACGGCCTCATCCATGCGCCAGCGCCGGAAAGCCGGCGCCAGATCGATGTCGGCACCATCCCAGCTCACCTGCGTGGTGCCCAGCACCGACTGCGCGGTGTCGCGGATCACCTGCTCGGTCAGGTCCATGATCTGGTGGTACGTGGCATACGCCTCGTAGAGCTCGAGCATGGTGAACTCGGGGTTGTGCCGGGTCGACACGCCTTCGTTTCGGAAATTGCGGTTGATCTCGTAGACGCGCTCCAGGCCACCGACCACCAGGCGCTTGAGATACAGCTCCGGTGCCACGCGCAGGTACAGGTCCAGGTCCAGCGCGTTGTGGTGGGTGGTGAATGGCTTGGCGGTGGCGCCGCCGGGGATGTAATGCATCATCGGCGTTTCCACTTCCAGGAAGCGGCGCGCATCCAGCCAGGCGCGCATGGCGCGGATGATCTTGGAGCGCTTGATGAAGACCTCGCGCGCTTCCGGGGTCACGATCAGGTCGACATAACGCTGGCGGTAACGCTGCTCAACGTCCGACAGGCCATGCCACTTGTCCGGCAACGGACGCAGCGACTTGGTCAGCAGCCGTAGCGCGCTGGCCTTGACCGACAGCTCGCCGGTCTTGGTGCGGGTGAGCCCGCCCTCCACCGCCACGATGTCGCCCACATCCCAGCCCTTGAACGCGGCATAGGCATCGCCCAGCACATTGCCCTGCAGGAACAGCTGCACACGCCCGGACTCGTCCTGGATCTGCGCAAAGCTGGCCTTGCCCATGACCCGCTTGGCCATCAGGCGGCCGGCCATCCGGACCGTGCGCCCGCTGGCTTCCAGTGCTTCAGGGGTCCAGGTGTCGGCGTCGGCGAATTCGGCCTGCAGGTCGCCGGCGAAGTGTTCGCGCACGAAGTCGTTCGGGTAGGCGATGCCCTGCCCGCGCAACGCGCCCAGTTTCGCGCGACGCTCGGCGATGAGGCTGTTCTCGTCGGCGGGGATCTGCGGCGCGGGGTCTGCTCGGTCATGGCGGGAGTCGATCTGCTGTGGGTCGGGCGGATGCCCGGTGGGGAATGAGGAACCGGCGGTGCCGGCACGCTGATTTACAACGACGATGTGACGAAGGCACGCGGTCACCGGGTTACCCGAGAGCCGCAGTCCATCACCACGGCTGCGTCACAGGCACCGCAGCGATGCGCCAGGATACCGTCGCGACGGCGTCCTGGCGCGGCGGTCAGGCATCCAGGCGTTTGGAACCTGCTGCCAGGCCGGCCTTCAGGCTGGCCTCGACGAATTCGTCCAGGTCGCCGTCCAGCACCTTCTGCGTATCGCTGCGTTCGATGCCGGTACGCAGGTCCTTGATGCGGCTCTGGTCGAGCACATAGTTGCGGATCTGGCTGCCCCAGCCGATGTCGGACTTGGTCGCTTCCAGGGCGTCCTTCTCGGCGTTGCGCTTCTGCACTTCCAGCTCGTACAACTTGGCGGCCAGCATCTTCATCGCGTTGTCGCGGTTCTGGTGCTGGCTGCGGCCGGTCTGGCAGGCGACCACGGTGTTGGTCGGGATGTGCGTGATACGCACCGCCGATTCGGTCTTGTTGACGTGCTGACCACCGGCACCCGAGGAGCGATACACGTCGGTACGCAGGTCGGCCGGGTTGATGTCGATCTCGATGTTGTCGTCCACCTCCGGCGACACGAACACCGAGGTGAAGCTGGTATGCCGGCGGTTGTCCGAGTCGAACGGCGATTTGCGCACCAGCCGGTGCACGCCGATCTCGGTCTTCAGCCAGCCGTAGGCGTATTCGCCCTCGATGCGCACGGTGGCCGACTTGATGCCCGCCACTTCGCCACCGGAAACTTCCATCAGCTCGGTCTTCCAGCCGCGCGACTCGGCCCAGCGCAGGTACATGCGCAGCAGGATTTCGGCCCAGTCCTGCGCCTCGGTGCCGCCAGCGCCTGCCTGGATGTCGACGAACGCGTTGGCGCTGTCCATCTGGCCGGAGAACATGCGCTGGAATTCCAGCTTCTCGACATGCGCCTGGTAGCTGTCCAGATCGGCGATCACCGCCACCGCAGTGTCTTCGTCCTGTTCGCTCTCGGCCAGCTCCAGCAGGTCGCCCGCATCGGCCAGGCCCGACAGCACATCGGCAATGCCGATCACGGTCTTTTCCAGCATCGAACGCTCGCGGCCCAGGGCCTGCGCGCGTTCGGCATCGTTCCACACATCCGGGCTTTCGAGCTCCCGGCTGACTTCCTCTAGACGCTCTTTCTTGGCGTCGTAGTCAAAGATACCCCTGAGCGAGAGCACGCGATCGTTCAGATCGGTGATGCGCTGGCGGATCGGATTGGTTTCGATCATGACGGACTTCCGGCAAACAAGCGGGCTAGTTTAGCAAGCGGGCGGCGGCGGCGGCGGAACGCGGTGGAGCCGTGGCCGCGCGTGCTGCAACACCTGCGGCACGCCAGGCGCCTGGCTGCCACGCGCGACCGCAGGTTCCGCCGATGGCCACCGTTGCGCGTCGATATCGCAGCAGCTGCGACCCGGCGGCGCCTGGGCCAGGGACGAATTTGGGACCAGACGCCGGTGACCAACGGGCACGCAGCAGGGGGTTACGCCACCAGTGCGTCAGGTCTGGGCGCAGCGGCGCCCTGCCCGGCATGGGTACGCAAACCAGCCAGGTGGCTGCGACTGCATGGCAACACGCTGGCATCGCGCAGGTGCACGCGCGCGTCGCCGGAATCGGACGGTTCGATCGCCTGCACCTGCCCCAGATTGACCAGATAGCTGCGGTGGATGCGCACGAATACGGCCGGATCCAGCTTGGCCTCGATTGCCGCCATGGTGCTGCGCAACGGGTAATCGTGGCCGCGCACATGCAGGTTGACGTAGTTGCCCGAGGCCTGGATCCACTCGATATCGGCGGTCGCGACCAGGAAATCGCGTCCCAGCTTGCGCACCAGAAAACGCTCCGGGCGATCCAGCGGCTCCACTGGCGGTCCTTCGTCAGGTGCGGCGAGCAGATGTGCCTCGCCCTGACGGCGCCGTGCTTACCAGGCCATTGTGTGCTGCACCGCCACCAGCAACGCAAAGGTGCGCAGGTCCTTGGACAGCTCATAGACCCACTGCAGCCAGCCGCCGAAATCGTAGTGTGCGCCGGCCAGGGCATAGACCAGCATGCGCAGCACCACCATGCCGGCGACATGCAGCAGCCACCAGCCCAGTGCAGCCATCACATACGCCGGCAGGCGTCGCACCCAGACGTCGGCATGCAATGGCCAGCGTGCGCAGAGCCACACCACCGCCGGCAACAGCAGCAGCGCTGCAGTGGCGCTGCTCAGCTCCCAGCTCAGCACCTGCCACACCACGACGGGCTGGCCATCGCGGCGTGCGGCAAGCCAGGCGGTCCAGACATTGCCCAGCGCACTTAAATAGAACACCAGCGACCAGATCACCACCGCCCAGCGTGTGGCAGCGCGGCTGGCGCTGTCGTGGAGGATTGGCGGGCGCGTCCCGGTCGATTGCATGGCACACGTCCGCAGTTGGCAGCTGCCGATCATAGAGGCCTGCGCTACAAGGCGAAACCGCCATCCCTGCCGGCCCCATTCGTCCCTGGGTGGGCACAACTGGTCACCGCGGGCCGGGCTTTCCGCCCCTGACACCACTGCTGGAGCGGGGCCGCGAGCAGGATGCAGCCACTCCTTCACCAGCCACCGACCATGACCGAGCGCCGCCACGATATCGATGCCTTGCGCGTTTTCGCCTTCGCCCTGCTGATCCTCTACCACCCGTGGGCATGGCCTATGTGGCCGACTGGGGGTTCCACCTCAAGAGCGTGCACACGGCCGAGTGGTTGCAGTGGCCGATGATCGTGCTCAACCGGTGGCGAATGCCGTTGCTGTTCATGATCTCCGGCATTGCGATCGGGTTGTCGCAGCCGCAAGCCGCGCCCTGGCGCTTCGCACTGCGTCGCTGCGGGCGGTTGCTGCCGCCCCTGCTGTTCGGCATGTTCGTGGTGGTGGCGGTGCAGGCCTACTGCCAGGGCGTGAGCAACGGCAAGGTCGCCACCGGCTTCGGCAGCTTCCTGCTGCGCTACTGGCAGGTGCGCCCGTGGCCGGCCGGCAGTTTCGATGGCTGGGAACACGGCATCACCTGGAATCACCTGTGGTACCTGGCCTACCTGCTGCCCTACACCGTGGCCTTGATGGCGCTGGTGTCGCTGGCCAAGCTGGTGCGGCTGCCGGCCTTACCGCCGCTTCCCGCCACAGTGGTGGTGCCGGCCCTGCTGGTGGTGCCGATCTTGTGGGAAGCGTTCTGCGTGATGTGGGTGATGCCGCGCCATCCGCCGACCCATGCGTTGGTCGGCGACTGGTTCGTGCATGCCGAATCGTTCCCGCTCTTCCTCTTGGGCTACCTGCTGGCACGCAGCGAGCGCTTCTGGCAGTTGGCCGTGCAACTGCGCTGGCTCACCCTGGTCACTGCGGTGCTGGCCATCACCACCGAGTTGGGCATTCGTTTTCTGGGCATGCAGGTGCAGCCGGCGCAGCTGCCGCCGGCACTGGCCGCACTGCCATGGCAAAACCTGGAACACGTCGCACGCGCGGCCTATACCTGGCTGGCGCTGCTGACCCTGCTGGGCTGGGCCAAGCAGCGTTTGAACCGGCCGTTCCGCTGGCTGCCTTATTGCACGGACGCGGTGTTTCCCTGGTACATCCTGCATCAGAGCCTGATCATCGTGGCGCTGTACTGGGTGATGCCGTTGCAGTTGAACGCCTGGCTGGAACCGGCGCTGGTGATTGCCGCCACGGTGGTCGGCTGCCTGGCACTGCATGAGTACGTGATTCGGCGGGTGGGTTGGCTGCGGCCGTTGTTCGGCTTGCGTGGACGCACGCAAGCGGTCAGCCGCCGGCTCGGTGCTATGGCCGTTGCGTCGTAACAATCTGCGGGACGCACGTCGCTTGCAACGTGCGCTTCATTCGGCGGGCCATCTCAGGACGCGCCATCTGGCGCAATCCAGGTTGCGCGTCGCGGTGCGCTTGGAACCACCACTTGCCCCGCCCTGCTCGCGCCGCCGTACTGCTTGCCCCGAGCACTGCTTCGCTGATCAAGTGGCTAGCAGCAGGCGCGCTCGAAACGCTGGGCCGATGCCTGATCCGCTATCGAGTTGCCCAGCGATCGCGTTCGGCAGCCTCCAGCGTATTTGCATGGGGATAACGTCAAGTACGAATGTCACCAACCTGGGCGGCGCCAGGACCGCAGATCAGTCGGTGACTGTCGCCGGCTCGCAATGCTCGACGATCAACTGCACCGCCGTGCCGCCGCGGTAGTCGTCGGCCACCAACCGATACGCAAGCCGCACCAGGCGCGCGGGGTCGCTGCCGCGCCAGCCATTGAACTGGATGGCATTGAGCGGTTCCGCGCGTCCGGGGCACCGCAGGGTCAACTTGAGGTGGCGTTCCTTGAGCACGCGGTGCTGCAGCACCTCGAACTGACCATCGAACAGCGGCTCGGGGAAGCCCTGCCCCCACGGACCGGCCACGCGCAGCGCTTCGGCATGCAGGTGATCGAGTTCGTGCGCGGCCAGTTCGCCGTCGCTGTGCAATTGGGCATGCAGCAGCGAGGCATCCACCATCGCCGTCACCTGCGCCTGGAAGGCCTGCTCGAACGTGGCCAATGCCGCATGCTCGATACTCAAGCCGGCTGCCATCGCATGGCCGCCGAACTTCTGGATCAATCCGGGATGCCGCGCATCCACCGCCGCCAGCACATCGCGGATATGCAGGCCGGGAATCGAGCGCGCCGAGCCACGCAACTGGCTGCTGCCCGGCTCGGCCGGCGCCAGCGCGATCACCGGACGGTGCAGGCGGTCCTTGAGTTTGAGGCCACCAGGCCGATCACGCCCGGGTGCCATTCGGCATCGAACAGGCATGCGGCGATCGGCAATGCGCCATCGCCATCCAGCACCACCTTGGCGACAGCGTGCTCGGCATCGTCGGTCATCAACTGCTGCACCGCGCGGCGTTCGGCGTTGATCTCTTCCAACGTGCCGGCGATCTCGCGGGCCTGGCTCCAGTCTTCACTGAGCAACAGTTCGATACCCAGCGCCATGTCCTCGAGCCGACCGGCCGCATTGAGGCGCGGCCCGAGCGCAAACCCGATATCGCTGGCGCTCAGACGCGCCACATCGCGGCCGCTGGCATCGATCAAGGCACGCAACCCGATGCAGCCCTTGCCCTCGCGCAGGCGACGCAATCCGGCCGACACCAGCGCACGGTTGTTGGTATCCAGCGGTACCAGATCGGCAACGGTACCGACTGCGACCAGATCCAGCAGCACCGGCAGGTCAGGCTCGGCGCGCTCGGCAAAGGCGCCGCGCGCGCGCAACACTTTCCGCAGCGCCAGCAACACATAGAAGATCACCCCGACCCCGGCCAGGGTCTTGCTGGGGAAGGTGTCTTCGGCCAGGTTCGGGTCGACGATCGCATCGGCCGGCGGCAGCGCCTCGCCCGGCAGATGGTGGTCGGTGACCAGCACCGTCCAGCCGCGCGCCTTGGCTGCGGCCACGCCGGCGTGACAGGCGATGCCGTGATCGACGGTGACCAGCACATCCGGCTGCAACGCTGCCAGTTCGTCGACCAACGCAGGCGACAAGCCATAGCCATGCACCATGCGATTGGGCACGGCGTGGTGCACATCCAGCGCGCCGAGCATGCGCAAGCCACGCACGCCGACGGCGCAGGCAGTGGCGCCATCGCAGTCGAAATCGCCCACCACCAGGATGCGCCGTTGCTGCGCGATCGCATCGGCCAATAGCTCGGCGGCCACGCCGCTGTTGTGCAGCAATTCCGGCGACAACAACTGGGCCAGTCGCGGCTGCGCGCCTTGCGCATCGGTGACACCACGCGCTGCATAGATGCGGCGCAGCAGCGGCAACATGGTCTCGGGCCAACTGCCGGCCTGCCCGGCGGGGCGCCGGACGATCCGTGGAGGCGACGTCATTGCGCCAGCTGCACCCGCGGCGTGCGCCAGAAACGCCAGCGCTGCGCATGGGTGAGCGCTACGCTCTCGCCGTCCTGGAAGTCCAACACCAGCCGATCCAGTTCGCCGCGCGCCATCGCCGCCAACAGCGGCGCCACCGCATCGTCGCTGAACTGCTGCAGCGAACGCAGATGACGCAGATCCACCAGCGCATCGACGCGTTGTTCGCCCTGCGCATCGGCGCCTGCCGCCAGCGCCAGCGCCCGCAGCAGCGATTCGCGGCTGCGCACCTGCCGATGCGGCGAACTCACCGCGTGCGGCAGCACGCCGCCGCCCCAGAACCACAGCGAATTGATGGCCGGCTTGCCGCTGGCGACGCGGCCCTCGTTCCACGGATGTTGATGCAGCAGCACCTGCGCTTCGGTCAGCAAGGCGCGCCAGCGGCGCCCGCTGTCGCCGGCCGGCAGGTGCTCGAACAAGTCGTCGCCAATGGCGACATCGGGCGGTGCGAAGTCCGGCAATTTCGCATCTGGCGACAGGCGCAGATACCAACGCGACGGCGTGGGCGCATCCAGCAAAAAGCCGGCATCGCCGAACATCGGCTTGAGGATGGGCAAGAGCACCGCCAGATCGTCGGCGGTGGGACCGAGCGCCTCGCCGTAGCCCATCAACCGCGCACCCTGCATGTCCGGCACCACGTAGGCCGGATCCGCGCGCACCCAGGTGGCGCCGGCGGCATCGCCGGCATCCAGCTGGCGCGTCAACGCGGCCACCGGCCAGTGCGCCGGGGTCAGGCTGAAATGGCGCTGCAATTGCGCCACTTCGCCGGCATCGGCGGTGTGCCCGTCGGCGCGCGCAAGCGCACGCGCCACTGCCGTGTCGCCCAGGGTTCCGGGCAGGCGGCGTTTTTCCGGCAGCAGCAGCGTGGCGGTGGTCATCGCGCAGTGATGCCGGTCAGTCCAGGTAGGCGACGCTGACGACTTCGTACTCGCGCTGGCCGGCCGGCGCATCGATGGTGACCGAATCGCCTTCCAGCTTGCCGATCAACGCACGTGCCAGCGGCGAGGAGATCGCGATCAGGCCCATCTTGATGTCCGCTTCCAGGTCGCCGACGATCTGGTAGCGCTTCTCTTCGTCGGTTTCGGTATCGGCCAGCGTCACCGTGGCGCCGAACACGATCTTGTTACCGGCCGACAACTTGGTGATGTCGATGATTTCGGCATGCGAAAGCTCGCTTTCCAGCTGCTTGATGCGGCCTTCGATAAAGCTCTGCTGCTCGCGCGCAGCGTGGTATTCGGCATTTTCCTTCAGGTCGCCGTGCGCACGCGCTTCGGCGATGGCATTGATCACCTCCGGGCGCTTGACCGACTTCAAATGCTCCAGCTCTTCGCGCAGGCGCTGCGCGCCCTTCGATGTCATGGGTGCTCTCATGCTTCCAGCTCCTTGTGCAGTTCCTGCAGCGACCACACGGGGCCGGTGCCGCGGAATTCCAGCGATTGCACCAGCGCCTTGGCGCCGGCGACAGTGGTCGAATAGGTCACGCGATGCTGCAGCGCTTCGCGGCGGATCGAGAACGAATCCGAAATGGCAGCGCGACCTTCAGTGGTGTTGACGATGTAGACGATCTCGCCGTTCTTGATCGAATCGACGATGTGCGGGCGGCCTTCGGCCACCTTGTTGACGATTTCGCAGCTCAGCCCGTTCTGCTGCAGCCAGGCACCGGTACCGCGCGTGGCCACCAGCGTGAAGCCACGCTCCACCAGCGCCTGCGCCACCGGCAACACACGCTGCTTGTCCGGGTCGCGCACCGAGACGAAGGCCTTGCCGACCGGCGGCGCCTTGATGCCACCGGCTTCCTGCGCGCGTGCGAACGCGGCGCTGAAGCTGCGGCCCACGCCCATCACCTCACCGGTGGAGCGCATCTCCGGCCCGAGGATCGGGTCCACGCCCTGGAACTTGGCGAACGGGAAGATCGCTTCCTTCACCGAGTAATAGTCCGGCACGATTTCCTTGGTGGCGCCCTGCTCGGCCAGCGTCTTGCCGGCCATGCAACGTGCGGCGATCTTGGCCAGCGGCATGCCGATCGCCTTGGACACGAACGGCACCGTGCGCGAGGCACGCGGGTTCACTTCCAGCAGGTACACGATGTCGTCGCCCGCCTCGTTGACCTGCACCGCGAACTGGGTGTTCATCAGGCCGACCACGTTCAAGCCTTCGGCCAGCATCACCACCTGGCGACGCAGCTCGGCCTGGGTCTGCGGCGAGAGCGAATATGGCGGCAGCGAGCACGACGAATCGCCCGAATGCACGCCGGCCTCCTCGATGTGTTCCATCACCCCGCCGATCAGCACGTTGCCGTCCTTGTCGGCAATGATGTCCACGTCCACTTCCACCGCGTTGTCGAGGAAGCGGTCCAGCAGCACCGGCGAATCGTTGGAGACCTTGACCGCATCGCGCACATAGCGCGCCAGGTCGGATTCGCCGTAGACGATTTCCATTGCGCGGCCGCCCAGCACGTAGCTCGGGCGCACCACCAGCGGGTAGCCGATTTCGCGCGCCAGCACCAAGGCTTCTTCGGCATTGCGCGCGATGCGGTTCGGCGGCTGCTTCAGGCCAAGCTTGTCGACCAGCTGCTGGAAACGCTCGCGGTCTTCGGCCAGGTCGATCGAGTCCGGCGAGGTGCCGATCACCGGCACGCCGTTAGCTTCCAGCGCGCGAGCCAGCTTCAGCGGAGTCTGCCCGCCGTACTGCACGATCACGCCCTTGGGTTTTTCCAGCTCGACGATTTCCAGCACGTCTTCCAGCGTCAGCGGCTCGAAGTACAGGCGGTCGGAAGTGTCGTAGTCGGTGGAGACGGTTTCCGGATTGCAGTTGACCATGATGGTTTCGAAGCCATCGTCACGCAGCGCCAGTGCCGCGTGCACGCAGCAGTAATCGAACTCGATGCCCTGGCCGATGCGGTTGGGGCCACCGCCCAGGATCATGATCTTGTCGCGATCGGTCGGCAGCGCCTCGCATTCGTCCTCGTAGGTCGAATACAGATAGGCCGTGCTGGTGGCGAATTCGGCCGCGCACGAATCCACGCGCTTGTAGACCGGGCGCACCTTCAGCGCGCGGCGCAAGGTGCGCACCGATTCTTCGTTGCTGCCGATCAGCTGCGCCATGCGCGCATCGGAGAAGCCGGCACGCTTGAGCATGCGCAGGCGCGGCGCATCCAGCGCCGCCATGCCGTCGTCGGCCAGCTGCTGTTCGTGGCTGATGATTTCTTCGATCTGGTCCAGGAACCAGGGGTCGATGAACGACAGCGCATACACATCGGCCACCGTCATACCGGCGCGGAAGGCATCGGCCACGTAGAACAGCCGTTCCGGGCCCGGTGCCTTGAGCTCGCGCTTGAGCGTGGCGATGTCGTCCTCGTTGCCCAGGTCCAGGCCGGTCGGGTCCAGGCCGATCTTGCCGGTTTCCAGGCCACGCAGCGCCTTCTGCAGCGATTCGGAGAAGGTGCGGCCCATCGCCATCACTTCGCCGACCGACTTCATCTGCGTGGTCAGGCGCGCATCAGCCTGCGGGAATTTTTCGAAGGCGAAACGCGGAATCTTGGTGACCACGTAGTCGATCGACGGTTCGAACGAGGCCGGGGTCAGGCCACCGGTGATCTCGTTCTTCAATTCGTCCAGCGTGTAGCCCACGGCCAGCTTGGCGGCGACCTTGGCGATCGGGAAGCCTGTGGCCTTGGAGGCCAGCGCCGAGGAGCGCGACACGCGCGGGTTCATTTCGATGACGACCACGCGGCCGGTGGTCGGGCTGATGCCGAACTGCACGTTCGAGCCGCCGGTGTCCACGCCGATCTTGCGCAGCACCGCGATCGAGGCATCGCGCAGGCGCTGGTATTCCTTGTCGGTCAAGGTCTGCGCCGGGGCCACGGTGATCGAGTCGCCGGTGTGCACGCCCATCGGATCCAGGTTCTCGATCGAGCAGACGATGATGCAGTTGTCCGCGGTGTCGCGGACCACTTCCATCTCGAATTCCTTCCAGCCCAGCACCGACTCTTCCACCAGCACTTCGGTGGTCGGCGACAGTTCCAGGCCGCGACCGACGATCTCGATCAGCTCTTCGCGGTTGTAGGCGATGCCGCCACCGCTACCGCCCAGGGTGAAGCTGGGACGGATGATGGTCGGGTAACCGACGCGGGTCTGGATCTCCAGCGCTTCTTCCAGCGTGTGGGCGACCGCGGCCTTCGGGCATTCCAGGCCAATCTCGCCCATCGCCACGCGGAACAGCTCGCGGTCTTCGGCCATGCGGATGGCCTCGCGCTTGGCGCCGATCAGCTCGACGTTGTACTTCTCCAGCACGCCGTGGTCGGCCAGGTCCAGCGCGCAGTTCAGCGCGGTCTGCCCGCCCATGGTCGGCAACAGCGCGTCGGGCTGTTCCTTGGCGATGATCTTTTCGACCGTCTGCCAGTTGATCGGCTCGATGTACACGGCATCTGCCATGTTCGGGTCGGTCATGATGGTGGCCGGGTTGCTGTTGACCAGCACCACGCGGTAGCCCTCGTCGCGCAACGCCTTGCACGCCTGCGCGCCGGAGTAGTCGAACTCGCAGGCCTGGCCAATGACGATCGGGCCGGCGCCGATGATGAGGATGGTCTTAAGGTCGGTGCGCTTTGGCATGGGGGTCCTCAGTAAAGTCGGTCCTGCCACGCCGTAGCGGCGAGCCAGGTGATTTGGTCGGGCGATCGGGCATCGATCGCGCCATGGTCGACCGCGGCGCGAACCTCTCGCTGCATCGCGGCCCAGCTGGGAGCGGCGGCGCCGATGCGCGCGCCGATCCGGTTGTTATGCGCATCCATCGCGCGGCTCGGCGTGCCAACGCCACCGCGTTCCATCACGGCAGTCACCCAATCCACGCAACGCGGAGACAAGTTGTAGGCGACGATGGCACTCGCAAGGCTGTGCCGGTAGGCATCGGCCGGGCCGTTGCGCCCGCCGGGCAGGCCCGAACCCAACCACTGCGAATACACCGCAATCAACACGAACGCCGGATACGCAAGCAGCGCCAGCATCGCCAACGCAAACACCCGCCAGTGGCGTGCGCGCGGCAGCGAGGCCAGCCCTGTTTTCATCAGGCGCGTGCCGCCATCAGATCCACGAACCGGTCGAACAGCGGCCCCACATCGCGCGGTCCCGGCGAGGCTTCCGGGTGGCCCTGGAACGAGAATGCCGGTGCGTCGGTGAGCGCGATGCCCTGGTTGGTGCCGTCGAACAACGAGCGGTGAGTGACCCGCACATTGGCCGGCAAGGTGCTTTCATCCACTGCAAAACCGTGGTTCTGCGAGGTGATCATCACCCGGCCGCCGTCCAGATCCTGCACCGGGTGGTTGGCGCCGTGGTGGCCGGTGGTCATCTTGAGCGTCTTGGCGCCGGCAGCCAGCGCCAGCAACTGATGGCCCAGACAGATGCCGAAGGTCGGCACCTTGTGCGCCACCAACTCCTTGATCGCAGCGATCGCGTAGTCGCACGGCTCCGGGTCGCCCGGGCCGTTGGACAGGAACACGCCATCCGGGTTCATCGCCAGCACCTCTGCCACCGGGGTCTGCGCCGGCACCACGGTGACATCGCAGCCGCGCTCGGCCAGCATGCGCAGGATGTTGAGCTTGACGCCGTAGTCGTAGGCCACGACCTTGAATGCGAGTCCCTCGCCAGAGCCGGTACTTCCCTGCGCGGACTTTCCACTATTCAACGCACCCAGACCCGGAAAGCTGTCCGAGTTCAGATCCAGCGAACCTTCCTTCCAGTTGTAGCTGCTCTCGGTCGAGACCACCTTGGCCAAGTCCATGCCTTTCAGGCCGGGGAACTTGCGTGCGGCTTCCAGCGCTTTTTCGACGTCGATCTCCCCGGCCATCAGCGCGCCGTTCTGGGCGCCCCTCTGCCGCAGCAGGCGGGTCAGCTTGCGGGTGTCGATGCCGGAGATGGCAACCACACCGCGGGCCTGCAGCCATTCCGGCAAGGCCACCTGGCTGCGCCAGTTGCTGGGGCGGCGCGGCACATCGCGCACGATCAGGCCGGCCGCCCAGATCTTGCGGGCTTCGTCGTCCTGATCGGTAAAGCCCGTGTTGCCGATATGCGGATAGGTCAGCGTGACCATCTGGCGGGCGTAGGAGGGATCGGTCAGGACTTCCTGATAGCCGGTCATGGCGGTGTTGAACACCACTTCACCGACGGAAAGCCCGTTGGCGCCTACGGATTCGCCCTCGAACACGGTGCCGTCTTCGAGGACAAGGATTGCGGGTTGGGTCACGTGGGGGTCTCGCTCTGGCTGCCTGGGACTCCGATGCGCTCCCGGCCAAATTCCGGTTGCAGCAAAGCGCGGACGCGGTGCTGGGGACCGGTCCGACGCTGGTTCGGGCAAGCGAGAATTGTAAAGGCAACTGCCCTGCCATGCCAGTCTGAAGAGCATCGGATGCAGGCGCGGCGTCAACGCCGAGGCATGAATGGCCGCGACGTGCGGCTACCGTTCATGCATGGCTGCGGGCGTGCTTACAGCACCAGATCGCGCACGCGGTAGCTGCCTGCCGGCTTGCCGATCAGCCGCTTGGCCGCATGCAAGGCACCACGCGCGAAGATGTCGCGGTTGGTCGCGCGATGCACCAGCTCGACCCGCTCGCCCAGCCCGGTGAACTGCACGGTGTGTTCGCCGACGATGTCGCCGGCGCGCAGGCTGACATAGCGCGGCTGTGCGCCGCTGCCGGTCGCCGCTTCGCCCAGCGTCAACGCGGTGCCGGAGGGCGCGTCCTGCTTGTGCACGTGATGCGCTTCGAGGATGTCGCAGTCCCAACCCGGCAAGGTGCCGGCCGCGCGCTCCACCAGCTCCGTCAGCACCGCAACGCCGAGACTGAAGTTGGACGCCCACACCAGCGCAATCTGCTGGGCGGCATCGCGCAAGGCCGCACGCTGCGCCTCGTCGAGCCCGGTGGTGCCGGACACCAGCGGCTTGCCCGCTGCGCGCACAACGCCAGGATCGGTGCAAAGCCCTGCGGCAAACTGAAATCGATGGCCACATCGAACGCAGGCGCGCCACCGAGTTCGCTGGCAGCGAAGAACGGCACCCCATCGACCACGCGCTGGGAGGGCGAGCGACCCACCACGGCCCCGACCACCTGCAAGGCCTGGTCTTCGGCGGCCAATCGCAGCAAGGCCTTGCCCATCCGCCCGGAGGCGCCGTGGATCAGAACTTTCACAGCAGAGGTTGTCATGGCGGCGGCTGGCTTGGCGATGTGGGGGTACACGATAGCCGGGATTGGGGAGTTGGGATTAGCGATTCGTCGCCGCAGTGCCGCACTGCGCACGATGCGGCGTTGCGGGGTCGCGCGACTGGTCGCTTTCGTGGCGGGCGACGAGGCGTGGCGAAGGGTTCTTGGATAGGTAGCGAGGAGTGGAGAGCCGCAGGAATGCAACTGGACTCTGCCGACTTCGCGAGCTGCACGCCCACCTATATAAAGCAGTGATGTCGGCCGCTCTAAGCATGGCTATCGCAAGGAGCGTACATCTTTCATCCCGGCGTGGGAGACGCCCGGCGCAAGCGCCTATACGTGCCGCACCAGCCGACGCAAGCAGCGACCACATCCGCCTGGCACTGCGCAGCAGCTTTGTTTGCCGCGCTTAATCGCCGATACCCTCCAGCCGCTTGCTCCAGCTTTCCACTTCGCTGCGCTGCAGGCGGCGTTCGAAAAGCGTGCGCCAGGACGGCACCAGCGGCAGCTGCAGTACCGCGGTGACGGCTGCAACGTCGACCTGGCGCGCGTACAGTACCTGTTGCAGACGGGACAGCGGCCAATCCGGATGCGGCCGCGTCTGCAGGGTCAGCAGGTCGCCCGCCGCAACGCTGCCCGGCTGCAACACGCGGTAATACCAGCCGGTACGGCCGGTTTCCTGCACGCGCCGCGCCAGCTCGCGCACGCCAAAGCGGTCCGACAGCTTCCAGCACGGTTGTCGCAACTGCGACACCTCCACCACTGCCGTGCCCAAGGTGAAGCGATCGCCGAGACAGACATCGGCTTCGGTCACGCCCACGCTGCTGAGGTTTTCGCCGAAGGCACCTGCCGCCTCCAGCAACATGTGCGGACCAAGTTCCTCGCGCCAGGCAGCGTAGTGATCGCGCGGGTAGTGATGGATGGCCTTGTCCGGCCCGCCATGCACGCGCCGGTCGCCCTGCTCGTCGCCCTCCAGGCCTTCGATGCCCACCTGCACCGCCCCCTGCAGCGGACGTTTGTCGATCGCGCTGCGGCTGCCAGGGCGCGTGAAGTCGCGCGCGCTGCCGATGGCGACGTGGTCGATCCTGATCGCCATCGGCGCACCCTGCTCCGCCGTCGCCCCTGTCACGCGCCCTGGCCTGGCAATTCGGCCAGCGCCTCGCGCAGCAACTCGCCCAGCACCTGGATGCCGGCATCGATCTTCTCGCCGGGGACGGTGACGAACGACAGGCGCAGCGTATTGGTCTGCGGCAAGGTGGCGTAGAACGGCGCGCCGGGTACGAACGCGACATTGCGTGCGATGGCTCGCGCCAGCAACGCGGTTCCATCCAGCCCCGGTGGCAAGGTCACCCACAAGAACATGCCGCCCTCCGGGCGATTCCACTGCACCTGCGCCGGGAAGTGCCGGTCCAGTGCCTCCAGCATCAGGCTGCACTGACGCGCGTACAGCGCCCGGATCTGCGGAATATGGGTCTGGAGAAAATCGTCCTGCAAGGTCTGGTACACCACGCGCTGGGTGAACGATGGCGTATGCAGATCGGCTGCCTGCTTGGCCTGGATCAGCTTGCCCAGCACTGCCTCGGGCGCCACCACGTAACCCAGCCGCAGGCCGGGCGCGAGCACCTTGGAAAACGAGCCCATGTAGATGACGCCTTCGGAGTTCATCGACAACAGGCTCGGCAGCGGCTCACCGCTGTAATACAGCTCGCCGTACGGGTCGTCTTCGACTACCGGCACGCCTGCCTCGGCCGCACGCGCCACCAAGGCCTGGCGACGCGCCAACGGCAAGCGCCGGCCGGTGGGATTTTGAAAATTCGGCAGGCAGTACAGAAAGCGCGCATCGGCCAGCAACGACGGATCCAGCGCATCCACCACCACGCCATCCGCGTCCGAGGGCATGCCGACGAATGCCGGCTGGAACAACGAAAATGCCTGCAACGCGCCCAGGTAGCTCGGCGTTTCCACCAACACCTTGCTGCCTTCGTCGATGAAGACCTTGCCGAGCAGGTCCAGACCTTGTTGCGAGCCGGTGGTGATCAGCACCTGGCTGGGGCGGATGCTGGCGCCATCGCGACTCAGCCGCGCAGCCACCCATTCGCGCAGCGGCGCATAACCCTCGGTGGGGCCGTATTGCAAGGCCGCCTGCGGGGCGTCGCGCAGCACCTGGTCGCTGGCAGCGCGCATGCGCTCCACCGGAAAGGTAGCTGGCGACGGCAGGCCGCCGGCGAAGGAAATGACCTCCGGCCGTTCGGTCACCTTGAGAATTTCGCGAATCGCCGAACTGGTCAGCGCCTGCGCACGTCGGGAGATCTGGAAGGAGGTCGTCATGGCGCAAGCATAGCGAACGCCAGTGGTTGCGGCGCTGTGCAATGCAGCGACGCATCGCTGGCCGCCCGTCTTGCCCGGTACGGAGTCCAGAGGCCAGCGGCACGTCGCCGGCAATCATCAGCCAACCGTGGAGGGCGCACTGCACCTGTCCTGTCCGCATCGCACAGGCCGCACCCAGCGCCGACCGCGCCGCCGGGCAGCAAGCGCAGACGCCTGGCTAGCGGCGCTTATTGGTACGCCGGGCCGACCCAGGCGGTGCCTTCGCTGTGGGCGATGAGCGTCTTCCAGCGCTTGCGGATCACCTTGTCGCGGGTGCGAAAGGTCATGCGCACGCCCGGCAGACCGAGCGTGACGCGGGTTTCGACCATCGCCGAGTGTTCGTCTGCGGCGATGTCGATCTTGGTGATCGACTGCTTGTAGTCGATCAGCTCTTCCGGATCGGCCACGTGGCTCATCTGCCGCAGCACCTGTGCCCATTCGCCGTTGGATTTGCAATATTTCTCGCGGGTGGCGGTTTGCCGCTGCTGATGCGAATCCATGCGGTACAGCACCACCATTTCGAATTCCGGCGCGGTCATCGCGCAGAGCGCCTCGCCGTCCTGGCTCAACATCGCCTTGTCGTGCGCGGCATAGAAATCGCGCACCTGCTTCTCGTCGAGCGCGTTGCCGCCATAGTTATAAAGGCCCGCAACGGCGGCCAGCACCGCCAACAACACCAGCAATCGCATCACCGCCCCATTGTCTTGCCGCGTCCTGCGGCCGCGCAAGTGTAGACCAGACGACGTATGTCAGTGGCTGCGGGCGGGGTCGGGCCACAGCTGTCGCAACCGCCGCAGGCCGAGACGTTTTGGCTGGCCGGCGGTGCCACCCGGCGCCCCAGCGCCTGCATCCACGCCGGTCGCCCGCGACGCACCAGCCCAAGCGCAAGCGCGCCACGCAGGCGACGCAGCACACCGGGAAACTGTTTCTTCATCACCACCCACAGGCTGACCAGCACGGCGATGGCGATCACCAGGTATTGCAGCGTGAGCGAAAGCGTCATCTCAGCCAGCTCCCAGCAGCACGGCCAGCTGGTAGGTCACCAGCGAGGCCAGGTAGGCCAGCGCGAACAGGTACACCGCGCTGATGGTCATCTGTTTCCACGAGTTGGTTTCGCGCTTGATCGTGGCCAGCGTGGAAATGCACATCGGTGCGTAGATGTACCAGACCAGCAGCGACAACGCGGTGGCCAGCGACCACCCGTCGCTGATCAGCGGCGACAACGCCTGCGCTGCCGCGTCATCGTCGGCTGCAGACAACGCGTACACCGTGGCCAGCGAGGCCACCGCCACTTCGCGCGCGGCCAGGCCGGGAATCAACGCGATGCAGATCTGCCAGTTGAAGCCCAGCGGTGCGAAGAACACCGCCATTGCGTGGCCGATACGACCGGCGAAGCTGTAGTCGATTGGCGGCAAGGTGGCGTTGGCCGGCGCCTCGGGAAACGACAGCAGGAACCACAGCAGGATGGTCAGCGCCAGGATGATGCCGCCCACGCGCTTGAGGAAGATCCAGGCGCGCTCCCACAGCCCCAGCGCCAAGTCGCGTACCTGCGGCACGCGGTAGGACGGCAGCTCCAGCATCAACGGGTGCTCGCTCTTGTCGCGCCGCCATTTCTTCATCGTCCACGAGACCAGCAGCGCACTGACGATGGCCGCAGCGTACAGACCGAACAGCACCAGCCCCTGCTGGTTGAAGATGCCCCACACCGTCTTCTGCGGAATGAAGGCGCCAATCAACAACGCATACACCGGCAGCCGCGCCGAACACGTCATCAGCGGCGCGACCATGATGGTGGCGAGCCGGTCGCGCGGGTCCTGGATGCTGCGCGTGGACATGATGCCCGGCACCGCACACGCAAAACTCGACAACAGCGGAATGAACGAGCGCCCCGACAAACCGGCCACCGACATCATGCGATCAAGCAGAAACGCCGCACGCGGCAGATAGCCGGATTCTTCCAATGCCAGGATGAAGGCGAACAGGATCAGGATCTGCGGCAGGAACACGATCACCCCGCCCAGCCCGGCGATGACGCCATCCTTGAGCAAGCTGTTGAGCGGACCTTCCGGCAACGTCGCGCCGACCCAATCGCCCAGGGCAGCGGTGCCGCCGTCGATCAGGTCCATGACCGGCGCGGCCCAGGCATAGACCGCCTGGAAGATCAGGAACATCACCACCGCCAGGGTGACCAGGCCCCAGACCGGATGCAGCAGCCAGCGGTCCAGCGCGTCGTCCACCCGCGAGGTGCGGGTGGGCATGGTCACCGCTGCGCCGAGGATCTGCCGCACCAGCGCGTGATAATTACCGTCGGCCGGCGGATTGGCGGCGGGCGCCGCCAGGCGTGCCGCCTGTGCATCGAGCCGCTCGACCAGCACCTTGGCACCACCGCGCCGCACCGCCACCGTTTCGACCACCGGCACGCCGAGCGCCTGCTCCAGTGCCGGCAGGTCGATGACGATGCCGCGCCGCTGCGCGGCATCCATCATGTTCAGCGCCACGATCATCGGCCGGCCGAGCTCGCGCAACTCCAACGCAAAGCGCAGATGCAGGCGCAGATTGGTCGCATCCATTACATAGACCAGCACGTCCGGCGCCGGCTCGCCCGGATAGAAGCCACGGCACAGGTCGCGGGTGATCGCCTCATCCAGGCTCGCCGGTTGCAGGCTGTAGGCGCCGGGCAGATCCAGCACCGCAAACTCGCGTCCGGAGGGTGCGCGGAAGTGCCCTTCCTTACGCTCGACGGTGACGCCGGTGTAATTGGCCACCTTTTGCCGGCTGCCGGTCAGCTGGTTGAACAGTGCGGTCTTGCCGCTGTTGGGGTTGCCGACCAGCGCCAGGCGCAGCGGGACGGTGGCCGCGCTCATGCCGATCCTCCTGCATGGCGCACCTGTACGCGCGCAGCCTCGCTGCGCCGCAGGGCAAAGCGCGTATAGCCCACCTGCACCAACAACGGCTCGCGGCCGACCGGCCCGGTGGCCAGCACCGTGACTTCCTCGCCAGCGACGAACCCCAGCTCCCGCAAGCGCCGGGCGATCGTGTCGTTGGGGAGACGATCCTCCACGGAGTCCACGATGGCGGCGCGATGCAAAGGCATGTCGGACAGCGTCACAAAGACGGCCTGATTGTTAGGAATGGTTCTCAATTCTAGCATCGACGCACCGCGTCATGGCTCCGGCGACCCGGCCCGCTATCATGGTTCGCATCCCATTCATGGACGTACGCAATGCAGGACACCGGCTTGATCGTCGAAGACCACGGAGCGGTCCGTACCCTGCGATTGCGTCGCCCCGCAATCCACAACGCCTTCGATGCGACGCTGATCGCCGCGCTGACCGATGCATTACGCGAGGCGGGCCGGGCGTCCCAGACCCGGGTGGTCGTGCTGACCGGTGATGGCGCGGCCTTTTCGGCCGGCGCAGACCTGAACTGGATGCGTGGCATGGCCAGCGCCAGCGAAGCCGAGAACGCCGCCGACGCACTGGCGCTGGCGCAGCTGATGCGCACCCTGGATGAACTGCCCAAGCCCACCATCGCGCGCGTCAACGGCGCCGCCTTCGGCGGCGGTGTCGGCCTGGTGGCGTGCTGCGATATCGCCATCGGTTGTACCGAGGCGCGCTTCGACTGACCGAAAGCAAGCTCGGCCTGCTGCCGGCGGTCATCTCGCCCTATGTGGTTGCAGCAATCGGCGCGCGCCAGGCGCGGCGCTGGTTCGCCACCGCCGAGATCTTCGATGCCGGCACCGCGCAGTTGCTGGGTCTGCTGCACCAGCTGGTGGCTGCCGATCAGCTGGATATCGCCGTGGAGCGCCAGGTTCGCCTGCTGCTGGCTGCGGCGCCGCTGGCCGCTGGCAACGCCAAGGCGCTGGTGCGCTCGGTGCTGCCAGCTGCCGACCGCGATGCCATCGATGCCGCCAATGCGGCGTTGATCGCCCGTCTGCGCGTGTCCCCCGAAGGCCAGGAAGGCCTGGATGCGTTTCTCGACAAGCGCAGCGCCGCGTGGATGCCGGAGAGCCTGGCGTGAGCGCCATCGACCATATCGGCCTGGCCTGCAGCGATCTGCAAACCAGCACCGCCTTCTACCGGGCCGCGCTTGCGCCACTGGGCATCACGCTGCTGGTGGAGTTGACGGCCGCGCAAACCGGCGGCCACGCGCATGCCGGTTTCGGCACCGAGCGCCCGTTTCTCTGGCTGGGCTCCCACGCGCAGACGCCGGGCAGCACCCATGTCGCGCTGACGGCGACCGACCGCGACAGCGTCGATGCGTTTCATCGCGCTGCGCTGGCCGCCGGTGGCCGCGATCACGGTGCACCCGGCCTGCGCCCGCATTACCACGCCCACTATTACAGCGCTTTCGTGCTCGACCCTGACGGCAACAATTGCGAAGCGGTCTGCCACCTCCCCGCATGAGTCTCTTTCCGATGTCCCTGGTTTCCTTGTTCGCGCATTCGACCGCCACCTTGCATGAGGTTGCGGCGATGTCTGCACGCCGTCATGCGCACAGCGATGTAAGCGCATGAGCCACTTCGTCCGCATTGTCGAAGTTGGCCCACGCGATGGCCTGCAAAACGAAGCGCAACCGATCGCCACTGCCGACAAGATCGCGTTGATCGATCAACTCTCGGCCACCGGGCTGCGCACGATCGAAGCGACCAGCTTCGTCAGCCCACGCTGGGTACCGCAGCTGGCCGACGCCGCCGCGGTGTTTGCCGGCATCGCGCAGGTGCCGGGCATCGCATATCCGGTGCTGGTGCCCAACCTGCAGGGCTACGAACGCGCACGCGCGGCCGGGGCGCAGGAAGTGGCGGTCTTCACCGCCGCGTCGGAGGCGTTCAATCGCACCAATACCAACGCCGGCATCGACGAATCGATCGAACGGTTCCGGCCGATCCTGCAGCAGGCCGCGCTCGACGGTGTGCGCGTGCGCGGCTACGTCTCCACCGTGCTGGGCTGCCCGTACCAGGGCGAGGTGCCGGTGGCCGATGTGGTCGATGTGGCGCAACGTCTGCACGCGCTCGGCTGCTATGAAATCTCGCTGGGCGACACCATCGGCGTGGGCACGCCGCTCAAGGCGCGTCAGATGCTGGCCGCAGTGGCGCAGGCGGTGCCGATGCAGGCGTTGGCGGTGCATTTCCACGATACCTATGGGCAGGCGCTGGCCAATATCGCTGCATGCCTGGAGCAAGGCGTCCGCGTGATCGATGCGGCCGTGTCCGGTGCGGGCGGCTGCCCGTATGCCAAGGGCGCCAGCGGCAACGTTGCCAGCGAAGACGTGGTGTACCTGTTGCACGGGCTGGGCATGCCCACCGGCATCGACCTGCCCGCCCTGGCCCGCACCGGCCGCTGGCTGGCGCAGCTGCTCGGTCGCGACACCGGCAGCAAGGTCGGCAAGGCGCTGGCTGCCGCCGACTGAGGGATTGCTGCCCGCGCAATCGTGCATCACCTACCACCGCGATCACGCAGGGGCTTCGGCTAGAATTGCCGCCCGCTCCGCCGCTCGTTCGTTTGCCGCTACCACCGGCCATCAACGTTACTCAGGGAACCACCGCATGCAGCCATCTTCTGTTCTTGCCATCGTGACCGGCGGCGTTTCCGGCCTCGGCCTGGCCGTCGCACAGCGCCTGGTGGCCGACGGCGGCAAGGTCGCGCTGTTCGACGTCAACGCCGACAGGGCCGAGGCGGCGCTGGCGCTGCTCGGTGCCGGCAACGCGCATTACCTCGCCACCGACGTCACCGATGAGGCCCAGGTCGCGGCCAATGTGACGCAAGCTGCGCAGGCGCTGGGCGGATTGAATCTGGTGGTCAATTGCGCCGGCATCCTCGGCGCCGGCCGCGTGTTGGGCAAGGAAGCGCCGATGCCGTTGGCCACCTTTCGCAACACCGTGCTGGTGAATCTGGTCGGCAGCTTCAATGTGGCCAAGGCTGCGGCCGATGTCATGCAACACAACACCACCGGCGATGACGGCGAACGCGGCGTGATCGTCAATACCGCCTCGGTCGCCGCATTCGAGGGCCAGATCGGCCAGGCCGCGTATGCGGCCAGCAAAGGCGGCGTGGTCGGCATGACCTTGCCGATGGCACGCGAACTGGCGCGCTTCGGCATCCGCGTGATGACGATCGCGCCGGGCGTGTTCTGGACCCCGATGGTCGACGGCATGCCCGAGGCCGTGCAGCAATCGCTGGCCGCCTCCATCCCGTTCCCCTCGCGCCTCGGCCAGCCCGACGAATACGCCGACACCGTCGCCTTTATCCTGCGCAACCGCTACCTCAACGGCGAAGTGATCCGCCTGGACGGCGGCGTGCGGTTGGCACCGAAGTAGCCGGGATTGGGGGTTCGGGAGTGGGGATTCGTCACAGCGAGAACCCCGTGCCCTCCCCGCCTCCTGCAATCCTGTTCTTGCCAATCCCAAAATCCCCAATCCCTAATCTCTGACTCAGCCCATGAAAGCCAACGACATCAAGAAAGGCAACGTCGTCGAATACAACGGCGGCATTTACCAGATCCGCGACATCGAACGCAGCTCGCCGCAGGGCCGCGGCGGCAATGTGCGCTTTCGTTTCATCATGTACAGCGTGCCGGGCGGGATCAAAACCGACGCCAGCTTCGATGCAGACGACAACCTGCCGGAAGTCGAGCTGCTGCGCCGACAGTCCACGTTCTCGTACAAGGACGGCGAAGCGTTCGTGTTCATGGACGATGAAGACTTCACCCCGTACACGCTGGATGCGGACGTGATCGGCACCGACGCCGGCTACATCACCGATGGCCTGACCGGCATCTATGTGCAAGTGATCGACGACCAGCCGGTAGCCGTGCAACTGCCGCAGACGGTGACGCTGGAAGTGGTGGAGACTCCGCCGGAATTGAAGGGCGGCACCGCCACCAAACGGCCCAAGCCGGCCAAGCTCAACACCGGCATGGAAATCATGGTGCCCGAGTACATCACCAACGGCGAACGCGTGCTGGTCAACACCACCACGGGCGAATTTGCCGGTCGCGCCGACTGATGCGTCGCCTGCTCGCAGCCCTGTCGCTGGGGCTGCTGGCTGCCTGCACCGCCAGACCGGTACCGACGCCCGCGGCGGCGCCGGCTGCGGCAACCTGCACCGACCCCAAGGTGGAGGAAGAATGGCTGCAGCACCCGGCCGGCCTGTGCGGCATGCCCGACGACGTACGCGCGCTGGTGGACGACTACGACACCTGCGTGCATTTCGCTGGCGAAGAACCTACGACGCCGATCGCCGCCACGAGATCGAAGTGGCAGTTGCGCAGTTCTGCACGCCTGCACCGGCACGTCTGGCCAAGCTGATGCAGCAGTACCGCAACGATGCGCACATCAGCCAGTGGCTGCGCCAGTATGCGGTGCAAGCGGAGCTGCAACCCGCCGGCTGAGGTATCCCTTCTCCACTCGGGACATTGGTCACTTCATGGGAGACGGTGGCGCTTAGCGCCGTATGAAAGTAAGGCGAAGCCTCGTGCAGTTGGACCTGCACGATAGCGTCGAGCCGTACCCTGACCCCACCCCTCTCCCGACGGGAGAAGCGCTCGCCGCACGTACTGAGGTGCGCGCGGTGTATCCCGTCTCCCATCACCTTGATAAGGGAGAAGATGGAGCGTAGCGCCAGATGAGGGGCGCCGCAGAGAACTGTCAGTAGCCGCGATGATGAACGTGTCGCCACGCGTCGTCAGAGGTGAATCATCACCGACGGCTTCACGCACTACCCCGCACCCCTACCCGCGCCTGCAATGCGGGCGCACGAAGGCCTGCGTGCCAGTGCCGCGCAAGCCCTGCCTTTTCGCCCCGGCGGGAGAGAGGCTCCCACTGCGCCCCTCGCGTCGCCCGATCGCTATTGCACCTGCAAAGGCATGCGCATGTCCGGCTGCACGTTGTCGGCCGCCGCATCGCCGCGCGCAAGCACACGCAGGTGCGCACGCAAACGTTCCACATTCGCTTCGCCCTGCTCCAAGCCATTGCGTACGTCGGCGGGCAATTGCTGGCGTCCAGCCCGCTGCAGCTGCTTCCAGCCATCGACCAACACCGCGCTTTCCTGCGCCACGCGCGCACTCAGCCGTTGCTGCTCCTCCGCTTGCGGCAAGCCATACCCCGTGCTGCCCGACAGCACCGCCGGATGACTGAGTTGCGCCTGCCGTGCGAACAGCGCCTGCAGCTGGCCCTGCACCGCGTCGCGCGCGGCCATGCCCGGTTGTTGCACCAGGCGCTTGAGCGCATCGCGCGCCAGCAATTCCTGACGACGCAGGGCCGCCTGTTCCAGCAACAGCGCCGCTGCAGTTTCGCGCAGACCACCGCGGTCGAACCATTGCGCGCGCACCTCGGGCGCGGCATCCAGCCACTGCGCGACAGTAGTTTGCGGCACTGCGATGCCACGCCGAAGCACATCGAACATGGCCTGGTAATGCGCTGCCGCCGATTCGAAGTAATAGCCCTGGCGGATGGCGTGTGCAGGGTCGTCCAGCACCCGCAGATCGGCGATGCCGGCACGCTGCAATCGTTGCCGCAGACCGCGCGGCATGATCGAAGACAAGTTCGCTGCAGCCAGACGCGGCACCCCGTCATGCAGCAACTTGTAGGTTTCCACCGCGCAGTTGTTGCTGATGAAGTAATAGCGCCCGTCGTAACTCCAATGCACCTGCGCGGCGCGCTTGAGCAGGGCCGCGATCTCATCGGGCGCCAGCGTCAGCGGCACCGACGACAGGGCGCGCAATTCCACCTTGGTGTATTCGTCGACGACCTGGTTCAACGGCAGCACGAACAGCCGCGACGGGTACGAACCGGTGAGCCCACGCCAGCTGGAAATCTGCACATCGCCCACGAAGGCGCGGAACGACAGCACGCGGTGATATTGCAGATCCAGCCGGCATGCCGGGCCCGGCGCACGGCCGGGGGCGCAGATCACCAGGCGCAACATGCTATGGCCCCAACGGCTCATCGGCTGCTCGTTACCCTCGGCAAGCAGATAATCCACCGCGTACACGCGTGCCGGATCCAGCGACAGCAACGACATCGCACCGGCATCGTTGTCGGCCTGCAGGTACGGCAATGCGCTCTCGCAGCGCACAGCGCCCTGCGGCGGCCCGAGGCGCTGCGCAAACCACGCCGCCAGCGCAGGGCGCCGGCACGCATAGTCGGCGTCCAGCACGTAATGCTCGAGATTGACCGCAACGAACTCGGCCGGGCTGCGGCGCTCGTACCCGTCCGGGCTGCGGTCGCTAAACCGGTTTGCGCCGCGCCCCAGCCGCCACGGCCGCACCTGCCAGCCGGCGAGATCGCGCAGGCGCCGATCGCGCGACAACGCGCTGCCTGCGCCGCGATCGAGCACATGCGCCAGTTCGTGTATGAGCGCTGCCATCGCCGCGCGCGTGGCAGCTGCGTTGCGATCGGAACGTGCTTCGTCCGATTGCGCGCTCCACGCCTGCAACAGCGCGCGATCGAGCAGGATGCGATTGCCGATGGCACGGCCATGTACCTGCGCCGGCAGATCGGTGCGCCATTGCAGCTGGATCGGGGCGGTCATCCGCTGCGTCCAGCCCTGCGGCAATCGCCGTGCAACCAGCTGCACCAGCGCATTGCTCGCTTCGATCTCCGCCGCAGGCAAGTCCGACGGAACAACCTCGACCAACAGTTCGGCCTGCGCCTGCGGGGCGATCAAGGCCGCCGGCAGCAGCCAGCCGCACCGCCGGCGCAGACTCACTGGGCCAGGATGGACTGCGCCAGCTCCAGGTCGCTGGCCAGCCGCGCCGCGTCGCTACGGCTACGCAACTGCACCAACGCCGCTTCCAGACGCGCACCGCGAATGACGCCGCCGCTGGCGACAAAACCGGCCGCATCTTCGCGGGCGTCGGCCACCACCTTGTCGTCGCCGGAGCTGCTGCCGGACGAATTGGACGAGCCAGCCGACGAGGCACCTGCCGACGTCCCGGCCAGGCTGGATGCGAACGCTGCCAGCGGCAGCAGCGTCAAAGCGCAGAACACGAGGGAGCGCATCATGGGCTGATCGATTCCGTGTGAAGGTGCTGGAAGACTAACCGGCGCGCGTGTCGGCAGGTGCGTCATGCATCTCGAACAGCTTGCCGGGATTCAGCAAAAGATGAGGATCGAGCACATGTTTGATGCCGCGCATCAAGGCGATTTCCTCGGCAGAGCGCGTGCTCCACAGATACGCCTTCTTGACCAGGCCGATGCCGTGTTCGGCGGAAATGCTGCCGTCGAAACGCTGCAAGGCCTGCGCCAGCAACTTGGTGACCTGATCGCAGGCTGCAACGAAATCGGCCTGGCTGGTGCCATCGGGCTTGAGCACGTTGATGTGCAGGTTGCCATCGCCGATATGCCCGAACCACACCACATCGAAATGCGGATACGCATCGTGCAGCAAGGCCTGGGTTTCGGCCAGGAAGGCGGGCATCGCCGAAATGCGCACCGACACATCGTTCTTGTACGGCGTGTAGCGCGCCAGCGCCTCGGTGATGCCTTCGCGCAGACGCCACAGCTGCGCGGCCTGCGCATCGCTCTGGCTGATCACGCCATCGCTGACCCAGCCCTGCTCCATGCAGGTCTCGAAGGCCGCCATCGCGGCCGCTTCCTGCGCCTGATCGCCTGCAGCGAATTCAGTGACCACGTAATACGGGTGCACCTGCGCGAACGGCGCCTGCGCGCCATGCGCAAGCACATGCTCCAGCGCGCGATCGGTAAAAATTCGAAAGCCTCCAGGCGCAGCTGCGCGCGGAACGCGGCGAACACCTGCATCAGCACGTCGAAGGATGGCAATGCCAGCAACATCACGTTGCTGGGCGGCGGCGGGTCGGTCAGCCGCAGCGTGGCCTCGACGATGATGCCGAGCGTGCCTTCGGAGCCGATCATCAGGTGGCGGAAGTCGTAGCCGCTGGAATTCTTCACCAGCGCATTGTTGAGTTCCAGCAACTCGCCGCCACCGGTGACCACCTTCAACCCGGCCACCCATTCGCGCGTATTGCCGTAGCGGATCACCCGGATGCCGCCGGCATTGGTGGCGATGTTGCCGCCGATCGAACACGAGCCGCGTGCGGCAAAATCCACCGGGTACACCAGCCCATGCTCGCGCGCGGCGTTGTGCACCGCTTCCAGCGGCATGCCGCCCTGCACGGTGAGCGTGCGATCCACTGCGTTGAAATCCAGCGGTTTGTTCAAGCGCTCCACGCTCCAGCACCAACTCGCCGTTGGCCGCCACTGCGCCGCCGGACAAGCCCGTGCGCCCGCCCGACGGCACCACCGCCACGCCTTGCGCATTTGCCCAACGCACGACCGCCTGCACTTCCTCCACCGAGCCCGGCAAGGCGATCGCGAGTGGGTTCGGCGTCCAGCGGCGGGTCCAGTCGCGACCGTAATGCTCCAGGTCGGCCGGCTCGGTCTTCAAACGCAACGCAGGCACGGCCTGTTGCAACGAAAGGATGCGGGGATCGGTCATGGCACGCGGCGCTGCGGTAGGAACCGCACAGCGTGCCAGTGCCGGCCCGGCTCGTCCAGCCGGCGCACGCGTGGCCGACGCCGCGTTGGATTCAGCTGAAACCGTTGCGCCGCAAGGGCTTTGCCGGCGCGAACATCGCGTGGCGGCCACCCAATCGCGCACCCCATCTGGCATAGTTGCCGACCCGATTGCTGCATTGCGTTCCCCATGTCGCCGAAGAAAACCTCGTTTCCCAAGCAGGACATCCGCGTGCTGTTGCTGGAAGGCATCAGCCCGACCGCCGTCGACGTGTTCCGCGCCGCCGGCTACTCGCAGATCGAACTGCACGCCAAATCGCTGCCGGAAGACGAGTTGATCGCCCGCATCGCCGACGCGCATATCGTCGGTATCCGCTCGCGCACGCAGCTGAGCGCCGAAGTGCTGGCCCACGCCAAGCGCCTGATCGCCATCGGCTGTTTCTGCATCGGCACCAACCAGGTGGACCTGGACGCGGCCGAGCTGGCCGGCATCCCGGTCTTCAACGCGCCCTACTCCAACACCCGCAGCGTGGCCGAACTGGTCATCGCCGAGGCGATCCTGTTGCTGCGTGGCATTCCGCAGAAGAACGCGCAATGCCATCGCGGCGGCTGGTCGAAATCGGCCGCCGGCAGCCACGAAACGCGCGGCAAGGTGCTGGGCATCGTCGGCTACGGGCATATCGGCACCCAGGTCGGCGTGCTGGCCGAATCGTTAGGGATGCAGGTGATCTTTCACGACATCGAAACCAAGCTGTCGTTGGGCAACGCACGCGCGGCCATCGACCTGGACGACCTGCTGGCGCGCTCGGACGTGGTCACCTTGCACGTGCCGGAAACGCCGTCGACCAAGGACATGATCGGCGCAGCCGAAATCGCCCGCATGAAGCCTGGCGCGCACCTGATCAACGCCTCGCGCGGCACCGTCATCGACATCGACGCGCTGGATGCGGCGCTCACCTCCGGCCAGATCGGCGGCGCGGCGGTGGACGTGTTCCCGATCGAGCCCAAGGGCAATGGCGACGCGTTCGAATCGCCGCTCACTGCGCACGACAATGTGATCCTGACCCCGCACGTGGGCGGCAGCACGCTGGAGGCGCAGGACAACATCGGGATCGAGGTCGCCGCCAAACTGGTGCGCTATAGCGACAACGGCAGCACCTTGTCGGCGGTGAACTTCCCGGAGGTCACCCTGCCCGAGCACGCCGAAAGCCTGCGGTTGCTGCATATCCATCGCAACGTGCCGGGCGTGCTGTCGCAGATCAACGAATTGTTCTCGCGCCATAACGTCAACATCGACGGCCAGTTCCTGCGCACCGACCCCAAGGTGGGCTATGTGGTCATCGATGTCAGCGCCAGCGAGGAGCTTGCCGGCGTACTGAAGGACGAGCTGGGACAGATCACCGGCACCTTGCGGACGCGGGTACTTTATTAAGCGGGATTTGGGAATCGGGATTCGGGATTCGTACAGCGCTTCGCCGCAACCGGTGGGTTCGTCGGTCCAACCACGCTGTGGGAAGCAGACAAGCCCTAGGTGGATCGGCGTCGGCCGCCAGCTTCTGCCAATCCCGAATCCCGAATCACGCCTCCCGGCTCTCCAACCACTTCTCCGCCATGCGCCGCAGCGACGGGTCCAGCTCCGGTTCTGCAAGCAGCTCAACAATCGGGCGCCAGGCCAGGGCCAGCGATTCCTCGCTGACCTGGAAGTCTTCGTCCGCGCCGGCCACCACCACGTAGCGCGCGTCGTAGTGCCAGTGGCCTGCCACCTCGCCGCGTGCCGGGATCCAGTGGCGGTCCAGATCGAATAGGTCTGCATCCGCCAGCCTCAGGCCAGGCAAACCGGATTCTTCTTCAGCTTCGCGGAGCGCCACCTGCGCCAGATCGCGGTCGCCATCGGCGTGCCCGCCCAGCTGCAGCCAGCGCTGCAGCTTGCGGTGATGGGTCAGCAAGGTGCGTGTGCCGTCGGCGCTGACCACCCACGCCGAGCCGGTGAAATGACCTTCGACACGCTCGCGCACGAACGGATCGGTGGCATCGTCCAGCAATTGTGCGAACTGCTCTGCCAGCGCGGCCTCCTCCGGCCAACGCAGGCGGTACGCCGCCAATTGCTGCTGCAGGGTTGCATCTACCATCGCGCGTTCTCGGTCGCCCGGTGCGGGCCAGGCGGCCATTATCGCCATTCATGCTGCGTACGCGCTTGTCGTGAGCGTGTAGCTTTGGCAAGGTAGGCCGCTTGCCTGTCCCACCGGGATGCGGCGCACCAATTCGTCCGGGCGCATGCGCCTGCGCTTTGCCACTTACGGGATGTACCGAATGCTGAAGTCTCTGTTGAGGGTCAAACCGATCGAGCCCGCCGGCCACGTCGATGCGGGCGAACCGGTCGAAGGCAGCCTGCAAGGCGAAGCCACGCTGCAACGGACCCTCACAGCCAAGCACCTGATCATGCTCGGTATCGGCGCGGTGATCGGCGCCGGCATCTTCGTGCTGACCGGCCAGGCGGCTGCCAACCATGCTGGGCCAGCGGTGATGCTGTCGTTCGTGTTCGCCGGTATCGCCTGTGCCTTCGCCGGCCTGTGCTATGCCGAATTCGCCGCGATGATGCCGGTCTCCGGTAGCGCCTATTCGTATTCCTACGCCACGCTCGGCGAAGGCATCGCCTGGTTCATCGGCTGGTGTCTGGTGCTGGAATACCTGTTCGCCGGGTCCAGCGTTGCAGTCGGCTGGTCTGCCTACCTGATCAGCTTCATCACCGGCACCCTCGGGTTGCCGTTCCCCGCCGAGTTGGCGGGTGCGCCGCTGGCCTGGGACGGCCACGGCTTTGTCAGCTCCGGGAATCTGGTCAACCTGCCGGCCGTGCTGATCGTCGCGGCGGTGAGCATCCTGTGCTACGTCGGCGTCACCCAGTCGGCGTTCGCCAACGCGATCGTGGTGGCGATCAAGGTCGTGGTGATCTGCCTGTTCGTGGGCTTTGGCATTTCCTATATCGACCCGGCGAACTGGCACCCCTTCATCCCGGAAAACACCGGCCCCGGCCAGTTCGGCTGGGACGGGGTGTTTCGCGCCGCGTCCATCGTGTTCTTCTCCTACATCGGCTTCGACGCGGTTTCCACCTCCGCCGGCGAGACCAAGGATCCGCAGAAGAACATGCCGATCGGCATCCTGGTGTCGCTGGCCATCTGCACCGTCATCTACATCATCGTCTGCGCGGTGCTGACCGGCTGCTGCTGCCCTACACCCAGCTTGGCACCGCCAAGCCGGTGGCCACCGCGCTGGAGGCCCACCCGCAACTGACCTGGCTCAAGACCGCGGTGGAAATCGGTGCCATCGCCGGTTTGTCGTCGGTGGTGCTGGTGATGCTGATAGCGCAGCCGCGCATCTTCTACACCATGGCCAAGGATGGGCTGATGCCCAAGCTGTTCGGCAAGGTGCACCCGAAATTCCGCACGCCCTACGTCGGCACGCTCTTCGTGGGCGTGGTCGCCGCGCTGCTGGCCGGGGTGATCCCGTTGAACGTACTGGGCGAACTCGTCTCGATGGGCACCCTGCTCGCCTTCGCCACGGTCTGCGCCGGCGTGCTGGTGCTGCGCTTCACCAAGCCCGACCTGCCGCGCCCGTTCCGGGTGCCGCTGGCGATGGTGATCTGTCCCCTGGGCGCGTTGGCCTGTCTGTTCCTGTTCTTCCAGGCCTTCCAGGAACACTGGAAGGTGTTCGTAGGCTGGACCGTGATCGGCCTGGCGATCTACTTCGGCTACGGCGTCCACCACAGTCGCCTCGCGAAACGGGCCTAAGCTTCTCTCAAGACCGGCGCGCGACGCCGGTCTTCTTGTTCAATGATCGCGCGTAGCGCCAAGCCGGAACCGCTTCATGTTCAAACAACTTTGGGCCACCAAACACCCGCACGCCAGCCATGAGGCGGCCGACGGGCTGGGCCTGCAACGCGCGCTTGGCCCATGGGGGCTGACCGCCCTGGGAATCGGCGCGGTGATCGGCGGCGGCATCTTCGTCATCACCGGCCAGGCGGCGGCCGACCATGCCGGACCGGCGATCATGCTCTCGTTCGTGCTCGCAGCGGTGTGCTGTGCGTTCTGTGCGATGGCCTACGCAGAATTCGCTGCGATGGTGCCGGTCTCCGGCAGCGCCTACACCTACACCTACGCCACCTTCGGCGAGCTGGCCGCGTGGTTCATCGGCTGGATGCTGGTGCTGGAATATGGCGTGTCCGCCTCGGCAGTGGCGGTCAGCTGGACCGGCTACTTCCTGAGCCTGCTCGAGCATTTCGACATCCACCTGCCGGCCGCACTTGTCAGCGCGCCGCTGGACGGCAAGCTGCAACCCACCGGGGCGATCGCCAACCTGCCGGCGGCCGGCATCGTGCTGCTGCTGACCTGGCTGTGCTATGTCGGCATCCGCAAGTCGTCGGCAATGAACATGGCCATGGTGATCCTCAAGACCGGCCTGATCCTGCTGGTGATCGCGGTGGGCTGGAAATACGTGGACACGGCCAACTGGCACCCGTTCATTCCGTCCAACGAAGGCCCGGGCAAGTACGGCATGGAGGGCGTGCTGCGCGGCGCGGCGATGGTGTTCTTCGCCTATATCGGCTTCGAAGCGGTGTCGGTGGCAGCGCAGGAATCGCATCGCCCGCAACGCGACCTGCCGATCGGCATGATCCTGTCGCTGGTGATCTGCACCGTGCTCTACATCGCCATGGCGGCAGTCATGACCGGCCTGGTGCCGTACACCCTGCTCGGCACCGACGAGCCGGTGGTGACCGCCGTGGCGGCGCATCCGCAGCTGGCCTGGCTACGCGTGGTCGTGGAAGTGGGCGCGTTGATCGGGCTGTCGTCGGTGGTGCTGGTGATGATCATCGGGCAGCCGCGCATCTTCATGATCATTGCGCGCGATGGCCTGCTGCCGTCGATTTTCACCCGCATCCACCCCAAGTACCGCACCCCGCATGTCAATACCGTCATCACCGGTGTCGGCATCGCGCTGCTGGCAGCGGTGTTCCCGCTGGATGTGCTGGGCGAATTGACCTCGATGGGCACGCTGATCGCCTTCGCGGCGGTCTGCGCCGGCGTGCTGATCCTGCGTCGCACCCACCCGGAACTGCCGCGTCCGTTCCGCATGCCGGCCGCCTGGCTGATCTGCAGCGCCGGCGTATTGAGCTGCCTTGCGCTGCTGTCGGCGATGACGCTGCACAACTGGATGCTGATGGGCTTGTGGACGCTGGTCGGGCTGGTGATCTACTTCGGCTACGGGTATCGCCACAGCCGTGTGCGCGACGGCCGCTGAGCCCACGCATGATCCGGTGTCGGGCGCGGCAGGACGACGCCTGCTGCGCTGCACCTGCCCATGCACCGGGGGCGCAGTAGAATAGGTCCATGAATGCGACCACTGCCCCCTGCCCTACAGCACCACGCGGCTACACGAGCTGGCGCACCTGCTGATCGCCAATATCCGCGAGCTGGCCCATGCCGGCTGGACGCCTGCGACCAGCAGCAATTTTTCCCATCGGCTGGACGAACAGCACGCGGCCATCACCGTCTCCGGCCGCGACAAGGGTCGTCTGGTCGAAGAAGACATCATGGTGGTGGACTTCGATGGCCTGGCCGTCGGCCGCCCGTTGCGCCCGTCTGCCGAAACCCTGCTGCACACCCAGCTGTATCGCCGGTTTCCGGAGATCGGTTGCGTGCTGCATACGCACTCGCCGGTGCAGACGATTGCTTCCCGCCTGTATGCAGGCAGCGGTGTGATCCGGCTCGAAGGCTACGAACTGCTCAAGGCCTTCGATGGCAACACCACCCACGAAACCGCGGTGGACGTGCCGGTCTTCGCCAATACCCAGGACATGCAGGTGCTGGCCGCGCAGGTCGAGGCCTTGCTGGACAAACAGAGCATGTGGGGGTATCTCATCGAAGGACACGGCCTGTATGCCTGGGGCCGCAACATGGCCGAGGCACGTCGTCATCTGGAAGCGTTCGAATTCCTGCTGCATTGCGAACTCGAACTGCTGAAACTGCGCGGCATGCGCTGAGCACTGTCCGTCCCCCATTCGTGAGCCAGACCGCCATGAGCCGACTGCGTATCTTCGCCGACACCAATCCCGCCACCCCCGAGTTCGACAGCCGCGACGGCGATGCGATCGCCGCCCAGTTGCAGAAGATTGGCGTGACCTTCGAACGCTGGCATGCCAGCGCGCCGGTCGAACCGGGCGCCACGCCCGAGCAGGTGATGGCGGCCTATCGCGCCGATATCGACCGCATCAGCGCCGAGCGCGGCTTCAAGACCGTGGACGTGGTCAGCATCGCGCCGGACAACCCCAAGCGCGAGGAAATGCGCGCCAAGTTTCTGGACGAGCACTTCCACAAGGAAGACGAGGTGCGGTTTTTCGTCGCCGGCTCGGGCCTGTTCACGCTGCACGTCGATGCCAAGGTCTATGAGATCGAATGCGTCAAGGACGACCTGATTGCCGTGCCCGACGGCACCTTGCACTGGTTCGACATGGGGCCGGAGCCGCACTTCGTGGCGATCCGTTTCTTCACCGAGCCGGACGGCTGGGTCGGACATTTCACCGGCACCGAAATCGCCAAACAATTCCCCCGCTACGCCCCCGAGAAACCTCACAAGGCCAGCTGACGATGACACGACCGCAAGCGATCCTCACCGATATCGAAGGTACGACCAGCAGCATTTCGTTCGTCAAGGACGTCTTGTTCCCGTATGCGCGCGCCGCGCCATGCCGGCGTACGTGCGCGAGCACGGCAATCATCCGCAGGTGCGTCACTGGCTCAACCAGGTGGCCGATGAAATCGGCGAGGACGTGCCGGACGAGGTGCTGATCAGCACGCTGCAGACCTGGATCGACGAGGATCGCAAGCACACCGCGCTCAAGGCCTTGCAGGGACTGATCTGGGGCGACGGCTACAAGACGGCCGACTTCACTGCGCATATCTACGCCGATGCGGCGATCCAGCTCAAAGCCTGGCACGCGGCCGGCATTCCGCTGTATGTGTATTCGTCCGGCTCGGTGCCGGCGCAGAAACTGTTCTTCGCGCACAGCGACGCGGGCGACCTGAGCGGACTGATTACCGACTGGTTCGACACCGAAGTCGGCCCCAAGCGCGAAAGCGCCAGCTACCGCCGCATCGCTGAACGCATTGGCGTGCCGGGGCCGGAGATCCTGTTCCTGTCGGATGTGATCGAAGAGCTCGATGCCGCCAAGCGCGCTGGCATGCGCACCGCGCTTCTGGACCGCCGGGAGGACTATCCCACGCCGCGTTCGGCCGAGGATGTCGGCAGCCACCAGCGTGTGGAGAGTTTTAGCCAGTTGGTGCTGTAAGCACGATCCGCAAGCCGATTGCGCTCCTTGCCGTTGAGCGCAATCGGTGGTTTGCGCTACCCATGCAGCTGCTCTGTTCCAGCTGCGACGCGCCGCCTGCATCTATCCGACGGGATAGTGGTCTGCGCTGCGGGCACCGCGCTCCGCCACTTACCCCGTCTTTCCTGGACCTCTGCGCGCGCCATGTCGCTGCACTCCCCTTTTGCGCCACATGCAGTATGGCGACGCCTTTCCACGCTGATCGTCGTGGTGGCGTTGATGGCCGGCTGCCACCCGGACGCTGGTGCGGCGTTGCAGGCTCAGCCTGCCGAGAACCACGATGCGGTCGATCCGGTCGATCGGGCCGCCCTGGCGCAGGCGCTGAAGACCTTGCAACCGCAGCGCCCCGGCGTCACCGATCTGTACGTGGTGGGTTTTGCCGGCGATGCCAGCGACGATGTCTTCCGCAACGAGACGCTTTACCTCAAACAGCTGTTCGAGCAACGCTTCGATGCGCGTGGGCGCGTGGTCACGCTGGTCAACAACCCGGACAACCTGGGCGAGCATCCGTACGCGCCGCTGGCAACCTACGACAATCTCTACGACACGCTTGCCGCAATCGGCAAGCGCATGGATCGCACGGAAGACGCGCTGCTGTTGTTCGTCACCACCCACGGTACCGAAGACCATAGCCTGTACGTGCAGGTCGACGACAAGGAAGAGGATTTCATCAGCCCGCAGGATCTGCGCAAGGCGCTGGACGATGCCGGCATCGACAATCGCATCATCGTGCTGTCGGCCTGCTATTCGGGAGGTTTCATTCCCGCACTGCGCTCGCCGCAAACGCTGATTCTCACCGCTGCGCGTGCCGATCGGCCCTCGTTCGGCTGCGGCAATACCTCCAATGTCACCTATTTCGGGCAGGCATGGTTGATCGATGCAATGAACCAGAGCAATGACCCGTTGGCGGCATTCGACATTGCCAAAGCCGCCATCACCGCACGCGAAAAGCAGGAAGGCGAGCTTCCTCGTTGCCGCAGCAATCGCTGGGCAAGCGCATCGCGCCGGTGCTGGCGCGTTGGCGTGCCGGCGTGCATCTGGGGCCGGCGGTTGCGTATCCGTACCCGCCGGTGGACATGGATGCGGAGCCGGACCAGGGCGTGGATTCGACCGACTCGACGGGCGATGCGCCGGTGAGCGACGTGCCGCGTTCAAATGCCCCGGCAACCGCAACCCCGTCGAGGCACACCCCGCCCGCACCTGCAGCATCCAATCGATAACCACAGTTAGTGCTGAGACTAATTCTCATTTCGTCAGCCTCAACCAGGGCTCGCTACACTCGCCCAGCCAGCCAGCAACCGCCAGCCAGCACCGATCCTCGCCAGCGCGCCAACGCCTGCCAGCCCGGATCCCGAAACGCCTCCCGTGTGGAGGCGTTTGTGTTTTTGGCGATCAGGCCACTGCGCCGCAGCCGACGCATGCTTCAACGTCGCGATCTCGCACCCGCGCTTCTGTCTGCTGGCTATCACGACGAGCCGGCTCCCTATCGCTGCATCAAACGCCGCTACACACGGTCACAAGCAATCGTTTGGTGCAAGCCGGATTCCCCCTGGCGCAAGGTGCTTCAGGGACTGGGTGATGTCAGGCATTGTGCGCACCCTCGCCCCATGGCGGCCCCTTCTCCCCGGTGGGAGAAGGGCGCTGGGCGAGGCGTGGCTGTGGCCCGGCTCACGGCTCAGCAGTTTGCAGGCGGTACACGGTGCTGGCGCTGTACTGCCCGGTGGGCAGGGTCGCGCGCACCTGGACGGTGTGTTCGCCCACCGCCAGCGTGGTCGGCAATGCGCCGCGCCACAGATGCGTGGACGGCGTAGCCTCTGGCGAGCGGTCGTAACCGCGTAGTGCGTCGGCCGCATCGTCGCGCACGTTCTCTGCCAGCACCCGCGGATCGCCACGCTCTACCCGCTTCATCGGCTGCCATGCGCCGTTATCGATGCGCATCTCGACCACGGTGTCGTCCTGGCCCATGAAAACATTGGCGTAGACGCCCCACGCCGCATACGCGCCCTTGCGCAGCACCTTGGGCGCGTGCAGCAACAATTGCGCATCGTCGGCCGAGCGCGCAGCGTGATAAGCCAGCGTGTAGTTGCCGCTGGGGGCAACCTGCAGCACCGCATAGCCATTGGGAGTGCCGTCGCTCATGGTCGCATCGGGAATGCCCTCGGCATCCTTGGCGCCCGACCAGAACGCACCGCAGGCCGCCCCCACATTGTATTCGTGCAGCGGGCGTGCGCCTTGCCAGCCTTCGTCGGCACCATGCTCCACCTGGCGCTGCGTGTGGCTATGGCCGCTGAGCACCAACACATGCGGAAATTCTTTCAGCAATGCGAACAGGCGGCGGCGATCGGCATGCCGGAAGGTGTCCTGCCCCGGCACTGCATCGAACAGGTGGATATGCATGCCCAGCACCAACAGCCGTTCGCGTGGCAGCTGCGCCAGGTAATTCTGCAGGAACGCAAATTGCTCTTCGCGCAGTCCACCGATATAGGCCTGCTTTCCGCCGGGCGTGTAGATCACATCGTCCAGGAACACGAAGCTGGCATTGGCCTCTTCCACCGCATAGGTGTCCGGACCGTAGACCGCGTGCCAAGTGTCCAGCGACTGCGCATCGTCGTGCGCGTCCAGGTTGAGATCGTGGTTGCCCGGCACATGGAACCACGGCACGCCCAGCTGCGTGGTGACCTTGTTCAAGGCCGGATACAGGCTTAGATCGTCGCTGACGATATCTCCCAGCGTGGTGCCCAGCCTGGCGGTGGTCTTGCCGATGATCGGCTCCACGATGTCGCGCTGGTAATAACCAACGTCGGCCAGGCTGGCGGTCTGGCTGTCGGCAAATACCAGCATCTGGAAGCCATCGGCCGCGGTGTCTGCGCGCGGCGTCAGCGCGAAATCCCAGTTGCGCGTGTTGCGGCCGGTCGCGGCGACGCCGCTGTAGCGATGCTTGGCAGAACCACGCGGTGCGTAGTGGCGCCAGAATGCGGGCAGGCCGTCGGCGGCGGGCAAAAAGCCGCGGTCGCCCGGCTTGATCACGAAGACCGTCTGCCCGTCGCGTACCGGCAGTCGGTAGCGGCCCTGCGCATCGGTACGCACGATCTGCTCGCCATTGAAACCGACACGCCGGCCACGCCCGGCTCATCCGCGCTGCGGCCGGCACGCCCATCGCGTTCTTCGTACACGATGCCGTCGACCGTGGTCGCGCGCGTATGCGCTTGCCGTGAGCAAGCCCAGTGCCAACAAAGCGAAGCGACGATACATGCGTGTTCCCGCGCGAAGATCAGCGGAAATTGTACATGCCATCGCAAGACGCACGGCGCGTGTACGAAGGTAGCAAAACACGGCGACACATCCGTGGACACGTGCCTGGGTGCGACGGGGCATCCCAATAACGCCTGTCGCGCCCGGGTGCGCGCCTACGCGGCTACGTTATCGATGTCGCGACTCCAGCAACGCCACCGCATCGCCAAGGCCCAGCCCACGTGCGCGCAGCAGCACGATCAGGTGGTACAGCAGATCGGCAGATTCGCCGAGCAACGCGTCATCGTCCTGCACCACGCCGGCCAGCGCGGTTTCAACGCCTTCCTCGCCCACCTTCTGCGCAATGCGGCGGATGCCTTGTTCGAACAGCTTGGTGGTGTAGCTCCCTTGCGGGCGCTCACGCTCGCGCTCGGCCACCAGTGCATCCAGGCTGCCCAAGAACTGCCCAGGCGCACTCGGAAAACAGCTGGTGCGGCCCAGATGACAGGTCGGGCCATGCGGACGTGCCTGCACCAACAGGGTGTCGGCATCGCAATCAGTTTCGATCGAGACCACGCGCAACACGTTTCCCGAACTTTCGCCCTTGGTCCACAGCGTTGTTGCTTGCTGCGGCTGAAGAACGTGACTTCGCCGCGCTGCTGGGTCACGGCCAACGCTTGGGCATTCATGTAGCCCAGCATCAGCACGCGCAGGGTGTCGGCGTCCTGCACGATTGCCGGCAACAGACCATCGCCCTTGCTCCAATCCAGCGTTGCGAGCGTCTCGCCCGTCGCCACTTGGTTACTGCCCATCGCGTACCTCGATCTGTTGCGCGCGCAAGAATTGCTTGAGTTCCGGGATCGGAATTGCGCCGCTGTGAAACACGCTGGCGGCCAGTGCGCCATCCACATCGGCCTGGTCGAAGACGTCGGCAAAGTGCTGCATCTGGCCCGCACCGCCGGAAGCGATCAGGGGCACCCGGCACAATGCGCGCACCTGGCGCAGTTGGGCGATATCGTAGCCGCGGCGCACCCCATCGTTGTCCATGCAATTGAGCACGATCTCGCCTGCGCCCAAGCGCTGCGCTTCGGCCACCCAATCCAGCGTGCGCATTGGCAGCGCCTGGGTCTTGCTCGGGTCGCCGGTGTAGCGGCGCACGCGCCACTGCCCATCTTCCTCACGGATCGAATCGATGCCGACCACGACACACTGCACGCCGAAGGCATCGGCCAGTTCGGAGATCAGTTGCGGGCGACCTAACGCAGGCGAGTTGATCGATATCTTGTCGGCACCGGCGTGTAGCACCGCACGGGCCGTTTCCACATCGCCAATGCCTCCGGCAACGCAGAACGGAATATCGATCAATCGTGCCACCCGCTCGACCCAGGTGTAGTCGACCGAACGCCCTTCCGGGCTGGCACCGATGTCGTAGAACACCAGCTCATCGGCGCCCTGCGCGCGGTAGCGCAAGGCCAGTTCGACGATGTCGCCCATGTCGATGTGGTCGCGGAACTTGACGCCCTTGACCACGCGGCCATCGCGTACGTCCAGGCACGGAATGATGCGACGGCTCAGCATGCCAGTGCCTCGTCCAGATCCAGGTGGCCTTCCAGCAAGGCCTTGCCGAGCACGATGCCGGCGCAGCCTGCCGCCTTGGCCGCGGCGACATCGGCAAGATTGCGCGCGCCACCGGAGACCTGCACCTGCAGCTGCGGCGTCAGCGCGCGCAGATGCGCGTACAACGCCATGTTGGGGCCGGACAGCATGCCGTCGCGGGCGATGTCGGTGCATAGCAGATGCTGCAGCCCGGCTTGTGCGTAGCGCACGGCCAATTGGTCCAGCGTGGCGTCTGCCGTTTCGGTCCAGCCGTGCACCGGCAACTGCCAGATGCCCTCGGCGTCCTGGCGCGTGTCCAGCGCGATCGTCAGGCGATCGGCACCGAATTCCTGCAGCCAGCCAATCACCATCTCGCTATCGCGCACTGCCAACGAGCCGATCACCACGCGTGCGGCGCCTGCGTCGAGGATGCGCGCCACATCCTCGCGCGAGCGCACACCGCCGCCGGTCTGCACGCGCAAGCCGGTGGCTCGCGCAATCTCTCCGAGTGTGCTGGCCAAGGTGTAGCCGCCTGCTTTGGCAGCATCCAGATCGACAAGATGCATCCACTGCGCACCGGCAGCGGCGAATGCCTGCGCACGCGGCAGCACGTCGTCGCCGTACTGCGTTTCGCGCGCGTAATCGCCTTGCAGCAGGCGCACCACACGACCGTTGCGGATATCCAGCGCCGGGTAAACGGTAAAACTCATGGGAAGCTCATCTCAAGAAAATTGCGCAGGATGCGTGCACCGGTATCGGCCGAACGCTCAGGGTGGAATTGCGCGCCACAGCGCAGCCCGTTCTGCACGACGGCAGTGAACAATCCGCCGTGATCGCAGGCGGCAACGGTGTCGGCGGTCACCGGCGCCGCATAGCCGTGCACGAAATACGCACTGGCACGCTCGGGCAGACCGGCCAGCAACGCGGAATCGCGCATCGGCACCAGCTGATTCCAGCCCATATGCGGCACGCGAATGCCAAGTGCCGGCGTCATGTGCCGCACGATGCCCGGCAGCAGGCCCAGGCACTCGACATCGCCTTCTTCGGAATGTTCGAACAGCAACTGCATCCCTAAGCAGATGCCGATCAACGGCACCTGCAATTCCCGCAATGGCTCGACCAAGCCCTGCGCGCGCAGACGCGACATCGCCTCTGGCGCCGCCCCGACGCCGGGCAGGATCACCCGCTGCGCGCCCTGCAGGCCAGCCGCATCGCGCACCACGCGTGCGTCGACGCCCAAGCGCTCCAACGCATAGCGCACCGAGCCCAGGTTGGCGCCACCGGCGTCGATCAGCGCAACGTCGGTCATAGCGCGCCCTTGGTGGTCGGCAACGCAGTGCCCTCACGGCGAATCGCCTGGCGCAATGCACGCGCCAAGGCCTTGAAGCAGGCTTCCACCTTGTGGTGATCGTTCTCACCGCGCACGGTCAGATGCAGATTCAAGCCGGACGCATCGCAGATCGAGCGGAAGAAATGCGGCACCAGTTCGGTGGGCATGTCGCCGACGCGCTCGCGCTTGAACTCGCCGTCGAAGACGAAATACGGGCGGCCGCTGAAATCCAGCGCCGCACTGGCGATGGTTTCGTCCATCGGCAACGTGAAGCCATGTTGCGCAGTGTCGCCGGCAACTTGCCATGGGCTGCTTTCCGGATCGAAGCCGTAACGGCCGATGCCGCGCTTGTCGCCCAGCGCTTCACGCAGCGCCTGGCCCAGTGCAAGGCCGGTGTCTTCGATGGTGTGATGCTCATCGATATGCAGATCGCCTTCGGCGCGGATCTCCAGCGCAAAACCGCCGTGCTTGCCGATCTGTTCCAGCATGTGGTCGAAGAACGGCAGACCGGTGGCGGTTTTCGGCTCGGCCACACGGTCCAGATCCAGTTCCACGCGGATCTTGGTCTCCTTGGTGTTGCGCTGGACCACCGCGCGGCGCGGCGCATCGGCCAGCTCGTGGGCGATGCCTGGCCAGTCCCACTCGCCGCCGAACTCATCGGTGCGCAGCTGAAACCCGCGGATATTCAGGTTTTGCGCGAACTGGATGTCGGTGATGCGGTCGCCCACCATTGCCGAGCGTGCCCAGTCGATGCTGCGGTCCTGCAGATACGGCACCATCAGGCCGACACCTGGCTTGCGCGTGGGCGCATTGTCGGCAGGCCAGCTGCAATCGATCAGTACTTCGCGAAATACGATGCCCTGGCTGGCGAAGATCTGCAGCATCAGATTGTTCGGGCCGTCGAAGGACGCGCGTGGGTAGCTCTCGCTGCCCAGCCCATCCTGGTTGCTGACGATGACGAACTGATAGCCGGCATCGCGTAGCTTGAGCATCGCCGGAATCACATGATCGACAAAGCGCAATTTCTCGTAGGCGTCGATCTGGTAATCGGCCGGCTCGGTGATCAGCGTGCCGTCGCGGTCGACAAAAAGAATCGGGGTCATGCGGCGGCCTCCTGCGTGCGTTGCAGCGCGCTCAGCACGCGCTGGTTCTGTTCGTGCGTGCCCAGCGTGATCCGCAACGCGTCGGCCAGGCGCGGCACTGCGCGTTGATCGCGCACCACCACCCCGGCCTCCAGCAGCGCCTGGAATGCGCCTTCGGCGTCGTCGAAACGCACCAGCAGGAAGTTGCCTTGCGAGGGATAGACCTGACGCACGCCAGGCAGCTGCACCAACGCCTTGTGCACACGTTCGCGTTCGCTACGCACCTCGGCGATGCGGCGGCGTGTAACCTCCAGCGCTGGCGCAGACAAGGCCTGCTCGGCCATGGCTGCACATGGTGTGGGCACCGGATACGGCGCCTGGCAGCGGCGCAGCAAGGCGATCAGATCGGCATTGGCGATCAGCGTGCCGATACGCGCCGCCGCCAATGCATGCGCTTTGGAAAGCGTGCGCAACACGGCGAGATTGTCGTAACGCCCGAGCAGGCCGACCGCCGAAGGCACATCGGAAAATTCGCCGTAGGCCTCATCCACCACCACCAGCGCCTTGCCTTGCAAAGCCTGCAGCGCTTGTTCGATTTCGTCCAGCGCAATGGCCGAACCAGCAGGATTGGACGGCGAACACAGGAACACCAACTTGGCGTTCGAAGACAATGCCGCTGCCACGATCGCCGGGATATCCGCATGGAAACCGTCGGGCCCGTCGACCAGCGGCACGTCCACCAGCGGCGCGTTCTGCAGCCGTGCGCACACGGCGTACATGCCGAACACCGGCGGCGTGACCAGCACCGCGTCGCGCTCTGGCACGCACAGGCCACGGACCAGCAAATCGATCGCCTCGTCGCTACCGCGACCGATCAACAGCTGCTCCGAGGCGCAACCGTACAGCGCCGCAAGCGCGCTGCGCAGGCCCTTGGGTTGCGGGTCGGGATAGCGCCGCGTGCTGGCAGCGGGATCGGCGGGATTGGCCCAGGCAGACTCGTTGGCGTTGAGCCACACATCGCCCTGCAACGCACTGGTGCGCGCCGACGAATAGCCCGCGAATGCACGCAGGTCTTCGCGCACCAGATCCAGAATCGACGACGTGCTCATGCTGCCGCTCCCATGCGTAGCGCCACCGCATTGGCATGGGCATCCAGCCCCTCGGCCCGCGCGAGGAGCAACGCGCATTCGCCGATGCCGTCGATGCCGGCCTTGCTGGCCGCCTGCACGCTGACCATGTTCTGGAAGCTGGCCACGCTCACGCCGCTGTAGGCGCGCGCCGCACCGCTGGTCGGCAATACATGATTGGTGCCGCTGCAGTAGTCGCCCAGCGCTTCGGGCGTGTAATCGCCGAGAAACACCGAACCGGCCGCTTCGACGTGCTCCAACCACGCGCGCGGTTCGCGCAGCGCAAGAATCAGATGCTCCGGCGCATAGCGATTACTGATCGCAAACGCCTCATCCAGCGTCTGCACCTTGATCAGCCGCGATTGCGCCAGCGCCTGGCGCGCAATGTCCGCGCGCGAGAGTTGCGCCAGCTGAACTTCCAGCTGCGCTTGCACCGCATCGATCAACGCGTCGCTGTCGGAGAGCAACAGCACCTGCGAATCGGGGCCGTGTTCGGCCTGCGACAACAGATCAGCAGCCACGAACGCCGGCTGCGCACCCGCATCGGCGATGACCAAGACTTCCGAGGGGCCGGCCGGCATGTCGATCGCCGCCGCACCGGACTGGGCCACCTGCTGCTTGGCTTCGGTGACATAGCTGTTGCCCGGGCCAAACAGCTTGTCGCAGCTGGGCAGCGATTCGGTGCCATACGCCATCGCCGCGATCGCCTGCGCACCGCCGAGCTTGAACACGCGGCGCACGCCGGTGAGTTGCGCGGCCACCAGCACCGCCGGGTCCACGCTGCCGTCCTTGCGCGGCGGCGTGCACAACACCACCTCGCGGCATCCGGCCAGACGCGCCGGCACGCCCAGCATCAAGGCCGTCGATGGCAGCGGCGCACTGCCTGCAGGCACATACAGGCCCACACGGCCGATCGGCCGCACGATCTTTTCGCACACTACCCGGGCGCGGTTTCCACCGCATAGCCCTGGCTCATCCCGGCGCGGTGGAAGGTGTCGATGCGTGCGACCGCATCCTGCATTGCCTGGCGCAGCTCCGGTGGGACGGCCGCTTCGGCGGTGACGAATTCGGCTTCGCTCACTGCGAAGCTGTCCAGCGACACGCCATCGAAACGCGCGGTGATCTCGCGCAACGCCGCATCGCCGCGCGTGCGTACGTCGGCAATCAACGCGGCGACCGCATCGCGCGTTCGTGCGGCCACGGTCTGCACCGGGCGGGTCAATGCGTCGGTGCGTGCAGCACCGTCGAGTTGGGACCAATCGAGAATCTTCATGCCAGCGAGCGCTCCACCGTCAACACCATCAAGCCTTGCGCACCTGCGCGTTCGAGTTCTTCCAGGCGCTGCCAGGTCACCGCGCCGTGGCACATGGTCTGCAAGCGCAGCGCGCCGTTGCCGTCGTCGGGCAACTGCACCAGCGGATCGGCATCGGGCAGCAGGCGGCGCAGCGCATCCACGTTGCCGTGCTCGGCACGGAACATCAGCAGCTTGCTGTCGCGCAGCTTGAGTACGCCGTCCATGCGCCGCAGCAGCATTGCCAGAAGGCCGGCACGCGCATCGGCAGGTTCGCGCACCGCGCCGGCCAGCACCGCTTCGCTTTCCATCACCAGTTCGACCGGCTTGAGCTGGTTGGCGGCCAGGGTGGCGCCGCTGGAGACCAGATCGCAGATCAGATCGGCGGTGCCCAGGCGCGGGGCGATTTCCACCGAGCCGGACAACTCCACCACCGCCGCGTCGATGCCCTGCCGCCCCAGCCAATGGGCCAAAATCGCCGGGTAGCTGGTGGCGATACGCTTGCCCGCCAGTTGCGCCACGCCGTGCCAGTCCCATTCTTCCGGCACGGCGAGCATCAGGCGGCACTGGCCGAAGCCCACCCCACGTACCGCGTGGTAGGCGGCCGGCAAGCCATTGCGGCGGCGCTCGGCGGCCTGCTCTTCCAGCTCGTTCTGGCCGACGATGCCCAAGTCGCAGACGCCATCGGCGATCAAGCCGGGGATATCGTCGTCGCGTACCAGCAGCAGGTCCACCGGCAACGACTCGCCGTAGCAGAACAGCTTGTCGCGGCTCTGCCGCCAGCTCAGCCCGCAGGCGGCCAACAGGCTGCGCGCCGGCTCGGCCAGACGGCCGCTCTTCTGGATGGCGATACGCAACCGGTCACGTGCCGGCGCTGCCGTGGAAGCACTCATCTTGTTCTCTCAGTGGGAGTCGTCAGGGCGCGACGACTGCTCGCGCAGGGCCGCGGCATAGCCGCCGGCGCCGTGGTCCAGGGTGCGTGCAACGCGCCCGATGGTGGTCACGCTGACCTGGGTCAGCTCGTGGATTTCGCGATACGGCACGCCCTTGACCAGCAGCGGCACCACCCGCCAGCGGTCGGCCATGGCTTCCAGCTCGGCGGGCGTGCATAGGTCACGCAGAAACGCTTCGACGGCCCCAGGCTCGCGCAGGCATGCCAGTGCGTCGGCCAGCATCGTCAGCGAGGCGGCGACGTCGGTAGTTTCGGGGGCAGATCGTTGTTTCATTGCGTTAATGTAATAGCGTGTTAGTACATTAACGCAAACGACGGGACTTGTCACCTGTTCGAATGGTGTGGAGAGCGCTCGTTCGGGTGGCCCTCATCCGGCGTTTCGCGCCATCTCTCCGCAGGCGGACGAAGAAAAGCAGGCGGCTCCCTTCCGCCTGCGGGGAAGGTGCCCGAAGGGCGGATGGGGGCGGGATCTCGTACAGCAACACACCGCTTCATATGTGGATTGCGCGCCCTTCCATCGCAAAGCCAGCAACGAAGCCTTAGCCGAACGCTGCGCCACACTTCTCAACTGCGCTGCCGGGAAGCTCCGAAGCCACTCCTCCGGCGCTACGCGCCACCTTCTCCCGTTGACGGGAGAAGGACCAAGGGCTGGTCTGCGCACGTTGGGTTCTTCCGTCGCCGCCAGAGAGCCGCGAGCCATCAGCCCAGGCAGGCCCGCTCCGGTTTGTCGCAAGCGGCAACGTGGCGCAGAGGCACGATGTTCACCATTTCGGCACACATCCGATGCGCCGCCGCTCTTACATGGATGACACAAAGCATGCCCGCCGGACTCGCACGGCAAGCAACTGTAGCGCCCTTCAAATCAGGCAATCAGAAACGACCAGCTCCGCCTCACGGCATCGCCTTGGCCTGTTCCAGCTCAACCAGCAAAGTGCTGGCCAGCTCGTCGCGGGCGACATCGAATTGCTGCTCGCGGACCAGGTCCTTCACCGCCACCACGCCGCGTGCCAGTTCGTCGTCGCCGGCCAGCACCACGAAGCGGATGCCGGCACGAGCGGCATACTGGAACTGCTTGCCGACCTTCTTCGGCTCCATCTGCACCTCGGTGTTGATGCCACCGATGCGCAGCCGGCGCGCGATATCCAGCGCGTCGTCCAGGCGGGTCTCGTCCATCAGCGCCACCATCGCCTGCACGCTGCTTTCGGCGATGCCCTGGATCAGGCCGGCCTCGCGCAGCTGCCAGAACAGGCGGGTCAGGCCGATCGAAATGCCCACACCGGGCAATTTGGACTTGGTGTAGTGGCTGGCCAGGCTCTCGTAACGGCCGCCCGAACAGATCGAGCCGATCTGCGGGTGGTCGGTCAGCGTGGTTTCGTAGACGGTGCCGGTGTAGTAATCCAGCCCGCGCGCGATGGAGAAATTCAGGCAGTACGCGCTCTCCGGCACGCCCAGCGCCTTGACCAGCTCCAGCACTTCACGCAACTCGGCGATGCCCTCGCCCAGCGTCGCGCTGGTCCCGACCGAGCCTTCCAGCGCCTGCAATTGCGCCAGCGCATCGGCATGCCCTTCAGAGCGCACCGCTACGAAGGCGAGAATCCTGGCCACCTGCTCGGCAGGAATGCCGAAGCCCTCGCCCACCAGCGTGTCGTGCACGTAATCGGCGCCACGCTTGTCGATCTTGTCGACCTCGCGCAGCACCGCCAGCTGCAACTCGCCTTCGGCCACGCCCAGGCTTTCGAAGAAGCCGCGCAGCAGCTTGCGATTGTTCAACTGCACCTTGAAGTCGCCGATGCCCAGCTCGGCAAACACCGCATGGATGACTGCCAGCACTTCGGCGTCGTAGCGGATGCTCAACGCATCCTTGCCGATGACGTCGATGTCGCACTGGTAGAACTCGCGGAATCGCCCACGCTGCGCACGCTCGCCGCGATACACGCGCTGCATCTGGTAGCGACGGAACGGGAAGCTCAAGTCATGCTCGTGCTCGGCGACGTAGCGTGCCAGCGGCACGGTCAGGTCGAAGCGCAGCGCAAGCTCCGGCAAGCCGCCGTTCTCGGCGCCCTCATCGGCCGCAGCGGCGGCATTGGCCAGCGCGCCGGTGGACTGCACGAAATACACCTGGCGCTCGGTCTCGCCGCCGGATTTGGTCAGCAGCACATCGGAGAGCTCGAACACCGGGGTCTCGACCGGCAGGAACCCGAACCGCTCGTAGTTGCGGCGGATGACGTCCAGCATGCGCTGGAACGCGATCTGCTCGCGCGGCAGCAATTCCATGATGCCGGGCGGCGTACGGGGCTTGATCACGAGCGAAACTCCTGCAGGACAATGTGGCGAACGCACAATTCTAACGGCTGGGCGGCCACGCTGACCGCATGGCGTATCATTCAATGCGTCCCAGCAGTGCGTGGCCCATGTACCGGCAGCTCTCCGACCCCAGCGCGACCTGCCCGGCGCCCAGCGCGGCATCCGCCAGCGGAACGCCCAACTCAGATTGCGCCCTTTGCACCGTGCGCGGCCGGGCCATTTGTGCGGCGCTCTCGGCGCAGGAAATGGACGCGCTGGACCAGGTCACCCACGCGGCGGCCTACGCGCCCGGCAGCACCCTGGTGCGTGCGGGCGAGACCCGGCACAACGTCTATACCGTGACCTCCGGCGCGTTGCGCATGGTGCGCACGCTGGCCGACGGACGCCGCCAGATCACCGGCTTCGTGCTGCCCGGCGACTACGTCGGGCTCACCGAAACCGCGCAGCACCGCCACGATATCGAAGCCATCGTCGACAGCCGGGTGTGCCGCACGCCGATGGCGCAAATGCGCCAGCTACGCGAGCGCTACCCACAGCTGGAACGCAAGCTGCTGCAACGCGCCAGCATGGAGCTCGCCGCCGCGCAGGACACCGGCCTGTTGCTGGCGCGCCTGCACCCCAGCGAACGGCTGGCGCATTTCCTGCTACGGCTGGCCGCCCGCTCCACCCAACCCGGCGCCAGCGGCGACACGGTGGCGCTGCCGATGAGCCGCAGCGACATCGCCGACCACTTGGGGCTGACCGTGGAAACGGTGAGCCGCACCTTCACCAAACTGCGGCAGCAGCAATTGATCGCGCTGCCGCAACTGCATCTGGTGCAGATCCTGGATTACGCCGCACTGCGCCGTCTGGCCGGCGATACGGTGTGAGGATTGGCGGCTGATTGATGGATTTCATTGATGCGTCGGTGCGTGCTTGTCGAAGCAGTCGGTCGGGTCGGTGACGCGCAATCGCTCAGCGCCCGGCCACTGAACGCGCTGCCGCACCGCTACAGCCACCGCTCAGCAGCCGCGATTGGCGCAGCCAGGCGCGATCCGGGTAGTAGGCGAACACGAACGCACCGTCGCGCAAGGTATCGATCAACTGCTTGGCCACCGCTGGCCGCACCGCCGGGCAGCCCAGGCTGCGGCCGAGCCGGCCCTGGGTGCGGATGATGGCTTCGCTGACATAGGGTGCGCCGTGGATCACGATGGCACGGTCGCGCGCGTGGTCGTTGAAACCGGGCTCCAGACCCTTGAGCCGCAACGAGTAACCGTTGTGCCCGGTGTACGACTCCTGCGCGGTGAATGCGCCCAGGCTGGACTGGAAGCTGCCGTCGTTATTGGAGAACTTCGCCGCCAGGTTCTCGCCGGTATTGCGCCCGTGCGCGACCCATTCGCGAAACAACAGGCGTTGCTTGTCCAGATCGAATACCCAGAGCCGGCGCTCGGTCGAGGGGCGGCTGTAGTCGATGACGCTGAGCACCCGTTCGGCACCCACCTGCTGGCGCTGTCGCGCGCATTGCAGTGCCTCGGTGGCCAGGGCCAGCACCTGGCGGTCCAGCGACGGCGCCTGGCGCGCCAGCGCCTCGACCAGACCCACACGCGGGGCGCCCAGCGGCGGCACCGGTGACGCAGACAATGCATCGGCCGCATTGGCCGCACCGGCCGCTGCCCACCCGCACAAGACGGCGGCAACGGCGATCATTCGATCAGACATGCAACAACCCACAGCGGACGCGGCGCCACAGCGGGGCCGCACCCCTAGAAATAGCCGCATATGGGCCACTTTCCAACCCCGGTGGCTGAACGCGTTGGGTCAGGCGGCATCGGCAAGCAAGCGCTGCCGAAGGGCGGCGTAGTCCGCCGCCAGTGCTTCGGCCTGCGCTGGGCGCTGCAGCAGTGCAGCCAGTGCCGGCGGAACCTCTACGGCACGGCCAATCAGCGGCTCCACCACGCCCTCGAACTTGGCCGGATGCGCGGTGGCCGCTACCGCCCAGTCGCCAGTGCCGCCCTCCGCGCCTTCTGCACGCAGTTGTTCGAGCACATGCACCGCGGTGGCGGTATGCGGGCAATGCACCTCGCCGTAGCGCGCGAAGCGCTGCTGCACGGTGTGGCGAATCGCCGCATCGTCCACGGACAAGGCCCGGAATTCCTCACGCAAGGCGGCGTCGTCGCCGTTGTAGAGCCAGCGCAGCCGTTCGAAATTGCTCGGCGCCCCCACGTCCATCGCATTGGCCAGCGTGGCCACGCTGGGCTGCGGTACGTAGGCATCGCCCGCGAAATAGTCCGGCAACACATGATTGGCGTTGGACGCCAGCGCGATGCGGCCCAACGGCACCCCGAGCGCGCGCGCGATGATCGCCGCCAGGGCATTGCCCAGGTTACCGGTGGGCACCACCAGATTGAGCACGCTACCCGACGCTGCATGGTGCTCCAGCGCGGCATGCGCGTAGTAACTCATCTGCGGCAGCAGCCGGCCCAGACTGATGCTGTTGGCCGAACTCAGCGGCACCTGCGTCTGCAACGCGGCATCGTTCAAGGCCTGCTTGACCATTGCCTGGCAGTCGTCGAACGAGCCGGCCACGCGCAGGGCCTGGATGTTGTCGCCGAAACACCCCAACTGATGCGCCTGCCGCGGCGACACGCGGCTGTCCGGATACAGCACCACCACGCGCAGGCCGGGCTGGCGATGGAACGCGGCGGCCACGGCGGCGCCGGTGTCGCCGGAGGTGGCGACCAGGATGGTGAGCGGGCGGTCTTCAGCACGGCGCAAGCGGGTCAGGCAGGTAGCCAGGAAGCGCGCACCGAAATCCTTGAACGCGGCCGTGGGGCCATGAAACAGCTCCAGCGCGTAATCGCCCGGCGTACCCAGCGCCACCAACGGCGCCGGGAAATCGAAGGCTTCGGCACAGATGGCAGGCAGTTCGGCCGCCAGTGCGTCGCCCTCGAAAAATGGCTGCAACAGCGCAGTGGCGGTGTCGGCCAGGCCGGCGCCCGCAACCAGCGTACGGGCAGGTGGCAGGGTCTGCGGCACGTAGAGGCCGCCATCGGGCGCCAGCCCGGCGGCAATGGCCTGGCTCAGGCTTGCAGCGGGGGCACCGCCACGGGTGGAGATAAACATCAGCATGACTCCAGATAAAGCGAAGGCTGGGCGGCACCCATGACAAGGGGTGCCGCGTGTGAGGTAGCCGGGCGTCGCGTTGCACCGGCGTTCGGCCGAAGGGTTGCGTACGGTCGATGGCGCGGGGCTATGCTGCGCGCACCCTTCCGTGGAGTCGGCAGATGATCAAGGTCAGTGTGATGTACCCGTACCGCGACGGCGCCCGCTTCGATCACGCCTACTACCGCGACCAGCACATGCCGCTGGTGAGCGCGCGCATGGGCGCGGCCTGTTTGAAATACACCGTGGACAAGGGCATCAGCGGCGGGGAGGCCGGCAGCCCGCCGGCGTTCATCGGCATGTGCCACATCTTTTGCGGGTCGGTGGAGACCTTCAACGCCGGCTTCGGGCCGCATGCGGCCGAGATCCTGGGCGACATCGCCAACTACACCGACCTGACCCCGGTAATGCAGATCAGCGAGGTCATGGTGGGCTGAGCCGCGCGGCGCGTGCAGTGCAACATGCCGTGCATCGCACGGCCCTGCGCCCACACCACGTCGCAGGCGCCGTGCCGCGGCAGCGCACTGTCGAGCAACTACACCCGACGCGCAGCGACCGGATGGCATCACGCCGAAATCGCATGCACGACGAGGCGACCCGTACAGCCCGGATGACGCCACTGTGCTCGGTGCGTCGTCGATCCAGGACGACAATGACTCGATCCACACATCACTTGTTCTGACTCATCTTCTCTAAGGGCTGGCACGGCTCGACTCAGCGAGCGCAGCAGCCGGTCCGGCATGCGCCGCGCGCCCAATCCACCGACGCCGGCCATCGGGATCCGTCCGCCGCCAAGCGCATCTTCGCAGCGGCGCCATCCGCGCGCGTTCGACCACGAACGTTACCAGATGACGAGCGCATACGCGCCGTGCTTGCGACGCATCGCTTCGCGATGAGACGCGCATCGGCATCTGGCGCCAGCGAGCGAACGATCCGCTGCGGCCAGGCCCTTCTGAACTTCCTGCGCGCCTGATCCGCCTGCGCAGTCACACAACCAGCGCGAGCTACCGCTGCAGTACGGCAGCTCGACGCCGGCAAGACAGCAGGAGTGGGGACGCCAACACAGGCCAATGCGCACCCTAACCAGTGCGGACTTTCTGCCTGCACGTCTGATCGACGTGCTCGCCCACGCGCATGCTCGACCATGCGCGCGCTATGGAAGCGACGAACAGATCGGTCTGCTCAGCGCGACAGTCCAGCCTCCGCACTGTCAGGGTACGCGCCGCGGGGACCATCGAGACAGACGAAGTTCTGCTCCTGGTTGGAATCGCCCTGGCCGGTCCACTGCGCCGATTGCGGATAGCTGCACAGCGGGCGCGTACGCAACACGCCTTGGGTTTGGTCGTCGTTGATGTATTTGGCGGCGATGATGCGATTGGGCGCGACGCCCTGCTCGACCCAGGCTTCCATCGCCGACAACACATCGTGCTGGCGATCGACCGCCAACCCGGGTGCGCCATACAGCGCGCCAAACGCTGTCGCGCCCGGGCCACCGGTGAAATGGCCCATCCCGGGCACCATGAACAGGCGGAAGAACTGCTGCGTCTGCTGCAATGCCTGGTCGTCGCTGATTGCAGATGCGCTGTCCGCACGCAGCTTTGCAACGACCGATTCGTAATAGGCGATCATTCCGCGCGGCGGCACCACGGGATCTTCCCAGCCGATATACAGCAGAAGCTTGCCGTTGCGCGCACGGAACCGGCTCAGATCCGGCGAGGTCGCGTTGATCACGTGGGCCAGCCGCTGACCGGCGATGGAGGTACGGTTGGTGAGGGCGACATCGCTGTCGAAGTTGACCTTGGTATGGTCGAACGAGGCGCTAGCGGTGTTGAACACCATGTTGGCGAAGAACTGATTGGCCAGCAGCGCATGCCCACCGCCCGGTATCGTGGCGTTGCCGGTGACCCAACGGTCCCAGAAGGTCGGCAGGGCGACGGCGAATGGCTCGAACCCATAGTAAATGCGCTGTCCGGTCCGCGGATTGACCGGACCGCCCAGAATCGAATCCAGTGCCATGATCTGGTCTGCAGTCAGGCAACTGTCGGTTTCGGCGGCAGCGCACAGCAGCACGCTGGGATCGAAGTGGCACAGGCGCGGATCGTTGACCACCCCGTCTGCGGTCAGATCCTTGGCATCGCATTGGGCAAGTGCCGCGGCCTGGATCGCCGGCAGCTTGGCCATCGTGATGGTGGCCGCCGGATTGCCGAACTCGGCATCTTCGGACCACAGCCAGGAAAATGCGTTGTGGGTCCAGTCGGCGGACGGCGCATCGGCAATCACGCCATCGAACGCATTCGGATAGCGCTGCACGGCCATCAGCGCATCGCGGCCACCGTTGGAGGAGCCAAAAAGTAGGAATAGCGCGGTACGCTCTGCGTATACGCAGACACGATCTGCTTGCTGTCGACGGCCGTCTTGATCAGCGCACGGTATCCCCAGTCGATGATTTTCTGGGGGTGGTTGAGCGCGAAACTTGCATCGCCGACGGTCGCACGATGACCGCCATCGGTGGTGGCGGTGGCGTAGCCACGGCGCAAGGCGAAACCTAGCGAGTTGTACTGGATCGTGCCGGCAAACACCACCGTACCGACCTGCAGATATTTTGCGTTCCAGCCGGAAGAAGGGATCCAGACTTCGAAACCGATCTCCGAATCGCTGTTTGGCCGCGCAACGCCGACCACGCGGCAGAACGCCGGCAATCCTTTGAGAACGGTGCCATCGGGCGCGGTGAAATTGCCTGCAGGCACATCGTCGGCCGTGCTGATCGTCGTCGACGGCACCGACAATTTCAGCAGATCCGCGCAGGAAGCAAACGCCGATGTCGCCGCGAAGTACAAACCGGTTGCAACCACCACTGGGCCGAGCACCCTCGGCCAGTCCAATCGAGCCATGAACAATTCCTCGTCAGGTCAGAAGCGGATTTACCGTCTCGACCGGGCGGTCGGGACACCGAACACTCCACATGGCATCTCACGGCGCGCACATCACGATGTCGCCCTGCGTCGGGATGTAAGCCCCTGTCCGCCGCAGGTGACACAGCTTTGCCTGTCGATCGATCGCAATGCCCATGGGCATGGACGTGGGCTTGGATGCTAGCGGCGACCGCAAAATGCCAGAAGGCAGAAACGAACGCTGCTATGTGGAAACGAAGCGCGCAAATGTCTGTACGCACAGTGCAGTGGACTCGCAATTCAAAGCGATGTCCGGGTCACAGATCATCGGCATGCGCAGCTGCCGCACGCATGCATCGGTGCCAGCGTAGGGTCTGCATGCACAGGTCAACTCAGGTCCCTTGCGTGCAGAACGCGCGCTCGATCACGTTGCCGCGCCGACGGCATTGCAGTAACCGCACGCCGCAGACGTGGCGCGCCCCCAACTGGTCCGGCGGGCGCTACAGCAGCCTGGCGCCCGGGCAGTTCAGCGCAGACACCCAACTCTGGCTGCCGAAGCCGGCATTTGCGAATGCCGCCTGTACAGGCACTGCGGCTGCCTCGGCTGCCGCGCGGGTGGCGAACCAGGCAAACACGCTGGGGCCAGCTCCGGAAATGCCCGCACCCATCGCCCCCGCAGCCAACGCGGCGGCTTTGGCTGCGTCGAAGCCGCAGATCAACGGCGCACGCCGCGGCTCGATCAGCACATCGCGCAAGCCTGCGCGCACCAGCGATTCGTCGCCGGCGTGGGAGCCCGCCAACACCAGTGCAAGATTGCCGCTCTGCGCGACGAATTCATCGAGACGATAGTCGCCAGCCAGAGCAGCACGCGCACGGCGCGTTTCCAGCACCGCATCCGGATGCACCACCAGGCTATGCCACGCCGAGGGTACCGGCACCGGCACCATGCGCTCCAACGTGGACAGCACCAGACCGCCCAGCAACATCGGACCAAGGTTGTCGCCATGCCGGCTGCCGCTGGCCACCGCCTCGCCGTCGAGCGCATGCAGATAGAGCTGATCGCGCGACAGCGGGACATCCAACAGCGCGTTGGCCGCCACCAGCGCCGCCACGCACGATGCCGCAGACCCGCCCATGCCGGAACTGAGCGCAATCCCCTTGTCGATCTCCAACTCGAAGCCGAACGGCAATGCCAATGAGGTGCGCAGCGCAATCAATGCCGCGCCAGCAGTATTGCGTTCGGCCTCCAGCGGGAGCGCGACGGCGGTCCCACGGATCGCGGCGATGCGCACGTGCGGCGCATCGATACGGCGCACGGCCACCGTATCGCCGATTCCTTCCAGCGCATAGCCGAGCAGATCGAACCCGACCGCCACGTTGGCCACCGAGGCCGGAGCGAACGCTCGCGCCTCGCGCAGCGAGGACACGCCTGTATGGCTCATAGTCGCGCGCCCTCGCCCGCCGCCACGCGCAGCAGATCGGCGAACACGCCTGCCGCGGTCACTTCCGGCCCCGCGCCCGGGCCCTGCACCACCAACGGATTCTCGCAGTAGCGACGCGTGGTGAACTGCACCACGTTGTCGGTGAGGCGCAGATTGGCGAAGGCGTGATCTGCGGGCAATTCCACCAGGCCCACGCTGGGCGCGCGGTCCGGCGGCAGCTGCGCCACATAGCGCAGCACGTTGCCGCGCGCACGTGCGTCGCTCAGGCGCTGCGCGAACACCGCATCCACTTCGGAAAGCCGCGCCATGAAATCGTCCACGCTGGCCTGGCGCAGCGCTTCCGGCACCAGGCTTTCAACCTGCACGTCTTTCAGGCTGATCGCGCGCCCCGCTTCGCGCGCCAGGATCACCAACTTGCGCGCCACGTCCACACCGGACAGATCGTCGCGCGGGTCCGGTTCGGTATAGCCCATGCCGCGCGCCTGCGTCACCAGTTCGGCGAACGGCACACTGCCGTCGTATTTGTTGAACAGCCAGGCGAGCGTGCCGGAGAAGATGCCTTCGATCGAGGTCACCGTATCGCCGGTATCGACCAGGTCGCGCAGCGTGGTGATCACCGGCAAACCGGCGCCCACGGTGGCTTCATAACGGAAGCGCGCACCGCTGGCGTCGGCCGCCGCGCGGATCGCCTCATAACGCGCCAGCGGGCCGGACCCGGCCTGCTTGTTCGGCGTCACCACATGGATGCCAGCGGCCAGCCAACCCGCATAACGGTCGGCCACTTCGGCGCTGCCGCTGCAATCGATGATCACCGCATGCGGCAGGTGCGCAGACAGCAGATGCGTGGTGAAACGCTCCAGATCGGTGGGCGCGGACGCCGATGCAAACGCATCGCGCCAATCGCCGACCAGGCCACGCTCGTCCAGCAGCATGCGACCGCGCGAGACCACCGCACGCAGGCGCAGGTCCAGATTGGCCTTGCCCAGCAACTGCGGTTGCGCGATGCGCAGTTGATCCAGCAACGCCGCACCCACATTGCCCGGCCCGATCACGCCCACCGAAAAGGTTTGCGGCGACAACCAGAAACCGGCATGCGCCGCGCGCAACGCCTTGGTCGCATGCGCTGCATCGATGGCCACCGAGATATTGCGCTCGGAAGAGCCCTGCGCAATTGCCAGAATATTGACCTGGGCTCGCCCCAACGATTCGAACAAGCGCGCAGCCACGCCCGGCTGCCCGGCCATGCCATCGCCCACCGCTGCCAGCACGCTGATGCCGGTGGTCAGTTGCACGCGCTGCACCTGGCCGACCGTGAGTTCATGCGCGAACGCCTGCAACAACGCATTGCGCGCACGCTCGGACTCGTGCTGCTTGACCACGCAGCAGATCGAATGTTCCGACGACCCTTGCGAGATCATCACCACCGACACCTTCGCGGTGCGCAGCGCCGCAAACACGCGCTCGCTCGGCCGTACCGGGCACGCCGATCAGGCCGGTGCCTTCCAAGTTGAGGACGGCAAGATCCGGACTGAGCGTCAGCCCCTTGATCGGCCCGCTCACCGCGCTGCTGGCGGTGATGCGCGTGCCCGGGTGTTCGGGCTGGAAGGTATTGCGGATGATGATCGGCAAGCCGCGTTCGATCGCCGGCGACATCGTTTGCGGATGCACCACCTTGGCGCCGAAATACGCCAGCTCGCACGCCTCGTCGTAGCTCAGCGTCTCCAGTTGCACCGCTTCTGGCACCACGCGCGGGTCGGCCGACAGCACACCATCCACATCGGTCCAGATATGCAGCTCGTCGGCATTGAATAGCGCCGCGAAGATCGCACCGGAATAGTCGCTGCCATTGCGCCCAAGCGTGGTTATGCGGTCGGCGCGGTCGCGCGCCACGAAGCCGGTGACCACCACACGCGTTTGCGGATGCGCCTGCCGCCAGGTTGCCAGGCGCTGCGCACTCGCCTCCCAATCCACATCCACACCGAGTTCGCCGCGGTTGACCACCAGCACATCGCGCGCGTCCAGCACCGCGCAGTCTTCACCGATGGCGCGAAAGTGATCGCCCAGCAACTGCGCCGAATACACCTCGCCCAGGCCTTGCACGCGGTCGAGCACTTCGCGCGGCAATTCGCCGATCACCGCCAGTGCACCAAGGATCTGCGACAGGTGTTCGAAACGTTCGTCCAGCCATTCCACCGTCGGCCCGGAATGCTCGCCGAGCAAGGCGACCGCCGCACCGCGATGGCGTGCGCGGGTTTCGTGCCAGCGCTCGCGCCATTCGGAACGATTTTTCGCCGCCAGTTCGGCCAGTTCGATCAAGGCATCGGTGACGCCCTTCATTGCCGAGACCACGGTGACCTGCACCGTCTCGTCGCGTGCAAGCAGCAACTGCGCCACATGCCGATACCGGTCGGCATCGGCCACCGAGGTGCCGCCGAATTTGTGCACGACAGTGCGCGCAGAGGACGCAAGGACAGCAGCGGGTTCAAACGAAACAGCGGGCGATGACATCGACAGACCTCGTTGAGGGAGGCCCCGTCCGTATCGGATGAGAGAGGGAAACCCCGCATCCTGATCCGGGTGCGGGGCCGTTGTTTTCGGAAGTTACGCGAAGACGACGGGCCGCACCGGGCGAATGGTGGCGGTAGTAATGATGGTGGTAATGCCGGCCGCGCCCGCACCGGCCCGCAACAGCGGCCGGCAGAGAGGCGAGACGGTGGCGGAGGCGTTACCCATGCATGCAAAAGACATCACCTGGCCGAGACCTGTCAAGCATTGCGTGAATGGGCAGGCGCATGCGTTGGGCGCACGGAACAGAAAACCTTGCCGCTCAGGGATTTAGCCGCCGCGCTCGCAAGCAATTGATTGCCATGGAAACTTTTACGGCGACCTTGGCGGATCGCCGTGCGCAGCTTTGGCACACCTGTCGAGCGTGTGCAGAATTTTGTGTAACCGTGGTTTGGGTTACCGCTGAGGAAGTCGCCCCTCGAACTGGATCGTAAAGCGGTTCAGCGCAGCCTTCCAGTCGCGGATCGGCAGCGTCCATTTCTTGGTGATGTTGCGCAGAGCCAGGTAGAACAGTTTCATCAAGGCTTCGTCGCTGGGGAACGCGCCGCGGTTCTTGGTCAGCTTGCGCAGGCTCATGTTGACCGACTCGATGGCGTTGGTCGTATAGATCACCTTGCGGATCTCCGGTGGGTAGTCGAAGAACGGGATCAGTCGTGACCAATTGCGCCGCCATGACTGGCTGATGGGCGGGTACTGGGCGTCCCACTTGGCCTCGAACTCGGTCAGTGCCTGCTCGGCCTCCTCGACGGTGGCGCAGGCGTAAATGCGCTTGAGATCGGCGGCAACCTCGGCGCGGCGTTTCCACGAGACGTAGTTCAGGCTGTGCCGCACCATGTGCACGATGCACAGCTGCACGGTGGTCTGCGGGAACACCGCCTCGATCGCCTCGGGAAACCCCTTCAGGCCATCGACGCAGGCAATGAAGATGTCCTGCACCCCGCGGTTGCGTAGCTCCGTCACGACTTGCAGCCAAAACTTGGCACCCTCGGCCTGCGCCAGCCATAGGCCCAGCACTTCCTTCTCGCCGCCCATGGTGATGCCGATGGCCAGGTACACCGCCTTGACCCGCACCGCGCCCTCGCGCACTTTGACGTGGATGCAGTCCAGATAGACGATCGGATAGACCGGATCCAGTGGCCGCGCCTGCCACGCCTTGACCTCCTCGACGACCGCATCGGTGACTGAGGAAATCAGACTCGGCGACACCTCGGTGCCGTACATCTCCTCCAGGTGCGACTGGATCTCGCGCACGGTCATGCCGCGCGCGTACAACGACAAGATCTTGTCATCGAAGCCGGCCCAGCGGGTCTGGTGCTTGGGGATCAGCTGTGGCGCGAAGCTGCCGTGGCGATCACGCGGAATCTCGATCGGCAGCTCGCCGAACTCGCCCTTGAGCGTCTTGCGGCTGCGTCCGTTGCGCGTGTTGCCGGCCGCGTTGGCGACCGGCTCATGCTTGTCATGACCGAGGTGTTCGGTCATCTCCGCGTCCAGCGCCCGCTCCACCAACCGCTTGGTCAGCTGCTTGAGCAGGCCGTTCTCGCCGATCAGATCCTCGGGTTTGGTGTAGTTGACCAACAGGCTGCTAAGCAGCTCGTCGGGTACCTCATGTGTGCGTGGGCTCATGGTGTCTCCGGGTTAGGTGGCAGTCTCCTGCCTGTGGCCCGGTTACACAAAATCTAGGACACGCCCGGTCGTTGCCGGCGGTCAATTGCAGGCTGTCGCCGGTGCTGATGCTGGTGCGGGTGGCGACCTTGCCGTCCAGGCCCGTGGTGGGGGTCAGCGAGAGATTGTTGCCTGCCTGCAAGGCGGCGCTGCCCCCGCATTGATGCTGACGCCATGCAGTTGCAGGTCGTTGCCTGCGGACACGATCAGGTCTTTACCCGTGACGAGTGACACGGCATCGCCGCCACGCAGCAGGCCGTTGTCGTCGCGCAAGGCACTCGGCGTGAGGCTCAGATTGTTGCCTGCGATCAACGCCGCACTGCCGCCCGCCTGCACGCGGGTGCCGGTCAAGGTCATGTCGTTGCCGGCAAACAGTTGCAACGTATTGCTCGCACTGATGCCGGACAGGATGCCGACGCCATTGATGGCCTTGGCCGCTTCGCTAACCAGGTTGTTGCCGGCCACCAGTGCGACATCGCGACCCTGGATCTGGCCCTGGTTAAGCAGGTCGTTGCGCGCTTCCAATGCCACGCTGCCGGTGCCGCTGATGCGGCCCTGGTTGAGCAGGTTGCCGGCGGTGACGCTGACGTCGGCGCCGGCAATCACGCCCTGGTTGCTCATGGCGTTTGCGGCATCGAGCTCGACGTTGCCGCCGGCGATCAAGGCGCCATTGCCACGCAACTGCAGCGAGTTGGAGGCCAGGTAGACCACCGGCACCAGCACCTTCTGGCCCTGGTAGTCCTGCTCCACCATCCACACGATGTCTTGCGTGAGCGCAGCCGCCTGCGCAGCGGTGAGGCCGACGCCCATACTCAATTGCAGCTGGCCTGCAGCAGCCACGCCGGATTCGAGCAAGGCGCGGTATTGCGCCACGCCATCGGCGTAGTTGCCCAGGTAGCGACGGCCGGTGAGCTGGGTGATCTGGTCCAGCACCAGGCGTTGCTCATAGAAGCCGTCGCCCAAACGGGTCTGGGTCCACTCCGGGTCCACGCCCAGCTTGTCCAGCAGGAAGTCGCTGCTGATGAAGTTGTCGTAGTTGACGAAGCGCGGGTCGGTCTCGATCAAGTAGCGACGGCCGGGGCCGTTGCTGCGCCAGGCGTTGATGCCGCCCAGGCCGATTGCTGCGCGGCCCATCGCCGTGCGGTCAGTGGCCACGCCACTGGAGAGGCGATACAAGCCGCCGATAGGCAAATCGATCTGCGTCAGCGAGGCCTGGCCGCCACCGACGAGATTGGTGACGGGAATGCTGGCCTGGTCGACGCGCGTACGGGTTGCGTTCGCGCCCGTCGTGATACCGGTACCGGCGGCGGTAGTCTGTACAGTCGCCTGATCGACGCTGCTGCGCACCAGGCCGCTGTCGTTGGACATCACCGGCGCAACCGACATCTTGACGATGCCGCCCGATGTAGCGAGCGTGGCGTCCTGCGTGTTGGCTCCGACCTGAGTGCCTGCGCTGCCAGTGGTGCCGGTCGCGACTTGGATGCTGCTCGCGCCGCCGTTGGCGCGGCCCACCACTGCCTGGCCGCCAACTCCACCGGCGCTCTGCGCGGTGCGACCATTCAAGCCAACCTGGGCGCCTACGCCACGCAGCGCAGCGCCACTGACGGCGCGACCATCGCTACCGACAGCGCCATTGCTGATATTGGCGCCGTTGATGCTGACGCCTTGGCTGCCAGTCATGCTGGCGCCCAGGGCGATATAGCTGCTGTTGGTCGTTGAGGAGCTCAGCCTCTGGTCTTCTTCTTCGTAATAGCAGACGACCTTCTGCCCAACCGGCTGCATGCAGTCGTTGGTGATCGCGGTGACGATATGTTCCACATCGCTTTGTCGAACCGTCTGATTCAACGCCAGCGCCTGGTTAAGCAGCTGCTCGCCCCCTACGATCATCCCATCCGAGAGTCCGCCAAGACCACGCTGGATTGCAGCGAACAAGCCTGCTGCAGCGATGGTGGAGGCATTGTTCGTCACGCTCCCCGACAGCAGGATGTTTCCGCCCGCCGCGATGCGTCCTTCTGCGCTTGCCGAAGACAACTGCTCCTGCTGAATGACCTGATAGTTGCGATAAATACCCGGCGCGAGCCCCTTGTAAGGATAGGGAGCGGGCTCCTTGGATATTACGGATCGCCTTGCCTTCGATGAGCTCACCACCCGAATACACGCCGTCGTTGCCGGGATCGGTAGAGACGCTGGTGGTGTTAATCACGCGACGCCGATTATTGAGCTGCTGGGCCGCAATCAAGATGCTTCCATCAGCCTCAATGCTGCCCGAAAGATTATTCACCACGCCGGTCCGAGACACCAAGGTGCCACCACCATCCTGCGCGCCACCAATCGCGATATTGCCCAGGCTGAAAATGCGTGCGTCGCGATTGAGCAACTGTTCGCGCACGATCAAATTCATGTTGCCAGTGGAGCCCAGCAATGCGGAGCCATAGGCAGCGTTGTTGGTCGCACCGCCGAAATCAGCGCCATTGACCAGCGTGCCGGTATTCACCGAGACATTGCCGCCTACGATGCTGCCGGTGTTGTAGACGCTGTTGGCAACAAGCGACAACGCCCCGTTGCCGGAAATGCTGCCGGCGTTGTCGATGACGTTGCCGCCGTTGAGGCGGGTATCGTTGGAGACGATATTGGCACCGCCGCGGTTGGTGATGCTGCTGGCGATGATATCGAGGGTGCGCGCAGCTTTGAGCGTGGACTCGTTGACCAGGTTGCCGCCCACACGCAGGTTGAAATTGCCGTTGCTGACCAGGTCGGCACCGGCGCGGTGCGTGTAGTCGCTGCGCAGGGTCAGATCCAGCAGGTTCTGCGCGAGGATGCTGCCGCCACCGTCGAAGCCGACCGTGTCGATGACCACATCGCCGGCGCCGCCGGTAACGCTGCCTGCGCCAATCTGGCCACCGGCATTGCTCAGGTTTTGCAGGTTAAGGCGAACCGATTGCTCGGCCTTGACCTTGCCGTTCTGGTTGTCGAGCGTGGCACCTGCGCGCTGCAACAGGAAGTTGGCGCCGGCATACACGCTGCCGCCCTGGTTGTTCAGCGCATTGGTATTGGCGATCAGGTCGCCGCCTGCGACCAACTGGCCGCTAGTGTTGGCGATGCTGGCCGCGTCGATCACCACACTGCCGCGCCCACCCAAATTGCCGCCGGTGTTGGTCAATGCGCCGCCAGTAGTAATGCGGGTCAGGCCACTGCCGTTGTTGACGATGCTGGCTTGGGTGTTGTCGATCCGACCGGCGGAGACGGTCAAGGTATTGCCCGCATCGAGCTGACCGCCGCTATTGAGCAACGCGCCGGTGACCGCAACGTTCAGATCACGGCCGGCGCTGAGCTTGCCGCTCTGATGATTATCCAGTTGACCACGTGCGGTGATGCCGAGGTCGCGACCGGCCTGCAGATTGCCGCCAGTGCTGCTGATGTTTTCTGCAGTGATTACGGCATCGGTACTGGCACCGATCGTGCCATTGCCATTGTCCAAACTGCGGTTCAATTCAACGCGCAGCCCCCGCCCACGCCTGCATTGGCAATCGCCTGCACGGTACCGCCGGCATTGCTGAGACTGTCGGCACGCAAGGTCAGCGCACCGCCGCTGGCCTGCAGCAGGCCGTTACGGTTATCGACCGTGCCGCTGGTTTGCACGTTCAATGTCCGTGCCGACACCGATCCGGCCAGATTATTGAGGCTGGCTGCGCTCACGCCTGCGTCGCCCGCCGCAGCGATGGCGCCGCTCTGGTTGTTCAGGGCGCCGCTGGCGCCCAGTGTCAACTGACCCTGCGTCAGGATGCGTCCACTGTTGTTGCCGAGTGCACCGCGACTGGTCACCGACAGGGTGCCGGTGCCGGCATGTTCGATGCGGCCCTGCGCATTTTCAATACTGGCAGCGGTGATGCTCAGATCCTGACCGTTGCTGGCGAGCGTGCCGGCGCTGTTGTCGAGCGCACCCCCGATCACTACGCGGGTCACACCTGCGCCGCTCTGCACTAGTCCACCACCGACATTGCTCAGGCTTCCGCCATCGATGCTCAACTGGTTCGCCTGCAGTTGCCCGCCGACATTGTTGAGACGCCCGTTGTCGATATTGCCGCCGGCCTGCACGGTAAGCGTTCCGCCCGCGAGCAGATTGCCGCCGCGATGATCGAGGCTACCGCCAGTGGTCAGTGCCACATTGCCGGTGGCCCGCGTGGTGGCGCCAGCCAACTGCAGCTGACTGCCCTGCGCAGTAAGGTTGCCGCCGACCAGCAGCGTGCCGGAGGCGGTGAGCTGACGATCGGCAACCAGATTGAGCGTGCTTCCGCGACCCAGGTTACCGTCTGCGTTGATGCCGGCACCCACCGTACCGGTGATACCGATCTGGCCTGCACGAAGGGTGAGATTGCCCGCTGCGGTAGTTTGACCGGCGTTTTCGATGCGCGCGCCTTGCACATCGACCGTTGTCCCGCTGACAGTGCCTTGCTGGCGTACGACCGCATCGCTGACGAGTGTGAGTTGTTGACCCGCAACCTGGCCGGCAACCGTCAGGTCGCCTGTGGAACGCAGGTCGAGTGTGCTGGCTGCGCTCAGATTGCCACTTTGCGTCAGCGCGCCATCGGCCTGTGCCGTGAACGCCCCTGCCGATGCCAGGCGGCCATCGAGCTGCAGGTTGCCACGACTGATCAATGCCACATCGCCACGCTCGCTGCCCAGCTGACCGCTGCTGCTCAGCTGCCCCGCCTCCACGCGCAACGCGTTACCGCCGATCAGATCGCCGCGGTTATCCACCGCGCCGCTGGCGCTGACACCGAGTCGCTGCAGGCCATAGGCCTGACCGGTCTGGCGTAGCGAACCGACACCAAGCGAGAGTTGATTACCCGCGCGTATGGCGCCAGCGTTGTCGAGTAGGCCAGCGGTGGACAGGGTGGCGTCGCCTTGCGCCAGCAGCACGCCAGTCGCGGTGTTACTCGCACTGGCAGCAGTCGCGGTCAGGCCACCACCGGCCGCGACCTGCGCGGCGTTGGCCAGCGCACCGGTTGCGCTCAGCACCACGTTGCGGTCTGCCTGCACCACGCCGGCAACCGCCAACTCGCCGGTGCTGCGCAGATTGATGTCGGTGGCGGCATCGAGTGCACCACGGCTGTCGATCGCTGCGCCGTCCAGGCTAATTTCGGCGCCGCTTTGCAGCACTGCCGCTTGCCCGGTCGCGATCTGCGCGCCACGCAGGGTTGCGTTCGCTGCGGACACCGCCTGGCCGTTCAACGCGAGTCCGCGTTGTGCCTGCAGATCCAGCTGCGATGCCGATTGCAGCGTGCCTGCGGCAGTGAGATCGCGCCCGGCCTGCAGCGCGATGGACTGCGCCTTGAGCGAACCGGCCTGTTGCAGATCGCCGCCAGCGGCGGCGTGCAGCGTGGTGGCTGCGGCGACCACGCCCTGCAAGGTCATATCGCCCTGGCTGGTCAACGTCACGTTTGCCGCTTCGCTGCCGAGCTGGCCGCTGCTACGCAACGTACCCGCTTCGGCCAGCACTGCATCCTTGGCGATGAGACTGCCGCGGTTATCCAATGTGCCGGTGACCGTGGCGGTCAAGGCCTTGGCGGCGACGGCAGTGCCGCTCTGGTGCATGCTGGCTGCGGTGATACGCAGATCGCCGCCACTCTGCAGGCTGCCGGCATTCTGCAGTGCACCTGTCGCCAGCGTGACGCCCCCGACTGCCGCAAGTGCGCCAGCTGCTGCGTTGTTGATCGAACCTGCCTGTAGCGAGAGGTCGCGACCCGCGAAGACCTGGCCGGCATTGCCGAGCGCACCAGTCGCGCTGAGCACGACATCGCGGTTGGCCTGCGCAACACCCGCAAGGGCAAGATCGCCCATGCTGCGCACTGCAAGATCCGTCCCGGCATCCAGCGTGCCGCGGCTGTCGATGGCCGCACCGTCCAGAGTGATGGCGCCACCGCTTTTCAGCACGGCATCGCGACCGGTTGCAATGCTGTTGCCGTGCAGGACGGCATCTGTCCCGGCCTGCGCCTGTCCGCTCAAGCTCAGCGTGCGCTGTGCTTGCACATCCAACGTGGAAGCCGATTGCAGGGTGCCACCGGCAACGAGATCACCGCCAGCCTGTAGCGCGACAGTCTGCGCACTGAGCGTCCCTGCCTGTGAAAGATCGCCCCCTGCAGCGGCTTGCAACGTGGTCGCGGCAGATACCACGCCTTGCAACGCGATTTCGTTCTGGCTGGTCAGTGTCAGCGCGCCGGTCACCGAGCCCAGCTGGCCATGGCTGACAATGCTGCCGGCGGTGATGCTCAAATCTTTGCCGGACACCAACTGGCCTACGTTTTCGAACGCACCGTTGGAAGCAATCGACAGCGCATCGCCGCTATAGACACGACCGCGCTGCAACAGCGACCCGGAGGTCAGCGAAAGGCCACGCTCTCCGTGCAGGCTGCCGCGGTTGTCCAGTACACCGGCGACATCGACACGCAAATCGCGCTTGGCGCCCAGGGTTGCGTCAGACGCATTCGTGGCACTGGAAGCCTGCACGCTCAGATCGCGCGCGGCGATCACTTGGGCACCATTGTTCAAGATACCTGTTGCGGCCAGCGTAATGTCGAGACCGGCCTGCGCCACACCGCCCAACGTCAGATCGCCCGCACTACGTAGCGTCAGATCATTCGCTGCATCGAGCGCACCACGGCTCTCGATGCTGTCGCCTGCCAAGGTGATCGCTGCCCCACTCTGCAGCACCGCCGCGGTGCCGGTGGTGATGGTTGCGCCATGAAGCGTGGCATCTGCAGCACTGGATGCCTCACCGTTCAATGCGAGCGTGCGTTGTGCCTGCAGATCCAACGTGGATGCGGATTGCAGGCTGCCATTGGCAGTGAGGTCTTGCCCGGCGTGCAGGGCAACCGACTGCGCCTTGAGCGAACCAGCTTGCTGCAGATCGCCGCCAGCCGAGACCTGCAAGGCAGTCGCGGCGGCGACCACACCGTCCAGCTGCATCGCACCCTGGCTGCTTAACGCAACACTGGCCAGCTCGCTGCCTAATTGGCCGCTGCTGCGCAACGTGCCTGCATCGATCTGCAACGCATCTCTGGCGATCAAGTTGCCACGATTGTCCAGCGTGCCAGCAACGATGCCACGCAAGGTCTTTCCGGCCGATGCGCTGCCACCTTGATCGAGGCTTGCCGCCGTCATCTGCAGGTCGCCTGCAGCCTGCACGCGGCCGGCGTTGTTCAACTGTGCTGCCGCGGTGAGTGTCACATCCCCGCCGCCTGCCAATACGCCGGCAGCGGTGTTCTCCAGGCTTTGTGCCTGCGCAGTCAAGGTGCGCCCAGCGAAGGCCTGCGCCGCATTAGTCAGCACCCCGGTCGCCGTCAGCTCAACATCGCTGCCCTGCGCAACACCCGCCAAACTCATGTCGCCCAGGCTACGTACGCGTAGATCGCCACCTGCATCGAGCTTGCCGCGGCTATCGATCGTGCCGCCATCCAATGCAATCGCGCCGGCGCCCTGCAAGAGCGCATCCTGGCTTGTCGTCAGCGTGGCAGCGCGCATGCTGATGTCGCCACCAGCCTGGCCTTGCGCAGCGAAGCTCAATGCGCGCTGTGCCTGCAGGTCTAAGCTGGAGGCCGATTGCGGCGTGCCGCCTGCGGCAAGATCGCGGCCTGCGTCCAGCGTGATCGATTGCGCCCTCATCGTGCCGGCCTGCTGCAGATCGCCAGCCGCGCTGGCCTGCAAGCCGGTTGCGGCGGCCACCACGCCTTGCAGCGCGATATCGCCCCGGCTGCCTAGCACGACGCCAGCGGCTTCACTGCCGAGCTGGCCGCTGCTGCGCACATCGCCCGCATCGATCTGCAGCCCATTGCGTGCCACCACACTGCCGGTATTGTCGAGCATGCCGACAACCGTCGCGGAAAGCGTATTGCCGGAACTGATGCTTCCGTTCTGGGTCAAGGAATCCGCACTGATCTGCAATGCGTTGGCAGCGTACACGCTGCCGGCATTCTCAAGTGCGGCGCCAATCCGCAGCTGCGCATCGGCGCCAGACGACAATGCCGCGCCTTGCGCGTTGCGCAGGCTAGCCGCGTCCACCTGCAATGGACCGGCAGCAATCACCTTTGCGCTGTTATCCAGCGCGCCGGCCGTTTGCAACGTTGTATTGCCTGCGCTCTGCACGGTGCCGTCCAACGCCAGCGCCCCAGCGCCAGCGATGCGCAGATCACCACCGGCATCGATCACACCGTTGTGGGCGACGCTGCCGCCACGCAGTTGCAACGCGCCATCGCTGTGCAGTTGGCCGCGCTGACGCAGCGCGCCATTGGCCTGCAGATCGAGCGCACCTGCCGAACGCACGATGGCATCGTTTGCAAGCTCACCTGCCGCGGCAACCGTCAGCGCGCCACGCGTGCTCTGCAGCGTGCCGGAGAGGTTGGCATCGCCGCCGCTACGAAGGCTGACGCTGGCTGCATTTACGGACCCCGACACCTGGGCACTGCTTGCAGCATCCAACGCTAATGCGCCACCTGCAACGGTATTGCCGCTCAGGCGCAGCTCGCCGCGACTGCGCAAGGTGGCATCGCCACCCTGGCTGCCGATATCGCCGCGGCTCTCCAGCTGCGCTGCATCTGCGCTCAATGCATTGCCTGCGACGACGGTGCCGCGATTGACCAATTCGCCGGCAACCGCCAGCTGGGCATCGCGTGCCGCAGACAGGCTACCCGCCGTGCTGACACTGGCAGCCTGCAGCCACAGATCGCGGCCGGCATACGCGGTGCCGGCATTGTTGACGGCACCGGCGCTACGCAGATCCAGATCGTTGCCTGCAGACACCGCAGCGCGCTGGGCGATGTCGATCGACGCTGCGTTCAATGCCAGCGCGTCGGCCGCGATCAGCTGCCCCTGCAGTTCCAGGCGCCCACCCGCCTGCACATCAGCTCCCTGCCCGGCCTGCGCCAATCCAGCCAGGCGCACATTGCCATTGCCGTTGATCTGCAGCGCCGTTGCCGCATCCAGCGTGCCGAGTGCGTCGATGGCAATGGCGTTCAGCGCAATCGCCGCGCCACTCTGCAAGGTGCCGGACAACGCGATCTGTGCCGCCCGCAAATTCGCGCCTGCACCGCCATAGGCAACGCCGCCACTGCGCAAGAGTCCATCGGCGCCCAGGTCCAGGGCGCCGGCGGCGTGCAGACTGCCATCGGCATTCAATTCCGAGCCGAACAGACGGATCGACCCCGCGCTACTGCGGCCAACATGGGTCACCACACCACCGGCTTGCCCATCCAGCGCACCGGCGGCCACCAGGTCGCCTGCAAGCGTCACGCTTGCAGCACGCAGGGACACGTCGCCTTGTTGCGAGCCAAGCACGCCACGCTGATCGAGCGCGCCGGTGGCACGCACATTCACAGCATCCCGCGCGACGGTGGTGCCTCCCAGGCTCACCTGCCCTGCGCTGTCGATCTGCAGGTCGCCACTTTGCGCAGCCAATGTGCCGCGGCTCACCACGCCGACGCCGGCTTCGGTGGCGATCAGGCGAATGCGTTCGGCATACATGCCGCCCAATTGCGCCACATCGATACCGATCGCAGGAAGGCCGCCATCGGCACCCGGCAGGACGTCCAGCAGCATGCCGTCGTAATTCACCCGTCCGGCACCAGCGGCGGCGACCAGCTCCCTGGTCCAGATCGAGCCGTCTACACTGAGCTGACGCGACAACAGGTCCAGGCGATCCACATTGAACGCGTCCAGACCGTTGCGACCGATGCTCAGCGCACCGCCGGTGATGCTGAAACCGTTCAACGCACCATCGCTGCCCAGGTTCGGCGTGCCGGTGGTCAGGGTGACGCGCGAGGTATTGAGAAAGCCGCAGCCATCGCAGGAAATGCCGTTGGGGTTGGCGATCACCAGCTGCGCTTTGGCACCGGCGATTCCGGTATAGCCCTGCAGGCGGCTGCTGGCCGAGGTGACTTCGTTGAGGATCAGCGAGGCGGCACCGCTGCGCTGCAGGTTGTTGTTGCCGGCAACGTAACCGCCAAGCTCGGTCTTGGAGATCTGCGCGCTGTTGTTGAGGATCAGCCCATTCGGGCCGACACTGAAGTTGCTGTAGCGGTTGTGCGAAATGCCGCGCGCATTGGGCGCGACGATGTCCACCACCGGCACGCCATTGGCAGCGACCTGCTGGCCTGGCGTTTGCCCTCCAGGGTTGGCGGTTGGCGCAAGCTGCGCCCATGCCGGAAACGAGGTCCAGGTGACCGTGCAGCACAGCAGCAGAGCAAGCGCACGCTTGCTCTGCTCGGCCAGGTAACCACGCATGCCCACCGCTTCGTTGTCCATCGTTTCTCTCTCGCCGCCTGTTGGCGTCATCAATCAACAAACGCGCAGCCGGCTGGCGACGCGATCCGTGTCAGAACTGGTAGATCACACGCACGCCATATGCCGGCTGCGCACTTGCAAATCCGTCGGGGCGGTGGATCGCCCAACCGGCAAACGCATCGACGCTGGCACCAAACCAACCGCCACGCAGGCCCACCGCACCGCCCACCAAACTGCGGCCGCGCAGTCCGCTGGCGCTGGTGCCATCAATGCGGCCTGCATCCAGGCCCAGATACGGCGTCAACCCGATCTGCTGCACTGGGAAGCTCAAGGTATTGCGCCAGTACGCGCCTTTTTCGGCGCCAAGCGTCGCTTCGCCGTCGAAACCGCGCACGCTGTAGCGGCCACCGATGGTGACGAACTCGGACCCCAGCAACAGTTCGCCGGCGGTCTGTGCACGCAGGCTGCTTTCCCACGACAGCGGCACCGGGCCCAGCTTGAACGACAGCGCCGTGCTCACGTCCAGCGTCGTCACGCCATAGCGAAATGTCGGGAAGCCGATCTGCGGGTCGTAGCCGGTCCACTGGCTGTTGAACCACGGCGTGCCGCGCCGATGCGCCAGACGCATGTCCAGCTGCATCGCGCCCAGATAGCGCCGATGCGTGAAGTAGAACTCCGCACTGCTGGTATCGCGGCGCTGGATGCCGATCTCCACGCCATCCAGGTAACTACGCGCACGCCGCAGGCCAATCACCACACCGGCCGAGGTCTTGCTTGTGCCGTCGCGATGCAGAACGCGCTGCATATCCAGCTGCGCGTTGCTGGACTCGCCACTGGACTGGAAGGTCTGTAAAAAACCGTCTACGCGCTGGTGATAGCGGTACGACGATGCCGACAGCGCAAACGTCCACCATCCCCACGGCAGGTTGTAACTCAGGCTGTTGCCGCGTGTGCCGCGTTCTTCATCGCGCGTGGCCAGGTCATGGCTGTAGCCAATGCTGAGCAGATCGTTGAGGCCCAGTGGGTTATCCAGCGAAACGTCCAACCCACCCTGCACACGGCCGGTCGTCTCCACACCGGAATCGTCGGCATTGGCCACACCGCGCCAGCGCCGCCCGTTCTGCAAGGTGATGACCAGATCCGATTCACCCGGTGCCTCGCCCGGCGCGATATCGATCTTGGCGTCCTGCGACGGCAACCGTTTGAACTGCTCTACCGCCTGTTCGATGGCACGCAGATCCAGCAAATCTCCCCTACGGAGCGGCAATGCCGTTTTCCAGTGCGCGCCTTCGCTGTCGGACACCACATGCACATCGCGCAATCGGCCGGGCAGCAGTTCGAAACGTAGGTCGCCACGCGACAGGTCCTGCTCCGGCACACCGATGCGGGTGGTGACCAAACCGCGGGCGACCAACTGATCCAATGCGCGGCGCCGGATGATGTCGATACCGGCGCGCCGATGATGCAGCGGCGCTGGTAACGGCGCAGAGATTTCCATAACCACGCAAAGCGCGCTGCATCATCGCCTGCACCCGACAGGTGCACGCGAGTAATCGAAAAACACAAGTCTTCCCTGGGCAGCACGGTGCTGCGCGCATCCACGCGGTCGGCGTCCTCGCGCGGGCCGGCGAAGGGCGCCTGGCGCTCCTGTTCCTGGCGACGCTGAATCTCCTCGGCCTGGCGCAATTGCTCCTGCCGATCCAGCGTTGTCGGTGCCGATTGTTGTGCAGCCGCCAGCCCGGCAACTGCCCACAGGCAAGCCGCCAGCGCCAAGGGCGCCGATCGCTTCCACATCTGTCCTGCCCCCTGTGCGTCGGTCGCGCAATGCACGCCGTCACCCGCATCAGCGTGCCTGGCCACCAAAACGGTGGCGCAACCCTTCAGCTCGCTGAAATGCGGCGCAACTGTGACGTAATGTTAAAAAACGGTCAACGCGTGCTGTAGGGGAAACCCTGTAAGAAAAGCCCGAGCTCTAGTTATTTGTGATGAGAATCACAAAAGAAAGACTCTATTGCTTGGGACGGCTACGGATTCTTTAGACAAACGCTCGGTTTTTTGGCCTCAACGTCCGCCATCATGCTAACAACTCGGGAGGCTCTTAAATGTCCTGGGAGGCATATGAAGTTGCCCGCCTCGCCGGTCTCAAAGTCGATGAATTGCGACATACCGCATTTCATCTGCAGACATCGGCTGGCCTGCTTGGCTTCGCTTCGTTCGCCGCCCGCATGCGCCAAGCGCACCGGGGTGAACTTGGTCCTTCAGCTCTGAATCGTGCCTCCACTCTCTGATCCCTTGCACTTCGCCCGCGCAATGACGCGTCCGGCTTTACGGACGCCCCAGTCATATAAGAACCGTCTTACTTGCCGACCCGCACGAAAAACAAGCCACCACCATGCACATCCTCATGCTCAGCGAGCTCGATAGCGCGCGGTTTGCTGCAGAAGCGAGCGGCGGCAGAACCGCTGGCCAGGCTTGAAAAGTGGTGGACGCTGCTGTTGAGACCGCTGCGAACGTTTTGAGTGTCACTTCCTAAACTGGCGCATCAGAACGGGCTGGTCCCATCAAAGGTGGCGTTGATCCCATCCGCCCGGCGCCGTTGGGACGCGGATGGGAATCTGACATGCCAATTCGAAATGCTCGGCACCATGTGCATAGGGCAGACCCAGCCAGGCCTCGAACGCAGGCAAGTCAGTCGGCAGATATCCGCTGGCAGGCAGCCATGTATCGCGCAACCAGCGAAATGCGCGCATCTCCAGCGCCAGCCCACCCCGTATCACAACCTCAGCCACTTTCATGGGTGGCAATCGGAAAACGCCGATCTCACCGGAATGACGCCCCTGCGTGACCTCCACCGCAACGTCATACCTGCACGCCGTTGCAGACGCCAGACGAGGTTGATCCCGAGATAGCCCAGCCATTGATGATGCTCGACGCCAGCGCCTCGTGCCCACGCCACCAGGCGCATGGCTGCCGCCTGGACGGAGCCTTCCTCAAAAGGCCGGTGTACACGAAGGTATTGGACCGTGCGCTCCGGGAGATCGCGCAGCGTGACCGAAAATTCGTGCGCATCGTCTGCGCTGTTGCCGCCGATGCCTGATACACCTGCCAAGGTTTCATCCAGCGCCCGCCGGCGGCCGGCCAGGCAGGTATGCAGATCCAGTTTTCTCGGCGAGCATCCGAAGTGTTTGCGGAAGTTCCTGGAAAAATCCGATACGACGAAAACCCCGGCTCAGCGCGATGTCTGTCAAAGGTTGACGATTGCCTTGAGAAATATCGCCCAGCGCGTTTTCCAAGCGTCGGCGCAACACGAATGCATGCGGGGTTTCGCCCATGACAGCGCGAAACATGCGCTGAAAATGGAACGGCGAGACGCAAGCCGCCCCGGCGATCAGAGACAGCGACAGCTGTCCGGCAAGGTTGACCTCGATGTAGTCCAGCGCACGGTTCACGCTCTGGACGACGGTAAGGGGAACCGTTTCGCTGCTCGGCATGTGCGCAAGATCCGACAAATGGCTGCGGTGACGATGCTCTATCTTGAGCCCTTGGGCAACGCTGCCTCCCACCAAGGCTGGCAGCATTGCCCGCTATTCAATCCACTGACGACGGCTGGCAAGGGATCAGACATGCACGGAGTGACAGGCATCGGCGGAATCATCATCAAATCCAAGGACGCAGCCGGGTTGCAACAGTGGTACGCAACGCAGCTGGGGATCGAGGTGCAGACGTGGGGAGGCACGGTGTTCGACAGCAGCGGGCGTCGAAGGCGCTGAAAACGCATTGGTCTGGGCTGTTCACGACGACACGAGCGCCCAATTCGAGAACACCACCGCCCCGTTTATCGTGAATTACCGGGTCCACGACCTGGAGTCGCTGATCGCCAAACTCAAGGCTGCGGGCTGCCGCGTGTCAGAGAACGTCGTGAGGTCAGAATTTGGCTTGTTTGCCTGGGTCATCGACCCGGACGGCAATAAAGCCGAACTATGGCAAGCGCTTTGAGAGCTAGCGAGATCACTGAATAATCGGAGTCGCGCATCGATCTTGCATATACCAAGTCCGCGCTGAGACAAGTGCTGAAAAGTCATCATGTCGTTTGGCACAGTCTTGCCGATCGACAGCTCGCTACTATCAAATGCCCGTGGCGTATCCGGTCGACATGTCTCAATCAAAGTGGTCTGCTCTTGCTAGTCGCAACGCCTCGTCCGTTCTAAACCATCCACTCGCCAGGCTGGCGATGATCTGCGTCGTGATGGCGCTTGCCTACATGCCTTGGCTGCCCTTTCCTTGGCGAATGCCAGTGGTTGGCCTGATCGGGGCCGCACTTGTTTGGCAAGAGACCCGCAGCCGTTGGGCCTGTGGCCTGAGCTGGCAACGGCTTGGTCCAACAATTGGGTGGACCGCTGTCCTGGCGCTGCTGGTCACCGCTCTCATCACGCCAATTTTTCAGCCGCTCATCGACTCCCTGACAGGCACGAAGACCGACTACAGCGCCTATGGCGCGCTTCGCCATAACGCACCGGCTGCACTGCAGCTAATCGGCTATGCGTGGATCAGCGCAGCCATCGGTGAGGAACTGGTGTTTCGAGCATTCTTGATGCATCAACTGGAGGCTTTGTTCAAGCGCAGCAGTCTCGGCCGCCTCACTGCAGCCAGTGTCGGCGGTGTCGTGTTTGGCGCCATGCATGCGAGCCAAGGCATCTCGGGAATCGTGCTGACGGGTATTGTCGGCGCAGCATTCGGCTATGCGTATCTGCGCTCAAACCGCAATCTGCTGGCGCTCATCCTGGCACACGGACTCGTCGATACCTGGGGCGTCACGACGCTCTATCTTGGGTGGTATTGACTGCCTCATGCGTTGGCCCACACACGGCACATCAGGCGGCGGCATTCGATCCCCTCGAACTCAACTCGGATCCGTGGAGTAATCACCCATGCCCTCCCCCGCAGCCGCACTGGCTGCCCCTGCCCCTGCCGCCACCAGGATGATGTCGAGTCGCGGCACACGCCTCCAGCACACCACACCTGGTGGCACGGACCTCAATCGATGCACATGTTCGGCAGGCGACGGCCTAAGAGCGTCTGCCCCATCGTTGCGACAGACGCCCTTCGAGCTGCGCTATGGACGCCTTCTAGTATTCTTTCCAACCACTTCCGCCAGCACTGGTGGTCACTACGCGAGAATTGGTACGCGCCGAGCGGTCTGACCGTGCCTTGGCGGCTGGGGACGGCGTAAGGGATCTGACAAGTTCTCTGGCGGAGGCAATGTGGTCATCGTCAGTCTTGAATACGGCAACTGCCTGGGTCAACTGCATGGCCTGCTCTTCGAGCGAGCGCGCAGCAGCGGTGGCTTCCTCGACCAGAGCGGCGTTCTGCTGGGTGCTCTCGTCCATCTGGGTAACGGCCCGGTTGACCTGTTCGATACCGGCCGATTGCTCCTGCGAAGCTGCAGAGATCTCACCCATCAGGTCGGTGACCCTCTGCACGCTGGAGACGATTTCGCCCATGGTTTTGCCTGCGGTGTGGACCAACGCGGAGCCTTCAGCCACACGCTGCACGGAGTCCTCGATGAGTTCCTTGATCTCCTTGGCCGCACCGGACGAGCGTTGCGCGAGGGTACGCACTTCCGAGGCAACCACAGCAAAGCCGCGGCCCTGATCGCCGGCGCGCGCCGCCTCTACCGCCGCGTTCAGGGCCAGGATGTTGGTCTGGAAGGCGATGCCGTCGATGACGGAGATGATGTCGGAAATTTTCTTGGACGAGGCTTCGATGCCAGACATGGTCGCGACCACTTTACCCACGACCGCACCGCCCTGGGCCGCCACACTGGCGGCTCCGAGCGCCAACTGGTTGGCCTGACGGGCGCCTTCGGCATTCTGCTTGACGGTAGAGGTGAGTTGCTCCATCGAAGCCGCGCTTTCTTCCAGATTGGCGGCCTGTTGTTCAGTGCGCTGCGACAGATCCTGGTTGCCGGCGGCAATCTCGCTGGCCGCACCCTTGATCGACACTGCCGAGGCCTTGATGCTGCTGACGATATCGGCCAACTGCGTCGCAGTGGCGTTGGCATCGTCGCGCATCTGCGCAAACACGCCGCGAAATTCACCGCTCATGCGTGCAGTCAAGTCGCCGGCGGCGATCGACTGCAACAGGTTGGACAACGACTGCAAGTTACCGTCAGCGGTCGCCATCAACGTGTTCAGGCTCTCCACCATCACACGGAAGTCGTATTGGAATTGCTCGGCATTACCGCGTGCAGCAAATCACCATTGGCGGCAGCCTGCGCCAGGTGCTTGATCTCATGATTCATCGTGGACAAGTTTTGCTTGACATGCTGCATGGCAGAGGTGATGGCGGCTTTCTCGCCGGGCAATTGCGGCATATCCTCGCTCAGGTCACCGATGGCATAACGTTCGATCAAATGCACGGTCTGCATCTTGACGTTGATATGGGCGGCGACCAACTCGTTGGTCTCGTTGGCCATCAGACCGTATTCGCCGGGAAATGCGGCGGCATCGATCCGGAAACTGATCTGACCTTCGTTGTGGCGCCTGACTATTTCGCCCTGCGCGGCTAGCAAACTGCGCAGCTGTTGCTGCATCTTATGCATGGCGGTAAGCAATCGACCTGTTTCGTCGCCGAAACGCGTTTCCACATCGTTGTCCAGCTTGCCACTTGCAATCCACTCAGCGGCACGGGTGGCGCGGGGCGTGTCCTAGATTTTTTGTGTAACCGGGCCACAGGCAGGAGACTGCCACCTAACCCGGAGACACCATGAGCCCACGCACACATGAGGTACCCGACGAGCTGCTTAGCAGCCTGTTGGTCAACTACACCAAACCCGAGGATCTGATCGGCGAGAACGGCCTGCTCAAGCAGCTGACCAAGCGGTTGGTGGAGCGGGCGCTGGACGCGGAGATGACCGAACACCTCGGTCATGACAAGCATGAGCCGGTCGCCAACGCGGCCGGCAACACGCGCAACGGACGCAGCCGCAAGACGCTCAAGGGCGAGTTCGGCGAGCTGCCGATCGAGATTCCGCGTGATCGCCACGGCAGCTTCGCGCCACAGCTGATCCCCAAGCACCAGACCCGCTGGGCCGGCTTCGATGACAAGATCTTGTCGTTGTACGCGCGCGGCATGACCGTGCGCGAGATCCAGTCGCACCTGGAGGAGATGTACGGCACCGAGGTGTCGCCGAGTCTGATTTCCTCAGTCACCGATGCGGTCGTCGAGGAGGTCAAGGCGTGGCAGGCGCGGCCACTGGATCCGGTCTATCCGATCGTCTATCTGGACTGCATCCACGTCAAAGTGCGCGAGGGCGCGGTGCGGGTCAAGGCGGTGTACCTGGCCATCGGCATCACCATGGGCGGCGAGAAGGAAGTGCTGGGCCTATGGCTGGCGCAGGCCGAGGGTGCCAAGTTTTGGCTGCAAGTCGTGACGGAGCTACGCAACCGCGGGGTGCAGGACATCTTCATTGCCTGCGTCGATGGCCTGAAGGGGTTTCCCGAGGCGATCGAGGCGGTGTTCCCGCAGACCACCGTGCAGCTGTGCATCGTGCACATGGTGCGGCACAGCCTGAACTACGTCTCGTGGAAACGCCGCGCCGAGGTTGCCGCCGATCTCAAGCGCATTTACGCCTGCGCCACCGTCGAGGAGGCCGAGCAGGCACTGACCGAGTTCGAGGCCAAGTGGGACGCCCAGTACCCGCCCATCAGCCAGTCATGGCGGCGCAATTGGTCACGACTGATCCCGTTCTTCGACTACCCACCGGAGATCCGCAAGGTGATCTATACGACCAACGCCATCGAGTCGGTCAACATGAGCCTGCGCAAGCTGACCAAGAACCGCGGCGCGTTCCCCAGCGACGAAGCCTTGATGAAACTGTTCTACCTGGCTCTGCGCAACATCACCAAGAAATGGACGCTGCCGATCCGCGACTGGAAGGCTGCGCTGAACCGCTTTACGATCCAGTTCGAGGGGCGACTTCCTCAGCGGTAACCCAAACCACGGTTACACAAAATTCTGCACACGCTCGTGGCGCGGCCAAGCGGTTGCGTCAAGCTCAACGTAATGAAATATGCCAACGACATGCTGACCGCGATGACCATGCCACCACCTGCTAGCAGCACGATCTTGCCTTGATGCATCGCCGCCATTGCATCGTTGTAGGAGCCGCTGGTCTGTTTTTCCTGCAACGCGACGTTTTCAGCGATTTTACCTTGCCAATTCAGCATCGCTGGACGGGCAGTCTCACTCAAGAAAGCTTCCGCTTCGGCGTTCTTGTTGGCCACCGCCAACGCGATCACCTGATCGTTCAAGCCACGCGAAATCTCACGAGCACTATCGATTTCGGCACGTATCTTTCGCCCAGCCACCGATGGCGTAAACGCATCGAGCGCTTTTCGCATTTCCGCATAGCGCTGCCGCTCTGCCTTGATGGTCGCCAAAGCCTCTTCGTTGAGCTCGTCGGAGTTCACCATCGCCAGCGTTCCGAGCGCGACGAAAATCTTCGCGTTCGCGTCGGCCATCGCGTTACTTAGACGCATCTTCTCAACGTTCACCTTGACGATACGGTCCAGCTCGGTACGAGCGCGGCCCATGCTGTAGAGCCCGACACCGACAAGCACGCACGAAAGCAAAATCAAGATGCCGAACGCCGCTCCCAGGCGTCGGCCAACGTTGAAGCGCTGCAGGAATGTATTCATCACAAGTCTTGGATGTCTGATCGACGCATCTCAGAAAACATCGCGCGGGAGCGTCTAGCCGCGATTCCAATAGCGGCCCAGGCATTTGGAAGGTTGATACCTCATTTGCAAAATTTTATAGGTCGATACGCAGAATAATTAACTGGATCACGCGCTTAATAATTTTCCGACAAATTAAACCCGACTCAAGCATGCGCCGCGTAAGGCAAGGGCGCCCAACCCTTCATTTAAAAGCCTTGCCCTGCCAGAGTTTTGCCGAGCCGCCTGGACAGGAACTAGGCATCCTCATGGGTGCTCGCGCACTTCCAATGACGGCGACCAAGGTCCACACGGGGCTAGTCACGCCTGGCAACGGTCGGGGCTGCGCTTGACGGGTGCGGGGTCTAGTCCCTACGTGGGTAGACTTCGCTAAGCGCAGCATCGCTGCGTCGCCGCAATCGGGAACGGGCAAGCTTGGAACCGCTCGTCAAGACCTGCAGTGCTGGATCTGGGGCGGCAAAGAACAGCCGTCTCCTGCGTTCTCCGCGACGGCTATGACGTCGAAGGCCGCCCTCGCTCAAAGATGCGTGGGCCACTCGTTACTGCCGGGTGCCGGAAAAGATTCGCAACAACGCCTGACCCATAGTGTCGAGACGTCCAACGACGTGCTTTACCCTTTAGTGCGCTCCAGTGAGGATTCCAGACACGCTGAGCCGTCTTCTCAGACAGGCGATGCCCGAATGCAGGCAAATCAGCCCAACTCGAAAACCATAAGCATTCAGGCAGGCCGACGCGGGAGACGAGCCAGGGTACGAATTCGCAATCGCACTGGTATCCACGATGTCCAGCTCCATGGATATCTGCCTACAGGCCAAATGCGCCGATGCGTGTTCGCGCCCGGCAATTGCTTGCTGGTGACCCCGGCCCGATTCGAACGGGCGACCTTCCCCTTAGGAGGGACAACGTCGCTACACTAAGACCCAAGCAGGACAAGGCTTTGCGTTGAAGTCCAGCCCGACTGTGGCAAGTCTGTGGCAACGATCGGCCAACTCAACCGATTGTCAAAGAAGTGGTGACCCCGGCTGGGTTCGAACCAGCAACCTCGTCCTTAGGAGGGACGCGCGCTATCCAATTGTGCCACGGGGCCATCCGTCTAAGGATACAGGGAGACGCTAAGTGAGCAAAGCCAAAGCAGCTGTCAAGCCGGGGCGCACCAAGACCTTCAATGGCACGCTTCCGCGCGGCATCAAAGCCTCCCAGGCCGTTAGCTCTGTGGCGGGCGTGACGCTCAGGACGGACGGGCAGCTGAGGTGGGAGGCGCGTATCCGAAGGTCCCTCGACGGGCAGGCGTTGAAGTTCCCGCTGGTGCGCTACCCCGTCGACCCCAAGGCGCCCCCAAATACCGAGCACCACATCGACGCTGCGCGGCTCATGGCCGAGGCCTATGTCCGCCGAGAACACGCCTCCTTGGAGCTTCGGCAAACCCCGTATGCCCACACTGCCGAGGCCTGGACCTTCGGGGATCTGCTGCGCCGGTTTGTCCAAGAAATCGATGATGGGCTGATCAAGCACGCGTCGGTCAGAACCGACCACTCCAATGCCTATCTCTTCTTGGGAGGCGGCAACGGTCTTGGATTGAGCCAGACCGGCATGCCCCACCTCACCCGCAAGCTGGCCAAGGATTTGACTCAGGATGACTTCCTGGGGTAATCCCCCGCCCATTAGCAGACGCCAGAAGTGGAATTTTCTCGTATCCTTTCTCGAGGAGGTTCCATGAGAGAAGTCCCGCTTTACCGACAGCCAGATCATCGCCGTGCTCAAGCAGGCCCAGGCCGGTGCGCCCGTGCCGGAGCTGTGCCGCGAGCACGGCATCAGCTCGGCCACGTTCTACAAGTGGCGCAGCAAGTTCGGCGGCATGGACGTGTCCATGGTCGCGCGCATGAAGGAGCTGTAGGAGGAGAACCGCCGGCTCAAGAAGATGTACGCCGAGGCGCAGCTCAGTACCGACCTGCTGAAGGAAGCGCTCGCAAAAAAATGGTGAGGCCATCTCAGCGACGCGAGATGGCCCAATCGGCAGTCACGAGCGGGCGTACGAACATCCGCCACGCCTGCCAGGCCTTCGCGGTGAGCCAGACCTGCTTCCGCTACCAGGCCAAGGCCAGCGAGCAGAACGCCCGGATCGCCGACTGGCTGGTCCGCCTGACGACCGCCCATCGCGACTGGGGCTTTGGCCTGTGCTACCTGTACCTGCGCAACGTGAAGGGCTTTGGCTGGAATCACGCGGGTCTACCGGATCTACCGCGAGCTGGAGTTGAACCTGCGGATCAAGCCGAGGAAGCGGCTGGTGCGTGAGCGGCCCGAGCCTCTGGCGGTGCCGGAGGCTATCAACCAGGTCTGGTCGATGGACTTCATGCACGACCAGTTGGCCGACGGCCGCAGCTTCCGGCTGTTCAATGTGCTCGACGACTTCAATCGCGAGGGGCTGGGGATCGAGGTGGATCTGTCGCTGCCGTCAGCCCGTGTGATCCGATCGCTGGAGCAGATCATCGAGTGGCGCGGCAAGCCCGCCGTGATCCGCTGCGACAACGGCCCTGAATACATCAGTGGCGCGTTGCTGTCCTGGGCGCAGCGGCATGGTATCCGGGTCGAGCACATCCAGCCGGGCAAGCCACAGCAGAACGCCTACGTTGAACGCTACAACCGCACCATCCGCTACGCCTGGCTCGCCCAAACCCTGTTCGACACCATCGACCAGGTGCAGGACAAAGCCACCCGCTGGCTATGGACGTACAACCACGAGCGTCCGAATATGGCGCTCGGCGGCATCACGCCTGCCATGAAGTTGGCGATGGCCGCTTAGCTCCACTTCTGGCGACCGCTAGAAGTGGGGGATTACCCCTCCAGCTCCTTCATGCGCGCGACCATGGACACGTCCATGCCGCCGAACTTGCTGCGCCACTTGTAGAACGTGGCCGAGCTGATGCCGTGCTCGCGGCACAGCTCCGGCACGGGCGCACCGGCCTGGGCCTGCTTGAGCACGGCGATGATCTGGCTGTCGGTAAAGCGGGACTTCTTCATGGAACCTCCTCGGGAAAGGGGACGAGAAAATTCCACTTCTGGCGTCTGCTAATGGGCGGGGGATTACCCCGGACTCTAAACCTGGCCGCTACTCAGGGCGGGGGACGTCGCTGGTTAGATGAACAGCTTGGAGCGTTGTCTGAAAACGGACTCGCCGCTGGCCCAGCCCCCTATGATCACTACCAAGAAAACGCAGCACTTTACTTTACTCCAGATCCATTTGGAGGTGACGAAGCATGCAGGAAGCTCGCTCAAGCAATTAGAGTGTTGAGAGCACAAATTTCGTGGAGGCGAACGGACTTGAATCCGCGCTCCGCAAGTTATAAAGGACACTCCACACGAATTGCAATATTATCAGCAGCCCTTGCAAAACTCGAGTCGTCGCATAGGAACATTTGTGGCAGTAATTGCCAAGGATAAAAAATGCGCGGATTAAATATTGAAAAAAGTGTCTCAAGATTGGACGGATTTCTCTCAGGAATAGCGTCTTACAGTGGCAATATTAGAGACTATTCGGCCTACGCCTTTATTGCCCCACTAAAGAATGAAAGGTCATGTGAATCCGCCATTAAAGACCACTTCAGCTGGCTTCCTGACCTGGATTTTTCAGACATTCAAGTTCTTCAGCACGGACTTCGCGACCTTGAAGTTGAAATTAGGCCATTCCTCGTTAGAGACTTTCGCTACGGAAATGCCGAAGAAGCCAATAAGCTTCAGAACTATTTTTCATTTCGAATCATGGACGATATTTATGCCGCAATAAATGGCTATAAATTAAACCAGGTCATAAAATTAGTCGCAACACCTACCCCTCAGGTAATCCCCCGCCCATTAGCAGACGCCAGAAGTGGAATTTTCTCGTATCCTTTCTCGAGGAGGTTCCATGAAGAAGTCCCGCTTTACCGACAGCCAGATCATCGCCGTGCTCAAGCAGGCCCAGGCCGGTGCGCCCGTGCCGGAGCTGTGCCGCGAGCACGGCATCAGCTCGGCCACGTTCTACAAGTGGCGCAGCAAGTTCGGCGGCATGGACGTGTCCATGGTCGCGCGCATGAAGGAGCTGGAGGAGGAGAACCGCCGGCTCAAGAAGATGTACGCCGAGGCGCAGCTCAGTACCGACCTGCTGAAGGAAGCGCTCGCAAAAAAATGGTGAGGCCATCTCAGCGACGCGAGATGGCCCAATCGGCAGTCACGAGCGGGCGTACGAACATCCGCCACGCCTGCCAGGCCTTCGCGGTGAGCGAGACCTGCTTCCGCTACCAGGCCAAGGCCAGCGAGCAGAACGCCCGGATCGCCGACTGGCTGGTCCGCCTGACGACCGCCCATCGCGACTGGGGCTTTGGCCTGTGCTACCTGTACCTGCGCAACGTGAAGGGCTTTGGCTGGAATCACAAGCGGGTCTACCGGATCTACCGCGAGCTGGAGTTGAACCTGCGGATCAAGCCGAGGAAGCGGCTGGTGCGTGAGCGGCCCGAGCCTCTGGCGGTGCCGGAGGCTATCAACCAGGTCTGGTCGATGGACTTCATGCACGACCAGTTGGCCGACGGCCGCAGCTTCCGGCTGTTCAATGTGCTCGACGACTTCAATCGCGAGGGGCTGGGGATCGAGGTGGATCTGTCGCTGCCGTCAGCCCGTGTGATCCGATCGCTGGAGCAGATCATCGAGTGGCGCGGCAAGCCCGCCGTGATCCGCTGCGACAACGGCCCTGAATACATCAGTGGCGCGTTGCTGTCCTGGGCGCAGCGGCATGGTATCCGGGTCGAGCACATCCAGCCGGGCAAGCCACAGCAGAACGCCTACGTTGAACGCTACAACCGCACCATCCGCTACGCCTGGCTCGCCCAAACCCTGTTCGACACCATCGACCAGGTGCAGGACAAAGCCACCCGCTGGCTATGGACGTACAACCACGAGCGTCCGAATATGGCGCTCGGCGGCATCACGCCTGCCATGAAGTTGGCGATGGCCGCTTAGCTCCACTTCTGGCGACCGCTAGAAGTGGGGGATTACCCTCAGAGCTCTGACTCGGTGTTCTTCTGCATATGCCTGGAAACTGATGTCATTGCCATTCAATTCAACAATGACATCAATTTCATAAAAGCATTAAGGATCGGAACATTAATACTCCAAGCGTAAATTAAATTACAAATAGGTACTCAACCTTTTTCCAGAACACCCATCTTTTTCAGTAAAAAGAAGAGGGTGCGGCTGATTTCTCGCTTGATTTTTCTGCACACCTCTAGGATTTGTTTAGTTGTTGGCAACCTTTTGTGGTACATCGCAAGAATCTCGTCGCACCCTAGAGGCACGCGCTACAACACTCACGCCGACTCCAACACCCAGCACCCAAACGCCGGCCCTGCCGAGTAGCCGGTCTCCGGCTCGATGCGGATCTGCAGGGTGGCGCGGCCGGCCACTGATGCGGGCAAGGGGTAATCGACATCGACGAACTCCAGGCCACTGTTGCCGTCCAGGCGTTCGTTGGCGATGAGTTCGCCCTCGGCGAGGATGCGGAAGCGGCGGCGGGTTTCGTCGCCCCAGTAGCGTAGGCGCAGGATGCGGGCCTGGGCGGTATTGCGCAGGGTGAAGGCCATGAAGCCGCCAGTGCGCACGTCGCGGCCGGGCCGGCGGCGGTAGCTGAGCGGGTTGGAATTTTCCCCTGCAGTGCATGCGCCTTTTCGGAGGCTTCATCGCCCAGCGCGATGCGATCGAGCGCGCGGGTGTCGAGTGCGTGCTGCGCTGCCGCTGCTGCCGCCCGTTCGGTCTGGCGTTGCCGCCATGCGGCGGCGTCGCGGTGTTCCAGGTAAACCGCGCTGCGGCGGTCGAACTGGGCGTAGAACGGCGACAACTGCCATTGCTGTGCGCCATCGCTGTAAGTAAATGCTGTCTTGCCCGGCACCGGCTGCAGGCGTTGCAGGATGTCCTGCCCCCGATCAATGTCGGGGTCTTGCCCGACCACGGCTTGGCGGCGTCGCCCAGATCGACGGCGAGCACCAGCGGGCCGTGCAGCACCGACACCCAGGCGGGATCGTCCGGGGTCGCTTCCAGGCGCAGCGGCATGTCGAACGACAGCTGGAGGGTATCGCCGGGCTGCCAGACGCGCGTGAGGCGTAGATAGCCATCGCTGGCGCTGCCATCGACAGGTTGGCCATTGAGTCGCAGGCGCGGTTGTTGCGCCCAACCCGGCACGCGCAGTGCGAGCATGCGTTGCGCTGGCGGCGCGCCATCGATGCGCAGCGAGGCGCTGCCCTGCTCCGGCAAGGCGCTGTGCAAGGTCATGTTTAGTCCGGCGGCGTCGCGCACGGTGGAAGGCACGTACAAATTGATATAGACGCCCTGCCCGTCCTGCCAGTAGATGGAATCGCCGAACTGCGCGTGCGCTTCCATGCCGCTACCGACGCAGCACCAGAAATCGTCGAACGGCGACGACCAGCCGCGCGCTTCGCCGGCCAGCAGCGGCGTCATGTAGGTAAACATGCCGGTGCGTGGATGCTGCTGTGCCATCACGTGGTTGAGCAAGGTGCGTTCGTAGTAGTCGAACAACTCCGCCTGCGGGCCCCATTGATACAGGTGGCGGGTGAGCTTGAGCATGTTGTAGCTGGCGCAATGCTCGCAGGTCTGCTCGGTGAGGAACTTCGAGATGCTGTCCGGCTGCTGGAAATATTCGCGGTCGCCATTGCCGCCGATGACATAGGTGTGGTGGTCGGTAACGGTGTGCCAGAAGAAGCGCGCCGCAGCGCCGGATGCGGCATCGCCGGTGACCTCGTACTCGCGGGCCACACCGATCAGCTTTGGGATGTTGGTATTGGAATGCTGGTGCGCCAATTCATCACGCTGTGCGACCAGCGGGTCGAGTACGGCGTGGTGATGCAGGCGCTGCGCCAGCGCCAGCCATTGTGCATCATCCGTACGTACATGCAGTTCGACGAACGATTCGTTGAGGCCGCCGAATTCGCACGACAGTACCTTTTGCAATTGCGCCTCGTCGAGCGCGGAGAAGATGCCCTGCAGATACCCGGCCAGATCCACCGCGACCTGCAGCGCCTGCGCGTCATCGCAATGCGCATGCACGTCGAGCAATCCGGCGAACAGTTTGTGCCAGGTGTATAGCGGTGTCCAGCTGCCGTTGAGGTAGAACGGCGCCGGGTCGATCTTGCCGCGCTTGAGCTCGTCGAAGACCTCGCGCCCACTCTCGATCTGCCCGGCCGCGTTCTTGCGCGTGAAGCCGGCCACGTAGCCATCGCCCGCATGTGCCTGGCAGCGCGCGAGTTCGCTGACAATATAGGCGGCGCGCGTGCGGCACTGCGCATCACCGGTTTGCGCGTGCATCAGTGCCAGTGCGCTGAGATAGTGGCCGAGCGTATGCCCGGCGATGGTGTCCGCTTCCCAGCCGCCATAGGCCGGCGCCTTCGGGTCGAGGCCGGCATACAGCACGAAGTTGTGCAACAGCCGGTCCGGCTGCAGCCGCATCAGATAGCGCCGGTTGGTCTGCAGCGCATCCAGGAACAACGACGGCGCAAGCCTGACCTGCGCAAGCGGCACCGCGCGCACGCTGCCCGGCTGCGCAGCGCTGGCCTGGGCCGGAAAGCGCAGGAAGCCGGCCGCAACCGCCAGGCTGCTCCAGGCCAGAAAGCGCCGTCGCGACAACGACGGCGTGTGGTTGCAGGTCGATTCGCTCGGGTGCGCTTCCGTCATGGGATCAGCTTACCTCCTGAGAGCGCGCACGCTCGCGCGCGTGGTCGCAACACTGCGATCGCAACTGCCCTGGCAACGCTTGCGGTGACGTGGCATCTGCACAAGCGATCGCACCCGGCCACGCAGCGCAGCGAGACAACGGCGCACTCAAAACTTCACCGTCGCGCGTGCCCAGTAAAAACGCCCGAGCAGATCGTAGGTGGCCACATCGGTGTTCGCATTGCCCACGTTATTGGAGTAATACAACGGCGGCTGCTTGTTGGCGATGTTGTCTACGCCGACTTCGAAGCGCGTATGCCACGGCTCCACGTTATAGCCAAGCTGCAGGTTGTTGTAGACGTAAGCGCCGATATTGCGCACCACGGTCGGTTCGCTGGAATCGGCCGACAGGCTCTGGTCCGGATCCGAATTACCGATGGCGGTGTGGCCCACATAGCGGATGCGCCAGGTGGCGCTCCAGTCGTCCAGCGCCCAGTTAACCGTGCCAAGTGCGCGCCAGCGCGGAAATTGCCGTAGGCCTGGGTGTAGCGGCCGACGTTGTGGATGGTGACCGAGCTGGGATCGGTGGTGTCGGGCAGCACGTCGTAACGGGTGAGATAGGTGCCGTTGAGGCCGGCGGTGACATTACCCCACGTCATTGCAGGCAAGCGGTAGGTCAGATTGAAGTCCATGCCCTTGGCCCACAGCTTGCCCAGGTTGACGGTGGGCTCGGCGATGTAATTGATGGTGCCATTGCCGTTGCGATGGATGAGCGCACAGAACGCGCTGGCGGAATTGGCGAAGCATTGATTGAGCACCGTCTGCGCCGACACCGTGGTGATGGTGTCTTCCAGGTCGATGCGCCACCAGTCCGCACTCAGCGACAGGCCGTCGATCCATTGCGGGTCGTACACGAATCCGACGTCGTAGGACTTACCGGTTTCCGGCTTGAGCTGGTAGCCCGCCACTGCCGCGCCGGAGACCTTGCCCGACACCTGCCCGTCCGATTGCTGGTAGCTGCCGTCAGTGGGCACATTGGCGCAGGCCACCGTATTGCCGCCGGTATAGCCATTGCACGGGTCGTTGACCGTGGCCGCATCGCCAGCTACGCCGGCATACAACTCGTTGATGTTGGGTGCGCGAAACACCTGAGAAACGGTGCCGCGCAGCAGCAGGTTTTCGATGGGGCGGTATTCCAGCGACAGCTTGCTATTGGTCTTGCTGCCCACCGAGCTGTAGTCGGAAAAACGCGTGCCCACGGTGATGTTCAGCGCATTGATGCCGGGCAGGTCCTTGAGCAGAGGGAACAGTGCTTCGGCATAGGCCTCCTTGACATCGAAACTGCCGCTCAAGCTGGACGAGCAGAATTCGATGACCCCGCACAGGCCGTTTTCATCACCGGTCCATAACGGATCCGAAGCGGTGGTGGAGCGTTCCTTGCGGTACGAAATGCCCGCTGCCAGGCTGGCCTCGCCGGCCGGCAACGCAAAGAGCGTGCCGTTGGCATTGGCCTCGAATTGCTTGACCGTGTAAACGCTGGTGACGATCGGGTTGACCACCATGCCCTGCAACGTGGCCAGGTTGCCGCTGTCGTTGAGGTTGAAGAAATTCAACGGCGTACAGCCGGCAATCGCTGCGCCCGCACTGCCGCACTTGACCGTGCCGTCGCTGTCCAGGAACGAGGGGCCGATGGCCTGATTGAACGCGGCATAGTCGAGAAAGCCGTTGTTGATCGACTTTTGCTTGACCTTGCCGTAGTTGAAGGTGGCATCCCATTGCCAGGAGCTGTCGCCGAAACGGCCGCGCAGACCCGGGCTGATCTGGAAGTTGTAGGTGTTGTACTGGTAACGGCGGTTGCCCAACACGGTGGCGCGCGTATTGAGGTCGTTGTAGGAGGTGCCGGTGGTGCGGTCGGTGCCGAAGTTGACGCCGAACGGGTTGTAGTAACTCTGCGCCGACACCAGGATGTTGTCGCCGTTGGAAAAAATCGGAATCGGCGCAATGATCGAAGCCGACTCGGTTTTGCTAAACCAGGTATTGACGTAGCCTTCGACGCTGTCGCTGAAGCGGTAGGTCCCCAGCAGGAAGGCGTTCGTGCGTTTTTGCGGGGTCTGCAACAGGTTGAACGGCTGATAGTTGTAGGAATCTGCAGCAGCGTTATAACAATGGAAATCGCCAGGACCTGCCCGCCCGCTGACGCCGCTGTTGAGGGTGACGCGCCCGCAACCATTGGATTGTGCAAGCAGCTGCGATTGATCCGACCCGTCATTGAAGTTCACTGTGCCGGTGGGCGTGGCGGAGGAGCCCTGCTTCACCGGTTGGCCATTGGTCAGCGCGAGCGCGTCCTTGAGTAGTCGCGCGCCGCTGCCGAGACGGCATCGATGTTGTGATACGACAGGCCGCCGATCAAGCTGCCGCGCTCCCAGGTCTTGCCGGCGGTCAAGGTGAAGTTGCGGCGGTTGCCATCGCCTTCGCTGCTGGTGCCGAAGTCGCTGCTGAACTGCACGCCGTCGAAGCGCGAGCGCAGGATAAAGTTGACCACGCCACCGATCGCATCGGAGCCGTACACCGCAGACGCGCCATCGCTGAGCACCTCGATGCGTTCGATCATGCTGGAAGGGATGGCGTTGACGTCGTTGTAGGCCAGCCGGATGCCGTTGACCAGCACCAGCGTGCGCTTGTCGCCCAGGCCGCGCAGCGAGATCGCCGAGGCGCCGGTGCCGCCGCCGTTGTTGGTGTAGGGATTGGTGGCATTGCCGGCGATGGATGGCAATTCCTGCAGCAAATCGCCCACGGTCGCCTTGCCGGTGGCAGCGATCTGCTCCTGGCTGACGGTGACCACCGGGTTGGCGGTTTCGGTGTCCACGCGGCGCAGGCGCGAGCCGGTGACGACCACGCTGTCCAGCGTCTGCGTCGCATCGCCACCCGCCGCCTGCTGCGCAGCCACCGGCGCGGCCGCACCTGCCGACAGCGCCAGCAACAGCGCGGAAGTGAGCATGCTCGGCAACGGCCGCGTGGTGGCGTTGGTCGTGCGGGAGAGAGGCAACGGCAACATCGGCATGCAAGGCTCCTGAGTGTGACGAAAGACAAACAGTGGGCAATACCTGCCCGTGCCGACGTACAGCGGCGCAGGGCGACGTAGATGGCAGACGCACGCTGCAACGAACCGCTGACACGGTCGTGTTGCAGACACGCACACAACGTGCGACGCAGGCGACCGGAAAATCGCGCAGCAACGCGTATTGCCAGGAAGGTGGTGCATTCCACACTGGATGCGCGTTTGCGCTCCAGTTTTCATCAGCTGGTCACAATGTGCCTGTGCGCGGACGCTACGTCTTGTCGCATTTGGCGAACGCGCATGCGGAAAACAGCATGGTTCGCAACTGAACGATCATGCGTGGCGGCACGAGCGCGCTCGAGCCCGCACGCTTGCGCACTGCTTGCGGCGATTGGAGTGCAGATCAAGCTGACCAGGATCGCTGCGCGGACCGGGGCATCGGGCTGGGTGTGCCGCGCACGTCAAATCGACGCACGCGACCGGCAGCGTACGCGCATCACAGCGCCGGTGCGGGTGACGCTGCTGCATTGCGATTCCACTCCGGGGTGGGCGCCTGCTGCATCCAGCGCAGGAAGAAATCCAGCAGGCGGCGCCTGCCGTAATCGCCACCGGCACCGTGGTCGCCGCCCGGCACGACCAGCAGATCGAAGTCCTTGCCGGCCTTGATCAGGCGATCGGCCACCTGGAAGGTACTGGCCGGGTCGACATTCATATCCATGTCGCCGGTGACCAGCAACAAATGTCCCTGCAGGCGCGCGGCGTTCTCCACGTTCGACGAGGCGGCGTACCACGGCCCGACCGGCCAGCCCATCCACTGTTCGTTCCACCAGATCTTGTCCATGCGGTTGTCGTGACACCCGGAATTGGCCACACCTGCCACATAGAACTCCGGATGAAACAGCAGCGCCCCCAACGCGTTTTGCCCGCCCGCCGAGGTGCCGTACACGCCGACGCCGCCGCCGATGTCGTACCACGGGTACTGCGCTGCGGCGGCCTTGTGCCAGGCGATACGATCCGGCAACCCGGCGTCCTTGAGGTTGCGCCAGGCCACATCGTGGAAGGCGCGCGAGCGGTTGTTGGTGCCCATGCCATCGATTTGCGCCACCGCAAACCCCATCCCGGTGAGCGATGGTGTGGCGGTGGTAAAGCGCTTGGGGACGAACGAGCCCTGCGGACCTGCATAGATGTCTTCGACGACCCGATAGCGCCGCTGCGAATCGAGCTGCTGCGGGCGATGGATGACGCCCCAGATCTCGGTCTTGCCATCGCGCCCGGTGGTGTGGAACGGCAGCGGCGCCTGCCACCCAGCCGCCAGCAGGCGGCTCAGGTCGGTGCGCTCCACCGTGCGTGCCAGGCCGCCATCTGCGCTGCGCCGCAGTTCCAGCACCGGGCCCAGATCCACGCGCGAATACAGATCCAGTAGCCAGGTTCCATCGGGCGAATAGCGCACCTCATGATCGGCAACCAGCGGCGTCAATGCGGTGAGCCCGCGGCCATCCAGGCCGACGCGATAGGCATGGCGATAGTACGGGTCCTCGCCGGGCTGCATGCCCGAGGCGGTGAAGTACACCTGCCCTGCGGCTTCGTCGATGCGATCGAGCTTGCGCACTACCCAGTCGCCACGGGTGATCTGGCGGATCACCTCGCCGCTGTGGCCGTCGTACAGATACAGATGCTCCCAGCCATCGCGCTCGGAGGCCCACACGATTTGCGCGCCATCGTCCAGATCCTGGCGCGCGTGCTTGCCGCCGTTCTCATGCTCGCCACTGAGCTCGGAGTATTCGATGAAGGTGGGCGATGTCTCTTCGATGAGCGTACGCGCGTTGGCGGTACGTGCGTCCACCTCGATCACCCGATACAGCTGGTGCCCGCGCGCGTTGTATTCGAAGGTGAAGCCGCGGCTGTCGTTCCACCAGACCATCTCGCTCAAGGTGAAGGCATTGGGCAGCAAGGTCATCGCCACCGGATGCGCTGCGTGCGTGGCGATGTCGAACAGCACCGGTTGCATCACCGGCAACGCATCGCCCGGCTTGGGGTAGACCTGCTGATGCAACTTCGGCTGCAGCTGATCAGCGGGCGCCGACTCGATGTAGTACACCGTCCGCGGCGGCGGTGCCTTGACCCGATACGCCGCCAGATGCTGCGAATCCGGCGACCACACCACGCTGTCGAGTGCGTAGTAGTCCTGCGCACTGCCATCGTGGCTGAGCACGCTGCGTTCGTGACTGCCGACCGGTGCGATAACCAGGTTGCCCTGCTCCACCCAGGCGCGCCAGCGGCCATCCGGCGATTGCTTGGCCGGCTGATCGCCCTGCTTGAGCGGCAGGCGCATGTCCATCGATTCGGCCGGCAGGTCGCGTTCGGGCAGATGTGCGCAGCGATAGCGCAGCAGATCGCATTGCCAGCCCAGTTTCGCCAGCTGGAAGCTCAGGCGCTGCTGTTCCAGGGTGGGCTCCTCGAGCTGCAGTCGCGCTGCGTCGACCGCCCCGGCACCAGCCTGCGTCAATGCGGCGGCCAACCGCGCGTGATCGAAGGCCAGTGTGTTGCGGCCACTGGCCGCCTCCACCAGGCGGTACTCGATCGCCGGCAGCTGCTCGCTGCGCGCCACCCCACGCCGATACAGGAAATGCCCGGCATCCACCCACACCGGCGCTGCAGGCTGCCGGTCCACCAGCGAGGCATAGTGATCGGACAAGCCCATCGCTTGCGTGTACTGCGCGGGCGTGGGAGCGGCAAGTGGCGCCGCGGCCACCGACACGATATGCGCGAGGGCGAGCGACACGCACCAGGTGGCGATGGTGCGAAAGCGCATGGCGGGGATCTGTGGCACCTGCGACCTCATGGAAGCATTGGAAAGACAGTGTGGCGTTGATGGACGAAGGCCGAGCCGCTGGCGGCAACCGCTGCGGCAGACATACACCAAGGACGCTGCGGCAAGGCCGCCAGGGTGAGCAGATGCGACGGCTGCGCGGGGCGACACAGCTGCTTGCAATGTGGGGCAACGCACGTCAGCGCGCCTGAACCACTCGGGACACGGTTGCAAGGCACGCGCGGCCAGTGCGCAGAAGCCGATGCGTGATGTCCAGCCCATGCACTGCCCTGCTCGCGCACCCTGAGCCATCGTTCGATTGCCGCACGCGGCGCCTTGTCAGTTGCTTCACGGCGCATCGCAACGCGTGCTGTCGGCGGCCGCGGCAGATGGCAGCCGTTGTGGCTGTGGCGCCAGCACTTCCCATTCCTGCACTGCCAGCGCGGCGTAGCTGGCCGGGTTGCCGGAGGCGTCCATGACCACGCGCACACAGCGCGTTGTCACCGGCGCGAACGACACCGCTTCATCGTGATCGGGACGCGTGCCATACCCATCGCGCGGCTGCACGGGCTGCCATCGCCCCGCGCTCCGGTATTCCAGATGCCAGCGCGCTGGCGGTGCCACGCCGACGTCGGCACCGGCCGGGTGGTCGGCCCAGAACACGATGCGCGTGCGATCCACGGTGATCGGTTGCGCCCAGCTGTACTGGATCCACTGCTGCGATGGGTTGTTGTCCGTCCAGCTGCCCCACATCTCCGGCGGCAAGGGATTGGCCTTGACGATGCCGTCGTTGAGCGCGGATATCCAGTACTGCACCGGGATATCCGGGCCATTGGATGCGGTTGCATAGGCCGATGGCGCTTGATTGCGCGTGGGCGGCGCAGGTGGCATCGGACGCCGCGTCGGCACCACGGTACGGATGCTGGCCGGCTGGGTGCTGTCGTCCCATTCCAGCCGGTCGATCGCCACGCTGCGGCGGAAATGCCCGCCGCCGCGCGCATCGGCGGTGTGATACACCAGATACCACTGCCGCTGAAATTCGACGATGCCCGGATGCGAGGTGGTGGAAGACACCGGCGGCAATACGATGCCGCGATATGTCCACGGCCCCAGCGGGGTTGGCGCGCTCGCATAGGCAATGCAGGCGTGATACAGCGTGGGCGTGCATGGCGAAAGACGCCCGGCGTTGTTGGCCGCATACGCCAGATAGTAGGTGCCGTTGCGCTTGAACAGCCAGGGCGCCTCGAAATAACCGTCCAGCGCGTCCACCAGGACCGGCGTGCCCTTGAAGCTGACCATGTCGCGCTGCAGCTCCACGCCGTACAACGCGCCGAAGGTGCCCCAATACAGATACGTCCGCCCGTCGTCGTCGACCATCACGGTCGGGTCGATGTTCTGGATGTCGTTGTGGACCGGCACCGACTGCGAGACCACCGGGCCCTGCGGATGCGCGTCGGTCCACGGGCCGAGCGGACTATCGGCCACCGCCACGCCGATCGCGAATGGGTCGGCATTGGGCGAATCGCGCTGCTGCACCGGCGCATACAGGTAATAGCGCCCATCCGGGCCCTGCACGATCTGCGCGGCGTAGGCATGACGCTTGTCTGCCCAGGCAAAGACCTGCTGCGGCCGCAATAGATCGCGGTAGTGGGTCCAGTCGCCACTGGCCGGATCGCTGCTGACGAACAGTTGCCAGCCGGGCATGACGAACGCATTGAGATTCGGAGCAGCCGTATCGCGGCCAGCAATGATGTATAGCTTGCCATCGGCCACCAGTGGTGCCGGATCGGCGGAATATGTGCTGCCATCGGCGAGGATGGGATTGCCGGGTGCATGCAGCTGCGTTCCCTGCGGCGGCGGGATGGCGCAGGCCGGCGCGCTGGCCTGCGACAACCCGCCGGCCAGCACCGCAACAGAGAACATGCGTATCACGGCGTAGCCGCCTTGATCTGCAACACCAGCGGCACCGACACTTTTCGGGTGGGTGCACGCCCTTGCGCGGTGCCGGTGAGTTGGATCTCGCCAGGCTGAGCGTAACGCGCAGGCTGCAACGTGGGCCATTGCACTGGCAAGCGTTCGCGCGAGCCGTCGTTGTATTGCACCGTCACAAAGCCCGGTAGCGTCGGTGCATGCCCGACCACTGCGCTCACCGTCGGCAACGGCTGCACGGTATTGATCTGCCCCGGCGGCGTCGCGCGTACCCAGATGGTGGCCTTGACGGGAATCGCGCCTTCCACCAAGCCTTGCAGTTCCACCGCACCTTCGTGGCCCAGGCGGCCGGCGGCCAGCTCGGACCACTGCACCGCCACCGGCAGCACACTGCCATCGGCAAAGAACGCGGTGATCTCCTGTGGCAGCGTCGGCAGTTGCCCGGGGCCGTGCGCAGATCGATCGCCTCCAACTGCTTGGGCAGATCAGACAGCGCCTGCCATTCGTCCACACCGATGGCGGCATGTCCGTCGCCCTTGGTCTGCGTCGTCAACACCACGCGCAGCCCGGTGGTCACGATCGGAGCGAAGCTGGCGGTGCTCGCCGCACCTGTCGCCCCCGCGGCAATCGGGTAGCCGCTTTTGCTGACGATGTCCTGCCAACGTCCGCCCTGCAGCATCTGCAACGTCCAGCCGGCCGGCGCTGCCACCCCGCCATTGGGCTGGTCGTTCCATAGATAGAGCGTGCTCGACGACAAGCGCACCGGACGTGGCCATTGATACTGCAACCACACCGTCGCTGGCTGGTCTAGCCCATAGCTGCCCCAGCGCAGGCTGCCACTGGGAAAGCTGCCCGCCTGTGGGATGAAGCCATCGTTCAAGGCCTGCACGCGGTACTGCATCCCGGTGAGTTGCGCACTGACAGCAGCCATGGCTTGCAACGGGATGCTCTGCAGCGGCCGCGAGGCCGGTGCGTTGACCTGCACATCGGCATGCCCCATCAGCGCCCCATCGTTGGCGACCAATCGCAAGATGTATTGCCCGGCACGGGTGAAACGTACCGAAGTCTGTAGCGCGGCGGCATCGGCAAACACCGCATCGCCACCTTCCGGGGCCTGCTGCACGCGCCAGCGCACCTGCAGCGTGCCAGTGGGCAAGCCGTCATCACCAACGCGGCCTTGCACCGCCACCGCGCCATCGGCGCCCGGCGTGTCCAGCTGCCATGCCTGCACCTGCGGCGGCGTGTTGCCCGCAAATGCCGGCGCCGGTAAGCCGCTATCGAACAGCTGGATTTCCTTGATGCCGGTGCGCGCCGTGCCAGCGTGCGTCACCACCAGGCGCAGCGCGGCGGTGCGGATGGCCGGAAAGCGCACCCGATTGCGATTGCCCTCCGCCATCGCGGCATCGCGGACCTGGCCGGGAACGTTCTTCCATCCACCGCTGCCATCCTGATATTGCACGGTGTAGATCCACGGTGCCGCGTAGCCAGGCAGCGTTCCGAGGGAAAGCCGTTCTGATCGCCGCCCGGCGAGGAGCTGCGATAGAAGTACAGCACGACCTGATCCACGGTCTGCAGGCTGCCCAGGTTCAGCGCAATCCAATCGCTGGCCGACGGCGAGCCGGCGGTGCCCCAGAACGGCGTGCTGGCAGTACTGCCGTCCACCGCTGCCGTCGCTGGCAAACCGGCTGCAGCGAAACTGGCGCTGACGCGGGCGCCCTCGGCAAGATCGCGACTGTGCGCGGGCGGCAGCGTCACATCCACACCGGCCTTGGCCAGGATCTGCGCGATCCGCGAGCCGGCCGCGAACGGCACCTGCGTCATCGACGCCAGTGGCGCGGGATGCGCTTCCAGCACCTGCGCGGTGCCATTGCGGTTGACCGCGTCCGGCGCGGCACTGACCTGGCCGCTGGCCGGGTCGTACACCACATGCGCCAGCCGGTCCACGCGGAACGCCAAGCGGCCATCCAGATAGACGCTATAGCCCTTCGGCAGCCGGCCGCCGTAATGGCTGCCATCACGATCCCAGACGATGCTCAGATTGCGGTCGCGATAGCGCAAATTGTCGGCGGCGAAATGGTCCCAGCCAATATCGATCGGATACAACTCGATCTTACCGTCGCTGCGCGGGCGAAAGCCCATCGCATCCTCGATCATGCTGAAGTTGGTCGCGCCCAGCTGGGTATGGTGGATCCAGGAGCGATACCCGATCTTGCCGCCGTTCTTGGCACTGCCCTTGGCCCAGAATTCGTTCTGGTCGGGATAGCGATTGTCGCCATTGATAAAGGGCGCCCAGGCATTCCAGTACAGCAGCTTGCGGTAGCTCTGCGCGTTCAGATACGGGCTGGGGTAATCGCGCAGGACCGAGCCGAACAGACGGAATGCCACCGTCGCATTGATGGTGGAAAAGTTGTTGCTGCCCACATCGGTGCCGCTGCCCCGCGCCTGCATGTCCACCTGGTTGGCGGTATAGAACGGGAACAGCGGGTATTGCGCTGCGTCGGCGAACAGTCGCAAGGCGCGCACATACTTGGGGGCGTAGTCGGAATCGCCCTGCTTGGGCATCAAGCCCACGCTGAACGAGTAGTAGTTGTTGGTTTCCTTCCAATCGACCGCCAGCCGCGGCCCGTCGGCCTGGCGATGCTTGAGCAGATCGCCATACAGGCCAACTGAGTCGGGCGCGTCGCTGTGGTCCTGCCACAGCACGTCCAGTACAGCCTTGCGGATACGGCGCGCGGCGGCCTGCATGCGCTGCGCCGTAGCGGTATCGCCCGCAAGCGCCGCCGCCTGCGCCGCCGCCTGCGCATTGGCGTAGACGTAGGCGCTCTCGGTGCGATCCATGCGGATCTGGCCGTGCTGGTCGGCCCAGTCGAACGACACCGCGTCGGCGTCGTTGCCGGTCATCGCCGCCCAGTCGTATTCGATCAAACCGTTGTGATTGAGATCGTAGGCCGCCAGTACGCCGTCCACGTCACCGCTGCCATAGCGTGCCAGCTTGCCCGCCAGCGCCGCTGGCCCGCCGTGGATCTGCATCGACCGCCATGCCGCGGCCGTGATGTATTGCGCGTAGGAGTTGGACCAGTTCTCCGGCGAGCCAGGGTTGTCGGTGTACTTGCCGCCGCCCGCGGTCTCGCCCGCGCTAAGCCAGGTGCCATAGGCGTACAGCGGATTGCGCAGGTATTTCAGATCGTCCAGGAACATCCCGGCGGTCAGCACGATGGCATTGTCGTAGCCAAGCACACCCTCGATGGCGACCGGGAACTGGTAGTCGTTGCCGGGGACGTTGGCATCGAGGAAGTTGAAGCGCAGCACCCACCAGCGATAGAACAGGCTCTTGCTGATGTTCTCGTCGGGCGTATCCAGGTACGGCAGATTGTCCACCCACCAGCGGTTGTAGCTGGCCACGTGCTGCTGGTAGGCCTGCTGCGGCGTCTGCGCGGCAATGCGCGTGTACTCGGCGCGTGCTTCGGGCAATTCGCGGGTAAGCATGCCGAGCTGCAGCTTGATTACCGCGGTTTCGCCGCTGGAAGGGATCTCCACATCGCGCACCAGCCGCTGCCCCTCGACGCGGAAGCTATCGCCGGACAAACGTGGGAAGACCGTGGTGATGTGGTTGTAGGCGTCGAATGCACCGGTCAACTCGTTGCCGTCAGCATGCTGCGCGATCGGCGACACAGCTTGCAGCGACAGCATGTGCGCCGCGCCATCCAGACTGGACAGCACGACGCCGGCCACCGCCACGTTCTGCTCGGTGATGTACTTGACCAGGCGCATGCGCACGCCCGCATCAAGATCTTCGAACACGGTGGTGAAATAGCTCGGCGTCTGCCGCCGCTGCTGCGACACCTCCTTCCAGTGGATACGCCGCTTGCCCAGCGTGGCGTGGATGTGGAACAGCGCGTCGTAATCGGTGGCATGCCAATACGCCACCTGCCCGACGAAGCCAGGCGCATCGGGCGCGTGAGAGGTCAGATACGCGGCGCGACCACGGGTAAACAGCCAGTCGTTGTGATCGTCGAAACCGCCGCCGGTTCCCTCGCGCACCAGCATGCGGTCGATCCAGAAATCGTTGCCCGGCGCCCGCCCTGCCCCATGCGCGACATCGGCCGCGTAGATCCGTGCCAGTTGTCCGCCGGGCGCAAACGGCACTTCGCTGGAAGGCATCGGGTGGTCGAGGCCGCGGAACAGCGGCTCGCCGATCATTGCGTTGGGCTGGGCGATCGGCGCTTCCTGGGCGACTGCAAGCGGCCAGCCCAGCATGATGCATGTCCACAACAGCGCAGCAGCGCCGGTGCGTCGGGTCAGACGCAACCAGCGCCGGTGCCGCGCCAGGAACGACTTCCAGCGTAAATTCCTCATGCATCCATCTCATTAGCGTGCAAGGCAGTGCGATCGATGCGGCGGCTGGTGCGCATCGGACAATAAACAGCGGCGATACTCCCCACTGCATCGCAAGCGATGTAATGCAGCCGCCTCACCATAGTTGTTTGCGCCGGCAACACCCGCGTCAACACGAAGTGCAGCGATGCAATGCGAACCTTGCTATGCGTCGTCTGCCACCACGCGCAGCGATCGTGGCGACAGATGACGCGAACCCCCGGCCGCGCACCCACCGGCTGACGCAGGCCATGCAGGGCAACCCCAGCCTTGCGCCAACTTGGCGCGCCATTGCGCGGTGCGGCATGTAACGCGCGTCCACTACGTTCCAAGGGCGGAGCGCCGTCTACGTTGCCTGACATCTGTTTGTTGCCTTGTTAGCCGCCCTAAAACTCCACGCGCAGCCGGCTCCAGACATACCGCCCGAGCGTGTCGTAGGTGCTCGCTTCGGTATTGGCCGCATTGAGTAGCTATAGAACCGTGGCGGCCTGCGGTCGCCCAGGTTGTCGATGCCCACCGCCAGCGTGCTATGCAGCGATGCGATCTTCCGGCTCAGCGAGGCGTCGTGATACACCACCGAGCCGATTGGGAAGTAGGCGCAGCTACCATCGGCATTGGTGTCGACGCAGAAATTTTCGTACTGGCTACCGTTGACCGTGCGGCCCAGGTAACGGGCGTTCCAGCTCGCATGCCACGGCCCCTTGTCCCAGGCCAGATTGGCCACGGCGCGCCAGCGCGGCATGTTGCCCCAGCTGGAATTTTCGCCAACGTAATTATGCGAATCGCCCGCAAAGCGATAGCTGGAGAAGAACGTCGCATCCAGCCCCAGCGCAAACGTGCCCCAGGCAGTATCGGCCAGCGTGTAGTGAATGCCGGCATCGTAGCCGCGAATATCGACCTTGCCGCTGTTGTACGCGAACGGCACCGACACCCGCGTCAGCTGTCCGGTGGCATCGCGTTGAATCAGCGGACAGAAGGCGGCTTCGCTGCCGTCGAAGCAATCGCTGACGACCTGCTGATAGCCGAGACCGCTCAGCATGTCGTCCAGCACGACTCGCCAGCTGTCCACGTTGAGCGACAGCCCGCGCAACCGATCCGGGTCGTAGACCACGCCCACATTGTAGGAGCGGCCACGCTCGGGCTTGAGCTTGAAGCCCACGTTATTGGCGCCGGAGGTCACCACGTTGAACTGCGCAGTGTTGATGAAGCTGCCATCGTTGGGCACGTTCGCGCAGGCCGGATTGGGCGCGCCGGTCAAGCCTGTGCACGGGTCCTCGAAATCGCCGGTGGTGTCGATCACGCTGTTGTAGGGCGAGCCATACAAATCGCCCAACGCCGGCGCCCGGAACACCTGCGAGCCGGTGGCGCGCGCACCAGCAGATTCGCAATTGGCCGCCACTCGATCGCAAGCTTGCTGTTGGTGGTGCTGCCCCAGGCGCCGTAGTTGGAATAGCGCGAGCCCATATTCAGGTTCAACACATCGGCGAACGGCACATCCTTCAACAGTGGCAGCAGCAGTTCTGCATAGGCTTCCCTGACCGACTCATCGCGCCCCTGCTTGAGGATGCAGCCATCGTTGTAATCGCAATTGCCATCGGCATCGGCAGCGGCCACCTCGCTCGTCGTGCCCTGCGCGAACGTATTGGTGCGATACACCAGGCCGATGGCCGCCTGCACCATTCCGGCCGGCAGTTTGAACAGATCGCCATTGGCGCTGATATCGACAAAGCGCATCTGGCTTTTGTCAATCAGGTCCACCGGCCGCTGCGTGCCACGCAATGCAGCGATGGTGGCCGGGTCGTTGGGATTGAAGACATTGATCGGCGTGCAACCGGCGATCACTGCGCCCGGGGCGCCGCACTTAACTCCGCCATCGCTGTGCAGGAACGAAGCACCGACTGCGTTGTTCAACGCCGAGGTGATCGAAAAACCGGTGCGCACCAAGGTGTCCTTGTAGCGTGCATGGCCGGCCGCCGCATCCCACTGCCAGCTGGTGCCATCCACGCGCCCGCGCAAGCCAGCCACGATATTGGTCTGGAACATGGTGGAGGTGTAGACGCGCGTATTGGCCTGCGGAGAGCGCAGATAGTAGGCGTCCAGTTGATCGCCGAACGGGTTGTAGTAGTTGTCTACCGCGTCCGGCATTTCCAGCCCGTAGGCATCCAGGCGCGAGACCGTCTTGCTGCGCGTCCAGAACACGTCCATGTAGCCCTGCACGCTGGGGGTGAAGTCGAAACTGCCGTGCAGCGAGGCATTGGTGCGTTTGATCGGGGTGATCAGGTACTGCGCGTCGTAGACGTTGTAGCTGTCGGTGGCGCGATTGTAGGGGCGAAACGCCTCTTCGCCGACCGGCCCCGGCGCGGTGCCATCCACCGGCGTCAGCACGCGCCCGTCGGTCAGGAAGGCGCGGGTGTTGGCGCCGCGAACCTCGCTGACCTGCCCATCGAGATATTCCACCGCCTTGGCCGCATAACTGCGGTCGCGATTGAACACCGGGTTCATCGAGTTTCGGCTGAGCCCCACGATCAGCCCGCCGCGGTCCCAGGTCTTGCCCCATTCCAGCCCGAGCGTGCGTCGATTGGCATCGCCATGGGTGCTCTGCGCGTAGTCCGCGGTGGCAGCGAATCCGTCGTATTTGTCCTTGAGGATGACGTTGACCACCCCGCCGATCGCATCGGAGCCGTATACCGACGACGCACCGTCGGTGAGCACTTCCACGCGCTCCACCATCGCTGCGGGGATTGCATTGACGTCCACGCCGGGTGCCGACGCCACGCTGCTGGCAGGCCCTGCCATGCGATGGCCGTTGACCAACACCAACGTGCGCTCGGGCCCGAGATTGCGTAGCGACACCAGCGCGCGGCCGTGACTGAAGTTGGAATTGAGCGCGGGCCCGGTCTGGAAGCCGGCCATCATCGGCAAGCGCTGCAGCAGCTGCCCCAGCGTGTTCTGCCCGCTGTCTTCGATACGCTGCCGGTCGATCACCACCACCGGGCCGGCGGTTTCGGCGTCGACGCGGCGCAGATGGGTGCCGGTGACGTTGATCTGATCCAAGGTCTGGGTGGCATCGTCTGCGCCATCGCCACGCTGTTGCGCGGCGGCCGGCACGGCGGCGACCGCCAGTGCAAACAACACAGCGTTGACGAGCCTGGTGGTCTGCAAGGCGCGTCGTTGGGGAGCAACGGCAGTGCGGCTGGACGACATCGGAAATCCTCGTGCTGACGCAGGGTACGGGCCACCTTCCTGCACGACCGCGCACGGCCAAGCCGCACCGGCACAGCGCACAGATGGAGGGATCGATCACGACAGAAACTGCACCGGCCTGCCGTCTCAGCGGCAGGTCTCTACGCATGCAAGGACGGCACCTGCTACGGCACCGCTCTCCCCTGAGAGCACACGTTGTGACACACACGTTACGTTAAAAAATCTTGCGACAACGGCACTGCGCCGTCTTGACGAATTTAGTCGGGGCGCATGCGGAAAATCGCGTGCTTGCGCCTGCTTTCGGGCATGCCTGGATTGCCCAAGCAGCGACATACCGACACGATCATCCGATGTGCCCTGGTCTCTACGATCGACCACAGCACCTGCATGCGATCAGCAAAGCGGCACTGTGGACGCGATGTCCAGCAACACTGCAGCAAGGCGATGCTTGCGCATCGCGTCGCGGTTGTCAGGCGTACCACGCCTGCACCTTCACCAGTGCAGCAGCACCGGGCAAGGCCACCCGATCCACATGCGAGCCCTGCACTCGCGCCGGTTTTCCATCGACCAGCACGCGCTGCAGGCGTGTGCCTGCGGGCGTGCGCAAGGTGAGCCAGGTGCGTGCAGGTGCGCGTTCCGGCAACCGCACATCGGCACTGATGCAACGCGCCGCAGTGTCGGTGCGCAGCGTCAAGGTGACCGTGCCCCAGCGCGTTGGCGCTGCGGTGATGCCAACAGGCGCACCGCTTCCCAGCCACGCGCGCGGTACCGCACGCGCGAGAAACAACTGCTCGCCGGCGCTGTCGTCGCTGACCAGCATCCAGCGCAGCAGCAAGGGAATGGTCATCTGCGCCGGGATGCAGAACAACGGCATGCCGCCGGTGATGCCGCTGACTTCCCCGGCGGTCCAACTGCCGCGCGTGTGCACTTGATAGCGATGCGCGTAGACGAACAACAGGTATTCTTCGATGCGATCCAGCCGCAGCAGTTGTTGCGCGTAGCCGTAGGAAATGAAACCGAGCAGATCGCGGCTGCCCGGCTCCGGCGGTGCGATGTTGGCCACCACGCCAATACTGGTGCCGCCGTGGCCACGCAGGCAATCGATCACCAGGTGGGCCAGATCGTCCGGCAACACATCGGTTTGCAGCAGTTCGGCATAGGCACGATGCGGCCATTGCTGTTCGCTGGGCTTTTCCTGCAGCAGCGATTGGCGGAAGGTCAATGTGGTCCCGGGCAACGGACCCACGTACGGCGGCGAAAGGTCGCGACGCAGGTTGGCACGCAGGCTGGCCTCCAGCCGCGTACGCAGCTGCTTGGCGCGGCGTTGCCATTGCGCGGCCTGGCCGGCATCGCCATCGAGCGTGCTCCACACCTGTGCGATGTCTTCCCAGCCGCGAATGGTCAGCGCGCTATTGGCGAAATACGGTTTCCACCATAGCGATGGATCGGGAAACAGGCAGGCATCGGATTCGTTCCAGCCGTGCAGCAACCCATGGCCATGCGCCGTGCGCGGCAGTGCCAGCGCCTGGTCGTGCAAGGCGCACAACAGCTGCGCGGTGGCGGCGATCTTGGGCAGCACGCGGCGTAGCCGTGGCGCATCGTCGGTGTAACGCAGGTACCGCGCCAGCAACGACAAGGTGAGCCCGAACTGCCCGACTTCCGGCCCGCGCATGTTCGGCAGGCCATCGTCCTGCACGAAGGCATCGAAGTAGTTGTCGAGCACCGCCGCGGCTTGTGCAAAGCGTCCCCACTCCAGGTTGGCGTACAACGAGCTGGTAAAGGTGTCCTGGAAACCGTCGTATTCGTTGCCGTAGTAGTCGCGTTCCACCGCGCCATACTTCGGGTAGTCGCCGCCAGGGCGCACCACCAGCTCGCGCGCGAACGCGAACTGCGCCATGTCGTTCCAGCTCGCATCGGGAAACTGCGCCTGCACGGTGCCCCGCAGCGCCTGCTGCCAATACGCAGCGAAATCGATCAGCGCGGCGTAGAACTGTTCGGCCGTGGCGGCGCTGCGCGAGGGTGCAAATTCGGGGTAGCTGTGCGTGTAGTGCACCGCGACGATGGCGCCGGCCTTGACCTTCATCGTGCGGTGCCAGGTCTGCACCACGAAGCGGTCGCTTGCCCGCACGTCGGCAAACACCAGCACGTCGTACCAGCTGTCGGGCTCGCCCTCGCGGCGCATCACCTTGCGCACCGCCGGCATCCAGCCGCCGAGCATGCCTTCTTCGCGGCGCTTGATCAGCGCTTCCTCGCCCAGCTCGGCGAAGGCATGTTCCGGACGCGAGGTGCGGCTGCGACCGTTGGGGAGGATGGGCATGGTGTCCAGGCTTTCGCGTGTGCCCACAAAGGTGGTCCACGGCCAGCGGCCGCCGTTGTCCTTGGGGTCGAGCAAGGAGGCAGGCGGCGGCGCGGCATCGCGCACCTGTGCCTCGTCCGGGTCGCCGTCGCGCAGCAGGCGGTCGGCCAGCAGGTCGGCTTCGGCCATTGCCACCTGCGCCAGCGGCAGCCCGAAATACGGCGTGCCCTCGGCCGGATAGGCCGGCTCGGTGCGTTTGTCCAGGCGCAACATGCCGCTGTCGGTGCACAACGTGAGCTGGCCTTGCGCGTCGTCCAGATGCTCATAGACCGTCCAATGCCGCTGCAGGTGGGTGAAGCTGCACAGCGTGCTGCCGACATGCGCGGCCGAAGGCAGCGGTTCCAGACGGGGCAGCGTCGGCGCCGGCAGCGTGCTTGCAGCCGACGACGTGGCCAGCGTGGCACCTGCACCGACCGCCGCGGTGGCCGCCATGCCCCGACGCAGAAAGGTTCTACGGTCCATCGTTACTCCCTCGAATGATCGTGGCCCATCGTGCGCGCGTTGCTGCACGGCGTCTTGTGACGGCGGTCAGACACCGGTGCGGAAATCTGCACATCGCCCCGACGCGTGGACCGCTGACGGTTGTGCGCGCGGCGGCCCTGAGTGCGCCATGACGCTGGCCTCGCAAACCACGCGGCATGCTGTCGCAGGATTTGAGGCGCACGCGGGCGATGCTGATCTTGCTGCAACCGCTTGCCGTTGCGTGCCATTGGCCGTTGGCTATGCGATCGATGCGTCCGTGCTTCGTATTGCAGTCCATCGCACGCGGTACCCCGCTGCACGGACAACCCGCGCATGGCGTTGAATGCACACGCTGGCCGTCGTGCGCGCCGCGCTGGTCGCGCAGCACGCGACGGCGACATTGGATCTGCACCAACCCACGTTGGCCCACCCACCTCAATGGAGTTCTCCCCGCATGCACACGATCCTGGCCGGCAGTGAGCGCCGTACCGCCCCCTCCACCATCCAAGCCGGACGACCGCCGCAGGACGAACGCCTGCGCGTCCTGCTCGCGGTGCGGATGCCGGCATTGAATGCCGCTGCCGATGCGCTGCTGCAACTGCAGCCCGATACGCTACCGAGTGCGTGCACGCGCGCGGAGTTCAGCGAGCGCTTCGCTGCCAGTGCGACAGATCTGCAGGCCGTTGCCGACTTTGCCGCCAGCTATGGCTTGACGATCGAGCACGCGCACGCAGACAGCGGCAATGTGATCGTGGAAGGCACCGTGCAGCAATGCGAGGCCGCATTCCAGGTCAGCTTGCGCGACTATATCGATGGTGCATTGCGCTATCGCGGACGCACCGGCCCGGTATCGATTCCACAGACCCTGGGCGGCATCGTCACCGCCGTGCTGGGGCTGGACGCACGCCCGCAGGCTCAGACGCTACCCAGCGTGCCCGAGGCGACTGCATCCTCGCCGCCCGCGGTGCGGCCCACAACGCTCGACAGTCAGGATGGTCCGATCATGCAATACACGCCACCGCAGTTGGCGCAGCTCTACGGCTTTCCCGAGCACGACGGGCACGGTCAATGCATCGGCATCATCGTATTGGGCGGCGGCTATGCACGCGAACAGGTGGCTGCCTATTTCGCGCAGCTGCGCGTGCCCATGCCGACACTGGTCGATGTGCTGTTGCCCGGGGCCACCAATACCGTCAGTCGCGGCAATGCTGATGCCGATGTCGAAGCGCAGATGGATATCCAGATCGCCGGGGCAATCGCGCCGGGCGCCAAACTGGTGGTGTATTTCGCGCCCAACACCGACAACGGTTTTCTGGAGGCGATCAACGCCGCCATCCACGATGCAGAGCATTCTCCTGGCGTCATCGGCATCAGCTGGGGCTTCACCGAATCGCAATGGACGCCGCAATCGCGGCAGGCGTACGACTGTGCGTTTCAGGCCGCTGCACTGATGGGCATCACCGTGTGCATTGCCGCTGGCGACGATGGCGCCAGCGACGGGCAGCCAGGATTGAATGTCTGCTTTCCGGCATCCAGCCCGTTCGTGCTTGCCTGCGGCGGCACTCGGCTCCAGGTAACGGCCGACAGCGCCAACGAACAAGCCTGGACGAACGGCGGCGGCGGAGAAAGCAGGTTCTTTGCCCGCCCTGCCTGGCAGATGGGTCTGCGCATCACCAATGCGCAGCATCAGTCACGCCAGTTGGGCATGCGTGGTGTCCCCGATGTGGCAGCCAATGCCGACGCGCAGACCGGTTACTACCTGTCGATCAACGGGCAGCCCGCCGTGATGGGCGGCACCAGCGCCGCTGCGCCATTATGGGCGGCCTTGCTGGCACGCATCTACGGCGCAAACCGCATGCAACCCCGCTTCGTGTTGCCGCGTCTGTACGGTCGGCCGGGTGCATTCCGCGACATCGTTGCCGGCGATAACGCCGGCTTCCGTGCATCCACCGGCTGGGACGCCAATACCGGGTTGGGCGTGCCCGACGGCGCACGCTTGGCCGAGGCGCTGCGACCGGACTGAGCGTGGCATGGGCGATGCTGCAAGCAGCCATCACCGCGCGCGGAATGCCCCGATATCCGCGTACAAGCGCGGTGGCTGCCGCTCGCCTCGCTGCGTCGCTCGAGCTCCCCTGCAGGTTTGCCGCCACGCACGCTCAGGCCATTTGCATGCGGCACGTGCAACCCACCGTGACCGACGTTTCACCACCAGGCAAAAACCTCGCAGGGTGGGCGCACTGCCGCCCCTGCCATTTGACCGCATGACTTTCCGGCCGGGCCCGCCGCCCGCTGCCTCGGCCACACTCGCCGCACGTCCACCGCCGCAGGGTGCGCTTGCGGTGGCGCGGACACGATCATTCCACAAGGAGCGTCATGCAGATCCCAGTCCCTTGCGAACCGAATGGCGTCAACGCTGCGGCATCCCGTTCGGCCGTGACCGCGCCATGGCGGCATCGCATGTTGTGCTCCGTCTTGCTGACGCTCATCACGCCCTGCGTAGCGCAGGCGCAAGTGGATCTGTCGCAGCTGGATGCGGAGATGGCCGCGCCACGTACGCAGGTGCTGGTACTCGGCAGCGTGCATCTATCCCAGTTGCCCAAGGGCAGCGACATCAGTGCCGCGCGTCTGCAACCGCTGATAGACCGACTGGCTGCTTACCGCCCCACCATCATCACCGTCGAAAACCTGTCTGGCGAAAGCTGCGATCTGATGCGCCGGCATCCTGCGGTCTATCTGCCCGAAGACACCACTAACTATTGTCCGGACACCGCCGACGCTGCGCGTGCCACCGGACTGGATGTGCCAGCCGCCGTTGGCCAGGTACGCAGCGCATTGAAGACCTGGCCGCAGACGCCCATGCCGGCACAACGTCGCCATCTGGCAGCGCTGTTCCTGGCCTCCGGCGACCCGTCATCTGCGTTGGTGCAATGGCTACAGCTTGCACCCGCCGACCAACGTGCCGGCGACGGGCTGGATGCTGCGCTGGTGGCGCGCTTGCGCAAGGCACAGGAGCGCCCCAACGAGAGCAACCAGATCGCCGCGCGGCTGGCGGCACGGCTTGGTTTGCAGCGTGTGTATTCGGCCGACGATCACACCGGCGACAACATCGATATAGGCGATCCGGTGTCCTACGGCAAGGCGATTCAGGCGGCCTGGGACAAGGCGGCGCCGCGTGCACGTACCATGCGCGAACACGAAGACCGGTTGGCAAGCGAAGGCAAACTGCTGGAATTGTACCGCGCGATCAATCTACCTGCCAGCCAGCAGCTGGCGATTGCAGTGGATTTTCGCGCTGCGTTGAGCGAGGAGTCGCTGGAGCACTACGGCTATCGCTACGTCGTCCGGGTGGGAAATCCGCAACCTGCGCATGGTGTCTAACGTGCGTGCCAGCTTTGCCGACCAACCCGGCGCACGGGTATTGGCGGTGGTCGGCGCGATGCACAAACCCTGGTTCGACAACTGGCTAGGACAGCTACAGGGCGTGGATATCATAAATGCGGCACAGGTGCTGGGCACTGACGGGCAATGAGGTTGTGAGTACAGCGATTTCAGTATGACGCTCCAGATCAACGCCTGTTTATTTGAATACGTGATGCCCTCACCGCGCCTGCGTTGCGAGGAGATCGACGCGTCGCGTGTGCGGTGCCCTCACCGCTCGCGGGACACGCCGTCAACCCGTCCATGGGGGCTCGATGGCGGCATCCATGCCGCCAACGGTCCCGCAATCGGCGAGGACACCGCACCAGACAGTTGGCGGGTGGTTTTGATGAAAGCGAAGGAAAAGGGCAAAGCCCTCTGCCGGTTGCTTTGCCGAACCATGCGCACCGACCATCTCGACTGGTCCTTGCCCGCCCACCGTCGCGGGACCCTTGGCGGCATGGATGCCGCCACGGAGCTTACACGGACGTACTTGCAGCATGCCCGGCGATGGTGGGCGGGCAAGGGCCCTGCAGCAAAACGCGAAGACCTTGAGTGCGCGGTGCACTCACCGCACCAGAGAGTTGGCTGGTTATTTTCGACGGCGTCGCATTGATGGTTGCTTGTTGAAACGCTGTGCACCGGCCAGGTTGGCCGGTCCTTGCCCGCCCACCGTCGCGGGGCCCTTGGCGGCATGGATGCCGCCACGGAGCTTACAAGGACGTACTTGCGGCGTGTCCTGCGATGGTGGGCGGGCAAGGGCCCTGCAGAAAACACGAAGACCTTGAGTGCGCGGCATCCTTGTCGCTCGCAGGACACGCCGTGCACACAATGCAACTGGTCGACGACCGTCCTCGTGTAGGCCAACCGCTTAGGTCAACACATCCAACAAGCTACCCAGCATCTCATCGGAGCGCCGCAACACGTTGGCATTTGCCTGGAAGTCGTTGCGTGCCGATAGACCTTCCACCAGATCGGTGGCCGGTGCAGATGGATCGGCGCTGGCATCGACCACGCTGGCCGCCGCGCCGCCATTGGCCTGGGTGCTGGCGGCAACGGACTGACGCGGGCTGCCGTCCACGGGTTGGCGGGCTACATTGCTGGCCGCGACCTGCTGACGCAGCGCGGCGACCTGCATTCCGGAACTGGCGATGCTGCTGATGCTCATGATGGCTCCGCTGTAGAAACTGAGAACTAACCGATGACGTTTGTTGACAACCCACCAACACACTTGCAGCTGGCAACCGCGTTCTACTGCTTTGGCACTCGCATCAACAAATAAGTGTCAGGGGCACTGCTCGGAACACTAGAACCGGCGGACAGCAGCCGCAATGTCCTGCCCAGCTCGTCGATTCCCCAAACACCCGCCTTACAGGCGCGTCACGCGCGCTCAGTAAGTACCCACCCGCACCCGCAACACCACGGGCACATTGCCAGCCGCATCCACACGCCCGAAGTTGAGGCCGTAGTCGGTCTGGTCGCCGTTGAGCTGCCTTTCCATCTGCCAGCGCCCATCGACATACCGCCCCTGCTCCACCCGCAACAGTTGTCCATGACGGGTATCGGCCGCGTCGCGGAAAAATTCAATGCGCGCCGCCATACCGGTCACCAGAAATTCCTCCGGCCCCAGTTGCGCCACCAGCAGCCTGCCGGCGTGGTCGTCGTTGCCCGGCAGAATGGGCGGCGCATCGCCCCACATGGGCGCACCGAACGACACCTTGGCCTCCCAGTCGCCGAAGCGCAGCGTCCGCTGTGGCGCGCCGGGCTGCTCGGTCACCGCCTGCAGCCGGCCGTCGAAGGCCGCCTGCGCCAGAATCCGCTGCATCGGCGCGAGCAGTGTGAAGTTGGCCGCATGGGCTGCAACCGCTGCGCGGTTGGCCTCGCTGTCGGGGTTGCCATCCATGCCGAACACCGAAAAGCCCACCCCGCCCTGCCCCAGCACATGGAACAGATACGGCGCGGTGGCCGCTTCGAAGCCGGTTTCCGATACCCAGGCCGGGTTGTCGGGCCGCGCGTACTGGCCGATGACCTTGGTGTACTCGTTGTAATCGTTGGTGTAGATGTCGGTTCCGATGAAATCGATCGACGGCGTGGCCGCGCGCCACAGCGCGAAGACGTTCACCGTCGCACCGCCGGACGGATAGTCCATGCCCGGATAGCGCTTGCCCTTGTAGCGCAGCCAGGTGTTGACGTAGAACGGCAGCGGATACACACGCTTGCCGGCGGCGGCCACCTGTTCGATATACGCGGCGGTGGCATACGCATTGAACGCTTCGGCTGCTTCGGCACCGAACAGTTGCTGCCAGCTGCCCTGCGGCTTGCCCAGCGCGCGCGCAATCTGGGCCGGCACCGGTCGTGCGAACGCGGCCTCCCCTGCGGGGCCGTGATCGCGCACGGTACCGATGGCGCCCGGCTCGTTTTCCACCTGCACCAGGATCACGGTATGGCGGTCGCCATCCACCTTGCGCAGGTGCTGCATCAACGCAGTGAACGCACGCGTATCGGCCTGCATGTTGGCGGCCACATGGGGCGACAACACATCCACCGGCTCGCCATTGGCGTCGCGCATGCGCGGGTAGGTCGCTTCGTCGCGCTTGATCCATTCCGGCACGTAATGCATCTGGCCATTCTTCCAGCTGCCGAACCACAGCAAGGCCACGCGCAGGCCCCGCTTGCGGGCGCCGGCAATCAGCGCGTCCACATTGCTCGTGTCGAAGCGGCCCTGTTCCGGCTCGAACTGCTCCCAGTACACCGGCGCTTCCACCGTGTTGGCATGCAGGGCAACCACCTCGTCCAATGCCTTGGGCAATACCGCCGGCCATGCGCTGGAGTTGTGCAATTGCGCGGCCAGGATCGTATACGGCGCACCATCGACAAACAGCGCGTGGCGGCCGTTCTGGGTGACCAAGCGCGGCAGTTCTTCGGCACTGGCCAGCAGCGGCGCGCTAGCGGCCAACATCACCAACGACCACAGCAGCGCCGCGAGGCGGCCGCGCCGCTGTGCCTTGAATCGAACAAACAAACCCATCATTGCGCCTCCGATGGCAGGGAATTCCAGTGCGGCGTGGATTCGTTGCGCAGATGGCGCACGAAGAAGTCGTACTGGCGACGTTGCACGTAATCGATCGGCCCGCTGGAGCGGCCGACCGAATGCTCGCCACCCGGCACGGTGAGCAGGTCGAATTCCTTGCCGGCCTTGATCAGGGCGTCGACGACTTGTGCGGTGGACGCCGGATCCACATTGCTGTCCTGCTCGCCGACGATCAGCAGCAGGTCGCCCTGCACCTTGCTTGCATTGGCCACGCCAGACGCCTGCGCATAGTGCGCATCCACCGGCCAGCCCATCCACTGCTCGTTCCAGCTGATCTTGTCCATGCGGTTGTCGTAGCACCCGGCAAACGCAACGCCCACCTTGTAGAACTCCGGATGACGCTCGAGCGCTCCCAGCGTGCTCTGCCCGCCGGCCGATGCACCGTAGATACCGACGCGGCTGATGTCGTAAGACGGGTCCTTGGCCGCCAGCGCACGATGCCAGGCAATGCGGTCGGCAAACCCGGAATCGCCCAGATTTTTCCACGCCACATCATGAAACGCCTTGGAGCGATTGGCGGTCCCCATGCCGTCGATCATCACCACGATGAAACCCAGATCGGCCTGCGCCTGCATGCCGATCTGCTTGTCGCCGCCGGAGTGATAACCGAACGGCCAGAACGTCTTGGGGACGAAGGAATCGTGTGGCCCGGCATAGATGTTCTCGATCACCGGATAGGTCTTGCGCGGATCGTAGTCGCGCGGACGCACCACCATGCCCCAGATATCGGTGGTGCCATCGCGGCCCTTGGCCACGAAGGTCTCCGGCGCGCGCCAGCCGGCGGCCTGCAGCTTGTCGATCGTGCCACGCTCCACGGTGTGCAGCAGCTGGCCATCGATGGCGTGCAGCTCCATCACCGGCGGCAGGTCCGGCCGCGAATAGACATCGACGTAATGCAGGCCGTCATCGGCTATCGCCACATCGTGGTCGGCCTCGGCGTGGGTCAAGCGGGTCAACCGGCGGCCGTCGAAATCCACGCTGTAGAGCTGGCGGTCGTACGGATCCTTGCCCGCATCCATCCCGCTGGCCGTGAACCAGATGCGGCGTTGCGCATCGTCCACGCGCAGCACATCGCGCACCACCCACGGCCCGCGGGTGAGCTGGCGTTTCAGCTTGCCGCTGCGTCCATCGAACAGATACAGGTGCCGCCAGCCGTCACGTTCGGAAATCCACAGCACCTCAGCGCCACGCCCGTCTACGTCGTGGCGAAAGCTGCGGTCGGCATACACGAAGGTGCGCGCGTCTTCACCGACTGCCACGCGCGCGCGCCCACTGATTGCATCCACCGAAATCACGCGCATGCGTTGAAAACCACGCTGCACATACTCGAACGCCACGCTGCGCCCATCGCTGCGCCACTGCAGCGGCGACAACGAATACGGGTTGTCGAACAACGCGGTGTCCACGTCGCGGCGTGTGCCGTCCAGCGCAAATAGCACCGGCCGTTCCACATCCACCGCATCGCCCGGCTTGGGATACAACTGGGTATGCACCACCGGTTGCCCGCCGCCGGCAGGCGCGGCTTCGACGCGGGTGACACGGCGCGCCAGCCCCGGACGCACGCGGTACACCGCCAGCTGCCGCGAATCCGGCGACCAGGCAACACTCTCCAGATCGAAATAGTCATCGGCACGGCCGTCGCTGCTGAGCCGGGTAAACTGCCCGTCGGCGACATGGCGCAACACCAGGTTCCAACCATCGGCCAGCACCTCCCACGTGGCATCGGGCGAGCGACGCGGCGTGGTGTCGGCGGGCACCAGCGGGTCGCGCACCACGCCGAAACCGCGTGGGCGTGCCGGCTGCAGCCGAGCATCGGGTGCGCAGTGGTAGGTGGTCAGCGTGCAGCGCCAGGGCGCATCGTCCAGTGCGAAGACAATGGCGCCATCGCTGCGTTCGCCCTCGGTTGAAAACCAGAACTGCTCGAACGGCAGACGCAGCGGCGCATAGGGCTTGCCGGTTGCCGCACTCAGGCCCTGGGCCACGCGCGCCTGATCGAAGGCCGGCTGCTTCTGCAACGTGGCCACATCGGCACTGACAAACGCAAAACCACCCGGCACCGTCTTGCGGTAATGGAACCTGCCATTGTCCTGCCATTGCGCCGGCCAGGCGACATTCTCCGTCAGCGTGATCCACTGCTCGCGCAACCCCAGCGAGCGTTGGTAATCGGCAACGCTGGGCGCAGCCTGCACAGCACCGGACAACAGCATCACCGAGGCGGCCAGCGCACACCATCGACGCAAACCAAGTGCGCTGCGGCGCGCCTCACTCACCATCGTCCTCCTCCAGCGCAAGCTCGTCGCTGCGCAAACCGCTGCGCGCGCCCCAGTGGTAAATGAAGAACGCAATGGCCGCCACGGCCAGCGTATCGAACGGATGCGCAATCCAGCCATGTCCGCCGAACGTCCCTGCCCACGACACCAGCATCACCAGCACGAAGAACACGATCAGCCACAACGATGCGTGCACCTGCCGCACCAGGCGCGCGCGGCCTTCGCGCGAAGGCAGGCGGTACAGCACATACAGCACGAACGCGAGCACCTGCAAGCCCAGCAACCACGACAAGGTCGGCCAGGTGGACCAGTACACGATCAACGCCGCCACCATGAACGACAGCGGCCCCAGCACCGGCAGGCCACGCACGAAAAATGGGCGCGGCAAGTCCGGCGCGCTGCGGCGCAGGGCCGCCACCGTGATCGGCGCCACCGCATAGCTCAGCACCAGGGCCGCTGATACCACGCCGATCAGCGTCTCCCACGAGGGAAACGGCAGCGTCCAGAAGATCGACAAGCCCAGGCTCAACCACAGTGCCGGACGCGGGATGCCCGACGCCGGATCCACCCGCGTCAGCGCCGGCAAGAATCCACCGCTACGCGCCCAGCCATACACCACGCGCGGCGTGGCATTCATGTAGATATTGCCGGTGCCGCTGGGCGAGACCATCGCATCGCAGATCACCAGTGCCGCCAGCCACGCCATGCCCAGCGCTAAGGCGATGTCGTGGTACGGCAGCGAGAAGGCCTTGTCGATACCCGCCCAGCCGTGTGCGAGCTGCGCGGCCGGGATGCTGCCCAGGAACGCCAGCTGCAGCAGCACGTAAATCACCGTGGACAGCGCCACCGACAGGATCAGCGCAATCGGAATATTGCGCTGCGGGTCGCGCACTTCGCTGGCCACCGACACGATCGGGGTCAGTCCCAGGTACGCGAAGATGATGCCGCCGGCCGAGATCGCCGCTTCCACGCCTGCCATGCCCGATGGCGCGAACCCATGCACGCTCAGATTGCCGGCATCGAAGTGCTGCATCAGCAGCACGATCACCAGGATCGGCACCAGAAACTTGAAGATGCTGACGATGTTGTTGGCCAGCGCAAAGGTCTTGACGCTGAAATAGTTGAGCACGAAGAACAGCACCAGCAACGCCAGCTGCACCAGCCAACCCGCCGCGCTGGGATGGGTGCTGTTCGGCTGGCTCAACCACGGGAACCACGCCGCTGCGTATTGCCGCGCCGCCTCCACTTCGATCGCGATCAGGCTGGAGAACGCGATCAAGGTGATGAAGCCGGTCAGCGAGCCGAGCAAGGCGCCATGCGAATACTCCGGGTAGCGCACCACTCCGCCGGCGCGCGGCAATGCCGCACCGAGTTCGCAATACACCAGCCCAAGCAACAGCACCGCGATGCCGCCGAGGATCCAAGACACGATGCCCGCCGGCCCCGCGATCGATGAGACGTGGCTGGCCGAAAACAACCACCCGGAACCGAAGATCGAACCCAGCCCGATGAAGGTCAGGTCGGTCAGGCTCAGCCGCTTGTGGAACTTGCCTTGTGTGGCCATGGTGCCCCTCATTGAAAAGGTTGTCGCCGGTTCCCAACTACTGCAGCTGTTCCCTTCTCCCTGCGGAAGAAGGTGCCCCGGAGGGGCGGATGAGGGTGCGCGCATAGCCTCGTGTCCTTCGACACTGCGCAGCTTCGCGCCGGACCCTCACCCCAACCCCCGCTCTGCGCCCCGGCCCGCGCTTGCGGCGCGGGCGCTCAAGGCACGCGCGCCAGTGGCGCGCAAACTGTGCCTTCTCGCCCCAAAGGCAGCGGGGCTTCACAGCATTGCTATTGCTCCGACGCCTCCTGTGCCCAGGGCGACTTCCCGCCCTCGGCGATGAAGCGGGCGATGCGTTGCTCCAGCACCGGGAGCGGCACCGAGCCGGTTTCAGGATCGCGTCGTGGAAGGCACGGATGTCGAACTTCTCGCCGAGCGCGGCTTCGGCCTTGTGCCGCAACTCGATGATCTTCAGCTCGCCCAGGTAGTACGACAGTGCCTGCCCCGGCCAGGCGATATAGCGGTCCACCTCGGTGGTGACTTCGTGCTCGCTCAGCGCAGTGTTGTCGCGCAGGTAGGCCTGCGCCTGCTCGCGCGTCCAGCCCTTGTGGTGGATACCGGTATCGATCACCAAACGGCAGGCGCGCCACATCTGGTAGGTGAGGTAGCCGAACCGGTCATAGGGCGTGTCGTACATGCCCATTTCCTGACCCAGGTACTCCGAATATAGCGCCCACCCTTCGCCATACGCGGAGATGTAGCTGTAACGACGGAACTCCGGCAAACCCTGCGCCTCTGCCGCCAGCGGCATCTGCAACGCGTGGCCGGGCGAGGATTCGTGCAAGGTCAGCGCGGTCAGGTTGTACAGCGGCCGCGACGGCAGGTTGTAGGTGTTGACCAAGTAGATGCCCGGCCCACCGCGACCGCCGGTGTAGAACGGCGCCAGCTCCGGCGGCACCGGTTCGATGGCGAAGCGGCGGCGCGGCAGCCGGCCGATGTAATCGCCCACCTTGGCGTCCACGCGCTTGGCGATCCACGCCGCCTGCTTGAGCAACTCTTCCGGCGTCTTGGCGTAGAACTGCGGTCGGTACGCAGGAAGTGCAGGAATGCCGGGAACACCGCCTGTCCGGCCGGCGGCTTGAAGCCGCTGGCCGCGATGGTCTGGTCCATCTGCGTGCGCAGCTTGGCCACTTCCTGCAAGCCGATCTGATGGATCTGGTCGGGGCTCAAGTCCAGCGTAGTGAACTCGCGAATCTGCGCACGGTAATACGCCTGCCCGTCCGGCAACGCTTCGCCGGCCAGCGTGGTGCGTGCGCGCGGCTGGTACTCATTGCGGATGAAGTCCAGCAGCCTGGCGTACGCCGGCACCACCTGTGTCTGGATGACACTGACCGCCTGCTGGCGCAGTTGCGCCTGCACATCGGCCGGCAGCGTCGCCGGCATCTGCTTGAATGGCGCGTAGAACGGGTTGGCCTCGCCTTTGGCCTGCGCCACATCGGCGATGGATTGGTCGCGCCCGGTCATCGTGACCCGCGGCTGGGTGAAACCGCGCGCCAGCCCGGCGCGCATATTGTCGGTGTGCTCGGCGAAATAGCGCGGGATGTCGGCCAGCATCTTCAGATAGCGCTGGTAATCCTCGCGCGTGCGCAGCTTGGCTTCGGCGCTGAAGCCCAGATCGCTCCAGAACGCCGAGTCGCTGTTGAACGGCATTTCCCAGGCGCGAAAATGCTGCTGGTCCAGCAACACCTGCAATTGCTGCCGGTACACCTGGTAACTCACCTGATCCTCGGCCGACAGCTGCGCCTGCGGGATGGCATCCAGTTCCTTCAACACCTGTTGCCAATACGCCGTGCGCAGGTTTTGCGTGGCGACATCGACCTTGGGCAGATGGTCGGCCTGTTGCTCCTGCGTGGCCTGGTTGTCTTCATCAACCGCGCCGGACGCCTGCGCCTGGCGCCAGCGCCACTCGCGTGTGTACAAGGCCTTGAAGCGTGCCGCTGCGGTGTTCTGCGTGGCCGCAGCCGCGACCTCGGCCGCTTTCGCAGGCAAGGCCAGGCCGCCCAGGCTGGCTGCAATCAGCAGCGTCAATGTGCTCGCGCGTAACGTACCGATGGTGCTCATTGGTGTGCCTCCGGCGCCGCCTTGGCCTGCGCAATCCACTGCCGCACGCGTTGCTGCAGCAGCGCCAGCGGCATCGCGCCGCCGCCCAGCACCGCATCGTGGAAGGCGCGCACATCGAAGCGCTGGCCGAGTTCTTTCTCGGCTTCCGCACGCAGCGCCAGGATCTGCAGCTGCCCGAGCTTGTACCCCAGCGCCTGGCCGGGCCACACGATGTAGCGATCGGTTTCGGACTGGATGCTGGGTTCGTCGTCGGACGGATGTGCGTGGAAGAAATCCACCATCTGCTGGCGGTTCCAGTGCTTGTAGTGCACGCCGGTGTCGAGCACCAGCCGGTTGGCGCGCAGCAACTCGCCGGACAGGCGCCCATAGTCGTTGTACGGGTCCTTGAAGAAACCGATCTCCTTGCCCAGGCGCTCGGCATACAGCGCCCAACCCTCGATATAGGCGTTGTAGCCGGCCTGCTGGCGGAACGGCGGCAACGGCAAGGTCTGCGCGAGCGAGATCTGCAGGTGATGACCCGGGACCCCTTCGTGATAGGCGGTGGTTTCGATATTGATCAACGTGCGGCTGGCGAAGTCGCTGGTGTTGACCTTCACGATCGCCGGCTTGGTGCCTTCCGGATTGCTCTGCCAGTATTCGGCACCCGGTGCGGTGCGTCGGAAGGCCGGCATCGCCTGCACTTCCAACGGGGTCTTGGGCAGATGGCCGAACAACTTCGGCAGCTGCGGTTCCATCGCCGCGATGTACTGGCGGTACTGCTGCAGGATCTGCTCGCCCGAGGTGGCGAAGTGTCGCTTGTCGGTCTCCACCGCCTTGCGGAAGCTGGCCAGATCCGCAAAACCCTGCGCCTTGGCGATCTGCGTCATCTCGCCTTCGATGCGCGCCACCTCGTTCAGGCCGATCTGGTGGATGTCCTCCGGCGCCATGTCGGTGGTGGTCTGGGTGTGGATGGCGTAACGGTAGCGGCGCTCGCCATCGGGCAGCGACCAGACACCTTCCTGCGCGCGCCCCTGCGCGGCATATTCGTCGCGGACGAACGCGGCCAGCTTTAGGTAAGCCGGGCGCACCTGTTGGTCGATCGCGGCGAGCAGCTGTTTGCGCAGCACCTCGCGCTGGTCGGCCGGTACGGCGGCGTCGAGCTTTTTCAATGGCGAGGCGAACGGACTCTGCTCGCCGGTCAAGGCCGCAATCTTGTCGATCTGCTCGGGCAGGCGCTCGAGCAGATAACGCGGCTGGGTGAGGCCGTCCTTCGCCCCCTGCCGCGACACCGCGATCACCTGGTCGATCACCGTCGGAATCGTCTGCAGCCGCTTGATGTAGTCCTGGTAATCCTTGGCGTTTTCGAACGGGAAGGCATCGCCGTACCCTGCCAACGCCAACTGTATGCCGCCGATCGGTTCCAGCGGCATTGCATAGGTCTTCAGGTCGATGCCTTCCAGCTTGTCGCGCAACTGGCCCAGCATCATCTGCAGGCTGAGCTGGCGTTGCGCGTCCAGCGGCTTGGCATCCACCGCTTCGAACTGCTGGAGCAGGTCGGCCGTTGCGCTGCGCTCTGCTTGCACGGCCGCCAGCGAGTAATCGCTCCAGCGGTCGTTGTAGCGCTTGTCGCCGATGATGCTGGCGAACTCGGGGTTGTGCTGCAGTTGGGACTGCCACTGCTTGTCCAGCAGCGCATCGAAGGCCTTGGCAGCCTGCTCGCCGGTCGAGGCGGAGGCAGGCGTGGCCTGCTCCGCTGCGGGTGGCGCCGGCTTGCAGGCGGTGAACAAGGCCGCGGCGAGCAGACCGATGGCAACAGGACGCAGGTGTTTCATGCATTCACTCCAAGATGCAAGGACCGCGGTAGGGGCGCGCCTGAGCGCGAATGGCGTTACCTGGCAATGCCCGTCGCGCCGGGTGCGCTCTACGCGTGCGTGAACCTTTGCAGGCTCACGCAAACGGTTGATCGATCGCCACCGACGGCGGCGTGAACCACTGCGCGCCATCGTCGGTCACGTGGAAATGGTCTTCCAGGCGCACGCCGAACTGCCCCGGCACCACGATCATCGGCTCGTTGCTGGCACACATGCCCGGCTGCAACGGCAGCGCATTGCCGCGCACCAGGTAAGGCGCTTCGTGAATCGCCAGGCCGCAACCGTGACCGGTGCGATGCGGCAACCCGGGCAGCCGGTAGTCGGGCCCGAGCCCGGCTGCTTCCAGCACCTTGCGTGCCGCCTGGTCCACCGCCTCGCATGCCACGCCGGGGCGGATCGCTGCGAATGCCGCCGCCTGCGCGGCCTGCTCCAGGTCCCAGATGCGCTGCTGCGCGTCGTTGGCCGCACCATAGATCCAGGTGCGGGTGATGTCGGAGTGGTAGCCCTGCACGGTGCAGCCGGTGTCGATCAACACCATCTCGCCCTCGCGCAGGTGCTGCACGCCCGGGATGCCGTGCGGAAACGCAGTGGCGTGGCCGTACTGCACGATACAGAAGGTCGATCCGTTGTCGGCGCCCAGCGCGCGATGCGCCTCGTCGATGAAGCGCACCAGTTCATCGGTCCCGAGCCCTTCGTGTGCGAGACCGGCCGCCAGCCGTTGCACCAGCAAGGTCATATCGCACGCCTGCTGCATCAATGCCAGCTCGGCCGGCGACTTGCACATGCGGCAGCCATCGATGATCGCGCCGGCATCACGGATCGCCTTGCCCAGATGCGCGCGCAGGCCGGTGTGCACGGCGAACGCAATGCCCGGGTCCAGCGCCAGGGCGTGCGCATGGCGCTCGTCCATGGCCTGTACCACCAGTGCATACGGGTCGTCGTGCTCTTCCCACAGGTATTTGGTCACCGGGATCTTCAGCACCGCATCCAGCGAGCCTTCCTCGAACATGGGGCAGAGCAACACCGCATCGCCCTCCAGCGTCAGCAGCAGGGCCACCAGACGCTCGCTCGCCCCCACGGCACACCGGTGAAATAGCGCAGCGACGTGCCGGCACCGATCAACAGCGCATCCACGCCATGCGCGCGCATGAGGCTGCGTGCACGCTCGATGCGGCGCTCGTATTCGTCCGTGGCGATCGGCGCGGCGCGCCGTGTCCACGGCGCGAGTTGCTTACGCGCTTGCTCCACCGACAGCCCGCCGATCTGGCTGCTCATGCGCCGGCTCCAAGATCGGCGGTGCTCCATTGCCCGTCGACCAAACGCGCCACGCCGCCCGGATTGCGCTGGCGCAGTTCGGCGGGCAGCAGTGCGTCGGGTACCGCGTCGTAGCTGTGCAAGGCGGCAAACCGGCGGATGGCGCCGGGCATGCCCACCGCCGTGAAGCCCGGATGCCCGGTGCTCGGGAACGGTCCACCGTGGTTCTGCGCCGCGCTCACGGCCACGCCGGTTGGCATCTTGCTGTTGATCAACCGCCCTACCCGCGCGCGCAACACCGGCGCGATGGTCTGCCACGCGGCATCGTCGCGGCCGTCGGCCGCGCGGTACAACGTGCCGGTCAGGTTGCCTTCGAACGCGGCAGCCACCTGTGCCATCTGCGCCACATCGGCTGCGCGCACCAGCAGGCTCACCGGGCCGAAGGCTTCGGCCTGCAGGGCATGCGGGTTGGCCAGGAAGGCATGCGCATCCACGCTCAACAAGGTCGGCGCATAGCGATAGCCGTCCTCGCCGGTGTGTCCGCCGGCCAGCATGCTGGCGCCGGCGGCACGCAGGCTCGCCACACCACGTTGCACGCCTTCCACACCAGAGGCGGAGAACAGCACCATCGGCATGGCCGCTTCGAAATGCGCCTTGGTGGCCGCCACGAACGCATCGCCAACCGCGCCATGCGGCACCACCACCACGCCGGGATTGGTGCAGAACTGCCCGCTCCCCAGCGTGCAGGAGGCGAAGAAGTCCTGCGCAAGCGCGTCGCCGCGTTCGGCCAGCGCGCCCGGCAACAGGAAGACCGGGTTGACGCTGGAAAGCTCGGCATAAAACGGCACGCCCGCCGCGTCTGCGGCCGCCTTCAGTGCCAGCCCGCCGGCACGGCTGCCAGTGAATCCGATCGCGCCCAGCCGCGCATCGCCCGCCAATCGCAGGCCGATGGCAGTGTCGAAGTGATACAGCAGTTGCACCGCCGCCGCAGGCAGACCGGCCGCGACCAAGGCCTGATGCGCGAGCTGCGCCATGCGCTGGCTGGTGGCCGGATGCAACGGATGGGCCTTGGCAATGACCGGGTTGCGCGCGGCAATCGCCGAGGCGAAATCGCTGCCGGCAATCGCATTGAAGGCGAACGGAAAATTGTTCGGGCCGAACACCAGCACCGGTTTGCCCAGCGGCGCCAGGTGCGAACGCAGATCTGCCGCGCTGTCGATGATGGGCTGGGTCCAGCTGTAGCTGCGCACGGCCTGTGCGGCCTGCCGCAGTTGTCCGCTGGTGCGCGGCAGTTCGTTACCGCGCAAGCGTGTGGGCGCCGGCAGCGCCGTCTCGGCATGCGCCAGCGCGACCAGGGTATCGGCGTCGGCATCCAGCGCGTCGGCGTAGCTCTCCAGAAAGGCAGCGATCCGCTCCACCGGTGCGGCCGCCAACTCCGCCGCGACTGCCTGCGCCGCCGCCACGGCCGCTTCCACATCGTCCGCTCCACTGACCGGAAAGTGCGGCCCGATCGGTTCGCCGGTGGCCGGGTCGGCAGCGCGGAAGCTGCCGGTGGCGGCGCGGCTGACTTGCCATTGCCCTGCCAGCAGGATCTCGGCTGCGGCCGCGGGAATGGAGTGGTTCGTATCGTTCATGAAGGCACCTTCGGTAACAGGGAAGCAGGACCTGCGCTCGGTGCGCTGGCGGCCGGCCAACAAAACGATGAGGATGCAGCACTGGATGCCACATCCGCATCGGCCAACGCATCGCAGCGCGCGCAGGCAAGGCGCGTGCTGCGAATCGGCACAACTGGCACCCTGCGCTCACCTACAGCGACGACGGACCAGGGCAGCATCAGTGCGCCATCAAGGCAATGTGGGCGCGGTGGCGATGGCATGGTCGATCACCTTCAACGCGGCATCGCGCTCGGCGCCGGCCACCACCAGGCGCGGCGCACGCACCTGCTCGCTGCCCATGCCCACCTTGGCCTGCACCAGTTTGATCAGCTGCACGAACGTAGGCACCGTGTCCAGGCGCAGCAGCGGCAGGAACCAGTGGTAAAGCTCCCTGGCCGCCGGGTATCCGCCATCGCGGGCGAGTTCGAACAGGCGTACCGATTCTTTCGGATACGCATTGACCAGGCCGGCGATCCAGCCCTTGGCGCCCATGCTCAGGCCCTCGACGATGGCATCGTCCATGCCCACCAGCAGCGCCAGGCGATCGCCCAGCAATTCCTGCAGCGCGGCGAAGCGGCGCACGTCACCGGACGATTCCTTCACTGCCTGCAGGTTCGGGAATTCGGCGGCCAGCTCGGCGATCTGCGCCGGGCCGAAATCGGTCTTGTAGGCGACCGGGTTGTTGTACAGGATCACCGGCAGATCGGTGGCGCCGATCACCGCGCGCACATGCGCGCCCATTTCGCGCCAGTCGGTGGAATACACGTACGGCGGCAGCACCATCAAGCCGCCGCAGCCAATGTCCTTGGCCGCCTTGGCCAGCGCCACCGCTTCGCCGGTGGCCAGGCTGGCGATGCCCGGCACCACCGGCACGCGGCCGTTCAAGGCGGTGACCAGCGTGCGCAGGATCGCCAGCTTGTCTTCCACGCTCAAGGTCGCGGCCTCGCCCAACGAGCCCAGCGGCACGATCGCGGTGCAACCGGCATCCACCAGTTGATTGGCGTGCTTGCCGAGGAAGTCGTGGTCGATCTCGCCGTTGGCGGTGAACGGAGTGGTGATGGCCGGCAGCACGCCGTGCCAGAACGCAGCATTGCTCATGGATGTTTCCCTTGCGAGTCGGAAGTGAACGGGTCGGCCAGCGCCGCGAGGCGGACCGGAAACAACGGCGGCCGGCGGCCGGCGTCGGTGGAAAGATCGGGCGGGCAACGCCCCAGCTCGGCCAGCGCAGCGCCGCAGATGCGGCCCTGGCAGGCGCCCATGCCGCAGCGCGAGGCAAGCTTGGCGTCGCGCGCATCGGTGAAGCTGTCCAGGGCGGCCAGCGGTACGTCTTCGCAGCGGCAGATCAACGTGTCCGCCTGCGCCAGGGTGCGGATGCGCGGGTCAAGCGCGAATTGCCGCTGCAGCAGGTCGGCAAACGCACGCGCGGCGTGACGCCGTGGCTGCAGGCGCAGCGCCGCCTCCGGTGCATCGGCGGCCATATGCCCGGCCATCGCCCCTTCGATCACTGCGCAATCGCGCCCGCCGATGCCGCAGACTTCGCCGGCGGCAAAGACCTGGTTAACGCTGGTACGCAACAGCGCATCCACCTGCACCTGCTGGTGCGCGCCGTAGGCTTGCAGCTGGCAACCCAGCAATTGCGCAAGTTCGGTGTTGGGCACCAGGCCATAGCCCACCGCCAGTTGATCGCAGGCAAGACGCGTGCGGCCGCCGGGCCCGGCGAGTTCCACTTCGCGCAGTTGCGTGTCGCCATGCGCGGCAATCACGATGCTGCCGGCGCGATATGCCACTGCACGCAGCTGCAGGCGCAACGCCACCGCCTGCGCAGCCTTGCCCGGCCAGCGCCACAACTGCAGTGCGAACTGGCGCAGGGCGGCCGGGGAGGTTTGTTCGTGAATGCTGAGCACGCGCGCGCCATGCCGTTGCAACGTGGCCGCACTGGCCAGCAACAACGGGCCACTGCCGGCCACCAGCACGCGCTTGCCCGCCAGCGGCCAGCCCTGCTTGGCCAGCGCCTGCGCCGCGCCGGCACCGGTGACGCCGGGCAAGGTCCACCCGGGAATGGCAGCAGCAGTTCGCGCGCACCGGTGGCCAGCACCAATGCGGCGTAATGCAGCTGCAGCGTGCCGTCGGGGCCATCGGCCAGGAGCCAGCCCGGTTGCGCCAGCAAGATCTGCGTGCGCGTCAGCACGGTGATCGATGCATTGCCAGCCACTTGCTGCAGCAATGCGCGCGCATCGGCCGGCCCGCCGTGTTGCACATCGCTGCGCCACACCTGACCGCCGGTACGTGGCTGCATGTCGACCATGCCGACGCGCACGCCTTGGCTGGCCGCCGCCTGCGCCGCCGCCAGCCCGGCCGGGCCGGCGCCGATCACCAACACATCGAAATGCAGCGCGCGCTCAGCCATCGGTGCGCACCTGCATGCCATCGCATGCGTCCACCAGGCAGGCGCGTTGCTGTCCCACGCCGTCGATGCGCACGCGGCATTCGAAACACACGCCCATGCCGCACAGGGGCGCGCGCGCTTGCCCACTGCTCGATTGCCGAAACTGCAACGTCGCCTGCGCCACTGCCGCCGCCACGCTGGCACCGGCCGGCACCTGGACCATGCGCCCATCCACGTGCAGACGCACCGTTGCGCTCATGCGGGCGCGCCTTGCACGGCACGCGCCGGTGCGTAGGGCGCCGGGTCGATGGCCGGGGTGCGCCCGAGCAGGCTGTCCACGATCACCCGCGCGCTCCCCAGCGCCGTGGTGACCCCCAACCCCTCATGACCGGCGGCCACCCACACATCGCGTCGGCCGGGCACCACCCCAAGTACGGGCGCCCGTCCGGCGTGGCCGGACGCAGGCCGGTCCACACGCGGATCGCCTGCAGCTCGCGCAGCACCGGCAGGTACGCAAAGGCGCGCTGCAACATCTGCTGCAACACCGGCATCGAGACTTCGCGGTCGTGCTCGCCGAACTGGCGCGAGGAACCGATCAGAATCTGCCCGGTGGGCCGCGGTTGCACATTGAAGGCCACGCTGGTGTCGTCGGCCCCATGCGCCGAATCCGCGTAGCCCAGTTCCAGCAGCTGATGCCGGATCAGCCCCGGGTGCCGGTCGGTGATCACCAAATGGCCCTTGCGCGGGCGCAATGCCAGCTCGGGCAATAGCTGCGGCAAGGCCACACCGCTGGCCACCAGCACCGGCCCGGCGAGCATCTGCCCGTCGTCCAGACGCACCGCATGCTCCTGCAGCTGCACCACGCGGCGGCCGGCAAACACGCGTGCACCGGACGTGCAGGCCGCGCCGACCAGGTGGCGCGCGACCCGCGGCGGATACACCACCGCTTCATCGGGCACGCGCATGCCGCCAGCCAGCCCGGGCACCAGCTGCGGCTCCAGCGCATACAGCTGCGCGGCATCCATCGCTTCGGCATGCAGGCCGGCCGTTGCCAGGCGCGCGATCTTGGCTGGCACTGCCGCCAGTTCGCGCGCATCGCGGGCCACCCACAGCGTGCCGCAGCGGCTGAATTCGGCGTCGCCGAGCGTGGCAAAGCGTTCCCATAGCCGCAGCGAATACGCCGACAACGCCAGCTCGGCCGGGTCGTCGTCCATCGCCACCAAATGCCCCATCGCCGCGGCGGTGGCGCCACCGCCGATCGGCCCCGGCTCGACGATCGCAACGCGAAGGCCCTCGCCCGCCGCGGCTTCCGCGCAAGCGGCGCCCACGATGCCGGCGCCGATCACGATCAGGTCGTAACTGCGTCGCGTGTATCCGGCAGACGTAGTGGACCCGGATCCGGCAACCGCAGCCAATCCAGGCGCCGCTGCCGACGCGTGGGTTGCAGCAACAGTCCCTGCCATCGCAGCAGACAGTGCTGCGCCAGGCGGCGTGACCGACGCAAGCACCGGCGCGGGCCGCTGGGGTTCCATCAGGCCACGATGCCCCAGGCGAACGGGTCCGCCGGGTCGATCACCAGTTGCGCGCGCGCGGTGATGTACGCCCGCCCACTGATGCGCGGTGCGATGCCGCGCCCGCTCAGCCGATAATTGCCTTCGAAGGCGCTGCCCAGAATGCCTTGCTGCACCCAGCGCTCGCCTTCGGCCAACTTGCCGTCCGCCGCCAGGCAGGCCAGCTTGGCGCTGGTGCCGGTGCCGCACGGCGAACGGTCATAGGCCAGCCCCGGGCACAGCACGAAATTGCGCGCCACCCCGCTACCGTCGGGCGCAGCGCCGTTGACTTCGATATGGTCGATCTCGCCACCGGCCTCGCCGGTGATCCCGGCCGCTTCCAGGGCCAGCCGAATCGCCTCGGTATAGGCGGTCAGCGCGCGCTGGTGCGCCAGGTCCAGCGCGCACGGCGCATGCTCGGTGATGAAGAACCAGTTGCCGCCCCAGGCCACGTCGCCGCGCACCCGGCCATGCCCGGGCACCTCCACTTCCACCCCGCTGGCAAAGCGATAGCTCTCGACATTGTCCACCGACACCGTGCCGTCCTCGGCCAATGCCACCCCGACCGTTCCCACCGGTGTCTCGATCCGGTGCTGGCCCGGCCCGATGCGCCCCAACGCGGCCAGCGTGCGGACCACCCCGATGGTGCCGTGCCCGCACATGCCCAGGTAGCCGACATTATTGAAGAAGATCACCCCGGTGCAGGCGCCTGGGTCGCGCGCGGGCAGCAACAAGGCGCCCACCATGGTGTCCGACCCACGCGGTTCGCACGCGATGGCGCTGCGCCAGTGGTCGAACTCGTTGCGAAAGCGTTCGCGGCACTGCGCCAGATCGCCATCGCCCAGATCTGGAAAACCGGAAAGGACAACGCGGGTAGGCTCGCCAGCCGTGTGGGAGTCGATGACGTCGATGGTGTGCATGCCCCATGCTCCCACTGCCGACCTGCGGGCGACTAGCGTTCAATGCCAAGTGAAAATGCGGAAATCCGCACAATCACCACCCCAATCACGACCACGCGTTTGCGCTAGGATCATTGCTGGGCTGCACCGTCGTGCAACCGTCTAATCGTGACCGCTACCATGACCCTGATGGACCTCAACCTGCCCGCCCTGGAAATGCAGACGCTGTTCGATGCACTGCCGGATGTGGTGTTCTTCATCAAGGATAGCGAGGGCCGCTACACCCATTGCAACCTGACCCTGGTGCGCCGGCTGGGACGCAAGCTGCGCAGCGAGATCATCGGCCGCTCGCCGCTGGAAGTGTTTCCGTTGCCGCTGGGCGGCAGCTACATGATGCAGGACCGCCGCGTGCTGTGCGGCGAGCTCATCGACAACCAGCTTGAAGTGCACCTGTACCCCAACCGCCTGCCGGGTTGGTGCCTGACCTTCAAACGCCCGCTGTGCGAGGCCAATGAGGTGATCGGCGTGGTCGGCATCTCGCGCGACCTGGGCCAGCCCGACAGCCGTCATTCCGCGTACGAACGCTTGAGCCAGGTCATGGACCACATGCAGGCCAACTTCGGCGACAACCTGCGCGTGCAGAGCCTGGCCGACCTGGCCGGGCTGTCGGTGGCGCAGCTGGAACGCCACTTCCGCCGCGTGTTCCAGGTCACCCCGCAGCAATTGCTGACCAAGTTGCGCATCGAATCGGCGATGCGGCTGCTCTACGGCGACGACAGCATCGCCAGCATCGGGCAACGCTGCGGGTTCGCCGACCAGAGCGCCTTCGCGCGCCAGTTCAAGGCCACCGTCGGTATGACGCCGCGCGATTACCGCGCGCTCAAAGGTCAGTTGTAAGGACACAACTTCGCGTTGACACATCGCTGGCACAAATGCCGAATTCGGCAGGATTTGTCATGCGCTGGCGCAGCTAGGTGAGTCGCCGGACCTGCGTGCGGCGGTGCATGCAATGCGCCCGGGCGCGGCGCTGGAGGCAGCGTCAAGGTGTCGGGGGCCGGATGATAGAATTTCGGGTTTCCCCTACTGCGTTGCCAATGGCCAGCTTTTTCGCCGTCACAAGCCAACCACGCCAGACAGCTCGCGTACCTCGCGCTACAGCCTGGAAGAACTGGCAGCCGCATTCCCCACCGCGCCGTCTGCCGCCACCCCGGCAGCGCCGGTCCAAGCGCTTGCCACGGCCGAGCCAGGCACAGAGACGGCTGCAACGCCGGCCGTTGCGCCTGTCGCGCCTGCTCCGGCAGGCAGCGAGCCTGCTGCGCCGGCACCGCCGCAGACCACCGCTGCGCCAGCCGACCAGCTGGCACAGGAGATCGCTGCACGCACGGGCCAGGCGCAAAGCATTGCCGCCGTTCCCAGCGCGCCGACAACTCCTGCGGCGCCTGCGCCGACCGCATTGCAGGCGCTGCCAGACCCGGTACCCGCCAGCGCCCCCAGCGCGCCGGTTGTGGTGGTGCCGCCGGTCGTGGCGCAGCCGCAGACCGTCCCAACGCCGCCTCCCGTCGTGCCTGCGCAGCCGGCCGCGCCTTCGCAACGCGCAGCGCCTGCCGTGGTCGCGCCGCCGGTCTCGACGCCTGCAGCGGCTGCTGCAGCTCCCGCCAGCGCGCCGCCAACCAGTGCCGCGCCGACGGTCACCGCACCGGCCATCGTCAGCGCACCGCTGCCGAGCACGCAGGACGACAGCATCGTCGGCCGGTGCGACGCCCTCCCCGCCGCACCGGCCGGAAAGCCCGGCTGGCGCGAACGGCTACGCAACAGCACCTTCGCACGCAGCTTCGGCGGCCTGTTCTCGCGCAACCCCAAGCTCGACGACGACCTGCTCGACGAGATCGAAACTGCGTTGATCACCGCCGACGTCGGCATCGGCGCCACTACCGCGTTGATCGACGGCCTGCGCAAGCGGATGAAATCGCGCGAATTCGTCGATGCCCAGGCGCTGTTCAAGGCCTTGCGCGCCGACCTCATCGCGCTGTTGCAGCCGGTCTCCAAGCCGCTGGTGATCGACCGCTCGCTCAAACCGTTCGTGGTGCTTACCGTTGGCGTCAACGGCGTCGGCAAGACCACCACCATCGGCAAGCTCGCCAAGCGCTTCAAGGACGACGGCAGCAGCCTGATGCTGGCGGCCGGCGATACCTTCCGTGCTGCCGCGGTGGCGCAATTGCAGGCCTGGGGCGATCGCAATGGCGTGGCCGTGATCGCGCAGGGACAAAACGCCGATGCCGCTTCGGTGGCGTTCGACGCGTGCAGGCCGCCAAGGCGCGCGGCACCGATGTGTTGATCGCCGACACCGCCGGCCGCCTGCATACCCAGACCGGGCTGATGAACGAGCTCGGCAAGATCCGCCGCGTGCTCGGCAAGATCGATGCCGCCGCGCCGCACGAAGTCTTGATGGTCATCGACGGCACCACCGGCCAGAACGCCATCTCGCAGCTGCGCCAGTTCCATGCTGCCGTGGGCGTTACCGGCCTGGTCGTGACCAAGCTCGATGGCACTGCAAAGGGCGGCGTGGTGTTCGCGCTGGCGCGCGAGTTCAATATCCCGATCCGCTTTGCCGGTATCGGCGAGCGCCCGGAAGATCTGCGCGTCTTCGACCCGGTCGCCTTCGTCGATGCGCTGTTGCCGGACGCGTTGGGCGGCTGATTGGAAGAAGCCTGCGCGCATCTGCAACCGCTGTGCGCGCAGGCGCTACAGGCAGGTGGCACGGTGCGGCAGGTGTCATGCGATTGGCCCCAGACAAGACCCGTACTGGAGTTCGCCCAGCCCTTGCCCGCAGGACTCTGAAAGCAAGGTCGCGCGGATGCGTCAGTGGCCTGGTCCCATGCGCCGACACCACCGCAGTGGCCGCCTGGCGATACAGGATGGCGCTGCGAACGGTGCCTGGGCGCAATGACGTGCCGCTGCGGTGAATGGATGCGCCGCACGAGGTACGCAGCAGATCCGCTCCGCGTCACGTAACTCTCGCCTCGCCCTCCATCGCCAGCACAGCTCATGCCAGCCGACCACGCCACTCCTTCCGCTGATGCATTCGTCGACCGCCTGTTGCACTGGTTCGACGGCCATGGCCGCCATGATCTGCCCTGGCAGCATCCACGCACGCCCTACCGGGTATGGCTGTCGGAGATCATGCTGCAGCAGACCCAGGTCGCGGTGGTCATTCCGTATTTCCACAAGTTCATGGCGCGCTTCCCGCAGCTGGCCGATCTGGCGGCGGCCGACAACGACACCGTGATGGCGCAGTGGGCCGGACTGGGCTACTACGCCCGCGCGCGCAATCTGCATGCCGCCGCCAAGCAATGCGTCGCGCTGCACGGCGGGCAAGTGCCGCGCGACTTCGATGCACTGCTTGCGCTGCCGGGCATCGGCCGCAGCACGGCAGGCGCGATCCTGAGCCAGGCCTGGAACGATCGCTTCGCGATCATGGACGGCAACGTCAAACGCGTGCTCGCGCGCTTCCACGGCATCGCCGGGTATCCCGGCCTGCCGGCGATCGAAAAACAGTTATGGCAACTGGCCACCACCCATGTTGCGCAGGTCCCGGCTGGCCGCCTGGCCGACTACACCCAGGCGCAAATGGATTTCGGCGCCACGCTGTGCACGCGCGCCAAGCCCGCCTGCGTGCTGTGCCCGCTGCAGACCGATTGCATCGCACGCCGCGATGGCTTGGTCGAGGCGTTGCCCACCCCAAACCCGGCAAGCAGCTGCCCGAACGCGAGGCCACTGCGCTGCTGCTGCTCAATGCCAACGGCCACATCCTGCTGCAGCGACGCCCGCCAACCGGCATCTGGGCTTCGCTATGGACGCTGCCGCAGGCCGATACCGACAGCGGCATGCGCGCCTGGTTCGCAGCGCATATCGACGGCACCTACGAGCGCGCCGACGAGATGCCGTTGATCGTGCACACCTTCAGCCATTACCGGCTGCACTTGCAGCCCCTGCGCCTGCGCAAGGTCGCGCTGCGTCCGGCGGTGCGCGACAATGACGATCTACGCTGGGTCGCGCCCGCCGATCTTGCATCGCTGGGCCTGCCGGCGCCGATCCGCAAGTTGCTCGACGCGTTATAAGCGCGTCTCCCAAAGGAATCCGCATGACCCGCACCGTGTTCTGCCACTACCAGCAAAGCGACGCCGAAGGCCTGGATTTCGTGCCGTATCCGGGCGAGCTCGGCCAGCGCATTTTCGCGCAGATCGGCAAGACCGCCTGGCAAGCGTGGCTGGCGCATCAGACCATGCTGATCAACGAAAACCGGCTGTCGCCGCGCGACCCCAAGCACCGTGCCTTTCTCGAAGCCGAGCTGCAGAAGTTCCTGTTCGAGCGCAACGCCGACAAGCCGGACGGCTACGTGGCGCCGCTGGGTGAGGAATAGTGGCGCAGACATTGGGATTTGGGGATTGGCAGCAAGGTCGGGCGTTGATAGCCCGAATGCGGGATCACGCTTCATGGCTGTGCTCCGGGCATCTGGAATGGTGATTGGCGACGACAGGCACTGGCCCATCCGACGTTGAACGCGCAATCGACGCATTTATCAATGACGCTGGCGGCGCGTGGCAAAAAGTCGCCTTGATGATTGCGCGAGCGCTCACTGACGCGCCGTTGAATCTGGCCGACGTCGAAGATGCAGCCGACCGCGTCGCACAGCGCATTGCCTGGCTTGTTCGGAGCGGCCGGCTGGAGGCTGCGGGCGATGTGGCCGACTGGCGACATGGCGAGGTGCGTCTTGCTGCGCATTCGCCGCACGCACGCTGACGCACTCATGTGGGGACTGCGCGACGCATCGCTGCAGTTCCGCGCCCAACGGTACCTCGATGGCCCACTGCTGTATGGCAGCGCGCTCTTCGGTATCGGCTGGGGGCTGGTCGGGCGCTGCATGGCACCCGTATTGCCGAGCGCGGCTGCGTTACGGCCGTCCAGGCTGGTGTTCGTGGTCGGTTCGTGATCGCAATGCTGATCGGTAGGCGGCTGCACCTGCGCTATCGACAGCGCAAAGCACATGATCCGCGTCGCTGATCGCATCACTGGCCGCGACGGCTGCATCGCCGCTCATCGGCAATACACCCCGCTACCTCAGCTCGCATGCATCGGGCCAACGACCCAACGCATGGCCATTGATATCCGGGGAATTTCCACAAAGACACTGCAGGAGCATCGCGATCTTCACCCGGCAGCCGATCGGCAATTGCAAGCATGTCTCGGTGACGCCACCGCAGCGCGATAGCGTCACCGGGCGGCACACGCGCTCAGCCCACCCCGGTCGGCTCATCCAGCAGCATGCGGATGCGCTTGAGCAATTCCTTCTGCGTATAGGGTTTGTTGACCACATCGAACTCGGCGCCGCCCACATCGGTGCGCTGGATGCTGGCATCGGCGTAACCGGTGGTGAGCAGGATCTTGATCTTGGGCAACATGCGGCGCGCCTCACGGGCGAGCATCACGCCGTTCATGCCGCCGGGCATGATCAGGTCGGTGAACAACGCATCCACCTGCGGGGTCTTCTCCAAGATCTCCACCGCCTCGCGTCCGCTGGACGCCGACAGGATGCGGTAACCGGCGTTTTCCAGAAACATCCGCGCCACCACCGCCACGTCCTGCTTGTCCTCCACCACCAGGATGGTTTCGTTGCCCCCTTGTCGATGGCGCGGCTCTTGGCTGCCTGCAAATCGTTTTCGAATTCGCTGGAGGCGGGGAAATACAGCCGCACCGTGGTGCCTTCGCCCACCTCGCTGTAGATGCGCACGGTACCGCCGGACTGCTTGACGAACCCGTACACCATCGACAAGCCCAGGCCGGTGCCCTGCCCTTCCTCCTTGGTGGTAAAGAACGGTTCCATCACCCGGCTGACCACCTCCGGCGGCATGCCCGAGCCGGTGTCGGTCACGGCGATGCTGACGTAGCGGCCCGGGGCCAGCTGGTGATACATCGCCAGGTCGTGGCCGGTGATCTCCACGTTCTGGGTTTGCACCGTGACTTCCTTGCGCTCGGCCTGCGCCATCGCGTCGCGCGCATTGATCAACACATTCAACAACGCCACCTCTGCCTGGGTGGTGTCGATCTGGCAGTTCCACAGCCCTTCTTCCAGCGCCTGGCGCAACGTGACACCGCCCCCAGCGCGCGCTCGGCCATGTTGGTCATGCCGGCCACCAGCCCGTTGAGGTTCACGACCCGCCCGCGCAGTTTCTGCTTGCGTGAAAACGCCAGCAATTGCTGGGTCAAGGTGGCCGCCTTGGCAGCCGCTGCCGCGGCGTGTTCGGCACTGAAGGCAATCCGCTCGGCATTGCCCCCGCCGGCGCTGGCCATCATCTGGATCACTTCCAGATGTCCAGACATCACCTGCAGCAGATTGTTGAAATCGTGCGCGATGCCGCCCGTCAGCTGGCCCAGGGCTTCCATCTTCTGCGCCTGGCGCAGCGCGTCTTCGGCATCGCGGCGCCGGCTCACATCCAGCTGCGAGCCGAAGAAATACACCAGGTTGCCCTTGTCGTCGAACACCGGCGAGATGAACAGCGCATTCCAGAACGAAGAGCCGTCCTTGCGGTAATTCAGCACCTCGGTGGCAAATTCGCTGCGGTTTTCGATCGATTCGCGCACATCGCTGATGCTGGCCGGATCGGTTTCCGGCCCCTGCAGGAAACGGCAGTTATTGCCGATGACCTCATCGGCGGCATAACCGGTCATCTCCAGAAACGCGCGGTTGGCGAACACGATGGGATTGTCCGGAAGATGGGGTCGGTCACCGTCATTGGCATGCGCGTGGTTTCCACGGCGGCAAAGAAGATATCCGAGCGGTGCTTCTCGACAGGCAGGCTGCTTGTGTCGCTGATCTGAGGCGCCCGCAGCTCTCCGTGACCGGGATCGTTCAAGTGATGTTCTCCGCGGGGCCATTCCCGTGGCGACAGTCTAGTTGGGTCCGGTGAGGCAATTCGTCACATCCATGAGCATTTCCCGTACGGCCGCGCCCGCCATCGAAGCGGATGCGCTGCAATAGCCCCATCACGGTCCAGGCGTATAGGCAGACAGCAGGACCGGCTGACGCGGGTCGGCGGCAATTTCTTTGTGCTTGCGCAGGCGCAGCGCCTCGGCATCGGGCGTGTCCTGGGTATTCATTTCCCATGCTTCGATCACGCGCTTGTGGAATACGAAAACGCCGCGGCGGCGGTCGTAACGAAAGGTGATGTAGTCGGTCCAATGTTGTCCGCACGCCACCCCATTCTGTACGGTGAAATACGCGCCCTTCGCGACCAGGCCCTGGTCGCTGTCCAGGAACGGATCGCACTGCCCGCCTTCGTCGGCTCTGAAGATCACCCGCGTGTTGCGTGCGGCTTCGACAAACCCACCGTCGGCGTTTGCAACCAGCACCAGCAAGGTACGTGGCGGTGCCGCATCGCCATGACCACGCAGCACGTGTTCTGCCGATGCACGCAACGCAACCACGTAATCCAGCCGGCCATCGCCGGTGAAATCTGCGCTAGCGACGCTCATCACCGACTGCCCGGCAGGTAACAACGTGGCGGCACCGGCCGGCAGCGTGGCGGCGCCGGCTGGCGTGGCAAACGTCGCCGTCATTGCCAGCACTGTTGCCCAACCTCGGTATTGTGTCGTCATCGCTGTGTCCTGGCCTGCGTCGCGGCGGCCAGCATAGCCGGCCGCGCCTGCCACGCGCGCCGGCACCAGATTGCAACACGCCGCACGCTCGTCGCATGCGCTGCGGCGCACGCGCACGATGGCGCCGCAATACTGTCGAGCGTCTGCAACGTTACTTCGCCACTCCGCGTTTTTCGCCAGTGAAGACCGCTCGTCACGCCCGCGTGCCGGCTCACGCCTGGCTGTCGAAATCCCCACGTCCGATCGGTGCCTGCACCGCGATGCTGGCCTCGTGCCACGGCGTCCAGTGGTGCACTCCCCAACCGGCGAACGAGAATCTGCAATGGCAGATCAGAACGGCAACAAGGGTGGCACCGGCAACCGCGGCTTTGCTTCGATGGACGGACACAAGCAGCGCGAAATCGCCTCCATCGGCGGCAAGGCGGCCCATGAAAGCGGCAACGCCCACCGAACAAGCGCGCAAGGCCGGCACGAAGGGTGGCCAGGCGAGCGGTGCCGGCAACAACCGCTGAGCTGCACAAAACGGCAGGTACCACGGCGCTTCCGGAAGGGCCGTAGCTCTTCCGGAGGCGCATTCTTTTCCGGAATCGCGCCGCGTCTCAGCTGATGCGACAGCACACCGGCACGCTGCTGCCCGATGACCACGATTGTCCGCACACACTCGCTTCCCACCGTGCATGTAGCAACGCCAGGCCAGCTGGATGGTTGCACTCGCGTCGAGACGCTGACGCAGCAGACCAAGGTCCGCCGTGGCACGCAGTGAACGCGTTCGCCGCGGGCTCGGGGCGGTCGAATACGCCTATCCCGATCATTTACGCAGCACGCTCGCAACCTTGCCAACGACTGCCGGGGTGTATCTGTTCCACGGCCAGGACAGCGAACTGCCGTTGTACATCGGCAAGAGCGTCAACTTGCGGGTGCGGGTGATGGATCACTTCCGCACGCCACGCGAAGCCGCGTTGTTGCGCCAGACCCGTCGCATCAGCGTGTTCGAAATGGCCGGCGATCTCGGTGCGCAGCTACTGGAATCGCAGCTCATCAAATCGATGCGCCCGCTGTACAACCAAAAGCTACGTCGCGTCCCGCGTCAGTTTTCGATCCGGCTGTATTGTGGCGAGGTGTCTATCGTGCATTCGGCCGAGCGCGATCCGGCGGTAACACCGTGGCTGTATGGGCTCTATTCCAGCCCACGCGCCGCCAAGGAAGCACTACGACGGCTGGCCGATCGCGACCGCCTTTGCTACGGGCTGCTCGGCCTGGAACGCGCCACCGATGGCCGCCCGTGTTTCCGCGCCATGTTGAAGCGCTGTGCCGGTGCCTGCCATGGCGCCGAATCGCTGGGCGACCACGAGACGCGTCTGCGCGCTGCCCTTGAGCATCTGGAACAGGCCGTCTGGCCCTTTCCTGGCGCGGTGGCGTTAAAGGAAGAAGGCAAGCAGTTGCGCCAGTTCCACGTGCTACGCAACTGGCATTATCTGGGCAGCGCCACCTCGCTGGCTGCTGCCCGCAAACTGAAGACCGCACCCGGCGACTTCGATCGCGATTGCTACCGGATTTTGCGCAAGGGGCTACAAACGCATCTGCACAACGTGGTGTTGCTATAAGCACGACATGAGCGGGCGCGCTCATTTCGGCACTCGCAGTAGGCGCTGAGTTCATGCAAGACATCGCGCGCCTTGCCGCCGGCTGTCCTGTTCCATCACCAACAACGCCCCCTTGCCTGCACTTGCGTAGCGCACGCGAGAGTCTTCGATGCTTCAGCCGCTCTGCCTCTCGCAGCAGCGGTATTGCTTGGGATCCAGAAACTCCGCCAGACAAGAACCTACGCGCAGCGCCTGCTCGCGTGCATCGCCCCGGTACTCGCCCTGCCCTGCACCCTCGATCGTGGCCACGGGCGCGGCGCGATCGCGGTGGTAAACGAACGCGGTCGAAAGCCACAGCGTCGCGCCTGGCGCCTGGCTTTCCAGGGTCTCCACGCGGAATTCACCGCAGTAGCCGTGGATCAGGGTGCGTCGAAGTGTCTTGTGCGTCATGCGCGCAGTATCGCCATGCGCACTTGAAGACCACGTCGAAATCGATTGCATCGCGCGCACATAGGACCTCCGCGGATGCTGACCGGGCGGCCGAACCAACGCGCGAGTCTGCGTCCACGCTGGATCGCGTCAGCGCACGCACGCGCGCAGCACAAAGACAGCACACCGCGTGCGCAATCGAGCCAGTGACAAGTGGTGGGGAAGCAGTAGATCCGGTGGGAACCGGGAAGCCTTGCGAACGAAGGCTTGGATATGGTGGCCGAGGACGGAATCGAACCGCCGACACGGGGATTTTCAATCCCCTGCTCTACCAACTGAGCTACTCGGCCACTTACCCTGCAACACGATGCCTGCGTTGCGAGGACGCGCACTATAGCGAGCAGGCGCAGTTTGGGCAAGCGTTGCGAGCAACTTTATTGACGGCCGCCTTGAGGAACGCGTTTCTTGCACCGCTTCACGCCGCGCGGCCGGGGACATGGCCTAGCCTGCGCGCGTCCACCGGAGATTGTCATGCGCCTGCCCCGCCTGCTGCTGTCGTTCGTCGCCCTGCTGCCGCTGGCCGCGTTTGCGCAACAGCCGGTGCGCGCGGTGCCGCAGCTGGACATCTCGCGCTATGCCGGCCAGTGGCATGAGATTGCACACCTGCCGGTGTCGTTCCAGAAAAAGTGCCGTAGCGACATTACCGCCATCTACACCTTGCGCGACGATGGCTTGATCGGCGTGCGCAATGGCTGTCGCACCGCCGATGGCAGCCTGACCCAGGCCGACGGCGTGGCGCGCCCGGTCGCCGGCCAGCCCGGGCAGTTGCAGGTGCGCTTTGCTCCCGAGTGGCTGGGTTGGTTGCCGCTGGTGTGGGCCGACTATTGGGTGATCGCGCTCGACCCGGATTACCAATGGGCGGTGGTCGGCGAGCCGGATCGCAAGTACCTGTGGATCCTGTCGCGCTCGCCGCAGATGCAGCGCGCGCAACTGGAACGGCTCAAGGCGCAGGCCACCGCGATGGGCTACGACCTGTCGCCATTGATTGTGGCCGCGCCGGTGTTGTGAGGCCTGCCCGCGCCCCGGCCTAGGATCGCCACCTCCGCTGTGCGCGCTGGGGAGCAGCGACCGTACTGCGTAGTATTCTTGGCGCCGCCTCATTCCGCCAAGGACCCGAGTCCATGCGTCGTGCCTATCGTCTTCTTCTTGTGTCGCTGGCCTGCGGGTTGCTGCTGAGCGCCTGCGGCGGCGCAGTCCGCCGGGTGTCCGAGCCGGCCGCCAGCATCCAGCAACTGACCGTGCGTGCCGACGGCGCCTGGTCGGTGGACCTGCGCCTGCAGAACTACAGCAGCATCCCGATGCAGTTCGAGCGCGTGGCACTGGAAATCTCTGCCGGCGATCAATTGGCCGGCAAGCTCGACCAGGCAGTGGGCATGTCGATCGGCCCGGAAACCGCCGACGTGGTCACCGTCACCGTGCAACCCACCTCGCTGGGCCGCATCACCGTGGCCGACGTGCTGGCCGGCGGCCGCTCGTTCCCGTATGCGCTCAAGGGCACCGTCTGGGCGACCCCACAGGACAAGAAACAACGCGAGTTCAGTGTGGAATCGCGCAATACGCTCAGCCCGGCTCCCGGCCTCAACGGCGTGCTGCGCTAAGAGTGGCTCTAAGGCGCACGCCTCCCGTACCCGCTTCCAAGGATCCCGCATGAGCAGCTATACCGCCCCGCTGACCGATTTCCGCTTTGCCCTGCACGACGTGCTCGGCGCGCATGCCCTGTTCGCCCGGCTCGGCTACACCGAGGCCAGTGCTGACATCATCGACGCCGTCCTCGAAGAGGCCGGCCGCTTCACCTCGCAAGTGCTGGCGCCGCTCAACAGCGTGGGCGACGAGATCGGTTGCGCGTTCGACAAGAGCACACACGCGGTGACCACCCCACCCGGGTTCCGCGCCGCCTACGATCAATTCGTGGAAGGCGGCTGGAACGGGCTCACCGCCGAACCGCAATTCGGCGGCCAGGGCATGCCGCACACGCTGGGCGTGCCGCTGAGCGAAATGATCAACGCCGCCAACCTGGCCTGGGGCAACTTCCCGCTGCTGTCGCATGGCGCGATGGAAGCCCTGCGCCAGCACGGGGAGACCTGGCAGCAGGACGTCTTCCTCAAACCGCTGATCGACGGCCGCTGGACCGGCACCATGTGCCTGACCGAACCGCATTGCGGCACCGACCTGGGCCTGCTCAAGACCCGTGCCGAACCCAATGCCGACGGCAGCTACGCCATCACCGGCACCAAGATCTTCATCACCGCCGGCGAGCACGACCTCACCGACAACATCGTGCACCTGGTGCTGGCCAAGCTGCCGGACGCACCGGCCGGCGCCAAGGGCATCTCGCTGTTCGTCACCCCCAAGTTCAAGGTGGACCGCGACGGCACCATGGGCGAGCGCAACGCGCTGCATTGCGGGTCCATCGAACACAAGATGGGCATCAAGGGCTCGGTGACCTGCGTGATGAACTTCGAGGGCGCACAGGGCTACCTGGTCGGCCAGCCGCACAAGGGCCTGCAGGCGATGTTTACGATGATGAATACCGCACGCCTGAGCGTGGGCCTGCAAGGCATCGGGCTATCCGAGCGCGCCTACCAGAACGCCCTGCGCTACAGCCGCGAGCGGTTGCAATCGCGGGCGCTCAGCGGCGCCAAGTTCCCGGACAAGCCGGCCGACCCGATCATCGTGCACCCGGACGTGCGCCGCATGCTGCTGACCATCAAGTCGCTGACCGAAGGCAGCCGCTTGCTGGCGCTGCACGCGGCCAGCCTGGTGGACGTGGCACATCGTGGCGAAACCGAACGCGAACGCGCCGGTGCCGAGACCCTGGTGAGCTTCCTCACCCCGATCTCCAAGGCCTGCCAGACCGAATGGTCGATCGAGAACACCTACCACGCCCTGCAGTGCTTCGGCGGCCACGGCTACATCCGCGAGTACGGCATGGAGCAGCTGGCCCGCGATGCGCGCATCACCACCATCTACGAAGGCACCACCGGCATCCAGGCGCTGGACCTGATCGGGCGCAAGACCGCCGCCAGCCAGGCTGCCGGGCTGAAGCTGTTCCTGGCCGACGTGGAAACCTTCGCCAACGCGCAGGACGGCAATGCCGCGCTGGCCGAGTTCATCAAGCCGCTGCGCGACAAGTGCAGCGAATGGGCGATGCTGACCCGCGATGTGCTCGATCGCGCCGCGCGCAACCCGGACGAACTGGGCGCGGCCAGCCATGACTACCTGTTTTATTCGGGCTACGTGGTGCTGGCGTACTGGTGGGCACGTAGCGTGGCCGCTGCCGACGCATCGGCGCATGGCGAGGACTTCAGGCGCGCCAAGCGGGAGACGGCGCGGTTCTACTTCGCCCGCATCCTGCCGCGCACCTGACCCATGCCGCCGCCATCCGCAGCGGCGCCGCACCGCTGGTGACGCTGGAAGCGGAACTGTTCGGCGAAGGCTGAGCGCTCGCGCCGGGTGCGCTCCTACGGCTAACGTCGCGGGATTCCGCTGTTGTCGTAGGAGCGGACCTAGCCGCGACTGGGATATCGCGCGACAAGCCATCGCGCCAGGGTGCGCTCCCACGGCTAACGCCGCGGGATTCCGCCGCTGTCGTAGGAGCGGACCTGGCCGCGACTGGGAGTATCGCGCGCCAAGCCATCGCGCCCGGGTGCGTTCCTACGGATCACGCCGCGGGATTCCGCGCTGTCGTAGGAGCGGACCTGGCCGCGACTGGGAGTATTGCGCGACAAGGCGTCGCGCCCGGGTGCGCTCCTACGGATCACCGACGCCATCACTGCGTTCGAAGCGTGATCCCGCGGCGCGGCGGCCCGGAATCGCAGACAACAGTGCTCGTCGAGCCAGTGCTTTCGAGTCACGCGCCAACGCCGTTCGCTGCGATACACAAACTGTCAACGATCGGGTATAAGCTGTTTTCCCGATGGAGACAGACACGCACGTTCGTGATGTGATCGTCCCCGGAGGCAACCCTGCCCCGGACGCGGGCAGCGCTGTCGCTGCAATCCACCAACTCCCCACGCTTCGCCTGTTGTCGCTCGATGCGCACGGCCGCGTGCTGGACTGGATCAACTGGCAAGACGCTGCCTGCCTGTACGCCCGCGATGCGGTGTCGTGGACGCTGGGCGAGCCTTGCATGCAGATCCACGGCGGCATCTCGCGGCTGACCGGCGAGCGCAGCACGCTGGAGCTGCACCCCATCATCGCCGCGCGCGGGCATGCCCGTTCGCGCGCGCTGGACCCGACCCCGACCCTCAGCAACACCGCGTTGTTCGCGCGCGATTCGCAGCTGTGCATGTATTGCGGCCAGCATTTCAGCCGCCCGCACCTGACCCGCGACCACGTCATGCCGGTGTCCAAAGGCGGTCGCGACAGTTGGGAAAACGTGGTGACCGCCTGCTTCCAGTGCAATTCGCGCAAGGCCAACCGTACGCCGCAACAGGCGCATATGCCGCTGCTGGCGGTGCCCTACCGGCCGAGCTGGATCGAGCACCTGATCCTGTCCAACCGCAACATCCTGTCCGATCAGATGGCCTTCCTGCGCGCGCAACTGCCCAAGCGCTCCAAGCTGTCGCTGTAGGCCCACTGGTCACGCGTTGCGCCTCCTGGCTGGTGACTTGCCGCGCCAGGCTCGGTGCAGGGCCGGGGCAGCCGCGAATGATTGAGCCTGGACACGCGTGCTCGTGCCCCACGCTCGCAGCAGCGCTGGCGGCTTCACTGGCGCGCCGGGTGTCCCACGTGATATCGAACCCGGCCACCGCGACCCAAGGCATGACACGCCTCGATACGGCCCAGTGCCCTCCGCCCGATGCAGGCACTGAGGCCGAGTGATCTGGACGACACGGCGCAATCGACCCATCCACAGGTGCGGCAGATTGCCGCAGGTGTCGATGAGCGCCGCGCCCGCCAAGCGTGACGATGCGCGTGCCCATCACTTCCCGCTGACAGCTGAACCGGTTTGCTTGCCGGGCCTTCGCATGGGGAGGACAATACGGATTCAGAAAATTGACACGATGATGATCGACACCACCCGCTATCCGCGCCTGTCCCGCATCCAGACTCCCGACGATCTGCGCCGCTTCGACGAAGCCGAGCTGACCGCGATCGCCGAAGAACTGCGCTCCTATCTGATCGAATCGGTGGGCAAGAGCGGCGGGCACTTCGCGGCCGGCCTGGGCGTGATCGAGCTCACCGTCGCCCTGCACTACCTGTATCAGACGCCGGTGGACCAGCTGGTGTGGGACGTCGGGCATCAGACCTACCCGCACAAGATCCTCACCGGCCGGCGCGACCAGATCCACACGGTCAAGCAAAAGGACGGCGTGGCGCCGTTTCCCAAGCGCGAAGAGAGCATCTACGACACCTTCGGCGTTGGCCATTCGTCCACCTCGATCTCGGCCGCGCTTGGCATGGCCATCGCTGCGCAGCGCAACGGCGACGAGCGCAAGGTGGTGGCGGTGATCGGCGATGGCGCGATGACGGCCGGCATGGTCTATGAGGCGCTCAACCACGCCGGCGGCATGGACCCGGAACCGAACCTGCTGGTGATCCTCAACGACAACCGCATGTCGATCTCCGAAGCAGTGGGCGGGTTGACCAAGATGCTCGGTCGCGCTAGCGGCAGCCGCACGCTCAATGCGATCCGCGAAGGCGGCAAGAAGATCCTCGGCGACAAGAAGAACAATCCCACCGCGCGTTTCGTGCGGCGCTGGGAAGGAACACTGGAAAGGCATGTTCGTGCCGTCCACGTTGTTCGAGGAAATGGGCTTCCATTACACCGGCCCGATCGATGGCCACGACCTGCCCAGCCTGATCGGCGCACTGAAGACCCTGCAGAGGCTCAAGGGCCCGCAGCTGCTGCACGTCATCACCACCAAGGGCAAGGGCTACGAGCTGGCCGAAGGCGATCAGATCGGTTATCACGCCGTTGGCCCGTTCGATCCGAGCAAGGGCCTGGTCGCCAAGACCGGTGCCAAGAAGCCGACCTATACCGACGTCTTCAGCGACTGGGTCTGCGACATGGCCGCCGCCGAGCCCAAGTTGCTGGTGATCACCCCGGCAATGCGCGAGGGCTCGGGCCTGGTGCGCTTCAGCAAGGAATATCCGCAGCGCTACTTCGACGTGGCCATTGCCGAGCAGCACGCGGTCACGCTGGCCGCCGGCATGGCGACCCAGGGCGCCAAGCCGGTGGTCGCGATCTATTCCACGTTCCTGCAGCGCGGCTACGACCAACTGGTGCACGACGTGGCGGTGCAGCAACTGGATGTGCTGTTTGCGATCGATCGCGGTGGCGTGGTCGGCCCGGATGGCGCTACCCATGCCGGCAATCTGGACCTGAGCTTCCTGCGCTGCGTGCCGCACATGGTCGTGATGGCGCCGGCCGATGAGGCCGAATGCCGTCAGATGCTAAGTACCGGCGTGCAGTACCAGGGCCCGGCCGCGGTGCGCTACCCGCGCGGCACCGGCCCCGGCGCAGCTTTGGACACCTCGCTGGCCACCCTGCCGATCGGCAAGGCGCAGCTGCGTCACAGCGGCACCCGCATTGCCCTGCTCGGCTTCGGCGCGACGGTGGATGCGGCCGAGGCAGTGGGCCGCGAACTGGGCCTGACGGTGGTCAACATGCGCTTCGTCAAGCCACTGGACAAGGCGCTGCTGCTGGAACTTGCAAAAACCCACGACGGCTTCGTCACCATCGAAGACAACGTGGTTGCCGGCGGCGCAGGTTCTGGCGTGTCGGAACTGCTCAACGCCGAAGCCATTACCGTGCCGATGCTGCACCTGGGCCTGCCGGACAGCTTCCAGCATCACGCCAGCCGCGAAGACCTGCTGGCCGAGGCCGGCATCGACCAGGCCGGTATCCGTGCCGCCGTGCTCAAACGCTGGCCGCAGCTGATGACCAGCAAGACGCCTGCGTTGAACGCAGCGGCAGGCTGATCGCCCCTACAGGCTCGTTGTGGCGCGTGCCGCATTACACCGGCGGCACTGCGCCAGTCTGCGCGAAATCCTCCACCAGGTGCGCGATGCGCGCCTGCGATTGATCAGCTGTAGCTCCGCCTGCAGGCGACGCACGCCGCGTGGCACCTCGCCGGCGCCGAGCGCCTGACGCAGCAACGCCGGCAAGCCATCCAGATCGCGCAACCACCAGGCAGCGCCCGCTACCTGCAGGCGCGCGGCGTGATCGAACTGGTCGTAGTCCAGCGGGTAGACGATGGCCGGCAATCCCGCGGCAAGGCAGGCGTAGAGAATGCCGGCACCGCCGTGATGGATCACCAATGCGTAGCGGTGCAGGTGCTGTGCGTAATCCACATAGGGCAGCCGCTGATAATTGCCCTGCCCCGGCTGCGGCGGAGCGCCGGTGTCGCCGTCGCTGAAATGGAAAATCACCTCCGGGAACTGCGGCGCCAGCGCGCGCAACACGCCATCCATGCGCTGCTTGACCCATTGCAGATGCGTGCCCAGCGTCACCAGCACATGTCGGCGACCGTGGACGAAGGTAGGCGCCGTCACCGACGAAGGCGGCGTGCACAACTGCGGCCCGACGAAGCGCACTGCCGCCGGCCAATGCTGCGCCAGCTCGAACGACGGTACTCCCAGGGCCAGGATGCACTGCGGCGAATACACCGTCTCGCTGCGATCGCTGCGATAGATCGCCGGCAACCCGCACGCGCGCATCTGGCGCCGATAGCACAGGTGCAGGGTCCGTTTGAAAGCACGCGTGAGCCGGCGCGCCGCTGCATGCCAGACACGCTGCAAGGGCGTGGTCGCAGGCAGCAATCCACCAATGTATGCGGGCGGCCCATCCGTGGTTTCGATCACGCACGGCGACGGCATGCTGGTCCACCAGGCGATGCCCATCGCCTGTGCGGCCAGTCCTGCGCTGGGCAGGGTGAAGTCGACGATCACCAGATCCGGCCGCCGCTCGCGCCAGCGCTGCTGTAGCACTTCGCCCAGCTGCGCCATGAGCCCGAGCGCATGGTGCAACTGCCGACGCAGGCGCACGGGGTTGTGGCCCACGGCATGCGGCGGGTTGGCGATGGAAAGCAGCAAGCGATCGGCGTGCGCGTCCAGCGCGCTGGCAGCGGTGAGCCCACATGCTTCGATGCGCGCCTGGGCGGCAGGCGTACTGATGACGCAGACCTGGTGCTGCGCGCTGAGTTGTTGCGCGATTGCCAGGATGGGATGCAGATGGCCGCTGTAGGGCGGTGCGATCAGATCAATGCGCATGCGCTGCGCCATGTCGCGTCCGTTCGATCTGCGCGAGGAAGCGCTGGCACTCGGCAAGCACCTCGGCGTTGCGCAGGTACGCCATGTGTCCGCACGCAGGCCTCGCATCGACGTGCCCATCGAACAATGTTCGAGAGATCCAGTCGCTGCGGCCCTGTACCACGCGCAGCTGGCCGAATACTGCAGGCGCATCGCACACCGGGCCGTACGCAAAAACCGCCAGACGTGCGCGCAACGCATCCGGCAACTGCAAAGCGGTCAGCAGCTGCAGCCCGCAGCTGCCGGCAAGAAGCAGCGTCATCGGCGCCTGTTCCAGCAGCGCATGCACACGCTTGCGATCGGCCTCGGCAAGGCGGGCATGCCGGGCCGCAAGATACTGCCGCGCATTGGACAGGCTGGCACGCCATAACGGCGTGCGCTGGTGCGGCACGTTGTTTCGGCGGTACGGGTAATTGCAGTCCACCAACTGCCTGCCCGTGCCCCGCAGCTCTCGCAGAAATGCGCCCTGCTCCGCACTCAAGGCGCAGCTTGCCGGATCGCTCTGCCCGGTGAGGAAGGCGATCTGCAGCGGACCCGACTCACTCTGCACGAAAGCACCCATTGGCTAACACGCGGTAGCGCCGCGTGCGCCAGCGGATCGTGCGCACCAGCGCGGCGTGCAGCAGATGCAACGGTTGCAGACATTCGGCGCAGAGCGACACCAGCAGGCGATGGCGAACGGCGCCGGTGACGCGCCACTGCACACCGCACAGCAGCAACGCGCGCGCCAGCAAGACGATCAATACGCACAATGCAGCCGGCCAGGTGTGCTGCACGCAAGCGCAAACCAGCATGGCCACCAGCAGCACCGGCGGCAGCCCCTGCAACACGCCGATGGCACTGCGTACGCGCAGGCGTTGACGGCCTAGCAGGATCGTTGCGAACAGCATCCAGCGATGCATCTGGCGCACATAGCCACGCAGGTCGGGCATGGCGGTACGCATCGCCACCGGCGCAGTGGATTGCCAGAGTCGCCCGCCGCGGTCGCGCACCAGGGTCGCGAAGGCCAGATCGTCGGTCAGTTGCTCCAGCAATGCGGTAAAGCCGCCCCAGCGGCGCAGCTGTTCGGTACGCGCGGCGTAGCACATGCCATTGATGGTCAGCGGCGCTGCGAATGGCAGCCACCCCAAGTATGTGAGCGCGGCATTGTTGTTGACGAACTGCGCCAACAGGCGCCCGGCCAGCGTGGTGCTGTCGCGGTAATGCGGCAGCGCGGTGACGACATCGGCATGCGTGAGGTCCGACAACAGTTGCGACAGCGCATGTCCGCCCAGATGCGCATCGTCGTCGAGAATCAGGCTGACAGGCGCATCGATGTGCGGCAACGCGTAATCGAGTTTCCACGCCTTGGGGTTGATGCCTGCTGGTGCCGCCGGCACCAGCAGGCGCGCGATACGCCGCTGCGGATAGTGCGCAACGACTGCATCGGCAGCGGCGTTTCCCAGGCCATCGTCGGCATCCAGCAACCAGACGAACTGCGCCTGCGGCAATGCCTGCACGTTGGCGCTGAGCACCTCTTGCAGGTGCGCATCGCCACCAAGAATCGGCTGCAGGATCGCCACGTCGGCCGGGGTTGCAATGGCACTGCGCGCTGACCTCCTGCGTTCGCCACGCATGATCCACAGCACGGCCACCGTCTTGACCAGCAGCACGGCCAGATACAGCGCCGCCAGGATGGGGACGATCAGGCCCACTGCGCTGCCTGCCAACGCACGAAGGCGTCCACGCCCTCGTCCAGGCCGACACTGGGCGGGCCAAGATCGGCCAGCGTGCGGCGCGGATCGAAGGTTTTGGAGTACGCGAACACGCCAACGCCAAAGCGCGTGATCGGCGGCTCGCTCCGCAGCCGCAGCCCGCGATACACCGCCTCCACCACGCTGGCCATGCGCAATGCGGTGCCGATGCGTACCTCGCGCCGCGGCAACGGCAGTTGCAGACGCGCCAGCACCTCCAGCAACAAGTGCTGCAGGTCCACCGGGTGTGCGTTGGTGAGGTTGTACGCCGGCTGCAACTGCGGCGCGGTGGCCGCGCGGTACAGGTAATCGCACAGCGTATCGATATAGATCAGGTCGCCGATTACCGGTTCGGTCTGGCCGACAAAACGTGGCAAGGCACCCTTGCGCGCGGCGGCGATCACGCGTGGAAAAAGCACCGTATCGCCGGGCCCGAACACCGCACGCGGGCGCAACACGCTCTTTTCCCCGGGATAGTCGTCGAGCAGGGTTTCGCCAAGATATTTGGTTCGTGCGTAGGTATTGACGAACGCCGGGCCGATCGGGCTGTCTTCATCCAGGTCGTATTGATGCGCTTCGCGATAGAACACCGAACTGGAGGAGACATACAGCAGACGCGGGCAACCGTGCCGCTTGCAGAAGTCGATGACGTTGGCGGTGGCCTGCACGTTGTGCTGGTGGAACTGCGCGCGCGTTCCCCACGGCGAGGCCAGCGCGGCCGCATGGATCACCACATCCGGTCGCCAGTCCAGCGCGAACGGTTGGCTCAGATCAATGCGATGGTAGTTGGGCAGATCGCTGGCGCGCCGCCCGATGCCATGGATCTCCACACCGGGCCGCCCCTGGAAACGCCGCAGGAATGAGCCACCGACAAAACCGGATGCACCGGTCACGAGAATGCGCAGGCTCATCGCCACTCCGGCTGATAACGGTCAAGACTGGGCTGGCAATGCGAAGGCAGGATGACCAGCTCCGGGTGCGCCTGCGACAGAACGTGCAGTTGCCGCACGGTGCGCTGGAATGCGTGCCAGTCGTGCATCAGCAAACGCGTGGGCCAGGCTGGCCATTGCAGCGAGGCCCAGGTGGCCGAGGACCACACCGCGTCCGCACACAGCAACACCTCGCGGCCGTGCTGGTCGCGTAGCCACAACCCCATCTGGCCGGGCACGTGCCCGGGTAGCGGTACCGCGAGCACGCTGCCGTCCTCGAACAGATCGTAGGCCGGGCCGAGCTCCTGCCAGGCTCCAGTCAACGCGCGCTGCGGTGCCTGGTCGGCAAAACAGGCGCTGGTCGAAGTCGTCGGGCAACAGCTGCGGCAGCAAGGCGCGGCGCAACCCGCCCACGCGCGAGCAGCTGCGCAGCTGCTGATAATCCGCGCGCAGGCAGATGAAGCGCGCATTCGGCAGATCGCGCAGGCCACCGATATGGTCGGCGTGGAAGTGCGAAATCAGACACCAGGCGATCTCGTCCAGCTGCACGTCGCGACGCGCCAGTTGCGCGCCCAGGGTTTCGTGCGCCGGCAGCGTCACCGGCGTGGTCCAGCGATACAGGCGCTCCGGCCACGGATCAGTGGCGCGAAAAAAATGCTCCGCATAGCCGGTGTCGTAGAGCAGCGCGCCACGCTGTGGATGCCGAATCAGCACGCTCAAGGCTGGAAACTCGACCGCGTGCCAATGCCCATCGGCGCGCACCATGCGTTCGCAATGTCGGCAATGGCCGATGCGCAGCAGCTCGAGGGAAACACGCGGCGCCATCAGTAGCGCAACACCATGCCGCCGATCGCCAAGCCGGCGCCGGTGCCGAGCAAGGCGACCAGCTCGCCGCGCTGCGGTTGCCGACCCACCACCGCATGATGCAAGGCATGCGGCAACGAGGCGGCCACCTGGTTGCCGGTGGTCGGCAGGATGCGCACCACCTGCTCGGCACGCAGCCCCAGCGCCTGCACCACATGATCCAGGCCGCCACCGGAGGCCTGGTGCGGCACCAGCCAGTGCAACGCAGTGGCCGCAATTCCCGCCTCGTCCAGCAGCTGCGTCCAGAACGCCGGCAGGTGACGCGCGGCAAAGCGATACGCGCCGCGGCCATCCATCCAGAACAGGCGCGAAGCGGCGGGTGCGCTTGCTTCTCCGTGCGGCGCGCGGGTGCCGCCGCCGCCGATGCGACACAGGTCCGCGCCGTTGCCATAACTGGCAAGGCGGCTGGACAGCAACGCCGAGCCCTGCTCTGCAGTGCTGCGCCCGACCACGACCGCGGCGGCACCATCGCCGAACAATCCCGCCGTGCCGGGGTTGGCATCGTCCAGCCCAGCCGAGGCCACTTCGCTGGAGACGATCAACACGCGCCGATAGCGGCCCAGGGCCAGCGCATTGGCGGCCATGTCCAGCGCCACCAGGAAACTCAGGCAGGTGGCATTGACATCGAATGCGGGAATGCCGGAATCGCCCAACCCCAATGCGCGCTGGATCAGCACCGCCTGACAGGGAATTGGTTGCTCCATGACCGCACAAGCCGAGATCAGGCAATCGATCTGGCTGCCGTCGATGCCGGCATTGTCCAACGCCTGCTGCGCCGCGGCCGCTCCCATCGACGATGCCGTCTCGCCCTCGCCCACGTAGTGGCGGGTGACACCCCCAGGCGTGCGGCCGTGGTTCCGGCCGGCAACTGCCAGCGCGCGTCCAACTCGCCCGAGCTGACTTCGCGCGCCGGGACATGGCGTCCGGTGCCCAGGATGCGTAGCGGCAATGCGTTCAACACGAAGCTCTCGGCAAAGAAGGCGCGCAGCATACCGTGGCAGGAACGGCCGGCCTAACCCCCGCACGGCCAGTCGCCCTGCGCGATCGCGGTGCCGTCCGGGCGGAGCGCGACACGGCTGCGGCGATCGGGCGCGGCAAGCACTGCTTCAAACGGCTGCAAGCGCTGCACAACCCGCATCGCCGGCGCAACGCAGCAGGCACTCGCGTGTGCAGACGTGCCTGGGGCGTATGCGCGCCGTCCTGCGCGTCAGGCGATCAAGGCGCTTGCACCTCATAGCCCAGCGCTTGCAGGCGTGCCAGATAGCCATCCGGCGCGGTCAACCGACTGATCGGCAGCACCGCGAACGTGCTGCGATTGCGTTGCAGCGCGGCGGTGGCGATGCCCAGCCAATGCTCGCGCATGCGCCGTTCCAGATCGTCGATGCCGCGTTTCTTTGCAGCAGCGGAGCTGGCCATTGCGCCCATGCAGGCGGCCTGCGGGTCTTCGCGCGGCAGCTGACGCAAGGCCTCGATATCGCCCACCGACCAGGCATTGGCGCGCTCCACCATCGTCGGCAGGTCGCGTTCCACCGTCACCAGGATGCTACGGAAACACGCGGTATCGTCCATTCCGCCGGCCCGAAATTCCTTGAGCGCCTGGCGCGGGTCCTTGATCTTGTAGTCCAGTGCGGTCGGTGTGGGTTTGATGCCCGCACGCTTGGCGGCGCGTTCCACCACTGGCCAAACCACCGGCGAACGGGCCAGGCCGGAGCGCTTGATCGCCGCCTGATACAACTCGCCGGCAGCCAGCATCGGGCGCTTGCGCTCCACGCCGCGGTCGCTGCCGAGATAGCGCGCCTTGGACACGCTCCAGCGCGCATACAGGTCGGCCGGCAAGATATCGCGCAGCTCGCGTCCGTCTTCGTTCTTCATCGCTTGCATGGCCGACGGCAGCAAGGTCAGCTTGCCGAAGAATCTCATGTCCGCATCCACCTGCACGGTTGGCGCTTCCAGCACCTGCTGGGACTGGCCGATGATGGTTTCCACCTCGGTCGACTGCCACTGCAGTCGCCTTGGCAATGGCGACAAGGTACCCAGGATCCACAACACATGATCGCCCTTGCTGACCTTCCACAAGCCCGGCCGGGCTGCACGCCGCGCACGACCATGGCTTCCAGATCCACCACGGCCGGTGCCGGCGCCGCCGCCTTGGGCGGCACGGCTTCACCGGCGGTCGCCAGCAGCGACACCAACATCACCCCCATTCCCCATCCCGCGGCCTTGCGTTGCATGGTGTGTCGCCCCTGTTTGAGGCGGACAGTACGCCAAGCCGGCAGCGGCCGCGTTAGGGAAGCGTTTGGCCGAACTCGCAGTCGACGGTTAGCGTGGCAGCAGCGTCGCCAGGTGTGCGGCCAACGGCGAAGCCTCGTCGAGCAGCGCAAAGCCCTCCCAGACAAATCCCGGCGACACCGTGCAGCCCACCAAGGTGAAGTCGCCGAGCGAGCGTGCCGCTTGCCAACAGCCTACCGGCACCACATGCATTGGTTCGCCGCGTTCGGCGGCATCCACGATCACGCGCTGCACTTGCTCGGTGCAGGTGTCGTAGATCAGCAGTTCCAACGCATCGCCCAGCTGCCAGTGCCAGGTTTCTTCCGCATCCACGCGGTGCCACGCACTGCATTCGCCTGCATTTAACAAGAAGCGGATGGCAGTCATTGCCGGACGGGTCTGCCCGTTGTCGGTTACCTGACGCGCGGAGGCATAGACGCGGCGATAGTGTCCGCCTTCCGGATGCGGGGCGAGCTGCAGCGAGCGGATCAGGGCGGCGGCGGTCGGATGCATGCGTGCATGCTAGGCCAGACACGCCCGCGCTGCATCAGGGCAGCTGCTTTCCCGCGCGCAGACAGGTACGGAAGAACACCAGCAGATCCCAGCTATAGCGCTTGAGCAAACGGCGTGGCTCGTTGAGCAGCCGATACATCCACTCCATATGCAGGCCTCGCACCCACTCGGGCGCGCGCTTGGCGGTACCGGACAAGAAATCGAGCAACGCGCCCACTCCAAAGACCAGCGGCACGGCCAGCGCGTGGCTGTGGTCCAGGATCCAGCGCTCCTGCAGTGGGTTGCCGAACGCCACCAGCAGCACATCGGCACCGGAGCGATTGATGCGCTCGGCCAGGCCCTCGCCTGCCGCCGCAAATTCGCCATAGCCGTCGCACATGCCAACCACCTGTTGCCCCAAGGTTCCGGTCAGCGTCGCCGCAGCGGTCTTGCCCACACCCGGACGCCCGCCCAACAGAAAGAACTTCAGCGGCTGCGCACTCTCACGGCACAGATACGGAATCAGGTCGGTGCCATTGAGGTTGCCGGCAAAGCGGCGGCCGTGGATCAGCCGAGCAGCCAGATCCATGCCGATCCCGTCGTTGACGATACGCACGCTGGGCTCGCGCATGCGCATCCGCAGCGACTGGCACTGCACGATGAAATTGGTATTGGCGAAGAACACCCGCTGCGGCTGACGGGCGGCCAGCGCGTGGAACAGATCCAGCGCGAAGGCTTCCTGCGTGGTGGACAACACCGGAAAGCCGCCTAACGGAATCACCACACCAGGCGGCGCGGTTCCGCTGGCAATCCCCGTTGTTTCCACATCCACGCGCTGGCCCTGCGTCATCCAATCACCAAAGGTCGTAAGGGAAGGCAGCCAACAGCCCCGCCTGCAGCTTTTCCAGATCGAAATCGCCGTTGCCGCCCAGTTGCAGACACTCTTCCACGCTGTTGCCGGAATGCCATTGCAGACGCCCGGTTCCGTTGTAGTAGTCGTCGTACTTGAAGCGATCTTCGCCATTGCCCCAATCCAGGTACACCGCCGGGATTCCATAGGCTTCGGCAAGGATCAGGCCGTGCAGCGAGCTACTGATCACCAACTCCGCGCCTAGCAAGGCGCTCATGAAGGTTGCGGGCTTGACGTTGGGAAATACCAGGTGATCCTTGTACGCGCTGTACTTTTCGACCGGCTCGTTGAAGTGCGGAACGATGGCGAACGGGCGCTTGTTGACCGCGCCAAGCGCATCGGCCGGAAAGAACATCGGCGTCAGCAGCCCAGGATCGCCATACACTTCCGGCACGGCGATGCCGCGATCGAGCAGAAACTTGCGCGTCTTCGGCCCACGCACCGCGCGGACATCGAGCGTACTGAAGGTGTTGCGCTCGGCAGGAATCTTGCCGTTGATGCCACTGCCCCAGACGGTGTCGCCGTCTTTGGCGAAGTGCAGCACCGAGCCGATCGCGATCAGCTTCTTGCTCAGATCCCGCTTCTCGATCAGCGTTTTGTCCTGCAAGGACAGCACGCAGGAGACGATTACCTTGGACAGGTGATCCCCCATATTCACGCCAGCGTTCTTGGGCTGCCACCAGAACAGCGCACGACGTTCTGCATGTTCTATCCATTTCTGCAGCAAGGCGTTGGCCATAACGTATGAGTCTCCTAATGAAAAAATGTGCGCCGCATCAGTGCGAGAGCGCAGCCTCCGACGAGGCATGCACCACTGCGCTTTGCTGTGGATACAAACGGGTTTCCGGATACGCCCCGGGGTCCAGCACGCGATCGGTGGTGTCGGACCAATTCAGGCACTGGCGATAACGCACACGCGGCGCTTCCAGGGCGCGTCCGATTGCAGCAACGACAGAATCGGCGTCGCCCGGAGTGTAGCCGAAACGCGACTGATACGGCCCTACCACGGCGTTCGGACACACCGCAGGCAAGCCGAAAAAGTCGTATTGCAGCAACTTCATCGAACTGTCGGCCAGGTAGACCGGCACCTGCTCGGAGGCATACGGCGCAATCCCGAACCGCGCGTGTTTGATATAGCCAATGGTCTCGGCATGCTTCATCTCGCCGTAGACCACCACGTTATCGCCGTAGCCCGGATGCCGGCCCATGCCCGAGCCGATTACATGAAACGTCACCTGCGGGAAGGCCTTGCTGGCAACCACGAAGAATTCCGGATCGAACAACATCGAACCGACCGCCACTGCATGGATGCCCTCGCCGTACGGCGACGGGTCGCCGAGTTGATCCAGGTTGTGATCGACGCCATGGCCTACGTGATAGACATTGTCGCGGCTGACGATCTCCTCTGCCATTGCCGGCGAGACCAGTGCAATCACATCGAGCTTGGGCGCTACGCGGTCGAACTCGCGCTCGATATACGACGCAACATTGATCGTGCTCAATCCGTCTGACGCGCGGTAGACCAGCTTGGCTGCAGGATTGACGCGCTTGGCCAGTTCGATGAAAGCGACCGCAATGCCGCTTTCGAACACGATTACGTCGGCCTCGCGCATCCAGTCGAGTAGCTGGCGCGGCGGATGCGCGGCATACCAACGGAACATCGCATCCTCGACCGACCTCAGCCACGGACGGCGCGTATTGAACGGATGCACCGTCGTGCGCCACAGGTAGCAGTCCACGCCCTTGTGCGAGACGACCGTGTTTGCGGTTTCGTCGAGCGGCAGCCGCATATCGCCCTTCATGCGCGACAACCGGCTGTAACGCAGCGAGAAGAACCGCGTGGTCCCGCGCAACGCCAGTTGATCGGTAATGAAGTGGATATTGGCGCGCCGCGGCGTGCGGTAATCGTGGGCGGACAAGACCAGATAGCAAGGCCGGCGGATGCCGGAAGCGGCGGCAGGTATATCGCTCATGGGCCGTGTCCTATGAATGAGTGAGAGAAAGCATGACCAACTGCAGGCGAAGACAATGTCGACTCATCGACGTGCCTTTGCCTGGGTCAGCAGCTTGCGGATGTTGATGATGGCAATCACATCGCGACGGAATGCAGGCCAGATCGCCAAGGCAAGCAGGCAAACGGCAAGCATCGTCACTGCGCCGACAGCCAGTTGCTCCCACAGCGGGCCGCCCACCGTAATGGAGGCGTAATACGCACAGCCACCCGCCGCCCCGTAGGCGACCATGGCGCGCAACGCATTGGTGAAGAGAGCTCCGACCGGCGCGTCTGAAATCTTGCCGATCCACAGCAGCGACAGCGGCCAGGTCAACAACAGACCGAACGAATAGCCGATCGCCACACCCATCGCGCCCCAGCGCGAACCAACGAAAATGCAGGCGATCAGCAGGACGCGGCTGACCAGCGAATACACCAGCTGCGCGCGCATCAGCCCGCGCGCAAGGAATACCCAGTACGTTGCATAGGCCGCCGTCTGGAAGATACCGCCCAGTGTCAGCACCTGGAACAGCGGCACCGCCTCACGCCACTGCTCGCCCAGTACCAGCACGATCAGCGGCATTGCCAGTGCGCAGGCAAACGCAAACAGCGCAAAGATCAGGTTTGCACCATGACGGTCTGCCCGCGCAGCAGGAAGGCACTAAAGCGCTCGCGGTCGTCCTGCAACTGCGACAACACGGGCAGCGCCACGCTGGTGGCAGGCGCATTGATCTGGTTCAACGGCATCATCAACAGCTGGAATGCGCGGTTGTACAAGCCCAGCGCGTCTGGTCCGGTCCGCCAACCGATGATGACCTGGCCCACGTTGCGACTGGCATACCCGAGCAACTGCGCTGCCATCAGGTTCCAGCCGAAACTCATGAAATCGCGCATCGGCGCCGAACGCCGGTAGCCACCCGGTAACCAGCGCGCGCAGCTGGCGGCGATAATGAAATTGACGCCGGCCTGCACCACCTGCTGTACCACCAGCGCCCAGTAGCCCCAGCCCAGCAGCGCAGCAGCAACTGCCGCGCCAAGACCGAGCACCTGCGAGCCCACGTCGCTTAGCGCCACCTGGCCGAAGCGCAGCCCGCGGCTCAGGTGCGCGCGGTACTGCGTGGTCATGCCGTTGATCAGGAAGGTGACCGCCAGCGCCTGGGAAATCGTCACCAGGGCCGGCTCCTTGTAGAAGTTGGCAATCAGATGCGCCGAGGCGAACACCACCAGCGACAGCAGCAGACCAATGCCGCTGTTGATCCAGAACAGGTTGTCGCGCTGCTCGCGACTGACTTGCTTGGCTTGCACGGCTGCGGCCGACAGGCCGAAATCGCGCAGGATCTCGGCGGCGCCGACGATGGCGGTGACCATCGCCATCAGACCGTAGTCGTAAGGCGTCAGCAGACGCGCCAACAGGATGATGCCGCCGAACTGCACCACCATCTTGGCCGACTGGCCAAGCATGGTCACCGCTGCGCCACCGGCAGCGCGCGACCCAAGACTGCGCTGTGGCGGTGGCGGCGGTGTGGAAGATGTCATCGTAGGTGTCTCAGCGGTCACAGCGCGGCGTCTCCATCCTTACCCAACGCTTCCAGATAGGTGCGGTAATGCAATTGCCCGATCCGCGGCCAGTCGCGCTGCGAGAGATCCGGTGCCGGGCCGCGTGGCGCAGCGCGCACCTTGTCCAGCATGCCGGTCAGCAGCGCGGCATCGAACTCGCCTTCGTACAGGAACACCCAACCGGGGCCCACTTCCTCGGCGATGGCCGCGTTGGATTCGCTCCATGGCGCCAGCACCGGACGCGCCAGCGACAGCGCCAGCAGCAAGGTGCCGGAGTTATGCATCTGCCGATACGGCAACACCACCAGTTCGGCCGCGCTGACTTCGCGCGCCAGCACCGGCTCTTCCACATAGGCCAGCAATGCGCTGATCCGCGGATCCTGCGCACAGGCGTCCTCCACCAAGGTGCGCATCTGCGGCGTGGCCGGGTTGCCGACAATACGCAGGTTGAGACGCGTATCGTCGACCTCGCGCATGACCTCCAGCAAGGTTTCGACGCCCTTGTACGGGCGGATCAGGCCAAAGTGCAGCAGCCGCCCCGGCACCGTGCTGCCCTGCTCCATGGTCGCGAACCAGTCGCGATAATGGCCGTGCAGAATCGTGTCGGTGAACGGCGGACGCGGCGGCGTGGTCGCATTGATGCGAATCCAGCGCCGCGTCAGCCGGTCGATCCAGCGCAGCAGGCTACGTTCGCGCCAGCCGCGGTCCTCATGCGGCGCAAGATTGTGCAAGGTGCGTACCACCGGCGTGCCGGTCAGCTGCAGCTTGAGCAACAACAACGCCGCGCAGACCTGCTTGGCCAACGTCCCGGCAGCGGTCGGATGGCGCAGCAGGTATTCGGGCCAATGCAGATGCAAAACGTCGTAACGCGACAGCAATGCATCGCGCATCGAAAAGAACCGCGGATGCACTGCGGCAGGCAGCGCGTCGTAGAGCTGGGTCAGGTACGGGTTGGTGTTGGCATTGGGCTTTTCGGTGGAAAACAGCACCGTCACCTGTGGCTGTGTTGCCGCATGCGTCATCGGCGCAGAAGCAAGCGTGCTCATCGCACAGCCTCCTGCACACGCGGAATACCCAAAGCATCGTGGTATTCGTCGACGTAGCGCCCGACCACGTGCTTCCAGTCATAGCGGCTCACATAGGCCATGGACGCCGCGCGACGGGTGTCGAAATTGCTGTCGGACTGCAACGCAAGCGCCTGCACCTGATCTGCTGCCGCTTCGATCCTGTCGCGGTTAACGATCACGCCCTGGCCCGATTCGCTGGCGAGCCGCACGAATGGCGGGATATCGCTGAGGATCGGAATCAAGCCCGCACTCATCGCTTCGACCGCCGCGATACCAAAGCCTTCATGCCGCGACAGGCACACGAAGAACTGCGCCTGCTGCATCAATGCACGCAACTGCTCCTGCGAGGGCGACATGCTCAGCTGCACCTTGTCCTGCAGCCCGCGTTCGGCAATTGCCTTGCGCAGATCAGCTTCGTTCAGATCGTACTCGCGGCCGGCAATGATCAGCCGCCAGTGCGGGTCGCGCTTGAGCGCTGCCTGCAACAGCTCCAGGGTTTCGATCAGCCCCTTGTTGACCGACCACCGCCCGAAATACAGCATGGTCCGACCGGGCGCGGTCGCTCCCTGCCCTGCATATTTGTCTACATCCACGCCGTTTTCGATCACCCGCAGCCGCGCCGGTGCCACGACCTTGGCGAACAGATCGCCATCGTTTTCGCTGGTGGCGATCACCCGAGCATAGGCCAGCGCCGAGGTACGTGTGAGTGTCTGGAACCACAGTTGTTTCATGCGCGATGCGTAGGCGGTATGGAAAAACCCGCCGTGCGTGGACACCACCATCGGCTTGCCGTGCAGCGGCTTGGTCAATGCCAGATAGTCGTAAAAAAATCGATGCCATGCACATGCACGACATCGGCCGAACGAATCGCACCGAGCACTGAAGGCGCCAGCGGGTAGCGCGACGAGCCGCGGTAGCCAATCCGTCGGATCGGCAGCCCCTGGTGCGTCTCCTGCGCCGAAAGCTGCGCACCGGGATCGGTGAACACACGATCCAGCGTCACGATCTCGACCGTGTCGGCACTGGTGGCTTGATGTTGGCGGGCAACATTGAGAACGACCTCTTCCATGCCCCCGATCGAAGGATGGAATTGGCGGACGACATGCACCACTTTCATTACGCCACTCTCCTTTGCCAGCGGCGCGCACTCTGTTGCTGCGACGGCTGATGATTCTGAAAACTCGTCATTTGCGTTTCAACCCCAACATCCATGGTGCGACCAGCACCAGCACCGCGCGCATCGGCACGCTTGCAGCAATCGCGAAAGCGCTCAGCCCCAACGCCCAGGCAGGTGTACCGATTGCGCTACGTGCGACCAGGCCCGTACGCGCCACCACGCTGGTGGTCACCAAGAAAACCAGGGTATGCGTGCACAGGATCAGCAAGGTGTTGGTGCCAATCCATTGCACCCAGCGCAGGCGCCGAATGAAATAGGCGACGCAAAACGTCATCGCCGTCCCGAGCAGACTGACCAGCAGGAAGACGGCCGCCGACTGCCCGAACTGCAGGTTGTTCACATCCACCTGCCCGTTCCACCCCGCCAGCCACCACCACAGTGCAGCAAACGGCAACAAGGCAAGCGCCCACACCTGCGCGCGCAGCGATCGCAACGCATCGAAGAAACGCGCCAGCCAACCGCCAACTGCAATGAAGAACAGCGCCACCGGCAGCACATCCAGCGCGAGCGGCAAGCGCTGCTGCAGCAAAGGAAACCAGCCCGCCCACGCCAGCGCGATCGGCAGACTGACCGCCGCCACCGCAGACGCAGTCAATCGCGCACGCAACGCAATGTAAGCCAGCGTTGTGACAAATAGCGCGGGCAGGAACCATAACGCCGGAAGCACATACAGGCGTGACCCGTTGGCCCACAGCAATCCCGTGAGCGGGTGCCACCACGGGCGCGCCTGCGGATGACCCGCATGCCCGTCGATCGCAGCAGTCAACAACCACAGCGCATAGGCCACCATGAAAACGCGAGATACGGCACCAGCAGCGTGCGCGCCAGCTTTGCGACCGATGCCCCCGTCAATGCCCGCCGTCCAAAACGCTCGCCAACCCACCCCGACAACACGAAAAACAGCGGCACATGGAAGCTGTAAGCGAACAGCTTGTACGCTGGCGGCATGCCGCTGGCATGGCCCAGCACCACCAGCGCGATGGCCAACGCCTTGGCGGCGTCGATCTGCCAGTCGCGCGTCCGCGCAGGCGCCGTTTCGGCGTCCGCCATGTGATGGGCACGCACAGCGTGCGGTGAAGAGAATTCGCTTGTCATGCCAAGGCGCCGCTCATGCCGCCACCCGACGCACACCCAGCGCCCACGGCGCGAAGCGCATCAGGATCCAACGCAGCGGCACGCTGGCGGCCAATGCGAACAGCGTGACAAACACCGCCCAACCAAGCCCCGGACGCGCACCGCCAAATCCACCAGCCAAAGCGGCAACACCGGAGAGCACGAAGAACACCAACATATGCGTACAGAGAATCAGCAAGGTGTTGCGGCCGATCCACTGCAGCCACGCCCAATGCTGTACCAGCCGCGCCGCGCAGATCACCATCAACGAACCAAGCAACGCGCTCACCAGGAACAGCGCGGGGTTGCGTCCGAATTCGAGCATGTTGACGTCGATTCGCCCGTTGGCGACGGCCAACCAGGCCACCGCCAATGCCAACACGACCGTCGCCAGCGCGCTGCCGGCCAAGGAGATTGGCAGGCGTGGCGAAACGTAGATCAGCAAGGCGCCCAATGCGTAATAGCAGAGCGACACCGGTAGCACATCCAAACCGAAAAAATCCGCACGTGCTGGGCGGGGAACCAGTTCATCCAGAACCATGCCACGATCAATGTCAGCCCCACGATCAGGAACGGCGACATCAGCCGGCGCAAGACCATGTAGCTCACCACGGTCACCAACATGACGGGCAAGAACCACAGCGGAGGCTGCACATACAGGTCCGGGCCAATACCGGTGAACATGGCGACGATCGGCTCCCACCACGGGTGACTTCCCCAGCGCGCAGCCTTTTCGCCGATATTGCGGGTCAGCAACCAGTAGGCATAGCCAAGCAGGTAGAACGTGACATACGGCAGCAGCAAGCTGCGTATATGCCGGCCGACCGAGCGCCTGTCCAGTCCAGTCGTGGTCGACGCATAACCTGCTGCCAACCAGCCGGATACCAAGAAAAACAGCGGCACGTGGAAGCTATAGGCGAACAAGGTCATGCCATGTGGGACGCCCTTGGCATGGCAGAACACCACCAGCAGGATCGCAATGGCCTTGGTTGCATCGATACGCGGGTCGCGGACGCGACCGCCTGTTGCAACCTGCGCGGCTGCGGCCGGCAAAGCCGACGGCGATGCCGGCGTTGCCGACACACTCACCGTGCCGCTCCGGCAGGCAATGGCAGCTGCGCGCCATCTGCCGCTGGATCGTCCTTGATCAGGGCAGTCTGCGTGCCGGACGCAGACCAGGTCGGCAGCATGTGCCACATGCAGCCACAGACGAACCACCACAACGCCGAGGTCTTGATCGAGAAGTAGCCGTTGGAGACAAGCAAGCTCAAGGCGAACGCGAAGATCGCCAAGTTCTTGAACAGCTGCCCTTCCTTGCTCGGCATCAGCAGCAGGAACGAATAGGCCAGCAGGAAGGCCAGCACGCCCACGATCGACTGCGATGCGATGAAGTACGAAATGCCACTGTCGAAGTAACGATACGCCTGCGCAAAATCCAGTCCCATCCAGGATTCGAACGACAGGTTATTCATCGAATAAACGGTGAAGAACACGCGCCCCATCGTGGTGTCCTGGTATGCGGTGATGCCCGTGACCCAGACCAGCAGCCACGCGCTCATGATCACCAGCAGGAACACCAGGAACGCTAGCCGCTGGTCCAGCCGTTTCAATAGCGGCGTCAGCAGCACCATCAAGACACAGGTGCCCGCCGCCAATCGTCCGTCTGAGGCCACGATCATGAAGCCGATCAACCCCACCGACAGGATCAGCGCCGCCGGTCGCATCCAACGCGAGAACACCAGCACGATCGCGGTGAAGAAGCAGATGTAGTTACCCATCGTCACCGGCTCGATGAACATCGAAGAGGCGCGCGGCAAATTGGAGCCCGGCAGGAAGTTACGTTCGCCTGGCCGGGTGGCGCTGACGAACAGATTGCTGTCTTCGTTCCAAAGCCTTCGGCGCTCATGCCGCGCGCGTTGACGAAGAAGCTCTTCGGATTGATCAGATCGCCGTATTTGACCGGCATCGCCAGCTCGAATGCGGCAACCAGCGACACGATGATGGTCATGCGGATGAACAGCTTGGGCACCGAGCCGGTGTAGGCTGAGCCAAGCACGACGAAGGCGAACACCACCAGCGCGTCGCGGAAGAACTTGGGGTCGATCTGCCAGTTCACCAAAAACCGCACGAACATCAGCGTGACGATCAACCCGAGTCCGCTGACGATCAGGGCAATGCGCTTGCGGCTCAACGAACCCAGGCCAAGCAGGAAGCACGCCGCGTAAACCATGAACTCGACCGCGTAGGTGATCACCGGGCGCACGGTGAACACGTTCGCGTTGATGAATGCCAGCACCAGGTTGTAACCCACGCCGACCAGCAAGGTCAGCTCGATCAGCAGGTTATGCCAGCGCACGCGAGTTTCCTCGCTCATTCGAATCAGCATGCATATGCCCGCTTGAAAGGAGCGGCTGCAATGCAGCCGTCCGCGGCGCCGGACGCGCCAGCTCGCACGCTCCCCACCATCATCAGTACGCGGTCTTCTGTCCGAGCACGCGTACAGCGGTCAGCACGATGATGCGGATATCCAGCCACAACGACCAACGGCGGATATAGTCGAGGTCGTACTGGATACGCTTCTTCATCGTCCGCAGTTCCGGGGTTTCGCCACGGAACCCGTTCACCTGCGCCCAACCGGTGATGCCCGGCTTGACGTAGTGACGCTGCATGTAATGGTTGATCAGCTTCTCGTAGTGCGTGTTGTGCTGCGCAGCGTGCGGACGCGGCCCGACGATCGACATGCTGCCACCCAGCACGTTGAAGATCTGCGGCAATTCATCCAGGCTGCTACGGCGCAGGAACGCACCGAAACGCGTGATACGTGCATCGTTCTTCGTCGCCTGCTGGATCGTCGTGCCATGGTCGTCATGCACGCGCATCGAGCGGAACTTGAACATGTAGAACTCGCGGCCACCCAGCCCATGACGGCGCTGGCGGAAGAACACCGGGCCCGGCGAACTCAACTTGACGCCCACTGCAATGGCGGCCATCAGCGGCCACAGGCCAAGCAGCGCGATCACGGCCAGGATCTTGTCCTGCAACGCCTTGGCCACCACGAAGTAATTGTCGCGGTCCACACCGCCCTGGCGCAGATTGATCACCGGCACGTTGCCGATCTGCTCGCCAGACTGATTGAGCAGACCGAAATCGAACAGGTCAGGCACCAGCTTGACGTTGATCGGGTAACGGTCCAGGCGCTGCAACAGTTGCTTGATGTGATCGCGTTCGCCCAGCGGCAGCGAGATCCACACCTGCTCGACCTGATTTTCCTTCAGATAGTCGATCAACGCATCCGGCTCGCCCAGGCACGGCAACGACTGACGCTGCTCCGTCACGGCAATGTCGTAGGGGTGCGGAAATAACCGACCAGGTTCATGCCCACCCACGAGTTACGGCTCAGGTAGTGGTTGATTTTCATCACCGGGTGACGCAAGCCCACCACCACCACACGTTGCACGTCCACGCCCTGGGTACGCAGATGGTTCAGGAAGCCGCGCAACACCGTGCGTGCCGCCACCAGCGAGGCCAGGCCACCGACGAACCACAAGCCGATCCATCCGCGCGACACCTGCTCGCCCACCTGCACAATCAGCGCATGCACGGCAAACAGCGCGAACACACCGCCGAACGCGCCGCCAAGCACCATCAGTTCGCTCAACAGTCCACGGCCGCGCCAGCTGCGGTAGAGCGGGAACAGCGCAAAGCAGATCACCGAATACAGCAGCGTGGTCGCGATCGCCAGCCGATACGGCGCTGCCGGCACCCAGGAGCCAAACACGATGCGATAAGCGACCAGGCCGGACACCACAACCATGGTCAGGTCGAAGACGCGCAGAACCAGATCGGCCGCAGCCGAATATTTGGACAACAATCGCGGCGAAGAAGTTGTGTAAGTCGCGCTACTCAAGTCTGCCAAAAGCATGGGGATGTCCTCCAAACTCGATACGACGCATGCGGGGAACATACGAATCGCACGCGAGCTTTCAATCATCTCCGCCAAGCGATCACCGCGGTAACACCTACCGACCCCAGATCACTCGACAGCCCTTTGTTTCAACAGAGACAAACTTTCAAACGAAGGAGCCCGAAACCTACGGGATCCGACCTTTTCCACGCTGAATCAGTTGTCACTTTAATTAACCATCGTTTTGCAACATCACGATGTCAGTTCGGCCGCGTTTCCGGCCCATTGACACGCAGGAAGTACCGCACCAGAGCCACAGCCAAACCTAGGAATACGCCAAAGATCAGGCCCAAAGCGAGGTTCAATTTCAGTTTCGGCGAAGTCTTCGACGTAGGCACATCTGCGGTATCGACGATGGTCACGTTGTTGGCGCCGACATTGCCTGCTACACCGATTTCCTTGTAGCGCTGAAGCAGCGCATCGTAGAGCTGACGATTGGTGTCGACGTCGCGCTTGAGCATGTTGTAACGAATGCTGCGACCCTGCAGATCCAGCTCGTTGTTCCGCAGACCGGCAATGCGCTCATTGAGCAACTGCTCCTGATGCACCGACGCATCGTAGGTCGCCTTCAGCGACTGGCGCACGTTCACGACCTCGCCGTTGATCTGCCGACGAGACTCTTCGATCTGCGCCTTCAGACGCTGCATCTCGGGGTAGTCAGGCTTGAAGGTCGACAGCTTCTGCTGGTACTCGGTGGTCAGACGCACCTGCTCGCTACGCAGGCTCTGGATCAACGGACTGCTGAGCACCTGCGGCAACGACATGCCATCGCCACTGGCTGCCTGGCGCCAGGCGGCCTCGGCCTTGATACGGGCATCCTGCGCAGAGGCCAGCAAGGCGTTGAGATCGGTCAGGTTCTGTGCCGGCAACGAAGGTTTGTCGTCGCCCACCGACACAATCTGCTCGTCGGTCGAGTACGCAACCAACGACTTCTCCGAATCTTCCACCTTGCTGCGCAGCTGCTCCAGTCGCTCGGCGAGGAACTTGGTCGCGAACGAAGACGCCTTCATGCGGCGTTCCTGCGTACTGATGATGAACATCTTCGCGTACGTATTGGCGATCTTGGCCGACAGCACCGGGTCCGGCGAGTCATAATTGACGTAGACCAACCGCGAATTGAGGATGGGCTCGACCACCAGGCCGGCCAGCAACGTATCGGTGAGACTGCGCTCGATGATCGCCTGACGCGAATCGACCGATTTGCCTGCCTCCGATTTTTCGCCGCGGCCTTCTCCAATGCCTCGTCCACCTGGTCCTTGAACGCCGGCTCCTTGTCGAGCTTGGCTTCGCGGATCACTGCACGTGCCAGCGAACGGCTCTGCAGCAGCTGATACTGGGTCTGGTAGAAATCGCGGTCCTGCGGCGACTCCACCGGCATCAGGTTGTCGACGTTGACCACGTTCAGCGAATCGCGTTCGATCTGCAGCGTGCTGGTCGCGCGGTACTTCTCCGGCATCAGCAGCGTGATGGCCAGCGCCAGCAGCAGTGCGGCCAGTGCGATCGCGATAATCAACCAACGCTGCGACACCAGGGCGCGCCAGTAGTCGAGCAACCCCACATCGGCAAGTTCGAGATGCCCGTGACGCTGCGACGAAGAGAAACGATTGTCGGAATTGATGCTCATCGGTAAGCGCGCCACACCATCACAAGAGGAGTCAGTTCCAGCATGGTGCGCAACCACACGCGCGCATCCGAGCGGTACACCACCACGATGTCGCCGCCATAAATCTCAGGATCCGGGTTGGTCCCCTTCTCGATTTCGGTCAGGTCGAACCGCGCGAGCATCTTTTGCCCGTTGACCATGCGGAACACGATGACATTGCCGCGGCTGGCGACCGTACTTACGCCCTTGGCCTGCGCGATGGCCTGCTGCAAGGTCAGGTTGGCCCCGATCACCGGATAGATGCCCGGCTCGTCGACCGCTCCGGTCACGGTGACACGACGGCCGTTGGATTCCTGCACGAACACCGACACCTGCGGATTTTGCAGGTAGCCGTTGCGGTATCGGTCGGCCACCATCTTTTCCAGCTCGCCGACGCCCATGCCGGCCGCATTCACATCGCCAATCAGCGGCAACGAAATGTGGCCGTTCTGATCGATACGGACCTGCCGTTCCAGATCGTCGATCTGGAACACCTTGACCAGCAGCAGGTCGCCTGGCGAGAGCCGATACTCGGGCTGCACTGCGGACATTGCGAGCGGGTCAGGCAGGGGCAACGAGGTCGCCATATCCTTACCGGTGCTGCAAGCGCCCAGTGTTATCGAGCAGATCAACGCCAGGCTGAGCGCTTGGCAAAATCGTCCGATCAGTTTCTTCATGCGTGTGGCTGGCTGCCTCGGTTGGGTGGGACAGGAGCTCGCGCAGCATTCAACCGGCCAAACACGCCAGCACGAACGTACGACAGAGGGTTCATCCCGGGACATCGGGATCACGACAGGTAAGGCGTGTTGCACTGCACTATGGCACAGAAAAATCGCACCGCAAGAGACCGCACGCCATTTTTTTGACAGCGTTGGCCTATTGATTCAAGTTCGTCGATATCGCGTTAACGAACCGTGATCCACGTTTGAATCTGGAGAAAATGTTTCGGAGTGTTTTCGGACACTTAGCACCATTGCGTGATCCAAGTCCATAGCGAACCGGACCGCAAAAAGCGGGCGCTAGTGCGCCGTTCATGCTGCATCGCGATATGCCGATATGCGTATTCGCCCGGCTGGTAGCCGACACAAAATGCAATGCTGCGGCGCAACAAAAAAGCCCATGACATGACGTCATGGGCTCGATGTTTGGTCGGGGTAGCCGGATTCGAACCGACGACCACTAGTCCCCCAGACTAGTGCGCTACCAGGCTGCGCTATACCCCGAACATGCTGCGTTCCGCCGCGAGGGCGGCCTACCATTATAGCGGCTTTGTGAAGCGTTTTCCTAGCGGCGCAGCAGTTGCAGGACTTCTTCCAGCTCCATCCGCACCTGTTTGATGATCTGATTGCTCAGCGCCGACTCGCTCTTGGCACCGTCGCCCTCCAGGCGCAGGCGCGCACCGCCGATGGTATAGCCCTGCTCGTACAGCAGGCCGCGGATCTGACGCACCATCAGCACGTCATGGCGCTGATAGTAGCGCCGGTTCCCGCGCCGCTTGACCGGCTCCAGGCTGGGAAACTCGGTTTCCCAATAACGCAGCACATGCGGCTTGACGTCGCATAGCTCGCTCACCTCACCGATGGTGAAATAGCGCTTGGCCGGGATTGGCGGTAGCTCGCGATTACTGCCCGGATCCAGCATAAGCCTCCACCCGTTCCTTGAGTTTTTGACCGGGGCGGAACGTCACCACCGTCCGTGCCGAGATCGGAATTTCTTCGCCGGTCTTGGGATTGCGACCGGGCCGTTGGTTCTTTCGCCGCAGATCGAAGTTGCCGAAACCCGACAACTTCACCTGACGGCCCTGCTCCAGCGCATCGCGCAGCACATCGAAGAACGCGTCGACAAATTCCTTTGCCTCACGCTTGTTCAGACCGACCTCGTCGAACAGACGTTCGGCCATCTCCGCTTTCGTCAATGCCATGCCAATCCCCTGGTTACCGCCTCAACTCCGGATCCGGGCGCGATGCTCGCGCTCGATCACGGCCACCACATCGGTGACGACCGCATCCACGTCCCGGTCGGTGAGAGTGCGCGAGTTATCCTGCAAAATCAAGCCCATAGCCAGACTCTTGAAACCTGGCTCGACCCCCTGCCCGACATAGCGGTCGAACAATTGCACCTCACGCAACAATGGCCCGACCGTCGTGCGTACGCTGGCCGACACTGCCGCCCAGCTCACTTCGTCGGGCACCAGGAAGGCCAGATCGCGGCGCACCGAAGGGAAACGGGACAGCTCGCCGGCGCGCGGCAGGGTCCGCTGGGTCAAGGGCATCAGCTGCAACTCGAACGCGATCACGTCCACATCGATGTCCAGCGCCTTGGCCAGACGCGGATGCAGCTGCCCGATCCAGCCGATACAGACGCCGTCGCGATAGATATCGGCCGACCGCCCCGGGTGCCCGAACGGCTGCGTCGACGGCTGGAACTCCAGCTGCGCACCACTGGCCGCAGCCAATGCCATCAGGTCGCCCTTCAAGTCATGGAAATCCACCTTGCGCGCTGGCTCGCCCCACTGCAGCGCCAGCGCATCGCCGCACACCGCCGCGGCAACGTGCTGCGATTCGTCGGGTGCTGCACCGGCATCGGCCGCAGCCGCGAACACCTTTCCCAGCTCGAACAACCGCACCCGCCCAGCCTGACGCGCCGCATTGCGGCCCAACGTGGCGACCAGGCCCGGCAACAGGCGCGGACGCATGACCGCCAACTCCGCACTGAGCGGGTTGGCCAACGGCACCAGGCCTTCGGTGAGCTGCCAACGCTCCAGCAAGGCCGCATCGACGAAGGCGTAATTGATGGTTTCCTGCAGCTCGCGCGCCACCAGCTGGCGCCGCACGCTGAGCTCGTCCAGCCGGGTTTCGCTCGGCATCGCGATGCGGCTGGCGCCACCAGGCAGCGTGGTCGGCACCCGGTCGTAACCGTGGATACGCGCCAGCTCTTCAATGAGATCCTCTTCGATGGCGATATCGAAGCGACGGCTCGGGGCCATCACCTCCCAGCCTTCGGCAACCGCCTCGACGTGCATGCCGAGCGCACGCAGCATGCGCACGACGTCGGCATCGTCGATCTGGATACCGAGCACGCGTGCAATGCGCGCGCGGCGCAAGCGGATGCGCGCTGGCTGCGGCAGATGCTCCGGCAGCTGCGCATGCACCACCGGGCCAGGCATACCGCCGGCCAGTTCCAGCACCAGGCGCGTTGCCACTTCGACTGCCTGCGGCGGCAATGCCGGATCCACGCCACGCTCGAAACGGTGCCCGGCATCGGTATGCAGGCCGAGTTTGCGGCCACGGCCCATGATGGCCGCAGGGTCGAAGTACGCCGACTCCAGGAACACGTTACGGGTGGTTTCGGTGACGCGCGTGTCCAGCCCGCCCATCAAGCCGGCCAATGCAACCGGACGCCCGGCATCGGTGATGGTCAGAAAACTATCGTCCAACGTCACCTGGCGGCCGTCCAGCAGCGCCAGCTGCTCGCCGGCGCGGGAACGGCGCACGCCGATCGGCCCCTGCAAGGTGTCCAGGTCGAAGGCGTGCATCGGCTGGCCCAGTTCCAGCATCACGTACTGGGTGATGTCCACCAGCAACGACACCGGGCGCACACCGCTGCGGCGCAGGCGCTCGGCCAGCCACACCGGCGTCTTGGCGGCCGGGTCGATGCCTTCGATCACACGGCCGCAATAGCGCGGGGCATCTTTACCGGCGTCCAGTTCCACTGCCAGCGTACGCGTGGACACCGGCGCCACGGCAACAGCGTCGAACGCCACCACTTCGCTGGCGCACGCGGCGGCCACGTCGAAGGCGATGCCGCGTACGCTGAAACAATCGGCACGATTGGGCGTGAGCTTGATCTCGATGCTGGCATCGGGCAGCCCCAGATACTCCGCCAGCGCCTGCCCCACCGGCGCATCGTCCGGCAACTCGAACAGGCCCGAGGCATCGCTGTCCAGGCCGAGTTCCTTGGCCGAACACAACATGCCGTTGGACGCCACACCGCGCAGCTTGGCCGCAGTGATCGTCAACTCGCCGATCTTCGCACCGACCAGCGCCAACGGTGCCACCAGACCAGCACGCGCATTCGGCGCGCCACACACGATCTGCAAGCAACTCGCCCTGCCCGGCATCGACGCTGCAGACCTGCAGGCGATCGGCTTCGGGATGACGCACCGCCTCGACGATACGCGCCACCACCACCTGACCAAGCGACTCGCCCAGCGGCGTGACCTCTTCGACTTCCAGACCGATCGCCGTCAGCGTCGCGGCCAGTTCGTCGCGCGTGGCCTGGATCGGAACGTGGCTGCGCAGCCAATTTTCAGAGAATTTCATGAGGTGCCGGGATTCGGGAATCGGGATTGGGGATTCGTATAAAGCAGCAGGCCGGAACGGTGCGGTGCGGAACAGGGGCGCTGTTGCCAATCCCCAATCCCGAATCACCACTCCCCGCCGTCAGGCGAACTGCCGAAGAAAACGCACATCGTTCTCGAAGAACGCGCGCAGGTCGTTGACGCCATAGCGCAGCATCGCGAAGCGTTCCACGCCCAGGCCGAAGGCGAAGCCGGTGTAGCGCTCAGGGTCGATACCGACGCGCGCGTGCTGCCGTCCGGCTGCTGCCAGGCGATATCCACTTCCGCGCCCGGTTCCACAAACGGGAAATAGCTGGGACGGAAGCGCATTTCGAAATCGCGCTCGAAGAACGCGCGCACGAACTCGGACAAGGTGCCCTTGAGGTCGGCGAAGTTGGAATGCTCGTCCACCAACAGGCCTTCGACCTGATGGAACATCGGCGAATGGGTCTGATCCGAATCGGAGCGATACACCTTGCCGGCCGCGATCATGCGCAGCGGCGGCTTGTGTGCGTCCATGTAGCGCACCTGCACACCGGAGGTGTGGGTCCGCAGCAGGCGTCCGTCGCCGAAATAGAACGTGTCGTGCATCGCGCGCGCCGGATGGTGCGGCGGGAAATTCAGCGCTTCGAAGTTGTGCCAGTCGTCCTCGATTTCCGGGCCGTCCGACAGCTCGTAGCCGAGACGGGCGAAGATTTCGACGATGCGCTCAAGCGTGCGCGTCACCGGATGCAGGCCCCCGCGCTCGCTGCGGCGGCCCGGCAAGGTGATGTCGATGCGTTCGCCGGCAAGACGGGCATCCAGCGCGGCGGTTTCCAGCGTATGTTTGCGCTCGGCCAGCGCTGCAGTCAGCGCGTCGCGCGACAGATTGATCGCCTCGCCAGCCGCCTTGCGTTGCTCTGCCGGCAACGTCCCGAGCTGCTTGAGCTGGGCGGTAATACTGCCGCTCTTGCCCAGCAATGCGACACGCAAGGCTTCCAGTTGGGCCGGCGTCTGCGCCGCGGCAACATCGGCCAGCGCGCGTTCGGTCAGGGATTGAATCTCACTCATTGCACTTGCGCCTCAACTGCTAACCGAACGGTGTTTCCGGATGCACCGGAACGCATTGTCACTGCATTGACCTGTCATCGCCCACTTGGCACTTCGCTAAAACAAAAGGGGAAGGACTCGCGCCCTTCCCCTGCATCTCTGCGTCTCATCTCACCGAAGGCATGCACACCAAGTGTGACTACATCCGATGACCCGCTTTTTCTAAGCAGTCCGCACATGGATGTGCGGGCTCTTGCAGAGGGACCTGCATTTACGCCGCCAGCGCGCCCTTTGCTTTCTCGGCCAGCGCGGCAAAGCCGGCGGCGTCGTGCACGGCGATATCAGCCAGCACCTTGCGGTCCAGGGTGATGCCAGCCTTGAGCAGGCCATTCATGAAACGGCTGTAGCTCATGCCGTTGATGCGGGCAGCCGCGTTGATGCGGGTGATCCACAGCGAACGGAAATTACGCTTCTTCTGCTTACGGCCAATGTAGGCGTACTGCTGTGCCTTGATGACCGCCTGCTTGGCAACGCGGAAGACCTTGCGGCGAGCGTTGTAGTAGCCCTTCGCCAGGGTCAGAATTTTCTTGTGGCGGCGGCGCGCCTGCACACCACGCTTTACTCGTGCCATGGTTCAGTCCTCAGAGATAGGGAAGCATACGATCAAGACGGCCTGCGTCCTCGGCACGGACGTGATTCGTCTGCCGCAGGTTGCGCTTCCGCTTGGTCGCTTTCTTCGTGAGGATGTGGCTACGGTTTGCGTGGCCGCACTTGTACTTGCCGGAGGCGGTCTTGCGGAAACGCTTGGCCGCCGCCCGGTTGGTCTTGATCTTGGGCATTGCAATGTCCTTGATGGTGTTTTGTCACTGACACGGGCGGCAGTCTTGCGACCACGCTTTCCATCCTTGCCCTTGCCTGCTTGTAAGTCCTTGATCGAACACGATCCGGACAGGTCCTGGTGCCGTTTGCACGGCGTCCCGATAAAACCGGGCCGCGCAGTCTACCCGTTACCGGGAATTGTTGCAACTGATTGATCCTGCAACCACAACGGCCCCCGCTGGGGGCGGGCAGCAGCGAAGAAGATCCTTAGACCTTCTTCTTAGGCGCGATCATCATGACCATCTGGCGCCCTTCCAGGCGCGGACGCGACTCGATGACGATATCGTCGCCCAGATCGGCCTCGATCCGCGCCGCCATCTCGCGACCGAGCTCCTGGTGGCTCATTTCGCGGCCACGGAAGCGGATGTTGACCTTGACCTTGTCGCCCTCTTCCAGGAAGCGGCGCATGTTGCGCAGCTTGATCTGATAGTCGCCCTCGTCGGTGACCGGGCGGAACTTCAGTTCCTTGATCTCGACCTGCTTGGTCTTCTTCTTGGCCTCGTTGGCCTTTTTCTGCTGCTCGAACTTGAACTTGCCGAAATCCATGATCTTGCAGACCGGCGGATCGGCCTGCGGCTGGATTTCGACCAGATCCAGGCCTTCTTCTTCGGCCTTGGCGAGCGCTTCGTCGCGCGACAACACGCCGACCATCTCTCCGTCGCTGCCGATCACGCGAACGCGCGGCACCCGGATTTCTTGGTTCTTGCGGTTCTGTTTGTTGTCAGGGGTACTGATATTGCAATCTCCCAGAGGAATAGAACCGGCGCATCCGGATCATCCAGACCGGCCGGGGTTGGCTCACGCTGCCTGCTCTGCCTGCAGACGTTCGATGAAGGCCGAGACCGTCATGGTCCCAAGATCTTCGCCTGAACGAGTCCGCACGGCGACAGCGCCATTTTCCTTCTCACGGTCGCCGACCACGAGCAGATATGGCACGCGTTGCAGCGTATGCTCGCGAATCTTATAACCGATCTTCTCGTTACGCAAATCGGCGCTGACACGGAAGCCTTGATTTGCAAGGGTTTTCCGCACCGAGTCGACATATTCAGCCTGAGCATCGGTGATGTTGGCGACAACGACCTGCACCGGGGCCAGCCAGGACGGGAATGCACCGGCGTGGTGCTCGATCAAAATGCCGATGAAACGCTCCATGGAACCAACGATGGCCCGGTGCAGCATGACCGGATGCTTCTTCTGGCTGTTCTCGTCCACGTACTCGGCGCCGAGGCGGCCCGGCATCATGAAATCGACCTGCATGGTGCCCAGCTGCCAGGTGCGGCCGATGGCGTCCTTGAGGTGGTACTCGATCTTGGGGCCGTAGAAGGCGCCTTCGCCCGGCAGCTCCTGCCATTCCACCCCGCACACGCCCAGCGCGCTGCGCAGCGCAGCTTCGGCCTTGTCCCAGGTGGCATCGTCGCCCAGGCGCTTCTCCGGGCGCAGCGCGATCTTGATCTGGATGTCGTCGAAGCCGAACGCGGTGTAGACCGCCAGCGCCTGCTGGTGGAAGGCGGTGACTTCGGATTCGATCTGCGACTCCAGGCAGAACACGTGCCCGTCGTCCTGGGTGAAGCCGCGCACGCGCAGGATGCCGTGCAGCGCGCCGGAGGGCTCGTTGCGGTGGCAGGCGCCGAACTCGCCGTAGCGGATCGGCAGGTCGCGGTAGCTGTGCAGGCCCTGGTTGAACACCTGCACGTGGCCCGGGCAGTTCATCGGCTTGACTGCGTAGGTGCGCTTCTCCGACTCGGTGAAGAACATCGCGTCCTGGTAGTTGTCCCAGTGGCCGGACTTCTGCCACAGCGACACATCCAGGATCTGCGGGCAGCGCACTTCGCCATAGCCGCTGTCGCGGTAGACCTTGCGCATGTATTGCTCGACCACCTGCCACAGCGACCAGCCCTTGGGGTGCCAGAACACCAGGCCGGGCGCCTCTTCCTGCAGGTGGAACAGGTCCTGCGCCTTGCCGATGCGGCGATGGTCGCGCTTGTCGGCTTCCTCCATGCGCAGGATGTAGGCGTCGAGCTGCTTCTTGTCGGCCCACGCGGTGCCGTAGATACGCTGCAGCTGCTCGTTCTTGGCGTCGCCGCGCCAGTAGGCGCCGGAGATGCGGGTCAGCTTGAACGCCTTGAGGAAGCGCGTGTTGGGTACATGCGGGCCGCGGCACATGTCCACGTATTCCTGGTGGTAGTACAGGCCCATCGCGGTGATGTCCTCGGACATGTCCTCGATCAGGCGCAGCTTGTACTCCTCGCCGCGCTGGGCGAATACCTCGATCACCTCGGCGCGCGGGGTAACCTTCTTGATCACGTCGTAATCCTGCGCGATCAGCTCCTGCATGCGCTGCTCGATCGCGGCCATGTCGTCGGGCGTGAACGGGCGCTCGCTGTAGATGTCGTAATAGAAGCCTTCGGCGATGACCGGGCCGATCACCATCTTGACCTCGGGATACAGCTGCTTGACCGCATGCCCGACCAGGTGGGCGCAGGAGTGGCGGATGATCTCCACGCCCTCGGCGTCCTTGGCAGTGATGATGCGCAGGCTGGCGTCATGGTCGATGACGTCGCTGGCGTCGACCAGCTGGCCGTCGACCTGGCCGGCGATGGTGGCCTTTGCCAGGCCGGCGCCGATCGACTGGGCGACCTGCATCACCGAGACGGGGATTCGAATTCGCGGCGGCTGCCGTCGGGGAGCGTGATGTTGATCATGGGCAAGAATGAGGTCTGGTCTGGCTGCAGCGGTCGGCTGCCATGGGAGATCTGGCCATTGCTGGTCAGGCTCGAAGGAGAATGCGGGACGTGGGGCAAAACGGCGCCATGCAGGCGCTCTGCGCGCTGGCGCAGGCAAGGATCAGCGGTGGGCGGTGGTAGTGCTCATGTCGCACACTGGGCCGGCGCGGGGCGCGGGCCACCTTCTCGCAAGGGGTCTTGGGTGCGAATGGTAAACCAATCAGCCGTCCGCTGCGTACGGCGGCACGGCGCTGGCGGGCGCATGGCATGATGCCGGCCACCTGTCCTGCCGTTGCCAACCATGACCATCAAGGGTAAAGCCACCTCGCTGGATATCGCCTACCTGGCCGGCGTGTCGCAGCCGACCGTGTCGCGCGCACTGCGCGGCAGCCCGATGGTCAACGAGGAAACCCGCAAGCGCATCCTGCGCATCGCCCGCGAGCTGAACTACAAGGTCGACAAGAACGCCTCCTCGCTACGTCTGCGCAATGCCGGCACGCTGGCACTGCTGTTCTTCGAAGACCCCACCGCCGACGATTCGCTGATCAACCCGTTCTTCCACTCGATGCTTGGCTCGATCACCCGCCTGCGCGCTGCAGGGCTACGACTTGCTGGTATCGTTCCAGCAGCTGTCCAAGGATTGGCAGGCCGATTACGAAGACAGCAACAAGGCCGACGGCATCATCCTGCTGGGCTATGGCGACTACCAGGAGTCGCGCCAGCGGCTGCAACTGCTGGTCGAGCAAGGCACCCATTTCGTGCGCTGGGGCGCGACCCTGCCAGGCCAGCCCGGCATTTCGATCGGCAGCGACAATTACCAGGGCGGGCTGGACATCACCGACCATCTGCTGGCGCAGGGCTGCCGGCGTATCGCGTTTGTCGGACACGCGTCCAACCACTACCCCGAATTCGAAGAACGCTACCGCGGCCATGCCGCTGCGCTGGCGCAGCATGGCCTGGCGGCCGATCCGGCGCTGCAGTTCGATGCGATCACCACCGAATTGTCCGGCTACACCGCGTGCCTGGCACTGCTGGACAGCGGCAATGCGTTCGATGCGGTGTGCGCAGCCAGCGATCTGATTGCGATCGGTGCGATGCGCGCCCTGCGCGAGCGCGGCCTGCGGGTGCCGCAGGACGTGGCGGTCAGCGGCTTCGACGATATTGCGTTGGCGGCGTCGGTTGCGCCCGCGCTGTCGACCGTGCAGCAGGACACCAAGCAGGCCGGCACACTGCTGGTGGAAAGCCTGGTCGGCCTGATTCGTGGCGAGGCAGCGCAGAGCCGCACGATTCCGGTGCGTCTGGCGCTCCGCGATTCCTCGCGCAGCAGCGGGCTGCAGCCGCCACTGGGATGGGCGCCATCCGGCGCAGAGACAGGCGATGCGATGACGGGTCGAGCGGCGGATGGGGCGGTCAGGCGCTGATTCGGGATTCGGGATTCGGGAATCGGGAATCGGGAATCGCGACAGCATGCACGGTGTGCCGCGATCGGTCGCCACCTGCTGATGTCGTTATAGGAGCGGACCCGGCCGCGGCGGGGCGTTGCCGATCTCGGTGATGCCCCATGCGTAGCGCCCCGCGCAAAAGCGCCCGGGAGCGCTGCTACTGGTTGCGGGCGTCGCGGGCGGCTTGTTCGGCCATCTGCGTGTCGAGTTGCTTGCGCAATGCGGGATCGGTGACCGGCGCGTCCGAGAGCAGCACGCGCACGCCATGCGCCGGCACCGCTGTTGCGAAATCACCCCGCACCTGCAACTGCTCGCCACTGACTGCATCGCGCCACGCGCCAGGCTGCAGGAAGCGCCTCACTTGAATGGTGGCTGCGGTATCGGCCTTGTTGAGCAGCACCAATGCGGTCTGGGTTGTACCAGCATGCTGGTAGACACGCAGGAACGCGGCTTGATCGCCGTGTAACTGCACATCGATCTGCACGCCACGCTGCAATGCCGGAGTGTTGCGACGCACCTGGGCGATGCGTTGCAACGGGCCGAAGATCGGGCTCTGCGGTGCAGTGCGAATGCGCTCGGCGCCGAAGTAATTGCGGTTGCCGGCATGTTCGGCGCGCCCGCGCATGAAGCCGATTTCCGAGCCGTAATAGATCACCGGAATGCCACGGGCGGTGAACAACCAGTTGTGCGCGTCGATGAATCCGTTATCGCTGGCATCCAGGCGCGCCATGTCGTGGTTATCGTAGAAGCTCATCAACTCATAGGGGTTCGCGTATGGCCCCTGACGCAGGAACAAGGGCGCAGCAAGCTTCTCGAAGCCGGCCTGTTCATGACCGAACACCGCGGCAAGCTGCTGTTTCAGCGGGAAATCCAGCACGCTGACGCCGGCGTTGCGCGTCCAGGTATGCCCGGCGATCTTGTTGGCGTCGTAATCGAAGGCTTCGCCGAACATGAAAAAGCCAGGGCGTTTTGCACGAATGCGCGCCACGAAGGCATGCCAGAAGCGATCCGGCATCCAGCCGATGGTGTCGATGCGAAACGCATCGGCACCCTGATCCATCCACTGCAGATATGCGCCGGCCAGATAATCCAGCACTGCCGGATTGTTTTCGTTGAGGTCGGACAATTCCGCCAGGCCGCCGCCGGTGTTGTAGAAGGCATGCAACGGATTGTGCTGCGGATCCAGTTGCGCAGGCGCAAGATTCTGGTGGTCGGCGACCAGGCGTCCCTGTGCATCGTAGAGCTTGCCAAAGCCGGGTTGCGCCTGCGGCATGGTGTAGGCCGGCGAACCATGATTGCCCACGATGTCCAACACGACCCTCAGCTTGCTGGCATGCATGGCGCGAGTGAAGCCTGCGAAATCCAGGCCCGGACTGGGCAGATGTTCGTCGAGCTTGTGGAAGTTGACGCCCCAATAGCCGTGGTAGCCAGTCTTGCCATGGTCGCTGAGCGTACTGCCGCAAGTGATCGGCTTGCCGCCGGTAAACGCTTCGTCGGGATTGTCGACGATCGGGGTGATCCAGACCGCCCCGAAGCCCAGGTCGCGGATGTAATCGGCATGTTCGACGATGCCTTTGAAATCGCCACCGAGATAGCCGATGTTGTCCTCGCTGCCGTCGGCGCATGGTGTGGGCACATCGAAGGTGCGATGCGCCCCGCCCTGGTCGCGATGGTCGTTGCCGGTATCGCCGTTGACGAAGCGGTCGGTCACCACGAAGTACACCGCCTCGGCGGCGAACGGCTCCAGGGTGCCGTAGTAGTCCTTGGTTGCAGGCGCCGCCATCGACGCGCCTGCGTACATCGTCAACGCTACATACATCGCACTGCGCATCACTGCCCTCCCGAGGCCACTGGAACCCGCATCACGCACACGCCTGCAATCAACAGGCTGAGCCCGCCGATGGCCAATGCATAGATCGGCTGTCCGCCCAGCCACACGCGCAGCACAAAGCCCAGCGCGCTGGCAGCGACCAGCTGCGGAATCACGATGAAGAAATTGAAGATGCCCATGTACACACCCATCTTTGGCGCGGGCACGCTGTCTGACAGCAAGGCATACGGCAGCGACAGGATCGAGGCCCAGGCGAAACCGACGCCCACCATCGACAGCAGCAACCACTGCGGATCGCGGATGATCAGCATCGACAACAAGCCGGCGGCACCCAGCCACAGATTGCACAGATGGCTCCAGCGCAAGCCGATCGCACGCACCAGTAGCGGAATCACCACTGCAGCCAATGCCGCAAATCCGTTATAGGCGCCGAACAACACGCCGACCCAGTTTGCGCCGTCGTTGTAGGCGGCCGAAGCGGTATCGTTGGCACCGAAATGCACTTGCGTCACTGCGGCAGTGGTGTAGATCCACATCGCAAACAAGGCAAACCACGAGAAGAACTGCACCCAGGCCAGGCGACGCATCGTCGCCGGCATGCTGCGCACGTCCTGCACGATCGCCACCAACATGCTGGTGGCGGGCAGCATGCGCGCCAACGCAAGCAACACGCCGTAGGCGAAACACAACCCGGCCAGCACATACAGCATGCGGTCGCCATGCTGCCAGGCGATGGCCGCGGCAAGCAGCACGCCCAGACCGCACCACAGCATGCCTGCCAGGAGCGTCGGCGCCATGCCGGTGCTTGCCACCTGCGCGAGAGGCGGATGTGCATCGTCAAAACCGGCAAGCTGCGCTGGGCTGTACTCGCGCGTACGCAGCACCGTCCAGGTGATCGACAGGAACAGTACCGCTGCGCCGAGGTAGAACGCATAGCGCACACTGTCGGGCAATTGGCCTGGCGGCGCAGTGTTGGCAATGCCCCAATGGGTCAGCAGCCAGGGCAGAAAACTCGCGACGATCGCGCCGATGCCGATGAAGAAGCTTTGCATGGCGTAGCCGGTCGGCCGCTGCGACGGCGGCAACTGATCGCCCACCAGCGCACGGAAAGGCTCCATCGAGATGTTGATCGATGCATCCAGCACCCACAGCGTGCCGGCGGCCACCCAGAGCATGGGCGCGTTGGGCATCACCAGCAACGCCATGGTGGTGAAGACAGCGCCCACCATGAAGTACGGACGCCGGCGGCCCCACGGGGTCCAGGTGCGATCGGACAGGTAACCGATGACCGGTTGCACGATCAGCCCGGTGAGCGGTGCGGCGATCCACAGGCCAGGCACGTCGTCGACCTGCGCGCCCAGGGTCTGGAAGATGCGGCTGGCATTGGCGTTCTGCAGTGCGAAGCCGAACTGGATGCCGAGAAAGCCGAAGCACATGTTCCAGATCTGCCAGAAATTCAAGCGTGGCTTGGCGGTCATGGCGCGACCTCCACGCGTGCTGCAGGCCCGACCAACAACGCACTGACCTGCGCAGCATTGACCACACCATCGCGGCCCCCGCGGCCGCCGTTGTACGGCGCAAAATGCGCCAACGCGCTCATGTTGAAGCCGTTCTCGAGCCGGAAGGTACAGGCCTGCCCCGCCACCGCATCGAAACTGACTTGTGTGGAAAGCTGCTCGCCCACGCTATGCGGCATCACGATGACCTGCGATTGCGCGGGTTTCCCTGGGCATTCCAGCACCAGGTGTTTCACCGCGGCCGTGATACCGGTATTGATTGGGCCATTGGCATTGCGGTAACGCAGCGCTACCCGATGCACGCCTGCACGTGCCGGACGCCAGCTCCAGTGCTGGCTGCCCGGCAACTGCTGCAGTGGGCCCAGCGTCAACGACGGGCTATGCAGCGACTCCAGACCATCGTGCCGCCGGGTCAGGCTGAGCACGTGCAGCAGGCCATCGTCGGAAAGATCCCAGTGCGCGCTGGCATCGAGTGCGTGGCCGTCCAGATACAGCGTTGTTCCTTCCGGAATGCCGATGCGATACGTGTTGCCGATCCGTTGCGCGACCGGCGCCTGGGGCGTCTGCGGTGCAAACACCTGTGTCGGTCGCGGCGGCGGCGTGAGGTCGGCAGTGCGCCCGACCAACTGCACCAGCGTGGTCTGACCCTGCCGTTCGATACGCCCTGCTACCAGCAACTCGCCGGTGTCGTTCGCCGGGCGCTGCAGCACATACCGTTGCGCGCCGTGTTCCAGCACGATCTGTTTGGCGTCGCCAAACAACTGGGGAGCAAGGACCGCGGCAACTTCGGCTGCAGGCTGCCATCGGCCGACAGCCCGAACACCCCTTCCCGCACTGCAGCCAGATAGCCGGCAACCGACCACAGCTGGCGTGGCGAGTTGACCACCGGCCCACTGCGTGCACCCTCTTCCACGTGCACAGCAAGACTCTGCATCTCGTAGTTTTCCATGTTGGAACCTGCCAGCGCGCTACCGCGCATCAGCGATTGCAGCTCCAACGCGATGCGTGGCGCATCGTCCAGCGTGCGTGCGGCGCGTAGCGCATAGGCGCTGACGAACGGCCAGACAGCGCGGTTGTGATAGATCGGCTGCGCGGCCTCCTGCGGCCACACCACCGGGCTGCCACCTGCGACCATCGGGTAATTGCGCAACGCAACGCGTGCCCGCTGCGGCGGAAACACATCGGCCAGCACGCCCAGCGAGAGACCGAGCAGATCCACCTTGGCGTAGCGCACCGGATGCGCGGCGCTGCCGAGATAGCTGACGTATTGGCTGCTGGTCGCATCCCAAAAGCGACTATCGATGGCCTGGCGCAGTGCATCGGCCCACTGCGCGTATTGCGCAGCGCGTGCATCGCCATGCTGGCGCGCCAACTGTTCGGCCAGCCGCAACGCCTGGTAATGCAGCACGTTGGTGGAGAGCGCAAAGGATTCGGCAATGAACCGCACATCCTCGCGCGTCCAGTCCGGGTAAGTCTGTTCGCGCCAATCCAGAAACGAGGTTTCGCCGCGGTAGAGACCGATCTGCGCGTCGAAGACGGCATCGCCGTCCTGCGCGATCGTCGCCTGCAGCGCCTGCCACACCTGTTCGGCGAATGGCTTGTCGTCCAACAGGCCGCGCGCGGCAAGGAACCACACCACACGGTCGCTGCTGATCGGCCAGCTGCCGCCGGAGCCGGTGTCCTGCGCCACGAACAGTCCCGGCGTGCGCCCATCGCGTGCGGCAGAGAGCTTGAAGCGCAGTGCATTGCGCGTGCGCTCCGGCTCCAGCTGCGCCAACGCAAGATCGGCCGCAAAGCTGACATCGCGCGTCCACACGTACGGCCAGCGCTCGCCGGTTTCGAAGCAGGCGCACGGCACCGGCTTGCCGTCGTTGAAGGCGGGGTCGCGGATCGCCTCGACGCGGTCGTCGGCCATCTCCTGCTGTGCCAGCGCGAACAACGCGTCGAACAGCGGGCTGGCGGTGTGCGTGCGCATCGGTTGTGCCGCAATGCGGCGTTCGCCTTGCGGCCAGCGCAACACGAAGCTGCCATCCTCCAACGCCTGCGCTTGGGCCCGGCGCCCGTGGAATTCCAGTTCGTCGGCCAGTGCCGACGAGCTTGCCGCAACGCCCAGCGTTGCAGCCATGCAGATCATCTTCAACATCGAAGCGGCAAGACAGCTTGCGCCGTCGGCCTTCCTCCCTCGTTGCACGCGTTATGGTGCGCAGCACGGACGTGCCACGGGCGCGGACCCTCCCAGGTGCCGTGGCGCCATGGTAGACGCGCACTACACCGTTCCGCACCACTGCATACGTATTCATGGGCTTCCAGCAGCGCGCACCACGGCGCATCCACTGCCAGGCACTGCATAGTCACTGCTTGCGCAACGGTCACCTTGGGGGGGATATGCCGCTGTCTTCACGTCGAGCGCACTCGACACTGGGCGCCGCATGGATCGCCCAGCTGCTGGTCCTCACGCTGTTCGGCGGGACTGCGCCGCAACTGCATGCCGAAGCCACCACCGTCAGCGTGGAGTCGCCGAACAAGGTGCTGCAGGTCAGCCTGGACGTGGATGGCGGCACGCCTTATTACCGCGTGCAGCGCCTGGGCGAGGCGGTGGTGCAACGCTCGCGACTGGGGTTTGAGCTACGCGACGGCCGGCTGGACCGCGGCATGGTGGTGCTTGCGCAAACACGTCAAAGCCACGATGACACCTGGGAGCAGCCCTGGGGCGAAACGCGGCTGGTGCGCAATCACTACAACGAATTGCGCGTGAGCCTGGGCGAGCGCGACGGTGCGCAGCGTACCTTCGAGGTGATCTTCCGCGTCTACGACGACGGGCTGGGCCTGCGCTATCACTTCCCCAAGCAAGCAGGCATGCGCGAGGCAGTCATCGACGAGGAAGTGACCGAATTCGCCATCGCGCAACCTGCCGATGCGTGGTGGATTCCCGCAGGCGAGCCGATCCACTACGAATATCTGTATCGGCACACGCCGTTGAACCAGGTTGCACTGGCGCATACGCCACTCACGCTGCGCACCGACAGCGGGCTGCACATCGCGCTGCATGAAGCGGCGTTGGTCGACTACGCCGGCATGTGGCTGCGCCGCACCGACAACCAGCGCCTGCGCGCGCAGCTGTCGCCGGCGGCCGAAGGCTGGAAGGTACGCCGCAGCCTGCCCTTCGATACGCCATGGCGTACGCTGCAGATCGCCGATCAAGCCACCGGCCTGGTGGAATCCAACCTCATCCTCAACCTCAACGAGCCCAATGTGCTGGGCGAGGTGAGCTGGATCAAGCCATCCAAGTATGTGGGCGTGTGGTGGTCGATGCATCTCAATCAACAGACCTGGGCCACCGGCCCCAGACACGGCGCAACCACCGCGACGACAAAACGCTACATCGACTTCGCCGCCGACCACGGCTTTCGCGGCGTGCTGGTCGAAGGCTGGAATCCCGGCTGGGACGGGGAATGGTTCGGCAATGGCGGCAGCTTCGATTTCACCCGGTCCACGCCGGATTTCGACCTACCAGCACTCAGCAGGTACGCTGCCGGCAAGGGCGTACACCTGATCGGCCATCATGAAACCGGGTGCGCAGTGGACCATTACGAAGATCAAATCGCCGAAGCGATGGACTTGTATGCGCGCTTCGGCGTGGACTCGGTCAAGACCGGCTATGTCTGCGACGACGGCCAGGTGGAGCGGCGCAATCCCGCGGGTGGCACGCCGATGCGCGAATGGCACGATGGGCAATGGATGGCGCGTCACCACCTGCACGTGGTGCAGGAAGCAGCGCAGCGCCACATCGTGTCAATGCGCACGAGCCGATCAAGGACACCGGGCTGCGCCGTACCTATCCCAACTGGATCTCGCGCGAAGGCGCGCGTGGCATGGAATACAACGCCTGGGGCCAGCCGCCCAATCCGCCCGAGCACGAAGTCAACCTGGTGTTTACCCGGCTGCTCGCAGGGCCGATGGATTACACGCCTGGCATCGTCAGCCTGAAGGGCCGCAACGGCCAGGCGATTCCCAGCACGTTGGCGCGCCAGTTGGCGCTGTATGTGACGCTCTACAGCCCGATCCAGATGGCCGCCGATCTACCCGAGCACTATCTGCAACACCGCGACGCGTTTCGCTTCATCGAAGACGTGGCAGTGGACTGGGACCAGACCCGTGCGCTGAATGGCGAGGTAGGCGATTACGTCACCATCGCACGCAAGGACCGGCATAGCCGCGACTGGTTCCTGGGCAGCATCACCGACGAACACGGCCGCCTGCTGCAGGTGCCGCTGGGCTTTCTCGAACCCGGCGTGCGCTACACCGCGCAGATCTATCGCGATGGCGACGGCGCGGATTATGCCAGCAACCCGTTCGCCTTCGTGCGCGAAGAACGTCAGGTCAGCAGTGCCGATACGTTGGAGCTACGTCTGGCACCGGGCGGCGGCCAGGCCATTCGCTTTGTTCCGATGGGTGGCAAACGCTGACTACGCCATCGCGTGGGCGCCGGCGCGCACAGCCGGCGCGATCGATTGCACGGGGCAGCGCTCATACCGCCGCTGCGCATCGCGCACCATGTCGTTACCGAGCGCAATCACCGTGCTGTCGCCGGCATGGCCCTGGATGGAATCGATTTCATCGCGCAACACCGCAGTGAATACGTATGCAGTGCACGTTTGCACCCAGGTGCCGTGTCTACCATACGTCGCAGTCGCGTAACGTCCATCGTGGCGCGCGACGCATGACATCCAGGCATCTGCCGGATCAAAAATCAGAAACAACATGTACCTGGGAGGGGAAAATGTTGAAACACAAGCGCTCCGCGCTGAGTATCGCCCTGGCTGTTGCCATGGCACCGACATGGGTCGCCGCGCAAACGGCAGCGCCTGCACAAGCAAGCGACGCCCAACAAGGCGCGTCCGAACAGACTGCTGGCGCGGTCACCGACCTGGACAAGGTCCAGGTCACCGGCCTGCGCCGCGCAATCGAAGGCGCCATCTCGGTCAAGCGCGACTCCACTTCGATCGTGGAAGCCATCTCGGCCGAAGACATCGGTCGCCTGCCGGACGTGAGCATCGCCGAATCGCTGGCGCGCCTGCCCGGCCTGGCTGCGCAACGCGTGGCCGGCCGTGCGCAGGTGATCAGCGTGCGCGGCCTGTCGCCGGACTTTTCCACCACGCTGCTCAACGGGCGCGAAGTGGTCAGCACCGGCGACAACCGCAGCGTGGAGTTCGACCAATACCCGTCCGAACTGGTCAGCGGCGTCACCGTCTACAAGACCCCCGATGCCGGCCTGGTCGGACAGGGCCTGTCGGGCACGGTGGACATGCAGACCGCACGCCCGCTCAGCTACAACGAGCGCGTGATCGCCATCGGTGGCCGCTATCAGCGCAATTCGCTGGGCAAGGCCGCCAACGTCGACCCGTATGGCAACCGTTTCAATGTCAGCTACATCGACCAATTCGCCGACCGCACCATCGGCCTGACCATCGGTTACGCGCACACCGACATGCCGATCCAGGAAAACCAGGTGGGCCTGTACGAACCGTGGCAGCAGGTCAACGCGCAGCGGCAGCGTCCTGGCGTCGCCGATGGCGTGTACTTCTCCGATGGCATCAAGGCCCTGCGGCGCACCGGCAATCAGAAGCGCGACGGCGTCATGGCCACGCTGCAGTATCGCCCGTCCAATGCCTGGACCAGCACGCTCGATGCCTTCCACACCGAAGCCGAGCAGATCGACACCGCCAACCAGTTCGAGCTCAATCTGAGCAACTACAACGGCGGCTACACGCCCGGCCTGAACATCAGCAACGTGCGCGTCAACGATCGCAATACCTTCATCGGCGGCGATGCCAGCGGCGTCTATCCGTTGGTGCGTGGCATGTACAACAAGCGCGAAGACAAGATCGATGCGTTCGGCTGGAATAACGAGGTCACCGCCGGCTCCGTCAAGATCGTCGCCGACCTGAACTACTCCAAGGCCACCCGCGACGAACTGAACCTGGAGAACAATCTTCAGCGTGCCCCCATGCCGCAGCTGGACACCGTGGGCGTGTCGGTCGTCGGCAACGGCTTCTCGCAGCTGTCGCCGGGCATGAATTATTCCAATCCGGACGAGCTGTTCCTCACCAACACCATCTACGGGTCCGGCTACGGCAAAGTGCCGAGCGTGGAAGACGTGCTCAAGGGCGCGCGCCTGCAGGCCAACTTCCCCATGCCCGAAGCGCTGAGCTGGTTCTCGGACCTGGATGTGGGCGTCAACTACGCCAATCGCCGAAAGCAGAAGACCCAGCCCGAAGGCAATATCACGCGCTGGGCGCTCAGGGCGAGGCCACAGTGGCGGCGGATCTGCAATACGCACCGGTCAATCTCGGCTTTGCCGGTCTCGGCTCCCTGCCCGCATGGAATGTGCCAGCCACGGTGGCGCGCTACATGGTGTTCAACCCCAGCGACGACGCCTCGTTCCTGGTGTCCAAGGCGTGGACGGTGGAAGAAAAAATCACCACTGCCTGGCTGCGTGCAAATATCAATACCGAATGGGGCGAAGTGGGTGTGCGCGGCAATATCGGCGTGCAACTGCAGAGTGCCGACCAGTCATCGCAGGCGAATTACTGGGATGCCTCGCAGCCGGCCGGTAGCGAAGTGCGGCCCATCGACGATGGCAAGACCTACCGCGACTGGCTGCCCAGCTTGAACCTGGCTTTCCAGTTCCCGTACGAGCAGACGCTGCGCTTTGCGATGGCCAAGCAGGTCGCACGCCCGCGCGTGGACCAACTACGTGCCTCGCTGGAATTCGGTGTCGACACCTCGACCGGGCGCCCCGGAGCCAGCGGTGGCAACCCCATGCTCGACCCATGGCGTGCCAACGCCCTGGACATCTCCTATGAGAAGTATTTCGCCGACCGCGCCTACGTGGCGGCAGCGTTCTTCTATAAGGATCTCAAGAGCTATATCTACACCCAGAGCCGCGACAACTACGATTTCTCCGCACTGGTGGCCGGCTACGTGCCGCCGCCGGGCTCTGCACCGGTACTGACCACCGGCACCTTCAGCGCCCCGTTCAACGGCAAGGGCGGCACCTTGCGCGGCGTCGAACTCACCGCCTCGCTGCCGCTGGATCTGGTCTTCGCGCCATTGGAAGGCTTCGGCATCCAGGCCAGCGCCACCTTCAACGACAGCGACGTCAAGATCCGCGACCCGGAAAGCGCCTCCAGCGTGGGCGACGGTGAAATCAGCCTGCCGGGCTTGTCCAAGCGCGTCTACAACCTGACTGCCTACTACGAGCACAAAGGCTTCGAAGCACGCGTCAGCCAGCGTCGGCGCTCGGACTTCATCGGCGAAATCGGCAATTTCAACGGCAACCGCACGTTGCGCTATGTGGTCGGCGAAAACATCACCGACGCGCAGATCAGCTACAACTTCAGCGAAGCCAGCGCCCTGTCCGGCCTGACCCTGCTGCTGTTGCAGGCCAGCAACCTCAGCAACTCGCCGTATCGCACATACGCAGAAACCAAGGACCGCCCGCTGGAATACATCGAGTGGGGCCGTACGTTCGTGCTGGGTGTGAACTACAAGTTCTGATCTGCTGCAGCAACAAATAGCGGCCCTGTAGTCCCTCTCCCCCTGGAGAGGGGTTGGGTGAGGGTACGGATTCAAACACAATCAGCTCCAGGTGTACTGCTTCATATTCTGTAGATTTTTCAAAAAGGGTCGCTCTCCAATACGCGCAATGCACCCACAGCGCCCTGCCCCAGAGCCTCAAGATGTCGCCTACTCAGAAGCCGCCGTTTAAAGACCGGCGGCTTTTGTTTTGAATGAGCACCAACGCCATTCGGGTAAACACAATCGCCACGAGAGCCGCTAATAACAAGACCATTCAAACGCCAAGCGGGCGATACCGGAGCTGGAAGGGGCATGTGCTGGGCGTGCACTCCAGTTCAGCGGGCCCCATCCACGCCATGCTCGCTGCGTTCAGTCAGCCGCTTTCAATCCAGGGAATCGGGTGTGCTAAGCGCCACATACCCCCTGGCTTCTCGACGTTACCATGCGCATCAAACGCCGTAACACGCGAGCCAAGCGCGTCGATTGACGATGTGGCGATCGCACGCAGCGTCATCAGGCACCCTGCGCCTGCAGCTTGATCGGGCCGGCGCAGATGCATTGCCGTTTCCTGCAACAGCCCCTCGATATGACGCATCTTGAATCGCTTGCCGGGCACAGCGCCCGGCGCAAGCACTGATTGGTAGCTGACATCGCATACAAAAAAGCGAGGCATCCGATCGAATGCCTCGCCTGTCTCACTCAATCACAGCATGCCCGACTGTGAAATGGTGCTATCAGCCCTCGCCCGTGGCGCACACCACCGCGTGCCCAGGCAAGCTCACCCGTCCATCCTCGATCACGCCCCGCGCCACCCCGGGGACATCGATCTGTCCCCATGCGCCTTCAGGCAGCGCAAGCTCGGCAACGTCGGAGGACAAATTGAACGCCAACAGCATGACCTGGCCCGCATGCTCACGCCGGAACATCAGCACCGGCTCTGCTGTGTCGTAGAACATGATCGCGCCTTCGCGTAGCGCTGGCATGCCCTTACGCCAGGCAAGAAATGCCCGCACGGCGCTCAGCACGGACGGGGCATCGTCCTGCTGCACACTCACTGCAGCCAGACGGTGCGGCTCGGACAACGGCAGCCACGGCTTGCCGCTGGTGAATCCCGCCGACGGCGCATCGGTCCACGGCATCGGCGTACGGCATCCGTCCCGGCCCTTGAAAGTCGGCCAGAACGTGATGCCGTACGGATCCTGCAGATCCTCGAAGGCCACATCCGCCTCACTCAACCCAAGCTCCTCGCCCTGGTACAGGCAGACCGAACCGCGCAACGAACACAGGAGCGCCACCACCATGCGAGCGAACGCAGGCGATGCATCTTCGCCGCCCCAACGCGTCACCGCACGCACCACATCGTGATTGGAAATCGCCCAGCACGGCCATCCTTCCAACATGGTGGCCTCGAGCCGGCTCACCGTTTCGCGGATATAGGCCGCGCTATAGTCCTGCACCAGCAGCTCGAAGCTGTAGCCCATGTGCAAGCGGCCCTTGGCGGTGTATTCGGCCGTGGTCGCCAGCGAGTCTTCCGAAGAAATCTCGCCCAGGCTCACCGCATTGGGATAGCGGTCGAGCAGCGCACGCAGGCGTTCCAGGAACGTCAGGTTTTCCGGCTGCGTGTTGTTGAAGTAGTGGTACTGATAGGCATACGGATTGTCCGCGCTAAAGCCCCGCCCCACCCGCTTGTCGGCCGGCTTGGCTGGGTTATTCGCGCAGCTGCGCGTCATGGAAGCAGAAGTTGATTGCATCCAGGCGGAAGCCATCCACCCCTCGGTCCAACCAGAACCGCACATTGTCCAGGGTCGCCTGCTGCACCTCGATATTGTGGAAATTGAGGTCGGGCTGATCCACCAGGAAGTTATGCAGGTAGTACTGCTCGCGCCGCGGCTCCCATTGCCACGCCACACCACCGAATAGCGACAACCAATTGTTGGGCGGCGTCCCGTCCTCGCGCGGATCGGCCCATACATACCAATCGGCCTTCGCATTGGTTCGGTCCTGGCGGCTTTCCTGGAACCACGCATGTTCGATCGAGGTGTGGCTCAGCACCTGGTCGATCATTACTTTCAGCCCGAGCGTATGCGCCTTGTCGAGCAGACGATCGAAATCGTCCAGCGTCCCGAACAACGGATCCACGGCACGATAGTCTGCGATGTCATAGCCGAAATCGGCCATCGGCGACTTGAAGAACGGCGAGATCCAGATCGCATCCACACCTAGCCCAGCGATGTAGTCGAGCTTGGCAATGATGCCCGGCAGATCGCCGACCCCATCGCCGTTGGAATCCAGAAAACTACGCGGATAGATCTGATAGATGACCGCCCCGCGCCACCATGGTGTCTGCGACATGCACGCCCCTCCCGGGCCACTGCTGGCAGCCAACACGGCCACCGACTAAGGGCGTTAGCCTAGCGGCGTGACGCTGCAAGAGCGTGGGCGTGCATACGTATTCATCGCTATTGCTGAGAGAACGAGGCGTTGGTCAAAACTGGAGGAGGTCGCAGCGGCACCACTACCCGGTATTCGGCGTCAGGAGCAACAGTGTCGTCGCCCCTACACCACCACCCACGCCGTCGTCCGCTGCCACAGATTCCACTGGAAACTCGCAATCTCATTGCGCAAGTCGTTGCGAGTACAGCCAAGGGGGACATCCTGACCGTCTTGGCGATTTAGCAGTCGCTGAAGCGCAGGGCGTGTCCTAGATTTTTGTGTAACCGGGCCACAGGCAGGAGACTGCCACCTAACCCGGAGACACCATGAGCCCACGCACACATGAGGTACCCGACGAGCTGCTTAGCAGCCTGTTGGTCAACCACACCAAACCCGAGGATCTGATCGGCGAGAACGGCCTGCTCAAGCAGCTGACCAAGCGGTTGGTGGAGCGGGCGCTGGACGCGGAGATGACCGAACACCTCGGTCATGACAAGCATGAGCCGGTCGCCAACGCGGCCGGCAACACGCGCAACGGACGCAGCCGCAAGACGCTCAAGGGCGAGTTCGGCGAGCTGCCGATCGAGATTCCGCGTGATCGCCACGGCAGCTTCGCGCCACAGCTGATCCCCAAGCACCAGACCCGCTGGGCCGGCTTCGATGACAAGATCTTGTCGTTGTACGCGCGCGGCATGACCGTGCGCGAGATCCAGTCGCACCTGGAGGAGATGTACGGCACCGAGGTGTCGCCGAGTCTGATTTCCTCAGTCACCGATGCGGTCGTCGAGGAGGTCAAGGCGTGGCAGGCGCGGCCACTGGATCCGGTCTATCCGATCGTCTATCTGGACTGCATCCACGTCAAAGTGCGCGAGGGCGCGGTGCGGGTCAAGGCGGTGTACCTGGCCATCGGCATCACCATGGGCGGCGAGAAGGAAGTGCTGGGCCTATGGCTGGCGCAGGCCGAGGGTGCCAAGTTTTGGCTGCAAGTCGTGACGGAGCTACGCAACCGCGGGGTGCAGGACATCTTCATTGCCTGCGTCGATGGCCTGAAGGGGTTTCCCGAGGCGATCGAGGCGGTGTTCCCGCAGACCACCGTGCAGCTGTGCATCGTGCACATGGTGCGGCACAGCCTGAACTACGTCTCGTGGAAACGCCGCGCCGAGGTTGCCGCCGATCTCAAGCGCATTTACGCCTGCGCCACCGTCGAGGAGGCCGAGCAGGCACTGACCGAGTTCGAGGCCAAGTGGGACGCCCAGTACCCGCCCATCAGCCAGTCATGGCGGCGCAATTGGTCACGACTGATCCCGTTCTTCGACTACCCACCGGAGATCCGCAAGGTGATCTATACGACCAACGCCATCGAGTCGGTCAACATGAGCCTGCGCAAGCTGACCAAGAACCGCGGCGCGTTCCCCAGCGACGAAGCCTTGATGAAACTGTTCTACCTGGCTCTGCGCAACATCACCAAGAAATGGACGCTGCCGATCCGCGACTGGAAGGCTGCGCTGAACCGCTTTACGATCCAGTTCGAGGGGCGACTTCCTCAGCGGTAACCCAAACCACGGTTACACAAAATTCTGCACACGCTCCATTCCCACCTGACCGCGAACGAACTCTGCCGCACGTGTCGCCACTTCGACCTGGTTATCGCCTTGATAGCGAAGAACAACCACTCGATCTGCGCGGTCATACCCCTTGCGCTGCGGGTTCGCCACCTCGACCCCCTTATCCTTTACCGCATGGATATAGCTTGAAATGCCCACATTGATCATGGCGTGCGAGTAATCGCCAAGTGTCACTGCTCGGATTGACTTACTTCCGAGTGCATATTCGGACGTAAGAATGATGTCTCCAATCTTCGTGATCCCGGTATCAATGACAAAGCACGGTTCCTGCTCGTGGATCTTTTCGTCTACTTCCATAAAAATTCCTTTTTCAGCTTCCACTTCGGAGTTTCATCTTAGACTAGTTGGGATGCTTACCCCAGCCCACCTCGCGCACAAAGCTCAGACACGGCCCAATAACGGAGCGGCGTCGTGAGCTCGACGGCATAACCGTTGGAACGATCGGCTGATGAACGGGCGCCGGATCCAAGATCTAGGCCAACGCTTCAGGAGGCATCTGGATCAATCCATCGATCTTGCGAGCACCCGGGTTGCGCCCTGACTGTATGCCTTCGCGAACGCGCTGCACCAGACCTCTCGTGCTTTGACCACAAAGCACACCAGCCACGCCCTCAGGCCTCAATGCATAGCGTTGCGGATACAGCTTTCGAAGCGTTTGAAGCGCGCTGGTAGACATGTTCGAGCGGGCCGTCCTTAGACCGATTTCAGACTTCTTATATCGCAGTTTTGGCAACACCGGCAGTCGTGGCAAAGCTGTGGCGAATAAGCACTGTTGGAAGCTGCTTTGGGATGTCCAAACCTGCATCGCACCCGCCGAACGGGCGACACCAGGCTTTATTAAACAACAGGTTAGACAAGATAGCGGTGACCCCTCAATTTCCCCTCTTCCTTAGGAGGGGGACGCTCTATCCAGCTGAGCTACGGGGCCAAGGGCGGCATTGTCGCACGATCGTTGCGATTGCCAAGCCGGTAGGTGGCCGGCGGAGCCTGCTAAAATCGCCGGCTACCGAGTTGCGGGTGGCTCTGCTACCGCGACCGTCACCGTTTCCAGGAGATCCCATGTCCGCTGACCTGCTCAAGGCGCTCGACCTCGCTGCGTCCAATTCCGGCACCTATCTTGGCGAGGCGACCTGGTCGCAGGCCACCGGCGCCGGGTGCTGCAGCCGCTCAATCCGACCACCAACGCGGTGATCGCCGAGGTGCAGGCGACCACGCCGGAAGACTACGAGCTGATCGTCCAGCGCGCGCAGGCCGCCTTCAAGGTGTGGCGGACCACGCCGGCGCCGCGTCGCGGCGAGGCGGTGCGTCTGTGCGGCGAGGCGCTGCGCGCGCACAAGGATGCGCTCGGGTCGCTGGTGGCGCTGGAAATGGGCAAGAGCAAGCCCGAAGGCGACGGCGAAGTGCAGGAGATGATCGACATCGCCGACTTTGCCGTGGGCCAGAGCCGCATGCTCTATGGCTACACCATGCATTCGGAGCGCCCCGGCCACCGCATGTACGAGCAGTACCAGCCCTTGGGCCTGGTGGGCATCATCAGCGCGTTCAACTTCCCGGTGGCGGTGTGGGCGTGGAATGCGTTTCTGGCGGCAATTTGCGGCGATGTCTGCATCTGGAAGCCGTCCAACAAGACGCCGCTGACCGCGATCGCGACGATGAAGATCTGCAACGCGGCGCTCAAGGATGCCGGCTTCCCGGACATCTTCTTCCTGATCAACGATGCCGGCACGGCGCTGTCGGAAAAGCTGGTCGAAGACACCCGCGTGCCGTTGATCAGCTTCACCGGTTCGACCCAGATCGGCCGCGTGGTGGCAGAGAAGGTCGCCCGTCGCCTGGGCCGCTGCCTGCTGGAACTGGGCGGCAACAACGCCATCATCCTTGACGAAACCGCCGACCTGAAGCTGGCCATTCCGGGCATCGTGTTCGGTGCGGTCGGCACCGCCGGGCAGCGCTGCACCACCACGCGCCGCCTGATCGTGCACGCCTCCATCTATGACACCGTGCTGGCCACGCTGGTCAAGGCGTACAAGCAGCTCGACAGCAAGATCGGCGACCCCACCGACCCGGCAAACCTGATGGGCCCACTCAACAGCCAGGGCGCCGTTGCGCAGTTCCTCGACTCGATCGCCAAGGCCAAGGCGGCCGGCGGCACCGTCGAAGTGGGCGGCACGGCGATCGATCGCCGGGCAACTTCGTGCTGCCGGCCATTGTCACGGGGCTGCAGAACAGCGACGCGGTGGTGCAGCACGAGACCTTCGCGCCGATCCTGTACGTAATGAAGTACAGCACGCTGGATGAAGCGATCGAGCTGCAGAACGGCGTGCCGCAGGGCCTGTCGTCGTCGATCTTCACCCAGAACCTCAAGGCCGCCGAGAAGTTCCTGTCGGCGGCAGGCAGCGATTGCGGCATCGCCAACGTCAACATCGGCACCTCGGGTGCGGAAATCGGCGGTGCGTTCGGCGGCGAGAAGGAAACCGGCGGCGGTCGCGAGTCTGGCTCGGATGCGTGGAAGGTGTATATGCGTCGTCAGACCAACACCATCAACTACTCCGATTCGCTGCCGCTGGCGCAGGGCATCAAGTTCGATCTTTGATCCATGTCGCATGGCGCGCCGGGCACCTGCTTGGCGCGCCGTGCGGTCGCAACGGGCCTGCTGCGGCGGTCCGCGCGGCATCGCCGACGCACACACCCCGGGTGTTCCCACTATTGCGGCCGCGCTGGCAGCCCGGAAAACATCGGCGGCTGCAGGCGAAGCCCAGCAATCCGGCTCTGTGCAGCGCATGCCACGTCTGCACCGGGCGCAGCGCTCGCCCGGCAGTAGAATGTCGGCGCCACGTGGCACCGGCCCGGCTTGAGCCCGCCGAGCCGCATGGCGCCCGTTCGGCACCGCCGACAGCCAGTGTCCGGCAGCACGCGCCTCGACAGGCATGGCCACGCCCTACCCGCACGCGCGGCGATTTCAGCTCATCGCGCACGCAGAACCAGCCCCGCAACGACGTTTGGCCGCAAACGGCACGCCTTTTGCCCGGCAGCTCTGGGATAATCGTGCGACGCCAGCCTTCGGCTGCCCGCCTTTCAAGGAGTTCATGATGAACGTTGTCGTTCGACAGACCAGCGCCATGGCGATCGTCAGCCTGGTTGCGGGCATTCTCGGCTGGACGCTGATCCCGTTCCTGGGCAGCATCTGCGCCATCATTACCGGGCATCTGGCCCGCGCGGAAATCCGCCGCAACCCCCAGGGCCTGGATGGCGACGGCCTGGCCATCGGCGGCCTCATCATGGGCTGGCTGGCGGTGGCGCTCTGGGTGGTGGGAATCGCGTTTTTCCTGCTGTTCTTCGGCGGAATGGCCTGGCTTGCGGCCGCCAACAGTTGAGCATGGCCACGCCCTCCTCCGCCCAGCGCTTCAACGACCGCGTGGCGGCCTATGTGCGCTACCGGCCCAGTTACCCCCGCAGTTGCTGCGCTGGCTGCACGACGAACTGGGCGTGACGCCCGCAACGGCAGTGGCCGACATCGGCGCCGGCACCGGCATTTCCAGCCGGCTGTTTCTGGAAGCCGGGTATGCGGTGACGGCGGTGGAGCCCAACCAGGCCATGCGCGAAGCCGCGCTGCAGTGGCTGGCGGAATTTCCCAAGTTTCAGGCGATCGACGGCACCGCCGAAGCCACCGGGCTGGCCGATGCCAGCGTGGGCTTGGTGTCTGCGGCACAAGCATTCCACTGGTTCGACATGCAGGCGGTACGCGAGGAATGGGCGCGCATCCTGCAACCCGGCGGCCTGGCGGTGGTGTACTGGAATTCGCGCGAGCTGGACAGCACCGCGTTCCTGCGCGGCTACGAGCAGCTGCTGCTGGATTACGGCACCGACTATTCCGCAGTGGCCGAGCGGTACCAGGACGACGCCACCATGCAGGCGTGGTTCGGCGAAGGCTTCCGCGCGATGGCCCGCTTCCCGAATGTGCAGCGGCTGGACTTCGAGAGCTTGCGCGGCCGCCTGCTGTCGTCCTCGTACGCCCCGCTTGCGCACGACCCACGTCATGCCCCGATGCTCGCCGCACTCCGCACGTTGTTCGATGCGTCTGCGCACGACGGGCTGATCGACTTCAATACCAAACCCGCGTGTTCGCCGGGAGATTGAACTGACCCGCATGTATTCGCTTGCCCGCCCCTTCCTGTTTTCCCTGGATGCCGAGCGCGCCCACGCGCTGGCGTTGCGTTCCATCGACACCGCCTACCGCACCGGCACCACGGCGTTGCTGGCCAGGCGCCCGGTGCCGCTGCCCACCCCGGCCTTCGGCCTGATGTTCCCCAACCCGGTGGGGCTGGGTGCCGGGCTGGACAAGAACGGCGAGCACATCGATGCGTTGTTTGCGCTGGGCTTTGGCTTTGTCGAGATCGGCACGGTGACGCCGCGTGCGCAGGAAGGCAACCCCAAGCCACGCATGTTCCGATTGCCGGAATACCAGGCGGTGATCAACCGCATGGGCTTCAACAATCTGGGCGTGGATGCGCTGGTGGCCAACGTGCAGCGCGCACGCCGCACGGGAGGCCTGCTCGGCATCAACATCGGCAAGAACAAGGACACGCCCAACGAGGAGGCCACCAGCGACTACCGTTACTGCATGGAGCGCGTGTATCCGCTGGCCGACTACATCACGGTCAACATCTCCTCGCCCAATACCGCAGGCTTGCGTGAGTTGCAGGAGGAACAATCGCTGCGCCGCCTGATTTCCGACTTGCGCGAAACCCAGGAAGCGCTAAGCGCGCAGCACGGCAAACGGGTGCCGATGCTGGTCAAGGTGGCGCCGGACCTCAACGACCGCGACATCGATGCCGCCGCACGCGTGCTGGCCGACCTGGCGGTGGATGGCGTGATCGCCACCAACACCACGGTGACGCGCACGCTGGTGGCCAATCACCCGCTGGCTGCCGAAGCCGGTGGACTCTCCGGCGCGCCGCTGCTGGGGCAATCCACGTTGGTGCTGCGGCGCCTGCGCGCGCGCCTGCCCGAATCGATCCCGTTGATTGGCGTGGGCGGCATCAACTCCGGAGCCGATGCGGTGGCCAAGATGGCAGCCGGTGCGAGTCTGGTGCAGTGCTACAGCGGGTTGGTGTATCGCGGACCGCAGCTCATCGGTGAATGCGTCAACGCCATCCGACGCCGCCGCGAAGCACCCAGCGGCGGTGCGGTGTCGACGCTATGAGCGATGCCGTGCAAACAGGCTGGCAGCTGAGCGAACAGGCGCCGCTGCGCGCGCTCAACACCTTCCATGTGGAGGCCACCGCGCGCTGGTTGCTCAACGTCCACGCGCCTGAGGCATTGCCGCAGGCATTGGCCGCGCCCGAGATCGCCGGACAACCGTTGCTGGTGCTGGGCAGCGGCAGCAATGTCCTGCTGGCCGGCGATCCGCCAGGCTGCGTGCTGTGTTTCGACAACCGCGAGACCTCCATCATCGCGCACCGTGCCGACCACGCCATCGTGCGCGCCGGTGCCGGCGTGAACTGGCATGCGCTGGTGCTGTACTCGCTGCAGCAGGGCTTGTCGGGGCTGGAAAACCTGGCCTTGATTCCGGGCACCGTGGGCGCCTGCCCGATCCAGAACATCGGTGCGTATGGCGCGCAGGTGGGCGACTTCATCCACGTGGTGGAAGCCTTCGACCGGCATGGCCAGCAGTTCGTGCGGCTGGATGCGGCCGACTGCGCGTTCGGCTACCGCGACAGCGTGTTCAAGCAGCAGCCCGAGCGTTATCTGATCGTGGCGGTGGAATTCAATCTACCGCTGCTGCACGAACTGCGACTGGACTACGCCGGTATTCGCGAGGAACTGGCGCGCATGGGCGCCGAACTGGCAGGCGCGGCCGATGTGGCGCAGGCAGTGATCAACATCCGTCGCCGCAAGTTGCCGGACCCGGACGTGCTGGGCAACGCAGGCAGCTTCTTCAAGAACCCGCTGCTGCCGAGCGAACAGATTGCCGCGTTGCAGGCCAGCTTTGCCGACATGCCGGTGTATCCGGGCGAGCATGCCGGCCAGGGCAAATTGTCGGCCGCCTGGCTGATCGAGCAATGCGGCTGGAAGGGCAAGCGCGAGGGCGATGCCGGCGTGTCGCCCGAGCACGCGCTGGTGCTGGTCAATTACGGCACCGCCACCGGCGCGCAGTTGCTGGATTTCGCGCGGCGCATTGCCGAGTCGGTGCGCGAGCGCTATTCGGTGATCCTGGAGCCGGAACCGCGCATCATCGGGGCGCATTGGTGACGCCAGCGCAGGTATCGCGGCGAGCCGCGCTGTGGATGCTCACCAGTACCTTCGCCTTCGGGTTGATGGCAATCACCATCCGCCTGGCCTCGAGCACGATTGCGACGACCGAGATCGCATTTTTCCGCAATGTGTTCGGGTTGCTGGCGTTGTTGCCGTTGATCCTGCGGCCGGGCAAGCCGCTGCCGCGCACGCGGCAATTGCCGCAGTATTTCGCCCGTACCTTGATCGGCCTGGCCTCGATGCTGTGCGGGTTTTGGGCGATCGGCCATCTGCCCCTGTCGCAGGCCATCTCGCTCTCCTACTCCACGCCGTTATTCGTCACCGTGCTGGCCGTGGTGTGGCTGCATGAGCAGGTCCGGCTGCGGCGCTGGCTGGCGGTGGCGGCGGGTTTTATCGGCGTGCTGGTGATCCTGCGACCAGGCTCGTCCACGTTCACGCCCGGCTTGCTGATTGCGCTGTTGGCTGCGGTCATCAGCGCCATCGTCGCGATCCAGATCAAACAGCTCTCGCGCAGCGACGACTCGGACACGGTGGTGTTCTACACCTACGTGTTCTGGGTGCCGATGTCGCTGATTCCGGCGCTGTTCCAATGGAACTGGCCGCAGGGCATCGGCTGGGTATGGCTGGTGGCCACTGGCATCTTCGGCACCGCCGGGCAGTTGTTCTGGACGCGCGCACTCAAGCTGGGCGAAGTCTCTGCGCTACAGCCGATCAGTTTCATGCAGCTGCCGTTGGTGGCGCTGCTGGGTTGGTGGCTGTTCGGCGAGGCGATCGAACGCCACACCGTGATCGGTGCGGCCATCATCATCGGCGCCAACGTCTATATCGCCCATCGCGAAACGGTACTGGCGCGTCGTGCCGCCACGCATGCACCCGTGGAAGGCGCCAAGCCGGGCGAGTGAGCCGGCATCCTGAGCTGCCTTGGCGAGATCGGGAATGCATCTGGTCGGGACGCCAACGTACACTTCGGTCCCCAAGCGCAGCGCACGCTGCGTGCCGTAGCCCTGGCAACCTCATCCGCTGGAGTGTCATGGAGTTCGCATGCCGGTTCCAAGCAAGACAATCGGTTTGATCGGTGGCATGAGCTGGGAATCCACGCTGCCCTACTACCGCATCATCAATCAGCGCGTCCGCCATGCATGCGGCGGCCTGCATTCGGCGAAACTGCTGCTGTACAGCGTCAATTTCCACGAGATCGAGCGGCTGCAGCACACCGGCGATTGGGAGGGCGCTGGCCAGGCGATGGCAGCCGCCGCGCGTGCGCTGCAAGCAGCAGGCGCCGACTTCATCGTGCTGTGCACCAACACCATGCATTGCGTTGCCGACGCGATCACCGCCGCGACGCCACTGCCGCTGCTGCATATCGCCGATGCCACCGCCGCTGCGCTCATCGCAGCGGGCGTCACCGGGTGGGGTTGCTCGGCACGCGCTTCACCATGGAGCAGCCGTTCTATCGCCAGCGCCTGCAGGCGCGCGGCCTGGACGTGCTGGTGCCGCCGGCCGAGGCACGCGCGCAGCTGCATCGGGTGATCTACGACGAGCTCTGCCAGGGCGTGATCAAGCCCGAATCGCGCGCGTACTTCCGCCAGGTCATGGCCGAGCTCGGCCAGCACGGAGCGCAAGCGATCATCCTGGGCTGCACCGAGATCTCGCTGCTCGTGGACAACACCGATGCACAGTTGCCGTTGTTCGACACCACCGCACTGCACGCCGAGGCAGCGGCGCTGGCAAGCGTGTCCGGCTGATCGCAGCGTACGTCCAGGCGCGCGCGGTCACCAAAGCCCGCAGGTGTGCACGCGTAAGGTCTGATGGGTGTCATCGGCATTTCAATGCCGAAACGGCGTAGCGATGGCCGCGCCCGGCAGCTAGCATTGCCTGCTCGGCGCGTCAGCAGGCTTTGATGGCAATGCGCGCCACCCGCGACAGGATGCGACTGCATGACCAGCCATGCCCCATCAACCCAGCTCACCCGCAGCGATTACAAAACACTGGGCTTGTCCGCGCTGGGCGGCGCGCTGGAGTTCTACGACTTCATCATCTTCATTTTTTCGCGAAGGTGCTGGGCGAGCTGTTCTTTCCGCCAGGCATTCCGGAATGGACGCGGCAGCTGCAGACATTCGGCATCTTTGCGGCCGGCTACCTGATCCGCCCGTTGGGCGGCATCGTGATGGCCCACTTTGGCGATCTGCTCGGCCGCAAGCGCATGTTCGCGCTGAGCATCGGATTGATGGCCCTGCCCACACTGGCGATCGGCGTGCTGCCGACCTACGCGCAGATCGGCGTGGCCGCACCGCTGCTGCTGTTGACGATGCGCCTGTTGCAGGGCGCAGCCATCGGTGGCGAAGTACCCAGTGCGTGGGTGTTCGTGGCAGAACATGTGCCCGCGCGGCGCACAGGGCTGGCCTGCGGCACCTTGACCGCTGGCCTGGCTGCCGGCGTGCTACTTGGTTCACTCAGTGCCGGCGCACTGAATCGTGCGTTTTCTTCGGACCAAATCGCCGAGTACGCCTGGCGCCTGCCGTTTTTGGCAGGCGGCATCTTCGGCCTGCTCTCGGTGTACTTGCGGCGCTGGCTGCATGAAACGCCGGTGTTCGCCGAGCTGGTCGCCATGCGCGCACTGGCGCGCGAGACGCCACTGAAGGTGGTACTGCGCGATCACCCGCGCAGTCTGGCCATGTCGCTCTGGCTGACCTGGGTGATCGCCGCCGCAGTGCTGGTGGTGTCGCTGATGACACCCACGCTGCTGCAGAGTGCGTACGGCTACCCGGCACCGGTGGCATTGCAGGCCAATCTTCTGGCAGTGCTGCTGCAGGCGATCGGCTCGGTGGTGGTCGGGGCACTGTCGGATCGTTGGGGCAACGGGCGTGTGCTGCTGGCCGGCAGCGTGTGCCTGGGCATCAGCGCATGGCTGTTCTACCGCTTTGCGGGCGCCCCCACCTGCTGTTCCCGCTGTATGCCCTGCTCGGCGCTGCGTTGGGCGTGCTGGGTGCGATTCCGCGCGTGATGGTCGAAGCGTTTCCACCGGTGGTCCGTCTGTCCGGCGTGTCGTTCGCCTACAACCTGGGCTATGCCGTGTTCGGCGGCCTGACCCCGCTGCTGGTGGTGATGCTGCTCAAGCAGCACCCGATGGGACCGGCGTACTACGTGATCTTGCTGGCTTCCATCGGCGCCATGGTTGGCGCCCGATTAGCGCAGCGGGAGCGTATCAACCGCCGTTAATCGGCAAACGGCACGCGCCCAGGTTGCTCTGCCACCGCGCCAGCCGGCGTGCGCCAATGCGGCCGCCGCGCGCCGCGGAACATCACCAGATACAGCCCGACCACCCACACCAACGCGGCCGACCAGCCGCCCAGGATGTCGGACGGGTAATGCACGCCCAGGTAGATGCGCGAGATGCCCACCAGCAGCGCGAACAGGCTGGCGGCGATGCTCACCGGCCAGCGCCAGCGCGTGTTCCAGGCCAGCGCGATGACCACCGCGGCCAGCGTCATCGAGCCCATCGCATGGCCGCTGGGAAAACTGAACGTGCTCTCCGGCGCGATCGATTCCCACAAGCTGGGGCGGTCGCGCTGGAAAAACTGCTTGGCGCCCATGTTGAGCAGCGCCGAGCCACCGAATCCCAGCGCGGCAAACGTGCCCTCGCGCCAGCGCTGCAGGACCAGCAACACCAGCACGATGGCGATATCGGCCGGAATCACGCCGTATTGGTAGCCGGCCTTGGAGATCGCGCCGAAAAACGCATCCAGGCCGGGCGTGGCGATGCTGCGCATGCTCCACAGCAGCGGCTCGTCGAAGTAGACATTTTCCAGCGCGTGGACTTCATCGGCCAGGTCCACGAACAGCCCTAGCGGCAGCAACACCCCGGCAAACAGCAACGCCATGCGCCACGCATTGCTACGCAACCACCCTTTGAACCCGGCCGGCGATTCAGCCGGCGCGGCGGACATAGGTACGTTCGACGTATTGATCGATCAACTCGATGAATTCGTAGGCGATGTTTTCGCCGCGCAAGGTGACGCTTTTTCGCCATCGATGAACACCGGTGCCGACGGCGCCTCGCCCGTGCCCGGCAGCGAAATTCCGATATTGGCGTGGCGCGATTCGCCTGGCCCGTTGACCACGCAGCCCATCACCGCCAGGGTCATGTTTTCGGCGCCGGGGTTGGTGATTTTCCACTCCGGCATCTTGGCGCGCACATGGTTCTGTACCACGCCGGCCAGTTCCTGGAAGAACTCGGAGGTGGTGCGGCCGCAGCCCGGGCAGGCGGTGACCATCGGGGTAAACGCGCGCTGGCCGGTGGTCTGCAGCAGTTCCTGCGCCACCACCACTTCCTGGGTGCGCGACTGCCCCGGCTCGGGGTCAGCGAGATACGAATGGTGTCGCCGATGCCCTCCTGCAGCAGCACGCTCAGGGCCGCCGCCGAGGCCACGATGCCCTTGCTGCCGATACCGGCTTCGGTCAGGCCCAGATGCAGCGCGAAATCGCAGCGGCTGGCCATGTCGCGATACACCGCGATCAGCTCCTGCACGCCGGACACCTTGGCCGACAGGATGATGCGCTCGCGCGGCAGGCCCAGCTCCACCGCACGCTCGGCCGAATCCACCGCCGAGCGGATCAGTGCCTCGCGCAGCACCCGCCCGGCATCCCACGGGGTATCGCGTTGCGAATTTTCGTCCATCAGCTGGGCTGCCAGCGACTGGTCCAGCGAGCCCCAGTTGGCGCCAATCCGCACCGGCTTGCCGTACTTGATGGCGAACTCGATCAACTGACCGAACTGCAGATCCTTCTTCTTGCCAAACCCGACATTGCCCGGATTGATGCGGTACTTGGCCAGCGCCTCGGCGCAGGCGGGCTCGGCAGCAAGCAATTGATGGCCGTTGTAATGGAAGTCGCCGATCAAGGGCACTTCGATGCCCATCATGCGCAGCTTGTCGACGATGCGCGGAATGGCGGCAGCGGACTCGGCATTGTTGACGGTCAGGCGCACCATTTCCGAGCCGGCGCGCCACAGATCGGCCACCTGCTTGACGCTGCCGGCGATGTCGGCGGTGTCGGTGTTGGTCATCGACTGGACGACGACCGGATGGCCCCCGCCCACGGTCACGCTGCCGATCTTGACGGCCTGGGTGATGCGGCGCGGCCAGGCGGTGGCGTCGGCGGGAGGGGTTGGGCGGGTCACGGCGTCATGCATCCCGCTATTTTAGCCTGTCCGCCGTGCGCTCACAGCTGAAGCGAGAGACACGCCGATCCCTAGAGCGTGTTCTGTACGTTGAGGTGAGTGCGAAGCGTCCGGTGGCGCGTCGGGACAAGGCGGGCGCTGCGGCCCAGGCTGGCCGCCTGGGCAAGGCGCGCAACGCGGTATCGGCGCGCCACAGGACGCTTCCCGGAGGGTTGCACGGAGCGGGCGCCGCGCGGCTTGCCTTGACGCCAGCCAAGCCGGCGCCACGCAGCACCCGCTCTGCACCGCTGACGGCCAACGCATCTCATCTCAACGTGCATAGCACGCTCTAGGCCGATGCGACGGTTTGTCGCAGGCCACCATCTTCCCAAGCGCATAGCATTGCCGTGATGAACAGCTCCGACGCTTCCTTCCTGCGAACCCTCTGCAGCCTGCGCTGGCTGGCCACTGCCGGCCAGGCCGCCACCATCCTGGTCGCGACCGGGCTGATGGGCCTGAACCTGCCGCAGCAACCGCTGTGGGCCGGCGTGGCCGCGTTGGCAGTCTTCAACCTGTATGCGCAGCTGCGCGTGTCGCACCGCGGCGCGGTGAGCCCGGCCACCGAGTTCGGCCACATTCTGGTCGACGTGACCGTGCTGACCTGGATGGTGGGCTGGAGCGGCGGCATCGCCAACCCGTTCGGCTCGTTGTTCCTGGTGCTGATCGCGCTGGCCGCACTGGCACTGCCGCTGAGCTGGGCGATGGCGGTAGCGGCATCGTGCGTGGCCGGCTATGTCATCAGCGCGGCGTTCGGGCTGCCGCTGCCCTACGGCGGCTTCGACCCGCTCAGCCTGCACATGTGGGGCATGGCGGCCAACTTCCTGCTGTCCACCGTGGTGGTGCTGGCGTTCGCGACTCGGCTGGCGTTTTCGATGCGCGAGCGCGAACGCGAGATCTCCACCTTGCGCGAGCGCTTTGCGCGCAACGAAGGCATCGTGGCGCTGGCCACGCATGCGGCGTCGGTGGCGCACGAATTGAACACCCCGCTGGCCACCATGACGCTGCTGGTGGACGACATCACCGACCAGTGCGATCAGGTGGAACTGCGCGAAGACCTGGACACCTTGCGCGAGCTGCTGGTGCAGTGCCATGAGCGCGTGCTGGCATTGGCGGCACCGGCCGACAACGGCCATCTGAGCCGCGAGGTGGCGGTGAAAGACGTGCTGGAACAATGGCGCCTGGTGCGCCCCACCATCGAGCTGCGCCGCAATGATGACGCACCGATGCGGCTGATGCTGCAGCCCGGCGTCAGCCACCTGCTGATGGTGCTGCTCAACAATGCCGCCGATGCCGGCGAACGGGCCGGTCGTCCGCAGATCGACCTGACCCTGCGGGTGGAACACGACCATCTCAGCGGCGAAGTGCGCGACTACGGCCCCGGCTTCGACACCGCGCAAGCGATGCTGCCGGGCACGCTGTTCAATAGCGGCAAGCACGACGGCATGGGCGTCGGGCTGGCGCTCTCGCATGCCACTGTCGAACGCCTGCAGGGCGAGCTGTGGATGCTGCCCGCCGAAGGCAGCGGCGCGCGTGTAGGTTTCCGTCTGCCGCTCTCCGACCACGAGGCACTCGCATGACAAGTCCCCCAATCCGTACCGGCCTGCTGGTCGACGACGACACCTTGTACCTGCGCACGCTGCAGCGCAGCCTTGCACGCCGCGGCGTGGAAACGCTCACCGCCACCGATGCGGCCAGTGCATTGTCCACGGCACGCAGCGCGTTGCCGGATTTTGCGTTGATCGATCTCAAGCTCGGCCACGACTCCGGTTTGAGCCTGATCCAACCGCTGCGCGAGATTCGCGCCGACATGCGCATCCTGCTGGTCACCGGTTACGCCAGCATCGCCACGGCGGTGGAGGCGATCAAACTCGGCGCCGATGACTACCTGCCCAAGCCGGCCAATATTCCCACCATCATGCGGGCGCTGGGCGAAGAGGATGACGAGTTGCCAGAGCCGGACGAAGAAGAAAGCGCGCAGGAAATGATGACGCCGCTCAGCCGCTTGCAGTGGGAGCACATCCAGCAGGCGCTGCACGAAACCGGCGGCAACGTGTCGGCGGCCGCGCGCCTGCTCGGCATGCATCGCCGATCGCTGCAGCGCAAGCTGACCAAACGCCCGAGCCCGGGGCCGTTGCGCTAGCCGTCTTGCCCCTGTCGCCGGACCTTAAACGGCAGGGATATCGCGAAGACTTGTGAGGCATCTGAAATGCGTGTCACGCGTGCCGGTGTGCCGATGCCGGCCGCGCAACGGCGCACAGATCGACAGCGTTGCAATGCCCTTGTGCGCGGCCAAAAAACTACAGCTGCCGGCTGCAGGACTTCGTCTCACAGCGGGCCGAACACGCTTGCCCGACGCGAGGTTGCCGCGATGCCATCGGTGCCCAGGATCAGGTTGCGGCCCCAGCTGCTCAGTTGAGCGGCATTCCAGCCGATCGCGATATCCAGCGACTGCGTGCTGCTGTCGTTGCCCGACCATGACCAGCCCATGTAGCCAACCTTGTAGTCGCGCGCGCGGCGCATGATCGCCGCTTCGTCCACATGCGCACCGCGATGGTCGCCACCGAATTCGCCGATCACCAGCGCCAGCTTTTTATCGTTGAAGGCGCGCAGGTAATTGTTGATCGTGGCATCGCTACCGAACACCTCGTACATGTGCACGCTGAACACCAGGTTGCGGCGGCTGTCGCGGGCCAGCAGCACAGCGGCGTTGTCGCGCATGTAGAACTGCCAGTCCTGGCCCCAGTTGGGCGCATCCACCATCAAGGCGTGGGTCAGCCCATTCTTGCGCAAGGTGGCGATGGCGGTGGCATGGCCGTTGACCCATTCGCTGGCAGTCAGGCTATTGCCGAACGGTTCGTTGGCGATATTGATGACCACATGGTCTTCATTGCCGATCAGCGCCTTGCGGATGGCGACCCAGTAATTGGTCGCATTGAGCAGATTCGCAGCGGCGGTGTCTTCGCCGTAGCCGGTGGTGTCGTGGACCTCCAGCACGGCGATCAAGCCCAGGCTTTTGCAGCGCGCGATGATGCGGGCCACATCGGCCTCCGGTGTGCGCGCCCAGCGGTAACCGGAACTGAGCACGACGCGCACGCTGTTGGCACCGGTGGCCGCGATGGCTGCCAACGCCGCATCGGTGCGGCCCGCGTACCAGGCATGTGGAAGATTGACGCCGCGCAGCACCAATGCATTGCCATTGGACTCGCGCAACTGCGTGCCGGACACCGTGAGCCCTGCATGGGCGGCAGACGACAGCGCCAGACCGGCGACGACGAGAAGCGTGCGTTGTGCAAAAGACAGCAATGAATTCACGATGATTCCAGAAAAGAAGTGACAAAAGCCGCGATGGCCAACTCACAGCGCGAGTGAAGACTGTGTCAACTCGTGCCACGCATGAGGCGGATGCGCATCACAAAAGCAAACATCGGCCAAAGATCATTGGTCGCATGCGCGACGCGGATGGTTGCGCTGCGTCAACACTGCTGCGTCCAAAGGTGATCGGCAGCGCACGCGGGATATTTAGGCGTCGCCACCGGGGGCATGCGCCACTGCGCATCGGTGGGGTACACGTCCTGCAAACGGCAGCATGGCCGGTCGAGGGAAGCGGATCGACCGTTTCTGGCGCATGGCCTGCGACAGCGCCGCGCAGCTGGCATTCCGATTGCGCGCGGCGCGCGTGTGGCGCTGCCAAGGCACTGTTCGTGTGTTCCAACGCGGCCCGGGCCCGCCTGCTGCAACTGAACGGCACCAATCGGCGCCAATCAAGGGATTACGCTTCAGGCCGATACGAGCACATGCCTTCCCTGCCTGCCCCCGTCGCGTCTTTTCTTCCGCCCACGCTCGACGAGTCCACCCGGCTCGAGGTGCTGCGCGGCCTGTGCCTGCTGGATTCGCCGCCAGACCCGGTGTTCGACACCGTGGCGGCCATGGCAGCGCGCAGCCTGAACGCGGAAATTGCATTGGTATCGCTGGTGGACGAGCACCGCCAGTGGTTCAAGGCGCGCATTGGCCTGGAAGCGCGCGAAACGCCGCGTAGCCAGGCGTTCTGCGCGCATGCAATCCGCTCGGACGAAGTGATGGTGGTGCCGGATGCGCAACTGGATCCGCGCTTTTGCGACAACCCGCTGGTGCTGGGCCCGCCGTTCATCCGCTTCTATGCCGGCGCACCCTTGAAGCTGCGCGACGGCCATAGCATCGGCACCCTGTGCGTGATCGGCACCAGCCCGCGCCCCGGGCTGGATCAAGCTGCAATCACGCACCTGGAAGGCCTGCGCGACCTGGCCGTGCTGCGCGTGGAAAACCTGCGCAGTACCACCTACCGCGATGGTCCGACCGGGCTGCCCAACCGCTCGCGCTTCAGCGAAGACCTGGATACCTGGCTGTCGCAACGCGACACGGCGCCGGCCACCACGGCGGTGGCCATCGATGTCTGCGGCAGCGACTACTTCCGCGATATGGTCAAGGCGCTGGGCTGGGAATACGCAGACGGCTACGTCGCCCTGGCACAGCGTCGCCTTGCCGCCTACCTGCCTGGCGGCACCCTGCTGTATCGGCTGGACCCGACCACCTTCGGCTTCCTGGCGCAGGCCGAAGGCCAGCGCCTGGCCACGCTATGCACCAAGGTCTCCAAGGCGTTCACCGAGCCCTTGGAACACCAGGGCATTCCACATACCGCAGTGGCTTCGATCGGTGCGGTCTCGCTGCAATCTAGCTACGGCGCCGCCGATACCATCCGCTCGCTGACCACCTCGGTGGATATTGCACGCGAGCGCTGCCTGCCGTGGAGCATGTACGAGCGCAAGCACGATGTTGCCCAGCGCAACACCTTCCGCCTGCTCGCCGCCCTGCCCGCGGCCCTGGACAGTGCCAGCCAGCTGCGCCTGCACTTTCAGCCGCGCGTGGATCTGCACGACCACCGCTGCGTCGGCGTGGAAGCCTTGCTGCGCTGGCAACACCCGATGATCGGTCCGGTGATGCCGTCGGATTTCATTCCGATGGCCGAAAAACCGCGCTGATCAACCGCATTACCGCCTGGGTCATCGACAACGGCATCGCGCAGGCAGCGCGCTGGCAGCAGCAAGGCCTGGACTTCAACCTGGCCTTGAACGTGTCGGCTGCCGATCTGGATCGCCCCGGCTTTGCCGGCCTGCTGCGGCGCGGCCTGGACCGTCACAAGCTGGATCCGCGCCGGCTGGAAATCGAATTCACCGAAAGCGCGATGATTCGCCACCCCGACCACCTGGCCGAGCAACTGGCCACCATTGCAGCGCTGGGCGTGCATATCGCCATCGACGACTTCGGCACCGGCTACAGCAATTTCAGCTATCTCAAGCAGCTGCCGGCCAGTTCGTTGAAGATCGATCAATCCTTCATCCGTTCGCTGCCGGACAGCCGCACCGACCGCACCCTGGTGCCGGCGATGATCCAGCTCGGCCACAGCCTGGGCCAGCGCGTGGTGGCCGAGGGCATCGAATCGGCGGAGGCGTACGCGCAATTGCGCGCCTGGGGCTGCGACGAAGGCCAGGGCTACTGGATCGCCAAACCGATGCCGGCCGCCGCCTTGGAAACCTGGCTGGAAACGCCGTGGCACGAGCAACCTGCCGCGCCGGCCAACCTGCTTGCCGCCAGCTTGGCCGCCGCACGCGTCTAAGCGCAGCCAGCAAACCAACCGCGGCCACCACGCGGCGAACGCATACGGTACTGAGCGGCATCTGCCACGCGTGCGCAGTGGCTGCTGCGGGCCAGCCAGACGCGCGTGACGAGGACTCGCGCCGCCGAAACGGCAGGCGTTCAACGCAGCGCGGCGCGACACCGAGGTGCCGCGCCGCGCTGCGTTTCAAGACATCGACTGCCTACCAGAACACGGTGTACAGCACGACCAGAATCGCGATCACGCCCGCCGCGCCAAGCTTGAAGCCAAGCGTGGTGCCGTAGGCAACGTCGTTGGTACGGATCAGATCGCGTGCCTGCGTGGCCGGCGTCAGCAACGACACCACCACCGCCAAGACCAGCGCGGCCACGAACACCACGCCGATGCGGTCCATGAACGGCAGTTGGGGCCAGGCGAACTTGAGCGCGAACGACAACACCACCGAGCCGATCGCCGCGGTCAGCGCGCCGGCTTCGTTGGCGCGCTTCCAGAACAGGCCGAGCATGAAGATCACCACCACGCCGGGAGTAAAGAAGCCGGTGAATTCCTGGATGAACTGAAAGCCCTGATCGAAATTGCCCAGCAACGGCCGCGCGGTGAGGATGCCGATCAGCACCGAGGCGGCGGCCACAACACGACCCACACGCACCAGCGTCTTCTGCTCGGTGTGGGGGCGGAACTTGGCGTAGAAATCCAGGGTGAAGATGGTCGCCACCGAGTTGATCTTCGAGGCCAGCGAGGCCACGATCGCCGCCACCAACGCGGCAAACACCAGGCCCAGGATGCCGGTCGGCAACAGCTGCATCATGGTCGGGTAGGCCTGGTCGGGCTTGGCCAGATCCGGCGCCAGCACCACTGCGGCAATGCCCGGCACCACGATCACCAACGGCATCAGCAGCTTCAAGAACGCGGCAAACACCATGCCCTTCTGCGCCTCGCCGATGTTCTTGGCGGCGAGCGCGCGCTGGATGATGTACTGGTTGAAACCCCAGTAACTGATGTTCATCACCCACAGCCCCCCAGCAGCACGCTCAGCCCCGGCAGATCCTTGTAGAACGGGTTGTCCTTGGTCAGGATCATGTGGAAGTGCTCCGGGTGCGCGCTCCACAGGTGCTGGAAGCCGGCCAGCACGCCGGCCCCGTCGCCGATGCGCGCCAGCGTCAGCCCCGCCACCAGCAGGCCCCCAGCACCAGCAGGGTGACCTGCACGATGTCGGTCAGCGCCACCGCCTTCAAGCCGCCATACAGCTGGTAGACCAGCGCGAACACGCCGATCAACGCCAACGCCAGGGCCTGGTCCATGCCGGTGACCTGGCTGACCGCGATCGATCCCAGCCACAGGATCGAGGTGAGATTGACGAACACGTACAGCAGCAGCCAGAACACCGCCATCAGCGTGCGGATCCACTTGCCGTAACGCTGCTCCAAGAACTGCGGCATGGTGTAGATGCCGTTGCGCAGGAAGATCGGCAGGAAGAACTTGCCGACGATCAGCAGCGTCAGCGCCGCCATCCATTCGTAGGAGGCGATCGCCAGACCGATCGCATAGCCGGAACCGGCCATGCCGATGATCTGTTCGGCCGAAATGTTCGCCGCAATCAGCGAGGCGCCAATCGCCCACCACGGCAGCGACTTGCTCGCCAGGAAGTAATCCTCGGCGCTCTTGCTGTGGCCTGCCTTCTCGCGCGAGACCCACTGCGCGAGCACGAAGATGCCGGTCAGGTAGACCAGCACGATCACGATATCCAACGTCGCCAAACCCACTGCACTCTCCTGTCTGGCTCTGGGGTGCGCGTCGAACGCCAGACAGGCCTGCAGAGTGCGGCCGCAACGCACGGCGTGCGCCACGGCAGCGCGGCGAACCGCAGCTGCAGGCCATCCCGGCCGATCGACGCGCGCGTCCCGCGGCGGCTGATGACACCACCGATCAGGGTGGCCGCTATACCGCGCCGCCAGTACTGGCGACGCATCTGTTTGGTCTCACCCCAGCAGGCGCGCACGCACGTCTGCGGGAATGCTGCTTACTTGACCGGGCAGTCGACGGTGGCTTCGGCTTCGTTGAGCGCGCCCAGCGACACCTTGGACACCGACAGGTCCAGCGCGGCAGCGCTTTCGATGCTGGCGACCTGGGTCAGCTTGCTCACGTCGGCACCGGCCACGGCGAAGCACTTGAGCGGAATGCCCACCACCTTCCACTGGCCTTGCGGCAGTGCGGCCAGGGTCTTGCGCGCATCGACGCGACCGCCGCACTTGTCCCCACACCCCACGCCCAGCCACACCGGCGCGGTCACGGCGCTGTCGCGGCGCAGGGTCAGTTGCAGCTGCACATCGCCGTTGCTCTCGCGCGAGGCATCCACCGGCTTGGCGGACACCAGCAACACGCTGGAGGCGGTGCTGCCGGACCACACCAAGCGACGCGCGTCTTCCTGCGCCTTGTGATCGACGGCGGTCATCTTCAGGCTGCCATCGGACAGGCCCACCGGCAGCGTGGTTGCCGGCATGTTGGCCTGGCCGGCGTTGGACAGCTGCATCGCAATACCCAGCGCCGGCTTGCCGCGCACGAAGTACATCCCGCCTACCGACTGCTCGCCGGACACGCCCGATTCCTCGGGCAGCGCTGCCAGGTCGCCCTTGTCGGCGTAGGTCAGGCCGTCGCCGAACTTGAATTGCGGGTCGTAATCCTTCTGGCCCACGTTGTTGGCGAACTGCACGGCCGTCTTGGGCCAGGAGAAGCTGAGCTTGCCCTTGAAGTCGTTCTGCACCGAGCCATCGGCCTTGCGCAGCAGCACGTCGGCAATGCCCTCGCCTTCGGAACCCGGCAACCAGGCGGCGACGAACGCGTCGGAGGCGTTGATGTACTGATTCATCCACAGCGGACGCCCGCTCAGGAATACCGCCACCACCGGGATGCCTTCGGCCTTGAGCTTCTTGATCAGCGCCAGCTCGCTCTCGTCGCCGGGCTTGTACAGCAGGGTGGCGATATCGCCCTGGAATTCGGCGTACGGGTTTTCGCCGAACACCACCACGGCCACGTCCGGCTTGGTCTTGTAGGCGCCGTCCACGGCCAGCTCGGCGCTGCCGCCGGCGGCCTTGATCTGCTTGTCCAGGCCTTCCCAGATGGTGGTGCCGTTGGGGTAGTCGCTGCGCTTGGTGCCGGTACCCTGCCAGTTCAGCGTCCAGCCGCCGGACTGCTTGCCCATGTCGTTGGCACCATCGCCGAGCACCAGCACGCGCTTGGTCGGATTCAGCGGCAGGATGCCGGCCTGGTTCTTCAGCAGCACCAGCGACTCACGTACCGCCTGGCGGGCGATCGCACGGTGCTCCGGCGCGCCCAGCAATTCGTACTTGCCACCGAGTGGGCGCTTGGACGGCTTGCCGGCCTCGAACAGGCCCAGGCGCATCTTCACACGCAGGATGCGGCGCACCGCATCGTCCAGGCGCTCGGCCGAAATCTGCCCGGACTTCACCGCCGCAAGTTCGGTTTCGTAGATGCCCTTCCAGCTGTCGGCGGCCATGGCCATATCGACACCGGCAATGAACGAGGCCGGGCAGTTCTGATTGGTGCAGCCCTTGACCTGGCCGTGGCCATTCCAGTCGCCGACCACGAAACCGCCGAAATTCATCCGGCCCTTGAGCACGTCGGTCAGCATGACCTTGTTGCCGTGCATCTTTTCGCCGTTGAAGCTGTTGAACGAGGCCATCACGCTCTGTGCGCCAGCGGCGATTGCCGGCGGATAACCGGCCGCATGGATATCGCGCATGGTGGCTTCGGACACCTTGGTGTCGCCCTGGTCCTTGCCGTCGGTGGTGCCGCCGTCGCCGACGAAATGCTTCACCGAGGAAATCACGTGGCTGCCGTCCAGGAACTGCGGCGTGCCCGGCACGCCCTGTACGCCTTCGACCATCTTGCCGGCGAAGCTGGCCACCACGTCCGGCGACTCGGAATAGCCTTCGTAGGTGCGGCCCCAGCGGTCGTCCTGCGGCACGGCCACGGTCGGCGCAAAGGTCCACTCCATGCCGGTGACGCGGGTTTCGGCAGCGGTGACTTCGCCGATCTTCTTGATCAGGTCCGGGTTGCGCGTGGCCCCTAAGCCGATGTTGTGCGGGAACAGCGTGGCGCCGACGATGTTGCTCTGGCCGTGCACCGCATCGATGCCGAAGATGATCGGAATCGCGTTGCCGCCCTTGGAAGTGTCCATCGACGCCTCATAGAACGCGTCGGCCAGCTTCAACCATTCGGCCGGGCTGGCGTTGTACTTGCCGCCCGGATCGGAATTGCCGCCGGCCAGCACCGAGCCGATGCGGTACTTGCGCACGTCGTCCGGGGTCATGCTGGCGATATCGCCCTGGATGGTCTGGGCGACCTTCTCTTCCACGCTCATCTTGGCCATCACGTCGGTGATGCGCTGCTCCAGCGCCGCGTCCTGCGGGAACGGCCACTTCGGCGACGGCCACTGGTCCGGATGGATGGCGGTCGAGGCCTCGGCAGGTGCGGCGGCCGGGGCAGGCTTGCTCGCTTCGGCAGCGCTGTCCTTGCCTTGGCAGGCGGCCAGCATCAGCACCGCAGCGGCGGTGGCCAGGCAGAGGGCGCGACGCGCGACGGGCGCGGCGGTACGACGGAGCAGCTTGTCCAAGATTCGTTTCTCCAGGGTGGTTCTCCCATGGCGATGCGTTGCGCCGCAGGCCATTAGGCGGCGTACGCTTGCGTGATTCCCTTACCCTGTCAACAACAGCTGCCCGTATGCCGAATACCGGGCAACTTATTGGCCGCGGCTATAGCATTGGAATACCGGCAGCACCTGTGAAACCGCGCAAAACCACCTGATCTGCCGCAGCGTCTGAGCGCGCGAGCAGATGCACTTTGCTGCATCGCACCACCCGCCGGTCCGACCAATGCGCAGCATCGGCGTGTCAAGGGAACCTGGCAGCGCTCGCTTGCCATCACACGTTCGAACGCAGGCCAACGGGTGAGCCTGCTGTCAAACAACCGTCATACCAGCGGCCTAGCGTGACCGGCTTGCCGATGCGCCACTGCCATCGTTGATTGTCGCCTTTGCCTGGAGTTTCGATGTCCCCCTCCCCGACCCCTCCCGTCGTCGCCTGATGCAATTGCTGGCGGCCGTCCCCTGTTGCCGCTCGGCAACGCCAGCGCTGCCGCCCTGCAACAGCTTGGCGGTGCGGCATGGGCCGCGCGCCCGCTGCGGCCGTCGGAGAACCCGACCCGCCTGGTCTCGGCCACCTTCCACGGCATGCCGGCTCCGAGCCTGGCCGATCCGGCGGCAATGGCCACCACCACGGTCGGTTCGGCCCTCAGCGTGACCCGCAGCGACGGCAGCACGCAGCGGTATGCGCTGGCCTACCACCCGTTCTTCATCACCGGCGATCAGGTGCCGGACGGCAACGGCGGCACCGTGCTGGCGGGCGGGTACTACGACATCCAGCATCGCCCGATCATCGACCGCTCCAAACCCGGTGCCGAGCGTCCGTTCTTTCCGATTGCCCGGACGGCTCCTCGCTATTGACCCTGCCCAATGCCAAGGTGCCAGGCGTCAAAGGCAACCATGTGTTCGCAGTGGTGCAGTTCGAATACACCACCCGCGACCAGGCCGGCAACGACACCAATCGTCATCTGCCCGCGCCGATCGCGGTGCTGACGCTGGATCAGGACCCGGCCACCGGCAAGCTGTCGCTGGTGAAGTACCACAACGTCGACACCGCACCGGTCCATGGGCTGTGGACCACCTGCGGCGCCAGCCTGTCGCCGTGGAATACCCATCTGTCCAGCGAAGAATACGAGCCCGATGCCACGGCATTGGCCGGCAACACGCAACTCCGCAGCTACAGCACGCATCTGTACGGCGACCCGGAAAAAGCCAACCCGTATCACTATGGCCACCTGCCGGAAATCACCGTGCACCCGGACGGAACGGGGAGCGTGCGCAAGCACTACTGCCTGGGCCGCATCTCGCACGAGCTGGTGCAGGTGATGCCCGACCAACGCACCGTGCTGATGGGCGACGACGCGACCAATGGCGGGCTGTTCATGTTCATTGCCGACCGCAAGGCGGATCTCTCCGCCGGCACCTTGTATGTTGGCAAGTGGCACCAGACTTCGGGCGTCGGACCGGGCGCGGCCACGCTGCGCTGGATCAAGCTCGGCCACGCCACCAGCGCCGAGATCCAGGCCATGGCCGACCGTCTCACCGCTGCCGACATCCTCGACGTGCACCTGAGCGACCCGGGCGATGCTTCGTTCACCAAGATTCCGTTCAACGGCAGCTTCAACTGGATCCGCATCAAGCCCGGCATGGAGAAGGCCGCCACGTATCTGGAAACGCATCGCTATGCCGCGCTGGCCGGCGGCAGCCTGGGCTTCACCAAGCTCGAAGGCACCACCGTCAACGCGCGCGACAAGGTCGCCTACATGGCGATGTCCTATATCGTCACGAGCATGCTCAACGGCTCGGGCGATGTGAAAGTGCAGGGTCCGGAAGCTGGCGCGGTGTATGCCCTGAACCTGCGCGGCGGCCAGCGCGATAGCCAAGGCGCGCCGATCCACAGCGATTGGGTGCCGATCGACATGGCCGCCCCGGCCGCCCTCACCGGCCACAACCTGGCCAAGGCCGACGCGCTGGGCAACCTGGCCGACCCGGAACGGATCGCCAACCCGGACAATCTCAAGTTCTCCGAATCGCTGCGCACCTTGTTCATCGGCGAAGACAGCAGCCTGCACGTCAACAATTTCCTGTGGGCCTACAACGTGGACAGCGGCACGCTGACGCGCGTGCTGTCGGTGCCGGCGGGCGCCGAATCGACCGGCCTGCATGCAGTCGACGAGATCCACGGCTGGACCTATGTCATGAGCAACTTCCAGCATCCCGGCGACTGGGAAAGCCCGTTGCACGACACCGTCAAGGCCACGCTCGATCCGCTGGTCCGCGCCAACTACAAGGATCGCTTCGGTGGCGCGGTGGGTTATCTCACCAGCGACCCGGTGGCGGTGCAGTTGAGCAAGGCGTAAGCATCGCCGTTTCCAGGTACGGCGCTGCATGACGCAACAGCCGACAGCAGCGGGGCATTCCCGCTGCTGTCGCATTCCGGTAGCAGCGCACCTGGGCGGGAGGAGCGTTGCCGATATGGCCTGTCGCGCCCGGGTGTGCTCCTGCGGGTAAGGTCGATGGGTGCCTGGCCGCGTCGGTGAGACGGATCAAAGCGTAAGCGCCTGAGCACGCGGTTCAGGACTGCCGCAACTCCAGCGCCGCCATCACGATGGGCTTGGCCCAATCGGGCACCTGCGCCAGTTCGTCCGGCGTTTGCGGGTAATGCAGGCCGCTGCGGTCCAGTTCCAGCACCAGCATGGGCGATGCCTGAGCTGCGGCATCGGCCGATGCGCTGTTGTCGTAGACATGCAGCACTGCCAGGTGGGGCAGCAAGGCAATCAGGTTGGCACGCGAGGCGTCGTAACGCTCGCGGATCTTGTGCTCGGGAATGGCATGACCGCCGGCCGCAACCCGCGCCGCCACGCGCTCGATATGAGGCAGGTCCACGGTCGCCAACCCGCAAAACCAGACCGCGACCGTGTGCTGCGCGCAGGCCTCGCGCAGCAGGCGCGGAATGGTCGTCGCGCCCAGCGTGGTTTCGAAGGCGAAATCGCTGCCATCGGCCATGGCCTGGCGCAGCCGCCGTACGCCTTCCTGCCAGGCCTGCGCGTTCGCTTTGCAGGCGCCCAGCCCTGTTCCACCAAGTCCCTGGTGAAGGCGTCCGGGTTGAACCAGGTGGCGCCGTCCTCTTGCAGAAACCGGCCCAGCAACGAACTCTTGCCCGCGCCATTGACGCCGGCCAGCACCAGAAGATTGCCCATCGCTTACAGCGACGGGCCCAGGGTGACCTTGCGGCCGCGGCGTGCCGGCGTGGCGATCGTCTTGGCCAGGCCCGCACCCTCGCTCGCTGCCGCAAGATGCGCATCGAACTTCGCCTGCAATGCCTGCAGCGACTGCGCCCGCGCCGAGCTCGCCGTTGCCGCACTTGCCTCATTGACCAGGCGCCGATACTCCTCGGCATCCACCACCACCGCTTCGGGATGATTGTGGTTGGTGATGACCACTGCTCCGTGCGAGCGCACCTTGCGCATCAAGCTGGGCCAACCTTTTACCTTGATGTCGGCAGCGGGCGATTTTTCGAGCTCGGGCAGATCCTGGAAGCGCGACATGGGGCAGTCCGGTGCGAAGCGTTGGCGATCAGCCTACTCTCAAATTCCCAATTTAGGAAATTTGTCCATTCTGGCCTCAGCGTAGCCGGCCATGTCGTCCAAAACAAAAACGGGGCCCGCAGGCCCCGTTTTCTGTCTGCGCGTGGCGCACCTGCTCAGCCGCGCAACTTGCTCAGCAACTCGCGCGTCACCGGGTCGGCCACCTCGGCCGATTCGCCCTTCAGCGCCGGCAGCAACTGGCTCGCCAGCTGCTTGCCCAGTTCCACACCGAACTGGTCGAACGCATTGATGCCCCACATCACCGATTGCACGTAGACGCTGTGCTCGTACATCGAGATCAACGCGCCCAGGGCCTGCGGGGTGAGCGCATCGAGCAGGATCACCGTGCTCGGGCGGCCGCCGGGTAGCTGCGGTGCGGGTCACTGCTGTCCTGGCCATTGGCCAGCGCCTCGGTCTGCGCCAGTACGTTGGCCATCAGCGCGACATGGTTTTCCGCATACGGGTCGTCGTTATGGACGGTGCCGATGAAATCGGCCGGCACCACGCTGGTGCCCTGGTGCAGCGCCTGGAAGAAGCTGTGCTGCACATCGGTGCCCGCACCGCCCCACCACACCGACACGGTGTCGCTGTCCACCGCCGAACCGTCGAGCTTGACGCGCTTGCCCAGGCTCTCCATCACCAGCTGCTGCAGGTACGCCGGCAGCAGCGCCAGGCGCTGGTCGTAGGTCATCACCGCGTGCGTGGCGCTACCAAGCAGGTTGCGGTTCCACACTGCGGTCAGGCCGTGCAATACCGCAACGTTCTCTTCCAGCGGCGTATTGAGCACATGCGCGTCGAACTGCGCGGCACCTTCCAGCAGTTGTTCGAAACGTTCGAAACCAATGGCCAATGCAATCGGGAAACCCACTGCCGACCACAACGAGTAGCGCCCGCCGACCCAATCCCACATCGGCAGCACCCGGCCGGGTGCGATATCGAAGGCCTTGGCGGCACGCTCGGGGTTGGCACTGACTGCATACAACCGCTCGCTGCCACCGAGCCAGGCATGCAGGATGCTGCCGTTGAGCAGGGTTTCCTGGGTGCCGAAGGTCTTGGAGATCAGGATGCCGGCGGTGCGTGCCGGATCCAGCGTGGCCAGCGTGCGCTGCATGGCGGCGCCGTCCACATTGGAAACGAAATGCACGCGAAAGCGCGCACCGGACGGCGCGCGCAACGCGTCGGCCACCAGTCGCGGGCCCAGGTCCGACCCGCCGATGCCGACACTGACGATGTCGGTGACCTCGGTGGCTTCCAGTTGCTGGATCAACGCGCCCATCCGCTGCCGCACTTGCGCAGCAGTGGCGTAGGCCTCCGATGCCACCGGCGCATCGGTCAAATCGCCGCGCAAGGCGGTATGCAGGGCCGCACGCTGTTCAGTGACATTGACCTGCTCGCCACGGAACAAGCGTTGGAACGCGCCGGCCAGATCGCGCTCGCGCGCGATGGCGAACAACGCATCGAGCGCGGCGCGGTCGTACTTCTGCCGCGCGAAGTTGAAATACAACGGACCGACTTGCCTGGCGTATTGCGTCGGCCGCTGCGTCTCGGCGGCAAGCAACGCGGGGATGGCAGCGCCGCGCAGGCGCTGGGCGTGGGCGTGAAGCGCGTCGAATCCGTTGGTCTGTGTCATGCGGCCTGTGTGGGGATGCTGTGGTTGGTGTGGGAGATTGCGTTGTGCGCGTTCACATATACCAGATTGGGCTTGAAGGTCTTGGCTTCGTCTTCGCTCATGCTGGCGAACGCCGCCACGATGATCAGATCGCCCACCTGCACGTGACGCGCTGCGCCGCCGTTGAGCGACATGATGCCGCTGCCGTCTTCGGCGCGGATGGCATAGGTGCTGAAACGCGCGCCGTTGGTGACGTCCCAGATATGGACCTGTTCGAATTCGCGGATGCCGGTCGCTTCCAGCAGCAGGCCGTCGATGGCGATCGAGCCTTCGTAGTTGAGCTCGGAGTGGGTGACGGTGGCGCGGTGGATCTTGGCTTTCAGCAGGGACAGATGCATGGACGGAAGGCAACGACAAAAGGAAAGCCGGCATTTTAGCGGAAAGCGCCCGTCCCCACCGGCTGGCGCGGCCGCCGGTGGTGAGGGCTTCAGGCCCGCGCCTGGCAATGCCCGCGGGCACTGGCTTGCTGGCGCTGCCAGCTGAGCTCAGACGCCGCCCATGCAGCGGTTGTCCCGCTCAGAATTCAAGGTTGTCGATCAGACGCGTATTGCCCAGGCGGGCCGCGACCAAGGCCACGCGTGCGCCGGCGTGGTTGTCGCCCGGCTCGCTCAGGTCGGGCAGCCGCACCACCGCGTAATCGACCCGGAATCCGGCCTGTTCCAGCGTTTGGCTCGCCGCATCTTCCACCTGCGCACGCGGTGTGCCGGCGGCACAGCTGTCGCGCATCTGCAGCAGCACCTTGCGGATCGTGGTCGAGGTGGGGCGCTCTTCGGCCGACAGATACTGATTGCGCGAGCTCATCGCCAGGCCATCGGCCTCGCGCACGATGCTGCCGCCCACAATTTCGATCGGAAACGCCAGGTCCGCCACCATTTGACGGATCACCGCCAACTGCTGGTAATCCTTCTTGCCGAAGGCGGCCACGTCCGGCTGCACCTGGTTGAACAAGCGCGCCACCACGGTGCACACGCCATCGAAATGCCCTGGCCGGCACTCGCCTTCCAGCACATCGCTGACGCCTGGCGCGTGGATCGGCGTGGCCAGCGCGGTGCCGAGCGGGTACATGGTGTCCACGTCCGGCAGCCACAGCGCATCGCAGCCGGCGTCTTCCAGGCCGCGCAGGTCGGCCTCGGGCGTGCGCGGGTAGCGCGCGAAATCCTCATTCGGGCCGAACTGGGTCGGGTTGACGAACACGCTGGACACCACGCGGTCGGCGTACTGGCGCGCCAGCATCACCAGCGAGTAATGCCCGGCGTGCAAGTTGCCCATGGTGGGCACCAGCGCCACGCGCAAGCCTTCGCGCTTCCAGCCATTGACCAGGGCGCGCAATGCGGAAAGATCGGTCAGGGTCTGGATCATGCGGCGTACGCGTGCTCTGCATCGGGAAGCTGCCATCGCGCACGGCCTGCGCATAGGCGCGCACCGCGCCGGCCACCGAGCCGCCTTCGGCCAGGAAATCCTTGACGAACTTGGGCCGGCGGTGGCCGCTGTCCAAGCCCAGCATGTCGTGCATCACCAGCACCTGGCCGTCGCAACCGGGGCCGGCACCGATGCCGATGGTGGGAACGCCGAGGTCGGCGCTGATCTGCGTGGCGATCGGTGTCGGCACGCACTCCAGCACCACCAGGCAGGCACCGGCATCGACCACGGCCTGTGCGTCACGCCGCAACTGCTCGCCGGCTTCGCCGCGGCCCTGCACCTTGTAGCCACCGAAGCGCAGCACCGATTGCGGGGTCAGGCCCAGGTGCGAGCAGACCGGGATCTCGCGCTCGACCAGGTAACGGATGACCTCCAGCTTGTGCCCGGCGCCTTCGATCTTGACCATCTCCGCGCCGGCCTGCAGCAGCTGGGTGGCGGCATCCAGCGCACGCTCAGGGGTGGCGTCGGCCTGGAACGACAGGTCGGCCACCAGCAAGGCGCGATCGAGCGCACGGGCCACCGAGGCGGTGTGATAGACCATGTCGGCGGTGGTCACCGGCAAGGTGGAATCGTGCCCTTGCACGACCATGCCGAGCGAATCGCCGACCAGGATCAGGTCCACGCCATTGGCGTCGAAGGTGCGCGCGAAACCGGCGTCGTACGCGGTCAACATGACCAGTTTTCGACCCTCGCGCTTGGCCTGCGCCAAGGCGGGCACGGTCCAGGGCTTGCTGTCGGCGTGGCTGCTCATGAAGTCATTACGTGGGGTGATAAGCCGGCCATTATCTACCCAATCGGCTCCAGCCCGCAGGTATCGATGGCGTGCAGGGCGCGCCGCACTGTTCCATGCCCCGGAATGATCGCCTCCGGCGCCAGCTCCGACAGCGGCAGCAGGGCGAAGGCGCGCGCGTGCAGATGCGGATGCGGCACCTGCAGCTGCGGCAGGTCGATCACCTGATCGGCGTACAGCAGCAGGTCCAGGTCCAGCGTGCGCGGGCCCCAGCGTTCGCCGGCGCGACGCTCGCGACCGAACGCCTGTTCGATGCCGAGCAAGGCCTCCAGCAGCGGCAGCGGCGCAAGACCGGTGCGCAGCTGGGCCACGGCATTGATGAAATCGGGTTGGTCTTCGCGGCCCCAGGCTGGCGTGCGATACAGCCGCGAAGCGGCGATCAGCTTAGTCTGCGGCACGGCGCCCAGCGCGGCGATGGCCGCGCGCACGCTGGCCTCGGCCTGGCCCAGGTTGGCACCCAGGCCGACAAAGGCGGTGTGCATGCCTACTCGCCTGCGGGCGTGCCGGTCCGACGGCGCCGGCGGCGACGCTTTCGCGGCGCGCCCTCATCGCCGTCGTGGTCGGCCTGCGCCGATTCGATCGCATCCACCAGCTCCTGACCGGACGACTTCTGCGCCTCGCGCCAGAACTCCACATCGGCCGCGTGATCGGGCGATGCGAACTGACGCAGCACCAGGAAATCGAACGCCGCGCGGAAGCGCGGATGCGACAAGGTACGGAATACCCGCTTGCGCTGACGCGAGGAGAAGCGCGTCTGCAGCAACCAGATTTCCTGCATGGGCAGCGAGAAACGGCGCGGCAACGCGACCCGCTCCAACTGATGCAAGGTGACCCGATCGGCCGCACGGCGCTGCGCATCTTCCGGTTGCACGCCTTGCGCCTGCAAACCCATCAAGGTGCGGCAGAACGCCGGCCACAGCAGCAAGGCAAACAGGAAGGCCGGCGACACTGGCTCATCGTTGGCCACGCGTGCATCGGTATTGCGCAGGCCTTCCAGCACCATGGCGCGCAACGCACCACTGCGATTGGACTTCAATGCCGCCGCGCTTTCGGGAAACAGCGCGCCAAGCAAGCCATAGCGCTCCAGGCCTTCGAAACTGGCCACACCGTGCCCGGACAAAAACAGCTTGAGAATTTCTTCGAACAACCGCGCAGGCGCAGCTTCGGACAGCAGCCCGGCCAGACGCGGAATGGGTTCGGCGGTGCCGGCTTCGATGTCGAAATTCAACTTGGCCGCCAGACGCACCGCGCGCAGCATGCGCACCGGATCTTCCTGGTAGCGCAGCTGCGGGTCGCCGATCAACTTCATCAGGCGCGCCTGCACGTCTTCGAAGCCGCCGCAGTAATCGCGCACCGAGAAATCCTCGATGGCGTAGTACAACGCGTTGCAGGTGAAGTCGCGACGGATCGCGTCGTCTTCGATGGTGCCGTAAACGTTGTCGCGCACCAGCCGGCCGTTATCGAGTTCGCGGTCACCGCTGCCATCGTCGACGTTGGCGCGGAAGGTGGCCACTTCGATGATTTCGCGACCGAACACCACATGGGCCAGACGGAAACGGCGGCCGATCAGACGACAGTTGCGAAACAGTGCCTTGACCTCTTCCGGCGTCGCGTCGGTGGCCACGTCGAAGTCCTTCGGATGGCCGCCGACCAACAGGTCGCGCACCGCGCCGCCGACCAGATAGGCGCCAAAGCCCGATTCGCGCAGGCGGTACAACACGCGTAACGCGTTGGGGCTGATGTCCTTGCGCGAGATGGTGTGCTGGTCGCGTGGAATGACGCGCAGCGTGAACGGAGATGTAACTGAGGGTTCGATGATGGCGCTTCCGTCTTGTGTTGCAGGATTGCCCAACGGCTATTACCTCACTATACTAGCGCGCTGCACAAGACGTGACAAAAGCGCTCCCTTCGTCTAATGGTTAGGACGTGGCCCTCTCAAGGCTAAAACAGGGGTTCGAGTCCCCTAGGGAGCACCACGATCGGTCTGACTGCTAAACGCCAGAGCCCCGCAATGCGGGGCTTTTGCGTTGTGGCCACTCGCCTTGCACGTGCCGTTTTGCAGAGCGAACGCGCTGCAGCGCTGCCGGCACGCTTGCTATCCATGCACATGTGCGCAGCGGCACGCTGGCAGAGGCCGCTTGGACGCCCAGCCGGTGACGCTGCCAAGCGCGGGCGCACGATGCGCACCGACAGGTACCACCGACAGGTATCACCGACGAATGCCCCTTCGGAGGTCAAAAGTGAAAACTGCCACTGCCTATCTGGTCGGCGAACACATCCTCCTTCAAGCAATGTCGCTCACCGAAAGCGGTGTATGGATTGCCGATGGGCACGTGCTGACCATTCCCGCAGATGACCGCAGCGGTCTGGCCGAGGGGATAAAAACATCGCTTGACGCCTCACGCGCAGGCGTCGCCCACCCGTCTCAGTCGGAATGGAAAAGCATCCAGCAGCCCATGCTTCAAGCCGCAGGCGTCCGAACCTGGGCCGCCCTGGGGAAGAAAGCAAAAGCGGTCGGCATGACGTCTGCGGGCGAGGACGTGGCGTTCATTCCTACAGTCCATTTTCGGGCGCATGGCGGCCACGCCAGTGACGAACATACGATCCAGCGCCGCATGGACGACCCGGATTTGGGCTCCGGCTTGCTCGACGCCTTTGCACACGCAAGTTAGCGCCGAACCCTGCGTGCGCCGTGTGTCGCTCGCTGTCGTGCACATCCATCGCCATCGACCCGGCAGACGCGGGGTCTGTTGATGCACTGGCGCCAGGACGCCATCCTGCGCGGAGGAGAATGCATGTTGCCCGTTATTCGGCAAACGGATGTGTGTCGGCCGCCTCGCTACCGGTTTCGGCGACCGCATCGTGGGCATGCAGGCTTTCCAGATGGCGTACCGCCACATGAAAGACTGCGTAATGCTCCGCCAGCACCTTGCGCAGACGGCGCGCTGCGTCTTCGACATACATTAGGGATGGTCTGATCAATGCGGCCAGAGGATGCGTCGACCCGCATCGGTAGCGCTGACTACGCTCACACCTTCGGTTTTTCGCTGTTTCCAGCGCATTCTCGGGGCGTTCTCCCCATTACAGGCACAACTTCCCAACGGCAGGCATCAACTGCTTCCGCTTCAGCCACAGGTTCGACAGCGCAAAGAGCGTCAGCACCTGCGCGGTGTTTTTGACCAGGCCGCGATAGCGCACCTTGGCATAGCCAAACTGGCGCTTGATCACCCGAAACGGATGTTCCACCTTCGCACGCAGGCTGGCCTTGGTGTGCTCCCAGCGCTTGGCCAACTTCAGTTCGCGCTTGTTCTTGATCTGCTTCAGCTTCGAGGGCTTCTCCGCGATCAGGTAGCGTAGCTTGCGCTTGCCCTTGATCTCATCGCGCTTCTCAAGCCCGGTGTAGCCGCTGTCCCCCCACACACCGTGTCTTCCTTGCCATGCAGCAGCTTGTGCGCTTGCGTGATGTCCGCCACGTTGGCTGCCGTGCATTCCACGTGGTGCACTAGGCCGGATTCATCATCCACTCCAATGTGCGCCTTCATCCCGAAGAAGTATTGGTTGCCCTTCTTGGTCTGGCGCATCTCCGGATCGCGCTCACCGTCCTTGTTCTTGGTCGAACTGGGCGCAGAGATAATCGTGGCATCCACAATCGTCCCGCCGCGCAGGCTCTGACCCTTGCGCGACAGATGCGCGTTCACCCGATTGAACAGCTTGCGCGCCAAATCGTGCTGCTCCAGCAGATGGCGAAAGTTGAGAATCGTCGTCTCGTCCGGCACCTCATCCAGCCCGCCGATCTTGGCGAAACGGCGCATCGACACCGTGTCGTACAAGGCTTCTTCCGCCGATGGATCGCTCAATGCATACCACTGCTGCAAAAAGTGGATGCGCAGCATCGTCTCCAGCCGATACGGCTGTCGTCCCGGTTGCCCCGACTTCGGATAGTGCGGCTCGATCAGCCCCAGCAGCTCCTTCCACGGCACGACCTGCTCCATCTCGGCCAAAAACACCTCACGCCGCGTCCGCTTGCGCTTGCCGTCGTACTCCGCGTCGCCGAAGGTCAGCTGCATCGAAATCGTCTACTCGGGTCGATGATCGATTGTGGCAGATCAGGACGGATTGTTCAGAGTTTCCTTAGGTTTGCGCCATTCAAGCGCGCAAACGCCTGCTCGTCGGTACGCCGGACTGCAGCCTGCACCGGCGTCGCCAACGCTTGCTCGCACAGACCGACCAGTTGCGGGATGGCCAAGCGCTGCGCATCGGCGGGCAGCTCAACGCGTACCTGCGCCACACTGCGTTGGCTATGCGGCGTGGCGTAGGAACCGTGGGCCTGCAGCCATTGCACAACATCGTGCAGCGCCAGCGCATCGCGCCCGGCATGTTGCTGCGCGAATGCATCGCCCAGCAGCTGCCGCGACAACGCTGCCGAACAGGGGCAGGTTGAGGCGTACAACACCTCCACCTGGAGCTGGACCGTGGTGCGCCCTGCCCTGCATTGCGCGGCGATGTGCACCGGATAGGCACGCCAGCCGCTCAGCCCCTCACTGCGCAAGGCCGGCGTGCGCAGCATCAGCTCGAAGCGCAGCGTCAGCCGAGCGGCGCGGCTTGCGCAATCGGCATGGCTGTCGATCAGCGCCTGCAATAACTGCGAGAGCATGGCCGGCGACAGTGGCTGCTGCAGATGCGTATCCAGCAGGCGGTACAGCCGCGACATGTGGATGCCTTTCAACTTGGCCCGCGGCAGATCGACCTGCACGCTGGCGCGCGCGGCAAGCTGGCTGCCACCGGTCTCCAACTGCACGGGAATGGCGATGTCCTGCATGCCCACCCATCGCAGGGGCGCGCTCAGCGCTGATGGTTCGGTCACAGCAACATCGGGAAGCGTAGCGGACATCGGGATCTCGTCGAAGATAAAGGTGACGACCGCGCCTCAGGCGCGGCCAGGAAACGCAGCGAAGTAGTCGTCGATTCCCGCATGCAATGTCTGCGCGAGTTCGTCCTGATGCGTATCGCTGCACAGGCGGCTGCAATCGTCGCGATTGCTCATGAAGCCGGTTTCGACCAGCAGCGACGGAATGTCCGGCGACTTCAACACCGCAAAACCGGCCTGCCCCACCTGGTCTTGATGCAGGCGCGTCACCTGTTGCAGGCGCTCCAACATCAATGTGCCCAATGCCACACTGCTGGCGATGGTGCCGCTCAACGACAGGTCGGCCAGTACCTGCGACAGCACCGGGTTGCTCGGCACGCGCAGCCGGCGCGCGGTATCGCCCATGTCGTCGGCAGCGTTTTCGCTATCGGCGATCCAACGCGCCAGTGCGGAGCTGGCGCCAGTCTGCGACAGCGCAAACACCGAGGCGCCGCGCGCCTGGCGCGTTGGTGCGGCATCGGCATGGATGGAGACGAACAGGTCCGCATTGTGGCGATGGGCGATCAACACGCGCTCGTGCAGTGGCACGAAGCGGTCGTCGCTACGGATCATGGTCGGCCGGTAACGCGTATCGGCCGCCAGACGCTGATGCAGCCGCGCAGCGATCGCCATCGCCACATGTTTTTCGTAACGCGCATCGGCACTGACCGCGCCCGGATCCTTGCCGTCGTGGCCGGCGTCGATCGCGACCACGTAGGGATGCAGGCGTGAGCGTGTGAATGCATCAGCAGCGACAGCCGGATCGGCCGCGGACAACGAGACAATGCCGGAGCCGGCCACAAGTTCGAAGACCAGCACGCTGTCCTCCCAAGGCGCGGCGACCGTCAGCGGTTGCAACAGATCGAGCACCACGCGCAGCTCATCGCCGTGCGGGCCGCTGCGGATGCCGGCGACTGCAAGATCTTCGGGCACTGGATCCATCTGCTGTGGCTGCGCCGAAATGCCCGACAGATCGATGACCGAGCGTGCTGGATCGGACAAGGTGAAACTGCGATAGGCGACTTGCGTACTCAAGGCAAATCGAAGTCGCAGCCGGCCATCCTGGCGCTGCAGGTTGTACCTCCGCAGCCGCGGGAGCGGCTGCGCATGGACTAGGCCCGGCGACAGCACCAAGGCTGCGCCGACGGTGCACAGTACCTGCCGCCGCCTCATCGGACCAATCCCGGGGCATCGACGCGGCCACCGCGCCAATTGAAGCAAAGAAGGTTCGGCATGATGACAAGGCAAGCAACACTTTGCGGTAAGAGACGCGACACGGCGTGACCAGACGAACACTGCAATTGAGTGTTATAAAGTAACATTTATCGCGCAAAAGCAAGTTCGCCGCGGCCCGCCAACGCCTTCACGTTCACTCTTGCCCAAGAGCTTTACGATGTCCCCGCCATCCCCGACACCTACATCGCCTGGCGCCACTGCATCGAAGTCGATTGCACTTAGCAGCTGACCGTCCTTTCATCGCGCAACGACTCGCCAGCCTGCGCGACCTCAGCGACCATCACACCCAGCAACTTTTTTACGTCGTTGGGGCGAGCCTCATCATCGGCGGGTGATTGAATGGTTTCAGCATGCTCAAAGCGCGCTGAGCGCGGGTTAATGCTTGGCTGGAGTGGAAGGATGACAAGTCGATTCATTCATCGAATATTTTCTAAAACACATGTCAGCCTCAAAAACTCAGTGAGATCACTCGACAAATCCTCCCCCGACGCTTTGGTAATCCCCCGCCCATTAGCAGACGCCAGAAGTGGAATTTTCTCGTCCCCTTTCCCGAGGAGGTTCCATGAAGAAGTCCCGCTTTACCGACAGCCAGATCATCGCCGTGCTCAAGCAGGCCCAGGCCGGTGCGCCCGTGCCGGAGCTGTGCCGCGAGCACGGCATCAGCTCGGCCACGTTCTACAAGTGGCGCAGCAAGTTCGGCGGCATGGACGTGTCCATGGTCGCGCGCATGAAGGAGCTGGAGGAGGAGAACCGCCGGCTCAAGAAGATGTACGCCGAGGCGCAGCTCAGTACCGACCTGCTGAAGGAAGCGCTCGCAAAAAAATGGTGAGGCCATCTCAGCGACGCGAGATGGCCCAATCGGCAGTCACGAGCGGGCGTACGAACATCCGCCACGCCTGCCAGGCCTTCGCGGTGAGCGAGACCTGCTTCCGCTACCAGGCCAAGGCCAGCGAGCAGAACGCCCGGATCGCCGACTGGCTGGTCCGCCTGACGACCGCCCATCGCGACTGGGGCTTTGGCCTGTGCTACCTGTACCTGCGCAACGTGAAGGGCTTTGGCTGGAATCACAAGCGGGTCTACCGGATCTACCGCGAGCTGGAGTTGAACCTGCGGATCAAGCCGAGGAAGCGGCTGGTGCGTGAGCGGCCCGAGCCTCTGGCGGTGCCGGAGGCTATCAACCAGGTCTGGTCGATGGACTTCATGCACGACCAGTTGGCCGACGGCCGCAGCTTCCGGCTGTTCAATGTGCTCGACGACTTCAATCGCGAGGGGCTGGGGATCGAGGTGGATCTGTCGCTGCCGTCAGCCCGTGTGATCCGATCGCTGGAGCAGATCATCGAGTGGCGCGGCAAGCCCGCCGTGATCCGCTGCGACAACGGCCCTGAATACATCAGTGGCGCGTTGCTGTCCTGGGCGCAGCGGCATGGTATCCGGGTCGAGCACATCCAGCCGGGCAAGCCACAGCAGAACGCCTACGTTGAACGCTACAACCGCACCATCCGCTACGCCTGGCTCGCCCAAACCCTGTTCGACACCATCGACCAGGTGCAGGACAAAGCCACCCGCTGGCTATGGACGTACAACCACGAGCGTCCGAATATGGCGCTCGGCGGCATCACGCCTGCCATGAAGTTGGCGATGGCCGCTTAGCTCCACTTCTGGCGACCGCTAGAAGTGGGGGATTACCCAACCAGCGACACCATCAAGACCTGTCGCAGCAGCGGCTCGGGAACGACATTGGCAGTACAGAACAAAGCTGCCATCGCCAACCCTGCAATTGTACTGTCGCGCACCAGGTTGCTGCGGGGGTCGCTTTCTTTACGCCGATGCCATAGCAGACCAGGTAACAGAAATATCAAGATGCCGAGATAGGACCCCAGCCATGTGCGCAACAGAATCTCCATGGGAGAACTGGCGACGGGACCACCAAGCGTGGCATTCAGCGCCATTCCGCAAAGCGTGCTCCATAACGCCAACAGCGCCATCAACGGAAGAATTGCGTTACAGGTCGTCACGTTCGGCGTGTGCCGGCGAATCGCAGACACTGCAAGCGCAACTGCCGGTGCAAGCAGGAAGGGGCTCAGGTAAGCCCACATCGGCGCGTAATCCCTTGTCTCCAGCATGGGAATGCGCAACCAAAGCATGGCGGCAGCATCTCCCGCTAGCAGAAACGGCCAGCGACGATACGGCATGAATAGAACAGACGCCGCTCTCAAACCAGCGGGCAGGTACCACTGGTCGACAGACAAGTGCCAGACAAGTAGATAGACGACGCAATAGCCCAGACTGAGGAGAAGCCCTTCCGCCAGTTCTCTAACAACTGCCATGCAACCACTCCCTGGTTCTTCGACGAATTTTGCTTAGTGTGAAGCCAATTAGCACTTCGCGTATAGCCGAAGCGCACAGATCGCGAGAGTGGCGTCGATAGCGGATCCGTGCGGCCCCAGACAACAAGCGCCTTATACAAGGATGCCCCCTCCCCAGCGGCGACGTGACCATGCCGAGCAGATCAATACGCTCTTACAAGAAGGCCGCGCAATGCGCGGCCTTCTTCGTTTTTGACGCCGATATGGGCATAACAGAGGCCGTGGTAATCCCCCACTTTTAGCGGTCGCCAGAAGTGGAGCTAAGCGGCCATCGCCAACTTCATGGCAGGCGTGATGCCGCCGAGCGCCATATTCGGACGCTCGTGGTTGTACGTCCATAGCCAGCGGGTGGCTTTGTCCTGCACCTGGTCGATGGTGTCGAACAGGGTTTGGGCGAGCCAGGCGTAGCGGATGGTGCGGTTGTAGCGTTCAACGTAGGCGTTCTGCTGTGGCTTGCCCGGCTGGATGTGCTCGACCCGGATACCATGCCGCTGCGCCCAGGACAGCAACGCGCCACTGATGTATTCAGGGCCGTTGTCGCAGCGGATCACGGCGGGCTTGCCGCGCCACTCGATGATCTGCTCCAGCGATCGGATCACACGGGCTGACGGCAGCGACAGATCCACCTCGATCCCCAGCCCCTCGCGATTGAAGTCGTCGAGCACATTGAACAGCCGGAAGCTGCGGCCGTCGGCCAACTGGTCGTGCATGAAGTCCATCGACCAGACCTGGTTGATAGCCTCCGGCACCGCCAGAGGCTCGGGCCGCTCACGCACCAGCCGCTTCCTCGGCTTGATCCGCAGGTTCAACTCCAGCTCGCGGTAGATCCGGTAGACCCGCTTGTGATTCCAGCCAAAGCCCTTCACGTTGCGCAGGTACAGGTAGCACAGGCCAAAGCCCCAGTCGCGATGGGCGGTCGTCAGGCGGACCAGCCAGTCGGCGATCCGGGCGTTCTGCTCGCTGGCCTTGGCCTGGTAGCGGAAGCAGGTCTGGCTCACCGCGAAGGCCTGGCAGGCGTGGCGGATGTTCGTACGCCCGCTCGTGACTGCCGATTGGGCCATCTCGCGTCGCTGAGATGGCCTCACCATTTTTTTGCGAGCGCTTCCTTCAGCAGGTCGGTACTGAGCTGCGCCTCGGCGTACATCTTCTTGAGCCGGCGGTTCTCCTCCTCCAGCTCCTTCATGCGCGCGACCATGGACACGTCCATGCCGCCGAACTTGCTGCGCCACTTGTAGAACGTGGCCGAGCTGATGCCGTGCTCGCGGCACAGCTCCGGCACGGGCGCACCGGCCTGGGCCTGCTTGAGCACGGCGATGATCTGGCTGTCGGTAAAGCGGGACTTCTTCATGGAACCTCCTCGGGAAAGGGGACGAGAAAATTCCACTTCTGGCGTCTGCTAATGGGCGGGGGATTACCCCGTCAGCCCTCCATCTGCTCCAACTCCTTGCCCTTGGTCTCGTAGACGTACTTGAGCACGAAGAACACCGAGATGAAGGCAGCGACGGTGTAGATGCCGTAGGCGCCGGCCAGCCCGATGCTGCCGAGCAGGATCGGGAAGCTGACGGTGATGGCGAAGTTGGAGGTCCACTGCGCGGCACCGGCAATGGCCAGGCCCGAGCCGCGGATCTGGTTGGGGAACATTTCGCCCAGCATCACCCACATCACCGGGCCCCACGAGGCGTTGAAGAACACCACGTAGACGTTGGCCGCCACCAGGGCGAGCATGCCCATGGCGTCGGACATCGCAAGCTTGCCGTTGGGATCCAACGAGGCGGTGGCAAACGCGTAGGTCACCAAGGCCAGCGAGACCGCCATACCGGTCGAGCCGATCCACAACAGCGGCTTGCGGCCGATCTTGTCCACCAGCATCACGGTGACCAGGCAGGCACCGATGCTGAGGCCGCCGGAAAGCACGTTGATCAACAGCGCATCCTGCTCGGAGAAGCCCACTGCCTGCCACAACACCGCGCCGTAGTAGAACACCACGTTGATGCCCACCAGCTGCTGGAACACCGCCAGGCCAATGCCGATCCAGACGATGGGGCGGATCTTGCCGGTGGCCTTGTTGATCAGGTCGGAGAACTTGGGCTTGTGCTGGTCGGCCGCCATCGAGGCGGAAATCTCGCCCAACTTGGTCTGCGCGGCGGCGTTTCCATACAGACGCTTGAGCACCACCAGCGCCTGCTCGCGGCGCCCCTTGACCACCAGGTAGCGCGGGCTTTCCGGGATCACCAACAGCAGCAACAGGAACAGGATGGAGGGAACCGCCTGCATCCAGAACATCCAGCGCCAGGCCGCCTGCCCGGCCCAGAGCGGCTCGGTGGAAGCACCAGCGGCATTTGCCAGCAGGTAGTTGCTCAGAAATGCGCAGAACAGCCCGCTGATGATGGCGATCTGCTGCATCGTGGCGAGCCGCCCGCGGTAACGCGCGGAGGCGACCTCGGCGATGTAGGCCGGCGAAATGACGCTGGCCGCGCCCACCGCAAAGCCGCCCATCACGCGGGCGAAGATGAAGAATGCAGAGCTGTGCGAGGCGCCGGCGCCGATGGCCGAAAGCAGGAACAGCGCCGCGGAAATGATCAGGACCGCACGGCGGCCCCAGCGGTCGGCCAGACGGCCGGCAAAGAAGGCGCCGATAGCGCAGCCCAGCAGCATCGAGGCGACCTCGAAGCCGGTCTCGGCGGCGGTGGACTGGAAGGTCTGTTTCAGGCCATCGACGGTGCCATTGATCACGCCGCTGTCGAAGCCGAACAGGAAGCCACCGATCGTGGCCACGCAACTAATCAGGATGATGAAACGGGTGTTCTCGCCGGCATCGGGGGCGCCGTCAATGGAAACACTGGACATGGATTCACCTGGGAACATGCAAGGGAGCGTCCACGGGGGTGGCCGCCATCGGCCGGCGACGCAGTGCGTCGCCGGCCACGGGACATCAACGCGTCAGATACTGATTGATCAGGTTTTCGTACGCTTCCTGGCGGCCGCTGATCTGCTGGGGCGCATTGCCGGCCGCATGCTTGGCCAGGTCCGCCAGCGTGGTCTTGCCTGCGGCAAAGTCAGCGCCCGCGCCGCTGTCGAAGCTGGCGTAACGCTCGGCGCGCCATTGCTCCAGCGGCGAAGACGTCAGCAGTGCGTTGGCCACTTCCAGCCCGCGCGCGAACGCGTCCATGCCGCCGATGTGCGCCAGGAACAGGTCCTGCGGGTCGGACGATTCGCGCCGCACCTTGGCATCGAAGTTCAAGCCGCCCGGTGCCAGCCCGCCCTGCCGCAGCACCACCAGCATCGCGCCGACGGTGTCGTACAGGTCGGTCGGGAACTGGTCGGTGTCCCAGCCGTTCTGCGGGTTGCCGCGGTTGGCATCGATGCTGCCGAGCAGGCCGGCATCGGAGGCCACCTGCAGGTCATGCTCGAAGCTGTGGCCCGACAGCGTGGCGTGGTTGGCTTCGATGTTGAGCTTGAAGTCCTGATCCAGGCCATGCTGACGCAGGAAGCCGATCACCGTGGCGCTGTCGAAGTCGTACTGGTGCTTCATCGGCTCCATCGGCTTGGGCTCGATCAGGAAGTTGCCCTTGAAGCCGATCGCGCGGCCGTAGTCGCGTGCCAGGGTCAGAAAGCGCGCCATGTTGTCCTGCTCGCGCTTCATCTGGGTGTTGTGCAGGCACGCATAGCCTTCGCGGCCGCCCCAGAACACGTAGTTTTCGCCGCCCAATTCAACGGTGGCATCGATCGCGGCCTTGACCTGCACCGCCGCACGCGCCACCACGTTGAAGTCCGGGTTGGTCGAGGCACCATTCATGTAGCGCGGATGCGAGAACAGGTTGGCCGTGCCCCACAGCAGCTTGATGCCGGTGTCGGCCTGGCGCTGCTTGGCGATGCCCACCATGTGCTTGAGATTCTTTTTTCTACTCGCCGATGTCATCGGCATCCGGCGCCAGATCGATATCGTGGAAGCAGTAGTACGGCACGCCGAGCTTGGTGAAGAACTCGAATGCTGCATCGGCCTTGGCTTCGGCACGGTTCAACGCGGTAGTGCCCACATCCCACGGATACGCACGCGTGCGGGCCGAACGGATCGGCGCCATTGCCGCAGAAGCTGTGCCAGTAGGCCACGGCAAAGCGCAGGTGCTCGGCCATGGTCTTGTCGCCGATCTTCTTGTTGGCGTCGTAGACCTTGAATGCGAGCGGGTTGTCCGAATCGCGGCCTTCGAAACCGATCTTGCCGATGCCGGGGAAATATTCTTTAGCGCCGATGTACACGGTGTTGCTCATGGGGTGTGAAGTCCTTGCTGCTGGGGGAGTTGTCGAAAAATTATCGATCAGCCGGCATAGAGCGGGCTGACGACATGCAGGTGCTTGAGGAAGGTCTGGTAGTGGTGCTGATACTGGGCCACGCGCTGCGGGTTGGGCTGTGCGGCAAGCGCATCGTCCACCTGCAGGTGTTCCAGCACCACATCGGCCAATGCGGCATCGCCGCCGTCGGCGCGCTCGCAGGCCCACAATGCCTGGAGCGCGGCACCGAACGCAGCGCCTTCGGGCTGGGTCGGCACGACGACCGACAGGTTGAAGATGTCGGCCACCATCTGCCGCCACTGTGCGCTCTTGCTGCCGCCGCCGGTGAGCAGGATGGTATCGAACTGCAACCCGGCAGCAACGAAGGCATCGAAGCCGTTGCGCAGGCTGTAGGTGGCACCTTCCATCGCGGCGCGATAGAAATGCGCGGCGGTGGTGTTGTGCAGATCCATGCCGAACAGGCAGCCGCGCGCGGCCGGCAGATCCGGGGTGCGCTCGCCGTTGAAGAATGGCAGCAGCACCAGGCCGTCGGCGCCCGGCGGCGTGTCGGCGATCATCGCTTCGGTCTGCTCGCGGGTGATGGAGAACATGCGCATCACCGCCTCGGTCGCGACGGTACAGTTCATCGTGCAGATCAAGGGCAACCAGCCGCCGCTGGAGGAGCAGAACGCAGCCCAGCGCGCCTCATCGTCCACCACCGGGTGATCGGCATAGGCGAACAAGGTGCCGCTGGTGCCCAGGCTCATGGTCAGGCGCCCTGGCACCACGTTGCCGGTGCCGATGGCGGCCATCATGTTGTCGCCGCCGCCGGTGGTGACGCGCACACCGGCGGGCAGATTCAATGCCCGGGCGGCGGCATCGGACAACGCGTAGACCGCGCCGGTCTCCACCAGCGGCGGCAACGCATCGCGCAGGTCGCGCTGGGCATCCACTGCGCTCAGCATGCGCTCGGACCACTGCCGCGTACGTACGTCCAGCCAGCCGGTACCGGAGGCATCGCCCACTTCGGCAAAGCGCTCGCCAGTGAGCCAGAAGTTGATGTAGTCGTGCGGCAGCATCACCGTGGTCATCGCGGCATACGCCTCGGGACGATGCTTGCGCGTCCACGGCAATTTGGAAGCGGTATAGCCGGCCATGATGGGGTTGCCCGCCGCGGCCACGCTGCCCGCGGCGCCGCCGACGGCGTCCATGATTTCGTCGCATTCCAGCGCGGTGCTGGTGTCGCACCACAGCTTGACCGGCGCGGTAACGCTGCCGTCGGCTGCCACCGGCACGAAGCCGTGTTGCTGGCCGGAGACGGAGATGCCGCGCACGCGCGCACGCTGTTCGCCATCGAGCTGCGCGAAGCAATGCACGATGCCGTCGATCCACCACTGCGCCTGTTGTTCGCGGGTGCCATCGTCGCGGCTGATCAGCTCCATGGGCGCGGCGATGGTGGCGACCACGGCGCGCTCCTGCGGATCGTAGGCCACCAGCTTGACGCTCTGCGTTCCCACATCCAGTCCTACGTACAAGCTCATTGCGTCACCAATCGGTTGTTGTTGAGTCCCACCTGCCGGGTGCGGCCTGCGCCCAGTTCCAGGTCCAGGGTCTGCCCTGCGTAGGACAGTTGATAGCGCCCGCCACGATCGCTGTGCAAGCGTGCCTGTTGCAAGCGACCGCCCTCCCATTCCAGATCCACGCTGGCGCCGCCACGCACGCGCAAACCGCGCACGCTGCCGCGCGACCAGGCCTTGGGCAAGGCAGGCAGCAGGAACACGCTACCGCCCCAGCTTTGCAGCAGCATCTCGGTGATGCCAGCGGTGCCGCCGAAGTTGCCATCGATCTGGAACGGCGGATGCGCGTCGAACAGGTTCGGGTAGGTGCGCTCGGGCGAAATCAGCAGTTGCAGGATGCGGTAGGCGTGCTCGCCGTCGGCCAGCCGTGCCCACAGATTCAGCCGCCAGCCAATGCCCCAGCCGGTGGCGTTGTCGCCACGGATTTCCAGCGAGCGGCGTGCGGCCGCAGCCAGTTCCGGGGTATCACGCAGATTGATCTGACTCGAAGGATGCAAGGCATACAGATGCGAGACATGGCGGTGGTGCATCTCCGGTGCCTGCATGTCCCAGTCCTGCTGCCATTCCTGCAACTGCCCCGCCTTGCCGATGCGGTTGGGCGGCAACTGCTTGCGCAAGTCGACCAATTGCTGGGCGAACTCCGCATCGATGCCGAGCAACGTGCTCATGGCGATGCATTGCGCGAACAAATCGCGCAACAGCTGCGCATCCATGGTCGGCCCGGCACATACCGCCGCGCCGAACGGGTGCTGGTTTTCCGGCGAGATCGAGGGGTTGGTGACCATCGCGCCGGTCTGCGGGTCGCGCACCAAGGTGGCAACGAAGAACTCCGCCGCGCCCTTGAACAACGGGTAGATCTTGCCCAGGTACGCGCGGTCGCGGCCGTAATCCCAGCGGTCCCACAGTTGCTGCAGCAGCCACACGCCGCCCATCGGCCACAGGCTCCACTGCGCACCGTCGATCGGGCCAGCCTGGCGCCACAGATCGGTATTGTTGTGCACCACCCAACCCGGCGCATCGTAGAGCGCCTTTGCGGTATGCGCGCCGGTCTGGGCGAGGTCGAACAGCATGGCTTCCAGCGGTTCGACGCATTCGTGCAATGCGCAGGCCTCGCTGGGCCAGTAGTTCATCTCGGTATTGATGTTGATGGTGTACTTGCTTTCCCACGGCGGCTGCATCAGGTCGTTCCAGATGCCCTGCAGGTTGGCCGGCTGGGTGCCGGGCCGCGAGCTGCAGATCAGCAGGTAGCGTCCGTATTGGTGATACAGCGCAGCCAATGCCGGATCATTGCCTTGCGCGAACCGCTGCACGCGTTCGTCGGTGGGCAGCTGCATGGCATCGCTGCTGCCGAGGTCGATCGCCACGCGCCGGAACAGGCGTTGGTGATCGGCCACATGTGCACGCAACAGCGCGGGAAAATCACGCTTGGCAGCCTTGCGCAGGCTTGCGGCAGTCAATGCGAGCGGATCGCCATCGACCGCATCGAAGCGTTGGTAACTGGTCGCGGCGCTGAGTAGCAACACCACTTCGTCGGCCGCCTCGATGCGTAGACGGTCGCGCACCTGGCTCAATTTGCCGCCGCGCACCTGCGGCAGCACCCGCAAGGCAAATCGCAGCTTGCCCTCGATGCCGGCGAAGCTGCCGTTGCGACCACTGAACAGCAAACCGCCCTGCTCGGCGGCGACCTCGCCGGTTTGCGGGCTGTCGATGCCCACACGCAACGAAATGCCGCCACGGCGGTCGCACGACAGCCGCACCACGATGCATTGTGCCTGCGCGCAGACGAATACCTCGCGCCGATGCACCGCACCGCCGGAGCGGAACGTGGTGGTGGCCACAGCCGTGTCCAGATCGAGCTGACGGCGATAGTCGCTGATGCCGTCGGCGCGATCGAAATCCAGCAGCAGATCGCCCAACGGTTGATACGGCATCTGCTTCAGCGGACGCGAGAGCAGCTTGGCATCGGCCAGTTGTTCGGCCTCTGCGTAGCGCCCGGCGAAGATCAGCGCACGCACCTGCGGCAACGCGGCCAGTGCCTCAGGGCTGGCGGAATCGTAGGGTCCGCCAGCGTAGAGCGTGTCCTCGTTGAGCTGCAGGCGCTCGTGGGCGATACCGCCCCACACCATCGCACCGAGTCGGCCATTGCCGACCGGCAAGGCTTCCACCCATTCATTGGCCGGCTCGCGATACCACAGCTGCAGGGCCTCTTCTGCCGCGACGGGCGGGGGCGCGGATTGTTTCGAAGCCTGCGCGGCCGGTGCAGCCGCCGGCATGGCGCCCAGGACCGCGATGGCGGCCCCGGTTGCCTTGCACAGCTCGCGACGGGTCAGCACGGCAACCGCCATGCTGCCTGGCCGGAACCGCGCGCGCCTGCCTTGCGGCGTTCCGGCATCTGGGTGCTCATCGACTGAAGACAGCCTGCGATCATCGACGACGCGCTTTGCCCGGCGCAATCTTGCGCTGCAACACGCTGACCGGCTTGCCGTCGTACTGGATGCTGGCGTCGGTCTTGGGCGCGAGCGCGCCGGCATCGTCGCGCGGACCGTCGACGAAGCGCACGTTGATGGTGCGCTTGGCCTGCATGCCGGTCCAGCTGCCTTCACGCTTGCCGATGCTCAGTTCGCCCTTGGCCTGGTTCCAGACCAGCGGGATGCGGCTGAACTCGCCCTTCTCGTAGCCGTAGCCTTTGCCATCGTCTTCATACAGCGAGAACTGGCCATCGGCGCCGGTGTAGACCACCACGGTGAGCGGTGCATCCGGCACCTGGTCGACGTATTCCTGCACCGGGCCGGTCGGCACGATGGAGCCGGCACGCACGAACAGCGGCATGCGTTCGATCGGCGCGGCCGCCTCGATGGTCTGGCCACCTTCGTAACGCTTGCCGGTGGCGAAATCCAGCCAGCTGCTGCCGGCCGGCAGGTACACCTGCCGCGAGGTGGCGCCGAAACGGGTCACCGGTGCGACCAGAAAGGCCGGCCCAAACAGGTACTGGTCGTTGATGTCGCGGACCTTCGCGTCATCCGGGAAGTCCATCATCATGCCGCGCATGATCACGCCATCGTGCTGGTAGGTGTCGCCGGCCAGGCTGTAGATGTACGGCAACAGCGCATAACGCAAACGGTTGTAGTAAGCCATGCTCTCGTAGAACGGCGTCCCTTCCGGTGCGATGTTCCAGATTTCGCGATACGGGAACTGGCCGTGCGAACGGAAGATCGGCACGAACGCACCGAACTGGAACCAGCGCGTATTGAGCTCGCGCCATTCCGGCAGGTGGGCCGGATCCTGGTCTTCGTAACGCTTCTCCACCGCAAAGCCGCCGATGTCGAAGGTCCAGTTGGGCAGGCCCGACAGCGCCATGTTCACGCCACCGGAGATCTGGTCGCGCATGTCGTCCCAGCGCGACACGATGTCCCCGCTCCACACCGCCACCGCATTGCGCTGGGTGCCGGCATAGCCCTTGCGCGAGAGGATGAACACGCGCTTGTCGTCGGCCGCACGGTCGCCCACGTACACGCCATGGGTGTGCGGCAACGGGTAGGAGTTGAAGTATTCGGTGGACGAGCCCAGCGCGTTCGGCGTGGTGCGTGCCTTGCGCTCGGCGATGTCCAGATTCGAATGCACGTCCGGCTCGTCGGCGTCCATCCACCAGGCATCGAAGCCCTTGCTGTTGAGCTTTTCGTTGACCTGGCGCCAGTAGATCGCCTGCGCCTTTTTCCGAATACGGGTCGTAGAACGAGTTCTTGTAGCCCTTGCCGATCCAGTCCAGCTCACCGACCTCCACGTTGCGCTTGAACATGAAACCGGCAGCGTCCAGTTCCTTGTAGTTGGCGGTGGTGGGATAGAACTTGGGCCAGATCGAAATCATGATCTGCGCATGCATGTCGTGCACGGCCTTGACCATGCCGTCCGGGTCCGGGAAGTGCTGCTTGTCGAAATCGTGCGAGCCCCACGCATCTTCCGGCCAGTACGACCAGTCGAGCACGATGTTGTCCAGCGACAGCTTGCGCTTGCGGTATTCGGCCACCGCGCCCACCAGCTCGTCCTGGCTCTTGTAGCGTTCGCGGCTCTGCCAGAAGCCGTAGGCCCACTTGGGCAGCATCGTCGACTTGCCTGTCAGCTCGCGGTAACCGGCAACAGCTTGGTCGTACGAATCGGCCGAGACGAAGTAGTAGTCGATCATCTGGCCGGCTTCGGACCACAACGACAGGTCCTTGGCTTCGGCTGCCGGCAGCGGGTCGCGGTGCAGCAGTGCGATGTAGCTGGGGTCGATCAGGTCCCATTCGATCTTGACGGTGTGGCGCGTGCCCGGTTCCAGATCGAGCTTGAATTCGTGATTCCACGGGTTCCAGTTCTGGCGCCAGCGGTCGATCACCAGCTTGCCGTCCACATACAACTTGGCGTATTCGCTCGAATACAGCGAGAAGGTGTGTTCGCCACCGGTGAGCGCTTCGATCTCGCCCTCCCAGGTCACTTGCATGCGGCTGCTCTTGTCCTTGGTGATCGCTTTCTTCGGATACTTGGGCAGATCGCTCAGGTACTGATAGTTCACCTCGCTCTGCGGCGTTCGAGGATTTGCTTGCCGTTGATCGCATAGCGTGCGGTCAGCGCGCCGGCCTTGCCCTTGGCGTCGTACAACTTCAGCGTTTTCGGCAGCGGCTGCAGGCCGCGCGGGTCGCCCAGGCGGGTGATCGAGTTGTTGTCCCACAGCAGGCCGTAGTTGCGGCTGGACACCAGGTACGGCACCGCCATGTCGATGTTGTTCTGCTGCAGCTCTACGTTGCGGCCTTTCTGGTTCATCCAGCCCTGCTGGTGCTGGCCGAAGCCGTACAGCGCTTCGTCATCGGGCGACTGGAAGCGCTGGCGCACGCTCAGGTACTGCTTGCCCTCGACCTTCAACGGCGCAAAGCTGCGCCCGCCGGCCACTTCCGACAGCACCGGCTTGCCGTTGGCATCGGCAAAGCTGACATGGCCATCGACGGTGGAGATGCTGGCAGTGACCTTGCCGGTCTTCAGCTGCACGCTGTCGCCCTGCTCGGACATCTGGAACGCGCTGTCGCCCTGCACCGGCACGCGCATCAGGCTGGGGCTGCGCGCGAAGTCGCCGTCCGGGTCCGCGCTGACGCGGATGATGCCGCTATCGACCACCTGCAGGCGCACCGGCGCAGCGCCCTTGGCGCTGGGCACCACGGTGACGCCATCGGCGGCCTTGCGCACTTCCTGCGCATGCGCGGCGTTGGCCAGCAGGGCCAGCGACAACGCCAGGCAACGGGCCAGCGGTGTACGCCGGTTGGCGGGCACGGTGCCGGCGGAACGGATGGTGGTTTGCATGATCACTCCCTTTGAATTGCGAAACAGGCTGCGGGGGCAGCGCTGCGTGGTCTTGATGATGATGTGGTCAACGCGTTGCAGGCAGTCGTCCGGTGGGCGTGGTAGCGGCAGGTGCAGCGGCGCACCCTGCCGCGTCGCTGGCATCCGCTGCGCCGGCATGACGTCGGCGCAGCGGGTGTCACCGGCCCTTACTTGAACGTGGCGAGCTTGATCTTGAGCAGCTGCGGCGCGCTGGAGAAGTTGACGCCGTAGTCGGTCTGGTCGCCATTCCAATTGCGCACGAACTTCCAGTCAGTGCCTTCATAGACGCCCTCTTCGACGCGGTCGTAAATCATGTTGGCGGTCGCTTCGCTGGCCGGGTGCAGGGTCACGCGCGCGTGGTAGCCGGTGACCAGGAACTCGTCCGGCCCCAGCTCTGCGATCAGCGCAGCGCCGATCGGTTCCGGGTTGCCCGGCGGCTCGCCCTTGAACCAGAACTGCGGCACACCGTAAGTGATGGTGGCGCTCCAGCGGTCGTTGAGCTTGAGCTCCTGCACGGCCTGGCCGGGTTCTTCGGCAGTGCCATGCAGCTTGCCTTCCGAGGCGGCCTTGGCGAACGGGCGCATGCCACGCTTGACCAGATCGAAGCCCAGCGCGAACGGCGCCAGGGTTTCTTCGTTGACGTGCTTGGCGCCCAACGGATAGTTGGAATAACGCGTGTAATCCATGCCGAACGCCGACCAGCCGATGCCGTCATGGCCCAGCGTCGGAAACAGGTAGCGCGCGTACTCGGGGCGGTTGCCGGTTTCGGCGACGAACAAGGCATTGTCCGGGCGTGCGTAACGTTCCAGCACCGTGGTGTACATGCGGTATTCGGGCATGTAGATGTCCGGCGCCAGCAGGTCGATATGCGGTCCGGCCGCCTTCCATACATCCAGCACGTTGTCGGTGGGGCCACCGCTGGCGTACTGGCCGGGCTGGCCCGGATTGAACGGGCCACGCAGCGCGGCGTTGACGTACATCGGCAACGGATAGGCCGCCTTGCCGGCTTCGGTCACCTGGTCGATGTAGCGGCCGATCGACCAGGCATGGAAGAACTCATCGGCATCGGCACCGAACACCTGTGTCCAGGTGCCCGGCTGCTTGTTCATGCGCTTGAGCAATTGCTCCGGCACCGGGCCGTCGAACAGCTTCTGCGCCATCGGCGAGAAGTCGCGCACGCTGCCGTAGGTGCCCGCCTCGTTCTCCGGCTGGATCATGATCACGGTGTGCTGCGGGTCCACCTTTTTCAGGTGCTGCATGAAGGCGACGAATGCCTTGCGGTCGGCATCCAGCGTGGCCTGCGCATGCGGCGACAGCGAACCGATCGACTTGCCTTCACGCGTCACCACACGCGGGAAGCGCTGGTTGTCGGTCTTGACCCAATGCGGCGCGTACTGCGGGCCGTTGTTCTTCCAGGTCGCAAACCACAGCAGCACCAGGCGCACCTTGTGTTCGCGCGCCTGGGTGAGCAGCGTATCGACAAAGGAAAAATCGAACTTGCCTTCTTCCGGCTCCACCTGTTCCCAGGCGATCGGCACCTGCACGGTGTTGGGGCCCAGCACCTGCATGGCCGGCCACACCTTGTCCATGATGCCGGGGTAGTTGCTGGAGTTGTTGACCTGCGCGCCCAGGATCAGGAACGGCGCACCGTCGACCATCAACGCATGCTTGCCGTCCTTGCTGACGAATTGCGGCATCGGGGTCTGTGCAGCCGGCGCCTGCGCATTGGCCGGCGTTGCCGCAGCGGTGCTTGCAGCAGGGGTGGTTGCGGCAGGTTTGCCGGCATCGCCGTTGTCGCCAGATTGGCAGGCAGCCAGGGCCAGCGTCAGCGCGGACAGCAGCAGCGGACGCAGGCAACGCCGTGCGTTGGAATGGGAAATGGCACGTGCAACGGGGAATGCATGGACATAAGGCTCCGTGTCACCAGGTATCGGTGCGGAAGGGGGAAACAGGAAGGGCGTCGCGATTGATCAGATTGGCGTCGTCCGGGTTCTCGCTCCAGCCGTAGCGCACGGCGACCGGTGCGGCGACCGCATCGCTGCGCACGATCACGCGATCGCCCTCGATCTGCGCGGTGGCCGGGTGGAAGCGTTGATCGGCACCGGCAATACGAAAGCCCTGCACGGCACCACCGCCACGCACCTGCAGCGCACTGCCCTGCAAGTCGAAGCTCAGCACCGCCTTGCCGTCGTCAAAGCGCGCGTGCTCGAACACCGGCGCGCTATACACCAACGTTTCGCCATAGGCCACATGCCGCGCTGCCAGCGCCAGGCGATGACCGACATCGCGCTTGTTGGTGGGATGGATATCGGTGGGATTGCCGATGTCGATGATCACCGCCTGCCCGGTTGCCGGCAGCGCCAGCGTCTTGGACTGCGATTCGCGCAACAGCGCCCACGGACTCAGCTCGCCCGCGTCGCCACCGGCCTTGAAGTTGGCCAGCTGCACCCACAGGAACGGCAGCGCCTTGTCGCCGCGCTCGGCACGCCATTGCTGGATCATCGCCGCGAACTGCTCGCGGTATTTCACCGCGCCGGTATCGGTGGCATTGGTTTCGCCCTGGTACCAGATCACGCCCTTGACCGGGAACGGCTGCAGCGGATGGATCATCTGGTTGTACAGCAGCGTGGGCAGCTGATTCTTGTTGTCGGCCAACGACACCCGCACCGCGGCCGGGCGGAATTTCCAACCGCCCAGCGCACGCCTGGCACCGGTGCTGGTCTGCACGAAGCGCTGCTCATCCGGGCCATGCATGCCGCCACCGCCGCTGAGGTCTTCCACGCGGACCGCAATGTGGTTGACGCCGGCCTTGAGCGCCGCAGCCGGCACCGGATACACGCGTGGCAGGTTCCATTGCTTTTCGGTGCTGCCGACCTGCTGGCCGTTGACGTAGGTGGTATCCGAATCGTCGATCTGGCCCACGCCCAAGGTGATGCCGGCCTTGGCCTCGGCAGCGCTGAGCGTCATGGTGGTGCGATACCAGGCGATGCCGTCCATGCCGTCGTAGCCGCTGGATTCCCATTGCTTGGTGACCGGGATGCTGTCCCAATCGCTGTCGTCGAACGCCGCTTGGCGCCATTGCGGCATCTCGCCCTCCACCTTGGGCCAGCGCGCGATGCGCTTGCCGGTGGCGGCCTGCGCTGCGGCGTCGCGTTGCTTGATCGCCTCGATCGCGCCCTGGTTCTGATCGGCACTCAGGCCCAATGACGCAGCGTCCATCCACGCTTCGATCGCGCTGCCACCCCAGGTGCTGTTGACGATGCCGATCGGCACGCCGGTGCTGGCGCGCAGCTCCTTGGCGAAGAAATAGCCAACCGCGGTGAACTCACCAGCGCTTGCAGCCGTTGCGGCCTTCCACTCGCCACCGGTCAGGCGCGCCTGCGGCTGCACCGACCACGACTTGGGCACCTTGAAATGCCGCAGCTGCGCATCGTTGGCCGCGGCCACCGCTTGCGGGCCGTCGCTGGCCTGGGCCAACGGCCATTCCATGTTCGATTGCCCGCTGGCCAGCCACACATCGCCAACCAGCACATCGCGCACCTGCAGCTCGCCCCCGTCGCCCTGCACACGCAACACGTAGGGGCCACCGGCTGCGTGCGCAGGCAGCTTGACCTTCCATTGCCCTGTTGCGTCGGCCTTGGCGGAGGCGCGCTTGCCGTCGAAGCTGACCGTGATCGCGGCATTGGGCGAAGACCAGCCCCACACCGGCATCGGCTGATCGCGCTGCAGCACCGCGCCATCGGCAAACAGCAGCGGCAGCGTCGGCACCGCCCAGGCGCACGGACTTGCCAGCACCAGGCCCAGCAAGCAGCCACGACGAACGAAAGAAGCGGTCATGCAGTGATCTCCAAAGTCGGCGCAGCCAGGCGGCGCACAGCGCCGTACACGGTAAGACAGCGCGATGACACGCGCAGCGACGCGACGCTCATCGTGGATCGCCATAGAAGATGCCACGGCCACCGGTGGCAAAGTACACGCGGCCGGCAATACGCGGGTCGCCGGTCACGCTATACGGCTTGCCGAAGCGATGGGCATCGTCGTTGATACGTCGCCAATGCGCGCCCTCGTCGTCGGAGCGGAACATGCCATCCACGCCGGCTACGCGTCCGGCCAGATACAGGGCTGGCGGCGCGCCGGCACGCAGCGCCTTGCCGATGCCCAACGAGCGCGCTTCGTCGGGTCTGGAAAGCGTGCGCAACTGGCCGTTTCGCCAGCGCATCACGCCCAGCGTCGGGCTGGCCAGATACACCACACCCGCACGCCAGGGGTCGGGCCGCAGCTGCGGGCGCGCACGTTCATCGCGGGCCGGGCTGCCGACCTGCTGCCCGGTATCGCGAAAGCTGGCCGCGCCATCGCGGCTCTCGTACAGCCGCCCACTCAACCGATCGGCCGCGTACCAGCGCTGTGCATCGACGCGATCGGCCACCACGACCGCGGTGTCGGGCAAGCCCTGCACGCGTTGCCAGTGCTTGCCGACATCGCCGGTGCGCCATACCCCGCCCTGCTCCGGTGCCCACACCACCTGGGCTGCATCGGCGGCGATGGCAATGGTGCCGGCCCCCTGCCCGCGCGGTGGTTCGCTGGCGAACGCGCTCCAGTGCGTGCCACCGTCCTGCGAATACAGCGCGCGGATCTCGTTGTTGCGGCGATCGCGCACGGTGCCGCTGCGCACCACCCACTGCGGCGCCTGGCCGGCGGCATCGATACTCTCGCCGTTGGTCAGGCGCGGGCCCAGATACTGCAATTGTGCGGTGTCCAACGCGTCATGCCGGAAGCCATCGATATCGCCCAGCGCACTGAGCAGATGCGCGCCGGCCATCGGGCTGAGCAGATCCAGCGGCACGGTTTCTTCCAGCCCTCGGTCCTGGAACCACCACTGCAACGGCTGCTGCGTTGAAAACGTCTGCAGATTGCGCGAGGCCCAGATGCCATAGCCGGTGACGAACAAGGCGTGGTTGCTGTCGAACGGATCGATCGCCAGCGCGCCTATCCAGTGCGGTGTTGCGTGCGCGGTCCATGTGGTTGGGGCGCAGCCCTTTGGGTTGCCCGGCCACGGGCGACCAGGTGCGCCCCGCATCTTCGGAGACGTACAGGCTGGTCTGCGCAGTGGAAACGCCCACATAGATGCGGGGTGTCGCAGCGCCGGTCCGGCCGCTGGCGGCATCGAAGACCACGAAGGCGATGCCCACGGCCTGTTCGCTTCCCACATGGTTGCGCGCGGTGGCGCCTGCCAATGCATCGGTCGGAAACGTCTCCACCCGCGCCCAGTGCGCGCCACGATCGTCACTGCGCCACAGGCCTGCATCCCGCGAACCCAGCAACAGCACACGGCCGTCGTGCGGGTCCACCGCCAGCCGCTCGCCGTTGGCGCGGCCCAATTGATTGCCACCGAGCTTGAACGGCAACTCGGCGCGTTCGAAATGCTTACCGCGATCGAACGAACGCAACACCGCCGCATTGCCGGCGCGTTCGTGCATGTAGGTGCCGGCAGCCAGATACAGCGCGTCCGGGTCGGCAGGATCGACCGCGAAGGCGTCGATTCCCATCAGGTTCCAGTCGTCGGCCCCCAACCAATCGGTCAGCGCAACCCACTGCTGCGCCTGCGCGTCCCAGCGATAGGCACCACCGACATCGGTGCGTGCATAGGCGAGATCGCGTTCGGCGGGATGAAACAGCACCCCGGTGACGAAGCCGCCCCCGCCGATGGCCACGCTGTGCCACTGATACGGTTCTGGCGTGCCGGGCTCGTCCGCAGCGACGCTGGACGTCATGAACAGCACCACCAGCGCCAGGCAGACCGCAGTCAGCCACGCACGTGCTGCAGAAAAACGGCGCTTAGTAGGCGGATCGATCACGGCGATCATTCCTCCGGCTCCCCTCGCGATCGATGGCCTGGCCATCGATAGAAAAACACCGGCCCAACGAGCTGCCTGCACAGCTCGCCGGACCGGCGACGCACTTCCTACGGCGCGTTCTACAGGCTGGCCCGCAAGGTCAGGCCATACCGACGATCGTTGATCACGAAATCGCGGTAGCGCGACTCGACACCCAGGTAGCTCTCGCGGCGGGTATCGAGCAGATTCACGCCATCGAGCGAAATCGACCACACATCATTGATGTTGAAACGCAGCGAGGCATCCAGCTGGCCGAAGCCCTTGTTGTAGACCGGCAGGTTGCCGGTGCCGTTGCCCGCGGTGGTCACCAGCCAGTCGCTGCGCCAGTTGTAGGCCACACGGCCCTGGAAGCGCGACGTTTCGTAGCTGAGGATCGCGTTGTAGCTGTTCTTGGACAGGCCCTCCAGCGGCACCGTCAGCGACTGGCCGTTGGTGTCGGTGGCCGTGGGGCTCGGCGCCTCGCTGTCGACGTAGGTGTAGTTGGTCTGCAGGCCGAAGCCGCTCAACCAGCCCGGCAGGAAGTCGAAGAACTGCGTGTAACCCAGCTCCGCGCCGCGGATCTTGCCCGAATCGCCATTGACCGGCCGGGTGATCTGCCACACCTGGCCGTCGTAGACCTCGTTGAAGACGGCATTGGCGATGAAGCCTTCCACCTTCTTGTAGAACACGGTGCCGTACATCATCGAGCCCTGGCCGAAGTACCACTCCAGCGCGGTGTCGAACTGGTCGGCCTTGACCGCTTCCAGGCTCGGGTTACCTGCGGTGCCGGTGAAGGTCGAAGCGCCGTTGGAGGTGCCGGTGCTCAGGCTCAGGTTCGGGTTGAGCTTGTCGAAGGTCGGGCGCGAAATACCGCGCGAGGCGGCAAACCGCCACTGCAGCTGATCGCTCAGCATCCAACGCAGGTTCAAGCTGGGCAGCACGTCGGTATAGGTCTGCTGCGCATCCACCGGAATCAGGCCGCCACCTTCGGCGTCGGTGCCGGTGCGCACGCCCTGCGAGCCCACTTCGGTACGCACCACGCGCACGCCGATGTTGCCGTCGAACGGAATGTCGCCATCCACGCCGAAGCGCAGCACGCCATACGCCGCGTAGGTCTTCTCGTTCTGCGTGTTGATGTTGTTGGGCGCAAATTCCAACGGGCTGGCACCGAAGGCGGCCAAGGTCTGCTGATAGTTGGCCACTGCCGCATCGGATGCCGTCAGGGTCGGCCCGAAGGCGTGACTCTGGCCGCGGAAGAAATCGGTGATCGGATTGGTCATCACACCGATGCCCGGGTACTGCGAAAACGGCGCGCCATTGCAGTTGTTGATGCACATGAAGCGATAGATGTTGCCCTTGGTCTCGGCATCGCGGTCGGTGTAACGCACACCGGCCTTGAAGCTGCGCACGAAGTCGCTGTCGAAGGCCAGATCCATATCCGAACGCCAGGCGAATTCGGTGCCGGTGTTGTCGTCCTTGTTGTCCAGGTGATAGCGCCAACCGTTGTAGTTGTTGACGTCGGCCAGATAGCCTTCCGCACCGCTGGCATCGGTCACCGACAAGCGCGGCAGATCACCACGGAAATCGACGTTGAATTGCGGGCTGGTGACCTGACCGGTGGACAGGATGTAGCGCGTGCCGGTGGTGGTGGCATCGACATACTGGAAGTCGGTGCTCAGGGTCAGCTTTTCGTTGACCGTCCACTTGGCGCCCAGCGAATAATCGGTGGTCACCGAATGCCGCTCGGTCAGGCTGGTATTGGATTCGGTCGGCACGTTCTGGAACGAGCCATTGACGAACTCGTTGCGGCTGTTGACCTGGATGCTGGGCAAGCCCTGCATCGGGTTGGCGCCCGTCAGCGCGAAGAACGAATAATCGTGCCAGCTGAAGTCGTAGTCCGAACGCAGCACCTGCGTATAGACCTCGACCGCATCATTCGGACGCCACTGCATTGCGAACGCGCCGGTCTTGCGCTCGCGCTCGCCGACGGTGGTGTTGATGCCGGCGCCGTGCGGCACCGACACGCCCTGCCCTTCGTAGCCCGGCAGATCGGTCTGGGTGTACCAGGGCTCGATCGAGATGGTGTCCTGGCGGAACGGGCTCTTCTGCTGCGAGTAATTCACCAGGATGCCGATCTCGCCGATGCCGGTCTGCCAGCGATCGCTGAACAGGCCTGAGAACGCCGGCTTGCCGTCGTCGGCCAGGTCGTAATGGTTGTACTGCACGCTGCCGGCGATCTTGCGGCCGTCGTAGTCGAACGGCAGGCGCGTACGCAGGTCGACGGTGCCGCCCAGGCCACCTTCGATCATGTCGGCCGACGGGTTCTTGTAGACGTTGACGCCGCCGAGCAGTTCGGCCGACACGTCCTCGAAGCTCAGCCCACGGCCGTCGTTGGCGGTAAAGATGTCGCGGCCATTGAGCTCGGTGCGCACCTGGGTGAGGCCGCGAATGGCGATCGAGCTGCCTTCGCCGTAGTTGCGCGAAATCTGGATGCCGGAAATGCGCTGCAGCGCTTCGGCCACGTTGTTGTCAGGCAGCTTGCCGATGTCTTCGGCAACGATGGAATCGACGATCTGCTCTGCGTTCTGCTTGACCAGCTGCGCCTTGGTCACGCTGCTGCGGGTGCCGGTGACCTGCACGGTGTCCAGCTGTTGCGTCGTCGCGTCAGATGCCGGCGCGGCAGTGGTGGTCGCATCCTGCGCATAGGCCTGCGCGCTCAGCAGCGTGGCCACACTAGATGGCCATCACGGAGCGGCGGAAATCACGGATCGAACGCTGACCCACAGTCCGGCCTGCCGGAATGTGGCGATGTTGCACTGACATGGTGCTCCCTCCCAGGACGCATGTACTTCTAGTTTTTAGCGGGCCGGTGCGCGAGCGCCCTACCCGTCGTTGGTGCTGGCTTGGCATCTGCCGACGGCAAGGCCGTGGCTGTGAAGATGCGGTGTAAACCCTAGCGGGCTTACCTGCTAGCTGCGGCCGGAGCATAGGGCCCGGCCGTCATGCCGGACCAATGAAATATTCCTGGAAAGGTATTCGCTAAACCTATAGCAACCCTGGAAAACCCGGCAACTCTGGCATTGCAGGGTCATGGCACGGATTCGAACGTGGCGGGCTCAACTCTGAGAGCCCGCGCACGCCGCCTGCGTGATCGCCCGCACTTACCAGTTCATGCGCAGCACCAGCGAGTAACGCCGATCGTTGACGAACCAGCTGCGCGTGTACAGATGGTTGTCCACCTCACCGTCGGTGTAGGACGTCGGCCCCATCAACACCTTGGTCACCGTATTGGTCAGGTTGTTGGCCTGCACGCCGAGTTGCACATGCGGATTGAAGCGGTAGAACGCCGAGGCGTCGAGCTGGCCATAATCGTCCGACCAGGTCGGCAACTTGGTCGACACGTCGCTGGCGGTGAGCAGGTAACGCGAACGCCAGTTGTAGGCCAGGCGCAACGAAAGCGGTCCTTTCTCGTAGATGCCGGCCAGGTTGTAGCTGCGCCGCGACAGGCCTTCCAGCGGCAGGCTCACACCGGTGACGGTGGTCTGGGTGTACGGGTCGGTGGCGGTGTTCACGCCGCCGCTGCTGTCGACGAAGGTGAAGTTGGCATTGACGCCGAACCCGCTCAGCCAACCCGGCCATGAATCGAAGAACTGCGTGTAGCCGTATTCGAAACCGCGGATGCGCCCCTTGTCCATGTTGTACGGACGCGTCACCAGCCAGTCCTGCCCACCGTAGTTTTCGGTGACGGTCTGGTTGGAGAAGTAGTCCTTGACGCTCTTGTAGAACAACGTCAGGTACATCATGTCGCTGGTGTCGAAGTACCACTCCAGCGCGGTGTCGTACTGATTGGCCTTCATCGGCTGCAGGTTCGGATTGCCGGCAGTACCGGTCCATCTGGACACCGTGCCGTTGGATTCGGTGTTTGCCGCGAGCAGCAGGTACGGCTGCAATTGCGTGTAGTCCGGGCGCGCCATCGCCTTGGACGCGGCGATACGCCACTGCAGCGCGTCGGAGAACTTGAAGCGCATGTTGAAGCTCGGCAGCACGTTGGTGTAGCTGCCCTTGGCGTTGTTGGCGAAGTACTGCCCGGTGTATTGCTCGCGCAGCTCCTCCGAACCCGCGCTTCCCGACAGGTCGGGGAACTGGCCGTAGCCATTGGCCTCGGTCTTGGTCTGCACGATGCGCACGCCGATATTGCCGTCTACCGGCACGCCCAGCGCTTCGTCGTTGCCGAAGTACATCACTGCGTAGGCGGCCTGGGTGCGTTCGAACTGGCGATTGATGTCCTGCAGCTGGTACTTGTCCGGCGCCCAGCCCGAGCCGCGCAGCGCCACGATCTGCTCGATCATCTTCGAGGTACCGGCGTAGTCCTTGACTGCGGCGTCGCTCGGAAAATACAGGCTGTTGGGCACATCGATCTTGCCGCGGAACAGATTGGAATACGAATACAGCTGCGAGGTGCCGGTCATGTAGGTGGCCAGATCGGCCAGTCCGGTCCCATTGGCGGTTCCGGGAATCTGCGCCCAGTTGTCGCTGATCACCCCCAGTTGTAGCCGGAGTTCTTGTTGATCTGGGTGCGATCGGTGGCACGGATGCCGGCCCGGAAGGTCCGCAGCCAGGAACTGTCGTCGAATGCATACTCCAGGTCGAAGCGCGTGGCCAGCTCGCGGCCGCGATTCTTCGCCAAATGGTCCATCGCCGCACTCCAGAAATAATTGGAGGGGTTGCTGGTGTAGGTCGTGTCGGCAATCGCGACCGATGGATATTTGCCGCTCAGGTCGAAGGTCAGGCCCGGCAGGTAGATCGAATCGAACAGGGTGAAATCCAGCGAATCGCTTTCCGAGCGCACCAGCTGCATATCGCCGCGCACGGTGAGGTTGCTGGTGAGCTTGTGGGTAAAGCCACCGGACAAATCCGAGGTGGTCGTGCTCTGCTGTGCGTAGCGGTTGTTGGTGTAGAAGCGCACGCCATCGTTGCCGGTGACGTTGCCGCGCCAGGAACTGGAGGCCGGCGAGCCGCTGACGAAGCGGCCGTCGGCATCGTAGGTGAATTGCGTGCCGGGCGCCGGACCAATCGCGTTGGTGTCGTCGTTGAAGAACGCTGCGCGCTCCTGCCAGTTCATGTCGTAACTGGAACGCATGTACTGCACGTAGATTTCGGTGTCGTCGCTCGGCCGCCACTGGAACGCGCCGGCCACGCCATTGCGCTTGCGCTCGAAATCGAGCTGCCGCCAGTTGACGCCGCCGGGCACGTAGACCTTGTCGAAGCTGGTGCCTTCCAGCAGCGCCGCGTCGGTGCGACGCACGAACGGCTCGACCTGGATGCCATCGCTGCGGGTGGCCAGTTCCGAATGCGCCACATCCACCATCAAGCCCATCTCGCCGAGGCTGGTGTTCCAGCGATCGCTGAAGAGAAACGAACCCGATGGTTTGTAGGTCTTGCTGAAATCGCCGTAGTTCACGTCGGCGGTCGCACCGATGACCCGGCCCGGCTGGTCGAACGGCATCCGCGTGCGCAGGTTGACCGTGCCGCCCAGGCCGCCTTCGATGATCTCGGCCGACGGGTTCTTGTAGACGTCCACGCCCGCCATCAGTTCGGCTGGCACATCCTCAAAGCTCAGACCGCGGCCACTGGCGGCGCTGAAGCTGTCGCGGCCATTGAGCTCGCCGCGCACCTGGGTCATGCCGCGAATCATCACGCCGCTGCCTTCGGCCGAGAAGTGGTCCGGATCGTTACGCGCCATGAAGTGATCGATGGTCACGCCGCTCACCCGTTGCAGGGTTTCGGTGACGCTGCGGTCAGGCAGCGCACCGATGTCCTCGGCACTGACCGAATCGACGATCTGTTCGGCATCGTGCTTGATCGACTGCGACTTGATCAGGCTGGCGCGCACACCGCGCACTTCCACCGCGTCCAGGTCGGTGGCCTTGCTTGCGTTGCTCGAGGAGGCATTCTGGGACGACTGCGCCTGCTGCGCGTAGACCGGCGCAGCGAGCAAGAGCCCGATACTGACGGCCATGGCGGAACGGCGCAACGAAGGCAGACGACGGGCAAGCACGCCCGTGCCTGCCGAGGCATGGCTGGAACACTGGTACATCTGAATCCCTCCCAGGACGCAAGACGATTGAATCGGGTTGTCGCCGCGCAGACGCGCGGCGTGATCACGCAAAAAAATGGGCGATGTCGCCCGTCAATTCCCTCCAGCAAGCGGCTTGGCCGCCGATCGCGTACCCGACGTTACGTGCGCTTCAGCGTGCGATCTGGTTCACACGTATAGGCGCACAGCGCAGCGCCAGCCAATGAAAATTTCACAGGCTGCTATTCCGCTGCGGAATAGCAATGGACGCACCGGTCAGGCAAGGGAGTCCGGCACGCGTAGCGCGGGGTACAGACGTCGCGCAGTGGTGCGCAACGCCTGCAGAATGCGCTCGGCACCAGGCGGCAGGACGTAATCGCGGCGACGGATGATGCCGAACGATTCCATCCGCACGCCCAGTTCAATGGGCAGCACGGTGAGCAATTTCGCCTGGATCAACGGCGCCACCGATTCCACCGGCAGGGCGGTCAGCATGTCGGTGCCGCGCAGCAGGGTCGAGGTGACTGGCAGCGACGAGGTTTCGATGGCATTGGTCGGCGTCTGCACGCCGTGCTCCATGAACATCGAATCCAGGCGCGCGCGCAATACGCTGTCGGCGGGCGGCAAGATCCAGCCATGCCGTACCAGGTCCGCATGCTGCAGGCCGGCGCGGCTGGCCAGCGGGTGCCCGGCACGCGCGATCACCGAATGCGGCTCGTCGGCCAGCGGTTCGAACTCCAGCTCGCCCACACCTTCCGGCCCCAGGATGCGCCCGATCACGATGTCCAGTTGCCCGTCCAGCAACTTGGCCACCAGCGGACGGCTGTAGTCCATTTCCACACGCACCAGGATGTCCGGAAACTCCCGCTTGACCTCGGCGATGGCCTGCGGCACCAGATTGGTACCCGGATTGACCACCGTGCCGATCGAAGCCTGGCCCATGCGCCCGGCGCGTAGCGCGGCGATTTCTTCCTGCGCCCGCCCGATCTCCGACATCGCCGCACGCGCGCGCCGGATCAGCACGTGGCCATACCAGGTGGGTTCCACGCCACGGGCATGCCGCTCGAACAGTTTCACCCCAGCATGTCTTCCATTTCTGCCAGCAATTTGGACGCGGCCGGTTGCGTCATGCTGGCGGCCTCAGCCGCGCGCAGCACCGAGCGCTGTTCGTGCAAATGCAGCAGTAGCAAGAGCTGGCGCGTCTTGAGGCGGGCTGCGTTGAACCAGGGAGTACCGAAATTTGCCATAGCGTGCGGTTGCGGCCGTGTATTCGTCGGAGGAATAGAATATGCCGAAAATTTCATTTGCAGCACATATCTCCCCGCGCGAGGCTATCGAACGCCGCAGCAGGAGCCCCTACCTCCCGGGCGCGGTGAGAACAGACGTGACCTGCCCTTCCCAGGGTGGCAACACGCACGCCCTACACGCGGAGGTGGACGACGATGACGGCATCATGCCCGCCGATTGCAGGCCGTAGGACGGCGCATGCGTGTACAGGCGGCACTCCCCACCGCCGGAATCCATCGCCTTCGTCGTCACGCGTTCTCCTGCGATGGTGCGCGTCGGCCGTCATGCCACGACCCGCCGTCGCGCAGCCTCCCCGACATCGCCAGCCACCGGGCCGCCAACCGCCGCTTTCCGCTCTATCGCGAGTAACCGCATGACTTCAGATACCACCGCCAGCCCGTTCGTCCTGCCCCTGGTCGCCATCCTGCGCGGCATCACGCCGGAGGAGACGCTCGACCATGTCGGCGCACTGATCGACGCCGGCTTCGATGCGATCGAAATCCCGCTCAACTCGCCGTGCTGGGAGCAGAGCATCGCGCTGGCGCAACGGACCTATGGCGAGCGCGCCTGGATCGGTGCCGGCACCGTGTTGCGCAACGAAGATGTCGACACCCTGGCCGAGATCGGCGCGCGCTTCATCGTCACCCCCAACACGCGGCCGTCGCTGATCCGTCATGCGGTATCGCGCGGTCTGACCGTGGTGGCGGGTTTCGCCACCGCCAGCGAGGCGTTCGACGCCATCGACGCCGGCGCCACCATCCTCAAGCTGTTCCCGGCAGCGACCTATGGCGCGGCGCATGTGCGCGCGCTGCGCTCGGTGCTGCCCACGCACATCCCGGTCTACGTGGTGGGCGGCGTCAGCACGCAGACCCTGGCCGGCTTCATGGCCCAGGGCGCGGCCGGTGCCGGCATCGGTGGCGAACTGTACAAACCAGCGCAATCCCTCCAAACAACCCAAACCCACGCACGCGCCTTCGTGCAGGCCTACCAGGAACTGCAAGGATGAAGATCACCCGCCTCACCACCTACCACGCCGCGCCACGCTGGCTGTTCCTCAAGGTCGAGACCGACGAGGGCATCACCGGGTGGGGAGAGCCGGTCATCGAAGGACGCGCACGTTCGGTGGAGGCCGCCGTGCACGAACTGGCCGGCTATGTGGTCGGCAAGGATCCGGCGCGCATCAACGACCTGTGGCAAACCCTGTACCGCGCCGGCTTTTATCGTGGCGGCGCGATCCTGATGAGCGCCATCGCCGGCATCGACCAGGCGTTATGGGACATCAAGGGCAAGACGCTGGGCGTGCCGGTGTACGAGCTGCTGGGCGGGCTGGTGCGCGATCGCATGAAGACCTACCGCTGGGTCGGCGGCGACCGCCCGGGCGCCATCATCCAGCAGATCACCGACTACCGCGCGCTGGGCTTTGACACCTTCAAGTTCAACGGTACCGAAGAAATGAAGCTGATCGACAGCGCGCGCGCCGTCGATGCGGCGGTGGTCAAGGTGGCCGAAATCCGCGAAGCCTTCGGCAACAGCATCGACTTCGGCATCGACTTCCACGGCCGTGTCGGCGCGCCGATGGCCAAGGCGCTACTGCGCGAGCTGGAGCCGTTCAAGCCGCTGTTCGTCGAAGAGCCGGTACTGGCCGAACAGGCCGAGTATTACCCGCGCCTGGCCTCAAGTACCTCCATTCCGCTCGCCGCCGGCGAGCGCATGTTCTCGCGCTTCGAATTCAAGAATGTGCTGTGCGCCGGCGGCATCGGCATGGTGCAACCGGACCTGTCGCATGCCGGCGGCATCACCGAATGCGTCAAGATCGCCGCGATGGCCGAAGCCTACGATGTGGGCTTCGCACCGCATTGCCCGCTCGGCCCGATCGCACTCGCCGCGTGTCTGCACGTGGACTTCGTTTCGCACAACGCCGTGCTGCAGGAACAGAGCATCGGCATCCACTACAACGAAGGCGCGGACCTGCTCGACTACGTCATCAACAAAGACGATTTTCACTGCGTGGATGGCAGCATTGCGGCCCTGCCCAAACCCGGGCTCGGTGTGGAGATCGACGAAGACATGCTCAAGCGCGCAAACGAAAATCCGCCCGACTGGCGCAACCCGGTGTGGCGCCACAGCGATGGCAGCATCGCCGAATGGTGAGCACGCCCGAACACACCGCCGTGCTGGCGGTCGACAGCCGCTGCACGCATGGCGAAGGCGTGTTGTGGTGCGAGCAGCGCCAGGCGCTTTACTGGGTCGACATCAGCGAAAAACGCCTGTGGCGGCACCACCCGGCCAGCGCGCAGACGCGCTACTGGACGCTGCCCGACCGCCCCGGCTGCATCGGCCTGATGGACGACGGCCGCGTGCTTGTCGCACTGGCCAAGGCAATCGGCATTGTCGATCCGGACACCATCGAAGCAGACGCGCTGCCCTTCGAAAAACTGGCCGACGTGGAAGCGGACAACCCGCTCACGCGCAGCAACGATGGTCGCGTCGACCGGCATGGCAATCTGGTGTTCGGCACCATGGACGAGCACGACAGCAAGGCCGCACGCGGTGCGTTCTACCAATTTTCGCTGAAGCACGGCTTGCGTGCCCTGCCGTTGCCGGGCGTTTCGATCCCCAATTCGATCTGCTTCAGCCTCGACGGCCGCACCATGTATTACTGCGATTCGGTGCGCCCGCAGATCCTGTGCTGCGATTACGACCCGCAGACGGCACAAACCAGCAACACGCGTGTGTTCACCACCCTCGATCGCGATGACGCCGAGCCGGACGGCTCGGTCATCGACAGCGAAGGCCACCTGTGGAATGCGCAATGGCGTGCGTCGCGGGTGGTGCGTTATCGCCCCGACGGCAGCGTGGAGCGCATCGTGCAGCTGCCGATCAAGCATCCTACCTGCAGCGCCTTCGGCGGCGCGGCACTGGATCGCCTGCACGTGATCAGCTCGCGCCTGGACCATAGCGCCGATGAGCTGGCCCGCATGCCCGAGGCCGGCAGCCTGTTCGTCTGCGATCTGGCCATCGCCGGCCTGCCCGAAAACCGGGTAGCGGGCGCGTGATCGCCATCGACTGGGGCACCAGCAGCCTGCGCGGCTATCTGCTCGATGCCGACGGCACGGTCCGTGAACAGCGCCGCGGTAGCGACGGCATCCTGGCCTGCCAGGGCCGCTTCGACGATGTGCTGGCTGGCCTGATCGACGGCTGGGACGGCCCGCTGCTGCTCTCGGGCATGATCGGCAGCCGCAATGGCTGGGTCGAGCAACCTTACCTGCCCTGCCCGGCCGACACCGCCGCGCTCGCCCGGGCGATGCGCTGCTACGACGGCTTGTTGCCGGACCGCGCGCTGTGGTTCGTGCCCGGCGTCAGCAGCGGGGAACAGGCCGGCGTGCCCGATGTGATGCGTGGCGAAGAAACCCAACTGGTCGGGCTGATCGCCGCACTCGGCGACGGCGCGCATGTCGCCTGCCTGCCTGGCACGCACAGCAAATGGGCGCGGATCGACAACGGTCAGCTGACAGGCTTTGCGACGGTCATGACCGGCGAGTTGTACGCTGTGCTGCGTCAGCACAGCATCCTCGGCAAGCTGATGGACGACGATCATGCCGGGCTGGACGCTGACGCGTTCCTGCAAGGTGTCGACCGCAGCAACGACCCCGGCGGCCTCAGCCACCACCTGTTCGGCACCCGCACGCTCGGCCTGTTCGAACGCCTGTCCTCCGCGGCGCTGCCGTCCTACCTCTCGGGCGTGCTAATCGGCCACGAACTGCGCGAGCACCGCGGCGGTCACGCCATCGTGCACCTGGTCGGCAGCCCTTCCTTGGCGCAACGCTACGCGTTGGCGCTGCAGCATCTGGGCATCGAAAGCCGGCAGCATCCGGAAGATCTGGCCGCGGCCGGGTTGTTCGCGCTGGCCAGGCAACGCGGACTGGCCTGACAGCCCGGCACCAAAAACGCCGACAACTCCACACCCATCACGCGACTGCTTTAGAATTGGAAGGCTAAACGCTGGATTCCGCCATGCCTTTTGTTGTCACCGAAAACTGCATCAAGTGCAAATACACCGACTGCGTCGAGGTTTGTCCGGTGGATTGCTTCCACGTCGGCCCGAACTTCCTGGTCATCGACCCGGACGAGTGCATCGACTGCACCCTGTGCGAGCCGGAATGCCCGGCCAACGCGATCTATCCCGAAGACGATGTGCCGGCCGGCCAGGAGGCCTTCGTGGCACTCAACGCCGAACTCGCCAAGGCCTGGCCCGTGCTGACGGTGCGCCAGGAGCCGGCGCCGGATGCTGCCGAATGGGATGGCAAGCCTAACAAGTTGCCGCTGCTGCAGCGCTGAGTTACGCGACCGGGCGCGGCCCGGAGCCACACCGCTGCACGCACCTGGCAGTGCAGTTGCCATCGACTCCGCACAAACGCAAAACGGGCGCCCAGGGCGCCCGTTTTGCTATCCATCAAACCGAACCGGCCTCAGCCGCCCAGCTTGCTCTTCAGCGAGGAGATCACCGCCACCGGCGCGGCCGCCGTGGCCGGCATGCCACGCGGGTCCACTGCCGACACATAGCTGCCCGCGTCGACCTTGACCACGCGCACCAGGAAGCTGGAACCCTCGTAGCTCACGTCATAGGAACCGAGCATCTGCGCCTTGCTGGCAATGGTCAGGCCCGGGATATCGGCCAGTGCCGCGCCCACCTTGGCAAACACCTCGTCGCGCTCGCCCGGCACGGTGAAACCGCTGTTGGCGCTCGCCGACGGCGGCGTGTTGCTGTTCTGCTGCGTGGTGGAGGCCAGGGTCGGCACCTTCATCGCACCGGAGGTGTCGGGCAGGTTCAGATCCGGCGGCACTTCCAGCGGGCGGGCTTCCGGTGCCAGCGCATAGTCGCCGCGCGCGCCCTTGTGAAACCAGCTGCAACCGCTCGTGGCGGCGACGGTGGCGGTCGCCAGCAACGCGAGCGACAGCACGCGGACGGGGGAAACGGAATGACGCATCGATAGATCTCCTGGGTCAGGCCGCGAGCATTTCGCGGCTGGAAAGTGCTTCCAACGCAATGGCGTCGGCGGCAAGGCGGTCGGCGGCAGGCTGGTGCGCCGCAGAAAGAGGCAGCAGCGGCAAGCGCAGGCCGTGACCGATCCCGGCGCTGCTGCAGCAGCGCCTTGACCGGGATGGGATTGGATTCGATGCCGCAGAAGCTGTGGTATTCGCTCAGCCGCGTGTCCCAGGCAGTGGCAGCATCGCGCTGGCCGTCGCGGGCCAGATCGCACAGGCGCCGGTACGCCGCCGGCAAGGCGTTGGAGGCCACCGAGATCAGCCCGGCAGCGCCGGACAACATCGCGTGCGCCGCGCTGCCATCGTCGCCGCTGAGCACTGCAAAACTGTCGCTGCGCAGCGCCACCAGCGCGGCGACGCGCTCGGGTTCGCTAAGCGCTTCCTTGATGGCGACGATGTTCGGATGACCCACCAGCTCGGCCACCGTCTCCGGCAACAAGTCGCAACCAGTACGGCCCGGCACGTTGTACAGCACCACCGGCAGGCCGCCTTCGTTGGCCACCGCCAGAAAGTGCGCCTTCAACCCGGCCTGGGTCGGACGCACGTACGGCGGCGTCACCACCAGCGCGTACTGCGCGCCCAGCGCCGCAGCGCGACGGGTTTGCGCAATGGTCTTTGCCGTCCCGGACAAGCCGGTGCCGGCCAGCACCGGCACACGGCCGGCCACCTGTGCCACAGCCGCGCGCAGCAGCGTGTCGTATTCGTCGTCGCTCAATGCCGCCGCTTCGCCGGTGGAGCCGGCAACCACGATTCCCTGCACGCCACCGTGCAACTGCTGCTCCAGCAGCCGCCGCCAGGCATCCAGGTCGAGTGCGCCATCGGGACCGAAGGGGTCGCCAGCGCGGTGATGATGCCGGAAAGGGACAAGATTCTGCTGCTCTTACGTGACAGGAAAAGGCCCGCGCGCACGCGGGTTGCGACCGCCTGCATGTTACTTGCGGCGCGAAACCACGGGCAAGTATGCTGGTCGCCGCCAGGGCGCCTGCCCGGGCGGCCATTCAGCCTGATGCAATGCCGGAAGCCCCTTTGACCGACTCTACACCCCGGCCTTCGCCGACCGAAAATCACCTCCTGATCAACGCCTACACGACGCATCCGGAGTCCCCCTGTTGCCCGTCACTCGCCGCATCGCCGACAGCGGCTGCAATCTCGTGGATGCCCGTCTGGCCACGGTGGGGCGCGACGTCTCGGTCACCGCACTGGCCACCGGCTCCTGGGATTCGGTCGCCAAGCTCGAAGCCATGCTGACCCGGCTCGAACGCGAAGAAGGACTGAAACTGGTGTGGTACCGCACCGGCCCCAAGCAGACCCAGTCCAACCTGCTGCCCTACATCGTCGAAGTGATCGCCGCCGACAAGCCGGGCATCCTGTTCCAGCTGGCCGATTTCTTCGACCGCCAGGGCATCACCATCGAAAACCTGCAGAGCACGCGCTACCGCGCCATGCAGACCGGCGCGGAGATGTTTTCGGCGCAGGTGACGATCGGCGTGCCGGCCAACATGCACATCGCCGCATTGCGCGATGATTTCCTGGAATTCTGTGATCACCTCAATCTCGACGCGATCATGGATCCGATGAAGTTCTAAGGCACCCATCAATGGCCATCGCGATCTCTGCGCTAAAACAGATGTTCGACCACATCCGCTCCGAGACCGATTGGAATCTCGACGGCCCGCTGCGCTGGGAATACTTCTTCGCCGATCCTGCGCAGGAGCCGCTGCAGAAGCTCGCCGAGCAACTGACCCAGGACGGCTATCGCGTCATCGACATCTTCCTCGGCGAACGCGACGAAGACGATGGCGATGACGAAGAGTCGTACTTCCTGCATGTGGACAAGAAGGAACACCACACCATCGAGTCGCTGAATCAGCGCAATGCGCAGTTCGACGCACTTGCCAAACGCTTCCATGTGGCTGCTTATGATGGGATGGACGTCGGCCCGGCATGACCGCGCCGTACGCCCCTCCACTTTGGGCTGAGCAACGATGACCGACGCTGTGCTGGAATTACCCGCTGCAACCTTCGATCTGCCGCTGGCGCTGTCCGGCGGCACCCAGACCACCCTGCGCGAGCATGCCGGCAAATGGCTGGTGCTGTACTTCTACCCGAAGGACAGCACGCCCGGCTGCACCACCGAAGGCCTGGACTTCAACGCGCTGCTGCCGCAGTTCAAAAAGGCCGGCGCGGTGGTGTTGGGCGTTTCGCGCGATTCGGTGAAGTCGCACGACAACTTCTGCGCCAAGCAAGGCTTCACCTTCCCGTTGATCAGCGACAGCGATGAAGCGCTATGCCGCGCCTTCGACGTGATCAAGGAAAAGAACATGTACGGCAAGCAGGTGCTCGGCATCGAGCGCAGCACCTTCCTGCTCTCGCCCGAGGGGCGCATCGTGCAGCAATGGCGCAAGGTCAAGGTGGCCGGCCATGCCGAGGCCGTGCTGGCCGCGTTGAAGGCGCACGCCAAACAGTGACACCCCTCGCTTCCCGCGTCCTCCATCACCCTGCCCCGGCAGGCGTGTTGGCTCGCCCCTGCTCCATCACTTGGAAGACCCAATGACCCGAGGCAAGCGCATCTACGTGCTGGACACCAACGTGCTGATGCACGATCCCACCGCGCTGTTCAAGTTCGAGGAACACGATGTGTTCCTGCCGATGCAGGTGATCGAGGAGCTCGACAATGCCAAGAAGGGCACCTCCGAAGTCAGCCGCAATGCACGCCAGGTCAGCCGGTTCCTGGACGAATTGCTGGAAAACACCAACGCCGAGCAGATCCAGGCCGGCATCCTGCTCAGCCATCCGCAGGGCATCCAGCTCAAGGGCCAGGCCGCGATCGGCCGGCTGTTTTTCCAGATCAAGCCGATCGATCCGGGCCGCACCTTCGGCGAAATGCTGCCGGACAACAAGATCCTGGCCTCGGTGCTGGCGCTGCGCGAAGAAAACCCGGATGTGCCGGTCATCCTGGTGTCCAAGGACATCAACCTGCGTATCAAGGCCTATATCAGCGGCCTGGTCGCCGAGGACTATCAGAACGACCGTGCGCTGGACGATTTCAGCCTGCTGTTCACCGGCGCCATCGAGCTGCCGGAAGACTTCTGGCAGAAGCACAACGAAGATCTGCGCAGCTGGAACGAGCGCGGCCGCACCCATTACGAAATCGTCCTGGCCGAGGATGAAGACTGGTATCCGAACCAATACCTGTACCTGCCCGGCGAAGATGAAGTGGAGCTGCGCGTGGCCAAGGTGGGCGGCGGCAAGGCCACCTTGTGCCTGGTCGACGATTTCCGCAGCGGGCCGCATGCGGTCTGGGGCATCGTGGCACGCAACCGCGAGCAGAATTTCGCGCTCAACGCGCTGATGGACCCGGAAATCGACTTCGTGACCCTGCTCGGCACCGCCGGCACCGGCAAGACCCTGCTCGCACTGGCTGCCGGCCTGGCGCAGACCATGGACCAGCAGCGTTACCGGGAAATCATCATGACCCGCGCCACCGTCAGCGTGGGCGAAGACATCGGCTTCCTGCCCGGCACGGAAGAAGAAAAGATGACCCCGTGGATGGGCGCACTGACCGACAATCTGGAAGTGCTCACGCACAACCAGGAAGGCGGCTCGTGGGGCCGTGCGGCCACCAACGACCTGCTTGCCAGTCGCATCAAGATCCGCTCGATGAACTTCATGCGCGGCCGCACCTTCCTGTCGCGCTACCTGATCCTGGACGAGGCGCAGAACCTCACGCCCAAGCAGATGAAGACGCTGATCACCCGTGCCGGCCCCGGCACCAAGATCGTGTGCCTGGGCAACGTCGAACAGATCGACACCCCTACCTCACCGAAACCACGTCGGGGCTGACCTACGCGGTGGATCGCTTCAAGGCCTGGCCGCATAGCGCGCATATCACGCTGCGTCGCGGCGAGCGCTCGCGTCTGGCCGACTTCGCGTCGGAGGTGTTGTGATGCGCGCATATCGCGGCGCGTTGGCGCTCGCGGTGATCGCGCTGGCCGGCTGCGCCAGCACGCAGGGGCCAGCCAGCGTGCCGACCAATCTCAAGAATGGCCAGTCCTGGATCATCACCCGGCAGAGCGTGGCCGAGCAGGTGTTGCAGACCTGCTCGCGCGACAGCCCGGCGCGGCATCCCGGCCAGATCAGCGGCTATTGGGCGCCGAGCCATCAGCAAATCGAACAGCTCGAAGCGCGGCAGGATGCGTTGACGCCCACCATTGCCGAGCCGCGCGAGTTCGACCGCCAATACGTGGGTGTGGTGATCCAGGGCCAGCAGTTGATCTACATCAACGCCTTCAAGCTCCCCAACGACCCGCCGGTGAAACCGGCGAGGGAAGCGATCCAGGTCTGCGACGGCGGCAGCACGTTCTGGGGCGCGCTGTACGACCCGCAGACCGGCGCGTTCTCGCAGATTGCAATCAACGGTAGCCCCTGACCCGAGATGGGAATCCTGCTGCCGCGCTGGGTCTGGATTGGCGCGGTGGCATTGTCGGCCGTGGCCGGCATGGTCAATGTGGTGGGCTACCTGGGCTCCGAGCACCAGGTGGTCAGCCACCTCACCGGCACGACCAGTCTGCTTGGCGTTGCCCTGGCGCAAAACACCGCACCGGATATCGGCTTTCTCTGCGGCGTCCTCATCGCCTTCTGCGCAGGCGCCATGCTCAGCGGACTGATCATCGAGGACGATGTCTTGCGGCTTGGACAGCGCTACGGCGCTGCGCTGATGATCGAGGCGCTGCTGTTGCTGGGCGCGACTGCGCTGTTCAAGTTGCATCATGTCGGCGGCGTCCTGTGCGCCGCTGGCGCCTGCGGCCTGCAGAATGCGATGGCGACCAGCCTCAGCGGCGCCGCGGTCCGCACCACGCATTTGAGCGGCATGTTTACCGACCTGGGCATCGGCCTGGGACACCTGCTGCGCGGGCGCCCGCTGCAGGTGCGCCGCCTCACGCTGAGCGCGCTGATCATCAGCGGCTTTCTCGGCGGCAGCATCCTCGGTACCTTGCTGTTCCAGCGCTGGCAGTACGACGCGCTCTACCTGCCCGCCGGCCTCACCGGATCGACCGGCGCCGGCTATGTCGCCTACCTGCAATGGCATCGCTGGCGCACAGGATGATGCGCACATCCTCCGGCCAGCAGTGCAGAATCGCCACATGACTACGCCCAGTACGCTGTCTGCATTGAGCATCGCCGGCTCCGACTCCGGCGGGGGCGCCGGCATCCAGGCCGACCTCAAGACCTTTGCCGCGCACCGCGTGCACGGGTTGTCGGCGATTACCGCATTGACCGCGCAACACACCCGCGCCGTCACCGCCGTGCATCTTCCACCACTGCCCTTCCTGCAGGCGCAGGTGGATGCCTGCTTCGCCGATTTCGAGATCCAGGCGGTCAAACTCGGCATGCTGGCCAATGCCGACATCATTCATTGCGTGGCCGACCTGCTTGAGCGGTATCGCCCGCCGTTCGTGGTGCTCGACCCGGTGATGGTGTCCACCAGCGGCGCGCGCCTGCTCGAAGATGCGGCCTTGGATGCGCTGCGCACGCGCTTGCTGCCGCTGGCTACCCTGGTGACCCCCAATACGCTCGAAGCCGAGCTGCTGACCGGCCGCCGCATCGACAGCGCCGACGCCGCCGAACATGCCACCGCCGCCTTGCTCGACCTGGGTGCCAACGCGGTGCTCCTCAAGGGCGGACATCTCCACGAAGGCGCACGCGTGCTCGACCGCTTCGATGACGGCGTGACCCAGGACGTGTTCATGCATCCGCGCCTGCAGGTCGATGCGCACGGCACCGGCTGCAGCCTGTCGGCAGCCATCGCCGCGCAGCTATGCCAGGGCCTGTCGCTGCTCAATGCCTGCGAAGCGGCGATCGATTACGTTGCCCGCGCCATCCGCATCGGCCAACGCCCCGGCCAGAGCGATGTGCTGGTGCTCGACCACTTCGGCGCCGCGCCCGGCGCATGAGCGTGCAGACCGATACCCTGCTCGCCAGCGCTGCAGATGGGCACCGCTGGCAAATGATCCGTTGCGCGCCGCCGCACCCGACGACAACGCTGCTGTGGCTGCCGGCATTGGGCGTGGCAGCGCGGCATTACCAACCCTTCGCACAAGCGCTCGCGTCCACCGGGGTTGCGGTGTATGTGCACGAATGGCGCGGCAATGGCAGCAGCACGCTGCGCCCGTCGCGCGAGCACGATTGGGGCTATCGCACGCTGCTTGCAGACGATCTCGCCGCCAGCCACGCCCTACTCGATATCCACGACCCGCAGCTGCCGCGCATTGTCGGTGGGCACAGCCTTGGCGGTCAGCTCGCGTGCTGCTATGCCGCGCTGCATCCGGTGCAATTCGCCCAGCTCTGGCTGGTGGCCAGCGGCTCGCCGTACTGGCGCAATTTTCCCGTCCCCATGCGTTACGGCCTGCCCTTGGCGTTTCGGTTGTTGCCGTGGCTGGCGCGCAGGCAGGGCGTGCTGCACGGGCGCAAGCTCGGTTTTGGCGGCACCGAAGCACGCAGCCTGATTGCCGACTGGGCACAGGTCGGCCGCAGCAATCGCTATCGCGCGGCAGGCGCGCCATGGGATCTGGAACAGGCGCTGGGCCAACTGCGTGTGCCGATCCGCGCAGTGACCCTTGCGCGCGATACGTGGGGCCCAGCAGATGCGCTGTGCGCATTACTCGACAAGATGCCGCAAACACATCCACACCATGTGCGATTGGACGATGTGCAACTGGGCGCACGCAGCGATCATTTCGCCTGGATGAAAACGCCTGCGGCCGTGGTCGCTGCACTGCGTAGCGCCCCTGACGACGATCGCAACGACGCTGGAATTTCACAAAGGGATTGACGGGCCGGTCGCTCATCCGCATAATTCCGCTCCTGACGAGGCGCCCGTAGCTCAGTTGGATAGAGTACCTGGCTACGAACCAGGCGGTCGGGAGTTCGAATCTCTCCGGGCGCACCATCCTCAGAACAAGAAGAAGACAGCACTCACGCGCTGTTTTTCTAGTTAAAAGATCCGATCGCCCTGCGTCAGATCTGCAAGTCAAAACAAGATATGCGCCCGTAGCTCAGTTGGATAGAGTACCTGGCTACGAACCAGGCGGTCGGGAGTTCGAATCTCTCCGGGCGCACCAATCTTGAAGAAAACGACCAGCTTGCTGGTCTTTTTTTGCCCGTCGTTTCTGCCGAAGCAGACGATGGTGAACAGTGCGTTGCAATGTAGTGCGCCGTTCCGTCGGGCGATGCCGATCTTCCAGCGAAACGCACGCCGCCGTCACCGCACGCACAGCATCCGGTGCGATCAGGCCGTGGCAGCAGCAGCGTTCGCGTCGGCAACCACCGTGACCGGCACCAGCGATGTCACCGGATGCCCGGCATCGCGCCATGCATCCAGACCACCCAGCAGCGGCCGCACATCGCGGTACCCGCGCTCGCGCATCCGCGCGGCCAGCCATGCGGCAGACACCTCGTCCGGACACGCACAGTAGATCACCACGCTGCGATCGCGCGGCACGCTGGCAAGGATCTGCGCCAGCTGACGCTCGTCGGCGAACACGGCACCAGGAATGGTGTATGGCTGCAACTGGCGATAGCCCGGGGCGCGGATATCCAGCACGGTCGGCCGCAGGCTTTCTTCGCCATCCAGCAACGGCACCAGCTCCTCTACCGCGATGCGCGCATGCTCCAGCGATCGCAACAGGCTCTGCCGTCGCCACCAGCGCCAACCGACATAGCCGGCCAGCAACGCGGCCAAGACCACGATCGCGCCAGAGCCAAGTTCGGACAGCAAGGCGAGCACGTCCTGCACCTGACGCGCGAACACAGCCCCCACACTCAGGCCGACCAATGCCCACAACGATGCACCGAAGGCGTCGTATCGCAGGAACGCCGCAGGACGTACCCGCATTGCCCCGGCCATCGGCACCGAGACCATCGACAAGCCCGGCACGAACTTGGCCACTGCCAGCACGCGCACGCCCCAGCGCGAAAAGAAGCGCTCGGTCTGCTTCATGCAGCTGTCGCGCGACAGCGACAGCCGACACAGCGACTGCAAGGTGCGGTTACCGAAGCGGCGACCGGCCAGATACCAGACCAGATCGCCCAAAAGACTTGCCGCGACAGACACCGCCAACGCCGCAAGCCCGGCCAGCCAGGCATCGCCGCCCCCTTGCAACGCATAGCTGGCGCCGACCAGCACCAGGGTCGGCAATGCTGGCACCGGCAGCCCGAGCGACAACGCCAGCACGTTGGCGAACACCAGCGCCACTCCGTACTGTTCGATCAAGCCTTGCATGCGACAACCCTGCGCGACGGCGGGCTACCATTATCCGCCTTCCGTCACAGCGGCGACTGCCCGGCAGCGACGGAACGATACGTTGCGGCCAAGGCCTGCAACCAGCGCTCGAACAGGCCCTCGCTGCGCAAGGCGCGCCGCCACAACCCAAGGCCTCTCCCTCTTCGCCCGGCCGCCACGCCAGATAAAAGGTTTCGTCGGGTTTGCGGGTGTCCACCTGCACCTCGCGTAGCCGTCCCTCCAGCAGCGCTCCGCGCGCATACGGTTCGGGCAGGAAGCCGTAGCCGGCGCCGGCCAGTTGCAGCAGCAGCTTGGTCTGCATGTCGGGCACGGTGAGCACATCGCGCCCGGAGAGCAGCCCGACCGTACGCGGCAGCAGGCGCCGCGCCGAGTCCGCCACCGCGATCGCACGGTATTCGGCCAGCTCCGCCGCGCCCAACAAGCCAGCATCCGCTAGCGGGTACGTGGATGCCACGGCAAATACGAACCGCAACGTGCCGATCGGCTCGGCCACATAGCCGCCGCCACTGGGCCCCTCGCCCGCCGCCACGACCAGGTCCACGCGCCTGTCCAGCAGCGCCTCCCAACTGCCCGACAACGACTCGCTCAGCACGCGCAGCCGCGTGCTGTCGGCCACGGTGTAGAAGTCCAGGATCTGCGGCTGCAGCAAGGCCGCAGGCAGCACCGCATCCAGCCCGATCGCAAAATCCGATTCCCAGCCGGAGGCGACCCGCCGCACCCGTACCTCCAGCTCTTGCGCGGCACGCAGCAGGTGGCGCCCCTCGCGCAACAGCTCGCGGCCAGCCTGGGTCGGCGTGGCCTTGGGCCCCACCCGCTCGAACAGCTGCACGCCCAGATCCTCTTCCAGTTTGGACACCGTGTAGGAAATCGTCGAAGGCACCTTGAACAGCACCTTGGCTGCGCCAGCGAACGAGCCACGTCGGTCGATGGCATCCAGGATTTGCAGCGCTTCCAGGCTGATTTTCATTGTTCGAAATTTTCGATGATAGCGGCCAAATCTACTCGCTTTTCGGGCCGGATGCAGAGGCGGAGACTACGCATCAAGCCGCTGGACACCGAGTCGCCCAGCGCCAATTCCAAATCTTTCAAGGAGAAGCAGCATGTTGAATGTCCGCAAGAGCGAAACCCGTGGCCGCGCCGAACATGGCTGGCTGTCCTCGCGCCACACCTTCTCCTTTGCCAGCTATCACGATCCACGCCATATGGGCGTTGGCCCGCTGCGGGTGATCAACGAGGACAAGGTGCAACCGGGCGAAGGCTTCGGCACCCACGCACACCGCGACATGGAGATCATTTCCTATGTCCTGGGCGGCGCACTGGAACACAAGGACAGCATTGGCACCGGCTCGGTCCTGCATTATGGCGACGTGCAGCGGATGAGCGCCGGCAGCGGCGTGACGCACAGCGAGTTCAATCACTCGGCCAGCGAGCCCGTGCACTTCCTGCAGATCTGGGTGATGCCCGAGCGTGCCGGCATCGAGCCAAGCTACGAAGAAAAGCACTTCGATGCCGACAGCAAACGTAACCAGTTGCGCCTGATCGCCTCGCCAAGCGGTGACGACGGCTCCCTGCGCCTGCACCAGGACGCACGCCTGTATGCCTCGATCCTGGATGGCCAGGCGCGTCTGCAGCAGCCGCTGGCCGCAGGCCGCATTGGCTACGTGCAGGTGGCGGCAGCCTGAGCGTCAACGGGCAGGCGCTGTCGGCTGGCGACGCGGTGCAGATCGTCGGCGAGCCGGAAATCGTACTGACCGATGCACGCGATGCCGAAGTCCTGGTGTTCGACCTGCCCAAGTAAGCATCCAAGGCTGATGGATGGCGTGCCTGCGCGGGATTGGTGTGCGATGCGCTGGTCAGTGCCGAAACAGACAAAGCCCGCTCACGCGGGCTTTGTCTTGTGCATCGTCTCTTCGTCACTGACTCGCCGTGACGTGTCAGTTCATGCCACGTGGCCGACACCCTGCAGCTCGGCACCCAAGATCCGCGGCACGGAAGATGCGGCTCGTAACTGCGCTCCGCACTCTGCGATGTGTGAGTTGCCAATCGTCGCTCGCCGCATCAATGCGAGCGTCTGTATGTCATCGCAGCGGCGCTGACGGCACCAAATGCCTCAGCACCGCAGGTTCGGCCACTTGCGCCGAAATCCAATACAAGAAAGTTGCAAGATCTGAGGGGATATCACGATGTCGCGTACGCGACGCCGTGAACCATCATCACGCCACCTTCGCTGTCGCGCGCCGCGCGGCCTGCGCATCGACCTGCACTGGCGCGCGATCAGCCCCGCCATCCGCATCGCCATTGACCAAGGCGAACAGCGCATCCGCATCGCCTTCCAGCATGCGCGCCGAACGCGCCAGGTCGCCCACCATCTGCGCCTGGTCGCGCGCCTGCACGCCGATCGACTGCAACGCGGTGTTGGCGCTGGAAATGTCCAGCGCCTGATCATGGCTGGCGGCGGCGATCTGCTCCACGGTCGCAGTGACGCGCAGGACCGACGTCACCATGTCCTGCATCACCACGCCGGCTTGCTCGGCCAGGCGCGAACCATCACCGACCTGATCGGTTGCGTTGTCGATCAAGGAGCGGATCTCCCTGGCCGACACGCTGCAGCGCTGCGCAAGGCTACGCACTTCGGTCGCCACCACCGCAAAACCGCGCCCCTGCTCGCCCGCACGCGCCGCCTCGACCGCAGCGTTCAGGGCCAGGATGTTGGTCTGAAACGCGATGCCGTCGATGACCTCGATGATCTGGCCGATGCGATCGGTCGCCGAGCGGATGCCCGCGGTGGTCTTGACCACATCGGCAATGACGTCCGCACCGCGCCGCGCCACCGTGGCCGAATCCTCGGCCATGCGCCGCGCCGAACCGGCATTCTCGGAATTGGCCCGCACCGTCGCGGCCAGTTGATCGATCGTGCTCGAGGTCTGCGCCACCGCCGCAGATTGCGTGGACACGCGACTGACCAGTTCCTGGTTGCTCACGGAAATATGGTGCGCCTCGCGCTGCACGTTCTGCGCAATGCTCATGGTCTGCAGCATCAAATCGCGCATCCGCTCGGCCGAACGCACCTGGTCGGTGACGTCGGTTGCGTATTTGACCACCTTGTACGGCCGCCCGGACACATCCAGGATCGGGTTGTAGGACGCCTGGATCCACACCGCACTGCCATCCTTGCGCAGTCGGCGATAACGCCCCGCATCGAACTGGCCGCTTGCCAGCTTCGCCCAGAACTGTCGGTACTCACCGGATGCGCGGTAGGCCGCATCGACGAACACGCTGTGGTGTTGGCCGATCGCCTCGGCCGCCGAATACCCCATGATGGTCAGGAAGTTTTCGTTCGCACCGAGCACGTTGCCTTCCAGGTCGAACTCGATCACTCCCATGACCTTGTCGATCGCCCGGATACGCCCGTCCGCATCGGCCGAATCGATCACCTGGCGGGTCACGTCGGTGGCGTACTTGACCACCTTGTATGGGCGCCCGTGCTCGTCGAGCACGGGGTTGTAGGACGCCTGGATCCACACCTCCCTGCCGTCCTTGCCGACGCGCCGATAGCGGCCCGCATCGAAGGCACCGCGCCCGAGCGAATCCCAGAATGCGCGGTACGCAGCCGACTGGCGCGTGCCGGCATCGACGAACATGCCGTGGTGCTTGCCGCGAATCTCCTCGAGCCGATAGCCCATCACTTGCAAAAGTTTTGGTTGGCCGCGAGCACCGTGCCGTCCAGCGAGAACTCGATGACGGCCATCACCTTGTCGATGGCATCGATACGCCCTTCGAAGTCGGCTGTCTGGCGGACCTGCGCAGTAATGTCGGTGGCGTACTTCACCACGCGATACGCCTTGCCGGATCGATCCAGCAACGGGTTGTAGGAGGCATTGATCCACACCTCGTTCCCGCGTTTATCCAGCCGGCAAAAGCGTCCGGCGTTGAAGTCGCCGCGCCGCAGCCCCTCCCAGAAGTGCCGATAGCTTTCGCTGTCGCGATCTGCGGCCGTCACGAACATGCGGTGGTGCTGACCGACCACCTCGTCCAGCCGATACCCCATCAGGGCCAGGAAGTTCGAGTTTGCATCCAGAATGCGACCGTCCAGATCGAATTCGATCACCGCCATCACCCGGTCCACCGCTGCCACCTTGTGTTGCAGCCCGCGACCCCAAAAGGAGAACACACGTCCAAGCAGGTGCGATAGGCGCATCACGTCAACATCCGAGATATGGTTCACGTCCTTAGCGACCCATGCGCCGGTTACTTGACCCCCACCATGTGCCGCATCTACAAGACGGTTCAGATGTAAGGCAGCGGCGACGCGCTCTAGCGCGAAGTGGTAATGGCACTCGCCCTGAATTCCTTCGCAGCATCCCAGGCAAACGGTCGAATGGGCGTAAGACCTCAATGGCTGCGCTGCCAACCTCGACTTACGAATAATGGCAGGCCCTTCACGCTGGCTCTTCGCCCTGGTTCCGGTTCCTGGTGCTGGCTTTGATCCTTACGCCTTGAGGGTTCGCAGGAGTGGATTGGCGAAGCGAGGCTAGTGGCAGCAGCGACAGATCAATGCTCAATCTTGCGCGCGGAAACGCAGCACTTCCATTCGCCAGTCAACGCGCCCGTCAAGGCCGACAAGCATTACACCGTGCACCGCGGCGATCTGCGAGCGCAAACGGTGACAGCCCGGAGCGTCAAGCTGCATCGATACAAGGCTTTATCGCTCACGCCGATGCGCCTCGCTCGATACGTCATACGGCGCGCTGGCGTGCACGACAATTGCGTGCTGCCTCACCGTTTGCCTCGCGCACAAGCGTGCAAGCGCATGCCCACAACCATGCGAATGGAATGACACGCCGCAGAGATGCGCCGAGATCTGGGGACGGGCGGCGAGCAAACAAACAGGGCGCAACCTCGTCGCAATGCAACGCGACAACGCAACGCAACGCAACGCAACACAGAATCGCGCTGCAGGCGCCTAGCGCGTCGCTATCGACGGTCGAGCGACGCGGGCAACACGGACCTTCTCTCGCAACTCGCATGCTTGAGATATGAGCTGGTGAGAGATGCGAAGATCGTGGCAAGCCTTCCAGCCCGCAGTCGAGCTCAGCGCCGCCCCTGCCTGAAGCGCTGTGGCCACTGACGACGCGCGCAGCACGACCCTTCGCCCTACTCACTGCCGGCCTGAGCGCTGCTGGCCTGGGTGCGCCCACGGACGCGCCTGCATAGCGGGCTTCAGCACGTCCCACGAATATCGCAGAAATCCGACCATGCTCCGAGCTGCTGCCCCAGCGACGCGCTCAGGCAATATCGCCCTCTCGATAAATACAGACCACAAATAAAAACGCCCGCAAATCAGTAATTTGCGGGCGTCTAGAACACTGGCGGAGCGAGAGGGATTCGAACCCTCGATAGAGCTTTTGACCCTATACTCCCTTAGCAGGGGAGCCCCTTCAGCCGCTCGGGCATCGCTCCAGTTTTTGCTGCCTGCCGCGATGTCCGTGGCAGGCCGCGAAGAATACCGGGTAAGAGGGGCTAACGTAAACCCTTGACAACGATCAATTCGAAGAATTGTCACCGTGATGTGCGCCGGAGGCGACCGGCTCATCCCCACGCTGGATGCGCTGATAGATTTCTTCGCGATGCACAGCCACATCCTTGGGTGCGGTGATACCGATACGCACCTGATTGCCCTTGACGCCGAGAACGGTCACGGTGACCGAGTCGCCGATCATCAAGGTTTCGCCTACCCGGCGAGTGAGGATCAACATTTTGCAAATCTCCTGGAACCGGTGGATTTCCCACCAGCATCGACGGCCTCCTGAGTGAGACGCGCCCTACGTAAAGGGAATAGACCAGAAATGGTAGCGGGACATCCTGCTAGCCAGCAAGGCATAGCAGGACAAGTGTTCAGCCCAAGTGTTGCTTGACCCAGAGGGAGACACCGTCGAGTGCGGTCGCAAGGGCGGGCCCGTCCTCGCCACCACCCTGGGCGAGATCCGGACGGCCGCCACCCTTGCCGCCGATCTGACTGGCGATGTGGCCGAGGAGTTCCCCAGCCTTCACCTTGCCAGTTGGGCTGCCGTTCACACCAGCAACGAGCGCCACCTTGCCGCCCGAAGCGCCCGCCAGGACGATGACCGAATCGCCGAGCTGTTGTTTCAAGCGATCCATCGCATCGCGCAGCGCCTTGGCATCGAAGCCCTCCAGACGCACCGCGACAACCTTGACTCCGGCAACATCGATTGCGCCAGCGCCCAGATAGGCAGTCGCACCCGACGCCAACTTGGCCTTGAGCGATTCGAGCTCGCGCTCCAGCCGCTTCTGACGCTCGGTCAGTGCGCGCACCTTATCCACCACTTCGGTGGTGTTGCCACCAAGCAGATTGGCCGCTTCGAGCAGGCGACGCTCCTCGTCAGCCACATAGTCCAGCGCGCCCTGCCCGGTCACCGCTTCGATACGACGCACGCCCGACGACACGCCGCCTTCGGAGGTGATCTTGAACAGGCCGATGTCGCCGGTGCGGGTGACGTGGGTACCGCCACACAGCTCGGTGGAATAACCGCCCATCTTGAGCACGCGGACGTTTTCCCCGTACTTCTCGCCGAACAGCGCCATCGCGCCGAAATCCAGCGCCTCCTGCATGGCCATGTTGTGCACTTCCACACCATGGTTGGTGCGGACTTCGGCGTTTACCTTGCGCTCGATCACAGCGAGCTCGTCAGCAGTGATCGGCTGGAAGTGCGAGAAGTCAAAGCGCAGGCGATCAGGCGCAACCAGCGAGCCCTTCTGTTGCACATGCGTTCCCAGGACTTCGCGCAGGGCGGCATGCAGCAGATGGGTTGCCGAGTGGTTGAGGATGGTCTTGCCGCGACGTTGCGTGTCGATCCCGCCGGCGAGCACATCGCCAAGCGCGAGCGCGCCTTCGCTGATGCGCCCCACATGCCCGTGGAACTGGCCGGCGAACTTCTGCGTATCGCTCACTTCGATCGACACACCCGGGCCGCTCAGCTGGCCGCTGTCGCCGACCTGGCCACCCGACTCGGCATAGAACGGCGTGCGGTCGGTGAACACGATTACCTCATCGCCCGCTTCCGCGCGTTCGACCGGGCGGCCCTGCTTGAGCAGGGCCACGACCTTGAGGTCATCGGCATCGTACGCTTCGTAACCCAGGAACACGGTCGGCGACAAGCTGGCGACCAGGTCCGCCGGCAATGCGACGCCGCCGCCGAACTTGCCAGCCGCACGTGCCGTCTCGCGCTGGCGCTCCATCGCGAACTCGAAGCCCTCCATGTCCACGCGCATGCCGCGCTCGCGCGCGATGTCGGCGGTCAGGTCGACCGGGAAGCCGTAAGTGTCGTACAGCCGGAAGGCGTCGGCGCCCGGGATGATGTCCTGCGAGCGCGATGCAACCTCGTCGAAGATCTTCATGCCGGCGTCCAGCGTTTCGGCAAAACGCTCTTCTTCGGCCAACAGCGCGCGCGCCACGGTGTCCTGCGCCACCACCAGCTCGGGATAGGCTTCGCCCATCAGCTCGACCAGCGTGGGCACCATCTTGCTGAAGAACGGCTGGCGCACGCCCAGCATCCACCCATGCCGCAGCGCGCGCCGGATGATCCGGCGCAGCACGTAGCCGCGGCCTTCGTTGGAGGGCAGCACGCCATCGACGATGAGGAAAGAACAGGCGCGGATGTGATCGGCGATCACCCGCAGCGATTTGTTCTCAAGATCGGTGATGCCGGTCAGCGCACTGGCCTTGCCGATCAGGGTCTGGAACAGGTCGATTTCGTAGTTGGTATGGACGTGCTGCAGGATCGCGGCCAGCCGCTCCAGCCCCATGCCGGTATCCACGCACGGCGCCGGCAACGGCACCAGGGTGCCGTCGGGCTGGCGATCGAACTGCATGAAGACCAGGTTCCAGATCTCGATGAAGCGGTCGCCATCTTCATCCGGCGACCCCGGCGGACCACCAGCAATGTGATCGCCGTGGTCGAAGAAGATTTCGGTACACGGGCCGCAGGGGCCGGTGTCGGCCATCTGCCAGAAATTATCCGAGGCGTAAGGCGCACCCTTGTTGTCGCCAATGCGCACGATGCGGCTTTCGGGAATGCCGATCATGTCGCGCCACAGCGCGAAGGCTTCTTCGTCGGTGTGGTAGACGGTGACCAGCAGGCGATCGGCCGGCAGCTTCCAGACCTGGGTCAACAGTTCCCAAGCCCAGGCGATGGCGTCCTTCTTGAAATAATCGCCGAACGACCAGTTGCCGAGCATTTCGAAAAAGGTGTGGTGACGTGCGGTGTAGCCCACCGAGTCCAGATCGTTGTGCTTGCCACCGGCACGCAGGCAGCGCTGCACGTCTGCGGCGCGGACGTAGCTGCGCTTCTCCGCGCCAAGGAAGACGTCCTTGAACTGGACCATGCCGGAGTTGGTAAACAGCAAGGTGGGGTCGTTGCCCGGCACCAGCGGCGCGGACGGCACGATGGTGTGACCCTTGCCCTCGAAAAACGCAAGGAAGTCGCTACGGATCTGAGAAGTGCTGAATTTGGCAGGTGCGTTCATGTGCTGGCATTGGGCGGGCGGCAGTCCCGGTCACCCAATGACATGTGGGCGCAGATGAGCGGAACAACCTGAAACCACGAAGGGTAGCAGGCCTGACGCCCTCAGTCCTCAAGGTCGAAGCGCGTGGCGGCGCGAATGCTGTTGCCGTCGAAACCCCGCCGGGCCAGCAGATCGGCGGCCTTGCGCCGCTGCGGAAGGTCGGTTGGGCCTTGTTCACCGAACCGACGGCGGATCAGGTCGCGCGCGTTTTCGGTCCAATCCCCTTCAAAGGTCGCCAAGGCGGTACTGATGGCCTCGCTATCCAGACCATGGGTTCCGAGCTCGGCGCGAATATGCAGCGGGCCGTAACCCGAACCGGCACGATTGCGCACGACTGCAGCAGCGAAGCGGGTGTCGTCCTGCCATCCCTCGTCCGTGAGCCGATCGACGGCGGCTTGCGCCGCATCTGGCTCGATTCCGCGGGCCAGCAGCTTGCGGTTCAATTCCTTGCGCGAATGTTCGCGCCGTACCAATAGGCCGAGTGCGCGCTGGACCGGTGTCTGTTCCTTGAACCGGCGCCCCCGCTTTGGTGCGGGCTCTTGCTCGTCCATCGTTGAGGGGTCCCGAATCGCCAAGATCAGTTACGACATCAATGCGCCATCCATGGCGCCTGCCCTCCTGGCCTTCGATAGATCTACCGCGAGAAGCGACAGCACTGACTCCGCCGTCCTCGCGATAGAAAAACTTCAAACACGCTCGAACCTGTTGCCCCAGCGCCGGGCGGACGTGGATGGCGCTGGAGCGTTCACGTACCGTGCGAGGTTCCGCCTACCGCTCACCAAAGCATCACCGTTACCCATTCGCGGCAAACCGCCTCCGGCGACCGGTGATGTTGTGCTGCAACTTATTCCTTGTCTTCGTCGTCGCCGGCTTCGCGCGGTGCTTCGGCCGGCTGGAACTTCTCACGCAGCTCGGCTTCCAGCCGGGTCGCAACCTGCGGGTTGTCGCGCAGGTAGGTCCGCGCATTGTCCTTGCCCTGACCGATGCGCTCATCGCCGTAGCTGTACCAGGCGCCAGCCTTGTCGACCAGCTTGGCTTCCACGCCCATGTCGATCAATTCGCCCTCGCGGCTGATACCTTCGCCATACAGGATTTCGGTCACGACCTGTTTGAACGGAGGCGCCAGCTTGTTCTTGACCACCTTGATCTTGGTCTGGTTGCCGATGATCTCGTCGCCCTTCTTGATCGCACCGATACGGCGGATATCCAGACGCACCGAGGCGTAGAACTTCAGCGCGTTACCGCCGGTGGTCACTTCCGGGCTCTGGCCGGGCATCATGACGCCGATCTTCATGCGCAGCTGATTGATGAAGACCACCAGCGTGTTGGAGCGCTTGATATTGCCGGTGAGCTTGCGCAGCGCCTGGCTCATCAGGCGAGCCTGCAAACCAGGCAGCTGGTCGCCCATCTCGCCTTCGATTTCCGCCTTCGGCGTCAGTGCGGCAACCGAGTCGACCACGACGATATCGACCGAACCCGAGCGCACCAGCATGTCGGCAATTTCCAATGCCTGCTCACCGGTATCGGGCTGCGACAGCAGCAGGTCGTCGACGTTGACGCCCAGCTTGGCTGCATAAATCGGATCCAGCGCGTGCTCGGCATCGATGAAGGCAGCGGTGCCGCCGTTCTTCTGGCACTGGGCGATGGCTTGCAGGGTCAAGGTGGTCTTGCCGGAGGATTCCGGGCCGTAGATTTCGACCACGCGGCCCTTCGGCAGGCCGCCGATCCCCAGGGCGATATCCAGCATCAGCGAGCCGGTCGGGATGACTTCGACCGCCTCAATGACGCGGTCGCCCATGCGCATGACCGAGCCCTTGCCGAATTGCTTTTCGATCTGGCTCAGTGCGGCGGAAAGGGCACGCTTCTTGTTCTCGTCCATCTGGGTGATCCTCGTCAGTGATTTCGGTATGGGGCTAATGTAGCGGCGGTGTATCGCACAGGCTGAGACTGCAGGCGACACACTCAGATTAGGGAGGCGGAAGGTCCGGTGGCAGCGGGGAATCCTGCGGCGCCAGCTCGGAGAAACGCCGGCACGGCCATCGGCACAGACCTCAACGGTTAGGCCTCAACAGTCCGCAATACAGGCCTTCAATCGCGAAATCCTGATCCGGTAGCACCTCGATGGGCGCGTAGTCTGGATTGCGCGGCAGCAGCCGGATGCGGTCCTTGCCGATCTTCAGCAGCTTCACCGTAATTTCCTCATCGATCCGCGCCACCACGATCTGCCCCGAACGCGCGTCGCGAGTGCGGTGCACGCCGATCAGATCGCCGTTGAAGATGCCTTCGTCGCGCATCGAATCGCCTTGCACCTTGAGCAGGTAATCCGGCGAGGGCGAGAAGAACACCCGATCCAGTACAACGAAGTCGTCCGAGCCGATATCGGCGCCAATCGGCAGACCCGCGGCCACGCGGCCCAGCACCGGCAGACGCAGCACGTCGTCGCGCTCCGCCTCGCTCACCGGAGCCGCGCGTGTCTGCGCACCCTGCCCGGCCAGCCGTATCCCGCGCGCCTGACCTGGGACGCGGCGGATCGCCCCCGCATGCTCCAGCGCTTCCAGGTGATATTGCGCCGCACGGACGCCCTTGAAGCCGAACGCGCGCGCGATTTCGGTCTGCGACGGCGGGACACCATCGGCATCGATGCGCTCGGCGATCAAGGCCAGGATTGCTTGCTGGGTATCGGTCAGGTCCATGGTTAGTAGTATTACTACTAACGAGCACCTGCGCAAGTGTTCGCGGCGCCTTGCCCGCACCCATCAGGATGCGGCGCGCTGAGGGCGCTAGCGCCGGCTTCGCCAGATCGAAAACAGGATCCAGATGCCGCATAGCGCCGCGCCAATGAAACCGCCCACCCCAGCGCGAGCAACCAGCGGCTGGCGCTCCCGCCGACGCTGTTCATGACGATCGAAGAGCCGATCACCAAGGCGGCAGTCACGATCCCCATCGTGAGGCGGTTGGCGGCGCGGTCGACCTGCTCGCCGAACTCGCGCAATGCGCGTGTTTCGATCTGAAGCTGCAGCTTGCCGCGGCGTGCGGCTTACAACAGGCGCTTGAGGTCGCGCGGCAGATCGCCGATCAGATCGATCGCACCAGTCACCGTCCGCCGGCCGCGTCGCACGATGGCGCGCGGCGCATAGCGTTGCAACACCACGCGTTCCAGATATGGGCGCGCCTCGGTGGCCATGTCGAAGTCCGGATCGAGCTGGCGCCCCATGCCTTCCAGGGTGAGAAACGCCTTGATCATCAGTGCCAGATCCGATGGCAGCGTCAGCCCGTGATCGCGCAGGATGGAGGTGACATCGCCAAGCATTGCGCCAATACGCAATTCTTTCAGCGGCACGCCGCGATACTCGTCGACGAACGCGCCGATGTCCTGCTGCAAACGCGCCTCATCGACCTCCAGGCTGGTGCCCGCCCATTCCAGCAAGACATCGATCACCGCATCGGCGTCGTAGCTGACCATGCCGTGCAACAGCTGTGCGACCTGAAACCGACGCTGCTCGGAGACGCGCCCGACCATGCCGAAATCGATGACCGCGATGCGCCCGTCGCGCAGGTAGAAAATATTCCCCGGATGCGGGTCGGCGTGGAAGCAGCCGTCCTGCAGCACCATCTTGAGCACGATGCCGGCACCGGCACGTGCGAGCGCCCTGCGATCCAGGCCGGCCGCATCGACGGCAAGCAGATCACGGCCGGGAATCCCATCGATGAACTCCTGCACGTTGAGCGACTCGCAGGTCCACTCCCAGTACACCGCCGGCACCACCACGTGCGCGTCATGCGCGAAGTTGGCGGCGATGCGTTCGGCGTTGCGCCCCTCCGCAGCGAAGTCCAGTTCGCGTCGCAGCGAAACGGTAAATTGCTGCACCACCTCGGCAGGACGGTAGCGCTTGAGATCCGGTGCACGGGTTTCGACGATTTCCGCAAGCCGGGCGAGCAGGCGCAGGTCCGCGTCGATGGTGTCACCGATATCGGGACGTCGGATCTTCAACACCACCGGCGTGCCATCGATCAGCCACGCGCGATGGGTCTGTGCCAGCGATGCGGCCGCCAGCGGTTGTTCGTCCAGGCGCGCGAAGATGCTTTCCGGCTCCATGCCCAGCGCAGCAACCAGCTGTGGGCGGATCTGCTCGAACGGCAGCGCCGGCACCGCATTCTGCAGCTCGCTCAATTCTTCGATCCACTCCGGTGGCAGCAGATCCACGCGCGTGGCCAGCACCTGCCCGAGTTTGACGAAGGTGGGCCCAAGCTCTTCCAGTGCACGCCGCACGCGCATCGCTGCGGACATGCGCAAACGGCCCTCGGCGTTCTGCCAATGCAACAGCCTGCCGGCGCGCTCAAGCACATCGGCCATGCCGATACGACGCACCACATCCCCGAAGCCGTAGCGGATCAGGACCGAGGCGATTTCCTGCAGACGCCCAAGATCACGTACCGTGCCGAGTGCTTCCCACATCAGCGCACCGCCCGCGAGCGCGTTGCGCTCAGGCGCTGCGTGACGCTGCAGTACACGGCAGCCTGCAACGCGGCGACCGATGGGACAGGAGCAAGAAACGACGGCATTGGCACCCTGGGCGGTGAGGAGACCTTGTTTGTAGCCGATCTGCCCTCCGCTGTCGCGCCCTTGCCCCGTCCAAGCTCAGCGCAGGTTGCAAGGCGGTGCGCGGTACATACGCAACGGCAGCGTTCGCTGATTCGCTGCACTTCGGTTGCGCCATCGTCACTTCGCAGCCTCGTTGCCGAATGTTCCAAGCGACGCATCCGCTCAGCGTGCTGACGCGGCGTGTCGACAGCGAGCCGCAGCCAGTTCTTGGACTGCGCACGGCCACGGCGTTCGGGTTTCCATGCTGCACGAGATTGCGCTGAAAAATGGGCGGCGCGGATCTGTTGCCGAACGCCCTCCAGTGAACCCGACCACCGCTACAGTAGCGCGCTCAGCCCACGCAGTGCCGCAGCGACGGTCTGACGACGCACTGCATCGCGGTCGCCATTGAACTGGAACAGTTGTGCGGTGGCGTAACCACCACGACGTTTCCAGCCGATCCAGACCGTGCCGACCGGCTTGTCCTCACTGCCACCGCCAGGCCCGGCAATGCCGGTCACCGCCACCGCGATGCTTGCGCCGGAATTCACCAGGGCGCCAGAGACCATTTCGATCACCGTTTCGCGACTGACCGCCCCATGCACTTCCAGCGTCTGTGGGCGGACGCCGAGCAGCGCCTGCTTGGCCTCGTAGCTATAGGCGGCCATCCCGCAATCGAACCAGTGCGAGGAGCCGGCGACATCGGTCACCGCCTTGGCGATCCAACCACCGGTGCAACTCTCGGCAGTGACCAGGCGCTCGCGCGCGGCAAGCAATTGCTGCCCGAGGGCTTCGGCCAGCTGTTGCAGTTCGGAATCGGCGGAAAAAGACATGGGCACGGCAAGGTGGGGGCAGCGGACGTTTTAGCCCAATTCGTCGCGCCTGTCTGCCGCTGGCGCCGCTTCCGGCTGGGCGCGAGGTGGCCAAGGTTCAGTGGCGATATGCGGCCGATGCGCACTGCTGGGCCTGGACGGGCTTGTGTGTACGCCGACTTGCCGGCAGCACGAGTCAACGCGCAGCGCCGCCTTCAGGCCGCCGAATCACCGCGGCTAGTGCGCCGGATCACTGATGACAGGCGTGGCGTGCCGCATGAGCGCACGACCGCACCGTTCTGCAGTACCCACTACTCACACGGAATTTCTGTCAGTTCTGCAGGCCAGGACGAGGCCCGGCAACTGCCGCACAGCGACCCGGTAGGCCGTTGCCCTAATCGTTTTGAAGCAGCGCACAGTCGTGCACGACCGACTGCGCGCTTTCATCACGCTTCCCAGTCTTCGCGACGATCCGGCAGCATCGCGCGCAGCGGCGCACCGTCCTGCCCGGCGGCCAACCGCTCGGCCTCGACCATCGGCAGATCGACATCGAGCAACCAACCCTCTTCGTCGATTTGCTCATTGCGCACCACTTCCAGCTGATGCAGCCTGGAACGCAGGCGGCCGGCAGACGGTGGGAGCCGTAGCTGGCCGGTCAGGTGGCGCAGGTCCAACCGCTGACCGAGCGCATGCTGCAATTCTTCCAGCCCGCGCCCGTCGCGCGCCGACACCCAGACACGCTCGCGGCGTGCCGGGTCGGGAATGCCGTCCTGCGCGTCGTGGCGCACTTCGGCGCCTTCGATCTTGTCGATCTTGTTGATCTTGTTGAATACCAGCAGCTGCGGCAGATCGCCGGCACCGACGGCCTGCAACACTTCGTCTACCTGCAGGATGCGTTCTTCGCGCAACGGGTCTGCTGCATCGACAACGTGCAGCAACAGATCGGCATCGCGCGCCTCCGAGAGCGTGGAGCGGAATGCGGCGACCAGCTCGTGCGGAAGATCGCGCACGAAGCCAACCGTGTCGGCAAGGATCGCGCTGCCACCCGGCAACGCAATGCGTCGCACGGTCGGGTCGAGCGTGGCGAACAATTGATCTGCCACGTAAGCCTCTGCACCGGTCAACACATTGAACAGCGTCGACTTGCCGGCATTGGTGTAACCGACCAGTGCAATCCGTGGCAATTCGCTGCGCATCCGCGCACGACGCATCTGGGTGCGCTGCACCTCGACCTTTTCCAGCCGCTGCTGCAACTGTTCGACGCGTTTTTGCAGCAGGCGGCGGTCGGTTTCCAGCTGGGTTTCGCCCGGGCCGCGCAGGCCGATGGAGCCACCGCGCTGACGCTCCAAGTGGGTCCAGCCACGCACCAACCGCGTGGCCATGTGACGCAACTGCGCCAGTTCCACCTGCAGCTTGCCTTCGTGGCTGCGCGCACGTTGCGCGAAGATGTCCAGGATCAACCCGGTGCGGTCGATCACACGCCGCTCCAGATACCGCTCCAGGTTGCGCTCCTGGCCGGGCGACAGGGTGTGATTGACCAGCACCAGGTCGGCGCCGGTCGCCTCGGCTGCGGCCTTGACCTCTTCCAGCTTGCCGCTACCGATCAAGGTCGACGGGCTGGGCTTATCGATGCGTGCGGTGAGCGTGGCGGCGACCGTGGCGCCCGCCGACTTTGCAAGGTCGGCGAACTCCTCCATCACATCGTCTTCGGCAGGCCCACCGGAGTGGGTCTGTATCAACAACGCGTGTTCACCCTTGCGGGACCGATCAAACACGCACTACTCCGTTACTGCTCGACGTCGTCATCTTCCGCCTGATTGCCTTCATTGGATTGCACATACCCACCACCAGGGCCCACGCGCACATTGCGCGCCGGCACCACCGTGGAAATGGCGTGCTTGTACACCATCTGACTCACGGTATTGCGCAGCAGGACCACGAATTGGTCGAACGACTCGATCGTGCCCTGCAGCTTGATGCCATTGACCAGATACACCGACACAGGCACCCGCTCGCGCCGCAGCGCATTGAGGAACGGGTCCTGTAAAGATTGCCCCTTAGCCATCGAAAAATCCTCTTCATTATTGTTCTTATTGTTCCGGTCGACACCTGCTATCCCCAGCCGGCCCCGGAAACGGGATGTTACACGCCCGAAGCCTGCCGTACACCGGGACGATGAGCGAGGAAGCCGACAATTGCGTCTTCCAATTGATGGCGGTCACGCGCCGGGTCGAACCAGCGCGCGTCGAGCTCGCCGCGCAGCCAGGTGAGCTGCCGCTTGGCCAGTTGCCGGGTCGCCTGGATCGCCTTGTCGCGGAACTCGGCCAGGTTGCCAGCACCGTCCAGATACTGCCAGGCCTGGCGGTAGCCGACCGCGCGCACGGCTGGCAAATCCAGCGGCGCTGCCACCGCCTGCATCTGCGGCAGCGCCCGCAGACGCTGTACCTCTCCCAGAAAATCCTGCGCCAACATCGCATCCAGCCGGTGTGCGATACGTTCATGCAGTACCGCGCGCGCGCGCGGGGCTAAGACCAGCTTCAACACGCGCACCGGCAGGCGCGGCCCTGGCGGTAGCGCCTGCCACTCGCTGATCGGCCGCCCGCTGATGCGGTAGACCTCCAGCGCCCGCTGGATCCGCTGCGGGTCGGTTGCATGGATGCGCGCTGCCGCAGCCGGGTCCACACGTGCCAGTTGTGCGTGCAAGCCGGCCCAACCGATCTGCTGCGCTTCGGCCGCGATGGAAGCGCGCACCGTTTGATCGGCCTCGGGCAGCTGCGACAAGCCCTCCAGCAGCGCACGAAAATACAGCCCCGTGCCGCCGGCCAGAATCGGCAACCTGCCGCGCGCCACGATCTGTGCGATCGCCTGGCGGGCATCGGTGGCGAACTCCGCTGCGGAATACACCTGCCAGGGTTCGCGCAGGTCGAGCAGATGATGCGGAACCGCCGCGCGCATCGCCGCGTCCGGCTTGGCCGCACCGATCTCCAGGCCGCGATACACCAGCGCCGAATCGACGCTGACGATTTCTCCATTCCAGCGCTGTGCAGCTTCCAGCGCCAGCGCGGTCTTGCCGCTGGCAGTGGGGCCCATCACGGCGATCGCCAGCGGGCGTTGGTCGACAGGCATCAGTCCTCGTCCGGCCAACGAATCGTGGGCACGTCGGGCGCGCTGACACGCGGGACGGGAATCGCCGCCATCGCCTTCCATACCTTCAACGCATCCACGGTTGCCGCCACATCGTGCACGCGCAACAGCAGCGCGCCATGTTGCGCAGCGATCAGATGCGCGGCCACCGAGCCGTGCACCCGCTCGGCGGCGATCTGGCGCCCGGTCAGCTCGCCGATGCTGCGTTTGCGCGACAGCCCAGCCAGCACCGGCAAACCGAATTCCTGCAACCGCTGCAGCTGCGCAAGCAGGGTGAGGTTGTGCGCGGTGGTTTTATCGAAGCCAAAGCCCGGGTCCAGGACCAGCCGGCGCTTGTCGATGCCGGCCATTTCGGCGGCGAAGAAGCGCTCGGCCAGAAACCGGTGCACGTCGCCCACAACATCGTCGTAGTGCGGCGCATCCTGCATGGCATGCGGCGCGCTGCGCGCATGCATCAGCACCACCGGCACGCGCAGGTCCGACGCCGCCTCCAGCGCGCCGGGCGACCGCAGGGCATACACGTCGTTGATCATGCCGGCGCCGGCCGCGACCGCCGCGCGCATGACCTCCGGTTTGAACGTGTCCACGCTGATCGGCACGCGCGTGCGCTGGGCCAGCGCTTCGATCACCGGAATGACCCGCTGCATTTCTTCTTCCACCAAGACCGGCGTGGCGCCCGGGCGGGTGGATTCACCGCCGACATCCAGCACCGCAGCGCCCTGCTCCACCAGCGCTAGCCCATGCGCGATCGCCGCCTCGCAGGTCGCATGCTGGCCGCCGTCGGAGAACGAATCGGGTGTGACATTGACGATACCCATCACCTGAGGTGCATCCAGTCGCAGGCTGCGGCCGGCGCAATCCAGCGTGAGGGCGGTATCGAACATCGGCAGTGTCTCCTGGGATGGTGATGGTCGCCCACACGTGGGCATTGATGCAGCCCGACAACGCATCAAGGCCGGGAATCGCTCCCCGGCCTTGATGGATGCCTCGCAGATCAGTACATGGCCGGCTTAGAGTTGCTCGGCGGGTCCGGCGATGGGCGGCAATGGACGCGGGCTCCCCTTGTCGTTGTTATTGCCACCGTCCTTGTCGGACTTACCCCAACCCGCCGGCGGCGGCGGCTCGCGGCCTTCCATGATGGCGTCGATCTGCGGCACGTCGATGGTCTCGTACTGCAGCAACAACTGCGACATCGCGTGCAGCTTGTCCAGATTCTCGGTGAGAATGGTCTTGGTCTTGCTGTACGCCTTGTCCAAGATCGAACGCACGACTTCGTCGATCTTGCGCGCGGTTTCGTCGGAGACGTTCTTGTGCTGGGTCACCGAACGACCCAGGAACACCTCATCCTCCTCCTCGCCATAGGCTACCGGGCCAAGCTCGTCGGACAGGCCCCACTTGGTGACCATGTTACGCGCCATCTTGGTAGCACGCTCGATGTCGTTGGACGCACCGGTGGTGACCTTGTCGCCGCCGAAGATCAACTCTTCGGCAACACGGCCGCCATACAGCGAGCACAGCTGAGACTCGATCGCCACGCGGTTCATCGAGTAGCGATCGCCTTCCGGCAGGTACATCGTCACGCCCAGGGCGCGGCCGCGCGGAATGATGGTCACCTTGTAGACAGGGTCGTGCTCCGGCACCAGGCGGCCGACGATGGCGTGGCCTGCCTCGTGATACGCGGTGAGGGTCTTCTCGTCCTCGCTCATGGCCATCGAGCGGCGCTCGGCACCCATCAGGATCTTGTCGCGGGCACGGTCGAAGTGGTCCATGCGGACCTCCTTCTCGCTGCCACGCGCCGCAAACAACGCGGCTTCGTTGCACAGGTTGGCCAAGTCGGCGCCGGAGAAACCCGGGGTACCGCGGGCGATGACCATCGGCACGACATCGTCGGCCAGCGGCAGCTTGCGCATGTGCACGCGCAGGATCTGTTCGCGGCCCTTGACGTCCGGCAGGCCAACCACGACCTGACGGTCGAACCGGCCCGGGCGCAGCAATGCCGGATCCAGCACGTCGGGGCGGTTGGTCGCCGCGATCACGATCACGCCTTCGCCGCCCTCAAAACCGTCCATCTCGACCAGCAACTGGTTCAGGGTCTGCTCGCGCTCGTCATGCCCGCCACCAAGACCGGCGCCGCGATGACGGCCCACCGCATCGATTTCGTCGATGAAGATAATGCACGGCGCGTGCTTCTTGGCCTGCTCGAACATGTCGCGCACACGGCTGGCACCGACGCCGACGAACATCTCGACGAAGTCCGAACCGGAGATCGAGAAGAACGGCACCTTGGCCTCGCCGGCGATCGCCTTGGCGAGCAGGGTCTTACCGGTACCCGGCGGGCCGACCATCAGCACGCCGCGTGGAATCTTGCCACCCAGCTTGGTGAACTTGGTCGGGTCGCGCAGGAAGTCCACCAATTCGCCGACTTCTTCCTTCGCTTCGTCGCAACCGGCAACGTCGGCAAAGGTGATCTTGATCTGGTCTTCGCCCTGCAGCTTGGCGCGCGACTTGCCGAAGCTCATCGCACCCTTCGCGCCGCCGCCACCGCCCTGCATCTGGCGCATGATGAACAGCCAGAAGCCGATGATCAGGATGACGGGGAGGAAATTGAGCACCAGCGACCAGAAGCCGGGGCCGGTCGAGGGCTTCTGGCGGGTCATTTCGATGTTCTTGCTGTACAGCACGTCGACCAGCTTGTCGTCGCGCGGACCGTAGACGGTAGCTTCGCTGCCGTCGGTGCGCTTGAAGCGGATCGCGTTGACGGCCAGGTTGGTCTCATCGGTGTAATCCACCGATTTGACGCGCCCGGAGTCCACTTCCTTCAGGAACTGGGTGTAGGTGATCGAGTCGGCACCGACGCCGCCCGCCATCCGCGGCGAGAAGCTCTGGAAGACAACCATCAGCACAACTGCGACGACCACCCACAGCAGCAGATTCTTGGTCAAGTCGTTCATCCTCATTGGCTCCGGTGCCCTCTACTCTTCGATGCTTGAAATACGATGGTCATTGGCAGCTTACTTGATCTGGACACGCTTGCCCTGACCGAGCGCATAAACTTCCGGGGAGCGCTTGCGCGAGGCCGCCGGCTTGCGAATCGTCACCTTCTCATAGCGGCGGCGGAGCTCGCGAATGTAGTCGTCTGACCCGACACCCTGGAACAGCTTGATCAAAAATGCCCCGCCCGGCTTGAGATGGGTGTCGGCAAATTCCATGGCCAGCTCCGCCAGGTGCATCATCCGCGGTTGGTCGACCGCATCCATGCCACTCTTATTGGGGGCCATATCCGACAGCACAAGGTCCACCGGCACATCGCCCAGCATCGCTTCGAATTGGGATAGGACGGCCTGCTCCCTGAAGTCGCCGTGAAGGAATTCCACGCCCGCCAGGGCCGGCATGTCCAGGATATCCAGCGCCACCACCCGGCCGCTGTCGCCCATGGACTTGCGCACCTGTTGCGACCAGCCACCCGGCGCCGCGCCCAGATCGACCACCACCATGCCCGGCTTGAGCAGGCGGTCGCGCTGCAGCAATTCCTCCAGCTTGTAGGCCGCGCGCGAGCGCATGCCCTCGGCCTGGGCCTTCTTCACGTAAGGGTCGGCGAAGTGTTCCTTGAGCCAGCGCTGGCTGCTTTTACTGCGGGAAGGCATTGGCAAAGGGGTCCGAACGGGTCGCCATGATACCCTGAACACCCTTTGCTTCCCTTCGATCCTGCATGTCCATTGTTCTCACCTCCGCCCAGAACCGTTTCCTGCGCGGTCAGGCCCACGACCTCAAAGCCTTGCTGCAGACCGGCGGCAAAGGGGTCACGCCGGCATTTCTGGCAGAACTCGAGGAAGTGCTCGAGCGCCACGAATTGGTCAAGGTGAAGGTGGCATCGGAGGATCGCGAGACACGTGATGCGCTGATTGCCGAGCTGATCGAGCAGACCGGCAGTGCGCTGGTACAGCGCATCGGCCACGTCGCCATTCTGTACCGCCCCAGCAAGGAAAAGCGCCAGATCGTGCTGCCGCGCGGCTGAGCCAACGAGTTCGTCATGCCTTTAAGCCAGGAACATCCCGATTACACCTACGCGCTGCGTGCGGCCGATGGCCGCCATGCCAAGGTGAACGACCAGATCCTGCAGCAGAGCTTCATCCTGATGCCCGATGAGCTGGTGGCGCACTGGCCGGTCCAGACGCTGGAGCAGCTCCAGGCCAGCCACATGGAGGCGGTGCTGGCACTCAGCCCAGCCGTCATCCTGCTCGGCACCGGCGAACGCCAGTTATTTCCCAAGACCGACGTGCTGGCGGCCTGCCTGACCCGCGGCATCGGCCTGGAGGCGATGACCAATGCCGCCGCCGCACGCACCTACAACGTCCTGGCCAGCGAAGGCCGGCGAGTGGCGTTGGCGATGGTGCTGCCGGGCTGAATGGCTTGGGACGCGATTCGGGAATCGGGATTGGGGATTTGTAAGAGCGGGCTTCAGCAAGCTGCGCTTCAATCGCCAAACCAGACTAGAACGTCAATCGGTCACCAAGTGGTGAGTCCGAAGAACCCACTCTCTATCCGGATACGAACAGCCCAGGGCCGTTGCGAATCCCGAATACCGAATCCCGACTCCCCAATCTCACTTCTTCGGCAAATACAGCAGCGGATCGACCGGCTTGCCGTTGTAGCGGATCTCGAAGTGCAACATGTCGCGAGAGGCACCGCTGCGGCCCATTTCAGCAATTTGCTGCCCCGCCTTGACGCTCTGGCCTTCGTTGAGCAGGCGCTTGCGGTTGTGACCGTACGCGGACAGCCACTGGTCGTTGTGCTTGATGATGATCAGCTCGCCATAGCCGACCAGGCCGGCGCCGGAATACACCACCACGCCGTCGGCCGCGGCACGCACGGCCTGGCCGCTGGTGCCGGCGATGTCTACGCCCTGCTTGGTGGTTTCGCCAGTGACGAAGGTGCCCACCACGACGCCATCGGCCGGCCAACGCCAGGAAAATCCGCTGCTGACCGGTGCGGCGATCGGCGCAGCAGGGCGCGGCGGCGCCACGGTGCCGCCAGCCACCGGCGCGCTGCCACCCGGCTTGCTGGTACCGGACGGATACAACTTGAGCGTCTGGCCGGGATAGATGGTGTTCGGGGAAGACAGGCCATTCCAGGCGGCCAGATCCGCGGCGGTGATATTGGTCCGGCGCGAGATTGCGTACAGGGTATCGCCGCGCTGCACGGTGACCGTGGCACCCGGACGCGGCACCGAAGGGCGCGGCGCGGCGCTGGGGCGCGACGACGACCCGCCACCGCTTGCTCCGGGCGAACGCACCACGGTTGCGCTGCTACAGGCAGTCAGTCCGATGGCCACTGCGAGCATGACTGCTGTCTTGCGTGCCGAATTCATCTGCGTCTTGCTCATCCGTTCGTTGTCTTCCACACCAACCAGCCTGCGCCGACCGCCAAAACCGCCATTGCCACCCAGCCCAGCGGCTCGATCCAGCGGTGCAGCGCCGCTTCGGCCCGCGCCCCGCCCAGGCGGATCGCGCCGGCCACCAGATACACGCGCTTGCCGCGCCCGACCAACATGCTGGCGATGAATGGCAGGATCGGCACGCCGACCACGCCCGAGGCCCAGGTGAAGATCTTCAGCGGAATCGGGGTGAACCCGACCAGGACCAGCGCCCAGAACGCCTTCCACGGCGAATCGGCCACCAGTGTGCGCAGGGTTTCGATCTGCTGCTGGATCTTCGCGCTCCAGCCCAGCCATTCGATCAGCGGTTGCAGCGCGGCAAAAGCGAAATGGCCCAACAGATAACCGACCAGGGCGCCGCAGATCGAGCCGAGCAGGCTCAAGGTCGCAAACCAGAGCGAGCGCTTGGGCTCGGCCAGCGACATCGGTGCCAACATCACTTCCGGCGGCACCGGGAAGATGAAGCCCTCAACGAAGCTGAGACCGGTCAGCAGCGCAGGTGCGCGGCGATGGCGCGACCAACGGATGGCCACGTCGTACAACGGCCCGAAAATCTTCATCGAATAACTCTCATGGATTCAATCCAGCATGCCCGACAACAGCGGGACGAACGTGACCGGGGCCAGAACCTGTTGTTCGATCGCACCATCGGCCGCGCGGGTGAGTTGCACCAACGATTGCGAGGAAGCCCCCGACCGGCGCGACCAGGCGCCCGCCGACTGCCAGCTGATCGACCAGCGCATCGACCAACGCCGGTGCAGCAGCGGTCACCACGATGGCATCGTACGGGCCATGCTCGGGCCAGCCGATGCGGCCATCATCGTGCTTGCTGCGCACATTCATGCCCAGGTGCCGGAAGCGCTTGCGCGCCTGCCGCAGCAGGTCGCCGATGCGCTCGACCGTGTAGACCTCCAACCCCAGCGCCGCCAGGATCGCGCCCTGGTAGCCGGAGCCGGTGCCCACTTCGAGTACCTTGCTCGGGGTCACCTGCAGCACCGCTTCGGTCATGCGCGCCACTACCCAGGGCTGGGAAATGGTCTGGCCATGGCCGATCGGCAATGCAGTGTCTTCGTAGGCGCGCGAGGCCAGCGCTTCATCGATGAACAGATGCCGCGGCACGGTACGCATCGCGTTGAGCGTGGCTTCGTCCTGGATGCCGGCTTCGCGCAGGCGCTCGACCAGACGGTCACGCACGCGTTGCGAGGTCATGCCGATCCCCACCGATTCCGGTTGCAGGCGCAGCCTGGGCGTCATGCCGGGCCGTCCAGCGCGGCGGTCAGGCCGCCGACCCAGCCGGCCACGGTCTCCAGCGCCTGGTAACGGGTGAGATCGACATGGATCGGGGTGATCGAAATCCGCCCGGTGCGCACCGCGTGGAAGTCGGTACCGGCGCCGGCATCCTGCTCGGGACCGGCCGGGCCGATCCAGTACACGGTGCGGCCGCGCGGGTCGCGCTGCGGCACGCACGGCTCGGAGCGGTGGCGGTTGCCGAGCCGGGTGACCTCGAAACCGAGCACATCCGACCAGGGCAGATCCGGCACGTTGACGTTGAGGATGGTGTCGGCCGGCAACGGGTCGGCCTTCAACCGCGCAACGATTTCCACGGCTGCGCGTGCGGCGGTTTCGTAGTTGTGCGCTTGGTGATTCAGCGTGACCAGCGACACCGCCACTGCAGGCAAGCCCAGGAAGCGGCCCTCCATCGCGGCCGAAACGGTGCCGGAATAGATCACGTCATCGCCCAGATTGGCGGAGTTGTTGATGCCGGAGACCACGATATCCGGGTCGTAATCCAGCATGCCGGTCAGCGCCAGATGCACGCAGTCGGTGGGCGTGCCGGCCACCGCGCAGGTCTGCGCGTCGATGCGGCGGGTGCGGATCGGCACATCCAGCGTCAGCGAATTGCTGGCGCCGGAGCGGTCGCGGTCGGGCGCGACCACCATCACTTCATGACCGGCATGGCGTAGCGCCTCGGCCAAAATCTGGATGCCGGGGGCGTCGACACCGTCGTCGTTGCTAACCAGTACGCGCATGGGACTCCTCGGAAAACCGGGCCATGATACCGGATGCGTCCCGCGCCTTCGCGCTTGATCTTCGCGTGCGTCTGCGCTTGGACCAGGTACGCTGTGCAGATGTCGCATCCTGAAGACGAAGACGACGGCGCCTTGTTCCGCGCAGCGATCGGCGCGGTCAAGCCGATTCGTGAAGTCGCCCCACCGGCCAACGCCAAGCCGCGCCCCAAGCCGCGCGCGCATGGCCGAGCGCGACGACGCCGAAGCGCACACCGAATTTGCGCGCCTGCTGCGCGACAGCGCGCCGCTGGAAGCGGGCGATACCGCCAGCTATCGGCGCGAGAATCTTCCCACCCGCCTGTTTCAACGGCTCAAACGCGGGCAATTCTCGGTGCAGGACGAGTTGGATCTGCACGGCGCCACCGCAGCGCAGGCCGAATCGTTGCTGCGTCAGTTCCTGCTGGAAGCACACGCGCACGAACATGGTTGCGTGCGCATCATCCACGGCAAGGGCCTGCAATCGGACAACGGTGCGCCTGTGCTGAAGAACCTCATGGACCGGCTGCTGCGTCAACGCAACGATGTGCTGGCGTTCCATTCGGCGCCGCCGACGCAGGGCGGTACCGGGGCGCTGCTGGTATTGCTGGCGCGGCGATAGGCCGATGGTTGCGCGCGAGTGATGCCAAACGGCAGCGATTGCGCGTGGCGACGTGCTGCCTGGAAGGATTGTCGCGCATGGCTGGTCCGACGCGAGCTACTTCCTGTTGTGCGCCGTGTGCAGCTGGCTATCGTTTCGTGGGGCCGCGACCGGTCACTGTCGCCTCAGTGACCGCCGAGGCCGCTCCTGCGCACAGCTTGATTGGGGCGTCGTCCATGCTGCCGCGCGCGATCATGCGTCGGCGCGCACGCCGTCGTTGAAGCGACCGGCGTCGGTGATATCGCCCAATTCCCACAGCACTGCAGTGGCATAACAGCCAGGTGGCAGCGCGAACTCCAATTGCAGGGTCTGCAACTCCAGCCATCGATAATCCAGACCCTGCGGACGCAAGCGCAGCGCGCGGCGCTCCTGCTTCAATCCCGCAGCTTCCAGGCCCTGGCGCAGCGCCATGGAGAGCGGGTCGGACAACGCGCCCTGCTCCACCGCTGCGGCTTGATAGGCCGAGCGCAACTCGCCAGCGCCCCACAACGGCCCGCTGGGATGGATATCGAAACGCGCCAGTCGCTCTGCCAGGGCCTCGCTCCAAGGCTCCGGGCCGAACACGCTGCGCGAGCCGTCCAGCATCCACGCCTCGCCCTGCAGCGGGCTATCCCAACTGTCCTGCGCCACGCGTGCACCGAGCACGCGATTGAACAGGGCCGAACGCGCTGCCGACAGCAACATCGAGCGCTGATCGTTGCGCAGCCGCCGCCTGGATGCGGGCGCCGGCAGCAACGTTCCGTCGGCAGCCTGCACATGACCGAACATCGCCAGCGCGGCCGCCACATTTGCGCCATCGCGACCGAAGCGTTGTTCGCCGAACCAATTGGGGATGCCGCGCGCAGCAATCGCCTGCAGCCGTTGCTCGATCGCCTCGCGCTCGCCCTGCACCTGGCGCAGCGTCAGCACGAAGCGGTTCCCGTGCAGCGCACCGCGTTGCAGCTTGCGGTTGTGCCAGGTGCTGTGGACCACCTGCATCTGCGCGTCATCCAGCGCGGCGATATCCGGCGCGATGCGCTTGGGCAGATGCACGCTAAAGCGCTGGGTGGTCACTGCATGGCGATCCTTCAGGCCCGCATAGCTGACTCCCATCTCGGCGATGCCGGCCCAGTGCGCAAGCTTCTTGGCGATATAGGCCGTGTTCTGGCCACGCTTGCGCACGGTGAGCAGCAGATGCTCGCCTTCGCCGGAGGGCTCGAATGCCGGCAGCTCGTCGACCTGAAAATCGTCCGGGGTGCTGCGCATCGCTGCGCTGAGCACGGCGGCGCCATGCGCACGCGGCAGCAAAGAGGTCTCGCTCATGGTGGGGTTCGCCTTCGCGCCGGAGCTGGCGCGCTATGCGCCGAGTGGTTCGGCGCGGTGATTGCGTCTGGCAGCATCGGCGCCGGCTTCGGCGCCAAGCGCTGCATGTGCGGGACAAGAATTATGCAGCGATCCTGCCCAGCAACACCGTGGCCTGTGCGGCGATGCCTTCGCCGCGGCCGGTGAAACCCAATTGTTCGCTGGTGGTGGCCTTGACGCTGACCGCATCGAGTTCGATCGCCAACAGGCCGGCAATGCGCTCGCGCATGGCCAGCGCATGCGGGCCGACCTTGGGGCGCTCGCAGATCACGGTAATGTCGGCATTGCCCACTCGCCAGCCGCGTTCGCGCAGCAAGCCATCGCAATGCTGCAGGAACTGCGCGCTATCGGCGTCTTTCCAACGCGCATCGGAAGGCGGGAAATGCCGGCCGATATCGCCCAGCGCCAGCGCGCCCAGCATCGCATCGCACAGGGCGTGCAACACCACATCGCCATCGCTATGGGCAAGCACGCCATGGCTGTGCGCCACGCGCACGCCGCCCAGCATCACGTGGTCGCCAGGGCCGAACGCGTGCACGTCATAGCCTTGGCCGATTCGGAAATTGAAGGACATGCAGGGCCTGTGATGATTGAAGTGGAAAATAATACGTAGCGAGCGGTCGGCAGTCAGACACGGGCAGCGCGCATGGAGCGGCAGCGAACGCGTCGTAGATGCCGTGCCGCCACAGCTCTCGCGCCTTCCTGGCTGTGAACGCAGTGGCCTTATCCGCTCTCAGAGGCGTCGTTGCCGTTACCGACCGTAGCGGGCTGCGCTGCAGCTGCGCGCGGGTTGACCGATGCAGCGGCGACCTGCGCCGGCAGCGCATCGGCATCGACGGTCATGCCGCGGCGTGCCAATTCGAATTCGAAGCGCGCCAGATCCGCAGGGGTCGTCACCTTGAAGTTGTCTTCGGCGCCTTCCACCAGCAACGGGCGCAGCCCCATCCGCTCCATCGCCATCGCTTCATCGGTGACCTCGACACCGGCCGCCGCGGCTTCGGTGAGTCCACGGATCAGTTGATGGCGACGAAACAGCTGCGGGGTGAGTGCGCGCCATAGGCGTTCGCGCGGTTCGGTGCCGTCGATACCGCCATCGTCGCCAGCGCGCTTGAGCGTGTCGCGCACCGGTGCGGCCAGGATTGCGCCGACCGGATCGCCGCGACCGATTTCCAGCAGGCGGTCCAGATCGGCCAGGGCCAGGTTCGGCCGCGCGGCGTCATGCACCAGTACGAAATCGTCGGCACGCACGCTTTCGGGCAGGGCCAGCACGCCAGCCAGCACCGAGGCTGCGCGGGTTCCCCGCCCAGGCAGGTCAGCACGGGCTTGGACTGTACCGCGGTCCAGCCGGGCCAATCGGCATCGCCAGGGCAATTGCCACCATGATGCCGGCCAGCGCCGGATGCGCCGCCAGTGCCGCGAGCGTATACGCCATGAGCGGCTGACCGCCGGCCGGCAGATATTGCTTGGGAAGCGGCCCGCCAAAACGGGCGCCGCGCCCGGCGGCCGGCACGATGGCCCAGATGGACCCGGTCATGGGTGATCCACCGGATCGATCGGCTCAGGCGCTTGTTGTGCGGGGGCGTCGCGTCGGGCGATGCAGGGGCCGGCAGCGGCGCATCCTCGACCACGCGATAGAACGTCTCGCCCGGCTTGATCATGCCCAGTTCGCTGCGCGCGCGTTCCTCGATTGCCGCCTCGCCGTCCTTCAAATCCTTCACCTCTGCTGCCAACGCCTGGTTGCGTTGGCGCAGACCTTCGTTGTCTTGTGTCTGATGCGCAACCTGGGCTTCCAGCATCATGACTTCACCGGAATTCCCAGGCCCGAACCAGAAGCGGTACTGCAGCCAAGCCAGCAGTACCGCCAGCACCAGCAGTAGCCAGCGCCAGTTGCGCACGGCTTATCGCTTGATCGAAACGAACGCGTCGCGGCCGGCGTAACGCGCGCCGGACCCCAGCGCCTGCTCGATGCGCAGCAGCTGGTTGTACTTGGCGACGCGGTCGCTGCGGCACAGCGAGCCGGTCTTGATCTGCGTGGCGGTGGTGGCCACGGCGATGTCGGCGATGGTGGTGTCTTCGGTCTCGCCCGAACGGTGCGACACGATCGAGGCGTAGTTGGCCGCGTGCGCCATCGCGATGGCTTCCAGCGTTTCGGTCAGCGTACCGATCTGGTTGACCTTGATCAGGATCGCGTTGGCGGTGCCCGAATCGATGCCCTGCTTGAAGATTTTCGGGTTGGTGACGAACAGGTCGTCACCCACCAGCTGCACCTTCTTGCCGACGCGCTCGGTCAGCAGCTTCCAGCCGGCCCAGTCGTCTTCGGCCAGGCCGTCTTCGATGCTGATGATCGGGTACTGCGCCACCCAGTCGGCCAGGAAATCGACGAACTGCTCGCTGGTCAGGCGCTTGTTCTCGCCGACCAGGTTGTACTTGCCGTTGTCGTAGAACTCGCTGGAGGCCACGTCCAGGCCCAGCATGATGTCTTCGCCGGCGGTGTAACCGGCCTTGCCAATCGCTTCGAGAATGGTGTCCAGCGCCTCGACGTTGCTGCGGAAGTCCGGCGCAAAGCCGCCTTCGTCGCCCACCGCCGTGCTCAGGCCATGGCCCTTGAGCACCGACTTGAGCGAATGGAAGATTTCGGTCCCTGCGCGCAGCGCTTCGGAGAACGAGCTGCAGCCGACCGGCAGCACCATGAACTCCTGGAAGTCGACGTTGTTGTCGGCATGCGCGCCGCCGTTGATGATGTTCATCATCGGCACCGGCAGCGCCACGTCGGATTCGGTAATGGTGGACAGGTACTGCCACAGCGGCTGCTTGCGCGAGGCGGCAACGGCATGCGCGGCAGCCAGCGACACACCCAGCAGCGCGTTGGCGCCCAGGCGGACCTTGTTCTCGGTGCCATCCAGATCGATCAGGCGACGGTCCAGGCCCTGCTGGTCGGCCGCATCGAAGTTCTTCAGCGTCTCGGCGATGGTGCCGTTGACGTTGTCCACCGCGTGGCGCACGCCCTTGCCCAGGTAACGGGTCTTGTCGCCATCACGCAGCTCCACCGCTTCCTTGGTACCGGTCGAGGCACCCGACGGCACGGCCGCGCGGCCGAACGAACCGTCGTCCAGCGTGACTTCGGCCTCCAGCGTGGGATTGCCGCGAGAGTCGAGGATTTCGCGGGCGAGGATCTTGGCGATAGTGGTCATAGGTCCGTTCGGTTACCAGTAAGGGGGAAGTACACCGGAAACAAGCTGCCGGATTATCGCTGCACACCGGTCCATTGCCAAATCGCATGTCGCCGCTACACGCAGCACGTCGCAGGCGGACCGCTACGCCATCAAGCCCAGCAGCGACACACCAGACAGCAGCAGCAAGATCAACAGCAAGATCAGCGCGGCGATCGCTGCGCCCGGCTGGCGACCCAACCGCAACGCAGCCGAGCCGGTGACCAGGCTCCCGACGGCGGCCGTCGTGGCCATGATCGCCGTGATGCGCAGCGGCAGCCGCGTGGCTTGCATGGCATGGTCGCCATCGCCCGGCATGCCGATGCTGGCGGTAAACAGAACGGCCACGACCGCCAGGCACGCCCACGCCGCGATCGACGTGGCCAGTGCCCACCAGCCCCACGGCCAGTGGCGCCACCGCCGATCCTGGCGGTGCGCTGCAACGGCTACGCGTCGATCAAAACTCACGCAAAGCGCGCAAACCCGTGCTTCTTGGTGACGGTGTCCAGCTCCATCAGGGTTTCGAGCAATTCTTCCATGCGATCCAGCGGCCACGCATTGGGACCATCGGACAGCGCCTTGGACGGATCCGGGTGGGTTTCGGCGAACAGGCCGGAAATCCCGACCGCCACCGCCGCGCGCGCCAACACCGGCACGAACTCGCGCTGACCACCGGAACTGCTGCCCTGCCCGCCCGGCAATTGCACCGAGTGGGTGGCGTCGAACACCACCGGACAGCCGGCGTCGCGCATCACGCTCAGCGAGCGCATGTCGCTGACTAGATTGTTGTAGCCGAAGGACGCGCCACGCTCGCAGACCATAATCTGCTCGTTGCCGGTGGACTTGGCCTTGTCCACCACCGGCTTCATGTCCCACGGCGCCAGGAACTGGCCCTTCTTGATGTTCACCGGCTTGCCGGCGGCGCAGACGTTCTTGATGAAGTCGGTCTGGCGCACCAGAAACGCCGGGGTCTGCAGCACGTCGACAACGGCCGCGACCTCGTTCATCGGGGTGTATTCGTGCACGTCGGTGAGTACCGGCACGCCGATCTGCTTTTTCACCGCGTCCAGCACCTTCAAGCCTTCTTCCAGGCGGGCCACGGAAGCTGGTGCCGGAGGTGCGATTGGCCTTGTCGAAACTCGACTTGAAGATGAAGTTGACGCCGAGCTTGCCGGTGATCTCCTTGAGCTTGCCGGCCACGTCGAGCTGCAACTGCATCGACTCGATCACGCAGGGGCCGGCAATCAGGAACAACGGCTGATCCAGGCCGACTTCAAAGTCACACAATTTCATCAGGTCACCTAATTGAGTAGGCCCCTCTCCCGCCGGGCGAGGGGTTGTGGTGAGGGTACGGTTGCGAAGTGCTGGTGAAGCAAAATGGTTTGCCCTGGCTGGCGCGTAGCGACGCGCGCGTCATGGCTGCCATCTTCCAGTGCGTTGCGGCGCCCCTCATCCGGCGCTTCGTGCCACCTTCTCCCGATGGGAAAAGGGAGCTGCCTCGCGCTTTTTGATTTGAGCCCCTCTCCCACCGGGAGAGGGGTTGGGGTGAGGTACGGTTGCGAAGTACTGCCTTCTCCCAACGGGAGAAGGAACAACTCACGCACGCGCTTCCTTCAACAACTTCCCGCCCGCCTTTTTCTCGCGCGCCGCACGCACGAAGCCAATGAACAGCGGATGGCCGTCGCGCGGGGTGGACAGGAATTCCGGATGCGCCTGGCAGGCCAAAAACCACGGGTGCGCATCGCGCGGCAGTTCCACCACTTCCACCAGGGTGTCGTCCATCGACTTGCCGGAAATCACCAGGCCGGCATCTTCCAACTGGGTGCGGTAGCGGTTGTTGAACTCGTAGCGGTGACGATGCCGCTCGGCCACCACGTCCTTGCCGTAGACCTCGCGCGCCAGCGTGCCCGGCTTCAGGCGCTGCTCCTGCAGGCCCAGGCGCATGGTGCCGCCCAGGTCGGATTTCTCGTCGCGCTTTTCGACTTCGCCGGTGGCGGTGCGCCATTCGGTGATCAAGCCGATCACCGGATGCGGCGATTGGCGATCGTTCTCGGTGCTGTTGGCTGCATCCAGGTCGGCGACGTGGCGGGCATAGTCCACCACTGCCGCCTGCATGCCGTAGCAGATGCCGAAATACGGCACCTTGTGCTCGCGCGCGAACTTGGAGGTCTGCACCTTGCCTTCGAAACCGCGGTCGCCGAAACCGCCCGGCACCAGGATACCGTCGATATCCTGCAGGGCAGACATGTCGCTGCCCTCCAGATCCTGCGCTTCCAGCCACTTCAGGTTGACCTTGGTGCGCTGACGCAGGCCGCCGTGACGCAGCGCCTCGGCCACCGACTTGTAGGCGTCCTGGTGATCGACGTACTTGCCGACCACGGCGATGTTGACCTCGTCCAGCGGATGCTTGACCGCGTCCACCACGGCCGCCCACTCCGACAGATCCGCAGCGGCCACCTTGTCGCGCAACTTGAACTGGTCGATGACCAGTTCGTCCAGTCCCTGACGCAGCAACTCCAGCGGCATGCCATACAGCACGTCGATATCCGGGCAGCTGATCACCGCGCGCTCGGAGACGTTGGTGAACAGCGCAATCTTGCGGCGCTCCGAATCCGGCACCGCCTGCTCGGACCGGCACAGCAGCACATCCGGCTGGATGCCGATCGAGCGCAGTTCCTTGACCGAATGCTGGGTCGGCTTGGTCTTCAACTCACCGGCCGCCGCGATGTACGGCACAAGCGTGAGATGCATGAACATGGCCTTTTCGGCGCCGCGCTCGGTGCGCACCTGGCGAATCGCCTCCAGGAACGGCAGCGATTCGATGTCGCCGACGGTGCCGCCGATTTCGATCAACGCGACATCGTACCCGGCCGTGGCCTCGTCGATGCAACGACGGATTTCGTCGGTGATATGCGGAATCACCTGCACGGTGGCGCCAAGATAATCGCCACGACGCTCCTTGCGGATGACGTTCTCGTAGATGCGGCCGGTGGTCACCGAATTCTTGCGCGACAGGCGCGTGCGCACATAACGCTCGTAGTGACCCAGATCCAGGTCGGTTTCGGCACCGTCGTCGGTGACGTAGACCTCGCCATGCTGGAACGGGCTCATCGTGCCCGGGTCTACATTGATGTACGGGTCCAGCTTCATCATCGTGACCTTCAGGCCACGCGCTTCAAGAATGGACGCAAGCGAAGCGGCGGCAATGCCCTTGCCTAGCGAGGACACTACGCCGCCGGTAACGAAAATCAGGGGGTCATGGGGCTTGAAGCCTCCCGGAAAGCCATAGTTTAGCGGGTGACGGGCGAATGCCCAAGGGTTGCGTGACGACAAGGTCATCCCAGGTTGAAACAGCGCATGCCGCGCACGCCCTGAGCGGCTGACAGCCACGACGGGCAGTTGCTAGCTTCATGCAGGAACCGGAATGCACGCGCACCACATGCCAATTCCCGGTACCGGCTACGACCAGCAGGGCCGCTGCTGAGTCGCCCTACTTGGCCTATCCAAAAGCAAACGCCCCGGCAATGCCGGGGCGTCGATGGCACCTGGCCGCTAGACCGCGCGATCAGCGTGCAGGCTTTTCTTCTTCCTCTTCCTCGCGCGGCGCACTATCGGCCTTGGGCTTCTGCGCGGCAGCGGCGGCACGGCGTTCGGCCTTGCGCTCGGCTTCGGTCTTGGCCTTGGCGTCGTCGGCCTTTTGGGCAGCCGCGCCCTGTCCGGTCTGCTGCGGAGCGGCCTGGGCCATGGCGGGAAGCGCTGCGACTGCGGCCGCACCGAGGGTGAGCATCAGGATGTGCTTGAACTTCATGGCGTCCTCTTTGGCTTCGGTGACATCCTCAGGTGGGGACGTTTGATTCCGAAACCAACGCCAGGGTAGCCAATGCTGCCCGGCCCTCCACTGAACGCCGGTCGCGTGCAAAAAATCGGCTCAGCCCCCACACTTGCGCGTCGTTTCACGTGCCAACGAGATGCATGAACACCCGTTATAACGCCGCCGATATTGAAGTGCTGTCGGGCCTGGACCCGGTCAAACGCCGCCCCGGCATGTATACCGACACTGCGCGCCCGAACCATTTGGCGCAGGAAGTGATCGACAACTCGGTCGACGAGGCGCTGGCCGGCCACGCCAAGCAGGTCGAAGTCACACTGTACAAGGACGGTAGCTGCGAAGTGTCCGACGACGGCCGCGGCATGCCGGTGGACATCCATCCGGAAGAGAAGATTCCGGGTGTTGAACTGATCCTGACCCGGCTGCATGCCGGCGGCAAGTTCAGCAATCGCAACTACACCTTCTCCGGTGGCTTGCACGGCGTGGGCGTGAGCGTGGTCAATGCGCTGTCGACCAAGGTCGAGCTGTTCATCAAGCGCGAGGGCAGCGAGCATCGCATGGAGTTCCGCGATGGCAATGCCGCGTCCAAGCTGGAAGTGGTGGGCACCGTCGGCAAGAAAAACACCGGCACGCGGCTGCGGTTCTGGGCCGACCCCAAGTATTTCGACACGCCCAAGTTCAATGTGCGTGCGCTGCGCCATCTGCTGCGCGCCAAGGCGGTGCTGTGCCCCGGGCTGACCGTCAAATTGCATGACGAGGCCACCGGCGAGCAGGACAGCTGGTACTTCGAAAACGGCCTGCGCGATTACCTGAAAGGCGAGATGGCCGAGCACGAACTGCTGCCGGCCGAGCTGTTCGTGGGCAATCTGAAGAAAGACACCGAGATCGTCGACTGGGCCGCGGCCTGGGTGCCGGAAGGCGAGCTGGTGCAGGAAAGCTACGTCAACCTGATCCCCACGGCGCAGCATGGCACCCACGTCAACGGCCTGCGTTCGGGCCTGACCGATGCGCTGCGCGAGTTCTGCGATTTCCGCAACCTGCTGCCGCGCGGCGTCAAGCTGGCACCGGAAGATGTCTGGGACCGGGTGACCTTCGTGCTCAGCCTGAAGATGACCGATCCGCAGTTTTCCGGCCAGACCAAGGAGCGGTTGTCCTCGCGCCAAGCCGCCGGTTTCATCGAAGGCGCCGCGCACGACGCCTTCAGCCTGTATCTGAATCAGAACGTGGAGATCGGCGAGAAGATCGCGCAGATCGCCATCGACCGCGCCAGCGCACGGTTGAAGACCGAAAAGCAGATCGTCCGCAAGAAGGTCACCCAGGGCCCCGCCCTGCCCGGCAAGCTGGCCGATTGCATCAGCCAGGACCTGTCGCGTACCGAACTGTTCCTGGTCGAAGGCGATTCTGCGGGCGGCTCGGCCAAGCAGGCGCGCGACAAGGATTTTCAGGCGATCCTGCCGCTGCGCGGCAAGATCCTCAACACTGGGAAGTCGCGTCGGGCAGCGTGCTGGCCTCCGAGGAAGTGCATAACCTGGCGATCGCGATCGGTTGCGACCCGGGCAAGGACGACATCACCGGGCTGCGCTACGGCAAGGTGGTGATCCTGGCCGACGCCGACTCCGATGGCCTGCATATCGCCACGCTGTTGACGGCGCTGTTCCTGCAGCATTTCCCCGCACTGGTCGCTGCCGGCCACGTGTTCGTGGCGATGCCGCCTTTGTTCCGTGTCGATGTAGGCAAGCAGGTGTTCTACGCGCTGGACGAAGAAGAAAAGACCACGCTGCTGGACAAGATCGCGCGCGAGAAGATGAAGGGCCAGATCAGCGTGACCCGCTTCAAGGGCCTGGGCGAAATGAATCCGCAGCAGCTGCGCGAATCCACCATCCACCCGGACACGCGCCGGCTGGTGCAGCTGACCATCGACGACGGCGAGCAGACGCGTTCGTTGATGGACATGCTGCTGGCCAAAAAGCGCGCAAGCGACCGCAAGCAGTGGCTGGAAACCAAGGGCGATCTGGCCTCGCTGGAAGTTTGAGGACACCGGGAGTTTCAGAAGCCCCGAGAAGCGAAAGCCCCTCTGCCGTCGGCAAGGGGTTGGGGTGAGGGTTGGCATGCGGGTGCGTGCAAGCGCGGGCGATCGGTTGCCGGCTTCGGCAAGGGGCATAAGTGGGCCCCGGAACCGGCTGCTTGGCTCGGCAAACATCCTGTCCGATTCACCGTCGCGGAATATCAGCGCCCCTTGCCGTTAACTCCCGGCAGCGATGCCGCCTCCGCGCGTCGTTGCTGCAATGTCGAGCTGTATCGAGCGCGGCAACGAGTACACGGCCTCAAGCCCCTCTCCCGCCGGGAGAGGGGTTGGGGTAAGGGGCGGGCGAGGCCCCCTGAGGCGGCAGTCCGCACGACATCCATGCCTTCCTGCACATTCACCGGGCTCTGCAGCAGCCTAGCATCGGCGCTTCCCTGCTCCCACATCGATGCCCATGCCCTTCTTTCTCCGTGCCGGCCTGCTGGCCTGCGTGCTATTCAGCGGGCCAGCGCTGGCCGATGCGCCAGACAAGGCCGATAAAAGCGCTGCCAAACCCGATGCCGCTGCCGCCAAACAGGCGCCCTTGCCGGCCGACGCCAGCGTGCGCCAGAGCACACGGGTGGCCGGCCATAGCCTGGGCTACACCGCCACGGTCGGCACGTTGCCGGTACGCGATGCGCAGGGCAAGACCACGGGCGAGGTGGTGTTCACCGCCTACACCGTCGACGGCAAGGACCGCCCGGTGACCTTCGCATTGAATGGTGGGCCGGGCGCCGCATCGGTGTATCTCAACATGGGCGCGATCGGGCCGAAGATCGTCGGTTTCGGCGCCGAAGGCGACAGCGCGTCGGCGCCGAAGGCGACAGCGCGTCGGCGCCGGCCACGCTGCGCGACAACCCAGGCACGTGGCTGGACTTCACCGACCTGGTCTTCATCGACCCGGTCGGCACCGGCTTCAGCCGCGCATTGATCGGCGACGACGATGCCAAGAAGCAGTTCTACAACCCGCAGGCGGATGTGGAATACCTCTCGCGGGTGATCTACGACTGGCTGCTAAAGAACCGCCGCCTGCAGGCGCGCAAATACCTGGTCGGCGAAAGCTACGGCGGCTTCCGCGGTCCGCGCATCACCCACTACCTGCAGACACAGCTGGGTGTGGCGATGAACGGCGTGGTGCTGGTGTCGCCGTATCTCAACCCGACCCTGGACGACAACGGCGATGTGTCGCCCCTGGCATGGATGCTGACGCTGCCCTCGATCGCTGCCGCGCACCTGGAGCGCCAGGGCCAGCTCAGCGACAGCGCGATGCGCCAGGTGATCGACTATACCCGCGGCGATTACGCGGTGGCGCTGATGAAAGGACGCACCGACCCGCAGGCTACCGAGGCGATGCTGCAGCAGGTCACCCGCATGACCGGGCTGGACCCAGCGTACGTGCGGCGCTCCGGCGGACGCCTGGAAACCCAGGCCTATTTGCGCGAGGTGTTTCGTGACAAGGGCGAATTGGGCAGCCGTTACGATTCCAACGTCACCGCCTTCGATCCGTTTCCCAACGATGCCGAACAACGCGCCAACGACCCGCTGCTGGACAGCATCATTGCGCCCACCACCACCGCAATGGTGGACTTCGTGACCCGCGTGGTCGGCTGGAAGATCGATGCGCAATATCGCGCGCTCAACTACGACGTGAACAAGCTCTGGGACTGGAACGACGAGCTTCGCAAGGGCGCAGTGACCCAGCTGCGTCAGTCGGTGGCGATCGATCCGAAGCTGCGCGTGTTGATCGCGCACGGCTGGAACGACCTCTCCTGCCCGTTCATGGGTTCGGTGCTGACGGTGGACCAGATGCCGGCCATGGGCAGCGACAGCAAGCGCGTGCAGGTGCGCGAATATCCCGGCGGCCACATGTTCTATAACCGCGCCGACAGCCAGGCCGCGTTCCGCAGCGACGTCAAGGCGATGTACCAAACGCGCTGAGCGCAGCCAGCGCCGGCCGCACACGCGGCCGGCGACCAGGCCATTGGCAGTCCCGCCATTTCTGAATGCCGCGCATCTGCGTGGCCATCGTCAATCTGGAACTGGCAAGCACCGTCGCAAGTACATCAGCCAAGCAGATCCAGCAGCGCACCAGCTGTTACGAATCCCCAATCCCAAATCCAGGCTCCCAATCACAACGCACCAGGCTCGCTAGCCTGCACATTCCACCCCAACCACTGGTAGACCTGATAGCGCGCAATGCCCAGGTATTCGTGCAGGGCCACATCGGCCAGGGTGAAGTTGTAGCTCTGCGGCAGGATCGACCACGTGGCGGTCAGCCAGTCGGCGCGCACCGGTGTGGCCTCGATGCCGAAATGGCGGAAATACAAGTCTGCGCGACGCAGGTGGGTGGCCGAGGACACCAGCGCAATGCGATCGGGCCGGTAGGCGCGCAGCAAGGGCTGGCTGAACTGCGCGTTCTGCCAGGTGTTCATGCTCGAGGGCTCCATGATCAGATCTGCACGCGGAATGCCCAGGCCCAACAAGACACGCTGGTAGACCACCGCTTCGGACAGGCCCAGGCCGCGTGCATCGCCGCCGCTGATCTCGATCTTGCAATCGCCCCCGCTGTGCCGGCATTGCCAGTACAGCCGTGCCGATTCGACGATGCGGCCGTAGGCGAACAGATTGGCTTCGGCCACCGCGTCGCGACCTTCCGGGCGCACGGTGCCGGCACCCAGCAACACGATGACGTTGCGCGCGCCCCACGCGTTGAAGTCGTTGACCCCGGTGCGCTGCAGGTGCTGCAACATCCAGGAGGGCAACGGACCGCACCCCACCGCGAACACCAGCAGCAAGCTGGCCAAGCCCAATCCGCGGGAAAACCGCCGCAGTCCGCGGCGGTCGATCAACCAGGCAAACCCGAACAACACGCACACCAGGGCCAGCATCATCGGGAAAGGGTCTCACTCATGGCATGCGGGCAACCTGCCGGAAGCAGGCCGATACGGCAACGGCAGTGCAGTGTGCCGACGGTGCGTGACCGCAGCGCGGCACCGCTCAGGTCCAGCCGAACAGCTCGAACAGCATCAGGATCAGATACGCCACGCCGCCAGCAGCCGGGATGGTGAGAATCCAGGCCCAGACGATGCGCTCGATCACGCCCAGCCGCAGCGAACGCGGGTTCTTGGCAAAACCCACACCCATGATGGCGGTGGAAATGCTGTGCGTGGTGGACACCGGCATGCCGAAATGCGCCGCCACGGTGAGCACCGTCGCCGAGCTGGTTTCTGCGGCAAAGCCGTGGATGGGGTGCAGCTTGACCATCTTGTGGCCGAGCGTCTTGATGATCTTCCAGCCGCCCGACGCCGTCCCTGCGGCCATCACCACCGCGCAGGTCAGCACGATCCACATCGGGATACCGGCGCCGGCGGCCAGGCCGGTGCCCGGATGCAGGAACGACAACCAGCCCGGCAGGTCGTCCAGCGCGCCGGCCGACTGCGCGCCGATCAGGGTCATGGCGATGATGCCCATGGTCTTCTGCGCGTCGTTGTGGCCGTGCGCATAGCCCATGTACGCGGCCGAGGCGATCTGCGCCTTGCCGAAGAACGCATTGACCCAGCGCGGGCGCGCCAGCCGCCCGATCGGGCCGCCGAGCCTGGACATGCCGGCGATGATCGCCCACAGCAGCACCATCACCGCGATGCCGAGCACGAAACCGGCGATCGGCGAGGTGATCATCGGCACGAACACCTTCCACAACAGGCCCTTGTTCTTGGCCCAGTTGCCGATGTTTTCCGACCAGATCAGCGCGTCCCAGTTGTTGTGCGCCGCGGCCAGGCCGGCGCCGCACAGCCCACCGATCAAGGCATGCGAGGCCGAAGACGGCAGGCCCTTCCACCAGGTGATCAGGTTCCAGATGATGCCGCCCAGCAGCGCGCACAGGATCACCTGCGGGGTGACCTCGACCACGTTGGTATTGAGCAGGCCCGAGGCGATCGTCAGCGCCACAGCGGTGCCGGTCAGCGCGCCGATCAGGTTCATGCCGGCGGCCAGCATCACCGCCCAGCCGGGCGAGAGCACCTTGGTGGCGACCACGGTGGCGATGGAGTTGGCGGTGTCGTGGAAGCCGTTGATGAACTCGAACACCAACGCGGCCAGGATCACCACCAGAACTAAGGTAAGCACGCGGCGACCTCAGCTGTTCTTCAGCACGATCTGGTAGACCACCACACCGGCCTCGCGGCAGCGGTCGATGGCCTTTTCCAGAATCTCGAAGAACTCCTTGAGCAGGAACATCTGCAACGTGTCCAGGCGGCCGGAATAGATGTCGCGATACAGCTCCAGCATCAGCCGGTCGGCTTCGTTCTCGAGCATGCGCAGCTTGTCGTTGAGCGCGGTCATGCGGTCGATGTTCATGTGCGGCAGGTCGGCCACCATCTCCACCACCACCGCGGCGGCCTGCTCCAGCATCGCCGCGCGCGGGGCGAAGTCGATGTGTTCAAGGTGCTTGGTCGCCAGCGAGTAGCGGTCGGCGAACTTCTCCACCTGCTTGGGAATCTTGTACAGCGCCGAGCCCAACGCCTCGATGTCTTCGCGTTCGATCGGGGTCATGAAGCTGTCCACCAGCGCCTGGCCGATCTTGTCGGAGGCGGCGCGTTCGCGCAGGCGGGCCAGCTTGAAGGCGTCCAGCGCCGGTTGGCGGTCGGACTCGCGCATCATGGCGTGCAACGCCTTGGTGCTGTCGTAGGCGGCCTGCGCCGCTTCGTTCAGAAGCGCATAGAACTGCTTGCCGGAACCGAAGATGGTCTGCAACGAGAACATGGGTGGACAACTTCCTGCCGTCGAGGGAGAGACGGCGCCAGGCGCGAATTATGACCGTTCCATGACCTCTCTGGGTATCTCGCGCCGGGAGCGGCCTTCACATCGACATTTCCCGGCTCGAACCACCCTGGGGTTTGCTAACATGCCTGCGCGCCTTCGGGCACCCTATGGAAGACGACCCTATCCCCCGTGTTGCCGCCCGGCCTGTGCGCCCGCCGGTAGCCCCAATGCTCTCCCGCCCTCCCCTTCACTGACCGGGGAAGACGCCCGTGGTTGAGTTTTTGATCGTCATCGCCCTGATCGTGCTGAACGGCTTCTTCGCCATGTCGGAGATGTCGTTGATGACCTCGCGCAAGAGCCGCCTGAAGCAGATGGCCGGTTCCAGCAAGCGCGCCGCGCGGCCCTGGCACTGGCCGAAAGCCCGGAAAACTTTCTGTCCACGGTTCAGATCGGCATCACCCTGATCGGCATCCTGACCGGCGTGTTCGGCGGCGAGGCGATCGGCGAAGCCATTGCCAGCTGGCTGCAGGGGGTGTTCCCGGCCTTGGCGGGCACGTTCGAACTGGTCGGCAAGCCGCGCCCGTATTCGGTGGTGATCGGCAGCACCCTGGCGGTGGCGCTGATCACGTTCCTGACGCTGATCTTCGGCGAGCTGGTGCCCAAGCGGCTGGCGCTGCGCAATTCCGAAGACATCGCAGGCGTTGTCGCGGTGCCGATGGCCTGGCTGGCCAAGATCGCCGCGCCCGGTGTGTGGGTGCTGGCGCGCTCCACCCGGCTGGTGCTGCGCATGTTGGGCATGGGCAAGGACGAGTCGGCCTCGGTCACCGAAGAAGAGATCCGCATGCTGGTGGCAGAAAGTCACGAGGCCGGCGTGATCGACGCGCACGAGCGCGACATGATGAATCGGGTGATGCGGTTGGGCGATCGCACCGCCGACAGCCTGATGACCCCGCGCAATCGCATCGCCTGGCTGGACGCCAACGCCGAGCCGGAACGCAATCTGCAGGTCATGCGCGAACACGAATTTTCGCGCTACCCGGTATACCGCGGCAGCGACCAGGACATTGCCGGCGTGCTGGAAGTCAAATCGCTGGTCACGCGCATGGATGGCCACGGCGCGCACCTGTTCCAGGCGCTGCGCGACACCTTGTTCGTGTCCGAATCCACGCACGCGATGAAGCTGCTGGAGATTTTCCGCGAAGAACAGCAGTCGATGGCGCTGGTGGTGGACGAGTACGGCGAGATCCGCGGCCTGGTGACCATCAGCGACCTGATGGGCGCGGTGGTCGGCCGTCTGCAGGCGGTGGAAAATACCGACGAAGACGCGCTGGTGGTCACGCGCGCGGACGGCTCGCTGTTGATCGACGGTTCGCTGCCGGTGGAAGAATTGCGCGAAGTGCTCGGTGCCGAACTGCCCGACGCCGACGAAGGCGATTACCACACGCTTGCGGGCCTGTGCATTTACTATTTCGGGCGCATTCCGCAGGCCGGCGAATTCTTCGATTGGGCCGGCTGGCGCATCGAGATCGTCGACCTGGACGGTGCGCGCGTGGACAAGTTGCTGCTGCGCCGGGTGGGCGACGAGGACAACGATGACATCGTCGGGTGACGGCAGTGCGCCGCGCGATGATGCCAGCGAGCAGATGCGCTACCGCAACGAAGGCATCCGCAGCTTGCTGGCAGCCTTCAGCGAAGGCGATCCGGACCAGGTGTTGCGCGTTCGCGAAATCTTGGCCGACCTGCAACAAAGCGCCTTCGGCGTGTTCCTGTTTCTTGCGATCCTGCCCTCGTTCATTCCGATCCCTGGCGTCGCCGGTGGCATCAGCGGACCACTGACCATCCTGATCGGGTTGCAGATGATGTGCTGCCTGCGCAAGCCGTGGGTACCGCGCTTCATCGGTGAACGTGGGCCGCGCCGTCGGACCAGCCAACGCTTCGTGGCCAAACTGGGACCGACGCTGCAGCGCCTGGATCGCCTGCTCAAACCGCGGTTGCACGGCATGCTGGACCGGATGCCGGCGCAGCTCCTCACCGGCTTGCTACTGGTGTTGGTCGGCATCCTGCTGACGCTGCCGATTCCCTTCACCAACTATATTTTCGGCCTGATCCTGCTGCTGTTCGCGTTGGCCCTGCTCGAGCGCGACGGTGCGCTGATGCTGGTGGGCTGGGCAGCTGCGCTGATCTCGGTGGCGGTGTTCGGCGTCACCTCCGATCAGCTGGTGGACCTGGTTCGCGATTGGTGGCCGGACGCCTGGCGCTGAGCGCAGCGCGTCCGGCGCGTCGTCTTCGACGCAGTTACTTCAGGTCGACCACGCGGTTGTCCGACAGGCTCCCGGTATCGTCGGTGACCGCCGTCATCACGAAATACAGCGCCTTGCCGAGCAGGCCGCTGGGGCCGTCCCAGTATTCGGCCGATTCGGCACGCACGTGGATCAAGCGCAGGTTCGGGTCGTCCTTGCCGCCCGGGAAGAACACCTTCATCGCCGGCGACCACAGCTCATCGATCTTGGTGCGGTCGTGGACCACGCGCGCGGTGCCGGCCACCGAGACATACGTGTTCTTCGAGGCCGACGCATAGGCCACGTTGACACGCGGATCGGCGGCGATTTCCGCGACTTTCGGGCTGTCGGCGGCGGTGGCAAACCACAGGTCGCCGTCGAACTCGACTTCCTGCGTGCCCAGCGGGCGGCTCACCAGTTTGCCATCGGCCGAGACGGTAGTGAACATCGCGATGTCCACTCCCCGAATCAATTCGGCCAACTGCCTGATGCTCTCGCTGCGTTCCTGAAATTGCATGCTGGTCTTCCCAATGGATGTGCATGCATCACAGCGGATCGCCGCGCAAAGCGGCGTGAATCACGCCAAGGTCACGTCCAGCTCGCGGCACGCGGCCGCGGCGATTTCGAAAGAGCGCAGACGCGCGGTGTGGTCGTAGATGTTGGCGGTGAACAACAGCTCGTCGGGCGTGTGGCGCTCGATGAACTCGGCCACGCCGCGCGCAATCTGCTCGGCATCGCCCAGTACCGTGCAGGCCAGTGCACGCTCCACCCCGGCACGCTCATGCGGCTGCCAGAAGCTGTCGATATCGTCGATGGGCGGCGGAATCTTGCCTGGCTTGCCGCGACGCAGATTGACGAAGCTCTGCTGCTGGGTGGTGAACAGACGCCGTGCCTGCGCGTGCGTGTCGGCCGCCACCACATTCAGGGCCAGCATCACGTGCGGCCTAGCGAGCTGTGCGGACGGGCGGAATTCGCGGCGATAGATCGCCACCGCTTCGTCCATGGCATCGGGCGCGAAATGCGAAGCGAACGCGAACGACAGACCCATCGCGGCGGCAAGGCGTGCACTGAACAGGCTCGACCCCAGCAGCCACACCGGCACTTCCAGCCCGGCGCCGGGCACCGCCTGTACCAGTTGCCCCGGCACCGCCGGCGCGAAATAGCGCATCAATTCGGCCACGTCCTGCGGAAAGTGATCGGCGCTGTCGAAATAGCGCCGCAAGGCGCGTGCGGTGGGCTGATCGGTACCCGGGGCACGGCCCAGGCCAAGGTCGATGCGCTGCGGATACAACGAGGCCAGCGTGCCGAACTGTTCGGCCACCTGCAGCGGTGCGTGGTTGGGCAACATGATGCCGCCGGCACCCACGCGAATGGTCTTGGTGCGCCGCCGGCGACGTGACCGATCAGCACGGCGGTGGCGGCGCTGGCGATGCCTGGCATGTTGTGGTGTTCGGCCAGCCAGTAGCGCTGATAGCCCCAACGCTCGGCGTGCTGGGCCAGATCGAGCATGTTGGCGAAGGCGTGGGTGGTGTCGCTGCCTTCGCAGACCGGCGCCAGATCGAGCACGGAAATGGGGGTCATCGAATGACTCCGGGAAGAGTGATATGCCAGAGATGGGGCTGGCCCGGCGGCATTGCCAGCGGCTTGTTGGGTGCCGTGAGGGATTACAGCATTCCAGCAGTCGGACAACGCATCGGGCGTACGGCCCTGCCCGACTCGCGACAGCAGCGTTGTTGAGCTTGCTGCCGGCAGGGGCGCTGCGGTTGCGGCTGCGGTGCAGCGCGCTGTTCCTTGGTCGGCGGGGCGCACCTTGAATACCCAATGCCCTCCCGCGACAGACGAACGCATCGACTGCGCGACGAAGCGCGCCCGCTGTGGCATCCGGACGCTGGCTATGATGACGCCGCCCTGTTCGCGCCTATGCCTGCCCATGTCTTCGAGTCCTTTAGCGCCCCCCGAACAGCCCTCGGCTTCGGCGCAGATCGCCGCCCGGATCGAGCGGCTGCCGGCCAGCGCCACGCTGTGGCGGTTGGTGGGGCTGCTGGCGCTGGGCGGGTTCTTCGAGTTGTACGACCTGTTCCAGACCGCCTACATCAGCCCCGGGCTGATTGGCGACGGCATTTTTGCCAGTGGCGCGGACGGGGCGTTCGGCATGTCCGATCAGGCCGCATTCGCGGCGGCCACCTTCCTTGGGCTGTTTGTCGGTGCCGCGCTATTGAGCCCGTTTGCCGACCGGTTCGGGCGTCGCCCGGTGTTTACCTTCGCCTTGATCTGGTACACCGCGGCGACCGTGGCGATGGGTCTGCAGAGCACTGCCAGCGGTGTGATCGTGCTGCGCTTTGTGGTCGGTATCGGGTTGGGAATCGAACTGGTCACCATCGATACGTATCTGTCCGAACTGGTACCGCGGCACATGCGCAGTGCGGCGTTTGCATTTGCATTTTTCGTGCAATTTCTGGCGGTCCCCACGGTCGCGCTGACCGCATGGATGTTGGTGCCGTCCGCGCCGCTGGGGGTGAGCGGCTGGCGCTGGGTGGTATTGCTCAGCGGCGCGTTCGCGCTGGCGATCTGGTGGCTGCGCAGCCGCTTGCCGGAATCGGCGCGCTGGCTGGCCGCACACGGCCGCCATGCGGAAGCCGATGCAGTGGTGACCGAACTGGAAGCGCGCTGCACGCGCGATGTGGGTGCGCCACTGCCCGCACCGCAGGCGGCCACACCCGCGCCGGCCGGTGTGATGCCCAGCACGCCACTGTGGCGTGCGCCGTATCGCGGGCGCATCGGCATGTTGATCGTCTTCCATGTCTTTCAGGCGATCGGCTTCTTCGGTTTCGGCAACTGGTTGCCTGCGCTGATCTCGGCGCAAGGCACCGGGGCCGGGGTAACCAAAAGCCTGGCCTACGCGTTTGCGATCTCGTTGGCCTACCCGCTGGCGCCGTTGCTGCTGCTGCGTTTTGCGCAGCGCTGGGAAAACAAATGGCAGATCACCGCATCGGCGCTGGGCGCTGTTCTGTTTGGCGGGCTGTTTGCGTTGCAGCATCAGGCCGTCGGCATGGTGCTGTGCGGGGCGATGGTCGCGTTCTGCAACGCGTGGATGAGCTTTGCCTATCACGGCTATCAGGCCGAGCTGTTCCCGACCGGCCTGCGTGCCCGTGCCGTGGGCTTTGCTACTCCTTCAGTCGCCTGTCCACGGCGGTGAGCAGCGTGCTGATCGGCTGGTTGCTGACGCAGGTTGGCAGCCATGGGGTGCTGGCCTTCATCGCGCTCAGCATGTCGATCGTGGCAAGCGTGATTGCCGCATTCGGGCCGCGCACGCGCAATCGGACACTGGAAGACATTGCAGGTGAGTGAGGATGATGAAACGCCCGCGCAAACGCCAGGCGTGTAAGCCACTGTGTTAGGTGGGAATTGGCGCACCTCGGTGCGTGCCTGGCAACGGCCGCGGCTCTGTCAGCAATAGCGGATCAGGCAGCAGCCGGCGGATCTGATCCGCCACCGCTCCATCGCCACAAGCCGTTGCGTCACCCTCTACCCCGGGGTGATTGCCCCGACTGGTTGCCAGCCGATGACGCGTCATCGTGCGCTGTGCGTTGCCAGTTCCCCGTGCCGGCGTGTCCCGTTTCGAGAGGTGCGCTGCCCAGTGTCACCGTACGGTCTGCCACCGCGGCCAGGCTGGTGCGATGCGACACCACCACCAGCGCGCTTTGCGGCAGGCGTGCGCGCAGGGTGCTCAGCACCTGATGTTCGGCATCGGCATCCAGGGCGCTGGTTGCTTCATCCAGGACGGCCAGCGTCGGTCGACGCAGCAACACCTGCGCCAGCAGCAGGCGTTGCAACTCGCCGCCGGACAGGCGCCCGCCCTGCGCATGAATCGGCGTGTCCAGACCGTGCGCATCGCGCTGCAGCCGTGCACACAGGCCGACATCCGCAAGCGTCTCCCACATGCGTGCATCAGAGGCATCGGGCAGCGCCCACTGCAGGCACTCGCGCACTGTGTGCTGCCAAGGCCGCACGCCCTGGCCGATGTAGGCGCTGTGCCGCACCAGATGCCGATACGCGGAGAACGTCAGCCGACGTCCGCCCATGTGCGCCACGAACTGCGCCGGCGGCGTCTGGCCGGAGAGCACATCCATCAGACTGCTCTTGCCCACGCCGGAAGCACCGACCACCAGGGTCATCCGGCCTGGAACCAGCAATATCGATTCGATCGCGCGTTGGGGCAGCGGCAACGCCAGCCCGATGTGTTCGATATGCAGCGCAGCCGGCAGTGGTTCGGCCATTGTTTCCGGGACATGTACCCGCGCAGCCCCCAGGTCGACATAGCGGCGCCACAGCTGCAGCGCCGGCCACGCAGAACGCAACTGCTGAAGACTCTGCCGCGTGGTGACCAGGTACGGCAACAGACGGCCGAGCAACAGACTGACGGTGATCAGCGCAGCACGATCGCCCTCCTGCCATCGATTGGCCAGCACCAAAATGCCGGCGATGACGATTACCGCAGTAAGTTCCAGCAGCAGGCGGCTGCCGGCGACAAGTGCTTGCTGTTGCGCATACCCGTGCCCCAGTCGCGCGGAAATGCGCTCGTAATGGCGGGTTTCGAGGTCTTCGCGCTGAAACGAGCGCACGTGGCGCAGGCGACGCGGAAAATCTTCGCTCAGCCAGAACAGCTGGGTCATGTCCGCCACGTACGCGCGGCTGATGCGTGCCTGTGCGCGACTGCTGGAGAAGCGCAGACCCAACCAGGCCAGCACCGCCAGCAATGGGGCGCTGATCAACAGCGCAGGTGCGATCAGCACCGCGATGCACAGGCTCACCAGTGCAGTGATGGCCGCGACCAGCAGCTGCAGCACGGCGCTGAAGCCTTGCGTGGCGATCTCGATGTTGTACGTGAGCACGTTGGCGATTTCTGCCGAGCTTGCCCCGGACAAGGCCGGCAATGGCGCATCGATCAATGCCGCATGCACGCGTGCGCGCAGGCCGATGGCATAGCGGCTGGTCAACTGCGCGGCCAGCCGTGCGCTCTGCCAACGCAGCACGGCAAACAGCAGGCTCACCGCAATGAACACGCACGCCTGCATCGCCAGCCCGCCCGGCAAGGCCAGGCGATAGCCCGCCAGTTGCACGCTGTGACCTGGCTGCACCAGCGGCAGTAGACACACCGCCACCACGCTGCCGGCCAACGCGGCAACCAGCGACAAGGCGACGTAAAGTGCAATCGCCGGCATGTCTGCCGGCACCAGAGTGCTCGCGAACTGGTGCAATACCGCGCACATGCGCCGGCCGTCGGTCATCGCCAGCCGCTCATGCGTGCGCAACCTGCAGGCGCTGGCGCGCGATGAGGATCTGCCGGCCGATGGCGTTCCAGCACGCTTGCAGACAACCACTCATTGCAACAGCTGCAGCAGCGCATCCACCGATGCCTGCGGATGCGTGCCGCGGTGCAAGGTGAACATGCCGATGCGCTGCACCTGTTCGACAAAGCGCTGCCAGCCGGGCTGACAGGCGGCGTAGGGTTGATCGTGGGCCAGGCAGGCGGCGACGTGCTCGCCAGGCACCGCGATCAGGCGCTGTGCCGATGCGATGGCAGGCTTCCTGGACACCATCACGACCGCATGCAACTGCATGGGCTTGGGCGCGAGATGCGCGTGGCGATGGCGGAGATCGACCTCGAATTTTTCTACGCCGCTGCGGCGCCGGATCACTGGCGATGCGCTGATCCACGCACGCGTGGGCGCATCGACCAGGCCCAGCGCTTCGGCACGCAGGTGCAGGAAATTGGCCACACCGGTGGTGAGCAGGCTATCGGGTGCCACAAAGACACCGTCTTCGGCGACAACGTCCAGCCCATGCAACAGGCTGTGCAAGACCAAGGTCGATTTGCCCGCACCGCTGGCGCCAAGCAGTAACACGCTGCGTCCGCGGTGCCCCACACAAGCACCATGCAGTGGCACCAGCCCAATGCCGCGCGCAGCCAGCAGGAACACGGCGAATTCGATCAATTCGTAACGTACGTGATACGCGTGGGCAAGCATGTCCTCGGACACCACCAGCATCGCGCGGCGCTGTGGCACCGAGAGCATCAGGTAATTGCAGGCGTCCATGACACCACACAGCAGGCCGCCGCTGGCGTGCGTGCGCACCGGTGGCGGCTCGGCATCGGTGCGGCCCGGCGCACGCGGCAGCAGGTCCAGCGTGACATGAAATTCCGGAGCGCCCGGCAGCCGATGCGCAGGCAAACCCGCGTAGGCGGCATCGACAAGCGCCAACAATGCTTGGCTATCGCTCTGGAAATGGAACAGCGCCCCGAGAATCTGCCGGCGCACGCCCAACCGCCGCGGACGATGTTCGCCGAACGGATCTGCCGCTACGGCTGCCTGTGTGGCGATGGCAGCGGAGCGGAGCCATCGCTCAACGACGTGTGTTGCGCCCGTGCAGCCGACTGCGGCATGCCTTCATCCGATGCATTGAATCAGCCGATGGGTGCCGCGTTTTAGCAGAAAGGTTGCCTCGCCCAAGCCGTGCCCGCATGCAACGCGACGCAACCAAAGCCCCATGCATGCGCACCTACTGCCGAGCCGAATGCCGGTACCTGCGCACGCCGCTGCTGCGCCCGCCTGGCGAGAGAACGAGAGCCTTGTGCAGATGGTAAAGATCCAGGTCAGTCATTCGTATTTCCTGCGTTACGACCCCAAGCAATGGGAGCGCGGCAAGCCGTATCCGCCATTGGCAACGCTGCAGATCGCAGCGCTGCTGCGCGAACGTGGGCATGCAGTGAGCTTGTTCGATGCCATGCTGGCCGACGATGTAGAGGACTACACCGCTGCGCTGCACGCTGCGCGGCCGGAGCTGGTGGTGTTCTACGAAGACAACTTCAACTTCCTCACCAAGATGTGCCTGAGCCGGATGCGCGAGGCTGCCTGCCGCATGATCGCGCAGGCCCGTGCCGCCGGCTGCCGCGTGCTGGTGGCCGGCTCGGATGCGTCCGACAACCCGGACGCGTTCCTGGCCGCAGGCGCGCATGCGGTGTTGATCGGCGAAGGCATCGCCCCGTTGATCTCGTTGCTGGAACGCATCGAAGCGACGCCGGATATCGACACTGAGCATTGGCTGGCAGGGGTTGCGCAAATTGCCGCCAGCCAGCCGGCGGCAACGCGCGTGCACCCCGGCGCGCAACCACCGGACGCACGCCTGAGCGGCCTGCCGGCATGGGACCTGGTCGACATGCCGCGCTACCGGCACTTCTGGCAACAACGGCATGGCCATTTCAGCTTGAACATGGCCGCCTCGCGCGGTTGCCCATTCCGTTGCAACTGGTGCGCCAAGCCGATCTGGGGCAATCACTACAAGCGGCGTGGCGCCGAAGAGGTGGCCGCCGAAATGATTCACCTCAAACGCAGTTTTCGCCCCGACCATATCTGGATGGCCGACGACATCTTCGGCTTCCATATCGATTGGGTGGAGACCTTTGCGCAGCACTTGTGCGATGCCGATGGCACGGTTCCCTTCACCATCCAGACCCGCGCCGACCTTGCCAGCGAACGCATGGCCGCAGCCTTGGCGCGCGCCGGTTGCGTGGAGGCCTGGATCGGCGCGGAAAGCGGCAGCCAGCGCATTCTCGACAAGATGACCAAGGGCACCCAGGTCGGCGAGGTCATTGCCGCGCGCGAGCACCTGGGAACGCACGGCATCCGCGTGGGCTTCTTCATCCAGCTGGGCTATCTGGGCGAGGAGCTCGACGACATCCTGGCCACGCGCGCACTGGTGACGCAGGCCAATCCGGACATCATCGGAGTCAGCGTGTCGTATCCCCTGCCCGGCACCAAGTTCTACGAGGAAGTGAAGAATCAGCTGGGCAGCAAGACGCATTGGCAGGATAGCGACGACCTGGCGATGATGTTCCGTGGGGCGTACGACTCCGAGTTCTATCGCAGCGTCCGCGATCTGCTGCACACACAGGTCGATCTGCAACAGGCGCGTGCTGCGATGACGGCGGATGCGTTCGCGCAGGCGTCGGAGCAACTGGAAGCACGCTGGTCTGCCTTGATCGCCGGTGAAAGCCGGCACCGCAGCGAGCCGATGCCCCCAGTGCTGCGCATCAGCCACGGCAACTGCGCACCGTCCTGGTGGGCTAGCGCTCGATCGTTCCCACACGCTTCCTTCGACACTTTGTCTGACCGGACCACGCGCATGCCCCCTTCCCTTCGCACCATCAAGCACCGCCTGCACACGGCGACCGAACGGCTGGCTGTGGAGCTCGCCCAGCCGGGCGATGCAGTGCCGCAATGGGACCGGCTGCAGTGGCAGCTGGCGGCAGCGGCGGCGGCCGCGCACGGCATTTCGCCACTGTTGCAGCGCCGCTCGTTGTGGCAGAACGCCGAATGGAATGCCTTCCTGGGCGAACAGCGCAGCCATGTCGAGGACCGCCATCGGCGTATTGCGCTGCTGCTGACGCGTATCGATGCCGCTGCCCGCAACGTGGGCATCGCGCTGGTGGGTCTGAAGGGCACCGCCTTGCATCGACTGGGGGTGTATCTGCCTGGCGACCGCCCAATGGCCGATCTCGATTTGCTGGTGGAACCCGACGACGCGCCGGCAGCGGCGGCGTTGTTGTGCGAACTCGGCTATGTCGCTTCCTTCCAGCAGTGGAAGCACCAGGTCTTCAAGCCGCAGCACGGCGAGGCAGTGGCCGGGCTGGGCGAACACCGCGATGCGCCGATCAATATCGAGCTGCACACGCGCATCCAGGAGCGCTTGCCGGTGCGGACTGTGGAAATCACCGCAAGAATCCAGCCGGAGCGGCCGCAACCGGGCTTGAACCCCTATCCATCGATCGGCGCATTGATGTGTCATCTGCTGCTGCATGCGGCCGGCGGCATCTGCCACCGCACCATTCATTCGCCTGATGCATCTGCATGACCTTGCATTGCTGGCAACGCGCATGGGCCCGCGCGATTGGGAGCACTTGTGGGAAGACAGCGCCATGCCGCCATGGTGGGCGTTGCCGCCACTGTTGTTGCTGCAGCGTTATTACCGCGCTGTGGTGCCGGCCGCGGTGATGGCGCGCCTGCATGCCGACTGTCCTGCGCTGCTGCGCATGCGAGCAGCCCGGCAAACGCTCACTGCCGCATCGTGCTCGAATCTTTGGTTATCGGCGCTGCCGGGTATCGAATGGTCGCGTTCGTTGGCCGAAGCCCGGCAGTATCTGCACAGCCGTGTGGTGCCTTCGGCAGAAAGCCGCAGGGAGCGCGCCGACATGCTGCAGACCCAACTATGGCTGCAGGACCAGCCGTGGGTGCGCCACACCCAGGCGCGGCGCTTGGTGACGCGCCTGACCAGACCGGTGCCGCGCACAGACATGTTGTACGTGGTGCGTGCGGCACTGGATGGCTATCTGCAGCCGGCGTAAGCCTGCACCAAGGACTGTTGTCGCCAGCATGCTCCTCACTCGAAGCACGGGCGCACGAGATCACCGACGATAGCGCCCTGCCTTGCCGCGCACATCAGCGCAGGTGAGGCAGCGGCCGCTGCTCGCACAGCTGGCGATACACCTGCTCGAACAGGCGCGTGGTCAATGCAGCATCTTCGCGCACGGCGCGGCACTGCGCCGCCCAGGCAAGGCGCAAGCGCAGTTCGTCGTCGCCGAGGACCTGGCGGATGGCCTCTGCCATTCCGGCCCAGTCGCCCAGCGGCACCGCCAATGCGCAGGCAGGAGCCCATTCGACCAGATGCCCCACCGCAGTTCCTACCGTAGGAATCCCCGCAACGGCAGCCTCCAGCAGCACCAGCGGCCCGGCTTCGTGCAGCGAGGACAGCACCAGCAGATCGGCCGACAGCATGATCGGACGCAACGCGCGCTGGGTCTTGAAGCCGAGGAAACGCACCTGTTGCTGCAGGCCGAGCTGCTGCACCAGGCGCTGCATGGCACCGTCCAAGGTGTCGACGCCCACCATGTCCAGGGTGAAGGCAACGCCGGCGCGCTTGAGCGCGGCCATTGCCTGCAACAAGGTGGCCTGATCCTTGACCGGATTGAGGCTTGCCACATGCAGCAGGCGCGCGGTCGGCCCGGTGCGGGCGCGCGGCGCTGCCGGTGGCCAGGCGCGCAGATCCACGCCCAGCGGCACGCGTTGCGCAGCGATGCCCAGTGCCTGCAGCGAATCGATGATGGGCGCGCTGGCCGCCGTGACCTGGTCGGCAAGCCGCAGGATCACCGCCTCGCGCAGACGCCCGCGCCATTTGCGGCGGCCGCCATAACCGATGCGATGCAGGGCGATCAGCTCGCCGCCGGCGATATGCACCACGCTCGGACGGCGCAACAGCTTGGCGGCGGTCACCGCGATCAAGCTGCAGTAGCCGGAAAAAATCGCCTGAATCACGGCGAACGGTGCGCGCCGGGCTCATCGCAGATGGCGGCAATCGCGCGCAGCCGCGTGCGGCGCGCGCCGATGTTATGCACCGTGGCACCGCGCAGGTGCCAGGTGCCCGGTTGCGGCTCTTGATGCAGCACGAACACGTGTACGTCATGGCTGCGTGCCAGCCACTCGATCAAGGTCAGGAACACCGGGATCACGCGGACTTCCCCGCTCCGATCCACCCCACCTGGCACCACCAATGCCAGCTTCATGCAGTGCGCTCCGGCGGGGTCGTGCGTAATTGCGCATAAGCCTGCGCCCAGCGCCGGCCCACCGCGGCAAACGACAGGCGCGCGTCGAAATGGGCGCGTACCTGTGCACGCGAGGGGCATTGCCGACTGACGCGCAGCAACAGTTCCGACAATGCCGATGCATCGCCGACCGGCCACAACTCGCCCACTGCGCCGTCATCGCTGAGCGCACGAAACGATGGAATGGCCGTCAGCAGCGGCAGGCACCCGCAGGCGTAGGCTTCCAGTGCAGCATAACCGCAACTTTCTGCATGGCTGGCAGACACGAATACATCCGCCGCACGCAGCAGTTCCTGCACGCGTGCGTGCTCGACCTTGCCGAGCAAGTGGACGCATCGGGCAAGCTGTGGGTCGGCACGCAGGCGCTGCTGCACCTGCGCCAGCAGTGGCGCCTGGTCGAACACGCACCATAACCGCAGACCGGGCAACAGACGCGCCGCCATGGCCACCGCGTCGAGTACACAGAGCGGGTCCTTGGCTGGACTGAAATGGCCGATCCACACCACACATGGGTCGCCGTGCACGCGCGTCTGCTCGCGTGCCTGCAATCGGTCGCCAGCGGTAAAGCGGCTGCTGGATTCTGGGATGGCAAACAGCTGCGTGCTGCGGCGAAACAGGCGCGCACGCACGAACGGCTGCGCCAGCTCCAGCGAAGTAAACGCGATGCCGGCTGCGGCCGCGTAGCGTGCGCGCCACAGGCGTCTGGCCCACCAGCGTGGTGGCCGGTTGGCATGATCCTGCAGCAGGATCGGCAACTGCGGCAGCAGGCACGCCAGGCGCTGCGCGTCGCCGGCAAATTCCAGACCGTGCACATGCAGCACATCGGCAGCGATCTCGTGCAGCAATGCAGCAAGCGTACGCGCGCGGACTGCGCTGCCACGCTGGTGCAGATCGGCGAAGCGGTAGTCCACGCCCGCGCGGCGCATCCGGGTGTCCAAGGCAGAGGCCTGGATCACCGACACCTGCACGCCAGCACTGGCGACAGCTTCGGCGATGTCTGCCAACGATGGCCATTGGGCGAATACCTGCTCCGCGCTCAGGCCATCGGGCGTGGGAACCAGGTTCAGGTGTGCGACGTGCAGGCTCATTGGGCCGGCAGTGTTTGAACGCAGATCGACGCAACGTCGCTGCCGTGTACCGCTGCGGCCGCAGCGTGCCGCTGATGGGCACTCCCCAACGCACAGGACGCCACTGCGGCGTTCAAGATCCTGCTCACGCGACCCGTCTCAGCCGTAGCACCAGCGCAACCGGCACCTGCAACGCCATCTGGTCGAAACGCGCATCGGCCGGGATGTCCGCGGGGTCCAGCATCGGCTCGGAGACGGCTTCGATCGCGAACCCGAGTGCGGTGCATGCCCAATGCCAGTGGCTGTAGAGATGCTGGGTATGGCGGACCGCATAGCGCTGCCCATCGGCCTTGAAGTCGCGCCGCCAGCCCAGTGCGTGGCCGATCGGATGGACGTCGCTGCACAGCACGATGCCGCCGACACGGGTGACGCGATGCAGTTCTTCCAGCGCCGGCCACAACTGTTGCAGGTGTCCCACCACCAGACCGCACACGCTCAGGTCGGCCACCGTATCGGCCAGCGGCAGATGATCCAGGCTGCCTTGTTGCAAGGCGATGCGTGCGGCCGGCCAGTCCTGTGCGAGCTCGGCACCGGCACGGTGCAGCATCTGCGGCGACAGATCGACCCCGGTCACTCGCCGGGCGCCACGGCGCAATGCATGCAGCATGTAGCGGCCGCTGCCGCAGCCGGCGTCCAGCACGTGCTGGCCCTGCAGGCTGGCCGGCATCAATGCGAGCATGGCGCGCTCTTCGGCCAGCATCACCGGGTTGTGCGCGTGCGGTGGATACGCCTGCGCCCACAGCGCGTAAGCGGCAGCTGGCTCGAGCACCGGCACTGCGCTCATGCAAGCGCCCCGTTGGCAGCCAGCGCGTGAGTCACCTGCGCGGCGGCCTGCGCCGGCTGTTCCTGCGTTACAAGCTGAAGACCGGGTTCGAGCGCCAGCACCGCCGGATCGGCCAGCGCGGCATCGAGCAATTTTGGCCGTCCATCCAGCAACACCGGCACCGTCTGGATGCCGGCCGCGTCGAACCACGCTGCAAAATCCGGATCGGCGATGCGCGGCTTGCCATCGCGAATCACCGCACGCAGGTCGCTGCGCGTGCAACCGATGATGCTGCTGGCAGGCTCGCCACCGCGGTCGCGCACGATCAACACATCTGCAATGGCTTCAGGCGCAAGGCGCCCACGCGTCGGCATGCGCAGGATGCGCGCGGCGTCACCGGTGACCATGCCAAGCAGTTGGTCCGGTGCCAGCCCGCTCGCGCTGGCGATCCGCAGCTCTTCCAGCAGGTCGCGCGCGCCGCTGACGCGCGAATCGTTGCCCAGCGCCAGCCGGCCGGCCATGCACAAGCGCCAGGGATCGAGCGTGCGGCCGAGCAGCGCCTGGTTGCTGGAAGGACACCACACCACGGCTGCGCCACGCGCGATCACCCGCTCGATATCTTGTTCACCCATGCCCACGCCGTGGATCAACACCGTGTTGGCGGCCAAGCAGCCGAGCCGGTCGAGTTCGTCGAGCTCGGCACGCGCCACCGCATCGGTGCCTTCGGCCAGATGGATCATCCAGGGGTGCGCTGGCAGCGTCGCGGCAAAGCTGTGTTGTACGGGCGGGCCGTAGCCTGTCCAGCCCAACGCGTAGCTCCAGCCGAAGTCGCGCAGCAGGCTCACCGGGAAGTTGCCTTCATCCAGCGCGGCTTGCCATGGATCGTGCTGGGCCACGCAGGTGGCGCCGGCCAACAGGTTTTTCAGACCACCATGGCGCAGCCGTACCGCCTTGGGCACGCGCAGTGCGGCGGCCACGTCCGGATGCTGAAAATGCGCTTGAAATGCCTCGATCCACGCATAGCTGTTGCGGAACGGTGCGGCCTGCGGCAGCGGCGGTACGCAGTTGACCTGCAGATGTTCGTGCGCATTGATCAGGCCTGGCGCCAAAACATGCCCTTGCAGATCCATGCGCACGGTACCGGCGCCGAGCGTGCCGCCGAAGCGCCCCGCACGGATGGTCACTGCGGCACGCGAGAGACCCGCCTGGGTGATCGCGCGTGCGCCGTGCAGGCAGACATCGGCCATGGCCATCGACCGCTCCCCTCAGCGCTTGCGCATCACGATCAGGAAGTGATCGCCCGTGTCGCGCAGCAATGGCAGCCCGCCCCACCGGTCGTCGCAGCGTCCCAGGCGCTCGGACAGGCGTGGATTGCGCTCGCAAAACTCCACCAGATACGGTGGCGGCAGGAACAGGCTCAAGGCGCGATAGCTTTCCAGCACGAAATGCTTTTCGAATGCGCGGTAGAACTCCCGCGGCAGGTGGTACCAGGTCCAGATGGTGTGGCCGTTCATGCCCACCGCAATTGCCCCCTTGGCGGCACGCACCGCCGCGCGCCTGAAGCGCCCGCGCAAGGCGTAATGGCCGATTTCCCACGGGCAGATCCGTCCGATCACCGAAAACACCAGGCAGCCGTCCGGGCGCAGCAGGCGCGCGCATTGCGCGGCGACGGCCGGCAGATCCGGCGCGCAATTGAGCGGGCCGAAGTTGGAGTACATGCCATCGAAGCTGCCCTCCAGCCGATCGAGTTGCTGGATGCCGACATGTGCGGCGGTGAGGCGTTCTTGCAGCCCGTGCGTGGCAGCGCGCTGGCGGGTGCGCTCGACCATTGCCGGCGACCAGTCGGTGGCCAGCACGGAATATCCGCGGCGTGCGAATTCGCCAGCATCCAGGCCGGTACCGCAGCCCAGATCGACCAGCCGCGACCCCACCGGCAACTCGCTCGCGACCGTGTCCCACAGCGTGGTGCGCATGCGCTGGATCAGCGCGTTGTTGTTGCGGGGGCCATCGTAGTCTGGAGCAACGCTGTCGAACGCACGTTGCGTTTCCAGCAGTTGCTCCGGCGCGACCGTGCCGCCCCGCGCCGCATGCTCACTGAGTGACGACATGCGCAGCCTCCCAGACCCGTCCTGATGTTTTCACCACGCTCTCCGGTCGCAACGCCCAACGCGGCATCGTTTGATAGACCCGTGAGTGCGCGATGGTGCCGGTTTGGTTGCAGCGCGGTGGATGGTGGCCGAGCTGGCTCAGGCAATCACACCCGACATGCCGGCATTGGCTACCGCGACACATGCGATGCACGGCTTCACCTTCGTTCTCATATCGCCCGGGGCCTGCTGCTTGCGCAAACCCATTCGCCCGGGTTGCGCCAAGGTCCCACTGCAGCGTCACGCACCAACCGGTGCACGAGTCCGCGCACGACGACGCACCGCATTGCGCAGCACCGCGGCCAGCACGCTCAGTCCCGCCCCGGCAAGCAGGCCCGCTGCCCAAGCCGTGATCGCGTTCGGAAATGCCTGGCGGTCGGGCACGTACAGTGGCCACGCCAGCGAGGTCTGGTAGGTGTAACGCGTGGTGAGCCGGGCAACCAGGTCGTCGCGCTCGCTCTTCAAGGCGCGAATCGTGGTGTTGCTGTCGGTCAGCAATACGCCCGCCAGTACCTGCGTGGGTGTGGCCGAAGCCGCTCCCTGCCCGGCCTGCAACTGCCGCTGCAGCTGCTCGCGATTGCTGGTGGCTGCGCGTAGATCCTCGCTCAAGCCTTGCAGGCGTGCGCGCGCAAGCTCCAGCGCAGCTGCGTTGGTGTCGCCGTGCAGCATCCGCAGCTGGGTGACGGTGGCCATGGCCAGCGTGCGTGCCTGCTGCGCCGACTCGGCGCGGATGGTCACGCCGATCAGGTTGGCGTACGGGTCGGGGTCCGGCTTCAGGCTGCCGCGATACAGCTGCGCGGCGCGGCCATCGAGCGGCACCTGCGCCTGACGCAGCACCGCATCCTGAAACAGCCGCGTTTTCATGCGATCGATCACGCGCTGAAACGGTTCGACCTTGGGGTCGCGGCCAGCAGGGGTCGGGCCGATTTCGCCCACCTGGATCCACGCGGTGGCCTCCCATTGCGGTTTGGCCAGGCGGGTGAAGGCGAAGGTCAGGCCCAGCACCACGAGCAGCGCTGCCGCTGCCCAGCGCCATTCCCGGCGCAGGATGCGCCACAGGTCGATCAGGTAGATTTCGTCGTGTTGATGCATGGGCGCGGCTCTGCAACGGGGCGATGAATGGCGTGCTGCACGCTTACGCGGCAGACGGATGTGGGGACAGGCGGCTGGGCAACAGCACCGTGCAGACATGCAGCACCAGGCACAGCGCGATGAAGCCGAAGTTGGTCCAGGTGAACGCCTGTGGCGCAAAGGGCGACATCAGGCAGGCATAGGCGATACGCAGGAAGATCAGCACGTGAAAGATCGACAGCGAGCCATGGAGCCGGCGCACACTCCAGACCAGCCCGGCGTACAAGGCCAATAGCGCAAGCAAGGCACCGGCGGCGCCCCACGCCATCAGGAACGGGAAGAACTCGGTGCCGACATTGATATTGGGCGCGTCCAGCGGAATGCTGGTGCCGGCAGTGGCGATCGAACCACTGAACGGCACCAGTTGATTGACCAGAAAGCTGGCGTTGACGTAGCCCTTGGCCAACATCGCACCGAAGTTATAAGGCCCTGCGCTGATGTAGAGCAGCAGCCATTGCACGCCCTGCGGCATGGCACGGTAGAACGCACTGAACGGCAACGCCACGGTGGCCATAGAACCGGAGCGCAACGCGCCGAGCATCGAAAACACGCCACCACCGGCCAGCACCAGCAGGCCGATGGTCTTCCACGGCAGCCGACGCGCCGGGTCGCGCCGCAACAGCATCACCAGCACGAAGGAGAACAGGCCAGCGAAGATGCGGTTGCGATCGATCACCACGATGGGAAATACAAACCCCAACGTCACCATCGCCGCACGCAAGCCGCGATGGCGCACGCACAGCAGGGCGATCGGTAGCAGGATCCAGCACATATTGGAGATGTGCCGCACATGCGCACGCGCAGGGCTCAAGGTGGCGTACGACGCTGGATCGCTGAACAACGGAATGGGAAACAACAGCACGTCGGCGATACAGAACACCGTCACCGCCACGGCCAGCCCCATCGCCAGAAATGCATCGCGGGTACCGGCGTAACGGTAGTGGCGAAAGCGCTCGACCGACGGCAGCTGTGTGCGCAGCAGCGCGTCGAGCGCGAAGGTGGCCGCTGCCGCAAGCGCCAGCAGCACGATGCCTGCCAGGTAGCCGTCGGGTAGCGCATAGGTCAGCCACGTCAACGCGCAGCTGAGCAACATGGGTAATGCCAGATAGGTTGCCGGGCGGCGCAACAGTGCGCTCATGCAAGCTCCACCGCACGCGCGGCACGTTTCGGACGCCATCTGGCAGACAGCGACAACCATGCATAGGCCACTAGATGCGCGGCTACACGGTGCGGCCGGCGCCGCAGGAATTCCACCTTGGCTGCGATGTAGCGCGCCTGCGCATGCAGCAGTGTGCGATCGGGCGCATCGAACAACGCTGCGCAGCGCAACGCCACTTGCCGCGATTCGCTCAGGTTGGCGATGCGTGCCGGCACGTTTGCGGTCTTGCTGAGGTTGCCGCCATGCAGGCGGTAGGCGCATACCGGCAGATCGATGAAGCCCAGCGCATCGCCTGCAGCCAGGCGCAGGAAGAAATCCCAGTCTTCGATTCGTAGCGACTCGTTCCAGCCGCTGCGCGCGTCGAACGCACTGCGCCGTAGCAGCGTCACCGCGCCACCGACTGCCCACTGGCGTATCACCGCATGCCGGATGCCGGACTCGGAGCAGTACAGGTTCTTGTCAACCCGATGCAGATCGCGCATGGCGCTGCCATGCAGCAATTGGCCATGCGCATCGACCACGCGGGCATCGCCGATCACCGCAAGCTTTTGCGGATGTCCGCGCAGATAGCGTACCTGCGCGTCCAGCCCGCCGGGCAACAAGTAATCGTCGCTTGCACCAAGCCGCAGATACTCTCCCCGCGCACGCAATGCCAGTTCGTTGAGGGTGGCGGCAACTCCCCGATTCTCGCGTTGCACGAAGTGCACCGGTAGCCGATGCCCATACTCGCTGATCCACTGGCTGATCTTTTCGCCAGTGGCATCGCTGGAGCCATCATCGATGATCACGATCTCCTTGCATGGGTACGGGTCTTCCAGGACGCTGTCCAGGCAACGCTGCACGAAACGCGCATGATTGAACGCCGGAATCAGCACCGACACCAACGGCCAGCGTGCACGTGCCGATACCGGCGCCTGATCGTTCATGCTGCCCGCTCCAGATAGCGTCGCACCACCACGATGTTGAACGACAGATACAGCACGTAGTTGGCGGCGAAGGCGTACATCGCACCGATCAGCCCGAACCACGCGGTGAACACGTACACCAGCGCCAGATAGCTCGCTGCGAACACGCATTCGGAGATCACGAACAGCCGCGTCATCGCCTTGGCCAGCATCACGTACGACAGCACGAACGCCGCGATCTTGATGACATCGCCCAGCAGCTGCGGGCCGTACAAGGGCGCCGCAGCGGCAAATTGCGTATCGAACAGTAGCCAAGTCACCCAATCGCGGCCTACATACACGCCCAGCGCCACCACGATCACCGCCGGCATGACGTAGCGATACGCGCTGCGCAGCTCGCTGCCCAGACCCGCAGCGTCTTGCAGCGATGCCAGCTTGGGCAGGTAGTACACGTTGATGGCGGTGGTGAAGAACAGCAGATAGGCATCGGAGACCCGGCTGACCGCCTGCCAGTAGCCCACCTGCTCCCAACCGAACCGCAGCGCCAGATGATGGCGCACCGCGATGGTCACCAGCTGCGACACCAGTGTCGAGGTGAGCGTCATCAGCGAAAATGCCGCCAGCCGACGGATCATCTGCGCGTCAAAGCGCATCCGCCACATTGCAGGCTGAAAATAGGGGCTGCGCCGCAGCGCAGGGACCGCCGCCAGCAGCCACAGCACCTGCCCCAGGACCAGCGCCAATAGCGCCCCATGCAATTGCGCCCGGCTGGAGAGCCACGCCACCAAGGCAACGCTCAGCACGGCGCCTGTCACCTGCACGAAGGCGAGCCGCCGTACATCCATGAAGCCGTTGATCAGTGCCAGTGTGTAATTGAGCAGTGCGATTCCCAGTTGCGCGACTGCCAACACGCAGATCAGCGGGCGGTAGCTCGCATCGCCCAGCAGGCGCTCGGCAATCGCTCCACTGAACACCATCGCCAGCAGTGCGATCACGCAGGCCGCGCAGAATGCGTATGAGAGCGCCGCACTCAGCAAGCGCGCCAACGCGGGCGCATCGTCGCGGTACTGCGCCACAGACGTGACGATGCCGGCACTGATGCCGCCACCGGCCAGGACCGTCAGCACCGACATCAGGTTGAGGAATTGGCCAAGCCGGCCCACGCCCTGCGGACCGGCGTAGACGGCGACCAGCTTGACCACCACCAATGCCGCCAGCAGCTTGGCCAGCGTCGCAACGCCGGTGTAGGCGCTGCTGCGCACCAGATTCATGTGTTGCTGCCGAACGATTGACAGGCCGCGATCACCTGCACAACTGCTGCATCGTCCAACGCCGGCCCCATCGGCAGGCTCAGTACTTCCCGGTGCAGCTGTTCGCTCAGCGGCAGGCAGGCCTCGCCCAGCGAGGCATATGCAGGCTGCCGGTGCGGCGGCACCGGGTAATGGATCTGCGTGTGGATGCCCTGCCGCAACAGATGTGCCTGCAAGGCATCGCGCTGCGGGCTGCGTACCACGAACAGATGCCAGACGTGCTGCTGCTCGGCTACCGGCGCGGGCAGCATGATCAGCGGGTTGCAGATACCGTGCAGATACCGCTGCGCCACTGCGCGCCGCAGCGCGATTTCGTCCTCCAGATAGCCCAGCTTGACGCGCAGGAACGCAGCCTGCATTTCATCCAGACGCGAGTTCACCCCTGGCAGAGATGGTGATACTTCACTTCCGAGCCGTAGTTGCGCAGCGCGCGAATGCACTCGGCCAGACGTGCATCCGAGGTCGTGACTGCGCCGCCATCGCCCAGTGCACCCAGGTTCTTGGTCGGGAAGAAACTGAAGGCCGCCGCATCGCCGAAGGCACCGGCGCGCCGCCCCTGGACGCTTGCCCCGTGCGCTTGCGCGGCATCCTCGATCAGCAGCAGGCCGTAGCGATGGGCCAGGATCTGCAGGGCCTGCATCTCAGCCAACTGCCCATACAGGTGCACTGCCATGATGGCGCGCGTGCGGGGCCCGATCGCCTTCTCCACCCTTGCCGGGTCGATGTTGAACGTGGCCGGGTCCGGCTCGACCGGCACCAGCACCAGATGGTTCTGGCTGATCGCCAGGAATGTCGCGATGAAGGTGTTGGCGGGCACGATGATTTCGTCGCCTTCTCGCAAGACCCCAGCTCACGGTAGCCCCGCAGGATCAACGCCAACGCATCCAGCCCATTGCCAACGCCCACTGCCTGCGTGGTGCCGCAATAACTGGCGAATTCGTCCTCGAACGCGACCAGCTCTTGGCCGAGCACATACCAGCCGGCATCGATGACACGCGCCGCTGCGGTCTTGAGCGCATCGGCATAGCGTGCATTGACTGCACGCAAATCCAGGAAAGGCACATCCATTACATCAACCATCGATAGACATCCTGCACCACGGCACGCGCGCCGAAGCGTTCCTTTTGTTCCACCAAACCTTCGTTGAGCACCTGCCCACCCTGTTCGGTGGAGATACCGAAACTGAAGTAGTCGCGCTGCGCGTAGACATCGGTGATGAGGTCGGCCAGCAGCAGGCTCAACGCATCCAGCCGGCGGCCCTGTTCGGAGACCGCCAGGTATTGGGTATGCACACAGCGGCCGAAGTCGAAGACCAATGCGGCTGCGACCAATTGCCCATCAGCGCGCGCTTCATGCAACACGATCTGCTGCGCGAACCGGCGTTGCAGCAGTTGAAGCTCGTCCAGCCGATGCGTCGGTGCCACGCCATGCCGCTGCAGGACCTGGGTCAGCAGCGCATGGAATTCGACGAGCTGGGTCCCGCGCTGGACCTGCACCCCAGCCTTGCGCGCCTTGGCAATGGAACGCCGCCGCTCGGCACTGAATGCAGGCCGCTCGCGTAGCGCAATCACCGACGACACATCGCGCCGGCACAGCTGTGCGCCCAGCCGATGCAGCGCGTACAGCTGTTCTTCGGCCGGGTAGGCATGAAAGATATGCGGCACCGGCTTGTAGATGACCTCGCGCACGCCGAGCGCGCGGTAGTGCGCGGCAATCTGCTCGAACACCTGCAAGGTGGCGCCGGCACGCAGCGCCATCGACGACAGCAGCCCGGCATAGGTGAGCCCGGCGTGGCTGCTGACGCAACTGCCCTGCACATTGGCCGGGAGCACCGCCACCACCGCGTCCCCACGTTCAACCAACACGGACGCATCCACGAAGCGCTCGGCGTGATAGTCCATATAGTCCCGCCGATGCAGCAGATTGCCATTGCGCGATGACGCCACCAGGGCGTCCCACGCCGGCGCATCGCCCGGCACGTAAGACCTAACCGAAAACATCGCAGCCCTGTAACGCAACCGGCAACGCCGCCTCTGCCAGGCCGAAGCCCGCCTGCCCCATCGCGTTGCCGTTGTAGAACATCAACACGCGCTCGCCGTGCCGAATCAAGGCGGGGTAGCACAGCGTCTGCGCATCCCAGCCTTCATCGGACAATGCAAGCCCCAATCGGCGATCGTTGCGGTCCCAGTGCACCCCGTCGCCACTGAAGGCGATACCGGGAAAGTAGCCGCCCTTCAGGTCGCCACGGGTGAAATACATCAGGTAGCGCGCGCCGAACCGGTACACGCGCGGACGCCCGATGCGGTATTCGTCGCCGCGTGGGCGCAGGCACACAACATCGTCGGTGGGAATGCAACGCAGGTCGTCGGTCTGTGCGTAGCGGATGTGGTAACGCGGATACGGTTGGCCGCCAATCGTTTCCCAGTCATCGCCCACCGCGTACCACAACCGCCAGCGGCCATCGTCGTAGCGTGCCGAATGCACCGCGGCAATCGTGCTGCGCCCCGGGGCGCGATCGAGCAGCGGCGTTTCCTGCCGGCGCTGGAAGCTCTCGCCACCATCGCAGGACACCGCCAGCCCGGTGAAGGCGAGGAACTTGGCCTTGGCCACGCGCTGGAAGCCGACATAGAACAGGTACAGCCCGTCCGGCCCGGCCACCACATCGCCCAGGATCATGCCGTTGTCGTCGAAACACCCATCACGGCCAATGTCGAGCACCGGCTGCTTGCTGACGCCGACGATCTGCGTTGGCGCATCGGCGCGCACATCCACGTAGCCGATCCGGCTCACGCCCTGCGCATCGCGAAAGCCGGCGTACACACGCAGCACCTGAGCAGACAGGCGATGCGGTGTTGGCGTCAGTGCGGCATGGTGCATCCAGCCGCCCACCCCATGGCGGGCGACATCGAACACCAGCCCGCGTTTTTTCCAGGCAAACACCGCTCAGAGCTCCACATCGAAGCTGGATCTGCCCGCCACCGCGCGTGCCGGCGAGCCCACGTACACGCGCTCGGCTTCGGTATGTCGCGTCACCAGCGCGCCGGCACCGATGACGTTGTCTGCGGCAATGCGCACCTTGTCGCTGAGCGTGGCGTTGACCCCGATAAAGCTGCCCTGCCCGATCTCGCAATAGCCGGAAATCACCGCATGCGAGGCAATGAAGACATGATCCTGCACCACCGTGCGGTGGCCGATATGGTTACCGCTCCACAATACGCAGTTGTCGCCGATGCGGGTGAACGGCTGCACGACATTGCCCTCGAAGATGAAGCAGTTGGCGCCGATCTGCGCGTTTTGCCAGACGAATGCGCGCGAGCTCACATACGTCGCGCAGTGATAGCCGCGCCGCACCACATCCTGGAAGAAACGGGTGCGCAGGCGATTGAGTTGCGTTGCAGGAATCGCCACGAACACCGCGTAGTCTTGCGGCGGGTAGCGTTGCTCCAGTTCTTCGTACGCCACTACGGGCAACCCGGCCACTGCGGGCTGCAGCAGAAAGGCGCGCTCCACGCTGAAGGCCGCTACCGTGTAGTGGCTGTCGTGCTGGAAGTACTCGCAGGCGATCTGCGCGAACTCGCCCGCGCCGACAATCACCAGTTGCTTCGGTGCGCTCATGCTTCCAGCCTGCGGGCTTGCAGCGCGGTGCCATTGCGCACTTCGCTCACGAACTGGTCGTAATCCAGGATGTAATCGCCAGGATCGTAAAGCTGGTCGGCCAGTACCATCAGCACGCAGTCGGCACTGAAGCGGTACAGGTCGCGCCACACCATGCGGCCGAGCAGCAGGCCTTGCGATGGGTCGTCCAGCACCACTTCGCTGGGGCCATTGCCGTGGCCTTCGTCGAGCAGGATCGTCACCGAGCCGTGCAAGGCCACGGCGAATTGATTGAGCTGGCGATGCGCGTGCTGGCCGCGGTGCACGTCGTGGCGCGTGCCGAACAGGTAATACACGCGGCGGATCTCGAACGGAACATTGCGCTGCTGCTCCAATGAAATGAGCAGGCCGCGATCGTCACCGTGGGTATGCAACTGGATGCGTTCGATAGCCATGATCGGAGAGGCGTAACCGCTGACTGCACGTAGTGCGACATGCCTGAGTGCGTCGGGTGACGCGAAAGGTTGCGCGCGGCCGCGGCCCTGCGAAGCGCTGTGCGCGCAAGCGCAGCCGACCCTGGCGCAGCGCTTCGGTGTGCGGCACGTGCGAACCATTCGCCATCACGACGCAACCTTTTTCCGACATCGCCGCACCCATCGGTGCACGTTCACCTGGCCGCCGTTCGGCCGGCGTGGGGAGCCAGGCCTGGCCGCGCGATGCGCAGCCGGAAACCAACCACCACCACCGGAAGACAGATCAGATGCGCTCCTCCCCCGGCGCCCGCCAGCGCTCCCGTCAACGGCACAGACACCGTGCCCCTGGCAGAACAGGCGCCCGCAGCTGCGCGCGTGCTGCCCTTGCCCAAAGCGATGCGCGTGCTGCACTGGCTCACCGTGCTGTGCCTGGCCATGGCCGCCACGCTGATCCTGCTGCGCGCCGAGCTGGATGGCCGTGCACTGCGTCAGTGGCTGCTGGAAGGCCATCGCCACTTTGGCTTGCTGGTGCTGGTGCTGTTTGCATTACGCGTCGGGTTGCGCCTGCGTTTGCGCAGATTGCCGCCCGGCCCGCCCGCGTCGCTGCCGATGCGCCTGGCCGCTGGCGCCACGCATCTGGCGATGTACGGCCTGATGCTCGCACTGCCCTTGCTGGGCTGGTCGCTGAGCAGCGCCTACGGCAAGCAAGTGTCTTTCTTCGGCGTTCCCTTGCCCGCGTTGGTCGCGCCGGATGGCGACCTTGGCGACACCCTGGGCACCTGGCACTTGAATGCGGCCTGGGCGCTGCTGGCGCTGGTGCTGCTGCATATCGGCGCCGCGCTCTGGCATCACCTGGTCCTACGCGACGGCCTGCTGCGTCGCGTCTTGCCGGGCAAGCACGCATGAACCGCCATTCCCGGCCGCCTGTCATTCGTTTCTTCGCCCATTCCCGCACTGCTGCATCCCGCACCGTCGAACAAGGACTTTCCATGCCCGCTTTCCAGCCCGCCCCGCGTTGCACCGCGACGCGTACCGCCCGCCTGACGTCCTTGTTGTGCGTGTCCGGCCCCTTGTTGCTACTGGCCAGTACGCAGGCGCAGGCGATTCCCTCGTTCGCGCGCCAGACCGGCTCGTCCTGCGCCGATTGCCATGTCGGTTCGTATGGTCCCTCGCTCACGCCCTACGGCATGCGCTTCAAGCTCGGCGGTTTTACCGATACCGATGGCGAAGGCACCAAGATCCCGGTGTCCGGCCAGCTCACCTGGTCGCGCAATAACCCCAGCCGCGGCGACAGCACCTCGCGCCTGCGCGAGGCCGATCTGTATCTGGGCGGCCGCCTCAACGACAATATCGGTGGCTATTCGAAGATCCGCTCCAACAACAGCGGCAATGCGACCTTCGACACGCGCCTGGACGACGTCGATCTGCGCTTTGTCAGCAAACCGTTCCAGATGGCGGGCAAGGACACCATGATCGGTGTCAGCGTCAACAACAACCCGGGCATTTCCGATCCGGTGCACGTGTTGCCGAATGCCTCCACGCTCACCCCCGCCTCCAATGGCGGCGCCTCCACCATGCTCAGCTCCTCGGCGTTGTCCAACCGCGTCATCGGCGCCAGCGTCTACGGCCTGTATGACCGCAATTGGTACGGCGAAGTGGGCAGCTACAGCGCGCTGTCGCCGTCTGCGCAGGATCGCCTCGGCTGGCCGGTCAATGGCGACCCGGGCAAGCTCAGCGGCACCAGCTACGCGCGTCTTGCCTACATGAAGGACATGAAGCGCCAGTTCTTCTCGGTGGGCCTGACCGCGCTCAATACGCGCCGCCAGCCCTTGCGAACCGGGCCCAGCGACGACCTCACCGATTTCGGCTACGACCTGACCTACCAGTTCCTCGGCACCCGCGAGCACGTGTTGTCGCTGGCCTACGTCAACATCTACGAGCGTCGCAAATACGGCAGCCCGCTGATGTCGACCGACCCGACCATGCCGGCGCTGGACCGGGGCAGCGTGCGCGATCAGACCCTCAGCATGAACTACGCCTTCAAGCAGAGCTACGGCGTGCTGGCCGCGCACATGATCAACAGCGGCTCGTTCGATGCGGCGCGCTATTCGCCGGTGGGTATCCCGGACACCACCAGCAATTTGATCCTGCTGTACTGGACCCCGTTCGGCAAGGACGGCACCTACACCTCGATGGCCAACCTGCGCGTGTCCGCCGGCTGGTTCCGTTTCGACAAGTTCAACGGCAGTACCTCCAACGTCTTCCGCGGCCCGCCGATCACCAATCCGCGCGATCTCGACAGCTTCACCCTGTCGGTCAACCTGGCCTTCTGATCCCTCCCGCACCTGTACGGATCCACATGAACCCACCCCGCAAACTCTCCGTGTTGTGCGTCCCGTTGGCCGGCCTGATGCTGGCGGGCGCACTGACCGTGCCCTCGGCATACGCCGCCGACGGCGCTGGCGTCTTCCTCACCGAATGCGGTGAGTGCCACAGCGTCAAACCGGGCAAGAACAAGAAAGGCCCATCGCTGTTCGGCGTGGCAGGACGCCCAGCCGGGACCGTCGCCGACTTTGCCGGCTATTCCGACGTGCTCAAGAACAGCAAGTGGACCTGGACCCCGGCCCAGCTCAAGACCTATCTGTCGCAGTCCTCGTCCAAGGCGCTGCCGGGCACCAAGATGAAGTACGACGGCCTGGACGACCCGAAGGAGCTTGACGCACTGATCGCCTACCTCAACACCTTGAAATAGGCGCGGGCTACGCGGCATGGCGCGTCGTCGCCCGAGGGGGCGGACGGATGGCGCGCCAATCGCACCGCGCGTGTGCCCGCGGTCCCGGCCGTCTGTCCTGCGGGCACCACCTGCATCGCGTGCTCCGCCGGTGGCGTGGCTGCGTCGATTACCAACGCGCCCAGCCGTGGCACCCTACCGGTGGCGGCCGCCGCACAGCCAGGTATTGCAGGCGGCCGCCACCGGCCGACCAGGATGGATTCGCGTTGCCCGACGCGGTGCCTTCGCGTATCCGGACGCAATCGCCGCCGCTGCGGTGGTCTCGTCCGCCGACCTGAGGCACCATAGCGTCCCTGTTTGACACACCGCCCCACGCCATTGCCCACCGTTCCAGCTTCCAAGCCACTCCCCTCCCGACCGCGACGCGACTGCGCCCGCGCGGGTTTCTGCGTGGGCGCACTGCTGGACAGTGCCGCACGCCACCCATGGTGCGAAGCGCGGCCGGCCGCGTCCGCCCAGCAACCATGCCGACCGCGGGTGCGTCGCCAACCGCACCGGCACCGCACGCTGGTGCAGTGGCTGTTGCTCACCCTGGCAGCTGGCGCCTGCGGAAGCGCCCTGGCCAAGGACTTCGGCGGTGCAGTCGCCCTGACCTCCAGCCTGATCGACCGAGGCATCTCGATCGCGCCCAACAAGGTCACCGTGCAGGCCGCCGGCTACTGGCTGCCCGCCCCCGGCTGGTCGGTGTCCACCTCGGTGGCGCTGCAGTCCCCGGCCTGGAGCGATCCGGTCGCGGTCACCGCACAGCTCGGGCGCGCCTGGATGCTGGACGACCGCTGGCAGATGCAGGCCAGCCTGCTCTACTACGGCTACCCGACCGACCGCGCCACGCGCACCTTCGACCGCCAGGAAGCCAGCCTGGCCTGGTCCTACCGCGACCTGCTGACGTTTTCGCTGTCCACCTTCAATTTCCCGCGGGCCGACCGGTCGCCGTGGAACGTGGCGTTCGACATCACCGCCAACGTCCCGCTGCGCCACGATGTCAGCCTGTCGCTCGGTGCCGGCTCGTCGCGCTTTCCGGCCATGGCCTACGGTGCAGCGCGCTCCGGCCGCTATCAGTACGGCCAGGTGGGCCTGAAGTGGAACCGCGCCGGATGGACACTGAAAGCCGAGCGCATCCTCACCAGCGGCAATACCCCGCGCATGCAGGGCGGCCCCGGCGACATGCCGTGGCTGGGCACGGTCGCCAGAACCTTCTGATCCACACGCAACCTTTTGCCTGCCTGCGCGCACTGACGTGGGTTACCCGCCATGCCTGCACCGATGAATGACACCGACACCCTGGGCGATGCCACCGACCGCATGCTGTTGCGCCGCATGGCCGGGGGCGATCGCGACGCGCTGGCCAGCATGTACCACAGCTATCACGGCCGGCTGTGCCGCTTCCTGTCGCGGCTGACCCGCCGCCCGGACATTATCGAAGAGGCCATCAACGATTGCTTCTGGATCGCCTGGCAAAAGGCCGGCGACTTCCGCGGCGACTCGCAGGTCTCCACCTGGATCATGGGCATCGCCTACCGCTGCGGACTCAAATGCCTGCGCCAGCATGACGGCGAAGCCATCGACGACACCGCCCTGGTGGAAGACCACGCCCCCAGCGCCGACGACAACGACGACCGCGAACTGCGCGACTGGCTGGACAAGGGCATGGAACGGTTGTCGCCGGACCAGCGCCTGGTGGTCGAACTGGTCTACGGCGTCGGCCACAAGCTCGAAGAAGTGGCCGACATCATGCAGTGCCCGGTGGGCACCATCAAAGCCCGGCTGTTCCACGCCCGGGTCAAATTACGCAATGTGCTGCCCGGCCTGGCCGGCGGCGCCCCTTACACGGAGACCATGCAATGAAGACGTTTTTCATCGCGCCTGGCAAGGAATGCTCGCACGCCTGGGAATTGATGCCGGCGGTGCTGCTGGACAGTGCCACCGAGGAAGAAAACACCTGGCTGATCGCGCACGTGGCCAAGTGCGCCTCATGTAGCGCCGAATTCGCCCAGCAGAACCGCCTGCGCCAGGCCTTGGCGCTGCCCTCGACAGTGAAGCTGGACCCGAGCGCCGGTCTGCAACGCCTGCTCGGCCGCCTGGATGCACCGGAGCAGCACAGCGCGCCTGCGCGCATGCCTGCTGCACGCCGCTCCGGCAGTTGGACGGTACGCGCCCTGGCCGCCGCCGCGCTGGTCCAGGCCATCGGGCTGGGCGTGATGGGCGTCAAGCTGGCCTCGCCCGCGCCATCGCACGACTACCGCACGCTCAGCAGCGTCGCGGCCCTGCCGGTGCCGCAGGGCGCCATCCGCGTGGTGCCGGACGCAAGGATGACCGTGGCCGACTGGGACCGGCTGCTGCATGCGCAGCAGTTGCAGGTGGTCGGCGGCCCTAACGAAATGGGCGCCTACACCGTGGTGCCTGCCGCACCGCAGCCCCCAGCGCAACCGCAGCAGACCCTGCAGCAACTACGCGCCACCCCGGGCATCCGGCTGGCGGAGATCGTCTCGGCCCCATGAATCGCCTGTTCGCCATTGGCCTGATCGCCGCGTTCACCGGTCTGGGCGCGCCCTCCAACGCGCACGCTGCCGCAGCCCTGCAGGAGCCGGCGACGGATGTTGCCGGCAACGCCCCGTCACTGGCCGATGCGCAAACGCCCGACAGCAGCCGCGACATCCTGCTGGCGGTGGCCAACCCGCTCGCCGCGCCACCGGCCCGCGCCGGCTCCAGCCTGATCGGCTACGCATCCAGCTATTACGGCGCCGGCCAGAAGGCTGCCGCGCGCATGGACAGCATCAAGCAGCGCTACAAACTGCGCGAAGTCTCGGCCTGGCCAATCACCTCGCTGGGCCTGTATTGCGCCGTGCTGCAACCGCCGCCGGGCGTGTCGCGCGATGAACTGGTCAGTGCACTGGCCGACGACGAAGGCGTGGAGCTGGTGCAGCCAGTGCAGGATTTTTCGGTGTTCTCCGCCGATGCGTCGGAAAAGACGACCTCGCTGTCCAGCTACAACGACCCGTACGTGGACATGCAGCGCGGCTTCATCGACACCGATGCCGCCAGCGCGCAGACCGTGACCGAGGGCCGCGGCGTGGTGATCGCGGTCGTCGATACCGGCGTGGACACCGACCACCCCGATCTGAAGGCGCGCATCCGCGACGTGCACGATCTGGTCGACGACAAACCGGTGAAGACCAGCACCGATTCGCACGGTACCGAAGTGGCCGGCATCATTGCCGCCGGCAGCAACAATCACCAGGGCATCGTCGGCATGGCACCCAAGGCCATGCTGAGTATCTACAAGGCGTGCTGGTACGCGCCCACGGTCGGCGCCACCGCACGCTGCAATACCTTCACCCTGGCCAAGGCGCTGGCGGCGATCGACAACAGCTCCGCGCGCGTGATCAACCTGAGCCTGGGCGGCCCCGCCGATCCACTGCTCAGCAAGATGTTGCAGCAGCTGGTGCAACAGGGCCGCATCGTGGTGGCGGCAATGCCACCGAACGGGCGTCTGGATGGCTTTCCCAATGACGTACCCGGCGTGCTGGTCGTGCGCAGCAGCAGCGCGACACCGGCCATGCCCGGCGTGCTCAGCGCGCCGGGCAAGGACATCCTGACCACGCAACCGAACGGACGCTACGACTTCACCTCCGGCTCGTCGATGGCCACCGCACATGTCAGCGGCATGGCCGCGCTGCTGTTGTCGCTGCAACCATCGATGGATGCCAAGGCGTTGCGCGAACTCATGCAGCGCACCAGCAAGGTCTCCGACGGGCAGTTGCAGGTCAACGCCGGCGCCGCAGTGCAGGCGCTGGCATCTCACGCCAAACACTCCAACTGACGGCACCGGCATGGCCAAGTGGATTCCCTTGTGGCTGCATCGACTCAGCTCGCCGCCGACCTTCTATCGTGTCGCCGGCAGCGTGCGCCCGTGGTCGCTGGGGCTGGCCGCGCTGCTCGGCGCGGTCGCAGCCTACGGCGGCCTGGTACTGGCACCGCCGGATTACCAGCAGCACGATGCCTACCGCATCATCTTCATCCACGTGCCCAGTGCCTGGATGAGTCTTTTCATCTACGCGGCAATGGGCGTGTCGGCGTTCATTGCGCTGGTGTGGCGAATCAAGCTGGCCGAGGTGGTCGCCATGGCCTCGGCGCCGATCGGCGCAGCCTTCACCTTCATCACCCTGTGCACCGGGGCAGTCTGGGGCAAGCCGATGTGGGGCACCTGGTGGACCTGGGATGCGCGGCTCACCTCCGAGTTGCTGCTGCTGCTCTTGTACCTCGGTGTGTTGGGCCTGTACCACGCGGTGGAAGACCGCCGCCAGGCCACGCGCGCCGCCGGCCTGCTCGCACTGGTGGGTCTGGTCAATCTGCCCATCGTGCATTACTCGGTGGTGTGGTGGAACACGCTGCACCAGGGGTCCACCGTGCGCCTGCTCGGCCCCTCCAAGATGAGCGCAGACATGCTGTGGCCGCTGCTGACCATGATGCTGGCCACCAAGTGCTATTACGTTGCGAGCCTGTTCGGCCGCGTGCGAGTGGAATTGCTGGCACTGGAAAGCGGAAAGGACTGGGTCCGCCGCATCGTGTTGACGGAGCGCACCGCATGAGCACCTTTCTGGCGATGGGCGGCTACGGCCAGTACGTGTGGACCGCCTACGCATTGTTCGTGCTGGTACTGCTGGCCGATCTTGCAGCGCCCTGGCTGCGCCGCCGCCGGCTGCCGCGCGAACTGCGCGGCCAGTTGCAGCGGCAGGCACCGCGGCGTGTACGCGATCAACCGGCACCGGCACTGGAGCGCGACGCGCCATGAACGCCACGCGCAAGCGACGTCTGTGGCTGGTGATCGGCGTACTGGCCGCCGCCGCGCTGTCCGTCACGCTCATCGTGTTCGCTTTGCAGCGGAACATGAGCTACCTGTTCACCCCAAGCCAGGTACGCGCGGGGAAGCGGCCGGTTACCGGCAATTCCGCCTCGGTGGCATGGTCAAGGCCGGCTCGATCCAGCGCTCCAGCGATTCGCTGAAAGTCAGCTTCACCGTCATCGATAAACACGCGGCGACCCAGGTGGAGTACACCGGCATTCTTCCGGACCTGTTTCGCGACAACCAGTCGGTCATCGCCAACGGGCGCATGCAGGCCGGGCGCTTTGTGGCCAACGAAGTATTGGCCAAGCACGACGAGACCTACATGCCGAAAGAGCTGAAGGATGCGATGGCCGAGGGCCACCTTGGCAAGCCGATTCCCGCCACCGCCGCACCGCTGGCCGCGCCGCATTGAAGCGCGGCCAGCGGGCACCACGCACGTCGATGATTCCCTTCCGTTTCTCTTTGCGGTCCGCCCATGACGCCTGAGCTCGGCCAGATCGCACTGATCCTGGCATTGCTGTTATCGCTCGCCCAGGGCGTACTGCCCTTGATCGGTGTCTGGCGCGGCAACACCGCGTTGATGGGCATCGCGCGGCCTGCGGCTGTGGGCCAGGCGGTGTTCGTCTGGATGGCGTTCGGCCTGCTCGCCTGGTCGTTGTTGTCGCTGGATTTTTCGGTGGGCTATGTCGCTGCCAACGCCAACATCGCCCTGCCCTGGTATTACCGTTTCGCTGCGGTGTGGGGCGCCCACGAGGGCTCGCTGCTGTTGTGGATCGCCATCCTGGCCACCTGGACGGTGCTGCTGGCCGCCTTCAGCCGGCACCTGCCGCAGCCTTTTGCCGCCCGCGTGCTGGCGGTGCTGGGGCTGATCTCGGTGGGCTTTCTGGCCTTCATCCTGCTGACCTCCAATCCGTTCGGGCGGCTGTCGCCGATTCCGCTGGATGGCAACGAGCTCAATCCGGTGTTGCAGGACCCGGGCATGAGCTTCCACCCGCCAGTGCTGTACACCGGCTATGTCGGGTTTTCGGTGGCGTTCGCATTCGCCGTGGCGGCATTGCTCGGCGGCGAGCTGGAACAGGCCTGGGTGCGCTGGGCGCGGCCGTGGACCAATGTGGCCTGGGCTTGTCTCACCGCCGGCATCGTCGCCGGCAGCTGGTGGGCCTATGCGGAACTGGGCTGGGGCGGCTGGTGGTTCTGGGACCCGGTGGAAAACGCCAGCTTCATGCCCTGGCTGGTAGGCACTGCGTTGATCCATTCCCAGGCGGTCACCGAAAAACGCGGCAGCCTGCGCGCGTGGACCATCCTGCTGTCGATCCTGGCGTTTTCGCTGTCGTTGCTGGGCACCTTCCTGGTGCGCTCGGGCGTGCTGACCTCGGTGCACGCGTTTGCGGCCGATCCGCGCCGCGGCCTGTACATCCTCATCTTTCTGGTTGCGGTGGTCGGCGGCTCGTTGCTGTTGTATGCACTGCGCGCGCCCAAGATCGCCAGCGGCAAACCGTTCGCCGCTGCCTCGCGCGAGACCGGCATTCTCGTGGGCAACCTGCTGCTCACCGTGGCTGCGGCCATGGTGTTGCTGGGCACCTTGTTCCCGCTGATCGCCGACGCGTTTGCGCTGGGCAAGGTCTCGGTTGGGCCGCCCTACTTCGGCCTGCTGTTTCCGTTGTTGATGTTGCCGGTGGCGCTGTTACTGCCGTTCGGCCCGTACCTGCGCTGGGGCAAGGCCGAAGCAGCACCATTGAAAGCACTTGGCACGCGCGCCGGCATCGCCGCAATTGCGTGTGCCCTGGTCGGCAGTGTGTTTGCCGATGGCCAGGCCAAGGCGATCGCCGGCATGGGCGTGGCCGCATGGGTGGCTGCGGGCACTGCGCTGTACATGGTCAAACGATGGCGCGACATGCCGCGCGGGCGGCGCTTTCCGGCGGAAATGGCCGGCATGCTGATCGCACATGCGGGCGTGGCGGTGTTCATTGCCGGCGTGCTGGTCTCCGAAAGCCTGTCGATAGAACGCGATGTGCGGCTGTCGCCCGGCGAGTCGGCGCAGATCGCCGGCTACAGCTTCCGTTTCGATGGGGTGCAGTTGGTGGATGGGCCAAACTGGAAAGCCGAACAAGGCAGCGTGCAGGTCAGCCGCAGCGGCCAGCTCGTCGCGCAACTGCATCCGCAAAAACGCCTGTACAGCAGCGAGCGGATCCAGACCGAATCGGCGATCGATCCCGGCATCGCCCGCGACCTGTATGTGGCCCTGGGCGAGCCACTGGACGATGAGCACATCGAAGACGACTGGACGCTGCGGCTGTATTACAAACCCTTCATTCGCTGGATCTGGGCCGGCGGCCTGCTGATGATGCTCGGCGGTTTTGTCAGCGCCTGCGCACGCCGCTTTCGTGCGCCGGTGACTGCACACACCGCGGCCGCCTCTTCGGCGCAACCAGCGCTCGTCATCGCACAGGAATCGCACCCGTGAATCGTCTGCTGCCCCTGCTGGGCTTTGTGTTGCTGGCGGCGCTGTTCGGCGTCGGCATCCTGCGGACCATGCAGCACAATCCGCGCGAGGTGCCATCGCCATTGCTCGGCAAACCGGCACCGGCGTTTTCGTTGCCGCGGCTGGATCTGCCCGCGCAACGCGTCAGCCGTGAGCAGTTGCTGGGCAAACCCTACGTGCTGAATGTATTCGGCAGCTGGTGCGCCGAATGCGTGCACGAACATCCGGTGTTGATGGCCCAGGCCAGCCGGCTTGGCGTGCCGCTGATCGGCTACAACTACAAGGACGTGCCCGCCGATGCCACCGCCTGGCTCGCGCGCCTTGGCAACCCGTATGCAGTGGTGATCGCCGATGAAGCCGGCCAGACCGCCATCGACTTTGGCGTCTACGGTGCACCGGAAACGTTCCTGATCGATGCCCAAGGCATGATCCGCTACAAGCACATCGGCGTGCTGACCCCGGATGCCATCGACGACGAGTTGCTGCCGGCCATCGCCGCGCTGCGCAAGGGCACACCGTGATGGCCTCGGCGCTTCAAACACGCGTGTTGCATTGGCGCTGGCATTGGCGCGCGCACGGCCGCCGTGTGCGTTTGTTGCTGGTGTTGTTGCTTGGCATGCTGCTGGCGCCCTCGCTGGCGGCGCAGGCCGTGGACCCGCTGCCGTTCAAGAACCGCAGCGAAGAAGCACGCTTCCAGCGCTTGACCGCGCAACTGCGCTGCCTGGTCTGCCAGAACGAAAACCTGGCCGATTCCAACGCCAGCCTGGCGCGCGATCTGCGGCATCAGGTGTTCGCGCAACTGCAGGCCGGCAAGAGTGATGCGCAGATCAAGCAGTACATGGTCGATCGCTATTCGGATTTCGTGTTGTACGACCCACCGGTCAAACGCGGCACCTGGCTGCTGTGGTTCGGGCCGGCGCTGATGTTGGCTGCAGGTGCCGGCGTGGTCGTCCACACCATGCGTCACCGTGCGCGTGCCGGGACGCCGGTGGCGCCGCAAGGGAGGAAGAATGGTGATGGCGGGTTTTTATATCGCAAGTGCCGTGCTGGTGGCGCTGGCCTTGCTGCTGTTGCTGGCACCACTGCTGCGCCGCCCCACCGGCAGCGGTGATGCATGCTACCGCTGGGCAATTCTGCTGGGACTGGGCGTGCCGCTGGCCACGGCGGGCTTGTATCGGCTGGTGGGCGCGCCGGAGGCGATCGTGACGCAGGTGTATGCAGCGCAGCCAGCCCACATCGTCCCACTGCCACCGTCTGCGGCTGCGGGGCAGGCGCAATCGGCAAGCACCACTGCCGATGCGCAGGCGCAGGCGCTGGATCGCTTCATGCAGCAAGCCAAGACATTCGAGCAGAACGACCGACCCGCCGAAGCGCGCGAGGCGTATGCACAAGCGCTCAAGATCGCTCCCGATATCAGCGCCGCCATTGTGGGCTGGGTGGCGGCGGACATGGCCACGCGCAACGATTTCGCCATCGACGCCGCATCGCGCACACGCTTGCAGCAGGTGATCGCACGCGAGCCGGACAACCAGCGTGGGCTCTGGTTGCTGGGCATCAGCGATTTTCAACAGCAGGACTTCGCCGCAGCCACTGCGCACTGGCGGCATCTGCACGGTTTGCTGGAAACCGGATCGCCGATGCAGAAGGCGGTGGCAGACAAGATCGCGGTGGCCGAATCGATGGCCAGCGCGCGGCAGTCCGCGCGTGGCACGCGCTGAGCAACGCCCCCTGCGTGCTGCGGTCTGATTGCGATGGCCGCAACGCAGTGCAATTGCACAGCGCGTGCAGCATGCCAAGCAGCCGGGTCACGCGATAGACGCGGCACCTGGCGCAAACACTCCGCCTCAGCGCATCGCACAATCAAGCGCGACGCATCGTGCCGTGCAGTGGCGGCAAATCGCCGTCATCGCATTGCAGTGTCTCGCGCAACCTTGCCAGCTGGAATGCAGCCACCGAAAGGCCGTGCAATTGCGAGACAAGCAGCGCGTGACCCGAGAGCGAAAGCGACCACTCGTACACGTCGCTCCCATGCAGCATCCACGCTCAACTGGTTCGCCACATCGCGCCAGCCGTGCTCAGACCGAAGGCCCCAGCACATCGTGCAGCTTTCCGCTGAACTCGCCCAGCGTGAATGGCTTGGCGATCATGCTCATGCCTTCGCCGAGAAATTCGCCACGGTCGCGCGCCGTTTCCGCGTAGCCGGTCATGAAGATCACCGGCAGATCGCGCCGCGACTGCCGCGCGATCTCGGCCAATTGGCGTCCGTTGAGTCCCGGCAGGCCGACATCGGTGACCAGCAGGTCGATCCGGCGTGGCGAGGCAAGAATCGGCAGCGCCGCGTCCGCGTCGGCCACCACGTCGGCCTGGTAACCCAGCTCACTGAGCAGCTCGGTGACCAGCAGCCGCACCTGCTCGTCGTCTTCCACCACCAGCACCTGCTGGCCCTGCCCTGCCAGCACCGCATCGCTCTGCGTCTGCGGCGCTGCGGTCTGCGCCGCAACCCCGGCGGGCAGATACAGGCTGACCGTGGTGCCCGTGCCCGGCTGCGACTCCACCCACACCTGGCCGTTGGACTGCTGCATGAAGCCGTAGATCATCGACATGCCCAGGCCGGTGCCCTGGCCGATCGGCTTGGTGGTATAGAACGGTTCGAACACGCGTTCAAGCACGTCGGCGGGCATGCCGGTCCCGGTGTCTGCGACCGACACCACCACGTAATTCCCAGGCGCCAAGGCGATGCCACGCCCGAGTTCCAGCGGCTGATCTTCCACCTGCAGCTGCCGGGTTGCGATACGCAGCTGCCCACCGTCGGGCATGGCGTCGCGCGCGTTGATGGCCAGGTTGATCAGTGCGCTTTCCAGCTGGTTTTCGTCCACGTACGCCTGCGGCAGCTCCGCACAGAGATCGATCTCCAGACGCACCGATTCGCCCAGCGTGCGCGCCAGCAACTCCTGCAGCGACACCACCAGATCGTTCAACTGCAGATCCGCGCCTGTAGCGACTGACGCCGCGAGAAGGCCAGCAGGCGCTGGGTAAGCGCAGCTGCGCGCAATGCCGAGGCGGAAGCCACATCCAGAAAGCGGCCCAGCCCTTCGGTGCGCCCCTGGTCGATGCGCAGCCGTGCCAGATCCAGCGCAGACAAGATGCCGGTGAGCATGTTGTTGAAATCGTGTGCGATGCCGCCGGTGAGCTGGCCGACCGCTTCCATCTTCTGCGCCTGGCGCAGTGCCGCTTCGCTGGATTCGCGCGCCAGCATCTGCTGCTGCAACTCGGCGGTCCGTTCGGCCACCTTGGCTTCCAGCAGGTTGGCCTGTTGCTGGATCGATTCCAGCGCCAGCGCACGCGTGGTCACATCGGTGGCGAACACATGGAATCCATCTACCTTGCCGTCTGCATCAAAGCGCGGCATGTAGCGGATTTCCGCATCGCGGCGCCGGCCATCGGCATGCGGCCAGCTGGTTTCGATGGTCAGGGTCTGCCCGGCCAGCGCGGCCTCGATCCAGGCGCGGCGCTGTTCGACCACCGCAGGCCCCACCACATCCACCAGCGGCCGTCCGATCACATTGGCAGGCGGCACCCCAATCCAGTCCTCGTAGGAACGGTTGGCAAAGCGGTACACCAGGTTCTTGTCGATGAAAGCGATCAGCACCGGCAGCGCATCGGTCACACGGCGCAGTTCGGCCTCGCTCTGCGCCAGCGCGGCGCGGCTTTCGGCCAACTGGGCCAGCTGGTCGCGGATGACGAACTGCTTCTGCCGTGCGCGCAACGCGGTGGAGATGGCGCTCAGCAACGAGGCCGAGCTCAGCGGCCGCTCCAACTCGATGACGTTGGTCATGTCGGCCGGCAGCCGCACCTGCCGCCGGCGGTTGTGCGTACCACGCGGCGTACGCAACAACACGAACGGAATGTCCGACCAGGCCTGCTGGCCTTGCAGGATGTTCGACAGCGCATGCAGGTCGCCACGGATGGCTTCTTCGGTCAGCACCACCACGCCGGAGCCATCGTGCAGGTCGCCTGCCAGCGCGCCCAGCGTGGCATGGACCCGGCATATCAGTCCGCGTTCGCCAACGATGCTGGCAATGCTGTGCGCATCGCGGCCGAACGGCGCGACGATATGGACGATGGAGCCGTCCGCGTCACAGATAGTCAAGGGGACGATCCAGCAATGGGCCGTCGTCTCCGACAAACTGCGGTGTACCGGTCAACACGCCGTGGAATTTCTCCAGCGGCTCGCTCAGCTGCAGACCGCTGTTGCCGATGCGCAGTTCGCGGATCGCATCTTCGTGTGCGCCGCTGCGATTCTTGATCACCGACAACGCCTTGCGAATGCGTCCTTTCGCCTCGAAAAAGCGCAGCAAGACGACGGTGTCGGCCATGTAGGAGACATTGAGGGTGCTGCTGGTGCCCATGCTGCCGACCAGCCCCTGCTGCGGGTTGATCAGGAACGTGGTCACACCGCTCTGGTTGAGATACGACAGCAGCTCGTGCATCTGCAACATCAGCTGCTTTTCCTGCGGCATCGAGGCCAGATACCCGTTGAGGCTGTCGATCACCAGAATGCGGCATGCGCGCTCCTCCACGCTGCCACGCACCGTCCAGGCAAACTCGCCCGGCGTGACTTCGGCCGGATCCATCTGATGCAACTCCAGCAGACCCGCATCCATATATTTGCGCAGATCCATGCCCAGGCCTTCGGCACGCTTCAACAAGGTGCCGGTGCGCTCGTCGAACTCCAGCACGCAGCAATGCTCGCCGCGCTCGCACGCGGCAACCACGAACTGCAGGGCCAGATTGGTCTTGCCCGAGCCGGCTGGCCCGGTCACCAGCGTGCTGGTCCCGCGCAACGGGCCGCCGTGCAGCAATGCATCGATGCGCTCAACGCCGCTCGGTACCGGCTCGCCGACAAATGGCCGGTGGTGGTCGGAGGCGATCAACCGTGGATAGATCCGCATGCCGCCGGTGACGATGGCCAGGTCGTGATAGCCGGCGATGAAATCCACGCCACGCAATTTCTGCACCTGCATGCGGCGCCGCGCCGCGCCGAACTCCAGCGTCGTGCGCTCCAGCGAAATCACCCCGTGACACAGGCTGTGCAAATGCGCATCCCGCTCGCCGTGCTCGCCAGTGAGATCGTCCACCAGAAATACCGTGATGTTGCGCGGCGCGAAATATTGCTTGAACGCAAGCACCTGTCGACGATAGCGCAGCGAATCCTGCGCGAGCAGGCGCAACTCGGACAACGAATCGAACACCACCCGCATCGGCTTCACCCGGTCCACTTCGGCCTGGATGAGCTTGATGGTGCCATCCAGTTCCATTTCCCACGGATGCAGGATGGATTGCTGCCGCCCTTCGCCAAGGAACGCCTCTGCAGATGCCAGTTCGAAAATATGCAAGGACTCCAACGACCAATCGTGCGAGGCAGCCACTTCCGTGAGCTCGTCGATGGTTTCCGACAAGGTCACATACAGGCAACTCTCGCCCCTGGCCGCGCCATCCAGCAAGAACTGCAGTGCGAGCGTCGTCTTGCCGGCACCAGGCTGGCCTTCAAGCAGGTACAAGCGGTTGGCAGGCAGCCCACCTCGCAAAATAGTGTCGAGCCCGGTGCTGCCAGTGGTGATGCGGTTTGCGATCATTGGCGTCACGTTCTTCATAGAACTGAATTTAACACGTGCGTGGTAATCGCCGGTGGGCGCGACTGAATTGATCAGCTTGCTTTACTTGACGCGATTCACGGCATCGCTGCCGCAGGTATCGCAAATCACCACGTTTGCCGTGTCTTTTGATCATTCGCCGACGTGGCACATGACGTTGGCAGCGATGATGAATCCAACGTAGCTCAGCATCCCACGCCGCCGTCACGCGGGCGCGCCTAACGTGCGTCTGGAAGCATCGCAGCGTTGCGATCGCTCGAGGACCGCAGTGGCTCACGCATCACCCAACGCACGCATCCTGTTGGTCGAAGACGACGACGCAATCCGCGAAATGGCTGCAGACATCCTTGGCGACGAGGGCTACCACGTGGTGGCGTCCGCCGATGCCGAACATGCGCTCACGCAACTCACCAGGGCATGTCCGTTCGATCTGCTGCTATCGGACATCTGCCTGCCTGGCATGAACGGGCGCGACCTTGCCGACCAGGCGCGCAGGCTCTACCCCGCGCTGCCCATTGTCTTCATGACTGGCTACGCGGGCGAAATCGCCAGACGTGCCGACTTTCTGGATACCGGCATGCGTCTGTTGACCAAGCCATTTTCCCTGCGCGATCTGCTGGGCATCGTACACACGGCGCTCTAGGCAGGCCCAACCGCGCACGCATGCAGCATCGTTGCGCCGTGTTCGCCGCGACATGCATGTTGCAAGCCTCGATGCCGGTGCAGCCGACGACCCGCAGCACCGGCACCGATTAGCGCGCGCGCCGCTCCAGCAATTGCGCCACCCGCCGCTCCAGCTCGATGGCCTGGAAGGGCTTGGTCAACACCTCCATGCCATCGTCCAGCTGGCCCGCGCCCACCGCGGCACTGGCCGCATAGCCGGTGACGAACAGCACCGGCAGTGCAGGACGCGATTGCCGCCCGGCATCGGCAACCTGGCGCCCGTTGAGGCCGCCGGTGAGGCCGACGTCGGTCACCAGCACATCGATGTGCTCTTGCGAGCGCAAGCGCTCCACCGCCGCACTGCCCTCGGCGGTTTCGATCACCCGGTAGCCGGCCTCGGTGAGCACTTCGGAGATCAAGACACGAATCGCGGTCTCGTCCTCCACCAACAGCACCGTGCGACTGTGCGCAGCACTGCGCTGCAGCGGCGCATCCGCAGGTGCCACCTCGCCCTGCGCCAGCACGCCGGTGAAGCGCGGCAGGTACAAGGCCATGGTGGTGCCTACACCCACCTCCGAATCGATGCGTACATGCCCGCCGGATTGGCGGGTGAACCATAGATCATCGACAGGCCCAACCCGGTGCCCTGGCCGATGGGCTTGGTGGTGAAAAACGGTTCGAACACCTTGGACATGACTTCTGCAGTCATGCCGGTTCCGGTGTCCTGCACGCTCAGGCACACGTAATCGCCAGGCGGCAGATCCAGCTGCTGGGCAGCGGCGGCATCCAGCGCGCGGTTGTGCAGACTGATGGTGAGCTGCCCACCATCGGGCATGGCATCGCGCGCGTTGATGCAGAGATTGAGCAGCGCGTTTTCCAGCTGCGGCGCATCCACCAGCACCTGCCACGCCTGGTCCGCCGGATGCAGCTGCAGCGCGATCGACGGTCCCAGCGTGCGCGCAATGATGTCGTGCATGCCGCGCACCAGCGCCTCCACATCCAGTGCGGTGGGCGCCAACGTCTGCCGGCGCGAAAACGCCAGCAGCCGCTGGGTCAGTGCGGTGGCGCGCGCCGCGCTGGATTGCGCCATTTCCACATAGCGCTCCAGCCGGTCGTACTTGCCCTGTTCGATGCGCGTCTGCAAGCAGTTCCAGGCCGACACTGATGGCGGTGAGCAGATTGTTGAAATCGTGCGCCAGCCCGCCGGTCAGCTGCCCCACCGCCTCCATCTTTTGGCTTTGACGCAGCTTCTCTTCGGCCAGCAACAACGCCGCGCTGCGTTCGCGCACGCTCTTCCAGCGTCTCGGTGAGTTGCCGCAGCTGCTCTTCGGCCACGCGTTTGTCGGTGATGTCGGCAGAGGTGCCGAACCATTCGGCGATCTGCTCGCGCTCATCCAGCAACGGAATCGCGCGCATCAAGGTCCAGCCCACCTGCCCATCTGCGCCGAGCACCCGGTATTCCACATCCACACCGGACTTGGCGGCAGTCGCCTGCGCAAGCGCTTGCGCCAATCGCGCGCGGTCGTCCGGGTGCACCATCGCCTGCCAGTCGGGCGTGGCCGACACCGCGTCGCTCAGCACGCCGTCGCCCACCAATTGGCGCAAGTCGCGCCAGTGGGCACTGGCGGAAAAAATCGATTGCGATGACGCGCGTACCAGTGCGTCCAGGCGCCGCTCGCTCTTTTGCAGCGCCTCGCTGGCCAGCCGCTCGGCGGTACGGTCGCGCAACACCTTGACGAACCCGATCGCCTCGCCGGTTTCTTCGCGCAACACCATCAGCGAGCCATTGGCCCAAAACCGCTCGCCGGATTTGCGCACGTGCCAACGCTCGTCCATGCCGCTGCCGCTTTCCAGTGCGGCAGCGGCCTCGATCAGCATCTGCCGCTGCTCGACGTCTTCCGGGGTAAAGGTACGTTGCAGCGTTTCCCCGAGCATCTCGGCCTCGCTCCAGCCCAGGATGCGCCGCGCGCCTTCGTTCCACGACGTCACCCGCCCGTGCATATCGGTGGCGATGATGGCGTAGTCCATCACGCTGTCCAGGATCTGCCGGTTGCGCACTTCGGCTTCGCGCACCGCGCGTTCCAGGCTGATGCGGTCGGTGATGTCCAGGCCCTGCACGAAGATGCCGGAGATGGTGCCATCGGCGCCTGCGATCGGCTGATAGACCAGATCCAGCAAGCGCCGCTCGGTGGGACCACCGGGCACGGCTTGCACGTTGTACGGCAGCGCATTGGCCGAAAACGCGCGCCCGGACCGGTACACCTCGTCCAGTCGGCGCACATGTCCCTGTTCCACCGCATCCGGCAGCGCCTCGGCCAACGGCCGCCCGATGACGTCGCGGTGGCCGATCAGACGCGAATAACACGGGTTGGCGAACTCCACCCGATGCTGCGGCCCGCTCAGGAAGGCCATGAACATCGGCGCCTGCTCGAACAGGCGGATCAGGCGCTCGTGTTCGTCGGCCAGCCGCGCCTGCGCCAGCTTGCGCGCGGTGACTTCATTGGTGACGCAGAAGGCGCCGCCCACCCGGCCATCGTCCAGATAGATCGGCGAGAACGAGAACGTCCACCAGGTCTGCTCCGGCACGCCGTAGCGGTTCATGCCGATCGGCACTTCCTCAAAGCGCGATGCCTGGCCGACGAATGCCGCCTCGATCGGCTCGCGCACCGCTTCCCAGGCATCGGCCCACAACACACGCAACGGCGCGCCCAGCGCCTGCGCCTGGCGCGGCCCCAGGATCGGCGTGTAGGCGTCGTTGTAGAAAAAGGTCAGCGCATCGCCCCACACCACATACATGCTTTCGGGCGAACCCAGCATCAGATCGACCGCGTTGCGCAATGGCGATGGCCACTGAGCGGTGGGTCCCAGCGGGCTGGCCGCCCAGTCGTGGCTGCGCACCGCCTGCGCCATGACGCTGTTGCCGTGCGGAAATTCCGTATTCATGCAGGACGTCCCTGCATTGCGGCCACACGCAGGTCGCCGTTCCAGCACGCACCATGCACGACCGCGAGGTCGCCTGCTGCGCGCTTCTCCATCACCCATCCGTACATCATGTCCAACCGTTGAAAAGACCAGATCGCCGCAACCCATGACGCATCGGCAACACAGGAGCCGCGCGTCCTCGCCCATCATCTGGCCTATGGCAGGTGGCGTCCAGCCACTCCCGGAGGCGGCGACTGAACCAGGCAGCTTCCACGCCTGCGTGTGCGGCAGCGCGCAGCCTACGCCACGGCCGGTACGGCCGTCGACCTGCGCGCAAGGGGTTTTGCCGTCATCGGGCTGCACAGCAGCGCGGGATCGCCCTGGCAGCCAGGCCGCCGGGCGCGCGCGTTGCCGCGCAGCATCGAGCGCCATGCCGCACTGCAGGAGACGTAACATTGCCCGATGGCTCCAGGGCAACGCACGGTCTTACAGATGCTTGATCAGAATGAACTCATCCATCCGCAGGCTGCGGTCGCGCCGGGGTATCTGGCCAACCATGCGGCGCGGGTCTTCAACCGTTTGGTCGACGCCGAACTGCGGCCGCACGGCGTGTCGCTGGCGCTGATTGCTCCGATCATGCTGCTGTCCTGGAAAGGCCCGATGCTGCAGCGCGACCTGGTCATCGCCTCGGCCGTGAAGCAGCCGGCCATGGTGGCACTGCTGGACAAGCTGGAGGGACTGAAGCTCATCAAGCGCACCCCGACCCCGCAGGATCGCCGCGCCGCGCTGGTGGCGCTCACCGCCCGCGGGCGCAAGATTGCCGAACTAGGCGGCCGTGCGCTGCTGGGGATGAACGCAGTGGCGCTGGAAGGCTTTTCCGCCGACGAGGTGCAGCAGACCGTCGCACTGATGCATCGGCTGATCGCGAACATGGAGCGTCACGGCCAGGACGTGTAATATCACGCCTGATATTTCATGCCCTGGGTGACTGCAATGCCGCGTCGCATCCTCATCACCGGCGCCAGCATCGCCGGCAACACTGCCGCCTGGACACTCGCCCATCGTGGCTTCGATGTCACCGTGGTGGAACGCGCCAGCCGGTTTCGCGATGGCGGCCAGAACATCGATGTGCGTGGTGTCGGCCGAGAGGTGCTGCAACGCATGGGCCTGGAACAGGCCGCGCTGGCCCAGGGAACCGGCGAAGAAGGCACCGCCTGGATCGATGCGCAGGGCCAGGCCGTCGCCACCTTCAAGACCGAAGACGTCGATGGCGATGGCCCCACCGCCGAACTGGAGATCCTGCGCGGCGATCTGGCCCGCCTGCTCTACGATGCCGCGCGCAGCCATGTGGCATACCGTTTCGGCGACCGCATCGCCAGCATCCAAGACGCTGCCGGCAGCGATGCCGCAACCGTCACCTTCGAAAGCGGATGCAGCGAACGCTTCGACGCAGTGATCGTCGCCGAAGGCGTGGGCTCTTCGACGCGCGAACGGGTCTTCCCGGGGAAAACGATCCGCGCTGGATGGACCTGACCATCGCCTACTTCACCATCCCGCGCAGCGCCGACGACGACCGGTTGTGGCGTTGGTACCACACCACCGGCGGGCGCAGCATCTCGTTGCGCCCCGACCGGCACGGCACCACGCGCGCCATGCTCTCGCTGCAGAAACCACCCGAAGGCGAACAGGGCTGGAGCATCGACGCCCAGAAGGCCTACCTGCACGAGCGCTTTGCCGATGCCGGGTGGCAGGCGGCGCGCGTGCTCGATGGCATGCACGGCACCGACGATTTCTACTTCGATGCCCTGCGCCAGGTACGCATGCCGCGCTGGCACAGCGGCCGCACCGTGCTTACCGGCGATGCGGCCTGGTGCGCGACGCCATTGGCCGGGATCGGGGCCACCCTGGCAGTGACCGGCGCGTATGTGCTGGCCAACGAAATCGTCCAGGCCGACACTCTGGACGCAGCCTTCGCTGCCTACGCCAGCGCCATGCGTCCGATGGTCGACCAGGCACAGGGCGTGCCGAAGATCGGCCCGCGCCTGATGAACCCGCATAGCCGGCTCGGCATCCATCTGCTGCATGGCGCGCTCAAACTCGCCAGCCAGCCAAGCGTGCAGAACCTCGCTGCAAAGTGGATGACGCCGGCGATCAAGGCGCCGGATCTCTCGCGTTACCCCTAAGCGCCCTTGACACGTACCGGTGCGCCAAGCGCGGCAGCACGGCACGCGCGCGCGAGGAGATCGCGCGGCACGCATCGAAAGCCCACGGCACCTGAACCGGCAGACGCTGCGGCTTCAGTTTCAAAGCTAGAGGTCGCTAACGAACACGCCGAGACACCACTGCAGGGGCGGGCGTTGCGCTGGCTCCTGCGGTGTCGCGTGCGTATTCGTCTCCCTGCAGTTGCCGGGACTCCCCGCTCTTCCGCCAGTCGGAACACCGATCGAACCCCTATGCATTTCTTCCCGAATCTGCGCATTGGACAGCGCCTGGCCCTTGGCTTTCTCGCGATCATCCTGTTGATGGTGATCCTGACCGTGGTCGGCATCCAACGCGTTCGCAGCATCGACCAGCAACTCACCGCCATCAACGAGGTCAACAGCGTCAAGCAACGCTATGCGATCAACTTCCGTGGCAGCGTCCACGACCGCGCGATCGCTCTGCGCGATGTCGTGCTGATGGACGACCCCGCGAACCGCCACGCCGCCGAACAATCGATCGACAAGCTCGCGGCCGATTACGCCCGCGCTGCGCAACCGCTGGACGACATGATCGCCAACTCGACCGATGCGAAAGAGAAGGACATTCTCCAGCAGATCAAGGCCATCGAGCAACGCACCCTGCCGCTGATCGCGCAAGTGCGCGCGTTCCGCGATGCGGCCGACAAGGCGCAGGCAGAACAGCACCTGCTGCAGCAAGCGCGCCCGGCCTTCATCGCCTGGCTGGCCAGCATCAATGCCTTCATCGACCTGCAGGAAACCAAAAATCGCCAAGCCGCGAAGCAGGCCGTTGCCACCGCGCGCGGCTTCGCGATGTTGATGGTGATGTCCACCGTCATCGCCCTGCTGTTGGGCGCCGGCATCGCGTTCCAGCTCACACGCAGTGTGGTGCTGCCGCTGCGCCAGTCGCTGCGCCTTGCCCAGCGCATCAACGACGGCGACCTGCGCAGTCAGGACGCAACGACCGGCAACGACGAATCCGGGCAACTGCTGCGCGCCATGCAGCAGATGCAGCGGCGCCTGCAGGAGGTGATCTCCGCGCAACGCAGCATGGCCGCGCGCCACGACGCCGGCGAAATCAGCTATCGCACCGACGCGCAGCTTTTTCCCGGCGAGTACGGCGACATGGTGCAAGACACCAACGCACTCGTGCACGCCCACGTGCAGACCCAGTTGCGCATGACCGAGGTCATGGGCAACTACGCGATCGGCGATCTTACCCAGGACATCGAGCAGTATCCCGGCGAAAAATCCGCCATCACCGCCACCATGCAGCAGGTCAAGCGCAACCTGCAGGCCATCAGCGCGCAGATCCAGGAACTGACCCAGGCCGCCTGCGCCGGCGACTTCGCGCAACGCGGTCAGCCGAAAAAGTTCGAGCACGATTTTCGCCTGATGGTGGAAAACCTCAACACCATGATGGCCACCTCCGACACCAACCTGGCCAGCTTCTCCGAGCTGCTGCGTGCGATCGCCGAGGGCGACCTGACCGTGCGCATGTCCGGCAACTTCCACGGCGTGTTCGCCTCCGTGCGTGACGATGCCAACAGCACCGTGCACCGCCTCACCGACATCGTCACCCGCATCCAGACAACCTCCAACAGCATCAGTTTCGCCGCAGAAGATATCGCCAGCGGCAATCAGGAGCTGGCGCAGCGTAGCGAACAACAGGCCGCCAGCCTCGAAGAAACTGCCGCCTCGATGGAAGAGCTGACTTCTACCGTCAGGCAGAATGCCGAGCACGCCACGCGCGCCAACCAGCTCGCGCGCGGCGCCGCCGCCATCGCCTCGGACGGTCGCGACGTGGTCGGCCAGGTGATTGAACAGATGTCCGGCATCGAGGCCTCGTCCAGGCGCATCGCCGACATCATTTCGGTCATCGACGGCATCGCCTTCCAGACCAACATCCTGGCCCTCAACGCCGCGGTCGAAGCTGCGCGCGCCGGCGAACAGGGCCGCGGCTTCGCCGTCGTCGCATCGGAAGTACGCACGCTCTCGCACCGCTCCTCGGATGCAGCAAAAGAAATCAAGCGGCTCATCGAGGACTCCGTACAACGCGTCGCCGAGGGCTCCACCCTCGTGCGCACCGCCGGCACCACCATGGGCGAAGTCGTCACCAGCGTCCAACATGTCACCGACATCATGGCCCACATCTCCGCCGCCTCGCAGGAACAGGCCGGCGGTATCGAACAGGTCAATCGCACCATTGCGCAGATGGACGAGACCACACAACACAATGTGCGCCTGGTCGAAGCCGCCAGCACCGCTGCGCATGCGTTGGAGCAGCACTCCACGCAACTCACCCGCGCAGTGGAAGTCTTCAAGGTCAAAGCAACGCTGCTGTGAGCCCGCACGAATAGGGTTCGATGCACACACAGCGGTTGCGGCGATCGTCTGGGCTTGGACTTAGCGCAGGCGCCTATTTGGCGGAAAACAGGCCATCCTGCCGCGGCGGATAGATCAGATCGCGCCCAGCCGGGCGCGCATCGGCGTTCAACTGATGCGGCTGCACCGCGGTGTCGCCAAGAATGTGCAGCACCTGGGTAATCCCCCGCCCATTAGCAGACGCCAGAAGTGGAATTTTCTCGTCCCCTTTCCCGAGGAGGTTCCATGAAGAAGTCCCGCTTTACCGACAGCCAGATCATCGCCGTGCTCAAGCAGGCCCAGGCCGGTGCGCCCGTGCCGGAGCTGTGCCGCGAGCACGGCATCAGCTCGGCCACGTTCTACAAGTGGCGCAGCAAGTTCGGCGGCATGGACGTGTCCATGGTCGCGCGCATGAAGGAGCTGGAGGAGGAGAACCGCCGGCTCAAGAAGATGTACGCCGAGGCGCAGCTCAGTACCGACCTGCTGAAGGAAGCGCTCGCAAAAAAATGGTGAGGCCATCTCAGCGACGCGAGATGGCCCAATCGGCGGTCACGAGCGGGCGCACGAACATCCGCCACGCCTGCCAGGAGCGTGTGCAGAATTTTGTGTAACCGTGGTTTGGGTTACCGCTGAGGAAGTCGCCCCTCGAACTGGATCGTAAAGCGGTTCAGCGCAGCCTTCCAGTCGCGGATCGGCAGCGTCCATTTCTTGGTGATGTTGCGCAGAGCCAGGTAGAACAGTTTCATCAAGGCTTCGTCGCTGGGGAACGCGCCGCGGTTCTTGGTCAGCTTGCGCAGGCTCATGTTGACCGACTCGATGGCGTTGGTCGTATAGATCACCTTGCGGATCTCCGGTGGGTAGTCGAAGAACGGGATCAGTCGTGACCAATTGCGCCGCCATGACTGGCTGATGGGCGGGTACTGGGCGTCCCACTTGGCCTCGAACTCGGTCAGTGCCTGCTCGGCCTCCTCGACGGTGGCGCAGGCGTAAATGCGCTTGAGATCGGCGGCAACCTCGGCGCGGCGTTTCCACGAGACGTAGTTCAGGCTGTGCCGCACCATGTGCACGATGCACAGCTGCACGGTGGTCTGCGGGAACACCGCCTCGATCGCCTCGGGAAACCCCTTCAGGCCATCGACGCAGGCAATGAAGATGTCCTGCACCCCGCGGTTGCGTAGCTCCGTCACGACTTGCAGCCAAAACTTGGCACCCTCGGCCTGCGCCAGCCATAGGCCCAGCACTTCCTTCTCGCCGCCCATGGTGATGCCGATGGCCAGGTACACCGCCTTGACCCGCACCGCGCCCTCGCGCACTTTGACGTGGATGCAGTCCAGATAGACGATCGGATAGACCGGATCCAGTGGCCGCGCCTGCCACGCCTTGACCTCCTCGACGACCGCATCGGTGACTGAGGAAATCAGACTCGGCGACACCTCGGTGCCGTACATCTCCTCCAGGTGCGACTGGATCTCGCGCACGGTCATGCCGCGCGCGTACAACGACAAGATCTTGTCATCGAAGCCGGCCCAGCGGGTCTGGTGCTTGGGGATCAGCTGTGGCGCGAAGCTGCCGTGGCGATCACGCGGAATCTCGATCGGCAGCTCGCCGAACTCGCCCTTGAGCGTCTTGCGGCTGCGTCCGTTGCGCGTGTTGCCGGCCGCGTTGGCGACCGGCTCATGCTTGTCATGACCGAGGTGTTCGGTCATCTCCGCGTCCAGCGCCCGCTCCACCAACCGCTTGGTCAGCTGCTTGAGCAGGCCGTTCTCGCCGATCAGATCCTCGGGTTTGGTGTAGTTGACCAACAGGCTGCTAAGCAGCTCGTCGGGTACCTCATGTGTGCGTGGGCTCATGGTGTCTCCGGGTTAGGTGGCAGTCTCCTGCCTGTGGCCCGGTTACACAAAATCTAGGACACGCCCCTGCCAGACCTTCGCGGTGAGCCAGACCTGCTTCCGCTACCAGGCCAAGGCCAGCGAGGAGAACGCCCGGATCGCCGACTGGCTGATCCGCCTGACGACCGCCCATCGCGACTGGGGCTTTGGCCTGTGCTACCTGTACCTGCGCAACGTGAAGGGCTTTGGCTGGAATCACAAGCGGGTCTACCGGATCTACCGCGAGCTGGAGTTGAACCTGCGGATCAAGCCGAGGAAGCGGCTGGTGCGTGAGCGGCCCGAGCCTCTGGCGGTGCCGGAGGCTATCAACCAGGTCTGGTCGATGGACTTCATGCACGACCAGTTGGCCGACGGCCGCAGCTTCCGGCTGTTCAATGTGCTCGACGACTTCAATCGCGAGGGGCTGGGGATCGAGGTGGATCTGTCGCTGCCGTCAGCCCGTGTGATCCGATCGCTGGAGCAGATCATCGAGTGGCGCGGCAAGCCCGCCGTGATCCGCTGCGACAACGGCCCTGAATACATCAGTGGCGCGTTGCTGTCCTGGGCGCAGCGGCATGGCATCCGGGTCGAGCACATCCAGCCGGGCAAGCCACAGCAGAACGCCTACGTTGAACGCTACAACCGCACCATCCGCTACGCTTGGCTCGCCCAAACCCTGTTCGACACCATCGACCAGGTGCAGGACAAAGCCACCCGCTGGCTATGGACGTACAACCACGAGCGTCCGAATATGGCGCTCGGCGGCATCACGCCTGCCATGAAGTTGGCGATGGCCGCTTAGCTCCACTTCTGGCGACCGCTAAAAGTGGGGGATTACCACCTCACCGCTAGAGCCTGGGCTAAAGATCACGTATGAAATAGGCAGGCCAGCGACCGGCCTTCCTTTCTCATCAAGAATCTGGAGAGAGCAGACCGCGATTTTATTATCGCTATCGAAATACTCCGGAATGCACGAAGTTATAAAATTCACATTCTCTGATCGCACATCTTGCGGATCTCGTTCAGTTGCAGGCGGGGATCGAACGCTACGACCACTAATCCAATCTTCCATTTCGCGCGCCGATGGAACGACGGCAAACCCACCGAAAGTGTCATGTGTCTTATCGAAGTCCCCAACTACATCGTAAACTACGCCAGGAGTGGACCAACTAACCGCGCGGACGCCGTAATCCACAGTCCACTGACCATTAGCATCGAGACCCTTCACTCTGCAGATAAGTATCATTTCTTGCAATCCTCTGATCCAAAGGTTCGACCCACAACCCTTCCATTCCTCAGCAAGCCTGGCTGAGATTTTTAGTCGAGACCAAATCCTAACCTTCTAAGGCCCGCAGATGATCCCTCCAAGCCCTCCAGCTTTTCACGCACTGTAAAGTCGCGGCTATAGGTTGAATGATGCTCGTCATCGAGCTCGTGACCGACGATCTGCGCCCTCAACTCGGACACCACGCCAGCGCCCTGCAACTCCTGAATAAAAGTCTTCCTGAGCGAATGGAACCCGCGCTTGGCTGGCTCCCAGCCCTTGCCCACCTCAGCCAGATGCCGACTGAACGCTTTGGTGATCCAGTTGCCTTGGCCATTCACGGCATTTGCCTTGGCAGCCGGGAACAACCTGGTTTCACCGGCCTTGTGCTTTCCACCAACCCACCCAAGGAAGCCCATTTCGAGCAGTTCGGGATGGAGGGGAACCGTGCGAAGACTCACTTCAGTCTTCACTTTTTGGTGCTCGCCCTCGTCGGACACGCGGATGCACGGGATGCCGTCTTCTTCAAACACGTCTTTGATCAGAGCTGGCCAACTTCCGAGGCCCGCGCTCCCGTGTAAAGTCCAAGCAGCGACGCCCAGCGCGCGGACTCTGACAGCTTGGCCAAGGCTTCGGGCGCGAACAAGGCCTGGATCTGCGCCCTGTCATAGGCTTTGAAACCGAGCTTCTTCCGGGCCCGCTTCTCACGCTGTGAATAGCTGACGTGGCCACTGGCCGGATTGTCGCCCTTCGGGTAGTGGCCCGACGCCATGGCCCACTCGAAGAAGCCACCTTTGCCACCGATGTAGCTCTGCTTGTTCGTGAGCGTTGGAGTGGAAGCGCCCTTCTCACGCATGTCTTGATACCACCGCGCCAAATCTGAGCGAGTGATGGCATGGACCTTTGCCTTCGACCCCAAGAAGCTCACCAGGGATTCAACCGCCGTCTTCTTGATCGTGAAAGTTTTGGGCAGCGTCGAACCCTTGAGGGTGGCAAGGAACGCGTCCCGAGCCTTACCCAGCGTCATCGTTTCGATAGCCGGCGCAGATGATTGCCGAGCCGGGGTGGTCTGATGCGACGTTCCGAATGTGTTGAACGCGGCAACTGGGAGCCGCGGTTGAGCGGTCGCCGCACCTCTGGCTTCCAGCTCCATCAACTGGCGATACAACTTCAGGTCTCTTGGGCTGTCGATCTGCCACTGCTCGGTCACCGTCCCATCCGGTTGGCGGGTACGGCTGAGCGTCAGCTCCTGGAGGTTCTCGGCGCTCGTCAGTCGAGCAATAAGCAGGTCAGCGTCCGATTTGCTGATCTTGGACACACGTTGATCCGTCAGCTGTGCGAAGAGTCGAGCATAGCCCGCCCCCAGCACCACCGCACGCACATGCGCCTGCGCCAAGTCCTTCGTTTGCAGGGTGCGTTTGATAAGTCGGCAGCCCATCACGGTTTGCAAATCGATGGGCACACGTTGGACGAACGACCAGCGGCCAGTGGACGACCGGCTCAAATGATGAGGGATGCGCATGCGAGTGTTTCCTCTGCATGCTTCCTGCCTTCCAATCGAACCAAATCAGATTTTTATATTAAAAATCAATGACTTGGAAGAGACTGGCGGAGAGAGTGGGATTCGAACCCACGGAAGGTTTGACCCTTCGCCGGTTTTCAAGACCGGTGCCTTAAACCGCTCGGCCATCTCTCCGATGCTGCTGCGCGTGACCGCCGAAGGGATCGGATGTCACGCGGGCGCCCCGCCTTGCGCGGGTGGCCCTGGCTATCGCCGCACGAACATCCTGTGCGGCTCATTCTTCCCAGGATCGCTCCCGGGCGCGCATTCTCGCATGCCCGGGCGCGTTTTGCTCAGTGACACTACCGCAGTTGGCTGGCGCAGCGTATCGGGCCGCTCATGGTGCTCGGCCGCTACACGGTGCGGTCGGCCGAAGACACCTGAGCAGACAGGCAGCCTGCCGAACATTTGCAGCGAACTGGCTACCCGCAGCTAGCGGACTGCCAACGTATATGCCGGACAGCCTCCGCGGCCAACCCAGGCCTTGGCAGGCTTCGCCGCAGACGCTCAGCCCGCTTCGGCCACCACCAAGCGCGGCGCCGTGCCGGCGGCACGCTTGAGCTTTTCCGCTAACTCGGCGCAATTGCCGCCGCAATCCAGGCGCGAGCGTTCGATCTCCTGCGGCAGGTGTTCGGCCAGGAAGTCGATGAACACCCGCACCGCCGGCAGCAAACCGCGACGCGAGGCGAACACGGCATGGCAGATGCCCTGCGGCAGCGACCAGTGCGGCAACACCACTTCCAGCTCGCCGCTGCGCACCGCTTCGGCGCACACGGTTTCCGGCAGCATGGTGATGCCGAAGCCGTCGCGCGCCATCGACTGCAGCAGCGGGAAGTCAAAGCCGGCCAGGCGTGGCTGCAGGTCGACGCGGCGCATTTCGCCGTTCGGGCCGTGCAGCTCCCAGCGCTGGTGCGCTTCGTCTTCGCTGGTGCTCATGGTGGTGTGGTTGGCCAGCTCGCTGGGGTCCTTAGGGCGCCCGGCGCGATCCAGGTATTTGGGGCTGGCAACCAGCAGTTCCTGCACCTGGCCGAAGCTGCGCATCACCAGGCTGCCATCGTCGTCCAGGCGCGAGCGCACGCGTAGCGCTATGTCGTAGCCCTCGTTGATGACATCGACGCGGCGATTGCTGATATTGAGCTGCAGCCGCACCTTGGGATACTTGGCCAGGAATTCCGGCAACAACTTGGGCAACTGGATCTGCGCAAGCGAGACAGGAACGCTCACACGTACAAGACCGCGCGGCTCGGCGCTGAGACGATCCACCACCTCGCGCGCGGCCTGGGCCTCGGCGAGCATGGTTTGCGCATGCCGGTGCACGCTGGTGCCGACGTCGGTCACCGCGAAACGGCGCGTGGAGCGCTGCAACAGGCGCACGCCCAGGTCGGTCTCGAGCTGGCTGATGCGTCGGCTCAGGCGCGATTTGGGGATGCCAAGCGCGCGCTCGGCAGCGGCAAAGCCACCGTGATCCACCACCATCGCAAAGTAATACAGGTCATTCAGGTCGTGCATGGCGCAGGTATCCATGGATAGAACGATACGTGATATTTAATCACCTTTATTCCAACAGAGCAACGACCTAGGCTGCACACCTCCGCGGCGCTGCCGCTTGCCACAGGTCACTGCCATGAAACTGCTGCACCTCGATTCCAGCGCACTGGGCGCCAATTCCGTCAGCCGCGTGCTCAGCGCCGCCGTCGTGGAGCAGCAGCGCCGGCTTCATCCCGAGGTGGACGTGGCGTATCGCGACCTCGACCGCGACCCGATTCCGCATCTGAGCGCGCAGACGCTGGCGCAGGCCGATCCGGCAGAGGCCGCGGCCGCCGAAGCGGTGATGCAGCAGTTCCTGCAGGCCGACGTCATCGTGATTGGCGCACCCATGTACAACTTCGCCATCCCCTCCACACTCAAGGCCTGGATCGATCGCATCGCAGTCGCCGGGCGCACCTTCCATTACACCGCCAATGGTCCGGAAGGCCTGGCCGGCGGAAAGCGCGTCATCATCGCCAGCGCGCGTGGTGGCATCTATGCCGAGCCGACCAACGATTTTCAGGAGCCGTATCTGCGCCAGGTGTTGGGCTTCCTGGGCATTAACGACATCAGCTTCGTGCGTGCAGAGGGCGTGGCGTATTCGCCGCAGCATCGCGCCGATGCGCTGGCCTCGGCGCTGGCCGGGCTGGGTGAGGAAGAAGAGGCTGTTGTGGGCGCGTAAGCCTGGGGAGCGACGCGTTGACGCGTCGAAAGGTCGTCATGAATGCGACATGCCGACAACGAAAAACGGGACCATCGCTGGTCCCGTTTTTTCGCGTCAGTATCCAGTAGCCAGGAGCTCGCACTCACGCGCTCCCGAACGCTGTGCGCCAATCGCACACGGCACTCGACACTCGCATTTGTGGCGGCTACCAACGGGCAGCGCGCGCGCAAGATGGACGTGGATCTGGCCGGGCAGCCGCAGTGCCCGAATGCTCTAAGCACACCGGACACCGCCCACACCGCCTGGTGATGAGCGCCGTCTTCCCGTCAGCCGCACTCAGCCGATGCGCTCGAGCCCGCCCATGTACGGACGCAGCACCTGCGGCACATCGATCGAGCCATCGGCGTTCTGGTAGTTCTCCATGACCGCGATCATCGCGCGGCCCACGGCAGTGCCGGAACCGTTGAGCGTGTGCAGCAACTCCGGCTTGCCGCTGACCGGGTTGCGCCAGCGCGCCTGCATGCGCCGCGCCTGGAAATCGCCGCAATTAGAACAGGACGAAATTTCGCGATAGGTGTTCTGCGACGGCAACCAGACCTCCAGATCGTAGGTCTTGATCGCGGAAAAGCCCATGTCGCCGGTGCACAGCAACACCTTGCGATACGGCAGGCCGAGTTGTTCCAGCACCACTTCGGCGCAGCGCGTCATGCGCTGATGCTCGGCATCGCTGTCTTCCGGCGCGCAGGCGGTGACCAGCTCCACCTTCTCGAACTGGTGCTGGCGGATCATGCCGCGCGTATCGCGGCCACCGCTGCCGGCTTCGGCGCGGAAACACATCGAATGCGCGGTCATGCGCAATGGCAGACGCTCGGCATCGATGATCTCCTCGCGCACGATGTTGGTCAGCGGCACTTCGGAGGTGGGGATGAGATAACGGCGCGACTCGCCCACTTCGGTCTGGAACAGATCGTCTTCGAATTTCGGCAGCTGACCGGTGCCACGCATCGAATCGGCATTGACCAGCAGCGGCACGTTGGTTTCTTCGTAGCCGTGCTCTCCCACATGCAGGTCCAGCATGAACTGCGCCAAGGCACGGTGCAGACGCGCGATAGGACCACGCAGCACGGTGAACCGCGCGCCCGACAATTTGGCTGCCGTTTCGCCATCCAGCCAACCGTGCGGCGCGCCGAGTTCCACATGGTCCTTGACGGCGAAATCGAATTGACGCGGCGTGCCCCAACGCGATTGCTCGACGTTCTCGCTTTCGTCCTTGCCAAGCGGCACATCCTCGGCCGGCAGATTGGGCAGGCCAAGCGCGATGCCCTCGAGCTTGGCGCGAATCGCATCCAGCTGATCTTCGGACGCCTTAAGCTCATCGCCGAACCCAGCCACTTCGGCCATCAGCGCGGCCACATCTTCGCCCTTGGCCTTGGCCTGCCCGATCGCCTTGGACTTGGAATTGCGCTGACTCTGCAGTTCCTGCGTGCGCACCTGGATACGCTTGCGCTCGCTCTCCAGCGACTCCAGTTCCGCAGTGTCCAGGGAGAAGCTGCGCGTGCTGCGCAGGCGCTCGGCAAGGTCGGCGGGGTGTTGGCGAAGCAGGGCCGGATCTAGCATCGGAATATGGGCGTCAGTGGAATAGCGCGAGATTATCGCCTGTTCCGCCAGCTGCTGCGATCGATTCACTACGGCTATGCAAGAATTGCGACGATTCTTCAGGTGAGCCCTATGCCCGCGCCCCGTCCTGCGTCCGATCGCCCTATCGTGCTGCGTCTGCCCCGCCATACGCTGAAAATCGCCGGCATCGCCTTCGTTGCCGGCCTGCTGTTGTTCCTGCTGGTCTGGGCCACCGGCCGCAAGGACGACTTCTATAAAGCCTCGCCGGCGCAGCCGACCGCAGGCGCGCAGGCCGACGACACCATCGCGCCGCTGCCGGCGCCGTTGCCCGCGCAGGACGGTGCCAGCGACATGCCGCAGGCCAAGCCGCCAGCTGAAACACCCACCCTCGTGGACACCGCGCCACCGTCCCCACCTGCACCGACGCCGCTGCCGGAAAATGCGGCACCCGGTGCGCCAGGTGCCGCTGGAAGCGCCGCGCCGGTCAACGCGCCGGTCGCTGGCGGCGACCGCCCGGTACCGATCCAGGGCCAGATGCCGCCGCCCCGCTATCCGTCGGCTGCGCTGCGTCGCGGCGATGCTGGCGATGTGGTGGTGCGGGTCGACGTGGATGCCGCCGGCAATCCCGGTGGCGTGACCCTGGTGCAGCGCAGCGGCTCGCGCGATCTGGACCGTGCTGCGATGGAAGCGGTGCGGCACTGGCGCTTCCACCCGGCGCAGCGCAATGGCCAGCCGGTGGCTGGCAGCATGGACATCCCATTCGAGTTCAAGCCTGCGCAATAAGCGGAACTAACCCTCGGGCATGTTGCGTGTCGCCGGATCGCGAGTGCCCGAGCCTGGCGCAGCAAGCCTTGGTTAACGCTACGCAGCACACACCATGTGGTTTTAACTGCGCCGCAATGTCAGCTTGACTAAGCTGAACATCCAGCAAGCACCAGCGTTTCATCCGCTGGCCGCCTTAGCTGTCCCTCAGGTAGCGCCAACCAGACTGGTCACGTCATCCGCAGATGCGCCAGGAGGTCGGCCATGTCCGTCACTTCGAATCCTTCATCCGCTCACCCATCGTCGCTACCGCAACACGGCCGGCGCTCCGTGGAGCGGCCCCAGGACGTGGCGAGCGACGGCGCTTCGCCCTGGATGTGGGCAACGCTGGTTGCCTTGCTCATCGTGGTCCCCAGCTGGTGGTGGGCGCGCCATAGCGACGAGTCGTTCGCTACCGACACGCGGCCGCTGCCGGCGGCGAGTCGGCAAATCCTGCCGACGACCGATGGCCCGCGCGCGATGACGATGGTGGCGCACCAGCCTGCTCGCCCAGCCGTCAGCAGCGTTGAGGCCAAGCCGCTTCCGGGCAACGCAATGCCGAGCTACCCGGTTAGCGTGGCACGCGCCGGCATTCAAGGCAGCCGCACCGCACGTTTGCAATTGGATGTGCAGGGCCGAGTCAGCGATGTGACCATCGTCGACCGTAGCGGCAGCGACGACCCGCGGCTGGATGCAGCGGTGATGGAGAGCTTGCGTCGGTGGCGCTTCGAGCCCGCCACGCGCGACGGCCATGCAGTGGTGAGCACTGTGCAGGTGCCGGTGGAATTCACCGCGCAGCGTTGAAGATCTGCAGCGCGGCGACTTCTTTGCGGCACGTGAGAGAAGTCGCGGCGCGTTTTCTGGCTGCTGACTCGCCGGCAGAACGTTCTGCGCATCCTTGCGGATGGGCACGCGCTAGCCTGCACATCACCGGCGGTCCTGGTTTCGACCCACGTCGCGCCTCCAAGCAAGCGTGTCGCTGATGAATGATGCAAGAGCGGCACATCACGCATGCAGTGGAAGCGCTACACCATGCGGGCTATCCCCAGCCCCGCGAGCGGCCGCGTTCCTATGCCAGCCGTGCGAACCGTGAGATCCAAGCAATCGAACCGTGAGATCCAATCAATTCTGCGACGGACAAAGCGTTAGCGGTGCCCGGCGGTTTCCAGACCGAATCCGGCGCCCTGTGCCAGGGTGTCGAAGCCCGGGAACGAGGTCGCCACGTTCGCCACGTCGTTCACCTGCACCTGGCCCGTGGACAGCTGGCCGGCAATGGCGAACGCCATGGCGATGCGATGGTCGCCGTGACTTTCGATCACGCCGCTGCCGATACTGCCGCCGTGGATGGTGGCACCATCCGGCGTTTCGTCGACCCGCACGCCGAGCGTGCGCAAGCCGGTAGCCATCGCCGCCAGGCGGTCGGACTCCTTGACCCGCAATTCGGCAGCGCCGGTCACCACGGTCTGCCCGCTCGCCGCAGCGGCAGCGACGAACAAGGCCGGGAACTCGTCGATCATGTCCGGCACCAGCGCTTCGGGAATCTCCGCGCCACGCAATGGCGCGTAACGCACGCGCAGATCGGCGACCGGCTCACCGCCGTGTTCGGCATGGTTTTCTTCGCCAATATCCGCGCCCATCAGGCGCAACGCGGCCAGCAGCCCGGTGCGGCGTGGATTCAGTCCGACCGCACGCAGCACGACTTCCGAGCCAGGCACAACACTGGCTGCGACGATGAAGAACGCAGCCGACGAAAAATCCGCAGGTACCGCGATATCTTTCGCGCGCAGACGCTGTCCACCGCGCAAACGGGCCTGACCGGGCGAAAAATCGATCTCCACGCCGAACGCCGACAACATGCGTTCGGTGTAGTCGCGGGTGGGATGCGGCTCGGTCACCGAGGTCTCGCCCTGCGCATAGAGACCGGCCAGCAGCACCGCAGACTTGACCTGCGCACTGGCAACCGGCGAGACGAAATCGATGCCGTGCAGCGCCTGCCCACCGTGCACGTGCAATGGCGGCGTGCCGTCGTCCTGCGTCTGGATCCGCGCGCCCATCTGCGCCAGCGGGCCGGTCACGCGCCGCATCGGCCGCTTGGATAACGACTCGTCTCCCACCAGCACGCTGTCGAAGCGCTGCGCAGCCAACAGGCCGGCCAGCAGACGCATCCCGGTGCCGGCATTGCCGCAATCCAGTGCCTCGGTCGGCGGCTGCAGACCATCCACACCCACACCGTGCACGATGCGCCGCGACGCCGACGGCGTTTCGATGCGCACGCCCAGCTTGGCGAAAATGGCAGCGGTGGAGCGCGTGTCTTCGCCTTCCAGAAACCCATCGATCTGCGAAACGCCGTCGGCGAGCGCGGCGAACATGACCGCGCGGTGCGAAACCGATTTATCGCCCGGAATGGCCAGGCTGCCCTGCAGTGCGGTGCCGCGTCGGGCGATCCAGTGATGCGTGCTGCTGCTCATGCATGTGATCCGATGGCTACGGCATCGCCAACGCTGACGATGCGCTTTGAAGAAGGTTGCGGCGCTGCAGCCAATACAAGGTTGCGGCGCGCCAGCATGGACTGTGGAAGCGAGCGTCGACGCTCAGGGAATGGCCACCGGATACGAACCCAGCACCTTGATCTGTGCTGAGTGCGCTTTCAGCTCGGCCAGCGCCTGCTTCATCGCATCGTCTTCGACATGGCCGATCAGATCGATGAAGAAGCCGTATTCCCACTTGGCCTGATGCGAAGGCCGCGACTCGATGCGGTTCATGCTGATGCCGTGGCGTGCGAACGGGCTGAGCACGTCGAACAACGCACCCGGCTTGTCGTGGATGAACACCAGCACCGAAGTGCGATCGTGTCCGGACGAAGGAAAGATCTGCCGCCCGATCACCAGGAAACGCGTGGTGTTGTCGTCGTCGTCCTCGATCGACTTCATGATGACTTTCTTCAAGCCATACACGTGCGCTGCGCTTTCGCCGCCGATGGCCGCGGCATCTTCGGCATTGCGTGCACGGCGAGCGCCCTCGGCGTTGCTGGACACCGCGATCTTCTCCACCTTGGGCAGATGCGAGCGCAACCAACCTGCAGTCTGCGCGAAGGATTGCGAATGCGCATAGATGCGTTCGATATCTTCCAGCCGACCGTTGCGCGAGAGCAGGTACTGATGCACGCGCAGCTCGACTTCGCCGCAGATTTTCAGGTTGGAGGTCAGGAACATGTCCAGGGTGACCTGGATGGTGCCCTGCCCCGAATTTTCCACCGGCACGACGCCGAAATCGGCATTGCCGGCTTCCACTTCCTGGAACACTTCTTCGATGGTCGCCATCGGCAAGCCCACCGCCGAGCGACCGAAATGCTTGAGCACCGCCTGCTGGCTGAAGGTGCCTTCCGGGCCGAGATAACCGATCTTCAGCGGCTCCTGCTGGGCCAGGCATGCCGACATGATTTCGCGGTAGACGTGCACCAGCACTTCGTCGCTGAGCGGGCCTTCGTTGCGGTCCACCACCATGCGCAGCACCTGCGCCTCGCGCTCGGGGCGGTAGTAATCCACCGCCGCTGCAAGCTTGCCCTTGGCCTTGCCGACCTGATGGGCGAAGTTGGCGCGCTCGGCAATCAGCGCCTGGATATTGCGGTCGATCTCGTCGATCTTGGCACGCACATCGGCCAGCACCGGTGCTGCGGTCTTGATCGCAGCCTTTTCAGCCGGCGCGTTTGCAGGCTTGCTGTCTGAAGCACGCACCGATGTCTTGGTCGGCTTTTTCTTGCCGCCTGTGGCGGCCGTGGGCTTGTTGGACTTGGGGGCCATCGCGGGGCATTCCTAAAAATGGCGGCGCATGTGCGCTGTCAGCGCATGCGCCTGCGCGGCAGACGCCGCAGGTAGATAAAGACTCAGCCGTGACGCTGCTGGAAGTCGTGCATGAACGCGGCCAGCGCTTGCGCGCCGGCCACCGGCATCGCGTTGTACAGCGACGCCCGAATGCCACCGACCGCCTTGTGGCCCTTCAACGCGAGTAACCCGGCTGCCTTGGATTCGCTGACGAACAGCGCATCCAGCTGCTCGTCCGGCAGAAAGAACGGGATGTTCATGCGCGAACGCACTGCCGGTTTGATCAGGTTGCGATAGAAGCCGCCGGAGCCGTCGATGGCGCCATACACCAGCGCGGCCTTCTCGGCATTGCGACGCGCGAACTCCTGCACCCCGCCCTGTTCCAGCATCCACTTCACGGTCAGCCCGAGCAGGTACCAATTCCAGGTCGGCGGCGTGTTGAGCATCGAATCGCGCGCGGCATGCGAGGCGTAATTGAAGATGTCCGCACGCGGCTGCCCCGCGCGCTCCAGCAGATCGCGCCGCACGATCACCACGGAAATGCCGACCGGACCAGAGATTCTTCTGTGCGCCGGCGTAGATCAGCCCGTAGCGCGAAATATCCAGCGGCTCGGAGGCGATCGACGAACTGAAGTCGGCAAACAACGGCAACGTGCCCACGTCCGGCGTGTCGCGAAACTCCACGCCATGGATGGTTTCGTTGGCGGTGATGTGCACATAGGCCGAATGCGGCGACAGGGTCCAGCTGCCCGCAGGGGGAATGTCGACGAAGCCATCGGCCTGCGCGTCGGCGGCGATGCGCGCGTCCACGGACGTGGCCGCCTGCTTGATCGCGGTCTTGCCCCAATGCCCGGTGATCACGTAGTCGGCCGCCTGGCCGGGCGCGGCAAAATTCAGCGGCAGCAGCGCCTGAATGGTGGTGGCGCCACCGGCGGTGAACAGGACTGCATAGTCGTCGGGAATCGACAACAAACTGCGCAGATCGGCTTCGGCAGCAGCGGCCACCGCCATGAAATCGGCGCTGCGGTGGCTGATTTCCACGATCGAGGCGCCGACGCCGTTCCACTCGACCATCTCTGCCTGCGCCTGCCGCAGGACCGATTCCGGCAATGTCGCAGGGCCGGCACTGAAATTGAACGCGCGTGTCATGGCACACCTTGGTCGAGCTAGCCTTCTAGTATGCCGCAGCGCATCGGGCTTGGCAGCGGACAAAAAAGTTGCAGCTGCATCCTTTTGACTGAGCCTGACGTAACGTAGACAGGTGCCAAGGCGAACTTTTGTCCCGGTTCGTTACTCTCACGTTGCAGCCACTGCCGGAGCCTGCCATGTCGTTTCGCGATGCTTTCAACTTGCCGTCCAGCGAGATCACCGATGAGGCCGTTTACCGCGACCGCCGCCGGCTGTTGCAGTTATTTGCGTTGACGCCCGCGCTGGGCGTGGCCGGCTGTGCCGAGGCCGACCCGCCCCCGCCCCCAAGACCGTGGTGACGCCGGCGCAGGCGCGCAGCGGGTTTCGCACGGCCGAGGAACTGACCCGGCTGGAAGACGTCACCAGCTACAACAACTTCTACGAGTTCGGTACCGACAAGACCGATCCGTCCAAGGCGGCCAAGACCCTGAAGCTGTCGCCTTGGACAGTGAAGGTGGGCGGCGAATGCGAGAAGCCCGGCAGCCTGTCGCTGGATGAGCTGCTCAAGGGCATCGCGCCGGAAGAACGGATCTACCGGCTGCGCTGCGTGGAAGGCTGGTCGATGGTGATCCCGTGGACGGGCGTGCCGCTGGGCGAGGTACTCAAGCGCTTCGCGCCGACCTCCAAGGCCAAGTACGTCGCATTCACCACCCTGGCCGACCCGCAACAGATGCCGGGCGTGCGCTACCGTTCGATCAACTGGCCGTATCGTGAAGGCCTGCGCATCGACGAGGCGATGCATCCGCTGACCCTGCTGGCCACCGGTTTGTACGGCAAGCCGCTGCCGCAACAGAACGGCGCGCCATTGCGCCTGGTGGTGCCGTGGAAGTACGGCTTCAAGAGCATCAAGTCGATCGTGGAAATCCGTTTCGTCGAAAAAATGCCCGAGACCGCCTGGCACGATCTGCAGCCGTCCGAATACGGCTTCTTTTCCAACGTCAATCCGGCTGTGGACCACCCGCGCTGGAGCCAGAAGACCGAGCGCCGCATTGCCGGTACCGCCAGCAAGCTGTTTGCCGAGCGGATTGCGACCAAGCCCTTCAATGGCTACGCCGAGCAGGTCGCCTCGCTGTATGCGGGGATGGACCTGAAGAAGTGGTTCTAGGCAACGCACACTCTGACATCGACCCGGTATAGGAGCGCGCCCGGGCGCGGCTGGCTTTATTGGTCATGCCAGTCGCGCCCGAGTGCGCTCCTACGCTTCAGCCTCGTTTCCTTCTTCGAGATCGCATGGCCAAGACATCCACTTCCGTGATCGCCGCCAAGGCCCTGGTGCATGCCGCGGCGCTGGCGCCGATCGCCCTGCTCGGCTGGCAATTCTGGCAGGTGTGGCAAAGCGGCAGCGATGCGTTGGGCGCCGACCCGGTGGCCGAGATCGAACACCGCACCGGACTGTGGGCACTGCGTTTCTTGCTGATCACGCTGGCGATCACGCCGTTGCGCCAACTTACCGGGCAGGCCGTGGTGATCCGCTTCCGCCGCATGCTGGGCCTGTACGCGTTCTTCTACGCCAGCGTGCATCTGGCGGCTTACCTCACGCTGGACCTGCACGGCTTCTGGACGCAGATTTTCGAGGAGATCCTCAAGCGCCCCTACATCACGGTGGGGTTTGCGGCGTGGTTGTTGCTGATGCCGCTGGCGATCACCTCCACCCAGGGGTGGATGCGCCGGCTCAAGCGCAACTGGGGCCGCCTGCACATGCTGATCTACCAGATCGGCCTGCTGGCGGTGCTGCATTTCTGGTGGCTGGTGAAATCCGACATCCGCGAGCCGGCCCTGTATGCCGGCATTCTTGGAGTCTTGCTGGGCTGGCGCGTCTGGAAAAAACTCAGCGCGCGCCGAACCACAGCAAGGCGCTCAACGCCGCCGCCAGCAACACCGCGCTGAGCAGCAACCAGGGCCAGCGGGCCACCTTCACCGGTGCGCGCGTCGGCTCTGCAACCGCACGCGGCGGCGGCAGGGGTTCGGTATCGGGCAGATCCCAGGTGGTGCTGTGGTGCGTCCGCGGCACCTCCACCACGAAGCGGTGGCGCGCATCGAACACGACCTGATCGCCAGCCTGCAGCCAGCCGTCGCGCACCTGGACGCCATTGATCCAACTCCCCTCTTCCGAGCCCAGATCGCGGATCAGCACACGGTCGCCGTGCCGTTCCAGACGCGCGTGCTGCGCCGCGAATGCCGGGTCGTCGATGACGATATCGGCGGCGGCATCGCTGCCGACCAGACGCGCGCGATCCAGGGTGAAACTGCGCCCGTGATGGCGGCCGCCTATGCCGCGCAACAGCAGGCAGACCTCGCCGAGGCTGGCCGCGTCGTCGTGGATATCGTTGGCCGGCGCACTGGATGGGGCACTGCGCAACAGCATTTCCACGCCATCGGCATAGATCGCATCGCCCGCACGCAGCAGCGCCATGCGGCGCACCGGGCGCCCATTGACGTGGATACCGCGGATTCCGTTGGCGACCTGCAACCACAGGCCGCGTTGGTCCAGGCAAAACTGCGCCAACAGCAACGCGCCCTGCGCATCGCCGACCACCCGCACGCTGCCGGAGGCATGACGGACGATCCGGTGGACGCCGGGCTTGAGGGGAATGATCCGGCTGCTGCCGGTGGGTGAAATGAACTTGCAGGTCGCGCACCGGCCGCAGCCTAGCAGGTTTGTCCCCATGCGCGGCCATCGGTCCTGATCGGAGCGTGCTGGATCGCGGGCGCGGGCGCCAGGGCCGCGCTGCTGCCGGCTGAGCAGGCGCCATGGCAGCGCAGCTCGCAGACCTGCATTTCCGACCTCGACAACACCACCGCACACGGCCGCACTTGGAGCCAAGCCCCGGCATGCGCACAATGCGCCCTCACTTTTCGCATGACCCATCGCCCCCATGTCCAGCATCGATATCCGCCACGACCATTCCTTGACGCCGGCCCAGGCCCGCGCGGCCATCGACGAGGCGGCGCGCAAGCTGGCCGATCGCTACGGCGTTGCTTCGCATTGGGAAGGCGACACCTTGCGCATCGCACGTGCGGGCGTGGACGGAGCAATCGCGCTGCTCCCGCAGCAAGTGCACGTCACCGCCGAGCTCGGCTTTTTGCTGTCGGCGATGCAGCCGATGGTGGAATCGGAAATCCGTCGCTTGCTGGCCGAGAAACTGGCCTGACGGAGCGACTGGGTCTGCGCTGCTTCAGCGTCAAGTCACCTGCCCGGGCGCCTGCGGGTAGATGCTTTCAGCTCGCCTGATCGGGCACTGTTTCACCTGCCCGATGCAGGGTCGGCACTAGGGTGAATGCAATGTCACGTTGGCAACCTACAGGAGCATCGCATGACGACCGGATACGATCAGAACGGTAACCGCGGCAACGCGGCCCAGGGCTTCCAGGCGCAGGCGGAACAGATCTCGCGCCGGCTTGGCGAATCGGCTCAGACCGTGTGGCTTGCCGGCCTGGGCGCGCTCGGGCGCGTGCAGAACGAAGGCAGCAAGCTGTTCGACTCGTTGGTACGCGAGGGCGCCGCCTATGAGCGCACCGGCCAGCGCAGGGCAGCCGAGAGCGTCGACGAATTGCGCGAAGAGGTGGAAACCCAGTTCGAGCAGGCACGCGATACCGCGGTGCGCGGCTGGGACAAACTGGGCAAGGCCTTCGACGAACGCGTGAAGGGTGTCCTGCGCACGCTCAACATCCCCGAGCAGGAAGAATTGGAAAACCTGCGGCGCGAGGTGGAGTCGCTAAAAGCCCAGGTCCGCGCCAATACGGCGGCCACCAAGCGTGCCAACCGTACCGCCAACCAAGCGGCGCAGGCCGCCAGCGAGACGACCGGCGCTGGCGGCGCGGGTGCCGGGGCGGCATCGTCGTCCGGCAACCCCTCTGCGTTCGACCCGGAATAGGCACCACGGCGAAGCAGCCGCGCTGTCACGAGGCGGCGCGGCTGTTGCCCGAGGCGAAGAGCGTCATCGCCGAGGTGCAGGTGCAAGTGCGCGCTACACGTCTGCCCACCGGCCAGCGCCTAGCACTCGCCACCTTGAGCGGTGTCACTGTCTGTTCCCCCTGCGGCGGTGCGTACAACGACCCTGAGTGGTGTGTTCGGCAGGCCGCAGCCAGGCATTGGCGATGGAACGGCATAGGATGCGGCGTTGCTGAAGGGTGATTTGGACTCGTGCAGCCTTTGTGAATCAAGGCCTTAGCACTTCAAAGCAGCCCCGCCTCCCGATGTTGCAAAGCAGCATGATTTTTTGGACAATCGGGGACGACCCGCCAGTCCTGCGTTACGAAGTCCGTTTGCTCCCCTCCCCTCACGGCTTCGGACTGGCGGGTCTTTCGCTATCTGGATCACGGCTCGCGATATCACCGCGCACGATCCATTGACGAATCTTTCGCGAAGGATTCTTCTACACGCACGATTCGTTATACGCGCCATTGCTTGATGCTCATGCCTTACTGGATTCTGGCGCCCTTGGCCGCACTGCTGCTCTGGCTGGCGGTGTCTGCCTACCTGTGGCTAGTGCGACGACGCGCCAATGAAGTGCATGAAGGCGTACGCGCGCTGGCCATCATGCACTGGCGCGATTTTTCCGCCGTGGTGCTGCGCGTTCTGCAGGATCAACGTGGATGGCAGCCCACGCAGTTGCCGCAGGATGGCCTGCCCACCGCCGATTTCATGATGCAGACCGAGCATGGCACCCGGCTGGTGGCCTGCAAGCACGGGCGCGGTTATCGCATCGGCGTGGCGGCAGTGAACGAGCTGGGCGCGATGGCGCGGCTGGCCGGTGCCAACGGCGGCGTGATGGTGACCGAAGGCCGTATGGAGCGCGAAGGCATCGCCGCCGCGGAGAAGCAATCGATCGAAGTGCTGGACGGTGTGCGTCTGTGGCCGCTGCTCAAACCCTATCTGCCTGGCGATGTGGAAGCCGGCGTGGTCGGTGCGGCGCGCCGCCGCGCGATCCGCCACAGCATCATTGCCGGTGCCGCACTGGCGACGCTGGCAGTCATGGCGGTGCTGACGCTGCGCCCGCCGGCGCCGACGCCGACGCCGGCCACATCGCGCACCGCGGCGTCTTCGCCTGTTCCTGCACCGGCCCGCGTGGTCGCGGCACCTACCGCCTCCGCCAGTCCCGCCCAGCCGACGCCCTCACCCACTCCTGCGACCCCGGCCGCGCCGGCAGCCGGCGCAGAACCGGATGCGGCCACCATCCAGGGCTATCAGCGGGACGTCTCCAAGGCCTTGGCGCAGACACCGGGACTGGTGCGCGGCATCTGGCTGACCCAGGCAACCCTGGTGGTGGATCGGACGGTGGAAGACAGCGCGGCATGGCCGCTGATTTGCCGCGAGCTGCAACGCTACCCGTACCTGCGCACGGTGCGCGTGCAGCTCAACCCCCGCCCGGGAACCGCTGAGCCGGTACGCTGGCGTCAGTGCAGCACGATTTGATACTGAGACCTTGGCTGCGGTCTTGGTGAAGCGTCGCTGCGCTTGCTCAACCGGGCACATGCCTGCGAACGCGCAGTCGCCGCCATCTCGGCGTAAAGCGACTGCAACACGGCCGATGACAATTCAGCCAACAACCGCAGTGACTCGAGCGCTGCGGTACCGCGCCCTTCGCCCGCCGACATCAGCTCAGCGCAGTCCTGGCGCGAACCGCGCCACCAGATCGTACGAACCGCCCAAGAACATCTGGCGCACGTAGGTGACCGGCAGCTCGCCGCGCCAGGTGTGGCGGTCGATCACCAGGCAGGCCGCGCCATCGTCCGCCTGGAGCTGCTTGGCCTGCGCGGCGTCGGCACTGGCAGCGCTGATGCGGTGCTCGGCACGCGTCCATGGCACGTTGCGCAATAACCAGCTGCCCGGCGCCACCTCCGTGAACGGCTGGTCCAATGCGTCGGGCACGGTGGTGATGTCGATCACCCGGCGCTCCAGCGCAAACGGGCGGCCGTCGGCCAGGTGCACGCTTTGCAATTCCAGCACCTTGCCGGTACTGCCAAGCGCACGTTCCTGCGGCACGCGCTGCCGCACGTTGCGCAGCTGCCGCGACAACAAGGAGAACCGATACGCATGGCCGCGCGTGGTCATTTCCACTTCGATGTCCGGGATCGAAAGCGCCACCTGTTCCAGATGCGGGTGCTGCCGTGCCACGAACGAGCCCGTACGGCGGCGGCGTTCGATCATGCCGGCATCGGCCAGCAAGCCGAGCACCTTGTTCACTGTCATGCGCGAACAGCCGTATTGCGCCATCAACTCGTGCTCGGGCGGCACGCGGTGCCCGGGCGGCCAGTCGCCGCTATGGATGCGTTGTTCCAGATCCTGGCGGATGCGCTGATGCAAGGTGCCAGGCACGATGGTGGTGGTGGCGGTCAAAGCACGGGTCTCCGGAAAGAGCGGCGATTCAATCGGCATGCCGCAGGGTCGGCAGCGTGCGCCAGCTGCACGTTGCGGCATGCACCATGCACGCCGCAGGGACGAGGGCACTGCGTGCACCTGCTGTGGCGACGCAGCTGCGTCTGCGCCGGCTCCAGGAGCGGCACTGCGCGCGCACCCGCTTGGAGCGATTCAGGCGCAGCCACTGGCCGTTGCGGCCGGGGCCGGTAATCGGCGGGTGTGAAGCGTACACCACGACTCCGGCGCGCCGCTGGGCATCCACCTGACCGCTCTTGCCGCCGTGCGATGGCCAATGTCACTGACCCAGCAGGCTGCGCAACACCGCGGCAAACCGTGTGGCGATACGGGCGCGGTCGACATGTTGCCCGTTGCGCACCACCCAGCGCCCGCCGCGCCAGACATTGCGCACCGCGTTGCCACGCGCGGCAAACAGCCAGCTGTCCAGCCATGCGTCGTCGCTGCGCGCCTGCAGGGCCGGATGCGCCGTGTCCAATTCGATCAGATCGGCCGCTGCGCCGACACCGATGCCGGTCTGCGCAAGGCCCAGCGCCTGCGCGGCACCCAGGCCGGCCTGGTCGTAGAGCCAACGCCCGCTCGACACAGGCCCCTGCGCCAAGACATTGCGCGCCCGCAGCGTCAGGCGCTGGCCGTACTCGAGCAGGCGCAGTTCTTCGGCAGCATCGATCAGCACGTTCGAATCCGAACCCACGCCAAACCGCCCGCCCGCGGCAGCAAAGGCCTGCATCGGGAACACGCCATCGCCCAGGTTCGCCTCGGTGATCGGGCATAGACCCACCACCGCGCCGCTGGCGACAATCGCATCCAGTTCGTGTGCATCCACATGCGTGGCGTGCACCAGACACCAGCGCGCGTCCACCGGCGCGTTGGCCAGCAGCCACTGCACCGGGCGCTGCTTGGACCAGGCCAGGCAGGCGTCCACTTCACGCTGTTGCTCGGCGATATGCAGATGGATGGGGCCATCGGTAAGCGGCACCAGCGCTGCCAGTTGCTGCGGAGTCACCGCGCGCAGGCTGTGTGGCGCCAGCCCGAGCACCGCATCCGGCAGCGCTTTCAGGCTGTGCCTGCAGTGGTCCAGCAAGCGCGCAAAGCCGTCGATGTCGTGAATCAGACGGCGCTGCGCCGGGCTGGGGCAGCACCACCGAAATCCGAGTGCGCATAGAACACCGGCAACAGGCTGAGCCCGATGCCGGTGTTGGCGGCAGCGGCGGCAATGCGCTCGGACATTTCGCCGGCCTGCGCATACGGCGCACCGCTCGCCGCGTGATGCAGGTAATGGAATTCGCCGACCCGGGTGAAGCCGCTTTCGAGCATCTCCGCATAGGCCTGCTCGGCGATCGCCTGCAGGCTCTCCGGGTCGAGCCGGTCGACGAAGCGGTACATCAGCTCGCGCCAGCTCCAGAAGCTGTCGCCGCTGCGCCCGCCCACTTCGGTCAACCCTGCCATGCCACGCTGAAAGGCATGGCTATGCAGGTTGCCCAGGCCAGGCAGCACTACCTCGCAACGCGTGTCGGCGGGGGCGGCAGGCGCATCGACCTGCACCGCGCCGATGCGGCCCTGTGACAGCGTGATCCGCACGCCGCTCGCCCAGCCGTCGGGCAACAAGGCCCGGGCTGCCCAGAACACCTGCGCCTGTTGGTCTGCCACTGGACACCCTCGATCGCCGAACTTATTGTATATACATATCAGACACCACGAGCCTGCGCCATGCATTGCGACGTTTTGTGGCACAACGCGCAACTGATGACCCTGGATGCGGCCGATGGCGGCCTGGGCATCGTGGACGATGGCATCGTCGCCTGCCGGCACGGCCATATCGTCTACGCCGGCGCGGCCGCACAGGCGCCGGCGCTGCAGTCCGACAGTGCGCACGACTGCCAGCGCCGCTGGATCAGCCCCGGCCTGATCGATTGCCACACGCATCTGGTGTACGCCGGCAATCGCGCCAATGAGTTCGAGCAACGCCTGCGCGGCGCCAGCTATGCCGACATCGCCGCAGCCGGCGGCGGCATCGTGGCAACGGTGCGCGCCACCCGCGCCGCCGATGATGCGGCACTCCTGGCCGCCAGCCTGCCGCGCCTGGATGCGCTGCTCGCCGAAGGCGTGACCACGCTGGAAATCAAATCCGGCTACGGGCTCACGCTGGACGATGAAATCAAGCAGCTGCGCGTGGCGCGCCAACTCGCCGCGCTGCGCAAGGTGGAAGTGGTGCCGACCTTCCTGGGCGCGCATGCCGTGCCGCCTGGCGGGCAGGCGCAGCACTACATCGACCAGGTCTGCACGCAGATGATTCCGGCGATCGCCGCGCAAGGGCTTGCCGAGGCGGTGGACGTGTTCTGCGAGCATCTGGCGTTCTCGCAGGCGCAGGCCGAACAGGTCTTCCTTGCGGCGCAAGCGCATGGCTTGCGCATCAAGATCCACGCCGAACAGCTGAGCAACCAGCACGGCGCGGAACTGGCCGCACGCTACGGCGCGTTGTCGGCCGACCACATCGAGTACCTGGACCCGGCCGGCGTTGCAGAGATGGCCGCCGCCGGCACGGTGGCAGTGCTGTTGCCAGGCGCGTTCTACTTCACCCGCGATACCCAGCTGCCGCCGATTGCCGCGCTGCGCACGGCCGGCGTGCCGCTGGCGCTGGCCACCGACTGCAATCCGGGCACCTCGCCACTGACCAGCCCGCTGCTGGCGATGAACATGGCGGCGACGTTGTTCCGCATGACCGTGGACGAATGCATCGCCGGGTTCACCCGCCAGGCGGCGCGTGCGCTCGGGCGTAGCGAGCGCCTGGGCCAGCTGCGCGCCGGCATGGACTGCGACCTGGCGATCTGGAATATCGATGCGCCGGCCGATCTGGTCTACCGCATGGGCTTCAATCCTCTTCATGCCCGCGTCTGGCGCGGGCATCTGTGCTGAATCCGGAGTCGTCATGAGTGTTTCTGTTGTCTTGCAACCCGGCCAGGTCACGCTGGCGCAATGGCGTGCGCTGTACCGCGGTGCCGACGTCGCGTTGGACGATGCATGCGCTGCTGCGGTGTTGCGCAGTGCGCAAACGGTGGAGGCCATCGTCGCGCGTGGCGAGCCGGTGTATGGCGTCAACACCGGCTTCGGCAAGCTGGCCAGCGTGCGCATCGAGCGCGAGGATCTGCAGACCCTGCAGCGCAATATCGTGCTCTCGCACGCCGCTGGCGTCGGCGAGCCCACGCCGGTGCCGGTGGTGCGGCTGATGATGGCACTCAAGCTCACCAGCCTGGCCCAGGGTGCGTCCGGCGTGCAGCCGGACACGCTGGCGTTGCTGGAAGCGATGCTGCGCGCCGGCATCACGCCGGTGGTGCCGTGCCAGGGCTCGGTAGGCGCGTCCGGCGATCTGGCACCGCTGTCGCATCTGGCCGCGGTGATGATCGGCGTTGGCGAAGCCTTCGTCGGCGCGCAGCGCCTGCCTGCTGCCGACGCGCTTGCACGCGCGCAGCTGCAGCCGCGCGTGCTGGGTGCAAAGGAAGGCTTGGCCCTGCTCAACGGCACCCAGTTTTCCACCGCCTGCGCCCTGGCCGGTCTGTTCGAAATCGAAACCGTGTTGCAGGCCGCGCTGGTCACCGGTGCGTTGTCGGTGGAAGCGGCCAAGGGCTCGGACACGCCCTTCGATGCGCGCATCCACGCGCTGCGCGGGCAACCCGGGCAGATCGCCACTGCGGCGGCATTGCGCGCCCTGATGGCCGATTCGGCCATTCGCGAATCGCATCGGCTGGGCGATGTGCGCGTGCAGGACCCCTACTGCCTGCGCTGCCAGCCGCAGGTGATGGGCGCGGCGCTGGATGTGATGCGTCAGGCCGCGCGCACCCTGGAGATCGAAGCCAATGGCGTTTCCGATAACCCGCTGGTCTTCAGCGATACCGGCGAAGCGCTGTCTGGCGGCAACTTCCACGCCGAGCCGGTGGCCTTTGCCGCGGACATGCTGGCGCTGGCGGTGTGCGAAATCGGCTCGATCAGCGAACGCCGCACCGCGATGCTGGTCGACCCGGCACTGTCCGGCCTGCCCGCCTTTCTCACCCCGCGCCCGGGCTTGAACTCCGGCTTCATGATTCCGCAGGTGACCGCTGCCGCGCTGGTATCGGAAAACAAGCAGCGCGCATATCCGGCCAGCGTGGATTCGATTCCGACCTCGGCCAATCAGGAAGATCACGTGTCGATGGCGGCGCACGGTGCGCGCCGCTTGCTGGCGATGGCCGAGAACGCCGCACACGTGATCGGAATCGAGCTGCTGGCCGCCGTGCAGGGCTGCGACTTCCACGCGCCGCCGCGCTCCAGCACCGCGCTGGAAGCGGCGCGTGCCCTGTTGCGCGCGCAGGTGCCGACACTGCAGGACGACCGCTATTTTCATCCGGATCTGCTGGCTGCCAGCGCATTGGTGCGCTCGGGCGCGTTGGCGCAGGCGGTAGCGATCCCATTGCCGGGTGTGGAGCAGGACGTATGAGTCGGCAGCGCTTCTGCATCGAATCAATCGCTGCATCGTCGCGGCCGCAGCTGCAGTCTTTGGCGATCTTTTCGAACACACACACCAACGGTGACGCGGCAGCGCGCACGCGACGCATCCGCAATGCACAGCAGCGCAACGCATGCCGCACGCTCGCAGCACGCTTACAGGGAGCGCAGCGATGAACGCCCTGCCCGGCTGGCTGGAACTGCACCGCGGCGACGCGCCATTGATCATCAGTTTTCCGCATACCGGCACCGAGTTACCGGAGGACGTGGCCGACCAGTTCGTGTCGCCGTGGCTGGCGCGCCGCGATACCGATTGGTGGATACACCAGCTTTACGACTTCGCGCAATCGCTGGGCGCCACCACGCTGCGGACTGCCATCTCGCGCTCGGTCATCGACGTCAATCGCGACCCGAGCGGGGCTTCGCTGTATCCGGGCCAGAACACCACCGGCCTGTGCCCGCTCACCACCTTCGACAACCAGCCGCTGTATGCCGATGGCGCGGCACCGGATCAGGCGCAGATCGCGTTGCGTCGCACGCGCTGGTTCGACCCCTACCACGCCGCGCTTGCCGAGGAAATTGCGCGCCTGCGCGCGCAGCACGCCAAGATCGTGGTCTACGACGCGCATTCGATCCGCTCGTTCATCCCGCATCTGTTCGATGGCGAATTGCCGCAATTCAATATCGGCAGCAACGAGGACCGCAGCTGCGACCGGCGCCTGGTGGATGCGGTGGAGCGCCTGTGCCGCAGCAGCGGCTCCAGCACGGTGCGCAACGGGCGTTTCAAGGGCGGCTGGATCACCCGCCACTACGCGCAGCCCGAGCACGGCGTGCACACCTTGCAGATGGAACTGGCCTGCCGCGGCTACATGCGCGAGCCGGACAGCCTGACTCCCGAAAACTGGCCAACGCCGTGGCAGCCGGTACACGCCGTGGTGCTGCGCGCAGTCCTGCGCCACGTGCTGCAGGCCTGCCTGCACTTCGCCAATGCGCCCTCTTCCGACACCGCGCCACCTGTGGCCACCCGTTGATTGCAAGGAACCTGGCATGACCCGTCACGATGCAACCCGCGTCATCCGCGCCGCCACCGGCACCAGGCTCACCGCCAAGAGCTGGCTGACCGAAGCGCCGCTACGCATGCTGATGAACAACCTGGACCCGGACGTGGCCGAGCGCCCGCAGGAACTGGTGGTCTATGGCGGCATCGGCCGCGCCGCGCGCGACTGGGAATCCTTCGACGCCATCGTTGCTGCGCTCACGCGTCTGGACGAGGACCAGACCTTGCTGGTGCAGTCCGGCAAACCGGTGGGCGTGTTCCGCACCCATGCCGATGCGCCGCGCGTGCTGATCGCCAATTCCAACCTGGTGCCGCGCTGGGCCAACTGGGACCACTTCAACGAACTCGATCAAAGGGCCTGGCCATGTACGGCCAGATGACCGCCGGCAGCTGGATCTACATCGGCGCGCAAGGCATCGTGCAGGGCACCTACGAAACCTTCGTGGAAATGGGCCGCCAGCACTACGCCGGCAACCTGGCCGGCAAGTGGCTGTTCACCGGCGGTCTCGGCGGCATGGGCGGCGCGCAACCGCTGGCGGCGGTAATGGCCGGCGCCTCCTGCCTGGCAGTGGAATGCCGCCGCTCCAGCATCGACATGCGCCTGCGCACCGGGTATCTGGATACGTGGACCGACTCACTGGACGAGGCGCTGCGCCTGATCGAGGAGTCGTGCACCGCGAAGAAGCCGCTGTCGGTCGGCCTGCTCGGCAATGTTGCCGACGTGCTGGACGAACTGCTGCTGCGCGGGATCAAGCCGGATCTGTTGACCGACCAGACCTCCGCACACGACCCGGTCAACGGCTACCTGCCGCAGGGCTGGAGCGTGGAAGAGTGGGATGCAAAGCGCGTAAGTGCGCCCAAGGAAGTGGAAGCGGCGGCGCGCGAGTCGATGGCCAACCACATCCGCGCCATGCTCACCTTCCACGCACTGGGCGTGCCCACCGTCGATTACGGCAACAACCTGCGCCAGATGGCGCTGGAGGCCGGCATCGACAACGCGTTCGATTTCCCTGGCTTCGTGCCCGCCTACATCCGTCCGCTGTTCTGCCGCGGCATCGGCCCGTTCCGCTGGGTCGCGCTCAGCGGCGACCCGGACGACATCGCCAAGACCGACGCCAAGGTCAAGGAACTCATCCCCGACGATGCGCACCTGCATCGCTGGCTCGACATGGCAGCCGAAAAGATCGCCTTCCAGGGCCTGCCTGCGCGTATCTGCTGGGTGGGCCTGGGCGATCGCCACCGGCTGGGCCTGGCCTTCAACGCCATGGTGCGCAGCGGCGAGCTGAAGGCGCCGGTGGTGATCGGCCGCGACCATCTGGATTCGGGCAGCGTGGCCTCGCCCAATCGCGAAACCGAAGCGATGGCCGACGGCTCGGACGCGGTCTCCGACTGGCCGCTGCTCAATGCCCTGCTCAACACCGCCAGCGGCGCCACCTGGGTGTCGCTGCACCACGGCGGCGGCGTCGGCATGGGCTTTTCGCAGCACGCCGGCATGGTCATCGTCTGCGACGGCAGCGAGGCCGCCGACAAGCGCATCGAACGCGTGCTCTGGAACGACCCGGCCACCGGCGTGATGCGCCACGCCGATGCCGGTTACGCCATTGCAACCGATTGCGCAAAGGAAAAAGGGCTGGATTTGCCGGGGATTCTGGGCTGATCCAGCCCAACGGCGTCACGCTTGGCAGCACCGCTGCAGCAGCAGGGCTGCCCTGCCCGAAACTCGCTTCGTGCAGTCGCCACCCGCAGGCGCCCGCTGTCGGGCCTCTGCCGGCTACCACTTCCCGCTTCAGATCCTGTGCGCCGGCAAGCAGGCAGTTGCGGCGTCTGAGCTCGATGTCGCGGATCAGGGCATGCACCAAGGATCAGCCTCAAGTCTGCGCGTTGCAGGCCGACAAGATATGCAACGTTTCGAGGAATCCCCATGGGCATCCTGATCTACCTGGTGCCTGCCTTCGCACTCTGGGCGCTGATCGCTACCGGGCTGGCGTTCGTGCGTGGCCGCCAGCTGCGTGCCGAATCCGGCGAGCTTGCCAGCACGCAGGACAGCCTTGGCCGCTACCAGGCGGCGCTGTCGCAACTGAAGGCGCGTGCGGCGGCCACCACGCTGGAACTGGAATCGCTGCAGCGCAGTTATGCCGTGCTCAAGCAATCGCTGGACCAGCATGAGCAGAACGCCTCCGAACAGCAGGCAGCCGCGGCCGGCCAGGTGATTCCCATGGTGCTGGTGCAGCGGCTGGATATCGCCAGCGAGATCGGCACGCTGTTCGCGCATGTGGCGCGCGTGGCACGCAGCCTGCGTCGCTACAGCGCCTACAGCCGCGGCCACAACGCACCCGAGCCTGCCACCGCGCGCTACGACCTGCACTGGCTTGCCGATTGCCTGCACAGCTTCGATCAGGTTGGCCATGCGCTGGTGCGTGGCAATGTCGCTGCGCTGATCACCGCCTGCCAGGATCTGCTGTCGATGTACGAGCATTACCTGAAGGATGGCTCCGGCTACAACAGCCGCGACACCTTCCAGCGCCTGAGCAACGATGTGCCGCTGTCCGAAGCCACCGACGCAATTCGCTCCATCATCGTCAAGGCGACGCTGGCGCAGGATGTGCGCGATGCGGTGCAGGATGATGAGGTGGCGGCGAACGTTGGATGATTCGGGAATCGGGAATCGGGAATCGGGAATCGGGAATCGGGAATCGGGAATCGGGAATCGGGAATCGGGAAAGCGTGCGGCCTGATGCATCATGTGGGCAAGCGCTGGGCAGATCAGCGTTGTCTTGCCGAGATAGCTGAGCGCCTGACAGATGTGCTTCAAGAAAAAAGCGCACCGCTTGCGGTGCGCTTTTTCGTGCTTCAACGGTCCTGAGTCACTGACGAATGGTGCGATCCCTCGTTAGCTGCCGGCGGACGACGCGCGGGCGAAATCAGCATGTCTGCCTGCATTGCACACTCCGACTCCGGACACCAACCACGTGGCATGGCGTTTGCGTACGCGCCTGTCTTTAGCAGTCGCCCCCGCTCGTCTCCGACATCATTGCGCTTTCTGCGGTAACGCGTAGGCGATCAATGCATCGCCTGCCGGGGTCTCCATGAAGTGGTGCCCGCCGGCCATGATGACCAGATATTCGCGGCCACCGTATTCGTACACCATCGGGTTGGCCTGGCCGCCGGCCGGCAACTTGGCGTGCCACAGCTCCTTGCCGGTGGCCAGATCGATCGCGCGGATCAGGTCGTCGGTGGCTGCGGCAATGAAGATCAAACCGCTTGCCGTCACCACCGCGCCACCATTGTTCGGTGTCCCGATTTCGATCGGCAGGCCGGAACGGATGCCGAACGGGCCGTTGCCGCGCGCACTGCCGAAGGGGCGGTCCCACAGCGTCTTGCCGCTGGCCAGATCGATGGCGCGGATGCCGCCGTACGGCGGTTCCTTGCACAACAGCTTGGTGAACGGCAGACGCCAGCCGGCATTGACGTTGACCGCATAGGGCGTGCCGGACTGCGGGTCGCCTGCGCCTTCTGCACCGCCCGCATCGCCACGCACCTCATCGCGCGGTGCCCAACCCAGCTTGTCGGCCTTGGCGCGCGGCACCAGCAGGTTGTAGTTGGGCATGTCGTTGTAGTTGGCCACGATCACGCCGCGCCGCGGGTCCACTGCCACGCTGCCCCAATCCGAGCCGCCGTTGTAGCCGGGGTACTCGATCGAATGCCGGTCCGCTTCCGGCGGCGTATAGATGCCCTTGTAGCTGGCGGTGCGGAACTGGATACGGCACACCAACTGATCGATCGGGGTCATGCCCCACATGTCGCGCTCGGTCAGATCCGGCTTGCGCAGCGTGTGATACAGCGAGAACGGCTGCGTCTTGGCACGCATCTGCGGCTCCACGCCACCGCCTGGCACCGCTCGCTCTTCCACGCCCACCAGCGGCTTGCCGGTGCGCCGATCCAGGACGTACAGCTCGCCCTGCTTGCTCGGCAACAGCACCGCCGGCACGTTGACGCCGTCCTTGGGGAAGTCGATCAGGCTCGGTTGCGAGCCCAGGTCGTAATCCCATGCATCGATGTGGGTGGTCTGGAAATTCCATACCGGCTTGCCGGTGGCGACATCCAGCGCCACCAGCGAGGTCGCGTAACGGTTCTCCTGCGGCGTGCGCGAGCTGCTCCAGTAATCGGCGGTGGAATTGCCCATCGGCAGATAGACATAACCCAACTGCTCATCGGCTGCGGCGGTGGTCCACATATTGGGTGTGCCGCGCGTCCAGCTCTGCCCCGGCGGCGGTGCGCCGTTCCATTCCGGATGGGTCATATCCCAGGCCCAGCGCAACTTGCCGGTCACCGCATCGAAGCCTTCGATCACACCGGAAGGCTCGTAACGCTTCTGTCCGTCCAGCACCTGATGCCCGGTGACCACCACGCCGCGCACGATGGCCGGCGGCGAATTGATCGACACATAGCCCGGCGGCGTCTCGCCCATACCGACAGTGATATCGACCTGACCGTTGCTGCCGAAATCCGGGCACGGCGTGCCGCTGCGTGCATCCAGCGCGATCAAGCGCCCGTCGAGCGTACCTTCGATCACGCGCGTGCCGCATAGCTGCGCCGATGAGGTTGCAGCTGTTTCAGCATCCGCAGCGTTGGCAGCCGCCGGCACTTCGTAATACGAGACCCCTCGGCATGCCGCCGTGTACGGAATCGCCTCGTCCTTGACCTTGGGGTCGTAGCGCCAGCGCTGCTTGCCGCTGGCGGCGTCCAGCGCAATCACCTGGTTGCGTGCAGTACACAGGTAGAGGCTGTCGCCCACCTTCAGCGGCGTGGTTTCCGCACCCCAGCGCTTGGTGGGCAGATCGCCGGTGTGGAAAAGCCAGGCTTGCTGCAGCTGCGCCACGTTGTCGCGATTGATCTGCTGCAACGGCGAATAGCGCTGGCCAGCCTGGCTGCGTCCGTACGCGGCCCAATCGCCATCGGCAGGTGCGTTGGCCGGCTGTGCGCCGGACGCCGCGACCGGGGCGGATGTGTCGCGGGTGACCAGGCCACCGAGCACGCCTGCCGCATGCGCCAGCGCGCCGTCGGCTTCCATCACGCCATGCGGCAGGAACGCCAATGCAAACGCCACCACAAATACCACCGCCAGCGCACCGGCCAGGCTGCGCGATACGGTGCGCGACACGGGGCGCTGCAGTTTCGGCAGCAACAGCGCGAGCACCAATGCCAGGCCCACGATCAGGCCCAGACGCGGCACCCAGCGCCAGTAATCGCTGCCCGATTCCCACCACGTCCAAAGCAACGAAACCGCCACCACGCCGGCAAACCACCAGGCGCCCGCATTGCGGCCACGAAACAGCAGCGCGCCGGCAACGAGCATCGCCGCACCGGCCGGTGCGTAGTACCAGGAGCCCCTAACGCAGCCAGCCACACGCCACCGGCAAGCAGTACCGCACCCAGTAATGCAATCACGCCTCCCAAGGTCGCCAGCGCCCAATGGCCGCGACCGGAAGGAATGGCCGCGACCGGAAGGACGATCCAGAATCGTCATCAGTTGTTCCTCTTCGAACCAGCGGCGACGCAACGCCGCCGCACCACCCGCAACCTTCGACCCGTGCCAGTGAAAGAGCTGCGATCTTTGCGGCGAACGCATGAAGACACTGCGTTGCAGATGTCAGCGCACGCCATAAAGCGTGACGCCCCAGAAACGTCGCGCATAAAAAAACGCCGGTTTTCACCGGCGTTTCTGGTCAAGTGCATGGCAGCGGCAATGCGATCACGCGTCGGCTGGCGGCGCGTCGCTCACGCTTGCGCTTGCTTCGTCCACCACCTCATCCACTTCATCCAGCGACGCATCCAGGCGTTCGACCGCCTGCAACTTTTCGCCCTTGGACAAGCGGATCAGCGTGACGCCCTGCGTGTTACGGCCCACGCGCGAGATCTCCGAACCACGTGTCCGCACCAGCGTGCCGCCATCGGAAATCAGCAGCACTTCATCGGTGGCGCCCAGCAGCACCGCACGCACCAGCTTGCCGTTGCGCTCGGTGGTCTGGATGCCGATCACGCCCTGGGTGCCACGCCCCTTGCGTGGGTATTCGGTCAGCGGGGTGCGCTTGCCGTAGCCGTTCTCGGTGGCCGTCAGGATGTAGGCCACGTTGCCGTCGTCGGCGACCTCGATCACCGCAGACTCGCCGGCATCGGTGGCTTCCACCACGTCATCGACCTCCTCGCCTTCGATGTCTTCTTCCACGCCGCCGGCACGCTCGGCCACGATCAGGCTGACCACTTCCTCGCCCTTGGTCAGACGGATACCGCGCACGCCGGTGGCGGTACGACCCATCGAACGCACGGTGGATTCGCCAAAGCGCACGGTCTTGCCGTTGGAGGCGAACAGCAACACGTCGCGGTCGCCATCGGTCAAGGCCACGCCGACCAGCGCATCGCCCTCGTCCAAATTGATGGCGATCTTGCCGCGCGCCAGGCGGAAGGCGAATTCGCTCAACGGCGTCTTCTTGACCGTGCCGTTGCGCGTGGCAAAGAACACGTAGCGGTTGTCGGCGTATTCGCGCACCGGCAGCACCGCCTGCACACGCTCGCCAGCTTCCAGCGGAATCCAGTTGATGATCGGGCGGCCACGCGCATTGGAGCCGGCTTCCGGCAACTGGTGCACCGGCAGCCAGAACACCTTGCCGTTGCTGGTGAAGGTCAGCAGCGTGTCGTGCGTGTTGACCAGCCACAGCTGGTCGATGAAATCTTCTTCCTTGGTCGCTGCGGCAGAGCGACCACGGCCACCACGGCGCTGCGCGCGATACGCGCTCACCGGCTGGCGCTTGGCATAGCCGGCGTGCGACAGCGTCACCACCACGTCTTCCGGCGCGATCAGATCCAGGATGTCCAGGTCTTCCTCGCTGTGACGGATCTCGGTGCGGCGTTCGTCGCCGTATTCTTCGCGGATATTGATCAGCTCGTCGCGGATCACCTGCAGCAGCACGTCCGGGTTTTCCAGGATGCGGATCAGGCCTTCGATGACGCCGAGCAATTGCTTGTACTCGTCGGTCAGCTTTTCCTGTTCCAACCCGGTCAGGCGATGCAGACGCATTTCCAGGATCTGCGAGGCCTGCACTTCGCTGAGCTGGTAGAAGCCCTGGATCAGGCCCACGCCCGGCGGCAGATCTTCCGGCTTGAGGCTTCGGCACCGGCCGCGCCCAGCAACGCGCCCACCAGGCCCGGTTGCCAGGTCTTGGCCAGCATGCGCTCGCGCGCTTCCTGCGGATTGGCCGAGGTCTTGATCAACTCGATCATTTCATCGATGTTGGCCAACGCAACGGTCAGGCCTTCCAGCACGTGCGCACGCGCACGCGCCTTGCGCAGTTCGAAAATGGTGCGACGGGTGACCACCTCGCGGCGGTGGCGGATGAACGCCTCCAGCATCTGCTTGAGGTTCATCAACTGCGGGCGGCCGTCGATCAGCGCCACCATGTTGATGCCGAACACCGCCTCCATCTGGGTCTGCTGGTACAGGTTGTTGAGCACAACCTCGGCCGATTCGCCGCGCTTGACCTCGATGTAGATGCGCATGCCGTCCTTGTCGGACTCATCGCGCAGCTCGCTGATGCCTTCGAGCTTCTTTTCCTTGACCAGCTCGGCGATCTTCTCGATCAGCCGCGCCTTGTTGACCTGGTACGGGATCTCGGTAACGACGATCGCCTCGCGGCCGTTGTCGGCCACTTCCACATCGGCCTTGGCGCGGATGCGCACGCGGCCACGGCCGGTGCGATAGCCGGCGGCGATGCCGGCGGTGCCGTTGATGATGCCGGCGGTGGGGAAGTCCGGGCCCGGGATGTATTCCATCAGGCCTTCGACGTCCAGCTCGGGCGTGTCGATCAGCGCGATGCAGGCATTGATCGCTTCGGTCAGGTTATGCGGCGGGATATTGGTGGCCATGCCCACCGCGATACCGGCCGAGCCATTGACCAGCAGGCTCGGGAACCGGGTCGGCATGACCGTCGGCTCCTGTTCCTTTTCGTCGTAATTGGGCTGGAAATCGACGGTTTCCTTGTCGATGTCGGCCATCAGCTCATGCGCCAGCCGCGACATGCGCGACTCGGTGTAACGCATCGCCGCAGCAGAGTCGCCGTCGACCGAACCGAAGTTACCCTGGCCGTCCACCATCATGTAGCGCAGCGAGAACGGCTGCGCCATGCGCACCAGCGTGTCGTACACCGACTGGTCGCCGTGCGGGTGGTACTTACCAATGACGTCGCCGACGATACGCGCCGACTTGAAGTAGGCCTTGTTGCTGTGGGCGCCCAGCTCGTGCATCGCGTACAGCACGCGCCGGTGCACAGGCTTGAGGCCATCACGGGCATCGGGGAGTGCGCGGCCCACGATCACGCTCATCGCGTAATCGAGATAGCTCTTGCGCATCTCGTCTTCCAGGTTGACCTGGATGATTTCCTTGGCGGTTTCTGCCATTCGGGTTCCGTATGTGAGGTGGCGGGCGAGCCGGAAAGCCGCGTCGGGAGCGCCCTTGCATCAGGCTGCCGACCCCACGCTCCCGCCGATCGATTCAAGCGCCGGATTGTACCACGGCAGGGCCTCCCGACGCCTCCGCTTTACCAGCCAGAAACAAGCACTTGCAGGGAGTTTTGGCGGTGTTGGCAGCCGGGCGGGCGGCCCCGGGCTCAGCTGCCGAAGGCGGCCTGCATCCGCGCCAGGTCCGGCTGCGCGATCACGCCGCGTTCGGTGACGATTGCGTCGATCAGATCGCCCGGAGTGACGTCGAAGACCGGGTTCCAGGCATGGATGCCGTCGGCCACCGTCCTGACCCCGCCCACGCCGAACAGCTCGCCGGGATCGCGTTGCTCGATCTCGATCTGGTTCCCGTTGGCCGTTGCCATATCCACCGTGGACGAGGGCGCTACCACCATGAACTTCACGCCATGGTGGCGCGCGGCGATGGCCAGCTGGTAGGTGCCGATCTTGTTGGCGGTATCGCCATTGGCGCAGATGCGATCGGCGCCGACGATCACCCATTGCACCAGCCCGGATTTCATCAGATGCGAGGCCGCCGAATCGGCGATCAAGGTGGCGTCGATACCGTCCTGCTGCAGCTCCCACACGGTCAGGCGGGCGCCCTGCAGCCACGGCCGGGTCTCGCCGGCAAACACCTTGGCAATGCGTTGTTGCGCCATGCCGGCGCGGATCACGCCCAGTGCGGTGCCGAATCCGGCGGTGGCCAGCGAGCCGGTGTTGCAATGGGTGAGCACGCCGCTGCCTGGGGCGATCAGCGCGGCGCCAAGCGCGCCCATGTGGCGGTTGGCGGCCAGGTCTTCATCGGCGATGGCCTGCGCTTCGCGCGCGAGCACCTCGCGCCAGTCGGCGCCGGCCGCGCCCAGCACCCGGCGCATGCGCATCAGTGCCCAGGCCAGGTTGACGGCAGTCGGACGCGCCGCGTTGAGCCGCAGCAGCGCCGGCTCGAGCTTCTGCAGCGCAGCGCTGCCGTCGTCGGCAGCGATGTCGCGCGCGGCCAGCACCACGCCCCAACCTGCCGCAATGCCGATCGCCGGCGCACCGCGCACGGCCAGCGAATGGATCGCCTCGGCCACCGCATCGCTGCTGTCGCAACGCACATGCGCCACCTCGAAGGGCAGCTTGCGTTGGTCGAGCAGTTCAAGGGCATCGCCGGTCCACAACAGTGGCCGGATGTGGTCGTAGCGGGCGTAATCGATATGGGCGCTGTCGTTCATGCGTCCATTGTAAGGCGCGCGCAGCGCCTGCGCTGTTGCACGAACGCGCGGTCTTGGCGCGGCGAACAACACCACTGCACAGCCGGCAGGCGGGCGCGGCCGGTGCTCGTACCACGGGTACACCGGCGCTTGCTGCGCGTCGCCCCTGCCAACCGGACGACCGCACGCGATGTCGTGTTGGCTGCTCTCAGTCGACGATGAACTCGGCGCGGCAGCCGTCGTTCCCCCACACCCCATCGCGGCTCCAGCCCCAGGTCTGGCCTTCCACGCATGGCGTCTTGGACATCTGCCGGCCCAGGCGCACCGCGCGTTCCACCGACACGCCGCAGGTGCGGCGCGCGCTTTTCTTCGATTCGCAGGTGACCATGCGCGGCACCGCGACGAAGCCGGAGCCGTCTTCTGCGCCCACCTCGAATTCGCCATCGCATCCACGCGAGACCCAGATTTCGTTACGGCGAACGCCCCAGGTGCGCCCTTCCTTGCACGGCCACATCGAGCGTTGCCGCAGCAGCCGCACCGGCGCGCCACGCAGTACTACCGGGCATGCCACGGTGCCCCCATTGGAATCGCAGCGCACCACGCGGCGCATCACCGTTGCGGTCTGCGCACGGGTTGCGGCGAATTCGGCGCGGCAGCCTTGTTCGACCCACACGCCATCGCGTTCGACATCCCATTCGCTACCGCGGATGCAGCTGGTTTCGGAGAGCTGGCGCACCAGTTGCACGCCTTGGGCGGTCTCCATCGCGCAGTGCACGCGCGCCAGGTCCTGGACTCGCAGCGCACCACGCCGGCTGCGCGGTCGGACGCGCGCGCATCGGCGAGCAGCAGCAGCGGCAAGCACCACAAACCGCATAAGCTGACCAGCCACTTCATGCCGACAATCCTCACCCCGAACGATCTTCGCCGCGCCCCCGTGGACGTGAAGATGAGAGCATCATCGATGTGAAGATAGCAATACGGCGCCGATGACAGCCAGATGACTCAGGCGTGGGCGAAGTCGAACGCCAGCACGTCGGCAATCTGCGTGGTGTCGCGCAAGGCCATCAACAGGCGATCCACGCCCACCGCCACACCGGCGCAGTCGGGCAACTGCGACAACACCGCCAGCAGGCGCTCGTCCAGTGGCAGCTGCGGCAATCCACGTGCCGCACGCACGGCGTTGTCGCGCTCAAACCGCGCACGCTGCTCCTGCGCATCGTTCAGTTCGTGATAGCCATTGGCCACCTCGAAACTGCCCAGATACAGCTCGAAGCGCTCGGCCACCGGCGGGTCATCGTGGCGGATCCGAGCCAACGCACATTGACTGGCCGGCCAATCGTGCACCACCGTCAGGGTGTCGCTGGCAAAGCCCGGCTGGATGCGATGGGTCATCAGCAGGTCCAGCCAATCGTCGCGGGTCAGGCCCACGGGATCGATGGCGACGTCATGCAAGCCAGCGCGTAGCCTTTCGAGCGGGTCGCACACGGGGTCGATGCCCAACGTCTGCACAAAGAGCGCGCGATAGGTCAGCACCTGCACCCTCGCCTGGCGCCCGACCAGCGCCAGCGCGCGACGCACCAGTTCGATGGTCTCCTGCGCCAGACTGCGATCGTTCCAGCCTACCCGATACCATTCGAGCATGCTGAACTCGGGATTGTGACGGCCACCGGCTTCGCCATTGCGAAACACCCGCCCCAGCTCGTAGCAATCGCCCAGGCCGGCGGCAAGCAGGCGCTTGAGCGGATATTCCGGCGAGGTACGCAACCAGCGCAGCGGGGCGCCGGCATCGACATGGCCGGTGAAGCGCGTACTGAAACTTTCGATATTCGGCTCGGTATTGCCGGCCTCCGAAAGCACCGGCGTTTCCACTTCCAGCACGCCGCGTTCGGCGAAAAACTCGCGGATCGTGGCGTTGAGCCGCGCCCGCAACTGCAGCGCGGCCAGATCCAGCTGCGCCGTGTTCATGGCTGTTGGCCGTGCTCGCCCAGGAAGGCCAGCAGACGCGCTTCGTCCCAGATCTCCACGCCCAACGACTGCGCCTTGTCGAGCTTGGAACCGGCTTCTTCGCCGGCCACCAGGAAGGCGGTCTTCTTCGACACGCTACCGGCAACCTTGGCGCCCAATGCTTCGAGCCGCTGCTTGGCCGCATCGCGGGTCAATGCAGCCAGGGTCCCGGTGATGACCACGGTCTGGCCATCGAGCGGGCCGGTCTTTTCCTCGCCGGCCTCCGGCAGCACCGCCAGCAGCTCGGAAAGCTTTTTCTGTGCCCTGACCGCAAGCTCGTCGTTGGCCGATACCAACAGCCAGGCCGCGAGCGATTCGGCTACCGGCTGCGGTAAGCCCGCTTCTAGGAGAGGCTCAGGACCGCCGTTGCGCAGACCATCGATCGAACCGAACGCGTTCGCGATCTGTACGGCGCGGATTGGCGTGACCTTGGGAATCTCCAGATCCTCTAGCAAATTGGCAAAACTCAGCGCCTCGCGCAGCTTGGGCGAAGGCGGATGCGTATCGCCGATGCGCACGCCACGCTGCAGCAGGTCATTGATGGCCTGCTGATTGCCGGCCTGATCGAAGAAGTGCCCAAGCGAACGCGCCACTTCGCCGCCGATGTCCGGCACGCGCTTGAACAGCGGCCACGGCAGATGCCGGATCCGTTCCAGATCGCCGAACCAGACCGACAAGGCCTTGGCCGTGCTTTCGCCCACATGTTCGATGCCCAGCGCAAACAGGAAACGCTCCAGCGTGTGTGTCGCGCGATGTCTCGATCGCCTCGATCAGATTCTCCGCCCACTTGGTGGCGATCTTCTTGCGATTCCAGTCGAAGCTCGGCAAGCCTGCGCGCAGCAGATCGGCCTGCCAGGTCTGCGGCACCTCGCGCTCGCCGGCCAGGTCCACGCCGATGCCGACCACGCTGGTTTCCAGCTGCGCATATGCGCCGCTGGCCAGATGGTCGCGCGCCTCGCGCAGAAACGCGTGCGGGCTCTCGGCGGTGCTGATCAGGCGCAATTGCAGCAGCTGATCCACGCTGAGCAGATACAGGTCGGCCACGCCTTTCACCAGGCCGCTATCCACCAGCACTTCGATGAATTTTTCGCCCAGACCGTCCACATCCATCGCGCGCCGCGAGACGAAATGCCGGAACGCCTCCTTGCGCTGCGCCGGGCAGGTCAATTCGCCGGAACAGCGCCAGACCGCCTGGCCTTCTTCGCGCACGATCTGCGAACCGCACACCGGGCATTGGGTCGGCATCTGCCAGGCCTGGGTACCGGGCGGGCGCTGGTCGGCCACCACAGCGGCCACTTCAGGAATGACATCGCCGGCGCGGCGCACGATCACGGTGTCGCCCACGCGCACATCCAGCCGCGCGATCTGGTCGGCGTTGTGCAGCGTGGCGTTGGTGACGATCACCCCGGCTACATGCACCGGCTTCAGTCGCGCCACCGGCGTGGCCGCACCGGTGCGGCCGATCTGGATCTCGATCGCCTCCACCGTGGTGGACTGCTCCTGTGCGGGGAACTTGTGTGCAATCGCCCAACGCGGTGCGCGCGAGACGAAGCCCATTTCGCGCTGCCCGGCCAGATCGTCGAGCTTGTACACCACGCCATCGATATCGAAGGCCAGCCCGTCGCGCGCCTCACCGATGCGCTGGTAATACGCCAGCAAACCGTCGCTGCCCTGCACCACCTCCACCAGCGCGCTGACCGGAAAGCCCCACGCGCGCAACTGCGCCAGGATCGCCGAATGTGTCTGCGGCGGTGCGCCTTCGCTCACTTCGCCGACGCCGTAGGCAAAGAAACTCAACGGGCGCTGCGCGGTGATGCGTGCATCCAGCTGCCGCAGCGAGCCGGCCGCGCCATTGCGCGGGTTGGCCAGCACCTTGCCGCCCTGCGCACGCATCTGTGCGTTGTAGGCTTCGAACGCGGCGCGCGGCATGTAGACCTCGCCGCGCACTTCCAGCACTTGCGGCCAGCCCTCGCCACGCAGCCGCAACGGAATCGCCTTGACGGTGCGCAGGTTGGCGCTGACATCCTCGCCGGTGGCGCCATCGCCGCGCGTGGCGCCCTGCACGAACTCGCCATTCTCGTAGCGCAGGCTGATCGCCAGGCCATCGAGCTTGGGTTCGGCCGAAAACAGCGGTTGCTTGACCTCCAGCCGCTCGCTGATGCGCCGCACGAACTCGGTCACTTCCTCATCGCTGAAGGCATTGCCCAACGACAGCATCGGCAAGGCATGACGCACTTCGGCAAACCGCGAGGCGGCCAGATGGCCGACGCGCTGGGTTGGCGAATCGGCACTGGCCAATTCCGGGTGCGCGCGCTCCAAGGCCTCCAGCTCACGCATCAGCTTGTCGTAATCGGCATCGGCCATCTGCGGCTCGTCGAGCACGTGATACCGGTAGTTGGCGTCTTCGATGCGACGGCGCAGTGCATCGATGCGCTGAGCGGGATCCGGGCTGGCAGTCATACGATCGCAGGGCTGGCTCTGGGCCGCCCATTCTAACGGGCGATGCCGATGCCAAGGTCAGCGGCGCGGATACCGTTCGTGATGATTGAGCGATGGATGAAGTCGTTTGCGTCGAGACGCACCAGGTGCCCCCGCACCCATCGGCATCCGGGCCGACAGCGAGCCCGGCAGGCGCCCGGTCATCGCCGCCAGCTGCCGTCGCGCCACTTGCCCTCTGCCCTCCAACGCCTGCAAGCGCGTGTCGAACCAGTTTTATGGCAATTCCCCGATAGGCAGACAGACACAAACCGGCTAGCGTGGCGCCCTCTTTGCCCGCCGCCTCTGGAGTTCGCCCGTGTCGTTGCCCGTCTCGCGCCGTTCGTTTCTCAGCCTCGCTACCACCGGCGTGGCGGTTTCCGCACTGGGGCTGGCACCCGCGGCCGGGGCGGCCCGCAAGCGCGCCGCGGCGCCGGCCACGCCCGGCGTGGCCGCGGCGGCCGGCACGGTCTACCTCAACCTCAACGAGCATCCGCTCGGGCCTGCCCCGGCCGCCTTGGACGCTGCCACGCGTTCGCTGGCACGCGCGGGCCGCTACCTGGTCGAGATGGAGCAGGATCTGCGCAACCTGATGACCGGCGAACTGCAGCTGCCCAACGATCATCTGTCGTTGTTCCCCGGTTCGCGGGACGCGCTGAACCGGGCCGGCAGCCTGTTGACGTCCGCGCGTGCAGGGCTGGTGGTGGCCGACCCGAGCTTCGACCCGCTGATCGAAAGCGCCACCGCCCGCGGCGTGGCCGTGCGCAAGGTGCCGCTGCGTGCCGACGGCGCACACGACGTCAAGGCGATGGCCAAGGCCGATCCGACTGCCGGCATGCTGTATCTGTGCAACCCCGGCAACGCCACCGGCGCCATCACCCCGCGCGCCGACATCGAATGGTTGCTGGCCAACAAGCCGGCCAGCGCCGTGCTGGTGGTCGACGAGGCGTACATCCACTACAGCAACGAGCCCTCGGTGGCCGATCTGGTGCGTCAGCGCCAGGATCTGATCGTGCTGCGCAGCTTCTCCAAGCTCTACGGCCTGGCCGGCCTGCGCCTGGGTGCCGCCCTGGCCCCGCCTGGCTTGCAGACCAAACTTGCCGCCTTTGGCAGCAACCCGTTGTCGGTTCCGGCGATGGCCGCCGGCATCGCCAGCCTGCGCGACCCGCTGCTGGTGCAGACCCGCCGCGCCGAGAACTCCCGCGTACGCGAGGAGACCATCGCCTGGCTCAAGGGCAAGGGCTACACCTGCCTGCCCTCGCAAGCCAACTGCTTCCTACTGGACGTCAAACGCGATGCGAGCGTGTTCGCCGATTCGATGCAAAAGCAGGGCGTTATCGTCGGCCGCAGCTGGCCGATCTGGCCCAAGCGCGTGCGCGTCAGCGTGGGGACCGAAGCGGAAATGCTGCGCTTCCGTGAGGCATTCGGCAAAGCCAAGCGTTGAGCACCAAGCACTGAAGGGTAAATCCTTCTTCCCTCGGAACATTGTCCTCCTTCATGGGGGAGAAGGTGCCCCGAAGGTGGATGAGGGTGCGCACGAAGCCTGGCGTTGTCCGGCTGCACGAGGGCTTCGCCCCGTACCCTCACCCACCCCTCTGGCGCAGGAGAGGGGCTTTAAGTTCCTAGCGATCCAACACCTCAGGCTCCGGTGCGCGCAGCGTACGGCGGATCCAGAGATAGCTGATGACGAAGGTCAACGCCATCGAGCCCGCGTTCCACAGCAGCAGCTCGTGCAGCATCGGCGGGCCTTGCAGGATGTGCAGGTAATAGCGGCGATCCAGCAGTGCGATGGCGTGCGGCATGAACACGCTGACGAAAGGCGTTGGCACCGGCGCGACCAGCAGCGTGATCGCGGCTGCAAAGCCCACCACCAGCCAGGGCGAATGGCGCGGCCTTTTGCGCAGGCGCGCGGCGATCCTGGTGAAGATCCACAACAACGGCATCGCCAAGATCGCCCACAGCACCAGCAGCAACGCCACCGCCAACACGCCCTGCAGGCTCAACATGTCAACTCACCAGCGTGGCGACTTGGTCAGCGGCGGTGCCTGGTGCTGGCGATCGTAGGCGCGGAGCTCGTCGCGGATATGCGCAACACGCTGGCGACCCAACGCATTGCGGCTGTCGTCCAACACCACGCCATCCAGCAGTTCGGCCATGCGCTGCACGGTGGGCAGCATTTTTCCCAGGCATCCAACGCAGTCATCGGCGCCGGCAACGTGAGGAAGAACGCAATCGCCGGCGTCTGCATCTCGCGGATATTGGCCATGTCGAAACTGCCGGGCTTGAGGATGCTGGCCATGCTGAAGATCGGTCCGCGCTCCGGGTGGCCTTCCACCAGGCGGTGGAATACGTTCATGTGACCGAACACCAGCCCGGTCTTCTCGGCGGCCACCACCACATCTTCGCCGCGCAGCACCTGGCCTGCCTTGGCGGCCACGAACAACGACACGATCTTGTCGAAATCCTGGTTCGGGCGCTTGCCCACCTCGTTGCCGCCGGCCGCATCCTGCCCTTCCAGGTTGAGCTCGCTCTGCTCGACGCCTTCTGCGCGCTGCGCAGTTTCATCATCCACGCCGAACTCGCTGGAAATTACCGGTTCGCGCCGTTCGCGCGGCTGGCCCTCGTCCTTGTCGACCCGGCGCCCTTGCGGCGATTTCTTCGGGCGACCAAACAGGAAGATGGCCGCGACCAGCAGCAGTCCAGCGATCAGGATCCCGATCCGGATCATGGCCATGTCGGACATTCAGCGTGCCTCCGCATAAGAGTGACAGGTGTCGATATTCCAACAAGCATGGCACGTCATGCCGCACCCGCCAAACGTGCGGCCTCTTCCAGGTCCACGCTGACCAGGCGGCTGACGCCCGGCTCGCGCATGGTCACGCCGGAGAGCTGGCGCGCGGCTTCCATCGTGGCCTTGTTGTGGCTGACGAACAGGAACTGCACCTTCTCGCTCATCTCGCGCACCATGTTGGCAAGACGGCCGACATTGGCTTCGTCCAGCGGCGCGTCCACCTCGTCGAGCAGACAGAACGGCGCCGGGTTGAGCTGGAAGATCGCAAATACCAGCGCCACCGCGGTCATTGCCTTCTCGCCGCCGGACAGCAGCGAAATGCTCGACACGCGCTTGCCCGGCGGGCGCGCCATGATGGTGACGCCGGTATCGAGCAGGTCTTCGCCGGTGAGTTCCAGATACGCATGGCCGCCACCGAACAGGCGCGGGTACAGCGCCTGCACCCCGGAATTGACGCGGTCGAAGGTGTCCTTGAAGCGGCCGCGGGTCTCGCGATCGATCTTGCGAATGGCCTCTTCCAGCGTTTCCAGCGCAGTGTTGAGATCCAGGTTCTGCGCGTCCAGGTATTCCGAGCGTTGTGCGGCCTCGCCGTATTCCTGGATGGCGGCCAGGTTCACCGGCTCCAGGCGACGCATGCGCGCGTCGATCTGGCCAACGGCCGCTTCCCATTCGGCCACGTTGGCCGCCTCGGGCAACCCGTTGACGACGTCTTCCAGCACGAAGCCGGCCTTGACCACCGCCGCTTCCAGTTGCTCGGCGTTGAGCACCAGCGCCTGTTGATCGAGCTTGCGTTGGGAAATGCGCTCGCGCTGCGCCAGCGCCTGTTCGTCGCGCTGCTGGCGGGTCTGTTCGAAGCTGCGCAGCTCGCTGTCGATGCTGTCGAGCAGGGTGCGCGCTTCGCCCAGCGCGCGCTCGGTGCGCACGCGTTCGCTCAACGCGGCCTGATGTTCGTGTTCCAGCGTTTCCACCGGCGAATCGCCTTCGCTCAGCTGGGCGACCAGATCTTCCAGGCGCGTATCGAGCTGCCCGCGCTGGCTGTCCATGCGTTCCAGGGTCTGGCTCAGCGATGCGATCTGGGTGCGCTGCGACTCCAGCGTCAGCGCCAAGGCATGCATTGCATCGCGCACGCCGCGCGCGGCATCGCGCGCCTGATCGCGTGCATCGGTGAGCTGGCGGCGCTCGCTTTCCAGCGCTTCGCGCGTGCCTTGCAGATCGCCCATCAAGGTGACCGCATCTTCGAGTTTGGCGCGCGCCTCGCGTGCCTGCTCACGGCTGGTATCGAGCGTTTCCAGTAGTTGCGCCAGCTCGGTTTCGATGCGCTCGATGCGCGTGCGCGCGGCATCGACCTTGCCCTGCTGACTCTGCAATTGCCCAGCCAGTTCGGAAACGCTGCGGTGCGCCATGTACAGCTGCCGCTGCGCGTCTTCACGCTGCTGCTCTGCCGCCAGCAGTTGTTCGCGGAAGCTGGAGAGCTGGTGCTCAAGCTCGGCTTCGCGCTCCTGCAAGGTTTCGATCTGCGTACGGAGCTCTTGAATCTCGCGCTCGCGCAGCAACGCGCCCTGCTTGGCCGCGCCCGAGCGCGAGACACGCACCCAGCCTTCGCCCAGCCGCTCGCCAGTGCGGGTGATCACCGAATCGCCTTCGGGCAGGCTGCGTTGCAGCGTGCGCGCAGCGTCCAGGTCCTCGGCGGTGTGCAGACGCGCAAGCAGCCGACGGATCGCGATGGGCCCCTGCACTTTGGTGGCCAGCGAGGTCGGCGCGAAGCTCGCATCGTCAGTCGCACTGGACACCAGCGCGATGCGGCCATCGCCCAACTCGCCCAGCGCGTCGACCAATTGTTCCGGCGCTTCCACCAGCACGCCTTCGATCAACTGCCCCAAGGCGCCTTCGACCGCGTTTTCCCAGCCACTCTCGACGCTGATGCGCTCGCCCACGCGCGCGGCCGAATCCAGTCCGCGCGACTTCAGCCACGCCACTGCGGCGCCCTGCTCCTGGCCAAGCGCGGCCTGTTGCAAGGTTTCCAGCGACGACAGCCGGCCACGCGCCGCCTGCGCCTGCTTGCGCACTTCGGCCAGCTCGCCCTGGCTGGCGCGTTGCTGTTCCTGCAGCCCGGCAAGCGCGTGCTTGCGCGCCTCGACCTGCTCGGTCAGGCCGTCCAGCGAGGTTTTCTGGGTTTCGTGGCGCAGTTCGATCTGCTCGAACGCCTCGGCCAATGCGTCCAGGTCCAGCCCGGCACGCTCGTTGACCAACGCTTCGCGGCGGCGGTCGGCTTCCAGCGCCTGGCGGTCCAGATAATCGACGCGCGTGCGCTCCACTTCACCGGCACGCGAGGCCTCGCCGGTGTCGCGGTTATGGGTTTCCCAGCGCTGCTGCCAGTCGGCCAGCCGCGCTTCTGCTTCGCGCAGCGACTCCTGGCGGAATTCGTGGTCTTCGCGCAGTTGCTCCAATTGCGGTTCGGCAGACGCCACCGCTTCGCGCAGCACGCTCAATTTGGCCGAGTCGCCGCTGATGTGCTGGGTCAATTCCTGCAGCTGGCTCTGCGCCTCATCGCGCGCCTTGTGCAAGCGATGCGAGAGTTCGCGTTGGTGCTGGATCTGCTGCTCGATCCGTGCCAACGCGCCACCGACCTGGTAGACATCGGCTTGTGCCTTGGCCACCGCTTCGGCGGCTTCTTCGCGGCGCACCCGGCCGGTTTCGATGCGTGCTTCGGCATCGCGTTGCTCGGCAATCAATTGCTGCAGGCGCGTCTCTTCCTGATTCAACTTCTCGCGCAGGCCCTGCAGCCGACCATCCAGGCCACGGTATTCCAGCGCCTTCCACTCGGCATCCTTGATCCGGCGCTCTTCCTGCAATGCCTGGTACTGCTCTGCCTGCCGCGCCTGGCGCTGCAGATGCGCCAGTTGCTTGGTGATTTCTTCGCGCAGATCGCTCAGACGGTCGAGGTTTTCGCGCGTATGCCGAATACGCGTTTCGGTTTCCTTGCGGCGTTCCTTGTACTTGGAAATGCCGGCGGCTTCTTCCAGATACACGCGCAGGTCTTCCGGGCGCGCTTCGATGATCTGGCTGATCATGCCCTGCTCGATGATCGAGTAGCTGCGCGGCCCAAGGCCGGTGCCCAGGAACAGATCGGTGATGTCGCGGCGCCGGCACTTGGTGCCGTTGAGGTAGTAGGCGCTATTGCCGTCGCGGCTGACCAGGCGCTTGACCGAGATCTCGTTGAACGAGGCGAACTCGCCACTGATGGTGTGGTCGGAGTTGTCGAAGATCAGCTCCACCGTCGCCTGCGACACCGGCTTGCGCGCCGAAGAGCCGGAAAAGATCACGTCGGTCAACGAATCGCCGCGCAGGCGGCTGGCCGAACTTTCGCCCATCACCCAGCGCACCGCGTCGATGATGTTGGACTTGCCGCAACCATTGGGGCCGACGATGCCGGTCATGTTGGTGGGCAGGTGCAACGTGGTCGGGTCGACGAACGACTTGAAACCGGACAACTTGATCGTGGACAGGCGCATGGGGGCTGGAGATTCCGGGCACCGCGCGGACGAGGCCGGCAGGCACTTTTCCTGTGAAGCCAGCGCCCAAGCCCTTGATCCATAAGATCTGCAGGCCGTGGAACCGGCAATGGGGCATGAGTATAACGGGCATGCCAGTGCTGGCGGCGGCGCCCCAAAAACGAAGGGCGCCTAACAAGGCGCCCTTCGGGTGACACATGCGGCCTGGATCAGGCGTCGGACTCGACGATGACCTTGACCGTGGTTTCCACATCGGCGTGCAGGTGCAGCACAACGTCGTATTCGCCGACATTGCGGAATGCGCCTTCGCCCAGGATCACTTCGCTCTTTTCCAGCGGCAGGCCGGCGGCAGTGAACGCCTCGGCGATGTCGCGCGGGCCAACCGAGCCGTACAGCTTGCCTTCGGTCGACGCATGCGCACCGATGGTGACGCTGGCGCCTTCGAACTTGGTGGCGCGGCTCTGTGCCTCGGCCAGGATGCTGTTGGCCTTGGCTTCGTACTCGGCGCGCTTGGTTTCGAACGCTTCAACGTTGGCAGCGGTGGCCGGCACGGCCTTGCCCTGCGGCACGAGGAAGTTGCGGCCGTAACCCGGCTTGACGCTGACCTTGTCGCCCAGGTTGCCCAGGTTGGTCACTTTCTGCAGAAGAATCAGATCCATGGTGGTACTCCGTTATTCGTTAGCGCCGGCATGTGGCCGGCGCAACGGGTGCTGTCCGAAAAGACGGGATTCGGGAATCGGGATTTGGGAATCGCAAAAGCACGATCAACACCGCATCTCCAATCACCAGGCGTCTATCAATTTAATCACCCGCACATGGATGTGCGGGCTCTTCCGAGGGACTCGGATTAAACGTCGTGGTTGTCCGTGTACGGGATCAGCGCCAGGAAACGCGCGCGCTTGACGGCCGTGGCCAACTGACGCTGGTACTTGGACTTGGTACCGGTCACGCGGCTCGGCACGATCTTGCCGTTCTCGGTGAGGTACTGACGCAGGGTGTTGAGATCCTTGTAGTCGATCTCTTTGACGCCCTCGGCGGTGAACTTGCAGAACTTGCGACGACGGAAGAACTTGGACATGACAGCGCTCCTTAAGCGGCTTCGGCGTTGTCGCCGTCGTTATCGTTGGCGGCGGGCGCTTCGCCCTCTTCGTCGTCACGACGACGACGCTCGCTACGCTCGGGCTTGTCGCCCTTCTCGTCCTTGCTCTTCATGATCAGCGACTGCTCGGTGTCGGCGCCATCGCGCTTGACGACCAGGTGACGCAGCACCGCATCGTTGAAGCGGAAGCTTTCCACCAGCTCGCTCAGCACGGCCTGGTCGACTTCGATATTGAGCAGTACGTAGTGCGCCTTCACCAGGTTCTGGATCGGATAGGCCAGCTGACGACGGCCCCAGTCTTCCAGACGGTGGATGGTGCCGTTACCGCCCTCGATCAGCGACTTGTAGCGCTCGATCATGGCCGGGACCTGCTCGCTCTGGTCCGGATGGACCAGGAACACGACTTCGTAATGACGACTCATGTTGTTTTACCTTTCGGATGTGGCCACGTGGGCCGGACAGCTCCCCGGTGGTCCGCGCAAGCGGCCGGTGGAGCAAGGGTTCCCGCCCGGAATCGGGCAGGAAGCAGGAAAGTATGGCAGTTCAGGCCTTTAGCCGCAACCAGCCGCCTGGCAAGGACATTCCAAAGCCCCTCTCCCGCCGTGGCGAGAAGGCACGGCTTACGCGCCACTGGGGCGTGTGCCTTGGGGCACCCGCGCCTCGCGCGCGGGCCGGGCCGCGGAGGCGGGGGTTGAGGTGAGGGTCCGGGCGAGGCAGCGGAGCAGTCGGTGATTCAATTCTGACGGCGCGTGGCGACGCGTTTGCCATGACAGACGCTGACAGGTTCCGAGGCGCACCCTCATCCGCCCTTCGGGCACCTTCTCCCCATGAAGGGGGACAATGTCCGATGGGAGAAGGAATAACGCGCGCGGCCGGCTCAGCGATGCTCGTCTGCAGTCGTGAAGCTCTCACCGCAGCCGCATTCGGCCGTGGCGTTGGGGTTGCTGAAGGTGAAGGTTTCGCTCAGGCCGTGCTTGCCGAAGTCGATGCAGGTGCCATCCACCAGCGGCAGGCTGGCAGGGTCGACGAAGATGCGTACCCCGCCCTGCTCGAAGACCACGTCGTCGTCACGCGCCTCGCGTGCCAGGTCGGTGACATGGCCCCAGCCGGAACAACCGGTCTTGGTCACGCCAAAGCGCAGACCCAATGCACCCGGGGTCTGCTGCACGAAACGCTGCACGCGCTCCAGCGCGGCGGGGGTGAGGCTGACGGCCATGAGGGCACTCCAAAACGATGGTGGCAAGTATAGCGAGGGCGCAACAACCAGGCGGAATGCTCAGTGGCGGCGTCCGCAACAGATGGGGGCAGCACGCGCCTGCAACAAGCGCCGCGCCCGGCAAGCGGTTCAGATGCTCGCGCCGGCGCAGCCGCAGCCAGTAAACTCGCAGGCCATTCAAGGTCGCTACGGCGAGGAACAGTCATGACGGTGGTCAGCGTTGAACATGCGCTTGCGGGCAAGCTCCCGGAAGGCGGCGAAGTCACGGTACGGGGGTGGGTGCGCACCTTGCGCGGATCTGCCGGACTGGCCTTCATCAACGTGACCGACGGCTCGTGCTTCGCTCCGATCCAGGTGGTGGCCAACGACACCCTGCCCAATTTCGATGAGATCAAGCGGCTGACCAGCGGCTGCTCGCTGATCGCCAAGGGCGTGCTGGTCAAGTCGCAGGGAAAGGGCCAGTCGTTCGAGATCCAGGCCAGCGGCGTGGACATCGTCGGCTGGGTCGAAGACCCGCTGACCTACCCGATCCAGCCCAAGCCGATGACCCCGGAATTCCTGCGTGAAGTGGCGCACCTGCGCCCGCGCACCAACCTGTTCGGTGCGGTGACCCGCATCCGCAACTGCCTGGCGCAGGCGGTGCACCGCTTCTTCCACCAGAACGGCTTCAACTGGATCAGCACACCGATCATCACCACCTCCGATGCGGAAGGCGCCGGGCAGATGTTCCGCGTCTCCACGCTGGACATGGTCAACCTGCCACGCGATGCCAGCGGCAATGTGGATTTCAGCCGCGACTTCTTCGGCAAGGAAACCTTCCTCACCGTGTCCGGCCAGCTCAACGTGGAGGCGTATTGCCTGGCGCTGAGCAAGGTCTACACGTTCGGCCCGACCTTCCGTGCCGAGAACAGCCACACCACGCGCCACCTGGCCGAGTTCTGGATGATCGAACCGGAAATCGCCTTCGCGGACCTGGCCGAAGACGCGCGCCTGGCCGAACAGTTCCTCAAATACCTGTTCCGCGCGGTGCTCGATGAGCGCGGCGACGACCTGGCGTTCCTGGCCGAGCGCGTGGACAAGAACGCGATCACCAAGCTCGAAGCGTTCATCAATGCGCCGTTCGAGCAGATCGACTACACCGACGCAGTGAAGCTACTGCAGAACGCCGGCAAGAAGTTCGACTTTCCGGTCGAATGGGGCCTGGACCTGCAGACCGAGCACGAGCGCTGGCTCACCGAAGAACACATCGGCCGCCCGGTGGTGGTGACCAATTACCCCGAGCACATCAAGGCGTTTTATATGCGCTTGAACGACGACGGCAAGACCGTCGCGGCGATGGACGTGCTGGCGCCGGGCATCGGCGAAATCATCGGCGGCAGCCAGCGCGAAGAGCGCCTGGATGTGCTCGACGCGCGCATGGCGCAGTTCGGCCTGGATAAGGAGCACTACAGCTGGTACCGCGATTTCCGTCGCTACGGCTCGGTGCCGCACGCCGGCTTCGGCCTGGGCTTCGAGCGGCTGGTGGTGTACGTGTGCGGGTTGAGCAACATTCGCGACGCGATCCCCTACCCGCGTGCGCCAGGCAGCGCGGAGTTCTAAGGTGACGACCGCGCAGGCCACGGTCACGATGTACCGCCCGCTGGGGCCGGAGGAATACGCATTGGTGCGCGATTCCGGCTTCCGACGCTGGCCGCCGCGGTTGCCGGAGCAACCGATCTTCTATCCAGTCACCAACCAGCGCTACGCCGAGGAAATCGCGTCGCGCTGGAACGTCAGGACAGCGGGGTTGGCTATGTTGCGCAGTTCGAGGTACGCGCAGCGTTTGTCGAACAGTACGCCATTCAAAAAGTCGGCGGCGCGCACCACACCGAGTGGTGGATTCCTGCCGAAGCCCTGGATGCGTTGAACGACAATAGCGTTGGCCTCATCGACATCATCGGTCACTACGATGCCCCGCCTGCGGAGCACAGTGCATGACGCTGTTTTTCGCACTGTGTTTTGTCGGTGTCGCCGTTGCAGGCCTCACCGCACTGCTGATCTTCTGGCCGCTGACCCTGGTGCACATGCGCGACCGCCACCCGGAGGCGTTGGCCAGCTTCGGCGAAACGGCCTTCATCAGTCCCGTGGCGTTGCGCTGGTTGTTGGCGCGCCGTTACCGCAGCTATCGCGACAGTGCACTGTCCGGTCTGGCCACACCCGCCTGGCTCTCGCTGCTCACCATCTTTTTCGGCCTGGGCATGGCGGCCCTGCTCGGCCTGCTTTCCAAGGTAATGCAATGACGAACTACGACGACACCCTGCAGGGCGCCCGCGACTCCTGGTGGCTGGCCACGATCGGCCGCACGCTGATCTGGGCACGCCTGCGCGTCAACGAAGCCGGCACCGCCGAGGTACTGGACAGCGACGGCAAGCCGCTGCCCTACGACAGCGAAGACAGCGCACGCGCAGCCTTGTTCGATGCCGAATTCGTGGCACTGGACGGGCTGGACGAAGAAGACGCGCTCATCCGCGGTTTCTCGCTGCATGAAGTCTCGCCGCCCCAAGGTAACGAAGATGCCGAGCTGCGTGCGCGCATGGTCGTGAACATGGGCGGCCGCGCCTGACATGTACGCCCCGCGCGCATTCGCGCAGACCGATCTGGCCCTGCTGGACTGGCTGTTCGCGCGCGATGCATTTGTCACCCTGATCAGCCAGGGCGAGGATGGGCAGCCGGTGATCTCGCACCTGCCGGTGCTGTATCGGCGCGATGACCAGGATGTCGTGATCGAAGGCCATTGGGCACGCCCCAATCCGCAGGCACGCACTTTCGGCGATGCGGTCATGGTGTTGCAGGGCCCGCATGCCTATGTCTCGCCCACCTGGTACTTGGACAAGGACGCAGCTGCGCGCGTGCCCACCTGGAATTACGCGGTTGCGCACCTGCATGGACGCTGCAGCCAGGTGAGCGATGAAGACGCGTTGGGCAGTTTGATTGCGCGCATGAGCGCGCACTTCGAGCAGCGCGTGGGCAGTGATTGGCAGTTCGAAATGGAGCGCGACAGTCATCGCCGACAATTGCGCGGGCTGGTCGGCTTCCGCTTCGTTCCAAGCCGCATCGAGCTCACCTTCAAGCTGAGCCAGAACCATCCGGCCGGCAATCAACGCAGTGTCGCCCAGTTCCTGACGCAGCAAGCCGACCAAGACGCGCACGCGATCGCAGCATTGATGCAGGCGGCGATTGACGCCGATACGACGCGCTGAGGCGGCCGCATTTACACCTCGAACGGCCAGTCACCAAACGGCTGGGGCGCGTCGGCCACACGGCCGACCGACGCCTGCATCGGCCCGCGCACAGGTCATTGCAGGTGTCCCCCACTTCGCCAGAAATCGCCCTTCGCGACGCTCATGGCATGAGCAGTAGTTTGCCGGCCCGGTCATGTCGAGCATTCGCTCCAGCCATCGAATCGACTCCAGACTGCCGCCTTGCGCGCCGGCAACGGCATCTTTCGACATACTCATCTGCAGCGCCTGCACTGCGCCCTTCGCGTTCGAATGCGAGCCTGTTCTCGTACATGTTCACCAAAACCGATAGCTCTCCAAGAGCAGCTAAAAAAGCGTAGCGAGCAGCCGTCAGGTGGGCGCGGACGGCGCGCTCAGAACCCCAGTGTACGAGTGGTGGCACACGCCGATCCCGAGCACCAGCCGCGCCCGCCTAGTGGCTACGCAGTGGTTTTGTCAGCTGCTCTAAATCGACGTGCTTTTGCGCGAAGACTGCCTGCATCGCGCGTTCGATCGGCTCAGAACGCGCGGCCTCGCAGATCAGACACCACGCTCAGCCAGTCGTTCATGGCGGCCTTGCCATTGCCGGCCCTGGAGAGCGCGCCAGCCGAATCGGCGCTTTTGGCGCTCAGAAATGTGTCCACGCCGATGTACCGCAGTGCATTGCCAGGACGCCTCAGCCAGCACGGCGCATGTGCTGCGCTACGCATCCTCGGATGACTCGCCGCTACCGTCGATCGCTGCTTCAAGCGGAGAAAGGCCCTGCGCGATCGCATAACGGGTCAACTGCGCGATGCTTTGGATATTGAGCTTCAACATGCAGTTTTCGCGATGCGTCCCCACCGTCTTCACGCTCAGATGCAAGCGGTTGGCGATCTGCCTGGTGGACAGACCCTCCGAATAGAGCTGCACGATTTCCCGCTCGCGTGAGGTCAGTCGGGTGTAGGCAGAATCGGCCTTGGCAGCTCGACGCAACCCGGCGATCAGCGAACGCGACATCTGCGGGCTGATGTAGGTCTGATCCTGGATGACGCATTGAATCGCCCGCAGCAATTCGGCGAAGCGGCTGGTTCGCGCCAGATACGCCTTGGCGCCAGCTTCGAAGACTGCGCTGGCCTGCGTACAGGCATCGGACGGAGCGATACAGATTGCCCGGCTATTGGGGCTGCGCTGCATCAAGCGCCGCGTCAGATCGATACCATTGAGGCCGGGCAGCAGCACATCCACCAGCACGATATCAGGCTGCTCTCTGGCGGCGATCTGAAGACATGCCAGGCCGTCTTCCGCATGCCCTACCACTTCGATACCGGGAACCTTTTGCAGCAAAGCGACCATCCCCTCCACAAGGATGGTGCGATCGGCAGCGACGACGATACGTGTCTTCATCATACCCTCTGGTGCACGAATGGGGACCGCGCTGTGCAGCGGCTTGCATGCGGCGCGCTGCAGCGAATCGGCAGATGCTCGGCAGGAGCACTTGAGCGAGCTTGTCACACGCTCATCTCCGGGCCATCGGTCTTGAACTGATTTGGCGAGCCTCGGATGCTGGTATCGACAGCGCTGCAGATCTCGCTGAGGCACCGTGACGGGTGCGCCTGCCTGAAGTGTGTTATGCAATTTGCGCAACCGCCGAAGCGAGCTATGCCGCACGACGCGAAAGCGTGCTGCCACCTGATGTCCGGCAGGCTGTGGCAAACCGCACTCCACGGACGGCCAGAAAAAGCGCATGCGCGTGATGAGCGCATCTCATGCGCGAAAGATCACGAATCGTCTGACATCATCTGCCTGGCAAGGCCGGTCAGTTGCTGGCGCACCTGATCCAGGCGCGGATCCGCCTGCATCTCACGCTGCAGGTCCAGCAGACCTGCGGCAAGTTCGCCCCGCGCACGGATGCTCTCCGATTCGGCCGACACACGCTGCGACTGCATCGCGGCGGCTTGTTGGCCGGAATCGCCGCGCACGACCGTTTCCATGACCTCGACCATGCGTTGCAGCAGGCGATACACCGCGCTTGCCGAGAAGCCGCCCATCATCGCCAATGCGGGCTTTCCGAATGCGCCCAGGCTGCTTTCGGCAAAGAGATTCTCCGGAAGCAACTCCACCAGGATCAGGCCAGCGATGAGACCGAGGATCATACGTGCGGCATAGGAGGAATCGAAGCGCGGGTCGTATGTCGCGTCGGCAACGTAACGATGGGCCTGGAACAACGCGGAAAACGCTGCACCGAGTCCGGCGCAGGCCAGGATGAACATCACATTCCAGCCTAGCGTGCTCCCCGAGGAATCGAGGAAGCCCAACGTGATGTTGCGCTCGTTCACCAGGCTGGACATCGCCAGCCCGACCACTGAGGCCAGGCAACCGACCGAGGTCAAGGTCAAGGTGCGGATCAACGGAATCGGCCCCAGCCAGCGCAACCAACCGCCGCGCAGGCGCTCGCGCTCGATCAGCACCACCGCCTGCGGCGTTGCCGGCTGGATCGCACGCACCAGCTGTCGGTGCAGACCGGCCAATTCGCGCGCGCCAGCTTCGCCGTGCAAGGAAGCGCCAGGCATCACGCGCAGCTCTGCCAGCCGGCCAGGCAGATCGGGAGACATTGCCAGCCCTTGCTTCAGTGCGTAAGACACCATCGCCCGGCATTCGAGCTCCAGTTGCTCGAGCACGCTGGAAAATGCCGGCCCGCCGACTTCCGCCGGCGGGACCGGGCGGGCCACTGCGCGTTGTCGTAGGCCGCCGCGCCTATTGGCTCGCTTCCACATAAATGAGGTCCTTACTGGCAGCCACGCAGCTGCGACACCTCAAGGCATCCGTTCGAACAGCGTCGTCTCTCGCTGCCCCTTCAACAGCAATGCAAGCTCGGCACTGCCATCTGCACGAACCTGCAGACTGGCCAGGGCGTCACTGAGCTGGCGGCAATAGCCTCTATCGTTGGCCACGACCCAGGCATTCAACGCACCTGCGGCACGCCCGGCGTAGCGCACTTCCACCTGGCAATCCCGTGGCGCGCCATAACGCAGGCGACCGAGAACGTCTCCCGGACGGACGCTGGTGGCCACGATCTCCAGCTGCGCGGAAATCAGCCCCGCCGCGCGCCAGCGCCCGGCTTCGGCCAATCCGGCACTGCTCTGATTCAGGGCAACGACCAACGGCGAGGCGCTGCCAGGCAAGGTGAGCTGCACCCCGGGCGCGCCACTCTCCGCTACCTGGAGTTGGGCAAGCCCGCCGGCCAGCGCGTCGCAGAATTTGCCGCCATTGCGCGACAGCAACGCGTACCCGTCCGGCTGCGCGCGTAACTCGAGCGCGCAATTGTAGGGAGGCCCGAATCGCAGATCCGCCACCTGGGCACCCTCGACTCCAGGCGCGCGCGCACTCAGACGGACGTAGACCGGGCCGGTACTGCCGCTGGCGGACAGGATGCCGCGCCAGTCACCCGCCGGAATCCCGCCCGCGGGAGCTGCCTGCGCCGCAGTCAGCGAAAGACACAGGGCAAGCGCCGAGGTGATGCGCAAAATGTGATGCCGATACCGATGTTGACCAGACATGAAAAAGCTCCGAGAAGAAATTGGAAACAGCGGAAAGATCGATCACGCTGCCGCTCAGCACACCGAACGCAGCGATGACCAGCACAATAACCAGGCAAATGATGAAGATGGATCGCAGCTTGCGCCGGGACTGCCGACGGAGATCTGCGTGCAGGGTGGCCACATCGGTCCCCAGCCGCTCGGCGACCGCCCGGGCGTCGGCGTCCGATAGCAGCAGCCTCACCGCTGCGCTCCTGGATCGGATAGTGGCACGTCCATGAACGGATGCAGCGTCCACTCCTTCAATGCGACACCATCGAACCAAAGCACGCCATGCGGACGCTCGGTTCCTTGGTAGCTGATCTTCAGCGTATGCCCCGGCGTACGGCCATCTGGCGGCGCAACACGCAATGCCAGCCCCGGGGCACCGTCGGTCTGCGTGACCGGCTCTATCTGCACTTGCAGCGTCAACGAAAACTCGCTGATTTGCTGCAGCCGCAGCGCACGCAATTGGCAGACGGGAATGGAAAGCAGGGTTGCCGTTTCGGACTGCACCGTTTGCTCACCGTCCACGCACTGCACCCACAGGTCGCAGGCGGCCACCGCGGCATTTACAACTGCGGCGTGCCGCTGGCGGCACCGCTGTTGCGCGCGTCGAACAGCCTGGTCGAGCAGCTCCACGAAAGCGTCAAGGCAATAGCTTGCACGTGCCATCTAAGCCTCCGTCAGCCAGACCGGCTTGCGCTTGAACCCGACGTGGTAGCACAACCATTGCAGCACGACCTGGTGCTCGCCCAACTGCAGGATATTGAAGCTCTTCTCGACCCCGAGAATCGCTCCCCTGGGCGCTTCGCTGAGACAGCGATTGAGTAACTGCTGCGCGGCCTCGACTTGCTCGGCAGTCTGCATTTTTGCCGGGTTGTCGCTGCCGACGACGATGCGCTTGATGAAACTGACTTCTGACAAATCCATCATCGGCAACGACTCGGGTTAGGAAAAGTACGGGACGCAACAGCGACGCTTACGGAACCGGCACGGGCGCGGTGACTTTGCGTGGGGCCGCAGCGGTCTGCAGGATGTCGAGCACACGCGACAGGCCTTCGGGCGTGCCGCGATCTTCGGCGTGCAGCGCGACGTGATACTTGGCCGAGTTATCCGAAGAGCGGGTATTTTCCTTATGGCTGGACACAGAGCCCTGCACGTTGACCTTGGCCTTGAAGACGCCCCAGCCGACGCTGGCCTCCAGATCCACCTTAAGACTCTTGTCTTCGGCTTCCTTCTCCGAGAAAGAGGATTTGACTTCCATATCGAAGGTCACGTCCACGGTCTGAATGCTCAGGTTGGGGACGTTGACAAGGGTCAGCAGCGGCACGACGATCTCGACTTCTTCCTCGGCCATCCCGGTGCCGCTGGGGTCTTCGACCGGGCGCTTGAATTTGAACTGCGCGGTGCGCGTGCCGCCGTTCCCGTTGGGATCTGCAGGGTCGGTCGGCGGCAGAAAGCCGATGACCTTGATGAAGTCGGCGGTGGCCCGTGCCAGCATGACCTGCGCATCGCAGGCTGCACGCAACGGGGCGCCGATCAGGTCTGCCATCGGCAGGCCCTTGAATTGGTCGGACATGTTGACGATATCGCTCATGGTGTTCTCCTGAAGAACGGTTGTTTAGGAAAAACGGTAACCGCGGGAGCTACTCCCCTTGACCGTCTTGAACACACCTTGCGATTGCGCAAGGCGATTGATGAGACGTGCCACGCCCTCGGTCGGCTCGCTGCCTTCCACGCGCAACACGACGTGAACCGCGCTGTTTCGCGCATTTTTGCGTTGGAGCCGAGGTCGATGCCGATCTGGCCCGGCAGCGCCGGCGGCTTGGGATGCCAGTCTTCGACGGCGGCCGGAACCGCCAGCGAGTCCGGCAATACGGCTTCGTCCAGCTCGCTGAGTTCGCCGAGCTGTGCATCGAAACTGATCTCTACATCCTTGATCCGCAGGACGTTGGACGACACCAGCGGCAACAGCGGTGCCCGATACAGGTCTTCATCGTTCTCACCCGCTTCCGGGTGCTGCGACGGCAAGCGGATCAAGACGCTTCTGGGGCGGTTGTCTTCGTCGAAGAACGCACCCAGGTTGGCCATCTGGTGTTGCTCGATCCGATCCTGGGCATCGATGACCGCGCCGGCCAGTGCTTCGATCAGATCATTGAGGGATATCTGCGCCATGTCGGGCTCGTCAGTCGGAAGTGTCGCTGGCCGTTACCGGCTCAGACCGAATCGGGAAAGGAATCCACGCGCGCCAGCCAGCCTTTGAGAAACTTGCCAAGCGCCGGTCGCGCGGCGACGAGCCGGTGGTAGTAATCCTTGCGGCCGGCCTTGTAGCGTGCATACAGGTCTTGCTGGTTGCTGGATGCCAGCGCCGCGAAGGTGGCGGGCCCCATGCGGCCGTCGGCGACCAACCCGCCGCCGGTCTGGCTGTTGAGCACGGTCTGCAGCAATTTGATCGCGTTGTTGCCCGCGTTGACGTAGAAGTCGAACACGATGTTGGCTAACGGCTGCAGCGCGATCTGATCGGCGCGCAGCCGGTCCCAGTACTGCGCCTTGTAGATGACCCCCGCCTGCGCATCGGTCAACGCGCGCAGGTTCGCCAGGCTTGGCTCGATGCCGAGCAGGTTCTGCGCGCAGGCCTTGAAGGTCAACAGGGTGATGCCCTTGTTGGTGGCGCCGCCCGGATCGACGGGATCGTTGACGAAACCGCCTTCGTGTTTGAGCAAGGTCGGAAAGAACGCGTTGAAGTCGGCCATCGGCGCCACCTGTTGAGTTGATCGGTGGCGCCAGTTTCCCCAGGGGTGCACTGGCCGGACATCGGTCGTTCGCCGAGACTGGGAAGCCTGAAAGCTGATTCATCCTGGGCGCTCACAGAAGCCGCCACGACCACATTTTCTGGAATACTGCACGCATGAACGAGCTTAACCACTTGCTTGAAAACAACCGCGCCTGGTCCGAGCGTATCCGCCGCGAGGATCCGGAATTCTTTTTCAAGCTCTCGACCCAGCAGACCCCGGAATATCTGTGGATCGGCTGCTCCGATTCGCGCGTGCCTGCCAACCAGATCATCGACATGGCGCCGGGCGAGGTGTTCGTGCACCGCAATATCGCCAACGTGGTGGTGCATACCGATCTGAATTGCCTGTCGGTGATCCAGTTCGCGGTGGATGTGCTCAAGGTCAAGCATGTGCTGGTGGTCGGCCATTACGGCTGTGGCGGCGTGTTCGCCAGCCTGACCCAGAAGCGCATGGGCCTGGTCGACAACTGGATCCGCCATGTCACCGACGTGGCCGACAAGCACGAAGCCTGCCTGCACAACGCCGGCGAGCTGTCGGTGCAGCACGCGCGCCTGTGCGAGCTGAACGTGCTCGAGCAAGTGGTCAACGTGTGCCGCACCACCATCGTGCACGATGCCTGGGAGCGCGGCCAGCAATTGAGCGTGCATGGCTGGGTCTACAGCCTGCGCGATGGCCGCGCGCACGACCTGGGCATGTCGATCGACCGCCCCGAGCTGCTGCAGGAACGCTATGACACAGCGCTGGCGCAGATCCAGGCCGATCACGCCGAGCGCTGAGCCGAACGCACCCGTGGCCGGCCGCAGCGTCCATCGGACATCGGCGGCCGGCTGAGCCGGATACCTTCTTTGCCGAGGAACGTCGATGCTGATGCCGCCAATCAACCTGCATGCCTGGATCGAGGAACACCGCCATCTGCTCAAGCCGCCGGTGGGCAACAAGTGCATCCAGCAGGATGGCTTCATCATCATGGTGGTCGGCGGGCCGAACGCGCGCACCGACTATCACTACGACGAAGGCCCGGAGTGGTTCTTCCAGCTCGAAGGCGAGATGGTGCTGAAGGTGCAGGACGAAGGCGTGGCGCGCGACATTCCGATCCGTGCCGGCGAGGTCTTTCTGCTGCCGCCCAAGGTGCCGCACTCGCCGCAACGCGCGGCCGGCTCGATCGGCCTGGTGATCGAACGCGAGCGCCTGCCCAACGAACGGGACGGCCTGCAATGGTATTGCCCGCAATGCAACCACAAGTTGTATGAAGCGATGTTTCCGCTGAAAAACATCGAAACCGACTTCCCGCCTGTGTTCGATCGCTTCTACCGTTCGCTGGCGCTGCGCACCTGTTCGCAATGCGGGCATCTGCATCCTGCGCCCGAGCGCTATGCGACGATCGAAAACTGATAGCGCGATGGCATGCGATTGCGCGCAGCAGGCTCGCCGCGCGCATGCTCTGAAACCGGCACCATGCTGCGCGCACTGATCGACCTCAAACCACGCGACGTGCCCTTGCGCGTTGCGCTGCGCAACACCCTTGCAGTCGTCCTGCCGCTGGCGATCGGCGTGGCGACCGGGCAGGTTGCCGCCGGCCTGGCGGTGTGCAGCGGCGCGCTCAATACCATGTTCTCCGACCAGCCCGGGCCGTATCGCGCGCGTCTGCAACGCATGTTGATGGCAGCCCTGGCAGCCGGCCTGGCTGCCTTGCTCGGCATCTGGGTCGGCCACAATACGCCGGCGCTGGTGCTGGCCGGCCTGTTGCTCGGCCTGGGCGGCGGCCTGCTGGTGGCGCTCGGACCGGTCGCCGCGCGGGTGGGCCTGACCAGCATGATCCTGCTGGTGGTCAGCGCAGACATGCGGCTGCCGGTGCAGCAGGCACCCGGTGTGGCCGCGCTGATTTTCGCTGGCGGCCTGTTGCAGGTGGCGCTGGCGTTGGCGGCGTGGCCACTGCAGCGTTATCGCCCGGAACGCTTTGCATTGGCAGACCTGATGCGCCAGCTGGCCGGCATCGCGCGGCAGCGCCCGGATGCCAGTGCAGCGCCGCCGGCGACGCAGGAAGTGCTCGACGCGATGGTGATGCTGCACGGCGAGCATCGCTCGCGCGCGATCGCGGTGCAGAGCTTTCGCATCATCGCCGAGCTGTGCGATCGCGTGCGGCTGGAGCTGCTGTCGTTGGCCGATGCCGAGACGCGCCTGACCGACTCGCAGGCGCGCCCGGCAATCGAACGGGTGCTCGAGCGTAGCGCCATCGTGCTGGAACAGCTCGCGCACGCGATGACCATGGGCGAAGACCCGCAGGCAGCCAATGCCTCGATGACGGGGTTCGACGATCTGGTCGGCGCCTTGGCACAGTTTCAGCACGACAACGCCGACACGCGCGAACGCCGCCTGGTGCGTGTCGCCGTCGCGCGTGCGCAAGGCCTGGGCGGCCAGCTGCGCGCGCTGGTCCGCAACGCGCACTGGGCCAGCAGCCGTGGCGAAATCCAGGCGCAACTGGCCGAAGCGCGCCTGCCGTCGGCGCTGCGGCCGGCCGCGACCTGGGCCACATTGCGCGCGAATCTGGACCTGTCGTCGGTCGCCTTCCGGCACGCGTTGCGTTGCGGCGTGTGCCTGGCGTTGGCCATCGCTTTCCAGCGCTGGCAGCAGATTCCGCACGGCTTCTGGATTCCGATGACCACCGCCATCGTGCTCAAGCCCGATTTCGGCGGCACCTTCAGCTTTGGCGCGTTGCGCGTGGCCGGCACCTTCGTCGGGCTATTGCTTGCCACCTTGCTCGCGCATCTGGCCATGGACGGCGCCAGCGTCCGCATGGCCCTGCTGGCGCTGTTTTGCCTCGGATTTCGTTTGCTGACACAGGTGAACTACGGCATCGGCGTGGCGTTCTTGACCGGCATGCTGGTGCTGCTGTTGTCCTTCGAAGGGGTGGCACCGGGCGAAGCGGTCGGCGCGCGCCTGCAGGCGACAGTGGCCGGCAGCGCGCTGGCGCTGGTCGCCTACGCGATGTGGCCAACGCGCGAACGCCGGCAGATTCGCGCCTCGCTGGCGCAGTTGCTCAGCGCATATCGAGACCACCTGCGCCATGTGCTGCTCGGCCAGATGGAGGGCCTGAGCGATACGCGTGCCGCCGCGCGTGTTGCACGCACCAATGCGCAGGCTTCGATCGAGCGTTTGCGTGGCGAACCGCGCAGCCGCCGCAACCTGCAGGAGCTCAAGCTGGCCGAATCGCTGCTGGCCAATGGCAACCGGCTGATCCGCGCCAGCTTGTTGCTGGAAGCGGCGCTGCGCGATGGCCATCCGTTGCCCACGCTGGATGCGTTGCCCATCTTTGCGCAGCAGGCCGATGAGGCGCTGTCTGCGGTGATCGACTGCCTGCGCACTGGCGGCACCCCTGCCGCGGCGACCTTGCGCAACGCCGAGCGCCAGCTTTCCGATGCGTTGGCCGCATTGCCCGACAGTTCCCCGACCACCGCCGCGCTGGCCGACACCATCGACCGCGTCACCGACAGCATCGGCACGCTCACCCACCTGCTGCGCCCCGCCCGACCGGCCTCGGCCGATGCGTCAGCCGTGCATGACGGCGTGCACGATGCCGGCAGGTAAACTGCCGCCCTGATCCGTGTTGCGAGCCCGACGATGACCGACCTGCTGTCCCGCGCCCATGCTGCTGCACTGGATGCCGCCGACCCGCTGCGCAACCTGCGCGATGCGTTCGTGTTCCCGCAACACGGCGATGGCGATCAGACCTATTTCGTCGGCAATTCGCTTGGCCTGCAGCCGCGCGCAGCACGTGCGATGGTGGAGGAAGTGCTCGACCAGTGGGGCGCACTGGCGGTGGAAGGTCACTTCACCGGCCCGACCCAATGGCTGACCTACCACCAGCTGGTGCGCGACGGCCTGGCGCGCGTGGTCGGCGCGCAACCCGGCGAAGTGGTGGCGATGAACACCCTCAGCGTCAATCTGCACCTGATGATGGCGAGCTTCTATCGTCCCACTGCCGAGCGCGGCGCGATCCTGATCGAAGCCGGCGCATTTCCATCCGACCGCCACGCGGTGGAATCGCAGCTGCGCCTGCACGGGTTGGACCCGACTACGCATCTGATCGAAGTGGACGCCGACGAACCCAACGGCACCGTGTCGATGACGGCCATTGCCGAGGCCATCGCGCAGCATGGCCCGCGCCTTGCCCTGGTGCTGTGGCCGGGCATCCAGTACCGCACCGGGCAGGCCTTCGACCTGGCCGAGATCGTGCGGCTGGCGCGCGCGCAGGGCGCGGCGGTGGGTTTCGATCTGGCGCATGCGGTGGGCAATCTCCCGCTGACCCTGCACGACGACGGCGTGGATTTCGCGGTGTGGTGCCACTACAAATATCTCAACGCCGGCCCCGGCGCGGTGGGCGGTTGCTTCGTGCACGCGCGGCATGCAAAGAGCGACCTGCCGCGCATGGCCGGCTGGTGGGGACACGAGCAGCAGACCCGCTTCCGCATGGACCCGCAGTTCGTGCCCTCGCCCGGTGCCGAAGGCTGGCAGCTAAGCAATCCGCCGGTACTGGCGCTGGCACCGCTGCGCGCCTCGCTGGCGGTGTTCGACCAGGCCGGCATGGCTGCATTGCGCACCAAGTCCGAACAGCTCACCGGGCATCTGGAGCAGTTGATCCACGCGCGGGTGCCGCAGGTGCTGCAGATCGTCACCCCGGCCGAACCGGCACGACGCGGTTGCCAGCTCTCGCTGCGGGTGGCCGGCGGACGCGCGCAGGGGCGCGCGCTGTTCGAGCATCTGCACGCGGCCGGCGTGCTCGGCGACTGGCGCGAACCGGACGTGATCCGGATTGCGCCTGTGCCGCTGTACAACCGTTTCAGCGATCTGCACACCTTCGTGGAGCAGGTGGAAGCCTGGGCGGCTGCTTGAGCGCGGCAGTCTGACTGCCGTGCCACCGGAGCGCCTGTGCGGCACGCGGAATCGCCGCGCGCCCACGTACACTTCCCGCCCGGCGTCGCCGCCACGGCCGCCGTCGTTGCCAGTCGCTGTCTTCCCCTTTTCGCCGGCGCTGCGTCCGGCTGCTGCCGGACATTGCATTGAGCCCAGTTTCTCCGCGTTCCCTGACCCTGATCGGCGCCGGTCTGGCCGGTTGCCTGCTGGCCATCCTGCTGTCGCGTCGCGGCTGGCAGGTCACCGTGTACGAACGGCGTGGCGACCCGCGCATCAAAGGCTACGAGTCCGGCCGTTCGATCAACCTGGCGCTGGCCGAACGCGGCCGGCATGCGCTGCGCCAGGCCGGTGCCGAAGATGCGGTGATGGCCAAGGCGGTGATGATGCGTGGACGCATGGTGCACCCACTGGTCGGGCAACCGCAGCTGCAACGCTACGGGCGCGACGACAGCGAGGTGATCTGGTCGATCCACCGCGCCGCGCTGAATGTCGCCCTGCTCGACCTGGCCGAACAGGCCGGCACGCGCGTGCATTTCTACCGCCGCCTGCATACCGTGGATTTCGACGCCGGCTATGCGCGCTTCATCGACGACCGCGACGACCAGCCGCACGAGATCCACTTCCAGAGCCTGATCGGCAGCGATGGCGCCGGCTCGGCCTTGCGTGCGGCGATGCAGCGCAAATCGCCGCTGGGCGAACGCACCGAATTCCTCGATCACTCGTACAAGGAACTGGAAATTCCGCCGCAGCCGGGTGGCGGATTCCGGATCGAAGGCAACGCACTGCACATCTGGCCGCGCGGGCGCTACATGTGCATTGCGCTGCCCAACGATGGCGGTACGTTCACCGTCACCCTGTTCTTGCCCAACGCCGGCGAGCCGAGCTTCGCCACCACGCGGACCGGCGATGAAGCATTCGCCTTGTTCGCACGCGATTTCCCGGACGCGTTGCCGCTGATTCCCCAGCTCAAGGAGCATTGGGAAGAGCATCCGCCCGGGCTGCTCGGCACCCTCACCCTGGATCGCTGGCATCTGGATGGCCGCGCATTGCTGATCGGCGACGCCGCCCATGCGATGGTGCCGTTCCATGGGCAGGGCATGAATTGCGCGTTCGAAGATTGCGTGGCGCTGGCAGATCAGCTGGACGCGCACGATGATCTGGCCAGCGCGTTCGCGGCGTTCGAAGCTGCGCGTCGCGACGATGCGGCCGCCATCCAGCAGATGGCGCTGGAGAACTACCTGGAAATGCGCGACCGCGTCGACGACCCCGACTTCCTGCTGCAGCGCGAGCTCGAACAACAACTGCAGGCGCGCTGGCCCACCCGCTTCGTGCCGCACTACACCATGGTGACGTTCCTGCGCACGCGCTATTCGATTGCGCTAGCGCGCAGCGAGATCCAGCGCGAGATCCTGGTGGAGGCCACGCGCGGGCACAGCGATCTGTCGCGCATCGACTGGGCTGCCTTGAAAGCGGTTGTGCACGCACGCCTGGAGCCGCTGGACGGCGCGCATTGACGCCTGCCAGGCGCGGACGGCATGAATGCTTGAGAGGGCGACGGTGACGTGCCGGCTTGCGATGGGCGCCCGGTCGAATGCCTTTTCGGCGCGGTGCCTGCCGCTGCCAGGCCCCCGCAACCGCTCCATGGGTGGTCGCTAGGACCGGGCAACGCCGCACCCGGCCCGCTTCGCGAATGCTTCGCCGCTGGAGGTGGCTCGCCTCCCGCACGGCCACGCCTTGGAGCGGCTAACAAAACGTAGCGAGCAGTCGTCAGGTGTGCGCGGACGGCGCGCTCAGAACCGCAGTGTACGCGTGGTACATGCCGATTCCGAGCACCGGCCGCACCCGCCTGGCGGCTGCGCAGTGGTTTTGTTGGCCGCTCTTAGCGTGACGTTGCCGCGATGAGGGATACTGGGCGGCATCGGCAGCGCATACGCCGTGCGCTGCGCATCTGGATGTCGCACCCGCATGCCTGACAGCTTTCTCTTCTACGACCTGGAAACCTTCGGCCAGGATCCACGCCGCACCCGCATCGCACAGTTCGCTGCGGTGCGCACCGATGCGCAGTTGCGCTTGATCGAAGAGCCCATCAGCTTTTTCGTGCAGCCGGCCGACGATCTGCTGCCCTCTCCGTACGCCACCATGGTCACCGGCATTACCCCACAGCACGCGCTGCGCGAGGGCGTCACCGAAGCCGAGGCGTTCGCCCGCATCGCCGAACAGATGGGCCGGCCGCAGACCTGCACGCTGGGCTACAACTCGATCCGCTTCGACGACGAATTCGTCCGCTGCGGCCTGTTCCGCAATTTCTACGACCCGTACGAGCGCGAGTGGCGTGGCGGCAATTCGCGCTGGGACCTGCTGGATGTGCTGCGACTGGTACATGCGCTGCGCCCGGACGGCATCGTCTGGCCACAGCGCGACGATGGCGCTACCTCGTTCAAGCTGGAGCACCTGGCCGATGCCAATGATGTGCGCGAAGGCGATGCGCACGAAGCCTTGTCGGACGTGTACGCCACCATCGGCATGGCGCGCAAATTCCAGCAGCACCAGCCAAAGTTGTGGGACTACGCGCTGCGCCTGCGCGACAAGCGCTTTGCCGCCACCTTGCTGGATGTCATCGCGATGCAACCGGTGCTGCATATCTCGCAGCGTTACCCCGCCTCGCGCCTGTGCGCTGCGGCGGTGTTGCCGCTGACGCGCCACCCGCGCTTCGACAGCCGCGTGATCGTGTTCGATCTGGACGGCGACCCGGAGGTGCTGTTGCGGCTGAGCCCCGACGATATCGCCGACCGTCTGTACATCCGCGCCGCAGATCTACCGGAAGGCGAACAGCGCATTCCGTTGAAGGAAGTGCATCTGAACAAGTCGCCTGCGCTGGTGGCCTGGCAGCATCTGCGCGCTGCAGACTTCGAGCGCCTGGGCGTGGATCACGACGCGGTAGTGGCCAAGGCGGCACGCTTGCGTGCATTGGGCCCCGAACTTGCCGAGAAGGTGCGCCAGGTCTACGGCAGCGAACGCGCCGCGGCCACGGCGGTCAACGATGCCGATGCCTCGCTCTACGATGGATTTCTGGCCGAAGGCGACAAGCGCCTGCTTGCGCAGGTCCGCGCCAGCGCCGGACGAACTGGGCGCGCTGGAAGCGCGCTTTCGCGATCCGCGCCTGATCGAACTGCTGTTTCGCTACCGCGCGCGCAACTGGCCGCAGACCCTCTCGTTCGAGGAACAGGAGCGCTGGAACGTGTATCGCCGCCAGCGCCTGCTCGAAGACCGCGGCCTGGGCGAAGTCACCCTGGAGCAATACCACGCGCAGATCGCGGATTTACGGCGTACTCACCCCGACGATGCTACCAAGCAAGCCCTACTCGACCAGCTCGCCGCCTGGGGTTCGGACCTCCAACGCACGCTATGACCACCTATTTTTCCGACGCCAGCTTCAAGTTCCTGCGCGCCCTGGCCCGCCATAACGACAAGACCTGGTTCAACGACCATCGGCATCAGTACGAGGCGCATGTGCGCCAGCCGTTCCTGCAGCTGATCACCGATCTGCAGCCGGCACTGGCACAGGTCAGCGAGCACTATCGCGCCGATCCCAAGACCCAGGGCGGCTCGCTGTTTCGCATCTATCGCGATGCGCGGTTTTCCAACGACAAGTCGCCGTACAAGAACTGGCAAGGCGCGCGCCTGTTTCATGAGCGCCGCCGCCAGATGCCGGCGCCCTCGTTCTATATCCATCTGCAGCCGGGCGAAAGTTTTGTCGGCGCCGGCCTGTGGCATCCGGAGCCGGACACACAGCGCAAGCTGCGCCACTTCATTTTCGACAACCCCGGCAGTTGGAAGGCCGCCGCGCACAACCCGAAACTGCTGCGCAAATTCACCATGGACGACAGCGAAAAGCTGGTGCGCGCACCGCGTGGGTTCCCCAACGACTTCGAGTTCATCGACGATCTCAAGCACCGCAACTGGGCGTACTTGCGTCACCTGGACGACAGCATCATGACCGGGCCGCGACTGCGCCAGACCATCGAGGCGGACCTGGCGATCCTGGCGCCGTTCGTCGATTACCTGTGTGCGGCCTTGGACCTGGAATTTTGATGACGCACCTGGCACGCGAATCGTGCTGCGCTGCGCCGATCCTGCGTGCACCGCCGCGACGTTACGCAGCCCTCGCCTGTCTGGCGACCACTCTCCTGGCTCCAACAGCGCCGGAATGCTCACGATGAGAAGGCGTTGGTTGCTGCTTCCGGTGCTGGCCATCGTGCTGCTGACCGGATACGTCGTTGGGGGCCATATCTGGCCATCCGCGGCATCAGCCAGGCAGTGGCCAACCGCGATGCCGGACAGCTGGAGCGACATGTGGATTTCCCGAGTCTGCGCGTCAACCTCAAGGCGCAACTGGACGACTACCTGGTGCGCCAGGCCGGGAACGGCCTGCAATCGAGCCTGCTCGGCGGGCTCGCCTTGCAGCTCGCCAGCGGCATCGGCGGTGCGGGAGTGGATACCCTGGTCACGCCAATTGGGATCGGCGCGCTGCTGCAAGGCCACAGCGTCTGGAACCGCGTCACCGGCGACACCGTCAGCGCCGACACCTATGCCGCGCCAGCGCCCGCGCGGCCGCTGCAAGGCGCAGAACAACGCTTCGAGTCCACTCACCGCTTTACCGCAACTACGCATACCGCCACTGGCGCGCCGGTGGTGTTCGTGTTGACCCGGAAAGGCCTGCGATGGCGGCTGACCGATATCCGCCTGCCGTTGGCTAACGCGCAAGCTGGCCAGGGACGCTAGGCGTTGCGCCACTGCATCTACGGTGGACTGCCGCGTGGTTGATCGATTGAGTGTGTCCAAGCGCTCGAAGGACAGCTGCCGAGACAGTGGTTGATGCGCATCGGCTGCGCATATGGCACTAGAGGCAACGATTCGCTGTCAGCGCACTATCGCGTCCAATCCGCTCCGCAGGTCGCACGATCCATTCGCGATCACGCTTCAGGCAGCAATGCGCCAGTTCGACAAGCGGGCCAATCCCATCGAAGCTTCGCAACGCTGCCCACGCCAATGCACGGCAGGCGCTGCAACCACAGCGCGGCCAGGATGCTGCACGTATCCGTCGGCAGCAACCGATGCGACGCCTAGCGATACGCGCGCCTATAGGTGTCCCGTCATGACGACCATTTGCCGCATCCGCCAGCGCAAACGCCACGCAGCCCGTCTTGGCGTGCGTGGGTGTGTGGTTCAGGCAAACGGCGGATCGTTGGCCACGCCGTGCGGCACATGCCCGGCGGCCACGTGCTGATGCTGGCGCGCACTGTCGATGTTGTGCTGCGAGTCGTCGAAGAAGATGTCCGCACCAAATGCCTGCAGGAACGGGCCCTTATGACGCCCGCCCAGGAACAGCGCCTCGTCCAGGCGCACGCCCCACTCGCGCAAGGTGCGGATCACCCGCTCATGCGCCGGCGCCGAGCGTGCGGTGACCAGCGCCGTGCGGATCGGCGAGGCCTGACCCGGCGGAAAGGCCGCCTGCAAGGTGTGCAGCGCCGACAGGAAATTACGGAACGGCCCCACCGACAATGGCTCGCGTGCGCGTTCGCGCTCGTGACGTCCGAAGGCTTCCACGCCCTGCTCGCGCGAGATGCGTTCGCTCTCGTCGCCGAAAATCACCGCATCGCCGTCGAAGGCGATGCGCAGCTGCGTCGACAAACGGCTTTCGTCGTTGTCCACGATTGCCGCCGCTGCCTCGGCGCGTTCGCCCAGCGCGCGCGGCATGATGGTCGCCGCCGCGATGCCATGACTCAGCGCACGCCGCACCGATTCCGGATTGGCCGAGAGAAACAGATCGGTCCCGAATGGCTTGACGTACGGCCAGGTCGGCTCGCCCGAGGTGAAGGTGGCACGCACGATGCCCAGGTTGTAATGCTGGATCGAGTTGAAGATGCGCAGACCGGTATCGGCGGAATTGCGTGACAGCAGGATGACTTCCACCCGCGGCGCGTCCTCGGGCACATCGTGGTTGAGCGCCAGCAGCTTGCGCACCACCGGGAACGCAACGCCAGGTTGCAGGATGTCGTCCTCATGCTCGCGCTGGAACGCCGAATACGCCTCCACTCCATCGGCCTCGAACAGTGCATGGCCTTCTTCGAGATCGAACAGGGCGCGCGAGGTCACCGCGACGGTCAATAACCTTGGGGAGTTGTCGGGCATTGGGGGCCGGGATTCGTGATTGGGGATTCGGGATTGTTTGGAGCAGCGATCGAGAAGGTGAGATCAGGCGTTGAATGACGTGCGCTGCATCGTAGCGGGTCGGCACGCTCATAGGCGGGTGGCAAGACATGCCGTTGACGTTACCAATACCCGATCCACACTGCCCAATCCCCGCCCCTCACACCGCAAACTGCTCGCTGAAGATGCGCTCTTCCAGATTGTGTTCGGGATCGAACAACAGCGTGACCTGGCGCTGCGTGGATTCGCGGATGGTTACTTCGACCACGTCGCGGATTTCGTGCGAGTCGGCGGTGACGCTGACCGGGCGCTTGTAGGGGTCGAGCACGCGGAAGCGCACCTCGGTATCTGCCTTGAGAATGGCGCCGCGCCAGCGCCGCGGGCGATACGGCGCGATCGGCGTCAGCGCCAGCGTATGCGAGCCAAGCGGCAGGATCGGCCCGTGCGCGGAATAGTTGTACGCCGTGCTGCCGGCCGGCGTGGCCACCATCACGCCATCGCCGATCAGCTCGGCGATGCGGGTCTGGCCGTTGAGATCCACGCTCAGATGCGCGGCCTGCCGGGTCTGCCGCAGCAGCGAGACCTCGTTGTAGGCCAGCGAGCCGGCACTGGCACCGGATTCGGTCTGCACCTGCATCTCCAGCGGCCGCAGATACGCCGGTTCGGCGCGCTGCAGGCGCTCGAGCAGGTCGTCCTCGTTGTCGCGGTACTGGTTCATCAAAAAGCCGACCGAGCCCAGCTTCATGCCGAACACCGGCTTGTCGGAGGCGCCATGGCGGTGCAGCGTCTGCAGCATGAACCCGTCGCCGCCCAGCGCACAGACGATGTCGGCGCTGTCCAGGGCATGGTCGCCATAGCGCTGCGTAAGGCGCGCGCGCGCGGCCACCGCCGGCTCGGCGGGGCTGGCAAGAAAAGCGATGCGAGGTGATGCGGTCATGGTTGACTCCAGAACATGCGAATCAGCATACCGCAGCCCTGTGCCGGGCTTGTTGTGGGTGCGTTGCGATCATGCCCGCCGGCTCTCCGCGTGCACGGCAGCGGTCGCGTCGTCGCGAGCACGCGCTGCTGAGCCTGTACGCATGGCACCTTGGCAACTGCCTGCGCTGGCGCCTAGGCGAGCCAAGCCGGCGCGCCGTCGGACGCAAACGGCGCGAACTCAGGCGGTCAACCGCCAGGCGCGATGAATGCGCGCATGCCGCTCGAAATCCGGGTCGATGGTGCGCGGGCTGATTTCTTCGCACTGCGCGAATTGCGCCACCGCTTCCTCGTCCAGCTTGAAGCGACGGAAATTGTTGGAGAAATACAGCACCCCACCCGGCGCCAACCGCGCCACCGCCGCGCGCAAAGACGCACGTGCTCGCGCTGGATATCGAAATCTTCTGCGCGTGCAGAGTTGGAGAAGGTCGGTGGGTCGCAGAAGATCACATCGAAGTGCGCACGCTCGGCTTCCAGCCAGGCCAGTGCATCGGCCTGCACCAGCTTGTGCTTGCTGCCGGCCAGCCCGTTCAATGCAAGATTGTCGGCGCACCACTGCAGGTACGTTGCCGACAGATCCACGCTGGTGGTGGACGCGGCACCGGCCACTGCCGCTTCCACGCTGGCCACGCCGGTGTAGCAGAACAGGTTGAGGAAACGGCGCCCCCTGGACTGCTGCGCCATGGTGCCGCGCAGCGGGCGATGGTCCAGGAACAGCCCGGTATCCAGATAATCGAACAGGTTCACGCGCAGCAGCGCGCCGTGTTCGCGCACGTGGACGATTTCGTTGCGCTGTTCGAAGCGGCCATACTTGCTGCCGCCCTTGCCGCGCTCGCGCGACTTCAGCGCCAAGCGCTCGGCAGGCACCTCGAAGACCTCGCGTGCGGCGGCCAGCAATTCGTTGAGACGACGGCGCACATCGGCCTCGGGAATCGTCGCCGGCGCTGCGTATTCCTGCACATGCAGGAAGATGCGCCGGTCGCCGTCGGCCTGCTGGTACACGTCGATGGCGGCCGAATATTCCGGCAGGTCGGCGTCGTAGGCGCGGAAACATTCGATGCCTTCGCGCGCGCGCCACTTCTTGAATTTCTGCAGATTCTTGCGCAGCCGGTTGGCCACCATCTGCGCGCCTTCGCTGAGCGCGGTGGGCGCTGCCAGCGGGGTGCGTCGCGGCACCGCGATCGGGTCGCAGACGATCAACGCGCATTCGATCGCGCCGTTGAACAGCTGGTATTTCTTGCCCGCGCGCAGGCCGGTGGCATACGCCAGCTCGGCATTGCCGCACAGCAGGCTGGCACGCCACTGCGGCACGACGCGCTGCAAGGTGTCGCCCAGGCGGCGATACAGCGCCGCATCGGCGGCCAGGCGCTCGTCGTAGGGCGGATTGCACACCACCACGCCGGTGGCCTGCGACGGCGTCTGCAACTCCCCGACCTCGCGCACGCCGAACCAGATCGCCTCGGCCACGCCGGCCACTTGCGCGTTCTCTTTCGCGGCGCGGATGGCGTGTGGATCCATGTCGCTGCCATGGATCACCTGCTTGAGCGCAGCACGGCCGACGCTGTCGCGTTCGCGCGCCTCAGCGACCAGCTGCTGCCAGGTCTCGCGGTCGAAACCGCGCCAGCGGCTGGGTACATCGCTGCCGTAGCGCTGCAGACCCGGCGCGACGTCGGCGGCCATCAGCGCGCCTTCGATCAGCAGCGTGCCGCTGCCGCACATCGGGTCGAGCAAGCCGCCGCCATCGGCATGGGCGCGCGGCCAGCCACCGCGCATCAAGACCGCTGCGGCCAGATTTTCCTTCAACGGCGCTTCGTTTTGCGCCATGCGCCAGCCGCGGCGATGCAGCGGGCCGCCGCCCAGGTCCACCGAAAGGGTGGCGCGGCCTTTGCGCAGCGACAGGTTCAGGCGCAGGTCCGGGTGTTCCACGTCCACCGACGGGCGCTCCAGGCCCTGCCGCCGCATGGTGTCCACCACTGCGTCCTTGATGCGCTGCGCCGCGTAGCGGGCGTGGGTGATGGCGGTCCCGGACACGTGCGCGTCCACCGACAGCGTATGCCCCACCGACAGGTGCGCCTCCCATGGCAGTTCGGCTACGCCGGCGTACAGCGCGTCTTCGTCCGGGCAATCGAATTCGGTCAGCGGCCACAGCACGCGGCTGGCCAGGCGCGACCACAGCACGGCGCGCTGCGCATCGCGCAGTTCCCCTTCGACGTTGACGCCGGAAATAGTGGCAGTGGCCTTGCTGGCGCCGAGCGCGAGCAGCTCGTCGGCAAGCAGGTATTCCAGGCCCTTGGCGCAGGATGCGAAGAATTTCACGTAGGCAGGTATCGATAAAGACGCTGGCCGCGGCGGCGAGCGTGAAAGCAGGACAGCGGGCCGGCGCCTGGGTAGGCAATGCCGCGGCCGCCGTGGACGGGCCGCAAATGGTCGGCCATCGCGGCCGGCTACCAGCCCGGCGCCCGGATCGCCCGCCGCACGGTTCACCACGGCGCCAGCCGCCACTGCGCCTGCGCGGTGTCCAGGCGCTGCTGCAGGCCCAACCGTTGCAGGAAGGCCGCATCGTGCGAGGCGACCACCAGCGCCCCCTGGTGGCGACGCAGCAGCGCCTCGATCGCTTCCACCGAGGCCAGATCCAGGTGGTTGGTCGGCTCGTCCAGCAACAGCAGTTGCGCCGGCCGTGCCCGGTACAGCGCGCAGGCCAGCGCCGCCTTGAGTCGCTGGCCACCACTGAGCTGGCCGCAGGGCGAGTCGGCCCGCGCCTGGTCCAGCCCGAGCAGCGCCAGGCGCAGCAGCTGCTGCGTGGGCCGGCGCAGCCGGGTTCGCCTCCTGCAGCTGCGCAACGGCCGAGCGCGCCGGGTCCAGCAGCGCCAGGTCCTGATCCAGATACGCCACCGGCACGTGCACCCGGCAATGCCCCGCGCTGGGCTGCAGGCGCCCGGCCAGCAGCTGCAACAATGTGGATTTGCCGCTGCCGTTCGGGCCGACCAACCCAATCCGCGGCCGTCCCTGCAGCAGCAGATCCACCCGCCGCCCGCCCAACCGCGCGTGCGCCACTTCCACCTGCCGCAGTGTCGCCAGGCGCCGCAGCGTGTTGGCCGGCAAGGTCGGCGCCAACACAGCGATCGCCGGATCGATCTGCACCTGCGCTGCAGCCTGCACTACTGCCTCGCGCAGCCGCGCCTGTTCGGCCCGACCTTGCTGTTGCAGCCGGCCTGCGCTGACTTCGCTGCGTTGCCTCTGCCCGCCAAGCAGGATCGCGGCCTGATTGGCCTGCCCCGCAGTACGCGCGCCGCGTGCCTGGCGCTGCTGTTGACGCTGCAGCTGCGCGCGCAACACCTGCTCGCCGCGTGCGCGTGCATGTTTGCGCTGGGCCAGCAGATCGCTGGCGGCCTGCTGCTCGCTCGCGCGCTGCTGCGCATAGAACGTGTAGTTGCCCCCGTAGCTGCGCAGCCCCTGTCCTGACAACTCCAGGATGCGCTGCATCGCCTCGAGCAAGCCGCGGTCGTGGCTGATCACCAGCAGGCCGCCGCGCCACGCCAGCAATTGATCCATCAGCCGCCGGCGTTGCGGACCATCCAGGTGATTGCCGGGCTCGTCCAGGATCAGGACATCCGGCTGGCTCATAAACGCACCGGCAAGCGCCACGCGCATCGCTTCGCCGCCGCTCAGTTGCGCGGCCGGTGCATGCGGATCGCGTCCACCCAGGCCTTGCCGTTCCAGTTCGGCGGCAAAGTGCGCATGCGCAGTCCAGCGCTCGCCCACGCATTCAAAATCGGCGGGCGCCACACTGCCGGCGGCGATGCGGTCCAACGCATCCAGCAGCGGCGCGACACCGGCCAGGTCGGCAATGCGCTGGCCCGGCACAACGCTCACCCGTTGCGGCAGGTAATGCACGCTGCCACTGCGCACGCACCGTCCGGCACTGGGAAGCAGCTCGCCGGCCAGCAGGCGCGCAAGTACGCTCTTGCCCACGCCATTGCGCCCGACCAAGCCGGTCACGCGTTGGTCGATATGGATGTTCAGATCGGAAAATAGCGGGCTGCCATCGGGCAGCGCATACGCAACGCCTTCCAGCGTCAGCGACGGACAGGTCATACGGGTCTCCATTGCATGCCAGCACACGTGCCGATCCAAGCGGACCAGCAGCGGGTCAGGCCGTCATCACGACGGCGGCATCAATGGCGCATCGGACCAATCCTCAAAAGATGAAGCGCGCCCAGTCTAACCCGCTGCGCTGGCAGCGACACCCGCGCAACAGGCCCGGCGCATGCAGCCGGCGCTCAACCCAGCCCGAACGCCGGGGCGTAAGAGACATCGGCCAGCGGCAGCAGCCGGTCGCCGAAGGCCAGGGCTTGCAATTCCGATGCAGGCACTCCGGGCAACACCAGGCCAGGTTCGATCGCAAAGCCCAAGCGGCGAAAAAACGCCGGCTCGCCCAGCGCCAGGCAGCCTGCGGCGCCGCGCTCGCGCAACGTGGCAAGCGCGGCCTGCACCAGCCGCGTCCCCAGTCCTTGCCGTTGATGGCCAGGCCCCACGGCCAGCGGGCCAAGCGCGAACCAGCCGGGCGAATCGTCCGACAACGCCACCGGCGAGACGGCCAGATGCCCGACCACGTAGCCGTCGTGGTCGGCGACCAACGACAACGCCAGGGCGCCGTCCTGGCGCAAACCGGCAATCACCTGGTGCTCGTCATGCCGGCTGTGTTCGGCGCGCATGAAGGCCACCATGGTCAGCAGTTCGATGGCAGCGGCGTCGCCTTCGGTGGCTTCGCGGATCAACACGTTCATCGCTGGCACCGCGCGCCGCCATCGCTGGGAACCGCGCGCATCACAGGCTCTGCAACAACTCTGCGAACGCGCGTGCCGACGCGTCGACGTGCGAGGCCAGGCGATGGTCGTCGTCGACCAGCAGCAGGCGCGCACGCCTTGCCTGCGCCCAGGCGATCACGTCGGCGGCCGGAATCAGCTCGTCGCGCCAGGCATGCACGATCGAGATCGGCACCGGTGCGGCGTCCAGTACCGGCATTGGGCCCATCTTGGTCGGCGGCACCATCAAAAACAGGCCGCGCGTGGGCACCTGCAACGACACCATCCCGGCGATATACGAGCCCAGGCTGGAACCGACCAGCACCACCGGCCCCTTCTCGGCCGCCGCCCGCGCAATGTCCAGCAGGCGCTGCAGCCGGCCTCGCACGTCGCCCAGCGTACTCACCTCGCGGCGTGCATCCAGGTCGGTGTAATCGGGGCGCTCATGGGTCCAGCCCAACTGCTCGGCCACGTTGGCCAGCGCGGTCACCTTCAAGGCGTCCGGGCCACTTTCGAAGCCGTGCGAAAGGATGCAATGGCCGCGACTCATAGCGCCTGCACCGTGTCGCCGATGCGCAGCACGCCGCCGCGCAAGACGCGTGCGCACAGCCCACCGTGGCCGCGCATGGCGTTGTAGCCGCCCGCACCCAGGGCATCTTCCATGCGCGAACATGGGTCGCACGGGTCGGTGCCTTCAATTCAATGTCACCGATTCGGAATCGCCGCCCTTTCAGCGTGATCAACGCAATGCCGGACACCACCAGGTTGCGCCGCAGCGTCGCCGGGGCGATGGTGGCGTGTCCTGACAGCGCCGCGATCACCGGTAAATGCTCGGCCTGGATCAGGGTCACGCCGCGCTTGCCGCTGCCACCCTTGTAGCGGTCTCCCACAAGGCCCATACCGGTGCTGACCTGCGCCACGTCCACCTCCAGCATCGCCACATCACGCGCCGGACGCACGCCGATCCAGGTCACCTGACCGGTCTGTGGCAGCGTCGCCATCAATTTGCCCAGGGGGCTGTCGGGATTCAAAGGCATCGGGCAATGCTAGCATCCGCTCCATGTCCGATGCCGTCTTGCCGTCGCCGCCAATCACCTACGCGCCGCTGTGCTACGAATCGCGGTTGGCCAAGCGCGCGCTCACCCAGATCGACATGGTGGTCATCCATTGCACCGAATTGCCGGACATGGCGATGGCACGCGAATACGGCGAACGCGTGCTTTATGACAGCGGCACCGGCAACAGCGGACATTACTACCTCGATCGCAACGGCAGCATCCAGCAATACGTCGCGCTGGAGCGCGTCGCGCATCATGTGCGCGGCCACAACCCGCATACGCTGGGCATCGAACTGGTCAACCGCGGCCGTTATCCGCACTGGCTGGATTCGCGGTATCAGCAGATGACCGAACCGTATCCCGAAGCCCAGATCGCCGCGCTGATCACCTTGTTGCAATGGCTGCAGCAGCAGCTGCCTTCGGTGCGGCGCATCGCCGGCCATCAGGCGCTGGATACCACCCAGGAAGCTGCCAGCGACGACCCGGCCCGCAAAATCCGGCGCAAGCTCGATCCCGGCCCACTGTTCCCGTGGCCGCGCATCGAAGCGGCAGTCAGCTGGTCGCACGCGCCGCGTTAGAAGGCGTTTTTAGAAACCGGGCCACGCACCCCTCGCGGCAGGTGCTTGCCGGATCGGCATCCACTCGGCAAACCGCGCGTGCGGCCGCGCGCAGCCTGGATCTGCAGTCCTAGATCTGGCATGCCGATTTCAGCGTTGCGGTCTTGGCGCAGAACATCGGCAGGCAAACACTCCGGCTCATGCACCTTAGTTACAGCCAGTGACGAGGCACCGCGTTACGTCGGTCATGCCCGGTCATGCCCGGTCGCGCCCGACAGCGCAGACAGCAGCGACACGCGATTCAACCTGCGTGCCCGCCGCGCCCTCGAAAGACAGCGACGCCCGGACAACACGCACGTGACAGCTCTCGGATGCTTGGGTGACCCATCGCAAACACCTCATCCTTCGCACACCGTCCGCCCATTGCCGCGCGCTCAACGCTCGGTTGCACGGTAGGTCTTCTCGCCGGCATTCACTGCCACGTCCAAGCGGTTTTCAGGCGGCGCGATGGGGCAGACCACATGGGGCGTCAGTGCGCATGGCGGGTTTTCGGCCAGGTTGAAATCCAGGACCACCTGACCATCGCGGGGCGCTGCGGCAAACAGATAACGCGCGCCGCCATAGCTTTCCTTGCCGCTGGTGCGGTCGGCGAACAGGAAGAACAGGCCCTGGCCATCCTCCTGCAGCAGCGGCCGCAAGCGGTAGTGGTGGCCGTTGCGCGAAAACACGGCTTCTCCCGGCACCTCCACGGTGAGCGGCGTACCGATCGAGGTCAGCAAGGTGGTCGTGCGCGGCGTGGGATAGGGTTGCCACTGCGCCTGGATGCGCCACTGCGGATCGGTGGGGAAATATTCCAGCCCGTCGAACTGCGTCAGCGCCGGCGCTGCCGGGTCGCGGAAGCGCCAGCCGTACAAGGCGCCGGTTTGCACCAGGTAGAACTGCCGGCCGCCCACGTCCAGCCGGTCGCCGCGCTGCCCGGCCTGCTCTGGTTGCAGACGTACGTCGCCGATGCGCTGTCCGTTGAACGTCACCGCGGCGGAGCCATCTGCGCGAAAGCGTATTTGTCCCGCAGCATCCAGCGTCAGTTGCCCCAGCTGCGCAGGGCCGGCAGGCAGGACGATATCGCTGTGCGGGTCGCTGCCCACACGGTACTGGCCGGCGCGCACGCGCCCCGAACCGGTATAGCTCAGCCACCCATCGGGCGCACGCAGCTGCCTCAACCGCTCCGCACGCGCCTGTTCCAGCGCGACCTCGTACGCATCGTGCTGCGCCGCATTTCGATGAGCGGCAACAGGCGTATCGCTGACATCGGCGGAGGATTCCGCCGAACAGGCAGCCAGCGTCCACACCGCGACGCACAGCGCGCCAACCCGTAACTGCAACCGCATGGCTCACCCAGCACTGCAAGAAACTGCGCTCCGCGCAGCGAACCTGCGTCCCCACAGGTCACCGTTCCTGCCGCCATTGTGCCTGCAATCAGGCGCCGGTCGCGACCGGACGCGAGGCGTCTTGCAGCCAACCGCTCCAGGAACCGGCGTAGACGCGCGCTCCTGATAACCCGGCCACTTCAATGCCAGCAACAGATGGCATGCCGTCACGCCGGATCCGCACATCACCACCGCCTGCTCGGGCCGGTACGCACCCAGCAATGCGGACAACTCGGCGCGCAGTTCGGCAGCTGGCTTGAAGCGGCCATCACGCAGGTTCAGCCCCAGCGGGCGACTCACCGCTCCGGGCACGTGCCCGGCCACCGGGTCGATCGGCTCGACTTCGCCACGGAAACGCTCGCCTGCGCGCGCGTCCAGCAACCAGCCCGGCGCCTGCTGCAGGCGCTGCACGATCTGCTCGGCATCCACCACCGCTGTGGCGTCGAAATGGCCGGGATACGCGGCGCCGCTGCGCAAGGCAGGTGATTCGGTGCTTTCCGCAAAGCCAGCCGCCCGCCACGCGGCCAGTCCGCCGTCCAGCACCGCCACCCGGCGATGGCCCATCAGCCGCAACATCCACCACGCGCGTGCGGCCGCCATGCTGCCATCGGCCGCGTCGTAGACAACGACCTGGCTCTGCGGATCGATGCCCCATTCGCCGAGGCGCCCTGCAAAGGCCTGGCTATGCGGCAACGGGTGCCGCCCCTGCGCCGGCCGCGACAGATCTGCAAGGTCGTGGTCAAGATCGGCATAGTGCGCGCCGGGCAAATGGCCCTGCGCGTACGCCTTGCGCGCTGCGTGCGGGTCTGGCGCGGTCGGTGGCGCGGCACGCGCATCCAGCAGACGCAGCTGTGGATGCTGCAACGCGGCCGAAAGCGTGGCGGCATCGACCAACGTGGTCCAGTTCGGATCGGCACTCATGCAACCTGCTCCAGGCGACGACGAAGATTGAGAAGAATGGCGGCGGTGGCGCCCCAGATGCGGTGGGCAGGCCAGTCGTATTCGAGCACGCGCCGCGGGCGTCCGCGGAACTCCAGTTCCACACTGCGCAGATTGTCCGGGTCCATCAGATAGGCCAGCGGCACTTCGAAGACATCGGCCACTTCATCCGGCTGCGGCACCGCCACGAACGCCGGGTCGATGACCGCCACCACCGGCGTCACCCGAAATCCGCTCACCGTCACAAACGGATCCAGATACCCGATCGCATGCACATGCTGCGCGCCCAGCGCGATTTCTTCGCAACTCGCGCAGCGCCGCAGCGGCAGCATCGGCATCGGACGGCTCCATTCGCCCGCCGGGGAAGCTGACCTGCCCGGCGTGATGGCGCAGGCTGTCGGTGCGCCGCGTCAGCAACACCGTCGTGCCCTGTTCGCGCGGCACCAGCCCACACAGCACCGCCGCTTCGGCAGACGCGTCGCCGTCGGTCAGGTCGATCAGCTCGGCATGGTTCCAACCCGGCCCGGCTGGCGCTGTATCCAGCGGATACAGCGCCAGCCTCAGCTGCGCGTATTCGGGCAGACGTGCCGTCAGCGCGCGTGCGGGCAGCACCGTGTGCAGATAGTCCTGGCGTTCGGCGTCGCTCATGCTCATCCAGCGTGCAATCTCATCCAGGCTGCGCAAGCAGCCGACGCAGTGCGACTGCGCGTCCAGCGAACATACACCGATACACGGACTGGGCAGAGGGCCGGCAGCCAAACCGGGATCCGCGTCGGATCCGACATCGTTGCCGCTCATCGCTGGGTCCTGCGGCCGCTGCATCGTTGCATCGTTCTCTTCAGACAATCGCCAGACCAAAACGACAACGCCGGCCTGGTGGCCGGCGTTGTCGCAGCAACATCACATGCAATTACTTGACGCTGACCAGCTTGATCTCGAACTGCACGGCCACGTTCGGCGGGAACGGGGTACGCGGGTCGGCACCGTAGGCCTTTTCCGGCGGCAGGGTCACTTCCCACTTCGAGCCGGCCGGCATCTGCAGCAGCGTGTCGCGCATGGCCTGCATTTCGACTTCGCTGACCTTGATGGCCGGGATCTGCTGCGCCGGACGTGCCTTCTCGCGGTCGCCGAACGGGAACGGACCGGCCACTTCCAGCTGCACGGTGCTGGCCTGGGTCGGCTTGGCGCCCTTGCCGGCTTCGATCACGCGGTACTGCACGCCGCTCGGCAGCGTCTGCACGCCGGCGGTGCTCTTGTTCTTGGCCAGGAACGCATCGCTCTTGGTCTTGTTGGCTGCAGCGGCCTTGTCGTACTCGGCCTTGGCCTGCTGGGCACGGCCCTGCTCGCGCTTCTGGAACGCTTCAACGGCCGGCTTCAGCTGGTCGGCAGTGATCGCCGGCTGCTTCTTGGCATAGGCGTCCTGCAGACCCTTGACCACCGAGTTGATGTCGAGCTGCTCGCCGCGACCGGTAAGCTCGGCAAGGTTGTTGCCGTAGTCGTAGCCGAAGTAATAGCTCAACTTGCCCTTCTCGGACGTCGTGTCCTGGGCCAGTGCATTGCCCGTCAGGGCCAGGGCCGCCACAGCGACCGCGATAGAACGCAACTTCATCAAACAATTCTCCAGGGTGGTGGCACAGGACGGGTCTGCCGCCTGAGATGACGCGCTAGGATAGCGGCCGCGATACCGAACCGCTACTTATCGCGAAAGCTAGGACCAGCAAGGCTTTTGGAAGTTCCGTGTTTACTATTTTTTTACGTTCGTAAGGGTTCACATGTCCAATCACGTCATTCTGATCGCCGATCACGCCAGCGTCCGGACGATTACGGTCAACCGGCCGGACAAACTGAACGCATTGAACCAGCAGACCATGCAGGCACTGGATCGGGCGTTCCAGGACGCAGCCGCTGCTGACGATGTCCGTGCCGTCATCCTCACCGGCGCCGGCCCAAAGGCCTTCGTGGCGGGCGCGGATATCGCGGAAATGAATGATCTGTCGGCGATTGAAGGCCGCGAATTCTCATTGCTGGGCCAGCAGCTGATGCGCCGGATCGAGCGCATGCCCAAGCCGGTGATCGCGATGATCAATGGCTTTGCGCTGGGCGGCGGCCTGGAGCTGGCAATGGCGTGCCACCTGCGCATCGCCGCAGCAACCGCGCGCCTGGGGCAACCGGAAATCAATCTCGGCCTGATCCCCGGCTTTGGCGGCACCCAGCGCCTGCTGCGTCTGACCGGTCGCGCCGCAGCGTTGGAACTGTGCCTGCTCGGCCTGCCGATCGACGCAGCCCGCGCACTGCAGCTTGGCCTGGTCAATCGCGTGGTCGAAGCCGATGTGCTGCACGAAGAAACCCTGGCGCTTGCGCAACGCCTGGCAACTGCAGCGCCGCTGGCACTGCGCGGCATTCTCGATGCGGTGGTATTCGGCGGCGAATGCGCCATCGAAGAGGGCCTGCAGCTGGAAACCGCGCAATTTGCGTTGTTGTTCGCCACCGACGACATGCGCGAGGGCACGCGCGCATTTCTAGAAAAACGCCCCGCCCAGTTCCGCAATCGTTGATATCGCCATGACGCTCGACCTCATTCCTGCATCGCGTCCGTTGCCGCTGCTGTTGTTCGATTGTGTGCAGGCCGACGATCTGGATCGTGCGCTGGCACTCGGCTTGATGGCGTATCTGCCCGACCCGCAGCACGATGCGCTGGACGCCAACTGCCCGCAGGTCTGCGCCACGTTGCTGAGTGCGCAACGCCGCTTACAAGACGCCTGGGCCGCGCGCGAACGCTATCGCGCGCGCGCGGCGCGCCTGCAACGCCGCGCCGCCGAACGCGATGCGCGCAGGGCTCCCGCCCCGGCAACCAGCCAACCGGCAACGCCCGCACTGCCGCCGCTGGCCGCTGCCATCCTGGCGCGCGCGAAGGCGAAGGCCGCTGGCGGAGCGCAGCCATGAACACCCCTCAGGCAACGGTACCGGCGCGTCGCGGCAGCAGCATGCGCAAGCCCGAAATACAGGAAATGTTCGAGCGCCTGCGCGAACTCAATCCGCACCCCACCACCGAGCTGGAATACACCGCTCCATTCGAGTTACTGATCGCCGTGCTGCTGTCGGCGCAAGCCACCGATGTCGGCGTCAACAAGGCGACCCGCAAGCTATATCCGGTGGCCAACACCCCGCGCGACATTCTCGATCTCGGCGAGGAGGGCCTGAAGCGGTACATCTCCACCATCGGCTTGTTCAACGCCAAGGCCAAGAACGTCATCGCCACCTGCCGCATCCTGCTGGAGCGCTATGGCGGCGACGTGCCGCACGATCGCGCCGCGCTGGAAGCGCTGCCCGGCGTGGGCCGCAAGACCGCAAATGTGGTGCTCAACACCGCCTTCGGCGAGCCCGCCATGGCCGTGGACACGCATATCTTTCGCGTTTCCAACCGCACCGGTCTTGCGCCAGGCAAGGACGTACGCGCCGTCGAAGACAAGCTGGTCAAGGTGATTCCGGCCGAGTTCCTGCACGATGCGCATCACTGGTTGATCCTGCACGGACGCTACGTCTGCAAGGCACGCAAACCAGATTGCCCGGGCTGCGTCATCCACGATCTGTGCCGCTACCGTGACAAGACGCCACCGACGCCTGAGCGGCAGACAAAAACCAAGGGCTGATGCAGCAGTAGCGCCGAAGTAACGACGCAACCGCGGCCCGGATCCACACGCAGCAAACGCAGCGCCACAAGCTTTTCGAATCTCGAATCTCGAATCTCGAATCTCGAATCCCGGCCCCAAAAAAATCGCGACCGGATGATGCGTCTTTCGGCGCCATGCATCACCCGATCACGATGGGGTCACCCGGCGCGAGCGCCGGGCGCTTACAACACGTTACGCAGCTTTCGCCTGCTCGACGCGCTGTTCCACCAGCACGCCATCCACCCTGGGCTGGCCTTCGACACGTCGATCCAGCTCCTTCCAGTCCACCACCAGTTCGCAGCCGCGCGAGGCCGCATTGCGGCTCCAGTCGCGCAACAACTCGATGCAGGCATGATCGACGTGGTGCAGCTTAGCCACATCCAGGTGCAGCGCAGTGTTCGGCGGCACACTTTCCAGCGTCCGCGCCATCGCAGGCACCTTCAGGAAAGTGGCCGAACCCTGCAGGGTCAAATGCATTTCGTCCTTCCTGTCGGCGTGCTCGCGCACTTCGACCTTCAGACGCGAAGAATGCAATGCCAGGCGGAACAGCGACAGACCGAAGCCGATCAGCACGCCGGTCAGCAGGTCGGTGGCCACGATCGCGAAGGTGGTCGCCAGGTAGATCGCGGCCGTTCCGCGGCCATAGGTCGCCAGTTCCTTGACCTGCCCGATCTTGATCATCTTCACGCCCGTGTAGACCAGGATGCCGGCCAGGCACGCCACCGGCGTCATCCGCAACAGCCACGGCAACAGCATGGCGAATACCAGCAGCCAGCTGCCGTGCAGGATGGTCGATGCACGCGTTGCCGCCCCGGCCTGCACGTTGGCCGCACTGCGCACGATCACGCCGGTCATCGGCAATGCACCCAGGAAACCGCAGAGCATATTGCCCACGCCCTGTGCCGCCAGCTCACGGTCGTACTGGGTCCGCGTGCCCTGATGCATGCGGTCCACCGCCGCCGCCGACAGCAAGGTTTCGGCGCTGGCGATGAAGGCGAAGGTCACTGCCGAGACCAGCAAGGTGTGGTTGAACACGCCGAAGATGTCGGAAATGCTGGGGATGCTGATCGCAGAGAACAGGTTGGTCGGGACATCGACCTTGTTGACGTTCAAGCCCTGCAACTGCACGGTCGCAGTGACCGCCACCACCGCGATCAATGCACCCGGCAGAAAGCGCAGACGCTGCGGGCGCAGCTTGTCCCAGGCCAGGATGATCCCGATCGTCGCCAGACCCACGAACAGCGCGTTCCGGCCGGCTCCTTCGCTGATGGCCTGCCACAGCACGCCAGGCAATGCAGCGAAGTTTTCCAGGCCGCGGGCATTGGGCGCGGCATCCATCAACACGTGCGCCTGCGAGGCGACGATCAGGATGCCGATGCCCGACAACATGCCGGCCACCACGGCCGGCGATGTCATCCGGAACCAGACGCCTGCGCGGCACAGACCGGCAATCAGCTGAATCGCGCCGGCCACCAAGATCACCGGCCCGAGCGCGACAGCGCCATGCTCCCGGACCAGTTCGAACACCAACACAGCCAGGCCGGCGGCCGGCCCGCTCACCTGCAGCGGGGAACCCGCCAGAAAGCCGACGACCAGACCACCAACGATGCCGGTGATCAGGCCTGCGGCGGGCGGCATGCCGGATGCGATCGCGATACCCATGCACAGCGGCAGCGCGACAAGAAAGACCACTACAGACGCCAATAAATCACGCCCAAACAGTCCCTGACGGAAATATCCGCCGATACCTGATGTGTTCATGGCAGGCTCCGTCAGGCGAGTTCAGCGCGCACGACTTGCTGCAGTCGCGGGCGTGGGGTGGCTTCGGGGGTGCTTTCGGCCAGCAGTGGCCGGAAGCCACCCTTCTCGGCATCGAAGGCGCGGATCTCCCCATGGGCGATATCGTAGATCCAGCCGTGGATGCGCAAGGTGCCTGCCGCCAGGCGTGCTGCCACCACCGGCTGCGTGCGCAGGTGGTCCAGCTGCGAGACCACGTTCTCCTCGGTCATGCAGCTCAGCGCCTCCTGGCTCTGCGGATCGTGCCCGTGATGCGCGGTGACATGGCGCGCCGCATCGGTGTGCTTGAGCCACGCTGCCACGGAGGGCACGTCTTCCAGCGACTCCGGCTTGAGCACGGCTTTCATCGCGCCGCAGTCGGTGTGACCGCAGATCACGATATGGCGCACGCCCAGCACTGCGATCGCGTATTCGATCGCTGCCACCACGCCACTGACATGCTGCGAGTACGGCGGCACCACATTGCCGATGTTGCGGTAGACGAACAGCTCGCCTGGCTGCGCGGAGAAGATCAGCTCCGGCATGACGCGTGAATCTGCGCAGGTGATGAACAGCGTATGCGGGCTCTGGCCGCCTGCCAGTTCCTGAAAGCGCGCACTCTGGCGCGGATACACTTCCTTACGGAAATGACGAAAACCTTCTAGCAAACTTTCCATGGGAGATTCCTCTAGGCAACGAATGGCCATCCGCGGCAAAACCGCGAATTGCAAAGACAAACAAATCAATTGGGAATCCGGCGCGGAACGCACCGGGTGCAGCGACAGCGTGGATCAGCCAAGCAGTGCGTTTGGAGGGCGCAGCTGTGGGATCAGGTCGCGTTTTTGATTTGCCGGCGCGTGATGCGCGTGCCACGAGGGGGAATACCGCGCCAGCATCGGCCATGCTTGGGAGAGCAAGGGGATATCGTCTGCAGGCTGTGTGTCGACTTGGCTCTGTGCTTCGCCGTCGTCCTGCGGATCTTCTGCTGCATCGCGTTCTTCGCCAGCATCCACCATTACCGCCAGGCCGTCGCCCACGAACGCATCATGCATGCGCGCGTGCGCGTTGGCTGCCGACCACGCGGAGAGCGCGAGCAGGCAGACCAACAGCATTTGGAGGAATCGAGGAAACATGGCCTCGAAGCTAACAATTTTGACGCCGCGTATGCAAGTGGTGCGCCGCACAAACCGACGCGTGTGTTCATGCTGACGTGGCTCCAGTTCAGGCCGTCAGCGGGCCAGCCCGGATATTCAAGGTTTTGAGGTCGGCGCCGGGCGCTGTCATAAACCGCCTCCGTTCAGCTTCTTGACACACAATGACATAGTTGAAACGCACGTAAACTATTGTCTTTATTGGCAAAAATCACGTATTACGTTTCTGTTGTTTTGTCACATTAACGCAACCTTCACACCCTAGCCTGCGCCCACTTTCTCAGGTCGCAAGGCATCTATGAAACTCGCTCCCACCCTGCTTGGTTCCGCGCTGCTGCTGGCCTTGGCCGCCCCCGCAGCACACGCCGAGATCGCCATCGATGTTATCGGTGGTTCGGAAATCGCGCTGGAAGGCCTGGTCCAGGCCGACGGCAACTGGTTCCACAACGATGTGCAGGACCTCAACGGCCCGATCGGCGCCAATGGCGACAACTCCGAATTCAGCATCCGGCGCGCCGAGCTGGTCCTCAAGGGCAAGGGCCCGGGCAACTTCGAATGGGTCGCCGGCTATGACCCGAGCGTGCTGAAGGAAGTCACCATCCGTGGCACCACCATTCGCAGCACCGGCCGCTTTCTGGATAACAACATCAAGTACAAGTTCGGCGGCAACGCGAACAATTACCTGCAGATCGGCCAGTTCAAGCAGCCCAACAGCCTGGAAGAACTGTCCAGCACCAAGAACAACGACTTCGTCTCCAAGGCGTCGGTGACCAACACCTATGGCATCTCGCGCCGGTTGGGCGTGGCCTACGGCATGGGCGACAACAACTGGAGCGTGACCGCCAGTGCATTCGGCCGCGAGCTCACCCGCAATCAGGCGCACGGCAACGGCTATGGCGCACGCGGCACCTGGGCGCCGATCAACGAGACCGGCAACGTGCTGCACTTCGGCCTCAGCTACCTGGCCTACGACACCGACGACGACACCTTGCGCCTGCGCGCACGCCCCGACGCGGACCTGACCACGGTCCGCCTGATCGACAGCGGCGCCATCACCAATGTGGACAACGTCGGCGTGGCCGGTGCCGAGGCGATGTGGATCACCGGGCCGTTCAAGCTGCAGAGCGAGTACTTCCAGGAAAACGCCAACCGTATCGGTGCCAATGCGCACGACTATAAGAGCGACGGCTGGTACGTGAGCGGCGTCTGGAACCTCACCGGCGAAACCTGGGGCTACAAGGCTGGCGTGCCGACCACCCCGCTGCCCAACGAGCCGGCATCGGGCATGTGGCAGCTGGCGGTGCGCTACGACACCCTGGACCTCAACGATGGCCACCTGGTCGCCAACGGCAATACCCCGTTCGTCGATGGCGTGCTGGGCGGCAAGATGAACATCTGGACGGTCGGCGCCAATTGGTACTGGCGCTCCAACTTCAAGCTGGCGCTCGACTACGCCAAGGTCGACAGCACGCGCTACAACAGCACCACGCGCGGCCTGGTCGACGATAACCCGTCGATCATCGAAGCACGCGCGCAGTTCTACTGGTAAGTGCGTCGCCACCACGTGCGCTCGGTCAAGCGCACGCGGTGGCAGCCGCCACTTCCTGCCGGCTTGAACATCCGACGGCGCAACGCCGTCATCGGCCTGTCATTTCCCAGACACCGCATGGTCATGCCGTTGCCCTGCAATGGCACCACGGCGGGACGTCCTCATCCCTTCGCTACAGGAGCTGTTCCGTGATCCACTCCTTCAAGACCCGTCTGGCCGTCGGCGTCCTCGCCGCCTCGCTGGCACTGTGTGCCCAGGCTGCCGATGTCACTGGCGCCGGTGCGTCGTTCATCTACCCGGTGATGTCCAAGTGGTCGGCCGACTACAACGCCGCCACCAAGAAGCAGGTCAACTACCAATCGATCGGTTCGGGCGGCGGTATCGCCCAGATCAAGGCGGCCAGCGTGGACTTCGGCTCGTCCGATGCCCCGCTCAAGCCGGAAGAACTGGCCGCTGCCGGCCTGGCGCAGTTTCCCTCGGTGATCGGCGGCGTGGTGCCGGTGGTCAACGTTCCGGGCGTCGCTGCCGGTACGCTCAAGCTGGACGGCAAGACCCTGGGCGACATCTTCCTGGGCAAGGTCAGCACCTGGAACGATCCGGCCATTGCCGCGCTGAACCCGGGCATGAAACTGCCGGACGGCAAGATCACCGTGGTGCACCGCTCCGATGGTTCGGGCACCAGCTTCAACTTCACCAACTACCTGTCTAAGGTCAACCCGGACTGGAAGAGCAAGGTTGGCGAAGGGACTGCCGTGCAATGGCCGACCGGCATCGGCGGCAAGGGCAACGAGGGCGTGGCCGCCTACGTGAAGCAGATCAAGGGCGGCATCGGCTACGTCGAGCTGTCGTACGCGCTGCAGAACAAGATGGCCTACACCGCAATGAAGAACGCGGCCGGCAAGTTCGTGCAGCCGTCGGATGAAACCTTCGCCGCCGCTGCCAACAGCGCCGACTGGGGCACAGCCAAGGACTTCTACCTGGTGATGACCAACGCGGCCGGCGATAACGCCTGGCCGATCACGGCGACCAATTTCATTCTGGTGCAGAAAAAGCCGAAGAACCCGGCGGGCCTGAAGAACACGCTGGACTTCTTCCGCTGGGTCTACACCAAGGGCGATGCGCAGGCCAAGCAGTTGGACTACGTGCCGCTGCCGGACACGCTGGTGACCCAGATCGAGGCGTACTGGGCCAAGAATCTGCCGCACTAAGGACGCCGCAGGCCCCTGATATAGCGGCCAAGGTGGGGCAAGCCATGCTTTAAAACCGCATGGGCGGTTTTCTGGTGCATGCCGGCGACCTGCATGGCCACCTGAAATGGCCACCAGGTGCCCTGCACTAAGGCCCGGCGGCAAGCACGAAAACGCGTAAAGGAACGACGCCGTCTCTCTCCCCGGCGTCGGCCCCGGGACGCGGATCCCGGAGGGCGCCACGCCCTCCGCGGTCCGCGTCGTTTTTTTTGTGATGCATTGGCCAGAAGGCGCTGTCATGCAGGTGTAACAAAAACATCATTTCATAGTGTGGTCTGCCGGAGACACCGGCCAATCCAGCCTCGGAGCTTCCATGAAATTGCAGTCGGCCAGCCTGACCGCCCTGTCCCTCACCATCGCCCTCGCCCTGGCCGCGTGTTCGCCCGGCAAGGACGCGCCGTCCGCAGACGCCGCAAAGGGCGCGCCGACCGCAGGCGCCACCGCCAGCGACAGCAAGGGCGCTGAGATTTCCGGCGCCGGTGCTTCCTTCATCTACCCGCTGGTGTCCAAGTGGTCGGCCGACTACAACGCCGCCACCGGCAACAAGGTCAACTACCAGTCGATCGGCTCCGGCGGCGGCATTGCGCAGATCAAGGCCGGCACGGTGGATTTCGGGTCGACCGACAAGCCCCTGGACAGCACGGAACTGCAACAGGCTGGCCTGGGCCAGTTCCCGTCGGCCATCGGCGGCGTGGTGCCGGTCGTCAATCTGGAAGGCATCGCCCCGGGCAAGCTGCGCCTGACCGGCGCCTTGCTGGGCGACATCTTCCTGGGCAAGGTCACCATGTGGAACGACGCGGCCATTGTCGCGGCCAACCCGGGCGTGACCCTGCCCGCCACCAAGATCAACCTGGTGCATCGCTCGGATGGGTCGGGCACTACCTTCAACTTCTCCAACTACCTGTCCAAGGTCAGCCCGGAGTGGAAGAGCAAGGTCGGCGAAGGCACCTCGGTGCAGTGGCCGGGTGGCGTAGGCGGCAAGGGCAATGAGGGCGTTGCCTCGTACGTGCAGCAGATCAAGGGCTCGATCGGCTATGTCGAGCTGGCCTACGCGCTGCAGAACAAGATGCCGTACACCTCGCTGCAGAACGCGGCCGGCCAGTGGGTCGAGCCGAATGCGGAAAGCTTCGCCGCTGCCGCTGCCAGCGCCGACTGGGCCAACGCCCGTGACTTCAACCTGGTGATCACCAATGCACCAGGCGAGAAGGCCTGGCCGATCACCGCCACCAACTTCATGTTGATGCACAAGCAGCCCAAGGACGCCAAGCGCAGCAAGGCGACGCTGGACTTCTTCAAGTGGGCGCTGGAAAGCGGCCAGGCCCAGGCCAGCGAATTGCACTACGTGCCGCTGCCGCCGGAGCTGGTGAAGCAGATCGAAGCCTATTGGGGCAGCGAGTTCAAGTAATGCCCTGCACCCGCCCATGCGGCGGGCTGCGCTGCGGCGAGGTACCTGAAGGTGCCTCGCCGTTCCTGCTGTCTCACGCTGCCGCCGTTGCGCGGGGACGAGTCCAATCGAATGAATGCCACCGCCATTCCCGAAGCGATGACCGCGCCACGCGGCCGCGACCTGCGCGACGCACGCGCCGATCGCCTGTTCAAGCTTGCGCTGGCCGCCACGGTCGTTTTCGTCCTGTTGGCGCTCGGCAGCGCGGCACTGTCGATGCTGTGGGGCGGACGCCATGCCTTGCAGATGCAGGGCCTGAGTTTCTTCTATTCGGCCGACTGGAATCCGGTCGAAAACAAATACGGTGCGCTGGCACCGATCTACGGCACCCTGGTCACCGCAGTCATCGCGATGCTGATTGCTGTGCCGGTGAGTTTCGGTATCGCGTTCTTTCTGACCGAAGTGGCACCGCGTTGGTTGCGTGGCCCGGTGGGCACCGCCATCGAATTGCTGGCCGGCATCCCGTCGATCATCTACGGCATGTGGGGCCTGTTCGTGCTGGTGCCGGTGATGACCGAACACGTCACACCATGGCTCAACGATCATCTCGGCACGCTGCCGCTGATCGGCCCGTTGTTCCAGGGCCCGCCGTTGGGCATCGGCCTGCTGACGGCCGGCTTCGTGCTGGCAATCATGGTGATTCCCTTCATTTCCTCGGTGATGCGCGAAGTGTTTCTGACCGTGCCCACGCGCTTGAAGGAATCGGCGTACGCGCTGGGCTCGACCAAATGGGAAGTGAGCTGGGACATCGTGCTGCCCTACACCCGCTCGGCGGTGATCGGTGGCGTGTTCCTGGGGCTGGGGCGTGCGCTGGGCGAAAACCATGGCGGTGGCCTTCGTGGTCGGCAACACGGTACGTCTATCGCCGTCGCTGCTGGAGCCTGGCACCACCATCGCGGCGTTGATCGCCAACGATTTCGGCGAGGCCACCGAAACCTACCGGTCGGCATTGCTGCTGCTGGGCTTCGTGCTGTTCATCGTGACCTTCATCGTGCTGGCCATCGCGCGCTTCATGCTGATGCAGTTGTCGCGTCGGGAGGGTAACTGATGTCCGCCGCTTCGGTGTCGCAATCGCTTTACAACCGCCGCCGGGTCACCAACGCCATTGCGTTGCTGCTCTCGTGCGTCACTGCATTGTTTGGCCTGTTCTTCCTGGCCTGGATCCTGTGGACGCTGGTGTCCAAGGGCGTGCCGGGCATCGACCTCAACCTGTTTACCAAGATGACGCCGCCGCCGATGCAGGAAGGCGGCCTGCTCAACGCCTTCTTCGGCAGTGCGGTGATGTGCGGGCTGGCGCTGGCCATCGGCACGCCGCTGGGGATTGCAGCCGGCACCTGGCTGGCCGAGTACGGCAACGCGCGCAAGGCCGGCGTGGTGGTGCGCTTCGTCAACGACATCCTGTTGTCGGCGCCGTCGATCGTGCTGGGCCTGTTCGTCTACACCTTGTACGTGATGCAGACCGGCGGGCGCTTTTCGGCATTCGCCGGTGCGCTGTCGCTGGCCTTCATCGTGCTGCCGGTGGTGGTGCGCACCACTGACGAGATGCTGCGGTTGGTGCCGGCGCAGATGCGTGAAGCGGCATTGTCGTTGGGCATTCCCCAATGGAAAGTCACGGTGCAGGTGCTATACCGCAGCGCCTCGGCAGGCATCGTCACCGGCGTGCTGCTGGCGCTGGCACGCATCAGTGGCGAAACCGCACCGCTGCTGTTCACCGCGTTCGGCAACCAGTACTGGAACAGCAACATCTTCCAGCCGATGGCCAGCGTGCCGGTGATCATGAACCAGTTCGCCGGCAGCCCGTACGAGACCTGGCAAACGCTGGCCTGGGCCGGCGCGCTGGTACTGACCGTGTTCGTGTTGCTGGTCAGCCTGGGTGCGCGCGCCCTGCTCTTGCGCAACAAGATCTCCAATGACTGACCTTTCCTTCCGGACACCCGACATGAACGATCTCCAAAACGCCAAGCCGATGCATCGCATCGCTGTTCCGGCCGCCACGGGGCGCCGACGGCGCAGGCGCCGGTGAAGGTGGCCGCACGCAATCTGGATTTCTATTACGACAAGTACCACGCGCTCAAGAGCATCAACATCGAGATCCCCGAAAAGCGCGTCACCGCGTTGATCGGTCCCTCCGGCTGCGGCAAGTCGACCTTGCTGCGCATCTTCAACCGCATCTACGCGCTGTACCCGAAGATGGAAGCGCGCGGCGAGGTCTTGCTGGACAACGAAAACATCCTGTCGCCGAAGTACCCGATGAACCGCCTGCGCAGCAAGGTGGGCATGGTGTTCCAGAAGCCGGTGCCGTTTCCGATGACCATCTTCGAAAACGTGGCCTACGGCATCCGCCACCACGAAAAACTCTCCAAGGCCGACATGCAGAACCGCGTCGAGCAGGCCTTGCGTCAGGGCGCGCTATGGGACGAGGTGAAGGACAAGCTGGGGCAGAGCGCGCTGGGGCTGTCCGGCGGCCAGCAGCAGCGCCTGTGCATCGCACGTGCGGTGGCGCTGCGCCCGGATGTGTTGTTGCTGGACGAACCGACGTCCGCGCTGGACCCGATCTCCACCAGCCGTATCGAGCAACTGGTGGAAGAGCTCAAGCGCGACTACACCATCGTGATCGTGACCCACAACATGCAGCAGGCCGCCCGCGTCTCCGACTACACCGCCTTCATGTATCTGGGCGACCTGATCGAGCACGACCGCACCGAAACCATTTTTTCGCAGCCCTCCAAGCAGCAGACCGAGGACTACATCACCGGCCGCTTCGGTTGATGTAAGGCGCGCCAGCGCAACGCCGCATTGACGCAGTTCCGCCGCACCGCCCGGCACGACATTTGCATCGTCTGCCATGTCGCCAAGGTAACGGCGGACATCCACCACTGCCACGAATCGAGATCACGATGAACCAGCACCTCAACGACCATATCGTCAAAAGCTACGACGAGGAGCAGCACCGTCTCGTCGCCGAGATCGTGCGCATGGGCGAGACGGCGGTGGCGCAGCTGGAAGCCGCACTGGATGTGGTGGAGCGTCGCGATGACAATGCCGCGCACCGCATCGTGGTCAACGACGAGGCGATCGACGCGCTGGAGCACGCGATCAGCCACGACGTGATGCGACTTGCATTGCGCGGCCCGATGGCGCGCGATCTGCGCGAAATTCTTGCAGGCCTGCGGATTCCGGCCGATATCGAACGTATCGGCGATTACGCGGCCAACGTGGCCAAGCGCTCGATCGCGCTCAATTCCGCACCGCCGCTGCCGCAGACCGTGGGCCTGCGCGCGCTCGGCCAGATGGCGGCCGATGCGGTGCGAGAAGCCGTACAGGCGTATCGCAACAAGGATGCCGATGCGGCGATCCGCGTCCGCGACGAAGATGCACGCCTGGATGCGCAGTACACCGCGTTGTTCCGCGAACTGCTCACCTACATGATGGAAGACCCGCGCAATATCACCCCGTGTACGCATCTGCTGTTCATGGCAAAGAATCTGGAACGCATTGGCGACCACGCCACCAACATCGCCGAGAACGTATGGTTCCTGGTGCATGGCGAGCAGCCCTTGCCTCCGCGGGTGAAGCGCGACGACACCAGCAGCACCGGCGTCATCTAGACCGCGCCGACGGTCGTGCCGGCGAGGTGTCGTAAGGCCTTCTCATTACGTATTCAGCTTGGAACTTCTAGGGTGCAGGTGCACAGGCATTTCCTGTGACGCAGGAGTCCGCTGATGAAACGCTTCATTGGATCTTTCATGGCCTTGACGCTGCTGACCTCTGGCGCAGCGTTTGCAGCGCCGCAGCAGCACGACCTCGATCACGACCGTGACCGCGACGCGCAGCGTCACGACGACCATGGCCCTGACCGTCGTGACGACCATCGCGACGACCGCCGCAACGCACATCACGACGATCATCGCAACGACCGGCGCGGCCCGCCGTATCGCCGCGGCGAGCGGCTGGCGCCGGACCATCGTGGCAGCCGCGTTGCCGACTACCACAAGCATCATCTCAAGCCGCCGCCGCGGGCACGAATGGCGTCGGGTGGACAACACGTACGTGCTGATCGCAGTGGCCACCGGGCTGATTACCAGCGTCGTCGCGGCTCGCTAAGCGCTCGCTCACCGTGTCGTTAGGGAGGCCCGGTCCGGCAACGCGGATCGGGCCTCTTCGTTTCGGTATGGGGCGACTGGCGCTGCGTGGTCTGCAGTCGCCCGGCTCGAGAAACACGCTTGCAGACAGTGGGGCGGCAATGCATGCCAAGGCCAGTGGCGTTAGGTCATGTACCGGATCGCGTGGGGCGGCGCTGCCGCCGGTGTGAGCGTGCCAGCTGCAGCCAGCCAGGGCAGAGCCCGGCGTGCGACCTGCTAGGCTATGCGGATGAACGAACCGGTCGATGCACAGCCTGCCCCCTCCTTTTTGCCGATGTCGCGCCGCTTTCGTGGCTATCTGCCCGTGGTGGTGGACGTGGAAACCGGCGGGTTCGACTGGAACAGGCACGCACTGCTGGAGATCGCCTGCGTGCCGATCGAAATGGATGCCGATGGACGCTTCTTTCCCGGCGAGACCGCCAGCGCCCACCTGGTACCGGCGCCCGGGCTGGAGATCGACCCGAAGTCGCTGGAAATCACCGGAATCGTGCTCGACCACCCGTTCCGCTTCGCGAAACAGGAAAAGGACGCGCTGGATCATGTGTTCGCGCCGGTGCGCGCGGCAGTGAAGAAATACGGCTGCCAGCGCGCAATCCTGGTCGGCCACAACGCCCATTTCGACCTGAATTTTCTCAACGCGGCCGTGGCGCGCGTGGGCCACAAACGCAACCCGTTTCATCCTTTCAGCGTATTCGACACGGTGACGTTGGGTGGCGTGGCCTACGGCCAGACCGTGCTGGCACGCGCCGCCCAGGCCGCAGGACTGGACTGGAATGCCGCCGACGCCCACAGCGCGGTCTACGACACCGAACAGACCGCACGCCTGTTCTGCAAGATCGCCAACGCCTGGCGGGCCGGTGTGAGGACGGGATGCGGGAGTGGGCATTCGGGATTGGTAGAAGCGTCGTGGTTTCTGGATTGAAGCGGCCAATCGCGTACGTTTACCAAGCACGAGCCGCAACCGTCTGATCACGACGCAGCACTGCTGCTTGCTGCCGTACCCTCATCCGCTCTTCTGGGCACCTTCTCGTGCAGGAGAAGGAACGCCTGCACTGCCGTTGCGAATCCCAAATCCCGATTCCCGAATCCCGAATCCCGGCGTCTAACCCACACAGATCCGATCGCGGCCGGCGCTCTTGGCTTCGTACAAGGCATGATCGGCGCGCTGCATCAGCGACGAGCCGGTGTCGTCGTCGCGCAGCGCGGCAACACCGGCGCTGAAGGTCACCTGCAAGCCCTCGACGCTGGCCCAGTTGTGGCGGGCATGGAAGAGCGCGCGGATGCGCAGGCAGAGCGCCTGTGCCTCATCCAGTGTGGTGTCGGCCAATAGCAGCGCGAATTCTTCGCCGCCCAGGCGTGCCGGCAGATCCGAGGCGCGCGCGGCCGCGGTCAGGAGCACTCCCACCTCGTGCAGGACCGCATCGCCACTGGCGTGCGAATAATGGTCGTTGATGCGCTTGAAGTGATCGATATCCAGAATCGCCAGCACCAGCGGCCGCGCACTGCGCCGTGCACGGCTGATATCGCGCGCCAGTGCTTCGTCGAAATGGCGACGGTTGGGCAGCCCGGTCAACGCATCTTCATGCGCCTGGCGCTCGAACACATCGGACTTGATGCGCAAACGCGTCAAGAGTTCGCTCTTTTCCTGGTTGGCCTGCAGCAAACGCTGCGCCTGCCGTTGCAGGTCTTCGGTGCGCTTGCGCACCAGCTCGGCCAGGCGCGCGTTGTGGGTCTTGTAGCGATGCAGCAATACGCGATACAGCAAGGCCAGCAACAAGAGCGTCCCCAGCGCCACGGCCAGGCGCACATCCTGGCGTTGCCACCACAGCGGCAATACCTCGAACGCCCACACCGCTTCGTGCGGACTCCATGCCCCACCCGGATGGCGCGCAGCCACGTGCAGACGATACCGGCCTGGCGGCAGGCCGATGAATTCCACGCTGCGCTGCCGGCCGCGCTCGGTCCAGCTAGTGTCCAGACCCTCCAGTCGGGTGCGGTACTCGATTCGCTCCGGCAGCAGAAAGCTCATGCCGACGTAGGACACGTTCAAGCGATGCCCGCCAGCCAGTTGTGCGCGCTGGCGCCACACCAACGGCTGACCATCCTGCTGCACGTTCTCGATCACTGCCGGCGGCGGGCGACGTTAGCGAAAGCGCTGCAGGCGTGAGGGGGCGACCCTGCTCACACCGCCAGCTGTCACCACCCACACCGTGCCGTCGGCACGCCGCAGCAGGCTGGGGCCGGAACTGCCATTGGCTTGCGCATTGCCCATGCCATCGATCTCGCCATAGCGTTCGGTCGCGAGCGTGCCATGCCCGTCGGCAACGGCATTGAGGGTCTTGAGTTCGGTACGCAGCACACCGCGATTGCTGCTGATCCATGCATTGCCACGCCGGTCGTCGATGAGCTGGAACACCGTATCCACCGGCATGCCCTGCTCCAGACCCACGCGTGCAAGCACGCCATCGCGCTCGCGATACAGGCCGCGGTCGGTGGAGATCCACACATCGCGGCCGATGGTCTGAAAACCGAACACGCTGCGCGCGCCGCCCAGTTTTTCCAGATTCAACTGGCGCAGCTTGCCGTTGCGTAGCACTGCCGCACCATCGACCGAACCGATCCACAACGCACCATCGACGCTGGTTAATGCGGTCACCACGCTGGCAGGCAGGCCTTCGATCGCCAACGGCCCGCGCCTGCCATCCACTAGCTGCACCACGCCACGCTGGGTTGCCAGCCATACCGCATCGTGGTCGTCGATCACGATCGCGCGGATATGCCCGCTGGGAATGCCCTCGGCCTCGCCGTAATGGCGCAGCACGTGCCCAGCGCGCAACACGAAGACGCCATCGGCATAGGTGCCCACCCAAAGATCGCCGTGCCGGTCCAACGCCAGACTGAGCACCGAAAGGCGTCGCCCGGAGGGTGTGACCACCGGCACCGGTACGATGCGCCCGTCCGGCAGCATCCGGTCCAGGCCGACGGTTCCGGCGATCCATAGACTGCCGTCGCGGTCTTCCAACATGGCGCGGCTGTAGTCCCCGCTTAATCCATCGCGCTGGCTGTAGCTGCTGAACAGGGTCTCGCGCAGCCGGAACAGACCGCCATTGGCGCCGACCCAGATACTGCCTTCGGCGTCCTCACGCAGGCTGACGATGCGTCCGGTCGGCAGGCTGCGGCCGGCCGGCAGATGCTCCACGCCGTACGGCCCGATCCGCAGCAGCCCCTGGTTTTCGCTGCCCAGCCACAGATCGCCGTGGCGATCCTGCAGCATCGCGGTGAAGTGGCCCTGCCCCGGCACCCGATGCACCAGCTCGGCGCGCTCGCCCTGCAGGCGAAACAGCTGATCGCCCGCAACCACCCACACCGTGCCGTCCGTCGCGCGATACGGCCATGCCAACCCTGGTGGAAACCCGAATGCAGCCGGCGCGCGGTACATGCGGCCATCCGGTTCGCGGTAGATCAATCCATCGAAGGTGCCGATCAACAAGCGCCCCCGCGCATCGAACACCATGCGCGGAAAGCTGCTCTGCAGCGGCGCGTCATCGTGCGGCGGGAAATAGTCGAAGCGCCCATCCGGCCACAGACAGCCCAGCCCATGCCCTTCGAACAATAGCCACATGCGGCCTTCGGCGTCCATGGTCATGGCATGGATCAACGCCTGCGGCCACTGCCCCTGCCGCTGCTGCCACTGCCGCCATTGCCCATCGGCAGCATGCCGGACCAGGTTGCCACGCGCATCGCTCAGCCACAGCGCGCCATCGCGATCTACGTAGAGTGCGCCGACGCCGTTATCGGGCAGCCCCGGGCGCGTGCTGCGGTCGATCACGCTGAATTCCAGCCCGTTGTAGCGCACCAGGCCTTCCCAGGTGGCGAACCACAGATACCCGTCGCGGGTCTGGGCGATGTCGCGCAGGGAGTTGTGCGGGAGCCCGTTGCGCGAACTCCAGCTGTCGATGGCGTAATCGCGCAAGCGTGCCGTTCCGGCCGGTGAGGCAACCGCAACAAGCGAACACAGCGCCAACAGCAGGCAGGCGCCGACACCGAGCCAGCGCTGCTGGCGTCTGTTGTTTCGTCGTGCTGACGCCTGGACGCCGCAACTGCTCTCGCCTGTTTGCCAGGCGCCCACCCCATCGTTCATCACACACAACGCGCCGTTCGCTGGCGATATGGTAGGCAAAAACGTCGCACTGCGTTCGACCATGTCTGCGCAGGTCTGGAAAGCCTTGCTGCAACTCCCTGCGCGTGCGCCTGGCAGCGCCCCGCGACCTGCATCTGCGCGGAACATTGCGCAGTTGCCCATCGGCAATGCATCGATCAAGCGTTGGCGCTGCGGTGCATCGCGTAACGCGCGTGCGATACGTAGACCGGCACGCCTGCGCCCGCACCTGATGCATGCAGGCCGCTAGGTGCCCAGGCGCTGGCGCACGGCCTCGAACAAGGTCACACCGGTCGCGACCGACACATTGAGGCTTTCGATTTCGCCGGGCATTGGGATCTTGACCAGGCCATCGCAGTGCTCGCGGGTGAGACGGCGCAGGCCATCGGCCTCGCCACCCAGCACCAGCCCGACATTGCCGCGCAGATCCACGCTATACAACGAAGCCTCTGCTTCGCCGGCCAAGCCATACAACCACACTCCCTGCTTCTGCAGGTCGCGCAGGCAGCGCGCCAGGTTGGTCACCGCCACCACCGGAATGCGGTCGGCCGCACCGGCGGAGGTCTTGCGCACGGTGGCGTTCACCGTGGCCGACTTGTCCTTGGGAATCACCACCGCGGTGACGCCCGCCGCTGCCGCACTGCGCAGGCATGCGCCAAGGTTGTGCGGGTCCTGCACGCCATCGAGGATCAGCACCAACGCGCGTCCTTCGGCGGCCTCGACCAACCCTTCCAGCTCGTTCTCGGCCCACAGCCGCGCGGCGGCATAGCGTGCGGCCACGCCCTGGTGGCGCACCTGCCCGCCCACGCCGTCCAGCGCCTGCGTGTTGACCCGGCGCACGTCGATGCCCTTGCGGCGCGCCTGTTCCTCGATCTCGGTCAGGCGCGGGTTCTTGCTGCCGGCCTCGATCAACACCTCGCGCACGTTGTCGGCGTCGTTCTCGACGGACGAGGCGACAGCATTGACGCCGACGATCCACTGGTTCTGCTTGCTCATTGCGCGGGCATACGAAAAGGTAAAGGGGAATGGTAGGGCTTGCGGCCTGTCACGTCACGGCCGGGGCATGCAGCACGGCGATGCCAACGACGCGATGCGGCGATGGCACTGGTACTGGACGCGCAGCGCCCGAGGTCGATGGCGCATGCCTGCATTGGACCGCATGCTGGCCGCGCCCCCTTGTGCCGATGGATGCCTGCCAGTCGGTGCACCTGCGCGTCTTGCCGCGGCGAGTGGCAGCCGCGAGCGAGGTTTCACCGTTACTGCTCGCATGCCGCGATCAGCAGCACACTCAAACCAGGGCGATGTCTCACGCAGGCCAATGCGCAGTGTCGTGATCCGGATGCTGCCGCGACACCACGCTGGCCAAAAAAGCCTCCGCGGCGGCATCGTCCTCGGGTGGACGCGTGGGCAGCTGCGCCAGGCCATCGACGAAGGGCAGCTTGCGATCCAAACCATATTGGATATGCGGCGGCAGCCGCTCCGGCATATCGAAGGCACCTGCCGCAACTGCCACGCCGTCGGGTGCCTCATACGTCAATGGCGTGCCGCAGTCGGCGCAAAAACCGCGCTGCACGACGTTCGACGATGCGAAGCGCCTGGGCTCGCCACGGGTCCAGCGAAACTCGGTGCCTCGTACTGACACCAGCGGCGCGTAATACGCGCCGAATGCCTTCTGGCACATGCGGCAATGACAGATCGAAGCGTCCACCAACGCACCACGCACGTGAAACCGCACCGCCCCGCACTGGCAGCCACCGCTATATTCGCTTGAAGTGTCCATGCCCTGCTCCGCGTCAGTCTATTACGGACACCATTGCAGATCCGCTTCCCTGCAACGGCCCCACCTGTTTCGCTAACAGCTAATAACACGACTGCGCTCATCACCAAGCGGACGCGGCCGGTAGTGGGAGGGGACCTGGCCGGAAGCGCCGGCACGCAGCGGTTCATCAGCGCAGCCTACGCCCACCCGACCACCCGCACTCCATTGTTGGTGGCTGCTCTTGTCACCACCACCTCGCGTGGCGGGCTGCCGTTCGGCGGCCCGCAGCGGCGTTCTGCATCTCAGTACGATTTCTTTTTGCGCTTGGTCGGCTTCTCGCGTGGCGGCAGCGGCGCTTCGGGCGCTGCGCCATTTTCTTCGGCCAGGCGGAAGTCGATCTTGCGCTCCTCCATGCTGGCCTTGAGCACCAGCACGCGCACCGGGTCGCCAAGGCGGAACTCGCGACCACGGCGCTCGCCGCTGAGCGTCTTGCGAATCGGATCGAACTGGTAATAGTCCTGCGGCAGCTGCGTGACATGCACCAGTCCGTTGACCTTGGACTGCGTCAACTCCACGAACAAACCAAATCCTGTCACACCGCTGATCACGCCATCGAACTGGCCACCGACGTGCTTTTCCATCCACGCTGCGCGGTAGCGCTCATCCACTTCGCGCTCGGCTTCATCGGCACGCCGTCCACGCTCGGAGCATTGCAGCGCCAGTGCCGCCATCTGCCGCGGCGTGTAGATGAATTTTTCCGGGCTGGCGCCGGTCAGCGCGTGCTTGATCGCGCGGTGCACCAGCAGGTCAGGATAACGGCGGATCGGCGAGGTAAAATGCGCGTATGCCTCCAACGCCAGACCGAAATGGCCGTTGTTCTCCGGCGAATACACCGCCAGGCTCTGGCTGCGCAGCAACACCGATTCCAGCAACGCCGCATCCGGGCGGGCGCGCACTTTCTTCAGCAACTTGGTGTAGTCGCCGGGGCGCACCTTGCTCCATGCCGGCAAGCTCAGCTGGAACTCCTTGAGGAACTCCAGCAGGTCTTCGTACTTGCTCTCCGGCGGGCGCTCATGCACACGGTAAGGCGCGGGCACATGCACGCTCAGCAGGTAGCGCGCCGCCTCGACATTGGCGGCGATCATGCATTCTTCGATGAGCTTGTGGGCATCGTTGCGCACCAGCATGCCGGCCTGGGTGACTTCGCCGGTGTTGTCGAGCACGAAGCGCACTTCGGAGGTTTCGAACTCGATCGCCCCGCGCTGCGTGCGCGCCTTCGACAGCACGTGATACAGCTGATGCAGGCGCTGCACCTGCGGCAACAGCGGGCCGATGAAGGCCTTGGTGTCGGCATCGTCCTCGCCCACCGCCTTCCACACCTGGTTATAGGTCAGGCGTGCGTGCGAATTCATCACCGCTTCGTAGAAGCGCGAGCCGGTCACTTCGCCATCGCGGCCCACCTGCATATCGCAGACGAAACACATGCGGTCGACCTTGGGCATCAGCGAGCAGATGCCGTTGGACAGCGTTTCCGGCAGCATCGGCACCACGAAGCCGGGGAAATACACCGAGGTGGCACGCTTTTGCGCTTCGTCGTCCAGCGGCGTCCCGGGACGCACGTAGTTGGACACATCGGCGATTGCCACCACCAGACGGAAGCCGTCGGCGTTGGACTCGCAATACACCGCGTCATCGAAATCCTTGGCGTCTTCGCCATCGATGGTGACCAGTGGCATCTGCCGCAGGTCCACGCGCCCACCGATCATCTGTGGCTCGACCACCAGCGGCACGGCCGCGGCTTCGTCCAGCACTTCCTGCGGGAATTCGTGCGGCAGTTCGTGGCCGTGGATGGCCATTTCAACCACCAGCGACGGCGTCAGCTTGTCACCCAGCACCGCGATGATCTTGCCGATCGCCGGGCGGCGCGCGTCCGGCGGCGCGATCAGTTCGCAAACCACCAATTGGCCTTCGCGTGCCTCGCCGATACCGTCCGGGGCGATCTGCACATTGCGCTGGATGCGTTTGTCGTCGGGGTCGACGTAAGCCACACCGTGCTCATAGAAAAAACGCCCCAGCATGCGCGACATGCCACGCTCGAGCACGCGCGCGATGGCGCCTTCGCGACGGCCGCGGCGGTCGATGCCGGTGACATTGGCCAGCGCGCGGTCGCCATGCATGACCTTGCGCATTTCGAACGGCGGCAGGAACAGGTCATCGCCGCCCTCGTCGGGCTTGAGGAAACCGAAGCCCTCCGGATTGGCGATGACCACACCGGCGATCAGGCTGGTCTGCTGCACCGGCGCGTAGCCGCCGCGGCGGTTCTGCACCAGTTGCGCTTCGCGCACCATTGCGGCCAGGCGCTTGCCCAACGCATCGATGCGGCCGCTCAGATTGAGCTGCTCGGCAATTTCTTCGGCGGTCTGCGGACCGTCGCAGGCTTCAAGCAATTGCAGGATGGCCTCGCGGCTGGCAATCGGCTCGGCATACCGAAGCGCCTCGCGCTCTGCATGCGGATCCTTGAATTCGGCAGTCGCAGGCGCAGCGGTCTGGAAGCGTTCCGGCGGCGGCGCAGACGGGCCACTCTTGCGCGGATGCGGAGCGCGCGGCGCAGGCGGCGCGGTCGCCGGCTGCGGCGAGGCTTTGGAGGGGTTGGATGCTTTGTCGGCAGCGCGCTTGTTGGCGGACTTGGTCGATGCGCCGGCTGCGGCGCGGACCAGGAAGTCTGGCATCCAGCCCGGCAACTTCTGCTGTTCGGCAGTGCTGGAATCGCCTGCGCCGGTGGATTTGCGGCGACTCGGCCGATCGGAATCTGGGGTTTTTTCTTTGTCATTGCCTACATGGTACTGCGTGGCGCGGCGAGATGGGCGGCAAGGCCGGCGCGACCGCCGAGGATTGCCGTATAGAAACCATTGACAAGGCTTCCAGGAGCCTGCAAAATTCACGGCTCACCTGCCCAGGTGGCGGAATTGGTAGACGCACTAGCTTCAGGTGCTAGCGGGGGCAACTTCGTGGAGGTTCGAGTCCTCTTCTGGGCACCAGTTTAAAAGACCTCCGAGCAATCGGGGTCTTCTGGTTTCTGGGGTTCGAACACGCAGTGCTCTGCACTCGAGCGCCGCGCCAAGCCCTTGCCGGGGCCCGGCCCCCGGCTCGGCCGTTCGGCGTTGAAACCGCAGACCAGGCCATGCCCGGCCGTACCTGAGACGCAGAAGGCCCGGCTTGAGCCGGTTGGCCGTTACCAGCTCCATGCAAGGAATGCGGGGCCCGCGCAATGCTAAAAATCAAGCGCGACTGTCGGCCCGCACGATGCAGCGGCGCGCGGACGGCCGCACTGCACCACTTACCAGCCGCGCTCGCCTTTCCATGAACGCCCCGGCGTGCCGCCCCGTTACGGCGCAGCGGTAATCCCCGCGTCGCGCAGCGCCTGCGCCCAGATGCGGTAGCCGGACTCGCTGGGATGAGTGCCATCGGGCATCAACGCGTCGGGCAGCGTGCCGTCGGGCTGCAGCATCTTCGGGCCGATATCGACCAACTGCACCGTTGGATCCTTGGCATAGCGCGCAATCAGCAGTCGGTTTGTCTCGGCGATCGGTGCGCGCCGCGCATCGTCGGCGTTGCGGCCACGCGGCATGATTGCCATCAGGATCAGCTTGCTGTTGGGCAAGCGGCGACGCACCTCGGCGACCACCGCCTCAACGCCCTGGGCAGCTTCGGCCGGGGTGCTGGCGCGCGACTGCGCGGTGCCGGTGAGATTGTTGGTGCCGATATGCACCACCACCCATTGCGGATCCAGGCCGTCGAGTTCGCCCTGGCGGATGCGCCACAGCACGTTCTGGGTGCGATCCCAGCCGAAGCCCAGGTTCAGCACCGGCCGCTTGCCGTACAACCATTGCCAGGACTCCGGACCACTGACACGGGTGGCCTGCGGCGGCCGGACCAGAAATGAGTGATCGAGTCGCCGATCATCACCACCTGCGGCTTCAGGCTGCGCGCAACGGCCAGCGCTGCGTGGTGGCGTGCGTACCAGTCGTAGGAGTCCTGCTCCAGCCAGTCGACCGGCATCAGCGAGGTCGCCGCGTCACGGCCGAGTTCGGCCACCGGCTTCACCGGTGGCTCGCCCAACAGCCGCGCCAGCGTGGGCTCGATCGCTTCGGCCAGCATGCGCTGCCCCCGCGTGTCCGGATGCAAGGCGCCGGCCGCCGGACGGAACCGGGTGTCGTAGAACAGCTCGGTGCGCAGCTTGCCGTCGCGCTGGAAGACCGAGCTCACATCCAGATAGGTCACGCGCGGGTTGTCGCCGTAGCGCACAGCCAGGCCCTGGTTGATCTGTACATCGCGACGCGATTTTTCGCTGGAAAGATCGCTTGGCAACACGCTCAGCAGCAGGATGTGCGTGCGCGGCAGCTTCTGCTCGATCGTCGCGACCACCGCATCGATACCGAGTTGGGTCTGTTCGGCAGTTTGACCGAGATGGCCGGTGTTGTTGGTGCCGATCAGCACCAGCGCGACCTTCGGCTGCAGCCCGTCGACTTCGCCATTGGCCAGCCGCCACAGCACGTTTTCGGTGCCGTCGCCACTGAAACCCAGATTGAGCGCACCGCGGCTGCCGTAGAAGGTTTGCCAGGTCAGTTGGAAGTCTTCGTCCGGCGCCTTGGCTTTTTCGTAGTTTTGAGTGATCGAATCGCCGATCAGCAGCAACTTGGTATCCGGGTGCTGCTTGACCTGTTCCAGCACCTGCGCATGCCGCTGCGCCCACCAGGACTCGCGCAGACGATCGGTTGGCACGATCGAAGGCGGGGTCTGCGCGCCTGCCGTGGCGCAGACCAGCAATAGCGCGCAGCACACCAGCGCGGGCGCGACGGCAGACAGCAAAGGACGGGAAAGCACAGCGTGCAACGACCGGAACATGCGCGCACCAGCAGCGGGAAGAAGCGGCGATTGTGGTCCGCGGGCGCAGCGAACGACAAGCGTGCCCATGCAGCGCCCGTGCTCAGGCGCTGCGCGATAGCGAATGTGTGCGGGCGGCTTGGCGGCTCACGCAAGGCAACTGCATCCAGGCCACGCGCGCCAGCCGGCGCAGGAGCATACCTGTGCGCGATGTGGACTGATCGACAACGCTTCGCCGCACGCGGGCACGCTCCTACCAAGCGATACCTGGCGATCGGGTACACACCGACGCCGGAGCGGCCACTACGGATTTCGGAAGCACCTTTGTGGATCTGGGCGATCGTGGCGTCGCGGAGAGCGCTCCAGCGTTGCCGCGCGTAGCGGCAGCGCTGGAGCGCGGTCGACCTCAGCGCAGGCCGGTCTCGCCGCGCGCGATCACCAGGCGCTGGATTTCCGAGGTGCCCTCGTAGATTTCGGTGATCTTGGCGTCGCGGAGAGCGCTCCAGCGTTGCCGCGCGTAGCGGCAGCGCTGGAGCGCGGCCGACTTCAGCGCAGGCCGGTCTCGCCGCGCGCGATCACCAGGCGCTGGATTTCCGAGGTGCCCTCGTAGATTTCGGTAATTTTGGCATCGCGGAAGTAGCGCTCCAGCGGCATTTCTTTCGAATACCCCATGCCGCCATGAATTTGCACGGCCTGATGGGTGATCCACATCGCCGCCTCGGATGCGGTGAGCTTGGCCACGGCCGCTTCGGTACCGAACTTCTGCCCCTGCCCCTTCAACCACGCCGCGCGCAACGTCAGCAGCAGCGCTGCATCCAGCTTGCACTTCATGTCGGCGATCTTGGCCTGGGTCATCTGGAACGTGCCGATGGCCGCGCCAAATGCCTTGCGTTCCTTCACGTAGGCCAGCGTGGCCTCATACGCCGCGCGTGCAATCCCGACCGCCTGCGACGCAATGCCGATGCGCCCGGCATCCAGCACGCTCATCGCAGTCTTGAAGCCCTCGCCTTCTACGCCCAGCACGTCGTCGGGCTGCGCAACGTAATCGGCAAACTCGATTTCGCAGGTGGCCGAGGCACGAATGCCGAGCTTGGGCTCGGTCTTGCCGCGGTGAAAACCGGCGCGGTCGGTGTCGACCATGAAGGCGGTGATGCCGCGCGAGCCCTTGTCCGGCTCGGTTACCGCAAACAAGACGATGTACTTGGCGACCGGGCCGGAGGTGATCCAGCTCTTCTTGCCATTGATGACGAAGCTGCCATCGGCCTGCTTGACCGCGCGGCAGCGCATTGCCGAGGCATCCGAACCGGACTGCGGCTCGGTCAGCGCGAATGCACCGATGTGGGTGCCTTCGGCAATCGCGCGCACATAGAGCTGCTTCTGCGCTTCGCTGCCGTTCTTCAGAATGCCGGTGCAAAACAGCGAATTGTTGACCGAGACGATGGTGGAATGCGCGCCGTCGGCCGCGGCGATTTCGATCATCGCCAACGCGTAGCTGATCGGGTCCATGCCGGCGCCGCCGTAGTCGACCGGCACCTCGATGCCCATCAGGCCGTTTTCGCCCAGCAGGCGGATATTTTCCAGCGGAAACTCGCCGCTACGGTCGAAGTGCTCGGCGCTGGGCGCGATCTTTTCCTGGGCGATGCGGCGCGCCACATCCTGGATCATCAATTGTTCTTCGGTAAAGCTGAAATCCACGTCGCACCCCTTCAGGCCTGAGCTGGGCCCCATTGTAGCGCCAACCATTCGCATGCGTATGTAGTTGACCGCACCTGCCGCCGGGCCGAAAATATCTCCATATCGCGATATAGAGATATTCATGGATCTGGAAGACTGGTCGGCCCGCCTGAAGGTGTTTGCCGACGCCACCCGAGTGCGCCTGCTGGCCTTGCTGGAGCAGGAAGAACTCACCGTGGCCGAGCTGTCGGCCATCACCCGCCTGGCGCAGCCGCGGGTGTCCACGCACCTGGCCAAACTCAAGGAAGCCGGGCTGGTCCGCGACCGCCGCGCCGGGGTGTCGGCGTATTACCGCTTCGACGAAGTGTCGCTGGACCCGGCCCAGCGGGCGCTCTGGCTGGCGCTGAGCACCGGCAGCGACGATCCGTTGTTGCGCCAGGATGCCGAGCGCGTGGCCGCCGTGCTGGCCAACCGTGCCGCGGACCAGAACTGGGCCGATTCGGTGGCCGGCGACATGGAACGGCATTACTCGCCCGGACGCACCTGGGAAGCGCTGGCGCGCACCGCCCTGCCCCTGCTGGAAACCGGCGACGTACTCGACATCGCTTCCGGCGACGGCGTGCTGGCCGAGCTGGTGGCACCGCATGCCACCCGCTACATCTGCATCGACACCAGCGCGCGCGTGGTTGCGGCCGCCAGCGAGCGCCTGCGCAAACTCCGCAATGTGGAAGTGCGCGAAGGCGACATGCATGCGCTGCCATTCCCCGATGCCAGCTTCGACCTGGTGGTGCTGATGCATGCGCTGACCTATGCGGCCAAACCGGCGCAGGCGGTGGCCGAATCGGCGCGCGTGCTACGCCCGGCGGCCGCCTGCTGCTGTGCAGCCTGGCCAAGCACGAACACCGCGCCGCGGTGCATGCGTACGGTCACGTCAATCTGGGGTTTGCTGCCAAGGAGTTGCGCAAGTTCGTCGAAAAAGCCGGGCTGGACGTGTCCAGCCTGGAGACGGTGACGCGCGAAAAACGACCGCCGCATTTCGAAGTGATTTCGTTGATTGCGGTGAAGCCGGGAATTGGGAGTCGGGATTCGGGATTGGTGGAAAACAAAGACACCGCTGCACGGAGTACCGGGCCATGACGCACGCGCGAATCCCCAATTCCGAATCTCCAATCCCGTTTTCGCTGCCCTGGCTGCACCCCGAGCGCGCGGCCAAGCTGACTGCCGCGTTGCGCGAGCGCATCCTCATCATCGATGGCGCGATGGGCACCATGATCCAGCGCCACAACCTGCAGGAACCGGATTACCGCGGCACCCGTTTTGCCGACGGCTACGACAGTGCGCACGTGCACGCGCCCGGTTGCGACCACGCACACGTACCGCAGGGCCACGACTTGAAGGGCAACAACGATCTGCTGCTGCTGACCCGGCCGCAGATCATTGCCGGCATTCACCGTGCCTATCTGGATGCAGGTGCCGATCTGCTGGAAACCAATACCTTCAACGCCACGTCGGTGAGCCAGGCCGACTATCACCTGGAACATCTGGTGTACGAGTTGAACAAGGCCGGCGCACAGGTCGCCCGCGCCTGTTGCGACGAAGTGGAGGCGTTGACCCCGCACAAACCGCGCTTTGTGATCGGCGTGCTCGGCCCCACCAGCCGTACCGCCTCCATCAGCCCGGACGTCAACGATCCCGGCTACCGCAATACCAGTTTCGACGCGCTGCGCGAAACCTATCGCGAAGCGATCGAGGGCTTGATCGATGGCGGCGCCGATACGCTGATGGTGGAAACCATCTTCGACACGCTCAATGCCAAGGCCGCGCTGTATGCGATCGAAGAGGTCTTCGAAGCGCGCGGTGGGCGTTTGCCGGTGATGGTCTCCGGCACCATTACCGACGCATCCGGTCGCACCTTGTCCGGACAGACCGCCGAAGCGTTTTATGCCTCCGTCGCGCACGGCCGGCCGTTGTCGATCGGCCTGAATTGCGCGCTCGGCGCCAAGGAGTTGCGCCCGCACGTGGAAACGTTGGCGCAGATCGCCGACGCCTATGTCAGCGCACATCCGAACGCCGGTTTGCCGAATGCCTTCGGCGAATACGACGAGACGCCGGAAGAAATGGCGGCCACGCTGCACGAATTCGCACAGGCCCGCCTGCTCAACCTGGTCGGCGGCTGCTGCGGTACCTCGCCCGACCATATCCGCGCCATCGCCGAAGCGGTCGCCGATCTTCCGCCGCGCCAATTGCCTGGCACGCAGGAGTTGGCGGCGTGATGCGGCAAGTGAGCCCTCATCCGCCCTTCGGGCACCTTCTCCCGCTGGCGGGAGAAGGACAGCGCAGCGCTTGGGCTGCCACGAGGAAGCGCTATGCGCAGTACACACCCTGTCCTTCGCTGGAGGGAAAAGGGATCCGCATTGCTCGGCTTGCCGCAAGGATGCTCCGTGCGCAGCGCACTGCCCTTCTCCCGCCTTCGGGAGAAGGTGGCGCGCAGCGCCGGATGAGGGCCGCATTCCATCGCGCCGCATCGTTCGGCCATGCGCACCACCCCACCAAGACCGTCCGCGCCGTCACCGTCCAGCAGAGCCTTGCATGAGCACTCCCCGCTACACCCGCCTGTCCGGCCTTGAGCCGCTGGTCATTACGCCGGACCTGTTGTTCGTCAACGTCGGCGAGCGCACCAACGTCACCGGCAGCGCGCAGTTCCGCAAGCTGATCAAGGAGGAGCGCTACGAGGAAGCAGTGGAGGTCGCGCGTCAGCAGGTGGACAGCGGTGCGCAGATCCTCGACGTCAACATGGACGAAGGCCTGATCGATTCAGAGAAGGCGATGACGCGCTTTCTCAACCTGATCATGTCCGAGCCGGATATCGCGCGCATTCCGGTGATGGTGGATTCGTCCAAGTGGAGCGTCATCGAAGCGGGATTGAAGTGCCTGCAAGGCAAGAGCGTGGTCAACTCCATTTCGCTCAAGGAAGGCGAGCCAGTGTTCATCGAACACGCCCGCAAGGTGTTGCGCTACGGTGCCGCAGCGGTAGTGATGGCCTTCGACGAACAAGGCCAGGCCGACACCTGCGCGCGCAAGGTCGAGATCTGCACGCGCGCCTACACGCTGCTGACCGAGCAGGTAGGCTTTCCGCCGGAAGACATCATCTTCGACCCGAACATCTTTGCCGTGGCCACCGGCATCGAAGAGCACGACAACTACGCGGTGGACTTTATCGAAGCCACCCGCATCATCAAGGACACGCTGCCGCACTGCCATGTCTCCGGCGGTGTTTCCAACGTCTCGTTCTCGTTCCGCGGCAACGAAACCGTACGCCAGGCGATCCACTCGGTGTTCCTGTTCCATGCGATCAAGGCCGGCATGGACATGGGCATCGTCAACGCCGGCGGCATGCCGATCTACGACGAGCTGGATCCGGAACTGCGCGAACGCGTGGAGGACGTGATCCTCAACCGACGCCGCGACGGCACCGAACGCCTGCTGGAAATCGCCGAGCGCTACAAGGGCACCAAGGGGGCGGCGAAAGTCGAAGACCTGGCCTGGCGCGACAAGCCGGTGCGCGCGCGCCTGGCGCATGCGCTGGTGCACGGCATCGACGCATTCGTGGAAGCCGACACCGAGGAAGCGCGCCAACATTCCACACGCCCTCTGGACGTGATCGAAGGCCCGCTGATGGACGGCATGAACGTGGTGGGCGATTTGTTCGGCGCCGGCAAGATGTTTTTGCCGCAGGTGGTCAAGTCCGCGCGCGTGATGAAAAAGGCGGTGGCCTATCTGCTGCCCTTCATCGAAGCGGAAAAACTGCGCACCGGCGATGTCGGCAAGTCCAACGGCAAGATCATCATGGCCACCGTCAAAGGCGACGTGCACGACATCGGCAAGAACATCGTCGGCGTGGTGTTGGCCTGCAACAACTTCGATGTGGTGGATCTGGGCGTGATGGTCTCGGCGCAGGTGATCCTGGATCGCGCACGCGAAGAAAACGCAGATCTGATCGGGCTGTCCGGCCTCATCACGCCATCTCTGGAAGAAATGTCGCATGTGGCGCGCGAGATGCAGCGGCAGGGCTTCGACATTCCGTTGCTGATCGGCGGCGCAACGACCTCGCGCGCGCACACCGCGCTGAAGATCGACCCGCACTACAGCGCACCCACCGTGTGGGTGAAGGACGCCTCGCGTGCCGTGGGCGTGGCGCAATCGTTGATCTCGCGCGACCTGCGCCAGGCCTTCGTCGCCGCCAACGATGCCGATTACGCGGAAATCCGCGCACGCCACCGTAACCGCGGCGATGCCAAGCGCCTGGTGTCGCTCGAAAAAGCCCGTGCGCAGCGCTTCGATGGCGATTGGGACACTTACACCCCACCGGCCCCACGCCAGCCAGGCATCCGCGTATTCGGCGACTACCCGTTGCAGGAGCTGATCGAACTCATCGACTGGACGCCGTTCTTCCAGGCATGGGAACTGGCCGGCAAGTTCCCTGCGATTCTCAGCGACGACATCGTCGGCACCCAGGCCAGCGAGCTGTATCGCGACGCGCGCCGCATGCTCAAGCGCATCGTCGAAGAGAAGTGGCTGACGGCCAAGGCCGTGTTCGGGCTGTGGCCGGCAAATAGCGTCGGAGATGATGTCGAGGTGGTCCTGACGGACCACCGGGATTCGGAAGTGGAGATTGGAGATTGGCAGCGGCAGAGCCAATCCCGAATTTCCACTCCCCAATCCCGGCAACTCCTGCACTTCTTGCGCCAACAAGTCGACAAGCCCATCGACCGCCCCGACTTCTGCCTGGCCGATTTCATCGCTCCAAAGAGCAGCGGCAAGCAGGACTGGATCGGCGCCTTCGCGGTTACCGCCGGCATCGGTATCGATGCACATGTGGCGCGCTTCGAAGCCGCGCACGACGACTACAACTCCATACTGCTCAAGGCGTTGGCCGACCGTCTGGCAGAGGCGCTGGCCGAACGCCTGCATCAACGCGTGCGCACCGAGTTCTGGGGTTATGTCCAGGACGAAGCACTGGACAACGAAGCCTTGATCGCCGAGCGCTATCGCGGCATACGCCCGGCGCCCGGCTACCCGGCCTGCCCCGAACACAGCGAAAAACGCACCTTGTTCGATCTGCTCGATGCCGAGCGCAACGCCGATATGTCGCTGACCGAAAGCTTCGCGATGCTGCCCACTGCCGCGGTCTGCGGTTATTACTTCAGCCACCCCAAGAGCCAGTACTTCGTGGTCGGGCGACTGGGCAAGGAACAGGTGGCCGATTACGCAAAGCGCAAGGGCATCACGCTGGCACTGGCCGAGCGTTGGCTGGCATCGAACCTGGATTACGACCCGGAGTAAGGGGCATCTGCAGACCGCAGATATCGTAGGAGCGCACCCGGGCGCGACGAGGCTTTCCCGGTAGCGCCTCATCGCGCCCGGGTGCGCTCCTACGCTGCAACGCCGCCGCATTGCGCGGCGGCGCTTGGATCACGCCAACATCAAGCAGCCTGCCGCAACACGTTCAAGACTTCGTAGCACGCACCCATGGTGTGATAATCGGTCTTACCCGCCGGGCTTTTCTCATCGCTGTACTTGCGGTTGTCCGCATCCAGGATGCGATACCACGCGCCATATTGATGGTCGATCATGTGCGCCCACGAATAGGCCCACAGCGTGTCATACCACTGCCAGTAGCGATCGTCGCCGCTGCGCTGGGCCAGCAATGCGGCAGCGGCCAGCGACTCGGCCTGCACCCAGAAATACTTATCGTCGTCGCAAACATTCCCGTCGGGATCGAAGCCGTAATACAGCCCGCCGCGCTGCGTGTCCCATGAGCGCTCCACCGCCACATCGAACAGATGCTGCGCGGTGGGCAGCAACCAGTCGGCCGGTGCATAGCGATCCAGCAGCATCAGCAGCTTGGCCCATTCGGTCTGATGGCCGGGCTGAAAACCCCAGGGGCGGAACAGGTGCTTGGGATTGTCGCGGTTGTAATCCCAGTCGATATTCCACTGCAGGTCGTAATGCTCCCACACCAACCCATCGGCCTTGGCTGCCTGGCGAAGGGTCATGTTCTCCGCGAGCACCAGCGCGCGATCGAGATAACGCTGCTCGCCGCCGGCCTCGTACGCCGCAATCATCGCCTCGCACATATGCATGTTGGCGTTCTGGCCGCGGTAGCTGGTGAAATTGAACTGCGCGTCGGCCTCGTCGCGATACAGCCCGAACTGCGCGTCCCAGAAGTACTTTTCCAGCAGCTGCCAGGTCTCGTCCATCCACGCACGCGCCTCATCGACACCGGCCTTCAAACCACACGCATACGCCAGCAGCACGAAGGCCACGCCATAGCAGTGATTCATGTCGTCTTCGACCACGCCGTCGCGCAGCGTCCACGCATAGCCGCCGGTTTGCGGGTTGCGATGCACGTTGCGCAGATAATCCAGCCCGTGACGCACCGCCTGCAGGTACGCCGCATCGCCGAACTCGCGGTAGGCCATCGCGTAGTTGAAGACAAAGCGCGTACTGCTGACCAGGTGCCGATGCCCGGCGTCGTAGATCGAACCGTCATCGCGGAAATACTGGAAAAACCCACCTGCCGGATCGATCGCGCGCGGATGGTAGAACGCCATGGTATCGGCGATGTGCTGGCGCAAGACGTCAGCCGAACGGAAATCGGGTGCGGGTGTTGCAGGCAAACGGCTCATGATTGTTCCTGGATCAAGGAATGGACTTCATCGATGCTCGGCATTGCCGCGAACGCGCCCTTGCGCGTCACCGCCAGCGCGCCGACCGCGGCAGCAAACCGAATCACCTCATTGACTGCCGCAGGATCGCCGCATAGCTGCTCCAGCGTTGCAGCACGCATTGCCAGCTGATACAGCAGCCCGCCAACGAACGCATCGCCAGCGGCGGTGCTATCGCGCACCTGCACCTGGAACGCCGGCACCTGGCCCGAATCGGTGCGTGTCTGCCAATGCACCGGCCCGCCGCCATCGGTGACCAGCAACCAACTGGCCTTGCCCTGCCACAGCTTTTGCGTGACCGCACTGGCATCGCTGTCGAGCGTTCCCGCCAGATACTCAAGTTCCTCGCGCGACAGCTTGACCACATCGGCCAACGCCAGCGCCTCCCATAGCAGCAGCGCCGGGTTCACATCCTGCGGCCACAGCATCGGGCGCAGGTTGAGGTCCAGGCTGACGATGGCGCCATCGGCGCGCGCACGGCGCATGCCGTCGAGCGTGCACTGGGCAATCTCCGGCTCGGTCATGCTGTTGGAGCACACATGCAAGACCGCTGCCTGCTTAAACCCGTCCGCAGCGAAGTGCTCGGGACGGAACAACAGGTCCGCTGCCGGCGGACGGTAGAAACTGAAACTGCGCTCGCCCGCTTCGTCCAGCGCAACGAACGCCAACGCAGTCTTGGCCTGATCGGTGCGCACGATGCCGTCGGTCGCCACGCCGGATTGCTGCAGGCTTTGCAGCAGGAAATCGCCGAACATGTCGCGCCCGAGCATGCCGACAAAATGCGCAGCGCCCCCAGGCGCGCCACCGCAACGGCGACGTTGGCCGGCGCACCGCCGGCATATTGCGCGAAGGTACGCGCCTGGTCCGGGTGGGTCTGCGGCAACGCCAGCATGTCGATCAGCGCTTCGCCGAAACACACCACCTGATGCTTGGTCGCACTCATGCGCGTGCCTCCGCCAGTGCGCCGCGCAAACGCGAGCCCCAGATACCGTAGAATACGATGTACAGGTAGCACAGCAATGGCAGCACGAACGACTCATGCAGGCCGATGCCATCGGCGAGCAACCCTTGCAGGTACGGCACGATGGCGCCGCCGACGATGGCCATGATCAGCAGGCTCGACGCGCGCCCGGTCAGCGGACCAAGCCGCTCGATGCCCAAGGTGAAGATGGTCGGGAACATGATCGAATTGAACAGGCCGATCGCCACCAGTGCATACACCGCCAACATGCCGCCGCTGGCCATGGTCAGGCCCAGCAACAGCGCATTGATTGCCGCGAACACCGACAACAACACGCGCGGCGACAGCTTGGCCAGCAGCGCCGAGCCGATGAAGCGGCCGATCATCGCCAGCGTCCAGTAGGCCGACACATACTTGGTCGCCTCGCGCTCGGTGAACCCACCGATCTGCGGCAACGAGAAGTAGTTGACCATCAGGCTGCCGATCGCCACTTCTGCGCCCACATAGAAGAAGATCGCCAGCACACCGAAACGCACATGCGGGTGTTGCAAGGCGTCGAGCAAGGAATGCGTGCTGTCGTCTTTCTGTGCACTGGCGTCGGTCAGCGCCGGCAGACGGAACAAGAACACGAAAACCGCCAGCAAGAACAGCACGATACCCAGCCCGATGTACGGGCCTTGCACAGCCTGCGCTTCCTGCACGCGGTAAGCCAGTTGCTCGGCTTCCGGCAATGCCTTCAGCTGGTCGCCGCTCATCACCGTGTTGGACAGGATCAACCAGCCGCCCAACAGTGGCGCGATGGCGGTGCCGAGCGAATTCAGTGCCTGTGCCAGGGTCAGGCGACTGGAGGCGCTGCGCTCCGGACCTAGCAAGGCGACGTAGGGATTGGCCGCCACCTGCAAGATGGTGATGCCGGTGGCCAGCACGAACAATGCGCCGAGAAATGCGCCGTACACGCGCAATTCCGCCGCCGGCCAGAAACCCAGCGCGCCGACCGCCGCCACCGCCAACCCCGCCACGATGCCCTGCTTGTAGCCCAACCGATTCACCAGCCAACCAGCCGGCAACGACATCAGGAAGTACGCACCGAAGAAGGTGAACTGCACCAGCATCGCCTGCGCGAAGTTGAGCTCGAACACCGCCTTCAGGTGCGGAATCAGGATGTCGTTGAGGCAGGTCAGAAAGCCCCACATGAAAAAGATCGTGGTGACCACCGACAGCGCGACGCCGTTATTGACGGGCGCCTTGCTGCCGCTGGGCACGGAGGATTGCGTGGAAAGGGAAACCATAGGAGTTGCCTGGTCAGCGGCCTGAGGCCTTGGTGGGGGAATGGGCGGGTGAACCGCTCGGGGAGGTGATGACAGCTGCGTTGTCGGTCCGCAGGCGCTGCTCGCACGAATATTCAAGGCGACTGCGGCGGTCAGCTGTTGTGCGGCGAGCCCCGGGCTACCGATGCGTTGCAGTACCAGTTGCGCAGCCTGCCTGCCACGCGCACGCGGGTCAGCAGCCAGGGTGGTCAATGCAGGCGTGAACAGCGCCGCTTCGGCGATATCGTCGAAGCCGGTCACCGCAAAGTCGCGGCCGGGCACGATGCCGTGCTTGGCCAGCGCCGCCATCAAACCGAGCGCAACGCTGTCGTTGTAGCAGACCGCTGCAGTCGCGGCGTGCGCCGCACTGCTCAGCAAGCGCGCACCGCACACTGCAGCGTCCTGGCGATTTGGAGCCGACTCGACGTAATGCGTTTCCAGGTCCGCCGCCTGCATCGCGCGCGCGTAACCGGCGCGACGCTGCCGGCAGGAACTGGATGCGGCATGACCACCGAAAAACACGATACGCCGATGACCTTGCGCGATCAGGTGCGAGCAGGCCACGAACGCGCCTTGTGCGTTGTCCAGCGCCAGCAGATCCCACTGCGCGCCCTCCACCTCGCGATTGAACAGCACCACGTTGCGTTGGCGGCCGAGCACCTGAGTCAGCGCCTGCGCCTGGCTGCCTTCGGCCGGTGACAGGATGATGCCCGCCGGCGTGTGCTCCATCAGCGAGGTCAGCACTGCTTGTTGACGCTGCGTCGATTCGCCGGTGCTACCGAGCAAGGTGACATAACCGGCTGCGCCCAGCGCCTCGTCCACACCGGCGGCGAACTCGGCAAAAAACGGGTTGGACAAATCGTTGATGACCAGCGCGACGCTGGACGAGGTGCGTTGGCGCAGATTCGCCGCGGCGCGGTTGTAGACGTAATTCTGCCGATCCAACTCGGCCTCCACGCGCGCGCGCGTGCTTGCATGCACAAGCGGGCTTCCGCGCAGCACCAGCGACACCGTTGCGCGCGACACACCGATGGCGCTGGCGATATCGCGTAACGTCACCGCACCGCGCCGCGCGCCCGGCGTATCGCCGTCCGCAGTCATCCCGGGTGTCGGCTCGGCTGGCGTCACGTGGCAAGCCTGGCGGTGGAAGAAAGACGCATGTATTGGCATCAAATTGGATCGATCCAATTAGGCCTCTTCCGCGCAGCCAATGCATGCGGCAGTGCAACATCGGCATTCGCACAGGACTAGAGCCCAGAGCAGTACACCGACCGGCCAGCGACCCGGCAGCGGCGGTTCGCGCCGCTCACTCAAACGCGATCGACAACCCGATGCCACCTTGCCAGTCCGGGCTTTCCGAGGTCAGTCCCCGCAACACCGACACATCCAGCTGCATCGCATGCGGCAGCTGCCAGGCGCCACCCGCGCCGGCCACGCGCGAATGCGCGCTGCCGGTATCCACGCCCGCCTCCACATAGCTGCTGAAATGGTCGCCGGAGAAAAACGTGTAATTGGGCGCGAAGGTCCAGGTGTGCCCGTCGTCGTCGCGCGCGTAATTGACGTACAACGCAATGGCGCGCTGCTGCGCCAGATCCCAGGATGCAGTCACGCCCAGTTCGCGCGAGTAGCCGTCGCTGAAGGCTGGGCTGCCGGTCGGGATGCTGTAAGTGCCCAACGCAGCCCAATGGAAGTGCTCCGAACGCGATGGCAAGGCCACCTTCAACCCGACGCTGCTGTCCCCGCCGCCACGCACCCGCGCACCCGCGCCATGCTGCCAGTTGTAGCTGTCGCTCCCGAGTTGCAGCTCGACATTCTGAAACAGCCCCAGACGCAGCAGCGTGTCGGCCGTGTATTGGGTCGTGCGCTGACCGTCGCTGCGATCGGTACTCGCATCCGGCAAGCCCTGCTCCCAGGCGAACGCACCTGGCTGCAACGCCTCCGCAGCGAATGGAATGCCCGGCCGGTCGAACGCCGGCGCATCGCCTGACTGCGCGCTGGCATGCCCGCTAGCGACACACAGCGCAAGCATCACCGCGGCGAACGCCGTTCGGCGCGGCGCCCGCACCGGCACGCGACTGCGGGCACGCATGTCGACGGCCGCCACGACGTGGAATTTCAGGTATTTCGACGATAGGGACATATGCAGCACCATGGGCAGGACGGAGCAACCAGGCAGGGACGAAGGCACGGCAGAGGCCCCAGCGTGCATCGACACGAACGGCGCGCATGGTGCCGCGCCGCCCGTGACCGGCTTGTAGAGCGGCGCTCTGCACGCTGTGTTCCGTGCCAGCGGTCAGGGTGAGCCCGATGGCATTGCATGAAGCACCATGATCAAGCGACAACCTGCATTGTGCGCCCGACCATCCGATGGCCGCCATCTGGCTCACGCGGTGGCTGCGCGCTTATTGCCTGCGGAAAATGCAATGAAATGGGCACCGGTGCGCGCCCATGCACGCCACACACCACCCATCGCGCGCCTTACCAGACCAGGTCGTCGGGCACCTGATACTTCGGATCAGCGTACGGGTCGTCGCCCGCCGGTGCGTTCGGGTCCACCTTCAGGGCGACCGATGGGGCGAACACCGCTTCGGCTTCGGCAAGCAGCTCGGCAGTCACCAGCAGATAGCGTCCATTGAGTTGCAGCACGCCCAGCTCGCCGACGTTGAGCGCCTTGAGCTGATCGGCGGTGACGTAAATGCGCTTTGATCTTGCCGCCATACGGAAAATGCCGGGCGATATCCGCAGCGGCGTCATTCAAACCCTTGTCCTTCACCAGCGCTTCGAGCTTGGCCTTGGCTTCGCGACGCAGGCGTGCTTCTTCCTGCTTCACTCGCTCGGCTTCGATGCGCTCGTCCTTCTCGCGCTGCGCACGGATCGCATAGGCCTTGGCCAGATCGATATCTTCGCGCGTGCGCGCCGGCTTGGGACCACGACGGTCTGCAGCGGAATGCGGTGGACGCGGCGCGGTGCCGGGCTTGCCGTCGTGCCGACGCTCGGGCCTGCCAGCGGGTCTGCGCTCGCCATTGCCGTCGGTTGCCGCGGCGGCATGCGGCCGCTGCGGGCCCCTGCCCTGGCCCGGCCGATTGCCCCGGGTGCTGGTTTGCCAGCATGGCCATGTGCACGCGCTGCAGGCCGTGCATCGGGTTTGCGTTCGGGCTTGGGCGCGGACTTGAAGCCCAACCCAAGCAACTGGTCACGTAAGGTATCGCTCATGGCGGTGGCAATCTGCAATCAGTAGTGCGGAGGCGGCGGTTCGTCCGCTGCATCGGCAAACAACGTGGAGCGCACCTTGCCCAGGTCCTCGAGCAGGTGGCGGATCAATTCGGCATTGCGTGCACCCGTCAAGCGGGCGTCTGCAAGTGCTTCACTCAGTTCGTTGAGCGCCTGCTCCTGGAAGGAGAGGCGCGTTTCCAATTCGATCAACCGCGCTTCCAGCGCGCGGTCGTGCAGCGGGAGTTGCTCATGCATATAGCGAACGGCCTCGTCCAATGGCGTAGTACGCCAGACCTGCGGCTTCGATCTGCTGCGGATCGTAAAGGTTGCGGCCGTCGAAGACGACATCGTCCTTCAAGGCCTGCTTGATCTTGCCGAAGTCCGGGCTGCGGAACTGCTTCCACTCGGTGACCACCACCAGTGCGTCGGCGCCTTCCAGGGCAGCGAAGGCCTCGTCGCAGAAGGCCAGAACCCGCGATTGAGGGCATCAGGCTTGGCTTGATCGATACCCACGCAGACCACCTGATGCCGCACTTCCGCCAGGCAGGCACCGGTCACAAGACCCACGTAGCCGGTGCCGAAGATCGCAACGCGCATGGAATGGAATGCCTGCCGCGGAAGATCAGGGAAGGATACCCATCAGTTCGACATCGAACGTCAACGTTGCGTCAGGTCCGATCGGCCCGCCCTGCGTGCCGTTCGGGCCATAGGCCAGGTTGGAAGGAATCCAGAAACGGTATTTCGAACCGACCGGCATCAACGCCACGCCCTCGGTCCAACCGGGAATGACTTGATCAAGACCGAACTCCGCCGGCTGGCCGCGCTGGTAGGAACTGTCGAAGACCTGCCCGTTGAGCAGCTTGCCTTCGTAGTTCACACGCACCTTGCTGGTCCGCATTGGGCGCTCGCCGCTGCCCTGGCGCAACACCATGTACTGCAGGCCGGACGCGGTGGTGATCACGCCCTTCTCGGTCTTGTTCTTGGCAAGGAATTCATTGCCCTGCTGACGATTATTAGCAGCGGCAGCGCCCTGCTTGGCAGAGGCGAATGCCTGCATGGTGGCTGCGGCCTCCTGCTGGGTCAGACGCGTGGTGCCCTTGGCGAACACGGTACGCACCGCTTCGATCAGGATCGACAGATCGATCTCACCCTTGATGCCGGCCAGCGACGGACCAACCGCACGATCGCCGAGCATCAGGCCGACATTTTCCTTGGACGGCGCAGCCGGCGCGGCGCCCGGCGCCATGCCTGGCACCTGCTGGCCGTTGCGGGCAGCGAGCGCGGTACGCAGCGCAGTATCGGTGGCCTGGGTCTGCTCATCCGACAACAGCGGCTTGCCGCCCTTGAACGCATTTTCGATGGCGCGTTGCATCGCGTTCACATCGATGTCCTGAGCAATCGGCTCGAACGAACGTGCCACGTCCATACCGATGGCGTAGCTGACGTTGTCGCGCGTGCTCTTATCAGACGATGCATTCAAAGCTGGCTTCTCCTTGGTGGCCGCTGCGGCCGGTTGCTGCGACATCGCCGGCATCGACGCCGCCATTGCCACCATCAGTAACGACGCCGCCGCGCCGCGCTTTCCCATCTTCATTCGATGCACTTCCCAAAAGTGAAAAGACACGCCACCGATGGCGCTGAATGCGCATTGTCGCACGCGCGCGCGGCGATGCGAGCGCTGCGCTCAGCGCGCCGGCGCCTTGAGCTCGCGTTCGATTGCTGCCAGCACGCTCGGATCGTCCGGTTTGATCTTGCTGGGGAACTGCGCAACCACCCGGCCATCGCGACCGATCAGATACTTGTGGAAGTTCCAGCCCGGCGCCACGCCAGTGGCCTGGGTCAGGCGCTGATACAGCGGCGTTGCCTGCGCACCCAGCACATGGACCTTTTCGAACATCGGGAACTTCACGCCATAGGTCAGCGTGCAGAATTCCTGGATCTGCTTCTCAGATCCCGGTTCCTGTCCCTGGAAATCGTTGGACGGAAAGCCCAGCACGGTGAAGCCGCGGCTGCCGAAGCGCTGGTTGAGCGCTTCCAGACTTTCGTACTGTGGGGTGAAGCCGCACTTGCTGGCGGTGTTGACCACCATGACAACCTTGCCGCCGTAGGTACGGTTCAGGTTGATCGGCGTTTTGCCGGCCAGCGGCCGGTACTCCACATCCAGTACCGGGGTGCCGGCAGCGAACGCGGACGTTGCAAAGAAGCCAGTCAATACAAGAGCTAGCAGACGATTGAGCAACATGAGCAATGCCCTTCGAGAGTTGAGGCGGCGCACCGATAAAGGGGTGCCATCAGTTGGGGATGACAAACAGTTGACTACCTGCGTGTCGGTGTTATAGTTGAATACAACACCAGTCATCCAACGCAGGGGAAAGCATGAACAGCACACGCTTCACGCGACCAGTTCCGCTGTTGCTGTTCGGCAGCACCCTGTTTGCCATTGGTTGCCTGGGAGCCGCTTCCAGTCAGGTGACGGAGTCCGGCGCCGATTATGGCGTGTCGGAGGCGGTTACGGAAAACGCGACAACTCCCCCGAAGCGCGTTCCCGGCCTGGCCGGCATGTGCGCGCTTCGCTGTCGATGCCCTATTTCTCCTTCGCGCAGGCCCTGCGCCCACGGAGCTGATCATGAACGATATTCAGTGGAGCGACGGCGCTCCCATCTACCGCCAACTCAAGGAACGGGTGATTGCCATGATGCTCGATGGAATTCTTAAGCCCGGCGACGCTCTGCCCTCGGTGCGCCAGGTGGCGGCCAATTACCAACTCAACCCCATCACCGTCTCGCGTGCGTATCAGGAACTGGCCGACGAGAACCTGGTGGAGAAACGCCGCGGCCTGGGCATGTTCATGACCCCGGAAGCCGCACAGAAGCTGCGTGGCAGCGAACGCGAGCGTTTCTTGAATGAAGAATGGCCCGCCGTGCTGGAAAGGATCCAGCGCCTGGGACTGTCCATCGACGATCTGTTGCCACAGGGAAAAACACCATGACCGCCGTCTCCTCCGACCATGTGGTCGATGCACGTGGCCTGCGCAAGGCCTACAAGCATCGGCTTGCGCTGGACAACACCAGCTTCACCATCGCCGCTGGCCGCATTATTGGACTGATCGGCCCCAACGGCGCCGGCAAGACCACTGCGCTCAAGGCGGTGCTGGGCCTGACCGATTTCGCCGGCGAGTTGCAGGTGTTGGGCATGGATCCGCGCACGCAGCGCAACGCGCTGATGAACGAGGTCTGCTTCATTGCCGATGTGGCGGTGCTGCCACGCTGGCTGCGGGTCGGCGAAGCGATCGATTTCGTCGCCGGCGTGCATCCGCGTTTCGATCGCGCCAAGTGCGAGCGCTTCCTGGCCAATACCCAGCTCAACCGCAAATCGCGGGTGCGCGAGTTGTCCAAGGGCATGATCGTGCAGCTGCATCTGGCGCTGGTGATGGCCATCGACGCACGCATCCTGGTGCTGGACGAACCGACCCTGGGCCTGGACATCCTCTACCGCAAGCAGTTCTACCAGCGCCTGCTGGAGGACTACTTCGACGAGCAGAAGACCATCATCGTCACCACCCACCAGGTCGAGGAGATCGAACACATCCTCACCGATGTGATGTTCATCCGCGACGGCCGCATCGTGCTCACCGCCGATATGGAAAGCGTCTCCGAGCGCTATACCGAAGTCCTGGTCGGTGCCGACCAGCTGGATGCAGCGCGCGCCCTGAAACCGATCGACGAGCGCGGCCTGCCGTTCGGCAAGACCGTGATGTTGTTCGATGGCGCGCCGAAAGAGCAGCTCGCCCGTTTTGGCGAAACCCGCAATCCCGGCCTAGCCGACCTGTTCGTTGCGGTCATGAAGGGGACCTACGCATGAATGCAGTGACCAACCAAGCGTCACCCGCACGCACCTTCGCCTGGCTGCTCAAACGCGAATATTGGGAGCACCGTGGCGGCTTCGTGTGGGCGCAGTTCATCACCGGCGGCATTGCGGTGTTCTTCGCGCTGCTGGGCGCGGTGATCGGTGCGATCAGTGCGCGCCGCAACATGGTCGGCGACAGCATCGCCATGGACGACCTGGCCGAATACACCCGCACGCTGGGCCAGGTCGGCGACGGCCTGCTGCTGGGCGGCATCGGCATCGCCTCGGTGGTCCTGGCGTTTGTGGTGTTTTTCTATGCGCTCGGCAGCCTGTACGACGACCGCCGCGACCGCAGCGTGCTGTTCTGGAAATCGTTGCCGGTGTCGGACGTGCAGACGGTGTTGTCCAAGGCCGCCTGGGCGTTGCTGCTGGCGCCGCTGATTTCCATCGCGATCGGTGCGGCGGTCGGCATGGCGCTGTGGTTGATCGCCATCGTTGGCGCCTTGATTGCAGGTGTGCCCAGCCCCTGGGCGCTGGCGACCCATTCGCATCCGTTTTCGCTGCTGTGGCTGTTGCTGAAGACCGTTCCGATGAGCCTGTTGTGGGCGCTGCCGACCGTGGGCTGGCTGATGTTCTGCTCGGCCTGGGCCAACAGCAAGCCGTTCCTGTGGGCGGTGCTGTTTCCGCTGCTGGCCTGCGTGATGCTGAGCATTCTCTCGGCGATGCCAGGCGTGTCGCTGCCGATCGGCTGGATCTGGTACGTCGTCGGCTATCGCGGCCTGCTCAGCGCCCTGCCCGGCACCTGGTCGCCACTTGCCGTCAGCGGCAATCTGGACAGCAGCATGATCCAGAACCCCAGCGATCTGGTGCAGTGGGCATTGCAGCACACCGATAGCACACGTGTGTATGGCAGCCCTGACATCTGGATCGGCGCAGCCATCGGCGTTGCGTTGATCGCCGCCTCCATCTATCTGCGCCGTCGGCGCTCCGAAGCCTGAGGGACGTCCCATGCGCCTGACCCTGAGCCTGGCCATCCTGCTCGCATTGCCCGGTGTTGCAGCGGCAGAGGAGCAGTGCAAATTCTCCGAACCGCGCAGCCTGGACCTGCAGCTGACCGGCGTGAAGTCGGTCCTGTTCGAGGTCGCTTCCAACGACCTGCATCTGGACGCCTCGCCCAGCGGCGGCGGAAAACTGAGCGGGCGCGCCTGCGCTGCCAGGGCCGAGTTGCTCAAGAGCCTGACCGTGACCCAGAAGCGCGTCGGCGACAAGCTGGTGGTGAGCTTGAACGATGACCGCCGGTTTTCCTTCGGCAACAGCTATTCCTACCTGGATCTGCGCGGCAGCGTGCCAAACACGCTGCTGGTGCAATTCGACGTGGGTTCCGGCGATGCGCAGATCAACGGGGCCGCCGCAGTGAGCGCGGACGTGGGTTCCGGCGACATGACGATTCGTCACACCAAGGGCCGCGTGACCGCCAAGGTGGGTTCCGGCGATGTCGAGCTGGAAGATCTGGGCGCCCTGCGCGTGCTGGCAGTGGGCTCGGGCGACCTCAAGGCGCGTGAGGTGCACGGTGCGGCAGAGGTGGCGAAAGTGCAGTCCGGCGAAGTCAAGCTGCACGGCGTCGCAGGCAACATCAAGATCGGCACGATCGGCTCGGGCGATGTCGATATCCGCGATGTGCAAGGCAATGTCAACGTGGAGTCGGTCGCTTCCGGCGCGTTGAACGTCCGCAAGGTGCGCGGCGATCTGAACGTGGCGCGCAAGGGCAGCGGCGATATCAGTGTGAGCGATGTCACCGGCAGCACGCGAGTGCCGGCAGACAAATGACGACTTCTTTCAGGATGTGGGGAATTGCTGATGAAAGTGCTTGTTTCGGCGGTAGTGATGAGCGTGTTGCTGGTGGGTTGCGGCAAATCCGAACCCACCGTCAACGTCTCCGGCCAGGCCAATGGTGCCGGCGTGACCTTTATCGGCAAGAGCCTGACGCTCAAGCGCGATGGCTTGCCGGCCGCCAACATCAGCGTCGATGGCGCGCTCAGCATCGACGGCAAGCCGGTTGACTTGAACCAGGCGCAACGTCAGGCGATGCGCAGCTACTACGCGCAGGTGCAAGGCGTGGCCAAGAAGGGCATCGACATCGGCACCCAGGGCGCGGCGTTTGGCGCACATGCGGCAGGCGAAGCGATCAAGGGCGTGCTCAGCGGCAACTCCGACCAGATCGGCGACAGGATCGAGGCCGAGGCAGACACCTTCAAGAACAAGGCCCTGCAGATCTGCGATCAGCTGGCCACGCTGCGCACCGCACAGGATGCAGCCGCGCACCTGGTGCCGGCCTTTGCGCCGTATTCGACGCTGACGCAGCACGACATCGACGATTGCCGCACGTAGAGCGACCGACAAACCGACCACGCCCACCGCCGGCCGGGCGTGGTCGTCGCACGGCGCGGCATGTGCCGCTCGTCCACTGCGACGCTTGTGCGCCACACGCCTGGTTGACGACCGTTCGCAGGGAGGTGGCAGCGCTTCTTTCAGCAACGCTCGGCAACTGCGTATCGCACCGCCTGCGCAGCCGGTGCGGTGGCTGAGTGGCCGGCCCGGAATGTGCTCCGAGCCGGCGATGCGTGCACGGCGACCAAACAGAACGACGCCCTGCGACATTTTGGCAGGCGCCGAACCGCCGCTTTGCCGATTCGACGACCGGGGCGGGATTACACTAGTGCGCTCCCCTCATTCCATCGACCCCATGAACAAGTTCGTGATGCTCTGCATGGCGCTGCTGCTGTGCACGCTTGCTGCCTGTGGCGACCAGTCGTCTCGCCGCGCCGAACGCGGCAAGCCGCGCGTTGCGGTCACCACGCAGTCGGTGATGATCCGCCGCCCGCCGGCTGCCAATGCCGAAATCACCCCCGACGGCACGCTCAAGATCGACGACATCGCGCTGCCGCAGAAAGAGCCGACACGCGCCAAGCTGCAGCTGCTGTTCGGCCACCTGCAGATGCTGCGTCAGCAGGCGGTCAACGAGGCCGGTCCGGATCCGGAGTACAAGTCGATCAAGCTGACCGCTACGCCGGAAATCCAGACCCTCAGTGGCGAGTTGCTGGATGAAATTCCGTCGTTGCAGCCGTATCGCGAGAGTTTCAGTAACGTGCAAGCCGAGCGGCACTGACGCTCGGGCACCTTAGCCAGGCGACGACCAGGCCGTCAAACCTGTAGGAGCGGGCTTGCGCGCGACAGGCGTCATCGATAACGCCCCATCGCGCACAAGTGCGCTCTACGCAAGCACTGCGGTAATCACCCCCGCCACCACCGCCGGCCTGGATACCGCCACGCGTCAATGCCGCCGGGTCGAGCAATCGCCGCAGTTCCGCTTCGCCGAGCCCGCTGTCTTCCTTTGCCACATCCAGTACCGGGCGCTGCTCCTTGTAGGCGCGCTTGGCAATCGCCGCGGCTTTTTCATAACCGATGATCGGATTCAGTGCCGTCACCAAAATGGGGTTGCGGTCCAGCGCCTCGCGGACGCGTTCCTGACGCACCTTCAGCCCGGCAATGGCGGTGTCGGCCAACAGACGCGACACGTTGCCCAGCAGGGTGATCGAATCCAGCAGGTTGTAGGCGATCAGCGGCAACGTCACGTTCAACTGGAAGTTGCCGGTCTGCCCGGCGATGGTGATGGCCGTGTGGTGGCCGATCACCTGCGCGCACGCCATCACGGTAGCTTCGGGAATCACCGGATTGACCTTGCCCGGCATGATCGAGCTGCCAGGCTGCAGCGCCGGCAGTTCGATTTCGCCCAGTCCCGCCAACGGGCCGGCATTCATCCAGCGCAGGTCGTTTGCGATCTTGATCAGCGCCACCGCCAGCGCGTTGAGCTGGCCGGACAACTCCACCGCGTCGTCCTGTGCGGCGAGTCCTTCGAACTTGTTTTCCGCGCTCTGGAACCTGGCTCCGCTCAGGCTGGACAAGGCCTTGGCCACCTTGCTACCGAAACGCGGATCGGCATTGATGCCGGTGCCTATCGCCGTGCCGCCCAGCGGCAAGCGGCGCAAGCGTTTGAGCGCGTCGTCGATACGCTCCTGCGCCGAACTCAGCTGCGCCGACCACGCGCCGAACTCCTGCCCAAAGGTGAGCGGCATCGCATCCATCAAATGCGTGCGACCGGTCTTGACGATCTTGTCCAGCGATTTGGCGCGCTTGTCGATGGTCTTGCGCAGATGCTTGAGCGCCGGTTGCAGATGTTCCTGCACGGCGAGCAAGGCCGACACGCGAATGGCGGTGGGCACCACATCGTTGGAACTCTGGCCGAGATTGACGTGGTCGTTGGGATGCACCGCATCCGTGCCGGCACGCGTGGCCAAGGTGGCAATCACCTCATTGGCATTCATGTTGGATGAAGTGCCCGAACCGGTCTGGTAGACATCGATGGGAAACTGCGCATCGAAGCGACCCTCGGCCACTTGCAATGCAGCGGCCTGCACGGTCTTGCCGATCGACTTGGGCAGCAATCCAAGCTCGGCGTTGACGCCGGCTGCCGCGGCCTTGATCAAGCCCAACGCGCGAATGAAACCGCGCGGCATCGGCTGCCCGGACACCGGGAAATTCTGCACCGCGCGCTGGGTCTGCGCACCCCACAGCGCATCGGCGGGCACCTGCAGTTCGCCCATGCTGTCGTGTTCGGTCCTGAAACGTTCGCTCATCTGCACTCTCCGCACATTGCTGATTTGTGGTGATGGATGGCTGGCGGCGGGCGTACCCACGCTGGCGAGGCTGTCTACGATACTCGCTCGCCGCGTTGCGACGATGTCGTCGCACGCCGTCGGCTAGACTGCCTGCTGATCTTGACGAGATACCAAGCCGCCATGGGCGATGAGCCTGACTGTAGAAACGTAAGTTCCGCATCGATTTCCGCGACACCGCTTGTCGCCGCTGCACATGCGGTCGCATGCCGATGTACCGCTCCCGCAGCGCATGGAGGCGGCCATGTGGGGTAACGTCCTGCTGCTGTTGGTGGCATTGCTGCTGGTGCTGTTGAATGGGTTTTTGTCGCCGCCGAATTTGCGCTGGTCAAGCTGCGGCACACGCAAGCGGTGGGCCTGGCGCAGACCAACGGCTGGCGCGGGCGTTTGCTGCTCGGTGTACACGCGCATCTGGATGCGTATCTGTCGGCCTGCCAGCTCGGCATCACCCTGGCCTCGCTCGGATTGGGCTGGGTCGGCGAGCCGGCGTTCGCGCATCTGCTGCAACCGCTATTCGACACACTGGGCCTGTCGCCAGAAGCGGCACAGTTCACTGCGCTGGCAATCGCGTTCAGCCTGATTTCGTTCCTGCACATCGTGCTGGGCGAATTGGCGCCCAAGACCATGGCGATCCGCCGCCCGGAACGCATGTCGTTGTGGACCGCCGCGCCGCTATACGTTTTCTATTGGCTGATGTACCCGGCCATCTGGGTCCTCAATACCAGCGCCAATCGCTTCCTGCGCCTGCTCGGCTGGGGCGAAGTGGAACATCACTCGCATCGTTATTCACGCGAGGAATTGATGCTGATCGTCGGCCGCCAGGACCCAAACGCCGCAACGCCCGACCAGGGGCTGGCCTTGATGAGCCACGCGTTGGAATTGCCGGATCTGGTCGCCGGCGATCTGATGCGTCCGCGCGAGCACATGCGCAGCCTGCGCGAAGGCATGAACCTGCAAGCGGTGCTGGCCGAATTCAGTGAGTCGCGCTACAGCCGCTACCCCTGGTTCGATGCCGATGGCGAGCAAGTGCTGGGCATCCTGCACACCAAGGATCTGCTGGTGGCGATGGCGCGCGGCCAGAACCTGGACGATCTGCGCCCGCTGCTGCGCCCGCCCACCGTGCTGACCCTGGAAACGCCGATTCCCAACGCACTGGAGCAATTCCGCACCGGCACCACCCACCTGGCGCTGTGCGTGGAAGAAGAAGGCCGCATCCTGGGCTTTTTCACCCTGGAAGACCTGCTGGAAGTAGTGGTCGGCGACATCGAGGACGAGCACCGTCATGCGGTGCGCGATGCCCCGATCCGTGGCCAGGACGGCTCGCTGCTGGTCGCCGGTAGCACCTCGATCTTCCGCCTGGAACGCCTGCTCGGTCAGGATCTGAGCGCACCGGACCACGTCAATTCGGTCGGCGGACTGATTTTGTATCAGCTGCAGCGCCTGCCGGAGGAAGGCGAAACGCTGGAACTGGATGGGCACCTGCTGACCGTGCGGCGCATGGCAGGCCACCGCATCCAGGCCGTCACGGTGCGTCCGGTGGGCGAAGCCGTCGACGCGGCAAGCTGAAGCCGTCGAGTCATTCGGCGGACGCGCCAGGCGATTGGCCGATGCGAAACCAGTAACGGTAATCGCGCGACTGCCCGCCGAACCGCACCCCGCGAATGGTCACGTCGTAGATCACACCCGGCTGCAGGCGCGGCACCCGGAACTGCAGGCTGTTGGGTACCCCGAAACCTTCGTGGTCGTCGCTCAGGTTGCGCACCTGCAGTTGGCGTCCATCGCGCTCGCGGACCTGCACCTGCGCATCGGCGTAGTCGACATCGCGATTGGCGAACTTGCGCTTGCGGTCCGGCAAGGCGGTGAACGACAACAGCGCATCGTCGACGTAGTAGCGGCGCGGGTACTCGCCGATCGGCCAGGCGATGAAATCCTCGCGCGTGCGCGCAGCGACGCCGACCGTCGGAACCAAGCGCAGCGCAGCACCGCTACTGACCGCAGCGCCGTCGCGACCGGCCACCATGCCGAAGGCGACGCGTTGCAGAAACGGATCCAGCAGCCAGCGCCGGTGCCCCAATCCACCGGCGCTGACGTTGTTGGCGTCGGTCAGCCATTCGATCACGATCTGTTCGGCGCTGGAAAAACGCAGCAGCGGCGAGCTGACCCCGCCATAGATCAGGCTGCGGCGCGCGCCCCTGGCTGCGGTGTCGGAATAACAGCGCCAGTGGGGCGTCGGCGTATGGCTGAGGCGGCCGTTGGCGGCAATGACCAAGGCCGCCTGGGTGGCTTCGGTCTCGGCCGCCGGGTCGTCGTCGACCGCCTCCAGACCGTGCAGCCGACGGATGTCGTTGATCAGCGCCAGCACGCGTTGTCGCTGCGCCGGCTGCAGCTCGCCGGCGCGGCAGCTGGCGATCGCGGGCGGGGTGCGATACAGCGCCGCCGCCTGCGCGGCGAAGTCGGCATCCTGCGCGGCGGCGGGCAGCGCGGCGGACAAGATCGCGAAGGCGAGGCGAGCGAAGATCGGGCGCATGGCAGGCCGGAACAGCGCGGGGAGCTCTACCATAAAGTGCAGCTCGCGCCATGTCGGGGCTTCTCTGCCGCGCCGATAGCCCGCCATTCAGCCCACGCCGACGCGGGTTGGAGGACCGGTTTTGCAGCGCTGCGAGCCTGCCTGCGGCCCTGGCGGCGTAGAATGCTGGCCCCACCGTCACCGCTGCCTCCCTTGCCCATGTCGGATTCCGCCCTGCTCGCCCTGTCCCCGCTCGACGGCCGCTACGCCTCCAAGGTGGATGCGCTGCGCCCGATCTTTTCCGAATACGGCCTGATCAAGGCCCGGGTCAAGGTCGAAATCGAATGGCTGCTGGCACTGGCCAGCGAGCCGGGCATCGCCGAACTGGCGCCGTTCTCGGAAAGCGCCGCGCAGCGCCTGCGTGCGCTGGCCGATGGCTTCAGCGTCACCCATGCCGCCCGCGTCAAGGAGATCGAGCGCACCACCAACCATGACGTCAAGGCGGTGGAGTACTTCATCAAGGAGCAGCTCACCGACGACGCCGAGCTCGGGCCGGCACTGGAATTCGTGCACTTTGCCTGCACCAGCGAAGACATCAACAACCTCAGCTACGGCCTGATGCTGGAGCAGGCCCGCCGCGAGGTGCTGCTGCCTAGCCTGGACGGCATCGTCGCCTCGCTGCGCAGCCTGGCGCATGCGCAGGCGGCCCAGCCGATGCTCTCGCGTACCCATGGCCAGACCGCCTCGCCCACCACGCTGGGCAAGGAAATCGCCAACGTGGTCGCGCGCCTGGAGCGCCAGCGCAAGCAGATCGCCGCAGTCGAACTGACCGGCAAGATCAACGGCGCGGTCGGCAACTACAACGCACACCTGGTGTCGTACCCGGACCTGGACTGGGCGGCGTTCGCACAGCGTTTCGTGGAAAGCCTGGGCCTGGTGTTCAACCCCTACACCACCCAGATCGAACCGCACGACAATGTGGCCGAAATCGGCGATGCCAGCCGCCGCGCCAACACCATCCTGATCGACCTGGCGCGCGACATCTGGGGCTATATCTCGCTGGGCTACTTCAAGCAGAAGCTCAAAGAGGGCGAAGTCGGCTCCTCGACCATGCCGCACAAGGTCAACCCCATCGACTTCGAAAATGCCGAGGGCAATTTCGGCATCGCCAACGCGCTGTTCGAACACTTTTCCGCCAAGTTGCCGATCAGCCGCTGGCAGCGCGACCTCACCGATTCCACCGTGCTGCGCGCACTCGGCACCGCGTTCGGCCACACCCAGGTCGCGCTGGATTCGCTGGCCAAGGGCCTGGGCAAGCTCACCGTCAACCCCGAGCGCCTGGATGCCGACCTGGATGCGGCCTGGGAAGTGCTGGCCGAAGCCGTGCAGACGGTCATGCGCCGCCACGGCCTGCCCAATCCGTACGAACAACTCAAGGCGCTGACCCGCGGCCAGGGCATTCCCGCCGCCTCGATGCAGGCCTTCGTGGAAAGCCTGCAACTGCCCGAAGACGACAAGCAGCGCCTGCGCGCGCTCACCCCGGGCGCCTACACCGGCCTGGCCGAGCAGTTGGCGCGCGCGATCTGAGCTGACCGAAGCGCACGCGCGGTGCGAGCTTGCGCAGCGGGTCACGTCATCGACCTTATCGGCGAAGCTGCATCGGCGAGCCTGCAGCGACATGACCACATGTCGATGCAGGCCGATCACGGCCAGTGATAACGAGTCCACGACACCTCGCACCGGACGCACTCCACATCGTTGGCGGGTTGGACGCCCGGCCAGCGCCTGCACATGGGTGACCCAACCGCACTGCTATCGTGCCGGCCTCACCTTCAGGAGATCGGCGATGCGCGTCACTCACACGGCACTGTCACTGTTGACGCTGGCAAGCGTCCTTGCACTGAACGGATGCGGCGGCGAGGGCCCCGCTGCGCAGGCGCCATCGGCGGTCTCCACTCCCCTGACCGATCCGGCCAGCGGCGCAGACTGTGCCGGCAAAGACGTCCGGCTGACCCGCAATGACAGCGAATGGATCCTGCACGGCGAGTGCGGCACGGTCACCATCACCGCCTCGCGTGGCACGATGAATCTGGACACTGCACGCAGCATTCGGCTGGAGGGAAGCAACTTCACGGTGCTCAACGAGCAACTCGGTCAGCTCAGCGTGAGCGGTCACGACAACACGCTCAATCTGACCGATGTCGACACCGTGGATATCCAGGGCAACAAGAATCTGGTGCTGGCGCGCGCCGTCAAACAGGTACGGTTTTCGGGCAACGACAACACCGTCAACCCATCCAGCAAACCCGCACTGGACGACCGTGGCAGCGGCAACAAAGTGATGTGATGCGTGCTGGTGCGCTACCCGCGCACGCGACGATCGGCGTGCGCGGCAGGCGCCACCATGCCGCTGGCAAGGCCATCAACACGAAGAAGCGATCGGAAACGCCGGCCAGCCCTGCAGCGGCGAACCGGAGCGGGCACGTTGCGCGCCGCACAGGTGCACATCCGGCTCGGGCAGTCGACAATAGGCCATTGGCGCCGGCCGATGCCGCGCACCGCACTCTCTTCTACATCGTGTAAGGACCCCAAATGGCCGTACGTAAAGCGACCCCACTTGCCATCGAAGTCCAGGCCCGTCCGGGACAGCCGCTGGGCATGCCGGTCGAGCGTTTCCTGCGCAATTACTGGCACAAGCACCCGCTGTTGATCCGCAATGCGTTCGCGGATTTCGCCTCGCCGCTGCAGCCGGAAGACCTGGCCGGGCTGGCCTGCGAAGACGGCGTGCTGGCACGCCTGATCAGCCACGACCGCACCACCGACGGCTGGGACGTGCGCACCGGCCCGTTCCAGGAAACCGATTTTCCCGGACTGCCCGACCATGACTGGACCTTGCTGGTGGAGGACGTGGACAAATGGGACGCCGACGTGCGTGCCCTGCTGGAGCACTTCCGCTTCCTGCCGCGCTGGCGTATCGACGACATCATGATCAGCTTCGCGGCCACTGGCGGTTCGGTGGGCGCGCATGTCGACCATTACGACGTGTTCCTGCTGCAGGGCCAGGGCCACCGCCGCTGGCAGATCGACGCGCGCACCGTCCAGGGCCGCAAGGCCACGCCGCTGGCGTTCCGCGACGATGTCGAGCTCAAGCTGCTACGCGAGTTCAAGCCCACCCACGATTGGGTGCTGGGCCCGGGCGACATGCTCTACCTGCCGCCGCTGATCCCGCACCACGGTGTGGCCGAAGACGCCTGCCTGACCTTCTCCATCGGCACCCGCGCACCGTCCTCGGCCGAGCTGATCGGCGATTACCTGGACACCTTGATTGCCGATGCCGACGAGGCCGTGCGCTATCACGACGAAGACCTCAAGGTGCCGGCCGATCCCTACGAAATCGACGTTACCGCGATGAACCGCGTGGTCGCTGCGCTCAATGCGCTGCGCATGAACGACCCCGACCGCCTGGGCGACTGGTTCGGCCGCTTCATGACCACCTACCGCGCCTCCGGCGACGTGGTGCCGGCGCCCGAGCCGATCCCGCGCGAAGCGGTCGAGCAGGCGCTGGAAGAAGGCGTGCTGCTGCACCGCCACCCGTGGTCGCGGCTGGCCTGGCGGCGCGCCAAACGCGGCGCCACGCTGTTCTGCAGCGGCCTGGAGTTTGCGCTGTCGGCCAAGGATGCGTCCCGTCTGGCCGCGGCCGAAGAGATCGACGGCACTTTGTACGCGCAGTTGTCCCCGCGTGGCCGCGAGGTGGTACTGGAGCTGCTGGCACAGGGCCACTACCAGCGCGCCCACGAAGATGCCGAGGACGACCTCGCAGACGACCACGCGCATGCCCTGAGCGTGTCGGCCGACCACGACGACGAAGATGCCGATGCCGAGGACGACGCGCCGGAGGCGGACGAAGGACATCGATGCCGACGCCGATGTCGAACAGGTTGCCGACGCTGCCGACACCCCGGCAGAGGCGCTGGAGGCCGATGTCGAACCCGGCGACGATGCCGAAGCCGAGCAGGACGTCGACAGTGCGATCGCCGACAAGACCGATTCCGACGACAGCGACGACACCACCAAGCCTGCATGACCGCGCACGCCAGACCGCAGATCGTCACGCTGGACCCGGCCGCCGACGCGGCGGCGCTGCGTGCGCTGCGGCTGGCCTGCGCCACCGACACCGCTGGCGCCACCGGCGGTGTCCAGTGGGATGCATTGGATCCGCTCAGCCTGCATCTGGCCGTACGCGACGAGGGCCAGCTGATCGCCTCGGTGCGGCTCACCGCCGATCGCCGCCTCGACCGCCTCGGCGTTCTGCCCAACTGGCGCCGCCGTGGCGTGGCCGACCAACTGCTCGCTGCCGCAGTCGACGCGGCACGGCGGCACGGCTGGCCTAGCCTGCGCGCATGTCCCAGCCCAGCTGCGGAAGCGGTCTTCGCGCGCCTGGGCTTTCTGCCCGACGCTGGCACCCTCTCCTCACCCGAGCGCATTGGCCAGGCCCACGATGCGCCCGGTACCGTCGTGCACCGTCGCCTCGACGGCCCGATGGCAGTGGACTCCTTCACCGCAGCCTTGGCCGCCACCACCGGGTTGCTGTGCGCCGCGCGCCGCCAGGTGCTGATCTACACCCGCGCCCTGGACCCGCCCCTGTTCGACAACGCCGCGGTGCTCGACGCGCTGCGTCGTTTCGCCACCGCCCGCCACGACAAGCGTGTACATGTCCTGGTGCAAGACACCGCCAGTGCCGCGGCCAGCAGCAGCGCGATGCTGCGCCTGGCACAGCGCCTGCCCAGCGTGTTCCGGTTCCGCGCGGTCAGCGACCCGGTCGATGCAAGTTTTGCATCGGTCTATGTTGTCGGCGACGACGCCTACTACTTTCGTCCAACGGGTCATCGCTTCGATGATGGCGAAACCTGGCTGTCGGGTGCAGCGCGCAGCCGCCAGTTGGAGCGCGAATTCGCGCAGATATGGGAGCGCAGCGCGCTCTGGAACGAGCCGCGCGCGCTCGGCATCTGACCCCACAGCGCCGCTCGCACGTAGGCGCGCGCGCAATTGGTCTACCCCGCCGGTCAGCTTGCAGACGCCCCCTCACTAGCGCAAGGGGGTATAATTTTTCGAGATTTGAGACCGACCGACGGGGCATCTCGCCCTGCCGCTTCCGCACAATCATCCCCACAGCAGACCCGACTTACCATCGTGGATAATCTCCTAAAGCAGTTCGCGCAGTCATCGCAGCTCGCCGGCGGCAACGCCGCCTACATCGAGGATCTGTACGAGCAGTACCTCGTCGCCCCGGACAGTGTCGATCCGAAGTGGAAGAGCTACTTCGATGGTTTCGAAGGTCGCGGTGCCGGTGACGTACCGCATTCGGCGGCCATCGCCCATATCCTCACCGCCTCCAAGCAAGCTGCCAACGCCGGTACCGGCGCAGGCGCCAGCGACGAGCGCGAGCGCAATGTCGGCCGTCTGATCACTGCCTACCGCGCCCGTGGCCACCTCGGCGCACAGCTCGACCCGCTGGGCCTGGTCCCGCCGGTCAACCCGCCCGACCTGGACCTGCCGTTCCACAGCCTGTCCCAGGCCGATCTGGACAGCGAGTTCAGTACCGGCGGCATCGGTGGCCAGCCGCGCATGAAGCTCAAGGATCTGCTGACGCGCCTGAAGGCGACTTACGCCAGCAGCATCGGCGCCGAGTTCATGCACATCCAGGAGTTCGACCAGCGCCAGTGGATTTACAAGCGCCTGGAAGACGCCGGCGGCAAGATTGCCGGCGATGCGGCCAGCCGCAAGCGCACCCTGGAGCGGCTCACCGCTGCCGAAGGCCTGGAGCGCTACCTGCACACCAAGTACGTCGGCCAGAAGCGCTTCTCGCTGGAAGGCGGCGATTCGCTGATCCCGATGATGGACGAGATCATTCGCCAGTCCGGCAACGATCAGGTCAAGGACATCGTGATCGGCATGGCCCACCGCGGCCGCCTCAACGTGCTGGTCAATACGCTGGGCAAGAACCCGCGCAAGCTGTTCGACGAATTCGAAGGCAAGTTCGAGCACGCCCATGACGACCGCGCGCACACCGGCGACGTCAAGTACCACATGGGTTTCTCGGCCGATATCGCAGTCGGCACCGACAAGCAGGTGCACCTGGCACTGGCGTTCAACCCTCGCACCTGGAAATCGTCGACCCGGTCGTGGTCGGCAGCGTGCGTTCGCGCCAGGAGCGTTTCGGCGATGCCGAGCGCAAGGCCGTCCTGCCGATCCTGATCCATGGCGACGCCGCATTCGCCGGCCAGGGCGTGGTGATGGAACTGTTCCAGATGTCGCAGGCGCGCGGTTTCGCGGTCGGCGGCACCGTGCACATCGTGGTCAACAACCAGATCGGCTTCACCACCAGCACCCGCGACGACGCCCGCTCCACGTTGTACTGCACGGACGTGGCCAAGATGATCGGCGCGCCGGTCTTCCACGTGAACGGCGACGATCCGGACGCGGTGATGTTCGTGTCCAAGCTGGCCTACGAATTCCGCCAGCAGTTCAAGAAGGACGTGGTCATCGACCTGGTCTGCTACCGCCGTTGGGGCCATAACGAGGCCGACGAACCGGCAGCGACCCAACCGGTGATGTACCAGACCATCCGCAAGCACAAGACCACCCGCGAGCTGTATGCCGCCAAGCTGGAAAGCGACGGCGTGCTGAGCGCCGACGAGGCCAAGGCCCTGGTGGACGGCTACCGCAACAAGCTCGATTCGGGCGAGTACACCACCGAACTGGCCAAGCGCAAGCCGGACGAATTTGCCATCGATTGGTCCAAGTACCTGGTCGGCACCGCTGCCGATCCGGTGGACACGCGCGTCAAGCGCGAGCAGCTGGACCGTCTGGCCAAGCTGATCACCACCATCCCCGAAGGCGTCGAATTGCATGCCCGCGTGGCGAAGATCTACGAAGATCGCGTCAAGATGGCGGCAGGCGACCAGCTTGGCGACTGGGGCTTCGCGGAAAACCTGGCCTACGCCACCTTGCTGGCCGAGGGTCACAAGCTGCGTCTGGTCGGCCAGGACGCCGGCCGCGGCACGTTCTTCCACCGTCACGCGATCCTGCATGACCAGAAGACCGACGATTACTACCTGCCGCTGCGCCAGCTGGTGCAGAACCCGGAAGACGCCACCGTCATCGACTCGCTGCTGAGCGAAGAAGCGGTGATGGGCTTCGAATACGGCTACTCCACTACCGACCCGAATGCGCTGTGCATCTGGGAAGCGCAGTTCGGCGACTTCGCCAACGGCGCGCAGGTGGTGATCGACCAGTTCATCGCCGCCGGCGAAGCTAAGTGGGGCCGCATCGCAGGCCTGTCGCTGTTCCTGCCGCATGGCTACGAAGGCCAGGGCCCGGAGCACAGCTCTGCACGTCTGGAGCGTTTCCTGCAGCTGTGCGCGCTGGAGAACATGCTGGTCTGCGTGCCGACCACGCCGGCGCAATGCTTCCACATGATCCGCCGCCAGATGCGCATGACCACCCGCAAGCCGCTGGTGGTGATGACGCCCAAGTCGTTGCTGCGCCACAAGCTGGCGGTGTCGAGCCTGGAAGAACTGGCCGACGGGCAATTCCAGCACCTGATCCCGGACGCCAAGGCCGACGCGGCCAAGGTCAAGCGCGTGGTGCTGTGCTCGGGCAAGGTCTATTACGACCTGCTCGAAGACCAGACCAAGCGCGGCCAGGACGATGTCGCCATCCTGCGTGTGGAGCAGCTGTATCCGTTCCCGCGCGCGCAGCTGGCGGCCGAGCTCAAGGCCTATGCCAACGCCACCGGCGTGGTGTGGTGCCAGGAAGAGCCGCAGAACCAGGGTGCGTGGTACCAGATCCGCCACCACCTCAACTTCTGCCTGGCCAGCGGCCAGAGCCTGCATTACGCCGGCCGTGCCCGTTCGCCCTCGCCTGCCGCCGGCCACATGGCCGACCACATCATCGAGCAGCAGAAGCTGGTTGCCGATGCGCTGCTCAACCCGTTCAACGACCAAGTCGCTGAATAACTCCTCTTCCCCAAAGAACGAAAACCCTAGGACGCTCCCCGAATGGCCACCGAAGTCAAAGTTCCGGTACTGCCCGAATCCGTTTCCGACGCCACCATCGCCAGCTGGCACAAGAAGGCCGGCGAAGCGGTCAAGCGCGACGAGAATCTGGTCGACCTGGAAACCGACAAGGTCGTGTTGGAAGTTCCTTCGCCGGTCGACGGCGTACTGAAGGAAATCAAGTTCGACACCGGCAGCACGGTCACCAGCAACCAGATCCTGGCGATCATCGAAGAAGGCGCCGTGGCTGCCGCTGCACCGGCTGAAGAGAAGAAGGCCGCTGCACCGGCGCCTGCCGCTGCTGCGCCAGCAGCCGCTCCGGCACCGGCTGCCGCCGCCGCGCCTGCGGCTGCGTCCAAGTCCGCTGCCGATGCGCTGCCGCCAGGTGCGCGCTTCTCCGCAATCACCCAGGGCGTAGATCCGTCGCAGGTCGAAGGCACCGGCCGTCGTGGCGCGGTGACCAAGGAAGACATCGTCAACTTCGCCAAGGCCGGCGGCGTCGGCAAGGCTTCGGGCGCCCGCCCGGAAGAGCGCGTGCCGATGACCCGCGTGCGCAAGACCATTGCCAAGCGCCTGATGGAGTCCAAGAACTCCACCGCGATGCTGACCACCTTCAACGAGGTCAACCTGGCCAAGGTGTCGGCCGCACGCAAGGAGCTGCAGGACGAGTTCCAGAAGGCGCACGGCATCAAGCTCGGCTTCATGAGCTTCTTCGTCAAGGCCGCCGCCAACGCGCTGCAGCGCTTCCCGCTGGTCAATGCCTCGATCGACGGCGACGACATCATCTATCACGGCTACAGCGACATCTCGATCGCTGTGTCGACCGACAAGGGGCTGGTCACGCCGGTGCTGCGTAATGTCGAGCGCCAGTCGTTCGCCGACGTCGAGCAGGGCATCGCCGACTACGCCGCCAAGGCGCGCGCCGGCAAGCTGGGCCTGGACGACCTGCAGGGCGGCACCTTCACCATCACCAACGGCGGCACCTTCGGCTCGCTGCTGTCGACCCCGATCATCAACCCGCCGCAGAGCGCCATCCTGGGCATGCATGCGATCAAGGAGCGTCCGATCGCCGAGAACGGCCAGGTCGTGATCGCCCCGATGATGTACCTGGCGCTGTCCTACGACCACCGCATCATCGACGGCAAGGATTCGGTGCAGTTCCTGGTAGACATCAAGAACCAGCTGGAGAACCCGGGCCGCATGTTGTTCGGCCTGTAAGAGCCGGGAATCGGGAATGGAGAGTCGGGAATGGGACAAGCGCCCACCGCCCGCTCCATTCCCGCCTGGACCTGGATGGCACGCGACAGGCGCATGCGCTGTTGCGATTCCCCATTCCCTATTCCCCATTCCCGTGAGCAAATGAAATGAGCGAACAATTCGACGTCGTCGTCATCGGTGCTGGCCCGGCCGGTTATCACGCCGCCATCCGCGCGGCCCAGCTGGGCATGAAGGTCGCCTGCATCGACGCGGCACTGGGCAAGGACGGCAAGCCGGCGCTGGGCGGTACCTGCCTGCGCGTGGGCTGCATCCCGTCCAAGGCGCTGCTGGATTCCTCGCGCCAGTTCTGGAACATGGGTCACCTGTTCGGCGACCACGGCATCAGCTTCAACGACGCCAAGATGGACGTGCCCACGATGATCGGCCGCAAGGACAAGATCGTGAAGCAGTTCACCGGCGGCATCGCGATGCTGTTCAAAGCCAACAAGATCACCCCGTACTACGGTTTCGGCCAGCTGCAGCCGGGCAACATCGTCAAGGTGAGCCAGCACGAAGGCGGCGAGATCGAGCTCAAGGGCACCAATGTGATCCTGGCCGCCGGTTCGGAATCGATCGAACTGCCGTTCGCCAAGTTCGATGGCGACACCATCGTCGACAACGTCGGCGGGCTGGACTTCACTGCGGTGCCCAAGCGCCTGGCGGTGATCGGCGCTGGCGTGATCGGCCTGGAGCTGGGCAGCGTGTGGAAGCGCCTGGGCGCCGAGGTCACCATCCTCGAAGCGCTGCCGGACTTCCTGGCGCTGGCCGATGCCGAAGTGGCCAAGACCGCACTGAAGGAATTCAAGAAGCAGGGCCTGGACATCAAGCTGGGCGCCAAGGTCAGCAAGACCGAGATCACCGGCAGCGGCGACGCCAAGCAGGTGGTGCTGAGCTACACCGACGCGACCGGCGAGCAGACCCTGACCGTGGACAAGCTGCTGGTGGCCGTGGGCCGCAAGGCCGCGACCAAGAACCTGCTGGCCGAGGGCACCGGGGTCAAGGTCACCGACCGCGGCCAGATCGAGGTCGATGGCCATTGCCACACCGGTGTGGATGGCGTCTGGGCGATCGGCGACTGCGTGCGCGGCCCGATGCTGGCGCACAAGGGCTTCGAGGAAGGCATCGCGGTGGCCGAACTGATCGCCGGCCTGCCCGGCCACGTTAACTTCGACACCATTCCGTGGGTCATCTACACCGAGCCGGAAATTGCCTGGGTCGGCAAGACCGAGCAGCAGTTGAAGGCCGAAGGCGTTGCCTACAAGGCCGGCAGCTTTCCGTTCGCGGCGATCGGTCGCGCGGTGGCCATGGGCGAGCCGGCCGGCTTCGTCAAGGTGATCGCCGATGCCGAAACTGACCGCGTGCTGGGTATGCACCTGGTGGGCGTGGGCGTGTCCGAGCTGGTGCACGAAGGTGTGCTGACGATGGAATTCAACGGCTCGGCCGACGACCTGGCGCGCATCTGCCACGCCCATCCGACGCTGTCCGAAGCGATCCACGACGCCGCCATGGCGGTCAGCAAGCGCGCGATCCACAAGGCCAACTAAGACCGGGATTCGGGATTCGGGCGTGGGGATTCGTAAACGACTCCCTCTCCTGATCATCTCCCGGCAAGCACATGACGCCGGGCTAAAAACCCGGCGTTATGTTTTTCAGGCACGGTCAAAACAATCCTGCAACGTTCATTTCGGCGGGCCTCTAGATGGCATCGACGCAGCGCGCCCGGTTTTACGAATCCCCAATCCCCAATTCCGAATCCCATGAAAAGCATCTGCGTCTATTGCGGCTCCAACGCCGGTAACAAACCGGCCTATGCCGAACGCGCCACTGCCCTGGGCACGCGCATTTCCGAGCAAGGCCTGCGACTGGTCTACGGCGGCGGCAACGTCGGCCTGATGGGCACGGTGGCCAACGCCGTCCTCGCTGCCGGCGGCCAGGTCACGGGCGTGATCCCCAAGCAACTGGCGGACTGGGAAGTGGCCCACCGCGGCTTGACCGAACTGGAGATCGTCGGCTCGATGCACGAGCGCAAGATGCGCATGTTCGAGTTGTCCGATGGCTTCGTCGCCCTGCCCGGCGGCTTCGGCACCATGGAAGAGATCTTCGAGATGCTGACCTGGCGCCAGCTCGGCATCGGCAACAAGCCCTGCGCCTTCCTGGATATCGAAGATTTCTACGCGCCGCTGATCGGCATGATCGATCGCATGGTGGAAGAGCGCTTCCTGCATCCAGATCAACGCACCGACCTGTGGTACGGCGCAGATATCGAGCAGATGCTCGAATGGATGCAGCACTACACGCCGGCGCAGGCATCGAAGTGGATCGACGAGAAGCGGCGCTCCACCCTGGTGTGAGCGAAGGCAGCCAAGACAAACGGCGTCTCACCGCGCGTCGGCCGGGTTGCCGAGGCGCCGCTCCCTGATCGCCCAACCCACAATGACAGGCGTACGTCGCCGCTGCAGCGGCGTCGGCAAGCACGATGCCACGGTGAGCGCACCACCCGTCGTCACTGCGACCCTGCGCAGGTGCTGCAGCACGATGGCACGTACACGGCGCGGTGTTGCCAGCTTGCAACGGCAGTCACGATGGCTGCGGCAATCCGCCGTACCGCCTCGCATAGAATGGCGGCGATGCTCGATACCCTCGCCGCTGATGCGCACCACAGTCTGGACATCAAGCACAGTCGCTTTGTGGCCCATGCTGTCGCACTGGAGGCTCCCGCGCATGCGCTGGAGATCGTGCAGCGCGTGGCAGTGCCGGACGCGACGCACAACTGCTGGGCCTACCGGTTCGGGCAGGACTACCGTTCCAGCGACGACGGCGAGCCAAGCGGCACCGCCGGCCGGCCGATCCTGGCCGCCATCGATGGCCAGGGCTTCGATCGGGTGGTGGTGGTGGTCACGCGCTGGTATGGCGGCATCAAGCTCGGTGCCGGCGGGCTGGTGCGCGCCTACGGCGGTACCGCGGCCGAGTGCCTGCGGCTGGCAACGCGACAGCCATTGATCGCGTTGTCGCTGGTGCAGGTACAGTGCCGGTTCGACGATCTGGGCCTGGTGCACGCAGCGCTGGCGGCCTTCCATGCCGACAAACTGGACGAACACTTCGACGCCGAGGGTGCAGCGTTGCGCGTGCAACTGCCTGCCGATCAGCTCGCCGGCTTGAAAACCCGCCTGTGCGACGCCACTCGCAATCGTGTCCATCTCTCATCCCCGGAAGCCGCATGACCGAGCCAGCCGCTGCACGTCCCAGCCCGTTGCGGAAGCTGGGCAGCCTGCGCACCTTGTGGCCATTCGTCCAACGCCAGCGCGGCCTGTTTGCCGCCTGGCTGGTCGCACTGTCGATTTCCGCTGCCGCCACGCTGAGCCTGCCCGCAGCGGTCAAGCGCATGATCGACCAAGGCTTCTCCGGCGATGCGCAGATCAACCAGGCGTTCTCGCTGCTGTTCGCAGTCTCGGTCGTGCTGGCGTTGGCAACGGCGGCGCGCTTCTATTTCGTCGCACTGCTGGGCGAAAAAGTGGTCGCCGACCTGCGCGGGCGGCTGTATGCGCACCTGATCGGCCTGGACGCCGGATTTCATGACCGCAGCCGCAGCGGCGAATTGGTGTCGCGCCTGTCGGCCGACAGCGAATTGCTGCGTGGGCTGATCGGCACCACCATGTCGGTGGCCTTGCGCAGTTCGGTCACGGTGATCGGCAGCATCGTCATGCTGTTCGTCACCAGCCCGCGGCTGGCCGGCTTCACCTTGATCGGCATCCCGCTGGCAGTGCTGCCGATCGTGCTGGGCGCACGCCGCCTGCAGAAGATTTCGCGCGCAAGCCAGGACCGTGTGGCCGATGCCAATACGCTGGCCGCCGAAACCCTGGGCGCAGTGCGCACCGTGCAGGCGCATGCACGCGAGCGTTACGAAAGCCAACGTTTCAGTACGGCACTGTTGACCGCCATCGACACCGCGAAGGTGCGCATCCGCACCCAGGCCACCGTGACCGCGGTGGCGATCATGCTGATCTTCGGCGCGATCGTCGCGGTGTTGTGGCTTGGCGCGCACGATGTGATTGCTGGCCGCATGACGCCCGGCACGCTCGGCCAGTTCGTGTTGTACGCGATGATCGGCGGCGGTTCGGTCGGGGCGCTGGCCGAGGTCTGGAACGAGTTGCAGCGTGCCGCCGGCGGCATGGGCCGGGTGAGTGAATTGCTCGACGAACAACCGCTGATCGTGGCGCCGGCCACGCCGCAGGCCTTGCCGCAGCCGCTGCGCGGCGCGATCCATTTCGACCGGGTGGTCTTCCATTACCCGCAACGCCCGGACGCGCCGGCGCTGGACGGGTTCGACCTGCATGTCAGCCCCGGCGAAACCGTGGCGCTGGTGGGTCCGTCCGGTGCGGGCAAGAGCACGGTGCTGTCGATGCTGCTGCGCTTCCACGACCCGGACAGCGGCAAGGTGCGTATCGACGACATCGACCTGCGCGAGGTCGACCCGGTCCTGTTGCGCGAGCACATCGCGCTGGTACCGCAGCAACCCACGTTGTTTGCCGCCAGCGCCGCCGACAACATCCGCTACGGGCGCCTGCAGGCCAGCGACGCCGAGGTGGAAGCGGCGGCGGCGGCGGCCGAAGCCGATGTGTTCATCCGCGCCCTGCCCCAGGGCTACGCCAGCGAACTGGGTGAGCGCGGCACGCGCCTGTCCGGCGGCCAGCAGCAACGCGTGGCGATTGCACGTGCGCTGCTCAAGGACGCGCCGATCCTGCTGCTGGACGAAGCCACCAGCGCGCTCGATGCGCAAAGCGAGCGCGCCGTGCAGCAGGCGCTGGAGCGACTGATGCAAGGCCGCACCACGCTGGTGATCGCGCACCGCCTGGCCACCGTGCTCAAGGCCGACCGCATCGTGGTGATGGATGCCGGGCGCATCGTTGCGCAGGGTACGCATGCGCAGTTGATCGCCGAAGGCGGTCTGTATGCGGAGCTGGCGCGGCTGCAGTTCATCGACCAATGAGCGCCGCCAGGCGCCGTCGTGCCAGCGATGGCACCTGGCGCAACCAGCGAAACGCCTGCGCTCGCCGCGAGACGGGCGCGGCCTTCGCTCGGCATCGGCCTGCGCCGCTCGTACACTGCGGTGACCGCGGCTCGCCCACCCTCGCCGGACGCGCTGCCGCTGCACTTGCCCGCCGCACGTGGCCCGTCTTGTCTCACCGGCCACGCCGGCCGTGCGCTCCCACGCAATCCGATGTGACCCCATGCCCCGCCCCAAAACCACTCTTCGCCAGCTGAGCTATTTCGTCGCGCTGGCCGATACCGGCAGCTTTACCCGTGCCGCCGAGCAGATGGGCGTCTCGCAGCCATCGTTGTCGCAACAGATCCGCGCATTGGAAGCGATCATCGGCGCGCCACTGTTCGAGCGCGGCGCGCAGGCAATCCTGACCCCGCTCGGTCGCGAGCTGCTCGACCGCGCACGCAGCATCCTGCTCGATGTCACCGATCTGGAAGAGGTCCGCGCCACCGCCGCCGATACCTTGATCGGCACCATCCGCCTCGGCGTCTCGCCCACGCTCGGCGCCTATCTGATGCCCAGCCTGGTGGCACGCCTGCATCGCGAGCATCCGGCCCTGCGCGTGCATGTGCGCGAAGGCCTGCCAACCGACCTCGCCGCCGACCTGAGCAACGGCACGCACGACCTGGTCCTCGCGCAACTGCCGGTAGCCGGCCGCGGCCTGCACAGCGAGCGGCTGTTTCGCGAACTGCTGCATGTGACCATGGCTGCCGATCATCCGCTGCGCACCAAGGCCTGCATCACCCCGGCCGACCTGCGCGGCGCCAACTTGCTGACCTTGATGCCGGAATACCGACTGGCAGAACAGGTTGCCGCGATCGCCATGGAGGTGGGCGCCAATGTCTTGCGCGATTACGAAGGCACCAGCCTGGACGCGATCCGCCAGATGGCCGGCATGGGCATGGGTCTTGCCTTGCTTCCGGACCTGTACGTGCGCCAGGAAATCCGCGAAGGCGACGACGTGGTGGTTCGGCCGGTCAAAGGCGGGCGCTACTATAGGGAGATCGGTCTGCTCTGGCGCCAGGGCGCCGGTCGCGCACCGGCCTTCGGCTTGATCGCCGATCTGCTGCGCGCGGTGGCTGCATAGGAAAATCCTATGCGGCACATAAGCGCTTCGGCCTTGTTTGCGGGCCGGCAACTCGTCAATGCTTCACTGAACTCATCAACGGATATCGAATGGCGGCCAAGCGGATTGGATGGCGGGAAGCGGCGAGCTGGCTGACGGAAGTTGTCGGCCCGGACATGCCGTATGTGCGCCTGACCCTGGTGTACGGCGTTGCGATCAGCCTGCTGTCGCTGGCCACGCCGATCTCGGTGCAGTTGCTGATCAACAGCGTTGCCAACACCGCGCTGCCCACGCCGCTGTGGACCTTGTCCGGGCTGTTGCTGGGCCTGCTGCTGCTGGTGGCGGCACTGAGCGCGATGCGGGTGTGGGTGATGGCGCTGTTCGAACGTCGCCTGTTCGCACGCGTGGTGGCGGAGATCACCGTGCGTGCGGTGCACGCGCAGAACCCGTTCTTCGCCGACCAGAACCGCGGCGATGTCTTCAACCGCTACTTCGATCTGGTGGTGGTGCAGAAAGCAGTGCCCAGCCTGGCGGTCGGTGCGTTCACCATCGTGCTGCAGTCGGCGGTCGGCCTGATCGTCACCAGCTTCTATCACCCGTTCTTCCTCGGCTTCAACGCGCTGCTGCTGCTGACCATCTTCTCGATCTGGATGATCTGGTCGCGCGGCTCGATCCGCTCGGCGGTCGAACTGAGCCAGGCCAAGCACAACGCCGCGCATTGGCTGGAAAGCGTCGGCGGCTCCAACGGGTTCTACAAATCCAGCCGCCATCTCAACTTCGCGATGGATCGCTCGGAAAAGGTGACCGCCGACTATGTCGACCGGCATCGGCGCCACTTCCGCTACACCTTCACCCAGACGCTGGCCTTCCTGCTCACCTATGCGGTGGCCAGCGCGGCGCTGCTGGCGCTGGGCGGCAGCCTGATCCTGCGCGGCGAGCTGTCGATCGGCCAGCTGGTGGCAGCCGAACTGATCCTGAGCGCGGTGTTCTACGGCATTGCACAGCTGGGCAGCTACCTGGACACGTTCTACGACCTGGTGGCCAGCGCGGAGGAATTGTCGCTGCTGTACGCCATCCCCAGGAGCGCCCGGTGCTTGCCGCCGGCGAGGCGCCGCGCAATAGCGGGGTCCGCCTGGACGGGGTGGTGATCGAGGGCGCGCGTTTTGATTTCGCGCTGGAAGCCGGCGAGCAGCTGGTCACGCTGGCCGATGGCGGTGCCGAGCGCCTGCTGGCCATGGTGCTCAAGCGCCACGTCGTTCCCGACCGCGGGCTGGTGATGGTCGGTGGCGCGGACATGGCCACCTTCGATATGTACCTGCTGCGTTCGGAAGTCACCGTGCTCGACCGCCCGACCATCGTGGAAGTCACCATTCGCGAATACCTGGCAATGGCCTCGGCCGACGTGACCTCCGAAGCGATGCTGCAAGCCATCGATGCGGTGGGCCTGCGCGCGCGCATCGCCGCGTTGCCGCAAGGCCTGGACACCCGGCTTGCCGCGTCCGGCTTCCCGCTGTGGATTGGCGAGGTCATGGCGCTGAAGCTGGCCAATGCACTGCTGGTGCGCCCGCGCGTATTGATGCTGTCGCAGCTGTACGACCTGATCCCGGCCGAGCGCCTGACCCAGGTTCTGCGACGCTTGAAGGATGCAGGAACCACGGTGCTGCTGTGCACCGGGCGGCCGGAGGACATCACCCTGGATGGCTGGTTCCGGCTGGAGCCGGAGCGCCAGCAACGCTACGCCACGCGTGCCGAGCTGATCGCATCCACGCAGGAGGTGTCGCATGCCGCACGCTCCTGATCGCCTGGCGCACTTCCCCACCCTGGCGGCGATGCGTCCGCCCAGCATCGCCAAGGCGGTGGCCTGGATGCTGCTGATCGGCATCGGCATCGCTGCGGCGATCCTGGCACTGGCGCCGTGGGTGCAGACCGCCAGCGGCAAGGGCCAGGTCGTGTCGCTGGATCCCAGCGACCGCCAGCAGCCGGTCACCGCCTTCGTGCCGGGCCGCGTCGAACGCTGGTACGTGCATGACGGCCAGCATGTGTCCAAGGGCGACCCGATCGCGCGTGTCGGCGACCTGGACCCGGACCTGCTCACCCGCCTGGCCAGCGAACGCGCGCAGGCGCAGGCGGAAATCGCCGCCATCCAGCAGTCGCGTGCGGTGGCCAGCATCGATGTGGCGCGCAGCAGGCAATTGCTGGCCGAAGGCCTGGCCGGCCGCCGCGACTACGAGCTGACCCAGATCAAGGTGGCCGAAGCCGATGCCAAGCTGGCCGAATCGCGCGCCAAGCTGACCCGCATCGACATTCAGTTGAATCGCCAGTCTGCGCAGCTGGTGCGCGCCCCGCGCGACGGCCGCGTGCAGCAGCTCAATGCCGCCAGCGGCAGCGCCATGGTCTCGCCGGGCACCGTGCTGGCGGTGATCGCGCCGGAACGGGTGGAACGCGCGGTCGAGCTGTACATCGACGGCCGCGACGTGCCGCTGATCCGCCCCGGCCGCCCGGTGCGGCTGGAGTTCGAAGGCTGGCCGGCGATCCAGTTCAGCGGTTGGCCGTCGGTGGCGCACGGCATGTTCGACGGCCGGGTGCGCGCCATCGACCCCAATGCCGCGCCCGATGGGCTGTTCCGCATCCTGGTGGAGCCGATGCCGGGCAAGCCGGCATGGCCGGCGCAGGAATTCGCCCGCCAGGGCGGCAAGGTGCGCGGCTGGGTGCAGGGCGAAACGGTCAAGGTCGGCTACGAACTGTGGCGCCAGCTCAACAACTTCCCGCTGGAATTCGGCCGGCGCCCGGCTGCGACCACGCAGGAAGAGAGCAAGGCCAAGCCGGCCGCACCCAAGTCCGAAGACGAAGCGACGGGCAAGAAATGATCGGCCGTCTTGTCGTCCTGTTGATCGCACTCTGCCCCGCTGCGGCACTCGCCCAGACCGCTGCACTGACGCTGGATGAGGTACTGCAGTCGTCGGCACGCTCCGCACCGCAGATCGTCGAAGCGCTGGCGAAGGTGCGCCAGGCCGAAGGCAAGGGTATCTCGGCCGATGGCGCCTTCGACACGGTGTTCGACATTGAAGGCCGTTCGCGCGAGGCCGGCTATTACGACGGCAGCACGATCGAAACCGGGGTCAAGCGGCCGTTCGAAGAGAACGGCGGCTATTACTACGGTGGCTACCGCTCCTCGCGTGGCTCCTTCCCGATCTACGAGGACAAGTCCTATACCGATCGCGGCGGCGAAGTGAAGGTCGGCGCGCTGTACGCGCTGCTGCGCGACCGCGTGATCGACGAACGCCGCACCAAGCGCAGTATCGCCAGCACCGATATCGATGTGGCCAAGTACGAGGCGGAAATGGTGGCCATCGGCGTGCAGCGGCGCGCCGTGGATGCGTACCAGAACTGGGTCGCCGCCGGGCTGAAGTTGCGCGCCTACAACGAGCTGCTGCAACTGGCCGAGCAACGCCGCAATGCGATTTCGCGCCAGGTCACGCTTGGTGCGCGCCCCACCATCCTGCTGACCGAAAACGACCAGAATCTGGTGCGTCGTCGCGCCTTGGTAGTGCGCTCGGAACAGGACTTCGCCAATGCGGCCAACGCCTTGTCGCTGTATTTGCGCGACGACGCCGGCATGCCGCTGATCGTGTCCGCCGAACGCCTGCCGGCCGACACCACGGCGCTGGAAGGACTGGCCGGCGCCAGCAAGATCACCGCGCCGGTGGAGCGCCCGGATTACCGCGCCGTGCTGACCCGCATCGACCAGGCCACCGCACGGCTGATGCTGGCCCAGAATGATCTCAAACCGCGCCTGGATGTCAGCGTGGAAGTCAGCAAGGATCTGGGCCCGCCCGGCGTCGGCGGCCCGAACCGGTCGCTGACCGACGCCATCATCGGCTTCCGTTTCAGCGTGCCGCTGGAAAACCGCGCCGCCAGGGGCCGCGTGGCCGAAGCGCGCGCCGAGATCGAAGCGCTGGATCAGCGCAGCCGTTTTCTGCGCGACCAGATTTCGATCGAAGTGGAATCGATCGTCATCTCGCTCAATGCCGCCGAACGGCTGGCCAAGATCGCCGATGAGGAACGCGGCCTGGCAGACCGCCTGGCCGCGGCCGAGCGGCGGCGCTTCGAGCTGGGCTCGGGTGACTTTTTCCTGGTCAACCAGCGCGAGGAGACCGCCAACGACGCACGCGTACGCCTGATCGATGCGCAGGCGCGCATCGCCTCCGCGCGTGCCGAACTGGCGGCGGCCACCGCCGACCGGGATGCGTTGCAACTGAGCCGTTGACGGGGTGGCTGTGTGTCGGGCGGACGCGGTGATGCCGCAGCCATCGCGCCGTTGTGCATGTGACTTCGCGATGCTGCAGCGTGGCATCCGTTGGGTGCAAGCGAAGCCTACGCGACGGACGCATTCAACCGCCACGAAGGTTGCTGGCTGCTGTGCCCAGCGACGTTTCAGCGTGCCTGAAGCCTTGTCGAGCCCGAGACTGCAGCTGTCTGCTCCATCGCGGCAGCCGCCCATGCAACGCACGCGTACCCAGCCGCTTGTCGGAGCGGCCAGACACGATCGCCACCTCGCCTGACGAGCTCAACCACCAGATCTTGCAGACCTCACTGCATCACGACATCTGGGTAACACTCGCGTGCGCATGCTCGCCATACCGGCTCGACGCCGGGCGTGCGGATCCATCGAACTCTGCACTGCAACCTTAGGAACTTTCGGAGGTGCGTATGTCTTTCCGGCAATTTCCCGCAATCGGTGCAGATGGCGAGCCCTACGTCATCATCGAATTTCGCGACGAGCAACAACCGCGCGCAAACCCACAGTCGGCGCCGCGTTACGAGCTTCCCGACGGCCGACATCTGCAACGTCAGGGGCAGCGCTTCGTCACCGACGGCGGCGAGCTGCGCCTTTCCGCGCTCTAGGAACGGCAGCCAACCCTGCGCGCGTGGTCGCCTTGCAGCCCTGGGCGGCGCACGAAGAATCAGGACGTATTAGAAGTGTCGACTCGTGGCACGGCGGCGGTCGGAAGCTGGCGCCGTCATGTAGTTAGCTGACTCAGGCGGCACTGGTCAATTTTTGACCACCCACTACCTGGCCCTTGCGCTGCAAGGGCTAGGCGCAGTTATCCACACGCTTGTGCAAGTTTCATCCACACCCTGTGTGGATGAAATCGATCGCGATGGGCGGGCTTGGTCGCGCCACTAGCCACTGGAACGCTCCAGCACCCGACCGATCCCGCTGCGATCGATCTCGCTTGCTGCTTGCGCCAATGCGGCACGATCGCTTGCCACCTCGAAGCCGATACGGAAATGCAACTCGCCCATTGGCGTGCGCGATGAGTGGATCGAGGACAGGTTCACTCCATGCCGCTCGAACACATGCAGCAAGGCGCGCAACGAGCCGGGCTGGTCCTCGGGCAGGTACACGCTCAGTGTCAACGGCTCGGTGAGATCGGCCAGCAGGTAGCCCACGCGCTCGTAGGTGTAATTGCCTGCTGCAAGCGCGTCGTGCTGCAAGGCTTGCGCGTTGTCGTGCAGGAATTGAGTGCGGAACTGCGCACGCGCGGCATCGTCGCCCTGCGCCACCAGCGCACGCAGCTGCTGCAATTGCTGCAGCAAGCGGTCGAGCATCTCGCCCACGTACGGGTTGCCGAACTGGATGTCCTCGTAGATCGAGGGATTGAGCGAAAGAATGCGCGCGATCACCGCGGTATCCAGCTCGAACGATGCCGAGCGATACGGCATCAGCGCGCGCAGCTCGCCCAGCAGCGGTGCGTAGTCGCGCAGGGTGCCGGCCTGCGCCAGGTGAGTGGCATGCACCATCGCCTGCACCAGCGCCATCACGCGGTCGTGGTGCTCCGGCGTGGCGTACACGCATTCGGCCTGCAGCGCGCTGCACAAGGCCTGCACCCAGGCCGACCAGTGCCGCAGCCGCGCTTCGCAGACCACCATCACGCGCCCCTTCAAGGTCGGCGATTTTGGCGGTGCAGTCATCGGATGCAGGCCGACCACGTCCGCCTGCGAGGTCAGCATTGCGGCAACCGGCGCCTGTTTGATCGAGGTGACATCCAGCCACAGCTGCGCTGCAGCGCGCGCGCCGGCGAGTTCCACATACCGTTCGATCAATGCGGCGGTATGGCGAATCGGAGCGGCGAAGATCAGTACGTCCGCACGCTGCGCCAGTGTGGCTTCGTCCATGCTGCCGCTGTCGGCCGGATCGAACCCGATCACTTCCAGCTGCATGCGCGTGCGCAGGAACTGCGCCAGCCAACGCCCATACGCACCGGCGATGCCGACGATGCCGACTACCGGCTGCGCGATCATGCCAATCGCTCGACGGCAAATCGTGGCGTCGCGGCAAGTGCGGCCGGCGCCGCGGCCAGCACGTCGAACTCCTCGAATCCCGCAGCCAGGGTCGCTTCCAGCGCGCTATGCACTCCGCTGAGCGCGTGCCCCACCGCCTGCTCGAACGGCACATCGCGCAACAAGAAGCCAATCAGCAAGGCCATCAGCACATCGCCGGTGCCTGCCACATCGACCGGCAGGTGCGGGCTGGCCCAGCGATACACCGCCGCATCGCTGACTGCCAGGGTCACCAGCTCGCCCGCAGCACCGGCCACGCTATGTGCAAGGACCCATTGCGGCCCACGCGCCAGCAAAGCGCGCCCGGCAGCAATGGCATCGTCCTGCTGCAGGCTCGGCAAGCCGGTCAACCGCCCCAACTCGAATGCGTTGGGCGTCACCAGCCAGGCGTGCGGCAGCAAGCGCTCGGCGAACACGCGCTCCAGCCCGGGTTCCACATACGGGCCGGTGTGCGTGTCACCAATCACCGGGTCCAGGCAGTAGCGCAGCTGCTGGGCCTGCGGCAAGGTCTGCGCCAACCAGTCGGCGAAGGTTTCGCCGTTGGCCAGGCTTCCGAAATAGCCGGACACCAGCATGCGTGCACGCTGTGGCAAGCCGCGTTCGGTGGCGCCCAGCAACAAATCCGCCAACCAGTCGGCCGGCAGGATGCGCCCGCGCAGGGTGGCGTAGAACGGCGCGTTGCTCAGCAGCGTGGTGGGCACTTCGGCCACACGCAGTCCCAGCGCGCGCAGCGGCGGTACCGCAGCGCTGTTGCCGGCATGGCCATAGACCAATTGCGATTGCACCGAAATCACATCGATCGGCGAAGGGCCGTCCGGACGCTGGCGGCGACCATGGACGAGGTGGCTGTCGGTTGCATCGCTCATGCGGGCGGCCGTGCTGGAAAGGATGGCACCGATTATCCGCGCAACCTTGCAAGGATGTCGTGGATGAACGATGTCGCCGGCACGGCACTGTTGAACACGCGCATTCGGTCACCTACACCAAGGCCAGAGACTCAAAGCCGCCAGTGCAGCACGATCGGCAACACCGTCGTTGCACAAGGTCAGACGCGGAGGCGCATCGACGATGCTGCAATCCAAGGGCCCGAATGCACGATCGGGATGGCTTTGGCCCGCATTGCGGGCAGCAGCGTGGCGTCTGAAGGCACTGACGATGCTTCAAACGCAGGTGCCATGCGCGTGCACGCCCCTGGAAATCCCACCCCGAGGCGTTGCTGAAAAGCATGCGCCGACCGGCCATTCTCACGCGCACATCGCGTTGCATCTGCAGCGTCGTCGCACATCGGCCACGTCGCGTGCGACCTGCCGGGAAAACCAAAAAAGCCCGACGTGCAGCAAGCCGCACGCCGGGCCATCGTGACATCACGCCGCCTGGGTCAGGACGTCATCCGATCCCAAAACCCCTTGACGCCATCGATGAAGGTGGCCGACTTGGGCGAATGCTTGCGTGCATCCTCACCGGTGAACGTGGCTTCGAACTGCTGCAGCAGTTCGCGCTGATCGGCGGTGAGATTCACCGGCGTTTCCACCACCACGCGGCAATACAGATCGCCCTCGCTGCGGCTACGCACCGAACGCACGCCCTTGCCGCGCAGGCGGAACAGCTTGCCGGTCTGGGTCTCGGCCGGGATGCGGATCTCCGCTTCGCCGCCCAGGGTCGCCACGCGGACGGTATCGCCGAGTGCGGCCTGCGAAATACGGATCGGCACCTCGCAATGCAGATCGTCGCCGTCGCGCTGGAAGATCGCATGCTCGCGCACGCGCACTTCCACATACAGATCGCCCGGCGGCGTGCCGGCCGGACCGGCCTCGCCCTCGCCTGCCAAACGAATCCGGTCGCCAGTATCCACGCCGGCGGGCACCTTGATCGACAGTACCTTGTCTTCTTCCACGCGACCGGCGCCGTGGCAGGTCTTGCAGGGGTTCTGGATCAGCGTGCCGCGGCCGTCGCAATGCGGGCAGCTCTGCTGCATGGCGAAGATGCCGCGCTGGATGCGGACCTGGCCGCGCCCATGGCAGGTGCCGCAGGTCTCGACCTTGCCGTCTTCCGAACCGCTGCCGTGGCAAGGCGTGCATTCGACCAGCGTGGGAATCTCGATGCGGCGCTCGATGCCGGCAACGGCTTCTTCCAGATCCAGTTCCAGCACGTAACCGACGTCGGCACCACGTCGCGCAGCGCGCGGACCGGCGGCGCCACCGCCGAAAATATTGCCGAAGATATCGCCAAAGATATCTCCCATGTCCGGGCCACCCGGCCCGCCCCCACCGCCCATGCCGTGCTCGAACGCCGCATGGCCGTGCGCGTCGTAGGCGCGCCGCTTATTGCCATCGGACAGCACTTCGTAGGCTTCCTTGCATTCCTTGAACGCCGCTTCGGCAGCCGCATCGCCAGGATTGCGGTCCGGGTGGTGCTTCATCGCACAGCGCCGGTACGCCTTCTTCAGCTCCTCGTCGCTGGCGCCACGGGCAACGCCCAGCACTTCGTAGTAATCGCGTTTGCTCATAAGCCGGGATTCGGGATTCGTGATTTGAGATTCGTTGAAACGCAAAAGCGGACAGCGTGTGCTGGTCCGCCCTGGCGACGCGACGCGTAAAGGATATCGGGATGGGGAAGGCGCGCTTTAGAGCTTGCCAATCCCCACTCCCGACTCCCAAATCACGGCTTACTTCTTGTCGTCCTTGACCTCGGTGAACTCGGCGTCCACCACGTCGTCGGCAGCCTTGAGGCCTGGGCGTTGCCGCTGGCCGCATCTGCGCTGCCGCCTTGCTCTGCTGCCGCAGCGGCTGCGTACAACGACTGGCCGGCTTCTTCCAGCGTCTTGGTGCGTGCTTCGATCTGCGCCTTGTCGTCGCCCTTCATGGCGGTTTCCAGATCCGACAGCGCCGCTTCCACCTTGCCGATCACATCGCCGCCGACCTTGCTGCCATGCTCGGTGATCGCAGTCCGGGTGGCGTGGATCAGACCGTCGGCCTGGTTGCGGGCCTGCACCAGCTCCTGGAACTTCTTGTCTTCTTCGCGGTTGGCTTCCGCGTCGGCGACCATGCGCTGGATCTCTTCATCCGACAGGCCCGAACCGGCCTTGATCTCGACCTTCTGTTCCTTGTTGGTCTTCTTGTCCTTGGCCGAGACGGCAGGATGCCGTTAGCGTCGATGTCGAAGGACACTTCCACCTGCGGCATGCCGCGCGGGGCCGGCTCGATGCCGGACAGGTCGAACTTGGCCAGCGACTTGTTGAAGCGGGCCTGCTCGCGCTCACCCTGCAACACATGCACGGTCACGGCCGACTGGTTGTCTTCGGCAGTGGAGAAGGTCTGCGAAGCCTTGGTCGGGATGGTGGTGTTCTTTTCGATGATCTTGGTGAACACGCCGCCCATGGTTTCGATACCCAGCGACAGCGGGGTCACGTCCAGCAGCAGCACGTCCTTGACGTCGCCAGCCAGCACGCCGCCCTGGATCGCGGCGCCCACGGCCACCGCTTCGTCCGGGTTGACGTCCTTGCGCGGTTCCTTGCCGAAGAAATCGGCCACCGCCTGCTGCACCTTCGGCATGCGGGTCTGACCGCCGACCAGGATCACCTCGTTGATGTCGCTGGCGCGCAGGCCGGCGTCGTTCAACGCGGTGCGGCACGGCTCGATCGACTTCTTGACCAGGTCTTCCACCAGCGCTTCGAGCTTGGCACGGGTCAACTTGATGTTGAGGTGCTTCGGGCCCGAGGCATCGGCGGTGACGTACGGCAGGTTCACTTCGGTCTGCTGGCTGGACGACAACTCGATCTTGGCGCGCTCTGCCGCGTCCTTCAGGCGCTGCAGGGCCAGCGGATCCTTGCGCAGGTCGATGCCCTGGTCCTTGTTGAACTCATCGACCAAGTACTCGATGACGCGGTTGTCGAAGTCTTCGCCGCCCAGGAAGGTGTCGCCGTTGGTGGCCAGCACCTCGAACTGCTTTTCGCCATCGACTTCGGCGATTTCGATGATCGAGACGTCGAAGGTACCGCCGCCCAGATCGTACACGGCGATCTTGCGGTCGCCGCCGTTCTTGTCCAGGCCATAGGCCAGGGCTGCGGCGGTCGGCTCGTTGATGATGCGCTTGACGTCCAGACCGGCGATGCGGCCGGCATCCTTGGTGGCCTGGCGCTGGCTGTCGTTGAAGTACGCCGGCACGGTGATCACCGCCTCGGTGACCTTCTCGCCGAGGAAGTCTTCGGCGGTCTTCTTCATCTTTTCCAGCACGCGCGCGGAGATTTCCTGCGGCGCCATGCGCTTGGCATCGCTGGTCTGCACCCAGGCGTCGCCGTTGTCGTGCGCCAGGATGCCGTACGGCACGTGCGAGATGTCCTTCTGCACTTCGCCGTCGGTGAACTTGCGGCCGATCAGGCGCTTCACCGCGTAGAAGGTGTTCTTCGGGTTGGTCACCGCCTGGCGCTTGGCCGAGGCACCGACCAGCACTTCGCCGTCCTTGGTGTAGGCGACGATCGAAGGCGTGGTGCGATCGCCCTCGGAGTTTTCGATGACGCGGGCCTTGCCGCCGTCCATGATCGACACGCACGAGTTCGTGGTGCCGAGGTCAATACCAATGATCTTGCCCATGGATACGCTCCTGATGAGTCTTTAGCTGTGTCCGGCGACGCCGGGTCTGGCTGAGATGTGGGGTGGTGCGCAGGTGTTCAAGCCACCGGCGCACATCTGTGTTTCATGCCTGCGCCTGGCAGTTCAGCCGGCGCTGCGGGTCAGTCGTGCTTGGCCACGACCACCAGGGCCGGGCGCAGCAAGCGGTCGTTGAGCAGGTAGCCCTTCTGGAACACCTGCACCACATGGCCCGGCGCGACGCCCTCGGCCTCGCCCTGGCTGATCGCCTGGTGCTGGTCCGGGTTGAACGGCTGGCCGACCGGATCGAGCAGGGTCAGGCCGTTGTCTGCGGCCACCTTGAGCAATTGCTTGTAGGTCATGTCCAGGCCATCGCGCAGCGGGCTGGGCTCGGTACCGGCGGCGGTGAGTCCCGCGTCCAGGCTATCGAACACCGGCAGCAGCTCGCCCAGCAGCTTCTCGTTGGCGAACTTGCGCGCGTTTTCCACGTCGCGGGCGATGCGCTTGCGCTGGTTTTCCAGGTCGGCGCGCTCGCGCAAGGCGTCGGCCTTGACCAGGGCGATCTCGCTGCGCAGCGATTCGATCTCGGCCTTGAGCGGATCGGTCTCGGGTGGATTCTGGGACAGGTCTTCGGAGTCGAATTCGGGGTGGTCTTGGTTCATATGCAGTTCCCGGGCAGGCGGAACGCCCGCCCCAACGTCACCCCGTATATGGGCGCCTGCGCGCGTTTCAAGCAAACACGATCGCGCCGATCGATGCCGGTTATCGCGTACCGGGCGACTCCATGGCCGCACCCAGGACGTCGGCGGCGGTCTGCACCAGTGGAATCAGCCGGTCGTAGGCCATGCGTTTGGGCCCGATCACCCCCAGCACGCCCAGCACCTGGCCATTGGCGGCGTAAGGTGCAGTGACCAGCGAGACGTCTTCCAGCGACACCATGCCGGTTTCCTCGCCGATGAAGATGCGTACGCCCGGGGCCTGGATGGTGCGTTCGAGCAGTTGCAGGATCTCGCGCTTGCTAGCGAAAACCTCGAACAGTTCGCGCAGGCGATCCAGGTCCGACAGATCCTGCACGCCCATCAGCCGGGTCTGCCCGGCCATCACCATGTCGTCGGCATCGGCCGGCACCAGCGCCTCGCTGGCCAGGTCCACGCTGTGCGCCAGCAGTTGTTCCATCTCGCTCTTGGCCATGCGCAGCTCGCGCAGCAGGCAGGCGCGGATGTCGGCCAGCGCGCGCCCGGCGAACTGCGCATTGAGGTAATTGGCCACCCGTTCCAGCTCGACAGGCTCGTAGGCGCGCCGCGGCTCGATCACCCGGTTCTGCACCTCGTTGTCGGCAAACACCAGGATCGCCAGCACGCGGCGCGCATCCAGCGCCACGAAATCGATATGCCGGAACGCGAACTGCTCGCGGCGCGGCGCGCTGACCACGCCGACGAAGTGGCTCATCGCCGACAGCATCTGCGAGGCGCTGCCCAGCAACGATTGCGTGCCGTTGCCGCTGGCCAGCTCCGCGCGCAGGCGGCGTACTTCCTCTTCGCCGGGCGGCTGCATCTGCACCAGGCTGTCGACGAACACCCGGTAGCCATGCGCGGTCGGCACGCGTCCGGCCGAGGTATGCGGGGAGCTGAGCAGGCCGACGTCCTCCAGGTCGGCGAGGATATTGCGGATGGTGGCCGGACTGACGTCCAGGCCCGCATGCTGGGCCAGCGTCTTGAGCCCACCGGCTCGCCGTCGCGGATGTAGCGCGCAATCAGTGTGCGCAGCAACTGACGGGCGCGGGGGTCGAGCATTGGGGACTGGGACGCGCGCATGGGATCATCCGGTGAGACAGCGCATAGATAATGTCTGGCCCCGGGGATGGCAAGCATCCGATTCCCCGTTTGCCCCTGCCACCCTAAGCTTCCCCAAAGCGTTCACACTCGACCTCATGCTCAGACACCTCTCGATCAAGGATTTCGCCGTTGTCCGTGCCACCGAACTGGAATTCGGGCCGGGAATGACCGTGGTCTCGGGCGAAACAGGCGCCGGCAAGTCGCTGATGGTGGACGCGCTGGGCTTTCTGTCCGGCCTGCGCGCCGACAGCGGCGTGGTCCGTCATGGCGCCGAGCGCGCCGAACTGTCGGCCGAATTCCAGCTGCCAGCCGAGCATCCCGGCCTGGGCTGGCTGGCCGACAACGAACTCGACGACGAGGCGCAATGCCAGCTGCGCCGGATCATCCGCGCCGACGGTGGCTCGCGCGCGTGGATCAACGGCCGCCCGGTCACCTCCTCGCAGCTGGCCGAACTGGCCTCCAAGCTGGTGGAAATCCACGGCCAGCACGAGCACCAGGCGCTGATGGCCCGGCACAGCCAGCTCGCCCTGCTCGATGCCTATGCCCGCAACAGCGCCCAGCGCGAGCAGGTGCGCCAGGCCAGCCAGCGCTGGCAGGCGCTGCTGGACGAGCGCGATGCGCTGTCGGCGCAGGGCGATGTCTCCGACCGGATCGGCTTCCTGGAGCACCAACTGGCCGAACTGGAGCGCGAGGACCTGGACCCGGCCGCGATTGCCGCACTGGACGTCAATCACCGTCGCCAGGCCCACGCCACCGCGCTGATCGGCGCCTGCGACAGCGTCGCCCAGCAGCTCAATGGCGACGACGGCGCCAGCGCCCTGGGCCTGTTGCAGGACAGCCGCCACGATTTGTCGCGCGTGGCCGAGCACGAACCGCGCCTGGGCGAGGTCGACGCGCTGCTGGACAGCGCCGTCATCCAGATCGAGGAAGCGCTGGCCCTGCTCGACCGCGTGCGCGACGACCTGGAGGCCGACCCGGCCCAATTCGAGGCGATGGAGCGCCGCCTTGGCCGTCTGCACGACCTGGCGCGCAAACACCGCGTCACGCCTGACGAGCTGGCCGCGCATCGCGATCATCTGGCTGCCGAGGTCGAGAGCCTGCGCGGCGCCGATGAGCGCCTGCAGCAGCTCGACAAGCACATCGAAACCGCCACGGGCGCCTGGCGCAGTGCGGCCGGTGCGCTCAGCGACAGCCGCACCACCGCCGCCGAGGCGTTGTCGGCCGCCACCACCGCGCTGATCGGCGAGTTGGGCATGGGCGGCGGGCAGTTCCTGATCCAGCTGCAGCCGCACGAGGGCGCCCGCCCCGATCCCAATGGCGCCGAACGGGTGGAATTCCTGGTCGCCGCCAACGCCGGGCAACCCCGCGTGCGTTGCGCAAGGTCGCCTCCGGCGGCGAGCTGTCGCGCATTTCGCTGGCCATCGAAGTGGCCGCACTGGGCCTGGACAGCGTACCCACCATGGTGTTCGACGAAGTGGATTCGGGCATCGGCGGCGCGGTGGCCGACATCGTCGGGCAGAAACTGCGCGCGCTGGGCGAAGAGCGCCAGGTGCTGTGCGTCACCCACCTGCCGCAGGTCGCCGCCAAGGGCCACGCGCATTACCGGGTCAGCAAGGCGCCGGTGGACGGCATGACCCAAAGCGCGGTCGAACTGCTCGGCCCGCAGGCCCGCCAGGAAGAGCTGGCGCGGATGCTGGGCGGCGTGGAAGTGAGCAAGGAAGCACGCGCAGCGGCTCGCAAGCTATTGCAGAGCGCCTGATCGCGTCGAGCGCTCGCAAATTCAGAGTCCCCGTTCCCTCCCCGCTCACGAGTCTCCCTTCCCGGCTGACAAGGCTCCCTTCCCCGCCTGCGGGGGAAGGTGCCCGAAGGGCGGATGGGGGTGACTTCTCCGCGACGCGACCACGACAGGCGCAACAGGCGCAAACGGTGTTTCCCCGCATCCGGCGCTGCGCGCCACCGTCTCCCGCCAGCGGGAGAAGCGATTCCTGGCTGCGCGTGATCTATCGGTTGCGCTGCATCTATCGATTTCACTGCAACCGACCACCACCTGCTCCCTTCCCCCGCCTGCGGGGAAGGTGCCCGAAGGGCGGATGGGGGCGAGCCCTCCGCGACGCGACCAAGACAGGCGCGACAAGCGCAACGGACGCAACGGTATCTTCCCTCATCCGGCGCTGCGCGCCACCTTCTCCCGCCAGCGGGAGGAGCGATGCCCTGGCTACGCGTGAGCTGTCGGTTGCACCGCATCTGTCGGTTGCACTGAATCTGTCGGTTGCACTGCAACCGACCACCAACCGCTCCCCTTCCCCGCCTGCGGGGGAAGGTGCCCGAAGGGCGGATGGGGCATAGGCCAGCAGCAAACCCACCGACACGCCCCAGCACGCACAAGGCGGCCGAAGCCGCCCCGTCGTTACATCTCCACAGACACCGAACTCAGCGCGGACGCTTCTTGCGCACGTACAGCACCAGCGAGTGCTCTTCCAGTTCGTAGCCGTGCTTGGCGGCGATCTGGCGCTGCAGCGCCTCGATCTCCTCGCTCTCGAACTCGATCACATGACCGGTATCCACGTCGACCATATGGTCGTGGTGACCGCCTCGATCCAGCTCGTAGACGGCCTGCCCGCCTTCGAAATTGTGCTTCAGCACCAAGCCGGCCGCCTCGAACTGGGTCAGCACCCGGTACACCGTGGCCAGCCCGATCTCATCGCCGTGGTCGAGCAGTTGGCGATAGATGTCTTCTGCGCTGAGGTGATGCTGGTTGCTCTTCTGTTCGAGCAATTCCAGGATCCGCATGCGCGGATGGGTCACCTTGAGCCCGACTTTGCGCAGGTCGTGGGTTTCCATACGTTCTCCGTTCATTGGCGATTTAGCGCCAGCTGCCATCAAACGGGTCGCGGCGACCGGCGGAAGTGTATCATCGGCGTGATTTCCTCAGCACTTAATCCCCGATGCGTAATCTCCTGCTGGTCGCCGCCATTGCTCTTTCCACCGCTGGCTGCGGCATCATCTACAAGCAGCCGATCTACCAGGGCAATCTGATCAAACAGAACGCCGTGGAGCAACTGCAGGTAGGCCAGAGCAAGCAGCAGGTCAGCGCGTTGCTGGGCACGCCCTCGATCCCCGACCCGTTCCATGCCCAGCGCTGGGACTACACCTCCACGCAGCGCGTGGACCGCCTGGCGCGTACCGAGATCAAGAGTTTCACGGTCTTCTTCGAGAACGAACAGGTCGCGCGCTGGGAAGGCGACTATTTTCCGTCGCAGGACGAGCAGCTGGCCAAAGCCGCACCCAAGCAGTTCGGCCGCAACCTGGCACGCGACAAGAAGAAGCAACGCGGCCGTTGATACCGCTGCTCGACGGTGTCGTGATCGTCTGATCGGACCAAAACGCATCCCTTCGAACGGATGCGTTTTTCGTTTGCCTGATGCCAAGAGGGCGCTTCAGTGACCTCGCAGGGCTGCCGCCAGGACCGATCCATCGCGCCTTGTCTGGCATGTCGTAGGTCCAAGCGCGCTCGTTCGACTCATCGAACACATCTGATTTGCGAGACAACGGCCAGCAGCGCCGGCTTTGCAGCGACCTGACCTGCTTCGCAGCGCCGGGAATCGCTAGCGATTTGAGCCTGCTCTTTGCTTGGTCCGGCACGCCGCCGCCGCGCCTCCTTCGGGTCCAGCAATAGCGGCCTCAGCAATTCGACCCGGTCGCCATCGCGCAATACCTGCTCCGGTCGCGCGATCAGTCCGTGCACCGCATGCGCGGCAGGGGCCTGCTCCAACGCCAGACCGGACGTGGCGACGGCTTCGGCCACCGTTGCGCCCTGCGGCAATTCCAGTTGCACCGAGCTGTAGCGATCCGGCCAGGCCAGCACGACCTCGATACGCATGCCGGCGCGCACCCTAAACGTCGCCGCGGTCGGCGACGCGCACGAAGTCGTTGACCATGCGGTCGGCCAAGCCCTGAAACCCCAGCGCCAGCGCCGGGCCCAACAGTCGCGAGCTGGTTTCGACCTCCAGGGTCAGACTCACCTTGCAGGCGCCCTCGCCCAGCGCCTGGAACTCCCACAGGCCTTCCAGGCGCTTGAACGGGCCATCGCGCAGGTGCATGACGATGCGCTCCGGGCGCTCGAGGATGTTCTCGGTGGTGAACCAGGTGCGGAACGACCCCAGCCCCAAATCCAGGCGCGCCACGATGTGCGCCTGGTCCTGCTCAAGCACATTGGCAGCGTCGCACCAGCCGAAACGGCGCGGGTAGGCGGCGACATCATTGACCAGATCGAACATGCGGGTGGCGCTGTGTTCGACCAGGGCGCTGCGACGGATGGTAGGCATTCGCTAACTTGTGAAAGACGGAAGATCGTTTGACGACACCGAATCGGCGACAATGGGCGGATGAGCAAGAAACAGACCAAGGATAAAGCAAACGGCGCGAAGGCCACGAAAACCATCGCGTTGAACAAACGTGCGCGCCACGAATACCACCTGGAAGAACGCTACGAAGCCGGCCTGGCACTGCAGGGCTGGGAGGTCAAGGCGATCCGCGCCGGACGCGCCAACATCGTCGACGGCTATGCCTATGTGCGCTCGGGCGAAATCTACCTGATCGGCGCACAGATCACGCCGCTGATCCAGGCCTCCACCCACACGGTGCCTGTGGAACGGCGCGACCGCAAACTGCTGCTGCACCGGGCCGAGATCGACAAGGTGCTCACCCGCGTGGAGCGCGAAGGCTACACCCTGGTGCCCACCGCGCTGTACTGGAGCAGCAACAAGGTCAAGCTGGAAATCGCCCTCGCCAAGGGCAAGCAGAATCACGACAAGCGCGACGCCGCCAAGGACCGCGACTGGCAGCGCGACAAGCAGCGCGTAATGCGGCGGCATAATCGTGATGCCTGAGGGGCCGGGATTTGGGATTCGGGATTAGGGATTGGCTACAGCGGTTTTGCGTGGCTTTTAGCACTGCTGGCTTGAGATCCATAAATGCAGCGCGGCGAAGCTAGCCCCGCCGCTCTTGCCAATCCCCAATCCCCAATCCCCAATCCCGACTCACGACTCACGGCTCCGAATCACGTCGCTCCAAGCATCCGCATCAAATTCGGCACTCCCCTGCCCTGCACATAGCGGTCGCGCTGCAGGTCTGTGCAGGTATCCAGCAGCAATTGCTTGACCCGGTCCGGGAAGCCAATGAACTCGCGGCGCGCCGACAAGAAGCCCGCCAGCAAGCCGGAAACATGCGGTGCGGCCATGCTGGTGCCGCTCATCTCCACCATCAGGCTGGACGGGTCGTTCGGGTCGAAGCCGTAGTAGGCCGACAGGATCTTCTCCCCTGGCGCAACCACACCGGCTTGCTGCGGCCGTCGGCGGTCGGCCCGCGCGAGGAAAAATACGACACGCCATAATTGTGCGGGCTACTCTTGTGCACCGAGCCGACCACGATGGCGTCTTCCAGATTGCCCGGGTCGCTGATCGACAGATCCATGTTGGCCGCATATGCGTCACCGTCGTTGCGCATCAACCAGGCCAGGCCTTCGTTGCCGGCCGCGACCACCACCAGCACGCCTTGCCGCCACAGCCGGCGTAATTCGTTGCACAACGGCGTAAACCCGCAGCCGTAGCTCTCCGGGTCGAAGCAGCCGCCCAGGCTCAGATTGACGCCATGGATGACCAGCTCGCCGGCGCGCTCGTTGATGTCGGCCACCTGCTGCACCGCCTTGATCGTCCACGAGTCGCGGCCGTTTCCGGCATCGTCGAGCACCTTGAAGCCATATAACTGGGTCTCCGGCGCCATGCCGGACACTTCCAGCGTACGGCCGGGCGTGCCGCTCGCATCCGGGATCGACGCGCGGCACTGGCCGGCGATGATGCCGGCGATATGCGTGCCGTGGCCATGCCGATCGAGCCGGGTAAACGCCGTGCCATCGCCGCGGGTCAGCCGTTTGGGCGCACCGCGTCGCGTGCAATCCCACTGGGCCACCACGTTGTCGCGCTCACCCTTGACGAAAAATGCGGGTGATCGGCCGCGATGCCGGTATCCATCACCGCCCAACCGATCTGTTGCCCGCGCGCGCGATACGCCGTGCGTGCCGCATCGGCATGCAGCACATTGCCCGATACATGGATCAACGCGCGTTTTCCGGCATCGCGCCACACCCGCCGAAAGCCCAACGCGCGGTAGCGATCCTGCAGCGATTCGATCTCGAACCGGGTCAGCCGCGCAGACACGAAACGCTGCAGACTGTCTTCCAGCTCGATCGCCTCATCCAGCGCATCGCCGCTCAGGCCGGTGGTACGCGCAGCGGCCTGACGCACATGCTGCAACAGCAATGCGCGCACACCGGCGGGGTCGTGCCCCAACACGCGCCGATCCAGTTCGATCAGCACATCGTGTCGGTACTCCGGGCCATGCGCTTCGAGCTGCTCGCTGAGGTCCTTGATCAGCACTGCGTTGGACACCGGCTGATCGAAACCCACACCCACGGCTTGGCGCACCGCGGCGCGCACCTGCGGAATCGACAGATAACCCGACGCCGAATGCGGGTTGTGCTGCCAGTCCGATTCAAACGCGCAGCGGCCAGGTTTTCGAAACGTCCTTTCGCATTGGCGATGTCGTCGGTGAGGTCCGGGTCCAGCGCGATCGGGTCGCGCGTTTCGGCCACATTGATCCAGCGCTGTACGCACTCGGGGAACGGCAGTTTGCGCGTGCCGGTCCAGCGCTTGAACATGCTACGCACCTGCGGCAAGCCCAGTGGCGAGCCCAGGGTGAGGAACAAACTGACCTCGCAGTCGGCGGCCTTCAGCTGGCGCAGCACATCGAAGGCGATCATCGAACCCTGGCTGTGCGCCACCATCACGAATGGCCCGCCGCCTGCGCGCAGCCGCTGCGCCAGACTTTCGCGCATCAGCGCCGCACGTTCCGGCACGAAGAACAGGTCATGTACGTCCTGCAACAATGCGGCGGAAATCAGCCGTAGCAACACCCGGTTGATCGCATCGATGGCCCCCTTGGCCTGCACGCTGCCGGGCACGGAGGTGCCCTGAAGCTCGTCCAGCAGCCGATGCAGATCGGCACGTTCCTGCTCGCTCTGCGCCAGCGCGTCTGCCAACAGGTGCAGGTCCTGTTCGCCCGGCACCAGGCCAAGCGTACTCAAGGCGCGCTGCACGCTTTGATTGAGCGCCGGACCCACATCGCGCGCATCGCAATTGCCCGGCTCGGCCACCGGATACCGCTCGCGATTGACCCAGTACGCCAGCCGCGTGCGCTCACCCATGGGCCGCCCGAACAAGGCCTTGTCCCATTGGCAACGCAGCACATCGGCCGGCGGCTTGTTGCCGATGCCATGGATGTAGATCACCGTACGCGCCTTGCCTTGCACGCGGGTCGCCGCGGGCTCCTCGGCCCCGGCTTGCTGCGCACGCGCCGCGCGCGGCCGCGCCGCATGTTGCGTGCTAGCAGCAGCCTTGCGCGGCAACGCGCGTGCAGGTTTCGAACGTGGGGGCTTGCCTGTCGCCATCGCATCGCTCCTTCGTTTGCAGACTGTTCCGTCCGGTACGGGACTGAAGCCACTGTAAGCGCTGCGCATCTCACTACTTGTGACAGGGCGCGCCGATCCCTACACTGAGCCGGTCAGCGTTTTACTGCTTTCCCGGGGTGCACTGGTTTCGACGGGGGTCGCGAAGTCGCTTGGCGCATGCCGAGGGGGCAGCTTTCCTCGTTAATCCAGCAGCAAACTTTTAGTTGCCAACGATGACAACTACGGTTCGGACTTCGCTATCGCCGCTTAATTGGCTTTAGTTGTAGTTCTACAGCCGCCTAAGGCGAACCCCGAACCTACTTGTGCCCGTGCTCGTAGGTGTAGGGTCATTATCACGGAACCATCGGTAGTGGCTGCCTGTCAGCTACCGGTCAGATAAAGCAGGCTGGTTTCCAGGTGCGCTTTGCCAACCGTGCTGCCTGGGAACGAGATCTAACGGAGGGCTAAGCATGTAGTGCTGGGGATGGAGTGCTTCCGGACGGCGGTTCGATTCCGCCCACCTCCACCAAACCACGGTCCTAAGACGACCGACCAAGGCCGGGAATTCTCGATGCAGAGGATTCCCGGCCTTTTTCATGAGTGTTGCCTGACCCAATGCGAGACTGCGCGCTGCGTCAGTTAGTGACGTGCACTGCGTGTTGGTGCTCTTGGTCACCGTCGACCGCGTCTGCAAGTCCTCCGGCGTCTGCGCACCGCGGGACGGCATCAACGCGGAGTTGATCGAATAAGGCCAGCAACGCACTGGCTTCCAATTGCAGCAGCACCAGGGCGCTTTTGTTGGGCTCTTCCATTGAACTTGCTCCAGGGACGCTCGACGGCGCCCTGATCCGACCTGAGCAAATCGCGTGCCAGCCGTCAGCACCTTGCTCAGGCGTGCTCGCGCTGTTCTTGCGCCTTGGCGTGCATGGCTTCCAGCGTGACCATGCCGGCAATGCGGGCGGCGGCCATGGCGCTGCGATGGTCAGGAAAGGTCGACGACAGCGCAGCGCCTGCCAGGTTCGCGCCGCGGCCAATGCCGATCTGTGCGATATCCCAGCCGGCAACCCAGCCATGGGCGGGGGTATCGCCTTTGGCGGCATGACAGGTGAGCTGGTAGTTGCCTAGAAAAATGACCAAAGGGCGCCCTTTTCGGTGACTGCTTGCCAGCATACCGTCACCATGCTGCGGCCGGGGGCAATGCGCCGTCTGCCAGCTGACTCGGCAAAGCGAAGTGGAGCGTAGGCACGCGACTTGCATCGGCCTCGACCAGACAATCGTGCCGGGGAACGCGGTGTTGACCAAAAGAACCAAACGTCGCGCTGCCGGGGCCCTGCTGGTGGGCGGGCTGATCTTTGTGCTGATCGGCGTGGGTGGATATCTCACCACGCAGCGTTCGTTATCGGACGCCGGCTGGGTGACGCACACGCAGGAAGTGATTGCCAGCATCGACGAAATCCAGGCGGGCATGCTATCGGCGGAATCGTCGGCGCGCGGCTACGTACTGACCGACAACGAGGCCTTTCTGGGCGTGTATGCCGACGCGATCGGCCGCCTGCCCGAGCGCATCGTGCGGCTGGACGCCCTGGTGCAGGACAACCCGACGCAGCGGCGCAATGTGGTCGTGCTGAGCCGTTTGGTGGACGCGCGCCTGGTGCAGATCGACGAGCTGTTGCATCGCTATCGCACGCAAGGCCTGGAGGGCGCGCGTGCTGCCATCGCGCGCGGGGTGTTCCAGACCTCTTCATCGCTGCGCCGCCAGGTGCAGACCATGACGGAGCTGGAACGGCAGCAACTGATCAGGCGCAACGCGGCCACCACACGCAGCGCACAGTGGGCGCTGTGGGTGACCGTGATCGGCATTGTCAGTGGCTTGCTGGTGATGCTGCTGGCCTATCGCCTGCTGTCGCGCGAGCTGGAACGGCGCACGCGTGCCGAAGACGACGCCAGCCGGACCAGCGAGCGCCTGATCGAGTCGTTTGCCGCACTCGAACGCACCTCCGCTGGCCTGGAGGCGCTGGCACGCTACTCCGGGCTGCTGCAGAACTGCCGCAACGCCGAAGAAGCGCTGGAAATCACCACACGCACGATTGCGCCGCTGATTCCAGGTGCCGCCGGCGCGGTCTACCTGCTACGCGCCTCGCGCGATCGTGCCGAACAGGTGGTCGCCTGGGGCGAGATGGCCGACGACGCCAGCGCCAGCATCGCGCCGGACAACTGCTGGGCGTTGCGCCGCGACCGCACCCATGTGGTGATGGACGCCAGCGCCGGGATGCTATGCCAGCATGCCGGCGTCAACCTCCCGGCGAATGCGGCCACCGCCTGCATTCCGCTCTCGGCGCAGGGCACGCAGTTGGGGATGCTGGCATTGCGTAGCGAAGGCCCCGACGATCTGGCCTCGTTGACCGTGGCCGAGGCGGCAGCGGAACAACTCTCCCTGGCGCTGCACAACCTGCGCTTGCGCGAAACGCTGCGCCAGCAGTCGATCCGCGACCCGCTGACAGGCCTGTACAACCGCCGCTATCTGGAAGAAACCCTCAATCACGAGTTGGCGCGCTGCACGCGCCGGGCGCTGCCGTTGTCGGTACTGATGCTGGATGTGGATCACTTCAAGCGGTTCAACGACCTGCATGGGCACAGCGGCGGCGACCGCGTACTGGCGGCCATTGGCGAATTGCTGCTGGCGCAAACGCGTGGCGAGGACATCTGCTGCCGGTACGGCGGCGAAGAATTGACGATCATCCTGCCCGAGGTCGATCTGCCAACCGCCTGCATGATGGCGGAGAAACTGCGCGCCAGCATCGAGGCCTTGCAGGTGATGGGCGATGGCGTCTGTCTGCCGAAGGTCACCGCCTCGTTCGGCGCGGCCAGCTTCCCCGATCATGCCGCCACCGTGGCTTCGTTGGTGCAACGGGCGGACGCGGCGCTGTATCGCGCCAAGCAGGGTGGCCGCAATCAGGTGATGAGCGCGGACGTCCTTGCATTCGTGGCCTGAACAACGGCCAGGCGTGCTCCTGCGGCCCGTTGCCAAAGACGGGTGTTGCGCGGTCCACACTCAGATCCGCATCGCGCGCGCTTTGCGGACCCTGTTGCGAGCATCTACGCGAAGATGCTCGGATCGTTCGCCAGCGCCCGCATTGCAGCGACTAACACTCAAGCACCTGGGCTCATGCCAAGACGAGGCCTCAGCCGCAGGCCTGGCCCGCATCATCGGTGGGAATCAATCCCGCACCAGCCAGCATGCCGTCGATACGCGTGCGCACATAGGCGGCATCGTCCTGCGCGGCGCTGCTCAGGATCGCTTCTGCACGCGCCTGAAAATCCAGGTAGTCGAAATCCGCATCTTCATCTGCCGACAACTTGGGCAACTGTTCCTGCAACGCGTCCAGGCGCGTGGCCAGTTCTTCGCGGGTGGGCATGGCAGACTCCGACAACCAAAACGATACGTTTGCGGCAACGCCGTCAAGGATGTGCGAAGCCTTGCGCTGCAACGCTTCACTTTCCTACCCATTGCGGCGATGAAGGCATGCTCAACTTTGACCGCGCTCCGCCGATAATGATGCCGACTCCTATAGAACCTTCCCTGTGATCCTCCACCTGCGGCGGGATTTTCGACTCGGCATCGTCAAGATGCTTGGGCCAATCACCGCGCTGTTGCTTTGCCTCTATGCGGTGTATCTGGCCATGACCGGTCAGGCAGTTGCGTGTCTGGTCACCGCTGCGCTGGGCGTGCTGGCGGTATGGCGGGGCTGGCAGATGCGCAGTGCCGAAGACACCGGCGCTGGCGGCGTGTGGCTGGCGTCGATCAATGTCGGCGGGTGCCTGGTGGCGTGCTGGACCGGGGGCGATGGCGCCCTGCCCTGGCTGTTCCCGGTGCTGGCCACCAATTATTTCCTGTGCGGCCCACGGCGCGCGGTGTTGTTGAGCTTGCCGCTGCTGGCCGCCTTGTTGTTCTTGCCCGGCCTGATCACCAGCCCCGGCCAGGGCGTGTCGACGATCGTGGTGACGCTGGTGACGCTGGCGGTGGGCTATGCGTTTTCGCTGCGGATGCAGGACGACCGCGTGCATCTGGAAGAACTGGCCTCGCTGGATGCACTGACCGGCTTGCCCAACCGTCGCATGCTGGAACGTGCGCTGACCCACCAGATCGATCAACGCCAACCGCACGACCGGCTCAACAGCCTGATCATCCTGGACCTGGATCACTTCCAAGGAGGTCAACGATCTGTACGGGCATGCCGCCGGCGACGCGGCGCTTTCGGACCTGGCCACCATCCTGCGCTTCGAAGTACGCGACCCGCACCAGGTGTTCCGTTTTGGTGGCGAAGAATTCGTGGTTCTGCTGCGTGCCGGCTCGCTGGCCGAACTGGAAGCGGCCACCGAACGCTTGCGCAAGGTGATACGCAACGGCTTGCGCGGACCCGGCGGGCGCATCACCGTGTCGCTGGGCGCGGCGCGCCACGATGGCGAAACGCATTGGCAGGACTGGTTTTCGCGTGCCGATGCAGCGCTGTACCTGGCCAAGAACGGCGGACGCGACAGCGTGAGGATCGCCGAATAGATGCCTGGCGGTATGCATGCGTCGGCGTCGGCGTATGCACCTGGCAGATGGGTTGATGCATGGCACGAATGCGATGGTGCTGACGAAATGCCGGTCGCGCACCTGCCAGAGAGGCGAGCGAACCGATGGCGTCGGATGCATGGCCGGTATCGCCCGCCATCACTGCATACCTTCGATCGCCTCGCTGAACGCTGACGCTGCAGCCAGAACTGCGGGGCGACCCACTGGCCGCCCCGCGCGCATCGTTCAACGATCGACCACGGCCACCGGTGCCGCAGGCGCTTGATCCTGCTTCCAGCCACCGAGCGCCTTGTACACGCCGACCACGCCGACATTCACCGCCGCTTCGGCCTGCGCCAACGCATCATCGGCCGCCAGCTGGGTACGCTGCGCGTCCAGCAGGGTGAGGAAGTCTTCCGAGCCCTCGCGGTAGCGGATCTGCGCCAGCTGCTCGGCACGCCGCGCGGCATTGGCCTGCTCCACCACGATGGCCAGGCGCGCCTGCTGGCGGCCATAGCCGATCAAGGCGTTTTCGGTGTCTTCCAGCGCCAGCAAGACGGTTTGTTGATACTGAGCCAACGCACCTTCGGCCTGCGCCTTGCTGGCGCGCAACCGCGCGCGCACGGTGCCGAAATCGAAGGCGGCCCAGCTGATCGACGGGGTCACCGACCAGGCCTTGGCATTGCCTTCGGTCAACCTGGCCGCGTCGCCGGTCAGGAAGCCGACGAACCCGCTCACGCTGATGCGCGGAAACAGGTCGGCCGTGGCCACGCCCACTTGCGCGGTGGCTGCCGCCAGCCGGCGCTCGGCGCCGCGCACATCTGGACGCTGACGCAGCAAGCCGGCGGTATCGCCCAGCGGCAGCGGCCGCGCAAACGCCGGCATCTCGCGCGCGGCCAAGGTGGCATCCAAGGCATCGGGTTGCTGGCCCAGCAATACTGCCAGACGGTGGCGGTATTGCGCCTCGGCGGTTTCCAGCAGCGGAATATCCGCTTCGATCGCCTTCAACCGCGCCAGGCTGCTCTGCACATCCAACTCGCTGCCGGCACCCAGATCCCACCGCGTCTGCGTCAGCTTCTGGGTGTCGCGCAGGTTGGTGAGCGTGCGCTTGAGACATCCAGCCGCTTCTGGGTGCCGCGCAGTTCGAAATAATTGCGCGCCACTTCGGCAGCAACGGTGACCTGCACGTCCTGCAGGTTGGCCTGCTCGGCATCCAGGTCGGCACGCGCGGCCTCCGATGCACGCCGCTGCCGGCCGAACAGGTCCAGCTCCCAGGCCGCATCCAGACCAAGCGTGGTCTGCTCGGTCAGAAAGCGCTGATTGCCGGCGATCACCTGCTGCTGTTCGCGACGATCGAAGCTGCCTTGCGCGGTGATATGCGGCGCCTGATCCAGACGGCGCTCGACGAACACCGCGCGCGCCTGCTTGACGCGCGCCACCGCGATGCGCAGGTCGTGGTTGGCGAACAAGGCGTCGCGCACCAGCTGTTCCAGCACCGGGTCGTCGAATTGCGACCACCAGTTGCCGACCGGCGATTCGGTGCTGAAGGATGCGTCCTGCGCGCCTTGCAGCGTCACCGCCGCGGGCGGATCGGGGCGGTAATCCGGCCCGACCGCGCAACCGCTGAGCACCAGCGCAGCCAAGGCCACGCTCAGGAAGTTTCTTACCATGGCAACACCTCTCCCAGATGGGTAAAGCTGCCGGTGGCACCGTGCGCATCCAACAGCGCCATTTGCACACTGCTGGCAGCGCCCTGCTCCACCTCGAGTTCCCCACCACCGTTCATGTCGGTCTTGACCGAGCCCGGATGCACGGCATTGACCTTGATGGCGGTGTCGCGCAATTCGTGGGCCAGATGCACGGCCCAGCTGTTCAACGCGCTCTTGGAGATGTTGTAAGCCGGAATCTTGAAATCGTAGATCGGCGAGCCGGGTTGGCTATGCAAGGTCAGCGAGCCGAGGAGGCTGGACACATTGACGATGCGCCCGGCCAGCGAGCGACGCAGCAGCGGCAGGAAGGCCTTGGTCACCTCGACCACGGCGAACAGGTTGGTGTCGAAGGTGCGCTTCCATACCTCCAGGCTCTGCTGCGACGGGGTGCGCTGCAGGTCATCGAGCATGATGCCGGCGTTGTTGATCAGGATGTCCAGATGGCCATGACGCTGCTCCACCGTGCCCACGGCGGCAGCAACGCTGATGTCGTCGTTGACATCGAGCTGGATGGCCTCCACCGGCAGGCCTTCGGCCTGCAACTTGAGGGCCGCGGCCACGGCGTCGTCGCGCTTGCGCCCGGCCAGCAGCGTGTGCACGCCGGCCTGTGCGAGTTGACGAACGGTCTCCAGACCGATACCGCGGGTGGCGCCGGTGACCAGTGCGATCTTGGTATTGCTCATGTGTAAATCCTTCGAATGTATGGAGGGGGAAGTAATGCGCGCTCAGGCGTTGACGTGGGCGTGATCGTGCGCAACTGCGGGCGGTGTCGCGGGACCGCGACCGGTCACCCACTTGCGCAGCGCCACGTAGAACACCGGCGTCAGGAACAGGCCGAACAAGGTCACACCCAGCATGCCGGCGAACACCGTGATACCGGTGACCGAGCGCACTTCGGCGCCGGCGCCATGGCCAAACACCAGCGGCACGGTGCCGGCGATGAAGGCGATGGAGGTCATCACGATGGGGCGCAGGCGCAAACGGCAGGCTTCCAGTGCCGCTTCAACGATGCCCTTGCCGTGCATTTCCAGTTCGCGGGCGAACTCCACGATCAGGATCGCGTTCTTGCATGCCAGGCCCATCAACACCACCAGACCCACCTGCACGAACACGTTGTTGTCGCCGCCGGTGAGCCACACACCGAACAACGCAGACAGCAAGGTCATCGGCACGATCAGGATCACGGCCAGCGGCAGCGTCCAGCTTTCGTACAACGCGGCCAGCACCAGGAACGCGAGCAACACCGCCATCGGGAACACGATCAATGCCGAGTTGCCTTGCGTGGACTGCTGGTAGCTCAGGTCGGTCCACTCGATGTTCATGCCGTTGGGCAGCACCTGCGGCGCCATGCTGGACAGCTTCTGCATCGCCTCGGTGGACGACAGCACGCGCGGATCCGCCTCGCCAATGAGGTCGGCAGCCGGATAGCCGTTGTAGCGGATCACCGGGTCCGGGCCGTAGGTCTGGCCCAGCGTGACCATGCTGCCGATCGGCACCATGTCGCCGTTGGCATTACGCGTGCGCAGGTTGGCGATGTCTTCCACGCTATCGCGGAACTGTCCATCGGCCTGGGCGATCACCTGGTAGGTGCGACCGAAGCGATTGAAGTCGTTGATGTAGGACGACCCCAGATAGGTCTGCAGCGTGTCGAACAGGTTGGTCAACGGCACGCCCTGCGCCTTGGCCTTGTCGCGGTCGACCTTGGCGTCGAGCTGCGGCACGTTGGCCTGGTAGGTGCCGATCGGGAACTGCATGCCCGGCGTTTGCGAGATCGCACCGGACATCGCATTCACCGCACTCTGCAACTGGCCATAGCCCAGGCCGGCACGGTCCTGGATGTACAGCGAATAGCCCGAGCCCTGGCCCAAGCCCAGAATCGGCGGCGGCATGAAGGCGAATGCGAAGCCCTGCTGGATCTGGCTGATGCGTGCGTTGATTTCCGCATTGATCTGCGCGGCGGTGCGGCTGCGCTGGCTGAATGGCTTGAGCGTCAGGAACACCGTGCCGGTATTGGGCGTATTGGTGAACTGCAGCGGGTTCAGGCCGGGGAACGCAATGGCGTGATCCACCCCGTCGGTCTAGCGCGATCTGGGTGATCTGGCGGATCACCTCATTGGTGCGCTCCAGCGACGATCCTTCCGGCAGCTTGGTACCGGCAATCAGATACAGCTTGTCCTGGGTCGGAATGAAGCCGCCGGGCACCAGCTTGAACATGAAACCGGTACCGACCAGCAGCAGCAGGTAGACCACGAACACCGCACCTCGCTTGCCCAGCGCGCGCGACACCGCACCTTGGTACTTGTGCGAGCTGGTGTTGAAGAAACGGTTGAACGGGCGGAACAACCAGCCGAACAAGCGGTCGATCAACCGCGACGGACCGTCCTTGGGCGCGTCGTGCGACTTGAGCAGCATCGCTGCCAGCGCCGGCGACAAGGTCAGCGAGTTGATCGCCGAAATCACCGTGGAAATGGCGATGGTCACCGCGAACTGCTTGTAGAACTGGCCGGTCACGCCCGACAGGAACGCCATCGGCACGAACACCGCGCACAGCACCAGCGCGATGGCGATGATCGGCCCGGACACTTCGCGCATGGCCTGATGCGCGGCCGCCAGCGGGCTCAACCCTTCTTCGATGTTGCGCTCGACGTTTTCCACCACCACGATCGCGTCGTCGACCACGATGCCGATCGCCAGCACCAAGCCGAACAGGCTCAGCGTATTGATGGAGAAACCCAGCAGATACAGCGCCGCAAACGTACCGACCACCGACACCGGCACCGCCAGCAACGGAATGATCGAAGCGCGCCAGGTCTGCAGGAACAGGATCACCACCAGCACCACCAGCAGCACCGCTTCCAGCAGCGTGTGCACTACCGCGCTGATAGAATCGCGCACGAACACGGTCGGGTCGTACGCGGCCGACCATGCCATGTCCTGCGGAAACTGCTTTTCCAGCTCGGCCATCTTGGCGCGCACCGCATCGGACAATTCGATCGCGTTGGCACCGGGCGACTGGAACACGCCCATGCCCACCGCGTTCTGGTTGTCCAGCTGCGAGCGCAAGGTGTAGTTGCCGGCGCCCAGTTCCAGGCGCGCCACATCGCTCAAGCGCACGATCTCGCCGCTGTTGCCGCTGCGGATGACGATGTTGCCGAACTCTTCTTCAGTGGTGAGGCGGCCCTGCGCGTTGATCGAGAGCAGGAAATCGCTCTTGTTGGGCATGGGCTCGGCACCGAGCTGGCCGGCGGAGACCTGCACGTTCTGCTCGCGGATGGCGGCGACCACATCGCTGGCGGTGAGCCCGCGTGCGGCCACCTTGTCCGGGTTCAACCAGATGCGCATGGCGTAGTCGCCGGCACCGAAGATCTGGATCTGGCCCACGCCGGGCAGGCGCGACAGCTCGTCCTTGACCTTCAAGGTGGCGTAGTTGCTCAGGTACAGCGAGTTGTACTTGCCCTTGGGCGAGGTCAGATGCACGACCATGGTCAGCGTCGGCGATTGCTTCTGCGTGGTCACGCCCTGGCGGCGCACGTCTTCGGGCAGACGCGCCTGCGCCTGGCTGACTCGGTTCTGCACCTGCACCTGCGCCTGGTCCGGATCGGTGCCGGGCTTGAAGGTCACGGTGACCACCAGCACGCCGTCCGAGCCGGCCACCGACTTCATGTACATCATGTTTTCCACGCCGTTGATGGCTTCCTCAAGCGGCGTGGCGACGGTTTCGGCAATGACCTTGGGGTTGGCGCCCGGATACACCGCGCGCACCTGCACGCTCGGCGGTACCACTTCGGGGTATTCGCTGATCGGCAGCAGCGGCATGGCGATCAGGCCGGCGGCGAAGATGATGATCGACAGCACCGCGGCAAAGATCGGCCGGTCGATGAAAAAACGGGAAAAGTCCATTGGGATGGTCCTGAAAGAGGGTGCCGCCGGGTGGCGGCGCGGCACGGCGGCTCCGGGCCGGCCTGATGACGAGGCCGGCAGTCATGAGCTGCGATGCAGCGATGGATCAGTGCAGCCGTGGCAGGTGGCGCGCAGTCGCCGGGAAGGCGCGACGGCGCGCAACGCGCGTTGGCGATACCTAATTGGAAGCGGTGCGCTTGTCCGCCGCCGGCGCCATGGCCACGGTCTTGGCGTCCACCGGCATGCCGGGCATGAAGATCTTCTGCACGCCATCGACCACCACGCGGTCGCCGGCGGCCAGGCCGCTACGCACGATGCGCAGACCATCGGCACTGCGGCCGAGCTCCACATCGCGGCGCTGCGCCTTGCCGTCCTTGTCCACCACGTACACGTACTTGCGGTCCTGGTCGGTGAGCACGGCCTTTTCGTCCACCAGCATGGCCTTGAACTGGCCGCTGCCCAGCAACTGCACATGCGCATACAAGCCCGGCGTGAATTGCCGTTGCGCGTTATCCAGTACCGCGCGGACGCGGATGGTGCCGGTGCTGCGGGTCACCTGGTTGTCCAGGAAATCCACGCGACCGTTATGCGGGAAGCCTTGCTCGCCGACCAGCCCGATCCGCACCGGCAACTCGCCGCCACGTTCGTCCGGGCGCTCGCCGTTGCGGGCCATCTGCGAATAGCGCAGGAAGGTACCTTCGTCGGCGTCGAAATAGACAAATACCTCGTCCAGCGACACCAGCGTGGTCAGCACGCTGGCACTGTCGCCAGCCGTGACCAGGTTGCCGGCGGTGACCATCGCACGCCCGGCGCGACCGTCGATGGGAGCGCGCACGCGCGTCCAGTCCAGGTTGAGCCTGGCGGTGTCCACCGCGGCCTGGGCGGCCTGCAGGTCGGCATCGGCCTGATCGGCAGCAGCGCGGCGTTGCTCCCAGGTTTCGGTGGAAATGGCCTGCTGCTCGGACAATTTGCGTGCACGCGCAGCTTCGCTACGTGCCAGCGTGGCCTGGGTGCGGGCACGCACCAGCGACGCGTTGGCACGCGCGAACTCGGCGCGGTAGCTACGCTCGTCGATGGTGAACAGCACATCGCCCTTCTTCACTTCCGCACCTTCGGTGTAGTTGACCTTGTCGATATAGCCGGACACGCGCGGACGCAGTTCGACGCTTTCCACCGGCTCGATGCGGCCGCTGAATTCGTCCCACTGGCTGATCTGCTTCATCAGCACCGGCGCGACGCTGACACTGGGCGGCGGCGGTACGCCGGTCTCGGCGGCCTTGCTACCGCAGCCGGCGAGCACGACCGCAAGCACGGCGCCCGCCAACACGGTACGCAAGGGAAAACGGAACGGGGTGGCGTTCGTGGTCATGGGGAAATCTCTCGGGTGGGGATGGGAAATTGCAGACCGGCCAGCCGGCTCGCCGACGGTGCGGCCGGCGGGCGACGACTCACGGTCACGATGGCTTGTCCGGGCTGGCCAGGTCCGGCGATCAGGAAACAGCGGCGCGGCCGACGTCCACGGCACGGATCCATTCCGGACAGGCGTCCTTGGCGCGACCGGGCGTGCAGACCGGCTGCTCGACCGAGAGCAACTGCACGCGCACGCCCAACGGCTTGGCTTCCTCGTGCAACACCTGGGCAAGCATGCGCGTGGCGGAGGCCGCAACCGACCGATCGCCATGCGCCGACCAGGCACGCAGCGCGCACGGGCTGCCGAGCAGCAGATAGCGGCCGCCGCCGTCGGCTTCGGCCAGCAGCGGCAGCAGGTGGCGGGCGGCAGCCAGATGCGGCAGCACGTCGCGGTCCAGGCGACGACGCAGGGCGGCCACCGGCCGATCCACCAGCCGCCCGGCCTTCGGCGGGCTGCCCAGGCTGGCGATCACCGCACCCAGCGGTCGTTGCCGCTGGGCCAGTTCGGTGGCCAGGCGCTGCGCGGACGCATCGTCGGCCACCGATCCCTGCACGATGTCCAGCAGCGGCGAGTGACCGTGCTGCGCGCGCAGTGCGTCCAGCTTGGCGGCGTCGCGCCCAATCGCCACCGTTGGCATGCCGGCGTCCAGCAACGCAGAGACAATGCCCATGCCCACGTTGCCCGCGCCGCCAATGACGGCCGTCTCGGATTGAACCGTCCCGCTCATGGGATTTTCGCTCCCGAGATCGGGATAATTCCGCGCCGCGCCCAGCGCGCCTGCAGTCCAGTTCGCTGCGCAGGCGCGCCGCCAGCCTGCCACCGTGGCGAGCTGGAGAATTCGCGCAAGGCACTGTCGTAAGACCGTTTTTCCGTGGAAACGACCGGATCGAAGGCGTTTTCGATCGCACTGCGCTTGTTGGAAGACACGCCGAAGACGTTGCACAACCACATGGCCGTGCTCCTGCATGGAGGGATGCCGCATAAGTTAGGCTTCAAAGCAGCACTTGATTAGTCCGGATTTAGGGGAATAATCGTCCCGTAAGCGGTCTAATCCCTCCTGACCCCGGAAGGCATCCCATGACTCACGATCTCAACGACACCTTGATCTTCGTCAAGGTGGTCGAACAAGGCAGCTTCATCGCCGCCGCCAATGCGCTTGGCCTGCCCAAGACCACCGTCAGCCGCAAGGTGCAGGAACTTGAAACCCGGCTAGGTGCGCGCCTGTTGCATCGAACCACGCGCCGCATCGGGCTGACCGAAGCCGGCTCGGTGTACCACGAACATTGCCAGCGCATCGCGCGCGAGCTGGAAGAGGCCGAAAGCGCGGTGGGGCAACTGCAATCTGGCCCGCGTGGCTGGTTGCGTTTTACCGTGCCGTATTCGTTGGGCATTACCTGGATCGCGCCGTTGCTGGGCGAATTCCACGCGCAATATCCGGAAATCCAGCTGGACATGCATCTGGGCAACGAGAAGCTGGACCTGATTGGAGGCGAAGCCGATCTGGCATTGCGGGTTGGCGCGCTGCCCGATTCCAACCTGGTGGCGCGCAAGCTCGGCAGCTTGCGCACTCAGGTATTCGCCAGCCCGTCCTACATCGAACGCTATGGCGAGCCGCTGCATCCGGACGAATTGCAATTCCATCGCACGCTTGCCTTGCGCAAGAACCGCAACGTGCACAACAACCGCTTCTTCTGGTCGCTCAGCGATGGCAGCGACGTACGCGATTTCCCGGTCAATCCGCTGATGGTGGCCAACGATCCGGCTGCGCTCAACGGTGCAGTGTTGTGCGGCGAAGGCCTGTTGCTGACTGGCGATGTGATGGCCAAGCCATTCGTGCAATCGGGCCTGGTGCGCCGCGTGCTGGCCGGTTGGACCGGGCCTGAGGTGGACTTCAACGCGGTGTTCGCCGGTGGCCGACTGGTGTCGCCGAAAGTACGTGCGTTCGTGGACTTTTTGGTGACGCGCATGAACTTCGATGCGGACTACATGATGGCGCAGTGCCCTGCCCGTCTGGCCGCACAAAAGGCCGACCACGATGCAAAAGTCGACGTGGGCGCAGACGCGCAGTTGCGCGCTGAAGGGAAGCGGATTCTGGAAAACGTCACGGCGTAGTGGCCGATCAAGCGTGCGCCGGCGGTGCCAGCCGTCCGGCGCAGCCCATAAGTTCATCGATGCAACTCAGTGAATGCATCTCTGTCACCACACGCGTACAGCCGACGATAGCTCGGTCGGTTTGCAAATGGTCTCACTGCCGTAAGCGGTGAGTTGGGAAAGATCCAGACGTCCGTCGTGGCGTCGTCGGATGCGATCACCCGATGAGCGCAAAGCCGACTCGGTCACGCGCGCGGTGCCCTCGCCGCTCGCGGGACGCCGTCAACCCATCCATGGGGGCTCGATGGCGGCACCCATGCCGCCAACGGTCCCGCACGCGGCGAGGACACCGCACCAGAACGTTGGCCGGTCGCTCGGAAAGCGGCCCATCGTAGGAAAGGTGGTGGAGATACCTTCGCTTGAGCACTGCGAGCTAGCCGCGCCTCCTTAAATCGCTAGCGAACGCATCAATCGCTTGCACAAATACAGCGACCAACTCGACTGGTCCTTGCCCGCTCACCGTCGCGGGACCTTGAGCGGCATGGATGCCGCCAAGGAGCTTACATGGACGTCCTTGCAGCGTGTCCCGCGATGGTGGGCGGGCAAGGGCCCTGCAACAACACTCAGATCCGCGCTTTGAAGTTCCACAGTTGCGCCGACACATCAGCGCCGATGACATCGGAAGATCGAGACCTCAAAGCCGTGCAGACCAGCCGTTCTAAACCCGAGCGATTGGTTAGCTGCTCTTGATCACACCATGCAGCAGAAAAACAGGCCGCTTTCGCGGCCTGTTTTGCGTACATCAGCACATCGCGGGTGAGTCATCCGACTCGCCACGATTCACTGCATCCCCTCAACGCATGCCGCTATTGCTGGCAGCGCCTTCTGCACGCAAGGGAATCAGGCGGATTTCGACGCGGCGGTTCTTGGCCCGGCCGGCGTCGGTGGTGTTGTCGGCAATCGGATAACGCTTGCCGGCCCCCATGGTTTCCATGCGCTCGCGCTGCACACCTTGCGCCGTCAGGTACTGTGCAACTGCGCTGGCGCGCTCTTCGGACAGGCGCTGATTGACCGCATCGCTACCCACGCTATCGGTATGCCCCACCACTTCCACCATGGTCTGGTTGTACTCGCGCAGCGTGGAGGCCACGCCGTTGAGCGCGGTGTAGAACTGCGGCTTCAAAGCCGACTTGCCGAAGTCGAAGGTGATGCCGTCGGGCAGGTTCAGGCTGATGTTGTCGCCCTGGCGTTGTACTTCGATCCCGGTGTTGGCAGTGCGCTCGCGCAGCGCGCGCTCCTGGCGATCCTGGTACTGGCCGATCGCCGCACCGCTCAGTGCACCGATGCCGGCGCCGACCATCGCGTGCTGACGACGCTCGGTGGCGCTATCGCCGGTGAGCAGGCCTGCAGCCACACCAATGGCGGTACCGATCAGCGCGTTGCGGCCGGTTCGATTCTGCTGTTGTGTCTGCTCGCCGTATTGGTCGCGCTGCACATACGAGCCGCCGGTGGCGCAAGCGGACAGCGCAATGGCGCTGGCCAGTGCAACGGCAAGACTCTTGGTGGCTGCTGGGGACATGGTGTTCTCCTATGGCCGGACCATCCGGCACTCAATCGTGTGCGCGAGGATAAACAGGCCCACGCGACTGGCGCATGATGAAAACCGCCGCAATCCATGTGCAGCAGGTGCGCCATTCAGGAAAACGTTTTCGGCCATGACACGCACACGTGCACCGCCACATCAATCAGCGCAGGCCGATCAACGACGCGCGTTGCAGGCCCTGTACTCACTCATCAAACAGCACGGTGTGCACCATGCAAACGGGCACACGCGCATCGATCAGCGGCGACTAGGCACGCGACCTCGCATACGCGGCCAGCGCCGCATCGCGGCCCTCGGCCAAGCCGATGATTGGATGGCGCGGATACTCCGGAGCAAAGCGAGCCAGCGCCAATGGATGCAACCACGGCGCGAAGCGTTCTTTCACCGCAAGCTTGCCCAGCTCAGGCACCCAGCGCGTGATGTAGGTCGCGTGCGGGTCGAATTTTTCTGCCTGCGTCACCGGATTGAACACGCGGAAATAGGGCGCCGCATCGGCGCCGGTGCCGGCCACCCACTGCCAGCCCAGCGTATTGTTGGCCAGGTCCGCATCGACCAGCGTGTCCCAGAACCAGCGCGCGCCTTCGATCCAGTGGATGCGCAGATGCTTGCACAAAAACTGGCGACGATCATGCGCACGCGGTTGTGCATCCAGCCGGTATGCCAGAGCTGGCGCATGCCGGCATCGACGATGGGAATGCCGGTGCGGCCACGCTGCCAGGCCTGCAATGCCACCGGGTCGACCGTTGCCCAGTCGAATCCTGCAAAGCGTGGATTGAGATTCTGGTTGGTGGTGTCCGGGAAGTGATGCAGCAAGTGATACGCAAAGTCGCGCCAGCCCAGCTGCCGGATATAGCCATCGATTTCCGCGCCATTGCGCGCAGTGCGCTGCGCTTCCAGCGCGCTGGCAATCCGCCACGGAGCAATCTCGCCAAAGTGCAGATGCGGCGACAGTTGCGAGGTGCCGACGCGATCGGGGCGATCGCGGTTTTCGCGATATCCAGACAGCGCGCCGTCGATAAAGATCTCCAGCATTTCGTGCGCGCCGGCTTCGCCGGGCTGCCAGTGCTCCCAAAAGCCCTGGTCCCACTGCAGGCCCGGCACCAACTGCAGCGTGTCGAGCGCATCGGTCTTCAAGCTCGCAGGCAGCGGCGGCAGGCGACGCGGCGCATCCATGGCGGCGGGCAATTGCAGCTGCGTCAGCGCATTGCGCCAGAACGGGGTAAACACCTTGTACGGGCCGCCCTGCTGCGTGGACAACTGCCACGGTTCGAACAGCAGCGCGGCATTGCAGCTCTGCACCTCGATGCCGCGCTCGCGCAGGTCGCGCTTGATCTGTGCGTCGCGCGGCTGCGTGGCCGGCTCATATTTGCGGTTCCAGTACACCGCCACCGCGCCGGTCTGCGCGATCACCTCATCCAGCACCTGCGCGCTGTTGCCGGAGCGAATGACCAGGCCGCTGCCGAGCGCACGCAACGCGTCATCCAAGGCTGCAAGGGCGCGATGCCGCCAGCTGCGCGATGCGGCGCCAGGCGTCCATTCGCCCTCTTCGTGCGGCGCGTCGATGTACAACGGAATCGGGTGATGCCCCGCATCGAGTGCGGCGCGCAAGGCCGGGTTGTCTTGCAGACGCAGATCGCGACGGAACCAGACGATGGCGTATGACATACGAGCTCGGCAGCGAACGATGAGGCTGCGCAGCATAAGCCAGCGGGCGCAACGATGGCGCGATGCCGGGCGCCGTACGACTGCCCGGCCGATCCACCGCAGCGCTTACTCGAAACTGCCCACCGAGTCGTGCGCCAGGTTGTCGAAGCGGGTGTATTCGCCGAAGAACTTGAGCTTGCACGAACCGGTCGGTCCGCCGCGGTGCTTGCCGATGATGATTTCGGCCAGGCCCTTGTCCGGCGAATTTTCCTTGTTGTAGTAATCGTCGCGGTAGATGAAGACGATCATGTCCGCGTCCTGCTCGATCGCGCCCGACTCGCGCAAGTCCGCCATCACCGGGCGCTTGTCGGTGCGGGTTTCCAGCGAGCGGTTGAGCTGCGACAACGCAATCACCGGCACGTTGAGTTCCTTGGCCAGGCCTTTCAGCGAGCGCGAGATTTCCGAAATTTCGGTCGCGCGGTTCTCGCTGTTGCCCGGCACCGACATCAGCTGCAGGTAATCGATGACGATCAGGCCCAGGTCGTGTTCGCGCTTGAGTCGGCGGCACTTGGAACGCAGCACTTCCGGCGACACGCCCGGCGTGTCGTCGATGAAGATCTTGGTTTCCTTGAGCATCTTGATCGCGCCGGTCACGCGCGCCCAGTCTTCGTCTTCCAGCGCACCGGTCCGCAGGCGCTGCGCATTGATGCGGCCATTGAGGAGATCAGGCGCATCGCCAGCTGCGAGGCCGACATTTCCATCGAAAACACCGCCACGCCCTTCTTGGACTTGATCGCGGCGTATTCGGCAATGTTCAGCGCGAAGGTGGTCTTGCCCATCGCCGGACGCGCCGCCAGGATGATCAGGTCGGTCGGCTGCAGGCCGGCGGTCATCGCATCGAAATCGGTGTAGCCGGTCGGCAGGCCGGTGATGTTGCCGCCGTTTTCGAAGCGGTTGCGCAGCTCTTCGAAGGCATCCTTCAATGCCCCGGGCATGGCCACGAAATCGGTGCGCCCGCGCGCGCCGGCTTCGGCGATCTTGAACACGGCCTTTTCCGCCGAAGACAGCAACTCGACGCTGTCGCGCCCTTCCGGCTGAAAGCCGTCGTTGACGATGGTGGTGCCCACCTCGATCAACTGCCGCAGCACCGCCTTGTCGCGCACGATTTCCGCATACGCGGCGATGTTGGCTGCCGACGGCGTGGTGCTGGCCAGCTCGATCAGGTACGCGCCATCGCCCACCTGCTCCAGCTTGCCCTGCGACTCGAACCATTCGCCCAGGGTCACTGCATCGAACGGGCGGTCTTTCTCGTTCAGTTCGCGAATCGCGCGGTAGATCAGCCGATGGTCGCGTCGGTAGAAGTCGTTTTCGGTGAGCTGGTCGTTGACCCGGTCGAACGCGTCAGGCGCCAGCATCAAGCCGCCCAGCACCGCCTGCTCGGCCTCGACCGAATGCGGCGGTACCCGCAGCTGGTCCAGACGCGGCTCGGGACGATCGTAATCGTCGTCGTCGCGATCGCGACTGCGCTTGGAACGGAAACCAGGACGAGCGGACATGGACAAACAGACCTGACGCGGGGAGACGAGGGCAGGAAGCATAGTCATCGGCGCGGCCGACGACCATGCACAACTCTGTGGATAACTGCTGTATAGCCGGTGCATCCACGTTCTACGCGCGGGCCGTCGCAGATGCCGAGACCCTTGCGCCGCCTGGGTTTCCACCCTCGCCCAAGTCCCAGCACGGCGCCGCATCGACGTGCGGCGCCGCTGTGGTCAACTCAGCGCTTGAGATGCCCGATCAGGCCCAGGAACTGGTCGATGAAGCCCTGCAAAAACTTGCGGCTGTCGGCATTGGCGATCTGGTCATCGGGCCCGAACAGGCCGTCCTTGTATTGCAGGAACACTTCCGGCTGGCCGAGCACATGCATATCCAGGTATGCCAGCACGTTACGCAGGTGCTGCTGCGCGGTGGCAGTGCCGATCGCGCCGACCGAGATGCCCACCACCGCCGCCGGCTTGCCGGCAAACGCGCTATCGCCGTAGGGGCGCGAGCCGGTGTCGATGGCGTTCTTGAGCACGCCGGGAATGGAGCGGTTGTATTCGGGGGTGACGAACAGCAGCGCATCGGCGGCGCGGATCTGCTGCTTCAGCCGTGTGCCTTCGGCGGGATAATCGCCGTCGCGGTCCTGGTTGTACAACGGGATATCGCCGATCTCCAGGTACTGGAACACGGCCTTGTCGCCGGCCAGATGCTCCAGCGCGCGCCAGCTGGCGGTTATACGACTCGGCGCGCAGGCTGCCGACCAGCACGGCAATGGTGAGCTTGCTCATGGGGAATGCTCCGTGGAAACAGGGCCCCACCCTACCCAGCCGGATGCTCAGGGCCGGTGAAACGCCGCCGGCATCTGCGCCGCAGCGGCAATACGCAAACGCGCGCGCGGCAACGCGCATCGGCGGCTTTGCCCACCCCGCCGCGTGTGCAGACCCCAGTCTCAGGCGTCAGCGCACCACGGCCGCGCGCTGTTCGCGCCAGTGTGCCTGCCAAGCCTGGAACATCAGCACCGTCCACAGATGCGTATGCCATTTGCGCTCGCCACCGTTGAAGTCGCGCCACAGGCGGGCCACGCTGTCGGCGGCGAACACGCCTTCGCGCTGCAGGGCGCCGTGCGCCAGCAGATCGTCCGCCCAGCCGTGCAGATCGCCGCGCAGCCATGCGCTGACCGGTGCACCGAAGCCGCGCTTGCCGCGGTACACCATTGCGTCCGGCAGGTAGCGGCACAGCACGCGCTTGAGCAGATACTTGCTCACTCCATCGCGATATTTCAGCGACAGCGGAAGCGACCAGGCGAATTCGGCCACGCGCCAATCCAGCAGCGGCGCACGCGCTTCCAGCCCCACCGCCATGGTGGTGCGATCCACCTTGCACAGCAGGTCGTCCGGCAGGTAGGCGGCAAAATCGGCCAGCATCATCGCGTCGGCCGGCGTACCGGACCCATGCAGCGGATCGGCCAGGCTATAGAAACTGTCGGGTTCGGTGGCACCCAGCACCACCGCGGCCGGATCGCGCCAGCGCGAAATGCGGTTGCGGTAGATGTCGCCGATGCCGCGTGCGCCGGCCTCGGCCACCAGCGCGGCGAGCCCGCCGGTGCGCGAGGATTCCCCATTACTGCGCGCTGCCACCGCCATCAGGCGGCGCAGCGGGCCTGGCACCAGGCCGTGCATGCGCCAATTGCGCAGTGCGCGCTGATATCGGCCATAGCCGAAGAACAATTCGTCGCCACCATCGCCGGACAGCGCCACCGTGACCCCGCCGCGCGCCAGCCGTGCGACCAGCGCGGTCGGCACTTGCGACGCATCGGCAAAGGGTTCGTCGAACATGTCCGGCAGGTTCGGCACCACCGCCAGCGCGTCGGCGCCGCTGACATAGAGTTCGGTGTGGTCGGTGCGCAGATGCGTGGCCACCTCGCGCGCCAGCGGCGCTTCGTCGTGGTGCGAGCCTTCGAAGCCGATGCTAAAGGTGTGCACCGGTTGCGCGCTCTGCGCCTGCATCATCGCAGTGACGATGGACGAGTCGGTGCCGCCGGACAGGAACACGCCCACCGGCACATCGGCCACCATGCGCAAGGCCACCGCATCGCGCAGCACGCTGTCCAGATGGTCTTCAGCCTGCGCATCGGTGCCGGTGAACGGCGTTGCCAGCGCGCGCTGCATCGCCTCGCGCGCATTCCAGAACGGTTGCTGTGCCTGATCGGGCCGATGCGCGGCCGCACCGGCTGCGACAGCTTGCGCATCCATGCGCAGCACCCGGCCGGGCATCAGCTTGAAGGTGTGCTCGTGGATACAGGCCGGTGCCGGGATATAGCCCAGCCGCAGCAGCAGCGTGAGCGCATCGCGATCCACGCCGTTGTCGAAATCCGGATGCTGCCACAAGGCCTTGAGTTCGGAACCGAACACCAAGGTGTCGCCGGCCCACCCGTAGTACAGCGGCTTCTTGCCGACGCGGTCGCGGGCCAGGAACAGGCAGTTGTCGCGCTCGTCCCACAACGCAATGGCGAACATGCCGTTGCAGCGGATCAACGTCTCATCCAGGCCCCACTCCACCACGGCCGCCAGCAGCACTTCGGTATCGGAGTGGCCGCGGAAGCGATGCCCAAGCGCGGAAAGCGCTGCGCGCAGCTGCGCGAAGTTATAGACCTCGCCGTTATAGGCCAGCACGTAGCGGCCATCGGCCGAGCGCATCGGCTGATGGCCGAGCGGCGACAGATCCAGAATGCTCAAGCGCTGATGTGCCAGCGCAATGCCTGCCTGCGCATCGCACCAGGTGCCGGCATCGTCGGGACCGCGGTGGCGCAAGGCGGCCCCCATCGGCCGCACCAGCGCATCGAGCTGTTCGCCATGCAGGCGCGGCGAAGCCAGCAACATTCCTGCCAATCCGCACATCGTCAGCGCTCCTGCCGGCCGGCCACGGCCAAGCGGGCGGGCCCGGCTCGCCTGACGCGTTGCACCCGCCCGAGCAGACGCACGGCGCATGCCGATACCGATGCGGGAGCGTCAAGACAGCCGTCCGCCGGGCACACAGCACTGACCCGGCAAGCCACCTGCAGATCGCGCAGACGGCTCATGCCGCCACCGATGCAGCGGCCGGCATCGGCACGAAACGCGGCAGCGCCTGCACGCGATGCAACCACGCGCTAATCGCTGGCCAGCGATCAAGATCGAAACCACCGTCTTCGGCGCAGTGGGTGTAGGCGAACAATGCGATATCGGCGATGCCGTAGTCGCTACCGGTGAACCAGGCGTGCTGCTGCAGATGTTGCTCCATTACCGCCAGCGCCTGCTCGCCGCGTGCGCGCAGCTGTGGCAACTCGGCGCGGCGTGCGGCGTCGCGCGGCGTCCACAGGCTGATGAACCGCGCCACCGCCACATAAGGCTCATGGCTGTATTGCTCGAAGAACATCCAGCTCAATGCCTGCGCCCGCTGCCACGCATCGGTGGGCAGATACGGTGTGCCTTCGGCCAGCCAGAACAGGATCGCGTTGGATTCGGTCAACACGCGGCCATCGTCGCGCTCGACCATCGGCACCTTGCCGTTGGGGTTCTTGGCCAGATACGCGGGCGTGCGGGTCTGCCCGGCCACACTGTCCACCTCGACCCAGTGATAGCGGCTGCCCAACTGTTCCAGCAGCAGGCGCACCTTGTAGCAATTGCCGGAACTGGACATGCCATGGACGGTCAACGGGGACGCACGCTCGACATCTGGCTGGCTCCGCGACAGCAACGAGGGGGCTGGCAGTGTCACAGCCCCGCGTGCCTTTGCAAAGCCCCGCACACAACAGCGGCGCACCGATGCCGGTTTGCATGCACTGCCGCGCCGACCTGCGTCAGGCCAAGGCCACCACCGCCACCGGCACGCTCAACACCGCCATCAGGATGCCCAACGCCGCCACCGTCAGCGCCCAGGCGCCGAACGCACGCGTGCGCGCGCAGCCGACAGCGGCGGCCGCGGCCTGCACCGAGCAGACCGACCACCACAGCGCCCCCAGCATCAGCAGCAAGATGCATGTCGCCAGCTGCGCCATGCCGGCCGGATCGGTCGCGCCGGTGCGCAGTAATGCAACCTGGCCCTTGAGCGCGACCACGGCCGCCAACAGGCATACCAGCCACGGCAAGGCGCAGCCGGCCATCGCCGGCAACACCTGCCCAAGCGGGTCGCCGCTGCCCATCCAACGCAGGATCTGCTTGAGCAGCACGCCTCCCAGCAAGGCGATTGCAATCACGACAATGACACCACCGGCCTTGGCCCATAGCGGCAGCGCGTGCAGCCACACCCACGCCGACAGCAGCGTGGTCGCCGCAAACACCGCCCAGGCGCTCCAGCGCAACCGAACGCGCTGCGGCATCCGCGTCACCGTGGCATAGGGATCGAACATGATTCCGCCCAGGCCACCGCCGCGCCACCAGAAAAAGCACGCCACCAGCAACAGCACCAGGGCCACCAAGCCGGCCAGCGGATAGCTGAGCGCACGCCAGTCGGGAGGCTGGGTGCGCCGCTTTGGCGTGAGATCGTGATTGAAGTACAACAGGTCGCGCGCGCGTTCCATGTCGGCAGCCGCACGCGCCACGCCGTTGGCAGGAATACGGTCGGTGAAGCGCTGCCATTCGCCCACGATGACCATCTTTCCCTCGTGCATCGCAATGCTGCGCGAGAAGCGGAACCACGGATTGGCGACCACTTGCGTGTCTGCTTCCACCTGGATCGCCGGGTCGCTGTGCACGCGCACGGTCTGCCGCGCCAGCTGCGGGCCGCCCAGCGCCAGCGGACTCTTGCGCGCCTCTTTCGGTAACGCATCCATCCACTCGCCAAGCTGGAACAACGGGAAGCCCAGCTCATCGCCCTCCTCGGCTGGCCACTCCAGCCGGTAGGCCTCATGCGTGCGCACATTGAGCGGATCGGCAGCGTCGATGCTCGGCACGCGCACCTGGGTCAGCGCGGTGTAGTACTGCTGCATGAATTCCAGATAATGCTCGCCCACCGTCTGCGCACCATCGTCGTCGAAGCTGCTGGCGACACGCTCGCCGCGGCCCTGGCGATACATGGTGTCCACCGTGAAGCTTGCCAAGCGCTGCGGCTTGCGCAGCAAAATGGAAATTTCTTCATTCACTTCGATCTGCGGCAACGCAGGCATCGGCGCAGGCACGTCAACCAACGTGTCCTGCCCCGCAAGCACGGGCAATCCGCGCACGAACGGCAGCGGCCGACGCTGTGCCAACGGACCCTCTTCGCGATCGCGCGTGGCATCCACCCATACCTCGCCCTGCGGCAGATGCGCACGCACCACCACATGATCGAAGGCGTACGGACTGGGCAACCGCTTTTCCAGCCCATGCCCTTTGTCGCTGCTGACCAGCACCGGCTCGGCGCGGATGCCGGCCAGCTGCAGCAGTGCGATCAGCAGCGTCGCCTTGTCCTTGCAATCGCCGTAGCGGTTGCGCAGCGTCACTTCGGGCGCGTGCGGGGCGTGCGAGTTTTCGCCCATGTCCAGGCCGACGTAACGGATCTCGCCCTGCACGAACGCCACGGCGCGCAGCAACGCACCTTGCGGGTCGTCGCTGCGCAACATCAGGCTCTGCGCCATCTTGGCGGCCACCTGCGGCTGCTCGAATGCACGCGGATACAGCTGCGCCGCCCAGGCCGCCACCGCCCCCAACTGCCGGCGGTGGAGACTTCGATTACGCCATACGGGTCCACATCGTCCGGCGCATCTTTTTCTTCCTGCACCGCTGCAATGTTGCTGGCGCCGATGTCCAACTGCGTCACCCCATCGAGCGTGCGCACGTTCCGGCCGAACCCCGGCGCGCTGATGCGCCACTGCATCGGCAACTGGGCGGGATAGCGCACCCGCACCCGGCGTTCACCCAGCGGCACGCCGTAGCGCGCTTCGAACACGTCGTAATAGCCTTTGCCGAATACCGGATTGCTGCCGCTGATGGTCACGCCATAGTCGACACGGTCACCCACGCGCAGATCCGGCAATGTGATCGACAGCGTCAGCGCGCCATCGATCAACCCATTCTCCAGGCCGCTCTCGCGCCGCAATTTGGCGTAATGCGCCTGGCTGCGCATATCGATGCGCTTGCCGGCGCGCCAGACATCCAGGCTGTTGAGCTCCAGCTGCTGGTACTGCGGCTGGTAGTCGATGGAAATCTGCCCGGCTTCCTCCAGGCTTTTGGCGCGCTGCACGGTGTAGCTGAGCCGGCGGTAGGCCTGCGGCGCGCGGCCGGTCAGATCGACCTGGTCGGACACCAGCTCATAACGCAGCCCGGTGGCGCCAGGCACCTTGTCGGGCACGGCGTCGGCCACCACCCACGCCGGCGTCGGCGCCATGCGTGGTGCCTCGTTGGCCCGCGCTGGCGCGATTGCCATGCCCGCGAGCGAACAAACGGTCCAGAAAACGCCGCGTAGGCGTCGCCTCACATCCTTGCCGATCAAGCCCCCACTCCTCGTCAAAACGCATTGAGTCCTGTCAGCGCACGTCCCACTACCAGCTGATGCACGGTTTCGGTGCCTTCGTAGGTGATCACCGATTCCAGGTTCAGCGCATGCCGGATCGCCACATGATCGGTGGTGATGCCAGCCGCGCCCAGCAGGTCGCGGCATTGGCGCGCCACATCCAGCGCCATGCGGCAATTATTCCATTTTGCCAGCGAGATCTGCTCCGGCTGCAGCGTCCCGGCCTCCTTCAAACGCCCGAGCTGCAACGCGAGCAGCTGGGCGGTGGAAATCCGCCGCGCCATGTCGGCCAGTTTGATCTGCGCGCTTTGCGTGGCGGCCAGCGGTCGGCCAAACAGGATGCGCTCGCCGGCATAGGCCAGCGCCTCGCGCAGGCAGGCCACTGCCGCGCCGATCGCGCCCCAGGCAATGCCGTAGCGTGCCTGGTTGAGGCAACTCAGCGGCGCCTTCAAACCAGCCGCCCGCGGCAACCGCATCTGCTCGGGCACGAACACATTGTCCAGGAACAGTCCCGAGGTGACCGACGCACGCAGGCTCATCTTGTGGCTGATGTCCTGCGCGCTGAAACCGGCGCTGTCGGTTTCGACCAGAAAGCCGCACACGCCATCGTCGGTATGCGCCCAGATGATCGCCAGCCCCGCAATGCTGCCGTTGGTGATCCACAGCTTGGCGCCGTTCAAGCGCCAGCCATCACCCTCCCGCACCGCGCGGGTCGTCATCGCGGCCGGGTCCGACCCGCCCTGCGCCTCGCTGAGGCCGAAACAGCCGATGACCCGGCCGGCCGCCATTTCCGGCAGCCAGCGCTGCCGCTGTTCGTCGCTGCCGTAGGCGTGGATGGGGTACATGCACAACGACGACTGCACGCTGACGAAACTGCGCAGGCCGCTGTCGCCGCGCTCCAGTTCCTGGCAGATCAATCCATAGGACACCGCGCCCAGGCCCGCACCGCCCTCGCGCACCGGCAGGCTGGCGCCCAGCAGCCCCAGTTCCGCCAGCTCCGGAATCCACTCGCGCGGAAAGCGGCCGGCATCGAAGGCATCGCCGATCGCCGGCACCACCCGCGTATCGGTAAAGCGCGCGACCGCATCCTGCACCGCCCGCTCTTCGTCGGTGAGCAGCGCGCGTACGTCGAACAGGTCATCGGGGCGCACCGGCATGTTGGCTTCCATCGCAAGCTGAAGGCACGATTATCCGCCAGTTGCCGCCCCAACATGGCAGAACACCAGTCCGGCACTGGCGCTAACGAAAAGAGCCGGCAATGCCGGCTCTTTTCCAACGACTGCACCGACTGCGTGTCGCTGCGGTTGACCCGTTACTGCCGGGTGCTCACACCGTCCTGGCGCACGTTGGAGTCGCCCGCCGTCGATGCCATCTGGGTCACCAGCTGGCCATCGACCACCGGCAGACGGTCGCCGGTGGGCTTGTCGTTCATGCGCACGGTCTTTTCGAACCCGTCGTAGCGGTAGGTGACGTCATAGGCCACCACATTGTCGGCGTCGCCCAGCGAGATGCGTTCGCCCGGCTTGCTGTCCATGCGCATGGTGCCAGTGGTGCCATCGGCATTGCGATAGGTCACGTCGTAACCGACCACACGCGAGGACGAGGAGTTGGCATTTTCGGTATGGCACTGACGCTCGGTGCGATCGACGACCCGGCCGCCGACGTGGTTTCGGTCGACGCGGTTACCGATGAAGCCGCCGCCCACCGCACCTGCGGCGGTCGCCAGCTTGCGGCCGTTGCCGCCACCCACCTGGTTGCCGATCAGGCCGCCGATGACCGCACCGGCCACGGTGCCGCCGACGTTACCGTCGCGCTCGGGCAGACGCTCCTGCACCACGACATCGCGGCACACTTCACGTGGCGACGTGCTGGTGGTGGTCTCGCGGACGGCGTTGCTGTTGATCACCTGCGCGTACTGCGGCTCGCGTTGGGTGATGGGGGCAACCTTGACCACATCGGCATATTCCAGGCCGCGCGGCGCCGGCTGGCCGTTGGCGACAAAATCGCCAGACGATGGGCGGTTATTCATGAAAGCGGCAGTGGCGACACCTCCGACCAGCAAGGCACCAGCAGCGACCAGTATAGTTGTCGTATTGCTCTTCATCACCAGCTCCCTGCGGACGCACCGCGTTGTTGACGGCCGTGATTCCAGCATGGGAACCCTGAACGAAAAGGCGCTCGCTCATGAACACGGCGGTTAAGTTCAGCTAGCGGTTACTTCATGCATCTCTAACAGCCGGAGCATTCGCATGCGAAATCCCTTGACCGCACGCGCGCTGGATTGGGCCAGCACGCTGCGCTATCCCACCTTGTTCAAGCTGGCCGCCGCGCTGTTTCTGATCGACGTGGTGATGCCGGACCCGATCCCGTTCCTGGACGAATTGCTGTTCGGCCTGACCACGCTGCTGCTGGCCAATTGGAAAACCCGCAAGGCGCCCGTGCCGGCACCGGTACGACGCGACTGATGCAGCTGATCGACAGCCATTGCCATCTGGATGCAGGCGAGTTCGGCCACGACCGCGCGGCGGTGATCGCGCGCGCGCGCCGCGCGGGCGTCATGCAGCAAGTGGTCCCGGCGATCACCGCTGCCAGCTGGCCGGGCCTGCGTGCGGTCTGCGATCAGGCGCCTGGCCTCTACCCCGCTTATGGCCTGCATCCATTGTTTCTGGACCAGCACCGCCCCCAACACCTGGAGCTGCTGGCCGAGTGGATCGAACGCGAGCGGCCCTGCGCGATCGGCGAATGCGGCCTGGACTTTTTCGTCGACGGACTGGATGCGCAGGCGCAACGCGCCTATTTCGATGCTCAGCTGCAGCTGGCCAAGCGCTTCGACCTGCCATTGATCGTGCATGCCCGCCGCGCCACCGAGGAAGTCATCGCCCGCATCAAGGCGACAGGTGGCCTGCGCGGCGTGGTGCACAGCTTTGCCGGCAGCCCCGAGCAGGCGCAGCAGTTGTGGAAACTGGATTTCATGATCGGCCTGGGCGGCCCGGTGACCTACCCGCGTGCCAATCGCTTGCGCGGGCTGGTGGCCAGCATGCCGCTGCAGCACCTGCTGCTGGAAACCGATGCGCCGGATCAGCCCGACGCCGGCAACCGCGGCCAACGCAACGAGCCGGCGTATCTGCGCACGGTATTGGACTGCATCGCCCAGCTCCGCGGGCAAGACCCTGCGCACATTGCTGCGCAGACATCGGCCAACGCACGCAGCCTGTTCGGCCTACCGCACTAGCGCAGCGTGCGTACCGGCACAAACCCACGGCCAGCACGACAGCGCGCAGGCCACATCACGACGCCGCAACCGCCTCGGCCGCCGGCGTCGCTGCCACGGCCTTGGGCTTGAGCAACATGTCCAACGCCTTGCCCACGGCCACGAATGCAAAGGTCCCGGTGATATGCGTGGCCGCACCCAGCCCTGCACCGCAATCCAGCTTGAGCGTGGCATCGGCATCGAGCTGCGGGCGGATGCCGCAAACGCTGCCATCGGCCTGCGGGTATTTGACGTTTTCCAGCGAATACACCGCGGGCACGCCGAAGTAGCGCTGCGGGTTCTTGGGAAAATTGAATTCGCTGCGCAGCTTCTTGCGGATCAGCGCCAGCATCGCATCATGCTCGGTGCGCGAGACATCGCGCACGCGCACCAGCGTGGGGTCGGTGCGCCCGCCGGCCGCACCCACGGTCAGCAGCGGCAATTTGCGCCGACGGCACCAGGCAATGGTTTCCACCTTGACCCGAAAGCTGTCGCAGGCATCGATCACCAGATCCAAGCCTTGACCCAGCAAGGTGTCGATATTGCCCGAGGTCAGGAAAGCCTCGACCGCGTCGGCTTCGATGTCAGGGTTGATCGCCACGCAGCGCTCGGCCATCGCCCGCGCCTTGTTGCGACCGTACTGCCCGGCCAGCGCCGGCAACTGCCGGTTGGTGTTGGACACGCATATGTCATCGGCATCGATCAGGCGGATGTGCCCCACCCCGGTGCGTGCCAACGCCTCGACCACCCACGAGCCCACCCCGCCCATGCCGACCACCGCCACGCGGCACGCCGACAAGCGCTCGACCGTGCCGACCCCATATAGCCGGTCGATACCGGCAAAGCGTTCACGCCATTGTGCTTTCATCGGCCTATTTTACGCGCCCCGCTCAGGGCGCGCCCACGCTGCCGCAACGAACGTTGCGTCCCAGGAGCCACCTCATGCACGCCCCGCCTCCCACCCAGTCCCGCGCGGCCCGCTACGCCTTCATGCTGGTGCTGGGCCTGCTGATCGGCCTGGTCGCCACGGTCATGGTGGCCAACGCACTACGAGCGCGGCGCGACCCGGTGCCCGACAGCCTGATGCAGATCATGGCCTACCAGTTACGCACGCTGCGACCGGACGCAGGCGCCGCCTGCATGCCGGCGCAGCAACAGCGGCGACTGCAATCGCTGCGCCTGCTGGCCGACGAAGTCGAGCCGGCCTTCCCCGCGATTGGCGAGGACCGCCGCTTCGGCGAGCACGCCCAGGCATTGCGTGCCGTGCTGGATCGGGCCCAGGGCGTGACGCTGACCGATTGCAGGCAGCTGGGCCAACTCCACAGCCGCATCTCCGATGCCTGCGAGGCTTGCCACCGCGACTTTCGCTGAAGGTTGATGAATACGACGCTCGGGTTTCGTTAAGCCTGCAGTGCCGTAGTTGGCGGGCCGTTCACCTGGACCATCACAGGATGACGTCGCCGCGGCCCCGGCCGCCTTTTTCGAACCACCCCGGAGAGATTTCATGAAGACCCGACTGCTCGTCATTGGCCTGGCTGCAACCGCGACCCTGGTTGGCTGCGCCACCTCCCAACCCCAATACGGCAGCTATCGCGGCGACCGCGGGTATGACCAGGGCTACTCGCAGACGCAGCGTTGCGTCGATTGCGGCATCGTGACCCGGATCGACGAAGTCGGCCCGACCCGCACCGCGCCGACCGGCACCGGCGCCGTGCTTGGCGGCATCGTGGGCGCGGTGGCCGGCCGCCAGATTTCCAAGGAAACCGGCGGCAGTACGGGCAACAAGAACGTTTCGGCCGTGGCCGGTGCCGCTGCCGGCGCGCTGGCAGGTAACGCCATCCAGAACAACGTCACCAGCTCCAGCTTCGACGTGCAGGTGCGCATGGACGACGGCCGCGTGATCGTGGTCAACCAGCGCGACCTGGCTGGCGTGCGCGAGAACGCGTACGTGCGCGTGGTCAACGGCAAGGTCGTGCTGCGCTGATCCTTCCGCCCGGCGGGGCCTATGCCCTGCCACTGCGTCGCCAGTTGGCAGGTCCCGCGAACGACACCGTTGCAAACAACAAAAAGGCCCGGTGACGGGCCTTTTTGTTGCGTGGCTGATGCGCTTGGCGCAGCGGCTCAGACCACCTGCACTGCATCGGCCTGCAGGCCCTTCTGGCCTTGCACGACCGTGAAGCTGACCTTCTGACCTTCCTTGAGACTCTTGAAGCCCTGGATCTGGATCGCGCGGAAATGCACGAAGACGTCTTCGCCATTTTCGCGGCTGATGAACCCAAAGCCCTTGGCATCGTTGAACCACTTCACGACACCATTTTCGCGTTCGATGTTGGACATCTCGACTGACTCCCTACGACACTGTGATGGACGAGCGGTGGTGGCTGTGATTGCAAGGAGGAAGCGAGGTACAAGGATGTAGCGGATCAGGCGATCTACCGCATCAGGCCACGATTCACGGTGACCTTTGCAAACAGCAGCGGCTGCAACTTAACCCGCACAAAATGAATTTTCAAGCACCCCTTGCACCTTTTTTGTCAAGCCTGAATTAGGACCTGTGTAACCATCATGGACACCGTCGTTGTCTACTACGTCTTGGCCACGGCGCTCGTGCTGATCGGCCTGGCTGGCGTCATCCTGCCGGCCCTGCCGGGCCTGCCGCTGGTGTTTGCCGGCCTGCTGGTTGCCGCTTGGGCTGACGATTTCACCCACATCGGCTGGGTGACGCTGGTCGTGCTGGGGGTGATCACCGCGCTGTCGTATCTGGTCGACTTCCTGGCCACGCTATACGGGGCGCAGCGGGTAGGTGCCAGCAAGATGGCATTGTGGGGTTCGGTCATCGGGGGCATTGCAGGCATTTTCTTCCTGCCGATCGGGCTGTTCGTCGGCCCGTTCGCAGGCGCCTGGCTCGGCGAGTACTACCAGACACGCAAGTCCGGCCAAGCTACCAAGGTCGGTCTCGGTACCTGGGTGGGCATCATGCTCGGCACCGCCACCAAGCTGGCGCTTGGCCTGTGCATGTTGGGCGTGTTCGCCATCGGCTGGTTTTTCTAGGGCTTTGCAACGGCTCGACGGCGGTGCACGCCTCTTCTCCAGAAGGCGCGTAACAGCCACCTGCGCTCACTCGACCGACACGTGGCGGGAACACTCCCTGCGCATACCGGCCTTCGGCAACAGGTTGCAGGCAATTGCTGGGGCGACGCCATTCGATCGAATGTTATGCCGTCGTGTACACACTGCGTATGCAGACGCGACCGTTAAGCTGGGGATCTCTGCGCCTGCCTGGCGCCTTCACTTTGGCCAGACCGCCCATGTCCAAGCACCACACCCGCCCCCTGATGCTGATCGCACTGGCCGCCGCGCCAGTGGCACATGCGCAGGAAATCGCACCGCAGCCGGCCTCGCCGCAAGCCTGCACCTCGGTGACCTCCGATGCCGCTCGCCTGGCCTGTTACGACAAGGCGTTGGGCTACACGCCGCAGCAAACTGCAGAGGCAGACGCCGCAGCGCAACTGGCCAAGCAGAAGGACGCCAAGCCCGACGATACGCGCACCATCAGCCGGGTCGGCGATTTCTTCCGCGCCGACGGCCAGGACCAACCGAAAGAAGAGGCCGTGGCCAATGCCGGCCGCGGCTCCTTGCTGGACCGACGCTGGGAACTGGCCAAGGACTCCAAGCTGGGCACCTTCCAGCTGCGCGGCTACAAGCCGGTGTACCTGTTGCCGGCGTTCTGGACCAGCGACACCAACCGCACCCCGCAGTCGCCGAATCCGGCCAACTCGCTCGATACGCCGCAGCAGCTGGACAGCACCGAGCTCAAGTTCCAGCTCAGCTTCAAGACCAAGGTGGTGGAAGACCTGTTCGGCGACAACGGCGATATCTGGATGGGCTACACCCAGAGCTCGCGCTGGCAGGCCTACAACGCCGATGCGTCGCGCCCGTTCCGCGAAACCAATTACGAGCCCGAAGCGATGCTGGTCTTTCGCAACAACTACAGCATCTTCGGCTGGAAGGGCCGCATGAGCGGCATCAGCCTCAATCACATGTCCAATGGGCGTGCCGACCCGCTGTCGCGTTCGTGGAACCGGGTGATCCTGAATTTCGGGCTGGATCGGGAGAACTGGGCGCTGACGCTGCGCCCGTGGTTCCGTATCAAGGAAGACCGCGCCGACGACAACAATCCCGATATCGAGGATTACATGGGCCGCGGCGATGCCACGCTGGTGTACAACAAGGACGGCCACGAGTTGGCGCTGATCGCACGCCACTCGCTGCGTGGCGGCGACCGCTCGCACGGCTCGGTGCAGCTGGATTACGGCTTTCCCATCACCAACCTGTTGCGCGGCCATGTACAGGTGTTCGATGGCTACGGCGAAAGCATGATCGACTACAACCACAAGGCAACCTACATCGGTGTGGGCGTGTCATTGCTGGAGTGGTTCTAGGCACCGCGCGCAAACCGGCTGCGTTCGCCGCCAGGCGGCAGCAGCCGATGTTCGGCATGTACTGCTTCAGCGTTGCTAGCCCTACGCGCCGCATGTACTGCTTCAGCGTTGCAAGCCCAACGCGCCGTCCGCATTGCCGGCGACGTCGCTTGATCGCTCTGGCCGCGCCCAATGGTGTTGCAGGGTGCTCACGACAAGCGCTGCTGCCGATGATCGCCGGCACACGGGCCGGCGCATCGTGCAACGCAGTCAAACGGCGAACTGCACCGAGTTGATCAATCGCAGGCCGGCATGTGCGCATGTCGGCCTTTTTCTTCTGCACACCCATGCGGAAAGACATTGCCCGCGGACCAACGCATGTCGCGCTGGCCGAGGCGTGCCTGTGCTCGATTCAGACGTCGAAGAAGTCCACCTTGCCGTCCTGCAAGGTGTAGTACGCACCGACCACGCGCACGTTGCCGGCGCGCAATGGTTCGAGCAGTGCAGGTTCGGATGCCGCGCGCAAGCGGTCGACAGTACGCTTGACGTTGGCCTTGACCGAGTCGGCCAGCAGGTTGGTACCGCCCTTGGCCTTGGCGGTCAGCACCGCCGGAACGATCGGCTCGATCATCGCGCCGATTGCGCCAGGGAAGAACGTGTTGTTCTCCACGACCGACACTGCCGCGACCACCGCACCGCAGCTTTCGTGGCCCATCACCACCACCAGCGGCACGCCGAGCTGGCTGACTGCATATTCGATCGAACCGAGCGCGGTGGTGTCGACGGTATCGCCGGCGTTGCGCACGATGAACATTTCGCCCAGGCCGCGGCCGAACAGCAGTTCCGGTGGTACGCGCGAATCCGAGCACGACACCAGGATGACGAACGGGGTCTGGCCCAGCGCAAGCTCCAGGCGGCGCTTGCTGTCGGAGATCACTTTCTTGGGGCGGTTTTCGACGAATGCGTTGTTGCCGTCTCGCAGAATCTGCAGCGCCTGCTCGGCATTCAAATCGGTTTTCTTGGACGGCGCCGCGCGCAAGGCGAACGGCACGGACACGGCAGCGGCCGCGATCGGCGCGCAACACGCGCACTGAAGCAATTTTCGACGCGATGCGGAATGCGACATGGACCAGGCCCCCTGCTCTGTGGTTGGTGTCGCGATCGTACTATGTGGCGGACGCGACCAAACGGGCGGATGGAGATTGCGATCAAAAGGCGCAGTCCGCGGACGCAGGTTCAGGTCCAGTCCGTCAGGCCCTCCCGGCGATAGGTTTCCTGAAACGCCGGGCGCGCCTTCATCCGCATTGCGTGCGCCAGCAGCGCAGGCCAGGTATCGGTCGGCCGCGGCATGTTGCGCGACCAGCGCATCAGCATGGTCAACATGAAGTCGGCTGCCGACACGGTTTTCCCGAGCAGATATGGGCCGTGGGCCTGCAGATGCGCATCGACCTGGGCCCAGGCCGCTTCGAGCGTGCGGCGGGCGTGCATCTGCGCCGCCTCAGCCTGCCCGGCCCCGGCCGGCTCGCTCGGGTAGAACCAGGCGCGGTACGCCGGCTGCAGGGTGTTGGCGCAGAAGAACATCCACTTGTAGTACGCCGCACGCTCGGGCGTGCCGACTGCCGGGGCCAGCCCGGCCTGCGGATGCAGGTCGGCCAGGTGCAGCACGATGGCTGCAGCTTCCGTGAGCACTTGGCCATCAAGCACCAGCGTGGGCACCACGCCGGCCGGGTTGAGCGCCAGGTACTGCGGCGATTTGTGCTCGCCGCGTTCGAAATCCAATGGGTGCAGTGCGTGCGGAATATCCAGTTCGATCAGCAGCCAATGCACCACCAACGCTGCGGTGCTGGGGAGTGGTACAGCGTGGCGACCATGCGGGGCTCCGGGATCGGTAGGGACAGGCGCGCAAGGCGGGCGACGTCTGCGCGGCGCACGGCGATTGTCGTTGTTTTTACCGCGCTGTCGAAGACCTGTGCCGTGCAATCACTGCTGCACCGGCGCGCGCACCGGCACCACGACGCCCTCGACACGATGCGGCATGCGCGCATCGTGCCTGCAGCTCACCGGCACCGGCCACACCCGCGCAACGGCGGTGCAGCCGGCTCGATCGCCGCCGTTACTCAACCACCACTGGAATCTTGCCGATCCGCGACTGCCACTGCCGCGGACCGGTCTTGTGCACCGATTCGCCGCTGGAATCCACCGCGACCGTCACCGGCATGTCCTTGACCTCGAATTCGTAGATCGCTTCCATGCCGAGATCCTCGAACGCCAGCACGCGCGCGGCCTTGATCGCCTTTGACACCAGATACGCCGAGCCGCCGACCGCCATCAGGTAGACGGCCTTGTTGTCGCGGATCGCCTCGATCGCCGCATCGCCGCGCTCGGACTTGCCGACCATGCCGAGCAGGCCGGTCTGTTCCAGCATCTGCCGGGTGAACTTGTCCATGCGCGTGGCGGTGGTCGGGCCGGCCGGGCCCACCACTTCGTCGCGCACCGGATCGACCGGGCCGACGTAGTAGATGAAGCGATTGGTGAAATCCACCGGTAGGGTTTCGCCGCGGTTGAGCATGTCGATCATGCGCTTGTGCGCAGCGTCGCGGCCGGTCAGCAGCTTGCCGTTGAGCAGGATCACCTCGCCCGGCTTGAAGCTGGCCACTTCTTCCTTACTGATGGTGTCCAGGTTGACCCGGCGCGCATTGGTCGGGTTGTAGGTGAGCTTGGGCCAGTCTTCCAGCGACGGCGGATCCAGCATCACCGGGCCGCTGCCGTCCAGGGTGAAATGCGCATGGCGGGTGGCGGCGCAGTTGGGGATCAGCGCCACCGGCAGGTTGGCCGCATGGGTCGGGTAATCCTTGACCTTGATATCCAGCACGGTGGTCAGGCCACCCAGGCCCTGCGCGCCGATGCCCAGCGCATTGACCTTTTCGTACAGCTCAAGCCGCAGTTCTTCGGCACGGTTGGCCGCGCCACGCGCCTGCAGGTCGACAATGTCGATCGGCTCCATCAAGGCTTCCTTGGCCAGCAGCATCGCCTTCTCGGCGGTGCCGCCGATGCCGATGCCCAGCATGCCCGGCGGGCACCAGCCGGCGCCCATGGTCGGCACGGTCTTGAGCACCCAGTCGACGATGGAATCGGACGGGTTGAGCATGGCGAACTTGCTCTTGGCCTCCGAACCGCCGCCCTTGGCCGCGACGATCACCTCGACATGGTCGCCGGGCACGATCTTGGTGTTGACCACTGCCGGCGTGTTGTCGCGGGTATTGGCGCGCTTGCCGGCCGGGTCGGCCAGCACGCTGGCGCGCAACTTGTTGTCGGGGTGGTTGTAGGCGCGGCGCACGCCCTCATTGACCATGTCTTCCACGCCCATGGTGGCGTCGTCCCAGCGCACGTTCATGCCGATTTCCAGGAACACGGTGACGATGCCGGTGTCCTGGCAGATCGGCCGGTGGCCTTCGGCGCACATGCGCGAGTTGATCAGGATCTGCGCAATCGCGTCCTTGGCGGCCGGCGATTCTTCGCGCTCGTAGGCGGCGGACAGGTTCTTGATGTAGTCGACCGGGTGGTAGTAGCTGATGTACTGCAACGCATCGGCGACGGACTGGATGAGGTCTTCCTGCTTGATCGAGGTCACGGCTGGCTCTACGGCTGGCGGGGGTGCAATCCGGGCATTTTAGAGCAAACCGCAGGCGCGTCCGGGTGCAGCGTCTATCGCTGCGATTGACCGATGCGGCCTTTCGCCGGTGGTCGCCGCAGTGCTGCGGCCCTGCTGCGGTGATGGCAAGCCACCAATCCACCGACCGTTGCCGGCGCGGCGGCTGACGGTGAGCCCTGGGCGCCGCGAGGCGAGCACGCGCCTGCCTGGGCCCTGCCCCTTTCTTATGGTTGGCCCAACACCCCGCGCCCACGCCGGGCGCGGCACACTAATACGATGTCAGCTTCCCGTTCCGGCGCTCCTGCGCCCGCCGCCCCCGTACCGGCCCTACCCTGCGCGAGCGCCTGGATGCGCTGCGCAATCTACCGCCGTTCCTGAAGCAGATCTGGCAGACCAGCCGCTGGCTGAGTGCCAGCAGCATCGGCTTGCGCGTGCTGCGCGCGCTGATGCCGGTGGCGACGCTGTACATCGGCAAGTTGATCATCGACGAGGCGATCCATCTGGTCGGCCAACCGTCGGCATTCGACTCGTTCGCGCAGGCCCTGGGCAGCGGCCGCCTGAACCGGCTGCTGGAACTGCTGGCGCTGGAACTGGCGCTGGCGATCGGCTCGGACCTGCTCGGCCGGCTGGTCGGCTACGCCGATGCGCTGCTGTCGGAGTTGTTCAACAACGCCGCCAGCGTGCGACTGATGGAACATGCCGCGCAGCTGGATCTGGAGGATTTCGAAGACCCGGACCGGCAGGACAAGCTGGATCGCGCGCGACGCCAGACCATGAACCGCATGAACCTGATGAGCCAGCTGTTCGGCCAGGTGCAGGACGCCATTACCGTGGTCAGCCTGGCGGTGGGCCTGGTGGTCTACGCGCCCTGGTTGATGGTGCTGCTGGCGGTTGCGTTGATTCCGGCCTTCATCGGCGAGGCACACTTCAATGCGTTGGGGTATTCGCTCAATTTAGTGTGGACGCCGGAACGGCGCCAGCTCGATTACCTGCGTCAGGTCGGCGCCAGCGTGGAGACGGCCAAGGAAGTCAAAATCCTCAACCTGCACCGCTTCCTGATTGCGCGCTACCGCCGGCTGGCCGACAAGTTCTTCCAGGCCAACCGTGCGCTGGCACGCAAGCGCGCAATGTGGGGCGCGCTGCTGGCCGCGCTCGGCACCTTGGGCTACTACATGGCCTACGGCTACATCGCCTGGCGCACCGTGCGCGGCGACTTCAGCATCGGCGACCTGACCTTTCTGGCCGGCAGCTTCCTGCGCCTGCGGCAATTGCTGGAAGGCTTGCTGATCGGCTTTTCGCAGGTCGCCGGCCAGGCGCTGTATCTGGACGATCTGTACTCGTTCTTCAACATCGTGCCGGAAATCCGCTCGCGCCCGAACGCGCTGCCGGTGCCGCGCCCGATCCGCCAGGGCTTCGTGTTCGAAGATGTCGGCTTCCGCTATCCGGATGCCGAACAGTGGACGGTGCGGCACCTGGATTTCGAATTGCGCGCCGGCGAAGTGCTGGCGCTGGTCGGCGAAAACGGCGCCGGCAAGACCACCCTGGTCAAGCTGCTGGCACGGCTCTACGACCCCGACGAAGGCCGCATCCTGCTCGATGGGCAGGATCTGCGTCACTACGATTTGGACGACTTGCGCGCCAACCTGGGTGTGATTTTCCAGGACTTCGTGCGCTATCACCTGAGCGTTGGCGAAAACATCGGCGTCGGCCAGGTGGACGCGATGGACGACGCGCCGCGCATCCGTGCCGCCGCACAACGCGCGATGGCCGGCGAGCTGATCGACAGCCTGCCCGACGGCTACGACCAGCTGATCGGGCGGCGCTTCAAGAACAGCGTGGATCTGTCCGGCGGGCAATGGCAGAAGATCGCCATCGCTCGCGCCTACATGCGCGATGCGCAGCTGATGATCCTGGACGAACCCACCGCCGCGCTGGATGCGCGCAGCGAATTCGAGGTGTTCCAGCGCTTCAAGGAACTGTCGGACAACCGCACCGCGGTGCTGATTTCGCACCGTTTCTCCAGCGTGCGCATGGCCGACCGCATCCTGGTGCTGGCTGCTGGCCGCATCGAGGCCAACGGCACCCACGACGAGTTGATGGCCCAAGGCGGGCGATATGCGGAATTGTTCGAACTGCAGGCGGCGGGGTATCGGTGAGGTCGGGATTCGGGATTCGGGAGTCGGGATTGGGGATTGGTAAGAGCTGCCGGCTCATCCGCGAGCCCGACGCGCCCAGGACCCAGGACCCAGGACCCAGGACCCAGGATCTGCTCTTGCGAATTGCAAATTGCGAATCCCCAATCCCGACTCCCGAATCCCGAATCCCTGCGCCTAAATGAGAGTTCATCTCATTTGTCCGGCTTGAGGTAGAATTGCCGGGTACTCTTCCCACGACACTTACCGGTATGTCTTCCGCTTTTGGCGCCGAAACGGTGCTTGAGGTCCGTCACTGGACCGATGCCTACTTCAGCTTCACCACGACCCGCGATGCTGGGTTCCGTTTCGAAAACGGGCAGTTCGTGATGATCGGGCTGGAAACCGAAACGCGTCCGTTGCTGCGTGCGTATTCGATCGCCAGCGCCAATTGGGAAGAACATCTGGAGTTCTTCAGCATCAAGGTGCCCGACGGCCCGCTGACCTCGCGCCTGCAGCACATCCAACCGGGCGACAAGGTGCTGGTCGGCAAGAAACCCACCGGCACGCTGCTGATCAGCGACCTGCACCCCGGGCGCAACCTGTATCTGCTGGGCACCGGCACCGGCCTGGCGCCATGGCTGTCGATCATCAAGGACCCGGAAACCTACGAGCGTTTCGACAAGGTGATCCTCACCCAGGGCGTGCGCTTCGTGCAGGATCTGGCCTACCGCGATTACTTCGAACGCGAGTTGCCGCAGCACGAGTTCCTCGGCGACCTGCTGCGAGAGAAACTGCTGTACTACCCGGCGGTCACGCGCGAAGCCTTCGCCAACCAAGGCCGTTTGACCGAACTGATGGCCGACGGGCGCATGCAGCAGACGCTCGGGTTGCCGACATTGGATCCGGCCAACGACCGCTTCATGATCTGCGGTAGCCCGCAGATGCTGGCCGACCTGCGCACCCTGCTCGATAGCCGCGGTTTCCAGACCTCGCCGCGCATCGGCACGCCGGGGCACTACGTGTTTGAGCGCGCATTCGTCGAAAAGTGACGTGCCACCGGTGAAATACCAGCACGTTGGGGCGTTTCGTTGAAGCACCCGATGTCGTAAGAGCGCATCCGGGCGCGACGAGGCGTTACGGGAAAAGCTCCGTCGCGCCCGGGTGCGCTCCTACGGTTCAACACCATGCCTGCCGGATCACGCGCCCAGCGCGCGCTCGATGTCGGCGGCCAACGCTTCCGGCTTGGTGGTGGGCGCATAACGTTCCAGTACGCGGCCGTCGCGGCCGATCAGGAACTTGGTGAAGTTCCACTTGATCGCTTCGGACCCGAGCACGCCGCGTTGTTCGTGCTTGAGCCATTGCCACAGCGGATGCGCGCCGTTGCCGTTGACCTCGATTTTTGCTGCCAGCGGAAAATCCACCGCATAGTCGAGCGAGCAGAACTGGCGGATCTGCGCCGCATCGCCCGGCTCCTGATGCCCGAATTGATCGCATGGAAAGCCGATCACCACCAGCCCACGTTCGCGATAACACTGCCACAGCGCCTGCAGCCCCGCATATTGCGGCGTAAACCCGCACTTGAGGCAACATTGACCACCAGCAGGACGTTGCCGGCGTAGTCGCGCATCGACTGGGTGCGGCCTTCCAGGTCGGTGAATGCGAAGGTGGAGATGTCGCTCAAGGTTGCCCTGCGGTGTGCGAAACGGGCAGCGTACCGTAGCCGCCTGCACGGCGGCCACGCAGCGGCCGAAAGATTGCAGCAGGCAACCGTGCGGCAGATCGCTTGCGGCGCGGCAGGTCGGGAGCGTCAAGCAGACGCCCTGGGAGCTCGGCAAGCCCGCCCGAACACAGCTAGCTCGCGGGTGCCAAGGGGTGCAGCCGGCACACGTCCGCCGGCGGTACAGGCCCAGCTTGCATCGACTCGTACCCTCGCAACGCGAGCAACGGTTGTGCCCGCCTGCTCGCGTCGTCTTGGCCTGGCAGCCATGCCTTTTGTCACACGCCTGTCCCGACCGGCTGGGTTAGCCTCGGGGTTCGCACTTTGGAGCAACTCTCTTGACCACCCGTCTCGCTTTTGCCCTGGCCGCCGCCCTGGGACTTGCCATGCCGTCCTACAGCATCGCCGCCCCCGCTGCCACGCAGGCCGCCACCCAAGCCAACCCCTTCTTTGCCGACAGCACGCTGCCGCTGCATTACCCGCAGTTCGACAAAATCAAGGACAGCGATTTCGCACCTGCCTTCGATGCCGGCATGGCCGAGCAGCTGAAGGAAGTCGAAAAAATCGCCAACCAGAAGGCCAAGCCCAGCTTCGAGAACACCATCATCGCGCTGGAAAAGAGCGGCGCCACGCTCGACCGCGCCACCACGGTGTTCTTCAATTTGGTGGGCGCAGAAACCAACGATGCGCGCAAGAAACTGCAGGCCGACTATTCGGCGAAGTTCGCAGCGCACCGCGATGCGATTTCGCTCAACGGCAAGCTGTTCGCACGCATCCAGCGCCTGTACGACCAACGCGCCACGCTGGGGCTGGATGCGCAAGGCGTGCGCCTGGTCGAAAAGTACTACAGCGATTTCGTGCGCGACGGCGCCAAGCTCTCCGACGCCGACAAGACCACGCTCAAGGCCATGAATGCCGAGCTGGCCAACCTGGGCACCACCTTCAGCCAGAACGTGCTGGCCGAGGTGAATGCTGCCGCGGTGGTCGTGGATGACGTCAAGCAGCTGGACGGTTTGTCGCAGGAGCAGATTGCCGCTGCCGCCGAAGCGGCCAAGGCGCGCAAACTCGATGGCAAGTACGTCATTGCCCTGCTCAACACCACCGGCCAGCCGCCATTGACCCAGCTGAAGAATCGCGAGCTGCGCAAGAAGATCTACGACGCCTCGGTGTCGCGCGGCAGCCACGGCGGCCAGTACGACAACACCGCGCTGGTCTCGCGCATCATGAAGCTGCGTGCCGACAAGGCCAAGCTGCTCGGTTTCCCCACCTATGCCGCCTACTCGCTGGAAAACCAGACCGCCAAGACGCCTGAAGCGGTCAACGCGATGCTGGGCAAACTGGCGCCGGCCGCGGTGGCCAATGCCAAGCGCGAAGCCGCCGATCTGCAGGCGATGATCGACAAGGAACAAAAGGCCGCGCGCAAGCCGACCTTCAAGCTCGAAGCTTGGGACTGGGCCTATTACAGCGAAAAAGTGCGCCAGGCCAAGTACAACTTCGACGAATCCCAGCTCAAGCCATACTTCGAGCTCAAGAACGTGCTGGAAAACGGCGTGTTCTATGCGGCCAACCAGGAATACGGCCTGACCTTCAAGCAGCGCACCGACTTGCCGACCTACCGCGACGACATCACCGTCTACGACGTGTTCGATGCCGACGGCAAGCAGCTGGCCATCTTCATTGCCGACATGTACGCGCGCGAATCCAAGCGCGGTGGCGCATGGATGAATTCCTATGTATCGCAGTCGGAGCTGACCGGTTTCAAGCCGGTGGTGGCCAATCACCTCAACATTCCCAAGCCGCCGGCCGGCCAGCCGACGCTGCTGACCTGGGATGAGGTGACCACCATGTTCCATGAGTTCGGGCATGCGCTGCACGGCATGTTCTCCGACGTCAAATACCCGTATTTCTCCGGCACCAGCGTGCCGCGCGACTTCGTCGAGTTCCCCTCGCAGGTCAACGAGATGTGGGCCGACGAGCCGTCCATCCTGAAGAACTACGCCAAGCATTATCAGAACGGCACCCCGATGCCGCAGGCGTTGCTGGACAAGGTGATTGCCGCATCCAAGTTCAACCAGGGCTTTGCCACCACCGAGTATCTGGGTGCGGCAATGCTGGATCAGAACTGGCACCAGGTCAGCGCCAGCCAGGTGCCGGATGCTGCCGGCGTGATGGCATTCGAAGCCAAGGCGCTGCAGCGGGACGGCATTGCCTACGCGCCAGTGCCCCCGCGCTACAAGACCCCGTATTTCAGCCACATCATGGGCGGTTACGCGGCAGGCTACTACGCCTACATCTGGTCGGAAGTGCTGGACGCCAACACCCAGCAGTGGTTCAAGCAGCACGGTGGCCTGAGCCGCGCCAATGGAGATCGTTTCCGCAAGACCCTGCTTTCGCGTGGCGGTAGCGTGGATGCGATGGAGCTGTTCCAGAACTTTGCCGGGCATGCGCCGCAGATCGAGCCGCTGCTCGAAAAGCGCGGTCTCAGCGCGCAAGGCGGCGATGGTGCCACTCCGGAAGCGCCGCAGTCCAAGCCATAAGTCGGCTGCACGATCCGCGCACGGTCACCAGGCCGGGTGCATGGCAACAGGATCGGCATGTCCCGTGCGGGCATGCCGGTCTCCGACACCAGACGAGCCATCCGACTGCTCGCGAAGGTATCGGCAAGTCCTTGTTCGAGAACCAATGAGATGACAACGCCGCCCCGGGCAATCAGGGCGGCTTTTTGCTGGCTGTAGTTGCAGCGCCTTGTCGCAGGCGCAACGCGCAGTGCCTAGAGTTCGACCGCGTCTACCCCGTCCAGGAGCTTTTTCAACAGCTTCTCCAAACGCAGCTGCTCGGCCTCGCTCATGCTGGCGGTCTCTGCATCCAACAGCGTGCAGGCATCGGGCAACAGTCTTTCGATCAAGGCCAGGCCCGCGGGCCGCAGCGTCAGTACGATCTTGCGCCGATCTTCGGGGCTGCTGGTGCGCGTGATCAGGCCTTTCTCGCACAGCTGATCGGTGAGCCGGGTGATGTTGGCCGGCTTTTCGCTGGCGGCCTCGGCCACCTCGGTCGGAGTGATCGACTGCTCAGGTGTGCCATAGAGCATCATCAGGATTTCGTATTCCGGCGGACTGATGCCATAAGGCTTGAGCCGCACGCACCCGAGTGTATGCAGGCGCTTGTGGAGATGCTTGATCAGTCTCACCAATATTGCCGGCTCCCGTGGGAATGCCGGATAACGCACGCAGGTGTGGTCCACGCGACTTGCGGTTGAGTCGAAACTACTCATATCACCCGTTGGAGTACGTTGCTGAATGGCCGGGCCATTCAATCACAACATGCGCGATGCAACACCTCAGCGCGCGAAGAGATGTACATGTTCCGGTGCGACCGAAGGCAATAATGTGGAGGCAGCGACCTCTGCCATCTGCGTGCCATCCGAGTAGGGACCCACCTGATAGGGCGGAAACACAAAGCGCACGGCAGTGATCTGCCCGGTTGCATTCAACACCGGGACGAACTGCGCAAAATTTTCCACCTGCGCGGCGGTGCCTTCGGCAATCATGCGATCGGCCGAAGCCACCTGCTCAGCCTGCTCTTCTACCGGCACGCGATCGGCCTGGACGCGCTGGGTCGCTGCTGCATGCAATTGCGCCGCGACCTCGCGACCGATCTTTTCCCAGCCTGCCGGATCCGGAATCAGCGCCTGCGCGGTCAGTTGCTTGCGCTCCTTGACCAACCAGACGAAGCGCGCCACCAGCGGCTCGCCGTGCGCACCACCGGTGTACCTGCTGCCGTCGGCTGAAATCACGATCAGGTCTGGGGTCTGCAACACGGTTTCGAAGGCCAGCGACAGCTCATACGGCGCGGGCGGCTTGTCGTTGCCCAGACCCGAGACTGCCTGCATCAGTTCGGCACGCGCATCCTGCGCATACCCGCGAATGAGCGCAGTGAGTTCTGGATATGCATCCAGCCCGCGCGGATAGCTGATGCCCACCATGTAAGCCGGAGCATGTTCGATCACATCTTCCAGCGGGCCGCTCTGTACGACGGTCGGCTCTGCGGGCGCCGCCGCCGCGGGCGCCGCATCTGCGGCCGGCCCACTTGGCTCTGCCGTTGTCGGTGCGCGCTGCGTACATCCTGCCAACACGGCCAGCACCAGCAAGCCCTGCACTGCCTTGACTCCAAGCAACCGCCCCATTACCACCCGCTCCCCTGATATGAATCGTGTTACGAAAAGAACCGCTGCTGGTCAGGCCAGCAAATCGTGATACTGCGGATGCCGCCGCACGTATGCATCGGCATAGCTGCACGCCGCAACCACCTTCAAACCGTGTTGCCGCGCGAATGTCAAAGCGTCCTCGACCAATGCCGCGGCAATCCCGCGTCCGCTGACCGCGTCCGGCACCTGCGTGTGCGTGATGGTCATGATCTCACCCTCGCGCCGATAGGCGAGCTCGGCGCGATGTCCATCGGTGTCTATGTTGAAACGCTGCCGGTCCGGATCGTGTTCTGCGTGCACTGTCGACGCCTCTCTCAAGTTCTGCGCCAGCAAAAAGTGGTGGTCAGTGTGACCAGCGCGATGCCGCGCCTGCGTGAAAGTGAATCGCTGCTGTGATCGGCTGCCCAGCTTGCGCAACGCGCGCTCAAGTTCGTCCGGGCAGCGCCGATAGCTGACCCGAAGGCAATCGCGGCAACCGGTGTGCGGTAGCAGCGACGTCTTCGTCTTACCTACGAGGGAGCCACCGCATGAACAACGATTCGGCAGGACACAGCGCAGACAGCGACAGCTCGTTGCTGGAGGGCCTGTTCCAGTTCGCCCTCAAGGGCGACACCCACAATCCGGATTTCACGCAGCTCAACGATACGGTGTACGAGCGCCTGCAGCAGGCGTACGGCGTGGCATCCAGCGCCGACCAGGAACGCAACGCGGCCTGAGCTGGCGCATCGCTGCACAGCGGTCTCATCCGCTGTGCAGTCGTTGATCGCATCTAACACGTCTGTCGAGACCGTGCCACTGCGCGGCAGGACATGGCTGGGCCTTACCAAACCGGGTTCTCACCCGCTTACCGCAACGGGCCAGTCCGTACACCCCAGCAGTCGTTGGGCATCCCGTCGCGCGAGCTGCAATCACGCGTTCGGCGTGCAGAAGGGACGCGCTGCGCGCAATCAAACGTCACTTCCTACCTGCGACAGCGTCCTGTGCATTGAGCTTGGCAGCGTAACCGCAGCGTATCGCGCTCAGCCGAAGCGCGGGTTGGACAGCTGCTCCAGAAACACCTGCCACACGCGCGGTTCCATGATCAGCATGAACATCACGCCGAACGCGGCGCCGGCCAGATGCGCGCTGTGGTTGATGCGATCGCCGCCGCGGCGGTCCATCCACAGGCTGTAGCCCACATAGAACACCGCATACAGAATCGCCGGGGCCGGAATGAACAGCACCAGGATGATCGTCCATGGTTGCAGCAGGATGAAGGCAAACAGCACCGCCGACACCGCACCGGAGGCGCCCAGACTGAGGTAATTCGGATTCTTCTGGTTCTTTAGGTAGCTGGGCAGGATCGAGACCACCAGTGCGGCCAGATAGAACAACGGATAGGTCAGCACGCTGCCGGTAAGCTGGGCCATCACGTTCTCGATCACCCGGCCGAAGAAGAACAGCGTGATCATGTTGAAGATCAGGTGCCCCAGGTCGGCATGGATGAAGCCATAGGTCACCAGGCGGTCGTATTGCTTGTGCTTGTCCACCGCCGGCGGCCACAAGATCAGCCGGTCGCTCAACTTGCGGTTGTTGAACGCCATCCACGAGACGATGCCGGTGATGGCGATCAGGATCAGGGTAATCATGCAGACCTCAGGCAGTACGGTAATTATCGACCATGCGATACCGGCGTGCGTACAAGCCGAAGGCAAGTGCCGCCAGGAACGCGAAGGCCGCGAAGAAGAACATCAAGAAGGCCGCTTCGCTGAGCCCAGTATCGGCGATATGCGCAGTCACCGTCGCGTTGCGCACCGCCAGGTTCGACAGCAGCACCCATAGATTGCCGACGGTGGTGGTGAGATACCAGAAACTCATCACCACCCCCTTCATCGACGGCGGCGCCTGGCTGTAGGCGAACTCTCGATACCGGTGGCCGACACCAGCACCTCGCCGAAGGTGAGCAGTGCGTACGGCAGGATCTGCCAGGCGATGTGCATCGGCTCGCCACCGTCCATCACCATCTGGATCGCGCCTACCGCAATCCAGGCCACGCCACTGAAGGCGATGCCGCTGGTCATGCGGCGTAACGGGGTGGGCTCCCAGCCGCCACGTCGCAGCAGCGGGTACAGCACCAGGTTGTTGAAGGGGATCAGCAGCATCACCAGCAGCGGATTGAGCGCCTGCATCTGCGATGCGGTGAACCAGGCCGGCATGGTCATCTCGCGCCCCTGCAGCACCCAGGTTGAGGCCTTCTGGTCGAACAACGAAAAGAACGGCGTCACCAGCGCGAAGATCACCAACACCCGCAACAGCGCACGCACGCCTTCCACCGCAGCATCCGGATGGGTGCCCCGCGCGCGTTCCAGCTGCCACCAGGTCCCGCCGCCGATCCCGGCCAGCAACAGCACCAGCGCAATGCACAGGCACACGACGATGCCCAATTGCTCGACCAGCGCGAAGCCGGCCAGCGCCAGCAACACTGAGACGACCGCCAGCATCAAGCCCGGACGCCCCTGCCCGGGCGTGTGCGTCAATAACGCCGTGCGCACCACCGCGCCGAACCCATGCGGGTCCTTCGGCGGCAGCGGCACCAAGACATAGCGCTTGCGCCCCAGCCAGAACACCAGCGTGGCCACGAACATCAGGGTGCCCGGGATGCCGAATGCCCAGGCCGGGCCAAGATTCTTCAGCGCCAGCGGAATCAGCAGCGAGGCGAACAGCGAGCCGAAGTTGATGATCCAGTAGAAAGCGTCGAACACCACCTTGGCCAGGTGCTTGTTGGACTGGTCGAACTGATCGCCCATGAACGAGGCCACCAGCGGCTTGATGCCACCTGCGCCCAGCGCGATCAGGCCCAGACCCAGAAAAAACCCGTCGCGGCTGCCTTCAAACAGCGCAAGGCAGGCGTGCCCGGCGCAATACACCAGGCTGAACCACAGGATGGTGTTGTACTTGCCGAAAAAGCGGTCGGCCAGCCAACCGCCCAGCAACGGGAAGAAATACACCCCGATCATGAAACTGTGCAGGATGTGCTTGGCCTCGGCTTCGCGCCCCGGCCCGCTGATTTCCTGCAGCAACAGCGAGGTGATCAGGAACTGCACCAGGATGTTGCGCATGCCGTAGAAGCTGAAACGCTCGCAGGCCTCGTTGCCGATGATGAAAGGAATCTGTCGCGGCAGCCGCGCGCCGGCAGAAGCGCCTGGCGAGATGGAGGTGGTCAAAGGCAGTCCGTCGTGCTGAAAACAGGCCCTATCGTACCGGCGCCCGACCGCCGGCCGCCATTGCCGCCCGAACATGCCGGACGCAGGCGCTGGGCGGACGCGGCTGGCGGACCTCACCTTGGCGCGACCGGTGTCGTCCAGGTCGGCCGAAAACACCATGGCGCCAAACGTCGCACGGCAGCCGCATTGCCTGCGTCTACCTCGAATGCCGCCCACCCGGTCAACGGAAAGCCGCCTCGCATCCAGGTGAAACCCGCGCTTGGCACCAGTCACAGCAGGACCATGACGCAGTGCAGATTGGCCTTGCACACCGGCTCGGCTACATTGCAAACGTTTTCCTGGAACACTGGACCGCTGGATGCCCCGCTTCACTCGCCTGGCCCTGAGCCTGTTACTGCTGACTGCCGCCCCCGCCGCACTGGCTGCCGCGCCGCTGACCACCCAGGCAGAGCGCAGCGGTTTCATCCAGACGGGCCGCTACGACGAAGTCATTGCACTGTGCGATGCATTTGCGCAGCGCTACCCGCAGGCGGTGCGTTGCATCCAGTTCGGCACCACGCCCGAGGGCAGGCCGATGAAGGCCTTGGTCGCCTCCACCAGCGGCGCGCTCGACGCGCAATCGGCAGCGCAACGCACGCTGCCGGTGGTCTTGGTCAGGGCGGCATCCATGCCGGCGAGATCGATGGCAAGGATGCGGGCTTTCTTGCTCTGCGCGAGTTGCTCGACGGCAAGGCCGGCAAAGGCGCGCTCGACAAACTGGTGTGGGTATTCGTGCCGGTGTTCAACGTCGATGGGCATGAGCGCTTCGGTGCCTGGAACCGCCCCAACCAGCGCGGCCCCGAGCAGATGGGCTGGCGCACCACCGCGCAGAACCTCAATCTCAACCGCGATTACGTCAAGGCTGACGCGCCGGAAATGCAGGCCATGCTGCAACTGGTGCAGCAATGGGACCCGCTGATGTATGTAGACCTGCACGTCACCGACGGCGCCAAGTTCGAGCACGACGTCTCGGTGCAGGTGGAACCGGTGCATGCCGGCGATGCGAGCTTGCAGCGCGATGGCACACGCTGGCGCGATGCAGTGCTTGCCGATTTGAAGAAACAGGGCTCGTTGCCGCTGCCGTACTACCCGTCCTTCGTGCACGAAGACGACCCCAGTTCCGGCTTTGCCGATGATGTGTCGCCGCCACGCTTTTCGCATGGCTATTTCCTGCTACGCAACCGCTTCGGCATGTTGGTAGAAACGCATTCGTGGAAGGATTACCCCACGCGCGTGCGGATCACCCGCAACGCCATCGTCTCGGTGTTGCAGCAGGCCGCACGCCATGGCACCCAATGGCGCGCCGATGCACTGGCGGCCGATCAGCGCGCCACGCGCTTGGCCGGCACGACCGAACCGTTGAGCTTCGCTGCGGGACCAGACGCACGCACCGTGGCGTTTCGTGGCTACGCGTATACGCGCACACCGTCGCCGATTTCCGGCGCACTGATGACGCGCTACGACGAAAGCAAGCCGCAAGTCTGGAAGGTGCCGCTGCGCGACCAGATCAAGCCCGATGTGGTGGTGGATGCGCCGCGCGGCGGCTATCTGGTGCCGGCCGCTCAAGCCGCCCTGGTGGGTGAAAAACTGCACCTGCACGGCATCCAGTTCACGACCATCGGCAATGCGGCGAAGCGGCCGGTGCAAACCTTCCGCGCCGACGCGGTCAAGTTCGCGGCACGCTCCAACGAAAGCCATCAGACAGTCGAACTCAGCGGGCAATGGCGCGATGAAAGCCGCGATGTGCCGGCTGGCTCGCTGTTCGTGCCGATCGCCCAACCCAAAGCGCGCCTGGTGATGGCGATCCTGGAACCGCAGGCGCCGGATTCGCTGCTGCAGTGGGGCTTTTTCAATACCGCGTTCGAGCGCAAGGAATACATGGAAGCCTACGTCGCCGAAGACGTCGCGCGCGACATGCTCGCCAACGATGCCGCGTTGAAGGCGCAGTTCGAACAGCGCATCGCCAGCGATCCGGACTTTGCCAACAACCCGCAGGCGCGGCTGGAATTTTTGCCAAGCGCCACGCATCGTGGGATGAGCGCTACCAGCTCTACCCGGTCCTCCGCACCGCGCAGACCGACTTTTAACCGTCCGCCGATTCTGCACGCGTCGGCGCGGAATGATCGCGCCTTCCCGATCTGGGCACTTTGGCGCCCCTCTTATGTCTTGAACCAGCACCACAAGGAAATCCCGTGCCACAGCTCGATATGAAACCGTTTACACTCCGTAAGGATCGTCCGCGCCCCCTGGTCCTGGCGGTCGTGATGGGCCTAGGCATCGCCCTCGCCGCGCCGCTAGCAGTCGCGCAGGGCGCGCCATCTTCGCAGCCGTGGATGGACACCGCATTGACCTCGGACCAGCGCGCCGACCGCCTGCTGGCGCAGATGAGCGAGGATGAAAAATTCCAGATGCTGCGCAGCTATTTCGGCCTGGGCACCGACAAGATTCCCAAGCCCGAGGGCGCGCTCGGTTCGGCCGGCTACGTTCCCGGTATCCCGCGTCTGGGCATTCCCGCCCAGCAACTGGCCGATGCCGGCGTGGGCGTGACCAACCCCGGCGGCATCCGCAAGGGCGATTACGCCACCGCGATGCCATCGGGACCGTCGACCGCATCGAGCTGGAACCGGCAACTGGCGTATACCGGCGGCAAGACCATGGGCCGCGAATCCTGGCAGCAGGGCTTCAACGTGTTGCTCGCCGGCAGCGTCAATCTGCAGCGCGACCCGCGTAATGGGCGCAATTTCGAATACGCGGGTGAAGATCCGTTGCTGGCCGGCACCATGGTTGGCGAATCGATTCGCGGCGTGCAAAGCGAACATGTGCTGTCCACGATGAAGCACTTCGCACTCAACGACATGGAAACGCGGCGCAATTTTCATAGCGCGCAGATCGGCGAGCAGGCGATGCACGAATCGGACCTGCTGGCCTTCGAGATTGCGCTGAAGATCGGCGACCCGGCCTCGGTGATGTGTTCGTACAACAAGATCAACGGTGTCTACGGTTGCGAGCACGATTACCTGCTCAACCAGGTGCTCAAGCAGGAATGGAAATACCCCGGTTACGTGATGTCCGACTGGGGCGGGGTGCATAGCGGATCCAAGGCGGCGTTGGCCGGGCTGGATCAACAATCGGCCGGCGAAGTGTTCGACGCGGCAGTGTATTTCGATGCGCCGTTACGCATGGCGGTGTCTGCCGGCGTGGTGCCGCGCGCGCGCTTGGACGACATGGTCAGGCGCGTGCTGCGCAGCCTGTTCGCGCACGGCGCCTTCGATCATCCTACCCAGCGTCAATCCATCGATGGCAAGGCCGGTCTTCTGGCTGCGCAGCGCGTGGCCGAAGAAGGCAGCGTGTTGTTGCGTAACGAGCAGGCCGCGTTGCCGCTGTCAGGACGTGCGCCGCATCGCGGTGATCGGCGGCTACGCCGACAAGGGCGTGATGTCCGGCGGCGGCTCTTCGCGCGTGGACTACACCATCAACGGCGGCAACGCGGTACCGGGCATCACGCCGACCACCTGGCCCGGCCCGGTGATCATCCATCCGTCCTCGCCGCTGCAGGCACTGCGTACGGCACTGCCGAACGTGCAGATCAATTACCTGGACGGCACCGACCGCACCGCGGCCGCACGCGCGGCCAAGGCGGCCGATGTGGCGATCGTGTTCGCCACCCAATGGGCCGCCGAATCGGTGGATCTGCCGGACATGCGCTTGCCCGACAATCAGGACGCGTTGATCGAGACCGTGGCCAAGGCCAACCCGAAGACCACCGTGGTGCTGGAAACCAACGGACCGGTGCGCATGCCGTGGGCCGAACGCGTGCCGGCGGTGTTGCAGGCGTGGTATCCGGGCATCGGCGGCGGCGAGGCGATCGCCAACCTGCTGACCGGCGCGGTGAATCCTTCCGGCCACCTGCCGGTGACCTGGCCGGTGGACGAATCGCAGCTGCCGCGTCCGTCGATTCCGGGGCTGGGCTTCAAGCCGGCCAAGCCGGGCGAAGACACCATCGACTACGCCATCGAAGGCGCCAACGTCGGCTACAAGTGGTTCGCCGCGCGCAAGCTGAAGCCACGCTACCCGTTCGGCCATGGCCTGTCGTACACGCAGTTCCGCATGGGCGGGCTGCAGGTGGAGGCACGCGGCAGCCAGCTCACCGCCCGCTTCGAGGTGGAAAAAACACCGGCCCGCGCGAAGGCGCCGCCGTGCCGCAGCTCTACATCACCCTGCCCGACGGCCACGCCACCCCGCTGCGCCTGATCGGCTGGCAGAAGCTCACGCTAAAGCCTGGCGAAAAACGCAGCGTGCAGGTCGTCGCAGAGCCCAGGACCTTGGCCGATTTCGATACCAAGGCACGTCGCTGGACGATTGCCGCGGGCACGTACCACGTGCGGCTGGCGCGCTCGGCGAGCGAGCCGGTGCAAACTGCCCAGGTCACGCTGCAGGCGGCACAGTTGCCGTGAGCGCACCGGGCCGGTTCGGTTGCCGTGCCGCGTACGGGGCGACAAAAAAATGTGCCGGGTGCGTTGACAGCTTCGCGCCCAGCTTGCACAATTCGCCCCCTGAGTCGCCCAGGTGGCGGAATTGGTAGACGCACTAGCTTCAGGTGCTAGCGGGGGCAACTTCGTGGAGGTTCGAGTCCTCTCCTGGGCACCACGACTCACGGTAGATCGTAAAAGACCTCGCTTCGGCGGGGTTTTTGCGTTTGGGCGATCGTGCAAGACAGGCAGCGCGATGCGCTGGTCGACAGTACGCCCCCGCCTGCTCGACTATCCGGTCGGGCGCGCTACTCACAGTGGAAGGATGCGCTCCGCTCGGCTGCGGGTATGGGGTCGCTGCGCAAGGTGCCTGTGCAGATGCGTGCGGCATCGCTGATGCGCAGGGACACCTGCACTGCCTCACCGTACGCGCAAACCACATAGATGCCGTGCGGGTCTGCATCATCGAAACGCCAGACCCAGTGCGCCAAGCCACGCGGCTGCGCTGCTTCCGCGTTGCGCGGCACCAGGGCGGCACGCTCGCGGGGGTGGCCCGAATACACGCCAATCGACGATAACCGCAGCGCCTGGTGCGGGTCGACGCCGAGCTGCGCGCCCACCGGCAGGTCCGGGCTCTGCAAGGTGCCATCGGTGATGTGCAAGGCTGCCGGGCACTGCAATGTGGGTGTGGCCAAGGCAGGCAACGCAAGCACCGATGCGAGAAGCACCGCTAGGCACTGCAATGATCTGACGAACGACGCCCCTGCCATGATCGCAAACCCCTGACGTGCAACTGCACCGGACGAAGCGGCAATGTTGCCGTGTTTTGAAACCGGACCGCGCTGCAGACCTGGCCACGCAGGCCTGCAGCGCGTTGCGTTGCCTAGTTGCTGCCGGCCATCTGCTCAAGATAATCGGTCAGATAATGCTCGGGATTGATCTGCTCCGAGACACCGGCGTCATAGCCGACACGCGCCGGCTTCGCCGCACCTGGCAGGTACAACTCGCCACCACCTTCGTCGAGGATCAGCAGCACGTACGGACGGCCTTTCAGCTGAACCGTGTAGCGGGTGTCCTTTTGCGTAGCGGCCGTTGTTGCCAGCAGGATCTTGTCGTCGATCTCGCTGTCGGCACCGGTTACCTGCACCAGCGCCTGATTTTTTCGCGCGGGCCGTAGCGCAAGGTCGACACCTTGACGCCATCGTTTGAGCTATACGCCTTGGCCTGCTTGGCCACCTCCGGACGTACGGCCGCAGCCTGCGTCTGCACAACGGCAGCGAGGGCAAGAAGTGGGATGAGCAATGCCGTCGCACAGACGCGACGCCATGAGGATCGAAACATCATCGAAGCTTCCTTGTGTGATGAAAAACGCAGACCGCATGCCCGCGCACGACGCCGCGCGTGGCCCTCTCGAAAAACAGAGCCGCGCTTGGCAGCGACGCATGCTACCCCAACCCTTGCGAGATCGCCCGGCACCTCACCTGCGCAAGCGGCCCATCGCGCGCACCTGAAAGCGGCCTCACGCGGTCATTCAATATTGGATCCGGCCGTATTGACGACCCGCTCAAGTTGGATCGGCAGCCACGGCGTCTTCGGTGCATCGTGCATTGGCACATGCCCGCATGTCGCCATCGGCCGGTGAGTGCAGCGGTGTGGCCGGTTCGTCGATACGTGTGGAAAGACAGCGTACTGTCGAACCGCTTGCTCGCCGAAAACGCAGCAACGCGTTGCGCTGGCGTCACCGGCTGCTTGGTGTCCAGATCGGCAAGCCGCTCGACGCCGCGAAAGAGCCCCTTGCCGCTGTACGTCACAGGCACCGCCTGACCGCCGATGCCGTAACGCCCTCGATAGTGGGCTCAGTGCCCGCCAGCTGCCGCCGCACTTCCGGCCCCGGCACCGAACGGCGGTTTTGCCAGCCACAGGAAGAAGATGATCGCCAGGAAGGTCCATCCAAGCAGATAGAAGATGTCGTTGAAACCCATCTGCGAGGCCTGGTGGTTGATCATGTTATTGAGCGATGCCGCACCGCGTTGCAGGTCGCCCTGCCCCATCGCGGTCACCTGCTCCTGCATGCCTGGCGTGTACACCGAAATATGCTCGGTAATGTGCGCGTGGTGCACCTGGGTACGGCGTGCCCACAGATACGTGGTCAACGAAGCGGCAAAGCTACCGCCCAGCGTGCGCAGGAAGGTGGCCCAGGCCCGAACCCGCCGCGATCTCGCGGCCATCCAGATCCGACAACAGGATCTGCAACACCGGCATGAAGAACAACGCCACGCCCACGCCCATCACCAACTGGATCGTGGCCACATGACCGAAGTCCACCTGCAGGTTGAAATTGGAGCGGAAGAAGCTGGTGAACGACATGAAGATAAAGGCAATGGTGGCCAGCATGCGCAGGTCAAAGCGCAGCGCATATTTGCCTACGAACGGCGTCATCAGCACCGGCAGGATGCCGATCGGCGCGGTGGCAAGGCCGGCCCAGATCGCGGTATAGCCCATATCGCGCTGCAGCCATTGCGGGATCAGCAGGCTCACGCTGAAGAACGCCGCATACGCCACCACCATCGCCAAGGTACCGGCGCGGAAATTGCGATGCCGGAACAACTTGAGATCGACGATGGGATCCTTGTCCGTCAACTCCCAGATCACGAACACCACCAACGCCACTGCCGCGATGCAGGCCAGCACCACGATCTTGTCCGAAGAGAACCAGTCTTCGTCATTGCCCAGATCCAGCACCAGCTGCAGTGCGCCCACGCCAACCACCAGCAGGATCAGGCCGATGTAATCCATGCGCGGCTTTTCGAGCTGTTCGGGACGATGCCGCAACTGCGAACCGACGATGCTGCTGGCGATGATGCCCAACGGCACGTTGATCAGGAAGATCCATTCCCAGCTGTAGTTGTCGGTGATCCAACCACCGAGAATCGGCCCGGCGATCGGCGCCACCACGGTAATCATCGCCAGCAACGCCAGCGCCTGCCCGCGTTTTTCGCGCGGATAGATCGACACCAGCAGACTCTGGGTGATGGGATACATCGGGCCGGCAACAAATCCTTGCAGCGCGCGCGCCACCACCAGCATCCCCATGCTCTGCGCAAGACCGCACAGCAGCGAGGCGATGGTGAACGCCAGCGTGGACCACACGAACAACTTGGTTTCGCCAAACCGGCGACTCAACCAACCGGTCAGCGGCAGCGCAATGGCAGTGCTGACCGCGAACGAGGTGATCACCCAGGTGGCCTGCTGCGAGCTGGCGCCGAGGTTGCCGGCGATGGTCGGCAGCGAGACGTTGGCGATGGTGGTGTCCAGCACCTGCATGAACGAGGCCATGGCCAGGCCCACGGTGCACAACGCCACGCTGGCCGGGCGAAATCCGGCGGCCGGCGCCGGTGCCGCCGGGCCGCCGGGCGCGGTGGGAGCTTGCGAAGACATGGTGGCTTAGCCCGCCTTGCTGGCAGCCTGCGAGGGCAGGTTGTCCTGGATGATGCGTTGGATGTCGGCGTCGGCAGCCTTGAGCTGCTGCGCATACACGTCAGTGGAAAACACCGCGCCGTTGGCGACCTTGGTCGGCAGCACGCTGCCCTGCTGATCGTGCAGGTTCACATCGACCTTCATCGACAGGCCAATCCGCAGCGGATTGCTGGCCAGCTGCTTGGCATCCACTGCAATGCGGACCGGCACGCGCTGCACGATCTTGATCCAGTTGCCGCTTGCGTTCTGCGCCGGCAACAGCGAAAACGCGCTGCCGGTCCCCAGGCCCAGGCTCTCGATGCGACCGGTGTAATCCACGCCACCGCCGTACAGATCAGAATGCAGTTCCACCTCCTGGCCCAGGCGCATGTGCTTGAGCTGGGTTTCCTTGAAATTGGCTTCCACCCACACCTGCTCCAGCGGCACCACCGCCATCAACACGCTGCCCGGCTGCACACGCTGACCAACCTGCGCCGAGCGCCGTGCGACATACCCGGACACCGGCGCCACCACGCCGGTGCGCGCATGGTTCAAATACGCCTGACGCAGTTGTGCGGCGGCGGTCTGCACGTCCGGCTGGTTGGCCACCGCGCTGTCGTCCACCAATGCACGGTTACGCTCCAGGCTCTCGCGCGAGCCGCTCACGGCCGCTTCGGCGGCGGCCAGTTCGTCGCGGGCATGCGCCAGTTCTTCGTTGGAGATGGCGCCAGTGGCGGCCAGATCCTTGCGCCGTGCAAAGTCCGAGCGCGCACTGCGCAGCGTGACTTGACGTGCGGACAACTCGGCTTGCGCACCTTCCACGGTGCGATACAGACCGCGCACCTGACGCACGGTCTTGGCCAGGTTGGCTTCGGCCTGCTGCAAGGCGACCTCGGTATCGGCCGGATCCAGCTGCACCAGCAACTGGCCGCGCTCCACACGCATGCCGTCTTCGGCGCCGATGCTGACCACGGTACCGCCCACCATCGGGGTGATCTGCACCTGGTTGCCCTGCACATACGCGTCGTCGGTGTCTTCGTGCCAACGGCCGACCAGCAAGTACCACACCACCAGGCCGATGATCGCCAGGATCACCACGATGGCCACGATACGCAGCGCAGCGCGGCGCTTGCTGGGCGCAGCCGGTGCGGGTTGAGGAGAAGTTGAAGTCGTCTGGCTCATCGTCGATGTCTCAGGAATTCGGTTGTGCGGAAGTGGGCGCGGTGTGGGCGGTGTCGCGTGCGGGCTGCGGCGTGAATCCGCCGCCCAGCGCACGCTGCAACCTCACCGAGGCCAGAAGTTGTTGCGACTGCAGCCCGGCCATGCGTTGGCGTGCGACGAGCAACTGCTCCTGCACGCTGAGCACGTCCAGATAGCTGCCGATGCCGGCGCGGTAACGCTGCTGGGCCAGCTCGAAGGCGGCCGTGGCGGTCTGCACGGCATCGTTCTGCGCTTGCGCGCGTTGCTCCAGCGAACGCACGGCGGAGACCTGGTCGGCCACTTCGCGCAGCGAAGCGATCACTTTCTGGTTGTAGTCGGCCACGGCCAGGTCGTATTGCGCATCGCTGCCGGCCAGGTTGGCGCGCAGCTTGCCGCCGTCGAAGATCGGCAGGCTGAGCGCCGGCGCAACCAGACCGAACACCGAGCCGCTTTCCAGCAGCTTGCCCACATCCGGGTTGATCACACCGCCCAATGCGGTGAGGTTGAGGCTGGGATAGAAGCGGGTCTTGGCGACTGCGATGTCCTTGTCGGCCGCCTCCACGCGCCAACGCGCCGCCACCACGTCCGGGCGACGACCCAGCAGGTCGGCCGGCAGCATGCTCGGCAACTGCGTGGCGATGCCCGCAGCGAGTGCAGGACGGGCGATGTCCAGACCGCGATCCGGGCCCTGCCCGAGCAAGGCTGCCAATGCGGTGCGGGCCTCGTCGATCTGCTGCTGCGCCGATTGCAGCTGCTGCTGCGCGGCCGGCACCCGCGCTTGCGCCTGGCGCACCTGCAATTCGCTGTCGATGCCGGCGCTGCGGCGTTGCCGGGTCAGCTCCAGGGTCTTCTGCGCACGGCTCAATTCGTCATTGGCCAGGTCGTGCAGGCTCCACGCGTACGCGAGCTGCGCATAGCCTTCGGCAATCGCCGACGACAGGTTCAATCGTGCCGCCTGCGCATCCACTTCGGCCGCATGCGCCTGGTCCACTGCCGCTTCCCACGCGCTGCGCTTGCCGCCCCACAGATCGATGCCGTAGCGGAAATCCAGCACGACCTGCGCGCTGCCGCCGTAGCTGCCGCCGAGCTCTTCGCCGACCATGGATTCAGGCAGTTGCAGGCCGATGTAGCCGCCGGACACCGAGAGGCTGGGGCCGCGTTCGGCCTGTGCACTGCCGATACGCGCCTGCGCCTGCTGCAGGCGCGCATCCGCCGCAGCGAGGCTGGGGCTGTGCTGCAGGCCTTCGGCGATCAGCGCGTCCAGCTGCGCATCGCCCAGCGCGCGCCACCAGTCGCTGGCCGGCCACGCGGCCGGACTCAGCGCGGTTTGCTGCGCCAGGGTGCGCTCTGCATGCAGCGTGCCGGGATCCAGCACGGCGCCCTGCGGATTCAGGCCACGGCTGCTGGCGCAGGCGGCCAACGCCAGTGCCAGGGCGGTGATAACGAGCGGCCGCGCCAGGCGCATCGAGCGCGGGCGCAGCATCTGGGTCGGGGAACTAGCAGCGTTCATGAGTTGAGTGCATCGCGGACACGGATAAGAAGTGAGGTGAGAAGTTCGCGCTCGGCCGCGGACAGGTCGCGCAGGCCGTGCTCGATGGCGCGTTCGCCGCGCAGGCGCAGCCGCTCCCAGAGCGCCACGCCCTGCTCGGTCATGACGATCTGCAGCGCGCGCCGGTCCTGCGCATGCGGCTCACGCCGCACCGCGCCCAGCGCTTCGAGCTTGTCGAGCAGGCGAGTCACCGCGCTCGGGGTCTGGTCCAGCGCCAGCGCCAGTTCGTTGGCCGTGCACGGCGAGCGCACCGCCAAGATCTTCAGGCCCACGTAGTGGCTGAAGCCGAAATCGGGCAGTTCGCCCTTCATCTCGGCATCGAGCTGGCGCATCAGCGCATCGCGCACCTGACGCAGCAACAGGCCGAACGACGGCGCGGCGGAAGACGAAACATTCATGCGGCACATTTTGTTCCGAAAAATATATTTGTCAACGCAATTATCCCGCCAGGGATCAAACTGCACGCAAGGATCGCCACCTTACGCGGCGCGTGTGCTGGCTCGGTAATACAATTCGGCCAATGAGTATCGAAAACCCGCCAACCCAGATCGACGCATTGCCGCCCGGCATACGCGCCAGTTTCGAAAAGGCCGATGGGCCGGTGCTGATCGCGTTCCTGGCCGAACTGCGCGAGGTGTGGGCGCCGGAAACCGCCTGGCACGCGCATGTCCGCGGCCAGCTGATGTACGTGGAGCATGGCGTGCTCACCGTGCATACCGAACAAGGCGCCTTATCGCTGCCACCGGGTTGCGCCGGCTGGCTGCCGCCCGGGCAGCAGCACACCGTGGAGCTGGCCGGGCCGATGCGCGGCTGGGGCGTGGTCGTGCGACCGGATGCCTGCGCCGCCCTGCCTGCGCAAGGCGGGGTGATCCGGCTGACCGGTCTGGCCCGCGAGGCCATCATGCGGGCCGCCAGTTGGCCGCTGGATCAGCCACTGGACGCCATGAGGGCGCACTTGCCCAAGGAAATCAGTTAGTTGTTGGTGCTAGCGTGGGGTCATGGAAACCCGAACCCCATCATCACTGAAATGGCTTGTCGACAAGCGCGCCCGCCTCGCTGGCCACATTGCCCAGATCCAGAGAAGGGCCGACGCTGCTCGTCAGCGTGCGGCCGATCTAGACAGCAGCGTCGAGGCGACGCGCAGGGATCTTGAAGCCCTGGACCGCATTCTTGGCCTTCACGACATCTGCGTGCCGCCGGAGGTTATCCGACCGGTACGAATGTCGAGTGAGGGTCCGCTGCTACAGCGCGGCCATATCAGCCGAAACGTCCTGGCCTGCCTGAGAGAGGCGGCGGGTGAATGGCGGTCTACGACTGAGGTCCTGCTGTTCGTCGGCTCGCAGGGCAAGGCGGTGGACGGAAATGTGCAATATGCGGAACTCAGGCTACGGGTACGCAAATGTCTGCAGGCTCACTGTTCCGCCGGAAGGATCATCCGGCGGAACAGCCCGAGCACTAACGTAGAGGGTTACTGGGCACTCGCGCCCGACGCCGATGACGGCGGGATGCCCTGATTCATTAGGATCTCAGTCCCGCGCCGTTTCCCTGGTAGTAGCCGCGCCACCACCGCGAATGCCCCACGGTGAGGGCCTTTACCAGGAGCATTTCGACCTGTGTTCTGATTGAGAACCTACGGACGTCCTCGCGCCACGCCATTTCGTTCGCATAGTCAGCTAGGTAAGCCGGCCGCACACCGTGCGAAACCCCATACTCCCAGCGTCTGAGCCGGCTGAAGAACGACTCGGCCTGGTTCTCGTTGACACCCTCGACCGAAACGTACTCTTGGCTATGCCTGACCGCGTAGTGGGTGTGTGTCGCTGAAACGGTCGCGTAGGCGGGACTTTCGTCGGTCATGATGATTGCTTCGGGGCTGACGTAACGCGCGATCAGCTTCGCGGCATCCTTGTCGTTCTCCGATCTGGCAACGGCGGCAATGCTGCGCACAGCCCCTTCTCCCAGTCGCCCTTGCTGGCGGAAGATCATCACAACACGCTTGTTCTTCCGCTTCTCCCAGTTCGTTCGTGTCATGCCGCTGGCATGCCATGGGCGTTTGGTCGGGCGTCCGGCGATCCGATCAACAATAGCCTGATCGTTTCGGCGTCCACGACGATTTGGCTTTCGAGGCTTTCCACCGAAGTAGCCGCCATCGATTTCAACGACGCCGGTGAGCGGTGTGAAGTCCTGGGTCCGGAAGATCGCCTCTCGCAGTTTTCCGAGGGTGACGTGCGCGGCCTTGTTTGAGTAGTCGCCCATCCGGCTCAATCCAAGGCCTGCCAACCCCTTCACCCCTGTGGCGTAATAGAAGGTCGCCAGGAGAATGCTGCGCAGGGACTTCTTCCTGCTGGAAAAGGCGGTGGCCGACGTTACCGAGAAATCCCGGCCGCACTCCTTGCATCGCCATTGCTGGCGCGCGGGCCGCCGGTAGTGCTGGGCCCACGCACCGCAGGCTGGGCATGCCTGGTGGGAGTTACTGCCCCAGCGCAGGCGGGCGAACATGGCATGGATCTCATCGTCCGACATGCCGTAGATCGAGTGGATGGAAAAATCGCGGTAAGCCGCGCTCCTGAGGTAGTGCTGAGTCATAGAATCTGTCCGGAAGTGCCGGGCCGGGGGCGAGCGTTGCCCTCCGCGGCCGCGGCATTGCTAGGGTCCGGGCAAGCCCCTCCCATTCACGCCCTGGGGGCGTGTTGACAATGGATTTGGGAGGGGGCACTATGGCTGCGCAGGATCTCAATCTGCGTGCCACAAGAAGCCTAGTTCCCCTGCCAGGGTCCTAGGCTTTGTGCTTTCTGCCCTACTGGTTTTCGGTACTACTGGTTGACGGGTACGTCGATAGGGGCCTCCTGGGGAGCCGAAGTGGTGTCGGAAGCGAGGTCTTCGAGGTAGACGGCGACCGCTCTGGCGGTGGCATACAGCCCCCGACGACCGGGGAGCTGCTGCATTGGGATGGTCAGGGCGCCCCTGATCCGCGCCTTGCGCACAGCCTGCGGCGTGCGATAGCGCAGGAGCTGCGCAATATCAGACGTGCTGAGGAGTCCGCCGAACTGCGCCGTGAGCTGGAGTTCGCGGAGGGTCGTGGTGTCGGGAGATTCCATTTGCATGCCAGGTCACTCTGTACCGTGTGGGTTCGAGTATCGGCTGAAATCGTTGGCGCGCGGCGGGTCAACTTGGCCCGCAAAAACGCCCTAAACTGAGCGTGTGCAGAATTTTGTGTAACCGTGGTTTGGGTTACCGCTGAGGAAGTCGCCCCTCGAACTGGATCGTAAAGCGGTTCAGCGCAGCCTTCCAGTCGCGGATCGGCAGCGTCCATTTCTTGGTGATGTTGCGCAGAGCCAGGTAGAACAGTTTCATCAAGGCTTCGTCGCTGGGGAACGCGCCGCGGTTCTTGGTCAGCTTGCGCAGGCTCATGTTGACCGACTCGATGGCGTTGGTCGTATAGATCACCTTGCGGATCTCCGGTGGGTAGTCGAAGAACGGGATCAGTCGTGACCAATTGCGCCGCCATGACTGGCTGATGGGCGGGTACTGGGCGTCCCACTTGGCCTCGAACTCGGTCAGTGCCTGCTCGGCCTCCTCGACGGTGGCGCAGGCGTAAATGCGCTTGAGATCGGCGGCAACCTCGGCGCGGCGTTTCCACGAGACGTAGTTCAGGCTGTGCCGCACCATGTGCACGATGCACAGCTGCACGGTGGTCTGCGGGAACACCGCCTCGATCGCCTCGGGAAACCCCTTCAGGCCATCGACGCAGGCAATGAAGATGTCCTGCACCCCGCGGTTGCGTAGCTCCGTCACGACTTGCAGCCAAAACTTGGCACCCTCGGCCTGCGCCAGCCATAGGCCCAGCACTTCCTTCTCGCCGCCCATGGTGATGCCGATGGCCAGGTACACCGCCTTGACCCGCACCGCGCCCTCGCGCACTTTGACGTGGATGCAGTCCAGATAGACGATCGGATAGACCGGATCCAGTGGCCGCGCCTGCCACGCCTTGACCTCCTCGACGACCGCATCGGTGACTGAGGAAATCAGACTCGGCGACACCTCGGTGCCGTACATCTCCTCCAGGTGCGACTGGATCTCGCGCACGGTCATGCCGCGCGCGTACAACGACAAGATCTTGTCATCGAAGCCGGCCCAGCGGGTCTGGTGCTTGGGGATCAGCTGTGGCGCGAAGCTGCCGTGGCGATCACGCGGAATCTCGATCGGCAGCTCGCCGAACTCGCCCTTGAGCGTCTTGCGGCTGCGTCCGTTGCGCGTGTTGCCGGCCGCGTTGGCGACCGGCTCATGCTTGTCATGACCGAGGTGTTCGGTCATCTCCGCGTCCAGCGCCCGCTCCACCAACCGCTTGGTCAGCTGCTTGAGCAGGCCGTTCTCGCCGATCAGATCCTCGGGTTTGGTGTAGTTGACCAACAGGCTGCTAAGCAGCTCGTCGGGTACCTCATGTGTGCGTGGGCTCATGGTGTCTCCGGGTTAGGTGGCAGTCTCCTGCCTGTGGCCCGGTTACACAAAATCTAGGACACGCCCGGTACTGCCTGGGTATTCGATTTGGCCCTCTTTCAACTGCTGTCCAACGAGCCTCGGGCGCGCTCACTCCTCATGGCCCTTACTGCCAATTTCAGGCAGCCCGGACTCGTGGATGGCCACTGTTGGAGGCTCCCGCACCAAGATTGATACGCCCAGGGTTCCGTAGACACTCAAGACCCTCGTTGCGCGTAGCGCCGTTCAAACTCTACAGGGGACAGGTCACCAGTTGAACCGTGGCGGCGGTTGGGGTTGTAGAACATCTCGATGTAGTCGAATACCTCGGCGCGTGCGGCGTCCTTGGTGGGATAGATTCGTCGCCTGATCCGCTCGCGTTTGAGCAGGCCGAAGAAGCTCTCCACGGGTGCGTTGTCGTGGCAGTTGCCACGCCGACTCATGCTGCACACCAAGCCATGGGACGCCAGGAAACTCTGCCAGTCATCGCTGGTGTAGACCGACCCTTGGTCTGAGTGAACCAAGCAACCAGCATTGGGTTTGCGCCGCCACACCGCAGACAACAAGGCCTGCACGACCAACTCGGTGTCGGCCCGATCGCGCATCGCCCAGCCGACGACCTGCCTGGAAAACAGATCGATCACCACAGCCAGGTACATCCAGCCTTCGTGCGTGCGGATGAAGGTGAAATCGCTCGCCCAGGCCGTGTCCGGCTCGGTCACGTCGAACTGTCGGTCAAGCAGGTTGGCCGCCGCCTTGCACTGCATCCCTCCATGGAAGCGCGGTTTGCGACCATAGCCCACCTGGGCACGCAATCCCTCGGCGCGCATCAATCGATGCACCCGATGGCGACTGCAACGCTCACCCAGATCGCGTAGATCCTTGGCGATCTTGCGATGCCCATACACACTGCCGCTGGCCAGCCAGTGGTGCTTGATCAGCCCCAGCAGGCGTTCGTCTTCCTTGGCGCGCTCACTGTCCGGCGACTTTAGCCACGCGTAGTATCCAGCCCGGTTCACCCGCAACACCCGGCACATCGCACACACCCTGAACTCCCCGCAGTGGGCTTGCATGAAGGCGTACTTTGCCTTTACCCTTGGCAAAGTACGCGGCGGCCTTTTTTAGGATGTCGCGCTCCTCGGTCACTCGACGCAACTCTGCCTTCAGCCGCCGAACCTCGGCGCTCTGGTCCACCTCGGCGCGCTGTACCACGCCGGGCTTGCCGAACTTGCGCAGCCAGGCGTACAGGCTGTGCGTCGTGACACCCAGCCGCTCGGCGACGTCTGCCACCTTGAACCCACGATCCGTCACTTGCCGGACCGCCTCGATCTTGAACTCATCCGTATACCGCTTGCTGCTCATAGACATCTCCGAATCGACTATTTTCCATGGCCATGAGATGTCTAGGAAACCCTGGGCGTATCACTCACCGCAGTGAAGGAAGCCATCAGAATATTGCGTTTGACGGTATATTTTATACCTTTCGCTCCTTTAGTAAGCTCAAGAGGAGCAAGGTGTAAAATGTAGGCCTGCAATCTGAAGAAGCTTTTTAAAATCGCAAGTAGTAACAAATCTTCGCAAATATGCTCTGGGCACACTATTGGAGCTGAGAGAATCTGGCCGTAAGTGGATGAAAGCGACGAGCTATAGGGGCGCTGGGCTCTACTTTTGCAGTGGTGATATTTCTAGTTTATTTAGCTGTATTTTTGGCTGTTGGCAATGTTATTTCCATGAAAATTTTAATTTTAATTTTATCTTGATCTGCATATGCAAGGCTGTAATATTATTTCATAATTCAAAAGGGGTTTTTATGGGAATTCTAAAAAGATCTCACGTTGAATTTAGCGTGGGAAGGTTTGCCGCAGGTCTTATTTTGATTGCTTCGTTTACGGGAGCTGACTTCGCTTCAGCTGCTGAGCGAAACCTTGAACTAGACCAGTTGGTGTCCCTGCCGATTACGTGGTAACACCTTTCGGTTATTTTTCTCCTGCTTGCGTCCAGCATGTCCATGAGGGGATCAAATCACGAGCGATGGCGCAATCCAACGCGTCACCGGCTCGTTAGAGCAACGGAAAACATGTAATCAGGATAACTTTACGCGTGATGGTATTCGCGTTAGGCCTGATGGACTAACGTTGGAGGGTAAGCTTGCTCGAACAAGTGATAGAGCTTCGCCGTCAAAAATCAAGTCAGTCCCCCGCCGGCCATTTCGCATGACTATCTAGCCGACGGAAGCTACATCACCTCTACACCGATTGGGAGAATCGTCGCTAGTTGGAAGGTTCCGCCGAATCCAAGAACTCGATCAAAGCAAACAATCTATTTTTTTCCTGGGATGCAAGGCGATACAATTCTGCAGCCGGTATTAGGGTATCGAGGTGAATCCAACACTTGGGACCTCAGTAGCTGGAATTGTTGCAAAGACGGGACAGTGTGGACTAGTGACTATATTCCTGCGAAGTCAGGTGATCAAATTGTAGGCGACACTTATTCCACCTGTGCGGCCGGTGTAGCTTGTAACAAGTGGAATATCGATACGAAAAATATCACCACCGGGCGTAGTGTAAGGCTAACAACTGCACCTTACGGAAACCCGAATTTGATCTTCGGGGGCACTTGAGGTGTACGATGTTGCTAGCTGTAATGAGTTTCCGGACGGCGGGTTGTTAACATTTAGCAACATTGCTGTCTATGACCGAAATATGATTCGCGTTTCATCCCCGCCATGGGATAGCAATGGGCCAGACGCTGGAGGCCTAACTCCGCAATGTAATTATGGTGCACAGACGACGGATACTTCAGTTACCGTATTTTATTGATTATAAAATCATCTTGCCGGGAATTATCTCTGCAAGATGATTTTTATAAATTTTTTTGGCGGAGAGGTGGGTTAGAGTAGTGTGTTAGGGGTTCCCGTTCGAGGCGCAGTGGAACGGGAAGTGTGGTTAAGCTGTCAGCTTCCCGTAAAATTGATCCAGTCATAGGTAGAGGTCTCCGGGCACACTAGCCCCCAAAGAGACCAATGATGCGCAAAAGCAAGTTCACCAAAAGCCAGATCTTGGCCAAGCTGAGACAGGTCGAGGGTGGCCGCCAGGTCAAGGATGTGTGCCGTGAGCTAGGTATTTCCGATGCGACTTACTACGTCTGGAAGTCCAAATACGGCGGCATGAAAGGCTTCCGACGTGCAGCGGCTGCGTGATGTTGAAGCCGAATCCGCCAAACTCAAGCGGATATTGCCGAGTTGGCGATGGAGCGGCTTATGCCGTATAGACGCCCCTCCTATGGCGACACACCCGCCGCCCCAACGACGAGGGGCAAGTGCGCCATCATGGCGCCACTGGATACCGCCCAACAACGCCTGGCTGCGGTGCTGCTGGACGAGCTATGCCAGGTGCAGATCGACCACCTGCACCTGCCGATGCCGGCCGACCGCCGGCTGCTGCGGATCGCCCGCCAGTTGCTCGACACGCCCGCCGACCCGCGCCCGCTGGACGCCTGGGCCGACTGGGGCGGATTGTCGCCGCGCAGCTTGAGCCGGCATTTTCGCGACGAGACCGGCCTGAGCTTTGCGCAGTGGCGGCAGCAGGCCCGCCTGACCGAAGGCCTGCGGCGGCTCAGCCAGGGCCATGCGGTGGCGCAGGTGGCCGACCAGCTTGGCTACAGCAGCCCCAGCGCCTTCGTCAGCGTGTTCCATCGCCATTTCGGCGCCCCGCCCGCCCGTTATCTGGCCGGCTCGCATGCGCGCGGCTTGGCATCCCCGCCGCATCCGGATAATCGGCGCTCTTCGAGCCCGCGCCCCGGCGTGGGTTCCTCTTCACGCAGGACCTGGCTTTACATGACCGATCTGACCCGCCCCACCTTCCACGGCTTCGAACAGCTGCCGCTGCGCGAGTACGCCGAACGCGCCTATCTCGACTACTCGATGTACGTGGTGCTCGACCGCGCCCTGCCGTTCCTGGGCGACGGCCTGAAGCCGGTGCAGCGCCGCATCGTCTACGCGATGAGCGAGCTGGGCCTGAATGCCGCCGCCAAGCCGAAGAAATCCGCGCGTACCGTGGGCGATGTGATCGGTAAGTACCACCCGCACGGCGACAGCGCCTGCTATGAGGCGCTGGTGCTGATGGCGCAGCCGTTCTCGTACCGTTACCCGCTGATCGAAGGCCAGGGCAACTTCGGCTCCACCGACGACCCCAAGTCGTTCGCCGCGATGCGCTATACCGAGTCCAAGCTGACCCCGATCGCCGAAGTGCTGCTCGGCGAGCTTGGCCAGGGCACGACCGACTGGGCGCCCAACTTCGACGGCACCCTGGAAGAACCCACCTGGTTGCCGGCGCGCCTGCCGCATCTGCTGCTCAACGGCACCACCGGCATTGCGGTGGGCATGGCCACCGACGTGCCGCCGCATAATCTCAACGAGATCGTCAGCGCATTGCTGCGGCTGCTCGATGATCCCGATGCCAGCGTCGCCGACCTGTGCGAGCACGTGCTGGGCCCGGATTACCCGACCACCGCCGAGATCATCACGCCGGCTGCGGACCTGCGGAACATCTACGAAACCGGTCACGGCAGCGTGCGTGCGCGCGCCACCTACAAGAAAGAGCACGCCAACATCGTCATCGATGCGCTGCCCTACCAGGTCTCCCCGTCCAAGGTGATCGAGCAGATCGCCCAGCAGATGCGTGCCAAGAAGCTGCCGTGGCTGGAAGACATCCGCGACGAATCCGACCACACCAGCCCGGTGCGGGTGGTGCTGGTGCCGCGCTCCAATCGCGTGGATGCCGAACAGTTGATGGGCCATTTGTTCGTCACCACCGACCTTGAGCGCAGCTACCGCGTCAACCTCAACGTGATCGGCCTGGATGGCCGCCCGCAGGTCAAGAACCTCAAGCACCTGCTGAGCGAATGGCTGAGCTTCCGCAGCGATACGGTGACCCGCCGCCTCAACCACCGCCTGCAGAAGGTCGAGCGTCGCCTGCACCTGTTGGAAGGCTTGTTGATCGCCTTCCTCAACCTGGACGAAGTGATCCGCATCGTCCGCAGCGAAGACGAACCCAAGCCGGTGCTGATCTCGCGCTTCGCGCTGAGCGAAGAACAGGCCGAATACATTCTGGAAACCAAGTTGCGCCAACTGGCGCGCCTGGAAGAAATGAAGATCCGCGGCGAACAGGAAGCGCTCGCCAAGGAACGCGCGCAGATCATGGCGATCCTGGAAAGCAAGACCAAGTTGAAGAAGCTGATCAAGGACGAACTGACTGCCGACGCCAAGAAGTTCGGCGATGCGCGTCGTTCGCCGCTGGTGCAGCGCGGCGCCGCGCAGGCGATCGACGAAACCGAAATGGTGGCCAGCGAACCGATGACCGTGGTGCTGTCGCAAAGGGCTGGGTCCGCGCGGCCAAGGGGCACGAAGTCGACCCGGCCGGCATGTCCTACCGCGATGGCGATGGCCTGCTGGCGGCGGTCCGCAGCCGCAGCACGCACCAGGTGGCGTTCCTGGATTCGGACGGCCGCGCCTATTCCACCGCCGTGCACACCCTGCCCTCGGCGCGTGGTAACGGCGAGCCGCTGACCGGGCGGTTCTCGCCGGCGTCTGGCGCGGCGTTCCAGGTCATGGCCAGTGCCGACAACGCCACCCGCTTCGTGCTGGCGTCGTCGCACGGCTACGGCTTCGTCACCCGTTTCGAAAACCTCACCGGCCGCAACAAGGCCGGCAAGGCCATGCTCAACCTGACCACCGGATCGCATGTGCTGACGCCGGCCCAGGTCAGCAACCCGCAAACCGATCGCATCGTCGCGGTGACCAGCGCCGGCAATCTGCTCGCGGTACCGGCCACCGACGTGCCCGAGCTGGACAAGGGCAAAGGCAACAAGATCATCGAGATCCCCAAGGCCAAGCTCGGCACCGAACGGGTGGTGGCCGTGGTGGCGGTCGCCCCGGGCAACACGCTGCTGGTACGCAGCGGCGCACGCACCATGAGCCTGTCGTTCAAGGACCTGGACACGTATGTGGGCGCGCGTGCGAGCCGTGGATCGTTGTTGCCAAGAGGGTGGCAGAAGGTGGATGGACTGGAGGTGCAGTGACGGTGATTCACTTGTCTGGCGCGCGGCGGCGCGACTGACATTGCTATCGCCTCAGGCTGCTGAGGCGCGGCAGAAGGTGGATGGACTGGAGGTGCAGTGACGGTGATTCACTCGTCTGGCGCGCCGCGGCGCGACTAGCATTGCGGTCACCTCAAGCTGCTGAGGCGCGGCAAAAGTTCGAGGGACTGGAAGTGCAGTAACGGTGGTTCAATCACCCGGCGCGCAGCGGCGCGGCTGACACTGCGGTCGCCTCAGGCTGCTGGGGCGTGTCCTAGAGAGCTGGAACTATCTTGGCCACGGCATCATGGTCGACACGGACTTTTGTGGCCTGGTTCATTACGATCAGGCCTGCGCCGATGCAGAGGGACTGCTGCTCATCGCGCGTCTACCAGTCAGTTGAATCACCCCGTCACGCGATTTGATTGCGGCAAGTGCTGTAGCGTCTGAACTGACGCAGCTAACATAGTTCCGTGGCCCCTCCCAGCATGCAACCACGCAGCCGGCGATCTGATCGATGCGCCTGGCCGCAAAACCAACTCCATCACCCGCAACACTGAGCCCCCTGCCGCGCGGCGCACACTGGCGCGTTTTATCTTAAGCGCGGTACCACACCGGGCTGCACCAACACGACGAGACCATGGATACAGACTTCTGGCTGCAACGCTGGCACGACGGACAGACAGGCTTTCATCAGGACGAGGTCATGCCGCTGTTGCAGAAGCACTGGCCCGCACTGCAGCTGCCACATGCGGCACGCGTGCTGGTACCGCTGTGCGGCAAGACGCTGGACATGCACTGGCTGGCTGCGCAAGGCCATCGTGTCCTGGGCGTGGAGCTGTCGCCGCTGGCCGTGACGCAATTCTTCGCCGAAGCGGGCCTGCAGCCGCAGCGCCACACCAGCAGCGCCGGCGAGCATTTCATCGCCGGCCCCATCGAGATCATCTGTGGCGACGCGTTCGCACTCGATCGCAGCGTGCTGGCCGATTGCATGGCGGTGTATGACCGTGCAGCACTGGTGGCATTGCCTGCCGAACTGCGCCGGCAGTATCTGCACACGACCTTACGCACGCCTGCCGGCCGGTTGCGGTGGGCTGCTGATCACCCTGGACTATCCGCAGGCCGAAAAAGCCGGCCCACCCTTCGCGGTGGATGCCGCCGAAGTACATGCGCTGTTCGATGGGCAGTGGCAGGTGCAGCAGCTGGAACAGCGCGACATCCTCGAGCAGGAGCCACGTTTTCGCGCTGAGGGCGTCACCGCACTGACCACTGCGGTCTATCGCCTGCAACGCTGCTGAGTGCCGGCGGGGTAACGCGCGGCCCCTGTCCCGGGCCTGACGCTGCACTGGCTGGCGCTAATGCAGCAGCGACCTCGGGTTGCCGACGTTCGGGCCCAGTGCGTCGCTCAGGCGCGTGCCACGCGAAGCCAGCTACGCGCCATCGTTGACGCCCTGCGTCCCAGCGCCCGCACGGCGCTCCCGCGGTAATCCCCCCCGCTTTGAGCGTTCGCCAAAAGTGGAGCTAGGCGGCCATCGCCAATTTCATTGCTGGCGTGATACCGCCGAGCGCCATGTTGGGGCGCTCATGGTTGTACGTCCATAGCCAGCGCGTGGCCTTGTCCTGAACCTGCTCGATGGTGTCGAACAACGTTGTGGCGGTAATCCCCCACTTCTAGCGGTCGCCAGAAGTGGAGCTAAGCGGCCATCGCCAACTTCATGGCAGGCGTGATGCCGCCGAGCGCCATATTCGGACGCTCGTGGTTGTACGTCCATAGCCAGCGGGTGGCTTTGTCCTGCACCTGGTCGATGGTGTCGAACAGGGTTTGGGCGAGCCAGGCGTAGCGGATGGTGCGGTTGTAGCGTTCAACGTAGGCGTTCTGCTGTGGCTTGCCCGGCTGGATGTGCTCGACCCGGATACCATGCCGCTGCGCCCAGGACAGCAACGCGCCACTGATGTATTCAGGGCCGTTGTCGCAGCGGATCACGGCGGGCTTGCCGCGCCACTCGATGATCTGCTCCAGCGATCGGATCACACGGGCTGACGGCAGCGACAGATCCACCTCGATCCCCAGCCCCTCGCGATTGAAGTCGTCGAGCACATTGAACAGCCGGAAGCTGCGGCCGTCGGCCAACTGGTCGTGCATGAAGTCCATCGACCAGACCTGGTTGATAGCCTCCGGCACCGCCAGAGGCTCGGGCCGCTCACGCACCAGCCGCTTCCTCGGCTTGATCCGCAGGTTCAACTCCAGCTCGCGGTAGATCCGGTAGACCCGCTTGTGATTCCAGCCAAAGCCCTTCACGTTGCGCAGGTACAGGTAGCACAGGCCAAAGCCCCAGTCGCGATGGGCGGTCGTCAGGCGGACCAGCCAGTCGGCGATCCGGGCGTTCTGCTCGCTGGCCTTGGCCTGGTAGCGGAAGCAGGTCTCGCTCACCGCGAAGGCCTGGCAGGCGTGGCGGATGTTCGTACGCCCGCTCGTGACTGCCGATTGGGCCATCTCGCGTCGCTGAGATGGCCTCACCATTTTTTTGCGAGCGCTTCCTTCAGCAGGTCGGTACTGAGCTGCGCCTCGGCGTACATCTTCTTGAGCCGGCGGTTCTCCTCCTCCAGCTCCTTCATGCGCGCGACCATGGACACGTCCATGCCGCCGAACTTGCTGCGCCACTTGTAGAACGTGGCCGAGCTGATGCCGTGCTCGCGGCACAGCTCCGGCACGGGCGCACCGGCCTGGGCCTGCTTGAGCACGGCGATGATCTGGCTGTCGGTAAAGCGGGACTTCTTCATGGAACCTCCTCGAGAAAGGATACGAGAAAATTCCACTTCTGGCGTCTGCTAATGGGCGGGGGATTACCCCGCGAAACGACCCTGTACTGATCAACCCAGGCAACTTGCCCCAGCCGGTCAACGCCTCTGCTGGGCAAGAAGAACGGCCCTGCCCAGCGCTCCCTGATGGGCAGCGCAACGCTCCGCCTCGCCGAGCGCCACACCGCGTCTGCCACGCCACTCGCCACTCAACCGGCGACGTGGCCCTTGTCGATCTTCGAGGTCTGGTACAGCTCCAGCCCGATGCGCTTGATCAGGCCAAGCTGCTGCTCCAGCCACCACGCATGATCTTCTTCGGTGTCCTGCAACTGCTTGAGCAACACATCGCGGCTGACGTAGTCGCCATGCTCTTCGCACAGCTTCATGCCGGCAGCGAGCGCAGCGCGCACTTCGTACTCGACAACCAGGTCGCGCTCGAGCATTTCGACCACGGTCTTGCCGGGGTGAATTCGGCCGGGCGCATGTCCGGGTCGCCTTCCAGAAACAGGATGCGCCGCAACAGCGCGTCGGCGTGCTCGGTTTCCTCTTCCATCTCATGGTTGATGCGCTCATACAGCGCCATCAGGCCCTGATCCTCGTACCGGCGCGAATGCAGGAAATATTGATCGCGGGCCGCCAATTCACCGCGCAGCAGCTGCTTGAGGTAATCGACGACTTCGGGATGGCCTTTCATGGTGTGCTCCAGCGACGCAGTGCGCGCATGGTGCCCTAAGCCGCCGGGCAATGATCTAATCGGAATCACTTTCAGTTGCGCTTGCGGCCAGACCCGCCACGGTCATGTCCGCCGGCCACACTTCACCGGGGTCCAAGGAACCGACAATGCGTAAATGGCTGGGCCGGCTGCTGCTGGGAATCGTGTTGCTGGTCCTGGCGGCCAGCCTGGGGCTGTATCTGTTGATGCGCGGCAGCCTGCCGCAGTTGGACGGCGACAGCGCGCTCGGCGGCCTGGCTGCGCCGGTCAGCGTGCAGCGCGACCGGCTGGGCGTGGTCACCATCGATGCAGCAAACCAGCTCGATGCGATGCGTGCGCTCGGCTACGTGCATGCGCAGGAACGCTATTTCGAGATGGACCTGATGCGCCGCGCACCGGCCGGCGAATTGTCCGAGCTGTTTGGCGCCAAGGCCGTGGACCTGGACAAGCGCAACCGCGTGCACCGTCTGCGTGCGCGCGTGCAGGCCAGCCTGGACATCGCCACCGGCAGCCAGCGCGCCGCATTGCAAGCGTATACCGATGGCGTCAACGCAGGACTGGCGGCACTGCGCGTACGGCCCTGGCCCTATCTGCTGCTGCGCCAGACACCGCGCGCATGGACGCTGGAGGACTCCATCCTCACCGGCCTTGCGATGTACGCGGACCTGCAGGACAGCGGCAACCAGACCGAGCTGGCCGCCGCACGCATCCGTGCCGTGGTGCCGCCTGCGCTGGCGGCGCTGCTCGATCATCAGGGCTCCAGTTGGGACGCGCCATTGTTCGGACCGCCACAGGGCGACGCCCGCTTGCCGGATGCGGACGCGCTGGATCTACGCCGTCTACCGCATCCGCCTGCCGCGCCGCACGCGGAAACGCCGACGCCGGGCAGCAACAACTTCGCGGTAGACGGCAGCCTCACCGCCGACGGCCGCGCCATCGTTGCCGACGACATGCACCTGGGCCTGCGTGCGCCCAATATCTGGTTCCGCGCACGCCTGCGCTATGCAGACAGCAACGCGCCCGAGGGCAAGGTGGATGTCACCGGATTCACGCTGCCGGGTCTGCCGGCGGTGGTCGTGGGCAGCAACGGGCATGTGGCGTGGGCGTTTACCAACAGCTATATCGACACTGCGGATTTCGCGCGCATTCCTGCACCCACACCGGGTCACCCGCAAGCACTGACCACGCATGTGGAAACCATCCGCGTGGCGGGCGCAGCGCCGGTGCAGTTCGAGGTCCGCGAAGCGGCGTGGGGACCGCTGCTGCACGTCAACGCCGACGGCAGCGCGCTGGCATTGCGTTGGGCAGCGCAGTTGCCCGGTGCGATCCGGCTGGACTTCGCCCAGATGAGCACAGCGGGCGATCTGCAGGCGGCGTTCGCGGTGGCCGACCGCTCCGGCATTCCGGCGCAGAACCTGTTGCTTGCCGATCGCAGCGGACGCATCGCCTGGCGCCTGATCGGCGCGCGCCCCGCCCGCAACACCGGGTGCGGCCCGAGCGGGATTGCCGAATTGGCGACATCGACGCCCGCACCTGAGACAGCATCCGGCGCAGCTGCAGAGCTGGCTGCAGCGCCTTCGATGTCTGGCACCTGCCTGCCATGGTCGCTGCGCAGCGACGCTGCGCCGGCGTTGATCGATCCGCCATCGCACCGGCTCTGGACCGCCAACAACCGTATCGTCGATACGCAGCAACTGGCAGCGCTTGGCAACGCAGGTTACGACCTTGGCGCGCGGGCACAGCAGATTCGCGATGATCTTTTCGCAAAGCAGCGCTTCAACGAACGCGACCTGCTCGCCATCCAGCTCGACGATCGCGCCGTGCTGCTCACGCGCTGGTGGCACCTGTTGCGTAGCGTGGTCGAGCAAAGCAAAGACCCGGCACTACAACAGGTCGCATACGCCACGCGCGACTGGGATGGGCGCGCATCGACTGGCTCGGTCAGCTATCGCGTCGTGCGCGAATTTCGCAGCAAGACCATCGAGGCGGTGGAAGCCGGCCTGCTGGCGCCGGCAAAAGCCGCGCTTGGCGAGGAGTTCCTGCCGCCACGTCGTGCGCAACTGGAGGGCATCGTCTGGCCGTTGCTGCAACAGCGCCCAGCCAACCTGCTACCGCCCGCCGCCGCAAGCTGGGACCAGTTGCTCGAAGATGCTGCGCGCAGTGCGCAGTCAGACGTGACCGCCGAAGACGCCCAAACCGAACCGCGCGGCCAGCACACCTGGGGCCAGCGCAACACCGCCGCCATCTGCCACCCCATCGCGCGTGCACTGCCCGCCCTGGCCAAGCGTTGGCTCTGCATGCCGCCCGATCAACTGCCGGGCGACCGCGACATGCCGCGTGTGCAAGGCCCGGCCTTTGGCGCCTCCGAGCGCATGGTGGTCTCGCCCGGCCACGAGCAGGACGGCATCGTGCACATGCCCGGCGGCCAGAGCGGCCACCCGTTCTCGCCGTTCTGGGGCGCAGGGCACGACGATTGGGTGCATGGCAGACCCACACCGTTTTTGCCCACTGCCACCCGTTACACGCTGCACTTGCGTCCACAGTAACAGCGGGCGGCAACGCTGCTGCGCCGCGTCCAGCGCAGCAGGACGAAGACGTCAACGGCATCGCCGCTTCAAGCCCCTCTCCCCTCGGAAGAGGGTTTGGGGTGAGGGTACGCCCATCGCGCACCATGAGTGTCTGGACCTCTTCGCGCGTGCATGGGGCCTCGCACGTACCCTCATCCGCCCTTCGGCACCTTCTCCCGCATGAGCGGGACACTGTTCCGGCAGGAGAAGGAAGCTGCGCACGCATGCCTTGTGCGTCTCCGCGCTCCGCATCTTCGCGTCGCATGGCTGCACCCGGACACGGGCGCGCAGACGCCATCGAACATGGCGCCCAGCATCCCGTCTCCGTGATTGAGCAAACACATCATGCTAAGATGCACTTGATAACCATTCCCATTAGTGACCAATGCGCCCCACGCTTCTTGTCACCGCGCTCGCCGCTGCGCTCGCTCTGCACGCCCCTCCAGCCTTGGCTCAACACACAACCTCGCCGGCCGTGACCGAGCTGGATGGCGTGGATGTCGTCGGCCGTGCGCAGACGCTCTACAAGTCCGAAGACGCAGCTGTTGCCACGCGTACCGATACCCCGCTGGCGCTGGTGCCGCAGTCGGTGCAGGTGCTGCCGCGCGAGTTGATCGACGACCAGGCTGCGCGGCAGATCACCGATCTGTATCGCAGCATCAGCGGCATCAGCTTCTTCAGCTATGCCGGCGTGACCTTGCGCGGTTTCCGCCAGGAAAACGTGCTGTACGACGGCCTGCGCGGCGACCCGTATGCCGGGTTCTCGGTGCCGCAGCTGTTCAACATCGAACGGGTGGAAGTGCTCAAGGGTCCAGCCGGTGCGCTGTACGGCGGTGGCGAACCCGGGGTGTGATCAACTATGTCACGCGTAAACCCGCTCATCAGGCGGCGCGCCGCATCGAACTGCAACTGGGCAATCAATCCTTTGGCGCAGCCTCGTTCGAGGCCACCGGCCCCGCGCGCGCAGATGGCCGCATCCGTCACCGCATCGGTGCCTATGCCGATGGCGAAGACGGGTTTCGTTGGAATACCGACAGCCAGAGCCAGATCGGCGATGCGTCGGTGGCCTTCGATCTCGGCGACACCGGCGAGCTCACCCTGCAATACACCGACATCACCCAAAACCTGGGCGGCAACCGGTTGCGCGGCGTGCCGGTCGATAACGACGGCAACTTCCTCACCGACCGGCGCTGGAATCACAACGAACCCACCGATTTCCTGGACATGCGTGCCAAGGTGGCGCTTGCGCAGTATCGGTTTGCGCCGTCCAACGCGTGGGACGTGGACATGGCGCTGCGCTGGTTCAAGAACCAGGAGCATCAGATCTATCACGAGCCGATGGGTTTGATCGACCGCGATCGCGACGGCACCGCCGAGTGGATGACCCGGCAGCTGCGCAATCAATACCGCGACAACGATGCGATCTCCAGCAATGTCAACGCGATATTCCGCACCAGTACCGGGGCGATCGATCACAAGCTGCTGATGGGCGCGGACTACTACCGCCTGGACGCGGATTTCCGCGCGCAAACCGCCAACACCGCCGACAGCGGACGCGTGCGTGGCCCGGTGCCTGGCATCGATTTGTTCAACCCAGTGTACGGCCGCAGCGGCTTCTACGATTACGGTTTGGATGCCCTGCCCTGGCGTGCCACCAGCACGCGCAGTCAACGCTATGGCGCCTATCTGCAGGACGAACTCACGCTGACGCCGCGCTGGTATGCAATGGCCGGGTTACGCTGGGACGGCTTCAAGGACGACGACCTGCTGAGTGGCTCGCGCGTCACCGGCAACGATCTCAGTTGGCGCGTCGGCAGCACCGTGGTGTTACGCGACGGCATCAACGCCTACGCAAGCTATGCCAGCGGCTTTCTGCCGCAGGACGCGGCCAATCAGGACAGCAGCGTGGGCGGCCCGTTCGCACCGGAACGCAGCACGCAATGGGAAGTGGGCCTGAAAACTGCGCTCAACGATGGCGGACTCACCCTCAACACGGCGCTGTACCGCATCGAGCGCAGCAATATCGTGCAGGCGAACGGGCGCGTCGTCGACGGCGTCAATCAACTCTCTGCGCTTGGCTTGGTGCGCAGCGAAGGGTTGGAAGTCGACCTGCTGGCCGACCTGACCGAGCGCTGGGTGCTCAATCTCACTTATGCCTACAACGATGCACGCGTGCTCGATGCAGGCACCAACGGCATCACCAATGCCTCCGGCGATCGCTTCGCCAATGCACCGCGCAACACCTTCGGCCTGTGGACGCGCTACGACCTGCCGATGTGGCGCTCGGCGATCGCCTTCGGTGCCGACTACGTGGGCGAACGCGTCAGCCTGGATGGCCAACGCGTCAAACCGTATGCCATTTACGACATCAGCTGGCAGACGCAGTGGGACGCGTGGAAGCTGCAGATCAACGTCAAGAACCTGTTCGACAAGGTCTATGCGGTAAGCGGGTTCAATACGCGCGCCGGCCACTTCCCCGGCGAGCCGCGTCGCATCTACGTGCAGCTGGCTTACAGCTTCTGACCCGCGCGCAGCGGGTATGTGGCACGCCACCGGCAAGCTGGGCGATCGACGTGCACAGCGCATCGCGCGTGCGGCTGCCACCTGCTCCATACGTGTTGCTCGTGTTTGGAAAGACACACAGCGTCTGACCCCGCACGACCACCTGCATACGCAACATCGTTGAAGACGGGCGCAAGTCGTGGCGTGGAACTGCGAACCTGTTCAATGCAAGACACATCGAGCGCTGACGACAGCGTTCGCAATGTGATGCTGTTCAACGCAGCGGCTTCTCGGATGGGAAAAACGCCTCGACTGCAGCAAGGTAATGAACCTGCGCCGAATCGCGCGGCTGCGCATGGGCTGGAACTTAACGTTCGGTGGGACACACTAGAGCCCGTCGCGATTGGAGTCTTGCTCCGCACATCGCCCTCTTCCCCCACTGACCGGAATCCGCATGCCTGTGCTTGCCCGCTCCGTTTCCGCCCTATTGCCACTGCTGTTTGCCACTGCCTGCTCGGCCGCGCCGCCAGCCAAATCCGGCCCGCCGGATGCGCCTGTGGCTGCCTGCACCGCCAAGGTACGCCCTGGCCAGGACCTGCAAAAAGCCATCGACAAACTGCCGCAGAGCGACAAACCGACGGTACTTTGCCTGGAAAAGGGCGAGTTCCCGCTCAACGGCTTGGTCTCGATCCACCGCGGCAACTTCACCCTGCGCGGCCAGGGCCCGAGCACCGTCGTGCGCATGGCCGACGGTGTGCAGCAGCCGGTGCTGGTGGTCGGCGATTACGAAAACCAGCAGCCCACCGGGGTGATCCGCAACGTCAGCATCGAAGACATGCAGATCGTCGCGAGCACAGGCGACAAGGAGTTCATGCCCGAGCGCCCCTACCTGAGCAATAGCGCGGTGGTGGTGCGGTCCGGACAAGGGATCCGGCTTGCCGGCCTGCAGGTCAACAAGTGCCGCAGCGCGTGCCTGCTGAGCGAGTACGACACCCGCGAGATCACCATCGAAAACAACGATGTGTCCGGCGCAATCTGGGACGGCGTCTCGTTCAACCGCACCGCCAAGGTCACGATGGTCAACAACTACATCCACGACAACGTGGCCGCCGGCTTGACCACCGAGCACCTGGAAGACAGCGAGATCCGCAACAACCGTTTCGAGCGCAACGGCAGCCAGGGCATCTATCTCTCTGACGCGCGGCGCAACCGCTTCAGCAACAATCAATTCGACGGCAACAAGGTGGCCGGCGTGTTTCTGGCCTGCGCGATTCGTTATCGCACACCGGAAATCTTGTGCTGGGACAACAGCATGAGCCAGGACAACGTGTTCGAGAACAACCGTTTTGCCAACACGCCGTTTACCTACACCATCGGCGTGGACCGCGCAGCCAACTGCACCTCGGCCGACTTCAAGCCGAACCTGTGGCGCAACAACCAGGCCGACATGGCCGGCGTGGATATCGATCCGCAGCGCTATGGGTACTGCGTGCGTCACGAGCAATAAGACGCGCTAATTGACTGAGCGGCCGGCCATGCAGCGATGCAGGCCGGCCGCTTTAGTGACTGCAGCCTTATGACGCCAGCGCCTGCGCGTGTACCCCGGCAATCGCGCGGCCCGATGGGTCGGCCATCGCGGCAAAACTCGCATCCCAGGCAATCGCCGTTGGCGAGGAACAGGCAATCGACTTGCCGCCCGGCACGGTTTCCGCCGCCGCCTGACCGGGGAAAAACTGCTCGAACAAACTGCGATAGAAATACGCCTCCTTGGTCTGCGGCGGGTTGACCGGGAAGCGTCGGTCGGCGGCGGCCAGTTCGCGATCGCTCACCTGCGCCTGCGCATGCGCCTTCAGTCCGTCGATCCAGCCGTAGCCCACGCCGTCGCTGAACTGCTCTTTCTGACGCCACAGGATCGATTCGGGCAGGTAGCCGGCAAATGCCTCGCGCAGTACGCCCTTCTCCATGCGCGTGGCCCCGCTGCTGGTCTTGTCGATCATCTTGAAGCCGGCATCCATGCGCATCGCCACGTCCAGGAATTCGCGGTCCAGGAACGGCACGCGTGGCTCCACGCCCCAGGCCATCATCGACTTGTTCGCGCGCAGGCAATCGTAGTTGTTGAGCGCATCGAGCTTGCGTACCAGCTCTTCGTGGAATTCGCGCGCGTTCGGCGCCTTATGGAAATACAGGTAGCCGCCGAAGATCTCGTCGCTTCCTTCGCCGGACAGCACCATCTTGACGCCCATTGCCTTGATCCGCCGCGCCAGCAAAAACATCGGCGTGGAGGCGCGAATGGTGGTGACGTCATAGGTTTCGATGTGGCGAATGACGTCGGGCAATGCATCCAGGCCTTCGTCGAAGGTGTATTCGAAACCATGATGCACGGTGCCGAGCGCTGCGGCAGCCACTTCGGCGGCGGCCAGATCTGGCGAACCCTTCAAGCCGATCGCGAACGAATGCAAGCGTGGCCACCAGGCCTCGGTGGTGTCGTTTTCTTCGATGCGATGACGGGCGTAGCGCGCGGCCACGGCCGCAACCAGCGAAGAATCCAGGCCACCGGAGAGCAACACACCGTACGGCACATCGGTCATGAGCTGACGGTGCACGGCGCGCTCGAATGCTTCGCGCAATTCCTGCAGTTGCACCTGTACACCTTCCACCGCGTCATAGTCGCGCCAGGCGCGCTCGTAGTAGCGGCTCAGTGCGCCGGTGGCGCTGTCGTACCAATGACCCGGCGGAAATTGCGCGGCATCGGCACAGTCGTCCACCAGCGATTTCAGTTCCGACGCCACCCGCAAACGGCCTTCGCGGTCGTGTCCCCAGTACAGCGGCACCACGCCGATCGGGTCACGCGCGATGATGACGCGCCCTTGTGTCTTGTCCCACAGCGCGAAGGCAAAGATCCCGTTGAGGCGGTTGAGATACGAGACCGGCGTATCTTCGCGATACAGCGCATTGATCACCTCGCAATCGGAGCCGGTCTGGAACGCGTACGGCTGCAGCAGCTGTGCCTTGAGTTCGCGATGGTTGTAGATCTCGCCATTGACCGCCAAGGCGAGCTGCCCGTCGTCGGAGAGCAACGGTTGCGAGCCGCCCGCCGGATCGACGATGGCCAGGCGCTCGTGCACCAGGATGGCGCCGGTATCGACGTAGACGCCGCTCCAGTCGGGCCCGCGATGCCGCTGGCGCTGCGAGCATTCCAGCGCCTGCCGGCGCAGCGCCTGCAGGTCGTCACCAGGTTGCAGGCCGAAAATACCGAAGATGGAACACATGGAAACACTCCTGAAGAACTGCGGGGTTGGCGGCCGGTGAGAGCGTGCTGCAAGGATCGACACCCATAAAAAAACCCGCATCGGCCGATGCGGGTTTTTCTGGTTCCTGGGCGTTTGGTGGACGTCGCCTAGTCGCAGACCCGCATCGGCCGCGCACGATTATTCGCGCGCAGATTGTTGCGGTTGGCGTTATTGAGGTTGGCGAGGCGAGTGACCATGCCGCCGACGCTAACGGTTCGGTTGTACCGGCGCAACTGTTTCAGTGGCAACAACGGCGTCTGCACGGCCCGCTCACTCGACCAGCAGGCGCTCGATCAACCTGCGGTACAGCGCCGGTAGCGCCTGCAGGTCGGCCACGCGCACATGCTCGTCGACCTGGTGGATGCTGGCATTGACCGGGCCCACTTCGATGCATTGCGCGCCCAATGGCGCGATGAAGCGCGCGTCGGAAGTGCCGCCACCTGTGCTTTCTTCCGGCGGCGCACCGGCGAACTCGCCCAAGACCTCGCGCGCGACGCTGCGCAACCGCCCTTCCGGGGTGTAGGACGGTTCGCCGCTGCGGTGCCAGCGCAGCGTGTAGTCCAGCGCATGCCGATCGAGCAGTGCGGTGACTTCGGCCTCCAGGCGCGGCGCGTCCCAATGCGGCGTATAGCGCAGATTGAAGGCCACCTGCAGCTCGCCAGGAATCACGTTATTTGCGCCGGTGCCGGCGTGGATGTTGGAAACTTGCAGGCTGGTGGGCGGAAAGCTTTCGAAGCCGTCGTCCCATTGCCGCGCCACCAGTTCGGCCAGCGCAGGCGCTGCCAGATGGATCGGGTTGCGCGCCTTGTGCGGATACGCCACATGCCCCTGCACACCTTTCACGGTCAACGTGCCGGACAGGCTGCCGCGACGGCCGACGCGCAACAGATCGCCCAGGCGCTCGGTGGACGAAGGCTCGCCGGTGATGCACCAATCGATCGCTTGCCCGCGTTCGCGAAACACCTCGGCAACCCGGCGCACGCCATCGATGGCATCGCCCTCTTCGTCCGAAGTCAACAGCACCGCCAACGTGCCGGGGTGCGTTGGGTGGGCAGCGACGAATTGCTCCGCGGCAACCACCACGAACGCGGCCACGCTGCCTTTCATGTCCGCGGCACCACGCCCATACAGCACGCCGTCGCGAATCTGCGGATCGAACGGATCGCTGGTCCACGCCTCGCGCGGGCCCGGCGGCACCACATCGGTATGCCCGAGCAACACCAGCACCGGCGCACCGCTGCCATGGGTTGCCCACAGATTCTCGACCTCGCCCAGGCGCAAGTGCTCGCAGCCGAAGCCGGCTGCGCGCAGGCGCTGCGCAATTGCGGCCTGGCAACCGGCATCGGCCGGCGTTACCGAGGCACGTGCAATGAGGTCACAGGTCAACTCCAGCACATCGCTCATGAAACGTCACCGCAGTAGAGCCGCATCGCGGCGTTGATGGAGGAAAGCGCGTCTGCATCGATCGGCGTGGTTTGATCGCAGTTGCAGTCGTGGCAGCGAATCGGTTTGCAGACAGTCGTCGCGTCATTGCCGGTGCGACATCGAACCGCTTACCCAGCCGATGCGGGCACGATCAACATGCCAGACGTGATGCGCCGCGACGATAGCGGCAACACGGTCTGCAGCACCGTCGAAATCCGCAGTCGCTTAGCCAACGCCGAATAGCTTCTTGAAGCCGTTATCGGAAAAGCCCTGATGCAGCGTGGCCTCGTCGGTGACGACAAGCGGCCGCCGGATCAGCTGCGGGTATTCGCGCAGCAACAGCTTCCATTCGGCCGCACTGCCCGCCGCCTTGCGGTTGTCCGGCAACTGCCGCCAGGTGGTCGAGGACTTGTTGATCAATGCATCGAATCCACCGACCTGCTCCGCCCACGCCACCAGGGTGTCCGGCTCCGGCTTGTGATCGCGATAGTCGACAAACGTATACGCCACACCAAAACGATCCAGCCACTTGGTGGCTTTCTTGCAGGTATCGCAGTTTTTGAGTCCGTAAAGCGTGGTCATGTGACATATCCCAAAGGGCGGTGCAGATCCCCTCACTTCGTGAAAGGGGTTGCGATGGAACTGCGTGCAACGCGACCGGCAAGCGATCTCACGAGCGCGCTGAGACACGCGGGTGATTGCGGCAATCGGAGAGTGCCAAAGGCGCACTCTCGACCGGCGCTGCGCGTCAGCTGTTGCCGATGCGAAGCGGATTAATCCGCCAGACCACGCAACAGTTCGTTCACGCTGGTCTTGCTGCGCGTCTTGGCATCCACCTGCTTGACGATCACCGCGCAATACAGCGAGTGCGAGCCGTCCTTGGAGGGCAACTGCCCAGACACCACCACGCTGTACGGCGGCACATAGCCGTAGGAAATCTCGCCGGTAGCGCGGTTGTAGATGCGTGTGCTCTGGCCGATGAACACGCCCATGCCGATCACGCTGTGGTGCCCGATGACCACGCCTTCCACCACTTCCGAGCGAGCGCCGATAAAGCAGTGATCTTCGATGATGGTGGGGCTGGCCTGCAGCGGTTCGAGCACGCCGCCGATGCCGGCGCCGCCGGACAAATGGCAGTGTTTGCCGATCTGCGCGCACGACCCCACCGTGGCCCAGGTATCGACCATGGTGCCTTCGCCAACATAGGCGCCGATGTTGGTGAAGCTCGGCATCAGCACCACGTCCTTGCCGAAATAACTGCCGCGACGCGCCACTGCGCCCGGCACCACGCGCACGCCGGCCTTGCGGAATTCGGCTTCATGGAAGCCGGCAAAGCGCGATTCCACCTTGTCCCAGAACGGCGCCGGCTGGGCGTCGATCACCGCCATCTCATTGACGCGGAAATACAGCAGTACCGCTTTTTTCAGCCACTCGTTGACGGTCCAGCCCCCTGCCCGTCCGGCTCGGCGACGCGGAACTGCCCGCTTTCCAGTCCGTCGATCACGCGATTGACAATGGCACGGGTGGAACCGTCGATCTCGTCGATGGTCAACGTGGCGCGCCGTTCGAATGCGCTTTCGATGCCCAGCTTGAGCTCGTCGCTGCCGGCCTGCGGTGCGGCGCTGTGCACGGCCTGCTCGGCAATCGGCAGCTTCCTTGCCGCCGCAGCCTTCTTTGCGGCCGGTGCAGCAACCACTTTGGTCGGCTGCTTGGCCATGCGCGGCGCAGCGGACGTTGCGGTCTTGCCGCCCGTCTTGTTTGCAGCGGTTTTCGAGCTTGCCGCATCGGATGCAGCAGCCTTTTTGCCAACCACGCCAGCTGCTGCGCCCTGTTTGCCGGCGACAGCACCTGGCTTTGAGGCGGCAACAGCCGGCACCTTGGCGGCCTTGCCGCCCGTTGCAGTCGCGCGCTTGGAGGCTGCGGTGGTGGTCGCGCTCTGCTTGCGCGCGGTCTTCTTGCTGGTGGCCATGGGGGTCTCCGGAGTTGCTAGCTAGACAGGGTCAAGGCAGGCGCACAGCGCATCGCGCAGCGCCTGCCGGGCGGATTCGGACAACGGGCGGTCATGCTCGTCGGTGATCTGGAACTGGTCTTCGGCACGTTCGCCGAAGGTGGCGATACGCGCGTCGTGCACGCGCAGGTGCTGCATGCGCAACACGTGCGCGACATCGGCAAGCAGGCCGGGGCGGTCGGGTGCGACCAGACTGATGCGGGTGCGGCGGCCGCCGGCGCTTTCGCTGAATTCCACCCGCGGTGCGAAGCGGAAATGCCGCAACTGGCGCGGCACCGCACGGCGTGCCGGGCGCACCTTCTGCAGGTCGCCGGCCAGCACCTGACGCAGCGTTGCCGCAAGCCGCTGCGGGTCGCCGTCGGCATAGGTCTCCTGCGGCAACACTTCGAACACGTCGAAGATCGCATCGTGTGGCGCGTCCAGCACACGTGCGCGATGGATGCCGTAGCCCTTGCGATCGAGCGTGGCCACGATGGCCGCAAACAGCCCATCGCGGTCCGGCGAATACACGAACACTTCCAGCGCGTCGTTGTCCGGCACCGCGCGACGCGCCTTGACCAGGGTCTGGCCGATCTCCACTTCGATCAGCGAGGCCGCCTGCCATGCCAATTGCTCGGGACGGAAACGCAGGAAATTCTCGTCCGGCATGCCGGCAAACTGGCGATCGATGGTGACATCGTCGTGCCCTTGCGCCTGCATCAAGGTACGCGCCGATTCGCGCGCTTCGCGTAGCCGCTCTTCGCGCGGTGGTGGGTGCTCCAGGCCTTCGCGCAACGCGCGACGCGCGGCGAAATACAGATCCGCCAACAGCCGATCTTTCCACGCGTTCCACAACTTGGGACTGGTGCCGGCGATGTCGGCACAGGTGAGCAGGTACAGATAATCCAGACGTTCGCGTGTGCCGACCAACGTTGCGAAACGGTGAATCACCTCCGGGTCGGAAATGTCCTGCTTCTGCGCGGTGACCGACATGCGCAAGTGCTGTTCCACCAGCCAGGTCACCAGCTCGGTATCGCCTTCGCTCAGGCGATGCGCCAGGCAGAACGCGCGCGCATCCACTGCGCCCAGTTCCGAGTGATCGCCGCCGCGGCCCTTGGCGATGTCGTGGAACAGGCCCGCCAGCAACAGCAGTTCCGGCTTGCGCAGACGCGGCCAGACTTCATGCGCGATCGAGAAGCGTTCGTCGGCGCGGCCGGCGGCAAACAGTGCGATGTTCCGCAGCACCATCAAGGTGTGCTGGTCCACCGTATAGACATGGAACAGGTCGAACTGCATGCGCCCGGAAACGCTGGCGAATGCCGGAATCCACTGGCCCAGCACGCCCAGCCGCGCCATGCGATTGAGCGTTTCCACCGCACGCGGGCCGCGCAGCAATGCCATGAAGCGTTCCCGGGCCGTGGCATCGGCAATATCGTATGCCGGCAGATCGCGCAGAACCTCGGCCAGCGCGCGCGCGGTCAGCGAATGCAGTCCGCGCACCTCGCGATGCGCGGCCCATTGCGCAAACAGCGCGAACACCTGCAGCACATCGCCATCCGGCCAGCTTTCGGCGTCGGCAGCCAGGTAGCCGCGGCGCAGGCTGAAGCCGCCGCCCAAAGGCTCCGGCGTCGCTTCGCCATCGAACTGTTCTTCGAAGCGCTGCAACAAGCGGTCGCTGATGCGGCGGATCAAGGCAGCGCTGCGATAAAAGCGCTGCATCATTTTTTCCACGCCCAGGCTTTCCGGGTCGTCGGCGAACCCCAACCGTTCGGCAAGGGTCTTCTGATAATCGAACCGCAGCCGCTCTTCCGGCCGGTTGGCCACGATGTGCAGACCGAAACGCAGCCGGGCGAGCTCTTCGCGCTCGCGACGCAACGCGGCGGCCTCGTCGAAGCCGACATGGCCCAGCCCGACCAGGGCCTCCAGGTCCTTGACCCCGAACGCGCGCAAGGCCATCCAGCCCAGCGTCTGCAGATCGCGCAGACCACCGGGGCCATCCTTGATGTCGGGTTCGAGATTATCGGCGGTGTCGCCGAAGCGCTGATGGCGCGCCAGCAATTCCTCGCGCTTGGCCTGGAAGAAGTCGCGCGGCGGCCACACCTGCGGCGGCGCGATCGCCGTCGCCAGCGCAGCGCGCGCGCGGCGGCATCGGCCACCAGTGCGCGCGATTCGATCAAGGCAGTGAGCACGGTCTGGTCGGCGGCCGCAGCAGTGCACTGCGCCGGCGAGCGCACCGCGTGACTGATCGGCAGGCCCACATCCCAGAGCAGCGCAAACAAGCGCGCCAGGGCCTGCTCGTGCTGCTGTTGCGCGGCGGTGTCGCCCAGCACCAGCACATCCACATCCGAGCGCGGAAACAATTCGCCACGTCCGTAGCCGCCAACCGCATGCAGCGACAAACCGCTATCGGCCGGCATGCAGAGCATCCAGGCATTGCGCATCAACTGGTCGACCGCGCGGGCGCGCAGCGCCACCAGACGCTCGATCGGCTCGCCCTGATCGAAGCGTTTGCACAGGCGCATGTCCGCATGCACCAGCAGCGGACGGGCCTGCGCGGCCCAGTCCGCGTCGCCGGCGACGCCCGGGTCGGGTCGCTCCGCCGGCGTGTCCGTCATACCGGCGCGGGCGAATTGGCCGACAGCGTCAACACATCCACGCCATCTTCGGTGACCGCAACCATGTGTTCCCACTGCGCAGACAACTTGCGGTCCTTGGTGACCACGGTCCAGCCGTCCGGCAGCGTCTTATGGTGGTAGGTGCCTTCGTTGATCATCGGCTCGATGGTGAAGGTCATGCCAGGCTTGAGCACCAGCCCTTCGCCCGGACGGCCGTAATGCATGACCTGCGGCTCGTCGTGATACACCTTGCCGATGCCGTGGCCGCAGTAATCGCGTACCACGCTGAAGCGCTCGGCTTCGGCAAACTTCTGGATGGCATGGCCCACATCACCCAGCGTGGCGCCCGGCTTGACCGCCCGGATGCCGCGCCACATCGCTTCATAAGTCGTTTCGACCAAGCGCTTGGCCATCACCGACGGGGTGCCGACGTAGTACATGCGGCTGGTGTCACCGTGCCAGCCGTCCTTGATGACGGTGACGTCGATATTGACGATGTCGCCGTCCTTCAACACCTTGGCTGCACTCGGGATGCCGTGACAGATCACGTTGTTGACCGAGGTGCACACGCTCTTGGGGAAACCACGATAGCCGACATTGGCGGGGATGGTGCCCTGCACGTTGACGATGTGGTCATGGCAGATGCGGTCCAGCTCGGCAGTGGTCACGCCCGGCTTCACGTGCGGCGCCACCACATCGAGCACCTCGGCGGCCAAGCGGCCGGCGACGCGCATCAGTTCGATTTCTTCTTTGGTTTTCAGATTGACGCTCATGACCACGATTATCGCCGATCCGGGCTGAATCTGAACGACCCGCGCCTGCGCTTTTTGTGTGGACACCGCAACCGGCAGCAAGCGGACCGCACAACGGAAAGCCGTCGCAACTGCCTATTCATGCGTGACGCCGTGCACGCAGCGTCAAAAAGGCCTTAACGAAGTCATCTGTAAGACATCGCACTTTTATCAATAAAACCAGTCAAGACAGCTAGATAGCGTGTGAATTCGGCGTTATGTTTGGCACAGCTGATGCAGTACAGGGAAGGCGACGACTCGTCGCGTCATCAATGACCAGAACGGTCAAGGAAATGTCCATGCGTACTGTCCGCCCTGTCCTGCTATCGCTCGGCCTGCTCTCGACCACTGGCATCGCGAGCGCGGCAGACACCACCACCTTCAACGTCAAGATCGCGGTCACCAAGGCCTGCACGATTACCGCTGCGTCCGCCACGGACGTCGACTTCGGCTCGGTACTCTCGACCTCGACCGCCAATGCGGACGCCAACGGCAGCGTGACGGCCCAGTGCACCGCGTTGACGCCGTACAACATCGCATTGAGCGCGGGCAGCAATGCCGGCACGGCCAACGACGTCACCACCCGCCGCATGAAAAATACCGACGCGCTGGTGACCACCAACAACTACATCGCCTACCAGCTCTACCAGGATCTGGGCCGCAGCACGGTTTGGGGCAGCACCACCGGCACCAACACGCTCAGCCGCACCGCCACCGGCCTGAATCAGGTCTACCCGGTCTACGGTCGCGTGACCAACCCGTCGGCCAACAATCCTGCGACCGGTAGCTATCAGGACACGATCACTGCCACGATCGTCTATTGAGCCCGCGCATGCCTGTGCATCACCGCCCGTTGTCACGTTTACCTGCCTGGCTGATGTCGGCCGGGCTGGCGATGACGCTGGTCATGGCCAACGGCGCCCTGCCGACGCCGGCGCATGCCGCCAGCCTGCAGCTGGCGCCCACATCGCTGAGCCTGAGCGCCCAGCAGACCGCCGACGGCCTGTGGCTGAGCAACAGCGGCAGCGCGCCGGTCCAGGTGCAGACCCGCGCCTATCGCTGGACCCAACGCGATGGGCAGGATCAGCTTGATCCCACCCAGGATCTGCTGGTCAGCCCGCCGATGCGCACCCTGGCCGCTGGCGAGCGCCAGTTGATCCGGGTCATCCGCGCCGGGCCTGCCCCGAGCGGACAGGAGCAGTGTTACCGCATCATCGTCGACGAGCTGCCCAGCGCCGATGCCGACCGCAAAGGCATGCAGTTCGTGCTGCGTTACTCGGTGCCGATCTTCTTGCTGCCGCCCGGCAACGCCGAACCCTCGCCGACCCTGAGCGCGCAAGTGGTTGCCGGCAGCGACGGCAAGGCGCAGATCCAGATCAGCAACACCGGCACCGGCCATGCGCAGGTCGCCGACCTGCGGCACCAGGTCGATGGCGCAACCAAGACCGCATTGAACGGCTTGGTCGGTTATGTGCTGCCCGGGCAAACCATGCGCTGGTCGCTGGATGCGCCGCTGGCGCAGTTCGGCCGCGGCACCATCATCGCAAGGATCAATGGTGAGGCTGACGAACGTACTTTGTTGGCCGCGCCGACGGCACCGTGATGCGGCGCGGCTGGCGATGACGCTGCTTGCGACCGCCAGTTGCCTGGGCAGCGCCGCAGCCGGCGATCTGGCCGAAGTGGCGTCGCTTCCCGATCAGCCGCCACCCAGCGCCACGCCACAGCCGCAAACGCTGTATCTGGACGTGACCTTGAACCAGGCCGACCGCGGCTTGGCACCCTTCGAACTGGTCGACGGGCGGCTACGCGGCTCGGTGGAAACCCTGCGCAAACTCGGCTTCATCCTGGCCGACCGCGTGCCTGGCGAAGTGGTCGATCTGGACCGCCTGCCCGACGTGGAAGTGCGCTACGACGCCGCGCTGCAGCGGCTCGCGTTGCAGGCGCCGCTGGCCCAGCTGTCGTTGTCCACTACCGTGCTCAAGGCCGAAGAAGTGGCCCCGCCCAGCGCCACCGCATCGCCAGGCATGCTACTCAATTACGACCTGTATGCCACCCGCAACGCCGGCGTCAGCAGCGCGTCGCTGGCCACCGAGGTGCGCGCCTTCGGCATCGGGCGCGGCATGGTCGATACCACCGCGGTCTTTCTGGCCTACGACCGCCCACAGGACAACCGCTGGCGCAGCGAAGCGGTGCGTCTGGACAGTGCCTGGCAGATGGATTTCCCGGACAGCGCCACCAGCCTCAGCGTGGGCGATTTCTATAGCGGCTTTGTCGACTGGAGCCGCTCGATCCGCCTGGGCGGCGTGCAGATCGGCCGCAATTACGCCTTGCAACCGTATCGGGTGCTGACGCCAACGCCGAGCTTTCTCGGCGAAGCGGCAGTGCCTTCCACCGTCGAGCTGTATGTGGACGGCTTGCGCCAGTACAGCGGCCAGGTGCCGGCCGGCCCGTTTCAGCTGGCCGCGCAACCGGGCATCAGCGGCACCGGCCAGGCACAGATCGTGGTGACCGATGCGTTCGGACGCGTGCGTCGGCTGGATTTTGCGTTCTATGGCACACCGCAGCTGCTGGCGCGCGGCATTTCCGAATGGTCGGCCGGCATCGGCCATTTGCGCCGCGACTACGGCGTGCGCTCGTTCTCGTATGACAGACGTCGTGTGGCCAGCGCCACCTTTCGCAAAGGCCTGCGCGAGGATTTCACGATCGAAGCGCATGCCGAAACTGGCGGTGGCGTGATCAACGCAGGCGCAGGCGGTGTGTGGCTGCTTGGCGTGGGCGGTGTGTTCAATGCCGCCTACGCGCATAGCGAGATGGACGCGCTGCGTGGCGGCCAGTACGTGCTGGGCTACGCCTGGAACAACCGGCGTTTCAACGTCAATCTGGGCAGCCAGCGCACCCATGGCGATTATCGCGACCTGGGCGCGCTGCAAGGCGCCCTGCCAGCGCGCGTCAGCGACCGTGCAGCAGTCGGGGTCAACGTCGACCCGATCGGTTCGCTCGGCACCAGCTATGTGCGGCTGAGCTATCCGCAGGGCGATACCTCGCGCTATGCCAGCGTGTTCTGGTCGCGCAATTTCGGGCGCAACTGGGCGGCCAATCTATCGGGCAATCAGAATCTGGATGTCTCCCGCGATCGCAGCCTGTATCTGTCGCTGTCGACCACCTTCGGCGAAGTGCGTCAGGCCAGCGCATCGATGCAGCGCAACGGCGACCGCACCGGCCTGGTGGCCGACGTCGGCCAGCCACTGCCTGGCGATGGCGATCTGGGCGGCATCGGCTGGCGCCTGCAAGGACGTGCCGGCGACGATGCCAGCGGCGGGCTGGCCGAACTGGGCTGGTTGAACCGGGTCGGTCGTTACAACCTCGGCGCAGCAACCCAGGATGGCGATACCTTCGGCTATGCCAGCGCCAGCGGCAGCCTGGTGTGGATGAATGGCCGCACCTTCGCCGCGCGCGATATCCAGGACGCGTTCGCGGTGGTTTCCACCGACGGCCAGCCCGGTATTCCGGTACGGCTGGAAAACCGCTTGATCGGCGTCACCGACGCGCGCGGCACCCTGCTGGTGACGCCGTTGCAATCGTGGCAGCGCAACCAGCTCTCCATCGACACCCTGAGCCTGCCGGCAGACCTGCGCGTGGACCGTGTCGACACCACGGTGACACCGCGCCAGCAATCCGGCGTGGCGGTGCGCTTCGGCATTACCCGCGTGCGCGCCGCCATCATCGTGCTGCACGATGCGCACGGCGCGCCGCTGCCCGTCGGCAGCGTGGTACAGCGCGAGGGCAGTACCGAACGCGTGGTGGTCGGCTACGACGGCGAAACCTATCTGGACAACCTGCAACGCGACAACCGCATCCTGGTCGACCTGCCCCAGGGCCGCTGCGTTGCGCAGTTCGCGTATCCGGCCGACCCGGGCGGCATCCCGCGGGTGGGTCCGCTGCAGTGCATCCCCGAGCAGACCACCCCATGAGCATGTCCACGCTTTGGCGCCTGATGCTCGCGCTGACGATCGCGATGCTGTGGCTTGGGCCCAGCGAGCGGGCGCACGCAGATACCACCTGCACCGTCACCCTCGGCACGCCGTTGGCGTTTGGCAACGTGGCGGCCAACGGCACCACCGATGCGGTGGCAACCCTCAACGTTTCCTGCGCGACCGCCGCGCTCAGCGTGCTGGGCTATGCACAAGTCAGCCTCTGCCTGGACCTTGGCCCCGGCAGTGCCAGCAGCGGCGCGTATGCGCCTCGTCGCATGCTCAACTCCACCAGCGACAGCCTGGATTTCCAGATCTACAGCGAAGCAACCCGTACGCAGATCTGGGGCGCCACCGGGTCGGCGGCCCCCTCGCCGCGGACATTGACGCTGTCTTACAACGTCCCGGTGATCACCGGCGGCTCGCAGACCGCCACCATCACCGTGTACGGGCGGATTCCGGCCAACCAGATTCTCTCGGTCGGCAACCACACCAGCAGCTTTGGCGGCGCCGACACCGTGCTGCGCTACTCCTACAACGAAAGCATCACCGGCATACCCTCGCTGCCGAGTAGCTGTACGGCCGGCGGCACCGGCTCCAAGACTGCCAGCAACGCCTTCCCGTTCACTGCCTCGGCCACTGTGCCGGCACGCTGCAATGCCTACGTCACCACCGATCTGGACTTCGGCAGCATTGCCGGCAGCATCGACGCCGCCATCGATCGCACCTCCACCATCAGCCTGGCCTGCACCAACCGCACTGCCTGGAATATCGGCCTGACAACGGCAGCAATGCCAGCGGCAGCGTGCGGCGAATGCGTCACGCAACCAGCGCCAACTATGTCAACTACGAGCTCTACAGCAATACCGGCCGCAGTAGCCGGTGGGGCACCGTCATCGGGGTGGACACGCTGTCCGGCACCGGCAATGGCACCACCCAGACGGTCACCGTTTATGGACGCGCGCCGGCCCCGCAGCTGCCGATTGCCGGCGCCTACACCGACACGGTGACCGTCTCCATCACTTACTGACAGTTAATAAAGTTCGTATCGGGGGCGTCGCTATTTCTTACGTCTCCAATGCAAACGATTGCCTCCATGACGCTGGTCACCCTCCTGAAACGACTGGCCCTGGTTGCGCTTGCCTACGCCGCGACCTCTACCGCGGCGAACGCGGCCACTGCGCAGGGGCCGGAAAACTCCACCCTGCACATCGGCCTGCGCCTGCTCAGCGGTTGCGAACTGCGTACCGCGCCGCCGCGCGCCAGCTGCTCCAGGGCACGCCGATGGCGATTGCCGAGCCGCCCAGCAGCAATGAGGCAGCCGCCGTCACCAGCACCGGCCAGGACGCCAGCGCACTTGCCGGGCCGATGCCCGCCGGCGCCGCGCGCATCACCACCATCGCGTTTTGAGCATGGCCACTGCCCGCTATCTTCGCGATCTGATGGCCTCGGCCCTGGTCCTGGGCTGCGTGGCAGCAAGCGGCGCCGCCAGCGCTGCCGAGATCGCCATCGCGCCGACCACCGCGCATATCCCGGCCGACAGCGACCAGGCAACGGTCTGGCTCTACAACCAGGCCGCACAGCCATGGCGTGCCGACGCCAAGCTCTACCGCTGGCGCCAGGACGGCGAACGCGAACTCCTCGAGCCGGCCACCGGCGTCACGGTCAGCCCGTCGCACTTCGAAATTCCGCCGCAAGGGCGGCAGCTGCTGCGCGTGATCCGCCTCGGCCCCAGCCCCACCCAGGCCGAAGACAGCTACCGGCTTGTCGTGACCCAGCACGCGATCGGCAACGAGACCGACCTGCTGCGTTATTCCACCCCGGTGTTTGCACAGCCCAGCCAGGCCAGCGCAGCGCAACCGGCGTTGCACGCCAGCCTGGCCGGGCACGGCGGCCAGCGCGCGTTGCGTATCTACAATTCCGGCTCCAGCCATGCACGCCTGGCCGACCTGGCCTACATCGATGCCGGCGGCACCCGCCGCAACATCCGCGGCGACCTGGCCGGCTACGTCCTCCCCGGCCAGACCCGCCAATGGGCCTTGCCCGCCAACCTGCCCGCAGGCAGCGGCCGCTTCGTGGCGCGTATCAACAGCGACATCGAGAGTACATTGGCCCTGGAGCCGTGAGGGCCGGGATTGGGGATTCGGGATTGGGGATTGGGGATTCGCAAAAGCGTTGCTGGTCTCGCTGTCCTTCGGCATGTGCGACACGACCGGTCATTCGCGATCCGCTCTAAACCAATCTCCAATCCCGACTCCCGAATCTCCCAGCGATCCCTGTCAGCTGCCTCAGAACCATACCAATTGCACCAAATCACCCAGCCAGCTATACTCCGCCGGCTGTTTTGCGTCTCTTGCGCATTGCGTCGTCCACGTCGGACGTCACCGACGAATTCACACCTGCTGCCGCCATCCGCGCCGGGGTGCCCTCACAAGGGGTTCGTCGCGGAGGCAACAGGGAAGCCCAACCCCGGAATCTTGTGCGATTTGATGCGAGTCCCTCGCAACGGCCCGCACATCCATGTGCGGACTTTTCAACAACAAGCCGCGCACGGCGATTCCGCTTTTACGGAGTTACTGCAATGCCCCAAGTCACCATGCGTCAGATGCTGGAAGCCGGCGTCCATTTCGGCCACCAGACCCGCTACTGGAACCCCAAGATGGCGCCGTACATCTTCGGCGCGCGCGGCAAGATCCACATCATCAACCTCGAGAAGACCGTTCCGCTCTTCAACGACGCGATGAACTTCCTCTCCTCGGTTGCGCAGAAGCGCGGCACCGTGCTGTTTCTGGGCACTAAGCGCAGCGCGCGCGAGTCCATCAAGGAAGAAGCCGAGCGTTGCAACATGCCGTTCATGACCCAGCGCTGGCTGGGCGGCACGCTGACCAACTTCCGCACCGTCAAGCAGTCGGTTGCCCGCCTGAAGGAACTGGAAGCCGCTGAAACCGACGGCACCTTCGACAAGCTGGTCAAGCACGAAGTGCTGGGCCTGCGTCGCGAGCGCGAGAAGCTGGACGCCTCGCTCGGCGGCATCAAGGAAATGAACCGCCTGCCCGACGCGATCTTCGTGATCGATATCGGCCATGAAGACATCGCCATCAAGGAAGCCAAGAAGCTCGGCATTCCGGTGATCGCCGTGGTCGATACCAACTACGATCCGGCCCTGGTCGACTACGCCATCCCGGGCAACGACGACGCCATCCGCGCCGTGCAGCTGTATGCACGCGCCGCTGCCGATGCCGTGCTGGAAGGCAAGGCTGCTGCGCCGAACGCCGCTTTTCTGTTCGCGAAGAAGAGTTCTCGGCCGAGTCCGCCGACGAAGGCAAGGGCCGTCGCGCTCCGGCCAAGAAGGGCGACAAGAAGGCCGACGCCGCCGAGTAATCGGCGTGCAATGCGGCCGCACCATGCTGTGCGGCCGCAGCCCCGACGGCGCCCTGTCGCTCCGTCGCTGAGGCGACTGAATACATCTACGGGGGCGGCGGCATGCTGCACCGTCTCCTACTGGCGGAATCACTTCCGCCGCACGCATTCGTCCATATGAGGTAATTCCATGGAAATCACTGCTTCCCTGGTCAAGGAACTGCGCGAGCGCACCGGCGCCGGCATGATGGAGTGCAAGAAGGCACTCGTCGAAAACGCAGGCGACATCGACGCCGCGGCCGAGTGGCTGCGCAAGTCGGGCCTGGCCAAGGCCGACAAGAAGGCTGACCGCGTTGCCGCCGAAGGCCGCATCGCCACCGCCCAGGCCGGCGGCAAGGCCGTACTGGTCGAAGTCAACTCCGAGACCGACTTCGTCGCCAAGGACGAGAACTTCCTGGCCTTCACCGAAGTCGTGGCCAATGCTGCCCTGAACTCGGATGCAGCCGATGCCGAAGCGCTCAAGAGCGTCAAGCTCGACAGCGGCGAGACCATCGAAGAGCGTCGCGCTGCGGTCATCGCCAAGGTCGGCGAGAACCTGCAGGTGCGTCGCCTGGTCCGTATCGACAGCGCCAACAACGTCGCCGCCTACGTGCACGGCGGCCGTATCGGCGTGCTGGTCGAGCTGAAGGGTGGCGACATCGAGCTGGCGCGCGGCATCGCCATGCACATCGCCGCCATGAACCCGCCGCACGTGAAAGCTTCCGACGTGCCGGCCGACTTCATCGCCAAGGAAAAGGAAATCGAGCTGGCCAAGATGTCCGAAAAGGACAAGGCCAAGCCGGCCGACATCCTGGAAAAGATCATCAGCGGCAAGATCAGCAAGATCGTCAACGAGGTCACGCTGTACGGCCAGCCGTACGTGCTCAACACCGACCAGACCGTCGAGCAGGCAGTCAAGGCCGCCGGCGCCGACGTGATCGGCTTCCAGCGCCTGGCTGTTGGCGAAGGCATCGAGAAGGTGGTGGAAGACTACGCCGCCGAAGTGATGAAGCAGGCCGGCCTGGCCTGATCTTCCCGCTCGGGAAAAAGCCGCGGCATGCCGCGGCTTTTTTGCCTATCGGTCGCGCATCCGCACACGGGCGCGAACCTGAAGCGGACGCATCCGGCACCGCGGCAAACGGCCTCAACTCTACAGATGTCATCGGCATTGCCGTTACCTGAAGGTGCCGACCAGGCTTTGGCGTTCATCACGCATGTTTTGTGGCGCGGCGATGGCCGAGCATGGCGCGCCCCACTCAACGACCGCAGCTGTATGCTTGTGGCCACTGTTGGCGATGACTCATGCAACCAGATCTCCAGGCCGCCCTGCACTACTGCCGCAACCTGCCCTCGCCGCCCGGGGTTGCGCTGCGCATCATCGAACTTGCGCAGGATCCGGACGTGGACATGACCACCACGGCCAAGGTCATCGGCATGGACATGGCATTGAGCGCACGCATGCTGCGGGTGGCCAATTCGCCGCTCTACGCCAGTCGCCGCCGCATCGACAATCTCGGCCAGGCGCTGACCATGCTCGGCCTCAACGCGACCTTGAGCCTGGCATTGGGCTTTTCGATGGTGCACGGCGTGCGCAGCACCTTCATCGCCCACCCCTTGCATGAACGCATCTGGCGCCGCGCCGGCCTATGCGCGCTGGCCAGTCGCATCCTCGGCCAGGCCTACGGCATCCGCAAACCCGAAGAATTGATGCTGGCTGGCCTGCTGCAGGACATCGGCAAGCTGGCCCTGTTGCAAGGCGCGCCCGATCTCTACGGGCCGCTGCTGGAACAGGCCGCCGACAACACCGCGCTGCTGAATGCCGAACGCGAACAGCTGGGCGCCACGCATGCCGAAGTCGGCGCCTGGCTGGCGCATCAGTGGCAACTGCCGCCGTATCTGCAGAATGCGATTGCGCAGAGCGAAGAAGAACCGGCCGGCCTGGAACCGTTCATGGCCTGCGTGGCGCTGTCCGGGCGCCTGGCCGATATCTGGCTTTCGGCCAGTGCTGTCGCCGCAACCGAACATGCGCAGCAACAGGCCCAGGACGTGCTGGAGCTCGATGCCGAACGCTTCGAGAAGGTGATCGAACGCATCGCCGAATCGCTGCCGGAACTGGAGGCGCTGTTCGACATCCGCGTGCCGCAGCCCGAGCACATCCAGATGATCTTCGAGCAGGCGCGTGAACTGGCGATGCTGCGTAGCCTGCGCGAATTGCAGGACGTGGCCGAAGCGCGCCGGCATGCCGACGAATCGGAAAACCGCATGCGTCACCTGGCCGAACAGGCCAGCCGCGATGCGCTGACCGGCGTGTTCAACCGGCATCAGCTCGGTACTGCGCTGACGCATGAGTTCGAACTGGCCTCGCGCCAGGGCTGGCCGCTGTCGATCGCCTTCATCGACCTGGACGACTTCAAGCGCGTCAACGATGCGCACGGGCATCTGGTCGGCGATGAAGTGTTGCGTAATTTCGCGCAAACGCTGCAACGCATGGTGCGCACCAGCGACCTGGTGGCGCGCTACGGCGGCGAAGAATTCCTGGTGATCCTGCCCAATACACCCGCCGATGCGGCGTTGATGGTGATCGAGCGCATCCTGGCCGAAACCGCACGCACGCCGATGGCGCAACTGCAGGGCGGCCCACTGCATATCACGTTCTCTGCAGGTCTTGCCACGCACGGCGGTGCCGAGCGCCAGTTCGACAGCATCGACCATTTGTTGCAGGCCGCCGACAGCACGCTGTATCGCTCCAAGCATCGCGGCCGCAACCGCGTCACCGCATACGATGCGACCGATGTACCAACGCCGCCGAACCCGCGCGCGCACTGAGCAACCGGTCACGCCACTGCCGACAAAGGAATTTTTACCACGTCAGGTGACAGGCTTCCGCTAGAATTGTCGGCGTTTGCCGATCCCCCACCCCCGAGGTTTCCCATGTCCGAACTTTCCTATCGCCGCATTCTTCTCAAACTTTCCGGGAGGCGCTGATGGGGGACGGGGATTACGGCATCGATCCCAAGGTCATCAATCGTCTGGCGCATGAAGTGATCGAAGCCCAGCAGGCCGGCGCGCAGGTGGCCCTGGTCATCGGCGGCGGCAACATCTTCCGCGGCGCCGGCCTGGCCGCCAGCGGCATGGACCGCGTCACCGGCGATCACATGGGCATGCTGGCCACGGTGATCAACGCGCTGGCCATGCAGGATGCGCTGGAAAAGCTTGGCGCCAAGGTGCGCGTGATGAGCGCGATCAAGATCAACGATGTCTGCGAAGACTTCATCCGTCGCCGCGCGATCCGTCACCTGGAAAAGGGCCGCATCGCGATCTTCGCCGCCGGCACCGGCAACCCGTTCTTCACCACCGACTCGGGCGCGGCGCTGCGCGCGATCGAGATCGGTGCCGACCTGCTGCTCAAGGCAACCAAGGTCGACGGCGTGTACGACAAGGACCCGAAGAAGCACACCGATGCGGTGCGCTACGACAGCCTGACCTACGACCAGGTGATTCTGCAGGGCCTGGAAGTGATGGACACCGCCGCATTCGCGCTGGCGCGCGACAGCGACCTGCCGCTGCGCATCTTCGGCATGAGCGAACCGGGCGTGCTGCTGCGCATCCTGCATGGCGAGCAGATCGGCACGTTGGTGCAGGGCCGTAGCTGAGGCGGGAATCGGGAATCGGGAATCGGGAATCGGGATTGGGAATCGCAAGGCGCAGTCCGCGAGCTGTGCGGCGATCTCCAACCCGCGGACTCGGCACCTAAAAAGGGGCGGCAAGTGAACCGGCTGCGCGGGTGCTGACGGCCCGCGAGTCGTGAAACCTCAGTCCCGGCTATAATCTCCGGATTCAGCTCCACACGGATTCCGGCGATGCTCACCCAGATCAAACAAGACGCGCAGACGCGCATGACCAAGAGCATCGATGCTCTGCGCCATTCCCTCACCACCATCCGTACCGGCCGTGCCTCGCCGGCGCTGCTGGACGGCATCAAGGTCAAGGCCTACGGCGCCGACACGCCCCTGAATCAGGTTGCCAGCATCAGCGTGTCCGAAGGCCGCTCGCTGGTCATCAGCCTGTTCGACAAGGGCATGATCAAGGACGTGGAAAAAGCCATTTATGCCTCGGATCTGGGCCTGACTCCGACCGTGGTCGGCACCGTGATCCGCCTGAACCTGCCGCCGCTGACCGAGGAGCGCCGCAAGGAGCTCAGCAAGTCCGTGCATGGCGAGGGCGAAGACAGCAAGGTGGCGATCCGCAACATCCGCCGCGATGCCAACCAGCAAGTCAAGGATCTGCTCAAGGACAAGGCCGTCACCGAAGACGAGGCCCGCAGCGCCGAAGACGACATCCAGAAACTGACCGACAAGGCCATCAAGGACGTGGATGAGGTCGTCAAGGGCAAGGAACAGGAATTGATGACGGTCTGATCGTGGCATCGCCTGCCATGCATCCCGTCTCCTCTGCTGCTGTGCCGCGCCACATTGCCATCATCATGGATGGCAATGGGCGTTGGGCGCAGCGTCGGCGGCGTCCGCGCGTCATCGGCCACCGTGCCGGCGCGCGCGCGGTCAATCGCACGATCGATTTCTGCCTTGAAAAAGGCGTGTCGGCGCTGACCCTGTTCGCGTTTTCCAGTGAAAACTGGGGCCGTCCGCAGGATGAGGTCGATGCGTTGATGAAGCTGTTCCTGCATGCGCTCGACCGCGAAGTCGAAGAATTGCAGCGACGTGGCGTGCAGGTGCGCTTCATCGGCGACCGCAGCCGCTTTGCCGCACCATTGCGCGACCGCATGGCCGGCGCCGAGCGCAGCACCGCAGCGAACTCGCGGCTGGTGCTGAGCATCGCCGCCAGCTACGGCGGCCGCCAGGACATCGCCGCGGCGGCCCGCGCGTTGGCCGAAGACGTGGCTGCCGGCCGCCTGCAGCCAGAGCAGATCGACGAAGCACTGCTGTCCAGCCGGGTCGCCCTGGCCGACCTGCCCGCGCCGGATCTGTTCATCCGCACCGGTGGCGACACCCGCATCAGTAATTTCCTGTTGTGGCAGCTGGCTTACACCGAGCTGTGGTTCACCGAAACCCTGTGGCCGGAGTTCGATGCCGGCGTGCTGCAGCAAGCGCTGGACGACTATGCCGGGCGTGAACGCCGCTTCGGCCTGACCAGCGCACAGATCGCCGACAAGGCGACGGAGAGCTCCTCCGCATGACCAAGACCCGCGTGATTGCCGCGCTGATCATGGCGCCGCTCGCGATTTGCGCGATCGTGCTGCTGCCCACTCAATGGCTGGCAGCGCTGGCGGCGGTCCTGTTCCTGACCGGTCTGTGGGAGTGGCTCAAACTCTCCGGCATCGACGACAGCCTGCCGCGCACCGTGCTGCTGATGCTCAATCTGCTGCTGATGGTGCTGATGGTGTGGGCCTCGGCCGGCTCGATGGTGCTGTTCCAGATTGCGTCGCTGGTCGGCGTGGCGTGGTGGCTGTTGGCGCTGCTATGGCTGCGCTTTTTCACCTTCGGCGCCGATCACGGCAACGGCCAGGCGCGCGCACTCAAGCTGGCCGCCGGCACCCTGGCGGTGCTGCCGGCATGGGCGGCGCTGGTGCTGCTGCATGCCAGCCCGGACAAGGGCAACCTATGGTTGCTGACCGCGCTGACCATTGTGTGGGCGGCCGACTCCGGTGCGTATTTCGCCGGCCGCGCGTTCGGCAAGCACAAGCTGGCGCCGCGGGTCAGTCCCAACAAGACCATCGAAGGGTTGCTCGGAGGCCTGCTCGCCGGGATTGCGGTTGCCTGCGCGTTCGGCTGGCTGGCCGGGCTGACCCTGGCGCATGTGCCGCAGCTGGTGCTGGTCTCCGCGCTGGCGGTACTGGCATCGGTGCTGGGCGACCTGTTCGAAAGCCTGCTCAAGCGCCACGCCGGCGCCAAGGACTCGGGCACGCTAATTCCTGGCCATGGCGGCGTGCTGGACCGCATCGATGGCGTGCTCGCTGCCCTGCCGGTGTTCGCACTCGGCAAGGAAATTCTCGGATTCTAAGCATGGCTGGCTCTTCCCCCGTCAGGTTGCCGTGTTCGGCGCCACCGGCTCGATCGGCGCATCGGCACTGGACGTGATCGCGCGCCATCCCGAGCGGCTGCGCGCCAGCGTGCTGTCGGCCGGCAGCAAGGTCGACGAGCTGCTGGCGCTCTGCGCAACCCACCGGCCTGCGCATGCGGTGATTGCCGAGACGACGCTGTACCCGGCACTGCGCGATGGCCTGCGCGCACTGGGCCTGGCGACCCAGGCGCATGCCGGCGCCGAGGCGCTGGACGCACTGGCGAGCAGCGATGCGTGCGACACCGTGGTGGCGGCGATCGTGGGTGCGGCCGGGCTGCCGTCTACGCTGGCGGCAGCGCGCGCCGGCAAGCGCCTGTTGCTGGCCAACAAGGAATCCCTGGTGCTGGCCGGCGAGCTGCTGACCCGCACCGCAGCCGCCGCCGGGGCTGAAATCATCCCGATCGACAGCGAGCACAGCGCCATCTTCCAGTGCCTGCGCTCCTGCGACGCCAGTCGTGGCGTGCGCCGCGTGGTGCTGACCGCCTCGGGCGGTCCGTTCCGTGGCTGGGACCGTGGGGCGCTGACGGCGGTAACGCCAGCGCAGGCCGTCGCTCACCCGAAATGGTCGATGGGACCGAAGATCTCGGTGGATTCGGCGACCCTGATGAACAAGGGCCTGGAAGTCATCGAGGCGCATCACTTGTTCGGACTGCCGGGCGAGCAGATCGATGTGCTGGTGCATCCGCAGAGCCTGGTGCATTCGCTGGTGGAATTCGTCGACGGCTCTACCCTTGCCCAGCTTGGCCTGCCGGACATGCGTACCACCCTGGCGGTGGGCTTGGCGTGGCCGGAGCGGGTCGACTCCGGTGTCGCCGGACTTGACCTGCTGACCCAGGGCCGGCTGGATTTCGAGGCCCCCGACACCGCCGCATTCCCGTGTCTGCGTCTGGCCTGGGACGCATTACGGGCCGGCGGCACCACCCCGGCGATCCTGAACGCGGCCAATGAAGTGGCTGTTTCAGCCTTTCTTCAGGGCCAGGTGGGTTTCCTAGCGATCCCTGCGTTGGTCGAACACACACTGACAACGCTCCAGCGGCACAATGCCGATTCCCTCGACACCCTGCTTTTTGCCGATGCGCAAGCCCGGCAAATCACTGAACGCGCCCTCGCCCATCACGCCCTTCATGCCTGATCGTTCCACGCACACGAGCTGCACACATGGGTGATTTCATCGGTTCGGTCTGGTGGATGATCGTCAGCCTGGGCGTGTTGGTGACCTTTCACGAATTCGGGCATTTCTGGGTCGCGCGGCGCTGCGGCGTCAAGGTGCTGCGTTTTTCGGTGGGCTTCGGCAAACCGCTGTGGATGCGCCGCGATCGCCACGGCACCGAGTTCGTGGTCGCCGCGATCCCGCTGGGCGGCTACGTCAAAATGCTCGACGAGCGCGAAGGCGACGTGCATCCGGCCGAGCAGGACCAGGCCTTCAATCGCAAGACCGTGTGGCAGCGCATCGCGATCGTCGCGGCGGGCCCCATCGCCAACCTGATGCTGTGCATGGCGATGCTGTGGGCGATGTTCGTGGTAGGCAAGCAGGATTATTCGGCAACCGTCGGTCGCGCCGATGGCCTGGCCGCCGAAGCCGGACTGACTGCCGGCGAGCGCATCGTACGCATCGACGGCCGCAGCGTGAGCAGCTGGAGCGATGCCAGCCTGCAGCTCACCACTGCGGCAATGGACAGGCGCGATGTCCGCGTCCTGACCGCCTCCGACACTGCGAGCAGCAGCGAACACACCTTGCGGCTGTCGCAGTTGCCGGTCGGTTTCGACGAACGCCGCGTGGCCGCACTGGCCGGCATCGGCTGGCAGTTCATGCTGCAGCCACCGGTGATTGCCGAAGTGGTGAAGGGCTCGGTGGCCGATGGCCTGCTCAAGCCGGGCGACCGCATCGTGGCCATCGATGGCCAGCCGATCCGCTCGGCCGAGGACATCATTCCGCAGGTGCAGGCGTTGGGCGCCCACGGCGGGCCGGGCATGATCGAGGTGGCGCGCGGCGAAGACCGGCTGGCGCTGGAAATCGCGCCGCGCAAGTCGCCGCAGGGCCAATGGATGATCGGCGTGCGTCCGGCCGCCGCCCCGGCTCCGGCATACGACAGCCGCCAGCAGTACGGGCTGTTCGCCGCCGTGCCGGCCGCGATCCGCGAAACCGGCCGGATGACCGCCGATTCGCTGGGCATGATGAAGCGCATGCTGACCGGCCAGGCCTCGGTCAAGAACATCTCCGGCCCGGTCACCATTGCGCGCGCCGCCAACGCCTCGGCCGAACGCGGGCTCGACTGGTTCCTGTATTTCCTCGGGTTGCTGTCGCTCAGCCTTGCGATCATCAACCTGATGCCCATCCCGATCTTGGACGGTGGGCATCTGCTGTATTACCTTATCGAGTTGATCAAGGGCAGCCCGATCAGCGAACGGGCCATGATTGCCGGACAATACGTCGGCCTGGCGGTCCTGGCCGGGTTGATGGGACTGGCGTTCTACAACGACATCCTCGGCCTGGTTCCACGATGAAGCTGCTCCACTCTTTCCGCCTGTTGTCGTCGTCATACGCCGGCATCCAGCAACACCCGAATACGACTCCAACCGGATGTGACATGACGCGTCTTCCCACTCGCCGCCTGCTTGCCCTCGCTCTTGCCGCCGGCCTCAGCCTGCCGGCCGTTGCTCTGGCCGTCGAGCCGTTCGTTGCCAGCGACATCCGCGTCGACGGCCTGCAGCGCATCGCCTCCGGCACCGTATTCACCTATCTGCCGGTGAACCGCGGCGACACCGTGGACGATGCCAAGGTGGCGGACGCGATCCGTGCGCTCTACCGCACCAGCTTCTTCGAGGACGTGCAGCTGGATCGCCAGGGCAACATCCTGGTGATCACGGTCAAGGAGCGCCCGGCGATCAACAAGCTCACCGTGACCGGCAACAAGGACATCAAGTCCGAGGAACTGCTCAAGGGCCTGGGCGACATCGGCCTGTCCGAGGGCGGCACCTTCGATCGCCTGAGCCTGGACCGCGTGACCCAGGAACTGACCCGCCAGTACAACAACCGCGGTAAGTACAACGTGGAAATCACCCCGACGGTGAGCCCGCTGGACCGTAACCGCGTCGACGTGGCCATTGCGATCAAGGAAGGCAAGGCGGCCAAGATCCGCCACGTCAACCTGATCGGTACGGAAAAGTTCGCCAACGAGGACATCCTGGACAACTGGGAATCCAAGGAGCACAACTGGGCCTCGTGGTACCGCCGCGACGACCAGTACTCCAAGGAAAAGATGTCCGGCGACCTGGAAAAGCTCAACTCCTGGTACCTGGACCGCGGCTATGTCGACTTCAGCATCGACTCCACCCAGGTCTCGATCAGCCCCGAAAAGCGCGACATGTTCATCAGCGCCGGCGTCACCGAGGGCGAGCAGTACAAGATTTCCGAAATCAAGGTGACCGGCGACACCGTGCTGCCGCAGGCCGACATCGAGCGTCTGGTGATTCCCAAGGCCGGTGACATCTTCTCGCGTGCGTTGCTGGAGTACACCTCCGATGCGATCACCAACACGCTGAGCAACGTCGGTTACGCGTTCGCCAAGGTCAACCCCATCCCGACCCCGAACCGCGAAGACCGCACCGTGGCCGTGAACCTGCAGGTGGTGCCCGGCCCGCGCGTGACCGTGCGCCGCATCCTCTACAAGGGCAACAGCCGCACCTCCGACGAGGTCTTGCGCCGCGAAATGCGCCAGTTCGAAAACACCTGGTATTCGCAGGCCGCGATCGACCGTTCCAAGATCCGTCTGCAGCGCCTGGGCTACTTCGAAAGCGTGGACGTGGAAACGCCCGCGGTGCCCGGCAGCAACGACCAGGTCGACGTGGTCTACAACGTCAAGGAGACCACCTCCGGCAGCTTCGTGTTCGGTCTGGGCTACTCGCAGAGCTTCGGTGTGACCACCTCGGTGCAGTTGTCGCAGAACAACTTCCTGGGTGGCGGTAACCGCGTGGCAGTGGAGGCTTCGCGCAGCAGCTACCAGCAGCGCTACGCGTTCTCCTACACCAACCCGTTCTTTACCGACGACGGCGTATCGCTGGGCTACAACCTGTCCTGGCGCGCGCTGGATTACTCGGACTTCAACACCGCGCAGTTCAACAGCAAGAACGGTTCGGCGCAGGTGGTGTTCGGCGTGCCGATCACCGAAAACGACACCGTCTCGGCAATGGTGGGTATCGACAGCAACCAGATCACGACCTTCGCCGGTACCACGCCGCAGGCGATCATCGACTACATCAATGCGATCGGCACGCGCACCTTCCATGCATGGCGCACGGAGCTGGGCTGGGCACGCGACACCCGCAACGACTTCTTCATGCCGACCCGCGGCATGTACCAGCGTGTGGGCCTGGAAACCACCCTGCCCGGCTCCACGGTCGAGTACTACAAGCTCAACTACCAGATCTCCAACTACTGGCCGATCATTCCGGCACTGGTGTTGAACACGCGCTTCGAACTGGGCTATGGCGACAGTTACGGGAAGGACAGCACCCGCGTGCTGACCAACCCGGATGGCAGCACCCGCACGGTCACCGCCACCGGCCTGCCGTTCTACGAGAACTTCTACGCCGGCGGTACCAATTCGGTCCGTGGCTTCGAAGACAACACCCTGGGCCCGCGTTCGGAAGCGATCAACGGCTATACCCGCGGCCAGCCGCTGGGTGGCTCGTTCAAGACCGTGGGTTCGGTGGAAATGTATTTCCCCAAGCTGTTCGACAGCCCGTCAGCGCGCGTTTCGGCATTCGTCGATTTCGGCAACGTGTACAACGGCGTGGACAACTTCAAGGCCAACGAGCTGCGCGCCTCCACCGGTGTGGCGCTGTTGTGGCGCGCGCCGGTCGGCCCCATTTCGATCAGCTACGCATTCCCGCTGAAGAAGGAAGACAACGACGAGATCGAGCGTCTGCAGTTCACCTTCGGCGGCCAGTTCTAAGATTGGCACGCGCAACAATGGCGGCCCGGATGCCCGGGCCGCCATTGTTGTTTGAACACACTGGTACGAAACAGCTTTAGAAGTAGTTGTTCCAGACATTGCCCAGGCAGGTGGCGGTGGCGCCCCAATCGGATGTGTCCACGCATTGCACCTGCTGGTCCCAGAAGCTCAGCGCGTTGGTGCGCTGCTGCGCGAAATCGTCGGCCGATGCACTGGTGATTGCGCCCAGCAGGATCACGCTACCGAAAATGGAGAGAACAGTTTTCATATGTTTCTTCCTGGGATTCGCCGCATCGTTGCGGCCCGGCAAGCAATACGCTCGACTGTTTAGCCAACTGTTGGCGATGTTTTCTCACTGTTAAACCAGTCACTTACCGTTTACGCGAGGTTTACCCTGATGCGATTGACCGCCAGTGCGATTGCCGAACAATTCGGGTTGACCGTCGTCGGTGACGGCACCACCGAAGTCAGCGGCGTCGCCACCCTGGCCCACGCAGGCGCAGGCCAGCTGAGCTTCCTGTCCAACCCGCGCTATCGTCCGCAACTGGCCGACACCCAGGCCGCTGTCGTGGTGCTGCGTGCAGACGATGCCGACGCCGCCAAAGGCACCGCGCTGGTCGCCAAGGACCCGTATACCGCATTCGCCAAGATCGCCGCACTGTTCGATGTGGCACCGGTGCGCGAACCGGGCATCCATGCCTCTGCAGTGATCGACCCGACCGCCCAGGTCTCGGCCACCGCCCACGTCGGACCCTTCGTCAGCATCGGCGCGCGCAGTCGCGTGGGCGATGGCTGCGTGATCGGCACCGGCAGCATCATCGGCGAAGACTGCGTGGTGGATGCGGGCAGCGAGTTGCTGGCGCGCGTCACCCTGGTCACCCGCGTGCGGTTGGGCAAGCGCGTGCGCATCCACCCCGGTGCGGTGATCGGCGCCGATGGCTTCGGCCTGGCCATGGATGCCGGGCACTGGATCAAGGTGCCCCAGCTGGGTGGCGTGGTCATCGGCGACGATTGCGAAATCGGCGCAAACACCTGCATCGACCGCGGCGCGCTGGAAGACACCGTGCTGGAAGAAGACGTGCGCGTGGACAACCTGGTGCAGATCGCGCACAACTGCCGCATTGGCGCGCACAGTGCGATTGCCGGCTGCACCGGCATTGCCGGCAGCGCCAAGATCGGCCGTTATTGCCTGCTTGGCGGGCATGTCGGCGTGGTCGGCCACCTGGAGATCTGCGACAAGGTGGTGATCACCGGCAAGTCTGTCGTGCGTAATTCCATCCATGAGCCGGGCGAGTATTCGTCCGGCACCCCTCTCACCGACAATCGCACGTGGCGCAAAAACGCCGCGCGCTTCAAGCAGCTTGATGTGCTCGCGAGGCGCATCCTGGCTGTGGACAAGGAGAAAGAATGAGCCACCACGTTTACGAACTGCCGATCGACGTCAGTCAAATCCAGACGCTGCTCCCGCACCGTTACCCGTTTCTGCTGGTCGACCGCATCCTCGAACTCGATCTGGAAACCAAGTGGATCGTGGCGCAGAAGAACGTCAGCATCAACGAGCCGTTCTTCCAGGGCCATTTTCCGAACCGTCCGGTGATGCCTGGCGTGCTGATCATCGAGGCGCTGGCGCAGGTCGGCGGGGTGATGACTCAGCTCGGTCTGGGCCGCGATGCCTTGTCGCAGCTGTTCTATATGGTCAAGGTGGACAAGGCCCGCTTCAACAAGCAGGTGGTCCCGGGCGACGTGTTGATCATGGAGGTGCAGATGAAGCGCCTGATCCGCAACGTGGGATGCTTCTATGGCGAAGCCAAGGTCGATGGCGAAGTGGTGGCCAGTGCCGAGGTGATGTGCGCCGGCGCCAGGTAATCACCCGCTTTCGGAGTAAGACACGATGCGCGATTCAACACCTTTGATTCATCCCACGGCGGTCATCGATCCATCGGCAACGCTGGCAGACGACGTCCGCGTCGGCGCCTTCTCGCTGATCGGCGCCGATGTGCAGATCGGGGCGGGCACCGAGGTGGGGCCACATTGCTCGATCCACGGCCCGACCCGGATCGGTCGCAACAACCGCTTCATCGGCCACGCCGCGATCGGCGGCGAACCGCAGGACAAGAAGTACGCCGGCGAGCGCACCGAACTGGTGATCGGCGACGGCAACGTGATCCGCGAGTTCGTCACCATCAATCGCGGCACCGGCGGCGGCGGCGGCATCACCGTGGTCGGCAACGACAACTGGATGCTGGCCTACACGCACGTGGCGCACGACTGCCAGGTGGGCAACCACTGCGTGTTTTCCAACAACACCACCTTGGCCGGCCACGTCACCGTTGGCGACTACGTGATCATCAGCGGCTTTGCCGGCGCGCATCAGTTTTGCCGCATCGGCGCGCACGCCTTCCTGGGCATGGGCGCGCTGACCAACGGCGACGTCCCGCCGTTCACCATGGTGGGCAGCGACTCGCTGGGGCGGCCACGCGGCATCAATAGCGAGGGGCTCAAGCGTCGCGGTTTCGACGCCGAACGCATCACCGCGATCAAGCGCGCCTACCGCACGCTGTACGTGGCCGGCCTGCCGCTGGCTGATGCCAAGGCGCAGCTGGCCGAGCAGGCCGAGAGCAGCGAGGATGTGCGCGGAATGCTCGAGTTCATCGAAGCGGCAGAACGGCCGTTGTTGCGATGAAGGGAATCGGGAATCGGGAGTCGGGAATCGTGGACGGTCAGCGCAACGGCGCGTCAGTCGGCAGCGAACCGACGGCTCTGCCGATTCCCCATTCCCCACTCCCCATTCCCGGCGCGCATGCGCGCCCTCCCCGCATCGCCCTGATCGCTGGCGAGGCCTCTGGCGACATCCTGGGCGCCGGGCTGATCGAGCAGCTGCGGCTGCGCTATCCGAATGCCGAATTCGTGGGCATCGGTGGCGATGCGATGCGTGGGGTCGGTTGCCAGACCTGGTTCGATGCCAGCGAGCTGGCGGTGATGGGCCTGACCGAGGTGCTGCGGCATTTGCCGCGCCTGCTCAAGCTGCGCAGCGCATTCCGCGAGCGGGTGCTGGCGTGGAAGCCGGACGTGTTCATTGGCATCGACGCGCCGGATTTCAATCTGCCGGTGGAACGCTGGCTCAAGCAGCGCGGGATCAAGACCGTGCACTACGTCAGCCCATCGGTGTGGGCGTGGCGCGAGAAACGTGCCGAAAAATCGGGGTCAGCGCCGATCTGGTGCTGTGCCTGTTTCCGATGGAACCGCCGATCTATGCCAAGCATGGCGTGGACGCACGCTTTGTCGGCCATCCAATGGCCGACGATATCGCCTACCAGGCCGACCGCGCAGCGGCGCGCGCAACGCTGGGCCTGTCCGCCTCCAGCACCGTCCTGGCAGTGTTGCCGGGCAGCCGGCACGGCGAAATCAGCCGGCTCGGCGACACCTTTTTCCAGGCCGCCTGGCTGGTGTCCGAGCACCTGCCTAACCTGCACGTGCTGGTACCGGCCGCCAATCCGGGCTGCAAGCAACTGCTGGCCGAGCAGCTCTCACGCTCGTCGCTGCCAGTGATGCGCTCGCACCTGCTCGACGGCCAGGCGCGCACCGCCATGCTGGCCGCCGACGTGGTGCTGCTGGCCTCCGGCACCGCCACGCTGGAAGCCATGCTGGTCAAGCGCCCGATGGTGGTGGGCTACAAGGTCGCCCCGCTCACCTACCGCATCGTCAAGCTGCTGGGCCTGCTCAAGGTCAACCGCTACGCCCTGCCCAATATCCTGGCCAATGACGACCTGGCGCCGGAACTGATGCAGGACGACTGCACCCCCGAGCGACTGTGCGTGGCACTGCTGGACTGGTTCAAACACCCCGACAAGGTCGCCGCCCTGCAACCGCGCTATCTGGCCCTGCACGCGCAGTTGCGCCGTGATGCGTCGGCGCGGGCAGCGGATGCGGTGGCTGAGCTGCTGGAAGGCCGGGATTCGGGAGTAGGGATACGGGATTCGTCAGGAGCAACGGCATGACCGACCTCCGCCAGCCGCCCTTGTTTGGCCAATCCCGAATCCCGAATGCCGAATCCCGGATTCTAACCGCCGGCGTCGACGAAGCTGGCCGCGGCCCACTGGCCGGGCCGGTGGCCGTCGCGGCCGTGGTGTTCGATCCCGGCAAACCGCGCATCAATGGGCTGGACGATTCCAAGCAGCTCACGGCCGAGCGGCGCGAGCAGCTGTATGCGCGCATCGTCGATCGGGCGCTGGCGTGGTCGGTGGTGTTGATCGACAGCGAAGAGATCGACCGCATCAATATCTACCAGGCGACCATGCTCGGCATGCGGCGGGCGGTGGAAGGCGTGGCGCATGTGGCCGGGTTCGCGCGCATCGACGGCAACCGCGTGCCCAAGGGCCTGCCTTGCCCGGCCGAGGCATTGATCGGCGGCGACGCGCTGGACCGCGCCATCATGGCCGCCTCGATCGTGGCCAAGGTGACCCGCGACCGGCTGATGCACGAACTGCACACGCGGCACCCGGAATACCGCTTCGATCAACACAAGGGCTACAGCACGCCGGTGCATCTGGCCGCGTTGCAAACCCACGGGCCATGCCCGCAACACCGGCGCAGTTTTGCGCCGGTGCGCCTGGCGCTGGAAGGCCGTGAACCGGGCCCGGCGACCCATGCCCCGGAACAGCTGCAGGTCGGGCAACTGGTCGCGTCGTTGTAGGACACGCCAGGGTCGGCATCGGCCTGTCCGCTTGCGCGTCGGCGCCTGAACAACCGCACATTGCATGACGTGCGCGGTGGCTCCGGACACACATCATTCCACGCGTATCGGTCCTGCAGGCCTCCGATGCCTGTGCAGTGCCGGCGCAGCAACGAGTGCCCGCCTTTCCAGGTCCCCGGTCCCGGGTCCGGCCCCCTGCTGTCAAGCCTTGTTCGCCCCCGCCCCCGCCGGTACCCTGACCGCGCATTATTCCGGTCCCGCATGTCCACTTCCCGCTTCGTCCATCTGCACGTCCACACCGAGTTCTCGCTGGCGGATTCCACCATCCGTGTGCCCGAGAAACCGGATCAGGCTGACCCGAAAAAGGCCAAGCAGGCCAACCTGCTGAGCCGGGCAGTCGAACTCGACATGCCCGCGCTGGCAGTCACCGACCTCAACAACCTGTTCGCGCTGGTCAAGTTCTATAAGGCCGCCGAAGGGGTTGGCATCAAGCCGATCGCCGGCGCCGATGTGATGATCGCCACCCCGGACATGACGCCCTGGCGCATGACCCTGCTGTGCCGCGACCGCGACGGCTACCTGAGCCTGTCGCGGCTGCTCACCCGCGCCTGGATGGAAGGCCACCGCCCCGAAGGCGGCGTGGCGATCCATCCGGAATGGCTGCAGGCCGGGCACGCCAACCTGTTTGCGTTGGCCGGCCGCGACAGCCTGGCCGGGCGCCTGTTCAACGAAGGCCGCGCGGACCTTGCCGAGCAGCAGCTGGCCGACTGGCAGCGCGTGTTCGGCGATGGCCTGCACCTGGAACTCACCCGCACCGGGCGCGAGGGCGAGGAACGCTTCAACCAGTTCGCGCTGCACGCCGCCGGCGTGCGCGGGCTGCCGGTGGTGGCCAGCAACGACGTGCGTTTTTGTACGCCAGTGACTTCAATGCGCACGAAGCGCGCGTGTGCATTTCCTCCGGCCGCGTGCTGGACGACCCCAAGCGCCCGCGCGAGTACAGCGACCAGCAGTACATGAAATCCGGCGAGGAGATGGCGGCGCTGTTCGCCGACATCCCCGACGCCATCGACAACACCCATGCGCTGGCGCAGCGCTGCAACATCGAGATGCGCCTGGGTACCTACTTCCTGCCCGCCTACCCGGTGCCGGAAGACGAGACCCTGGACAGCTGGATCCGCAGCCAGTCGCGACAGGGTCTGGCCGCACGCCTAGAAAAGAACCCGATCGCGCCGGGCAAGACCCGCCAGGACTATGTGGACCGGCTCGAATTCGAGCTGGACACCATCATCAAGATGGGCTTCCCCGGCTACTTCCTGATCGTGGCCGACTTCATCCAGTGGGGCAAGAACCAGGGCATCCCGATCGGCCCGGGGCGCGGTTCCGGTGCCGGTTCGCTGGTGGCCTGGGCGCTGCAGATCACCGACCTGGACCCGTTGCCGTACAACCTGCTGTTCGAGCGCTTCCTCAATCCAGAGCGCGTGTCGATGCCCGACTTCGACATCGACTTCTGCATGGACCGGCGCGACGAGGTCATCGACTACGTGGCGCGCAAGTACGGGCGCGAGCGGGTCAGCCAGATCATTACCTACGGCACCATGGCCGCCAAGGCCGTGGTACGCGATGCCGGGCGCGTGCTCGGCTTCTCGTATGGGCTGGTCGACAGCGTGGCCAAGCTGATCCCCAACATCCTGGGCATCACGCTCAAGGACGCGATGGGCGAAGGCAAGGACTCGGAGATGGCCTCGCCGGACCTGATCCAGCGCTACCAGGTCGAAGACGACGTGCGCGACCTGATGGATCTGGCGCGCCAGCTCGAAGACCTCACCCGCAACGCCGGCAAGCACGCCGGCGGCGTGGTGATCGCGCCCGATCCGCTCTCCGAGTTCTGCCCGCTGTTCGCCGAACACGACGAAGACGGCCGCGGCAAGAACCCGGTGACCCAGTTCGACAAGGACGACGTCGAAGCGGTGGGCCTGGTGAAGTTCGACTTCCTGGGCCTGCGCACGCTGACCATCATCGATTGGGCGGTCAAGGCGATCAACGTGCGCCATGCGCGCGCGGGCATCGACCCGGTCGACATCACCGCCATCCCGCTCGACGACGTGCCCACCTACAAGGGCGTGTTCGCCTCGGGCAATACCGGCGCGGTGTTCCAGTTCGAATCCTCGGGCATGCGCCGCCTGCTCAAGGACGCGCGCCCGGACCGCTTCGAAGACCTGATTGCGCTGGTGTCGCTGTACCGCCCCGGCCCGATGGACCTGATCCCGGACTTCAACGCGCGCAAGCACGGGCAGCAGGAAATCGTCTACCCCGATCCGCGCACCGAAGTCATCCTGAAAGACACCTACGGCATCATGGTGTACCAGGAGCAGGTGATGCAGATGGCGCAGATCGTCGGCGACTATTCGCTGGGCGGCGCCGACCTGCTGCGTCGCGCGATGGGCAAGAAGGTGCCGGCCGAAATGGCCAAGCACCGCGAAATCTTCCGCGAAGGCGCGGCCAAGGGCGGCGTGAGCGCGGCCAAGGCCGACGAAATCTTCGACCTGATGGAGAAGTTCGCCGGCTACGGCTTCAACAAGTCGCACGCAGCCGCCTACGCGTTGGTCAGCTACCAGACCGCCTGGCTAAAACGGCATTACCCGGCCGAATTCATGGCCGCCACGCTGTCCTCGGACATGGACAACACCGACAAGGTGGTGGGCTTCCTGGATGAGGTGCGCAACCTCGGCCTCACCGTCAAACCGCCGCGTGTCAACGAGTCGGCGTACATGTTCGAGGCGGCCAGCCCGGACACCATTCAATACGGCCTCGGCGCGATCAAGGGCGTCGGCCAGGGCGCCTGCGAGGCGATCGTCGAAGAACGCCAGCGCGGCGGCCCATATACCACGCTGCTGGATTTCTGCACGCGCGTGGGCACCGCAAAGCTCAATCGGCGCACGCTGGAAGCGATGATCAATGCCGGCGCGATGGATGGGCTGGGCAAGAACCGCGCCTCGCTGATGCTGCAATTGCCTGAAGTGATGAAGGCCACCGAGCAGATGGCGCGTGAGCGCGCCTCGGGCCAGAACTCGCTGTTCGGCGGGCCCGACCCGAGCGCCCCGGCAATGCGCCTGGACCTGCCCGAGAGCAAGGAATGGCCGCTGGGCCAGTTGCTCACCGGCGAGCGCGAAACGCTGGGGTTCTATCTCAGCGGCCACCCGTTCGATCCGCACCGCGAAGAAGTGCGCGAGCTGGTCGGCTGCGACCTGGGCGCGCTGGAAAAGATCCTGGCCTCGCAACAGCGTGGCGGCGGGGGCGGCGGCGATGGCGAAAAACGCGCCTGGCGCCCGGAGGTCAGCGCCATTCTTGCCGGCCAGGTGGTCGGCGTGCGGCGCAAGGGCGACAGCCAGGTGTTCGTGCAACTGGAAGACGGCCGCGGCCGGGTGGAATGCAGCGCGTTCTCCGATGCGATGGCCGAGTTCGGCCACCTGCTCACCCGCGACCGCATCCTGATCGTCAAGGGCGGTCTGCGCGAGGACGAATTCAACGGCGGCTACAGCCTGCGCATCCGCCAGTGCTGGGACTACGAGCAGATCTGCGCAGACCACGCCCAGCGCCTGTCGCTGCGCCTGGACCTGCGCGAAAAGCAGGCCTTCAAGCGCATCGACACGCTGCTGGCCAAGCACCGCCCCGGCAAGACCCCCTGCGCCTGGACCTGCTGCTGCGCGCCCCCAGCGGCGGGGTGGCCGGCATGCTCGACCTCAACGGCACCCATTCGGTGCGCATCGACCAGCAGCTGATGGACAGCCTGCGTGCCGACCCTGCGGTGCGGACGGTGAAGATCAAGTACAGCCCGCCATGGGCGCAGTGAATCGGGAATCGGGAATGGGGAATCGCAACAGCGGGCGCCCCGGATACCTTGCTCTGATTCCCGATTCTCCATTCCCGATTCCGCTCCCAACGCCCCCGTACGGGCCAGCCACACCGCTTCAGCTACACTCCCCGCCTTACGTTGACGACGCCATTGCATGAATCCTAACTACCTCGACTTCGAGCAACCCATCGCCGATCTGGAAGCAAAGATCCAGGAACTGCGCAAGGCCAGTACCGGGCCTGCGGTCAACGTGGAGACCGAAGTGCGGGCGCTGCGCGACAAGCTGCGCGTGCGCACCGCGCAAATCTTCCGCGATCTGTCGGCCTGGCAGGTCTCGCAGCTGGCGCGCCACCCGCAGCGCCCGTACACGCTGGATTACATCAACACCATCTGCGACGAATTCCAGGAGCTGGCCGGCGACCGCGCCTATGCCGACGACAAGGCCATCGTCGGTGGCCTGGGCCGTATCGACGGCCGCCCGGTGGTGATCATCGGCCACCAGAAGGGCCGCGACACCAAGACCAAGGTGGCACGCAACTTCGGCATGCCGCGCCCGGAGGGCTACCGCAAGGCCTTGCGCCTGATGAAGCTGGCCGAGCGCTTCCGCCTGCCGCTGCTGACCTTCATCGATACCCCCGGCGCGTATCCGGGCATCGGTGCCGAGGAGCGCGGCCAGTCCGAGGCGATCGCGCGCAACCTGCTGGAAATGGCCGAGCTGAAAATCTCGGTGATCTGCACCGTCATCGGCGAAGGCGGCTCCGGCGGCGCGCTGGCGATCGGCGTGGGCGACCGCACCCTGATGCTGGAATACGGCACCTATTCGGTGATTTCGCCGGAAGGCTGCGCCTCGATCCTGTGGAAGGACGCGGCCAAGGCCAAGGATGCCGCCGAACAGCTCGGTCTGACCGCCAAGCGCCTGAAAGGCCTGGGCCTGGTCGACAAGGTGATCCGTGAACCCACCGGCGGCGCGCATCGCAATCCCGAACAGATGGGCAAGCGCCTGAAAGCGGTGCTGCTCAACGAGATGGACGCGCTGGAAAAGATCCCGGTGGAAACGCTGCTGCAGCAGCGCTACGAGCGCCTGCGCAGCTATGGTGCCTACGAAGGGCATTGATTCGCGCACGAAGGCCTGCCGCGCCCAGTGCGCGGCCATGGAAAGGACGCCACACCCGCATGTCTCCGCTCCTGCTGATCTCACTGCTGCTGCAAGCCGCCTGCTGCGTCCACGTCGTGCGCAGCGGGCGGCCCTTGTACTGGATCTTCCTGCTGCTGGCGTTTTCGTTGCTGGCGGTGCTGGTCTATGTGTGCGTGGCGGTCATCCCCGATCTGCGCAACGACCCCAATGCACGCCGTCGCCTCAAGCGCGTGCGCAGCACCTGGACCCGCAACGCGAACAGCGCGATGCCTCACGCCGGCTGGATGTGGCCGACACGCCGGAAAATCGCCGCCAGCTCGCAGAGACCTTGCTGGCGCGCGGCGATTACGCCCAGGCCGCCGAGCATTACCAGGGCGCCTTGCGCGGGCTCTATCGCGATGACCCGCACCTGATGCTCGGCCTGGCCAAGGCACAGTTCGGGCTGGGCCAGCCGCAGCAGACGCGGCAGACCCTGGATGCCTTGATCGCGGCCAACCCCAGTTTCCGTTCGCATGACGGGCATCTGCTGTATGCACGCGCGGTCGAAGGCAGCGGCGATACCGAGGCTGCGCTGCACGAATACGACACGCTGGCCCAAGGCTATCCGGGCGAAGAAGCACGCGTGCGCTATGCACAACTGCTGCAGCGCATCGCACGCGCATGACCAGGCCAGGGCGGCGTACGAGCAGGTGCTGCGTCACGCCGCCGCCTCGCCCAAGCATTACCAACGCGAGCAACGCGCCTGGGTCGACCTGGCGCGCAAGGGCCTGCGCGAGCTAGACACCGGCGCCTGAGAGCAGCCAACACGACGCCCGTGCAGCTGCAGGTCACGCACATCGCATCGCTCGGCAACCAATCGCTTGGCAACCTGATCAAGGCCATCACCATGCAAAGGAAGCCTGAAATCGAGGCAGGTCTGAGAGCCGAGATCGATCGTCTGCTGGAGCAATCGACACAGCGGTTTCGCAGCGGCGCGCTGGCCGAATCGCTCGCCCTGGGATTACAGGCGTGGGCGCTGATCCCCGAACCCAAGGCGAACTGGGATTATTACCCGCAAAGCCTGTCTGCAAGTTTTGTCAAGGATTACGCCGACCTGCACGATCAGGAAAACGTGCTTCGATGGATCCAGGTGATGGCACTGATGTACGACGACCCAGACCACACCGACCATCTCGTGCTGATGACCGAAGGCGAAGCGATGCTGCAGCTCGGGGATGAGGCACGCGCCTATGCTGCCTTCGGCAAAATTTACGCGCTATACGGCAAAAGGGATTTGCCGGACACCAGAAACGGTATCTGGAGATGCTGCTCAAGCAACCCTCCTCAGGCGCATGAATTCATCGTCGCGCTCGCGCAGACCCTAAGATTCATCGGCCCTTTTGCCCGGTGCGCACATCTCCACGTCACTGGCCGTCCCTCCATGAACCACCGCAGGCATGCGCGGCGGGACACCGGAATGCCCCGTATTTTTCGGCAGTAGCAGCCTTTGCACCGGTGCCGTCAGGCGTGCGCAGATGCGGTGGGCAATGCGCTCAGAACGGCTTGGCCAGCACCAACCAGATCACGCCGACCAGCAGGATCACCGGTGCTTCGTTGAACCAGCGCAATGCCCGACCGCTGGGCACTGCACGCCCCTGTTCGGCGCCTTTGACCCAGCGGCCGGACACGATGTAATGGGCAAGAATCAATGCCACGGCAAACAGCTTGGCGTGCAGCCAGCCGCCGGCGACCATCGTCGGGAAATCCGGGATGACCCGGTAGCCCTGCCAGAGCACCGCGCCCAGCAGCAGTGCCAGACCGAGCATGCTGTGGCCGAATGCATAGAGCCGCCGCCCCATCAACACCAGGCGCGCGCGCGCCGCGGTGTCGCTGTCGGCTTCGGCGATGTTGACCAGAATGCGCGGCAGGTAGAACACCGCGGCCATCCAGGCGATCACGAACAACAGGTGGAAGGTCTTGATCCACAAATACAGGGTCATGCGCTGGCTCCGCTGGCTCGCGTAGGATGGCCCGCATTTTCACCTATCCGCGCGCGCGAAAGCAGCCAAGCCCATGCAGCAGTCCGACCCCAAACAGTACGACGCCCACTATTTCCGCCGCTGGTATCGCGATGCCGGCCTGGCCGACCCCGCACGCCTGCGACGCAAGGTCGCACTCGCCGTGGCCCAGGCCGAGTACTATCTGGAACGGCCGATCCGCAGCGTGCTCGATGTCGGCTGCGGCGAAGCCGCGTGGCGCGCGCCGTTGTTGGCATTGCGGCCAAAGCTGAGTTATCTGGGTTTCGACAGCAGCGCCTATGCGGTGCAGCGCTATGGCCGCAGTCGCCAGATCCACCCTGCCCGCTTCGGCGATTTTGCCTGGCTGCGCCCGTGCGCGCCGGTGGATCTGCTGATCTGCTCGGACGTGCTGCATTACGTGCCCACACGCGAGTTCAACCAGGGCCTGCCGGGGTTGGCCGAGATGTGCGCGGGCGTGGCGTTTCTGGAAGCCTTCGCCGAAGAAGATGCGTTCGAGGGCGATCACGACGGCTTCCAGGCGCGACCGGCGCGCTGGTATCGGCGCCGCTTCGCCAGCGTGGGGTTTGCTGCACTCGGCTCGCATTGCTGGTTGTCGCCACAGTTGGCCGATGAGGCCTCTGCACTGGAACGCGGCTAAGCAAAACGTTGGCCGGTTGCGGCACGCGTGGCGAGTGGCTTCGCCGCGCCCCCTTACCGCAACCCTCTCCCGCAGGAGAGGGGCTTCAGTGCACGCAGCCTTCCTCGCAGGCTGAGCGGCTTGATTCCTTCCTGCCGGGATAAGGTGCCCCGCAGGGGCGGACGAGGTACGTGCGAAGCCTGGTGGAGATCGAGCGCTGAAGAAGTTTGAGTGCACTGGGCTGCGCTCCGACCTCACGTGTTCCTCTACAGGAGAGGGACTCGTCCAGCAGCCGCAGGGTTCTGCGCCGAACGCGCGCTTTCGGCGCGCGCAGCCGTCCGAAGCATCACCACTTGCGGCAACCAAACCGCGGCAAATCAACGCGCTCGCGCCTGCCCTCAATCTTATGGCAGCCTCAACCGTCCGCAGCCCCATTAAGGTGCAAATGCGCCAAAACCGGTATGCTGCTCGGCAGCAAAACCGCACGGATGGGTGGAATGCTTTATCAACTGCATGAGCTGACCCGCAATCTGCTAGCCCCCTGGGTACATCAGGCCCAGGCGAACGCCAAGATGTTTTCCGACCCGGACAGCCTGTGGGCCTCGCTCCCGGGTGCCGAGCGCATGGCCGCCAGCAACGAGCTGTTCCACCGCCTGGGCAAGGAATACGAAAAACCGGCCTGGGCGCTCGACGATGTCGAGGTCGATGGCCATTCGCTACCGATCATCGAACGCGAAGTATTGAGCAAGCCGTTCTGCCGGTTGCTGCGCTTCAAGCGTTTCAGCGACCACGTCGAGCTGATCGGCAAGATGAAGGAGCAGCCCGCCGTGTTGGTGGTGGCGCCGTTGTCCGGCCACCACGCCACGTTGCTGCGCGACACCGTGCGCACCCTGCTGCGCAACCACAAGGTCTATGTGACCGATTGGGTGGATGCGCGCATGGTGCCGCTGGACGCCGGCGCGTTCCGGCTCGAGGACTACATCACCTACATCCAGGAATTCATCCGCCATATCGGCGCCGAGCGCCTGCATGTGGTGAGCGTGTGCCAGCCTACCGTGCCGGTGCTGGCTGCAGTGTCGCTGATGGCAAGCAACGACGAGCCCACCCCGCGCTCGCTGGTGATGATGGGCGGGCCGATCGATGCGCGTCGCAGCCCCACCCAGGTCAACAACCTGGCCACGGAAAACGGCATCGAGTGGTTCCAGAACAACCTGATCCACACCGTGCCGTTCCCGTATCCGGGCCATGGCCGCCAGGTGTATCCGGGCTTCCTGCAACACGCCGGCTTCCTGTCGATGAACCCCAACCGGCACGTGATGTCGCACTGGGATTTCTACACCGATCTGGTCAAGGGCGATCTGCAGGATGCGCAGGCGCACCGGCAGTTCTACGACGAATACAACGCCGTGCTCGACATGCCGGCCGAGTATTACCTGGACACCATTCGCGTCGTGTTCCAGGAGTTCCTGCTGCCGCAAGGCAAGTGGAAGGTGGACGGCCAGTTGGTCAAGCCATCGGCGATCCGCAATACCGCGCTGCTGAGCATCGAAGGCGAGCTGGACGACATCGCCGGCCTCGGCCAGACCGAGGCGGTGCACGATCTGTGCACCGGCATCGATGCGGCGCATCGTCGCCATCTGGTTGTGGAAGGCGCCGGCCACTACGGCATCTTCAGCGGCCGTCGCTGGCGCGAGGTGGTGTACCCGCAAGTGCGCGAATTCATCGCCCGCTACGATGCCGACCCGGTCGGTAGCCGCGACCCGGCCACCGTGACCCCGATCCGCAAGCGCGGCAAGCGCGGCAAGCGCGCCTGATCCACACAACATCCCCGGCCATGCCGGGGATGTTCATTTCGATCTGCGTGCAACCGCTAGGCGACGCCGTGCCGGCGAGCAAGCACCACCATCGAACCTAAGCACGCTGACATCTCGACCGGGCGCATCACGCGGCCGCTTCTCCGCCCTTGACCAGCAGGTGCTTGGCGAACATGCCGTGCAACTTGCCGAACGCGCGCGCCAGATGCAGCGTGACGAACAACAACAGCACGCCCGCTGCGAACAACGGCAGCGTCAGCCAGGCGCTGGTGATGTCCACGCCATCCCAGGTCAGCACGGCGACGTTGTCGAACAGCACCGCGATCGGTGAAGCGGCCAGGCCCAACGACAGCGCCAGCAGCGTGCAAAACACGCTGAAATAGACAATGCCCAGCGGCAGCATCAGCAGGAAGTACAGCATCGTGCTCCAGGTCCGCGCATCGGTGAACATCGCGCCGATACGCTGCAGCCAACCGCCTTGCAGGCCCGGGTGTTGCGGGCGACGCGGCATGCGCACGCCGAGCAGCGTCTCGACCACGCGGCCTTCCACCAGCGCCAACACCCTCACCGAGCCGAAGAACAACACCAGCAGCGGCACGCCGATGATCAGGATCAGCATTCCCACCGAGAGGCTGGCGCCGGTCACGACCCAGGTGAAGTAGAACACCCCGGTGAGCAGCGACAGCAGCATGTAGAACAAGGCGCCATAGGTGCGGGGGTCGGCGGCCACACCGAAGAACGTGCCGATCCACGATGCCCGCCTCGGCGGCACCGGGGACGCAGTGCGCGTGCCACGGTCACTTCGGTTTCGCGGTAGATCTCTGCCACTTCCTCCGGCGCGCCGTAGCTGCTGGCCACGCCGGCAATGACCTCGGCCTCGCTCTTGCCCTTCTGTTCTGCCAGTTCCGAACGCAGATACTCTTCGGCGTCGTAAAGCGCGTCCTGGATCATTGCCGGATCCGCACCGGACAGCGCCTGGCGCAGCTGCAGCAGATAATCGCCAATGGTGGTCGGCAACGGGTGTGCCTGTGCAACTGTCTTCATGAGTGGGTCCCCTCCAGCACTGAATCAACGGAATCTCGGGTGGCACGCCAGGCGGCGGTCCAGTCGCGCAGGCAGTCACGCCCGCTGTCGGTGATGCGGTAATACCGCCGCGGCGGCCCGGAGGCCGAGGGCTCGACATGGCTGTGCAGCAACCCGGCCCCTTCCAGATTGCGCAGCACCGGGTACAGGGCGCTCTGCTTGCCGCTGAGCACGCCCTCCAGACGCTCGAGTCGCTTGGCGATGAGGTAGCCGTACAGCGGTGTATCGGCCTGCGCCAGGACGGCCAGCAAGGCCAATGAGACAGTGCCCGCACTCAGTTCCTTCTGAAATTTGCGTAGGTGGATATCCGGATCGCTCATCGGCCATCTCCGCTAGGTTGAAGGTGATGCTATGTAGAACCTAGCTATAGTGAATGTGCCGGTAGTTATGTGCTGGGATTGGGGATTCGGCATTGGGGATTGGTCAAAACAAAAAAGCCGTGGCCCCCAGCTTGTTTGAGCGACTGTCGTCATCGCAGCGAGCCCCATCGCAGCGAGCCCCATCGCAGCAAGCCCCATCGCAGCAGCGCCGCCGTTGCGAATCCGCAATACCGACTCCCAATCCCCGCCCCACTAGCGCCCGCCTGCGCAAACCCAGTGCGTTCATGAGCTTAGAACCTTTGGGTTACTGCCTTTCTGGCACGGCTTTACTACAGTCGGTGTCCCCCTGCCGATACCTTTCGCCTAGGGGTTTTCACTTTCGACGGGGAATACGATGCAAACGACACGCTTGGCGCAGGCGGCCATGGCTGATACTTCCTTTGGCGCCACACGGCGCCTATGCCTTGCGATCGGGTTGGCGCTGCCGGGCCTTGGCCTAGCGCAGGTGCAGCCGGCGCCGACCAATGCCGAGCAGGCCGTTGCCGAGCCGGCGAAAGCGCCGGTCACCGCCGCTCCGGCCACCGCCAAGGGCTATCCGCTCGAAGCGCAGGGTTGGGGTGCCAAGCAAGGCGGCAACATGTGGCAGGTGCGCTGGGCCGAAGACTGGTCGTATCTGAAGGATCCTTCCAAGCGCAAGAGTCCGTTCGATCCGCTCAAGTACATCCCGCTCAACGACGACGGCGATGTGTATGTGTCGCTCAGCAACGAGTTGCGCGTGCGCAGCAATACCATCACCAATCCGGGCCTGATTCCCGGCAGCCATTCGCAGCAGCAGTATCTACTGCGCGCCTTCTTCGGCGCCGACTTCCATGTGGGCGAGCACTTCCGCCTGTACACGGAATTGGCGCATGGCAGCCTGGACGGGCGCAACGAAGGCACCAAGACCGGCACCCAGGAAAACAACGCGATCCTGCAAGCAGGTGTTCTTCGACGTGAAAGGCCGTATCGGCAGCGCCGACACCGGCCTGCGCGTCGGCCGCCAGGTGTTCGTCGATGGCCCGACCACGCTGATGGCGCTGCGCGACAACACCGATATCTTCGTGACCTTCAACGGCGCACGCGCTTGGGCAATCGGCGACAGGACGCGTGTTGACCTGTTCGATTTCAATTTCAACATCGATGGCACCGAAGGCCTCGGCGATGATCGCATCGACCGCTCGCGGCACTTTCGCGGTGTGGTCGGTGGCTACCGCCTGGCGACTGCCAAGCCGATGTACCTGGAGCCGTTCTTCTATCAGTTCCGCAACGACAACCAGGTGTGGGGCCGCCAGACCGCGGAAGAGAACCGCAATTACTACGGCCTGCGCCTATGGGGCAATGTGGGCAAGCTGCGCACCGATTCGTTCGTGACCGTGCAGCGCGGCAGCTTCGGCGGACGCGACCTGCGCGCCTACATGGCCAGTACGTCCAACGCCTGGTCGCTGAGCGAAACCGGCTGGAAGCCGCGCCTGGGCTTCCATAGCGAAATCGCCTCCGGTGGCGGCGGCACCTCCGGCACCGGCACGCTGCGCAACAACAACTTCTTGTACGGCAACACGATCTACTTCAGCTGGGCCACGTTCTTCGGGCCGGTGAACCTGGTCACTGCCGCACCGACGTTGACGTTCTCCCCGACCTCCAAGCTCACCGTGAACCTGGAATGGGAAACGCTGTGGCGCCAGACCACCAGCGATGCGATCTACAACAACCAGGCACGCGCCTACGCACGCACCCAGAACACCGGCGAGCGCCGCATCGGCACCATGCCGCGCATCAACGCCACCTGGAATATCGACCCGAACTGGTCGGTGACCTTCCGCGCCGAACACCTGATGGCCGGGCCCGCGCTGGAGAAGGCAGGTTACGGCGATTCGACCTTCGTGATGGGCTGGTTGAACTTCCGCTTCTGACACAGCGGTTGGGTGCGTCATGCATCCCCAACCTGCAGTGGCATCATCACATGCCGCGTCCCGCAAGGACGCGGCATGTTGTTTTTTGGCGTGCGGGCCATGCCGATGCCAGCGAACAAGGGCGCATGCGCCCGGCAGCGGGAAACAACCATGCACTGCTCGCCGCTTTGACGGCTGTCCGTCGGTGGCGGCAGGCAGCCGCTGCGGATACACGCATTGCGCATGCAGGCGCAGACCGCGTGCGCCGGCGCTGCGACCTGTGCCTGGCAGTGCAGAAAGCGTCTTGTCTATCGAGCCGATGAGGCTGCCTGGGTGGCCGCGATCGCGCTGGCCGGCAACGGCCAGCGATCGTTCCCTGCCACGCCCTCCGTTCGTGCGTATTGCCGAAGCGTCAGGCTCTTGCCGTCGTTTCCGGCGCCTAGCGGGCGCACCTGTCCACGCAACGCAGGCGGTAGCGCGGCGATCCGCTGCGGCAGCGGCGTTGTCTGCGCAGGATGGTCGCGCAACCACTGCAGTGCCGACAGCGCGCGCAATGCAGCGGCGGTGTCCTGCATCTTGTGCTGATAGTTGAGGTAGTCCGGATGCGACACGCTTGCCAGCAAACACCCGGTGGCATTGGCGACGCAGGCCACCGATGCGGTCTGGGGCAACGGGATCAGCGTTTGCGGAACCGGCTGATCCTGTGCCAGCAAGGTCCGCACCGGCGCGCTGCAGGCCCAGGTAAAGGTGGGCGCCAGCAAGGCCTGGGTGCGTTGGGAGTCCAGCAACCGTAACGGGAACCGGTCTTGCCAGGACGATTGGCCGCCTTGCGTCAACGCATCCTCCTGCAGCAGCGCAAACACCATCCGCGATTCGCCGTGCAACGCGTGACACAGCGCGATCTCATCCACCGGCAGCGGCGCAAAGGCAGCGGCGCATTGCGCGGGCAGCGGATGCTGCGCCGGCAATTCGGCCAGCATGTCGGCAAACAGGTGCGCATTGCCGCGCAACATCGCCGCGCCGATCATCGTGATTGCCAGATTGTCGCTACTGCGCATCAGCACACGGGCCACCTGTGCATCGGTGCAGACATCGGACAAGGCCTGGGTGGTGCGCCCCTGGACAAAGTCCAAGGCGCTGGCCGTCATCGACAACGTCATGCGCGGCAGTTCGGGCAACGGCGTACCGACACGTGGACGAAACGGGCTACGGTAGTCGGCGTGTTGCTCCAACGCGCGCATCCGCGCGAGCATCGGTGCCTGTGCGGCCAGCGCCGCGGCATAGGCCTGCGGTTGTTCGCGCACGCGCTGCAAGCATCCGCCAGCGCTAGCCATGCACAGCGCAGGCGCGCCGGACGGCCAGCCTGGCAAGCGCCGATAGCCTGCAGCGGCGCTTTGAAATGCCGCCTGCTCCGGCAGCCGATTGAATCGCGCGACGTCCTGGGCCAGCACTGTCTCGCGCTGCGCCTCCGGAATCGCGTACGACAGCGACCACAGCGCCCCGAACATGTTGCTCCCGCGCAACGGCGGCAGCGGCTGGCGCAGCTGCGCCAACGCCTGACGCTGCGATTCGGGAATCGGCCAATGCCTGGAGACCGTATACAGCGCCAGCACTGCTGCGATCAGGATGCAGACACCGAGCAAGGCGGCTTTGAGAAATTTGGCGAACACGTACGAAAGATCCATCCCTGGGAGCTGCGCATCTTAGTGCCATCGGCGCAGGCCTGCGACGGGCACAGACGCACTGCGTTCTTTCGGGCCGCAGACCATCGGCAGCCGTGTGTCTGGCGACCTGCGCAACAGTGGGCAACGACACGGCGTGCTGGAACCACACCGCGCTGGCGATGGGCGATGGTGCCAGTCAGTCGTCGAAGATCCGGGCGCTGGCAGACGCCGCCCCTCGTCCGCCACTGCGCGGCATGTTTTCCCAACGACGAAGGCTGCACCGATTGCCCGTTGCGGCTGGGCGACGGGTGCCGCCACGTCTGTGCCGATGTGGGTACCGGAATCATGGGATTGCGCCGGCTTGGGGCACGCGAAACACTTTTGCCAATGGCGAATGCCTGCTGCCAAACCCCGGCCCCAGCCCCACCGAGCGTGGTCGAATGCCTACACTATGTCGATGTCCGAATCCCCCACTCCCCACGTCCGCCCCTCCCTGCAACGGGTCTTTCTGACCGGGTTGCTCACCTTGCTGCCGGTCTGGTTGACCTGGGTGGTGGTGAAGTTCGTCTTCTCGCTGCTTTCGGGCATCAGCAGCCCGTGGGTGGTGCCGTTGTCCGAACGCATCGCTGCCTCGTTTCCCGATTATCTGGGCTGGTTCAAGGCGCTGTGGGTGCAAAACACCATCGCCCTGATCGCCACCGTGGCAGTCATCCTGTTCGTCGGGATCCTGAGCCGGCGCGTGATCGGCCAGCGCTTGCTGCGCTGGTTCGAGGCCATCATGCGGCGCATTCCGCTGGCCAGCGTGGTCTACGACAGCGCACGCAAGTTGCTGGACATCTTGCAGACCCAGCCCGGCAGCACCCAGCGCGTGGTGCTGATCGATTTCCCACATCGCGACATGAAGTCGGTGGGCCTGGTCACCCGCGTGATCAAGGAACAGGGCACCGGCCGCGAGCTGGCCGCAGTCTACGTGCCCACCACGCCCAATCCCACCTCCGGCTACCTGGAAATCGTGCCGGTGGAGCTGCTCACGCCCACCGACTGGAGCGTGGATCAGGCGATGAGCTTCATCATTTCCGGTGGCGCGGTGGCGCCGGAATCGGTTCCCTTCACCCGGACTGCGGATCGCTGACACCATGCCCCATGTGCGCACCCTCGACGATCGTGCGGTACGCCTGTTCATCGCGCTGGCGGCCTTCTTTTGCGTCAATGCCGCGTTGGCCGAGTTCATCGGCGTCAAGATCTTCGCGCTGGAAGACACGCTCGGCATTGCGCCGTTGAACTGGAATCTGTTCGGCCAGCGCGGCTCGCTCAGCTTCACCGCCGGCACCTTGCTGTGGCCGATCGTGTTCATCATGACCGACACCATCAACGAGTTCTTCGGCAGCCGCGGGGTGCGTTTCATCTCGTGGGTGGCGGTGGCGCTGATCGGCTACGGCTTCGTGTTCGCATTCGCGGCCATCGCGCTGGCGCCGGCTGGCTGGTGGGTCACGGCGGCGCAGAGCCAGGGGGTGCCCGATTACCAGGCCGCATTCGCGGCAGTGTTCGGGCAAGGGCTGTGGACCATCGGCGGCTCGCTGGTGGCCTTCCTGTTCAGCCAGTTGATCGATGTCTCGGTATTTCACCGCATCCGCCGCGTCACCGGCGAAAAACACGTGTGGCTGCGCGCCACCGGCTCCACTGCGGTCTCGCAGGTGGTGGACAGCTTCGTGGTGATCTACATCGCCTTCGTGCTCGGCCCGCAGCATTGGTCGATCGACCAGTTCCTGGCGGTAAGCACGCTCAACTACATCTACAAGATGGGCTTTGCGGTGTTGCTGATCCCGCTGCTGTATCTGGCACGCCGCGGCATCACGGCGTACCTGGGCGCCGAGCGCGCCGAGCAGCTGCGCGAAGAAGCCGCTGCCGACTGAGCCGGGCTTCCCTCCCGGCCAGGTCATCGCGCCGCAATGGCTGCGGTGGCAGCACCTGGTCGACAGTGGTCCTGATCGCGGTGCCCCGCGCCCGCCTACCAAGCGCTGTGGCTGCACGCCGCCTCGCTGGGCATGTCGCAGCGCACCACATCGCGCGGGCGCAGCACCGTGCCCATGCGCCGCATGAATTGCCGATAGGCGGTATGCCCCCAATGGGTGGCCGTAACCGTGCGGATCGGGCAAGCTCCCCGCTCGCTTGTTTCCGGAGCCGGTAATGCCCCTCAGCTTTTCCCGCCTGCTGTCCCTGGCCATGGCCGCCCTCGTGAGCCTGTCGCTGGCGGCGCCGGCCGATGCGGCCAAGAAGAAGACCGCCAAGGCACAGACCACGCAAACGCGCGCGAAGGCGAGCAAAGGCAAGAAGACCGCCAAGCCAGCAGCCAAAAACACCAGGGGCAAGGGCAGCAAGGCCGCCACGGTCAGGCCACGCGCGGTTGCAGCGCCAGTGGTGCTGACCAAGGCGCAGCAGCTCAACCTGCTGTACGACCAGTACTGGGACGCCTCGCTCAAGCTCAACCCGCTGCAGGCCACCTTCCAGGGCGAGAGCCGCTATAACGACCAGTTGCCGAACTTCCTGTCGCCGGCGTTCCGCCAGCAGTCGCACGACTTCACCGTGCTGTGGTTGGGCAAGGCCGAAGCGCTTGGCCCCGACGGCCTGAGCGGCCAGGACCTGCTCAGTTACCAGATCTTCGTGCGCGATGCGCGCAGCGCGCTGGCCGCCGAGCAGTTTCCCAGCTGGATGCTGCCGATCAACCAGTTCTACAACATCGCCAGCATCGCGGTGGTGCTGGGCTCGGGCACCGGCGCGCAGCCGTTCAAGACGGTCAAGGATTACGACAACTGGTCGCGGCGTGCGCTCGGTATTCCCGACCTGTTCGAGCAAGCCATCGCCAACATGCGGGCCGGCATGCAGGCCGGCGTGGTGCAGCCCAAGGTGCTGATGCAGAAGGTGCTGCCGCAGCTGGACGCGATCATCGCGCGCAATGCCGAAGACAGCCTGTTCTGGGGGCCGGTGCGCAACCTGCCGGCCGACATGCCCGAGGCCGACAAGCAGCGCATCACTGCCGAGTACAAGCGCATGATCGAAGTGCGCATCATGCCGGCCTACCGCGCGTTGCGTGGCTTCATCGCCACCGAATACCTGCCCGCCTGCCGCGACAGCGATGGTCTGGCCGCCTTGCCGAACGGCGCGGCGTGGTACGCCTACGACGTACGCCAGAGCACCACCACGGACCTGACCCCGGAACAGGTGCATCAGATCGGCCTGGATGAGGTCGCTCGCCTGCAGGGCGAAATCCAGACATTGGCCAAACAGGTCAAGTTCCGCGGCAACCTGCCCAAGTTCTACAAGTTCATGCAGACCGACCGGCGCTTCGGCTTCCGCAGCGACACCGAGTTGCTGGGTACCTATCGGAGCCTGCAGGGCCGCGTGCAGCTGGCGGTGCCGCGGCTGTTCAACACCCAGGGCATGCCGGCGCTGGAAGTCCGTGCAGTGGAACCGCAGCGTGCGCAATCGGCCGCCAGCGGCTCGTACATGCGCCCCAGCGGCAACGGCAGCACGCCGGGCATCTTCTACGTCAACACCTCGGACCTGCCTTCGCGCAAGACCTGGGAGGCCGAGAGCCTGTACCTGCACGAGGCGGTGCCCGGCCACCACTACCAGCTGGGCTTGCAGCAGCAGCTGACCGACCTGCCCAAGTTCCGCCGCCTGGGCGGCGAGACGGCCTACATCGAAGGCTGGGGCCTGTATGCCGAATCGCTTGGCCGCGAGCTGGGGCTGTATGACGACCCGTACAACTACTACGGCTATCTGCAGAACGCGTTGTGGCGCTCGATTCGCCTGGTCACCGATACCGGCCTGCACAGCAAGGGCTGGACGCGGAGCCAGGCCATCGACTACATGGTGGACAACTCCGCCATGAGCCGCGCCGATGCCGAAGCCGAGGTGGACCGCTACATGGCCATTCCCGGTCAGGCGCTGGCGTACAAGGTGGGCGAGATGAAGATTGCGCAATTGCGCGAGCAAGCGCAGCGCGAGCTGGGCCCACGCTTCGATGTGCGCGCCTTCCACACCGAAGTGCTCAAGGACGGCTCGGTGCCGCTGGATATCCTGCAGGACAAGATCCAGCGCTGGATCGCCACCCAGAAGGGGTGACGCGCGGTTGCGGTGGTTGGACGCTGCTGACCCCGTCACGGCAGGTTGGCCTCTGGTGAGCGCGCGTTCGTAAGTCGGGTCAGCCCCGCGCACGCGCCGCCGCCAGCGCGGCGATATCGCGCGGTGCGGTGCGACAGCAGCCACCGATCAAGCGCGCGCCAGCCGCCAGCCAGTGCGCATGCTGGTCGGCCAACGTGAGCGCAGCCGCGTGACCGGCATGCCAGCGCTTGTCGCTGGCGTCGTAGCGTTCGCCCGAGTTGGGATATACCACCAGCGGCAGCGCAGTCAGCGCCGCAAGGCTGTGCAATGCAGCAGTCGCCTGATCCAGCGCAATGCAATTGATGCCCACCGCGATCACCTGCGCGCAGGCATCCAGCGCCGGCACCACCTGCGCCAGCGGCGTGCCATCGCTCAGATGCGCCGCATCGCGCAAGGTGAAGGAAAACCAGGCATGCAGCTGCGGAAATTCGTGTTGCAGCAACTGCCGCAGCGCCACGATTTCGCTGGCCGATGGCAGCGTCTCGCAAGCCAGCAGATCCACGCCAGCCTCCGCCAGCGCCGCGATGCGCGGACGATGGAAATCCATCAGGTGTTCGATCGGCAGGACGTAGTCGCCCCGATATTCCGAGCCATCGGCCAGATAGGCGCCATACGGCCCCACCGAGCCGGCCACCCACAACGGCGCAGCGTCCGGCTGCAGTTGCAAGTGATCGGCGCGTGCCTGCGCGGCCAGGTGCACGCTGCGCGCGATCAGCGCCTGCGATTGCGCCAGATCCAGCCCACGCGCGGCAAATCCCAGCGGCGTGGTCTGATAACTGGCGGTGATCGCGCATTGCGCACCGGCAGCGAAGTAGTCGCGATGCACTTGATAGATCAGCTCCGGCTGCTCCATCAGCACGCGCGCCGACCACAGCGCATCGTTGAGATCGCAGCCGCGCTGTTCCAGCTCGGTGGCCAGCGCGCCATCCAGCACCACATATCCGTCGTGCTGCAAGACCTGGCTGAAAGGCGCATTGGCGCGCGGCTGGCGTGGAAGAATCGTCATGCGTGCAGTCTCCGGGCGGCAAGCCATTGGGTCAGTGCGTAGGCGCCATAGCACAGCGCGACGAACGGGATCCCGCACCACAGCGCAATGCGCTGCTGCGGATCGAATGCCAGCCCGATGCAGGCGAGCAGACACAGCAAAAAGCCCAGGATTGGGGTCCACGGATACCACGGCGCACGATACGCCAGCGTTTCCAGCGCAACGCCATCGCGCAGCAGTTGGCGACGGAAACAGTAATGCGCCGCGCAGATGCTCAGCCATACCACCACCACCGCAAACCCCGAGACCGCCGAGATCGCAACGAACACGGTGTCGGCCGCATACACGCCGGTGAGCAGTGCCAGCAAGCCGCCCAGCATGCTCAGCGACACGGCGCGCAATGGAATGCCGCGGCCGGTCAAGCGCGCCAGGCCGCTCGGCAACGTGCCTGCATCGGCCAATGACCACAGCATGCGCGCGGCTGCATACAGGCCGGAATTGGCCGCCGACAGGATCGCGGTGAGGATCACCGCGTTCAAGATGTCGGCCGCATATGGAATGCCAAACAACTCGAAGGCGCGCACGAACGGGCTGGTGTCCACGGCCGCTTGTTTGGCGGGAAGCAACGCCGCCAGCACCAGCACCGTGCCGACGAACAGCACCACCAGCCGCACCAGCGTGGTGCGGATTGCCAGCGGAATCGCGCGTGCAGGCTGGGCGGTTTCGCCGGCCGCCACGCCGATCAACTCGGTGCCGGAAAATGCGAAATTCACCGCCACCATCGTCATCAAGATCGGCAGCGTGCCATGCGCAAACCAGCCCTCGGCGCGCAGATGGCGCAGCCCGGGTGCGGGCGAACCATCGGCCAACGGCAACAGACCGATCACCGCCGCGCCGCCCAGCACGATGAACACCACGATGGTGATCACCTTGATCAACGAAAACCAGAACTCGCCTTCGGCAAACCAGCGCGCCGACACCGTGTTCAGGCCAAAGATCAGCGCGCAGAACAGCAGGCACCACGGCCACGCCGGGCTGTGCGGAAACCAGTACTGCATGCAGAAGGCTGCGGCAGTCAGGCTCGAGCCCAATGCCACCGTCCAGGTCAACCAGTACAACCATGCCACCACATAGCCAGTCGCCGGGCCGAGGTAACGCGCGGCATACACGTGAAACGCACCGGTCTGCGGCATCGCCACCGCCAGTTCGCCCAGGCATTGCATCACCAGGTACACCACCAGTGCGCCGATCAGATACGCCAATACCGTGCCCAGCGCGCCGGTACTGGCAATGATGTACCCGGTGTTGAAGAACAGGCCGGTGCCGATCACCCCGCCCAGCGACAGCATCACCAGATGGCGCACCTGCATGCTGCGCTGGAACTGCGGGGCGGTGCTCGGTGGCGATTCGGGCATGGGTTTATCTGATCGGGGAGCCTGCATCCTGCCACGCGCACGCAGACGGGCACAGCCGTGTGCGGGCCAGCCGTGGGCCAGGGCCCGCCTCTGACTGGCGGGCGGTGATGCTGCCGACCGGTTCGTTCGTGGTGCCGGTCAGGGATCGAGCCGGCAATAGGCGCCCGGTGTGTAGCCGAAGCTCTCGCTCATCGCCTGGCGGAACTCGGCGAACGTGAAGTCGGTCGCCACCCGCATCAACACGCCGGCATAGGCACCGCCGGTTTTGCCGTTGCTGCCGGTGCCCCACTGCACCTGCCAGGTCGCGTAGGCATTACCGTCGTGGGCCTGCGCGCGCTGCAGGTCCACGCGCAGCCCTTTGACCAGTTCCATGCCCGAAATCACGCCTTCGCTGTTGGCGTAGTTGGCGGGCACGTGGATCACGGTACGGTCGTTGACCTCGCTGCGGCGGATGCCGAGATGGTTGGCGATCTTCGCCGCCAGGTAGTCGTCGAGCACATGCTTGCGGATCGCGTTGCTGGCACTGCTGAACGTGCCGGTGCGGTTGTTGGTGTAGGTCGTCATGGAGAAAGTCCTCTGGTGTTGGGTGGATGACCGGATGGGCGACGGTGCCGGGCCGGTCAGAGCTGGTGCAGGCGTTCGATGAACCGCGTGCGGTCCTCGATGCGCTGGTCGGTGGCGATCAGCGGCCTGCCCTGCCAGGTCGCCTTGCACACGCGGGCGAGGGTTGCCTCGGCATCGGCGATATCGCCGGCAGTCATCAAGTCCTCGATCGCGGTCAACTGCGCATAGCGGATCAGCACCCGGTCGCGAGCGAGGTAGACCACCTGGCTGGACGCGGCTGTGGTCACTTGCGCCAGCGCGGTCTCGAGCTGCTCCACTAACGCGGGCAGCTGGCCCGATGTCAGCGATTCGATGCGATTGCTGTTGCAGATGCTCGACCAGCCGGCAAACATGCCGTCCTCGGTGAGCAAGGGAGCAAATTGCGGCAGCCAGGCCAGCGAAAAGCAGCTATCGACGATCAGCGCCGGCGTGCGGATGCCGATGGTGACCAGATCCTCGATGAAGCTCGTGACCTTTTCGATACCTGTGCAGTCGTTTAACTTGGTCGGTGCTCCTTGGTTGTCGACATCGCCGTGGCCGCCGCCGATCCACAGCGTGTCGTAATGCAATTGCGGCGTGCCCCGCCCGGTGCGCGGCAAGGCCGCGACGATCGCGTCGCGATCGGGCAGCGTGCCGGCCGGGTGCCGGATCACATGCACGCCCTGAGGGATGGATTTGAGATACTCCGGTTGAAACGCAAGAATGGACATGGGCAGGCTCGGTTGGCATGGAAGGACGATGCCGCGGCGGCGTCATGCAAACGCGCACCGGTACGACATCGGTGTCCAGCATCGGTTGCGTCGACAGTGCAACCCATCGGCAAACCCCTGAGATCGGCCTGCCACGCGGAGGATGTCGGCGGACAGCGCTGCGCTGCCCTTCCGCACCTGCGTCCAGGAATCGCGCATGCGGCACTTCAGGTCCGTGCAGTGGCCGTTGGCAAATCAGCCGTGCTGTCCTCGATGTGCACGCACAGGGCGCCGCGTTACCCGCAGTGCATCGCTCCCGCCCGATGTCGATCGGCCATCCTGCGACCGTGCGCAAACGGGCACAGCCGCCGCGCGCGCGCCGTGAACCGGGGCCTGCGGCTGACGAGCGGGCGGTTATGCTGCCGACTGGTTTCTGCCGGCCCTACGACATGCCGCACCATCGCCTTCCAGCTTCGCAACCATCCGCGCACGGCCTGCTCGCTGTGGACTTGCCCACAATCCTGCCGATGCCACGGCAGCCTGCGTGCGATGACGCTGCTGCGTTCCGCATCGCGAGCAGGCGCCTTGCCTTTACGTGCGACGCGCCGTCGAGCGTGCCGGCACCGCGCGGCTGGTCGACGGCACTTCATCGGAGCCCCGCATGATGCTCGCCGGCATTCACCACGTAGCCATCATCGCTGGCGACTACGCGGTCTCCAAACGGTTCTATTGCGACATTTTGGGCCTGCGTGTGCTCGACGAGCATTACCGACAAGCGCGCGACTCGTGGAAGCTGGATCTGGCGCTGCCCGACGGCGGGCAGATCGAGCTGTTCTCGTTCCCCAACGCGCCACTGCGGCCCAGCCGCCCCGAAGCGCGCGGCTTGCGCCACCTGGCCTTTCGTGTCGACGACCTGGACGCGGCGGTTGCGCGTCTCAACGCCCACGGCGTGGCGACCGAAGACATCCGCATCGACGAATACACCGGCCGCCGCTTTACTTTCTTCGCAGACCCGGACGAGCTGCCGCTGGAGCTGTACGAGATCGGCTAGCGCCTGTGCCTGCCGCAACTGCAGTGCAGTGAGGCACGCGTGCCCGTCGCATCACGCGCCGAACTTCGCCTCGTGAAGGTGTCGACCATGTGACTCAAGCGCAGGGGCGCGCGGCCGTTATCGAGACGCTGGCGGCATGTCGCCGCAGCGTCGTCGCAGGCATGGATGCGGCACAGACCAACAGACGCCATGCCGGACCTGACGCATGTTTCATTTCATCCTGCGCATCGTTGTCGCCGTCGCGATCGTGCTTGCCGGCTGCGGCTTTCTTTTCCCCAAGCGCTATGTCGCGCCAAAACCCGGCGAGCCGTTCGCCACCCTGACGCTGGCCAAGCCCACCAGGCCCGCCCCGATCCCGATCGAGCCGGTCCAATACTTCGATGTCTTCGACGATGCCAGCTGCGCAAAGGGTGGCCATGGCGGATTTCTGGGCACACTGACGCCGCCCGTCAACGGCGTACTTGGGAAGTTGAGCAACAATCAGTCTCGCGAGGCGTATTCGGTTGTCCCCGACAGACCGCTGTTCTTACGCGCACGCATGGTGCAAACGCTCGACTCGCGTCGTCGGAGTCTGACCACAAGCAATTGCACCAACCTGCTGGCATTCACGCCCGCGCCTGGCGAGCACTATGTCGCCAGCCAGCTCTACGATGACCAACGTTGTCTGCTCACCGTCATCGACGTCAAGACCGGCGCTGCCCCGGCGGATCTGGAAGTTGTTCCGATTTCAGGCGAGTGCCATGCCGACTAGACGCATTTTCTTCACGGCCTTGGTCGCGCTTCTGGCCGGCTGCGGAATGACACGCAGCGCGACGATTTCCTTGTCGACCTTCGATGCGCCACGCGATGGGCCGCGTGCGCGTGTCCGCCTGGTCACCGAGCGACCCGCACCTGTGCTTTATCCAAACCGCACGTGCGTCGGCGGAACGCTACGTGGCGCCGGCATTGCGCCAGGCTCGCGGCCCGGTCCGTTCGGCACCGGCGCAGGGCAGAAGATCGGGATACCTGCCGTTGCCGTCAGCGGAGGACGCTACGTGACCGAAACGCAGGTCAAGGCAGGCGAGCCGATCACCCTGTCCCTGTCGGCAGGCGGCTGCATGGACAACCGCTGCGTGATGAACGCACCGCTGTGCACCGTAAGCCGCAGCTTTGTCCCTGAGACCGGCCAGGATTATGTCGCCACCATCCTGTCGCATGGGCAGGAGTGCGAGGTGGAAATGTTCCGCATCGTCACCCAGCAGGGACGAACACGCCTCATGGCCGAGCAGACGATGGCGGCATCGCACTGCCCCGTTTCAAACTGAACGCCCTGACTTTCCCGCACCATACCCCGCGGTATACATTCGCGATCAGGCCGCCGACGGCGGCCCTAGCAAACCCTGGGAGGGGAACCATGCGCAAGACCTTCAAGACCCTGTTGCTCGCCCTGCCGCTGGCGGCCGCTTCGCTGATGGCCCATGCAGCCGATTCGCCGGTGGGCCGCTGGACGACCATCGACGATGAAACCGGCAAGCCCAAATCGGTGGTGCAGATCGAGCAGGCCGCCAATGGCACGCTGAGCGGCAAGGTGGTCGAGATCCTGCAGTCGTCCAAAGGGCCCAACCCGGTCTGCGACAAGTGCGAAGGCGCGCTCAAGGGCAAGCCGATCAAGGGCATGACCATCCTGTGGGGCCTCAAGCCCGACGGCACCGCGGTATGGAGCGGCGGCTCGGTACTCGACCCGGCCAAGGGCAAGACCTACAAGTCCAAGATCACCCTCACCGATGGCGGCAAGAAGTTGCAGATGCGCGGCTATGTCGGCATCGAAGCGCTGGGCCGTACCCAGACATGGGTGCGTGAGTAGCCGGGATTGGGGATTGGGGATTGGGGATTGGGGATTGGGGATTGGGGATTGGGGATTGGGGATTGGGGATTGGGGATTGGGGATTGGGGATTGGGGATTGGGGATTGGGGATTGGGGAATCGGGAATCGGGAATCGGGAATCGTCAGAGCAGGCGTCCTTCGGGGCGCCTTTTTGTTCTCCAATCCGCAATGCCGGCCCGCGAGAAAAATTGAAAGGCAGGGGCGAGCGCCATTGCGCTCCCACGGCCGGCGCCCATCAACAGCGCAAGAAACTTACCCTGCCTCTACCGATTCCCGAATCCCCATTCCCCATTCCCGCCCCTTTCCCGACTAATGCGATAATCGCGTGTCCCCCGCATTACGCCTGCCATGACCCGCACCGCACTCGTCACCACTGCCCTGCCGTACGCCAACGGCCCGCTGCATCTTGGCCACCTGGTCGGCTACATCCAGGCCGATATCTGGGTGCGCGCGCGCCGGTTGCGCGGCGACAAGACCTGGTTCGTCTGTGCCGACGACACCCACGGCACACCGATCATGCTGGCCGCCGAGAAGGCGGGTGTGACCCCGGAAGCCTTCATCGCCAACATCCAGGCCAGCCACGAGCGCGATTTCGCCGCGTTTGGGGTGACCTTCGACCATTACGATTCGACCAATTCGCCGGTCAATCGCGAACTCACCGAAGCCTTCTACGCCAAGCTCGAGGCGGCAGGCCACATCAGCCGGCGCTCGGTGGCGCAGTTCTACGACACGGCCAAGGGCATGTTCCTGCCGGACCGCTACATCAAGGGCATCTGCCCCAACTGCGGCAGCCCCGACCAGTACGGCGACAACTGCGAGGTCTGCGGCGCCACGTATGCGCCCACCGAGTTGAAGGAACCGAAGTCGGTGATCTCCGGCGCCACCCCGGAGCTGCGCGATTCGGAGCATTTCTTTTTCGAAGTCGGCCATTTCGACGGCTTTCTGCGTGAGTGGCTGGCTGGCGACGTGGCATTGCCCGGCGTCAAGGCCAAGCTCAAGGAATGGCTGGATGCCGAAGGCGGCCTGCGTGCGTGGGATATCTCGCGCGATGCGCCCTACTTCGGCTTCCAGATCCCCGGACAGCCAGGCAAGTATTTCTACGTGTGGCTGGATGCGCCGATCGGCTACCTGTGCAGCTTCAAGACGCTGTGCGCGCAGATGGGCGAAGACTTCGATGCGCATCTGGTCGCCGGCACCCAGACCGAGCTGCATCATTTCATCGGCAAGGACATCGTCAATTTTCACGGCCTGTTCTGGCCGGCGGTGCTGCACGGCACCGGCCACCGCGCGCCAACCCGCCTGCACGTCAACGGCTACCTGACCGTGGACGGCGCCAAGATGTCCAAGTCGCGCGGCACCTTCGTGATGGCGCGGACCTTCCTGGACGTGGGCCTGGAACCGGAGGCGCTGCGTTACTACTTCGCCGCCAAGTCCTCCGGCGGCGTGGACGACCTGGACCTCAACCTGGGCGATTTCATCGCACGGGTCAATGCGGATCTGGTCGGCAAGTTCGTCAACCTGGCCAGCCGCTGCGCCGGCTTCATCGGCAAGCGCTTCGACGGCAAGCTGGCCGAGGCGCTACCCGATGCCGCGCAGTACGACCGCTTCGTCGCTGCGCTGGCGCCGATCCGCGAAGCTTACGAGCGCAACGATGCAGCCAGCGCGATCCGCCAGACCATGGCGCTGGCCGACGAGGCCAACAAGTACATCGACGACACCAAGCCATGGGTGATCGCCAAGCAGGACGGCGCCGATGCGCAGCTGCAGTCGGTGTGCACGCAGGGCCTGAACCTGTTCCGCATCCTGGTGGCCGCGCTCAAGCCGATCCTGCCGCGTACCTGCGCCGAAGCCGAAGCCTTCCTGTCGGCACCGATGACCAGTTGGGAAGACGTGGTCCGCCCGCTCACGGCGCACACGATCCAGCCCTACACCGCCCTGTTCACCCGTATAGACCCCAAGCTGATCGACGCCATGACCGACGCTTCCAAAGACACGATGGCCGCACCTGCGGCACCTGCTGCGACCACCAAGTCCGCACCGAGCAAGGCTGACGCAAAGCCTGCCGCCGTTGCGAATCCCGAATCCCAAACCACCAATCCCGGCCTCATCGGCATCGACGATTTCGCCAAGCTCGACCTGCGCATCGGCAAGGTGCTGGTGTGCGAATTCGTGGAAGGCTCGGACAAGTTGCTGCGTTTCGAACTGGACGCCGGCGACCTGGGCAAGCGGCAGATCCTCTCCGGCATCCGTGGCAGCTACGGCGAGCCGGAGACGTTGGTGGGCCGCAGCGTGGTGTTCATCGCCAACCTGGCGCCGCGCAAGATGCGCTTCGGCATCAGCGAGGGCATGATCCTGTCGGCCGGCTTCGACGGCGGCGCCCTGGCGCTGCTGGATGCCGACAGCGGCGCGCAGCCGGGCATGCCTGTCAGGTAACGCGATTGGGGAGATGGGATTTGGGATTGGTAAAAGCCAAACCTGACTTGCTGACCCAAGACAAATTTGATGCGTCGTCGATCTTTGACTAGTGCGGGGTTTTAAAGAAGCCCGATACCAAGCTCCTGTTTCCATGCGGTCCGGAGCGTGAAGCCCCTCTCCTGCGGGAGAGGGGTTGGGGTGAGGGTACGGGGCGAAGCTCTAGTGTCGTTGTAACTGCACGTGGCTTCGCGCGTGCCCTCATCCGCCCCTGCGGGGCACCTTCTCCCGCACGCGGGAGAAGGGAACAATCAGTCACCGCGCTTTTAACCAATCCCGACTCCCGACTCCCGACTCCCGACTCCCCAATCCCAGCCCCCATGCACCTGGCCCTGTTCGACTTCGACCACACCATCACCACCTGCGACAGCTATGGGCGTTTCCTGCGCAAGGTGGCAACGCCGGCGCAGGTGGCAGCGGCGAGATGGCAGGCGGGGCCATGGGTGCTGGGGTTCCGGATGGGCGTGGTGTCTGCAGCCGCACTGCGCGCGCGGGTGACGCGGCTGGTTTTCAGCGGCCGCTCGCTAGATGAGATGGAAGCGCATGGCGCCGAGTACGCGCGCACTGCGCTGCCGGGCATGCTGCGCGGGGAGATGATGCAACGCATCGACTGGCACCAGGCGCAGGGACATGAAGTGGTGCTGGTGTCGGCGTCGCTGGATCTGTATCTGCAACCGTGGTGCACCCGGCATGGGTTGTCGCTGATCTGCAATCGGCTCGAACACACCGGTGGCGTGCTGAGCGGGCGCTATGCCGAGGGCGACTGCGGGCCGCACAAGGTCGCGCGGATCCGCAGTCAGTACCAATTGCATCGGTACGACTGCGTGCACGCGTATGGCGACAGCCGCGAAGACAAACCGATGCTCGCACTTGCGCAACAACGCTGGTATCGCGGCAATTTGCTGCACTGAGATGGCCGCGACGCCCGCCCCTGGCCCCGATCTGGTCGAACGCCTCGACCGCCTGCTGCCGCAGACCCAATGCGGACAATGCGGGTATGACGGCTGTCGTCCGTATGCGCAGGCGATGGCAGAGGGCCAGGCGTCGATCGATCACTGCCCGCCCGGCGGCGATGCCGGGGCACGCGCATTGGCGCAGGTGCTGGGCGTGCCGGCACGTCCCTACGATCGCAGTCGCGGGGTACATAAACTGCCGCAGGTGGCCTGGATCGTGGAAGCCGACTGCATCGGCTGCACCAAGTGCATCCAGGCTTGCCCCGTGGATGCCATCGTCGGCGGCGCCAAGCACATGCATACGGTGATCGCGCCATTGTGCACCGGTTGCGAACTGTGCCTGCCGGCTTGCCCGGTGGATTGCATCGCGTTGCATCCAACCGGCTGAGCGCGGCCGCCAGCGCGATGCCGCGCCCAGTCGGTGCCTGCGTGGTCGTGGATTGGCGCGCATGCCAGCATGACCACCCGCTGCGACAGGCGGATTCGAGCTGCACGACACGCAGGCGAGCCCCGCTCGATCAGTGCGCTGCCGCATCCAGGTTGGAAGGCTGGCACCAAGAACACCGACACCGCCGCAAGCGGCTTGGCAGTCGTCCGAATCTCCGGGGTACGACCGCATCGACTGCGCGCCAGTCGCATGCGCATGCAGACCTGCGCCACCGGCATGTCGCGGCGCCACGCTGCGGACCGGTGGCAACGAGCTAGCCGCAGACTGCGCAGGACAGCCTGATCGCGCTGCGCGCGTGCGCCCACCGTTCGAAACCTTGCACCATGCGCGCGCGCCTTGCATGTGCCGCCACGCTTGTCGTCACTCTCGCTCGCCCATGCGGCAAGACCACCGGTTGCCACACGACGCCGTGACGCTGCAGCACTGCCAGCGCCATCACCAACTACTCCTAGGCCAACCGCGCCAGCGCCGTCAGGAACGTCCTGACGCAGCCGGCGCATCCGTGCTGCGGCCGCGCCCGTATTGGTAGGCACTCCCATCGAGGATCTGCCGATGCGTCCACTTGCCGCCACCCTCGCCGCGCGCTCACCGTCCGTTGCCGGCCGATTCCGCCGTTGTTGCTGCTGGTGCTGGGCAGCCTGCCGCTCGGCGCGGCCGCGGTGACGCGGGTGGACGGCGATGCCTTCGATGGCGACAGCGGCGCGTTGCGGTATCGCGAGCCGCACTGGTTGCTCGACGATGGCGGGCGGCTGGTGCTGTACCGCTGCCCGGACGGGCGAGCGTTTGCGCGCAAGCAGGTCGACGGCGGCGGCAGCTCGCCCGACTTCAGCCTGATCGATGGACGCGACGGATATCGCGAAGGCGTGCGCCAACGCGACGGCGTCCGCGAAATGTATCAGCTCGCCCCGGGCAAACCCGAACGCCGCACCGCGCTGCCGCCTGGCGCCGGCGCGCGGGTGATCGATGCCGGGTTCGACGCCTATCTGCGCGAGCAGTGGGACGCCATCGCACGCGCGCCGCAAACGGTGGACTTCGTGCTGCCCAGCCTGCAGCGGCAGGTGGGCTTCCGGGTCGAACGCCTGGGCGATGCCGACGGCCAGCGGCGCTTCCGCATCAGTCTGGATGCCTGGTACGGCGCGGCAGTGCCATCGCTGGAGGTACGTTATTCGCTCGCCGACAAGCGGCTGCTGGAGTTCCGCGGGGTCGGCAATCTGCGCGATGCGAACGGCCGCTATCCGCACGTGCGCATCGTGTTCCCGGACACCCCTGCGCGCGCGGCCAGTGCCGAGGAATTGCGCGAAGCGCGCGAGCAACCGCTGGCCACGTCGTGCAGCGCCTCGTGACGCACGCCCGCGCCATCTTCACGTCCGACCACGCGCGCTTGCGTACAACGGCCCGGGCACCCATTCCCCGTACAGGAGCAGCATCGTGGCAAAAGCCTATCTCTGGATCAATGCAGTGCTCTATTTCGTCCTGGCGGTGTGGTGCACGCTCTCTCCGGCCAAGACCGCAACGGCGGTGGGCTATACCCAGCTCTCGCCGGCCGGGCAGTCGGAGTATCTGGTCATCTACGGCGGGCTGCAGCAGCTGGGCATGGCGTTCCTGTTCGGCTACTTCGCGTGGATCGACCAAGCCCGCACCGGCCTGGTGGTCGCCCTGGCGTTCTATGCCCCCATCGTGCTGTTCCGCAGCGTCTCGCTCTCGCGCTTGTGGCCGGTCTCTGCGCCCACTGTTGCGCTTGCCGGGGTGGAGATCCTGTTGTTGCTTGCCGCGGTGCTGCTGTGCTGCTGTGGTTCCAGCGTAAGTGAAAGACACGCTCGGCCCAGTCCGGTAGCATCGCCCCCACCTCACCCAACGCCCGACCGCATGAGTGCCATTCCTGGCCACGACGACGATGAGACCGGACGCCTGCTGACCGCAACCGCCGGCGGCGACCGGCATGCTTTCGAAGCGCTGTATCGGCAAACCTCCGCCAAGCTGTTCGGCGTGTGCCTGCGGATGATCCCGCAACGTGCCGAAGCCGAAGAGGTGCTGCAGGACGTGTTCACGCTGATCTGGCACAAGGCCGGGCAGTTCGACCCGAGCCGCGCACGCGGGCTCACGTGGCTGGCGATGATCGCGCGCAACAAGGCCATCGACCATCTGCGCGCCAACGCGCCGCAGCGCCGCAACGTGGCGCTGGACGATGCCGGCGAACTGCGTGCCAGCGATGCCTCGCCGCTGGATCGCACCGAGCGCGCCAGCACGCGCCGGCGCATCGATCACTGCCTGGCCGAGCTGGAACAGCCACGCAGCGAGTTGATTCGCACGGCGTTCTTCGAAGGCATCACCTACGAAGAGCTCGCCGCGCGCACCGATACGCCGATCGGCACGGTCAAGAGCTGGATCCGTCGGGGTCTGGCCAAACTCAAGGCATGTCTGGAACGATGAGTACGCCCTTTCCCATCGACCAGGAACCGCCACGCGACGTGCTTGCCGGCGAATACGTGCTTGGCCTGCTGAGCGCGGAAGAACGCCTGGCGGCCGAACAACGCATCGCCACCGACGGCCAGTTCGCCCAGGCAGTGCTGCAGTGGCAGGAGCTGCTGTCGCCGCTGCTGGAAGAAATCGTCGCGCAGACGCCGCCGGATCAGGTGTGGGTGCGCGTGCGCCAGGCGCTGGGCTTCGATACGCCCTTACGCGCGGTGCCTTCTGCAGCGCCGGTCGGTACGTCCGCGCCTGCGGCGCCGTTGTGGAACAGCGTGCGGTTCTGGCGTTGGGCCAGCGTCGGTGGCCTGGCCACTGCAGCGGTCTGCGTGCTCGCCCTGCTCAACGTGCGTACGCCGCCGGCACCGGTGCAGCCGCCGCCCACTGGCGAGGTGGCGCAGACCCCGCCCCCCGCCTGCGACCAATCCCCCTGCCGCGACCGGGATCGCCATGACCTCGACCCTGGCCACCGAAGACGGTCGCCCTGGTTATGTGGCCTTGATGGACGCCGACAAGCACACCATCACGGTGACGCCACTGGACCGCACCGCCACCGCCGACAAGGTGCCGGAGCTGTGGCTGATCACCCCCGATGGCAGGGCGCATTCGATGGGTACCTTCGACGATCAACGTGCACGCCGTGCGCAGATTCCCGATCAGTTGATGCCCATGTTGAGCAACGAAGCCATTCTGGCCGTCACGCTGGAGCCGCCGGGTGGCGCGCCCGGTGGCGTTGCCACAGGTACGGTGGTGGCCAAGGGCGGCATCAGCACGCTGGCGATGGCTCCCTGATCCAGCGCCGCTAGCCTCGCCTGCGGGCACGTCGCAGGCGAGGCCTTCCAAAACAGCCTCATCCACGCCGGTATGCGCTGGCGCGGGCAATGTGTGCGCAGCTGCGCGATTCATTCGCAACGCCAAGCGAACCCCACCCATGCATGCGACGATCAAGCGGCCTGGTGCATCTGTTTGCCGGCAGCGTCCGTACTGGGTCACGACTACCTATGGAGAATCACGCGTGCCGAGCACTGGCCTGGACCCTGACGCCGCAGCGCCGCAGCCCGCCACCGCACCGCCGCGTGGCGGCCTGGCCGCACGCGTCGGCAGCCTGCGTCGCTGGGGATTCGCAAACCGACGAGCCCCTGGACCAAGCGCGTGCCGATCGCATCGACTGGCTACGTGCGGTGCCCTTTATCGCCTTGCACCTGGCCTGCCTGGCGGTGTTCTGGGTCGGTGCGTCCTGGTTTGCGGTGGGCGTGGCCGTGGCGTTGTACGCGCTGCGCATGTTCGCGCTCACCGGGTTTTATCACCGCTATTTTTCGCACCGCGCCTTCAAGACTTCGCGGGTGTTGCAGTTCGTGTTCGCCGCCATCGGGGCCACTTGCGTGCAGCGGGGGCCGTTGTGGTGGGCGGCGCATCATCGCAACCACCATCGGCATACCGACACCGGGCGCGATCCGCATTCGCCGGCGCAGCACGGCTTCTGGTGGAGCCATACCGGCTGGTTCCTGACCCCGCGCAATTTCCGCACCGACTGGGAAGTGATCCCCGACCTGCGCCGTTTTGCCGAACTGCGCTTTCTGGACCGCTTCGACATCGTGATGCCGGTGCTGCTGGCGCTGGGCCTCTACCTGCTCGGCAACTGGCTGGCAGTAGCTGCGCCCGCGCTGGAGACCAGCGGTGCGCAGTTGCTGGTGTGGGGCTTTGTGATCTCCACCGTGGCGTTGTTCCATGCCACCTTCACCATCAACTCGCTGGCGCATCGTTTCGGCAGCCGGCGCTTCGACACCCGCGACGACAGCCGTAACAACTGGCTGCTGGCACTGCTCACCTTCGGCGAAGGCTGGCACAACAATCACCATTTCTTTCCCGGCTCGGCGCGCCAGGGATTGCGATGGTGGGAATACGACATGACCTGGTACGGACTCACCGCGATGTCGTGGGTGGGGCTGGTGTGGGACCTCAAGCCGATGCCGAAGCTGCTCACCCAGCGCGCCGAACGGGTGAAACGATGAGCGAGGGCAGAATTGCCGTGGTCGGCAGCGGAATCGCCGGCCTCGGTGCAGCATGGTTGTTGTCGCGGCGCTACGAGGTCACCCTATTCGAGGCTGCCGATTATCTGGGCGGGCATACGCACACGCACGACATCGACCTGGACGGTCAGCGTTACGCGGTGGACAGCGGCTTCATCGTGTTCAATCCGCAGCATTACCCGCTGCTCACCCGCATGTTCGCCGAGCTGGACGTGGCCGCGCAGCCGACCACGATGAGCTTTTCGGTCCACGATGCACGCAGCGGGCTCGAATACAATGCCGGCAGCCTGGGCGGACTGTTCTGCCAGCGCCGCAACCTGCTCAGTCCGCGCTTCTGGGGCATGCTGGCCGACCTGCGCCGCTTCTATCGCCAGGCACCGGCGGTACTGCACAGCGACGAGCGTTTCAGCACGCTGGGCGCGTATCTGCAGCGGCACGGCTATTCGGATGCGTTCCGCGACCAGCACCTGGTGCCGATGGCCTCCGCGCTGTGGTCCTCGCCCTCGCAGACCATTCTCGAATTTCCGATGGGCCAGTTGATCGGTTTCATGGCCAATCACCACATGCTGCAACTGAGCGGGCGCCCGCAGTGGCAGGTGGTGCGTGGCGGGTCCAACAGCTATGTGCGTGCGCTGCGGCGGCGCTGGCAGGTGATCGAGCGCCTGTCCACGCCGGTACAGTCGATCCGCCGCACGCCCAATGGCGTAGTAGTGAAAGCTTCGCATTGCGAGGAACATTTCGACCACGTGGTGCTGGCCTGCCATGCCGACGATGCGCTGGGTCTGCTCAGCGACGCCACGCCGGCCGAACGACACATCCTGGGCGGCATCACCTACCAGGACAACGATACCGTGCTGCACACCGATGCCAGCGTGCTGCCGCGCGACCGGCGCGCCTGGGCCGCATGGAACGCGCACGTGCCGGCCGACCCGGATGCCGCCTGCACGGTGAGCTACTGGATGAACGCACTGCAGTCGATCGCGTCACCGCAGCCGTTCATCGTCAGCCTCAATCGTAATCACGAGATCGACCCCGGCAAGGTGCTGCGGCGCATGCGCTACCGCCATCCGGTACAGAACGCGGCGGCAGTGGCGGCACAAGCGCGCAAGGCCGACATCCAGGGCGTGCAGCACACCTGGTTTGCCGGCGCCGCGTGGGGCTTCGGTTTCCACGAAGACGGCCTGCGCAGCGGCGTGGACGTCGCGCATGGCCTGGGAGTGGATTGGTGATGCAGCTGCTGCGCGACGCCCACCACGACGCGGTGCCGTTGCCCCCTTCCGAGGGCAGCGGTGCCGGTCGCGTGGCGGGGCCGTTGCGCAGCGCGATCTACACCGGCTGGGTGCGGCACCGGCGCTTCATGCCCAAGGCGCTGCACTTTCGCTATCGCCTGTTCCTGATGTACCTGGATCTGTCCGAGCTGGACCAGGTGTTCGCACGACGCTGGTTGTGGTCGGTGGGGCGCGCCAATCTGGCGCAGTTCCGGCGCAGCGACTATCTGGGCGATGCCAACATTCCGCTGGAGCAGGCCGTGCGCGACTGCGTGCAGGCGCATACTGGCGAGCGCCCCGAAGGCGCGATCCGGCTGTTGACGCACCTGCGTTATTTCGGCCACGTGTTCAACCCGGTCAGCTTCTACTATTGCTTCGATCGCCACGACAGCCTGCGCTGGATCGTGGCCGAAATCACCAACACCCCTGGCAGCAGCGCCACACCTACGTGCTGCCGGTCGCGCAGGCGCGCACGCATCGCGATGTGCACGCGTGGCGCTTCGACAAGCGCTTCCACGTTTCGCCGTTCATGGGCATGCAGCACCGCTACGACTGGCGCTTCAGCGTGCCGGATGCGCAGTTGCGCGTGCACATGGATGTGCTGGACACCGTTGGCGACGATGCCGGCGGCTCCATCGACAACAGCGGCACGCGCCGCTTCGACGCCACCTTGGTGCTGCAGCGTCAACCACTCACCGCGCGCAACCTGGCGCGCACGTTGCTGGCCTATCCGTTGATGACGGTGTGGGTGGTGGTCGCCATCCACTGGCAGGCCCTGCGCCTGTGGCTGCGCGGCAACCCCGTCCACGACCACCCTCACCCGCCTGTGCGAGAACCCCGATGAACGCCACGTCCCTGCCCGATCACGCTGCGCCGCGCGCGGCCTCCTGGACGGACCGCCTGCTGCGCAAGCGCCTGCTGGCCACGCTTGGCGAGTTGCGCGATGGGCAACTGCAGCTGCACGAAGCCGGCACCGTCACCACACTTGGCACGGCCACTGGCGCGCAGGCCTTGCAGATGCAGTTGCGCGTGATCGATCCCGGCTTCTATCGGCAGGCGGCGCTCAACGGCAGCGTCGGTGCGGGCGAGTCGTATATGGACGGGCAATGGCAGTGCGACGACCTGGTGGCGTTGATGCGGCTGCTGCTGCGCAACCGCGAGCGGCTGGACGCGATGGAGACCGGCACCGCGCGTTTGGGCGGCTGGGCCATGCGCAGCCTGCATGCGTTTGCGCGCAATACCCGCAGCGGCAGCCGGCGCAATATCGCCGCGCATTACGATCTGGGCAACCCGCTGTTCAAGCTGTTCCTGGATGAAAACCTGATGTACTCGTCGGCCATCTTCGTCGATGGCGAAGAGGCGCAGGGCGAAGCGGCGCTGGAGCGCGCAGCGACCCGCAAGCTCGAACGCATCTGCCAGAAACTGCGCCTGGCGCCGCACCATCATGTGGTGGAGATCGGCACCGGCTGGGGCGGCTTCGCGCTGCACGCCGCACGCGAACACGGCTGCCGCGTCACCACCACCACCATTTCGCGCGAGCAGTTCGAGCTGGCCAACCAACGCATCGCCGCGGCAGGGCTGAGCGATCGGGTGACGGTGCTGTTGCGTGACTACCGCGACCTGGAAGGCCGCTTCGACCGCGTGGTCTCGATCGAGATGATCGAAGCCATCGGCCACCAGTATCTGGACACCTACTTCGCCAAGGTCGGCAGCCTGCTGGCGGACGATGGCGAAGCGCTGATCCAGGCCATCACCATCGAAGACCACCGCTACAAACAGGCGCTGCACTCGGTGGACTTCATCAAGCGGCATATCTTCCCGGGCAGCTTCATTCCTTCGATTGCGGCGATGACCGGCGCGATCGCGCGCGCCAGTGATCTGCGCCTGTTCAATCTGGAAGACATCGGCCCGAGCTACGCGCTGACCTTGCGCGCGTGGCGGCAGCGTTTCATGGCGCAGTTGCCGCAGGTGCGTGCGCTGGGTTACGACGAGCGCTTCATCCGCATGTGGGAGTTCTACCTGGCCTATTGCGAAGCCGGTTTTCTGGAACGCTCGATCGGCGATGTGCATTTGTGGCTGAGCAAGCCCGGTGCGCGCCCGCCGCAGTTCGTACCGGGCCTTGCCGCCGACGCATGAAGCAGCTCGGCAACTACCTCGGCCTGCAGGTGCTGTGGCTGGTAGCGGTCAGTTCCGCTGCGCATGCGCGCATCTGGCCAACGCTGCTGGTGCTGGCCGCATTTGCGCTGTACCAGCTGTGGCCATCGCGACGCGCGCCCGGCGACGTGCAGTTGATGGTGGCCGCCTTATCGCTGGGCTTGCTGCTGGACACCACGCTCGCCGCGGGCAATTGGGTGCGCTACGCCGCGCCGTGGCCGGGCAGCCTGCTGGCGCCACCGTGGATCCTGGCGTTATGGCTGGGCTTTGCGCTCACCCTCAACCATTCGTTGGCCACGGCAATGCAGCAGCCGTGGCTGGCGGTGCTGCTGGGCGCCATCTTCGGGCCGTTTTCGTACTGGCTGGCGCAACGCAGCTGGCATGCGGTGGAATTTCAAGCGCCTTACCTGCATTCCGCGCTTGCCGTGGGCATCGGCTGGGGCGTGGCCTGCGGCGTGTTGTCGCTGTATGCACGCCGGCTGGCGCGACCATTGCCCGATGACCCCACTGGAGAACTGCAATGAATGCCTGGCCGCTGCTGCATGTGGGCGTGTTCGCAAGCGTGGTGATGGTGATCGGCTGGCTATGGCAGCGTCGCAGCGGCAACGCCGGCCCGGTCGATGTGTTGTGGGCAGGCTGCCTGGCGGTGGCTGCGCCGTATTGTGCGTGGATGTCCGATGGCGCGGTGCTGCCGCGCGTGCTGGTGGCGGTGCTTGGGGGCGTGTGGGGCGCGCGTCTGGCGCTGCATCTGGGCGTGCGCGTGTTCGGCGACCCGCACGAAGACGGCCGCTACCGCGCGTTGCGCGAACATTGGAACGGCAGCCAGAGCAAGTTCCTCGGCTTTTTCCTGGCCCAGGCCGTGGTGGTGGTGCTATTTGCGGTGCCGTTCCTGGCCGCAGCGAGCAACCCAAACGCGCAATGGAGCGTATGGACAGGCATCGCGATCGTCGTGTGGTTGATCGCGGTCGGTGGCGAGGCATTGGCGGACCGGCAGCTGTCGGCGCACAAGGCCAACCCGGCCAATCGCGGCAAGACCTGTCGCGCCGGACTGTGGCGTTATTCGCGCCACCCCAATTACTTTTTCGAGTTCGTGCACTGGTTCGCGTATCTGGCGCTGGCCGTCGGTGCAGGCCCTTGGCCGGTAGCGCTGTGCGCGCTCGGGCCGGTGGTGATGTTCGTGTTTCTGTATCGCTTCACCGGCATTCCTTACACCGAGCAACAGGCGCTGCGCTCGCGTGGCGAGGACTATGCCCAGTACCAGCGCAGCACCAGCGCGTTCTTTCCGCTTCCCCTTCGTCCTGATTTGCCTGGAGAGTTGCATGTCTACCGTTATCGTCCCGCCATCCGCGCAGCCCGAAGAAGCCTTCGCCACGCGGCTCGCCGAATCCGGCGTGCTGCCCGATGCCATCTTGCGCTACGGCATCCGTCGCCTGTGCGCGCAGCGCCTGCGCGATGAGCGCGGCAACGATGCCGATGCCAACGGCGAGCGCCAGCGCGCCTTCATCGACAGCCTGCGCGCCAGCGCGATCGCGATCGAAACCGATGCGGCCAATCGCCAGCATTACGAATTGCCGCCGCAGTTCTTCACCCTGTGCCTGGGCCGCCGGCTCAAGTACAGCAGCTGCTATTGGGACGCCACCACGCCCACTCTGGATGCCGCCGAAGAACGCATGCTGGCGCTGTACGGCGAACGCGCCGAGCTGGCCGATGGACAGCGCATCCTGGAATTAGGCTGCGGCTGGGGCTCGTTGACGCTGTGGATGGCCGAGCGCTATCCGAATGCCAGCATCACGGCAGTCTCCAACTCACGCCCGCAGCGCGCATATCCTTGAGCAGTGCCGCATCCGCGGGCTGGGCAACGTGCAGGTGATCACTGCCGACGTCAACGCGCTAACCCTGCCACCGGGCGACTTCGATCGCATGGTGTCAGTGGAAATGTTCGAGCACATGCGCAACTACCGCGAGTTGCTCGCGCGCGTCGGCAGCTGGCTGGCACCGGGCGGCAAGCTGTTCGTGCACATTTTTGCCACCGCGATCTGGCCTACCCGTTCGAAGTGGCCGGCGAAGACAACTGGATGGGCCGGCACTTTTTCACCGGCGGGCTGATGCCGGCGGCCGATACCCTGCTGCATTTCCAGCAGGATGTGGTGATCGAACAACGCTGGGTGCTGTCAGGCGAGCATTACGAAAAGACCGCCAACGCTTGGCTGGAAAACCAGGACCGCCACCGCGACCAGATCATGCCGCTGTTGAAGCAGACCTACGGCGACGATGCGCAGCGTTGGTGGCAGCGCTGGCGGATGTTCTGGCTGGCCTGCGCGGAATTGTTCGGCTACGACCAGGGCCGCGAATGGGGTGTGGCGCATTACCGCTTCGTCAAGCGCTGAGTGCAGCGCCGGCAGTCGTTGCGAACATGACTGCCGGCCACCATGCACCGCGCGTGCGTACGTGCGCGCACTGCGATAACCGCGCAGCAGTCACTTGGTTGCGCTGAAGCGGTGCGTGCCATCGCGCGCCGCTTCAAGCGCCGCACCCGGTGGCGCGCTCAGCCCGCCGCAGCGGTCACCACGATTTCCACCTTCCACTCCGGCCGCGCCAACTTGGCTTCAACGGTGGCGCGGGCAGGCGTGAAGCCGTGCGGCACCCACTCGTCCCAGGCCTTGTTCATGCCATCGAAATCGGCGATGTCGGCGAGGAAGATTTCCGCACGCAGGATCTTGGTCTTGTCGCTGGCCGCCAGCGCCAGCAGCTTGTCGATCTCGCCCAGCACCTGGCGGGTCTGCCCGGTGATGTCCTGGCTGGTGTCCTCGGCAACCTGGCCGGCCAGGTAACACACGCCGGCATGGACGGTCATTTCGGACATACGCGGACCCGCATCGAATCGCTGCAGCATTTCAGGCTTCCTACGGTTGATTGACCCCTGCATTGTCCCGCGAATGCGGCAGACGTGCAGCCCCGTCGCGCTCGCAGCGCGCCAACACGGTGCCCGCGCGCACCATCCACACCACGATCAGTACGATGGCGATCTTCTGGCTGATGCCCAGAGGTGCGCTCGTCACCGTGACATGGAACAGCAACACCGCAAACGCGGCCCAGCCCAGCAGAAAGGCCGAAGGAAAGTGCGCACGCCACCGCACATCGCGTCGGAAGTACCACGACTGCAGCAACACCGCGGCAATCACGCACAGAAATGTCGTATCCGCCGACAGCACATGCACCATCGCCGCCGCCTCCGGTGCCAGCTCGGGCATCCAGCTGTCCCCGATCGAGACCATGCACAGCCCCACTGCGGCCATCCAGAACAAACCCAGCACGGTGCGGCTGCGCGCGGCCGGCGCCAATGCCGCATACAGGCCCAGCGCCAGCCACGCCATCGTGGCGGCCAACAGGCAGTAGGCGGTGCGCAGCAACAGGCCATACGGGCCGTGCAGATAGGCGCTCAGTTGCGCATCCACCCACCATAGATCGCCGCGCAGCCATTGCAGCACCAGCACCAGCCCGATGAAGACCATGCCCGCGGCCGCGGCGATGCGGCCGGCGGGCCGCGCCAGCGCGGCGGCATGGCGCGCGCGTGGGGCGCAAACGTGGGGGAATCGGGTGGATTGCGCATCAGCAGCCTGTCTGCCTTCCAACTGTCATGGCGGTCCTGTCGTGTTCGTTCGGCACGCGTGTGCGGCTTTGCCCTATGATGCGCGCGGCCGGCCCGCACAGATACTGTGTCGGTACGATCGAACCACGCGTTCACCGGATGTCGGCACCTTCGCAACCACGCGGCATGCACCCTCAACCCGACCGGCCCATGCATTGCAAACGCGCGCGCGGCACATCTCGTGCATGCATCCATCTTCCCTTTCAGCAGATCCCGTTGCCCTCATGACGGATACCTCCACGTCCTCCGAAAGCTCCGCCAGCGGTTGGCGTCGCGCCCTGCCGGTCATCATCAGCCTGGCGATCCTGGCGATGGCCCTGCATGCGCTGTCGTCGCAGTTCACCGACCACGGCTATCGCCAGATCCGGCACGCGTTCCGTGAGCTGGGTGCGGGGCAGATCGCACTGACGCTGCTGCTCGGCTTGAGCAGCTACGCGTGCCTGGTCGGCTTCGACTGGGTGGGGCTCAAACGCACCGGCAAGCAGTTGCATCCGGCACGGGTGGGCATCACTGCCTTCATGGCGCATGCGGTCGGGCAGACTTTGGGCTTTGCCGCTCTCACCGGCGGCGCCGTGCGCCTGCGCGGCTACGGCAGCGTGGGCCTGACCCTGGCCGAGATCGGCCAGGTGGTGCTGATGAGCACACTTGGTTTCATCTTCGGGGCCTGGGTGCTGCTGGGTCTGGCATTGCTGCTGGAACCGGAAGCGGCCGCGCGCGCGTTGCCGATCACCGCGCAGGCCATCCGCATCGCCGGCATCGTCCTGCTGGTCGGCTACGGCGCCATGCTGGCGCTGGTCGGCAAACAGGGCCGCGAGTTCGGCATCCGCAGCCTCCGGTTCTGGTTACCGGACCGCACCACGGTACTGGGCGTCACCGCACTGAGCCTGGTGGAGCTGGGTCTGGCCGCGGCCGCGTTCTACGTGCTGCTGCCGCCGGACCCCGGTACCGGCTACTTCGGCTTCATCGGCATCTGGCTGGTGGCCGTGGTGGCCGGGCTGATCTCCACCGTGCCGGCCGGCCTGGGCGTGTTCGAGTGGAGCCTGCTCAAACTGCTGCCGCACGTGACCCCTGCCGCGGTCCTGGCGGCGGCGCTGGCTTACCGCGTCACGTATTACATCGTGCCGCTGCTGATCTCCGTGGCCATGGCGGCCGCCTCCGGGCTGCGCGCGCCGGTACGCGTAGGCGCCAGCACCGCGCGCACCGTGTGGAAGACCCTGCGCCCGTGGCTGCCGCAGATTCTGGCGTTGGCGGTGTTTGCGGTGGGTGCCGCGCTGGTGATCGACGGCACCCTGCCGACACCGCGCGCACGCCAGGAAGTGGCGCCGCTGCCGCTGATCGAAACCTCGCACCTGCTGGTCAGCCTGGGCGGCATGATGCTGTTGCTGATCGGCCAGGGCCTGCAGCGCCGCAGCCATGCGGCCTGGGTGCTGGCGCTGGGCGTGTGCCTGCTGCTGCCGCCATTGGCGCTGCTGCGCGGCAGCCATATCTCGGTGTCGTTGTCGGCGGCGCTGGCAGCAGTTGCGCTGTGGGCGGCACGGCGCGAGTTCTATCGCCAGGGCGCGCTGCTGGACGAAGCCTGGTCGTGGCGCTGGCTGAGCAACCTGGGCCTGGTGCTGGTGGCCACGTTCTGGCTGCTGTTCTTCGTCTACAGCCATGTCGAATACAGCAACGATCTGTGGTGGCAGTTCGCCACCTCGGCCAATGCGCCGCGCGCATTGCGCGCCGCGCTGATCCTGTGCGTGGGCGTGATCGTGTTCGGCATGGCGCGCCTGCTGCGTGGTGGGCGCAGGCCGATGCCGGCCGCCGATGCGCAGACGTTGCAGACGCTGGCACCGATCCTGGCCACCAGCACCGATACCCAGGCCTGCCTGGCGCTGACCGGCGACAAGGCGTTTTTGTTGGATGAGCAGCGCCGTGGCTTTGTGATGATGCAGCGCTATGGCGGCTCGCTGATTTCCATGGGCGACCCGGTCGGCCCGCCGGAGGTGGCGTGCGCGCTGATCTGGCGCTTCCGTGAAGAGGCCGACCACATGGGCCTGCGCCCGGTGTTCTACCAGGTCGGCGAACGGTACTGGCAGACCTATCTCGATATGGGCCTGACCCTGGTCAAGCTGGGCGAAGAGGCGATCGTGCCGCTGGAAGGTTTCACCCTGGAAGGCCGCGACCGCGCCGACCTGCGCCAGGCCTGGAACCGCGGCAAGCGCGGCGGCCTGAGCTTCCGCATGCTGCCGCCCGAACAGGTGGAGAAGGTATTGCCGCGCCTGGCCGAGGTGTCAGAACAATGGCTGGAAGAAAAATCCGGCGAAGAAAAAGGCTTCTCGCTGGGCAGCTTCGATCCGGATTACCTGCGTCGCTTCCCGGTGGCGGTGGCCGAGGCCGAAGGCCAGATCGTGGCCTTCGCCAATGTGTGGTGGGCACCGGCCGGCGGCGAACTCTCGGTGGACCTGATGCGGCACAGCGCGCAGGCACCGAAGGGCACCATGGACTTCCTGTTCATCGAGTTGTTCCTGTGGGGCCAGGCCAACGGCTACACGCGGTTCTCGCTGGGCATGGCGCCGTTGTCGGGCCTGGCCGAACATCGCCTGGCCGGGCGCTGGAACCGCTTCGCCAGCCTGGTCGCGCGGCACGGCGAGCGCTTCTACGGATTCAGCGGTCTGCGCCGCTTCAAGTCGAAGTTCGCCCCGACCTGGCGCCCGCGCTACCTGGTCGCCCCCGGCGGCATGCATCTGCCGGCCGCCTTGCTGGATGTCACCCGCCTGATCTCGGCCGATCCTGGGCGGCAGGAGTAAGGCCTGGTGGACGCTGGCGCCAGGCCTGCGGGTCTGGCGGCACTGGTTACTGCGGATGCCGGAAGCGCGGGCGCGCTCGGTTCCTGCAATGCTGGCCTGCCAGGAAACGGCCGCGAAACGTGAAGGCGCGGTGCCGCATTCGAGGGCGGGACCGTGCTCTGGCCTGGATCCGGCCAGAGCGCTTGCATGGATGGATTCACCCGCATCCCGACACCGGATGCGGCACCGCGGCCGCTCACCAACCTTGCGCATGTCGCTACGGACGCTTACACGCATGCCATCGCCGGCGGCGGAAAAGAATCGCTAGGGCGGAAAGCGCGGCAGCGGAATTGAATGATCGGACTTCTGTACATCGCCTTCGGCAGCGACGTACAGCGTCAAGACGCCGACATCCCTACGTCGGCGCGCGCATCAAAGCAACCGGTGTTGCGTCTTATTTCGACAGCGCGTGCAGCTGGTCCATGATCGTCTTGGCCAGGGTCGCGTAATCGCCCTTGAAATGGTGATCGCCCGGCAGTGCGACCCGCCTGGCCGCGTTTGCGGGCAGGTCCGGGCACAGCGCATCGCCGTCGTCCTGGCCGTAGATGCACACCGTCGTGCCGGCCGGCAGACGCTGTATCTCCGGCGCGATCGGCAGGCCCTCGTCGTCCGAGCCCAGCCAATTGCTGACATGGAATTCGTAGTCGGCCAGCTTGCCGACCGACAACAGCGCCGTCATGCGCAGGTTCTGCTTGGTCGCCGCCGGCAGTTTGTTGATGGCCGCCGGCAGCACGTCGGCGCCCTGCGAAAACCCGATCAAGACCACGCGCTGACGATCCCAGCGCTGCGCATAGATGCGGGCAATGCGATCCAGGTCGTCGGCAAAGCCTTGCGGCGTGCGCTCGGTCCAGAAGTAACGCAGCGAATCCAGGCCGACCACCGGAATGCCTTGCGCGGCGAGCGCGTCGGCCACCTCTTCGTCCAGGCCGGCCCAACCGCCATCGCCGGAGACGAAGATCACGAAGGTGTCGTCGTCGCTGTCGCCATCGGGCTTGGCCGGCAGTTCCACCACCGGCAGATCCGCCAGACCGCCCGGCGGCGGCGGCAAAGCCACGCCCTTCTGCTCGCCCAACGAGCGCACCGCAGCACGCAGGCCGGGCAGGATGTCGCCTTGCGCGGAGCGCCGGAAGGTTCGCGCCTGCGGCACCTGTTTGAGGAAACCCTCCTCGGTGGCCGCGGGGCAGCGTTTGTCCTGGCTGGCGGCCAGCACCCACGGAATCTGCAGCGGCACCGGCAACAGGGTATTGGTGCGGGCTGACACCCGGCTGGCAGATCGCCTGATTAGACACGGTGGCCGGGCACAGCCCGTCGGTCAGCACGCCGGCCAGCACATGCGACTTGGATTGCGCAGCGATCGCGTAGGCCAGCGCCGCGCCCTCGCCATCGCCCACCAGCAGCGGCAGGCGGTAGGTGGGAATGTGGTAGAAGGCCTGCATGTAGCGCGAGAAGTTTTCCACGTCGCCAACCGAGAACGTGCAGGTGCCGCCGGCCTTGCGCAGCACCGCGTACAGATGCGCGGTATCCACCACCGCCACCATCGCACCGTCGGCGCGCAGGCTTTCTGCCTGGGCCTGGCGCTTGGCGGCATTGCCGGCACCGGCCAGCCAGATCACCACCCGTTGCGGCTCGCCCTTTGGCATCAGCACCGGCACCTGCTCGAAACGGCCATGGCTGACCGGTCCCGGCGCCTGCGCGGCGACCATGCCCGACAGCGTCAACATCGCCGCGCCGCAGAGCGCGCTCCATATTTCAAGTCGTCGCATGTCGCACCATCGGGAAAAGTGGTTCAAAGATAATCGTTCCGGACCGCAGCGCGAAGCGCGGGACAGCGCTCATTGGGCTTCGGGGCGGCTGGGCAACGGCTGGCGCGCCTCCCACGCGGCCAGGGCCTGGCGGTAACGCGTCAGCTCCTCGGCATACAGATCGTGCACGCACAGCGGGCAGCCGCTCTCGCAACATTCGTTGGGCGCAGGCGGCTGCGGGGCGATCGGGCGTGGGTCGGGGCTGGAAGCAGCGCTGTCGTGCATGCGGGCATTGTAGCGTGCGCATCGGACTCAGCCGGGCATGCAGCCGGGCCAGGGCATGGCCGCTCAGCGCCCCAGCGGCCGGCGCAGATTGGCGCGCGCCGCGGCGTCGTGATGGGTATGGAAGTAGTCGCTCAGGAAGATGCGCGGCTGCTTGAGCACACCGGCCAGGAACCGGCGGCGATTGAGCCGGAACAGCACGCTGGGCACGTGCCCGCGATACTCCTCGGCGATGGCCCGATCGTAGGCATCGAACACCGCTGCGGGCGCGGCCAGGATCGCCATGTCGCAGTCCAGGAACAGCGCGGCGTCTTCATCCACGTCCTGCGGCAGCACGTGCCCATGCCGGGCCGTGAGCAGGATCAGCGCCTGCACCCGCTCGACGTCCACCTGCGCCTGCGGCCACCAGCGCGGGATGGATTCGGCCGCCATCCGTGCCGATTGCGCTTCATTGTCGCTGCGTCCGGGCTGATACACCGCATCGTGGAACAGCACCGCCAGCCAGACCTCCACCGGCTGGCGCCAGCCCGGCCCGGCGGCGACCTCTGCGTAGTGCTGCAGCACCGCGCGGACATGGCCGAAGTGGTGGTAAGCGCGCGGCGGCGTGGCATAGGCCTGTTCGAGCGCGGCCAGGTGGTCGGCGTGCAATGGCAATGGCGTGAGGATGTCCATGCCGCAGGCTACCGCGTACGCGTGGTCATGCCCATCAGCGCAGCGACCAGCGGCCTTCGATCTGGTAGCGCGACTGGCCGAGAAAGCTGCGCACCAACGCGAACTCGCGCACGGTCCAGGCAAGCGCATCGCAGCGCCGCTGCGGCACCGCCTGATTGCAGTACAGCAGCGTCATGTGCGGCGTGTATTGCGCGTCGCCGGCAATGCCGACATGCGCCAGCTGCTTTCCCAACGCGCCTTGCAGCTCGTAAAGCCCGCGCACCTGCTCTTCGCCACGCAGCACGCAGGGAAGCTGCGAGCGCCTGCCACCGAAGGTGCCGACGCGATCGAACTCCACCTCGAACGCGCCCATCTGCACGCGCGTCGCGGCCTGGCTGGCGCGGCTCACCAACGAGGGCGGCAGGCCACCGGCGTAATCGCCCAGATGATGCAGGGTCACATGCAGCCGTTCGCGCGCAAGCGGCTTGCCTTCGGCGTGCCCGCCTTGCAACAGGCTGTCGGCGATCCGCGCTGCATGCTCGGCGGTGGGCGCATCGGCCATCACCGCGAAAAACAAACGTTCGGTGGTCTTCTCTTCTCCAAGCCCGAGCGACAACTGCGCCTCGGCCGACGACAGGTACAGGAACTGTTGCTTCATGGGTGGATGCCACGACCGCGCAACGCGCGCCTGCCTGAAGAAGGGCGGCGGATACTAGCAGACCCGACGCGCACCGAATATGCCGAATTGCAGGATGCGGATGTGGAACCGTTCCGCATTGCGTGGAACTGCGATTGCGGCATTGGCCAGGCACGCGCGCCGTGCCACGACACAAAGAAACGGGCAGCCTGCGCTGCCCGTTTCCGCCTTTATCGTCTTACCCCAGAGCTGCATCGGTTCGGTGACGATGCACTTCGGTTCTGCACTCGATTTATGCAGCGCTCTTCATCGCATGCTTGCGGTTACGCATGACGTCATGGCAAGCGCGCACTTCCGGCAGCAGGCGCAGCGCGGCTTCGCGTGCAGCGGCCGGGGTGTCCTGGTCGGCGATGGTCTGATCGAACGCCTTCAACAGACGGTCTTCGGACTCTTCCAGCTCGGCCACATAGCCGTACTTGGTGTCGCCCAGGGTTGCACGAACCTTGCCGTAAAACTGCTGCATGCTGCCCACCATGGTGCCGTGCTGTTCCGGCGTTCCACCGGCGGCGGTGACCACACTGCTCAGGCTGCTGACGATGTCGGTCTTGACGCCGGCAATGCGAAGGAACAGCGTCGCCAGCTCTGCGTCGCCCACCTTGGCCGCGGCTTCTTCGTAGAAGTCCTTGCCGTCGCGCGAGATGGCGATAAGGTCGTTGAGGCTATGCTCGGTTTTGCTCTGAATGCTCATGTGTGGCTCCTTGTTGGAATGGGCCGACGCTGCGCGGTGCGATGACTGCGCATGCGGCGGAAGGTGAGTCAATCGATGGATCGATTGCATTGCCGTCGCGTTGTGTACGGCCTGATCCTCGCCCCGCCTGCATAATCGATATGTGAGCGATACGGGCGTCTTCCTCACGCCGCCGTGCAGGCGATGAATTGCAATTCATCCATGCCAACAGCAGGTCAAGATCACTTCGGCTGGCGACTGGCCCACATGTTGTCGACCAGGTTCGGATACGGCCGTCCCGCTTCTTCGGCACGCTGCTTGGCCGCTGCCTTTTGCGCGTCGGTCAATGGCGTCGACTTCGCCTTGCCCTTGGGATTGACGCGCTTCCATGGCGGTGGAGTGAATTCGGTCATGGCACTGTTCGGTCCGCTTGATTGGGCGCCAAGTCTCGCCTCTACCATGTGAGATGGCTGTGGCGATGCCATGGTCCGCGGATAGCCGCATCGCGACGCAAGTGGCTGCCGCGTGGCGAACGTTGCCGCGAGCGCTTGCCCGTTGCGGCACCGACCACTCAGCAGTTCGTCAACACCGTGCGCTGCTGATGACGCTCCTGCCACACCGCCGCCGCATAGACCAGCAACCCACCGAGCGCGGTGGCCGCGCCGACATAGCCGGTGGAGGTCCAACCCCAGCCTGCCGTGATCGCCATGCCGCCCAGCCAGGGGCCCAATGCATTGGCCGTATTGAACGCTGCATGGTTGGAGGCTGCGGCCAGGGTCTGCGCTTCTGCTGCCACGTCCATCAAACGCGTCTGCAAGGCAGGCGCCAACGCCCCCATGGTGCCGACCGCCACGATCGAGACGAACACCCACACGTCTGACAGCGCTGCCAGCGGAAACGTCAACATCACCACCATCGACCACAGCAGCAACACCGGCACCGCGCGGAACTGCATGCGGTCGAACAACCAACCGCCCAGGATGCTGCCCAGCACCCCGCCCACGCCGAATGCCACCATCGCCAACGGGATATGCGCTGCGGTCACGCCGGTCACCGCAGTCAAGGTCGGCGCAAGGTAACTGAAGACGCAGAACATGCCGGAAAAACCCACCGCCCCGATCGCCAATGCCAGCCACACCTGCGGCTGATTGAACGCGCGCAATTCACGCAGCGGCTGCTGGCGCGGCTCTTCCGGCTGCGGCGGCAACAGGATCGCCACAGCGGCGACCGTGCCCAGCGCAATCACCGACACCGACGCATAGGCCCAGCGCCAGCTCACGATTTGCCCCAGCCAGGTTGCCAGCGGGTTGCCCACCAGCAGCGCAACGCTCAACCCCAACAAGACCCGCCCCACTGCAGTGGCACGTTGATTGGGCGGGCTGATCGATGCAGCCACCAGCGACGCAACGCCGAAGTAGGCGCCGTGCGGCAGCCCGGCAATAAAGCGGCACAGCAGCATGGCGTGGTAGCTCGGCGCCAATGCGCTGGCCACGTTGCCCAGCGCATAGAACACCATCAGCAGCAGCAACAAGGTGCGCCGCGGCCAGCGCGCGCCCAGGATCGCCAGCAAGGGCGCACCAACCACCACGCCCAATGCATACGCGCTGATGACGTGACCGACCTGCGGTTCGGTGATCTGCAAGCCCTGCGCGCAATCTCTGTCGTCATCAGGCCCATGGTGGAAAATTCGCTGATGCCGATCGCGAAGCCGCCCATCGCCAGCGCAAGCAGGATCAGCACGTAATCGCGCCGGGACACGCGTGACGAGGAAAAAGCGGTATCGGTCATGCCCGACTCCAGGAATGGCGGGGCGGCCTATTATTGTGCAATGCAGCAGAGCAGGAAAGCGCGAGCCCACGGCCGGTTCAGCCCCAGCGCCCACTCCATCACAGTTACAGCGCATCCGACGCGACAGGGACGCTGTGTCCTATCTGCATCGCTCGAATCTGCTCGAGTCCGCCACCATCGCTGCTGGGCACCGCGATCGGCGCGGCGTCGCGCCTGGCGCGTGATCAATTTCGACTGGCTGCTGATGTCCAAATCCACTCAATCCCCCTTGTTCTCGCCGGTGCGCCTGGGCGCACTGGATCTTGCCAACCGCGTGATCATGGCCCCGCTGACGCGCAACCGCGCCGGCGCCGGCCAGGTGCCCTCGCCGCTCGCCGCCGAGTATTACGGCCAGCGCGCCACCGCCGGCCTGATCGTGGCCGAAGGCACCCAGATCAGTCCGCTGGGCCAGGGCTACCTCGATACGCCCGGCATCTACACCAAGGAACAAATCGAGGGCTGGCGCGCCGTGACCGATGAAGTGCATCGCCGCGGTGGCAAGATCGTGCTGCAGCTGTGGCACGTCGGCCGTGTCTCGCACACCAGTGTGCTGCCGCCGGGCGAAGTGCCGGTTGCGCCCAGCGCCATTCGCGCCGAAGGCAAGACCTTCACCAAGAACGGATTCGAGGACGTGTCCGAGCCGCGCGCGCTGGCACTGGAAGAAATCCCCGGCTTGATCGAGGACTACCGCATCGCGGCGCGCAACGCGCTCGATGCCGGCTTCGACGGCGTGGAAGTGCATGCGGCCAACGGCTACCTGCTTGACCAGTTCCTGCGCGACAGCTCCAACCAGCGCACCGACGCCTACGGTGGCGATATCGAAACCGCACCCGCCTGCTTGCCGAAGTGGTACAGGCGATTGCCGATGAAATCGGCGCCGAACGCACCGGCGTGCGCTTGTCGCCGGTGACCCCGGTGTACGGCGCGCACGACTCCGACCCGCAGCCGCTGTTCGAACGTGCGGTCGAGCGCCTGAACCTGATCGGCGGGCTGGCCTTCGTGCACGTGATCGAAGGTGCCACCGGCGGTCCGCGCGACAACATCGCCTTGGACTACGCCGCGCTGCGCGCCAAGTTCGACGGCGCCTGGATCGCCAACAACGGCTACGACCGCAGCATGTCCGAACACGCCATCAGCAGCGGCTACGCCGATGCGATCGCCTACGGACGCCCGTTCATCGCCAACCCGGACCTGGTGCGCCGGCTGCGCGAGAACGCGCCGCTGGCCGAGATCGATCAGGCAACGATGTACGGCGGCGGTGCCAAGGGCTACACCGATTACCCCGCATTGCCGGAGTGATCGCCTGATCAGCACCTGACCACGCGACCGCACCTGCCAACTGGCATGGTGCGGTCGCCTGGGTAACGCCGATGCGCTGCGTGCCGGCTGGTGGCCGATAAGCAACTGCCGGTCTTGCAGGTGCGCCGCTGCCTATGCGGCCCGACAGCCAGGGTTTGGTGGTGGAAATGCCGCCACCTCATCCCGGGATGCACCGTCACGACCAGGTCGATTGCTGGACGGCTGCCGCGAACTCAGCGGCGCGCCGCCGATCCGCTTCGTCGCCGGGATGGGTTTGAATGCGACCTGCGGCAATCCGGGTGACAAGGTGGATGTACTCGACGAAATCGGCATTGCCGGCGCGCGTGCCGGGGCTGGCGCGGAAGGTGATCTCAGCAGCGTGCGCGGCGGCATGTTGTCGCGCATGCGACAGAGCTGCATGGTGGCAGCGGTGTATCCGCGCGACTAGCCCAACCGGCTTTCAGCGCCCATCCGCAAGTGCAACACCCAGTCGAGTGGCATAGCGCACCGCAAGCGTTTCAGTGCGCGATGTCGCTCTAGCTGGTATTGCGTCAGCGCACGCACGCGCGCTCCTAGATAAGCTAGCTGGTGCTTCGCGCATTAGGCCTTGCGCAGGAAACAGGTCTTCAACACCAGGCCCTTGATCTTTTCCGAGTTGCCCTCGATGTGCTCGGCATCGTCTTCGACCAGGCGAATATTGCGGATCACCGTGCCCTGCTTGAGCGGAATCGAAGAGCCCTTGACCTTGAGATCCTTGATCACGGTGACCGTGTCGCCGGCCTGCAGCACGTTGCCGTTGCTGTCGCGCACCACCGTCGTGTCTGCCGCGGCTTCGCCCGCGCTCCATTCGAAGCCGCAGTCGGCGCAGATCGACATCGCGCCATCGGCATAGGTGTTGTCCAGTCCGCATTGCGGACAGGCGGGGACGGTAGGCATGCAATTCCTTGATCGAAGCGGGCGTGGATTGTAGCCGCCCGGGTGCGCGATCACGCACCCGGCACGGCGATGGCGCGATAGTGCAGCGCTTGTCGAATACCCCGTAGGTCGCGCGTGTCCCATCAGCCAGTGTCCCCTTCCCCGCGCACAACCCCGCCCTCCCCTCGCCCCGAACAGGGCGACGCAGGCCGCGACAACGGCCCAGGCAAGACCAAGGGGTCGCACGTGGTGGTGTACGTGGCACTGGCGGGCAATCTGGCCATTGCCGTGGCCAAGTTCATCGCCGCCGGCATCTCCGGCAGCTCGGCCATGCTCAGCGAAGGCGTGCATTCGCTGGTGGACACCGTCAACGAAGTGCTGCTGTTGTATGGCTTGCGCCGCGCCGCACAGCCGCCCACCCCGACCCATCCGTTCGGTTATGGGCGCGAGCTGTATTTCTGGAGTTTCATCGTCGCCCTGCTGGTCTTTGCGATGGGTGCAGGCGTGTCGCTGTACGAAGGCATCGTGCATTTACGCAACCCCGAGCCGGCCAGGAGCCATCTGATTGCCTACTGCGTGCTCGGCGTATCGATCGTGTTCGAAGGCATTTCGTGGGTGGTGGCGGTACGCGAATTTCGCTCCAAGAAAGGCCGCATGGGCTATTTCCAGGCATTTCGCCAGAGCAAGGACCCCACCACCTTCACCGTATTGCTGGAAGACAGCGCCGCATTGATCGGCCTGCTGATGGCGCTGCTCGGCCTGGCCGGTGCGCAATTGTTCGACATGCCCGAACTCGACGGCATTGCTTCGATCGGCATCGCCGGGGTACTGGCATTTACCGCGTTCCTGCTGGCGCGCGAAACCAAGGGCCTGCTGATCGGCGAGCCGGCGCATGCGCATGTCACCGACTCGCTGCTGCGCATCGCCGCCAGCGATCCGGACGTGCGTGCGGCCAACGGCGTGCTCACCATGCAGATGGGCCCCAACCAGGTGGTGGCCGCGTTGAGCGCCGAGTTCGAAGACAGTCGCACCACACCGCAGATCGAGGCCTGCGTCGGACGGATCGAAGCCGCTGCCAAGCAGCAACATCCCGAACTCACCGCCCTGTTCATCAAGCCGCAGACCCCGGAAACCTGGCGTGCACGGCGTGCGCAGATCGAGAGCGGCGCAGAGCCGGACTAAGGGGAGACCCGAAGCGTGCGGTATGCAGATGTCGGGATGGACATGCCTGTCGGTCGCTGCGGGGTTGCGCGTGTCGTTCTAACCAAGCGCCATTGCCGAACTCGCCGATCGCGCTGAGGACGGTCGGCCCGACCCACACCCCGCTTCAATCCGCTGACGCAGCCGGCGTGAGCCTGGTCATGGCGTTGTGCCGCCAAGCTGATCCCCGCCTCAACCGCAAACCCGGCTGCGGTTGCATGATCCGGTGCGATTGCCTACGGTGTGCGTGCGGCATCTCTTCGCATCGTGAATCAGCCGATGCATTCCCCTCGATCACCCGTCATGGAGGTTTCCAATGGAAATCAGCCAAGGTCGCGTTGCGACCATTCACTACACCCTTTCCGACGACAACGGCCAAGTGCTGGACCGCTCCACGCCCGACACCCCGCTGAGTTATCTGCATGGCGCCGGCAACATCGTGCCCGGCCTGGAGCAGGCACTGGAAGGCAAGCAGCTGGGCGATACGCTCACCGCCGACGTCGTGCCCGAACAAGGCTATGGCCCGCGTCATGCGCAGCTCATCCAGCAGGTGCCCCGCGATGCGTTTCCGACCGATGTGGAGGTGGTCCCCGGCGTGCAGTTCGAAGCGCGCACGCAGCAGGGCCCGGTCCTGGTCACAGTGACCGAGGTTGGCCCTGACCAGGTCACCGTGGACGGCAACCACCCACTGGCTGGGCAAACGTTGCACTTTGCGGTCGAGGTGGTGGCAGTGCGCGAGGCCACCACGCAGGAATTGAACGACGGTCACGTGGCCGAGCTGGCAGCCTGACCGGAGCGCGCGCCGCACCCGCGTGGCTGCGGCGCGGCCAGTGCCCGACACAACGCCTGTGTTCGGCCACTGGCATCACCGACGCTGCCGGTCTCGACGGCAGGCGCGGCAGGCGTAGTAAAGTGTGCGCGGCCCGCTCTCCAGGCCTGTCTGCATGAAACTCGGCATCGACTTCGGTACCAGCAACTCCGCCGCGGCGGCAATCGTCGATGGGCAGGTGGTGCCGGTGCGCTTCGGCGAGGCCTTGCAGTTCCGCACCACCGTGTATTTTCCCGAGACCATGCGCGACCCCGACGATTTCAGCCTGACGCCGGCGCTGGAGTACGAGGTGGAGCGGCTCATCGACTCGGGCCGCCGCGATGCATTGGCCGCCGGCCGCACTCCCAACAACGACAGCCTGCGCCGCGACGCGATCCGCATCGTGCGGCGGCAGTGGATGGAAGAGCAGGTACGCGAGCCACGCAGTTCCGCTGCCCTGCTGCAGAACGCCGTTTACGGCGATGAAGCGCTGGATGCGTATTTTCTCGAAGGCGAAGGCAGCCTGGTGCAGAGCCCCAAGTCGATGCTGGGCTACAACCTGCATCCGCGCGCGCGCCAGACCATTACCGGCATCGCGACCCATGTGCTGGAACACATCCGGCTGACTGCCTCGCGCCAGTTCGACCTCAACATCCGTCATGCCACCCTGGGCCGGCCGGTGCAATTCCGCAGTTCGATCGGCGAGGCCGGCAATGCGCAGGCGCTGGAGATCCTGCAGACCGCCGCGATCGCCGCCGGTTTCGACAATGTGGACTTTCTCGAAGAACCTGCAGCGGCCGCGATGCATTACCACGTCAGCCACGACAGCCGCCACGACACCGTGGTGGTGGATATCGGCGGCGGCACCACCGACATTGCCCATGCCAGCGTCGGTGGCAGCGCTGCGCCGCAGGTACACCGTGCCTGGGGAATTGCGCGTGGCGGTACCGATATCGACCTGGCGCTGAGCCTGGCGGCCTACATGCCACTGTTCGGCCGCGGCATCACCCGCGTGCCCACCCACCATTACGTGGAGGCGGCGATGGTGCAGGACATGACGCGACAGCGCGAATTTCGCCTGCACAAGTACCAGGACGTGCCCGCCCCCTTCGACAAGCGCCTGCAGGCCCTGCAGGACACCGGCAACACTGCGCGCCTGTATCGCGGCGTGGAAGCCTGCAAGATCGCGCTCAGCGAGGCGGATCGGCACCAGGCCGCGCTCGACTTCATCGAGCGCGGCCTGGGCGTGGACGTGCAGGCCGAGGCATTGGTTGCGTCCGCTTCCAGCTATCTCGGCGAATTGGCGAGCCTGCTGGCACAGGTGCGCGCCGACATGGCCGCCGCACCGACGACGGTGTTCCTAACCGGCGGCATGTCGCGGGCGGGCTACATCCGCGAGACCGTGGCCGCCGCGTTCCCCGAATCGCGCCTTGTGCATGGCGATCCGTCATTCGGTGTGGTCCAGGGCTTGGCCTGGGCCGCCGCACAGGCCCACTCGTCGGGCGATTAACACGCGCTGCCACCTCATCCCTTAGAATATGCGGTTGCTGCTCGACGCCCAGCCGTCTTGCCTGCAATGGCACGCACACCGTGCCACCGCAATGGCGCACCGAACGCCGTCGCACTCTCGACACCGCTTCCGCGCGCGCCACCCTAGCCGCACGCGGTGTCACCGCACTTCCCCGCTACAGGAGGCCACATGGCACGTCCCGCGACCAAGCAGAAATCCCAGCCCAGCATCGCTCGCAGCGAAGGCAAGTCGCAGCCGCTCAGTCGTGAGCGCATCGCTGCGGACATCGCCGCGTTCCGCAAGACCGGCGGCCGGATCGAAGTGCTCACCACCAACTTCGGCCCGGCGCGCAATGACGGCGACAAAACCGCCTGACGCAGCCAACACCGCTGCAGGTTGCAGTGCATGGTGCCGCGAAGTTGGATTGTTGTATCGACATGCCACCGCAAGGTGGCATGTCTGTTTCTGGGGTACGTCGCTGTCATGCAGACGCATCACGCAGGAACGTAACTCCATGCGAGGTCGTGTCGCTTGTGGCGACGACCTGCGCAATGACTTCGCACAGGCTGCCGATGCGCGGCAACCGAACGCTGTGGGGCGTTGGCGCCTTGCGCCGCATCCGCGCAAACACCCCAGGCGTGTACCTGCCGACTCCACCTGCATGCGCATGTGGGCATGCACGCATTGAACGCGTGCAATCTGCGGCACGTCTACGTGCGCAGACGCGCATGCATTCACGCTGCACACCGACAGCGCAGAGTTGGCCCGCTACAATGAATGCCCCTTTCTATCCTGCACGCTGAGATGTCTGCCGCCGATGCGTTGCCCGCCATGATCCGCAGCCTGTTGCCCCATTGGAATCCCGAATGGCTGGCGATTGCGGTGCCGACGGTCAAGATCGTGCTGATTCTGGCAGTTGCCGCGCTGGTCCGCCTGCTGCTCCGGCAATTGCTGCGGCGGCTGTGCACGCGTTACAGCGTGCCGGCCGAAATGATGATCGGTATCCGCCGCGTCGGCAGTTTCGTCATTTCGGTCAGTGCCTTGCTGATGGTGCTGCGGGTCGTCGGCGTCTCGGGTGGCACCTTGTGGACCGCATTCACCGGGTTCGCAGCCGTCGGCGCAGTGGCCTTCTTCGCTGCATGGAGCGTGCTGTCCAATATTTTCTGCACGTTCCTGATCATCACCACGCGGCCATTTCGCCTGCACGATCACATCGAGGTACTCGAAGGCGGCGACAAGCCCGGCTTGAAGGGACGTGTGATCGATATCAACGTGATCTACACCACGCTGGAAGAAACCGGCGAGCGTACCGGTAGCGTACTGCAAGTCCCCAACAGCCTGTTTTTCCAGCGTACGACGCGTCGCTGGCGCGAGACCGGCAGCTTCAACGCCAACTAGGCGCAAGGCGAAGGCGCGTGACGGTGGCGAGCTCGCCAGTGGCAGAACGCAAACACGGCAGCGTCGGCAAGCGGCACCCTTCGGCGACCACGGCAGGCTCCACCGCAGCGTTGGCTTGCGATAGCGGCGCCGGATGCCGTGAGCGCGGTCGCGACTGCATCGCGGGCATGGCCCATCAACCTCAGCGCAGCTGGCTGTCTCAACGCAGCTGACTGTCCTTGCTGCCGCGACGGTTGTAGCCGCTTTGCGTGGCCTGCTCCTGGTCGTGCGCCTCTTGGCAATTCACGCACAAATGCACGCCGGGCACTGCCTTGCGACGCGCCTCGGGAATCGGTGCGTCGCACTCTTCGCAGTGCGTCAGACTCGGCCCTTGATGCAGCTGACTCCGTGCGCGCTTGATCGCATCGTCGACAGTGGCATCGATCTGGTCCTGTACCGCTCCATCACCCGCCCATCCGGTCGCCATGGTCGCTCACCTCGCTGGTCTGGACACACATATGGTCATTCGCGCAGGCAAATCCAAGCCGCACGTGCACAGTACGCTCAAGCTGGTTGAACTAGCATCAAATCACCGCCACCGGCCGCACGCGCGGCAGTGAGCAGGCACTCCGCCACCCGCATCCACGAAGGAACAGCAATGGAACAGCCCGTCCACCCGTTTTCCGAACTCTTCGCCCAGCTTGGCCTGCCGGCCGACGAAGCCAGCATTCGCAGCTTCATTGCCGAGCATTCCCCGCTGCCGGGCGATATGCGCCTGGAAGAAGCGCCGTTCTGGACGCCTGCCCAATCCCAACTATTGCGTGAAGAACGCCTCGACGATGCCGACTGGATCGTGACCATCGATCAACTCAACATCGCCCTGCATACCACTGCCGACGATACCGGCGTTTAAGGCAGACGTGCGCTCGCGCACCACGCTTGAGGTCGCCTGCAGCCGACATGCTTGCCAGCGCTTCGGTAAAAAAGAGCGGCCATTGGCCGCTCTTTTGCTTCACAGGCAGGACAGCGGGCCGCAACGCGCGTGCCCGGCTGTGCAATCTGCGTCAGGACACTTTCTTGGCAATCGTCATGCCCAGCACGAACAGCACGATGGCGATGATGATGCCCGCCCAGAACAGGAACTTGGCGATCCCCATCGCCGCGCCGGCCATGCCGCCGAAGCCCAGCGCACCGGCGATCAAGCCGATGATTGCGAAAATGATGGCCCACTTGATCATGATGTTGTCTCCTCATCGGCACCGTGCCGTTGTTCGATCGTGTGCTTGCGGCGCAGCGCCACAAGACATGCATTGCACGCTACCTATTCGAATGTGCCGCACTCGTGAATACGCCTGACACACGCTGCAATACATGCGGTGCATTCAGAGAACAGGCACCGCTTCCACGCAGGCGGGCGCGCTCGTGGAGACATCATCACAGCAGCGCGCGGGGCCGTCCGTACACGACCGAACACCACATCCGCATCGCATCGTGCAAAGCGCACTGAGCGCAACAGATGCACGCGCCTGCCACATCGACTCTCAGCGCGCATGCGCGCCCGGTGCGTAGTCACGCACCTGCACGCGTGGATTGGTCAGTAGCCGACACATCGGCGATCATGCGTGCTTGCCCGCGACAGATCGCCATGGACACTCTTCGCTACCTCACCGGCTACCCGCCCGCCGTCCTGGATCAGGTGCGTGAGCTGATCGCGCAGGACAAGCTCGCCACCGTGCTGGCGCGGCGTTACCCGGACCGGCACGCAATCCGCACCGATCGCCATCTCTACGAGTACGTCAAGGCGATGAAGGAGCGCTACATGCGCTCATCGCCGACCCTGCACAAGGCGATGTACGACAATCATCTGCATGTGGTCAAACACGCCCTGGGCACGCATACGGCGGTCTCCCGCGTGCACGGCGGCCGCCTGAAGGCCAGTCGCGAGATCCGCATCGCATCGGTGTTTCGCGACGCGCCGGAACCGTTCTTGCAGATGATCGTGGCACACGAACTGGCGCACCTGAAGGAGGCCGATCACAACAAGGCCTTTTACCAGCTCTGCAACCACATGACCCCGGACTATCACCAGCTGGAATTCGATTTGCGCCTGTATCTGACGCAATTGGCCCTGTCTGCCGATCGCTGAGCATGCAGGACGTGCAACCCGGCGTGGCTGACCGAACCGCTGCGCTCACCGACAGGCGGGCGCGCACGCCGCCGCTACCCTGGATCGCCAGTCCCACTCGTACACTCTCGTACACTGCAGTTCCGAGCGCGCCGCCAACCTGCGCCTGACGACCGCTCGCTACGGGGCGTTGGCCACTTTAGGATGCGCGCATGCAGCCCTCCTCTCTTGCAGACCTCACCCGCGCCGCGCAACGCCAGCAACCCGGCGCGATCAACGCGCTGGCCCAGGCGCTGGTGCGAGCCGGCCAACCGGAACAAGCGCTGTCCTGGTATTCGCGCAGCGCGGCCGCCGGCGATGCGCTGGCGCAGGTCGAAGCCGGGCGCATGCGGGCCTATGGCGTCGGTTGCGAGGCGGACGTCGGTCAGGCGCGGGCGTACTGGGAGCTGGCCGAGCGGCAGGGCACTGCGGCAGCAGGCTATCTGCTGGCGACCCTGGCGGTGGGAGAGCAGCCGCTGGCCCTGGCCGGCACTGCGCAGGATCGACTGCAGTCGGCAGCCGCTGCCGACTACCCGCCAGCGCTACGCGCCATCGCCATCCAGCACGGCCGTGTGGCGCATCCGGAGCGGCAACGGCAGTGCGTGGCCTTGCTGGAACGCGCGGCGGCAGGCGGCGATGCGGTGTCGGCCGCCCTGTTGGCCGAGCGCCTGCTGCGTGGCGAAGGCGTGCCGCCCCAGCCCGATGCCGCTGCACAGCTCATGCAGCAGCTGCAGCCCCTGGGCATGACCGCGCTACCGGCAGTGGACGTCGCGCCGCCAGACCCCGCAGACGACACCGCCGATCACCGCATCGCATTCGCGCCGCGTGTTGGCCCGGTGCGACGCCACACAGCCCCACGCATCGAAGAATATGCCGCAGTCCTGTCGGCCGACGAATGCCGCTTGCTCATGCTGCTGGCGCGACCGCATCTGCGTGCCTCGAAGGTGATCGATCCCAACGATGCCAGCACCCAGCGCGCGCCGATCCGCACCAGCCGCGGTGCGACATTGACCCTATCATCGAGGACTTCGCCGCGCGTGCCGCACAGGCGCGGTTGGCGGCCTGCGCGCAGCTCCCGCTCGCCCACGCAGAACCGCTCTCGGTGTTGTGCTACGCACCGGGCGAGCAGTACCGCGCGCACCGCGACTACCTGCCGCCCGGAACGATCGCCGCCGACCGTCCCACCGCCGGCAACCGCCAGCGCACCGTCTGCGTCTATCTCAACGACGTCGGCGCCGGTGGCGATACCGAATTTCCGGTCGCCGGCGTTCGCGTACGGCCACGTCCCGGCACACTGGTCTGCTTCGACAACCTGCATGCCGATGGCCGCCCGGACGCCGATTCGCTGCACGCCGGCCTGCCGGTCACCGCAGGCAGCAAATGGCTGGGGACGCTGTGGTTCCGCCAGCAACGCTACCGGGATTGGTGAACAGATTCATACACAACCCCCTGCCGACGTGGTTTAAAATGTTGCAGCGCGACGTGATCGGACAGGATCTGCAAACGTCGCGTTTTTTGTTTCCCACGGCACGGGTGCACGCCCGGCTTCAGGGAAGGCACATCACGCAGCCCCGCGGAGCCTTCGATGCTTTTCGAAACCCTCGATACCACCGGCCACGAGCAGGTGATTTTCTGTCACAACCGCGACGCCGGGCTCAAGGCGATCATCGCCCTGCACAGCACGCGCCTTGGGCCAGCGTTGGGTGGCGTGCGGATGCGCCCCTATGCCAGTAGCGAGGCGGCACTCAACGACGCGCTGCGGCTGAGCCGCACCATGACCTACAAGAACGCCCTGGCGGGCCTGAATGTCGGCGGCGGCAAGGCGGTCATCATCGGCGACCCTCGGACCGACAAGACCGAAGCGCTGTTCCGCGCCTTCGGCCGGTTCGTCGACACCCTCGGCGGGCGCTACATCACCTCCGAGGACGTCGGCACGGACGTCAACGACATGGAGCAGATCTACCTGGAAAGCGAGTACGTCACCGGCGTGCATCAGGTGCATCGCGGCTCCGGCGACCCAGCGCCGTTCACAGCCTATGGCGCGCTGCAGGCGCTGATGGCCTCGCTCAACCGCAAGCTCGGCCACGAAGAAGTCGGCAAGGCCAGCATCGCGATCCAGGGGCTGGGCCATATCGGCATGGAGCTGGTGAAGCTGCTCAAGGAACGCGGCGCAAAACTCTATGTGGCCGACCTGAATCAGGCGCTGGTGGACCGCGTGGTGGCCGAATACGGTGCAGAAGCGGTGCGCCCGGATGAAATCCATCAGGTGTCGGCCGACGTGTTTGCCCCGTGCGCGCTGGAAGGTGCGATCAACGAAGACACGCTGCCGCAACTCAAGGCCAAGATCATCTGCGGCACGGCCAATAACCAGCTGGCCAGCGCCGCCATAGGCGAAGAGCTGCATCGGCGCGGCATTTTGTATGCGCCCGATTACGTGGTGAATGCGGGCGGCGTGATGAACGTGTCGCTGGAGATCGACGGCTACAACCGCGAGCGCGCGATGCGTTTGATCCGCAGCATCTATCACAACCTGGAAAAGGTCTTCGATCTGTCCACGCAGCTGGACGTTTCGCCGCAGCAGGCGGCCGACCGGATTGCCGAAGCGCGCATCGAGTCCATCAGCAAGCTCAAACTACCGCTGGGCCGCACTGCGCCGCGCTTCCTGCACAAGCTGCGCGGCGAGTAACCGCAAACGGACAGATTGGGCATAACGATCAGCGTAGTAGGTGATCACCGTGGTAGGTGATTGCCGCTGAAAACGCCACGCCCGGGCATTGCGCCCGGGCGTCATGCACGCCGATCAGAAATCGGCGCTGTACTTCAGGCTCAGCGCACGGTCGTCGCCGCGCTCGCCCACCCGCTGGTCGTAACCGAAACGCAGCTGGCTCTGCGGGCCAACCGGTGCAGCAGCGGTGATGCCGAACAGACCACCCGAGCGTGCCGGCTGCATGCCACGCAGCGGTGCCCACGCATCCACCCCCACGAAGCTGGCCTCCAGCGTCAAGCCGTCGCTGCTCAGCGCCTGCTGCCATTCCGCATAGCCGCCCAGCTGGAGACCGCGCCAGCGATACGCCGAGCGCACGCCGGCAAGTGCCTGCGTGCGCGATGACGTATTCGCGTTGGCACGCAATCCGAAGCCATCGCCGCCGTTTTCGCGGAAACCATCGCTGCGCAAACGCACGTAATCCAGGCCCATATACGGCGTCAGGCTTGCACGCGCATCGCCCAGGCGGTACCCGGTTTCCAGATTGCTGCTGAGGTAACTGCCGCTGTAGTCGCTGAAGGCGCTGCTGCGGTCTTCGCCCAGCTGCAGGGTGCGCTCGATCTGCCGATTGACGTTGCCAAAGCCCACTTGGCCCAGCGTGTACGCAGCGCCCAACGTCGTGCCCCAATACAGCTGCGCCTGCACCTGACGATCGCGCCCGCGTGCCCCATCCAGGTCGCCCAGGCTGCTGGAGCGTGTTTCGCCGAACGCAAAACCGGTGACCGCACCGGAAGCCAGGCGCACATCGTTGCCCATCATCCAGCCGGAGGTGGCAAATCCCGAAGTGGTTGCACCACCCTCGCCCGGGCCGCCAAGGGCCCGCTGCCAGTTGCCCAACAGACGCGGCTGTTGCGAGAGCCCATCGAAATGCGCTGCCAGTGCGCGGCGACCCAGGTCGATGGTGTCGAAGGTCATCACCGCAGAGTCGGCATGCGCACGGCCAGACAGGCTGCGCAGCGAATCGGCGGCGGCCTTGGCGTTTGGCGATTGTTGCAAGGCAGCTGCAGCGCGAATGAAGCCGCCGCTGAGCGCACCGTTGCCCTGGAACTGCTGCGCATCGACCTGCTGGAACGCCTGCTCGACGCGGATGGCCGAATCCATCGATGCGGTGCCGATCGCGCCCAGCGACGCGGCGACCGCGGTGACATCCATGCGCTGCAACGACACATACGCGGTGTTGGCGTCGTAGCTGCGCGTGGCGCTCAGAAAGGTCACCGCCGGCCCGCTGCTCAGCGTGTCGAATGTGCCCTGCAAACCACCGGTCGCCTGCAGCACCGCGTAGGTGGTGTTGTTGACGACGTAGTCGCGCCGACCGAGCAATTGCAGGTCGCCTGCGATGGTCGCCGTGCCCGCCACATTCAAACGGTCACCCACATTCACCGCCAGGCGACCATTGCTGGCCTGCGTGTAGTTGCCGGCAATGGAGGCGGTTGCGCCGTTGACCTGCAAGGTCCCGGCGTTGTCGACCCGACCACCGACGTTGCCCGCGCCAACCAAGCGCGCGCCGTTGGCGATGCTCACGCGCGCACTCTGCAAGCTGGCCGTCTGCAAGGTGCCGCCAAGTACCTGGGTGTCGCCGCTGAAGGCATTGGCCGTGCTGCTCAATACCAAGGTGCCGGTGCCGCGCTTGGTCAGGCCACCGGTGCCACTGATGGCGTTGGCCCAGGTCGAACGCAAGGTCGTGACATTGACATCCACCGTGCCCCAATCGAAGCGTGCCGGCCCCAACACTGCTTTGCCGACGTTGAGCAGGCCGTAGCCGAAGACCGGATCCACGCCCGCAGCTCCCAAGTCGGTGGCGGTTCCCAGCAAGGTCTGGCGCACTAGATCGTTGTTGAAATACGGAAATGCCTGCCACACCAGCGCAGCCGCACCGGAGACCAGCGGCGCTGCAAACGAGGTACCGCTGCCGTAGAAATAACGGATGTTGCCGGCAGTGGCGTCCGGGTCGATGAACAGCGACGTGCCTGGCGCGACCAGGCAGTAGCGCATCGCCACACCGCAGGCGTTGGAGTAAGACGCCAGTTGCGTCGGGTTGGCGGTATCCAGCGCGCCCACCACCAACCAACCGCGCTCCAGATCGGCCGCCGGCAGCGTTCCGTTGGGGCCAGGCTGACTGGGCAGCGCCGCCGTATCGGAGGGCTGCGAGCGCGATTCATTGCCCGACGCGAACACCACCAGCCCATCGTTACTGAGGATGAAGGGGCGGTATTCCTGGGCAATCTGATTGGTCACCGTCGGGTCGTTCCAGTACAGACCGCCCCACGAGTTGTTCATGATGCGCACACCGGCACTGATCAGATCGGCGTGCACCGGTCCCAGGCCAAGCGGTCCATCGACCTCGTTGCCGTCGCCGCTGCCGTCATCCTCCGGCGCACGGTCGCTGATGATGCGCGCAGACACCAGGCCCGCGCCCGGCGCGATGCCGCCGGGCCATTGCCCGACCGCACGCCCGGCGGCCAGCTCGGCCACCACGGTTCCGTGCCCGACCACATCGCCCACCGCGGTGTTGTTGGTGCGTGGGTCCACATAGATGAAGCTGTCGCTGACGCGTCCCTGCAACGCCGGATGATTGGCATTGATGCCGGTATCGATGACGCCGATGCGGTACCCCGCACCCGTGAAGCCAAGCGCCTGCGCCGCACGCGCGTTGGTCAGCGCCAGATGCGCATCGATCGCCGGCTCCGGCGTGGTGGGTGTCGTCACCGGTGGCGGCGGCGATGTTGGCGGCGGCGGCGGAGGTGGCGAGGTCACCGGCGGTGCGGCCGGAGTGCTTGGACGGATACCACCTCCGCCACCACCACCGCCACATGCGGTCAACGCAACGGCCAGCGCCGAGGCCAGTACAGTCCTGGCGACGTCTTGCTTCTTCATTTGTGTTCTCCCCGAACCCATTCCATGGATGGGGCCCAATCGGGCCCGAATAACGCTTTGCTCACTTTAATCGGAAAGGGTGCGCGTGGGGCGCGTGCTGGCGCGGCGCCGCCATGAGGCAGATAATCGTTTCACTTTAAACGGTATCTGCTCATGTCCGACATCGTCATCGTTGCTGCCAAACGTACTGCCATCGGCTCGTTCCTCGGCCAATTCAATGCGGTACCGGCACCCACGCTCGCCGCGGCTGCCATCCGGGGCGCGCTCGCGCAATCGGGCATCGCACCTGCCGATATTTCCGAGGTCATCGTCGGCTGCGTGCTGCCGGCCAATCTTGGCCAGGCACCTGCGCGCCAGGCCGCGATTGCCGCAGGCATTCCTACCTCCACCGGCGCCACCACCATCAACAAGGTGTGCGGCTCGGGCATGAAGGCGATCATGTTGGGACACGACCTGATCAAGGCCGGCTCGGCCAGCATCGTGGTGGCCGGCGGCATGGAGTCGATGAGCAATGCCCCGCATCTGCTGCCCAACTCGCGTACCGGCAACCGCTACGGCAATTTCCAGGCAGTCGATCACATGGCATGGGACGGCCTGACCAATCCGTATGACGGCCAGGCCATGGGAGTGTTCGGCGAAGCCACCGCGGAGACGTTCGGCTTCACCCGCGCCGACCAGGATGCATTCGCGATCGCCTCGGTGGAACGCGCGCAGGCGGCACAGCGCAGCGGCGCGTTTGCCGACGAAATCGTGCCGGTGACGGTCGCCACACGCAAGGACGAAGTCGTCGTGGACAGCGATGAGCAGCCGGGCAAATCGGACGTGGCCAAGATTCCAACGCTGAAGCCGGCCTTCAAGAAGGACGGCAGCGTGACCGCGGCCAGTTCCTCGAGTATTTCCGATGGCGCGGCAATCACCGTCCTGATGAGCGCGGACGACGCGCAACGCCGCGGCGTGACGCCGCTGGCGCGCATTGTCGGCCACGTCACCCATTCTCAGGAGCCGGAGTGGTTCACCACCGCACCGGTCGCTGCAATTCAAGCGCTGCTTGGCAAGCTCGGCTGGCAATTGGACGATGTGGATCTGTTCGAAATCAACGAAGCCTTCGCCGTCGTGGCGATGGCACCGATCAAGCAACTCGGCATCGCGCACGAGAAGGTCAATGTGCATGGCGGCGCCTGCGCATTGGGCCATCCGATCGGCGCATCCGGCGCGCGTTTGGTGGTGACATTGGTGAACGCGTTGCGCAGCCGCGGAGGCAAGCGCGGAATCGCAACGCTATGCATCGGTGGCGGCGAAGCGACCGCCATCGCTATCGAATTGATTTAATTATCTTTAACGGCGATTTTGCAAAACTGAATGCGCGTGCGCTTGACACTCGTCTTGTGGCCGTCATCATGTCGGGGCGCGCAATAGCGCGTTGCCTAATCTAACGACGAGGATTGAAACAATGACCATCAACAAGCTGCTGATCGCAATGGCTCTGGGCCTGGCCCTGACCGCTTGCTCGAAGCCGGAACAGGCTCAGGACGCTGCTGCTTCGGCTAACGAAGCTGCTGCCGACGCTCAGACCGCTGCCGACCAGGCTGCTGCCTCGGGCTCGCAGTCGGCTGACGCCGCTCAGGCTGCTGCCAACACCGCTGCTGCTTCGGCCGACACCGCTGCTGACGCTGCCCAGGCTGCTTCGGGCGCCGCGACCGACGCTGCTGCTGACCAGGCTGCCGACGCTGCCAAGACGGCTGAAGACACCGCCAAGGCTGCCAAGGACACCGCAGAAGAAGCCAAGAAGTAATCACTTCTTGACTCCAAGCGAGTTCGAAAAAAGCCGCTGGTTTCCAGCGGCTTTTTTGCCTGCGATTCCGGCCTTGCACGCCGTACCCGCCGGCATGACCACCAACATCCTGCACGACTGCGTCTGTCTACCCCGTGGCTGAATGGCCGGCTGCGCATTGACGCAGACTGCATCGCCTCCTGCATAAGCTCCGGCTTCCAACACCGGAACAGGAACAGGACCACCCATGAAGACGATCCGCATGCTGTCGTTGAGCGCCATCGCCGCCCTCACCCTTGCTGCCTGTCAGGGCCCGGATGCCGAGCAGGCGCGCCGCGATGCCGCGTCTGCCGCCAAGCACGCCGCCGCCGCGACCGAACAGGCCGCAGACCGTGCAGCAGTGGAAGCGAAGGCCGCAACTGCCGATGCACGCGTGGCTGCGCGCGAGTTGGCCGCAGACGCCAGCCGCGCCACCGCCAATGCGGCCGATGCCACAGCCGACAAGACGCGTGAAATGGCCAACAAGGCCGAACAGAACGCCGACAAGCACGACGCCGACCACGCGCAGCACTGAGTCGCCCCTCTTTCGCGGCACCCGCAACGCGCCGGCCATGTGCCGGCGCGCTTGTCTCGGCCGACGGGTGGCTCGTGTTGTCGAGGCCGGCAGGCTAGCATTCGCATATGTCCTCTTCTTTTACATCACGCCGGCGCAACCAGCTGGCGCTGATTTTTCTGCGCTGATCTTCGTCGTCATCGGAATCGGCATCTTCGTCGGTGCCCGCCGTTCGCTGGCCGACGCCGCGCTGGTGTCGCATACCCACGAGGTGATCGGGCGGGTCGACGAGATCCAGGCGCGCGTGCTCGATGCCGAATCGGCGCAGCGTGGTTTCCTGCTCACCGGCAACGACGCCTACCTGCTCGACTACCACACCAGTGTCGAACGTTTGCCGATCCTGCTGGACAACCTGCGCCGCCTGATCGTCGACAACCCTTCGCAGGAGCAGCACCTGGCGCAGTTGCAACGGCTGGTGGAAACCCGCCTGCGGCAGATTCAGCACGTGCTCGACATCTATACGCAAAGTGGGCTGGAGCCGGCACGTGCCGACATCCGGCAGAGCGCCTTCCGCACCACCAGCGCGATCCGCGAGCAGGCATTGGCGATGGTGCAGCGCGAACAGGAACTGCTGGCACAGCGCGCGCGAAGCAGCGAACAAAGCGCCAACCTGTTGCTGGCACTGGCGCTGGCCGGCATTCCGTTCGGGCTGGTGGTGGTGGGCATGGTCTATGCGCTGTTGATGCGCGAACTGCGCCATCGCGCGCAGGCCGAACAGCTGGCGGCGCAAGCCAATCGCGAGTTGGGCGAGAGCATCGACGCACTGCAGCGCAGTACCGCCGACCTCAACCTGCTCAGCCGCTACACCGGCCTGCTGCAGAGCTGCATCAGTGCCGAAGAAGCGTTGATGGTCAGCAGCCGTACCCTGGCCAGCCTGCTGCCGGGCGTGGCGGGAAGCGTGTACCTGCTGCGCGCCTCGCAAGACCGCGCCGAGGCGATCAGCCACTGGGGCGAGCCGCTGGTGCGCAGTGCGCCGCATCTGTCGCCGGAGCAATGCTGGGCGCTGCGCCGCGGCCAGCCGCATATCGTCCACGACCTGGGCCGGGATGCGCTGTGTGCGCATATCGAAGAACCCGCACGCGATGCGTCCGTCACCACCGCGTGCCTGCCGATGTCGGCGCAAGGCACCCAGCTCGGGTTTCTGTTCCTGTCCGCAGCCGGCCCGGGACCGATGCCGCGGCTGGAAATCGCCGAGGCGGCCGCCGAGCAGTTGTCGTTGGCGCTGAGCAACCTGCGCCTGCGCGAATCGCTGCGCCGGCAGTCGATCCGCGATGCGCTGACGGGGCTGTATAACCGCCGCTATCTGGAAGAATCGCTGAGCCACGAGCTGGCGCGGTGCGCACGGCGTGGTCTGCCGTTGTCGGTGTTGATGCTGGACGTGGACCATTTCAAACAGTTCAACGACAGCCAAGGCCATGCCGGTGGCGACCTGTTGCTGGCAGCGGTGGGCGAGGTGCTGCTGACCCGCCTGCGCGCCGAAGACGTGGCATGCCGCTACGGCGGTGAGGAATTCACCGTCCTTCTGCCCGAAGCCGATGGCGAGGAAGCCATGCGCGTGGCCGAGCAGATCCGCGGTTACATCGCCGCGCTGGCGGTCAGCGACGGTGCGCGCGCGTTGCCGAAGGTGACTGCCTCGATCGGCATGGCCAGTTTCCCGGCCGATGGCGAACAGGGTGCGAGCCTGATCCAGAAAGCCGACGCAGCGCTGTATCGCGCCAAGCGCGCTGGGCGCAACCGGGTCGAGCGACACGGTGCTGCGACAGACAGTGCGAACTGAAAGCAACTGACAAAGCCGTGGCGCAGCTGCCAGGCCGGTGCGGCCGTGTCCGCGATGTGTCGCGCGACACTGCCGCTCCTGTACGCCGCACCCACCTGGGCTCTGCCCGCGACGTTTGCCGACAGCTTCGGCACGCACGCCGTCCATCGCGGATTGCGAAGTTCGTCACACAAAAGATCCAGTTGCGCGGCGATAGTCGGCCTCGACCCCTAAAGCGAGGCAGTCCGATGTCGATGTGGCGCGATCAAGGTCCCAATAAGAAAGACGGCGTTCCGGTCACTCCCGAGGTTCCTGCTGCCGATGGCAGGCTGTTCACCGCCGAGACCAGTCCCGCACCGCCGGTGCCCGCCGCCGCACCGCCCAGCGTCGCACCGGCAACTGCAGCCACGCAGCGTCATAGCGAAGCGAAAGAGTCGCTGATCGCTGCCGACATCAGCATCGAAGGCAAGATCGAAGGCGCCGGCCATGTGCGCCTGGCCGGCCGCTTCAAGGGCGATGTCAACGTCAAGGGCGATCTGACCATCGAACGCGGCGCCAAGCTCAATGGCGGCGTGCGCGCCAACAAGGTGATCATCGCCGGCGAGCTGGAGGGCAACATCGAATCTGCCGCGCAGGTCGAACTGCAGACATCCGGTGTGTTGGTTGGCGACGTCAAGGCCGGCAGCCTCACGGTGGCATCGGGTGCGCGCATGCGCGGCCAGGCCGATTTCGGCTGGGGCGATGATGGCGGCAAGCCGGTCACGCCCAACAAACCGGTCGTCAGCGGAGACAGCGACGCCACATGAGTGCACCTCGCCCGGGCACGCCCGGCGCCACGCGTAGCTGCCCGCACTGCAAGGCGACGATCCTGGAAAGCGCCAGCGTCTGCCCTGCGTGCAAGCACCACCTGCGCTTCGATTCGGCGGCTGCGCAACACGCGCAGCCGGCGCCGATCGTGCCGCTCAAGGTCGACGGCACCATCCGCCACCCGGCCGACGGCGATCCGTGGGAATACACGGTGGTGGTGGTGGTGCGCAACGGTAAGGGCGAGGAGATCCGTCGCCAGGTGGTCGATGTCGGCGCCATGCACGGCGGCGAAGAACGCGGCTTCACCCTGGCGGTGGAAGCGAGCGCGGTGCGTTCGCCTGGGCGACGTACGCGGCATTAGGAACAGCTAACAAAAACGACTGCGCAGCCAGGCGGGCGCGGCCGTTGCCCGGAATCGGTGTGTACCACGCGTACACCGCGGTTCCTTCGTACCGTCGACGCCACCTGACGGCCGCTCGCTTTGTTTTGTTGGCCGCTCTAAGGCGTCCACGATCCACGCGGCTGCCAACACTACTAAACGCGCACTGCCGGACGAACGTGGCGGTGAACTGACCGGCATGTGCCATGCGTGCACCCTTGGCCTCTGCACGCTGGCCTCTGCACGCTGGCCTCTGCACGCCGGCCTCTGCGCGCCGTCCACGCCCGTCCGGCGGCTGCTCGCGACGTCGTGGCACCTGCCGGTAAGCGCGTGCTGCACGAACGCACCAGCGCACGGCTCCCATTCTCAGGATCTGCACACCGGCTTGGCCAGAGTTGCCGCATGCGCAACGGCAACGATGAGACAACTCACACACGCGGCGATCTGGTGGTGCTCGGGCCGGAGGGCCTGTATTGCCCGCAAGGCGACTTCCATATCGACCCGTGGCGGCCGGTGCCGCGCGCGGTGATCACGCATGGTCACGGCGACCACGCCCGCAGCGGCATGGGCGAGTACCACTGCACGCGCGAGAGCCTGTCCATCCTGCAATGGCGCCTGGGCGAACAGGTCTATCACACGCATGCGGATGGTGAAACGTTTCAGCTGGGTCGTGCGCGCGTGTCGCTGCATCCGGCCGGACACGTGCTGGGGTCGGCGCAGGTGCGCATCGAAGTGGATGGCGAGGTCTGGGTGGCCTCCGGCGACTACAAGCGCCAGCCCGACCCCACCTGCAAGCCGTTCGAAGTGGTGCCGTGCGACACCTTCATCACCGAGGCGACGTTCGGCCTGCCGGTGTATCGCTGGCCCGACACCTCCGAGGTCGCGGCCGATATTTCCGCCTGGCGCCGCGAATGCGCCGAACGCGGCGAAGCGGCCATCCTGTATTGCTATGCGCTGGGCAAGGCGCAACGCGTATTGGCCGAATTGCGCGCGTGGGAGACGCAGCCGGCATTGCTGCATGGCGCGGTCGCGGTAGGTGTGGAGGTCTACCGCCAGGCAGGCATCCCGATGCTGGACACCCAGCCGGTCAGCGAGCATGCGCGCGGCGCCGACTATGCCGGGCAGTTGGTCATCGCACCGCCATCGGCGGCCGGCAGTGCCTGGATCCGCCGGTTCCGCAGCGCACAGCAGGGCTTTGCCTCGGGCTGGATGCGCATCCGCGGCAATCGCCGTCGGCGCAATTACGACCGCGGCTTTGTGGTCTCCGACCATGCCGACTGGCCCGACCTGCTGCGCACCATCGAAGAAACCGGCGCACAGCGCGTCATTGCCACCCATGGCAATACCGATGCATTGATCCAACACCTGCGGGAGCGCGGCGTCGCAGCAGAAGCCTTCCGCACCGATTTCGGAGCCGAGGAATGAACCCGCTGCCCGCACGTCGTTATGTTCGCGCGCGTCCGCGCATTCGCCTGAGCGGTGCGCTCGCGTTCCGCCGTCATGCGTTGGCGTTTTGCGTGCATCGCAGCGCACCAGCGGCCACCATCGGTCCACCGCGAGCGCTACGGCGCCCACGCGTGCTTGCCGCGTTTACCCGACGCGCACTGGAACTGCGTGCTCCCGACAGGCGCGCAGCGCCACGGGCGCTGCCGTGAGGCGTTTCGCGGCGTTGTATCGCACCCTGGACCGCAGCACCGGCACGCTCGACAAGCGCGCTGCACTGGTGGCGTATTTCCGCGAGGCGCCCGCGCTGGATGCGGCATGGGCGCTCTATCTGCTGGCCGGTGGCAAGGTGGCCAGTGCGCGCATGCGCATTGCCAGCAGCGGCGAGCTGCGTGAATGGATCACCGACACCGCCGGCGTTGCCGACTGGCTGGTCGCCGACAGCTACGACCATGTCGGCGATCTGGCCGAAACGCTGGCCCTGCTGCTGGACGACCCGGTCACCGAGGCGGCCGACCTGCCCCTGGCAGAGTGGATCGAACAGCGGCTGCTGCCGATCGCCAACCAGGACGTGGACATCCGCAAGGCCTGCATCGTGCAGGCGTGGCGCAGCCTGGCCTTCGACGAGCGGCTGGTGTTCAACAAGCTGCTGACCGGCGCACTGCGGGTTGGCGTGTCGCAACGGCTCGTGCAGCAGGCGCTGGCCGAATTGTCGGGCGTGGACATCGCGCGCATTGCCCAGCGCATGCTGGGCAGTTGGCGGCCGCATCCGACCTATCTTGCAGACCTGTTGACCAGCGAAGAACTGCCCGGCGACCGCCAGCAGCCCTACCCGTTCTTCCTGGCTTCGCCGCTGGAAGCGGAGGTCGAAACATTGGGTGCCATCGACGACTGGCTGCTGGAATGGAAATGGGACGGCATTCGCCTGCAGCTGATTCGCCGCGCTGGCGAAGCGGCACTGTGGTCGCGCGGCGAAGAACGTCTGGATGGACGTTTCCCTGAAATCGAACACGCCGCGATGCAATTGCCGGACGGCATCGTCATCGATGGCGAGCTGCTGGCCTGGCAACCCGAACAGCCCCTGCCGATGCCGTTTACCGCGTTGCAGACGCGGATCCAGCGGCTCAAGCCCGGGCCCAAGACCTTGGCCGCCGCACCGGCGCGCGTGGTGGCCTACGACCTGTTGGAACTGGCGGGCGAAGACCTGCGCGAGCGCCCGCTGCAGGAGCGGCGCGCTCTGCTGGAAGACGTGCTCTCCGCGCTTGCAGACCCGCGCATCGTTGCCTCGCCGCTGGTGCAGGTCAGCGACTGGCAGGCCGCAGCGCACGTGCGCGTGGAAGCGCGCGAACGCGGCGTGGAAGGGTTGATGCTCAAGCGCGCCGGCTCGGTGTATCAATCCGGTCGCCGTCGCGGCGACTGGTGGAAATGGAAGATCGACCCGCTTACCATCGATGCTGTGCTGCTGTACGCGCAAGCCGGCCACGGCCGACGCAGCACGCTCTATACCGACTACACCTTCGGGCTGTGGCATGAGGGCCAACTGGTGCCGATCGCCAAGGCGTATTCCGGCCTGGACGACAAGGAAATCCTGCAGCTGGATCGCTGGATCCGTGCCAACACCACCGAGCGTTTCGGCCCGGTGCGCGCGGTCACCGCGCAGCATGTGTTCGAGCTGGGGTTTGAAGCGGTGAACCGCAGCGCGCGGCACAAGTCCGGCATCGCAGTGCGCTTCCCGCGCATCCTGCGCTGGCGTCACGACAAGCCAATGGCCGAAGCCGATCATCTGAGCACCCTGCAGGCACTGGCGCGGTGAGCGTCACGCAGCACACGTACGGCACGCCACTGCAACAGTGGCGTGCCTGGTTCGCGCAGCGCGGCTGGGCGCCGCTGCCGTTTCAACGCGATGTGTGGAAGCGGTATCTCGACGGCGAATCCGGCCTGCTGCATACGCCTACCGGCAGCGGCAAGACACTGGCGGCATTTGGCGGGCCGTTACTGGAGGCATTGGCCGCGCGTGGGCGTAAATCTCCGGTCAAGCCAGGCAAGCCCGCCTCGTCTGCGCGCCGCCAGCAACAACGCAATCTGCAGGTGCTGTGGATCACGCCGTTGCGCGCACTGGCCGCCGACACTGCACGCGCGCTGCGCGAGCCGGTGGATGCATTAGGGCTGGATTGGCAGGTGGGCCTGCGTACCGGCGATGCCAGCGCGCGCGACAAGCGGCTGGCACGCAGCGGCAAGCTCGATGTGCTGGTCACTACGCCCGAATCGCTGGCGTTGCTGTTGTCGTATCCGGATACCGCGCCGCAGCTGTCGGCGCTGCGCTGCGTGATCGTCGACGAGTGGCACGAGCTGCTCGGCAACAAGCGCGGCGTGCTGTTGCAGCTGTGTCTTGCGCGCCTGCGCGGATGGACGCCGCAACTGCGCATCTGGGGGCTGTCGGCAACGCTGGGGAATTTGTCGCAGGCACGCGATGTGCTGTTGCCGCATCGCCCCGAGGCGGCGCTGGTCTCCGGCGTCAAACCGCGCACCATGACCCTGGAAACCCTGCTGCCGCAAAGTGGCGAGCGGTTTCCGTGGGCGGGCCATCTTGGCCTGGCGCAACTGGCGCGCGTGCTGCAGAAGATCATGCAGCAGCGCACCAGCCTGGTGTTTACCAACACGCGCGCGCAGGCCGAGTTGTGGCATCAGGCCTTGAGTGCGGTGTGGCCGGAGGATCTGGCCACGCTCGCGCTGCATCACGGCTCGCTGGATCCAGCGTTACGCGCGGTCGCCGAACGCGGGCTGGCCGACGGCAGCCTGCGCTGCGTGGTGGCCACCTCCAGCCTGGACCTGGGTGTCGACTTCCCGGCCGTGGATCAGGTGCTGCAGGTCGGCAGCCCGAAAGGCATCGCGCGTCTGCTGCAACGCGCCGGGCGCGCACGCCATCGCCCCGGCGAATCCGGCCACGTGGTGTGCGTACCCTCGCATGCGCTGGAGCTGGTCGAATATGCGGCGGCACGCCGCGCACTGGTGCACGGCCATATCGAAGCGCGTCCACCGCCACGGTTATCGCTGGACGTGCTGGCGCAGCACTGTGTCACCCTCGCCCTCGGCGGCGGCTTCCACGCCGATGCGTTGTTCGAGGAAGTGCGCGGTACCGATGCCTTCGCCGCGCTGGAAACAACCACGTGGAACGCGGTGCTGGATTTCATCGTGCAAGGCGGCAGCGCGCTGGCGCATTACCCGGACTTCCACAAGGTGGTGCGCGACGATGACGGCCTGTACCGCGTGATCGACCGACGCGTCGCGCTGCGGCATCGGCTGTCCATCGGCACGATCACCAGCGACGGCAGCGTGCGCGTGCAGTTTCTGCGCGGCGGGCGGCTGGGCGCGGTGGAAGAACAATTCGTCGGCCGTCTGCGCCGCGGCGACCGCTTCCAGTTCGCCGGCCGCCTGCTGGAACTGGTGCGCCTGGAAGACATGACCGCCTACGTGCGCGTGGCCAAGGGCGGCAGTGGCGTGGTGCCGAAATGGATGGGCGGGCGCATGCCGTTGTCGTCGGCGCTGGGACGCGAGGTGGAAGCGGTGTTCGCCGACCCAGGCGACGCGCCGGAGATGCAGGCCTTGGCGCCGTTGCTGCACCTGCAGGCGTCGCTCTCTTCGCTGCCCCGGGCCGGACCATCTGCTGGTGGAAAGCGTCAAGGCGCGCGACGGCCGGCACGTCTTCGTCTACCCGTTCGCCGGCAGGCAGGTCAACGAAGGCCTGGCCGCGTTGCTCGCGGCACGTTGGGGCCGGCGCCACCGCAATACCTTCAGCTTCGCTGCCAACGACTATGGCTTTGTGCTGTCGCCAGCGCAGGATGTCGACATCGATGCCGATGCGCTGCAGACCCTGCTGTCACCTGCGGGCCTGTTCGACGATCTGCGCGACAGCCTCAATCTGGGCGAACTGGCACGCCGGCAGTTCCGCGAAATCGCACGCGTGGCTGGCTTGTTGTCGCCCTCGTTGCCTGGCCGGGCGCCGCGCAGCCTGCGTCAGTTGCAGGCCTCCAGCGGCTTGCTGTACGACGTGTTGCAACGCTTCGATCCCGATCACCTGCTGCTCGCCCAGGCCGAACGCGAAGTGTTCGAAGGCCAGCTCGAGCTGGCGCGGCTTGCGCATGCCCTGGAAGATTGCGCGCGACGTGAGTTACGCCTGTGCAAGCCGCGCAGCCTCACGCCCTTATCGTTTCCGCTCTGGGCCGAACGCGTGCGCGGGCAACTGAGTACCGAAGACTGGAAGGCGCGCGTATTGCGCGCTGCCGAACAACTGGAACGCAAGCATGGGCGATAGCGTGCAGTTGCAGCTGGCCGGCGAAACCGTGGAATTGCTCGGCGAACGCGCGCTGTATCGGCCGGCGCAACGTGCGCTGTTGATCGCCGACCTGCATCTGGGCAAGGCCGACGTGTTTCGACGTGCCGGCATCGGCCTGCCGGCTGGCGGCACCGCGCACGATCTGGAGCGACTGGATGCGTTGCTGGCACAACGCGATGTCCAGGCGCTCTGGATTTTGGGCGACCTGCTGCACGGACCCGCGCCGCGTGCCGCCTGGCACCGACGCTGGAGCGCATGGCGCGAACGGCATTGCGCGTTGCGCGTGATCGCCATCCGCGGCAACCACGACCGCGCCCTGGCCGTTGCGGATCTGCACATCGAAGCGGCCGGCGAACAGGTCGAAGATGGCCCGTTCGTGTTGCGTCATGACCCGTTGCCGCATCCCACCGGCCACGTGCTGTGCGGGCATCTGCATCCATTGGCCAAGCTGCCGGGGCTATCACGGCGCTGGCCGGCGTTCTGGTTGCGCGAGCGCGTCACCATCCTGCCGGCGTTCTCGCAGTTCACCGCAGGCATCGTGCCGACACTGGCCGAAGGCGAGCGCCTGGTTGCCTGCGTGGAAGGCGATGCGCTGGCACTGCCGGTGCGTTAGCCATTGCCACGCACGCATCGGCCGATGCTACGACGATGCAGCCGCTTCGGCCTTAGCGTCGGCCAGCCGCGCGACCGGCTGCGCCAGGGCCTCGACGAATTCCGGCGCCAGCGCCAGCTTGCCGAACCAGCCATGCTGGGTGCCGCTGAGCACACGCAACATGTGCCCGCGTCCACCCGGCACGCGTCCCATCGGGCGTAGCAGCAGCAGATCGCGGCCATGTGCCCACAAATCGCGTTCGGACTGGAACAGCGGCGTCAGCCAGCGGCTCCAGCGGTGATAGATCGCCACATGCGCCTGGCGTTCGCGCTGGTAGCGCTGCAAGGCATCGTCCAGATCAGCGCCGGCGCGCAACGCATCGCGCATCGCCAATGCATCCAGCAGCGCCATGTTCACGCCCTGCCCCAACTGCGGGCTCATCGCATGCGCGGCATCGCCGGCAAGCACGAAGCGGCCGCGATGCCAGCGCGACACCACCGCATCGCGATAGCTCGCGCGCGCCAGTGCACCATGCACCTGCACCGTGGCAAGCCGCGCGTGTGCTTCCGGCCACATCTGCGCCACCTCGTCGCGCCAGGCGGCAATGCCGCGCTGTTCCCACGCAACGAAATCGCTGCACGGCAGGCTCCAGAAAAAGCTCAGCCGCGGCGTGTCGTCGCCCGGGCGCGTGCCCACCGGCAACAGGCCGATCATCTTGCGTGCGCCGATATAGCGCTGGCGCAATTCGTCCACGAATGGCCAGTCTTCGCGTGGCAGCAGGCACCACAGCGCCCCCATGGATATACCCGATCCAGCTGCGTTCCCTGCGCCTGCGCACGCAACGTGGAAGCCGAGCCATCGGCGGCGATGATCAGATCGAAGGGGCCATGCCACTGCCCGCGTTGATCCTGCACGCGCACGCCCGCGTGGTCGATCGCGGTGATCTGCGTGTCCACATGCAGTTGCGCGTGCTGCGGCCAGGCCTCGCGCAGCAGCGTAAACAAGGCGCCGCGCTGCATGCCCACACCCATCAGGCGCGGATCCAGATCGCGGTACTGCATGTCCATCACCGCGCGCCCGCACGGCGTGTCGCCGTACAGACGGCGCACCGGCGCTCCATGCGCAAGCGCCTGCGACAGCAAGCCCATGTTCCAGAGCACCTGCAACCCGCTAGGTTGCAGCAGAAAACCGGCGCCCACCGGGCGGGTGCAGCTGCGCGCTCGAAGACCTCCAGCTGATGCCCGTCGGCGCCGAGCAGCACGGCCAATGCCTGCCCCGCCGTTCCGTAGCCCACCACCGCAATACGTAATGCTCGTTGCATCGTCCCTGCCCTGTCTGGCGATCGCTGCCCGCGCACAATCGGCGCAAAAAAACCCCGCCGTGGCGGGGTTTTTCAACCGCACAATCGAGTCAGATTACTCGACCGGCGTGATGTTCGAAGCCTGGGCACCCTTGGGGCCCTGGGTCACGTCATAACTGACGCGCTGGCCTTCCTGCAGGCTGCGGAAGCCCTTGGAATTGATCGCGGAGAAGTGCGCGAAGACATCGGCGCTGCCGTCCTCCGGTGAGATGAAGCCAAATCCCTTGGCGTCGTTGAACCACTTGACGGTACCGTTCGGCATGGTGATGCGAGACCTTTGCAATAATTAATGGGTGGTGTACGGCGGTGCGTACGCGCCGAGTATGCAAAGCTTATGCCCCGATGACAATCACCCGCGTGCAAGTTCGCCAATCAGCTCGGGCAGCCCGGACGAAGCCGCATCGACGTTGGCCAACACGTCGGCCATGGTGATTTCCTGCGCGTCGCCGCAACCGGCCGCCCAGTTGGCCACGATCGCCAAACACGCATATTCCAAGCCTTTTTCGCGTGCCAGCCCAGCTTCGGGCATGCCGGTCATGCCCACCAGATCGCAGCCGTCGCGACGCATGCGTGCGATCTCTGCAACCGTTTCCAGTCGCGGTCCTTGCGTTGCACCGTAGCAGCCGCCCGCCACCAGCGTGACGCCGGTCACTTTGGCTGCCGCAATGACCTTGCTGCGAAACATCGGCGAATACGGGTGGCCGAAATCCACGTGCTGCACTTCGCTTCCAGGCTCTTCGCAGAACGTGGACACGCGGCCCCAGGTGTAGTCGATCAACTGATCCGGGCACGCCAACACGCGCGGGCCAAACTGTTCGGTGATCCCTCCCACGGTGTTGAGCGCCAGCACCCGCGAGGCGCCGATTTGCTGCAGTGCAGCGATGTTTGCGCGGTAATTGACCTTGTGCGGCGGCAGCGAATGGCCTTCGCCATGGCGCGCCAGGAAGGCCACGCGATGGCCGAGCAGCATGCCGACGCGAATCGGCCCGGACGGCGCGCCGTAGGGCGTTTGGACTTCGTGCGATTGCACATCGTCCAGCTGCGCGAGCTTGTAGACACCCGTACCGCCGATGACGGCCAATGCGATGGAATTTGCGGACACAACCGACCTCTGCAGCGAAAGACATGATGGGCAGCGCACGCGTGCGCGCCGAGCTGCCCGCAGCGAAGCGGGCATGGATTTGCAGCGTTACGGCTTCATCGCATAGATGGCAGGAATACCGCGCAGCTGCTCGTTGACGTCCATGCCGAAGCCGAACACGTAACGGTCGGGCACTTCCACGCCCACGTAATCGGCGCTCACGCCCGGCACGCAACGGTCGTGCCGCTTGACGGTCAACACCGCCACGCGCACGTCGGTGGCGCCCTGCTCCAGGCACCACTGGCGCACGCCCTGCAGCGTATAGCCCTCGTCGAGAATGTCGTCGACCAGGATCACGCGGCGACCGAACAATGCGGTGGCCGGACGGTGCTTCCACACCAGTTCGCCGCCGGTGGTTTCGCCGCGGTACCGGGTGGCATGCAGGTAATCGAATTGCAGGTCCTGCCCGCGTGCGCCCAGCTCCAGCGCCAGCTGGCCCGAGAACGGCAGCGCACCGTGCATGATGGTGAGGTACACCGGCACTTCGCCGGCGTAGTCGCGTGCGATCGCATCGGCGATGGTGGCAACGGCGGCATCGATGGCGGGACGGTCGACCAGCAGATCGGCTTGGGCCAGGGCCTGGGAAATGGTGAGCGTGGACATCAGGCAGTTGTTCCGAAATGGGCAGAAGGAGGAGTGGTAAATGAGGCGTCGGTGCCGGCGAGCAGGCCATCCCAGCCCAGTGCGCCACGGCCGATCAGGCCGATCAATGCAGCGGTATTGAGGCTGCGGCCCTGCACGGCCTGCAGCGATTCGGCGACCAGCTCCGGGTGGCACACCAGCACCACGTCGCAGCCGGCATCCAGATGCGCATGCACCCGGCCCGCCACGCCGCCGGCACTGAAGGAGGCGGCCATGCCGATGTCGTCGGAAAAGACCACCCCGCGGAAGCTCATCTGGCCGCGCAGGATCTGCTCGATCCAGCGCTGCGAATAGCCGGCCGGCTCCGGCGCGACCTGCGGGTAGACCACGTGCGCCATCATCACGGCGTCGGCGCCGGCCTCGATGCCCGCCACGAACGGCACCAGGTCTTCGGCCTGCAGCACCTCCAGCGGCCGTGGGTCGCTGGCGTGATCGACGTGGGTATCTTCCAGCACGGTGCCGTGGCCGGGGAAATGCTTGAGCGTGGCGGCCATGCCGGCGCCGTGCAGCGCCTGCACATAGGCACGCGTGAAGGTGGCCACGATCTGCGGGTCGTCGCTGAAGGCGCGATCGCCGATGGCGCGGTTGCCGCGCCCCAGGTCCACCACCGGCGCAAAGCTCAGGTCCACGCCGCTGGCGCGGACCTCGCTGGCCATCAACTGCGCATGCGCGCGCGCGGCGGCCAGTGCTGCCTCCGGGTCCTGGGCGTACTGCGCACCGAAGCTTTGCAACGGCGCCAGCGTGCTGAATCCTTCGCGAAACCGCTGCACGCGCCCGCCTTCCTGGTCCACGCAGATCAGCACCGGGCGCGGCGCGGCGGCGCGAATGGCGGCCGACAGCTCGGCCACCTGGGTGCGCGAAGCGAAGTTGCGCTTGAACAGCACCACGCCGGCAACCGCATCGTGCTGCAGCCATTCGCGTTCCTGTGCGCTGAGTTCGGTACCGGCAACGCCGATCAGAAGCATGTTGGGGGACTCCCGGGCCAGGCGCCATGGTGGCGCAGCGCGGCATTGTCGCAGATGCGCGTGGCAGCGTCAGATCGCGCATTCAGCTGCGCGCCCTGCGGGCGCTGCGGGTAGGCTCACAGCCCCTCGAGGTGGGCGCGCCAATGCGCGGCCTGGGCCTGCACTTGTGCCAACACTTCGGGGGCCATCCCGTCGAGCTGGCGGTACGGCAGCGCCAGGCGTTCGTTGGCGGCCAACAGCGGGCGCTGGCGCTGCAGGAAATCCCAATACAGCGCGTTGTACGGGCAGGCGTTCGGGCCGACCCGCAACTTGCGTTGATACCGGCAACCACCGCAGTAATCGCTCATGCGATCGATGTAGGCCGCGCCGCTGATATACGGCTTGCTGCCGAGCAGGCCGCCATCGGCGAACTGGCTCATGCCCACCGTATTGGGCAGCTCCACCCACTCGAAGGCGTCGATGTAAACGCCCAGATACCAGCGATGCAGGGCCTGCGGATCCAGCCCCGCCAGCAGCGCAAAATTGCCGATCACCATCAGCCGCTGGATGTGGTGCGCATGCGCGTTGGCCAAAGAATTGCCGACCGCATCGGCCAGGCAGCGCATGCCGATCTGCCCGTCCCAGAACCAGTGCGGCAGCGGCGCATGCTGGTCGAGACGATTCGATTCCGCGTAGCCGGGCATCTGCGACCAGTACACACCGCGCACGTACTCGCGCCAGCCCAGAATCTGCCGGATGAAGCCTTCCACCGCCGCCAACGGCGCATGCCCTGCCGCCATGCCGCTTCGGCGCGCGCAATCACCTCGTGCGGGTGCAGCATCTTGACGTTGAGCGCGAACGAGAGCAGCGAATGGAACAGGCGCGGGCTACGCGTGCTCATGGCATCTTCAAAGCGGCCGAAATTGGGCAATGCATGCGCGATGAAAGTGTCCAGATGCTGCAAGGCTTCGTCGCGATCCAGCGGCCATGGCAGGGCTTGCGCGTTCGGTGCGCCAAAGCTGCGCACGCCGGCGGCTTGATCGTGCGCCACAGCGCGCTGTGATCGTGGGTCGTGCGCCAATCCTGGGGGCAGGCGGGTGGCCCGGCCACGGCGCACGGTTGTCGTGGTCGAAGTTCCAGCGCCCACCTTCCGGCTCGCCTGCTGCATCGAGCAGGATGCGATGCTGGCGCCGCATACGCCGATAAAACACTTCCATGCGCCATGGGCTGCCAGTGCGAAAACAGGCGGCGACTTCGTTGCGCGCGGTCAGGAAATGTTCGCTGTCGACCATGCGCGTGGCAAAGGGTTGCGCGGCGCTCCAGTGCTGTAGTGCTTCGTCCAGCCGCCATTCGTCCGGGGACTGGTACTCCAGATGGTCGGCGCGGTAATGCGCCATCAATGCCTCGAGGTTGTGCGGGATCGACTGCCGGTTGCTGGCGTTGTCGATCGTCACATAGCGCACCCGATGCCCTGCACGCCGCAAGCCTGCGGCGAACGCGCGCATGGCCGCGAAGATCGCCAGGACCTTCTGCGCGTGATGCAGTACGTAGTCGGTTTCCTGCCGCACTTCCATCAACACATAGACCACCCCCGCATAGCGCGTGGCGAACCAGCTGTGCTGCGGATTGAGCTGGTCGCCCAGGATCAAGCGCAGCGTCTGCGCCGGCGTCTGCGGATTGGTTTGCGCGATAAGTGCGCTGGAATCATGCATCACAGTGGCGCCCGATGATGCGGGGCGCATGGGCGCGTCCATGCCGACGCGGCGCATGGGCACACCTTGAACGCGAGAAAATACTCGGATCGACGCGCACGCATGCACGAACCACTGCCATGACCGCGGTATGGACTTGCACTGCACTACCCTTTAGTTCTGCACCGCTTGGCACAGCGTCAGTCGCAGACGCTGTGCGGCACATCGCCCGCACACACGCGCCGGGCCAACGCCATTGCGCTCTGCCATGCGCCCTCCACCTTGCCGCCGGCCAACCAGTCGCCACACATCCCCACGCCCAGCGGCGCATCCCAGACGCAGCCGAGCTGCAATGCGGGGTCGCTGCTGGCCACTTCCCAGAAAAACGCATCGCAGGACTGCGGCATCGGCAAGCCGAGCGCGGCAAGTTCCGGAACGAGGCTGGCGATGACCTGCCCAGGCTGGGCATCGCAATGCACCTGGCTCCACTCGCCCGTTGCATGCAGCAGCCAGGTCTCCGCCCCCACACGCGCAGGCTTGCTGGCGTTGCGCGCCACCCAGCGCAACGGGCCGGCATTGACGAACAGCGCGTCATAGCCCGGATCGATGGGCGCATCGAAGTGCGCCATCACCGCCCACGCAGGCTGCATGCGCACCTGCTCGGCAATCGTTGCCAGCGTAGGCGCAACTTGCGCGAGTAACGCAGCCGCACTCGGCGCCGGGACGGCCAGTACCACCGTATCGAACAGATGCTCTGCAGCGTCTTGCGACACCGACAGGCGCCAACCCATTCGGCTGCGCTGCAGCGCGCGCACCTGGGCACATAGGCGAACATCCAACTGCACCGCAAGCGCACGTGCCGGCGCGGCCATCTCCGGAACACCCACGTAGCGCGTCAGCGCACTCTGGGATCGACGCAACTGCGTGCCATCCCAGCTTGCGATACGCGCCTGCCAGGGCGCGGCGATACCGGCATCGGTCCAGGCATCCACGACCGCTGCAAATGCAGGATCGCGCGCGGTGAAATACTGCGCTCCGTGATCGCATTGCCACTGCTCGGTCCCGTAGTGGCGCATGCGACCGCCCGGGGTCTTGGCCTGATCGAACACCGTCACTGCATGGCCTGCCGCCTGCAGCTGCCGCGCGCAGGCCAAGCCGGCCAACCCAGCGCCGATCACGGCGATCGTCTGCGCGCGCCCGGGCGGCGTCATGCCATCGCGCACGTGCCGGTGCATGCGGCAGGCATGCGGGTCACACCGCGCAGCCGTCAGGCCCGCAGGCGTCGGGCCCGCCGACTGGCGTCGATTCGGCCGCCAGTTGCAGCAGTGCCTGCGCAAAACTTTCCGGCGGCTGCGCGCCCTGGATCAGCGCGCGGCCGTCGATCACAAAGCTGGGCACCGCACGGATGCCCAACGCGGCGGCCTGCGCTAGCTGCGCTTGTACCTCGACGGTGCCTTCGTCCGATTCCAGCATCGCCTGCACACGCGCCGCCGTAAGGCCGCCGGCCTCGCCGGCACGCACCAGCGTGTCGGTCGCGCCCACGTTTTGGCCTTCGGCAAAATGCGCATGGAACAGCGCTTCCATGACCGCGTCCACATTGCCCTCGTGGCTGGCCAGCCAGATCACACGATGCGCACGCAGCGTGCTGACCTGCACCTGCCCACGGCCGAAATCCAGCGGCAAGCCTTCCGCCTGCGCAGTGGCCTGGGTCTGCGCCAGGATCTGTTCGACCCGTGCCGTACCGCCGAACTTCGATGCCAGGGCCTCGCGCAAGGGCGTCGGCTCCAGGCCGGCATCCGGGTCAAGCTGGAACGCGTGGTAATGAATGTCCAAGGCCGGCGCCTGCGCGCCAAGTGCCGCAAGGGCGGCCTGGAAACGGCGTTTGCCGATCCAGCACCAGGGACACACTACGTCGGACCAGATGTCGATGCGCATGAGCTGGGATTCGTTCTTGGGGATTGGCAAAGCATAGACGGGATAATGCAATCGCGAGGTGTTTGCCGATGCCGAATGGGGAGCGGTGATTAAGCGCTGCTAGGCGGCCTGGTGTCGCGCACCGATCTGTTCTCACGCATCGCCCATCCTAACTCCCGTACCGGGCCTTCAAGGTACCGAGCTGCGCGCCTGCCTTTGCAAATCCAGATCCCGAATCACAAAGCCTCTTTCCACTGCTTGAATGGATGCGAGGCCAGGGCCAGGTTGTAATAGCGCACGTCGTCGGTGACTTCGGTCCCGACCCATTCGGGCGTGGCGAATGCGTCGTCGGCGCGTTCAAGCTCGATCTCGGCCACGATCAGACCGGCGTTGTCGCCGAGGAATTCATCCACTTCCCACACATGCCCCTGGTAGGCGACCAGATGACGGCGTTTGTCGATCAGGCCGCCGACGCACAGCGCCAGCAATGCGCGTGCATCGGCCAGTGGAATCGGATATTCGAACTCCTGCCGCGTATGCCCCACCTCGCGCGATTTCAGGTTGAGAAACGCGCTTTCGCCCTGGATCCGCACCCGTACCGAGGCATTTTGCGTCCCACTGCGTAGCGCCGCCTGATCGTTGATATAGCCCTGCGCCATCGGAATCACCGCATGCGCGGCATCGCGCCAGCCATCGCCGGTGACCAGGAATTTGCGTTCGATTTCTAGAGGCATGGGATTGGGGATTCGGGAGTGGGGATTGGTTCAAGCAGGAACCAGTGCCAGTAAACGTCAGATCTTATCAATCCACAGATTGCAGTCGAATCCGAACGCAATAGCGAGCGACATGCGCGAAACGACAGTTGCGACGCAGAGCGAAAGTGTTGGCTTTCGCCAATCCCCAATGCCTAATCCCGAATCACCGCCTCTCAAAAACCGCAATGCTTTCCACATGGGCGGTGTGCGGGAACATGTCCATCGCGCCCGCGCAGACCAGCGTGAAGCCCTGCTCGTTGACCAGATAGCCGGCGTCGCGCGCCAGCGAGCCGGGGTGACAGCTCACATAGACGATGCGCTCGAACGTCTTCAATGGCAGCTGTTGCAGCACTTCCAACGCGCCAGAGCGTGGCGGATCCAGCAGCAGCTTGTCGAAGCCCTGGCGCATCCAGGGTGCGCTGCGCTGATCCTGGGTCAGATCGGCGGCGTAGAACTGCGCATTGTCCAGGCCATTGCGCTGGGCGTTCTCTTTGGCCCGTGCCACAAGTCCGGCATCGCCTTCCACACCCACCACCTCGCGCACCACGCGTGCCAGCGGCAGGGTGAAGTTACCCAGGCCGCAGAACAGGTCCAGCACGCGGTCGTCGGGCTTGGCCTCCAGCAGCGCGACTGCATGCGCGATCATTTTCTGATTGAGCGACGCGTTGACCTGGATGAAGTCCAGCGGCCGGAACGCCAATTCCACATCCCATTGCGGCAAGCGGAACGAGAGCGGCACGTCCTGCGGCCATAGCGGATGCACGCTGTCCACCCCGCCGGGCTGCAGGAAAACCGCAAAGCCGTGCTCCTGGGCGAAGGCGACCCAAGCCTGGCGGTCGCGCTCGCTGAGCGGCTGCATAAGCCTGATGGTCAAGGCCACCGCATCGTCGCCGGCGATGAATTCGATCTGCGGAATGTCGCGCTTGCCGTCCATGCCTTCGATCAGCGCGGCAAGCAAGGGAATCTTCTCGCCGATCTGCGGAATCACCGTGTAGCAGACGGACAGATCAGCCACGAACCGCGGGTCGAGCTCACGAAAGCCGACCAAGGTCTTGTCCTTCTTCTCGACGCGACGCACCGAGAACCTGCCCTTGCGCCGATACCCCCAGTTGTCGCCGGTCAGCGCGGGCAGCACGGCTTGCGGAGTGACGTGACCGATACGTTCCAGGTTGTCCATCAGCACGCGCTGTTTGGCCACGATCTGCTGCGACTCCTCCAGATGCTGCAACACGCAGCCCGCGCAGACGCCAAAGTGCGGGCAGCGCGGGGTGACCCGCTGCGGCGATGCCTCCAGCACCTCCACGGTCTTGGCCTCATCGAAATGCCGGCTGCGGGCGGTGGGTTCGGCGCGCACCAACTCGCCCGGCAAGGCGCCGCTGATGAAGGTGACCTTGCCGCCCTCGCCGTCGCGGCGGGCAACCCCGCGGCCGTCATGGCTCAGGTCGGTGACCGCGGTCTGGAAGGGGGTACGGTCGAGACGGTTTCTGGTTCTGGCCACGTGGCGACAAGCTGCGGGCAAAAAGGGTGCGTATTGTCGCAGATGCGACCGATGGAGGCCGCGCCGGTCGGCGCAACAATTGTCGCGCCCCACAAACACAGGCAAACTTCCGCTGCGCGCGACAAATCAGGACGCGGCATCGCTGACATGGAGGCAGCATGAACATGGCCACACGCCAGGAACCCCACCCACGCCTACTGCTGGTGGAAGACGACCCGATCAGCCGCGGGTTCTTACAGGCTGTCCTTGAAAGTCTTCCGGCCACGGTCGACTGCGCCGATTCCCTTTCTTCCGCACTCGACCGCGCGCGCGAACGTCGCCACGACCTCTGGCTGATCGACGTCAACCTTCCCGATGGCACCGGTAGCGGGCTACTGCGTGCATTGCGCCTGCTGCACCCGGACGTGCCAGCACTGGCGCACACCGCCGACGCCACCATGTCGATGCAGCACAGCCTGCAATCGGACGGGTTTCTGGAAATGCTGGTCAAACCGCTGACCTTCGAGCGCCTGTTGCAGGCGGTGCGGCGCGGCCTGGCACGCGGTCGCTACAGCGTGGCCCCGGTGGGCGTGCTGGACATCGCCGCCAGCGACTGGGACGAGACCGCTGCGCTGAGTGCGCTCAACGGCCAGCAGCACCATCTCAATGCCTTGCGCGAGCTGTTCCTGGCCGAGCTGCCGGGCACCCGGGATGCGGTGGATTCGGCCTTGCAGATCAGCGACGAACAGGCATTACGCAGCCATCTTCATCGATTGCAGGCCAGCTGTGGCTTCGTCGGCGCGCGGCGCGGCTTGCCGGCGCAGTGCGCCTGCTGCGCGGCGACCCGCACTCGCGCACCGCACGCACCCAGTTCCATGCGGCAGTGGCTGCGTTGCTGCACTGAGCGAACCAACCGCAGCACCTCCTTGCCAGACGTGGTGGGCCAGGCGTCGGCGTCGGTGCGCTTCCGGCTCGGCGCCGCGACTGACGCATCATCGTCTTGCCGATCAAGCTGCGTATGCAGGTGGCACCGGCTCCAGTTGCCGGCGATTGACTGCCTGGACCAGCGCCAGGCTCGACGCAGGCGTATGCCGTTGCTGCTCGCCCGGTCCACGTCGGTGACGAGAGGAGCACTCGTGGGCTGGGGCAGGCTGAATGGCGTTCTAGACCGACGGGCGCAGGACTGCCTGTCGGTTCTCCGAGCACCCGCTTCGCTCAATTCGCTGCTGGCTAGTGCTATGGCCGGTCGCTGCTGGACTTTTGTCCAGCGCTAATCACGTGTGCGCCTCCAGCACTCCGCGCCATCAACGACGGCGCGCGAGGTCCTCGAGCATTTCCCAGGATTTCAGGCCACGCCCGCCCAGATGATGCAACAGCACGCCGCGCATGCTGCGCCGCAGGCCGGGCATGTCGTCCGCATCCGGCATGACGTCTTCGCCGAGCGCCAGCAGCGCCGCACCGGTGACGGTTTCGCGGCGATCCTGGGCTAGCCGTTCGCTCAACACACGCAAGGCGCCCTCCTGCGGATCCAGCCGGTACCGCGCTGCCGGGTCGATCGGTTGCCCGTCGCTGTCGTGCTGCAGATCGAAGGCGAACCCCAGCCCTTCCAGCACGTCGCGCTCGAACCGGCGCAGCCCCCACGCCAACGGCAAATCGGACGCGAGGTGGGCACGTGCCTGCGCATAACAGGCATAAAGTTCAGGCACCGGATCGTTACGCGGGGCCAGGCGCAGCAGCAATTCGCTGATATAGAAACCGGCCAGCATGGTGTCGCCGACCAGCCGCGGCGCGGTATCCAGCGCTTCGGCCTGGCGCAGTTGGGCCAGCTCGCCGCGCTGCACGGCACTGAACTGGATCAGCTGCAAGGGCTGCAAGGCAGCGCGCAGCGCCTGCTTGCGTGGCCCCTGCACGCCGCGCGCCAGCAGTCCCACCCGCCCGTGTTGATCGGTCAGCACTTCCACCAGCAGGCTGGTCTCGCGCCAGGCCCGTACGTGCAGCACAAATCCGCGCGCGTGCTCGATCAGCACGGCAGGCAAAGCCAGGATTGGGGATGCTGGACCGGGGCCTCGGAAAAAGCGCCGGATCGACCGTCGCCGCGCAGCGCGGCGCAGCGACCGGGAGCCGAGCCACTGCCGTCATCGCCGCACGCGACGTTGAAACATGCGAAAAAACCTCTCCCCGACAGCATGCCAACCAACTGCCTGACCCAGCTCCCGGGTCGCCGGTCCCGGGGTTCCCAGTCGCGGCCTTCCCGGCCTCATTCGTAGCCGAATGCCTTCAGCGCAGCCTCGTCGTCCGACCAGCCTTCGCGCACGCGCACCCAGGTTTCCAGGAACACCTTGGCACCGAACAGGCGCTCCATCTGCAGGCGCGCCTTGCCACCGATTTCTTTCAAACGGGTGCCGCCCTTGCCGATCACGATGGCCTTCTGGCCTTCGCGCTCGACCCAGATCACCGCACCGATGCGCAGTAGCGCGCCATCTTCGGCAAAGCGCTCGATCTCGACGGTGGTGGCGTACGGCAGCTCTTCGCCGAGCTGACGCATGAGCTGCTCACGCACCAGTTCGCCGGCCAAAAAGCGCTGGCTGCGGTCGGTGATCTCGTCTTCGCCGAACATCGCCTCGGCCTCGGGCACCAGCTTGAGCAGGTCGCCGACCAATGCCTCAAGCCCTTGCGCTTGAGCGCGGACACCGGATGCACGGCGGCGAAGGTGCGCCCCTCGCTGACCTGGGCCAGGAACGGAAACAACGCGGTCTTGTCCTTGAGCCGGTCGACTTTGTTGACCACCAGCACCACCGGCACGCCGGCGTCGCTGAGCACGCGGAACGCCAGCGTGTCTTCCTCGTCCCAGCGGCCGGCTTCGATCACCAAGACCGCCGCGTCCACGCCCTCGAGCGAGCCGCGCGCGGCGCGATTCATCACCCGGTTCATTGCACGCTTCTGCTCGCGGTGCAGGCCCGGGGTGTCGACCAGCACCAGCTGCCCTTCCGGGAAGGTGGCGATGCCCAGCAACCGATGACGCGTGGTCTGCGGCCGGTTGGAGACGATGCTGACCTTCGCGCCGACCAGGGCGTTGGTCAGGGTGGACTTGCCGACGTTGGGCCGGCCGATCACCGCAACGCTACCGCTGCGGTGGGGGAAGAGGTTTCGCTCACGTGTTTGAATCCAGTTGTGCGATGACAAGAGTCGCCGCCTGTTGCTCTGCGAGGCGACGCGAGGTGCCCCGGCCCTCGGCGCGGGCGACGGGCTGCTCCAGAATGCAGGCGACGTGGAACTGCTTGGCATGCTCGTCGCCGCTCTCGCTGATCAGCGCGTAATTGGGCAGCGGCAGTTGCCGCGCTTGCAGCCATTCCTGCAGCCGGGTCTTGGGATCCTTTTCTGCCTTGCCCACCGGCAATGCCGCCAGCGAGGCTTCGAACCACGGCAGCACCACTGCACGGCAACGCTCGAAACCGCAGTCCAGATAGATGGCCGCGACGATCGCTTCGACCGCATCGGCCAGGATCGAGTCACGTCGGTGACCACCGGACTTCAACTCGCCTGGGCCCAGCGTGAGGCGCTCGCCGAGATTCAACGTACGTCCGATCACGGCCAGCGCACCTTCGCGCACGAGTTCGGCACGTGCACGGGTCAATGCGCCTTCATCGGCCTTGGGCCACCGTTGATACAGCGCCTCGGCGATCAGCAGGTTGACGATGCCGTCGCCGAGGAATTCCAGTCGCTCGTTATGCGGTGTCCCGGCGCTGCGATGCCGCAGCGCCTGGGCGAGCAGAGCCGGATCGGCGAATGCGTGCCCGATCGGATCACCGCGTTGGAAGGTTCTATTCGACACCGCGCTTCGTCAGATCCTGTGCCGTATCGAACTTGCCGACCACATCCAGATTGCCAACCAGCTCGCGACGGACTTCGTAGTTGACCTTCATGCGCCAGCCGCCTTCGATCCGCTCGAACTTGACGTTCTCACGCTTCACGCTTTCGGACGCATTGATATCGAGCCGCTTGAAGAACATTTCCTGCAATTTGGACGGATCCATGTCAGCACTGCCAGCTTCGTTGGCAAGGCCCTTCATCGACGTACGCACCGCGTAGTACTCCTGATACATCGGAAACAGCTTCATCCCGATGTACAAACCGAACCCCACCACCGCCAGCACCACCACGAACGACGTCAACGTCATACCGCTTTGCTTGCGCTTCATTGTGCTTCCCCTGGCACGCCGTGCGTGCATTTACTGGATTCCAGTCCCGATCCGCGATGGATCGAAACTCCCCTTGCAGAACCACCCTTCGCAATTGAGCCAGATCAGGAACGCCTTGCCGCGCAAATTGGCTTCCGGCAGAAAGTGCGTTTGGGTCCAGAACCGGCTGTCCTCGCTGTTGTCGCGATTATCCCCCATCACGAAATAGCTGTCCGCCGGCACGGTCCAGTCGCCCTGGCCGGCCGGCATGTTGCGGTCCAGCCATTCCAGCACGGTATGCGTGCGGCCTGGCAGGTCCTCGACCAGCAGCGTGGTGCCGGTCATCTCGGCGCCCTTGCCCTTGCCGATGTACTCGCCCTTGACCGTGTAATGCATCGGTTTGTCGTTGATGTACAGCGTATCGCCGTGGAAGCCGATTTTGTCGCCCGGCAGGCCCACCACGCGCTTGATCCAGTTCTGGTCCGGCGCGTGCGGCGGCTTGAACACCACCACGTCGCCGCGCTTGGGCTCGCCGGTGGGAATGAACTTGGTATTGGTGATCGGCAGGCGGAAGCCGTAGGCGAACTTGTTGACCAGGATGAAATCGCCGATCAGCAGGTTGGGCATCATCGAACTGGACGGGATCTTGTACGGCTCGGCCACGAAGCTGCGCAGGATCAACACCACCGCCAGCACCGGGAAAAAGGCGCGCGAGTAATCGATGATCGCCGGCTCGCTGTCTAGCAACCCGGCCCGCGCCGCACGGCGCTTGGCCAGAAACAGCTTGTCCAGCAGCCAGATGAAGCCGCTGCCCAGCGTCAGGACAACCAGGATGATTTCAAACCATTTCATTGATGTTCCTTCGGAACGGGATTCGAGATTTGAGATTGGGGATTCGCAACAGCAGGAAGGCGGGCGAGCCGTTGCCAATCCCGAACGACGAATCCCAAATCCCGGCTACTTATCCATCTGCAGGACAGCCAGGAAGGCCTCCTGCGGAATCTCCACGCGGCCGACCTGCTTCATGCGTTTCTTGCCTTCTTTCTGCTTCTCCAGCAGCTTTTTCTTGCGCGAAACGTCGCCACCATAGCACTTGGCCAGCACGTTCTTGCGCATTGCCTTGACCGTGGAGCGCGAGATGATCTGCGAGCCGATCGCGGCCTGAATCGCCACGTCGAACATCTGCCGCGGAATCAGATCCTTCATCTTTTCGCACAGCTCGCGGCCGCGACGATCGGCGTGGCTGCGGTGCACGATCAACGACAACGCATCGACCTTGTCGCCGTTGATCAGCACGTCCACGCGCACGAACGGGCCGGCATCGAACCGCACGAAGTGGTAATCCAGCGAGGCATAGCCACGGCTGACCGACTTGAGCTTGTCGAAGAAGTCCAGCACCACCTCGGCCATCGGCAGCTCGTAGCTGATCTGCACCTGGCTGCCCAGGTAATTGATGCCGATCTGCGTGCCGCGCTTTTCTTCGCACAGCTTGATGATGTTGCCGATGTACTCCTCGGGCGTGAGGACATTGGCGCGAATGATGGGCTCGCGGATTTCCTGCACCAGGTTCAACTGCGGCAACTTGGCCGGGTTGTCCATGTTGACGACCGTGCCATCGGTCTTGAGCACTTCATACACCACGGTGGGGGCGGTGCTGATCAGGTCCAGGTTGTATTCGCGCTCCAGGCGCTCCTGCACGATTTCCATGTGCAGCATGCCCAAAAAGCCGCAGCGGAAACCAAAGCCCATCGCTTCGGAACTTTCCGGCTCGAAGCGCAGCGCGGCATCGTTCAGGCGCAGCTTGTCGAGCGCTTCGCGCAGGTCCGGGTAATCCTCTGCATCGACCGGGAACAGGCCGGCGAACACGCGCGGCTGCATTTCCTGGAAGCCGGGCAAGGCATGCGGGGCGGGATCGCCGGCCAGGGTCAGGGTGTCGCCGACCGGGGCGCCATGCACGTCCTTGATGGACGCGTTGATCCAGCCCACTTCGCCGGCGCCGAGTGCAGGCAGTTCCTTGCGCTTGGGGGTGAACACGCCGACCTTGTCCACCAGATGGGTGCGCCCGGTGGACATCACCAGGATCTTGCTCCCTGGCTTGATCTCGCCCTGCATCACGCGCACCAGCGACACCACGCCCAGATAGTTGTCGAACCAGGAATCGATGATCAGCGCCTGCAGCTTGTCGGTATCGCGCGGCTTCGGCGGCGGAATGCGATGCACGATCGCCTCCAGCACCAGATCGATGTTCAGGCCGGTCTTGGCGCTCACCGCCACCGCGTCTTCGGCATCGATGCCGATCACCGCTTCGATTTCGGCCTTGGCGCGGTCGACATCGGCAGTGGGCAGGTCGATCTTGTTGAGCACCGGCACCACTTCCAGGCCCTGCTCCACTGCCGTGTAGCAGTTGGCCACCGACTGCGCTTCCACGCCCTGCGCGGCATCCACCACCAGCAGCGCACCTTCGCAGGCAGCCAGCGAGCGGCTGACTTCGTAGGAGAAGTCGACGTGCCCGGGGTGTCGATGAAATTCAGGTGGTAGGTCTGCCCGTCCTTGGCCGTGTACGGCAGGGACACCGACTGCGCCTTGATGGTGATGCCGCGTTCGCGCTCGATCGGATTGGAGTCAAGCACCTGGGCTTCCATCTCGCGCGCCTGCAGGCCGCCGCACAGCTGGATGATGCGGTCGGCCAGGGTGGATTTGCCGTGGTCGACGTGGGCAATGATGGAGAAATTGCGGATGTTCCGCATTGAATCAGAGGACATTGAGGTGGGCGCCGGCGCAGCCGTCGTCAGGGTAACGCAGCATTATCGCACGCTCGGCCCCCTTGGGGCCGGGAATTGGGAATCGGGAGTGGGGAATCGGAAAAGCCAGGTGAGCTCTCGGCTCGCGGAGACGCTCCTGCCCTTGCCATTCTCGATTCCCGATTCTCCATTCCCGCCCTTAGCCGCCGGCCTTCAAGGCCACGTAGCTGGTCGCCTTGCCGTCGGTCACCAGCAGCATGATCACGTCGCCCTTCTTGTAGCCGGATAGCGCGCGGTTGAGTTCGGCGACGCTGCCGACCTTGGTACGGCCGACGCGGGCGATGATCAGGCCCGGCGAGAGCGGGGGCTGGGTGCTGCGTGCCGCCGCGCCGGTGACCGCGGCAATGCGCACGCCCTCGCCCGCTTCCAGGCCCAGGCGACTGCGCTCGGCGGCGGTGAGATCGGCGACCTGCAGGCCGAGCAATTCCACGCTCGCCGGGGCGCTGGGCTTGGCCTCATCGGCGGCGGTACGCGGCGCAGCGTTCTCGCCGCCGTCCTGCAGTGGAGCCAGCGTGACCGTCACCTTGCGCGGCTTACCGTCGCGCAAGACATCCAGGGTCACCTTGGTGCCGGGCGCCATCAGCCCGATCATGGGCGGCAGATCGCTGGCGACATCGATCGGCTTGCCGTTGACCGCGCGGATCACGTCGCCCACTTCGACACCGGCCTTGGCTGCCGGGCTGCCGGCCGGAATATCGTTGACCAGGGCACCACGGCTATCCGGCAAGCCCAGGCCTTGCGCCTTGAGCGAGTCGATCGGACCGACCTGCACGCCCAGCATGCCGCGACTTACGTGGCCGGTGGCCTTGATCTGCTCTGCCGCGCTGAAGGCCAGGTCGATCGGGATCGCGAAACTGATGCCCATGTAGCCGCCGGACGCGGAGAAGATCTGCGAATTGATACCGACCACCTCGCCACGCGTATTGAGCAGCGGGCCGCCGGAGTTGCCCTGGTTGATCGCCACGTCGGTCTGGATGAAGGGCACGTAGCGCTGGTCGGCGTACGGATTGCTGCGGCCGGTGGCACTGACAATGCCGGCGGTGACCGAGTGGTCCAGGCCGAACGGCGAGCCGATCGCCACCACCCACTGCCCCGGCTTGAGCGTGTTGGAATCGCCCAGGCGCACGGTCGGCAGGCCCTTGGCCTCGATCTTCAGCAGCGCCACGTCATATTGCTCGTCGCTCCCCACCACCTTGGCCTTGAACTCGCGGCGGTCGGTGAGCTTGACGGTCACTTCGCTGGCGCCATCGACCACGTGGTGGTTGGTCAGGACGTAGCCGTCGGCCGAAATGATGAAGCCCGAGCCCATCGACTTGCCGGCGATGCCGCCGTCGTCATCGCCGCCGCCAGGCCCCTGCCGCGGCCCGCCCGGCATCTGGAAATCCGGTCCGAAGAAGCGGCGGAAGAATTCCGGCATCTGATCGTCGTCGGGCATCGCACCGCCGCCACGGCCACCCGGGCCGCTGCGCTGCTGACGCGCCATGGCATCCTTGCGGGTGATGGTGGTTTCGATATTGACCACGCCCGGGCCGACCTGCTCGACCAGATTGGTGAAGTCCGGCAGCCCCGCCACCAGCTGCGGCGCCGGCGTGGCACTGCGGTTGGCGGCGATCGGGGCGAGATCCTTGGCAGCGGGTGCGGGCTGCTGCGCGCAGGCGGCCAGCGGCAGGGTCATGGCGATCAGGCCGAACATCTGGGTGCGGATGCGATGGTTCATCAGGTTGCCTCCGATGGCAGGGCGACAGGGGCCAGAACCCGCGTGGCGACACGGGCCCGGCACGATAACGGAAGGGAGATTGCCGAACGGGTGAAGGCCGGCGACAGGGTCAGTCCTGCGGGGCCTGCGCCGGTGCCGGCCGGTTTGACGCCGGACTGGTCACTGCCTGCGGCGCGGGCTCGAACGGATAGAACGCCGTGCCGGGTCGGCTCTGGCGGAAACTGGCATTGAGCGAGCTTTCGCCAGCCCCGGACAAGGCCGCGCGCGGCCACGGACGTGCCTGCAGCGTGGTATCCGGATGCGTGAACGGGTTGGACGGCGTCGCCGCAACCGCAGATACGGCCCCCGTGGATGCCGGTGCTGCCGCAGCGACCATGCGGGTCGGCGCCTGTTGCTGACGCGCGGCGGCGTTGCGTGCGACTTGCTGATTGCGGGTTGCCGCGCCGCGGCGAGTAGAGGCCAGCGCAGCGGCAGGCACGGCAGCAGCAAGCGCGGCCACCTGATCCGGCGTCCCCGGCGCCGGTGCGGCCGGCGCCTTGGGTGCCACAGGCACCTGCGGGGTCTGCGAGGCAGGCGGAAGCTGCGCAGTGGTGGCATAGACGGGGGTCTGAGCAGCGGGCTGGGCAGTGTCGGGCAGGCGCTCGCGTGCCAGGAACAAGGCAACCGCCGCGACCGAGGCGGCAATCGCTGCGCCGCCGCCCCAGCGCCAACGAGCGCCCGGGCGGGCCGCAGGCTGGGCTTGCGGTGCCGGCTCGGCGGCAATCGCACTGCGCACACGCGCCGCGAAATCCAGCGGAGCGGGCGCACTGGCCGCACCGCGCAGCACATCGCCGCACAACTGCCAGCGCTCGTGGCAGCCGGCCAATTCTTCGTCGTGGGCCAGACGGCGCAACAGGAAGCGCGACTCGTCGGCACTCAACTCGCCGTCGACCAGCGCGGACAGCTGCTGGCGATAGTGAAGTTCGAACTTGTCGGTAGTGGACATGGCAGGGTTCTGGTTCATACGCGGTGTCGCTCACGGGTAGCGCTTTCGGTCTCCAGCAGAGGCCGCAGCTCGATGTCGATGGCCTCGCGCGCCCGGAAGATGCGCGAGCGCACCGTTCCGATCGGGCAATCCATCTTTTGCGCGATTTCGTCGTAGCTCAGGCCCTCCACCTCGCGCAGGGTGATGGCCAACCGAAGTTCTTCCGGTAGCGCTTGGACCGCGCGCATCACCGTTTGTTCCAGCTCCTGTCGCATCAATTCACGCTCCGGGGTATCAGTGTCGCGCAACCGGGTCGCTCCATCGAATTGTTCGGCATCGCTGATCTCGATGTCGTCGGTGGGCGGGCGGCGGTTGTGCGCAACCAGATGGTTCTTGGCAGTGTTGACGGCAATGCGGTGCAGCCAGGTATAGAACTGGGCGTCGCCACGAAAACTGTTGATGGCGCGATACGCGCGCACAAACGTGTCCTGGGCAACGTCCTGGCATTCGCTCCAGTCGGCGATGTAGCGCCCGATCAACGCAACGATCCGATGCTGGTATTTACGCACCAGTACATCGAACGCCGCACCTTCGCCGCGCTGCACACGCCGGACCAGTTCCAGGTCCAGCTCCTGAGGTGTATCGACTTCGGCCATGTCGGGCCGCACTCCTGTCAGCCCACCGAAGTCGGGCAATGAGACCGCCATTGAGAAGAAAAGTTCATACCGATCCGTACGACCGTCACGCATCAGGGTAGCAGCAGCGATGCACCGCTGGCGACGCCACGCGCAACGCGCAGATCTCCCCTGTCGACAGGTATGGGTATTTGACGTGAAGGAAACAACCTCTGGATGATAACGACCTTTCCTTCTATTGCCGGATGGCCAGACGCATGCTTCCAGGTTTCGACGGGCTCCGATTCAGCCATTGGCAGGCCGATTTGCGCGAGGACGGCGTGGTGGTGCTCAGCCTCGATCGGCAGGGCGCACCGGTCAATGCATTTTCGCAGGAGGTGCTGCTGGAGCTGGGCGCCGTGGTCGAGCGGCTGGCACTGGATCCGCCAAAGGGCGTGGTGCTGCGCTCCGGCAAGCCCAACGGCTTCATCGCCGGCGCCGATCTGAAGGAATTCCAGGAATTCGATCGCAAGGGCACGGTCAACGATGCGATCCATCGCGGGCAGCAGGTCTTCCAGAAGCTGGCCGAGCTGCCCTGCCCCACCGTCGCGGCGATTCATGGCTTCTGCATGGGCGGTGGCACCGAAATCGCGTTGGCGTGCCGCTACCGCGTGGCGTCCGATGACGGCAGCACCCGCATCGGGCTGCCGGAAACCAAGCTCGGCATCTTCCCCGGCTGGGGCGGCAGCGCCCGCTTGCCGCGCCTGATCGGTGCACCGGCGGCGATGGACCTGATGCTCACCGGCCGCACGGTGTCGGCCAAGGCGGCGCGTGCGATGGGCCTGGTCGACAAGGTCGCCGCGCCTGCCGTGCTGGTGGATGTGGCAGCCAGCCTGGCGCTCGCCGGCACCACGCGTGCGTTCAAGCAGCGGGCCACTGCATGGGCGACCAATACCCTGCTGGCACGCAAGATCCTGGCGCCGCAGATGCGCAAGCAGGTGGCGCGCAAGGCGCGCAAGGAGCATTACCCGGCGCCCTACGCCTTGATCAACGTCTGGGAGCGGGCGGGCGGTAGCGGCATCCAGGCGCGTCTGGCGGCCGAGCGCAAGGCGGTGGTCAAACTTGCCAGCACGCCGACCGCACGCAACCTGATCCGGATTTTCTTCCTGACCGAGCGCCTGAAAGCGCTGGGCGGCAAGGACGCAGCCGGCGTGGCAGCAGCCCCGATTCGCCACGTGCATGTGATCGGCGCCGGCGTCATGGGCGGCGATATTGCGGCCTGGGCGGCGTACAAGGGCTTCGAGGTCACGTTGCAGGACCGCGAACAACGTTTTATCGATACGGCGCTGACGCGCGGCGGCGAGCTGTTCGCCAAGCGCGTCAAGGACGACGCCAAGCGGCCGGCAGTGGCGGCGCGTCTGCGCGGCGACCTGGCTGGCGCGGGCGTGACCCAGGCCGATCTGGTGATCGAGGCGATCATCGAAAACCCGCAGGCAAAGCGCGACCTGTATCAATCGATCGAGCCGCAACTCAGCCGGATGCATTGCTGACGACCAATACCTCGTCGATTCCGCTGACCGAATTGCGTGGCCATATCCAGCGCCCGGCGCAATTTGCCGGCCTGCACTACTTCAACCCGGTGGCGATGATGCCGCTGGTGGAAATCGTGCAGCACGACGGCCTGGATCCGGCCAACGTCGCGCGCCTGGCGGCGTTCTGCAAGGCCTTGGACAAGTTCCCGGTGCCGGTGGCCGGCACGCCGGGGTTCCTGGTCAACCGGGTGCTATTCCCCTACCTGCTCGAGGCGGCCACCGCGTATGCCGAAGGCATTCCCGGCCCGGTACTGGACAAGGCCGCGGTGAAGTTCGGCATGCCGATGGGGCCGATCGAATTGATCGACACCGTGGGCCTGGATGTGGCGGCCGGTGTAGGGGCGGAGCTGGCACCATTTCTGCGTTTGCCCATCCCGGCGGCACTGGCGACCGTGGAAGCCGGCAAGCGCGGCAAGAAGGACGGCCAGGGCCTGTACAAGTGGGAGAACGGACGCGCCGTCAAACCCGAGGTTGCCAGCGGTTACACCGCGCCGGCGGATCTGGAAGATCGCCTGATCCTGCCGCTGCTCAACGAAGCGGTGGCATGCCTGCACGACGGCGTGGTGGCAGACGCTGACCTGCTGGACGCCGGGGTCATCTTCGGCACAGGGTTTGCGCCTTTCCGCGGCGGCCCGATCCAGTACATCCGCAGCGTTGGCGCAGACGCGCTGCTGGAGCGCCTGCAGGCGCTGCAGGCACGCTACGGCGAACGCTTCGCGCCGCGCCCGGGTTGGGATTCGCCGTTGTTGCGGGAAGCGGCAGTGTAAGCCGCACACGCTCATCTTCGGCCTCAAGCAGGCACGGATCGCAACGGCAAACGATGCGTACAAGGATGCATCGTTGCGCGGTCGCTGCGCTTGGCTCAGGGTAAAAAGAACGGCGAGCCGAAGCCCGCCGTTCGTTTTTCCCTCCCTGCAATGCGACTCAGAAACGCAGACCCACACTGGTGAAGAAATAGCGTCCAGCCTGGTCGTAACCACCCAACGAGTTGGCATTGAAGGTCAAGCTGCCGCCCACCAGCGGCGGCTCCTTGTCGGCGATATTGTTGATACCCAGGGTCCATGTGACGTAATCGCCCAGCTGCATCGACCCGGAGAGATCGAAGTAGTTGTACGCCGACACCTTGTTGTCCTGATTGACCAAGCGCACGTCGGTGGTACCGGCGGTGCCATCGGTGTTCCGGTAGTCCAGCTCACCGATGTAACGCCAGCGCAGGCCAACGGTGTAGCGATCGAAGCTGTAGCGCGTGCTCAGCACATGCCGCCATTCGGCACTGTTGCATGCCACGTTCACCACGCCAGCGCAGTCGTAGGTCACCTGCTGCACGCCCGGAACCGGCTCGTATTCCTGCTTGATGGCATAACTGCCCATCATCGAGGCAGTCAGGCGTCCCGGCCCGATGCTCCAGGCATAGGAGGCCGTCAGATCCACGCCCTGGAAGTGCAACGAACCGAAGTTGTCCTGGGAGTTGAAGATCAGGCCGGAGGTGTCCACATCGCTGCCGCGGAACAGGTCGCCGGTCGTGGCATTGCGGCGGATACGGCTACACAGGTCCGCATTACCGGTCACACCGCACGCGGTCAGGATGTTGGAAGAACCAATGGCCCGGATCGCATCGTCAATCTTGATGTCGTAGTAATCCACGCTCAGATCCAGCCCCTTGACCGGGCTGGCAGCGAATCCGATGGTCCAGGTATTGGCGGTTTCCGGCTGCAGCGCGGTGTTGCCGCCGCCGATCTCGTTGTACTGCCCCGCCGGATTGGCCGCCACGCGTCCGTACTGCGCGGCCGTGACGCCGGTGTTGGCGCACTGCGCCTGGGTAAACGTGGGATTGGCACCGGCGCAGGGGTCGCTACCACTCCACAACCCGATCGTATTTTCGTTGTAAAGCTCGGTGATGTTCGGCGCACGGATGGCACGATTCCAGCCTGCACGCACATGGTACTTGCCATCCGCGAAGGTCGCTCCCAGGCCCGCCTTGTACGTACTCACGCCGCCGGAAATGTCGTAGTCCGAATAGCGGTAGCCAAGCTGCATGTCCAGCTGGTCCAGGCTGCCCGCTTGCGCCAGCAATGGCACCGCGCCTTCCAGGAACAGCTCCTTGACGCTGATATCGCCGGAGACGTTGGAGGTCGGTCCGCCCAGGCCGGTGAAGTTGCCGGTCTGCATATTGCTGTCGGCAACACGCTTGAAGGTTTCGGTGCGGGTTTCCACGCCACCAACGACGCTGATCGGATGATCGCCAGCCCAAGGCAGGCTATAGCCGAAATTACCGGTGACGTACGCATTGAATACACGCATCGAGGTTTCGTAGTTGACGATGCCGACGCCTTGCAATGCTTGCGCCTGTTCGGCGGTGACGCTGTCGTTCCAGACGCTGTACGGCACGCAGCCGTCGAAGGATCCCGGCTGGCAGCCAAGCAATGCATCGCGCACCCGGGTGGTCACGAAGTCGTTGATGTTTTCCGACTTGGTGGTACTGCGATTGTAGGTAAACGAGGCGTCGTACGACCAGTTGTCGTTGATATCGCCCTGTGCGCCGGTCGTGATGCTGAAACTATTGGTATCCGACTCGGTGATGCGTGGGCCACCCTCGACGTTGCGCTTGGCCACATACATGGTGAACTCGTCGTCGGTAATGCCGACATCGTTGCACAAGCTGCCGATCACCGAGGTCGCGCAGTTGACGTTGAGGTCGGTGAAGAATGCACCGGAGGGCGCGATCTGGGTCGAACTCTTGCGGTTGACGAACAATGTTTCGAGGTAGGGCTTGAAGTGTTCGTTGACCTCATACTTGATATTGGTACCGGCGGTGTAACGCGTGTCCGGCCGCTGGTAATAATTCAGCGGTGCAAAGTTGTAGAGGTTGGGCGAAGCGACCTGCGACCAGGTTCCACTGGCAGAAGGCTGCACGTAGAACGCGCCGGCCGATGGCGCTACCACACATAGAAATTTGCAGGATCAGCCGTTGCGGAGCCGCCGCAGGCAGTGCCGCGATTGCTCAATGCACATGCGGAGTAGTCGCGCTGCCCTTGCAGCAAGGGATCGTTCTCGCGCCAGGTGGCCCAGGCGGTTGCATGACCGGATTCGCCGAAGCTGCCACCGATCGCGAGGTCGACGTTGCGGGAGATGCCGTCCAAGCCGGAATTACCGGTGGGATAATCGTAGCCGGCCTCGTCCATCAGCCCACGCATCAACTTGTTGCTGTTGTCGTGCTGATAGCCGTTGTAGCCCATATCCACGCTCACACCTTCAAATTCGTCATCCAGCACGAAATTGACCACGCCGGCAACCGCGTCGGAGCCGTACACCGCAGAGGCGCCGCCGGTCAGGATGTCCACCCGGCGCACCAACGCTGCAGGAATGATGCTGATATCCGGACTTTCACCGATTCCCTTGGGAATGCGTCGGCCGTTGACAAGGGTCAGTGTGCGCTGCGCGCCCAGCCCGCGAAGGTCGACCGTTGCATAACCCTGGGAACCGTTGTTGGCGAAGTTATCGAACGAGGCAGCAAGTTGTGGGTACTGATTGATCAGATCTTCGACCTTGGTCGAGCCGGTGTACTGGAATTCTTCCTTGTTGATTTCTGCGACCGGACTGGAAGCAGTCATCGTCTGACTCTTGATGCGCGTGCCGGTGACACTGATAGCGTCCAGGCTTTTAAGTTCCGGGGCGGGCTGTTCCTGCGCCATCACGGTGCCAGTCAATGCCAGCGCAGCTGCGCCGGCGGTGAGCGACATCTTGATGGCATCGCGCAGTTTGGTGGTCTTCAATCTCATCTCTCTCTCCGACGATCCGAACGGATAAGCGCAGCACACTGCAATGCATCTGCATTGATGCAGAGGCATCACGGCTGCGGCGGCGTAGGCAAGGCATCGCGATGCGATGCTCACAGTGGCTAGCGGCAGGCGAAACGGCGCCCGAAAAACGCTGCCGACCCGATGTTAAGACGATGTCGAAGATAATTAAACCCCGTTCAGCATCGCTCCTGATTGGTGCAAGAAAGCCCCAAAAAGTGCAGCGATCACACAATAAGTGCGTCTAGGATCGCACCTGATGGGGTCGCTTGTGACGCGCCTGTTTGTTGAAGCGTCATTGACCGATAGCGGCGTCCAGCTCGTTCAACTGCGGGAGCGATACCCCTGCGTCCTGAAGCTGCTTCACTAGCGGCGCAAGCCCTGCCAGATGTCGGCGGGAGCTGCGCACCGAACGTTGATGCACCTCCCCGCGCACTTGCGCTGCGCTCGCAGTAACGAACGCCACCGCGCTTAGCTCGGGCACTGTGTCGGTTGCGGCTAGCCCACAGTGGTGCAGCACGCGCGCGATCTGTTGTTCGGTCTCGCTGACCAGTGCTTCGTAATGCACATCCAGAATCCTGCCCGGCAGCACTGCGTGCCAGTGCTGCATGATTTGACGGTAGGCAAGGTAATACTCGCCGATCTCGTCCAACGCGTAAGAAAACGGATAGGCGTTGTAAAACAAGGTCTTGTACATCGCGTAACAGGTATCGAGCGGATCGCGTGCAAGATGGATGATGTGCGCTTTCGGCAGCGCGGTCGCGATCAGGCCACAGTAGAGATAGTTGATCGGCATCTTGTCGATCACCACCAGGTGGCCATGAACGACCTCGCGGGCGCCCCGCAGGTACTCCTGTCCGAGCGCAGCGAAATCGATTTTCAGCGATGCCTGCACCGCCGTCAGGCCTGGGTGGGCCGACACGACGCGGGCGGTCGCCTCGCCCAGAACCATGCCGAAATCCATTAGCTCTCCAGCCGAACGCGCATCACCGTGCTGGATGAGCAGACGCTCCAGCAAGGTCGTCCCCGACCGTGGCAAGCCGACGATGAAAATGAGGCCTTCACCGCCATGACCGGGTTGCAGCGCGCGTAGCGCGGTCTGGTCGTAGCACTGGCGCACCGCCGCGATCTGCGCGCATTCGGCAGCGACATCGTATTGCAAGGTCTGGCGCTTGCCGGTCGCAGCTGCGGTAAGAGTCTGGAACGCGTCTGCATGCAGCCCCAGATCTTCCTGTTCCTTGGCCAGCGCATACAGTGCCGCCGCCCTGGCAGAGGGCTCGGCAAGCACCGTGTGTTGCAGCCGTTGCCGCAAATCGTCCAGATGATTGCGCTGCGCGGTCTGCCGGCGCAAGGTGGCGCGCAGATACAGCGCATCGCCCGCCCCTGGCGCCAATTGCAGCAAGCGCTGCAGGGTGGTTTCTGCGGCATCGAACTCACCACCAAAAATTGCATGGTGGCCAGGTCGTACAACAGCGGTGGCGGTTCTCCCAACAGCCCAAGCGCCTGCTGGTAGGTGTCGCGGGCAGCACAGACATCGTGGCAGGCACTGTATAACGCACCAATCCGCCACAACGCCGTGCCATCGGTTTCAGCCAGGGCGTGCGCTTGTCGGGCGACCGACAACGCGTCATGCCGGCGTCGCAGCTGGACCAGCAGGCTGGCGTACTTGATCAACAGAGCAAGCGGTGCCGACGCGACCGCCGCTGCCCTCGCGATCCGTTCGCCTGCAGTGTGCGGGTCGCCGTGTGCCAGGTGGGCTTCGCTGGCCAATTCCAGCAAATGCGCCTGGTCCGGATACTCCAGACAGGCGCGTTCTGCCAGATGGATCGCCTCGCTGTAACGGCCCTGGCGCAGCCACTGGTACCCTTCCCGCAAGATGCTGCGCAGCTGTAACTCGGTCAATCCACTCTCCTCTCCATGCATTGCATCGTCCGCTCAGTCGACACGACGCGCGCGCAGCGCAACGCCCGCAGGCGTCACCAGCATGTAGCTGCCCATGGCTGCCTTGCGAATCACGACACGCTCGCCCTCGGCCAGATGACCGCGACTGCTCGCTTCTGTCAACGCCCAGCGCTGCTGTGTATCCAACGACACCAGGCGGGTGCCATCGGCTTGATAGGCCACGGCAAGCACGGTCGCGCTCACCTGGGACGGGGCGGACTGCGTGGTGGATGCTGCGGGCGCATGGGCCGCGTGATGCCCAAATTCGCGCATGCCTCTGTCGGCTTCCGCCGCCCGCACCGCCACCGACGGGGATAACTGGCGTCATAGCAGGCGAGGCGCGGCAGTGGATCGATCACCGAAGCGCATGCATGCGTCGCAGGCTCCTGCGCCGACACGCTGCCTGCGCAGCTCAGCAGGATCGGCACCCATTGCATCGGTCTGGCCATCTGTCGGTCTTCGGTCATCGCCTGCAGACGAGCATACAAGGCAAGTGGACGACGGTGGGATTGCCGCTTGTGCTTGCTGCCCGGCACCGATTGAACGGCATGTGCACCCCACCTAAGCTGCAATGGTCCAAATTGCTGCATCGCCAGCCGGAACAGCGCATTGAATACCTCTGATCAGCGGGCAGCGCACCTCCTGCAGCAAGGTCACCTGCAACAGGCGATTGCTGCGTATCAATCGATCGTGCGGGACCGCCCACACGCCGCCGATGCCTGGTACAACCTGGGGTACCTGTTCCGCCGCACCGGCGACATCCCTGCAGCATTACAGGCGTATGCACAGGCGCTGGCATGCGGAGCGGCGGCACCGGAGCAGATCCATCTCAATCGCGCAGTACTGCTCAGCGAGCACCTCGATGACGCCGCCGCGGCGTTGCAAGAACTCGAACTGGCGCTACATTGCCGGCCGGCCTATCCTCCCGCGCTGTTGAATCTGGGCAATCTGCACGAGGAGCTGGGCGCACGTGCTCATGCCATTGCCGCCTATACGCAGCTTCTTGCCATCGCTCCGGTCGATCCAGCGACGCGGGCACTGCAATTGCAGGCTGCTGCAAGGTTGCTGCATCTGAACCCACCCACCGCCGTCGACGACCCGCGCATGATTGGCCTGACCCAGGCGATCTCTGTGCAAGGACTGGAGCCGCCGCTTGTGGCGACCGTGCTGCATGCGCTGGCCCATGCCTACGACCGTCTTGGCCAGCATCGGCATGCATTCGATACGGCCACCGCTGCCAACCGGCACGCCTATGCGCAAGTACCCACATACGACCCGCAACGCACGCAGCGTCATTTCGACGCATTGATGGCCGCATTCGACCGCGTGGCTGTTGAATCTACGCCGCTGCCGCATGCAGGTGCACACGACGCAACGCCTGCGCTATTTATCTGTGGAATGTTTCGCTCCGGGTCTACGCTGATCGAGCATGCACTGTCGAGCCACTCACAAGTTGCTGCGGGCGGCGAGATGGATGCGCTCCCCGATTGGTCGCGCAAAGGCTATCTCCGTTTCCGCAAACCGTCAGTACGCTCTCGCAACAGATGCTCGCGCAGCTCGCCCTCAGCTATCGGCGGCACCTCGATGCAGTCGTTCCCGACCAAGCGCAGCTGCGCTACATCACCGACAAGCGCCCGGACAATTTCCAGCTGATCGGCTTCATCAAACGCCTGTTCCCATCGACACGGATCGTGCATACGCGCCGTCATCCGTTGGACAATGGGCTATCGATCTTTATGCAACAGCTCAATCCGCACGGATTCGGATACGCGGGCAAGCTGGAAGACATCGGGCATTTTTATGGCGCGTACCACCACTTGATGAACCATTGGATGTCGCTCTACCCGGACAGCATCCATACCTTCGACTACGATGCCTTTGTGGCCGCGCCCGAGCCGACCCTGCGCGCCTTGCTGGAATTCCTGCAACTGCCCTGGGAGCCGGCGTGCCTGGACTTCCACCTGGCGGAACGTGCGGTGCGAACCGCAAGCTACTGGCAAGTCCGCCGCCCCTTGCACGGCGAGGCTTCGGGACGCTGGAGATCGTATGCGACGCAGCTTGCTCCGCTGCGCATCGCTCTCGGCAAGGCCGGCGTCCCGCTCCCGGATTGATCAGCGAACAAGTAAGCGCTCATCCGCCCCGGTGCGCTGCGATGGCAGCTTCCATGGCATTGACCATTGCCCGCTCCTCCTGACTGAGCAGCGGATTCCAGACGTCGAAAATCAGGACTGCCCGGACCTGCGCGCTGTCGTTGCGTGCCTCGTGCTCGATCGAATCGTCGAACACAAGCACTTTCCCGGCTTCCCAGCGTCGCCAGTCATACCCTACCCGAAAGCTGCAGTGCTCCGGCACGATCAGCGGTAGATGCGCCACCAACCGGGCGTTGGTTTCGCCATGGTGCGGAGGAATGGTGGTGTGCGGCGCCAGCACGGAAAACATGGCATTCGGACAGACGCCATCGATCTGCGCCGCATCCACCAGCGATAATGCGTACGCGGTCGCCGGGCAACGTTGCAGATGCGCTTCCACTGGCTGGCCGTGTGCCCAGAGCGGGTAGGAACTCCATGCCGGCGAATGATTGAGGTCTTTCCATTGATTGACCGGCTGGTCGGGCCCGTAGGCGATGTAAGGAGCAAATCCACGCGCGTCCTCATCCATCACGGCACGCAGTTCGTGCGTGATCGCATCGGTATGACGCTGCAGCTCGTCGATCCAGGGGAATGCGGCTTCCGCGTGAAATGGCAACGCCGGCAGGCGCGGAATATGCAGGCGATTGGATTGGGAATGAAATGGCCTGGTGCGACCACACGCGATCGCCGCAGCTTCGTCCCAGCGGCCGTGCAGGGCCGCGTCTACTGACGTGCGCGGAATCTCCAATGCGGCCCGCAACCTGGCTTCCAATTCCAGCGTGTCCTGCTCGACCGCCTGTTGCGCGTGCAGCAGTTTGCGGCGCAACACGGCTGGCCATTGAGGCTCCGGCGGCGCGACGGCGAGCGCATCGCGATAGACCCCGGCTGCCGCGTGCGGCCGCCCGCGCGCTTCCAGGAATGCGGCTTTGGCCAGCAAGCCCGGCAAAAATACGCATCCAGCGCCAGCGCTGCGATGATGGCTTGCCACTGGCCATCGAGATCGCCTTGCGCCTGCTTCACCACGGCGATGGTCAATACGATCATCGGATCGCCTGGATTGCTTGATCGCGCTGCCATCAAATACTCCAGCGCTGCAACCGCATCGCCACGTTGATGGGCATGGACGCCTAGGCTGTACAAGGCGTGCGGATGCGCGGGCGCCAACTGGTGGACATGTCCCCACAGCCGTTCGGCTTGCTGCCATTGACCGGCCGATGCAGCCGTACCGGCCTGCGCAATCAGCGCGGCGATCTGCTCGTTGACCTGCTCGACCTGTCCCCCCCATGCCACGTGTCGCCCGTCAGCCATTCCCGTCCGGATCATACGGCCTGGATGACCGGGCGACAGCAAGCCCGCGGCGCACCGATGACGGCATCGCGCCGCGACCCTTGGCGAAGGTGCATTGCTACCGGCTCGGAATGCTCGCCCGTGCGCCACTGGCGATCAGTGGGAATGCCCGCCATGCGTGTGCCCATGCGCATGAGCGTGCCCATGGTGCGCGTCATGGCCCGTGCCTGCCGCCGGTTTGGGCGTGCCGCAAGGTTCAGTGCCGCAGTCGCCGCTTTCCACCTGCAAGGTGACGTGCGCGATATCGAAGCGCTCATGCAACAGGGCGCCGAGCGCATCACGCAGACGGTCGCGGTCGGTGGTCTCATTGACCACGATGTGCGCGGTGAGCGCCGGCGTGCTGGAGGCCAGCGCCCAGACATGCAGGTCGTGCACGTCCTCGACGCCAGGGTGGCTGGTCAACGCCTGCTGCACCTGAGCCAGGTCGATCCCCTTGGGCACGCCTTCGAGCAACACGTTGATCGCCTCGCGCAGCAGCACCCAGGTGCGCGGCAAGACCCACAGGCCGATCAGCACAGCCAGCACCGGGTCGATCCACTGCCAGCCGGTCCAGCGGATCAGCAGGGCACCGATGATCACTGCCACCGAGCCGAGCATGTCGCTCCAGACTTCCAGATAGGCGCCCTTGACGTTAAGGCTTTCGCCGCTGCCGGCGTGCAGCAGCTTCATCGCGATCAGATTGATCACCAGGCCGAAGCCTGCGATCAGCAGCATGCCGCTGTACCCGATGTCCTGCGGAGCGCGGAAGCGTTGCGCGGCCTCCCACAGGATGTAGCCGCCCACTGCGAACAACAGCGCGCCATTGGCCAGCGCGCCGAGCGCTTCTAGCCGCACATAACCATAGGTGCGACGCGCGTCGGCCGGGCGACGGCTCAGACGCACCGCGACCAGCGCGATCATCAGGCCGACGGTGTCGGTGGCCATATGCGCAGCGTCGGACAGCAGCGCCAGGCTGTTGGTCACGAATGCGCCGATGATCTCTGCCAGCAGGAAGGTGGCGGTCAACCCCAGCGCCCACCACAAGGGTGCTTCGTGACGGATTTCGCTGGGTGCGTGGTTGTGGTCGTGTCCCATGGATGTCGTGGTCTGCTGCAATGCGCGCACCTTAGGCGCACGCGATGGCGGAGACTATTACACCTGCGCGTAATGACATCACATCACGCGAGCCGTGCGGCGTGCCGCACAAGGCGCAGTGGTTGCGCTACTGCAACGCGAGAGGGATGCAGTCATGGTCTGGAAGCATGTCAGCACCGCCACCGCCCTTCCAGCAATCCGCGGCGCGAGCCAGGTGGCTCTAGACCTTGGCGACCAGCTTGACCACGCTGGAAAAATCCAGCGCCCCGTTGCCGGCCTGGCTGTTCATTGCATACAGGTTGCGCGCCAGCTCACCGAGCGGAATCGAGACGCCGGCCTGCACTGCCGACTCGGCAACCAGGCCCAGATCCTTGAGCATCAGGTCGTTGCCGAAGCCGCCGCTATAACCGCGCGAAGCCGGTGCATTGGGCAGCACGCCGGGCCACGGGTTGCACACCTCGGTGGCCCAGCTGCGCCCGGTACTGACCGCCATCATCTGCGACAGCACCGCAGGGTCCAGGCCCTGCGCGACGCCGAGCGCCAGCGCTTCGCCGGTGGCCGCCATGATCACGCCCAGGGCCATGTTGTTGCATAACTTGGCGACCTGCCCCGCTCCGTTGTCGCCGACGTGGAAGATGTTCTTGCCCATGGCCTGCAGCACCGGGCGTGCGCGCTCCAGCGCATCGGCAGCGCCGCCGACGATGAAGGTCAGCGTGCCGGCTGCAGCACCGGCGGTGCCGCCGGAGACCGGGGCGTCCAGCATCGTCAGGCCACGCGCCCTGGCCGCATCGGCCACCTTGCGCGCAGACACCGGTGCGATGGTGCTGCAATCGATGACCAGGGCCCCATCCGGGATCTGCGCCAGGATGCCGGACTCGCCCAGGTACACACCTTCGACATGCCGGCTTGCAGGCAGCATCGAGATCACGACCTCGGCATCGACCAGCGTGTCCTGCGCGGAGCTGGCAGCCTGCGCGCCGGCCGCTGCGGCAGCATCGATGGCAGCCGGCGCGAGATCGAACACCCGCAGCTGATGCCCGGCCTTGATCAGATTGGCAGCCATTGGCCCGCCCATATTGCCCAGGCCGATAAACGCGATCTTGCTCATGGTGTCGGTTTCCAAAGTAGGACCATCTTCAAGAGAGAGCCGGGATCATCATCGATTGCTGGTGCGCGGAGCCGCCGCCAGTTCCAGCTGCCACGACCCAGGTAGACATGGCGACCGCGATGCAATCCGGCGTGGGCCGAACGCACGTCGCAAGGCACCAGCCACTCACTGCACACCCAACTCGCCTGCCCCCAAATCGGCGAGCGGATGCGATGCAGGCAACCAGGGCGCAACAAAGAAGGCTGCGGCCCACGGCGCATCGGCTTCCTCCAGCGATGCAGGCTGCCAGTGCGGCTGGCGGTCCTTATCGATCAATAGCGCGCGGATGCCTTCGGCAAAATCGCCGTGTGCCGCCGCATGCAACGCGACCACGTATTCGGTACGGAAAGTGTCGGCCAGCGTCGCGGTGTCCGGGTGGCGATGCAGCTCCCACGCCAGCCGCGCCGAGCCCGGGGCACCGGCCGCCAAGATGGCGCGCGCGGCCTGCAGCCAGCTGTCTTCGGCTTGCAGCGCCAGGATTGCAGTCACAACGTGCTCCAGTGATTCGCCGGATACCAGGCGTTCGATCAACTGTGCGTGCAGCTGCAGCGGGCCCGGCGCGGTCGGTTGCGCAATGCCATGCAGGAACGCGCTGAGCTGGGTGCGGTCGTTGTCGGCATTGCCCGTCCATGCGTGCGCGCCCAGCGCATCCAGCACTGCCGCGTACTGCGCATGCTCCAGGCGCACATCTGCCAATCCCGCGTAAATGGCATCGCTGGCATCCAGCGGCGCGCCAGTCAGCGCCAGAAACAGGCCAGCCCCTGTGGCACGCGACGTAACAGCCAGCTGCCACCCACATCCGGGAACAACCCCACGCTGATCTCCGGCATGGCAAGCCGCGAGCGTTCGGTGACCACGCGATGGCTGGCGCCGGACATCAGGCCGATGCCACCGCCCATCACGATGCCGTGGCCCCAGCACAGCAGCGGCTTGGGATAGGTATGGATGCGGTAGTCGAGCCGGTATTCCTCTTCGAAAAACGCGGCCGCGTGCGCATTTGCCTGCGGCGCTGCGCATCGCGCTGCACGGTCGGGCACCGCATCGCGGTGCGCACGCATGCTCTGGTACAGGCCATGCAGATCGCCACCAGCACAGAACGCTTTTTCGCCAGCGCCACGCAACACCACGCATGCGATCTGCGCGTCGTCGGCCCAGGCGCGCAACTGGGCATCCAGCAACCGCGTCATCTGCAACGACAGGCCATTGAGCGTCTTGGGCGCATTCAAGGTGGCAATGCCGATGCGATGCCCATCGGCGCATGCACGCTGCCCGAACAGCACCGGTGCCTCGTCGGTTGCGCTGACCTGCACCATCAGCGGTGGCTCCACTGCGGCGCGCGCTTATCCAGAAATGCAGCCACACCTTCGGCCTGGTCCGCGTGCTCGAACAGATCCACGAAGGCTTCGCGCTCGGCAATCAAGGCCGCTGCGTGGGTGCCATGGCGGGTGGACTGCACCAGCTGCTTGCAGGCCGCCACACTGACCGGGCTCTGCTTACCGGCCCGCTGCGCCCAGGCAACCGCCAGCGCGCGCCTCGCCTTTGCCGACCACTTCTTCAACCAGGCCGATGCGCTGGGCGGTTGCCGCATCGATGCGTTCGCCCAACAGGATCATGCGCTTGGCCCAGCCCTCACCGACCAGGCGCGGCAGGTTCTGGGTGCCGCCTGCACACGGCAGCAAGCCAACGCTGGCTTCGGGCAACGCGAGCTGTGCATGCTGCTCGGCAATGCGCAGATCGCAAGCCAACGCGCACTCCAGCCCGCCGCCCATCGCATAGCCGTTGATTGCGGCGATCGACACCCCGCGAAACGCACTCAAGGCTTCGAATGCTTCGCCGAACCGGCGCGCGGCCTCGCGTGCGTTGGCCTTGTCGCCGTCGGCGAACTGCTTGAGATCGGCACCGGCGCTGAAGAACTTCTCGCCTTCGCCGGTGATCACCAACGCATAGATGCTGCGATCGGCATCCAGTGCGCGCACCAGGTCGCGCAGGGCCGCCAGGCTGTGCACGGTCCAGGTATTGGCCGGTGGGTTGCTCAAGGTCACGATGGCCACGTGCCCGTCGCGCTCGACCTGCAGACCGGTGTGGAGGCGCCCTTCCCAGTCGCTCATCGCAATTCCTCCTCGCCATTGAGCAGGTGGCGCGCCACGATCATGCGCATCACCTCGTTGGTGCCTTCCAGAATGCGGTGCACGCGGCTATCGCGCAGCAAACGCTCGATCGGGTATTCGCGGATATAGCCGTAGCCGCCGTGAATCTGCAAGGCATCGTCGCAGATGGCAAAGCCGGCATCGGTGGCGAAGCGCTTGGCCATCGCACACCACACGGTGGCATCGTGGCTGCCGGCATCGAGCTTGCGCGCGGCGGTGTGCACCATCTGCCGCGCGGCCACCAGCTGCGTGGCCATGTCGGCCAGCTTGAACTGCAGCGCCTGGAAATCGGCCAGTTTCTTGCCGAACTGGCGACGCTCGCCCATGTAGCGACGCGCCGCGTCCAATGCGCCTTGTGCGGCGCCCAACGAACACGCGGCGATATTGATGCGGCCACCATCCAGTGCCTTCATCGCCATCTTGAAGCCTTCGCCTTCCTTGCCCAGCAGGTTCTCGGCCGGAATACGCACGTTTTCGAAGCTCACGCCCCGCGTAGGCTGGCTGTTCCAGCCCATCTTCTCTTCCTTGCGGCCGTAGCTGATGCCCGGCGCATCGGCCGGCACCACGAAGGCGCTGATGCCACGCGCACCGTCTTCGCCGGTACGTGCCATCACCACCAGCACGTCGGTTGCGCCGGCGCCGGAGATGAAGGCCTTGCTGCCGTTGAGCACATAGCTGTCGCCGTCGCGCTGCGCGCGTGATTTCAGCGATGCCGCATCCGAGCCGCTGCCCGGCTCGGTCAGGCAGTACGAGCCCAGCTTGGCGCCGCTGGTCATCGCCTCGCCCCATTGCGCGCGCACCGCCTCGGTGCCATAGCTGGCGATCAACCAGGTGGCCATGTTGTGGATGCTGATGAACGCCGAGGTGGACGGATCCACCGTGGCGAGTTCTTCGAACACCACCGCCGCATCGAGCCGACGCATGCCCAGGCCGCCCACGCCTTCATCGGTGTAAAGGCCGCAAAAACCAAGCTCGGCGGCCTTGGCGATGGCTTCGCGCGGGAAGTGACCTTCTGCGTCCCACTGCGCTGCATGCGGGGCGAGTTCCTTGTCGGCGAAGTCGCGGGCGGCAGCGCGGAAGGCTTCCTGCTCGTCGTTCAGATCGGCCGCATTGGGGTGGAGCTGGATGGCTGCATTCATGGCGATCGGGTCACTTGAGGGAGATGGTGGTGTTGACGCCATGGCCCAGCGTCTGGTCATCGAACCAGCGCGCAGTCACGGTCTTGGTCTGGGTGTAGAACATCACCACCTGCTTGCCGTACGGGCCCAGGTCGCCGAGCTTGGAAGCGCGCGAGCCGGTGAAGGAAAACAGCGGCACCGGCACCGGGATCGGCACATTGATGCCGACCTGGCCCACATCGATGTCTTCCTGGAAACGCCGCGCGGCCGCGCCGGATTGGGTGAACAGTGCCGTGCCGTTCCCGTTGCGATTGGCGTTGACCAGCGCGATGGCCTCGTCGAGCGTGGCCGCTTCCAGGATCACCAGCACCGGCCCGAAGATTTCTTCGTCGTAGATGCGCATGCCTGGCTTGACCCCGGAAAAGATGGTCGGGCCGACGAAGTTGCCTTGCTCGAACCCCGGCACCTGCGGCGCGCGCCCATCCAGTTCCAACGTGGCGCCCTGCTCCACGCCGGAGGCGATCAAGCCTTCCACCCGCTCGCGCGCGGCGCAGGAAATCAGCGGACCGACCTCGGTGCCCGGGGCGTTGCCGGCGCCGATTTTCAGGCTCTGGGCCTTGGTTACCAACTCCGGAATCCACGCGCGCGCTTCACCGACCAAGACCAGCGTGGAGGCAGCCATGCAGCGCTGCCCCGCAGCACCGAATGCGGCACCGACCATCGCATTGAGCGTCTGCTCGCGGTTGGCGTCCGGCAACACCACGGCGTGGTTCTTGGCGCCCATCATGCATTGCACGCGTTTGCCGGCGAGCGAGGCACGTTGATACACGTGCGTGCCCACCTTGGTGGAACCGACGAACGACAACGCCTTGATGTCGGGGTGATCGCACAGCGCATTGACCACGTCTTCGCCGCCGTGCACGACGTTGAGCACGCCCTTGGGAATGCCGGCTTCCAGCGCAAGCTCCACCAGCCGCATGGTCACCATCGGATCTTGCTCGGAGGGCTTGAGCACGAAGGTGTTGCCAGTGGCAATTGCCATCGGAAACATCCACAGCGGAATCATCGCCGGGAAATTGAACGGGGTGATGCCCGCGCACACGCCCAACGGCTGCAGCAGGCTATAGGTGTCCACGCCGTTGGCGACGTTGTTGGCCAGCTCGCCCAGTTGCAGGTTGCCGATGGCCGCGGCGTGCTCCACCACTTCCAGGCCACGGAACACATCGCCTTCGGCATCGGCCAAGGTCTTCTTGCCCTGCTCGGCGCTCAGCAGCGCAGCCAATTCGGGCATGTTTTCGCGGATCAGCTGCTGGTATTTGAGAAAAATACGCGCGCGGGTGCCAATCGGCGTCTTGCGCCAGGTCACGAAGGCGCGGCTGGCCGCCGCCACGGCGGCATCCACTTCGGCGGGGGTGGCGAACGGGACCTGGGCCAGCACCGATTGGTCGGCCGGGTTGACGACGTCCTGCCACTGCGTGCTGGCGGACACCACCAACTCGCCATCGATCAACAGGCAGACGCGGGGACGGATTGGCGCATTGCAGGGCTCGCTCGTTGAGAAGGACATCGGGCCGTCGCAGGCCATGGCTTCGCATTGTTTGCATCGACGCCCGCCATTCCCAGCCCACAAATGCTTAATCGCGCTAAGCTTGCGACACAATCTTGCGAATCTTGCGAATGCCTCAGTCGCATGCTCAACTCCGCCACCAGCTCGGCCTGCGCCTGCAGCGGTTGCGCCAGCGCCATGGCCTGACCCAGGCCGAGCTGGCGCGCCGGCTCGAACTGTCGCCGAGCTATCTCAACCAGATCGAGCGCAACCAGCGCCCGCTCACGCTGGCCATCCAGCAGCGGCTCAAGACCGCGCTGGGCGACCTGGACGGCCTGCTGGATCTGGACGACCCGGCCGCACTGGTCGAGCCGCTGGACGAATCGCTGCGCAGCCTGGGCCACACGCTGTTGCCGGCCGAGCTGCGCGCACTCACCGGCAACCTGCCGCAGGTAGCGCAGGCACTGCTGGACCTGCACCGCGCCCATCAGCAGCTGCTCGAACGCAACGCTGCGCTGGAGCTGCAGGTCGGGGTCGAGCACGCGGCAATCCCATCGCTATCGCCCGGCGAGCAGGTGCGCGACTACTTCAACCGCGCGCACAACTATCTGCCCGAGCTGGACGAGCGCGCCGAAGCGCTTTACGCCGAACTCGGATTGACCCCGGAAAATCTGCCGCTGCGGCTGCGCCAACGGCTGGCCGATCGTCATGGCCTGCTGGTGCAGGACGCCGCCGACCTGCACCACGACAAACGCAGCATGGATGCGCAAGCGCGCGTGCTGTGGCTGCCGGCGCACTTGCGGCCGGGGCAGCAGGCATTCCAGATGGCTGCACAACTGGCATTGCTGGAATGCGCGCCGCTGCTGGACGCGCGCATTGCCGATGCCGGTTTCGAAGACGCCGAACGCATCGCGCTCTCGCGGATTGGCCTGTCGAACTACTTCGCCGGCGCGTTGGTGATGCCGTACAGCGCGTTCCTGCACAGCGCGCAAACCTCACGCTACGACATCGAATGGTTGGCCGACCGCTTCGACGTGGGCTTCGAAGCGGTGTGTCACCGGCTCAGCACCTTGCAGCGGCGCGGGGCAGCCGGTTTGCCGATCTTCTTCATGCGGGTGGACCGCGCCGGCAACGTATCCAAGCGCCACTCGGCCACCGATTTCCATTTCTCGCATGTCGGCGGCGCCTGCCCGCTGTGGATCGTGTACGAGGCGTTCAACCAGCCCGACCGCATCCTCACCCAGATCGCGCGCATGCCCGACGGCCGGCGCTATTTCTGGCTGGCCCGCCAGGTCAGCAGCGGCCCGCCCGGGTATGGCCGCCCACGCAAGACGTTTGCCCTGGCAATGGGCTGCGACCTGCGCCACGCCGATCAACTGGTGTATGCGCGCGGCTGGGATCTGAACGCGGTCGACGATGCAGTACCGATCGGCCCGGGCTGCCTGACCTGCGAACGCAGCGACTGCGTGCAGCGCGCCTTCCCTGCGCTGCCGCGCCTGCCCGCGCGCGCGCGTTGGCCGGTTGGTGGGAATTGAACCTGGTCATCGAAAGTGGCCGTGCGTCGGCCTGCGATCGCAACGACAGACACACTGCCCCGGGTCGATTGCATCGGCCCATCTGGAGGCTGCCGCTGTCGGAAAAGCGGCGACACCATCGGGCAATCGGATCAGCCCAAGTCAGCCAAGTACCCGCCCCCATGCCACAGCCCCTGTGCCGCATCACCGCCCGCACCTCCGACGGGGACCAAGCAAGCGCGAGTGCCGCAGCGCAGCATTCCAAGCCGAGATAGCTTCCGCAAAATGCTTCATTGGAATGGAATGGCTTGCGCTTCTACCCTGAAGCGGACACATGCAAGACAGGGGACGCCAGCGCGACGCAGCGCGCTTCCGGCGTCACGCAAAAAAACGACCAACACTGATCACGCAGCACAGCACCACCGACCACACCCGCGCGGATGCGCCAGACCCGCTCCACGCGGCTGGCCGCACCAGCAGCTACCACCGTCTTCGGTCACTTTGTCCTGGGAGGGATCAACCGATGCCTGTTCACCATACCGGCCATCCGGCCAGCCGGCGCCTGCGCCGCACGCCAGTGCGCGCCATCCTGTGCACCACCATCGCTTGCGTATTGGCGACCGCGTTCGGCGCGCACGCACAAGACAGCGCCCCCGCCGCCCCACCCGCAGGCGACGCCAGCCCGGCTGCGGGCAACGGCCAAACGCCGGTGACGCTGGACAACATCACCGTGATCGGCCAGCGCGCCAGCCTGAATCAGGCGGTGCAGGCCAAGCAGATGTCCGATCACGTCGTGGAAGTGATCTCCGCCGACAACATGGGCCAGATGCCCAACGTCACCGTGGCCGAAGCGCTGGTGCGGCTGCCCGGCGTCAACGGGACCCGCGACCGCGGCAACGAGAGCCTGGCCACCGTGCGCGGCCTGGGCCCGCGCATGACCATGGGCACCGTCAACGGGCGCGAAATCGCTTCCTCCGAACCCAATCGCGCCGTGCGTTGGGAGGTCTTCCCCACCGAGATCGTCTCCACCGTCAAGGTCTACAAGACCCAGTCTGCGGATCTCGTCGCCGGCGGTCTTGCCGCCACCGTGGACATCTCCACCATCAGCCCGCTCGATTACACCGGGCCGGGATTCGTCGGCACCGCCGGCCCGGTGTTCTACGACCACGCCAAGGATGTGGACGGCTATAGCCCGTGGGGCAGCCGCTTCGGCGCCAGCTGGGTGCACAAGCTCAACGACAACCTGGCGGTGGCGTTCGGCGCCACCTACCAGAAGCAGAAGAACGCCAGCTCCTCGATCGGCAGCTGGGGCTATACCGATGCCACCACCTCGCGCGACGTGGATGGCGACGGCAGCGTGGACCCGACCCCATGGGGCGCGGCCGACCAGCTCAAGCTGATCGACCAGACCCGCACCGGCGCGATGGGCACCGTGCAGTGGCGCTCGGGCAATTTCGAATTGAAATTCGACGGGCTGTATTCGCGCATCGAAATCGACGAAGACCAGTTGCAGAACTGGTTCAACGGGCTGGCCTTCAGCACCTTCTCCGGCAGCACCAATCCATATACCACGCCGGGCTCGTCCTACACCATCGTCGATGGCGATGTGGTGGCCGGCACGCTGGCCAATTCCAACCTGCAGGTCGACCATGTGGTCAGCCACTACAACGAGGTCAAGACACTCACCGCCGGCGGCTTGAACGCCAAGTGGAGCGGCGATGTGTGGACCCTGGGCAGCGACCTGTCGTTCTCGCAGGCCAAGCGCGACAACACCTGGCAGGCGGTGCGTTTCGGCAGCAATCCGGACACCATCTCGTTCGATTTCCGCCGCAGCGTCACCCCCACCATCAGCACCAGCTCGACACGCCCGAATACGGCATTGCCGGGCAGACCGAGCCGCAGGCCCTGCGCGACAAGATCGCTGCGCTGGCACTCAATGCCAGCCGCGCCGTGGATGCCGGCCCGTTCACCTCGCTGGAGTTCGGCGCACGCGCCGCACGTCGCGAAAAACAGAACCGTCGCTTCCTCAGCAACCAGTCCGGCTACGACCAGCCGATCTCGGCGTATCAGGACCTGATCTACCCGGTCAACATGCCCGACTTGAACGTGCCCACGCTGACCGGCGGCAACATGGCCGAGATCGCACGCATCGGCTTTGGCGGGTTCGATCCGAGCACGCTCGACGAACAACTGCTCGACCATTGGAACGTCAAGGAAGACGTGCGCGAAGCCTTCGCCAAGGCGGTCTTCAGTTCGCAGCTGTTCGGCACCGATGTCACCGGCAATGTCGGCGTGCGCCTGGTCAACACCAAGACCACCAGCGAGGGTTTCGATTCGGTCGGCAGCACCATCCAGCCCAGCACCGGCAGCAAGGAATATACCGACGTCCTGCCCAGCGCCACGCTCAATTTCCTGATCGACGACCAGCGCATCCTGCGCTTTGCGGTGGCCAAGGTCATCGCGCGTCCGCCGCTGGACGAGCTGCGCACCGGCCGTCGCCTGGACGACCCCAGCGTGACCGTTGGCCAGCTCACCGGCAGCGGCGGCAATCCGCAGCTGGACCCGTTCAAGGCCACCCAGGTCGATGTTTCCTACGAGTGGTACTTCCATACCGAAGCGCTCGCCGCTCTGGCCGTGTATCGCAAGGAAGTGGATTCGAGCATCGGCTACCGTACCGACCGCGAAACGATCAACGGCCTGGATTACCTGGTCAGCGCGCCGTTCAATGGTGGTGGCGGCTACATCAATGGCGTGGAGCTCACCTTCCAGACGCCGTTCTACTTCATCCCGCACATGGAAAACTTCGGCGTCTACTCGAACTATTCGCTGGTGGATTCCAACCTCAAGGAATTCTCGCCGGAAGACAACCCGCTGCCGTTGAGCGGGCTGGCACGCAAGACCGGCACCTTCGACCTGTGGTACAGCACCGGCTCCTTCGAAGCGCGCGTGGGCTACAAGTACCACAGCCCCTACACGGTGGTGTACGGCTGGAATGCCGCACGGCTGGCGCGCCTGCAGAGCGAAGGCACGGTGGATCTGAGCTTGAACTGGCAATACAGCAAGCAGCTCGGCTTCCGTTTCCAGGCCAGTAATCTCACCAACGAGCCGCTGCGCGCCTACACCGACAACAAGCCCAATCGCCTGGCCAATCAGGACGATGGCGGCTACCAGCTGTTCGGTCGTCGTTACCAGCTGGAAGCCACCTACAAGTTCTGAGCATCGCCCGATCGGCTGCACAGGCTGCTGTGCAGCCGATCTGATGGCTGCACACCTGCATGACATCGCAGCCATTGTGCGCAATCCAGTCTGCACGCCAGGATTGGACTGCGCACAGCGGCCGCACGGCAGCACGGCCGCCTGCGGCATGCTGTCGCCCGCTCCACGTTGTCTCTGTCGAGGAATTGCATGCGCTCACCCCGCCGTCTCTGGACGCCCGCGCTCCTGGCGCTGGCCATTTCCACCTTCGCACACGCCGCCCCGGCTCCCGCCACGTTGTATCTCGGCGCGGACCTGTCCTACGTCAACGAGATGGAAGAGTGCGGCGTGCAATACCGCGAGAACGGCGTGGTCACCGATCCGTTCGAACTGTTCCACGCACACGGCGCCAATCTGGTGCGCGTGCGCTTGTGGAACGATGCGCGCTGGACCAAGTACAGCGACCTGTCGGACGTGAAGAAGACCATTGCGCGTGCACGCGCGCACGGCATGCAGGTGCTGCTGGATCTGCACTACTCCGACGATTGGGCCGACGGCGAAAAGCAACTGATTCCCAAGGCCTGGGCCAGCATCACCGACACCGACGAGCTGGCGCGTACGCTGTATGGCTTCACCTACGACACGCTCAGTGCGCTCGACCGCGCCGGCTTGATGCCCGAGCTCGTGCAAGTGGGCAACGAAAGCAATTCCGACCTGATGGACAGCACGCCCTGGGACAAGAAGCGCCCGATCGATTGGCAGCGCAACGCCAAGCTGTTCAACGCCGGCATCAAGGCGGTGCGCGACATGAGCGCGCGCTCGACGATCAAGCCGCGGGTGATGCTGCATATCGCCCAACCGGAAAATGTGCAGCCGTGGTTCGCCGACGCCACCAAGGCCGGCGTCACCGATTTCGATCTGATCGGCATCAGCTACTACCGCAAGTGGTCCACGCAATCGATGGCCGAACTGGGCAAGACCATCAGGCGTCTGCGCGGCCGTTATGACGCCGATGTGGTGGTGGTGGAAACCGCGTACCCGTGGACGCTGGACGCAGGCGACACCTCGCACAACCTGCTCGGCGAAGACTCGCTGATTGCCGGCTACCCGGCGACGCCGCAAGGCCAGGCACGCTACATGGTGGACCTCACCCAACTGGTCATCGATGCCGGCGGGGCGGGCGTGGTGTATTGGGAGCCGGCATGGACCAGCAGCCGTTGCAAAACGCGCTGGGGCACCGGCTCGTCGTGGGAAAACGCCAGCTTCTTCGACTTCAAGCACGACAACGAGGTGCTGCCGGCGATCGACTTCATGCGCCACCCGTATACCGGCGTGCCTGCCTCAAGTAAGCCCAACGCAAGCCAACATGCTGCCAGTACACCAGATGGTTCCGCAGCAGCCGGCAAAAGGACACAACCATGAGCGGCATCAATCGGCGTGAGTTGCTGCGCGGCATGCTGGCCAGTGGGGTGAGCGCCGCACTGCCGGCGGGCGCAGCCGGCGCTTTGGCGTCGGCCGGCGCTACGGCTGCACCGGCTGCGACCAAACACGCAGTCTCAGCATCAACGCTGGGCGATGCAGCGCTGGCACCGCGTGAGCGTCTGCTGTTCGACTTCGGTTGGCGCTTCCACCTGGGCCATGCCAGCGATGCTGCGCGCGATTTCGAGTTCGGCACGTTCCAACGCACCTTCGCCAAGGCCGGCAAGGACACCGCCACTGCCGCGCAACTGGCATTCGACGACAGTAACTGGCAGCAGGTGGATCTCCCCACGATTGGGCCGTTGGCCTGCCGTTTCGGCAGGAGCCGATCTCGGCCTCCATCACCGAGGAAGACCCGGCTGCCGCGCACGGCTACAAGCCGCTGGGCACGAGCTTTCCGGAGAACAGCGTGGGCTGGTATCGGCGCATATTGCAGATTCCGGCAAGCGATCTGGGCAAGCGCATCGCCCTGGTGTTCGATGGCGTGTTCCGTGAGTGCATCGTGTTCTGCAATGGGCACATCGTCGGCCGCAATGCCAGCGGCTATTGCGGCTTCGAAGTCGACCTCAGCGACGTGCTCGACTACGGCAAGCCCAACATCATCGCCATCCGCGTGGATGCCACGCTGGGCGAAGGCTGGTTCTACGAAGGCGCCGGCATCTACCGGCATGTGTGGTTGCAGAAGACCGCCCGCTCCACATCCCGCAAGACGGGGTGTTCGTGCGCAGCACCGTGCAGGATGGCAATGCCACTGCGCAACTCTCCACCGAAGTGCGCAACGACGGCGCCACGCCACGCCAGTGCATTGTGCAGACGCGTATCACCGCACCGGATGGACGCACCGTGGCGCAAGCGGCCAGCGCAGTGGTCACCGTCGCACCCGGACAGCTGCAGGTGGTCGAACAGACCTTGCCGCTCGGGCCGGCCGCGCTGTGGTCGATCGACACGCCCCAGCTCTACAGCCTGACCAGCAGCGTGCACAGCGATGGCACTGCAGTCGATGCGCTGGTCACGCCGTTTGGCGTGCGCAGCATCGCCTTCGACGCACAGCGCGGCTTCCTGTTGAACGGCGCACCGCTCAAGTTGCACGGCACCAACAATCATCAGGATCACGCAGGTGTGGGCACCGCCATCCCGGATGCGCTGCACGAATGGCGCCTGCGCCAGCTCAAGTCGATGGGCTGCAACGCCTACCGCAGCTCGCACAATCCGGCCACCCCGGCATTGCTCGCGCTGTGCGACCGATTGGGCATGTTGGTGATCGAAGAAACCCGTCGCATGTCGACCGATCCTGAGGCCATGGGCGAACTGGAAACGATGGTACGGCGTGGCCGCAATCATCCCAGCGTCATCCTGTGGTCGCTCGGCAACGAGGAACCGCAGCAAGTGACCGAGCGCGGTGCACGCATCGTGACCCGCATGCAACAACGCGTGCGCCAGCTCGATCCCACCCGCCCCACCACCTTCGCCATGGACAAAGGTTTCGGTGACGGCGTGGGCCAGGTGGTGGTGGTCGGCTTCAACTACCGCACCAGCCAGATGGATGGCTTCCATGCGCAATACCCCCACATCCCGATCTACGGCAGCGAAACCGGCAGCACCGTGTCGGTGCGCGGCAACTATCAGCGCGACGAGCAACGCGGCTATACCCGCGCCTACGACCTGGACCACCCCTGGTGGGCCAGCACCGCCGAAGCCTGGTGGAGCTATGTCGCGCAACGCCCGTATATCGCCGGCGGCTTCATCTGGACGGGCTTCGACTATCGCGGCGAGCCCACGCCCTACAACCGCTGGCCGAATGTGGCTTCGCAATTCGGCGTGCTCGATAGCTGCGGCTTTCCGAAAGACAATTACTGGTACTACCGCGCGCAATGGACCAGCGAACCGGTCCTGCATCTGTTCCCGCACTGGAACTGGGACGGCGTGCTGCAGCCCGACGACAACGGCCACATCGCGGTCTGGTGCCATAGCAATCTCGAGGCGGTGGAACTGCTGGTCAATGGTGTCAGCCAGGGCCTGCAGCAGGTGCGGGCCTACGGCCATGTCGAATGGCGCGTGGCCTATGCGCCCGGCATGATCGAAGCGCGCGGCTATCGCGGCGGCAAACTGGTCCTCAGCCAGCGCCGCGAAACCACGGGCACGCCGGCAGCGATTCGCTTGAGCTGCGACCGCAACACGCTACGTGCCGATGCCGAAGATGTGGCCGTGGTGAAGGTGGAAATCCTCGATGCGCAAGGCCGCCTGGTACCGACTGCCGACAACCTGGTGCAATTTACGCTGCGTGGACCCGCGCAACTGATTGGTGTCGGCAATGGCGATCCCAGCAGCCACGAAGACGACAAGGCGCCGCGGCGCAAGGCGTTCAACGGCCTGTGTGCGGCGCTGCTGCAAACCACGCGCAGCAGCGGCGACATCGTGCTGCAGGCAGCTGCGCCTGGGCTGACCGCATCCACGTTGTGCCTGCCTGCCGAGCCCACGCGAGCGCGCGCGTCGGTGGCTTGAAACGCAATCGCCGCGTACGGCAACCGAACGTGCTGCGTGACCGGGGCCAGTGGTGGCCTCGGCAGCGTAGCGGCGCCATACGCGCGTCGCAGGCCGTCCATCGGTAGGTTTGCTGGCGGCGACGATCGAGCAGGTGATCCCGGGCTAGAAAGATCGCATGCGGGCTTTGGCCACGGCCCGCACATCGTCGGCAGCCCTGACAGGTCGGCCCCCTACGTTCGCGTCACATCGGCAGCCTCAGGTCTGCGCACTTCCGGCAGCCGGGTCGCGCGGAAAATAGCGGTTGAACTTGTCTTCCCACGCGCGGAACTGCTCCAGTGTCTGGGCATCCATCGGGCGCGGGTCGTCGGCCAGCGCTTTGTTCTGTGCCACATAGGCGATGCGCTGGGACGACAACTCATCCCACGCCTTTCTAAGCGTCACCGGATCCGGATGCGAGACCAGCATCGCCTCCAGCAGCGTGGACTGGGCCACGCGCGCGGCCAGCAGATCGCTGAGCGCCTCGGTCACCGCCTGCATCCACTCGTGTTGTTTCTGTTCCATATCCAACCAGGTCGCCTGCGTCATGCGCCGCGCACCATAGCGCCTCATCTGGAACGACGGCGTGCAAGCCAGGTTGACGATTCAGGTTCGCCACATGGTGCGACTGCGGCCAGCGCCCTCTCCATCGCGTCGCTTGACGTGTTCGACGCGCGAAACTGTCGCCACCCAGCGATACCCTCCCACGCGGCGCACGGCCGCGCGGTAGTGCACGCTCTTATCGCAAGCGTGAGAACGCACCGATCCCTGCGATCGCCAGCCGCTCGGCGGGCACCGCCGTCTCCGCGAACGACAGCCGCAGATAGCGGATCTGGCGGACCTCGGGGAAATTCAGCCGCTGGGTCGAGAGCGCATAGGCGATGTTGGAGAGCTCACCGGCGCCGGCCGGCTGCCAGTGCTGGCCATCTTCGCTGGTTTCGGCGCGATAGCCCTTCGGCGGCGCCGCACCGGTCATCACTGCGCGCGAGGGCGTGAGGCTGAACCCGGCAACCTGACGCGACGCGCCGAGGTCGATGGTCGCCTGCACGGGATGGCCCGGCGTCGGTGCGGGCGTGATCCAGATCGTGCTGGCATCGTCGTCGAGCAACTTCTCCGCCCCTGGCGCGCTCGCTTCGACGATGCGCCAGCCGGCGGTGGACAGCACGTCCGGCGCATTCGCCACCGGGCGCGCGACCGGCACCGGCGCAACGGCGCGGAACAGGGCGAATTCGCTGATCGCCGGGCAGACCGGCGCCTCGAGCACGACCAGGCGCACCCGGCGTGCGGCGATCGGGCGCTCCAGGCGCACGATCCGCTGTGCACCGATGCACTGCGCCTCGGCCAACCGCCGCCATTGCCCATCGACCTCGGCTTCGACCGCGAAGCGGGTAACGCGCACGCCCAGCGGCAGGTATTCGCGCAACCGAATCAGGTCGAAGCTGTGCGCCGTCGACAGTTCCAGCGTCAGCGTCGGCGTGGTGATCTCATCCGGCGTAGACCAGTAGCTGTCCGGCTGGCGATCGAGCACGCGCGCCGGCTCGAACCCGGCACCGCGCGACGCGCTGGCACTGGCCTTGGCGCCCTTGGCCAGGTCGATGGCGAAACTGGCGCGTATCGCATCGCCGAAACTCTGCAGCACCGCCACGTCGTGGTCGGGGATGCGGCCGCGTCGGTCGGGGGCAGATTGAGGTTCATGTTGGTACCGCGCGCCACCGAGGTGTCGAAGTAGCGCACCAGATTCTCCGGGCTGCGCACCTTGCCGTCTTCGTCGGCGTGATAGAACCAGCCCGGACGGATCGACGTATTGGTTTCGGCCGGCCACCACAGCGCTCCCCGCGCACGCCGGAATTGCCGTTTTCCTGGGTGTATGGCGCATTGGGCATGGTCGGCCAGGACGGATCGCCAGCGATGCCGTCTTCGTTGCCGCCCCACCGGATATCGGCGCCGAGCGGATCGAAGGTACATGCCATCGGCTGATGCCGATGCACCAGCTCGATCATCCGCGGCCAGTTGTAGTACGCAGGCGCATCGATCTTGCGCGATTCGCGCGCGCCACCGTAATAGCCGTCGCCGCCATTGGCGCCGTCGAACCAGAACTCGAACAGGTCGCCGTAGCCTGTGCAGAGTTCGACGATCTGTTTGCGGAAATAGTCCAGATAGCCGGGGCGGCCATATTCGGCGTGGTTGCGATCCCAGGGGGAGAGATAGATGCCGAAGGCCAGGCCCGCGCGTCGGCATGCCGCGGCCATCTCGCCGACGATGTCACCCTTGCCGTTTTTGTAGGGCGAATTGCGGATGCAATGCTCGGTCAGGCGTGTCGGCCACAGGCAGAATCCATCGTGGTGCTTGGCGGTGAAAATCAGCCCTTTCAGATTGCCGGCCTTGGCAGCGGCGACGATCTGATCGGCTGAAAAATCGCTGGGATCGAATTTGCGCGGATCCTCGTCGCCGTAGCCCCATTCCTTGTCGGTGAAGGTATTCATCGCAAAATGCACGAAGGCGTATTGCTCCCACCGATGCCAGCGCAGCTGTCGCGGGCTGGGCACCACACCCCACGGCGCCGGCCCGCTGGCGCGCGGCGCCGGCGCGATGCCCGCTGCCGACGCGCCGAAACTGGCGGCAGCGGCCACCACACCCGTGGCAAGAAAGGTACGACGATCGATCATTGGCGACTTCCGACTTTGCACAAGTTTCGATCTTAGCTTTTCCAATGGCGAAGAGTCCTGCCCCGCAGCAACGGATGGTGATGCAAGCACCGCACACGCACTGGCGCCGTCCCGGCTGGCGTCGAAGAACGTGGAAGCATGCGACATGCGTTCATGGTCAACGGCGAATGGTTCGCCGCACGGTGCCTTGCCGGCTTTCGCGTCAGATCGCGGAAGCGCGCCCGAATCGGCTCCAGTTCCAGCAAAGAACCCTGAGCGGTGATGCTGAATTTCCATCGTTCGGGCCAACCGGCAGTCATTCGGAGATTTCGCCGCGCCGCGTCTGGTGCCGACATGTAGCAGGACAACAAGACACGCGATGGCGCGCCTATCGCAAATCTACCGGGCTCAGAGCCCGCGAGACGTGGCTTTGGATGCCTTGGGTGTTCCGGCATGCGCTCATCCGTCGGTCGTTCCACCGCGGCGACAGCCCTGCTCTGTGTAAGGACGACGATCCAGGAAGACGGGTCGTATCAGGTGTTCGGCGAGACAAGTGGAACCGGATGCGACATCAGCATCGGCTTCAGCAGCGCGCCTGGCGCAGCGCGGCCAGCCGATCGCCCGGGGCGTCGACGGCGGCACGCCATTCCTGATTGCAGTCCTCCATGCGCGGGTGTCGCACGGATAGGTCGCAGGCAGCAGACCCGACAACTGCAACGAAATGAGCAGCAGAGGTCAGCAATGACGGCACAGAAAGCAGCCTCTGCCATGATTAGACGTCCTGATGCAGCGCTTGCCGGCGCTGGGGCCTGAACGTCGACGCTCACAACTCGGGCCTAAATCCGAGCGGTACCGCGGGCGGTCAGGTTTGCCGATTTCCTGTCGTTATCCCGATGCTGCCCTACCTTCATGCGTTCTTCACGCAGCGGACCGGACGGCGCCCATCCACTTCGATTCCGGGATTGCCGCATGACCGCCTTACTTCAACGTTATTCCGTCGGTCGCCGTCTCGGCGCCGCCTTCGGCCTGCTGATCGTGCTTTCCGGCTTGCTGGTCGCGACCGGGCTGAGCTCGATGGCCAGCGCCAGGAAGCAGCTGGATTTCATCGTGCTGGATCGTATGGCCAAGATCCAGATGGGCAATGGGAGCTGGACGCCAACTCGTCGATCATGATCGCCTTGAGCACCTACGCCATGGCCACCAGCGAAGCGCTCAACACGCAGGCGTTGGAAGCGATCAAGGCGCAACGCCTGCGCTACAAGGAACTGCGCGAAAAGCTCGATACGCTGCCCACCTCGGAAGAAGGCCGCAAGATTCGCAAGGAAATGGATGCGCAGCGCCTGATTTCCGGCAAGATCAATGATGAGGTCATGGCACTGGCGGCCAAAGACGAAAACGCAGCCGCGCAGGCACTGCTCAACGAGACGGGGCGTCAGGCCAACGCCGCATGGCAGGACAAGATCCGCCAGCTGGTCAGCCGGCAGGAAGAGCAGAGCCAGCAAGCTTACACCGACGCTGTGCAGTCGCTGACCCGCGCCAAGTGGCTGTTGTTTATCGGCGGCGTGGCCGTGGTCACCATCAGCGCCCTGCTCGCCTGGCTGATCACCCGCAGCCTCACCCACCCGCTCGCCCGCGCCACCAAGGCCGCCGAAGCCATTGCCAAGGGCCAACTGGACAACCAGGTGCAGTCCGACGCGCAAGATGAAACCGGTCGCCTGCTACGTGCCATGAGCGGCATGCAGACGCAGTTGCAGTCGTTGCTGCACGCGCAGACCGACATGGCCAAGCGCCATGACCAAGGACAGACCAGCTTCCGAATCGACGCCGATGCGTTCCCCGGCGAGTACGGCCGCATGGCACAGGACACCAACGCGCTGGTTGCCTCGCATCTTGAGGTGCAGACCACGCTCGCCCGCATCATGGGACGCTATGCCATTGGCGACCTGAGCGTGAGCATGGACGCATTGCCCGGCGAAAAAGCCGTGCTTACGCAGACCATGGACGAGGTCAAGGCCAACCTGTCGGCGATGAACGCGGAAATCAAGCAACTTGCGCAGTCCGCCGCCAATGGCGACTTCAGCGCGCGTGGCGATGCCGGCCGCTTCCAGTACGACTTCCACATCATGGTCGACAGCCTCAACCAGTTGATGTCCACCGCGGACGGCAACCTGCAGTCGCTGTCCTCGCTGCTGCGATCCATCGCTGCAGGCGACCTGACCGCACGCATGAGCGGCGATTTCAAGGGCGTGTTCGCGCAGATGCGCGACGATGCCAATGCCACCGCCACGCAGCTGGCCGAAATCGTCGGGCGCATCCAGCACTCGGCGGTGTCGATCAACGCGGGCCGCCAGTGAAATCGCCGCCGGCAATCAGGATTTGTCGCAGCGCACCGAACAGCAGGCTGCCAATCTGGAAGAAACCGCAGCGTCGATGGAAGAACTCACTTCCACCGTGCGCCAGAATGCCGAGCACGCCCGCCAAGCCAATCAACTGGCGATCGGCGCTGCCAGCGTCGCCTCGCAAGGTGGCGACGTCGTCAGCAAGGTCGTCGGCACCATGAGCGGTATCGAGGCCTCGTCCAAGAAGATCGCCGACATCATCAGCGTCATCGACGGCATCTCGTTCCAGACCAACATCCTGGCGCTCAACGCCGCGGTGGAAGCGGCGCGCGCCGGCGAACAGGGCCGCGGCTTTGCCGTGGTGGCCAGCGAAGTGCGAACGCTGGCGCAGCGCTCCACCGCGGCCGCCAAGGAGATCAAGAGCCTGATCGACGATTCGGTACAGCGGGTGGCAGAAGGTTCCACCTTGGTGCACACCGCCGGCACCACCATGGCGGAAATCGTTGCCAGCGTGCAGCGCGTCACCGACATCATGGGCGAGATCTCCGCGGCTTCGCAGGAACAGTCGGCGGGCATCGAACAGGTCAACCTCACCGTCACCCAGATGGACGAAACCACCCAGCAAAACGCCGCGCTGGTGGAAGAAGCCACTGCTGCCGCACGTTCGATGGAAGAACAGGCCGGCGAACTCACCCAGGCGGTGTCGATCTTCAAGATCCAAGCCGACCGGCCGGCCGCCATCCGCCCAGTTGCGCCCGCCGTGCTGCAGCCCAAAAGCAGGCCAGCGGCCCCGCCCAAGCGCGAGCTCGCCATGGCCGCGGTCAAGCGTCCTGCCAGGCAGGCGGCAGTGGCAAGCGTCTCAAGCAACAGTGCCGACTGGCAGGAGTTCTGAGCCGGCAGACATTCCAACCACAACTGCCCTGACGATTGCGCAATCGTCGGTTGCGCGTGGCGAGTGTCGGGGATGAGATAGACCACGCACTCCCGCACCACGGTCTTTGCGCACCCTCCCCGTCCGGCCGATCGCCATTCGGGGAATGTGCTCACCGCTTTCGATAACAAATGGTTAGACCATGAGGCCGGCTACGCAAGTCGCCGGCCTTGCATGTCGCCAGTAAGGCCGGCCCGGGATGTACGCCAAGATGTGCCAGGCAGCGCATCCGCAAATCGAGACGGGGTCGACATGGCCCGCCCTCGCCACGAGGAAACGGACATCGAACACGTCACGGTTTGTCCGATATCAGACCTCTGATGCGTCCAATAGGCGCACCCGCGCTGACTGACCCACCCCAGAAAAACCGTGCCAACGTAAAGTAGAGACTTCGCCTCGCATGGGCCCCGTGGATCACGAGGAATCAGGCGATGAAGAAGTCGCATTTTACCGAAGAGCAGATCGCGTACGCGCTCAAGCAGGTCGAGCTGGGGATGGCGGTTGGCGAGGTGTGCCGCAAGATGGGCATCGCGGAGGCGACGTTCTATGTGTGGCGCAAGAAATACGGTGGGCTTGGCCCCTCTGAGCTGAAGCGCCTGCGTGTGCTGGAAGAGGAAAACCGCAAGCTCAAGCAGCTGGTTGCCGACCTGAGCCTGGACAAGGCGATGCTCCAGGAGGTGGTCACAAAAAACTCTGAGGGCGCCCCAGAAGCGCAGCTGGGTTGCCCGCTTGAGGGAGCGCTTCGGCGTGAGCGAACGACGCGCATTGCGGATCGTGGCGATGTCGCGCTCGGCGTTTTCGTACAAGGCCAAGGCGCGCGACTGCAGCGCCATCCGCTTGCGGATGCGCGAGATCACGCAGACGCGCATCCACTATGGCTGCGAACGCGTGGCGGTGATGCTGCGGCGCGAAGGCTGGCGGGACAACCACAAGCGGGTGCATCGCATCTACAAGGAAGAAGGCCTGTCGTTGCGGCATTGCTGCCCGCGACGTAGTCGCAGTAGTCGTCGCCGGCAACCGATCAAGGTGGCCACGGCGCCCAACACGCTGTGGGGCATGGACTTCGTCAGTGACGCGCTGTTCGATGGCCGTCGCTTCCGGCTGCTGCCGGTGCTGGACCACTTCACGCATGAGTGCCTGGATATCTTCGTGGATCAGTCCTTGGGCGCTGACGATGTCGCCGACGCAGTGGCGCGGCTGGTCGTTCAACGAGGCAAGCCGGAAGCGATCAAAGTGGATAACGGCAGTGAGTTTGCCGGCAAGGTGATGGACCGCTGGGCCTATGAGAACGGCGTAGGGCTGGACTTTTCCCGACGTGGCACGCCAACGGACAACGCGATGGTGGAAAGCTTCAACAGCCGGCTGCGACAGGAGTGTCTGAACGAGCATTGGTTCTTGTCCCTAGCCGATGCACGGAGCGAAATCGAAGCGTGGCGGCGCTTCTATAACGAGGAGCGGCCCCACAGTGCACTGGCATGGAAAACCCCTGCGGAATTGGCCCGAGAACACGGCGACGTCCCCCGCCCTGAGTAGCGGCCAGGTTTAGAGTCCGGGGTTGATGATAGCGGCGTTGGCCAACTGTTGGGCATACGCGGAGGGCGTCATGCCGCCAATTGCTTTCTTGGGTCGCTCCTCGTTGTATTCGCGGCGCCAGCGCTCGATCTCGGTGCGTGCATGCAGCAGTGTCGGGAACCAGTGTTCGTTGAGGCATTCGTCGCGCAGGCGGCCGTTAAACGATTCAACGTAGGCGTTCTGATTCGGCTTGCCGGGTTGGATGAGTCGCAACTGCACGCCACGCGCATGCGCCCAGGCCACCATCGCCTTGCCGCAAAACTCCTTGCCGTTGTCCGTGCGGATCACCTGCGGCAAGCCGCGGCGGATGGCGAGCCGATTCAGCACACGCGTCACGCCATGGCCCGCTATTGCGCGCTCCACCTCGATGGCGACCGCTTCGTGCGTGGCGTCGTCCACGATCACCAGACACTTGATCACCCGACCGTCGGCAGTGCGGTCGAACACGAAGTCCATCGACCATACCTGGTTGGCCTGCGATGGCCGCAGCAGCGGCTGACGCTCGCCTACCGGGACTTTCTTGCGCTTGCGGCGGCGGACTTGCAGCTGCTGCTCGCGGTACAACCGCTCCACACGCTTGTAGTTCACGATGCGGCCTTCCTGTCGCAGTTTGAGATAGATCATGCCCACGCCATAACGGCGATGGCGATGCGCCAACGCACCGATGCGCTCGCGCAGCTCAACGTTGCGATCTTCGCGTGGGCAGTAGCGCAGCGCGCTGGCGCTCATGCCGATCGCTGCCAAGGCGCGGCGCTCGCTGGCACCGCACCCCATCCACTCGCGCACCAGCGCACGACGCGCCGGCGCGCTCACCACTTTTTCGCAGCGCATCCTTGATCAGATCGTTCTCAAACAGCTGCTCGGCCAGCAACTTCTTCAGCCGCGCGTTCTCCGTTTCAAGGTCTTTGAGCCGCTTGGCATCGGGCACGCTCATCCCGCCGAACTTGCTGCGCCACAGGTAGTAAGAGGCCTCGCTGAAGCCATGGCGCCGGCACAGGTCCTTGATCGCCACGCCCGCTTCGGCTTCGCGCAGGAAGCCAATGATCTGTTCTTCGGAAAAGCGCTTCTTCACGTCCAATCTCCTCGGGGTAGGGAATTGACTCCAAACTGCGGTGCTACTCAAAATCGGGGGACGTCGTTGGCGTCGTATTGATACTCAAACGAAGCGACATTGTTGTCCCGCACCTGCTGGGGCATCTGACGCCCATTGAGCACGAGCGAGTGGCTCACACCATTGCCATAGGTGAACTGCCGCGCCGCTCCATTGGGGTAGTAGCCAATACCCGATGCGTAGACGTTCCCAAATTGATCGCGCACATCGGTCGGCTGACCAAGAGCATTTGGCGCATAGTTGATTGACAGCCCGGTGGGATAGGCCTGACTTGCAAGCGCTCCATTCCCGTCATAGCCGTAGCCGATGGACCAGGTATACCAACCGGTTTGACCAGACGATTCGGATGTCAGCATCCGACGTTTGTTGTAGTTATAGGCATTGACGACAGACGAGCCACCGGCATCGTTCCATGTCGTGACCTGTGCAGGCAGTCCGTCCGGCGTGTAGGACCAATCCTGATTGCCATTCTTGTCAGGGAACCGCAGGGTCTTGAGGCGATTGCGAGTGTCGTAGGTGCGCACCACCTGGCGGCCACTGGCAGCAGCGGCTTCCAGGTCGCAGCTGGTCGTGCTGGGGAGGTCAAGGCCGCTGGCCGACCATGCCAGATTGCCAGCCGCGTCGTAGGCCATGACGGTCGACCCGCTCTCGGGCTCAATCACTTTGCACAGCTGCTGGTTCGCATCGTAGACGTAGCTACGTGCCGCCAGGCCAACGCCATGCTCCACCGGTGGCGGCGCCACCACCTGCACGACCTGGTTGCTGGATTCATTACCGAAATCACCGCTACCATCGCGCATTCGCCAACGCAGGTTGTAACCGCCCGCACCAAGGGGGCGCGGAGGCTAAAGTTGAAGTCCACACTTCCGCCAGGCGGAACATCGGATGGCAGGCCCACTTCGCCTGGCGACCATCCTCGCGCATCGCCAACCAACACAGCCCGATATCCCTGCCCCTGGCGCCAGGTGACATTTCCCGTGTTCGTGAACCGCACGGACCCGGTGACAGAACGTCCGGTTGGCAGCTGGGCAGGCATGTTCTGAGACACGAAAGCAGCATTACGCTGCATAGCAGGAATCGAGAGTGCACCCGACCCATCAATGAGGGAGTTGTCCCGACCGACCGGAGAAATGCCGTGGATATAGAACGGCTTGCCGCCTTGGCTTCGGATCAGGTCTTCGGTAACTGGAATTGAGAAGCGGTAGTTGCTCCCTGACGATGAGCAGGCGCTGGCGACGCCGGGTTCGCTGGCAAGGTTTGCACTGGCGATGGCCGCAATCGTGCCGCTACCAGCGGGCCCGCCCGCATACATATGGACGTCAATCGATCGGCGTAGTCCTGCAGAACACGCCCAGCCGACAATCGCCTTGTTGTCCTGGATACCCTCGATCCGCCCTTTGATCACCGATGCAGGCACGGCGACTGCGCCCGACCCGGAAAGGGTGTCGTTTGAGGCTCCTACCGGAGACAGGCCATGGATATAAATGGCCTTACCGCCGTTCTGGATGATGAAGTTCTCATCAAGGGGGTATGAGAATCGGTAGTTGCTGCCCGAAGCACTACAAGCGCTAGCGATGCCGGCATCGCTTGGCAATGTCGCTGCCGTGGCCCCCGCGAAGGTTCCAGAACCAGCGGAACCGCCCAGATACATATGCACATCGACCGAGCGGTTCAAATACGTTGAACACGCCCAGCCAGAGATTGAACTGTAGTTGACGCTGTCGATGTTCCCTTTGATGAGCGACGGAAGGACCTGCACGGTCTGGGATCCAAACCCACCGAACGACGCTTTCCCGTCCTGAAGCATCCGCCATACGAACTGATACTGACCGGGCGTCGTTGGAGCGGTAACGCTAAAGTTAAAGGTCACTTTGCTGTCGATCGAGACAGCACTAGGCAGCTGGACTCGGTCTAGCCCCCAGGGACTCGCAACACTAGGAGTTCCCGCGTATCCCAGTTTGATACGCCCAGGGTTTCCTAGACATCTCATGGCCATGGAAAATAGTCGATTCGGAGATGTCTATGAGCAGCAAGCGGTATACGGATGAGTTCAAGATCGAGGCGGTCCGGCAAGTGACGGATCGTGGGTTCAAGGTGGCAGACGTCGCCGAGCGGCTGGGTGTCACGACGCACAGCCTGTACGCCTGGCTGCGCAAGTTCGGCAAGCCCGGCGTGGTACAGCGCGCCGAGGTGGACCAGAGCGCCGAGGTTCGGCGGCTGAAGGCAGAGTTGCGTCGAGTGACCGAGGAGCGCGACATCCTAAAAAGGCCGCCGCGTACTTTGCCAAGGGGTAAAGGCAAAGTACGCCTTCATGCAAGCCCACTGCGGGGAGTTCAGGGTGTGTGCGATGTGCCGGGTGTTGCGGGTGAACCGGGCTGGATACTACGCGTGGCTAAAGTCGCCGGACAGTGAGCGCGCCAAGGAAGACGAACGCCTGCTGGGGCTGATCAAGCACCACTGGCTGGCCAGCGGCAGTGTGTATGGGCATCGCAAGATCGCCAAGGATCTACGCGATCTGGGTGAGCGTTGCAGTCGCCATCGGGTGCATCGATTGATGCGCGCCGAGGGATTGCGTGCCCAGGTGGGCTATGGTCGCAAACCGCGCTTCCATGGAGGGATGCAGTGCAAGGCGGCGGCCAACCTGCTTGACCGACAGTTCGACGTGACCGAGCCGGACACGGCCTGGGCGAGCGATTTCACCTTCATCCGCACGCACGAAGGCTGGATGTACCTGGCTGTGGTGATCGATCTGTTTTCCAGGCAGGTCGTCGGCTGGGCGATGCGCGATCGGGCCGACACCGAGTTGGTCGTGCAGGCCTTGTTGTCTGCGGTGTGGCGGCGCAAACCCAATGCTGGTTGCTTGGTTCACTCAGACCAAGGGTCGGTCTACACCAGCGATGACTGGCAGAGTTTCCTGGCGTCCCATGGCTTGGTGTGCAGCATGAGTCGGCGTGGCAACTGCCACGACAACGCACCCGTGGAGAGCTTCTTCGGCCTGCTCAAACGCGAGCGGATCAGGCGACGAATCTATCCCACCAAGGACGCCGCACGCGCCGAGGTATTCGACTACATCGAGATGTTCTACAACCCCAACCGCCGCCACGGTTCAACTGGTGACCTGTCCCCTGTAGAGTTTGAACGACGCTACGCGCAACGAGGGTCTTGAGTGTCTACGGAACCCTGGGCGTATCAAGGGTCGTCGCAATCGCCGTGCAACAAGGCATCGCGAATCGTCGAAATCGGCTCTGATTGACCGCCACATCCCGGAAGAACATTTCTTGCAAAGCACTGATACAAAAGAAAAACCAAGAACGCCAGTGGGGCTGTAGAGCACACACCCCTCATGAAGCAATTCTTCGCAGCCAAATCGGACTACCCCGATCTGCTGCTGTTCTTCCGCATGGGCGATTTCTACGAGCTGTTCTACGACGACGCGCGCAAGGCCGCGCGGCTGCTCGACATCACCCTGACCCAGCGCGGCAGCTCCGGCGGTGCGCCGATTCCCATGGCCGGGGTGCCGGTGCATGCGTATGAAGGCTATCTGGCGCGCTTGGTGGCACTGGGCGAGTCGGTGGCGATCTGCGAGCAGATCGGCGACCCGGCGCTGGCCAAGGGGCTGGTCGAGCGCAAGGTGGTGCGCATCGTCACGCCTGGCACGGTCACCGACGAGGCGCTGCTGGACGAACGTCGCGACACCTTGTTGATGGCGATCTCGCGCAGCAAGCAGGGCTACGGCCTGGCCTGGGCCGATCTGGCCGGCGGGCGCTTCCTGGTCAACGAAGTGGACAGCGCCGATGCGTTGGAAGCGGAAATCGCACGCCTGGAACCGGCCGAGCTGCTGGTGCCCGACGAAGACAACTGGCCGGACTTCCTGCGCGGGCGCATCGGCGTGCGGCGCCGGCCGCCGTGGCTGTTCGATGCCGACAGCGGACGCCGACAGCTGCTGGCGTTTTTCAAATTGCACGATCTGTCGGGCTTCGGCATCGACGACAAACCTTGCGCCACGGCTGCCGCCGGCGCGCTGCTGGGCTATGTCGAAGAGACCCAGAAACAGCGCTTGCCGCACCTGACCTCGATCGCGATGGAGGTGGCCAGCGAGGCCATCTCGATGAACGCGGCCACGCGCCGGCATCTGGAGCTGGATACGCGCGTCGATGGCGATACCCGCAACACCTTGCTCGGCGTACTGGACAGCACCGTCACGCCGATGGGCGGGCGTCTGCTCCGGCGCTGGCTGCACCGTCCGCTGCGCCTGCGCGATGTGCTGGTGCAGCGCCACCATGCGGTTGGCACGTTGATCGATGCAGGTGCCGATGCCGATCTGCGCGAAGCCTTCCGTGCGCTCGGCGATCTGGAACGCATCCTGACCCGCGTGGCGTTGCGCTCGGCGCGACCGCGCGATTTCTCCACCTTGCGCGATGGCCTGGCGCTGTTGCCGAAGGTGCGCGCAATCCTGGCGCCGTTGGATTCGCCACGCCTGCGGACGCTGCATGCCGAACTCGGCGAGCACGATGCCACCGCGCATCTGTTGATCAGCGCAGTGGCCGAGATCCCGCCGCTCAAGCTCAGCGACGGCGGCGTCATCGCCACCGGCTACGACGCCGACCTGGACGAGCTGCGTCGTTTGTCCACCAATGCCGATCAATTCTTGATCGACCTGGAACAACGCGAGCGCGCCAGCAGCGGCATCGCCACGCTCAAGGTCGGCTACAACCGCGTGCACGGCTACTACATCGAGATCAGCAAGGGCCAGGCGGACAAAGCCCCGTTGCACTACAGCCGCCGGCAGACGTTGACCAACGCCGAGCGCTACATCACCGAAGAACTCAAGAGCTTCGAAGACAAGGTGCTGTCGGCACGCGAGCGTTCGCTATCGCGTGAAAAACTGCTGTACGAAGGCCTGCTCGATGCGCTTGGCACCGAGCTGGAAGGTCTCAAGCGCTGCGCAGGTGCACTCAGCGAACTGGATGTGTTGGCCGGCTTTGCCGAACGCGCGCAGGCGCTGGATTGGTCGCAACCGGAGCTCGATGACGCGCCGTGCCTGCGCATCGAACGCGGCCGTCACCCGGTCGTGGAGGCGGTACGCGAGCAACCATTCGAACCCAACGATCTGGACCTGCACGGCGATCGCCGCATGCTGGTGATCACCGGCCCGAACATGGGCGGTAAATCGACCTATATGCGGCAGAACGCGCTGATCGTGTTGTTGGCGCATATCGGCAGCTACGTGCCGGCCAGCCGTGCGGTGATCGGGCCGATCGACCGCATCCTCACCCGCATCGGCGCCGGCGACGACCTGGCGCGCGGGCAGTCCACCTTCATGGTGGAAATGGCTGAAACCAGCTACATCCTGCATCACGCCACCCCGCAATCGCTGGTGCTGATGGACGAGATCGGCCGCGGTACCTCCACCTACGATGGCCTGGCACTGGCCGATGCCGTCGCACGCCATCTGGCGCAGACCAATCGCTGCTACACGCTGTTTGCCACGCATTATTTCGAGCTCACCGCGCTGGCCGACCAATCGCATGCCGGCGGCGCCAGTGGCATCGCCAACGTGCATCTGGACGCAGTCGAACACGGCGAGCGCCTGGTATTCATGCACGCAGTGAAAGATGGCCCGGCCAATCGCAGTTTCGGCCTGCAGGTGGCCGCGCTGGCCGGCCTGCCCAAGGCGGCGGTGACGCAGGCGCGCCGACGCTTGGTGGAACTGGAACAACGCGGCGGCGAAAGCCACAGCGCGCAGATGGCGCCCACCGCGCTGGATGCGCCGCAACAGTTCGGGCTGTTCACCGCCCCCTCCTCCGCTGCACAGGAAGCCTTGCAGGCGCTGGATCCGGATGAGCTCACCCCAAGCAGGCGCTGGAGGCGTTGTATCGGTTGAAGGCGTTGCTTTGAGGGGTCGGGATTGGGGAATCGGGAATCGGGAATCGGGAATCGGGAATCGTAGGAGCGTAGCTGCGCGACTTTCGCTTGCTGCGCGTGCGGATGCATTGCCTGGCAGGAATCGGGAATCGATTTGGATGCTGCGTTGCGGGATTTGTTCGCTGATTTTGGAAGTGGTGACGGCATGGTTGCGGGCTGCCAAGTCCTGCATCGTGCCGTGCGTAACGCGCGTCATGTGCAGCTCGCTGGATTAGTCTGTCGGCGCGACCGGCGCACCCTGCCGCAACGCTTCGCCAGACAGGAACCTTCCGATGACCATGTCCGCTTCGTTGACCGACCAGCTCGCTGCGCAGTTGCAGGGGCCGCCGCTGCAGCAACTCGCCGGCCGCCTGGGCATTGCGCCAGAGCAGGCGCAGTCGGCAGTGCAGGCCGCGCTGCCGTTGCTGATGGGGGCGCTGGGCCGCAATAGCCAGCAGGCCGGTGGCACCGACGCATTGCTGGGCGCACTGCAACGCGACCATGCTGCCAGTCCAGACCTCGGCAGCTTGCTCGGCTCGCTATTGGGTGGCTCGGCCACCGGCGCGCAGGGCAACGGTGCCGGCATCGTCGGCCATCTGTTCGGCGATAAGGCGCCGCAGGCCGCTGCCGGCCTGGGCAAGGCCACCGGGCTGGAGACCAGTAAGGCCAGTCAGTTATTGCAGCTGCTTGCCCCGATCGTGATGGCGTATCTGGCCAAGCGCTTTCTGGGCGGCGATGCCGCATCCAGCGGCCAGCTCGGGCCTGCGCTGGCACAGGAACATCAGCAGGCGCGCAGCCATCCCGGTGCCGGCGGGTTACTGGCCAGCGTACTGGACCAGGACGGCGACGGGCAGCTGGGTCTGGGCGATGTCATGAAGCTGGGCAGCAGCCTGTTCGGCAAACGCTGAGCCAGCAGGTCAACCGGGCGGCGGCCCCTGTTGCAGATGCGGATGACGGCCCGCCCCCATGCAATCGGCGTGCGGCACGCCGGTTGGGCACCGGCGTGCTATCCATAGTGGCACGCTATCGATATGGTTGAATAATTCGAATTCACCAAATGATCGATGCTCCTTATCGTGTGCGCAACGCCACCGTGATGAGTCCGCCTGATGCGTGTCCCTGCGATCTCTGCCCGCTCGCGGTCGACCTATTCCGGGCCCTCCAGGCAGGCGCTAGCATCGACAAACACAGCGGCCACGCCAGGCCGGCATCGCTCGCAACTTCCCGCAGCCCCGATGACCCAGCCTTAAGCCCCATCCGCCACTTCGACTCCAACAGCACGTGTCTGCAACCTTCGGCACGCAGCTCCCCAAGTGCCCATGCACATAGGATTGCCATGACCACCGAAGCAAAGTGCCCGTTCAACCACGCCGTCGTCGGTACCGGAACCACCAATCGCGATTGGTGGCCCAAGCAGCTGCGCGTGGATCTGCTCAGCCAGCATTCGAGCAAATCCAACCCGCTGGGCCAGTCGTTCAACTATGCCGACGCGTTCAAGCGCCTGGACCTGCAGGCGCTCAAGCGGGACCTGCATGCGTTGATGACCGATTCGCAGGAGTGGTGGCCGGCCGACTTCGGCCATTACGGCCCGCTGTTCGTGCGGATGGCCTGGCATAGCGCCGGCACCTACCGCATCGGCGACGGACGTGGCGGTGGCGGACGTGGGCAGCAACGCTTCGCCCCCTCAACAGCTGGCCGGACAACGTCAGCCTGGACAAGGCGCGTCGCCTGCTATGGCCGATCAAGCAGAAATACGGCCAGGCCATTTCCTGGGCCGATCTGATGATTCTTACCGGCAACGTCGCGCTGGAATCGATGGGCTTCAAGACGTTCGGCTTCGCCGGCGGTCGCGAAGACACCTGGGAGCCGGATCAGGATCTGTACTGGGGTCGCGAAACCAAGTGGCTGGGTGGCGACGACCGCTATTCGCGCGGCTCGCCCGGCGTGGACGAAGCGCACGGGGTGCTGGTGAAGGACGACGACAGCCAGGTGCCGCATACCCGCGACCTGGAAAACCCGCTGGCCGCCGTGCAGATGGGCCTGATCTACGTCAATCCAGAAGGCCCGGACGGTAACCCCGACCCGATCGCCTCTGCGCGCGACATCCGCGACACCTTCGCGCGCATGGCCATGAACGACGAAGAGACCGTGGCGCTGATCGCTGGCGGCCACACCTTCGGCAAGACCCACGGCGCCGGCCCGGCCGACAACGTGGGCGCCGAACCCGAAGCCGGCGAGCTGGAAAGCCAGGGCTTGGGCTGGCATAACCGCTACGGTAGCGGCAAGGGCGCCGACACTATCACCAGCGGTCTGGAAGTCACCTGGACCACCACGCCTGCGCAATGGAGCAACGATTACTTCGACCATCTGTTCGGTTTCGAGTGGGAGCTGAGCAAAAGCCCGGCCGGCGCGCATCAGTGGGTGGCCAAGAACGCCGACGCCATCATTCCCGACGCGCACGACGCCTCCAGGAAGCATCGCCCGACGATGCTGACCACCGACCTAGCGCTGCGCTTCGACCCCGCGTACGAAGCCATCTCGCGGCGTTTCCAGCAGCATCCCGAACAATTCGCCGATGCCTTCGCTCGCGCCTGGTTCAAGCTCACCCACCGCGACATGGGCCCACGCGCACGCTACCTCGGCGCTGATGTGCCTGCTGAAGAGTTGGTGTGGCAGGACCCGGTGCCGGCGGTCGATCACGCCCTGGTCGACGCGCAGGATGCCGCCGCGCTCAAGCAGACCATCCTGGCCTCGGGCCTGAGCGTGGCGCAGCTGGTGTCCACCGCGTGGGCGTCTGCCTCCACGTTCCGCGGCTCGGACAAGCGTGGCGGCGCCAACGGTGCGCGCATCCGCCTGGCCCCGCAGAAGGATTGGCAGGCCAATCAGCCCGAGCAACTGGCCAAGGTGCTCGCGACGCTGCAACGCATCCAGGCCGACTTCAACGCCGCGCACTCGGGTGGCAAGAAGATTTCGCTGGCCGACCTGATCGTGCTGGCCGGTAATGCGGCGGTCGAACACGCGGCGCAGGCCGCCGGCCACCAGGTCACCGTGCCGTTCGCACCCGGCCGTACCGATGCGTCGCAGGAACAGACCGACGTGGAATCCTTCGCCGTGCTCGAACCGGTGGCCGATGGCTTCCGCAACTTCGCCAAGCGCCGCTACGCAGTGCCGGCCGAGGCGCTGTTGATCGACAAGGCCCAGCTGCTCACCCTCACCGCACCGGAGTTGACCGTGCTGGTCGGCGGCCTGCGCGTGCTGGGCGCCAATGTCGGCGACTCGAAGCATGGCGTGTTCACCAGCCGCCCCGGTGTGTTGAGCAACGACTTCTTCGCCAACCTGCTCGACATGCGCACCGAGTGGAAGGCCACCTCGGAGGCGAAGGATGCCTACGAAGGCCGCGACCGCAGTACCGGTGAACTTCGCTGGACCGGCACGCGCGTGGACCTGGTGTTCGGCTCCAACTCCATCCTGCGTGCAGTGGCCGAGGTCTATGCCAGCGCCGATGCGCAGGAGAAGTTCGTGCATGACTTCGTTGCTGCCTGGACCAAGGTGATGCAGCTGGATCGCTTCGATCTGGCCTAAGCGTCTTCACTCATGCGCACCTGCCAACACGCAGCTGCGCGAGCCCGCACACAAACGCCCCGATCAACGGGGCGTTTGTGTTTGCAGGGTCTATTGCATAAGCGCTTGTTGCGACAGCGCGCTACAACGCGTCGATATCGCCCAATGCCGTGATCAGGCGGCGCGCGCGCTTGTCCGGTTTACCCTCGGGCGCACGGTAGCCGGTACGCTCGGCAGCGCGCTGCAGGCGCCATTGCGCGCGGGCCTCGCGCGAGATATCGCTTTCGATGTAGAGCGCCTGCGCCACCGGCGCCGGGCCGCGTACATCGCTGAGCGCGGCAACGGTGATCTCGAAGATTTCGCCGCCGCGGTCGATACGCAACTGTTCGCCGCTGCGCAGCGCGCGCGACGGCTTTGGACGCTGGCCGGCCACGTCGACTTTGCCGGTCTCCACGGCGTTCTTGGCCAGGCTGCGCGTCTTGAAAAAGCGCGCTGCCCAGAGCCAGACATCCAGCCTGACCGTCATCGCCTGTTCCAGCTCTAGATTCATTCGTCTTGCGGTCTCGTGTCGTACGGTGGCTCGCGCAGTACGCATTGCATGCGTGCCAACGCTGCGATCTTGCGCAAACGCCGGCGCGATTGCCGGAGTCTTCCACGCCAATGGCGTGCGCCCCAACAGATGTTTGGGCAACGGCTGCCAAACTCAAGCGGGCAGGACCAGGCGCGATCTGGCCTGCACCGCAGGGCGTCACCGCCGGCGGATGCCCTCCTCCGTTAGGTGTTCGCTGTGGCCACGGTGCGCGGCATGTCCGGGTTTGGATGCGCCGCGATCAACGCGTCGTCGGCGACGTTGGCGCGCAGTGCCGCAGGCCGGGCGGCATGCCGTTGCGCGAAGGCGGTAAACGCAGGCCGCGGTTCCAGCATGCCGGTACGCGTGTAGAAACCCACCACCGCCGCCATGTACAGGTCGGCCGCGCTGAAGCGGTCGCCGGCCAGATGCTCGCGGCCCGCGACCGCCTGTTCCAGGGTCTGCAGAAGGTCCGCTTCGTGGCCGTAGCCGGCGCTGCGTGCCGGTGCCAGCACGCCGCTTTCCTTCGCGGTCAGCAGCGCCTCCACTGGGCCGGCCAGGAAAAACAGCCAACGGTAATAATCGGCGCGCGCCGGCGATCCCGGCGGCGGCGCCAGGTGCCGCTCCGGCACCAGGTCGGCCAGGTAGGCACAGATCGCCGCATTCTCGGTAACGACCGTGTTGCCATGACGCAGCGCCGGCACCTTGCCCATCGGGTTGATCGCCAGATAGTCCGGCGCCTTCATCGTGGTGCCGTAGTCGAGGATGACCGCCTGGTACGGCAGGCCGGTTTCCTCCAGCATCCAGCGGGCGACACGGCCGCGTGACAATGGGTGGGTGTAGAGCACGATCTCGGTGGACATGGGCAGACTTCGGTGGTGGACAGCCTGCAGTCTGGTCCTGCCTTGCTGACAGGTGCTGTCAGCAGTCGGCTGCGTAGCCGGTCGCCGCGCGCCAGCGCTTGATCAGCAGATGCCGGCGCGAGGGATAGCGTTCGCCGTCGTCGGCCAGGGCCAGCACCCGGTCGGCACGGAAGTGACGGAAATCGCCGCGCAATTCGCACCACGCGGCGATCATGCCGTAGCCGCCGAGAAAGGCCATCGCGAACGGCCAGACCCGCCGTTGCGAGGCAGTACCTTCGGCATCGGCGTAGTCCATCCGCAGCACGTGTTCGAGCCGGATGCCGCGACGCAGGATCGGCAGCCACGGTGCGGGCGGTTGCGTGGCATCGGCCGCGGGCACCAGCAGCCCGCTCGTCTCGATCGATGCGCGCAAGTTGCCGGGCAGCGTGGCGGTGATACGCGCCACCGCGCGCTGCGCTGCCTGCGCCAGTTCCGGATCGGCCTGGCGCGCCACCCAGCGCGCGCCCAGGTTCAGGGCCTCCAGTTCGTCCTCGGTGAAATTCAGTGCCGGCAGCAGGAAGCCTGGACGCAACACGTAGCCCACCCCGGGATCGCCAAGGATGTCGGCGCCCTGCGCGCGCAAGGTAGCGATATCGCGGTACAACGTGCGCAGGCTGACGCCCAGCGCAGTGGCGAGCTGGGCACCGGCCACGGGCCGACGCCGTGCGCGCAGGGCGTCGAGCAGATGCAGCAAACGGGTCGCACGAATTTCCATCGCGACAGCATAGTGGGCTTTGCGTCCTCGCTGCTTTGGGCTGCATGGCGCTCGCGCATTCGGGTCTTAGAGCGACTAACAAAACGTAGCGAGCAGCTGTCAGGTGGACGCGGACGGCGCGCAGGAACCGGAGTGTACGGGTGGTACATGAGGATTCCGAGCACCGGCCGCGCCCGCCTGGCGGCTGCGCAGTAGTTTTGTTAGCCGCTCTTAGACGAACGGGCGCATCCATAGGAGTCCAACTGCGATGCAGCGATCGGCCGGCGCACCGGCAGACCAGCCGGCGACCACGTCCGACCATGGCTGCGGCCAGCCCAAACCTGCATCCCCATCCTCGCCAGGCCCGCCTGCCGCATTGCCTATTCACGCACACGCCTGCGGCTGCTTTGCATGCCGCTGCCAGACAAGGCGCGCAGCGTGCTCCACGATCGGCGCGCCCCACGCCGCCTCGCCGCAGGTGCGCTGCATTCGGGCTCACCCGGGCAATGCTAGTGTGCGCACCTTCTGCGCGACGATACGACTGCGATGCCCAAATCCGCTGTCCTGACCGAAGGCCCGATCGGCAAGAATCTGCTGTTGTTCGCACTGCCGATCATGGCCGGCAACATCGCCCAGTCGCTCAACGGATCGATCAACGCGATCTGGATCGGCCGCTATCTCGGCGAAGAGGCGCTGACCGCGGCGGCCAATGCCAACAGCATCATGTTCTTCCTGATCGGCTCGGTGTTCGGCATCGGCATGGCCTCGACCATCCTGATCGGCCAGGCGATGGGCGTGCGCGATATCGCCCAGGCGCGCAAGGTGATGGGCACCAGCGCGAGCTTTTTCGGCGGGCTGTCGGCCGTGATCGCCGTGCTCGGCTGGTACCTGGCGCCGCATTTGCTGAGCGCCATGGGCACGCCCGCTGCCTCGCAAACCCTGGCCGAAGACTATCTGCGGGTGATCTTCCTGGCAATGCCCACGCTGTATCTGTTCGCGTTCCTCTCGGCCGCCTTGCGCGGCACCGGCGATGCACGCACGCCGTTCCGGTTCCTGTTGCTGTCGGTGCTGCTGGATATCGTGTTCAACCCGCTGCTGTTGTTCGGTATCGGCCCGTTTCCGGCATTGGGCATTGCCGGCGCGGCCTGGGCCACGTTGATAGCGCAGGTCGTCGCACTGGCTGGGTTGCTGGTGTATTTACGCAAGAAACGCCATGTCTTGTGGCTGGGCCGGAGCGATGTGCGGCTGTTTCGCATCGACCCAGCCATCCTGCGCGCGTTGATCGTCAAAGGCGTGCCGATGGGTCTGCAGATGGTGATGATCTCGCTGTCGATGATCGCCATGCTGTCGTTGGTCAATGGTTTCGGCACCGAAACCGCTGCTGCATTCGGCGCAGGATTGCAGCTATGGAACTATGTGCAGATGCCGGCCATGGCGGTGGGCGCAGCGTGTTCGTCGATGGCCGCCCAGAATGTGGGCGCCGGCCTGTGGTCGCGCGTGGATGCGGTCGCACGTACCGGCATCGCCGCCAATTTCCTGATGACGGGCCTGCTGATCGTGCTGCTGATCCTGTTCGATCGCTGGACCTTGGCCCTGTTTCTGCCCGAAGGCAGCGCCACGCTGGAGGTTGCCCGGCACCTCAACCACATTGCGATCTGGTCGTTCCTGCTGTTTGGTGTCAGCTTCGTGGTCTCGGGCGTAGTGCGCGCCACCGGTGCGGTGATGCCGCCGTTGTTGATCCTGGCGTTTTCGCTATGGGGCGTGCGCGTGCCGTTGGCCAACGTGCTGCTGCCGCATCTGGGCGCTGATGCGGTGTGGTGGAGCTTTCCGACCAGTTCGGCCTGTTCGATGCTGCTGTCGCTGGCGTATTACCGCTGGGGCGGCTGGCGCAAGGCGCGCATGCTGAGCGCGCCCACGCATCCGTCGGAGCTTGCGGCAGCAGCGGAAGTGCCGGCGCATCCGGCCTCGCCGGTCGCCGACCCGGCCCCGCTCACCGATGCGCCAGGCGGGCAGCAATTACCGCGGACGCCGCAGCGTTAGTCGCGTTTGCCGCAGGCGTGCCGTCCGGTCCGCAGCCATCGCGGGTGCATGCGCTTGCAACCGTCGTGGGATCAGGGTGGCCAGCCTCCATACCTCGACCACCCTGATCGAGAGCACGGGTTGCTGGACGCATTCGCTCAAGGCGCGGTGTGCAGCATGCGTGGATGCCGCAATCGAACAGCCATTCCCACAAACGCAAACAGCCGCCCGAAGGCGGCTGTTTGGCAGTGGCGGGACAGGCCCGCCAATGTGGCTTACTCCGCCTTGGCAGCAGCCTGGCGAGCGGCCTTGGCCTGCGCAGCGGCGGCCAGATCTTCCTTGATGCGGGCAGCCTTGCCTTCCAGACCACGCAGGTAGTACAGCTTACCGGCGCGCACCTTGCCGCGACGCTTCACTTCGACCGAGTCGATGATGGCGCTGTGGGTCTGGAACACGCGCTCCACGCCGAAGCCATGCGAGATCTTGCGCACGGTGAAGGAGGAGTTCAGGCCGGCATTCTTGGTACCGATCACCACGCCCTCATAGGCCTGCACGCGCTCGCGGTTGCCTTCCTTCACCTTGACGTTCACCACAACGGTGTCGCCCTGGTTGAATTCCGGCAGCTTGCGCTGGATCTGGGCGGCTTCGAAGTCAGCCAGGATGGTCTTGTTGAGTTTGCTCATGGTGGGCACCGCGTGTCTGGTGATATTGGACCGGCAGTCGCCGCACGGCGATTGCTCGAGGTTCGTAGGAGGGCCAGACGCAAGGCTGGCCAGCAAGCCGCATATTGTACCCCAATCAATCTTGCAAGAGCTAGGGGTGAGCCCTTATTTCTCGTCGTCCGGGACGAGTTCGCGGCGAAACTCGTCCAGCAGACGGCGATCGTTCTTCTCCAGCCCCGCCTCGTCGAGCAGGTCCGGACGACGCAGCCAGGTCCGGCCCAGCGATTGCTTCCGGCGCCAGCGCGCGATTGCCGCATGGTTGCCCGACCGCAGCACATCGGGCACATCGCCCCATGCGTGGGTCGCCGGATGGCTGTAATGCGGACAATCGAGCAGGCCTTGCGGGCCTTCGAAACTGTCCTGGGCGGCAGATTCGGCGTCGTTCAATACGCCGTCCTGCAACCGCGCCACCACGTCCACCAGCACTGCGGCACCTAGTTCACCGCCGGACAAGACGTAATCGCCGATGGAGATTTCCATGTCCACCGCCTGCGCGAGAAAGCGCTCGTCCACGCCTTCATAGCGGCGGCCGCACAACAACATCAGGCGCGGCAACTGCGCCAACTCGCGGGCGAGCGCCTGCGTGAGCGGACGCCCCTGCGGGCTGAGGTAGATCACGGGCGCTGGCCGCGCGTCTGCGGCCTGCACGGCGTCCAGACAGGCCCGCAACGGCTCGATCAACATCACCATGCCGGGCCCGCCACCGAACGGACGGTCGTCCACCCGGCGATAGTTGCCCTGCGCATGCTCGCGCGGATTCCAGCCGTGCAATTCCAGCAAGCCGCGCTCCTGCGCCCGCCCGACCACGCCGAACGCCGCGCATTGCGCGATGAACTCGGGGAACAGGCTGATGACGTCGATGCGCACTGGCAGGGATTCGGGAATCGGCAATGGGTAAGGCAAGAGCGAAGCGGATGGCTTCGATCAGAAATCCGGATCCCAGTCCACCACGATCAAGTTGGCTTCGAAATCCACCGACTTGACGAAATCCGGGAACACGAACGGAATCATGCGCTCACGATCGCCACGCACCACGACCACGTCGTTGGAGCCGGTGGAGAACAGGTGCGACACCGTGCCCAGCTTGACGCCTTCGACGGTTTCCACCTGCAATTCTTCCAGATCCACCCAGTAATATTCGTCGGGCTTGGGCGGTGGCAAGGCACTGCGCGCGACGTAGATTTCAGTCCCGTGCATGGCTTCGACCGTGTCACGGTCGGTGACGCCAGGGAACACCGCAATCAGATTCTTGCCCTGATCGCGCCCACGCACGCCGCTGACCACCGACTCCTGTCCGGACGGCGCGCGCACGATCCACGGCTGATACCGGAAGATGGCGGTCCGTGGCTCGGTCCAGGATTCGAGCTTCAGCTCGCCCTTGACACCAAAAGCGCCGACAATCCTGCCTAACAGGATGCGGCGCTCGGTCTGCTTCATCTGCGTCGACTCTGGGCCAGGTGGCGACACCCGGCCCTCAAGTTCAGGCCGCAGCGGCCTGAGACTTGGCTTCGCGATACAGGTTACGCACCTTGTCGGTCAGCTGCGCACCGTTGCCGACCCAATGGTCGACGCGTGCGACGTCCAGCACGATGCGCGGTTCTGCACCCTGGGCAACCGGGTTGTAGTAACCCAGGCGCTCGATGTTGCGGCCGTCGCGCGCGCTGCGCACGTCGGTCACGATGATGTGGTAGAACGGACGCTTCTTGGCGCCGCCGCGGGTCAGTCGGATCTTGACCATGGTGTTGTTTTCCTAGTTGCCCAGTCGCCAGAGTGGCGCGGTAAGCCGGCGATTATAGCGGGCTCCGGCGGCGAAGCCAAGCCGCCCCTGAACCGCTCAGATCGCTTGCCAGGCCTGGGTTTGCAGGGCCCGCTCCAAAATCGCCAGCTGGGCGGCGCCATCCGGCCACTGCACAGACCCGACCGCCGCCAGCGCTTGTTGCCCGCGCGCATTGCAGCTGAAGCCGCCATCGAATGCCTGGAGCTCGCCCAGCGCGACCGGGCGCGTGTCCTGCTCGATGCCAATCGCCTGCAGCCCGGCCTGCAGCAGACGCTGCCGGGTGCCGGGCAAGGCCGGCCCCTGTGGCCACACGACCCTGCCCTGCTGCCACAGGCCCAGATTCCAGAACGCACCCTCCACGAGCCGGCCTTGCGGATCGATCAGCAGCGCATCGTCGAACCCGGCAAGCAGTGCCTGACGGCGCAGCTGCAGCAGCGCAAAGGTGCCGACGTGCTTGCACAGCGGCTGCTCGCGCACGTAATTGACCGGCTGCACGCGCACAGCGGTGGCGGGCGTCTGCGCGGCGGGCGAGAGCGCGATCAACACATCCAGTGCGACGGCGCGCGCTGGATCGCGCAGGTCGAAATCCTGCGAAAACACCGTGATGCGCACGCTCGCATCGGTGCTGCCGGCACCCGACAACGCAATGCGCAACTGCGCGCGAATGGCGTCAATATCGACGGCAGCACCAAACAAGGCTGCGCTGTCGTGCTGCAGACGCTGCAGATGCAGGTCCAGCCCAAGCGCAGCGTTTTCGCGCACCTGCAGCGTGGTGAAGTGGCCGTAATTGTTCAACGCCGCAGCACTGAGCTGCTGCGCGGTGGCGGCTACGCCATTGCAGAAGATCAACGGCACAGCAGCGCTTGCGCCTGTTCCCACCACTGCGTCACGACGTGCGCAGCAGGTTGCGCAGGCGCCATCCAGGCCGATTGGCCGGCCCAGGCCTGCATCGCATCCAGACGATTGTCGCGCGCGGCCGCCTGGCGCATCGGTGCGGTGAGCCCGCGCTGCACCGGGTATGGCGCAGGTGGTGGTGCGTCTGCAGCATTTGCTGCACTGACATACGGTGTGGCCAGCGCGCGTCCCAACCGACCCGAGAATGCACGGGTTGGCTGGGTGTGCTCCGGCTCTGCCTGAGATAACGCGTCGGCCCAGGCGCTCGGCAATGCAGCTTCGGGGGTGCGTAGCAAACCGGTGCCGATCTGCACCGCGCTTGCGCCCAACGTCAGCGCTGCCGCAATGCCCCGCGCATCTGCGATACCGCCGGCGGCGATGACCGGGATATCGAGACGATCGACCAGGCGCGGCAACAGCGCCAATAGTCCGGTCATCTGTTGCGCGGCGCGGCCGGCCTCGAACGCACCGCGATGACCACCGGCTTCGGCCCCTTGCGCGACCACTGCATCGGCACCTGCTGCCTGCGCCGCAAGGGCTTCGTCCAATGTGGTGGCGCAGGCGAACCAGGCGATTCCGGCATTCTTGAGACGTGCCACCTGATCGGGCCGAAAGATACCCATGATCGATGAGGCAACTGCTGGCCGCGCGGCGAGCAAGGCGTCCAATTGCGCGTCGAAATCGGCAGGTGTCGCGTCGCCCGCTGTCTCCGGCACCGCAGGCCCCCACTGCGCAAGAAACGCGCGCAGCCGCGCTTCGGTCGCCGCATCGCGCGCAGGTGCCGGGTCGGGAATCCATAGATTGACCTGCGCTGGCCCTGCGCTGGCCTCACCGAATGCGGCCATCCACGCCATGATGTCGTGCGGCTGCGATAACACGGCCCCCATCGCGCCCATGCCCCCGGCATTGGCGATCGCCGCCGACAACGGCACCGGGCAGGCGCCGGCCATGGGGCTGAGCAGGATCGGCAAGCGCAGCCCAAAGCGCTGCTGAAAGGCATCGACGTTGGAAAACCTGGTCATCAATCACTTCGCGCACCATGAGATGCCACATGGTAACCGCGACGCAGGGACGCCGATGCCGGCACAGGCACGAGCATCTGCGGCGCCCGGTTGGTGGCTGCGCAGCAGATGTTCGCTGCGCATGCGCCGGCATCGGCATGCTTGCCGGTATCACTCTTCGACCCAGACAGTCTCCAACGCGAAGTACGCCGGCGCCGCGGACGCTATAGAGAAGCGCGCCACAAGCACTGATCGATAAACGCCGAAGCCGGTTGGGGGCACCGCGCCGGTGGCTCGCATAGCGCAAGCCAGGCAGCATCGCCATCGGCACGACAGGTACGCTGCGTGCAGCTGGCCGGCGTTGCGCTCGCCCACGCATGTTCCAGCTCCGGCCCACTTCTTCCTAAGACAGCACGTCCACGAAGTAGTGGCGCCAATTGCGCACGGCGACATGGTGCGCGGCTTCCTGGAGGCCGCGTCAGGTTATTGCGTCGAGCTGCAGCAGGCGAGCGATTGCCTGCGCGGTACTGGTGGCGTCGCCCACATTTTCAGCGGCGAACAATGCCACTCGCACGCCTGCAGTGCGCGAGCAATAGGCGGTCGATGCCCGCAACAACCAGTGCGATGCACCGCCAGAGAGCAAGACCTGCCGGAACGACCATCCGCCTCGATGTGGTGTGCCACGCCGGCACAAGGGCCAGTGCAAGATGCACACACTGCGCGCCTGCGAATGCTTCGCAGCGCGGCGTGCGCAGGTTGCTCAGCGGAACGGCATGCCGCCGCGGCCGCCCATGGCGCCCATCATGCCCTTCATGTTGCGCATCAGGCCCTTCATGCCGCCACCGGCCAGCTTGCCCATCATCTTTTCCATCTGCTGATACTGCTTCATCAGCTTGTTGACGTCGGCCGGCTGCATGCCCTGAGCCGCGGGCAATGCGGCGCGGCGCGAGCCGTTGAGCAGCGCCGGGTTGCGGCGTTCCTTCTTGGTCATCGAATTGATGATGGCGATCATGCGCGGCACTTCCTTGCCGGTGACCTGCTGCTTGACGTTGTCCGGGATCTGGCCCATGCCCGGCAGGTTGTCCATCAGCCCATGGATGCCGCCCATGTTCTGCATCTGCTCGAGCTGTTCCTTCATGTCGTTGAGGTCGAACTTCTTGCCCTTGGCGACCTTGGCGGCCAGCTTGGCGGCCTTTTCCTGGTCGACGCTGTGCTCGACCTGCTCCACCAGCGACAGCACGTCGCCCATGTCCAGGATGCGGCTGGCGACGCGATCGGGATGGAACACGTCCAGGCCATCGGTCTTTTCGCCGGTACCGACGAACTTGATCGGCTTGCCAGTGATGTAGCGCACGCTCAGTGCCGCGCCGCCGCGGGCATCGCCGTCGGTCTTGGTCAGCACCACGCCGGTCAGCGGCAGCGCCTCGCCGAAGGCCTTGGCGGTGTTGGCCGCGTCCTGGCCGGTCATCGCATCGACCACGAACAGGGTTTCGGTGGGGTTGACCGCGGCATGCAGTGCCTTGATCTCGTCCATCATCGCCTGATCGATCGCCAGGCGGCCGGCGGTGTCGACCAGCAGTACGTCGACGAAGGACTTGCGCGCATCGCTGATGGCTGCGCGCACGATGTCGACCGGCTTCTGCGACGCATCGGAGGCGAAGAACAGCACCCCGACCTGGTCGGCCAGGGTCTTGAGCTGCTCGATCGCGGCCGGGCGGTAGACGTCGGCCGAGACCACCATGACCTTCTTCTTGCGCTTTTCCTTCAGGTGCTTGGCGAGCTTGCCCACCGTGGTGGTCTTGCCCGCGCCCTGCAGACCGGCCATCAGCACGATCGCCGGTGCCGGCACGTTGAGATTGAGGTCGGTGGCGGCCGCGCCCATCACGGCGGTGAGCTCGTCGCGCACCACCTTGATCAGCGCCTGGCCCGGGGTCAACGACTTGAGCACTTCCTGGCCCACCGCGCGCACCTTGATGCGCTCGATCAACGCCTGCACCACCGGCAGCGCGACGTCGGCCTCCAGCAGCGCGATACGCACTTCGCGGGTGGCTTCGCGGATGTTCTCCTCGGTCAGGCGGCCGCGGCCGCGCAGGCGCTCCATGGTGCCGGAGAGACGTTGGGTAAGGGACTCGAACATGCGCACAGGACCGCGGAGGGGAAACGGGTGCCGATTATAGCGGCACCGGCTGGCGGCCTGCCCCGGCCTGCATGGGCCCGGCAAGGTGCCCGGTGAGGAACTCTTCGACCGTGCTGCGAGGCGGGCAATCAGCCGGGACCGAACCGGGACGCGCAGGAACGGCAGCAAGGCCGGCGAAAGCCGCGCTACTGCGTGCCAGGCGCACCCTGCTTCACCAGGCGCTCCCTCGCGACGAGAGACCGCCCACCAGCAAAACCCAAGCGACCCACGGCCCAGGCCTCCCCGATTCCCGATTCCCGATTCCCGATTCCCGATTCCCCAATCCCGGCCCCACCATGCGAAACTTCCACGATGACAATCGTTCTCATCGCGTTCGCCCTATACCTGCTGGCCACGGCGCTGCTCCCGGGCAGTGTTGCGCGATGGCAACCAATCGCCTGCGCGCTGGCTGGCGCCCGCATTGGCTGCAGTGGCGTTGCACGCCGGTTACCACGTGCTGGTGGCCGTGCGCACCGCCGGCGGGCCGGACATGCATTTCTTCGCGGCACTGTCGTTGTGCGGGCTGGGCATGGCTGCGCTGACGGCGGTGTTCGGCGGCCGCGGGCGGATGGCGGCGGTGGGCGTGGTGGTGTTCCCGCTGTCGGCGATCCTGCTGGCCAGCTACCACGCTTACGGCCACGAACCCAGCTCGGATCTGGGCTGGCGACTGGAATTGCACGCGTGGCTGGCCTTGCTGGCCTACGCCACGCTGGGCATCGCGGCGCTGCTGGCAATCATGCTGTGGCTGCAGGAACGCGCATTGCGGCGGCGCGATTTCCACAGCTGGCTGCGCGCGCTGCCACCGCTGACCGAGCTGGAAACGCTGCTGTTCCGCACGATCACGGTGGGCTTTGTGCTGTTGAGCCTGACCCTGCTGACCGGGCTGTTGTTCGTACAGGACTTCCTGGCGCAGCGGCTGTTGCAAAAGACCGTGCTGAGCATCCTGTCGTGGATCGTGTTCGGTGCGCTGCTGATCGGCCGCTGGCGCAACGGCTGGCGCGGCACCAAGGCGGTGCATTGGACGCTGACCGCGATGGTGCTGCTGGTGCTGTCGTTCTTCGGCAGCAAGTTCGTCATCGAGCTGGTGCTGGGGCCGCGTTGAGCGCGGTTGGCCTAGCCCAGCGTCTCAGATTCAAAATCGCGTACGGCGAAATGCGATCGCCTGGATTGCGCACATCCTCCTGGCTGGTGCCCCGACCGCGCGCGCATGGATCGATCTTGTGCGGCGTGCTACGGGTTCGGCCACGCCAGGTCGTTGGCAACCCAGGCTTACGGCAACTGAAGGATGCGCACGGTCAGAACTGACGCTGCGATCAGCGGCGCCGGGTCGCTCCCGCACGACGCAGCCCGGCTAACTCCTCAGCGCTGAAATCAAATCTCTCACGCATCCAGCGCGGCGCGTACAGCGTCCCACGGCTGGTCCGGCCCAGCATGGGCAAAGCGATAGCTGATACTGCGGCGGTAGGTCTGGCCCGGCCGCAGGATGGTCGACGGGAAGTTGGGATGGTTGGGGGCGTCCGGATAGTCCTGCGGCTCCAGGCAGACGCCACGCCCCAGTCCGGGATGGTGGGCGTCCAGATGCTGGCCTTCGTACACCTGCACCGCCGGGGCATCGCTGCCGATGCGCAGTGCCACCCCGCTGTGCGGGGAGTACAGCTCGGCAACGCAGTCCGCGTCGGCGGCCAGCACCAGACACTGGTCATAGCCCTTGCCGAGGACGATCTGCGGATGTGCCGGGTCGGTGTTGTCGGCCAGCGCGGCAGGCTGGCGGAAATCGAATGGGGTACCGGTCACCGATGCGATCTGGCCCGTGGGGATCGACTCGGCATCCACCGGCAGGTAGCGATCGGCCGGCACGCGCAGCACCTGCGCTGCGGCACGCAGCTGCGGGTCGCCGGACAGGTTGAAATACGGGTGATGGGTGAGGTTCAACGCAGTCGCGGCATCGCAGTGCGCTTCGAAGTCCAGCTGCAGGCTCCACCCGTTAAGCCGCAGGCGCGCACGCACCTGCAGATTGCCGGGGTAGCCCTCTTCGCCATCGGGCGAGTCGTAGCCCAGCAGCACCTGGTCCGGCGCCTGCTCCAGCACGCTCCACACCCGTCGCCCGAAACCGCGCAGCCCGCCGTGCAGTTGGTTACGCCCTTCATTGGCGGCCAGCATGTGGGTGACGCCGTCCAGGGTGTAACGCGCACCGGCGATGCGGTTGCCGAAGCGGCCCACCAGAATGTTGAGGCTGTCGCCATCGGCAGCATAGGCGGGTAGATCCGGCAGGTTCAGCACCAGCGGCACCACACCCTGAGCGGTCGTCAACTGCAGCGTATGCAGGATGCCGCCATAGGTGAGCACCTCCGCCTGCAGACCAGCCTCGCTGCGTAACGTGAGTGCGTGGATCTCGACACCGTCTGGCAACTGCCCGAACACTCGCTGCATGGATCGTCCTGCCGATGAGATAGCCCGGGAGCATAGCCGCATGCGGTGGCTGCCGACCATGCTGCTGCGCACATCCTGGCCGGCGAGACGATTGCGGCGGCGAAGCGACTGCCGCGCTCGCCTGCAGTGCTCGCGCTGCAGCAATACAAAGAACGGCCACCGGCACTACGCTAGCCGCGCATTTCCCATCGCAGCAGCACCCACCCGACCATCGACCAGCACAGGAGCACCGACCCGATGCAGTGGATTTCCCCGCATTGCAGGCATCGCGCAGGCAGCTGTTGAACGCCGTTTTCGTCGCCGCCTCGCTCGCCAGCGTGCCGGCCGCCTTCGCTGCCGAGGTCAAGGTCAGCGGCACCTTGCGCGTGGACCAGCCCGGCGCGCAGGTGTCGCGGCAACTGTTCGGCCAATTCGCCGAGCATCTGGGCACCGGCATCTATGGTGGCGTGTGGGTGGGCGAGCAGTCGCCGATTCCCAATACGCGTGGCTATCGCAACGACGTGGTCGCCGCACTGAAAGCCATCGCCGTGCCCAACATCCGCTGGCCCGGAGGCTGCTTCGCCGACGAGTACCACTGGCGCGATGGCGTCGGCACGCCGGCCAAGCGCCCGATCCGAGTCAACACGCACTGGGGCGGTGTGGAGGAGTCCAACCGTTTCGGCACGCACGAGTTCATGGACTTCACCGAATTGCTCGGCACCCAGGCCTATGTCGCCGGCAACGTGGGCGATGCTGCGCCGGAGGAGATTGCGCAGTGGACCGAATACATGACCGCGCCGACACGCTCGAGCCTGGCCAATGAGCGCCGCACCAATGGCCGCGATGCGCCCTGGCAGGTCCCCTACTTCGGCGTGGGCAACGAGCTGTGGGGCTGCGGCGGCAACATGCGCGTGGAATACGCAGCCGATGTGTTTCGCCGCTACCAGACCTTCGTCAAGTCGCCAGCCAACCAGAAGATTCTCAAGATCGCGCCCGGCCCAAGCGACGACGACTATCACTGGACCGAGGTGATGATGCGCGAGGCCACCAGGTTCATGGATGGGCTGAGCATGCATTACTACACCATTCCCGGTGGCTGGCCGCCGCGCGCGTCTTCGACCACGTTCGACGAAGCCGGGTGGATCCAGACATTGTCGCGCACGTTGGTGATGGACGAGCTGATCACCAAGCACAGCGCGATCATGGACAAGTACGACCCGGCCAAGAAAGTGGCCCTGGTCGTGGACGAATGGGGCACCTGGTATGCGCCATTGCCCGGCACCAACCCCGGTTTCCTGCAGCAGCAAAACAGCCTGCGCGACGCGCTGGTGGCCTCCCTCAACTTCGACATCTTCAGCCGGCATGCCGAGCGCGTGCGCATGGCCAACATCGCGCAGATGGTCAATGTGCTGCAGGCGATGATCCTCACCGATGGCGACAAGATGGTGCTGACGCCGACCTATCACGTGTTTGCGCTCTACAAGCCCTACCAGGACGCCACGCAGCTGCCGCTGCAATTGCAGACACCGCAGTACCGTCATGGCGACACGCAGGTGCCGGCAGTGCACGGCTCGGCGGTGAGGGCGAAAGATGGCCATGTGTATCTCGCACTGACCAATCTGGACGCGACCGCAGCGGCGACTGTAAGCGTGCAGGTGGAAGGGCTGGCCCTGCGTGCGGTGGAGGGACAGATCCTGACCGCACCGGCGATCACCACGTACAACACCTATGCGCAGCCACAGGCCGTTGCGCCGGCGGCATTCAAGGGCGCACGCGTCCAAGGCAAGGCAGTGAACGTGGCGCTGCCGGCGCATTCGATCGTGATGCTCAAGCTGCAATAGCGATCGGATGCAATGCGCAGGGCTGCCCAGACGCATGACGTGTCGGGCACTGCCGGCGGTGTGGACGCCGCGTTGCCGCGTGCGGGCGCGCCTTCAAAAGGCGCGCGATCGTTGCATTGCCGATGTGCCTGGTGGTCACGTCGCCGTGCCGGCGTGACACTCCAGATTGAAGGCGCCATCGACGAGGCAACTAGCAGCGCCGTCGATGCCGCACGTCCGGTCGACGTTTACGCGCTGGCCGGGGTGCTCTTGAGCATGTCGATGAGCTGGCGCAGGCGGTAGGGTTTGGGCAGGAAATCGACCTGGGCCGGCAACGGCGGCAACTGCGCCTTGGCAAACCCCGAGGCCAGAATCACGCGCGCCTGCGGCAGCAGTTGCGCCACCTGCTCGCTCAGTTCAATGCCCGACATACCGTTGGGCATGCGGATATCACTGAACACCACATCGTACGGGCCGCTGTCGCGCACCATGCGCAATGCGCTGTGACCATCATCGGCGGTGTCGACGCTGATGCCTGCATCGCGCAGCGCTTCGCCGATCAATTCGCGCAGTTCTTCTTGGTCTTCCACCATCAGCAGGCGAAGGGATTCAGTCATGCTCGGCCTCCTCGACGGCCGGAAGAAACACGGTGACGGTGGTGCCGCGTCCAGGTGCGGTCTCAAGCTCGACAAACCCACGGGACTGGGATGCGAAGCCATAGACCTGGCTCAAGCCCAGGCCAGAGCCCTTGCCGACATCTTTGGTGGTGAAAAATGGTTCGCTGGCGCGTTGTGCAACGTGCGCGGACATCCCCGGACCGTCGTCGCGTACCGCAAGGGCCACGTACGGGCAACTTGGACCTTGTGGGCCTGACGGTTCGGATCGTTGCGCAGCAAAGTGAGCAACACGATGCCGCCGCCAGCGGGCATCGCATCGCAACTGTTGAAGACCAGGTTCAGCAGCGCCGCCTCCAGCTGACCAGGGTCCACGCGCACATGCGGCAGTGCGTCGGCAAACTGCAACGACAAGCTCACACCCGGCGGGCAGGCACGCCGCAACAGTTCCAACGAACGGGTCACGATGTCGTTGACGGGGTGGCGCTCGGGGTTCAGCTGCTGCCCGCGCGCGAACGCGAGCAGTTGCCGCGTCAACAAGGTGCCGCGATCCACCGCAGTTTGCGCCACTTCGATCAGCATGCGGGTGCGCGCGTCATCGCCAGCGCGCAGCGCAATCAGGTCCAGGCTGGTCACCATCACCGTGAGCAGGTTGTTGAAATCGTGGGCCATGCCCAGCGTCAACCGGCCCAAGGCTTCGACCTTCTGCGATTGCAGCAACGCCTGCTGCGCCTGTTGCAGCAACTGCTGCGCTTCATGGCGCTCGGTCAGGTCGCGGGTGATTTTTGCAAACCCCACCAATACGCCGAATTCGAGCACCGGCTCGATGACCACGCTGGCCCAGAATCGGCTGCCGTCCTTGCGCAGGCGCCAACCTTCGGCAGCGAAGCGCCCTTCCCGCTTGGCGATTTCCAGATTGCGACCGGGTTCGTCGCGTTGCGCATCCTCGGGCAGGTAGAACCGAGAGAAATGCGTGCCTAAGACCTCGCTTGCGCTGTAGCCCTTGATGCGCTCGCCGCCGGGATTCCAGCTGCGAATATGCCCACCGATATCGAGCATGTAGATCGCGTAATCGGACACGCTCTGTATCAACAGCTGACACTGCCGGCTGTCGTAAGAAAGCGGCCCTGCGCTGTCGACGGCCGTTTCCGCATCCATCGCGCGATGATTCTCCGGAAAAGCGCGGGACCATATTGATAGCGGCGTGAAGGCTGCGTGCAAGCTAACCCGGCAGCAAAAAGCGTCAAATTCCCGGCGATTTGTGCGTGAAAGTTATCGGCTACCATGACCGCCCTTCCAGTTCGGTCCACGCACCTTATGCAAACCATCTCGACCACACGCGACCGCTGGATTTGGGTCATCGCGGGGGCCTTGATGGCTGGAACGCTGGGCATGGAACTGGTGACTCCGCTGGGGTATGCGGTGTGGCTGACCTACTTCGTGGCAGTGGGCGTGACCGTGTTTCAGAACCGCCCGCAGGTGCCGCTCATCGTGGGCGTGCTGTCGTGTGTCTTGCTTGCGATTGGTTTTCAGCTCGCGCCACCGAGCACGAATTCGAGTTTTTCCTCGGTCAATCGCAGCATTGGCGGCGTGTCGTTCCTGGCAATGGCGTTGGTGGTGATGCAGGCGATCCGCGCACGCCGGCAGGCCGAATTGGCACTGTGGCTGCAGCAGGCAGAAAACACGGTCGAGGCCAGTTTGCGCGGCGATCAGGCGCCGCAGGAGCTGGCCGACGCGGCGGTGCGCGCACTGTGCCAGACGCTGGATGCGCAGGTCGGTGCGCTCTATCGCATCGAGGGCGACCGTCTGCGACTCACGGGTGGTGCGGCATTGCCGCCCGATCTGCCGCAGACGCTGCCGACCTCTGCCGGCCAGCTCGGCGAGGTGCTGCAACGTGGCACAGTGCGTCGCATCCGCGGAATGGACGCCGGTCATCTGCAGATTGCCTCCGGGCTGGGCCAGAGCAGCTGCCAGGAGTTGCTGCTGGCGCCGATCACTGCCGACGACCGGGTGATCGGCATCATCGAGCTCGGGCGCGTGACCGACCCACGCACCGCCGGCTCGCGCGAAGAAGAACTGCTGGCACGCTGCGGCGAGAACATCGGCCTGGCACTGCGCACCGCATTGCTGCGCGCGCAACTGGTGGCCTTGCTGGAAGAAACCCAGCGACAGAGCGAGGAACTGCAGACCCAGCAGGAAGAGCTGCGCGTGGCCAACGAGGAACTCGAAGAACAGAGCCGTAGCCTGCAGCAGTCGCAAAGCGACCTGGAAGTGCAGCAGGCAGAACTAGAACAGACCAACGTGCAGCTGGAAGAGCGCACCCAGGCACTGGAAGTGCAGAAGCAGGCCTTGTTGATCGCGCAGAATCAGCTGGTGCGCAATAGCAACGAATTGTCCACTGCCTCGCGCTACAAGTCGGAATTTCTGGCCAACATGTCGCACGAGTTGCGCACGCCGCTCAACAGCGCCTTGATCCTGGCCAAGCTGCTGGCCGACAACAAGGACGGCACGCTCAGCGCCGAGCAGGTGAAGTATGCGCAGGCGATCCTGTCGTCCAACAACGACCTGCTGGCGCTGATCAACGACATCCTGGACCTGTCCAAGATCGAAGCCGGGCACGTGGAGTTGGCCGACGAAACGGTCGTCACCGGCTCGGTGCTGCAACGCCTGCGCGAAACCTTCGAACCGCTGGCGCGACAGAAGGGCCTGGCATTGGAGATCACGGCAGCTGCCGGTGCGCCGGCACAGTTGGTCGTCGACAATCAGCGCCTGCAGCAGATCCTCAAGAACCTGTTGGCCAACGCCATCAAGTTCACCGAACACGGCAAGGTCGGCTTGACGGTCCAGGCGCATGCGCCTGGCCGTGTGCGCTTCGCGGTGACCGATACCGGCATCGGCATCGCGCGCGAACAGAGCGAGGTGATCTTCGAAGCGTTCCGTCAGGCCGATGGCAGCACGCGCCGCCGCTATGGCGGTACCGGTTTGGGTTTGTCGATTTCGCGCGACCTGGCGCAACGCATGGGCGGCAGCATCAGTGTGGACAGCGAACCGGGGCGCGGCAGCTGCTTTACGCTGGAATTGCCGACCGATGGCGCACCTGCGGAAGTGCTTGGCCCTGCCAATGCAGCTGCGAACCCCGTGGTAGCCGCAGCCCCGGCCTCTGGAGCCCACGTGCAACAACGCAACGGCAGCGCGCTGGGTGCGCAATCCGGCGCATCCGGTGGTGCCGTGGCCCACACGATGCCGGTGCCGATCGCATCGCCCAATGCTGCACCGATCCAGCGGGCCGACGACGATCGCAACCAACGCAGCCGCCCCGGCCGGCTGATCCTGCGGCGGTGGAAGACGACACCCGCTTTGCGCAAGCGCTGGTGGAACTGGCCCACGAACTGGACTTCGATTGCGTGGTGGCCCCCAACGCAGAAGAGGCCCTGCGCCTGGCCGCCGAGCTGCGCCCCAGCGGCATCCTGCTCGACATCGGCTTGCCGGATGCATCGGGCCTGAGCGTGCTCGAGCGCCTCAAGCGCGATCCGGCCACACGCCACGTACCTGTCCACGTGGTGTCGGCGTTGGAACGCAGCCAGATCGCGCTGGAGCTTGGTGCGGTCGGCTACCTGATCAAGCCGGCCACGCGCGAACTGCTGGCCGGGGCGATCCGCCAGCTGGAAGAAACCAACGCACGCGCAGTCCGTCGTTTGCTGATCGTCGAAGACGACAGCGCATTGCGCGCGAACCTGCAACTGCTGCTGGCGCGCGACCAGCTGGACATCGTCGCGGTCGGCAGCATTGCCGAGGCGATGGACCAGCTGGCAGGCTCGACATTCGATTGCATGGTCACCGATCTGGCCTTGCCCGACGGCAGCGGCTACGACCTGCTCGAACGCATGGCCGGCAACGATGCGGTCGCTTTTCCGCCCGTGATCGTCTACACCGGGCGCGCGCTGACCCGCGACGAAGAGCAGGGCCTGCGCCGGTATTCCAAGAGCATCATCATCAAGGGCGTGCGCTCGCCGGAACGCCTGCTCGACGAGGTGACGCTGTTCCTGCACAGCGTGGAAGCCTCGTTGCCCAGCGATCAGCAGCGCCTGCTGCGCGAAGCACGCCGCCGCGACGCGGTGCTGGACGGCGCCACCGTGTTGCTGGCCGAAGACGATGTGCGCAACATCTTCGCGCTCTCCAGCGTGCTCGAACCGCTGGGCGTCACGCTGCAGATCGCACGCAATGGCCGCGAGGCGCTGGAGCACCTGGCCAAGCACGAAGTGGACCTGGTCCTGATGGACATCATGATGCCGGAGATGGATGGCATCACCGCGATGCGGCAGATCCGAGCGAACCGTCGTCAATGGCAGGATCTGCCCATCATCGCGCTGACCGCCAAGGCCATGGCCGACGACCGCGAACGTTGCCTGGAAGCCGGCGCCAACGACTACATCGCCAAGCCCATCGACGTGGACAAGCTGGTCTCGCTGTGCCGCGTCTGGTGCTCGCGGCAATGAACCCGGTGGAGCTGTTCGACCTGGAACTGCGCGTGCTGCTGGAAGCGGTCTTCCAGCGCTATCACTACGACTTCCGCGACTATGCGGTCTCGTCGTTGCGGCGGCGCATGCGTCATGCGATGGCGCGTTTCGACTGCGTGCGGGTGGCCGATCTGCAGCACCGTCTGCTGCACGAGCCGGACACCTTTGCGCAGGCCATGCAGTTCTTCACCGTGCAGGTCTCGGAGATGTTCCGCGACCCGGCTTATTTCCGCGTCCTGCGCGAGCATGCGGTGCCGGTATTGCGTACCTATCCCTCGATCAAGCTCTGGGTGGCAGGTTGCAGTACCGGTGAAGAAGTCTGGTCCCTGGCCATCCTGCTGCACGAAGAAGGCCTGCTGGAAAGGGCGGTGATCTACGCCACCGACATCAACCCCGAAGCGCTGGGCATGGCCGAAGCCGGCGCCTATGGCATCGATCGTATTGCGCAGTTCAGCCGCAATTATCTGGACGCCGGTGGCCGCACCTCGCTGTCGGACTACTACACCACCGCTTACGACGGTGCAGTGTTCGACCGCCGCCTGAAACGCAATATCGTGTTCGCCGATCACAGCTTGGCCACCGACACGGTGTTTTCCGAAGTCCACCTGGTGTCGTGCCGTAACGTGCTGATCTATTTCAACCGCAGCTTGCAGGATCGTGCGGTGGGGCTGTTCTACGACGCATTGGTGCATCGCGGATTTCTCGGGTTGGGCAGCAAGGAGTCGCTGCAGTTCGGTGCGCATGCGCAGGCCTTCGAAGCCTGCGCGCGCGAGCAGCGGCTGTATCGGAAGGCCGCATGAGCCGCGCGTCTGCAGCCCAGCATTTCGATGCGATCGTGATCGGTGCCTCCGCCGGTGGGGTGATGGCCCTGCAGGCGTTGTTGTCCGGGCTGCCAGCAGATCTGCCGATGCCGGTGCTGGTCGTGCTGCATCTGCCGCGCGACCGCCCCAGTCATGTCGCCGAGCTGCTGGATGCGCGCTGCGCGTTGCCGGTGCGCGAGGCCGACGACAAGCAACCGCTGCTGTCCGGTACCGTCACCATCGCCCCGCCCGACTACCACCTGCTGGTGGAAACCCGCGATAGCCTGGCGTTGTCGATGGAGGCGCCGGTGCTGTTTTCGCGCCCGGCGATCGACCTGCTGTTCGAATCGGCTGCCGATGTCTTTGGCGAACGCCTGCTGGCGATCCTGCTCACCGGTGCCAGCAGCGACGGCAGCGCCGGGGTGGCCGCGGTGCGTGCGGTGGGCGGTACCGCCTGGATCCAGCGCCCGGATGACGCCGCCGCCTCGCTGATGCCCGCCTCTGCTCTGGCCCACGCCGGCGCCGATGCGGTGCTGACCCTGCAAGCCATCTGCACCCGACTGGAAGCTTTTCACGCATGAACCTCACCGCGACCGGCCTGGCTGCAAGCAGCGACGACTCAGAATCGACCAAGATCCTGATCGTGGACGATGTGCCGCAGAATCTGGTGGCCATGGAAGCGTTGCTGCAACGCGACGGCATCCGCGTGCTGTGCGCAGCCTCCGGTGCGCAGGCGCTGGAACTGCTGCTCGAACACGACGTGGCATTGGCGCTGCTGGATGTGCACATGCCGGAAATGGACGGCTTTTCGCTGGCGGAACTGATGCGCGGTTCGCAGCGCACCCGGCACGTGCCGATCATTTTCCTGACCGCCTCGCCGAACGATCCGATGCGCGCTTTCCAGGGTTACGAAACCGGCGCCGTGGATTTTCTGCACAAGCCGATCGAGCCGCACGTCATCCTGAGCAAGGTCAACGTGTTCATCGAGTTGTACCAGCAGCGGCGGCTGCTCAAGGCGAGAAATGCCTCGCTCGAACGCGCGCTCACGCTCAACGAGACCATGATGGCCGTGCTCACCCACGACCTGCGCACACCGCTGTCGGTGATCCTGTTATGCGCCGACAAACTCGGCCTGGATGTCGATGCCGACAGCTCGGCGGCGCGCACGCTGGAACACCTGGAAAACAGCGCGCACCGCATGTCGCGCATGGTCGAGCAATTGCTGGATTTTTCGCGCCTGCGCACCGATGGTTTGCCGATGCAGTTCGGCCCGTGCAACCTGGGCGAGGTGGTGCATAGCGTGGTGGGCGAAGTGGCGCAGGCCAATCCGCACACCACCATCGACCTGCGCACCGAGGGCGACCTGGATGGCGATGGCGATGGCGACCGGTTGGCGCAGGTCGTGTCCAATCTGGTCGGCAACGCCGTCCTGCATGGCGGACGCCATCCGGTGCAGGTGCATCTGGATGGACGCGAACACGACACCCTGCGCCTGTCGGTGCGCAACGCCGGCAGCATTCCCGACAGCCTGATGCCGCGTCTGTTCGAGCCGTTCAAGGCCAGCTTCCATGCCAGCCAGGGATTGGGACTGGGCCTGTTCATCGCCGACCAGTTCGTCAAGGCTCACGGCGGCACGCTGCAGGCGCGCAACGAGGACGGCGACGTGGTCTTCGAAGCACGACTGCGCCGCCACAACCTGGCCGCCTGACCGCGGCACTTTGCCGGCAACTGCAGTGCCGGTGCGCACGCAGATGTACGACCAACGCATCTTGGCCGATGCATTGCCGCGGCCTCCAGCAAGAGGCTAGCAGTGCGCTGCCATCGATCGGCCCACGACAGATCCGCCGCCCCGCGCCAGCGAGCCCGACAGCCAGGGCATTGGCAGAGCGCCTGGCTGCCCGGGTGACAGCCAACTCAAGCAGTGCCGTCGCGCACCATGCACCGTATGCTCGTGCGGCCAGCGCGCTGGACGCACGCTCCTGCCCCACTGCTCTCCGGTTGTTGGTCGTACCAGACATTCCTGGTCATCCTCGGGTGCACACCGTGCATCCCACCTGCGGAGGTGGTTATGTCGTATATCGATGGTTTTGTACTTGCCGTCCCTACAGCCAACAAAGACGCGTTCATCGCGCATGCCCGCATGGGCGATGCGGTCATCATGGAATACGGCGCGCTGCGTGTGGTGGAGTGCTGGGGTGACGATGTCCAACCGGGGCAATGGACCGATTTCTATCGCGCAGTCGATGCCACCGCCGAAGAGACGGTGGTGTTTTCCTGGATCGAATGGCCGGACAAGGCCACCCGCGATGAGGGCATGCGCAAGATGATGGAAGACCCACGCATGGACCCGTCGGTCAATCCGATGCCATTCGACGGCAAGCGCATGGTCTACGGTGGCTTCGTGCCGATCGTAGCGTTGGGCCAATCGGCTTGAGCGTTGCAGCGCACGGCGGCCCGCAGGACGTTGGCCAGGCCTGCGCATGCTGGTGTTGCCGCTGGCAGTGGGCACGGAATCTTTTGTGGTGATCGCTACACTGGGCGCATGCAGCATGCGCGGCCAGCGATGGCAGGAGACAGCGCAGGCAGTACCGCCGACTGGAGACCCACATGACCGACGCACCACTGCTGATCGCCTGCCCGAGTTGCGCTGCGATGAACCGCATTGCGCCTACGCGCCTGCGCGATGCACCCAACTGCGGCAGCTGCCATCGGCCGCTGTTCCTGGGGACGCCGGTGGCCTTGTCGGCTGCAGATTTCGACAAGCATGCGCTACGCAGTGCACTGCCGCTGGTGGTGGACTTCTGGGCGCCTTGGTGCGGGCCATGCCTGAGCATGGCGCCGCAATTTGCCGCAGCTGCCGCAGCATTGGAACCGCAGGTGCGCCTGGCCAAGGTGGATACCGACCTGCATCCGGCACTGGGTACGCGCTTTGGCATCCGCAGCATTCCCACCTTGCTGGTCATCCAGGGTGGGCAGGAACTGGGCCGTCATTCCGGTGCGGTGAGCAGCGCGCAAATCGTCAACTGGGTGCGCTCTGTCCTGAGCAAGCGGTGACGCAAGCCGAAGGCCAGCTGCGCATGCACTCAGCTGGCCTCTCCACCTGCAGGAAACATCACTGCGGCGCAGACGCCGCAGAGACTGCGATCAGACGATCAACCCGTTACTGCCAGTTGACGTTGACCGACACCCCAACCACACGCGGCTCGTTGTAGACCGCGGCCATGTAGTTTTCGATCACGCCCTTGAGGTTCTTTTCGTTGGTGATGTTGCGCGCGAACGCCGCCACTTCCCATGCACCGTAGCCACCGGTGTAACCCAGCTTTAGGCCACCTTCGAAATTGCCGTCGGAGCGGAATTCGGTGGAGTCGTACAGCACGAAGCTGGTCTGGCCCTGCTTGTTCCAGTCGGTGGACACGAAGAACGCGCCGTCGTTGCCCACCGGGATGTCGTAGCGCGCGGCCAGGTTGAGGTTGTACTTGGGCGCGTTGGGCAGCGGGTTGCCGTCGATCTGGGCGAAGGTGTTGGCACCGACGCGGATGGTCGGGTCGTTGACGGTGCACACCACCACGCCATTGAGCGCGCAGGCCTGCGCATAGACGCGTTTGTCGTGGATTTCGCTGTGCAACAGGCTCAGGCCGGCGGTGATCGACAGGTTGGAAATCGGGCGCCAGTCCAGATCCGCTTCCATGCCGTAGGCCTTGGCCTTGTCGGCATTGAACAGCACGCCATTGCCGTCCGAGTCGTTGCCGTTGAGCTGGATATCGTCGACCGTGTAGGTGAATCCGCTGACATTCAGGCGCAGGCGGTTCTCGAACAGGCTGCTCTTGATGCCCGCTTCCCAGGACAGGATGGTTTCCGAATCGGCAGTGGTGAAATCGGAATTGAACACCGCGCTGCGGCCCTGGATGGTGGGGCCGCGGAAACCGCGCGCCACGCGCGCATACACGCTCAGCTGCGGGTCGATCTCATACATCGCGCTCAGATCCCAGCTGGGCTGGGTGTCGGACATGCGCACATCGCGGCGGCCGCGGTAGGTCACCACCCCGGCCGCGGTATCGGCGGTCTTGAGCAGACGGGTTTCCTTGCTGTCCCTGGTCTGGCGGATGCCGGCGGTCAGCGTCAGCGCGTCGGTGGCTTTGTAACTGAGCTGCCCGAAGCCCGCCCACGAGGTATTGGTATTGCGCAGGCGCACCCAGTTATTCGGGTTGCGCGCGGCGGTCTGCAGGAAATAGGCACGCTGGTAGAAATCGGTGGTGTCGCGGCCGTCGAAGTAGAACGCGCCCACCTGCCACTGCAGGGCCTGGTCGCCTTCGCTGGCCAGGCGTAATTCCTGCGTGTACTGATCCAGGTCGCGGATCTGTCCCATCGACTGGCCAAAGCCGTTCGGCACGCCATTGACCGGGTAATTGGCGGCAGCACCGCCATCGGTGTCGCCACGGCTGTAGCCGGAAGTGGTTTCGTAGGCGGTGATGGAGGTCAGCGACACGCCACCGAAGTCGTAAATCGCCTTGAGCGAGCCGCCATCGGTTCGATACGCCTGCGGGTTGTCGTGCCCCTCGTCGTAGGCCACGCGGTCGCGCGGCACGTCCACCTTGTCGCTGCCACGCGTGATCGCGTTGCGCAGGAACAAGGTGGAGGTGCCGTCATAGTCGCGCGTGTGCACCGAGCCCAGCAGCGAAAACGCATCGTTGGGCTTGAGCAGCAACTGCAGGCGCGCATTGCGGTCGTTGTAGCCGCCCATCGCGTCCTTGCGCGGCGTGCGCGTGCCATCGGCGCTGCTGCCGGCAAAGGTGTTGTCCACCCAATCGTCGCGGTGCTGGTACAACGCCGATACGCGGAACGACAGCACGTCGTTGATGGGGCCACCGAAGCCGCCATCCAGCGAGAGCGTGTTGTAGCTGCCGTAGCTGGCATTGACGCGGCCGGTGTAGGTGTCGCCGGGCTTGACCGTATCGAACTTGACGATGCCGGCGGTGGTGTTGCGGCCGAACAGCGTGCCTTGCGGGCCACGCAGCACTTCGACCTGATCCACGTCATAGACCGGATTGGATTTGAGCACGACATGCTCCAGCACCACATCGTCCTGGATGATGGACACCGGCTGCGAGGCACCCAGGTAGAAATCGATATTGCCCAGGCCACGGATATAGAAACGCGGGAAGATGCGCCCGGTGGTGGTTTCGGCATAGAAGCCCGGCACGCGGCCGGAAAGCGCCAGCAGCGTGTCATCGCCACCGGCGGTGAAGTCGCGCATCGCTGCGCCCTGCACCACGCCAACCGAGACCGGCACGTCCTGCAGGTTCTGCTCGCGGTGCTCGGCGGTGACGGTGACCGTGTCCAGCGCGGTCGGGCTGGCTTCGCCCTGGGCCGCCGGCGCTTGCTGCGCAGACGCGGTTGCCGCCAACGAGGCAAGCAACAGGCCGGCGCAGGCACGTGCGAGCGGCGTGCGCTGCACGGCGGCGCGGCGGCGCGCAGCGACCTGTGCACGAGCGGACACCGGCGACGGAAGGACAGGCGAGTACAACGACATGCGGATTGATCCTAAGTAGTGAAGCGAGGTGATGACACAGCGTCGAAGCCGTTTGGCACGGCACGCCTGATGACGGCGCCGCGTGGCGCCGCGCGCACGATATGTCAGCAATGTTGCAGCGAAGTGGCAACACCCGATCCACCCACTCCGCTACACGCATGGAGGCATGCCACCACGCAGCGCTGGCATCGCAAAACGTCATGCCACGCCGCCTTGCGTGCTGTCATGCTGGTGTCTTGCTGGCGTTGCGCCAGGGCATGGCACAAGGGGATCTCTTGAAACGACTCGCATGGTTGACCGGCCTGCTGGCCGCAGTGAGCTGTCAGCTGGCGCATGCCGGCACCGCGTTGATCACGCAGATCGAGTACCAGGGCGACGATGGCGGCCCGGCGCCAACCGCCGCGCAGTACCGCAATCCGGTCGTGGCCGGTTTCCATCCGGACCCATCGGCGGTGCGGGTCGGCGACGATTTTTACCTGGTCAATTCCAGTTTCGGCTACTTCCCCGGCCTGCCGGTCTTCAAGAGCAGCGACCTGGTGCACTGGAACCAGATCGGCAACGCGATCGACCGTGCAACCCAGATCGACTACGGCAATGACGAACTGACCCGCGGTCTGTTTGCCGCCAGCATCAGCTACCACGCCGGCACCTTCTATATCGCCAATACCTGTTTCTACTGCGATGGCGGCAATTTCCTGATCACCGCCACCGATCCGGCCGGGCCATGGTCCGATCCGATCTGGCTGGACGCCAAGGGCATCGACCCCTCGCTGTTTTTCGATGACGATGGCAGCGCCTGGCTGGTCAACAACGACGTGCCGGCTGGCAAGATGCGCTACGACGGGCACCGCGCCATCTGGCTGCAGCAGCTGGATCTGGCCAGCATGAAGTTGGTCGGCACCCGGCAGGTGATCGTGGATTCCGGCTTCAAGCCGGCGACCAATCCCGAACACATCGAAGGCCCGCACCTGTTCCGCCGCGATGGCTACTACTACCTCACCGCGGCCGAAGGCGGCACCGGCGAGCAGCATGCGCAGATGATCTACCGCAGCCGCCAGATCACCGGGCCATACGAAACCTGGAGCGGCAATCCGGTCCTCACCCAACGCGACCTGGACCCATTGCGCACTGCGCCGATCACCTCGGCCGGGCATGCGCAGTTCGTCGAACTCAAGGACGGCACATGGTGGGCGGTATTTCTCGCGACGCGCCCTTACCGGGGCAATCACTACAACGTGGGCCGGGAAACCTTCCTGTTGCCGGTGCAGTGGCGCGATGGATGGCCGGTGGTGCTGCCGCACGGCGCCGCGGTCCCTGCGGTGGCTGCGCGCCCACCCTTGCCGGCGGGCACGCAGGCCCTGCCGACCACCGGGCCGATGCAGTGGAGCGAGCGCTTCGGGGATGCGCGCGTGCCGATGCAATGGATGACCATCCACCCACCAACGACGTCGTGGTATCAGCCCGGCGCGCAAGGCTTGCGCGTGACCCCGGCCAAGATTGCGCTAGGCGATATCGGACGTGGTCAGCCGGCCTATCTGGGTCATCGCCTGCAGCATCATCACGCCACCTTGGTCGCCAGCGTGGATGGCAGCGCGCTGGCACCGGGCGAACAGGCCGGTCTTGCGATCGTAGCCAAGGAGAGCAATTTCCTGGCAGCAATGCTGGTGCGCGAGGCCAGCGGCGCTGCGGTGGTGCTGTATCGCCGCGCCGGACCGCAGCAGCCCGGCACCGGCACCGAACTGGCACGCGCGCCACTGCCCGATGCCACGCAACCGGTGAAACTGCGCGTTGCGCTGGATGCCGCACGCGTGCACGTGGATTACGCCGTCGGCCAGGGGCAGTGGCAGACGCTGCTCGAACAAGGCGATGCAAGCGTGCTCAGCACCGAGTCGGCCGGTGGCTTTCTCGGTGCCACGTTCGGGCCGTACGCGTATGCGCGCTGAGCGGCGTGCAGGAACGGCGCTGCATGCGTGGTCCGGGCACCGGCCGCGCCCACCCCGCAGCCACGCATGTGCGTTTGGGGCCGCCTTAACGCCCTACGCCCGCGCCAGGACGCTGCTGTCGAGCATCTGCCCCACCGTGTTGAGCAGATCGTTGAGGCTGAAAGGCTTGGGCAGCAAGGCCATGCCCTCTGCCAGAAATTCCTGCCGCGTGACCGCGTTTTCGGCGTAGCCGGTAATGAACAGGATCGGCAGGCCCCGGGCGTAGCGTGCGCGCCACATCGGCCATGTCGCGCCCGTTCATGCCGGGCAGGCCGACATCGGAAACCACCAGATCGATGTGCACCTCGGTGCGCAAGTGTTCCAGCGCGCCATTGGCATCCTCGGCTTCGATGACCTGGTAGCCGGCATCGCCGAGCACTTCGCTCACCATCATGCGCACCACATCGGTGTCGTCCACCAGCAAGATGCGCTCGTTGCGCGTGCGCGGCGCGCTGGGCGGCGGTGCCGGCAGCATCTCGTTGGCCGAGAGCCCGCGCGGCAGCAGGAGCGCCACCGTGGTGCCATGCCCCACCTCGCTGGTGATGCGCGCGGTGCCGCCGGATTGACGTGCGAACCCGTAGGTCATCGACAGGCCAAGACCGGTGCCTTCGCCGATGGGTTTGGTGGTGAAAAACGGCTCGAACACCTGGTCGAGAATGGCCGGCTCGATCCCGCTCCCGTTGTCGATCACCTTCACCGCCACATAGTCGCCATCGTCCAGTTCCGGGTCGTTGTGCGCGGTGTAGGCCGCACTCTGGATGCGGATGGTGCCCTGCCCTTTCAAGGCATCGCGCGCATTGATGACCAGGTTGAGCACCACGTTTTCGAGCTGGTTGGCATCGGCAACGGCCACCAGCGGCGTGGAGGCAAGGTCCAGCTCCAGCGCAATGTTTTCGCCGATCGAGCGCTGCAGCATGTCTTCCAGCGAACGCACACGGGTGTTGACGTCGAACGGCTGCGCGTCCAGCGATTGCTTGCGTGCGAACGCGAGCATGCGTTGGGTCAGCGCAGCGGCGCGGTGCGCAGAGCCGGTGGCGATTTCGGCCAGGCGCGGCACCCGTTCGATGCGGTTGGACTCCACTGCGAGCTGGATCATGTCCAACCCGGAAATGATGCTGGTCAGCAGGTTGTTGAAGTCGTGCGCGATGCCACCGGTGAGCTTGCCCAGCGCTTCCATCTTCTGCGCCTGCAGCAACTGGATTTCGGTGTGCTGGCGCTGCGCGATCTGATGCGCGAGCTCGCTGGTGGCGGTATCCAGTTCCTGGCGCTGTTCGCGCTCGCGCAGGCGCTGCTCGGTAACGTCTTCCACCAGCAACAGCCCCAGATCCGGCTCGCGGTAGGGCGACACCCGCCATTCGGTTTCGCAGAGCTTGCCATCGCGCAGCAGCGACAAGGTGCCGCTCCAGCGCTCGCGTTGCGCCAACGCTGTGGTCAGTGCGTGGACGGCGGCGGCCTGATCCAACCCGGCGGCGCGGATCGCGGCGCCGGGCGTGGCGCTACCGATCAGGCGCTGGAACGCGGCATTGGCCTGGTGCATGTGCAGGTTGGCGTCCACGACCGCAATCGGTGCGCTGATGTGTTCGAAGATCTCGCGGAAACGCGCCTCGCTGATCCGCAACGCCTCCTCGGCACGGCGTGCGCGCAACAGCGTGCGCAACGTGGCCAGCAACACGTTGGGGTCGACCGGATGGATCAGGTAGGCATCGGCACCGGCATCCAGTCCGGTGATCATGTCGCCGGTGGCGATCGAGGCCGCCGAGACATGCACCACCGGCAGCAACGCGGTGCGCGGCTCGGCACGCAGCGTCCGCACGATATCGAAGCCGCTCATGTCCGGCAGGTTGACGTCCAGCACCACCGCAGAAAACGTCTGCGCGGCCAGTTTGGCAAGACCCTCGGTCCCGGTGCCGGCTTCTTCGACCACGAACTGATGGTGTTCGAGCACGCGCCGCACCGAATAACGCGTCACCGCATTGTCGTCGACGACCAGAATGTGGTGCTTACTGCCCACGTGTCTCCTCCGCTGCCAGCGTCACCGGCAGCACCACGTAAAATTCGGAACCCTGCCCGACCACGCTGTTGATCCCCACCCGGCCGCCCAGCAATTCGGCGAACCGTTTGCAGATCGACAACCCCAGGCCGGTGCCGGTCAGGCGTTTTGCAGCGGCGAGTCCACCTGTACGAAATCTTCGAACAAGGCCTCGTGAAGCTCGGCCGCAATGCCGATGCCTGTGTCCTGCACGCCAAAGCGTACATGGCTGTCGCCTTCCAGCTGCGCGAACACGCGCACCTGCCCCTGCGGGGTGAACTTGAGCGCGTTGGAAATGAAATTGCGCAGGATCTGCGCCAGCTTCTTGTCGTCGGTATAGAGCAGCGGCAGCACCGGCGGATCCTCGAAGATCAGCGTGGTACTGCCCACATCGGTGAGCGGACGGAACATGCCGCGCAGCGCCGCGAACAGGTCCATCAGGTCGAACCAGCCCGGCGAAATGGTGATGCGCCCGGCCTCGATCTTGGCCAGGTCCAGCAGGTCGTCCACCATCTCGGTGAGCTCGCGCGCCGAACCGCTGACAAAGCGCACCTGCTTGAGCTGCTCGGCATTGAGCGGCCCGTCCATGCCATCCTCCAGCAGCCGGGTGATGCTCAGGATCGAGCCTAGCGGGGTACGGAACTCGTGACTCATGTACGACAGGAAGCGGCTCTTGAGTTCGGACACCTCGCGCAGCTGTTCGGCCTGCTGGTCGAGCTCGGCATACAAGGCCAGCACGCCCTGGTTGGTTTCTTCCAGCTCTTCGCGCAAGGCCTGGTTCTGCTGACGCAAGCTTTCAAGTTCAGCCATCGCCTCGGCTGCCGGCATCTCGGTGGTCGAATTCATTGCATGCCTCCTAAGCGCATGACGAACACGCAGCAATCGTCGCGGCCGCGCGCGTAATCGCGTGCCAGCACCGCGGCAATGATGCGTGGATGGCGCGACAGCAGGGCCGGGTGATCGCGCAAGGTCCAGCGCGATTGCAGGCCGTCGCTGTGCATGATGAGCAACTTGCCGGCGGCGTGTGGAAAGTCGAACGGTTGCGCCTTGCGGAACTGGACCCCGACGATGCCCGGGTGCGAGGGCATGCCGCGCACACCATCGCCATCGCACAACGAAGCGACGATGTTGCCCACCCCGGCAAAGCGCACCTGGCCGCTGCCGGCATCGAACTGCATGACCGCCGCCGCACCGCCGCGCGTGCCGCTCATGCCGGCATGCAGGCGCGCGATGCGTGCGCCCGGCTCGCCACGGGCCGCTGCCGCAGCGCGCGTGCCGGCATCGGCTGCATCGGCCGCGCCGGCTCCGTGGCCCAGGCCGTCGATCATGCTCACGGTCACCCGTTGCGCCTCGATCACCAAATGCCAGCCATCGCCGCACACCGTTTCGTTCTGCAGCGGCATACGCAGCGCGCCGTAGGGCAGATCGGGCGTGCTCTCGGCATCGGCATACACGCGTGCCAGGACCACGGCCCCCGCGCATCGGAATAGGCATCCAGCAAAGCGGCATGTCGCTGTACCGTGCCCAGGCCATTGCCAGGCGTGCTGCCGGTGGAGTACCCGTCCGGCAGGCAATCGGCCAGCACGAATCCGCGCCCCTGATCGAGCGTGCACAGCTCGATGCCCAGGCCATCGCGGCCGGCAACGCTGCACAGCTGCATCTGCCCGCCACCGGCATGGTTGAGCAAGTTGGTGCACAACTCGGTCGCCACCAAGGCCACGCGCCCACAGCCGTCCTCATCGAAACCGCAGGCCTGTGCAAGCGCCACCGCTTCGCGACGCACCTGCCCCACCTGGGTACCCTCTTCGACGCGGATCACCTGGGTGAGCGCGCCGGTCATGGTTACTTCCATTTGGTGATGGTGATGCGGGTGCCCTTGCCGGCTGCGCTATCGAGCACGAAATCGTCCACCAGCCGCCGGCTGCCGGACAATCCCAGCCCCAGGCCATTGCCGGAGGTCCAGCCGTCGGTCAGCGCAAGTTCCAGGTCTGCAATGCCGGGCCCTGGTCGCGGAACGTCAGCTGCACACACCCTTGCGGATGCCGCTTTCGACCAATGCCCAGTCCATGTCGCCACCCCCACCGTAGATCACGGTATTGCGCGCCAGCTCGCTGGCCGCAGTGACCAGCTTGGTCTGATCAACCAGGCGCAGCCCGCACTGCACTACCAGCTTGCGCACGGTCTGCCGCGCCAGCACCACGTCCTGCTCGGTGCGCACCGGCTGCGAGCCGGCCGTCATGGAGCCGCATCGGGTTGTTGCAGCAGTCGCATGCCGCGCTCGACATCGAGCGCGGTGCGCACCGACGGCAAGGTCAGCCCCAACTCCACCAGGGTGATCGCCACCGCCGGCTGCATGCCCACCACCACGGTTTGCGCACCCATCAGCGTCGCCAGCCCGGAAATGGTGCTGATCATGCGACCGATGAACGAGTCGACGATATCCAGCGCGGAAATGTCGATCAACACGCCACGCGCAGAGGTCGCTGATCTTCTCGGACAGGTCGTCTTGCAGTTGCAGCGCCAGTTGGTCGTGCATGTCGACCTGGATGGTGACCAGCAACAGATGGCCCATCCGCAGGATCGGAATACGCTCCATGTCAGTCTGCCTTGCTGACGGCAACGCCGGTGCGCTTGAGCGCCAGCGCCAAGGCATCGGCCAGGTTGGCCTTGGTCACGATCCCCTGCAGGTCCAGGCCCAGATGCACGATGGTCTGCGCAATCTGCGGGCGCACGCCGCTGATGATGGCGTCGGCCCCCATCAGCCGGATCGCGGTCACGGTCTTGAGCAGATGCTGCGCCACCAGGGTGTCCACGGTGGGCACGCCGGTGATGTCGATGATGGCGATTTCCGAGCCGGTGTCGACAATGCGCTGCAACAGCGATTCCATCACCACCTGGGTGCGCTGCGAATCCAGTGTACCGATCATCGGCAGCGCCAGCACGCCCTCCCACAGCTTCACCACCGGGGTGGACAGCTCCAGCATCTCTTCCTGCTGACGCACGATGATGTCTTCGCGGGTTTTCTGGAAAACCTTCACGGTGTACAAGCCCAGGCGGTCGAGCAATTCCGATAACGCCCACAACTGCTTGCCCAGTTCGTCCGGGCTACTGGCGTATTCGCGCTGCACCAGCGCAAACAACACGCGCTTGAGCGAAAAGATGAAGTTGGCGGTTTCCTGCGAATCGAAACCGCGCGTGGCGCGGTCGCGCGAGAGATTTTCCAGGAAGCGACGCACCTCGCTCCATTCGGCACTGTCCAGGCTGCTACCGTCGTGCTTCAACGAGGCCACCAGCAAGCGCAGGAATTCGCCGGCCTGCGCTTCGAACTCCTGCCGCGAAAGACGCGCATCGTTGCCCAGGCTGGACTCCAACCACGCAGCCAACAACGCGTGTTCCTGGCCACCAATCGCATCGATCGAGCGCTGCTGCAATGCCACCATGAGATCACCCACCAAAAGAAAAGAGGTTGGGCATGCGGGCTGGACTGCGCCCGACCGACGCGGCGCCCCACGCCGATGCGCAGCAGAATAAAGCAATTCAGATTGGCCAACCAGCGAGCCAACCTGTAGCAGTCATCCGGCCCACGCGTGCAGTGTGACATTGCGACGCACACGCCGAACGTGCGCCGGTCCACGCCTGCGGAAATGCGCTGCGCCATTGCGCGTGCAAGGTAAAACCCCACCCGCAGCGTGCCATCGCCCTCAGCCCTGGCGATGGCCGATCAACGGCACGTCACTGCGTCATGAGCCTGCGGCAATGCGTCCCGATCGGCATTGCCAGGGCCATGGCAAGCTTCCTCGGCACGATGGACACCAAACCGGACCAAACGCCGCAGAAGCGACCGTGGCAGAGCGCTGCGCCTTGCGCTTGCGCGCAGGGCCTGCACTTGCGTCATCGCCGCCGGTGTGGCGGCATGTCAGACGCGAGAGGGCGTGCCGGCACGAATGCCACCGCGTTGTGGAAGAGCCATGCGCGTGCTCTCGACGCCGGATGCAGCGCCGCGCATCCAGCGTGGCGCTCGAACGCACGCCACGATCGCCAATGTCCATCCCAACCCCGGCGACACCTGCCATCCAATCACGCCGATCGCTGCCTTATAGCCCGTAGCGCTCCACTGCGTCCAAATGCGGCTGCGGATCCTGGCCGCAGGCTTCGGCAAGCCGCAGCCAGCACATCGCGTGCGGCCACTGCGCTGTCGCTGCGAGCAAGGCGCGATGCAGTTCGAGCGGCGCAACCGCTTCCGGCAAGGCCACGGTGAAGAGCACCCCGGGCAACCCCGAACCGGCCTGTTCCGGATCGAAGCTGTCCGGGTCTTCCGGGTCGATCAACCGATAGTCGTCGCGACTGTGCAGCCACAGCGTCCAGCCACGCGCTTCGATCTCCTCGCGCAACGCATTGATGGCGTCTTCGCCGGGATGCACGCCATCCACCAGCCAGCTGTTCGCATAACCGCCGGCCTGCAGCACATGCACCTGCGCGTAGGTCGGCACGAAACGCTCGCGCTCAGCCTCGTCTTCCGGCGGCGGATACAACAGTTCTGCGTCGAACACCACCCAGTCGCCGACATGCTGGCGCCGATGTGCAGGCGCGTTTTCGACGATGCGTGCAGTGACCGGGCCGGTACGGCGCGCGTAATACTCCACCGCTTCGCCGTCGTCGATGCAGCGCACGATGACCCAGCCCCACGCTTCTTCGACCACGCCGCTGGTGTTGCTCAGCTCCATGCCGATCGCCTGCGCAGAGGCCCGCACCGCGTCCCAATCCTGCGCCGCGCTGGCGGCCGTCATGTGGTCCCAATGCGCAGAGCGCGGCTCCTCGAGCAGTTCGGTCAGTTGCCGATAGACCGCGGCGGCCTCGGCAAACCGGCCGGTGTTGAGATACATGCGCGCCAGCAACCCACGCGCACCATGCGAGCCGGGCGACAGCTGCAACAGTGCGGTGCAGGCCTGCTCCAGCGCCGGCCAATCGGCCAACCGCTGCGCCAGCTGCGCCTCGCACCACAACGCCGCCACCGGCACCTGTGGGCGATACAGCTGCACCAAACGGCGCAGACCTGCTTCGTCGCCGCGGCCGAGCAACAGATTCATCAGGCGGAACGTGGGGCTGGTTTCGCGATCGGCATGCCGCTGCACGAACGACCACAGCAGTGCGATCGCTTCTTCGTCGGCCGCACAGGCGCTCAAGGCCGATGCGGTGGTATCGACAAGTTCGGCATCGTCCGGGCACTGCGCAACGGCCTGCAGCAGCCACTGCGCTTCGCGCTCGGGATTGCGCACCACATCCTCGCCTTGCGCGTTCAACCATTCCAGCAGGTGTTCGGCCGGTACCGGCGCAGTCTCGCCCGCAGGCGCTGCATCGATGCGCGCGGACAGACCATCCAGCAACTGCGTTGCGCCGCGGTCGTGGCGCAGCTTGGGCAGATGCGCGCGCGCAAGCGCCAGATGCCGCTGCGCGGTCCACACCGCGCCGCGTTGCAGTGCCAGCCCGATCGCAAGCTCGGCCGCTTCGATCAGGATGCGATACGCGCCAACCTGCGCGTAATGGTCGAGCATCTGCTGCACGCGGCTGCCCAGGTCCCAGCTATTGCGCTCGGGCGCGCGCGTCACCAGCACCGCCACCGCGCGCAGCCAGTGCAGGCGATACCGCGGCGCAATCTCGCGCCATGGCAGCAGCGCTTCCATGGCCTCGTCATCGCGCTGCAACAGCGCCAATGCGCGCGCTTTCTGCAGGCGCCGCGGCTGGCTGCAATTGGCCCACTCGACGCCTTCGCGCGCGGCGTCGCGTTCGCGCTGTTCCACCAGCGCCAGCGCTTCCTGCGCACGCCCAAGCGCAAGCAGGATCGAGATGCGCATGTCCGGCACGCCGTCGTAGATTTCGCCGCCATGCGCCAGGATGGTCTGCGACTGCTGCTCCAGATACTGCAGCGCCGCCTCACCACGCCCGTCATCGAGCAATGCATCGGCTTTTTCGCAGCTCAGGCACTGGTAACACGACCAGCTCGGGTCGATGCGGCCCAGGGTTTCGTCGCACACCTCGATGCGTTCTTCCACCCAGCCCGGGCCATCGATGTTGGCATAACACGCGGCCAGATCCTGGGTCACGCAGACCGATTGCGGGCACTCCACTGCGTCGGCGCGATGCGCACGCTCGAACAGCGCCACCGCATCGCCCAGCGCACGCTCGCCTTCGCACAGGTTGCCGACCCGGTTACGCATTTCCCAATGCCCGACGAACACCTCCAACCACGGGTTGGCCAGCGTCTTGCCCAGCGCACGCGCCTCCGGCAACAAGGCCTCGGCACGGTCGATCTGCAGATCGCAGATGTGGTCGGTCAGCCGCGTCAACAGCTGCGCATTTTGCGGCTGCCCGGCTTCGCCCAGATCGTCCTGCAGCTTTTCTACCCAGTTCCAGATTTCCATCGTGCCGCTCCTGCGATGCGGCGCGTCAGCGCGCCAACACTTGGGTCACGGTCTCGGCGAAATCGCCGAAGGCCTTGTTGAGATCGGAAGCACCCGATTCGGTACTGCCCGGCTGCGGCTGCGTACGCCCTTGCGCCGAGACGATCACCTTGAGCGCACGCAGCAAGCGTGCCGCCACCGCTGCCTGCCGATTGCCTGCGCGCTGCGCGCCTAGCAGGGCCTGTAGCGCCGGATTATCCAGATTCAGATACAGCCGCTGGGTTTGTCGCGCTTCGATGCGCGCGGTGAATTGCCGCGCCAGGCGCAACGCGGCGGTGGACACGCGCTTGTCGTTTTCGTCCTGCTCCAGGCGGCGTTTGAGCTCGGCCTCGCGGTCGGGCACCACCACCAACGGCAATTCCTGCGGGCTGAAACGCGCCGGCACCAACGCTTCGCCGTCGCCCAGCTGCTGTTCCAGCCAGGCCAGTTCGTCGGCCGGCAGCGTGTCCAGCTGGAACAGCTGGCGGTTGCCCTGCTCGGTGCCCAGCTCGACCAGACGCACACCCTTGACCTGCGCCCAGCGCCGCAGAAACGGCACCACCGCATAGCGGTTGCCATAGGCCACCGGCACGCCCATCGCACGGAACAGCATTTCTTCGAAACCGCTGTCGCTATCGAGGATCACATGCACCGCACCGCGTGACGGCAATTGCTGCGCTGGCAGATCGCCTTGCGATGTGGGTACCCGCACGTGTTCCAGCAGCAATTCGAACAGGCGCTCGTCGCACAACGCCGCACCCAACAGGGCTTCGTTATGGCGTAGCAGGATGCGTCGCCATGCCTCCGGTTGCTGGCGCGCCACATCGGCCAGGCCCTGCACCAACGCCTCGGACAAGGCGTGCTGCACCGCGCTATAGACCGTATCGCGCTGCAGGTCTTCGCGGCTTGCGGTAGGCGTCAACCGATTGGATTCGATCACCCCACCGATGAAGCCTGCCCACGGCGGCAGCAACTCGCGCGCGTTGTCATCCAGCAACATGCCGCGCAGGAACACCGAGAGATTGCGGTTGTCGCTGGTGCCGTAGGTCGCACCGTCCTGCACCCACAACAGGCCGACCGCATCGCTGCCCTCTTCCGCACGCACCGGCATGCAGCACAACGGCTCGAAATTGCGCTCAAAGCGCGCGGCGAATTCGCGTTGACGGCGCCAGGCCTGCACCGGATGCAGCGGCACGGCGTCCTGCACGCGCCACGGCGGCGGCTCGGGATTGATCGGCTGGGTTGCGGCGCCGATCCAGATTGGCTCGCGCAGCAGCGCGCAATAGCGCGACAGAATCTCGTGCAGCCGCCCTTCCTGCGCCAACGCCAGATACTCGCTGTGCAATTCCAGCACCACCTCGGTACCCACCTGCGCACGCGCGGGAATCGGGCTGACCGTGTACTGCTCGGCGTTGCTGGAGATGTAGCAATGGCCCAGCGTGGGAGACTGGTAGGAGGTGGTGCGCACGGTCACCCGCCGCGCCAGCACGAAGGCGGACAGGAAGCCCAGCCCGAACATGCCGATCAGGCCGCTGTCCTCGTGGCCGCCCTGGCGCAGCCCGCGTGTATAGCCCACGCCGACGGTAGCCAGGTAATCGTGGATTTCCTGCTGGGTCAATCCGGCACCGGTATCGACGATGCGCACGATGCCCTGCGCGGTATCGGCATGCACCTCGATGCGCGACTCGCCGTGCCAATCGGGCTGTTCCAGACGGCGGCGCAGGATGGAATCGTGCGCGTTCTGCACCAGCTCGCGCAGCGCCACCACCGGGGTGGAATACAGGTGCTTGCTGAGGACCGACATCAGTCCATTGAGATCGACGCCTGCCCGGCGGATCTGCGAGGCGTCGGTCGCCCCGGGGTGGGATCTTGCATGATCGGTCGTCGTTTCCTCGGCGACGACGCCCATCCTCGGACGCGTCCCCTGGGTGCCAGTGCCAGCCGGAAAGGATAGCCGGAACCCACATTGCACGCACGTCTCAGTTTGATCCCTGCCCTCCGTTGCGTACAGCGACGCACTGCACCGCACGCCGGATTGACCCTCCACGGATCGGTAGCGCTACCAACCCGTGGGTTGCGGAAATTACCGCTGCAAGGTCTCCATCGGCGCCTCGTTGAATTGCTGCCGATAGCCCTTGGCCAACGCCGAACGGCTACCGACGCCCCAGCGACTGGCCGCCTGCAACACACTGCCGCAGCCGCCTTCGGCCAGCAATTCGTCGCGAATGCTTTGCATCCGGTAACGGCGCAGCACCTGCGTCGGCGATAACCCAGTGGCGGACTTGAACGCTTGCTGCAGCGCGCGGCCGGTGACCCCGATCTGCGCGGCCACTTCGTTGATCGACAGATCCGAGCGATGCGCATTGGTGATCATGTAGCTGTAGGCGCGCCGATACTTGGCCGGCAACCGGGCGGAGATATCGTCGCTGACGTGCGCCGGGGTGCCGCTTTCCAGCAAGCGCGGTGCTTGCACTTCGCTGCGCAGGCACTGCACCGCGCCCAGCGCGTAGCGGTTGTAGAGCAGCAACGCTTGTTCGGTGCGCCCCATCGCCTGGCTGATCTTGGCCTGGCAGTACTCGAACTCCAGGTTCCAGCGCGGCGCATGATGCCGACCGGCACCGGCCAGCGCACGCTCGGCCAGATCGGCACGGCCCACCGCCAATGCCGCCAGCGCCAGTTCTACCTGCGCGTCTTGACGTGCGCACGGTGGGCAGCCGGTGGCCGCGGCCGGCAATGCGTCGATCTGCGCGTCGAAGCCGAAGGTGTCGCCGCCGGCAATACGCAACAGGCTGCGGACATGCCGCATGCGCTGCGCCAGCACCGGCATGCTCTCTGCCAGATCGGCAATGCAGGCGCGCAGGTCGCTGGGTTCGAACGCATGCGTGGCATCTTCCTGACGCAGCGTGGCTTGCCAGAACACATGGTCGCTCATGCGGTCGGAGCGACGGATACGCAGCTGCGCAATCATGTCCAGACGCAGCGCAGTGGCAATCCGCAGCCAATCCGACGCCCCGCTCTCCAGATCGGCCAGCACCTCGCGGGCGCTCCAGGGTCTGCAAGGCCAACGTGCTCTGGCCCAGATGGAAGTGGGTCAGCGACTTGCCCAGCAGGCTCTCGCCGCACAGGCTGGGCGGCGTCTCGCGGTCCATTGCCAACTGAGCGAAACAATTCAACGCCGCGCTCAGGCGTCGCTGGCTCAGCATCAACCAGGCGGTGTTCCGGCACGACAGCAGGCGCAATTGGCGCTGATGCCCGCGCATTGCCTTCAAGGCCTGCCGATAGGCATCTTCGGCCTCTTCCTGATATTCCAGGATCAGCAGCGCATCGCCGCTGGCACCGAACAAGCTCACCTCATCGTCGGCGCCATCCGCTGCGCCCTGCCCGTCGCGTCGCTGTTGGAGATGTTGCAGTCCCTGTGGCCAAGCACCAACCAGCATCCTGCTCGTATAGGTAGGAAGACGTTCTGCGTAAGACAACGCAGAGATCGCTGCAAAGTACGTGGAAAGGATCATGCCGGTCTCTCTCTTTGGGGGCGGAGCAAAAGACAACAGGCGCCGAACTCGCGGGCGCAAACTATTGTATGCAGCGGATCCAATAGAAATTCCCTCTCGGAGCCCTTGAAAAAATCAAAAAAGCTCACTCTGTCAATCATCCAGTCGATGCGTTTTCTTCCGGGCGTAAAGCGCTTTGCAACGCGTCGTCGTTGTCGTACGCCAGACATTTCGTGCCATGCGGTCAAGTATTGATCTCGCCGGTCTACGCCACTCTTTCGGTACAGTCGGACAACGTCTGCGAACGCGCTGCTTGAAGACGCGTCGATGCGTGTCGGCGATGATCGAATGCGATGTCCAGTAACTGTACGGACAGGTATGCCGAGAGGCGTTTGATCGAAAAGGGCAGGCATGACATGGCGACAATTACTGCCGAGCTATTCCAGTCACGCGCGATCACAGCACCAATCGCAATAGATTGGTCTAGACCTCAGCAACCGAGATGTCTCTGGACACGCGCATCGGCGCCAAACGATGCATGCGGACCAGACATGCCCTCTCTGTAAGAGCTCTGTTACGTCTAAATGAGCGCGAGCTAAAGCCGCTGTCGACAAATCCGAAGGCGCGTATGCAAGCGTGAAACTTTTGGCCTCCGCAATGGTACATACCATTCTGCCAGCTCCGCTGGACACTCCCCGCCAACCGACTGGTCCGACGATGCAGCGATCTTTGAAGATGGATTTTGTCCTGGCATTGGCCGACCAGTACCGGCGCCCGTCCCATGCGTGGCTCGTACGACGACACGCGAAGGCCGCCTGAATGAACGATCACTGCCCCTCCAACGCCGGATCGGTGTTCCTGTTGACGCAGGACGCGCGCTTGGTCTCGCAGATCAATGCCAGCCTTGTACCGCTCGCGCGCAACGTCTCGACGTTTTCCGAGGAACTGGAGCTTCTGCGTTCGCTGCGGCACTCGCCGTGCGAGCTGCTGATCTTCGATGCCAGCTGCGTCGCCGCCGATGACAGTTCACTGCTGGCCTGGCAGCGCTGCCATAGCGGCCAGCCCACGCCGCTGATCGTGCTTGGACGTTTCGATTGCGCCGACAGCATTCTGGCCTGGTATCGCGCAGGCGCGCAGGAGGTCCTTGCACTGCCTTTCAATTCGCACGAGTTGCACGTGCGCGCGGCCCTGGCGATATCGCCGGTGGCGCATGCCTGCCCGGAGACGCAGCACCTGAGCGTTGGTCCATACCAGCTGATCCGCGATGAAAATACCGTCTATCTGGAAGGCAAGCCGATCGTATTGACCGCACGCGAGTTCTCGATTGCCTGGCTGCTCTTTTCCAGCCCCGGTGTGTGCTTCCGGCGTTGCCAGCTGGCCAAGGCGGTCTGGGGCAGCCATACCGAATTCACCGACCGCACCATGGAGCAGCACATCTACAAGTTGCGCAAGAAACTGCAGCTGAGCAGTGACAGCAGCGCAGTCCGCATCAGAACCGTCTACTCGCACGGCTACAAGCTGGAGCTCGCGCTGCACGATACCGAGGCAACGACGATGAGCAAGGCCGTCAGCCCAAGTCTTGGCCCTGCACATCACGCAGCTGCCTGCTGAGCAAGGGCACCGCTGCAGAGAACCATCTGCGACCTGCATTGCGCAGTTTCGTTTGCGTTACAGCGAAGACAGTTTGATGACACCACGTGCGTCGGCACGGTATCGATGACAGCGCGGCCTCCACGCGCCCTCGGCCCGCATGCCGCGCCGTCACTCAAGTTCTGCAGGTGTACCGGCCATGTGCCTGCAGTGGCATCGTTCGCTGCATCATGCAGCGCACATGCTGATCAGGGTCGAGCGACATCGCCGCATCTATGAAGCGATGCGGCAGCATCACATGCAGCACTGCCTGCTGCGCCGGGACCGCTCAGCGAAAGACGCCTCAAGCATGTCGCGGTGTCGGCGCCGTCCATCTCTGTGGGTCCGATGCGGGCGCCCGCTCTGCTGAGCACAGACTTGCTGGCAACTGTTACGCACCTAGCGGTGGTCGTCCGCCTCTGCACAGCGCGCAATGGCACGGTTGGCACACGCACAAACAACAACGGCGCAGGAAACTCCTGCGCCGTTGTCCGCGTTCATAAGGCGAGTTACTGCTTGGGATTTTCGCCGTACTGGTTCGGGCCGGGCGTGCCTTCGACGCACATGAAGACCAGCAACACGAAAGCACCAACGTACGGCACCAGGCTGATCAGATAAAACCAGCCGGACTTGTCCTGGTCGTGCAGGCGGCGCACCGTGACTGCAATACCGGGCACGATCAACGCCAGACAAACGATCACCATGACCGCACAGATCAACCAAGCCAGCGCACCCGGGCCGTTCTCGTTCCCCAATGCCAATGCGGCGACGGCAAACAGGCCGCCAAACACGAACAGCACCAAGCACTGCATCAGCGCGAACATCCAGTATTCCTTGCGGCGCGAGCGACCGTTGAAGTCGGCGTAACGCTTGAGCGGCAGCAACATCCATTCCATCGTGATTCTCCTGAAAACGGCAGTGAGCAGTGTGTGTGATCCGGTGCACAGGGCAACGGGCCGCGCATGTTGCCATAGCCCCACTCTTTCTGAAAACGCTTTCTCGACAAGCAAATGCAAATCCCGGTGTTTGTCCGACAAACGGTTTGCGGGCGTCCGGTCGCCCTGCGACACATGCCATGCCCGCGTCCCGCAGCAGGTCCGAAAGTCACGCGACACCCCCTGCACCCAGCGTCTCTTGAGCGGCAGCACGGCCGCACCAGGGTTGACCAAGCCGGACGATGCTCGATGGTCGCCCGGCAGCCGGCCGGAACGATGGCGGCAGGCTGCTCCGGAACATGGCCAGCCGGCGCTTCCGACGCATTCGCCGGCCGCCAACCCGGCCTATCGCAGCATCGGCAAGGCGCGCGGCTTCAGTCGGCCGCCGCTTCCAATGCCTGGCTCAAGCGCTCCACGGCGATGATGTCCATGCCCTTGATGCTGGTGGTCTTGGGCGCATTGGCGCGGGGCACGATGGCGCGCTTGAAGCCATGCGTCGCTGCCTCCTTCAGCCGGTCCTCGCCATTGGGCACTGGGCGGATTTCGCCGGATAGGCCCACTTCGCCGAACGCGATGGTCTTTTCGGACAGCGGCCGGTCGCGCAGCGACGACAGCACTGCCAGCAGCACCGGCAAATCGGCCGCGGTTTCCTGCACGCGGATGCCGCCCACCACATTGACGAACACGTCCTGATCGCCCACCACGATGCCTCCGTGGCGATGCAGCACCGCCAGCAACATCGCCAGCCGGTTCTGCTCCAGACCCACTGCCACCCGACGCGGGTTGGACAACGGCGAGGCATCCACCAACGCCTGCACCTCCACCATCAGCGGGCGGGTGCCTTCGCGGGTGACCATCACGCAACTGCCGGGCTGCTGGGTGCTGCCACCGGAGAGGAAAATCGCCGATGGGTTGGAGACTTCCTTCAGGCCCTTCTCGCCCATCGCGAACACGCCCAGTTCGTTGACCGCACCGAAGCGGTTCTTGAACGCGCGTAACAGGCGGAACCGGCTGCCGCTCTCGCCTTCGAAATACAGCACCGCATCGACCATGTGCTCGAGCACGCGGGGCCCGGCGATGCCGCCTTCCTTGGTCACATGGCCGACCAGAAACACCGCGGTGCCGATTTCCTTGGCGTAGCGCACCAGCCGCGCTGCGCTCTCGCGCACCTGGCTCACCGAGCCCGGCGCTGCGGTCAACGACTCGGTCCACAAGGTTTGTACCGAATCGGCCACGATCAGCTTCGGCCGCGCCACGCTGGCATGCTGCAGGATGTTTTCGATGCCGGTTTCGGCCAGGGCGTTCAGGCCTTCCAGCGGCAGGTCCAGGCGCACCGCGCGCCCTGCCACCTGGGCCAGCGATTCTTCGCCGGTCACATACAACACCGGCAACGTGGAGGCCATGCTCGCCAGCGCCTGCAGCAGCAGCGTCGACTTGCCGATCCCGGGGTCGCCGCCGATCAGCACTACCGCACCTTCCACCAGCCCGCCACCCAACACCCGATCGAACTCGCCGATACCGGTGCAAACGCGCGCCTGCTCGGTCTGCTGCACATCCTTGAGTGCAGTGATCTTGGGCGCCTCGGTCTTGCCGGCCCAGCCGCTACGCCGCGACGCCGCTGGCAATGCCTTGCCGCCCGGCGTGGCGCTTTCGAGCACGATTTCGCTCAGCGTGTTCCAGACACCGCATTCGGTGCACTGCCCCTGCCACTTGGTGTACTCGGCGCCGCACTCGCCGCAGACATAGGCCGTTTTCGCCTTCGCCATCGCTCTTGCCCATCGTTGTTGAAGCAGCAGGATAGTGGCTGACGGTCTCAGTGTGCGCGACGCAGGGCTTTGCGGATTCGGGATTCGGGATTCGGGATTCGGGCAAGTCGACGGCTTGCTGATGTGCAGTGCAAGCGGTGACCGGCTGCGCTCACACAACGGCGGCATGACCGGTGACGACCGGCCATGCCGCTTGATTCCGCTGATCCCACGTCGGGCAACGACGTGGGCGTGCGCCACTCAGCGCGCCTTGTACAACTCGCTCAGGCGATCCGGCTTGCCGGCGATCCGTTCCAGATGCGGGTACAGCAAACCGCCGTGGTAGTCGATGCGGACGGTTTCGTAGCGGTCGCCGCGCTTGACCAGCAGCTCGATCGGCGCCGTGGTGCCCTTGGCCGCCTTGATCGCATCCTTGATCACATCGGCGCTGAAGGCGCGGCCGTTGACGGCCACCAGGGTGTTGCCGTTGATGATGCCGGCATTGAACGCCGGGCTGTCCCACAACACCTCGTTGACTTCGCCCGAGCCTTCCAGCGACAGGCCCAGTGAATAGGTCAGGCTGACGTCGTTCTCGTTGCTCTCGTAGGTCTTGATCGCCAGGTTCGGCTCGTCGGTGTAGACCAGCTTCCAGCCATTGGCTTCGATGCCGCCATTCAACGAACCGTGCCCGTCCATGCGCTCGCGCAACAGGCTGGCCCAGTCGTAGGCGGCCACGCCGTTGAGCGTGCTCACGATGTCATCGAAGGTGTACGGATTGACGTCCCAATCGCCGTTCTTCATGCCGAAGAACGCCTTGGCGAAATCGTCGATGGAACGCTTGTTGTTGGTCAGCGCGCGCAGCTTGCTATCCACTTCCAGCCACATCATCTGGCCGCCGGAGTAATAGTCCTCGCTCATCTGGTAGCTGCGGTACGCCTTGGGACGCCGCATCGACATGGTCGGGTCGTTGGTGGTGTCCTGCACCGTGCGCCAGCCCATGCCGGGGCGGCCGCGCTCGTAGGTTGCCGCCACGCCGGCCAGCATGTCGCGTGCCTGGTCCTGCGTCCACAGGCCGGAACGTGCGGCCACCACTTCGCCCCAGAACTGGGTCTGGCCTTCGTACAACCACAGCAGGCTGTCGCCCATCGGCACGTTGAAGTTCGGCGTCGCCAAGTCTGCGCCACGGCGGTACTTGCCGTTCCAAGAGTGGTTGAACTCGTGCGCCAGCAGGTCGCGCATGGTCCAGCTCTTGTCCCACTCGGTGAAGTAATTCGGCGGGCCGCTGTTTTCGCTGGAACGGTGATGCTCCAGGCCGATACCGCCCAGCTTCTTGGTCAGCGCCAACAGGAATTCGTAATGGTCGAAGTGACGCGCACCGTACAGCTTGTCCATCTGCTGCACCAACGCGGCGTGCGCCTTGATCTGCTCGGGCTTGGCCTCCAGCGACTTGGCTTCATCGGCGAACACGTTGAGGTAGACCGGCTGCTTGCCGGTGCTCAGTTCCACGCGCTTGTAGTACTTGCCAGCGAACATCGGCGAATCGACCAGGTCGTCGAAATCGATCGGCTTGAAGCTCACCGTGTCGCCCACGCGGCGATCGGTTTCCAGTGCCGTGGCATAGCTCCAGCCGGCCGGCAGCGTGACGCTGGCCTGCGCCTTGATGTTGCGCGCGAAATAACCGGCCGGGTACAGCGCCGTGGTGTTCCACTGCAGGTTGAGCATTTCCGGGGTCATCATCACCCGGCCCTGGTTGCCGGCCTGCGGCGAGAGGAACTTGAACTCGGCCGTCAGTTCGGTGGCGCCCTGTGGCACATCCACCTTGAACGCATAGACGTCGAATTGGTCGCGCTTCCATGGCACCACCTTGCCATCGACCTTGATCACCAGGCCGGCGAGCTTGTCGATCGGCCCGGTCGGCGAATGATTGCCGGGAATCCACTGCGGGTAGAGCAGCGTCATCGGGCCCGGCTTGGCCGGCATGGTGGTCTTGACCTTGAAGATGCGGTGCGCCAGATCGGTGGCATCCACGTCGATCTTCAAGGTGCCGTCGAACGGCACGTCCTGCGGCGGTGCGGTTTGCGCAGCTGCCGGCAGCGACAACGCCGCCAACAACGACACGGACAACAGGGTGGGCATCTTCATCGCAACTCCGCAGGTGACCTGGAACAGGCAAGCCCATAATGCTAAGCGCCTGCCTGTGCTTGACCGTATGCCATTGGTCATGCTGCGGGCGATTGACGCATAAAAAAAGGCCGCCAATCACTGGCGACCTCTTCTTCCACCTTGCTGTGATCCGGCGTAGCGCCGTCTCAATGCATCATGTTGACGTTCATGTTGTGCAGCACCCACAGCGAGCCGACGATCACGATGCCGATGATCAGCAGCGAGAACAGGCCGACCTGCACGTTGGAGCGCTGCTCCGGCGTGCGGTCCATGTGCAGGAAGTACACCATGTGCACCAACATCTGCACCGCGGCCATGACCGAAATCACGACGACGGTGACGCCCTTGGAGAACGCGCCACTCATCACCATCGCAAACGGGATGACGGTGAGGATCACGGCCATCACAAAGCCGATCAGGTAGGACTTCAGGCCGCCGGCATGCGCGTCGGCAGCGGTATCGGTGTGGTGGTGATTGCCCATTACAGCGCTCCCAGCAGATAGACGACGGTGAACACACCGATCCAGATGATGTCCAGGAAGTGCCAGAACAGGCTCAGGCACGCCAGACGCGTGCTGTTGCGCGCGGTCAGGCCGTTCTTGGAAATCTGGATCACCAGCACGGCCATCCACAACAAGCCGGAGGCCACGTGCAGACCGTGCGTGCCCACCAGGGTGAAGAACGCCGACAGGAACGCACTGCGACCCGGGCCGGCACCTTCATGGATCAGGTGATTGAACTCCCACACTTCCATGCACAGGAAGCCGATACCCAGCAGCGCGGTGACGGCCAGCCAGCCGTACAGGCCGCCCATCTTGCGCTTGTGCGCGGCGATCATCGCAAAGCCGAAGCTCAAGCTGCTGAACAACAGCAGGAAGGTTTCCACCAGCACGAACTTCAGATCGAACAGCTCCTTGGCGGTCGGCCCGTCCACCGTGGCGCCGGAGAGCACCGCATAGGTGGCGAACAGACCGGCAAACAGCAGGCAGTCGCTCATCAGGTAGACCCAGAACCCGAAGACGGTGTTGCCACCGCCGTCGTGATGTTCGTGGTCGTGATCGTGGCCGCCCGCGTGGGCGGCGTGGTCAAGCGTGGTCGAGGAAGCCATGGTCATACCACCTTCGCGGCCTGCGCCGCCTGTTGCTGTTCGAGCAGGGCGAAACGTGCGTTTTCGATGCGCTCCACTTCGTCGGCCGGCACCCAGTAATCGATGTCGTCATCGAAGGTGCGAGCGATGAAGCTGCCGATCATGCCCACCAGGCCGATGATGGCCAGCCACCAGATGTGCCAGATCAGACCGAAGCCCAGCAGCACACTGAAGGCACCGATATAGACGCCGGCACCGGTGTTACGCGGCATGTGGATCGCTTCGTACTTGGACGGACGCACCCAGCCCTTGCCATTCTGCTTGTCGGCCCAGAACTGGTCGCGGTCGTCGATATGCGGCAGCACGGCGAAGTTGTAGAACGGCGGCGGCGAGGAGGTTGCCCATTCCAGCGTACGGCCATCCCACGGATCGCCCGTGTAGTCCATATGCTCCTTGCGCTTCCACACGCTGTAACCGATCTGCACCAGGTTCAAGAAAATGCCCATGCCGATGATCGCAGCACCCACCGCGGCCACGTACAGCCACGGCGCCCACTCGGGGTGGTTGTAGGTGTTCATGCGACGGGTCATGCCCATGAAGCCGAGCACGTACAACGGCATGAAGGCGACGAAGAAGCCGATGATCCAGCACCAGAACGAGGCCTTGCCGATCTTCTCGTTGAGCTTGAAGCCGAACGCCTTCGGGAACCAATAGGTCAGGCCCGCCAGGTAACCGAACACCACGCCGCCGATGATGACGTTATGGAAGTGCGCGATCAGGAACAGGCTGTTGTGCAGCACGAAGTCCACGGCCGGAATCGCCAGCATCACGCCGGTCATGCCGCCGATGGTGAAGGTGATGATGAAGCCGATCGTCCACAGCACCGGCGAGGTCATGTGCACGCGGCCGCGGAACATGGTGAACAGCCAGTTGAAGATCTTCACGCCGGTCGGGATCGAGATGATCATCGTCGTGATGCCGAAGAAGGCATTGACGTTGGCACCCGAGCCCATGGTGAAGAAGTGGTGCAACCACACCACGAACGACAGCACGCCGATGCACGAGGTGGCGTACACCATCGAGGTGTAGCCGAACAGGCGCTTGCGGCTATAGGTGGCAATCAGTTCGGAGAAGATGCCGAACGCCGGCAGGATCAGGATGTAGACCTCCGGGTGACCCCAGATCCAGATCAGGTTGACGTACATCATGGCGTTGCCGCCACCGTCGTTGGTGAAGAAGTGCGTGCCCAGGTAACGGTCGGCACCCAGCAGCGCCAGCGCCACGGTCAGGATCGGGAACGCGGCGATGATCAGGATGTTGGTGATCAGCGCGGTCCAGGTGAAGATCGGCATGCGCATCAGGGTCATGCCCGGCGCGCGCATGCGCATGATCGTCACGAAGAAGTTGATGCCGGTCAGCAAGGTGCCTAAACCGGACACCTGCAGCGCCCAGATGTAGTAATCGACACCGACCCCGGACTGTATTCCAGACCCGACAACGGCGGATACGCCAGCCAACCGGTCTGGGCGAATTCACCGACACCCAGCGAGATGTTGATCAGCGCCGCACCGGCCACGAACAGCCAGAAGCTCAGCGAGTTCAGGAACGGGAACGCCACGTCGCGCGCACCGATCTGCAGCGGCACGATCAGGTTCAACAGGCCCGTCATGAACGGCATGGCCATGAAGAAGATCATGATCACGCCGTGCGCGGTGAAGATCTGGTCGTAGTGATGCGGAGGCAGCACGCCTTCGCCACCGCCGCCGGCCAGCGCCTGCTGTGTGCGCATCATCGCCGCGTCGGCAAAGCCGCGCAGCAGCATGACCAACGCCACGATGATGTACATCACGCCGATGCGCTTGTGATCCACCGAGGTGAACCACTCTTTCCAGAGATAGCCCCACAGCTTGTACTTGGTGATGGCGCCCGCGATGAGCAGGCCGAGCAGGCCGGCACCACCCAGCGCGACCATGATGATCGGCTCGTGGTACGGAACTGCCTCGATGGTGAGTTTGCCTAGCATCACTTGTCTCCAGAAGTGCACATGGCGACCGGCTCCGTAGCCGATGCCTGATGGTCGCCGTGGCCCTTACTGTGGCCCGGACCATTCATGTATTTGTCGACCAGCGAGCGGAACATGCCGTCCTGCACCGACGAGTAGTAGGTGACCGGATACTGTTCCTTGTCGTTGCGGTTGGCTGCCAGCACCTGGTACTCGGCAGCATTCAACGCGGTCGGCGAGGCCTTGACCTTGGCCACCCAGGCCTCGAAGCCGGCCTGATCGACGGCGTGCGCCTTGAAGCTCATCTTCGAAAAGCCGTGGCCGCTGTAGTTGGTCGACAGGCCGAAGTATTCGCCCGGCTCGTTGGCCACCAGGTGCAGCTTGGTTTCCATGCCCGCCATGGCGTAGATCATGGTGCCCAGGTGCGGGATGAAGAACGAGTTCATCACCGTGTCGGAAGTGATCTTGAAGTTCAGCGGCGTGTGCACCGGAAACGCGATCTCGTTGACGGTGGCGATGTTCTGGTCGGGGTAGATGAACATCCACTTCCAGTCCAGCGAGACCGCTTCGATGTTGATCGGCTTGACGTCCGAATCCAGCGGCCGGTACGGGTCCAGCGCATGCGACGAACGCCAGGTCAGCACTGCCAGCACCAGGATGATCACGCACGGGATCGACCACACCACCACTTCGATGGCAGTGGAGTGCGACCAGTCCGGCTCGTAGCGCGCCTTGGTGTTGGATGCGCGATATTTCCACGCGAACGCAATCGTCATCACGATCACCGGGATGACCACGATCAGCATTAGCACCACCGAGGTGATCAGCAGTTGCTTTTCGTCGTGGCCGATCTGGCCTTTCGGATTGAGGATGGCCGAGTTGCAGCCTGCCAGCAGCAGGAAGGGCAACATCAGACCTGGACGAAGTAAACGCCCGAGCTGTTTCAGCGGAATCATCGGTCGATCAAGTGCGAAGGAACGCCAGCCTCGTTCGTCGTATCCGTCGTGGGATGTACCCGACGCAGCTGTCTTCCTGGAGGAGATGGACTGCGCAGACCGAAGACGCGGGTTAGCGCGATAATTTTAGTCTTTGCTGCACCTGCACGAAACCCATTGGCAATGATCTGACGCAATAAAAGCGCGCCAATTTGTGCGACATGTTGTCGCAGCGCAGCGCGAGGCAAGAATTGCGCCGTTGCGTTCGCCGAACGGGAAGCGCCCGCGTGGCTGCAACACACGCGAGCAATGCGTGAAACACGGCGCTCGACGCTTCAAAACGCAACTGGGCCGGCACAGGCCGACCCAGTCTTGTAGCGTGGTGCCGGAAATAGGAATCGAACCTACGACCTACGCATTACGAATGCGCCGCTCTACCAACTGAGCTATTCCGGCGAGCCGTGAATTGTAGGAGCGCAGCGCCCCTCGGGTCAATCGCTGCAGGTGCTTTGCCTTGCCGGAGGGCGTGGCGTCAGCTGACCAGACGCAAGCGCAGCTCCTTGGGCAGCGCGAACACCATCGATTCCGGCTCGCCTTCCAGTTCGGAGACGCCGGCCGCGCCCAGTTCGCGCAGGCGCGCCAGCACGCCATCGACCAGCACCTGCGGCGCAGAGGCGCCGGCGGTCAGGCCGATATGCTGCTTGCCAACGATCCAGGCCGGGTCGATCTCGCTGGCGTTGTCGATCAGGTAGGACTCCACCCCGTCGCGCCGGGCCAGCTCGCTCAGGCGGTTGGAATTGGAGCTGTTGGGCGAACCGACCACCAGCACCAGATCGCACTGGCGCGCCAGATCGCGCACCGCGTCCTGGCGGTTCTGGGTGGCGTAGCAGATGTCGTCATGGCGCGGCCCCTGCATTGCCGGGTAGCGCGCACGCAGGGCTTCGATGATGCCCATGGTGTCGTCCACCGACAGCGTGGTCTGGGTGGTGTAGGCAAGGTGATCGGGCTGGCGGACATCGAGCGTGGCGACCTGTTCGATGTCTTCGACCAGATAGATCGTGCCCGCCCCGCGCTCGCGGCTCCACTGCCCCATCGTGCCTTCCACTTCCGGGTGCCCGGCATGGCCGATCAGCACCACGTCGCGGCCGGCCCGGCAGTGCCGCGCCACCTCGAAATGCACCTTGGTCACCAGTGGGCAGGTGGCGTCGAACACCTTCAGTCCACGCCGCTCGGCTTCCTGGCGCACCGCCTGCGAGACGCCATGCGCGCTGAAGATCACGGTGGCATCGTCGGGCACCTCGTCGAGTTCTTCGACGAAGATCGCGCCACGCTGCTTGAGGTCGTCGACCACGAAGCGGTTGTGCACGACCTCGTGCCGCACATAGATCGGCGCGCCCAGCGTCTCGATCGCACGCTTGACGATCTCGATCGCACGGTCGACACCGGCACAAAAACCACGGGGATTGGCGAGCAGGACATCCATGGCGGGCATTCTACGGGAATGAGGCGTGCGGGGTCGGACCGGGCGGCACGCGCCTGCAGGCAGGCTTCAGCGCAGATTCCCGGTTCCCTGCCCCTGCTTGCCGGATTTGTCGAACAACCCGAACACGGCAATCCCGATCGCGCCGCCCACGATCGCCGAGTCGGCGATATTGAAGGACGGCCAGGTGTGGCTGCCGATGTACCACTGGATGAAATCCACCACGTGGCCGTGCATCAGCCGGTCGATCACGTTGCCGATCGCCCCACCGATCACCAGCGCATACGGCAGCGCGCTGCGCCACTGCCCGCGCGCAGTGCGCGAGAGCCAGAACGCCAGCAGGCCGCTGATGCCCACCGCCAACGCAGTGAAGAACCACAGCTGCCAGCCGCCGGCATCGCTCAGAAAGCTGAAGGCCGCGCCGGTGTTGTAGGTGCGGTACCAGTTCCAGAAGCCGTCGATCACCGGCACCGGGGTGTACTCGGGCAGGCTGGACAGCACCCAGGCCTTGCTCCACTGGTCAAGGCCGACCACCAGCGCAGAGAGCAGCAGCCAGATCAGGGCCGAGGGATTGGGGCGTTGACTCATGTCGAAGGATCGCAGTTGGTGGCCGCTCCTCCGATGCCGGAGAAGACGCCTGGGTGGGAGACAGTGACGGCAGGGGCAGAAAACGACAGATGCACGACTGCAGGCGGACAAGGATGGCACGGGCGGCTCGACCAGCCGCGCCGCCCCGCCCCGGTGCATGCCCAAGCTTCAGCAAGCCAGGCGCACGGCGGAATGGCCACCGCGCCGCAGGGCGACCAGGGCGACCCCGGCAGCTGACGCGGGCTGCGCCAGCGCCAGAGGCCGGCCGTGCGTGGCGAGATCCCCGCCACGCGCCGCCGGCGCAGCGGCGTCAGAACCAGCGACGCTGCTCGCCCGGACCTTCGATATTGCTGACGCAACGGCTGCACAGTTCCGGGTGACGCGGGTCGCTGCCCACGCTGGCCTGGTGGTGCCAGCAGCGCACGCACTTGGCCTTGGTCGTGGGCTGCGCACTGATGAAGATGTCGTCGGTGCTGGCCGCGGTCACGGTGACATCGCCACTGATGAACAAGAAGCGCAGCTCCTCGGCCAGCGGCTGCCAGCGCGCGGCGGTCTGCGCATCGGCGGCCACGGTGATTTCCGCTTCCAGCGCCGCACCGATCGCGCCGTTGGCACGCATCGGTTCCAGCACCTTGGCCACCTGCTCGCGCAGGACCAGCAACTTGTCGACATCCGCACTGGTCAATGCAGCATCGGCCGGCAACGGCGCAAGGCCGTCGTACCAAGTGGAAAACAGCACGTTGTCGGCACGCTGGCCCGGCAGGTAGCCCCACAGTTCCTCGGCGGTGAAACTCAACACCGGCGCGATCCAGCGCACGAACGCCTCGGCCACGTGGTACATCGCGCTCTGCGCCGAACGGCGGCCGCGTGCGTCTTCGGCCATCGTGTACAGGCGGTCCTTGGTGACATCCAGGTACAGCGAGCCCAGGTCCACGCTGCAGAAATTCAGCAGCGCCTGCACGATCTCGGCAAAATCGTAGCGCGCGTAGGCGGCCACATTTTTTTTCCTGCAGCTCGTGTGCGCGATGCACGATCCAGCGGTCCAGCAGGACCATCTCGTCCAGCACCACCAGGTGCTGCAGCGGGTCAAAACCGTGCAGGTTGCCGAGCAGGAAGCGCGCGGTGTTGCGCAACCGGCGATACGCATCGGCATTGCGCTTGAGGATCTCCTGCGACAACGACATCTCGTTGCTGTAATCGGCCGAGGCGATCCACAGGCGCAGAATGTCAGCGCCCAGCGTCTTCATGATGTCCTGCGGTTCGATGCCGTTGCCCAGCGACTTGGACATCTTGCGGCCGTGTTCGTCCACGGTGAAGCCGTGGGTCAGGCACTGCTTGTACGGCGCCACCTTGTCCATCGCCACGCCGCTCAGCAGCGAGGACTGGAACCAGCCGCGGTGCTGGTCGGAACCTTCCAGATACAGGTCAGCCGGCTTGGGCAGGCCACGATCCGCAAGCACCGCTTCGTGCGTCACGCCGGAGTCGAACCACACATCCAGGATGTCGGTGATCTTCTCGTAGTCGGCCGCCTCGCTCCCGAGCAGCTCGGAGGCGTCCAGCGTGTACCAGACATCCACGCCGCCCTGCTCCACGCGGTCGGCGACCTGGCGCAGCAACGCGGTGCTGCGCGGATGCGGCTCGCCGGTTTCGCGATGCACGAACAAGGCGATCGGCACGCCCCAGGTGCGCTGCCGCGAGATGGTCCAGTCCGGGCGCCCGTCGACCATGCCGGCGATACGCGCCTGGCCCCAGGACGGATACCAATGCACGTTTTCGATGGCCTTGAGCGCGTCGGCACGCAGGTTGGCCTGCTCCATCGAGATGAACCACTGCGGCGTGGCGCGGAACGCGATCGGCGTCTTGTGGCGCCAGCAATGCGGATAGCTGTGCTCCATCTTGCTGGCCGCCAGCAGCACGCCGGTCTCGCGCAGCGCCTCGATGATGACCTCGTTCGCCTTCCAGATATGCAGCCCGGCCAGCACGGTGTCGCCCAGCGGCGGGGTCGACGGCAGATACACGCCGCGCCCGTCCACCGGGTTGATCTGCGCCGCGCCGTAACGCTCCAGCAGGCCGTACTGCTTGGAGACCTGATAGTCCTCCTGGCCGTGGCCGGGTGCGGTATGCACCGCGCCGGTACCGTCCTCGGCCGACACGTGGTCGCCCAGCAGCAGCGGGATCTCGCGTTCGGCATAGAACGGGTGATTGAGCAGCATCTGTTCCAGTGCCGCGCCCTTGGCGTGGCCGTGCACCACCACCTCGCCCACGCCGTAGCGTGCCAGCGCCTTGGCAGCCAATGCTTCGGCGACTACCAGCCAGCGCGGCTGGCCGCGATCGGCCAGGCCTTCGACCAGCACATAGTCGAGCTCCGCGCCCAGACTCACCGCAAGCGAGGCCGGCAGCGTCCACGGCGTGGTGGTCCAGATCGGCACCGCCACGCCCACGCCCGCCGGCAGGCTCGCGCCGAATGCGGCAGCCACCGCACCTGGGTCGCGCGCCGGATAGGCGATATCCACCGTCGGCGACACCTTGTCGGCGTATTCGATCTCGGCCTCGGCCAGCGCCGAACCGCAATCGAAGCACCAGTGCACCGGCTTGACGCCGCGGGTCAGATGACCGTTATCGACCACCTTGGCCAGCGCGCGGATTTCGTTGGCTTCGAAGCGGAAATCCAGTGTCTTGTACGGATTATCCCAATCGCCGATCACGCCCAGGCGCTTGAAATCGCGCCGCTGCAGATCGATCTGCTCGGTCGCGTATTCGCGGCATTTCTGCCGGAATTCGGCCGCATCGAGCTTGACGCCGACCTTGCCGTATTTTTTTCGATCGCGATCTCGATCGGCAGGCCATGGCAGTCCCAGCCCGGGATGTACGGCGCATCGAAGCCGGCCAGGTACTTGGACTTGACGATGATGTCCTTGAGGATCTTGTTCACCGCGTGGCCGAGATGGATCTGGCCATTGGCATACGGCGGTCCGTCGTGCAGCACGAACAACGGGCGGCCAGCGGCATTGACACGCAGCTGCGCGTAGAAGCCCTCGCGCTCCCAGCGCTCCAGCATCGCCGGCTCGCGCTTGGGCAGGTCGCCACGCATCGGACATTCCGTCGCAGGCAGATGAAGAGTGGCTTTGTAGTCTTGGGTCACAGGAATCTACCGTTGCGCTGGATTTTTTTCTAAGTCCGCACATGGATGTGCGGGCTCTTGCGAGGGACTCGCAGTGTCTACGGGCTCTTGCGAGGGACTGGCCGTCGTTGAGGGTTGGTGCTCAGCACGCATCTGCGCCGCCAGCACCTCACGTGCCTGCTCTGCATCGCGGTGCATTTGCACGGTCAGCGCCTCCAGTCCATCGAATTTTTCTTCGTCGCGCAGCTTGGCGACGAATTCCACGGCAATGTGCCGGCCGTACAGATCGCACTGGAAATCGAACAAGTGCGCTTCCAGCAGCGGCTCCACACCCGCTACCGTGGGGCGCGTACCGAAGCTCGACACCGACGGCCACGGCCGCTCGGCCACGCCGTGCACCCAGGTCGCATAGATCCCCGACAACGCCGGCGTGCGCGGAAAGCGCAGGTTGGCGGTGGGATAGCCCAAGGTACGGCCAAGCTGCTTGCCGCGCACGACTCGGCCACCGATGGCGTACGGGCGACCGAGCAAGTCGCCAGCATGGGCGAATTCGCCGGCGCCGAGCAGTTCGCGAATCCGCGTTGCCGAAATCCGCTCGCCATGCAGGTGCACCGGCGCAATCTCGCCCGCCACAAACCCATGCTGCTCGCCAAGCGTACGCAACAGACCGATGTCGCCGCTGCGTCGATGGCCGAAACGGAATTCCGGGCCAATCCAGACTTCGCGTGCGCGCAGCCGGCCAACCAGCGCCAGCCGCACAAAATCTTCCGCACTCATCTTGGACAGGCGACCGTCGAAACGGATCATGCCCACGCTGTCGGCGCCGAACCCGTACAAGCCTTCGATCTTGGCGCGCGCCAGGGTCAGACGCGGCGGCGGCGCGGCAGGTGCGAAGAACTCGCGCGGCAGCGGCTCGAAGCTCACCGCCACGGCCGGCACACCGAGTGCGCGGGCACGCGCCACGGCGTGTTGCACCAGCGTCCGATGCCCCAGATGCAGGCCATCGAAGGCGCCGATGCAGACCACGCTTCCGCGCGGGAACAGCGTCCCGCCTTCGACGTCTCTAAACAGCCTGCTCATTCCTCGATCCAAACAGATGCCGGCCCGCCGGCCGACCCTCGTTGATACATAACCTGCAAGTATAGCCGTGCCTGTCAAGCCGTATGGGCACCTTGGCGTGGAAGCGCGTCCCGCGTGCGATACGCGGGGATGCGCAACCTTCAGCCGGTGCAAGGCGACCGTGCCGCGCATTCGTTCGGCAGTGGCCTCAGCCTTCGCGCAGATGCCGCGGCCGCAGCCCCAGCGCCAGCTGCGCGACCAGATACGTCGCCCCGCCACTGCCGACCAGCACCGCGAGCCAGCCGATGCGGTTCCATTTGTCCATCTGCGTAAACGACGGCAGCCACCACAGCAGACTCAACAGCACCGCAGCCATCGCCGCACATGCCAGCAGCAGACGCAGCGCATAGCCACCCCAGCCCGGGCGGCGCTGGTACACCCCGACTTGCCCAGCCAGTACCACAACAGTCCCAGGTTGAGATAACTCGACAACGCACTGGCGATACCCAACGCCAGATGCAGGCCCGGCTGCTTGCCCAGCGCCTGCATCACACCCTGCGCCTTGAGCTCGGGCGGCACCATGATCTGGTACACGACCGCCAGCAACGCGAAGTTGAAGACCATGTTGGCGATCAGCGCCGCCACGCCCGCCCGCACCGGCGTACGGGTGTCCTGGCGCGCATAGAAGGCCGGCAACAGCACCTTCAGCATGGCGTAGGCCGGCAAACCGAAGCTCAGGCCATAGACCGACATCGCCGTCATGCGGGTGTCGAACGCAGTGAACTGGCGGTACTGGAACAATGTCGCCACCAACGGCTCGGCCAGCAGCAGCAAGCCCAGCATGGCCGGCATCGCGATCAGCAAGGTGGTGCGGAAGCCCCAGTCCAGCGCGCCGGAGAAGGCAGTGCGATCGGTCTTGACATGATGGCGGGCCAGCGCCGGCAGGATCACCGTGCCCAGCGCCACGCCGAACACACCCAGCGGCAGTTCCAGGAACCGGTCGGCCAGCGACAGCCACGACTGCGACCCATCGGCCAGGCGCGCAGCGATCACCGTATCCAGCATCAGGTTGATCTGCGCAATCGACGAGCCGAACAAGGTTGGGATCATCAAGGTGAGCACCTTGCGCACATCCGGATGATTCCAGCCCCAGCGCGGCAGCGTCAGCAGGTCGATGCCCTTCAGCGCCGGCAGCTGGAACAGCAACTGCAGCGCACCGGCCACCAGCACTGCCCAGCCCAGCGCCAGGATCGGGACGTCCAACCGCGGCGCCAACCACAGCGCGCCGGCAATCATGCACAGATTGAGGATGACCGGCGTCAGCGCCGGAATGGCAAAGCGCTGGAAACTATTGAGCGCGCCGCCGGCCAGCGCCGTCAACGAGACGAACAGCAGGAACGGAAAGGTCAGCCGCAACAGATCGACCAACAAACCGTATTTTTCCGGGTCGGTGGCCGCACCATCGGAAAACACCGCGGCCAGTTGCGGGGTGAAGATCAACCCCAGTGCGGTGATCAGCAGCAACATCCCGCCCAAGGTGCCGGACACGCGCGCCATCAGCTCGCGCAGATCGGCATGCGGGCGGGTCTCCTTGACCTCGGTGAACACCGGCACGAAGGCAGTGGCGAACGAGCCTTCGGCGAACAGCCGGCGCAGGAAATTGGGAATGCGGAAGGCCACCCAGAACGCGTCGGTCACCGCATTGGCGCCGAAGGTGGTGGAAATCGCCTGGTCGCGGATCAGGCCCAGCACCCGCGAGATCATGGTCATACTGCTGAATGAGAGCAGGCCTCTCAACATGCCGGGCTTGCTCACGCTGCATCCCTCTTGACAACTGACTTGACGTACATATCCGGGTCCATCATACTTTCGCGCTTGCTTTTTCCACCATACCGATTTTTCAGGAACCCACCACCGTGGCCAATATCAAGTCCGCCAAGAAGCGCGCCAAGCAGACCATTGTGCGCAATGAGCGCAACACCGGTCAGCGCTCGATGCTGCGCACCGCCGTCAAGAAGGTGATCAAGGCCCTTGACGCCAACGATGCTGCAGGCGCCGAAGCCGCTTTCGCCGTTGCTCAGCCCATCCTCGACCGTTTCAGCGCCCGCGGCCTGATCCACAAGAACAAGGCTGCACGCCACAAGAGCCGCCTGACCGCTCGCATCAAGGCCATCAAGGCCGCGTAAGCGATCAGTTGGCGCATTGCCGGGAGCCTGGCTTCCGGCAATACAGAAAAACCCGGCCTTGGCCGGGTTTTTGTGTGCCTGCGCCTGCACTCAGCCCGCATCGCGTGCATCGAGCTCGTCTTCGCGCTGGCGGTCGAAGAACGCCATCACGTCTTTCATGATCGGGAACGTGCCGTCACGCCCAAGGGCGGACACCAGATACCACGGCTCCGTCCAGCCCAACTCGGCCACGATGCTCTCTGCGGCGGCACGCGCCTCGTCTTCGAACATCAGGTCGGCCTTGTTGAGCACCAGCCAGCGCGGCTTCTTCAGCAACTCGGGATCGTGCCGTTCCAGTTCGCGTTCGATGGTGCGCACCTGGTCGGCCGGCGATACGCCATCCACGCCACCATCCATCGGGGCCATGTCCACCAGATGCAACAGCAGGCGGGTGCGCTGCAGATGGCGCAGGAACTGCGTGCCCAGACCGGCGCCGTCGGCGGCACCTTCGATCAGGCCCGGAACGTCGGCAATGACGAAACTGCGGTACGCCTCGACACTGACCACGCCCAGATTCGGGTACAGGGTCGTGAACGGGTAGTCGGCCACCTTCGGCGTGGCCGAGGACACCGCGCGGATCAAGGTGCTCTTGCCGGCATTGGGGAACCCCAGCAGGCCGACGTCGGCCAGCAGCTTCAGTTCCAGCTTGAGCAGACGCTCTTCGCCCTCCTCGCCGGTGGTGGCCTGGCGCGGCGCGCGGTTGACCGAGCTCTTGAAATGCATATTGCCCAGGCCGCCCTTGCCGCCCTTGGCCACCAGCAAGCGGTCGCCGTGCTGGGTCAGGTCGCCGATCACTTCATCGGTCTGCACGTTGATCACCACGGTACCGACCGGCACCACGATGATGCGGTCTTCGCCGCTCTTGCCGTACGCCTGCCGGCCCATGCCGTTCTCGCCGCGCTGCGCCTTGAAGGTGCGCTCATGGCGGAAATCGACCAGCGTGTTGACGTTCTCGTCGGCCACGATCCAGACGCTACCGCCGGCACCGCCATCGCCGCCATCGGGCCCACCCAGCGGAATGAACTTCTCGCGGCGAAAGCCGACACAGCCGTTGCCGCCATTACCGGCGGTGACCAGGGTTTCTGCTTCGTCGACTAACTTCATGAGATTTGGGATTCGTAATTTGGGATTGGTAACACCACCGCAGGACACCGCCAGGCGGCCGCGGAGACAGCAGGAAGCAGCGGTATCGGGACTCTCGAAATCCGCCGTTGCGAATCCCCAGTCCCGAATCCCCACTCCCGGCCATCAAACGAAAAACCCCGCCGAAGCGGGGCTTTCCGTCTCGTTCGCCCGGCAGCGTTGCCGGGCGAACTGGCCTGCATGGAGCGGGCGATTACGCCTCGGCAACCACGCTGACGGTACGACGCTTCTTCGGGCCCTTGGTGGAGAACTCCACCTTGCCGTCGACCAGCGCAAACAGCGTGTGGTCACGACCCAGGCCGACACCGGCGCCCGGATGGAACTGGGTGCCGCGCTGACGCACGATGATGTTGCCGGCGTCGATGGCCTGGCCACCGAAGATCTTCACGCCGAGGTACTTCGGATTCGAATCGCGACCGTTGCGCGAGGAACCTACGCCCTTTTTATGTGCCATGACTGGTTCTCCTTACTTCTTGTCGCCACCGGCGATGCCGGTGATCTCGATTTCGGTGTAGTGCTGACGGTGTCCCTGACGCTTCATGTGGTGCTTGCGGCGACGGAACTTGATGATGCGCACCTTGTCGGCGCGGCCGTGGGCCACAACCTTGGCGGTGACCGAGGCGCCCTTCAGCGCATCGCCCAGCTTGATGCCATCGCTATCGCCCAGCATCAGGATGGTGTCGAACTTGATCTCGTTGCCAGCTTCGACTTCGAGCTTTTCCACGCGGAGCGTTTCGCCCTGCGCGACGCGGTATTGCTTACCGCCGGTTACCAGAACTGCGTACATGACCAGGTGTTCCTCTGTAGTTATTATGGTCGCCTGACTTGCCCATGGGGAAGACAGGAGCGGAATTGTACTGGCCTAGCCGGTTTCGGGTCAAGTCGCAAGCAGGTCCGCCGCTGCCGGCCCGAACCGAGCCGGTGGAACGCATCATCCGGCCGCCACAACGGCCCCGGCAGACTGGCATTTGGGGCAATTGCCCTCACCTAGGTCGGCGGGTAGGCTGATCGACTGCCACTCATTCCTGCTGAGCACGCTCGCACCACCGCCGGTTCGCCGGCCCGACATCGGATCCCCCATGGCGATGGATTTCATCCGCATCCGCGGCGCGCGGACGCACAACCTCAAGAACATCGACCTCGACCTGCCTCGCGACAAACTGATCGTGATCACCGGACTGTCCGGCTCGGGCAAGTCGTCGCTGGCGTTCGACACCATTTATGCGGAGGGCCAGCGCCGCTACGTCGAGTCGCTGTCGGCGTACGCGCGCCAGTTCCTCAGCGTGATGGAAAAGCCGGACCTGGACCACATCGAAGGCCTTTCCCCGGCGATTTCGATCGAACAGAAGTCCACCTCGCATAACCCGCGCTCCACCGTCGGCACGATCACCGAGATCTACGATTACCTGCGCCTGCTGTACGCACGCGTGGGACAGCCGCGTTGCCCGGACCACGGCTTCCCGCTGGAGGCGCAGACCGTCAGCCAGATGGTCGATCACATGCTCACCCAGGACCAGGAGCAGCGCTACATGCTGCTGGCGCCGGTGATCCGCGAGCGCAAGGGCGAGCATGCGCAGGTGTTCGAACAGCTGCGTGCGCAAGGCTTCGTGCGCGTGCGCGTGGACGGCGAGCTGTACGAAATCGATGCAGTGCCGCCGCTGGCGCTGCGCCAGAAGCACACCATCGAAGCGGTGATCGACCGCTTCCGTCCGCGCGAAGACATCAAGCAACGGCTGGCGGAAAGTTTCGAGACCGCACTCAAGCTCGGCGAAGGCATGGTGGCGGTACAGTCGCTGGACGACCCGGCCGCGGCGCCGCACCTGTTCTCGTCCAAGTACAGCTGCCCGGTGTGCGATTACTCGCTGCCGGAGCTGGAACCGCGGCTGTTTTCGTTCAATGCGCCGGTGGGCGCCTGCCCCAGCTGCGACGGCCTGGGCGTGGCCGAATTCTTCGACCCGGATCGCGTCGTGGTGCATCCGGAGCTGTCGCTGTCGGCCGGCGCGGTACGCGGCTGGGATCGGCGCAATGCCTATTATTTCCAGCTGATTGCTTCGCTGGCCAAGCACTACAAGTTCGACGTGGACGCGGTATGGAACACGCTGCCGGCCAAGGTGCGCCAGGCGGTGCTGTTCGGCAGCGGCGATGAGGTGATCAGCTTCACCTACTTCACCGATGCGGGCGGGCGCACCACGCGCAAGCACCGCTTCGAGGGCATCCTGCCGAACCTGGAACGTCGCTACCGCGAAACCGAGTCGCCGGCAGTGCGCGAAGAGCTGACCAAGTACGTCAGCCAGCAACCCTGCCCTGCCTGCAACGGCACGCGCTTGAATCGCGCGGCGCGCAATGTGTTCGTCGCCGACCGCCCGTTGCCCGAGTTGGTGGTGCTGCCGGTCAACGAAGCGCTGAACTTTTTCCGCGGCCTGTCCTTGCCGGGCTGGCGCGGCGAGATCGCGGCCAAGATCGTCAAGGAGATCGGCGAGCGGCTGGGCTTCCTGGTCGATGTGGGCCTGGATTACCTCACCCTGGAACGCAAGGCCGACACCTTGTCCGGCGGCGAGGCGCAGCGCATCCGTCTGGCCAGCCAGATCGGTGCCGGCCTGGTCGGCGTGATGTACGTGCTGGATGAGCCGTCCATCGGCCTGCACCAGCGCGACAACGAACGCCTGCTCGGCACGCTGACGCGGCTGCGCGATCTGGGCAACACGGTGATCGTGGTCGAGCATGACGAAGATGCGATCCGCCTGGCCGACCATGTGCTGGACATTGGCCCCGGTGCGGGCGTGCATGGCGGCGAAATCTGCGCGCAAGGCACGCTGGAGGACATCCTGAAATCGCCGCGCTCGTTGACCGGCCAATACCTGTCGGGCAAGCGCCGCATCGAGATTCCCAAGCAGCGCCACAAGCCCAATCCGAAGATGATGCTGCATCTGCGCGGGGCCACCGGCAACAACCTGAAGAATGTCGACCTGGACATTCCCGCCGGCCTGCTGACCTGCATTACCGGCGTGTCCGGCTCGGGCAAGTCGACGCTGATCAACGATACCTTGTTCACCCTGGCGGCCAACGAGATCAATGGCGCCTCGCACACCGTGGCGCCGCATCGCGAAGTCGAAAACCTGGACCTGTTCGACAAGGTAGTGGATATCGACCAGTCGCCGATCGGCCGCACGCCGCGCTCCAACCCGGCGACCTACACCGGCATGTTCACACCGTTGCGCGAGCTGTTTGCGCAGGTGCCCGAGGCGCGCGCGCGCGCGGCTACTCGCCGGGGCGTTTCAGTTTCAACGTGCGTGGCGGCCGCTGCGAGGCCTGCCAGGGCGACGGCATGATCAAGGTGGAAATGCACTTCCTGCCCGACGTCTACGTGCCCTGCGACGTCTGCCACGGCAAGCGCTATAACCGCGAAACGCTGGAGATCCGCTACAAGGGTTCAACATCAGCGACGTGCTGCAGATGACCGTGGAAGATGCGCTGCGCCTGTTCGAGCCGGTGCCGTCGATCGCACGCAAACTGGAAACGCTGGTCGATGTGGGATTGAGCTACATCAAGCTGGGCCAGAGCGCGACCACGCTCTCCGGTGGTGAAGCGCAACGCGTCAAGCTGTCCAAGGAACTGTCGCGTCGCGATACCGGACGCACCTTGTACATCCTGGACGAGCCGACCACCGGCCTGCACTTCCACGATATCGAAGCCTTGCTTGGCGTGCTGCACAAGCTGCGCGACGAAGGCAACACCGTGGTGGTGATCGAACACAATCTTGACGTGATCAAGACCGCCGACTGGATCGTGGACCTGGGCCCGGAAGGCGGACATCGCGGCGGCACCATCCTGATTTCCGGCACGCCGGAAGATGTGGCTGCACACAAGGCGTCCTACACGGGGCAGTTCCTGGCCAAGATGCTGCCCTCGGTGAAGGCGCGCGAAACGCGTCCGGCGGCGATGGCCAACAAGCCCGATGCGCGCCCGCCGCGCAAGATCAAACCGGAGAAGGTGGCCAAGGCCGCCAAATCTGCCACCAAGAAGACTGCGAAGAAGAAGGCAAGCTGATGAGCGAACACAAGATCCTGGCACGCATCCCCATCAGCGTGCGCTGGCGCGACATGGACAGCATGGGCCACGTCAACAACGCCAAGTACATTTCCTATTTGGAAGAAGCGCGCGTGCGCTGGATGCTGGGCGTGCAAGGCGTGGCGATGACCGACCGCATCGCGCCGGTGGTCGCAGCCACCAACGTCAACTACAAGCAACCGTTGATCTGGCCCAACGACATCACCGTCGAGTTGTTCGTCGAACGCCTGGGCACCAGCAGCGTGACCATCGGCCACCGCATCTTCGACCAGAAGGACGACAGCAAGCTGTACTCCGATGGCAACGTGGTCGTGGTGTGGATCGATACGCAGACCGGCAAGAGCGCCGCGCTGCCGGATGCGGTGCGCGCGGCCAGCAGCTGAATTCCCATCGGCTGCTTCGCTGACGTTGCAGCAGCGCGAAAGATCGGCGGCGGCTCCGTGTGGAGCCGCCGCTTTCATTTCAATGCCGGCGCCCGCGCGCAACGGCCATCAGACACTCAAGACCCGGGCGCGCGCTTGCGTGCTTCCAAGGTGGCCTTGATTTGGCGACCGTCCTGCAGGGTAAAGCTCACCGGCACCTGCGCACCTTCCTGCAATGGCGCATTGGCATCCATCAACATCAGGTGCAGGCCACCCGGCGCCAGCGGCACCGATTTGCCGGCAGGCAATGCCAGTTCGGGCACCGCACGCATGCGGCTGACGCCATTGACCTGGGTAGTTTCGTGCAACGAGACATCGGCAAATACGCTGCTGTTGGCAGCAGTGATCTTCAGCGGCTGCACACAGCCGTTATGAAATTGCCCGAACCCGGCCGCCATGCCCATGCCACCGGGCGGCGGGATGCGGATCCAGCCATTCTTGAATTCGGGCAGGCATTGCGCCGACACGCCCGCACTTGCCGCCAGCGCCAACGCCGCGAGTACCACGCCGGCCCACCTACCCCGCCTGCTTCGACTGCCGTCTATCATGACCTGACCTCCAGGAGCCCCGAATGAGCATCCAGATCTTAGACCATGGCCGTCTTCGCGAAATCCGTCTGGCGCGCCCGCCGGTCAACGCGCTGGACAGCGCGTTGTGCCAGGCATTGAGCGTCGCGGTGCGGCAGTCGGGCGAGGAAGTCGATGGCATCGTGCTGTCGGGCAGCGAGCGGATTTTTCCGGCGGCATGGATGTGCCGCATCTGCTGGCGCACGGTACCGACCGCACGGCGCTGTTGGCTAGTTGGACCGCGTTCTTCGATGCGGCGCAGGCGCTGGCCAACAGCCGCGTGCCGGTGGTAGCGGCCATCGGCGGGCATGCGCCGGCCGGCGGCTGCGTGCTGGCATTGTGCTGCGACTACCGGGTGATGGCGCGCAGTGCCGATACCGCAAGACCCTATACGATCGGCCTCAACGAAGTGCAGGTAGGCCTTGCTGCGCCAGAGGGGATCCAACGCCTGTTGCGCCGCGTGGTGGGTGCGCATCGCGCCGAGCGCCTGCTGATCTCCGGGCACCTGCTGCCGGCCGAACAGGCGGTCGCGATCGGACTGGTGGACGAACTGGTCGATGGCGAGCTCGTCACCGCACGTGCGGTGGCGTGGCTGCAAGAGCTGCAGCAGCTTCCCCGCCAACCGATGTTGACCACGCGCGCGATTGCGCGTGCCGACCTGCGTGCGGCATTGGCGCCGGAGTTGATCCAGCTGGAGCGCTTCATCGATGGCTGGTACGCGCCGGATGCGCAGACCGCGCTGCATGGCCTGGTGGCGCGCCTGCAGAAGGCCTGAACCCCGCCCCCGCGGCGCCCCTTGGGCGGGCCGGTATACTCGCAATCCGTCGCATGCCCAGGCCAGCCCCTTGTCCGCCACCGCCGAACCCGTCGTCTCCGAACTGATCAGCCTGCTGTCGCTGGAGCGCCTGGAAGACAACCTGTTCCGTGGCCAGAGCCGCGACATTGGCACCAAATACGTGTTCGGCGGGCAGGTGCTGGGCCAGGCGTTGTCGGCAGCGCAGGCCACGGTCGAAAACGGGCGTCAGGCGCATTCGCTGCATGCGTATTTCCTGCGTGCCGGCAATATCGACCACCCCATCGTCTACGACGTCGATCGCACCCGCGATGGCGGCAGTTTTTCGGTGCGACGGGTCACGGCGATCCAGCACGGCAAGGTGATCTTTTTCTGCGCCGCCTCGTTTCAGGAGCGCGAAGACGGCGCCGAGCATCAGTCGGCGATGCCGGCGGTACCGCCACCGGAAGACATCGAACCGGCCGCACCGCTGGCACCGGAGGTGTTGGCCAAGCTGCCGGCCAAGGTGCAGCGCTGGCTGTCGCGCGGTGGCCCGTTCGAGTTTCGCCATGTCTTTCCGCGCGACGAACTCAAGCCGCCCAAGCGCCCGCCGTTCCAGCAGATGTGGCTGCGCCTGAACGATCCCATCGGCGAGGATGTTGGCTTGCATCAAGCGCTGCTTGCGTACGCGTCGGATTTCCAGTTGCTCGGCACCTCGACCTTTCCGCACGGCATCAGCTATTACACGCCGAACGTGCAGATGGCCTCGCTCGATCATGCCCTGTGGTTTCATCGTCCGTTCCGTACCGACGACTGGCTGCTGTACTCGCTCGACAGCCCCACCGCGCAGGGCGCACGCGGTCTGGCCCGCGGACAGTTTTTCAGCCGCGACGGCGTGCTGGTGGCCAGCACCACGCAGGAAGGCCTGATCAGGGTAGTGCCTGAGGGCAGCGCGATTGCCGTGCCGGCAGGGGGTAGACCGCACACCGCGACAGCGCGGCACGCTGCGTGAGGCCGGTGCGCACCCCGACGGGGTCGAAGGCAACCGGCCACCGCTTCCCGCGCACTGCAGACACCGCAAGCTGGCATGCTTGCCTGCCATGGGCATGCGCATGCGATCACCTGACGCATCAACCGCACCTTGATGTTTCATCTTGAACTGGCGCCTCGACGGCGCCATCTGTTCCGGACCCAACGGCGTTTTCCACCATGCGCAAGATCTTCAGCAGTCAACGTATCGAAACCGCCGAAGGCGTGGCCAATCTCTTGCGCGATGCGGGAATCGAGATCCGCATCAGCAACGGCCGCTCGTATCAAAGCAAGCGCGGCGGCCAGTTCAGCTACCTGGAGCAGAGCAACGCCCAGGCGCAGCCCACCGTCTGGATCGTGCATGCCAACGACCAGCCGCGCGCACGCGAGCTGCTGCGCGACGCGCGCCTGCTGGACACCACACGCCGCGACCTGCCGAATGTGGAATACACCTTCCGCGAGGGCGAAAACGGCTCCAGCTCCAGTGCGCGCAGCTGGGCCTGGCGTATCCGTCTGGTGTTGCTGCTGGTGATCGGTGCCGTGGCGATGGTGGTGGTGATGCGCCACCGCAGCGCGCCGACGCAACTGGCACCAGCGGCCCAGCCGGCATCGCAACGGACGCCAGCGCCAGATGGCGCACCACCGGCAGCAGAAGACGACGAAGTGCGCGTACGGATCCACCCGACCCGCTGAACGCGGCTGGCCAGCGCGGTCACCCGCTGGTACGGCAGGCATGCTCGTCGGCGCGGTCACATCCGTCGCCGGCCTGCGTCATGCTGGCATCAGGACATGGATTGCGCCGATGAACGCCGACACGCTGAATCTGATGTTGCAACGCGACCTGCCCAGCGCCGCGGCTGGCTGCCAGCAGGCTTACGGGCGCATCGTGCTTGCCTGCCAGAACACGGTGACTGCGATCGCACTGGCGATCACCCGCGACATCGCAGCCAGCGAAGACATCGCCCAGGAGGCCTTCCTGCGTGCCTGGCAGCGGCTGGCGCAACTGCATCAGCCGGCCAGCTTCCTGCCCTGGCTGCGCCAGATCACCCGCAACCTGGCGCGCGACTGGCTGCGCGCCAACCGCCATCGCGCGCTCAGTGGTGAAGCGGCCGAGCTTGCCATTGCGATGGCCGCCGACCCGGCGCCCTCGCCCGCCGAGCAGTTGTTGCAGGTGGAAGAAGAGATCGCCGCGCTCGACATCATTTCTGCATTGCCGGAAGAAAGTCGCGAAACGCTGCTGTTGTATTACCGCGAAGGCCAGAGCTCGCAACAGGTTGCCTCGCTGCTTGGGCTCAGCGATGCAGCAGTACGCAAGCGCCTGTCGCGCGCACGTGCCAGCGTACGCAGCGAGCTGCTGCGCCGGTTCGGCGAGTTCGCGCGTCGCAGCGCACCCGGCATGGCATTCGCCAGCGCAGTGAGCTCGGCCAGCCTGTTGGGCGCGCCGGGCAAGGCTAGCGCGGCGGTTGTGCTGACGGGCATCGGAGGCGCGGGAAAACTGGGCGCGAGCGGGTTGAGCGGCTCGGCGCTGGGTGGGGGCGGCGCCGCTGGCGCGCTCAGCCTCTGGCTCGGCATGCCGGCACTGTTCGCTGCGTGCGCGGTGCTGGTTGCCGGGATCGGTACCTACTGGATGTACTGGTACCTGCTGCGCTTCGCACAGACCGCCAGCGAGGCAGCGGCGATCCGTCGGTTCGTGCACGTCACCACGCTGACCTCGGTGCTGGTGTGCGGCAGCACGTTGGTGCTGAAATACCTGCACGCAGGCGCGTGGGTGTCGGTTCTGACGCTGTGCGCAGGCATGGCGGTACTCAACTATCAATCCCTGCGCATCCTGCCACGCGTCATGCGCCCCATGCTCGAACGCGATGCGCGCAGACGCGGCGCCACCCGGGCGCCGCTGTTGTACCGCTGCATGTTCAGTCCCGGCGCGATGCTGGTGAGCACTGCGGCTGTCATTGTGCCCGTCGTGCGGCACTACATGCAGTCAGGAATGCTCTGAGCCGACCGGATATCACCGCTGGTTCGGCAGCGGCAAACTTTTCCAAGACGATGACACGCCGACGCCGAGCCAAGCGCACGCCGACGCGACAACTGCATACGGCAACCTGGTGGCGTGCGCGATGGATCCGGCTCGATGTAGTCTGCGTGCGAGGGGAGGCGCGCGGCGAGCAACGCTCCATGATCCGAAGTGATGGATTCGTATCCGACCATCGCCGTGATCGGGCAACGCCCGCGCTGCTATAAGCAGGCAGGATTCAACCAGACCACGGAGTCATGAAGTGAAGGCAAGTCTGTTCACCAGTCTGCTGATGATGGTCAGCATGAGCGCGCATGCGGACGGACTCACCAAGTCCCCCGATGGCAAGACGCTGTCGGTGAGTTTCGGAGCACCCACCTTCAAGCAGGTGCTTCACTACCGCAAGCTCTACGACAAGAAGCCGTTCCCCGACGCGGAAATCTATTATTTCAGCAACGGCATGTACAAAATCATTTCCCAGGGCGAGAACCATTACGGCGTCTATGTCCTGCAGGGAACATTCGACGACCAGACCTACACCATCCGGTTCATCTCCCTGCCCTCGGAAGACTGGGGCAACAAGACCGCGTTCCACCAGCTGACCTTCGTGCGCGGCGAGCAGCAGAATGTCTTCATCCAGAACGCCATCGTCGACACCGGCGAAGCGATCGCGCAGCAGAACGGCACCTACACGCTGGAGAAGAACACCGTCTCCAATCCGGTTCCCACCTCGTGGAAGCACGACTGAGCGTTGTACCCGCGCTCAGCGTCTGTCCCAAACGCAAGCGCCCTCCCGCCAGGCGGAAGGGCGCGGTCGATCGGCGCCTTGTTACGTACTGCAAACAACTGGTGAACTCACCACTCACCCAAGCGGCACTCGCCAATACGCAACGAGTGCCGCAGTCGGCGATGCCTCAGCGGTTCGTCGCAGGTGCGGCGGCCGGTGCCGGCTTGCCATCGTCGCCGTGCCTGCCCATCCCACCCGGTCCGTGCCCGCCACGCCACTTGGACGCGGCATCGAACTCGGCCTTGCTCAGCTTGCCGTCCTTGTCGGTATCGGCCTTGGCAAACCACGCGTCGCGATGCTGCTGCATGCGCAACTCACGGTCGGCACGGTCGACGAAGCCGTCCTTGTTGAGATCCATCTGGTCGAAGCGTGCAGCGAACTTGGGGGCGGCCTTGGCTTCTTCGCGGCTGATACGGCCATCCTTGTTGGTATCGAGCTTGGCCATCCATTCGCCACGTCCGCCACGTCCGCCGCGCCCATCGCGCCCAGGGCCACGATGATGCGGGCGCTCGTCGCGCGACAGCTTGCCGTCCTTGTTGGTGTCCAACGTATCGAACTGCGCGGCCAGCGTCGGATCGGCAGCCGCTTCGCTGCGGTCGATCACGCCATCGCCGTTCTTGTCGAGCTTGGCAGGCCGCGGCGCATCGCCGGGAGCCGGCACGGTGGCGGCGAATGCGGTGCCAGCGGACAGCGCGGCCAGCACGGCCAGGGCGAGAAAGGGTTTGCGTGACGTCATGAGACACTCCTGGAAGATAGGAACCACACGCGGCACCTGCATGGGCCGCATCGCGTGGGTGGTGCGTGCGGATCATCCGTGCGCTGCCACCAACACCCCCATCAACGAGCCATCGCTGCGCGCGTTGACGCCAAGGCCGGACGTATTCATCCGGCGGACAGTCGCCGCTGCTGCGACGCGCAGGCGCTATCCTTCGGCCATGGCCATCCATGCCGACACCCACGACGACCTGCGCCTGTTCCAGACCGGCGAGCATGCCTGCGGCTATTGGTCCGACCGGCAGGCGCGCGATCTGGTGCTGGACCCGCACGATCCGCGCCTGGGGGCGATCTATCCGCAAGCGCTGGCATGGGGCTTCCGTCGCTCCGGCGACCTGGTCTACCGGCCGCACTGCGAACGGTGCCGTGCCTGCGTGCCGGTACGCATCGCGGTAGATGCGTTTCACCCGGACCGCAGCCAACGCCGTTGCCTGGCGCGCAACCAGGATCTGGTGGTCCGCGTGGTGGCCGCCGAGCGCACCGACGAACAACTGGCGCTCTATCGCCAGTACCTCAAGCACCGGCATCCCGGCGGCGGCATGGACGAACATGGCGCCACCGAATTCGACCAGTTCCTGATCGGCGGCTGGTCGCACGGGCGCTTTCTGGAGATTCGCGAACCGGCCATCGCGCACCTGCCCGGCCGGCTGCTGGCGGTTGCAGTGACCGATGTCACCGAGCATGCGTTGTCGGCGGTCTACACGTTTTACGCGCCGGCGGCGGCAGCGTGCAGCCTGGGCACGTTCGCGATCCTGCAGCAGATCCAGTGGGCGCAACGCGAGCGACGCGCGCACCTGTATCTGGGGTACTGGATCGATGGCCACGCGAAAATGAACTACAAGCGCCGCTTCAGTGCACTGGAAGCCTACGATGGCCGCCACTGGCGCGGCTTGCCCGCCCACGCATCGGCCGACTGAACCGCCGGATTGCGACATCGGCGTGTCGCATCCCGCATGCGAGAATCTCGCAATGATCAAACCTTTCCTGCTGCTCACGCTGACCGCCCTGTGCGCGGCCTGCGCCCACCCCGCGCCCTCGCCCACGATGCAGACCGACACCCTCGCCGCCCGGCCGGCCGCGGCACAGCTGCGCATCGCCACCTACAACACCTCGCTGTATTCGGACGAGGCCGGCGGCCTGATACGCGAGCTGCAGGGCGATAGCGCGCATGCGCGCAAGATCGCTGCGGTACTGCAGCGCGTGCGCCCGGACCTGGTGCTGCTCAACGAGTTCGACTTCGACCCGGAACACCGTGCTGCCGATCTGTTCCAGCAACGCTATCTGCAGGTGGCCCAGCCGGGCGGCGGCGAGGCGTTGCGTTATCCATACCGCTATCTGGCACCGGTCAATACCGGCGTGCCGAGCGGCCTGGATCTGGACAACAACGGCAGCGCCGGCGGCGAAGGACGCGCGCGTGGCAACGACGCGTGGGGCTATGGGCTGCATCCCGGCCAGTACGGCATGCTGGTGTTGTCGCGTTATCCGATCGATGCGCAGGCAGTGCGGAGCTTCCAGCTGCTGAAGTGGAGCGCGCTACCTGGCGCACTGCGGCCGATCGATCCGGCCAGCAAGACGTCCTACTACAGCGATGCCATCTGGGCGCAACTGCGGCTGTCGTCCAAATCGCATTGGGATGTGCCGGTGCGCACGCCGGTGGGTGTCGTGCATGCGCTGGTGTCGCACCCCACCCCGCCGGTGTTCGACGGTGCCGAGAAACGCAACGCCGCGCGCAACCACGACGAACTGCAGCTGTGGCGCGCGTACCTGGACAACGCACCCGACAGCCAACGCTGGCTGTGCGACGACAAGGGCGGTTGCGGCGGCCTGGCTGCCGATGCGCGCTTCGTCATCCTGGGCGATCTGAACAACGACCCGGTCGATGGTGCCGGCCGCCATGAGGCGATCCGCGCGTTGATCCATCACCCGCGCGTGCTTCAGTACCCCACACCGCACAGCGATGGCGGCCCGGAAAAAACCGCCGAATACGCCGCGCTGGGCATCGCCCACAGCGGCGACCCGCATCAGGTCACCGGTGACTTCGGCCCGCAGGCCGGCACCATGCGCCTGGACTACGTGCTGCCGTCGCGCCAGTTCACCCTGATCGGCAGCGGCATTTTCTGGCCAGCCAGCAACGCGCCGGAAGCGGCGATCGCCGATGGCAGCGACCATCATGCGGTGTGGATCGACCTGGCTGAGTAGCTGAGATTGGGGAGTCGGGATTAGGGATTCGGAATGGCGAATTCCTGATAACGCCTGCGTTCTCGGCGCTTGGTGATTAGCGAGACGCAGAAGTGAGCGGCTGGCTGTGCCGAGATGCGCAGCCCGGCTTGTAGTGAATCGATCGCGTTGCATTGCCTCGCGTGGCCGATCGGCTGGCGGCATGGCTCATCAGTGAGAATGCGCACCAAAGCCTGCCGCGCTTGGCGCGTTGAAGCAATGCAGCGTTGCGCTGCACTGCTTCGGGCTTGACGCGCTCAGGCCTGCAGCTGGATCGTCAACGCGGCAGCGACTACGCGCGCCTTCTCACGCGCAGCATCGACGCTGTCCGCACGCGCCAGGGTGACGCCGACGCGGCGATGGCCGTCCACGCGGGGCTTGCCGAACAAGCGCAGTGCGGTGTCCGGGTCGCGCAGTGCCTCGGCCACGTTGTCGAACGCCGGCACGCCATTGCCGTGCGCCAGCAACGCGCACGATGCCGAGGGGCCGGCCTGACGGATCACGCCGCCGTCCTGCGCGCCCACCGGCAGGCCGAGAATGGCGCGGGCATGCAGCGCGAATTCGCTCAGTTCCTGCGAGACCAGCGTGACCAGGCCGGTGTCGTGCGGGCGCGGCGAGACTTCGCTGAACCACACCTCGTCGCCCTTGACGAACAACTCCACGCCGAACAGGCCCCAGCCGCCGAGCTCGTCGGTGATGGCCTTGGCGATCTGCTGGGAGCGGCGCAACGCAGCGGCCGACATCGGCTGCGGCTGCCAGCTTTCGCGGTAGTCGCCGTCCTGCTGCCAATGCCCGATGGGATCGCAGAACGAAGTGCCGCCGGCATGCCGCACGGTGAGCAAGGTAATTTCGTAATCGAAATCGATGAAGCCTTCGACGATGCAGCGACCGGCACCGGCACGTCCGCCGGTCTGCGCATACGCCCATGCCGCATCGATATCGGCGTCGCTGCGCAGGGTGCTCTGGCCCTTGCCCGAGGACGACATCACCGGCTTGACCACGCACGGCAAGCCCACCGCGGCAATTGCATCGCGATACTCCTCGACGGTATCGACAAAGCGATACGGCGAAGTAGGCAGGCCCAGCGTTTCGGCTGCCAGCCGGCGAATGCCTTCGCGGTCCATGGTCAGGCGCGCGGCACGCGCCGTCGGGATGACCTTCTGGCCTTGCTCGCGTTCCAGCGCCACCAGGGTTTCGGTATGGATCGCTTCGATCTCCGGCACGATCAGATGCGGCCGCTCGCTGGCGATCAGCGCACGCAGCGCGGCGGGGTCGAGCATGTCCAGCACATGCGAGCGGTGCGCCACCTGCATTGCCGGTGCATTGGCATAGCGGTCGGCCGCGATCACCTCCACACCGAGACGCTGCAGCTCGATCGCCACTTCCTTGCCCAGTTCGCCCGAGCCCAACAACAACACGCGGGTGGCGGAAGGCGATAACGGCGTGCCGAGAGTGGTCATGAGCGCGGTCCAGAGCGAGAGGGGCCGCCATTCTAACGGTTGCCCGCTGCCACGCCGACGAACGGCAGTTGTCTAAATGATATCACATTGATATCATTTTACCACTCCATAAGGACTCGCGCTCATGAAAGAGAAGCCGATCGGTTCGTTACCCGGCATTCCTGTCGTCCTCGTTGCAGGCGCCGGCCTCCTCGCTGCCGCCTGGTACGTGCTGACGATGATGGCCAGCACCAGCGTCACGCCAGGGGCGTTCATCGCCGCGGTGCTGATCGCGGCGGCGTGCATTTTCATGTTGGCCGGCCTGTATACGTTGGAGCCCAACCAGGCAGCGGTGCTGAGCCTGTTCGGCAAGTACGTCGGTACCGTCAAGGACGCTGGCCTGCGCTGGAATGTGCCGTTCTATGCCAAGCGTCGCGTCAGCCAGCGCGTGCGCAATTTCGAAAGCGGACGACTCAAGGTCAACGAGCTGGATGGCAGCCCGATCGAAATCGCTGCGGTGATCGTATGGCAGGTGCTGGATGCCTCCGAAGCGGTCTACAACGTCGACGACTACGAAAGCTTCGTGCATATCCAGTCGAAGCGGCGCTGCGCGCGATGGCGACCAGCTATCCGTACGACCAGCACGACGACGGCCAGATCTCGCTGCGCAGCCATCCGGCCGAAATCAGCGAGCAGCTCAAGCGGCATCTGGACGAGCGCCTGACCCAGGCCGGCGTGGATGTGATCGAGGCGCGCATCAGCCACCTCGCCTATGCGCCGGAAATCGCCCAGGCGATGCTGCAGCGCCAGCAGGCCAATGCCGTCATCGCCGCACGCTCGCGCATCGTTGCCGGGCGCAGTGGGGATGGTCGAAATGGCGCTGTCGGAGTTGCAGAAGAATGGCGTGGTGCAGCTGGACGAAGAGCGCAAGGCGCATATGGTCAGCAACCTGCTTACCGTGTTGTGCTCGGATCGCGGTACCCAACCGGTAGTCAACGCCGGCTCGTTGTACTGAGGGCAACCAACAGGAGGCCTGCTCTCACCGCCGGAAGGGCGCAGCCACTGTTCGGAATCGGCCACTCGTACACTGCGCCTGTGGGCGCGCCCTCCACGCCCCCTGGCGACCGCTCGCTTACGTTCCGTCAGCCACTCTGAGATCGATCCGATGAATGTCATGGTGCCCCTGGTGGTTGCGCTTTCCGGCTTGCCCGCGCTGGCCATCGCCGCGTCCATCGGCGCCGACGATGACGACCGCGCACGCGGGCTGGGCCTGCGCTGGGCGTTGATCAGCCTGGTGATTCTGGTCGGCGCCGCATGCCTGTACTGGGCTGGCGACAACCGCGCCGGCATCTATGCGGTGGTGATCGGCATGCTCGTCGGCGTCAACGCGTTGATCGTGTCGATGGTGCTGCACCTGCGCCGTCACGGCGGCCGCAGAGACGGCAAATGAGCGAAAAAAGCCTACCCGCTGCGTATCAACGCCGATTTGTTGGCCGCCGTGCAGCGCTGGGCCGACGACGAATTGCGCAGCCTCAATGCGCAGATCGAATACGTGCTGCGCGATGCGTTACGCAAGGCTGGCCGGCTACCGAAGCCGCAGGGCGAAAAAGAAAAATCCGAAAATTGATCATGCGCCGCCGATCATCCAGACGCGACTGCGCACCGGTGTAGCGGTTCCCCGGTCCGGGTCGGCGCGGGGTCACAGCGCCTGGCTGGACTTGCAGCGCTCACCTGGCAACGGCTAAGCTGCGTAGATGCGTCATCTTCAACGTGTACTCCTCAATACCAGCGCGATCGAGCTGTGGCCGGCCGATCTGCTGCGCGCGCGCGGCAATGCGGATGCGCGTGTGCTGGCACAGGCCGACTGGCTATTGCGACGCAAATGCGATGGGCGCTATCTGGCTGCACATCTTCCGCAGGGTCTGATGCCGCTGATCCCGCGGCTGGCACGCGAGCCTGGCCTGGACGAAGCATTGGACCGTCTGCAGACCGCAACCGGCCGCATCGGCCAGGTACACGACGCCACGCTGCCAATCGACGGATTGCAGCGCCGAATGAGCCAGCTCGGGCTCGCCGCCGACGACTACGTGCAACGGACCGGCCTGCAGTTGATGGCCGAACCGGCCGCACTGCAGTTTGCCGGACGCGATCGCTTCGGCCGCCCGCTGTGGCTCAGTGCCAGCGCTGCACGCGCATGGCGACAGATGCGCGCGGCTGCGCTGCGCGCAGACATCGTGCTCGATGCGATTTCCGGCTACCGCAGCCACGACTACCAACTGGGCATCTTCGAGCGCAAGTTCGCGCGCGGGCTCACCCTGGAGCAGATCCTGACGCTCAACGCAGCGCCGGGTTTCAGCGAACACCACAGCGGCGACGCACTGGATCTGGGCACACCGGGCGAGCCGCCGGTCGAAGAGTCCTTCGAAGCCACGCCCGCTTTCGCCTGGTTGTGCAGCCACGCGCACGCATTCGGCTACCGCCTGAGTTACCCACGCAACAACCCGCACGGCATCGTCTACGAACCGTGGCATTGGTGTTGGTCGGCGCGATGAGCCGGCCGAACGTCATGCGCCACGCAGCGCGGCTGGACCCAACCGCCCGTCGCGTCTGCCCCGCGTGCGAGCGCCCTACTCCTGCGAGCGCGGTGTCGGCACCTTGGTCGCCACGCTGAAGTCGGCAATCTTCCACAGATAGAACGCGGCATAGGTGCGGTACGGGCCCCAGCGTTCGCCGCGTGCAGCCAAGTCCTTGGGCGTAGGCATCTGCTCCTGCTTGTCCACGCGCTGCGCCCCTTTGCGCACGCCCAGGTCGTCGATGGGCAACAGATCCGGGCGGCCCAGGCGGAACATCAGCATCATTTCCACCGTCCAGCGGCCGATGCCGCGCACCGGCACCAGCGCCTGCACGATGGCGTCCTCGTCCATGAAAGCGAGTCTGCGCAGCGAGGGAATCTCGCCTTCGCTTTCGCGCCGCGCCAGATCGCGCAGCGCGAGCGCCTTGTTGCCGGAAACGCCGCAGGCACGCAGTGCCGCGTCGTCGATACGGCCGAGGGTGTCCGCATGCAGCCGCTGCGCGCCGATCGCCACTTCCACCCGCGCCACGATGGTCGACGCCGCCTTGCCGCTGAGTTGCTGAAACAGGATGGCGCGTGCCAGCGCATCCACCGGATCGAAGGGTTTGTGCCACCCCGGTTGCGGGGCGATCGGGCCAATGCGCTTCATCCACGCGCCCAGCGCGCGATCGCGCCGGGACAGGTACGCGAACGCAGCCTCCACATCGAATCCGCGGGCATGGCGCGGCATGCTCAGCGCCTCAACGCACCGATGGCCAGCACCACCCAGCCCAGCATCAGGCCAACTCCGCCGACCGGCGCCAGGGTGGTCGGCCACTGCAGCAGCGCGCCCCCGACCAGGCTACCGGCAAACAGCAAGGTGCCGAGCAACAACAGGTACAAGCCCACCCTGCCCAGCGCGCGCGTTTCGGTGGCGCCCAGCACGGTGAGGACCGCGCCATGGCCGAATGCGTACAAGGACGCCAGCTGCAGCCGCGACTGCACCACCGCATCGGCAACGCCGTGCGAGGCATAGGCCGATAGACCGACGGCAATGGCCGCCAACAGGCCACCGCAGAACGCCAGCAGCGAGGGGTGTTTCTTGCGACGATCAAGCAAAGACATGCAGGCAACTTCCATGGCAGCGCCGCAGCGCAAAAAAACGCGCCGCAAGTCTGCGGCGCGTTTTCGTCTGGATCAGCTCATCGCGGTGAGACGATTACTTGATGGCCCAGTAGACGTCGTACGTACCGTCCTGGGTGAAGGACTTGTCCACGCCGCCCTTCCAGGCTTCGTACGGACGATCGGTCACGTCCATGCCACTGGTGGCAGCCCAGGCACGCAACGAGTTACGCACTGCGTCCAGACCGGCCATATGGCCTGCGTAGGTCGCAAACGCCGAACGGTGCGCCGGAACCCGCTGGTACTTCACCGGTGCTTCGGACGGAATGTTGAGCTTCAGCTCGTCGCCGGTCGCAGCCACCGGGGTTGCATCGGCAGGTGCCGCGCCAGCCGCGTCGTCCTTCTTGGCGTCGGTCTTGGCAGTGTCGGCCTTGGCGTCGGTCTTCGGAGCACCACCAGCGCGCTTGCGCACCGGCTGCACCACGTCGAAGGCGTACTTGTCGGACGCAAAGTCGGTGGTCACGATGCGCACCGGACCAACCGCTTCAAGGCCGTTGGAATCCATCACGCGCTTGATCCACTCCTGGTTGTCCTTGATCGACTTCTTGATCGTCTCGTTGTCACGATCGATGTTGCCCGCGGTGACGACCAACAGGTCCTCGGCCGGCACATCGACGATCTTCAGGTCGCTCAACACCGGCTTGCCGTCAAGCTCGGCGCGGTAGTCGAAGTTCGGCACGGTGGCCAGCGCGGTCGCAAGACGCGACAGGCCCAGCTTCAGGTCGTCGCCCACGTGGCGGCTGACGTACAGACCGGCATAGCGACCGAACAGGTTCCAGCCGTACTTGACGCTGTAATCCTGGGTGATCTTGACGTTCTTGTTGTTCTTGCCGGTCGGCACCAGGGTGAAATTGGTGACCTTGTCGTAGCCCTTGGTGGGATCTTCGATCGCGATCTCGACACGCTCGTTCTTGACGCTGTTTTTGATCTCCCAGCTGCCGTTGCCGATATAGCCCTCGGTGGAGCTGTATTCGACGCGTGCACCCTTGCCCTCTTCCGGGCCGGCCAGCTTCAGCTGGATCTTCGGGTCACGCAGCACAAGCGGGTTCCAATCCTTGAAACGACGGAAGCTGTTCACGGTGTCGTAAACAATCGTCATCCTGCGGTTGGTCTCAACACTCTCGGACATCTGCCGCTCCGAGGGCAACACCAAGCCCACCACGACAAACAAGCCAGCCACGATCCCCAAGGCGATCAGGAACTCGATAATACGGGTCATTCAGGAGGTCTCCGGGGCCGATCCCACGGCCGGGTTGAGTGAAGCGAAGCCACCATCCTAGCAGGCTTCGAGAAAGATGTTCAGTTGTGCGACGGGTAGCGCGGTCTTGCGGTGTCATTCACCGCGCAACGCAGCGCGTGGGGGATGCGCAATCCCAACCTGCACAAGGGTTTGGGCGATTGCGCGCCGCTATCATGCACATCACGTGCTGCGTGCGTGTGATGTTGCAGCTGCCAGGCGGCACCGGGCCGCCCGTCTGGCAGCCCCACCGGCGCTGCAGCGTCCTGAATGCGAGCCCCGCCCTTGCTGCAGGCCGGCGCGGCGTCGAGCTTGGCGGTGCGGCGCCGATCTCACACCAGCTGCAGCTCGAACGCCTTCAGCACCGCGCGGGTGCGGTCGCGTACGCCGAGCTTGGAGAGGATGTTGGAGACGTGATTCTTGATGGTGCCTTCGGCCACACCCAGCGAGTTGGCAATTTCCTTGTTGGAGAACCCGCTCGCCATCAGCCGCAGGATCTCGGTCTCGCGGTCGGTGAGCGGATCGGGCCGGTCCAGGCTGACGAACTCGTTGCGCATGTGCTCCAGGCCCGACAGCAGGCGCTGGGTCACTGCCGGCTGCACCAGCGAGCCGCCTTCGGCGACGGTGCGGATGGCGCCGACCAGTTGTTCCAGCGAGACGTCCTTGAGCAGGTAGCCCTTGGCGCCGGCCTTGAGCCCGGCCAATACCAATTGGTCGTCGTCGAAGGTGGTCAGAATGATCGTCGGCGGCAGCGTGCCGTTGCGCGAGAGCATCTGCAGCGCTTCCAGCCCGGACATCACCGGCATGCGCATATCCATCAGCACCACGTCCGGCTGGATCTGAGGAATCTGCTCCACCGCCTGCTTGCCGTCGGAGGCCTCGGCCACCACCTCGATGCCGTCGTCCAGCGCCAACAGCGAGCGGATCCCCTGGCGCACCAGGGTTTGATCGTCGACCAGGCACACACGGATCATCACAACACTCCTTGAGTCACGGCCGCAGGCATCAGTGCCGGCGCGCCTGGAACAGCGATGCGCAGGCCAAAGCCGTCACCCCGCCGGGTTTGAATTTCGAGCTGCCCACCATACTGGTTCAACCGCTCGCGCATGCCACGCAGCCCGTTGCCGGGCGCGACCGCATCGGCGCCGTGGCCGTCGTCGCGGGCATCGATCAGCACCGTATCGGCATCGCGGCGCACCTGGATCCACAGGTTGCGCGCGCCGGCATGGCGTACCGCATTGGTGATGATCTCCTGGGTACAGCGCAGCAGTACGTGGGCGCGCTCGGGGTCGTCCAGGGTCAGCGGCTGGGCGATATCCAGGTGGATATCCAGCGACGGCACCTGGGTGACCAGCGGGCGCAGCGCCGCTTCCAGGTCGATCGCACCGCTGTCGCGCAGATGGCTGACCGCCTCGCGCACATCGGTGAGCAACAACTTGGCCAGCGTGTGCGCCTGGCGCACGTGCTCCTGGGCCTGCCCCTCAGTGATGTGACCGGCCACTTCCAGGTTGAGACTGAGCGCGGTGAGGTGGTGGCCCAGCAGGTCGTGCAGCTCGCGCGAGATACGGGTGCGCTCGTTGATGCGCGCGCTCTCGGCCAGCAATGCGCGGGTGGCGCGCAGTTCGGCATTGAGCCGGCGCTGCTCTTCGCGCGCATCGGTCTGTTGGCGGGCCACCAGGCTGGTGACGAAGATGAACATCGAAAAGCCGCCGTACAACAGCGACTGCATCAACGCCGCGAACAGGGTGAAGTCCGGGCGCAGGTAGTAGAACACCGGCAGCACCGCCAGCTGGCTCAGCACCAACCACAGCACGCCCACGCGCAGCGGCAGCAACCACGGGATCACCCCGGCCGCCACCATCATCAGGATGCTGCCGAGCCCGGTTCCGCTCAGATAGCTCACCGCCAGCGCGCAGATGGTGAGCAGCAACAGGATCAGCCGGTCGTACCAGTGCGCGTGGCCGCCGCTGTTCAAGCCGCGGGTCAACCAGAAGTAGCTGGCGCCGAAGCCGATGAAGAATGCCGACATCATCACCGCCTCGGCCACGCTGCGGTGGTCGCCCTCTTCGGCCGGCGGCCAGTACGTGTACACCAGGGGCATGACGATCATCGCCCAGGTGAACAGGCCGGCGAAGCGCAGGACGCGCGTATGACTGAGGTATCCCAACATGTCCGCATCTTAGGCGTAAGCGACCGCGCTGCCCTCTTGCCGGAAGTCATGCATGCCGGCGTGCACGGGGTTGCGGATGCCGGCCCGCACCGCGCCTGTGCCGACGCGCCGTTGCATGCCGGCACCTGCCGCGCGCCGGCCGATCGCGTGTGGCGGGTCGCCGCTTCAGGCCCCGCATGTAATAATCCGACGCAGATCCGATTTCGGGTCGAGCGCGTTACCCCACGGAGTCCCAATGTCGATCGTCATCCGCGACGTGCGCGAGCACGAGCTCGATTCCGTCCTGGCCCTGAACAACAATGCCGGACTGGCGATCCTGCCGCTGGATTCAACCAAGCTGCAACGTTTCTACGCGCAGGCCGAATATTTCCGCGTCGCCGAGCGCGACGGCAACCTGGCCGGGTTTCTGGTCGGTTTCGGAAGCGGCAGTGCGCACGACAGCAGCAATTTCGCCTGGTTTCGGGACCGCCACCCGGAATTCTTCTATATCGACCGCATCGTGGTCGCCAGCCGCCGCCGCGGCGGTGGCGTCGGGCGGGCGTTCTATGCCGATGTGCAGAGCTATACCGAGCTGCGTTACCCGCAGCTGGCGTGCGAGGTGTTTCTGGACCATGGCGCAGACGCGGCCTTGCTGTTCCATGGCAGCTTCGGCTTCCGTGAGGTTGGCCAGAACACCATGCCCGACGTGGAAGTGCGCGCCAGCATGCTGATGAAGAGACATGTGCAGCTATCGGTGGGTCAAGGAGACCTATGGCGGCAAGTTGCCCGACCACTTGCCGTGGGTGGGCCGGCCGCGTCATGCCGCCACCACCGCTAGCCCATCGACAGGGAGCTGAGTTGTGGCAAGTGTGAATGTGGATTTCGAGCAGGCCGGCGAACTGAAGATCGGCCAGGTAGGCATTGCCAACCTGCGCGTGCGGACGCTGGATGTGCCGCGGCTGGTGCAGGAAATGCGCGAACGCGTGAGCCGCGCGCCCAAGTTGTTCGGCCGTGCGGCGGTGATCCTGGATTTCGGCGGGCTGTCGCAGGTGCCGGACCTGGCCACGGCCAAGTCCCTGCTGGAAGGTCTGCGCGATGCCGGCGTGCTGCCGGTGGCGCTGGCCTACGGCACCAGCGAGATCGACCTGCTGTCCCAGCAGCTGGGCGTGCCGCTGCTGGCCAAGTTTCGCGCGCAGTACGAGCCGAGCGCGGTCAGTCCGCCGCCACCACCGCCGCCCGCACGTGCCGAACCGGCACCTGCGGCCGCGCGACCGGCTCCGGGCCGGATGCAGCGCACCGCGGTGCGTTCGGGTCAGCAGCTGTACGCGGAGAACTGCGACCTGACCGTACTCAGTACGGTCGGTGCCGGGGCCGAGGTCATCGCCGACGGCAGCATCCATATCTACGGTACCCTGCGTGGCCGCGCTCTGGCCGGCGCGCAGGGCAACCCCGACGCGCGCATCTTCTGCCGCGACTTCCACGCCGAACTGGTTGCCATCGCTGGCCACTACAAGGTGCTGGACGATGTTCCCATGGACCTGCGTGGCAAGGCCGTCCAGGTCTGGCTGGAGCAGGATCAGATCAAGATCGCTGCGCTTGATTGACGCGGCCCAACCACAGAAATATTCGGAGAAATCCTTTGGCTGAAATCATCGTAGTCACCTCCGGCAAGGGCGGCGTCGGCAAGACCACCACCAGCGCAAGCCTGGCTTGCGGGCTGGCCAAACGCGGCAAGAAGGTGGCGGTCATCGACTTCGACGTCGGCTTGCGCAACCTAGACCTGATCATGGGCTGCGAGCGGCGCGTGGTGTACGACTTTGTCAATGTCGTGCACGGCGAAGCCACGCTCAAGCAATCGCTGATCAAGGACAAGCGGTTCGAGAACCTGTACGTCCTGGCCGCCTCGCAGACCCGCGACAAGGACGCGCTGACCCAGGAAGGCGTGGAAAAGGTGCTCAAGGACCTGGCAGCCGACGGCTTCGACTACATCGTCTGCGACTCGCCGGCCGGTATCGAAAAAGGCGCGTTCCTGGCGATGTATTTCGCCGACCGCGCGGTGGTAGTGGTCAATCCGGAAGTGTCTTCGGTGCGCGACTCGGACCGCATCATCGGCCTGCTCGATTCCAAGACCCGCAAGGCCGAAGAAGGCAAGGCCGTGCCGGCGTTCCTGTTGCTGACCCGCTACAGCCCCGGCCGCGTGGAAGGCGGCGAGATGCTCAGCATCACCGACGTGGAAGAAGTGCTGGGACTGAAGGCGATCGGAGTGATCCCCGAATCCGGCGACGTGCTCAACGCCTCCAACAAGGGCGAGCCGGTGATCCTGGATGCCGAGTCCCCGGCCGGCCAGGCGTATGACGACGCAGTCGCCCGCATCATGGGCGAGGAGCGCCCGATGCGATTCACATCCGTGGAGAAGAAAGGCTTCTTCAGCAAGCTGTTCGGAGGGTAAGCATGGGCCTGCTCGATTTTCTCAAGAGCAAGAAGAACACCGCCGAGACGGCCAAGAACCGCCTGCAGATCATCATTGCGCAGGAGCGCAACCATCGCGGCGGGCCGGATTACCTGCCGCTGATGCAGCGCGAACTGCTTGAAGTGATCAAGAAGTACGTCAACATCGACGCCGATGCGGTGCGGGTTGATCTGGTCAAGGACGGCGAGCATGACGTGCTGGACATCTCGGTCGCCCTGCCGGAAGACGGCGACAAGTAAGCGCCAACAACGGCACCGGGTTCGCACGGTGCCGTTGTCGCATGTGACCTGACCGCGAGCCATTGCGCGTGACCACTGCCCCCACTGCCACACCCACCGCCGCCGATGTTCTGTGCGTGGCCGATATCGGCCTGGACGCACCTGCCGCCCTGCTCGCGCGCTATGGCTTGCGCCTGCATCGTGTGGAATCGGGCGCGGCGATTCCAGGCAGTTTCTGGGGAGAACCGGAGGCCGGCATCATCGGCTGCGATGTGTATGTGCGCGACGACACACCGGTGCATTCGCTCCTGCACGAAGCCGGACATCTGATCGTGCTGCCTGCGGAAAAACGCGCTGCGGTGCATACCGATGCCACCGATTCGGTGGAGGAAGAAGACGCCACCTGTTACCTGCAGATCCTGCTGGCCGAGCAACTGCCCGGCGTGGGCAGCGCGCGCCTGATGGCCGATATGGACCGTTGGGGCTATACGTATCGGCTGGGCTCCACCCGCGCCTGGTTCGAGCACGACGCGGAGGACGCGCGCAGCTGGCTGGACGCTCGCGGCCTGCTGCCTGCTTGAAGTGGCCTGTCTGAGCGAGCGCGGCGCGTTCAAGCGCCGGCCCAATCGCAGCGAGTAGCTGTCAGCAGCGAACGGTCACCAGGACGGTGTGGCGTTTGCAGGAGCCACGGCGCACGTGTGGCACCTGCAAGGAGCGACTGCGCTCGCACCATCCGGCGCGAGCGCAGTCGGTCGCGTGATCGCCCTCAGGATCCCGTTGCCGTGGCGCCGGAGAGATCCAGCGTGGCCACCGTGCCCTGCCCGGCGTTGGAATCCAGCTGCAGGTGCCAGCCCAGGTGCTCGCACAACCGTCCGATCAGTTCCAGCCCGATGCCGCTCCCCTGGCGGGCGTTGCCGCGCGCCAGGCGCGTGTAGATGGCGCTGATCTCTTCGGGTGTCATGCCATGGCCAGGGTCGGCAATGCGGACCACGCCGGGCGCCGACAGCGAGATGCGAATGATGCCGCGGTCGCTGTTTTCGATGGCGTTGCGCAGCAGGTTGCCGATGGCCGTCTGCACGATGGCGACCGGCGCGACCAGGCTGCACGGCGGCAACGGGTCCATGACCAGTTGCAGATCCTTGTCGGCGCACAGGTGCGTGTGATCGGCCACGATGTCCGGCAGCAACTGATCTAGCCGCACCGAATCGCTGCTGCGCACCAGCCGGCCAGGGTCCTTGGCCAGCACCAGCAGCAAGGTGATCAACTGCTCGACCGAGGCGCTGGTTTGCGCAATGCGCTGCAGCTGGTGGCGTACCGCCGGCGGCGTGCCGGGTTGCTCCAGCGCCAGCTCCACCGCATTGCCGATCACTGCAATGGGCGTGCGCAGTTCGTGGCTGGCGCTGTCGATGAAGGCGCGCTCACGGTCGACGAACTGGCTGTTGCGCTCGAGATAATCGTTGAGCGCATCGGCAATGACGTACAACTCGGCGCTGCCCTGTGGCCCGACCGCAATCTGCTGCGCGCGCTGCTCCGGCCGCAATGCGCCGATGTCGCGCGCAAGTTCCACCAAAGGGCGCACCAGCCGGGCCATCGCATACGTGCCCATCAGCAAGGTGATGCCGATAAGCGCGATGCCGGCGGCCAGCATCCAGCGGGTGAGGAATTTTTCCAGCGCTTCGAAATCGGTGATGTCCAGCACCAGGGCCAGGCGGCCGGCATGCGCGGTGTCGCGCACCATCACCGCACTCTGGCGACCGGCTATCTCCAGACCGTCGTGCAGGCCGGGATGCAGGGTGCGCAAGACCGGCGGTGTACGCGCGACATCCTCGACGCGGTACAGCCGCAAGGTGTCCGAGTCCTGCCAGTGATACTCCGGATTCTGTACGCTGCGCTCGAGGATGCTGTCCAGTTCGGAATTCAGCAGCGAGCGCCACACGCCATGTTCGGCGCGTTCGTGCAGGTACTGCGCAGTGCCGAACACCGCCAGCGTCATCAGCAGCGTGTAGCCGAACAACCACATCAGCACGCGGCGACCCAACGGGCGCTGTTTAGACATCGCTGCAGTCGCCAGCGCCAGGTGCATCGGCCGCATCCAGCTGCGCCAGCCGGTAGCCGAGCCGCGGCAAGGTATGGATCAGTTTTTGCGCGAACGGGCCGTCCACGCTGCGACGCAACTCGTAGATATGCGAGCGCAGCATGTCGCCGTCGGGCGGATCGTCGCCCCACAACGATTGCTCCAGGCGTTGCCGCGTCACCGCGGCCGGGCTGGCCTGCATGAGCACTTCCAGCAACTTGCGGCAGGCCGGATACAGGTGCAGCACCTGGCCAGCGCGGGTGGCTTCCAGCGTGGCCAGGTCCAGGCGCAGGTCGGCCACTTGCAGCAGCTTGCCGCGGCGACGGCCGTGCGCACGCGCCAGCAAGGCTTCGATGCGCACCTCCAGCTCGGGCAAGGCGAAGGGTTTGGTCAGGTAGTCGTCGGCGCCGGCGCGAAAGCCGGCAATCTTGTCCGGCAGTTCGTCGCGTGCGGTGAGCATGATCACCGGCAGTTCGGACTGGTGCTGCTCGCGCAGCCGGCGCAGCACTTCCGGTCCATCCATGCGCGGCATCATCCAGTCCAGGATCAATGCGTCGTACTGCTGGGTGGTGGCCAGGTGCAGGCCGGTGACGCCATCGGGCGCGGCGTCCAGGGTATGCCCGCGCGCTTCGAAATAGTCGAACAGGTTGGCAACCATATTGCGGTTGTCTTCAATGACCAGCAGCCGCATGAGCGGGGTTCCAGGACGCCTGGCAGGCACAGTGTGCGCATCCTAACCGAGGCCGGCCAAGTGCAACCGCCATCGCCGGTACGGTCTTCCCGATCGGTTGCGCTTCAGCACCCGCGCACGGCGATGCCTGCGCTGCGATGCACGATCACGCGGGCTCGGCTCCGACAAATTTCCGACCCACTTGCCAGATAGTGTCTGCCCGCATCTACTCAGGGCGTGCGCGTGTCGCCTGCCATCGCTGCCTCCTCATCCCGCCAGCGCGCGCTGCTGGCCGCGTTGCTGTTGATCCTCGTCAGCTTGCTGGCCGGGCTGGGCATGCGCCAACCCAATCCGCCGGACGAACCGCGCTTCGTGCTGGCCGCGCGCACCATGGTCGAGACCGGCCAGTGGCTGTTGCCGCACCGCGGCAGCGAGTTGTATGCAGAAAAACCGCCGGTCTTCATGTGGCTGCAGGCGGCAACCTACGAACTGGTACCGCACTGGCCGGTGGCCTTCCTGCTGCCGTCGCTGCTGGCCGCGCTGGCCACGCTGTGGCTGACCTGGGATATCGCGCGCCGGCTATGGACCCGGCGCGTGGCGGCCCATGCGGTGCTGGCCTTGTTCACGGTGCTGCAGTTCGGCCTGATGGCCAAGCGTGCGCAGATCGACATGTTGCTGGTGGCGCTGACCACCCTGTCGTTGTGGGGAATGCTGCGGCACCTGCTGCGCGGGCCGGACTGGCGCGCATGGACGCTGGGCCTGTTTGCTGCCGGCGTCGGCACGGTGACCAAGGGCGTCGGTTTTCTGCCGCTGCTGCTGTTGCTGCCGTGGATGGCGCTGCGGCGTACGCATTGGCGCGTGTTGCCGGCGCGCGCGCTGGCAGGACGCAGCTGGGCACTGGTGCTGCCGGCGTTCGTGGCCGGTACGGCGGTGTGGCTGGGGCCGCTGGGCATCGCGCTGTGGCACAGCGACGACCCGCAGTTGCATGCCTACGCGCACGAGCTGTTGTTCAAGCAGACCGGCACGCGCTACGCGCACGCCTGGCATCACGTCAAACCGTTCTGGTACTACCTGCAGGTGATCGCCACCTTGTGGCTACCCGGCTGCCTGTTGTTGCCGTGGCTGCTGCCGGCCTGGTGGCGGCGACTGCGCCGCGGCGACCCCCGCTATGTGCTGCTGCTGGCCTGGAGCGTGCTGGTGTTGCTGTTCTTCAGCGCCAGCCCGGGCAAGCGCGAGGTGTATATCTTCCCGATGCTGCCGGCGCTGTGCATCGCCGCGGCGCCGTTGCTGGCCGGGTTGTTGCGCCGGCGCGGCGTGCGGCTACTGCTGAGCGGGTATGTGCTGCTGCTTGCCGTTGCCGGCCTGGTGCTGGGCGGCGGCATTGCGCTGCATCTGCACTGGGCCGAAAACACCGCAATCAAGCGCGGCATGGCGCTTGCCTCGCTGCAGCCGGTGGGTTTCTGGTTGATCGGCTTGGGCGTGGTTGGCCTGGCCGCAATTGCATGGTCGCGCGGTAGACGCGCGGGCACCGCGCTGGTGGTGATGACCGCCGCGCTGTGGACGATGTTCGGCCTGGGGTTGATGCCGGCGCTGGATCCCTACAGTTCGTCCGCAGGTTTGATGCAGCGCGTGGGCCAGCGCATCGGCCCGGACGCGCAGCTGGGCATGCTGGCCTGGCGCGAACAGAACCTGCTGCAGGCCGATCGCCCGGTCACCGATTTCGGCTTCAAGGCGAGCTGGCAGGAGCAGTGGGCCAAGGCCGGCCCGTGGCTTGCGCAAGCGCCACACACCCGCTGGCTGTTCGTGCTCAAGCAGGCGGTGCCGGCGTGTATCGATCCGGCGCAACGCATCGATATCGGCGAGTCCAACCGCAACCAATGGCAATTGCTGCCGGGCACGGCGTGGCATGCCGGTTGCATCGCCACCGTGTCCGACGCCGAGCAGACCGGTAGCGAAGGCGATGCAGACTGAACGCTTGGCCTCGGGTTAACGGCCAAGCAACCCCGGTCCGACCGCTTTCCGACATCCGGGTTTCGAAGATGTCGGGCATTGACACAGGCCGCCATCTCGATGACAACGCTTCCCATCCGTGCGCCGGCCGTGGCGCATACCGCCAGCGGCATGAAGACGCACTTCTTCGTGCGCCATCTGTGGCTGCCCCTTGCCTGCGTCCTGTTGGCGAGCGCGCTGCTGATGGGCGCCGATGGCGACCAATGGATCGCCGATGCGCTGTATCGGCTGGAAGGCGGGCACTGGCTACTCAAGGACCACTGGTTCACCAGTGGCGTGATCCACCGCGTGGGTAAATGGTTGAGCACGGCAGCCGGGGTCGGCGTGCTGGTGCTGGCCATCTTTGCGTGGTGCAGGCCACGCCTGAAGGTGTTGCGCTGGCCGCTGACCTACCTGGCCGCCTCCGTCGCACTGTCGACCTCGCTGGTGTCATTGCTCAAGTCGTGGACGGCGATGGATTGCCCGTGGGATCTGAGCCGCTATGGCGGCACGCAAGCGATGATCGGGCTATTCGAATCGCGCCACGGCATTGCCGCGTCCGGTTGCTTTCCGGCCGGCCATGCCAGTGCCGGTTACGCATGGGTGGCGCTGTATTTTTGTGCGCTGGCGCTCCGTCCTGCATGGCGGTTTGCAGGTTTGTTCATAGGCTTGGCAGCAGGTCTCATTTTCGGTGTTGCGCAACAACTGCGCGGCGCGCATTTTCTCTCGCACGACCTGTGGTCGCTGGCGGTGTGCTGGGTGAGCGCACTTGCACTGTACTGCGTGATGCTGCAACGGCCGCGTCGCGCGCTTGGATTGATGTTGCTCTCGGGGATGCAGCATGAGTACCTGGTTACCGGAACCGCGCAAGCGTAGTGGCCTGCGCGCGCTGACATGGAGTACGCGGCCGACGGTGTCGACCGAAGCGCTGGTGCTGCTGTCGAGCCTGTTTTTTGCGTTGGTGTGCAATCAATTGTTCTGGCGCACCGCCATGGCCACGCATCCGGGCAGCATCGGGTTTGCGATCTCGTTGATGGCGCTGCTGGTGGCCGTGCATGCACTGCTCCTGGGCGTGCTGGTCTGGCGCTGGAATGCAAAGCCGCTGCTGACGCTATTGCTGTTCACTACCGCGCTGGCCACGCACTACATGGACAGCTACAACGTCTATCTGGATGCGGACATGCTGCGCAACGTGCTGCATACCGATCACAAGGAATCGCGCGAGCTGCTCACGCCGGGCCTGATCCTCCCGCTGGTGTGCTACTTCCTGATTCCGGCCGCATTGCTGTGGCGCACCCGTTTGCGCGCACGCAGCGTGGGCAAGGCGGTGCTGGTGCGATCGGGTTTCCTGCTGGTGGTGGCGGTGGTGGGCGCTGCTGGCGCCATGCTCTCGTCGCAGGACATTTCCGCACTGATGCGCAATCATCGCGAAGTGCGTTATTTGGCCACGCCGATCAATTACATCGTGGCGTTGCGGCAAAACCTCAAATCCGAATCGCCGATCAAGCGCGCGCCCAAACAGCCGATCGAGCACGATGCGATGGCCACGCCGCGTGCGCCGGGCAGCCGCCCGCGCCTGTTGCTGGTGGTGCTGGGCGAGACTGCGCGCGCACAGAACTGGGGTCTCAATGGCTATGCCCGCCAGACCACGCCGGAGCTGGCGCAGGCAGGGGTGATCAACTTCCCGGATATGCATTCGTGCGGGACCAGCACCGAGGTCTCGGTGCCCTGCATGTTCTCCCCTACGGCCGTCGCGATTACAACGAAGACATGATTCGTGGCCATCAGTCGTTCCTGCATGTGCTGGAACACGCTGGCATTTCGACGCTGTGGCGCGACAACCAGTCAGGGTGCAAGGGCGTGTGCGACGGGTTGGACATCCAGAAGCTGGACGATGCCACCATACCGGGCCTGTGCGCCGATGGCCGCTGCATGGACGAGATCCTGTTGAGCGACTTGGCTGCGCAGGTGCGCGCAAAGCCTGGTGACCGCGTGGTGGTGCTGCACCAACTGGGCAGCCATGGCCCGAGCTACTTCGAGCGATATCCGGCGCAGTTCGAACGCTTCAAGCCGGTGTGCAAAACCGCGGATCTGGGCAGCTGCGGCCGCCAGGACATCGTCAACGCCTACGACAATTCGATCCTGTACACCGACCATTTCCTCAATCAGGCCATCCATGCGCTGCGCGGCCTGCCGGACTACGACACGGCGATGATCTATCTCTCCGATCACGGCGAATCGCTCGGCGAAAAAGGCCTGTACCTGCACGGCGTTCCGTATGCCATCGCGCCCAAGGAGCAGACCCATGTGCCGATGGTAATGTGGTTCTCGCCGGAGTTCGCGCGCGATCGCGGCCTGGACGAAGCCTGCCTGCGCCACCGTGCAGGGCAATACACCGATCAGGATGCGCTGTTCCCGTCGGTACTTGGGTTGATGCAGGTCAAGACCAGCGCCTACGCGCCCGAGCGCGACCTGTTCGCCAAGTGCACCGGCACGACGCTGCGCTGATCGCCAACGCCTGCGCCTGCCTGCCGCATCGCATGCGTGGCGTACGTTGCCCCTTGCCCTGAAACCCGGCGCGCTCTAGCCTTCGCCGGACTTCACTGCAAGGACCACCCGTGAATCCTCGTTTGCTGTTGCTGGCTTTGGCCGTGGCTGCCGGCACCCTGAGCTTGTCGGCCTGCCGCCGGGATGCGGCACCACCGGACACGCCTGTCGCGAGCAAGGCCGCGCCAGCCGAAAGCGCCGATCAGTTCGTTGCGCGCATCAGCGCCGAATACAAGGCTGCCTATCCGGAAACCACTGCAGCGCAGTGGCTGTCTTCGACCTATATCAACGGCGATTCGCAGTTGCTGGCGGCCAAGGCCAACGAACGTTCGCTGGCGCAGCTGGATCGGTGGATCGAACAATCCAAGCAGTACGCCGGCACACCGATGTCGGCCGACAGTGCGCGTGCGCTGCAGTTGCTGAAATTGATGAGTGCCCTGCCTGCACCGCGCGACCCGGCCAAGCTGGCCGAGCTCACCCGCATCGCGGCCAAGATGGAAGGCGATTACGGCGCCGGCAGCTACTGCGTAGGCGAAGGCGAGCAGCGCCGCTGCCGCCAGCTCGGCGAGTTGGAGCAAGTGCTGGCCAGCAGCCGCGACTACAACGAACAACTCGACGCCTGGCAGGGCTGGCACAGCACTACGCAGCCCATGCGCAAGGACTACCAACGCTTCGTGGAACTGGCCAACGAGGGCGCACGCGGGCTTGGTTTCGCCGACGTCGGGGTGCTATGGCGCAGCGGCTACGACATGCCGCCGGCGCAACTGGCCAGCGAAACCGACCGCCTGTGGGAACAGGTCAAACCGTTGTATGCGCAGTTGCAGTGCTATGCGCGCGGCAAACTCGATACGCAATACGGCAAGGACAAGGGCGAGGTCGCCGGCGGCCTGTTGCCGGCACACCTGATGGGCAACATGTGGCAGCAGGACTGGAGCAATCTGTGGGATCTGCTGCAGCCCTACCCCGGGGCCGGCGATCTGGACATCACCTCCGCGCTGGAAAAGCAGTACCAAAGCAACCTCACTGCAGTGCTGGCGCGCAACGCCGGCGGCGATGGTGGCGCGGCCGCACGCTTCAACGCCGAACGCGAAGCGCAGCTGCGTACCGCCAAGCAGATGACCGAACGCGCGCAGGATTTCTACACCTCGCTCGGCATGCCCAAGCTGCCCGACACCTATTGGCAGCGCTCGCAGTTCATCAAACCGCTGGACCGCGATGTGGTGTGCCACGCCAGCGCCTGGGACATGAACATGGGCGGCGAGGCGAACCAAAACATCGGCGCGGATGTGCGCACCAAAATGTGCATCAAACCGACCGAAGAAGACTTCACCACCATCTACCACGAGCTGGGCCACATCTATTACGACCTGGCCTATAACCCATTACCCCCGCTGTTCCAGAACGGCGCCAACGACGGCTTCCACGAAGCGATCGGCGACACCATCGTGCTGGCGATGACGCCCAAGTACCTGCAGTCGATCGGCATGGTGGGCGAGCAGCAGACCGGTCGCGAGTCGTTGATCAATTCGCAGATGCGCATGGCCCTGAGCAAGGTGGCGTTCCTGCCGTTCGGTTTGATGATCGACCGCTGGCGCTGGGGCGTGTTCGACGGTTCGATCACGCCCGAGCATTACAACCAGGCCTGGTGGGAACTGAAAGCCAAGTACCAGGGCGTGGCGCCGGTCGGCGCGCGCGGCGAAGAATTCTTCGACCCTGGCGCCAAGTACCACGTGCCGGGCAACACACCGTACACGCGCTACTTTCTGGCGCATATCCTGCAATTCCAGTTCTACAAAGGCCTGTGTCAGGCCGCCGGCCATCAGGGGCCGCTGTACGACTGCAGCTTCTACGGCAACAAGGACGCCGGGCAGAAGTTCTGGTCGATGCTGCAGCGTGGTTCCAGCCAGCCCTGGCAAACCACCCTCAAGGAACTCACCGGCAACGACAAACTCGATGCCGGCCCGATGCTGGAGTACTTCGCGCCGATGAGCGAATGGTTGAAACAGCAGAATCAGGGGCAGTGATACGCCCAGGGTTTCCTAGACATCTCATGGCCATGGAAAATAGTCGATTCGGAGATGTCTATGAGCAGCAAGCGGTATACGGATGAGTTCAAGATCGAGGCGGTCCGGCAAGTGACGGATCGTGGGTTCAAGGTGGCAGACGTCGCCGAGCGGCTGGGTGTCACGGTAATCCCCCGCCCATTAGCAGACGCCAGAAGTGGAATTTTCTCGTATCCTTTCTCGAGGAGGTTCCATGAAGAAGTCCCGCTTTACCGACAGCCAGATCATCGCCGTGCTCAAGCAGGCCCAGGCCGGTGCGCCCGTGCCGGAGCTGTGCCGCGAGCACGGCATCAGCTCGGCCACGTTCTACAAGTGGCGCAGCAAGTTCGGCGGCATGGACGTGTCCATGGTCGCGCGCATGAAGGAGCTGGAGGAGGAGAACCGCCGGCTCAAGAAGATGTACGCCGAGGCGCAGCTCAGTACCGACCTGCTGAAGGAAGCGCTCGCAAAAAAATGGTGAGGCCATCTCAGCGACGCGAGATGGCCCAATCGGCAGTCACGAGCGGGCGTACGAACATCCGCCACGCCTGCCAGGCCTTCGCGGTGAGCGAGACCTGCTTCCGTTACCAGGCCAAGGCCAGCGAGCAGAACGCCCGGATCGCCGACTGGCTGGTCCGCCTGACGACCGCCCATCGCGACTGGGGCTTTGGCCTGTGCTACCTGTACCTGCGCAACGTGAAGGGCTTTGGCTGGAATCACAAGCGGGTCTACCGGATCTACCGCGAGCTGGAGTTGAACCTGCGGATCAAGCCGAGGAAGCGGCTGGTGCGTGAGCGGCCCGAGCCTCTGGCGGTGCCGGAGGCTATCAACCAGGTCTGGTCGATGGACTTCATGCACGACCAGTTGGCCGACGGCCGCAGCTTCCGGCTGTTCAATGTGCTCGACGACTTCAATCGCGAGGGGCTGGGGATCGAGGTGGATCTGTCGCTGCCGTCAGCCCGGGTGATCCGATCGCTGGAGCAGATCATCGAGTGGCGCGGCAAGCCCGCCGTGATCCGCTGCGACAACGGCCCTGAATACATCAGTGGCGCGTTGCTGTCCTGGGCGCAGCGGCATGGCATCCGGGTCGAGCACATCCAGCCGGGCAAGCCACAGCAGAACGCCTACGTTGAACGCTACAACCGCACCATCCGCTACGCCTGGCTCGCCCAAACCCTGTTCGACACCATCGACCAGGTGCAGGACAAAGCCACCCGCTGGCTATGGACGTACAACCACGAGCGTCCGAATATGGCGCTCGGCGGCATCACGCCTGCCATGAAGTTGGCGATGGCCGCTTAGCTCCACTTCTGGCGACCGCTAGAAGTGGGGGATTACCTCACGACGCACAGCCTGTACGCCTGGCTGCGCAAGTTCGGCAAGCCCGGCGTGGTACAGCGCGCCGAGGTGGACCAGAGCGCCGAGGTTCGGCGGCTGAAGGCAGAGTTGCGTCGAGTGACCGAGGAGCGCGACATCCTAAAAAGGCCGCCGCGTACTTTGCCAAGGGGTAAAGGCAAAGTACGCCTTCATGCAAGCCCACTGCGGGGAGTTCAGGGTGTGTGCGATGTGCCGGGTGTTGCGGGTGAACCGGGCTGGATACTACGCGTGGCTAAAGTCGCCGGACAGTGAGCGCGCCAAGGAAGACGAACGCCTGCTGGGGCTGATCAAGCACCACTGGCTGGCCAGCGGCAGTGTGTATGGGCATCGCAAGATCGCCAAGGATCTACGCGATCTGGGTGAGCGTTGCAGTCGCCATCGGGTGCATCGATTGATGCGCGCCGAGGGATTGCGTGCCCAGGTGGGCTATGGTCGCAAACCGCGCTTCCATGGAGGGATGCAGTGCAAGGCGGCGGCCAACCTGCTTGACCGACAGTTCGACGTGACCGAGCCGGACACGGCCTGGGCGAGCGATTTCACCTTCATCCGCACGCACGAAGGCTGGATGTACCTGGCTGTGGTGATCGATCTGTTTTCCAGGCAGGTCGTCGGCTGGGCGATGCGCGATCGGGCCGACACCGAGTTGGTCGTGCAGGCCTTGTTGTCTGCGGTGTGGCGGCGCAAACCCAATGCTGGTTGCTTGGTTCACTCAGACCAAGGGTCGGTCTACACCAGCGATGACTGGCAGAGTTTCCTGGCGTCCCATGGCTTGGTGTGCAGCATGAGTCGGCGTGGCAACTGCCACGACAACGCACCCGTGGAGAGCTTCTTCGGCCTGCTCAAACGCGAGCGGATCAGGCGACGAATCTATCCCACCAAGGACGCCGCACGCGCCGAGGTATTCGACTACATCGAGATGTTCTACAACCCCAACCGCCGCCACGGTTCAACTGGTGACCTGTCCCCTGTAGAGTTTGAACGGCGCTACGCGCAACGAGGGTCTTGAGTGTCTACGGAACCCTGGGCGTATCAATACCGTCGGCACGGGCCTCGGCATGTGCGGCGTCCTTGAGGGCGTCCGAGTAGGTCAACCGCACCGGGGTGCCCTGGCGTTCGTGCAACTCGGCCGCGCGCATGATCAGCGCCAGCACCTGCGCGGCGCTGGTGCTTTCGCCGGCGATGCGGCCATCCATTCCCAGCACCCATTCGCCGTCGCGGCGGACGATGCCGGCCAAGAGGGTGCGTTGCTGGTCGCGGAGTTCGGCATGCGGTTCGATCGGGGACACCGGCGCGGGATTGGCGGCGGCCTGGTTGCGCTGGCGCTCGGCGGCGCGCTTGCGGGCATCACGGCGCAACTTGGAATCGGTGGACATGCAGGCTCCTGTGAGGTCAGAGGTGGTCGGCCGGCTCCAGAGGCACTGCCTCGGTGGCCTGGCGGTGCCGTAGACGGCGGCCGCTGCGGCGCTCCCAGCGCCAGAATAGCCAGCCCAGCAAGAAAAAGCCGGTCATGCCGATCGCCAGATGCCGCGGATGTTCACTCAGCAGCGGCGACAGCACCCCGGCCACCACCGTATTGGTCATCAACTGGGTGAAGGCCTGCAGCGACGACGCCAGGCCGCGCTGCTGCGGGTACATGTCCAGCACCGCCAGCGCCAGGATCGGAAAGATCAACGCCATGCCCATGCCGGCCAGGAAGATCGGCAGCACCGCCCACGGCAGCGCGATCTGCGCCACCGCAAAGGTGTAGGCCAGATTGGCCAGTGCCGCCACGCCGCAGCAGATGAAGCCGATGCGGATCTGCCGCACCGGCTGCATGCGCCCGGCCATGCGCCCGGACAGGAACGAGCCCAGCGTCATGCCGCCGATGGTGGGAATGAACAGCCAGGCGAAATCGCCTTCGCCCAGCTTCAGGTGCTGCATGATCAGCACCGGGGCCGAGGCGATGTACAGGAAGATGCCGGCGAAATTGAACGACCCGGCCGCGGCCAGGCGCTGGAAGCGCGGATTGAAGCCGATGCGCACGTAATCCTGCATTAGGCGTTTGAACTGCAGCGGGGTGCGCGCCTCCACCGGGTGGGTCTCCGGCAGCCAGTCAGGGTTGCGATGAGCAGCACCAGGCCAAACACCACCAAGAACCAGAAGATCAACGGCCAGCCGGCGCCACTGAGCAGGATCCAGCCGCCGATGATCGGCGCGATGGCCGGCGCAATCCCGAAGATCATCGACACCTGGCTCATCAGCCGCTGCGCGTCAGGGCCATGGAACAGGTCGCGGATCACCGCCCGCCCGACGATCATGCCCACGCCGGCCGACAGGCCCTGCAGCGCGCGGAACGCCAGTAGCGTGGGCAAGTCTTGCGACAACGCACAGCCGATCGAACCGGCGACAAACAAGGCCAGCCCGCCCAGGATCACCCGCTTGCGGCCCCAGGCATCGGACAACGGCCCGTGCGCGATGCTCATCAGGCCATACGCCAGCAGATAGACGCTGATGGTCTGCTGGATCGCCACCTGGTCCGCCGCCAGGCTGCGGCCAAGTTGCGAGAACGCCGGGAAGATGGTGTCGATCGAAAACGGGCCGAACATCGCCAGCCCGGCCAGCAGCAGCGCCATGCGACGGGTGGAGGGAACAGCAGAAGTCATGCGCAACGGTATCCGGAGGACTCCCCACGCGCAGGCACCGGCAGCGGTGGTCAGGCCAACGAGCGCAGCGGCAGGCATGGGGCAAAGAAGCCGACACTTTACGCCAACTGCCACCGCATGCGGCCAGCGATGGAGCGCATGCGCGGCACGCAGGCACGGAAATCGCAGCCGCGTCCGCTTCGTTCCAGCACGGCATCTCATCCTGCACAGCCGAGCGGCTGCGCACTGGCAATGACGGCGCCGGCAGTGCTCGGCGCCCAGTGGCCAACGGCAGCGATCAGTCGGCTGCGGTGGAGCGCTCCTGCAGCCGCTGCCAATCGGCGATCGGCTGATCGCTCACCACCCGGCCCTGCTCCAGGGTGATGACGCGCGCGGCCATGGCCACGGTTTCGCTCCGATGCGCCACGATGATCCGGGTGACCTGCATTGCCTGGATGGCGCGATTGACGCGCTGCTCGTTCATCACGTCCAGATGGCTGGTCGCCTCGTCCAGCACCAGGATACGTGGCGACCTGTACAGCGCGCGTGCCAGCAAGACGCGTTGCCGCTGCCCGCCCGACAACCCGGTACCCGCCTCGCTCAACAACGAGGCGTAGCCGAGCGGCATCTGCTCCACCTCCTGGTGCACGCCGGCGATGCGCGCGCAACGTTCGATCTGCGCCTGGTCCGGCTCCGGGTCGAAGAAACTGATGTTTTCGCTGACCGATCCGGTGAACAGCAGATCGTCCTGCATCACCGTGCCGACGATGGCGCGATAGGGCGCCAGCGCCGCAAGGCTCAGCGGGCGCCCACCGATCTTCACTTGCCCCGTACTGGGTTGCAGCAGCCCGAGGATCACCTTGACCAAGGTGGTCTTGCCGCACCCGGACGCGCCGGTGATGGCCACGCATTCCCCGCTGGCGATGCGCACGCTGACGTCTTCGAGCACCGCCGGGGTATCGTCGGCGTAGCGGAAGCCGATGCCGCACAGTTCGATGGTGGTGTCGTTCCAGGCCGGCGCATCGATGCGCTGATCGGCCTCCTCGCGCGGCTGGTGGACGATGTCGGCCACCCGCTCCAGATGGACGCGTAACAGGCGGAACTCCACCAGCCGATCGATCAGCTCGGACAAGCGCATGGCGAACTGCTCGCGATAGGCCATGAATGCCAGCAGCATGCCCAGCGACAGCTCTGCGCGCAGGATCGCGAACGCGGCGAGCCAGATCACCAGCACCCGCTCGCATCCGAACAGCAGGCGCTGGAGTGACGACTGCCAGACCTCGCCCTGTGCCAGGCGCAGTTGTGCATTGGTCTGTTCGGCCAGCAGATGGGTCCAGTCCATGCGCCGCACCTGCTGGCGCCCGAACAGCCGCACGCCCTGGATGCCGCGCACGCTCTCCAGCAGGTGGGTGTGCTGGCGCGCGTCCCACAACAACTGCTCGGCGGCGGCCTCGCGCATCCTCCGCAGCCACAGCCAGCGTGTCGCCGCATACAGCGCCACCGCCACCAGCGTGATCGCGCTGAGGCCGACGCTGTAGACCAGCATCAGGCCGAGGGTGCCGATCACCAGCACGCCATCGACCAGGGTCTGGGTGAATCCGGTCGTCAAGGTGCGTTGCACCTGCACGATCGAGGCGAAGCGCGACTGGATTCCACCCAGGTGACGCTTCTCGAAATACGCCAACGGGAGCGCGAGCAGGTGCGCGAACACCTGCCCCATCCATTGAAAACCCAGCTGTGCCGACACGCTGGCGATCAGCCATCCGCGCAGCAGGGCGATGCAGGATTGCAGGACCACCAGCAACAGGAACCCGGCGCCAAGGACATGGATCAACCCGATGTCGGCCGACGGCACCGCCTGATCGACGATCCACTGCAGTTGGAACGGCATTCCCAGGCTGAGCACCTCGAGCGCGAATGCCAACGCAAGCACCTGCCAGACCGCACGTCCAAGTCCGTGGACACGACCGATCAACGAGGACAACGCCACTGCCGGCGCCGCAGCTTGCGGACGGAAGTCGGCGGCCGGGCTGAGTTCCAGCGCGATCCCGGAGAAATGCCGGGCGAATTCGCCCGGCGTCAGGCTCCGCGGCCCGCTGGCCGGATCGTGGATCTGCAGACGACGGGCGCCCACCCGCTTGAGCACGACGAAATTATTCAGATCCCAATGCACGATGCAGGGCAGCTGCAACTCCGGCAGCGCGTCCATTTCCAGCCGCAACGCGCGCGCCTGCAGACCGAGCGCCTGCGCGATCGCCACCAGATTGGCCAGGTTGGTGCCCTGCCGCGACAGCAGGAACCGGCGGCGCAGCTCGGCCAGGCCGATGTGGCAACCGTGATAGTGGGCGATCATGGCCATGGCGGCCAATCCGCATTCGCCGACCTGGCCCTGCAGGATCATCGGCAACCCACGCACGCCGGACGCGCGACGCAACTGCGCCTGCCAGCGGCTCATCGCAGCGTACCGTGCAAGCTGGACAGCGGCTCGAAGGCCCACTGCGAGAAGCGCCGCCATTCCAATGCCAGCGTGCCCTGCACGCGCATACCCGGTCGCAGGACCGCGGTGTGTCCTGCACGCAGCGCGGCATCCCCGGCCAGGCGCACCCGCACGCGGTACAACGGTTCGCTCACCGACGTGGAGTCGACACGCGGCGGTTCGGGCGCGACGGCGATCTCGACCACCTGCCCGGCAAACTGACCGTAATGCTGGTAGGGCAAGGCATCGAAGCGCAGTTGCACCGGCATCCCGAGCCCAATCAGACCTGCGGCCCGGGAGGGCGCGTACAACACGACCTCGGTCGCCATCGACGTCGGCAGCAGATCGGCCAAGCGTTGCCCCTGCGCGACCGCCTGCCCACGCTGCAGCGGTCGCAGCGCCACACGGCCGGCACGCGGCGCGCGCACTTCCCAACGCGACGCGGCCGCCTGCTCGATCGCCGCACGCCGATCCTCCTGCAGGCCGGCACCGGCCACCGCCAATTGTTGGCGCAAGTTCGACGGTAACTGCTGCACCTCGGCTTGGGCCTGCGCAAGCGCATCGGCCAAGGCCATGCGCTCGCGCCGCAACTCCAGGGTATGCGCGCGTTGGTCGAGCACGTCGGCCTGTTTTTCATCGACGAATTGCTGGCTGACCAGGCCGCGCGTCAACGCGGTGCGGTAACGCTGCTCGATCGATTGGGTCAGTTGCTGCCGATGGCGCAGCAAGTCCAGCTCGACGTCGATCTGCTGCAGGCGGTCGCGCAGGCCGGCCAGCGCCCGCGCAGCCGCCTGCTGCTGCACGCCCCTGGGCACGCAACTGCGCCATCGCCTCGACGGCCAGGCGCTGCTGTTCGGCCAGCACCACAGCAGCGCGCTGGGTCGGCCGCCCGCGATCGTCGCGATGTTCGGCCGACAACACGAACAACACCTGGCCCGCAGCGACGCGCTGGCCCTGCACGGCGCCGACCTGCACCACCACGCCCGACTGCGGTGTGGTGACGGCGATCAGTCCGCCCGCCGGGACGACCGCGCCATACAAGGTCTCGCTGCGCGCGAAGCCCAGGCGGAAGAATCCGGCCAGCAGCAGGATCACGGTTGCCATCAGCAGGCCTACGCACCAACGTAGCGCGCCATGCTGGCGCAGCACCACCGGCCCGAGCCGACTGCGCTGCCGGTAGTCCACCGCCTCGCGTCGGAACAGGGTCGTCATCCGCTGGCGGCCGCCGACGCCCGCCCGTGCTGCCTGCCTGCTCGATGCTGCCGCGTCGCCGTGCGCTGCCAAGCCACGCGCCTGCTCATACCAGCAGGGCTCCATGCGAGGGCCCGCGTTCCCAGAAGGCCAGCTCCTGCAAACGTTCGAACAGCGCCGGCGGCAACACGCTGCGCCGGGGACGTACTGCACCCCGCGACGGACGCGATGCAGGCCCGGCATCTGCAACGCGGCATCGAAGCGTTCGGCCTCGGCCTGGACACCGGCATAGTCGTGCGCGAACGCCGGCAGTTGCAGGAAAGCGTAGACCTGCTCCATCGCCTGCGCCGGCCGTTGCGCCAGCGTGTCGTAGCGCAACAGCAGCAGTCGATCGGCATGTTCGCCGTAGAACGCCTGGCGCAGCCCATCCAGCGCATAGCCCACCACGCCGCGCGGTGCGGTCAGCAGGTCCGCGCGCATCGAGACCGAGTCTTCCGGGTCGTAGCCGAACAACGCCGACAAGCGCAGCGGCTGGGTCTGCGCCAGGCGCTCGAAGCTATCGACGACCCAGCCAACATCGCGAACGCAACAGATGACACGGCTGTGCGGAAACAGCGTCGCCAGCCCTGCCAGGCGGCTGCACCAGGCACGATTGGTGTCGAACACCGTGCCCAGCCCCTGGCGATCCTGGTAATAGGCGTCGAAGACCGAACGCAGCAACCGCACCCGCTGTGCGTCATCGATCTGCACGTTGGAGGGATGTTCCTCGCTCATGCCCATCAGCATCGCCGCGTACAGTCGCGCGACCGGCGAGGTGACATCGGCGTGCACGTGCGGGCTCTGTCGCAGCAACGCGGCCAGCAAGGACGAGCCCGCCCGCGGCAGCCCGGAAATGAAATGGTAGTCCACCTCGCGCCTCCCCTATCCAATGCTGGTCGGCGGCGGCATGCCGGCGAGACGCATCGCCGGCCAAGCCTGCATCGCGTGCCACTGCACACGCGGACACGCTGCGCAAAGGCGCTGCGCTTTGCGAATGCCAGCGCTCCGGCCGGGCGGTCGGGAGCGCTTGCCGTGACCGGCATCACATCGGCACGTGCCGGCACGGACCTGGCAGATGCGACGTTCGTTACCGCGCACACAGCGTCGTGCGCCGGCCCTGGGTCGCAACGGCACCCGCGCACGCTGGATCGCATGGCGCTGTCCCCGGCTCTGCGGTCCAGCGACCACTGTCGCCTCACCGGCCAACGGGCAGATGGCCGAGGCGGTCACGCAGTCGTCCCTTCGGGCGGCGTGACGCTGCGTACGAAGGGAAAACCCGTGAGGACGTCAACATGAACCTGTCGAAAAAATCGCCAACCAATGGTGCGCAAGCGCTGCAACGGCCCGCCGGGGCCAAGGGCCAGCTGGAGCCCCTGGACCAGCGTCTGTGGAAGCATGTCGGCGGTGGGGACTATCCCCGCCGGGCGCCAATACCAAGCACGATCCGCCGCCCAAGAACGGGCACCACTGATCCGCCTGCGCGGGCAGGAGCGAGCGGGCGCTGCCGTTGCCGGACCGCCCGGTAGCGGGGGCAACAGCGGCCGCTCAAATCCCGGAGGCCGGACGAGGCGACTCGCCCGGCCTCCGGCATGTCATGGCGCCGAAAAGCGTTTCGCCAAGCGGCCGGGCGCTGGCTATACTAGCCAGGCAACACGGTGGGAGAAGCGGCACTGCCGCTGCCGAAGGCGCAACAGCCCGTAATCGCTCAGGCCCGATACCATCTTCAACACAACTCTGGAGAGACCGGCCGCGGCCGGCGCCGAAGGGGCACGGAACGCAGGCAGGCCAGGTGCCATGCCGCGTTCCTAAACTCTCAGGCAAAAGGACAGAGGGGCGCGAGGAAGACCGCCGCTGCGGCAGGTCGTGGCGCGCGCATGCGCGTCAGACCGGTCGTGGTGCTTCCGACCTTTCGCATGCCCTCTGCTCCGGATGCCCGCCATGTCCCAGACCCCGTCTTCCCTGCGCGACCTCGAACACCACAGCGCGTTCGTCGAACGCCATATCGGCCCCAACGACGCGGAAATCGCCCAGATGCTGGACGTGGTCGGCCACGCCTGCCTGGATGCGCTGACCGATGCCATCGTGCCGGGCAACATCAAGTCGCCGGCGCCGCTGGCGCTGCCCGAGGCGATCACCGAAGAAGAAGCGCTGGCCAAGATCCGCGCCATCGCCGACAAGAATACCGTGTATCGCAACTTCATCGGCCAGGGCTATTACGGCACCCACACACCGAAGGTAATCTTGCGCAACATCCTGGAGAACCCGGCCTGGTACACCGCCTACACGCCGTACCAGGCGGAAATCTCGCAAGGCCGCATGGAAGCGCTGATCAACTTCCAGACCCTGTGCGCCGACCTCACCGGCATGCAGATCGCCAACGCCTCGCTGCTGGACGAAGCCACCGCCGCGGCCGAGGCGATGACGCTGGCCAAGCGTTCGGCCAAATCCAAGTCCAACACCTTTTTCGTGCACGACGCGGTGCACCCGCAGACGCTGGAGCTGCTGCGCACGCGCGCCGAGCCGCTGGACATCGTGCTGCGTGTCGGCACGCCGGAAGAAGCGCTGCAAACCGAGTGCTTCGGCGTGCTGCTGCAGTACCCGGACAGCTTCGGTCATATCGGCGATCACGCTGCGCTGGCCGAGGCCGTGCACGCGCAAGGCGGCCTGGTCGCAGTGGCCACCGATCTGCTGGCGCTGACCTTGATCGCCGCCCCGGGCGAATGGGGTGCGGATATCGTGGTCGGCAACTCGCAGCGCTTCGGTGTGCCGTTCGGTTTCGGCGGCCCGCATGCCGCCTTCATGGCATGCCGCGATGCCTACAAGCGCTCGATGCCCGGCCGCTTGATCGGCGTGTCGATCGATGCCGCCGGCAACCCGGCGTATCGCCTGACCCTGCAGACCCGCGAGCAACATATACGCCGCGAAAAGGCCACCTCCAACATCTGCACTGCGCAGGTACTGCTGGCGGTGATGGCCTCGATGTATGCGGTGTACCACGGCCCCGACGGCCTGACCCGCATCGCACGGCGCACCCATCGCCTGGCGGCGATCCTGGCCGCCGCACTGCGCAGCGCCGGCGTCACCGTGGGCGAGCGCTTCTTCGACACCTTGCACGTCAAGGCGATCGATGCCGATGCCATCCACGCCCGTGCGCGTGCGGCCGGAATCAACCTGCGCGCCATCGATAGCGAAGCGGTGGGCATCAGCCTGGACGAAACCACCACCCGCGCCGACGTGGTCGCGCTGGCGCAGCTGTTCGGTGCCACGGCCGATGTGGACGCGCTGGATGCCGCCACCGCCGATGCCCTGCCGCAGGGCCTGCTGCGCACCACCCCGTTCCTGACCCACCCGGTATTCAACACCCATCACAGCGAACACGAACTGCTGCGCTACATGCGCTCGCTGGCCGACAAGGACCTGGCGATGGATCGCACCATGATCCCGCTGGGCAGCTGCACCATGAAGCTCAACGCCACCGCCGAGATGATTCCGGTGACCTGGCCGGAGTTCGGTGCCATCCATCCGCTTGCACCGGCCGAACAATCCGCCGGCTACGCGCAGCTGATCGACGAGCTGGAAGCGATGCTGGTCGAGTGCACCGGCTATGACGCGGTGAGCCTGCAGCCCAACTCCGGCGCGCAAGGCGAATATGCCGGCCTGCTGGCGATCCGCGCCTACCACCGCGCACGCGGCGAAGGCCATCGCGACATCTGCCTGATCCCCGAGTCGGCGCACGGCACCAACCCGGCCTCCGCACAGATGTGCGGCATGACCGTGGTGGTGACCAAGTGCGATGCCAACGGCAACGTGGACGTGGATGACATCCGCGCCAAGGCGGAAAAATATTCCGATCGCCTGGCCGCACTGATGATCACCTACCCGTCCACCCACGGCGTGTTCGAAGAAGACGTGGTGGCGATCTGCGAAGCGGTGCATGCGCATGGCGGCCAGGTCTATACCGATGGCGCCAACATGAACGCGCTGGTCGGCGTGGCCAAGCCCGGCAAGTGGGGCTCGGACGTCTCGCACCTCAACCTGCACAAGACCTTCTGCATTCCGCATGGCGGCGGCGGGCCGGGCGTGGGCCCGTGTGCGGTCAAATCGCACCTGGCGCCGTTCCTACCAAGAACGCTGGGCGGCGAAGGCGACGTCGGCATGGTCAGCGCTGCCAGTTATGGCTCGGCCTCGATCCTGCCGATCAGCTGGATGTACGTGACCATGATGGGCAGCGCCGGTCTGCGCAAGGCCACGCAAGTGGCATTGCTCAACGCCAACTACATCGCCAAGCGCCTGGCACCGCACTACAAGACGCTGTACACCGGCCGCAATGGCCTGGTCGCGCACGAGTGCATCCTCGACGTACGCCCGCTGGAGAAGACCAGCGGCATCGGCGCCGAAGACATCGCCAAGCGGCTGATCGACTTCGGCTTCCACGCACCGACGCTGAGCTTCCCGGTGGCCGGCACGCTGATGGTGGAGCCGACCGAAAGCGAATCGCAGCACGAACTGGACCGCTTCATCGACGCGATGATCCAGATCCGCGAAGAGATCCGCGCCATCGAGGACGGCCGCCTGGACCGCGAGGACAACCCGCTCAAGCACGCCCCACATACCGCAACCCAGGTCTCGGCCAGCGAGTGGACGCATGCCTACCCGCGCGAACTGGCCGCCTTCCCGCTGCCCAGCCTCAAGCAGCAGAAGTACTGGCCGCCGGTGGCACGCGTGGACAACGTCTACGGCGACAAGAACGTGATGTGCGCGTGCATCCCGGTCGATGCCTACAAGGAAGACGCCGAGGCCTGATCGCCGCACCGCGACGGCCAACACAACCCAGCCGGTAACGCGGCTGGGTTTTTTTATTGCGCTGCGAATGAATGCCCAGATGCCATCGCACTGCCAGCCGTTTTCCTGGCCTACACGTGCCACCAGGATGATGGCGGACGCTCTCATCCCACAGCAGACCCTGGCGCATGCGTGAACCGAACTTCCTTGCTGCCGCCCTGTTGGCAGCCTGCCTGCTGGTTGGCTGCGCACCGCGCCGCCCCGGCGAGGTACCGGCGCTGGTGCACGCGCCCGATGCGCGTGCAGAGGTGGTGCAGACGACAGCCGGCCCGGTGCGCGGGATGGCCAGTGCACAGGGTCGCGCGTTCCTGGGCGTGCCGTTCGCAGCGCCGCCGGTAGGTGCACTGCGCTTTCGCGCACCGCAACCGCCAGCCGCATGGACCCAGGTCCGCGACGCCACCCAGGCCGGCCCGGCCTGCCTGCCGCGCTATCGCTTCGGGCAGAAGCATGTCTCCGAAGATTGCCTCACGCTCAATGTCTACGCACCGCCCGGCCCGGCACCTGCGCATCCACGCGCGGTGATGGTGTGGATCTATGGCGGCGCGCTGGAGCTGGGCAGCAATGTCGACTACGACCTGAGCGCGTTGGCTGCGCGCCAGGATGTCGTTGTGGTGGCACCCAACTATCGGCTGGGCGTGTTCGGTTTCTACGCACATCCAGGCCTGCGTGACGAAGGCGAAGGCGCCTATGCATTGCTCGACCAGCAGGCGGCCTTGCGCTGGGTGCAGGGCAATATCGCCGCGTTCGGCGGCGATGCGCGCAATGTCACCGTGTTCGGTGAATCGGCCGGTGCATGGAGCATCTGTTATCAGCTCGCTTCGCCCGGGGCGGCGGGATTGTTTCGACGCGCCATCCTGCAAAGCGGCAGTTGCCTGGCGAGCGATTCCAGCGTGCCGCAGCGCGAGGCAGAAAGTGGCGGCGTACGCATGGCGCAACGCGTGGGTTGCGCGCGCACGCGCGATGTGGCCGCCTGCCTGCGCGCATTGCCGGCCGAAACGCTGGCCGATGCAGCACCTCAGCGGCGTGGCCTGACCGGCAGCGATGCGTGGGCGCCGATGTCAGGTGGCCAGGCGTTGCCGCTGCCACCGGCCGCGGCAATCGCCAGCGGCCGGCATGCGCAGGTACCAGTACTGCTCGGCACCAATCGCGACGAAGGGCGCTTGTTTGCGCAACTGCTGTCCTACATCGGCAAGCTCAACCTGCGCAGCGGATACGAAGCGCGCGTGCAACGCATGCATGCCTCGCCTGCCCCGGTCCTGACGCAATATGCAGCCATTGCCGCGCAATCGCGCTGGGAAGCGTTCGCCGACATCGTGACTGATGGCGGCTTCGCCTGCCCCGCACGCCGGCTGGGGCAGGCATTGCGCACGCATGCGCCGGTGTACGCCTACGAGTTCGACGACCCGCATGCGCCCTACGGTCTGTTACGCCTGCCGTTTTCGCCTGCATTGGGCGCTTTCCATGCCGCCGAACTGGTGTATCTGTTTCAGCGTCCGTGGGTACTCAGTGGCCAGGCGCAGTTCAGTCCGGCGCAGCAGGCGTTTGCCAATACGCTGCAGGATTACTGGGGTGCATTCGCGCGCACCGGCGATCCCAACGGTGGCGGGCGGCCGCCGTGGCCGCGCTTTGATGGCGACGCGCCGCTGACGCTGTCGCCGCACAGGATCGGCGCCACGCCCGACTTCGTGCAGCGTCATCGTTGTGCGTTCTGGGATGCGCGTGCAGACACTGCGACAACATCGGTGCAGCCATCGTCGCAGTGACAAGGCCACCGGTGTGATGCGGTCGTCACCCTCAATCCAACAAGACAGGAGCCCATCATGTCCGAATCGTCTTCACCTTCCTGCGCGCAGGTGCGCCTGCGCAACGGGCGTTGCGTGCCCGCGTTAGGTCTGGGCTCCTGGAACCTGGGCCAGGGCCGGCATGCGCCCGAGCAGGAAATTGAAGCGCTGCAACTCGGTCAGCAATTGGGCATGCAACTGATCGACACTGCCGAGATGTATGGCAATGGCCGCGCCGAGCAATTGATCAGCCAGGCCATCGGCCGCACGCAACCTCCCTACGTGGTGTCCAAGGTGTTGCCCGGCAATGCCAGTGCACGCGGGATTGCGCGCGCCTGCGAAGCCAGCCTGCAACGGCTGGGCGTGCGCACACTGGATCTGTATCTGCTGCACTGGCGTGGCGGCAGCGATCTGGCCGAAGTGGTGGATGCGTTCGAAGCGCTCCGCGATGCCGGCAAGATCCGCGATTGGGGTGTGTCGAACTTCGATGTCGATGACATGCAGGAGCTCTGGGCAATCGATGGCGGCTCGCGTTGCCTGGTCAACCAGGTGCTGTATCACGCTGGCAGCCGCGGCATCGAGTTCGACCTGCTGCCATGGTGCGCCGCGCACGAGGTGGCGGTGATGGCGTATTCGCCGCTTGGCAGCCGCGCGTTGCTGGATCACCCGGTCTTGCACGCCATCGGCGAGCGTCGCGGCGTTGCAGCCACCGCGGTGGCGCTGGCGTGGGCGATCCGCAGCGGCAATGTCATCGCCATTCCCGAATCTGGAACGCCGGCGCATGTGCGTGCCAACGCCGCGGCGTGCACGCTGCAATTGCACGCAGACGATCTTGCCGAGGTTGATCGCGCCTTCGCGCCGCCTACGCACAAACAGCCGCTCGACCTCCTGTAACCCCCAACATGGTCGCGTCCGCTTGGTGCGCATCTGCATAGCGCCGCGCGCGGCGTGATCGATGCAACACATGCAACTGCGACGTCGCGCAATGTTTGCGGCATATGTGAGTTTTCGTTCGCAAGCAGACACATGCAATTAACAGCGCCACTCCCAGGCTTTATGGCTCAGCCCGCATCCCAAGCCCGCCACAGTGGAGTTCCCATGGCCAAGTCCCCCAGCAAATCCGCGCAGGTCCCTGCCCTTGCACCTGTCAGCGCCACCGTCGATGGGGCGCGCGGTACTGGCGATGAGTTGCACCAGAAGGCAGGCGGCACGCACCCGCAACTGACCACCAACCAGGGCATTCCGGTCGGTGACAACCAGAACTCGCTCCGCGCCACGCCGCGCGGCCCGACGTTGCTGGAAGATTTCATCCTGCGCGAAAAGATCACCCACTTCGATCACGAACGCATTCCCGAACGCATCGTGCATGCGCGCGGCAGTGCCGCGCACGGCTACTTCGAACTCACCAAGTCGTTGAGCCAGTACACCACCGCCAAGATCTTTACCGAGGTTGGCGAAAAACTCCGTTGTTTACGCGTTTTTCCACTGTCGCAGGTGGCGCCGGCTCGGTGGATACGCCGCGCGATGTGCGCGGCTTCGCGGTGAAGTTCTACACCAAGGAAGGCAATTGGGATCTGGTCGGCAACAACATCCCGGTGTTCTTCATCCAGGATGCGATGAAATTCCCGGACCTGATTCATGCGGTGAAGATGGAGCCGGACCGTGGTTTCCCCCAGGCTGCCAGCGCGCACGACACGTTCTGGGATTTCATTTCGCTGACACCCGAATCGATGCACATGGTGATGTGGGCGATGAGCGACCGCACCATCCCGCGCTCGCTACGCATGATCGAAGGGTTCGGCATCCACAGCTTCCGGTTCCTCAATGACAAGGGCGAAAGCACCTTCGTCAAGTTCCATTGGCGCCCCAAGCTGGGCCTGCAATCGACCATCTGGGACGAGGCGGTCAAGATCGCCGGCGCCGATCAGGATTTCCACCGCCGCGACCTGTTCGAAGCGATCCAGAACGGCGATTTCCCCGAATGGGAACTCGGCGTGCAATTGTTCACCGAAGCGCAGGCAGCAACGTTCCCGTTCGATCATCTGGATTCGACCAAGGCCATTCCCGAGGAGCTGGTGCCGTTGCAGATCGTCGGCCGCATGGTGCTCGACCGCTGGCCGGACAACTTCTTTGCCGAAACCGAGCAGGTTGCCTACTGCCCGGCCAACATCGTGCCCGGCATCGACTTCAGCAACGACCCGCTGCTGCAAGGCCGCCTGTTCTCCTATCTGGATACGCAGCTGAGCCGTCTGGGCGGGCCGAATTTCCATCAGATTCCGGTCAACGCGCCAAAGTGCCCGTTCGCCAACAACCAGCGCGATGGTCACATGCAGATGGGCGTGCCCAAGGGCCGCGTTGCCTATGAGCCCAGCTCGCTGCAGGCCGATGCGCCGCGTGAAGCGCTGCGTGGTTCCCCAGCCACGCAACTCCTGCCGAAGAAGGTGCCAAGGGCCGCGTGCGCGCAGAAAGCTTCGCCGATCACTACAGCCAGGCGCGCCTGTTCTTCCGCAGCCAGACCGCACCGGAACAGGCGCATATCGCCTCGGCATTGGTGTTCGAACTGTCGAAGGTGGAGACCGCTCACGTGCGCGAGGCCATCGTGGGTCATCTGCGCCACATCGACCAGGAACTGGCGCAGCGTGTGGCCGATGGCATGGGCATGACGGCCCTGCCGCCAGCCCCCGGCGGCAGTGGCGCCGATCGACATGCCGCTCTCGCCTGCCTTGCAGGTCATCGGCAAGATGAAGGACACCTTGAAAGGGCGCACGGTGGGCATCCTGATCCACGACGGCTCGGACGCAGCAGCGATCAAGGCAGTCCGCAAGGCGGCCGAAGCTGCAGGCGCGACGGTCAAGATCGTTGCGCCCAAACTCGGCGGCGCCAAGCTTAGCGACGGCAAGCAGCTGCCGCCGCCGATGGGCAACTGGCGGGCACGCCCTCGGTGGTCTTCGATGCGGTGGCGGTGCTGCTGTCCTCGGAAGCGGCCAAGCTGCTGACACGCGAATCGGCGGCACTGAATTTTGTGAGCTTTGCCTGGGCGCATCTGAAGGCCATCGCATTCGACGAAGGCGCGCAGGTGTTGTTGAAGGCCGGCAACGTGGGCAAGGATGCGGGCGTCGTTCCCGCTGCCGATACCAAGGCATTCATCACCGCAGCAAAAACCCGCCAATGGGCACGCGAGCCGAAGGTGCGCATGCTGGCGTAACCGCACCCCGGGAAGGTCCAATAACCCGGGTTAAAACCGAGGGACGGCACACCGGCTGCACTGGAGCGCTACGTCCTCGGCTTTCGCCGCTACCACGCGTTTGCGGAGTAGCGGCAAGTACGGCGCGCCATTCCCACGGCAGGCGTCGATTGTTTCGCTTTAGCCGAAGCTTCGATAGCGCAAGCAGCATGAGCATTCACGCGATGTTCGCGACAAGCCGCGATAAAGCACGCTGGCGCGAGCGACTTTACATGTCGCGCGCGTCCAGGGCCGTGTGTGTAGGGTCTGGATAACGTCGATGATGACGCTCGGTCGATATTCGCTTACCGGATGATGATTACGCCAAATGGAGTTGCTCGTGATTGGCCGCATTGCAAAATGTGCCGCTGGTTACTGGAGCATGGTATGGAATCCCGTATCACCCCGACCTCTGGCGCAGCAAGCTTGCCGCTCCCTGCGGCCGATGACGCGGCGTTACCACGTAGCCCGGCAACGGCCGACGATCGGCAACATGGCACTGACGCACGATTGGCTGGACTAACGCCACGCCGCAGCATGGCCCGGGCCGGCGCAGCCCCGCGCCCGATTGCATGACGCCGGACACCGCGTGCACCAGGAGCATACGTGCGCCTGCCTCGGCTCCCGGGCTAAACCGGCCGGATAAGCCCATATTCTCGGTTATTCGGCCTGTCGCGTTTCTCTCAACCAAGGCCGACATTGGCGGCCATGACCCGATGCGCCTGTCTGGAAGTGCTGTCGTCTTCTCGCGCTCCAAGGCGACATTGGGAGGCAGCGATGTTGGCATGGTCGGGATGCTCGATGGCCAGGAACACCTCGTCAAAACCGGAATTTCGCGAAGCCTGCTGGGTCAAGCAGTGGCCTGTTGCGCGAAAGGGCAAGTCGAGAAGGCCACCAAGCGTTTGGGCTACATCGTTGGCTCTGCAGCCAGGCTGCTTGAAGGCGCCATAGACAAGCAGGCCACGCAGCAACGGCTGACACTGGCCTTCCATGCCTTTCTCGATACCGAAAAAGGCAAAGAAATGGCGGAAAAGGCCAAGACAGGGGCATTGGATATCGACGATGTCTGCAGGATTCACGACAGCCTGGTTGCCGCTGATCCTCGATTACGCAATCCCCTTGGCATCCCCATCCTGTTTGACGTCATCAACGTCGCTGCCGCCCAGGATCTGGTCAATGCGCTGCAAGAACGCTATCTGTCGCGGCAACACATTCCGGACTCATCGCTGCTGACACCGCCCAGCAACGCCTTGATCGCCTCGCGACTCATCCATGATGCACAGCCGCTGGACACGTTCCTGACCAAAGCGTTTCTGCCGCCTGAGGTTTCGCTTGCACAGGCCAAGCAAGCCGCTGCCCGTGTCGAAAGCGCCGCGCCCGACAGCGGTGCGCAGGCGGATGAACTGGCCGAAGACCGCGCACTGCTTGCGCGGATCAACGATCCGGTCAATCTCCGTGCGGGCAAACAGGCATTGGTCGACACACTGCGCCACAACGGTCTGGATGGGCTGTTCGCCTCGTTGTTGGTCAGGCTGACCCTGGGTGAAGCGTCTGATCTTGGCCCGGACAATATGCTGGTCGTTTCCGGGAAGATGCACGCCACAAGGTCATCAGCATCGACGTGACCGGCTTTCGCTACGACCGGGAGCAGGATGCGCCGTCAGATCCGCGGTTTCGGCATGGTTGGGGAGACGTCATTCGGGCCCCGGCAAGCGCGCTGGACGTGCTGCTTCATAAAAGCGTGATGAGCGATCGTTATGCGACAGGCCTGAAGAGCGTACATGCCATGGTCATCCAGGCCATAGGCGAGGCGCTTGACGGGCAAGCCACGCCCGAAGTGGAAATGGTCAAGCAGTGGTACGCCGCGCTCGACGTGGACTCCGCCACGGCGTCCTTGCGTTCGTTGGGCGATCAATTGAAAGGCATGTCTGCCGCAGGTTGGATGCCCGATGCCGCGCTGGTGAACCAGGTGTTGGCACGCAATTCTTCTTTACTCAACCACGTGGGGGCGTGTCCTAGATTTTGTGTAACCGGGCCACAGGCAGGAGACTGCCACCTAACCCGGAGACACCATGAGCCCACGCACACATGAGGTACCCGACGAGCTGCTTAGCAGCCTGTTGGTCAACTACACCAAACCCGAGGATCTGATCGGCGAGAACGGCCTGCTCAAGCAGCTGACCAAGCGGTTGGTGGAGCGGGCGCTGGACGCGGAGATGACCGAACACCTCGGTCATGACAAGCATGAGCCGGTCGCCAACGCGGCCGGCAACACGCGCAACGGACGCAGCCGCAAGACGCTCAAGGGCGAGTTCGGCGAGCTGCCGATCGAGATTCCGCGTGATCGCCACGGCAGCTTCGCGCCACAGCTGATCCCCAAGCACCAGACCCGCTGGGCCGGCTTCGATGACAAGATCTTGTCGTTGTACGCGCGCGGCATGACCGTGCGCGAGATCCAGTCGCACCTGGAGGAGATGTACGGCACCGAGGTGTCGCCGAGTCTGATTTCCTCAGTCACCGATGCGGTCGTCGAGGAGGTCAAGGCGTGGCAGGCGCGGCCACTGGATCCGGTCTATCCGATCGTCTATCTGGACTGCATCCACGTCAAAGTGCGCGAGGGCGCGGTGCGGGTCAAGGCGGTGTACCTGGCCATCGGCATCACCATGGGCGGCGAGAAGGAAGTGCTGGGCCTATGGCTGGCGCAGGCCGAGGGTGCCAAGTTTTGGCTGCAAGTCGTGACGGAGCTACGCAACCGCGGGGTGCAGGACATCTTCATTGCCTGCGTCGATGGCCTGAAGGGGTTTCCCGAGGCGATCGAGGCGGTGTTCCCGCAGACCACCGTGCAGCTGTGCATCGTGCACATGGTGCGGCACAGCCTGAACTACGTCTCGTGGAAACGCCGCGCCGAGGTTGCCGCCGATCTCAAGCGCATTTACGCCTGCGCCACCGTCGAGGAGGCCGAGCAGGCACTGACCGAGTTCGAGGCCAAGTGGGACGCCCAGTACCCGCCCATCAGCCAGTCATGGCGGCGCAATTGGTCACGACTGATCCCGTTCTTCGACTACCCACCGGAGATCCGCAAGGTGATCTATACGACCAACGCCATCGAGTCGGTCAACATGAGCCTGCGCAAGCTGACCAAGAACCGCGGCGCGTTCCCCAGCGACGAAGCCTTGATGAAACTGTTCTACCTGGCTCTGCGCAACATCACCAAGAAATGGACGCTGCCGATCCGCGACTGGAAGGCTGCGCTGAACCGCTTTACGATCCAGTTCGAGGGGCGACTTCCTCAGCGGTAACCCAAACCACGGTTACACAAAATTCTGCACACGCTCCCACGTGGTTCAAACATCCCGGAAATGACGGCTGCGACCAACGCGTTCACTGGCTAGGGCATTTTAGACCGGCTTTCTTCCTGCGAGGCATGGCACACAAACAGACCCCAAGCTCCCCGCCTGCCGGATCGCCTCTCTCAGATGCTTACCGCTTGCAGGTCTTTGCCCGGCCCGCTGCAACTGGCCAGTCACGTTAAGTGATTCGTGCAGCTCTGAGACCTTTGCTGCTGAGATCTCTTTCCTTGGTGAGGACAGCCTCAGTGCCCTTTTACTGTTGCCGACCAACGCCAGCCACCCACAGTTGGCCCAGCAGCTGGGGTAATCCCCCGCCCATTAGCAGACGCCAGAAGTGGAATTTTCTCGTCCCCTTTCCCGAGGAGGTTCCATGAAGAAGTCCCGCTTTACCGACAGCCAGATCATCGCCGTGCTCAAGCAGGCCCAGGCCGGTGCGCCCGTGCCGGAGCTGTGCCGCGAGCACGGCATCAGCTCGGCCACGTTCTACAAGTGGCGCAGCAAGTTCGGCGGCATGGACGTGTCCATGGTCGCGCGCATGAAGGAGCTGGAGGAGGAGAACCGCCGGCTCAAGAAGATGTACGCCGAGGCGCAGCTCAGTACCGACCTGCTGAAGGAAGCGCTCGCAAAAAAATGGTGAGGCCATCTCAGCGACGCGAGATGGCCCAATCGGCAGTCACGAGCGGGCGTACGAACATCCGCCACGCCTGCCAGGCCTTCGCGGTGAGCGAGACCTGCTTCCGCTACCAGGCCAAGGCCAGCGAGCAGAACGCCCGGATCGCCGACTGGCTGATCCGCCTGACGACCGCCCATCGCGACTGGGGCTTTGGCCTGTGCTACCTGTACCTGCGCAACGTGAAGGGCTTTGGCTGGAATCACAAGCGGGTCTACCGGATCTACCGCGAGCTGGAGTTGAACCTGCGGATCAAGCCGAGGAAGCGGCTGGTGCGTGAGCGGCCCGAGCCTCTGGCGGTGCCGGAGGCTATCAACCAGGTCTGGTCGATGGACTTCATGCACGACCAGTTGGCCGACGGCCGCAGCTTCCGGCTGTTCAATGTGCTCGACGACTTCAATCGCGAGGGGCTGGGGATCGAGGTGGATCTGTCGCTGCCGTCAGCCCGTGTGATCCGATCGCTGGAGCAGATCATCGAGTGGCGCGGCAAGCCCGCCGTGATCCGCTGCGACAACGGCCCTGAATACATCAGTGGCGCGTTGCTGTCCTGGGCGCAGCGGCATGGTATCCGGGTCGAGCACATCCAGCCGGGCAAGCCACAGCAGAACGCCTACGTTGAACGCTACAACCGCACCATCCGCTACGCCTGGCTCGCCCAAACCCTGTTCGACACCATCGACCAGGTGCAGGACAAAGCCACCCGCTGGCTATGGACGTACAACCACGAGCGTCCGAATATGGCGCTCGGCGGCATCACGCCTGCCATGAAGTTGGCGATGGCCGCTTAGCTCCACTTCTGGCGACCGCTAAAAGCGGGGATTACCCTTGCATGGGTGGGCTGCGCTGTTGCAAGGCGCGCAGCGCGGTATCGGCGCGCGACAGGGCGCTTGTTTGAAGAACCCCTCGTCAGGCAGTTCAAGAGAATTCAGGCTCAACTCATGTCTTGTGCAGGCATGTTGAGATTGCCCGCTTCTACACTGTTTCGGCTGGAAACTGCTGCGCATTCGCCAACGCACGATATTCGCGCGGCGTCATGCCCACCGCTTGCTTGAATTGCCGCGCGAATGCGCTTTGATCGCTGAACCCGCACGCGTGGCCGATTTCGGTGAGGCTCTTGTTCCCGTGCAGCAGATGCATCGCCATCTGCAGGCGCAGCTTGGCCAATACCTGCTGCGGCGTGAGCTGGAAGACCTTGCGGAACGAGCGTTGCAGCTTGGACATGGAAAACCCGGTGATCTCCACCAGAGCCTGCATGCGGACGTTCTGCGCGTAATTGGCGTTGAGATACGCCAGCGCAAGTCGCAGCTTTTCGTACTGCGATTCGTGCCCGTCCTGCGGGCCCAGATCGCGCGAGATGCCGATGATGCCCTGCACCTTGCCATTCACCACCAACGGCCGCTTGCAGGTCAGGCACCAGCCAGGCTCACGATTGGCGAACAGGTGGAGCTCCAGCAGGTTGTCGATCACCTCGCCGGCCAGCACCTGCTCGTCCTGATTGGCGTAATTGGCGCCCAGTCCACTGGGATAGACCTCGGCAACACGCTTGCCGATCAGCTCCTTGCGCGATTTCAGCCCCAGCCGCCGCAGCATGGTCTGGTTGACGTGGGTGTAGCGGCCCTCGCGATCCTTGACGAAGAACAACACGTCCGGCACCGCATCGAACAAGGCTTCAAGATCGGCAGGATCGATGCTCTTCATGCGAGAGGGTTCATGCAGGGCAAGGTGCTCGAGACCGGGAAAAGCGCATCAAACCAGGTGTGCGATCGAAACGATCCGCCCCTGCCGCGCCATGATACGCCGCAGGCGCGATCGGCCTACGGCCGGAGGACTCAGCGTGCGTTGTTGCCTGCGTCCACTGCCGCCGGTGCAGGCTTGGCATCTCCCGCCGCAGCGGTCGGGTTACCGATACGATCCAGCGGCACCTGTCGCGCACGCCAGCTCTGCACGACCGCCGCACCGGCCTGTGAGCCCACCTGCACGCGCAGGCGCGCGCTGCCGCCGGGCGCAACGAACTCGATCTCGCAGTCGCCAGCGGCCATGCAGCTATCGGCCGCAAGTGGGTCCACCAGCTGCCAGCCTTGCTCCATCATCGCCTGCGCAAACGCGCGATACCCCATGCCGGATTTCAGCACGGCCGGCAATGGCACGCTCGCGTCGCCGCCTTGCTCGGACGACGCAGGCAGCGCCACCGAAGCGCGCGCAGGCGCAACGGCCGGCCGCGACGCAGCGCCCAGAGCAGGACTGCAGATCAGAGCGATTGCCCACAATGCGGGGCGGAACGACGTGCGCATGCAAACGGTCCTTGCGGTCCTGGCAGGGAACTGGGAAGAGGAAGATGCGCTAGTTTGACATGCCCGTGATGCGCTGCGGCAATCGCATTTGGGATGCATTGGCCCGTGATCTGGACAGCGGCGTTGCAACCGGTTCACTCAAGCGTGCTCATCCAGCGCGCGTGATGCCATTGGATCGGTATAGACCTTGCGTTCGGGCGCCAGGCGACGGCAAGCCAGTCCTGCCGCGAGATGTTGTTGAAGCTGCGCACCGGCTCCATCACCACAAAGCGTGGTGCGGGGAAGGTGGCATCTGTTTGCACCACCATCAGGAACGGCTGCTTCTTCTCCGATCCGCGTCAGGCCGTGCCACCGTTGCGCTCACCGCCAAGACAGGTATCGTCAATCTACAAGAAACCGGTCAGTCTGCGCATGGCTTCGCGCTCGGCCATGACCTGCATGATCTTGTGCTTCATCCGCCAAGCGCTCTTGTAGTTGATGCCCAGATGGCGCATCAGCGCCAGCGGGGTCATATTCGTCTTGGTCGAGGTAAGCAGGTGCAGCCAGCATCCAGGTGCGCAACGGCAGCTTGGTGTCTTGGAACATTGTGCCGGCACGCGCTGCATTGGTAGTAAATGGCACCCCACGCTTGAAGCGTGACCGCGCCGGTCCGGTGCAGACAGGCAACGAAAGCCTTGCGGCCAGCGCCAATTGTAAAGCGCGCGATAGCACTAGGCTTCGATGCCGTAGGACGCCGACGAAATCAGGCATCGACAATCCATCCTGGAACTGCACGGCATTGATGCTCATCACACCACCTCATTAGCTTCAGCTGACAGCAGCATCCACACAGCCCGACGCAGATCCTGCGACAGCCGGCTGAAGGCAAGGGCTAATCAGGCAGCTTATTGATTCGGGTTGATCGTCAGATTGATGCATGCTATAGATTAATTACAGGTAAATCCAAGGGAGACTAGGATGAAATTTTCCGCAAAAATAGTATTTTTAAGCTTTTCTCTTGTTTCTCTTAATTCGGCTGCTCAGTCCCGTGGCGTAAATGTAGAGAGTGACGAAGTCAAGGCTTACGCATGGAGCGCTATGGTAAGTCCTTCTGAGGCAGCAAGAAGAGTGAATCTTCAAGAAAGCTCCTCGAAAGATTTGGCAGCTTTAACGAGTCGTTATAAAGATCGTCTTGCAGGTGCCTATTGGGAGGATTCACCTGATTTCCGATATGTTATCAGATTAAAAGGTAATAACCCGATTCCTCCAGTAAAGCTATCGACAAGGTTTGGCGATGTGCCTGTTGTAGTTAGAACCGGGGCTGGCAAGACTATGGAGGAAGTGCAAAAAATAATTAATGAGAACAAGGAGGCCATTGTCAAGAGTATACCCGGGCTACAGGGTTATTTTTATGATGAGAAAACAGGTGAGATTGTCTTGTATGTCTACGTTCCGGAGCCGGAAAAGGAAGGTATAAAGAAGGAGGTTTCTGCACTTGCAAGAGCGCTCGGGAATCCGGTCCGCATAGATTTCATGCCTGGGCCGATGCGGAACACAGCATACCTCCGGGGCGGCAACATACTTCAGGGTTCGAACGGCAACCAATGTACAACTGGCTTTATGGTTAGAGATGTTGCGACAAAAATGCCGGGAGTATTAACTGCTGGCCATTGCCCAAATACCATGGTTTATTACAACTGGGTTCCTGCCGGACAACCTGGACAGGTAACTGCCATTCTGGACTTCAAAAAAGAAATGTGGGATGCCAGTCATGACTTGCAGTGGCATAGTTTTCCAAACATAGGTTATGAGGCATCATCGTCAATTACTGGATCGACCACTGATCCAGCTGGTATCGAGGCTATAATATTTTCAGGTACGGCCAGTGTGGGGCAGCGAATTTGTCATCGCGGGGTAAATACTGGGTTTTCTTGTGGAGTGGTATCGGCAACAAGTTTTGGCTTTTTGCCGGGTGCCTGTAATGGCCAGAATTGTGATAATTCTGCTTACATGGTCATGGTTGGAAAGGAGCTAGCTTGCTTCGGCGGTGACAGCGGCGGCCCGGTGTGGAGCTCATCTACCGCGTATGGGATTGTGACTGCTGCTGCATACGCCGGCGCTAATCCTGGGCAGTGCGGCTCACTTGTATATATGAGAATTGGGAAAATAATAGATGCTGGATTGCGTCTCTTCTGATATCGATGCGACATAGTATCTGCGTGAGTCGGCATCCTCTAAAACGATAGGCCGCTTCTCCCAGTAATGCCTGGCGTATTCACTTTGCGCGACAGCGTGATCACCCACTGATGGCGCGCTTGAGTGTGCGCCGGGTTAACCCTGTACGTCGGAAGCTCCCATGCAGCCGTACCTGGACCTACAGACGTAGTACGTCGCATCGGAAATGCCCAGCTCACGACACACATCCTTGACTTGGCGGTCGCCTTCGATCTGCTTCAGCGTGTTAACAATCCGGGGCTCGGTGAACTTGCTATTGCGCATCGTCGGTCTCCTTGGGACTAGTGTGCCCGGAGGTAATCCCCCACTTTTAGCGGTCGCCAGAAGTGGAGCTAAGCGGCCATCGCCAACTTCATGGCAGGCGTGATGCCGCCGAGCGCCATATTCGGACGCTCGTGGTTGTACGTCCATAGCCAGCGGGTGGCTTTGTCCTGCACCTGGTCGATGGTGTCGAACAGGGTTTGGGCGAGCCAGGCGTAGCGGATGGTGCGGTTGTAGCGTTCAACGTAGGCGTTCTGCTGTGGCTTGCCCGGCTGGATGTGCTCGACCCGGATACCATGCCGCTGCGCCCAGGACAGCAACGCGCCACTGATGTATTCAGGGCCGTTGTCGCAGCGGATCACGGCGGGCTTGCCGCGCCACTCGATGATCTGCTCCAGCGATCGGATCACACGGGCTGACGGCAGCGACAGATCCACCTCGATCCCCAGCCCCTCGCGATTGAAGTCGTCGAGCACATTGAACAGCCGGAAGCTGCGGCCGTCGGCCAACTGGTCGTGCATGAAGTCCATCGACCAGACCTGGTTGATAGCCTCCGGCACCGCCAGAGGCTCGGGCCGCTCACGCACCAGCCGCTTCCTCGGCTTGATCCGCAGGTTCAACTCCAGCTCGCGGTAGATCCGGTAGACCCGCTTGTGATTCCAGCCAAAGCCCTTCACGTTGCGCAGGTACAGGTAGCACAGGCCAAAGCCCCAGTCGCGATGGGCGGTCGTCAGGCGGACCAGCCAGTCGGCGATCCGGGCGTTCTGCTCGCTGGCCTTGGCCTGGTAGCGGAAGCAGGTCTCGCTCACCGCGAAGGCCTGGCAGGCGTGGCGGATGTTCGTACGCCCGCTCGTGACTGCCGATTGGGCCATCTCGCGTCGCTGAGATGGCCTCACCATTTTTTGCGAGCGCTTCCTTCAGCAGGTCGGTACTGAGCTGCGCCTCGGCGTACATCTTCTTGAGCCGGCGGTTCTCCTCCTCCAGCTCCTTCATGCGCGCGACCATGGACACGTCCATGCCGCCGAACTTGCTGCGCCACTTGTAGAACGTGGCCGAGCTGATGCCGTGCTCGCGGCACAGCTCCGGCACGGGCGCACCGGCCTGGGCCTGCTTGAGCACGGCGATGATCTGGCTGTCGGTAAAGCGGGACTTCTTCATGGAACCTCCTCGGGAAAGGGGACGAGAAAATTCCACTTCTGGCGTCTGCTAATGGGCGGGGGATTACCTTCCAGCCGCGACGGGCAGGATGCGACTGCCGAACGGTGACTTCGACAGCGCCCATCGCCCAGAGAACGCATTCGCTCAGGCAACCGACACGCCGCGCCTGGCGGCGTGTCGGTCGCCCGTCACTGGCCGATATGCTGCTTCAGCCAGCTGTTGACGGTGTCATGCCACAAGATGCTGTTATCCGGCTTGAGCACCCAGTGGTTCTCGTCGGGGAAATACAGGAACTTGGAATCGATGCCCTTGCGCTGCAGCGCGGTGAACGCAGCCAGGCCTTGTTCGACCGGAATGCGGAAATCCTGCTGACCGTGGATGACCAGCATCGGCACCTTCCACTTGTCTACATGCAGCACCGGGTTGAACTTCTCGTAGCCGGCCGGGTTCTGCCACGGCGTGCCGCCGTTTTCCCACTCGCTGAACCATAGTTCCTCGGTGGCATAACCCATGGTGCGGTTGTCGAAGACGCCGTCGTGGTCGACCAGGCACTTCCATGGTTGATTCCAGTTGCCTGCCATCCAATAGACCATGTAGCCGCCGTAGCTGGCGCCCAATGCACAGGCCTTGTCGCCGTCGAGGAAGCCGTATTGCTTCTGCGCAGCGGCCCAGCCTTTTGCAGATCTTCCAGCGGGCGGTCGCCCCAATGCTGGCTGATGGCGTCGGTGAATGCCTGGCCGTAGCCGGTGGAGCCGTGGAAATCGATCATCACCACCGCGTAGCCCTGGCCGGCGTAGGTCTGCGGATTCCAACGGTTGCTCCAGCCATTGCCAAAACTGCCCTGCGGGCCGCCGTGGATCAGGAACGCCACCGGGTAAGTCTTGCCTTCCTGGTAGTTGTACGGCTTGACCACGTAGCCATGCACGGTGTCGTTGTTCCAGCCCTTGAACTGGAACTGTTCGTAGTCGCCGAACTGCACCTCTGGCAGCAGTTCGCCGGCGCTCTGGCTGATCGCACGCAGGCCCTGGCCTTGCGCGTCGCTGACGAAGACCTGGTCGCCACTCTTGAGCGAGCTGCGCGTAAACGCCAGCGTATTGCCGGCCAGCGTCGGGGCGTGCACGCTGCCCTCGCCTACCAGCTTGGTGGCCTCGCCGCTGGCGATATCGATCTTGAACAGCGGATGCTCGCCGAGATCGTCGGCACTGGTGTACAGGCTGCTGCCGTCGGCGCTCGGCACGATTTCGCCGGCCGAGCGGTCCCACTTCGGCGCGATCTCGCGGGTCTTGCCGCTGGCCACATCCATCGCCATCAGGCCGAAGCGGTCGGCCTCGAAGCCCGGGCGCTTCATGGCGCGGTAGTACAGGGTCTTGCCGTCGGTGCTGAACACCGGGCCGGCATCCCAGGCCGGGTTGGCCGCGGTCAGGTTGACCGGCGCAGATTTGCCGCTCGCATCCAGGTGGTACAGATCGAAGTTGGTCTGCCACGACTCGTCGTTGCCGGTGGGCTTGCCGCCGGCCTTGGCGTTCTTCCCTGCTTCCGGGCCATGCGGCTGCGGAATGCGCACGCTGGCCACCACGCTGCTGCCGTCGGGCGACCAGGTGTAATCGTCGTTGCCACCGAACGGCTTGGACGGCGCGTCGCCGGCCAGCGTGGCGCTGATCGCCGATGCCCCGACCACTGCCTTCGCACCAGCCGCAGGCAACTCGGCCACGAACAAGGTATTGCGGCGACCATCGTTCCAGGTGTCCCAATGACGCACGAACAACTGGTCGTACACCACGCCGCTGGCCTTGTTGTTCTTGAGCTCGCCCAGCTTCTTCTTGGTGCAGCCCAGGTCAGAACCGCAGTCCTGGAACACGCCCGCGCTGAAGGCGATGCGCTTGCCGTCCGGCGAGAGCTTGTAGCTGTCCACGTCTACCGCAAATGCGGTGAGTTGCTGCGGGTGCCGCCGGCCATCGGCTGCGCGTAGAGCTGCTGGCTACCGGATTTGCTGCTGAGGAAGTACACCGTCTTGCCGTCCGGCGACAACGCCGGGCTGTTGACGTTCCATCCTTCCGGGGTGAGCCGCTTGGGCGGAGACAAATCGCGGGTGCGCAGATTGCGCACCCACAGGCTGGTGGCCGGCTTGCCATTGGCGGTCTTGGCCTGGCGCTTGGCAAACAGCACGCTGCTGCCATCGGGCGTGAGCGTGGGCGAGGACACCCGGTCCAGCGCCACCATGTCGCGCACATCGAAACCGCGCGCGGCGGCAAGGCTTGGCAGGGCAGCCAGCAGACACAGGGGCAATACGGCGTGACGCAGCTTCATCGAGCTCTCCGGCAACGGCAAAACGTGGATGGTAGGCGTTGCTGCGGCGCACGCGCAAAGGCAGGAGGTCATGCGTGCGCGACGTGATGCGCCGCGCACGCACGCGCCTGACCCATGCCGCCTGCACGCGGCACGGGCGGCTGGGCGCTTTGGGGCGACTAACAAAACGTAGCGAGCAGTCGTCAGGTGGGTGCGGACGGCGCACTCAGAACCGGAGTGTACGCGTGGTACATGCCGATTCCGAGCACAGGCCGCGCCCGCCTGGTGGCTGCGCAGTCGTTTTGTTAGCTGCTCTTAGAAGCGGTGCGACAGGCCTACGTAGACCTGCCTGTCGGGCGTGCGGTCGTTGAGGCCGAAATTGGCACCCACGTCCAGCTGCAATAGCGGATTGAGCAGATACGACGCCGCGATATCGGCCGAGTACTGCTCCGCGGTCCGTGCAGGGTCGCGGTTGATCGAGGACCACAGTTCCACCGCCATCGACAGCTTCGGTGTCAGCGGGCGCGCCAGATTGATCACGTTGACGATGGCGACATGCTTGCCGCTGCCATCGCTGTCGGCCAACCAATCCAGTTCCGGACCGAATGTCAGCGAGAAGCTGCTGGGCAGCGCAAAATTGATCGGCAATGCGACGCCGCCCTCCCATTCGTCGTTGCCCAATCCGGTGCGCGCGGTGGGTGCCTTGACGAAGGGCAGCAGCGCCACGCTGACGGTGTCGCTCTCGTACACACGCGCCTTCATGCGCAGATAGAGATCGCCGCCGCCGCTCAGGCTGCTGCGCGCGCCGGTCGCGCGGTCGGTGGTCTTGACCTGCAGCTGCGGCGCCCAATTGAGCTGCAGATCGATGCGGTCGCTGATGCCGTACTTGAGCGTGGGATTGGTGAAGTACGCCGTCTCTGTGCGTGTGCCGGGCTGGCTGTCGCGCGTGTGATTGCCGATGTCGGTTTCCAGCTGCCAGTTGCCAGCCGGTACGGTGCAGGTGGCATTGGCCTTGGTCGGCCGATCGGTGCAGAGCGCCGCTTCGGTCGCGTCTTGCGCCGGTAATCCCCCACTTTTAGCGGTCGCCAGAAGTGGAGCTAAGCGGCCATCGCCAACTTCATGGCAGGCGTGATGCCGCCGAGCGCCATATTCGGACGCTCGTGGTTGTACGTCCATAGCCAGCGGGTGGCTTTGTCCTGCACCTGGTCGATGGTGTCGAACAGGGTTTGGGCGAGCCAAGCGTAGCGGATGGTGCGGTTGTAGCGTTCAACGTAGGCGTTCTGCTGTGGCTTGCCCGGCTGGATGTGCTCGACCCGGATGCCATGCCGCTGCGCCCAGGACAGCAACGCGCCACTGATGTATTCAGGGCCGTTGTCGCAGCGGATCACGGCGGGCTTGCCGCGCCACTCGATGATCTGCTCCAGCGATCGGATCACCCGGGCTGACGGCAGCGACAGGTCGACCTCGATCCCCAGCCCCTCGCGATTGAAGTCGTCGAGCACATTGAACAGCCGGAAGCTGCGGCCGTCGGCCAACTGGTCGTGCATGAAGTCCATCGACCAGACCTGGTTGATAGCCTCCGGCACCGCCAGAGGCTCGGGCCGCTCACGCACCAGCCGCTTCCTCGGCTTGATCCGCAGGTTCAACTCCAGCTCGCGGTAGATCCGGTAGACCCGCTTGTGATTCCAGCCAAAGCCCTTCACGTTGCGCAGGTACAGGTAGCACAGGCCAAAGCCCCAGTCGCGATGGGCGGTCGTCAGGCGGATCAGCCAGTCGGCGATCCGGGCGTTCTCCTCGCTGGCCTTGGCCTGGTAGCGGAAGCAGGTCTGGCTCACCGCGAAGGTCTGGCAGGCGTGGCGGATGTTCGTGCGCCCGCTCGTGACCGCCGATTGGGCCATCTCGCGTCGCTGAGATGGCCTCACCATTTTTTTGCGAGCGCTTCCTTCAGCAGGTCGGTACTGAGCTGCGCCTCGGCGTACATCTTCTTGAGCCGGCGGTTCTCCTCCTCCAGCTCCTTCATGCGCGCGACCATGGACACGTCCATGCCGCCGAACTTGCTGCGCCACTTGTAGAACGTGGCCGAGCTGATGCCGTGCTCGCGGCACAGCTCCGGCACGGGCGCACCGGCCTGGGCCTGCTTGAGCACGGCGATGATCTGGCTGTCGGTAAAGCGGGACTTCTTCATGGAACCTCCTCGGGAAAGGGGACGAGAAAATTCCACTTCTGGCGTCTGATAATGGGCGGGGGATTACCCGCCTGCGCCTGAACTGCGAGGCCGCTCAGCGCTGCAGTCACGATGATGGCGAGCAGCGATGTGGGTGTCTTGCGGGTGGACGAGCGCGAGGTGATGGTGGGCATTGCGGTGATTCCAGGGCAAAGCGCGGCACGGATCGCATGACCGTGCAACGTTGAAGAGTGGGATATGGTGCGTTACGACGCGCGGCAGGGGTGCCGCTGCGCCTGGTCGGCGGCGGCGCAACTGCGTTTTTCAGGGCGGCGCCAAGGCGGTCGCGATGCGATGCACGCGCCCACTGCAGGAAGTGCGCAGGCTTGCACTGCCAGATACTTGCCTGGCTTTGCGGGGTCATGCACAGCGTGAGCGCGCCACGTTCTACAGCGTGATGGGGATCAGATCAGTCCGGGCATGCAGCACTCAGGGCGCACCGTTGTGCGGAAGACGGCACGATAAGCAGCAGCGGCATAAAGTCGCTATGCATGGCAGCTGCGCAGGGCGTAAAGCCGGCGCAAAGACATTGAATGTCGATGGCGGTAGCTGATGGCTATGCAGGCATAAATGCCCTGCATGCGGTAATCCTGCACGGTTCGCATGCGGTGTGTCGGACGCAGTCGCAGCCATGCAATCGAAACGGCGAATCACCCTCCGTCTTACAGAGGACCTGGCGCCATTGCAGCGCTGGCATGTCTTCGCCGGGTAGAGACCGGCGGCCCAAACAGCTGTTTCCCGTTCCATCACATCTGTACTGGATCAAGCTGCGCACACAACCAGGCGCCGGCTTGCAGATGGCGCATGCTGGGCGCATGCGCCATCCGGCATCGCACTCAGGCGGCCTGTTCGCCGCGCTTGCCGATGCGATACAGCAGCCAGCCGACCAGGGCCAGAATCGCCAGGCCGATCCACTGGTTGAGCTGGTAACCTCCAGGCAAGGCCAACACATCCTTGTTTTTGGTAATCACGATTGGCAATGCAATGCCAATACCCATCAAGGCCTCTCCCGTGATCAGGCCTGCGGCAAACAACACACCCGGACGATGCACGCGGTCACGGCCTTCTTCATCATCTGCACGAATCTTGTGGTAGCGCTCTACCAGATGAGCGATCAAACCACCCAGAAAGATCGGCACCATCAGTTCTAGCGGCAGGTAAATACCGATTGCAGCAGCGAGCACCGGCACACGAAAACGCTTTCCCGTCTTCTTCAGGTATTCGTCTACTGCGATGATCACTGCACCGACGCCAGCACCAATCGTAATGACAGCCCACGGCAACTGCCCGCCAAAGAGTCCTTTCGCTACCGATGCCATCAGCATTGCCTGCGGCGCAGGAAGCGTCTTAGATCCGATCCCGTATGCTTGGGCGAGTAAATTCAGCACAGGCCCCATGATCAGGGCGCAAGAAAATGCGCCGATTGCGAGCATCAACTGCTGTTTCCAAGGCGTAGCACCAACGAGATAACCGGTTTTGAGATCCTGCAGATTGTCCCCGCCCACCGCCGCCGCGCAGCACACCACAGCACCGATCATGATGGCGGCCACTGCGCCCAGCGGCGCAGCGCCGATGCCCACCGGCACCAGGCCGCTCTTGCCGAGCAGCAACACCAGCACTGCCGAGGCGAACAGGATGGTGGAGATGGTGATGCCCGACACCGGGTTGTTGGACGAACCGATCAGACCCGCCAGATAGCCCGAAACGGACACGAACAGGAAACCGGCCACGATCATGATGATGGTCATCGGGATCGACACATGCCACTGCTGCACGATGGCCTGATACAGGCCCAGCAGCGGTAGCGTGCACAGCACCAGCGCCACCAGCATCCACTTCATCGGCAGATCGCGCTCGGTCTCTGCGACCACGCCGCCGCCACTCTTGCGCGCAGCCGCAAAACCGCTCTTGACCCCGGAAAACAGCGATTTGCGCAGCGAAAACAGGGTCCACACACCACCGATCAACATCGCGCCGACACCGAGGTAGCGGATCTTCGCGCCCCAGATGCCGAACGCTGCATCGGCAGCCGATGCACCGACCAGGCTCTGCGCCAGGGCCGGGTCCGAGCCCATGAAGAACTGCTGATACAACGGGATGGCGATGTGCCAGGACAGGATCGAACCGGACAGCACCACGATGCCCACGTTCAAACCGACGATGTAGCCCACGCCCAGCAGCGCCGGCGACAGGTTGGTGCCGATATAGCCCACCAGCCGGCTGCTGCCCAGGTAGGTGGCCTGCGCCCAGGTGTCCGGAATCACGCGCAGGCCGCTGGCCGCAGCCAGCTTGACCAGCGCACCGATGGCGCCGGAAATGGCCAGAATCTTCAGGCCCGGACCGGGATTTTCGCCGGCCTTCAGTACTTCGGCCGCCGCCTTGCCCTCGGGGAACGGCAGCGGGTCTTCGACGATCATCGAGCGACGCAGCGGCACCGAGAACAACACGCCCAGCAGGCCGCCCATGCCGGCGATGCCCAGCACCCACCAGTACTTGAAGTCCGGCCAATAGCCCATGATCACCAGCGCGGGGATGGTGAAGATCACCCCGGCCGCGATCGACGAGCCAGCCGACGCCCCGGTCTGGACGATATTGTTTTCCAGGATGGTGCCGCCGCCCAACAGGCGCAGCACACCCATCGACACGACAGCTGCCGGGATGGCAGTGGCGATGGTCAGGCCGGCGAACAGGCCGAGGTAGGCATTGGCGGCCGAAAGCACGACCGCCAGCACGATGGCCAGCGCGACGGCACGGAAGGTGAGCTGGCGCGGCTGCGCGTCGTGGCTCATTGGGCATTCCCCTGTAGGCAAAAATCCGCACCACGCTAGCGCCTGTGTCCACGCGAGTCCAGCTGCGACGCGGCGTGACAGTGTGCGTGCTGTGGCGGGTGGACTCCACCGGGGCGACCCGACGCACGCGCTGCTGCCTGGGGTACAACTGTCCAATCGCAGCGGCATCCGGCGCGTTTGCTGCTAAGCGCGCGGGCACGTTTCCACACACGTTCACCCCAGCGTCGATACACGTGCGGCGTGCCTGCCGCCTGGCGCCAGCTGCTGCGAAGCGGAGCCTAGTCGCGCTGACGCCTGCCGGAATCTGCGCCCGACGCGGCGATCACTGCATGGCAGCAGCGGACACCGCGCGTGCAATGCAAGCCGCACACGACTGCGCATGCGCTGCTGCGCCGGCAATGACGCAGCAGCGCGTCCTGCCGAGCGTCAGTGCAGCAACTCGGCAAAGGCGCGATCGGCCTCGATGACTTCCGGCAGCGCGGCGAACAACCCGTCCAGATCCACGCCCTCCATCAGCGGGCTGCGTATCGCTTCCAGTGCCTCCGCGGTGGCGCCGCCATGCGCATGCAGCGCATCGCAGACCAATACCGCCTGGGCCACCAGCAATGGCATGCGTGCACCGTCCGGGGCCGCGGCGGGCCGGACCTGATACGCAATGGCTTCCTGGATCAGCACGGGCAGCTGCCAGCGCCGTGCCAGCTCGGCCCCGACTTCCGGGTAACCGAAGCCCAGTTGCAGGGTCTCTTCGGCCGCATGACCGGCAGAGGAGGTTTCGTGATTGATGCGGCTGGCGTATTCCGGCGCACCGGACTGGATCAAGAGCTCGCCGATGTTGTGCATCATCCCGCAGGTGAAGGCCGTCTCCGGGTCCAGCCCCTGCTGGCGCGCCAGCAGGCGGCAGATGCCGGCCACTTCGAAACTGTGCCGCCAGAAGGCCTTGAGGTCGAAGCCCGGGCCGGCCCGGAACGCGCCCGTCATCGCCGACGCCAGCACCAGCGTGCGCAGCGTGTTGAAGCCCAGGCGCATGGCCGCGTCTTCCACGCTGGTGGAATCGCGCAAGCCATGGAAGCGCGCCGAATTGGCCAGCCGCAACACTTTGGCGGCAATCACCGGATCGCGCTCGATACTGTGCGCCAGCGTATCGATATCGGTCTGCGGATCGTCGAATTGACGGATCAGGTCTTGCGCCACCTCGGGCACGGTGGGCAAGGTGTGCAACTGGTCGAACAACGCCTCCAACTTCATGATCGCCTCGTGGGTGAAAGACAAGCCAGCGCGGCCGCGCGGACCTGCATGGTGTAACACGGACCGGTTCACTGCCAATGACCGACGGCAGGACGATTCACTCAGGCTTCTGGCTGGGTCTGTACAGCGCACGGCCTCACCGGCTGGCCCGACCGACAGGAAAGGCAAGCGCACTCGGTAGTTCGACAAGGCGACCGTCTCGATGACGCTCAGTCGGCCTTGGCGCCACCCAGCGATCTGGACAGAAACGCCAGCAACTGGGTGTAGAACGCGCGTCGATGGGGTTCGGTGTAGAAGCCGTGGCCTTCCGTGTCGAAGTACAGCGTTTCCACTGGCGTGCCGGCCTGGCGTAATGCCGCTTCCATTCGCTTGCTGTGCTGGATGGGCGCGCGCTCGTCTTCGCCCCCTGCGGCCAGGAACACCGGCACCTTGATCTGCTTGGCCAGATTGACCGGCGAACGTGCGGCCAGGGTGGCCGGATCACCCAACCACTGCTTGAGGTAGTTCTCGCCGGAACCGCGCTTCTGGATGTCGCCGCTGGTGAACATCATCGGCAAGTCGTAGACGCCCACATAACCGGCCGCGCACGCATACAGGCCCGATTCCTTGGCCGCACCCATCAAGGCTGCGTACGCACCGTAACTGGCGCCAAAGATGCAGATCTTGCGTGCATCGGCATACCCCTGGCCAATCGCCCAGCGCGTTGCGTCGGTCACATCGTCCTGCATGGTGCCGCCCCACTGACGCGCGCCGGCGTGCTGGAAGTGGCGCCCATAATTGCCAGAGCCACGGAAATTGATCTGCAGCACCGCATAGCCCGCTTGCGCCAGCAGCTGCGCATCGTCGTCGAACTGCCAGCTGTCGAAGATCTCGAAGGGACCGCCATGGGGCATCACCACCATTGGCAGCTGTTTGTCGCCCCCGCTGCGCGGCAGCGTGAGATACCCATGCAGCGGCACCCCGTCACGTGCCTGCAGCGCAATCGGCTGCACGGTGGCCGTGCGCTCGGGGTCGAACCAGTCGCGCCGACTGATCACATGCTGGGCTTTGTTCTGTTGCGTGTCGAACACGTAGAAGTCGCCAGGATTACTGCCCGAATAGGCTTCCAGCATCACGTAGCGACCGTCTTTGGTGCTGGAGGTCACGCGCACCGCATTGCCGGCGAAGGCCGCCTCCAGACTGTGATACATCCGCGCCTCGACACCATGCTCGTCGAAAAAGCGGGTGTGGGGGCGGTCGGCCATGAAAATGGCGCCGACCGGGATACTGGTGCCGTTGCGGTAGATGATCTCCAGTGGGTCGGCCACCGCGTCGCGCAATAGCTGCTCACGGTGATCGGCCTGGATGTCCCAGCCGACGATCGCATCGGGGCCGTTGGCGCTTTGCACGCGCAAGTAGGCAATGCGCTCGTCTTGCGAAAAACCCAGCGGTGTTTCGACATGGCCACTGACCTGCTCGTCGTTGATCAGCGCCCATTGGTCGCCCGCGCCCTTGCGGTAATACAGCTTGCTCACGTTATCCGAGCCCGCCCCCTGCGCAAAGCGCACCTGCCCATGATGGTCGGTGGTGAAACTGGCGCGCTGAATCGGCGCAAGCGCCAGCGGGAGACGGCGGCCGGTGGTGACGTCGAGCTTTTCTGCGCGGGTATAGGGATCCTGCCCCGACATCGGCCAGATCGCCACGATCACGCTGCGGTCGTCGTCGGGCAAGGGATCGGTCAGGAATGCGGCCACCGCTTCGGTCTTCTTGACCTTGATGTTGGTGCCAAGGCCGGTACCGCGTGCGCGGTAACCCACCAGCAACTCGACTCCGGTGCCGTCGGCATTGATGGCATACAGCTCGCCGGTCGGCAGCGGCTTGTCGAGCAGGCCGTACTTCTGTGCAATGGAAATCAACACGCGGGTGTCGCTGACCCAGGCGAAATCGCTCACGTACGTGTTCTTTTCCAGCACGAAGGTGGCGCCGATGCTGTTGTCCGAACGCCGCATGATCGCAAGGGCGGTCTTGTCTTCCATCGGCACGGTCGCGGCGAAATACGCGCCGCTGGGCGATAGCTTGATGTCGGCGAACTTGTCTTTCTTGATGTAGGCGCCGACATCCACCTGGGCCGTGGCAGTGCCGGCCGCCATCAGCAGCACCAAGGCCGCAGGAATGATCCATTTCCGCATGTACTGCTCCGTGTTGTAGGCAAACCGAGTGCGGAATCTAGCAGCAATCCATGCACCTAAAAAGCGTCAATGGAAATCGCGCGAGGGCAGCTGCATGTCGCCGAGCAGGTTGCTGAGGTCGTACAGGTCGCCGGCGATGAGATGCTCTACGCCGTCCACGCGTTCCCAGCGACCGCGCACGGCAAGCAGGCGCGATTCCAGCAGCGCACGGCGGCGACGCAGCGCAAGGTGCGACCAGACGATGACGTTGATCATGCCCTGCTCGTCTTCCAGGGTGACGAAGATGGTGCCCTTGGCGGTGGCCGGGCGCTGGCGCTGGGTAACCAGGCCGGCCACATGCACGCCGCTGCCGTGGCGGCGGCCCTGCAATTCGCGCAGGCCCAGGATGCGTCGCTGGCGCATCTGCGGCCGTAGCAGCGCCATTGGATGCTGGCGCAGACTCAGGCCGACCAAGCGGTAATCGGCGAGAATTTCTTCGCCTGCGCGCGGCGCCTCGAACTCCACCGGGCGCTCCTCCGGGCTGCCCGGCAACAGGGGCGGCGCGCCTCGACACCGGCCATGGCCCAGCGCGCGGCGTTGCGGTTGCCCACCATGCCTTGCAGAGCGCCTGCTTCTGCCAATGCCAGACGTGCTTTTTCGTCGAGTGCGGCGCGCAGGCACAGATCGCCGATATCGGCGAACGCCCGCTGCGTGCGTGCGGCAACGATGCGCTGCGCCACCACTTGCGACAGTCCGGCGACCTGCCGCATGCCCAACCGGATCGCTGGTTGTTCGCCTGGGTCTTGGTCGCTGCACCAGGGCCGGCCACCGACCAGGGTGTTGTCCCATTCGCTGTGCAATACATCCACCGGCAGCACCTCCACACGCTCGCGCTCGGGGCTGCCGCGGCGCGCATCCTGCACGATCTGGCTGGCCGAATAGAAACCCATCGGCTGCGCGTTGAGCAGCCCGCAGGCGAAGGCAGCCGGCTCGTGGCGTTTGAGCCAGCAACTGGCATAGACGAGTTTGGCGAACGAGGCGGCGTGACTCTGCGGAAAACCGTAGGAACCGAAACCCTTGATCTGTTCGAAGATCTGGTCGATGAAGCTGGAGGCGTAGCCTTTGCCCTGCATGCGTTCGCGCACGCGCGTGCGATGTTGCTCCATGTCGCCGCCGCGCCGCCAGGCCGCCATGGAGCGGCGCAGATTATCCGCTTCGCTCTCGGTGTACTCGGCGGCATGCATCAACAGCTCCATCACCTGCTCCTGGAACAACGGCACGCCCAGCGTGGGCTTGAGGATGTCTTCCACTTCCGGCGATGGATAGTTCACTTCCTCGCGCCCCTGTCGCCTGCGCAGATACGGGTGCACCATGTCGCCCTGGATCGGCCCGGGACGCACGATCGCCACTTCGATCACCAGGTCGTAGAACACCGCAGGTTTGAGCCGCGGCAGCATCGCCATCTGCGCGCGCGATTCGATCTGGAACACGCCGACGGTGTCTGCGCGCTGGATCATCTTGTAGGTTGGCAGATCGTCACCGGGCAACGTGGCGATGCTGTAATTGCGCCCGCGGTGGCCGCGCACCAGATCCAGCGTCTTGCGGATGCAGGTCAGCATGCCCAGGGCCAGGCAATCGACCTTGAGCAACTTCATGGTTTCCAGATCGTCCTTGTCCCATTGGATGATAGTGCGGTCTGCCATGGCGGCGTTTTCCACCGGCACCAGCAGCGACAAGGGCTCGTCGGAGATGACGAAGCCACCGACATGCTGTGAGAGATGCCGCGGGTGATCGCGCAAGTGCTCTGTCACGGCCAGGATCTTGTTGATCAACGGGTTGGCAAGATCGAACCCGGCTTCTTCGATGCGCTGTTCCATCGGTGTTTCGCCATTGCCCCAGCCATAGCAATTGGCCAGCAACGCAATCTGGTCCGGCGGCAGGCCGAAGGCCTTGGCCACATCGCGCACCGCGCTCTTGCCGCGATAGTAGATCACCGTCGCCGCCAGCGCCGCGCGTTCGCGCCCGTACTTGCTGTAGACGTACTGCAGCACTTCCTCGCGGCGTTCATGTTCGAAGTCCACGTCGATATCCGGCGGCTCATCGCGTTTTTCGGACAGGAAGCGCGCCATCAACAGACGCGTCTCGTCGGGATTGACTGCGGTGATGCCCAGCGCATAACACACCGCCGAATTGGCCGATGAGCCACGCCCCTGGCAGAGAATGTCCTGTTCGCATGCGAAGCGCACCACATCTTGCACAGTGAGGAAGAAAGCTTCGTACTTCTTGAGCGCGATCAGCGCCAACTCTTTTTCGATGTCATCTCGCACCTTGGCCGAGATGCCGCCCGGCCAGCGCTTGCGGATGCCGGCTTCGGTGAGCTGGCGTAGATAGCTGGTGGGCGTGTGGCCTTCCGGCACCAGTTCTCTGGGATAGGTGTAGCTGATCTTGGAAATATCGAAGGTGCAGCGTTGCGCCAGCTCCACCGTGGCCTGCAACAACGCTTCCGGGTAGATGTTCCCCAGGGCACGCCGGGTGCGCAAATGGCGTTCGCCATTGCGAAACAGGTGCGCGCCGCAGTCCGCCAGCGGCAGCGTGTGGCGGATGGCGGTCAGGGTGTCTTGCACGATGCGCTCGCGGCGCTGCGCCATATGCACATCGCCGCTGGCCAGTGCGGTCATGCCCAGTTGCTGCGCCAGCGCTTGCAGCGCCTGCAGGCGTGCGACATCGTCCTGTTCGCGATGCAATTCCACTGCCAGAAATGCGCGCTCGCCGAACACCTGTTGCAACCAGGCGCCCTGCTCTGCCTGCGGCTGCGCGCCGGGCAGCCACAGTGCAAACACGCCCGGCGCCACATCGCGAAACTGCGCTTCCACCTCGGCCCGCCCCAAGCGATACGCGCCCTTGCTGGCCGCGCGCCGCGCGGTGGTGATCAGCGCGCACAATTGCGGATAACCGTTCGCCTCTTCCACCAGCAGCACGAAGCGGGTGCCATCGACCAGGGCGAATTCGCTACCGACGATCAGCCGCACGCCGGTGGCGCGCGACGCTTCCAGACCACGCACGATGCCGGCCAGCGAGCATTCGTCGGTGATGGCCAAGGCGCTGTAGCCGCAGTGTTGTGCGCGCACGAACAGCTGTTCGGCGCTGGAGGCGCCACGCAGGAACGAGAAGTCCGACAGGCAGTGCAGCTCGGCATAGGCGGGCAAGCCATCGGCAACATGCGCATGGCTGATGTCGTCATTGGCCGCGCGCAACCGTGCGGCCACATTCCAGGCGCGCGGCATGCGCCCGCCGGGCGTGTCGCGGTCTACGCCATCGATGGCGTCATCCCAGCTCATGGACGGCTGCCTTCAACAGCGCGCTGCGCCAGACGGTTTTTGCAGCACGCAGCAGATCGCACCATTGCAGATGCTGCTGCGTCTTGCCTGCAGCCCTGGCATCGGCCACGCGTGCCCCAGCCGCAACCACCAGACAGTCGGTACCTGCTCCGATACCGCGCGAACATGCGCGCGCTCACGCAAACCACCCATGCAGCATCCAGCCATCTACCCGGCCAGGTGCGGCAAAGGCCCAGCCACGCCGGCCGCGCGCAGTCTCCACCACGTAGTAATCGCGACGGGCTTCATCGTCGTCCCACCAACCGCTTTCCAGCCGTTCCGGGCCGGACACGATGCGCAGGTGCGGGTCGTGCAGCGGCACCGGCTGCGGTAGCAACCAGGTGGGGCGCGGCGGACGCGGCGGCGCAGCGGCTTCGCGCACCGCATCGCCGATGGCGCGACGCCACGCGCGCTCCGGGCGCGGGTCGTCGGCCGGCAACACACGATAGACCGCGTCATCGCCAAGCCGTGCACGCAGGCGCTCGCGCAGTTGCGGCCACTCCACCGATTGCTGCGCGCGCTGATCGAACAGGTCGCGCATGGCCGGCACGAACGGTGGTAGTTGCCGTGCCAGCAAGCGCATCGCCACCACCGGCCGCGGAATCTCCACACGCTCCAGCCGGTTGCGGGCCAGCTCGAACAGCAAGGTCGGCGCGCGCTCCGGTGTGAGCAGGCCGATCTCCACATCGGTGGCGCCTTCTTCGTGCTCCAGGCGCAGCAAAAACCGCTGCACGCCGCCATCGCGAATGGACAGATACGTGCACAGGTCGCCGATCAGCCGGCGCAACGGAAACAGCAGCGCCGGATGCGTTTCCACCTCATAGCCCAGCTCCACGCGATGGTCGAAGTGGTCTGGCGGCGCGTAGCACTCCAGTGGGTCGTCGACCTGCCCGTAGAGGCGATCCAGATGATCGAGCAGGCCCGCACCAAACCGCCGGCGCAACCCGTCGCGCGGCAGGCCGCGCACCGCCGCGAGCGTGCGCACGCCCATGTGCTGCAGGCGCTCGCCGGCATCGTCGGGCAATGCAGCGCGGCGGACAGGCACCTTGTCGAGCGTGCTGTGCAGGGCCGGCAATTGCGTCACCGCCATGCCGTCGCGCAGGCCGGCCAGCACGCGCGCGGCGCGCGACGTAGGCGCCAACGCAAGCCGGTGCTGGAAGCCCAATGCCTGCAGCTCATCGCGCAGGCGGCGCTCGAAGCGTGGCCAGGGACCGAACAGGCGAAAGCTGGCACCGGCTTCCAGCACGATGGCGCGCGACCACTGCTGGCTGACCAGCGAACTATGCCGATACGCCCAGGCCGCAAGAAAGCGCTGCGTGCGCGCTTCGTTTTGCGCGTCGTAATCGATGGTGCGCACCTGGGTCATCAAGGCATGCGCTGCCGATAGCCGCATGCCGGCCTTCAACCCAGCTGCGCCAGCGGCAGCATTGACCGAATGCAGGCTGCGCAGCTGCGCCGGGCCTTCCACCAGCGCCAGTGGCGCCTGCGGCTCTTCCAGACGCCGAAGGACGGCGTCCAGCGCCAGCTGCGGCAGCAAGATGCAGGCCCACAACATGCGCGTGCCTCAATGCGCCAGCCGCAACGGCTGCGACGGCACCTGCCCGCCGCGGCATTTGCGCACCTGCCAGGCATCGCGCTCGGGCAGGAATTCCAGCCGCAAGGCCGCCGGCGATGCATTGACCGCATGACGGCGGTCGCGCAGTGCGAACGCGCAGCAATTGCCGCTATCGGCCGCCACCTGCAACCGGCGCAGCGCACGCGCATCGCCAGTCTGCGGCCAGCCCAGTACTGCAGCGCATGCGCCGCTGCGCAAACATTGTTCGAACGCCCATAACGCGTCGCGCGGCTCGGCCTGCACCACTTCCAGATGCTCCAGCACCACCCCGCCTGCCTGCCAAGCCGGCGCGTAAGGAATGAACGGCGGCGCGACCAGCACCACCCGGCTGCTGCTGGCGGTCATGCGTGCCAGCGTGGGCAGCAACAAGGCGATTTCGCCGATGCCATGCGCAGGCAACAGCAACTCGGTCAACGCACGCCGCGGCCAGCCGCCATCGGGCAGCAACGCATCCAACGCCGCATGCCCGGTGGATTCACCGCCATTGGCGGTGGCCGTGCCCTGGCCTGCACGCCAGACGGTGCGCGCAGCCAGCAGGGCGTCCAGCGGCAGTGCCACGGCCGCATTGCCGTCCTGTCTGATGCGCGCCGGCTCCTGGCTCATCTCAGCCCTGCCGGATCAGGCCGCAGTACAGCCCTTCGATCGCGAAGTCGGCATCGGCCGCCACCACGATCGGCGCATGCGCGCGATTGCGCGGCAGCAGGCGGATCCGTTCGGCGCCGCGCTCCAGGCGCTTGATGGTGATTTCGCCATCCACCCGCGCCACCACGATCTGCCCGTCGCGCGCCTCGTTGCTGCGGTGGACGCCCACCAGGTCGCCATCCAGGATGCCGTCATCGATCATCGAATCGCCCTGCACTTTCAGCAGGTAATCCGGGCGCAGCGAGAACAGCGCGCGGTCCAGCCAGAGCTGACGCTCCAGGCCGATATCCGCGCCGATCGGCAGGCCCGCTGCTACTCGCCCCAGTACCGGCAAGGCCAGCAATGCATCGCGACCGGCGCCACCCGGCATGCGGATGCCGCGTTTCTGATTGGGCAGCAGCTCGATCAACCCGGCGTCTGCCAGCGCCTGCACGTGCTTTTGCGCGGCATTGCGCGAGGCAAACCCGAAGGCCTGCGCGATCTCGGCCAGGCTGGGCGAGACGCCTGCCTGGGCCTGCTCCTGCAGGAACGCCAGCACGGCGGCACGTTGGGGGAAAGCGATGGCATCGGGGCGCGGCAGCAGCAGGAGACAAGGTGTACATTTGTACACCCATCGATCGCAGCAGGCGAGACTGGCTTGCTGAGCCGCTTCAGCACGCCGCTTGCGACCGGCCAACGACAGGGTTATAACTTTCGTACCAACGTGAGAGTGCCGCCATGAAACTCAAGATCACCGCCATCGGCAATTCCGCCGGCGTCATCCTGCCCAAGGAACTGCTGGCCCGCCTGCGGCTTGGAAAGGGCGACGAACTCTATGCACTGGAAACGCCCGACGGCATCAAGCTGACCGCATTCGACCCGACGTTGGCCGCGCAGATGGATGTGGCCGAGCAGGTGATGCGTGAGGATCGCCAAGTGCTGAACAAGCTGGCCAAGTGAACACGCGCATACTGGTCTGGATCACGCATGCGCTTGCATTGGCCATCCACGAACGCCAATTGAGCGAGCACGGGGGCGCAAGCGGAGTGCGCGACGAAGCGCTACTGGATTCGGCACTTGCACGCCCGCAACAACTGTTTTCGTATGGCGACCCTGCGCCCGATCTGGTGGAGCTGACGGCCAGCCTGGCGTATGGGCTCGCGCGCAATCACCCGTTCGTGGATGGCAACAAACGGACTGCCCATGTGTGCTACCGGGTCTTCTTGCTGCTCAACGGTGCCGAGCTCATCGCCTCGCAGGAAGAAAAATACGTTGCCATGATGGGGCTGGCCAATGGCGGGTGGAGCGAAGCGGCATTCGCCCAGTGGCTACGGCCGCGCGTGCGGTTGCGTGCAGACATTCATGTACACGAACCGCAAGGTTATTACGGCTGAAGCAACCCCGGGCATCAACGCGCCAGTATTGGCACATGAGAGCGCAAGTAGCGGATCTAAACGTCGCAACTCGGTCAGCATCGACGCCACTGTCTGACGCATGCCCCCTTATTCGGCACGCTTGCGCGTCGCTGCCGCTTTCTTCGCAGCGGCCTTGCGTACGGCCGGACCCTTGGTCTTTGCCGCCTTCTTTGCTGCCGTCGAACGGTCGCTGGCCGTGCGCTTTTTCGCGGCACGCGTGGTCTGTTTGGACAATGCCTGTTTGCCTACCGTCTTCTTGGCGGTCGTGTCCTTGCTGGCGGTCTTGAGGGCTTTCTTGGCACCGGCCGAGCGCGTAGGCGACACCGGCTTTTTGGAGGTTGCCGCGGCCTTGTCCTGCGCGGCTTTTTCTTGGTGGCCTTGGACGCGGAACTGCGCGGGGCAACATCCACGCCATCGCGGCGCGCCTTGGACAAGCCGATCGCAATGGCCTGCTTGGTGCTTTTCACACCATGCGCGCCGTCGCGCACCTGGTAGATTTCTTCTTTGACATATTCACCGGCCTGGGTGCTGGCCGATTTCCCTTCGCGCTTGTCCTTGGCAGCAGCGCGGCGTGTCTTGGCCTGTGGCATGGCACTTCCCCTGTTGTGGATGGCAACTCGATGTAACAAGCATGGCGTCAATGCGCAGTGGGCGTGGTGCTCACCTGGCGTTGAAGCATGCCTGCCGCCTTACCAAGTCCTGCATGCGCAGCGACCGATCCACGCAACGACATGCGCCACCGCCAGCGATCACGACGCCTCACCGGCTGGCAAGGGTTCGCCTTGGGCATCGTAGGCGGGCGGGTGATAGAAATTGACCGTCTTCAGCGGTGTATTCCCCGTATTGCGGATCGCGTGGGTTTCACCGCGCTCGATGGCGATCAGGCTACCGGCCTGCAGTGCATGGGTCTGCCCCTCGATCACTGCCTCGCCGGTGCCGTCCACCACGTACAGCCATTGATCGGCACCACGGTGGCGATTGCCAGGCCCGCCTTCGCCCTGCCCCGGTGCAATCACCATTTCGGCCGCTTGCACCTGGCGCACAGAAAACAGCACCTTGAATGCGTCGGTCAATGTCAGTTGTGCAATCTGCATAAGCCACTCCTCAGGGTTGAGGCGATGCTGAGGCCACGCACGTCAACATGCTGGCAACATGCTCAGCGGCTGCGGCAATACCAAACCCAAATGTGTTCGGGCAGATGTTGCTGCATGGGAAAATCCAATGCGCGATAGCCATCGAGTACATCGCGCAGCGCACGTTGTGCTGGCGTAGGACCGACCAGGCCATCCAGTTCGTCCGCACTCAACTGCACCGCGGCCCAGTCGTAGAGCCGATCGATACGCTGGGCCATCGCCGCTTGCAGCCAATCGCGCAACACGAACACGCGATACCCGCCCTGCTGCAGTTGCGCGACTGCACCTTGCAATGCATCGCCCACGCCCCGAAACCATTCGGTATGCCCACCGGCCACTGCGCGGATCGCCATCGGTGCCGGTGCGTTGTGCGCAAGCGCGGGCGCCGCAGTTGCAGTTCGAGATCGCGCGCATCGCGTTCGCGTTCGGTTTCCACCAGCAGCCCGTGCTCCAGATCGAAAAAATCGAACCAGCGCGAATGCAGGCTACCGATGCGCCCCAGCGGATCACGCGAAAAACCGATCTTGCAATGGTCTTCCCACTGGCAGGGGAACACATAGGTGAAGCAACGTCCGTCGATGGCCACCGGCGTGCTGCCATGTGCGCGCACGCTCATCGGCGACCTGCATGCGCTTGGGTCGGCTGCGCCGTGTGCGCCTCCTCCGGCGCCGGTTCCCAGCCGAACACGCTGCGCCCGCCATAGCGATGCGAATCGCGACGTTCCTGCGCGATGTAGTTTTCCACCGTCGGCCCTTGTGCACTGGCTTCGAGCCGACGCGCCTGTGCATCCAGCCGCGCAATCGCCTGCAAGCGTTCGTCGTTGCCTAGCTTGGCCTGCTGCATCGCCTGCTTGAGTACGCCGATGGTGTGGTCGAGCACGCGTGTGGGCACCGGGAACGGTTGCCGGTCCTTGCCGCCATGCGCAAGCGAAAAGCGCGCCGGGTCGCTGAAACGGCATGGCGTGCCATGCATCACCTCGGCCACCATCGCCAGCGAGCGCAACGTGCGCGCCCCCACGCCGGGCACCTGCAGCAACGCGGTGAAATCGCGCGGCCCGGCTTCGGCGGCGGCGGCCAGGCTGGCGTGCAGCCGTCGTGTGATCACGTTTTCGCTGCGCACATCATGATGATCGGGCATGCACAGATGCGGTTGTTGTGCAGGGTCCCAGGCGTGGCCGGCGAATAGATCGCCGGTGAGCGGACCTTGCGCCGCAAGCGCCGCGCCAGGCGCCTCCACATCCGCAATCCGTTGCCATTGGCGGGCCAGCCGGTCCGGCGCTGTGCTGCGCAGCAGCTCCAACTGCGCATCGCGCGAGGCCGCGGCGCGGTGGTCGGCGAGATTGACGATATTGCCTTGATGCGCGCCATCGATGGCTGCATGCGGCGCATCCACAAAGCTGCTCAGTCCTTCGGAGAGCCAGTGATACCGGCGCGCCTGCTTGCGCTGCCCGTGCATGCCTTGTTGCACCACCACCCAGCGGCCATCGTCGCTGACGATGAAGCCATGCAGGTACAGATCGAAGCCGTCCTGCACGGCAGCGCTGTCCACCTTGGCGACCAGGCGGCTGGCCTGTGCCAACGCGGCGCCGTCCAGCCCGACCGCATCGCCCACTGCCAACAATTCGGACGGCGTGGCGCGCGAATGCCGGCCGCGCCCGCCACACACATGAATGCCCAGTTCGCCGGCCAGCGGCGTCAACCCGCGCTTGAGTGCGCCGATCACGCTGGTGGTAATGCCGGAGGAGTGCCAGTCCATGCCCATGACCGCACCGAACGACTGAAACCAGAACGGGTGCGCAAGCCGCCGCAACAATTCATCGCGCCCATAGCTGTGCACGATCGCCTCGCACATCACTGCGCCAAGCCGTGTCATCCGCTCACCCAACCACCGCGGAACGCGACCTCCATGCAAAGGAAGATCCGCACTGCCACCACGCCGGCTCATTGCTGCCACCTCGTCTTCATGCCGCCAGGATAACGGCGGCACGTCGCAACAGCTGGGACACCGCCGCATTGACGCGCGCGGGAAGCTGACGAATTCAGCGCAGCATGTGGCACTCCACGCGATGCCCGCCTGCGCACGCGCGCCATGCAGGCGCGAGCGTGTAGCGGTCACGACGCCGCTCCTGAATGCGCGTACGCCGCGCCGCATCGGTGCCAATCGCAGTCATGGTCACTTTGCGTTGACCACAGCGCCGTCAAGGTGGTGGTCCTTCTCCTCAGCCATCGCCACGGGGTTCGCATGACTGCCACACCCGCCACTGCCCATGACACGGCGCCGGCCACTGCCACCACCAGTGCGCCGACCTACCCAGTCAACCTGCGCATCAACGGTCAGCCGTATCACTTGCAGCTCGAAGCCTGGGTGAGCCTGCTCGACCTGCTGCGCGATCGCCTCGACCTCACCGGCACCAAGAAAGGTTGCGACCATGGCCAATGCGGCGCTTGTACGGTGCTGGTCGATGGCCGCCGCATCAACAGTTGCCTGACCCTAGCCGTCATGCAGGACGGTGCCGACATCACCACCGTCGAAGGGCTGGACGATGGCGATGCACTGCATCCGCTGCAACGCGCCTTCATCGCCAACGACGCGTTTCAGTGCGGTTACTGCACTCCTGGGCAGCTGTGCTCGGCCGTGGGCTTGATCAACGAAGGCAAGGCGCACGACCGCGACCAGGTGCGTGAACTGATGAGCGGCAATCTCTGCCGTTGCGGTGCCTATCCGCAGATCACCGATGCCGTGATGGAGGTGCTGGGCATGCCCAGCGACAGCAGCGACAGCGCGGCCACGCCGTGGACGCCCGGGACGGTGCCGGCATGATTCCGCTCACCTACGCACGCCCGGACACCGTCGATGCCGCACTTGGCGCCATTGCAGTGCGCAGCGGCGACACGCAGCCGGTGCCCTCCCAGGCACCGGTGCGCTTCATCGCCGGCGGCACCAATCTCACCGACCTGATGAAACTGCAGCTGATGCGCCCCAGCAGCCTGGTCGACATCAATCGGCTGCCGCTGGACAGCATCAGCGCCCAGCCCGATGGCGGTCTGCGCCTGGGTGCGTTGGCGCGCAATGCCGACACCGCATATCACCCGGAGGTCGAAACGCGTTACCCCTTGTTGAGCGCGGCGATTCTGGCCGGCGCTTCGCCGCAGATTCGCAACATGGCCAGCAATGGCGGCAACCTGCTGCAGCGCACGCGCTGCATGTATTTCTACGACCATGCCACCCCTTGCAACAAACGCGACCCGGGCACCGGCTGTTCGGCCATTGGCGGGCTGACCAAATACAACGCCATTCTCGGCGCCAGCGCGCACTGCATCGCCACGCATCCATCGGATATGTGCGTGGCCTTGGCTGCGCTGGATGCCGTGGTGCATGTGCAGGGGCGCCCGGGGAGAGCGCGACATTGCGTTCGCGCAGTTCCACCGCCTGCCTGGCGATCGCCCGGAACTGGATAGCACCTTGGCGCCGGACGAATTGATCGTGCATATCGATCTGCCCGATGCGCAGCGCTTCGTTGCGCACAGCGCCTACCTCAAGATCCGCGAGCGCCTTTCGTATGCGTTCGCGCTGGTCTCGGTAGCGGCCGCGTTGGATCTGGACGAAGACGGCAGCATCCGCGACGTGCGTGTGGCACTGGGCGGCGTGGCGCACAAACCCTGGCGCAATGCCGATGCAGAAGCACAGCTGGTCGGCCAGCCGGCCAATGCCGACACCTTCGGCCGCCTGGCGGACACGCTGCTGCAAGGTGCGCAACCGCAAGGCGAAAACGCCTTCAAGCTGCCGCTGGCACGCCGCGCCATCGTGCGCGCATTGAGCGTTGCGCGCGAGGGCACCATCGACAACCGCGGGCGCACCAGTGCGCTGGAGGAATCGCCATGAACGCACGCAGCACCGACCTGTCCGACAGCGAGCTGACCCCGCCGGTTGCCGACAGCGGTACAGGCTATCGCCCCACCGGCACCGGCGTCACGCGCATCGACGGACGCGCAAAAGTCACCGGACAGGCACGTTATGCCGCCGAATGGCCGGTGCCGGATCTGGCCTATGGGGTGGTGGTCAACAGCAGCATTGCCAAGGGTGAGATCGTTGCCTTCCATCTGGATGCAGCACGCGCAGTCCCCGGCGTGCTGGAGATCGTCACCCACAAAAACCGCCCGCATATGCGCGGCATGGACCTGTTCTACAAGGACATGACGGCGCCGGCCGGTTCGCCGTTCCGTCCGTTGTACGACAACAAGATCTTGTACAGCGGCCAGCCCATCGCGCTGGTGGTTGCCGAGACCTTCGAAGCGGCGCGCCATGCGGCGCATCTGGTGGAAGTGGAGTTGCTGCAGGATCCACACGACACCAACCTGATGACCAACCTGGACCGTGCGCACACGCCCAAGCCGTTGAAGGCCGGTTTTCGCCGCCGCCCAAAGACAAGGGCGATCCGCAGAGCGCATTCGACAATGCCGCGTGCCAGGTACAGGCCGACTACTACAGCGGCGTTGAGCACCACAACCCGATGGAGTTGTTCGCTTCCACCGTCATCCGCGACGCCGACGGCCACTTCACCATTTACGACAAAACCCAGGGGTCGCAGAACAGCCGTTGGTATGTGTCGCACGTGTTTGGGCTCAGCAAGCGCAAGGTGACCGTGCGCAACCCGTACGTGGGCGGCGCGTTCGGCTCCGGGCTGCGCCCGCAGTATCAACTGCCGCTGGCGGTGATGGCGTCGATCCTGCTGGATCGATCGGTCCGTGTGGTGCTGACACGGCAACAGATGTTCACCTTCGGCCACCGCCCGGAAACGCTGCAGCGGCTCAAGCTCGGCGCAGACCGCGACGGCACCCTACGTTCGGTCTGGCATGAAGCCATCGCCGAAACCTCGCGCATCGAAGACTACGTGGAGGTGGTGGTCAACTGGAGCGGGCAATTGTATGCCTGCGACAACGTGCACCTGGGCTACAAGCTGGTGAGTCTGGACCAATACAGCCCGATCGACATGCGGGCGCCCGGCGCCGCGCATGGTGTGCATGCGCTGGAAGTGGCGATGGACGAGTTGGCCTATGAGGTCGGCATCGATCCGTTGGCACTGCGCCTGAAGAACTACGCCGAGGTCAACCCGGCCGACGACAAGCCCTACTCCACCAAGGCGCTGCGCCAGTGTTACGAGCAAGGGGCAGAGCGGTTCGGTTGGGCGCAACGTCCCTTGCAACCGCGCGCACGCAAGGAAGGCAGCGAGTGGGTGGGCTGGGGCATGGCCACCGGGCAATGGGACGCGATGCAGATGTTCGCGCGCGCCCATGCGGCACTGCATGCCGACGGCAGTTTGGTGGTCAGCAGTGCGGCCAGCGATATCGGCACCGGCACCTACACGGTGATGGCGATGATCGCTGCCGAAGCCTTGGGTCTGCCGCTGGAACAGGTGACGTTTCAACTTGGCGATTCCACCTTGCCGGTTGCGCCGATCGAAGGCGGCTCCTCGCACGTCACGACGGTGGGCTCGGCAGTGGATGGCGTGTGCGCGAAGTTGCGCCGGCGCCTGTTGCGCCTGGCACAGGCCCTGCCGGAGTCGCGCTTTGCCAAGGCCAGACCTGACGATGTGTTCTTTGCCGACGGCAAGCTGGCATTGCGGGCCGATGCCAGCAGCGCCATCGCCTTGAGCGACCTGCTGCGCACTGCCGGGCTGGAGCAGATCGAAGATAAATTCCTCCTGCTGCCGAACGTACTCAAGCAACGCAAATACACCCGTGCCACGCACGGCGCCGTGTTTGTGGAGGTCCGGGTGGACGAAGAACTGGGCACGGTACGGGTCACCCGCGTGGTCAGCGCCGTTGCCGCCGGGCGCATCCTCAATCCGATCACCGCACGCAGCCAGATCGTGGGTGGCGTGGTCTGGGGCATTGGCCAGGCGCTGCACGAGCACACCCAATCGGACCATCGCTTCGGCCGCTTCATGAATCACGACCTGGCGCTGTATCACGTTTCCGCCAACGCCGACATCCACGACATCGACGTGATCTTCGCGAACGAAGACGACCGCGTCGTGAGCAGCCTGGGTGCGAAAGGTGTCGGCGAAATCGGTTTGGTTGGCGTTTCGGCGGCGATCTGCAACGCCATCTTCCACGCCACCGGCAAGCGCATCCGCAGCACACCGATGACACCGGACAAGGTGATGGCGGACTGACCTGCGTGGCACGTTGCGCCTGTATGAATGCATGGCGCAGCGATAAGACGGGTTACGAAAACGCAGCCACGTTGCCGCTGCTCTCATGGGTCACGACGATGGGCCCAATGCATTCGGTGCACTGGGCCCATCGTGTTATCGGAGCGGTGCAGCGTCGAGTGTGAGCGGTGCAGTACATGCCAGTCGCCGCATCAGCGTCGCGCGGACTTCTTCTTGCCTGATGTCTCGCTAGCACCTATGCGCACCGTGACCACAGCTATGGTGATCTGGCAGGCAACAGCCGCCTCAAGACCAACTCGTTGTTGGCCGACGCTTTCAGGTCGGTTGGTCGCAAGCGCAGGATTTGGTCGAATCGTCGGCCGACATTCCGCGGCCCCTGCACACATGCAGGCGCAACAGCTGCACCAGGGTGTCTTCCAGTTGCAGGTAAAGCGCATCCAATGCTTCGGGCGCATGCGCGCCGCAATTGCTGACCAGTGCCGTTTTCCGAATCGACCACCGCCGCTACGGCTTCCACCACCCGTGTATCGAACTGATGCCGTAGTTCGGTCTGCAGGTCCTTTGTGTTGCGCACGCGGTTTCGGCCACTTATCAGGTCTGTTGCGCGACCAGTGGCGAAGAACGCCACCGAATGACAAACCTCGGCCTGCCGCAGGCCGCGGAGCGCTGCACCTGCGCCCACCCGCTATCCGAGCGCTGCAGACCCCAGGTAGCAGCCGGGCGCCGTGCCGACCTGGCGCTGCTGGCGCCCGGTGAGCCGCTGAGCTAATCCGGCCACACCGCCGACCTTGGAGCGGGAGCTGTTCGATATGTGGGTGACACGGCCGCCCGACGCTACCGGTTGTGTCGGCCAGTTTTGAACAGCTGCGCTGATGCACACTGCGATGACCAGCGTGCTGCGCAGGCCATCGGTACGGTCTATCTATATAATCGCTACGTCGCGATCATCCTCGGCTACACGCGCCTGGTTGACGCTCCAACCCGCAGCGCCCCGCCGCCGGTCTCGCGCCCTCCTGTCATGCAGCGCGCCCGCGCATCGCGCGTACGCCTGCGCGGTCAGGACGGCATTCAAGCGTGCCCGGCGCATCAGGCTCATTGCTCATCGGCCAGGGTGATGTCATCGCCGGCATCGGCCGCTGGCGCGGCATCGTCGCCGAAGGGTGCGCCCAACATCGCCAGCATGGCAGCCCGCGCCTTTTCACCGAGGTCGTGCGCACGTGTCATGGTTTGCCGTGCTGCACGTGTCTGTGCATCGATGTCGCCTAATGCATCTGATTCTTCAGCCAGCCTGGCGCGCACGCCGTGCGCTAACGACATCAGCGCAACGATGCGATCGCGTGTCTCTGCCGATTGCTGCTGGACCCTGCTCAGTTTCGTTTGCGCCTCTTCGAGTACCCGCACTGCCTCATCCTCGCTGGCGGTGTCGTTCGCCAACGCATCGGTGCTCGTGGCATGCATGCGCAATACCCGCAGCGCTTGGCGTCGGATGTCGGCATCGCGCTCGGCATGTTCGATAGACTGACGCTCTAGCTCAGACACGCGCTGCAGATCCGCCAGACGCTGCAACAGGTCGTTCAACCTGTCGTCCAGGTCCTGCAGTTGCGCCTCTTGCGCGTCATACGCCTCTGCAGTCTGGCGCAGAAGGTAGTCGATCGCTGCAATCAGTGACGACTCACTTTGTGCAGCCTGCCGCAGTAATTCGAACGCATGCTGAGCTACCGCAATCTCCTCCATTGCGCTGCGCCCGGCCATCAGGTGATTTAGGCGACCGTGCGCCTGGTCAAGCGCATGCTCGGCCTGTGTCACCACCTCCCTGCAGGCGTGCAACGACGCAAGCGCTTGGCGCAAGCTCCACGGCGCGATCGCCGCTTCGGTGATGTCCTGGCCTGTTGGCGCAAGTCTGGCCAACAAGCGGTCGATGCGTTCGCCTGCCTTGGCCTGTGCGAGCCCCACTGCCTCCATCAGCGCAGCGCAGTTGCGGCGCTGCGCATCAACTCCAAGCGTTTGTTCTTCCAGGCGTGCCAATTCGCGCGTCAACGCGCGTAGATGAGGACCCTCCGGCGGCGTGCCCGTCTGCAGATGCCGTTCAAATGCAAGCTCGCGCGCCTCCTGTAACCCTGGGCGCTCGGCCCGCGGGGAGACCCTGCCCGGTTGCGGCACTTGCGCACGCTGAGGTTGCCCAAGCGCCTGCACGCCGGCCTGCTGCAGACGGTCCAGGGGGCGGCGCAGCGCACGCGCACCGGCTTCGAGGACTTCCGCCCCTTCGATGCGGTCGTACAACCCGTAACGGAACTGAATCTCCGCCTCGAACAACTGGTGCGAGGCGACCGCCGTCGACACCACATTGAGCAGCGGCAGACCGACACGACTGGTGACCGGATTTTCGTCGGTATTGTGAACGGCGATGGCCGCAAGCCGGTACAGATCCGGCGATTGCTGCGCGGCAACCAGAACGTCCTGCCAGGACATCCCGTCGCTGGACACCGGCAATCCCAGTGCAGCTGCTGACTGCGCATGCTGCCTGGCGGCTAGGGCGTCGTTGATCGCCACCATCGCCTGCGGCCGCATCTCAAACACGAAACGAACCTGATTGACATACGGGATGTCCTTGAATCTGCGCAACGCCCCATCCAGCCCGGGAATCTTGCGTCGTATCTCGGCAACGTCGCGCATCTTCTCGCCCAGCGCGCAGTGGCCGATGGCATGACTGATTACCGCGTCGAGCGATTCGCGTCCGAACATGTTGATCTCTACGCGGGCGCCGGGAATCACGCGCGCCCGCTGCTGGATGGCTGCAGCGTCCTCCTGCCGCAGCTGATGCAGCATGTCGACCACTGCCGCGCGCTCGGCCGCCGTACCGCCTTTCCACAGCGATGCCGCCGCGGCACTAGTCGCTTGCGCGGCGAGCGTCCGCTGTCGCGCCAGGGCTGCTCCGCCGAGTGCCGCGCCAGCTTCGATGGCCAGCGCGTCGGGACCCTGGATACGTTCGAGCGCCTTGCGCAGCACGACACTGCGCTCTTCCGGCGTGGACGGATACTCCATCGCGCTCAGTTCGGCGCTGCTTTCTGGAAAAACGGCCGTGAGCCGTGCGCGCAACGTGTCCCATCGATGCCGCGTCACCGGCTGCGCGGCATTCGTATCCAGGGTGCGCTTGTAGCTGGCAGTGCCCAATAACGGGCCGGTGCGCGTATCGTCCAGTATTGCGTTGGTTGGCAACTGCACGTCGCTAGACGCCACTCGCACACCGGCCAGCTGCAGCGTGCCGGCACCGGTGACGGCATTGACCAGCCGTTTGAAATTGCGTCCAAGTACCGAAGTCAATGTGCCACCTGAATTGATGCCGGCATTGACCTCGGCATTAATGCCGATGCGACCCTGGAATTCCAGGCCGATGATGTCTTGCCAGGCGTGGTCCAGATGCAATTCCATCTGGCTCCATTGCACCCCGATCTGCGCCGTCATGCCGACCGGCACCGACACCGTAATCGCGCTGCGCGGACTGCCGGTGGCTGCGCCCTGTGCGGTGGGCTGTTTCGCGCCGAAGGGATGCCTGACTGCCAGGGGATTCACAGCCAGGTTGACGTTGAGCGACGCGTTGATGTTGGTTTCAAACAGATCCAGGCCGATCGCCCCATCATTCACACCTGCACGTAACAGGCAGGTGGTATCGCCGGCGTACCGGTCGAACAACAGTCTGGCAAATTCGGGGATGGTGTCCGGCGACAGGATGACTGCCGCGCCCACGCCATGTTGATAGGTCCCCCCACGCCTAGATTGGCCGCGCCGCCCCAGGTTGCAGACACTGTTTGCCCCGGGGCGTCCACATACACATGTCCGCCGGTCCCGGGCCCGGTTCAAGATCAATGCTCAGGCCTGCGGTTGCGGACGCGGTCGCTTTTGCGTGGCGCACGAAGAAGGCCACCAAGCCCGCGTCGCCGTCCTTCGAATCGCCGATGCGCTCGACGCCCAGCGCGTGGATGGCCTCCCCTCCCATACCGACATTGATCGGATTTACATGCATCCATTGCACCGACCCCAGCGAGCCGCGCAGCTCGGCCGAGCGCACCCGAGTCGAGAAGAAGGTGCTGCGATTGAACAGGTCCTGCAGCACATCGATCATGCGCGATGCCATTTCATCTGGGGCGCTCCCCTGCGGCAGACCAAGACTCTTGAGCAGCTGCAGCTGGCGGGCGCTGCCGGGAGTAGTGACCTCTTGCCGAAAGGTCGACACCACGTCATCGAATGCCTCCAGTTCGCGCCAGGACGACAGCCCCAGCTTGGCCAGCGCATGCAACCCGGACTGCTGCCGCCTGGCGTCGGCTGCCTCCAGCGCCTGCGCGTCGTGAACGCCCAGCAGCGCGTCGTACTCAACCAAGCCTGCGAGCAGGCAGGCGCTGCGCAGCGCATTGGGCGCATCGGCTGCGTTGGCGGCTTGCTCCTTCTGGGCCGGCAAAGCGACCTTGGCGGTCTTGAGTCGATGGACGACCTCACGCAACTCGGCAAGCAGCGCATGCTCGATGTCGCTCAGTGCCTGCGGATGTAGCGCTGCGCCACCGGCCAGCGCAGCGATGCAACGGTCAAATGAGGGCATCAGGTCATCATCCTTCTGCACCACAGCGCGAGTGACCGCAGAACGCGCCCGCCGCCAAAGTTCGGCGACGCGATAGCTGGGAGTCGAACTTGTCCGCTGGATGGAGGCCCCGTCCGCCATGGAAAAATCAGCGGCCAGCGCGCCATCGCGGAATCCGATCTTGCGCAGATCGCGCAACAGCCCGGTCAAGGCCGTTTCGCGCAAGGCGACCAGGCGCGCATTCTGTTCAGCCGAAAGCCCATCAACCGGTTGGCGCTCAGACGCCGCAGCGGCAATACGCACCTCGGCCAGGACAGGCAAACTCTCGAACAGTTCCAGCGCAAGCGACTGGGCCTGCATCGCCTCCTGGCGGACGCCGGCAAGTCGCTGTTGCTGCGGTGTGGGTGGCTGTGTCACGCCGGTCCATCCGGCCAGCGTGCGCACAGCACCTCCGACTATGTCTGTCATCACTTGCGCGAGCGCGGTGGCCTGAGCGCGACCACTCTCGACCAGGACCTGCACATTCGAGCTCAAACTTAACGGATCGGTGGACGTGGTGCCCAGCAAGGTCGTGCTGATCGCCGCGTCGTGGTCGGGCGTACTGATCCGACTTGCCTGCTGCTGGTTTATGTGGGCATTGGTACCGGACTGGGTACTGGCAGCGGCGACTTCCTCGAGTGACGGAGACGCGGCAACGCGTGCCGCCAGGAGGGTGCCATCTGCAGCCGTCATTGCTGGCAACACGGCGTGCCAGCGCGCGCCCAACTGCACCTGGAGTCGCCCGGTACGCGTACTGCGCAGCCCACGCGGTGGCGGTAGCGTCTTTGGCAAGGTGATCTGCACCGCATCCCACTGCCCGTGTTCTGCAAGCCGGTATAGCTGCACAGGCCCTTGGTGAGGGTGGTCTAACGCATACAGCACATCGTCCAACCCGACCGCGATTGCCAGCGGGCGTTGCAGCGGGGATGCTGCCGCGGTTGCCTTCCGCATCCACCTTGAGCAACGTTCCCGACGCCGTCATCACTACCGCGCTGCGATCTGCATGCACTGCCGCCTGGACAAGCTCTTCGTCGAAATGGGCGATTGGCTTGCAGCGCACCTCCACTACATCCGGCACCACGATGAGCGGCCCACCGGAAGGCGTGGTGGGCACAGCATCGGCCGCCAGCCAGGTGGTCCGCCCGGGAAGCGTGATGTCGACCAGTTGCGGCGGCGAAGCCAGCAACGCAAACACTGGCCGACGGTCGACGAAGCCACGCGCTCCGGTATGCAACGAGACAACGCCGGTGAGTGGAGCGCCATCGGCAAGCTTTAGCCGCTCCCATGGCTGGTCTGGCGCGGGCGAGTAGTGCAGCACCCCGTCCAAATGCCCCAGCCGGGCATGTCCATCCAGCACCACCGGCGACTGTATCGCCTCATCGGCGGGCAGCTGCAGCCCTTCGCTGCGCATCAGCAGAAGCGGACGGTCGAGCATGAACGCCGGCTGGAATCTCGCTTGTCCTGCCGGCCGTTGCAACGCGATGCGGTGCCCGGTTCTGTCTTCCAGCACAAGATGCACACCGTTGTCGGTGGCAAGCCCGATGGACGTGACCGCCCATCCCTGTGAGCGCTCCAGCCGATCCGGCAAGGTCAGGCGCCGTGCAGCGATCGGCCCGGTTCCGCGCAGATCCGCCTCATACACGCGCCCCTTGTCATCGAGCATCAACGCGGTGCCGGCGTCAGGATGCGGCAGCGGCAGCACATCGACCGGCACCGCAGGCGTCGGCTCGAAGGCTGGGCCGCCAGGCACCGGACGCAACAACTCCACCATCCGGTCGGGCATATCCTCATCGCAACGCCGGAACAGGCCATCATGCAGCAGGCATGGCCTGCCATCGGCATCGAAACGAAGCACGGCGCCGTCCGGTAGATCGTCGACGCTGACGGATATCTGCTCACTGCCGGCGCGCCAGCAGTGAGCACCCGCCTGCAGATACACAGCGCCATCGGCCTGCAGGCCGAGCATGCGGATATCGGCAGCTGCACCGCACGCGGCGGGCAGCGGAACCGGTACCCAGCGCCCACGCGCATCGGCGCGATGCAGCTGGTTAGCACGACAGGTGAAACACTGACCATCGGTCGCCTGCCAGATACCGGTCAGCAGACCAATCGGCGGCTCGGCAAGCTGGCTGGCGATCTGGTCGGCGGTCGGCGCCGTGCCGGTGCGGCGTTCGACGTCCGGATGCACGGTCAACCCTGCGATCAGTAAACCTGGCGTTGTGGTGAAGAACGCCTCGTTGCGTGGCATCCGCGGATCCTTGGGATCGGCCACATAGCGCAGCAGACGTCCACCGCCGCCTAGCGCCGATTCGCTCTGGATCGCCGGCCGACGCGCAAGACAAGCGTCAATTATGCGAGCGACCTCGCGATCCGACGCGGAGGCGCCGTCGAGCTGCACGCTGGCACGTCGGCCGTGCTGCGACGGGGAACTGCGCAGGCGGACCGCGGTGGTTGAGGTGCTGGATGCGCGTCGCCTTACCGGCAAGGCGCCCGGCGCATGCGCCGGAGACTCAGGGAAAGGCGGCCGCGGTGAGACTGTGGTCGGCACCGACGTGTCTACCGAATCTGGTGCCGGCAGCGACCGAGACGCACTTGAGGAAGCGATGGAGTGTGATGTGGTCATCGAACTATCCAAAAAATGGGATGCTCGGCGCGACGTCTGCAGGGCGACGCCTCACACGGCGTGAAGTACCGCAGATGTGCATTCCCGATCAAGACAGGCCCACGGATGCCTGACAGTGCGCGGAGCATGCGTAGGCAATCCATTCGGCTTGATCGGAAACACTCGATGGGCGCGGGCAACGCCCAGGCCCTCACTTGGCGCACCGACGCATTGCCAGTTCAGGCCAGACGGCGAGCCCGCCAGAAAAGCGAGCTCACGCGGGCGCTGGCAAACTCAGGGTGTGCACGCAATTGAACACGCTCACGCCCCGAGCGTGACGCTGTTGCCTTGCTGTGATTAAGCGCATATCGTCCTCCCTCCCAGAAGAAATGACATCCGTCAGAATGTATCGCTGCGGACACGTCGGGCATTCAACGTCCCGCTGCTCACCCCTAAAGTAGTGCGCTGAGCATCGCGCGGAATGTCGAATGCGAAGCGCCGCGCGCGATGGCGAAACGTGGCGCACTGAAATTCCGACCGTATCGATCAGTTGCGACGTGCGTCGCCTAAACGATCAACGGCGCAAGAAATGCAGCTGTTCGGCTCTTGACATATTGAGCTACCGCAGCCGGCGTGCCTGCGACAACCACGTTGCCGCCAGCGTCACCCGCGCCCGGCCCCATCTCCAGCACCCAGTCGCTGCTGGCGGCCACGCGCATATCGTGTTCGACCACGATCACCGTGTTGCCTGCGTCGACCAGCCCTTGCAGTTGGCCCATCAAGGTATCCACGTCGGACGGATGCAGGCCGGTGGTCGGCTCGTCCAGCACGTAGACGGTGTCGCGTCGCTGCGCGCGTTGCAGCTCGGTCGCCAGCTTGATGCGCTGCGCTTCGCCACCGGATAGCTCGGTGGCCGGCTGACCAAGACGCAGATAGCCCAGCCCCACTTCGCGCAACACCTGCAACGGGCGCAGCACGCTGGCATCGTCGGCGAAGAAAAACGGCTGCCTGATCCACCGTCATTTCCAGCACCTGCGCGATGTTGCGACCGCGTAGCGCAATCTCCAACGTCTTGGCGTTATAGCGTGCGCCGTGGCAGGTGGGGCACGGTGCATAGACGCTGGGCATGAACAGCAATTCCACGTACACCGAGCCTTCGCCCTCGCAGGTGGCACAGCGGCCCTTGGCGACGTTGAAGGAGAATTGCCCCGGGTCGTAACGGCGCCGGCGTGCGGCCGGCGTGGCCGCAAACAGCTTGCGCGCCGGGTCGAACAGGCCGGTGTAGGTGGCCAGATTGGAGCGCGGGGTGCGGCCGATGGGCTTTTGATCCACGCGCACCAGCCGGCGCACCTGATCCAATCCGGCGACAATCGCGCCGCCCAACGGCACCTGCGTGCCGCGCTCCAGCGGATCCAAGGCGTCTTCGTCCTCTGCCTGCGACTGCCCCAGATGGGCGGCCAGCAGTTCTACCAGCGCCTGACTCACCAACGACGATTTGCCCGAGCCGGACACACCGGTGACGGTGGTGAAGACACCCAACGGCAGGTCCACATCCAGCGCGCGGACGTTGTTGCGGGTGATGCCGCGCAGCTGCAGCCAAGCGCTTGCCACGCGCGCCTGGCGATGCACCTGCGGCGGTGCGCCGAACAGATAGCGCCGCGTGGACGAGGCCTGCACCTGCTCCAATCCTGCGGGCGGGCCGCTGTAGAGCACCTGCCCGCCCTGCACGCCGGCTGCCGGGCCGACATCCACGATCCAGTCTGCATGGCGGATCACGTCCACTTCGTGTTCGACCACGAAGACCGAGTTTCCGGCCGCCTTGAGTTGATCCAACGCACTCAGCAGCGCCTGCGCATCGGCGGGATGCAAGCCGGCCGATGGTTCGTCCATCACGTACACCACGCCGAACAACTGCGAGCGGATCTGCGTGGCCAGCCGCAGCCGTTGCAACTCGCCCGGCGACAAGGTGGGCGTGCTGCGCTCCAGGCTGAGATAGCCCAGACCCAGCGCCTGTACGACGGCAATGCGCGCGCGCAGATCCGCGGCGATGCGTTGCGCGGCGATCACCTGTTCCGGATGCTGGCGCGCCCCCTTGCGCGTACTGTTGGAGGGCGTGGCTTCGGCGGCGGGGCGCAGCAGCTCGGCCACCTCGTCCAGCGGGCGCCGCGACAGCTCCCCGATATCCAGCCCGGCAAAGGTGACCGACAAGGCCTCGCGGCGCAGGCGCTTGCCGTCGCACTGCGGGCATTGCGTGCTGAGCAAATACTGCGCCACGCGCTTTTTCATCTGCGCGCTTTGCGTGGTGGCGAAGGTGTGCAGCACATAACGCCGCGCACTGGTGAAGGTGCCCATGTAGCTGGGCTCTTCCTTGCGCTTGAGTGCGCGCTTGACCTCGGCCAAGTTGTAACCGGCATAGACCGGCACCACCGGCTGTTCGTCGCTAAACAGGATCCAGTCGCGGGTCTTCTTCGGCAGCGTGTGCCATGGCACATCCACGTCATGGCCCAGCGTGGTGAGGATGTCGCGTTGGTTCTGCCCATGCCATGCGCCCGGCCAGGCGGCGACCGCGCGCTCGCGAATGCTCAGGCTTCGGTCCGGCACCATGGTCGCTTCGGTGGCGTCATAGATGCGCCCCAGGCCGTGGCAGGTGGGGCATGCCCCCGCGGGCGTGTTCGGCGAAAAACCGTCGGCGTAGATGATCTCCTGCCCCGGCGGATATTGGCCGGCACGCGAATACAGCATGCGCAACGAGTTGGAGATGGTGGTGACGCTGCCCACCGACGAGCGTGCGCTGGGCGCGCCGCGCGCCTGCTGCAACGCCACTGCCGGTGGCAGGCCATCGATGGAATCCACGTCCGGCACGCCTACCTGGTCGATCAGGCGCCGCGCATACGGCGAGATCGAATCCAGATAGCGCCGCTGCGCCTCTGCAAAGATGGTGCCGAACGCCAACGACGACTTGCCCGATCCGGAAACGCCGGTGAACACCACCAGTGCATCGCGGGGATGTCCACATCTACGTTCTTGAGGTTGTGCTCGCGCGCGCCGCGCACGCGCACCAGGCCAGTGGAAGACGTCGCGTTTGACATGACTACCGAAACCAGAGATCGACAAGACGCCAGCCTAGCGTGCGCGGCATGCAGCCGGTGTCAGCGATGCTGATCGAGCGCAGGCAACACCTCAGGTGCCAGGCGCTGCAGATGGCATGCAGGGGCCAACCAGGCGCGGGGCGCATTCGTCAGATGGATGTAGACAGCGCGTAGCAGTCACATCTTGTGTGGTCGCTACCGCCGCCTGGCGTCGGTTGCTCGTGCCTGAGGCGCGTACCGCCGTCTCCTTGCGGCGCTCAACCTAGCGCATGCGCCGGGGACACCTGCGCGCCGGTGTCGGCCAGGGCATGCATGCGCCTCACCGCGCCGCTGAACAGCCGCGCGGTGGCGGCATTGCGCGTCCGGAAGACCTCTTCCAGCGCGGCGTAATACCACAGGGTGCCTTCGCGCCCGGCGGTAAACACATTGAAGATGTCCTGACCGACGGCAGGATTTTCCAGGTCCTGCACGATGCTGCGCGCGTTATAGAGCTTGTCGCAGCCGGACACCAGCAGCGCGCGCTCGGGCGTCTTGCGCAGGTGCGCAAGATAGGCCTGCTTGCGCTCGCGCCAATCGCGTTTGCGTGCGCGCTCACTGTTGTCCACCTCGGCCTTGTCTTCGGCAGTGGCATCGGTGCACGCCATCACGATGTCGGCCACCGCATCGCCGAACTGCGCGCGGATCGAGGCCTCGTGCCCGCCGCCGCAGTCTTCCACCACATCGTGCAGCAGGCCGGCGATGGCCTGTTCCTCATCGCCCCCGCATTCCAGCACCAGCGTCGAGACGCCCAGCAAATGACTCAGGTAGGGCACCTGCGTGCCCTTGCGCACCTGCCCGGCGTGCGCGATACGCGCGTAGTCCACGGCCAGGGCATAGCGTTCGGTGAGAGCGGTCATGGGGCATCCGATGCGAGCGATGCGCCTAGTATCGCCGAGCCCGACTGCCGACAGGTGAGGACACCGCCATGAGTGATTCAGGCTCAATGCTGCGCGATCGCGGCCGATAGGTCTAGGCTGCACCTACGCCGTTCGATGACCCAACGCCATGACCATGCTTCCTGTCTGCAACGCCTGCCGCGACGGCCAGGACTTCCCCACCGCGATCACCATGGCCTTCCAGCCGATCGTGGACGTGTCCACCCGCAGCATCTACGCAGGCGAGGCGCTGGTGCGCGGCATCAACGGCGAGTCGGCCGGCAGCATCCTGGCCGCAGTGGATGAGCGCAATCGCTACGCATTCGACCAGGCCTGCCGTATCAAGGCCATCGAATGCGCTGCGCAGATTGGCCTGCCGGCGCTGCTGTCGATCAACTTCATGCCCAACGCGGTCTATAACCCCGAGCATTGCCTGCGCGCCACGCTATCGGCCACCGCGCAACACGGTTGGCCGCTCGACGCCATCATCTTCGAGGTCAGCGAGCAGGAACATCTCACCGATCCGGCGCATCTGCTCGGCATCCTGCACACCTATCATGCGCGTGGCATGAAGACCGCCATCGACGACTTCGGCGCCGGCTACGCCGGGCTGGGCCTGCTGGCCGAGTTCCAGCCGGATCTGCTCAAGCTGGACATCGCCCTGGTCCGCGGGATCGACACCGACCGCAGCCGCCAGGCCATCGTGCGCCATGTCACCCGCATGTGCGACGAACTCGGCATCGCCGTCATCGCCGAGGGCATCGAACAACCCGACGAATACCGCACCCTGCGCGACCTGGGCATCCACCTGCAGCAAGGCTATCTGTTCGCCAGACCGCAGATCGGAGAACTACCGAAGGTGCATTGGCCGCAGTGAGCGTGCGGGTGCGCACGAACGACGCAAATCTGGCGCGCCAACCAACAAGCGCAACACGCAGGCGCAAGCGCACAACGTCCCAACCAGCGGCAATCGAACGTGCGGAAACCGCTCTTCGATTCCCCAATCCCGATTCCCGATTCCCAGCGCCGCCTCGCAAGCCAGCAGCGACCGCCGAACGCCACGCGGCGCCGCTCACACATACCGCGGAATCGGCCCCAGCTGCGGCGTCTGATCCGGCAGTTCCACTTCCACCTCGTCCGCATAGCACCAGCCCCAGCCTTCCGGCGGGTCATAGCCTTCGATGATGGGATGACCGGTGGCATGGTGATGCGCGGTGGCGTGGCGATTGGGCGAGTCGTCGCAACACCCGACATGGCCGCAGCTGCGGCACAGGCGCAGATGCACCCAGACGCTGTCGATGGCCAGGCATTCTTCGCAGCCGCGCGCACTGGGCGTGACCTGATTGATTTGATCGGTATGGCGGCAGTACTGGCTCATGCGCTGGTCGACTCCTGGGTGGCGCTGGCAAGTTCGGAGACCGGCACCGGGTTGGCCTGATGTGCGAGGTACTGGTGGATCTGCGCGACCACGGCGGCGCCCTCGCCCACCGCGGCGGCCACGCGCTTGACCGAGCCCGCACGCACGTCACCGATGGCGAACACGCCCGGGCGATTGGTTTCCAGCGGCAGGCACGCCGGCACGCCGTCGCCACGCGCGGTGCCGGTCATGACAAAGCCGCGCTTGTCGGTGTCCACGCAATCCTGCAGCCAACCGGTGTTGGGATCTGCGCCGACGAACAGGAACAGGTGCCGCAACTCCACGCGGGTGGTTGCATCGTCCTTGCGCGTGCGCAACACCGCAGCCTGCAGGCCGCGCTCGGGGTCGCCCTCCAGCGCGGCCACTTCAGTACCGGTGTGCAGCTGCACGTTCGGCAACGCGGCGATGCGTTCGATGAGGTATTGCGACATCGAGCTTTCCAGCCCATCGCCGCGAATGATCAGGTGCAGTTCCTTGACCCGCGGCGCCAGGAACGCCACCGCCTGTCCTGCAGAATTGCCGCCGCCCACCAGCGCCACCACGCAGCCCTCGCACAGGCGCGCCTCCACCGGCGAGGCCCAGTACGAGACACCGTGGCCTTCGAAGCGATCCAGCCCCTCGATCTCCGGGCGCCGGTAGCGCGCACCCGAGGCGATCACCACCGTGCTGGCCAGCACTTGTTTGCCATCGGCCAGATCCAGCTTCAGCGCGCCATCGTCGCGGCCGCATTCCAGCGTGGCCGCCTCGATCGGAATCGCCAGTTCCGCGCCGAATTTCAGCGCCTGGTTGTAGGCGCGCCCGGCCAGCGCCTGCCCGGAAATGCCGGTGGGAAAGCCGAGATAGTTTTCGATGCGCGCCGACGCACCGGCCTGCCCGCCGATGGCGCGCTGGTCCAGCACCAGCACCGACAAACCTTCGGATGCGGCATACACCGCCGTCGCCAGGCCGGCAGGGCCGGCGCCCACAATCGCCACGTCATAGCGTTTGTCCGGGTCGATGTCCGGCGTCATGCCCAGGCAATGCGCGGCTTCGGCATCGCTGGGCTGGCGCAACACCCGCCCGCTGGGGCACACCATCACCGGCAGATCGTGTTCCTGGATGCCCAGGCGCTCCACCAACGCGCGGCCGTCGTCGTCGGAGACATCCATCACCGTGTTGGGGTAGCCGTTGCGGGTCAAAAAGCCCTGCAGACGGGTCAGATGCGGATCGTCCGGCTCGCCGATCAACACCGAACCGGACGCATCGCCCTCGATCAGCCCGACGCGGCGCAGGATCAACGCACGCATCACCACTTCGCCCACTTCGGCCGAACTGATCATCAGCGCGCGCAGATGCGCGGTATCGAAGGGCAGCGCCAGGCAGCCGTCCGGCCCGGCACGTCCGGCCGCCAGCGACGCGCGCCCGGCCAGCTGACTCACCTCGCCGGTGAACTGGCCGGGCGTGTGCCGGGTGATCGGCTTTTCGTTGCCCAGTCCGTCGCGGCGCACCACTTCGATGGCGCCCTCCAGCACCACCCACACCGGCGCGTGGGCATCGCCGACCTCGAACACGGGATCGCCCGCGCCGAACCGCTGCGCCGGCCCGCTGGCAAAGCGCCGGGTGATCGACAGCTGGCCCGCGTCCAGCTCGGGAAACATCTGATGGTGGCGGGTCTGGTCCAAAGACATGGAGGGGCGACGCGGCTAGGGGGTCACATGCAAGCATGGGCAGTGGTGATGGCAATGACAATCACCCGAAATGGTCACGCATCGCCGCGACAGCGTGCAGACACCGGACAAGCGTACGCGAGCGCGTGCTGCGGCCGGTCAGGCGCATGCAGCTGGTGAAGACCGCACGCGTTCGGCGTGGGGAAATCCGGCGCGGCCAATACACCCGGCAAGCAATCATCCGCCAGGCGCAGACCGCGCATGGCCAACGCAGGGTCCGCATGGTGCATCCCGCAGATCAACGCCTGTGCGCACCTGGCGGTGACTTTGTGAGGTGCCCCATCAATCGAGCCCAAGCCGGTGCACTACGACCGCACAGGCTCCCAATGTGGCCCATGCTGCCCGGCCGCCATGCGCTGGGCCGGGCGCACGCGAAACACCACACTGATGCGCTCGCCCACCGCGCGCGTGGTCTTGGCAATGCCGTGCACATGCGTGTGTTGCGAGGCGTGGCTCATCGCCAGCAGGCTCCCCGCTGCCAGCTCCAGTGCGACTGCCCGCGCGCTGCCGTCCTTGGCGCGCAGTTGCATCCGGCGCGGTGCACCCAGCGACAGCAGCGCGATCGGATGCGGTGCCACCAGCGTGTGCAGCGCGTCGTGATGCATTGCCACGCTATCGCGCCCATCGCGGTACAGATTCAAGCCCACCGCGTTATACGGCGCCGGGAGCACCGCCTGCACCGCATCGAGCAAGCGCTGCAGCGGCAATCCCGCAGGCCATGTGTCATCCAACCGATACGAGGCCAGCAGGCGCGGCACCTCCACCACCCGGTCGTACATTTCGCGGCGCTGGCTGCGCCAATCGGCGCCCTCGCGCAGTGCGTCGAACGCGGCCTGCGCCAGTGCGGGCGGCAACAGCTGCGGCCAATAGCGCACGCCACCTTGCTGGTCGTGCAGCACCTGCAGCGGTGCGATGGAAGCGTTGAACAAATCCATTAACGCAATATGCGGGCGCCTGCAGCAGATTTCAGCGCCACGCCTTCGTCGCCCATGGCGCCAGCCCGACCAGTTCAGCTTCACGCTGCGGTACACAAAGCGCCGCACCGTTCTCACGTACGGCGATCAAGCATGCCTGCTCGTTTTCGTGGAGAGATTGCATCCATTGCTTCCCTGCCCACGTGGTGATTCCCAGCGTGTCCAGCGGCATCGGGCAAGCACCTGGCATTGCCGCGGCATCGACGGTGGCGACCGGCGGCTCCCGGATTGCGCGCACGCTCTCCCCGCGACAAAGTGTTGATCGGTGCCGCCACTGCAGCAGTGGCGGGTTTGGCGGTGCTGGCGTCACGGCGCAGGGAAATGGCTGCGGTATGCGATTGCGTTGGCGACCGTTGCGCGTTCTCGCTGGCGATTGCCTAACGCGGATCACGCGGAGAATACAGACTGGCATCCATGCAGCACGACAGCCGCCAGATGTGCCGCGGTGCGTGCCCAAGCCACCACATCGATCACGCGCGCCTGCTCAGCGAACCCAACCATGACCACGATGGCCATCGCATCCTCTCACCTGTAGCGCGCCCGCTCAGCTGTGCTACGGTCCGGCGCTGCATCCGCCTGGAGCACTTGGCATGTCGTCTCGCTTGATCGCCCCACGTCGGGCTCGTTGGCTGGCAGTGCTTGCCGCCGTCGTCGCAGTGTTTGGCAACGCGGCGCCGCGCACGCCCGCAACTGCCTTCGACGCAGTGGACCCGTTCATTGGCACCGGTGGCGAAGGCCATACCTATCCAGGTGCCACGGTGCCGTTCGGCATGGTGCAGCTGAGCCCGGATACGCAAATCAAGCCGCGCAAGGACGCCTACGGCTGGGCAGCTGGCTATCGGCATAGCGACACCACCATCGTCGGGTTCTCGCATACGCATTTTTCCGGTTCCGGGCATTCGGATCTGGGCGACATCCTGCTGATGCCGCAGGCCGGCGACATCAAGCTCGAACGCGGCGACGCCAGCAAGCCGGGCAGCGGCTATACCGCGCAGTTCGACCACGCCAGCGAACAGGCGCAGCCCGGCTATTACGCAGTGACCTTGAAAGACCGCAACATCCGCGCCGAACTCACCGCCAGCGCGCGCGTGGGCGTGCATCGCTATCAGTTTCCCAAAGGCACGCCGGCGCATGTGCTCATCGACCTGCGCACCAGCCTGTACGACTACCCCGGCAAGGTGCAGTGGTCGCGGCTGCGGGTGCGCAGCGATGGCACGGTGACCGGCTTTCGCGAAACACGCGGCTGGGCGCCCGGCCGGCAGCTGTATTTCGCCATGCGCTTCTCGCGTCCGCTCACTGCCACGCAACTGCATGACACCGAACAGGACACCCCATACAAGGGTTTCCCACCACCGGGCGAAAAGAATCCTGCGCAGCGCGCGCAGATCGAAGGCCGGCAACTGGTCGGTGTGTTCGACGTGGCCAACGACGGCACACCGCTGGTGGTGAAGGTGGCGCTCTCGCCGGTCAGCGAGGCCGGCGCCATCGCCAACCTCGACGCCGAAGTGCCTGGCTTCGATTTCGATCGCGTACGCACCGATGCACGCGCACAATGGACGCAGGCGTTGTCGGCGATCGATGCACAAGGCACCACGCAACAACGCACCCAGCTCTACACCGCGCTCTATCACACCCTGCTGGGGCCAACGCTGTTCATGGACAGCGACGGCCGCTACCGCGGGCCGGACAATGCGGTGCATCAGGCAAATGGCTGGACCAACTACTCCACCTTCTCGCTGTGGGACACCTACCGCGCCTTGCATCCGCTGCTCACCCTGGTGCAGCCGGCCCAACGCAGCAGCGACGTGGTCAATTCCCTGCTCGCCTCGCGTCGCGAAAGCGCCTACGGCATCCTGCCGATATGGGCATTCCACGGCCTGGAAACCTGGTGCATGATCGGCTACCACGCCGTCCCGGTGATTGCCGACGCGTACATGAAAGGCATCGGCGGCTTCGACGCAGAGGAAGCCTTGCAGGCCATGGTCGCCAGCGCCAACTACGGCCCTTACGATGGCATTGCGCAATACCGCGAGCTGGGCTACGTGCCCATCGACGAAGAAGGCGAAGCCGCCTCCAAGACGCTGGAATATGCCTTCGACGACTGGACCATCGCGCGCATGGCCGACAAGCTCGGCAAGCCCGCCATCGCTGCAGAATTCAACAAGCGCGCCGGCAACTGGAAGCATGCCTTCGACCCGGCCACCGGCTACATGCGCGCGCGCACCCGCGCCGGCAACTTCCGCGAGCCATTCGACCCATCTGACAGTGGCTACGGCAGCGACTACACCGAAGGCAATGCGTGGCAATACTCCTGGTACGTGCCGCAGGACGTGGCCGGGCTGGCTGCCGCGCATGGCGGCGACGACAACTTGCTTGCCCGGCTGGATGCAGTGTTCGATGCCACGGTGGACCCGAAGATCTTCGAGCACATGGAAGACATCACCGGCCTGATCGGCTGGTACGCGCACGGCAACGAACCCAGCCACCACGTTGCCTATCTGTATGCGTATGCCGGCCAACCGTGGCGCACGCAGGCGCGCCTGACCCAGATCATGCGCAGCCAGTATCACGCCAGGCCCGAGGGCCTGGCCGGCAACGACGATCTCGGCCAGATGTCGGCCTGGTACGTGTTCACCACGCTGGGCTTCTACCCGGTGGCGCCCGGCAGCAACCAGTACGTCATCGGCCGCCCGTTCCTGCCGCGTGCCACGCTCAACCTGCCCAATGGCAATCGTTTCTCGATCATCGCCGAAGGCGTGAGCGATGCACGCAGCTACGTCGGCAGCGCCACGCTCAACGGCAAACCGCTGACCCGCGCTTATGTGACACACGAGGAAATCCAGGCTGGCGGCGAGCTGCGTTTCCGTATGCAGGCGACACCGAATCCGCGATGGGCCACCGACCCGGCGCAGCGGCCGTATTCGATGTCGGCGCAGCTGCAATGATCCAACGCCGTTGCGAGATGTAGCGCCCGGATGATCCTGCAGGGATGCATCCCGCAGGAAATGAGGTGTCTGCGCGGCTCCACCGAATGTTCGCTACATTTGGTCTGCGGCCCCTGGAGTGGCCCTGGCCAACTGCCTCAGTCGTGGGTCCGCATGCGCAAGCCGCATGCACCGCGCTCGATCACCGCTGCCATGCAGCCAGCGGTGCCAGCGTCGTCGACTCCTGCGCAACGCATGCGTTTGTCTTGCGTCAGTTTCTGAATGCGACGTCTCCGGGGCGATGGCACCGCATGCACCGCGGTCACGTATTCACACGATGCACAACTTTCGTTCACCGATATGCATCGCGCCGCTTTCCACACTGGCCGCCATCGGTACGCACGACGACTGCGTGCCCGCCCTTTCCCCCAATGCAGGAGCATGTGCATCCAGCACCAAGAATCAGTACGAAATGCAGAACCCGTTGACCCAGTTCCCGCAACCGCAATTTCCGGAACAAACCCAGCAAGCGCCGGGCACTGTCCACGAGCTGCAGCCCAAGGCAGACCATGGCGAGCAGAGCTACAAGGGCTTTGGTCGGCTGCAGGGTCGCAAGGCCCTGATCACCGGCGCCGATTCCGGCATCGGGCGCGCCACCGCCATCGCATTTGCACGCGAAGGTGCCGATATCGTGCTCAATTACCTGCCGGAAGAAGAACAGGACGCTGCCGAAGTCGTGCAACTGATCCAGGCAGAGGGGCGCAAAGCCATCAGCGTTCCGGGCGATCTCAAGAACGAGCAATTTTGTACCCAACTCGTGGATCGGGCGGTGAAAGAGCTTGGCGGACTGGATGTACTGGTCAACATCGCGGGTAAGCAGACCGCCGTGAAAGACATCGCGGACATCACGACCGAGCAGTTCGACGCCACCTACAAGACCAACGTCTATGCGATGTTTTGGCTGTGCAAGGCGGCCATCCCGCATTTGCCGCCGGGTGCCTCCATCATCAATACCGGTTCGATCCAGTCGTATCAGCCCTCGCCTACGCTGCTCGACTACGCCTCCACCAAGGCGGCCATCGTCAACTTCACCAAGGGGCTGGCGCAGCAGATCGCCGAGAAGGGGATTCGCGTCAACGCAGTCGCGCCCGGACCGGTGTGGACGCCGCTGCAGCCCAGCGGTGGTCAGCCGCCGGAAAAGATTCCCGATTTCGGCTCTGAAACGCCGCTCAAGCGCGCCGGCCAGCCGGTGGAAATGGCGCCGCTGTATGTGATTCTTGCATCGCAGGAATCGAGCTACGTCACCGGCGAAGTGTTCGGTGCCACTGGCGGCCTGTTGCTGTCTTGAGCCATCCCGGCGCTGAGTTTCGACGCGATGCCACCGGCGCCTTGCCGATCGCCGCTTATGCGGCGATCGGTGACGGGCGCTCGGTGGCGTTATGCGGTGCAGACGGCAGCATCGATTGGTGGTGCGTGCCGAAGATGGACTCGCCGCCGTTGTTCGATCGCCTGTTGGATGCAGGCGAAGGCGGCTATTTCGCCCTCACGCCGCAACAGCTGCAGCACGTGCAGCGCAACTACCGCGATGGCAGCAATATCCTCGAAACGACCTTCAGCACCGGCACCGGCAGCGCACGCCTGACCGAGTCACTCAACAGCGGCGAAGCCGGCCGGCTGCCGTGGTCGGAACTTGCGCGACGCATCGAAGGCATCGAAGGCCGCGTTGTCTTCGACCTGATCTACCGGCCCGGCACACGTGCCAGAGAAGCCACCCCTGGCAAAGCGAGACGCCGAACGGACGTGTGCATCACGTCGGTTCGCTCATGACCATGCTGCGCTACGACGAGAGTGCAGCGCAGCTAGTGCGGTGCGATGACCGCGGCGTGCACGTTACGCTGGCGATCCACGCAGGCGACACCCAGGTCGTAGCACTGCTGGCCGCCGAAGACGATGCGCTGCCAGTGCCCGCGCTGGAAGACATCGGTGGGCGCATCGAGCGCAGCGACCAGGAGTGGCGCGAGTGGAGCGGCAACCTGTCTTACGACAAGAGTTACCGCGATGCGGTCGTGCGCTCTGCGCTGGCGCTCAAGTTCCTGTGGTTTTCGCCTACCGGCGCCATCGCTGCTGCGGTCACCACGTCATTGCCGGAACAGATTGGCGCAAACGGCAATTGGGATTACCGCTATGCCTGGGTCCGCGATGCCGCCTACACCACCAAGGCCTTCCTGCGCGTGGGTGCATTGGCCGACGCCAAGGCCGCGTTTAGCTGGTTGATGCGCACCATCCGCCAGCACCGGCCCGGCGTGCGCCCCTGCTACACCCTGGATGGCGCGTTGGTGCCCGACGAGCGCGTGATCGACGTTCCCGGCTATCGCAACACGCGCCCGGTGCGCGTGGGCAACACCGCCAACACCCAGCTGCAGCTGTGCCTGTACGGGGATATCTTCGAAATGGCCGCGCGCTTCCTCGATGCAGCCACATCCTGGACCAGGAAACCGCACGTCAGTTGTTCGAGCTCGGCAACGAATGCGCAGACACCTGGATGCGCAAGGACGCCGGCTTCTGGGAATTGGAAACCGCCCAGCATTACACCATGTCCAAAGTGGAATGCTGGCTGGCACTGCGCCGCGCCACCGAGCTGGCCAAAGCCGGCCACCTCTCCACCGCGATGCTGCCACGCTGGGAGCGCGAGCAGGCGCGGATTCTGGAGTGGATCGACACGCACTGCTGGTCCGACGCCAAGCAGGCATACACTTTTACGCGGGCACCGACGACCTGGACGCAAGCCTGCTGTTGGCCTCGCGCTTTGGGCTGGGCGGCCCGCGCCGCGAGCGCATGATCGCCACCCGCGATGCCATTGCCGCAGAACTCGGCAGCGACGCATTGCTGCACCGCTACAGCGGCATGCAACAACGCGAAGGAGCATTTATCGCCTGCTCGTTCTGGCTGGTCGAAGCCTATGGGCTGCTCGGCGAGCGTGCCGAAGCCAGGCGCTTGTTCGAACAGTTGCTGGAACAGCTGGGCAACGATGTCGCACTGATGCCCGAGATGCTGGACACCGCCACTGGCGCCGGCCTGGGCAACGTACCGCAAGGCTTGAGCCACCTCGCGCTGATCCACGCAGCGCTGGCCGTAGAGGGCGAATAAGCGCAGCGCAGCATCTGTCCCCGCCCGTGCACCAGGCTGCCATCAGCAGACGCTTTTCCCCGTCGGCGGAGGCGGACACCTCGCGAATGCGGCTGCGCCAGAGCGCAGCTCGAACCATTGCGTCGATTCGCTTACTGCGCCATTACCACCGTCTGGATCGCGTGCGCGGGAATCTCCAACGTGCTGGATGCTTCGCCCACATACAGATTGTAGGCAATGGCCACGTCGCTGGCATTCATGACCACCATGGCCAGGCTGCCATCGGTGTTGACAAACGCGGTGGTCGCCAGATTGCTGCGGCTACTGGCCGCGCTGACCCGCCGTGCGCCCGGCCGGATGAATTTGGAGAAGTGGCCGATATACCAATAGCTCGGCGTATAGGTCACCTCGCCGGTGCGCGTATCGGCATGCACCGGCGCAAAGCAGTAATTGCCTACATGGTTCGGCCCACCCTGTTGGTCGAGCAGAATGTTCCAGTCCGTCCAGCCCACTGCGCCATGATTGAGGTCGTTGATGATGGCCGTGCCGTAGCGTTCGCCATTGGGCCAATACTGCAACTTGGCCGGGTCGAACTTTTCCACCGCCGCTTCGGTCAACAGCAGGTGCTTGTCCGGGTAGGCCTGCGCCACTGCCGCCACGTTCTCCACCATCGGCTCGAATCCGGCCCAGGTTTCGTACCAGTGGAAGCCCATGCCCCACGCATATTTTGCCGCCTCCGGATCATCGAAGATCACATGCGCGCGGTGCACCATCATGTCGCGGTTGTGGTCCCACACGATGATCTTGCGATCGCCGTAGCCGGCGCTGGCCATGGTTGGCCCAAGATGATTCTTCAGGAAGTCGCGTTCTTCCTCGGCCGAAAACAGCATCGACTCCCAGGTCTGCACCGCCATCGGCTCGTTCTGCAGGCTGATGCCCCAGATGGGGATGCCCGCTTTTTCGTAGGCCGCGATAAACCGCGTGTAGTAGCTTGCCCAGGCCTGCGCGTACTCGGGCAATAGCTTGCCGCCCTTGAGCATGGTCTTGCTGTCTTTCATGAAGGCCGGCGCACTCCACGGGCTGGCGAACGTGGTGAGCTTGCCGCCGGCCGCCGCAATGGCCTGGCGCAACATCGGGATGCGGTACTTGGCATCGTGCTTGACCGAAAAACTCTTCAGCGCCGCGTCGCCCTCCTTGATGTAGGTGTAGCTGCCGCTGCTGAAATCCGAGCTATGGATGGTGGTACGCGCCAGCGTGTAGCCGATGCCCTGTTGCGGATCGTAGTAGGCCGTGAGCAACGCACGTTGCGTACGCTTGGGCAGCTTGGCAAAGGTCTCTGCGCTGGAATCGGTGATCGCACCACCAATACCCAGCACCTGCTGAAACTGCCGCTGCGGATTGACGAAGATGGAGTTTTCTTTTTCGGTCAATGCATGGCCGGCAACAGGCGCGGCCGCCGTGCTGGCGCGCATCTGTTGCGTGGCGCCTTGGGAGCTGGTGTAGATGCGCAATGCGCCAGCGCTACGCGTCGCTGGCGAGGCCGCATCTGGCGCTGCTGCAGCCGCGGCAGGTGCCACGGCTTCCGTTGCGGCGCTCGCGCTGCCCACCGTGCCCAGCCCCATCCCCAGCATTCCCATCACCGACCACGTCATCGCTCGCTTCACCGCGCACCCTCCCAGGTAGATCGCGCAAGCCTAACCGACCAACGCGCCGCAGCATCGCACGACAAACGAGCGCAAGCGCAACGCGGTGTGGCATTCATTGGTTCTTCCATCAGCAGAGGGGCTTGGCTGCAGCACAAGCATTCCTTTTTCCCGGCGGGACATTGCCCCCCTTCACGGGGAGAAGGTGGCGCGCAGCGCCGGATGGGGGTACGTGCGCACGTGGCGTTGCCGGCAGCGCGTGATGCATTACAAACAGCGAGAAATATAAGACGTCAATCTGCACCAATCCCGGCAACCGTACCCTCACCCCAACCGCTCTCCCGGCGGGAGAGGGGCTCAGCTGCAGCGCCAACATGCTCCTCTGCCGTCTGGAAAAGGGCTTGATCACCCACGCGACAAACGGTCCAGGATGCCCGGCACTTCCGGCGGAATCTCGCGCGCCAAAAAGCCCACCGTGCCGACCCGCTTTGCGAGCTGTCTGCCGGCCGCTGCATGCACGAATACGCCCCATAGCGCTGCGGTCAATGCATCGCTGCCCCGAGCAGCGAAACCTGCGATCAACCCGGCCAAGGTGTCGCCCGAACCCGAGGTGCCCAGCCCGGGCACACCACCGCGATGCACCCACAACGCACCGTCCGGCCCGGCGATGAAACTGTCCGCGCCCTTGACGATCACCACGCTGCGCATTTTCCGCGCGAAGACCAGCGCGTATTCGCCGGGCGCCGCTTCCACCGCGGCCTTGTCGTCGCCAGCGAGGGTTGCCATTTCGCCGGCATGCGGCGTCAGCACGAATGGGCGCCCGGGCGGCGCACGCAAGCTGCGCACTAGCGCACCGGCGTCCAGCACCAAGGTACAGACCACCTTGGCAGCGGCCAGCTTGACCAGCGCCGTTGTCGTCGTCGTCGAGGCCATGCCCGGCCCGATCACGGCCGCGTCGCAGGCGGCCAGCGCCGCGTCCAACGCACGATGCCCGCGCGTAATCTCGCCCTGCCCGCTCTGCCCCAGCCCCAGCACCAATGCCTCGGGCACCGCCAGGGCCATCGCCGGCGCCACGCTGGCAGCGGTGGCGATCTGCAATTTGCCGGCGCCCGCGCGCAATGCAGCTTCCCCGGCCAGCAACGCCGCACCGGGCACGCGCATCGACCCACCGACCACCAACACGCGCCCCCGCTGCTCCTTGTCGCCGCCGGGCGATGGCAGCGGCATCGCACGCAGTGCGGCAGCGGTCAGCGTGCGAAGGCGTGCGGCGGCCATCAGCGCGCTCCGGCCGGGCGGTCGGATTCGGTGGTCACGGCTCGTCGGCCAGCTCTGGCGGCACGAACTTGGTGCGCACCAATTGCAGCGATTGCCCATCGGCCGCGGCCGCATATTCGGTGACGCCACAATTGGGCACATCGCCTTCGCGGTCGATGGCCAGGATGGTGGCCTCGTCCATTCGCTCGATCAGGTAACGGAAGCAGTTGACGATGACCTGGTGCCCCACGATCAGCACGCGTGCACCCACATGATTGCGCTGCAGGTCGCCCACGATGCTGCGCAACCGAAAGATCACATCGCACCAACTCTCGCCACCAGGCGGGCGAAAATAGAACTTGCCCACCAGCTTGCGTTGCTCGGCCAGCGCCGGAAACGTCGCCAGGATACCGGCCGTGGTGTAGCGGTCGAGCACGCCGAATTCCTTCTCGCGCAGCCCGCTCGTCCACGCTGACCGCATCGGCCGGCTGGCCGAGCGCACGTGCCACCGCAGCGGCGGTTTGCCGCGCGCGCACGTAGGTGGAACTCAGGATCAAGCTCGGCCGCTCGTGTTCGGGCAGCCCAGCCATCCACGCGCCCAATGCCTCGGCCTGGCGCTCGCCCAGTTCCGAGAGCGGCACGTCCGCATCGCGATGCTCCAGGTCGATCAACGTCGCCCCATTGATTCGGCCACATCGCGCGCCACGTTGCCCGCGCTTTGCCCATGCCGCACCACCCACAAGCGCGCCGGCCACTGCGCCGACACCCCGCAACCGCACTGTTCTCACTCACACCCATCTCCTGCATCACGTCGGCACCACGTGTCGCACAGCCGCCGTGAACAGCTGGTCGACCATGCCTGCGGCCGTGCGCGGCCGCGCCACCGGTGTCATGCATGAGCCCGCACATCGCGCACGTTGCAAGAACCATGCGCCATAGCACAGACCAGCGCGGCTCCAACGGATGCGTAACCCTGGCTCGGTATACTGCAGGCCCCCAACACCTAGCTCGCCCATGTCCAACGTCCTTCAGCTGCGCACCGCAAAACAGCGCGAAGAGCTCCTGGTAGACGACGTATTGGACGCGGCCGAACGCTGCATCGACGAGATCGGCCTTTCGGCCACCAGCTTCGAACTCATCGCCGAACGCACCCGTCTGTCATGCGGCAGCCTGTTGCAGCGCTTCGAAGACAAGGACGCGTTGGTGCGCGCATTGCTCGAGCGCAACTACATGCGCGCCATCCGTCAGATGTGGCTGGTGGAACGCCCGGCCAATGTGCACGTGGTGGACTTCATCGCCGGCCTGCTCGAAGACTGGCTGCTGCAGGAAATCAATATCAAGCGCACCCGCATCGACCTGGAGCTGCACCTGGCAACGCTACGCGACCCGGTGCTGGCCGCCTTCATGCGCCGGCAGAGCGCATCGCTGATCGAACACCTCAGCGCATTGCTCAAGCGCCTGCTCCGCGGCCACACCGACACCGCCAGCAGCGAACAGGAATTCCAGGCCCGCGTGTTCGCCGTTGCCGCCATGTGCGGCGGCCTGCACAGCGTGATGACCAGCGGCATGGAACTCAACCGCATGCATCTGCAGCTGATCCTGCGCGAGAGTTTGTCGGGCATTCTCAAGTCGGCGCCGGTGTAGTCCGAAGCAGCACTGCGCGGCGATTGCCGGGCGCGCTCCCGACAGCTGCCAGCTGCCAGCGTGCATTCAATCTGCCGAAGACGGCGATGCTTGCTCCGCTGCACGGGCCCTGGCCGCCTGCAAAAGCTGGGTGACCAAACGGTGCGCATCGTCGCCAACACCGCCGGCCGCGTTCCACAGTTCCGGCGGCAAGCGAGAACGCTCCACCGTCATGAGGTGCAGCAGATCCTTGGCTAGCGCAATCCGCTCGCCTTCGTTCATGGCAGGACCGGGATTGTCGTCATCCGGCGTGGTCACCATCTCCACCGCCGCATCCAGACAGGCTTCGGTGGCCCCCAATTCCCGCGCCCGCAGTGCTTTTTGTCGTGGCGTTTGCGCGCGTATGTACCAGGAAGCGAGCGACTCGATGGCCTTGAAGCCACCGTATGCCGCCGCCGCGCCAAGCATCGTCTTGGCACCTTCCGAAGCGACCCTCTCGTTATAGCTGGGGTCAACCGCGAAGCCGCTTTGCCCCCGTAGACATAAAACTGGGCCAAGCCACTCGCAAACGCGAATCCAGCGCCCTGGGCAGCAGTCTCCGCCGCGTCGTGTACGAGGTGGGCCACACGCAACCCGGCGGCTTGTTCCTGCGGCTGCGCGCCGTGGGCGAAAGCCCCCGGGCCGGCCTGAGCGGCGCCTCACGGACAGGCCGCCGTGGCAGAGCCTGGGCCAGCTGCGGATTGGCATGCGGGTCGTGCACACGTGCACAGGGGCCGGCATCGGACTCGGCAGCCCTCTCTTCCTGGCCCTGCCTCGCACCCCTGCGCACTGCCGTCGTCATTGCCACAGGATGCATACATCACCTCGCCTAGATGGATGGAATCCCATTGTTCTGTTGCGCAATCGCCAATGCACGGCATTGGCCGAACAGGCGTGACCGAAGGCGAAACGCGCACCACGTTCCTGACGCATTGGATGGCACTCATGACCAATCCAGGCCAAGCGCCCTACTGGACGATCGACTGCCGGCCATGTGCTAATGATCTAGTGCCGCGCATCGAACACGGTGCAATCGCGCGCCATGTGCAAGTCGGCGTCGATGTCATCCCGAAGCAGCACTGTGCGGCGCTTGCGGGCCGCGCCCCAGCACCTGGCCGGCAGGCGCGCTTACGCTGCCGACGACGTGGACGCCTATTCCGCTGCACGTGCTCTGGCGGCCTGTAGGAGCCGGGTGACCAGGCCGTGCGCATCGTTGCCGGCCCCGCTCGCTGCTCGCCATAGGTCTGGTGGCAGACGGGAACGTTCTACCGTCATGAGGTGCATCAGATCCCTGGCCAATACCAGCCGCTCGCCTTCGTCCATGGCAGGACCAGGAGGGTCGGCGTCCAATCTGGTCACCATGTCGACCGCCTGATCCAGGCAGGTCTCGGTGGCTCCCAACTCGCTTGCGCGCTGCGCCTTGGTCGGCACTTCGTACCACCGGCTTTGCGCCTCCACGTAACGCGCGGCCAATACGTCGGCCAGACCCATTCCCAGGAATGCGGCCAGCGCTCCCACTGCCTGGTAGCCACTGACCACAGCAAGATTCTTGTAATACAGATCATCGTTGAGATAGCCGTACGCCGCCGCGGCAGGTGCCTGGAGCGCCGCAAACCCGCCCCATACGGCGGCCCCGGCGGCGCCTAAATGGGCCATCGTTCGCCCTAGATTGACGAGGGGGACGCCACGCGGCGTGCCAGGCGCCCTCAGCGGCGCCTCGCGCACGGGCCGCCGCGGCAGGCTCTGCGCCAGTTGCGTATTGGCGTGCGGGTCGCTGGCCGGTGCAGACGGGCCGGCATCTGCCACCGTCGCGCCCTCTTGCTGTTCGCGCCTGGCGCCTCGGCGCGTGGCGGACGTCAATGCTAAAGGTTGCATGGTCACTTCTCCGCTATCGACGCGCTCCATTGTTTCCCAGCGTCATCGGGCATGACGCATCCGGCCGAAAAGCCGTTGCCGAACACGAAACAAGCGGCGCTGCGCATGCCATAGCGCGCAGGCGGTGCACGCCCGCAACAGCGCATCGCTGCAGGCAAGCGGTCAGGGTGGCTGGCGGTCGTGTTGCAAGCGTGCGTTGTCCACCACCGCAGGCGCCGAGCCAACGCGTCAAATGCCAACACCAGCAGCCCTGCCGCAACTTCGCCCACGCCTGCACTGCTTCGTGCATTGCACCCGATGCATGCACCACTGCCTCAATGATGCCGAGGGTGACGCAGCCGGCTGCGCTGCTGAGTGGCTCGCGATGCCAGCGGGCGCACTCCAGCTGCCGCATGCCGCGTGTTGCACGCGAACCGCCAGAGCCACCTCCCGGATCGTTGACCAGACTGGCCTCGACCATGAAACAGATCTCCGGCAACTTCACTTGTCCTTCCACGGCACTGCGCGCAGACGCAGAGTGCGATGCGCCCGAAACTGCGCAGGCGCCCGAGCAGCACCGCCCGCCCCATCCTGTCGCAGACCATCCGCTCAACCTGCTGGAAAAAGAAGAAGCACCACCGGCGTGCTCGCCGACGAGAGCAAGCGCCTGGAGGTCGTGGTGCCCCGCCTGCAGGCATCGCTGGCACCGCACACCTGGTCCTCATCCAGTAGCGACTCGCCAACGACGCCTGTCACCGGCCGCAGCCCCCGTCTCAGCCCGCAGCCCGGTTCACCGACCTGGGCCTGCCTGCTGGAGACGCCGCCGCGCACAGCGGCACTTGCGGGCGCCGACAGCAGTGACGCGTTCCAGAACTTGCGCTACGCACGTCGGCTGGTCAGCGACATGCGTCACGCGCGGCAGCACGTGGTGCTGAGCCCGCGCCTGGTGAAATCGCTGACCAGCCGATCCGAACGCCCGGACTTGATCCAGAAGCTCTCGGCGTTGAAGCCCGGCGCCGTGGATGTAGACAGCGGTTTTCTCCAGGTGACGCTGGAAAGCGGGCACGCAGGCACTGCAGCAACGCTGCACACACTGCCGACCGTCGGCACCGGCGCCTCCGCCTCGACCTATGCAGTTCGGCTGGCCGAAGATCTTTGGCAGGACGGGCAAAATTGCGGCCGCGACTTCATCTTCAAGGCCTTGTTGCGCATGGACTCGCAACAGCCGATCCCACCGACACTGTACGACCCTGTCACCGTTGCAGACGCTCAGGGCTTGCAGCAACGGATCGATGCGCGCAAAGCCATGATCTTCCAGGAGTATCAGATGATCAGGTCGGTCGATGCAGTGCCGTATATCGTGCGCGCCCACGGCGTGGTGCAGATCGAACACACCTTCGGCATTTTGCTGGAGAAAATCGACGGCATCAGCGTGCGCAGCATGATTGGCCGCGCACGCACGGCGCTGCAGCAAGGCACCATCACCGCATTGGAGTACCTCGGCCTGGCCAGGCAGCTGATGGCCGATGTGCTGGTGGGCATTGCCTGCTGCGAAGACGCCGGCATCGTGCATCAGGACATCTCGCACAACAATGTCATGTACGACCAACCCATGAAGATCTTCCGGCTGATCGACATGGGGCTGGGCTCAGAAGAAGGCGACCCAAACCGCGGCGGCACACCGGGCTTCTACGACTTGAGCAGCCCTGCCAGGCACGCGCGCGATGTCTACAGCGTGGCGCAACTGCTGGTGCATGTGCTCAAGCGCCCCGACTACAACATGGGCATGATCGGGATCAATCGCGCCAAGACTGCAGACACCTTCCCCTTCATGGATGCGTTGCAGGCGCTCCCGGACGACCACAAACGCACGGTGGTGCGCTTCTTCAACAGCATGCTGGACGACGGCGCCGGCGAGCGCACCAAGGCCGAGATCCCTGCTGCGCGACCCATTTTTTACCGAACCGCCGCTCCCGCCGCGTGATCGGATGCATCGCACCTATGAAAAATTGAAGCGCTTGGCTTCTTTTTAGAAGTAACTACTTTTAGAAGCACTCACGGTTACAGGTGAGCGCGAACCGATGGGTTATGTGATGTGTATTGGCGTGGCCTAGAAGTGCGGGATTGAGAGACAAGTGACGTAAGTGTGCATGCAAGCGCGCAGTCTGGGCGCTGATTCGGGGATCAATCGGCACCGCTGCGTGCTGCCATACGCGTGCCGGTCAATGCGTCCATTGGCGGGGGTGATCCATACGGTAACAAGATCCAGACGGCACAACACGTCATGGCAATGGATGCGCGCCTTCGATGACAGCGCCCTCCACGTCGTCGCAAGCTTCAAGGTTTTCTTTGCAGACCTAAGCCGACGCAATGGGCCGTGGACGCTGAAACACAACGCTCGCATGTGCCAGATGCCACCGCGCACTAGACGCTGCGACGCACCTGAGAAGCGCTCATACACAGAACTTATCTGAGAGATACGCCGATCAAGGTCCGGCCCGCCTGTGCACCTGCTTGTGTGGCACTACTAGATCCTCGGGCTTCAATTCCACACCCAAGGCCGCCTCATTCCATATTCCGGAATATGGAATGAGGCGAACGAAGTATTTGTGCAGGCAGTCTCAGCTACACGCCGCGTGGTGCAGTGGTCTAGAGGTCACAAGCAAAATCCAACCCTCACCCAATGCTTCGTGGCTTGATAGCCTCTTCCTGCATCACCCCTCTCTCTTGCGCCTGACACTGCGCTTGCGCCAACGCACGCGCATCGAGCTCTTGCAGCTTAGCCAGCGATTGCTCCACCGGCGTATTGACGGCCACGTCGGTGGGCATGCTGGCACGCAAGTGAGCCGGATTGCTGGGCTCGCCCTGCACCACGAAGACGGTGGCACCGGCGGCTGCACGCGGTGTCTGGTTGCTCAGCAGCACGTGGTCGATGCGCTCAAGCCCATGCTCACTCGCCAGATTGGCCAGGCTGGCGCTCATCCGCTCGCTGTGCGCATCGCTGGCGCGGCCCATGCTGGCGTCCAACCGGCCAACCAAGATGCTCGCCTGTGCATGCAATGGATGAGGCGCGGGCTGGGCATCTTCTGCGTCTGCCTGCCGTGGCCTCACAGGCGCAGGCGCCGCAGCTCCGCCGTGCTGCCGCTGCGGCTGGGCCGGCGGATGCCCCGGCTGTTCCTGTCCTGGCTGTGCCCCTTCATGCCCTCGCCCCTGGTCCAATTGCTGCTCCCGCACCGGGCCAGGAGTCGTGCTGGTCAGCACGTATTGCCAGCGTGTCTTCCGGGTTGCCTTGAACCGCGGCGATGAACCCATCGTATTCGGCTGGATGAATTGTCTGGCAGCCAGCCGAATCCGTACTACCGCTGGAACCGCGATGAATCTTGAAGGTGTCGTTGAGATCCTGCACACCGTTGAGATCGGCTCGATCAAACCAGCCGTCCGCATTGCTATCCCGCTGTACCCCGCCCCGCCCTGCCTCCACCGCAGCCTGACTTGGGCGTAATGCGTTGTCTTGGGTGCCTGGCCGGCTGGCATTTGGGTGCTGCCCCATCCGCATCTCGATGGTGCCTTCGCTCAGGCGACCGAGATCCCTGATGCCATCGGCATTGACGTCCTCGCCTTCGATCTTCCTGGGCCTGGTGATGCTCTCAAAGCCCGGCGACGGTGCAAATGTCCTGTTCTCCATGCCGCCTTCCGCAAGCGGGCGCCGCCCCGTGTTGCCTGCATGATGATCGTACTGTGCAGTCGGCTCGGTGCTTGCTTGCTGGGCGACCTGCGTATGACGCGTGCCATCGGCATCCTTCCACAGTACGACCAGGCGGTCGTTGTAGACGCCCGTGCCGCCCTGAGCTTCGTTGATGGCAGGGGTTGCCGGATCGTCGCTACGCAAGCTTCCGGCATGCGCGCGATCCTGCATGGCCGCAAGCGTTGAGTTTTCCTGGCGAAGGCCTAAGACCACGCGCTCGTTGGGTCGCGAGAGTGCCTCGCGCGCGGCTTCGTTCCCTCTCACCTGTACGATGCTGGCGTAGACTTCATAGCGCTGTGAGTCGCTCAAGGCAGCCATTTGCGTCTGCGGCGGAATTGCTGGCTGGTTTGACGCGGCTAGTTGCAAGCGTTGCAGCACACTGGCATCCGCAACGGCGACCGGCCCGTGTTGTTGATTGGCGATTGCACCGGCGGACGCTGCGCCGACGTAGCGATCCAGTGCGTCACGCACGACCTCTGACTGGCCTTGTCTGCGCTCATCAAGCATGCGCAGCGCCTCGGCCTGCCGATTGGCGTTGAACAACGCAGAAATCTGGTCGGCAGTCGCACGGATGTCTAAATCGTTGGATCTCGCCATTTCGCTGCTCCTTGCAGAAGTGGTCACTCGCTGATGAAACGGTCCTCACCATCTGGATAATCCGCACATGCCGGTTCGCCTGTGCGCTGCTGGCGGCACGGCCACTGCGCTCTGGGAACCCGTTCCACCAGCTCGAAGCGTTCGCCTGTCCAACGAAGAAAACCAAAATGGGCGTAAGACCCGACGCGCTTCGGGTCATCGGTGGCCAGCGGCTGGTCAGGATCGAATTCCATCAACCATCGCATTGTCGGCGCCACGGGTAGCTTGTCGTCGAACAGAAAAAGCTCCGAGCCGCCGTGGTCGTTTCGCCGGGCAACATCTTCTGCAGTCAGGCTAGGCGCTGGCGGAAACACCGCTGCACTGACATCGCGTGCGGTGCCGTCCTTGGTGACGCTATACGCTTTTCGCCCCTTGCCTGACTGGCACGCGAGGCCTGCCTCGCCCGCAGCGCATTTCACCGACCAAACCAAGTACACCCGTTTTTTCGGGATCAGCACTTTCGAACGAACGGATCGTCAGATCACCCGCAACCACGGTGAAATCAGCACGACGTCCCAAGCCGGGTGCGGCCACGTACACGGCATCGCGCAAGCTGGCTTCGCGCTTTTGCAGCGAGGCGTCAACCATATCTGCGGGCAGGGCAAGCAGCGCACGCGCCATATGCGCAGGTGCCAGGCCTTTGCAAAATCCGTCCCTTAGCAAAGGTGCGGGTGAGGAACCCTGTGATTGCGTACGATCCACACAGACGGCGCCCATCTGCCGTTCCAGTTTGAAGGGCACCCAAGGTGAAGGCGTGGCAGCAGGCGCCTGAGGAAAAGACGATGCTTCGTGTGCACCACTTGGCGGTTTTGCGGCAGCCTGTTCCATCGAAAGCCGTGCACACCCAAGCGTCATGATGGGCACCAGCGCGGTTGCCAAGATGCACTGCATCAGCTTCTTCATGGGCATCCTTGAACGAAGAGGGCGAACGACCCGGACTGTGGCCGTATGAGCAGGCTCGGTCAAGTCACTGATCGCAGACGAAAACAGTTCAGCGACACTCTCATTTTGGGACTGAAATAGACGCTGCATCCCGCAAAGACGCCATCTGGTATGGACTCAGCGCGACTGTCCGGGGTGAACAGCAATTCGGATGGTTCGGAACGTTCAACCAATACGCTGCGTGCGGCTCCATGTGATCGCCAGCATTGCACAAAGAGATGGAAGTGGCCTGTGTTAAAGCCAGCCTAAAGCATGGATGACCCATAAGCGCTGCCCTGTCCTTCCTGATTTGCCGCACCATTCATCCGACAACGACTTCGCCTGAGCGACAGCCGATCACGACCATCTCGTACTACCTGCCCATCGACCGTACTGGGTAGCGGCAAGCGCACCTCGATTAGCGAGCAGGTGCGCTCACGCCATCGAAATCCATCTGCTGCCGCGCCCGCCCTGCCCTACCCACGCAACGCCGCCCGAATCCCCTCCCCGCCAGCCGCGCACTCGCCAACAAGCGCTCCAGGCTCTGCCCATGCCGGGCGCTGGCGGACAGCCCGGCCATGGTGGTGCTGACGAAATCCGCCAGCCGGTCTGCGTCTTCCGGGCGCTGCTGGGCGATGTGGGTGCGGATCAACTCCTGGGCGGCGACATGAAAACCGCAGGCCGCCTCGCGCGCCTGCGCGTCGTTGCTGCGCGTGCCTTCCAGCACCAGGCAGCCGGTGGCGGCGGGGTCTGCGACATAGCAGCGGGCGGCGTGCTCCAGTACATCGGCCAGCGCGTCGGCCAGCGGTCGGTCGGCGTCCAGGAGTTGCGGCAGCGGGATCGCGCCGGTCTGCGCATAGCGGTCGAGGATGCGCGCGTACAGGCCGGCCTTGCTGCCGAAGGCGGCGTAGAAACTGGGTGGGTTGATGCCCAGTGCCGCGGTGAGATCGGCCACGCTCAACGCGTCGTAACCGCGTGCATGGAACAGCTGCTGCGCGGTGGCGACCGCTTGCTCCGCGTCGAACGCCCGCGGCCGGCCGCGGGCCCGTGAGATTTCTGTAGTCATCGTTACAAAACCCTTGACGGCAAGCGAAATATATTATGTATTGCTCGCTACATTAATAGCGAGGTAGGTACATGTCAGCGTTCAAGAACAAGTCGGTGTTGGTGCTTGGTGGCAGCCGGGGAATTGGGGCCGCGATCGTGCGGCGCTTCGTGGCCGAAGGTGCGCGAGTGACGTTCACCTATGCCGGCTCTGCCGAGGCGGCGCAGCGCCTGGCCGGCGAAACCGGCAGCACCGCGGTGCTGGCAGACAGCGCCGATCGCGATGCGGTCATCGCCACAGTGCGCCGCAGCGGGCCGCTGGATGTGCTGGTGGTGAACTCCGGCATTGCGTTGTTCGGCGATGCGCTGGACCAGGATCCGGACGCGGTAGACCGGCTGTTCCGCATCAACGTACACGCGCCCTACCACGCCGCTGTCGAGGCCGCGCGGCAGATGCCACCGGGCGGCCGCATCATCGTGATCGGCTCGGTCAACGGCGACCGCATGCCGCTGCCAGGCATGGCCTCTTACGCGCTAAGCAAATCCGCGCTGCAAGGGCTGGCCCGCGGGCTTGCGCGCGACTTCGGGCCGCGCGGCATCACCATCAACGTGGTGCAACCGGGCCCGATCGATACCGACGCAAATCCAGAAAACGGACCGATGAAAGACCTGATGCACAGCTTCATGGCGATCAAGCGCCACGGCCGCGCCGAGGAAGTGGCTGGCATGGTGGCCTGGCTGGCGGGCCCGGAAGCGAGCTTTGTGACTGGCGCGATGCATACGATCGACGGTGCATTCGGGGCATGAAGCAACGAGGTCTGCATTGATCGCACTGCAGCTCGCCACGTCGCGCGACGGAGGGCAGCAAACGCCCTCCGTCCACACGCATGGCGAGTTGCTGTTGCATCACCAGCATCGTGATTCACGCGCATGATCCTGTTGCGTCGCCAATGATCGTCGCCCCATGTCTTGCGGCGTATTGCACCTGCAATCGCTGGCCTGGCCTTGCATATCCTGTTGCCACTGCGTTGCCTATAGTTCGCAAAAAACCCTGCAATGGAATGACCAATGCGCAGGCCGGTGCCTGCCATGTGCGTGCTGCCGATGTGGCGGTGCGCACGCCGGTTGAGCAGTCGCTGCAGCAGCTGGAAATGGCCAGCGTGGAGCGGCAACCAACCCTGGCGCAGAGCCAGCAGCAAGACATGGACAATCGGGTTCGCGAGAACATGTCGATGCGCATGGCGTGATGCACGCAGTCAACCGCAGCCGGTCGGCAGGCGCGCCGAAGCCAGACGCGGCGCGCAGAGCGGCAGCACGACTCGGAAACACGCGACCCCGGCTTCGGCAGTCACCACGCGCACGCTGCGCTTTTCAGGCAGTCGCTCATCGGATCCCTTCGCTACTGTTGCTGGCCAATCCGCTTCACCTGCACTGGCGGCCTCTGCACCGAACAAAAAAGCCCGGAATTACCGGGCTTTTTTGTTTTTCAATGCAACTGCTTAGCCCTTCTGCTTCTTCAACCATGCCGCAATCTGCGGCACGCGCCGTTCGCGCAAGGTCACCCGCGTCTGGATGGTGCTGATGGCGGTTTCGGCATCGCGGCGCGAGGTGGGAGCGAGGTACGTGTCGGCGTACGCCTTGATCTTGCCGATGGTCTCCAGCTTGCTGGAGCCTGCGGCCAGGTGCGGGTAGTAGCGGGCGCGCGAGGTGGAGTCGATCAACGTGTCCATCTGGGCGCGATGCGCCAGTGCGAAGTCGAATGCCAGCTCCGGGTGCTCGCTGGCGACATCGCCGATCATGCTGGCACCGGTGGTGGCGCCGGGCTCGTCGGTGAGTGCAAGTTCAAGGGCGCGCTGCGCCAATGCCGGGTCCTTGGCGTAGGCGAGCAACGCATACGACTGGTCGCGCAGCATCGAGGAGGTTTCCTTCTTTGCCATGGCATGCAACGCGTCCCACGTGGCCGCGTCGGCATGGCGGGCGACGATGCGCAGCACCGTGCTACGCAACTCCGGCGACAACGTGCGGGTCGGCCTGGAACGCAGCGAAACGACGCTGCGCTTCGGCAATCACCTGTGCATCGTCCAGCGCGCTCAGGCTGTTGAGCAGGCTGGCACGCAACTGCTTGGTCTGCGCACTATCGTCCTTGCGCTCGTCCCAGCCGAGCGTGGCGAACTCCGGCGCAAGCCGCGCCCGCGCGAAGCGCCGCCAGCCGGCCTGCGCCTTGAGGTCGTCGGCGAACAGGCGATCGATGCTGGAATACGTCTCAGACACCACTTTCCACAGATCCGGCGAGCCACCCAATGGCACCTTGACGGTGAGCTCGAGCAGGTCCGCCTCGGGCTGCAGGCCCACCGGTGCCAGCGCAGCGGTATCCATCAGCACACCCAGCTGATCGACCACCGGCAACGCGTCGAACCCCTTGCTGAGCGCGGTGAATTGCGCCGGTGCATACAGCGTGCGGAAGTACCCCTTCTGCCCGGCATTGACCACAACAGGCGCATCGCAGCCGGGTAGCTGCACCTGCGCGCTGCCATCCACCAACACGCGCACCGGCGTGCCATTGGCGCCGCGCACCGTGACGGGCACATGCCAAAGCGCAATGGCGGTTTGTTGGGGCGGTCGACGGTGTATTCGCCTTGTTTCAGCTGCACGGTGGTGCTGCCGGCCGTGCAGCTGGCGCTGACCTGGATCAACGGCACGCCCGGCTGCAACGTGAAGTCGTGCGCCACCTGGGTGAACTGCTTGCCCGGTGCCACCGCATCGATCTGCTGCCACAACGCATCGGTGACGGCATTGCCGTATTGATGCTGCTTGATGTAACTGCGCACACCGCTGCGCCAGTTGTCTGCGCCCACATAGTCTTCGAGCATGGCGATCACCGCTTCGCCCTTGTCGTAGGTGATCTGGTCGAATGCCTGGCTGGCCTGCTCCACCGTGGCGACGTGCTGCACCACCGGGTGGGTGGTGACATACGCATCGCGCTGCATCGCCGCGCGGCTCTTGAAGGCTGCGCCGGTGTTGTCGATGTCCCACTCCGGGTGCAGCTTGTGCGTGGTGCGCGCCTCCATCCAGTTGGCGAACCCTTCGTTGAGCCACAGGTCGTCCCACCACGCCATGGTCACCAGGTTGCCGAACCACTGATGCGCGATCTCGTGCGCGGCAACGGTGAAAACGCCCTGTTTGTCGTCGATGTTGGAGGTGGCCGGGTCCAGCAGCAGCGAGTATTCGAAGGTGAAGATCGCTCCCCAGTTTTCCATCGCACTGAAGAACTGGCTCTGCCCGGGTGCGGCGATGTTGTCCAGCTTCGGCAATGGGTATGGAATGCCGAAATAAGCGTTGTATTCGTGCAGCACATCGCGGCCCGAATCCAGTGCGAACTGCGCCTGGTCCACCTTGCCCTTCTGCGCGATCACGCCGATCTCGGTGCCGTTATCGGCCTTGCGCGTCGCCCGCTCGAAGTCGCCGACACTCAGGAACAGCAGGTACGTGGACATCCTGGGCGTGGTCTGGAAGACCACGCGCTTCATGCCGCCGGGACCATTGCTGGACGAGGCGACCGGCATGTTGCTCACCGCCATCTGCGTGGCCGGCGCATTGACTGCCAGGTCGAAGGTAGCCTTGAAATTGGGCTCGTCCCACGACGGAATGAAGCGGCGTGCATCGGAGTTTTCGAACTGGGTGAACAACGCGCGGCGCTGGCCTTGCGCGGTGGCGTAATCCAGCCCGAACAGACCGTTGGCCTGGGTATTGATCACACCGCTGTAATCGATGGACAACACGTAGTTGCCCGGTGCCAGCGGTTTGTCGAAGGCGAAGGTGGCGGTCTGCGCCTGCTCATCGGTGCTGACCTTGGCCATCTGCGGCTTGCCCCCTTGCGCTGCGCCAACGTACTGCGCGCGAAGCTGAGGTTGGCCGCCTGCAATACGATGCGGTCGGTGGCTTGCAGCACCACGATGTCGATGGCCACCTTGCCGTCGAAGGTCATCTTGTCGGCATGCGGGGTGATCTCCACCGCGTAGTGGGTGGGCTTGGCCGTGCGCGGCAACTGGCTGGTGACCTGCGCGGCCGATGCGCTGACCGCCTCCGGTGCAGCCACAGCAGCGTGAGCCGGCGCAATGGCCCAGGTACTGGCCAGGGCCAGCGCAATAGCGGTCACCAGGATCTGGCGCATGACATTCCTAAAGAGAGTAATGAAGTAGTACAGCGGCCAGCATCATGGCGCCGGCCCGCAAGACCACACACTGCCGAAAGTCATGCGCCTGCCTGCCAGACGCGAAGACACCCACGTCAAAGAGAAGCTGCGGCAACGACAGGGCACGCATGCATCGAGCCAGGGCAAGGCAGGCCCGACTGGCGCGAGCATGCTACACCGCCATGCTGAACACGCCCCGCATCGATCAGGCGTGCGCGGCCAACACCACTTCATCTGCAGCCGTCGCACAGTTGCGGGGCGCATGGATGAGGCAACGCAATGGCATTGTGCAAACAAAAGCCCCGCTTTCGCAGGGCTTTCGTCGGTTCAACCACGCATCAGCCGATCAGGCGAACGGATCCTGCAGCACCATGGTGTGGTCGCGGTCCGGGCCGGTGGAGACGATCGAGATCGGGCAGCCGGCCAGTTCTTCCAGCGCGCGCAGGTAGGCGCGTGCGGCGGGCGGCAGTTCGTCCCACACGGTGATGCCGTGGGTGTTCTCGCTCCAACCCGGGAACTCCAGGTACACGGGAGTGCACTCTTCCCAGCCCTGCGCGTCCAGCGGCGCGTACTCGGTGCGCTTGCCGTGATATTCGTAGGCGATGCAGATCTTCAGCTTCTCCATGCCGTCGAGCACGTCGAGCTTGGTGATGCACAGGCCGGAAATGCCGTTGATGGCCACCGCACGCTTGAGCGCCACGATGTCCATCCAGCCGCAGCGACGCGGGCGACCGGTGGACGCGCCGTACTCGGCGCCGCGGTCGCGGATGCCCTGGCCCACTTCGTCGTCCAATTCGGTCGGGAACGGGCCGCCGCCGACGCGCGTGGCGTACGCCTTGGCAATGCCGAGGACGTAGTCGATCGCATCGGCGCCAACGCCGGTACCGGCCAGTGCGCCGCCCACGGTGGTGTTGGAGCTGGTGACGTACGGATAGGTGCCGTGGTCGATGTCCAGCAACGCACCCTGCGCGCCTTCGAACAGCACGCGCTTACCCTGCTTGCGCAGGTCGTGCAGGATGCCGGCAACGTCCGACTTCATCGGCTGCACGTACTCGCCGAAGGCCAGCGCCTCGTCGTAGGTCTTCTGGAAATCGACCGCTTCCACGCCCAGGTATTTGGTCAGCACGAAGTTGTGGTAGTCCAGCGCGGTGCGCAGCAGCTCTTCCAGCTGCGGCGGGTAATGCAGGTCGGCGATGCGGATGCCGCGACGCGCCACCTTGTCTTCGTAGGCCGGGCCGATGCCGCGGCCGGTAGTGCCGATGGCCTTGCCGCCGGCAGCCTTCTCGCGCGCCTGATCCAGCGCGATGTGGTAGGGCATGATCAACGGCGCAGCCGGGGAGATCTTCAGGCGCGAACGCACTTCCACGCCGGCGTCTTCCAGCTCGCTGATTTCCTTGATCAAGGCAGCCGGGGAGATCACCACGCCATTGCCGATCAGGCACAGCGCGTCCTCGCGCAGGATGCCGGACGGAATCAGATGCAAGACGGTCTTTTTGCCGTTGATGACGAGCGTGTGGCCAGCGTTGTGGCCGCCCTGGAAGCGGACCACCGCACCGATTTCCTCGGTGAGCAGATCGACGATCTTGCCTTTGCCTTCATCGCCCCACTGGGCACCGAGCACGACAACTGACTGACCCATGACGGGTGAACTCCTAAGTTTTGCTGCGGCCATCGGGGCCGCGGGATGGGACCGCTGCTGGGTTGGCCGCGACACCCTGCGCGCGGCTCCATCGGGGAGCGTTGCAGTGGCGCGATAGCCCTGACACGGAAAAAGCCGAACCGAGTGCTCTGGTTGGAGCGTGCCCGGCCGGCTTTTGTGCATTATCCGGGTTTCCGGTGGCGTGCACTACCCTTTCGGACACGTTCGGCCACAGGGCTGGCAAACGAACCCGGCCGGCCGCGGCACGACCGCTGGGGCGCAGCGCTGGTGGGAGCAGCACGGTCGGGAGGATGTGGCGCTCACGGGCTCTGGCTGTGGCGCTCCGTCTGGCTCTTGGTCTAAAGCTGGGAGCTGCCCGGATCGGCGGTCGATACATCCACTTGTAAGAGTGCACCCGGGCGCGACAGGCACCACCAGGAAACGATCGCGCCCAGGTGCGCTCCTACGGCAGATGTGTCTCAGAGCCAGATGGCGTCCCAGAACGGATAGTCCCCGAGCCGTGTCACCAGTCCGGCCCGTCGCGGATTGGCGATGATGTAGCGCGCTGCAGCGGGCAGATCGTCGCCCGTGCGCAAGGCGTGGTCGTGATAGCTGCGGCTCCAGACCGGTGCACCAGACCGGCGCTGCGCATTCACCGCGCGGGCTGAGCAGGCTTTCATGCGTGAAACCGCGTCGCTCAATGCAGTATCGCTTCCAAGTTGCAGCAGCCAATGGACATGATCCGGCATCAACACCCAGGCCAGCAGCCTGGCATCGCAAGGCGTTGCTGCGGTGAATGCCCGGCAGGCTGCGGCCGCAAGCAGAAAATCTGCGAACACGGCGCGACGCTGCCATGTCGCGGTTGTCAGCAGGTAAGCGCTGTTGGGCGAAGACTGCCTGCCGCGGCGCAGCGCGCGATGCCCGGGAGAGTCACTGTTGGCCATGCCACGATGCTGATGGCCTTGGACCAGGCGGGATATCGGCGGTTACCGCGTTCTGCACTAGGGATCCATGTGGCGACTGACTGTCAGAGGCCATCAGCGGGGTCGACCGATGAGGTCCGTCGCGCCCCGGTGCGCTCCTACGGGCCGAGTCTGGCCAACACGGCGGGAGATGCGCTCCAGGCAGCTGCGGATTCCGGACATACCCATCAGCAGCGCAGCGTACGAAGCACCGTGCGCCCGATCCGTCGGCCACATATGTCCTGCGTAGGAGCGCACCTGGGCGCGATTGCCTGACCGGGCACGCCCGTCGCGCCCAGGTGCGCTCCTACGGGCCGAGTCTGGCCAACACGGCGGAGAGGCGCTCCAGGCAGCTGCGGATTCCGGACATACCCATCAGCAGCGCAGCACGAGGCGCCATGCGCCCGATCCGTCGGCCACATATGTCCTGCGTAGGAGCGCACCTGGGCGCGATCGCCTGACCGGGCACGCCCGTCGCGCCCAGGTGCGCTCCTACGATGGGCGCGCGCGTCTGTCTGCCCGGCGGTGACAGGCGCATACAAAAAAACGCCCGCATTACGCGGGCGTTCTTGTTTCAAGGCAGAGCGATGTTTCAAGGCAGAACGATCAACGGTCGCTCTTGAGGTACTGCAGGAACGGGTCGTTCTTGTCCAGCACCACCACGCCGTTGCCGTCGGTCATGGAGCTGCGGTAGGCCTCCAGGCTGCGGTAAAACGCATAGAACGACGGATCCTTGGAACCGGCCTGGCCGTAGATGCGGGCTGCTTCGGCATCGCCTTCACCACGCAGTTTCTGCGCGTCGCGCTCGGCGTCGGCCACGATCACGGTGGACTCGCGGTCGGCTTGCGCGCGGATGGTCAGCGCCTGCTCTTCGCCTTCGGCGCGCAGCTTGCTCGCTTCCTGCTTGCGCTGGGCACGCATGCGCTCGTACACGTCGGTGATCACCTGGCTGTCGGTCGGCAGGTCGATCTGCTTGATGCGCAGGTCGGTGATCTGCATCCCCAGGCCCTTGATGGCGCCATTGATGCCCTTGAGCTGGTTGGCGATCAGTTCGCTGCGGTCGCCGGAAACCAGCTGTTGCAGGGTGCGCGAGTTGATCTGGTTGCGCAGCGAATCGGTGATGATCGGGGCCAGGCGCGAGTTGGCCACCGATTCCTCGCCACCGGTCGCACGATAGAACGCCCGCACATCGGAGATGTAACCGATGGCGAAGAAATCCACGCTCACATCTTTCTGCTCGGCAGTGAAGTAACGCGCCGGAGCGGTGTCCAGCACCTGGAAGCGGCGGTCGAACACGCGCACCGATTCCACCACGGGAATCTTGAAGTGCAGACCGGGCTTGAGGTCGGCACGCACGACACGGCCCAGGTTGAGCACCATGGCGGTCTGGTCTTCGCGCACGACGAACACCGAGCCCATCAGGGTCAGCAAGACGGCGATGATCAGGCCGATGACTAGCGAATTCTTCATTATTCGGTTCCCTCACGGCCGGTCGGGCGCGGGCCACGCTCCGGGTTGCGGATGGCCTCGCTACTGGCGCTTTGCGGCGGATTCAACAGCACGTCCTGCGGCACCATCGACGGCATGCCGGCATTGCCAGCGGAAGTGGCCGGCTTGCTGGCGTCGGCCGGCAGCGGGACGTAGATGACCTGGCGGCCATCGCTACCGATGACCTTGCGGTTCTCCGACAGCACCTTCTGCACGGTTTCCAGCCACAGCCGCTTGCGGGTGACTTCCGGCGCGCCGGCGTACTGGGCCTGCAACAGCGTGAAGCGATCGGCGTCGCCCTCGGCCTTGGAAATGGTGGCCTGCTTGTAGCCTTCGGCGCCGGTACGGGTGCGAGCACCCTGCCCGCGCGCTTCGGGCACCACCTTGGCGGCGTACGCCTGGGCTTCGTTGATCAGGCGCTCGCGCACCTGCTGGGCACCGTTGACCTCGTCGAAGGCCGGCTTCACTTCTTCCGGCGGGCGCGCATCCGGCAGGGTCACGCCGGTGACGGCCAGGCCGGTGTTATAGGCATCCAGCGCTGCCTGCAGCCGGTCCTTGGAGGCGATCGCCAGCGGGCCGCGATTGTTGAGCACGGTATTGAGGTCCGAACGCCCCACCTGCTCGCGCACGGCACTTTGCGCAGCCTGCTCCAGCACCAGATCGGCATTGCGCGAACCGAACAGGTATTTGCGCGGGTCGTTGATCTGGTACTGCACGTTGAGCGAGACGTTGACGATGTTCTCGTCGCGTGTCAGCACCGGCACCTGGTTGCTGAAGGTCTTGATCTCGGTGGCATTGACCTTGCGCACCGACTCGATCGGCCAGGGCAGCTTGAAGTTCGGGCCGGGCTGCAGGATGCGCGAGAACTGGCCGAAGCGCAGCACCACGCCACGCTGCTGCTCGCCGATGAGCTGGAAGCTGGAGAACAGCACCATCAGCACCACCGCGACCAGGATCCAGCGCCCCACGCCGCCGTCGAACAGCTCCTTCAACGGAGCGGGCAGATTGCCCCAACCGCCACCGTTGCCACCACCACGCGGTCCCCAGGACCTGCGACGGTTGGGGTCCGGGCCGTCTCCGCCCTTGTTGCCGGGTGTGTTCCAGGCCATGCACGCTCCATGATCGAGGGGCTGTGCGGGCCAGTCCCGCAGTGCCGCCATGTTGTTTGATGCGCCGATTCTACTAGATGGGGCAGACCCGCCGTTTTGAAAGGCCCGGTGCGATGCATGGTTGGTTTAGCCGGCGGGGCGGATCGGGCGGCTGGGACACACGCAGCGGCCGACCGGCGGGGGTCTTTGCGATGAAGACCTGGAGACAAGGATGCACGTGGCTGCAACAGGCATGGGTTGCGCCTGCCGAGCGCTGCGTGCGCATCTATTGGACGCAGCCGGCACCTGATGGGTCTTGGGCGGCTGAAGACCGCTGACCGGGCGCGTGCCTGGATTGCAGGGTCGAGCGCGGACGGTGATGGGAGATCGCACGCGTGCGGCCCAGCGGCGATTGCGTCCTGGGCGCTCATCCTTTCAACCATAGGGTGTTCCCAGGCGACGACGGTTGCGCTGCGCGCTTCACCCCGACGGCGCTCCCCTGGCTCATCGGCAGAAGGTAGCGCTCGGCACAGCCTGAAGGTGCAGCTGCGATGCGATGGCGCACGACGACGTGGACTTCCGCATCGCCGGTCTGCCGAACCCTCAGCGGGCTCCCCAGCGCGCAGAGAGGGTTGGCACATCCCACCCTAATCCCCCATCTGCGTTGCCGGAATCCGACTTCGATCACGGCTCGCCGGTGCACTTACGCTTGCGGGGGCTCGTCCTTCTGGTTGAACACACGCTCCATCACTTCCAGCAGCTCGTCTTCGGAGAACGGCTTGGTGATGTAGGCGCGGGCCCCCTGGCGCATGCCCCACATGCGGTCGGTGTCCTGATCCTTGGTGGTGACCAGGATGACCGGAATATGCTGGGTGGTGGGCTCGCGCTTGAGCGTGCGCGTGGCCTGGAACCCGTTGAGGTTGGGCATCACCACGTCCATCAGCACCAGATCCGGCAGCGATTCCTTGGCCGCTTCCACGCCGGCGGCACCATCGGTGGCGGTGATGGTTTCGTGCCCCAGCTTCTCGACGATGCGCTGAATCCCCAGCAGCTGCGACGGCGAGTCGTCGACGATCAAAATGCGTGCCATGTGTTTCCCCTAGTGTGCGCGGCGAGTGTAGTGCGCCCGCCGCGCTTTCGATAGCTGGGCCAGGTGAGTTGTGTGACGGTTCGTGGTTTGCGAGCGAGGCCAGAGGTGATGGAGCATGCGCTGTTTTGCCAGTCGCTGGAGCCACTACGTTGGATAGGACAGGCTGGATTCAATACAGGACGCACCGAGCGACCGCGTCGATTCGCTCTCCTGTCCCCTTTCATCGCAGGGCAAGGGGCGCATGCGCTGGATGAGGCGGGGTCCCGATGCGAGGGAGGCAGATCGAGTTGATGATCAGGTTGCAGGGCACCCAACCCTCACCCCACCCCCTCTCTCAAAGGAGAGGGGCTAGCTCCTCTCTCCAGGGCCGGATGAGGGGTGGCCAAGATTCGACGATGCGGGCCGACATCACCCGCCACATCGCTGGGCGAGCGTGGCCTCGCCCAACCCTCGTGCGCGCACAGCTGATCCGGCCCTTCGATCAATTAGCCTACGGTCTCGCCGAATGCCTTGGCCAGGTTGCGGTAGGCCTTCTTCTGCGCATCGTCGGTGGGGGCGGGAGCGAGGATTTCCAGCTCCACGATCTGGTCGCCAGGGGTGGCGCCCGGCAGGCCGCGGCCGCGCAGGCGCAGCTTGCGCCCGGCGTCCGAATCGGCCGGCACCTTCAATTCGACCGAGCCGCCCAGGGTGGGCACGCTGATGGTGGTGCCCAGCGCGGCCTGCCAGGGCATGACCTGCAAGGTGTACAGGATGTTGCGCCCGTCCACTTCGAAATGCGGATGCGCCGCGTATTCGATCTCCAGCAACAGGTTGCCGCCGCCGTTGCCCTGCCCGCTCAGGCGGATCACCTGGCCGGGCTGCACGCCCTTGGGCACGCGCACGTCCAGTTGCTTGCCATTGATGGTGATGCGCACGCTGTCGCCCGAATGCACCGCTTCCAACGGCACCGCAAGCTTGGCGCGGGTGTCGCCGCGCGCCTGCGGGCCGGCCCCGGCACCAGGCCCGGCGCCGGGGCCGCGCGGCCGGCCACCGCGCTGGCCGGCGAACAGGCTTTCGAAGAAATCGCTGAAGCCGCCGCCGGCGCCGCCATTGCCGAACACCTCCTCGAAATCGAAGCCCTGCCCGCCGCCGTAATTGGGCGGGGCCTGGAACTCGTCGCCCGGCCGGAATCCCTGCGCCTTCAACTGGTCGTAGGCCTTGCGCTTGGCCGGGTCGCGCAGCGCTTCGTAGGCTTCGTTGATCGCCTTGAACTTGTCTTCGGCGCCGGCTTCCTTGCTGACGTCGGGGTGATATTTGCGTGCGAGCCGGCGGTAGGCGGTCTTGATCTCCGCATCGCCTGCACTGGGCTCCACGCCGAGCGTTGCGTAGTAATCCTTGAATTCCATCTAATCACCTCTGGAAAAAAAAATGGCCCGCAGCCGAGGCCACGAGCCAGTTCGAACGGCCAACGCTCCGGCGGACAGCGCGTATGCAGGGCGGAAGGCGTGCAACCCTGCCCCGTACTGACGTACGTGCCGGGTTCGCATACCAGCCGCGTCCGCAAGCGGTCACGCCAGGGAGCTGTTGGCCAATCTATTCGCAGCCGGGCGGGCAACCGCGCCTATTCTACGGCGCGACTGTCGCCGGAGAGCGAAGCGGCGGCCTCGCTCCAGGGTCAGCGTCCTGCGGCGGCCAGTTTCGGCTGGCAGAGGGGCCAGTCGGGACTGCCGGCCGCCTGGCCAGCCTGCACGCACAGGACAGGCCGGCCAGGCGAACATCGCGCGCCTGCACAGCGCGCCGCCGCGCGGTTCATTGCGCTTACTGCACCGTGCTGCCGTTGGTGTTCTGACCGTTGCCCACTTGGATACGGCGCGGCGTGGCGGCCGGGCGCTTGGGAATGCGGATTTCCAGCACGCCGTTATGGCCCGCAGCCGTGATGCCATCGGCATCGGCGCTATCGGGCAGCGCGAAGCGGCGATGGAAGCTGCCGTGGCGGCGCTCAATCCGCGAGAAGCGCTCGGTCTCGGTGCTGGATTCGCTCTTGCGCTCCCCTTGATCGACAGGATGCCCTTGTCCATCTGCACCTCGATCTGGCTCGGATCGATGCCCGGCAAATCGGCGTACAGCACGAAGTGATTCGGCTCTTCCTTGATGTCGACGCGTGGCACCCACTGCGCGGTCACCACCGCCGATTCGTCGGTGTCGCCGTTCTGCTCGAAGAAGCGATCGAACACATGCTTGATCTCGTTCTGCAGCGCGTGCGTGGGAAATTGGGGATAACGAACGATGTTCATTGAAAGCCTCCAAAAGGTTGATGACGGGGCCGGCGACTGCGGGATGCGCAGGTGCGCCGGCCATGTGCGTCAGATAGGCGTGGCCGGACGGATTTCAAGCGCGTTGACGCGCTTTTCCCCTGCCCCTTTCTAGAATCCGTTCAGCCACAGGAGCCCGCCGCATGACCATCCACGTTGGTGACCGCATTCCCGAAGTCGTGCTCAAGCGCCTGCGCGAGGGCATCGAGGCCGTCGACACCCACAGCCTGTTCGCAGGCCGCAAGGTGCTGCTGTTCGCGGTGCCGGGGCTTTACCCCCACCTGCTCGGCCAAGCACCTGCCGGGCTATGTGGAACACTTCGAGCAATTCCGCAAACGCGGTATCGATGTGCTGTGCACCGCGGTCAACGACCCGTTCGTGATGCAGGCCTGGGGACGCAGCCAGTTGATCCCCGACGGCCTGCACCTGTTACCCGACGGCAACGCCGAACTGGCGCGCGCCCTGGGCCTTGAAATCGACGCCAGCGGCTCGGGCATGGGCCTGCGCTCGCGCCGCTACGCGCTGTATGCAGACGACGCCGTGGTCAAGGCGTTGTTTGTTGAAGAACCCGGCGAGTTCAAAGTCTCTGCAGCCGATTACGTGCTGCAGCATCTGCCGGATTGAGCACCCATTTCTCCCATCCACTTTAGAAGGAAAACGGCCAGCCATGTCTGATCAGCCAGCCACCAATACCCCCGCCGGTATCACCGACACTGCCACCTTGCGCGCCCGCGCGCGCCAGAGCATCGAAGACGGCGCCATCACCGAGAGCTACCACGCCGATCGCGAGAAGGTGATCGAATTGCTCAACACCGCGCTTGCCACCGAATACGTGTGCACCTTGCGCTACTACCGCCACTACTTCATGGCCAAGGGCATGCTTGCCGACGCAGTGAAGGGCGAGTTCCTGGAACATGCGCAACAGGAACAAGAGCACGCACACAAGCTGGCCGAGCGCATCGTGCAGCTGGGTGGCGAACCGGACCTCAATCCGGACACGCTGACCAAGCGCTCGCATGCCGAATACAAGGAAGGCACCGACCTGCGCGACATGGTCAAGGAAAACCTCATCGCCGAGCGCATCGCCATTGATAGCTACCGGGAGATGATCGATTTCATCGGCGACAAGGACACCACCACCAAGCGCATTCTGGAAAGCATCCTCGCCCAGGAAGAAGAGCATGCCGATGAATTTGCCGACATGCTGGAAGGCTGGATCGGCGAGTGAGTTTTTGATTTCTGCGATGTAGCACTGCGTTGCGATGAACGATCGCAGCGAGTTGAAATTGAAAACGACTCGGTGATGAGACAGACAGGGCAGCGCCTTGAGCGCCCTGTCTGTCTTTTTTGTGCCGGCAGCTTGCGCGTATACGATCGCGCCCCGTGAGCCACGCCCCTACGAGGCGGACAGATCCCGACGCGCCGCAGCCCTCAACGCCTTTGTAGGAGCGCACCTGGGCGCGATGACGCATTTCCGGCAAGGCCTCTTCGCGCACGGGTGCGCTCCTACCCGTTTGTCGCGCGCAGCAGGTCTGCCGCCAAGCACGGGCGGTCGCACCTGGTTGGTGATCCGGTCAGCGCAACACCCGAAAGCGCACCTGCGTCCATGCGCCATCGCTGGCCATTGCGGTGAGCGTATGCAACCCGACTTCTTCGAAATCGCGCTGAAATCCTTGTCTTCCGCTGGTCTGCGCAATCCAGCGGCCATCCAGCAGCCAATCGATTCGCGCCTCGCTGCCCAGCGCACGTAGCTGCAGCCGTACCGGGCGCGCGGCGTCGTTGGCCCGCGCAAGCGTGGCGCGGTCGGTCAACCCGTCGATGCGCAGCACTCCGCCACCGGTCATGCGCCCGTCCGGCACGCAATCGTCAGCCAAGGGCGGCAGTTGCGCGGCGGCGCGTTCGGATGTGCTGAGCCAGGGCGAGACCAATGCCGGCCAGCGCGCCACCGCGCGCGGCACACGCGCATGCGGTTGGCTGCATTCCTGCGACAACCGCTGACCGCTGCGCGCATCGACCTCGAAGCGCACCTGCCCGCTTTGCCAAAGACGCGCATCGCGCTCGGCAAAGGTGGGCGGCACGGCACCGTCGAGTGCATACGCGTCGGCACGACGTGCGCACAGAGGCGGTGGCGTCTGATCGGCGGCGCCGCCCAGCGGCCAGCAGATGTTGATTGCCTGCACCGTGGCTGGCATCGGCAACGGCGCACTGTCGCCAGCGCTACGGGGCAAGGCATCGATGACTTCGAACATCAACGGCAATGCGGTGACCGCACCGTATTGACCGGGCAACGGGGTGCCATCCGGCCGCCCTACCCAGACGCCGACGGTGTAACGCCGCGTTCCGCCAAGGGCCCATGCATCGCGGTAGCCGTAGCTGGTACCGGTCTTCCACGCCACGCCGGGGCGTGCGGTGGTGTCGAACGTGCCGCTGCCGTAACCGGGCCGCGGATTGCTTTGCAAGATTTCGCGCACGATCCAGGCCGCACCCGGCGACATCAAGCGGCGATCGATACGCGCATCGTCCGGCGTATAGCGCACACGTCCGGCAATGCCGCTGCGATTGAGCGCGGCGAACGCGCCCACCAACTCCTGTAACTGTGCGCCGGTACCGCCCAGTATCAACGCCAGCGACGGCGTACTGCCGGAGGGAAAATGCAGCGCAATCCCGGCATTGGACAGTCGCGCAGCAAAGCGCGCCGGGCCGATGCGATCAAGCAGATCCACCGCCGGCACGTTCAACGACAGCCGCAACGCCGTGGCCGCGCTCACCGGGCCGTTGAACGCCGCATCGAAGTTGCCGGGCCGGTAGTCGCCAAAACTCTGCGGCGCATCCACCAACAGGCTTTCGGAATGGATCAAGCCATCGTCCAGCGCCATGCCATACAGGAAGGGCTTGAGCGTGGAGCCCGGCGAGCGCCATGCCTGCACCATGTCGACATGACCCAGGCGCTTGCGGTCGCCGAAACTGGCCGAGCCCACGTAGGCGCGCGCCTCCATCGTGGCGTTATCCACCACCAGCAATGCCGCGGAGGTGCGCTCCGGCAGCTGCGAAAAATACGTGGACACGCGCTCTTCCAGCGTGCGCTGCAATTCCGCATCCAGCGTGGTGACGATACGCGCCGCACGCGGCTGCGCGCTGTGCAGGCGCTGCGCCAGTAGGGCCGCATGCAGGGGCGGCTTGAGCGAGCGGGTGACCACCGGTTCGATGCGCGCATCGTCCACCTGTGCGCGCGACCACACGCCCAGCTCGACCATGCGGTCGAGCACCTTGTCGCGTGCGCGTTGCGCCGCTTCCGGGTGCCGGTCCGGGCGCAGGCGGCTGGGCGACTGCGGCAATACCGCCAGCAACGCGGCCTCGGCATGCGACAAGGCCTTGGCCGGCTTGCCCAGATACGCCCAGCTGGCCGCCTCCACCCCTTCGATGGTGCCGCCGTAGGGCGCGCGCTCCAGATACAGCATGAGAATCTCATGCTTGCTCAGGTGCGCTTCCAGCTGCAACGCGCGCAACAACTGCTTGGCCTTGCCCCATGGCGTGCGCGTATGCGGGTCCAGGATGCGTGCCACCTGCATGGTCAGGGTGGAGCCGCCGGACACGATGCGGCCCTGCCCGATCCACTGCCCACCGGCACGCAGCAGACCCCACGGATTGACGCCCGGGTGGCACCAGAACCAGCGATCTTCGTAGTTCAGCAGCGCCTGCAGATACAGCGGCGACACGCTCTGCGGCGTGGCGGGGTAACGCCATACGCCATTGCGGTCGGCGAAGGCGCGTAACGGCGTGCCGTCGCGCGCGACCACCAGGGTGGAGGTGTCGCGCGATTTGGGCAACGGCAGCGGGAAGGCCAGGTCCAGCAGCAACAGCGCGCTCAACAGCACCACCGTACCCCAGCGCAGCCAAGGCAGCAGGCGCGTCCAGCGCCGGGTTCGCCGCGCGGGATGCGTGGCGGCGGTGTCGTCCTGCAGCATGCGTGCTCCCATATGGAAGCCGCTATTTTGCCCGTTGCGGCAACCTCATGGGCAAGGCGGCGTGCTGGCGCGACGTTTCCGCACGGGCCGATCCGATGGCAGGCCATGGCACCGGCATCACACCGCGCCGTCCGCCGCCAGCGGCAGCCACAACGTGGCGACACTGCCCGGCGCATCGCTGCGCGGCCGTAGCTCCAGGCTGCCGCTCTGTGCGTCTACGCTCTGCCGCGACAGCACCAGACCGATCCCCGAGCCACCGGGCTTGGTGGTGAAGAACGGCACAAACAAATTGTCGCTGGGCGGCAATCTGGCACCACCATCGAGCACCTCGATGCGTGCCATCGCGCCATCGGCGCACGCCCGCAGAACGATCGGTGCAACTCCACCGGACTCCAACGCGTTGCGCAACAGACTGATCAACACCTGCTCGAGCTGGTCGGTATCGGCGCGCAGCCGCAACCCTGGCGCCAGCGCGAGTGCTGCCGGCACCGGCGCCGGTGGTCGCGCCAGCCGCGCATAGCCGCCGAGAAAGCGCTGCAAGGCCACGCTCCGCCACGCGCTGGGTTTCGATGCTGGCGCGGCTACGCTGCTGCGCCTCGACGATCTCGCTTTGGGTCAGGCCAGCGCGGCGTGGGCGCGATCCAGTGCGGCGTCCAGCTCGGGATTGCGCAGCTGCAGGATCAGCGTTTGGCCTGGACCGCGCGTGGCGGCATCGATCCACAGCTCGCTGCGCGCCACCCGCGGCGCGGCGCGGCCGGCACCGAGCACCGTTACCGCCACGGCAGCGAGGACAGTGACGCCAATGGCCAGTGCCAGCCAACCGCGTTGGTGGCGCCAGAACGAACGCGGTGGAGACTTGGCGATATCCATGGCCATTGCAAAGCAGATGGCATGCCAGGTCGCAAAGCGTAATAAGTCATTGAAACCGCTACACAGCGCGCTGGCCAGTCAGGGGCACAGCGTCCGCAAGTGGACGCGCACCGACCGATTGCGGACGGTTGCGCGGCAAAGTGCGTGCTCAGTGTTGTTCGAGCGAGGCGCGGTAATGCAGCAGCGCTTCGGGTTCGTCGGTCTGGAACGCGCTGATGCCGGCGCGATGCAGCCGTCCCCACACCGCATCCGGATCGCGCACCGCATCCGCGTCGCCGCCGGCACCGGCGACGAAGCCATCCCACAGCGTGTTGACCAGCAGCCGCACGCGCTGCTGCTTGGCCAGTGTGGCCAGCGCGGGCAACTGCTCGCCGCTGATCCGTGGCAGTTCGATCGCCACCGGCCGCACCTTGCCGCTCAGCTGGGTACGCAAGGTCTTCAGCAAGTCGTCGGTACCCGGCGGATTGAGCAGGATCGGAGTGAAGTTGATACGGTCGAACGGCGGCAGCGATGCCAGCGGCTGGCTGTACACGCCGACCTCGGTCTTGAGGACCACCTGGCGCTCCATACCGGCGCGCCGCACCGCGTCCGCGACTTCGGCATAGATCGGCGCCTTGACGTCCAGATTGAGCATGATGCGGCCCTTGGCCGCGGCCAGCATCTGATCCAGCCGCACCGGATGCTGGTCGGTGAGTGCGGCATCGGCGCCGCCCTCGTCGTCGCGCAGCCGCAATCGCGACAGCTGCGCCCAGGTCAACTCGGCGACCTTGCCGCTGCCGTCGGTGGTGCGCTCGACGGTGGCGTCATGGAACATCACCAGGGTGCCATCGCCGGCGCGGCGGATATCGGTTTCGAGCATGTCCACGCCCATCGCCACGCAGCGCTCCAGGCCGGCCAGCGAGTTCTCCGGCGCATGGCCGGGAAGCCGTGCGCCGGAGCCGGGTTGTGGCAGCCCCGATGGGCGACGACGAAGATCCCGCCGTCAGGATCGGCCAGGCGCGCCTGGATCGCCGTACCGGCGCCGGTACTGGATGCCGCAGCGGCAGGGCCGGTCAGGCCACTGGCCAGCAACAGTAGCGGCAACAAAGAGGATTTCATGGGTAGCGCAATCCGAAGGAAGAAAGGAGGGAAGGTAGTCAAAACGCCGGTGTAAACCGCAAACCAACCCAATAGGTCGTAGGCACCGAGTAACTGTCCTTGAGCAGATTCTCGCCTGGGCCGGTCACGCTGGTGATGCGGCTGTGGGTGAGATTGCTGACCTGGCCGATCAGGCTCAACTGCTTGCTCACCGCATAGGTGGCGGTGAAATCCAGTTGCGAACGCGGCGACCAGTACAGGTCCTGCCAGTCGATATTGCTGACGATGGAGCGCAGCGCCTTGCCTTGCCGGTTGTAGGCCGCACGCAGTTCCAGCCCGCCGGTGTTGTAGAACAGCGTTGCGTTGGCGGTGTAATCGGGCTGACCAACCAGATTGTCGAGCTTGCGCTCGCGCTGGGTCAGGCTGCTGCCGCTGCCGACGCTGTAGGGCACGTCCAGACTGCCATCGAGCAACGCGACGTTGGCGCTGAAACCGACGCCACTCAACCACGGCGCGATCGGCCCTAATGTGTTGACGATGCCGTTGAACTCCACACCGCGGATGCGTGCCTTGGCGGCATTGGCCGGCGTGCTGATGAACGCATTCGCATAGGTGGTGCCGTCGAAAGTGAAGCTGTCGGTGCGCGAGAGCGTAAAGATCTCGTCCTGGATGTGCTTGTCGAAGACGGCGGCGGAGGCGAACGCATCGAAATCGCCGGGCAGTCGCCATTCCAGCGACAGATCCAGGTTGTTGGACACGCGCGGCTTGATATCCGGGTTGCCGATGGTGACGGTGACGCCCTGCGCATTCGGGTTGCCTGCGTCTGTCGTATTGACGAAGCCGATCGAGGTACGCGCCGCATAGGCATCGTACGGCGGGCGGCCCAGCGTGCGGCTTGCACCGGCACGCAGGTCCAGCGCATCGGTCAGGTGATAGGTCATCACCGCCGATGGCAGCAGATAGTCGTAATCCGCACTGGTCGGGTTATCGACGTACACGTAGTGATTGGTTGCCGCATCCAGCTGCCGCTGGCGGCCCACCGTGTCGAGCTTGGTGCTGTCGAAATGCACACCGGCCTGCACGTTCAAACGATCGCTGCGATAGCTCACCAAGCCATAGCTGCCGAAGGTTTTTTCGGTATGGGTGAAGTTGTCCTGATTGCTGAAGGCCTGCTGGTCGGTGCTGTTGAACGCGCTCAACGGCAAGGCTGCCAGCACGCGATTGGCCTTGTTCGGGTCGATGCTCAGCAGGTTCAAACCGGCATAGCGCATCGGCGCCCTGCCGGTACCCACGACGTCAGCCAGACCGAGCGTTGGCGCCGTCGTATTGGGCTGGTACTCCACGCGATAGATCTCGTAGGACGGCTTGTCGGTGGTGTACGACACGCCTGCCGCAAAGCCAATGCCCTGATCGCTTTCGCCTTGATTGAAGCCGTAATCGAGCCGACCGGTGAGGATGCGATCGGCGGCGGTGCGTTTATAGTCCGGGCGCCAGTACGACAGGCTGTAATTGTCCAGGTTGTTGTAGGCCTGCGGCGACACGCCGAAGCGCTGGTCGAACCCGGACGTGTCGTAGTTGAACGCATAATCGGGCGTGGCATTGATGGTCACGCCACTGCCGGTCTGGCCCACCGGCACCGGTGCCGGGCGCGTGATGCCGGTGGCGTACTTGATCATGCGAATCGGCTCGTCGTAGGTCGCATCCGACCACGCACCACGCGCGGAAAACTGTTGGCGATCGGTGGGCCGCCAGATCGCTCCCAGCTGCGCAACCTTGGTACGCGTGGTGACGATCTGGTTCGAATAGCCCACCTCGATGTCGCCACCGGGATAACTGCCGGAGGTGGCGGTCTGATTGAAGACCCGGCCACGGTTGCGCGGATCGATGATGACCTCGTTGCGCTCCATGTCGTCCTTGAAATAGTAGTAACCGGCCATGGCATAGGCTTCCAGCGCCGCGCTGGGCCGCATCTCGAACTTGCCAGTGAGGCCATAACGGTCGCGCTGATCCTGCACGTACCAGTATTTATCCTGCTGCGGCACCGCCCAGCCATTGCCCAGGCTGTCGCCGGTCTGCAAGACACCGCTGTTGTCGTAGAACCCGTAATGCACCGTGTCGGTGGTCATATGGGTTTCGGTGTAGCTGCTCAGCGTTTGATAGTTGGCAGACAGGGTGACACCGTACTGCTGCTCGCTCCCGAAGGTGCGGCTGCCGGTGGCGTTCAAGCGATAACCGGGGTCGTCCTGATCGCGCGGCGTGCCTACATCGTTGGCGTGGCCTAGCGCTGCCTCGGCGCTGAAGAACGGCTTGCCACCGTTTTCGAACGCGCTGCGGGTTTTCAGGTTGATCGCACCGCCGGTGGCGTTGGGGTCCAGGTCGGGAGTGAAGGTCTTGACGACCTGCAATTCGCTGACCATCGAGGCCGGCAACAGGTCCAGGCGCACGCCGCGGGTGATCGAACCGAGCGTACCGTTCGGTGTCCCGGGCGAGGCGATGGTGAGCCCGTCGATGGTGACGTTGTTGTACGACGGCCCCAGGCCACGCAAGACCGGCGTGGCTGCTTCATCGCGCGGATGCTCGTTGTCGGTGGCAGGCAAGACGGACAAGCCCGGCACGCGCCGCAATGCCTCGACGATGGTGCTGTCGGGCAAGGCACGCACATCGGTGGCGCTGATCACATCGGTGATATTGGTCGCCGCGCGCTTGCTTTCCACCGCAGCCGCGTTGGCGCGGCGCACGCCGGTGACCTGCATGGCATCGAGGGTTTTTACGCCGGTTTCAGGCGCGTCTGCGGCGGGCGCATCGCTGCCGGCTGCATCGCTGCGCGTGTCTGTAGCGTCGGTGTTGGAGCGGTGCTCTACCACCGACGCTGTCTCTGTACGACGCTGGCTCTCGTTGGATGATGCCGTGTCCGGAGGCATTGGCGACGCAAGGCGCGCAGCATCGGATGATGCGCCGGCGGTTTGCGCCTGCACTGCAGGCGAACATGCGGCGATGGCCACGGCGAGAACGGACAGGTGCACACGGTACGGATCGAAGCGCTGCATGGAATCCCGTTAGTTGCGCGGCACCAACGCCGCGCCGATGAGAAAGCACGCCACCGTAGAGTTGAAAAATGACCTTCGTGTGTCACCCAGGTCGCACCGAAAAGACAATGCGCAGCGATGTCGCGGTTTGCGAAGTTAGGGCTCTTAGGAGCGCGCTTGCGCTCCTGGCAGCGTGGCGATGAACGCACGGGACCCTGATGCGGCCAGCTGAAAATCGTCGACTAGGCGTTGCCGCTGGCACCTCGTGACGGTGAGGAGGTAGCAGTGATTCGCAAGCGAGTGCCGACCACGACCAAGCGCACGATGTCCCGCGGAAATAGCGTTGATCATCGCTGCACGCTGGCCCAGCCACGCAAACGCTTGCATCGGAGCCGGACACTCGCTTCGGTGAAAAAACTCCGTATGTAGCAGCGCGCTCGCGCGCGATGGGACGTTACCGGTACGTCCCATCGCGCGCGAGCGCGCTCCTACCTTGTCGCCCTACGGCTGCACCACCGTCATCGTGGCTGGCGTGCTGCGGCCTACACCGCGCAGCTCCGGCCGGTACATGTCTTCCACCAGCGACGGCGGCACCGTGTAGGTGCCCGGGGTGACGGCACGCACCAGGTAGTACACCTGCGCCTTGCTGCCGGAAGAGAGCGCCAGCGCGGCCACATAGCGGTCGTCGCGGAATTCTTCGTGCTTGACGTCGGCGGCGCTGGACCGCTCGCTGATGCCGATGCCGTCCACCACCACGTCGGCCCATTGCTTGGCATCGCCGAGATTGAAATTCTCGATTTCCAAACCGGCCGGCAACAGGTCGGTGAGCAAGGCGTCGGGCATGCTGCTGTTGGCAGTGATGCTGACGCGCACGATCAACGCTTCGCCTTCCTTGAGTGGACGCGGAGTCCACGGCTTGCCATCGGTGGTGTACCAGCTGCGCTCCACGCTGAGATTGCGCGTGTCCGGTTCCGGTGCGCTGCGCGGAATGCCGGCCACTTCCAGGCTGGCGTACATCGGCGCCTCGCCTTGCGGTGCGAACTGCACGCCGCGCGCCAGGGCAGCACTGTCGAAACTGCGCCCGAACACACGTGCCGGTGCGATCTGCTGCACCTGGTCGCCCACCGTCAAGCTGCCGGACACCTGCTTGCCCTGCCCGACCATCAACGCCTTGCCCAACCGCGCAAGCGCCACTTGCTCCTGCGTGCTCAGCCACAACCAACCGCTTGCGCGACGTGCATCCAGCGCGCTGCCCAGGGCCACCGCGCGGGTGTCGTACTCGGGCTTGGACAAACCGCGTTCGTGCAGCAACGCCATCATCAACGCGTCGTCGCGGATCGCGCTGCCGTAATCGCCGAAGTACGGCGGACGCTCGCTGCTGTCCTTGGCAAACCCGGCCTTGATCGCCGCTTCGCCACGCTTGGTATCGCCCTGCAGCGACAAGGCGATGCCCAGATGCACCAACGACAGGCCCGTCAGCGCCTTGTCGCGCTGGTTGTCGTACAGCGCACGCAGCGTGCCCAGCGGCGCGCGGTTGACGCGTGCCAGCACATAGCCGGACCAGGCCTGATTGGCGAACTTCAGGTTGTCGCGGCGGTCCTGCCCATAGAACTCGTTGCCACCGGACAACAGATCTTCGCTCAGGCGATTGAGCGCCTTCTGCAGCACCGTGTCGGGCACCGCAAAACCAGCGTCCTTGGCGTCGAGCAGGAACTCGGCGATATATGGCGTCAGTCCCGGGTTGACGTAGCCATCGTCGCCCCACATCGAAAAATGCCCGCTGGCGATCTGCATCGACGCCAGACGTCCGAACGCGCCTTCCATGCGCTCGCGGCGCTTGGCCGCTTCCAGCCCCTTGGTGCCGAGCGCCCTGGCGGTGGCATCGTCGAGCAGCAGCGCCGCATAGCCCTTGCTGGTGGTCTGCTCGGCGCAGCCGTACGGATACTCCAACGCGCCCTGCAATGCGCTGGCGAACGGAATCGGCGGCAACGCACTGACCACCATGCGCGTGGTCACCGAGCCGGCCATCAGGCCATCGGCAAAGCCGCTGTCCAGGGTGATCGGCGCCAGCGGATCGAGCACGCGGGTCTGCGCACGCAGCACCTGCGGCCAGCCGGCGCGCACCGGCAGCTCGTAGCTGCGGTCGGCCTTGAACCCGTTGCCGTTCACGCGCACGCGCACCTTGGCCACGCTGTAGCCTTCGGTGGCGCTCAGCGGGAAGCTCAGCGTCTGCTTGGCGTCCACGCCGAGCTTGACGCTACGCGACGCCTCGCCGATGGCCAGCGGGCCAATGCCCTCCACACGCACGTCGAATTCGCCCGGCTTGCCGGTGAAATTCTGCACGTCCAGCGTCACCGTGCTGCGGTCGCCCGGAGCCATCACGCGCGGCATGCTGGCCTCGGCCAGGATTGGTGCACGCACGACGGTTTCCATGTCGCGGTTGCCGTACCGCGTGTCCGAGTACACCAGCGCCGACACCCGCAAGGTGCCGTTGAAATCCGGCACCGGCAGTTGCACGCGCGCGTTGCCACGGGCGTCGAGTTTGACCGAGCCGGAAAACAGGTCGACGGTCTGCACGCGCGCGGTCGGACGCTTGGCCTGCGGCAAGGCTTCCAGCGCCATGTCGCCGCCGAACTTGAGCTTGCCGCTGGCGCCTTCGAAACTTTCGATCACCCGCCCATAGATGTCGTACGCATCGGTCCCCAGACGACGCTGCGCAAAGAACTGCGCATTGGCATCGGGCACCGGGAAACGGGTGATGTTGAGGATGCCCACGTCCACTGCCGAAATGGTCACGTGCGCGGCCTGGCCTGCCAGTTCAGGCACGCTCACCGTCACCGGCAAGGGCTGCTCGGGACGCATCTGCTTGGGTGCGGACAAGCCCACCGCCACCCGCCGCGCCTTGCGATCCATCGGCACATAGGCCACACCCACCGCGCGTGCCGGGGTGATCTTGCTGGGCGCACTGCCGCCGCGGAAGACCAGTGCGGTGACATACACATCGTGGCGCTCCCACGCCTCGGTCACCGGAATCTCGAAGCTGCTGCCCGGCTTGACGTCGATGTCCTGCACGTACAGCAGCTTGTCGCTTTCCACCAACAACACGCCCTTGCCGGCATGCGGCGGCGTCAGCGTCACCTTGAGCGTGTCGCCAGCGCGGTAGCCGGTCTTGTCCAGCGCCAGCTTGACCTTGTCCGGGCGCGCGTCCAGGCCACGGTTTTCATCGTTCCAGCTCCAGCCGGCGCGGAACGGGTAACGCGTGGTCAGCCCGCTGGCCGGGTCGAACACATCCAGGCGGTATTCGCCCCATTCCACCGGGAAATCGATCTTGGCATTGACGCTGCCCACATCGAGCGTGCGCGTGTCCTTGTTTTCGAAGCGGCGAGTGAAGTCGTAATCCCAGTGGTTGTCGGTGTAGTTCCAGTGGTAATCGCGCAACTCGCGCACCAGCGTGACCTTCAGGCCCTTGGCCGGCTGCGGCTTGCCATCGGCATCCACGCGGGTCACTTCGAAGCGCGCCGTCCCATTGGCATCGGTGCCGTCTTTGTCGTCGAACAATGGCCGCACGCCGACCAGGGCCTTGGCCGGCCACAGCACGCGCTTGAGGGTGCGAGTGACCGTGCGCCCGCCGGTTTCGTACACGCTGCCGGAAACGACCGCGGCAATCGTGCTGACCGGCTTGGCTTCGGCCGGCAATGCGATGTCTTCGCGCAGGATGCCGTCGCCACCGAACTCGGTGTCGATCACGTCCTTGGCTTCGCGCGGCAGCTCCAGCGTGGGGTCGCCGAAGAACCAGCCGGGCAACGCTTCCAGCGGATGCTGCTCGACGCTGACCGCCAGCTTGGCGGTGAAACGGTTGCCGGCGGCCGGTGCGCCGTACAGGTACGCGGCATTGGCCACCAGCTTGAACGGCTGGCCGGCGCTCAAGGTTTTTGCGTGCTGTCCAGGTCCAGCTTCATGCGCTCGGGCAGAAACTCTTCCACGCGCACGGTCATGCCCCGCACAGCGTCCTTGCTGGCCGGATCGGTGCGGAATTCCACCTGCCAGCGGCCGGTCGGCGCATCGGCCGGAATCTGCTGGGCGAATTCGAAATAGCCCTGCTCGCCCGGCAGCAGCTTGGTCTCGCGGAAGGTCTTGCCGTCCGGCTGCTTCAGACGCAGGAACACCGGTTGCGGCTTGGTCGGTTTGCCGTCGTTGTCGCGCAGGATCGCCGACACCCGCATGGTTTCGCCGGGGCGATACAGATCGCGACCGGCCCAGGCGAACACATCGAACCACGCGCCCTGACGCCCGGCCACGGCGAACTCGCTCAGATCCAATGCGGGCTGGTTGAACGGCAGCAGCGAAATGTCGGTCTTGCTGCGTGCGGTCAGCACATGGCCGGCGTCGAGCGTGTAGTTGAGCAGCGCATTGCCGTTACCGTCGGTCGCAGCTTTCAGGAACAACTCGCCCTTGGCATCGAGGATGCGCAGCTCCACGTTCTTGATCGGCTCGCCGCTCTGCAACGAGGCGGTGTGTACGAACAACTTGTCCTTGTAGGCGCGCGTATGCAGGCCGATGTCGCTGACGGTAAAGAACGCGGTGTCGAATTCGTTCTCGAAACTGCCGGCACGCTTCATCACCGCGAAATACAGGCCAGGTTCCTGCAGTTCCTTGATGTCCTGCGTCGGCAGGTAGGTCAGCACGCGCTCGTTCTTCTTGCCGCCAAGGATGAACCGATTGACATACACCGGGTCGGCCAGCTTGGACAGCGGCTGGTTGCCGCTGTACTCGCTCTCCAGATCCCAGCTGCCACGGCGTCCGCCACGCTGGAACTGCTGGAAGAACGCCGGCACCGATTTTTCGCGCACGCGCAGAAACTCCACGTCCACTTCCGGCACGTTGACCGACACCACCGGCAGGCCGCGGCTTTCGCGCGCCGGCAACACGCTGCCCTGCGAAGCGAACCCGGCCACAGGCTTGAGTTCGCCGGTGTAGACCTTTGCTTGAGCGGCTTGCCCAGGCGGCTGCCGTCGGCGGCCAGCAGGTTGGCGTCGACCAGTACGGTGTAGTCCTTGGCCGCTTCGACGTACGGGTAGCGCAGCGTCTTGCCGTCCTCGGACAGCGTCCAGCTGCTGTCGCCGGTGCCGACCTTTTCTTCGAAGCGCACCAGCGCATCGAAATCCTGCGTGCCGACCAGTGGCCGCGAGAATTCCAGTGCCAGCGACAGGCCGTCGCTGGTCTGGTCGGGATAGGCACGCGCCAACGCGAAACCGGTGATGGCCTGCTTTTCGGCCTTGATCGCCTCGCCGCTGGCGGTGGGCAGCTGACCGCTTTCGTTGCGCTTGCACGCCACCGCGCCGATTGCCACGGCCAGCAAAACCGCCCACAGCACGACCCGCCGCGTGCCCGACCGCATCATCCGTGATCCCTGGCTGTCCATTCGTGCTACTCGCAATGTGAGAACGCAAGTATAGCGACGCTGCGCATCTGGCTGATGGCGCCAATGCGACGACGTGGCTGCTTGCCGATGGGCGGCAAGCGTGCGCTGCTGGCGAGCGTTGCGATGGCAGACTGCAGTGAGCGCAGTGGTCTGGCACCTGCGCTTGGAGCGACCGCCAAACCACCTCATGCCGCCTAGCGCAGGCAGCTGGACTGCGGCATTGGCTGCAGGCCCTCGCTCGTTCTGTCGTCGCGTCCATCGAGTGCCAAACAATCGATCCGCGGCAGCACGCGAGCCGCGTGACCCGCTTTCAGTGGGCCACCAGCCAACTGTCTAGCGCGGTGCCCTCACCGCTTGCGGGACCGTTGGCGGCATGGATGCCGCCATCGAGCCTCCACGGATGGATTCACGGCGTGTCCCGCAGGCGGTGAGGGCACCGCGCACTCGATGTCTTCGCAGTTGCTGCAGGGCCAAACGCAACAAATTGACGACGCGGCCTGCTCGTCTTTTCAACAAAGTCACCAGCCAACTGTCTGGGCGCGGTGCCCTTGCCGATTGCGGGCGGTTCACGCCGTGTCCCGCGAGCGGTGAGGGCACCGCACGCACGACCAAACAGGCTTTTGACTGCATCCCAAAGTGCAGCCAATAAAACCACTGCGCTCGCCACCAAGCGGGCGCCCACCACATTTTGACAGCCACTCCTAGCGCAACTGCAGCACCGTGCGCATGTACAGGTCGATCAACGCCGGCTTGTCCACGCGCAGACAGGCCTGCACATTGGGCGTACCGGCACCTTCGCGGGTATAGCCTTGCGCATCCACGTCCAGATGCAGTGGCGTGGTCGGGCACAGCGCCGGGCGCAGCAACCAGGCCACCGGCACCACATCGAATAACGTGGGCGTGGCACTGGCCCAGGGCTGGTCGGTGTTGCGCCACTGGTAGTACAGCTGCGTGAGCGCATCGGTGAGCCCGTCGCCATGCGCAAACAGCGCGATGCGCTCGGGTTCTTCCAGGCTGATCTGCGTGGCATCCAGTGGCAACAGCACGATTGGCACACCAGATGAGAACACCCGCTGCGCCGCCGGCACATCGGCCAGGATGTTGTACTCCGGCGCCGGCGCGCTGGCCGGCCGATAGGCCGACTTGCCGTAGCCGACGCGCACCGAACCGCCCATCGCCACGATGCGCTTGAGCTTGGCAAAGCCGGCCGGGTCGCGCTGCTGCGCCACTGCGGCGTCGGTCATCGGCCCCAATACCAGCAAGGTCACCTTGCCAGGGTGCAGGCGCGCCTGCTGCAGGATCATCGCGGCCGCATCCGGCAGCTTGTCGGGCAACTGTCCCCTGGCGGCCCAGCGCGCCTGGCTGAAGGGAATCGCGCTGGTGGTGCGTGCGCCCACCGCCAACGCAATTTCGCTGCGCCCGGCCTGCTGCAACAGGCGCTGCAGCAGCTGTGCCCGCAAGCTGGTGTCGCCCCATGCCGATGCGATGCCCAGCACCTGCAGCTGCGGGCTACGCAACAGCAGCCCGAGCGCGAACGCATCGTCGATGTCGTCGCCAATATCGGTAGAGACCACTAGCAACTCGGAGGACGTCGACGTGGGCGTGGGCGCCGGCTGCGCGGCAGTGGCGGCAGGTGTCTGCGCCCATGCCACTGCCGACGCACACCACAGCCCCAGCATCCACCACATGTTTGGCCATCCACGCTGCATGCATCCACTCCTGCGACCATAAAAAAACCGCCGGCATGATAGCCGGCGGCTCGATAGTGCTACGCCAAAACGCCGATCAGAAGTTGGCGCGGAACTGCGCACCCACGATGCGCGGGTCGTTGATGAAGCCGGTGAGGTTGTTGAAGTCGATTGCACCGGTCACGCGGATCTGGTTGGTGCAGTTGCGGCAGAACACCGACAACTCGTACGCACCCGCGCCCCAGTTGTAGCCGATCTTGGCGCCACCTTCGACCAGCGGCTGGCCGGTGAACTCCTTGGAGTCGTACAGGAAGAAGTTCACTTCGCTGCGGTAGGACCAGTCGGTGTAGAAGAACAGCTCGCCGTCGTTGCCCATCGGAATGCCGTAACGCAAGGTGGCATTGGCCATCCACTTGGCTGCCTGCGGCAAATCGTTGCCGTCGATCACCGCGCGGCCGGCCGCGTTGATCGGGTCGGTGACGGTGCAGGTGCGGCAGATGCCCACCGACAGGTTCGGGTCGTCGATGCGGGTCCAGTTGTAGGCGCCGCCGGCGGTCACGCGCAGGTTCTGGGTGAGCAGCGCCTCGAAATCGAACTCGGCACCGCGCGCCTTGGTCTTGTCGGCGTTGAGCAGGCGGATGTCGTTGGACGCGCCGCCCACCGCGGTGAGCTGCTGGTTCTTCACCCGGAAATCGTAGATGTCGAAGCTCAGGCGCGCGCGATTGTCGAACAGGTCCGACTTGATGCCGACCTCGAACGAATCCACCGTCTCCGGCTCGGCTACCGTCAGCGGCGCAGTGCCCGACGGCACGCCGAAGCTGGCGCCGCGGAAACCGCGTGCGGCACGTGCATACACGTTGACGTCGTCGTTGATCGAGAACGTCGCCGCCAGATCGCCGGTGACCTTGGAGTTGTCGGTCTCGCCGCTGGACGGTTCGACCAGGGTGACGCGGTCCAGCGCCAGCACGTCGAAGGTCTTCTTGTCGTAGGTGTAGCGGATGCCGGCGCGCAGGTTCAAACGGTCGCTGGCCGCGTAGTTCAACGAGCCGAACGCCGCCCAGGAGGTGTTGCGCTGGCGGGTCAGCTGATAGCTGGCCAGATCACCGCCACTGAGCGTGTTGTAGGTGTAGTTTTCGCCTTCCACATCGTCGTGGAAGTAGTACAGGCCGGCCTGCCAGTTGAGCGGGCCGTCGTACTGCGATTCGGCGCGCACCTCCTGGCTGTACTGATCCAGGCTCTTGATGCCGCCGGCGGTTTCCACCGGGAACGGAATCACGCCCGGGCCGACGGCGGTGCGAACACCGCGCCGAAGCCACCGTCGATATCGCCACGGCTGTAGTACTTGCCGATCCCTTCGTAGGCGGTGATCGAGTGCAGCGCGACGTCGCCCAGATCCCAGGTCAGGTTGGCGCTGCCGCCGTAGGTCTGCAGTTCCTGCGTGTTGGCACCATCGATGAAGGATTTTTCCGCATCGAAGCCATCCACCAGCTGGTTGGTGCCGGGCTGGATGATGTTGGCGCGGAACAGCCGCGCGGTGCCGTCCAGATGGCGCGCATGCGCATTGAACAACGCGCTGAAGTCGTCGCTGGCCTGGTACAGCAGCTGCAGGCGCACCGCCGAATCGGTATAGCCTTCCAGATCGCGGCCGTCGCGGTTTTCCACCCAATCGTCGCGGCGCTGGCCCAGGGTCGACAGACGCGCTGCCCAATGGTCGCCCATCGCGATGCTCAGGCCGCTTTCCAGGGTCATGGTGCCGTAAGTGCCGTACGACAGGCTCGCGTAGCCGTCATTGGCGCCGATGGTCGGCTTGACCGAATTGAACTTGACCACGCCGGCTGGCGTATTGCGGCCGAACAGCGTGCCTTGCGGGCCGCGCAGCACTTCCAGGCCTTCCAGATCGAAGATCGGGAAGCCCTTCAGGAAGGCGTTTTCCTGCACCACGTCGTCATAGATCAGCGACACCGGCTGCGAGGCATAGGTGTTGAAGTCCGTATTGCCATAGCCGCGGATGTACACGCGCGGGAACACACGGCCGTTGGACGATTCGATGTTCAGGCTGTGCGCCTTGCCGGCCAGCACACGGATGTCCGAGCCGCTGGTGGAGATGGCATCCAGGAATTCCGGGCGCAATACCGATGCGGAAACCGGCACGTTCTTGGAGTCTTCCGAACGTCGCTCGACCGTGACCTTGACCGCATCCAGACGCACGACGCCGTCGTCGCCGGGCGCCTGCTGGGCAGCGGCTTGGAGCGGAAGAAAGGAAACGACGGCAACGGCAAGCGCGCTGATCTTGAGCGACCGGCTGGCGGACATGGGAGGAACTCCGGATTCTGGTGGCGGGGCGGCCCGGCCTGCGTGCCGCGGTGCAACAGAATTAACACGATTTACACAAATATGGCAGAGCGCGTGCGAAAAAGTTTCCAGAATTCGAAAAAGCGTTCGAATTAATGCAACAGCACCGTGCGTTTTTAACGACGGCAAAAAGCACGCTCGGTTAGCGACGCTGGCCATGTCGCCCTGCGCTGTGCAGGCCTGCGCCAGTTGCCTAGGGCGCAAGCCAGCAATATCGATCAATGGCATCGGAATCACCATCCGGCATATGGACACACGCCGGACTCAAACGCAGATGCGTTGGCTTCCAACGCGTCCGCCCGTGATGCCGATGCGGAGCAGATCCGGCTGACGCAGGGAGCACGACGCCGGCGCCGCATTCGCGAGCAGGCGCGCCCGACCGACGCGATGCACATCTCGCACACCAGCACCAAGCAAGCGCCTTGCACGCCAAGCATGTATCGCGTGCAGCCACGCACGCCAACACCCCGCGCAGGCTTACCCAACCTCGGCAACAAGCGCCGGTACCCTGACCCACCCCTCCATCAGCACCCGCGCACTGCGGCTCATCAGCGCCTTGGTCACCTGCCACTGGCCCTCGACCAGCTGCGCCTGCGCACCAACCCGCAAGGTGCCGGACGGATGCCCGAAGCGCACCGCCGAGCGCGCCGCACCGCCGGCAGCCAGATTGACCAGCGTGCCCGGCACGGCCGCAGCGGTGCCGATCGCAACTGCTGCAGTGCCCATCATCGCGTGATGCAATTTGCCCATCGACATCGCACGCACCAGCAGATCGATTTCGGCCGCGTGCACCGGCTTGCCGCTGGATGCGGTGTAGTCGGCTGGCGGTGCCACGAAGGCGACCTTGGGCGTGTGCTGCCGCGTCGCGGCGTCTTCCACCTTCGCAATCAACCCCATCCGCACCGCCCCATGCGCGCGCAATGTCTCGAACATGGTCAAGGCGCGCGGGTCGCCGTTGATGGCGTCCTGCAGCTCGGCCCCGGTGTAACCCAGGTCTCTCGCGTTGACGAAGATGGTGGGAATGCCCGCGTTGATCAGCGTGGCATCGAGCGTGCCCAGCCCGGGAATCTGCAGTTGATCGATGACGTTGCCGGTAGGAAACATCGCCCCGCCCTCGCCTTCGGCATCGTCGGCCGGGTCGAGAAATTCCAGCTGCACTTCGGCCGCCGGAAAGGTCACGCCATCCAGTTCGAAGTCGCCGGTTTCCTGCACCACCCCATCGGTCATCGGCACATGCGCCACGATGGTCTTGCCGATATTGGCCTGCCAGATCCGCACCGTGGCCACACCATCGCGCGGCACGCGTGCGGGATCGACCAAGCCGCCGGCGATGGCGAATGGCCCCACCGCCGCCGACAAATTGCCGCAGTTGCCGCTCCAATCCACGAACGCACTCTCGATGGACACCTGCCCGAACAGGTAGTCCACATCGTGCCCATCGCGCGTGCTGGCCGAGACGATCACGCTCTTGCTGGTGCTCGAAGTGGCCCCGCCCATGCCATCGATCTGCTTGGCATACGGATCCGGGCTGCCGATCACCCGCAACAACAGCGCATCGCGTGCAGCCCCTGGTTGCTGCGCGGTCACGGGCAGATCCTGCAGACGGAAAAACACGCCCTTGCTGGTGCCCCCGCGCATGTAGGTGGCGGGGATGCGGAGTTGGGGAGCGAATGCCATGAATATTCCTTGGAAAACGACGTGCGGACGTGATGTGAAACATGTTGCGTGATGCATCTGTACGAACTGGCCAAGCATCACCATAAGGATCGCAACACGCCTTCCGACTCAGGTCATAGCGGCAGTTGCGCCTGCTCCGGCATGCGGCCCTCAGGTCGCAATGGCCAGGATCCGATGGGTACATAGCGGTACGGTCGCCCACCGCCTTCGACCAATAGCACCTCAGTGGCGTGCCAGGTGATGGGCACAATTGGCTGGTTGAGCTTACCGGGCGCTGCATAGCTAATCGTTACGTGTGGCGTATGTCCGCCCCCTGCGTGTAGGCCTTCCGCACGCAGCGCCGCTGTGATGGCAGCCTGCAATGCAACGAAGGCAAATGGAACGCCCTCTGCCCGGAATGCCCAATGCACCGGGTCTGTTCCGCGACTGGTGATCCGGTTCAAGCAGAACGTAACGGCCTGGGCATCGAGACGATCGCCAGCGCGCAGCATTGCCGCACGCGCAACCGACCCTTCAAACCGATCCGAAACCGACTGATGCCAGTTGCCTGGATCGAAGTACGCGTCACCAAGCAGTGCATCGAGGCGGTGTGCGGCCACGGCACCGGCCATCGCTTCAAGCACCTGCGGTGGCGGCTTGAGCATGAGGATCAATCGCGAATCGGCCATGATGCTGCCCTATGCCGCCTTGTTTGCCTCGAGAAAATCCTGCGCAAACCGCTGCAAGACGCCTCCTGCCTCGTAAATCGATACTTCCTCTGCTGTATCCAGACGGCAGGTCAACGGCACCTGCAGTTGCTCGCCATTGCGCCGGTGGATCGACAAGGTCAGCGTGGCGCCGGGCGTGCGCTCACCCACCACGTCGAAGGTTTCGCTGCCATCGATGCCCAGGGTCTTGCGATCGGTGCCCGGCTTGAACTCCAGCGGCAGCACGCCCATGCCGATCAGGTTGGTGCGGTGGATCCGCTCGAAGCCTTCGGCAACGATCACTTCCACACCGGCAAGCCGCACGCCCTTGGCTGCCCAGTCGCGCGAAGACCCCTGCCCGTAATCGGCGCCGGCAATGATGATCAGCGGCTGCTTGCGCGTCATGTAGGTTTCGATCGCCTCCCACATGCGCAGCACCTGGCCGTCCGGCTCAAGACGCGCCAGCGAACCAGCCTTGACCTGCCCATCGACCACCGCCATTTCGTTGATCAACTTTGGATTGGCAAAGGTGGCGCGCTGTGCGGTGAGATGGTCGCCGCGATGGGTGGCGTAGGAATTGAAGTCCTCCTCCGGCACGCCCATCTGCGCCAGGTATTGCCCTGCCGCACTGCCGGCCATGATCGCGTTCGACGGCGACAAATGGTCGGTGGTGATGTTGTCGCCCAACACGGCCAGCGGACGCATGCCGCGCAGCGTGCGCGCACCGGCCAACGCGCCTTCCCAATATGGCGGGCGCCGAATATACGTGCTGGCCGGGCGCCACTCGTACAACGGGTTCACGCTGATTCCGTGCCCCACGCTGCGCTCGAACATCGGGTCGTACACGCTGCGGAAGTGTTCCGGCTTGACGCTGCGCGCCACCACCGCATCGATCTCGGCATCGCTCGGCCACAGGTCCTTGAGCGTGACCGGCACGCCGTCGGCGTCGATGCCCAGGACATCCTTTTCGATATCGAAGCGCACCGTACCGGCAATGGCATAGGCAATCACCAGCGGCGGCGATGCGAGAAACGCCTGCTTGGCATACAGATGGATGCGCCCATCGAAATGCGCGGTTGCCCGAGAGCACTGCCGTGGCATACAGATCGCGATCGATGATCTCCTGCTGGATCGCAGGATCCAGCGCACCGCTCATGCCATTGCAGGTGGTACAGGCAAACGCCACGATGCCGAATCCCAACTGCTCCAGCTCGCGCAGTAAACCGGCTTCTTCCAGGTACAGCTGCACTGCCTTGGAGCCCGGCGCCAGCGAGCTCTTCACCCACGGCTTGCGGGTCAAGCCACGCGCATTGGCATTGCGCGCCAGCAAACCGGCCGCGATGACATTGCGCGGGTTGGAGGTATTGGTGCACGAAGTAATCGCTGCGATGATAACGGCGCCGTCAGGCATCTGCCCCGGTACCTGCTCCCACGCACCGGCAATCCCTCGATCCGCCAGTTCGGTGGTGGCCACGCGCTTGTGCGGATTGGACGGCCCGGCCATGTTGCGTACTACGCTCGCCAGATCGAACTGCAGCACGCGCTCGTAGTGCGCGGTGGCCAGATCGTCGGCCCATAGGCCGGTATGCCGCGCATAGGTTTCCACCAATGCGACCTGCGCATCGTCGCGACCGGTCAAGCGCAGGTAATCGATGGTTTGCTGGTCGATGTAGAACATCGCCGCCGTCGCACCGAATTCCGGCGTCATGTTGGAGATGGTCGCGCGGTCGCCGATGGTCAGCGCACGCGCACCATCGCCGTAGAACTCGAGATACGCCCCAACCACGCGTTGCGCGCGCAGGAATTCGGTCAATGCCAGCACGATGTCGGTGGCGGTGATGCCCGGCGCCGGCCGGCCGGTCAATTCCACGCCGATGATGTCCGGCAGGCGCATCCACGAGGCGCGCCCCAGCATCACGTTCTCCGCCTCCAATCCGCCCACACCCACCGCGATCACGCCCAGCGCATCCACATGCGGCGTATGACTGTCGGTGCCCACACAGGTATCCGGAAACGCCACGCCGTCCAGCGTATAGATCACTGGCGACATCTTCTCCAGATTGATCTGATGCATGATGCCGTTGCCTGGCGGGATCACTTCCATGTTTTCGAACGCGCGCTTGGTCCATTCGATGAAATGGAAGCGATCGGCATTACGCCGATCTTCCACGCTACGATTCTTGGCAAAGGCCTGCTTGTCGAAGCCGGCGTATTCCACTGCCAGCGAGTGATCCACGATCAACTGCACCGGCACCACCGGATTGACCTGTGCCGGGTCGCCGCCCTGCTCGGCAATGGCATCGCGCAAGCCCGCAAGATCCACCAATGCGGTCTGACCCAGGATGTCGTGACACACCACACGTGCCGGAAACCACGGAAAATCCAGATCGCGCTTGCGCTCGATCAACTGCCCCAGGTACGCCTCCAGCATGTGTGGCTCTGCACGCCGCACCAGGTTCTCGGCATGCACGCGTGCGGTGTACGGCAAGCTCGCATACGCACCGGGCTGCAGTGCATCGACAGCGGCACGTGCATCGAAGTAATCCAACGAGGCGCCCGGCAAGGGCTTGCGGTACTGGCTATTCATGGCTGGCGATATCACAAGGCGGCCGAGGAGTTTGCATTCACTTTGTCCTTCTCCCGCAAGCGGGAGAAGGTTCCCGACGGGCGGATGAGGGAACGGGGAAACCAGGGAATAAGGCTATGAGGGCCGGCATCGCCCTCATAGCGACTCAAGAACGCTGATCCAGCGGCACGAACACCTGATCTTCCGGCCCGGTGTAATTGGCCGAGGGCCGAATGATCTTGCCGTCCACGCGCTGCTCGATGATGTGCGCGCTCCAGCCGGCTGTGCGCGCCAGCACGAACAGCGGGGTGAACATCGCCGTCGGCACACCCATCATGTGGTAGCTCACCGCACTGAACCAATCCAGGTTGGGGAACATTTTCTTGATGTCCCACATCACGCTCTCCAGGCGCTCTGCGATGTCGTACATCTTGCGGCTGCCCTGTTCATCGGACAGCTCGCGCGCCACCTCCTTGATCACCTTGTTGCGCGGGTCCGACACCGTGTACACCGGATGGCCGAAGCCAATCACCACTTCCTTGCGTTCCACACGCGCCTTGATATCGGCTTCTGCTTCATCTGGGGTGTCGTAGCGCTTCTGCACTTCGAACGCCACTTCGTTGGCGCCGCCATGCTTGGGGCCACGCAGCGCGCCGATGCCGCCGGCGATGGCGCTGTACATATCGCTGCCGGTCCCGGCAATCACGCGGCACGCGAAGGTGGACGCATTGAATTCGTGCTCGGCATACAGGATCAGGCTGGTGTGCATCGCGCGCACCCACGAGTCCTTGGGCGCAAAGCCATGCAGCAGATGCAGGAAATGCCCGCCGATTGAATCGTCGTCGGTCTCCACCTCGATGCGCTTGCCGTTGTGGCTGTAGTGATACCAGTACAGAAGCATCGAACCGAGTGAGGCCATCAACTTGTCGGCGATATCGCGCGCACCCGGGTGGTTGTGGTCGTCTTTTTCCGGCTGCAGACAGCCCAGCACCGACACGCCGGTGCGCATCACATCCATCGGATGCGCTGACGGCGGCAACTGTTCCAGCGCAGTTTTCACCGCTGCCGGCACACCGCGCAGCGAGCGCAGCTTGGCCTTGTAGCCACGCAGTTCGCCGCTGTTGGGCAGCTTGCCGTGCACCAGCAGGTACGCAATCTCTTCGAACTCGCTGGTGGTGGCCAAGTCGAGAATGTCGTAACCGCGGTAATGCAGATCGTTACCGCTGCGCCCCACCGTGCACAGGGCCGTGTTACCGGCGGCAGTGCCGGACAAGGCAACGGATTTTTTCGGCTTGAAACCAGGAGTGACAGTGTCGTTCATGCGATGAGCTCCCAAACTGTGTGGTGTCGCGGCGTGGCGTGCGAGGTGGCAATGAAGTTGGTCAGCAGCGCGCAATCATGCGCCTTTGCGCGCAAACAACGCATCCAGGCGCTGCTCGTAATCGTGATAGCCGATGCGTTCGTACAGCTCCTCGCGCGTCTGCATGCTGTCCAGCACGCCCTGCTGATGGCCGTCGCGCCGAATTGCGGCATAGACCGCCTCGGCGGCCTTGTTGGCAGCGCGAAATGCCGACAGCGGAAACAGCTGGATCGCCACGCCGGCTTGCGCCAACTGGTCGCGCGTAAACAGCGGGGTCTTGCCGAATTCGGTGATGTTGGCCAGCACCGGCACGCCTACCGCATCGACGAAGCGTTTGTAGGTCTCCAGGTCGTAGGCAGCTTCGGCGAAGATGCCGTCCGCACCCGCTTCCACGCAGGCGATGGCGCGTTCGATCGCCGCATCCACGCCTTCCATCTGGATTGCATCGGTGCGCGCAATGAGGAAGAACGCCGCATCGGTCTTGGCATCGGCCGCGGCCTTGACCCGATCCACCATCTCGCCCTGGCTCACGATCTCCTTGCCCGGCCGGTGACCGCAGCGCTTGGCACCAACCTGGTCTTCGATATGGCAGCCGCCCGCGCCCGCCTTGATCAGCGACTTGATGGTGCGCTCGATATTGAACGCGCTCGGGCCAAAACCGGTGTCCACATCCACCAACAGCGGCAACTCGCACACGTCGGTGATACGCCGCACGTCGATCAGCACATCTTCCAGCGTGTTGATGCCCAGGTCCGGCAACCCCAGCGACCCGGCCGCCACGCCGCCGCCTGACAGGTAGATCGCCTGATAGCCGGCGCGTTGCGCCAACAGCGCATGGTTGGCATTGATCGCACCGATCACCTGCAAGCGGCGATTCGGCAGCCAATGCTGCGCGAAACCGCGTGCCAGCGGAGGGAGTGGACGAGGGCGTCATGGCGGTTCCTTGAGTGGGATAACCGTACAGGCGCAAACACCATGCCAAGTGCAAGCCATTGATTCCTATGGACTCCTGCCGGCCAGCCGTTGCACACGAATGCAACAAATGAGCCACTATGAAACACCTATGAAACGCGACAACGTCATGCGCAGCCCTGTCCTCCCGGAAACCGCAGACGCCTCCTTGCCCATCATCTGGACCGTCAGCGTCTCGCGCCTGACCGGCCTGCTGGCCGATGTCATTCCCGAGTTCGACCAGCGCGCGCGCATCGAGCAGATCAACCTCGGCTTTGCCGAAGCGGTCGAGGTCATCGGCCAGCGCCTGCGCCGCGAGCGCTGCGACGCGCTGGTGGCCGGCGGATCCAATGCGGCGTACCTGCGCAGCCGGCTCGCGCTGCCCTTGGCACCCATCCAGGCCACCGGGTTCGATCTGATGGAAGCGCTGGCGCGTGCGCGCCGCATTGCGCCACGCATCGGCGTGGTCACCCACGCCACCGATGTGCCGTCGTTCCGCGCGTTTCAGCACAGCTTCGATCTGGAAATCGAACACCGCCGTTTCGTCACCGCCGAAGACGCACGCCACTGCATCGCCGATCTGCGCGCCAGCGGCATCCAGGTCATTGTCGGGACCGGCATGGCGATCGATTTCGCCGAGCAGGCCGGGCTGCCTGGCGTGCTGCTGTATTCGGCCGATTCGGTGCGTCACGCGCTGGAACAGGCCATCACGCTGGGCGGCGCCCCAGGCACCGATCGCGTCGCCGGCCGTACCGCTCCTCGCCGCGCGCGACGCGCCGACGCCCTGCTGGGCGAAGACAGCGCAATGCGGGGCGTGCGCGATCTGGTGCAGCTCTACGCACCGCATGCCGGCACCGTGTTGATCAGCGGCGAAACCGGCACCGGCAAGGAACTGGTCGCGCGACAACTGCATGCCGGCAGTCGTCGCCGCGGCCGTTTCGTGGCGATCAACTGTGGCGCCATCAGCGAATCGTTGCTGGAGGCGGAACTGTTCGGCTACAGCGACGGCGCCTTTACCGGTGCCCGTCGCGGCGGCCACACCGGTCTGATCGAAGCTGCGCAGGACGGCACGCTGTTTCTCGACGAAATCGGCGAATTGCCGATGCCGTTGCAGACCCGGCTACTACGCGTCCTGGAAGAACGTGAAGTGCTGCGTGTCGGCGCAACCGTGCCCGTTGCGATCGACGTGCGCGTGGTTGCCGCCAGCCTGCAGGAACTGCAGCAGTTGGTCGAACAGGGCCGCTTCCGCCGCGACCTGTTCTATCGCCTTGCCGCGCTGCGCATTGCACTACCGTCGCTACGACACCGCCACCGCGACATTGCCTTATTGCTTGCGCATTTTTTCCAGCAACTCGGCAGCATGCCATCGCCGCTATCGCCAGCTGCACTGCAATGCCTGCAACACCACAGCTGGCCCGGCAATGTGCGCGAGCTGCGCAATTTGGTGGAACGGCTATGCATTCACTGGAAAGCCAAACCGCACGACAGCCTGAGTTTGGAGCAACTCGGACGCTGGGCGCCGGAATTATTCGATACTCCTCCCGACAACCGCGGCGCACCGCTTGAGCATGCCGATTTGGCGACTTCTCGCCTGCAGCTCACCGCCAGCGCAGTCCGCGCAGCGCTCGACCGCGCCAACGGCAACCGTACCCTCGCCGCGCAAGCGCTCGGCGTCTCGCGCACCACGCTGCTGGCGCTGGATGCAGGCGCAGGCGGTGGCGTCGCGTACATAGGGCAAGCGCGAACTCGCACGACTGATCGGACCACACAGGCATGCGCGGCCTCCACACTCAAGCGGCAGATGACGGCATGGCATGCGCGCTCGGCGCATGGATGCCCAGCCCACGCTGACCACCGTGTGCGCCGCAATCAAAACGACATGAGGCAGCTATCTGGTGACACGATCAACTCGCCTGCCGCAACACCGCGCCTCCATCGCAGTCATTGACCAAGCGTCTTGCCGTCACTTGACCCGCGTGTACTCGGTATCGCCCGTGCTCAACTTGCCGGTCGCCTCATCGATCGCGTAGTTGACCGTGCCCACCCCGTTGGACACCTGCAGCACGCCCTTGGTCAGCAATGCCGGATGATTGCGGGTCTTGACGCCATTGCCGAACAGCTCCGGCTGGGTGTCGCGAATGATGAAGCTCTCGCCATTGTGCTCGATGCTCAGCACGTGCTTTTCCGACTTCACATTGACCCACTTGCCCACGAATTGCTCGCCCACGTCGCGCGCACACCCGGCCAACAGCAACGTCGCAACCAGCGCACTTCCAAGCAGCGTCTTCATCGCCACTCCATCTCGATCCGGGGCCTTGCAGGATGGCAAGTCCCTGTCGAGCTCGCAAGGCACCCGTCCTAGCGAAAAGTGCTTAAACGCAGCGTCTGTCGCGGATAGTGCCGGACTCCGCTCTCAGTTAAGCACGGCGATACCAGCACCGCAGCTGGTTGCTCTCGCAGTCGATAGGCCAAGCAAACCGTGCAGCGCCCAGTTCAACGATGAACCTGCCTCGTCAAAGTGCTGTCGGGATCGAGCAGATAGATCGCGTCGTTGATGAGTAGCAGTTGTTCATTGAGAAAAATGGTCTCGCTGACTGTTAGGCCCTGCATCCCAGGAACAAGATCCAGCTGCCGCCACCGAAGCGGCAGCTCTGCCTTACCGAAAGCCCAGTCATCCCTACGATGGGCATATGCGTTACGCAAGGCGCGCAGCAAGACAACTGCGGGCTCACTTTTATCGCTCCGCTTGAGGCCTGATGCCAACGCATACCTCCACATGGCATCAGAGATTTCGACGATTGCTTGACGCGCGGTCTATCGAACCACTTCCTGCGCGCGCTCGCGCAACTGTTCCGGGTAAACCTTAAAGGCCCGGTTCACGCCAAGACCGGGAAATGGCTCGGTAGCAATGTAGTGGCCATCGATAGTGAGCTCAAAGGGGACCCCTGCGTTCCCGGCCTCCCGCATGTCACGGAAGCCAGCGATCGCATGCCATACCGCCGAGTTGGCGGTGGTGACCGCCTGTATCGCTGCATCGAAAGGTGACTGCCGCGCAGCCATATCACCAAGCCTGTGATTGATGCGCTGCAACTACGAAAAAACCGGCTTTCGCCGGCTTTCGTTTGACACTGAATTCATGGTGGGCGGTACAGGGTTCGAACCTGTGACCCTTGCCGTGTGAAGGCAATGCTCTACCGCTGAGCTAACCGCCCGGTGACGCGAGCCGCACATTATAGGGCAGCGGCGGCGGTCGTCAACAACTGTTTACCTGCTCTCTTTCACGCCACCCAGATCGCACGCTCATCGCACCGGTCTGCCGCGATGACGTAGCAGCTCTACCGCGAGCCTCACGGGCATCTTGCCCTGCCCCTGCCCCTGCGCATGCCGCTTACATCGTATGCGTCGGCTTGTCCGAGGTGGTCAATCCGGCCAGCAGCGTCTCGATCTTGTTGCGTACCGCCTCGCCTTCCGGGCCGTCGGGGAACTGCACGCCGATGCCGGCGGCGCGGTTGCCCTGCGCGCCGGCAGGCGTGGTCCAGATGACCTTGCCGGCAACCGGCAGACGCTCGCTGGAGTCCGGCAGGGTCAGCAGCAGGAAGACTTCGTCGCCCAGCATGTAGCGCTTGGGCGTGGGCACGAAGATGCCGCCGCCTTTCACGAACGGCATGTAGGCGCTGTAGAGCGCTGGCTTGTCTTTCAACGCCAGCGACAAAATGCCTTGGCGTGCATTCATTGCACTCATCGAGTTCCCCTAGAACGTGGCTGGCGCTCTCCCTCGCGCCAGGACAGCAATAATTCCGTCACTGCCAGGTCGGCGCGGACGGTGGTGCGCAGCAGATCGCGGGTGCGGTTGGCAGCGTCGAACCAGGTCGCCAGCTTGTGCAACCGCGATGGATCGGTCAAGCCGGCCGATGCCTGTGCCAATGCCAGATCGGCGGCATGGCGCAGGCGTTGGTCGGCCTGGCCATCGTTGGTCCACCGCTGCGCGACATCGACGGCGCCGGCGCGCCCACTGGCGATCTGCTCCAGATCCTGCGCAACCGCGCGCCGCACGGCCAGGCCATCTTCGCGCAACCACTGCGCGGCCAGGCCGGGGTGGCCGCGCGCGGCGTCCAGCGCTTCCTGCGCGGCGCGCTCGCTCACACCCTGGGACAGCAACCAGGCCAGCGCCTCGTGCGCGGGCGGCAGCTTGAATTCCAGGCGCTGGCAACGGCTGCGGATGGTCGCCGGCAGACGCGCTGGCTGCGCGCTGATCAACCACAGGTAGCGCCCTGGCGAGGGTTCTTCCAGGGTCTTGAGCAATGCATTGCAGGCCGAGCGATTGATCGCATCGGCCGGGTCGACGATCACGACCTGGGCGATGCCGTACTGCGGGGTCAGCGCGAGCTTCTGCGAAATTTCGCGCACCTGCTCGATGATGATCTCGGTACGCAGTTTGTCGCCGGTGCGATTGGGAATGAACGAGACCAGTTGCAGGTCCGGATGGGTACCGGCGGCAATCAGCTGGCGTGTGCGCTGCGCCAGCGCCGGGTCTGGCGAACTGGCCAGGACGTGCTCGGCCAGGGCCAGGGCGACCGCGCGCTTGCCCAGACCTTCCGGGCCGCAGATCAGCAACCCATGTCCGAGCCGCCCCGCATCCAGCGCAGCCACGGTCTGGTCGAAGGCGCGCTGCTGCCAGGGCGAAAATGCGGCGGTCATGGCGTGGTCTCCGTCTGCGGCGTGCTCGGCAGCCGGCGGCGCTGCAGATAGCGCGCCACCGCTGCGTTATGTTCGGCCAACGTGGCCGAAAACGCGTGCGCGCCGGTGCCATCGCCCACCGCCACGAAATACAGCGCTTCGCCGGGCGCCGGCCGCACCGCTGCCAGCAGCGCCTCGCGCACGGGCATGGCGATCGGCGTCGGCGTCAGGCCGGTGCGGGTGTAGGTGTTGTACGGCGTATCGGTGGTCAGGTCGCGGCGACGGATATTGCCGTCGTAGCTGCTGCCGATGCCGTAGATCACGGCGGGGTCGGTCTGCAGCTTCATGCCCAGCTGCAAGCGGCGCAGGAACACCCCGGCGATGAGCGGGCGCTCGGAGGCCAGCGCCGTTTCCTTTTCGATGATCGAGGCCAGGATCAATGCCTGCTCCGGGGAGGCGAGCGGCAGGTTCGGGGCGCGCTGCTCCCAGGCCTGCGCCAATGCCTTGTCCATGGCCCGCATGCGCGCGCTTGAGCACATCGATGTCGCTGTCGCCACGCTGGTACACATAGGTCTCCGGCAGGAAGCGTCCCTCCGGATGCTGCTTGGCAAATCCCAGCCGGGCCATCAGTGCCGCATCGTCCAGCGCATTGATGGAATGCTGCAGCGGCGTGGCAGTCGCCAGGGCGGCGCGCAGCTGACGGAAATTCCAGCCTTCCACGATCGTGAAACGGTATTGGATCACCCGCCCCTGGCGCATGCGCGTCAGCAGCTCACGCGGCGAAAGCGCCGGCGACAGCGCATACTCGCCCACCTTGAGCTTGCCGGCCGCACCGACCTGGCGCGCCAACAGCTGCCATTCCAGCTCGGTGCCCTGCGCCAGGCCGGCAGCGCGCAGTTTGCGCAATGTGGCCTTGAGCGAATCGCCGGGCGCAATCACCACGCTGGGCGCGCTCGCGGCCACGGGGGTATCGGCGAAGTGCAGGTAATGCCGCCACGCCACCACGGCGGCAATCGCCAGTAGCGCTGCAAGCAGCAACACCGTGCCCAGCACGGCCAGACATCCGCGTTTGCCAGTCACCGCCACACCCACCTCGTCATTGCCGCTGCGCCGCGCAGGATACCGCGCGCCGGTGATGTCCCGTTGAAGCGCTCATGTCTGCTCGATCGCACGCAACACGCCACGCGCCTTGGCGCGGGTTTCGTCCAGCTCGCGCTGCGGATCCGAATCCACCACGATCCCGGCCCCGGTGCGGAACCGCACCTGGCGACCGGCCACCTCGGCAGTGCGGATCAGGATATTCAGATCCATGTCGCCATCGCGATTGAGCCAGCCCAATGCGCCGGTATAGGCCCCACGCGCAGTCTGTTCGAGCTCGGCGATGACCTGCATGCAGCGCACCTTCGGGCAACCGGTAATGGTGCCACCGGGAAACACCGCGGCAATCACCTCACCGGGCGTTACCCCGGCGCGCAGGCGCCCGCGCACGTTGCTGACGATGTGATGCACATGCGCATAGCTCTCCACGCACATCAACTCGTCCACCTCCACGGTGCCCGGCGCGCAAAGGCGGCCCAGGTCGTTGCGCTCCAGATCGATCAGCATCACGTGCTCGGCGCGCTCTTTCGGATGCCCCACCAGCTCACGAATACGTGCGGCATCGTCGTCGCCGGCAAACCGCGCGCGCGTGCCGGCGATCGGGCGCGTCTGCACCACATCGCCCTGTACCGAGACCAGCCGTTCGGGCGAAGAACTGGCCACTGCACGCCCGGCCGCCACGAACAGGCCGGCGAACGGCGCCGGATTGGCTGCACGCAGGCGCGCATGCAAGGCGGCAGGATCGACCACCGCAGCGAATGCCGCGTGCCAGGCGCGCGAGATATTGGCCTGGAACACATCGCCGGCGCGCAGGTAATCGAGCACGCGCTCCACTGCCGCGGTAAAACGCTCGGGGGCATCTTCGTCCACCGCAAGCGGACCGGCCCAGGCAGGCAGCGGCGGCAGTGCGGCGCAGGCAGCAATGTCCTCGCCGATCTGCTGCAACAACTCCTCCCGACCCGGCTCTGCCAGCGCCACGCAGCGCCCGTGCAGGCGATCGCGCAGCACCGCTGCCGGCGCGCGCAAGGCCAGCGCGGTGGGCACGCCATCGCTGCGCGTCGGCAGTTGCAGAATCGGTTCGACCTGCGCTGCCAACTCGTAATCCAGCAATAGCGCCCAACCGCCGCGAAATGGCCAGGGGCTCGCAGGCGCGTGCGGCACCCGCTCGGCCTGCCAGGCGGCATCCAGCGCCGCCAGGAAACCGCCCTCCAGCACTTGCCCAGTGCCATCGCGCGTGCGTCCGTCCGGATCCAGCCGCAGGCATGGCCCCTCCGCCAGCAGCAGGACATCCCAGCGACCATGCTCGGTGCCGGAAGCGCTGGATTCCAGCAGGGCCGGATAGCGTTGCGGTGACAGCCGATGCAACGCCAGCAGGTCGATGTCCGCATGCAGTGATCGGGTAAGCGTCATCGGTCCGGCATGGCGTGAGGTACAGGCGCGCCGCTGCCGTACGCAGCGCACGCGAGGAGTGGATCAACGGTTGATCGCAGGATGGAACATCAACCCGCACGCCGGCAGTGCTGCGGCAGCCAGGCAGATCGCGCGCCGATGACGGCGACGCGACCGATTTACAGAATCAAACGCGCTTGAACACCAGCGTGCCGTTGGTGCCGCCAAAGCCGAAGCCGTTGGACATCACCGCATCCACCTGCACCTCGCGCGCGACGTTCGGCACGTAATCCAGGTCGCAGCCGTCGCTTGGCTCTTCCAGGTTGATGGTCGGCGGGATGATGCCGGTGTGCAGCGCCATCACCGAGAAGATCGCTTCCACACCGCCGGCCGCGCCGAGCAGGTGTCCGGTCATCGACTTGGTCGAGCTCACCATGGTCTTGTAGGCGTGATCGCCCAGCGCGCGCTTCATCGCCATCGTTTCGGCCAGGTCGCCCAGCGGCGTAGAGGTGCCGTGCGCGTTGAGGTAGCCGATCTGCTCGGGATTGAGCTTGGCATCGCGCAACGCTGCCGCCATGCTGCGCGCCGCGCCCTCGCCGTCTTCGCTGGGGGCGGTCATGTGGAACGCATCGGAGCTGGCGCCGAAGCCGACCAGTTCGGCATAGATGCGCGCGCCACGCGCCTTGGCGTGTTCGTACTCTTCCAGCACCAGCACGCCGGCGCCGTCGCCCAGCACGAAGCCATCGCGCTGCTTGTCCCACGGCCGCGAGGCGCCGGTGGGATCATCGTTACGGGTGGACATCGCTTTCATCGCGCAAAAGCCGCCCACCGAACTCGGCGAGGAGCCGCGCTCGGCACCGCCCGCCAGCATCACGTCGGCATCGCCGTGCTGGATCATGCGCATCGCGGTGCCGATCGAATGATTGGACGTGGCGCAGGCCGATACCGCCGAGAACGTCGGGCCCTTCAGCCCTTTGATCAGGCTCACCTGGCCGGGCAGCATGTTGATAATGGTGCTGGGCACATAGAACGGCGAAATCTTGCGCGCGCCGCCCTCATGGAATTTGATGGTCTGCTCTTCAATGCCGAGCAGGCCGCCGATGCCGGAGCCGAGAATGGCGCCCACGCGTTCGGCATTGCTTTCGTCGATTTCCAGGCCGGAATCGTCCAGCGCCATGAACGAGGCGCCGACACCGTAGTGGATGAACGAATCCATCTTCTTGACGTCCTTGGCGGACACAAAAAGCGTGGGGTCGAAATTCTTGATTTCACCGGCGATCTTGGTGGTGAACTGCGAGGCATCGATCTGCGTGATCGGGCCAATGCCCGAGCGGCCGTGGACGATTCCATCCCAGCTGGTGGCCAGATCATTGCCCAGCGGCGACACCATGCCCATGCCGGTAACGACAACACGACGACTCATTGCAGATCTCCTCACCACGGAACGGACGGTGCTTGGGGTTTGCGGGTGACACTTGAAAAACACAGGGCCGCATCAGCGGCCCCATGGAATGTCTGATGCGGCAGCGGCTTGATGCACGCCGCCGCGATCAGGAACAACGCATCAGCTCTTGACGTGAGCCTTGACGTAGTCGATCGCCTGCTGCACCGAGGTGATCTTCTCGGCTTCTTCGTCCGGGATCTCGCACTCGAACTCTTCTTCCAGCGCCATCACCAGCTCGACGGTGTCCAGCGAGTCGGCACCCAGGTCATCGACGAACGATGCGCTGGTGGTGACTTCCTCTTCCTTGACGCCGAGTTGTTCGACGACGATTTTCTTGACGCGTTCTTCGATGGTGCTCATTGGGGATATCGCTCCAGCTGGAGTAGTGGTGGTTCGAGTTTCAGGATCCCCGCACACGATGTGCGGTGCTCCTGTGAGGGACTCACAAAATGCCATCGCTGCTGCGATGGCCGCGTTGATAGTGTAGTGGAAGCGACCGGGCCTTGCATTGCATCACAACTCCCGGCCGATCAGCCACTTAGCGCCTCCCGGCGCCGCACGCTTACGGCATGTACATGCCGCCGTTGACGTGCAGGGTCTCACCGGTGATGTAGCGGGCCGTCGGGCCGGCCAGGAACGCCACCGCATTGGCGATGTCTTCCGGCTGGCCCAGATGACCCAGCGCAATCTGTTGCAACAAGGCGGTCCTGGCCTCGTCCGGCAGCGCCTTGGTCATGTCGGTGTCGATAAAACCGGGCGCCACCACATTCACGGTCACCCCGCGCGAGCCGATTTCCTTGGCCAGCGATTTGGAGAACGCGATGATGCCGGCCTTGGCGGCGGCATAGTTGGTCTGGCCCGGATTGCCGGTCACGCCCACCACCGAGGCGATATTGATGATGCGGCCCTTGCGCGCCTTCATCATGCCGCGCATGACCGCTTTGGAGGTGCGGAACACGCTGGTCAGGTTGGTGTCGATGATCGCCTGCCAGTCGTCGTCCTTCATCCGCATCAACAGATTGTCGCGGGTGATGCCGGCGTTGTTGACCAGGATCGAGATGGCGCCGAACTCCTTGCCGACGGCATCGATCAGGCCATCGACCGCAGCCGCGTCGGTGACGTCCAGTTCACGGCCGTGTCCGCCGTGGGCCGCCAGACGCTCGCCGATCGCCGCAGCGCCGGAGGTCGAGGTGGCGGTGCCGATGACCGTGGCGCCCTGGGCGGCCAGGGTGTCGGCAATGGCCGCACCGATGCCACGACTGGCGCCGGTGACGAGGGCGATTTCGCCCTGCAGGGGCTTGCTCATGATTGCTGTTCCTCGATGGGGGACGCCGCAACCGTGGCCGCGAACGTCGAGGGATGCCGGCACCACCGGCAGCGGCGTTGGATCAGTGCGCCCACGCGTCGAGCGCGCCGGCATAGTCGGCAGGTGTTGCCAGCGGCCGTGCGTCCAGGCTCTTGTCGATCCGCTTGATCAGCCCGCTCAGCACCTTGCCCGGGCCGCATTCGGCAACGCGGGTGATGCCCCGGCTGGCGAGCGCCTGCACGCAGCCGGTCCATTGCACCGGCAGGTAGAGCTGCTCCACCAACGCCTGGCGGATGGCCGTGTTGCCTTCATGTACGCGCGCGTCCACGTTCTGCACCACCGGAATCTGCGGGGCGTGCCAGGTCAGCCCGGCCATCGCCTCGCCGAGCTGGTTGGCGGCATCGCGCATCAGCGGGGTGTGCGATGGCACGCTCACGGCCAGCTGGACCGCCTTGCGCACGCCGCGTTCGGCCAGTAGTGCCAGCGCGCGATCCACCGCCGCAGCGTGGCCGCCAATCACGATCTGACCGGGCGAATTGAAATTGGCCGGCACCACGACGTCGCTACCGGACGCCTGCTCACAGACCTCCTGCACCACGGCATCTTCTGCGCCCAGCACCGCAGCCATCGCGCCGACGCCCGTCGGTGCCGCAGCCTGCATGAACTGGCCGCGCAACCGCACCAGATGCGCACCATCGTGCAGCGACAAGGCGCCGGCCGCGACCAGCGCGGTGTATTCGCCCAAGCTGTGTCCCGCCAGCAGCGTCGGGCGCTGCCCGCGCTGGGCAGTCCACAGCCGCCACACCGCCACGCCCGCGGCCAACAAGGCGGGCTGGGTGTATTCGGTGCGATTGAGCATTTCTTCCGGGCCGCCCTGGGACAAGGCCCACAAGTCGACGCCAGCGCCCTCGGAGGCTTCGGCAAACGTGTCGCGAATCTGCGGGTGCAGTTCGGACAATTCGGCCAGCATGCCCAAGGACTGCGAGCCCTGGCCGGGAAACACGAAGGCGAGAGTGGATTCGGTCACGCGTTGCTGCCTACAAAAATCGAGCCGGGATCATACGTGCGAAATCGCCCCGGCGTCTGTACTGCCGCGTATGCAGCTGGCCGCGCGGACGTGTCGCCACGTCGCAAAACCGCACACCGGGCGGGGTCGGGCCGTGCGCGCAACGGCAACAGTCGCGCTGACGCGCCGCTATTCGGGTTCGATGATGAAAGCGCTGCCGGCGAAGGCCGCGCGGCCAGCGCCCGCAACGCCAGCGAAGAAGCTGAAGGGCCGGGCGCCCCCAGTGCTGCCAGCTGCGCCTTGCCTACCCCGGCAGCGGGAATGCCGCCGCTTGTCCACGCAGCACCCCGTCCGCATCGACCAGCTGCCAGACCACACCCTCGGCGATCCGGAAGCGTGAACCATCCTTCGCGATCCGCACACCCGCGTAGTTGCTTACGATGCCGTCGCGGGTGACCGCATCGAGCAAACGCTGACGTTCCGCTCGTTCCGGCAATTCTGCCGATAGCCGCGATGGCATGCCGACGAACTCGCCCCAGCTGTAGCCGAAAACGCGCTGCGCCGCCTGGTTCGCATAGACAAACCGCGGGTCTGCATCGGTATCGTGCGCAAGCAGGGCGAAAGGCGCATCGCGATACAGCCAATCGGGCTCGATCGGTCGATCCGCGACCAGCGGGCGGCCTGCAAACCGCCGGTAGCTACCGGTGAGCAAGGCGGCGAAGACGGGGTCGTGGGCGGGGTGCATGCGCCGAATTTACCTGCCCGCCGGCCTGCCCGACGCCCTGGCCCGCAAACGGGTCGCATCCGGCGAATCAAGCGAATCACGTGACCTAGGACTGGGCGCTGCCTGTCACGGAAATTCAAGCGCTCCGAAACCGTACACACGCCCCGGGAGGCAAAATTGCCACCGCTGCAAGGTAAAGACGCGCGCCCCCGCCATGCACGAATCCGCTTGAGTGGACGTGCGCACCTATTTGCGCGCAGGACGCAGAAACCTCAGTAGCGCAGCAGCGCCGAGCCCCAGGTGAAGCCGCCGCCGAAGGCTTCCAGCAACAGCAACTGGCCGCGCTGCACGCGGCCCGAGCGGACCGCCTCGTCCAGTGCCAGCGGTACCGACGCAGACGACGTATTGCCATGGCGATCCACGGTGACGACCACCTGCTCCATCGGCAGCTCCAGCCGCTTGGCAGTGGCTTCAATGATGCGCAGGTTGGCCTGATGCGGAATCAGCCAATCCAGGTCGTGCTTGTCGTAGCCATTGGCCGCCAGGGTCTCGTCGACCACCGAGTCCAGCGCCTTGACCGCATACTTGAAGACGTCGTTGCCCTTCATCAGCAACGCGCCGCCGCCATTCTTGCCTTCGCCGAATCCCACCGAGACCCCCACCGGATCCCACAGCAGCTCTTTCTTGCTGCCATCGGCGTGCAAATGGGTGCTGAGGATGCCGGTTTCTTCGTCGGCCTTGAGGATCACCGCGCCGGCACCATCGCCGAACAGCACGCAGGTGGTGCGATCAGTCCAGTCGACGATGCGGGTCAGGGTTTCTGCGCCAACCACCAGCACGGTCTTGGCGTCGCCACTGCGTACGAACTTGTCGGCCACGCTGAGCGCGTAGACAAAACCCGAGCAGGCAGCATTGACGTCCATCGCGCCGCAGCCGACATTGCCCAGCCGCGCCTGCAGCAGGCAGGCCGTGGACGGAAAGATCAGGTCGGGCGTGGTGGTGCCGATGACGATCAGATCGATCTCGTCGGCGGTCACGCCGGCCGCTTCCATCGCCTTCAGCGAGGCGAAATACGCCAGATCGCTGGTGGTCTGGTCGTCGGCAACGATGTGACGTTCACGGATGCCAGTGCGCGAGAAGATCCATTCATCGCTGGTGTCGACGATCTTCGACATGTCGTCGTTGGTCAACACCTTTTCGGGCAAATAGCTACCCGTGCCCGCGATTCTGGAATAGATCCGCTTGCTCATACTGTTCCCTGTTGCAAGAGCCGCGGTGACCGGCGGCTCCTGAAGAAGCGAGAGTCACCCGGCCGCGTCGAACGCGGCGGGCGCCACGGATCAATCTTCTTGGACGGCCGACGACTTGGTCGCGATCACCTTCTTGCCGCGGTAGTAACCGTCAGCGGTGATGTGGTGGCGCAGATGGATCTCGCCGCTGGTCGGGTCGGTCGACAGCTGCTTGGCGGTCAGGGCATCGTGCGAACGACGCTGGCCGCGGCGGGACGGGGTGACACGGGATTTCTGCACAGCCATGGGATTGCTCCAACTTTAGTTCGATAACTTGTCTGTTGAGTCGAACAGCACGCTCTACGCCCGCCTCGACCTGTCTTACCGCCCTTAACAGCGGCGGTTACTGTTTCTTCAACGCTGCCAGCGCCGCGAACGGACTGGCCTTGTCTTGCTCTTCCTGGGTCGGAACCCATTCGGCGTCGATCGCTTCGCTATCCGGCGCCACCGGCACCACTGGCACTGACAGCACCAGTTCGTCCTCGATCATGTCGACCGCCCGCAGCATGCCATCTTCCGGCACCAGCAACGCTTCGTACTCGGCCGGCAATGCAGCTTCGTCGGCCTCGTCACGGATCAAACCAAGACGCTGTCTGATTTGCACCGGGTACAGAAAGCGTTGCAGGCTGCGCTGGCAGGCCAGCGGAAGCTCCACATCGATACTGAGTTCGACATAGGCGACCTTGAGCAGAGGGTCTTGATCGAATTGAAGCGAATAGACACATTCGCCGTCGGTATCGACAAGACTTCCCTGCAGACGGGTCATCGCAGAGAGCGGGATGCGGCCATCGAAGCGCCTGCGCGCTGCGACCATCCGCCAAGCATCCAGCATTTCGGGCACGTTCGCGGACATAAGCCGCAGAATGTTAAAGACCCGCGGCAGCCCTGTCAAATGACCCCATTCACGCGATTGCCGCATGGGCCGCGGAACGGCAGACTCCCCTGCCCACCCCGGTAGCGCGCCATGATGCCACGCCTGATCCTTGCTTCCACGTCTGTCTATCGGCGCGAGCTGCTCGGGCGCCTGCAGCTCGAGTTCGACACCGTCCGGCCGGAGGTCGATGAGCAGGCACAGCCGGGCGAATCCCCGAGCGCACTGGCCAGCCGCCTGGCTGTGGAAAAAGCCGCCGCGGTGGCAGCCCGCTTCCCGGCCGCCTGGGTGATCGGCTCGGACCAGGTCGCCGACCTGGACGGCCAGGCGTTGGGCAAACCCGGCACGCGCGAGCGTGCCCGGATGCAGCTGACTGCCATGTCCGGCCAAACCGTGCGCTTCCATACCGCCGTCAGCCTGGTCGGCCCGGAACGCCAGCTGCACGCACTGGACCTGACCGAGGTGCAGCTCCGCGCGCTGACCATCGCCGAGATCGAACGCTACCTGGACGCCGAACCGGCCCTGGATTGCGCCGGCAGCTTCAAATGCGAAGGCCTGGGCATCAGCCTGTTCGACGCGATCCGCTCGCAAGACCCCACCGCCTTGGTGGGCCTGCCGCTGATTGCACTGGCGCGGTTGTTACGACAAGCGGAATTTGACCTGCCTTGAGTGATCGACAGCGATGACCCAATAGAACGCAAGACCTCGTTTGCAATCAGGGCGCCAGAATCGAGTCAACCGCTTGAACCACCAGACGCGAAGGCAAGCCCAAAAACCAGGGGTTACCTCTTACCCTGGGAGCACGAAGACATGAGGGAGCAACGTCTGCATGCGCCAATGCCCGTTCGTTCCCAGCCAGAAGACACTCAGGGTTCCAATCAGTCCGGCGGCGTATGCCGTAGCACCCAGACGCTCAGTTTGAACCAGACATCGCAGCATCCACACTGCCAGCAACGCCGACGCAACACCCACCCGAATCTGCAGCCATTGATCTCGATAAAACCATCTGAGCTCGGCAAGACGCAGCAGGTTGGGCAAGACCTCACGATGTCCGTTGTCCCACCGCAAGTACAGTCCGTGGCCAAGGCTGGCTCAGGAGGTTGTTTGCGAATCGCCATGGATCGGCAGAGAGCACCCTGGGCGACAACGACCATTGCCAGCACGCCGACCACTCAATAGAACCACTTGGCACCAACCAGCAGCTGGTGCGAGAGCCTGCCCTAAGCCCGGCCTGCTCCCAGCCGGTCGCCGGAGTCGCTGGATAAAGCCTTATATTTGCGCGGCGATTGCTTTTCCTTCATTGCCTTGTCGGCTAGCAGCGGCCGTCTCACGACGGGGAGCCAAGCACATGGCCTGTGGGTGCATTTTAGCGACCGCCAGCGCGACCAACCGTTTTTGGTTCGCCCGTTACCTCTGACAGGTTGCAACTCCTCACCGACAGCTACGTCTTCGGTCCGAGAAGCAGGACGACGTAGAAGATTGCTTGAGCAGCGTGGCGACTCTTGCGGACCGCTCTAGTGGGCGCTTGATCGCTGCAACTGGGCATTATCTCTGACAGTGAGAGGTTGCTCCCACCAATCTTCCACGCTGCCGTCGCGGCCGTGCAGACGTAGTCCCAACCAGTGCGTGCCGGGCGGCAAGGCGTGGGTGTCGAGCGTGGCCGTGAAACCGACGTTGGGGTGCTGTGGGTCGTTGGAAATTTTCCAATACGGGCGCACGTCCAGCGCACTGCCATAGTCGGCGTTCGCCACCGGGCGGCCGTCGAGTAGCAGCTCGACATTCGCCAGCCCCACGCCATCCTTGAAGGCCCAGCCACGCACCTCAAACGTGCCGGACACGAAGACGTTCGGCAGCGGTGCGTCGATCCAGGCCATCGCCGGGGTCACGCACGGCCCGGGCTGGCGTTTTGCAGGCAGTGCGAACAGCAGGAAGCGCTGATAACCATGGTCGGTAGAGACCACCGTCGGTGGCGGTAGCGGGCCGACCATGTCGCAGATGGCGTGATAGCGCTTCAACAGATCGCGGTAGCGCTGATCGCTGGGCGAGAGCACCAGCAGCCGTGGCCCGGTGCGCGTGCCATCGCTGAGCAAGCCCCACTGCTGCAGCTGCGCGCTGCGCCCGTGCTTATCATTCAAGTCGGCACGCAGCACCTCGATCCTGGCGTCGTGCAACTGGAAGCCGAGCTCGGCGCCCACCTTGAAATTTTCTGCCAGCACGCGCGTGCCTGGCGGCATCTGCGCCAACCGGGATTTGACCGCATGCGCCAGATCGTTCCAGCCGGCGAAGTTGCGCGGGTAGTATTTTTCGCCAGCGGCATGCGCGCGAATCGACGGCACCGACACCGCCAGGTAGTAGCCGTATGCGCCGAGCATGCCGAGCAGCGCAAGCAGCCAGGCGGCACGCCGCAGCGCATGCGGCCACCGCATCAGGATCATCGGCACTGCCACCAGCAGCGCCAGATAGCCGGGCAGCGGCCAATGGAAGCTGATCCGCTCGGCATCGCTGAAGAAGCCCAGCACGAAGATCGCCACGGTCGAAATGCCGCCGAGCAGACCGAAATAGCGCCATTGCGCGCGCGAGCCGCCACCGCTGCGGGTGCCGGCCAGACCCACCTTGACCATCGCCCAGGCCAGTAGCGGCGTCACCGCCACCGTCTGGATCAGCAGGAACCACAGCCCGCCGATCTGGAACCGCCACGGGTGCCGGTCGACCAATTGAAAACGCAACCCGGCATCGTCGTGGTCGGTATTCCAGAACAGCAGCGGCAGCCAGCTCACCGCGCCGACGGTCAGTGCCATCCAGATGCGTGGGTCGCGCATCACCGCACGCCCCTGCGGGATGCACAGCAATGCGATGCAGCCCACCCCGATCACCCCGACAAAGCGGTAGTGGCTGAGCGCGCCGATGACCAGGCCAATGGCGAGCTCCAGCGCGCTGGTGGCATCGACCTCGCGCAGCAGGCGCGCACCGGCGTCCATGCACAACACCGCCGCCAATGCCATCGGCACATCCGGCACGGCCAGAATGCCCAGCGTGGCCGACAGCGGCATCAGCAAGGTCAGGCTGCCAGCTTGCCACCCCAGCGTGGAGCCGAACCAGCGCGTGGCGATATGCGCGATCAACCAGGGAATCAGCGCAGAAATGGCCAAAAACGGCAGCCGCAACGCCAACAGATGATGTCCGCCCAGCTCCACGCCCAGCCGCGCCAGCCAGGCGGTCATGCCCGGCAGATCCGAATACGCCGCCGCCAGATGCTGGCCTTCCTGCCAGTAGAAGGCCTCGTCGACGAAGAGCGGCAAGCGTGCGGCGATCAATAGCTTGACGGCTGTCGCCAGTGTCCACAGGATCACGAAGGTGCGATGTGCGCGTTGGTCCCCCTGCATTGCCCTGTGCACTCTTCTTTTCCACCTACGGAATTGTGATGTCGACACCGCTGCGTTCCACGGAAATGCTAACCGATGCGCTGCGCCAATCGCTGCGGCGCGCGCAAGACCAGGTCAATTCGCTGCTGCTGGGCAAGGCGCAGGAAGTGCGGCTGGCATTCGTGGCCTTGCTGTCCGGAGGACATTTATTGATCGAGGACCTGCCCGGCCTGGGCAAGACCACGCTCGCCCATGCGATGGCCTCCAGCCTGGGGCTGGGCTTCCAGCGCGTACAGTTCACCTCCGACCTGCTGCCGGCCGATGTGCTGGGCGTGTCCGTTTACGACGCCGCCTCGCGGCAGTTCCAGTTCCACCCCGGCCCGGTGTTCACCAACGTACTGCTGGCCGACGAAATCAACCGGGCTCCGCCGCGCACGCAAAGCTCGCTGCTGGAGGCGATGGCCGAGCAGCAGGTGACGCTGGATGGCGTGACGCATGCCTTGCCGGAGCCGTTTTTCGTGATTGCCACGCAGAACCCGGTCGATCTGTCCGGCACCTTCCCGCTGCCGGATTCGCAGCTGGACCGCTTCCTGCTGCGGCTGAGCCTGGGCTACCCCAGCGCCGATGCCGAGCGTGCGCTGCTGTCGGGCACGGATCGGCGCGAACTGATTGCCCAGGCCGCCCCGCAACTGAGCGACGCCGACGTGGTCGCGCTGCGCGGGGTGGTCAACCAGATCCATACCAGCGATGCGCTGATCGGCTATGTGCAGGCCCTATTGCTGCGTAGCCGCCAGCATGCCGGGGTGCGCGTAGGCCTGTCGCCACGCGCCGGGATCGCCCTGCTGCGCGCGGCCAAGGCCCATGCACTGGTGCTTGGGCGCGAGCATGTGCTGCCCGAAGACGTGCAGGCGTTGTTCGTGGCCGTGGCCGGGCACCGGCTGGTGCCGGAAGCCGAATCGTCGTCCGGGCCGGCACTGGCCAAGGCGTTGCTGCACAGCGTGCCGGTGGACTGACCCAGGTGCGTGCGCACCTGCGCGGCATCGTCCGCCGACTCAGCCTGCTGGCGCGGCCGCGGGGCGCGGAAGGCTTGCCGATCGTGCTGGATCGGCGGCGCATCTACGTGTTGCCGACCCGCTTCGGGCTGTTCGTCAGCGCATTGTTGCTGGCGATGCTGCTGGGCGCACTGAACTACAACAACAACCCGGCGCTGCTGCTGGCGCTGTTGCTGGCCACGGCCGGGATCGCCAGCAGCATCATGGCGCACCTGCAGCTATCGGCGCTGCGTATCGAAGCGGTCTCGGCCGAACCGGTGGTCGCCGGCGAGCCGCTGCGCATGCGGGTGTCGTTGGCGCGTCGCGATACCCGCGCGCGGCGCGGGCTGCGGCTGGATCATCTGGACAGCAGCGGCTTCTGCGCGTTGATCGAGCACGACATGGCCGAGGTCGATCTGCTGGTGCCGACCGAGCGCCGCGGCTGGCAGGATATCGAGCGCATCCGCCTGTCCAGCACCCAGCCGCTGGGCCTGGTGCGCGCCTGGTCGTGGGTCTGGCCGGAAACGCCATTGCTGGCCTACCCCAGGCCCGAAGAACAGGGTCCGGCGCTGCCCGATGGGACGGGCTCGCCCAACAAGACGCGCCTGCATGCGCAAGGCGAAGAGCTGCACCAGCTGCGCCCGTATCGCGCTGGCGACGCCCCGCGCACGATTTCCTGGAAACACTCGGCCCGTCGCGACACGCTCCTGGTGCGCGAATACGAACAGCCACTGGGAGTCGACGTCACGCTGGACTGGCGTGCGCTCAATGCGCTGCCGTACGAGCGCCGCATTGCGCGCCTTGCCCGCTGGGTCAACCTGGCCGAGCGCGACGGGCGCCGTTATCGCCTGCTGCTGCCCGGCCAGCCACCGTTAGGTCCCGCACAAGGACCGTCGCACCACCACCTGTGCCAACGCGCCCTGGCCCTGCTTCCGCATGACTGAGCCCGCCCTCCCGATCAGCCAGGCCAGCCGCGCCTGGGTGCTGGCCACCAGTTGGCTGGCATTGACGCCGCTGCTGTTGCAGTTGCCCGGCCTGCTTGCGGCCACTGTCGCGTTGGCAGCGGTGCTGGTCGGCGTGCTGAGCTGGCGCGGCACCTTGATGGCGCCGGTGCGGCTGTTGTTGGTGATCGCCATGCTGGCGGCGGTGTATTGGCAGATCGGCATGCGCTTTGGCCGCGACACCGGCTGCGCGGTGCTGGCATCGATGCTGGCGATCAAGGCCTCCGAACTGCGTACCTTGCGCGATGCACGCAGCCTGTTGGGTTTTGCGTTGTTCGCACCGTTTGCCGCCTTTCTGCTCGACCAGGGCCCGGCAACGATGGGCCTGGCATTGTTGGCAGTGGTCAGCGCATTGCTGAGCATGCAGCGGCTGGCCGACGAAGAACACCACGCCGCCACGCCGGCCCTGCGCCTGCAATTGCGTGGTATCGGCAAGCTGGTTGCCATCGGCGTGCCGCTGGCGCTGGCCACGTTCTGGTTGCTGCCGCGCCTGAGTGCGCCGCTGTGGGGCGTGCCCGAGCGCGCGCTCTCCCGGCCTGGCCTGTCGGACAACATGTCGCCGGGCGAATGGATCGACCTGATGGCCGACGACAGCCCGGCCTTGCGCGTGCAATTCGCCGGCAAGGCGCCGCCGCCGCAACAGCGCTACTGGCGCGGCCCGGTGATGTGGGACTTCGACGGCCGCACCTGGCAGCGCGCGCGCTGGACCGGCCGCGGCCAGCCCGCTTCGGTCACCGCAGGTCCGCAAACCTACCGTTATCGCCTGGATTACGAACCGACCGATCGCCGCCAGCTGGTGTCGCTGGATCTGCCTACCCAGGGCGTGCCCAACGCCGAGTTATCCCCGGACTACGAACTGTTCGCGCAACGGCCGTTGAGCGCACTGACCCGCTGGGACCTGCAATCGGCACCGCCAACGCGCTTCGATACCGATCTGCCCGATCGGTTGCGCAAGCGTGCACTTGCCCTGCCGCCCGGTTTCAATCCGCGCACGCTGACGCTGGCACGGCAATGGCGTCGCGAGGCCGGCGACAACGACGATGCGGTGGTGCAGCGCGCGCTGCAGTGGATCACCCGCGAATTCGCCTACACGCTGGACACGCCGCTGCTCGGCCGCAACAGCGTCGACGAGTTTCTGTTCCAGCAAAAGGCCGGTTTCTGCGAACACTTCAGCTCCTCGTTCGTGGTGCTGATGCGCGCGGCCGGCATCCCGGCGCGCGTGGTGACCGGGTACGCCGGCGGCACCTACAACCGGCTGGGCAATTACTGGGTGGTACGCCGCATGGACGCGCACGCCTGGACCGAAGTCTGGCTGGCCGGGCGCGGCTGGGTACGCGTGGACCCCACTGCCGCGGTGGCGCCGGAACGCATCTACGACACGCTCGAAGATCGCCTGCAAGCCGGCGGCGGCAACGACTTCGCCGACCTCGGTACATGGGCCAGCCTGGGCCAGGTCAGCGACTGGCTGCGGCGCGGCTGGAACGAGCTGGTGCTGTCCTTCGACGCCGACCGCCAGCAACGGCTGCTGCAACCCTTCGGCATCGATCGCCTGGACACCTCGCAACTGGCCGCCATCTTCGGCGTGTTCGCGGCGAGCGCGCTGGCGTGGATGGGCTGGCTGCTGGCACGTGGCGAACGTGAGCGCGATCCGTTGCTGCGCGCCTGGCACCGACTGAGCCGCCGCTACCGCAAGCTCGGCCTTGCCCGTGAACCGCACGAACCGGCCGGTGCGTGGGCGCAACGTGTCGCCCGCGCACACCCCAATACGCCACTGTTGGCACTCAGCCAACGTTTCGCTGCCGCGCGATACGCTGGCGCTGATTCGGACAGCGCCACTCTCTTGAAAGATTTGCTGCAGCATCGCCCGCGAACCGGAGCTTCCTCATGAGTACCCGTTTTCTTGTTCCTCTTATCGCTGTGCTCGGGCTCGCAGCCTGCGCCACCGCACCCAAGCCGCTGCAGGGCCAGTTCCCCGCGGTCAGTCCGAGCGATTCCACCGCCAGCGCGCAGGTCGGCACGTCCGTGCGCTGGGGTGGCAAGATCATCAAGACCACGCCTGGCCAGGGCCAGACCTGCTTCGAGCTGATCTCGCGCCCGCTCAATGCCAGCGGTCGTCCCGACCGTAATGCCGTGGATGCCAGCGATGGCCGTTTCCTGGCCTGCCGCTCGGGCTTCTACGATCCGGCGGTGTTCGAGCCGGGCCGTGAAGTGACCTTCATCGGCAAGATCGACGGCTACGAAACCACCAAGATCGGCGAGTACGACTACAAGCTGCCCAAGGTCAATGCCGATGTGGTCTACCTGTGGCCGGTCGTGCGCGACGTGGAAGTCGTGCCGGCTTACCCGTATGGCCCGTGGGGCGATCCGTGGGGTCCGCGCTGGGGCGGCGGTTGGGGCTGGGGCCGCGGCTGGTGGTAATGCGCCGCTAACCTGCGTTGCTCGCAAAAACGCCGCTCGCAGGGAGCGGCGTTTTTGTCTCTGCGCGACGATCGCCGCCTGACGCGGCTTGCGCGCCACGCGTGATCCAACGACGCATCATGGCGTGCCGAAGCGGCCCAGCGGCGCACCGGCCAGCAGATGCAGATGGATATGGAACACCGTCTGGCCGGCATGCTCGCGGCAATTCATCACGATGCGGTAGCCGTCTTGCGCCAAGCCTTGCGCACGCGCATAGGTCGCCGCCGCGATTGCCAGCTTGCCAACCAGCAGCGCCTGCTCGGGTGGCACATCGTCCAGGGTCGGAAAGGCATGCTGCTTGGGAATGAAGAGCACATGCACCGGCGCCTGCGGCGCGATGTCTTGAAGCCCAGCACCTCGTCGTCTTCATAAACGATGGTGGCCGGAATTTCGCGACGAATGATTTTGCCGAAGAGGGTGTCAGACATGGGATGGGAATAGGGAATCGGGATTGGGGAATCGCAAAAGCTTACCGCGCGTGCTTCTGACTTTGCTTCTCCGATTCCCTATTCACCATTCGCGATTCCCCGCCCTCAAAGCACCTCACTGCGGGTGCCGAAGGCATGCGACAGGGTGCCGCGGTCCACATACTCCAGCTCGCCACCCAGCGGCATGCCCTGGGCAAGCCGGCTCGGGCGTACTGCGTGCTGGCGCGCCAGTTGCGCCAGGTAATGGGCCGTGGCTTCGCCTTCGACCGTGGCGTTGGTGGCGATGATCATTTCGGTCACTTCGCCGGCAGCCAGCCGTTCGCCGAGCCGATCCAGCCCCAGTTCGCGCGGGCCGATGCCATCCAGCGGCGACAGGCGCCCTTGCAGAATGAAATACAGCCCGCGGTAGCCGGTGGCGTGCTCGATCGCCAGGCGGTCGGCCGGCGACTCCACCACACATAGCTGCTGCCGATCGCGGCTGCTGCTGGCGCAAATGGTGCAGATTTCCGATTCGGTGAAATCGCGGCACTGCACGCAATGCCCGACCTTTTCCACCGCGTTGCCCAAGGCCGCGGCCAGCCGACGCCCGCCCTCGCGCTCGCGCTCGAGCACGTGATAGGCCATGCGTTGCGCCGATTTCTGGCCTACGCCGGGCAATACCCGGAAGGCCTCGATCAGTTGTTCGAGCAGAGTGGACATGGGGCGGCCGGGATTGGGGAGTCGAGATTGGGGATTCGCGAATGCAAAAGCGACGTCGCTTCTAGCGAATCTCCAATCCCGACTCCCGAATTCCCCTCGATCAGAACGGCAGCTTCATGCCCGGCGGCAACTGCATGCCGGCAGTCGCCGAGCCCATGCGGTCCTTGGATTCGGCGTCGATCTTGTTGGAGGCGTCGTTGAAGGCGGCGGCGATCAGATCCTCGGCCATCTCCTGGTCGGAGAGGATGCTCGGGTCGATACGCACCTTGCGGCACTCCTTGGCGCCGGTCAGCGTCACGCTGACCATGCCACCGCCAGCGGTGCCGGTGACTTCCAGCTTGGCCAGTTCTTCCTGGACGCGCTGCAGGTTCTCCTGCATCTTCTGCGCCTGCTGCATCAGTTGGGCAATATTTCCACGCATGGGTCGTTACTCGTCGTAAGGGCGGATGGAATCGGGCACGATACGCGCGCCTTGCTGCTGGATCAGCAACTGCACCGTCGGGTCGTTCATGAAGGCTGTTTCGGCCGCGCTCTGGCGCTCGCCTTTCTGCCGGTTGGCACGCTCGTGCAAGGTTTCGACATCGGCACTACCGGTTTCGATGACGATGCGCGGCGGATTTCCCAACACCGGTGCCAGCGCCTGCGCAAGGTTGGCGATGGAGCGCTCGGAGTGGAGATATTCGAAGCCCGGCGCCAGCGCCAGCCGCAGCACGCCATCGCGATGGCCGATAAAGGCGGCGTTGGCGGCCAACTGGCGCGACGGGCCATTCAAGCCACTGCGCGTGACCAGCTCCAGCCATTGCTCGGCATCGGCGATGCGGCCGTCATCGAGCAGGGCCGTCGCGTCGGTTGCCGAGTCCGATGCGGGCGCGGCCGTTGTGGGTGGCGCAACCAGCGCTGGCTCTTCAAACGATGAGGGATCGACCAGCGCGACCGGCAATGACACGACAAGCGAAGCCGGAGCTTCCACCGCAGCGTCAGACGCAATCGCATCGGGCTGCGCGAGCTCGGCGGGCGCAGACGGCGGAGCCATCGCCGCTTCGGGCGCAAGCACGGCCATGGTGTCGTGCGCCGGCGCGGCCTGCGCCCGCACCGGTGCATCGTCCACGGCCCACGGCGGCGTGTCGTCATTACGCGCATTGGCTGCCGACGTGCGGCCGGCCGGAGGAGGCGCTTGAGAGGGAAGCACGACGACGGGAGCCGCAGCCGGAGTCGGGGTTGCCTGGGTCGCTGATGCCGGCAAGGACGCCTCCACTGCCGCAGCGGGCATCGTGGCGGTCACCGCAGCAGGCGCGGACACTACGGCGGGCGCAGCCGTCACCGGCGCTACCGCTGCCGGCGCAGCAGCCTGGCCGCCGGCAGCGGTCGAACGCGCGCCACCGCCTGCGCTGGCTCCGCGCCCGTCATCCGAGCCGCCAGCGGGCACCGCCGCTGCGGGGCGGAAGGCAAGCATGCGCAGTACTGCCATTTCGAAACCGGCGCGTTGGCTGGGCGCCAGATACAGGTCGCGCCGCCCGTTGAGCGCCATCTGGTACCACAGCTGCACCACTTCCGGCCGCAGCTGCGCCGCAAACGGCGTCGGGTCGATGCCGTCGCCGACAAAGGCCACCGACGGCACCAGCTGCTGCACCTGCACCCGGTGCAATGCCTCGGCCAGGGCCTCCAGCACGCCGCTCCAATCGGGCGAAAATTCGGCCAGCGCGGCCACCACCTGCAACAGGCGCGCGCCATCGCCATCGGCCAACGACTGCAGCATCGCGCCGACCTGGGTGCGGTCCACCGTGCCCAGCATTGTGCGCACCACATCCTCGCGCAGCGCACCGCCGGCGTAGGCGATGGCCTGGTCCAGCAGCGACAGGCCATCGCGCAGCGAGCCGTCGGCCGCCTTGGACAGCTGCACGATCGCCGACGGGTCCGATTCGATCTGCTCGGCGGCCAGGATGCGGGTCATCTGGCCCTGGATCTGGTCTTCGTCCAGGCGCTTGAGGTTGAACTGCAGGCAGCGCGACAGCACCGTCACCGGCAATTTCTGCGGGTCGGTGGTGGCCAGCAGGAACTTCACGTGCTCGGGCGGCTCTTCCAACGTCTTCAGCAGCGCATTGAACGCCGCCTTGGACAGCATGTGCACTTCGTCGATCAGGTAGACCTTGAACTTGCCGCGCGAGGGCATGTACTGCGCGTTCTCGATCACCTCGCGCACATCGTCCACGCCGGTGTTGGACGCGGCATCGATCTCCAACAGGTCGATGTAGCGCCCGGCGTCGATGTCCAGGCAGGCCGGGCACGTCCCGCACGGATCGGCACTGGTGCCGGTCTCGCAATTGAGCGATTTGGCGAAAATGCGCGCAATGGTGGTCTTGCCCACGCCACGGGTGCCGGTGAACAGGAACGCGTGATGCACACGCCCACTGTCGAGCGCGTTACTGAGCGCGCGGACCACGTGTTCCTGGCCTACGAGTTCGGCAAAACGCTTCGGGCGCCACTTGCGGGCGAGAACGAGATAAGACATCGGGCAACCGGCTTTGTTTGAGCCGATATTGTGCCATGGCGCGTCAAGTTGATCGTTCAGCGGCCGTGGTGCTCCGGCGCCGCCACCCACCGGAGGACGGCCGGACAGCAGCGATGGCCGGCCAAACGCCTGCGCGGACGCGGTCATGCCGGACCGCCGGATCCTTTACCTTGTTAATGGCGCCTGCGGCGGCTAGAATCCCGCTCCTGCCGACGACCCGGTCGCACGGCAGGTACGGAGAGGTGTCCGAGTGGTTGAAGGAGCACGCCTGGAAAGTGTGTAAGCGTCTAAACCGCGCTTCGGGGGTTCGAATCCCCCTCTCTCCGCCAGATTACGCAAACCCCTGTTTACGCAGGGGTTTTTGCTATCTGGATCCGAATGGATGCAGGACACAAATCGGGACACACCTTTCCCGATGCGGATTCCCCATCACCTAACCCGCGCGCCCTCCGGGCGCTGGTCCTTCCGGCAGCGCGTGCCAGCCGATCTCCAAGCCGTGGTAGGACGACGGCTTCTCAAGCGCACCTTGCGAACCTCTGACCTCTCCGAGGCTCGGCTGCGCGCGCTTTTGCTCGCGGATGGCTATGCTCGAGCCTTCATGGTGTTGAGGGAACAACGCATGGCTGACATGACCCGGAAGGAAGTGGACGCGCTGATCGAGCGGCTGACCACCGGCCAGGACAAGATCGCGGAGCTGACCCTCCACCGAAACCGCCGGCGAGACGGGACCATCGAAGAACGCTGGCAGATCGACACGCCCGACGATGTGGCGCTGTATCGGCAGATGATGGAGCTGGAGGCCCGGCCAGCAGCGGCACTGGAACCGCCAGCGCCCGAGCCGAGCAGGCGCCGTGTGTTTGCCGAGCAGCATCTCCCTGCCCCGACTCATGCCTCCAAACCGGTCATCGAAGCGATCACGCTGGGCAAGGCCCGGGATGCTTGGCTCGAGACGATCAAGGCCAGCGCGCTGCCGAAGACCTACACCATCAAGAAGACGGCGATTGAGGCCCTGGTGAGCTTCCATGGCCCGCACGTCAGGGTTCATGCACTGACCAGGGCCGACTTGGCCCGGTGGTATCAGGACATGCGCGGCAAGGGTGCCTCCACCCCGACGCTGACCAACAAACAGTCCTACATCGGTGGCAAGGGGGATTTTTGAGTGGGCAATGGCTTCCGGGCACTACCCCAAGGGTGACAACCCGGCTTCGGGCCATGTGAGCTACAGCACCCGAGAAAAGCGCGCCCGTAGGAAGTTCGGCTTCAAGGCCTACGACAGCCACCAGGTCCAAGCCCTCTTTCACCCCGCCGCGTTCGAAGGCCTGCCGCTGTCTGGCCGGTGGGCGGCGCTCATTGGCTTGTATACGGGCGCCAGGGCCTCAGAGGTTGGCCAGCTTCTCATCGATGACATCGTGGAAGAAGGTGGCCTGCCCTGCATTCGCGTGTCCGATGAGGGCGAACACCAGAAGGTCAAAACGGAGGTGAGCCTGCGGACCGTGCCCGTTCACCCCGACCTGGTGGCGCTGGGCTTCCTAACCTGGGTGGCCGGCCTGCGCGCCGAAGGCCAAAGCCGACTGTTCCCTGCGGCCAAAGCGGACGCCAAGAACGGCGCCGGCAACTGGATCACCAAATGTTTCAGTCGCCACTTGGAAGAGGTGGGCAAGCAGTGGCCCAAAGCCAAACGGGGCTTTCATTCGCTGCGCAAAACCCTGATCCAGGAGCTCCAGGGCCAAGGCGTCTCATCAGAGATGCGGGCGCAGCTCGTTGGCCACGAGCTCGATGACGAGCATCACGTTACCTACAGCCGCCCTTTCACGGCCAAGGAAAAGCTGGAAGGGCTGAAGGGAGCATCGCCCGGCTTGTCTGTTTTGTCGTATGGATTGCTCCTGGACGCGCTCAAGCCTTTGCTCGACACGGGACTCGCCGGCAGCAAGAGGAAGCGGCGGAACTGAAAGAAGACCATCGAGCCTTCTACAACACCGCTTCGACCCGAATAACACACAGATGGCCACCGAAGAAGGGGGCTCTATCGACGGGCCCGCTGAATCGTCCGGTGACTCGAAGCTTCTTCCCATCCAGGTCGCGATAAATCTTGTCCATGGCAACCGCATCCCCGGTGGCCGCCTCGTATACCTCTGCCTCCGGTGCCAGCACCAGTATCGACCGCTCTGGATAGCCGCTGTAGTAGCCCGTTACCTCAACGACTTTGCCAACCCAGCGCTGCGGCTGGGCAAGCAACTCATTGAGCGCTGCTTCTTTTGGCCACCAAGCCGTTCCGCAGTCCGGGTCAGTGTTCCTGTGGGCGTGGACGCCTATGGATAGAGCCACCAACAAGACCGCGCTGGCAGCAAGCGCAACCGAACTTCGCTTTCGAAGGCGCACTGCGTAGGCTCCTTATGAGATCTGAGTTGCCTGCCTCGAGACGACTGCCCATGCTGGGCTGCACCTCGACGCCAGAGCCCGCCTCAACCGGGAAACTTCGGGAACTTCTCGTCCGGATGATTCTTCTTCCACTCGTTGTAGGCGGCGGTTCCTTCCCAGGCACTGAACGCGCGAGGTGGCCTGCCCCGCCCGCTCCAGGTCTCACCGGTGTGAGGCAGCCAATACTTCGGCGCTACTTCCTGCTTCGGGCCTGCCGCGGGCTTCTTGGCTTTCGCACCAGAAATCACGTAGCCAGCGATCTCGGCTCGCTTCTTCGAGTCGAAACTGTCAGCGAACGACTTCAGGAGTTCGACGATCTGGTCGAATGCCTCGTCTGACTGCTGTCCGATGAGCTGGGCCTCCTGCTCCTCCAACTTGCGCAGTTCGTCGGCAAGCTTGGCTTTGGCCTCGGCAATCTCAGCCAAATTGGCAGTGCTCTTTGAGCTCATGTCGGACTCTCTTAGTAGGGTGTGTTGATTGTCCGCCCCACGGATCAGCCGGGCAACAGCTGCCGCGTCAGTCGCAGCTCACCGGCTCAGACCCCCGTCGCCGTCCAAGGAGGTTCTCATCGGACACGTGGATCATGCGTGATCTACTCCGTCGATGCCTAGGCGGAATCAGCTGCGTTACTTTCGGTGCCCTGCGCCCAAGAGTGGACATGTTGATCCTATTGCGCGGCTAAAGTGCTGATGTGTGAACCAGCACTCGCTGAAGCGGCTTGTGCGTTTGCAAATGCGCGCTTGTATACGGGCTTCCCCATTGCTCACAAGGAGCGTTATGCCAGACGACACACAACTTCGAATCGCCAGCCGTTTGCTAGGTCCGCTGCTCTGTCAGCACCCCACCCGTTTGTTGCAGGAGCGGATGGAAGACATCCAACACAGCCTAGACGTCGCCGCAGAACTGATGCGTCGCCGCGAGAGCGGGAGCTCGGCCCCTTCTTCTTACGATTACGCACCTCCAAAACCTGGGGATGAAGTCCGAACCCGCGAAGCCATCATTGTTCGTGACATGATTTCGCAAAACGACTGGCGCGCGAAGCGGCAGCGCGGTGATGACGGAGATGCTAAACCGTCTCCCCGGAAGAAGCCGACGCTTCACTAAGTAAAAAGCTCGCCCGGAAGCACTGCGCCGTGCCCTAGCGATTGGGGCACGAGCCGTTTTTATAGCTACCCACCCTGCTCCCAGCTTTACAGGCTAAGGGCCTTCATCGCCATGCTGCCTCAGAAGGCCACTGTAGGGGATTCGCCCGCAGTGTGGAAAGCCTTCCGCAGGCGCGAATCGCTGGGGAAAATCTATCGGTCCATGCTTCTGAAGGGGGCACTCCGCTGTATGCACCACGCTCGCCGTGCCCCTCGGGTAGCCGAGAGCTGATGCAAGGGACGCCGAGGACAATCTCTTCCGGTGCTGCCAGGCTGCTGTTGCTCAATGCGGGCGAGGTGCGCGTTGGGCAGGCGGCGGAGGCATCTGCGAACGCATCTGGCTGTTTGCTCCTGATAGCGGCTTCTCCGCTGCCAAGGCATACCGAGTCAGCATTTCCTGACTCCAAGACTCCAAGTGCCCAGCAGCGGCAGCGGCATCAGCCTCGCAAAGTGCTTGCTGCTCAGGTGTCACCAAGGTCCTGACCTCCGCAAGTTCGGAGGTGCGCATCTCGAGGGCACTCAGGCGACGCCCCCTCCGTTGCTTCCACTCCCCTTGCGTCCACGCCGTGCCTGGCTGGGCGTTGTTGACAGTGAACTCTTCCCACGCGCGCTCCGCCATGTGTTGGAGCCTCGTTGCGCGACGCTCTGCTTCAAGTCGGCGGGAGAACTTCAATACGGCAACTTTGAACCGGCGCAGCCGACGAACCAGCTCCCGCAGATCAGAAGGCAGCCGGCGATTGTCCGCGAACACCTTGGCGCGCTCCTGTGCTCTTTCGATGAGCTGGAGGGTCGCGCGAAGGGTTTCTCGGAGCGCATGTCCAAGCGTTGCCAGCCAGTGCTCCTGAGCCTCACCAATCAGTTCCTCCAGCGAAGATGCATCGGAAGGCGAGCCGGCCACGATCCCGTTGCGCGCTTGCGCCTGCGCTGGACCAAGCAGTGTTCTAGCCGCACGACTACTGACGCGAATGTGGCTGCCCTGCTGACCGAGGGGAAGGTCCAAAACCGCAGGTGATCGGTTGCTTTCTTTCGCCGCTTGGACGCGGCTATGGCCCGGAGGGACCTCCATCGCACGGCCTTCCGATTCAAAAAGGGCAATCAGCTTCTTGAAGGTCTCTTCGTTTCCCTCCTCAACTCGGCGGTTGGCTTCCGCCAGCGTCGAGTCAGCCCCCGACGCTCGATGGCCGTAGCTTCCTTGCCCATGTGCCGGGTCGGATCTCGCGACAAAACAGCAGCCCTCGCGAGATCACCGCTACTCAAGGCCTCTTCGGCTTGGTCCTTGAGGCTTCGGTGGTCCACGGTGGCCGCAATCTCCGCAGCGGCCAAGTGTGCGTTGGTCGTCACGGCGATGAGCTCCCTCAGCCACTGCACTTCGGCACGACCCGAAGGACCGCCATCCAGCTCGCGCGTTTTATCCGCCAGGCCATGGGGCGCGACGCGTCGCGTCGTGGCCAGCACGTGGACGTGGTAGTTCAGTCCATCCCTTGTGCCCGGGCTGTGGATACTTGCTTGCGCAGCGAAGCCATAGCGCGCTACCAGTGCCCGGGTCACCTCGAGGGCGAGGGCGGAACGCTGGGTGTCGTTGAGCTCGTGGGGCAAAGCGAACTCGAACTCCCGAGCCACGGTTGCGTCCTTTCGGCGCTCCGCGGCCTCTGCTGCAGTCCAGAGCTCGGCGGGCACCAACGCCCAGTCCGGCGCGTGCTCGGGAGCGATGACCCCGGGTCTCGACTACGCCGTCGCGACGGCGGTAGTCGTGGCGCACGCCGGTGCGCTCATCGGCGAGCAGAAGGCCTGCTCTGTAAGCGGCAGCGACCACTGAAGAGTGGCCCTTGGCGCGACTAAACGTTTTGAGGTTTGCGTGATAGATCGCCATAAGACTCCGAAGCAGTGGGGTTGCTCCGTTTATGCCTTGGCTTTGGATTTTCGCAAGCGCCCTCGGCGCTTGGGGTTCAAGGGGCGAAGCCCTTTGCGCACGCGTTCCGCAGGGAACGCCTAGGTGCGCTCTTGCTTTCTTCGCTCTACTTCTGATTTTTGACTTTCTTCGCTTCTTGCAAGGCCGCGGCCTTGCTACCTCAAAGTGCTTGACGAGCGCCCATTCCTTGGTTGACTGATTCCCAAGCCAACTGGAGAAACGCATGACTGCCACTGACCACTATCGAGCTCAAATCAAACGTGCCACCGAGCGCATGGCACAACTCCAAGCGAAAGAGCTTCTAGCTACTCAGCGTCGCGAAAGCAAAGCCAGGGAGACGGCCAAGCTTGAGATGAGAAGGCGCCGTGAGAAAGTGGCAGATCTCGTTTTTGCGTGGGCGCGGAAGCTCTCGACGATGCGGAACTGATCGGCGCTCTTCTACAGCACATGGATGCCCGTGGAGACTTGGCCGCTCAGGAAAACACGCGCCTGCTTGGCGCGCGTCGACTTCAAAGCCGCAGCCATTGACACCGGCGGCTGCGAGCTCTGCGTCATCGCCCCACCAGCCCAAATCGACCTGCGGAGGATGGCGACACTTCGCGAACAATGGAGGTAGCTACACTCGCTCGAGCCGGCAACAGCGCCATGCTTGTGAGGTAAGAGAGTGCCCGAGAAGATCTCGCCTGAAACCCGTTCCCGAATGATGTCCGGGATAAGAGGAAAGAACACACGGCCTGAAATCGCGGTTCGTTCATTTTTACACCGAAATGGTTTTCGATTTCGGCTACATGGCCGTCAACTTCACGGCAGGCCGGACTTGGTCTTGCCGCGCTGGAATGCTGTTGTCTTCGTGCACGGCTGCTTCTGGCATGGCCATTTGGGTTGCCGCTACTTCAAGCTACCGAAGACGCGGGCAGACTTCTGGAAAGCCAAGATTGAAGCCAACTCCCAACGTGACGCTCTCACTGTCAACCTGCTTCGCGAAGCAGGTTGGAGAGTTGGCATCATCTGGGAGTGCGCCCTGCGAGACGATCCAAGCAAGGCGCTAGGGGAGCTGCTTCAATTCCTCCGCTCAGGCGATGAGTCGGCCGAGATAACCTCGGCCAAAAATTGACTACTTCAGTGCCTGATAGATTGCCCCTGCAATCTGATAGCCAAGCCAAGGCGGGACAGCATTGCCTACCTGACGCCTTTTGGCTCCCAGCGCGCCCTCGAAGATGTAGTTGTCCGGGAAGGTTTGGAGACGGGCGGCTTCACGAACAGTCAGACTGCGCGCTTGGATAGGGTCGTAATGAATGAAGTAGTGCCCATCCTTGGCCAGATGGCTAGTGATCGTGGACGATTGGTGATCAGCACGCTGCACTTTGAATCGGTCCACGAAGCGGTCAGGCCTGCCCCAGCTCTTGTGCGCAGGGTGAAGTTCTTCTGGGAACTCTTGCGCCCCCTCGGGGAACGCTCGTGAACGTGTGCAAAAGCTGCCGAGAATGCGTAGCGCATCAGGTCGCTTGTCATGTGCTTGCGCGCTTGGTGATGAAGCACACCATGAAGGCGAGGGTCGCGCATGAAATCGTCTAGATGTGGGGGCAGCTTCGGAAGGTATTGCACTGGCATCCAAGGCTCCCCGGTTCCCAACTCTCCCCTAGCTCGGATATCGAGGCCATCAGCTTCAAGTGCTTAGCAGTCTCTTCGTCGACCTCCTTGGCAAGCCTCGCGCAGTCCGCCAGAAGTTTCGGCACAAACTTCTTCCATGACGTTATTTCAGTATCGGTCGCACCACTGCGAATACCCGGCAATCCACCGATCATGTCCATCACACTTGGCGACAGGTCAGACCGGCTCAACGGCTTCAACTGCGCATTGGTGTCTTCCAATATACCTATAAGGATGACGCGATGGCGGGTCTGAGGAAGGCCAAGATCCTCAGATCGAACAATGTAATCCTTGGGCAGAATCGGCCGTCCCGGCCGGCCATCCAGCATCATCAAGGGCGCGATCCGATAACGAGGACCGCCTCTGCCACCGGGGTGGTGAAGGGCCTCAAAAATCTCTTCAAAAAGATTATGGCCTTCGATCTTGGAGGTCAGCATCCCCTTGACATTTTCCAAAACGAAAGCCGCGGGCCTGTGCTTTGAAAGTATCTTCAAGTAGTGCTGATAGAGGTAGTGGCGTCCATCCTCTTTGGGGTCATAGTTCTCAATGCCCCGGTTCCTTGCTCTTCCTACCAAGGAGAAGGCTTGGCAGGGAGGACCACCAACCAAGACCCATGGCACATCTTGCTTACGGGCCTCGGCGGCTATTTCTCCGATCCGAACATCCAAGGTTTTGTCGTCGTCGGGATCGCCTAGCTTGAGTTGGCAAGCGCGCGAGGACGCCTTGAGCCAGATATCACGGGTCGCATCGGTCCACGGCTGCTCTCGGCGCCCCGCCGCGTAATCGTAATAGCTCCTGGGAGCCTCTGTAGCAGAGAAGCTGCGATAGAACGCGCGGGTTCGCAGAGTCTGAACGGCATCCGAATCCATCTCAGCCGACAATGAGACTGAGAACGCCCCCGCCGGTCCTGCCCACGAGCGTAGGCCTCAAATCCATCACCCAAGCCGCCCGCACCAGCAAAAATATCTACAACGGGGATCGTCTTTCCGTGCTTCAAGGGGGAGAGGAAGCAGAACCAGGGGCGCAAAGATGCCTGGCAGTGAGCCATCCTGTCAAAGGAAATTTCCGCCGCCTATAGCTTAGCCCCGCAGGCTGACTCATTTCGCCAGTTGGAGTATTGTCGGCATGAGGAACAGACCTGCACAGCGGAGGCGTCGCTGGCGTGATCTTGTAAGACACAGGGGCTTCGGAAAGGATGACTGAGGAAGAAGTGCACCAGAAGATCTTGCGCCCAAGCGCGGCGAGACTTCTGGAGTCCATGCGCGATATAGGATATTCGTTCGAAAGCGCGCTCGCCGACATTGTTGATAACAGCATCTCTGCAGGGGCTTCCCGTATTGAGATTGCGAACGACATCCACCCTGAGTCAGGCCCTTATCTCTCCGTCCTGGACGACGGCCAAGGGATGTCGCCAGACGAGCTGACGCGAGCCATGCAACATGGCAGCCGAAGTCCTCGCGAGATTCGTGAGGCCGAGGATTTGGGCAGATTCGGCTTGGGACTAAAGACGGCCTCCTTCTCTCAGTGCCGGCGGCTGATTGTCGTCTCCAAGAAGGATGGGGAGCCGCTCGCAGGCCGATGCTGGGACCTCGACTTGGTAGTCAAAGAGGATGAGTGGATCCTCAGCCTGCTTAGCCAAAATGAGATCCGGCGGCTGCCGCAGGCTGAAAGCATTGGCTCCTCCGGCACGCTGGTCCTATGGCAGAAGCTCGACCGCCTAGACGCGCTGAGTGCGCACCAAGATGAGGTCTACGCCGCGTTCAATCAGCTTTTTAGTGCTGCAAGACCGCACTTGGCCCTCACGTTTCACCGCTTTATCGCGCCCCCTCCCGGCGATCCTCCCCGGAAGGTGTTGATGCGGATCAACGGAGCTGACATTGAAGCTGTGGATCCGTTCGCACAGCTTTCTGCCCCAAGCTCTGACCCCCACCAGATTGAGACCCTGCGAACGAGCACGGGCGACATCGTCGTGCAGGGGTTTACCCTCCCCATCACCAACGGCTCACCAGCTCGCAGCTTGCTGCAATGGAGCTGGGGTCAAGCCTGATTGAGACCCAAGGGCTTTATGTTTACAGAGCTCGTCGACTCATCTCTGGCGGCTCATGGCTCGGCATGGCACGCCGGGCAGAGTTGACGAAACTTCTACGCGTTCGTGTGGATGTGCCTACATCGCTGGATTCAGAGTGGAGCATTGATGTGCGCAAATCGAGGATGCGGATCCCTTCCGCAGCCCGTGCCCGCCTTCGTCCGCTTGTAGAACGAATGACCGAATCGGCCCGCCGTCCATACACCTATCGAGGTGCGCGGCAAGCGGCTACACCGGGAGTCCCGCTCTGGGAGCGAGTAAAGGAGCGCGGAACTATTCGCTATCAGATTCGGCGTGATCACCCACTGGTGGAAGCCTTACAGCGGGCGGCGGGCAAGCTAGCTGACGTGGATGCCATTTTGCTGGCCATTGAAGCAACGCTGCCCCTCGAATCGCTATTTTCCGACGTGGCGGAAGTGCCCAAATCGATTCATCAACAAGAGATCGACGCGGATGAGCTCCGACAACTCTTGGCGTCATTCGTGGAAGCAATGGTTCCAGGAAAAGACACCCTGCCGGTAACAATCGCAGAATCAATTCTTGCCACACCAGTGTTTTCAAGCCAACCCTCAGCACGCGCCATTCTTAGCGGGCTTCGACGGATCGAAGGATAGAAGGATAGAACGAAGATGATGCACGAACAGCTTCTAGGCTTCGCACGAACAGCCATGGCGCAACGCGTGGCTCAAACCTCGGCCGAAATTCTTGGCATAGTTCAAGAAATCGCAGCGCTTCCATTTCTTTCGCCTCGGCCCAGTGACGAGCAGGTCGTCGCTATCGCAAAACAGATCGAGCGCGAATACGAAGTCATCCTGGGGCCAGCTCACACGATCCAAGCGAGCGGACACAAGCCATGGCTGCGGGCCCGAGCGCACGAGATCGACTTCCGTTATTGGAACCGCTACAGGCAGTTTCTAATTAGTGATGGCATGAGCGAGCATGTCGTAAACGCCGTCAATGCGGTGACCGATACCATCGTTGATCTGGCTGGAGACCCCTCAATGCCAGGGAAGTGGTCGCGCCGCGGCTTGGTCGTGGGACACGTTCAAAGCGGAAAAACTGCCAACTACCTCGGCGTGATCAACAAGGCGGCGGATGCCGGCTATCGACTCGTCATCCTTATAGCCGGTGTCCACAACAACTTGCGGTCCCAAACGCAAGAACGCGTTGATTTCGGCTTTGTCGGAAGGGACAGCGACCAGATCCTGAGTCGCCAAATCAATGTCGACCGCGTGGGCGTTGGTAACATTAATCCTGCCTTCACGGCCACCGCCTACACAAGCCGTGCGTATGACTTCGCCAGAAGCAAGGCGGAATCGTTGGGCAACCCGCTTCAGAACAGCTCCGAGCCCGTCATCCTCGTCATAAAGAAGAACCCGTCGATCTTGACTAACTTGATCGACTGGATTCGGGGCACCAGCGCATCTCAAGGGGGCCTGACCCTTCCAATGCTCGTGATTGACGACGAGGCGGACAACGCTTCGGTGGACACCTCCAAGGACCAGAGGGCGCCACGGACCATAAATCGTCTGATACGTGCACTCCTCAGCCTGTCTAGTCGAAACGCTTATATTGGTTATACCGCCACACCATTTGCAAATATCTTCATCGACCCAGACTCCGAGAATGACGAGCAAGGGAAGGATCTTTTCCCACGCGATTTCATCGTGGGCTTGGATGCGCCTTCCAACTACGTAGGTGCTCGTGAGTTCTTCTTGTCCGAGGAGTCTCACAGGCTGACTGTTGAGCTAGATGCAACCGAAGACTGGCTACCAGTCAAGCATAAAATGGACTGGAAGATCGAGGGCCTGCACGAGACGCTCATCGAGGCAATCGATTGCTTCGTCCTGTCCAAAGCGATTCGAATCCTGCGGGGTCCGGAGGACGTCACCACTCCATGCTCGTCAACGTTTCGCGATTCACACGGGTGCAAGGCGATGTGGCGAAGGAAATCTCTCGACATGTCATCGGGCTGCAATCGGCCATCCAGAATCGTCATGCCATGCCTCCGGAGGCCGCCCTTCGTGACCCCATCATTCGGTCCCTCAACCAAACTTGGGAGAAGCACTACTCGGGTGGAGACGAATACTGGAGCGAAATTCAGCAGGAGCTACATCGCGCATCTGCGTCCATCCAAGTCGTAGAAATCAATGCATCAAAAACCTCTGGAAAGCTCGATTATCGCGCTCATGCCGATACGGGACTAAACGTCATTGCCGTTGGCGGGAACTCGCTCTCGCGCGGGTTCACGCTTGAGGGTCTTACGGTCAGCTACTTCCTCCGCAACACCCAGATGTATGACACCCTGCTACAGATGGGAAGATGGTTCGGATACCGAGATGGATTCAAAGACCTTTGCAGGCTCTTCATAAGGTCCGAAGCCAGCGACTGGTATGGATTTATTGCGGACGCAACCGAGGAGCTACGCGACGAAATTCGCCGAATGGAGTTGGTTGGCCTGACGCCCATGGATTTCGGCTTGGCCGTGCGGAGTCATCCAGGCACCCTGCTCGTCACTGCTCGCGAGAAGATGCGAAACACCGAAGACATTGTTCGGAAAGTCGGATTGTCCGGGAAGATGGTTGAGTCCTCGGCACTGATCGCATCAGAGTTGGCTCGCGTCCGCAATATCGAAGCGGTGAGCCAGATTGCAAAGCGGATGCTGGAGCAGCAGAAACCTACGCGAGTTGATCCTGAGGAGCCGTTGTCGAGCCTGCTTTTCCGAGACATTGACACAGCTGATGTTCTTGATTTCATCGCGTCCTTCGGTGTGCATCCCGGACAACTAGAGATGCAAACCGCGCCCCTGATTGACTATATCCGCGAACGTAAGCTAGCCCGATGGGATGTAGTCATGGTTTCAAGCATGCGCGCCACTGGTTCCGACATTCAGAATATTCACGGCGTGAACATCGGATTACAGGATCGCAATGTAACGCTGAGCAAGAACTGTCGTTTCGAGAGCGCCCTGCTGGTGTCTGGTGAAAAGCGCCGTGTTGCCTCTCGAGGCGTTGAGCGGATTGGCCTGTCTGAGGAAGAAGTGCGAAACGCAGAAGAAGAACACGGGAACAAGAAAAACATTCCGGATCACCTTTATCGCGCACAACGGAAACGTCCCCTGCTAATGCTTCATCTCCTGCGCACCAAGACCAGAGATGCTCCCGATGGTGACGGGGTTCCTGGGAAGATGTATGCCGCTTATGGCTTGAGCTTTCCAAAGCTGGACTCAGGAGAAGAAGAGAAACTGGTGCGCTACACGGCCAACTTGATTGCCTACCGAGAACTTTACGGCTCAGTTGACGATGAGCAAGACGACGAGCCGGAAAGCCCAGATGCATGAGGATCCTTGGAAGAACTTGACGCCCGCAGGCGACTATGTATTTGGACGACGCGTAAGCACAGAACATCCGCTAGACGCCTTCTGGATCAAAGGTTCGGATGGGTCGCCGGGTTTACTGATTCGCGGGATCGACCCTCTTCGGGTTCCTGACGAGCTCCCCAAGCCCCGTGGCTTGACCTTAAAGATCTCGGAGGGCACTCCACACGATGAAGCTTGCATCTTCCTGCGGGAGTATGAGGACCGTGAGGTATTCCTGACCCTTTGCAAAGATGTCATTTCCTACTCTCGCGGTAGCATCACTCCATCCGACGCCACATCCAGCGTTTTCAAGCGGCTGGCTCAATGGCACTCGTTGATGACACGTGGGCGCACTCCGGCAATGAGTGCGCACGAAGCACGAGGCTTGATCGGTGAACTTCTAGTGCTTGAGCGGCTTTGCGCTTCACAGGGATTCGCCGCCTCACTGACCGCGTGGGTTGCACCCGACGATCACCCCCAGGACTTTGCTTGCGGAAGTAGGCTTCTGGAGGTCAAGACGCGTTTGTCCGGGTCGCGCCAAGTCGTAAGCATCTCGTCCCTTGGACAGCTCGAGCCTGCGCACCTCCCATTGACTCTCCTCGTAGTCGAACTGGCAGCGTCTGACGCGACGGATGCTGTGACCCTGAATCAGGTTTGCGCACGGCTTGTTGATAGCGCTCGTTCGATCAGTCCACAGATACTCGATCAAATGGAGACGGCACTCTTCAAACGTGGCTACGTCCACCTTGAAGCCTATGACTCCGAAGCGTATCGAGTTGCGGGAATGACCACGTTTGAGTGTCGTGATGGTTTCCCGAGGCTTGTCAGGTCCGAGGTGGACGCCCGTATTCCAGAAGCGAAATACATGGTCGATCTGGCGCTTGTCGGCGAGTTCGCCGTCCCGGCCGAGTCGGTTCTTGATGTAAAGGGTGAAGTCTGATGTCGCATATGGATGAGGAAACTTCCTCTTATCGGCACGCCCTCCTTAGTGAGATTGGTGCAGAGGCGGCTGCCGGCATGGGCTATACCAGCACGAGGTTTGTCGACCGTGCTTGTTCCGTGCTCGAGAGAGGTGAGGAATTCACGGAGTTCAATGTTTGCCGCATCTCCGGGAAGGTCTCTCGTGGCTGGCCAGTGCTGCTCGATGCTTATAGCTTCTCGCCGAGCGACGGGGTTCTCAACCTAATCGTCTCTGCTTTTTCAGGAGCCGAAGAACCAGAGCCGCTTCTCACCGAGGAAATCAAGCGAACCTTCGCCGCTGCGTTTCGTTTTCTTGAAGGCAGTGTTCACGAGTCCATAGCCGATTCCTGGGATGAGAGCCATGACGCGCATGCGGTATGCAGTGAAGTCTTCTCCTTCGCCACCAGCGGAGAAATGACGAAAGCGTGCATCTACCTGATTTCAGATAGGCCTCTTGGCAACTTGATCGGGAAAATGCCCGAGTTGGCGCTGGGAACCCAGCGTGTTGACTTACATCTCTGGGACATTGCTCGCCTCGCGCGCATGGAAGCGTCATCCAGGGGTAGGGAGGAAATAACAATCGATTTTGAGGGAGAGTATGGCGAAGGCATACCTGCTCTGCCTGCGGGTCTAGACAGCAGCTCTCGATACGAATCTTTCATGTGCGTGATGCCCGGAAGTATCCTAGCAAGCCTATACGACCGATTCGGCGGCAGGATTCTTGAGCAGAACGTTCGCGCATTCTTGGGCGACAATCGCAAAGTCAACAAGGGGATCCGCGATACGCTGAGGAAAGAGCCTGAGATGTTCTTTGCCTTCAATAATGGACTAACCGTTACCGTCTCCGACTTAGAGACACGCGCTTGCGAACTCGGAGGAACCGAGATCACCAAGGCGACAGGCCTCCAGATCGTCAATGGCGGCCAGACAACCGCATCTCTTTACTGGGCAAGCAAAGCCGGCGCCGATCTCTCCAAGGTTCGCGTTCAAATGAAGCTCTCAAGGCTAGCCGAAGATGGCTTCGAAGATGCTGTGCATAACATTGCGCGCTTCGCGAATGCGCAGAACGCCGTGTCGGCGTCAGACTTGTTTGCCGGACACCCATACTTCAAGCGATTGAGGGCATCTCCCGCGGAACGCTCGCACCTCCCGCAAAGTCCGGGGAAGGAAATACATACTGGTATTTCGAACGAACTTCGGGCAGCTACAAAGTTGAACTCAAGCGAAAGAAGACGCTAGAAGCAAAACTTTGGCAGATGCTCAATCCAAAAAAGCAGCTACTGACAAAGACAGACGTAGCGCGCTTCGAATCCACGTTCGATGGGCTGCCACATGTGGTCAGCTCCGGCGCTCAAAAGAACATCGCTGCCTTCGGGAAGGGCATTGTCCAGCAGTGGGCCGTCGACCCAACCGAATTCGACGCCCCTACTTCCAACGTCTTGTGGGCAGGGCCATTCTTATACGAGCGGTAGATGCAGATATTCCGGCGCAATCTTGGTATCCAGGCTCCATTGTTCGCCCTTTGACCAGCTACACGTTGGCGCTCATGAGCTCCCGGATGCAGGCCGCGGGCGTTCAGCCGGCCTATGACGGCATATGGAGAACGCAGCGTGCACCAGACACTTTCATGCGCGAGGCGATGCGGGTTGCAGCACTTGTTCTTCCGCTACTAATGGAGATTCCAGAAGCACAGGTCCGGAATCGCTTGGTAACCGAGTGGGTAAAGCGCGAAGCGTGTTGGGCCCGCGTAGAGGCTAGCGAGATCAGCCTGACGCCTGGGTTCTTGGCCACGTGCATACCTTTAGAGAGCCGGCCCACTGGCAAGCCTCTTCCATGGAGGGACCGCGCCCAGCTGTTCTGGCGCCAAGGTGTCTGGAAGCGGCTCCATGCTTGGGAAGGCATCGAACAGAAGCTGACGGAGGGTGAGCGAGACATCGTCGCTTGGGCCGCGATGGCGTCCGAGTTCAATCCGAAAGGCTTTCGGCTCGAGAAGTTACAGGAGTCCATGAAGCATGCGATTGATGAGGGGTTTGTCTAGCTGCTGACCCACGCAGCTGAAAGAAGGGGGTCACACCCACCCCCTTGCGGCCAAGCTGGTGTGCTGGCGACCACCGATGACCAAGTGGTCCAACACCCGCACGTCGAGCAGCGCAAGGGCTTGCTTCAGCCTTTCCGTGATCTGACGGTCGGCTTGGCTAGGCTCCGGATTCCCAGAGGGATGGTTGTGGAACAACAGAACCGCGGAAGCGTTGAGCTCGAGCGCCCGCTTGGCGACGACCCGAGGGTGGACTTCGCAAGAATCGATGGTCCCGCTGAAGAGGTGCTCGGTGGCGAGGATCTGATGCTTCGTGTCGAGGAAGAGGGCCCCGAAGACATCACGAGAAAGATGAGAGCAGCGGGCAATCAAGTAGCTGCCGGCCTGCTCCGGGCTGTGGATCCGGCCTTCGCGCTGAAGTCGTTGCTCCAAGATGGTCGCGGCGGCGAGCAGGATGCCCTCCTCGTCCATCTGGAGTTGGTATTCGGCTCTCAGGTCTTGGGTGGTGCGCTTCATCGGTTTTTTCCACCAGCGCGTCGTGCGCCTCGTGGGAACCGGCAGGCGAAGCGTTGGGCCATACCGCACCTGGGAGTGAGCACCGCGACCGCGGCGCGCAGCGAAGGGCCGGAACAAAGCGCCAGCGGCGGGGAGGAGGCTTGTCCTTGCGGTAGGGGCAGCGAAGCCAGGCTTCCCTTCAAGAGGCCCAGCACTGGTGGAGATGAAATGCGTTGAAACTCAGCCCTCGTGGCAAATGCGGTCCTAAGCGGGTAGTCGGGCAACAAGCGTTGTCGGCCAACGGACTGAAAGAGCAGCGCGCTCCTGAAGGCAACGCCGCTCGCTCCACGCTGTTGCCAGGCACCGTGCCGGCAGTTAAGCCGCGGTGACCTCCTGCACGATGGCGCGCTCGACCGGACGACCATGCATCTTACCCACTTCCAGCATGGCTTTCAGCGGAAGGCCGACCCCGTCGTCGGACTCACTGCACTCCAGCGTCACCCTTTGCACCGAGGGAAGAGCCTCACAAGGCTCACCGACCCACTGGATCATCGTCAGCTCAAACGTCCGCCACACCTTGGGCAGAAGCTCCTCCGCGCTCGGCAACCCCATCGCACTCAGCACTCGGACGAACATACGGCCCAACTCTTCGTTGCCCATCACGAATGCACACTGCGTGTAGAACACCACGTTGTCGAACCCAGAGGTCTGGAACTGGAAGTCGCCAGCCTTCGTTACATCGATCAACCAAAAATAGTCGCTCTCTGCTTCCTCATCGAAGCCAGGTCCAAGTGCGCTCTTAGCGTATGCGAAGTGCGCGGGGTAGCGACTGCGCATCATCCAGCCATGGACAAAGGCATAGGTGCCGTCCCCCATGCGCAGTTCTCCCGTCCAGTCGAACGCCTTCAAAAGCTCCTCGGCTTCCTGAGACGTGGTGGGCCATGCCGCACCCGGCACCTCCGTCACGCGGCTCCCGCAGATGCAATACCCATGCAGGTCGCTGAACTTGCTCAGCGCGTCGCATTCCACGCCTTCCTGATCGAGGCGTTCCCAATCTCCAATGGTGATGGTCCCGGACTCGGGGAGGCGCTCAATCACTTCGCAGTCGGGGTCCCACCAGATGTCTTCGATACGGAACGTGCGGGGCGGAAGGACCGGGGCAATCTTGGCGCTGTTGAGCACCTCGCAAACCAAGAGCAGGGGCGCTTCCACCGCTGCGGCGATGTCGCGGGCGGGAACGTCAGCCTGGGCCAGGCCCACGATGGCGAGATCGCGTTGTTCCGAAGACATGGAGAAAATCGCACTCTCGTTTGCAGCGTCGTTCATGGTGTGAAGCCCCGTCAGTGGTGTTGACGAGAAGGCTATTCGCCGCTGCGGGCCGCCACGGATCCTGAGGGGCGCGCACCCCTCAGCCCTGAATGACGCTTCAGCTCAGATCGCCTGAGTGAGGGGCGAAACCGGCAACAGATCAAGCGGCGGCGGTTGGAACCCAGGAACATGCGCGGGTCAGCGCGTTGCCGCCCTGCTCCTGCTCCAGTAGCACCGACAACGCCCGGCCACTCTCGAGCTGAAGATCCACACCCAACCGAGCCGACCGCAGATCATGGGCACCGCATCGCCGAGCAGTCTCACCAGCCGGTGATGTAGAGTGCGACGACAACGTTCGCGGCCACAGAGGGATCGCATCGTGCGAAAGAAATGGATCTTCACCTCGTTTATCAAAGCTGCTCTAGGGTTGACATCGCTCACCGTTGCATCGTTTTGCTGGTCGCAGGAAAGCTCTGTGGTGCTCAATCCCAAGTTGGATTCGGCAGATGCGGCACTGATGTCTGGAAACACCTCGGCGCTCGACTCGATGCTATCGGCCAAGCCCGGCAATGAGGCCTACGTCGAACTGCTCGAGGCTTACAAAGCCAGGATAAGTAGTGATACTCAAGGCTCCAACACGCACGCAAAGCGCTGCGCCGATCTTGCCAAGAAATCGCTTGATGCAAGCTACGACATCAACTTCCGATGCAAGAGCTTGCTCGCCGGGAACGCATTGATTGATGGCGACTACCCGCACTTTTCCCGCTTGGTTCATTCCGCAACGAGCGATGTCGAACCGTTCGTGCGGCAGAGCGTTGCGGCACTTGTTCCCAGTCAATACACAAGCGATGTGCGAGTTCTCGCACCTCCAGCCGTTTCCGTGCCTATCATCCGGGACAAGAGCCCGAGGTTCTCGACTGCTCCCGGGACCCACGTCAACCCGAGGATCTTCAAGCGCAGTGAAGCGCCTGAAAACGCGGCGGCAATGAGGGTGGAGCCTTTTCGCGTCAACGCGCGCGTTAACGGCACCGATGCGACGTTCGCATTTGACACCGGCGGGTCCGCGACAGTCATCGGGGAGCCACTGCTCGCGCCCTTGGGCTCTCACGGGGAAGTGGCGCCGGAAACATCGAATACAATCTACTCTTTGAAAAGCGAAGCGTTCAGGTGTTCTTCGCACATATCAATAGCTTTCACATCGAGGGATTCGACGCTTCGGACATCACCGTTCTCGTTAGTGAGGATCCCAGCGTAGAGAACGTGATAGGCATTGACCTCATCCGAGGGATGGGCAAGGTTAGGCTGTCGGCTTCAACGCTTACCCTTGGCGACACGACCCAATGCAGCGGAGATCTGCTGCTTGCCTCCCATTTGTTTGCCTCTCGCAAGTTCGTGATGGGCCTGATTGAGATCGATGGAACGAGGGTCTTGGCCGACATCGACACTGGCAATGGAGAGACACTGGTGACCTACGCGCCTGAAGGATCTGAGGGCGCCGCCCAGCTTCGCCTGCTGGGATTGCCGTCGAAAACATACACGAGCACCTCCAAGGGAAGCGATATTGGCTCGTCCTACAACTTGGGCGCCGGCATCTTGGATTCCTTCGACATGGTGCTTGATGCTTCGAAGGGCGATTTCTGCTTGGTCGAGCCGCGAGCTCCATAGAAGCCAGCGGCGAGGATGCAAAGCGTCTCACTTTTAGTTTAACTGACTCGGCCAAGAGGTCCAGCTGCGGGTCCTGTTGCTTGGACCGCGGCCACCGAGGACAGGTAAAAGCTGATCGGAGCACTCAACCGCTATCAGACGAGAGCTCGCTTATGAGTGGCTGAAAGTCAGCGCCCCCAGCGCCTCCGACAGCCTGGGCCACGCGTCTGCACATCAATAAGTGGCCTTTTCGGGTGTGACAGACGCGACCACGTCGCAACAGAGCCGCTCCAAGCTTATTTTTCGCATTACGATTTTTATTCGCCGTTCACCTTCGGACAACGAGAGAGGGCCACTTTGTTAGGCTATTCTAGTTAAACAGTACACGAATGACTCCGGAGAATTCTCTCCTTCCGGCTCGTAACCCCATGATCCATAGAGGCGCGCCCAGCATCTAAGGCACGGAATATTCGAGTTTCGCGAGCGCTTAGAACGACCTCCGCGAGCAATGCCTAAGGCGAGAAAGAAAACGGGGCAAATTCATTGACGATTTTTGAGGGCGGCCTATGACTACTTCCATTGGAACAATGGAAGCAACGAGATGCCCACCCCCGCTCAACAACACCTTCAAAACTACTTGGCCAGCAATGGCGACACCCTCAGCCTGCGGAACGTCAGGATCGGCCGAATCCGTATCGATGAGCTCGTGATTACCGGTCGCGAGGCAGCCATCCACGCTCAGGAAATCCTCAACGCGGCTTACGACCGCACCCAACGCACTCGTGCCCGCAAGGACGGCACACGCTACCCAGAGCCATTGCCGGTTGGAACCCCAGCCCGCTTGCTCTCGGTGGAAATCGACGACTACATGAAAGACCGGGACCGCCGCTGCCTGGCCCGCGACACCATCGACTCCACTGCTCGCACGCTGCGCCTGCTTCAAATGAGCTGCGGCGACATCCCCGTGTCCCGCATCGACCATGCCCATATCTACCGACTCTGGGACTTGATGCGTTGGGCGCCACCGCTGCTGCTGTCCGACCCGATGTATCGCACCTTCACCTTCGAACAAGCCGTGGCACGCGGCAAAGAGCTGTGCGTCGAGCCTCCCGCGCCCGCCACCCTGGAGAAGCACCGCCGCTTCCTCGTGTCCTTCTTCAACCAGCTGGTCAAAACGAAGGCAATCCCGGCCTCCCCATGGACGCCTTTGGCGAGATCAAGAAGGACTTGGCTGTGGACCCGAACAAGCCCGAGCGCCTGTTTGACGAAGCGGACCTTCAGCGCATCTTCGCGCCAGAGACCTTCGTTCCTTGGGCAATGAAGTATCCGCACCGCTGGTGGATCCCCATGATAGGCCTCTACACCGGTGCCCGCATCAACGAGGTCTGCCAGCTCAAGCTGGCCGACATCGCTCAAGAAAGCGGCGTGTGGTGCATCCGCATCCAGAAGACCATCGATCCAGACCTTGCCCACAAAAACCGTGGCCGAAGCCGTCAAAGCCTTAAAGGAAAAGCAGCGGTTCGGACCCTACCCATTCCCCAGCCGCTGCTGGATGCAGGCTTCCTAAACTTCATAGAGGACATGCGGGAATGCGGGCATCCACGGCTTTTCCCGCACCTGTCGGCCGGCGTGAACCGGGAAACCGGGGAAACCAACGCTCGTTACAGCCAGAACGCGCTCAGTCAGTTCAGCGCCTACATGAAGACCTTGGGATTCCCTAAGGGGTTGGATTCCATGCGTTTCGCCACACCATCGCCACGGAGCTCCACCACCAGAACGTGGCGGACGAGGACATCGCGTTGGTCACCGGGCACTCGGTCAGCAAGAAGGTGCCGGTGTTGCACGAGGCCTACTTCCATAAGAAGCCGGCCCTAGCCAGGGCAAAGCAGATCCGAGTGCTGGAGCAGTATCGGCCCGCGGTTGCACTACCTCTCTATAAGAAGGGGCAGTTTTCGGAGCAGCTGCGGGACCCCAAGAAGTTCTATCCTTGACACGTCAGCGCTGGATGGGCAGAAGTATAGTGATCTTGCTCAGCTCAACACTGAAGCCCCCTCTCGAGTGGCGCGGCAGTGAAGTGGTAGGGCGCTCTAGCCCCCAACAAACGATTTCGCTCATTCCACTCAAAAGATTGAAAGTGTCTATACAGCCAGGCAAGGCCAAATCCTGAGCTCATAGTCAGCTATGAGCTCAGGAACTACGCGGGCGCTTACATCACGTCCGAAAAGCTTGCTGCTGCGGGCGCATCACCGTTGGCACTACTGCTACTCGAAGACGAGGTGCTTGGCTTGGTGCAAGTCACCGTTGAGTCAACCGGTGTGGTCTTCACTCCATCTGCGTCATAGAGCGTAGTGCGGACACCGATTACCCTTGTGGGTGTGTTCTTAGATGAGTTGCAACCGAAAGTCCAGCTGAAACCTCCATCGACTACATTCATGGCTACACCCTTTGAACCGTTGCAGGTGCCCGGCGGGCAGCTCGTTATCTCCACATCTCCGAGCACTGTTCCCTGAGGAAATCCCTGAGTTTTAACGAGGACAGTGACTTTGGTGCCGTGATTGCCTGAAGCATTAGCTATCGACAGCGTTTTAAAGGGCTGGCATGGCTTACCCTCGCGATGGAGACGATATCCTTTCTCGATGCCCTTCATCGCCGCCTCTTGGAAGACCGGATCTGCCAAAGCGGCTGCGTCGGTTGGGTTGGTATGGAAGCCGGTCTCCAGAAGAATAGCGCTCATCTGCGCCTCACCGTTCTCCACCAGGCCCGATTGACGGGCATAGGAATCGAAGACATACGTTTTGTAAGCTTCTTGCGCTTGGACGATTTCCTTTGCGTAGCAGATGATGCTGTTTCCCAACGCTACATCTTGCGTTCGCCCGTTGTAAGCAAAGGCGCGAAATCCGCGGGCGGTCGTGCTGGTTGCAGCATTGGTGTGAATGCTGATGATGGCATCAGCGCCAAGGAAGTTTGCAAACCTCGGACGTGAGTATTGATCAGACTTCTCATCCCGGTCGGATGCCGTCGTTGAACCACGAGCATCCCAAATCTCTGGCTTCTCAGGATATCGGGCCTCTAGGTTGTAGCGGGCCGCCATCTCCCACCACCCGGCAACAAGCCCATCATTGTTAGGAAAATTCGTTGTGGACTGTGAACGCGCCTGCTCTGCCTTGACTTTGCTTCGGTCGACCAACGCTGTGGCGAGGTGTGCGGCTTGATATGAGGTCAGGCGGTCTTCTTGAACATTATTGACGGGATCGCGTTGGAAGCTCCACGCGTATCGGCCGCCGCTGCTAGAGCTTCCGATACCCGTGTCCGGCGGAAACCACCACGATTTTCTGCTCGTCTGCGGCAGCCCTCTTCGGGGCGGAAATCCGAGGACCTAGGGACTCATCCGGGTATGCAGCTTCCTTGCTGACTCCGTTGAACTTGGTTAGGTAGCCGGCGATGTAGATCTCCCCGTCGAACTCCGTGAACAGAGCCTGCGCCAACGCGTCGAGCGCCTGCTCGGCTTCCAGTGCCAGTGAGTCTCCAGCGCGAATCGTCCGTCCTGCAACATCAAGGATGAGCATGTCGTCCTGTGGACTGATGTAGGCCCGAACACCCGTATACCCATGCTTGCGAAGCACGGCCATGATCGGGGCCGAGAGCCTGACCGTTGCGGCGTTCAGCTTCGCACCGAGCTGCTGCTTCCGGGCAGCAGAGAGGTCGCGAACATGCGACTGTTGCAGGTAAGCACGGTGGGGGTCGAACTCTTTATCCGCAGCCTTCTGAGCCAAGGCTTGGCTGGATGGGATGAGTAGAACTCCAAGTGCAACCGTCGATACGAATGATGCTATAGCGCGAGGTTCCATGCAGAACATTCCCTGTCTGAGCTTTACAGCGTTAGCCCCCTGCACCTCCCTTCTAACACCTAGCTATTTCTACTGCAACCGCGTCGCTGCTACTTGCATCGGGCGTAAGCGTCGTGGCCGGATGCTCAGACCTTGCCAACAGCCTCGAGGACCGCAGCAAGTGCACTTTCAGGGAACTCGGCCGTGAAGCGAAGGTTTCTGCTCGCATTGCCTGTCACTCTGGTCCTGAGTTCTTGCGGAAGTTCGAACTCGTGCCCGGACATGGCCAGCGAAGAACAGAAGGAGCTCGTCTACAGGTATGTTGAGCATTCGGATTACGCGCCGTTCCAAGGGATCTCACGGTCAGACGTCGTCTTCGACGACGCGGCCCGGCGATATGAGGAAAGCCCAAGGACATGGGGCATCCGTTTCAGCGTCAAAGAAAAATCGTTCATCGCCCTCATCGGTTGCGACAAGAGCGTAGAGCTGTCGATACCGAAGCAGTGATAGGCAAGGGGTCGGGGCATCGGCACCGTATCGATGCCCTGGCCTCATCCAGTTGCAAATGCAGATTTATCCGTCTCCTACCGGCGCGACCTTCCTTGTCGTTAACGAGCACGGTTGGAACGGAACGCTGCTACCTTGGAGGTCAAGCCCAGAACCGATCATGTCCTAGAAGCGAAGTCGCGCCTTCTCTGCGTTAGTGCCCGCCGGGAGGCTTGCCTCGATAGCAGCGGCCCTGATCTCGGCCTTGAGCAGGGTGACGGTTTTTGCTGCGTCTTCTATGACGGCAAGTCGTGCCTTCAGCTCTTTGATTTCCTCCAGCGCCTCGCTTTCGTGCTGCGCGAGCAACGCTTCAAGCTGGGCCAGGAACTGGATGTAGAGGATGAGCAGGGCCGCCCGTAAGGCGGGGTTGGCCCAAGGCAGGCTGAAGGCCCACGGGATCGTCATCTCTTGCTCTTGCTGACCAAGCGCGGCAAACCCTCGCGCATCGACCTCCACCACCCTCGCCTGCTCCCTCAAGAACGCTTTGAGCATGGCCTTTGCCGACGAGGTGCGCTGTTCGAGATCAATCCAGGCGACGACCTCGCTGCCTTCCTCGTCAGTCAGCACGACCTTCACCTTGCCATGCTTGAGTTCCTGAAAGGTTGATCGAATCTCAGGGAGGGCTTTCGTTGCGCCCAGGATCTCGCCGTCCTTCCTTGATGTCCGCCAACCTCGGCCCGGGGCACGCCGTCCGCCCATTCCAGTAGGCGAACAAGGCTGATCGCAGCGACCTTGCGAGACCGTCCAGGCGCCTCTTCCGGCACCAAGCGTCCGGAGGAACCATCCGCTCGGGCCAGTTCGTTGAACGCTTTGTGAGGCAACTTCAGCAGCCCAGCGCACTCCTCTGCGGTGTAGGGGATCGCGACACTGCGAACCTTCTTGCCCGACTGCTTCGCTGCAATCTCAGCGCGCTCGGCGGCTGCTTCCCGATCTACCGTGTCTTTGAGCTTGGCCCATGACACGCCAAAGCCAGATCGGAACGTCTCATCGCTTCTTCCGTAGCTCTCTCTGTAGCGCTTGAGAAAAGCGGCCTCAACTTCTTTTAATGAATCAGCGGACATCCGAATCCTCTTTAGCAGTCATTGACGACCAGCGTTGCCGTTACCCGCCAGCTGCTTTCGCGTCGGCCGCCGCCTGTGAATACAGCCGTGTCGCCTCTTGCATGGCGCTTTCCAACGTTTGGCGTCTTGTCAGAGCCGCCTGCCTGAGTTGGAGAACAGTCATGCGGCCAGTAGTGAGCTCTGCTTCCAGCTGAGAGCGCCTCGACATGATGGTTCGATCCAGGTCGGCAACCTGCCGCGGATCAATCGCCGCCGCAGGATTGAAGCGGAACTGTCCTTCAAGCTTCTGACGCCACTTGAGAAGCCTGTCGGTAAGGGCCGGGCCAAATCCTGGGACCTGCAAGACTTTGCTTCGCACTACATCGGCCGCAGTCTCTACACCAAATGATTCCAGCATTGCCTTTTTTGCGGCGCCTACCCCGGGAATCTTGGCCTTCTCGATCTCAAACTGATCGAGGTAAGCATTGAGAGCATGCTGCTGCCGGTTGTTCATCAGGCCTTTGTAGCGTCTCTCGCGTTCTGCTGAGAGACCTAACAGCTCGTCTCGCAGAGGCCTGAGCTGTTGTTGCTTGAGTTGGAGCTGTGTATTGGATTGTTCTTGAGTCCAACGAGCCTTGAGCCCCTCGTAATGAGCCTTGGCTTGGTGATATCGAGCGGTGATAGGGGTGACATCGGCTCGCCCCCTGCTGTTGACCCACGCCCCCATACCGAAGCCCAGGCCTGCCCAGAGAAGAAATGCGGGCGCATTGAGCACGACTCCGAGCACCAGGATCGCAAGTCCGACCGCCCATCCCATGTTTCGCCACACTCGCCGGCGTTGCCCCACGGCAGCCACCGACTGGGAGGCTGGAACCACAGTCGGCTGGGGAATCGCCGGCAGCGGAGGCAAGGTGGCAGAAATGATGTCGCGCCAGACCGACTCCAGATTGAACTGCCCGGGTCCCAGCTTTTTGATGACCGCTGCGGCGGTGCCGCCGAACAAAGCAATGCCAGCGCGCTCAATCGGGCACCACGGGCACGAGCCGTAGCCGCCGAAATAGAAGTGAGAGGAACGTTGAGAGCATCGAACAAAACCACTCTCAAGCTTTGTGAGCGCTTGAACCCACTCCTGAGCAGTAGGCCTTCCATTCGGCTTTGCTCCCCCACTACCGAATGCACGCTCCCACAGCCCCGCAACCTCGGGCGAGGCCGCTGCAGCCGGCGGAGTCAGTGGTGGTGGCTGCATCTTCATCGCAGCCGCGTTTGATGAGTAGGCGTAGCGGAACTCGGGGATGGCCTTCTCAATCGGCATCTCGCCAGAGCCACTGTAACGGCCGGCAAAAGGATGCCGGCCATTCATGAGCATCTGGAAGATTAGGACCGCGAGTCCGAAGTTGTCATGGTTGGCTGTGCGCGTAACTTGCTTGAACGCTTTCCCTTGGAGCTCGGGAGGCGTGAAGTCTTGGACACCTACCTCGCAGAGAAACGTGCGCCCCTGGTGGGACACTTGGAAGCTATCGGTATCGATGAGTCGGACAGTAGCGTCCGGGGAGATCCGGACCCCGCCATGGTTCACATCCCCGACGAGGTGCCCCGCCTGATGCAGGACTGCGAACGCCCGTGCCGTATTGAGCGCTGCACGGACAACCATCCGCCAATCGGCTTGCGGAAAATCAGCCAGGCGGCTCTTGGGACTGTAGAGGCGATGGATGTCCTTCGAGTCTCGAAGGTTTGCCATCACAAATCCGGTTACCTTGCCGTCCGATTGGCGAAGGACTTCCAATGGCCAAGCGGTCAGCTGGTCCAAGGCAGGCGTCCGGAGCGCCGCCATAGCTAAAAGCTTGTCCGACCGCTCGGTGCTTGCGGGGGTCAGGTAAACCTTTGCTGCGGCTTCAGGCCTTCCCTCAACCTCATAGACCGCTCCCTCGCCCCCTTACCGAGCAGCTTTCCTAAGCGGACAGGGCCAGATTTTCCAACGTGAACTTGGCTTGCCACTTAAGCACTCTCTTCGACCACGGCAGATGTGGAGACCGGCGGCTTGGCTAGGCGACTGGCCAACAAGAGAGTCTTGTCGTCGTCCGTGCGGTCACAAATCACTGGTGATGAGAGGTATGCCTCAAGCTTGGCGGACATCTCTTCATTGAAGCCGCTGCGCTCAAGCGCCCTTACAGGTTGGAACATCTGGTCAAAGAAGGGAGCGTGAACCGTCTGTGTTGCATAGTGCAGCACTAGCGCCTCAATGCCATCTGTAAAAGCTGCCACCTCATCCACGAATCCTGCTTGGCAAGAGAACTCAAAGTTCTCCACCGCGGCCGGGTCAGTTAAGAACACCGTAGTGTTGATGTATTCGCCGTGTTGAGGCCAGAACACATAGGCCCAGTCGTCTCCCCTGGGCCGGATGACAATGGCCCCATCACCGACCTGGAAGAAGCACGTATGCGTGGATGAAACAATGGCTGCAAGCAACGTGCACGCATACTCCCGCACGGGTAGATCATCCAGTTTAGCTCGCTCTGAGATTCGCTCAGCGGCATTCCTCAACCACCCGTTCGCGACCTCGCGGGTGATCTGTGAAAGATCCTTCCCGTCGTCAAAGAAGCTTCGAATGGAGTCCAGAATCTCGATTGTTGCCAGTTGCGACCCAGTGTCCGAGTGCGAGGCACTTCCTGCGCCGTCAGCTGCGACCAGCACTATGGTCTGGTTGTCCTGTGTGAGATCCCAAGCATGTGCATCCTGACAGGGCGCCCCCGTCTTGAGGTGCGAAGCACCCAACGAAGACGCCGCCACCATTCTCCACTCTTGAAGCTCCATTACACGGTGGCCCAACCATCAGGTGCGGTCGGGTTCGAGAGCGGCACTGCATCCCCAGGCGTTGAACGGGACACCGCGCTCATGGAGTTGGACAGCCAGCGGAACAACTCTTTGAACTGAAGTCCCTTGAGGTGAAGAGGAGCGCGCGTGGAAATCTGGCTGAGAACGCTCATGTCGGCGCCTTGCACCCCGACGGCGAAGAACTGGAAATTCTTGGTTGCTTCGCCTTCTCTGACCAGCTGGGCGGCACGTGTCCAGTTGTCAGTGGGCGAACCGTCGGTGATTAGAAAAACCCAAGGGCGGTAGTAGGAGACACCATTGGCCTTGTAGATCTCCTTCCTCTGCCGAACCATCTCAAGGCCCTGCTCAATAGCGGACCCCATCGGTGTGTCGCCAGTGCACGTCAAGACGGGGGATAGAAGCTATCTGCGGTGACGAACTCGGTGACGGTTTGAACGGGTCCGAACGTCACGATAGCGACTTCGACACGCTTGGCCGCCAAAGAGTCCGCGTTCAACTCCTCTTGAAACTGGAGCAGTCCCGCGTTGAGCTGTTCAATCGGTTGGCCATTCATCGATCCCGACGTGTCCAACAGCAGAAGGCAGGCGCAGCGATTTTCGGGGTTTTCGGCGAACGCACTGGCACCGAAGGGAACTTGCTCAAACTCGTTGGTCATGCTGGATCTCCTTGTCGTTGAGACGAGTCTACGGGGAAATCGTGGACTTGGCCGCAGGACCTTTATGATTTCGCCATGGCCACGCCTTCAACCACGCCACCTGGCTGGGCCCCTAGGGGATTGCAGACTGGCTTCCCTGGTGATCTCCGCATCCATCGTTCTGGTCTTGCTAGGTGCGGTTGCCGTCAAGCCTGTGGGCAAAGCAAGACACGTGCCTAAAGTGGCGCTACAAAGTCCACCTCCGGCACCCGCGCAATCGCTCAGGGAGGACGTGTCCAGGGTCGTGCCAGGCAGAGTTGGAACCATCCGGCTTGTGGAAACGTATTCATTGCCGCGCCAAAAGCAGGCGATTCTTGCGCACGACGAGTGCCAGCGAGCCGCCCCTGCGACCCCATCCTCTTCGGCACAAGCGGCCATCAACGCTGGTTGGCATGTCAGCGAAGACGTTTTTCGCATCGGATACCAAGTGGTCTTGGTCGATGCAGGGGTAGAGAAGGTCGGATCGGCGTGTCTGCCCGTTGGGGCCAGCGTGCTTGTGTTTACGTCGAAAGGGCTGATAGCCATCGCGTATGAGAAGGGAGCGAGTAAGGCGTCCCGACTCGGCACCATGCGCTCGGTCGGCGCTGACGGCGTTCTCCTCTCGGGTCCCCGAGGGGCGCTCGCCAACCTTGAGTTCTCAGCCGAAGAAGTTCGACTCCTGCCTTCCGAGCAGTAGACCCTAGGCAGAAAAATGAAAGCTCAAGCAGCCGGGACGGGGCCTACTGGCCTCTCTCCCCTGCACTTCTGGCTAAATCTTCGGATCGTTGTTGCGAGCTGCCGATTTGATGAACTTCTTCATCAGCTGGAGCAGTTCTGTCTGCTTATCCTCCGGGAGTTGGGCGAGAACAAGTATCGCCTCTGCCATCAAATCACTGGTGGCATGGAAGTAAGCGACTGGCAGATCCAAAGCGGCCGCTAACGTCTCCATCGTCTTTTCGTCTGGCATCCGGTCCCCGCGCTCGTATCGAGAGATGCGCGGTGCAGCCGAGTTCTCGTCCTCCAGCCCCAACACTGCCCCAAGCTCCGCTTGGTTCATCCCTCGCGCTTGGCGGGCTTCGCGCAGACGACGGCCCAACGTTCGGGCGGGAGGGATTGGAGCAGGCATGGGGCGAGATCGAACGATTGCTGACTAAGCCCGCAGTCTGGCGGTTCCAAGTTTGCGCTGCATTTGCCATATTGGCAAACGTCGCCAGCCCGGCGAACAACAGGGGCACCACATGAAGCACTCAGGACAGGGAGCGTTCGCTGCGCTCCTGGGTATCGCACTGCTCTCGACAGCAGCCAGCGCACAAGAAGCTCCCAACCGCGCAGGCGAGAAGCCTGGCTTCTTTCGTCAGTTGGGAAAGGGGTTGGCTGACACTGGTAAGCAAATGGTTGGCATCAAGCCCGCCGGCGCGGGCAAGGATGGGCGTCAGCCGAGTAACGCCGGACCTATCTATTCCCCGATCAGCGGCGCCGGCAAGTTGCCCAACCTGTTCAAGGCGGACAATCACCAGCAGGCCCAGCTCGGGAAGCTGGACTGGCCCCCGGGTCGCACTGACCTACACCGAATGGGGCGCATCGCTGCCCTGCTGGACGGTGGAAGCTCGCATCTGGAGCAACGCATCCGCCTCGATCAGCGAGACCTTCCGCGCCTGCTCGGATGCTGCCGTAACCGAAACCGACGACCTGGGCGAGACGGTTGAGCTCAACACCTCCGCACTGTGGAAGGGCCGCGACACGTTGACCGGCATTCGCGTGCCGCCGAGCAAGCCGAACTCAGGGGCCCAGCGGTCGACTGGCCCCAACCCGCCGGCACAGCCCTTTGTCGTCAACGTGTCTCGCCCTGGTGTCTCTGACAAGGCCGTTGACGTTGCGCTGCGCGTGGCCTGGATCTCGGGGTTCATCCAAACCTCCGACCTTCATCCTGGTCCCTCTGGCTTGTTGACCCCCTTCAAGGATTCCAGGCTTTGGATCGCTGGGTTCAAGCCCGATGGAAACCGCGACCCGTAGACGCTCGCCTTCCCGCTTCTACCCCTCTCGCGAGCCGGCCTGCCGGCCCGCCCCCACTCAGAAAAGGAATCAAGATGAAGAACGCATGGATTGGCCTGGCCGCCCTGGCCTCGGCCGTTGGCCTCACCGCGTGCAGCGGCAAACCCTCTTCGGGGATGCCAAGCAAGCGCTGGCCACTCTCCTCGAGCAAAGCGGCGCCGGTCGCGTCGTGGAGGTTCGGGACTTCGAACTGAGCGGCTGCACCCAAGCCGACGGCGCCGATGGCTACCGTTGCGACACCCGCGGCCAGGTGATGCTCGAGATCGCAGGGCGGCAGGTGCCCATCCCAGTCAACAAGAGCCTGCGCTATGCCAAGGCCGACGGCGTCTGGAGGGCATTCACTCAATGAGCAAGGATCCGAGGGCTGGAACGTCCGTCGGTGCCGTCGGCGGCTTCCGCGGGGACAGCGCCTTGCGCGCTGCTCCCAAGGAGGTCACGACCCCGCACAACCGCTTCTTCTGGTGGTTCTCGCTGAGCCTGCTATTCCTGGGGCCGTTCGGCTTCATCGTCGGACCGCTGATGGCCCGACGGGGACTGCGAAAGGCGGAACGGCTGTATCCGCAAGAGGCCTACGCGGCTCGGCAGCGCGACCAAGGGTTCTCTTGGGGCCAGTGGTGGGTGATGACGCCTTTGGTCGTCATCATGGCAATGGGAGCCTTGGCTTTCCTGAAATGGCTTCCCTTGGCTCTGCTGGTGACTTGGGTGCAGCTGACCAGCTAATCAGAGGTCTGTCTCCGCCTCTTCCCGCTGCCCTCCCTGGCTGGTATATCAGGCCCCAGCTAGGGAGGCTTTCAGGGGAAGGGAGATGGGGTTTTATCTGCGAAAGAGCGTCCGAGTGGGCGCCTTCCGATTCAATCTGTCGAAGGGTGGCGTCGGCGTATCGGTTGGCATCAAGGGCTTGCGAGTAGGAACCGGGCCACGAGGCAACTACGTCCACATGGGCGCGGGCGGCGTTTACTACCGAGCAACGATCCCCGCGAGGCAGGCCTCTCCCGCGGCGAAGCCGCCTGCAACGAGTCAGCCTCAGCCGTCGAACCTTCCGAAGGCTTGGCAAACGCAATCTACGACCGTTGGCCCGATGGTTGATATCGATTCGGCGCAAGCAACAACGATTGTCGATTCTTCCTCCCAATCGCTTCTCGAAGAGCTGAACACAAAGCGGCGACGATGGCTTCTTTGGCCATGGGCACTGGGCGCCGCGGGACTGGCTTTGCTGCTTCTCGCAGGAAATGACAGCCCGCGCTGGTTGCTGCTCACCAGCGCCGTCGCCTGCGCCATTGGTGTTGCACTCGTGGCTGCGAAAGACCAGCTGAGGAAGTCGGCCGTGGTGCTCTACGATCTGGACTCTTCGATGGAAGAGGCCCTGAACCGGCTTTACGAAGGCGCAAATCACCTGGCATCCGCGAGCGCCGCCTGGCACGTCTCGTCGAGCGCACGGGTTCATGATTCGAAGTATCACGCGGGTGCAGGCCACGTCATCGCCCGCGCATCCACTCGGTTCACCTACTCGCCGCCGCCCTTTGTGCGAACCAACGTTCGAACCGTCGCGGTCAACGTAGGAACACAAACGCTCCACTTCTTCCCTGACCGAGTGCTTATCTACGACAAGGACGGCGTGGGCGCGGTGAGCTACCCAGAACTGAGAGTGAATGTGTCCGCAACGAACTTTGTTGAGGAAGGCGGCGTCCCCGTGATGCGACGGTCACCGGGCACACGTGGCGCTATGTCAACAAAAAAGGCGGGCCTGATCGACGGTTCAAGGACAACCGTCAGATTCCAGTCTGCCGTTACGAGGAAGTGGCGCTATGGAGCCAGACCGGCCTCAACGAACTCCTGCAAATCTCCAGACTGGGTTCCGCCAACGGCTTTGCGCACGCCATTTCCAGACTCGCGTCAATCGTCCCCAGATAAGTGAATGCTGACAACCGGTTGGCGGACAAGCCGGAATGCCTTATCCGCTGCCGACTGACGCCGGCTGCTGAAATATGAGAGCTGCGATGAGCGCCGCCAAGAACAAAGGAAAGGACACGCGTCAATCCATGAACTCATCAGAGGATGGAAGTGAGTTGCCGCGCTTTGAGAGACTCAAAAGATGGTGGCGTGGCCTCAGTCCAGTCGCGCGGGTATACACCCTCGCGCTCGTCAGTCTCCTTATCAGTTTCGCCATCACGTGGGCAGCTCCAAAGCACGCTGTTGCGCAGGCTTTCGCATATCTCTCGTTCACACTGTTCGGTCTGTGCTTCCTGAAAGAGGCTTACGACTGGGTTATTCCCAAGCTGCAGCTTCCCCTTGTGAAGCTGCTCGTTGCGGCCGGCGGTGTGATGGCTGCCGCCGCTGCGACGGGAGTGAGCCGTATGGCGGTGAATAAGGCAACAGGACAAGACCCGGCAGCCTTCACTACCACCGTGGCCTTTCTGGTCCCGCTGTCCTTCGTCCCAGTCCTTGCAGCCCTCGTAGCGGTCGGGGGCGTCTTAATGGTGCCGGCTACGATGATCGGAAGTCTTGGAAAGGCATTCTTTACTTGGAGCAAGCCTAGGGATCTAGACGTCATGCTCAGCCTCGCTCGGGTCTTTGGCTGCGTGACGGTCATCGCGGCCTCGGCATCCCTGCTTTACGCATCGTCGCCACTCTTTCCGACCTTGAACTGGCTCGCGGGGCACGGCGCGATGATGTTCGACCTTCAACCCAACACAGCTTGCGCTGAAAACTCGACGGACCGAGTGCTCCGCTTGACCGACGATGTCGTCATCTTGGGGCGCGACACCAATGATGGGCTTCAGTTCGTCCGGCGAAACTGTCCACTCGAAGCAGAGCCCGCACCGCTCCGCGGTGCGCAGGTAGAGGGTGCCCAACTGCGGAGCAACCACTTCCGGAGAGAGTCATGAAAGCCCACGCAGAGTTTTCGGCTGGCTATCGCCGGGCCTGCGTCTGCCATAGTTTTTGTTCGTCGTCGGGCCATGAGTGGCTCGGCGGAGCATGCAATCAGAGCGATCATATTCAAGAAGATAGCTCCGCAGCTTGACGAGGCCTTTCCTGTGGACGATGGTTGTCCTAACGCACGGCATGACCACAGTGGGTAAGCGATGTTAGCGATGGCAGTGCTGCTGATCGAGGTGTGACCGCAGCCGACTAGCCAACCCCGCCCCCAATCAGTTGATGAAGTCGTGCTTTACTCGAAGGACCTATTTTTGCAGTGGCTTACAACTTGCGGCGCCCAAGCCAGAGCATTAGCAACTAAGAACTTCACTTCAGGCATCGCTGTCATGGGACAGCATAGTTCGTGCAGTTAACGCCGCCATGAGGCGAACCAACATCAATGAATAACCGATATCCGCGGACGGGCGATGCAGAATACTAAGGAATATCGTCAACACCACAGGGACATACGTCAACTCGCTTACGATGCCGTTATGATCGAATTAGAGCCAGATTTCCCGGAAGTTCGGCTTACAGAGATTGACGGCCGCGCTCGCACAGAAGCAAATTCGTGGATGATTCCAGTCAAGTCTCCAACGACGGCGAAGGTGCCGGACTGGGACTGGAAAGATCTTTGGAAAGAATTCTCAAACAAAGCCTGCCGAGTAGATGTAGCCGTGTGGGTTAACGACTCTCTCTACGGTCTAGCGATTGGCAGGGTAAGCCGACGCCGGGTGTTGGCCACGATTCACTATCTTCAAAGAAGTCCGCTGATGCCTCAATCCGGGATCTCCCTTGGCCGCATTGCCACTGCCTATCTAGTGGCTTTAGCGGAACAGCTCGGTTGCAGTGAAGTGGCAGTAGACCGCCCGTTAGATGAGCTGATTGGCTATTACAAGAATCTGGGCTTTACCAAAGAGGTCAGGAAGGGCAAAAAAATTGTTAAGCTTGTCTGGAGACTTCCTTAGCACACCAGAAATTGACAAGCAAGGGCAACTTGGCTACATTGGCACCGTCAGGAGGAGATCCTATGTCTAATTTTTTGCTCTATAAGACATCGTCGCCCGCACTTCAGAAAGCACAAGAAGCCCTAAGCACTGGGACTATTGGTCTTGCACTGAAGGGCAAGCACAAGACTATCAAGGAAGCTTTTGCCGTTGATAAGTTAACGCTGGAGGAGATCTCAAACAGCAGCGGTGACCCGCTTCAGCGCAATCTGGGCTTTATGGCTGGCAAAGTTCGCCGGCGCTAGACTTCGAGACAGAAGTCGTTCAACACCACAGATGCATGCAAAAAAGCCGCTTTATGCGGCTTTTTTGCTGGTAAGAGCAATTGGGTTCGTGTTTAACAGTCGTCTTTAGCTCTCAAGAGCGCCTCTGGCGTCATCAAACCTCGGCTCGTGATCTAACAGCATGGCAGTGCGATCTGAAGAGGAATCACACTAGCGGCATCTCCCGCTCATCGCTACAATAGAAGGACACAAACAAGGATACCTGTCCGGTTTGCGTCCTGTAGGAGAATCAATGGGTTGCGGTCGAGTTGATCCGATCCCCCTCTCTCCGCCAGTTTCATGACTCTGCAAGCTGATTGCACGGGTCCAGGGCCACGGCATCGTGGCCCACGTCTTATGGTGGCCCCGTCGGTCCCTCGCGACGCTAGATCGAAAATCCCGCCAGGGCCGGAAGGCAGCAACGGTATCGATTGATGCGGGCGCCGAGGTCAACCGGCGGGGACACCACCCCAACTTTCGAAAGACTCCAGGCGAGCTGGCCGGATCTTCGGCTTGCGCGCGTTTGATCGAGCGACAAGCAGCAGTCAGCTCGTGCTGCGCTGTGCGCTTATGCAACGCCGGTCGCCGGCTCACGCGCGGGTGCGCGCCGGATCCGGATCCGCCTGCTACGGCTGCGATTGGCGGTGCAACCAACCCGCGTCGCCTTCCAGGTAATGCTCGTGCTTCCAGATCGGCACGCGCGCCTTGACCTCATCGATGATGTAGCGGCACGCATCGAATGCGGCGCCACGATGCGCCGCACTGACGCCGACCCACACTGCCATGTCGCCGATACGCAGCTCGCCCACGCGATGCACGCAATGCGCGTGCACGATGGCGAATCGCTGCATTGCTTCGTCAAGAACGCGCTGCCCTTCGGCCTGTGCGAGCGCGGCATAGGCTTCGTAGCGCAAACCGGCCACGCCGCGGCCCTCGTTGTGATCGCGCACCCAGCCTTCGAAGCTGGCGAACGCTCCGGCATGCGGATGTTCCACCCCGGCACGCAGCTGATCGACCGGCAACGGCACCTCGGAAAGCGCAAAGATCGCAACACCCTGCTCGCTCACGCTCAACCTCCCGACACCGGCGGAATAAACACCACTTCGCTGCCATCACGCAGCGCATCTTCCCAGCGCGCGAATGCGCCATCCACGGCCACACGCAACTGCGCAGGGGTCCAGCGCAGGCCATGTCGCGCATCGAGTTCTGCATACAGGCCGCGCAGATCCTGCGCGCCGGTCTGCACGCTCGTCGGCAATGCCTGCAACCTCGCGTAGGCTGGCGAAATACAGCACCGTCACCGTGGCGGTCATTGCGCCGCTCCGATGTCGCGCTTGCCGCCGCGCTTGGACACCAATTTGGTCGGACCAATGCTCATGCCGTGCGACAACGCCTTGCACATGTCATACACCGTCAACGCTGCCACGCTGGCGCCGGTGAGCGCCTCCATTTCCACACCGGTGCGATGTACGCAGCGCACCGTGCAACGGATGTCCAGCACCTGCTCGCCCGCCCAATCGATCTCGAAACGGCAGGCATCGATCGGTAGCGGATGGCAGAACGGAATCAATTCGTGCGTGCGCTTGACCGCCATGGTGCCGGCAATCACCGCCGTCTCCACGATGCCGCCCTTGGCGCTACGCAAGCCATTGGCGCGCAACTGTGCGGCCACGGCAGCCGGAAAGCGCACACGACTTTCCGCGGTGGCGCTACGGGCGGTGACCGCCTTATCCGAGACATCCACCATGGTGGGAAGCCCCGCATCGTCGAGGTGGGTCAGGCGGGCGGAACGGGAGTTTGCAGGCATTGGGAAGCGACGCGAAGACAGGCCATCAGGATGCGGCATTCTCGGTGAACGGGGTGCCTTGGTGGAACAGCAGCCGCCATCCAGCAGCGTTGTTTCGCCACTGCGGGCTGCGCAAGGCCTGCCGCTCAATCTCCTGCCGACGCGCTATCGACCGATCGCGCAACTGCGCCAGACCCGGCGCCAGCCGCATGCGTTCGACGCCATCGACCTGGTACTCGGCAGCAATACCGGGTGCACGCAAGTCGCGATCGCCCACTGCGCACGTACCGACGGCCGGCTTACCGAACTCGACAAACGCCTGATCCAGCAGCGCTTTCCACCACCTGCACATTGGTACGCAGGTGCGGATCAAGCAGACGCAGTTACAGGACACGCAGCTGCGCCAGCCGCACGTCCTCGCTCATCCGCCGATCAAGAACATCTCGACCGGCTTGCCGCGCCGTGGCACCGAGGCGCGGACTTCGCTGTAGCGGTCGCCACGCACACCCCAGCGCTGCCGCAGATGCGCTGCCAACGCAGGCTCGCCGTTGGCCAGTGCCGGCTTGAGGTCATGCCCTGGCTGGCGAACAGGCAGGTATACAGATGCCCGTCTGCCGAAACGCGTGCGCGCTGGCAATCGCCGCAGAACGGCACGCTGACCGAACTGACGAAGCCCACTTCGCCGGCGCCATCGGCAAACGCGTGGCGCTGCGCGACTTCACCGGTGTAATTGGCGTCCAGTGCCACCAACGGCCAGCGCGCGTGGATGCGCTCGTGCAATTGCGCGGAGGTCACCACCGCATCCGGGGTCCAGCCATTGCAGCTGCCCACGTCCATGAATTCGATGAAGCGCAGCACATGCCCGGTGCCGCGGAAGTGCTCCACCAGCGGCAGCACCTGATCTTCGTTGACACCACGCTGTACCACGCAATTGATCTTCAGCCGCTGGAAACCGGCCTGCTCGGCGGCAGCAATGCCGGCCAGCACCTGCGCAATCTCGCCGCGATCGCCGCTCATGCGCCTGAACAACGCCGGCTCCAGCGCATCCATGCTGACGGTGATGCGGCGCAGCCCGGCCTGCCGCAGCGCGACGGCCTGGCGGGCCAGCAAGGTGCCGTTGGTGGTCAGCGCCAGATCGTCGATGCCCTTGATCGCGGTCAACCGCGCAATCAGGCTCGGCAGATCGCGCCGTAGCAGCGGCTCGCCGCCGGTCAGGCGCACCTTGGTGACCCCGACCGAAACGAAGGCACGCACCAGGGTTTCCAGCTGATCGAAACTCAAGCGCTGCTGAGCGTCGAAGCCGTAATCGTCGGGCACGCGATCGGCCGGCATGCAGTACCCGCAGCGGAAATTGCAGGCTTCGATCACCGACAGGCGTAGATCGCGCAGCGGGCGACCATAGCGGTCCTGCATCGGCGCCGTCACGAGATCCGGCAGCCGCAAGGCGCCCATCAGGGCACCGTCACGGCGGTCGGGTTCGCCAGCACGAGGTATTGCCCGGGCACGGCAACGCGGTGGCCACGTGCCCGCAGCACATCGCCGTCGGCGTCGCTGGCGTAGTGGTACAGCAGCATGCGGCTCAACAGGTCCTGCGGGTATTCCCGCTCCAAATCGTCCACGCCAGTATGCGACGGGTTGCCGTGAACGCCGCAGTCATGTGCGATGAGTTCGTTATCGTCGGCATAACGCTTCAGCATTTCCGGGATCGGCCGGGTATCGCCGGTCCAGACCAGCGCCCCTTGCAAACGCAATCCGTAAGCCGTCTCGGGCCAGTGGTGGCGTACCGGGAACACTTCCAGCCGCACGCCGTCGTGCCAGAACGCATCGCCAACCGGCACCAGCTGAAACGCATCCCAGAAGTTCGCCCCGCCCTCGGCCAGCACGTTGGGGTAATCGGCGATGCGCCGCTGCAGCAGCGGCACGACCGCCGCCGGTACGTACAGGCGCGTGCGTCCGCGGCGCTCGGAGAAATAACTGTCGACAAACACCCGTTCCAGGCCGCCGACATGGTCCAGATGCACGTGGGTGATGAAGATTGCTTGTGGCAGCTGGCCATAGTGGGCCTGATAGGCAGTCAGGCCCTCGCTGCCGCAATCGATGGTCAGCCAGGGCGCACCGGCGCGCTCGAGCGTGGCCATCGGCGAGCCAAGCGCCACCGCCGACGCATTGCCAACGCCCTGCACGCGCAAGCCCCAGTCCATCAGTAGCCCCGGCCCCAGGCCAGTTCGTAGGCGCGATGCAGGCGCGCATAGTCCTTGTCGACGTCCTCGCGGCTGCGGTTGCCGCGCAGCTTCAACAGCGAGCGATGCAGCCGCTTGAGGTTGCGCTCGCGCCAGCGCGTGGCCGGAATGCGCAGCACGCCGCGGTCGAAATCGATCAACCAGCCATGCCCGCCGGCGTCGAACAGGATGTTGTGTGCGTTGAGATCGGCGTGATCCAGGCCAGCGCGATGGAAGCGTGCAATCAGCTGGCCGGTCGCCTCCCATGGCGCACCGCGGCCGGCGACCTGGGCGTGGTCGGCCAATGAGCGCACGTTTTCCAGCCGCTCCATCAACAGCGCAGCGCGATAGCCCAAGCCTTCGCGCAGATAACAGGCGGCCAACGGACGCGGCACCGGCAGCTTGCGTTTGAGCAGTTCGCGCATTAGCCGGAACTCGGCAAAACTGCGCGTGCGCCCTGCCCCTTTCCACAGGTAGCGATCGCGGCTCACGCGTGCGGCCATGCCGCCACGCAGGTACTGCCGCAACACGCTATGGCCGAATGGCGCATCCACGAACCACGCGCCGCCACGCCCGCCTGCGTCCACCGGGCGCGCCCTGTCGCCCCACGATTGCGGCGAAAACAGGCTGGCATCGGCTTGCCGCAGCCGTTCGCGGTCGAACAAAATGGCGCCATAACCGCGACCTTCGCGGTACGGCGCCAGCGCTTCGGTGGCATCGAAAGAAACCATCTATCGAGTCTAACAACACCATGGCTGTAACGCCCGCATCGCTGTGTTTGCTGCGCTTGTCCGCCCTGGGCGATGTCACCCATGTGGTGCCACTGGTACGCACGTTGCAGGCGGGGCTTCCTGGAACCCAACTGCATTGGATCATCGACAAGGCCGGGCTGAAATTGCTCGATGGCCTGCCCGGCGTGCAATTCCACGCCTACGACAAACGCAGCGGGGTGGCCGGCATGCGCGCGCTACGCCGGTCGCTGGCGCCGCTGGGCCGCTTCGATGCCTTGCTGCAGATGCAGGTGGCCTTTCGCGCCAATGTGCTGTCGGCCTTCGTGCCGGCGCGGCGACGCATCGGCTACGACCGCAGCCGCTCCAAGGACCTGCACGGCCTGTTCGTCAACGAGCGCATCGCAGATCGACCCGGCATCCATGTGCTCGACGCCATCGGCAGCTTTGCCGAGCCGCTGGGCCTGCGCCAAAACCAGGTGCGCTGGGATCTGCCGGTGCCCGAGGACGCACACGCCTGGGCGCAGGCTCAGTGGCAGGACGATGGTCGCCCGGTGCTGATGATCTCACCCTGCTCCAGCCACGCGCGTCGCAACTGGTATCCCGATCGCCATGCCGCGCTGGCCGACCATGCCGCCGCGCAGGGCTGGCGGATCGTGCTGTGCGGCGGCCGCAGCGATCTGGAACGCAGCACCGCCGACGCCATCATCGCCAACGCGCATGCGCCGGTGCTGGACCTGGTTGGCAAGGACACGCTCAAGCAGCTGCCCGCCCTGCTCGCCCGCGCGGATCTGGTGGTCACGCCGGATTCGGGGCCGATGCACATCGCCAATGCGATGGGCACGAAGGTGCTCGGCCTGCATGCCGCCAGCAACCCGCGACGGAGCGGCCCGTATTCGGACGTGCGCTATTGCGTGGACCGCTACGACGACGCCGCGCGCAAATTCCTGCAAAAACCGGCCGACCAGCTGAGCTGGGGAACCAAGATCGAATTCGACGAGGTGATGTCGCTGATCACCGTGGATGACGCGATTGCCGCCTTTGAGCGCTATCGCGCCGACCATCGGCGTTGAAGATCGGCGATCAATCGCCGCCGGACTGCCACACGGTTGGCGCAAAGGCGACGCAGCCAGCCCTTCATCACTGGCCCTGAATCTGCTCGGCGATCAGGCGCCGGGCAAATTGCAGAGGCGCCCGCACCAATGGGCGTGCGATCGAGCGGATACGCTTCCTGCAACAACTCGGGCTGTCAGACCACCCGCGCGATCAAACCGTCAACATGCTCAGACGCCGGTAGCGCGATAGTCCTGATAGGACTTTTCTTCCACATACGCAGAACCCAGCGCCAGGTTGATTTCCTTCTTGATGCGCGCGCGCTCGTCGTTTTCGATATACACGCTGCGCGCCAGCTGCACGAAGGCATCGTCGAAGCTCTGCGCTTGCTCCTTGAGGCGGATGTCGTCCTCGATCACCCACAGCCGCTCGTTGACGGCCTTGAGCTCGGCGCGCAGGCGCACGATGTCGTGCCCGGCGGCCGGATGCGCCATCCAGCTGGTTTCCAGCGCAGACAGCTCGTTGCGCACATTGGCCAACTTGGCCGCATCGCGCATGCGCTCGGACTTGATCTGCAGGATCGCGATCTTGTCGAGCAGCTCACCAAAAGACACGGGCACCAGGATCTCGGACATGACAGGCCTCCAACGGGGATCGGGCGGATTGTAGTCATCGCCGCGGCCGGCGACTGCCACACATAAACAAAAGCCCCCTTGCGGGGGCTGATGCGAATCTGGCGACAGAGGGGATTCACTCGGCACTACGTGCCTTCGCCCTGCGGGCGGCTTCGCCGTGCAGGCAGCTACGCTGCCTGTCGAACGCGGGGCTTCTCATCCCCCAATGCCGCCGGCGAAACTCACGCGGCACTGGCACAACTGCTCGCCTCAATCTGGCGGAGAGGGGGATTCACTCGGCACTACGTGACTTCGCCCTGCGGGCGGCTTCGCCGTGCAGGCAGCTGCGCTGCCTGTCGAACCCGGGGCTTCTCATCCCCCAATGCCGCCGGCGAAACTCACGCGGCACTGGCACAACTGCTCACCTCAATCTGGCGGAGAGGGGGATTCACTCGGCACTACGTGCCTTCGCCCTGCGGGCGGCTTCGCCGTGCAGGCAGCTGCGCTGCCTGTCGAACCCGGGGCTTCTCATCCCCCAATGCCGCCGGCGAAACTCACGCGGCACTGGCACAACTGCTCGCCTCAATCTGGCGGAGAGGGGGATTCGAACCCCGAGGCGCTATAAACGCCTGCCTGATTTCGAGTCAGGTACATTCAACCGCTCTGCCACCTCTCCAGATGGTCCCCAGTGTCCTGGGGCCGTGCATCATACGGGCACATGGCCCCAGCCACAAGCGGCCCGGGCCGGCGCAGACGGTGCCTGCCCGCATCCAGGCGTGAACCGGTGCTGCGGCGCCCGCGCGTGGCGTGTTGCCGCTAACCGGCCGGCCCGCGATGATGGTGGCGCATCTTCTCCTTGGCGACCCGGCCCCATGCTCGAATTCGGACACCTCACCCATGTCGGCCTGCGCCGTGACCTCAACGAGGACACCTATTACGGCGACAGCGAGCTGGGATTGTGGCTGGTCGCCGACGGTATGGGGGCATGCCTGCGGGGAAGTGGCCAGCGCACTGGCGCGCGAAACCATCGTGCGAGAAGTCCGCGCCGGTACCCCGCTGGCCCAGGCGGTACGCATCGCCGACGAAGAGATCATCAAGACTTCGCGCCGCTGCAACGACACCTTGCCGATGGGTACCACCGTGGTCGCCGCGCGCGTGCTGGGCCAGCGTTTCGAAGTGGCCTGGGTCGGGGACAGCCGCGCCTACCTGTGGCGCGATGGCCGGCTGGCGCAGCTGAGCCAGGACCACAGCTACGTCCAGGAGCTCATCGCCCAGGGCACGCTGACCAGCGAGCAGGCACGCGCGCACCCGCATCGCAACGTGGTGACCCAGGCACTCGGCGTGACCGACCCGGCGCATCTGAATGTCGCCATCATGCAAGGCGAACTCAAATCCGGCATGCAGCTGTTGCTGTGCAGCGACGGCCTGACCGAAGAGGTGGACGATGCCGCCATCGCTGCCACGTTGTCGCAGGCCGACTGCAGCGCGCAGGAGTGCGTGGAATGCCTGGTCGCTGCCGCATTGGATGGCGGCGGCTCGGACAACATCACCGCGATCCTGGTGCGCAGTTACTGAGGCACACCTCGCGCTGCTGGAGCATTTCAACAGCCGCTTTGCATCTTGATCCGCGCAGTGCGCGTCGCGAGCGGCTGGGCGAGCTACGCCTGAGAACGTCGCCTGCCACTCGCCTATTGCTTATCGCCGCCTAGCCGGCGACCGCAATCTCCTCGACCGGCGGATCCCACAACGCACGCCCTGCCTTCTTGCGTAGCTGCGCCAGGCGTGCCTCGTGCGCCTGCGATTCGGAAGCGGTCACCGCAACGCGCGGACGCGGCAACAGCAGCGCCGGGTCGAACGCAATCATGCCGCTCGCACTTTCGCTCTGCTGGCCGGCATCGGCACTGGCAAACCCGATCTCCTCCTGGCCCGAGGTCAGCGCGATATACACATCGGCCAGGATCTGGGCATCGAGCAAGGCGCCGTGCAGCTGGCGATGCGAGTTGTCCACGCCCAGACGCTTGCACAAGGCATCCAGGGAATTGCGCTGCCCCGGATAGCGCTCGCGCGCCATCATCAAGGTATCCACCACCGTGGCGCGCTCGACGATGCGCCCGTAGTGATCGCCCAGCAGTGACAGCTCGTTGTCCAGAAACCCGAGGTCGAACGCGGCGTTGTGGATGATCAGTTCCGCGCCGTCGATATAGGCAAGAAACTCGTCCACCACCTCGCCGAACAGCGGCTTATCGGCCAGAAATTCCAGGGTCAGCCCGGTCACCTCTTGCGCGCCCGGTTCGAAATCGCAGTCGGGCTTCAGGTAACGATGGAAATTGTTGCCGCTCGGGCGCCGCTCCAGCAGCTCCACCGCGCCGATTTCGACGACGCGGTTGCCCTTGCGCCACTCCAGGCCGGTGGTTTCGGTATCGAGAATGATCTGACGCATGTGTCCTCTTACGATGTCGCAAGACCATCGCGCTGGGCGATGGCCTGATTGCGGGCGAGCACGTCGACGCGCTCGTTGTCCGGGTCGCCATTGTGGCCTTTCACCCAACGCCAATCGATGCGATGGCGCTGGGTGGCCGCGTGCAGCCGCTCCCACAACTCGCGATTTTTGACCGGATCGCCCCCGGCGGTTTTCCAGTTGCGCCGCACCCATCCCGACATCCATTCGGTGATGCCTTGGCGCACGTACTGCGAATCGGTATGCAACACGATCTGGCACGGCTCGGTCAGCGTTTCCAGCGCCATGATCGCCGCCATCAATTCCATGCGGTTGTTCGTCGACACCGCCTCACCGCCGGCCAGCTCCTTTTCGCGGCCGTTGTAACGCAACAAGGCCGCCCAGCCGCCCGGGCCGGGGTTGCCGAGGCAGGAGCCATCGGTATGCACTTCAATGGATTTCATCAGGTTCCAGAGTTGAACGTAAAAACGGGTCAGATCGTGGCCACCGGTTGTGGCCAGCGGGCAGGCAGGGCAATCGGTGTCGGCCCGATCGCTGCGGCAGCGCGCTTTTCAACTTCCAGCAGGTACACCGCGCGCCAGGGTGCCCGACCGGGGTCGGTGGACTCGCCGCTGGGGCGCCAGATCGGCCCCAGGTAGCGCTCCGCCTGCACGCTGTGCAGACCGGCACGCTGTGCCAGCAGGCGCCAGCGATCCGGGCGCAACGCGACCGGCCCGCGCCGCGCCCAGCGGAAGCGGTAGGGGCTCATCGGATTGAGCGTGAACAGCCATAGACGGCCGCCGGGCATCAGCAAACGCTCGCATTCGGCCAGAAAATCCGCTGCCCCACCAACTACCGCATGCTGCGCCACGATCGCCTGCAGGCTCTCGGTGGGCAGCGGAAATGGCAGCGCGCAGCGTGCGTCGCCAGCAAAGCGGCCGGCACTGCGATGCAGCCGCAAACCGCGCCCTTGCAGCAGCTCGCGCGCAGGCATGTCGGCGGTCGGCGTCAGCCACAACCACGGCTGCGACGGCCGTGTCTGGAGCGCTTCCAACGCCAGACGACGCTCCAGCTGAAGCAGGCCACGCCCGGCGCCGGTTTCAAACCAGGATGAGACGCCAGCTTGACGGGAGAATGGCGGGGCAGGCATGGTCCCAATTCTATGCGACTGATCGCCCTGCCCGCATTCGACGACAACTACATCTGGGCGCTGATCGCTGCAGATGGCCGCGCCATCATTGTCGACCCCGGTCAGTCCAAGCCGGTCCTGGCGGCCGCGCAGCACCAGGGCCTGGTGCCGAGCGCTGTCCTGCTGACCCACCACCACGGCGACCATATCGGCGGCGTTGCCGAGCTCCAGCAGCGCTGGCCGGACCTGGAGCTGTTCGGCCCGGCCGACGAACGCATCCCGGCGGACGCGCATCGGGTGGGTCACGGCGAGCGTTTGCGCCTGCTGGATGTCGAGTTCCAGGTGCTCGAAGTGCCCGGCCACACCCGCAGCCACATCGCCTTCGTCGCTGACGGTCACCTGTTCAGCGGTGATACCCTGTTCAGCCTAGGCTGTGGGCGGATGTTCGAAGGTACCGCTCCCCAGATGTTCGACTCGTTGCAGCGCCTGGCCTGCCTGCCTGGCGAAACGCTTGTGTGTTGCGGCCACGAATACACGATGGCCAACGCGGCCTTCGCGCTGCACGTCGATCCCACCAACGCTGCCTTGCAGCGCCGTCAACAGGAAGCCCAGGCCATGCGTCATGCAGCCCGTCCTACCCTGCCGATTTCGCTCAAGAGTGAACTGGCCACCAATCCGTTCTTACGCACCGGCCGCCCCGAGATCCGCGCTGTAGTGACAACGCGCGCACCCGGCGCGCTTTCCTCCGAAGTTGATGTTTTCGCCGAACTTCGGCGCTGGAAAGACGAATTTCGCGCATGAGGCGCCTGGTTTTGGCAGTGCTGGCCGCCTGTTCGGCCATTGCACCGGCAGCCGCATCGCCCAACGACGCAAGCTCCGCCCCCGCAAGTAGCCAGGTCGCGCAAGCCAGCGCGCCCAGCCTCCGCAACGGGCGCGAGATTTTTCGGCCTTCCTCGACGGCCGCGCCGACCCCGGCTGCGACAGTGCGCATAGCGATGCCCGCTGGGAACAGCATTTTCGCGCGCCCCGGCCCGCCTGGCAGACGATGCACAGGATGTCCTGCCGCTCTTCGGTTATGTCGTCGAAGAGTTGCGCAAGGCCGACATGCCGACCGAATTTGCGCTGATTCCATTCGTTGAAAGCGGCTACCGCCCGGGGCCCGCAACGGCAGCGGTCCTGCCGGCCTGTGGCAATTCATCGCGACCACCGCGCGCAACCACCAGGTGCCGGTCAGTGCGCAATACGACGGACGCCTGTCGGCAGTGGACTCCACCACTGCGGCGGTGCGCTATCTCAAAACCCTTTACGGCATGTTCGGCGGAGACTGGCGCCTGGCCCTGATGGCCTACAACGCCGGCGAGTACCGCGTGCTGCAGGCAATGCGCAGCGCCGGGATGAACGCGCAAAACGCACGCCCGTCCGAATTGCCGGGCATGTCCAAGGTCACCTACGACTATGTGGAAAAACTGCACGCACTTGCCTGCGTGCTGGATCACGCGCAACAGCAGGGCAACCTGTTGACCTCGCTGGATCGCGAGGTACCCGTCCTCACCGAACATGCGTTGCCGGCAGGCACCAGCCTTAACGCCTGGGCTGGACAGCGCGCGATCGAGCCGCAAGTACTCGCGCGCCTGAATCCCGCCCTCGCTGGCGCACGCGCTGCGCCGCGCGGTGTGCACGTGCTTGCGCCGCTTGCGCCGCCGCAGCCCGGCGCGAATAGCGCCGCGGTCGCATCTGCCCAGACTGGAACTGGCGCCGCCAGCACTGCGGCACCGACCGCCGTCGCCTCTGCAATTAGCAAAGCGTCGACCTCGCCGGCACGTACCCACACCGTGCGCAATGGCGAATCGGCCTGGGCGATCGCACGCCGCTATGGCATCACCGTGACGACCCTGCTCGCCACCAACGGCCTGGACAAAAGCGCCATCCTGAAGCCTGGCATGGTGCTGTCGTTCGACGATTCGCCCTGAGTGACGCGCCGAGGGCCGGCGCACCTTGAACGTCGTCGTGGGCGCAGGCAGGCGGCCAGCAGTATGAGCGCGTCCATCCTGAACTTCGCTCACCAACCCAGCCGTCTTGGTCGGGCCGCTTCGGTCGCGAAAGATGGATGTCGAGTGTGACCTGGGTTGCAGACGCACAGCTAGCACCTAGCGGGTGTCGCGCCGGGGAACCGACCTGGCGCTAGGCGTGCAAGCTGAGCTCCGACAAAAGTCGAAGCCTGCAGACCTCCACGCAATGCGCGCCATGACGTTGGCGATGCTCCCCGTTAGGTCAATCGTGCCTAGCCATTCAACTGACCCGGCCACCGGAGATCATCGGCGGTACACCTCGCATGTCTTTCAGGACCCCTGCCCGCGCGCACCATCGCACAATCGAGCGTTAAAGGCGGCGACTGCCACATCGTCAGGTGACTAGCCGACAACCCCGCGATTGGCGCACTGCAAGCGCAACTCCCGTGAGCCATCCGGGCACGCAACGCTGCCGGCCAATCAATCCGCGCCGCACGGGAGTGTGACTGCGACAAGCGTCAGCCGGCCCGTTCTGCACGGCGAACGCCCAAAGAAAAAGCCCGGTTGCCCGGGCTTTTCTCTACCGATCGATTATCCCACCTTAGAGCTGGGCCTCTTCGATCTGAATCTTGTAGCGCTTGCGCATTTCCTTGACATAAGCCTGCGCAGCGTTGTTTCCGTCGATCTGGCTCAACTGCTCGCGCAGCATCGTCTGCTGTTCGGCCGGCATCTGCTTCAGATCGCCCGGCGTCGCCTTGCTGATGACAAAGACAGCGAAGCGCCCGCCATCCAGCTCCACCTTGCCCACCGACGGCTTGCCTTCGGTCGGTCGCGGCGCGCTGAAGATCGCACGGTTCGCAGCCGGGGTCGGGATCGGCGCCGTCCGCGGCAGCCCCGGGATCGGCTGCACCTGCAACTTCTCGCTGTCGGCCAGCGCCTGCAGCGTCTCACCCTTTTGCACGCGTGCCAGCAAGGCGTCGGCAGCAGCCGCGGCGGCCTTCTCGGCACGGTCCGCTCGGATTGCCGCGGTCACCTTGTCGCGCACCTTGTCCAACGGCAATGCCTGTTCGGCAGTGTGATTGGTCACACGCAACACCACGCTGTGGTTCGGCGCGATGGTAATGGGATCGCTCACGGTGCCGTCCTGCACCAGCGTTTCGGAAAACGCCGCGCGCAGCACAGCCGGGTTGGCGGCGACACCGCTGGCATCACTGCGCGAGAACGGCCCCAGCGTCTGCACCGGCAGGCCGACCTGCTTGGCCGCCGGCTCCAGTGCGGTGGGGTTCTTGTAAACCTGGTCCACCAACTTGCCACTGACATCGGCAAAGGCCTTGTCTGCGTCAGCCTTGAGCTGCTCGGCAGCGAGTTGGTCGCGCACCTGCTCGAACGACTTGCCCTGGCCGCCCTTGACCTCACGCAGCTGGATCACGTGATAGCCGAATTCGCTCTTGATCGGGCCGACCACCTCGCCAGCCTTCATCGAGAACAGCGCGTCCTCGAACGGCTTGACCATCGTGCCCTTCTCGACCCAGCCCAGGTCGCCGCCGGCATCCTTGGAGCCAGGGTCCTGCGAATTGGCTTTCGCCAGCGCAGCAAAGTCGGCACCCGGCTGCTTGGCCTCGGCAGCGAGCTTGGCAGCCTTCGCTTCGGCAGCCTTCTGCGCGGCGGCATCGGCGCCGGCACTGATCAGGATGTGCGACGCAAGGCGTTGCTCCGGCTCGACGAAGCGTGCCTTCTCGTCTTCATAACGCTTGCGCAGCGTGGCCTCGTCGGCCGCAGTGGCTGGCGGCATCGTGGCGGCGTTGAGCTCCACGTATTCGATCGTCACGGTTTCCGGCTGACGGAAATCCTGCGTATGCCCGTCGTACCACTGCTTGATCTGCGCATCGCTCACCGGCGCGGTGTCTGCGGCCGGTGGCGGCAGCATCGCCAGCTCCACATCGCGCGTCTCGCCCATCAGCTTGAGCAGGCGCTCGAACTCGGACTTGGTCGCAAAGCCGGACTCCGCCACCGCCTGCGGGATCACCGACTGCTGCAGGCTATCGCGCACCAGCGTATCGAACTGCGCTGGCGTGCGCGGCGGCGTGCCCTGCGCGAGCGCAGCGCGGTACTGGTCGGGACTGAACTTGCCATCGACCTGGAATGCAGGAATGTTGGCAATGTAATCGCGCACGGTCGCATCGCCGATGACGATTCCAGCGTCTTCCGCACCCAGTCGCACCACCTGTTCGTCGACCAGTTGGTCGAGCACCTGCAGCTTGTTTTCGCGGGATTCGAAGGTGCGCGGATCGAATTTCTCGCCCTGGCGCTGACGCTCCTGCATGCGCGCCTGCTCAAAGCGCGCGCGGAAATCCTGCGTGCTGATTTCGTGGTGCTGCCACAGCAACGAGACCGGCCACCACGACGGTGCCGATTTCCACCAGGTCGGCGGCGCCTGCACCTTAGCCACGTTGTTGGCGCCAATACCGCCGAGGTAGCTGTTGTCGATGACGAACAGGAATGGAATCATCAGCAACCCCAGGATGGCGGTAGCGATCCAGCCTGACGTCTTGTCGCGAAGTTTCTGCAGCATTGGCAAATCACGGCCTGTGGGCGAGCCGCGCAGTGTAACGCGCTTGGCGCCAAGCACCCAGCCCAATGCCCGTGACGACGGCGTGGCGCATCAGTTGGTCCAGGGTGAACAGCGCCCACTCGGGCCACAGACCGAAGCACCGTCAAACGCAGCAGCACGTGCCGCTGCCCGATGCGCGACAGCACGTGAAGACGCCACGACCAATGGACCCACACCCGCCAACCGACGGTCAAAAAAGCCCCCGGCACAAGGCCGAGGGCTTCGTATAACTGGCGGAGCGGACGGGACTCGAACCCGCGACCTCCGGCGTGACAGGCCAGCATTCTAACCAGCTGAACTACCGCTCCGCTTTAAACTTGGACATCTGCCTCCGCTCCATTCGCAGCACGAATGTCGTGGAGAAAACGAAGCCCCCAATTGCTCAGGGGCTTTGCGTGTAACTGGCGGAGCGGACGGGACTCGAACCCGCGACCTCCGGCGTGACAGGCCAGCATTCTAACCAGCTGAACTACCGCTCCGCGCTTGAAACATTTGCCTGGTGCTTAATGGTGGGTGCTGAGGGTTTCGAACCCCGACCCTCTCCGTGTAAGGGAGACGCTCTACCGCTGAGCTAAGCACCCTAGCGAGTCGATTAGTTTACTGCATCCTTCAGGGCTTTACCAGCCTTGAATGCAGGATTCTTCGAAGCAGCATCTTGATGCTGTCGCCGGTCTTCGGATTGCGGCCGGTGCGCTCGGCGCGCTCACGGACCTGGAAGGTACCGAAGCCAACGAGGGTGACGGCGTCGCCCTTCTTCAGTGCCTTGGTGATTTCGCTCACAACCGCGTCAACAGCACGGCCAGCTTCAGCCTTGGAGATGTCAGCGGCAGCGGCAACGCCATCGATCAATTCGGTTTTATTCATTCTTGAAACTCCCTTTGCGGCAGATGCCGCGGAATCGACAATCGGCGCTCTTGCCCTAAGCGAAGAACCCGACACAAGTGGTATCGCATGACGCATCACATTTTGCCGCGCCCACGAGTCGTGCATTTATACCAGCGCCCCCAACAGCACGCAAGCCAAAACCCAATAACGACGCGGGTTTTGGCTTGTTTTGGCTAGGCTTAGACAGCCCTCGTTAGTGCTTGACGCGGGTACCCGGTGTGCTACGCGACTTGCCGCGCACGGTCACCCGCGAAGCCGCCTTGCGGGCCTTTTCCTTGCCGGCCTTCTTCGGCGCGAGCGGACGTTCCAGCGCCAGGTCCAGCACCTCGTCGATCCACTTCACCGGCACGATCTTCAGATCGCGGGTCACGTTCGGCGGGATGTCGGCCAAGTCCTTGCGGTTCTCGTCCGGGATCAGCACGGTGCGGATGCCACCGCGCAGGGCCGCCAGCAACTTCTCCTTCAAGCCACCGATCGCCGATACCCGTCCGCGCAGGGTGATCTCGCCGGTCATCGCCACATCGGCGCGAATCGGCACCCGCGTCAGCACCGACACCAGCGAGGTCACCATCGCGATACCTGCGCTTGGGCCATCCTTGGGCGTGGCGCCGTCGGGCACATGCACATGCACATCCTGCTTCTGCAGGAAATCCACGTCGATGCCGAGCCGCTCGGCGCGCGAACGCACCACCGACAATGCAGCCGATGCCGATTCCTTCATGACATTACCGAGCTGACCGGTGAGGATTAGGTTGCCCTTGCCCGGCACCAAGGTGGACTCGACCTGCAGCAGTTCGCCGCCGACTTCGGTCCATGCCAGACCTGTGACCAGACCGATCTCGTTTTCTTCTTCGGCACGGCCGAAGTCGAAGCGACGCACGCCCAGATACTTGTCCAGATTCCTCGCGTTGACGGTGACCAGCGCCTTCGGCTTGCCCTTCTTGGCAACCGCCTTCTTGGCCGCCGGCTGCGGACCTGCGAGCGCAATCTCCTTGACCACCTTGCGGCAGATCTTGGCCACCTCGCGCTCGAGGTTACGCACGCCCGACTCACGCGTGTAATACCGCACGATATCCTGGATCGCATCGCTGGCGATCTCGATCTCTTCAGGCTTCAAGCCGTTGGCCTTGATCTGCTTGGGCATCAGATAGCGCGTGGCGATGTTGAGTTTCTCGTCCTCGGTGTAGCCGGGGATGCGGATCACTTCCATGCGGTCCAGCAATGGGCCCGGGATATTGAGCGAGTTGGAGGTGGCGACGAACATCACCTCTCCGACAGGTCCAGATCGACCTCCAGATAGTGGTCGTTGAACGAGTTGTTCTGCTCCGGGTCCAGCACCTCCAGCAATGCCGACGACGGGTCGCCACGGAAGTCCATCGACATCTTGTCGATTTCGTCCAGCAGGAACAGCGGATTCTTGCTGCCGACCTTGTTGAGGTTCTGCACCAGGCGGCCCGGCATCGAACCGACATAGGTCCGGCGGTGGCCACGGATTTCGGCCTCGTCGCGAATGCCGCCCAGGCTCATACGCACGAACTTGCGGTTGGTCGCCTTGGCGATCGACTGCCCGAGCGAGGTCTTGCCCACGCCCGGCGGCCCGACCAGGCACAGGATCGGCCCCTTCATCTGCTTCACGCGCGACTGCACGGCCAAGTACTCAAGGATGCGCTCCTTGACCTTGTCCAGGCCGTAGTGATCGGCGTCCAGCGTATCTTCGGCGACCTTGAGGTCCTTGCGCACCTTGGTGCGCTTCTTCCACGGCACGCCCAGCAGCCAGTCCAGGTAGTTGCGCACCACGGCCGCCTCGGCGGACATCGGCGACATCTGCTTGAGCTTGTTGAGCTCGGCCTTGGCCTTGGTCTCGACCGGCTTGGGCATGCCCGCCTCGGCGATCTTGCGCGCCAGCTCTTCCAGCTCGCCGGGCGCATCGTCCAGGTCGCCCAGTTCCTTCTGGATCGCCTTCATCTGCTCGTTGAGGTAGTACTCGCGCTGGCTCTTTTCCATCTGCGACTTCACCCGGCCGCGGATGCGCTTTTCCAGCTGCTGCACGTCGATTTCGCCATCGACCAGACCGACCAGCAGTTCCAGCCGCTCGCCGGTGTCGGTGATTTCCAGCAGACGCTGCTTGTCGGCCAGACGCACACCGATGTGGGCGGCGATGGTGTCCGCCAGGCGGCCCGGCTCATCGATGCCCGACAAGGTCTGCAGCAGCTCAGGCGGCAGCTTGCGATTGGTCTTGACGTACTGTTCGAACAGCGACATCAGCGACCGTGCAATCGCTTCCACCTCGCGCGGCTCGCGCGCGTCGCTGGCCTCGATTTCGGTGCCCTGCCCCTGCAATGCGCCGTCCTGCTCGACAACCTTGTCCACGGTGACCCGCGACAGACCCTCGACCAGCACCTTGATGGTGCCGTCGGGGAGCTTGAGCAACTGCAGCACCTGCGCCAGGGTGCCGACGGTATACAGGTCGCCGGCAGCCGGGTCGTCGGTCTCGGCCGACTTCTGCGCCACCAACAGGATGCGCTTGTCCGCTTCCATGGCTTTCTCCAGCGCGCGCATCGACTTGTCGCGGCCGACGAACAGCGGGATCACCATGTGCGGAAACACCACCACGTCGCGCAGCGGCAACACTGGCAGATCGAGAATTTCTGGTTGGGACTGGGCCATGGGGCACTCCGCAGGAATGGGGGTTTTGGGGCGTAAAAAAGCCGATGGCCCCGTTATGGGGCCATCGGCGAGGTGTTGCAAGTAGCGTTCGGAAACCCTTTATCCGCCAGCGAGGCCGGGGCCCGGCGCGACGGCATCCAGGCCTCAGTCGCCGGACGCGGCCTTGGCCGGCGCCGGTTGCGCCTGGTAGATCAGATACGGCTCGGATTTGTGCTCGATCACCGACTCGTCCACCACGACCTTGCTGACGTTTTCCTGCGACGGCAGCTCGTACATGGTGTCCAGCAGCACCGATTCGACAATGGTGCGCAGCCCGCGGGCGCCGGTCTTGCGCTTGAGCGCCTTCTTGGCGATCGCCGACAGGGCATCGGGGCGGAACTCCAGCTCCACGCCTTCCATGTCGAACAACTTCTTGAACTGCTTGGTGATGGCGTTCTTGGGCTCGGTCAAGATCTTGATCAGCGCCGGCTCATCCAGCTCTTCCAGCGTGGCGACCACCGGCAGACGGCCGACGAACTCGGGAATCAGGCCGAACTTGATCAGATCTTCCGGCTCGACTTCGGCCAGGATCTTGCCCACTTCCTGCTTGCGCTCGCTGCTCTTGACCTTGGCACCGAAGCCAATGCCGCCAGCGTCGTTGGAACGCTGCTGAATCACCTTGTCCAGCCCGGCGAATGCACCGCCGCAGATGAACAGGATGTTCTTGGTATCGACCTGCAGGAATTCCTGCTGCGGGTGCTTGCGGCCGCCCTGCGGCGGCACCGAGGCCACCGTGCCTTCGATCAGCTTCAACAGCGCCTGCTGCACGCCTTCGCCGGACACATCGCGGGTGATCGACGGGTTCTCGCTCTTGCGCGAGATCTTGTCGATTTCGTCGATGTAGACGATGCCCTGCTGCGCCTTCTCGACGTCGTAATCGCACTTCTGCAGCAGCTTCTGGATGATGTTTTCCACGTCCTCGCCGACATAGCCGGCTTCGGTCAGCGTGGTGGCATCGGCGATCGTGAACGGCACATTGAGCAGGCGCGCCAGCGTTTCGGCCAGCAGCGTCTTGCCCGAACCGGTCGGACCGACCAGCAGGATGTTGGATTTCGCCAGCTCGACGTCATCGTTCTTGCTGCGGCTCTCGATACGCTTGTAGTGGTTGTACACCGCCACCGCGAGCGTGCGCTTGGCGCGCAGCTGCCCGATCACGTATTGATCCAGCACCTCGAGAATCTCGCGCGGCTTGGGCAGGCTGGAACGTGCCGACTGCGCCTTCTCTTCGAGTTCCTCGCGGATGATGTCGTTGCACAGCTCAACGCACTCATCGCAGATGAATACGCTGGGACCGGCAATCAGCTTACGGACTTCATGCTGACTCTTACCGCAGAACGAGCAGTAGAGAATCTTGTTGCTGTCGCCGGAACGACCTTGGCGGTCTTCGCTCATGCTTCTGTTACCCAGTTACCCCACCCGATGCACGGGGGTTCGATTTCGAGAATAGCACAGGGTCGGGAGGACATTCGCCCCGCCCGACCCTGCCGGTTTTTCCTGCAATTTCAATAACTTGACGATCAAGACGGCTGGATCGACTCTTCCGGACGACGTTCGAGCACCTGATCCACCAGGCCGTAGGCCTGCGCATCGACCGCGCTCTTGAAGTTGTCGCGTTCGGTGTCGCGCGCGATGGTCTCCAGCGATTGGCCGGTGTGCTTGGCCAGGATCTCGTTCAGGCGCGAACGCAGGGTCAGGATCTCGCGCGCATGGATATCGATATCGGTCGCCTGGCCCTGGAAGCCACCCAGCGGCTGATGGATCATCACGCGCGAATTCGGCAGCGCGTAACGCTTGCCGGCCGCACCCGAGGCCAGCAGCAGCGCGCCCATCGAGGCGGCCTGGCCGACGCAGATGGTGCTGACGTCCGGCTTGATGTACTGCATGGTGTCGTAGATCGCCATGCCGGCGGTGACCACGCCACCGGGCGAATTGATGTAGATGCTGATGTCCTTTTCCGGGTTATCCGCTTCCAGGAACAGCAGCTGGGCCACGATCACGTTGGCCATATGGTCGTCGATCGGACCGACCAGGAAGATCAGACGCTCCTTCAGCAGACGCGAGTAGATGTCGTACGCACGCTCGCCACGGCTGGTCTGCTCGACCACCATGGGCACCAGGTTCAGGGCTTTGGTCACAATGCTCATCAGTCTTCCCGTTGTGGCAGCGGCCTGTGCCGCTGCCCGTGTTCGCCATCCGCCCCCAAGCTGCGGGCGCGGTTCTTCTCTTACTGCCGGATCAGACGCGGATGGCGTCCTGGAACGACAGCGACTGCTCGGTGTGCTGGGCGCGCTCGGCGATCCAGTCGATCACCTGCTCTTCCATCACGCGGCTCTGCAGCCCGTTCATCAGTTGGGGGTCGTTGCGGTACATCTCAATGACCTGTTCCGGCTCTTCGTAGGTCGAAGCGATCAGACGCAGCGTTTCGCTGACGCGCTTGGACTCCAGGCGCAGTTCGTTGCGGCGCGCCACCTCGCCCACCAGCAGACCGACCAGCACGCGCTTGGCGGCGGCATCCATGAATCCCTGGTGCGCATCGGCCGGCACTTGGCCCGGATCGCGACCGCTGCGGCGGACTTGCTCGACCTGCTGGGCCAGCATCGACCGGGCTTCGTTCTCGACCAGGCGCGGCGGCATTTCGACATGCGCGTAGGCGGCAATCAGCTGCTCGCCCACTTCGCGGCGCAGACGGTTCATCAGCGCGCCCTTGAGCTCGCGCTCCAGGTTGGTGCGGATATCGGCGCGGAACTGCTCGGCATCGCCACTCTTCACGCCGAAGCTCTTGATGAACTCCTTGTCCACTGCCGGCAAGACCGGCTCGGAGACTTCGACCGCCTTGACGTGCACCTGCACGGTCTTGCCTGCCAGCTGCGGCACGCGCCATTCGGCGGGAAAATCGACGGTCAGGGTCTTTTCTTCACCCTTGGTCAGGCCTTCCAGGCCCTTTTCGATCTGGTCGAACATCACGCCCGAACCCAGCACGCTGCTGCCGGTCTCCACGCCTTCGGCGGGCAGACGCTCGTCGCCAGCCTGCGACCAGGTCTCCAGCGCCACCAGGTCGCCGACCTGCGCACCGCGCTCGACCGGATTCCAGGTGCGGCGCTGCAGGCGCAGGTTCTCGATCATCTGGTCGATGTCGGCATCGGTCACTTCAGCGGTCGCACGCACCACCGACAGCTTGGTCACGTCGATGTCGCCGAAATCCGGCACCACTTCGAAGGTGGCGACGAAGTCGAAATCGGTCTCGCCCTGATCGATACGCGGGTTGCCGGCCAGGCGCAGCGAATGCTCGCGGACGGCCGAATCGAAGGTCTCACGCAGCAGGCCTTCCATCGCCTCGGCACGCACCTGCTGACCGAAGCGCTGCTCGATCACCTTGGTCGGCACCTTGCCGGGACGGAAGCCCTTGATGCGCGTGGTCCGCGCAAGCTCGCGCAGGCGGCCCCCGACGTGCGTCTCCAGGCGCTCCTGCGGCAGGGTGAAGGTCAGGCGGCGTTCCAGATTGCCGGTGGATTCGATCGATGCTTGCATGTTGACTCCTGCCACCGACAGCGCACAGCGTCGGCACGAGATGGAAGATGCGGGTTAACGGATGGCGAGAATGCCGCCTAGCCTTGTAGTTTCGCCGATAACGGCGGCCGCTGCCAGCGGCATGCGCGCAGCGGCGTTACGGACACAAGCGAGCGGTTTGCAGGAAGTGCAGCGGCCGGAACCCACACGGCCGCGCGGCATTGGTGCGAAAGGGGGACTCGAACCCCACGCCTTACGGCGTCAGAACCTAAATCTGGTGCGTCTACCAATTCCGCCACTTTCGCAATGCCGTAGATGCCCGGCTATTGTTGCAGGGATGCCGGTAAAGAAAAAGCGCTGCGAGCCTGGGCGTGTGACGACTGCAGTGGGCACGAGCTGCTTTGCGCGGTGACTTGAGGCTCCACGCAATGCATAGGGCCATCGGCGGCCGGCCTACCCGCCTGAACCCAGTCAAAGCCCGTTCGCTGCCGGCACGTCGCAGCCGGATTTGCGAAAATTTCGTTAATTTCTGCGTGGAGTCAGCACTTGCGATGACAGCCCGATATCGCCAGATCGTGGCACTGTCGCGTGATTGCATCGAAGAAATCGACCCGGATGGACGAATCACGTCGCTCCCCCTCAACGGGCTGGTCGGACTCGGGGCCAGTTCTGCGGATCAGCGAAGCCAGACGCCTGCGTTGCGGGCCTTGCACGGGGGCGCTGGCGAGTGACGTGGCTGCTTCCTGCAACTTCTTGTAGATCGCGCAGAGCACGGCGCGCGACGCGCTCAGCACAGCCATGACGTGGCCCCGCAATGGCGCACCGCGAGACTTTTGGCATCGCTGAAGAACTGACCCGGCTCGATCCCTAACGGCGACTGCGGCAAGCGCGCTCCAGCCAGGCGTTCGATGTTGAGCGTTGCCCCAAAGGCGTTGAAAAGCCGCTATCCAACCGGACCAGACATGGGCGGTGCCGGCGCTATCGCCAAGCTGCAACAGCGTGGTCGCGACGCCGAGTTATCGCTGGCCTCGATTCGTTCAAAGGAGCCCCAACGAGCGCACCCTGTTTTTGGTCCTGGAAAAATAAAAGCACCCAGGCGGCTGCCTAAGTGCTTTTATTTGTGGGCCGTCAAGGATTCGAACCTTGGACCTATTGATTAAGAGTCAGCGCTAATAACATTTGAAATCAAACACTTAAGCTACTTATTTTTCCTCCAACGCGGGGCGTGTCCTAGATTTTGTGTAACCGGGCCACAGGCAGGAGACTGCCACCTAACCCGGAGACACCATGAGCCCACGCACACATGAGGTACCCGACGAGCTGCTTAGCAGCCTGTTGGTCAACTACACCAAACCCGAGGATCTGATCGGCGAGAACGGCCTGCTCAAGCAGCTGACCAAGCGGTTGGTGGAGCGGGCGCTGGACGCGGAGATGACCGAACACCTCGGTCATGACAAGCATGAGCCGGTCGCCAACGCGGCCGGCAACACGCGCAACGGACGCAGCCGCAAGACGCTCAAGGGCGAGTTCGGCGAGCTGCCGATCGAGATTCCGCGTGATCGCCACGGCAGCTTCGCGCCACAGCTGATCCCCAAGCACCAGACCCGCTGGGCCGGCTTCGATGACAAGATCTTGTCGTTGTACGCGCGCGGCATGACCGTGCGCGAGATCCAGTCGCACCTGGAGGAGATGTACGGCACCGAGGTGTCGCCGAGTCTGATTTCCTCAGTCACCGATGCGGTCGTCGAGGAGGTCAAGGCGTGGCAGGCGCGGCCACTGGATCCGGTCTATCCGATCGTCTATCTGGACTGCATCCACGTCAAAGTGCGCGAGGGCGCGGTGCGGGTCAAGGCGGTGTACCTGGCCATCGGCATCACCATGGGCGGCGAGAAGGAAGTGCTGGGCCTATGGCTGGCGCAGGCCGAGGGTGCCAAGTTTTGGCTGCAAGTCGTGACGGAGCTACGCAACCGCGGGGTGCAGGACATCTTCATTGCCTGCGTCGATGGCCTGAAGGGGTTTCCCGAGGCGATCGAGGCGGTGTTCCCGCAGACCACCGTGCAGCTGTGCATCGTGCACATGGTGCGGCACAGCCTGAACTACGTCTCGTGGAAACGCCGCGCCGAGGTTGCCGCCGATCTCAAGCGCATTTACGCCTGCGCCACCGTCGAGGAGGCCGAGCAGGCACTGACCGAGTTCGAGGCCAAGTGGGACGCCCAGTACCCGCCCATCAGCCAGTCATGGCGGCGCAATTGGTCACGACTGATCCCGTTCTTCGACTACCCACCGGAGATCCGCAAGGTGATCTATACGACCAACGCCATCGAGTCGGTCAACATGAGCCTGCGCAAGCTGACCAAGAACCGCGGCGCGTTCCCCAGCGACGAAGCCTTGATGAAACTGTTCTACCTGGCTCTGCGCAACATCACCAAGAAATGGACGCTGCCGATCCGCGACTGGAAGGCTGCGCTGAACCGCTTTACGATCCAGTTCGAGGGGCGACTTCCTCAGCGGTAACCCAAACCACGGTTACACAAAATTCTGCACACGCTCCGCCTTTAAGTCACTGGTCGCAATCGTTCCAGCGGGGGCAAGCTCGCCGCCGGCAGCGTGACGACAGCGCTCTGCATGTCGTACGTCCCAACCAGATTCGGCGCACTACTACCGGCTGGCTGCAATGCAAAGCCACGTAGGGTTCCTGCCTGCGCCTGCTGATCAAATTGCGCCAGAAGAGCAGCATCCACGCTGATCGCGTTTCGCAGCTGCGCAACTTGATCTTGCGTCACGCCTTGTTGCCCAGCGAACTGAGCTAATGCCGCTTCGAGCTGGGGATTGGGACCTGCCATGTGCTTCTTCCTTGACTAGCCCAGGGTGCTGATCGATTTGATGCACAACCGGGCGTTAGATCCGGCAACTACGTTCTGCGGAACAATGGAAACAACGATGTCTCCCCCCGCCTCGCTTGTCGTGGCTTTGACGTAGTGCAGATCTTCCAGCTGACCAATTGGACCGTGTGTTGGCGAACTGACAAAACCCATGCTCTTGAGCGACGCGTCGTAATAGGCGAAATCGAGACTGCAGACGGCACTCATGTCGGCAAACCGGTTAGCCGTGTTGACGAACGTCAACTTGACTCCTTTCGAGCTAGATGGCGACTCAGGAAAGTAATCGAACACGTAGCGCCAGCCGCCTCCCAGATCACCACTCGGAAATCCGGCACCGATCGCACCTGGCTCCAGCTTCAGCGAGATGCCCATCACATCCCGGATTCTTTCAAGGGTGATCTCGTCCCGAGACTTCAGGCCTCCGATCAAGCTGAGTAGCCGCTTGCCCATCTCTTCAGCACTGAGAGTGGGATTGGCTGTGTCAGCCTCATGCGTCGTCATGGTGCTGGGTTCCTTCGGGGTCGGCTGTAGGGGGCGGCCTGGGAGTGTGCGCAGGCACAGAGGGCAGTACCGCAGGCTGTAGCGATGATCAGAAACAGAGTGGCTCTGGCAGGCCTCATTGACGCATTCCGTGCGGATGAGCGATGGAACCTAGCCAAGCAAAGATGAACGACCGGTTAAGTTTCAACGTCGCTCGTGCAATCAAACCAACCAGGATGCAAAAGCCAAGCCCCATGGCCGACCCTCAGTAAGAGGTGCCGGCAGTGCGCTGCTCAAGCGCTCGCGGGTAGAGCGGCCCCTCGTGGCCCGGCGTCCGGAGTGGATAGAACGCATCACGCCTACTTTCCAAGAATTCGTGATTGCGGGGACCCAAAATTGATCCGCCAGAAATGTATAACTTCGTCGTCACATAGTCGCGAGCACTCGCCGCGAGCTGACTGACGATTTAAAGCTTGAGCTCGATGACGGCCGCAAGTACACGTCCAGTTGCGCTCCGTGCGCGCCTTGGGGGCGACGTTTCAGAGGACCACGAAGATAGCAACGGCCACCGACAACGCCATCCACTCGACGCCAGCCTTCGGTATCTGAACAGTGATCGGCACTCAATTTTCCCGGCAATTCTCCCGACGCATAGAAAAACAGCCACTTGGCTTGCGCTAAGTGGCTGTTTTAATTGGTGGGCCGTCAAGGATTCGAACCTTGGACCTATTGATTAAGAGTCAACTGCTCTACCAACTGAGCTAACGGCCCTGAAACTGGGCGCACATTGTATGTGCATTTTTGCTTCGTTGCAACACCCCGTGCCACATGGGGTCAAACATTCCTGCAATTTCCTGTCATCAGTGGGGTGGCTGAGGGGACTCGAACCCCCGACATCTGGAATCACAATCCAGTACTCTAACCAGCTGAGCTACAGCCACCACTGAAAACCTGCTTCCTACCGTACCGCCGATGGCGCGCCCGACAGGACTCGAACCTGTAACCGCCGGCTTAGAAGGCCGGTGCTCTATCCGGTTGAGCTACGGGCGCCCGGACCGAACTTCGCATTCCCACGCCGTCGAAAGCTCGGAATGGTCGGGGTAGAGGGATTCGAACCCCCGACATCCTGCTCCCAAAGCAGGCGCGCTACCAGACTGCGCTATACCCCGGCGGGACCTTTCAATCCCGAAGGCTCGAAAGGTCGGCTATTTTGGGAATGATTGGCCTCGCTGTCAATCACCCTGTGTAAGTTGAACGATCAGCTATCCTCGCAACCACGTTCGCCAGTAGGGTGAGCACTATTTTCATGGAGAACACGCATGCGTAGCGGTAACCCTGCCCTTCGGGAATCCACGTTCCTCGACTCCGGCTCCGGCTCGATCGTCACCCGCGACGGTCAGGCGATGACCCTCAACGGCACGGTCAACAAGACCGGCGCGTTGTTGCTGATGGCGGTGATCACCGCCGCCTTCGCGTGGTCGCAATCGATCGGCTCCGATGGCATGCCGCTGCCTGTCGCGCGCATCTACATGATTGCCGGCGCGATCGGCGGCCTGGTGTTCGCACTGGCTACCTGCTTCAAGCCGACCTGGGCACCGATTACGGCGCCGCTATATGCATTGATCGAAGGCTTCTTCCTCGGCTCGATCTCGGCAGTGTACGAAGCACGCTTCAACGGCATCGTGTTCCAGGCCATCCTGCTCACCTTCGGCACCCTGTTCGCGCTGCTGTTCGCGTATCGCAGCGGCATGATCAAGGCCACCGAAAACTTCAAGCTGGGCGTGGTCGCAGCCACCGGCGGTATCGCGCTGGTCTATCTGGCGACCATCGTGCTGGGCCTGTTCGGTGTGCGCATCCCTTTCATCCACGACTCGGGCCTGATCGGCATCGGTTTCAGCCTGTTCGTGGTGGTGGTGGCGGCGTTGAACCTGGTGTTGGACTTCGACTTCATCGAGAGCGGCGTCGAGCAAGGCGCGCCCAAGCACATGGAGTGGTACGGCGCATTCGGCCTGATGGTGACGCTGGTGTGGCTGTACATCGAGTTCCTGCGCCTGCTGTCGAAGCTGCAGTCGCGCAATTGAGCCGGGATTCGGGATTCGGGAATCGCAACGGTGGCTCCCCTCGCTTGAACGCGTGACACTGGCGTCGAGTGACCGGTTTCCAACAAAAGAAAGGGCGCCTAGGCGCCCTTTCTCTTTGTGCAAGTCTGCCAGTGTGCTCAGAGGCGGCTGGCGATGGCCTTGGCGAAGCCCATGGTGTTGCCGGTGCCGCCCAGGTCGGGGGTCAGCGAATCCTTGGCCTCCAGGGTGGCGACGATGGCTTCGCGCAGGCGCTCGGCATTCTGCGGCTGACCGATGTGGTCCAGCATCTGCGCCGCGCCCAGCAGCAGCGCGCACGGGTTTGCCTTGCCCTGCCCTGCGATATCCGGCGCCGAGCCGTGCACGGCTTCGAAGATCGCCGCGTCCAGACCGATGTTGGCGCCCGGGGCCAGGCCCAGGCCGCCGACCAGGCCGGCGCACAGGTCGGAGATGATGTCGCCGAACAGGTTGGTGGTCACGATGATGTCGAACTGCTCCGGACGCATCACCAGCTGCATGCAGGTGTTGTCGACGATCATTTCCTGGAATTCGATATCCGGATACTGCGCGGCCACATCGCGTGCCACCTTCAGGAACAGGCCCGAGGTCGACTTGATGATGTTGGCCTTGTGCACGGCGGTGACCTTCTTGCGGCCGGTGCTCTTGGCCAGCTCGAAGGCGTAGCGCACGATGCGCTCGGAGCCCTTGCGGGTGATCCGGGTGCCGGAGAACGCGGTCTCGCCATCCTCGGACACGGTCTGGCCTTCGCTCAGGTACGCGCCTTCGGTGTTCTCGCGCACCGTGATCAGGTCCACGCCGTCGGCGAAGCGCGACTTGGTGTTCGGGAACGACTTGGCCGGACGCACATTGGCGTACAGGTCGAACTTGCGACGCATGGCGACGTTGATCGAGCTGAAACCCTCGCCGACCGGCGTGGTCAGCGGGCTTTTCAGCGCCACCTTGTTCTTGGTGATCGACGCCAGAGTGGACTCGGGCAGCAGATCGCCGTGCTTTTCCAGCGCAACCAAGCCGGCGTCGGCGTATTCGTAGGTCAGGCCAGCCTGCAGCGCGTCGAGCACGAACAGCGTGGCATCCATGATCTCCGGGCCGATGCCGTCGCCGCGGATGACCGTGATTGTCTGCGTCATAACGTTGGGTTTCCGAACTTGAAGGGGGAGCGCCAGCCGCAATACCCGGCAGAGCGGCGCAAGGAGGTTTCAGGGGCAATTATGCCCGATGCCGGTGAAGGCGCCCAAACCGACCTGGTCTAAGGGCCACCATCCAACGACTGAGTGGCCAGGAAGCCGGTGCACGGAATCGGCATGGATCCGTCCTCCGCGCACTGCGGTTGCTCCATGCCGCCCACACCGCCTGACGACTGCCCGCTATGTTTTCGCAGCCATCAAGAGCCGCTGGCGCCCAAACGCAACGCGCCGCCTGATCGGGCGGCGCGTGTCCTGCTCGCTTTTACCAATCCCGAATCCCCCACTCCCGCCTCGGTACCACACTCAGTCGTGTGCGTGCTGGGCCGGCGTCTGTGCACCGCCTTCGAGCTGGTCCAGGAAATCCACCGCGCGGCGAAGATGCGGGATGACAATGGAGCCGCCGACCACCAGGCCGACCGAGAAGGTTTCGAAGAACTCTTCCCGGCTCACGCCGGCTTCCTTGCACTGAGCCACGTGATAGCTGATGCAGTCGTCGCAGCGCAGCACCATCGAGGCGACCAGGCCGAGCAGTTCCTTGGTCTTCACGTCCAGCGCGCCGGCCTGGTAGGTCTGCGTGTCGAGCGCGAAGAACCGACGCACCACCTGGTTCGGCTCGGCCAGGATGCGCTGGTTCATGCGCTGGCGAAATTCGGTGAACTCGCGCAGGCGGTCGGCGCTGCCGTCGTCGGAACCACTCATGCCTGGCCGCCTGCGCTGCCCGCCAGCAGCGGTTCGAGCTTGCCGGCACGATGCATGGCCATCATGTCGTCGTAGCCGCCCACGTGGACGTCGCCGACGAAGATCTGCGGCACGCTGGTGCGCTTGGCCAGGGCAATCATCCTGTCGCGCTCGGCCGGATCCAGGTCGATCCGCACCTCGGTCCAGGTCTTGCCCTTGCTCTTGAGAAAGTTCTTGGCTGCCACGCAATAGGGGCAGATGGCGGAGGAATACAGGGTGATCTGCGGGCCGGAGGCCGCGTCCTGATCGGTATGGTCTTGGCTCACGGGAAACTCCGTGGTTGGTGTGAGGTCTGACACATGGTACCGGGCGACTGGAATTTCCATGTCGTCACCGCAACACTGTGGGTTAACCGATGATTCACGCCTCTGCGCCGGGCTGCCCGCATGCTCCGCGCATCACCTGGGAGTTCCACTTGCGCCTGCTACCGCTCGCCACTGCCCTCACGCTGGCCGTTGCCATGGGTGTGGCACCTGCGCAGGAAAGCCGCCTGCCCGATATCGGTTCGTCGGCCGGCGAGTTGCTGACCCCGGCCCGCCAGGCCGAATACGGCCGGATGATGCTGGCCGAGTTGCGCAACTACGACTACGTGCTGGACGACCCGCTGATCACCGACTGGCTGCAGACCATGGGCACCCGGCTGGGCGCCAACAGCGACCAACCGCAGCAACCGTTTTTACGTTTTTCATGCTGCGCGACCGCCAGATCAACGCATTCGCCACGCTGGGTGGTTACATCGCCGTCAATGCCGGGCTGGTGTTGACCGCCGAGCGCGAGGACGAAGTGGCGGCGGTGCTGTCGCACGAGATCGCCCACGTCACCCAGCAGCACGTGCTACGTGGAGTGGAGCGCGCGCAGCGCGACCAGATTCCGATCCTGCTCGGCATGCTGGCGGCGGTGGTGGCAGCCCAGCAGGCCGGGGGCAACTCCAAGGGCGACGCCACCATGGCCACCATCACCAGCGCGATGGGGCTGATGCAGCAGCGGCAGATCGACTACACCCGCTCCAACGAATCCGAAGCCGACCGGCTGGGCATCCGCACGTTGGCGCGCAGCGGCTACGACGTGGACGCGATGGCCGGCTTCTTCGAGCGCATGTCGGTGGCGATGCGCGCCAACGAGGGCGGCTACAGCGCGCCGGATTTCCTGCAGACCCACCCGGTGACCGTCACCCGCATCAGCGAAGCCAAGTCGCGCGCCGAGCAGATGAAGAAAAACACGGTGGTCCTGACGACCTCGGTGCCGGGCGGGACGCGCCAGGAGCGCGTCGACCCGGCCGACCCATCGCTGTCGGAGCCGCTCAGCCGCAATGGCAACGCGCTGCTCCCTTACGCGCTGCGGTTGCCGGTGGATGCGCTCAGCCGCGGCGCCGACCAACAGGGTTTCGATTGGGCCAAGGAGCGCCTGCGCGTGCTCAGCGCCGCCACGCCGGATGCGGCCATTCGCGAGTACGAAAACCTGCGCCGCAGCGCTAAACAAGGCTTGAGCGATCCGCAGCGCTATGGCCTGGCGCTGGCGCGGCTGCGCAACAGCGGCGGGCGGCCGGGCGAGCCGGTGGCCGAGCTGGCCAGCCTGCTCCAGGCGCACCCGGACAATTTGTGGCTGGCGCTGGGCCTGAGCGAGGCGCAGGCGCGCGTGGGTCCGCGAGAAGCGGCCAATGCCCGCTTCGATGCGCTGCTCAAGCAGTTACCGAACAACCGCGCGGTCGCGCTGACCTATGCCACTGCGCTCAACGAGCAGGCCAGCAAGGAGTCCGGCCAGCGCGCGCGCCAGGTGCTGGAGCCGTTGTTGCACCGGAGCAGCGACGACCCGCTGCTGCAGCAGAGCTACGCGCGTGCCTGCGAGCTGTCCGGCGACCCATTGCGCGCTAGCGAAGCGTATGCGGAGGCGGCGTTCTTGAACGGCCGCGCTGAACAGGCATTGATCCAGCTGGAAGCACTGAAAAAGAAGGATCTCGACTATGTGACACGGGCGCGCGTGGATGCGCGCATTGCCGCGATCACCCCAACCGTGCTGGAGCTGCGTCGCCAGGGTATCCGCGACCCGGATTTGTCCACGCGCTGATCGCCGACGCATCGCCGGCTGTTCACGACGGAAGGGTATCGCGCGGCCGCCTGCCGGTAGTGGAACTGCCCAGTCCGCTTCGTGCTCCACAGCCGCCGCGCAGGCGCCTTCGGCGATGTCACATTAGAGTCACAAAACCGTAGTCTACTGGCGATCAACCAAAGCCAGACGGTAAGCCCCGCGTGCAGAAACGCATTCTGATCGTCGATGACGAACCCGCGATCCGCGACATGGTGGCGTTCGCGCTGCGCAAAGGCGAGTTCGAGCCCATCCATGCCGGCGATGCCCGCGAGGCGCAGACCGCCATCGCCGACCGCGTGCCGGACCTGATCCTGCTGGACTGGATGTTGCCGGGCACCAGCGGGCTGGACCTGGCCAGGCGCTGGCGCAAGGAGCAGCTGACCCGCGAGATTCCGATCATCATGCTCACCGCGCGCGGCGAAGAAAACGACCGCGTCGGCGGCCTGGAAGCCGGCGTCGACGATTACGTGGTCAAGCCGTTCTCTGCGCGCGAGCTGCTGGCGCGCATCCGCGCGGTGATGCGGCGCACCCGCGAAGACGACGAAGACGGTAGCGTGGCGGTAGGCAAGCTGCGCATCGACGGCGCCGCGCACCGGGTGTTCGCCGGCGATGCGCCGGTGCCGATCGGCCCGACCGAGTATCGTCTGCTGCACTTTTTCATGACGCACCCCGAGCGCGTGTATACGCGCACCCAGCTGCTGGACCATGTCTGGGGCGGCAGCGTGTATGTGGAAGAGCGCACCATCGACGTGCATATCCGCCGCCTGCGCAAGACGCTGGAACCGTTCGGGCTGGAAAACATGGTGCAGACCGTGCGTGGCTCGGGCTATCGTTTTTCCTCGGCGACCTGACGTGCCGCAAAGTCGCCCGGCCGCACTCCGGTCGGGCGGCTGCCTACCTGACGCTTCGTGGTAACGCCTTCCATGCCTCAACACATCCGTTCCGCCTGGCTCAAGACGCTCGGCACCCTTGCGCTGTTGTTGGGCGCTGCCGTCGTGGCCGGCGTGCTGATCGGGCATGTGTGGATGGCGCTGACGCTCACCGCCCTGGGCGTGCTGGCCTGGCATTACTGGCGGCTGCGCCAGGTGCTGCGCCGGCTCACTGCACGCCAGCGTGCCGAGCCGGCGGCGGGAATCGGCGCCTGGAACGAACTGGACCGGCTGCTGTATCGCAGCCAGGACGAGATGCGCGCGCGCAAGCGCCGCCTGATCGAAATGTTGCGCACCTACCGCGCCGCGGCGCAGGCGCTGCCGGATGCGGTGGTGGTCGTGGATCGCAACAGTCAGCGCGTGCAGTGGTTCAACAAGGCAGCCGGCGGTTTGCTCGGCCTGCACCATCCCGGCGACATGGGCGTGTCGATCGTTGAGCGGCTGCAACCGTTGCCGCTGGCGCACTGGCTGGCGGCCGGGCGCAATGCCGAGCCGATGCTGGATGCCGCCTCGCCGGCCGACCCGGATCTGCGCCTGAACCTGCGCCTGATCCCCTACTCCGACGACTACTGGCTGCTGGTGGCGCGCGATGTCAGCAAGCTGCTTCGGCTGGAACAGGTGCGCCGCGATTTCGTGGCCAACGTCTCGCATGAACTGCTACCCCCGCTGACGGTGGTGCACGGGTATCTGGACATGCTCGATCCGGAGGATTTCCCCGATTCGGGCCCGATGCTGGCGGAAATGCGCAAGCAATCGCAACGCATGGCGCAGCTGGTCGAAGACCTGCTGACGCTGTCGCGGCTGGAATCGCAGGAAGAACTCGGCGAAGAACACGTGGCGATGGCGCCCATGCTGTCGACCTTGCGCCGCGAGGCCGAGGCGCACAGCCAGGGCCGCCACACCGTGGAGGTGATCGACGAGGCCGGTGTGGACCTGCTCGGCTCCAACAAGGAGCTGCACAGTGCGTTTTCCAATCTGGTCACCAATGCGGTGCGCTACACGCCCGGCGGCGGCACGGTGACGATCCGTTTCGTGCGCGAAGGCGACGGTGCGGCGCTGGCCGTGCGCGACACCGGCTATGGCATCCCCGCCTCGCACCTGCCGCGCATCACCGAACGCTTCTACCGGGTGTCCAGCAGCCGCTCGCGCGAGAGCGGCGGCACCGGGCTGGGACTGTCGATCGTCAAGCACATCCTGGGGCTGCACCAGGCGCGCCTGGATATCGAAAGCGAAGTGGGACGCGGCAGCGAATTCTCGTGTCATTTCGTACCTGCGCGCGTCGTGCAGCGCGAGCAATCGGTGCCACTGTCACGCTCGGCGTGATATGTAGTCAGTGCGCGCCGCAGCGCGCTGCGATGGACGCGTCTGCCACGCGCCGCATTGCCTGCGTTGCGCGCCCCAGGCAATAACACAACCCGTCTTGACGATCGATTCCATGGGCCACGCCAAAGAACTGCACGACATCACACCCGGCGACGACGTCGCCACCGATCCGTTGCGTGATCCGGCGCTGTACATCAACCGCGAGCTGTCGCAACTGGACTTCAACTTCCGGGTGCTGGCGCAGGCGCTCGACGAGCAGGTGCCATTGCTGGAACGGCTGCGCTTCCTGTGCATCTCGTGCACCAACCTGGACGAGTTCTTCGAAATCCGCGCAGCTACCGTGCGGCACGCACAGGAGTTCGGGCTGCCGCCGGCGCCGGACGGGCTGAGCCCGACCGCCATCCTCAACGCGGTGCACGATCGCGCCGCCAAATTGGTTGAGCAGCAGTACCACGCGTGGAACGAGGTGCTGCGGCCGGCGATGGAAGACGCAGGCGTTGCCGTGCTCAGCCGTTCGGCATGGACCGCGCGCCAGAAACGTTGGCTGCGTGCGTATTTCCGCAACGAGATCATGCCGGTGCTGTCGCCGCTGGGCCTGGACCCGGCGCACCCGTTCCCGAAGATCCTCAACAAGACCTTGAACATCGTGGTGGTGCTGGAAGGCCAGGATGCGTTCGGGCGCGCCGGGCATCTGGCCATCGTGCGCGCACCGCGTTCGCTGCCCCGCATCATCCAGCTGCCGGCAAGCCTGTCGCCGGAGGGCACGCAGAGCTTCGTGTTCCTGTCCTCGGTGTTGTCCGAATTCGTCGACGAGCTGTTCCCGGGCATGCAGGTGATGGGCTCGTATCAGTTCCGCGTCACCCGCAATTCCGAACTGGTGGTGGACGAGGAAGAAGTCGAGAACCTGGCGCTGGCCCTGCGCGATGAACTGGTCACGCGCGGCTACCGGCCAGCGGTGCGACTGGAGATCGCGCACGACTGCCCGGCACCGATCCTGCGCACCTTGTTGCAGAATTTCGGCCTGAACGAGAACGCGGTCTACCGCATCGCCGGGCCGGTCAACCTGAGCCGCGTCACGCAGGTCTACGACCTGGTACAGCGCCCCGAACTCAAGTACCCCTCGTTCAATCCGCGCACCTTGCGCGACAGCGAGGGCATCTTCGAGATCGTCAAGAAAGGCGATGTGTTGCTGCATCACCCCTTCGATGCGTTTACCGCGGTGCTGGACGTCATCCGCCAGGCCGCGGTCGACCCGAACGTGCTGGCGATCAAGCAGACGCTGTACCGCACCGGCAAGGATTCGCTGATTGTCGATGCGCTGATTCTGGCCGCGCGCAACGGCAAGGACGTCACCGTGGTGGTGGAGTTGCGTGCGCGCTTCGATGAAGAAGCCAACCTGGGCCTGGCCGACAAACTGCAGGAAGCCGGCGTGCAGGTGGTCTACGGCGTGGTCGGCTTCAAGACCCACGCCAAGATGCTGCTGATCGTGCGCCGCGAGGGCCGCAAGCTCAAACGCTACGTGCACCTGGGCACCGGCAATTACCACAGCGGCACCGCGCGCCTGTATACCGACATCAGCCTGATCACCGCCGATGCCGAAATCGGCAACGACGTGCACATGCTGTTCCAGCAGTTGTCCGGGCTTGCGCCGCGCATGAAGCTGGACCAGTTGTTGCAGTCGCCGTTTACGCTGCATGCCGGCGTGTTGAAGCGGATCGATCGCGAGACACGGCTGGCCCGCAAGGGTCGCCCGGGCCGCATCATCGCCAAGATGAACGCCCTCAACGAACCGCAGGTGGTGCGTGCGTTGTACACGGCGTCGCAAGCCGGGGTACAGATCGATCTGATCGTGCGCGGGGCCTGCACGCTGCGCCCCGGGGTGCCAGGGGTGTCCGACAACATCCGCGTACGTTCGATCGTGGGCCGCTTTCTGGAACATAGCCGCGTGTACTGGTTCGGCAACGACGGGGCCGCCGAGCTGTACTGCGCCAGTGCCGACTGGTTGGAACGCAATCTGCTGCGGCGGGTGGAGACCTGCTTCCCGATCCTGGAACCGGACCTGGCCAAACGCGTCTACCGTGAGGTGCTGCAGAACTATCTGGACGACAACGTCAGCGCGTGGGAGCTGGACGCCGAGGGCGTGTACCACAAGCGCACGCCTGCCCCGGGCGAGCCGGCGCATTCGGCGCAGATGACTTTGCTCGAGCGGATCTGAGCGCTCATTGCCGCACGCCAGGTGGCAAGCCGCTTGCGCAGGCATGCGGCATGCCCATTACGGCGACTGACCGTCCGCTTCCAGCGCTTGGCAATACCGATCGCGTGCGCGGTCGGCTGGGCGCACACGCACGGCCTCTCACGTGGCCAACAGCCCATCGGCTACCATGCGGCCATGCCAATGCCCTCCCCACGATTCCGCCCCTGCGCGATGGCGATTTTCTTGCCGCCATCGACCTAGGCTCCAACAGTTTCCACATGGTCATTGCGCGCTACCTGATGGGTCAGCTGCGCGTCGTCGATCGCCTGCGCGAGACCGTGCGCATGGCCGATGGCCTGGATGGCAAAGGTGGGCTCTCCAACGAAGCGCGCCAACGCGCATTGGAATGCCTGGCGCGTTTCGGCCAGCGCATTCGCGACGTGCCTTCGCTGCGCGTGCGTGCGCTGGCGACCAACACGGTGCGTCAGCTGCGTTCGCCGCAAGCGTTTTTGATGCCGGCCGAAACCGCGCTGGGCCATGCGATCGAAGTGGTCAGCGGGCGCGAGGAAGCACGCCTGATCTATCTGGGCGTGGCGCATGCGCAACCGCCCAAGCCGGACCAACGCCGGCTGGTGATCGACATCGGAGGCGGCTCGACCGAGTTCATCATCGGCCGCGGGTTTCAGACGCTGGAACGCGAGAGTCTGCAGGCCGGATGCATTGCCAGCACGCGGCGGTTTTTTCCCGGCGGCAAATTGTCCAAGAAGAAATGGAAGGACGCGCTGACCGAGATCGGCGCCGAGTTCCAGCAGTTCGCCGGCCAGTACAAGGCGCTGGGCTGGCATGAGGCGATCGGCTCGTCCGGCACGCACAAGGCCATCGGCGAGATGTGCGCGGCGATGAAGCTGACCAAGGGCGCGATCACCGCGCAGGCGCTGCCGGCGCTGCGCGAGGAGTTGCTCAAGGCCAAGCGTATCGAAGACATCCAGCTGCCCGGCCTGGCGGCCGAACGGCGGCCGATCATCGCCGGCGGCATCCTGGTGCTGGAAGCGGCGTTCCAGGCGCTGGGGTTGGAGAAACTGATGGTCAGCAAGGCGGCGATGCGCGAAGGCATCCTGTACGACATGCTTGGCCGCGGCGGCGAAAACGACCCGCGCGACAGTTCGGTGACCTCGCTGATGCAGCGTTACGGCATCGACGAAGTACAGGCGCAGCGCGTGGAAGCGACCGCCTGCCGCCTGTTCGACCAGGTCTGCGAATCCTGGCAACTGGATGGCGACGATGCGCAGGTGCTGCGCCGCGCCGCGCGCCTGCACGAGCTGGGGCTGATCATCGCGCATAGCCAGTACCACGTGCACGGCAGCTACATCCTGGAGCATTCGGATATCGCGGGTTTTTCGCGACAGGAACAGCAGGTGCTGGCCTCGCTGGTACGCACGCACCGGCGCAATGTGCCCAAGACCGCTTTCGATGCATTGCCCGACCGCCTGTTGCTGCCGACCCGGCGCAAGGCCGCACTGCTGCGACTGGCGGTATTGCTGCACCGCGCACACGAGGCGGACCCGATTCCGACCCTGGAACTCACCGCCGACGACACCCGGCTATCGCTGATCCTGTCGCAAAGCTGGATCGACTCGCGCCCGCTGCTGCGCGCCGACCTGATCGGCGAAGTCGAGAGCATGGCCGGGCTGGGAATTGCGTTCAAACCGTTTGTGACCTGAGGCCTGCGGCCTCAGGCGGAAATCGGGAATCGGGAATCGGGAATCGGGAATAGTCCGCCACGGGGCTCTTAGAAGTTTCTGACTGGTGTTGATGGCGCCAAACCGAAGCAGCACGCTGCCTTTGCGATTCCCGATTCCCGATTCTCCATTCCCGTCACAGCTGTCACCGCCACGTCTTATCGGCGTAACATCAATGCCATCGCACTCCCGGAAGCTAGTCAAAACGGGAGAACGGGCATGCGCTACGCGATCGTTACCGAAACCTACCCCCGAGGTCAACGGTGTTGCGTTGACCGTGCATGGTCTGGAAACCGGTCTGCGTGCGCGTGGACACCAGGTAGATGTGGTGCGGCCACGCCAGAGCGCCGATACCGCGCCGACCGATGCGCTGCTGGTGCGTGGCGCCTCGTTGCCGCGCTACCCGGGATTGAAATTCGGCCTCCCGGCGACGCAACGCCTCGTCCGTCATTGGCGCAGCACGCAACCGGACGCGATCTATGTGGCCACGGAAGGCCCGCTGGGCTGGTCGGCAATGCGCGCGGCCCGCCGGCTCGGCATTCCGGTCGCCACCGGCTTCCACACCCGCTTCGACGAATACCTGCCCGACTACGGCGCTGCCTGGCTGCAGGGCACTGCGTTGCGCTGGATGCGGCGCTTCCACAACCAGGCCGATGCCACCCTGGTGCCCACGCGCGAGCTGCAGCAGTTTCTGCGCGACGATGGCTTCGAGCGCGTGCAATTGCTGGCGCGCGCGGTGGATAGCCAGCAATTCGATCCGAGCCGTCGCGATGTCGCATTGCGCGCCGATTGGGGCATCGAAGGCGAAGGCTTTGCCGCCATCTATGTGGGGCGTATTGCCAGCGAAAAGAATCTGCCGCTGGCTGTACGCGCCTTTCGCAAACTGCAGCAGATCCGCCCGAAGGCGCGTTTCGTCTGGGTGGGCGATGGCCCGGCGCGCGAGAAGCTTGCGCACGACAATCCGGACTTCATTTTCTGCGGTGTCCAGCGTGGCGATGCATTGGCGCGTCACTTCGCCAGCGGCGATCTGTTCCTGTTTCCCAGCCGCAGCGAAACCTTCGGCAATGTGACGCTGGAAGCAATGGCCAGCGGCGTGGCGACGGTCGCTTTCGACTACGGCGCGGCCCGCGAATATCTGCGCAACGGCCATACCGGCGCGGCGGTGGACACCGACGAGGCCTTTATCCAGGCCGCCGTCGCGCTGACCGAAGACGACGCACTGCGCCAGCGCATGGGCACGGCGGCGGCGCAGGCGATGAAGAAATTGCATCCGGACAATGTGGTCTCCGATTTCGAAGCCTTGTTGCTGGGAATCAGTGCTGCACGGGGGCGTTATGTCGTCAACGCGGCTTGAGGTCTTGCGCGGTCACGAAGCGCGCTGGTGCCGACGCGCCAATCTGTGGTGCCGGCGCAACCCGGTACGGCGTGTCTTCGCCACCATCAGCCGGCTGGGCGACGGCGTGTTCTGGTACGCCTTGATGGGGTTGCTGGTGGTGCTCGACGGCATGGACGGCGTGCGTGCATCGGCGCACATGGCCGCCACCGGCGTGCTTGCATTGACGTTGTACAAGGCGCTCAAACGCTGGACCCGGCGTCCGCGCCCGTATGCGGCGGACGTGCGGATTCGCGCATGGGTGGCGCCGCTGGACGAGTTCAGTTTCCCCTCCGGCCATACCTTGCACGCGGTGTCCTTCAGCATCGTGGCGCTGGCCTACTACCCCTGGCTGGCCCCCTTGCTGGTGCCGTTTTCGGCCGGCGTGGCGCTCTCGCGGGTGGTGCTGGGGCTGCATTATCCCAGCGACGTGCTGGCCGCCACGCTGATCGGCGTGCTGCTGGCCAGCCTGTCGCTGTGGGGCTTGCCGGTGGTGCTGGGATAAGCGCTGGGGTTGCGTGATGGCGGCTCGCTGACAGGTAAGCGTAACGGCAAACGGACAGCGACCAAGACGCTGCCCAGTCAGCAGCAAGACCTCTTCGCTTCATCCTTCTCCCTTCGGGACATTGGCCATCTTTGTGGGGGAGAAGGGGCCGCGCAGGGGCCGATGAGGGTACCTTCGAAGCCTCATGCACTCGCCGTCGATGGGTGTTTTCGCAAACGCCGAGAGAGCCCCAGCGCAGCATTGCGACTCCAGCGCGTGGCTTCGCCCCGTACCCTCACCCCCACCCCTCTCCCGCAGGGAGAGGGGATCTTGTACTGACGGTACGCGGGGATCTTGCGCTGACCGTACGCGGTGAACTGATGGAAGGTTGCCCACCCACGCGCATGCCCCACGGCGCGCGCGGCCTGCAGGACGCCTGAATGGCGATCGCCAGCCTGCGGTGTCGTTGCAAGTTGGCACACCAAGCGCCGCGAAGCTGCAATGCTTCTGCGATTCCCGATTCCCGATTCCCGATTCCATTCCCGATTCCCGCCCCGCGCTGCCGCCGTACAATGGCGCAATGACGACCCTGTTCATTTCCGACCTGCATCTGGATCCGGCCCGGCCGGCGATCACCGAGTTGTTCCTGGAATTCCTGCGCACGCAGGTCCCCGGTAGCGACGCGCTCTACATCCTGGGCGATCTGTTCGAAGCCTGGATCGGAGACGACACCCCGTCCACCGCCGCCGATGCAGTGGCGGTGGCCCTGCATGCAGTGGCAGGTTCCGGGGTGCCGGTATTCTTCATGGCCGGCAACCGCGACTTCCTGGTGGGCGAAACCTACGCGCAGCGGGCGGGCTTCCGGATCCTGCCCGACCCCACCGTGATCGATCTGTACGGGCACACCACGCTGCTGATGCACGGTGATTTGCTGTGCACCGACGACACGGCCTACCAGGCCTTCCGCGCGCAGACGCGCGACCCGGTGTTCCAGGCGCAGTTCCTGGCCCAGCCGCTGGCCGCGCGCGTCGCGTTCGCGCAGCAGGCGCGCGCGGCAAGCCAGGCGCGGCATGCAGAACTCAAGCAGGGCGACCAGTCGCGCTTCGAAACCGTCACCGACGTCTCGCCGGCCGAAGTGGAAGCCACCTTCGTGCGTTACGGCCTGGATCGGCTGATCCACGGCCACACCCATCGCCCTGCCATCCATACCCTGCAGGCCGGTGGTAACACCTGCACGCGCATCGTGCTGGGCGACTGGTACGAGCAAGGATCGGTCTTGCGCGTGGATGCCGATGGCGTGTCGCTGGAGCAGTTGGCGTTGTAACGCGGCCGATCCACCTGCCGTGCCTGCCATGGCAAGGCGCAGCGACGCAGTGCTGCACGCAAGGCACACCGCAAGACCGAAAGCGCGCCTGAGGCCACAGACGCGCGGCGATGCAACGATGGATCAACAGCGCTTGCCGATCGAGGCGCGCAGCATCGTCAGGCGTGCCAATCAATGATCGCGCTGCATTACTGCAGGCTTCGTGCACGCTCGGCGTAGTCGACAAAATCGGCATTCACCACGTCGTACCACAGCAGCGTGCCATCGGCCTGCACGCGGAAACGGTCGCGTACCGGGCTGGTCTGCGGGTCGCCAGGACAGCTGTCGCCATGGCGCTCGCGCACCGCAAAATCGAACGTGTCCGGCGCAGGCGCATCGCCGTCCTCGGCCATGATGCTAATGCAGTTATCCGGGTACACATGGTCGCCCTGCAAGCGGGCTTCGAGCGCCTGCAGCGCGCGGGCTTGCGCGTCGTCGCTGGGGGCGGCGCCGGTGCGCTCACGGCAGGTTGGGGTTGCGTGGCGACAGGGTCGGCCGGTTGCTGCTTGCATCCGGCAACCGTCAGCGCGGCCAGGAACACGAGCGCGTGGCGCAGGGACGTGGACATGAGAGCTCCGCTCGACAGGACAGGGCCGGCAGTCACCGGCGATGCCTATAGTCTGCGCGATCCATGCGCGCAGGTGTAGCTGAAAAAGCCCGGCACTTGCGGTGCCGGGCCGGGCTTGGATCGGTCAGCAGACACTCAACGGAAGGCGGCGATCGTGGCCTTGGTGTTGACCAGCACCCGTTGGTTGTCGGCGGTGCTGGCATTGCCCATGGGCACGCCGTTGTAGCTGATGTTGGGGTTGGACCAGTAGTTCAGGCGCGGGCAACCGCTGGTGCAGTCGTAGGCCATGATGGTGCGCCAGCTGTTGCCGTAACGGTAGCCGTGGCCATACGCGTACGGCGAGGTGCTCGGGTCGTTGGTGGCGTCGTGGCGTGCGCTTTGCAGATGCCCGATTTCATGGGCGAAGCTGTAGTAGCCGGTGGCGCAATTCCAGTACACCGACGCAAATGCACTCGCGGCGTTAGAGCCGATCCCCGACGCCAGGCCGCAGTAGCTGCTGTTGTCCAGCACGATGACTCCCACATCGGCCGTGTAGGTGTTGCGGCTGGTGTGGATGCTGTCCATGTAGCCGTCGTTGGTCACGCGGAAACGCTGCAGGTCGGTCGTGAAGTTGCCGGTCTCGGTGTAGCTGATGGTCTCGTAGCGCGCCAGCTGCAAGGTGATGCCGACATTGCTGTTGATGTAGCCTGGTTAGCTTCGGCCACCGCCAGTTGCACCAGCGATTGCATGTTGCCGCCGTAAGCGGTCACGGCCTTGTTGGTGGCCACCACCAGCACGCGAATGGTGGCCGGGCTACCTGATGAGGCGGCAGCAGCCGTCACGCGTCCATCGCCGGGCATGTCGAACTTCGGCAGCAGGCTGTAGTCGGCCGGATGCTCCTGCGGCATGCGCTGCTCATCCACCTGCACCAGCACGTGGCAGCCATCGGCCAGCGGACGCAGGCGGTAGAGCTTGCCGGCGTAGCGAATCGTGCCGGTCACGGTGTCGCCGCTGCGCACCAAGATGGCCGAGTTCAGCGGGTCCACGCCAGACAGCGTGCGTGCGCGGGTGCCGGCACGCGGACCGAGATTGCCGTACCACACGCTGTCGCCATCCTCCAGGGCATCGACCTTGGCCTGGGTGGCGGTGATGGCCTGGCCATCCAGCTGCAGTTCCAGCAATTTTTCCGAGGCGGTCACCGCGCCGGCGTCGAGCTGAACCACCTGCGCGTTGGCAGTGGACGGGGCGCTCAACAGGCGTTGCAGCGAAGGTTCGGCTGCAGCGGTAGCGGTGGCACTGCGGCTCAGCGCAGGGCCGGTTTGATACAACGGCTTGCGGCAGCGGCGGCCGAGCCGGCCAGGCACATGGCGATCAGACCCACCGTGGTGCACATCGACTTCGACTTCATCGTCTTTCTCTCCTAAGACATGAAAGTTACGGATGTGAAACACCGGACCCCTGTCCCCGGGACGCCATTAGGGCGCGCTTGACCGTACCGAATGCAAGTTGTTGCAACGGAAAATTATGTTTCTGTGATGTTTACCCATCCCTGGATGCGATTCCAGCAACTCTCGAACGGGAACCAGCGCACAGTCCTACGGAGCGCGCGTTCGGAAGCAGCGTGTCAAACCAGCACAGGCCATCTTCCCGGACAACGCGGCGATCCTGCGTCGTCATACAGATCGATGCGCTTGGACGTGACTGCGTCCGCCACGCGATGGATGCGTCGATCCTCGCCTGTGTTGCAGGACACCGTGCCGCCTCGGCGTCGGCGTCGGTGCAGATGGCGAGCGCCGCCACGTCGTCATGCGCGGCGCAGCGTGCATCGATGCCCGCCCCATCGGCCATGGGCGTTGACGGTGCGCCCCAATCTGTTGAACGTGACGCGGCGTGGGTGGCGTCATTGAAATCTGCGCACGCATGCGTCAGGTAGATCCACGACACAGGCCGCGAACGCAAATTCGCAGCTCGCATGCAGGCCACGCTCAGCCAGCCTGCTCCACCAGGTCGGCTAGCTCGTCCTCGTCGAAACCGGCAAGCAGGCGCGCCTGCAGATTGAACGGCCCATGCAGATAGCCGCCGGCGTATTCGCGCAACAGAGCCTTGAACCGTGCGCGCGGCTCGACACCGGCCTGCTCGCAATACCAGCGGTACCAACGCGAGCCGGCGGCCACGTGCGCCACTTCTTCGCGCAGGATGGTTTCGAGCACCTCGGCCGTGGCAGCGTCGCCGAGCGAGCGAAGCTTGACGATCATCGCCGGTGTCACGTCCAGGCCGCGCGCTTCGAGCACGCGCGGCACCAGCGCCATGCGCGCCAGGCCGTCGTGTGCCGTCTTTTCGCACATTTCCCACAACCCGTTATGCGCGGCGAAATCGCCGTAGTCGTGGTCGTGCGCCTGCAATCGTGCGCGCAGCAACATGAAGTGGCGCGATTCATCGTCGGCCACCGCCACCCAATCGGCGTAGAACGCCGCGGGAAGCCCGCGAAAGCGGTACACCGCATCCCACGCCAGATCGATGGCGTTGAGTTCGATGTGCGCAATGGCGTGAATAAACGCAGCGCGCCCTTCCGGCGTGCCCAGTCCACGGCGCGGCAAGTCGCGCGGATGCACCAGCAGCGGCGCCGGCGGACGGCCTGGCATGCGGATCGGCGCAGGCGCAGGCGCCGCCGGATCGAGCGTCAGGACACCTTCGCGAAAGGCGGCTGCGTAGTGCTGGGTCAGCGCGACTTTCTGTCGCGGGTCGGCCTGGTCCAGGCACAGGCGCGCGGCGTCGAACAGATCCGCGCTTGCAAACGGATCGCTGCTCATGCCGTTGGCCGGACGGGGCAATGGCGCGCTGCAGACACCGATTGCGCTTGCACGCGTTCGGCCGCAGGCCACTGCCCGTTGTGCGGGCGCGCACCCTCGAGCGTGTGGATGGCTGCAGCGTTTTGGTCGCCACACCCTGCCGACGCCATCCGCACGCCTACCAGCGCGGCCAAGCGGCCGCCCCGCCTCGGTGACTCAGGCGCGGCGACGCTTCTTGGCATCGTCCGAGCGCAGCTGCTGGATGCGTTCGAAATACCCCGGCTCGATGCCGGTGATGTATTCGCCGTTGAAGCACGAGGAATCGAACTGCTTGATGTCCGGGTTACCTTCGCGCACCGCCACTTCCAGGTCTTCCAGATCCTGGTAGATCAGCCAGTCGCAGCCCAGGAACTCCTGGATTTCCAGCTCGCTGCGGCCATGCGCAATGAGTTCTTCGGCCGCCGGCATGTCGATGCCGTAGATGTTGGGGTAACGCACCGGCGGCGCGGCCGAGGCCAGGTACACCTTGCGTGCGCCAGCATCGCGCGCCATCTGCACGATCTGCCGGCTGGTGGTGCCGCGCACGATCGAATCGTCCACCAGCAGCACCACGCGGTTGCGGAATTCCAGGTGGATCGGGTTGAGCTTGCGGCGTACAGATTTCTGGCGTTCGCCCTGCCCCGGCATGATGAAGGTACGGCCCACGTAGCGATTCTTGACGAAGCCCTCGCGGTATTTCACGCCGAGCACGTTGGACATCTCCAGCGCCACATCGCGCGAGGTGTCAGGGATCGGAATGATGGTGTCGATGTCGTGGTCCGGGCGCAGGCGCAGGATCTTTTCGCCCAGCTTCAGGCCCATGCGCATGCGCGCCTTGTGCACCGAGATGTTGTCGATCATCGAATCGGGACGCGCGAAATACACGTACTCGAAGATGCATGGCGCGTTGTTGGTCGGCGCGGCGCAGACTTCCGAGAACAGTTCGCCGCGCGCGGTGATCACCAGCGCTTCGCCCGGGCGCACATCGCGCACGCGCTGGTAGCCGAGGATATCCAGCGCTGCCGATTCGGAGGACACGATGTATTCGGTGCCTTCGGCATGCTCGCGCTTGCCCAGCACCAGTGGGCGGATGCCGTGCGGGTCGCGGAACGCGACCAGGCCCAGGCCCAGCACCACGCTGACCACCGCGTAGCCGCCCTTGCAGCGGCGGTGCACGCCGGCCACCGCGCGGATCGCCGCTTCGGGGGTGAGCATGCGCTGCGCGTCCAGCTCGTAGGCGAACACGTTCAACAGCACTTCGCTGTCCGAATCAGTGTTGATGTTGCGGCGGTCGGCTTCGAACACCTGCTGGCGCAACGCCTCGGTGTTGATCAGGTTGCCGTTATGCGCCAGCGCGATGCCGTAGGGCGAATTGACGTAGAACGGCTGCGCCTCGTCCATGCCTTCCGAGCCTGCGGTCGGGTAGCGGCAATGCGCGATACCGACGCGGCCTTCCAGCACCGCCATCTTCTTTTCGTCGAAGACGTCGCGCACCAGGCCATTGGCCTTCTGCACGCGCAGGCGCGTGCCGTCTGCGGTGGCGATGCCTGCGGCGTCCTGCCCACGATGCTGCAGGACGGTCAGGCCGTCATACAGCTGCCCGGCGACGTTCTGGTTGCCGACAATACCGACGATGCCACACATGGTGCGCGTTCTCCGCTTCGGCTTGCGCCGTTACTGTGAAGGTGGCCGTGCCTGGCCTTGGGATTCGACCCGAGCCGGGTCGCTTTCTCCGCCGCGAACCTGCGCCGGATCGATGTTGGCCGGCATCGCCTGCGTCGGATCGCGTCCGTCGCCAGCCGTCTTGCCGGGTTTGCCAAGCGCACGGGTGATGGTGTCGCTCAGCCCGGAACCGCCAAGTGCCTTGCCCAGGTCCGTATTATCGCCTGCCGAAGGCAACTTCCCAACTCCGTGGGCAAGTTGCCGAGTTCCATTGATGGCATCTCCATCGATGGCATTCGCCAGGCCGGCAGCTGCGCCCGCATCCAGCCCGCGCCCGGCTGCAGCATGGGCAGCAGCACCGACTGGCGCCATGCCGGCTCGCGCGGCAGCGGGGTGAAGCCCATCAGCAGTACCAGCATACTGGCCAGAAACGCACCGCGCACCACGCCCAGGCCGAACCCGAGCATGCGGTCGGTGCCACCGAGCTTGATCGCATCCACGCCCGCGCGGATCACCATGCCAATCACCGCCACGCTGATCAGCACGCCGACGAACACCATGGCGTAACCGCCGAACGATTCGGTCGCAGACGGATGCTTGCCATCGGCCAGCCAGCGCGCGGCCGCGCCGCCGAACATGAAGGTGGCCCAGCCGGCCAGCAGCCACGACAACGTGCCCACCACGATCGCGACAAAGCCACGCAGCAAGCCCAACAGGGCCGACACCAGAATGATGACGCCCAGCACCATGTCGATCATGGGCAACTTCTCCGCGTGGCGCGCGCGCCGTGAGTGCAATTGGGCTCGGTCGTCATTGCCCTCCCCTCCATGGGTGCGAGGCGTTCGAAAATCCAGCAGCTGCGGGCGCGCAGTGCAGGCAGTTGGCAGACACGTGACGGTCCACAGGTAGTGCAGTGTACGAGCGGCTGCCACCTGCGCGGCGGCCGCGCTTGCTTGCGGCCGGCATGGCGGTTACGGATGCGGACGCACCATGCCGGAAATACCGACCTTGGCTGCCACCTGGGCACGCAACTGTTCGGCATCGCTGCGATTGGCGACCGGGCCGACACGCACACGGTTCAACGCGCCCTTGTCGGTCCGCACCTGTTCGACGAAGGCGCTGAAGCCTGCGGCGCGCACGCGGTCGCGCAAGGCATCGGCGTCTTCGGCACGACCGAACGCACCCAGCTGCACGGCAAACCCGACTGCACTGGCCGCAGGCGCAACCGGCGCGGTGGCCACCGGCTTGGCAGGCTCGGGCTTGGCGGCAAGCTCCGGCTTGGCGGTTGCAGGCGTAGGGGTTGCAGGCTTGGCGACCTCGGGCTTGGTCGGCGCGGGCTTGGCCACTTCGGCGGGCTTGGGCGCGGCGACCACCGGTTTGGCGGGCTCCGGCGGCAGGCTTTCGGTCTTGGTCGGTGCGGTGGTGCCGGCGGTAGCGACGCTGCTGCCGGGTTTGGCAGCAGGTGCAGGCACCGGCGCGCTGGCGACGGGGGCCGGCGCAGCGGCGTTGGCATCCAACGTCACCACCTGGGCGTTGACGTCGCTGCGCACCTTCACTGCCTGCAGCCGGGCCGATTCGGCCTGGGCCTGGTCGGCATACGGCCCCACGCGCACGCGCCAGGCCGGGCGGCCGTTGATCTGGGTCTTTTCGCTGAAACCGGGCAACTGCGCCTGCTTGAGCCGTGCAATCACCGCGTCGGCGTCGGCGCTGGTGGCGTATGCACCGAAATTCACAGCGTAGTTGCCGGCAGCCACTTCCGGAGCCGAGGGCGTGCTGGATGGAGCGGCCAGATCGGCGGCGTCGGGGCTGTTCTGCACCGGCGCCGGCGCGCCGGCCATGCCCAGCGCGCCACCGGCCGGTGCATTGCCCGGAGTGACCAGCGGCAATTCGCGGGTTTCGAACTCGCCATTGGCGGGCGCTGCGGGCGCCTCGAGCGGCACGTCGGCCACACCGCTCGACGGCGCGGGGCCCTTGACCAGCATCGGCAGGAAGATCACGGCAAGCGCTACCAGAACGATGGCGCCAATCAGTCGCTGTTTCAGAGCAGTATCCACGGAAGAGACGAGAGGCGGCGTGGCGGGGTGCCGCGGCGATTATAAGGCCGGCGCCACCCCGACGACCTCAGCGGGCTGAATGAAGTGCGTCAAGCGCGTCGGCCACGGTGTGAAACGAGCCGAACACCAGCACGCGGTCGCCGGGGCTGGCCGCGTCCAGGACCGCGTGCACTGCGCTGGCAACATCGCGATGACACGGCGCCTGGGCGGCGGCACTGCCTTGCAGCCGGGCCTGCAACGCCTGCGCCGATTGGCCGCGTGCGCCTTCCAGGCCCGCCAGCGCCCAGTGGTCGATCTGCGCAGCGACTGCCTCCACCACGCCCAGCACGTCCTTGTCGGCCAATGCGGCGTAGATCGCATAGGTGCTGCCGGCATGCGCCTGCGCACCGAGCGCGGCGGCCTGCGCGCGCGCGGCCTGCGGGTTATGGCCGACGTCCAGCAATATCTGCACGCCATCGACCTCAAGCCGCTGCAGTCGTCCGGCCACGTGCGCGTTGCCGATGCCCTGCGCCCAGGCCGCGCCGGGCACGTCCACCGGCAGTGCCTGCAATGCGGCGATCGCGGCAGCGGCGTTGGCCAACTGCACCGGCGCGTGCAGTGCCGGCATCGGCAGTTCCAGTGTCACGGCCACATCGCGCCAACGCCACTGCGGCGCATCGGCTTGCGGGCTCTCGGCGTGCTGTGTGTCGATCGGCTCGAAGAAATAGTCGATCGGCTCGAAGAAATAATCGCTGCCGGCACGGATTGCATTGGCACCGAGCTGGTAGGCGCGACGCAGCACGCTGGACGGCGGGTCGATCTCGCCCAGCACCACCGGCTTCCAGGCGCGGATGATCCCGGCCTTCTCGGTGCCGATGGCCTCGCGGTCTTCGCCCAGCCAGTCGGTGTGGTCGATATCCACGGTGGTGATCACCGCCACATCCGAATCGACGATGTTGACCGCATCCAGGCGCCCGCCCAGGCCGATTTCCAGCACCGCCAACTCCAGCGCGGACTGCTGGAACAACCACAGCGCCGCCAGCGTGCCGAACTCGAAATAGGTCAACGCCGTGTCGCCGCGCGCTGCTTCGACCGCCGCAAACGCCGCGGCCAGCTGCGCGTCGCTGGCCTCTTCGCCATCGATACGCACGCGCTCGTTGTAGCGCAGCAAATGCGGCGAGGTGTAGGCACCCACCTTCCAGCCGGCGGCGCGACCGATCGCCTCGATGAAGGCCACGGTCGAGCCCTTGCCATTGGTCCCGCCCACGACGATGACGTGCTTGGCCGGCGCGGCGATCTGCAACCGCGCAGCCACTTCGCGCACGCGCTCCAACCCCATCGCGATGCTGCTGGGATGCTGCTGCTCGATGTAGGCGAGCCAGTCGGAGAGAGAGTGGGTTGCGTTCATGGGGAGAGCCGCGCAGAGAGGAGCACATTATCGCCATTTGCGCCTGCGCAACGCACGCCACCTCGGTGCTAGAGGCATCGCAATGCTTGGTCAGATCGATGCACGGGATGGGGCGCCATCAGTTCGCACAGGCGGCATGCCTCGCGTGACCTTGACGGATGTTTGGAGCGACCGACGACACTCTATGGCAGAGACACCACTTGCCAGAAAAGCCACGCGTTCAATCACTCATTGCGGCCCGTGGATCTCGGTGACCCGCGCACCCAGGACCGAGCGCTGCCCTCTCAAGGTGACCGCGATCGACTGCTCTGGGTAGCGCAGGTACAGCTCCTCCTTGATGCAAAGATGATCTGGAAATGCATGCTCCATCGGACCACCGCGCAATTGATATGCGCAAAAATCGCTCTTCCACTGATGGTGGGTCTGCATGACATATGCCTGCTCAAACGTCGTCCCCACCAGCAATGTCACCCCCAAGGGGATGGCTTTTGCCAGAAACAGCCAGGAGAGAAAGCCCATCATTACCGGCATCCCGACGAACATAAACACTCTAAGGACGCGCCCGCCGCCTTCCGTGTCTGTCGGTCGACCCAAGCGGCGGTTACGTCTACGCAGCACCACCGTGAGTGCGAGACCCATCGCCAAGGCCGGCCACTTCCAATAGCGCTCTTGAAGGAACTCGACGGGGATAAATGTGGCGAGCAGGCTCGGCGGAATCAGCCCGAGCATCACGAAGATAGAGGCAACCTTCATCAAAGCGAACAGCTTTGGTCTCACCGAACTGATCCTTCAGAGAAACGCACAGATGCGCAGGCTGTGCAGCGGCTGGCAAACGCTGGAGCGCGGGACCAGACAGCCCTCTTCAAACGCGCAAACTTGAAGATGACGCATGCATTGCAAGCAGCGATGCATGGAAATCCATCTCGAGCATCCGAATGTTGGCAGCGTGAGGACTGCAGGAATTCTTCCTGAGCGCAACACGCCACGCCAAGGCTACAACGCCCGATGCTTTGCCTCACCAAAGAACGGTGTGTGGTGCGCACAGTCGTTGAGTCGCACCACTTCGAGATGCTCCACGTCATCGCCTTCGAGCAGGTTCAGCGTGGTCGGGGCCTGGCGGAAGCTCCATAGCTTGGACAACGGCAGGCCCAGGATCTTGCACAGGATCACGCGATTGACCGCATCGTGCGCAACCACCAGCAAGGTGCCGTCCGCGCCCAGCCCATCGGCAGCGCGCACCAGGCCGCGCCAGCTGCGATCGAGCACCTGACGCAGCGATTCGCCACCCGGCATCAACACCGTATCGGGCTCTTCGCGCCAGGCGCGCAGACGTGCCGGGTCCTTGTCGTTGATCTCGCTGGCCAGCAGGCCTTCCCATTCGCCGTGCGCAATTTCCTGCAGGTCGGCATCGGTCTGCAGCAGCGCTGCGCGCGCAGCGCCCAATGCGGCCTTGGCAGTGGCCTGCGCGCGCGACAACGGCGATGCCACCGCGCGGTCGATCTGCAGCGTGTGCAACCGTTCGCCCAATGCGCGCGCCTGGCCTTCGCCGACGGACGAAAGCGGAATATCGATCTGGCCCTGGTAACGGCCTTCGGCGTTCCACGGCGTCTCGCCGTGACGAGCAAGCAGGATGCGCATGCGCTGGGAGTTCCTTGGGGAGGGGCCCGCTCGCCGCAGCGAAACGGGACCGCATGATAACCCCTGCCGCCCCCGCGCCGGCTGCCGGCGTCAGCGCATGCCGAGCTCCTGCAACAGCTGTGGCGCCGGAGCGACCTCGGTCATGATCCAACGCAGATAGCGGCTGTCCACGGCAATCATGCGGGTCATGGCCGGGTCGAAGATCCAGTTGCTGCTCACCGATTCCCAATTTCCGTCGAACGCCAGGCCGACCAGCTTGCCCTGCGCGTCCATCACCGGCGAACCGGAGTTGCCGCCGGTGATGTCCAGGTCCGACAGGAAATTGACCGGCACCGAGCCCAGGCGCTTGTCCTCCAGCCCGGCGTAGCGCCTGGCCTTGACCGCATCCAGCAGGGCCTTGGGCGAATCGAACGGATCGGCGCCGGTCTCCTTGGCGGCCACCCCTTCCAAGGTGGTGAATGGCGTGTAGGCCACGCCATCTTTCGGGACGTAACCCTTGACGTTGCCGAAGGTGATGCGCAGCGACAGGTTGGCATCCGGATAGACCGCCTCGCCCCGGCTCTTCCTGTAGTCGGCCAGGGCTTGCAGATACACCGGCCGCGCCTTGAGCTGCTCGCCGGTACGCAGTTTGTCTTCGCGCTCGATCTGCAACAGGGCCGGGGTTACCGACACGGCGTACTGGATCGCCGGATCGGTGCTGGCTTCAAAGGCGGCCCGGTCGGCGGCAAGCCACGTCAGCCGCGCTTGCGTGCTCCCCAACACCGTGCCATCGAGCTTGCCCACGGCCGCCTGCACGGCCGCCGCATCGCGACCGCCCAACCACCGGTCCAGCGCGGCGATGCGCTGGGTGGCCGGCAGCTTCAGATACTGGCTGAGCCAGTACTGTTGCAGCTGACGATCCATGGCCGGCACGTAACGGCGCTCCATCTGCTTCATCGTCGCTTCGATCGACGGCAGGTCGCGGTCCTGGTACCCGGATTCGCGTTGCGCATTGGGCTTGGCACGCTCCAGCGCCAGCCGGTACAGCGTTACCGCGGCGCCCACCGTTCCGGTGGAGTCGAACTGGCGCAGCACGAAGTCGCGCTGTTGCGTGGCCTGGGTCTGCTTGAGCAGCTTGACCAAGGTGTCGTGCGCGGCAAGCGCTTTGCGCCCGCCCGCACCCTGCCCCTTGAGCCAGGCCAGCACCGCCGCTTCGTCGGCCTGCTTGGTGGCCTGCGCATTGATGCGCTTGAAACCTTCCAGTTGCCCATCGAAGTTCTTGGCGGAGTTATTGAGGCTGGCCACGGTGCTGGCGTATTTCACCTGGATGTCGGGATCGTGCTTGCCCGCCTGTTCGATCAGGCCGATCACGTCCTTCAACTGCTGGCCGACCACCGGGTAGGTCCAATTGGCGGTGTTGTCGAATTCGGCGGCCAGCGCGTAGCGATTGGTGCGGCCCGGATAGCCGGCCACCATCACGAAGTCGCCGGCACCCAGCGGCTGGTCGGCGAATTTCAGGAAGTGCTTGGGCTGGTAGGGCACATTGTCCTTGGCGTAGGCGGCAGGCTTGCCGTCCTTGCCGACATAGGCGCGATAGAACGAGAAATCGCCGGTATGGCGCGGCCACATCCAGTTGTCGATGTCGCCGCCGAACTTGCCCACGCTGCCGGGCGGTGCATAGACCAGGCGCACATCCTTGATTTCCAGGCTCTTGAACAACCGGTAGGCGTTGCCCCCGGCAAAACTGAAGAACTGGCAGCGGTAACCCGGCTGGGCTTCGCAGGAGGCGATCTGCTGCTTGCTGAAATCCTCCAGGGCCAGCGTGCGCTTGAGCGCGTCCTCGCCTGCAGTGGCCATCGCTGCCTTTGCCGGTGCCGTGACGTCGGTAATGGCATCGAGCACGTAGATACGCGCGCTGGGACCGGCGCTGAGCTCGTCGGCTGGGCGTGCGGCGTTGAACCCGTCCTTGATCAGGTTCTTTTGCGCGGTGGAGTTGAGCTGGATCGCGCCATAGGCACAGTGGTGGTTGGTGACGACCAGCCCCTGCGGCGAGACGAAGCTGGCGGTGCAACCACCCAGGGCGACCACCGCTCCCATCGGGTCTCCGGTCAGGTCGGCCAGCTGCTGCGGCGAAAGCCGCAAGCCTGCTTGCTGGAGGGGCCCGGCGATCTCGGGCAGTTGTTGTGGAACCCACATCCCCTCGCCCGCTTGTGCAGACGAAACGACAGCCAGCGTGACCAGCACGGAAACAGCGAACAGGTTTGGACGCATCGACAGCCCCACGGGTTATTTTCGTTACAGTGTAACGCCAGCATTCGCTGGCAAACCCATGACCGATGGCAGGGCCGGCGGGTGTTCTCCGCGCGCGCCCGTTTGCCGCGCAGCAGGCGCCAGCGGATTCGCCTGCAGCGTACCGCGGCCGAGCGCCGGCCTAGACGCGACCGAACGCGGGGTCGCTGCGGCTGGGTCTGCCGGTTTCCAGGTGCCCGGCCAGCCGGCGGCGGAAGGCGCTGCCCGGTTGCTCCACCACCAGGTCGTACCAGTGATCGCTGGCGGCAAGCGCCAGGCGAATGGTCTCGCGCTGGCCTGCAGCCAGCGGCAAGGTGCGCGTACCTGGGTCTGCGTAGTCCAGCGCACGCAGTTGCACGGTGCAGGCGCGCTGCCCGGCATTGCCGATTTCCAGCACCAAGGCGTCGCCCTCCTGTCGCGCCTCCACCCATGGCGCTGCCGAGGGCGCAGAGGCACTTGGCACCTGCCCGGCGAACTCGCGCAAGAAGCCATTGGGCCCGTGCACGCGCAACGCGTACGCACCTTCGTGCGTGGCCCCAACCGGCATATCGTCCAACTGCGTGCCGGGCAGCACGGTGTAATACCAGGGGCCGCCACTGGCCGCGCTGCTGTAGACATTGAACGCCGCCGCTGCCGCGCCGCTGTTGACGAACTGCAACTGCACGGCGGCGCCCTCTTGTACGCGTGCATGCACCTGCAAGGCATACGGCAATGCGCGCGCCGGCCGTTGCCCCGGTTCCTGCCGCGGCATCGTTGCGGCGGCAGGCACAGACGGTAGCGGCTTGTCGCGCACGGCAGCGGTACGTGCGCGATAGTCGTCGACCGACGGCAACGCGCTCAACGCCGAATCGTCCGGTTTGCGGAAGTCGAACACGCTGGTGAGATCGCCGCTGACCGCACGCCGCCACGGGCTGATGTTCGGTTCGGCCACGCCGAAGCGGCGTTCCAGCAGACGCAGGACCGAGGTGTGATCGAACACCTGCGAGTTGACCCAGCCACCACGCGTCCAAGGCGAGATCACCAGCATCGGCACGCGAATGCCCAGGCCGATCGGCACGCCATCGTAGACCTCGCCACGCGTGTCGACATTGCTGCGCCCCATGCGTGCGTCCAATGCCGGCAACGGCGCGGGCACGTGATCGAAGAAGCCATCGTTCTCGTCGTAATTGATGATCAGCGCCGTCTTGGCCCACACCTCTGGATTGGCAGTGAGCGCATCGATCAGACGCGCCACCAGCGACTCGCCATAGGCAGGCGGCGCTTCGGGGTGTTCGCAATACGCGGTGGGCGGGATGACCCACGACACCTGCGGCAGGCGATTGGCCTGCACATCGGCAGCGATCGCGGCGACCAGATGCTCGGCCTGGGTGGTGGCGGCGTTGTCCGCGGTGGAACCGGGCACGCACGCACGTGCACGCCGGTACCGTTCGTCGTCGGTGCGCAGATCGCGATAGTGCGAAAAATACGCCAGCGAGTTGCAGCCGAAGTTGTCGTATTCCTGATACACGCGCCAGTCCACGCCGGCAGCCTGCAAGCGCTGCGCGTACGTGGTCCATTGCAGTGCTGCGTAGCCGGGCTTGTCGCGCGCCATGTCGGCGGTCCAGTTGCCATCGTCGTCATTGGTCACCGCCTGCGCGCCGACGTTACCCACGCTTGGGCCGCTGGTACCGGTGAACAGATACATGCGATTGGGGTTGGTCGGCCCATGCAGCGAGCAGTAATAGCCATCGCAGATGGTGAACGCGTCGGCAAGCGCGTGGTAGTACGGGATGTCGTGACGCTGGAAGTATCCCATCGTCAATTCGCCCTTGTACGGTACCCATGCATCGTATTCGGCCCAGCGTGCCGGGTCCTGCCCGTGAGCGGCCTTCCAGGAATGATCCAGACTCTTGATCAAGGGCGCGCAGGTATGTTGCGAATCGAACGCGAACGGCAGCAAGCGTCGTCCATCGGACGTGGGTTGACTCCATACCGGATGGCCATCGCGCAGCTGCAGCGCGCGCGGATCGCCAAAGCCACGCACGCCGCGTAGCGCGCCGAAATAATGATCGAACGAGCGATTTTCCTGCATCAGGATCACCACATGTTCGAGATCGCGCAACGTGCCGGTCCGCGCGTTGGCCGGCAGCGCGAGCGCACGGCCGATCGAAGACGGCAAGGCGCCGGCAGCAGTAAGCGCAGCGACGCGCTTGAGGAAATCGCGACGCGAAGAGGAAGGCGTCATGGCGGCAGAACCTGCAAAAAAAAGTAGTGCTTTTGTCACCGCGCAGCGCGGATGGACACCACACGTATAGCGGGCGAGCACGACAGTTTTGCGACAGCGACCGTCATCAATGTTTCATGAGCCGTTGACACCCTGCGTCGCGAAACGCCGGCTTTGCACCGTGCGTCCGCCCTCAGCCGTGGCCGAACAGGACTCCCCATGACTTCCGCTCGTCGCTTTCATGTCACTCCGCTGGCGCTTGCCCTGGCAACGCTGCTTCCCGTCGTTTCGCAGGCCGCCTCGCCGGCTGACCCGGTTGCCGTTGCTCCGGCAGCGGAGGCAGCCACCCCTGTAGCCGACGCCGCCAATGCAACGCAACTGGATGCAATCAACGTGGTGTCACAAGGCAGCACTCGCCAGGTGCAACGCATCAGCCAGCAGGACATCGAGCAGCTGACGCCCGGTAGCAGCGCGTTCAAGGCGGTGGAAAAACTGCCTGGGGTGCAGTTCCAGTCTGCCGATCCATTCGGCACCTACGAATGGTCCACGCAGGTGACCCTGCATGGCTTCGACCAAAGCCGCCTGGGGGTACGCTCGATGGCATTCCACTGGGCAACATGAGCTATGGCGTGACCAATGGCCTGCACATCACGCGCGCCATCATTTCGGAAAACCTCGGTTCGGTAGAGATTGCGCAAGGGGCAGGCGCGCTCGGCACCGCCTCCAACACCAATCTCGGCGGCACCATGCAGTTCTACTCGGCCGACCCACAGACCACGCCCGGCGCGCGATTGGTGCAGACGGTGGGCAGCGATGCGACGCGCCGCACCTTCGTGCGCGCCGACACCGGCGATCGCGATGGGCTGTCGGCGTATCTGTCGTATGCCAATGCCAGCACCGACAAGTGGAAGGGCTATGGTGATCAGACATCCGAACAGGCCAATCTCAAGACGGTATACCAGTGGGGCGACGGCAACCGCCTGCGCCTGTTCGTCGATACCTCGCGGCGCAAGGAATACGACTACATGGATCTGTCGTTGACCAGCCAGCGCGTGCTCGGCTGGGACTACGATTACCTGCAACCGGATTGGGCCACCGCCGTGCAGATGGCGCGCGCCTACCAGAACACCGGCGCCACCAGCGGCGTGGCCAACGGCTACCCGCAATCGCTGGCCGGTCTGCCCAGCGACTACAGCTGGCTCGATGCCAGTTATTACGCCGGCGGCGGACTGCGTCGCGACAACCTGGCAGGCCTGTCGGGCACGTTTGTCTTCGGCGGCGCCACGCTCGATGCCAGCGGCTATTACCACGGCAATCGTGGCGAAGGCCAATGGGTGACGCCGTATGTGCCCACCTCTGCACAGGTTCCTTTGTCGATGCGCACCACCGACTACGGCCTGGATCGCTTCGGCGGCACCACCGCATTGAAATGGTCGTGGGGCAATCATGATCTGGAGGTGGGCGCATGGGCAGAAAACGCGCGCACCACGCAGGGCCGCAACTACTTCGCGCTCGGCAACGAAGGTTACACCTCGCTCTACAACGTGTACGAAGCACAGACCCCGTTCCGTCGCGACTTCCTGCAGCGCTACACCACGCAAACCCGCATGTTGTATCTGCAGGACACCGTGCGCCTGCTCGATGATCGCCTGACCCTGAATTACGGCGCAAAAGCGCTCAACACCACGACGCGCGCGCAATCGCTGGTGCCGACCACCGCGCTGGCACAGGGCCGCATTCGCGCCGAAGATAATTTTCTGCCGCAGGTGGGTATCAACTACAAGCTCGACGAACGCCAAGACCTGTACGCGTCCTACAGCAAGAACATTGCGGCGTTCGGCTTCACCCCATTCGCCACCTCGCAGGCCGCCTTCGACCGCAGCCGCTCCACGCTGGAGCCGGAACAATCGCAGACCGTGCAGGCGGGCTACCGCGTGCAGGACGAGCAGTTCCAGCTCTCGGCCGACGCCTACTTCACCAAGTTTTCCAACCGCCTGCTGACCACCTCGCCGTGCACCGCGGTGCAGACCTGCGCGGCGATCCTGAGCAACGTTGGCGCGGTGCACAGCGCCGGTGCGGATCTGGCGCTGATGTGGCGCCCGACCGAAGGGCTGAGCTGGTTGAACTCGTTGTCGTGGAATCGCTCGCGTTACCAGGACGATTACCTCAACAACGGCGTGGTCGCCACCTCCGGCAAGGACGTGGTGGGCATCCCGGCGTTGATGTTCTCTTCCAGCGCCAGCTACCAGATCGGCAACCTGCGCCTGGATCTGGACGGCAAGTACGTGGACAAGCGCTACATCACCTTCCTCAACGATTCGCAGGTGCCGTCCTACTGGCTGTTCAATGCCGGGGCGCGTTACGACTTCGGGCGTGTCGGCGGGGTGGCGGATGTGGCGCTGGCGCTCAACATCAGCAATCTCACCGACAAGCGCTACTTCGCCAGCACCGGCACCAACGGCTACGTCGCCTCCGATCCGGACGGCTACAACCAGACCATGGTGGTCGGCGCACCGCGGCAGTACTTCATGAGCCTGGATGTGAAGTTCTAAGTAGCGCTGCATCCCCTGAAAGCGCCCTCATCCGGCGCTACGCGCCACCTTCTCCCGCGCGCGGGAGAAGGCAGGCCGGCGGCGTCTTGACGCCTCAAGCCGGTCCGCAGCGCCCGTTCCCATAGCTTCGCGCTTGCTCGGCCTATCGTATCTCGCCTCACCTGCTTTCTGTCTTCCTTGCCGTTCTCGGCCTCATCGACTTTTGCCTTCTCCGCTTTTCCTTTGCCTCCCCAAGCGGTGGCCGGTCTTGCACAGCGGCCTCCCTCCTTATCGACGTCCCTGCTTCTCAACGTCCCTGCTTGCCGACTTCCTTGTAGCTCGACTTCCCTGTCGCTCGGCTTCCCTGCGCTTCCCCGCCTGCGGGGAAGGTGCCCGAAGGGTGGATCGGGGCAACGCCCGGCAACAGACGCGCCCTGTCCGCCAACCGCCACATCACCACCACCAACCGGCCCAGACTGCGCCGGGACCATTGCTCTTGCACCGCCACATGCATCGGCCTGGCCCCCGCCTATAATCGCCGACTTACTTTCACTCAGCAGGTTCCGCCAGATGGCGCAGACGATGAAGGCGCTGGTCAAGCGCGAAGCGAACAAGGGCATCTGGCTGGAGCAGGTGCCGGTGCCGACGCCCGGCCCCAACGAGGTATTGATCAAGCTGGAAAAGACCGCCATTTGCGGCACCGACCTGCACATCTACCTGTGGGACGAGTGGAGCCAACGCACGATCAAGCCGGGCCTGACCATCGGTCATGAATTCGTCGGCCGGGTGGCCGAGCTCGGTTCGGCAGTGACCGGTTATCAGGTCGGCCAGCGCGTGTCGGCCGAAGGCCATATCGTGTGCGGCCATTGCCGCAACTGCCGTGGCGGCCGTCCGCACCTGTGCCCCAACACGGTCGGGATCGGTGTCAACGTCAACGGCGCTTTCGCCGAATACATGGTGATGCCGGCCAGCAACCTGTGGCCGATCCCGGACCAGATTCCGTCCGAGCTTGCCGCGTTCTTCGACCCCTACGGCAATGCTGCGCATTGCGCGCTGGAATTCGACGTCATCGGCGAGGACGTGCTGATCACCGGCGCCGGCCCGATCGGCATCATTGCGGCCGGCATCTGCAAGCACATCGGTGCGCGCAATGTGGTGGTCACCGATGTCAACGATTTCCGCCTCAAGCTGGCGGCCGACATGGGTGCCACGCGCGTGGTCAACGTCGCCAACACCTCGCTGAAAGAGGTGATGAAGGACCTGCACATGGAAGGCTTCGACGTGGGCCTGGAAATGAGCGGCAACCCGCGCGCGTTCAACGACATGCTCGACTGCATGTACCACGGCGGCAAGATCGCCATGCTCGGCATCATGCCGCGTGGCGCCGGTTGCGACTGGGACAAGATCATCTTCAAGGGCCTCACCGTGCAGGGCATCTACGGCCGCAAGATGTACGAGACCTGGTACAAGATGACGCAGCTGGTGCTGTCAGGTTTTCCGCTGCACAAGGTGCTGACCCATCAGCTGCCGATCGACGACTTCCAGAAGGGCTTCGACCTGATGGAAGAAGGCAAGGCCGGCAAGGTCGTGCTGAGCTGGAATTGATCGGCTGACACTGCAGATATGCGAAAGGCGCCGCGAGGCGCCTTTTGCGTTTTCTGACCTACACATGCTGAGGAATGCGGCGAGCGATTTTTTCAGGAGCTAGCGAAGCATCTCAACAGACGCGGGGTCGGCTAGGGGCTGGATAAACGCCTCGTGGGTCGAGGGCGCGGCGCCTCGCCGCTCACGGAACACGCCGCAAGCACGTCCATGTAGGCTCGATGGCGACATCCATGCCGCCAACGGTCCCGCAATCGACAAGGACACCGCATCAGATAATTTGCTGTTGGATCCATCGAAGACGAGCACACCGCGTCAGATCGAATGCTGGCTGCTTTCACGAAGAGCAACACACCGCGGCAGATCATTTGCTGACTGCTTTGTCGAAGAGCAAGCACACTGCCGCCGATCGTCTACTGACTGCTTCGTTTGAACTCTACGCACCGACCATCTCAACTGGTGCTTGCCCGCTACCGTCGCCGGACCCTTGGCGGCACGGATGCCGCCAAGGCGCTGACAAGGATGTACTTGCAGCGTGTCCCGCCATGGTGGGGGCAAGCCCCCTGCCGAAGATCCGCAGATCGGCCGCTGCGCACGTGATCGATCCGCAGGCTGCAGTCATTCAAAAAAACAATCCAGCCAAGCCTCGAGTCTTGACCCAGTCTGGATGCAGAGCCGAAAGACTCAGTGTGTCGACGCTTCCCGCATGACGACGATCCTGCAGGTTGTCAGAGCTGCTTCAGTCATCGCCATCACGGCCAGGTGACGGTCGCCGTCGCCACCAGATGGTTCTGCGAATTCTGACGCCCGAAGCCGAATTCGGCGGCTTTGCTGGTGTCGTAATACCCCACGCTCAAACCCAACGGGCCGAAGGTCTTGCCGACGTTGACGCCGAAATCGTTGTAGTCGTGGTCCACCTGACTCAGCGACGAGGTGTAGACGCTGTGCCCTGCGTGCGCCCAAACGTAAAGTCGTACGGCAACGTCCAATTGGCATCGAAGGCGTAGTAATAGCCATCGGTCTTGCTGCCGTAGAGATCGTCGGTGTAGGCGACCGTCACGCTATAGATCTTCAAGAATGTGGTCTTGGTGATCAACTCGGCATAGTTGGATGCGCCCGCTCCCAGGTACTGATAGCGGTTGATCATGACGTCGAAGTTCCAACGGGTGCCCAGGTCGGTGTTGTAGCCGACGAAACCATCCACTTCCCAATCCGGATCGCCGGCGCCGAAATCCACGTTGGACGTCCAGGTCCCCAGGTACAACCCGAATGGCGTCTTGTAGGTCAAACCAGCCTGAAACGCAGGCTCTTCGTTTGTCTGCGAAATACCACGGAACAGGTAATCGCTGGTCACCGCAAAGGTGCCACTGAACGGCGATGTGGACGCATCTTCGTCCTGCGCCTGCGCAAGCGGTGCAACGCCTAGTAGCAGGAACGACAGACAACAAGCGAGCGGGGACGACTTCATGGGCATCTCCTGGAGCGATGAACGGTGGGATGGCGCGAAGCGAGGCTGCAAGGACTTATTAGTCCAACTGTCATTGCAGCGCAACATGAAAGTCGCGTTCGCTTGATCCAGCGCACACACTCAAGAGCCCATGCGCGAATCAGGTGTCGATGTCATCGACCGCGTGCGCCGATTCTTGATGTCCAGGGTTGAAATCGGGCATTGGGGGATTGGTCACAGCAAAGGCGAAACGCGCCTCGCACATCCCCTTACATGCTCACCGATCTCAGCCGGCGCCTGCTTGCGCAGGAAATATCCCGTACTGCCGTGCTGCCAGGCGCACTTGCTGCCCCGGCTGAAAGCTGCCGGCCGAGGCCGGCAGTTCCACTTCCACCTCGTTGCCCGCCGGTTCCAGCGTTGCGCGCAGCCGCAGGCGTGGGCCGCTGCGCTGCGACCACGCCACCGTCGCCGGCCAGCCCGCCTCGTCGGGCACCAGATCTTCCGGCCGCACATACACCTCCACCGGCCCTGCAGCCAGCGCGGCATTGGCCAGGGGCAGTGCGTGCCCAGCAACCTGGATCTGCCCCTGCGCCAGCACCCCGGGAATACGGTTCACCGCGCCCACGAACGAATACACGAAGGGCGAGGCCGGCTTGTCGTAGATCATCGCCGGCGTGTCGAGTTGCTCGATGCGCCCGCGGTTGAGAATGGCCACGCGGTCGGCCAGTTCCAGTGCTTCTTCCTGGTCATGGGTGACGAAGACCGTGGTCAGGCCGGTACGTTCGTGCAACTCGCGCAGCCAACGGCGCAGGTCGCGGCGCACCTGCGCATCCAGCGCACCGAATGGCTCGTCCAGCAACAGCACGCGCGGTTCGATCGCCAGCGCGCGCGCCAGCGCCACGCGCTGCCGCTGGCCGCCGGAGAGTTGGGTGGGATACCGCTGTTCCAGCCCCTGCAGTTGCACCAGCGCCAACAGCTCTTCCACGCGCGCACGGATGCGCGCTTCGGCCCAACGTTCGTTGCCGCGGCGCACCCGCAAGCCGAATGCGATGTTCTCGAACACGTCCATATGCTTGAACAATGCGTAGTGCTGGAACACGAAGCCGACCCGGCGCGATTGCACGCTCATGCGGGTGGCATCTTCGTCGCCGAACAGCACCTGGCCACCATCGGCATGCTCCAGCCCGGCCATGATCCGCAGCAGCGTGGTCTTGCCCGAGCCGGAGGGCCCAAGCAAGGCCAGCAACTCGCCCTGGCGCACTTCCAGGTTGATGTCGTCCAGCGCGGTAAAGGTCTCGAACTGCTTGCGCAGGCGGTGAATGCGGATGCCCATGGTCACCTCAGTGGCGGTGGTTGGCGGCCAGCGAATCGCCGTGTCGCCATTCCAGATACGTCTTCAGCGCCAAGGTCAGCAGCGCGGTCAATGCCAGCAGCGACGCGCACGCAAACGCAGCGCTGTAGGCATATTCGTTGTAGAGAATTTCCAAATGCAGCGGCAGCGTATTGGTGCGTCCACGGATATGCCCGGACACCACCGACACCGCACCGAACTCGCCCATCGCACGCGCCGCGCACAACAGCACGCCGTACAACAGGCCCCAACGGATATTGGGCAACGTCACCCGCCAGAACATCTGCCAGCCGTTCGCGCCCAGGCTCAATGCCGCCAGTTCCTCGTCGCTGCCTTGCTGCTCCATCAGCGGCATCAATTCGCGCGCAATGAAGGGGAATGTCACGAACGTGGTCGCCAGCACGATGCCCGGCAACGCGAACACGATCCGCGGCAGCTGGATCACGAATTCGCCCAGCGCCGGCAGCTGCACATGCCAGCCTTCGTCGATCAACGGCCAGGCCCAGCCGCTGCGGCCGAAGATCAGCACGAAGATCAGGCCCGCCACCACTGGCGACACCGAAAACGGCAGGTCGATCAGGCTGACCAGCAGACGTTTGCCCCAGAACTGATGCTTGCTGATGGCCCACGCTGCGGCCACGCCGAATACCAGATTCAACGGCAGCACGATCGCCGTCACCAGCAAGGTCAGCTTGATCGCCGACAACGCGTCCGGGTCGACCACCGCGCGCAGGAAGGTTTCCCAACCGCCACGCAATGCCTCGGCGAACACCAGCACCAGCGGCAGCAGCAAGAACGCCAGCAGAAACAGCACGGCCCCCAGGATCATCAGCCATTGCACCCAACGCGGCTCGTTGGTAGCCGAATCGCTGATGCGACGCGCCTGCTGGGTCATGGCATGGGTCGGCAACATGGAGGGCAGCGATGAAACAGCATCGTTCATACGGGCCTCCGTTGATAGCGCAGCAGCCGTGCCTGCAGCGTATTGACTACCAGCAAGATCACGAACGACAGCAACAACATGGCCGCGGCAATGGCCGTCGCGCCGGCGTAGTCGAATTCTTCCAGCCGGATGGTGATCAGCAGCGGCGCGATCTCCGTGGAATTGGGTAGGTTGCCGGCAATGAAGATCACCGAGCCGTACTCCCCACGCCGCGCGCAAACGCCAGCGCAAAGCCGGTCAAGACTGCCGGCCACAGCCCAGGCAGTACCACCCGCCATACGGTCTGCCAGCGCGAGGCACCCAACGTGGCGGCGGCAGCCTCCATTTCACGATCGCTCTCGGCCAGCACCGGCTGCACCACCCGCACCACGAAAGGCAGGCCCACAAAGACCAACGCCAGCACGATACCCAGCTGCGTATAGGCCACCTTGATCCCGATCGCCTCCAGCCAGCGCCCTACCCACCCGTTGCCGCCATACAGTGCGGTCAGCGCAATGCCGGCCACCGCCGTGGGTAACGCGAACGGCAGATCGATCACCGCATCGAAAAAGCGCTTGCCCGGGAACCTGTAGCGCACGAAGACCCACGCCACCCAGGTCCCCATCACTGCGTTGAAGGCGCCGGCCGCAAACGCGGTGCCAAAGCTCACCCGCAGCGCCGATAGCACGCGCGGCTCGCTCCAGACCTTCCACACGCCTTCCCAACCCAACCCGCTGGTCTTGATGAAGATGCCCAGCAGCGGGATTAGCACGATCAGGCCAAGCCAGGTCAGGGTGATTCCCAGACTCAGGCCCAGCCCCGGCATCACGCGTCGACGCGATGACGGCGCTGGGTGGGGTGCAACCGACATCGACATCGCCTACTTGTTGGCCTGGATCTGGTCGAACACGCCCCCGTCGGCGAAGTGCTCCTGCTGCGCCTTCTCCCACGAGCCGAACGCCTGCTGGATGGTCACCAGCTTGATGTCTGGAAACCGCGCCATGTCGGCCGCATCGGCGAATTCGGGATGCCGCGGGCGATAGAAATGCTTGGCTGCCAGCTTCTGCCCTTCGGGCGCGTACAGATCGCGCAGGTAGGCTTCGGCCACCTCGCGGGTGCCATGCTTGTCGACGTTCTTGTCCACCAGCGCCACCGACGGCTCGGCCAGGATCGACAACTTCGGCACCACGATCTCGAACTTGTCCTTGCCCAGTTCCTCGCGCGCCAGCAATGCTTCTTTTTTCCCAGGCCAGCAACACGTCGCCGATGCCGCGCTGCACGAACGTCGTGGTGGCACCGCGCGCGCCGGTATCCAGCACCGGCACGTTGCGGAACAACGCCTGCATATAGCGCAGGATGCGCTCGCGGTCGCCCTTGAAGATGTGGTCGGCATACGCCCAGGCGGCCAGATAGTTCCAGCGCGCGCCTCCGGAGGTCTTCGGGTTCGGCGTCACCACCGCGACGCCCGAGCGCAGCAAGTCCGGCCAGTCGTGGATGTTCTTCGGGTTGCCCTTGCGCACCAGGAATACGATGGTCGAGGTATACGGCGCACTGTTGTCGGGCAGGCGCTTTTCCCAATCGGCATCGATCAGCTTGGCCTTCTGCGCGATGGCATCCACGTCGTAGGCCAGCGCCAGGGTCACCACGTCGGCCTCGATGCCGTCGATCACCGCGCGCGCCTGCTTGCCAGAGCCGCCGTGCGAGGTTTCCACGGTGACGGTGTCCTGCGGGTGCTGCTGTTTCCACTGCGCGGCGAAGGCGGCGTTGTAGTCGCGGTAGAACTCGCGGGTGGGGTCGTAGCTCACGTTGAGCAGCCCGATCTCGCGTGCACCAGCCGGCCCGGCCAGGACCAGCAAGGCGCAAAGAAGGGAGGCAAAACGGAAACGGGGGTATGTCACGACGATCTCCTGGCCGGTTGAGCACAGCTGAACAGCAAGCATGCCATGCTGCGCAGCGGCACGCAGGCGGTGAAATGACATCCGCGCCGCCGCTTATGCCGATATTGCATGACGTAGTGGTATGCCACCGTGATCGTTAAAATTGCGCTTCTTTCTGCCACTGCGACCGCCATGACCACCGCTCCCGCCGCGCTGACCGCCCATTACGCCGCCGAACTGGAGGCTATCCAGGCCCAAGGCCTGTTCAAGTCCGAGCGCATCATCACCGGTCCGCAGTCGGCCGAGATCACCCTGGCCGATGGCCGCCGTGTGCTGAACTTCTGCGCCAACAACTATCTGGGCCTGGCCGACCACCCGGACATCATCCAGGCCGCCAAGGACGCGCTGGACAGCCACGGCTTCGGCATGGCCTCGGTGCGCTTCATCTGCGGCACCCAGGACCTGCACAAGCAGCTCGAGCGCACTATCGCCGAGTTCTTCGGCACCGAGGACACCATCCTCTACGCGGCGTGCTTCGATGCCAACGGCGGCTTGTTCGAACCGCTGCTCGGCGAGCACGACGCCATCATTTCCGACGCGCTCAACCATGCCTCCATCATCGACGGCGTGCGCCTGTGCAAGGCCAAGCGCTTCCGCTACGCCAACTGCGACATGGCCGACCTGGAAGCGCAGCTGCAGGCCGCCGACGCCGCCGGCTGCAAGACCAAGCTGATCACCAGCGACGGCGTGTTCTCGATGGACGGCTTCATCGCCCCGCTCGACGAGATCACGGCCCTGGCCCGTAAGTACAACGCGCTGGTGCATATCGACGAATGCCATGCCACCGGCTTCCTGGGCGCCACCGGTCGCGGCTCGGCCGAGGTCAAGGGGGTGATGGACAAGATCGACATCTTCACCGGCACGCTAGGCAAGGCCATGGGCGGCGCATTGGGCGGCTTCACCACCGCAAAGCGTGAAGTGATCGAACTGCTGCGCCAACGTTCGCGCCCGTACTTGTTCTCCAACTCGTTGCCGCCGCACGTGGTGGCCGCCGGCATCAAAGCCTTCGAGATGCTGGACGCCGCCGGCGAGCTGCGCACCCAGCTGGTCGAAAACACCCGGTATTTCCGTGAGCGGATGACCGCCGCCGGTTTCGATGTCAAACCGGGCGTACATCCGATCAGCCCGGTGATGCTGTACGACGCACCGCTGGCGCAAAAGTTCGCCGAGCGCTTGCTGGAAGAAGGCATCTACGCCATCGGCTTTTTCTTCCCGGTGGTTCCGAAAGGCCAGGCACGCATTCGCACCCAGATCAGCGCAGCGCATACGCGCGCGCACCTGGATCAAGCGATCGAAGCGTTCATCAAGATCGGGCGCGAACTCAAGGTCGTCGACGCCTGAGCATGCGCACGGTGCTGCGCCAACGGCTGCTGTTGGCGGCGCAGACCGATGCGCAGGCGCAGCTGCGCGACGGCCATTGGGAGACACGCTGCCTGCACTGCCGTCGGCAGCTGCAGGTGCGCGCCGACGGCGAACCGCTGGGCCACACCACATTGGAACACGTGGTGCCGCAGGCCTGGTTCGGTCGTCGCGCGGCCGCGTCGCTGTGCGCGCTGGTGGGCGAGGACGCCAACGATGCGCGCAATCTGGCGCTGGCCTGTGCCGGCTGCAATCACGCCAAGGGGCGCCGCCACGATGCCAACGGCGCCGGCAACGCGCGTGCGGTCGAGGTGGTGAGCGCCCTGCTCAGCGCGCGTCTGGCGCGCTGGCGTGCGCCGCCGGCACCAACGCCCTGACTTCCTCGGCGCTCAGCATCCGCCACGCGCCTTTGCCGAGCTCTCCCATCGCCAGCGCGCCGATCGCCACGCGCACCAGCCGCAGCACGCCGATGTCCATGGCGGCCAACAGCCGGCGGATCTGCCGGTTACGGCCTTCGTCCAGCACGATTTCCAGCCAGGCATTGCGCTCGCCTTCGCGTAGCACGCTGACCTGCTTGGCGCGCAACAGCGCGCCCTCTCCCTCAAGATCGGGATCGGCCACACCGGCCTGCAGTTGCGTCATTTGCGCGGCACTCGGCCGGCAATCGATCTGCACGTGGTACGTCTTGTCCGGCCCGGTTGCCGGGTCGGTCACTGTCGCCGCCCATTGCGGGTCGTTGCTGAAAAGCAGCAGGCCCTCGCTGGCCTTGTCCAGGCGCCCCACCGGCGCGATCCACGGCAAGCCCGCGCCATCGAAGCAACGGTAGACCGTGTCCCTGCCCTGCTCGTCGCGCACGGTAGTGACCATGCCGCGCGGTTTGTTGAGCATCAGATAGCAACGCGCCGGTCCCGCAAGCGGATGCCCGTCGACAGTGATGGACGATTGCTGATCGCCGCGGATCGGGTATTCGGGGTCGCGCACCACACGGGCCGACACGCTGACGCGGCCATCGGCGATCCAGCGCGCCGCCTCGGTGCGCGAACACACGCCGAGCTTGGACAGCACGCGCGCCAGCCCATGGCGTGGCACGGCATTGGCAGATGCGGCAGCAGACGTGCGCACTGGACCGGCCGCTCCCGCACCGCGCTGACGCTGCCGGGACGGTGCCGGCGCAGGTCGCCGGGGCATGCCGTCCCGACCGCAGGGCTTACTTGTTTTCGACCGACTTGGCGTCGGCCGCAGGTGCTGCGGGCGCTGCCGCGGCAGGTGCCGCGCCAGCGGCCGGGCGTGCCTTGACCACGCGCACACCGCGGGCCTTCATCCAGGCATCGAATTCTTCTGCCGTCATGCGCTTGCCGTTCTGGCTCATGTCGAAGCGCCACGGGGTGTTGTCGAACGCGGTGGTGGCCTTGTAGGCAGCCGGGTCGTTCGGGTTGACGGTGCCGCCCGGGCGGAATGACCTTGGCCAGATCCTGGCAGCCTTCCACGCGCAGGCGCAGCAGCACGCGATCCACCGACTGGTCGCTGCTATAGGGCTGTGCCAGCACGCCGGTGGGCATGCCCAGCTGCACGCTGCGGGTGTAGAACTCGGCAGCCGCCGGTGCAACCACGGTGGCGGGCAACGGCAGCGGCTGGGACACCATGCTGCCGGCGCAGTTCGGAGCGGCGTAGGCAGCGGGGATCAGAGCGAGACAGAGCAGTCCTGCCGTAGCGGTACGCAGCATCGGGTTCTTCCAGGTATGAGTGTGGTATTGACGCGGCGAGTGTAGGCAGCGATGAACGCTGTTTCAACAGGAACCGTGCCTGGATGGCAACACAGACAGGATCGGCAGCGCTTGAGCGCGCTTTTCCGGGGCCTGCATAGACAAAACCCGGCGCAAGGCCGGGTTTTGTGTGCAGCAAGCTAGCGGTCCGATTAGTTCTGGACGTTCAGCTCGGTACGACGGGTTCTTCGCACGACCTTCCGGATTGTCCGAACCATCCGGGTTGGTGTTCGAGCAATCGGACGACTCTCGCCGTAGCCGATCGGGCCGACCAGACGCGACGCATCGACGCCGTTCTTGGTCAGGTAGTCGTACACGGTGGTCGCACGACGCTCGGACAGCTTCTGGTTGTACGCGTCGGTACCCTTCGAGTCGGTGTGACCGGCAACCTCGACCTTCAGGTCGGGGTAGCGCTTCAGGATTTCGGTCGCTTCGCTCAGGATCGACACGGCATCCGGACGCAGGGTCGACTTGTTGAAGTCGAAGTTCACGCCCTTCAGGTCGATCGAGACAGGAACCGGGCAACCGTCCGGACCGATGGTCTGGCCAGGCTGCGAGTTCGGGCACTTGTCGTCGCAGTTGTTGACGCCGTCACCGTCGTCATCCAGATCGGCGCAGCTCGGAGCAACCGGAGCCGGGGCCGGCGGCGGAGCGGTCGACGGAGCCGGTCCCAGCGGGATCACGACGCCGACCGAAGCCAGCACGTCACCGAACCAGTCTTCGCGCGGAGCGGCAACGCTCTGGTCGTTGAAGTCAGCGCGGTAGGCCAACTCGGCACGCACGGCGACGCGCTTGTCGAAGGTGGTCTGCAGACCGACACCAGCCTTGGCGGCAAAGTTGCCGTCCTTCTGCTGGCCCGGCGAAACCGGGTTCGGGGTCGCGTCGAATTCTTCTTCCGAACGCTGATAGCCCAGACCGAACAGCAGGTAGGGGTTCCAGCCGCGGCCTTCCTGGATGAAGTGGCGACGCAGGTCGAACGAGATGCCGTACTGGCTCCAGTTCAGATCCTGGTTGGCATCGAAGTTCGGGTTCTGATAGTTCAACTCACCGTCGATCGACCAGTTCGGGCTGACGAACTTGCCCAGACCCAGTGTGACGAACGGGGCATCATTGGTCAGGCGATCGCTGTCCTGGAAGTTGAAGCCAGCGCTACCGGTCAGGTACCAACGGTCGTCGAACTCCTGCGCGCGGAAGCAGCCTGGGCAACTGCCAGACCGCCGAGCAACGCGGCAGTGAGAATTTTCTTGTTCATTTATACAGCTCCTTCTTTGGGAGATAAAACCGATAGAGGCGTTGTGCTTGGTAAAGATGCTCGTCACATCCAGAGCCATCGGGGCGCAGATTAAGCCGGCCTCGGTGAAGATCGCGTTAACGGTCATATAACATGTGAAAGCAATCACCAGGTCCCGCAACGCCAAGCAATCCTACGTATACAGCTTCATGAAGGAAAGGACCGGGCGCCCAATTCGGGGATCGCACCTGCATGAACCGCAGCCCAATTAAGGAAACTCTGAACAATCCGTCCTGATCTGCCACAATCGATCATCGACCCGAGTAGACGATTTCGATGCAGCTGACCTTCGGCGACGCGGAGTACGACGGCAAGCGCAAGCGGACGCGGCGTGAGGTGTTTTTGGCCGAGATGGAGCAGGTCGTGCCGTGGAAGGAGCTGCTGGGGCTGATCGAGCCGCACTATCCGAAGTCGGGGCAACCGGGACGACAGCCGTATCGGCTGGAGACGATGCTGCGCATCCACTTTTTGCAGCAGTGGTATGCATTGAGCGATCCATCGGCGGAAGAAGCCTTGTACGACACGGTGTCGATGCGCCGTTTCGCCAAGATCGGCGGGCTGGATGAGGTGCCGGACGAGACGACGATTCTCAACTTTCGCCATCTGCTGGAGCAGCACGATTTGGCGCGCAAGCTGTTCAATCGGGTGAACGCGCATCTGTCGCGCAAGGGTCAGAGCCTGCGCGGCGGGACGATTGTGGATGCCACGATTATCTCTGCGCCCAGTTCGACCAAGAACAAGGACGGTGAGCGCGATCCGGAGATGCGCCAGACCAAGAAGGGCAACCAATACTTCTTCGGGATGAAGGCGCACATTGGAGTGGATGATGAATCCGGCCTAGTGCACCACGTGGAATGCACGGCAGCCAACGTGGCGGACATCACGCAAGCGCACAAGCTGCTGCATGGCAAGGAAGACACGGTGTGTGGGGACAGCGGCTACACCGGGCTTGAGAAGCGCGATGAGATCAAGGGCAAGCGCAAGCTACGCTACCTGATCGCGGAGAAGCCCTCGAAGCTGAAGCAGATCAAGAACAAGCGCGAACTGAAGTTGGCCAAGCGCTGGGAGCACACCAAGGCCAGCCTGCGTGCGAAGGTGGAACATCCGTTTCGGGTGATCAAGCGCCAGTTTGGCTATGCCAAGGTGCGCTATCGCGGCCTGGTCAAAAACACCGCGCAGGTGCTGACGCTCTTTGCGCTGTCGAACCTGTGGCTGAAGCGGAAGCAGTTGATGCCTGCCGTTGGGAAGTTGTGCCTGTAATGGGGAGAATGCCCCGAGAATGCGCTGGAAACAGCGAAAAACCGAAGGTGTGAGCGTAGTCAGCGCTACCGATGCGGGTCGACGCATCCTCTGGCCGCATTGATCAGACCATCCTTAAGTCACTTGAATACGCTTTCGGGCTGACCGGTTTTCAGTGTTCCAGACCGCACCGAAAACTACATTGGTGAACGCCAAGCCCCGTCCGAGCTGAATTGTGGGGTTGGTGGTTGCGAGCGACTTGCTCCACAACGCACCCTGAACCTCCCGCTCAGGAGCGCTCCAATGAAAGCTGTCGCCCTCACCCGCTATCTTCCGATCGACGATCCCGAATCGCTGCTTGACATGGAACTTCCGACACCTGCGGCGCCGTCGGGGTATGACTTATTGGTGCGAGTGGAGGCGATCTCGGTGAACCCGGTCGATACGAAGGTGCGCGCGCCCAAGCCGCAGCCGCTGCAGGCGCCGAAGATCCTGGGTTACGACGCAGCCGGCGTGATCGAGGCGGTCGGCCCGGAGGTTACCGCCTTTGCGGTCGGCGACGAGGTCTACTACGCCGGCGATATCGGGCGGCCGGGCACCAATGCGCAGTACCAGCTGGTGGACGCCCGCATTGCCGGATGCAAACCGACCTCGCTCAGCTTCGTGCAGGCAGCCGCGCTGCCGCTGACCACCCTGACGGCATGGGAGCTGCTGTTCCAGCGCATGCCCTTTTCATTCGACGGTGCACGCAATCGCGGCAGGCATCTGCTGATCATCGGCGGCGCTGGTGGCGTGGGCTCCATCGCGATCCAGCTGGCGCGGCATGCCGGATTCACGGTGATTGCCACCGCCTCGCGCCCGGAGAGCATCGAATGGGTTCGCCAAATGGGTGCCCACCACGTGATCGATCATCACCAACCGCTGCAGCCGCAACTGCAGGCGCTGGGGCTGGAAACGGTGGACGCGGCGCTCAATCTGGCCGACACCGACCGCTACTGGCAGCCACTGGGCGAAGTGCTGGCGCCACAGGGCCATGTGGGCCTGATCGTGGAGCCGCGCGGGCCGTTGTCGATCGGCGACCCATACAAATCCAAGTGCATCGGCATCCATTGGGAGCTGATGTTCACGCGCGCGCGCTACGCGACCGAGGACATGGTCGAGCAGCACCGCATCCTCAACCGGGCGGCCAGCCTGATCGATGCCGGCGAGCTGCGCACCACGCATACCGAGACGCTGTCGCCGATCAATGCGCAGCAGCTGCGCGAGGCGCACCGTCGACTGGAAAGCGGCAGCACGATCGGCAAGCTGGTGCTGGCCGGCTGGTAAGGCGGCGGTCTGGCTCAGGTCGCCGCCGCGATGCCTGGATGCGCGCGGCGCCTGCGTATCGGCACGCGCCCGTGCGGGCAGAAGCGAGGGCGTGTTGCCGGCCGGGCGTCTCCGGCATCGGCAGGGCCGCTGCATGCGTCAGGACTTGCCGCCAGGCCGGTTTGCCGGCATCGTGCGCAATCCGTACGCCAGCGTATCCACATCATGTCGTCCGCCACCGGCCCCTCCGCCTTGTCTTTCCCGCACCTGTTCACCCCGCTCGATCTGGGCTTCACGCAACTGCGTAATCGCGTCCTGATGGGCTCGATGCACACGGGCCTGGAAGACCGTGCGCGCGACTTCCCCAAGCTGGCGGCGTATTTCGCAGAGCGCGCCGCCGGTGGCGTGGGCCTGATCGTGACCGGTGGGTTTTCGCCGAATGTGGTGGGCTGGCTCAAGCCGTTCGGCGGCAAGTTATCGTGGCCTTGGGAGGTACGCCCGCATCGCCAGGTCACCCGCGCAGTTCACGAACACGGCGCCAAGATCTGCCTGCAACTGCTGCACGCCGGGCGCTACGCGTACCACCCGCTGTCGGTTGCGCCATCCAGGCTCAAGGCACCGATCAACCCGTTCACTCCGCGCGCCTTGTCGGCCGGCGCAGTGGACCGGCAGGTCGCCGCCTATGCGCGTGCCGCGCGGCTGGCGCGCGAAGCGGGCTACGACGGGGTCGAGGTCATGGGCTCGGAAGGCTATCTGATCAACGAATTCACCGCCGCGCGCACCAATCGGCGCCGCGACACCTGGGGCGGCGATGCGAGCAAGCGCATGCGCTTTGCGGTGGAGATCGTGCGGCGCATCCGCGAGGCCTGCGGGCCGGACTTCATCATTATCTACCGGCTGTCGCTGGTGGATCTGGTCGAAGACGGCAACCAGTGGCAGGAAATCCTGGCCCAGGCGCAGGCGATCGAAGCGGCCGGCGCAACCATCATCAATTCCGGTATCGGCTGGCACGAAGCGCGCATTCCCACCATCGCCACCTCGGTGCCGCGCGCTGCGTTTGCCGGGGTCACTGCCAAACTCAAGCCGCATCTGCGCATTCCGGTGGTGGCAACCAACCGCATCAACATGCCGGAGGTGGCCGAGCGCATCCTGGCCGACGGTGCCGCAGACATGGTGTCGCTGGCGCGGCCGCTGCTGGCCGACCCGCAGTGGACCAACAAGGCGCGCGCCGGGCAGTCGCATACCATCAATACGTGCATTGCCTGTAACCAGGCCTGCCTGGATCACGTGTTCGACAACAAGCTGGCCAGCTGCCTGGTCAACCCGCGTGCCGCACACGAGACCGAACTGAACTACACCCCGACTGCCACGCCCAAGCGCATTGCCGTGGTCGGTGCCGGCCCGGCCGGTCTGGCCTGCGCGACGGTGGCGGCAGAACGCGGGCATCGGGTGACCTTGTTCGATGCAAGCGATGCGATTGGCGGGCAATTCAATGTCGCCAGGCGCATTCCGGGCAAGGAAGAGTTCAACGAGACCTTGCGTTATTTCGGCCATCGCATCGAAGCGACCGGCGTGCAGCTGCGTTTGAACACCCCGGTGCAGGCGGCCGATCTGAAAGACTTCGACGAAGTCGTGCTGGCAACCGGCATCGAGCCGCGCAAGGTGGATTTCCCCGGTGCCGATCATCCGATGGTGGTGAGCTACCTCGACGTGGTGCTGGGCCGCCACGTAGCCGCCGACAAGGTGGCCATCATCGGTGCAGGCGGAATTGGCTTTGATGTCGGCGAGTTTCTGGTGCACACCGGCCAATCGCCAGCGCTGGATCCGCAGCGCTGGATGGCCGAATGGGGCGTAGATCCCAGCTTCGAAGCGCGCGGCGCGTTGACCAAACCGCAACCCGAGCGCGCCGCCCGCCAGGTCTGGCTGTTGCAGCGCAGCCCCGGCAAGCCCGGTGGACGCCTGGGCAAGACCACCGGCTGGATCCACCGCGCGACGCTCAAGGCCAAGGGCGTCAAGATGCTTGGCGGGGTGGAATATCTGGGCGTGGACGATGCCGGCCTGCGCATCCGCGTGGAAGGCAGCGAACAGCTGCTGGATGTCGGTACGGTGGTGGTGTGCGCCGGGCAGGAGCCGCGCCGCGAGTTGCTGGCCGCGCTACAAGCCAATGGCCAGCAGCCGCACCTGATCGGCGGCGCGGACGTGGCGGCCGAACTGGATGCCAAGCGCGCGATCAACCAGGCAAGTCGGTTGGCCGCGACCCTGTAAGGGGTTCTCGACGACGGCGTCACTACGACGCCGTCGTCGTGCTGAGGGCTCGGCTGCACGGCTGACGTGCATGCGGCATTACCGACGCCGACGTGTACGCGGATGTGGCGGTCTGCAACGCCCATCTTTTTCTTGTCGCGCGGCTCGGCGATACGCGCCCGATGCATCATCGCCTCACGCCCTACCGCCTGCCATCTTGCGTGCCTGCATGACTGCGTATTTCGACAAGCGCCTGCCTGGTAGACGGGCTCTTATCGAAACTAGAACGTGCTCAGGTCAACGCTTGCTGCTTGCTTTGTCGATCTGCAGTTTCCGCTACAGCATCAGCGCGCTCACGGGATGCGATCGCACCGCATGTCTTATCGCTTCGACAGAGATTTTCGCAAGGTGCATGCGCGCGTTGATGACAGTGCGTGCTGCACTGGCTGCAGCATTATGCGCATCAGCGCCGCCTTCGCTTTGGCGCCCATTCGTCTTAAAAATTTTGTGTCTGACACTTTTGCACTTGAGCATCTTCGCGCTCTTGTGCTCTTGTGCTCTTGAACATGCGAACCCGGAAACAATCGCAACGCAATAACGCGCACCACTGGCGCATCGAAATGATCGACGAGCTTTCGAAACATCGCCAGGCATCTTTCGAACATCATGCGACGCCTGCAATCGTGACGTAATGACAGATAGCTTTCGCTGCAACGGCTGGCGTCTGCGCTGCTTCCGATGGTGTTACCAGCAGATGCATCAACTGCGCATCTATACGCATCAAAGATGATGCATAAATCACCATCGAGCAGCACGACGCTGCAGCTCGGACGCGCAGCACTTCCGCCATCTCTGTGGTATGCGCAACGCTTGTCTTTCTCGCGCATCCGCGGTCGATGTACGAAACTCAATTACTCAACGCCACCAGCCAGCACGACAACGCGTGACGAGCGCGTATATGAAAGTTGCACTTTTCCGGCGGGCGCTGTTGCCCACCAGTGCCATCATCCAAGCGGCGCGCAGTGCCGCAAACGCGCGCGATGTGGCAAGGAACTTACGCAGCACAACAGTCGCTGCAATGATGCGACGCAGATTCGATGTTGCGATGCACGCGACGCTGTTGCGCAGTGCTATGCGTTGCGGGCAATCGTCGTCGTCAACCCCTCTCATTCAGCCGCGATTGTGTGATCGACGCCTACCTTGCGCCAACTTTTTGACCCACCGCATTTGGTGGGCGCCTTCGGCAGATGGTCTTTCGCCGAAGCATTTGGCGACCGGTGGCAGGTCGCCTCCCCATGACGCCAAGCCCTCTGCACTGGTGCATCCACATTGGATGCTCTGCGGACCGGCCCATACGGAGCAAGGAGTTCTATGAAACTTGTTTGGATACTCTGGCTGTCGCATGTGTTGCCGCAGCCAGCCGCAGATTCGCTGTGTTTGAGCACGACCGTCCATCTGGAAGCGCGCGACCAGACCTTGCGTGGCCAGCAGGCCGTTGCAGAAGTTGCACTGCGCCGCCTGGATAGCGGTTTGTGGGGCGACTCGATGTGCCAGGTGGTCACTGCACGCAAGCAGTTCGCGCCGACGATCGTCGCGCCAGGCACGCAGTTGAAGAACGACGATGCCTGGAACAAGGCATTGGGTGTTGCACTGGCAGCGCAGCGCAACTGGGCATTGCCGGTTGGCCAACGCAAAGAGATCGTGCCGGGCGCCAGCCACTTTGCCGCAAGCGCAATCGCAAGCCCCAGCTGGCGCAATGCCTATCAGGTGGCCACCATCGGCGACCACACGTTCTATCGCGTGCAATCGCTGCGCCCGCGCAACGCGTCCTGAGCGCGCGGCGTTGCGGCGCCTGCGAGCGTCATAGGTTGCCGAGTCGCCGATCATCAAGATGCAGTGCCGATGGGTTTGATGCGTTTCAAGCGCCCATCTCGAGACAGTCATGCGTCGCAGCGCGACGAACACAGCGCCCACAGGGCAATCAGTCGGTGCGGCCGCACGCCGTATCAGGCACCGCCCCGTCTCGCACAGCCGGTGGGTTGCAAACAAGATCCTGACCAAGCCGGAGCCGCCACGTGCGCGCGGCCAGCTCGGTGATGCCATTCATATCGGCGCGACACCGGGACACCGGCTCCAGCGACCACAAGGCAACTCAGCGGCGCCCTATTGAAGCCGCATTACCCGCTGCGCGCTCCACACGGCGTCGTCTGCCCGCTAAGCTTGGATCTTCATTCCCGCGGGTATCGTCCATGAAGCTGTATACCAAGCCCGGCGCTTGTTCGCTGGCAGATCACATCGTGTTGCGTTGGTCGGGGCTGCCGTTCGAGCTGAGTGTGGTCGATGCGGCGACGATGAAATCTCCCGAATACTTGCGCCTGAATCCCGCAGGCGCCGTGCCATTGCTGCTGGTCGACGATTGGGCACTGACGCAGAACGCAGCCATCCTCAATTACATCGCCGACATCGCACCGCTCACCGGCCTGGCCGGCGATGGCACCGCGCGCAGCCGTGCCGAAATCAATCGGTGGATCGCCTTCGTCAACGCCGACGTGCACCCCACCTTCAAGCCGATCTTCGGCAGCACCGCGTATCTGCAAGACCCGGCGCTGATTGCACGCAGCCAGGACGATGCGCGCAGCAAATTGCGCACGCTGTACGAGCGCGTCGATGCGCATCTGCAAGGTCGCACCTGGCTTGCCAGCGACAGCCACACCGGTGCCGATGCGTATCTGTTCGTCACCTTGCTGTGGGCGCAGAAAGTCGCGGTGAATCTGGATGGATTGAATGCGCTGCAGACGTTCGTGCAACGCATGCTGGCCGATGCCGATGTGCAGGCTGCACTCAAGGCCGAAGGTCTGGCCTGACCGCGCAGGCGTCTGCCACACGACGCGCAATAAAAACGCCGGGCAATGCCCGGCGTTTTCATGACAGCAGTGACCGAACAACTCAGCCCAGCAGATGCGCTACGCCGCTGCGCTCTTCTTCCAGCTCAGCCAGGGTCTTGTCGATGTACTTCTGGCTGAAGTCGTCGATCGGCAGATCCTTGACGATGGTGTACTTGCCGTTTTCGGTGGTGACGGGGAAGCCGAACATCACGCCTTCCGGAATGCCGTAGGAGCCGTCCGACGGCACGCCCATCGTCACCCACTTACCGTTGGTGCCCAGCACCCAGTCACGAATGTGGTCGATAGCGGCATTGGCGGCGGAGGCGGCCGAGGACAGGCCACGCGCTTCGATGATCGCTGCACCGCGCTTGCCCACGGTCGGAATGAAGGTGGAAGCGTTCCACTCCTGGTCGTTGATCGCATCGCTGATGGAGGCGCCATCGGCGGTGGCGAAACGATAATCCGGGTACATGGTCGGGCTGTGGTTACCCCACACCGCCAGCTTCTCGATGCCGGCGACCGGCTTGCCGAGCTTGGCCGAGAGCTGGCTCAGCGCACGGTTGTGGTCCAGGCGCAGCATGGCGGTGAAATTCTTCGGGTCCAGGTCCGGCGCCGACTTCATGGCGATGTAGGCGTTGGTGTTGGCCGGGTTGCCGACCACCAGCACCTTCACGTCGCGCTTGGCGACCTTGTTCAGGGCCGCGCCCTGTGCGGTGAAGATCTCCGCATTGGCCAGCAGCAGGTCCTTGCGCTCCATGCCCGGGCCGCGCGGACGCGAACCGACCAGCAGGGCGACGTCGACGTCCTTGAAGGCCACTTCGGCGTCGTCGGTACCGACCATGCCGGCCAGCAGCGGGAACGCGCAGTCTTCCAGCTCCATCATCACGCCCTTGAGGGCGGCCTGGGCCTTCTCAATCGGCAGTTCAAGCAACTGCAGAATGACCGGCTGGTCCTTGCCCAGCATTTCGCCGGAAGCGATGCGGAACAGCAGGGCATAGCCGATCTGGCCGGCGGCGCCGGTCACAGCAACACGAACAGGTGCTTTCATGGGGTGTTTCCTCTGCTAAAAAACGTTGGTGGGGTCGCACGCTGGCGGGGCGCAAGGCCGGGCGGCGCGCATTGACAAGCGAACGGCCGCACATGGCGGCCGTTCGACGGGATGCGATCAGGCGGCGAGGATCTTGTTCCACTCCGCAACGCGGTCGGCCTTGGCGGCCAGCACGGCGTCGGTGTCGCCTTCGATGGTGAGCGTCTTGATGGTGTCGCCCTGGGCAACGCTATCAACCACGTCCAGGCCCTGGGTGACCTTGCCGAACACGGTGTGCTTGCCGTCCAGCCACGGAGTGGCGGTGTGGGTGATGAAGAACTGGCTGCCGTTGGTGTTCGGGCCGGCATTGGCCATGGACAGCACGCCGCGCTCGTGACCGACGCCATTGTTGGCCTCGTCTTCGAAACGGTAGCCCGGGCCGCCGCGGCCGGAACCTTCGGGGCAACCGCCCTGGATCATGAAGTCGGCGATGACGCGGTGGAAGCTCAGACCGTTGTAGAAACCGCGCTTGGCCAGGTTGACGAAGTTGGCAACCGTCAGCGGGGCCTTGTCCGGGTACAGCTCGACGACGATCGGGCCGCGGGAGGTGTCGAAAGTGGCGATCAGGGACATAGAAATCCTTGCAGGTTCTGGGGTGATCAATAGCCCGCTAGGATACACCCGGGTGCGTGGCCGACCGCATGGGTACGACCATCGTTCAACGCTCCCGCCCGCCCGGCGCGTGGCCCGTCACGCTGGCTGAATGGGCCATCTGAATCGACTTCGGGAAATCGGCAACGGCAGCGCAACGAAACCGCTATAATGTCGGGCTTACCTCATCTCAAGACTGGCGCCAGACAGGGGCCCTTTCCGCATGTCTATCGAAAAACTCCGCAATATCGCCATCGTCGCGCACGTCGACCATGGCAAGACCACCCTCGTCGACTGCCTGCTGAAGCAGTCGGGCACCCTGTCCGAACGCACCGTGTTGGCTGAACGCGTGATGGACAGCAACGACCAGGAAAAGGAACGCGGCATCACGATCCTGGCCAAGAACACCGCCATCACCTGGCAGGGCAACCGCATCAACATCGTCGACACCCCTGGACACGCCGACTTCGGTGGCGAAGTCGAGCGCGTGCTGTCGATGGTGGACTCGGTGCTGATCCTGGTCGACGCGATGGACGGCCCGATGCCGCAGACCCGCTTCGTGACCCAGAAGGCCTTTGCGATGGGCTTCAAGCCGATCGTGGTGGTCAACAAGATCGACCGTCCCGGCGCACGCCCGGACTGGGTGATCGACCAGGTGTTCGACCTGTTCGACAAGCTCGGCGCCACCGACGAGCAGCTGGATTTCCCGATCGTCTACACCTCCGCACTGAACGGCTACGCCAGCCTGGATTCGGACGTGCGCGAAGGCGACATGACCCCGCTGTACGAAGCGATCATGCAGCACGTCTCGGCCCCGGACGTGGACCCGGACGGCCCGTTCCAGATGCGCATCAGCCAGCTGGACTACAACAACTTCGTCGGCGTGATCGGCATCGGCCGCATCCAGCGCGGCACTCTGAAGAAGAACATGCCGGTCAGCGTGATCGACCGCGAAGGCAAGAAGCGCCAGGGCAAGGTGCTGCAGGTGCTGGGCTTCCTGGGCCTGGAGCGTATCGAGCAGGACACCGCCGAGGCCGGCGACATCGTGGCCATCTCCGGCATCCAGGAACTGACCATCTCCGACACCGTGTGCGCGCTCGATCATCCCGAAGCGCTGCCGGCGCTGACCGTGGACGAGCCGACCATCTCGATGACCTTCCAGGTCAACAACTCGCCGTTCGCCGGCAACAAGGACCTGTCCGGCGGCAAGTTCCTGACCAGCCGCCAGCTGCGCGACCGCCTGGACCGCGAGAAGGTGCACAACGTGGCGCTGAAGGTCGAGGAAGGCTCGGACGCCGACAAGTTCCTGGTCTCCGGCCGTGGCGAGCTGCACCTGTCGGTGCTGATCGAAAACATGCGTCGTGAAGGCTACGAGCTGGCCGTGTCGCGTCCGGAAGTGATCATCAAGGAAATCGACGGCAAGCTGATGGAGCCGATCGAACAGCTGGTGGTGGACATCGAAGAACAGCACCAGGGCGGCGTGATGGAAAAGCTGGGCACCCGCAAGGGCCAGCTGAAGAACATGGAACCCGACGGCAAGGGCCGCGTGCGCCTGGATTACATGATCCCGGCGCGTGGCCTGATCGGCTTCCAGAACGAATTCCGCACCCTGACCCAGGGGTCGGGCCTGCTGTTCCACGTGTTCGACCATTACGGTCCGAAGGAACAGGGCGCCATCGCCAAGCGCCAGAACGGCGTGATGATCGCCAACGCACCGGGTGCGACCCCGGCGTATGCATTGGGGCCGCTGGAAGAGCGTGGCCGTCTGTTCGCCGCCGAAGGCGACAACGTGTACGAAGGCCAGCTGGTCGGCATCCACTCCAAGGACAACGACCTGACCGTCAACGCGATCAAGACCAAGCCGCTGACCAACATGCGCGCCTCGGGCAAGGACGATGCGATCAAGCTGACCCCGGCGATCAAGTACACGCTGGAACAGGCGCTGGACTTCATCGAGGACGACGAGCTGGTGGAAGTCACCCCGAAGGAAATCCGCCTGCGCAAGAAGTTCCTGACGGAAAGCGACCGCAAGCGCGCCGGCCGTTCGGGCTGAGTTGTTGAGCTGACGCGTGAGTAACAAACCCTATAGCCCGGATCCGCGCGCGCATCCGGGACTGCATGTGATCGCCTTGCTTGAGGCGGTCAAGGGAACGCTTGCGCTGTTGGCGGCGACGGGCCTGGAAATTCTGGGCCCGCTCCCGCTGCAAAACGCGGTCATCACCCTGATCCGCCGCTTCAATCTGGACCCCGACCACGGCGCACTGCCGTCGTTGCTCAAGACCATCAGCCCCGATGCGGTGCATCTGGCCGCTGCTGCCATGCTGGCCTATGGCCTGCTGCATGTGGTGGAAGCCTGGGGTCTGTGGCGTGCCAAGGCGTGGGCCTCGGTGCTGGGCTGCCTGTCGGCGGCCATCTATCTGCCTTTCGATATCTACGCCATCGTGCGCCACCCTGGCTGGACCGCCTGGGGCGTGCTGGCGATCAACCTGCTGGTGGTCGGCGTGCTGGCACGCGATCTGGTGCGGCGCCGCAGTCGCTGAGTTTGCCGCCCGTTGGCGGGCATGTCCTTCCGTTGTCACCCCGACGCAGCGCCGTTAGCCTGCAACTTCTCCCGGGGACGACCTTCCATGCGATTCACTCCTTTGTCCTTCGCGCTGCTTGCCGCGCTGTGCGGCTGTGCGCATGCCGATGATCCGTCGCGTTCTGCGACCGGCGCTGCCAACGCATCCACCGTCCTTTCGTTCGATCTGAGCGAGGCCGACGTCGCCGGCCTGCAGGCGCGCATGGCCAGCGGCCAGAGCAGCAGCCTGCAACTGACGCGCGCGTATCTGCAGCGGATTGCCGGCATCGATCGCGCCGGCCCCAGGCTCAACTCGGTGATCGAACTCAATCCACAGGCCGAAGCCGACGCACGCGCCCTGGACGCCGAACGCAAAGCCGGCCACGTGCGTGGGCCGCTGCACGGCATCCCGGTGCTGCTGAAGGACAATATCGACGCGCTGCCGATGGTCAACAGCGCCGGCTCGCTCGCGTTGGCCGAGTTCCGCCCCGACCGCGATGCGTTTGTGGTGCAGCGTCTGCGCGCCGCCGGTGCGGTGATCCTGAGCAAGACCAACCTCAGCGAATGGGCCAATTTCCGCTCCACCCAATCCAGTTCCGGCTGGAGCGGACGCGGGGGCTCACGCGCAATCCGTATGCGCTGGATCGTAATCCCTGCGGTTCCAGTGCCGGCACCGGTGCGGCCATCGCGGCCAGCCTGGCCACCGTCGGCATCGGTACCGAAACCGACGGCAGCATCACCTGTCCGGCATCGGTCAACGGCCTGGTCGGGCTCAAGCCGACCGTGGGCCTGGTCAGTCGCGACGGCATCATCCCGATTTCCGCCAGCCAGGACACCGCCGGCCCGATGACGCGCAGCGTCGCCGATGCGGCTGCAGTGCTGCAGGCCATCGCCGCACCCGACCCGCAGGACCCGGCCACCGCCAAGGCACCGGCGACCAGCGTCGATTACCTGGCCCACCTGAAACCCGACAGCCTGCGTGGCGCGCGCCTGGGCCTGTTGCGCAACCCGCTGCGCGAGGACCCGGCGATCGCCGCGGCGCTCGACCGCGCCGTGCGCACCCTGCGTGACGCCGGCGCCACCGTGGTTGAGACCGCGCTGGCCACGGATGGCAAGTGGGATGCTGCCGAGCAAACGGTCTTATTGGTCGAATTCAAGGCCGGTTTGAACGCGTATCTGCAGAACCACCGCGCGCCCGTGGCGAGCCTGGAGCAGTTGATTGCGTTCAATCGCACGCAGGCGCAGCGCGAGATGCCGTACTTCGGGCAGGAGTTGTTCGAACAGGCGCAGGCAGCGCCCGGTCTGGACGATGCGGGGTACCTGAGTGCGCGCGCCACTGCCAGACGGCTCGCCGGACCGGAAGGCATCGACGCAGCCTTGAAGGCAGATCGCCTGGATGCCTTGATCGTGCCCACCACCGGCGCGGCATGGATCACCACGCTCGGCAAGGGCGATACCTTCCCCGGTGCCGGCTATGGTGCCGCGGCGGTGGCCGGCTATCCAAGCCTGAGCGTGCCGATGGGGCAGACCCAGGGCTTGCCACTCGGCCTGTTGTTCATGGGCACGGCCTGGAGCGAGCCGCGCCTGATCGAGCTGGCGTATGCCTACGAACAACGCAGCCATGCGCGCTTTACGCCTGGCTATGCGCCAAGTGCGCCGAGTGCGCGCGATCCAGCCACATCAGCACCCGTGCCCGTCGTGCCGGCACGGGCGTCGATCAAGAAGGATTGATTGGGCGACGCATGACCACGTGCCACGGCTGGCACTGGACGCCGCACTGACGCATGCAAGCGCAGCCGGTACTTGCGCGAACCACTGCAAGCGCCAAGACCGTGCCCTCCGATACCTTCATAACTACCAACCGTACGTCTTGGACGCCGGTAGCCAGCGCTATACGAGGCCCCGAGAACGACTATCAAACCGTAGCGAGCAGTCGCCTGATGCGTACGTAGCGCGCACAGTGCGAAGACACCGGAGGACATGCGGATGCCGAGCACCGGCCGCACCGCTTGGCGCCCGTGCAAGCGGTCTTGGCCGCGCTAGATGCTGGCCGCAGGCTCGCCGTCTTCGGCACCCGGCGAGCGCACGCTCTCCTGTGCAATCGGCTCGGCAGGGCGTGATGGCGTTCTTTCCTGCGTCGCGATTTCGGCGCGCAGCCTCGGCAAGGCATAGGCATGCTCGCGGATCAGGAAATCGATCATGCGTTCGCGCACCAGGCAGCGCAGATCGAAGGCATCGCCGGAATTGCGTGCGCTCACCAGCAGTCGCACCTGGATGGTGTTGTCGCTGGTGTCGGTAATCTGGGTCACGCACACGCGGCCATCCCATAGCGGTTCGCTGTGGCAGATGCGCTCCAGCTCCGCACGTACCGCTGCAATCGGCGTGCGGTAATCCAGCCACAGAAACGCGGTGCCGAGCAGATCGGCACTGCTGCGCGTCCAGTTCTGAAACGGGTTTTCGATCCACCAGGTCAGCGGCACCACCATGCGGCGCTCGTCCCAGATCCGTACCACCACGTACGAGCTGCCGATCTCTTCGATGCGGCCCCACTCGCCTTCCACGATCACCACATCGTCCAGGCGAATCGGCTGGGTCAGTGCAATCTGCAAGCCGGCGATCAGGTTGCCGAACACCGGCTTGGCCGCGATACCGGCCACCAGCCCGATGATGCCGGCCGACGCCAGCAAGGTCTTGCCGATCTGGCGCACCTGCGGGAAGGTCAGCAGCACCACCGAAATGCCGAGCAAGATCACCGTGCCCATCAGCACGCGGCTCAGCACCCGCGTCTGGGTCTGGATGCGCCGTGCGGTGAGGTTGTCCGACACCTCGATCGGGTTGCTGCGCAAGATCGCCGCCTCGCCGGCGGCCACCGCGCGTACCAGCAGCCAGGTGACGCAGCCGACGATTCCCAGGTGCAGCAGATGCTGCACCGCTGCCAGCGCCTTGCCGGCCAACGGCGTCGCTTCGGTGGCGATCCCCAGAAACAACAACGGCAGGATAAACGCCGCCGGCAGCGTGATCACGCGAATGATGCGCGCGCGGCGGTAGTCGCGGCCCTGCATGCGGCGAAACAGCCACAGCATCAACGACCAGGTGACGATGCCCGCCAGCAGCGAGGCACCGAGCGGAATTGCGTATTCGCGGATGACGTTCCAATCGGCAGTCAAACCGTTCCTCCTGTGGGGGAAAGAGGGATGGCTGCCAGAGCATGCCGCACGCGGCATGAGCATCACGTCATGCGCATACGCCGATCATGCGCCCAGCGGCTGCGAGGCCACCTGTTGCTGCTTGCGCACGATCGCCATCGCAATTTCCAGCGACTGCTCGTAGTTCAGACGCGGATCCACGCTGGAGCGATACGCCCGTTCCAGATCGCGCTCGGTGAGCTCGCGCGCACCGCCGGTGCATTCGGTGACATCTTCGCCGGTGAGTTCCAGATGCACGCCGCCCAGCCGCGTGCCGGCGGCCGCGTGCAGATCGAACGAGGTCTCCACTTCGTTGCGAATATTGTCGAAACGCCGCGTTTTATAGCCATTTCCGGTGCTTTCGGTATTGCCGTGCATCGCATCGCACACCCACAGCACCCGCCGCCCGTCGCGCTTGACCGCATCCAGCAACGGCGGCAACTTCTCGGCGATCTGCGCCGCACCCATGCGATGGATGAAGCTCAAACGCCGGGCTCGTCCTCGGGATTGAGCACATCGATCAGGCGCAAGAGCTGGTCAGGCTGCACCGACGGCCCGACCTTGATCGCAATCGGGTTACGCACGCCACGCAGGTATTCCACGTGCGCGCCATCCAGCGCGGCCGTCCGCATCCCGATCCACGGGTAGTGCGTGCTCAGATTGAACCAGCCCCACTGACGCGGCACCTGACGGGTCAGGCCTTCTTCGTACGGCAGCAACAAGGCCTCGTGCGAGGTGTAGAAATCGATGCGATTGAGGTTGTATACCTCTGCCCCGGACAGCGTTTCCATGAAGCGCACGGCGTCGCCGATCGAGGCCACCATCTTCTGGTAGTCCGCCGCCAGCGGCGAATAGCCCACCCAGTCCAGATTCCAGTATTCGGGGTGATGCAGGTCGGCGAAGCCGCCGTCGATCAACGCGCGCACGAAGTTCATCGTCATTGCCGAGCGCGAATGCGCGGTGATCATGCGACGCGGATCGGGCACGCGCGCGGCCTCGGTAAAGTCCGGCGCGTTGATCACATCGCCGCGATAGCTCGGCAAGGTCACCCCATCGCGCGTTTCGGTGTCGGCCGAGCGCGGCTTGGCGTATTGCCCGGCAAAGCGCCCCACCCGCACCACCGGCAAATGCAGGCCATGCACCAGCACCAGGCTCATTTGCAGCAGCACCTTCAACCGGTTGGAGATGGTGCCCGATTCGCAATCGCTGAAATTTTCAGCGCAATCGCCACCCTGCAGCAGGAAGCGTTTGCCTTCCTGCGCTTCGGCCAACTGGCGCTTGAGCGCAAAGATTTCCCACGAGGTCACCAGCAGCGGCGGCAGCCGCCCCAACTCGTGCATGGCCGCCTGCAGCGCGCGCTCATCCGGGTACACCGGCAGCTGCAATGCAGGTTTGCTGCGCCAGCTGTCCGGTGCCCACGCTGCGGCGGCCGAATCGGTAGCGGAAGTGGCAACAGGAAGATTCATGAAAGGACTCCTAGGCAGCCTGCGATGTTCGCAGAGCCGGAACGCTACGCAAAGCGCCTGGAGGCCAGTGGCACCGAATTGCCACCGCCGCATCCGTCCAATGTGCTTATCGCACGCAAGCGCTTTGACCTGAACAGCAAACAACATGGCCTGTCGAGCCATGACTTTCGACCTACGCTAGCGCTCGCCAAAGCGCTCAACGTTACAACATAACAACACCTCCCCTCACCCGCCTCGCGAAACCGCCATGACTCCTCGTCTCCTGTCTGCCGCCATTACCGCCGCCCTGCTGGCAGCCCCCATCGGTATGGCGTTTGCTGCCGATGCCGATGCCGACGCCGAACGCACGACCGATCTAGACACGGTCAATGTGATCGCCAAGCTCGAGGCGGCGCGCAATGCCCTGTCGCCGGACATCGGCAGCAGCCAATTCGCCATCACCGCTGACGACATCGATCGCCTGCCGCTCGGCGCGGCGACCCCACTCAATCAGGTCCTGTTGCAAGCGCCGGGCGTGGTGCAGGATTCCTACGGCGGCATCCACGTACGCGGCGACCACGCCAACCTGCAGTACCGCATCAACGGCGTGATCATTCCCGAATCCATCTCCGGCTTCGGCCAGAGCCTGGAGCCCCGCATCATCAAGAACCTCAAACTGCTCGATGGCGCGTTGCCGGCACAGTTCGGCGACCGCACCGCTGCGGTGGTCGACATCACCACCAAGAGCGGTGCCGAGCTCGGCAATGGCGGCAGCGTCGGTATTACCGCCGGCTCATTCGGCACCATCAACCCCAACGCCTCGCTGTGGGGCAGCAGCGGGCGTTGGAGCTGGTTCGTCAGCGGCGATTACGACCAGAACAAGAATGGCCTGGAAAACCCGGTCGACAGCCTCAACCCCCTCCATGACAAAACCCATCAGGGCAAGGGCTTCGCCGATCTGACCTACCTGGTCAACGACAACACCCGTCTCAGCCTGCTGGTCGGCTACGCGAACAATCGCTTCCAGATCCCCAACAATCCGGGGCAGACGCCGGCCTTCGATTACCTGGGCACCAGCGATTTCGACTCCTCGCGCCTGGACGAGAATCAACGCGAAAACACCCGCTTCGGCACCCTGGCCCTGCAAGGCACGCTCGGCGACACCAACTATCAGCTCTCCGCCGGCCAGCGTTACAGCAACGTCGCCTTCTCCTCTGACGTTGCCGGCGACCTGATCTTCAACGGCATCGCCTCGCAGGTGGACCGCAGCAACCGCGCCAATACCGTGCAGGCGGACTTCGCAACGCCATGGGGCGGCTCGCACACGCTGCGCTACGGCGTGTATGGCAATTTCGAACACGCCATCGCCAGCAACAATTCGTATGTCTTCCCCGCCAACGACGACGGCAGCCAGAGCAGCAACGTGCCACTGTTCATTCCCGACGGCAGCCGTTTCCATGCCAGCACCTACGCGCTCTACCTGCAGGACGAGTGGAAGATCGGCGAGGACTGGACCGTCAATTACGGGCTGCGCGGCGACAAGTACAAGGCCTTCGGCGCGACCGAAGGTCAGCTCAGCCCGCGCCTGGGCGTCATCTGGCGCGCCAGCGGCAGCACCACCCTGCACGCCGGATACGCGCGTTACTTCACCCCACCGGCCAGCGAGCTGATCTCCACCAGCGACATCGCGCTCTACGACGGCACCACCAACCAGCAGTCGGCCGGTGACGGCCCGACCACGCCACTGAGCGAGCGTAGCGACTACTACGACCTGGGCATCTCGCAAGTGGTCACCGACCATCTGACGCTCGGCCTGGACACCTATTACCGCAAGGCCGACCGGCTCCAGGACGAAGGCCAGTTCGGTGCCGCCTATATCTATTCCACCTTCAATTACCGCTATGGCCGCATCCGCGGCGCCGAATTCAGTGCCGACTACACCAACGGGCCGGTGACGGCGTATTTCAACCTTGCCTACAGCAAAGCCATGGGCAAGCGGGTCATGACCAGCCTGTACAATTTCGATCCGGATGCGCTGGCCTATACCTACGACAACTGGATCCACCTGGATCACGACCAGAAGCTGACCTCGTCCGGCGGCATCAACTACGCCTTCAGCGAAGGCAGCAAGGTCGGCCTCAACTATCTGTTCGGCAGCGGCTTGCGCACCGATACCGACACCGTGCCCAACGGCGCTTCGCTTCCGTCGTACTTCCAGTTGAACGCCAGCGTCGGCCACGACTTCGACGTCAATACGCATCCGCTGCACGTGCAATTGGCCGCGGTCAATGTCCTCAACCGCAGCTACCAGTTGCGCGACGGCGGCGGTATCGGCGTCTTCGCGCCGCAGTGGGCGCCGCGCCGCGGCGTCTATGTGAGCCTGCAACAGGATTTCTGATGCGGTGCAAGGCAACGGATGGAACGGGGCAAAACCGGCCCATTCGTTGCCGAAGTCCGATGACCGAGCCTAGCGAGCAGCTGGCCACGCTGCGTACCGCCCGCATGCGGGATACGCATCGTTTGGCAGACGCATGCATCGGCTTATTGATTCGAGCGGTGCCGCGATCCAACGGCGATCCACCAACGCTGGTCACCGGAAGGACCCAGGAGTCAGTCAAGCCTTCGATGTCCTCATTGGCGCTCGCGGTCGACACGCCGCAGACGCGTGCAAGCGGCAGCGGCGGCGTCCAGCATCAAGGCCTGGAAGCAGACACGCCGGCCCAGCGCAGCGCAGGCCGGCCACCTTGCGACGAACCAAGGTGCCTGACCTGCAGCGGATCAGGCGCCCCTTCTACCCGCCGATCACGCATCAGCGTCGCCTAGGTGACGCACAGCACCCGTTGACCATCACGATGACCCTGCACGCCTACCAGGCTGCCGCAGGGCATTACAACGCACCGGAGCTGTTAGTGATGGACCGAGCTACGCCGCGCCTTGAAGCCCGCGTACAGCGCCCACAACGCCAACCCCACGAACCACACCATGCTCCACATCGGCATGCTCAACCCGAGGAAGCGCCAATCGATATTGCCGCAGTCGCCGGTGCCGGTCAGCACGGTGCGGAACACCTCGAAGGGCCCCATCGTCTCGCTCAGAAAGCTCAACGGCGGCCCGCACGAAGACATCATGTCCTTGGGCCGGATCTGCACCCACACATGCCGCGCAGCGATGCCCATGCCTACGCCTGCGGCGATGAAACTCAAGACCCCATAGACCTTGCGCCCGGCGGCGGCACGCGGCCCATGCAGTGCGCCGAGCAGGAAAAACACTGCCAGCGCCGCGAAGGCGATCCGTTGGAAGATGCACAGCGGGCACGGCTCCAGACCCAGATGCAACTGCACATAGATCGCGTAAGCCAGCAATCCTGCGCATGCAAGAAAGCCCAGCAGAAACTGCGCCCGGAAACTCCAACGAAATGGATTCATCGTCACTGCTTGCCTTGGGTCAGGTTGTCGATTATCAGCCATCGCCACGGCCGTGACCACGCATGCTCGAATGCGCGGCCCATGGGGTGAAGCGCCTGGCGGGATCCGCCGCATGACGGCGACGCGGCCCTTCGGGCGAGGCGCCGGGCGGATCTGCCGCATGGCCGCGACAAGGCGAGCAAGCGCTGCACGCATTACTCCAGAGGTCAGGATCACCGCATGAAACATCCAATCGCGGCGACGCCGATGCGGCCTTGGGCACCAACACGCGTCGACCAAGCCGCAGGCGCGTTTCCGTGCACGCCTGCGTAGCCGCATCGCTCCAGCTTGCGCAGCACGCGCCGGCCGACTGATAGAGCCGACAGCGTTCAGCACCCAACCCATTCGACTGGCAATAAAAAAGCCCGGCGCGTGCCGGGCTTTTTCGAGAATTTTTACAGAGGCGATCCGATTACTCGGCCACTTCTTCGGCAACGACCGGACGGTCGACCAGCTCGACATACGCCATCGGCGCATTGTCACCAGCACGGAAGCCGGCCTTCAGGATACGCAGGTAGCCGCCGGGACGGGTCGCATAACGCGGGCCCAGTTCGACGAACAGCTTGCCCACCGCTTCCTTGTCGCGCAGGCGAGCGAACGCCAGACGACGATTGGCAACGCCATCGACCTTGCCGATGGTGATCAGCGGCTCGGCGACGCGACGCAGTTCCTTGGCCTTCGGCAAGGTGGTCTTGATCAGCTCGTGCTTGAACAGCGAGGCGGCCATATTGCGGAACATGGCTTCGCGGTGCGCGCTGGTACGGTTGAACTTACGACCGGATTTCTGGTGACGCATGAGTGTGATTTCTAAGGAATGTTGAGACTACTGGGAGACGTTGTCGCCATCCTGGCGTTGTTGAATGGACTGCGGTTGGTCCGAGCCGGCCGTCCTTGAACCGGATGTCATCGCAGGCTTTAACCCGTCGATGTAGAAAAACGAACATGGGCGCCCGAAGACGCCCATGCCTTGATGCATTAACCAAGCATGCCGTGCTGAGCGACGCCGGCCGGCGGCCAGTTCTCCAGCTTCATGCCCAGCGCAAGGCCGCGCTGTGCCAGCACTTCCTTGATTTCGGTGAGCGACTTCTTGCCCAGGTTCGGGGTCTTGAGCAGCTCCACTTCGGTCTTCTGGATCAGATCGCCGATGTAATAGATGCTCTCGGCCTTCAGGCAGTTGGCCGAACGCACGGTCAGCTCGAGGTCGTCGATCGGGCGCAGCAGCACCGGATCCACACCGCTGGCAGCCGGCTTGGCCGCACCGCGATCGCGGTGGGTGAAATCGCCGAATACCGACAGCTGATCGCTGAGGATGTCGGCGGCGGTGCGCACGGCTTCCTCGGCATCGATCGTGCCGTTGGTTTCGATATCGATGACCAGCTTGTCGAGGTCGGTACGCTGTTCAACGCGCGCAGCTTCCACGGCGTAGGCAACGCGACGCACCGGCGAGAACGACGCATCCAGCATCAGGCGACCGATGGTGCGGGTCTCTTCATCCGGGCGACGACGCGCAGCAGCCGGCTGATAGCCGAAACCACGCTCGATCTTCAAGCGCATGTTCAATGCGGTGTCCTTGGTCAGGTGGCAGATCACATGGTCGCCGTTGATGATCTCAACGTTGTGATCGGTCCTGATGTCTGCCGCAGTGACCGTACCCGGACCCTGCTTGGACAGCGACAGCGTGGCGCTATCGCCACTATGCATGCGAATGGCCACGTCTTTCAGGTTCAGCAGGACGTCGAGCACGTCTTCCTGCAGACCTTCGACCGTGGTGTACTCGTGCAGCACGCCGTCGATCTCGACCTCGGTGATCGCAAAACCGGGGATCGACGACAACAACACACGACGCAGGGCATTGCCCAACGTGTGCCCGTAACCGCGCTCCAAGGGTTCGATCACGACCTTGGCACGGTTGTCGGTAAGACGTTCGATCTGCGGACCACGGGGGCGCAGAACCTGGTTGGCGGTAACCGTCATGTTGCGGGGTCTCCTGCGAACCTCCGGCAGTACCGGAGGTTCTCCAATGTGAATTACTTCGAATACAACTCGACGATCAGCGCTTCGTTGATATCCGAAGGCAGGTCAGCGCGATCCGGAACGGCCTTGAACACGCCGCTGAACTTCTTCGAATCGACTTCAACCCACGACGGCGTCATGTCGTGCTGCTCAGCCACGGTCAGGGCTTCCTGCACGCGGAGCTGCTTCTGTGCCTTTTCCGACAGCGTGATCGCATCGCCGGCCTTGATCTGGTACGAGGCCAGATTCACCGACTTACCGTTGACCAGCACGCCACGGTGCGACACCAGCTGGCGCGCAGCCGGACGGGTGACGGCAAAGCCCATGCGATAGCAGACGTTGTCCAGACGGGTTTCCAGCAACTGCAGCAGGTTCTCGCCGGTGTTGCCCTTCTTGGTCGAGGCCTTTTTATAGTAGTTGCGGAACTGACGTTCCAGCAGACCGTAGATACGCTTGACCTTCTGCTTTTCGCGCAGCTGGGTGGCGTAGTCGGAGAGCTTGCCCTTGCGAGCCGCGCCGTGCTGGCCGGGCTTCTGCTCAAGCTTGCACTTGGAGTCCAGCGCACGCGCCGGGCTCTTGAGGGAAAGGTCGGCGCCTTCGCGACGCGCGAGCTTACAGGTAGGACCGATATAACGAGCCATTTCTTATCGCTCCCTTTAGACGCGACGCTTCTTCGGCGGACGGCACCCATTGTGCGGGATTGGCGTCACGTCGATGATGTTGGTGATCTTGTAGCCCACGTTGTTCAACGAACGCACGGCCGACTCACGGCCCGGACCCGGACCCTTGATACGCACTTCCAGCGACTTCACGCCGTAATCGAGCGCAGCGCGGCCAGCCTTCTCGGCGGCAACCTGGGCAGCGAACGGGGTCGACTTGCGCGAACCACGGAAACCGGCGCCGCCGGACGTAGCCCACGACAGTGCATTGCCCTGGCGATCGGTGATGGTGACGATGGTGTTGTTGAACGAAGCGTGGACGTGAGCGACGCCGTCAGTGATGACGCGCTTGATCTTCTTCTTCGTTTTCTTTTCTGCTGGCTTGGCCATGATCTATCCCTTACTTCCTGATCGCCTTGCGCGGACCCTTGCGGGTGCGGGCGTTGGTACGGGTGCGCTGACCACGCAGCGGGAGACCACGGCGATGACGCAGACCGCGATAGCAGCCCAGGTCCATCAGTCGCTTGATCGCGATACCGATTTCGCGGCGCAGGTCGCCTTCGACGACATACTTGCCGACTTCGGCGCGCAGGCGCTCGATTTCGGGTTCGGACAGATCACGAATCTTCGTGGTCGAGGTAACGCCTGCGGATTCGCAGAGCTTCTTCGAACGGGTACGGCCGATGCCGTAGATGCTTTGCAACCCGACCCAGACGTGCTTCTGGGCTGGCAGGTTGACGCCTGCAATACGCGCCATGACGCGATTCTCCAACTGAGTGATGGCCCGACAGCGCCCAGGCGCCATCCGGCAGGATGGATCAAAAGTGAACTCGGAATTATAGCAAGGCCTCGGATTGCTTTGAAGCCCGTGGAACCAGAGGTTCCATGGACCCGGCGTGGGGAGTGTGCCCTCGCTCCGGCGCCGGACGGTGTTGATCCAGAAAACTGCTCCGAATCGCCTGTGCTACTCCCGCACAGGACCACCCCGTCACACCCGCGCGCGAGACGTCGCGCGAGCCGCCCTTCTGATCGGAAGATCGTGGCCCGGGAACCAGGCCGTCTTCACGCAATGAAGATCTAGTGTACCACTTAACCGCGCGCAAGACCGCCGCGTGACCCACCCTTCAGGTTGGCTTTCTTCAGCAAGCTCTCATACTGGTGCGACATCAAGTGCGCCTGGATCTGCGCAATGAAGTCCATCACCACCACTACCGCGATCAACAGCGAAGTGCCACCGAAGTGGAACGAGGTACCGAGCTGCGTGCGCATGATTTCCGGCAACAGGCAAACGATCACCAGGTACAACGAACCGGCTGCGGTAAGACGCGTCAGCACACCATCGACATAATCAGCGGTCGCCTTGCCAGGACGGATGCCCGGAATCAATGCGCCCGACTTCTTGAGGTTGTCCGCGGTTTCCTGCGAGTTGAACACCAGCGCGGTATAGAAGAACGCAAAACCAATAATCAGCGCAGCGAAAACCAGCATGTGCACCGGCTCACCGGGCCCAAGCGCGTTGGCGATCTTCTGCAGCCACGACCCCACCCCACCCGAGGCCGCCTGGCCCGACCACATCGACAGCGTCGCCGGGAATGCCAGGATGCTGGACGCGAAGATCGGCGGAATCACGCCGGCCATGTTGAGCTTCAGCGGCAGGAACGAGGTCTGATTCATGTACGCATTGCGACCGCCCTGGCGGCGCGCGTAGTTGACCGTGATCCGGCGCTGCCCACGCTCGACAAACACGACGAACAGCGTGAACGCCAGGATCGTGATGACGATCAACAACAGCGAAATAAAGCTCAGATTGCCTTCGCGGAAGGCTTCGACAGTCTGGATGGCCGCCGACGGCAGGCCTGCGACAATACCGGCGAAGATGATCAACGACACACCGTTGCCGATGCCACGCTCGGTGACCTGCTCGCCGACCCACATCAGAAAGATGGTGCCAGCGGTCAACGCGATCACTGCGGTGAGCACGAAGCCCATGCCCGGCGCATAAACCACCGGAGCGCCGCCCGGGGCGGTCTGGTTCTGCAGTGCCAGCGCGATACTGCCGCCCTGCACCACCGCCAGCAACACCGCACCAATGCGCGAATACTGGGTGATCTTGCGTCGGCCCGATTCGCCTTCTTTCTGCATCGCCTTGAGGGCGGGAAAGATATGCGTGGCCAACTGGATCACGATCGATGCCGAGATGTACGGCATCACGTTCAACGCAAAATACTGAAACGGTGCAGGGCGCCGCCCGAGAACATGTTGAACATGTCCACGATGCCGCCGCCCTGCGCCTGCATCAACGAAAGCATGGCATCGGGATTCACGCCAGGCACCGGCACGTAGCAGCCGATGCGATAGACGATCAATGCCCCGAGGACGAACAGTAGCCGCTGGCGAAGTTCCGTGAACTTGCCGAGCCCGCCACCGAGGTTACCAATGCCAGCCTGCGCCATCTGCCGATTACTCCTCTACGCTGCCGCCGGCAGCTTCGATTGCCGCCTTGGCGCCTGCGGTTGCCGCAACGCCCTTCAGCACGAACTTCTTGCTCAGCTCGCCCTTCAGCACGATCTTCGCCTTCTTGGCGCGGCTCGGCACCAAATTGGCCGTACGCAGCGCTGCGAAATCGACATCACCGGCATCCAGCTTGTCCAGCTGATACGACAGCACTTCTGCAGTATCGCGCGCCATCTTGGAGCGGAAACCGATCTTGGGCAGACGGCGCTGCATCGGGGTCTGGCCGCCTTCGAAGCCGGCCTTGATCTTGCCGCCACCCTTACGAGCGAACGAACCCTTGTGACCGCGACCAGCGGTCTTGCCGAGGCCCGAACCGATACCACGACCGACGCGGGTGCGCTCGGTACGGGCGCCGTCGGCCGGCTTGAGGTCATTAAGACGCAGAGTCATGGGATTACTCCTCAACCTTGACGAGGTAGTGAACCGTATTGATCAGGCCACGCACCTGCGGGCTGTCCTTCAGTTCACGCACATCGTTGAGCTTATTCAGGCCCAACGCACGCACCGACAGGCGGTGACGCGACTGGGTTCCACGCAGGCCACGCACCAGGCGCACCTTCACGGTCTTGTTGGTGTCCTTAGCCATGGTTGAGCTCCTCCACCTTCTTGCCGCGCTTGGCCGCAACGCGTGCCGGCGACTGCACTTCCGACAGACCCTTCAGAGTCGCGCGGACCAGGTTGATCGGATTACGCGAACCGACGGCCTTAGCCAGCCAGCACGTTCTTCACGCCAACCGCTTCCAGCACAGCGCGCATGGCGCCGCCCGCGATGACGCCCGTACCTTCCGAAGCCGGCTGCATGTAGACGCGTGCTGCGCCATGGCCCGACTTGACCGCATGCCACAAGGTGCCGTTGTTCAGATCGACAGTGGCCAGGTTCTTGCGCGCCTGTTCCATCGACTTTTGGATGGCGACCGGCACTTCGCGCGCCTTGCCATAGCCGAAACCGACCTTGCCCAGACCATCGCCGACCACGGTCAGCGCGGTGAAGGTGAACTGGCGACCACCCTTGACGGTCTTGCTGACGCGATTGACCGCGACCAGCTTCTCGATCATGCCATCGTCGACTTTCTCTTCGCGGCTACGGTCGCGATCACGACCCGCGGTGCACGTTCTTCTGCCATCTTGATTCCTTGATTGATTGAGTATGTACGGCTCGAAGCCGCTTATGGTTGTGAAGTGACGCGGTGTTCCCGATGCCGCTGCAAAGAACGGGTCGGTCCGGCATCTTCCTGCCGGCGGTATCGCGAAGGTGGTCGATGACCACCTTCGCAGCAGTACTTAAAACTGCAGGCCGCCTTCGCGGGCCGCGTCAGCGAGCGCCTTGATGCGGCCGTGGTAACGGTAGCCCGAGCGGTCGAATGCGACCTTCTCGATACCCGCAGCCTTGGCGCGCTCGGCGATCAGCTTGCCGACCTTGGCAGCCGCGTCGCTGTTCTTGCCGTTCTTCAGGCCATCCTTGACGTCGGCCTGCAGGGTGTTCGCAGCAGCGATCACCTTGGAGCCGTCGGCAGTGAAGACCTGCGCATACAGGTGCTGGCCGGTGCGCAGCACCGACAGACGGGCAACGCCCAGCTCACGGATGTGCGCACGGGTGGACTTGGCGCGACGCAGACGGGCGATGTTCTTGTTGATGCTCATGATATTTATCCTACGAAAGCTGAAGGGAAAGCGCGCTCCTGTCAAAAGTCCGCACATGAATGTGCGGGCTCTTGCGAGGACTCGCCATTAAGCCTTCTTGGCTTCCTTGCGAATGATGACTTCACCGGCGTACTTCACACCCTTGCCCTTGTAGGGCTCCGGCGGACGGAAACCGCGGATCTTGGCGGCGACTTCGCCGACGCGCTGCTTGTCGGCGCCCTGGACCACAATTTCGGTCTGGCTCGGGGTCGACAGCGTGATGCCTTCCGGCGCCACGAACACCAGCGGGTGAGAGAAGCCGAGCGCCAGGCTCAGGTCCTTGCCCTGCATGGCAGCACGGTAACCGACGCCCACCAGCTCGAGCTTGCGCTCGAAGCCTTCGGAGACACCCTTGACCATATTGGCCAGGATGGCGCGCACGGTGCCGGTGAGGGCGATCTGCGACGGATCATTAGCCGACAGCGTGGCAACGTCGCCATCGATGGCGATTTCGACACCAGCCGGCTTAACCAGACTCAATGTGCCCTTCGGACCCTTGACGGTGATCAGCCCAGGCTGGACCTTGAGTTCAACACCCTTCGGGAGGGAGACAGGCTTCTTGGCTACACGGGACATGTTCGATTCCTTCCCTTAGGCCACGAAGCACAGAACTTCACCACCAACGCCGGCTTCGCGAGCCTGCGCATCGGTCATGATGCCCTTCGACGTGGAGATGATGGCGATACCCAGGCCCCCGAGGACCTTGGGCAGCTCGGTCTTGCCGCGGTACTGGCGCAGACCCGAGCGCGAAAAACGCTTCAGGGTCTCGATGACCGGACGGCCTTCGAAATACTTCAGCACGATTTCCAGTTCCGCCTTGTTGTTCTCGGTCTGGGTCACGCGCAGGTCGGTGATGTAACCCTCGTCCTTCAGGACCTGGGCGATCGCAACCTTAATCTTGGACGACGGCAATTTCACCGTCTGCTTACCAACCGCGGCCGCATTCTTGATGCGAACCAGCAGGTCGGCGATGGGATCAGTCATGCTCATGTGAGTACCTTTGAGTGCACCGATATCCGCTTTCGCGAAAATCTTGTGTTTTCCTGGGGACGGGCCAGGACCCTGACGCTATGCCAGGCCCCTACGGGCAAGACAGAAGCGGAAGTATACGACAAAAGAGCCCGACTTGCGTCGGACTCTCCTGTTGAACAGAACCATCCTGTTCAAATCCGGCCGCGGGCGGCCGGAATGCTGTTACCAGCTTGCCTTACGCAGGCCCGGAACGTCGCCGTTCATCGTGGCCTTGCGCAGCATGTTGCGGCCCAGACCGAACTTGCGGTAGACACCGCGCGGACGACCGGACAGCTCGCAACGGTTACGGTGGCGGCTCGGCGACGAATCGCGCGGCAGCTTCTGCAACTTGGTCGATGCATCGATCTTCTCTTCGTAGGACGCATCCTGACTGGAGAGAATCTTCTTCAGCGCATCACGCTTGCCGGCGAATTTCTTCGCCAGCTTTGCACGCTTGATGTCGCGGTGGATCATGGAGGTCTTTGCCATTTCGGATGTCCTCGACGGTCAGTTACGGAACGGGAACTTGAACGCTGCCAGCAGCGCCTTCGCTTCCGCATCCGTCTTGGCGGTGGTGGTGATGGCGATATCCATACCGCGAATCGCATCGACGGCGTCGAAGTCGATTTCGGGGAAGATGATCTGTTCCTTCACACCCATGTTGAAGTTGCCACGACCGTCGAAGGAGCGACCGGACACACCACGGAAGTCGCGCACGCGCGGCAACGAGATGTTGATCAGGCGATCCAGGAACTCGTACATCTTGGCGCGACGCAAGGTGGTCTTGCAGCCGATCGGCCAACCGTCACGGATCTTGAAGGATGCTACCGAAACGCGCGACTTGGTGACCACCGGCTTTTGACCGGAGATCTTGGCCATGTCGGCGACCGCATTTTCCAGGATCTTCTTGTTGGTAGCGGCTTCGCCCACGCCCATGTTAAGCGTGACCTTGACCAGCTTCGGCACTTCCATCGGATTGGTGTAGCCGAACTCCTTCATCAGGGCCGGCACCACGTTGTCCTTGTAAAACTTTTCGAGACGAGTGTTCATGATCTCATTCCTCAGGCGTCGAGCGCCTCACCGCTGGAGCGGAACACACGCAGTTTGCGTCCATCCTCCAGCACCTTGAAGCCAACGCGCTCGCCCTTGCCCGTTGCCGGGTTGACGATATTGACGTTGGAGATATGGATCGACGCTTCACGCTCGACCACGCCGCCGGCAACGCCTGCCTGCGGGTTCGGCTTGGTGTGGCGCTTGATGACGTTGGCGTTGGAGACGATCACGCGATCGCCGTCCACACGCACCACTTCACCCTGCTTACCCTTGTCCTTGCCGGTGTTGATGACGACCTGGTCGCCCTTCTTGATACGGTTAGCCATGTGTATGTCCTCCGCTCACAGCACTTCGGGAGCGAGCGAGACGATCTTCATGAACTTCTCGGAACGCAGCTCGCGCGTCACCGGCCCGAAGATGCGGGTCCCGATCGGCTCCTGCTTATTGTTCAACAGCACAGCGGCGTTGCCATCGAAGCGGATCAGCGAACCGTCGGGACGGCGCACACCCTTGCGGGTACGCACCACGACGGCGTCGTAGACTTCGCCTTTCTTGACCTTGCCACGCGGAATGGCGTCCTTGACGGTCACCTTGATGATGTCACCAATATGTGCGTAACGGCGCTTGGAGCCGCCCAGCACCTTGATGCACATCACTTCCTTGGCACCCGAATTGTCGGCGACATCGAGGTAGCTCTGCATCTGGATCATGATTCAGATCTCCTTATTCGGCCGAACGGGTGACGATTTCCACCACCCGCCAGTTCTTGGTCTTGGACATCGGAGCAATCTCGGTCACACGCACGACGTCGCCTTCGTTGCAGGCATTGTCGGCGTCGTGCGCGTGCAGCTTGGTCGAACGCTTGATGTACTTGCCGTACAGAGCATGCTTGACCTGGCGCTCCACCAACACGGTGACCGTCTTGTCCATCTTGTTGCTGACGACACGGCCTTCGACCGTGCGCAGCGCGTTTGCTTTTCGTTATTGTCGCTCATCGCGGCCGTCCTTACTTGGTGCTGCCGAGCAGGTGCTTGACGCGAGCAATCTCGCGGCGCACCCGGCGGGTTTCGTGGGTCTTCGGCAGCTGGCCGGTGACCTGCTGCATACGGAGCGAGAACTGCTCCTTACGCAGATCGGTCAGGTGGGCCTTCAATTCGTCAGCCGACTTCTCGCGGAGTTGTTTGATATCCATCAGCGCACCGTCCGGGTCACGAAAGTGGTGGTCACCGAGAGCTTGGCAGCGGCAAGGCGGAACGCCTCGCGTGCGGTCTCTTCGGGGATTCCCTCGATTTCATAGATCATGAGGCCCGGCTGAATCTGCGCGACCCAGTACTCCACGTTGCCCTTACGGAGCCCATGCGGACTTCGATCGGCTTCTTGGTGATCGGCTTGTCGGGGAACACACGGATCCACATCTTGCCGCCCTTCTTGACGTGGCGGCTGATCGTGCGGCGTGCCGCTTCAATCTGGCGTGCGGTCAGCTGACCGTGCGCCGTGGCCTTGAGGCCGTACTCGCCGAAGCTGACGGCGTTTCCGCTCCATGCCAGGCCGTCGTTACGGCCCTTGTGCATCTTGCGATATTTGGTTCGCTTGGGTTGCAACATTGCCGTTACCTCGCTTCACGAGCCGGGCGCGACGGGCGGTCACCACGGTCGCCGCGATCGTTACGATCGTTGCGCGGGCTGTCGTCCTGCTTTTCCTGGCCAACCTGAGAGAAGTCGAAGACTTCGCCCTTATAGATCCAGACCTTGATACCGATGATGCCGTACGTCGTGGACGCCTCGGCAAAACCGTAATCAATGTCGGCACGTAGCGTGTGCAGCGGCACGCGGCCTTCGCGGTACCACTCCGAACGGGCGATTTCTGCACCGTTGAGGCGGCCAGCCACATTGACCTTGATGCCCAAGGCACCCAGGCGCATCGCGTTACCGACCGAGCGCTTCATTGCACGGCGGAACATGATGCGACGCTCAAGCTGCTGCGCGATCGACTCGGCGACCAGCTGCGCGTCCAGCTCCGGCTTGCGCACTTCGGTGACGTTGATGTGCGCCGGAACGCCCATCAGCTCGCTCACTTCCTTGCGCAGCTTTTCGATGTCCTCGCCACGCTTGCCGATCACCACACCCGGACGGGCGGTGTGAATGGTCACGCGGGCGGTTTTGGCAGGGCGCTCGATCAAGATCTTGCTGACACCTGCCTGCGCGAGCTTCTTGCGCAGCATTTCACGCACTTTCAGGTCGGCTGCCAGATAGGAGGCGAACTCGGCCTTGTTTGCGTACCACTTGGAATTCCAGTCCTTAGCGATGCCGAGGCGGATTCCAGTCGGATGAACTTTATGACCCATGGTCTTTTCCTTTCCGCTTACTTGGCGGCGCCCACAACCACAGTGATGTGGCTGGTGCGCTTGAGGATGCGGGTACCGCGGCCTTTCGCCCGCGCCATGAAACGCTTCAGGGAGGGACCTTCATCAACCATGATGGTCTTGACCTTCAGCTCGTCGACATCCGCGCCCTGATTGTTCTCGGCATTGGCGATCGCCGACTCCACCACCTTCTTGATCAGGTGTGCAGCCTTCTTGTCCGAGAACTTCAGCAGATTGACCGCACGCTCGGCGGACAAACCACGCACCTGGTCAGCGACCAGGCGGGCCTTCTGCGGGGAGATGCGCGCGGTGCGCAGGATTGCTTTCGCTTCCATCGTCATCTCTCCTTACCTGCCCGACTTCTTGTCGCCACCGTGACCCTTGAAGGTCCGGGTGACGGCAAATTCGCCGAGCTTGTGGCCGACCATATTCTCGTTGACGAGCACCGGAATATGGTTCTTGCCGTTGTGCACGGCGATGGTGATGCCTACCATTTCAGGCAGGATCATCGAACGGCGCGACCAGGTCTTGATCGGCTTCTTGCTACCCGCAGCGGACTCCACCTTCTTTGCAAGGTGGTGATCGACGAACGGGCCCTTCTTAAGTGAACGTGCCATGGTCGATTAGCCCCTACGATCGCGGACGATGAACTGCTGGGTGCGCTTGTTCTTGCGCGTCTTGTAACCCTTGGTCGGAACACCCCACGGGGTGACCGGATGCGGATTACCCTGACCAGCCTTCGCTTCACCACCACCGTGCGGGTGATCGACCGGGTTCATGGCCGCACCGCGAACGGTCGGGCGAACACCGCGCCAACGCTTGGCGCCCGCCTTGCCCAACTTCTCGAGGTTATGCTCGTCGTTGCCGACTTCGCCGATGGTGGCGCGGCACTCGACCGGCACCTTGCGCATTTCGCCCGAGCGCAGACGCAGCGTGGCATAGATGCCTTCGCGAGCGACCAGCTGGACGGCTGCACCGGCAGCACGTGCGATCTGAGCGCCCTTACCCGGCTTCAGCTCGATACCGTGAACCGTCGTACCGACCGGGATGTTGCGCAGCGGCAGCGTGTTGCCGGTCTTGATCGGCGCATTGGCACCGGCAATGACCTGGTCGCCAACCTTCAGGCCCTTCGGGGCGATAATGTAGCGGCGTTCGCCGTCGACATAGCACAGCAGGGCGATATGAGCGGTACGGTTCGGATCGTATTCGATCCGCTCCACACGCGCCGGAATGCCTTCCTTGTTGCGCTTGAAGTCGATGATGCGGTAGTGCTGCTTATGACCACCACCGACATGACGCACGGTGATGCGGCCATGGTGGTTACGACCACCGGACTTGCTCTGCGAATCGAGCAGCGCCGCATGCGGTGCGCCCTTGTGCAGATCGGGAGTAACCACGCGCACGGCGGAACGACGGCCGGGAGAGGTGGGTTTGAACTTCATCAATGGCATGGGATGGACCTCAGGCCTTGGCCGTTACGTCGATGGACTGACCATCGACCAGGCGGACGTACGCCTTGCGCCAATTGCCACGGTTGCCAGCACGGTTACGGAAGGACTTGCTCTTGCCCTTGACGTTGACCACGTTGACGGCCTTGACCTTGACGTCGAACAACTGCTCAACCGCGGCCTTTACATCGGCCTTGGTGGCTTCGTTCGAAACTTCGAAGACATACTGGTTGGAAATTTCCTGCAGGCGCGCGGTCTTTTCGGAGACTCGCGGAGCACGCAGCACGCTGAAGATTTTTCGTTGCTGCTCATGCCAGCCACTCCTCGACCTTCTTGACCGCATCGGCGGTGATCACGACCGTATCGGCCCCGACCAGAGCGACCGGATCCAGGCCCTGCACGTCACGCACCTGCACATACGGCAGGTTGCGAGCGGACAGATACAGGTGCTCGGAAGCCTCTTCGGTGACGATCAGCGGGCGCTTGCCCACTTCCAGGCCCTTGAGCTTTTCGATCAGGCCCTTGGTCTTGGTCGCTTCGAGGTCGAACGCGTCGACGATCATCAGACGACCCTGACGGTTCAGCTCGGAAAAAATCGCGCAGATGGCCGCACGGTACATCTTGCGGTTGACCTTCTGCTCGAAGCTGCGCGGCTTGGCCGCGCGAAGGTCACGCCGCCGCCGACGAAGATCGGAGCCGTCAGCGCGCCATGACGCGCACCGCCGCCCTTCTGCTTCTTGGACTTCTTGGTCGTGCCCGCAACTTCCGAACGCGTCTTCTGTGCCTTGGTACCGGCGCGACCGGCGTTGCGATAAGCGACGACGACCTGGTGAACCAGATCTTCGCTGAATTCGCGACCGAACACGGCATCGGAGACCGAGACCTTGTTGTTGCTACCCGTGATAACGAGTTCCATCGTCATCTCTCCTTATGCCTTGCTCGCCGGACGGACGATCACGTCACCACCAGCTGCGCCAGGCACGGCGCCGCGGATAGCAATCAGACCACGCTCGACGTCGACCTTGACCACTTCCAGGTTCTGCGTGCTTTGCTGCACGGCGCCCATGTGGCCCGACATCTTCTTGCCCGGGAAAACGCGGCCCGGGGTCTGGCGCTGACCCAGCGAACCCGGCGCGCGATGCGACAGCGAGTTACCGTGGGTTGCATCGCCCATACGGAAGTTGTAGCGCTTAATGGTGCCCTGGAAACCCTTACCCTTGGTGACGCCCTGGACGTCAACCTTCTGGCCGACCTCGAAAATGTCCGCCTTGATTTCGCCACCGACGGCGAAATCGCCGAGCTGGGCATCTTCAACACGGAATTCCCACAGGCCGCGACCCGCTTCCACCTTCGCCTTCGCGAAGTGGCCAGCAGCCGGCTTGTTGACCAGCGCGGCACGACGGGCGCCAACGGTGACCTGCACGGCGCTGTAGCCGTCAACTTCGACGGTCTTGATCTGCGCGATGCGGTTCGGAGTTGCTTCGATCAGCGTGACCGGTACCGAGCGACCGTCTTCAGTGAAGACGCGGCTCATACCAGCCTTGCGGCCCACGAAGCCCAACGAATATTTCTTCGTCATGGTCGTAGTCCTCAGGTCAGCTTGATCTGGACGTCGACGCCAGCCGCGAGTTCGAGCTTCATCAGCGCGTCCACGGTCTTGTCGTTCGGGTCGACGATATCGAGCACACGCTTGTGCGTGCGGGTTTCGTATTGGTCACGCGCATCTTTGTCAGCGTGCGGGGACACGAGGATGGTGTAACGTTCGATCTTGGTCGGCAACGGGATCGGGCCACGCACTTGCGCGCCGGTCCGCTTAGCCGTTTCGACGATCTCGCTGGCCGAACGGTCGATCAAACGATGATCGAACGCCTTCAACCGAATCCGGATCTTTTGTTCCGACATGACGGAAGCTTCCTTCGTTAAAGAGCGACGGGCAAGGCCTCTGGGATACCTGCCCCGATATTCCTGACGTTGATGAAATCGCCGCGCATCCTGCTGGCGAGGGCATTTCCTCCGCCCAAAAACTGAGGCAGCCCGGTAACCCGGCCTGCCCAGACGGAGAAGTATAATGCGCAACAAGAGCACGGTCAACAACGCGTGAGTTGTTGAGTGCTCCATGCAACGCGACCTTCCCGGTCTGGCGAACACGAGCGGCATCCTGCCGTTCTTTTCGCTGTAACTCAGCGCCCTACCCAGGGACACCGAGCCGCGCATTGTAGTGGCTCGCCTCGATGTCTGCAAGCGCACTGTTCTGCTCCCGAGTGAGTCCCTTCGCGACTCTGGGGACATGAACCCGTTCCGGACGCCACCTTGCCGTGGCACCCGTCCCGGACTGGCCAGAATTCAGGGCCGGGGCGCAGACACGGCGGCATGGACAACGACTGAACTCCCTGTCGTAGCCGGCGCCCTGTCGTGAGCGTGTGCAGAATTTTGTGTAACCGTGGTTTGGGTTACCGCTGAGGAAGTCGCCCCTCGAACTGGATCGTAAAGCGGTTCAGCGCAGCCTTCCAGTCGCGGATCGGCAGCGTCCATTTCTTGGTGATGTTGCGCAGAGCCAGGTAGAACAGTTTCATCAAGGCTTCGTCGCTGGGGAACGCGCCGCGGTTCTTGGTCAGCTTGCGCAGGCTCATGTTGACCGACTCGATGGCGTTGGTCGTATAGATCACCTTGCGGATCTCCGGTGGGTAGTCGAAGAACGGGATCAGTCGTGACCAATTGCGCCGCCATGACTGGCTGATGGGCGGGTACTGGGCGTCCCACTTGGCCTCGAACTCGGTCAGTGCCTGCTCGGCCTCCTCGACGGTGGCGCAGGCGTAAATGCGCTTGAGATCGGCGGCAACCTCGGCGCGGCGTTTCCACGAGACGTAGTTCAGGCTGTGCCGCACCATGTGCACGATGCACAGCTGCACGGTGGTCTGCGGGAACACCGCCTCGATCGCCTCGGGAAACCCCTTCAGGCCATCGACGCAGGCAATGAAGATGTCCTGCACCCCGCGGTTGCGTAGCTCCGTCACGACTTGCAGCCAAAACTTGGCACCCTCGGCCTGCGCCAGCCATAGGCCCAGCACTTCCTTCTCGCCGCCCATGGTGATGCCGATGGCCAGGTACACCGCCTTGACCCGCACCGCGCCCTCGCGCACTTTGACGTGGATGCAGTCCAGATAGACGATCGGATAGACCGGATCCAGTGGCCGCGCCTGCCACGCCTTGACCTCCTCGACGACCGCATCGGTGACTGAGGAAATCAGACTCGGCGACACCTCGGTGCCGTACATCTCCTCCAGGTGCGACTGGATCTCGCGCACGGTCATGCCGCGCGCGTACAACGACAAGATCTTGTCATCGAAGCCGGCCCAGCGGGTCTGGTGCTTGGGGATCAGCTGTGGCGCGAAGCTGCCGTGGCGATCACGCGGAATCTCGATCGGCAGCTCGCCGAACTCGCCCTTGAGCGTCTTGCGGCTGCGTCCGTTGCGCGTGTTGCCGGCCGCGTTGGCGACCGGCTCATGCTTGTCATGACCGAGGTGTTCGGTCATCTCCGCGTCCAGCGCCCGCTCCACCAACCGCTTGGTCAGCTGCTTGAGCAGGCCGTTCTCGCCGATCAGATCCTCGGGTTTGGTGTAGTTGACCAACAGGCTGCTAAGCAGCTCGTCGGGTACCTCATGTGTGCGTGGGCTCATGGTGTCTCCGGGTTAGGTGGCAGTCTCCTGCCTGTGGCCCGGTTACACAAAATCTAGGACACGCCCCTGGCGCCGCGAATACAACGAGGAGCGACCCAAGAAAGCAATTGGCGGCATGACGCCCTCCGCGTATGCCCAACAGTTGGCCAACGCCGCTATCATCAACCCCGGACTCTAAACCTGGCCGCTACTCAGGGCGGGGGACGTCGCGACCTCAAAGCACAGCTGGCGCAGCAGCCGCGTCCAACTGGCACCCTGGCGCATGGCGACTTGGTGGTGGGATTCCGCGATGACCGCGTCAGCAACCTGATCGCCTTCGCCGATCCGAAGGCGCCCCTGCCCTTCCAGCTGCTCGGCCATCCGGCCGGCACCCATATCAACCGCATCCTCCAAACGATCGGCGGCAGCCCGCAGTGGAATGCCAGCCGCGACTACGTCCAGTTCCCCGCCATGCCGCTGGGCGTCGACGTGGACCCGGACACATTGGCCATCGTCGGGTTGAACATCGCAACCACCAAGCAGGAGTTGGACAATTTCGGATTGCCGGGCCTGAATCTTCTCAAGGACCCGACAAACGGCTTGATCAACGGTATTCGCTGACCATCGTCGCCATCTGCGCGCCATGCCGCATTACGTCATGACAGCCGGCTCGCCGATTCATCATCATGCCGCCGGTGCGATCTGCGCGCGCACCGACTCAGCCACCTAACGCAGCGTTATGATTGGCGCAGACGCCCTGTTTTCTCTGATCTCTCTCTGCATCGGCAACTGCATTCCCGCGCCAAGCCGGGACTTCGCCAACACGCAGACAAGAAAAGCCGGCTTTCGCCGACCTTCTAACGCAGCGTTATGAGTGGCGCAGACGCCCTGTTTTCTCTGATCGCTCTCTGCATCGGCAACTGCATTCCCGCGCCAAGCTGGGACTTCGCCAACACGCAGACAAAGAAAAAGGCCGGCTTTCGCCGACCTTTTCCTTCCAGCGACACGGTAGCGGAAGCTGCCGTGCTGCAGGCATTGCTTACTTGATGATCTTGGCAACCACGCCGGCGCCGACGGTACGGCCGCCTTCACGGATGGCGAAGCGCAGACCTTCGTCCATCGCGACCGGGTTGATCAGGGTCACGACCATCTTCACGTTGTCGCCCGGCATCACCATCTCCACGCCTTCCGGCAGCTGGCAGGCGCCAGTGATGTCGGTGGTGCGGAAGTAGAACTGCGGACGGTAGCCCTTGAAGAACGGGGTGTGACGGCCACCCTCGTCTTTGGACAGCACGTAGACTTCGGCTTCGAACTCGGTGTGCGGCTTGATCGAACCCGGCTTGCACAGCACCTGGCCGCGCTCGACGTCGTCACGCTTGGTGCCGCGCAGCAGCAGACCGGCGTTGTCGCCTGCCTGGCCCTGGTCCAGCAGTTTGCGGAACATTTCCACGCCGGTGACGGTGGTCTTCTGGGTGTCGCGGATACCGACGATTTCGATTTCGTCGCCGACCTTGATGATGCCGCGCTCGATACGACCGGTCACCACGGTGCCGCGGCCGGAGATCGAGAACACGTCTTCAACCGGCATCAGGAACGGACGGTCGACGTCGCGGGTCGGCTCCGGAATGAACGAATCCAGCGCCTCGACCAGCTTCAGGATCGCCGGCACGCCGATGTCGCTCTGGTCGCCGTCCAGCGCCAGACGCGCCGAACCGTGGATGATCGGAGTGTCATCGCCCGGGAAGTCGTACTTGCTCAGCAGCTCGCGCACTTCCATTTCGACCAGCTCGAGCAGCTCGGCGTCGTCGACCATGTCGGCCTTGTTCAGGAACACCACGATGTGCGGCACACCGACCTGACGCGAGAGCAGGATGTGCTCGCGGGTCTGCGGCATCGGGCCGTCAGCGGCCGAGCACACCAGGATCGCGCCGTCCATCTGCGCCGCACCGGTGATCATGTTCTTGACGTAGTCGGCGTGACCGGGGCAGTCAACGTGCGCGTAGTGGCGGGTCCGGGATTCGTATTCGACGTGCGCGGTCGAAATCGTGATGCCGCGCGCCTTCTCTTCCGGCGCTGCGTCGATCGCGTCGTACGCCTTGAACTCACCACCGAAACGCTCGGCACCGATCTTGGTCAGCGCAGCGGTCAACGTGGTCTTGCCATGGTCAACGTGACCGATGGTGCCGACGTTCACGTGCGGCTTGGTGCGCTCGAATTTAGCTTTTGCCATGACTAACTACCTCTAATTGAAAAATTTGTGAGAAGCGGCTGAGCGAACTCAGCCCTTCTTGGTGACGGCGTCGGCGATGTTGGCCGGTGCCTCTTCGTAGTGGTCGAATTCCATCGAGAACGTCGCACGGCCCTGGCTCATCGAGCGCAGCGAAGTGGCGTAACCGAACATTTCACCCAGCGGGATCATCGCGTTGATGATCTTGCCCGACGGGCTGTCGTCCTGACCCTGCAACACGCCACGACGGCGGCTCACGTCGCCCATCACGTCACCCAGGTAATCCTCCGGGCTGACGATTTCGACCTTCATGATCGGCTCCAGCAACACCGGGCTGGCTTTCGCGAAGCCCTGCTTGAACGCCATCGATGCAGCCAGCTTGAACGCCATTTCCGAGGAGTCGACGTCATGGTACGAGCCGAACACCAGCTTGACCTTCACCCCCACCACCGGGAAGCCGGCGATCGGACCACTGGTGATCGTCTCGCGCAGACCCTTCTCAACCGAGGGGATGAACTCCTTCGGAATGATGCCGCCGGTGATGTCGTTGACGAACAAGAAATCGTCTTTGACGTTGTCGCTCTTGCGCTCTTCCTCGGTCATCGGCGACAGCTCGATCACCACGTGACCGTACTGACCCTTACCACCGGACTGCTTGGCGTGCTTGTAATCAGACTTGACGTCGGACTTGCGGATCGTTTCGCGGTAGGCCACCTGCGGCTTGCCGACGTTGGCCTCGACATTGAACTCGCGACGCATGCGGTCGACGATGATGTCCAGGTGCAACTCGCCCATGCCCGAGATGATGGTCTGGCCGGATTCTTCGTCGGTCTTGACGCGGAACGAGGGATCTTCCTGCGCCAGACGGCCCAGGGCCATGCCCATCTTTTCCTGGTCCGACTTGGTCTTCGGCTCCACCGCCATCGAGATCACAGGTTCCGGGAACACCATGCGCTCCAGGGTGATGATCTTGTCCTGCGCACACAGCGTGTCACCGGTGGTGACGTCCTTCAGACCCACGGCAGCGGCGATGTCGCCCGCGCGCACTTCCTTGATCTCTTCGCGATTGTTGGAGTGCATCTGCAGGATGCGGCCCACGCGCTCTTTCTTCGACTTGACCGGGTTGTAGACCTGGTCGCCGGAGTTCAGCGTGCCCGAGTAGACACGGAAGAACGTCAGCGAGCCCACGAACGGGTCGGTCATGATCTTGAACGCCAGCGCCGAGAACGGCGCGGTATCGGTCGCAGCGCGCGTGTCTTCCTTCTCGTCTTCGTCGATACCCTGCACCGGCGGACGGTCCGCCGGCGACGGCAGCAAATGCACGACGCCGTCGAGCATGGCCTGCACGCCCTTGTTCTTGAACGCCGAGCCGCAGAACACCGGCACGATCTCCACCTTCAAGGTGCGCTCGCGCAGACCCGACAGGATCTCCTGCTCGCTCAGGTCGCCCTCATTGAGGTACTTGTCCATCAGGTCTTCGCTGGCTTCTGCAGCCGCCTCGACCATGAACGAACGTGCCTCGGTCGCGACATCGACCAGGTCGGCCGGAATGTCGCGGTATTCGAAGGTGGTGCCCTGCGATGCGGTATCCCAATGGATCGCCTTCATCTTCAGCAGGTCGACCACGCCCTCAAAGCCGTCTTCGGCGCCGATCGGCACCTGCATCGGCACGGCATAGGCACCCAAACGGGCCTTCAGCTGCTCAACGACCTTGTCGAAGTTGGCACCGGTACGGTCCATCTTGTTGACGAAGGCCATGCGCGGTACGGAATACTTGTTGGCCTGGCGCCACACGGTCTCGGACTGCGGCTGCACGCCACCCACGGCGCACAGCACGAACACCGCACCGTCGAGCACGCGCAAGGAGCGCTCCACTTCGATGGTGAAGTCGACGTGCCCGGGGTGTCGATGATGTTGAAGCGGTGCTGCGGCATGGACTTGTCCATACCCGACCAGAACGCGGTGGTCGCAGCGGAGGTGATGGTGATACCACGCTCCTGCTCCTGCTCCATCCAGTCCATCACTGCAGCGCCGTCATGGACTTCGCCGATCTTGTGACTCACACCGGTGTAGAACAGGATGCGTTCGGACGTGGTGGTCTTGCCGGCATCGATGTGGGCCATGATGCCGAAGTTGCGGTAACGCTCGATAGGGGTGGTGCGGGCCACGGGGAGCCTCTCAATTTCTTGGATTTCGGATGGCCGAACGCCGCCTTTCGGCGGCCTTCGGATTGGATGCGACGCAAGATGCGTCGCAAACAGCACTCATATGGTGCTGAAGGGCCCCGTTACCAAGGCCCCCGAGGTCACCAGCGGTAATGTGCGAACGCCTTGTTCGCCTCCGCCATACGGTGGGTCTCTTCGCGCTTCTTGATCGCGCCGCCGCGGCTTTCCGAGGCGTCCAACAGTTCTGCAGCCAGCTTACGCGGCATGGTGTTCTCGCCACGCTTGCGCGCGGAATCGATCAACCAGCGCATCGCCAGCGCCATGCGACGGGAGGAACGCACTTCGACGGGCACCTGATAGGTAGCACCACCGACGCGACGCGATTTAACTTCGACAGCCGGGGCCACGTTGTCCAGTGCTTTCTGCACCAGTTCGATGGCATTCGGATTCTTTTCGCCAATGACGTCCATTGCGCCATAGACAATTTTCTCAGCAACCGACTTCTTGCCACTTTGCATCACCATGTTGATGAAGCGGGCAATGGTTTCGCTGCCATGCTTTGGATCTGGCAGGACGGTGCGCTGCGGAGTAGAACCTTTACGGGACATTTGAGTGTTTCCTTAGCTCTTCGGGCGCTTGGCGCCGTACTTGGAACGGCCTTGACGACGCTTGGCGACGCCGGCGGCGTCCAGCGAACCACGGACGGTGTGATAACGCACACCGGGAAGATCCTTGACGCGGCCACCGCTGATGACCTCTTCCTGATTCGTCAGACGCACCTTGGCGACTTTACGCAGGGCCGAGTTCGGCTTCTTCGGGGTAGTGGTATAGACGCGTGTGCAGACGCCACGGCGCTGCGGACACTTGTCCAGTGCCGGAGAGGCACTCTTGTAGGTGGTCGCTTGCCGAGGCTTGCGGACCAGCTGATTGATCGTCGTCATCAGTTGATTCTTCTGATTGATAGGCCGACACGGCCTGCACGAAAACAAAAGCAGGCCGAGACCGGCCCACCGAGACAGAGAAGTATAGCTGGCAGGAAGAAACTCCGTCAACTTCACGAAATCTGAACCTGCTGGCCCATCCAAGGCCGGAAAACGGAGGGCGTCCTGCCCTCCTTTTCGCTTGGCTTACGGCGATCTTGCGACCGCCGTCGGAGCGCTTACTCCTCGTCCGCGCCAGCGTCGGCCACTGCGGCGACCGGTTCGGCGACTGCCGGCTTGCCCGACAGCGTTTCCATTTCCGAGTCGGTCAGACCTGAGGCCTTGCGACGTCCGGCGTGGTACGCCAGACCCGTACCGGCCGGGATCAGGCGACCCACGATCACGTTTTCCTTCAGACCGCGCAGGTTGTCGCGGGTGCCGCGCACGGCTGCCTCGGTCAACACGCGGGTGGTCTCCTGGAACGATGCCGCCGAGATGAACGACTCGGTGGCCAGCGATGCCTTGGTGATACCCAGCAACACCGGATCGTACTTGGCCGGCAGTTCGTTGCGCTTGACCAGGCGGGCATTTTCCTCGATGACGCGCTGGCGCTCGACCTGCTCGCCGTTGAGGAACTTGCTGTTGCCCTGATCAACGATCTCGACCTTACGCAGCATCTGGCGAGTGATCACCTCGATGTGCTTGTCGTTGATCTTCACGCCCTGCAGGCGATACACGTCCTGGATTTCCTTGACCAGATAAGCGGCCAGCGGTTCGACACCCAGCAGGCGCAGGATGTCCTGCGGGCTCGGCTCGCCGTCCACCACGGTCTCGCCCTTGGTCACGTGTTCGCCTTCGAACACGATGATCTGGCGGTACTTGGGAATCAGCTCTTCGTGTTCCGAACCATCGGTATCCTTGATGATCAGGCGCTGCTTGCCCTTGGTGTCCTTACCGAAGCTGATGATGCCCGAGCGTTCTGCCAGGATCGCCGGGTCCTTCGGCTTGCGTGCTTCGAACAAGTCGGCAACGCGCGGCAGACCACCGGTGATGTCGCGGGTCTTGGACGCTTCCTGCGGGATCTTGGCAACCACGTCGCCCACGCCGACGGCAGCGCCGTCCTGCAGGTTGACGATGGAACGCGGCGGCAACAGGTACTGGGCCGGCAGATCCGTGTTCGGAATCGTCAGGTCGTTGCCCTTGGCATCGACGATGCGCACGATCGGACGCAGCTCCTTGGCCTGTGCGCCGCGACGCTTCGGGTCGGTGATTTCGCGCGACGCCAGACCGGTCAGCTCGTCGGTCTTCTCGATGACGGTGACGCCGTCGACGAAGTCGATGAAGCGGATGAAACCGGCCACTTCCGACACGATCGGGTGGTTATGCGGATCCCAGTTGGCAACGCTCTGCCCGGCCTTGACCGCATCGCCGTCTTTGGCGGTGATGGTCGCGCCGTACGGCAGCTTGTAACGCTCGCGCTCGCGGCCATGGCCATCGAGCACGGACAGTTCGCCAGAACGCGAGACCGCAACCAGCGAACCGCTGGCATGCGCCACCGACTTGAGGTTGTTGAACTTGACCGAACCGGTGGTCTTGACGGTGATGTTGTCCACCGCAGCCGCACGCGACGCCGCACCACCGATGTGGAACGTACGCATGGTCAGCTGGGTACCCGGCTCACCGATCGACTGCGCAGCGATGACGCCGACCGCTTCGCCGATGTTGACCTGGTGACCACGTGCGAGATCGCGGCCGTAGCAGCGTGCGCACACGCCGAACGAGGATTCGCAGCTGATGGTCGAACGCACCTTCACCGACTGCACGCTGGCGTCTTCGAGCTTGGCCACCCAGGCTTCGTCGAGCAGCGTGTTGCGGGTGACGATCGGCTCTTCGTCGTTGCCCGGCAGGTACACGTCCTCGGCCACCACGCGGCCCAGCACGCGCTCGCGCAACGGCTCGACCACGTCGCCGCCTTCCACGATCGGGGTCATGATCAACCCTTCAGTGGTGCCGCAATCGATTTCGGTGATCACCACGTCCTGCGCCACGTCGACCAGGCGGCGGGTCAGGTAACCGGAGTTCGCCGTCTTCAGCGCGGTATCGGCCAGACCCTTACGGGCACCGTGGGTGGAGTTGAAGTACTCCTGCACGTTCAAGCCTTCGCGGAAGTTCGCCTTGATGGGCGTCTCGATGATCGAGCCGTCCGGGCGCGCCATCAGGCCGCGCATACCGGCCAGCTGACGGATCTGCGCCTGGCTACCACGGGCACCGGAGTCGGCCATGATGTACAGCGAGTTCATCGACTTCTGGTCGATGGTCTCGCCCTTGGCGTTCTCGACCTTTTCGGTACCGATGGTGTCCATCATCGCCTTGGCGATGCGCTCGCTGGTCCGCGACCAGATGTCCACGACCTTGTTGTAGCGCTCGCCGGCGGTGACCAGACCCGACTGGTACTGCTCCTGGATTTCCAGCACTTCGGCTTCGGCCTCGGTGAGGATGCCCTTCTTCTCGTCGGGGATCAGCATGTCGTCGATACCGATCGACACGCCGGCGCGGGTCGCGTAGGCGTAGCCGGTGTACATCAGCTTGTCGGCGAACACGACGGTGTCCTTTAAGCCCAGCAGACGGTAGCTGGAGTTGATCAGGCGCGAGATGTTCTTCTTGGTCATCTCGGTGTTGGCCAGCTGGAACGGCAGGCCTTCAGGCAGGATTTCGCTCAGCAGCGCACGACCGACCGTGGTATCCACGATCGAGGTGCCGCTACTGCGCTTGCCGCCGGCTTCCACGTCCACCTGAGTGATGCGCACCTTGACCTTGGCGTGCAGTTCGACCACGCGGTTGTCGTAGGCGCGCTTCACTTCGCTGGTGTTGGCGAACACCATGCCTTCGCCCTTCTTGTTCTCCAGGGCACGGCTCATGTAGTACAGACCCAACACCACGTCCTGCGACGGCACGATGATCGGCTCACCGTTGGCCGGCGACAGGATGTTGTTGGTGGACATCATCAACGCACGCGCTTCCAGCTGGGCTTCCAGCGAGAGCGGAACGTGGACAGCCATCTGGTCGCCGTCGAAGTCGGCGTTGAAGGCCGTACAGACCAGCGGATGCAGCTGGATGGCCTTGCCTTCGATCAACACCGGCTCGAACGCCTGGATGCCCAGGCGGTGCAGGGTCGGCGCGCGGTTCAACAGCACCGGATGCTCGCGAATCACTTCTTCCAGGATGTCCCAGACTTCGGCTTCTTCGCGCTCGACCAGCTTCTTGGCGGCCTTGATCGTGGTGGCCAGGCCACGACGCTGCAGCTTGGCGAACACGAACGGCTTGAACAGCTCGAGCGCCATCTTCTTCGGCAGGCCGCACTGGTGCAGCTTGAGGTACGGACCGACGGTGATGACCGAACGGCCGGAATAGTCCACGCGCTTGCCGAGCAGGTTCTGACGGAACCGGCCCTGCTTGCCCTTGATCATGTCGGCCAGCGACTTCAGCGGACGCTTGTTAGTGCCGGTGATGGCACGACCGCGACGGCCGTTGTCCAGCAGCGCATCGACCGATTCCTGCAGCATGCGCTTTTCGTTGCGCACGATGATGTCCGGAGCATTGAGCTCCAGCAGGCGACGCAGACGGTTGTTACGGTTGATCACGCGGCGGTACAGATCGTTCAGATCCGAGGTCGCGAAGCGGCCGCCATCCAGCGGCACCAGCGGACGCAGATCCGGCGGCAGCACCGGCAGCACGGTCATGACCATCCACTCCGGACGGTTACCCGATTCCAGGAAGGCTTCGATCAGCTTGATGCGCTTGGTCAAACGCTTGAGCTTGGTTTCCGAACCGGTGCTGGCGATTTCCTCGCGCAGACGGGTCATTTCCGATTGCAGGTCGATCGTGCGCAGCAGCTCATACACGGCCTCGGCGCCCATGGCGGCGTCGAAGTCGTCGTTGTACTCCTGGCGCGCGGTCAGATACTGCTCTTCGGTCAGCAGCTGGCGGCGCTCGAGCGGGGTCAGGCCCGGCTCGGTGACGACATAGGCTTCGAAGTACAGCACGCGCTCGATGTCACGCAGAGTCATGTCCAGCATCAAGCCAATGCGCGACGGCAGCGACTTGAGGAACCAGATGTGCGCAACCGGCGAGGCCAGGTCGATATGACCCATGCGCTCGCGGCGCACCTTGGCCAGGGTGACTTCGGTACCGCACTTTTCGCAGACCACGCCACGGTGCTTCATGCGCTTGTACTTGCCGCACAGGCATTCGTAGTCCTTGATCGGTCCGAAGATGGCGGCGCAGAACAGGCCGTCCCGCTCGGGCTTGAAGGTACGGTAGTTGATGGTTTCGGGCTTCTTCACTTCGCCGTAGGACCACGAACGGATCAGGTCCGGCGACGCCAGCGCGATCTTGATCGCATCGAAATCCAGCGTCTGGCGCTGCTGATTGAAGAGGTTGAGCAGGTCTTTCATTTGATATCTCCGGGTCGGAGGAATTTCGTATCTGAGATGAAACGCGAACAGCTTCGAACGGGACTGCGATCAGGACACCGTACCCGGGAAGAGCGAACGCGCTGAGCGCTCGCCACTTCCGGGTCGCAGGCCCCTGACCGGGCCCGGCTCTTACTCTTCCAGTTCCATGTTGATCGCCAGCGAGCGGATTTCCTTCACCAACACGTTGAAGGATTCCGGCATGCCCGCGACCATCTCGTGCTCACCATCGACGATGTTCTTGTACATCTGGTTGCGGCCCTGCACGTCGTCGGACTTCACCGTCAGCATTTCCTGCAGGGTGTAGGCCGCGCCGTAGGCTTCCAGCGCCCAGACTTCCATTTCGCCGAAGCGCTGACCACCGAACTGCGCCTTGCCGCCCAGCGGCTGCTGGGTCACCAGCGAGTACGGGCCAGTCGAGCGCGCATGCATCTTGTCGTCGACCAAGTGGTTCAACTTCAGGTAATGCATGTAGCCGACCGTGGTCTTGCGATCGAACGCTTCGCCAGTACGACCGTCGTACAGCTGGGTCTGACCGCTCTGCGGCAGGTCGGCCAGCTCCAGCATGCGCTTGATTTCCGCTTCGCTGGCGCCGTCGAACACCGGGGTCGCCATCGGCACGCCGTCGATCAGGTTCTTGCCCAGGTTGAGCAATTCCTCATCGCTGAACTGCGACAGGTCCACGCGCTGGGCATTGATCGCGTTGTCGTGGTTGTAGATGTCGTTGAGGAACTTGCGCAGTTCGCTGACGGCGGCTTGGGCTTCCAGCATGCGCTGGATCTTGCGACCCAGACCCTTGGCGGCCCAACCCAGATGCACTTCCAGAATCTGGCCGATGTTCATACGCGACGGCACGCCGAGCGGGTTCAACACGATGTCGACCGACTCGCCGGTGGCCATGTACGGCATGTCTTCCACGGGCACCACGTTGGAGACCACACCCTTGTTGCCGTGGCGGCCTGCCATCTTGTCGCCCGGCTGGATGCGGCGCTTCACGGCCAGGAACACCTTGACCATCTTCAGCACGCCCGGTGCGAGGTCGTCGCCCTGGGTGATCTTGCCGCGTTTGTCGGCAAAACGTGCTTCGAATTCCTTCTCGTGCGCCTGGATCTGCTTCTGCGCACGCTCGATGGCGTCGGCAGCGTCTTCGTCCTTCATGCGCAGCTGGAACCAATCGGACTTCTTCAGCCCGTCCAGGTACGCGTCGGTGACGGTGTCGCCCTTCTTCAGGTTCGCGCCGCCGTTTGCGACCTTACCCACGATCTGCGAGCGCAGACGCGCGTAGATGGCCGCTTCCAGAATGCGGAACTGGTCGTCGAAGTCCTTCTTGACGCGCTTGATTTCAGACTCTTCGATCTGACGCGCACGCTTGTCCTTCTCGATGCCGTCGCGGGTGAAGACCTGCACGTCGATGACGGTGCCGTCCATGCCCGGAGGCACGCGCAGCGAGCTGTCCTTCACGTCGGACGCCTTCTCGCCGAAAATTGCACGCAGCAGTTTTTCTTCCGGGGTCAGCTGGCTTTCGCCCTTCGGCGTGACCTTGCCGACCATGATGTCGCCGGCGCGCACTTCTGCACCGATGTACACCACGCCGCTTTCATCCAGACGGTTCAAGGCCTGCTCGGACACGTTCGGGATGTCGGCGGAAATTTCCTCCGGCCCCAACTTGGTGTCGCGCGCAACGCAGGTCAGCTCTTCGATGTGGATCGTGGTGTAACGATCCTCTTCCACCACGCGCTCGGAGAGCAGGATGGAGTCTTCGAAGTTGTAGCCGTTCCACGGCATGAACGCGATCAGCATGTTCTGGCCCAGTGCCAGTTCACCGATGTCGGTGGACGGGCCGTCGGCCAGCACGTCGCCGCGCGCGATCACGTCGCCCACATTCACCAGCGGACGCTGGTTGATGCAGGTGTTCTGGTTGGAGCGGGTGTACTTGATCAGGTTGTAGATATCCACGCCGGCATCGGTGCCGCCGCCGATTTCTGCCTCATTGACCTTGACCACGATGCGGGCTGCGTCGATCTGCTCGATCACGCCACCACGCAGCGCATTGACGGTCACGCCCGAGTCGCGCGCAACCGCACGCTCGATGCCGGTACCGACCAGCGGCTTCTGCGAACGCAGCGTCGGCACGGCCTGGCGCTGCATGTTGGCGCCCATCAGTGCGCGGTTGGCGTCGTCGTGCTCGAGGAACGGCACCAGCGCCGCTGCGACCGACACGGTCTGCATCGGCGAGACGTCCATGAAGTGCACTTCGGACGGCGGCTTCAGCAGCGATTCGCCCTGGAACCGGCACGGCACGAACTGCTCGGTGAGCATGTTCTTGGCGTCGGTCAGCGCGTTCGCCTGGGCGATCACATACTCGTTTTCCTCGATCGCCGACAGATATTCGACGTCGTCGGAGACCTTGCCGTCCAGCACCTTACGGTACGGCGTCTCGAGGAAGCCGTACTGGTTGGTGCGGGCGAACACGGCCAGCGAGTTGATCAGGCCGATGTTCGGGCCTTCCGGTGTTTCGATGGTGCAGACGCGGCCGTAATGGGTCGGATGCACGTCGCGCACTTCGAAGCCGGCGCGCTCGCGGGTCAGACCGCCCGGACCCAGCGCGGAGACGCGACGCTTGTGCGTCACTTCCGACAGCGGGTTGTTCTGGTCCATGAACTGCGACAGCTGCGAGGAGCCGAAGAATTCCTTGATCGCGGCAGCCACCGGCTTGGCGTTGATCAGCTCCTGCGGGGTCAGGCCTTCGGACTCGGCCATCGACAGACGCTCCTTGACCGCGCGCTCGACGCGGACCAGGCCCACGCGGAACACGTTCTCGGCCATTTCGCCGACCGAACGCACGCGACGGTTGCCCAGGTGATCGATGTCATCGACCACGCCGCGACCGTTGCGGATTTCGGTGAGCACCTTGATCACTTCCAGGATGTCGGAGGTGTCGGCGTGCTCGGCAACCAGACGCTTGGATTCTTCGTCGTTACGCTCGGCAAAGTACTTCTTGTCGTACAGCACCGACTCGCCCAGCACGTCCTTGCGGCCGACGCGACGGTTGAACTTCATGCGGCCGACCGTGGACAGGTCGTAGCGCTCGAAGGTGAAGAACAGGTTGTGGAACAGATTCTGCGCCGCTTCCTTGGTCGGCGGCTCGCCCGGACGCATCATGCGGTAGATTTCGACCAGCGCTTCCAGCTGCGTCTTGGTCGGATCGATGCGCAAGGTGTTGGAGAGGTACGGACCACGATCCAGATCGTTCACCCACAGGGTGCCAACCGCATCGACGCCCGCCTTGCGGAAGGCAGCCAGCTGGTCTTCGTTGATCTCGTCGTTGGCATTGGCCAGCAGTTCGCCGGTGGAGCCATCGACCACGTCGTGCGACAGGATGCGGCCGACCAGGTAGTCGTCCGGCACGGCCAGTGCGGCAACGCCGGCGGCTTCCAGTTGCTTGACGTGACGCGCAGTGATGCGCTTGCCCGCCTCCACGATGACCTTGTCGCCGTCGGCCAGGTCGAAGTTCAGCGTTTCACCACGCAGACGCTCCGGCACCAGCTCCAGCTGCACGCCTTCGTCCGGGTTGATGTGGAAGGTGTTGATCTCGAAGAACTCGGCCAGCATCTCTTCGTTGCTGTAGCCAAGCGCGCGCAGCAGGATCGACACCGGCAGCTTGCGGCGACGGTCGATACGGGTGAACAGCGCATCCTTCGGGTCGAACTCGAAATCCAGCCAGGAACCGCGGTACGGAATGATGCGGGCGCTGTACAGCAGCTTGCCCGAGCTGTGGGTCTTGCCACGGTCGTGATCGAAGAACACGCCCGGCGAGCGGTGCAGCTGCGAGACGATCACGCGCTCGGTGCCGTTGACGATGAAGGTACCGTTGCCGGTCATCAGCGGAATTTCGCCGAGATAGACCTCCTGCTCCTTCACGTACTTGATCGCCTTGGTCGACGACTCGCGGTCGTAGATCACCAAGCGCACGGTCACGCGCAGCGGCGCGCCATAGCTCATGCCGCGCTGACGGCATTCACGCTCGTCAAACACCGGCTGACCCAACTTGTAACCGACGTACTCCAGCGCAGCGTTGCCGCTGTAGCTGGAAATCGGGAACACCGACTTCAATGCCGCGTGCAGACCGAGGTCCTTACGCTTGTTCGGCTCCACGTCTTCCTGCAGGAATTCGCGGTAGGAATCCACCTGGATGGCAAGCAGAAACGGCACTTCGAGGATCGAGCGCTGCTTACCGAAGTCCTTGCGGATACGCTTTTTTCGGTGAACGAATAAGACGTCATGAGGTCTTCACCCTAGGCTGCGGGGGCCACATCGCGGCGGCCCTGAAATAACAAAATTGTCAGTTGGAAGTCGCTGGTATTGCCGGCACCAGCACGCCTTCTCCCGCTACTTCCAACTACCAACTCGGTGAGGCGAGGATTGGGGATGACGGGATTGGGGATTAGCGAAGGCCGCCTTCGAATCCCGAATGCCGAATCTCAAATCCCGGCTTTCCATCAACGGCCAAAGGCCGGGAGCTTTACGCTCCCAGCCTTCAGTGCATCACCATGAAACGCTGGCGATGCAAGGTACTGCTTACTTGATTTCGACAGTCGCGCCAGCTTCGGTCAGTTCCTTCTTGATCTTCTCGGCTTCGTCCTTCGAAGCGCCTTCCTTCAGGACGCCACCGGCTTCGGTCAGGTCCTTGGCTTCCTTCAGACCCAGGCCGGTCACGCCGCGGACAGCCTTAATCGCGGCAACCTTGTTGGTGCCGGCGCTGGTCAGCACCACGGTGAACTCGGTCTGCTCTTCAACCACGGCGGCCGGACCGGCTGCAGCAGCAGCGACCGGGGCAGCGGCGGAGACGCCGAACTTTTCTTCGATGGCCTTGACCAGCTCCATTACTTCCATCAGGGACTTCTCGGCGATGGCGTCGACGATCTGTTCGTTGGTAAGGGACATTGTGATTACCTTTAAATGATTTTCTGGATTGGGGTTCTAGCAAACGCTAGGACATCAAGCTTCGACAGTCTCGGCAGCCGGCGCGGCAGCTTCGTCGCCACCACCCTGCTTGTCGCCAACGGCCTTGACGGCACGGGCGAACATGGCAGCCGGTTCGGACAGCACGCGGGCCAGCATGGCCAGGGCCTGGTCACGGGTCGGCAGCGAGGCCAACACGTCGACGTGACCAGCCGGGAACAGTTCCCCGCCGATGGACACGACCTTGGCCTGCAGCTTGTCGTTGCTCTTGGCAAATTCCTTGATCAGGCGACCGGCTGCGCCGGGCTCCTCCATCGAAAACGCATACAGCAGAGGACCGACCAGCTTGTCAGCAGCGACAGCGAAATCAGTACCTTCAACGGCGCGCGCAGCCAGGGTGTTCTTGACAACTTTCAAGAACACGCCGGTTTCGCGAGCCTGCTTGCGCATCGCGGTCATCTGGGAGACCGTGGTGCCAGCGTATTCGGCGGCGATCAGGGAGTGGGCCTTGGCGGCGATGTCTGCCAGCTCGGCGACTACTTCTTGCTTCTGGGACAGATTGAGAGCCATTGCACTCCTCCGTTAAAGCCGGGATTGGTGATTGGTGATTGGTGATTCGTCGGAGGCCATGAAGCAGCCCCTGCAAATCCCCAATGCCGAATCGCTAATCCCGGCTTCAAACTACTCCGCTCGCGGCTCCTGCCGGTCGTCGCGGTCCAGGGCAGCCTCCTTCCTGGAAGCCGGGAACATCGACCGATGTTCCTTTGGTGGCCGTTCTAGACCTGGAGTGGACTCGATCCGGGATGTCCCAGACGCGCGTAAACCAGAAAGCTCCAGAAGGGCGACACCATCTACGCCGGCCGGCTCGAAACGAACCAATTAAGCGATCCCGCTGCATCGACGGCGACTCCTTGCCAGTGCGAGCATCCCTGCCCGTCGTCGATCTGCGCTGACCGCGCCTGCGGTCTTTGACGGCTACCGCCGGACGTGCCGGCGATCGCCTTCAAAATGTCCGTTGCCCCAAAGGAGGGAACGGACTCCCAGCACACGGTGACCCGGGCCGGAAAAACAATGCTGTACTGCCAAATACGTCAGGCGCATGACGCCGGACGCATTCGCTTACTTCAGCGACAGGCTCGACTGGTCGACCGTCACGCCCGGACCCATGGTCGAGCTGACCGAGACCTTCTGCAGGTAGGTACCCTTCGAGGTCGCCGGCTTGGCCTTGACCAGATCCAGCAACAGCGCCTGCAGGTTCGACTTCAGCGCTTCGTCGTCGAAGCTGGCCTTGCCGATGGTGCAGTGGATGATGCCGGCCTTGTCGGTGCGGTAGCGCACCTGGCCCGACTTGGCATTCTTGACCGCTTCGCCCGGATTGGCCGACACGGTGCCGACCTTCGGGTTCGGCATCAAGCCGCGTGGACCCAGCAGGGTGCCCAGCTTACCGACGACGCGCATGGCGTCCGGGGTCGCGATGACCACGTCATAGTTCAGATCGCCGGCCTGCATCTTCTCGGCCAGATCGTCCATGCCCACCGCCTCGGCGCCAGCGGCAAGAGCTTCGTCAGCCTTGGCGCCTGCCGGTGCGAACACTGCGACGCGCACGCTCTTGCCGGTACCGGCCGGCAGCACGGTGGAACCGCGCACCTGCTGGTCGGACTTCTTGGCGTCCACGCCCAGGCGCACGGCAACGTCGATCGACTCGACGAACTTCGCCTTGGTGGCGGTCTTCAGGATCTTGATTGCGTCTTCGAAGGCATAGGTCTTGCCCGGAACGACAGCGGCCGTAATGGCCTTAACGCGTTTGCTCTGTGCCATCTCTTAGCCCTCCACCGTCAAACCCATGCTGCGGGCAGAACCCGCAATCGTGCGCACCGCCGCTTCCAGTTCGGCTGCCGTCAAATCGGCTTCCTTGACCTTGGCGATCTCTTCCAGCTGCTTGCGCGTCACCTTGCCCACCTTGTCGGTGTTAGGACGCTTCGAGCCGGAGCTCACGCCTGCGGCCTTCTTGAGCAGCACGCTGGCCGGGGTGCTCTTGGTGACGAACGTGAAGGTACGGTCGGAATACGCGGTGATGATCACCGGCGTCGGCAGACCCGGCTCCAGCTTCGACGTCGCAGCGTTGAATGCCTTGCAGAATTCCATGATGTTCAGACCGCGCTGACCCAGTGCAGGGCCAACCGGCGGCGCAGGGTTGGCCTGACCGGCCTTGACCTGCAACTTGATGAAAGCAGTAATCTTCTTAGCCATTTCAATACTCTCCGGGTGCTAGCGCCTGACCTGCAGGCTCCCCATCGGACCGGGATTCACGTGTCCCGGCTTCACGTTTGTTGACCACACGCAGACGGCCGCCATGCGGCAGCCATTGGTTCCAGGCGGTTCGCCAGGACAGCGAGCCGCGCACTATAGCAACATTTGGGGCGAGCGCCCAGCCGGCGCCCACAGGGTCAGCCCTTCTCGACCTGACCGAATTCAAGCTCGACCGGCGTGGAGCGGCCGAAGATGAGCACGGCAACACGCAGCCTGCTCTTTTCGTAATTGACTTCCTCGACGACGCCGTTGAAGTCGTTGAAGGGACCCTCGGTGACGCGCACCATCTGGCCCGGCTCGAACAATACCTTCGGACGCGGCTTCTCGACGCCATCTTGCACACGCTGCAGGATCGCATCCGCCTCTTCGTCGCGGATCGGCAGAGGACGGTCGGCGGTGCCGCCAATGAAACCCATCACCTTGGAAGTTTCCTTCACCAGGTGCCAGCTTTCGTTGTCGATGCGCGGAATACCGGCTTCTTCATGCGTTTCGATCTGCACCAGCACGTAGCCGGGGAAGAACTTGCGCTCGGACCGACGCTTCTGGCCGGCGCGCATTTCGATGACCTCTTCGGTCGGCACCAGCACGTCGCCGAAACGATCTTCCATCTCGGCACGCGCGATACGGTCGCGCAATGCCTGCGCAACGGATTTTTCGAAGCCTGAATAGGCGTGAACGACATACCAACGCTTCACTGCTTGATTCTCCTCAACGAGCCAGGAACCACTGCGTGAGCTTCTGGATGACAAAGTCGAAGCCGCCCAACAGCAAACTCAGAATGATTACAACAACAATGACGACCCAGGTGGTGCGGATAGCTTCCTGGCGCGTCGGCCAGACAACCTTACGCAACTCGAACCTGGACTCGGACAAGAATTCGCGGGTCTCCCGGCCCTTGCCGGTACCCAAAAACACAAATGCACCCGCCACCAACCCGACGATGACAGCCAACGCACGCAGTTGCGGCGTCCACGCGCCCAGCTGGGTCGCGCGTTCGGGAGCGGAAAACCAGAACCACACAAAAAGCCCCGCAACCACCAGGGCAGCGGAAACAACGTACTTAACGACATCAGCGCTAGAGGACGCGCTCTTGGAAGGCTCGATTTTGCTATTCATCCGGCTCTAGTTACCGATCTGACCCGAGTCGCTGGGCCGGAAAGAGGAGTGGCACGCCAGGAGGGACTCGAACCCCCAACCTGCGGTTTTGGAGACCGCTGCTCTGCCAATTGAGCTACTGGCGTATGTACTCGTTTACCGCAAACCCTAAGACAACGAAGGCGGACCGCGGTTCAGCCGGCCCGCCATTCGTTTGAATCCAGCCGCCAACAGGCGGCTGGATACAGGCGCTTACTTGATGATCTTGGCAACCACGCCGGCGCCGACGGTACGACCGCCTTCACGGATGGCAAAGCGCAGACCTTCGTCCATCGCGACCGGGTTGATCAGGGTCACGACCATCTTCACGTTGTCGCCCGGCATCACCATTTCCACACCTTCCGGCAACTGGCAAGCGCCAGTGATGTCGGTGGTGCGGAAGTAGAACTGCGGACGGTAGCCCTTGAAGAACGGGGTATGACGGCCACCCTCGTCCTTGGACAGCACGTAGACTTCGGCTTCGAACTCGGTGTGCGGCTTGATCGAACCCGGCTTGCACAGCACCTGGCCGCGCTCGACGTCGTCACGCTTGGTGCCGCGCAGCAGCAGACCGGCGTTGTCGCCTGCCTGACCCTGGTCCAGCAGCTTGCGGAACATTTCCACGCCGGTGACGGTGGTCTTCTGCGTATCGCGGATACCGACGATTTCGATTTCGTCACCCACCTTGATGATGCCGCGCTCGATACGACCGGTCACCACGGTGCCGCGGCCGGAGATCGAGAACACGTCTTCGACCGGCATCAGGAACGGACGGTCGACGTCGCGGGTTGGCTCGGGAATGAACGAATCCAGCGCTTCAACCAGCTTCAGGATCGCGGGCACACCGATGTCGCTCTGATCGCCGTCCAGCGCCAGACGCGCCGAACCATGGATGATCGGGGTGTCGTCGCCCGGGAAATCGTACTTGCTCAGCAGCTCGCGCACTTCCATTTCGACCAGCTCGAGCAGCTCGGCGTCGTCGACCATGTCGGCCTTGTTCAGGAACACGACGATGTGCGGCACACCGACCTGACGCGAGAGCAGGATGTGCTCACGGGTCTGCGGCATCGGGCCATCAGCGGCCGAGCACACCAGGATCGCGCCGTCCATCTGCGCCGCACCGGTGATCATGTTCTTGACATAGTCGGCGTGGCCGGGGCAGTCGACGTGCGCGTAGTGGCGGGTCGGGGATTCGTATTCGACGTGTGCGGTCGAAATCGTGATGCCGCGCGCCTTCTCTTCCGGCGCCGCGTCGATCGCGTCGTACGCCTTGAACTCACCACCGAAACGCTCGGCACCGATCTTGGTCAGCGCAGCGGTCAACGTGGTCTTGCCATGGTCAACGTGACCGATGGTGCCGACGTTCACGTGCGGCTTGGTGCGCTCGAATTTAGCTTTTGCCATGGGTGCGTGTCTCGGTAATCGTTTGGAGTTGAAGACGATTGAGTAATGGTGCTCACGAAAGGAATCGAACCTTCGACCTCCTCCTTACCAAGGAGGTGCTCTACCGACTGAGCTACGTGAGCGAGTTTTGCATTATGCCATGCATTTGCGTTCAATGGAGCGGGAGACGGGAATCGAACCCGCACCATCAGCTTGGAAGGCTGAGGTTCTACCGTTGAACTACTCCCGCACCGGGAACTGCATGCCACAACGTGAAACTGGTGGAGGGAGGTGGATTCGAACCACCGAAGGCGTAAGCCAGCAGATTTACAGTCTGCCCCCGTTGGCCGCTTGGGTATCCCTCCAGCTTTTACTACCGGACCTGTGCGCCGCGAGGCGAATTCGGTTCGGGGTGAAGCAGCCCGTTATTTTGTTGTGGGACGCATGCAGTGTCAACAAAAATTTTGAGCAATCCTTCACTCTCAACGACACGCGGCGTCGGGCGCCACGCACAGCCGATCACACGTTGAAGCGGAAGTGCAGCACATCGCCTTCCTGGACACGGTATTCCTTGCCTTCCAGGCGCAGGCGCCCGGCATCGCGGGCGCCGGTTTCGCCGCGGTACTTGATGAAGTCATCGAAACCAATCGTTTCGGCGCGGATGAAGCCCTTTTCGAAATCGGTATGGATCACGGCAGCAGCCTGCGGCGCGGTCGAACCGGCCTTGACCGTCCAGGCACGCACCTCCTTGACCCCTGCAGTGAAATACGTCTGCAGGCCCAGCAGCGTGTAGGCCGCACGGATGACGCGATTCAAGCCCGGCTCTTCCAGGCCGAGATCGGTCAGGAAGCTGTCGCGATCGGCATCGTCCAGCTGCGACAGCTCTTCTTCGATGGCCGCCGAGACCGGCACCACCTCGGCACCTTCGGCAGCCGCATGCGCGCGCACCGCATCCAGGTGCGGATTGTGCTCGAAGCCGTCTTCCAGCACGTTGGCGATGTACAGCACCGGCTTGAGCGTCAGCAGGAACAGATCACGCACCAGCGCCTTTTCTTCCTCGTCCAGACCGGCGGCACGACCTGCCTTGCCGTCCGCTAACGCGGCCTGCAGTTTGGCCAGCACCGGCTTGCGCGCCGCTGCATCCTTGTCGCCGCCCTTGGCGCTGCGTTCGGCACGGTTGAGGGCCTTTTCCACGCTGTCCAGATCGGCCAGCGCCAGTTCGGTATCGATGGTTTCGATATCGGCGATCGGGTCGACCTTGTTGTTGACGTGGATGACGTCGTCGTTCTCGAAGCAACGCACCACGTGGGTGATCGCATCGACTTCGCGGATGTGCGCCAGGAACTTGTTGCCCAGACCTTCGCCACTCGCCGCGCCGGCCACCAGGCCGGCGATATCGACGAACTCGACCGCGGTAGGAATCAGCTTTTGCGGCTTGACGATGTCAGCCAGCTGATTGAGACGCGGATCCGGCACCGGCACGATGCCGACGTTCGGCTCGATGGTGCAGAACGGGAAGTTGGCCGCAGCGATGCCGGCCTTGGTCAGCGCATTGAACAGGGTCGACTTGCCGACGTTGGGCAGGCCGACGATGCCGCATTTGATACCCATGGGTCACATCCGGGATTTGGGATTCGGGATTGAGATTCGTCATGCCACATGGCCGCGAATCCCCAATCCCCAATCACGCATCCCTGCTGGTATGCAGGCGCTTCATCGCTTCATTGAAATTGCCTTCCATCGCCAGCGGCAGCACATCGATGGCGGCGTCCACCGCAGCGCCGATCGCCGCATCGTCCTCGCGCCCTGCCCGCCCCAGCACCCAGGGCACCACGCGGTCCTTATGACCGGGATGACCGATGCCAACGCGTAGACGGTGAAATTTGCCGTGCCCGAGCAGGCGGATGGTGTCGCGCAAGCCGTTTTGCCCGCCGTGACCGCCGTCGAACTTGAGCCGCGCGGTACCGGGCGCCAGATCCAGTTCGTCATGGGCGACCAGCAGGTGTTCGGGCTCGATCTTCCAGAATCGCAATGCGGCAGTGATCGACTTGCCACTGAGATTCATGAAGGTGGCCGGCTTGAGCAGCCAAACCGGCTGTCCCGCGATCTCGACCTTGGCGGTCTCGCCGAACAGCTTGCTGTCCAATGCCCAGCGGGCGCCACCGCGCTCGATGAGGGCATCGACGAAACGAAACCCGGCGTTGTGCCGGGTTTGCGCGTGTTCCGGACCCGGATTACCGAGCCCGACGATCAGGCGGAGTGCAGACATGCCAGTGACCGCAGCCGATCCCGCGCAATGCGAGGGATCGGCCGACGGATTACTTGGTCTCGGCGCCTTCGCTGCCTTCTTCGCCGGCAGCGTCGTCTTCCTCGATCCGCACGTGCTTGGCAGCAACCACGGCCACGTCGTGTTCCTTGCCCAGCTTCAGCTCCGGAATTTCGACACCGGCCGGCAGCTTGATTTCGGACAGGTGGATCACGTTACCCACTTCCAGTGCACCGAGGTCCACTTCGATGAACTCCGGCAGATCCTTCGGCAGGCAAACCACCTGGACTTCGTTGAGTTCGTGGGTGACGACCACTTCGCTCGACTTGCCGGCCGGCGAGGATGCTTCGTTGATGAAGTGCAGCGGCACGGCAGCACTGAGCTTCTCGTTGGCGCTGACGCGCTGGAAGTCGATGTGCATGATCAGCTGCTTGAACGGATGGCGCTGCATGTCGCGCAGCAGCACCTGCTGCACGTCGCCATTGAGGTTCAGGTCCAAGATGGACGAGTAGAACCACTCGTTCTGCTGGGCGAGCCAGATCTGCTCGTGGTTGAGCTGGATGCTGACCGGCTCGAGTTCGCCACCGTACACGATGGCCGGAATGACGCCAGCATGACGCAGGCGGCGGCTCGCACCCTTCCCCTCGTCAGCGCGGCGCTCGACCTTGATTTCATGAGTCTTTGCCATTGGATTTCACTACCTGGTTGGAACACCGCCTCGCGGCGATGAAGCGTCTCACCCGCGACCAGGTGAGACGTGTGGCGGCACCCGGGAATCGGGCACCGAATGGGGCATCAGTCGACGTAAAGCGAGCTGACCGATTCGCCGAAGGCGATACGGCGGATGGTCTCGGCCAGCAGTTCGGCCACGCTCAGCTGACGAATCTTGGCGCAGGTGCGCGCCGCTTCGCTCAGCGGAATCGTGTCGGTGACCACCAGCTCGTCGAGCTGCGAATTGTTGATGTTGTCCACCGCCGGGCCGGAAAGCACCGGGTGGGTGATGTAGGCCACGACCTTGAGCGCGCCGCGCTGCTTCAGCGCTGCGGCAGCGGCGCACAAGGTACCAGCGGTGTCGACCAGGTCGTCGACCAGCACACAGGTCTTGCCCTGCACGTCGCCGATGATGTTCATCACGGTGGCCACATTGGCGCGCGGACGGCGCTTGTCGATGATGGCCAGATCCGCATCGTCCAGACGCTTGGCGACGGCGCGTGCGCGCACCACGCCGCCCACGTCGGGCGACACCACGATCAGGTTGTCGGTGCCGTAGGCGCGCCAGATGTCGGCCAGCAGCAGCGGCGAGGCGTAGACGTTGTCGACCGGCACATCGAAGAAACCCTGGATCTGGTCGGCATGCAGGTCGACCGTCAGCACGCGGTCCGCCTCCATGGCGCAGATCATCTTGGCAGCCACCTTGGCGGTGATCGGCACGCGCGAGGAGCGCATGCGACGGTCCTGGCGCGAATAACCGAAATACGGGATCACCGCGGTAACGGACTGGGCGCTGGCGCGCTTGAGCGCGTCGATCAGCACCAGCAGTTCCATCAGGTTTTCGGCGCTGGGCGCGCAGGTCGGCTGGATGACGAACACTTCCTGCCGACGCACGCTTTCTTCGATCTCTACCTGCACTTCGCCGTCGGAAAAACGCGTGACCAACGCCTTGCCCATGCGAACGCCCAGTTCCTTGCAGATGCTCTGGGCAAGCGGCTTGTTGGCATTGCCGGAGAACACCAGCAGATTACGTTGGTCTTGCATGAGATCTCTCGGGCGGCGGCGAAGAGCGTGCGGATCGATGGTGGAGCAGGACAAAGCCGAACCAATGCCGGGCTTTCGTTCGAGTCCCGCGCAAGGATGCGCGAGATGTTGCAGAAGGATCTGCAGTGAAACCTGATGCAGGCGGACCTGCCTTTCTCGACAAACTGGCAGGGGCGGTAGGATTCGAACCTACGAATGCCAGGATCAAAACCTGGTGCCTTGGGCCTCTTGGCGACGCCCCTGCATCAAACCTGTGTCGCGTCCAGCGCGTCGAGCAATGGCGAGTGCGCTGCACCCTCCACCACCCACGCCCGCCGGCTGCCCGGCAACTGCGCCAGCGCCTGCTCTGCAGCAGCGCGTGGCGAACTCGACGAAACAACCACTTCCCGACCCGGTCAAACGCGGTGTACCGACCCTGGAAAGCGCCTGGAACACCGCCTCGACGGCGGGTTCGCGGCGCCGCAGGACCGGCTCGAACGCATTGTCGAGCAGGGAACCGGAAGCGAAGTCCGATATTTTCGCGGGCGCAGCATCCCGCGTCAATTCCTGTGATCGAAATAACGCCGGGGTCGGCACATGAACGCCAGGGTCGACCAGCAGATACGCCGCTTCCGGCAGGGAAATCGGGGTCAGCTGTTCGCCCACGCCTTCGGCCCAGGCATTGCGGCCGCGCACGAAGACCGGCACGTCTGCGCCCAGCTGCAAGCCCAGCGCGGCCAGCGCATCGGCCGCCAGACCCAGGCCCCACAAGGCGTTGAGCGCGACCAGCACGGTCGCCGCGTCCGAGGAGCCGCCGCCAAAACCGCCGCCGGCCGGGATGCGCTTGTCGACCCGAATCTCCACGCCCGCCTGGGCGTTGGTTGCCGATTGCAGCAGGCGCGCGGCGCGGACCACCAGGTCATCGTCTTCGGCAACGCCGGGCAAACTCTCGCCCAGGCGGCGGATCTGACCGTCGCGGCGCACACGAAGATGAACGGTGTCCCCCACTCCAGCAGCCGGAACACGGTCTGCAGCAGCAGGTGGTAGCCGTCGGCACGGCGCCCGGTGATCTGCAGGAACAGATTCAGCTTGGCCGGCGCGGGCCACGCCGACCAATCGCTTCCCGGCACGTCCATCAGGGCGATACGGTCCATTGGTCGACCAACAGGCGCACCTTTGCTTGGCCTTTGCGGGCTTCGATCCGCTGCGGCAGCTCGGGCTGGCCAACGCCGGCCGGCGCCCAGGCCAGGAAATCGATGGTCCAGCCGTCCTGCTGCACGGTGCGCGGGCGCCCGGCCGCATCCACATCGACGCGCGCGGCACCCGCATCGGCGATGCGCAGCGCGCGCACCCAGTCCGGCATCTGGTTGACCGGGATGGTCCAGCCGGTTGCTTCCAGCAGCACCTGCTCGGCATCGGGGCCACTGCGCGGACCGCCGTCCAGCCCTTCCAACCGGCCGGCGCCGCTGGTGGTGTCGCCGGTGAGCACCCAGCTTTGCCGGGTGACCGGCGCACTGAGTTGCACGCGGTAGCGTGGGCCGTCCTGCTGCCAATCGATGCGGCCGCTGCCGCCGTCGCGGTCCTTGCTGATCGCCACCCGGCCCTGGAAGGACCAGTTGGGATGCGCCTGCAACCAGGCCTGGCGAGCGGCTTCAGCCTGGCGCGCATCGTCAGAGACATGATCGACCACGGCCGCCGCACTGCCCTGCCCGCGCGGCACGCTCACGCAGGCCGACAGGCCGACCAGCACCAGCCCGCCCAGGGCCAGCGTTCGCACCTTGCTCATAGCCCGAACTTTTCCACGACGCGCTGCAGCGCACGGTTGTCCGGGTCGAGACGGCGCGCTTCATCGAAGTAGCGACGCGCTTCGTCCTGCTTGCCGCTGACCCACAGCACTTCGCCCACGTGGGCCGCGATTTCCGGGTCCTTGACCAGCGCCCAGGCCCGACGCAGCTGCACCAGCGCTTCCTTGGTGCGGCCCATCCGGTACAACACCCAGCCATAACTGTCGACAATGGCCGGGTTGTCCGGGTCGGCGGTGCGGGCACGGTCGATCAGCGCCAACGCTTCCTTGTAGCGGGTGGTGCGGTCGGCCAGGGTGTAGCCCAACGCGTTCAGGGCCGCGACGTTTTCCGGCTCGGTCACCAGGATCTTGCGCAGATCGGCCTCGGCACGCGGGACATCGTCGCGCCGCTCCCAGGCCAGCCCGCGGGCGTACAGCAACGCGCTGTCGTCCGGGTAGGCGGCAAGGCCACGTTCGAAGGCGTCCAGTTCGCCCAGTGCATCGTCGGCCCGCTGATGCAGTTCGGCTTCGAGCACGTAGGCGTCGCGGCGCGCGTCATCGTCGGCACTGGCGTCGCCCTGCAGGGCGCGGGCTTCGGCAAGCGCTTCGGGCTTGCGGCCCAGTTCGTACAAGGCACTGGCGGCGCGCAGGCGCGCCTCGCTGAGCTGGGGACCACCCGGCACGCCGCGATACCACTCCACCGCCTCGTCGTAGCGCTTGAGGAATTCGGCGATCTTGCCCAGCAGCAGACGGCGGTCCGGATCGGGCTTGGTGGCGTTGCTCTTGAGCTCGGCGTACAGCGCCTCCAGCGAGCTGCGGTCTTTCTCCTTGGCCAGCATCGAGGCCCGCAAGCCATAGGTCTGGGTGTCCTGCGGCCCGGTCGAAAGCACGCGTGCCGCAGCTTCGGTCTGGCCCATGGCGTCGTAGGCGAACGCCAGTGCGCCGCGTAGCTCGGAGTCCTTGACCGCCTGCGGTTCGATATTCTTCAGCAGCGCCAGCGCTTCGTCGTTCTTGCCTTCCTGCTGCAACTGGGTGGCGTGCAGCAAGGCCACGCGCGGCTCTTCGGGGAAGCGGCGCACCACCTCGTCGACGATGCGCTGGCCAGCGCGGGGCGCTCCATGCGCAGCGCGAGCCGGCCGAATTCCTGCCAGGCTTCGATCTGATTCGGGATGGCGCCGGCCTTGACCAGGTCTTCGAGCACGTCGGCCGAGGCTTCCGGCTCGCGGCCGCCGTTGGCCAGGGCGATCAGCGCAAAGCGCCAGCCACGCGGGTCGGGCTCCTTGAGCAGGCCGAGCAGGTCGCGGCGCGCGGTGCGCAGGTCGTTGCGGCGCAGGGCCAGCGAGGCCTCGGTGCTGCGCATGGACATCGACGACGGCGCGCGGGCGCGCCACAACGCCAGCGCTTCGATCGCGCGCGGGTCGTCGTTGGCCAGCATGGAGATGCGGGCGGCGCGCTCGGCCAGCCCGGCATCGCCGGCTTCGGCCTTGGCGGCGTCCAGGTAGGCGCGCGCGGCATCGTCCAGTTGCCCGCCCTGCAAGGCGAATTCGCCGGCCAGCACCGGCTCCAGCGACGAAGTACCGGCACTGCTTGGGAGCGGAGCGGGCGGTGCTTTCTTGGGTGCTGCGGTGGCACTGGCGGAGACTGCGACCAGCAGAAGAACACACAGGATGCGAATCGGTACAGGCATCGGGGGCAACCGGGCCGTAAAATGGGGCCCTGAATGGCCGCCAGCTTATCGCAAGCAACTGAACAATGACGTTGTGGGTGCTCGGACTGAATCACCAGACCGCACCTGTGGACCTGCGCGAACGCGCGGCGTTCGCAGGTGATGCGCTGCCGCGCGCGCTCGAATCGCTGCGTGCGCTGCCCCAGGTAAGCGAGGCCGCGCTGCTGTCCACCTGCAACCGTACCGAGTTGTATGCGATGGCCGAGGAGGCGCACAGCCTGGTCACCTGGCTGGAAACCCACGCGCCCGGGCTGAGCGGTTATCTGTACCAGCACCAGGAAGCCGAGGCGGTGCGTCATCTGTTCCGTGTCGCCACCGGGCTGGATTCGATGGTATTGGGAGAACCCCAGATCCTCGGCCAGGTGAAGGACGCCTGGGCAGTGGCGCGGGCGCACGGCACGCTGGGCAGCGGGTTGGACCGGCTGTTCCAACAGACCTTTTCGGTGGCCAAGCGCGCGCGTACCGACACCCGTGTCGGCGCAAATCCGGTGTCGGTCGCATCCACGGCGGTGCGGCTGGCACAAGACTCGTTTGCCCGGCTCAACGAATCGACGGTGTTGCTGATCGGTGCCGGCGAAACCATCGAACTGGCGGCCAAGCATCTGAGCGAAGGCCGCGTGCGCCGCCTGCTGATCGCCAACCGCACCCTGGCCCACGCGCAGACGCTCGCCAGCCAGCATGGCGGCTTCGCCTTGCCGCTGACCGATCTGGAACGCCACCTGGCCGAGGCGGATGTGGTGTTCTCGGCCACCGCTGCACGTGAGCCGCTGGTGACCCGCGCACAGGTGGAACAGGCATTGCGCGCACGCAAGCGCAAGCCGATGCTGCTGTTCGACCTGGCGGTGCCGCGCGATATCGAGGCCTCGGTGGGCGAATTGAGCGACGCCTACCTGTACACGGTGGACGACCTGGAACGCGCGGTCGAAGACAACCGCCGTGGCCGCCGCGAAGCGGCCGACCAGGCCGAAGCCATCATCGACCTGCAAGTGGCGCGCTATGTCGAAACCTTGCAGGCCAACGCGCGCCAGGCACCGCTCAAGCGGCTGCGCGCCTTTGGCGATAGCACCCGCGACGAGCTGCTGGCCAAGGCGCGCCAGCAGTTGCACAACGGCAAACCGGCCGACGAAGTGCTGGAGCAGCTGGCGCATGCGCTGACCAACCGCCTGCTGCATCCGCCCACCGCCGCACTACGCGATGCCGCGCTCAACAACGACCTGGAATTGACCACCGCGGCCGACCGGCTGTTTCCGGAAAAACCGGGTTACCAACATCCCCCATAGCTACCCCGATCGTGAGGACCGATGACGCCGACCCTGCGCCGTAAGCTCGAAGCGCTGGCCGAGCGCCGCGAAGAACTGCAGCACCTGCTCTCCGACCCCGATGTGGTGGGCAACAACGACACGTTCCGTACGCTTTCGCGCGAACTGTCGCAACTGGAGCCGGTGGCAGTGGCGCTGGAAGAGGAGGCGCGCGCCAAGGCCGACCTGGCCACGGCCGAGGCGCTGCGCAACGACCCGGAGATGCGCGAGCTGGCCGAAGAGGAAATGGCCGCTGCACAGGCGCGCCTGGAACACCTCGATGCACAGCTGGCCGCGCTGCTGGTACCGCGCGACCCGCGCGACGACGGCAACCTGTTCCTGGAAGTGCGCGCGGGCACTGGCGGTGACGAGGCAGCGATCTTTGCCGGCGACCTGTTCCGCATGTACGCACGCTACGCCGAGCGCCAGGGCTGGAAGGTGGAAATCGAATCCGACAGCCCCGGCGAGCACGGCGGCTACAAGGAAGTGGTGGCGCGCGTGGTCGGGCGCGGCGCGTATTCGCGCCTGAAATTCGAATCCGGCACCCATCGGGTGCAACGCGTGCCGGCAACCGAATCGCAAGGCCGCATCCACACCTCGGCCGCCACGGTGGCGATCATTCCCGAAGCCGACGACGTGGAAGAGATCACGATCAATCCGGCCGATCTGAAGGTGGACACGTTTCGCTCGTCCGGTGCGGGCGGCCAGCACGTCAACAAGACCGAATCGGCGATCCGCATCACCCACGTGCCCAGCGGGGTGGTGGTGGAATGCCAGACCGAGCGCAGCCAGCATGCCAATCGCGACAAGGCGATGAAGCGGCTGAAGGCGCAGCTGCTGGACACCGAACGCAGCAAGGCGGCAGCAGCCGAAGCGCAGACGCGCAAGTTGCAGGTGGGCAGCGGCGACCGCAGCCAGCGCATCCGCACCTACAGTTTTCCGCAGGGTCGCATCACCGACCATCGCGTCGAAGGGCTGACCCTGTACGACCTGCCCAACATCATCGAAGGCGACCTGGATGCATTGATCGGGCGGCTGCTGCACGAACATCAAGCCGACGAACTGGCACGGTTGAGCGATAGCCCGTGAGTGCACAAGTGCCGCGCGAGCTGCTGCAGCTGCGCGAGCAAGTGCGACGCCAGCCGGGCGATTTCGTCGCCTGGTTGATGCTGGCCGATGCAGAGCTGGGCATGGGCGTCACCGCTGCCGGCGAAACAGCCGTGCAGCGCGCGCTGGCGCTGCATCCGGGCCATCCGGAAGCGGTGGCGCGGCTGGGACGGGTGCGCTGGGCGCAACAGCGCCATGCCGAAGCGGCCACGCTGCTCCAGCAAGCCTCGGACCTGGTACCGCAGCATCCGGGGATCGCCCTGTGGCTTGGGCACGCGCTCGAAGATGCAGGCCAGCCGGAACAGGCCGCGGCCGCCTATACGCGCGCCCATCGGCTATTGCCCGACGAACCCTACATCACCGCGCAACTGCTCAACTGGCGGCGCCGCCTATGCGATTGGCGCGAGCTGGACTCACTGGCTGCACAGGTGCGCACTGCAGTGACGCAAGGCCAGGCGGCCGTGGAGCCTTTCGCGTTCCTGAGCGAGGACGCCAGCGCCGCGGAACAACTGGCGTGCGCCCGTACCCGCGCGCAGGTCATTGCCTCCTCCGTGCGCCCGCTGCCAGCGGCAACGCTGCGCAGCCGCGGCGCGCTGCAACTCGGATTCGTGTCCAACGGCTTTGGTGCGCACCCGACGGGCTTGCTGACGGTGGCCTTGTTCGAAGCGTTGCAGCGACGCCAACCGGACCTGCAGGTGCACTTGTTTGCAACCAGCCCGGACGATGGCAGCGACATTCGCGCACGCCTGGCGCAGGCAACGCGCATGCACGATGTCACTGCGCTGGGGCATCTGGCCACTGCGCACCATATCCGCGACCAGGGCATCGATCTGTTGTTCGATCTGCGTGGCTGGGGCGGTGGCGGACGACCGGAAGTCTTCGCATTGCGGCCGGCACCGGTACAGCTCAACTGGCTGGCGTATCCGGGCACCTCGGGCGCGCCGTGGATGGACTATGTGCTTGGCGATGCCGTTGCGTTGCCGACGTCGCTGGAGCCGTTCTACAGCGAACAGGTGCTGCGCCTGCCGCGCGCCTTCCAGCCATCGGACACCTCGCGCACGGTGGACGAACCACCATCGCGCGTGCAGTGCGGGCTGCCGGAGCATGCGGTGGTGCTGTGCTGCTTCAACAACAGTTACAAGCTCAATCCACGCAGCATGGCGCGCATGCTGGCGGTGTTGCGCGCGGTGCCCGGCAGCGTGCTGTGGCTGCTGTCCGGCGGGCCAGGCCGATGCGCGATTGCGTGCAGCAGCGCAGGCACAGGGCGTGGACGCGCAGCGCTTGGTCTTCATGCCCAAACTGCCGCACCGGCAGTATCTGGCGCGCTATCGACACGCGGATCTGTTTTTGGATACGCACCCGTACAACGCGCACACTACCGCCTCCGATGCGTTATGGGCAGGTTGCCCGGTCTTGACCACGCCTGGGCAGACGTTTGCCGCGCGTGTGGCCGGCAGCCTGAATCATCATCTGGGGCTGGATGACATGAATGTTGCCGATGATGCTGCGTTTGTGGCCAAGGCGATCGAACTGGCGAGCGATGCAGAGGCATTGCGTGGCGTGCATGCTCGGGTGGCGGAACAACGCCTGCGCAGCGGCGTTTTCGATATGGACGGGTTTGCGGATGATCTGGCCGCGCTGCTGCGTGGTATTGCGCGGCGCAGTGGGTGGTTGGGGGTTTAGAGCGCCGCCAGCTGTCGCGAGCAGTCGCTACTCGGGCATACGGTGTGCCGAAGCTGGAGTGGACGAGCGATGGGCTGCGTCTCCGGGCATCGGCCGTACCATCTGGCGCCCCCGGTCGTTTCGCTGGCCGGCTCCAGGCTCGGTCGTTGGGTGCAGCTCCCACGTGTTGCGTGAGATGAGCGGTGGAAGGCACCGCCAAGCGCTGCGAACAAGCAGCGATGCTGTAGTGCCGTCTCCCGTCGCGACATTGCCCTCCTTCATGCGGGGGCGAAGGTGGCGCGTAGCGCCGAATGAGCATGCGGCTGAGGCGGTGGCATCGGTAAACCGTACCCTCACCCCAACCCCTCTTCCGCAGGGAGAGGGGCTAACCGCGACGCGTTAGCCAACACCCTTTAGTCACCTGGTTCATGCAACTTCACACCATAACGCTGTACCCGGCCGTCCACGCTCGCTAGGCTGCACGCATGCCTTCCACTCCCGAATTCATTCCCCTGCGCCTGTGCGTGCTGACCGTGTCCGACAGCCGCACCCTGGCCGACGACCGCTCTGGCGATTACCTGGCCGATGCCCTCACCCACGAATGCCACGTGCTGCACGAGCGTGCACTGTGCCCGGACGACCGTTACCGCATGCGTGCGATCGTGTCGAACTGGATTGCCGATGCGCAGGTCGACGGCATCCTGATCACCGGTGGTACCGGCTTCACGGGGCGCGACAGTACCCCGGAAGCGATCGCCCCGTTGCTGGACAAGCTCATGCCTGGCTTCGGGGAGATGTTCCGCGCGACGATCAGCGTGGAAGAAATCGGCACCTCCTCGCTGCAGTCGCGCGCCTTTGCCGGGCTGGCCAATCACAGCTTCGTGTTCTGCCTGCCCGGCTCCACCTCGGCCTGCCGCACGGCCTGGGAAAAGATCGTGCGTGCGCAGCTGGATGCCCGCACCAAGCCGTGCAATCTGGCGACATTGCGTCCACGCCTGGGGCAATAGCCTGCGCGCTTTCCACTGGTGTTGGAACGCGCATGTCGCACCTGAAACGCAAGGCTTACAAAAAGTTGCTGGCGCCAATGCAGTTGGAGCTGGTGGACATGGCGCGCTGGTTGCGCCACACCAACCAGCGCGCCCTGGTGCTGGTGGAAGGCCGCGACACCGCCGGCAAGGGCGGCGTGATCCAGGCCATCGCCAGCCACCTCAACCCGCGCCAGTGTCGGGTGGTGGCGCTGCCCAAACCCAACGACCGCGAAAGCACGCAGTGGTATTTCCAGCGCTATGTGACGCACCTGCCGGCGGGCGGCGAATTGGTGCTGATGGACCGCAGCTGGTACAACCGCGCCGGCGTCGAGAAGGTGATGGGCTATTGCACCGACGCGCAGTACGACCTGTTCCTGGAGCAGGCGCCACGCTTCGAACAGATGCTGGTCGACGACGGCATCCTGCTGTTCAAGTACTGGTTGTGCGTGGACCAGGCCGAGCAGGAAAAGCGCTTTGCCGAACGCCGCGAAGACCCGCTCAAGGGCTGGAAGCTCTCGCCGGTGGACCTGCAGTCGCGCACCAAATACGACGCCTACACCGCCGCACGCGAACGCATGCTGGAGGCCACGCATACGCCCGATGCACCGTGGACGCTGGTGGATTTCAACGACCAGAAGCGTGGCCGCCTGAGCCTGATCCGCGATCTGCTGGATCGGCTACCGGACACCGCGGTGCCCGATGCGCGGGTGCAGCTGCCGCCATTGCCCGGCAAGCTGCACAAGGAACGCTATGGCGTGCTGGAACCGATCGACGATTACGCCGCCCAGTCCTGAGAGATTTCGTCGCTGGCCGCGGTGGCACGCGATAGCGGGTGCAGGCCGGCCTGACGTTCGGCCTGCTCGGCCTGCAGCACCAGCTGGCTCAGGCGCTGACTGAACAATTGCATGAAGCCGCGATGCAGCGGACGCATCGCTTCCATGTAGTCCACATCGTCGGCCTGCGCACCGAGCGGGCTGCAGGACGACAGCAGCACTTCGTCCAGGCGCAACGCGCTATCGGGCAGGCGCACCAACGCGGCGCGGCGCAGCCAGTCGCGCATGCCTTCGCGGTATTCGGCGGCCAGGATGTAGGCCACTTCGACCTGGTCCAGGTCCACGTCCGGGTTCCATGCCAGCACCTGGATCACCTGCGAACGCTCGTCCAACATGCGTCCTTCGGCGACCAGTGCATGCAGTTGCTGCAGCAGACGCCATTGCACGCCAGCGGCCTCGCGCTGGGCGGTCGGCATGGCTTCGATGGCCAGCGCCAGACGCCGCGCAAACAATGCCGGCACCTCGGACAACACGATCGGGCCGGCATCGGCGCCCAACAGGAAGCGTTCGGTGCGCAGCGCGGCGGTGTCGGGCAGGTAGCCGTCCTGCAGTGGGCGCATCACGCCGTGGTCGAGCAGCGACAGCACTACATCCAGCCAGTAACGGCGCTCCTGCTGCAGGGTGCGGTTGGCGGCGGCGTTGTGCCAGGCCTGACGCACATCGTCCAGGCGCACGATGCAGGACTGCGCATCCAGCCCGTCCCAAGGCGCGCGGGTGGCGTCGTTGGGGTCGAAGGTTTCCGCGCTGAGCATGCCGCCGCCGAAGCGATGCCAGGCCGCGCCACGCTGGGCGCCGGCCGGGTCCGGCCTGACCGCGGCCACCGGAGCGGCAGTGGCCGGGCGCAGGAGTGCGGCGTAGGCATCGGCCCACGAATCGGGCAAGCGCGCCGACAGCGGGTAGCTTGCCGCAGGCTGAGCCAGCCCCTTGCGTGCCAGACGCAGGCTCCACACCACCGCGCCGATCACGATGCCGGTAAAGATCCAGGCCAGCAGCCAGCTGGTTGCCGCCTGTCCGGTGGGTAGCACACGGGTTTGCGGGTGCTGAAACAGCAACCAGCCGCTGCCCAGCAGGCAACCGAGATACAGCCACGGCGCCAGCTGCGCCATCTGGCGGTTGCGGCGATGCGCGGGCAGGTCGTGCCCGTCGTTGCGGTCTTGAGATGGAGCGGCCATTACATTCCCCGTGCACGCCTGATCGCGTTGACAGGGTTATCGGCGAGGCAACCCAACTCTGTTGCCCTGCTTCAGTGGCGCGCGCTCACCCAGTTACAAAGTCTTCAGTCGGCGGAACGGAGCAGGCCGTGCGCGTGACCGCCGCGACCGTGGCAGCCGGCGGGCCCTGCCATAGCCAGGCTTCCAAGGCGTCCAGCGCCGCCGCGCTACCGGCGGCGACTACCTCAACGCTGCCGTCGGCCTGGTTGCGGGCATGTCCGACCAGGCCAAGTGCGACTGCACGTTGACGGGTGGACGCGCGGTACCACACGCCCTGCACCACGCCGCTCACCACAAAACGCGCCGCCTGCATCAACCCGCCTTGCCGGTGATGCCGACGGCCGCTTCGATATCGCGTGCGGTCACCGGGCCAAGAAATTGCTTGGCCAGCTTGCCATCCGGGCCGATCAGGTAGGTCATCGGCAGGCCGCGCGGGGTAGCGAAGTCCTGTGGCGGCTGGTACGGGTCGAGGATCGCGATGGGGTACGACACCGGGTGGTCCTTCAAGAACGCCTGCATGTCGGCGCTGGTGATGTCTTCGTAGGCCAGACCCACCACCTCGACGGTGTCGCGCATGGTGTGCAGCGCCGACAGTTCGGGCATTTCCTTCAGGCACGGCGCGCACCAGGTGGCCCAGAAATTCACCACCACCCATTTGCCGCGGTGCGCGGCCAGGTCGTAGGTCTCGCCGGTTACGGTCGGCAGCGAGAGCTTGGGCATCTGGGCGGTCTGCTGCACCACCGAGCTGTTGGGCGGTGCAGCCGGGTCGGCCGGCGTGGCGGGCGTGGTCGGCGCCTGGGGCGTGGCGGCAGGCGCAGCGCCGTTGCCGGCAGCGGAAGTGGCCTCGCTGGCCGGCTTGCAGGCGGTCAGCAACAGCAGTGGCAATAGCAGCGCGCAGGCGCTGCGGGCAAGACGCACGGTCATGCGGGATCTCCGGGAAGGTGGGTGTAGAGGTCGCCGACCGGCTGCGCCAGCACGCTGCGCAAGGGTTGGCGCAGCTGTTCCAGCGCCGCGGCGGCGGCCTGGCCGTAGGCATCGTCGCGGCACGGCAACGGGCGGTCTTCGATCGGCACGCGCAGCTGGCAGTGTTCGTAGAGTTCGGCCAGCGGCACCACATCCAGATCGCGCGCCAGCAGCCACTGCCCGCGCTCGTCGCGACGCAGCAGGCGGATGCGTTTGAGCTCGCACAGCAGTTCCTGCATCAGCGTGTCGGTGAGCATCGGCTCCAGCGCCAGGATGCGGTCTTCGTCCAGGCCATCGCCGTGGATGCGCGCCTGGCGGAACCGACCGAGCAGACGCAGCAGGCCGTAGATCTCGAAACCCGGGGCAGCCGCATGGCCTCGGGCTGGTAACGGAAGGCGGACATCGACGAGGCCAGCGAGGCGCCCAGCAGCACCGACACCCAGCTCAGGTAGATCCACAACAGCAGGATCGGCAGTGCCGACAGCGCGCCGTAGATGCGTTGGTAGGTCTGGAAATTACCCAGGTAAAAGCCGAACCCCCATTTGACGATTTCCATCAGGATCACCGCCAGCAGCGCGCCCGGCAGCGCATGCCGCAGCCGCACCACGTGCTGCGGCACCACGCGGTAGATCAGCACGATGCAGACGAACTCCACCGCCATCGGCGCCAGCCGCCAGGCGAATTCGGCCAGCCACTGGCCTTCGGTGGTGCGGAACAGCGGCAGCGCGAACACGTAGGCCGCCATCGCCATGGCGGCGGCGGCCAGCATCGTGCCCAGCGTCAGCACCGTCCAATAGATCAGGAAGCGCGTCACCTTGGGGCGCGCGGCGGCGACCCGCCAGATGCTGTTGAAGGTTTGTTCGATGCTGTGCAGGGTGATCAGCAGCGAGGCCACCAGCGCGACCATGCCGGCCACGGTGAACTTGCCCAGGTCTTCCAGCGAGCGATTGAGATAGTTCTGCACCGAACGCGCTGCGCCAGGCACGAAATTGTTGAAGATGAAGTCGGTCAGCGCGTCCTTCCATTCGTTGAAGGCCGGAAACGCCGACAGCACCCCGAACACCACGATCGCCAGCGGCACCAGCGCGAACACGGTGGTGTACGCAAGCGAGGCGGCGGCCTGGAACAGCCGGTCGTCCAGGAAGCGGCGCCACAGAAAGCGCCCGAAACTCACCGTCCGCGCGCGGTCGCGCAGGCGTTCTTTCCATTGGTGGAGTTTGTTCACACGCGACATCGCGCAAGGGTACCCGATGCGCCGTCATCGCGGCCTTGCCGCAGCTGCGGCGTGCAGCAACAGGCTGGCTTGGCCGATACTGCGGCAACTCACACAGGCGGCAACGACACGATGGCGGAGATTCTGGTGCTGTATTACAGCCGGGGCGGTTCGGTGGCGCGGCTGGCGCGGCAGATCGCACGCGGCATCGGCGAAGTGCCCGGCATGAGCGCGCGGCTGCGCACCGTCCCACCGGTGGCTGCGGTCACCCAGACCAGCGCCCCGCCGGTCCCGGACGAAGGCGCGCCCTATGTAGACCGTGCCGATCTGGCCGAGTGCAGCGGCCTGTTGCTGGGCAGCCCCACCCGCTTCGGCAACATGGCCGCACCGATGAAGCATTTCCTCGACAGCCTGGGCGCCGAATGGGCCAGTGGCACCCTGGCCGGCAAACCGGCGGGCGTGTTTACCTCTACCGCGTCGATGCATGGCGGCCAGGAATCCACCTTGCTGTCGATGCACTTGCCGCTGCTGCATCACGGTTGCCTGATCGTGGGGATTCCGTTTACGGAAGCTGCGCTCAGCCACACCACCAGTGGCGGCACGCCCTATGGTGCCAGCCATGTCTCCGGCGCTGGCGGCGACCCGCAACCGAGCGAGGACGAAGCGCTGCTGGCGCGTGCGCTGGGCCGCCGGGTGGCCGATGTCGCGCGGCGGCTGGCAACTCCGTGAGCGTGCGCGCCACGCATTGGTTGCTGAGCGCCGCGCTGCTGGCGCTGGCAGCGTTGTTTGCGGTGTGGTTTCACGACGACCCGCGCCCACTGGCCGCGCTCATCGTGTTCGTGCTGCCGGCCGCGCTGACCGGGGTGCTGGCCGTACGCAGCGCGCGTGCACGCTTCTGGGCCGGCGTGTTCGCGCTGGGCTGGTTCAGCCATGGCGTCATGGCCGCCTGGAGCCAGCCGCAGGCACGTGCAATGGCATGGCTGGAACTGCTGCTCGCCCTGGCGGTGGTGGGCTTGGTCGGCGGCCCCGGCATGGCGGCGCGCTTTGGCAGGAAACGCCCGCCACGCTGATCGGCGAGTCGAACAAACCGCGCGCGCAGCTGCGCGATGCGGCTGGGCATGCGTCCGGTCGAGGTGGTCAGCCGCGACCACCCCAACGCAGCTACCCAACCAACTGCAATCATCGTCAGACGGACGCGGCCGGCGATCAGGGCGGCGTGCACACGCCTCCACCCCGGTCCCTGCGCGCGGTCCGCGCCACCTGACGAAGACGTGCGGCGTTTCGGAGGCCGCTGTCAGTTTCCGACCAGCGTGGCCACGCTCTGCGGGTCGACATACAGCGAGGTCTTGCCGTTGACCACGCTGTAGTTGCCGCCGAACCCGACATTGAGCGTGCTCGAGGTGCTGTATTTGGCGAATTGCGTGGCAGTGCCGGACGGTAGCGTCAGGTCCAGCTGCTGGTGGCCGGTGCCGGTGTTGACCGCCACCACCAGCTTGTTGTCCGGCGTGCGGTAGGCGGTCACCGAGACATCGCTATACGGGTGTTCGGTAGCGCCGATGCGCACCGACCCTGGCCGCACGAAGCGTGCGAACTGCGACATCGCATAGCCGCGCTTGCTCACCGCGCCGTTTTCGCTGATCAACCCGTAGCTGCGCCGGATGTACCACCAGATGTAGGCATTGAAATTGGCCGCCATGCTGGCGTGCAGTTCGCTGGCCACTCCCAATGCCGACGGCCATGCGTTGCCATCGGTGTTGTCGGTGTAATGCTCGGTCATCCACACCTGCTTGCCCTTGCTGCGCGTCAAGGCATAGTCGCGCGGCTTCGCACCATACAGATGGCCGGCCACGATGGAGGTGGCCTGATTGGCCGTGGCGTTGTTGAGGACCGGGTCGGTGATGGAAAAGTTGAACCCCACCGACTCGCCGACGATGACCTTCAGGCTGCCGAACCTGCTGCCCTGGCTCACGAGGTAGTTGACGAAGTCGCTGCCGCTCCAATCGGCCGATTCGTAATCCGGGTGCCAATCCGGCTCGTTTTGTAGGGAAATCGCATACAGCGGCGCGCCCTTGCCCGACATGTAATTGGCGAAATCCAGCAGGTGCTGGGTATAGGCGCCGTAGTAATTGGTCAGCAGCTTGCCGCCATTGGTCAGGCTGTTGTTGGACTTCATGTAGGCCGGCGGGGTCCAGGGGTTGCGAACACCAGCCCGCCCAGCGCATGCACGCGCGTTGCCGTCGGCACCTGGGTCGCCCAGCCTGAGCTGGAGGGGTCGATGCGCATGCGCAGGATCGACAACCCGATCTGCCCGGTGCCGCTGCCGTAAGCCAGATCCACCTGCGCGGGTGTCAGGTCGTTGATCCAGCCGGCGCCATTCATACCGCCGAACCCGCGCACCGTCTGGTAGGTCTGCGTAGGCGTGATCGTCACCGTCTGCGCGGCGGCGTGGCCCGCCAGCAGCACGGCCATCACGCAGGTGAGCGCGCGCAACATCGACAAGGACTTGTTCATGAGGCTCTCCGGGAAGGGGAATGCCGAGGGCATGCGTACCGACGGCTCGCCGACTATCGACCGCATACATGTCAAGTCAATTTCCGCCATGCCCCTTTGTTGAGTCCGTGACGTAGCAAACGCGCCTAGCGCAGCGTAGGGGTGCGCCGATCACACTGCGTTTTGCGCTGCGGCATGTGGAAGCTGGGCACAGGCACCGCTGAGGAACGCGTTCAGTCCCAGCGCCAGCTGCGCGCTGACGCGACGCAAGCACGACATGGCCAGGGCCCCGCCCGGCCTGCACAACACGCGCTGCACCTGGAACAGGCAGTCCCCTTGGGCGCGTCGGCGTGCGCCTGCGCCACGCCATTTCGATCGGACGCAGCGCCGCCATGCATTCGGCTACCAGGCGCACGTCTCGACCCCGCTGTTTATTGCGATGGCTGCCGTACTGCCAGCCCCCTGGCCGGGCGGTATCATGGCGGCCCGCGCGCGGCTTGCCCCGCGTTAGCCCTACAGGATCCGCAGCAATGGAAGACCTCCTGATCGTCACCACCGGTGGCACGATCGACAAGATCTACTTCGACGACAAATCGGACTACCAGATCGGCGACCCGCAGATCGGACAGATTCTGAAAGAACTGGGCGTGACGTTTCGTTTTTCGGTGATTCCGATCATCCGCAAGGATTCGCTGCACATCACCGATGCCGACCGCGAACTGATCCGCGCCACCATCGCCGCCCAGCCCACCCGCAACGTGTTGATCACCCACGGCACCGATTCGATGGTGGAAACCGGCAAGGTGCTGCAGACGATCGCCGACAAGACCATCGTGATGACCGGCGCGTTGAATCCGGCGCGTTTTCGCGGCTCGGATGCCGAATTCAATATCGGTTGCGCCGTCGGTGCAGTGCAATCGCTACCGGCAGGCGTGTATATCGCCATGAACGGCCGCATCTGGAATCCGCAAAAGGTGCGCAAGAACGTGGCCGCCAACCGCTTCGAATCGGTCTGAGTGCATGAGCAAGGCCACCCGCGCCACCAAGGCACTGGACGCGGCCGGCGTGGGTTATGTCCTGCATCCTTACGACTACCAGGCCGATGCCGATGCGAAGGGATTGCAGGCCGCACATGCGTTGGGCCTGCAGCCGCATACCGTGTTGAAGACGCTGATGGCATGGGTCGACGACACGCCGGTGTGCGTGGTGATTCCGTGCGATCGCCGGGTGTCATTGAAGAAACTGGCCAGCGCTTGCGGCGGCAAGTCGGCACGCATGATGGAGGTGGCCGATGCCGAACGGCGCACCGGCTACAAGGTCGGCGGCATCAGCTCGCTCGGCCAGCAACGACAGGTGCCGGTGCTGGTCGAAATCACCGCGCTGGATGCACCGGCACTGTGGATCAACGCCGGCCAGCGCGGGCTGCTGCTGGAATTGCCCGGCAACCAGCTGATGCAAGCGCTCGCCGCACGCGCCTGCGCGCTCTGCGAGTGAACGCGTAGACGCGATGCGCGCAGGCCGATTGGCATGCGCGTTACGCGTTTGGGACGCGACGCACGCGATGGCTCTGACAGATCGCCTGCGTGAGGTCGATCTTCCACCGATGTCTTCCGCACTGCATGCAACATTGCCGAACCAGAGCACCATGCCGCGCGTGTTCGGCACGGCAACGCCGCGCCGGAACCACTCAATACGCTGCGGTGACACTGACGCCGGAAAAGCCCAGCGCTGCCTTCAGGCGCACGTAATAGACACCCGCGGCCGGTGCGGCCAGCGTGCAGCTGTCGCCGTTGCCCGGCAACACGCTGCGGCAGCTGTACGCGGCGTCGGTCGGTAACGCACCGGCCCGTACCGAAAGGTCGGCATTGCCGCTGCCACCGGCGAGCGTGACCTTGAGCGAACGTGTGCCGGCCGGCACGTTGACCTGGTAATACAGCGAATCGGAAAGCGCTGCGCTCAGCCCGGTGCGTGCCACATTCCTGGCCAAGGTGGTCGATTCGATCACCGCCGCCACCGCGCCATCGGCATTCACCAGCCCGGCCCCGCACCCCTGCGTGCAGGCCACCGGCATGGGCCGCGCGCTGGCTTTCAGCAGGGCCTTCACCGCTGCCGGCGTCAGCGGATTCAGGGCAACCGACTGCATCAGCGCCACCATGCCAGCCACGTGCGGCGCCGCCATCGAGGTGCCGCTATACACCGCATAGGCCGCATTGCCCGGCGCCGTGGTTCCGGTATTGAGCGTGGACACGATCGATTGCCCGGGCGCGGCGATATCCACGCCCTTGCCGAAGTTGGAGAAGCTGGCCTTGGCGCCGGCCGAGGTGGTGGCCGCCACGGCGATGACGTTGGCGCAATTGGCCGGCACGCTGGTGGAGACGTCCAGATTGCTGTTGCCGGCGGCCACGACCACCGCGCTGCCGCGCGTGACGGCTGCGGCGATGGCGTTGTTCAACGTCGCCGAACAGGTGCCGGCGCCACCCAGCGACAGATTGATCACCGTGGCCGGATTCGGGTTGGCCGGCACGCCGCTGACCTTGCCGCCGGACGCCCACACGATCGCATCGGCGATATATCGGACATGTAGCCGCCGCAGCGGCCCAGCACCCGCAACGGCAGGATCTTGGCGTTGAACGCGGTACCGACCACGCCCACCGCGTTGTTGCCCACCGCCGCCACGATGCCGGCCACGTGCGTGCCATGCCAGCTGGAATTGGACGCCGACGCACCAGGCCCGCATTCGTTGGCCGCGGCCCAGTCGCCTTGGTCGGCGGCGTTCGCATCGCGCGCAGTGCCATCGCGCGCCGTGGCCGGATCAACGATGAAGTCGTAGCCGGGCAGCACGTTGGCTGCCAGGTCCGGATGATTGGTGATGCCGGTATCGATCACCGCCACCACGATGCCCTTGCCGGTGGAACGGTCCCAGGCCGGACGGATATTGAGGCTGGCGGCGGTCGCGCCCATCGCCCACTGCTGCGGCACGCCCGGGTCGTTGGGAACCAGCAATGGCCGCATCAGGATGTCCACTTCCACGCGTCTGACCGCCGGGTCGGCGGCCAGGCGCCGCATCAGGCTTTCCGAATCCACGCGGTCCAGCTTGCGGTCGGCCACCAACAACATCGGCCCGCCACTGAGCCGGCGCGTGGCCGACAGGCCCAGCGCCTGCCCGCGTGCCTGCGGCACGGCACGCGCAATGTCGGCCCATGGCGCAGACAACCCTGTCACCCGGCTGCTGCCAACGCTGTTCTTGTAGCTGACGATGAAGCGTTGATGGGTGCTGCTGGAATTCAACCCTTGCAGACTGACCTCGCCAGCGGCGGCATGAAACGTGCACGACAGCGCACAGGCGAATGCAACGCGGCGCAGTGCGCCCATTGAGTGATACGGCATGACTCCATCCCTCCCCAAGGATCTTGCAACCCGGTTGGCAACGCGCTGACGCCACTGCGCTGCGCCGTGCCCGATGCGCGTGCATGCAGAGGTTGCATGCCTCACGTGGGCTGGCTATCGGCGTGCGACCGGGCGCGCTGAAGCGGCCACGTCGCGCTGGCACGCGCTTCATTCAGCCAGCGCTGGCGGCCCTGGCCGGCGCTGCGGCCATTGCCGCTTCCCGAACGCACACTGCCCCGCTCAGAGCGGGGCAGTGCAGATTTCCGAACCACCGACACGGGTGTCGGAGAAGACCCGACGCATTGCCGGCAGCGCGCCGGCAGCGGGGTCGTCGGCGCAGGTTTACGGGGTCTGGCTGACCGCGCCGGCCGCGTTGACGATGCCCGCGCCGCAGCCGCCAGAGCAGGCGCCCGGCAGCGGACGTGCGGTGTTCTTCAACAGCGTTTCTACCGCCGCTGGCGTCAGCGGACGGCTGGCGACCGACTGCACCAGCGCCACCACGCCGGCCACGTGCGGGGCCGCCATCGAGGTGCCGTTGTAGCTGGCGTAGCTGGCCGAACCCGGCGTGGTGGTGCCGCTGTTCAAGGTCGACAGGATCGCCGAACCCGGCGCGGAGATATCGATGCCGGTGCCGTAGTTGGAGAAGCTCGAACGCGCGCCCGCCGAGGTGATCGATGCCACCGAAATCACGTTGGCGCAGCTGGCCGGGGTGAAGTTGGCCACGTTGGCATTGCTGTTGCCGGCCGCCACCACCACGGTGGTGCCGCGCGACACCGCGCTGTTGATCGCGTTCTGGTAACTGCTCGAGCAGCTGCCGCTGCCGCCCAGCGACATATTGATCACTTCGGCCGGGTTGGCATTGGCCGGCACGCCGGACACGGTGCCGCCCGAGGCCCACACGATCGCATCGACGATGTCGGAGGTGGCGCCGCCGCAGGCACCCAACGCACGGATCGGCACGATGCGGGCGTTGAATGCGGTGCCGGCCACGCCGGTGCTGTTGTTGGTGACCGCCGCGATGGTGCCGGCGACGTGGGTGCCGTGCCAACTGGAATTGGCGGCCGGCGAACCGGAGAAGCACTGGTTGGCCGTGGTCCAGTCGCCCTGGTCGGCCGGATTGCTGTCGCGCCCGTTGTTGTCGCGTGCACGCGTGGCATCGCTGATGAAGTCGTAGCCCGGCAGCACGTTGGCGTTGAGATCCGGATGACTGGTGATGCCGGTGTCGATCACGGCCACCACCACGCCGGTACCGGTGGCGGTGTCCCAAGCCGGGCGCACGTTGATGCTGGATGAAGAGGTGCCGAAGCCCCACTGTTCGGACAGGCGCGTGTCGTTGGGGGTCAGCACCGGGTACATGATCTGGTCGACTTCCACGTAGTCCACGCTGGGGTCGGCGGCGATGCGGCGCATCAGGGTTTCGGCGTCGGCGCGGTCCAGGCCACGGTCGGTCTTGAGCACTTCCGAACCCAGCGCCGTGCGGCGCACGTGGTTCAGGCCCAGCGCACGGCCGGCGCGTGCTGGCATTGCACCGGCCACGGAATTGAGCGATGCGCGCATCGAGGTCGGGCTGACCGCCGCACTGGAACCGTCTTTGTATTTGACGATGAAGCGGTCCAGGGTGGGCTGCGAATCCAACCCGGACAGATTGACCTGACCGGCGAACGCCGGCACGGCCAGCAGCGAGGTCAGCGCAGAAACACCCAGGACTACCAGCGCGCGTGGGCGCACGACGTTGCGACACATTGGACATCGATCGTTCCTTATTGGAGAGGTGCCGCAGCTGCGGCGGGAGGGCCGGCCCGTTGCCGCACGCTGCGGTTCGGAGCCGGAAACTGCACGGGCGCCAGGCCCGTCGGAGCGACTGACCGGTGTCCATTCCGGCCAAGCGGCAACACGTCGCCTGCGCCTGCCGAAACGGCAGACCTGGACGAGGTATCGCAGATGGGGTGAAGTCAAGAAGCGCGTTCCCTGGCGGCCATGCCAGGGAACGCGTGCAGCGGTCCAGCGTGTCAGTAGCTGGCGGTCAGGGTCACGCCGGAGAACGTGCTGTACGCCTTGATCCGCACGTAATAAGTCCCCGACGGCGAGGTGATGCTGCAGGTTTCGGCGTTGCCATCCAGATACGGACGGCAGGCATAGACGGTGTCGGTGGGCGCGCTACCGGCCCGCACGTACAGGTCTGCATCGCCGCTGCCGCCGCTGGTGGCCACCGTCAGCGTGCCGCTGCCGGCCGGCACCGTGATGGTGTAGTTCAACTCCGCGCCGGTGGCCGCGCCCAGGCCGGTCACCGGCGTGCCGTTGGTCAAGGTGTTGCCGGTTCCACCACCACCGCCACTGCTGCCGGCGATGGCCGCCGTCACTGCCGCATCGGCATCGACGATGCCCGCACCGCAACCGCCCGAACAGGCTCCCGGCAAGGCGCGGGCGGTGTTCTTCAGCAGCGTTTCCACTGCGGCAGGCGTCAACGTGGTGGGCGCCACCGACTGCACCAGGGCCACAACGCCGGCCACATGCGGCGCCGCCATCGAGGTGCCGTTGTACGAAGCGTAGCTGGCATTGCCCGGCGTGGTGGTACCGCTGTTGAGCGTGGACAGGATGCCCGACCCTGGCGCGGAAACGTCGATCCCGCTGCCGTAGTTGGAATAGCTGGCCTTGGCACCGGCCGAGGTCGTGGCCGCCACCGCGATCACATTGGCGCAGTTGGCCGGCAACGAACCGGACACGTTGGCGGCACTGTTGCCGGCCGCCACGACCACCGTGGTACCGCGCGAGACTGCGCCGTTGATTGCGCTCTGCATCGTGGACGAACAGGTGCCACCGCCGCCCAGCGACATGTTGATGACTTCGGCGGCGTTGGGATTGGCCGGCACACCGCTCACGGTGCCACCGGAAGCCCAGATGATGGCATCGGCAATGTCCGACAGCGAACCACCGCAACGGCCGAGCACGCGGACCGGTACCACCTTGGCATTGAACGCGGTGCCGGCCACGCCGGTGGTGTTGTTGGTCACCGCCGCCACCGTGCCGGCGACATGGGTCCCGTGCCAGCTGGAATTGGACGTGGTGCACCCACTGGTGGAGTTCCAGTCGCCTTCGTCGGCAGGATTGTTGTCGCGCCCGTTGCCGTCGCGCGCGGCGGTGGCATCGCTGATGAAGTCGTAGCCGGGCAGGATGTTGGCGTCGAGGTCGGGATGGCTGACGATGCCGGTGTCGATCACCGCAACCACGACGTTGGCACCGGTGGATTTGTCCCAGGCCGGGCGGATGTTGAGCCCGGCGTTGGTGGTGCCGAAGGCCCACTGCTCGGACAGGCGGCTGTCGTTGGGGGTCAGCGTGGGGTACAGCATCTGGTCCACTTCCACGCTTTGCACGTTGGGGTCGGCAGCCAGCTGGCGCATCAGGGTTTCGGCTTCGGCGCGATCCAGCGCGCGGTCGGCCTGAACCAGTTCCGGTCCCACTGCCAGGCGACGCACGCTGTTCAGGCCCAACGGCTTGCCGGCCTTGGCCGGCAACGCACGTGCAGCGGTGCGCAACGAGCTCGTCAACACACTGGGGCTGTTCAGGGCGCTACTGCCGTCCTTGTAAGTCACGATGAACTTCTGGTGGGTCTGCGCGGTGGCCAGGCCACCCAGGTAGACATCGCCGGCGAACGCCGGCGTTGCCAGCAGCAGCGAGGTCAGTGCCGAAGCACCCAGGATGCAGAGCGCTCGGTGGCGCGGACGAAACGACGCGTTAGACATCGAATTCCCTTCCAGTCAAGAGAACCGCCGAAGCGGTAGTTCCGAAACCGTCGCGATGGCGACCGGCCCAGTGCCCCGGACCGCCCCTGTTATCGATCCGTTCAGCGAACCTATCCCAAAGAAACCGAACTGGACAATACGGAGTTGGTAATTTTCGAAATTAAAATGTCATTGTGTGATTTGAATCACATACAACTCATGCTGAATTCGACCGGTTCACGGTCGAAAAATGGTCTTTTGCTGTTGCGCAAACAAAAAAGCCCCCGCGCTGACACACGGAGGCCGTTGTTTGACGAACTATGTCTGCTTACGACAAACGCACCAACCAACCGTGGCGGTCCGGCACGCGGCCGTACTGGATATCGGTCAGTTCCTGGCGCAGCGACATGGTCACCTCGCCCGCGGGCGCGGACAGATCGCCCACCGCGAACCCCTCGCCCTTCAGCTCGCCGATGGGGTCACCACCGCCGCGGTACCGCAGGCGAACACCTCGGCGATCTCGCCCGACGCCACGCCCTGCTTCCACTCGTCGATCGCGACCTTGCGCTCGATCACCTGCATGCCACGGTCGCGGGCCAATTGCAGGATGCTGTCGCGGGTGATGCCTTCCAGGATGCTGCCGGACAGTTCCGGGGTCACCAACGTGCCGTCTTTGTAAACCAGGAACACGTTCATGCCGCCGAGTTCTTCGATGTACTTGCCTTCCACCGGGTCCAGGAACAACACCTGCGAGCAGCCCTGGGCATAGGCCTTCTGTTGCGGCAACAACGACGCGGCGTAGTTGCCGCCACACTTGGCCGCACCGGTGCCGCCCTTGGCCGCACGTGCGTATTCGGTGGACAACCAGATCGACACCGGCGCCACGCCCTTGGCGAAATACGGGCCGGCCGGGCTGGCGATCACGTAATAGGAGGCCTTGTGTGCCGCACGCACGCCCAGGAAGGCCTCATCGGCAATCATGAACGGGCGGAAATATAGGCTGGTCTCCGGCGCCGACGGCACCCAACCGCTATCCACGGCCACCAGCTGGCGCAGCGATTCGACGAACAGGTCCACCGGCAATTCCGGCAGCGCCAGACGGCGCGCCGACCGTTGCAGACGCTCGCCGTTGGCTTGCGGACGGAAGGTCCAGATCGAACCGTCGGCGTGCCGGTAGGCCTTGATGCCTTCGAAGATCTCCTGGCCGTAATGCAGCACCGACGCTGCCGGATCCAGCTGCAACGGGCCGTACGCGCGCACTTGCGCGTCGTGCCAGCCCTGCTCGTTGTTCCAGGAGATGGCGACCATGTGGTCGGTGAAATGCAGCCCGAAGCCGGGTGCGGCCAGGATCACGGACAGTTCGTCGGCGCTGCGCGGCGACGGAGAACGGGTGGAAGCGAAGGACACGGACACCGGGAGATTCCTGTATGGCGGGCGAAAGGACGCAGCGCCACATCGTGGACATGGCGCGTGACGATCAGAGCATGCCGGTCTCGAGACGGGCCGCTTCGGACATCATATGCCGGCCCCACGGCGGGTCGAACACCAGCTCGACGTCGGCCTCGGCGATGGTCGGGATCATTTCGACCTTGCTGCGCACATCGTCGACCAGGATTTCGCCCATCCCGCAACCGGGCGCGGTCAAGGTCATCTTGACGTCGACCCGGCGCTGATCGTCTTCCTCGCGATGGCTGACCACCGCTTCGTAGACCAGGCCCAGATCGACGATATTGAATGGAATCTCCGGGTCGAAACAGGTGCGCAGCTGCTGCCACACCAGCGCTTCCACCTCTTCGTCGCTGGCATTGGCGGGCAATTCCAGCCCCGGCGGGGCCTCCTTGCCGATCGCATCGCCATCCTTGCCGGCAATGCGGAACAGATTGCCTTCGACGAAGACGGTATAGCTGCCACCCAGCGCCTGGGTGATATAGCCGTAACTGCCGGCGGGCAGGGTCACCGAATCGCCCTGCGGCACCATGACGGCATCGCAATCGCGTTCGAACTGGACGGGTTCGCTGCTACGGGAATACATGGGCTGGATATGGGGCCGCGCAGGTCGCGCGCAAGTCGGCCATTCTAGCCGACCGCGACGCCACCGCCGCCGGCCACCGCGCCAGCCGGGAACGACGCTGCATTCCATCAGCCGCACCGTCGTGGTGTGGTGTGCGTCGCAAAGGCCGGCGCGCGCTCTATCATGTGCGCACTGTCAGGAGCTCCAATGCCGCCCACCACCGCGTCCGCCAGAACGGCCCACTGGCTCTGGCCCCCGCTCCTGTTGCTGGGATGCGTCACCGCCCTCATCGCCTGGTTGCTCATCGCCCTGGCCCTGGGCAACCAGGCCGGCTGGATGGCCGTGGTCGCCGCGCTGGAGATCGTCTGGATGTTGCGCCTGGGCACGCTGCCTGCAGGCCGCCTGCGCATCGGCGTGGCCATGGTGGCGACGGCGCTGATCATCGCGGGCGCCAACTGGGGCATCGCCTCGGCCCAACTGGGCGGACCGCTCGGCCTGGACCCGTGGACCTCGGCACAGAAGATGGGCGCCGGCCTGGCCTGGACCTTGCTGCAACTGGCCAACAACGGCTTCGACCTGCTGTGCTACGCCACCGCGCTGGTGCTGGCGTGGTGGACGGCGCGCTGAGTCGGCACGATGACAGGGCCCCTAGCCGATTGCCGGACCGTTGGCGTGTCAGTGGAACAACTGGGCTTGGCCATCTGTACCAAATTGCGCAGCGCGACGAGCGCAGGCCGGCTGTTGAGGGAGGGATCGGCGCTGGTGGGAGGCGCCGGCCAAACGCTGTCGAGCGGGTCGGCGATGGAACGCACACGCAATCCTGACGATGACCTCAATGTCCGAGGCCACTAGCGTCGCCGCCACGCCAGCGCACAACGGACGCTTCAGGATCGCGCGCACCCTCTAGGCCTTGCTCGCCACTCTTGCTCCGGGCGCAGGCGCCCATACGGCGGCCACTCCAGCCCCGGCAACCGTCACGGAGACACTTGCCATGCGTTCCGCCTGGCAAGCCCATCGTGGGGCTTGCTCGGCAGTGCAGACGTTCGTGACTTATCCCTGCCAGGCGGCGTCTTGCTGGACTTGAACGTCTCCAGCATTCGCGCGGTGACCACGTAGCCCCGCCGCGTTTCCGGCACCTAGCGCCACTGCGACACATCCCAGCGCTTTTCCACCGTGGTGTCGGCATGCCCCAGCACCATCATCGCCCCGGTCAGCACGATGCCGTGGACGACGTTGGAACCGGACATCAGTGGCGTATGCAGCATCACCTGCACCCGCGAGATGATCACGTGGCCGGCGATGGCCGCCAGCATGAAGATGTACAACGCTACGAATCCGTCGCTCATCGTCGCTGGCTCCGCTGGCCGGTGCAGCCCGCCGACCGTACCCACGCCGCGTCCGTGCGGGCGCCTGTCAACCGAATCCGCGCTCGTCCGTTGACGTCGTATCGTCTCCGCGGAAGCTACGCTGTGCTGGTGGGAACTCCTTTCGATCCGCAAGCTACGACCGCATCGGCCGCCACCGCGCCGGTGTCGCTGGATGCCTTTCTGGCCGGCATCGGGCCGCGTGCCTTCCGTTTTGCCGAGGCCGGCTTGCGGCACCGCGAAGATGCGCTGGATGCCGTGCAGGACGCCATGGTGAAGCTGCTGGGCTACCGCGAACGGCCGGCCGACGAATGGACGCCGCTGTTCTGGAGCATCCTGCGCAGCCGCATCATCGACCTGCAGCGGCGACGCAGCTTTCGCCTGAAGTTTTGGGCACCGACCGAGCGCGCCGACGACGAAGGCCCGATCGACTGGGCCGACCCCGGTACCGGGCCGGTCGACGAACAGCAGCATCAACAGGCCTACCAACGGCTGGTCGATGCATTGCGCACGTTGCCGGCGCGCCAGCGCGAAGCCTTCACCCTGCGCGTGCTCGAAGACCTGGACGTGGCCACCACCGCCAAGGCGATGGGCTGCTCCGAAGGCTCGGTCAAAACCCACCTGTCGCGCGCGCGCGACGCGTTGCAAAAACAGTTCGAGGATTTCCTGTGAACCGCTCCCACGACACCGCCCGGCTGGATGCGCAGCTGCGCCAGCTGCATGCCACCGCGCTGACCAGCCTGCCGCCGCAGACACTGGCGCGCCTGCGCCAGGCCCGCCACGCCTCGGCACCCACGCGCAGCCGACGTGGCTACTGGTTGCTGGCCACCGCATGCTCGGGCCTGCTGGCGATCGGCATCGGCCTGCAGCTGCATCCGAGCCAAAGCGTCTCATCTGGCGCCGCGCCGACCTCGCCGGTTGCCAGTACCAGCGCCACCACCGAGACAGACGACCTGCTGGCCCAGAACCCGGACCTGTATGTCTGGCTCGGCTCCGACACCGCCCTGGCCATGGAATAAGCACGATGACCCACACCACCCGCCTGCTGTTGACCCTGTTGCTGTGCGCCGGGCCATGCGCCTCCACGCTGGCTCAGGACGGCCCGCCCGGACCTCCGCCCCGGGTCCGCCCATGGACGCGCCTGGCCCACGCGGCCAGGGCCCGCGCGACGAGACCCCCATGCCCGAGTGGGACCAACTGACCAAGCAGCAGCGCCAGGTCATGATCGATGCGCTGCGCGAGCGCTGGAACGACGTGCCCGAAGAACGCCCCAGGATGTACCGGCACGCGCGCCGCTGGCTGGACATGACGCCCGAGCAGCGCAAGCAGGCCAAGGCCGGCATGGACCGCTTCCGCAACATGAGTCCGGAGCAACGCCGCGAGGCCAAGGCCTTGTTCGACCGCATGCGCACGCTCAATCCGCAACAGCGCAACGAACTGCAGCAACGCTGGCAGAAGATGAGCCCGGCCGAGCGCAGCGCTTGGTTGCGCGAGCATCCACCGGTCGAGGACTGACGATTCCCAGGAGTGCGCAGCGGAGCCGGCGGAAGATTGCGCTTGCTCAAGCGCCGCGCAGTGCTGCAATGGGCGGTGGACATTGACTAGCCGTCGCGCTTGGCAACTTGCAGCATGCCAAGGCCAGCCACTGCAGCGATGCGCAAACTGCGCACCTCGAATATCCATACGCGGGGCCGCAGACGTTTTGTAGCGCACGCAGCGACAGGACGTCGCAGCAAACGGCACGTACGCCAGCACCTGTACTGGCATCGATGGTCTTGCTGCGTCGCTCATTGCAACGACAACGACGAAATGCCTGACCGCGCCAAACCTCAACCGGCCCAGAACGGCGCTCTTCAGCGCCGGGCCAACGATGGGTCGTGATGCGCAGCGCGTTGCCCTTGTTGGATTGCGTGCACCGAACTTTCTGCGACGCCTAAGTGGCGGTCGCTGCCGGCGCCGACCACTGCGTCCTGGCCAGCAACTCGTCGTCCCGGCCGAGCGTCAACGCACCCTCCGTATCGCCAACACCTTGCACGGCGCATGGTGCCGGGCAGCGGTGGTCAGCATCGGAAAGAAACGCGGTGCCAGTTACGCGGCACTCAGTACCACCTTGTCACCCGCCATGCCGGCCTGCGAGCGCAACACATCTATCGATTGCGCGCGTGGGCTACGCGGCAGGCGCTCCAGTGGAAACGCAATCGATTGCCGCGCGGTAAATGCCTGCGCGCGCCGGATCCGTGTCCGGCGCCAGCGCATGCCGATCACCGCCGGGTGCGGTTTGCAGCAAAGCAATGTGTCGGTAGAGGGCGCCTGCACGCATAGCACCATCTCGGCCTGCGCCATGGCGCCGGCGCAGGCAGGCTGCGCACCGGCCTGCAGATACACGGCATCGTGCATGCTGCTGGCCCGGCCGGCCCCGGCTCGATCCACACGGCGGCACCGGGCGCGGCCAGTTTCCTGACCGTTTCCGGCGTCGCGGCCACACGGCGCGCCAGCGGCCCTTTCTTTCAGCACCAGCACCTGCACAGCCATGCGTTGCTCAGGTCTTGCGCCCAGTCGCGGCGACGCCATGCAGAGCGCGGTGCGCCTGCCAGTGGTACCGGACGACGCCCGCGCAGCGCACGCGTTCCAATCGTCTACGCCCGCAGGCAGCGACGACTGCGTATAGGACCGCTCAGTGCACCGTGCTGTTGTTCTGCAACGGATCCAGGCGATCGATCACGCCCTGCATCGCGCTGTCGAAAGCGCCGTCGTTGATGTGCTCGCGCAGGCGGCCCAGGCGTACCATCACCGCCAGTTCTTCCGGCGAAGCGACACAGAAACGCACGCCGCGTCGATTGACGAACAGCAGGCGCTGCGAAATCGGGCTCACCCACGACAGCTTGCCGGCCTGCACCTTGCCGTCCTTGTCGACAAAGTCCAGCCACGTGCCGATATCCATTGCGCGGAAACGTTCGGCATCGGCACTGTCGATGCTCTGCGCGACCGCTTCGGCACCCAGCACCACACTGACGCTTTCGGCAGCCGGTGGCGGCAGATTGACCTGCGGCAGTTCCGGCAGGGCTTTTTCCAGTTCCGGGCGCGCTTCGGCGATCGCCTGCAAGGTGTCGTGCAAGGCGGTGATCGCCACCACCACCGCATCCCCGTGCAGGCCCACGCTGGCGAACACGCGATGCAGCGCCGGCTGCCAGACCTGCAGCCATGGCTTGCCGACGATATGACGGCGCGCTTCGGCCAGTTCTTCCAGCACGCCGTCGGCCAGCGCCAGGGCCTCGATGGTGCCGGGACCTTCCTCGCCGTCGCGCAGGATCGCCATGGTCAGGTGATGCAGCCACGGCTGGCGCAGGAAGTCATCCACCGCCTTGGGCAGGCCCGCGTCTTCGGGCGCACGCTGCTCCAGTTCCAACAGCGCGCGGCTGCGCGCCAGCTCGAGCTTTTCCTGCCCGCGCTGGGTTTCGGTGGCACGACGCTCGGCAATTTCCACCCGGCGCCGGTGCTGCGACAGGAAGTCGCGGAATTCTTCTTCCAGGGTGAGGAAGATCGCCAGGTTTTCGTTGAATTCGGCCACCAGGCGGTCGACGATCTCTTCCACCTTGCCCATCAGCACGCGCTCGGCAGCGCTGTCGCCGTTGTTGCCTTCGCAGGCCTCGGCCAGCGAGTTGAGCAGGCGCCGCGCGGGATGGGTCTTCTGCACGAACATCTTGCGGTCCAGCAGCGCGACCTTGACGAACGGCACGACCAGGCGGCCGATCATTTCGCGCGAACGATTTTCCAGATCGCGCTCATCCAGCATCACGTCGAACAGCATGCCGACCAGGTCGATGGCGTCTTCGTCCATCGGGTCGAGCTTTGCGGTAGCCGGGTCCACGCCCAGGCGCGTAGCGCTGGAAAGCACCTCGTTCTTCAAGCGCTGCGCAAGCGATTCGGTGTCGTCGCCGATGGCCGCCTGCAGCGTCGCGCTGGGTGTGGCCTGCAACAGCGACAGCACCGACATCATTTCGCGCTGGCTCAACGGGCGTTGCTGCCCAACCGCGACGGTGGCGGCAGAAGCGGCGGTGTCGCGCACGCTGCGGGTCTGTTGCAGCAACTCGTGCAGCGCCTCGAGCAGCATGCCCTGGCTACCGCCGGGATGGTCGGCCTCACCGTCCGTGCCGCCAGCCCCGCCACCGTCGGCATGCCCGCGTTGCGTCGCAGCCTGCATGCGGCCGCGGCTGTGCGCCCAACGGTCGAGAAAACGGTTGGCCCAGGCCGGTGCGTACTGGTCACCCTGATCGTCGCCGCCCATCTCGGCATGAGCGCCCTGCGCCTCTGCCTGGCCGCGCTCTTCCGGCGTTTCGCCCCGCGGCTGCATGCGCGGCGGCGCGCGCTTGGCTTGCGAAATTTCCGGCATCACCCCGGCCTTGGCCAGGGTTTCGTCCAGGCGTGCGTACAACTTGCCGATCGGCTCGGCCAGATCGCGTTCGCACAGCTTGATCAGCACCAGTCGCACTTCCGGCGCCAGGTCGCAGGTGGCGAAGGCTTCGTGGATCGCCACGCCCAGATGTTCGGGGCCAATCGGGTTGGTATCGGCCATCAGCTCCAGCCCGCCGGCGATCCAGCCCAGGCGGCGGTCCACCCGCGCCAGCACCTGTTTGAAATCGCGCAACAACACCGTGGCCAGATTGCGCACTGCCAGCCGCGATTCGAGCACGTGCTCGGGCACCAGACTCAGCGGGCCGGTGCCCATGTCGCCGGCCAGCACCACTTCGGCCGACAACGGCGTGCCGAGCACCAACGCCTGCCAGCCGTCTTCCAGCTGTTGACGGAACTGGCGTGCAACGTCTTCGCGCTTGCGGCGCAATTCGCGCATGCCATCGAGAAACAGCAACTGTGACGCGCCAGCGGATTCGGCACGGTCGAACAGCACATCGTCGAAATGCGCGACTGCAGCAGCAAACACCTGCGCGAGCGCCGGCACGAACACGTCGTGCGCCTGCTCGAGCAAGCATTGGTCACGGCCCGGATGTCCCGACGGACTGGGCTGAAAAGTCATGCGCAAAGGCTCCCCGCCTCTGCAGGCGTGAAAATTTCAAAACGAGAAGAAACAGACGCGGCCCCAAATTCCGCCCGTGCATGGTAGGCGGTTCGCGCATCCATTAAGTGTGACATGTTACTCACTTTACTCGTGACCGCCCAGGGTTTGCGTGTCAAGCGGCCATCCTAGCTCGCAACGTCGCGGTGGAGCTTGCCGGCGGTCATTCTGCGCGTGCGGGTGTTAAGCCTTCAGCTTCGCGGACGCTTCCGGACCATCCGCCACGCCTTGCATCGCGCCATGGAAGATATCGCCATCGTTGAAGGCGCAGGCGTTCCAGCAGCATCGGCATCGTCAGCTCCGCCGGTGAGGCGAGGCACCGCCGCCCACGCCGCCGGTCGCCGACCATCAGGCGCCGGAGATTGGGCTGATCCCAGACGGCTTGCCCGCAACAATCCGCGACCTGCGCGGTGGATGAAATCCAGATGGGTGCGAGTACGGAAGGTGGATCGCGGCAGAGCCACGGCCCCACCGGCCATGCTGCAGCGAGCGTTGGGAAGCGGCCGTCTATAATTCGATACCTCGTTGCCCCAACCCGGATCTATGCACGCACCGTATTCGCTCCAGGCGCTGGACGCGCGCCGTTCGGTACCCTCCAAACAACTCGGCGCGCCCGGGCCGAAACAACTCGGCGCGCCCGGGCCGGATGAAGACACCTTGCTGCGCATGCTTACCTCGGCGGTGCGCGTGCCCGACCACGGCAAACTGGTGCCGTTCCGCTTTCTGCGCATCAGCGGTGACGCGCGCGCTGCGCTGGGGAGTTCCTCGCCGAGCGCACCCTGGCCGCCGACCCGCTGGCATCGCCGGCCACCCTTGCCAAGGAACGTGGACGCTTCAGCGACGCACCGGTGGTGATCGTGGTGATCGCCTCGCTGCGCACCGAGCACAAGGTACCTGTGCAGGAGCAACTGCTCACCGCCGGCTGCGTCTGTTTCGCGTTGCTGCAGGCTGCCCAGGCGCACGGCTTCGGCGCGCAGTGGTTGAGCGCGCGGATGGCCTACGACCCGGCGGTGACGGGCTACCTGGGCCTGCAAGACAACGAACGCATCGCCGGCTTCATCCATATCGGCACGCCGCGCATGCAGGTGCCCGAACGCGAGCGCCCGGACCCGCGTGCGTTGCTGCGCGACTGGACGCCGTGACCACACCGACCAACCCGCTCGACGCTGCGCCGCTGGCGATCCAGCGCCCGTCCCCGCTGTATCTGGTGGATGCCAGCCTGTACGTGTTCCGTGCCTGGCACTCCATCCCGGACGAATTCCAGGATGCGCAGGGCTGGCCGACCAATGCGGTGCACGGCTTTGCGCGGTTTCTGCTGGACCTGCTCGAACGCGAAGACCCGCAGCACATCACCATTGCCTTTGACGAAGCCCTGGACAGCTGCTTCCGGCATGCGATCTACCCGGCCTACAAAGGCAACCGCACGCCCGCGCCGGATGCGTTGCGACGCCAGTTCGCGCATTGCAAGGCGCTGTGCGCAGCACTCGGGCTGAGCGTGCTGGCCCACCGCGATTACGAGGCCGACGACCTGATCGGCAGCGCGCTGCACAGCGTGCGGGCGCACGGCTTGCGCGGGGTGATCGTGTCGGCCGACAAGGACTTGTCGCAGTTATTGCTCGAGCATGACGAGCAGTGGGACTACGCGCGCAACCAGCGCTGGGGCATGGATGGGGTCAAGGCGCGCCACGGCGTACATGCGCACCAGATCGCCGACTACCTGGCGTTATGCGGCGATGCCATCGACAACATCCCCGGCGTGACCGGCATCGGCGCCAAGTCGGCAGCCGTGCTGCTGGCGCACTTCGGCAGCCTGGATGCGCTGCTGGAGCGCATCGACGAAATTCCCTTCCTGCGCCTGCGCGGCGCGGCGCAAATGGCGGTGCGGCTGCGCGAACAGCGCGAACACGCATTGCTGTGGCGTCAGCTCACCACCATCGCGCTCGACGCGCCGCTGGCGCTCACCGAGGCCGGCTTCACGCGTGCCCACGCCGATGCGGACATGCTCACCGGGTTGTGCGAAAGCCTGCGCTTCGGCCCGCTCACCCGGCGCCGCCTGTTGGCCGCCAGCACCGGCGCCCCCGCACCGTTTCCTCCCGTTTCCCTGGCACAAGGTCCCCGCCCATGAACCGACACGACACCCCGCCCACCGTGGTCTACGAAGGCAAGTACCAGCGCATGGTCGTGCGTGGCACCTGGGAGTATTCCGAACGTGTGCATGCCGGCGGCCTGGCGGCGATCATCGTGGCGGTAACGCCGGATGATGCGATGTTGTTCGTCGAACAGTTCCGCGTGCCGCTGCAGGCGCGCACCATCGAAATGCCGGCCGGGCTGGTGGGCGATGTGCATGCCGATGAATCGATCGAGCTGTCGGCCATCCGCGAACTGGAAGAAGAAACCGGCTGGACCGCCGAGCATGCCGAAGTGCTGATGATCGGCCCCACCTCGGCCGGCGCCAGCAGCGAGAAGATCGCCTTCGTGCGCGCCACCGGTCTGCGCAAGGTCGGCGACGGCGGCGGCGATGCCAGTGAGGACATCACCGTGCACGCAATCCCGCGCGCGCAGGTCGGCGCCTGGCTGGTGCAGAAGATGGCCGAGGGCTATCAGATGGACCCCAAGCTGTGGGCCGGCCTGTATCTGGCCGATCATGCATTGGACGGCACCCCGCGTGGCTGACGCAGCCATCGAACCATTGCTCGGCGCCGACGATCCGGCGCCGTTCACCGTGTACAACGCGCAGGCCGCCTCGCCGTGGCTGTTGATCGCCGACCACGCCGGCCAGCGCGTGCCGGCGCGGCTGGCCGACCTGGGCCTGCCGCAGTCCGAACTGGATCGCCATATCGGCTGGGATATCGGCATTGCGCAGGTCACCCAGCGGCTGGCCGAGGCGCTGGATGCGTTCGCCATCGCGCAGACGTATTCGCGCCTTGTGATCGATTGCAACCGCCCGTACGACGCACCCAGCCTGATGCCGGCGGTCAGCGATGGCACCCTGATTCCGGGCAACCAGCACCTGACCGACGGCGACCGGCAGCAGCGCATCGCGGCGATCTTCGCGCCGTATCACGCACGCATCGCCACCGAGCTGGATGCGCGTGCTCACCGCCATCAACCGACCGTCTTGGTGTCGATGCACAGCTTCACCCCGGTCATGGCCGGCAACGCGCGGCCCTGGCATGCCGGCGTGCTCTACCACCGCGACACGCGGCTGGCGCATCGCCTGTTGCAGGCGCTGCGTGCCGAACCCGACCTGGTGGTCGGCGACAACCAGCCATATGCGGTCAGCGACGCCACCGATTACGCCATTCCGGTGTATGGCGAGGGCCGCGGCCTGCTGCATGTGGAACTGGAAATCCGCCAGGACCTGATTGCCGATACCGCCGGGCAAACGGCGTGGGCGCAACGATTGGCGCGCCTTCTTCCACCGTTGGCCGATGGGTTGCTGCAACGATAACCGTCTTGCGACATGCGACATGCGACGATCAACAACACATACCCAGGCAGGAGCGCACCCGGCGCGATGGGCGTTAGCGATAAAGCACGTCGCGCCCGGGTGCGCTCCTACGAAAAACGAGTCCTTCGCGAGCGACCCCTCCTACATCGGGTGACGCGCGCACCGTGCAGGCAATCAACGATCCTCCGCATCGCAACGCGCGCCGCTGCGATCAGGCGAAACGATCGGTGGCACGCACCAAGGCATCGACGTTTTCCGGCTCAAACGCCGAGTGCCCCGATGCCGGGCTGATCTGCAGCTGCGCCTTCGGCCAGACCTTGTGCAGGTCCCAGGCGCTTTGCAGCGGGCAGACCACATCGTAGCGGCCGTGCACGATCACGCCGGGAATGTCGGCAATGCGATGCGCGTCGCGCAGCAACTGGTCTTCGACCTCGAAGAAACCGCCATTGACGAAGTAATGGTTTTCGATGCGCGCGAACGCCAGCGCAAAGTGGGCGTCTTCATGCCCGGTGACGAAGTCCTGATCCACATGCAGGAAGCTGGTGGCGCCTTCCCACACGCTCCAGGCCTTGGCGGCGGCCAGCCGCGTGGCCTCGTCGTCGCTGGTCAGGCGGCGATGGAAGGCAGCGATCAGGTCGCCGCGCTCGTCCTGCGCAATCGCGTTGATGTAGTGCTCCCAGGCATCCGGGAACAGCCGGCTCGCGCCTTGCTGGTAGAACCATTCGAGTTCGAAACGGCGCAGCAGGAAAATGCCGCGCAGCACCAGCTCGGTGACCTGCTGCGGGTGGGTCTGCGCATAGGCCAGCGCCAGCGTGGAGCCCCAGCTGCCACCGAACACCTGCCAGCGATCGATGCCAAGATGCGTGCGCAGCCGTTCGATGTCGGCCACCAGATCCCAGGTGGTGTTGTCCACCAGATCGGCATGCGGCGTGGAACGGCCGGAACCGCGCTGATCGAACAACACGATGCGGTACTTGGCCGGGTCGTGGAAGCGCCGCATCTTGTCGTTGCATCCGCCGCCAGGGCCGCCATGCAACATCACCACCGGCTTGCCCTGCGGATTGCCGCACTGCTCGAAATACAGCGTGTGGCGGTCGTCGACCTTCAGGCTGCCCTGCTGGTAGGGCGTGATCTCGGGATAGAGCGTGCGCATGCGTCGGTCCTGCGGGAAACCGCTAGTGTATCGGCTGCTGCGCCCGCACACGGGCAACGCCCTGCGATCGAAAAGGCGGATGCGCGGTGATGGGCAAGGCCCTGAAGAGCACATCAACCTTCAGCGCTCACCGGCAGGCGGGCGCATACGCACGACCGCCCTGTCGAACGCGCGTGCTCCGCGTCGGAACGCGCGGTCGGTCTGCCGAGAATGGCGCTACGGCAATTGCTCAGCCGGCCTGGCCCGCAGCTGGCGACCAGCGCCCCAAGGTCACGCGATCGCGCTGCTCCAGATCCTGATGCGTGGCCACCGCAGCGAAGCCGCGCGCGGCCAGCAGTTCGGCCACCGCCGCCCCTGGTCCCAGCCATGTTCCAGCAGCAACCAGCCGCCGGGCTGCAGGTGCGCAGGCGCATCGGCCACGATCAGGCGGATATCGTCCAGCCCGTCGCTGCCCGAGGCCAGCGCGCTGGCCGGTTCGTAGCGCAGGTCGCCCTGCTGCAGGTGCGGGTCGTGCGCGGCGATATACGGCGGGTTGCTGGCGATCAGATCGAAGGCCTCCCCGCCAGCGGCGCATACCAGCTCCCCTGCCGGCAATCGACATTGCGCAGGCCATGGCTGTCTGCATTGCGCCGGGCCATCGCCAGCGCCGCGGCGCTGGCATCGGTGGCGATCACCTGCGCCTGCGGACGTTCACTGGCGATCGCCAGCGCGATCGCGCCGCTGCCGGTACCCAGATCGGCGACACGACGGCCTGGCATGGTGTCCAGGCGCTCCAGCGCCAGCTCCACCAGCACTTCGGTGTCGGCGCGCGGGATCAGCGTGGCCGGCGAGACCGCCAGGTCCAGCGTCCAGAACCCGCGCGAGCCGGTCAGATAGGCCACCGGTTCGCCGGCTTCGCGGCGCTGCACCAAGGCGCCGAAGGCCTGCGCGACCGATAGAGGCACCGCATCGCGGCCGTGCATGAACAGCCAGGCGCGATCGCGGTCCAAGGCGTGCAGCAGCAGTGCTTCGGCATCGCAGCGCTCAATCCGCCCGGCCGCGCGGCGAAGCAACTGATCGGCGGGAATGGCGGCAATATCGTCGGACATACGGGCTGTTCACCTACGCGCAACATCGGCTGGCCATTATCGACCATGGCGTGCACTGCGACTGCGCTAGATGCCATCTGACGAGTTGATAGTCACAGGCTATCTATTTAATTCCATCAATCGATTTGAGGGATCTATCGATCCTGCCTACCATGGCGCCTGTTCCATCCCCCGCCCCCTTTCACCGCACGAGGAAACTCAATGTCTCTTATCAACACCCAGGTCCAGCCGTTCAAGGCGAATGCGTACCACAACGGCAACTTCATCGAAGTCACCGAGGCCAGCCTGAAGGGCAAGTGGTCGGTGCTGATCTTCATGCCGGCCGCGTTCACCTTCAACTGCCCGACCGAAGTGGAAGACGCCGCCGACAACTATGCCGCCTTCCAGAAGGCTGGCGCCGAGGTCTACATCGTCACCACCGACACGCATTTCTCGCACAAGGTGTGGCACGAAACCTCTCCGGCCGTGGGCAAGGCGCAGTTCCCGTTGATCGGCGACCCGACCCACAAGCTGACCCGCGCGTTCGGCGTGCACATTGAAGAAGAAGGCCTGGCGCTGCGCGGCACCTTCATCATCAATCCGGAAGGCGTGATCAAGACCCTGGAAATCCACGACAACTCCATTGCCCGCGACGTCACCGAGACGCTGCGCAAGCTGACCGCGGCGCAGTTCGTGGCCAACAATCCTGGCCAGGTCTGCCCGGCCAAGTGGAAGGAAGGCGCCAAGACCCTGGCTCCGTCGCTGGACCTGGTCGGCAAGATCTAAGCCGGCCGTCCCCTCCGACCTGTCGCAAGGTCGGAGCATCTCCGGCCCAAATTGGGCCGGGGGTGAACCGGAGCCGGTGCCGGGCTGCCCGCCAGCCGCCGCCAGCACGCATCCCGACCTCGCGCCGGCTGCGGTTCACTCCCTTCCTTCCCGGCGACCTGCCTCAGCGCAGCGACGCCATGCCCTCCCCTTGCCCATTCCCAGGAGTTCTCCATGTTGGATGCCAATCTCAAGACCCAGCTGACCGCCTACCTGGAACGGGTGACGCGGCCGATTCAAATCAACGCATCGATCGACGACAGTGCCGGCTCGCGCGAAATGCTCGACCTGCTGGAAGAGTTGGTCCTGCTGTCGGACAAGATCAGCCTGGACATCCACCGCGACGACAACCAGCGCAAGCCCTCGTTCGCGTTGACCACGCCGGGCCAGGACATCTCGCTGCGCTTTGCCGGCTTGCCAATGGGCCACGAGTTCACCTCGCTGGTGCTGGCGCTGCTGCAGGTGGGCGGCCACCCGTCCAAGGCCGCTGCCGAGCTGATCGAGCAGGTGCAGCACCTGGAGGGCGACTACCAGTTCGAAACCTATTTCTCGCTGTCGTGCCAGAACTGCCCGGACGTGGTGCAGGCGCTGAACCTGGCGGCCGTGCTCAACCCGCGCATCAAGCACGTGGCCATCGACGGTGCCTGGTTCCAGGACGAAGTGCAAGCCCGCCAAATCATGTCGGTGCCCACCGTGTACTTGAACGGCGAGCTGTTCGACCAGGGCCGCATGACGCTAGAGCAGATCGTCGCCAAGCTCGACACCAACGCCGCCAAGCGCGACGCTGCGAAGATCGCCGCGAAAGAAGCCTTCGACGTGCTGGTGGTGGGCGGTGGCCCGGCCGGCTCGGCAGCAGCAGTCTATGCCGCGCGCAAGGGCATCCGCACCGGCGTGGCGGCCGAGCGTTTCGGTGGCCAGGTGCTGGACACCATGTCGATCGAAAACTTCATCTCCGTGCCGGAGACCGAAGGCCCGAAGATGGCCGCTGCGCTCGAACAGCACGTGCGCCAGTACGACGTGGACATCATGAATCTGCAGCGTGCCGAGCAGCTGATTCCGGCCGGTGCCGACGGCCTGATCGAAATCAAGCTGGCCAATGGCGCCTCGCTCAAGAGCAAGACCGTGATCCTGTCCACCGGTGCGCGCTGGAGGCAGATGAACGTGCCCGGCGAAGACCAGTACAAGAACAAGGGCGTGGCGTATTGCCCGCACTGCGACGGCCCGTTGTTCAAGGGCAAGCGCGTGGCGGTGATCGGCGGTGGCAACTCCGGCGTGGAAGCGGCGATCGATCTGGCTGGCATCGTGGCGCATGTCACGCTGGTGGAATTCGACGACAAGCTGCGCGCCGACGAAGTGCTGCAACGCAAGCTGCGCAGCCTGCACAACGTGCGCATCATCACCAGCGCGCAGACCACTGAGGTGCTGGGCGACGGGCAGAAGGTCACCGGCCTGGTCTACAAGGACCGCACCGGCGGCGATATCCAGCACATCGAGCTGGAAGGTGTGTTCGTGCAGATCGGCCTGCTCCCCAACACCGAGTTCCTGCGCGGCACGGTGGCGCTGTCGCCGCGCGGCGAAATCATCGTCGACGACCGCGGCCAGACCGATGTGCCCGGCGTGTTCGCCGCGGGCGACGCCACCACGGTGCCGTACAAGCAGATCGTGATCGCGATGGGCGAAGGTTCCAAGGCCGCGTTGAGCGCATTCGACCACCTGATCCGCACCAGCGCACCGGCCACTGCCGACAGCGTGGCCCAGGCGGCATAAGCGAGCGCCTGCTTGGCGCCCCGCCGACCCAGGCGCAAAGCTTGCAACACGCGCCAGTCGTTCCCCGTCACCGCAAAGAAGGCTGCTGCATATGAATCTGCGTGACCTGAAATATCTGGTAGCCCTGGCCGACCACAAGCATTTCGGCCGTGCTGCGTCGGCCTGCTTTGTCAGCCAGCCCACGCTGTCCACCCAGATCAAGAAACTCGAAGACGAACTCGGCGTGTCGCTGGTGGAACGTGCACCGCGCAAGGTCATGCTGACCCCGGCCGGCCGCGAAGCCGCCGTGCGCGCGCGCAGCATCGTGGCCGAGGTGGAACAGATGAAGGAAGCCGCACGCCGCAGCCAGGACCCGGAAGCGGGCACGGTGCGCCTGGGCATCTTTCCCACCCTGGCCCCGTATTTGTTGCCGCACGTGGTACCGCGTATCCGCCAGCGTTTTCCGCGTCTGGAACTGCTGCTGATCGAAGAAAAGAGCGATCAGCTGATGCACCAGCTGCGCGAAGGCCGCCTGGATGCCGCACTGCTTGCACTGCCATTGCAGGACGACCAGCTGCATGCCGAATTCCTATTCGAAGAACCCTTCGTGCTGGCAGTGCCCGAAGGCCACCCGCTGTCGCGCCACGACAGCATGACCCTGGATGACCTGTCCGAGCAGCGCCTGTTGCTGCTGGAAGATGGCCACTGCTTGCGCGACCAGGCACTGGATGTCTGCCACCTGGCAGGCGCGCTGGAAAAATCCGAATTTCAGGCCACCAGTCTGGAAACCTTGCGCCAGATGGTCGCGGCGAATGTCGGAGTGACCTTGCTGCCGCTGTTGGCGGTCAAGCCGCCTGTTGCGCGCTCGGAGAACATCCGCCTGATCCGCTTCCGTGAAGACAAGCAGCCTAGCCGCCGCATCGCGATGGCGTGGCGCCGCAGTTCGGCCATGACCGCATTTCTCGAGCAGCTCTCGCAACTGTTCAAGGAATTGCCCGAGAGCCTGTTCACGCTGGATCAGCCGGCAACGGGACCGAAGGCGGTTGCGGCTTAGGGAATCGGGAATCGGGAATCGGGAATCGTAAAAGCGTATCGCGGTTGCGATCGCTTTGGCTGTGGTTGGAGGTTTGGAAATGGGCGGCGCGCGAGCGTCGCTTTGTGTTTGTGCGCAGCCCTCTTGCCCAAGGTTGGCGGCGCATCAATCCGCCGCTGCCTGCTCGACGCGGCTGGCGGCGGCGCGCTGCCCACGCGACCATGCAATGTACGCGCAGCGTCTTGTTCGCTTGCTTGACACCGATAGTGCGGCGTTTGCGGCATGCGCTGGGAGCAGGCTCGTGTGCAGCGGCCGTCATGCCATCCCCTCCAATTGACCCAACCGCAGCGCTTGCTCGCCGCCCCAGGCCCGCAGCGACTGCCTGGCGGCCCTGACGGTGTCCTGGCTTGGCACCATCCATTGCCATCAGCCGCCGGCGCCCTCATCTTGCCAGTGCCGCTTGCCGTGTTGGCAAGCCGTATTCGTCAGGAGACTGCCATGACTTCGCAACACCACAGCGGCTTGCCGCCATCCATCCTGGTATCCAGCCACGACCTTGCCCGGCTCGAGGCATTGCTCGATTCGCCAACCTTCAACAAGCATCCCGCCGCCACTGCGCTGAGCGACGAACTGGGCCGCGCCCGCGTGTTGCCGCCCGACCAGATTCCCGGCGATGTTGTCACCATGCACTCACGCATCGACTGCGAAGACCAACTGCATGGCGAACGGCATACGCTCACCCTTGTGTATCCGCATGAAGCCGATGTGCAGCACGGCCGCATCTCGGTGCTTGCGCCGGTCGGCAGCGCATTGCTCGGCCTGTCGGTCGGCCAGAGCATCGATTGGCGCACGCCCGACGGACGCGACCTGCGCCTGCGCGTGACTGCCGTGCACGACCAACCCGCAGCGGCGGGCGACTTCCGGCGCGCGGCGCGCTAACGTAGCGCGCTGCGTCCTATCCCCGACCCGTTCCACGATTCGAGAGAACCCGCATGACTGCATCCCCTCCAAGCTCGCCCAGCTGCGTGAACTGTCCGTTGTGGTTGCCGATACCGGCGACTACGACGCCATCAAGCGCCTGCAGCCGGTCGACTGCACCACCAATCCCACCCTGGTCAAAAAGGCCCTGGATCTGCCGGTCTACGCCGACCTGATCGAACGCGAGCTGGCCTGGGGCCGCGAGCACGGCGGCGACGATCGCACTGCCACCGTCAACGAAGTCGCCGACCGGCTCACCATCGGCGTAGGCGTCAAGCTGGCCGGACTGGTGCCGGGGCGCGTGTCCACCGAAGTCGACGCCGATCTGGCACACGACACCCAGGCCACCATCGCCAAGGCGCGCAAGTTCATTGCGATGTACGCCGAGCGCGGCGTGTCCAAGGACAAGATCCTGATCAAGATCGCCGCGACCTGGGAAGGCATCGAAGCCGCCCGTCAGCTGCAGAAAGAAGGCATCGACTGCAACCTGACGCTGATCTTCAACCGCTCGCAGGCGCTGGCCTGCGCTGAAGCCGGCGTGTTCCTGATCTCCCCGTTCGTGGGCCGCATCCTGGACTACTACGTGGGCAAGGGGCAGACCCCGGCCAGCATCGACGAAGACCCGGGCGTGGTCTTCGTGCGCACCGTCTACAACGAGTTCAAGCAGCGCGGCTCGTCCACCGTGGTCATGGGCGCCTCGTTCCGCTCCACCGCGCAGATCGAAGCGCTGGCAGGTTGCGACCGCCTGACCATTTCGCCGGACCTGCTGGAAAAGCTCGACGCCGAGCACGGCGAGTTGCCGCGCAAGCTCTCCCCGGCCAAGGCCGACAATGCCCAGTTCACCCCGATCGACAGCGACAGCTTCGCTTCGGGCCTGGCCGCCGACCCGATGGCCACCGAGAAGCTGGCCGGCGGCATCGACACGTTCGCCAAGGACTTGCACGCACTGCGCAAGACCATTGCCGACAAGCTCGCTGGCTGATCACGCAGCGCGCCTGTTGTGCTCACAACGCCTGCAGCTGCTTGGCTGCGGGCGTTGTCGTTTTTGACTTGGGTTTAGATGGAGATGTGCGGGCAAGCCGGTCTGCGTGCCGATAACGGACACCGGTGCGGCAGCTCGCGGGCGTCGGCGTGCGCAGCCGGCTTTGCCGGGGATCAACGGCAACCGCATATCAGCGCCGCTGCATGACAGACAGAAGACCGCGCGGCAACGTCACGCCATACCCGCGCCGTGTCACGCCAGGACCGATTGAGCCCAGCCCTCCACATATCGCTTACATCCGCTGCGCGCGCACTGCCTAGAATCCGGATTCCCTCAACTGGCGTAACGGACAATGGCAAACATTGCAGTGGTGATGGTCGACGGCGTGGCCGATTGGGAAATCGGCGTGGTGCTGCCGGCAGCACGCGAATGGTTCGGCGACCAGGTCGCCATTGCCAGTATCGACGGACAACCGCTGCAGTCCATCGGCGGGGTGCGCATCACGCCGGAATTCGCCCTTTCCGATCTGGCGCCACTGCAGGCCGATCTGTGGATCCTGCCCGGCAGCGAACGCTGGCAGGCCGGCGAAATTCCCGGTCTGAGCGGCTTGCTGGTCGAGCGCGTGCAGCAGCAGCGCCCGGTCGCGGCGATTTGCGGTGCCACCCTCGCCTTCGCCTATGCCGGCCTGCTCGATGAGCGCGCGCACACCAGCAACGCGCTGGCCTTCTTGCAGGAGCACGTGGTGCCGTACGCAGGCGCTGCGCACTATCGCCACGAAAAGGTGGTCAGCGCCGACGGCGTCATCACCGCACCCGGCACCAGCCCGGTGAATTTCGCATTGGCGTGCATGCGGCAATTGCATCCGGAGCGCATCGACACGCTCGCCCAGTTGCGCGGCATGTTTGCCGGAGAATTCGTTTAATCCACCCGATTCACGCCGGCATGGTTGATGCGCTGCATCGGCTGACCATCCGATGCGCCAACCGGTCTTTCGCGCGCCCTGGCGACTTGCCTCCAATGCTGGCGCAACGAGCGCCAGGTTGGGTACGCAACCGGTTTTACGCCTCGCGTGCCGTGGCAGCACGCAACTGCGATTTGCGGCGCAGCTTCACCGCGCCGGTTCGCCTGCGAACACACCGCGCCATCAGCGGCATGCCTGGCGAGAACGCCGCAAAAAAGATGGCCACGCCGTCTCCGACGCAGCCATTCAAGTTGCCTAGCACGCACTCCCATGCGGTGCCTGATCGTGATAACGCTGCCGGTCACTGTCGGCCATCGGCACGCTGCCACGATCTTTGTGGATGGCAACGTTTCAATCCGGCCCGCCTTTCCGTCAGGCATCCAGCCCGATCGGACAGCTCACTCCCGTGCCGCCAAGCCCGCAATAACCATTGGGGTGCTTGGCCAGATATTGCTGGTGATCGTCTTCGGCGTAGTAGAACGTGGGCGCCGGGAAACGGATCTCCGTGGTGATGTCGCCGTACCCGGATGCGGTCAGTTGTTGCTGATACGCATCGCGGCTGGCAAGCGCGGCGTCGTACTGCGCCTGCGTGGTGCAGTAAATCGCCGAGCGATATTGCGTGCCGACATCGTTACCTTGCTGCATGCCCTGGGTGGGGTCGTGGCTTTCCCAGAACGTACGCAGCAATTGCGCGAACGACACCGCTTGTTCGTCGAACACCACCAGCACCGCTTCGGTGTGGCCGGTCTGCCCGGAACACACTTCCGAATAGGTCGCGTTCGGCGTCTGCCCGCCGGCGTAACCCACTGCCGTGGTGTAAACCCCTGGCACGTTCCAGAACTTGCGTTCTGCGCCCCAGAAGCAGCCAAGCCCGAATTGCACCTGGGCCAGACCAGTGAATTCCCCGCGCAACGGATGACCGTTGACCAGGTGCGTGTTATGCAGCGGCAGCGCTTGCTCGCGCCCAGGCAGTGCCTCGCCCGGGCGTGGCATACGTTGTTTGAAGGCGCCGATTCCCAGCATGGTGCAACTCCGCAATCGTGAGGATTGCCTGCTGGATGGCGCCGGCCAGAGCCACTTTCAAGCCTGCCCGGCCAGCGCCTGTCGCCCGCGCCGCATTACTTGGCCTTGGCAACTGTCGCGCGCGTGTCCACTTCCGGCATCGCCGAGCTGTGGTGGTTGATGATCAACCACTTGCCGTCGCGCTTTTCGTAGACGAAGGTGTAGCGCGCCTGCACGTTGCTCTTCTTGCCGGCCTTGTCGGTCAAGGTGAAGGTGTACACGCCGGCATCCACGGCGCTGTCGTCGTCGAGCACGCGCACGGTGCGGTAATTGACCACGCCCTGCGGCTTCTTGGTCAGGAACATCGCGAAGTAGTTTTCGATCTGCTCGCGCGAGGCGCGCACTTCGTTGGAGACCGTCGGCAGCAATACGCCGTCCGGTGCGTACAGGTCGGCCACCTTGTGCGGGTTGCCGGTGGCCAGCGCCGCGTTCCAGGTGTCGAACAGCGCAGCGACTTCGCGCTCTTCGCCGCCGGCCGGCAGCTTGGCCTTGTCGGTGTAATGCATCACGCCGCCAGCCAGCGCCGGGGTGGCAGCCACAGCCAGAACCAGAGAGAAGAGGGTGCGACGCATGGGAAATCTCCGTGTGATTGATGGGGGTGCCTCAGCAGGCAGGGCCAGTATCGAAATCAAGCAGCCCCAACAATTCTGCCGAGTGGCATATACTCAAATATGCTGATCGGCCTAGAGCGAACCTATGGAAACCCCTACCAATGCTGGCGATTGGCGCCTGACCTTGCGTCGCGAGGCCTCCGATAGCGCGCGTTGGCAGGCGCTGTGGGAAGCAGCCGTTGCACTGCGCCAGGCACAGAGCCCCGAGCAGGCCTGCGATGCAGTCCTCGGGCGGGTGCTGTTGTTGCTGGGCCTGGAACACGGCGCGGTACTGGCGCAGCGCGGCCCGCGCGCGCAAGTGTTGGCCAGCCGCGGCCGGGCATTGCCGCCCGGGGCCAGCGCCGCGGGCGATGGCCATGAAGCGGCCTGGTGGATGCCGCCACGCCCGTCCGATATGCGCGAAGCCAGGGTACCGATCCACGCGCTGGGCACCACGCACGGCATGCTCTGCGTGGCCTGGAGCGACGGCCGCCCGCCCCCGGCAATGACGACGTGCAGGCGCTGCAGGCGTTCGCGCTGCTGCTGCCGGCGATGGTGGCAGAACCGGCCAAACCGGTTGCCACGCGGCGGCGCAAACCGCTGCAGGACGACCGTCTGGCCGCGCTGAGCAAGCGCGAAAAACAGGTGTTGTCGTTGCTCCCGCGCGGACTCACTAACGCGACCCTCGCAGCTGAACTGGGGATTTCTCCCGGCACGGTCAAAGTGCACGTGGAGCGAATCCTGCAGAAACTTGAGGTAAAAGATCGCACCCAGGCCGCGGTGTACGCGGTCCAATCCGGACTTGCGCTATGAATGCATTGGCGGTGCGTTGGAACGATTGGCCGATTACCCGCAAAAGCCTGGCGGTGGTCACCCTGCCGCTGCTGCTGCTGGCCGTTGCGTTGATGGCGATCTACAGCGTGGAACGGCAGAACATCGCCGCCGAAAACGACGTGCGCCAGACCCTGGAAGTGCTCAGCGACCTGTACGAAGCGCACGCGCTGTTGGCCGAAACCGCAGCCGGCGTGCGCGGCTATCGGCTGGTACGGCGCGATGAATTCCTGACCCCGTACCGCGATGCAGAGCCGCGGCTGCAGCGCGTGGCCGACCGTCTTTCGCAACGCATCACCGACCCCAGCCAGGCGCGGCGCTTTGCGCGCATCAAGCCGCTTTTTGCCGAAAAAATGCAGGGTTGGCGCAGATTGCTGGCACCGGATCTGAGCCGCGAAGAAGAGATCCGGCAACTGTGGGATGGCAAATACAAACTCGACATCCTGCGTGCGGAACTGCGCGAGTTGCGCAACTACGAAACCGCGCAGTTGCAGGTGCGTACCGCCAAGGCGCAGGGGCTGCGCCAGCGCAACCTCATCATCACCTTGAGCGCGGCGATGCTGGGCGGGCTGGGCGCGGTCTTTGCGGTGGCATGGTTCGCCTCGGCATTGTCCGGGCGCCTGCGCACCTTGGCAGCCAACGCCGACCGGCTGGGCGAAGGCCTGCCGCTGGCACCGCAACCGCGTGCCGGCGACGAGCTGGGCCAGGTCGGGCAGCGTCTGGCGCAAGCCAGCGAACTATTGGCCGCACGCGCAGCCGAAGCGCAGCTGGCGCGGCGCGAGGCCGAAACCGCCAACCGCGCAAAAACCGAATTTCTCTCGCGCAGCAGCCATGAACTGCGGACTCCGCTCAATGCGATCCTGGGCTATGCGCAGGTGCTGGAAATGGATCTGCCCGAGCCGGGTCATCGGCGGCACCTGCAGCACATTCTGGGTGCCGGCAGGCACTTGCTCGGGTTGATCACCGAGCTGCTGGACATCGCGCGTATCGAAGCCGATCAACTTGATCTGAGCCCGGAGCCGGTCTCGGTACGCGCGGCCGTGCACGAAGCCTTGGGACTGATCGCGCCGGATGCCGACAAGCATGGCATTGCACTGCAACCGGCCTCCATCGATGGACCGTGGACGGTGCGCGCCGATGCGCAGCGGCTGCGCCAGGTGCTGCTCAATCTGCTGTCGAACGCGGTCAAGTTCAATCGTACTGGCGGCAAGGTGCAGGTGAGCGCGCATGCCGATGGCGAGCAAGTGCGTATCACGGTTGCCGACCAGGGCGCGGGGCTGACCCCGGCGCAGATCGAACGCCTGTTTACACCGTTCGAGCACTTGGGCGCCGAGCGCTCTGCGGTGGAAGGCACCGGGCTGGGGTTGGCGCTGAGCAAGCGCTTGATCGAGGCGATGGGTGGGCAGATCGGCGTGGACAGCAGCAGCGATGGCGCGCGGTTCTGGATTTCCCTGCCGCAGGGCGAGCATCAGCACAGCGAACCGGCACGGCCGCTGGTGCCGCCGAGCAGTGCCGGCAGCGGCGTGTGTCGGCTGTTGAGTATCGAAGACAACCCATCGAATCAGGCGTTGATCCGCACGCTCACCGAGCGTCGCCCGCAGTGGCAACTGCTCGAAGCGGCCAGCCTGGCGCAGGCGCGTGCGCTATTGCAGCACGGCGCGCCGGATCTGATCCTGCTGGACCTGCACCTGAGCGATGGCAATGGCGAAGAGCTGTTGCGCGAATTGCAGGCGCAGCCGGCGCTGGCCGCCATCCCGGTGGTGGTGATCAGTGCCGATGCCACGACCGCCACGCTGGCGCGCGTCGGCAATCAAGGCGTGCGCGCCTATCTGACCAAGCCGCTCGATGTGGCGGAATTCTTCACTGTGCTTGACGGATTGCTGGCATGACACGCGATGAAATCCTCGGTTCCCGCATCCTCATCGTCGACGACGAGCCGGCCAACGTGCGGTTGCTCGAAGACCTGCTGCAACGCGAAGGCTTCCAGCAAGTGATCGCCACCACCGATCCGCTCCGGGTCATGGGCCTGGTCTCGGCATTTGCGCCGGACCTGATCCTGCTGGATCTGAAGATGCCCGAGCTGGACGGCTACGCGCTGCTGGAACAGCTGGCGCGGCTGTCAGACCCCGGCCAGTTCCTGCCCGTGATCGTGCTCACCGCCGACCCCAGCCGCAGCGCGCGCCACCGCGCACTGGGCCTGGGCGCCAAGGACTTTTGACCAAGCCGCTGGATACCTTCGAGGTCGCACTGCGGGTCTGGAACGTGGCCGAAACCACCGTGTTGTTCAAGCGCCTGCGCGCATTGGCCGCGCCGGATGCAGCGCCGCCGGGGTGGCGTCAGCAGAGTTGATGGGCGCGCGATCGCGCGATTTCCTCGTAGGAGCGCACCCGCGCGCGACGGATGTTCCCGGCAATGCCCGTCGCGCACGGGTGCGCTCCTACGCCAGGCATTGCACGGGCGCCCAGCGCGTTCAACGCTACAGCGCCCGCGTGACCTGCCCGCACAAGCCGATCTCTGCCAGCACCGCCTGGGCCTGAGTCAACTGCATATCTGCCACGCAGACCTGCAGCACGCCGAAGGCGGGCAGCTCGCCGGCACCGCCCAGCAGCGATTCCCCGAAGACGAACGCGGTGATGCCGGCATCTTCCAGCGCGTGCTTGGCCAGATGCGCATCGATGAGGTGACTGGCGCGGTAGGCGATTTGCATCTTCAGCCACGCTCCGCACGTTCGCGCGCTGCGCCGTTGCGCCAGTCGCGTAGCGCCGGCAACGCATCCAGCGCCGCCAGATAATCGCCGGCCGCTTCAAACAACGGCACGCCGTAGCTGGAAAAACGCAGCGCCACCGGCGCATACATCGCATCGACGATGCCGAACTGCCCACACAGGAACTGCCCGGCATGGCCGTGTTCGGCGCGCAGGCTGGCCCACAGCGCCTGGATGCGCGTGATATCGCGCTCGGCGGCCGCATCCCACTGGGCAGGACCCGGCGCGCGGGCCAGATTCATCGGCAGCTGGCTGCGCAAGGCCGCAAAGCCCGAATGCATCTCCGCCGCGGCAGCGCGCGCCTGTGCGCGCACGGCCAGGTCGGCCGGCCAGCCGCGCCCGTCCAGCCAGCGCTCGTTGATGTACTCGCAGATCGCCAGCGAATCCCACACATGCAGGGCGTCGTCCCACAGCACCGGCACCTGGCGGGTCGGCGAATACCCGGCAATACGCGCCTGGAATTCGGGCGTCGCCAGTGGCAGCGCGACTTCCTCGAACGGCACCTTGAAGTGCCGCAACAATAGCCACGGCCGCAACGACCAGGAAGCCAAGGTTTTGTCGCCGATCACCAGACGGGGCAGTGGCATGGGCTCGAGCGCTCCAACGGGGTCGGCGCAGCGTACGCGTCGCGGCCGATGCCCGCCAGCCATGCCGGGCCGCACGGCATGCCCTGTCCTGCAGCACGCGCGCAAGGCCGTGTTTGCGGGTCAACAGCGCGAAGAGGCCAAGCGTGAGTGAGAGCGGCTTTGGCACCGTAGTTGTTGCGCGAAGGGCGCGCCCACCGCGGCTGCTCGCCCGGTCCGTCGGCACCGCCTGGCGTGCCCATGGGTTGCAGCGTGAAGGCAGGCGACGCCAGAAGCCTCGCAACCCCGACACGGCCTGCAGGGGCGATTGGGCACCAAGCCACACGCAAATCGACGCCCAGACGCCACCCCGCCGCCGCACGCGCCTACCCCTAACCGGTGCCACCGCCTAAACTTGCGGTTTACCTATTGCTGATGCGCGCATGTCCGACACCCTAGCCACCGACGCCACCGCCCCGGCGGAGAAGAAAGACTTCATCCGCCAGATCGTCCGCGAGGATCTGGCCAGCGGCAAGCACACGCTCATCCGCACCCGCTTCCCGCCCGAGCCCAACGGCTACCTGCACATCGGCCATGCCAAGGCGATCTGCCTGGATTTCGGACTGGCGGCCGAGTTCGGTGGGCTGTGCAATCTGCGCCTGGACGATACCAACCCGGCCAAGGAAGACCCCGAGTTCGTGGTCGCCATCCAGGACGATGTGCGCTGGCTGGGCTATGAGTGGGCGCAGCTGCGCCACGCCTCGGATTATTTCGAGGTGTATTACCTGGCCGCGCAGAAGCTGATTCGCGATGGCCATGCGTTCGTGTGCGACCTGTCCGCAGAACAGGTGCGCGAGTACCGTGGCACGCTGACCGAGCCCGGCCGCAATTCGCCGTTCCGCGAGCGCAGCGTCGAAGAAAACCTGGAGCTGTTCGCGCGCATGCGTGCCGGCGAATTCCCCGACGGCGCGCGCACGCTGCGCGCCAAGATCGACATGGCCAGCGGCAATATCAACCTGCGCGACCCGGCGCTGTACCGCATCAAGCATGTGGAGCACCAGAACACCGGCAATGCGTGGCCGATCTACCCCATGTACGACTTCGCGCATTCGCTCGGCGATGCGGTGGAAGGCATCACCCACTCGCTGTGCACGCTGGAATTCGAAGACCACCGCCCGCTGTACGACTGGTGCGTGGACAAGGTGGACCTGGCCGGTCACCCGGAACTGCTGCAGCCGCTGCTGGACAAGGGCTTGCCGCGCGAAGCGGCCAAGCCGCGGCAGATCGAGTTTTCGCGGCTCAACATCAACTACACGGTGATGAGCAAGCGCAAGCTCACCGCGCTGGTGGAAGAGCAACTGGTGGACGGTTGGGACGACCCGCGCATGTACACGCTGCAGGGCCTGCGCCGCCGCGGCTACACGCCGGCGGCGATGCGGTTGTTTGTCGACCGCGTGGGCATCAGCAAGCAGAACTCGCTGATCGATTTCTCGGTGCTGGAAGGTTGCCTGCGCGAGGATCTGGACGCAGCGGCGCCGCGCCGCATGGCCGTGATCGACCCGCTCAAGCTGGTGCTGACCAACCTGCCGGAAGGCCACGCCGAAACGCTGCAATTTTCCAACCACCCCAAGGACGAGAGCTTCGGCACACGCGAGGTGCCGTTCGCGCGCGAGCTGTGGATCGAGCGCGAGGATTTTGCCGAGGTTCCGCCCAAGGGCTGGAAGCGCCTGGTGCCGGGCGGCGAAATCCGCTTGCGCGGCACAGGCATTGCGCGCGTGGACGAGGTGATCAAGAACGCCGACGGCGAGATCGTCGAACTACGCGGCTGGCTGGATCCGGAATCGCGACCGGGCATGGAAGGTGCCAACCGCAAGGTCAAGGGCACCATCCACTGGGTCAGCGCCGCGCACGCGGTGGAAGCGGAAATCCGCCTGTACGACCGCCTGTTTTCGGTGGAGAAGCCCGACGACGAATCCGAAGGCAAGACCTACCGCGATTACCTGAACCCCGAATCCAAGCGCAACGTGCGCGGCTACGTGGAGCCGAGTGCAGCGATGGCAGCGCCCGAGCAGGCGTTCCAGTTCGAACGCACCGGTTACTTCGTTGCCGACCGTCGCGACCATAGTGCGGCCACACCGGTCTTCAATCGCAGCGTGACCTTGCGCGATACCTGGACCAAGTAAGCGCGCAGGACAGCCAGCGGCGCTCTTGCAAGCAGGGCGTCGCTGCCAGCGAGATGGGTCGGCGGCTGTGCGGCTGCAGAGGCGGCATCTGCGTTATCACGCACCCTCGCCGCCGCAGCGCCGATGCGCAGCAGACTGGCCGCCATGCCGTGGATCTGCAGACCATCACGGTCGTGGCGGTCGCGCAGGTGCCGCGACGCCATGCCACTGATTGCGCAGCGCAATCGTTCGCACGCGGCGCTATGCGTGTGACGAACGACATCACAGCGGCTGGAACAGCGCACCGTTGCGGCGTGGCGGGGTTGTATCTGTCTGCAGCGCTCGCCTTGATCAACGCCCTGCCGCACGGCACGCTGCAATACACGCCCTGAGGAACGGCACGATGCGTGAACGCTTGATGGTGGGTGTCGCCTGCGGAATCGGCGCAGGCGCGCTGTGGGGGCTGGTGTTTCTGGCACCGCAACTGCTGGGCGCTTTTACGCCGCTGCAGTTGGCGGTGGCGCGGTATCTCGCGTATGGCGCCGTGGCGGCCTTGCTGCTGGCGCCCCGCGCGCGGCAGACCGCTGCCCGGCTGGGCGCTGCCGAATGGTGGGCGCTGGTGCGCTTGAGCCTGATGGGAAACCTGGTTTATTACGTGCTGCTTGGCAGCGCCGTGCAGTGGGCAGGCGGCGCGGCAACGGCATTGATCATCGGGCTGTTGCCGGTGGTGGTGACCGTGATCGGGACGCGGGCCGCCGGTGCGGTGCAATTGCGGCGTCTGGCCGCGCCCTGCGTGCTGTGCGTGATCGGCGTGACACTGGTGGCACTGGATACCGTGCAGGACGATTCCGGCCAGCAGGCAAGCGATCGGCTGACCCGGATCGCCGGCCTGCTGTGTGCGGCGGGTGCGCTGGTGTCGTGGTCGGCCTATTCGATCGCCAATGCGCGCTGGTTGCGGCGGCGCCCGGATCTGTCCGGCGGCGACTGGTCGTTGCTCACCGGCGTGGTCACCGGCGCACTGGCGTTGTTGCTGGCACCGGTGGCCCTGATCGGCAGTGCAACGCATGCACCGCTCGAGTGGGCCAGTTTCTGGGGCGTGTCGCTGTTGTTGGGCATCCTGGCCTCGATCATCGGCAACGCGCTGTGGAACCGTGCCAGTCGCGTGCTACCGCTGACCCTGGTCGGGCAGATGATCGTGTTCGAGACGGTCTTTGCGCTGCTGTACGGCTTCGCCTGGGAAATGCGCCTGCCCACGCCACTGGAGCTGGCCGCCATCGCCTGCCTGCTGGTCGGCGTGCTGTGGTGCGCAGCACTGCATGCGCAAGCGAAATGACGCCGGTACCTGATGCACGCGGCGGCCTAGAGTGCAGGCTGTGTCAGCCAGCGATGCTGCCATGTGCCTCCCGCAACCATGCTTACGCCCACCTGCAAATATCTTGCGCGGCGCGGTGTTTTCGCTGTCGATCGGCCTGGCGGCCTGCTCGCCGCAGCCGCCCATCTCGGACGCGGCGACTCCGGCCGAGGTGTTCTGTACGCTGCTTCCGGGTCGGCTAGATGACGATCTGCCCAGCGATCGCCGCGACGAAAGCATGCAGCAACTGGACCTTGCCACGCGCTGCCACCGGTCACTGCGCAGACGGCGTTGACTTCACCAAGAGCGGCTGACAACACGTATCGAGCAGTCGCCAGGTGGGTGCGGACGGTACGGAGAACCGGAGTGGACGCGTGGCACGTGCCGATTCGAGCACCGGCCGCGCCCGCATGAGGGCTGCACAATGGTTTTGTTAGCTGCTCCAAGACTGCAGGCATGTCTCGATCACAGCCGACGCCATCGCCAGCGTCATCAGCCGCAATGCGCGCAAGACCTGGATTGCGGGATTTTGTCGCTGATCCTGCGCGCGCCACATTCCGCGCATCCGGGGCTTACCATGGCCGCTCACCTATCCTGATCGGAGCGGCCGCATGTCCCGTCTTTTGTCCCGGTGTCTGAGCACGCTGTTGCTGCTGGCCTGTCTTGGGTCGATTGGCTGCGTGGCCGCACCACCGGCCGATACCGCCACGCCACCTGCGGCGACCGACTCGACACGCGGCCCGGCAGCCGGCAAGGCGGTCGTCGTCACCACCACCTGCCGCACCGATGCCGATTGCACGGTGAAGAATGTCGGCAACTGTTGCGGTGCGTTTCCGGCCTGCGTCAACGTCAACAGCGCCACCGACCCCAAAGGCGTGCTGGCGCAATGCCAGGCTGGCGGCATGATGAGCGTGTGCGGCTTCCGCGAGATCAGCGCCTGCCAGTGCGTGGCCGGCCAATGTGCCGCAAAGGACGCGCAGGCCGATACACTGCGCCCCGCCACTCCCCTACAGACATGGTCCACTGATGCTCTACGCGCACGTCCACCTCACCCTGCCCGACTGGATCCACGCGCATGTCGACGACAGCCGCGCCTATCCCAGCGATGAGGACAAGGTGGCCCTGGCGATCGAGCTGTCACGGATGAATGTGCGCGAGCGCAGCGGCGGCCCGTTCGGCGCGGTGGTGTTCGGCCCGGACCACCGCATCATCGCCGCGGCAGTGAACCGCGTGGTGCCGCAGACCACCTCGCTGGCGCATGCCGAAAACATGGCCTACATGCTCGCGCAACAGCGCCTGCAGACGCCACGCTTGAACGATGTGCTGTCGCCGGTGACGCTGGCCACCTCCGCGCAGCCGTGCTGCCAGTGCTACGGCGCCACCGTATGGGCCGGCATCGATCGCCTGCTGATCGGCGCGCGCGCCGACGACGTGATGGCGCTGACGCAATTCGACGAAGGCCCGTTGCCGGCCGACTGGGTGGGCGAACTGACTCGTCGCGGCATCGAGGTCGTGCGCGACGTGCTGCGCGACCAGGCGTGTACCGTGCTGCGCAACTACGGCGAGGGCGGCGGTGACCATTATTGATGTCGCAGGCGCAATGGGCGCCGGGCAGGTGCAGCGATGAGCGGCCTGCTGTGTTATTGCCGGCAGGGTTTCGAACCTGAGCTGGCCGCAGAACTGAGCGCGCGCGCGGCATTCGTCGGCATCGCCGGTTATGCGCGCACCCAACGCAACGATGGCTATGTGCTGTTCGTCTGCGACGACGCCGCACAACTTGCAGCAAAACTGCAGTGGCGCGAGTTGATCTTCGCCCGGCAAAAGCTGGTGGTGATTGCCGAGCTGAAGGGCATCGACCCCAAGGACCGGATCACGCCGATCCTGGCCGCGCTGGACGGGCAGCAGCGCTTTGGCGATCTGTGGGTGGAACACCCGGATTCGGACGCGGGCAAGCCGCTGGCGGGCCTGGCGCGCAGCTTCGGCAATGCGCTGCGCCCGGCCCTGCGCAAGGCCGGCTTGCTCACCGACAAACCGCAACTGCGCCAACCGCGGTTGCACGTCTGTTTTCTCGACGGCGACCACGCCGTGCTGGCGATGGCCGACAGCGCCGACAGCGCGCCGTGGCCACTGGGCATTCCACGCCTGAAGTTGCTGCCGGAAGCGCCCTCGCGCTCTGCGCTCAAGCTCGACGAAGCCCTGCTGACGCTGCTCACGCCCGAAGAACGCGACACACGGGTCAAGCCGGGCATGCGCGCAGCCGATCTGGGCGCTGCGCCCGGCGGCTGGACCTGGGTACTGACGCGGCAGCACGTGCACGTGACCAGCGTGGACAACGGCCCGCTGCGCGAGCATGTGCTGGAGACCGGGCTGGTGGAGCATCTGCGTGCCGACGGCTTTCACTGGAAGCCTGCGCAACCGCTGGACTGGATGGTCTGCGACATGGTCGAGCAACCGCGCCGCGTGGCCGAACGCATGGCCACCTGGGTGCGCGAAGGCTGGTGCCGCAACACCATCTTCAACCTCAAGCTGCCGATGAAAAAGCGCTGGGACGAGACCCGTCTATGCCTGGACCTGTTCGAGCAACAGGCAGAAAAGTCATTGATCGTGCGCGCCAAGCAGCTGTATCACGATCGCGAGGAGATCACGGTGCTGGCGATGCGGGAGTGAGGCCGGGATTCGGGATTCGGGATTCGGGAATCGTAAAAGCGGTTGGCCGGTTCGGCTGTGTATGCTGTCGTCGATTCCTTCGACCACCGCGCGACGTTCACTGAGCGCTTGAATCATTCCTGCAGCGATGCTCTGAGGCTTTGAAGCGCGCCTGAGGCGTGCAGCGGGAATCCTCGTGATGGTTGGTTCCGTGCCTTGTAGTAGAAATTGCCTCCCTGCTGGCGCGGCTCGCTTTTGCGAAATTGACGCTTGCTCTTCTCACTGAATCGACATTTCTGCGGCCGCTGGTTGCCGCTGGTGTGCTGCTTGCAGCTGTCGGCCATTGATTGCGGGCGTGACGCACCGCGGCCGATTGGCCGCTTGCTCGCTCCACAGTCAGGATATGTGTTGGCCGCTGTGTGCTGCCATGCCTGGCGGCTCTGGGCCACTGCCTGCTATTGCGGTGGCCCCGGCGGCACTTAGCCGCCGGAACCGGCTCGTTTACAGCACGATGCGCTTGCTGCCCTCACGCGCCGAACGGTAGATCGCATCGACGATGCGGATGTCGCGCAGGCCTTCTTCGCCCGGCGCACGTAATGGTGTGCCGTTCATGATCGCCAGCGCGTCTTCGTCCATCTGCAGCGCTTGCTGATGCGGCACCTTGGCGTCGAATACGCGCCCATCGCTGGCCCTGCCGGTCACGCCCTGGTAGCTCTGGAAGGGCGACAACTCGTACCAGCCACGCTCGCATTCGGCGCGCAACACATTCATGTTCTTGCCGAAGCTGGTCTTGCACTCGGCGCGCACCGCATTGGGAAACTCCAGGGTGAAGTCCATGTGCTCGTCAACTTCATCGAACAGATCGGGTCGGTCGGTCCAGCGCTTGGCCGTCACTGCCAGCGGCTCGGCGCCGGTTGTATAGCGGGCGGCATTGAGCGGATACACGCCCATGTCGTACATCGCGCCACCACCGAACTGCGAGCGCAACCGCCACGGGCGGTCGGCCTTGGCGGTGCCTTGGTAGCCGTTGTACCCGGCCTCGGCACGCACACGCTGCATCGCGCCGAACGGTTTCTCGCTGGCCATCGCAATCACGCGCCGCGTATTGGGTTCATGCTGCATGCGGTAGCCGATCGTCAGCGCCACCTTGTTGCGTTTGCAGGCAGCGATCATGGCCTCGCATTCACCGGCATGCATCGCCATCGGCTTTTCGCACCACACGTGCTTGCCTGCAGCAGCCGCACGCAGGGTCAGTGGTGCATGCAGATGCGTGGGCGTGACGATGTACACCACATCGATGTCGTCGTTGTCGGCAATACGATCGAAGTTCTCGTAGTTGTAGACATTGCGGTCGGCGATGCCGTACTTGGATTGCCACTGCGGAATCTTCGACGGCGTACCGGTGACGATCCCGGCGAGCTTGCAATGCTTGGTCAGTGCCAGGCCGGGCGCGAGCTGTTCGCTGGCATAACTGCCCAACCCGACCAACGCGACATTGAGCGGTTTTCCGGGCTTTTTCTTCGGCACTGCCCACGTCGGTGCAGCGAGCAGGATGCCTGCACCGCCAAAGGCGGCAAGCAAGCGGCGACGTGTGATCGATTCCACGGACATGCAAACCTCCTTCGCGGGTGTGGGCGTACTGCTCGCGCACCTTACTTGATCGGGTGTGATCACCGCCATGGTCGCGCTGCACGTTCTGGCACACTGCTGGCGATCACATCCGGAGCATTGCGCATGACCCTCGCTGCCCATCTTCGCTGTTTGCCGCTGGCACTGCTGTTGTCCAGTTCGCTCGCCATCGCTGCCGACACGCCCTTCGTTGCGCGCGATCTGATCGGCGATGGCGCATTCACACACAATGCCGAAGGCCCGGCGACTGGTCCCGATGGCGCGCTGTACGCGGTGAACCTGGGCAAGGACGGCACCATCGCGCGCATCGCGCTGCAGGCAGACGGCAGCGCACGTGCCGAGGTGTTCGCCACCTTGCCCGCGGGAAGCACCGGCAATGGCATCCGCTTTCGCGACGGCACCATGTATGTCGCCGATTACACCGGCCACAAGATCCTGCAGGTGAAAATGCAAACGCGCGCGGTGAGTACCTTCGCGGCGTTGCCCGAAGCAGACGGCCCCAACGATCTGGCGCTGGCGCCCGATGGCAGCTTCTACGCCAGCGATCCGAACTGGAAGGACAATGGCGGGCGCTTGTGGCACATCGGCCGCGACGGCGCGGTGCGCTTGCTGGAAGCAGGGATGACCACGCCAAACGGCCTGGATGTCAGCCCCGACGGCAAGCACCTGTATGTCAACGAAAGCATGTCGCGCAAGGTGTGGGTCTACGACCGTGGCAGCGACGGCAGCCTGCGCAACAAACGGCTGCTGATCAGCTTTGCCGATTTCGGCATGGACGGCATGCGCTGCGATGCCGACGGCAATCTGTACATCGCCCGCTACGATGCCGGGCAGATTGCAGTGGTGTCGCCCCAGGGCAAGCTGCTGCGCACGGTTGCATTGAAGGGACGCAAGGCCAGCAACGTGGCCTTCGGCGGTGCCGATGGCAAGCAGGTGTTCGTCACCTTGCAGGATCGTGGCGCAGTTGAAACGTTCAGGTCCGATCGTCGCGGGCGCGAAACCGGACACTGAAACTGGCGTGTACGTCGCATTGGTTCTCAGGCCGCGCAACAGCGTCCTGGCATGCTGCAGGTCACCTGTGGAGGACTCCCCATGCAACCGATCGAATTGAAGGACGCGGCCGCCTTCGGCAGCGAATTTCTGCGCCTGACCCTGTTGCAGGGGTTTCAGTCGCTGACCAAGCGTGACCTGGAATTGTTGATCTTCGTGCTGCTCGAACGCGATGGCGCCATCTCGCGCAACAGCTCCAACGCGGCGGTCGCATTGCAGTTGCGGGTGACGTCGGCCAAGGTCAAGGCGCTGCGGCGCGATGGCTATGCGCGTTGGCGCTCGCTGGTGCCCGAAGAGGGTGACGCGGCGATGCAGCGGATCGTCGCCAACGTGCTCACCGAAGACAATCTGCGCTCCGGCGCAAAACATGTCAGCGAACGCAGCCGCAAGGAAGGCTTTTGGCGGTGCGCATCGAACACCCCGACGACGCGCAACAGTTCGAACAAGCCATTCTGGATGTCGGTGCGCTGCCGGTGTACGAACGCAACCGCGAAGTGGTCGCGGTGCGTTTCGACACGCTGCTGAAAATCGCCGAGCGCTGGGGCTACCTGCAACCGGATCCGCAAGCCACCGTGCGCGCTTTGCAGAAACTCACGCCCACCGCAGAAGAGGTGTCGGACCTGCTCAAGAAGGACATCGCGCAGGTGCGCTGGGACGACGTGCGCCGCGCACTCAACAGCCTGGGTGCCAAGGCGGTGACGAGCACCGCGGAGGGCGGCCTGAAGGGGTTGCTGAAGATCGTGTTCCCCTTCATCCCCGGCTGAGTGGCGCTCACCAGAGCACTGCGCGATGCGATGCGCAGTGCTCGCCTCACGCTGACTGCGCAGCAGCGCGACAAGGCATGTTCGCCGCTTGTGACACTCCAGCAACGTCTCCCGGCCGCCAAGCGCAGCGCCCCGTCACGCCCAGCGCAACAGGCCGCCAGGCTCTATGCTTGTGGGCTGTTCCGCATCAGGGGATCTGATGACCACCCGCAGTCTTGCCACACTCGTTTCCACGCTGTCGTTTTTGCTCTGCACTGCCGCACAGGCGCAACAGGCGCCCACGCCCGCCAGCAGCATGCCGCTGATCGACGTGCCCAGTGCCATCCGCACCCAGCCGCTGTCCAGTGGCGAGGTCACCCATCAAACCGAACTGGAACGCCCGCGCGGCGAATCCAGCGTGATCGTGCGTTCGATCCAGCCCAGCAGCGTGGTCGGCAGCTATCGCATCGATTTCGAAGCCATGGATACCGATGGCGATGGCCGCATCAGCCGTGCAGAGGCGCAGGCCAACCCTGCCCTGGCCGATGAATTCGACGCGCTCGATACCCGTCACAGCGGTTACCTGACCCGCGAACAGCTCGCCGGCTGGCTGATTCGCTGACCGTCGTACGGCAGGCGCGGCGCTGCTACGCAGCCGCGCACTGTGCTTCGCATCATGCCGTCGCCCCCTCTTGCAGCGCCCGCTTCGGTCGGCTAGATTGTATTTGACGGATACAATCTGGACGGATCGATGACCGCTTGCCTTTCACTTGCCGCCGACCTTGGCTACCAGCTGCAACTCGCCGCCCTGGCCTCCAGCCACGCCGCGCGCCAGGAATTGGCCGAACTGCAGCTGACCCCGGCGCGCGTGACCGCGTTGATCCACATCCGCGATCAACCCGGCTGCGACCAGACCGAGCTGGGCAACCGGCTGCTGGTCAACCGCGCCGCCGGCATGAAGATCGCCAATGCGCTGGCCGAGCAAGGCCTGATCGAACGCCTCGCCGGCCGCGACCGTCGCAGCAAGGGCCTGTACCTGACCGACGCGGGCGAGCGCACGCTGCTGGTTGCACAGGGCTGCCTGGCGCGCGCGGGCGAACGCACCTGCACCGGCCTGCAGGCCGGCGAGCAACAAACCCTGCTGCGCCTGCTCTGCAAGTTGAACGCCAGCGCTGCACTGGAGCGCGCCGCCGTGCCAGACACCGCGCTGGCCGAAGCGCTCTGAGCCCATCAACGCATCAGCACTCTCACGACTCGAAGGAGACGCCGCTTGAACGAGCATGACGTGGTATCGGTTCGCATCGAAAACCGCATCGCCTGGGTGAAGTTCGCTCGCCCCGACAAGCGCAACGCGATGAGCCCGGCGCTCAACCGCCGCATGATGGACGTGCTGGACGAGCTGGAGTTCGACGACAACGTCGGCGTGCTGGTGCTCGGCGGCGAAGGCACTGCCTGGTCGGCGGGCATGGACCTGAAGGAATATTTCCGCGAAACCGAAGCGCAGGGCCTGCGCGGCGTACGGCGCTCGCAGCGCGAATCGTACGGCTGGTTTCGTCGTCTGCGCTGGTACCAGAAGCCGACCATCGCCATGGTCAACGGCTGGTGTTTCGGCGGTGGCTTCGGCCCGCTGTTCGCCTGCGACCTGGCGATTGCTGCCGATGAGGCGCAGTTTGGCCTGTCGGAAATCAACTGGGGCATCCTGCCCGGTGGTGGCGTCACCAAGGTCGCGGTGGAACTGCTGTCGATGCGCGATGCGATGTGGATGACGCTGACCGGTGAAATGGTAGATGGCAAGAAGGCTGCCGAATGGCGCCTGGTCAACGAAAGCGTGCCATTGGAACGCCTGGAAGCCCGCACCCGCGAAGTGGCCGAGCTGCTGCTGCGCAAGAACCCGGTCGCACTCAAGTACGCCAAGGATGCGGTACGCCGCGTCGGCACCATGACCTACGACGAGGCCGAAGATTACCTGGTGCGCATGCAGGAAGCGGCCAACTCGTTCGACAACAACGCCCGCAAGGAAGGCATCCGTCAGTTCATCGACGAGAAGAGCTACAAGCCTGGCCTGGGCGAGTACGACCTCAGCAAGCACCGGGCGTAAGCGCGTCCTACGGCGTCAAGCGATGCGCGTTGCGCATGCATCGCTGGCGCTGCCAGTGGTTTTCTGCACCGAGGAGGGAGTATGGAAGCCTTATCCGAAACGCTGCGCAAGATCGCCGCGCGCAGTCCCCTGGGCCTGTTCATCGATGGGCAATGGCGCGCAAGCACCGGCGATCGCACTGTCGATGTGATCGCGCCGCATACCGAAGAACGGCTGCTGTGCTACACCGAGCCCTCGCACGCAGATACCGAAGCGGCCATCGCTGCTGCACGCAGCGCATTCGACCATGGCCCCTGGCCGCAGCTTTCCGCGCAAGAGCGCAGCGTGGTGCTCAAGCGGGTGGCCGATCACTTGCGTGCACGCATGCCGGAGCTGGCCGAAGCATGGACCGGCCAGGTGGGCGCCACCATCGGCTTCAGCAGGCGCCGGATTTGTTCGACTACTACGCCGATCTGATTGCCACCCACGCATTCGTCGAACCGCGCGTGCGCCCCAATGGTGGCCGCGTGCATGTGGTGCAGGAGCCGGTTGGCGTGGTCGCCGCCATCACGCCCTGGAACGCGCCGCTGGTATTGCTGTGCTACAAGGTCGCCGCCGCGCTGGCTGCCGGCTGCACGGTGGTGGCCAAACCCTCGCCGGAAACGCCGATCGATGCCTATATCCTGGCCGAGTGCATCAGCGCCGCCGGCGTGCCCGATGGCGTGTTCAACCTGCTCCCCGCCGGCCGCGAGGTGGGCGAGCACTTGATCCGCCACCCGCACGTGGACAAGGTCAGCTTCACCGGCTCCACCCAGGCCGGCCGCTCGATCGGCATCGCCTGCGCCGAGCGTCTGGCACGGGTTGGCCTGGAGCTGGGCGGCAAATCGGCAGCGATCGTGCTTGAAGATGCCGACCTCGCCAAGGTGCTGCCCAGCCTGGTGCCCTACTCCATGCCGATCGCCGGACAGGTGTGTTTCTCGTTGACGCGCGTCCTGGTGCCGGCGCAGCGCCGCGAAGAAATCCTGCAGGCGTATTGCGCGGCATTGAGCGCCGTGAAACTGGGCGACCCGTTTGCGGCAGACACCGGCATGGGCCCGTTGGCCCTGGGCCGCCAACTCGAACGTGTGCAGTCCTACATCGCCAAGGGCAACGCCGAGGGCGCACGCCTGGTCATGGGTGGAGGCCGCCCGGCGCACCTGTCGCGCGGCTTCTTCGTCGAGCCGACGGTGTTTGCCGAGGTGACGCCGGACATGACCATTGCGCGCGAGGAGATCTTCGGACCAGTGGTGAGCTTCATCGACTACCACGACGACGCCGACCTCATCGCCAAGGCCAATGCCAGCGACTACGGCCTGCACGGCACCATCTACAGCGAAGACGCCGAACGCGCCTATCGCATCGCGCGCCGCGTGCGCAGCGGCAGCCATGCAATCAACGGCATGTGGGTCGATATCAGCATGCCATTTGGTGGCTTCAAGCACTCGGGCATCGGCCGCGAAGGTGGAATCGAAGGCCTGCAGGCCTTCCTCGAAACCAAGACCGTCTACCTGAGCTAGCGCACAGCCCAAGCAACGCGCGCCTGCCTGGGTATTGGCATGCACACCAGCAACCGATTCCACACTGCTTGCCTGCCGTGCGCCGGCATGCGTATGGCGGCACCGGCCGTTCGCGCACCACGTTTTGCGCGACGTCTCAACCTTTCGCACACAGCACTCGCACCCACACCCAGTCACCTCCCACTCTTCCAGAAGACCGCGCCATGGCCATGCCGACCGACTCGATCGCCTTCCACGCCCGTCTCTCGCCGCATCAGCTTGCCGCACGCGATTTGGTGCAGGGCCTGGAATGGACGTACGCCGAACTGGATGCGTTGGTGGGCCGCCTGGCGGCCTTGCTGCGTCGGCGTGGCTGCGTCGATGGCGAGCGGCTGGCCGTGCTGGCGCGCAATTCGGTGTGGCAGGTGGCCCTGCACTTTGCCTGCGGGCGGGTCGGCGCGATCTATGTCCCGCTCAACTGGCGGTTGAGCGCAAGCGAGCTCGATGCGCTGCTGCAACGCGCAGAGCCGCGCGTGCTGCTGGGCGACGATGTCGCTGCCGGTCGCACGGACATGGAAAGCCTGGCAGGTTTTATCGGGAGCGCCGATGCACTGGAGCCTGCCGACACGCCATCGATTCCGCCGGAGCGTGTGAGCCTGATCCTGTTTACCTCCGGCACCTCAGGCCAGCCCAAGGGCGTGATGCTCAGCGAGCAGAACCTGCAGCATGCCGCGCATAACTTCGGCGTCACCACACGCGTGGATGCGCGCAGCAGCTTTCTGTGCGAAGCGCCGATGTTTCACATCATCGGCCTGGTCACCAATGTGCGCTCGGCGCTAGCGGTGGGCGGTTCGATCCAGGTCTCCAATGGCTTCGAGCCCAAACGCTCGTTGGGCTGGCTTGCCGATCCATCGCTGGGAATCACGCATTACGTCGGCGTGCCGCAGATGATGCAGGCATTTCGCCAGCAGCCCGGCTTCGATGCGGCAGCGCTGCGCCATCTCACCGCATTGGTCAGCGGCGGCGCGCCGCACGCCAGCGACGATCTGCTTGGCTGGTTGGACGATGGCATCCCGATGGTCTGCGGCTTCGGCATGAGCGAAGCCGGCACGGTGTTCGGCATGTCGGTGGATTGCGATGTGATCCGCAACAAGCTGGGCGCAGCCGGCATCGCGACGCCATCAGTGCGCACGCGCGTGGTCGATGACAACGGCAACGACTGCCCAGCGGGCGTTCCCGGCGAACTGCTCTTGCGCGGCCCCAACCTCAGCCCCGGTTACTGGCGCGATCCGCAGGCAAGCGCCGACGTGCTCGATGGGCAGGGCTGGTTCCGTACCGGCGATATCGTGCAGCGCGATGCCGACGGTTTCTTCTGGGTCGTCGACCGCAAGAAAGACATGTTCATTTCCGGCGGCGAGAACGTGTATCCGGCAGAGATCGAAGCGTTGCTCGCAGACCATCCGGACATCCGCGAGTGCGCGGTGGTTGGCCTGGCCGACCCGCAATGGGGCGAGGTGGGTTATCTGGCGATCGTGCCGGCCGCTGCGGCACCGGACCTGGAGGAGATCCGCAACTATCTGGCCGCACGCCTGGCCAAGTACAAGGTGCCCAAGCATCTGCGCGTGGTGGACGCCCTGCCGCGCACGGCAACCGGCAAATTACAAAAAGCGCGCTTGAAGGACACCTTGGCCAGTGACACCTGAGGTGCTGTCGCAGGGGCGCGAATGCGCACCGCCAACGGCACGACGGGCAGCCTGGGCTGCCCATTGCTGTGGCGCGGCGCACGTTCCGATGTATGCAGCCACGCTCGATGGCCCCTGGCCGTCGATGCAACCCAGCATGCATCGCCAAGCGCCGCGCGTTGCGCAAGCCTTATGCGCTCACGCAGACGCATCCAGCAATACATCGTCTTCGCCAACGCGGTCGTCCACCCACACCGCGCCCTGCTCGGCCATGAGGGCCAGCTGGTGCTCCAGCTCGCGCATCAGCAAGCGCACGCCGGGCTTGTGGATTGCGGCGCCATCGCGATAGATCACCCCACCTGCGCGTGCCTGCGAGGGCTGCTGCAGCTGGAAGGCACGCAACTCGCCACGTGCGATGTCGCCGGCCACCATCATGCTCGGCATCACCGCAATGCTGTCGGTGCCGAGCAGGATCTCGCGTGTGAAACTGGCCGAGCTGGAACGCAACTGGTCGCGCGTTGCAAGACCATGCTCGCGCATGACCTGCGCCACGTCGCGTTCCACATGCTGGCTCAGGGTCGGCAGCACCTGCCGGTACGCGACCGCCTCGGCAATGCGTACCGGCCCATTGGTAAATAGCGGGTGGTCGCTGCGCGCCACCAGCGCGATCGGGTCCTGGTACAACACCTTGCGAATCAATGCGTCGTAGCGGGCCAGCGGATACAACCGCCCGACCACCAGATCGATCTCGTTACCGGCCAGCTTGGGCAACAGCTCATCGGTGCGGCCATGCAGCAGGCGCACCCGTAGCGTCGGTTCGGTGCGATACAGCGCGGCCAGCACCGCCGGCAGCAAACCGCTGGCCGCCACCGGCAAGGCGCCCACGGTGATCGTGAGCGCATCGTCCTGCAGCAGCCCTTCGAAGGTGTCCTGCGCGCGTCGTAGCTGCCCCAGCACCACATGTGCCGTCTGCACCAGCACCTCGCCCATCGCATTGGGGCGAACGCCGCGCGAATGTCGCTCGAACAGCGGCGCACCGACGATCTCTTCGATCTCCTGCAAGGCGCGCGTGAGCGCGGGCTGGGTGACATTCAAGACGCGTGAGGCGCGCAACAGGCTTTTCTGTCGGTCCAGCGCCTCGATGACACGCAGGTGCCGCACCTTGATGCGGTGTTCGAAGAACACGGATGACATGGTCATTGGGGAAGACCTTGGGTTGGGAAGTCGGGTAATGCGACGATGCGGCGCACGGCCACTGCGCCCAGCTCAGCGCGCATGGGGCACACGCCGCGTCTGCATGAAGTCTTCGAACGATTCGCCGCGCATGATTGCGTAGACCTGCAGATTGGTCATGCGCACCACGCGCGCGAATTTTTCGATGACGAAGAAGTTGGCGCCGTATTGCACCAGGCCCAGCCAGTCGCGCGCACGGATCAGCGCCTTCTCCTGCTCGGTGAGTTCGGCTTCCTGCATCAGAACTTCTGCATCCTGCAAGAAACGATCGCGCCACGGGGCGCGGATCATGTGCCAGAAAAAGCGGTTCAGGCGCAGCGCGCGATTGCTGGTACGCAGATCGAACAGGTACGTACCGCCGATCTGCTCCATGCCCTGGGTTTGCGGATTCATCAGCACCTCCTCAGGCCGCAGCGGCAGCGCGCGCGAGCAGATCGGCCGAACGCGGCGCGCCGGCCGCTTCTTCGCCCGGCTCGTACAGCACCACGGTCATCGCGGTGGTGGTCATCAGGTAGTAGTTCTGATGCAGCTTGCGGATCGGCCCATCCAGCGCGCCGCGCATCGCCAGCCACATGATCTGCTCCACGCTCTCCGCACCGCCCAGGCGCACGTAATCGGTGTGGGTGAGATCGGTGAGGGTCTCGGGCGCATGCTGGAACCGGTCCAGAAATTCCATGTCCCATTCGGTGTTGTTGAACCCGGTGCGCTCGCCATGGATCTGGTGCGATAGCCCACCGGTGCCCACCACCACCACCCGAAGATCTTCCGGATACGATTCGATCGCCCGGCGCACCGCCTGGCCCAGGCGATAGCAGCGCCGCGCCGTTGGCAGCGGGTACTGCAGCACGTTGATGGCGATCGGCACCACCGTGCCCGGCCAGTCCGGCACATGCGGCCATAGCAACGGCAGCGGCGCCGCGCAGCCATGGTCGATCGGCTTGTCCTGAAACACCGTCAGGTCGAATTCGTCATTGACCAGGCATTCGGCGATATGCGCCTGCAACTGCACGTCGCCGCGGATCGGCGGCAGGTTGCGCAGCCCCGCACCCTCGTCGGCAACCGGAAAGCGCTCGCCCACACCCAGCGCGAAGGTGGGATACAGATCGAAGAAGAACGTCGTGCAGTGGTCGTTGTAGAAGAACACCAGCACGTCGGCCTGCTGCTCGGCCAGCCACGCGGCCACCGGCGTGTAGCCGTCGAACAACGGCTTCCACACCGGGTCCTGCTGCTTGCCCTTGTCGTAGGCCACCCCGATGGTGGGAACGTGCGAGGTTCCGATACCGCCGATGATGCTTGCCATGTTCCGCTCCTGCGACGCGGGCCGGGCCCCGGTCAGGGCAGGCGCGCGTCAGTGGGTGATTGGGGATCTGCAACGCAATGGATCCCAACAAAGGACGACCAACGACTCCGGATTGCCAAAACGGTATCCTTGGGATCCAAATTGCCATCAAGCGATCTCATCCGCAAGGTTTTTATACAAGTAATTGCAAGTTTTCCCTGTCGAAGGAACGTGCGCTGCGGTATGGCGCGAGAGAATGGAGCCAATGGCGAACAACCACCGATTGCAAGCGATTCAGCAGCTACGCGAATTGATCCTGTGCGGCACCTTCGCGCCGGGCGAGCGCGTCACCGAAGCCGCGCTGGCCGAGCGCCTGGCGATTTCGCGCACGCCGATCCGTCAGGCCCTGCCGGCGTTATGCCAGGAAGGCCTGCTGGTGCAGGCAGGCAGCCGTGGTTACGCCGTGCGGCGCTTCAGCCAGCAGGAAAGCCTGGATGCACTGGCGGTGCGCGCAGTGATGGAAGGCATGGCCGCGCGCACCATCGCCGAACGGGGCGCCGCCGCCGAATTGCTCGCCACCTTGCACGCCTGCCTGGGCGAAGGCGACCGCATCCTGGCCAGCCGCAATCTCTGTGCCGACGACGAGCAGGCGTATGGCGCAATGAATGCCCGTTTCCATCGCGCCATCGTGGAGGCGGCCAACAAGCCGATCCTGACCGAAACCGTGGAACGCTGCACACTGGTGCCGTTCGTCAGCCCGGTCAACGTCGTGTTCGGCCAACGCACTGCTGCGCTCGCCTACGACGATCTGTTTTACGGGCACAGGCAACACGGCGCCATCGTCTCGGCCATCGAACAACGCGATGGCGCACGCGCCGAATTGCTGTTCCGCGAACATGCCAACACGCAACGGCACAGCATGGGACTGTGAGACGAGCGCTTTGCTCGTCGATGCCCTGCGTGCCAAGCATCCCGCTTGAGCGATGAGGCCAGACCTCCAGCGCGAGTTCGTTCGCGTGACGCATCGCATCCGCGTCATCCCGCATTGCCGGCACCGCGGCGCCGGCAATGCGGGATGCATGACCGGCGCGCGTTACAGCGAGTGCACGATCATCAGGTTGTAGCTATTGCCTGCCACCGAGTTCTCCACCTCGATAGGCAGGTACACATTGAAGTTGAGAAGGTTCTTTTCGTCGAACCGCCAGGACAACCCGGGGCCAACATAGAACTGCCTGCGCTTGCTGTCGGGGACGCCCTGGTCGTTGGTGTGGTTGTTCTTCAACTGTTGCAGGTAATACCCATTGATGCCCAGACGCAATTGCTCGGTGACCTTGACCGAGCTGGCGAAGTTTGCCCAGAGCACATCGCCGGCCTGGCCATTGCGAAAACGGAACCCGGGAATCGGCGGCACGCCACCTGCGCGGCTGGTGCGGAAGTTGTAGAGATAATTCAGCCGCCCGCTGATTTCCCAAGTGTCGCTGGGTTGCACGGTGAAGGCCCAATGCGGTGCGACCGACCAAAAACCGGTGCTCTGGTTGATGGCGATATCGCGATCGAACTTGCCCACGGGCGCGAAGGCATCGATGGCAAACCGCTGGAAGAAGAACACCCGTCCATCGCGCATCACCGGTGGCATCTGCAGCGCCGGCCCGAACGAGATATCGCCCATGCCCAAGCCATTGCTGCTCAAGCGCACCGGGCTATCGGCAGCGACGGAGGTGTCGTAATTGACCAGCGGCACGATCGCATTGAAGCTCAACGAACCGCCTTTCCAGGTGTAGGGCGTGACATAGATGAGCTGGGTCAACGCGACGCTGACGCCAACCTTGGGGTCGCGGAACGCCGGCGAATTGTCGCCGTTGGCATTTTTGATCGCGTCGAAATCGTAGTAGCGCAGATACTCGATGGCCGTCCATCCAGGCTGCATGGAACCGAAGCCATCCAAGAAACTGGTGCCACCCAGATTGATGCCTTGGGGTGGCGCCGCGGTTTCCGGCACAGCCTGCGCCCACGCTGCCGGCGACGCTGCGGCCAGCAAGGCAGCGATGATCAATGCAGGTTGACGAGGCGACAGCGCACGCGGCAACACCGAACCACAACGAGCAGACGAACGGACGCGTTCACTAGGCGAATCTCCGATGCAAAGGGAATGGATGACTGCGATGCAACGCGACGGGGAGGGGGAGAACGTGGGACTGGAAGACGGCGGCACGCGGCATGCGCCGTCAGGACAGCGGTGAGTCACGAAGTTGTCTGCCGCCCGGATGCGCCGACTCAGCCGGCGCCGACCCGCAGCAGCAGTGACCCGAGCCGTTGCTGGAACAACCAGCGTCCCTGCTCGAGCACCAGCACATCCTCGAAGCTGCCCAGCAATGCCGGCGCTTGCGCCGTCCACGGCGGCGCTGCGGAGGTAGCGTCAGCGGTGTAGAGCAGGACGTGGCTGTGCGCATGCGCCAGCGTGTGCGACTGGACGCTGACCAAGGTATTGAGCATCAGGTGGCACGTGGTGCGCGGCGCACGCTCGCGAAACGACTGCAAGATGGCCTCGCGCCCCCGCACGGGCGCATCCGGTGCACTGGGGCGCGCGAACACGCCATCGTCGGTGAACAACGCGGCGAGACCGGCATGATCATGGCGATCGTTGTAGAGCGCAAACCGGCGGATCGCTTGCTCGCAGGCAATGATGATCGAAACGTCTTCGTGCATGCAGCGTTCCTCAAGGCGTGACCACGCACTCGATACCCGGCGGATTGCGTGTTTGCGCAGCAGTGGCCACCTCGTGCCACGCGTTCGGCGGGCGCGCCATCACGCGGCCTGCAACCAGTCGCGCAGCGCGTCGCTGACGGCAGCGGGGGCTTCCACCGGCGCCATGTGCCCGCAGTGTTCGAAGATCGCCAACCGCGCCTGCGGAATGTGTCGCGCCATGTCCTGGTGCCGCGCCAACGGGCTCCACGCGTCTTGCCGCCCGACGCCCAGCAATGTCGGGCATGTGATGTGCGCGAGCACCGGTGCCGCATCGGGGCGTTCCAGCAGGGCGTTGATCTGCCCGGCAAAACTTTGCGCGCTTTGCCGCTGCACCATGGCCATCAAGCCATCCATCAATTCGCCATCGGCACGGTGATCGGGGTGCAGCATCGGCGGCAGCCAGCGCTGCGCCAGCGCCTGCATTCCCTGGGCGTGCGCCAGTCGCACCAATGCCAGTCGTTCTTCGCGTTCGCGCTCGCGGCGCGGCGCGATGCCCGTATCCAGCAGGGCCAGCCGCAGCACGCGCGCGGGCGCCTGGCGCATGATTTCCAGCGCGACCCGCCCGCCCATCGAATGTCCCGCCAGCGCAAACTGCGGCGGCGCAACGGCCAAGACATGCGCGGCCATCTGCGCAATGCTGTCGAAGCCGGCGAAATCCATCACCTGCATATCGGCCAGATCGCGCAGCGCGGTGCGCTGCGGTTGCCAGATGGCGGCATCGCACAGCAGGCCGCACAACAACAACACTGCCGGCTTGGACGAAGGAGGCGCAGACGAGGTCATGGCGCGACTGTAGCCACGGCAGCCACGCACGTCGTATGGAACCTGCTGCCTTCGCTATAGCATCAAAGGCATATCAAGGCATGACAGCCAGCCGCTGCCGATGTCGGCGGCTGGCGCGCTTGGCTCACGCGCCGCCGGAGGCGCGCTTCCACAGCACATCGACCAACGGCGGCAACTTGCCGGCCAGGCCCAATACCGATCCGCGCAACAAGGTCAGGTGCATGTCGTCGTTGGAAAACACCGTGTTGATCGCATCGAAGCCGTAGGCAGCCACGGTGTTCTCGCTGCGCCGGGTACGTGCCCAACATTGCAGGCGATGCGGCGCGGCCCAATCGGCGCGTTTGGCCATCGCCTCGCGCACGCTCTGCCGCAACGCCGCCACATCGCGCAGGCCCAGGTTGACGCCCTGCCCGGCCAGCGGATGCACCACATGCGCGGCATCGCCCAAGGTGAGCACGCGGCCGCTGACGTACTGCTGCACCAGCTGCCGTTGCAGCGGGAAGGCGGTGCGTGCCGACACCACGCGTACCTCGCCCAGGCGCGCAGCAAAGGCCTGGGTCAACTCCCGCGAGAAACTGGCATCGTCCAGCGCCAGCACGCGCTCGGCGTCGGCATCGGGCAAGGTCCACACGATCGAACTGCGGCCATCGGCGAACGGCAGGAAGGCCAGCGGCCCGGTGGTCAGGAAGCGCTGCCAGGCGGTGGCCTGATGCGGGTGCTCGGTTTCCACGAAGGCAACCACGCCGCGCTGTGCGTAGGCATGCCGGGAGACCGGCAGCCCGGCGAGTTCACGCAAGGTAGATGCCGCACCATCGGCAGCGATGGCCATTGCCGCTTCCAGCCGGCTGCCATCGTCCAGGCGCAGGCGCACGCTGGCGGCGTCCTGCTCCAGCTCGACCACGCGTGCCGGGCAATGCACTTCGATGCCGGCCGCGTGCACGGCGGCCCACAGGCGGTCCACCAGCACGTCGTTTTCGATGATCCAGCCCAGTTGCTCGCGTCCCAGGGTGTCGGCGTCGAAGCCCAGCTCGCCACCTCCGCCCGCATCCCAGACCCGCATGCGCCGATAAGGTTGCACGCGCGCGGCACGCACCGCATTCCACACGCCCAGGCTGTCGAGCAACGCGGCATTGTCGGCAGCGAAGGCATAGACGCGCAGATCGGGTTGCTCGGCGCGCCAGCGGGCAGGCTCGCGCCCTTCGATCAGGGCAACGCGCAGGCCGGCATCGTTCAATGCCAGCGCGCAGGCGGCGCCGACGACGCCACCGCCGACGATCACCACCTCGCGCATGCTGCGCCGGCTCATGCGCTGCCCCGGCACAGTTGTGGCACATCGCCACGGAAGCCCATGGCGCCGCCCACCAGCATCGATTGCAGCGGGGCCGCCTGCGAGGCCGCAAACAAGCCCAGGCTACGCAACGGCCGCAGCAACGGTGCCGGGTTGCCGGTGAGCCGCGCCAGACCGCTGGAAAACCCGATGGTGTGCTCGCGATCCACCCGCCGCCGCGCCAGATACTCGGCCAGCAACGCACCGGCACCGGCATCGCTGCGATCGTGCTCGATCAATTCGGCCAGCGTCAGCGCATCACGCAGCCCCAGGTTGAAGCCCTGCGCGCCGATCGGGTGCAGCGTCTGCGCGGCATTGCCCAGCAGCACCACGCGCTCGGCGATGAGGCTGTCGGCCAGCACCTGCACCAGCGGATAGGCACTGCGTTCGCCGGTGGCGACCATGCGCCCGGCACGCCAGCCGGCTGCACGCTGCAGGCGCGCCAGCCAGCCGGTGTCATCGAGCGCAGCCACGGCTTCGGCCTCGGCGCGCGCCACGCAATGGATCGCACCGTAATGACGGTCGCCGCGTGGCAACAGCGCCGTTGGCCCATGTTCGCCAAAACGCTCCCAGGCCGTGCCATCGGGCGGTCGTGAGGCACGCACGCGCGCCACGAACAGGGTCTGCAGGAAATCGTGGGTATCGGTACCGATATGCAGCAGCTCGCGCACCGCGCTATGGCTGCCGTCGGCGCCGACCACCAGTTTGGCCTGCACACGTTGCTCGCCCGCATCGGTAGCCAGGCGCACCGCGCGCAGGTCGTCCTGCACCGGTTCTATGCCGATGCACCGCGCGGGCCGGTAACGGCGCAGATGGGTCAGTTCGTCCAGACGCGTTTGCAGGGCATCGCCGAAGTCGCGCGCCACCACCACCTGGCCGAAGGCGTCGCGGCCATAATCGGCCGCGTCCAGTTGCACGCGGCCGAAGTCCCCGGCGCGGCTGACATGGATGCGCCGGATCGGCCCGGGCGGGCTGCGCAGCTTGGCCATCACCCCGAGCGCACCGAGCGCGTTCACGGTGGCCGCGGCGAAACTGAGGTTGCGTTGATCAAACACTGCCGGCGGCGTGCCGGCCGAGGTGGCCTCCACCAGCCCGACATCCAGGCCGAGGCGGTCCAGCGCAATCGCAAGGCTGGAGCCGACCAGGCCGCCGCCAACGATCAGAACGTCATGGGGATGTGTCATTCCCACATGATAAGCCTTCGCCCCCTGCGCGTTGCCGACGCAGGGCGGGACATCTTGCCGCGCCCGCTGCCACCTGCGCCGTGCATGGCTCGCGCGCAGCGCAACGCTTCATGCGCTCCCCAAACACATGCAGCGGCCGGAAAAGCGTGGCGAGCAGTCGCCAGGCGGGCGTGGATGGCGCGCCCAGAAACGGCGATGTAGGCGTGGCGCAGGCCGATTCCGGGCGCCGGCCACGCCCGCTTGGCATTGCGCAGTCATCGTGCAGCTGCCGTTACCCAAGCCGCGGGCAGCACCACTTCCACGCTACACTCCAGGGCCTGCAATCCGGCCGCCTCGCGCATGACGTCTCGCTCGCACGACACCCTGATTCTGAGTCTGCTCGCCGCGTTGATGGCGGCCACCCGGATCAATCACTTCGCGCCGGTTCCGGACGCGTCCTGGGCGGTGTTCTTCATCGGCGGATTCCATCTGGCTGCACGTACCAAGCTGGCATTTCCGCTGCTGATGCTGCTGGCCGTGGCGGTGGACTGGCTGGTCATCACCGGCCAGGGCCTGAGCTTCTGGCAGCACTACTGCGTGTCGCCGGCGTACTGGTGCCTGATCCCGGCGTATTTCGCGCTGTGGGCCGGCGGCGTGTGGCTGCGCCGGCACTACCACGGCGCTCAGTGGAGCGCGCTGGCGCGACTGGTGCCGGCCCTGCTGATTGCCGTGGCGCTGTGCCAGCTGATCGCCCAGGGCAGCTTCTACTGGATCAGCGCCAGCGTGGCCGACCCGACCGTGGCCGGCTGGTTCAAGAATTATACCGACTGGCTGGGGCCCTATCTGCGCAGCGCCGCGCTGTACGTGGCGGCTGCCGCGGTGATCCAGGTGGCTGCCGAGCGTCTGTCCGCACCGCGTCGCCAGCCCTACGCCGGCTAAGCCATGGGCAACCGACTCTCCCGCATCTATACCCGGACCGGCGACGACGGCAGCACCGGCCTGGGCGACGGCAGCCGCACCGGCAAGGATGCGTTGCGCGTCAATGCCTACGGCACCGTGGACGAAGCCAATTCGGCGATCGGCGTGCTGCTGGCCGCACCCGGCGTGCCGGAGCCGATCGCCGCACTGCTGACCACCGTGCAGCATCAGTTGTTCGACTTGGGCGGCGAGCTCTGCATCCCCGGCCACGCGGCCATCGACGCGACCGACATCCAGGCGCTGGAGACGCAGCTGGACGCCTTCAACCAGACGCTGCCCGCACTGCAGGAATTCATCCTGCCGGCAGGTGGCGAAGCCGCCGCTCGCTGCCATCTGGCCCGCACCATCGTGCGCCGGGCCGAGCGCGAGACCGTTGCGCTGTCGCGCCAGGAAGCGGTGCGCAGCGAGGCGATCGGCTACCTCAACCGCTTGTCCGACCTGCTGTTCGTGCTGGCGCGCGTGCTGGCGCGTGCCGATGGTCGGCAGGAAGTCCTGTGGCGGCACGACCGCCGACGCGGTTGAGCATGCGCCCGGGTCGGCACAGAGGCTAGAGTTGCCCCATGTTGGTCTTTACCCATCCCGCCTGCCTCGGTCACGACGCCGGCCCTGAGCACCCGGAAAGCCCCGCCCGCCTGGAAGCGGTGGTCCAGGCCCTGCGCGGCGCATTCCCGGATCTGGACTGGCGCGAAGCGCCGTTGGCCAAGCTGGGCGACCTGTGCCGCGTGCACGAGCGCGAGCAGGTGGATGCGGTACTGGAAACCGCCTTCGACGGCTATCGTCAGCTGGACGTGGACACGCGCATGGTGCCGGCCTCGCGCGCGGCCGCCCTGCGCGCCGCCGGCGCCGGCATCGCCGCGGTCGATGCGGTGATGCAGGACCAGACCCGCACCGCCTTCTGCGCCGTGCGTCCGCCCGGTCACCACGCCACCGCACAGGTGTCGATGGGATTTTGCCTGTTCAACAACATCGCCGTGGCCGCCGCCCATGCGCGCGACCGGCATGGGCTGGAACGCATCACCATCGTGGACTTCGACGTCCATCACGGTAACGGCATCCAGGCGATCTTCGAACGCGACCCCGCCGTGCAGTACCTGAGCACCCACCAGTCCGGGCTGTATCCGCATTCGGGCAGCGTGTACGAGCGCGGCGTCGGCAATATCCATAACCTGCTGCTGCCACCGGGCAGCGACGGGCTGCGCTTCCGCAATGTCTGGGAAGACGAGATGCTGCCGCTCATCGATGCCTTCCGCCCGCAGTTGATCCTGATCTCCGCCGGCTTCGATGCGCATCTGCGCGACCCGCTGGCCGACCTGATGCTGGACGACGCCGATTTCGCCTGGCTCACCGGCGCGCTGCGCACCCTGGCCGACCGCCATGCACGCGGCCGCGTGGTCTCGATGCTGGAAGGCGGCTACGACCTGCAGGCGCTTGCAGAATGCTCAATTGCTCATGTTAGAGTTCTCTTGCAGCAAACCACTCTCAATTTACTTTTAAAGGATAAAAAGTGAGAAAGTTAAATATTGCATTGTGTCTAGCAGCTACGATTGCATGTGGGCAAGTCAATGCCCAAATGCTGCGCGCAAACTTCCCGGGCCAGCTCAACCAAGGGAATCGACTAGTCCCAGAAGAAACCCTGACGTCGCCCAATGGCGCATATTCACTCAAATTTCTTGCTGATGGCTCATTAAGGCTCTATAGAAATTCAGATAATAGGCAGACATGGGTGGCAAGTAGCGGCCAAGTATCTCAAGGAGACTCCTTTAGCTTTTTACCTACGGGCGCAACCGGGACAAGGCCATCAAGGTGCGCTGGCCTGCAAAATAATGGCGCATCTGGCGGATCTCTTTTTTAGAACATGCGCTCCGTCCTCGGTTGTAGGGATGGTTCAGGACGCTTACTTTGCAGTTCAAGATGATGGAAATTTGGTGGTCTATGGCTTCGGCCCGGCCTGGAGAGCCACTGGCGACTTTCCAAACGGGCTAGATGGAATAGCTTTTCCTCCTGGAACAGTTTTTACTAAAGGTAGCAGCTTTCAGACATCCAACGGATCTGCACGACTTGATTTCACTGCTTCAGGGAATCTAGAGCTTTATGCTGGCGGCTCTCTTAAATGGCAATCTGGGACAGCAGGATCAGGAGAGAATGCAGTCATGCAAGGCGACGGGAATTTTGTAATATATAATTCTGCAGGTAGTCCCGTTTGGTCCACTGGCACACAGGGAACAGACCCGTACTTGTCGTTAAGCACTAATGGGGCACTTGCTGTTTTATTTAGAGTTAGCGGCAGAAATGGCGTTCTTTGGTCACTGAGATAGGATAAACGAGACTGAGATAGACTCATACAACGCCTTGAACCCATAGAGGCGTTGTATGTACAGCAATGAATTTAGGCGTTGGCATCCGACCCGCTGGCCGACCTGATGCTGGACGACGCCTATTTCGCCTGGCTCACCGGCGCGCTGCGCACTCTGGCCGACCGCCATGCACGCGGCCGCGTGGTCTCGATGCTGGAAGGCGGCTACGACCTGCAGGCGCTGCGCGAAAGCAGCGTGGCGCACGTGGCAGCGCTGCGCTGAACCCCGGCCAGGGCGCCGGTCGCGTCACCGGGTGCGATGAACCTCGCCCACCCGGCGCCGGCGCTCTTCATTGCCCCTATGCGGGGTATGCGGCAAGCTAGTCGCCATTTTATTGGTTGAACCCACGCGTGCGCCGAGCTCTCCGCCTTCTGCCCCTGCCTTTGAGCATCGCCATCTGCCTCCCGGCCATGGCTGCCGACAAGCCGTTGAACTGGGGACTGTGCCCGGCCGTAGACCCGCTACCCGGCTTCGACGGCGCCCCCGCCGCCGACCCCAAGGCGGCCGAGATGCGCCAGCAGTTGCCGACCGACGTCGAAGGCGACCAGCTCTCCGGCACCAGCACCACCCCGCAATACCAGGGCAATGTCGCGTTGAAGCGCGGCGACCAGTTCCTGGGTGCCGACAACCTGCGCATGGACACCGAAACCGGCAACTACATCGCCGAAGGCAATGTCCGGTACCAGGACACCTCGTTCCGCATGGTGGCCGACCGCGCCGAAGGCAATCAGGATACCGACACCCACAAGGTCACCAACATCCAGTACCAGTTGGTGGAGCGCCGCGGCAATGGCGACGCCGAATCGGTGGACCTGCAGGGCCAGGTCGGGCAGATGCATCGATCCACCTACACCACCTGCGACCCCTCGCAGCCGATCTGGCGCGTGCGCGCGCCGGAGATCGACGTCGACAACGAGGAAGGTTTCGGTACCGCGCGTAACGCGGTGCTGCAGATCGGCAAGGTGCCGGTGCTGTACTTCCCGTGGTTCAAGTTCCCGATCGACGACCGCCGCCAGACCGGCCTGCTGTTTCCGCAATTCGGCCTGTCCGGCCGTAACGGCTTCGATTACCTGCAGCCGATCTATCTGAACCTGGCGCCGAACTACGACGCCACGTTGTTGCCGCGTTACATGAGCAAGCGCGGTTTCATGTTCGGCACCGAATTCCGCTACCTGTACGAGGGCGGTCGCGGCGAAGTCACCGGGAATTACCTGCCCAACGACAAGTTGCGCGACAAGGACCGTGGCAGCGTGTTCTACAGCGGCTACCACCACAACGTCAACAGCAATTGGCAGGCGCGCAGCAGCATTTCCTGGGTCAGCGACACGCGCTATGTCGAGGACTTCACCAGTCGCCTGAACGGCATCGGCTCGGCTTCCAGCCTGCAGAGCACCGTGGGCATCTACGGCACCGGCGAAACCTGGACCGCAGGCCTGATGGCCGACCGTTGGCAGCTCACCGACTACACGCTGGACGAGCAGGCCCTGCCCTATAACCGGCAGCCGCGTGCGTATTTCACCTGGGAAAAGCCGCTGGGCATTTTCGAGGCCGGCATCTATGCCGAGGCGGTGCGCTTCACCCATGACGACTCCTACTTCGTCCAGCCTCCGAGCCCCAGCGCTCCAGGCGAAACAAACAACCGCGACGATAACGACGAGTACGTCCGTACCAATATCCGCAACAAGGAATACGGCAGCGGCGCGCGCCTGGACGTCAAGCCGTACATCTCGATGCCGCTGTCGGGCGCAGCATGGTTCCTGACGCCCACCGTGGCATGGCGCTACACCGCGTACCAGCTGGATTCCACGCTGGCCAAAACCCTACCGACTGGCAACCGCTCGCCGTCGCGTAGCCTGCCGATCGCCTCGCTGGACGCCGGCCTGTATTTCGATCGCGAAACCTCGCTGTTCGGCACCAACTATCTCAATACGTTGGAGCCGCGCATGTACTACCTGTACGTGCCATACCGCGACCAGGACGATCTGCCGGTGTTCGACACCCGTCCGTTCACCTTCAGCTACGGGCAGCTGTTCCGCGACACCCGCTACACCGGCGCCGACCGCCAGAACGATGCCAACCAGCTGACCCTGGCGGTGACCTCGCGCTGGCTGCGCCAGGACGATGGTCGCGAAAAGCTCTCGCTGAGTGCGGGCCAAATCCTGTACTTCAGCGATTCGCTGGTCACCATCAACAACAGCAATAACGCGGCAGCCGGCAGCGAACAGACCATCGACCAGGGCAAGTCCGCCTGGGTGGCCGACGCCAACTACATGATGATCAACGACCGCTGGTCGATGGGCGCCACCTACCAGTGGAACCCGAACTCGCGCAAGGAAGATCTGGCCAGCCTGCGCACGCGCTATCTGCTCAACAACGACGGCATCATCAATCTGGCGTATCGCTACCGTCGCAACCTCACCGACAACAGCGACCAGCTCAAGCAGGCCGATTTCTCCTTCCTGTACCCGATCAACCCCAGCTGGAGCGCGGTCGGTCGGTATTACTACTCTCTGCTGGACCGCAAGCCGCTGGAAATCATCGGTGGCGTGCAATGGGACAGCTGCTGCCTGGCGGTGCGCGGACTGGTGCGCCGGTTCGTGCGTAACCGCGATGGGGAGATGGACAACTCGATCCAGATCGAGTTCGTGCTGAAGGGCTTGAGCTCGTTCGGGCAGAACACGGACCGCACTTTGCGCCGTGCTATTCTCGGCTATTACCGCGACGACCTCTACCTGGTCCCGCCCAGCAACACCACGACCAATCCGGACGATTACGATCCGAACCTGATTCCATGACCAAGCCTTTCTCTGTTGTTCTTGCCTCGCTGCTGGCCATCACCAGCACGGTTTCGCCGTTGGCCTCGGCACAGCAATCCCAGCCGCTGGATCGCATCGCTGCCATCGTCGACGAAGACGTGGTGCTGCAGAGCGAGCTCGATCGCGCCGTGCGCAACGTCAAGTCGCAGTACGCCGGTCGCGAAAACCAGCTGCCGCCAGACGATGTGCTGCAGCGCCAGGTCCTTGAGCGCCTGGTGCTGGTCAAGCTGCAGGTCAGCCGTGCCGATGGCAACGGCATCCGTGTCAGCGATGAAGAACTCAACCGCGCCATCGCCAGCATCGCCCAGCAGAACGGCACGACGGTGGACGGCTTGCGCCAGAAGCTGGCCGCCGACGGGATGGGCTACGCCGATTTCCGCTCCTCGGTGCGCGACGAGATCATCGTGCAGCGCCTGCGCCAAAGCTTTGCGCAGAGCCGCATCAGCGTGAGCGAAGGCGAAGTGGATACTGCGCTGGCCCAACAGGCCGCCACCGGTAGCCAGTACCACCTGGCGCACATCCTGATCGGCTTGCCGGAAGGCGCAACTGCCGAGCAGATCGCCACTGGCCAGAAGAAGGTCGATGGCGTCAAGGCCTTGATCGACAAGGGCGAGCTGGATTTTTCGGCCGCTGCGGTGCGTTATTCCGATAGCCCCAATGCGCTGGAAGGTGGCGATTTGGGCTGGCGTAGCCTGGATGAAATCCCGAACGCATTTGCGCAGCTGATCCGCGACATGCAGCCTGGCCAGGTGGCCGGCCCGCTGCGCGGCCCGAGCGGTTTCCAGCTGCTCAAACTGGTGGAAATGCGCGACGCCAATGCCGGCGGCGAAAAGAAGATGGTCACCGAGTACCACGCACGCCACATCCTGGTGCGGATCGGCGACAACCAGACCGAGGCGCAGGCCAAGGCCAAGATCGATACGATTCGCGCGCGCATCGTGGGCGGTGCCGATTTCCAGGCGACGGCCAAGGAGTCCTCCGAGGACACCAATAGCCGCGGCCAGGGTGGCGATCTAGGCTGGTTCCCAGCCGACGCATTCGGCCCGGACTTCGGCAAGCAGGTCGAAAGCTTGACCGATGGCGCGGTCTCCGAACCGTTCCGGACCCAGGCGGGCTGGCACATCGTGCAGCGCGTCGGCAGCCGTCAGACCGACGTGAGCGCCGAGAACCAGCGCGCGCAGGTGCGTGAAACCATCGGTCGCCGCAAGCTGGAAGAAGAGTACAACCGCTATCTGCAGGAGCTGCGTGGCGAAGCGTATGTGAGCTACCGCACCGGCGACCGCGCCGATGACAATGCCACTGCCGCTCCGGCCAAGTCGGCAGATCCGGCAGCGCCCTCGCCGCCGCCGGCAAAGCCGACGCGCTGAGACCGGGCAGCCGGATAGCATGATGGTCCCGTCGCTCGCGCTGGTGCCAGGCGAGCCGGCCGGAATCGGGCCGGAACTCTGCGTCCGGCTCGCGCGCAGCAGCCGCGCTCTGACGCGCATCTGATTGCCTACGCCGACCCAGATACCCTGCACAGCGCCGCCACGGCGCTCTCGTTGTCTGTGCGGCTGCTCGATCCCGACCAGCCCGCGCGCGCGCCTGGCGACCTGCCGCTGCATCCCGTTCGCCAAGCCGTGGCAACGCGCTTCGGCGCGCCTGACCCGGCCAATGCCGCAGCGGTGATCGCCGGTCTGCGCAGCGCGGCCGGCGACTGCCTCGCCGGCCGGTTGCAGGGAATCGTCACTGGCCCGGTGCACAAGGCAGTGATCAATGCCGGCGGCATTGCTTACACCGGCACCACCGAACTGCTGGCCGAACAAGCCGGTTGCCCGGTGGTGATGATGTTGGCCAACAGCATCGTGCGCGTCGCGCTGGTGACGACCCATCTGCCGCTGCGTGCGGTGGCCGATGCCATCACCGCCGATGCGCTGCTGCAGTGCCTGCGCATCACCCACGCAGCGATGCAGCGCGACTTCGGCCTGGAGCACCCGCGCATCGCCGTGCTCGGCCTCAACCCGCATGCCGGCGAAGACGGTCACCTGGGCCGCGAGGAACTGGATATCGTCATTCCGCTGCTGGAGCAGCTGCGCGGCGAGGGCATGCAGCTGATCGGCCCGTTGCCGGCGGACACCGCATTCCTGCCGCAGAAACTGCGTGGTTTCGACGCAGTGGTGGCGATGTATCACGACCAGGGCCTGCCGGTACTCAAGTACAGCGGCTTCGAGCAGGCAGTGAACATCACCCTTGGCCTGCCCTACCCGCGCGTTGCGGTGGATCACGGTACTGCGCTGGAACTGGCCGGCCGCGGAATCGCAGACCCCTCCAGCCTGATGGCAGCCACTGCGTTGTGCGCGCGCTTGGCGGCGCGCCGCTAACACCCCGTGTGCTTGCGCGCTGCGAGCATGCCGCATGGTGCCTGCCGTCTATCCGCCAGGCCCGACGGGTGCGCGACGACACCGCGTGCAGGCGCGGCCTCCGTTAAACTGCGCAGATGAATTCTTCCTTCAGCGCACCGGCCAAGAAGTCGCTTGGCCAGCACTTTCTTGCCGACCGGTATTACATCGACCGCATCGTGCAGGCGGTAGACCCGCGCGCCGGCCAGCATCTGGTCGAGATCGGCCCGGGCCAGGGTGCCATCACCTTTCCGTTGCTGCGCAAGCATGGCGCCTTGACCGTGATCGAATTCGATCGCGACCTGATCGCGCCGTTGACCGAAGCGGCCGCACCGATCGGCGCGCTGAGCATCATTCACCGCGACGTGCTCAGCGTGGATTTCACTGCACTGGCCGATGGCACGCCGATCCGCCTGGTCGGCAACCTGCCCTACAACATCTCCTCGCCGATCCTGTTCCATGCGCTGGACCATGCCGCTGCCGTGGCCGACATGCACTTCATGCTGCAAAAGGAAGTGGTCGACCGCATGGCCGCCGGCCCCGGCAGCAAGGTGTACGGACGGCTTAGCGTGATGCTGCAGGCGTATTGCGAGGTGACTGCGCTGTTCGTGGTGCCGCCGGGTGCGTTCCGGCCGCCGCCGAAGGTGGACTCGGCCGTGGTGCGGCTGGTGCCGCGCGACCCGGCCACGGTGCAGATCAACGACCGCCGCCGCTTCGCCGATGTGGTGCGCGCCGGGTTCGGGCAGCGCCGCAAGACCCTGCGCAATGCCCTGTCCACCATCTGCGAGCCGGCCCATTTCGAGGCTGCGCAGGTGAGACCGGATGCACGCGCCGAACAACTCGAGGTCGCGGATTTCATCCGGCTGGCCAATGTCGAGCCGGCTTGAGCGCCGCTCCCACACCGTTTTATTTAGACTTTCGCCATGCAAGATGATCCGCGCTACCGGGTCGAGGTCGAGGTATCGCCCCGCTTCCTCGCCCATCAATCCACCCCGGACGAAGGCCGCTACGCCTTTGCCTACAGCATCCGCATCCAGAATGCGGGCGCGGTGCCTGCGCGCCTGATCGCGCGCCATTGGCAGATCACCGATGGCAACGGTCGCACCGAGCAGGTGGATGGCGAAGGCGTGGTCGGCGAACAGCCGTGGCTGCGCCCGGGCGAGGCTTTCCATTACACCTCCGGCGTGCTGCTGGAGACCGAGCAGGGACAGATGCAAGGCCACTACGACATGGTGGCCGACGATGGCACCGAATTTATCGCCCCGATCGCCGCCTTCGTGCTGAGCGTGCCCAGGACGCTGCACTGATGAATGCTGGAGTGAGGGAGCGCACGCAATGAGCGTCTGGGCCATCGGCGACCTGCAAGGGTGCTACGACATCACCCAGCGCTTGCTGGAGAAGATCAATTTCGACCCCGCCCAGGACACGCTGTGGTTCTGCGGCGACCTGGTCAACCGCGGCGGGCAATCGCTGGAAACGTTGCGTCTGGTGCATTCATTGCGCGCGCACAGCGTGGTGGTGCTGGGCAATCACGACCTGTCGTTGCTGGCGATCGGTGCGCGTTCGGAAGAAGAGCAGCGCAAGGTCAATCCGGATCTGCTGCGCATCGTGATGGCCGAAGATCGCGATGCGCTGCTGGACTGGCTACGCATGCAGAAGCTGGCGCACGTGGACCGCGCGCTGGGCTGGATGATGATCCACGCCGGGCTGGCGCCGAAGTGGACCACGCAGATGGCCGAAAAACACGCACGCGAGGTCGAGCAGCAACTGCAGGGCGGCGGCTATCGCAAGCTGCTGCGCAATATGTACGGCGACCAGCCGGGTTGGTCGCCTGGCCTGAGCGGCTACGACCGCAGCCGCGCCATCATCAATCTGTTCACCCGCATGCGCTATTGCACCCCGCGTGGGCGTATCGCCACCGACGACAAGGGCACGCCGGGGACGCAGGCACAGGGCCTGTATCCCTGGTTCGAAGTACCGGGTCGGGTCGAGCGCGACCTGAAGATCGTTTGCGGGCACTGGTCCGCGCTGGGTCTGACGATCACCCAGGGCGTCCATGCGATCGATACCGGTGCGGTCTGGGGCGGCAAGCTGACGGCGTTGCAGCTGGATAGCGATGAACTACGCGTGGTGCAGGTGCCCGGACGCGAAGTGACCGGGCCGGCACCGGCCGCACGCGCGCCGCGGCGTCCACGTGAGCGACAGGGACGTCAGCGTTCGCGCGGCAATCGCGGCAATGCGGGGAACGCAGCGGCCGGCCCCAAGCCGCCGGTCGATCCGCCACAGGACTGAGCGCGCGAGGCGCCCGTCGCCATCGCGGTGCCGGGCGCGACACGGCATCGCTCAGCGGCGTTCGTAGTCCACGAACGAAAACGCATGGGCATGCCGGGCGTCGGCAGCATGTAACTCGCGCCTCACCGGCGACCACACCGCTGGGTCGATCGGCGGAAAATGCGTGTCGGCGCCATCCACTGCGGTGTCCACTTCGGTCACGGCCAGCAGATCGGCACGCTCCATGGTCAGGCGATACACCTCCCCGCCACCAATCACGCACAGCTCCTGCGCCCCCTCCTGCACGGCGCATTCGATCGCCTGCTCCACCGATGCGACCGCCTGCATGCCGTAGAACGGCACCTGCCCCGAACGGGTCAGCACCAGATTCAATCGCCCCGGCAACGCACGCCCCAGCGATTGCGCCGTCTTGCGCCCCATCAGGATCGGCTTGCCCAGCGTCAGCGCCTTGAAGCGCTTGAGATCGTCCGGCAATTTCCATGGCAAATCGTTATCGCGGCCGATGGCATTGTTGCGGTCGAAGGCGACGATCAGCGAAAGTTTCATTCTTTGCCCTGGCCTTGAATTAAGCGCGCATCGCACATCTCGGCAATCGGCCTCAAGCTCAAACTTCCGCTCTTGACCAGCTCCATCAGGGCTGGCTGAGCTTCCCGCAACGTATTTTCCATGATCGCACCCACTTCCAGTGCGAGCGCTTGGTTGTTGTAGATCAATTGAGTGGCCACCAAGTCGTTTCCGGAGTCTAGAGCCGCCGTCGCCATGACGCGCTCGCTCGCGGAGAGTGTCGTTTGCATGGCCGCGATGATGCTCTCTGCGAGCGCCGGATCGTTCATCATCCTTTCGAGTGACGGACGCAACTGCCTATCCAGCATCGAAGACAGCGCAGGCTGCATTTCAGGACAGTTATCTTGCCACTTGGATTTCGCTTGGGCTTCCGTCACCTTGAGCAAGTCGTCTATCGAACCTTGCACCATCTGTTGGTGCAAGGGCGGCTGAAAGACTCGCAAGTAGATTTGACGTGACTGCTCGATTGGAGACAGTCCCGCCACTTTCCGGGCTTCCGCCACGGGTGTCAGCAGGCAGAATACAAGCGCAATGCACAGACTCATCTTCTGCATGAGGCGCCTAGTCAGTTATGGGCCAGGCTGAGTCTAGACCGCCACCGGCGCCTTGATCGCCGGATGCGGGTCGTAGCCTTCGATGGCAATGTCTTCGAAGCGGAACGCGAACAGGTCGGTGACATCGGGATTCAAACGCAAGATGGGCAGCGCGCGCGGGGTGCGCGTCAGCTGCTCGCGTGCCTGCTCGAAGTGATTGGAATACAAGTGCGCATCGCCCAGCGTATGCACGAAATCGCCCACGCCCAGCCCGGTGGCCCGCGCCACCATGTGGGTCAGCAGCGCATAGCTGGCGATATTGAACGGCACGCCCAGAAAGATGTCGCCGCTGCGCTGATAGAGCTGGCAACTGAGCTTGCCGTTCACCACATAGAACTGGAACAGGCTGTGGCACGGCATCAACGCCATCTGCGGCAGCTCGCCGACATTCCAGGCGCTGATCACCAGGCGACGCGAATCCGGATTGCGCTTGATTTCATCCACCAGCCACTGCATCTGGTCGATCTCGACGCCGTCCGGGCCAGTCCAGCGCCGCCACTGCTTGCCGTACACCGGCCCCAGATCGCCGTTGTCGTCGGCCCACTCGTCCCAGATGCGCACCTGGTGGTCGCTGAGGTAGCCGATATTGGTGTCGCCCTTCAGGAACCACAGCAACTCATGGATGATCGAGCGCAGGTGCAGCTTCTTGGTGGTCACCAACGGAAAGCCGTCGTTGAGATCGAAGCGCATCTGCCAGCCGAACACGCTGCGCGTGCCGGTGCCGGTGCGGTCGGACTTCTCCGCGCCGTGTTCCAGCACGTGCTGCAACAACTCCAGGTACGGCTTCACTTGGCAGCCTCCACGCCCGCAGGCGCCGGCAGCACCGGCTGCAACACCGGCGCGCGGCGCGACATCGCCAGCAATACCAGGCCAACCGCAATCAATGGCAGGCTCAGAATCTGGCCCATCGTCAGCCAGTTGAAGGCCAGGTAGCCGATCGGTGCATCGGGTACGCGCACGAATTCGACGATGAAACGGAACACGCCATACAGCAATGCAAACAGGCCGGAGACCGCATACCGTGCGCGCGGCTTCATCGAGAACGTCCACAACACCACGAACATCACCACGCCTTCCAGCGCAGCTTCATAAAGCTGCGAGGGGTGGCGGGCGAACTGGTTCAAGGCGCCCGCGGCGTACTGCGCCTGGATCTGCGCGGGCAACCGGTCGGCCAGCTCCGGCGCATGCGGAAAGATCACGCCCCAGCCGGCCTGGGTGAATTTTCCCCACAACTCGCCGCCGACGAAATTGCCGAGCCTCCCGAAACCAAGACCCAGCGGTACCAGCGGGGCGACAAAGTCCATCACATCGAAGAAGTGCAACCGGTGCTTGCGCGCCCACAGCCAGCAAGCGATCAACACGCCGAGCAGGCCACCGTGGAAGCTCATGCCGCCTTCCCAGACCTTGAACAGGATCAGCGGATTGGCCAGGAAGGTCTCGAACGCATAGAACAGCATGTAGCCGATGCGCCCGCCCAACACCACGCCGAGCATGCCGTAGAACAGCAGATCGGAGAAACCATCCATGTCTACCGCAGGCAGACGACCGCGCAGGATGCGCGAACGGCCCAGCGCCCAGGCAGAGAAGAACGCCGCCAGGTACATCAAGCCATACCAGTGCACCTGCACCGGGCCGAGCGAGAAGGCAATGGGGTCGATGGCGTGCAAATAGATCATGCGGACCGCGTATCACATAGAGCGAGGCCGCTATTCTGACACCTCGTACGCGCTCAACCTAAGATCCGCGGCCGGTCAGGTAGCTCGTCTTCATGCTGCGCGCCGTCGGGGGCCGGGAAATGCTCGGCCAACAGCTCGGTCACCGCCTCGATGCCGGCCAGGACCGCCGCTTCGTGCTGGCCTTCGCGCAGGAACTGCTGCATGCGCCGACACACCTCTGCCCAACGCGCTTCCGGCACCCGGCTGCGCAGGCCGCGGTCTGCCACCACCTCGATGGCGTGGTCGGCCAGCAGCAGGTAAATCAGCACCCCGTTGTTGGCTTCGGTATCCCAGGTCCGCAGTTGCGCGAAGGCCTGCTCGGCGCGCTGGCGTGCGCTGTGTCCGCGCCACAATGCCTGCAGTGGCAGGTCAGCCTCGACCGCGACCATGATCTGGCCGGTGTGCGAGCGCTCGCTCGCAGTCACCGCCGCCGCAATGGAATCCATGCATGCGGCTGGAAAGATGCGCTGCGCCGAGGGCGCGAAAAGATGCCTGAGCCACCGCATTACCAGCTCCCCGAGGCGCCACCGCCTCCTGATGACCCGCCGCCACCGCCCCAACCACCACCACCGCCGAACCCGCCACGGCCGCCGCCGCCAAATCCACCGAAGCCGCCGCCACCCCAGCCACCGCCACCGACAAAGCGGCCCGGCGAGCCGGAGGCCAAACCAGCCAGCAGACCGATCACCGCCGCACCTGCGCTGGCGAACAGCAACGACGTCAACAGCAATGCCGCGCCGCCAGCGGCAACGCCGGTCAGCAGCGCGCGCAGCGGGCGCGGTAGCGCGCCCAGGATGCCGCGCGCCACCATCGCCACCACGAAGCCGATAAACAGCGCCATGATCCAGCCACCGCCGCCCGTGCCGTTGCCGCCATCGGCATGCCCGCTGACCGGCGCCGGCAGGACCTCGCCCTCGACCAGGCCAGCCAGTGTTGCGGTCGCCGCCGTGATGCCGCCCGCGTAATCGCCCTCGCGGAAGCGCGGCGCCAGATACTCCTGGATGATGCGATTGGCAGTGATGTCCGGAATGGCGCCCTCCAGCCCGTAACCTGGCTGGATGCGCACGCGACGGTCGTCCTTGGCCACCAGCAGCAGCACGCCGTCGTCCACGCCCTGGCGGCCGATCTTCCATTGGTCGAACACGCGCTGGGCGTATTGCTCGATCGCTTCGGGCTGCGTGGTGGGCACGATCAAAATCTGCAGCTGCGCGCCCTTGCGCTGCTGCAAGGCCAGCGCCTGTTGCTCAAGTTGCTGGATCTGCGCCGCATCCAGGGTGCCGGTGACGTCGACCACCGGCGAGCGCAGCGGCGGGATGGCAGCCAACTCCTGCGCCAGCAGCGATGCCGGCAGCAGCAGCAACGCCATCATCCACACCACTCGCACACACAATCGCCGCATTGCCGACTCCTAGCTGATGTGCGCTGACCGTCGATCAGCGCTGGGTTTGCGATTCCTTCTCACTGCAGGACATTGCCTCTTGCAGAAAGGGTGCGCCCGAAGCGAGGCCACGGGTGGTCGGAACGACTGCGCGCCCTGGCGCCTTCCCTTCACTTCCCCCTCCCCGATGGGCGAGAAGCCAGCGCTCCCCTCTGTCGGTCTGGCCTGCAGATTCGGACCGATGTGCACCTCGGCATGCGTTGCCGTGGCAGGTGCCTGTGCGTCGTTCGACAGCGCGTACCGCGCTTGCTGGCAACGACTGCACAGGCGCCGGACACGTACAGCAGCTGATTACTGCGCAGGCTGCGGCGCGGGCTGTTGCTGCGGCGCCTGCTGCGTACCGAAATCCACCTGCGGGGCCCGCGAGATCTGCGCTTCGTTTTCCACGCTGAAATTGGGCTTGGGCTGGTATCCGAAGATCTTGGCCGTGATCACCTGCGGAAACGAGCGGATGTAGGTGTTGTAGTCCTGCACGGTCTGGATATAGCGGCCACGCGCTACCGTAATCCGGTTCTCGGTGCCTTCTAGCTGCACTTGCAGATCGCGGAACGACTGGTCCGACTTGAGCTGCGGATAGTTTTCGCTGACCACCAACAACCGCGACAACGCGCTACCCAATTCGCCTTGCGCCTGCTGGAACTGCTTCAACGACGCTTCGTCATCGGCGTTGACCTGGATCTGGCCGACGCGCGCGCGCGCATTGGTCACCTCGGTCAGGACCTGGCGTTCCTGCTGGGCGTAGCCCTGCACCGTTCGCACCAGGTTGGGAATCAGATCGGCACGGCGCTGATACTGATTGAGCACCTCCGACCAACCGGCCTTGACGCCTTCTTCCTTCTGCTGGATCGCGTTATAGCCGCAACCGGACAGCGACGCGGTCAGGATCAGCAACACCAGGGCGCGAATCAGGACAGGCATGCAGGCGATTCCGTTGGAAGAGGGCCCGAGCATGCCACGTGCCAAGTCAAGCCCGCATGCACACCTCCCTGCCCGGTTCGCCCTGCCTGCCGCGCGTCACCACAGCCGCGGCAGCAAGATCAATCCCCAGCACAGCAGCACATTGATCAGCAGCACGAACACCGCCGCCGAACCCATGTCCTTGGCACGCCCGGCCAATATGTGGTGTTCCGGGCCGTAGCGTTCGATCACCGCTTCGATGGCAGAGTTCAGCAGTTCGGCCGCCAGCACGATCAAGAGTGGTGCAATCAGTGCAATGCGCTCGAGTCCCGACTGCCCGAGCCACAGACCGAGCGGTATCAGCACGGCTGCCAGACAGACCTCCAGGCGGAACGAGGATTCGTGCAGCCACGCCGCGCGCAATCCCTGCCATGACCAGATCGCCGCCTTGAGCATGCGGCGCGGACCGCGCGGGACGTGCCCCAATTGATCGGCCATGCGTCAGTGCGTCCTGCCGCAGGGGCGAAAAGGGGAACAAGTCGAACGCATGGCATGGTCGCTGCTGGGGAAAGTGCGAATCTTGCACCGTGGCGCCCCGCCCCGCCAGCTGCCTGCAGGTTTGCCCTCAGCTTCCAGCCTGGCGCACCATGGGAGCCCGCTTCACTGTTGAAGGTTCCTGCATGACCATCCATCGCCTGCGCAGCGTGCTGTGCGCCCTCGCCCTTCTGTCCGGCCATGCGTACGCCGACGCCCTGCACACTGCTCCGGCCGTGCCGGCCCAGGTTTCCAATGCCGCCTGGGAACAAGACATGCAACGCTTCGCCGAGAGCGACGCGCGCCAGCCTCCGCCCAAGCACGGCATCGTGTTCGTCGGCAGCTCATCGATCCGGTTCTGGGAAACGCTGGCGCAGGATTTTCCTGGCAAACCGGTGATCAATCGCGGCTTCGGCGGCTCGGAAGTGCGCGACAGCACCTGGTACGCAGACCGCATCGTGATTCCATACGCGCCACGCCAGGTTGTGCTGTATGCCGGCGACAACGATCTCAACAGCGGCCGCACGCCCGAACAGGTGCGCGATGACGTGCTGGCATTCGTGGCACGTGTACGCCGCGACCTGCCCGAGGCACGCATCAGCTATCTGTCGATCAAGCCCAGCCCGTCGCGCGCGCAGTTGCTGCCGGCGGTGATCACGGCCAACCGCCTGATCAAGGAGGCGCTCGCTCCCCTGCCGCGGGTGGACTTCGTGGACATCTACACTCCGATGCTCGACGCCAGCGGCAAGCCGCGCGCAGAACTGTTCCGCGCCGACAGGCTGCACATGACGGCCGATGGGTACGCGATCTGGCGCAAGGTCGTGGCACCGGTATTGGAACAACGCTAGAACGCAACCGAGCCGATCCGGCACGCCTGTCGCCGGATCGGCCGGTTGCAGGCGCGAGGTTGGCTGCCGCTCCATGGCGGCGCGTTTTTATCGTGGCGGCAGGCTGCTGGCCTGTTTTGAGACACAACTGTCGTAGGCGCCTGCGGTTTCGGCACGCGGCGATGGGGTTTGCGGTGCGCGAGAGATACCGGCGATGCCAAGCATCTGCAACGTCGCTAAACACGCTGCTGGCATGCATGCACCGGGGGCGCTGCACTGTTGGCACCAAGTCGAGCGTTCCGGCTGCCGAGCGGCCAGTAAAGTGATCGAAGCGGTTAGCCAATCGCGCGTGCAGCAGCCGTGCGTGGTCTTCCTGCCATCGCTGCCTGCCTATTGACCGGCAGCAAGGCGTTATCAGCACGCGCCAAGACCCCGAGTGCCGCCTTAAGCAACGATCACCGCCACCGACGTCCCGACCCCGGCTTCGCTCTGCAGTTCGATACGCCAGCCGAAGCGATCGCACAGCCGACGAACGATCGACAGGCCAAGCCCCGTGCCTTGCGGGCGGGTGGGATCGGCGCGGAAGAAGGGTTCGAACGCGCGGGCACGCGCCTCTTCGCTCATGCCAATGCCGGTATCGCGGACCACGATACGGTCGTGGGTCACCTCGACCTCGATGCTGCCGGTATCGGTGTACGCGCAGGCGTTACGCAACAGATTGCTGAGCACCACCCGCATGACCCTGGGCGGAGCAAACATCTGCAGGCTGCGGTCGCCGACCATGCGCAACGACACCGGTTTGTCGCCGAGCAGTTCGCGGGCGCTTTCCAGTTCTTCGCTGGCAAGCTCGGCCACATCGAAATTTTCGCTTTGCGGGTCGATCTCTGCCTCGCGCGCCAGGATCAGGAACGCATCGATCACCGCTTCCATATCGTGGCCGGCACGCTGGATGCGGCGCAGGCTGCGCTGCGTGCGTGCGGACAATTCGTCGTCGGCCAAGGCCATGTCGCTGGCCACACGGATCACCGTGAGCGGAGTGCGCAATTCATGGCTGGCATCGCGGGTGAAATTGCGTTCGCGCGCGACATGCTCGCTGACGCGCAGCCCCAGCGCATGCAGCGCGGCGGCCAGCTGGCGTGTTTCGCCCTGCAATTCGGCAGGCAGCCGCTCCGGAGCCAGTTCGTCCACATCCGGGTTGCGCGGATCCCAATGCGACACACCGCGCCAGCCAGCTGATGGGCGAGACCAGCCGCTTGGAAACCCGATAGGTGAACCACGACACGCCATAGATCGCCACCAGCACCACGATTGCCGGCACCACACCGAACCACAAGGTCAGATGCGCGGCACGCGAGCGCGGAAACACCAGATACAGCCGCCCCTCCGGGCGTTGATCGACATACACCAGCGCATCGGCGGCAGCCACTTCGCTGAAACCCGGAGACAGGTGGCGCAGCGCGGCCGGCGCAGCGGCGGGGGCAGCACCGGCAGGCGAAAAATAGCCCTGGATGTTGCGCGTATTCGGTGGCCGATTGTCCGGCACGCTCTTTTGCATCTGCCAGAAATGCACGGCCTCGTCGGCGAGCACGGTGCGCACCAGGCTGTATTTGATGACGAACGACACCAGATACCCGGCCAGCACGAGCGCCAGGCTCGCCAGCGCGACCTGCAGCAGGAAGGCGAGACGTATTTTTCTCGGGAGCCCGTGTGGCATTGCTGCATCCAGGGAAGAGCGCCGGAGTATAGGCAGCGCCTCCGTGAGTCCTTCGTGCAACCAGCCGGCAGCACAGGAGATCGATCGGCGCGCGAGCGCCTGCACCGCAGGCAGCCGGCCGCCAGAACGGCGGCCGGCACATGACATCACGCCATCGGTTGGGCGATGTCGGCGATGCGATAGCCGGCGCTCTGCACGGTGTGCAGCAGCGGACGGTCGAACGGCTTGTCGATGATCTTGCGCAGGTTGTACAAATGGCTGCGCAAGGTGTCCGAGTCCGGCAGGCCATTGCCCCAGATTTCGCGCTCGATTTCCTGGCGGGTGACCACGCGCGGCGATTCGCGCATGAGGATGGTCAACAAGCGCAGGCCGATCGGCGAGAGCTGCAGCTCGGTGCCGGCACGGGTGGCGCGCATGCTCACCGGGTCCAGCACCAGGTCGGCGACCTTGAGCACTTCCGAGCCCACCTGGCGACGCTCGCGGCGGATCAGGGCACGCAGGCGCGCTTCCAGTTCCTGAATTGCGAACGGCTTGGTCAGGTAGTCATCGGCACCAAAGCCCAGGCCGGTGAGCTTGTCGTCCAGCGTGTCGCGGGCGGTCAGCATCAACACCGGGGTGGACTTGCGTGCGTCGTTACGCAGGCGGCGGCACACTTCGATGCCGTCCAGGCGTGGCAGCATGAGATCCAGCACGACCACGTCGTAGCTGTTCTCCGCGGCAAGGCGGTAGCCATCCAGGCCGTCCTGCGCGTAGTCGACCTCGAAGCCACGGCCTTCCAGGTACTCGCCGATCATTTCGGAGATATTGCGGTTGTCTTCGACGACCAGCACGAGGCCGGACGTTTCCTTGGTCTGACGCATGGACTTTCCTCGGTCTTCAGCTTTGTGAAACATGCCGGATCGACGGTGGAAAGGGCGTGAAGACTGGATAACGTTTTGCGCTGCCCCGTCGTTAGCGGCCGAGCAGCGGGCGCAACGCCGGCCATACCGTCTCCAGCACCTTCGGTTGCGCGGCGGCAGTGGGATGCAAGCCGTCTGCCTGCATCAGGCCAGGCTGCAGCGCGACCTTCTCCAAAAAGAACGGCACCAGCGCGGTCTTGTACTGTTTGGAGAGGTCCGCATAGGTCGCCTTGAGCCGCTCGCGGTAGGCTGGGCCGTAATTGGGCGGCACGTCGATCCCGAGCAACAGTACCTTGGCGCCGGCTTGCTGGCTGAGCTGGATCATCTTTTCCAGGTTGCCCTTGAGCTGGGCCGGGGTCAGCCCGCGCAGCGCGTCGTTGCCGCCGAGCTCAATGACCACCACGCCGGGGCGGTGCTTTTCCAGCAGGCCCGGCAGCCGGGTCAGCGCGCCGGAGGTGGTTTCGCCGCTGATGCTGGCATTGACGACTGCCGGGGGCGTCGCCATGTCACGCTTCAGGCGCTGGTCCAGCAAGGTCACCCAGCCTGACTGCACCGGGATGTTGTGCGCAGCGCTCAGGCTGTCGCCGACGACCAGGATCGGCGCGGTGGCGACCGGACTTTTGGCAGAGGCAATCCCCGGCGCAAGCAGGGAGAGTGTCAGCAGCCACAGGGCCAGCACGCCATATCGCAGTGTTCTTTCACGCATTCGGAGATTCCTCATCGACAGTCTGGCCCCCGCTTCAGCACCCGCACCGCCATCGACGTTCGCGAGGTCGGCAAGTCCGTCAGTGGCCCGGAGGGAACGCTCCACATCCTCGACAACGTGAGCTTGACGGTCAGTGAAGGCGACAGCATCGCCATCGTCGGCGCGTCCGGTTCCGGCAAGACCACCCTGCTCGGCCTGCTGGCCGGGCTTGACCTGCCCAGCCGCGGCAGCATCGCGCTGGCGGGCCAGGACCTGGGCCAGCTCGACGAAGAAGCCCGCGCTGCGCTACGCGCCCGCGACGTCGGCTTCGTGTTCCAGAGTTTTCACCTGCTGCCGGCACTGACTGCCGAAGAAAACATCGCACTGCCGCTGGAACTGGCCGGGCGCGAGGATCCGGCGCGGGTGCGCGAAGTGCTGGAGGCCGTGGGCCTGAGCGCACGTGCGCGGCATTATCCGCGCCAGCTGTCCGGTGGCGAGCAGCAACGCGTGGCGCTGGCGCGCGCCTTCGTGGCCCGCCCGCGCATCCTGTTCGCCGACGAACCGACCGGCAGCCTGGACCAGGCCACCGGTGCGCAGATCAGCGACCTGCTGTTCGCGCTCAACGCCACCAGCGACACTACGCTGGTCCTGGTCACGCATGACATGACGCTGGCGCAGTGCTGTCGCCATATTTACCGCATCGACAGCGGCCGCCTGCACGCACAGACCGGTCCGGCCGCATGAACGTCGTGCGACAAGCCGCGCGCGCGGTGCGCCGCGAATTCCTGGCCGGGGACCTGCTGACCGTGTTCGCCGCGCTGGTGCTGGGCGTGGCGGTGATGACCGCAGTGGGCACCCTGGTCGACCGGGTGACGCTCGCACTGACCTCCAGTGCGGCCGAAGTGCTTGGCGGCGACCCTGGGCGTGACCGGGCGGCAGGAAATCCCGGCCGACTTTGCCGAAGAAGCCAAACGGCGCGGCCTGCAGAGCACGCGCATGGTCAGCTTCCCTAGCGTGTTGTTCCATGGCGATGCCAGCCAGATGGCCAATATCCGCGGCGTCGGCGCCGGCTACCCGCTGCGCGGGCAGTTGCTGGTGTCCAGGGACGGCACCGGCACGGAAGGTCGCGCCGCCAGCGCACCGCCGCCGGGCCAGGCCTATGCCGATCCGCGCCTGCTCGAAACACTGGGCCTGCACGTGGGCGAGCAGCTGGAGTTCGGTGCCGGCCATCTGACCATCACCGGCGTGTTGCGCGCCGAGCCCGATGCCTCCGGTGAGCTGATGCAGCTCGCGCCGCCGCTGCTGGTCAATCGCGCCGATATCGACGGCGCCGGCCTGCTCGGCCCCGGCAGCCGCGCTTCCTATCGGCTGATGTTCGCCGGCGCACCGGATGCCATCGCCGATCTGCGTGCCTGGTTGAAACCCCGCGCCAGCGAGTACCGCTTGGTCGGTATCGAAGACACCCAACGCGGCATGCGTGCGGCGTTTGATCGCGCCGGCCGTTTCCTGGCCTTGTCGGCATTGCTGGCCGTGCTGTTGTCCGGCGTGGCGACTGCGCTGGCGGCGAACCGGTTCGCGATGCGACGCATCGACACCGTGGCGGTCTTGCGCTGCCTGGGTGCCCGCCAACGCGACATCCTGGCGATGCTGTCGCTGCAGCTGCTGCTGACGGCGATTCCGGCCTGCCTGGTCGGTATCGGGCTTGGCATGCTCGCGCAGGAAGGCCTGGTGCAGGCGCTGGGCAGCCTGATCCCGAACCGGCTGCCGCTGCCGCAGGCCACCCCTGCCCTGGCCGGTGCAGGCATCGGCCTGGTGCTGTTGCTGGGCTTCGGCCTGCCGCCGCTGCTGCGGCTGCGCAACGTGCCGCCGATGCGCGTGCTCAACCGCAGCTTTGCTGCCGTGCCGCCCAGCTCGTTGCTGGTGTACGGCGCAGCACTGGCCGCCACGCTCGCGCTCACCGTCTATGCCACCGGCAATCTGGTGCTGGCCGGCTGGGTGCTGGGCGGCCTGGCCGCGCTGGCACTGGTGGCGATGTTGCTGGGGCTGGGCCTGCTCGCGTTGCTGCGGCCGATCCAGCATCGCCTGCGCGGTGCCTGGAAACTGGGCCTGGCCTCGCTGACACGGCGCCGCGGCCTGAGCGTGGTGCAACTGGTCGGGCTGTCGCTGTCGTTGTGCGCGCTGTTGCTGCTGGCGGTGGTCGGCCCGGGCCTGCTCGCTCAATGGCGCGACCGCCTGCCGGCGGATACGCCCAACTACTTTCTGATGAACATCCAGCCCGAACAAACCCAGCCGGTGCTGCAGACGCTGCGCGGTCTGGGGGTGAATGATGCGGCCGTGGAGCCGTTTTCCACCGGGCGCCTGGTGGCCATCAACGACAAACCGCCGGTGCGTGGCGACCGCGACCCGGCCGACGATGGCGACGGCGACAACCGCCCGGTGAATTTTTCCTGGCGCCACGCGTTTCCGCCGGCAAATACGCTGCTGCAGGGCAAGTTCTGGGCGGCCGACAGCACCGCGGCGGAAGCCTCGGTGGAAGAAGGCTGGGCGCAGCGCTACCAGCTCAAGCTGGGCGATCGCATCACCCTGCTGCTGGGCGAGCAGCAACGCACGTTCACCGTGACCAGCATCCGCAAGGCGGACTGGGATTCGTTTCGGGTCAACTTCTTCCTGCTGCTCAATCAAGGATCGGTCGGAGATGCGCCGTACAACCTGATTTCCGCCTTCCACCTGCCGCCGGGCAATGCCTCCAAGCTGGCGGCGCTGAGTCGCGACTATCCGAACATTTCGCTGCTGGATATCGATGCCATCCTGGGCCGCGTGCGCGAGGTCATCGACCAGGTGGCACAGGCGGTGCAACTGGTGATGGGCTTCAGCCTGCTGGCCGGCGTGCTGGTGTTGCTGGCCGCGTTGCAGGCCACCGCCGGCGAACGCCGCTACGACAGCGCTGTGTTGCGCACCCTGGGCGCACGCCGTGGCCAGTTACGCGGGGCGGTCCTGGTGGAATTCGGCGCGCTCGGCGTGCTGGCGGCGACGTTGGCGGTGACCGCTGCGGCCGTGATCGGCGCGGTCGTGGGGAAGCAGGCGTTCGAGATGGCGTTGACGCCGGATTGGCCGCGCCTGCTGCTCGGCGGCGCGTTCGGGTTGGCGTTGAGTCTGTTGGCGGGTTGGTCGGGCACCCGGCGCATTCTGTCCACGCCGCCGGCGCTGGCATTGCGAAGCGAGTAAGTGCGGGTAAGAACCGTCGCATGCGGGTAACGGCATGCGGCGGGTGGCTTGGTGGCGGTGCTGCACGCCAGGCAACGGACGCTGTGGCGACCGGGGCGAGAGGCCTCGCGCGTCGGTGAGCGCTGCATATGTCTGCAGCGCATAAGTACCTTGCAAATCGTACGTTCGCAGCGGTGGCACGACTGCCTAGAGTGGTGTGTGTGTCCGGCCGCCGGCCCAGGCGGCCTTTCGTTGCCGTCGAGGTGCCACGTCATGGCCAGCATCACTTCCGCAACGCGTGTGCACACGCCGCGCGATGCGTCTTCCCCGTGCAGACCTCCAGCGTCCGGATCGTGCCATTCGACGCTCCGCTGGGCGCCGAGGTGATCGGCCTGGACCTTGCGCAACCGCTGGATGCCGCCACCTTCGCGCGTATCCACCGTGCGCATCTGGATCACCACGTGCTGGTGTTTCGCGATCAACGCATCACACCGGCGCAGCAGGTGGAATTCAGCCGTCGCTTCGGGCCGCTGCAGATCCACGTGCTGCGCAACTTTCAACTGCGCGGGCACCCGGAAGTGCTGGTGGTGTCCAACATCAAGGAGAACGGCGAGCCGATCGGGCTGGGCGATGCCGGGCATTACTGGCACTCGGATCTGTCCTACAAGGAAACACCGAGCCTGGGATCGCTACTGCATGCGCAGGAGCTGCCCAGCGAAGGCGGCGACACCCTCTTTGCCAACCAGCACCTGGCATGGCAAACGCTGCCCGAATCGCTCAAACGCACGGTGCAGGACCTGCGTGCCGAACACAGTTATCTGGCCAAGTACGAGGAGTTGCGAGCGCGCAATCCGTGGCGCCCGGCATTGACGCCGGAGCAGATTGCCGAGGTCACGCCGGTGCAGCACCCGGTGGTGCGCACGCATCCGGAAACCGGCCGCAAGGCGCTGTTCGTCAGCGAGCATTTCACCACTCGCATCGTCGGCTTGCCCGAGCACGAAAGCCGCGCGCTATTGCAGAGGTTGTTCGAACACGCCACGCATGCTGCGCTGGTGTATCGGCATCGCTGGCAGGCGCACGACATGGTGTTCTGGGACAACCGTTCGGTGATGCATCTGGCTGCGGGCACGCCGGATCATCTGCGCCGTCGGCTCAACCGCACCACCATCGAAGGCGATGCGCCGTTCTGAGCCTGCACCTGTTCCCTCCCCTTCTCGTCTGGAGCGCCGCATGCGTTTGACTGTCTCTTCCCACGCTCCTGTGCCGCGCCGGCGTTTTTCGCGGCGCATCGCGCTGCTGGTGTTGGCCGCGCTGCCGCTGGTGCACAGCGCGCAGGCGCAGGCCGAAGGCAAGCTGCGGATCGCCAAGCAATTCGGCATCGTTTACCTGCTGCTGGACGTGGCGCAGGACCAAAAGTTGATCGAACAGCAGGGCAAGGCCGCCGGTGTGGATATCGACGTGCAGTTCCTGCAGCTCTCCGGCGGGGCGGCAGTCAACGATGCGTTGTTGACCGGTTCGATCGATATCGCCGGTGCCGGTGTCGGGCCGTTGTTCACGATCTGGGACCGCACGCGCGGCCGCCAGAATGTCCGTGGCGTCGCATCGCTGGGCAATTTCCCGTACTACCTGATCAGCAACACTCCGCGCATCAAGTCCATCGGCGATTTCACGCCAAGGGACCGCATTGCGGTGCCGGCAACGGGTGTCTCGGTGCAGTCGCGGTTTCTGCAGCATGCCTCGCAACAACGCTGGGGCGGCAAGGGCACCCATCAGCTCGACGCGCTGCAGGTGGCATTGCCGCACCCGGATGCCGCCGCGGCGATCATCCGTGGCCGCACCGAAATCACCGCGCATTTCGCCAGCCCGCCGTTTCAGGAGCAGGAACTGGCGCGTAACCCGGCCGCGCATATCGTCACCAGTTCCTACGAGATCGAAGGCGGGCCGTCGTCGGCAACGGTGTTGTATGCCACCGAAAAATTCCGCAAGGACAATCCCAGGACCTACCGCGCGTTTGTCGCGGCGCTGGACCAGGCAGCGAAGTTCGTCACTGCCAATCCGGAGCAGGCGGCAGACATCTTCCTGCGCCGCAATGGCTCGGGCATCGACCGCGCGTTGGTGCTGCAGATCCTCAAGGACCCCAAGGTGCAGTTCACCGTGGCACCGCAGAACACGCTGGGGCTGGGCAAGTTCATGCAGCACAGCGGGGCGATCAAGCAGGCGCCCGGCAAGGTGGGCGATTACTTTTTCGACGACCCGCTGATTGCGGGCGGGAGCTGAGCGATGTCGATGCCCCTGCTGCAGGTCGATCAGCTCAGCCTGGAATATGCCTCCGCCCAGCGCGTGGTGCGCGCGACCCATCGCGTGCGCTTCGACGTGCACGAAGCCGACCGCTTCGTGCTGCTGGGGCCTTCAGGCTGCGGTAAATCCACGTTGCTCAAGGCGGTTGCCGGTTTCGTTGCCCCGCGCGAAGGACAGATCCGTCTGGACGGTCATGCGGTCACCGGTCCCGGGCCGGACCGGGTGGTGGTATTCCAGGAATTCGACCAGTTGGCGCCATGGAAAACCGTGCGCGAGAACGTGGTGTTCGGGCTGCGTGCGGCGCGCAAACTCGGTCGCGCCGAAGCGCGCGAGCGGGCAGACGAAAGTCTGGCGCAGGTCGGGCTGGGCGGATTTGCAGATGCCTACCCGCACACCTTGTCCGGCGGCATGAAGCAGCGTGTGGCCATCGCACGCGCCCTGGCGATGCGCCCGCGTGTCCTGCTGATGGACGAACCGTTCGCGGCACTGGATGCGCTGACGCGTTCGCGCATGCAGGAGCAGGTGCTGGAATTGTGGGAACAATTGCGCTTCACGCTACTGTTCGTCACCCATTCCATCGAAGAGGCTTTGGTGGTCGGCAACCGCGTGTTGCTGCTGTCGCCGCACCCGGGCCAGGTGCGTGCCGAACTCAATGCGCATGCCTTTGGCCCGCACAGCGCCGGCAGCGTGGCGTTCCAGCAGACCGCGCAACGCATTCACCGGCTGCTGTTCGACCTGCCCGATGAAACGCTGGAAGACGACAAGGTGGCACCGCTGCGTCGCCCGTCCCTGCGCCAGCGCGAGGCGCTGACATGAGCGACACCACCGCAAGCGCATTGCCGCCGATTCCACCGGTACGGCCCGAGTACGAAGTGGCGCTGACGCCGCTGGACCCTGCCCTGGTTGCCGCGACCACGCCCACGCGTCGGCAGGCACCGCCATGGCTGCGCAAGGCATGGGTGCTGGCGGTCTTGGTCGCGGCATGGGAAATCGCCGCGCGGCTGGTCGGCGACGACCTGATGCTGCCCGGCGCAGTCCAGACCGCGCACGCGTTCTACGACGGGCTGCTGTCTGGCGAACTGCTGCGCCGGGTGGGTGCCTCGTTGCGGGTACTGGCGCAGGGGTATGCGCTGGGCGTGCTGCTGGCGTTCGTGCTGACCGCACTGGCCGCCTCCACGCGCTGGGGCCGCGATGTACTCGGCACGCTGACCGCCATGTTCAACCCGCTGCCGGCCATTGCGCTGCTGCCGCTGGCCTTGCTGTGGTTCGGGCTGGGCACCGGCAGCCTGGTGTTCGTGCTGGTGCACTCGGTGCTGTGGCCGCTGGCGCTGACCACCTACGCCGGCTTCCAGGCGGTGCCGGACACGCTGCGCATGGCCGGACGCAACTACGGCCTGCGCGGCCCGCGCTATGTGGCGCAACTGCTGATTCCGGCAGCGCTGCCGGCGATCCTGTCCGGGCTGAAGATCGGTTGGGCGTTCGCCTGGCGCACCCTGATCGCCGCCGAACTGGTGTTCGGCGCCACCTCCGGCCAGGGCGGCCTGGGCTGGTACATCTTCCAGAACCGCAATGAGCTTTACACCGACAAGGTATTCGCCGGGCTGGCGATGGTGATCGTGCTGGGACTGCTGGTGGAGGGCGTGGTGTTCCAGGCGATCGAGCGGCTCACGGTGCGCCGCTGGGGCATGCAGCGCTAGAGCGGGCCCGGCGGCACGGTCGCGTGCGCTTAACGAGGTTGGCTTATGCTTCGGCCCCCGTTCTCTGCCGCTCGCCGCCATGCCCACTGCCCCCTTCACCGCCTACCTGTACCCGGTCCTGCTGCTGATTGCCAGCAACGTGTTCATGACCTTCGCCTGGTACGGGCACCTGAAGTACAAGACCACGCCGCTGATGATCGCCATCCTGGTCAGCTGGGGCATCGCGTTCTTCGAATACTGCCTGCAGGTGCCTGGCAACCGTCTGGGCAGCGCGGTGTATTCGGCGCCGCAACTCAAGGGCATGCAGGAAGTGATCACGCTGCTGGTCTTTGCCGGTTTCTCCACCTTCTACCTGGGGCAGTCGCTGAAGTGGAACCATTGGGCCGCGTTCGGCCTGATCCTGGTGGCCGCGTTTCTGATGTTCAAGGAATAAAGGCAAGCGCCGTCTCGCTCGTAGGAGCGCACCCGGGGTCGACCTCGCAAGAGCCTCCCGCGGCTCGATGGGCCTTCCCGGGAATGCCATATCGCGCCCGGGTGCGCTCCTACGGCGTCGGGGTGCCTAGTTCGCCGGTTCGACCCACTGCGCGAACACCGCATCGATTTGCGCGTCCTTGACCCGCTTGCCCTTCTGCACTGACTCGGCCTGCTCGAACATCGGCACGATCATCGCCATGCCGTCCGGCTTGGTTTTCAGATGCAGGCCCGGTGGTGTTTGCAGGAATGCGGCCCAGCGCGCGCGCACCTTGGCCCAATACCCCTGCGTGCCTTTCCAGTACGCGTAGGCCGGGGCGAAATTCACCTCGGTGGTCTTGCGGTAATCGTTGAAGCCGAACTCGCGTGCGATCGCTTCCTGGGTGCCGTCCGGCTTGCGCAACACCTTGGTGTTGAATTGTTCGTGGGTCCAGCCGTTCGGCGTGAGCGTGTGGCGGTTGATCACCGACAGCGCGTTGTAGTTGCTACGCCGGGTGTACTCGCGGCGCGGCAGCGGGCGCCAGCTCGGATCGCTGGTCCAGGTGGGGTGGCCATCGGCGTAGTCCCAGCGGCCGGTGCCGCAATAGCGCGGCGCGTCGCTGACTTCATACACACATTGCGTCCAGGCACCGCGGGTGAAGGCCGGCGCCAGCGCATGCACCGTCCAGGTCTGGTCGGCGGTGAATTCGAAGCGCTGCGGTGCCTCGAAGGTCCAGTCCTGCCGCCAATGCTTGGTCACATGCCCGCTCTTTTCGTCGTCGACCAGCACGTGCTGCAGCACCAGCTTGCGCGGCGAATCCTCCACCACGATGACCACTTCGCTGGCGCCGCTGCGCATGGCCGATGCACGCTCGTAGCCAGGCTTGAGCAACACGGTTTCGTCGAACGCGAAATCCACCGCGTATTCGCCCTGCATCGCCAAGATGCTTTGCCGATCGCGCTGGGCGTCGGCGGCGGCAATCAACGGCAACAGGCTCAGCGTGGCGGCGAGACAGCGGGGAAACAGTCGGCTCATTGGAACTCTCGGTTGTGACCGTGGGGACGTCAACGGCGCAAGCGCAGCAGCGACGTCGTCATGTCGGTGGGATCGGAACTGCATGCGTTTGCAGCGGTAGTACGCAGTGCCGCAGCGCGGGCGCAGCAACAGTCGTCCACGACCACGCGGCCGTCGATACCCTCTTCGCGTGCCAGCCGTGCAGCAACCTCGGCGCCCAGTGCAGAGACGGTGACCAAGCTGGCGGTGATGGGGTGATCGCGGCTGGCCGCAGGCTGCAAGCGTAGTGCGCTCACGCGCCATGCATCACCGCGCATGCGTCCGGCCAGCCGGCGCCATAGCCGTTCGCCGACGCCCAGTTCGTGCATGTTCATTGGCAGTGGCGGCAGTCGCAAGACCAGGCGGTCCCAGCCCAGGAAATCGCTGTCGGGCAACAGGCAGAGCCGCCAGCAGCAGTGTCCTGCCGTATCGAAGAACCAAATACTTTCGTGCACGCCATCGCTGTCCACCCGACGGGACGCGGCTGCAGCGACTGCGTGCTGCCAACCATCCAGTTCGTTGCCCAACGTGGGCCGATACAGGCAAAGCACCGTCCCCAGCGCCGCCAACTGCTGTGGTCGCGGCAGTGCCGCGCGGGTAGCACGTGCATGCAGGGACGACGGGATTGCGCGGAGGTTGGGCATGGCCGCTACCAGCTCACGGCCAGGCTGACCGAGGCAGTGCGCCCGGCGCCGGTGAAGCGGTCCAGCACCGTGCTGCTGGCCAGCGTGCCGTTGGGCAGCGCGTTCCAGTCCACGTAACGGCGATCGGCCAGATTAAACACGCCGGCAGTGAGCTTGGCGCCGGGCGCGAATTCCCAATGCCCCATCAGATCCAGCGTGGCGTAGCCGGCCGGTACGTAATAGCTATCCAGCTGCGGGCGCCGTTTGCGGGCCACCAAGGTACCGATCAATTCCGCGCCCCAGGCATCGTTGTCGAAGGCCACGCCGAGCGTGCCGCGCAACGGGTCGACCGAGTTGAGCGGCGTGCTGTCGGTGAGGTTGTCGCCTTCCGCATAGGCAACCGCGCTGTTGAGCGACCACCCCTGCCAACCGGCCAGCGCGCCCAGATCGATCCCCGCGCGCGCTTCTGCGCCCTTGATCACCACATCGTCCACGTTGCGCGACTGGAACAGCGCCAGCCCGTCGGCATTCACACCGGCCGGCGCATACGATTCGATGAAGTTGCGGTAATCGGTGTAGTACACGGCCAGCCCGACATAGCCGACCGCATCGTTGAAACGCAGCCCCAGTTCGCCACCGCGACTGGTTTCCGACTTCAGGTCCGGATTGGCGATGGCGGTGTAGCGCGCCTGCAGATTGGTAAAGCCGATATTGACGTCGTTGTACGGCGGCGCACGGAAGCCATGCGCATAGTTGGCGTACGCCGACCATGCATCGGAGAACCGCCACACCACGCCGAACTTGGGCGAGAGCTGGGTTTGATCGATGGTCTCGACGGCCACGCCCGGATTGTCTTCGCGAAAGATGGCGTCCACCTGCGGCGACAGGCGGAAATAATCCACGCGCACACCCGGGGTCAGCGACAAGCGTCCATCGAGCAAGCCGATTTCGTCCTGCGCATACAACCCCAGCTTGGTGGTTTCGCTCATCGGGAAATCGCGCACCGGAAACACGTCCTGACCAACGCGCTCGCTCACCATGCCATTGGCCAGGTTGACCGAATAGCCGTCGCGCTTGGCCCGCGTATCGGTCCAGGTGCCATCCAGGCCATAGGTGATCTGGTGACTGAGCATGTCGGTGTCGATGGCTTTATGCGCGTTGACCAGCAGCCCGTAAACACGCTGATCGAAGGTGTGCTCGTTATGCCGGCGCGTGTTGTTGCCGCGCAGTTCGTTGGTGCGTTGCAGGCTCTCGCTGTCCTGGCGATACAGCTGCCACTGCAGATCGTTGGCCAACACGGAATCCAGCGCATCGACTTCGTGCCGCAGCGAAACCCGCGCACGGGTCTGATGATCGCGCCCTTCCTGCGACAGGATGCGTAGCGACGCCGTCGGACTACGCGTGTCGACGCCGGTCAATGCATCGATGCTGCCGTCGTCTTCGTTGCCTTCGACCGTGAGTTTGAAGCGCTGTTGCGCGCTTGGGGCATACACCAGTTTGGCGAGCACGCTGCGGCCATCGATGCGCTGCGGATTGGCCGCGGTGCGGGTGAAATCGCGGCTGCGGTGATCGCCCTGGTTTTGCGCCTCCTGGCCCTCGGCGATGACTCACCGCCACCATGCCGCTCCAGCGTTCGCCACCGAACGCGCCGGTGGCACCGGCGAACAGACCGTTCCAGTCGCCTTCATAGCCGAACTTCAGGCCGACGTAGCTGTGCTTGGCGGCGCTCAGATAGTCCGACGGATCCTTGGTGACGAAGGCGACCACACCGCCCAATGCGTCCGAGCCGTACAACGAACTGGCCGGTCCGCGCACCACTTCCACGCGCTTGAGCGTTTCCAGGTCGACGAAGTTGCGGTTGGCGTTGAGATAGCTGCCGAAGCTGAAGCTGTCCGGCACCGGCACGTTATCCACCAACATCGCCACGCGGTTGCCATCCAGCCCGCGGATGCGGATGCCGCTGGCACCGGTGAAGCGGCCGCTGGTGCTGGTGACCGATACCCCCGGCGTGTAGCGGAACAGGTCCTTGAGTTCGCGCACCAGTTGGTTGTCGAGCTGTTCGCGATCGATCACATCCACCGTGCTGGGCACATCCACCAGTGCGCGCTGGGTGCGTGTGGCGGTGACCTGTAGCCGATCGAAGTCGTGCACCTCACGCGCAGCCTCCGCTCCGGCATCGCGTTCGGCAGCACGGGCACACAGGGAAATAGCAGGCAGCGCCAGCGACAGCGCGACCACCAGCGGATGCAGGCGGATCATCCGGAACCTTTACGCGTCCCCGGCAGCGCGCGTTGCGGCATAGGCCGCGCGCGGCAGGGAAGAGGGAGTGGAGTGGCGGGCGGCGGCGGCAGCGCCCGCTGCGATCTTTGCGCACACGCATCGAGCGAGTGCGGCAGATGGGATGCGATGGCCATCGAGCGTTGCGCGCGGAGCAGGATCGCGTCATCGGCACTCACGGCGCACGATGAGCGTTGCGGCAGCGGCTGCGCACAATGGCTGTGCGCAGCCCAGCTCGTGGCTGGAATTACTTGGTCAGGATCAGCTTGTCGTTGCTGGTGTGGCGCAGGCGATAGACGCGATCGCCGTGCTGGATCAGCACTTCACGCCGGCCCTTGAGCAGCGCCTCGCTGCTGATGAGGTCTTCGGCGGGCACGGCACGCGGCGTGGCGCGGTCGCGCAGATTGACCGGTTCGGAGCGAAGCAGCACGGAGTGAGCGGTCATGATCTGGTTCTCCAGTCGGTTGGCCAGACAAATAATAACCATTCTCATTTAATGATCAAGAGCCATTCTCATTTGATGCGCTTGATCTTTGAATTGCTCTCTGATTTTCGATTCATGGCACAAATCGATGGGTGTCGATGGTTCAGCTGCGGCGACCGCCATAAGACATCCACCGCAGCACTCGATCGACCCAGGCTCAGCGCGTGCTCGACTCCACCCGCGCCCAGCCGGCGTCATCGACCTGATCCAGGGTGTCCAGGGCACCGAGGTTTTCTTCCAGCTGCGTGACCCGGCTCGCGCCCAGGATCACGCTGGACACATGCCGGTTGCGCAGGCACCAGGCGATGGCCAACTGCGCCGGCGACTGGCCAAGCTCGGCCGCCACCGCACAGAACGCGCGGGCGCGCTCCAGCCGGCGCGCTTCCGGCGCGCCCAGCACTTCGTCCTGCAACCATTGGTTGCCCGGCTGGCCCAGCCGGCTGTCGGCCTCCACGCCCGCGTTGTACTTGCCGGTCAGCAGGCCCGAGGCCAGCGGCGACCAGATCGTGGTGCCCAGCCCGTTCTCGCACAATGGCGCGTATTCGCGCTCCAGCCGCTCGCGGTGCAGCAGGTTGTATTGCGGCTGTTCCATCGCCGGCGCATGCAGATGTTCGCGTTCGGCAATGGCAATGGCCTCGCGCAACTGCGCGGCGCTCCATTCGGACGTGCCCCAGTACAGCACCTTGCCCTGGCGGATCAGCGCATCCATGGCGCGTACGGTTTCCTGGATCGGGGTTTCCGGATCGGGCCGATGGCAGTAATAGAGATCCAGGTACTCCACGCGCAGGCGCTTGAGCGCGGCGTGACAGGCATCGGTGACATGCTTGCGCGACAGCCCGCGCTGGGTCGGCCGCGGGCTGTCGACCGCACCGAAGAACACCTTGCTCGACACGCAAAAGCCATCGCGCGGCAAACGCAGATCGGCGATCACATCGCCCATCACTTCCTCGGCGCGACCGCGCGCGTAGACCTCGGCGTTATCGAAGAAGTTGATGCCGTTGTCCCAGGCGGCGGCAATCAGATTGCGCGCTTCGCTGCGCCCGATCTGTTTGCCGAAAGTGACCCAGGCCCCGAACGACAAGGCCGATAGCTGCAGCCCGGTGGAACCCAGACGACGGTAAAGCATGGCGAACTCCCGCAACCTCCAGGGCACCTGCCCCGGACCGAAGTGCGCAGTGTAGTCGGGCAGGCACAGCGCGCGGCGTGTACGGCGCGGTGCATCGGCCTCTCCTCGGCTCGACTGCCTGTTCGCAGCACCGCCTGCACTGCGCATGCACCGTGATCGGTGCTTGCGTCGGCGCTGGTCTGCCGTTGGTGGTTGTTCGCACCGAATGCTTCGGCTCGCATGGGCGTTTCCACACCTACATGCGCGATGCGTCACCATCAATCCACAGGTGACAGACGCGACGCCTTGCTGCAGCGACTGCTTGCCGATAACAGGCAAAATCGCCGGCGTGTGGCGTCGCAATCAGGGTGGGGCCATTGGTGGCATGCATGCGCCAGCCAGCCGCATGGACGGATTGACGGCGTGCCCCGACACCGGATGCGGCACCGTGCCTGGATACACCAACGCATGACGCCGGCGGACATGCGTGCAGCGGTCAGCAGCACTCCCGCACAAACGCCAACAGTCCCAGGCCATCTGCGCCAGAGACACCCCGCCCAATGAAGCGGATGCAGCAACGACAGCCGTAGCAGTCGCAGCAGTAGATCGAATCACGCGCTTCAGCCACTGCAGGCTGCGCGGCAGTTTCCTCGAACGCTGACGCATGACGGTGAAGACCTCATCCGGGCGCGGCCACGACAGCCACCAGCCGCGCCGCCACGCTGTGAAATGCCGCCATCTCGTCCAAGCGAACTCCCGACTTTGCGCAAGCACGGTCCCACGGCGCACCAACGCGGGCCTGCCCGAGCCCGCCGCCTCTCGTCTGTGGGCCGACCGAGGCCATCTGAATGCCCCTCGCCTTGCCCCCTGTCACCCCCTGCTCTAGGCTTCCCGTTTTGCCATCAGCAGCCCGGGGATTGGAATGGTCGAAGGTTTGGGAAGGATCGGTTTCGGCCTGTTCGGTCTGGCGGTGCTCATCGGCATCACCTGGCTGTTTTCGAGCAACCGCCGCGCGATCGACTGGAAGCTGGTCGCCACCGGTCTGGCCCTGCAGATTTCGTTCGCCGCACTGGTGTTGCTGGTGCCGGGCGGGCGCGACGTGTTCGACGCGCTGGGCAAGGGCTTCGTCAAGGTGCTGAGTTTCGTCAATGAGGGGTCCACCTTCATTTTCGGCAACCTGATGAACATCGACAGCTACGGCTTCATCTTTGCGTTCCAGGTGCTGCCCACCATCATTTTCTTCTCGGCGCTGATGGGCGTGCTTTACCACCTGGGCGTGATGCAGATGGTGGTGCGTGCGATGGCGTGGGCAATCACCAAGGTGATGCGCGTTTCCGGTGCGGAAACCACCAGCGTGTGCGCCAGCGTCTTCATCGGCCAGACCGAAGCGCCGCTGACGGTGCGCCCGTATATCCCCAAGATGACCCAGTCCGAGCTGCTGACGATGATGATCGGCGGCATGGCGCATATCGCCGGTGGCGTGCTGGCTGCATACGTCGGCATGCTCGGCGGCAGCGATCCGGCGCAGCAGGCGTTTTATGCCAAGCATCTGCTGGCCGCCAGCATCATGGCCGCGCCCGCCACGCTGGTGGTCGCCAAGCTGTTGGTGCCGGAAACCGGCACTCCGCTGACCCGCGGCACGGTGAAGATGGAAGTGGAAAAAACCACCAGCAATGTCATCGATGCGGCTGCGGCCGGTGCCGGCGACGGCCTGCGCCTGGCGCTGAACATCGGCGCAATGCTGCTGGCCTTCATCGCGCTGATTGCGCTGATCAACGCACCGCTGACCTGGCTGGGCGAGGTCACCGGCGCCGCCGCGCTGCTGGGCCGCCCGACCAACCTGTCGACGATCTTCGGCTACGTGCTGGCGCCGATCGCCTGGGTGATCGGCACCCCGTGGGTGGATGCGACCACGGTCGGTTCGTTGATCGGCCAGAAGGTGGTGATCAACGAGTTCGTCGCCTACAGCGAGCTGTCGCGCATCGTCAAGGGCGAAGTGCCGGGCGTGGGCCTGAGCGCCGAGGGCCGCCTGATCGCCACCTACGCGCTGTGCGGCTTCGCCAATTTCAGCTCGATCGCGATCCAGATCGGTGGGATCGGCGGGCTGGCGCCGGAACGTCGTCACGATCTGGCCAAGTTCGGCCTGCGCGCGGTGCTCGGCGGTTCGATCGCCACCTTCATGACCGCTACCATTGCCGGTGTGCTGTCGCATTTCGGTTGAGGCGGTGCGGGTTCATCGGCGTGACGGTCTAATCACTGCACGCCGCGTTTCATCCAGTCTTTCAAGTCAGTCATTCAAGGCAAGGTATTTATGAGTTCGGTCGTCGTTGTCGGGTCCTTCAATGTCGATCACGTGTGGCGCTGCGATGCCTTGCCGGTGCCGGGCGCGACCATCGCCGGGCGCTACAGCACCGGCCCGGGTGGCAAGGGCTTCAATCAGGCGGTTGCGGCCGCACGTGCTGGCGCCAAGACGCATTTCCTGTGCGCACTGGGCGATGACGCCGGTGGTGCGTTGGCGCGCTCGCTGGCCGCGCACGATGGCTTTGCGCTGATCGCCGAGCCCAGCAATGAACCGACCGGCACCGGCGGCATCTACGTCGACGGGCATGGCCGCAACACCATCGTGATCGGCGCCGGCGCCAACGCCGTGTTGAGCCCGGCCTTCATCGACAACCAACGCCCGCTGGTGGCTGCAGCGAAAGTGCTGCTGGCGCAGCTGGAATCTCCGGCCGAGACGGTCGAGTCTGCACTGGCGCTGGCGCACGAATGCGGCGTGCTGACGGTGCTCAATGCCGCGCCGGCCAATGCGCCGACATCGATCGGCCTGCTCAAGCTCTCGGACGTGCTGACGCCCAACGAAACCGAATTCGCCGCGCTGCTCGGTCGCCATGTCGGCGAGCGCATCAATGCCGACGACGTCGCCGCGCTGGACGGCAATACGCTGCATTCGCTGTGCCGCAAGCTGCTGCCGGGCGGTACCGTGGTGGTGACGCTGGGCGCGGTGGGCGCCTTCATTTCGCACGCCGAAGAACAACTGCGCGGCGATGCCCAGGCGCATTACCGCGTGGGCGCGGAAAGCGCGCAGACCATCGACACCACCGGTGCCGGTGACGCCTTCAACGGTGCGCTGGTTGCCTCGCTGGCGCAGCTGCCGGCTGCCAGCTTCGCAACCCACGTGCGCTTCGCCACCCGTTACGCGGCGCGCTCCACCGAGGTGGAAGGTGCGGCGGTGTCGATGCCGCGGCTGCGCGCGGACGACTGAGACCACGGTTCACCGCGATTGGCGTGCGCCACACGCGCATGCCCCCGATGCCGCACCCTGATTGGCGTGCCCAGGCTTTTGCAAGAACGCGCGCGCATGCCTCGCGCTCCATGACGATTGCGACAAGCGGCTAGTTGCGTCGCTCCGCGTCGCACTGCATGGCACCGCATCGCGCCGGACGATGTGACGCTGCAACGAGCGCATGGTTGTGCTCGCCGCGCTGCGCACGCCCTGCTGCCAACGTCACGCCACCGGCTGCGCCATCGCGACGCCATGTGACCCGGTGCTGTTTTCCGTGCTCGAAAAACGAAAGCGCATCGCATAAAGCGTGCTGATCGGCTGCACGCGCTAGCGCGTTGTCTGCGCTTGCCTACTATCGCCGCACCACCGGGCGCACCACCACCATTGCCTGTTGTCATGCGAGGACGCTCTGGCGGCGCGGCTTGCCGAGATGCGTCTGCATCGTCGACTGGCGCACTGCCGCGTCACGCACTGGCAGTCACGCGTGTGCCTGGCCTTGTCCCCCAAGCTCAACGGAACAACCGATGATCCTGCGTCGATCGCGCACGCCTTTCCTGCTGCCCTGCGTCTTACTTCCCTGCCTGCTCAGCTCCTGTGGCGGCGAGGATGCCGCCGATGCCGGCACCGCTGCGACCCCATCGCCGGCGGCGACGGTCACCGTGAGTGCCCCCGCGCCATGGCGCCAACCGCTATGCAGGCGTCCACGGCAACGGCGAGCGCCAGTACCGATCCAGCATTCCGGCGCAGCCTCGCACCCGATAAGCCGATGTTCGTGATCCATGCCGACACCTGGAACGCCGCCGATCCGCAGAAGATCATCGACCTGATTCCTGCAGACCTGCGCCCCTATACGGTACTGCTGATCTCGCTCTCGATCAGTCACAAAGGCGCCACCAACAATCAGTGCAACTGGAACCAGGTGGCGAAAGGGATCGAGACGGCACGCTCGTGGATCAAGACAGCGGCGGCCAACGGTGTCTGGGCGATGGTCCAACCGTCCAGCGGCGGCTTCAGCCACTTCCCCGACTATCCCAACGGCACCGATCTCGAATCGACGGTCTACGGTGAGTTCTTCCGCGACTACCCGAACTTCCTCGGTTTCAACTATGCCGAGCAGTTCTGGGGATTCGACGAAGCCTGCTCGGTCTCGGCAGCGCAGCGCTGGGAACATTGGGCCAACCTGCTCAAGCTTACCAACAAGTACGGCGGCTATCTGGCGGTGAGCTTCACCGGCGGCTTCTGGGGCGCAAACATCAACCCGCTGGCGATGGTCAAGCGCAATGAGGCCTTGCGCACCGCCCTCGGCAGCTATGCCAAGAATTTCATCATCCAAGAAAAATTCACCGCCAACTACGGCTACCACGACATCGAAAGCGTCAGCCTGGGCATGTTCCTGTCGGGATTTGCGGGCCATTACGGCATCCGCCCTGACAGCAGCGGCTGGTACGCCGCCGATGGCAGCGCCTACCCTCTGGCGGCGGGCGCGCCGCATCTGATCGAGCACCTGACACTGACCGGCGAAACCTACTTCGACGGCCCGGAACTGATCTGGACCGATACCGTCCAAAGCCTGCCAAACGCGACCACCGCCGACGGCTACACCACGCGGCGCTGGCAGTTCTTCCCGCAGTTCAAGAACATCCACATGGATGTCTACCGCAAGATCCTCGACGGCACCTTGCACATCCTCGATCGCCAGGAGGTGATCGACCGGACCAAGCTGGTGGTGGTGGTCGACGACACCACCAGCGGCAACGATCAGAGCCTGTACTCATCGCCGGAAACGCTGTTCTCCGGCCTGTACCTGATGGACGACGACGGCACCTATCTGAACCAGCACAGCTGGTACAAGAAGACCGGGCGCTACCCCGCCATCCCGACCGTTTGGCAGTTGACCGACGACCTTGCCAAGTCCTTTCCCGTACAGGTCAAGCGCAGCGAGTACGCCACCCGCTGGCCGTCCATCGCCGCCAAGACCCAGGAACTGAATGCCTTGTTCCCGCAGGAATCCACCGGCGATCTCTATGTGGCACGTCAGGACAACACCTGGGTCACCTACAACCCCTACAAGACCAACAGGACCGCCAGCGGCGCGGTCAACCTGAAGTACAACAGTTGCGCCGCGCTCAACATGACCTACGGCCCCTACACGACGGGTGTGGTCAAGGAGTCCGCCGACGCGCTATCGATCTACCTGACCAATTTCGATTCCGAAACCGGCCCGCTCAAGAACGACACCATCACCATCAGCGGCGCCAGCACGACGCCGACGTACACCTTCGCCGATCGCGGCGAGCATCAGGCCAGTACCGTGACCGCCACGCCCAGCGGCGACGGCCTGACCTTGAACGTCGCCCACAACGGGCCGCTGGACATCACCATCCAGTGCTCAGGCTCGGCCACCGGACGCGCGAGCGCCGCGGCGGTCACGGCACTGCAAGCACCCGGCCGCGCCGCCCGCCTATACCGGTGTGCGGCAATACGAAGCGGAGAACTTCGATTTCCAGCGCGTCGGCAGTCTTGTCGCCAATGGCGTCTCCGGCGCGGTGCACAACTACCAGGGACTGGGCTATGTCGACTTCGGCGGCAACCCCGGCGCGCGCCTTAGGACCACCATCAATGTACCGCAGGCGGGAACCTACACGCTGGCCACGCGCTATTCCGCACCGGGCGCAAGCGTCGGTACCGTAGACTTGTACGTCAACGGCGTGCGTGTCGGCACCCCGGCCTTCACCCAGACCAGCTCGGCCAGCGACTGGGCCAGCAGTCCGCTGACGGCGAGCTTGAGTGCCGGCGATAACGTGGTCGAGTACCGCGCCAGTGCAGGCACCCAGGCCAAGCTGTACCTGGATAATCTGGCCATCTCGCAGTAAGCGATACCACAGCGGCGGTGCCGGCCATGCCGGCCCGGCCGCCGCAGGGTTGGCAGCACCAAGTGCTGTCGTCGCTGAGTTACACTAGTGGCATGCAGATCGGCCCCTACTCCATCGCCCCCAAGGTGATCCTCGCGCCCATGGCGGGCGTCACCGACAAGCCGTTCCGGCTGCTGTGCAAGCGGCTGGGCGCGGGCCTGGCGGTGTCGGAAATGACCATTTCCGACCCGCGCTTCTGGGGCACGCGCAAATCGCTGCACCGCATGGACCATGCCGGCGAGCCGGACCCGATCAGCGTGCAGATCGCCGGCACCGAGCCGCAGCAACTGGCCGAGGCAGCGCGCTACAACGTCGACCACGGTGCGCAATTGATCGACATCAACATGGGCTGCCCGGCCAAGAAAGTGTGCAATGCCTGGGCCGGCTCGGCACTGATGCGCGATGAAGACCTGGTGGCACGCATCCTGACCGTGGTGGTGCAGGCAGTGAACGTGCCGGTGACGTTGAAGATCCGCACCGGTTGGGATTGCGACCACCGCAACGGCCCGACGATCGCGCGTATCGCGCAGGACTGCGGTATCGCCGCGCTCGCCGTACACGGGCGCACCCGCGACCAGCATTACACCGGCAGCGCCGAGTACGCGACGATTGCGCAGATCAAGGCCGCGCTGCAGATCCCGGTGGTTGCCAATGGCGATATCGACTCGCCGCAGAAAGCCGCCCAGGTGCTGCGCGAGACCGGCGCCGATGCCGTGATGATCGGCCGCGCCGCGCAAGGCCGCCCGTGGATCTTCGGCGAGGTGGCGCATTTTTGGCCACCGGCGAGGGATTGCCGCCGCCGTCGCTGGCGTTCGTGCGCGACACCTTGCTCGGCCACCTGGAGGCGCTGCACGCGTTTTATGGCCAACCGCAAGGCGTGCGCATCGCACGCAAGCATCTGGGTTGGTACGCCAAGGACCACCCGCAAAGCGCCGACTTCCGGGCGGTGGTCAATCGCGCCGAAACCCCCGACGCGCAGTTGGCCCTGACGCGCGATTACTTCGATGCCTTGATCGCCGGCGTGCCGCCCGCACTATCGGACGCTGCCTGAGGTTTTCTGTCCTGCTGGAGCCGCACGCATGAGCGCAACGAGCGACACCCCGACCTATCTGCACGGCTTTTCCGCCACCGAACAGGCGCGTCTGCTCAAACAGGCGCGCTTGCTGGAAACCACGCTGTTCAATCAGATCGACTACAGCGGCGCGCGGCGCCTGCTGGAAGTGGGCAGCGGCGTCGGCGCGCAGACCGAAATCCTGCTGCGCCGTTTTCCCGAGCTGCATGTCACCGGCGTGGACTTGAGCGAGACGCAACTGGGTGCGGCGCGCGCAAATCTTGAACGGCTGGCATGGTGCCGCGCGCGTTACACCCTGCAGCAGGCCGATGCGAGCGACCTGCCGTTCGAAGCGCGCCAGTTCGATGCAGCGTTTCTGTGCTGGGTGCTCGAGCACGTGCCCTCGCCTGCGCGCGTGCTCAACGAAGTGCGGCGCGTGCTGCTGCCCGGCTCGCCGGTGTACGTGACCGAGGTGATGAATGCCTCGTTCCTGCTGCATCCGTATTCGCCCAACCTGTGGCGCTACTGGATGGCATTCAACGATTTCCAGCACGACCAGGGCGGCGACCCGTTCGTCGGTGCAAAGCTGGGCAACCTGTTGCTGGCCGGGGGCTTTCGCGATGTGCACACGCAGATCAAGACGCTGCATCTGGACAACCGCGAACCGGGCCGGCGCAAGACCATGATCGGGTTCTGGGAAGAAGTGCTGCTATCGGCGGCCGACCAGTTGCTGCAGGCCGGCGCGGTCGAGGCCGCCACCGTGGATGGCATGCGCCGTGAGCTGGCGCAGGTGCACAGCGACCCGGACGCCGTGTTTTTCTATTCGTTCGTGCAGGCGCGCGCCACGGTCTATTGAGTTGCCGATGCCGGCGCGACGACCGGAGCGCCGACAGGCTCCAGGTCGCCGGTCAGCACGGTGCTGCGGGGCTCGTGCCAGATGCGATGCCACATCTGGCCCAGCACCGCGCCAATCTGATCGCGGGCCACCGGCGCACGGTACGCCGCCTGCACCTGCCGCGGCACGATCGGCTGCCACGTCCCGTTGTCGCGATGGGCCACCACGAAGTTGAAGTTGTAGTCCGGCTCCAGGCCCATGCGCAGGTCGCTGAGCATCAGGTCATCGTCGACCAGGCGCGCGCGCATGAAACCGCGATTGAACCAGGTCAGCCGACGCACCGAATCGAACCTGGCCACTTCGCGCAATGCCTGGGTATTGCTGGAAAACCCGCGGAAGTGCATCGGGCCGGTGTCGGCCACCAACGAACGCTCGCCGATGACATAGCCGTTGGGCGTCATCGCCACCACGCGCCACAGCAAGGCGTTGAGCGGCATCGGCACCGAGAACCGCGGCGCATCGGCCAGGCCCATCGCCGCCAGCGCACGATCGGCCTGGCGGTCGACCAGTTGCTTGGCGATCAACGACCAGCCCAGATACGCGGTGCTCGCCACCAGCCCGATCACCAGCACCTGCTGCGCCAACGGGCGCGCGCGCGCAAACCAGGCCACCACGCAGGCGAGCAACAGCCACAACGTGTATGCCGGGTCGATGATGAACACGCTCGACCACATCGTCGGATGCGGCTGCAACGGCCACCACAGCTGGGTGCCGTAGACGGTGAACGCGTCCAGCAGCGGATGCGTGATCAAGGCCAGCTGGATCGCCCAGAACCAGCGCGTGGGTGCGCTGGCCACGCGTCCGTTGCCATAGCGGCGGAACAGCCACCAGATCAACCAGCCCACCAGCGGCAGCACGAACAACGAATGGCTGACGCTGCGGTGCACGGTCATCAGGGTGACCGGGTCGTCGGTCAGCGGCAGCAATGCCAGCGAGTCGAGGTCGGGCAAGGTGCCCAGTGCCGCGCCGGCCAACAAGGCGGCACGCCGCTGTCCGGGCGGCGCGATGGCGGCAGCGATGGCGCCGCCAAGAACGATCTGGGTCAATGAATCCATCGGCCGATGCTAGCAGGCCGGACATGCACGGATCGGGATGTTCGACGCGGCGTACGGCCGGCCGGTACCGCTGCGTCACCGGCCAGTTAATCGTCACCGCAATGCACAGGTCCGTGCTTCCGGCCAGGGGACCGACGTCGGCTTAACCCCAAAGCGATCCATTCAGGCGCACAATGCAACCGACACAGGGGGCGTGTATCATCCGCACCCATCTTTTCATCCGAATTAAGGGATATAAGCCTGATGTCCAGCTACCTGTTCACCTCCGAATCGGTCTCCGAAGGCCATCCGGACAAGATCGCCGACCAGATCTCCGACGCAGTGCTGGACGCCATCCTGGCCCAGGACAAGCGCGCCCGCGTGGCCTGCGAGACGATGGTCAAGACCGGCGTTGCGATCGTGGCCGGCGAAGTGACCACCAGTGCCTGGATCGATCTGGAAGCGCTGACCCGCAAGGTCATCCTGGACATCGGCTACAACAGCTCCGAGGTCGGCTTCGACGGCGAGACCTGTGGCGTGCTCAACCTGATCGGCAAGCAGTCGCCGGACATCAACCAGGGCGTGGATCGCAAGAACCCCGAGCAGCAGGGTGCGGGCGACCAGGGCCTGATGTTTGGCTATGCCACCAACGAAACCGACAGCTTCATGCCGGCGGCGATCCATCTCTCGCACCGCCTGGTCGAGCAGCAGGCCAAGATCCGCAAGAAGAAGAACTCGGCGCTGTCCTGGCTGCGTCCGGACGCCAAGTCGCAGGTCACCCTGCGCTATGAAGACGGCGTGGCGACGGCGATCGATGCGGTGGTGCTGTCGACCCAGCACGACCCGGGCGTGAAGCAGAAGGACCTGATCGAAGCGGTGCGCGAGGAAATCCTCAAGCCGGTACTGCCGGCCAAGTGGCTGCACAAGGGCACCAAGTTCCACATCAACCCGACCGGCAAGTTCGTGATCGGCGGCCCGGTGGGCGATTGCGGCCTGACCGGTCGCAAGATCATCGTCGACACCTACGGCGGCTGGGCGCGTCACGGTGGTGGCGCGTTCTCCGGCAAGGATCCGTCCAAGGTCGACCGTTCGGCTGCCTATGCCGCGCGCTACGTCGCCAAGAACGTGGTGGCCGCCGGCCTGGCCGACCGTTGCGAAGTGCAGGTCTCCTACGCCATCGGCGTGGCCGAGCCGACCTCGATTTCGGTCACCACATTCGGCACCGGCAAGATTGCCGACGAGCAGATCGAAAAGCTGATCCGCAAGCATTTCGACCTGCGTCCGTTCGGCATCATCCAGATGCTCGACCTGATCCACCCGATGTATCAGCAGACCGCGTCTTACGGCCACTTCGGCCGCAAGCCGAAGGACTTCACCTACACCGACGGCACCGGCGCGCAGCACAGCGCGACCTCGTTCTCGTGGGAAAAGACCGATCGCGCCGACGCACTGCGTGCGGCCGCCAAGCTGAAATAATCGCCCCGCTCCTGCGGGAGCTAGGTAGACGCATAACGACTGGGCCGCTGATGCGGCCCAGTTGCGGTTTTGGGGTCGTCGGTGGGTTGCCCACGCCAGGAAGTGGCAGGTTGCGAAGGCATCGGCTAACGGCGGACCCGCACGCGTACGGGCGTGACGAAATAGAGTCTTTCTCCCCGCGTGAGAGAGATTGGGGTGAGGGTAAGGGGCGAAGCCACTCACCTGCCGAATCGCACGTGGCTGCGCACGCGCCCTCATCCGCCCCTACGGGGCACCTTCTCCCGCCTTGCGGGAGAAGGGACAACGACACCATCGCCGCTCAAGCCCCTCTCCCCACGGGAGAGGGGTGGGGTGAGGGTACGGGCGAAGCCACTCATCCGCCCAATCACACGTGGCTGCGCACGCGCCCTCATCCGCCCCTACTGGGGCACCCTCTCCCGCCTTGCGGGAGAAGGGACAACGACGCCGCCGCCGCTCAAGCCCCTCTCCCCGCGGGAGAGGGGTTGGGGTGAGGGTACGGGGCGAAGCCACATGCCATGTGGATCACCGCAGAACAGCGGTCGCGAACCTGTTGCTATCGATCGAGCTGTAACTGCTGTTCGAGCGCCATCGCAAAATCCGCCAATGGGCAGGCCATACGTTGCTCCGGAGCGCACAAGCCCAGCGACAGTTCCTGCTGCAGCGGCGGATGGGCCAGATCCAGCGGTGCCAGGGTGCGCAGTTGATCCAGCGATTGGGCCAGGTATTGGGCGCGCACCACCCGCTCGCCGCCGGGTTCGCGCCACAGACCAAGCAACAAGGCGCCGCCCGGTGGCGGGTCGTCGGCGCCGTAGCCGGGCAGATGGAAATGCACATCCAGCAGGCCGCTCAATGCGGCGATGTGGGTGTCGCTGCCGACGAACACCGAGACCTTCGGCGCCTGCGCGTCGCCGAAACGTTGCAAGACCTCGCGCGCCAGCGGTGCGCCCGAACGCGAGGCCATGTAGTGCGGCCGTGCGTAAATGTCGAACAGCAATGCGTGCAAGCGTGAGACCTGGGCCAGGCGCTCGGGCGTCGCACGGCCCCAACCGACCTGCGCGAGCGGCAGGCCCTCTGCGTATTGCAGCAGCAACACCTCGCCGGTGCCGGAGGTCAGGTCAATTGGCCCGCCTAACTTAAGCCCACGCCCGTTCGCCGACGGCGCCAGCGTGGAAGGCATCTGCGCGAAATCGCAGGGCGTGCGCGTACAGCCCAGAATCTGCTGCAGTGCCTGCAGCTCGGCAGCATGGCCTTGCAGCAAGGCGGCAGGGCCTCCGGTCTGTTGCTGGATCGATGCGACCGCTGCCGCCGCATCGAACGGCAACGTGCCGGCTTCGATCGGTCGAAACAGCGGGTCGTTGCTGCCAGCCTCCCGATGCCCGGCGACGACGCCGCAGCCGGGTGCGAGCGCGTCGGCCAGCAGGGCGCCACTCTCGATGGTGCGTTGATCGGTATTGGCCCACACCGACATGCTGCCGGTTGCCGGACACCCACGGCGCGGCAACAGCGCCTGCTGCACCAACCACTGGCGCAGATACTCGCCACTCAAACGCACGCCTTGACGACCATGCGGAGTGAGCAGGCTGGCAGGCGTGGACCACTGCGGCCAGGGTTGGTCGGCATAGTGCGCGGCGGCCGCCTCGCCTTGCAGCGGCGCGCGCACGCCATGCCGGAACACCACCACGACGCGCTCCAGCTGCGCGGTCTGCGCGGATGCCGGCGCTTCGGTGCCCACCTGTTTGCCGGCGGTGCCGTTCGATTGATCGCCACTGCGTGTGGATGCGCGCGCTGTGGACACGCTCGGGATCGATGCGGTGCAGCCGCCCAACGCCAACGCAGCCGCCAACACCAGGCACAGCACGCTGCCGGTTGCCACCGGCGTGCCACGGGGCGTACAAGCCCTCGGTGCAATGCCGACCCACTGCCTGCGCCTTGCCTGCCGCGTGGGTGCCGCGATCCCCATCGCGGCACCCACGCTCGCGACAACGCGGGAAGCCCATCCCAGCTCCCCACCGCTGGCCGGCAACGCGCGTTGCAATGCCCACTGCCCCGTTCCATCGCAAGCGCGTGCGCGGTCTGCGCCATGCCGCGCGTCCGTCATGACATCTGCATCTTGCTGCGCGCCTGGCAGGTCGGCGCATGCGAATCGTGCGCGCTCAGAACACATACTTGGCGGTCAACAGGCTGGTCATGCCGGAATCGACGATGTCGGAGATCGCATCGGTCTCGTGGCCGACGTGTGCCCAGTAGCTGTGCTGCTTGGTGAGGTTGGCCACCGACAGATCCACGCGCAGGTGATCGTTCGGTGCATAGCCCAGATGCAGGTCCACGCGGGTGATCGGCTTGATCCACAGGTTGTCCCAGTTTGCGCCCTGATTGAGATAGTCGTACACCGACACGTATTGGCCGGAGTAGTGATAGCTCAGGTTGACCGACCACGGCCCCTTTTCGTAGAACAGCTCCGCATTGGCGAGCAGGTTCGGCGCGTTCTGGATACGTTCGTGCGCGAAACCTTCTTCTCCCAGGTCCACCCGCGTGGTCTGGCGGGTGATGTTGGCACCGATGCCGAAGCCATCCAGCGGTGCGGGCAGGCCCTGGAAGGTTTGCCGCACGGCCGCTTCGATGCCCAGCACGCGGCCGTCGCCGCCGTTTTGCGGACGCACGAAACGGATAGTGCCGCTTTCGCTTTCGCCGGCATTGGCGGCGTTCGAACCGCTCTCGTAGATGTAATCGGTGAGGCGCTTGTAATAGCCGGCCAGCATGGCGTGGCCGCCGCTGTCGTTCTGCCATTCGCCCGACAGGTCCACGTTGAGCGACTTGATCGGTTTCAGATCCGGGTTGCCTTCGGTGATGGTGGTCTGGCCATCGCTGGAGATGTCGGTGGAGCGGCCGCCGCCCAGCTGCACGAAGGCCGGGCACGTGTAGCTGGTCCACACCGAGCCGCGATACACCGCGCCATCGCCATCGGGCCGGTAATTGACGAACACGCTGGGCAAGGCGACGTTGTAGCGCGTGTGGTTATTGGCGAATGCGCCGACCTGCTCGGCACCGTTGATGGCGGCCGGCTGCGCCCAGAACGTGTTGGTGATGGCGGTATGTTCGAAGCGTACGCCGGGCAGGATTTCCCAGTTACCGCTGCGCAAGGTGGCCATTGCATAGGCAGCGCTCACCGCTTCGGTCGCGCGCATGGTGTTGCAGTTGAGGTTGTTGATGGCCAACTGGCCGCAACTGTCGAAACTGGCGGGGGTGAGCGTGCGTGCGATCAGGTCGTTGAGCGCAGCATTGCTCAGGCGCACGGTGGGAAACGCGTACTGGCCTGGATAGACCGCATCGTAGCGCTGAGCGATCAGGCCGGTATCGCGCAGCAAGGTGCCATCGGTGTACTTGGCGTTGGTCCAATCGCGGTCGGTGAAGCTGCGCGAGCTGTCGACATACTTCACGCCAAAGGCAATGCGGCTGAGCAGCCCCGCATCGAAGTCATATGCTACGTCGAACTTGCCGCCGCCCTTGTCCTGGCCGCTGTATTGCTTGGAAATCTGCCCGGTACGCCGCGCATACAGGCTGCCCACGTCCGAGGCCTGCGCCTGCATGGCCGGGGTGAGCAAGGGAATCGGGAAACCGTCGCCGTCGTAGCTGATGAAACGGTTGGCGCCATAGGCGAAGTTGGTCGAACTGTACTGGTCGTTGCGCGCGGAGATTTCCACATGATCCGGGCGGTCGTTATTGCCGGTGCCGTAGAAGATGTTCGGTGCGAACGTCCAATGGCCAAGCTGTTTTTCTGCGCCGAACTGCACGGTGGCAAGGTCGGCCTGCTCGGGGTTGGTTTCGTACCAGTAACGCACTGCAACGCGGTTGATCTGCGGCTGATACACGCCGCTGCTGCCGATCTGGGTGAAGCTGACACTGGCCGGCACGAACTGCGTGTAGCCGGCGTTCTGCTCGGTCTTGGCGAAGGCATAGGTCATGCGTGCATACAGATGCAAGCTGGGATCCACGCGCCAATCGAAGGCCGCGTTGCCGCCGTAGCGGCGTGTATCGCCCTGCGAGTAACCGATATTGACGCCGGTGCTCTGCAAGGCCTCTTGCGGGTCGGCGCCAGCGGCCAGCTTGCCGCTGGCATCGGCACGCGCGAATTTCCATGCGCCATCGTTGCGTGCCGCCGAGGCAGAGGCCACTTCGCTGTTCACGAAATGGCGCTCGTCGTAATACGCACTGACCGACACGCCGAACTGCCCGGCATCGCCGAAACGCGCGTGCCAATCGCCGGCTGCGCCACTGCCCAGCCCGGAATCGCCGTAGTCGCGTGCACGGCTTTCCAGGCGTCCACTCAAGGTCACGCTGCCGCCCTGGCGGTCGGGTGAATCGAATGCGCTGGGCGTGCGGTAATCGATGGTGCCGCCGATCGCATCGCCGTCCATGTCGGCGGTGGAGGTCTTGTTCAACACGATGGTCTGCAGGCCCGAGGGCGGCAGCAGGCTCAATTGCACGCCGCGGCTGTACGGCATGCCTTGGGCGACGTTGATGCCATTGATCAGGTTGACGTTGTATTCGGCATTGAGGCCGCGTACCGATGAAAACATGCCTTCGCCGCGCGCGGCGCCGTCGATGCCGCCGAAATACGACTGCCCGGTATTGATCACGTTGACGCCCGGCATCAGGCCCAGCGCTTCGGCGACATTGTGCACGGCGGTGGTCTTGAGATCGTCGGCCGACAACACGTTGACGGTATTGGTGGCGGCCATCTGCATGTCGGTTGCGTTATAGCGCGTGGCCGCGACAGTAACCTTGTCCAGCGTAGCCATCTCGCCCTGTGCGGGCGTAATGGCTTGCGTCTCCTGGGCCGCGGCGTGGCCGCACAGGGCGCACAACGACAAACACAGCGCCTGCGACAACCGCGAAGGACGCAACAGCGAACAACGAACGATCATGATTGGATCCGATGAATGCAGCAGCGCGCCATGGACACGCGCCAAGGCTGCGCCGCCGCGAATGTGGGGAAGCGACGCAGCCAGCGAAGGCGAACTGCATCACACCTGCGAGCAGGCGCCGCGCATGGTGGTGATGCGGTATGTCAGTTTGGTGACCGTGTTTGCGAACATGACAAATGCGCGCGACGCATGCGCAAATCGGCACAGTCGTTGCCGTATGGAGGCGAAATTTGTCGAAGGTGTGCGCTGCCTGCCTGGCGCGCACACCCACCGACAACAGGGCATGCGTCAGCGATGCGATGCATGGACCGTGGATGCATGGACCCTGGTGGTGGCGCAGACACGCATCTAAAATCATCCGACGATTGCGCACGCGCGAACGGCAGGTGTGGTCAGCGGCCTTCGGCCACCCGCCAGCCTGCGACCGACACGCATCACGGTGGCACGCAAGGCAGCCCGTACCGTGCGGTCAAGCGTTCTCCCCGCCGCGCGCCTGCATCAGGTCCGCAGGAAGATCTCCACCCGTCGATTGAGCTGCCGCCCGCCCGGATTGTCCTGACCGTTGACGGTATTGGGCGCCACCGGCTGCGATTCGCCATAGCCCTTTGCGTTGGCCGACTGCGCGGCGCCACGGGCGCGCAACGCCGCCAGCACGGCATTGGCGCGGCGCTCGGACAGCGCCTGGTTGTAATCATCGCTGCCCTTGGCATCGGTGTGCCCGCGCACCTGCATGTCCGTTGCCGTGACCTTGCTCAGTGCGGCGCTCAGGGTGTCGAGCACGCGCGCCGCGTCGGGGCGGATGTCGGACTTGTCGAAGTCGAACAGGATGCGGTCGTTCAAGGTGATCAGGTAGCCGCAGGGTACGCCGGGCGGTGCGAACTTTTGCAGCGGCGGGAAGCGGCCTGCCGGCGGCACTTTCGGTAGCGGCGGCATGCGGACTTCGCGCGGCGGCGTACCAACCGTGCCGGTGCCGTCGCCGTGGTTCTGCACCAGGCCATCGGGACCGTTCCAGGTGCCCGAGCCGTCGGCGTTGATGGTGACCAGCCCGCGTGGCCCGTTCCAGGTGCCGCTGCCATCGCCGCGATTGTCGACAAGCCCGCTCTTTTCGCTGTTCCAGGTGCCGGCGCCCTTGCCGTCCAGACTGATCAAGCCGGCCGGGCCGTTGTAGGTGCCGCCACCATCGGACTGCACATCGATGAGCGCCCCACCGGACCCACCGTCGCCGGTCGCATTGATGGTGCCGCTGCCGTCGGCATTGACGTTGACCAACCCGCCCTCGAAGTTGGCGGTGCCACTGCCGTCGGCCTTGAGATCGAACAGGCCGCCCTCGCCATTGCGCACCAGGTTGCCGTTGGCGTCGACGCTGGTGATGCCGGCATCGGTGATCAGGGTACCGCCATCGCCGCAGCGTGCCGGGGCGACGCTGACGCCTTCGATCGGGTCGAGAATGTCCTGCAGCGATGCTTCCAGTGCACGTTGCGCGGCAGTGACGCCAACGATCTCGGGCACCACGATGGTGGGGATGGCCGGAAATTCCGGTGCGGCCTGTTCGGCGGCCACTGCAGCGTGGGACGTGCCTGCAGGCTGCACCGGTGCAGCGGCCATTGCACTGGCAGCAGTGGTTGCACCCTGTGGAGCTTAGCCACGCCCGCATCCGGCCAACAACACCGCTACCCACAACATCGCCGACAGCTTGCGCATCGCCTCTTCCTTGTTCGAGCCTGTACCAGACCCGCCTGATAGCATGCGCGCGGTCAACATGGCGCTAAGACGCGGGCTTGCAGGCTGCATGCCGGTGCCGCCGGTGGAGCACGCGGAACTGCAGCCGCCCGCCCGGCAGCCTAGCGGCCCGGCGCGTGCGAGGCCTGCTGCTCTGCCTGCAACTGCACATGCAGGATGCGACGAATCTCCAGAATGGCCTGCGGCGTTTCCTGCACGCTGTGCCAGGAGGTCACCACCAGTTCCGAGGCCGCGCCGTCCAGATGCGCGCTGCGATACGGCACCAGGCCGTCGTCGGAATCGACCAGCGGCACCTGCGGTTTCTCGCGCCCGATGATGGTGTGGTACTGCACGTCTGGAGAGATCGGCAGATCCATCGTGGCACGCACGAACGGATCGGTGTCGCGCAGGTTGTCGATGCTGGTGGGTACCAGCGCGCGGCCTTTGCGGCGGGGAGGGCCGCCCGGATCGTCGCGTTCGCTGTTGGCCAGGTCCTGCATCACATCGCCGAAGCGATCCAGCAACGCGCCCGGCAGGCGTATCAATTTACCGACAAACCGCCCCAGCCCGCCCTCGGCCAGTGGCGTACCGCGATGCGGCGCGGCAATGAAGATGGCGCGGTCCACTTGCGGCATCGGCGAAAAGTGCAGCAACGGCCACAATTTGGCGCGGATACGCGCGCCGCGTTCGCCGTCCAGCCGGTAGTTCTGCAGCAGCGAATCCCATAACTGCTCGCCAGAGGACGACACCAGCAGACGCCCGATCACCCCGCCCATGCTGTGCCCGACCAACACCATCTCGTGCGAGGCGATCGCGCTGCCGGACGGATCGAAGTGCTGCAGGCTGCGTTCCACCAGCGACTGAATTTCCGCGCGGTTGATCGCCATCGGCGCGTTGGTCGGGTAATACACCTGCCAGATCTGGTAGCGCTGGCGCAGCGTTTCATCGCCCATCACTTCATTGGCCACATTGACCCATGCCTCCGGGCTGCTGGCCAGACCGTGCAGCATCAGCAGTACGCGTCGGTCGGGATCGTAGGGCTGCATCAGATACAGGTGAGGACGATCGATACCGCGTGCGCTGCCCAGCATCGACCGCAGCGACTGCTCCGCAAATCCGGATTTGGCCAGCCACAATCCATACGCGGCAGTGAAGTTGCCCGCCAGCGGCACGCGTTGGCCATGCAGCACCACTTCGTTCTGGCGATACGGGTCGTACGGCACCAAGGTAGCGAGGTGGCTGCGCAACACCTCAGCGAGCGTCTGGCCCTCGAAACGCAGCAATATCGTTGCCGGCGCGTACGGCATTTCGCTGAACGTCGGTAACGGGCGATCGGGCGCTGCACCCGCCGCGACGGCCTGCTGCAACGCCAGCCCAGCGGGGTCGCCAACCACTTGCGGGTCCACTTCCGCGACCAGCTCGGCGCCGAATCCATCGCGCCGGTAGGTGCTGCGCAGGCCATTGAAGCGCAGCGCCGAGGCGGCAAAGATCGCACGCGGTGTATTGCCGTCGCCCGGCAGCCGGTAGGCGGACAAATCGACGTCGAGCTGCCAGCGCCCGACCGCGGTGGATGCCGGGGTGGCTTGCCCGGCTTGTTGCGCGCGTGCGAACAAGCGCTCCACCACCTGCTGCACGGCGTAATTGTAATAATCGCGCACCTGCGACTGGCGGTTCTCGAACGCCCGCGCGCTGGGCGCACGCGCGGTGAAAAACAAGTACGCATACGCATGCCGCGCCGCTTCCAGCCAGGCTTCCACCGCGGCATCGCTCATCGTGGCGGGGTTGCGCCCGCTCAGTGCGATGGCCCGCGCGGTCCACAGTTCTGCCTGCGTGGCCAAGCGCCGCTCATCGCCGATACCGGCCTCACTGGTGAGCTGTTGCAGGCACGGTAGCGGCGCAGCGCGGCAGGCCTTGGGCTGCAAGCCGGCAACCTGCAAGGTCTCGCTGCCGGACTGACTCAATTGGCCGGTACTCAGCACATCGCCCCGCGTTTGCGCGATGTAGTCGCCGTTATTGCGCGACTGCACGGTCACCATGGCGCAGCCGCTCAACCACACGGTTGCCAGCGCTCCCGCCAGGAATGCAGCGGCACGACATCGGGGCATGCGCGGCATCATCGCGGCGTGATCGCTGTTGTGCCTGGCGCCGGTACCAGCGGCATGCCGGCACGGATGCGCGCAGAAAAATCCGTGGCCTTGTCGGCGGCGATCGCGCGCGCGGTGAAATGCCCGCGCTGCTTCAAGGTGGCGAAGGAATAACCGGGCATCAGGCCATCGTGGTCGTACGCATATTCGTCGACATAGCCGGACAGCAGCAGGCGATGATCCAGCGGCAGCGTGGGCTGCAGTTGCCGCACCAGCGCAAACACGATCGTGGTGCAGTTGCTGGTGAGCGTGTTGTAGAACGCCGGCTTGCGATCGAGTTGGTTGGCCAGTTCCACATACCCCATGAACATGCGGCGCAACCCCGCCTTGGGAATCGCCAGGCGATACAGGTACATGTCTTCGCCACGCACGTTGGTGCGTACGCGCAGGATGTCGCGTTCGTCGGCGGCGACCAGGGTTTCTTCGAAACTGCGAAAGAATCCACCCAACGCAGAAAACGATTCGCCACGTTCCTTACGGATTTCCAGCGAAAACACCACGTGCGAACCATCGTCGAAGCCGAACGACACCAGCGTGTGCGCGATCGCCGGGCCCATCCAGTACGAGAGCGCAAGATCCGCGCTGACCAGGCGGTTCAGGTCGTAGTGGCGCGTCTCCCAATGCGGCACATAGTCGGTCTCGCTGCGCCAATCGAAGTTGCGCACGTTATGCAGTGTAACGATGTTGCCGTGCACCTGCGGTTGCAGACGCTGGGCGACATCGTCGGCCCAGTCGCGATCCTGGCTGGGCTGCATCATCCACCACGACACTGCCAGCACCACGAACGCGGCACTGAAGATGCCCACCAGGGCCCAGTTCTCGCGGCCACAACGCATCCCCCATAACGCTGCCACCGCCATCGCGCACCACGAGGCCACCCATCCGGCGCGTACGAAGGCATTGCCGGTCAGTGCGTAATAAATCGCCAGTCCGCCCCATGCGGCGGCCAGCACCAGCGCAACGCGCAGGGTCCAGCGCCCGATGCGGGCACGTGTGGCCGGTGTCACCGCGTGCCGCCTGCGGGCACCTGCATGCCCAGCGCGTGCATCAACAGGTCGGCCGAGCGATGCGCAAGCCGTTTGCGTTCTGCCTCGTCGTTGCCGCGCAGGCAGCTGCCCAGCATGTCGATCACCAGCAGCACTTGCTCCTCGTCGACATCGGCCCGGCACAGCCCGGCGTCGCGGGCGCGATGCACGAACGGCAGGAAGATGCCGACCACACGCCGGTCTGCGGCCTCCACCGCGGGGTGCGCGCGTTCGATCGAGCGCCAGAAATCCACCAGCGGCGACGACTGGGCGATGTGCTCGGCGACGTCGTGCAGCAGCACCGCCAGGCCATCCGGGCGGTCGGCGAGATCGGCGGCAAGACGCTCCAGCCCATCCAGGCCACGCGCCATCAATGCCGTCAGCAGCGCCAGCCGGTCGGGGAAATTGCGGTACAGCGTGGCGCGCCCCAGACCGGCGCGTTCCACCACCAGCTCCAGCGGGGCATTGACGCCGTGTTCGCTGAATACCTCGTCGGCGGCATCGAGAATCTGCCGGCGGCGCAGCGCGGCATCGGGGCGGGAAGTCATCATGCCGGCATTATCGGACAGATTTGTCCGTTTACGCCAGAGTCCGCTTGTTCAATCCCCGCGCTGTCCGACCAACGGCGTGGTTGCCGCTGGCTTGCGGTGGATCTGCTCCCTACCCGCCCCTGCAGCCGGCCATGCGATCAACCGGTGTTCTGCACGCCTTGCGAGACGCCATTGACGCAGGCCACCAGCGCACGCAGCAGCGCTTCGTCTTCGCCGTCGGTTGCCCGCCAGCGTTGCAGCAGGTCCACCTGCAGCACGCTGATCGGATCGATGTACGGGTTGCGCAAGCGGATCGACAACGCCAGCCGCGGGTCGTGCTGCAACAGCGACTGTTGTTGCAGCAGCGCCTTGACCCAGCCCTTGGTCAGCGCCAGCTCGTCGCGAATCAGCGGGAAAAACCGCGTGTGCAGGTCCCCGGACAAGCGCGAGAACAACTCGGCGATATTCAGATCTCCCTTGGACAGCACCATGGCGATGTCGTCCAGAAAGGTGCGGAAGAACGGCCAGTCCTGCGCCATTTCGCGCAAGGTGTCTTCATGCCCGGCATCCACCGCGGCCTGCAGTCCGCTGCCGACGCCGTACCACCCCGGAATGACCGCGCGCGCCTGGCTCCACGCGAACACCCACGGAATCGCACGCAGGTTGGACAAGGCCGCGTCCTGGCCCAGCCGCCGCGACGGGCGCGAGCCCAGCGTCATGCGCTCGATCACATCGATCGGCGTGGCCAGGCGGAAGTACTGCATGAACTCCGGCGCACCGACGAAGGCGCGGTAGGCCACCGTGCTGCGCTCGGCCACCAGATCCATCACCGGGCGCCAGCGCGCCTCGCGCGGCTCGGGCGCACGCGGGCGCAGGCTGGACAACAGCACCGCACCGGTCATCTGCTCCAGCGAGCGCAGCGCCAACGCGCGGATGCCGTACTTGCGGTGGATCACCTCGCCCTGCTCGGTGACGCGCAGGCGGCCATCCACGCTGCCGCGCGGTGCGGCATCCAGCGCGCGGCTGGTCTTGCCGCCGCCGCGCGCGATCGAACCGCCACGGCCGTGGAAGAAGGTCAGCCGCACGCCCAACTCGGCCGCCGCTTCCAGCAGCTCGACCTGCGCACGTTGCAGGCCCCAGCGCGAGGCGGCGATGCCACCGTCCTTGCCGCTATCCGAATAGCCCAGCATCACCATCTGGGTATCGCCGCGCGCGGCCAGATGCTGGCGATACACCGGGTCGGCCAGCAGGTCCTGCACGGTGCCGGTACCGCCGCGCAGGTCGTCCACGGTTTCGAACAGCGGCACGATATCCAGCGGCACCGCGCCGGCGTCGTCGACCAAGCCGCCACGCCGCGCCAGCGCCAGCACGGTCAGCACGTCGGCGCGGTTATGCGCCATCGAGATGATGTAGCTGCCCAATGCATCGGCGCCATGGCGGGTGCGTGCATCGGCGAGCGCGGCGAATACCGCATCCAGACGCGCGTTGCCTTCATCGTCCACGCGCGGCAGGGGCTCCTGCCCTGCGGCATACGGGCCGAGCACGGCAGCACGCTGGGTGGCGTCCTGCGCATCCCAGTCGGCCTGGCCCAGGGCATCGGCCACCGCGCGCGCATGCACGCTCGATTCCTGGCGCACGTCCAGCCGCGCCAGATGGAACCCGAAGCTGCGCACGCGCCACAGCAGACGCCGCACCGCGAACCACCCAGCATGTAGGCCCTTGTTGGCCTGCAGGCTGTCTAGGATCAATTGCAGATCATGTTCGAGCTCCGATGGAGCCGCATACGCACCTTCGGCATCGTCCACGGTGGCTTGCAGCCGTGCGCGCATCAGGTCGTTGAGCAGGCGGTACGGCATGTCGCCATGGCGCGGGCGCGAACGCGCGGCGGCCTCGGGCAGCAGTGCGCGGTAGCGTTCCAGCTGTGCGGTGAGTTCGGGGCTGACCTGCACCAGCGTGGTCGACTGACTGAGCAGGCTGGCCAGCTGCCACAGTTCTTTTTGATAGCGGTCCAGCACTGCGCGCCGCTGCGCGTCCAGCGTCCCGGCGATGGTGTTGGCATCCACATTGGGATTGCCGTCCATGTCGCCGCCCACCCAGGTGCCGAAACGCAGCAGACGCGGCAATGCCGGCACGCTGCCGTAGGTTTCTTCGATGGCGTGTTCCAGCGTTTCGTACATCACCGGGATGACGCGGTAGAGCACCTGGGTGAGATAGAAGCCCACATGCTCGCGCTCGTCGTCCACGGTGGGGCGCACCGGCGAGGAATCGGCGGTCTGCCACGACGCGGTCAGGGCCATGCGGAAGCGCGCGGCATCGCTGGCGCGTTCGTTGGGCGTGCGCATGCCGTCCAGGTTGTCGACCAGGCTGGCGACCATCAGCTGTTCTTTTTCCAGCAGCGCGCGGCGCACCGCCTCGGTGGGATGCGCGGTGAACACCGGCTCCACATCGATGCGCGGCAACCATTGGCTGAGTTCGTCCAGGGTCACGCCCTGCGCCTTGAGGCGGCGCAACGCGTCGTGCAGGCCATCGGGCTGCGGCGTGTCGGTGCCGCTGCGCTGGTATTCGCGGCGGCGCCGGATGCGGTGCACGCGCTCGGCGATATTGACCACCTGGAAATAGGTACTGAAGGCGCGCACCAGCGCTTCGGCGTCGCGCGGCGCCCGCCCGGTGAGTTGTTCGCTCAGCGTGGAAGGTGGCGCATCGCTTTCGCGCCGCGAGATGGCGGTGGTGCGCACGCGTTCGATTTCATCGAGGAATTCCGCAGAGACCTGCTCGGCGAGCAGATCGCCCACCAGTGCACCGAGCCGACGCACATCGTCGCGCAAGGGAAGATCGGGGGTAGCGAACACAAGACTGCTGCGGTACTCGTTCATCGGAAACGCACACCCTCTTCAAGCGCAAAGTCGTCGAAGACTAACCCAAAAGAATTAGATGATCGCGACGACGGTGACGGTTTCAACACCAACCATCGTGTGCCAATGCGCGTATCCGAGGGCTCTCGTAGGAGCGCGCTCTCGCGCGACGGGGTCTTCCCGGTAATGCCCTCGCGAGCAAGCCCGCTCTACGCGGTGCAGCTTTCCCGATAACGCCCCCGCGGGCCAGCCGGCTCCTACGGGTGATCGCAGCACTGATCTGCACGGCTCAGCAGATGCTGCCGGTGCGCCCCCAGCCGCGGTTGCTGTAGGAGCGCACCCGGGCGCGAAGAAGCCTTATCGATCAAGCCGCATCGCGCGCAAGTGCGCTCCTACCGGTGCCAGCGCGCCATCGATCAACGTGTGCGTGAAGCGCTCGCATCCTTCACCGGCTCGCCGACATTGGTCGTCAACCACTGCTCGCTTTCGGCCAGCATCTGCATGATCGATTGCCGCGCGCGGTACGCATGCGATTCGTTGGGCAACAGTACCAGGCGCGCAGTACCGCCCAGGCCCTTGATCGCAGCGAACATGCGTTCGCTCTGGATCGGGAAGGTGCCGGTATTGTTGTCGTCCTGGCCGTGGATCAGCAGCAGCGGGGCCTTGATCTTGTCGGCGTAATTGAACGGCGACATCGCCTGGTACACCGGTTGCGCCTGCCAGTAATTGCGTTCTTCGGCCTGGAAGCCGAACGGGGTGAGCGTGCGGTTGTAGGCGCCGCTACGTGCGATGCCGGCCTTGAACAGGCGCGTGTGCGCAAGCAGGTTGGCAGTCATGAAGGCACCGTAGGAATGCCCGCCGATGGCGACGTGCTCGCGGTCGGTCACGCCACGCTGCACCACTTCGTCCACGGCGGCCTGCGCATCGGCGATCAGCTGCGGCACATAGGTGTCGTTGGGTTCGGCATCGCCTTCGCCGACGATCGGCATGCTCGGGTTGTTGAGCACCACGTAGCCGATCGCCAGAAACGCCTGCGGCCCCCAGTAGCTGATCGCGTTGAAACGGTACGGCGAGTCGGTGACCTGGCTGGCGGTGTCGGCGCTTTTGAATTCGCCCGGGTAGGCCCACATCAGCAGCGGCCGCGGGCCGTCGCGTTTGGGGTCGTAACCGGGCGGCAGCAAGAGCGTGGCGGTAAGGTCCACGCCGTCGGCACGCTTGTAGCGGATCTGCTCCTTCTGCACGCCGCGCAACTGCGGCAGCGGGTGTGCGAAGTGCGTCAACGCACGCGGTGCAGGCGCCGCATCGCCCAGCGACTGCACGACATAGTTGGCCGGTTCCTCCGGCGATTCGCGGCTGAGCAGCAGTTGCGTGGCCTGTGCGTCCAGCAAGGCCAGCGGTGCGGAATAGGTCGGCGCCTGCGAGTGGAACAACCGCGTGGCCTGCTTGCTGCGCAGATCGAATCGATCGACAAATGGGCGGTCGCCCTCCGGCGAAGCGCCCTTGCCGAACAGGAACAAGCTGTTGCCATCGCTGCTGGTCTGCAGCAGCGGGCGGCCCTTGCCATCGGCCACCGTCGCCGGCGTGCCCGGGTCCTTGTAGCGGTCCTGCGAGGAGCGGTCCCACAACAGTTCGGGCGCACGTTGCGGTTGATCCGGTGCGAGGCGCCATTGCTTGGTGCGGCGGGTCTTCCACCAGCTTTCGCTCACGATCGCCAAGTCGCCGCGGCCCCATTGAATGCCTTCAAAGCGGCTGCCCAGCTGCGCCAGCGTCACCGGTGCGCGGTTAAACGGCGCGGCCTGCATCCGCACCGCATCGCGGACCTTGCTCTCGCGTGCCGGGTCGCCACCGTCCTGCGCTTCGGCCCACACCAGCGTGGCCGGCGCATCGTGCCGCCAGGCGATGTCGCGCACGCCGGTCGGCACCGCGTCGTTACCGGTCGGCAGGCCTTCCACCAGCGGCAGCTGCGCGATCTGGCGCACCGGTTTGCCCTGCAGGTCCAGCACCTCGATGCGGCGCGCGAAGTTGTCCACCGGCACCAGATACGAGAACGGCCGCTCGATGCGTTCGCTCAGGATGTAACGGCCATCCGGCGACACCGACAGGTTGAGATAGATGCCCGGCGTGCCGATCGGGCGCACCTGCCCGGCCACCGTGACGATGATCGGTTGGCCGGTGGCGTAGTACTCGAACACGCGCGCATCGGCTTCGTTGCGCAACAGGTCCTGATAGGTGGGCAGCGAGCGCACCCCGGCAGCCGCACTGGTCTGCTGGGTCGCCGGGCCGGTTGGCGTCGCGTCGCGGGTCGGCGGCGCGCCCTGCCCTGCCACCTGTTGCTGCAACAGCAGGCCACTGCCATCGGGCAACCAACGCAAGTCGTCGTTGACGCTGGTGTTCAGGCCGGCCACCAGCCGGCGCGCCTGCCCGGCGGCCACGTCCACCAACCACAGCTCGTTGGCGCCGCTGGCGGCATCTTCGCGGCGAAACGCCAGGTAACGCTGGTCGGGCGACCAGCTCAGATCGGCCAGCGACAGCGGGGAGGGCAACCCGGCGATCTGCCGCTCGCTGCCGTCGGCCACCGACAGCAGCCACAGCTTGCTGGCGAACGCAAAGCGGCTGGCCGCAAAGGTCTTCGGATGGATGCGCAGGCCGGCCAGCTTCAGCTCCGGCTGGGCCACCTCGGCGATGTCAGGCAGTGCCGGCATTTGCAGCATCGCGGCCAGATCGCGCCTGGGCGAGAGCTGCAGCAGCGGCGCACGCGGGGCGTCCACCACTGCCTGCAGCGCCTTGGACGGCAGTCGGTAATTGCTGCCTGGCGCAGGGCCCGGTTGCACGACTGCCGCGCCGGTTGCTGCCGGGCTAGCCGCCCCGGCCAGCACCGGTGCGCTCAATGCCAGCGCTCCTGCCAACGCCCATGTGTGCTGCCGCCAGCCTTGCGCATGCCGTTTCGCCTGCATTGTCCGTCCCCGCCGATGATCGACTCCGGACCATAGCAGCCGCCTGCCGGCCGCTCCCCTGCCGTTGGTAGGGGGTGGGCCGCAATTCATGCCGCGCGGGGGTGCTGCCGATATAATCGGGCACTCTCGTCGAGGGGCGCTGCGACCGGTAGGGCGGACTGATCCGCTCACTGCACCACAAGGTGCAGGCAATACGGCCAGGCTCGACCAGCAGTTACCGTTCAACGGCGCCCGGCATTGCAGACATTCGTTTGCCTACCGGAGCCATTGCATGAACGCTGTCACAAAGATCACCCCGCACACCGACTACAAGATTGCCGACATCTCCCTGGCCGATTGGGGCCGCAAGGAGCTGGACATCGCCGAGCACGAAATGCCGGGCCTGATGTCGATCCGCCGCAAGCATGCGCAGACCAAGCCGCTGAAGGATGTGCGCATCACCGGCTCGCTGCACATGACCATCCAGACCGCGGTGCTGATCGAAACGCTCAAGGACATCGGCGCCGATGTGCGCTGGGCCTCGTGCAACATCTTCTCCACCCAGGACCACGCCGCCGCCGCGATCGCCGCGACCGGCACGCCCGTGTTCGCCTGGAAGGGCGAGACGCTGGAAGAGTACTGGGACTGCACCCTGGACGCGCTGACCTTCACCCTGCCCGACGGCACCCTCACCGGCCCCGAGCTGGTGGTGGACGACGGCGGCGACGTCACCCTGCTGATCCACAAGGGCTACGAGCTCGAAAACGGCAGCACCTGGGTGGACGAGCCGGCCTCCTCGCACGAAGAGGGCGTCATCAAGGCGTTGCTCAAGCGCGTGGCCGTCGAGCGCCCGGGTTACTGGGGCCGCGTGGTCAAGGACTGGAAGGGCGTCTCCGAAGAGACCACCACCGGCGTGCACCGCCTGTATCAGATTGCCGAAGCCGGCAAGCTGCTGATCCCGGCCATCAACGTCAACGACTCGGTCACCAAGAGCAAGTTCGACAACCTGTACGGCTGCCGCGAGTCGCTGGCCGATGGCCTCAAGCGCGCGATGGACGTGATGCTGGCCGGCAAGGTCGCCGTGGTCTGCGGCTACGGCGATGTCGGCAAGGGCAGTGCCGCCTCGCTGCGCGCCTATGGCGCCCGCGTGATCGTCACTGAAATCGACCCGATCTGCGCATTGCAGGCCTCGATGGAAGGCTTCGAAGTCAACACCATCGAATCCACCCTGGGCCGGGCCGACATCTACGTCACCACCACCGGCAACAAGGACATCATCACCGTCGAGCACCTGCAGGCGATGAAGGACCAGGCCATCGTCTGCAACATCGGCCACTTCGACAACGAGATCCAGGTCGATGCGCTCAAGGCGCTGAAGGACGTGCAGAAGATCAACATCAAGCCGCAGGTGGACAAGTATGTGTTCCCCAACGGCAACGCGATCTTCCTGCTGGCCGACGGCCGCCTGGTGAACCTGGGCTGCGCCACCGGCCACCCGAGCTTCGTGATGTCCAACTCGTTCGCCAACCAGACCCTGGCCCAGATCGACCTGTGGGAAAAGCGCGACAGCTACGAGAAGAAGGTCTACATCCTGCCCAAGCACCTGGATGAAGAAGTCGCGCGCCTGCACCTGGAAAAGATCGGCGTGAAGCTGACCACCCTGACCAAGGACCAGGCCGACTACCTCGGCGTGGACGTGGCTGGCCCGTACAAGCCGGATCATTATCGCTACTGATCCATCGGCGAACCATCGCGATGCAAACAAACGGGCGCCGCAAGGCGCCCGTTTTGTTTGTGATTGGCGGGGACTTCTCCCGGCTGAGATGCTGTCCCACGCCTGCATTACGTTGGCCTGCGCCTCCACCCACAGAGCCCGCGCAAGCACCACTCCAAGAATCCGCCTGCAGGAATAAGCCGCTCTTTACTGCTCACAGTGAAACAGAACCGGTGCCTGGCTCTTTGCGTGTATCCGCCCGCACGTACACCGAGATCTGGATGCGGCTGCGCGCATCGTACGGCTCGCGGCCCCACCCACCCCACCGCGTATGCAGTCGCAAACCGGCGATCTGCGCCATCAGGTCGAGTTCCGACGGCCACACATAACGCCGGCGTTCGAAAAGATGCGCGTGCCATCCTCGCTCAGAACGACCACCCGTTGATCGATCCGCTGTTGCACCGGCTCGGGTTGCGAGCACACCAGCATCACGGCAGCGCCCTCGTGCTGCGACTCCGGAATATCCAGTACCTGGGTTATCTTTCCATTGCCGTCGAACACTTCGGCGCCAGGTACCGCGGTCTGGATCACGAGCATGCCGTCGGGCGCAAGGCAACGCGCGGCATTGACGACGCAGCGCACCTGCTCGGCCTGGGTGAGCAGGTAGCCGAACGCGTTCACCGCGTAGATCAGACCAAACGGACCACTCAACGGCATGTCGGCAAAATCGGCGCGGACCAGTTGCAGCTGATCGCTGCCAGGTTTGGCACGCAACGCGTCAAGCATTGCGCGCGCATTGTCGATGCCGGTCACCGGCACGCCACATTGGGCCAACGGCAGTGCGATACGCCCGCTGCCGATGCCCAACTCCAGCGACGCACGGCCATCGGCAAGATCCGCCAAAGTCTGCACGCACCGCTGCAGTGCCTGCGTCGGCCAACGATCATGGATGCTGTCGTAAAACGCCGCCATCCGATCGTATTGGGAATAACCGGGCATCCTGCGCGCTCGCATTCGGAACATTTCGGGGATAGTACGCGGCGATGCAGGCGTGAGCGTTCGCGGCCGAGACAACGACTCGAAATTACTACGCATGCCGCGACAGATCTGCGCAATCCGGTTTGACCCATGCAGGGCATATGCAATTTATTGAACCCTGTTCAAACAACATCGTTTTTGAATAATTTCTACATAGATCAGCGTGCTGTTCCCATCGATCGTTTTATAAGGAGATTGTGATGAACCGTCTTTTTCATGCTCTGTCGCGCTGGATCCAGGCCATCGGGGGTCGCAAGCTCGGTTACATCTACACCTACTAACCCCCAAGCTGTCACAGGAAGCGAGACCTCCTCCCGTGACAGCGTGGCCTCGCCATCGGCCCGCTCCGTCCACAACGCGCCGTCCGCTTCGTCGTCGGCCACACCCAAATGCGCATGAATTCAGGTCGTGGGCACGCAATCCCACCCGGCCCGGTTGGGCACTGGGCGTTCGGCAACCGCCGGCAGTTCTCCGAAGATCCTCTGGCATTTCTGCAATCGTGTGCGCGCGCGCATGGCGACGTGGTCAGGGTCGCCCAACGCACATACCTGATCGCCGCGCCGGCCACGATCGCTACGGTGTTGAGCGACGATGGGACGCTTTACGGAAAAACCGATCCCGACCCGGTCGCGCGGCGCGCGGCATTCCCCGCTTCGGTCATGAACAGCAGTGGCGTCGTCTGGCGCCAAAGGCGGCAGACACTGCAGCCTGCATTTCGTGCCGCCTTGGTGCGCGACTCCGCAGTGCAGGCATCGACTGCCACGTTGGCGCTTCTACGCGAACAGGACGAGTGTGTCGCTGCACAGGACATGCGCACACTGATGACCAGATTATGTGCGCAATTGGGCGCCGGCTTTCTCCTTGAAATCCGGATCATGCACCGGACCTGCTGCGCATGCTGCCGATGATCGATACGATCCTGCAGCAGACGCGCCATCAATCCCTGGTGCCGATGTGGTGGCCATCGGCGCATCGACAGCGCATGCGCCGCGCACGCGACGAGCTTCAACTGGCGCTGGACCAAATTTTGATGCGTGCTCGGCAGCAGCCACCCCACGCAGCATCGGTCCTGTCGCTGCTGTTGGCCGACGCTGCACAGGGTGACAGCCACTGGTGCCGCGACGAAGCTGCGGCGATGCTGATGTCCGCGTTGGAACCGATGGCGGCCGCACTGACGTGGACCTTGCTGCTACTGGCGCAGCATCCGCACGTGGCGCAGCAGGTTACGCAGGAAGCGGAAGGACTGGACGATGTTGATAACGCAACCGGCACCGGGTTGCTCGACCGCTTGCCGCATGCGCGGGCCTGCGTGAAAGAGGCCATGCGCCTGTATCCGCCGGCCTGGATGACCGCGCGGATTGCGCAACGCGACACCACCCTGGACGGCTTCCACGTTCCAAGCGGCACCCAGCTGCTGATCAGCCCATGGGTGGTGCACCGCGACGAACGTCATTTCCCCGATCCCGAGGCGTTCCTGCCTGCCCGCTGGCTAGACGATACCGCCACGCACTCGCTGGCGCGCTACAGCTACTTTCCATTCGGCGGCGGCCCACGCAGCTGCATCGGCAGCATGCTGGCCCTCACCCAGATGACCGCGGTCATCGCCACCGTGTTGCGGTCGCGCAGCCTGCATCTGGCTGCCGATGCTCGCCCCACGCCTTTTCCCGCGCTCGTGTTACGACCATTGGATGTGCGCATCGCACTGCGGCCACGACCGGGCATCGCATCTCGCCTAGGCACTGCCGCATGACCGATCTACACATCCGCAAAAAGCTCAGGGAATATCCACATCGATTCTTCGACTCCAGCGTCTGGAACGATCTATCTCTGCGCGAAGGAGATATCGTGATCGCCAGTTACGCCAAGGCCGGCACGACCTGGCTGCAGCAGATCGTGGCGCAACTGATCTTCGGCGGCGAAGCAGAGGTCGATGTTTCGGCCATTTCACCTTGGGTCGACGGCGTTTATCCGGACAAGGCAACCAAGCTCGCGCTGCTGGACGCGCAGAGCCATCGACGCTTCATGAAGACGCACTTGCCGGCCGATGCGCTGGTCACCACCACGCTGGCCAAATATCTGTATATCGGCCGCGATGGACGCGACATTGCACTGAGTCTGTATGACCATCAATGCGCGGTGAGCCAGGATGCGCAGGCACGTCTGGACGCTGGCGGTGGTGAACCCGGCAAGCTGCGCGTGCTGCCGCCGCCGCAGCTGACGCGCGATGCCTATGTGGCGCATTGGCTGGAACATGATGGAGCGCCATTCTGGCCGTTATGGGAAGGCGTACGTTCGTGGTGGGAGCGACGCGAGGATGCGAACGTGCTGCAGCTTCACTACAACGACCTGCTCGACGACCTGTCCGGGCAGGTCCGCCGCATCGCCGCCTTCCTCGACATTCCGGTTCCACCCGGCAAATGGGACACGATCGTGGCGCACTGCCGCTTCGATTACATGCGACAGCATGCAGCGCGGTACGTGCCTCAGGGCGCCGGCCTGTGGCGCGAAGGCGGCAAGGCGTTCTTCAACCAGGGTCGCAACGGTCGCTGGCGCACTGCCCTGCCGGACGCGCTCAATCACGCATATGTGCAACGCGCACATGCGGAACTCGGCGAAGACGCAGCGCAGTGGCTGGCGCACGGCCAAGCGCGGACGTCGTGAGCCTGCAACTCATCGGCGCCGGCCTGGGCCGCACTGGCACCCTCTCCCTGAAGCTGGCACTCGAGCAGCTCGGCGTGGGCCGCTGCTATCACGCGATGGAACTGGCAGCGAATCTGCGTCGAGACCTACCGCGCTGGGAGGCGGCGATCGACGGGCACCCGGATTGGGATGCACTGTTCGGCGGCTATGCGGCGACCACCGACTATCCCGGTTGCTGCTTCTGGGAGGAATTGTCCGCACACTTTCCGCGCGCCAAGGTGATCCTGACCATGCGCGACCCCGACGCGTGGTTCGACTCGGTCAGCGAAACGATCTTCTCCGGCGACGGCAGCGTGCCGTCGCTATTTGGCGCCCATGGCCAACGCGTGAGCCGCTTCTTGCGTCGCGACATCCAGGCACACCTCGGTGATCGCGACTTCATGACCGAATACTTCCGTCGCTGGAACCAGGGCGTGATCGCGCGCGTACCGCCGTCTCGCCTGTTGGTGCTCGACGCCGACGCCGACACGCACTGGGAACGCCTGTGTGCATTTCTCGATCTGCCAGTGCCGGCGCTGCCGTATCCCCGCGTCCATGCTCGACGCGCCGGGAACGCGTCGGTGCGTCCGCTGCCAACGGAGCCGGCCTTGATCGAACACCGCATGCGCAACTACCTGGAAAGGCTCGCCGAAGAGGCCTTCCTGCCGCCGACTGCCCTGTAACCGGTGCGACCCGCTTGGGTCACGCCAGGCCAAATGCGGCGTCCGATGCGACAACCCGCAGGCTGCCGATGCGAATCAGGTCTGCGGCGACTGCGCTGGAGCCATGCGGTTGGTACTGAATCGCGCCGGTGGCGCGTGGCCCTCGGCCATTGCATTGCTACCGAACCGCTCACCCACGCCAATTGGCATTGCGCTCCCAGAACGCGACGCTACGCCGGTACGCATCGCGGTCCAGCGGGGTGCCCGAGCCGCCCTCTTCCACGCCCAAGGCATTGCGCAACATGGTGATCGGTGCCATCGGAATTTCGTCCGGCTCTGCGGTGTAGAGGCAACCGACCACGCCCCAGTCTGCCTCGATGGGCGTGCCTTCCTTGGCCAACTGGTCGCGGCTGTAGAGGATGGGCAGCAGATACGCGGCCACCGGTGGCTCGACACCTTCGAACCAACGCACCAGCACGGCCAATTCCTGCGTGCTGCGCGCCTCGTAGCCGGAACGCAGCAGGTGCCGGTTGTCATCGGTGACGGGAATGGTGAGGCAGCGGGTCGAAGTCCAGTTGCGGTGCACATGCAACTGACAAAACGGTGCATAGCCCTCGATCACGCGTAACGGCGGCTCATCGTTGAGCCGCTGGACGAACTGCTCCGGCGTGCAGTCCTGGATGGCATTGCGACGCCCATCGCGCGGGAACAAGCGGGTGCGGGCGAACTGGGTCAAGACGATCGACATGGGCGGGCTATGCGGCGACAAAGAGCGCCAGGTTAGCGCGCAGGCGCTCGCACGACTACGTTGATCAGCATCCACCAACCGCGTGGCGATCGGCCTGGCGCGAGTGCCTGGCCTGGTTTCCGGCGGTCCGCGAACACGCACCCACAGCATGCAGGTGCGCAGCATGCAGCATTGTCGCGCCTGCGGTGGCGCTGACCCCATCCAGCAATCACCCAATGCGGCAGTTCGCCGGCGCTACCAGATCAGATCGTCCGGCACCTTGAACTGGCTGTAGTAGTCGTCATCGCTGTCGGGCGCGGCCGGCGCGCTGTTGCGTCCGTGGTCCAGCACCACGGCATCGGCATCGCGGCTGTACACCTTGTCGGCGGCTGCGCGCGGAATCAGCTCAAAGCCATCGCCGTACCGCACGATCACCAGCGCGCCGCTGGCCAACTGGCTGCGCAGCGTCGTGGTGACCAGCACGCTGCGGATCACGCTGCCGTCGTTGAAGCGGTAGTCGATCTCGCCTTCGCGCTTGACCTTGTTGGTCTCCACGATCTGCCGCACCTGCGCGAGCACCTCCTGTCGGCGCACCTGCACGTTGCGCTCTTCGGCCAGCGCACGATCGCGCTCGGCACGCTCGGCCTGCAGGCGCGCCGCATCGACCTTGTCCGTCGCCGCCGGCTGCACCGCCGCGCCCTTGGCATGGCGCTGCTTGACCTGTTCGCGCGCAACCTTGTCCACCTGGGCCTTTTTCACCAGGCCGGCCTTGAGCAGCTGTTCTTGCAATGGATTGCGCATTGGGAGGCCGGGCAGTGGACTGGCAGCTAGTTTAACGCGGCCAGCGCCGCCTCATCGTCGCAGCCGGGCCGAGCCGTTGGTATCGCCTGCGTCAGGATCGCGGCCGTGCCGCTGCACGTCGCAACCCGCCGCATGCTCGGCCTCATCGCCGCTGCGATGAGCCGTTGTTGCTCGGCGCGATGGGGATGCAGCGTGCAGCCGAAAATCGGCACCTTGGCGTTGCCGGACAAGGCAGCGTGGCGTGCAAAGGTGACGTGCACGATGCCAACGGCAAACAGTGCAAGCAGCTGTTCTATGTCACCAGCGACGGTCTAGCCAGATGCGCCGGCCACGTTGCACGCGCCGCATGCTGACGATGCGACTAGGCTATCGCTAGGTCTTGATTCGATACGGCCAGTGCGGGCGAGATGGCAACGGCCGCGTGGTTCACTGATTTTGCGACCAATCGCGCCGTTGGCGCCCAACCCCGCGCCCAGTTTGCTGGCCCGCTGCAGTGAATACGTATGCACAATACCCATGCTGCGCCGCGATGCGCGCTTAGCATCACCGCGCGCTGCACGCCGTGCGCGCGCTTTCCGGAACAGGGGCCGGAGGCCTTGATGCGGGCATCGCGCACTGCGCGTCGGCCTGCGCTTACCACTGGAGATCGATCCGATGCGCAACACGCCTGCTCATGCTCCACCTTCACTGCTGCAACGCGGTGCACGTCTCTTGCTGACTGCATTGGTCCTGCTGCTGACCACTGCCAACGCGCAGGCCGATGTCATCCTGCATGCCTTCAACTGGCCGTATGCCACGGTCGAAGCGCGCGCCAAGCAGATTGCCGATGCCGGCTACCGCAAGGTATTGGTGGCCCCCGCGTACCGCTCCGAAGGAAGTGCCTGGTGGGCGCGCTATCAACCCCAGGACATCCGCCTGATCGATAACCCGCTCGGCGACACCGCCGCATTCAAGAAAATGGTCCAGGCGCTGGCCAACAACGGCGTGGAAACCTATGCCGACATCGTGTTCAACCACATGGCCAACGAAGCGGCCACGCGTTCGGACCTCAATTACCCGGGCAGCGCGGTGCTGTCGCAGTACGCTGCAAACCCCGGCCGTTACGATGCGCTGCGTCTGTTCGGCACGCTGCAGTCGAACTTCCTCAGCGCCAGCGATTTCGGCCCGGCGCAATGCATCAGCAACTACAACGACGCCTACCAGGTGCGCAATTACCGCATCTGCGGCGGCGGCAGCGATCCAGGCCTGCCGGATTTGATCGGCAACGACTGGGTGGTGCAGCAGCAGCGCGCCTATCTGCAGGCGCTCAAGAGCATTGGCGTGACCGGCTTCCGGGTGGATGCGGCCAAGCATATGACCTTCGACCATCTCAATCGCGTCTTCGATGCCGGCATCGGCTCGGGTGTGTATGTCTTCGGCGAAGTGATCACCGGCGGCGGCACGGGCAATGGCGATTACGACCAGTTCCTGGCGCCGTATCTGCAATCCACGCCGCATGCGGCCTACGACTTTCCATTGTTCAATGCGGTGCGCAATGCGTTCGCCATTGGCGCCAGCATGCAGCAGCTGGTGGACCCCGCCGCGTCGGGCCAGGCATTGCCGGGCAACCGCGCCGTGACCTTTGCAGTGACCCACGACATTCCCAACAACGCCGGCTTCCGCTACGCGATTCTCGACCCGGTGGATGAAACGCTGGCCTATGCCTACCTGATCGGTCGCAATGGCGGCATGCCGATGATCTATACCGACAACAACGAAAGCGGCGACAACCGCTGGGTCAACGCCTATCTCCGCGACGACCTGCGCCGCATGATCGGCTTCCATAACGGCGTGCAGGGCACCGATATGCAGGTCCTGTCGTCCAGCTCCTGCCACATCCTGTTCCGTCGCGGCAGCTTGGGCATCGTGGGCATCAATAAGTGCGGCAACCCGGTCACCACCACGGTGGGAATGAACAACAGCGTGTTGTACTGGAATGCCGATTACGTGGACGCGCTGGGCTCGGGCAACGTGGTGCGCATTTCCAGCAGCTCCTACACCTTTACCCTGCCGGCGCGTGGCGCGCGCATGTGGCGCCGTTGAGCAACCGCCACAGTCTGGCGATGACACGCCGTTGCAGTGTTCTCGTCGCTTGAAACGGTGAGTGCGGCGTATCGTGCGACCTCGCACGAGAACGCTGCAATACGATCAAGGCGAAGCCCCCGACGCAAACCGGCGTACGGGGGCTTCGTTGTCTCTGCGGGCTGGCGCCGATCGACTGCGCCGCCAGCAGGCCATTGGGTGCAGCGCACATGCGCACTCGCATCGATGGACCGACGCCATGCGTTGCAGTCGGCGCGTTTGGTGCGGCGCTGCGCATCGCGATGGGCGAACGACGTTGGCAGCGGCGCACGACTGCGTGCCCCGAATAACTTGCACAGATAGCATCCGGCCGCAGCACCACTTGCATTGACCGGCGGTGTTCGCCGTCGGCCGAGCGGACTGACCGACCTACCAGGCGAACGCTGCGGTGACCTGGCGTGCGCCAAGCATGAACGCATCTGCCACGTGCACGAACGGTGCAATATCCACTTCCGATTGGCCCGCGCGTATCAGCTGCATGAAGCGGCCGTACAAGCCGTCGTATTCGCTGGCCGCAGGCAGCGCCTGCGGTTGCCCATCGATGCTCAACTTGGCCCCGCCTTCGCTGAGCACGAGCAGGCCCGCGGTGGTTTCCACTTCGATATCCCAGCGCTGGTGCCCGGTCTGCAGGAAATCGAATTCGGCCGTCACCGGCAGTCCTGCGGTGTCGACGAACGCGAGCCTGGCATACAGCGGTGCCTGGCGGTTTTCCGGGGTGTGCAGCTCGGCGTCGCGCAGCGCCAAGCTGCGTGGCAGCAGATGGGTCGCGATGGAGAGCGCATTGATGCCCGGGTCGAACACCCCCATGCCGCCGGGTTCCAGAATCCAGTCCTGGCCTGGATGCCAGTGGCGGATGTCTTCCTTCCAGGTGATGTGCGCGCGCACGAGTTGCTTGTCGGCCAACCAGGCACGCGCAGGCGCGACACCGGCGGCACAGCGCGAATGCCAGCTGGTGAACAGGGTACGTTGCGCACGCTGCGCCACGGCTTGCAGGTCATGAATTTCGGCGAGCGTGGCGGCCGGCGGCTTTTCCAGAAACACATGGCGGCCGGCCATCAACGCGGCCTGCGCCAATGCGTGCCGTCCGACCGGTGGCGTGCACAAGGCCACCGCTTCGATCTGCGGCTGGGCGGCAAATGCGTCTTCCAGGGTGTGATAGGCGGGCACACCGTCGACCGTGCCATGCCGGCTCACGGTGGCCACCAGTTGCACATCCTCGCGCGCCGCGATGGTCGGCACGTGCTGGTCGCGGGCGATCTTGCCGATCCCGACAAGGGCAATAAGCAATGCGTCTGGATGCTTCATCGAAACCTTCGTGCTGGTAGGAGGTGGCAAGCAGCGCAAGCGCCTGCTCACGCATCCTGCTTGGGCAACGCTGCAGGGGCGCGATGCGGGGAGCCCACGCGACGGCGCAGTGTAAGGTCAGGGCGCGACCCACCGCGAGACATCGCTCCTGCTTGTTTTGCTATACCTGCGCGCTTGGTCGTTGCGTACGGGCCGGCCTGCTTGCACCACGCATGGCATGACGCGCTCCACGCACACCGGGCACCGCAGCAACGCGCACGACGCCTGACCGCCACGCCACAGACACGCGTTGCAACCGGCGATTGATGCAGGCCCGCATGCAGACCAGCATCGCCGCCGGCATGCCGATGTGCCGTCGCCCTTGAAGGCTGCACTGATGTTGCATCACGTTGCGCTGGGCGTTCGCGCGATCGCTGCCCCCGCTGACCCTCCGCAGCGAGGTCGGCGATTGCGGCGTGGCGCTGCGCATGACGGAACAGCGCGCAGCGGCGTGCTGACCAACCGGCGCCTTTACGACGCAACGCTGGGCGCGCTTGGCTATGTTCGGGGTGTGGTCGGATCTGACACCGGGCACGCGCGACCAGGCGGCCGGCTATGGCAGGCCCGGCGGCGAAGACTGCCCGGCCTTGAAGCAGCGTCAGGCCGCAAAGTGCGCCCAGGGGCCGGCATCCACCTCAAATTTGCGGCCACCGATGCCTCGGCGGTGGACGCCGTCCATCGCGCTGCGCTACAAGCACGGCGGCCACCGTCATGTGCGCCAGGCTTGCGACCGGACCATGGCGACGATGATGACGCCGCGTTCGTCATCGACCCCGACGGCACCACATCGCAGCGGTGGCCGACCGTAAGCCGCCCCGCCAAGCGGCAGCGGCGTACGCAAGAGCGCAGTGGCAGAGGTTGGAGTCCTGCACGCGCGGCACGCTCATCGCGCAGTGAAGGTCACGGCGCTGCCTGCGTCAGGAAACGGTCGAAGTCGCCGATGTTCATGCTGCCCCAGCCCGACGCGTAGTCCCAGCCGTAGCTCGCGTTGTATCCATCGCGATACAGGCCGTTGCTGCCGACCACGACGTCATGGGCGCGCTGTGCATCGTGACGCTGGCTCGCGTACTGATAGATCTGCGGCGCGACGAAGCCCAGATTCGGATGCGACTGCAACAGCCGGGCGATATAGCCGGCGAAGGTCGGGGTGGCGGCACTGGTGCCCCACACATACCAGGCAGCCTCGTTGCCTTGTGCATCGGTGCCGCGGATCTGCGCACTGCTGTAGAACGAGCCATTGAAGCTGACATCGGGCACTGCGCGGTAGCCGGAGGCCGTCTGCCCCGGCAGCAGGGTGCGCTGCCACTGCGGCGCGTAGGCGATCTTGCTGACGCCGCCCTGGCTGAGTTGGGCCGACCCCGGCATTCCAGACGCGCTCGGAGGCATAGCGGCCGGGGTTGCCGCCCTGGGTCAGCAACTCGGTGGCGCCCACCGCAATCGCGTAGCGGTGCGAGGCCGGCCAACCGACCTGGCGCAGGTCCGGGCGCCCCGCCAGCGTATCGTAATAAGGCGCGTTGGCGCGTGCGCTCAGCGGCAGGTAGACGCCGTCGTCGCCGCTGCAGATCACGACGTTCTGCCCCTGGCGCACCGCCTTGGTCAGGCTGGCGTCCATGGCCTGGAAGGCCGCGTCGTTGACCTGGAGTTCCTGTCCATAGATCGACATGCTGACCACGCGGGCCAGGTTGTCGTCGGCCGCGCGCGCCATGCCGTCGATGATGCTGTTCCAGGAAAAATCCGGGATGTTGTAGATGATCAGGCGCTTCAACCCGCCGGCGCTGCCGACCAGCAACTGGGTATCCATGTCCCACTCGACTTCCGAATCCTTGCTGGCGGCATTGGACTGATACCCCGGTGCGCCGGGGTCGCCCACCGTCACCACCGTGACCGGTGTGTGCAGGCCGTGCAGCGCCTGGAAGCTCTGCAGCCGCGCGAGGGTATTTTCCAGATTGCCGGCGGCAATGACCGCACCGACGATATCGCTGGCCGGTGCCAGCATATCGGCGCCATAGGCGCTATTGAGCTCTTCGATGCTGTGGCGCACGACTTCCGCGCCGCCGCTGCTGGCAGCCGTCACGGCGTTACTGTTCGACAACGATGCGCGCGCAGCGCTCAGCGGCGCCCCATGCGGCGCGACCTTGGCCCCGGCGGTACCGTCCAGGCCGACCACACCTTGCACCACGGCCTGCAAGCCGGCCGGCACTGCAACCGCGCCCTGCGCGGCGGCAACGCCGACGCGGCCATCGGCACTCACCGCACGCAGCGGGGCGCCAAGGGCGGCCTGCAACGCCGCGGCTGTCGCGCGCACTTGCAGCAGGCGGCCATCGGTGGCAGGGCGTACATCGGTGATGCCATACCGGCTCAGATAGGCCTTGACCTGTGCGATATCGCGGGTGGAAGCGGCCGCTGCACGAGCGAGTTGGTCGCGCAACAGCGGATCGCCGCCATCGCGGGTCAACCACTGCTCCACCGCCGCCTGTTGCTGACGCATGGACACCTGCGGCTTGAGCACCAATCCCACCTGCAGGATGCGTTGCGGCGCCAGCACGCCGCCGACGGCGCCTTGCGCAGGTGCCGGTTCGGCTGCCTGCGCGATAGCGGTCATACCCAGCGCGACGGCGCAGGCCAGGACAGCCTGAGCGAAAGAGCGCGTCATCATTCGTTTGCCGCCATTGATCGTGAGTGAATAGGCCGCGGATTCTCACGAGGCGGCAGTGCTTTCAGACGCAGCAGTGCGAACTCTGTGTGCGTGAAACGATGCAACCGCGAACCGACACGCGAACCTCGTGCCGAGATACCTGCACGATTGCGCAGTGGCGTGGCCGGCGCTTGCCGATCGCCGGGCCCACGACGCCTGCAACCGCTGGCGCCGATCTGGTGGATGCCGGCGGCAACGCTCTACATCTCCAGCACGACCTTGCCCAGGTGACTGCCCTGCTCCAGGTAACGATGCGCCGCGGCCGCTTCGCTCAGCTCAAAGCGCTTGTCGAGCAGTACGCGCAGCTTGCCCTGCTCGATCCAGGGCCACACCACGCGCTCCACTTCCGCGGCCAACCGGGCTTTTTCGTCTGCACTGCGTGGGCGTAGCGTCGAGCCGGTGATGACCGCCTGCTTGCGCATCAGCACCGGAATCGGCACCTCGATGGCGGCGCCGGCCTGCGAGGCGATATAGACGATGCGCCCGTGTGGGTTGAGCGCTTCCAGGGTGTCGGCGAAGACCGCGGCGCCCACCATGTCCAGCGCAACGTCCACACCGCCGTGCGCCTTGGCCACTTCGACAAACGAGGCAGTGGTGGAATCGATCGCTACATCGGCGCCCAACTCGCGCGCCTGTGCCGCCTTGCTGGCCGAGCGCGCGGTGGCCAGCACGTGCGCGCCCGCCGCCTTGGCCATCTGGATCGCCGTGACGCCGATGCCCGAGGTTGCGCCATGCAACAGCAGCCATTGGCCTGCCGCGAGCCGGCCGTGTTCGAACAGATTGGCATAGGCAGTAAAGATGGTTTCCGGTAACGCGGCGGCGTGCACCAGATCCATGCCGGCGGGAATGGGCAGGACGTGACGCGCATCGACGGCGGCGTATTGTGCGTAGCCACCGCCACCCAGCAGCGCACACACGCGGTCGCCCACCTTCCAGCGACCAGCCGGCTCCACGATTTCGCCGGCGATTTCCAGCCCCAGCGTCTCCGGCGCGCCAGGCGGCGGCGGATAGTGCCCGGCGCGTTGCAGCAGATCGGGGCGATTGATGCCGGCGGCATGCACGCGGATCAGCACCTGGCCCGGCGCAGGGCGCGGGCGCGGTTGCTCGGTGGCGTACAGCGCGTCGGCGTCGCCCTTGCCATCGCGGATGGCGATGGCGGTCATCGTGGTATCGCTCATGAAGGCGCTCCATGGAAAGTGCGTCCAGTGTAGGCGTGCAGGCGTCAACGCCTGGCGCAGATGCATCTCATGTTTACTTGCAGATGTCGCCGCCGCTACAGGGGGCAAGCGAGCGCGCGATGGTGGGTGTTCGACAACGTCGTGATACTGCGTTGCGTTCGAAGGAGAGCGTGCGCATCGGTAAGCGCTTGTTGTCGACAGCATCGCAAGGATGCATGCGCAATCGGGCGGCTGCAGCGATGCCATACACCCGCACTGCAGATGCCATCCGTCTTGCGTCCGTCGAATCGACAGCCGCCCACAACATATCGCATGCAGTGGTTGGCCGGGTTTCGACAACACGCCTGAGACGAGGGAACAAGCGTGCTGCAACATCGCTCAGCAACATGACGCCTCCACCCTGGATGCGCTGCCAACACAAACGCAAGGTCGTCGACGCAGCGCCAATGCGACCAAATCCCACGCCAGGATTTGGTGCCAAGCCCACCGCCGCTTCCTGCATGTCGCATTGCAGCCCGGCGCCGCGACACGCTTGCGCTCACCGAATACGCCGCAGGTTCAAGCACGCAAGCGGCGCGCGATTGCAGCAACCGCGGCCCCAGAACCGACTGCGGTTTCCCGTAAGCAACCCCAACCAGGCAGATGCTGCGCGGCCGCCCGCACCACGGTGTCCCGGCCTATGCTGGTGCCTTGCCAACCACCAGGAGTCGCCATGCAACTTCCATGGAATGCGCATCTCATCGCCGTCTGCGCGCTCGCACTGTCCGCAAGCACGCAGGTAAGCGCGGCGCAGGTGCGCATTGCGCAGGAAGCAGACGGCTACCGCTTGCTGGTGGATGGCGCTCCCTTCGTGATCAAGGGTGCCGGCCTGGGCAATGGCAGCATGGAGACGCTGGCCGCACGCGGCGGCAATGCGTTACGCACCTGGCGCGTGGATCCGGATCCGCAGCGCCAGCGCGCCCTGCTCGATCGCGCACAACGCAACGGCCTGAAGGTGGCGGTCGGCATCGAGATCGGCAACCAGCGACACGGCTTCGATTACGACGATGCAGCGGCAGTGCAGCAGCAACTGCAGCGCGTGCTTGCGCAGGTACGGCAATCGGCGACGCATCCGGCGGTGCTGATGTGGGTGGTCGGTAACGAACTCAATCTGGATTACACCAATCCCAAGGTCTGGAATGCGGTCGGCGAGATCGCCGAGGCGATTCATGCCCTCGACCCGGATCATCCGGTCACCACCACCCTGGCCGGTTTCGACAAGCAACTCATCGACCGACTCAGGACGCGCGCGCCGGCACTGGACCTGATCGCCGTGCAGCTTTACGGCGAAATCGCAGCGCTGCCGCAGAAGCTGCACGAGAGCGGTTGGCGCGGCCCTTACGTGGTCACCGAGTGGGGCCCCACCGGGCATTGGGAATCGCCGACCACCACCTGGGGCGCACCGATCGAAGACGACAGCACGCGCAAGGCGCGCTTGCTGGAACAACGCTACCGCAGCTACATCGCCAGCGACACCCGGCAGGGGCTGGGCTCGTTCGTGTTCCTGTGGGGCGACAAGCAGGAGCGCACGCCCACCTGGTATGGCCTGTTCCTGTCATCGGGCGAGGCCACGCCCAGCGTGGACACGTTGCAGTGGCTGTGGACCGGCCAGTGGCCGGCCAAGCGGGCGCCAGCGGTATCGTCGCTCACTCTGGCTGGCCAACGCGCCATCGACAGCGTGAGCCTTCGTCCGGGCCAGGCCGTGACCGCACGCATTGTTGCCAGCGGCGCATCCGCACTGCACTACGACTGGCATGTGCGCAGCGAAAGCACCGCACGCAGCATCGGTGGCGACCCCGAGACGGTGCCACCGCTGGTCGATGCCGCCATTGCACCGCCCCCTGTGGCCGGTGGTCGCAACCGCGCACATGGGACAGGCGAGGAGGTGCGCCTGATCGCACCACCGCCGGGCAATTACCGCTTGTTCGTGGAAGTGCGCGATAACGCCGGCCGCGCCGGCTATGCCAACCTGCCATTCCGCGTGCTGCCGCCCTCGCCCGCCCCGCGACAAGGCGCATCGGAATCGTTGCAGCCAGATATGCATTCATCGCGATGAAGCGATATTATGCCCGGACGATCCGCCGGAACCGCCGCGATGACGCATCTCAGTTTCGAGTTCTACCCACCCAAGACCGACGATCAGCGCGCGCAACTGGACCGCACTGCAGCCAGGTTGAAGGGCTACGCGCCGGAGTACGTGTCGTGCACCTTCGGCGCCGGCGGCTCCACGCTCAGCTACACCTCCGAGACAGTGCGCCACCTCAAGCAGAAACATGGCTTCGAAGCGGCGCCGCATCTGTCCTGCGTCGGCGGTAGCCGGCAGGAAATCCGCGAGCTGCTCAAGCTGTATCGGGCCATCGGCTGCACCCGCATCGTCGCGCTGCGTGGCGACCTGCCGTCGGGCATGGGCCATCCGGGCGACCTGCGTTACGCCTCGGACCTGATTGCCTTCATCCGCGCCGAGCACGGCGACGCGTTCCGGATCGAGGTCGGCGCCTATCCGGAAACCCATCCGCAGGCGGCCGACGCGCTCAGCGACCTGCGCTATTTCAAGGCCAAGGTCGATGCCGGCGCCGATGCGGCCATTACCCAGTATTTCTACAACGCCGATGCCTACTTTCATTTCCGCGACGCAGTGCAGCGGTTGGGCGTGGAGATACCGATCGTTCCCGGCATCATGCCGATCTCCAATTTCTCGCAGCTGCGGCGGTTTTCCGAGCAGTGCGGCGCAGAGATCCCGCGCTGGATCGGCAAGAAGATGCAGTCCTACGGCGACGACGCCGACGCGGTGCGTGCCTTCGGCGCAGAGGTCGTGGCGGCCTTGTGCGAGCGCCTGATCGCAGGCGGCGCGCCGGCATTGCATTTCTACACCCTCAATCTGGCCAAGCCGACCACGCAGGTGTTGCAGCTGCTCGGACGCTGAGCACCTGCTTCGCATTCCAATCCTCGCCCTCGCACACCCGCGCGCATGCATATCGCCAGCTCACACGCGCCCGGCTACGCTGCGTCGATGCATCGCCTTTTGCCCCTATTGTTCTTGCTCTGCGCCTATCCCGCCGCGCGCGTGCAGGCGCAGGAAATCCATCGCTGCGTCGCGCCGGATGGGCAAACCCTGTTCACCGACCGGCGTTGCGAAGACGTCGGCGCGGCCAGCCGCGCACCGCCAGCCATCCGCCCGCAAGGCAATACCGGCCTGTATCGCTATGGCTGCCCGCGGCGGCTGAGCGAACTGGTGTCGTTGCTGCAATTGGCAGTGGACAGCCGCGACGTCAACCGCCTGTCCAGCCTGTATCTGTGGAGCGGTCAATCCGATGCCGCCGCCAATCAAGTACTGAGCCGCCTGGAAGCCATCGTGCAGCGCCCGTTGCTGGACATCGTGCCGATGTATCCGCAAAGCGACACCCCGAGCTGGGACGCGGACACCACCACGCCCACACCGTCGCTGGATGGCAGTGCCATCGATGCGCCGCTCCCCACCCCGCCCAGCCGCCCGCGCCCCTGGGGACTACGGCTGGAACAGAACCTTGCCAGCGGCACGCCGGCGCGCAGCGTGCTGCGCCTGCGCAGGCAATACAACTGCTTCTGGGTGACGTTCTAGCAACGTATGCGTGGCATCCGGCTGCGCGGGATCACCGCAGGACCGCTGCACGCCGGGGCAGCTAGCGAGGGCGTTGCGCTGACGGTTCGGCCGTCAGACGCTGCGGTGCGCTCATTGCGGCCACAGCGAACGGATCGCCGCGATGCCCTGCGCGCCGTGCGCGCGCGCCTCGCGCAGATCCTCGATCTGCATACCGCCAAGCGCGTAGATCGGCAGCGAGACCTGTTCGCGCAAGGTTTCGAAACCGTCCCAGCCGATGGGTGTGGCACCCGGATGCGAAGCGGTGGCCTGCACCGGGCCCAACACCGCGAAGTCGCAGCCGAGCCGTTGGGCGTGACGCAGGTCGTCCAGGCCATGGCACGACGCAGCCACCAGCTGTTCTGCCGGCAGCGGGCGTTCCTGCAAACCGGCCAATTGCTCCGATCCCAGATGCACGCCGAGACCCAGGTCCGCAGCCAGCGCAATATCGCGATTGAGCAGCAGTTGCGCACGCGTGCGGCCACGCAAGCGCATCACCTGCTGCAACAGCGCCTGCCAACGCGCAGGCGCAAGCTGCCGCGCACGCAGCTGGATCCGGGTGATCCCGTTCTGCAATGCGAGCTCCAGGCTCTCCAGCCAGCGCGCCTCGTCCTCCGGCTCGGGCGTGATCAGGTAACGGTCCGGCTGCCGTAGCACGCCCACCACCGGCACATCGGCCGGCGGCATCGAATAGCGGACCAGCTTGTCGGCCGCCACCCAGGTCATGGCCTGGCCTTCGCGGCCGCGCGGGCTGCCTTTCCAGCTAGTGATATGACGCACTTCCAGGCGCAGCCGCTTGTCCGGATAAAGCTGCGGGTACCTCCATCACCCAGTCGCCCACCTGCGCCTCGATGCCGAGCTCTTCGTTGAGCTCGCGCACCAACGCTTGTTCGGAGGTCTCGCCAGGCTCGCGCTTGCCACCCGGAAATTCCCACAGGCCAGGCATGTCGCGGGTTTCGGTACGGCGGGTCAGCAGGATGCGTCCGCGGGGTCGGTGATCACGCCGGCAACGACGTGAATGGATCGAAGAGAATCAGGCATGGCTGCAAGAGTGCCGCGAGTGAGCGGTACAGCGCAATGAGGCCGGGATGCGGGATGCGGGATTGGCTAACGCAGGCGTTGCACAAGCATTGCCGGTGTCGAATCCCAACCTCCGCCTCAACGGCAAACCAACCCCGCCCTTCCCTGCGTAACCTCGTGGCTTGCAAAAGTATCGCGATAGTTCCGAAAGCAAAGCCCCCTTGGTAAGGGGGCGCGCCGAAGGCGCCGGGGATCGGAAGCAAGGACCGTGCGCCAGGCGTCCGCTACGCGGGCGCCTGGTGAGCAGCCCGCGGCGCGGGCTGCTCCACGGTCAGCTCAGCATCAGCTGAGCTGACCGTGGCAATGCTTGTACTTCTTGCCGCTACCGCAAGGGCATGGGTCGTTGCGGCCCACCTTGGGTTCGTCGCGGGTGACCTGCGACACCGGCACAGGCGCGTTGCCGCCCTGCATCTGCTCCACTTCCTCGTCGGCACCGTAGCCGCCCGCCTCCTGGTGCTGGAATTGCGAGGCCATCAAGCGCGCCTGCGCCTGGAGACGTTCCTGCTCTTCCAGTTCGGCCACTTCTTCTTCGCTGCGGATGCGCACGCGCGCCAGCAGGTTGATCACCTCGCGCTTGACGTTCTCCAGCATCTCGGAGAACAGCTCGAAGGCTTCCTTCTTGTATTCCTGCTTGGGCTGCTTCTGCGCGTAACCGCGCAGGTAGATGCCCTGGCGCAGGTAATCCATCTTGGCCAGATGCTCCTTCCAGCCCTGGTCGAGCACGGTCAGCATCACGTGCTTTTCCAACGCGCGCATGGTGTCCGCGCCAATCGCCGCTTCCTTCTCGGCGAAATGCGCATCCACCGCTGTCTGCACCTTGGCGGCGATCTGCTCGGCATCGATTTCTTCCTGCGCGCGCACCATGTCCGTCAGCGACAAGGTCATGCCCAGCTCCGACTCCAGCGTGGCTTCCAGACCCTTCAAGTCCCACTGTTCGTCGACCGAATTGGGCGGCACGAAGCGTGCGACCAGATCGTAGATCACATCGCCGCGAATCCCGTCGACATTGTCCTTGACCGACTCGGCGTCCAGCAATTCGTCGCGCTGGGCGTAGATCACCTTGCGCTGATCGTTGTTGACGTCGTCGAAATCCAGCAGGTTCTTGCGGATGTCGAAGTTATGCGCTTCCACCTTGCGCTGCGCCTTTTCGATCTGCCGGCTGACCAGGCGATCTTCGATGACGTCGTCTTCCTTCATGCCCATCATGCTCATCGCCTTCTGGACCCAGTCCGAGGCGAAGATGCGCATCAGGTTGTCTTCCAGCGACAGATAGAAGCGCGACGAACCCGGGTCGCCCTGACGACCGGCACGGCCACGCAGCTGGTTGTCGATACGCCGCGATTCGTGGCGCTCGGTACCGATGATGTGCAGGCCGCCGGCCGCCTTGACCGCGTCATGACGACGCTGCCACTCGGTCTTGATCTTGAAACGCGCGTCTTCGCTGGCATCTTCGCCGAGGGCGTGATACTCCGATTCCAACGAGCCGCCCAGCACGATGTCGGTACCGCGACCGGCCATGTTGGTGGCGATGGTCACCGCGCCCGGCTGGCCGGCGTTGGCCACGATGGTGGCTTCGCGCTCGTGCTGCTTGGCATTGAGCACTTCGTGCTTCACCCAGGCCTTGCGCAGATGCTCGGACAGCATCTCCGAGGTCTCGATCGAGGTAGTACCCACCAGCACCGGCTGGCCGCGCTTGGCGCAATCTTCGATGTCGGCCAGCACCGCGTTGAACTTGCCCCCTTGCGGTTGAGGAACACCTGGTCCGGATGATCCTTGCGCACGGTCGGGCGGTTGGTCGGGATCACCACCACTTCCAGGCCGTAGATGCTCTGGAATTCGTAGGCTTCGGTATCGGCCGTACCGGTCATGCCGGACAGCTTCTTGTACATGCGGAACAGGTTCTGGAAGGTGATGCTGGCCAGGGTCTGGTTCTCGCGCTGGACCGGCACGCCTTCCTTCGCTTCGACCGCCTGGTGCAGGCCGTCGGACCAGCGACGCCCGGACAGCGTGCGGCCGGTGAATTCGTCCACGATCACCACTTCGCCATCGCGCACGATGTAGTCCACATCGCGCTGATAGATGGCATGCGCGCGCAGCGCCGCATTGAGGTGGTGCACCACGCTCAGGTTCTGCGCGGCATACAGGCCGTCTTCGGCATTTTCCAGGATGCCGGCCTGCAACAGCAGCTCTTCGGCGTGGCCCATGCCCGCCTCGGACAGATGCACCTGCTTGCCCTTTTCGTCGATCCAGAAATCGCCTTCGCCTTCTTCGCTTTCCTGCCTGGTCAGCTGCGGCACGATGCGATTGACGCGGATGTACAGCTCCGGCGATTCGTCGGCCGGGCCGGAGATGATGAGCGGGGTGCGCGCTTCGTCGATCAGGATCGAGTCGACTTCGTCGACGATCGCGTAATGCAGGTTGCGCTGGTAACGGTCGGCGCGCGACAGCGCCATGTTGTCGCGCAGGTAATCGAAGCCGAATTCGTTATTGGTGCCGTAGGTGATGTCGGCGCCGTAGGCTTCACGCTTGTCGCTGTGCGGCATGCCCGGATACACCACGCCCACGCTCAGGCCCAGCCAGTTGTACAGCTTGCCCATCTGCGCGGCATCGCGGCGCGCCAGGTAGTCGTTGACCGTGACCACGTGCACGCCCTCGCCCTGCAGCGCGTTGAGGTACACCGGCAGCGTGGCCACCAGGGTCTTGCCTTCGCCGGTGCGCATCTCGGCGATCTTGCCCAGGTGCAACACCATGCCGCCGATCAGCTGCACATCGTAATGGCGCATGCCCAGCACGCGGCGGCTGGCCTCGCGGCATACCGCGAACGCTTCGGGAAGAATCTTGTCCAGGGACTCGCCGCCGGCAAGCCGCTGCTTGAACTCCGGGGTCTTGGCTTGCAGCTCGGCGTCGGAGAGCTTCTCGATCGTCGGCTCCAGCGCATTGATCTGGGTGACGAGGCGGTTGAGCTGGCGCAGCTGGCGTTCGTTACGACTGCCAAAGACACGGGTAAGCAGACTGTTGATCATTGAAGAAACCGGTTGAAAAGGAACGGTTTGACCGACGCCGGTCCCCACAGACCCGACCGCCGTAAACGAAACAGGGCGCACTGCGCCCTGTCGATGGCAACACCCTATTGTAGCTTGGGGCGGGCCTTCACGAATCAAGCGCGGCCCGCGCCCTGGTCAACCGCGCCCCTGACGTCCCACCGGCGTGGCTTCACCCAGGAACTTGCGCGGATTGACCACGCGCCCGTCCGCCCAGACCTCGAAATGCACGTGTGCACCGGTGGAGCGGCCGCTGGAACCGGCACGCGCGACCTGCTGGCCGGCGCGCACCAGATCGCCCACCTTCACCACCAGGCGCGAATTGTGCGCGTAGCGGGTCACATAGCCATTGCCGTGATCCACTTCGACCACGTTGCCGTAACCGCCGCGTACGCCGGCGTAGCTGACCACGCCGTCGGCCACCGACAGCACCGGGTCGCCCACGTTGGCATGGAAGTCCACGCCCTTGTGAAAGGCCGAACCACCGTCGAACGGATCGGCGCGACCGCCGAAACCGGAGGTGATGTAGGTGTTGCGGATCGGCATCCGCGAGGGCACCGAATTCTGCTCCAGCTGATGATCGAACATCAGCGAGGCCAGCACGTTCAATTGCTGGCCGGAGGCGGAGAACTGCTGCTCCACCTGCCCTAGCGTCTGCTTGAGGTCTTTCACCGGCATGTCGCTGACCGGCTCATCGCCGCCACCGACGCCGACCGGCTCGTCGAAGTCGAACTCGCCGTCCTTCAACTTGCCCATTTCGGTCAGGCGCTCGCCCAACGCGTTGAGGCGGGTGGCCTGCGCCTGCAGCTCGCCCAGGCGCGCGGCCAGTGCATTGACCTGCGCCTGCGAGGCGCGCTGCGCCTGGGCCAGCTCGGCCTGCTGCTGCGCGACCTTGGCCTGCAACGCCGAATTGGTCACCATGCCGGTCGCGGTGCTGGCACCGACGCCGATCAGCATGCCCAGGCCCAATACCGCACCAAGCACCACCATCGGCCGATCTGCTGCAAAGTCCTGGAACTGTCGGGCCACACGCTGGGCCCGGGTCTGCCGAGATTTGATTACAACTTTGTTCAACGCCATATGAGTGTCATGTCCAAGCCCAAGTCCAACGCACGCAACCCTTCCACTCCACAACCGGCCATCGAGGCCGCGCTGGGGGAAAAGGCTGGCGACCCCTTGCGCCGAGCCTTGTGGCTCGATGCGCTGGACCGGCAGTTGCGCCCCCTGTTACCACCTCATCTGGCGACCCGTTGCCGGTTGGCCAATGTCCGAGGCGAACAGCTTGTTTTTCTGGTGGATTCGCCGGTCTGGCATGCCAAGGTGCGGCTTGCCGAGACCCAAATCCTGGATGCCGCCCGATCCGTCGGACTGAAGGCCACCGCGGTGACCGTCAAGACCGCAACCGTGCCGCTGCATTCCCCAACGCAGCAGAACCGCGACCGTCCTAACCCTGTGTCCGAGGCGACGCACAAAGGCTTGCGCGACGCGTTGGCTTCCCTGCAGGACGCGTTACCGACCAAACGGTGAAGCCTTGCCGCCCATCCGAGGCGGCCGCCAGTGCGTGAACGAGTTGCGAAGACCACGCACGACCCGACGCATCCTAGCGGGCATGTGGCCCGCAGGAGTTAGGGAAGTCTTAAATAAGTGTTAAGAATGGCCCGAAAATTCGACCGATTTCACACTTCGAACGCCGACTAGGGCATTCCCCGACATCAGGCGTAAACGGGGCTGGCGTAGGTGACCGGCGGTTGCTCGGTGCCTTCCGGGAAGCTGACCCATTCCCAGGCGGCCTGGTCGGCCAGGAGCGCACGCACCAGTTTGTTGTTGAGGGCGTGACCGGATTTGAAGCCTTCGTAGGCGCCGAGGATGGCGCCGCCAGCCAGATACAGGTCGCCGATGGCGTCCAGGATCTTGTGCCGCACGAATTCATTGGTGTAGCGCAGGCCGTCTTCGTTGAGCACGCGGAATTCATCGAGCACGATGGCGTTGTCCATCGAACCGCCCAGGCCAAGATTGCGCTCGCGCATATACTCCAGGTCGCGCATGAAACCGAAGGTGCGGGCGCGCGAGATTTCCTTGACGTACGCCGAGGTAGAGAAATCGATCTCCTGGCGCGACTGCTTGGCCGGAATCATCGGGTGATTGAATTCGATGGTGAAGCCCAGCTTGTAGCCTTCGTACGGCTCGAAGCGCGCCACCTTGTCGCCGTCGCGCACTTCCACCGTCTGCTTGATCCGGATGAAGCGCTTGGGCTTGCTCTGCTCGACGATGCCTGCCGACTGCAGCAGGAACACGAACGGACCGGACGAGCCATCCATGATCGGCAACTCGGCCGAGGACAGTTCGACGATGACGTTGTCCACACCCAGGCCCGCCAGTGCGGACATCAGGTGTTCGACGGTCTGGATCTTGGCGCCGTTGCAGGTCAGCCCGGTGCACAGTGTGGTTTCGGTGACCAGCTCGGCATCTGCAGGCACTTCGACGACCGGTTCCAGGTCCACCCGTCGGAACACCACGCCATGATCGACCGGAGCCGGCCGTAACGTCATGTACACCTTGTCGCCGCTGTGCAGGCCGACGCCGGTGGCGCGAATGGTGTTCTTGAGAGTGCGTTGCTGGGTCATATGCGAAGTCTGGATGAACAATGCAGACAGACGCTGAACCGACTGTCTAATTTGTTGAGATTATCCGAATTTTAACAAGTGGCGCGTGACGGCGACCGTAATCAGTCAGTCACGCGATAACAAAAGCTGCCGGATCGGCACCGATCCGGCAGGAAAGACATGACATGGCAATGCAACCCGAAGCGGATTCCGGGCGGGACGGGCTGCGTCACCGTGGCGACGCAGCCGACGATCCTCAGTCGGCCTGGCGGCGCAGGAACGCCGGGATATCCAGGTAATCGTTGGGCAGGTCTGCCGCCGGCGTCGAGGCGCCGCCGCTGTTGTGGCTGCCGCCGCCGACCGAGTCGCTGCTGGGACGACGCAGGCCCAGGCCCATGCTGCCGCCGACCGCCTTGGACACCGCATCGCCGCTGGTGGTGTCGAAATCGCCGAACTCCGGCTGGCCGGTGGTGGCATTGCGCACCAGCTTGATCGGCGCGCGCTGGTCCGAACGCTGGGTCTGACGGGCAACCGCACGGTTCAGGCCGGTGGCCACCACGGTCACGCGCACTTCGTCCTGCATGTCCGGGTCCAGCACGGTGCCGACGACCACGGTGGCGTCTTCCGAGGCGAACGCTTCGATGGTGCGGCCGATTTCGTCGAACTCGGACATGGTGAAGTCCGGGCCGGCGGTGATGTTGACCAGGATGCCGTTCGCACCGGCCAGGTTCACATCGTCCAGCAGCGGGTTCTGGATGGCGGCTTCGGCGGCGGCCTGCGCGCGATCGTCGCCGCGTGCCGACCCGGTGCCCATCATGGCCAGACCCATTTCCGACATCACGGTACGCACGTCGGCGAAGTCGACGTTGATCAGGCCCGGGCGCACGATCAGGTCGGCGATGCCCTGCACGGCGCCCTGCAGCACATCGTTGGCAGCGCGGAACGCCTGGATCATGGTGGCGTTGCGGCCCAGCACGGTGATCAGCTTTTCGTTGGGGATGGTGATCAGCGAGTCGCAATGCTGGCTCAGTTCCTCGATGCCCTTCAGCGCCACCTGCATGCGGCGGCGGCCTTCGAACGGGAACGGCTTGGTGACCACGGCCACGGTCAGGATGCCCATTTCCTTGGCCAGCTGCGCGACGACCGGTGCGGCACCGGTACCGGTGCCGCCGCCCATGCCGGCGGTGATGAATACCATGTCCGCGCCCTGCAGCGCGTCCATGATGCGCTCGCGATCTTCCAGCGCCGCCTGACGGCCGACCTCCGGATTGGCGCCCGCGCCCAGGCCCTTGGTGACGTTGGTGCCCAGCTGCAGCTGCAGCTTGGCGCCGCAGTTCTTGATCGCCTGCGAGTCGGTGTTGGCGGTGATGAATTCCACGCCATCGACATTGGTGTTGACCATGTGCGCAACCGCGTTACCGCCGCCGCCGCCCACGCCCACGACCTTGATGACCGCGTTGGGAGCCATTTTTTCAATCAGTTCGAAATGTGCCATGTCAGTGTCCTCTTTAGATGCCGTGAATGGGGAATCGGGAATGGGGAATCGGATTGCTCCGTTCGCCAGCCCAACACCCGCATGTCGGCGAATGTTGTTGTTTGAATGCCGGGAATGGGGAGTTGGGAATGGGGAATCGCAACAGCGAAACACCTTCGCTCCAACCACTGTTTCCTCGGCGGAACCACAAAAAAACTACGCCCTGCCCACTCTTACCGCTCTCCACTCAATCCTGCTGCAACCGCTTTGCTTTGCTTTAACCGATTCCCGATTCCCGATTCAAAATTCACCGCGATACCAATTCTTCAATTTCTTGAACAAGCTGCCTGCGCGCCCGGTCGGGATCGACGGGCGGCGTGGATGTTCGATCTGGCTGCCCATCAGCAGCAGGCCCACGCCGGAGGCGTGCACCGGGTTGCCGACGACTTCGCCCAGGCCGGTGACGTGCTGCGGAATGCCCACGCGCACCGGCATCTGCAGCATTTCTTCGGCCAGTTCCACCACGCCTTCCATCTTCGAGGCGCCGCCAGTGAGCACCATGCCGGCGCGCACCATTTCTTCGAAGCCCGAACGACGCAGTTCGGCCTGCACCATTTCGAAGATTTCCTCGTAACGGCCCTGCACCGCCTGCGCGAGTGCATGGCGCGGCATGCGGCGCGGCGGGCGGTCGCCCACCGACGGCACCTGGATGCTTTCTTCGGCGGTGGCCAGCTGCGCCAGCGCGCAGGCGTAGCGGACCTTGATCTGCTCGGCTTCCGGCGTGGGCGTGCGCAGCATGTGCGCGATGTCGTTGGTGACGTGGTCGCCGGCGATCGGCAACGAAGCGGTGTGGCAGATCGCGCCCTGCACGTACACCGCCAGGTCGGTGGTGCCGGCGCCGATGTCCACCAGCACCACGCCCAGCTCGCGTTCGTCGGCTGTCAACACGGCCACCGACGATGCCAGCGAGGACAGCACCAGATCGTCGACCTGCAGGCCGCACTTCTGCACGCACTTGGTGATGTTAGCGGCGGCCGACTGCGCGCACACCACCAGGTGCGCATGCACCTCCAGGCGCACGCCGGTCATGCCGACCGGGTTGCGGATGCCTTCCTGCGAATCGTCCAGCACGTACTCGCGCGGAATCGCGTGCAGGATGCGCTGGTCGGCCGGAATGGCCACCGCCTTGGCGGCATCGAGCACGCGCTCCAGATCGCTCCAGGTCACTTCGCCATCGCGGATCGGCACGATGCCGGGCGAGTTCTTGCACTGCACGTGGTTGCCGGAAATGGACGCGTAGACCGAGCGGATTTCGCAGCCGGCCATCAGCTCGGCCTCTTCCACCGCACGCTGGATCGACTGCACGGTGGATTCGATATCCACCACCACGCCGCGCTTGAGACCGCGCGATTCATGCGAACCGATGCCGATCACTTCGATCGGATTGCCGGGCGAGTATTCGCCGACCAGCGCAACGACCTTGGAGGTGCCGATGTCCAGTCCAACGATGAGGGATTTGTCGCCTTTGCGGTTCATGTCTTAAAGCCGGGAATAGCGAATAGGGAATGGGGAATGGTCAACAGCGGTGCACGAATGCGGGGAGAATTGAGAACAAGTGCGTGAGTCGCAGCGGGCGATGCCTGCTTGGGCTTCTTCTCCATTCCCGATTCCCCATTCTCCATTCGCCTTTCAACGGTAAATCCGTTGGTATAGCGCAGGTCGGCGCGGGCGATGGGGCGTTGTGGATCGGACAGCTGCGGCAGCACGCGGGCGAAGCGCTGCAAGCGTGCGCGTGCATCGTCGCGGCCGACCACGATCTGCACGCCATTGCTCAGTCCCAGCGACCAGCTGCCGCGCGCGTCCATTTCAAGACGCTCCACATCCAGCCCGGTCGGTGCGAACAGCGCGCGCGACTCGTTGTACAGCGCCACCACGTCCTGGGTCTTGCTGTCCGGCCCACCGAGTTGCGGCAACTTGAAATCCTTCAACAGCGGCGGGGTGCGAAACAGCCGGCCCTGCTCGGACAGCATGCGGTCGGTGCCCCAGCGCGCGAACGGCTTGTGCTCGGTCACGTGCACTTCCAGCACGTCCGGCCAACGCTTGCGCACCTGCGCACTTTCCACCCATGGCAAACGCGCGATGGCGTCCTGCGCCTGCTGCAACTTCACCGCAAAAAAGCCCGCACGCGCATACGGCAACACCACCGCACGCAACTCCTCTGCCGGCACCCGCTTGAAGTCGCCGGACACCCGCAACTTGGCCAGCGGCCAGCGCTCGGCGCCGACCCAGCCATTGAGCACGGCCACCACCGGCAGCGCGACCAATGCCAGCGCGAGCAACCAGGCCAGGATGCGCAGGGTGGCGTTCATGCGCGCGCTCCGCGCGCGGGAATGGGGAATCGGGAATAGGGAATCGTCAACAGCGGCGTACGGCCGGCTGCCGCTGTTGCGATTCCCGATTCTCGACTCCCGATTCCCTGCTTCACAACGTCTGCTCCAGCACGCGCCAGACCAGCGTTTCGAAATCGATGCCGAGCTGGCGGGCGGCCTTGGGCACCAGCGAGTGGCTGGTCATGCCGGGCGCGGTGTTGACTTCGAGCAGGTACAGCTGGCCGCTGCGGCCATCGCGCATCACGTCCACGCGGCCCCAGCCGCGGCAGCCGGCAGCACGGAAGGCGTCCAGCGCGAGCTGGCGGATCTGCGCTTCGGCTTCGCCTTCCAGCCCCGGGCACAGATACTGCGTGTCCTCGGCGATGTACTTGGCGTTGTAGTCGTACCACTGCCCCTTGGGCACGATGCGGATCGACGGCAAGGCGGTGTCGCCGAGCACGGCTACGGTGAGTTCGTCGCCCTCGATCAATTGTTCCATCAACAGCGCGCCGTCGTAGCGCGCTGCCAGGGTCACTGCTTCTTCGAGCTGCGCCTGGTCGAACACGCGGCTGACGCCGACGCTGGACCCTTCATTGGCCGGCTTGACGATCACCGGCAAGCCGATGTGTTGAGCAGCAGCGTGAATGTCCTCGGCGCTCACGCCAGCAGCCAGCCGCGCATAGCGCGGCGTCGACAGGCCCAGCGACAGCCACACCTGCTTGGTGCGGATCTTGTCCATGCTCAGCGCCGAACCCAGCACGTCCGAGCCGGTGTACGGCACGCCGAAGGCGTCCATCAGGCCCTGCACGATGCCGTCTTCGCCGCCGCCGTTATGTCCGTGCAGCACATTGAATACGCGATCGAACTGCTGTGCGACCAAGGCCTTGGCCAACGCCGGAATGCCGTCGACCGGCTGTGCATCGACGCCGCGTGCGCGCAGCGCTTCCAGCACATTGCTGCCGGAATTCAACGACACCTCGCGCTCGGACGAAGTGCCGCCGAGCAACACGGCGACGCGGCCGAAGACTGCCGGATCGCTGGTGCGGGCGTTGCCGATCACCGCGCTCATGCCTGCTCTCCGGCAAACCCGTTGTTGATGATGTGCTGGGCCACGTAACCGATATCGCCGGCGCCCATCATCAACAGCAAGTCGCCATCTTGCAGGACGTCCGGCAACACTTCGGCAAGGCCGGCGATCTGGCCGACCACCACCGGTTCGCTGCGGCCGCGCGCCCGGATGGCGCGTGCCAGTGCACGCGAATCGGCACCAGGGATCGGCGCTTCGCCGGCCGGGTAGACCTCGCTCAACACCAGCGCATCGACCGTGCTGAGCACTGCGGCAAAGGCGTCGAACTGATCGCGGGTGCGGCTATAGCGGTGCGGCTGGAAGGCGACCACCAGACGCTTGTCCGGCCAGCCGCCACGCGCGGCGGCGAACACGGCTTCGAGTTCGCGCGGGTGATGGCCGTAATCGTCGACCACGCGCACCCGTGCACCGCTGCTGGTGGTCACTTCGCCCAGATCGTTGAAACGACGGCCGATGCCGGCGAAATTTTCCAGCGCGCGCGCAATGGTTTCCGGCGCCACGCCGAGCTGCCAGCCGATTGCAGCCGCCGCCAGCGCGTTGAGCACATTGTGCCGACCCGGCAACGCAAGCGTCACCGGCGTGGTGGTGCCTTCGGGCAGGCGCAGCGTGAAGCGCATGCGCGGGCCGTCCTGCACGACATCTTCGGCGCGCACGTCGGCGGTTTCGCTCATGCCGTAGCTCATCACGTGGCGCGGCGTCTTGCCGGCCAGCGCGGCCACTTCCGGGTCGTCGATGCACAGCAACGCCAGGCCGTAGAACGGCAGGCGCTGCAGGAATTCGGCGAATGCGGCCTGCACGCGGGCGAAATCGTTGCCGTAGTTTTCCAGGTGATCCGCATCGATGTTGGTGATCACCGCCATCAACGGATTCAGGCGCAGGAAGCTGCCATCGCTTTCGTCAGCTTCGGCGACCAGCCACTGGCCGCCACCGAGCTTGGCGTTGGCACCGGCGGCCAGCAGCTGCCCGCCGATGACGAAGGTCGGATCCAGGCCACCTTCGCTCAACACCGCAGCCGCCAGGCTGGTGGTGGTGGTCTTGCCGTGCGTACCGGCCACCGCAATGCCACGCCGGAAACGCATCAGCTCGGCCAGCATCGCCGCACGCGGCATGATCGGAATGCGCTGGCTGCGCGCTTCCATCAGCTCGGGGTTGTCTTCGCGGATGGCGCTGGATACCACCACGCAATCGGTGCCCAGCACGTTGGCCGCCGAATGGCCGCGCATCACGCGCGCACCCAGCTTGGCCAGCCGGCGCGTGGCCGCGTTGTCGGCATTGTCCGAGCCGGAGACTTCATAGCCCAGCGTCAGCATCACCTCGGCAATACCGCTCATGCCGGTGCCGCCGATGCCGACGAAATGCACGCGCGGGAACGCCCGCACCAGATCGCCACTGTCTTGCAGACGGCGGATCACGCTGCACCTCCTGCGGTGTCGCAAATCGGGAATCGGGAATCGGGAATCGTATGGAGCTGAGCGCCAGCGGCGACGGATGCTTGGTCGGTGCGCTTGTCTGCGTGCATCAAGATGTGTTCCTGCGTTTGTTCTGGGCTCTGCCCATTCCCCATTCCCGATTCACCACTCCCGGCTTCTTGCAGAATGATGTCGGCGATGCGCTCGGCGGCGTCCGGCTTGGCCAGGTTGCGGGCGGCGATGGCCATCGACAGGCGCCGGGCCGGGTCGGCGAGCAGGGTCTGCAGCACCTGCTGCAAGTGCACTGCCAGGCGCTCGTCCTGCTTGAGCAGCACGGCGGCGTGGGCGCCGACCAGGTATTCGGCATTGCGGGTTTGATGGTCGTCGACGGCGGCGGCAAACGGCACCAGCACACTGCCGACACCGGCGGCGCACAGTTCGGCCAGGGTGGATGCGCCGGCGCGGCACACCACCAGATCTGCCCAGGCATAGGCAGCGGCCATGTCGGCGATGAAGGGTTCGACGCTGGCGTTGACGTCTGCCTGTGCATAAGCCGCTTCGGCTTCGGCGCGCAGCTTTTCGCCGCACTGATGACGCACCTCGACATCCGGGCGACCCAGTGCAGCCAACGCTGCGGGCACCGCCTGATTCAACACGCGCGCGCCCTGGCTACCACCCAGCACCAGCACGCGTACCGGGCCGGTGCGACCGACCAAACGATCGGCCGGCATCGGCAACGCAGCGATTTCTGCGCGTACCGGGTTGCCCACCGCTTCTTCGCCAGCAAAGCTGCCCGGGAAACCGGTCAGCACGCGGCGCGCGAAACGCGACAACACCTTGTTGGTCATGCCCGGGGCGCGATTCTGTTCGTGCACCAGCAATGGCGCACCGAGCAGGCGCGCGGCCAGGCCGCCCGGGCCGGCTGCAAAGCCGCCAAAGCTGATCACCGCACGCGGCTGGCGCTTGCGCAGCACGAAGCCGGCGGCGCGCACCGCGCGCATCACCCGCACCGGCGCACCGAGCAGCTTCACCACGCCCTTGCCGCGCAAGCCGCTGATGGCCAGCGTATCGATGGGAATCTCGTGCTGCGGCACCAGGCGGGTTTCCATCGCGCCATCGGCGCCCAGCCAGGTCACCGGCACGCCGCGTGCGCGCAGCACCTTGGCCACGGCCAGGCCCGGGAAGATGTGCCCGCCGGTGCCGCCAGCCAGGATCATGACCGGCCGCAGCACCGCAGACGACTGTGCGGACGTTTGCGCGGCACTCGCAGAAACGCTCACGCAATCCTCCCGAACGTCGGTTCCACACGCGGTTGCATGCGGCTGGTGCCGCGCAGGATGGCCGACGCCGGTGCGACATAGGCGGCGGCAACCGGTGCGGCGGCCGGTGCGGGTGCAGCGGCCGTATCGCGCTGCGGCGTGCGCGCAGGCGTGTACGCCGGCGGCGCCGAATCGACCACCTGCTCGGCCGGCTCGGCGGGCGAGCTGGCCGCGCCCTGCGGAGACAACTTGCTGCGCAGGCGCTCGGCGCGATCGGCCTCGTAGGACACTCGCAGCAGCACACCCATCGCAAGACAGGTCATCAGCACCGACGAACCGCCCGACGAAATCAGCGGCAGGGTCAGCCCCTTGGTCGGCAGGATGCCGAGGTTGACGCCGATCGACACGAAGCTCTGCATTGCGATCCACAGGCCGATGCCGAAGGCGATGTAACCGGAGAAATGCCGCTTCATTTCCACGCAGCGCATGCCCAGCCAGAAGGCGCGACCGACCAGCAGCGCGTAGAGCCCGATCACCCCGCACACACCCACAAAGCCCAGTTCCTCGGCAATCACCGAGAAGATGAAGTCGGTATGCGATTCGGGCAGGTAGTTGAGCTTCTGTACCGAAGCGCCCAGGCCCACGCCGGTCCACTGGCCGCGGCCGATGGCCATCAGCGCATTGGACAGCTGGTAACCGGAGCCGAGCTGATCCACCCACGGGTCCATGAAGGAGGTCACGCGTCGCATGCGGTACGGCTCGAAGATCACCAATGCCACCAGGGCCGGCAGCAGCAGCAGGATCGGCAGGATGATGCGCCCGATCGGCGCACCGCCCAGCACCAGCATGCAGGCGGTCACGCTTAACAGCAGCATCGAGGAGCCGAAGTCCGGCTGCAGCAGCAACAGGCCGACCAAGAAGCCGACCACGAATACCGGTTTGAGCATTGCCTGCCAGGTCGCGTTGACCTCGTCGCGGAACCGCACCAGATAGCTCGCAAGCCAGATGATGTAGAACACCTTCACCGATTCGACCACCTGGAACCGCGACACGCCCAGGTTGATCCAGCGCTTGGCGCCATTGACGGTGCTGCCCAGGCCAGGCACGAACACCACCACGAGCAGCACAAAGCAGGCCAGCAACAGCATCTGGTTGTGCTGTTCGATGGTCTTGAGCTCGGTGCGCATCGCCCAGAACGCCAGTGCGATGCCGCCGCCCAAAAACAGCAGGTGGCGGGTCAGGTAGTAGAACGGGCTGGCTTCCAGCTCGATCGAGCTGGATGCCACCATCACCACGCCCAGCGACGCGAGCGTGACGGCGGCCCCGAGCAGCCACGGGTCGTAGCGGCCGCCGATGGCGTCCAGTCGCGTGGCCTGGCGGGACATGTCGTTCATCAGCGCACCTTCAACGTGGCAAGGCCGATCAGCACCAGCACCACCGAAATGATCCAGAAGCGCACGATCACCCGCGGCTCCGGCCAACCCTTGAGCTCGAAATGGTGGTGAATCGGCGCCATGCGGAACACGCGCTTGCCGGTCAGCTTGAAGCTGGCCACCTGGATCATCACCGACAGCGTTTCGATCACGAACACCCCGCCCATGATCACCAGCACCATCTCCTGACGCACGATCACCGCGATGGTGCCGAGCACTGCGCCCAGCGACAGCGCGCCGATGTCGCCCATGAACACCATCGCCGGGTAGGTGTTGAACCACAGAAAGCCCAGGCCTGCGCCGGCGATCGCCGAGCAGATGATGATCAGCTCGCCGGCACCGGGAATCAGCGGAATTTTCAGGTATTCGGCAAACACCACGTTGCCGGAGGCATACGCGAACACGCCCAGCGCGCAGGCCACCAGCACGGTCGGCATGATGGCCAGGCCATCCAGGCCGTCGGTGAGGTTCACCGCATTGGAGAAGCCCACGATCCAGAAGTAGGCGATCACCACGAAGCTCACGCCGGCCAGCGGCAGCGCGATCGACTTGAACATGGGAATGTAGAACGTGATCGCCGCCGGCACATCGGCGGTGTAGTACAGGAACAAGCCAGCGGCCAGACCGAAGATCGACTGCAGCAGATACTTCCAGCGCGACTTCAACCCATTGGGGTCGCGTTTGACGATCTTGATCCAGTCGTCGTACCAGCCGATCGCACCGAAGCAGATCATCACCGCCAGCACCAACCACACGTAGCGGTTGCGCAGATCACCCCACAACAGCACCGACAAGGTGACGGTGAGCAAGATCAGCGAACCGCCCATGGTCGGCGTGCCGGCCTTGGAAAAATGCGTTTGCGGGCCATCCTGGCGGATCGGCTGGCCGCCCTTGAACTGGGCCAGCTTGCGGATCACCGCAGGCCCCATCCATAACGACAGGAACAGCGCCGTCAGCGCCGCCAGGATGCCGCGGAAGGTCAGATAGTTGAACAGCCCGAACAGGCTCTCCAGTTGCTGCAGCCAACGGGCCAGCTCAAGCAGCATGGGAGGCATCCTCCGCCGGTGCGAGCAACGCGGTGACGATACGGTCCATCGCGCTGCCGCGCGAACCCTTCACCAGGATCGTGATGGAGGCGACGCCCGGAAGCGCGTTGGTGGATGGCGATTGCGGTTGGTGAATCACTGCATGTTCCTGCGTATTTCCTGATCCGTGCTGCGGCACTTGCTGTTGCTGGCTGGCGGCATCGACCAGATCCGCCTGCAAGGCGTCGATCAACTCGGCGTGCGTGGCGAACACGCGGGCGCCTTGGCCGAATGCCTGCGCTGCGGCAGCGCTGAGCTCGCCCAGCGCATACAACCGCTGCAGCTTGGCCGCGCGCGCCCGACGCCCCGCGGCGGCGTGTAGTGCGACGCCTTCGGCGCCGAGTTCGCGCATGTCGCCCAGCACCAGCCAGCCTTCGCCCGGTGCGGCGGCCAAGGCATCGATGGCCGCATCCAGCGAGCCCGGGTTGGCGTTGTAGCTGTCGTCGATCAGTACCACGCCGTTGGGCAAGGTCTGGGCGATCTGCCGGCCGGCCACCGCGCGTGCCTGTGCCAGACCGGCCGCGATCACCGGCAAGGCGATGCCGGCACCGAGTGCAAGGCCGGTTGCCGCCAGTGCGTTGAGCACGTTGTGGCGGCCCGGCAACGGCAGCGCAATCTGCGCCTCGCCCTGCGGCGTCACCAGGGTGAACTGCGCGCCGCCGGTGTGCAGACGCAGTTGACGCGCCGTGATCTCGGCACTGGCCTGCAAGCCATAGCGCAAGATGCGACGTCCGCGCACCGGCTGGGTCTGCAACTGCTGTTCGAACCACATGCCGAACGCGTCGTCGGCGTTGATCACCGCCACACCCTCGGCAGGCAATGCGGCGTAGATGGCGCCTTTGGTCTGTGCGACGCCGAGCAGGCTGCCCAGACGTTCCAGATGCGCCGGTGCGATGTTGTTGACCAGTGCGACATGCGGTCGTGCAATCTCGGTGAGATAGGCGATATCGCCCGGCTTGCCGGCGCCCATTTCGTAGATCGCAACGTCCGCATCGTCGGGCGCGGCGATCACCGCCAGCGGCAAACCGATCTCGTTGTTGCGGTTGCCCGGCGTGGCGTACACGGTGGTGCCATCCACGCGCCCGGCTTCGGTCAGGATCGACAACAGCAGCGCCTTGACGCTGGTCTTGCCGTTGGAGCCAGTCAGCGCAAGCACGCGCGTGGCGCGGTCGCGTTGCATGCCGGCGGCGATGCGCGCCAATGCCAGCTCGGTGTTGTCCACCACCACCTGGGGCACGCTCAACGCCGGCAGCAGGCGATCGACCAGCAAACCGCTTGCGCCGCGCGCCACCGCCTCGGCGGCGAACTCGTGCCCATCGAAGCGTTCGCCGCGCAGCGCTACATACAGGCTGCCGTCGGCGAGCGTGCGGGTGTCGTTGCCGACCGCATCGATCATGGCGTCCTCGCCATGCAGCTCGCCGCCGGCCCAGTGGGCAATCAACGACAGGGGCGTGAGCTTCATGGGCGCACTCCCAGGACGGTCCGCGGCAGCAGCGCCTGGGCTGCCACGATGGCGTCGTCGAAGGCATGCCGCACACCGGCAACTTCCTGATATGGCTCATGGCCCTTGCCGGCGATCAATACGATGTCCGATGGGCTGGCCATGCCGATGGCCTGATGGATCGCAGCGGCGCGGTCGCGCTGCACGATGGCGGCATCCGGTCGCGCGAAGCCACGCAGGATATCGGCCACGATCGCATCGCCGTCTTCGCCACGCGGGTTGTCGTCGGTCACGATCGCCACGTCGGCCTTGAGCTCGGCAATCGCCGCCATCTGCGGGCGCTTGCCGGTGTCGCGTTCGCCACCGCAGCCGAACACGCAGATCAGGCGGTCCTGCGCATGCGAACGCAGGCTGCTCAATGCCTGTTCCAGCGCGTCGGGCGTGTGTGCGTAATCGACCACCACCAACGGCGCGCCATATGCGCCGCCAAGGCGGTTCATGCGGCCATGGATAGGCTGCAACTGGCCGAGCACGCTGGCGATCTGCGCAGGCGCAAACTCCATCGCCCACAACGCGCCGGCCACGGCGAGCAGGTTGTCCACGTTGAAACGGCCCAGCAGCGGCGAATGCACCGGATGCACCTGGCCCTGGACATTCAACGCAAAGTTGATGCCGTTGTGGTCCAGCTGCAGTGCCTGCGCGCTCACGCTGGCATCAGAATGCGCGCGCGAGCTCACACCGATCGCGCGCAGCGCGGGATCGAGCGCAGCGAACAGCGTGTGGCCGAACGTATCGTCCAGGTTCACCACGGCGGCTTTCAAGCCAGCGCGGGTGAACAGCTTGGCCTTCGCCGCGCCGTACTGCGCCATGTCGCCGTGGTAATCGAGATGGTCGCGGGTGAGGTTGGTGAACACTGCCACGTCGAAGTGCACCGCATCCACACGTCCCTGATCGAGCGCGTGCGAGCTGACCTCCATTGCCACGGCCTGCGCACCCTCATCGCGCAATTGCGCCAGCAAGGCATGCGTGGGCAGCACCAGCGGCGTGGTGAAGCCGGTCGGCACGGCCGCGCCATACAGACCGACGCCCAGCGTACCGAGCGTGCCGGTGGGCGTACCGAGCAGCGTCAATGCCTGCGCCAGCAGCTGCACGGTGGAGGTCTTGCCGTTGGTACCGGTAACGCCGACCATGCGCATCGCCTGCGACGGCCGACCATGAAATTGATCGGCCATCACGCCAAGGCGCGCGCGCAAACCGGGCACGGCAATCGCATCGGCCGGCACCGGCAGACCGTCGGGCGCCGGCGGCTCGAACAACACTGCCGCCGCGCCATTGGCGCGCGCCTGTTCGACAAAGCCCAGACCATGCGCACCGAAGCCGGCGATCGCCACGAAGGCGTCGCCCGGACGCACGGCACGGCTATCCATCACCAACCCGGACACCTGCACGTCGTGCGTCAACGCCACGTCCGGCAATAACTGCGAAAGCGCCATGCAGCGGCTCACTGGCGGCTCTCCTGCAATGGCGCGGGCTGCGCTGGCGCGGCAGCCGGCGCAGGCGCCAGTGCGGTCGGAATGCCGGCGGAGACTTCATCCACCGGGTCCGGCACCAGCGCCGGATCCGGTTCGGCCGCTTGCGGCTTGGCCACCGGCTGGCCGGTCTTGCCGGCAGCCTGTGCGGCCAGCCACGACTGGATATCGTCCGGCGGCACGTCCATCAGGCGCAGCGCGCCTTCCATCACGCGATGGAACACCGGCGCCGACACCAGACCGCCGTAATACACCTTGCCTTGCGGATCGTTGATCACGATGACGGTGGCAAAGCGCGGGCGCGTGGCCGGCACCAAGCCAGCGAACAGGGCGTTGTAGTGCCCACGCTCGTAGCCGTTGGCGCCATTCTTGCGCGCCGTGCCGGTCTTGCCGGCCACGTGGTACCCCAGAATTGCCGCACCCTTGGCGCCGCCCTGGGTGACCACGGTCTCCATCATGTCGATAACCTGACGCGCCACTTCCGGCGTGATCACCTGACGGGTTTCGTTGTGCTGGCCACGCACGAAGGTCGGCGGAGTGAGTTTGCCGCCGTTGCCCAGCGTAGCGTACGCCTGCGCAATCTGCAGCGGCGTCACCGACAGGCCGTAACCGTAGGACATCGTGGTCTTGGACGGGCCGCTCCAGCGCGACGGCTGCAGTACCACGCCGGCCGATTCGCCGGGAAACCCGCTATGCGGCGCACTGCCGTAACCGAAGTTGCGGATCGACTGGTAGAAGGTCTGGTCCGGCACCTTGGCCGCGATCTTGGCCGCGCCGATGTTCGAGCTGCGGGTGATCACGCCGGTGACGTTGAGCACGCCGTTGTTGCGCGGCACGTCGCGGATGGTGAAGCGCCCCACCGACATGTAGCCGGGGTTGGTGTCGATGACGGTGTCCTTGGTCACCACGCCGGCGGTCAGCGCGGTGGCCACCGTCAGCGGCTTCATCGTCGAACCCGGCTCGACCAGGTCGGTGACCGCCCGGTTGCGGCGCGCCGACGGATTGATGCCGGTCACCGAATTGGGGTTGTAGGTCGGCAGGTTGACCATCGCCAGCACTTCGCCGTTGGCCACGTCCATCACCACCATCGAACCGCCGGCCGCGTTGTTTTCGACCAAGGCGTTACGCAGTTCCTTGTAGGCCAGGAACTGGATGCGGCGGTCGATGCTCAGCGTCAGGTCCTTGCCTGGCTGCGCCGGACGCACCAGGTCCACGCTTTCCACGATGGCGCCGCGCGCATCGCGCACCACCTTCTTGGAGCCGGGCTTGCCGCGCAGCCATTCGTCGAACGCCAGCTCCAGACCTTCCTGGCCGCGGTCGTCGATATTGGTGAAGCCCAGCACGTGGGCCATCGCCTCGCCTTGCGGATAGAAGCGGCGGAACTCGCGCTGCGAGAACACGCCAGGAATCTTCAGATCGACGATCGCATGCGCCTTGTCTGGATTGATCCGGCGCTGCAGGTACATGAATTCCTTGCCGGCTTTCTGTGCCAGCTTGGCGTTCAACTCGTCCAGCGGCTGCCCGAGCGCTTTTGCCAGCTCGGGAATGCGGTCGGGGTTGCGCAGCAGTTCCTGCGGATTGACCCAGATCGATTCCACCGGCGTGGACACCGCCAGCGGCTCGCCGTTGCGGTCGGTGATCATGCCGCGCGAGGTGGCGATGGGCAGTTCGCGCAGGTAACGCGCTTCGCCCTGACGCTGGTAAAAATCGCGATTGACCAGCTGCACGTAGGCCGCGCGCCCGATCAGCGTCACCGAACACAGGCCCAGCGCGATACCGACCAGGGTCAGGCGACCACGGAGATTGAAATTGCTACGGGGGCGGTTGCGACCGGCCTTCATGGCGCACCTCCGTGTGCGCCACCCTGCGGGCGGCTTCGCCGTGCAAAACGGCTGTCCTGCCGTTTTGTCACAGACGCACCTGCATGTGCGCCACCCTGCGGGCGGCTTCGCCGTGCAAAGCGGCTGTCCTGCCGTTTTGTCACAGACGCACCTGCATGTGCGCCGTCCTGGCGGCGACTGCGCCGTGCGAAACGGCTGTTCTGCCGACCGGTCATGGGCGCACCACCACGATGTCGTTGGTCTCCGGGAACTTCATCCCGATGCGCGCACGCGCGACCTGATCGACCCGGTTGCTTTCCGCCCACGTGGCCTGCTCCAGCTGCAGCCGGCCGAATTCGATATTCAGTTCGTCGCGCGTGTGTTCGAGCTTGGACAACTGCACGAACAGCTTGCGATGCATGTGGCGCATGTACACCACCCCGATCGCCGAGGCGATGCTGCAGGCAAGCAGCACGACGAGCAGCAAGCGGCTCATGCGGCGTCTCCTTGAGACGCCGGGAATCGGGAATCGGGAGTCGGGAATCGGGAAGCAGCGGCGCTGTCGCCTTTGCCCATTCCCCATTCCCCATTCCCCATTCCCAGCTTCTCGGCCACCCGCAACACCGCGCTGCGGGCGCGGGGGTTGACGTTCAACTCGGCATCGTCGGCCTTGATCGCGCCGCTGATCAGCTGCAACGTGGGGACGAACGGCTGCGCTTCGGGCAGGCGGCGGTTGCTCGGCGGGGCCTTGGCGTAGCGGGCCATGAATTGCTTGACGATGCGATCTTCCAGCGAATGGAAGCTGATCACCGCCAGCCGGCCGCCCGGCTTGAGCGCGTCCAACGCAGCGTCCAGCCCGGCTTCCAGATCGGCCAGCTCGCGGTTGATGTGGATGCGGATGGCCTGGAAGCTGCGCGTGGCCGGATGCGTCTTGCTGTCGCCGCGCGGCATCACCGATGCGATCAGCTCGGCCAGTTGTGCGGTGCGCAGCAGCGGCTGTTCGTCGCGACGCGCCACGATGGCGCGCGCGATGCGGCGGCTCTGGCGTTCTTCGCCATAGGTCCACAGCACATCGGCGATCTCGCGCTCGCCGGCCTGCGCCAGCCACTGCGCCGCGCTCTGGCCGCCGTCCGGGTCCATGCGCATGTCCAGCGGGCCGTCCTTGCCGAAACTGAAACCACGCCCGGCCACGTCCAGCTGCGGCGAAGACACGCCCAGGTCCAGCAGGATGCCGTCGACGGTGGCCGCGGCGACCACCTGGCCGAGCGTGGCGAAACTGCCGCGATGGATGGACACGCGCGCATCGCCGCCGAAGCTGTGTTCGGCCACTGCGATCGCTTCGGGGTCCTTGTCCATCACCAGCAGTCGACCTCCCGGTCCAAGGTGTTCCAGCACGCCGCGTGCGTGCCCGCCACGCCCGAATGTGCCATCCAGATACGTTCCGTTTTCGGTCACCTGCAGGCCATCCAGAACCTGCGTGTACAGCACCGGCACATGGGCCGCCGGCGGCTGCGACACCGGGTGACCGGGCTGCGCTTCACCGCGCATCCGGGCACCCCGGCTCACAACCTGAGATCGAGCAATTCATCGCCCAGATCCCCGTCAGACAATGTCTGCTGAATCAGTGCGCGATGTGCCTGCTCGCTCCAGAGTTCGAACTTGTCGCCCATGCCCAGCAGCACGCTTTTTCTCGATGCCCACCGCATTGCGATGGCTGGCCGGGATGCTCAGACGGCCGTTGGCGTCCAACTCGAGCACCGCCGAAGAACCCACCAGTTTCTGCTGCAGCGTACGGACCACGCGCTGGGTGTTGGGCTTGGACATCACGTCGTCGCGCACCCGCTCCCACTCCTTTTCCGCGTAGAGCCACAGGCATCCGGCTTCGAACGGGTTGTAGGTGAGGACAAGACGATTGCCGCTGACACGCGCAACGAGGTCGCGGTATGCGGTTGGCACCGCCATACGCCCCTTGTCGTCCACCGTGATGGCAGTCTCGCCCTGAAACACCGAATGCAACCTCGAATACCCGCTGGGGATCATTGAACCACGAAAAACCACAAAACACCTGGTTTTCCCTCCGTTGCCCACCTTAGCAGTGCGTCAAAGGTTGTCAACAGTTTTCAAGGCCGCAAATCGCCAGTTGCATCAATGAGTTGCGGCACTCTTTAGAGACTTGTTCAAAGGTTATCCACAAGTTGCTGTTTCGTCTCATATTTTGAGATTGAACGGAAATTCAGGGCGGTGAAGGCCATGTAAACCCGACTGCCGTCTCACTTCACATTGCGCCAGCGGCGTATCTCAACTGCGCAAACAAGGTGACAATCGGTGGCATGTGCCTGGTCGCCCTTGCCTGGAAAGTCCACCCGCGCTGGCGTTTGCTGCTGGCGGGCAACCGCGACGAATTCCACGCACGTCCCACTGCGGCACTGGCGCGCTGGGCGGCGCCGGCCGACAACGTGCTGGCTGGCCGCGACCTGCGCTCCGGTGGCAGTTGGGTTGGCCTGGGTCGGGATGGACGCGCGGCGGTGGTCACCAACGTGCGTGACCCGCTCGCCACGGCCTCGGGGCGCTCGCGCGGGCATCTGATCGGCGACTATCTATCCGGCAGCCTGAGCGCCACTGCCTACGCCGACGCACTGGCCGGTGCCGCCCACCAGTTCCCACCTTTCAACCTGTTGCTGTGCGACGCCGACCGTTGCGAGCACCTGAGCAACCACCCGCCACTGGCGCGGCAGCTGGCTGCGGGCATCCATGGCATGTCCAACGGGCCGCTGGATGCGCCGTGGCCCAAGACCGCTGCGCTGACCAAGGTGCTGCACCGCTGGTGCGCCGACGGCGATGAAGACCTGCAACCGTTGTGGACCGCCCTGGGCAATCCGGCCATCGCCGCCGACGCTGCGCTACCGCAGACCGGCGTGGACCTGCCCACCGAACGCCTGCTCTCGGCCGCCTTCATCGGCGGCCCCAGCTACGGGACCCGCGCCAGCACCATCGTTGCGGTGGACCATGACGGCCACGGCTTTATCCACGAACGACGCTTCGGGCCGAATGGGAGTTTCCAGGGCGAGACACGCCTGGAGATCCCTGGCCCGCGTTGACAAGCCACAAGCATGCGCATGGCCGAGAAGTGGACGCACGCACTGCTATCACGAGGCTTCTGCGCCGAAGAAACCGTTGCATCCGACCAGCAAGACCGACCTGGCGGCGCAAGCCCGCGCAATGACCGGCGAGCTCTCGGCAAGTGCGGAAGATCCTTGACCGAGTAAGTCACCAAGGAACGCGACAGCCTCAGCGCGAGCGCGCGTGCGCTGCAACGCGCGGCAAGCGAATGGAAGGCCTTCACCGAGGTGCACAACTCCTTCGCCGACGGGTTTTCCACGCGGTGACCGTCCAGTTCGATGTTCACGCCAATGCCGGCGGACCATCGAAAGACCAGGGCCAGATCATCATCGACGCCCTCGACGCGCTGCTCACCTGCTCGTTCGGCTAGTGCCGTATGCGGCTGCAGGCGTTGCCAATTGCATGCCCCCATTCGCTTGCATGCCCCCATCCGCCCTTCGGGCACCTTCCCCGCACGCGGTGGAAGGGAGTCGGTCGCGTCGCGAGAGCCTCGACCAACGACCTAAGCCTCGACCAACGGCCTACCTGCAAGCCCCCTTGAGTCAAGGGGGCGCGGCGACAGCCGCGGGGATGTGGAATGCCCGGAGCGGGACTCGCGTTTTGTATCGCCTGCGGCAGTATGAAACGTGGGCGCCTTCGAGAAGGGCGAACGCCGAACGAAGGCGGCGACGCGTAGCGAGAGCTCGACCAACGGCCTACCTGCAAGCCCCCTTGAGTCAAGGGGGCGCGGCGACAGCCGCGGGGATGTGGAATGCCCGGAGCGGGACCCGCGTTTTGTACCGCCTGCGGCGGTACGAAACGTGGGCGCCTTAGCTTTGGGCGATGCCCAAAGCAAGGCGGCGGAGCCGGCCGGTAAGCCGGGTTCTGTCGTGGACAGTCATTCGTCTAGGCGCTACGTCACCGCAGCGCTCAAGCAACCTACCCGGATCCAGCGCGGGCCACGCCAATGGATCCCTATTTGGTCTTGCTCCAGGTGGGGTTTGCCGTGCCGGTCCGTTACCGGACTCGCGGTGCGCTCTTACCGCACCATTTCACCCTTACCGGCTCCCCGAAGGGAACGTAGGCGCGGTATCTTTCTGTTGCACTGTCCGTCGGCTTGCGCCGCCCAGGCGTTACCTGGCACCTTGCCCTATGGAGCCCGGACTTTCCTCGGCACTCTTGCGAGTGACGCGACTGTCTGGCCGACTCCGCCGGGGCGCACTATACGCGCTATCGCCAGATGATGCCCCGCCTGCCGTTTTCTTCGGCGTAGAGAACGACACGATCGAACTCGTGCGCAAACGACCATCCAGTCGCCTCCGCTGGTATTGCATGCTGTGCGAGCGAAGGAGCCATCGGACAATAGATCAAGAGTGCGACAGCATCCGCGTGTGCGCGATATCCGCTGATTTTAGTGTTCTTGCGGGTAATGGACTCCGCTACTCGGTCCTTGACCAGAGCGGTTACCTCAAAGTTGCCGCCTGATAAGAGCCCTTCCTGATCGGACGGCCACAACTGCACGTGGCTGACAAACGCCGGAAGCCCGCTTCTCATAACAATGCGCGGCTGCTTCACCCCGAATGCAGGCGAAGCAGACACTCGATCTGCTCGACGGCCTCCGCAAGTGCGGGAAGCGGACCGTCTGCAAAGCTCAAACTCACTTGCACCTTTGGCAAAAGCCGCGCAATTCGAGGTTTCAGCGCGAGCAGCAGCTTTTCCCTTGCAAGCGCTCGCTCCTGCCCTTCGGAGCGCAACAATCGCGTGATCTCGACGGCGTAGATGGAGCCGTCCGCGATTCGAAAACGAATATCGGCTGCGGGTTCCTTGGGCTGCTCCAGTTCGCTCACAGGCGATGGAAAGGCTTCCGGCCATACATCGAGGACGCACCGAAACTGACGCAACTCCAGCGCCTTCTTCTTGTCTTCGGCAGTCTCTGCGTCAACCATTGCCGCCATACAACGCCTTCCGCGGCGCGCCGGTCAGCTCGGCGGCCAGCTTGGCGGCGGTGGATGGGGGCAGGTGCTCGGCGAGCTTGGCGTAGACGCGACGGCCTTCGGCGAGGTGGCCGTCGGCGGCATCGGCGGCGCCCTGCACCATCACCACGAATTCGCCCTTGCGCTGGTTGTCGTCGGCCTCGATCTGGGCCTGCAGCTGCGCCAGGCTGCCGTCGAGCACGGTTTCGAACAGCTTGGTGAGTTCGCGGGCGATCACTGCCGGACGCTCGTCACCGAAGGCAAGGCGCAGGTCGGCCAACGATTCGACGATGCGGTGGGAGGACTCGTAGAACACCAGGGTGCGGGTCTCGCCGGCCAGCCGCGCCAGGCGCTCGCGGCGGGCGGCGCTCTTGGCCGGCAGGAAGCCTTCGAAACCGAAGCGGTCGCTGGGCAGGCCGGCCACGCTGAGCGCGGCGATCGCGGCGCAGGCGCCGGGCACCGGGCTGACCTTGATGCCGGCGGCACGGGCGGCGCGCACCAACTTGAAACCGGGGTCGCTGACCAACGGAGTGCCGGCGTCGCTGACGATGGCCAGCGACGCGCCTTCGCGCAGGCGCGCCACGATGCGCTCGGACATCGCGTCTTCGTTGTGGTCGTGCAGCGCCAGCAGCGGGCGATCGATGCCGAAATGGCCGAGCAACTGGCGGGTATGGCGGGTGTCTTCGGCGCAGATCGCGGCCACGCCACGCAGCACTTCCTGCGCGCGCGGCGACAGGTCGGCCAGGTTGCCGATCGGCGTGGCGACCACGTGCAGGGTTCCAGGGGACGTCATCAGCGGTGTTCCGGGGGCAAAGGGTAGAATCGTAGCGTTTTTAACGGTCCGCCCCCGGCGGCCCCTGTCCAATGGATCTGAAATGAACAAGCGTGTTGCAAGGATCTCTGCCCTTTCGCTGATGGTGATGCTGGCCGCCGGTTGCGCCACCAGCAGCGTCACGCCAACCGCCTCGCCGACGCAGAGCGCTGCGCTGGCACTGCTGGATCAGGGCAAACCGCGCGACGCCGCGCAGCAGCTGGAAGCCGAGGCCGCCAGTGCCAGCGGTGCGCAGCGCAGCCGGTTGCTGGCGGCCGCGGCGTTCGGCTGGCACGACGCCGGCGACGATGCGCGGGCCCGCACGCTGCTGGCGCAGGTCAACGCGCGCCACCTGAGCGGCGAGGAACGCGCACGCTTCGGGCTGCTCACCGGCGAGCTGGCGGTGCTCGACAAGCAGGGCGCGCAGGCGTTGCAGGCCTTGGGCGACAGCCCGCAGGGGCTGACCCAGCCGCTGCAGACGCGCTGGCTGGTGGCCCGCGCTGCGGCGCTGGAAGCCACCGGCGACCTGTTCGGTGCCGCCGCAGACCGCGCGCGCGCCGATGCCAGCCTGACCGGCACCGCGCGCAGCGACAACCAGCGCGCCATCGTGCGCCTGCTTGCCGCGCTCGACGACGCCACCCTCAAGGGCCGCACCGCTGCGCTGCCGGCCGGCGACCCGTTGTACAACTTTGCCGGGCGCGCGTTGATCAGCCGCGGCCTGGCGTTGCCGCGCGCCTTCGAGCGCGATGCGCAGTGGGGCTTCGATACCAGCAAGCGCCCGCCGGCCGAGCGCGATGGCTACCGCCCACCGGTCAAGCTGGGCGTGCTGCTGCCGATCACCGGCAACCTGGCCACCGCCGCCGCGCCGGTACGCGATGGCCTGCTGGCTGGCTACTACGCCGAAACCCGCCGCCGCCCGGAGGTGCAGTTCTTCGACACCGCCGGCACCGCCGCCGGTGCCAATGCCGCCTACGACAAGGCAGTAAACGCTGGTGTCGATTACGTGGTCGGCCCGTTGGGGCGCGACGAAGTCAGCGCATTGTTCGCCCGTGGCCAGCTCGCGGTGCCGGTACTGGCACTCAACCGGCCGAGCGACAACAAGGCCCCGCCCACCGGCAGTGCAGGCTTCTCGCTGGCGCCAGAAGACGACGGCATCATGGCCGCCGAATACCTGCTCTCGCGCGAACGCCGCAACGTGCTGATCGTCGGCACCAGCGACGACAACGGCAAGCGCACCATCAAGGCCTTCCGCGACCGCTTCAGCGAACGCGGCGGCACGGTGGCCGGCAGCATCAGCGTGGCCGATGCGCCGGGCGACATCGGCGCGCAGCTGCGCAACTACGGCACCGCCGACGCGGTGTTCCTGGCAGTACGCGGCAACACCGCCCGTGCGCTGGCGCCGCAGCTGGCGTTGGCCGGGTTCGCCGGCAAGTCGCGCGTGGGCACCTCGCAACTGGTGGCCGGCACCGGCAAGGCCGAAGACGATCTGGCGCTGGATGGCATCGTCTACCCGAGCGAAACCTGGACCGCCCTGGGCGTGTCCGGCCTGCCGGCGGTCAGCCAGGTGGCCAGCACCCTGCCCAGTGCACGCGGCCCGGCTGCCCGCCTGTTCGCGTTCGGCTACGACGCCTGGAAGATCACGGCATACCTGGAAAAACTCGCCACCGGCACCGATGGCGGCCTGCGCGGCGCCACCGGCACCCTGCACCTGGATGGCTTCGGCAATGTGTTGCGCACGCCGGCCTGGTCCACCTTCAGCGGTGGCCGCCCGACGCCGATCGCCGACGGCCGCTGAGCCATGCCGGCGGCGCGCCAGCAGCGTGGTGCGGCGGTCGAGGCGGCCGCACGCGCGCTGTTGGAGCAGGCCGGGCTGCGACTGGTGGTCGGCAACGCCAACTACCGCGGCGGCGAACTGGATCTGGTGATGCGCGACGGGCCATCGCTGGTGTTCGTGGAAGTGCGTTACCGGCGCGACGACCGCTTCGGCGGCGGCGCGGCATCGGTGGACTGGCGCAAACGTCGCAAGCTGGTGCTGGCCGCGCAGTTGTTTCTCGGCGCTCACCCGGCCCTGGCCGCGCTGCCGTGCCGCTTCGATGTGATCGATGCCAGCGGCGAACCGCCGATACTGCACTGGATCCGCGACGCATTCCGCGCCGACGATTGCTGACCGCCACCGACGCTCACGCCAACGTTTTATGCCAACCATCATGACCCACGCAGCCGTGCCATTGGCGCTGTGGTGCGCCAGTGAACGCGGCCGCATATCGCCACGCCTGCTCGCGGCCGGCATGGCGACGGCGATGCTGCCCGATGCCGATGTACTGGCGTTCGCGCTGCACATTCCCTACGCCGATGCGTTCGGCCATCGCGGTGCCAGCCACTCGCTGCTGTTTGCCGCCGTGATGGCGTTGCTCGGCGTTGCATTACATCGCCTGTTGCGAGCGGACGCCGTGCAGGCGTCCATGTTTTTGTTCGTCTGCACCGCATCGCACCCGCTGCTGGATGCGATGACCTCCGGCGGCCTGGGCGTGGCGCTGGGTTGGCCGTGGAGCCAGACGCGCTGGTTCGCACCATGGCGGCCGATTCGGGTGTCGCCATTTGCGAGCGGCTTCTTCAATGCGCGCGGCCTGGACACGCTGCTCTCCGAGCTGCGCTGGGTCTGGTTGCCGCTCACCGTCGCCGTGCTGGGGTGGAAATGCATCCAGCGCGCGGCACCACAGGATCGCATGTCATGACCGATGTAATTCCTACCGCACTTGCCGAGTCGTTGGCCGCGCGCCTGGGGCCTGATGGCTGGTTGACCGGCGAGAATGCGCGCCGCCGCTACGGCGAAGACGATTCGCGCCGCTGGGCATTGCCTGCTGCCGTCGCCTTGCCGCACGACACCGATGCGGTGGTGGCGATCGTGCAGGCCTGCCGTGCGCACGGCGTGCCGATCGTGGCGCGCGGCGCCGGCACCGGCACCACCGGCGCGGCAGTGCCGTTTTCCGGCGGCGTGGTGGTGTCGATGGCGCGCATGAACCAGATTGTGGCCCTGCGTCCGCAAGACCGCTGCGCGGTGGTGCAACCGGGCTTGCTCAATGGCGACCTGCAACAGGCGCTGCAGCCGCACGGATTGTTCTGGCCGCCGGACCCGTCCAGTGCGGAGATCTGCAGCGTCGGCGGCAATCTATCCACCAACGCCGGCGGCCCGCGCGCGGTGAAGTACGGCGCCACCCGCGACAACGTGCTCGGCCTGGTCGCAGTGACCGGCACCGGCGAGGTGATCCGCTGCGGCGGCGCGTACACCAAGAATTCCACCGGTTACGACCTCACGCATCTATTGGTCGGCAGCGAGGGCACCCTGGCGATCATCGTCGAGGCGACCTTGAAGCTGACCCCGCGCGCAGTTGCGCAAGCCGGCTTGCGCGCGCTGTATCGCGATGCGTCGAGCGCCGCAGCCGCAGTGTCGCGGCTCATGGCGCAACCGACCACGCCCACCATGCTGGAATTCATGGATGCCAGCGCGATTGCGCTGCTACGCCGCAATGGCAGCGATGTGCCTGACTCCGGCGCCATGCTGTTGATCGAAGCCGACGGCGATCACGACACCTTGCCCTACGCGCTGCAGGCCCTGCATGACGCAGCCGATGGCGAGGGTGTGTTGAGCCTGGACGTGGCCGCCGATGGCAGTGCGCGCGACAAGCTGTGGGCCGCGCGCCGCGCCTTGTCGCCTGCCCTGCGCACCATCAAGCCGGGCAAGATCAACGAAGACGTGGTGGTGCCGGTGTCGCGCATCCCCGAACTGGTTGCCGGCGTGGAAGCGCTTGCCGCCGAATTCGCACTGCCTATCGTCGCCTTCGGCCATGCCGGCAACGGCAACCTGCATGTCAACATCATGTACGACCCGGACGATGCCAGCGAAAACGCCCGCGCGCATGCTGCATTGCCACGGCTGTTCGCATTAGTGCTATCGCTGGAAGGCACCCTTTCCGGCGAACACGGCATCGGCGTGGCCAAGCGCGATTTCATGAGCCAGGCCTTCAGCGCAGCAACACTGGCCGCCATGCGCGCGATCAAGACCGCGCTGGACCCGGATGGGATCTTGAATCCGGGCAAGGTGTTGCCTTCATCGCCCGCGCAGTGACAGTCCGATGGAGCCTCACGCCATGAACCAGACTCTTCGGAACGCGCTCGATCCACACCGCAACCAGGCGATGGAACGGTTGCCGACCGCACGCGATGCGTTCCACTACAGCGCCGCTGGCTATGCGCTGCTGACCGCGCCGGAAACCGGTCCGGACATCGCGCGGCATCGCATCCATATCACCGAATCGGGCTTTACCATTACCCAAGGCGACGCTCCACCCGGACCGACCCGTAACGGTTACCGCATCACCTTCAGCGCTGCCGTGCACGCTGGCCTGGCGCGTTCGACGATGGACGCGGCCTATGCGCGCATGCTCTCGGAGAGCGTGGCGGCCACTGCGGATTACGCTGCGGCAAAGAACGAATTCAATAATTTGCGCGACCAAGACTGGTTCGCCTTCGCAATGCACCTACGCAACGCCTTCAGCCACAACAACGCCTGGAACTTCGGCAGCAAAAGCAAGCTTCCTGTCCGATGGCGCAGCTTTACCATTGACGCTGCAATGGCCGGACTTCCACTCAACGATTTCCTTCCCTGGTACCACGGACTGCAGCTGTGCGCGCAGATGATCCTGTACGTCGAAGGCATCGTCGATTACCGGCAGCAACACGTTGCGTGATGCCGGCAACCACCTACGCCCGGCGCACCTGATTCGCTCAACGCATCCCCCGATAAACCGCAACCCCACGCCCGGCTCGGTGACGATGTAGTGCGGGTCGGCCGCATCGTCCTGCAGTTTCTGGCGCAATTTGCCGACCAGGATGCGCAGGTAGTGGGTGTCTTCTTCGTGCGTGGGGCCCCACACTTCGCGCAACAACTGCGGTTGGGTGACCACGCGGCCGGCGTGTTTCAGCAGCAGTGCGAGCAAGGCGTATTCCTTGCGGCTCAGCGGCACGGGCTCGCCGTCGAGGGTGACCTCGCGCAGGCCCAGATGGATATGCAGCCGGCCATCGTCGAACACGCTTTCTTCCACCGTGCTGCCGGCGCCGGCCTGGCGCAGCAGCGCGCGGATGCGGGCCATCAGTTCCTGCACGCCGAAGGGTTTGGTGACGTAGTCGTTGGCACCGGCATCGAGCGCGGCGACCTTTTCGGTTTCGCCGGCGCGCACGGTGAGCATGATCACCGGCACGTTGGACCACTGGCGGATCTCGCGCAGCACTTCATGCCCATCGCGATCGGGCAGGCCGATGTCCAGCACCACCAGTTCGGCGCCCTGCCCGGCCAGCAAGGCCAGGCCTTCTTCGCCGGTACCGGCCTGCAGCACGCGGTAGCCCTGCGCACGCAGGCTGATATCGAGGAAACGACGGATCTGCGGCTCGTCGTCGACGATCAGCACGCGGGCGGGCGGGATGGCGGTGAGGTCAGTCGGCATCGGGGCGAGGTGGCGCGGCGGGAACGAGCAGCGGCAGCGTAATGCGGATTGTGGTGCCGTGACCATGCGCGCCTGCCAATGCCTCCACGCTACCCCCGTGTGCGCCGATCATGCCCTGGCAGATGGCAAGACCCAAGCCGGTGCCGTTGCGCCCGCGGTCACCGCGCTCCACGCTGTAGAACATGTCGAAGATCCGCGCGCGCTCGTCTTCGGGAATGCCCGGCCCCTGGTCGCCGATGTCGATCTGCAATGCGCCGGCGCGCAGCTGTGCCTGCACGGTCACCGGCACGCCGGCTGGCGAAAATTTCGCCGCATTTTCCAGCACGTTGAAGATGGCCTGTTCCACCAGCGCCGGGTGCACCCAGATCGCCGGCAGGTCGGCGGCCAGGTGCAGTTGCAGGCGCACCTCCGGCTGGTAGCGCTGCAGGCGGCGGGTGGCCGAGCCGATCAATTCGTCGACGCCGATCCAGTCGCGATTCAAGGTCAGGCCGGTGTGGCCAAGCCGGGTCATGTCCAGCAGGTTCTGGATGTAGCGATCCAGCCGCTCGCCTTCGAGCTGGATGGTGTCGAGCAGGCTGTGGCGGTCGTGCGCGTCCATCGCATCGCCGTAGCTGGCCAGGCTGCTGGCCGAGCCGATCATCGAGGCCAGCGGCGAGCGTAGATCGTGCGAAACCGACGAGAGCAAGGCCGAACGCAGGCGCTCGGTTTCGCCACTGACGCGCGCACCCTCCAGATCGGCGACCAGGCGCGTGCGCAACGCGGCCTGGCCGATGTCTTCCACCATCGCTTCTGCCAGGCGGCGTTGTTCCAGGCCGGGCCGTTGCAGAGCCTGCCGAAAGCGCAGCGCGGCCACCCCCAGGGTGCCGCGCTCGTGGCGCACCGGCAGGCACCACCACTGCGCCCCGGCCAGGGTGTCGGTGAAGCGTCCGGCGGGCTGGCCGTGGCGCTGGGCCCAATCGGCGGCGCTGCGATCGAGCGCACCGAGGCTGGTGGGCGCGTCGCTTTCGCGCTGCTCCAGGCGCAGCCAGACGTCGGCATCCAGCGCAGTGGTCAGCGCGCGACGGCCGGCTTCCAGCACCTGCCCCAGATCGGCGGCGGTGCTGAGCTGGCGGCCCAGCGCCTGCAACGCGTTGGCGTGCGCATTGGCCGCGCGCAAGGCCAGTACCTGGCTACGCAGGCGCGAGGCCAGCCGGCCGGCGACCAGCGCGGCGATCAGGAACAGGCACACCGTCACCACGCCCTGGCGCGCGCTGATCTGCAAGGTGAAACGCGGTTCGATGAAGAAGAAGTTGTAGGCGACAAAACTCAGCAATGCGGCAACCACCGCAGCGGCCATGCGCGTGCGCGAGGCCACCAGCACCACCGCGACGATGAACACCATCGACAGGTCGTCGATGTCGGTCCAGCGTTGCAGCAACCACGCCACCCCCACCGCGCCCGCTGCGGCGATCGCAGCGAACGCCATGTCGTAACGCTGCAGCCATTGGCGCGGATTGCGCCAGCGTTTGCGCGCACGTGCGCGCGCATCGGCGGAGCTGACGATGACCAATTCGTAATGCGCGCCACGTTGCAGCAATTGCTGGGTCAGCGTGCGGTTGAACATGCGCGCCAGCGGGCGCTCGCGGGTGCGCCCCAGCACCAGGGTGGAGATGCCGTTTTGCGAAGCGAAATCCAGCAAGGCATCGGCCACGTTGGCGCCGTGCAGCAGCGCGGTGTCGCCACCGAGACGATGGGCGAGCGCGAATGCGCGATCGATTTCCAGCTGCCAGGCCGCATCGGCCACGGTGCGGGTCTGTACGGTGACCACCGTCCACGGTGCATCGCGCCGCTCCGACAGGCGCCGCGCTACGCGCACCAGATAATCCGAGCTGCCACGGCCATCGATGGCCACCACTACGCGGCGTCGCAACGCGGCGGTGCCAGGCAGGCCGCGCGCGGCCTGGGTATCGCGCAGATCGCTGTCGACGCGGTCGGCGGCGGTCTGCATCGCCAGCTCGCGCAACGCGGTGAGGTTGGAAGGCGAGAAAAACGCCTGCAACGCCTGCGTGGCCTGCTCGGGCAGATACACCTTGCCCTGCTGCAGGCGTTCGATCAGCTCACGTGGCGGCAGGTCCACCAGCACGATGTCGCGCAGGCGGTCGAACACGGCATCGGGCACGGTCTCGGACACGCGCACGCCGGTGATGCGCAGCACGATGTCGTTGAGGCTTTCCAGGTGCTGGATGTTGACCGTGGTGTAGACGTCGATGCCGGCATCGAGCAGCTCCACGATGTCTTGCCAGCGCCGCTCGTGGCGGCTGCCCGGCACGTTGCGGTGCGCCAGCTCGTCGATCAGGGCCAGCCGCGGCTTGCGCGCCAGCAAGGCATCCAGATCCAGTTCCTCCAGCATGCGGCCCTGGTAGCTGACCCGGGCCCGCGGCAGCAGCGGCAAGCCTTCCAGCAGCGCCGCGGTTTCGCTGCGCCCGTGCGTTTCCACCACGCCGGCCACCACATCCATGCCCTGGCGCAGGCGCTCGCGCGCCCGCGATAACATGGCGTAGGTCTTGCCGACCCCGGGCGCGGCGCCCAGGAACACCGTCAGCCGCCCACCGTGTTCGCGCTGTAATTCGCCGATCAGGGCGTCGGCTTGCTGGGTGCGGGCGTCGTTCATCGAGAATCGAGAATCGGGAATCGGGAATCGGGAATCGCAGAGCGTACAGCTGCGTGATGTTCCTAGTGCGCTTGCTTCACACCATTGGCCATTCCCGGCTCCCCATTCCCAGCTCCATCAAGCGCCAGATTCAACGCCAACACATTCACCCGCGGCTGCCCAAGCAGTCCGAACTGTGGCGCTTCGGTCGCCGCTTGCACGAGCGCAGCAACGCGTTGCTCGGGCCAGCCGCGTGCGGCGGCCACGCGGCAGATTTGCACCTGTGCGCCGGCCGGGCTCAGGTGCGGGTCCAGGCCACTGCCGGATTGCGTCAGCAGCTCGCCCGGTACGGCCTCTGGCGCGATACCGTCGCGTGCGGCCACTTGCGCACGCGTGGTCGCGATACGGGCCAGCAAATCAGGATTGGAGCGGGCCTGGTTGCTGCCGGCTGCGGCGGTGAGGTCGTACTTGGCCGCCGACGGCCGCGGCTGGAAATAGCGCGCATCGGTAAACGGCTGGGCCACCAGCGCCGAACCAACCACGCGCGCATCGACGCGCACCAGCGAGCCGGTGGCCTGCTCGGAGAACAGCGCCCCGGTAATGCCGGTGGCGATCAGCGAATAGGCCAGACCCAACCCGAACAAGGTGAACACCGCGAGCATCAGCGAACCGCGCAGGACACCGTCGTCGCGTAACGGCAAGGAAGAAGACATGGACATGTTCCCGGAAGTAGAAAGGGGCTTCACACGCAACTCAGGCGCCGAAGACGGCGACCAGCGCCAGATCGATCACTTTGATTGCAGCGAACGGCAGCAACACGCCACCCACGCCGTAGATCAGCATGTTCCGGCGCAGCAGCGCGGTAGCGCTGGAAGGACGAAAACGCACGCCGCGCAATGCCAGCGGAATCAATGCCGGAATGATCAACGCATTGAAGATCAGGGCCGCCAGCACCGCATGGCGCGGGCTGGAGAGCTGCATCACGTTGAGCGCGGCCATCGACGGGATGGCGGCGGCAAACAGCGCCGGCAGGATCGCGAAGTACTTGGAAACGTCGTTGGCCAGCGAGAAGGTGGTCAACGCGCCACGCGTGATCAGCTGCTGCTTGCCCACTTCCACCACCGCCAGCAGCTTGGCCGGATCCGAATCCAGATCCACCATGTTGCCGGCTTCCTTGGCCGCCTGCGTGCCGGAGTTCATCGCCAGGCCCACGTCGGCCTGCGCGAGCGCCGGGGCGTCGTTGGTGCCGTCGCCGACCATCGCCACCAACCGTCCGCCTGTCTGTTCGGCACGGATGCGTGCCAGCTTGTCTTCCGGGCGGGCCTGGGCGATGTAGTCGTCCACGCCGGCTTCGGCGGCGATTGCGGCAGCGGTGAGCGGATTGTCGCCGGTGATCATCACCGTCTTGATGCCCATCGCACGCAACTGCGCGAACTTTTCCTTGATGCCCTGCTTGACCACGTCGCTCAACTCGACCACACCCAGCACATGCCGGCCCTCGGCCACCACCAACGGTGTGGCACCGCCACGTGCGACTTCCTCGATACGGCCCTGCAGCTCCGGCGAGACCGTCGCGCCCTGCGCCTGCACATACGCCACGATCGCATCGCCGGCGCCCTTGCGGATGCTGCGCCCGCCGATATCGACACCGGACATGCGCGTCTGCGCGGTGAACGCGATGAAGTGAGACACCCCGCGCATGGATGCGCGGTCTGTTGCGGAGGGATCCGCATTCGGTTGCGCCTCTGCTTCCACTGCGACCGCACCTTGCTGACGCGCCAGCTTGACGATGGATTTGCCTTCCGGCGTGGGGTCGGCCAGCGAGGCGAGCATGGCCGCATCGCGCAGTTGCGTGCGGTCCACGCCAGCCAGCGGATGGAACGCGGTGGCCTGGCGGTCGCCGTAGGTAATGGTGCCGGTCTTGTCGAGCAGCAGCACATCCACGTCGCCGGCCACTTCCACCGCCTTGCCGGATTTGGCCAATACATTGGCCGACAGCGCGCGGTTCATGCCGGCGATACCGATCGCCGGCAACAGCCCGCCGATGGTGGTCGGGATCAGGCACACCAGCAACGCGATCAGCAGCAGCGGATCCAGCGTGACACCGACAAAGCCCGCAATCGCCGGCAACGATGCCACCACGATCAAGAACGTCAGCGTCATCGCGGCCAGCAACAAGGTCAGCGCGATTTCGTTCGGCGTCTTCTGCCGGTTGGCGCCTTCCACCAAGGCAATCATGCGATCGAGAAAGCTGTGCCCGGGCTCGGCGGTGACCTTGAACACGATCTCGTCAGAGAGCACACGGGTACCACCGATCACGCCGCTGCGATCGGTGCCGGCCTCGCGCAGTACCGGCGCCGATTCGCCGGTCACCGCCGCTTCGTTGATGGTGGCAACACCGCGCACGATCTCGCCATCGGCCGGCACGAATTCGCCTTCGGACACCATGACGTAATCGCCCGGACGCAACTCCGCTGCCGGCACGCGCGTTTCGCGGCCACCGAGTGCGGTTTCCACCCTGCGTGCCACCAGGTCCTTGCGCGCACGCCGTAGCGACGCCGCCTGGCCGCGGCCGCGCGCTTCGGCAATGGCTTCGGCAAAATTGCCGAACAGCACGGTGACGAACAGGATCGCCGTCACCGCCCAGCCGAAGCCCGCATGCGAATGCCCGCTGGCGGTGATCACCGCCGCCAACACCGTGCCACCCATCACTACCGCCATCACCGGGCTGCGCAGCAGATGCCGCGGCGCCAACTTGGCAAAGGCCGCACGCATCGCCGCAACCAGCACGGCGGCATCGAACAACGCTGCGTCACCGCGCGCGCGTTTTTCAGTCGTATCGATCGTAGACATTGCTCAAAACTCTCAGGACGCCGCCAGGGCGAGGTGTTCAGCGATAGGACCCAGCACCAGTGCCGGCATGAACTGCAGCACGGTCAGCACGATCACGATTGCCATCAGGGTCAGCGCAAAGGTGGGTGTTTCGACCTGCAGGCTGCCGGCCGACTCCGGCGCACGCCGCTTGACTGCCATGCGTGCGGCCACCATCAACGGCAGGATCAATGCCGGATACCGGCCCAGCGCCAGCACCACCGAGCAGCTCAGATTCCACCAGTACGTGGCATCGCCCAGACCTTCGAAACCCGAGCCGTTGTTGGCGAATGCAGAGGTGTACTCGTAGAACACCTGGCTGATGCCATGGAAGCCGGGGTTGGAATTGGCAGTCAATGCCGGTAGTGCCAGCGCCACTGCGGTAAAGCCCAACACCACCAGCGGCTGCAGCAGGATCAACAGCGCCAGCAACTGCACTTCGCGCGATTCGATCTTGCGGCCGAACAACTCCGGCGTGCGTCCGGTCATCAAACCGGCCAGGAACACGCTCAGCAACAGATACACCACGAACTGTTGCAGACCACAGCCGATGCCGCCCCAGATGGCGTTGATCAGCATGTCGACCAGCGTGACCAGGCCACTCAACGGCGCCAACGAATCGTGCATCGCATTGACCGAACCATTGGAGGTCTGCGTGGTCAACGCCGCCCACAATGCAGAGGCATCGGCACCGATGCGCACTTCCTTGCCTTCCATCAGCGCCGGCGAGTTCGCGCTGGCCGAATGCGCTTCGGACCACAGCAACAATGCGGTGGACGCGGCCGACATCGTCAACATCGTGCCGAACACCAACGCCGTCAGCCGCTTGCGCCCGGTCAGATAGCCGACCATGAACACCACGCTCATCGGCAGCAGGACCAACGCGAGCGTTTCGAGCAGATTGCTCAACGGCGTGGGGTTTTCCAGCGCCACCGAACTATTGGGGCCATACCAGCCACCGCCATTGGTGCCGAGCTGTTTCACCGCCACCATCGCTGCAACCGGACCCACCGCAATGGTCTGCTTGGGCATGCCCGCGCTGCTATCCAACGGCGTCGCGGTCGCCGCGCCCTGCAAGGTCGACGGCACGCCCTGCCAGCCAAGCAGCACAGTCCACAGCAGGCACAGCGGCAACAACACGCGCACGCTGGAGCGAATCACGTCGGCCCAGTAATTGCCGACGTCTGCGTCAGGCAGGGCTTCCAATCCCGACCCGCCGTGCTGGCGCCCTGGACGCGTCAGTTCCGGCTCCGATGCCTCCATCACGGCCATCGCCTCCGAAACCGGTGCAGCAATCGACGGCTGTTTGGCTGCACGTCCACCGAACAACGCCCGCAGCGTCGCCACCGCCAACGCCAAGCCCATCATCGGCGTCACCACCTGCAGGCCGACGATGCCGGTCATCTGCGCCAGATACGACAACTGCGCCTGGCCAGAATAGTGCTGCTGGTTGGTATTGGTGAGAAACGACACCATGGTGTGCAGCGCGGTGTCCCAGCGCATGTTGGGGATGGCGTCCGGGTTGAACGGCAGCCACGCCTGGGTCATGAACACCACCCAGGTCAGCAGACCGACGACCAGGTTGCTGAGCAGAAATGCCATGCTGTACCCGCGCCACGACATGCCCTGCTGCGGACGCGTGCCAAGCAAGGCGTACAACGGCCGTTCGATCCAGCCGAACAGCACGTCGCTGCGCATCGGTGCACCGCGCATCACGGCAGCCAGATAACGGCCCAGAGGCCACGCCAGCACGATGGCCAGCGCGTACACAAGAAAAGTTTCAGTCATTGGAGCGCACTCGGATCAGAAGTCTTCGGGCCGCAGCACCACGTACAGCAGGTACGCAGCAGCAACGAGTACGGCCACGCCGCACAACAGGGACAACCAGGCAGGCATGTCGGTCACTCCCTATCTGCGCGCACGGCGGCGCGGTAAGTGCGATGTGCAACGGCATAGGACGCGTGTGCGTGCCAACATGGCAAAGCGCTGCCGCACCGTGCGCGCAGCGCCGATGGAGCAGACAGGTCAAGGGATGCATCGGAATCGTCCACGGCGGAACCGCTCCGCCAACCTGCGCAGTCTCTGCCTGGGCCGCGTAAAGTCGCTATGGACCTGAATTGGCCATCGCGTAAATTCCGCATAAATCACCCGTAGCGGCTGATCTCGGGGTCTTGGCCGCAGGCCAAGGCCCGCGAAGATCAGGTAGCGGTAAACGAGAAGCGTCACGAGCGGTGCTGCCCCTGTACCTTCTGCGTGAGGGCTGAACCACTTTGGCTGGCCATCAGCGTCTCTCTGTTCCGGGCGCCGGGTCTTTGGCGACGGGCTTCGCGTGAATCGACTGAACCTCAGAAGATCGAGCGTGCGGCAGCCAACCGAACGCAGGGCGTGTACATGACCGTTGCCTCGCTGTTCCGAATCGCCTCCCAGCTCATCGATGCACGCGAGTGCCGGGCAATCGTGGTGAAGAAATGCATTGCAGGCCCGCGATGCCCTCGTGCATCGCTCTCACGTAGAGACCGATCAACTGGACGGCCCCCTGCAAGCGCACCGTTGCCGCAGCTTGCGCGGCATGGCTGCCGCGCCCTAAAGCTGCCAGGATCTAGCTGCAGCGTCTGCGCGGATGCTGGCAAGGACCTGCGGCAAAAGCGCAGCGCTGCAGCTGTCAGGTCCCGGCGCGCGTTACCGCAGCGGCAGGTTCAATACCGATGGCGCTGCCGCTGGCGAGGTGAACGTCACCGTACCGCCGCCCTCGCTGGCATCGGTATAGCGCGCGTCGCGGGTGTCGATCACCAAGACCAGCCGCTGCCCTGCCGGAATCTCGGTTGCCGCCGCCTGCAATGGCCAGTCCAGGGTGACTGCGCGGCCCGGCGTGGCATTGCGCAACGAGTACGGTGCATGCGTGATCAGTTGCGCAACGCCCAAGCCATCCATGCGGTACAGATACGCGAACAGACTCACCTTCGATTGACTGGGCACCACGGTCACGCGTAGCGACGGGCTACCGGCCAGGCGCCGGGTGCTGTTCGATGGCGAGCCCACCCACACCGCGGCACCGGCGCGGTTGACCAGCGGAATGGAGGTGCTCACCGGCAGGCCGATGCCTTGCAGCAAACCGCTGACCAGCACCACCCCGGAATCGGCCACCGTCGGCACGTCGGTGGCGATGCGCGATTGCCAACCGCTGGACGTCCCGTCGGTCAATCCACCGGTGGGGCTCAGCAAGCCGGCTGGTGCGGACAGACCCAGCTGTGTCGTGGCCTGTTGGACCGACACCCAGTCCGGATAGTCCAGCCACTGCCCCGCACGTGGGGACAGCCGCACTGGTGCTTCTGCATCCACGCCGTTGCGAAGCTGCTTGAGGTGGCGATCGAACCAGCGCGTGGTCGCTGTATAGATCTCATTCGGCAATCCCAATGCGCCAGGCAGCTCTGCGGTGGCGTGATCGCCCTGGCTGAGCAGCAATTGTTTGGGGCCACGCAACTGGTTGAAGAAGGCGATGGTCTGGTTCGGCGGAAACAATCCGTCGTTGAAGGCATTTCCCAACAAGACCGCGGTACCGCGCGCGTTGAGCGCTGCCACATCGGTCGCAGGGCTGCGCGAGGCGGCCTGCGGCAGGAAGCCCTGCACCGCGCCGTCGTAATCGCCTTGCGCCACGCGTGCGCCGATCTGCGCCAGATCCGGGCCGGGCCGGCCGGTCAGTGCGCCTGCACCCACCAGCAGCCCGACGCCCTGCTGGCTGACCGTGCGATTGGAGTACAGCGACGCTTCCAGATCGGCCCAGCCGCTGAGCGCGGCCACGGCCTTGATCCGCGGGTCGCGCTCGGCCGCCAGCAGGCTGATGCCTGCCCCGTACGAAATGCCCGACGCGCCGATCGCATTCGGGTTGGCCGGCGTATGCGCCAACGCCCAGTCGATCACCGCGCTGACGTCTTCCACCGTGTCCGGCCCGGCGATATCGATCTGCCCAGCCGAATCCCAGAACCCGCGCGAGGTATAGCTGACCACCACATAGCCGTCGCTGGCCAGTTGGGTGGCGCGCCCCAGATATTCCAGGTTGGGCAACGACCAGCTGGCGGGCATCACGATCAGCGGAAACGGCCCGGCGCCCTGCCCTTGCGGCACCAGCACCAATGCCCCCATCTGGGCCCCGTCCCAGCCGGGGATGCGTTCATAGGTCTTGCTGAAGGCGCCCGCCACGGCCGACGCCGATGCCAACAGCAACGCCAGTGCGGCGATGCTCCCGATCCAACGCTTGCTCATGCTGCTTCTCCCACGCAAAGCCGAGCCGGGATGGCCCAGCGGCAACTGCGATGCATCCGTGGTTGGGGGAGAACGTGGCGAACGTACCAGACGGTACGGTATGGCTCAAGGGCCGGGATTCGGGATTCGGGATTCGGGATTCGGGAGTCGGGAGTCGGGATTCGGGATTCGGGATTCGGGATTCGGGATTCGGGATTCGGGATTCGGGAGTCGGGAGTCGGGAGTCGGGAGTTAGGAAGCGAGATGCGGCATCGCGCCTAGCTCGGCCGGCATGGACTCATCGTGCAGGACTGGCAGGATCACGCAGGCACGCTGCCTTCTCCCGCCTGCGGGAGAAGGTGCCCGGAGGGCGGATGAGGGCGCTGGCAGCACCCGTTGTTCCCGATGCGCCTTACCCAACTTCGCAAAAGGCGCCACCGCAGTAATCCAATAAGGCACGCAGCGATTACGGCACCCAGCGATCAATGCAGCAGCATCGTCTCAGCGCAGCGCACCGACACCGCCCGTATCCACTGCACACGCTCCAACCCCATGCATCAGCCAACGAAATGCTGATAGCCGCGCTGCGGTGGGTGCCAGGGGTTGCCTTCGGCGTCGTGCACCACCACACCGGGCGCGGCGACAATCTGGCCGATGCGCGTTGCAGCCACCGTTGCGAATTCCATTGCCTGCGCCACGGCATCGCGATGCTGCGGCGCGGCGGTGAAACACAGCTCGTAATCGTCGCCACCGCCGAGTTGCCAGCCCAGGCACTGCACCACGTCGATCCCGGCACTGCGCGGCATCGCCGGCAAGGCCGCAAGCAACAGACGCGCACCCATGCCGCTGCGCTCGCACAGGTGCCCCAGATCGGCCAGCAGCCCATCGGAAATGTCCACGCAGGCATGCGCAAGCCCGCGCAGGCGCAGCCCCGCCTGCACGCGTGGCTGCGGACGCAGCAGGCGGCCGCGCCAGCGCTCGTGCAACGGGTCGGTAGCCGCGCAGGTCACATCCAGCTGGCCGGCCTGCCACAACGCCAACGCGGCGGCGGCTTCACCCGGCGCGCCGGTCACCCACACGTCATCGCCAACGCGCGCGCCGTCGCGCCGCAGTGCTGCGCCCGGCGGCAGGCTGCCGATCGCCGTCACCGCGCACGAGAGCGGCCCACGCGTGGTGTCGCCACCGACCAGCACAATGTCGTGCGCATCGGCCAGTGCGAAGAAGCCGTCGGCAAACCCATCCACCCATGCCGCATCGTCGTGCGGCAACGACAGCGACAAGGTGCACCAACGCGGTTGCGCGCCCATCGCCGCCAGATCGGAAAGATTGACAGCCAGCGTCTTCCAGCCCAGGTCGTCAGCACGCGTCTCGTGCGGAAAATGCACGCCCGCATTGAGCGTATCGGCGGTGATCGCCAACTGCTCGCCGGCCGGCGGCTGCAGCAACGCCGCATCGTCGCCAATGCCCAACGGCACATCGGCAAGCGCCGCAATGCGCGCACGCAGACGCGCAATTAGATCGAATTCGGGCATTTGAAGGGCTGGGATTAGGAATTGGGCATTCGGGATTCGTGGCAGCGGGCTTTGCAAGATGCGGCAAGATCGCGGCTTAGCTGCACCATCGAACGATATGCAGAGCGGGCATGGCCGCTCACCCCAACGGTCGAACCGCTCAAGTGCGCACGGTTGCAACGCGCATCGGTAGGACCGTCAATCTCTGCAAATCCCGAATCACGAATGCCCAATCTCGGCGCTTCAGGCGCCCGACTCCACCTTGCGCCACTCCACCGCCGCGCGGTCCAGCACCCCGTTGACGTAGGTGTGGCCGTGCTCGGAGCCGAAGCGCTTGGCGGTTTCGATCGCTTCGTTGATCACCACGCGGTACGGCACATCCTGGCGGTACAGCAACTCGTAGGCGGCCAGACGCAGCACGGCGCGTTCGATCGCATCGACCTCTTCCACGCTGCGATCCAGATACGGCGTCAGCGCGGTATCCAGCTCGGCACGGTTGCTCAGCACGCCTTCCACCAGGTTCTCGAAGTACGCCAGATCGGCCACTTCGTGCGCCTGCTCGTGCGCGAACTGGGCGATCACCTGCTTGGCGAAACCGCCGGAGATCTGCCAGGCATAGACCGCCTGCAAGGCGCGCCGACGTGCGCGCGACCGCAGCACCGGGTCGATGCCGTCGCGACGGCCGTGGCGCGAATGCCCACTGGGCTTGCTCATGGCAACAACTCCATCAAATTCACCAGTTCCAGCGCTGCGAGCGCGCATTCCTCGCCCTTATTGCCGTGGCTACCGCCGGCACGGGCTTCGGCATCTTCCACGCGCTCGACCGCCAGCACGCCATTGAGCACCGGCACGCCGGTCTGCAGCTGCACGCTCATCAGGCCTTCGGCACACAGGTCGGCCACGTGCTCGTAATGGCGGGTATCGCCACGAATCACGCAGCCCAGCGCGATGATCGCGCCGTGCTGGCCGGACTGCGCCACGCGATTGGCCGCGATCGGGATCTCCCAGGCACCCGGCACGCGGATCACGTCGATGGCATCTTCGCCGATGCCGTTGCCGGCCAGGCTCTGGCGCGCGCCGGCAACCAGCACGTCGGTGATACGGGCATTCCAGCGGCTGGCGATGATCGCAAAGCGCGCGGTGGTGGGGCGAAGATCGCCTTCGTAGTGGGTCATGCGGGTCGGCAACTCGAGGGGGCGGGAAGTTTAACAGCTGCCGGGCCCAGGCCTGGCCGACACGTGTGGGCCGGGCCGGACAAAGCAGACCCGGCCATGCGCTTCGACAATACAGGGCGCGGCGATCGACGAAGGTATCGATGGCACCGCCCAGCGCCCCCAGGCGTTAGCGCCTGCGCAACCGGCCGGGGCAGGCTACGGCTGGAATCGGCAGCCGACACCAGGCCACTTCAGCGCCGGCACGCGCGGCGCTTGCTGACAGCCGCGCACCGCCGGCTACCCGATGGTCGAGACCACCGGGACCGGCCGTTAACTGCGGCAACGGCTCGCAGCCATGTCAGGGAACGGCGGACGGCGGCACCGAGCGCACGCCTTCACCGGCATGGCATTCCAGATACTCGACCACCTCCAGCCCGAACCCGGCCAGCCCCACCTGGCGCCGAGGGGTGCCCAGCACGCGCAACTTGCCCAGGCCGAGGTCGGCCAGGATCTGCGCACCGGCGCCGTTGCGCCGCCACTGACTCACGTCCTTGGCATTGGCGGCGGCTTCGGGCTGCTGGCGCAGCCGTGCCAGCAGCGATTCGCTGTCGCGTGGCGCCGACAGCACCACCATCACGCCCAGCCCTTCGGCGGCGATCGCGCGCAAGGCGTCGGTGGCTGCCACGCCAAAGTCATCGCGCTGCCAATGCAGCAGGTCGGCCAGCGGGTTTTCCACCTGCACGCGTACCAGCGTCGGCGTGTGTGGATCGGCGCGACCGCGCACCAGCGCAAAGTGCAGGTCGTGCGCGATGCGGTCGCGGTAGGTCACCAGCTTGAACGGGCCGAACTCGGTGGCGATCTGCCGCTCGTCCACGCGCTCGACGGTGTGCTCATCATTGGCAAGCCGGTAGGCGATCAGGTCGGCGATCGAGCCCATCTTCAGCCCATGCTCGCGCGCGAACACTTCCAGCTGCGGGCGGCGCGCCATGCTGCCGTCCGGATTGAGCACTTCCACCAGCACACCGGCCGGTTCCAGCCCGGCTAGCATCGGCAAGTCGCTGGCCGCTTCGGTGTGGCCGGCACGGGTCAGCACGCCACCGGGCTGGGAGATCAACGGGAAGATATGCCCGGGCTGGCTCAGATCCTGCGGCCGGGCATCCGGGCGTACGGCGGTACGCACGGTGTGCGCGCGGTCGTAGGCGGAAATGCCGGTGGTGACGCCTTCGGCCGCCTCGATGCTGACGGTGAAGTTGGTCTGGAACTGCGCGGTGTTGTTGCGCACCATCGGCGCCAGACCCAGCTGCGCGCAGCGCTCGCGGGTCAGCGACAGGCACACCAGCCCGCGCGCGTGGGTGACCATGAAGTTGATATCCGACGGCTTCACCAACTCGGCGGCCATGATCAGATCGCCTTCGTTTTCGCGGTCTTCGTCATCGACGATGACCACCATGCGTCCGGCGCGCAGTTCTTCGATCAGTTCCGGAACGGGTGCGAAATTCATGCCGCCCCCGCGTGCCGAGCAGGCGCTCCACATAGCGCGCCACCAGATCGATTTCCAGGTTCACCGCCGCACCGACGGCAGTCTGCGCAAACGCGGTGTGGGCCACGGTATGCGGAATCAGCGCGACCTCGAAGCCGTCTTCGTCTACGTCATTGACGGTGAGGCTCACGCCGTCCACGCAGATCGAGCCCTTCTTGGCCACATAGCGCAACACCGACGCTGGCGCGGCAAACCGCCAGCGCTGCGCACGCGCATCGTCATGGACCGACTGCACCTGGCCCAGGCCATCCACATGTCCGCTGACCAGGTGCCCGCCAAGCCGGTCGGTGGGCCGCATCGCGCGTTCCAGATTGAGCAGTGCGCCCTCTGACAACGCACCCAGGGTGGTCAGCGACAACGTCTCGGTTGAGGCATCGGCCTGGAAACTGGCCGCGTCGAACGCGATCACGGTCAAGCACACGCCATTGACCGCGATGCTTTCGCCCAACTGGACCGCTTCGAACGGCAGCGTGCCGGTGGCGAAGGTGAAACGCACATCGCCGCCCTGCGGCTGTCGCGCCGCCAGTTGGCCGACGCCTTCGATGATGCCGGTAAACATCAGCGTGCCCCCGCTTGCAGCAGCAAGGCTGCCGTGACGGAGCGCGGAAAGGCCGCGGCGCAGCGCGGCAGGTAGTGCATGGACATTTAGTCGTTTCTCGCAGGAGTTGAGCGAAAAACGCCGCAAGGCAAAGCAAACAGGCGCGCGCGCACAGCCGCAAGGCTGCGCGGTGGCCGTCTTCTTTCATCCGGACTATACCGTCGGCTCCGGCATCGGACCGGATCTGCTGACCTTGCACATCAGGGATTTCGCGTTGGTTCGCTCAACCCTGGAGTGCAAGCGCTCGCGGGCTCGCGTGCTTGCGCACGCCTACCGCCGGTGGGGAATCGCACCCCGCCCTGAAGACGTTCGTGAGTACCGGCGAACCGGCGCGCACAGTTTAACAGGGCACCTCGGCGCGATGGCCGAGTGTGGGCCAAGGCTGGCAGGACACTGCGTCATGTCGGGGAAATCCCCCATAGCCAGGATTGTGAAGGATCTGTTAATTTACGCGCCGCGACGGGAGACGTCGTTCTTTTCCACCTCGCAACGGGGTGGAGACACGGACATCAATTCGGAGAGAGACATCAATGCGTAACACCCTGATTCTGGCTGCCCTGCTGGCTGCTGCGCCGTTTGCCGCGTCTGCGGAAGGAATGAGCTACACCTATGTGGAAGCCGGCTATGCCAACCTGAAGAGCGATGGCGTGGACGCAATGTCCGGCGCCTACGCGCGCGGCTCGTTCGCGATTGCTCCGCAGGTCTTCGTCTTCGGCAGCTACAGCCGCGTCTCTGACACCCAGCGCTTCGATCTTGGCTTTCCCGGTGATGAAGACGAATTACGGCTCAAGTACACGATCACTCAGCCGGAAATCGGCATCGGTTACCACATGGAGTTCACCGAAAAGCTGGATTTCGTGGCTGACGCTGCTTACCAGCAGTTGGAAGTGAAGGCGAAAGTCTCCAGCAGCACGTCGAGCGACTCCGACAAGGCCAACGTGGATGTGGCCCGCATCACCGCAGGTGTCCGTGGGAAACCTTCGCCGCGCACCGAAGCCTGGCTGAAAGCCGGCTATTTTCATTTTAACGGCGGTGGCCAGAACGAGGGCAAAGCCGCTGGTATCGCGGGGCTGCAGGTCAACCTGACGCCGATGTGGGGCATCGTCGGCGAGATGCAGTTCTACGATAGCAACCGTCAAGGCACCATCGGCGTCCGCGCCAGCTTCTGATCGCGGCATCGTGCGGTATCCAGAAGGCCCCGCATGCGGGGCCTTCTGCGTTATGGGCATGGATGGCGGCCAGGCCAGACCCAGACGCCCACCCCGCTCACTCGCTTGAACGTGCAACGTGCGCTTGCGACGCGGCAGACCACTTGCGCGACACGCTGCCAGACTGCGGCGTTGCCTCACAGCAGACCGCGCGCAGATGCCCGCCCTCTTACAAGGCGGCAGAGGAGAGCGGCACATAGCGCAACCGCAGGTCCTGCTGCAGCTGCCGCGTCTCCACCAACTGCAGCGGATAGCGCTGCGCCATCGTCTCGATGCCGAGCCCGGCCAACAAGGGCCTGGCGGTGTCGCCCAGCAGGACCGGCGCAAGGTACACCAGCAGCTCGTCGACCAATCCTGTTTGCACTAGCGCACCGCTCAGGGTCGCCCCGGCTTCCACGTGCAGCTCGTTGATGCCGCGCTCAGCCAGCAGCTGCAACACCGTCGGCAGCGCAAAGCGTGCGTCCTGCAGCGGCAGGCCGAGAAACTCCGCATCGTCGTGCGCTGGCGGCGTCAGCGACTCGTCATGCAGGTAAAGCGTCGCTGCGTCCCCGCACGGATATTGCCGCACGCCAACGTCCGCAGCCCGGCATCGAGCACCACCCGCAGCGGCGGCACGAACGGGGTGTCGTCGTCCAGCCGCACCGTCATCGACGGATCGTCGGCCAACACCGTGCCAGCACCGGTGAGGATTGCGCCGGCACGCGCACGCCAGCGCTGTACGTCTGCACGTGCATCGGCACCGGTAATCCATTTGGATTGGCCGCTGGCCAGCGCCGTACGTCCATCCAGGCTGGCGCCGAGTTTGACCCGCAACCACGGCCGCCCACGCTCCACCCGCGACAGAAATCCCTGGTTGAGCGTGCGCGCCTGCGCATGCATCACGCCGCTCAGCACGTCGATCCCGGCCTCGCGCAGCAGCGCAAACCCACCGCCATTGACCTGCGGAAACGGGTCGGCCATTGCCGCAACCACCCGCGCAACGCCTGCCTCGATCAAGGCCAGCGCGCATGGCGGGGTACGCCCATAGTGCGCGCATGGCTCCAGCGTCACATACGCGGTGGCACCGCGCGCCAACTCACCGGCTGCACGCAGCGCGAAGACTTCGGCATGCGGGCCGCCGGCACGTTGATGAAAGCCCTCGCCCACGCAGACGCCATCGCGCACGATCACGCAGCCCACCATCGGATTGGGCCGGGTGGTGTAGGCGCCGCGTTCGGCCAGGCGCAAGGCATGCGCCATCCAGCGATGATCATCGGCAGTGGCCGTCGTTGTCGCCTCACGCATTGCATGGCACTCCCGGCACGATGCGCATCACCACGATCTGCATCGGGCCCAGCAGGAACTCGGTATGTGTCTGCCATCCCAGGCGCTGGTAGAACGGCACCAACCCCGGCTGGCAATACAGGTAGAGCAGCGGCACGCCCAACTGCGCGGCGGCCTGCACACAGTGCGCCACCAACGCCTCGCCAATGCCCTGCCCGCGCGCCTGCGGCTGCACATACAACGACGCCAACCACGGCGACCATTGCCGAATGCGCGCGTCGTCGTTTTCGAGCAGGCTCACCGAACCCAGCCACTGTGTTTGATCCAGCGCCACCCAGGTGGTCGGAATGACGCCATCGCGCGCATGGCTGCGCAATTCGCGCAGCGCCTCATCGATATTCCATTCCGGCAACAGCGCGCCGAAGGCCTGTAGATGCGCTTGCGCAATCGCAGGCAGGTATTGCGGCGTTTGCGCAACGCAGGCGATGCGCATCGCGCTCATCGCTTGCCGGGTTTGCCGGCACGTTCCAATGCCGCTTCCAGCAGCGGCAGTTGCTCGCTGCCGACCGGCAGCTCGCGTTCGAGCTTTTCGATTTCCTCGCGGAAATCGGCCACGTCCTGAAAACTGCGATACACCGAAGCAAAGCGCACATAGCCGACATGATCGAGCTTGCGCAGCTCCACCATCACGTATTCGCCCACCCGCAGCGAACCCACTTCGCGCTCGCCGGACATGCGCAGCTGGTGCACCACCGCGCGCACCGCCGCTTCGATCTGCTCTTCGGCCACCGGCCGCTTTTGCAGCGCGCGGTCGAAGCTGGTGCGTAGCTTGCGTGCATCGAACGCCTCGCGTCCACCATCGCTCTTGACCACGGTGGGCAGCTTCAGTTCGATCGTTTCCAGCGTACTGAACCGCTCGCCGCACGCCTCGCACTCACGGCGCCGACGGATCGTCGTACCGTCTTCGGACACCCGCGAATCGATCACGCGGGTATCGTTGTGCTGGCAGAAGGGGCAATGCATCAGGTGGCCGGGATGTGGGATTGGGGATTCGGGATTGGCAACAGCACAAGCAAGGACGCGCGGTTAGCGCATTCCGAATCCCGAATCACCAATCCCGGCATTTCAGCCATACACCGGATAGCGCTTGCACTGCGCGGTCACGGCATCGCGCACCTTCGCCAGCACGGCTTCGTCGGTTGGCGCGTCGAGCACGTCGGCGATCCAGTTGGCCAGGTCGATGCTGTCCTGTTCCTGGTAACCGCGCGTGGTGATCGCCGGAGTGCCCAGGCGCAGACCGGAAGTGACGAACGGCGAGCGCGGGTCGTTGGGGACCGAATTCTTGTTGACGGTGATGTGCGCCTTGCCGAGCGCAGCTTCGGCGTCCTTGCCGGAGACATCGCGACCGATCATGTCCACCAGCATCAGGTGGTTCTCGGTGCCGCCGGAGACGATCTTGTAGCCGCGCGCAATGAGCGTAGTGGCCATCGCCTGGGCGTTCTTGACCACTTGTTGCTGATAGGTCTTGAACGCCGGCTCCAGCGCCTCCTTGAACGCCACCGCCTTGGCCGCGATGACGTGCATCAGCGGGCCGCCCTGGATGCCGGGGAACACGATCGACTGCAGCTTTTTCTGCAGATCTTCGCTGGCGCCCTTGGCGACGATGATGCCGCCACGCGGGCCACGCAGTGTCTTGTGCGTGGTCGAGGTGACCACGTGCGCATGTTCCATCGGGCTGGGGTACACCCCGGCGGCGACCAGCCCGGCAATGTGGGCCATGTCCACGAACAGGTAGGCACCGACGCTGTCGGCGATGGCGCGGAAGCGGGCCCAGTCGATCTTCTGCGAATACGCAGAGAAACCGGCCACCACCATCTTGGGCTTGTGTTCGGTCGCCAGGCGCTGGACTTCGTCGTAGTCGATCAGGCCCTGCTCGTTGACGCCGTACTGCACCGCGTTGAACAGCTTGCCGGAGACGTTGACCTTTGCGCCGTGGGTCAGGTGACCGCCATGCGCCAGGCTCATGCCCAGGATGGTGTCGCCCGGCTGCAGCAGCGCCAGATACACCGCCTGGTTGGCCTGGGACCCGCTGTGCGGCTGGACGTTCGCGTAATCGGCGCCGAACACCTGCTTGATGCGGTCGATCGCCAGTTGTTCGGCAATGTCGACGAACTCGCAGCCACCGTAGTAGCGCTTGCCCGGATAGCCTTCGGCGTACTTGTTGGTCAGCTGGCTGCCCTGCGCTTCCATCACCAGCGGGCTGCAATAGTTTTCGCTGGCGATCAGCTCGACATGATCCTCCTGGCGGCCGGCTTCAGCAGCGATGGCCTTGGCCAGTTCGGGGTCGTAGGTTTCCAGTCGGACATCGCGCGAGAACATTCCAAGCTCCGGGGCAGCTATTGCCAATAGGGTCGCCGATTGTAAGCCCCCGCCGCACGGGTGACCAATCGCGCAGCCAGCGCCGCCTGTGCGCCCGCCCTGAGTTCATGACAAAGGCGCACCCGAAGGTGCGCCCTTGTGTGATGACTGAACCGATTGCCGGCCGCGGCCGGGAAGGACCCGGCGGCCGCGCCCGTTTAGTTATTGAGCACCAGGTCGGCAATGATGCCGGTGGCGATGGCCACCAGCAGCAGATTGCCGCGGTCGTCGCGCTGCCAGCGGTAGCCGTACGGCGGACGGCGCAGGTCATAGCGGTCGTAATCGTTCACCACATAGACCGGGCCGTGGTAGCGCTGGCCACGGGCCCAATACGGACGCGGCGGCGGGCCGGCGCGGTAGTACGCCGGACGATCGTAGACGTAGACGCGATTGCGGTCGTAGCGGCGGTCCTGGTAGCGGGCATCGCGGTAGCCCTCGCGATAGCCATTGCTGTAGTAGCGACGGTCCTGGCGCCACTCGCGACGGTCGTCACGGCGGTCATCGCGCCAGTCTCGTCGATCATGGCCATGGTGACGGTCAGGGCCGCGGCGATCGTGGTCGCGGTCCCAATCTCCGGCGAACGCAGCAGGTGCGAAGGCACCCAGCGCCAGGATGGAGGAAAGCACAACGGTAACGATGCGTTTGCGGTTCATGACAGTTCCTGTTCGCGGTGTCGTAATTTCATTAAGAGGCGGACCGCCTTAACGCATTCTTGCTAGAATCGATTACGAAAAAGCCTATTCAGGTCGCAAGCAAGGTGCCGTTTAGCTGCAGGGGTGCTGCCGCGACCCAAGCCACTTGCCCGTATAATTGGCGCAACCCCTTTTCCGCTGCCTCCGGCCTCGGCCGGCGGGCTGCCTGCGTCCACGGAGCCCCCATGTCGCAATACATCTACACCATGAACCGCGTCAGCAAGGTGGTCCCGCCCAAGCGGCAGATCATCAAGGACATCTCGCTGAGCTTTTTCCCGGGCGCCAAGATCGGCCTGCTGGGCCTGAACGGCGCGGGCAAGTCCACGGTACTGAAGATCATGGCCGGGGTGGACACCGATTTCGAAGGTGAGGCGCGCCCACAACCGGGCATCAAGGTCGGCTACCTGGCGCAGGAACCGCAGCTCAACCCCGAGCACACCGTGCGTGAGGCGGTGGAAGAAGGCGTGGGCGACGTGCTGCAGGCCCAGGCCGCGCTGGATGCGGTGTATCTGGCCTATGCCGAAGAAGGCGCTGACTTCGATGCGCTGGCCAAGGAACAGGAACGCCTGGAAGCGATCCTGGCCGCCGGCGATGCGCATACGCTGGAAAATCAACTGGACGTGGCCGCCGATGCGCTGCGCCTGCCGCCGTGGGACGCCATCGTGGGCAAGCTCTCCGGTGGCGAAAAGCGCCGCGTGGCGCTGTGCCGCCTGCTGCTGCAGAAGCCGGACATGCTGCTGCTCGACGAACCCACCAACCACCTTGACGCCGAGTCGGTGGAATGGCTGGAGCAGTTCCTGGCGCGCTACACCGGCACCGTGGTGGCGGTGACCCACGATCGCTACTTCCTGGACAACGCCGCCGAGTGGATCCTGGAACTGGACCGCGGCCGCGGCATTCCGTGGAAGGGCAACTACACCGACTGGCTGACCCAGAAGGACGAGCGCCTCAAGCAGGAAGACAACCAGGAAAAGTCTCGCCAGAAGGCGATCCAGAAGGAACTGGAATGGTCGCGGCAGAACGCCAAGGGCGGCCGCACCAAGGGCAAGGCGCGTCTGGCCCGCCTGGAAGAGTTGCAGTCGGTCGATTACCAGAAGCGCAACGAAACCAACGAGATCTTCATCCCGCCGGGCGAGCGCCTGGGCAATGCGGTGATGGAGTTCAAGAACGTGTCCAAGAAGTTCGGCGACCGCCTGTTGATCGACAACCTGTCGATGATCGTGCCGCCGGGCGCCATCGTCGGCATCATCGGCCCCAACGGTGCCGGTAAGTCGACCCTGTTCAAGATGATTACCGGCCAGGAGAAGCCGGACTCCGGCGAGATCGTGGTCGGACCGACCGTGCAGCTGTCCTACGTGGACCAGAGCCGCGACGCACTGGAAGGCAACCACAACGTGTTCCAGGAAATCGCTGGCGGCCTGGACATCCTCAACATCAACGGCATCGAAATCCAGTCGCGCGCCTATATCGGCCGCTTCAACTTCAAGGGCCAGGACCAGCAGAAGATGGTCGGTTCGCTGTCCGGTGGCGAGCGCGGTCGCCTGCACATGGCCAAGACCCTGCTGCAGGGCGGCAACGTGCTGCTGCTGGACGAACCGTCCAACGACCTGGACATCGAAACCCTGCGTGCGCTGGAAGATGCGTTGCTGGAGTTCCCCGGCAACACCTTCGTGATTTCGCATGACCGCTGGTTCCTGGACCGTATCGCCACGCACATCCTGGCCTTCGAGGGCGACTCGCACGTGGAGTTCTTCCAGGGCAACTACCGCGAGTACGAAGAAGACAAGCGCCGCCGCATGGGCGACGACGCCGGCCCAAAGCGTTTGCGCTTCAAGGCGTTGAAGTAAGTCGCCGTCGGAGTAGAAAAAGGGCGCCGAAAGGCGCCTTTTTTTATACTGTACTTGGCAACTGGGCGCCTGGTTATGGCCTGCCTTGCCAAGCGACGATTGCCTATCGCGATGTCTCTCGAGGTGCCCTAGCTCATGGTTCCTGCAGATGCATTACCCACGCACACGCCTGCTGCATATCGAGGTGCGCTGCACCTGCATCAATCCATCGACGGCGGACTATAGAGATGCATCACAGGTCGTAGGACAGCACGTCTTCGAAACCGAATGTGTCGAAATTCTCGATGCGCGAGGGATACAGGCGACCGACCAGGTGATCGTATTCGTGCTGCACCACGCGTGCGTGGAAGCCTTCGGCATCGCGCTCGATCGGAGTGCCGTCGGGTGCGAAGCCGCGGTAGCGAATGAAGCGATAGCGTGGAATGACTGCGCGCAGGCCGGGAATCGACAGGCAGCCTTCCCAGCCGTTCTCCAGTTCTTCCGACAGCGGTTCGATCTGCGCGTTGGCCAGGGCCGTGCGCGGCACTGCGGGCGCTTCGGGATAGCGCTCGCTGGCATCGAAACCGAACACCATCAATTGCAGATCCACCGCGATCTGCGGTGCTGCCAGACCGACGCCACGCGCAGCGTCCATGGTTTCGAACATATCGGCCACCAGCGTGTGCAACTCGGCGCTGCCCAGGTTGGTGACCGGTGGCGCCACGCGTAGCAGGCGCTTGTCGCCCATGCGGATAATTTCGCGAATCATGCGAGTGCTCCTGACGATCGTGGCGTGGATTCTAGAGCGGCTGACAACCGGTAGCGAGCAGGTGCAAGTAGTGCAAAAGGCACGCAGCCGCTGCCGTGTACGTGCGGTCGCTGCCGCGGGTTTGCATGCCGACGCCGGGCAGCGATCGCGCCAGCGCGCGGTGCGTGCCGTGGCCGTGTTTGCCGCGCTCAACAGGCCGGATGCATGCAGAAGTAGGCGTGCAGCTGCCTTGGTCATCGGCGTGCCGTGGATAAGCCCGCTGCGTTTAACGTCAGCGCTGCGGCCAGCGAGGCAGCGCAACGCCAGCGTCGCGCCGGTTGGACCGGCTCGAACATGTCAGCGGCCGATGCGTCGACCGGCCTCGTCCAGCACGTGTTCGCCGTCTTCCTTGACGAAGCCGCGCGTGGCTGGCGGCAACAGGTCCAGCACCAATTCGGAGGGGCGGCACAGGCGGGTGCCGCGCGTGGTCTGGACGAATGGGCGGTTGATCAGGATCGGATGGGCGAGCATTGCGCTCAACAACGCCGCATCGTCCAGCGCGGGATCGTCCAGGCCCAGTTCCAGATAGGGCGTGCCTTTCTGGCGGATGGCCTCGCGGACCGTGATGCCGGCAGCGGCGATGAGCGACTGCAGCGTCTGGCGGCTTGGCGGATGCTGCAGGTAGTCGACGATCTGCGGTTCGACGCCGGTGTGGCGGATCAGGGCAAGGGTGTTGCGGGAGGTTCCGCAACCGGGATTGTGGTAGATGACGGCGTGCATGGTGGCCTGGCGCTGGGTTGGCTGATGGAGGGCGGCGCCGGCAACGGATGTCCGAACGATGCCCAGACCGGCCAGTGTATGAGTGGCGTCCGGGCATGCCGAGCGCTGCCATGGCGTGCGCTGGCGCCTTGGTGCCGGTGCCGGTGCCGGTGCCGGTGCCGGTGCCGGTGCCGAAGGCAGCGAACTCCCAGGGCTGCGACCCTGCCGATGACTTTTTCAGGTTGCCGCTTCGCACTCCACGGCGAATGTGTCAAAAGATTGACACGAATCACGGATTCATGATTCAGTCATGAACAGAGTGAAATGGAAGGATTCTCCCGAGCGCCGGTGTCAGCACGGCGTTTTTTCCCCTGTTGGACCCAAGGAAACCCCAACGATGATGAGCTTTCGCAAGCCCGGATGGATGCTGTCCGGTGTGTTGTGTCTCGCATGCCTGCCGGCGATCGCTGCAGCGCAGGAAGCGGCTACCAGCAGTTCCAAGGTCGGCATCGACCCCACCACCGGCAAATTGCGCCCACTGACCGACGCCGAGAGCGCGGCGCTGGATCAACAGGCGGCCGCTGCCGGCTCCGCAGCACGCAGTAGCGCCGCACGCAGCTCGGTTCCGCAGACCGAAGCGGCCGCACGCGCGACCGAGCGGCGCCTGCCCAATGGCACCGTGGCGCGCAAGTTGCCGGCCACCCAAATGAGTGCGTTGACGGCAACCCGCCAAGCCGATGGGCGCATTGTCATCGAACACAGCCAAGACGCCGACGCCACCCAACCCACCCACGCCGAGCACGGAGCGCTGCCGCATGAATAAGCCCTTGTTGCTGTTGTCCCTGGCCGTGGCGGCCGCGCTGGCACCGCTGCATGCGCGGGCAGCCAATGTCACGCTGATCAATGGCGATGCCGGCACCGTGGTCGGTTTGAACGACCCGACCGCTGCCGCACCACTGGGTGGCAACCGGGCCGCACGGTCGGCGAGCAACGCCGCATCGCCTACCAGTACGCCATGGACCTGTGGGGCGCGGTGCTGCAGAGCAACGTCGAGATCAAGGTGTAGGCCTCGTTCGCACGGCTGACCTGTACCGCCACCGGCGGCACGCTGGGCCAGGCCGGTCCGAACTGGATCGTCAACAACTTCCCCGGCGCCAAGGCCAATACGCTGTATCCGTCCGCGCTGGGCGATGCGATCGCCGGGCAGGACCTGGTGCCGGATCCGGCCGATCCGGCCGACGTGTTTTCGCAGTTCAACGGCGACCTGGGCAAGGACGATTGCCTGGCTGGTTCCGGCTGGTATCTGGGTCTGGACGGCAAGACGCCCGAAGGCCAGATCAACTTCCTCAACGTGGTGATGCACGAGATCGGCCACGGCCTGGGCGCTGCAGGCTTTCTCAACAAGACCACCGGCGTGCTGGGTTCGGGCAGCGGCCTGACCGACGTCTACACCTCGCAGGCCTACGACAACGTCCAGAACAAGCGCTTCGACGACCCGACCATGACCGACGCCCTGCGCGCCGAAGCGATGCGCACGCCCGGCCGTACGGTATGGGCCGGCACGCGCGTGAATCGCGAGGCGGCGTTGATCCTGGATCCGCGCACGTTGCTGCGCGTCACCGCACCGGCCAGCGCGGCGGGCAAGTTCGAAGTGGGCTTTGCCAGCTTCGGTCCGCTGGCCACGGCGGCCAATTTCCCGGCCCGTTCGGTGGTGACGGTCAACGATGGCGTGGCGGCCGCATCGGCCAGCGATGGCTGCGAAACCCCGTTCGTCAATGCGGCCGACGTGGCCGGCAAGGTGGCGCTGATCGACCGCGGCACCTGCGCGTTCGCGATCAAGGTGAAGAATGCGCAGCTCAACGGCGCGGTGGGCGTGATCGTCGCCAACAACGCGGCCGGTGTGCAGACGATGGGCAATGCGGCACCGCCGATCACCGACATCACCATCCCCGCCATCATGGTCTCGCAGGCCGATGGCGCGCGTCTGAAGGGCAGCACCGCGGTGGTCGCGGCGCTGTACGAAGACCCGCAGCTGCTGCAGGGCACCGACAGCGCAGGTCGCACGCGGCTGTACTCGCCCAGCGTGGTGGCCGGTGGTTCGACGTTCTCGCACTTCGATACCGATCTGCAGCCCAATGCCTTGATGGAACCGTTCGATACACCGGAAGTGCAGGCGCACGTGAACATCGACCTGACCCCGGCGCTGTTTGCCGACATCGGCTGGACCTTGAACACCGGGCTGGCCAAGTTGGGCACCTGCAACACCTTGGTCCCGACGGTGGAAACCGGCGGCCTGATTCCGGGCGCGAACGTGTCTGCCGAAAGCAGCCTGTGCAAGACGCAGAATGCAGGCAACCGCCTGGGTTACCTGACCTGCATGGACGAACACGCGCGCGAGCTGCAGAGCCAGGGCGTGATCAGCCGCGTGCAACAGGCAGCGGTCTTTGTCTGCGCCACCAAGGTGCGTCCATAAGCGCCGCACGCGGTGCGTAAAACGCGGTAATGCGAACGGCGCCGGGAGGCGCCGTTCGTTTGTCCGCAATCGTGGCGTTCAGCGCAGGCCAAGCGTTCTACGCACCGCTGCTGCCACTCAAAAACAACAGCTGGAAGCACGTCAGGGCGCGAACGCGATGCACGCGGCAGCCAGCTGTCGCATCATGCTCCGCCGCGTGCATTCGCTGCGCACACCTGCTGCGCGCACTTGCTGCACGCACTTGCTGCATATCCGATCAGCGCCGCATCAGGCTTGCCACGCCATCAGCGATCCGCCGCATATGGCGAGGTCAGCACCTGCGGCGCACGCCCCAGCGCAGTGCCCAGGCGATCCATCACGAAACGCAAGTAGAGGTTGCTGCTGAACTGGTTGTAGTCGCGTGCATTGTTGAAGGTCAGCCGCCCGCCCAGAAACAGCTGCGGCGCCACCTGCCATTCGGCCGCGCCACTGAGGTTGTAGGACACCCCGGTGCGGCTTTCGCCCGCATACACCGGGTCGGTGTAGCGATTGACCAGACCGAGCAGCGCGGCCAGCGACGCGGCGTCGTAGGCTGCCTGTTGCAGGGTCGGGTCGGTGGGGAAATACGGCGAGGCGTCGGTGCTGAAATGCTGCACACCGACGCTGGCGTCCACCTTCCAGTTCACCGCCTGCCCGGCCGTGCGCCCGCTCCAATGCACCGGGAACCCCAGGTCCACATAGTCCTGCGGGCTGAAGTAGCCACCGTGCCCGTAGGTGAAGCCGCTGAGATTCTTGTCGTACTGCATGGTGGTCAGATTGACGCCGGCGGTGAGCGATTGATGCTCGGTTTCCAGCGCATGCACGTAAAAGCCCAGGTCGACCTGGCGATGGTCGTTGTCGGCCACGTTGTTGCCCTGCAGGCGGTGCGCGGCAAGGTTGGCCTAGCCGCCGAGCAGGCCGTTGTCGGCAGTGGCCGACAGCGAAAGACCGGTGCTGGTCACACCGCCCCATTCGCGGCCGCTGCGGCCGTCCTGCGCACCGGCAAACGACAGCACGCTATCGGTGACTGCACGCCGCGAGGCCTCGGCCGACCAACTGACGGTGTCGCCAAGCTCGCCGCGATAGCCCACGCCACCGACCAGGTTCTGTTCCTGGAACCCGATCGGCGTGCTGCCCACATCGGCGCTGAAACCACCATTGCGATACCGCACGCCGACGCCCACGCCGGTGTCGTCCTGGCTGAGCCGGCGGCTGCCATTGCCGCTGGCGGCCATGGCATCGAGCGTGTCGGCCAGGCCAGCCGGCGTCTGCTGCGCGGCGGCCGTGCTGCCGGCCAGTGCGCGCAATGCGGCCGCATCGCCGGCACCCAGTTGTTCGCTGAGCGCGGCATTGCCCAGGATGTCGCGTGCCAGTTGCGCAATCGGCGTGGTGGAAGCGTTGATGCTGAGCAGGTAGGCCGGCAGCGGCTCGTTGGCCAACGCAGCCAGCGCAGCGGCATTGCTGTTGTTGTTCTCCACCAACAGCGCATTGAACAGGCCGGTATCCAAGGTGTAGCGGCGCAGGCGTTCGCGCGTGGCGGCGGTATCGCCTTCGGTGGCGAGCAGCTGATACATCGGCGAATCGATCAGCGTGTCGATCGGGCCACGGTTGGCGGCCAGTGCATCGCCGATGGCGCTTTGCGGGCCGGTGCCGAAGCGGCTGGCGGTGGCGTAGTCGGTGCCGAGCGTGCCGGCATCCACCACGGTCGGTGTCAGCGTGACGCCGAGCTTGCCCTCGCCGACGGCGAATTCGGCCTGCGCCGGCATTTCGATATCGTCCAGACGGCCCAGGCCGTCTTCGCCGTCGCGTGCGCGATACAGCGCGCCGCCGGCAAGTCCGCCGCTGTTTTCCGCCTGCACGGCGCGCAATTCGTCGAGCACGCTGTTGCCGCTGCTGCGTGCAGGCAGTGCGTGCGCGGCGTTGCTGCGCGGTTGCAGATCGCTGCCCGACACAGGCGGCAGCGCGCCATGCGTGGAAGCGCGCAAGCGGCTGCCGGGGGCAGGCAACGTGGAAGACGCGCTGCTGGCGCGCACCGGTTGCGGCAACGCGTCGCGACCGATATCGGCGGCATCGACGGGTGCGGCAGTCGCGCCACGTGCGGCGCTGGGCTGCATGGCAAGCGGCGCGCCGTACGCGACCGGTGCGGTTGCGACGTCGTTGTAGGCGCTGCCGGCGTCCATGCGTTCGGACAGCCCCGCCGGCGAACGCGGCATGGCGCCGGTCATGCCGGAGAACGGGTTGAGCTGGCGACCGGACGCGGCGACGGCTGCCGGGCCTCGTGCAGACGCCAGGCCATTGTCGAGCTGCCCGGCCTGCCGCTGCTGCGCCGCCAGCGCTGCACGGAAATACTGCTCGGCCTTGCGGTTCTTGCCGGCACTGCGATACACGCGGCCGGCGGCTGCAAGCACCTCCGGCGACTCCGGCGCCTGCGCCAGTGCGCGTTGCAGATAGCTCTCTGCATTGCGCAGGTCCGATTGCGCGGCGGCGCTGTTGGCCGCTGCGGTGAGCGCGTCCAGATCGCTGGGCTGACGCTGCAGGATCTGCTGGTAGATCGCCAGCGCCTGGCGGTGCTCGCCGGCGGCCACGTACAACCGCGCGAGCGCGGCCTGCGCATCGCGGTTGTCCGGCTGCTGCGCCAGTATTGGCGACAACGCGTCGTAGGCGCCGTCCAGATTGCCGAGCTCACGCAATGCATCCACCTGCCGCAGCGTGTAGGCGCTGCGCAGGCCTTGGTAGCGGCGCAGCTGCTCCGGGCTCATGGTGGTGGCCTGCAGCTGTCGCAACACCGCCGAGAGCTCGGCGTCCTGATGCGCGCGCAGCAGCACGCTGGCGTATTGCAGGCGGTCTTCGGTGCGCGGGTTGGCGCCGGTGACCAGCCGCTGGGCCAGCACCAACGCGCGCTGGGTGTTGCCGGCGTCGGCATGTGCGCCGGCCAGGGCGGCCAGCAGTTGCGGATCGTCGAGCTGATTGCCCAGCGCCGTCTCGGTACGCGCCAGCAACTGCTGCGCCTCGCCCACCCTGCCTTGCGCGACCAACTGCCGCGCCTGACGCGCCTGCAATTCGATCCAGGCGGTGGCGCGCAGCTGGGTGATCGCCGGCATGCGTGCCGCGGCTGGAATGCGGTCCAGGCTGTCGTAGGCGCCCTGCCAGTCGCCGCTTTCCTGCGCCAGCAGCGCATTGGCGTGCAGCGCCTCGGGTTGGTCGCCATGGACCGCGAGCAGGCCGTCCATCACGCTGCGCGCCTGATCCGGGCGGCCAGCCTGCTGGTACAGCCGCGCCAGGTCCAGACGGATCCAGGCATCGCCGGGGCGTTCGACCATGGCCGCTTCCAGCTCGGTCTGCGCACTGACCGCATCGCCGCCATCCAGAAACTGCCGCGCACGGGCGCGCTGCACGTTGGAGCGCAGCAAGGCTTGGCCACCGGATTTGGCGCGCTCGGCCGCGGGCAGCCGGTCGAACAACGCGCTGGCTTCCTGCAGGCGGCCCTGGCGGCTGTACAGCCCGACCAGGCCCTGCAACGCGCCGGCATTGTCGGCATCGCGCGACAAGGCTTTGCGATAGCTGGCTTCGGCAGCAACCGGGTCGCCGGCGGCCTGCACGTCACCCAGCGCCACGTGTCCGGCCGGCTCGTTGGGCAGCAGTTGCACCGCCTGCTCCAGCAACTGACGCGCCTGGGCCAGATCGCGCGCGCGCGCGCCGCGTCGGCCTGCTGCAGCTGCTGCCAGTAGCGCGCGCTCTCCAGTGCGCTGTTCCATTTGCCGTTGCTGGCCGCGGCCGGGCGCAGCAGTTCCTGCGCCTCGGCAAAGCGCTGCTGACGCAGACGTACCGAGCCCAGGCCGCCGAGCGCTTCGGGGTCGCGCGCACGTGCACGCAAGACCTGGGTGAAGCGTTGTTCGGCTGCGCTCAAATTGTTCGCGCTCAGCGCGCGGAAGCCTTCGCCCAGCAGCACGCCATTGGGATCGGCCGGCGTGGCGGCCACCGTGCGTTGCGCGCGCAGCTGGCCAAGTTTGGCGTTCACTTCGGCATCGTTCGGGGTACCGGCGAGAAATGCCTGGTACAGCGGCGCATCGGCCATGCCGGCATTGAGCCACAGCAGCGCCTGGCGCCAGCTGCTGCGTGCCGGCCCACCCACGTCCGCGCGCTGGGCCAGCGTGCGCAATTGCGCGATGCCGTCGCGGCGGGTGGGTTCGCGGTAACTGAGCACCTGCGCCAGCGCCAGCTGCACGGACGGATTGCCCGGGTCGCTGGATTGCAGGCGTCGCAGGCCGTCGCGGGCACGCTCCCAACCGGTGGGAGTGCCCGCCAGCGACTGGTAGTACTCCAGCGCCAGGTTCGGCGGCGGCGACTTGCCGGCGAAGGCGGCTTCGTAGCTGCGCGCGGCTTCCACATAGCGCCCGGCCGAGGCGGCGCGGCGTGCATTGCGCAGATTGGAATCTTCGCCCGCGCCGCTGCTGCCGCGCGCGCCGATCGCCACGCGCAGGCGCTGCGCCTGCGGCGATTGCGGATGCGCGCCTTCGAGTTGCTGCAGGCGCTTGCGCGCTTCGGACTGGCGCCCCTGCGCCAGATCGATCTGGGCCAGGCCGAGCAATGCGTCGGGTTGGTCCGGGTCGATGCCGAGCAGCTTCTTCCAGGTGTCGGCGGCCAGATCGTCGCGGCCCTGGTCGTGCCAGTAGTTGCCCTGCTCCACCAGCTGCTGGGTGGCGCTGGTCTGCGCCTGCGCTGCCGGTGCAGCGAGCAGGCACAGCGCGAGCATACCGGCGAGGTAGAACGGCTTCAGGTCGTGGCGGCGCATGCAGGGGTTCTCCAGGCGGGCAACAGGCGCCCGTCTGCGGCGAAGCGGTAGCGGTTCTCAAGCCATCCCTGTCCGAACAGGGCCAGCGTGCGTTCGAAATACGGCAATGCAGCGGCAGCCGGTTGCGTGGCGGCGGGCACGCGCTGCGCCTGCGCCTTGAGCAGCGCGGGCTTGCCCAATGCGCTCAGGTACGGCAGCAACGCCGCAGAAAATCCCACCGGCAGCGCGCCGGTGCCCACACCGCGCGCGGTGTCGATCTTTCGGCCGGCGTCTGCTGCGCGGCGAGCAGGTCGGCCGGTCCGGACAGGTCCTTCAGCAAGCGCGCGCGCAGCGGCTCGCCGGCGTCCAGCATGCCGGCCCACAGGTACACGCGGATGGCGTCGTAGCTGCCGACAGTGCCGCGCTTGGGATCGGCATTGAAGGTCTTGCCGTCCCACACCGTCCAATCCGGGGCAAACCCCACCGGCGCGCTGTCATGCAGCACGCGCGCGCTGTTGGCGGCGATGGCAGCCCATGGGCCCTTGGGGTCGGCGTTGGCGCAACGACGCAGCATCTGGATCGGCAGATAGCTGGGATTGAGCGTCCAGCGCCCGTTGTCGACGAAGCCGGTGCGGCCCGGCAGCAGCATCGGGCCCAACCCGGGCAGCGCGGCCACTTCCTGCGTGCGAATCAGCTGCAGCATCTGCTGGCCGGCCTTGAGGTAGCCCGGGCGGCTCCACAACCGGCCGGCTTCCAGCAGCGCATAGGCAATCCACAACTCGCCATCGCTGGCGGTGTTGGCGTCCAGCACGCGCCAGGCGCCGCTGCCATCGCGGCCCCACAGCCATGCGGGCAGGTTGAGATCCGGGCGGCCGCCGCACAGGTTGTGGCGGGTCCAGCTCAACACCTTGTCGAACAGCACCTGGTCGTTGTTGACCAGTGCGAAGAACAGCGCATACGACTGCCCTTCGGAGGTGGAGCGTTGATCGGGATTGAGAAAATCCACCACCCGCCCATCGGGCTGGATGTGCTTGTCGACGAAGGCGCTCCACAGCGGCCACGGCCCGCACTGGCTGGGCGCCGCCATCGCGGCTGCCGGCAGCAGCGCGGCCACGCCAGCCAATGCGCCTGCATGCAGCAGGCGACGGCGCGTCATGCCACCGCCAGGTGCGTGCGCGCTCATGCGCCGCCACCGTCGTTGAGCCGCTCGGCCGTGTGCCTGCGCAGCAGCACGCGTGCGGCCAAGGCCAGCAACAGCGCCAGCAGCACCACGGTGAAGGCCAGCCACACCGGGTGGTGCGAGAAATACCAGCGCAGCCAGGTCGGCAGCGGCAGATGCCCCACGTAATAGCTCTGGTTGCCGACCAGGCTGGTGACCTTCTTCTGCTGCAGCAACACCACGCTGCCCTGGAAATCCTTGAGCAGGGTCGGGTCGAACCAGGCCTCGAACAGGCGGCTCATGTTGGCCGGGTCTTCGGTCTGGAAGGCGACCACGCTGCGGCCAGCTGCCAGTGGCGATTGGAAGCCCATCAGCAGTACGTCGTCCGGCTGCGGCTGCAGGGCGATCTCGGCAGTCGTGGGCAGGTCGGTGCGGCGCGCATCGAAGGAGAGGAAGCGCGGCAGTCGTTCGAACAGCCAGTCGGTCAGCGCAAAGCGGGTCGCCCGCCCGTCCTGGCCGATCGGCAGATACGCGCGCCATTGCTTGAACAACGGTTGCGATTCGGCGCTACCGAGCAACAACAGATCGCGGCCGGCATGCTGCTGCACCGCGCCGGCGCCAGTGATCTGCGCATGCAGCGCCGGGTAACCGGTGGACGCGCCGAAATGCCCGAGCAGGGTCAGCACGTTGCTCAGGTCCTGATCGCCGGGATTGTCGGGCAGCACGATGGTGGATTCGGACAAGTCCGCCAGGCGCGTGAACGGGTAGCCGGCATTGGCGAACGCCGCCAGGTTCGGCATCGCCATGTAGTGGTGGAAGCCGCTCAGGTCGATGGTGGAATCGGCATCGATGGCGCCGGACACATCCGGGAAGGTGTTCTTGCACGCTTCGCCCTGCGGGCGATCGAAGAAGAAATGAAAGCGCAGCTGGCTGTTGGCCGAAAACGCGCCCACCGGCAGCGTCAGTTCCTGATGCACCGGCATGCTGCCGCGCGTGCCCAGGCTGTTCCACCAGCGCATCGGCGTGGATTGAGCGAACGGGCGACCGGTCAGCGGCAGCGTGGTCACGAACGATTCGTTGATGCTGACATTGAGCGCGGATTTGTTGTCCTGCTCCGGCAGCGTGTAGCGGTAGTTCAACGCAACCGGGATCCCGTCGCGTTCCCATACGAACAGGTCCGGCGGCAGTTGCAGGCCGACCCGGATCAGGTCGGGGTGATAGCCGGTGACGTTGAGCTGGCTGGGCTGGGTGACCAGATCGCCGAAGCGTACCGGGCGCTCGCTCGACACCCAGTTGGGCGCGTCGTAGGGCCGACGTGGCGCAGGCGCGCTGATGTCGCCGATGCGGGCCACCGCACCGGTCAACGGTGCGTGCAAGGCCAACGCGGTGGCGGCACGCTGCAGGTCTTCGCTGTTGCGGCCGAGCACCAGTAGCAGCTTGCCGTTGCGATCGTTCGGGTTGGCCAGCACGGCCACGGTGGGCCCGGGGATGTCGGCCACGCCGCTGTCGGCGGTCGCAAATTGCGCGGGCAAGGTGCTGGGCGTGGCGAAGACGACCGCGTTCCCGGACGCCGGCAAGGCCTCGGTGGACGCCGGGAACACCGCGCCGCGGTAGCCGGCCAGACTACCGAACCACGAGGCCACCATGCCGGCCGCCTGCAACGTGGCGGTGTCCGGGCGCTGCGGAAAATAAAACGGCAATTCCAGCCGGCGCGTGTCGCGCACATCGAAGAACGGCACCGGCAGCAACGCCAGGTTGTTGGCCAAGGCCAGCGGCGTGGTGGTCAGCGACAGGCTGGTGGCCGCATCCACATTCGCCCACAGACTGCTGTGGTCGGGGTCTTCGCAATCGCGCGTGTAGTGGCCGATCAACTGCAGGTTGAGCTGGTTGTAATCGGTGACCAGGCGCGGGTCGATCGGCAGATCGGCCGAGAGCAACTTGCCGGAGTTGGCCTTGTCGGTGGGCAGCGTGGCCACGGTGACGCCGTTGATGGTGACCTTGAGGTGCGACAGGTCGGGCAACAGCGAGGGCGAGTAGCTGTATTTGAGATTCAACGTGGCCGCGGTGACGATCTCGTCGCTGCGCACGCTGAAGGGCACGCCGGCGCTGCCCTGCACCCCGCGCAAGGTGATTTCATAGTCGATGCCCAGCTCGCGCAGCGTTGCCGCACGCGTGCTGCCGCCTGGCAACGGCGCCGCTGCGAAGGCCACGGGCACCTGCGCAGGCGTGGCTGCCTGCATCTGACCACCCGCCTGCGCAGATGGCGTTGCAGGCAGGGACTGTTGCGCCTGCGCCAGGCCTGCCAGCAAGGTCAACGCACAGCTCAACACGGCCGGGAACATCCGCATCAGCGGCGCCCTGGTAGAAGAACGGGAAACATCACGCATCACACTCACGACTCCAGATCCACCGGGCGCCTGGGACGAAAGCCCTGCCGCGCGCTGTCCACGATATGCCCGCCCAGTCGGCCGAATCCGCGTGCACTGGCTTCCAGCACCTGGCCCATCGAGCGCCAGAACGAATCGCGGTCGTGCTGGCCCCACTGCGACAGCCAGATGTCGGCGCGCGCGAAGGTCGACGCCACCAGCCAGCGCTCCTGCTCCATCGACATCTGCGTGAACTGGATGCTGACCTGTCCATCGCGATCCTGGCGCACCACCGCCGGCAAGATCTGCTCCACGCCGCGATGGCTCAGGCCGATTTGCACCGGCAAGCCCGGCTCGATCGGCTGCGGCTGCGCGAGCGTGATCGCCATGCCGCCCGTGGAAAAATTCACCGAGCGACTCGGCAGCACACCGCCATCGGGCAGATACAGGGTGACCGGCACATCCAGCGGCACGCGGTGGGCGCTGCGCACCTGGCGCGTTTCGCTGGCGGTGGCAATCGTGGCGCCCAGCAGCACCATGTTGTAGAGCGTCCAGGCCAGGTTGAACCAGATGGTCTGCTGCTCGCCACTGCCACCCACATAGATCAGCCGCAGCACGCCGGCCACCACGCCCACCACATTGAGCAACAACAAGAACAGATAGGGTTTGGCGATCTGCGCATCGAAATAGCTGCGCGCCACCAGGCCACCCTTGGGCGTGACGTTGAACTTGCCGAGCTTGGGATTGAGCAAGGCCACCAGCGTGGGACGGAAGATGTACCAGGCCAGCGTGGTTTCGTAGACCTCGTTCCACAGCAGATGGCGGAAGCGGCTCTGCACGCGCAGGTTGGTCAGGTTGGCCTGCAAGATATGCGGCAGGGCGTAGGCCAGGATCATCAACGCCGAGGCCTGGATCACGTGCGCGCCGAAGAACAGATAGGCCAGCGGCGCAGTGAGATAGATGATGCGCGGCAAGCCGTAGAAGAAGTGCAGCATCGCGTTGAGGTAGCACAGCCGCTGCGACAGCTTGAGCCCGCGTCCCAGCAAGGGGTTGTCGATGCGTGCGATCTGCGCCATGCCGCGCGCCCAGCGGATGCGCTGCGCCACGTGGCCGGACAGGCTTTCGGTGGCCAGGCCCGCAGCCTGCGGCACGGCCAGGTAGGCGGTGCGGTAACCGCGGCGCTGCAACTTGAGCGCGGTATGCGCATCTTCGGTGACCGTTTCCACCGCCACGCCGCCCACTTCTTCCAGCGCGGTGCGCTTGATTACCGCACACGAGCCACAGAAGAAGGTGGCATTCCACTGGTCGTTGCCATCCTGCAGCAGGCCGTAGAACAACTCGCCCTCGTTGGGCACCTTGCCATGCGTGTCCAGGTTGCGTTCGAACGGGTCCGGCGAAAAGAAATAATGCGGCATCTGCACCAGTGCCAGCTTGGTGTCGTGCAGGAACCAGCCCATCGCCACCTGCAAGAACGAGCGGGTCGGAATGTGGTCGCAGTCGAAGATCGCCACGTACTCGCCGCTGCACTTCTTCAACGCCGCATTGATGTTGCCGGCCTTGGCATGCGCGTTGTTGGTGCGGGTGACGTAGTTGATGCCGACCTCGGCGCAGAACGCGCGGAACTCGTCGCGACGGCCGTCGTCCAGCAAATGGATGGTGATCTTGCCGGCCGGCCAATCGATCACGCTGGCCGCCAGCACGGTGGTGCGCACCACCGACAGCGGCTCGTTGTAGGTCGGGATGAACACGTCCACGCTGGGCCACAGGCGCTGGTCGGCCGGCAGCGGCACCGGCTTGCGGTTGAGCGGCCACAGCACCTGGAAGTAGCCCAGCACCAGGATCACGAAGGCATACAGCTCGGCGCCAAGCAGGCCCAGGCCGAGGATGAAATCCACCGCGCTGCCCACGCCCATGGTCTGGGTCATGCGCCACCAGATGTAGCGGCACGACACCGCCAGCGACATCCCCATCATCATCAGGATGACCACGCGCCCGCCGCGGTTGCGCACCGCCAGCGCCACCGCGAACAGCACGCCGGAAAACACCAGCTGCTGGGTCACATCCATCGGCACGGCCACCACGAACACCAGCAGCAACGCACCCAGCAACCACAGCGCCCAGGTCGCCAGCGTGGGCAGCGGTGATGCGGAATGGCGGCTGGCAGCGGTCATCAATCGTCCTTCAGGCATGGCGGCGTGCGGCACAACAAGCCACAAGCGCACCGGCGCCTGCAGCGGGGAAACAATGGGCAACAGGTCAACGCGAACGCAGGCGCTTGAGCAGGCTTTGCGCGCAGCTGCGCGCGTCGGCCTGCAACAGGCGCTGGAACAAGCGCTCCAACGGCGTCTGCGCCGGCCGATCGGCCGGCTGCACGCCGCGCGGCGCAGGTTCGTCGAGCTGCCGCAACTTGCGCAGCGGGGCGAGCGCATCCGGCACCTGGTCTGCTGCCGTCACGACCGCTTGCGGCGCACGCTCCGGTACCGGCACGGCAGCCGGCATGCCCAAGCTCGGCCTCGGCGCTGCAACTCCCACCGGCGGCTGCACGGGATCGGGCGCAACGGCGATCGGTTCGACCGCTGCCGGCGCATCGGCCTGCGCCAGGCTGGAGGTGCGCGGCGGCAGCTGGGTGTAGGCGAAATCGTGGTATCCCTGGCTCGCTGGCGTCCCCAAACGCGCGAACAGGCCCGACACGTCGTCATGTTGGGTTGCGTCCTTGCCCTTGTTTGCTGTCATCACACTCTCCTTGCCCGATCAGACATGCTCATGCCGTGCGCGCCAGCACCAGGCGGCGCACATCGACGGTGTCGCTCGGCACGCTCTGCACCGCCAGACCTGCCAGCATCCCCAGTTGCCGAAACCACCCCTCGTACACGCCCTGCAAGAACCCATCGCTCCACGCGGCGCCATGCAGCGCCACGCTCAACGGCGCCCCCGCGTGCCGGATCTGCACATGGTCGGTGTACTCCTCCAACACACACTGGCCCCAATCGCAGCGGTCCCACACCGCATTGGCCGCGTGTTGCGCGTCATCCAGCGTGGCGCACGGCGCAAGCCGCTGTTCGCGTGCGAAGCGGCGGCCGATTCGCGCCATCAACAGGGCCAGATCGTCCTCGGACAACTCGGCGCCGAACTCCTCGGCCATCGCGCGCACAAACCCCAGCCATTGCCGGGAGCAACTGCGCGTGCGGTATAGCGGCAGCGGGTCGAGTGCGCTCATTCAACAGACTTCGCAAGGAAAAGGGCCGTCACATGCGACGCATGCACCCGATGTGATGCATGTGTGATGACATGTTAGCGGCCGCCACTTCCGAATCGAGAGCTACGTCTCACTTTTTTCGGGCATTCCCCGACAGCGTGTAAGGAATTTCTGTAGCGGGCGGGAACACCCGCCAGTCAGTCCCCTGCGGGATCGCCCTGATCGATCAACCTTCTGTCATCGGCGGCAGTCCGAACACGTCGCGCAGATAGCGCAGATACCCCGTGTCCTCGCACATGCTCTTGCCGGGCGAATCGCTGAGCTTGGCCACCGGCTGGCCATTGCAGCGGACCATCTTGATCACGATCTGCAGCGGCGTCGGCCCCAGATCGTTGGTCAGGCTGGTGCCCACCCCGAAGGCCAACCGGCAGCGCGTGTGGAAGTGCTGATACAGCCGCATCACCTTATCGATATTGAGCCCGTCGCTGAACACCAGCACCTTGGTGCGGGGGTAATCCCCACTTCTAGCGGTCGCCAGAAGTGGAGCTAAGCGGCCATCGCCAACTTCATGGCAGGCGTGATGCCGCCGAGCGCCATATTCGGACGCTCGTGGTTGTACGTCCATAGCCAGCGGGTGGCTTTGTCCTGCACCTGGTCGATGGTGTCGAACAGGGTTTGGGCGAGCCAGGCGTAGCGGATGGTGCGGTTGTAGCGTTCAACGTAGGCGTTCTGCTGTGGCTTGCCCGGCTGGATGTGCTCGACCCGGATACCATGCCGCTGCGCCCAGGACAGCAACGCGCCACTGATGTATTCAGGGCCGTTGTCGCAGCGGATCACGGCGGGCTTGCCGCGCCACTCGATGATCTGCTCCAGCGATCGGATCACACGGGCTGACGGCAGCGACAGATCCACCTCGATCCCCAGCCCCTCGCGATTGAAGTCGTCGAGCACATTGAACAGCCGGAAGCTGCGGCCGTCGGCCAACTGGTCGTGCATGAAGTCCATCGACCAGACCTGGTTGATAGCCTCCGGCACCGCCAGAGGCTCGGGCCGCTCACGCACCAGCCGCTTCCTCGGCTTGATCCGCAGGTTCAACTCCAGCTCGCGGTAGATCCGGTAGACCCGCTTGTGATTCCAGCCAAAGCCCTTCACGTTGCGCAGGTACAGGTAGCACAGGCCAAAGCCCCAGTCGCGATGGGCGGTCGTCAACCGGATCAGCCAGTCGGCGATCCGGGCGTTCTGCTCGCTGGCCTTGGCCTGGTAGCGGAAGCAGGTCTGGCTCACCGCGAAGGCCTGGCAGGCGTGGCGGATGTTCGTGCGCCCGCTCGTGACCGCCGATTGGGCCATCTCGCGTCGCTGAGATGGCCTCACCATTTTTTTGCGAGCGCTTCCTTCAGCAGGTCGGTACTGAGCTGCGCCTCGGCGTACATCTTCTTGAGCCGGCGGTTCTCCTCCTCCAGCTCCTTCATGCGCGCGACCATGGACACGTCCATGCCGCCGAACTTGCTGCGCCACTTGTAGAACGTGGCCGAGCTGATGCCGTGCTCGCGGCACAGCTCCGGCACGGGCGCACCGGCCTGGGCCTGCTTGAGCACGGCGATGATCTGGCTGTCGGTAAAGCGGGACTTCTTCATGGAACCTCCTCGAGAAAGGATACGAGAAAATTCCACTTCTGGCGTCTGCTAATGGGCGGGGATTACCCGGGGATCGACGCGGTGCGCTTGCAGATGCGCGATGACGCGCTCGCCCCATTCGAACGGGTCGCCCGAATCGTGGCGCATGCCATCGAACAGCTTGCAGAAATACAGATCGAAATCGCGCAGGAACGCATCCAGCCCGACCACGTCCGACAACGCGATGCCCAGATCGCCACGGTATTCGCGCGCCCACGATTCCAGCGCCGCCACCTGCGAATCGCGCAGCCGCGGCCCCAGCGCCTGGAACGCCTGCAGATACTCGTGCGCCATCGTGCCCAGCGGGGTCAGACCGTACTGCTTGGCGAAATACACGTTGCTGGTGCCGACGAACTGCTCGCCCAGGCCATCGCGCAGCAGCGGCAGCAACTCGCCATGCCATTGCCGCGAGTAGCGCCGCCGGGTGCCGTAGTCGGCGATCTTGCAGCCGGCCGGCATGCTGCGCAGGCTCGCCACCTTCTCGCGCAGGCGGCTGCGGCCCTCTTCGAAATCCGGCTCGGAGGTATTGCGAAACCATACCTCGTTGATGATCGCCAGCAGCGGCACCTCGAACAGGATGGTGTGCAGCCACGGCCCGCGGATGGTCAGCTCGATCTCGCCCGGATGGGTGGCCGATGCGGTCAGGCTCAGGTACTTGCGATCCAGATGGAACAGCGCCAGGAAGTCGGCGAAGTCCGGCTTGATGAAGCGCAGGCTGCGCAGGTAATCCACTTCATCCTCGCGCAGCCGCAACCGGCACAGCGCATCGATCTCGCGCGAGATCTCATCGATGAACTGCGCCAGGTCCACGCCGGGAGTGCGGCATTTGAAGCGGTAATCCACCTGCGCTGCCGGGTGCTGGTGCAGCACTGCCTGCATCATGGTGAATTTGTACAGGTCGGTGTCGAGCAGCGAATGGATGATCATGCCGCCGGATTATGCCCTTGGCGGCGATGGCAGCGCGTGCAGTGCGCAAGCCGCGTGATCGCGCACCGCACCTGTGTCCTCAGGCAGACAGCCGCGATCGCCAAGGAGGGCCAGCGCGTTTCAGTCCGTCCTGCGCAACGCAGCCGCTGACGGAAGATGAAGTCGGAAGGCATGCAACGTGACGCCAGCACGCGCGGCTGCGCCCGCTTGACGCGCGCATCGCCGGTGCCCCCATACCCGTGCAGCGCGATGTAACGCGACCAGACAACCAAAGCGGGCCCGCATCACGTGCAAGGCCGGCGCCAGAAGCCCCGCGCGTGCGGGCGGTATCTGGCGATCCTGGGCACTGGCCGCGCCCCGCCAGTGCAGCGAACGCAGCTGTTCGCAAGTCGCCCTCAGCGTGCCAGCACCTGCTGCGCCGGCTTGCCCTGCACGGTGAAGTCGCTGTCGCCCGGGCCGCCGGCCTTGGGGTCGGTATACCAGCACCACAGCGCAATGCCTTCCACGCCATGCGCCTGCAGTACCTTGCGCCACTGCTGCAACACCTGCAGCGTATCGACGGCGGCCGTGCGCTGCTCCGGGCTTTCCCACGGCGCGGCCAGACTGCCGCGCGCCGAACGCAACCCCAGCTCGGCCACCCACACCGGCTTGCCCACGCGCTGACCCAACTGTTGCAGGCGTTGTGCCGCGGCGGTCATTTCAGCGCTGCGTGCATCGGCGGCTTCAGACAGGCGCGGATACAGGCTGGTGCCCACTGCATCGAACAACGACCAGTAACCGAAGCGCTCGGCGTGCTCCATGCCGTCGGCCACATACAGCAGTTTTCCGTGGTAGACCTTGCGCACCGCCGCGACCAACGCCGGCCATTGCGGCGCGTCCTGCAACTTGCGCAACTCGGTGCCGATCACCAGCGCTTCGGCGTGTTCGTCCTGGGCCAGCTTGGCCAACGGCAGCAATGCCTGCTGGTAGGCCGCAAACCAGGCCGCCGGGTCGGTGGGCGCGGCATCGCCGGCCCAGTGCCCCGGAATCCAGACATGCACCTTGAGCGTGGGCTGCAATCCAGCCTGCAGGCTTTGCCGCAACGCCGCGCGCATGGCCTCCACACTGCTGTCGCTGCCCAGCACCGGGTCGTTGGACTGCGGACTGGCCTGCCACACGAACGCCACCAGCAACGCCTTGCTGGCACCGGTCTTGGCCAACGCGTCCAGCGACCGCGCTGCAGCCTGGCTTTCCCACGGGGCGTTGGCGGACACCTTGACGTTGGCGCCCATCCAGGTCGGCGCGGCGGCATTGCACCCGTTTGCGAGCAGACACACGCCGATCAACGTTGCGACGCTTAGAACGCGCTTGAACATGCAGCAGACACCTCGGCATTCGGCGGCGCCGCGTGGCGGAGCACGCCGTCGCACGCAAGGATGCATTGTTCTTGTCCGGCGGCACCACCGTGACCGCTGCCGGGTTGGCCGGCTGGGCAGTGTCGGCAGATGCCGTTGCCGCCGGGGCCACCGCAGCGCCCTCGGCCATCGCCGGCAGCATCACACCGGCATCGTGCGTGGCGGAGCGGCCGCCGCACGCACCGGCAGCGCGACCGGCGTCGTCATGACAACGGCCTCGCCCTGCATCAGGGCCTGTTCGTCGGGCGCTGCGCCACGCGTCCAGCTGCCCCACCCCTGCGGTTGTGCCCAGACCGCACCAACCAGGCCCAGCACCAGCAATCCGGCCGCCTGGCCGCGTTGGTCGGCGTGCAGCGCACGCAGCAACAGCGCCGCCGGCACCCACAACAGCAGCAGCGCATCGAAACCAGCCCAGCCGAAGACGAACGACAACGCAGCCGCACAGATCACGGTGCCGGCACTGGCCACCACGCCTCGCGCCAACGCACCGCTGCGCGTCCGCGCCACCAGCGCAAGCACCGGGAAGCACACTACCGCCGCCACACCCCAGCGCACCGCCGGCAACCAGCCGTCGGCATGGCCGGCCAGGGGCAGCGGCAACGGATGCGAGGCCTGGGCGATGCTGGATAGCGTCGGCCACGGCGCATTGAACACGACCAGGTTCACGTAGGCCCACATGCCGACCAGGAATGCGAACGGCAGATAGCACACCAGGTAGAACGAGCCCGGCGCCTTGCGCAGCATCTGCGGTGGCATGACCAGCAGCAGCCATGGCGCGACCATGGTCGACAGCGCCAGCGTCTGCAGATCCAGGCACAGCAAAATGCACAACCAGCCCGCAATGCGCAGATAGGTGAAGGCTTCCACCGGCGCCTGCAAGCGGCGCAAGGTGCGGCACAAACCGTAGAAGGCCAGCAACCCCACTGCCTGGCTGCCGCCGGCAGCGATCGGCAGCAGGAACAGCGGGTTGCAGCCCACCAGCAGCGTCAGCGCGCTGGCCCAGCCGCGCCCGAACACGCCAGCCAGATCGCGCCACAGCAGCGACAGGAACAGCGCGTTCGCAGCCACCGCGACACAAGGCCACACCTGGAACGGCAGATTCCAGCGATGCAAGGTGAGATCGACCGCCCACGCCAACAGCCCGGTCGCCGGCACGCCGATGTCCGGCGCAAGCGCGGGCGCCCTGGCCACCGACTGCACCAGCAACGGCTGGCTCAGCAGCGACAGCGCCACCACGGCGATGAGGAACGCCGGCAGCCCGCTCTCGCAACGCTTCGCAACCGGCTCACTCTTCGAGTGCGGCGCGGCGTTCGTTTTCCGAATGCTTGCTGATGCCATGCGTGGTCTTCTCCCAATAGAACGGATTGTGGATCAGCTGCCAGAGACCCTTGTAGGCGGCAATCGACTGCAACGCCCAGTAGAACGGCACCGTCAGTGCGTATGGCGCCAGCTTGAAGTAGTCGCGCTTGAATGCCGCAACCAGCGTGATGTAGATGAAGAACGCATTGGCCAGCAGCAGATTGACCAGCGAGACCGCCGCCAGCCACGGCGGGAAGAAGCGCTCGAACATCGTGGTGCCGGTCAGCGCCCACGCCGCGTACAACGCCCAGAGCACCGGCACACCCAATGCGGTGAAAAAGCCGCCGCCGATGAAGAACTGAAACCCCCAAAATCCCTTGAAGCCGGTACTGCGATACAGATGCACCGGGTCGCGCATATGCACCAGCCAGGTCTGCATGTAGCCCTTGAGCCAGCGCGAACGCTGCCGGATCCAGTTGGGGATGCTGACGTTGGCTTCTTCGAAGGTGGTGGAATTGACGACGTTGACGCGATACCCGTTCTGGATCAGCCGCACGCCCAGATCGGCGTCCTCGGTGACGTTGTACGGGTCCCAGGCGCGCACCTTGCGCAGCACGTCCAGACGGAAGTGATTGGAGGTGCCACCCAACGGAATCGGAATACGCAGGTATTCCAGCGCCGGCAGGTAGAAGTCGAACCAGAGCGTGTACTCCAGCGTGAACATCCGCGTCAGCCAGTTCTCGTCGGCGTTGTAGTAGTTCAGCCGCGCCTGGATGCACACCACATCCTGCTCGGCTTTGCGGAATGCCGCCACCACGCGCTTGAGCTGGTCCGGCTCGGGCTTGTCCTCGGCGTCGTAGATGGTGAGCAGCTGCCCACGCGCAAAGTGCAGCGCGTAGTTGCAGGCCTTGGGCTTGGTCTTTGGCTGCGACGGCGGCACCCGGATGATTTCGAAGAACGCTTCCAGGCCGAGTTTCTTGGCCGCTTCGATGGTGTCCAGGTCGTCCGCTTCCAGCACCAGCTTTACGTCCAGCTTGCTGATCGGGTAATCGAGCTTGCGCAGCGCGTTGGCCAGAATCGGCAGGACTTCCGGCTCCTTGTACATCGGCACCAGCACGGTATAGACCGGCAGGTCGTCATCGCGCAGCGCGGCCACTTCGTCTTCGGTGACCTTGATGTCGATGCGATGGCGCGAGCCGAACCACACCAGCAGCAACTTCAACCCGAAGGTGGCCAGAAAGCCCAGCGCCACCAGCACGTTGACGGCGATCAAGGCCGGCACCGGGAACAGCACCAACGTCACCAGCATCACCGCCGCCAGCGCCCACAATGCGAACTTCTGCCCGCGCGTGATGACCTGGCGTGCCGAATACGTCGGCGCATGCGCTGCAAGCAGATTCAGCGCGTTGTCGGTGAGCTGCTCGTCGGCGTAGCGCTGCAGGCTCCAGATGATGTCGAACTTGGCGGTACCGACAAAGCGCACGTCTTCGCCATAATGGGCGCGTGCCCAGGCGAACAGGGCCGGGTCCGGATCGGCCACCGCCAGCACCAGCACACCGTCCTCGCGCCGCCACGGCAACACCAGGCGTTGCGCGTAGCTATCCAGATCGCCGGGGGTGAGCAGCGCAGGATCCGGCGGTTGCTGCACCAGATCGATGAATTGCAGCCCGAAGTGCGCGGCAACGATGGCGTAGAACCGCTGCGCCGGCACGCCGCGCTGGGCCAGGATCACATCGCCGAGGCGCGAATTCCAGCGTTGCTGCAAGGCCAGCGCCGAGCGCAGCTGTTCGTCGGTGATGACGCCTGCCGACACCAGCGCACGACCCAGCAGGCCGCGTTCGCGGCCGATGTCCGGCGCTCGTCCCAGCGCGTCCGTTTCGCAGGTCACCGTCATGTGCGGCCCCTTAGGGAAACTCTGAACAATCCGTCCTGATCTGCCACAATCGATCATCGACCCGAGTAGACGATTTCGATGCAGCTGACCTTCGGCGACGCGGAGTACGACGGCAAGCGCAAGCGGACGCGGCGTGAGGTGTTTTTGGCCGAGATGGAGCAGGTCGTGCCGTGGAAGGAGCTGCTGGGGCTGATCGAGCCGCACTATCCGAAGTCGGGGCAACCGGGACGACAGCCGTATCGGCTGGAGACGATGCTGCGCATCCACTTTTTGCAGCAGTGGTATGCATTGAGCGATCCATCGGCGGAAGAAGCCTTGTACGACACGGTGTCGATGCGCCGTTTCGCCAAGATCGGCGGGCTGGATGAGGTGCCGGACGAGACGACGATTCTCAACTTTCGCCATCTGCTGGAGCAGCACGATTTGGCGCGCAAGCTGTTCAATCGGGTGAACGCGCATCTGTCGCGCAAGGGTCAGAGCCTGCGCGGCGGGACGATTGTGGATGCCACGATTATCTCTGCGCCCAGTTCGACCAAGAACAAGGACGGTGAGCGCGATCCGGAGATGCGCCAGACCAAGAAGGGCAACCAATACTTCTTCGGGATGAAGGCGCACATTGGAGTGGATGATGAATCCGGCCTAGTGCACCACGTGGAATGCACGGCAGCCAACGTGGCGGACATCACGCAAGCGCACAAGCTGCTGCATGGCAAGGAAGACACGGTGTGTGGGGACAGCGGCTACACCGGGCTTGAGAAGCGCGATGAGATCAAGGGCAAGCGCAAGCTACGCTACCTGATCGCGGAGAAGCCCTCGAAGCTGAAGCAGATCAAGAACAAGCGCGAACTGAAGTTGGCCAAGCGCTGGGAGCACACCAAGGCCAGCCTGCGTGCGAAGGTGGAACATCCGTTTCGGGTGATCAAGCGCCAGTTTGGCTATGCCAAGGTGCGCTATCGCGGCCTGGTCAAAAACACCGCGCAGGTGCTGACGCTCTTTGCGCTGTCGAACCTGTGGCTGAAGCGGAAGCAGTTGATGCCTGCCGTTGGGAAGTTGTGCCTGTAATGGGGAGAATGCCCCGAGAATGCGCTGGAAACAGCGAAAAACCGAAGGTGTGAGCGTAGTCAGCGCTACCGATGCGGGTCGACGCATCCTCTGGCCGCATTGATCAGACCATCCTTAGAAACGCCACCAGGCGGCCACGAATGGCCCGCCCGCGGCACCGGTGTTGCGGCCCATGACCGGCTGCTGATACCCCACCTGCCACTGACTGCCACCCGGCGCCGTATACAGCGTGGACAACTGCAACTTGGTGAGATCGTAGTTGGTGCCGGTGGCGACGAAGCCCACGCCGCCACCGCTACCGGCAACATCGACGTTGCCACGCCCGTTGCCCAACCCTGGATCACGTTGAGTTCGCCCAATAGCAGCCAACTCGGGGTCAGACTCAGACCTGTGGACGCGTCCACCCGCAGTTCGTCCGACGCCGCGCTTCCGCGCAGGCGGACCGCCCCCAAGATCGACGTAGCCGTTGCGGCCGCCCAGCGTGTAACCGCGCCCCCGGCTGTAGCGCAGCTCGAGGCCATAGTCGCCGAGACCAAGCGCAGGGTCGGAATTGGCGGAAGGATTGTTCGGGTGGTAGGTCTTGCTGCGCCCATATGCAGGGACGCTCACCAAGGCCTGGACGGCACTGCGCCAGACATCGTTCTGTGCGCTCGGCAGCGCATAGCGCAAGCCAATTTCCTGATCGGCAAAACCGGTCGTCGTGGTTTGCTGACGGCCATTGACGGCATCGTGGTTACTGAAACCCACGTCGCTGAAATAGAAGTTGCCGATGAAGCTGAGCTTTTCGGTCAGACCATGTTCGACGTAGACGTTGAGCTGGTCCTGACGGCTGCGGCCATTGCCGTCGAATTGCTGGCCGTCGCCGAATGTCGTGCGATGGTGGCCGTCGTCGAACCAGCCACGGCCATCGCTATGCAGCGCCTTGACGATCACCAGGGTGTCGCCCTGCGGCTGGGTCCACGCACCGGCCAATGCGGTGCCCGGCAACGCGGCAAGCACACCACTCAGGGCAAGCGCCGATGCCAGGACCGACAGCGCACGCGGATGGGTTGGACTGGGATGACACAACGAGGCAACCGAACTGGACTGCAACGGGGTAGCGCACGACCGACGTACCCGCCTTTGCGGGTCGTTCTGAAAAAGACATTGCACGATTCCTGATGGGGGACCCGGGAGGGACAGGAAGCTGGGGTTGATCACACTTCGGGGCGAAACGTACCACAGTTGTGGCCGGCGACCCATCACCGATTTATCACAAATTTAACGCGATCCAGATCATTTGCTCTGCAACAAACGCGGCACCTGGGCAACTGCGTGGATCCAGATCGCAAGCCATACGCCAAGCCGCGTCGGCAGCCCGCGTCGATCGGCCTCGAATTTACGAAAATAGCGCCACAACCCGCGATGTTTGTGCCACTCCACAAAGAACGGCCGCGCGCGGCTGGAGACCCCGCGCACGTGCAACACCTGCAGATCATTGGCCACCGCCACCAGGGCACCGGCCTGGCGGGCGCGCCGGCACAGGTCCAGGTCTTCAGCATGCAGACGGTAACTGCCGTCCCAGCCGTCCAGCCGGTCGAACAGGCTGCGCTGCATCAGCATCAACGCCCCGGAAATGGCATCCACCGGCTGCAAGGCCTGCGACGGATCGGCCGGCACCGCCAGATTGGCGGCGGCACGCGGCGCGCGCAGCATCGCGGCGAAGTCCGGGTCGCGGCGGCGCACGGCCGCATCCGGACGCCCCTGCTCATCCACCTGCTCCACCCCCAGCAGCACCGCCGGATGCCCCGCCGCCCGGTCGTGCAGCTGCAGCAAGGTATCGCGCGCGACCATCAGGTCCGGGTTGATGAAGACCAGCCAAGGTGCCTGCGAATCGCGCGCACCCTGGTTGCAGGCAGTCGCAAAACCGGGGTTGTCGGGATTGGCGATGAAATGCAGCCGCGCATCGGCCAGGGCATGACGCTGCACCACTTCCAGGGTGTCGTCGCTGGAAGCGTTGTCGACCACCCGGATCTCGCTGATGCCCTCGGCCGCACGCAATCGCGACAGGCACGCATCGATGGTGCTGCTGCTTTCATAGGTGACGACGACGGCGGCGATCTGGACGGGAGTCATCCGGCCATTATCCGGTGCCAAAGCAGCGCAGCGCCATCTTGCGTTGGCCGATGCCGCGGCGCGACAGTCGCTGCCGCGGCCGCATTGCCTCGCGTCCGGACCCGGTTGGCACTGCGCCACGCTACCGCTTGCACGCACTGCCCGGCGATGGGTCGCCTTGCAGCATGGCGACCCATCGCCGCAAGGCGCATACTGCGCGCCCGGAGCCGCACGCGGTCTCCGTTGCCACACTTTGTTCGACCGGTAAACCGACTGCGCAGCCAGGCAAGCGCGGGCAGCACTCGATGCATGTACCAGGTGTACATCCACATCGCAGCGCATCGCCCGCATGCACCTGATCGCCAGCCGGGTTGCAGGTTGCTTTTGGTGCACTCCCACACCTGATTGTTGAGATGACGGTTAGCGACCTTGCGGTTTCGCGCTGCCTTTTCATTGCCTGCATCGCCGCGACCTGATGGCCGATGCGATGCGACAACGGCCCGGCAGCGCCGTTCTTTGTTCTTGACGGCGCGCGCCGCGCGTCCGCCGCTTTACTCCTGATCACTTGGTCTATACCACTCTCCGACGCGGCAAGGCTACCGCGTCTGTCGGCAGGCGGGCCATGAACGTGCCGCATCAGGTGCATGGCATGAGCCTGGAACTGGCATTGCCGGACTGGCCAGTCCTGACCAACGATGAAATCCATCGCGTGCTGCAGCGGTTTGCGGCGGCGGGCCACCTCCGCGAGGTGCGCTGGCATAGCGCACGGCCGTTCTCGGCAGCGGCCTGCGTGGAGACTGCAAGTGGCCCAGTCATCGTCAAACGCCACCACTGCAGTGTGCGCAGCGTGGCCGCGCTGCGCGAGGAACACAGCTTCATGGCCCATCTGCGCTGGGCAGGCGTGCCGGTGGTGGAGGTGCTGCACGACGCCCAGGGCCGCACTGCGCTGGCGCATGAGGATTGGGTGTACGAAGTGCAGCGGGTCGGTGCGGGCCACGACCTCTACCGCGATGCATTGTCGTGGACACCGTTCAACGACGTTGCGCATGCGCGGGCGGCCGGCGCTGCGTTGGCGCAACTGCATCGCGCGGCCCAGGGCTTCGATGCGCCGGCACGCTCCACCAGCGTCCTGGTCGCCAATCTGCGATTGTTTGCGCAGGCAGACCCGCTGCAGGCATTGCACGATGCCTTGCCAACGCGGCCGCACCTGGCAGCAGCCCTGCAGGACCGCCCATGGCCAGACGATCTGGCCACCCATCTGCTGCCCTGGCATGCGCAGGCGTGGCCGCTGCTGTCGGCGCCCGGCGCGCTGCCGCCGCTGTGGACCCACGGCGACTGGCATGCGTCCAACCTGCTGTGGGACACCAACGACGGAGCGACCCGCGTCAGCGCCATCTTCGATTTCGGATTGAGCGATTGCAGCAGCGCGCTATTCGATCTGGCCACCGCGATCGAACGCAACCTCATCCCCTGGTTGCGGCTGGACACCGGCGCACGCGCGCAGGCCGAGCTCGACCAGCTCGACGCGCTGCTGGAAGGCTACGCGCAGCATCGGCCACTGGACGCAAACCAGGTGCGCCGCCTGGCCGCACTGCTGCCGATCGTGCATGCCGACTTCGCCTTGAGCGAAATGGAATATTTCGCCGGCATCACCCGTTCGCCCGCCAATGCCGACATCGCCTATCACCGCTATCTGCTCGGCCACGCGGACTGGTTCGCCAGCGCCGATGGTCAGCAGCTGCTCGCGCATCTGCACGCACGTGCGCGCCGGCTGCCGTGAGCACCTTCCCTTCCCTGTCGAGTCTTGCCCAATGTCCGTTGCCCTCCCCTGTTCTCCCGCTGCCCGCTCGCGCTTGCACTGGCATTGTGCTGCGCTCCTGCACTGGCGCAGCAACAAGCCGGCACCGATGCGGTCGAACTGGACGCGGTCAACGTGCGTGGCGAGCGCGTGGAAACCGGCACGGCATTGAGCGGATTTGGCGCCACCCGGCTGCTGGACGCCCCCGCCTCGATCGCGGTCATCGATCGTGCGCAATTGCTCGATCGTCAGGCGCGCGTCCTCAGTGAGGTATTGCGCGCCGATGCCTCTGCCGGCGATGCGTATGCGCCGATCGGCTATTACGAAAACTTCGTTGTGCGCGGCTATTCGCTCAATGCCGCCAACAGCTACCGCATCAACGGCATGAGCGCGGTGGGCGAACAATCGATCGCACTGGAAAACAAGCAGCAGGTGCAATTGCTCAAGGGTCTGGCCGGGCTGCAATCGGGCGTCAACGAACCGGCCGGGCTGATCGACTACCGCACCAAGCGGCCCGAGCACGTGCGCAGCGTGACCCTGGGCACCGACGAACAAGGCTCGCGCTATGTCGCCGCCGACCTGGGCGACTGGTTCGGTGCCGAACGCACACTGGGGTTACGCGTCAACGCCGCACGCGAAGACATCGACAGCTATGTCGATCACGCCGACGGCTACCGCAACTTCCTGTCGCTGGCCGGCGACTGGAAGATCACCCCGCAGGCGCTGCTGCAGCTGGACGTGGAGTATCAGCACCGGCAACAGCGCTCGGTGCCGGGCTATCAACTGCTGGGCGGCACGCAGGTACCGCGCGACATCGATGTACACCGCCTGCTCGGCTACCAGCCCTGGGCGCGGCCGGTGGAAATGGATTCGCTCAACGCGCAGCTGCGCTACGCCTACCAGTTCAACGACGACTGGCGCGCCACCGCCGAAGCATCGCGCAGCCGCGCGAAGATCAACGATTTCTCTGCATTCGCCTGGGGCTGTTATGGCGCGGCAAGCTGCGCCGACATCGTCACCCCGAACTTCTTCAGCGCGCAGGGCGAGTACGACATCTACGATTACCGCAGCCCCGACGACACCCGCGTGCACGATCAGCTGTGTGCCACGCTCGAAGGCCATGTCGCGACCGGCGCGCTGGAGCATCACCTGAGCATCGGCGGCGAATGGCTGCGCCGCACCATCGACCGTTTTGGTTCGGTCAACGAATTCGTCGGCAAGCGGCAGCATCGATCGCGACCCGGACGTCTTCGCGCAGACGGATGTTGCGCTGGATCCCAAGCAGCGCCGTCTGGACAGCCGCCAGCGTGCGCTGGTCATGGCCGACCGGATCGGCCTGGGTGCGCAGTGGGAACTGTCGCTTGGCGCGCGCTACGTGCAACTGGACGAACGCAGCTTCGATCGCGACGGCCTGCTGGAGCGACGCACGCGCAAAGACACGGTACTGCCGCAGGCGGCGCTGCTGTTCAAACCGCAGCAGAACATGTCGCTGTATGCCAGCTACGCCAAGGGCCTGGCGGCAGGCGGCACGGCGCCGTGGTTTGCCGATAACGCCGACGAGATCCTGCCGCCCACCAATGCGTACCAGCTGGAAACCGGCGCCAAGATCGACCTGCGGGGCCTGCGCCTGGGCGCGGCCCTGTTCGACATCCGCCAGGCTTACCAGTTCACCCAACCGCAGGCCGATGGCGGTCTGCTCTATGTGCAGCAGGGTCGCCTGCATAACCGTGGCCTGGAGCTGTCTGCCGACGGTGCAGCGACCCGGCAGCTGCGTCTGTTCGCCAGCGTCGCGGCACTCCGCGCGCGCGCGGAGGACACCGACATTGCCGAGTACGAAGGCCATCAGGCGATCAACGCGCCCAAGCTGCGCGCCAGCGTGCAGGCCGATTACAGCGTGCCAGGTATCGATGGTCTGGCACTGCTGGGGGCGTGCAATACAGCGGGCGCAAGTTTGCCCACCGTCTCGGCAACGCCAGCGTGCCGGCCTACACCGTAGCCAACCTCGGTGCCCGCTACGCCACGGCGCTGGGCGGGCTGGCGACCACCTGGCGCTTGAACGTGGACAACGTGTTCGACAAGCGCTATTGGCGCGATTCCGGCGAATATCAGGGCGATGCGTATCTGTTCCCCGGTGCGCCGCGCAACGCACGGCTGACGGTGCAGGTGGATTTCTAACCTGCACTGTAGGCACACAGTGCGCGCCCTGCCGTGCATGCACAGGAACGACGGGGAATGCGCTGTCGGGCAGCGTCGACAGCCGGTCACCAGCGCTGCCAGCTCGCCTGCGGATTGTGTTCGTGGACGACGAGGTGCCGTATTCCAGGGCTGAACTGTATGCACCGTCGTCCCAACGCCTCCTACGCCGTAACACGTTGACCCATAACGCACCAGGTACCGCATGTCGCTGCTCGAATCCATCGCCGTTGTGATCAACCTGCTGGGCGTGTGGCTCACCGCGCGGCGCATTCGCTGGTGCTGGCCGGTGGGCATCGTGGCGGTGGCGTTGTATGCGTGGCTGTTCTACCAATGGAAGCTGTACTCGGACATGCTGCTGCAAGGGATCTATGTGCTGACCCAGCTCTACGGATGGTGGCACTGGCAAGCCGGAACCGCAGCAGACACACGGATACGCCCGCTGCCGATGCCGTCCGCCGAACGCTGGCTTTCGCTGGGCATCGGCGCGGCGTTCGCTGCGGCGCTCGGCGCCTATATGAATTACCGCACCGATGCGGTGCTGCCGTGGCTGGACGCGGCGCTGGCCAGTTTCAGCCTGGTGGCCAGCGTGTGGGCAGCACGCAAGCGCATCGCCAACTGGGTATTGTGGATCGTGCTCGACTGCGTCTACGTCGGCGTCTTCATCAGCAAGGGGCTGTACCCTACTGCCGTGCTCTACGCAGGCTTCGTGGCGCTTGCGGTGTACGGCTGGTACAGCTGGAAAACCCAACAGAACCAGAACCTGGCTGTCGCGCGCTAAGCCGGTCGCGGTTTGCGCGCGCGTTCTTCTTTACCATCGCAACATGCATGCCTTCCACCTCATTAGCTTGCTCACGCCCTGGGTCTTCCGCCTGCGGTTGACCGCATGAGCGTGTCGCGCCAACACACCATCACCGAAGCGATCTCCGCACAAATCTCAGCCGGCGAATGGGGACCGGATCAACGCCTGCCGGTGGAACGCGCGTTGGCCGAGCGATTTTCCTGCACCCGCATCACGCTGCGCGAAGCGCTGCAGCAGCTTGAAGCCGAAGGCCGCATCTATCGCGAAAACCGCCGCGGCTGGTTCGTCAGCGCGCCGCGCGTGCGCTACGACCCCACCAGCATCGCCGGTTTCATGCAATACGTGGCGGCGCAGGGACGCAAGCCGCGCACCGAATTATTGAGCGCCACCCGGCAGGTTGCAGGCGCGGCTTACGCCGCGGCGTTGCGACTGGACAGCCCGTACGACGAGGTGTTCGTCCTGCAACGTCGGCGCTGGATCGACCGCCGCGCCGTGCTGCTGGAAACCAATGTGGTGCTCGCGGCCTGGGCGCCGGGCCTGCTCGAACACGATCTGGCCGGGTCGCTGTCGAGCGTGTTCAACCAGCGGCTGGGCCTGTTCCTGAGCCGCGCGCAGCTGTCGATGCATCCGGCCGGATTGGACGCGACACAGGCGATGCTGCTGCAGTCCACGCCCGGCACGCCATGTTTTCGGCTGCAGCGGATCAGCTTTGCCGAAGACGGCCGCGCGGTGGAACTGGATATCGAATCCTGGCGCCACGACGCATTGGATGTGGTGGTGCGGACCGACGCGCCGACGCGGTCTGCCTTTTAGGGCGGGAATCGGGAATCGGGAATCGGGAATCGTTGAAGAGCGTGCCGCATTGCTGCGTTCGTGGTGTGCGCGGCTTGCTGCGGCCTTGGTCTCATCAACAGGGGATTGGAAACTGCTTGATAGGCCGGATGACGTGTTCGGCCAGAACGCATCGGTGCGGTGCTGCGGCGGGTATCGACGGGGCGCAACTGTCGAGTGAGCGGTGGTTCGGTCTCTTGCTCGATGGCAGACATCACGACATCGATCCGGTAACGCGACAGGCGCGATCGCGAGACGAGGCAAGTGCGGCAGCGGAGTGGAACCTGCAGTTGCCACACGGTCGGACGACAAACGCCTTCGTGCATGCGTGATCCATGTAAGTCCCGGACGATGGCCGCGCGCATGGCGGTGTGCAGGTGTCGTCGGCGGCGACTCTAGGCCTCAAACAACGCGCGTTGCAGGTCCGGGGCGGGAGGTGCGCCAGGAGTCGAGTCAGCTGGTCGCGCTGCGCACGCAACGGGTCGTGCATGAGGAAATTGGCCAAGCGCGCATGCCAGGCCGGCCAGCGGGTGGCCAGCGCGTCCATGTCGCCTTCGGCCGGGCGGCCTTCGTGCGGGGAGGCAACGAAGGCGGTCTCGCACAACACGTTACGCCAGCCCAGCCCACCCATGCGCAGGCTCAAGTCCACCAGCGCCGCGTACCACGAGCCGTAACTGCTGGCGTCCAGGCCACCGGCCTTGCGCCGCGCCGTTCCGCGCAACAGCACCGCGTGCCCGATCGCCGACGGCAGTTCCGGGTGCAGCGGCGGCATCGCAGCACAGGCAGCCGCAAGCCGTTCGGATGCGTCCGGCATCGGGTTGAGTTCGCCCAGCCGCGGCCAGCTGCAGGCCTCGCCCACATTGCTCCATGGCGTGGCGGTGGCGATCGCGGCATCGCGTGTGCAAAACACGCGGTCAGTTGCCGCAACCATCCGGGCAACGGGCAGGCATCCAACCCCAGCACCACCACGTCGGCATCGCCGCAGGCGCTGAGCATTTCGTCAAGATGCGCTACCTCGCCCAGCATGCGCTGGCGACGGGTGTGATGCGCCTGCAGTTGCGTGCGCGCCAGCCAATGTTCGATCACTGCGCGCCCACGCGGGCCGGCCTGCGCATCGTCGGCCAGCCAGACGCGTGTTCCTGCGGGCGTGGCCGCATCCAATGCGCCCAGGCACGCATCCAGCGCCTCGTCGTCGGTGCCCACCGGCACCAGCACGACCGGCAGCGCTGCACTCATTGCGGCTTCTGGCTGGGTTTCAGAGGTTCCATGGCCTTGAATTTCTGGCCGTATTCGTCGGTGAGATTGCGCGCTTCCTGTGGGTTGCGCACGATCGATGGGGTGATCAAGACGATCACTTCGCGACGGTTGCTGGTCTTGCCCTTGGTTCCGAACAGTGCACCCACAACCGGCAACTTGCTCAGGAACGGCACACCGTCGCTTGTATCGGACGTGGTGTCGTCGATCAAACCGGCCAGCATGATGGTATCGCCACTTTGCACCGCCGCCTCGGTCTTGACTCGCCGCGTATTGATGTCGACGTTACAGGCGGCCGCGTTGATGGTGGCGGTTGCCGATGTGCAGGCGGCCGGACGGTCGCCCGGGCTGCTGACTTCCTGCACGATATCCAGGAACACCATGCCGTCCTTGGTCACGCGCGGACGCACCTTCAAGATGACGCCGGTATCGATGTACTGCACAGACGAATAGCTGGTGTCGGTACCGAGGCCGGTATTGATCGACGTGGAGTTGATCGCGATACGCGAACCGACATTCAACGTCGCTTCGGCGTTGTTGCGGACGAACACCGAGGGCGTCTGCAACAACCGTACATTGGTGACCTTGTCCAAGGCGGTAATGATGGCGGCAGCATTCTTGCCGAGGAAGCTCCAGGCGAGGCCCTCGGTGCCGGTCACCTTGCCGGCGATATCGCCCCAGATGTTGCGCCCTGCGGCACTGGGCAGACCCGCGCCGCCGAAGCCGTAGGTGTTCGAATCGGTTGCAGCATTCACCGCATTCTCGAAGTACCAATTGACGCCGTAACTCAGTGCGCCCGTCAGATTCACCTCGGCCACCTGCGCTTCGATATGCACCTGCATCGGCATCACGTCGAGCTTCTCGATGACGTCGCGGATCGAGCTCCATGCCTGCGGCGTGGAACGCACCAGCAAGGTATTGGTCTCGGCTACCGCCGATACACCCACCTTGTCGCCAGCCACTTCAAGCGTCACTGCGCCGTTGCCATTGCTGCGCGGCGACAGCTGCAGGCTGCCGTTACCCAAACCACCACTGCTGCTACTTCCGCTGGTGCCGAAACTGCTGCCCGACGAACTGCCATCGCCGCTGTCGCCGATGCTGCCGCCGGTCACGCCGGAGCTGCCGCCCAGGCTGCTGTCGCGATTTTGCCGAGCGTGCCACCCAGCACGCTGGTTTCCGACCCCGGCGCCAGCGACGCATTGGAATCGCCACCGTTGCTGCGGCCACCGAACACTTCCGAAAGACGATCGGCCAGGTCCTTGGCCTTGATGTACTTCAGCTCGTACGAGAACAGCCGCACGCCGCCACCGGCACTGTCGATACGGTCCAGCCACTGCTGGATCTGGTCCAGGTAACGCGGCTGCGGGGTGATCACCAGCACCGCGTTGGCGTTTTCCAACGGCATGAAACGGAACATGCCGGCGCTGGGCGTCTTGCTCTGTTCGCCGAACACCTTTTCCAGATCGGCGGCGACTTTCTCGGCCTTGCCGGACTGGATCGGGAACACGCCCACCGACATGCCCGACAACCAGTCCACGTCGAAGATCTGCACGGTGCGCAGATAGTTTTCCAGCTCGGCGCGAGTGCCGCCCAGGGTGATCACGTTGCGCGCCGGGTCGGTGCCGACGATGGCATTCGGGCGGGCGTACGGCTCCAGCACCTTCTTCATTTCGCTGGCGGAGATGAACTTCAACGGCACCACCCGCACTTCGAAACCGCGCGCGGCCGAGGGCGATGCGGTGCTGGGCGCGACGGTGCCCGCCAGCGCCTGGTCGGCCGGCACGATGTTGTAGCGGCCGCCACTGAACACCATGCGCGCGTTGTTCCAGCCCAGCACCATTTCCAGCAGGTTCAAGGCCTGCGCCGGTGAGACCGGATTGGGCGTTGCCAGGGTCACGGTGCCCTGCACGCCGGGCGCGATGACGTAGTTCTGGCCGAGCATGTCGCCCAGGATGGCCTTGACCACGGCCTGCAGCGATTCGCCTTCGAAATTGAAGGTGGCGCTGCCGCTGCTGGCCATGCCCAGCGTGGGCGACGGCGCGGACGCGGCGCTCTGGTTGATCATGGTGCCGCTGCCACGCCGGATCACCGGGCTGGGCTTGGCGCTGACGTTGCCGTCGGCGCGCTGCTCGGCGGTGGTCTGGGTGGCGCCGGCAGCGCCGACTTGCGGATCCAGGCGCGCGTTGCGGCGCACGTCCGGCGGAGGAGTGGTGGCGCAACCGGCCAGCAGGCCAATCAGCAGGGACACGGGAAACAGGCGCGACGTCATGCGTTCACTCATTGGGTCTGACCGGGGGTAGAGCCGCTCTGGCGCTGCTGTTGCAGCTGGCGGCGTCGGGCTTCGATGCGTTCGCGGATGGCACGCATCTGATCGTCGGAGGGGCGTGGGGCTTCCTGCGCGCCATCGCTGCGCTGCGGCGGCACGGTTGGCGGTGCCTGCCCGCCGGGCTGCTGTACCGGCGCGACGGGTTGCGGTTGCGGCGGCTGCGGCGGGGCAAGTGCGGCAGCGTCGGGGACGGGACCGGCGGGGTGGCAGTGGCGGCACCGCGTGCGGCGGCATTGGCGGTGGGCGGCTGCCCGCCCTGGCCGTTGAACACGTGCAATTCCAGGGTTTGCGTGCCGCTAGGGCCTTCGACGGTGGCGCTACGCGCGGCTGCAGGGCGAGCAGGCGCCAGCCCTTCACCGCTTCGCCGCCCAGCTGCACGCGCACCGAATCCTGCGGGTCCAGGGTCAACGTCGCCATCTTGAAGTTGTCCGTCAGCAGCACACCGGTCAGGCGCACTGTGGAAGCGGCAGTGCCGCCATCGTTGCCGGACAGGAAGAACGGATGCGGCAGGCGGTCCTCGGCAAACGCGGGATGCGCGGCGATTTCCGAATATTTCTCGAATGCGCCCAGGCGCTCCGGCGCCGGTGCCGGCAACGTGGGCAGACGCTGCACCAGCGCCGGGTCGTCGGGCAGCAGCTCCACGCGCTTGCCCAGGCCGGCGACGGCCAGCACGCACACCAGCAGTGCCCAACCGACCACGGTGGCCAGCAGCCAGGTGCGCAGGCCGATCATGTCAAGGCGCATTGCTGGCCTCCGCGGCGTTGGGGGCAGCAGGCGCGGCCTCGTTGTTCAGCGGTGCGGCGCTGGCGCCCGGGCGTAGATAGCCGGCCAGTTCGAAGGCGATATCCAGTCCGTTGCCGCTTTCGTTGGGCGAGAGCTGGTAGCGCTGCGCCATCACGTTGAGGTTGTCCACGAACAAGCGCGGCGTGCCGTTTTCCAGGCTGTACAGCACTGAGGCCAGTTCTGGCGTGCCGCAGCGCAAACGCACCTGCACCGCCACGCGGGTGAAGCGGTTCTTGCTCTCCGGCTGCAACGGCGAGCGGTTGCTGATGGCGCAGCTGCGGTTGCCAGGACTGGCCTCCACCACCGCACGTTCCAGCCGCTGCACCAACCCGGCAGAGGCGAGTTCGGCCGAGGTTTCCGGCAGGAAGCCCGGGCGGCTCTCCAGCGTCTGGCGCGCCTGCCGCAGCCGCTTGCTGACTTCCGGCGCCTGCTGCAATTGCACGCGCACGCGCAGTTCGCGTTCGCGCAGCGCTTGCAGGTCGTCCTGCACCGCGATCATCGGTTGGGTGAACCACGGATGCACCAGCACCAGGTAGGCCACGCCGATCACCAGCAGCAGCAGGCCCAAAGCGATCCAGCGATCGCGCTTAACGCTGCGTGGCATCGGCCGCCTCCTTCGCATCGGGGCCGGCAAGCTCGGCAGTGATGGTGAAGCGGTCGACATTCCGGCCGGCATCGCTCTGCAGCACGCCGGTCAGCGACGGCGTACGCCACAACGGCGAGCCTTCCAGACGACGCACCAGCGAAGAGGCTTCGTTGCTCAATCCGATCAACTGCAGTTGCCCGCCTTCGACCGAAAATTTTTCCAGATACGTGCCACCAGGCAGCCGCCGGCTCAGTTCGTCCCAGATTTCGACCGAGGTCGGGCGGGTGGCGCGTTGCTGCTGGAAGAAGCGCGCGCCTTCGACCAGGTCCAGCAATTGCTGCCGTTCGGCAGCGACCTGGCGCGCGCGCGCGGCATTGGCCTGCACCCTGGCGCGCAGATCGTCGGCGGCCTGGCGGCGGTTGTCGAGCAGCAGCCAGCCGGCGACGGCCAGCAGCACCAGCGCAGAGGCGGCCAGCAACAGGTTCCAGCGCTGCATCGGGTCGCTGCGGCGCAGGCGGCGCGCAGGCGGCAGCAGGTTCACGCCCAACGGCAGGCCGTTGGCGTCGGTCACGTCGATGCCCGACAGCGCACTGTTCCATGCGTCCGGCACGCCGGCCGGGCCATCGATCATGCGTCGCGGCACCACCACCAGTTCGGCATCGAGCTGGCCGTCTTCGCGCACATCGAGCACGCGCGCATCGAAATACACCTGGTCGGCGGTGAACGGGGTTTGTCGATCGATCTCGAAACGCGCCACGTCCTGCAGGCGCGCCGCTGCCGCAGCGGGCAGGCGCAATGGCCGGCGCAACGCATGCGCGGCCGGCAACAGCCAATGCCGCGGCAGGCCTTCAAGCGCGGTCGGCAGCACGTCATTGACTTCCTGCGGGTGCACCGGCCACGGCAGGCTGGCGAGGGTATCGCAGCTGTGATCGCGCTGGCGCAGCAGCTGCAGCGTGTCACCGTCCTGTTGCAACAACAGGCGTGCCTGCGACAGACCCAACTGCCATTGCCAGCGCTGCGGCAGCCAGGCCAGCAGCGAGTGTTGCCACCAACGCCAGAAGCCTCCGGCTCCCGGCATGGCGCGTACGCCGATACGACCCAAGGTATCCCGCCATGCGGTCATTGCACTGCTGCTCCCTCTTCCCAACGCAACACGGTATAGGCCGACCCTGGTAACGCAGACGCGCTGGTCGAAACCACCGCCCGCAACACAGCCTCGCGTCCCTCACTCAGTCGCGCCCGGCTCTCGATACTATAAGTGCCCGAGCCACCGACCGTCGCCTCGTTGGCCGGCAAACCCAGCGGCGCGTCACGCTGGGCCAGCAGTTGCTGCGCGTCCAGCCCCATCGCGGTGAGCACCGGGGCGGGCGCAAACCGCGCTTCAGGCCGCGAGCGACCGCTGTACAGCGTGACGTTGGGCAACAGCTTGCGATACAGCTCGCCATCGATCCCCAGCACCAGGCGCAGTTCGCCCAGGGTTTCGAATGGGCTGTCTTTTGCGCCATACGGCAGCCCGGCATCGGCGTAATCGCGATCTTCCGCGCCACCGCCTGGCTGGCTCAATGAATCGCCATCGCGCCAATCGACGATGGCACCGGCGATGCGTCCGGCACTGGCCTGCTCGCCGCCCACCGCGCGCACCAGACCGGCCAGCAAGGTGGGCTCGGCCATGTTCAGATCCACCTTGCCGCTTTCATCGGTGATACGAATCTCCACGCTGGCATCGTCCATCTGCCAGCGATAGCGCCGGCCGTCCGGGCGCCAGCGTGCCTGGGTGTCGGCATCCTGCAAGCGAAACAACGCGTATTCCAGGCCAGAGCGCGCGTATTCCTGCGCCTGCGCGCCGTTGCGCAGCATGCTGCCCTGCAACGCTTCCACACGTGCGGTGAGCGCGAACGCACCGATCATCGCAGTGAGCAACGCAATCAACCACAGCACCAGCACCAGCGCGGCACCGCGCGCGCGCGTCATTGCCCTGCTCCCGGGTTGCTGGATTGCGGCAACGCCACCACCATCGGCGGCCATGCGGCATCGTCACTGCGGATGTCGATGCGCACCATGAGCGGCAGGCGGTCGTGCCACTCCCACTGCGGCAGCCACGCGCTCAGGCGTCCGTTTTGCGGATCCATGCCGCGATACCGGAAACTCACCTGCTGCACGCCTTGAGCAAGCAGTTCCGGCGGCAGCGGGCTGCTTTCTTCGATCGGCTTGCCGGACTGTAGCATGGTCAGCGCAATCAGCAGGTTGCGCCGATCGCCATCGCCGGCCACCGACAGGTCGTGCAGATACGGCCCGCCGCGGCCCAGGTAATCGGGCACGTCTGCGGCAAAGCGCAGGCGTTGCGGCTCGCCGATGAACAGGATCGGCTGCTGACTTTGGGTATCGATGCCCATGGCGATCGGCAATGCGGCGGCCAGGCGGCGCCGCAGGAATTCTTCCACCGCACGCACGCGCTCGCTGCGCTGTGCGATCGCTTCGCCGCGCTGACTCACCGCACTGGCCGAGCGCAAGGTGGCAAACGCCAACACCAACCCACCGACCAGCAACATCGTGGCCAGCAGCACTTCGATCAAGGTGAAGCCGGCGCTGCGCGAACGACTCATGGCGGGCTGCCCTGCGTGTTGGCCGCCACCAACCGCAACGTGCGCCATTGCAGCATCTGGTTGGGCTGCTCGCCCCAGCGCACCACCAAGGTCACTTGCAGCAGCCGGTGCGCGCCGGGCGACATCGGTGCCTGCGGGTTGCGCCGTGGCTCGTCGTAGGGGCGTACGTCCATCGACCAGCGAAAGTGGCCGTTTTCGAACGTGCCTTGCTGCTGCTCGGGCTCCAGCGGCTTGTCGATGCCCTGCACGGCCAGCAGCGATTGCGCGTGCAAGGTGGCGCGCGTGCTTTCATCGGCCGCGCGCACCTGGCGCGCAGCACCGGACAACGACCCGAGCAACAGGCTCAACGCCAACGCCAGCAACGCGAAGGCGACGATCACTTCGATCAGGGTGTAACCGCGCTGATGCCTCATGGCGCCGGCGTCCGCAATGGGCCCGAACGCACCTCGCCGGTGATCCAGCCCACATCCACGCGCCATCTGGCGTCCTTGACCTGCAGGTCGATGCGCCCGCCGCTGGAAGCGCCATCCGGAAAGAACTGGATCGCGCCCTGGTCCTGCCGCGATTGCACCTGGCGCGCGCCGGTGAAGCGCACTTCCAGCGACGGCGGCAGATCGCCGTGATGGCCGCCGGGTGCGTCCCAGCGCCGCTGCTGCGGGTCGATCAGGAACCGCTGCGGCGTGCCGGTGGCGATCGCCTGGGTGCGCGTGTAGCGCAGCTGCGCGGCGATCGCCTTGCCGGCGGTGCGCAGGCGCATGCCGTCGATGCCGCCGTTCAATGCTGCGGCGGCAAGCACACCAGCAATTGCGATCAACGCGATCACCAGCAGCATCTCCAGCAACGAGGTGCCACGCGCGCGTGCCCGACCAGGGCCGACCACTCCATGCCGATGACGCAACGGCTGACACGCAACGCGCATGGCGAGCGCTTATTGGTACTTGATGTCCGCGTCGTAACTGCTGCCACCGGGCTTGCCGTCCTTGCCCAGGCTGATCAGATCGAACGGCTGACCGTCGCCGGGCGCGCGGTATTCGATGGCGTGGCCCCATGGGTCGTTGAGTTCGGCCGGCTTGGCGTACGGGCCCAGCCAACCGCTGCTGTCGCCGGGCTGGGTGACCAGGTCATCGAGTTTGCTCGGCAACTTGCCGGTGTCGAGCTGGAAATTCTCGATCTTGCCGGCCAGCGTCTGGATCTGCGACTTGGCCAGATTGGCCTTGCCGCGATCGGCACCGCCCAGCACACGGCTGCCCACCAGCGTGAGCACCGCACCGATCAGCACGATGACGATGATGATTTCCAGCAAGCTCATACCGGCCTGGCCTGCGCGCGACGGACTGCGGGTGATGGAACGCTTGATCATGAACGATTTCCTTGCACGTCGATGAGGGATGCTGCCGCCAACAGATGACACGGCGGGCATTGCAATGGTTCCCGCATGGGTGTCGTGCGGTCACCGGAACGTTGTGATGAATACGCTGCCCGGTCAAGCGCGTGGCCGACAAGGCGTTGCGCGCGGTTGGCCGCTGGACGCGGCACACGCGCAGGATATGCAGTGTACGAGCGCTCCATGTCGATTCCGGGCACCGGCTGTGTGCACGCGACGACTGCACCGTTGCACCGAGCTCCGCTCTCAGCCGATTGCATTGGTAAGGTCATACAGCGGCACCAGGACCGAAATGATGACAAGCCCCACCACCGAGGCCAGCACCAGCGTGATGAACGGCACCAGCGCGGCCAATGCGCGGTCGATGGCCTGTGCGGTTTCCAGTTCGAAGGTGTCGGCGGTCTTGAGCAGCATGGTGTCCAGTGCGCCGGACTCTTCGCCCACCTGGATCATCTGCAGCGCCAGCCGCGGAAAGCGCTTGCCGCGTGCCAGCGACATCGACAGGCCATGGCCGTTCTTGACGTCGTCGGCCGCATTGGCGACATCCTCCACCAAGGCCAGATTGGACATCACGTTGCGCGCGATACCGATCGCCGCCAGCAACGGCACGCCATTGCGCAGCAAGGTACCCAGGGTGCGCGTCAGGCGCGCGGTTTCCAACCGGGCAATCAAGCTGCCGACCACCTTCTGGCGCAGCAGCCATTCGTCCAGCGATGCACGGAATGCGGCATTGCGACGCTTGCGATCCAGCCACAGCCCCAGCACGCCCGGCACCACGACCAGCACGATCCACCAGTCGCGCACCAGCAGGCCCACGCTCAACACCGCCTGGGTGAACCATGGCAGCGCCACATCCAGGCTTTCGTACATCTGCGCAAATTGCGGCACCACATAACCGAGCAGGAACAGCAACGCACAGCCCACCACCGCCAGCAGGATCGCCGGGTAGATCAGCGCGTTGATCACCTTGCCCCTGAGCGCGCGGCTGCGCTCCAGGTAATCGGCCAGCCGCTGCAGCGTGTCCTGCATGCTGCCGCCGGCTTCGCCCGCGCGCACCATGTTGATGTACAGCTTGGAAAACAGCCCGTGCTGGCGCTCGAGTGCGGACGACAACGGCGCACCGCCGCGCACGGTATCGCGCACATCGCCGATCACCCGCCGGCTTTTTTCGTCTTCGGGCAGATCCATCAGGATCGACAGTGCGCGGTCCAGCGGCTGCCCAGCGCCGATCAGCGTGGCTAGTTGCTGGGTGAATTGCACCAGCGCCGCATTGTCGAACGGCTTCTTGTGCAACAGCATGCGCAGCGACGGCGAATCGTTTTCGCCGGTGGCCAGACGCGTTTCCACCGGCAGATGGCCCTGTTCCTGCAGACGCAACGCCACCTCGGCATCGCTGGCCGCTTCCATCTGGCCGTCGAGCATTTCGCCGTGGGCGTCGAGGGCTTTGTAGCGGTAGAGAGGCATCAGGCTGGGGGCAGGGATTGGGGAGTCGGGATTCGGGATTCGGCAAAAGCACATCGCTGCGCACTGGCGGCGCTGCGCACATATCATTTTCCACGCACAGCGGAGCGGGCGGGTTGCTGCGCTGGCGGGTCGTTGGTCGAGTGCCTGCCAAGCGCGTTTCTGCGACCTGACCGATCACGCATCCTCCGTGACGCGCAGGACTTCTTCGATGGTGGTTTCGCCGCGCAGGGCCTTGGACAGCCCATCCTCGTACATGGTGCGCATGCCGGCCTGGCGGGCGAGTTGTTCGATTTCGCCCATGCCGGCGCGCCGCATCACCGCGCGGCGCAGTTCGTCGTTCATCACCAGGAACTCGACGATGGTGGTGCGGCCGAGGTAACCGGTAGGTGCGGTGGCCGAGGGGCGCGGGCGATACAGGAAGATCTCGCCCTCCGGTTGCAGGCGGCGCAGGTCGAACCTGGCGATTTCTTCCGGCGAGGCGGCGTAGCGCTCGGCGTTGGCCAGGTCGAGTTTGCGTACCAGGCGCTGCGCCAGGATGCCGTTGATGGTGGAGGTGAGCAGATAATCCTCCACGCCCATGTCGAGCAGACGGGTGATGCCGCCGGCCGCGTTGTTGGTATGCAGCGTGGACAGCACCAGGTGGCCGGTGAGCGCCGACTGGATCGCGATGCGTGCGGTTTCCAGGTCGCGCATTTCGCCGATCATGATGATGTCCGGATCCTGACGCACGATGCTGCGCAACGCGTTGGCGAAATCCAGCCCGATCTGCGGCTTGGCCTGGATCTGGTTGATGCCTTCGATCTGGTATTCCACCGGGTCTTCGACGGTGATGATTTTCACATCCGAGGTGTTGAGCTGGCTCAACGCGGTGTACAGCGTGGTGGTCTTGCCCGAGCCGGTGGGTCCGGTCACCAGCATGATGCCGTGCGGTTGCTCCAGCACCTTGCGGAATTGCGGCAAGAAGTCTTCGGTAAAGCCCAGCTTGTAGAAATCGAACACCACCGTTTCGCGATCGAGCAGGCGCATCACCACGCTTTCGCCATGCGCGGTGGGCACGGTGCTGACGCGCAGATCCAGCTCCTTGCCCTGCACGCGCAGCATGATGCGGCCATCCTGCGGCAGCCGGCGCTCGGCGATGTTGAGCTTGGCCATGATCTTGATGCGGCTGATCACCGCGGCGGTGAGCTTGGCCGGCGGGCTTTCGCCTTCCACCAGCACGCCGTCCACGCGGTACCGCACCTTGAGCCGGCTTTCGAACGGTTCGATATGGATGTCGGAGGCGCGCAGCTCCACCGCGTGCTGGATCACAAGGTTCACCAGCCGGATCACCGGTGCTTCGGAGGCCAGATCGCGCAGCGCTTCGATGTCGTCGCTGCTGTTGGCATCGCCATCGGCGGTTTCCACGATGGTGCCCATCGCACTGCGGCCCTGGCCGTACCAGCGCTCGATCAGGTCATCGATTTCCGAACGCAGGCCCACCTGCAACAGCAACGTGCAGCCGGTAGCAAGACGCACCGCATCAATGACGTAATCGTCGTAAGGATCGGCGATCCACAGCTCCAGCCGGCCATCGCGTTCGCCGACCGGGCACAGGTGAAATTGTTTGAGAAAGCGCAGCGACAACCCCTGCACTTCCGGCAGCATTTCCGGCGGCGTGTCGCCAAGCTGGCGTGCGTCCACCAACGGCAAGCCGAGGACGTCGGCGCAGGTTTCTGCATGATCGCGTTCGGACACCAGACCTAAACGGCCGAGCAAGGCCAGCAAGCCCATGCCGGATTCGGCCTGCAACTGGCGCGCGCGCAGCAGATCGGTATCTTTCAGACGACGGCGTTCAAGCAGCGCATCGACGATGCGCGTCTCCGCACTTCGATGCTCGATTGGATCGACGGCAACCGCGTTCACACTCGTCTCCACTGGTCCGGCGCCGACTGTAGCAGTTTGCCGCGACGATCAACCGCGCGCATCTGAATCGCCCTGGAAAACAATGCCCCCGGCGATTGGCCGGGGGCATCGGTCACACTATTTCGCTACTTACTGTCGTACAACGAGCGTCAGCTTCGCGTAGCTCGCCGCGCCGACCAACTTGATGTAGTAAGTGCCGGCCTTGGGGGCAGTGAAACGCACGGTTTCGCTGTTGCCCGGACGGGTGGACTTGGCGTCGTAGCTGGTCGCGCTGGGCTCGGCCTCGAAGCTGACGTACATCGACACATCGCCGGTGCCGCCGTAGGTCATGAAGCTGAGCACGGCGCCGGCCTTGGCGTCGAAGCTGTACAGCGTGGAGCTGCCGGCGGCACCGCTCAACCCAGCAACAGGCGCCTTGTTGGTGAGCGCGATGGCGCTCGGCGCGCAGCTCTCGGTGGCCGGGTCGCACGGCTCCTCCAGCACGGCTTCCAGCGCGGCCTTGGCGTCGACGATGCCGCTGCCGATCGGGGTGCTGGCCGGCGGGGTCACCGGGAAGGGGCGGCTGGTCTGCTTGAGCAGCGCTTCGACCGCAGCCGGGGTCAGCGGGCCCTCGCCCAGACCGATGGCCGCGCTCTGCACCAGCGCCACGACGCCGGCGACGTGCGGCGAGGCCATGGAGGTGCCGCCTAGACCCATATAGGTATAGCTACCCGAGGTCGGCGTGGTCGCACCGGTGTATCCGGCCTGCCAGACGTAACCGCCCGGATTGCCGTCCACGCTACCGCCGCCCGGGCCAGAGAGGTCGACCTTGCTGCCGTAGTTGGAGTAGTAGGCGATGCCGCCGGTGATGCGCGTGGCGCCAACGGTGATGGTGTTGTTGCAGCTGGCCGGCGAATGGTTGGCCGCATCTTCGCTGCTGTTGCCTGCGGCAACCACCACGGTGGTGCCGCGCGACACCGCGCCGTTGATCGCCAGCTGGGTGGCCGAATCGCAGGGCTCGCCGCCACCGAGACTCATGTTGATCACCTCGGCCGGATTGGTGTTGGCCGGCACGCCGTCAACGCTGCCGCCGGAGGCCCACACGATCGCATCGGCGATGTCGGAGTGTAACCGCCGCAACGGCCGAGCACGCGCACCGGCAGGATGGTCGCCTTCGGCGCGACGCCTGCCATGCCCACGCCGTTGTTGGTCGCCTCGGCCACGGTGCCCGAAACGTGGGTGCCGTGCCAGGAACTTTCCTGCGCCTGCGAACCTGCATAGCAGACGTTGTCGGCCTCTTCCCAGTCGCCGTAATCCAGTGCGCCCGGCACGCGCGCATCGGTGGGACGACGCGAGACTTCGGCGTCGGTGATGAAGTCGTAGCCCTGCAGGAGATTGCCGGCAAAATCGGGGTGATCCGGCAGGATGCCGGTATCCAGCACCGCCACCACCACGCCTGCGCCCTGCGACAGATCCCAGGCGCCCGGCGCGTTGATGCCGCCGTTGGGGTTGCTCAGGTGCCACTGGTACTGGGCGTAGAACGGGTCGTTGGGAACCAGCTGCGGGCTCACGTCGTTGGCAGGAACGCGTTTGCTGATGTCGATCGGGCGCAGCATGCGGTCGATCTGCACGTCGGCCACGGAGGGGTCGTTCTTGAGCTCGACCACCACCTTGTCCACCTGCGCGGCGGTCAGCGTGCTGGACAGCTTGATCAGGTCCGAGCCGATGCCCAGCTTGCGCACATACGTCGCCTTGGCGGCGGCAGCGCTGCTGCGCGCGCCGGTACTGGCGCCAACGCGGCCCACCGCGGCCTGCACGGCGCTCAGCTTGCTGCTGCGATCGGTTGCAGCAGCGGTGTTGTCCTTGTAGCGCACGATCAACCGGCTACCGAACGCTGCGCCGGCCGGGGCTGCGTGGGTCGGTTCCTTGACCAGCAGTTTGGGGGCGGCAGCGAGCGTGCCAGAGGCACCAAGGGCCATCATCAGGATGGCGCCGGTCAGCGGGTTGAGACGGAAATTCTTGTCGATCACGGTGAAGTCCTCTTCGTATTTTTCGTGAATCAGGCTTGGCGCAGCCGGCGCAATCGCTGCGTCACCGCGGTGCGGTGCGCTGCGTCCTTGTCGGCACCCCCTGGTACGGCCATCACTCCATGCGAATCCGTTGGCCGGCCCAGCCACGGTCCTTGCCCGCCCCCTCAGGCCTTGCAGATCGCGGCGGCGCACCTTGCGCCGCCGCGCTTGATGCGATAACGCCTTACCAGCCGAAACCGGCGCCCACGCCGATCGAGCTGTCGTCGCCGCTGAGTGCGCCGCCCACGGTGACGGTGGCGCGCGGGCTGATCGCACGCTGGTAGCCCACCGACAACGCCGACTCGCCGTTCTGGAAACCGACACCGGCACCGACGCGGTTCTGCGAGGCGATACCGGCCACGCTGGCGGACATGTTCAACATCGCCGAGCTCATCGCGCCCTGACGGTCCAGGCGACGGTTCTGCCGGCGCAGGCGGTCTTCGATATCGCCCTGGTAGCTTTCGAAGCTGTCGGCCATCGCGTTGTAGCGGCTGTCGGTGTAGCTGTTGGCGGCGGCAACGCCGCTGTCCAGCTGGCCCTTGTTGACCGCATCTGTCGCACGCGTACCGGCCGCCACATTGGCCACCTGACGCTCACCGCCCACGCTGCCCACCGACACCGTGTCGGCACGATCGGCAACCGAGCCCTGGCCCAGTGCCACGGCGCCTTGTGCCGTGGCACGGGCGCCCTGGCCGATCGCCGTGCCGGACGCGGCGGTCACTTGCGCACCTTCGCCCATCGCCACGGCATTGGTGGCCACCGCCGCGATCTGCGTGTTGGCACCCACCGCCGTGCTGCCATCGGCATTGACGCGTGCATTGCTGCCGATGGCGGTGTCGTTGGGGCCATGCGCATACGCGCTGCCGCCGATTGCCGTGCCGGTGACGTGGTTGGCCACTGCTGCCGTGCCGACTGCCGTGGACGTGGCCGCCGGCGTGATGCTGCCGACCACCGCGGCAGTGGGTGTGCCCTGCACAGCGGCCGTTGCATCGCTCGCGGTGCTTGCGACATTGCTGGACACATCGCCAACTGCAGTCGTCGCCACGGCCGGCACCGTTGCGGTGCGCAGCGACGCAGTGCGTGCGACGGTGCCGGAGGCAGTGCCGCCACTGCGTGCATCCAGTTCGCTGACCTTGCTGTCCAACGCCGTCAGTGCCGCACCGACGTTGTTGTAGCTGGCGCCCTGGATCACATAGGTCGGCGCCACGAACACGCCTTGCGCACCGATCGCCGCACCGCCGCCGAGGAAGCTGGCCGCATTGCTCAGCGACTGGAACAGCTGGCCGCCATTGATCGCATCGGTGCTGGCGCTGGCGATCGTGCCCGCCCCCACATTGACGATGCGGCGCGTGGCCGGACCGCCGCGACCGTTGCCGCTACCCACCGACACCGTATTGGCCTCATAGGTGCGCGAGCCAGACCCCAATGCCACCGAATCGGCACCGCTGGCGCCCGCGTTGGCACCCAACGCCACGGCATTGCTGCCGCTTTCGCGCACGAAGGAGTTGTAGCCCAACGCAACGCCATTTTCGCCGATGGAATTGGTCTGCCGGCCCATCGCGGTGCTGTTCACGCCGCTGGCGCTGCTGTCCACACCCATGGCGCTGGCACCGGTGGCCGAGGCACGGCTGCCGGAGGCGACCGCCACGCTGCGTGCGCCGCTGGCGGTGGCGCCGGCACCTGCCGCCGTGGCGCGATCACCAGTGGCCGAGGCCACGCCGTCGCCGGTGGTCTTGAGCATGCCGCTGGTGGTCTGCACATCGGCCGCCAGTGCATCCAGTTGCCCCTTGTTGACCGCATCGGTGGCGGCCTGGCCGGCGCTGACATTGACGATGCGGCGCGTGGCCGGACCGCCGCGGCCATTGCCGCTACCGATCGACACCGTGTCGGCTTCGTAGGTGCGCGAGCCCGAGCCCAATGCCACCGAATCGGCACCGGTCGCACCCGCATTGGCACCCAGTGCCACGCCGTTGACCGCGCTCTGGCGCACGAAGGAGTTGTAGCCCACCGACACCGCATTTTCGCCGATGGCATTCACCTGACGACCGACGCCGGGCTGCTGTTGATGCCGGTCGCCGACGCATCCACGCCAACCGCACTGGCACCGACCGCATCGGCGCGGCTGCCGCCGCCCAGCGCCAGGGTGTTGTCGGCAAGCGCCGCCGCGCTCTGGCCCAAGGCGCTGGCATTGACACCGTCGGCATAGGAATTCCAGCCGATGGCGGTGGTGTAGTCCGCGGTGGCCCAGGCACCGGCACCGAATGCCGCCGCACCCGTGCCGGAGGCACGTGCCGGGATGAACCCGAAGAACGTGCTGCCGCCCACGGCCACGCTCTCGTCGCCGGTGGCTTCGCTGAATTCGCCGACGGCGACGGCGCTGGCACCGGAGGCCAACGCAACGGCGCCGACGGCGGTGCTGTAGTCGCTCGACGCGACCGCGCCATAGCCCAGTGCCGACGACAGGCGGCCGGTCGATTCGCTGTAGCCACCGAAGGCGGCGCTACCGATATTGGACGCGGTACTGCGGAAACCCGCAGCGATGGCCTGATTGTCGGACGCCACCGCTTCGCTGCCCAGTGCAGTGGTGTAGGTCGAAATCGCCTGCGCGCCCGCACCGTTGGCGGTGGCGCCGATATCGCTGGCCAACGCGTTGCCGCCGACCGCGCTGCTGTTTTCGCCCACCGCCTGGGCATTGCTGCCTAATGCGGCCGCGCCGGTGCCGCCAGCCAGTGCGCCCACGCCCACGGCAGTGGCGTTGTCCACCACTGCCTGCGCGCCCGCGCCCAATGCGGTGGTGCCGGTACCGGTGGCATTGGCACCCTCGCCTGCCGCCAGCGCGTTATCGCCATCGACGTAGGCACCTGCATCGCTATCGGCGCTGCCGCTGGCCTGGAAGTATTTGCTCGTGGCTGCACCGGCTTCGGCAACGGCGTTGAGCTGGTCCAGATTCACCGCATCGGTGCCCTGCGTACCGGCCGCCACGTTGGTGATCTGACGCTCGTTGCCGGCACTGCCCACCGACACCGCGAAGTCGCGATCGGCAACCGAATCGGCGCCAAGCGCCACGCTGCCTTCGCCGGTGGACTCAGCGAAATTGCCCAGCGCCGTGCTGTTGAGGCCCGGTGCCCACGCCGCGCCACCGACTGCAGTGGAGTAATCGCCGGAGGCTTCGGTCGGCAACAGGCCGAGCAAGGCGCCGCCGACCGAAACGCTGTTGTAGCCGCTGGCCACACTGCCCTGGCCGGCGGCGATGCTGTAGGCGCCCGTGGCGGTGGCATCACCACCCACGGCCACCGTGTTCGAACCGCTGGCAGTGCTGAAATTACCCAGCGCGGTGCTGTTGAAACCGCTGGCGCTGGAATATCCACCCAACGCAGTCGAGTAGTTGGACGTCGCCTCGGCCCCGAAGCCGAACGCCGCCGCGCTGGTGCCGTCGGCAACGCTCTCCGCACCGACGGCGGTGGCCGATTCGCCACTGGCGCTGGCGAAATAGCCCATGGCCGTGGATTCGCTGCCCTGCGCTTCGCTCAGCGCACCGACTGCCAGCGAGCCATCACCATACGCACCGGCGGCGGCACCAAGTGCGGTGCTCTGCGCACCGGCCGCTTCGCTCTCGCCGCCCACCGCCACGGCGTAGTCGCCGCTTGCCTGGCTGAAGGCGCCATTGGACACGCTGCCGAAGCCGCTGGCCGCTGCGTTGTAGCCGGCCGCATTGGCGTATTGCGCGGTGGCGCTGGCGCCGCTGCCGATGGCCACCGCACCAATCGCGGTGGCCTGGCTGCTGGACCCGAACGCACTGCTGTAATCGCCGTCGGCCGTGGCATTGGAACCGGCGGCGGTCGCGTCTTCGCCCTGCGCATCGGCGGTGCCGGTGCCGGTGCCCGCGAACAGGCGCGCGGTGTTCTCAGCAGCGCCAGCCACGGCGTTGAGCTGGTCGAGATTCACCGCATCGGTGCCCTCGGTGCCAGCCGCAACATTGGCAATCTGCCGCTCGGTTCCGGCTGCACCCACCGACACCGTGTTGGCGCGATCGGCGAGCGAACCTGCACCCAGCGCAACGCTGTTGTCGGCAGGTGTATACGCACCGCTGCCGAGACTAATGCTCTGCTCTCCCGAAGCATTGGATTGCCAGCCCAGCGCGACGCTCTCGGTACCAGGCGCATAGGACTGGCCGCCAATCGACGTGGCGCTTGTACCCGTCGCAAGCGCGTAAGTGCCCAGCGCGACCGAATAGTAGTTGTCTGCCCGCGCATTTGCGCCCAGTGCCACCGACGAATCGTAGAGTGCCCGCGCATTTGCGCCCAACGCCGTGCTGTCGCCACCATCGGCCACACTTTCGGTACCGACGGCGGTGTCGCGATCACTGCGCGCCGCACTGTCAACGCCCATCGCCGTTGCTCCGCGCCCACTGGCGACGCTGCTGCCGCCGACGGCCGTGCTGAAATATCCCGATGCCATGCTGTCGCCACCCAGCGCGGTGGCGTAGTAATCAACGGCACGGCTGTTGTTCCCCACGGCCGTGGCAAAGGAACCACTGGCGCTGGCGTAGCTGCCGATGGCCGTGGAGTACGCATCGGCTTGACCGCCCGCGCCGAGCGCAATGCTTTGCTCGCCTTCAGCCTGCGCTCCCCAACCCAGTGCAATGCTGTCATCGCCCGTCGCATCAGATTGGCCGCCGAGCGAAATGGCACGCGGACCGTATGCATTTGCGTAAGTGCCGACCGCAATCGAGTCGGTATCAGCCGCAGCCGCATTCGCGCCCACTGCCGTGCTGTTGTCACCGTAGGCAAGACTTTCGGTACCGATGGCGGTGCCACCGTCACCCCACGCCACGCTGGCAAACCCCAGCGCGGTCGATGCAGTTCCATTGCCGATGGTTTCGTAGCCGATGGCCGTTGCACCACGCCCATTGGCGATGCTGGTGCCGCCCACGGCGGTGCTGAAATAGCCCGATGCGTTGCTGTCGCCGCCGAGTGCGGTGGCGTAGTCGTCGCCAGCACTGCTGTTGAAACCGACCGCAGTGGCATTGGCAATGCTGGCGTTGGCATTACTGCCGACGGCCGTGGTGCCCAGCGCAGAGGCCTGACTGCTGGCGCCGAGCGCAATGCTGTCGTCGCCCGACGCGTTGCTGGCGCCGCCCAGCGCAACGGTGCGCTCGCCGAAGGCACTGCTGTTTGCACCGATCGCCGTGGATGCAGTGCCACCGGCCGCGGCATTGGCGCCGAACGCGGCGCTGTCGGTCCCGAAGGCCACGCTTGCACCACCCACGGCGGTGCTGGTGTCGCCGAATGCCACGCTACCCACACCCAGTGCCGTGGCGTCCGTGCCATTGGCGATGCTTTCGTAACCCAGCGCCGTCGCGCCGCTGGCAGTGGCCTGGCTTGCGCTGCCCACTGCGGTGCTGGCATCGCCAGAGGCGCTGCTGTTGCCGCCAAGCGCCGTGGTGTTCTGCGCCACCGCAGTGCTGTTGAAGCCGACTGCCGTGGCGTTGTCGGTGGTGGCATTGGCGCCACTGCCGACGGCAGTTGCACCCTGCGCAGATGCCGCGCTGCTGGAACCCAGCGCGGTGCTGTAGTCGCTGTCGGCCAATGCGTTGGAACCGGCAGCGACGCTGTCGGCGCCTTGTGCAATCGCAGTGCCATCGCCGGTCGCGACGAACGAGCGCGCAGTGGCGGATGCAACATCGGACACCGCAGTGAGCTGGTCGAGATTGACCGCATCGGTGCCTTCGGTGCCTGCCGCCACATTGGTGATCTGGCGCTCTGCGCCATCCGCACCCACCGACACGGTATTGGCGCGCGTGGCAACCGAATTGGCGCCCAACGCAACTGAATTGGCGCCGCGGGCAGTGCTGTAATAGCCCAGCGCCGTGCTCAGTTCGCCGCTGGCCCACGATTCCGGACCCACGGCAGTTGCGCCTTCGCCCGGTGCATACGCGAAGTAGCCCACGGCGGTGGCTTCGGTGCCGGAGGCTTCGCTGAGCGTGCCCACTGCCGTGGTGTAGGTGCCCGATGCGATCGCACCGGCGCCCAGCGCAGTGGAGGCTTCGCCGCTGGCCTGGGTCTGCACGAAGAAGCCCAGACCCGGGATGTAATCGACCGGACCACCGACCGCGGTGCTGCTGGTGCCGCTGGCGCTGGTCTGCGTGCCAATCGCAGTGGCGTAATCGCCTGCCGCATTGGCGACCGCACCGAACGCGGAAGACTGCGTACCGGCCGCATAGGCACCCACGCCGAACGACGATGCCGCAAAGCCATCGGCGTTGGCGCTGGCGCCGACTGCAGTGCCGCCGACGCCGGCACTGGTGGCGCCGGTGGTGACCGGCACGCCGCCGTTGGTGACCAACGGCTCGCCGTCTTCGTCCACCGCCGCGCCGCCCACGGCCACGCTCGCCGGACCATTGGCCTGTGCGTTGTGGCCAAATGCTGCGCTGTTCTGCCCGGACGCGAGCGCGTTTGCGCCCACCGCGGTGGCGTTGTTGGCCACCGCATTGGCGCCGGTTCCCAGTGCCGTGGTCGCCGTGCCGGTGGCATTGGCGCCGTCGCCGGCCGCCAGGGCGCTGTCGCCTTCGACATACGCGCCCACGCTGTCTTCGCCCGGAGAGGCCTTGAAGAACAACGCGGTGTCTTCGGCCACATCGGCCACGTCGCGCAACTGCGCCACGTTGACTGCATCGGTGGCATTGACGCCGGCAGTGACCTTGGTGATGCGGCGCGTGGCCGGGCCACCGCGGCCATTGCCGCTGCCCACCGACACCACGTCGTCTTCGTGGGTGCGCGAGCCTGCGCCCAGCGCCACCGAATTTGCGCCGGTCACGCCGGCATTGGCGCCAAGCGCCACGCCGTTTTCGCCGCTCTGGCGCACAAAACTGTTGTAGCCGATGGCCACGGCGTTTTCGCCGATCGCATTGGTCTGGCGCCCGATCGCGCTGCTGTTGACGCCACTGGCGCTGCTGTCGGCGCCGGTGGCCACGGCACCGGTGGCGCTGGCATGGCTATTGCCACCGATGGCGGTGGCCTTGCTGGCCGGCGCCGCGGCGCCGCGGCCCACTTCCACCGATTGCGCATTGGCAGGAAGCGGCGAGGCCAACCCGGTGCCCAGCGCCAGGGCGATGGCGGCGGCCAGTGCCAGGCTCTGGCGGCGATCGATGAATGCGGCTGAGGCAACCGCTCCGGGACTGTCGCCGCTGGCCAATTCCGAGGCTACGGCCCACACGCCAAGCGATTTGTTCCAGACCTTGCGATAAATCCGATTCATCGACGCACGACTCCTGAGTTGTTGGACTGGTTTTTTGGCGAACACCCGGCGGCAGAAGGCGTTCCAGCCTGCAATTGACCGCAGTTGTTCGCGCTATGGGCCTTGCGGCGGAGCGGTTTGCGCCGGCTTCCTGGATAGTCAAAAAGTGAACGCTACCCAACCATAGAACTGAGCGGAGTGTTAACAGCCGTCATTTCAGGCGTCAAGTTTTTGACAGAAAGCGAAGAGAAGTGCGCGTTTAGTCACACTTCTGCTTGCTTTTATTAGATTTTTGATAAATCTTTGGAAAACAGCGACCTAGATCATGTCCTTCGAGACATTTCAGGGCTGAATAGGCGCAACGGGAAGAGACAAAAAAGCCCGCTGGCAGGACGCCAGCGGGCTTGGTTGCGCAAAATGCAGGGGGTGGCAGGTCAGGCCTGCGGCCAACAGGCCCCGCACCCTGCATGCGCCGTCCATCGGTGCGCGGAGCGGCCGTGGTTCAGGCGTTTACCGCCAAGGAAATGGCGATCTCGCCGCACCGACGGCTGGGCGTCGGATCATTGACGCGCCAGCAGGTTCACCGCGTCGAAACCGCTGCCTTCCAGCTTGAGGATGTAGGTGCCGGCACGCGGGGCAGTGAAGCGCACCGTCTGGCTGGTGCCGCGCCGCGTGGACGCGCCGTCGTTGTCGGTGGCGGTGGGTTCGCGTCCGAATGCCACGTACAACTGCGCCTGGCCGCTGCCGCCGAAGCTGATGAAACTCAGCACCGCACCCGCCTGCGCTTGGAACGTGAACACGCCCGCATCGCCCGACAGATTGGAGATGCCGCTCTGGACCACGCCATTACGCAGTGGCTGTGCATCCACCTGACATCCCACATCGCCCCTCTCGCAACGACGCAATGCGCGGGCAACCGCGGCTCCGGCATCCACGATGCCGGCCCCGGCCGGCGTTGCCACCGGAATCGACACAGGGAATGGACGCGCCGTGCGCTTGAGCAGGCTCTCCATTGCGGCTGGCGACAACGGCGGTTTGCCGTCGGCGATCAATGCGCTCTGCACCAATGCGGCGGTACCGGCCACATGCGGCGACGCCATCGAGGTGCCGGCGTAATGCGTGCCGCCATAGGTGAACTGCCCGGAAGTTGGTGTGGTTTTGCCGGTATAGAGGGTTTGCCAGACAAAGCTGCGGATCGGGCCATCGTTGGTGACGAAGGACATCGAGCTGCCACCCGGACCGGCCAGGTCGATCTGCCGGCCGAAATTGCTGTAATCGGCAAGGCCGCCGGTGGCGCGCGTGGCGGCAATGGCAATCACATTGGCGCAGTTGGCGGGAGCCATCGTCGAGACATCGGCAGTTGAATTGCCCGCCGCCACCACTACGGCGGTGCCGCGCGCCACTGCGCCATCGATTGCAGCCTGCATCGTCGAACCGCATGCGCCGCCACCGCCCAGGCTCAGGTTGATCACTTCGGCAGGATCGCGGTTGTCCGGCACGCCATCGACGTGACCGCCGGAGGCCCAGACGATGGCATCGGAGATGTCGGAGAGTCGCCCGCCGCAGTGCCCGAGCACGCGCACCGGCAATACCTTCGCCCTGTAGGCGACGCCGGCCCCGCCAATGGCGTTGTTGGTGGCTTCGGCAACCGTTCCGGCCACGTGCGTGCCGTGCCAGCTGCTGTCGCTGGCCACCGAAAACAACCCGCAGTCGCCGTCTTCGGCAATCCAATCGCCCAGGTCCAGTGCACCGGGCACACGCTCGGCCGTGGCACGACGCGAAAAGAACGGGTCGGTGATGAAGTCGTAGCCGGCGAGCAGATTGCCGGCCAGGTCCGGGTGATCGGGCAGGATGCCGGTATCCAGTACCGCCACGACGACGCCTTCGCCCTGTGTTGTTTTCCAGGCTTGCGCGACGTTGATGCCACCCACCGGATCGATGAGATGCCATTGATTGGTTTGCAGCAGCGGATCGTTCGGCAATGCGCCGCTGGCTTGCAGCGGATACATGCGCAAATCCACCTGCGCCGATTCGACGTCCGGGTCTGCGCTCAATTCCTGCACAAGACGGTCGGCATCGGCACGACTGAGCTGGGCAGGCAGCTTGATCAGTTCGCCGCCGGCGGCAAGCGTGCGCAGGTAGGTTGGCGCTGCGGTGGCAGCGGTGCGTGCAGCAGGCGCAAGACGGATGGAGGCGCGCGAAGCGGCCGCACCGACTGCCGCCGAGGCACTGCGGCCGATGTCGCGCGCGGTGCCGATCTGCCCGCTGCGGTAGCGGACGATGATTCTGTCAACCGGCGCATTGGCCATGGCCTGTTGGCGTTGGGCACTGGCCGCTGCCGCATCGGCGGTGGCGGTGGCGGTGGCGGCCAACGCTGTACTGCACGACGCCGCCAGGACACAGCAGGCAAGCACAAGGACCTGCGTAGAAGAGCTCTGGATCACGATGGAATTCCTTCGAGGTGAGTGCGAAAGGGCATGACGAAGAAAGTGCGCCGCCCGGCAACGGGCGGCGGGAATGCATGCAACCGCGGGGTCGTCCTGCGGCTACCAGCCGAAACCGGCGCCCAGCCCAACCGACCGGTCGTCGCCGCTGAGTGCGCCGCCCACGGTGACGGTGGCGCGCGGGCTGATCGCACGCTGGTAGCCCACCGACAACGCCGACTCGCCGTTCTGGAAACCGACACCGGCACCGACGCGGTTCTGCGAGGCGATACCGGCCACGCTGGCGGACATGTTCAACATCGCCGAGCTCATCGCGCCCTGACGGTCCAGGCGACGGTTCTGCCGGCGCAGGCGGTCTTCGATATCGCCCTGGTAGCTTCGAAGCTGTCGGCCATCGCGTTGTAGCGGCTGTCGGTGTAGCTGTTGGCGGCGGCAACGCCGCTGTCCAGCTGGCCCTTGTTGACCGCATCTGTCGCACGCGTACCGGCCGCCACATTGGCCACCTGACGCTCACCGCCCACGCTGCCCACCGACACCGTGTCGGCACGATCGGCAACCGAGCCCTGGCCCAGTGCCACGGCGCCTTGTGCCGTGGCACGGGCGCCCTGGCCGATCGCCGTGCCGGACGCGGCGGTCACTTGCGCACCTTCGCCCATCGCCACGGCATTGGTGGCCACCGCCGCGATCTGCGTGTTGGCACCCACCGCCGTGCTGCCATCGGCATTGACGCGTGCATTGCTGCCGATGGCGGTGTCGTTGGGGCCATGCGCATACGCGCTGCCGCCGATTGCCGTGCCGGTGACGTGGTTGGCCACTGCTGCCGTGCCGACTGCCGTGGACGTGGCCGCCGGCGTGATGCTGCCGACCACCGCGGCAGTGGGTGTGCCCTGCACAGCGGCCGTTGCATCGCTCGCGGTGCTTGCGACATTGCTGGACACATCGCCAACTGCAGTCGTCGCCACGGCCGGCACCGTTGCGGTGCGCAGCGACGCAGTGCGTGCGACGGTGCCGGAGGCAGTGCCGCCACTGCGTGCATCCAGTTCGCTGACCTTGCTGTCCAACGCCGTCAGTGCCGCACCGACGTTGTTGTAGCTGGCGCCCTGGATCACATAGGTCGGCGCCACGAACACGCCTTGCGCACCGATCGCCGCACCGCCGCCGAGGAAGCTGGCCGCATTGCTCAGCGACTGGAACAGCTGGCCGCCATTGATCGCATCGGTGCTGGCGCTGGCGATCGTGCCCGCCCCCACATTGACGATGCGGCGCGTGGCCGGACCGCCGCGACCGTTGCCGCTACCCACCGACACCGTATTGGCCTCATAGGTGCGCGAGCCAGACCCCAATGCCACCGAATCGGCACCGCTGGCGCCCGCGTTGGCACCCAACGCCACGGCATTGCTGCCGCTTTCGCGCACGAAGGAGTTGTAGCCCAACGCAACGCCATTTTCGCCGATGGAATTGGTCTGCCGGCCCATCGCGGTGCTGTTCACGCCGCTGGCGCTGCTGTCCACACCCATGGCGCTGGCACCGGTGGCCGAGGCACGGCTGCCGGAGGCGACCGCCACGCTGCGCTCGCCGGCAGCAACCGCCAGGCTGCCCAACGCAGAACTGCCCTGGCCAACGCTGGAGGCATTGAAGCCCACTGCGGTGGCAGATGCGCCAAGCGCGCTGCTTGCGCCACCCAGCGCCATGGCGCCCTGCCCCTGCGCAGATGCCGCCGTTGCGTCCGTGGCCGGCGTTACTGCCAGATAGCCATCGATGCGTGAGGTGGCGGCGCGCACTGTATCGAGCTGGGCCACATTCACCGCATCGGTGGCTTCGGTACCGGCCGCAACGCTGGTGATCTGGCGCGTCAAGCCGGCTTGCACATCGCCGACCGACACCGTGTTGCTGCGAAACGCATAGGAGTGCGCCCCCAGCGCAACCGCGCTGGATGCCGAACGATTCCAGGCATCGTCGAGCCAGGACCCCACCTTCGCGCCGTAGCCGATCGCCACGGCATCCACGCCGTTGGCCTGCGCGTCCGCGCCAATGACGGTGCTGTCACCATTGAACTGCGAGGTCGCGGCACGCGCGCCTAGCGCCACGCTGTTTTCGTTGTAAGCGGTGCTGCCGTGGCCGATCGAGATGCCGCCATCGCCCGACGCCAAGGCAAAGCCGCCCAATGACACGGTGCGTGGTGCGAACGAACCGGCGCTGTGCCCGATCGCCACCGCATCGGTATTGCCGGGCGCATTCGGGAATACGTTGGAATCGTAGCCAATGGCAATCGCGTAATCGGATTGGCTTTGCGCACCCGAGCCCAGCGCAATGCCGCCAAGACCGGTCGCTGCGGTAATCGAGCCGAAGTTGCTGACGCCGCCCACGACAACGCTCTGCGCTCCGCTGGCTAAAGAGGTGTCGCCAACGGCGACGCTACTGGCACCGTCGCTTCGCGCCCTGTAACCGAACGCCGTCGAGGTATCTGCGCTGGCGCGCGAGGAATAACCGCCGGCAGTGGAAAGAAAGCCGCCGGCGCTGGAAAGCCCGCCCACGGCGGTGGCACCGTCGCCGGAAGTCTGTGCGCGATACCCCAGCGCCGTGCTCTGCACGCCACTGGCGCTGGCGCCGCTGCCGATGGCGCTGGCATAAGCGGCTTGCGCTACCGCACCACCGCCCACTGCCATGGCGCCCACACCTGACGCCTGCGTGGCCTGTTCGCGTTGGCCGATGACGAAGCCGTCGGCATCGTAATCAAACACGGTCGCAACGCCGCCGAGGGCGACTGCCGATTCTCCCGCGGCCGCAGCGTTATGACCGATCGCGGTCGCGTCGCGGTCCAACGCCAGGCTTCCACCGCCCAACGCCATGGTTGCATCGCCCAGCGCATTGCTCGCATTGCCCAACGCCAGCGCATCCTCACCGTCCGCGTACGCCGGGATCTGCGCATCGGCGGCGGATGGTGCAGCCGCTTGCGTGGCGCTGTCGTTGGCTACTGCGGGTGCGGCCTGAGCCACCGTGCCCGCCTCGCCCGGGCACCGTAGCCTGCCCTCGATCATCTGGCACTGCGTGATCGCTGCAGCCGGTGTCGTCGCGGCACCGGCCGCCCCGGCCATGCCGAACAACACGATCGCCACTGCCGTGGCCAGCACTCGGTTGGTATGGTGGCGCGGCAGTCTCCCCTGCGCATTTTCCACCGTGCGAACACGCGTCACCGTTTGGTCGTAAGCACAAGACTCACGACCAGTCTCCAAATAAATTCGCTTCATTAACGCCTATCTCCCCATTTGGTCTGGTGTGTGTAAAAACCGACCACCGCACGAACAGATCACACGGTCCCCCTGAGGTTTTATATTCGCGCGCACTCGCCCCAGCTTTGGAGTATTCCAAAACTGAACATTCAAAGCATTAAATACACAGATGCGCAGATCGAACGATCGATAACGCTAAATTAATTTAGTTGAAAATTAGAGCCGTCAATGCGATTGCCGTCACACACCGCAAAATCAGCGATACGGAATACATAATCAACGCATTTGAAAGTTACTAAAAAATGGCCAGGTATCGTTTTATTATTTAGTCGCGAATTCGCTACCGCTAACGCAAAGATTAGGTTTCAACAGTTTCGATTGCAGCGCATGGTGCATCCGCTCATCGAGCGACTATCGCTATTTGAACCGCTCCATCGCGTGGTTCGTGCGCGGCACAAGCGCACCGGCAGATCGCAGTCGAGGCGGGCGAGCCCAGCGAACACGCTTGGCTCCGCGCAAGGCTGCTGCTCGCATCGCGCGCATGTGGTGGTAGCGGCAGCTCGCGCTGAATCTGCAACCGATTTCAATTGCAGATTCAACGCACCTGCCTAAACGCCAACGGCCGTGCGCATCGCTGCACACGGCCGTCGGATCATGCGTCGGCGGCTGCCGATCAGCCGCACGGCATCAACCGCACCACACCCGCGCGTTGCGGAACATCCGCAACCATGGTGAGTCGTCGCCCCAGTCGGCCGGGTACCAGCTCAGGTTTGCGCTGCGTGGCGTGCGCTCCGGGTGCGGCATCAGGATGGTGACGCGGCCGTCGCTGCTGGTCAGCCCGGTGATGCCGTCAGGGGAACCGTTCGGATTGAGCGGGTACTGCGATGCCACCGCGCCATCGCCATCGATGTAACGCAATGCCACCCGTGCGGCGGCCTGGTCCACGGCGCTATCGAACTCTGCGCGCCCTTCACCGTGCGCCACCGCCACCGGGATCCGCGAGCCGGCCATGCCGCGCAGGAAGATCGACGGCGACTCCACCACTTCCAGTAGCGCGGTGCGCGCTTCGAACTGCTCGCTGCGATTGCGCAAGAAGCGCGGCCAATGCTCGGCACCGGGAATGATGTCCTTGAGCTGGCTGAGCATCTGGCACCCGTTGCACACGCCCAGCGCGAACGTATCGCTGCGCGCGAAGAACGCGGCGAAGGCCTCGCGCAACGCCGAGCGCTCCAGGATGGATGTCGCCCAGCCGCGACCGGCACCCAGCACGTCGCCGTAGCTGAAACCGCCGCACGCCGCAAAGCCCACGAACTCGCGCAGGTCCACGCGGCCCTCGATCAGGTCGCTCATGTGCACGTCATAGGGACGGAAACCGGCGCGCTCGAAGTTGTAGGCCATTTCGATCTGCCCGTTGACGCCCTGCTCGCGCAGGATCGCCACCTTGGGCCGCGTACCGGTGGCCACGAACGGCGCCGCCACATCGTCGGCAGGGTCGAACACCAGCTTCGGGCGCAGGCCTGGCGCCTTGAAATCGCGTGCCAGCGCTCGCTCTTCATCGGCGCTGTCCGGGTTGTCGCGCAGCTTCTGCATGGCATGGGTCACCGACCACCACGCATCGAACAGCTCTTCCCAACGCCATTCGGCCAGCACGCGGCCCTGCCCGCTCACGCGGATGCGCGGCGTGCCGGTGGGACGCGCAATGCGCTGCGCGCATTCGGTCAATGCGTGGCGCTCGACCAGGTCGGCGAACGCGGCGCGGTCTTCGCTGGCGATCTGCACCACCGCGCCCAATTCTTCGTTGAACAGGCTGCGGAACGCATCGTCGCCCCACGCATCCAGCGTGATATCCAGGCCCTGCCGCGACGCGAAGGCCATCTCGCACAACGCAGCAAACGCACCGCCATCGCTGCGATCGTGATACGCCAGCAACAGCCCGCTGTCGCGCGCGTCGCGGATCAATTCGAAGAAACTGCGCAGGCGCTGCGGATCGTCCAGGTCCGGCACCTCGCCGCCGAACGCCGGCAGCGCGCTGTCGTCGGCATACACCTGCGCCAGCACCGACCCGCCCAGCCGCTGCTTGCCGCCTCCCAGCCCGATCAACCACAACTCGCTCTCTTCACCGCTGCGCAGCAACGGCGTCAGCTGCGTGCGCACATCGCCCACGGGTGCGAATGCACTGATGATCAACGAGACGGGTGAAACGCTTTTCAGCGTTTCACCGGAAATAGGAATGGAGAATCGAGAATGGTGGAAGCGGAGGACTCTGGCGTTTCACCATTCCCGATTCCCGATTCCCCATTCCCAACCTGCCACTGCGCCTGCATCGACAGCGAATCCTTACCCACCGGCACGCTCAGTTCGAGTGCGGGGCACAGCTCCATGCCGATCGCGCGCACGGCGTCGTACAGCAACGCGTCTTCGCCGCTATGGCCGGCGGCGGCCATCCAGTTGGCCGAGAGCTTGATGCTGTCCAGCCGCTGCACCGGTGCCGCGCACAGGTTGGTGATCGCTTCGCCCACTGCCATGCGCGCGGAGGCGGCCGCGTTTAACAGCGCCAGCGGCGTGCGTTCGCCGATCGACATCGCCTCGCCTTCGAAGGTGTCGAAACCGGCCAGGGTGATCGCGCAATCGGCCAGCGGCAGCTGCCACGGCCCGATCATCTGTTCGCGTGCGGTCAACCCGCCCACGCTGCGATCGCCAATGGTGACCAGAAAGCTCTTGGACGCCACGGTGGGATGCGCCAACACGCGCAAACCGGCCTGCTGCAGGTCCAGCGACGCGGTCTGCAGCACCGGCCACTGCGGCGCGGCCGGATGCGCCGCATCGCGATGCATCTTTGGCGCCTTGCCGAACAGGACATCCATCGGCAGGTTGATCGGGAGCTGGGATTGGGGATTGGGCATTGGGGATTGGTTGGAAGCAGGAGCGACTCCAGCACCCGAGGAAGCGCCGTTGCGAATCCCGAATCCCGAATCTCAATCCCGGAGTCGAAGACTCCATAGCCAACAACCAGCCGCTCCTCGGCCGTGGCCACGCCGACCGCGGCGAACGGGCAGCGTTCGCGGGCGCAGATGGCGGCGAATTCTTCCAGGCGCGCCTGCGGCACGCCGAGTACATAGCGCTCCTGCGATTCGTTGCACCACAGTTCCAGCGGCGACAGCGACGGGTCGTCGCTGAGCACGCGGCCCAGGTCGATGATGCCGCCCACGCCCGAATCGTGCAGCAGCTCGGGAATGGCGTTGGACAGCCCACCCGCGCCCACGTCGTGGAACCAGCGGATCGGGTTGTCCACGCCCAGCGCCACGCAGCGGTCGATGACCTCCTGGCAGCGGCGTTCCATCTCCGGGTTTTCGCGCTGCACGCTGGCAAAATCCAGCGCCTCGGCGCTGTCGCCGGCCGCCACCGAACTGGCCGCACCGCCGCCCAGGCCGATCAGCATCGCCGGGCCGCCGAGCACGATCACCGCATCGCCCGGCTGCAGGCGCAGCTTCTCCACCTGGTTGCGATCGATGGCGCCCAGGCCACCGGCCAGCATGATCGGCTTGTCGTAGGCACGGGTCAGGCCCGGGCCTTCGGCCAGCTCGAAACTGCGGAAATAGCCGAGCAGGTTCGGGCGACCGAATTCGTTGTTGAACGCGGCGCCGCCCAGCGGGCCGTCGAGCATGATGTCCAGCGCCGGCGCCATGCGCGGGTTCAGCGCGCGCGGCGCTTCCCACGGCTGCGGCAGGGTCGGAATGCGCAGGTGCGACACCGAGAACCCGGTCAGGCCGGCCTTGGGCTTGCCACCGCGGCCGGTGGCGCCTTCGTCGCGGATCTCGCCGCCCGCACCGGTGGCCGCGCCGGGGAACGGGGCGATCGCGGTCGGGTGGTTATGCGTTTCCACCTTGATCGCAAAGGCCGACGGCAGCACCGCTTCGCTGCGGTAGTGGCCGGTGGCCGGATCCGGGCGATAGCGCGCAGCCGGCACGCCTTCCACCACCGCCGCGTTGTCGCTGTAGGCCGACAAGGTGTGCTGCGGGGTCTGCTGGTGGGTGTGCTTGATCATGCGGAACAGCGAGCGCTCCTGCGGCTTGCCGTCGATGGTCCAGCTGGCATTGAAGATCTTGTGCCGGCAATGTTCGGAGTTGGCCTGGGCGAACATCATCAGCTCGACGTCGGCCGGGTCGCGGCCCAGCGCGCCGAAACGTTCGCGCAGGTAGTCGATCTCGTCCTGCGCCAGGGCCAGGGCCAGGCCCAGGTCGCGGTTGGCCTGCTCCAGCCCATCCAGCGGCACGCGCTGCAGCTGGCCCGGATCGGGCACGTTGAACAGTGCCTCGGCGGCAGCGGCCGAGCCGAGCAGCGATTGCGTCATCGGGTCGTGCAGCAACTTGGCCACGGCAGCCTGGGCGGCCGCGTCGTCCGGCCAGCCGGCCAGGTCGATGCGGGTGCCGCGCTCTACCCGCTGGATCGGCTGCCCGGCCCCGCGTACCAGCTCGGTGGCCTTGCTCGACCACGGCGACAAGGTGCCCAGGCGCGGCACCACGTAACGCGAGGAGGCATCGGCATCGCGCGCGGCGGGCGCGGCGTTGGCCTGCAGGATCCGCTGCAAGGTGGCCTGGTCGGGCGACTGCCCGGCCTCGGCACGGATGAAGTACACGTGCCAGGCGCCAGTGATACGCAGCGCGGGAACGAGGGTTTGCAGGCGGGTTTCGAGCCGAGCGCGGCGGAACGGCGAAAGGGCGGAAGCGCCCTCGAGGACCATCATGTCCGGGGAACCGTGTCAGAAACGGGGCTGCAGATTGTAACGGAGCCGGTGGGTCGGCGTCGGTCAAGCGTGCGGCGGAGGCAATCGGCCAGCGAATCAGGCCGAAGACCACCAGCCCACGTTTCGTTCGGCGCGGCCATCGTGACGGGCGGACGAGCGCAGCGACCTGGCGACTAGCTGTCTGGCTAACGCGTTGGCGACTGGCCATCTGGCTAACGCGCCGGTTGGCAGCGCCCCGCCCTGCTCCCACTGTCTTCATCCGCACCGTCATCGTGGCCCTGCAACTGGCGCAGGCGCGACAGTTGGCAGTGGCGACATCTGCACGCCGTACGCAGCCGATCGGCACTACCGCCTCGACGAATCGGCGGCCGGACGCCGCCCGGCCGCTCGATCCAGCCAGCCGCCGCCACCCCCGAAACGCAAAAGGCCGGAATGCAGACGCATCCCGGCCCCTGACAAGCGTCCAGCCAGCAAGGGCCAGCGCCGACGCGTCGTCACACGGCCGCGTCGATGTGGATCAGCGGCTGCCGCCCGCCGTGCTCACGGCCCGCTTTTCCAGCGCCTCACGCAGCTGCGCCGGCGGCAGGTAGCCACCGAGCTGGGTGCCATCGGGGCGAAGATCGCCGGCGTTCCGTTGACGCCCAGGCGCTGGCCCAGGTTGTATTCCATCGACACCGGGTTCTTGCAGTCCTTGGAGGCGACCGGCTGACCCGACTTGGCGGCCGTGAGCGCCTGCTTGCGATCGGCAGCGCACCACACCGCAATCATTTCCTTGTGGTCCTGGCTGCCCAGGCCCATGCGCGGAAACGCGAGGTATTCCACCGCGATGCCCTGCTTGTTGAGCTCGCCGATCTCGCTATGCAATTTGCGGCAGTAACCGCATTCCACATCGGTGAAGACGGTGACGGTGTACTTCGGGTTGGCCGGCGCGAACACGATGCGGTCGGCCTTGGGCACGGTGTCCAGCTGCTTGCGGCGATAGGCCAGCAAGCCCGGGCTGGCGGCGAACTGCTTGTTCTGGATGTCGAACGGCTGCGCCTGGATCAGGTAGCGGCCGTCGTCGCTGACGTACAGCACCTGCCCGCCGACGACCACTTCGCGGAAGCCGGGGAACGGCGCAGCACCGATGTAATCGGGCTTGAAGTCCGGGTCCAGCGCCTTGAGCGCCGTGCTCACGCGTTGGTCCACCGTGCCGGTGGCGGCAGGCGCGGCGGCGGGCTTGGCGCCGGCAGTACTTGCCGCAGGCTGCGAGGATTGTGCGCAGGCGGTAAGGCTGATCGCGCCCAGCAGCGCGGCGATGGCAAGACGATACATTCACGCATCCAGATGGAATGAGGTGCCCGGATTCTCGCACAGCGCAGATGAAGCCTGGCCCCGGCCGCCACAGTTTGTGAACGCGACAGGCAAGCCACTGCTGCACCTGTTGGACAGACGCAATGCAGCGCGCGGCTTGCCGGGTCTGGCAGTGGGCTCGGCACAGTCGCCGTCGCAGGGCGTCTTGAACATGCCTGCAAGCGCCGCCGCCACTCTCTGCAGTTTTACTGGAGTGCACCGCCGCGTGGCGTCCGGCGCTGACCGTCAGCACCAGGTATGACCATGTAGATGTCGCGCCGGCCAGCGCCAGCCTGACCGGCAAGGCCGCCGCGGTCGCCGAACGTGTCTGGCGAGGCACCACCAACGTCCGCTGGCGCTGTCGATGCGGCCGCCAGCGCGGCGTTGACCCGTTGGCAGTTCTCTGCCGCAACCGCGACAAGCGCGTGGCCTGCACGCATCCCCATGGCGAGACGCTGCGCCGACTAACCGCGCGGATGATGGCTGGCGTGCAGTTTCTGCAGATGCTGGCGCGCCACCAGCGTATAGATCTGCGTGGTCGACAACGAGCTGTGGCCCAGCAGCATCTGCAACGCGCGCAGATCGGCGCCGCGGTTGAGCAGATGGGTGGCAAAGCTATGCCGCAGCCCATGCGGGCTGACCGTGTCCGGGTCGATACCGGCGACCGCTGCGTAACGTTTGACCAACGCCCAGAACTGCTGTCGGCTGAGCGGCTGACGCGCGGCGTCGATGAACAACGGCACCTGCCCGTCAACCGCCGCCACCGGCTTGTTCGCGACCAGCAGCGGGCGCGCCTCGCGCAGGTAACGCTCCAACCAATGCTGGGATTCCTCGCCCAGCGGCACCAGCCGGTCCTTGCTGCCCTTGCCGGTCACCCGCAGCACGCCCTGACGCAGGTTCACCCCCACTGCCGGCAGGTTGACCAGCTCGCTCACACGCAGGCCCGCGGCGTACATCAGTTCCAGCATCGCGCGATCGCGCAGGCCTGCCGGGGTGTCCGCGTCCGGCGCGGCCAGCAAGGCCTCGATCTGACTTTCGGTCAAGGCCTTGGGCAGCGAGCGTGGCAGTTGCGGCGGGTCGATCAGGGCGGTGGGATCGTCGCTGCGCACGCCATCGCGCAGGCACAGCCCGTAGAACGCACGCAAGGTCGACAACAGCCGCGCCGTGCTGCGCGGAGAGTAATTGGCCTGGGCACGCCAGCGCAGATAGTCGAACAGGGCGGCACGGTCGATGCCGAGCAAGCCGCCACCCGCGCCGTCGCGCCAACGCGCCAGCCCTTCCAGGTCGCGCCGATAACTTTCCAGGGTCTGTCGCGCCACGCCCTGCTCGGCCCAGAACCGGTCGAGAAAGCGTTCGATCACGCCGGCATCGGCCGCCTGCACCGGTGGCAGTTGGCGGGCAAGTTGGCGGCGTTCGGCGGGGCTGCTGGCAGACATCGCCACAGCATAAAACGCGGCGTGCGTTTTGAGAGCCGATGGGCGGCGTTGCCGGGAGGTGTATTGCCTGCGCACGAGAGGCGCACATGTGGCGCTGCGCGTCATTGTCGCACGTGATCAGCACGCCTCGGCCGCAGGCGCGAAGGTCATCCGGATCGCGACGCCAGCAAGGCAGCGGCGATGCCGTCGCCAGTTGATCCCATGGCCGGCAGGTCCCGGGCATGGGCATGCGCTCGACTGGACACGCCGAGTCTAGGTACCAGCCCTCGTGCCAGGATGCGGTTGATCGTGCTTGGATTGTCGCCTTGCGTCAGCGCGCGCAAGTACCGGGGCGCGGCTACTGCAGCGCGGCGTTGCGCCGTGCTTGGCGACCGTTATGCTCGCGCCATGACCTCGATCCCTTCGCCTCGCGTTGCGCGCGCCCCTGCCCTGGTGGGCTGGCGGCTGCTGGCGCTGTGCTACGACGCCTGGCCGGTGCTGGCGCTGTCGATGCTGATCTCCACCGTGTTCACGCTGGGCTTTACGCTTGCCGGGCACCCCGCACGCGAAAACATCGCCCCTTTCAGCGGCTGGCAGTGGCTGTTATGGCTGTGCTGCTGGATCGCCGCAGGCCTCTACGCCACCGTGAGCTGGCGACGCGGCGGACAGACGCTGGGCATGCGCCCCTGGCGGCTGCGCTTGATCGCCCCACAGGTGTCATGGCGTGCGCTGTGGATCCGCTATGCCGTCGGCACCTTGTCGCTGGCGCTGGGCGGGCTGGGATTCTGGTGGGCGTGGCTGGACCGCGACCGGCTGACCTGGCACGACCGTGCGAGCGGGACTCGGCTGCAGCGCATTGCCAAGCATTAGCAACATGACCAGCGCGCCGCTGGCGAATGCTGGCGAGCTAGCGTGCTGCGGAGGAAGGGCCGGCACGTTGCTACCGATTGCCGATGCCAGGGGCACATGTGAGATTCCTACCGGCCCCTCAGCGGCACGTGCTGGCAACTGCACTACGCGACCGTCTCGGCGGAGATATGCCTGGATGTGCGAGGTGGAACCCGCGCTCGCCTAATCAAGAGAACTGCCGGAACCGGCCAGCCGATACGCCTGACGTATCGCCCCATTCCTAACGGGTGATGACCTCGCGCCATACCATTAAACGGCGGGCTGCCTGCTCGGCTAGAACGTCCGTGCCGTGAAGGCCCATGCGCTGCCTGGCGATCTCACGCAGGGCCGTGGCGACCGTTGCCTGATCTGCGCCCTGCCACAACAGCGTGCAGATCTCGGGGACATAACTGTCGTACTCATCGCGCGCCTGCGGCACCCCGCAACGCCGATCGGATCCCACAGATAATGCAGCACCTCGCCGACTGCCTGCGCAAGCGCGCGTTGATCGGTATCGACCAGGGCCTGCGGTGCGCGGTTCAACTGCTACGCCTGCGGAACAACCACGCCGACACACCCAGCATCACCATGGGCGGCAGCGCATAGGCAATGCGGTAATCGAGCTTGAGGGCGCCGGCCATGCGGCCGAAGAACAGCTGCAGCAGCCAGAAACCCAGCGCAAACAGAATGCCCAGGAACAGGCGCTTGCCCAGGCCGCCGCTGCGCAGCGAGCCGAACGAGAACGGGATTGCCGCCATGCACAGCGCCAGCACATTGAGCGGATAGAACCACCGGCTCCAGTACTGATCTTCGTAATCGCGCGCGTCCAATCCATTGCGGCGACGGTATTCGATGCTCTGCTCCAGCTCGTGCGCGGAAAGATTGCGCGGCTTGGCCAGGCCAGCGGCCAGCGCGGCAGGATTCAATTGCGTTTGCCACGGCAATTCGGGGAAGGTCTCGCGCTGCACCGAGCGTTCCTGGAAGGTGTCGCGACGGACCTGGCGCAGGGTCCAACGGCCGTCGCGGTGTTCGGCCACCGAGGCGTAGGTCAATTGCTGCATCCTGCCGCTGGGATCGAGGTGGTAGAGCCGCACATCGTGCAGATCCAGCGCGGTGCCACCGCCATCGAGCAGCTTCTCTTCGCCACTCAAGGCATTGAGGAAGGTGTCGCCCTCGCGTGCCCACAGCCCGGCGTAGCGCGAAGACGCCATATCGCTGTTGAAGCGGGCACTTGCCTTGAGCGTGTCGGCCTGGTTCTGTGCCCACGGCCCGATGGTTTCGCCACTGATCACCATGCTGGCGGTCAGCAGCGCCATCGCTGCGACGACCGAGGCAGACATGCGTTTGCGCGACACGCCCAGCGCACGCAGCGCCGTCAGCTCGGAGGTGGCGGCCAACTGGCCCAAGCCCATCAGCGCGCCAATCACCGCGGCCGTCGGGAACAAGGTATAGGCCCGGCGCGGCACGGTGTAGGCCACGTACGCCACCGCGTGCCCGAAGGTGTAGCTGCCCTGCCCGATGTTCTTGGCTTCGCTGGCGAAGGCGTTGACCAGATCCAGCCCCAGCAGCACCGCCCAGGTCAGCAGCACGGTAAACAACACCACGCGACCGACGTACCAATCGTGGACCCGCGGCGTCAGCTTCATGCGCGCGCCCTCGGCCGACGCACACGGCCATCGCGCGCATACGCCCACACCGCCACTGCCAGCAGCGGCAGCGTCAACCACCACAGGCCCAGCGCCGCCGGGGTCTTGCCGTTGGCGATCCATGGGTGTGCCGACGATCATCAGATTGGTGCCCACCATGTAGGCCAGAAATGCCAGCATGATTCGGCCATAACGCTGTTGCCGCGGTGCGCTGCGCGACAGCGGCAAGGTCAGCAAGGCAAACGCCAGGGCCAGCAACGGCGGCGCCAGGCGCTCATGCAGCTGGGCGCGCGCGGCAGGACGCTCGTCGGACAGCAACTGGGTGGTCCACATCACTTCCGGATCGTTGGCATCGTGCACGCGGGTGCGGTCGGGCAAGGCGATATCGCTGCTGGCGAACTTCATCAAGCGATAGTCCAGGGTCGCGCCGCTTGCCGGGCCTTCCGTGCGGTAGCCATCGTCCAGGCGCAGGTAACAGTCGGTCTTGCCCTCGAAGAACATCGCGCCGCGGTCGGCAGTGACCACATCAATGCGGTCATTCTGCTGGCGCTGCATGAAGACCTTGCCCAGGCCCTTGCCGTCGGCAGAGATCGTCTGCAGGTAGACCACCCCACCGCCGGACAACGGCGTGAACTGGCCCGACTCCAGACCGGCCATCAGCACGCTGCGGTTGGCATCTTCCAGCATCGCCTCGGCAGTGCGGCTCGCCCAGGGGCCCAGCCACAGCGAGCACAACCCGATGACCACCACCACCGGCACCACCAGCATCAGCATCGGCCGCAGCATGCGCCGGGGGCCGACGCCAATGGCGGTAATGACGGCCATTTCTGAATCGCGGTACAGCCTGGCCAGCGCCAATAACAGGCCCAGCATCAACGCCAGCGGCAGGATAATGGGCAGATACGCCACGAATTGCAGCCCCACCTGCGACAGCAGCAAGCGCGCCGGGATGCGGCCGTCGGCGATATTGCCGAGGATATCCACCAGCACACCGCCAACGCTGACGACCAGCAGCACGATCAAGGTGGCCAGGAAGCTCTGGGTGAAATCGCTAAGCAGGTATCGATCGAGCTTCGGCATGGGGTGGGCTTGTTTTAAACTCTCGGATTCGTTCGCGGCGCCGCCAGCCTAGTCCGGTTGGCGTAAACAGCCCGCGATTGTACGGATTTGCCTACGGAATCTGATCAATGGCCCTGCAATTCACCCTGAACCAAGACGCGCCGGCAAGCGCTGCCGTCGACTGCATCGTGGTTGGCGTGTTCGCCGACAAGACCCTTTCGCCCGCTGCCCAGGCGCTGGACAGCGCCAGTCAGGGCCGCTTGACGGCCTTGGTCGCGCGCGGCGATGTGGCCAGCAAGACCGGCAGCACCACGCTGCTGCACGACCTGCCCGGCGTCACCGCGCCGCGCGTGCTGGTGGTCGGCCTGGGCGAAGCCGGCAAGTTCGGCGTGGCGCCCTATCTCAAGGCCGTCGGCGATGCGACCCGCGCGCTGAAGACCGGCGCGGTCGGCACCGCCCTGCTCACCCTGACCGAACTCACCGTCAAGGCCCGCGATGCCGCCTGGAACATCCGCCAGGCGGTGACCGTCAGCGACCACGCCGCCTACCGCTACACCGCCACGCTGGGCAAGAAGAAGGTGGACGAGACCGGCTTGACCACCCTGGCCATCGCCGGCGACGACACCCGCGCGCTCGCCGTGGGCGTGGCCACTGCCGAAGGCGTGGAGTTCGCCCGCGAGCTGGGCAACCTGCCGCCGAACTACTGCACCCCGGCCTACCTGGCCGAGACCGCCGCGGCCTTCGCCGGCAAGTTCCCGGGTGCCGAGGCCGAGATCCTGGACGAGGCGCAGATGGACGCGCTGGGCATGGGCTCGCTGCTGTCGGTGGCACGCGGCTCGGCCAACCGCCCGCGCCTGATCGTGCTGAAGTGGAACGGCGGCGGCGACGCGCGCCCGTATGTGCTGGTCGGCAAGGGCATCACCTTCGATACCGGCGGCGTCAACCTCAAGACGCAGGGCGGCATCGAGGAAATGAAGTACGACATGTGCGGTGGCGCCAACGTCATCGGCACCTTCGTGGCCACGGTCAAGGCCGAGCTGCCGATCAACCTGGTGGTGGTGGTGCCGGCGGTCGAGAACGCCATCGACGGCAACGCTTACCGTCCCTCCGATGTGATCACCAGCATGTCCGGCAAGACCATCGAGGTCGGCAATACCGATGCCGAAGGCCGCCTGATCCTGTGCGATGCGCTGACCTACGCCGAGCGCTTCAACCCCGAAGCGTTGGTGGACGTGGCCACGTTGACCGGTGCCTGCATGGTGGCGCTGGGCCACCAGACTGCCGGCCTGATGAGCAAGCACGACGACCTGGCCAACGAACTGCTGGCCGCTGGCGAGCACGTGTTCGACCGCGCCTGGCGCCTGCCGCTGTGGGACGAATACCAGGGCCTGCTGGATTCCACCTTCGCCGATGTCTACAACATCGGCGGCCGCTGGGGTGGCGCGATCACCGCGGGCTGCTTCCTGTCGCGCTTCACCGAAAACCAGCGTTGGGCGCACCTGGATATCGCCGGCGTGGCCAGCGACGAAGGCAAGCGCGGCATGGCCACCGGTCGCCCGGTCGGCCTGCTGACCCAGTGGTTGCTGGATCGCGCGGCCTGATGTCGCCGCGCGCTGCACTGGCGCTCATCGCTGGCTTCTCCGTCGTGAACGGAGCCGCCAGCGCGGTGTCGGGCTGGACCAGCCCCGGCATCGATCTGCTCTGGATCGTCGTGCAGCTTTTGCTGTTGTTTGTGTGGCTGGCGGCCGACAGCCGCCAGCTCGGTTACCGCCGACCGGCCTGGATGAATATCGGCATCGTGGCCTTGGCCGTGCTGTTCCTGCCGGTGTACCTGTACCGTTCGCGCCCACCCGGGCGCCGCCTGCGCGCATTCGGCGGCCTGCTGTTGGCCGTGCTTGGCTGCGCGGCCCTGTTCGCGGCCGCCGGCATGACCACCGAAGTGTTGCTCTCCTCCCGCCTTGTGACCGCCTGATGCCCCGTGCCGACTTCTACCTGATCGCCAAGCCGCGCTTCCTCAACGAACCGCTGCGGCTGGTCTGCGAGCTGGCGCGCAAGGCCAACGACGCCAACCTGGCCACCTTGATCCTGGCCCGCGATGCGGAGCAGGCCGAGGCGCTGGACGACCTGCTGTGGGCGTTCGACGACGAGGCCTACATCCCGCACCAGATTGCCGGCACCGATGAAGAAGACGAACTGACACCGGTGCTGATCGCCTCGCCGGAGTTCGATGCCCCCTCGCGCCCGCTGGTGATCAACCTGCGCGACGACCCCTACCTGGGCGCCTGCGACCGCGTACTGGAAGTGGTGCCGGCCGACCCCGCTGCCCGCGAACCGCTGCGCGAACGCTGGAAGCAGTACAAGGCCCTGGGCCTGGAACTGACCAAGTACGACATGTGAGTGCGGCGGGGATTGGGGAGTTGGGATTGGGGATTCGTCAGAGCAGATTTCTGCGCGTCCCGAGGCTGCATCCAACGACCAATCCAAGACGGCCGATGTTCGCTCCACAGCACCAACAGTAAAGTTAATCAATGGGTTGCCAGTGATTCTCGCCGGCCCCATGACGCAACCAATCCCGACTCCCGAATTCCGAATCCCAGCCCCACTATGACCACCCTCGCCTCCAGCTACGACCCCTCTTCCTTCGAATCACGCCTGTACGCGCAGTGGGAGGCGGCCGGTTATTTCGCACCGTCCGGCAAGGGTGAGCCGTACACCGTGTTGCTGCCGCCGCCGAACGTGACCGGCACGCTGCACATGGGCCATGCGTTCCAGCAGACGCTGATGGATGCGTTGGTGCGCTATCACCGCATGCGTGGTTATGACACCTTGTGGCAGGTGGGCACCGACCATGCCGGCATCGCCACCGAGATGGTGGTCTCGCGCAACCTGGCGCTGGAAGGCAAGGGGCAAACGCGCGATTCGCTGGGGCGCGAGGGCTTCATCGCCAAGGTGTGGGAATGGAAAGCCGAATCCGGCGACACCATCGAGCGCCAGATGCGCCGGCTGGGCACGTCCAGCGACTGGTCGCGCAGCACCTTCACCATGGACCCGCAGCCCTCGGCGGCGGTCAACGAAGCGTTCGTGCGCTGGTACGAGCAGGGCCTGATCTACCGCGGCCAGCGCCTGGTCAACTGGGACCCGGTGCTGAAGACCGCGATCTCCGATCTGGAAGTGGAGAACGTCGAAGAAGACGGCTTCCTGTGGTCGATCCGTTACCCGTTGGCCGATGGCGTGACCTACGAACACGTCGAGCACGATGCCGACGGCAACGAGACGCTGCGCGAAACCCGCGATTACCTGGTGGTGGCCACCACGCGCCCGGAAACCATGCTCGGCGATACCGCAGTGATGGTGCACCCGGAAGACGCGCGTTATCTCACGCTGCATAACGCGCGCATCGTGTTGCCGCTGACCGGCCGCCAGGTGCCGGTGATCACCGACGATTACGTCGACCGCGCCTTCGGCACCGGCGTGGTCAAGGTCACGCCGGCGCACGATTTCAACGATTACCAGGTGGGTGTGCGGCACTCGCTGCCGATGATCAACCTTTTCACCGTCACCGCAACCCTCAACGACGAAGCACCGGACCGCTACCGCGGCCTGGATCGCTACGACGCACGCAAGCTGGTGCTGTCCGAATTGGAAGACCTCGGCCTGTTGGTGGAAACCAAGCCGCACAAGCTGCAGGTGCCGCGCGGCGATCGCACCGGCCAGGTGATCGAGCCCTACCTCACCGACCAGTGGTTCGTGAAGATGGATGCGCTGGCAAAGCGCGGGCTTGAGCTGGTCGAAAGCGGCCAGATCAAGTTCGTGCCGCCGAACTGGATCAACACCTATCGCCACTGGATGGAAAACATCCAGGACTGGTGCATCAGCCGGCAGCTGTGGTGGGGCCATCGCATTCCGGCGTGGTTCGACGAGGCCGGCAAGTGCTACGTCGGCCACGACGAAGCCGAGGTGCGCGCCAAGCACGGTTTAGGCGCGGGCGTCGCCCTGCACCAGGACAGCGACGTGCTGGAAACCTGGTTCTCCTCGCAGCTGTGGCCGTTCTCCACGCTGGGCTGGCCGGATGCGCAGGCGATGGCCGAGCGCGGTTTCGCGCGTTATCTGCCGTCGTCGGTCCTGGTGACGGGCTTCGACATCATCTTCTTCTGGGTGGCGCGCATGATCATGGCCACCGACAGCTTCACCGGCCAGGTGCCGTTCCGCGATGTCTACATCACCGGCCTGATTCGCGATGCGCAAGGCCAGAAGATGTCCAAGTCCAAGGGCAACGTGCTCGATCCGCTGGACATCATCGACGGCATCAGCATCGAGGACCTGGTGGCCAAGCGCACCCATGGCTTGATGCAGCCGCGCATGGCAGAAAAGATCGAAAAAGCCACGCGTCGTGAATTCCCCGACGGCATTATCGCCCACGGTGCAGACGCGCTGCGCTTCACCATCGCCGCACTCGCCACGCATGGCCGCGACATCAAGTTCGATCTGGGCCGCGCCGAGGGCTACAAGAACTTCTGCAACAAGCTGTGGAACGCCACGCGCTTTGCGCTGATGAACACCGAAGGTGCGCGCTTTAGCGGCGTGCCGCAGCCGCGCACCGAAGCGGAGAAGTGGATCCTGGCGCGCCTGGACAAGGCCACCGCAGAAACCCACGTGCATTACGCCAACTATCGCTTCGACCTGCTCGCACAGTCGCTGTACGAATTCGCCTGGAACGCGTTCTGCGACTGGTTCGTGGAGCTGGCCAAGCCGGCGCTCAACGGTCAGGACACCGACGCGGCCGCCAGCACGCGCCACACGCTGCTGTATGTGCTGGAGTCGTTGCTGCGCCTGTTGCACCCGCTCACCCCGTTCGTGACCGAGGAATTGTGGCAGCAGGTCGCGCCGCGCCTGGGCATCACCACCGCCACGATTTCGTTGCAGAGCTTCCCGCAGGTTGGTGATGTCGATACCAGCGGCTATGCAACCGCCGAAGCCGATGTCGAATGGCTCAAGTCGATGGTGTCGGCACTGCGCCGCGTGCGCAGCGAATTGAACGTGCCGCCGTCCAAGCAGGTGCGCCTGCTGCTGCTGCAAGCCGGCACTGCCGAGGACCGCCCGCGTGTTGCCCGTTTCGCCTCGCAGCTATCGTTCCTGCTCAAGCTGGAAACCATCGACTGGCTGGACGCCGGCCAGGACACACCGCCGTCGGCCGCGGCCATCGTGGGCGAACTCACGTTGCTGGTGCCACTGGAAGGCCTGGTCGACATGGATGCCGAACGCAACCGACTGGACAAGGAAATCAAGCGCGTGGAAGGCGAGATCGCCAAGTGCAACGGCAAACTCGGCAGCGCCACCTTCGTGCAAAACGCACCGGCCGCCGTGGTCGAACAGGAACGTGCGCGCTTGAACGACTGGACCACGCAACTGACCGGCTTGCGCGAGCAGCGCGCGAAGATCTGAGCCAGGCGGTCAGTCGAGCGCGCGCTGCAGTCATGCGGGCGCGCTCAGTGCCTGGCATCTCATCCGACTGGCCTGACGTCGCGCGTTGCGAGGGCGTGGCGATCTTCAAGCCTGCTGTGTCGATTGCGCGGTGCCCGCACCGCTCGCCGGACACCCCGTGACTCCATCCCTGGGGGCTCGTTGGCGGCATCCATGCCGCCAACGGTCCGCAATCGGTGACGACACCGCACTGGAAAGTCAGTCGGTGGCTTTCCAAAAGGCTCTACCGGGGCTCGCCCTGATTGGGAAGCTGATACGCCACGCAGCCATTCCAACAATACCCGTCGTGCCCTGTTTGCAAACCTGCAAACCGACCATCTCGACGGGTCCTTGCCCGCTCACCGTCGCGGGACCCTTGACGGCATGGATGCCGCCAAGGAGCTTACAAGGACGTACTTGCAGCGTGTCCTGCGATGGCGGGCGGGCAAGGGCCCTGCAGTGAGGCAAGAGCCCCAACGCCTTGCAACCGACTCACGCGCCCACCAACCAGATCAAGTGCGGTTGAACTAGAACTTCAAATCCACACGCGCATACCAGAAGCGTCCGCCGGGGATGTCGTAGGTGGATGCGTCGTAGCCATTGAGGGAGCACGACAAGCAGATCGGCGGATCCTTGTCGAACGCGTTGTTCACGCCGGCCGTGAGTTGCAGGCCCTTGAGCCAGTCGATGCGATAGCCCACCTGCGCATCGTGATAGGTGATTGCATCCAGGCGGTTGGTTCCCGCCGAGGGATCCGAACACACCGCAAACTCCACCGCATCACCGCACTGCTCGGTCAGTTTGGAAATGTGCCGCGCAGTCCACGAAGCCGTCCAGTTGCCCAGCGACCAATCCAGTACCGCGTTGCTGGTCCACTCCGGAATTGCGCTGTCCACCACCTCGATGCCCGGCCCTTGCGGCTGTCGCTGCCCCGCCGCACCCAGCGCCTCGTAGCGGCCCACCAAGGTGTTCTGCCACGAAAGTTTGAAGCGCCCGAATGCGGTTTGCGGCAAGGTCCAGAACAGATCCACGTCCCAACCGTCGGTCTTGATCGAGCCCAGGTTGGTCAAGCGGTTGTTGAAGGCGTTGATGCCGCCGGTGGACGCCCGCCCGATGCCGTTGCAGTACAACGCATCCAGCGTATCCACGCACAGATCCAGCTGCGTTTGCGCATTGATCGCCTGGATCGCACCATCCACATGATGGCCATAGAAGGTCACCTCCAGATCGAGGCGGTCGGACCAGCTGGCATCGCTCGCAAATCCCGGGCTGAAGACGAAACCCGCACTGAAACTGCGCGAACGCTCCGGATCCAGCTGCTCGTTACCGCCGGTGGTGACCGAGATCTGCTGGTTGGCCTGCTGGTAGCCGGCAGGCACGCCGAGCGCGGCGCAATTGGCCGCACTGCCGCGCGGCGCAGTGCCGCCCAGACCGATCGAGCATGGGTCCGACAACTGCAGGTCCGCACGCGCCGCCGAACCGAACAACTCGCCGATGGTGGGCGCGCGGAAGCCTTCCGCATAGCTGGTGCGCAACACGAACTCATCGGTGACCTGCCAGCGCAGCCCGTACTTCGGCGTGAACTCGCCACCGAATGTCGAATAGTCCGAATAACGCCCGGCGATATTCAGATCGAGTTTGTCGCCCAATGCCGAGTTGGCGAAGATCGGAATATTGAGTTCGAGATAAGCCTCGTTGACGTCGTAGCTGCCCGAGGTCGGCAACGACGGCACGCCGTTGTAACGCCCGGCCACGGTGAGCGGATCGGGCTGATAGGCGCCTTCGTACTTGCGGTATTCGTAACCCCGGCGAACGACACCGCACCGCCGGGCAACTGGAACAACTCGCTGCTGAGGTTGGCGGTGAACAGGCTCAATTCGTTCTGGCTGCGGTCGCGCACCACCGGCTGGATCCAGCGCAACATCTCCGGCGTGATGCTGCCTGCACCGCTGAAGATATCCAGCGGCACGCAGCCGGCCACGGCCGCGCAGGCAGCCGGGTCGCCCAACGCCAGGTTGATGTTGTAGAGGTTGTAGCTGCCGTAGTTGGTCTGCTCGGCCTTGTTCTTGCTGTACATGCCGTTGACGTCCCAGAACCAGGTCCGCCCTGCGCCTTCGAACGTGCCGACCAGGCCGGTGCCGAAATATTGGGTATCGACCTGTTGCTCGTAGCGCCGCGGCCCGCCTTCCACCGGCCTGCGACCGATCTGGATCAGATTGGTGGCCGAATCCAGATCGAATCCGAACGGGTTGAACGGATTGAGCGCGGAGATCACGATGTTGTCGGCCAGCGGGTTGCCGGTACCGGCATCGGGCCCGAGGAAGATGGGCTCCGGTGCGGCCTGGTTGGTCGATTCGCGCCGGTTGCCCAACGCCTTGACGTACCACTGCACGTCGTCGTTGAAGTAATAGCGGAACTGCGCAAACACGCCCTTGCGCTCGGACGGCGTCAGCAACAGGTTCTGCTCGGCAAAGTTGTAGCGGTCTGCGGTGCCGAAGCAGTGATAGTCGTCGCTGCGCGTGCAACCGCCGCTGCCATCGTATTGCGGTGTACCGACGCCGGCATTGGGCGTGAGGTTCTGGCGTACGCCGGTGTTGGGATCGACGAACTGGAAGCGGCCATCCGGCGTAGCCGAGCTGGCGAAGGTCAGCCCGGTGCCAGGAATCGGGAAGCGTGCCTGCGCACGATCACGCGCATAGATCGGATCCTGCTTGACGTAGCTGGCGCCCAAGAACAGGCTGAAATTCTCTCCGCTGGTGCCCCAGGCCAGGTCCATGCCCTGGTTGGCGCCATCGCCCTTGCCGTACTGCCCGTAGTTGAGCGTGACCTGCGCACCGTCGAACGTGCGACGGGTGATGATGTTGACCACACCGGCAATCGCATCCGAGCCATACAGCGACGAGGCGCCGTCTTCGAGCACTTCGATGCGCTCGACGATCGCCAGCGGAATGGTGTTGAGATCGGTCGACGAGCCCACGCCGGACGCAGAGGATTCGTTGACCCAGCGAATGCCATCCACCAGCACCAGCACACGCTTGGAACCGAGATGGCGCAGATCCACCTGCGCCGAGCCGGCACCCACGCCGCTGCCATCGGGCGGAAAGCCGAAGTTGTCGGAGGAATTGAACTTGGCATTGAGCGCCGAACCGGACGCGGTGAGTTCCTGCAGGACCTCGCCGATGGAGGTCAGGCCGGTGCGTTCGATATCGGCGCGATTGAGCGTCTGGATCGGCACCTGGCCCTGCAATTCGGCGGTTTTGATACGCGTGCCGGTGACCTGCACGCTGTCGAGCGTACGCGTGCTCGGTGCAGCTTCGGGCTGTTGCGCCCAGGCGAGTGTGGGAATCAGACACAACGACAACTGCACGGCCAGGCATGACCGACGGGGGCCAATCAGAGGCTTCATCCTTTCTCTCTCCAGAAGGATTCTTGAGTGTCCGCACGCCCCCGTGCCCTGCGGTCCTTCCCAATTCTTAAACGAAACATTAACGCGCCGCAACTGGCGGTGCAGCAGCGAACGGCGCAGCAGCGGTGGTGACGCGGTGTTATCTGCACATACCTGCGTGCTCTACCCATCACGCGTGCCAACGAAGGTGGCCTTCCCATCACGCGCGAGCGACGTGCATTCACTCAGCTGCTCAGGCGTGCTTGGGTATCATCGCGCCATGACTTATGCCCCCGCCTTGCCACTATTTTCATCGGTCTGCTGTGCCTTGGCAGCACCGCATTGCACGCGCAAACCCTCGACCCACAACTGACTGCCATGCGCGATGCCATCGCGGCCGCAGAGCGCGGCCAGACCGATGCCGGCCAGCTCGCTGCGTTGAGCCGCCATCCGCTGTATGGATGGCTGGAATTTGCCACGCTCAAGCGCACGATCGACACCGTCTCCAATGCCCAGGCGCAAGCATTCTTGCAGCGTTACGCCGGCCAGCCCGTGGCTGAAAGCTTCCGCAGCACCTGGTTGCCGGCGTTGGCACGTCGGCAAGACTGGAACGCGCTGCTGGCCAACTGGAAGCCCACCGACAACGTCGGCCTGCGCTGCGCACAACTGACCGCGCGCCAGGCCACCGGCAAGGCCGATGCACAGTGGAGCCGCGATGCGCTGACGCTGTGGCGCAACGGTAAGGCGCTGCCCGACGCCTGCGATGCAGTGGTTGCCGGGCTGGAATCGCGCGGCGAACTCACGCCGACGCTGCGCTGGGAACGCGTGGAAGCCGCTGCCGATGCACAACTGCCTGCGGTGATGCGCACTGCCGCGCGTGGCCTGCCGGCGGCCGATCTGACGCTGGCCATCGATTACGCTGCCTTTCTCGACAAGGCCCACCCGCGCGCCCTAGGGTGGCCAAAGACCGAGCGCAGCCGCCGCATCGCCGTCGACGGACTAGCCAAGCTGGCCAAGAGCGATCCCGACGCCGCCGAACAGCAGCTACCGCAACTTGCCAGTGCGCTCGGCTTCAGCGAAGCGCAGCGTGGGCAGGTGCTGTACCAGATCGCGTTGTGGACCGTCGCCTCGTATCTGCCGGATTCGGCGCGGCGGCTGAATGCCGTACCGGAAGCGTCCTACGACGAGCGCCTGCACGAATGGCGTGCACGCGAGGCGATGTCGCGCGGCGACTGGTCGGCGGCGTTGGCCGCAATTCGCAAGATGCCGGCGAGCCAACGCAGCGACTCACGGTGGCAGTACTTCGAAGCCCGCCTGGCCGAAAAGACCGGCGCCGCTGCAGCCGCCCAGCCGCTGTATCGCGCCGCCGCGCAATCGCCGACCTTCCACGGATTCCTGGCCGCCGACCGCCTGCAAGCAGCCTTACCGGCTGTGCCCCTGGGAGCCCAACGACAGCGCGCAGGCCAAGGCCGCTGTTGCGCGCGACCCGGCCTTGGTCCGCGCGATTGCCCTATTTCAGATCGACCGCCCCGGTTGGGCCGTGGCCGAATGGAACGATGCCGCCACCCGCTTCGACGACACCCAGCGTCGTCTGGCAGTGGAAGTTGCCAGCGACAACGGCTGGTTCGACCGTGCGGTATTCGCGCTCGGCAAGCAGCCGGACGAACAACGCCTCTACTCGTTGCGTTTCCCGCTGCACCACGACGACAGCATTCGCCGCGAGGCCGCCAAGAATGCGATCGACCCCGCCTGGGTAGCTGCGGAAATTCGTGCCGAAAGCATCTTCAATCCGCGCGCGCGCTCGCCGGCCAACGCGATGGGCCTGATGCAGGTGTTGCCTGGCACTGGCGCGGCCGTCGCCAAGGGGATCGCTCTGCCCGGCTATGCAGGCGCCAGCAGCCTCTATGAGCCGGCCACCAACATCGCCATCGGCACGGCGTACCTGCGCCAGCTGCTCAACACCTACGGGCTGCCCTATCTCACCATTGCCGCCTATAACGCAGGCCCTGGCCCCACCGGCCGCTGGCAGTCGCAGCGGCCGAATTTCGAGCCGGATTTCTGGATCGAAACCATCAGCTACAAGGAAACCCGCGACTATGTCGCACGCGTGTTGGCCTTCAGCGTGATCTACGACTGGCGCCTCAACGGCGACATGCTGCCGCTGAGCGACCGGCTCATGGGCAAGCTGGTGGACAAGCGTTTGAAGCCGGTCTGCACCCCGGGCCAGGCAGCCAATAACGCCGCGCAGGATTGAGCGATGCCAGGCGACCTGCAAGGTTGCAGGGCCTTGGCGAGTGCGCGGCGCCGTCATTGCGTACAGAACCTGACGCAGCACGGATGCCGCGCAGGTACCGGCAGGGATGTATCTGCAGCATGCCCCGCAGTGGTGGGCAAACAAGGACGCTGAGACAGCCCGTCGACCGGCAGCTCTATGACCCTGTGGCGAACGAGCCGCAGCGTGCATCCAACCCAAAAAACAGCTGGATCTCAGACCAGCATGGTCTGGGACGTCTTAAAGCCTGCCCTAACGCAACCTTGCTATAGCTGCGGAGTATTTCGACCAGCGCAGCGCATCGGGCATCATGCGCCGATGAAGATCTATCTTGTTGGCGGCGCAGTCCGCGATGCATTGCTTGACCAGCCGGCTGGCGACCGCGACTGGGTGGTGGTCGGTGCCGATCAGGCGCAGATGGAAGCGCAGGGGTTCAAGCCGGTCGGCAAGGATTTCCCGGTGTTCCTGCACCCGCGCAGTGGCGAGGAATACGCATTGGCGCGCACCGAGCGCAAGTCCGGCCGCGGATATCGCGGCTTCGTGGTGGACGCCGACCCATCGGTGACACTGGAAGAAGACCTGCTACGCCGCGACTTCACCATCAACGCGATCGCGCGCGATGAGGAAACGGGTGAATTGTTCGATCCGTACAACGGTGCGCGTGATCTGCAGGCGCGCGTCTTGCGGCATGTCGGTCCGGCGTTCATCGAAGATCCTGTGCGCGTATTGCGTGCCGCGCGCTTCATGGCGCGGCTGGCACCGCTGGGCTTCACTGTCGCTGCTGAAACTGCGGCATTGATGCGGGACATGGCCGCCAGCGGCGAACTCGATAGCCTGGTGCCGGAGCGCGTGTGGCAGGAGCTGCGGCGCGCCTTGGGCTGCGCGCAGCCCTCGGCGTTCCTGCGCACGCTGCACGACACCGATGCGCTGCGGGTCATCCTGCCGGAAGTCGATGCGCTGTACGGCGTGCCGCAGCGCGCCGAATTCCATCCGGAGGTCGACACCGGCATTCACCAGGAAATGGTCAGCGACATGGCCGCGCGTCTCGCGCCCGGCGACGCGCTGGTGGGCTTTGCCGCTCTGACCCACGATCTGGGCAAGGCACTCACACCACCCGAGGAATGGCCGCGCCACGTCATGCACGAACAACGCGGCGTGGCGCCATTGCAAGCGCTGTGCGAACGCCTCAAGGTGCCGCAGGAGTATCGCCAGCTCGCCGTCACCGCCTGCCGCGAGCACTTGAACGTGCATCGCCTGGCCGAGCTGCGCGACCGCACCCTGCACGAGCTGCTGGTGCGCTGCGATGCGTTTCGCCGGCCGGAACGTATCGCGCAGCTGGCACTGGTCTGCGAAGCCGACAAGCGTGGCCGTCTGGGTAGCGAAGAGGCCGCGTACCCACAAGGCGAAGAACTCAAGCGACTGCACGCCGCGGCCCTGGCAATCAACGCGCGCGACCGACCTGGCAGCCGAGGGCCTGCAAGGCCCACAGATCGGTGAAGCATTGGCAAAGGCGCGCATTGCGGCGATTGCGGCGGCACGAAAAATCGGTGCATGACTGCGTGTCGCGCACCTGTTTTCACGTGCAACGCGATGTAGGGGCGCAAGCAAGGACGGAATTGCAGCAACCCGGTGCACCGAAAGCCTGCCCATCCGACGTCAGTAATTCACCGGAAATCCGATTTCCGCGGTTAGATAAAGGCGGCTGCCCACGAGCAGCCGCCGCGGCCGGGCATCACAGCTTGAAGTTCAGGCTCAACATGAAAGAGCGACCGTTCTTGTAGATGTAGTACGGCTGGTTCTTGTTGGCGATGTAGCTGAAGTAGGTTTCATCCAGCAGGTTGGTGGCCTCCAGCGCCACGCGCAGCCGCTCGGTGGCCTGGTAGCCGAATGATGCATCTACCTGCGTAAACGCGTCGGTCATCTGCTGCCCGTTGAGCCGGCCAATCTGGGTGAAATATTCCGAGCGCCACCCCAGATTCACCCGTGCGCTCCACTTGCCCTGCTCGTAGTACGGGCTGATGTTGTAGGCGTTGCGGGAGTTGTAAGGCAGGCTGTAGTCGCCGTCGGTGTTGGAATCGGAATAGGTGTAGTTGGCCACCACGCCGAAGCCATTGCCGAAATTGTGCTGCAGATTGAGCGCCACACCGCGCACCTTGGCATCGCCGGCATTGGTCGGCACCGATGTCTGGTAGGTACTCGATCCACCGGTGGCGTTATTGAAAAACACACGGTCCTGCACGGTGGTCAGGATGTAGTTGGAGATATCGCGCGAGAAGAATTCGCCACTGAGCAAGCTGCTGTCGGAGAAATACCACTCCAGCGAGGCGCCCAGGTTGGTCGACTCGTATGGGCTCAGTCCCGGATTGCCGGTCGACGCCGTCAGCGTGGTGTCGTCGGTGGCCACGTATGGCGTCATGTTGGTGTAGCGCGGCCGCGCGATGACCTTGAGGCGGCAAACCGCAGCATCAGGTCGTCGCGCAGGTCGTAGGCAATGTTGAACGAAGGCAGCCATTTGCCGTAGCTGCTGAGAAAGTTGACCGGCGTGTAGCCGCCGCCCGGTGCATAGCTGTAGCCATCTGTCGAATCACGCGAATGCACGTAACGCATGCCGATGTTGCCGCGGTACCGCGCGCCGGAAAAATTGCCTTGCAAAAACCATGCACGGTTCTGCTCTTGGATGCTGTAGTTGCCGGCATAGCTGATCGGCAGCCCATCATCGCCTTCCAGTCCGCTGATATACCGGCTGATCGCACCACTGTTGATGGTCGACCAGCGTTGCATGTCGGCGCTGGTCGACAGCCCGTCCAGATAGCCCGACGGCGTGATGCCCGGCGAGAATGCCGCCAGCGTGCTGCCATCGTTCGGGGTCCAGGTACGGCTATAGGACGATTGCCCGGTGGCGTGATTGGTGAGCTTGATGCCGGTGAGGATCTGCGTAAACGGCCCCCACTCCACCGCATGATCGAAATCCAGCTGCAGATAGCGCTCCTTGTCGTACTGCGGGCTGTGACTGGCCGATGCGTTGTTGAGCTGCATCGCTGCCGCATTGGTGGGATCGGTGCTGTAGTCCATCGCGGTACGGCGCCCATCGATGGCGTAGCTGTAGCCAGCCAGATTGCGGAACTGGATGCCGTAGATACGCTCGGCGCCGCCTTGCGAACTGGTGTAGCCCACCTGGCTGGAGGCATTCCAGCCATCGCCATGCCAGTCGGTGCGCAAGTGGATGCTGCCGGTGCTGACCTGGCTATTGCGCAGATAGCCGTCGAGATAGGTGTTGGACTGATCGCCGAACGTACCCGAAGTGGCGATACCGTTTTCGAAGCCCAGGGCCTGCGCATCTCCCGGCGTCGAACCCCAATAGCCGTAGCGGCTCTGGTTGTAGTTGTCGAAGCTTTCCTTGACATACAAACCGGTCAGATTGAGCTCGAAATCGCTATCCGGCTTCCACTGCAGCGCGCTGCGCTGACACCGTCGCGCTTGCGCGTCTGCTGGAACAACGCCGTGTTGATCGAGGTCGGAAACACGCCGGTGTTGCTGCCGACCACACCTGGTGGAAACCCGGCGCCCTGCACATTGTCATAGCCGAAAATTTCGACGCCGTCGCGGCGCAGGACACGCTGCGAATGCATCACCGAGGTAAGCACGCCCAGCGTTTCGTCCTGGTTCTTCCAGCTGTACAGCGCCGAGGCGTTCGGCTTGCCTTCGTCGGAACGATCGTTGTAGCCGTAACTGACGGTCCCGGTGAGCGTGTTGCGATCCAGATCGAGCGGTTTGCGCGTATGCACGATCACGGTTCCACCGATGGAGCCCTCGTCGATGCGCGCTTCGGGCGTCTTATAGACCTCCATCAAGCCGACCACCTCCGGCGCCAGCGTGCTGTAGTTGAACGAGCGACTGTCCGGATCGTTGGGATCGCCGCCCCAACTGGTCGATGCGATGGTCTGGCCATTGAGCAGCACGCGATTGAGCGCCGGGTCGGTGCCCAGGATGCTGACTTTCTCACCCTCGCCGAACTGCCTGTCCACCGTGATACCGGACAACCGTGACAGCGATTCGGCAACATTGGTATCTGGAAACTTGCCGATGTCTTCGGCGCTGATCGCATCGACGATCGCGTCGGCGTTGCGCTTGACGTTGAGCGCCTTGCCCAGGCTGGCCTGGTAACCCACCACCTTGATTTCGTCCAGGGTGGAGACCGAGGGACTGGTTTGTGATGGTGTCTGTTGTTGCGCGGGTGCGGGCTGCTCCTGCGCAACTGCGGGAAGGCTTGCGACGCAGGCCAGGCTGGCGCCACCAATGAGCAGTCGCCCGACAGCAGCACTCAATGGTGAGCGGCGCAATAGGTTGTTGGACGCAGATAACGGAACACAAGGGGAGAACACGAACATACGGGAAAACAGCATTGCGTGGACCTCATCACTGATGTCGGATGGCAACCGCGTGGTTGCACAACGGCGCGCGACGCGCGTGCCTAGCCCGTGATCCGTCCCCTGTGCCGGATACGAGCAGCCGCCCGCATTGCATGACGACATGCGGGTAAACGCCGGACCGCTGGAACAACGGCCGGTTGTCGTCTTCTCAGACGTGGAGCAGGTATGTCTTTGCTGAGAACGTTACCAGCGAAGGTGCCTTCCGTGGATGGCAGTGTCAACCCGCTGCTGCATACCTCTATTTTTATGCACTAAACACCGCCTTCCTGCAGATGTCGGGATGATGGCGTGATCGCTGTCTCACTGTCTTTGGCGTCGATGCAGACCACTGCGCCCTAGACGCTGCTCGCACAAGGCGGCGCACCCGAATGTTGCGGCGCAAAGTGTCTGCGCACGCGGCGTGTGTTGCCCATACAAGCATGGATGATGCGCATACAACCTGCGGAGGTTTAAGCGCTGCGCTGTCGTCCGATAGCCGATGGCCAGCTGCAGGCGTGCCGGGTCAGACAACAGCCTCTCCACCGCAGGACTGGTTTCATCGTTGCCTCAGGGCGTGCACGGCGCCAGCGTCCGGCATAGTTCCGGCGGCCTGCAACAACACCTGCACATCAGGTGCTGGCGGCAACGAGCGCGTTGGTCGGGTACGCAAGGCCCAACATGCGACATGCGCCGATTCAATGCAGGGCCCGCTGCACGCCCTGCATTTCAAAGATCAAACACAACCCACGCACCGCATCACGCAATGCGGTGCGCACGATGCATAGATCGGCAAAATCGTGTTGCCAGTGGCGCTTAATCGCGCTGCCCAGCCACCCACGTGCCCAACACCTGCACATCGTCATCCACCAGTACCAGATCGGCCTGGTAGCCGGGTGCGATGCGTCCCAGGCGTTCGCCCAGGCCAATGCATTGCGCAGGATAGGTGGAGGCCATGCGCGCGGCTTCGGCCAGGTCCACGCCCAGCCAGCGCACGCTGTTGCGCACGGCAGTGGCCATGTCCAATGCAGAGCCGGCCAGTGCACCGTCGGCATTGCGCACCATGCCATCCACGGCGGTGATGGTTTCGCCATAGAGGTCGAAACTGGCGCTGTCGCTGCCGACCATCGGCATGGCGTCGGTCACCAGCAGCAACTTGCCGCGTGGCTTGGCCGCGAGCGCCACACGCAGGCTGGCCGGATGCACGTGCACGCCGTCGACGATGACGCCGCACCACACATTGAGGTCTTCCAGCGCAGCGCCCACGGCATTGGGTTCGCGCCCGGCCAGTTGCGACATCGCGTTGTACACGTGCGTGAAGCCGCTGACGCCGGCGGCAATGCCATCGCGCGCCTGCTCGTAGGTGGCCGCAGTGTGGCCGGCAAACACGATTGCGCCGCCAGACACGAACGCGCGGATGTCCTCCACCGGCACGCGCTCGGGGGCGAGCGTGATCAGGGTGACGCCGTTGTCCAATGAGGTATCGACGGCAATCTCGTGCGCGTCCGGCACCCGGAACTTGTCTGCGTCGTGCGTGCCCTTACGCGCAGGACTCAGGTACGGACCCTCCAGATGGATGCCAAGCACGCCGGGCACGCCTTGCGCGATGGCCTGGCGCGTGGCATCGATCGCTTCGGCCATCACCTGCGCGGTGTCGCTGATCAAGGTCGGCAGCATGCCGGTGGTGCCGAAACGACGATGCGCGGCCGCAATGGTGGCCAGTGCCTGCGGGTCGCGTGCGTTGTTGAACAACACCCCGCCGCCGCCGTTGACCTGGATGTCGATGAAACCCGGCAGCAAGGTGGCGCCGCCCAGATCCACGCGCGTGTGCGCCTGCGCCACGCGCGCATCGTCGGCCGGCACGATCGCCTGGATCTGCGTGCCAGCCAGCATCACGACCAGGCCATCCTGCAATCCGTTGTCGGTGAGCACGCGTGCATTGCACAGTGCCTGAGTCGCGAGAGCATGCATGATCAGACGGTTTCCGTGACCTTGTTCAGATGCGGCGGAAGATCGGGATTGTTGCCGCGCTGCAGCGCCAGTGCATTGATCGCGCGATAGAAGCTCTGCACGGTCAGCAGCGGCGCGCAGGCCGGGTGCGCGGCGTCTGCCAGCGGTAAATCACCACCGGGCGCGGCCAGCCACACCTGCGCGCCACGCGCGCGGAATTCTTCGGCCAGTGCGCGGGTACCGGCGCCGGTTTCGTCGGGCTGTGCGAACACCAGCACCGGGAAGCCCGGCCCCACCAGGGCCATCGGCCCGTGCTTGACCTCGGCCGAGCTGTAGGCTTCGGCGTGCAGGCCGCAGGTTTCCTTGAACTTCAAAGCTGCTTCCTGCGCTGCGCCCAGGCCCAGCCCGCGGCCGAGCACGAACAGGTTGTGCGCAGGCACCAGGCCAGCGGTAAGCACCGACCAATCGGCCTGCCACGCGCTGCGCAACTGCTGCGGCAAGGCGTCGAGCGCGGCCAGCAAGGCCGGGTCGTTTTTCCACACAGCGCCCAGATGCAGCACCGCGGCCAGCGAGGCGAGATAACTCTTGGTGGCGGCCACGCTTGTTTCCGGGCCTGCGCCCAGCGGAATCACCACCTCGGCCAGTTGCGCCAGCGGCGAATCTTCCACGTTGACCAGGGCGACCACGCGCGCGCCGGCAGCCTTGGCGGCTTCGGCATTGCGCAGCAGATCCGGGCTCTTGCCCGATTGCGAAATCACGATATACAGCGCGCCACGCAGCTGCAGCGGCGCCGCGTAGACCGAGCCCACCGATGGCGACGCAGATGCGGTGACGATGCCGAGCTGGGTTTCGAACAGGTACTTGGCATAGGTGGCCGCATGATCGGAGCTACCGCGCGCGCAGGTCACCACGAACGGCGGTGGTGTCTGGCGCAGCGACTGCGCAAGCGCGGCGATGGTGTCGGCATTACGCCCGAACTGTGCAGCCACCACATCGGCGGTCTGCGCCGCTTCGCGGAACATCAAGGTCTCGGTTTCGGAGGGAAGGCTCATCGTGGCTCAGGCAGATTCAGGAGGAAGGGGTTTGCCAGTGGACGCAGGTGCCGGCGCGGTGGAGCCGCGCACCACCAACTGCGGCACGAAGCCGCGGCTCTGCAATTGCGCCGGTTGGTCGTCGTAGGCGTCGCTGCGCAGCTGGCTGATCAACAAGCGTGCGGCATGCCGCGCGATGTCGTCGGTGGCCTGCTTGGCAGTGGTCAATGCCGGCCACGACTGGCGCGAGAACGGGCTGTCTTCGAACCCGGCGATCGACAATTGATACGGTACGTTCATGCCGGTGGACTTGGCTGCGGCCAGCACGCCTGCCGCGATTTCGTCATTGCTGCCGAAGATGGCGGTGGGCGGCTCGCGCAACGACAACAGCCGGCGTGCGCCACGGAAGCCATCGTCGAAGGTGTAGTCGCCGGGAATCACCAGGTGCTTGTCCAGGCTGATGCCGTAATCCTTCAACGCCGCTTCATAGCCGGCATAACGCTCGCCGCTGGAGCGATGTTGCGGGCCGCCCCACAGGAAGCCGATGCGTTGATGGCCGAGCTGGATCAGGTGCTCGGTGATTTCATAGGCGGCATCGCGGTCGTCGATATAAACGCACGGGCCGTCGCCGGGGTCGTCGGTGGAGGCGATGATGCGCACGCTCTTGATGCCGCGCGCGGCCAGGCCGGCCAGCAATTCCGGCCGTTCGGACATCGGCGCGGTCAATACCACGCCGGCCAGGCGCGAGCGCTGCACCCATTCGGCCAGTTCTTCGGCCAGCAACGGCGAGGTGGAATCGCAGGGATGGATCTGCAGGCCGAAGCCGGTTTCCCGGCACGCCGCCAGCACGCCGTTCTGGATGCCGATGATGTGGTACGGGTTGGGATTGTCGTATACCAGGCCGATCACGAACGGCGTGCCGCTACGCAGGTTGCGCGCGGACGGGTCGGGTTCGTAGTCGAGATCGGCGATGGCGCGCAGCACGCGTGCGCGCGTGGCCTGCATCACCGACGGCTCGTTGTTGATCACCCGCGACACGGTCTTCAACGAGACCTTGGCGCGTTCGGCGACATCTTTGATGGTGGGCCTGCGCATGGATGTACCTTGTCCGTCGGAACGCATCATGCCGCCGCGATCACTTGGCCTGGGCCGGCAGGCCCACGCGATGACCGCGCAGCGAATAGAACAGGATGTACAGATAGCACGGCACCATCAGCGCAGCGAACACGACCTGGAAGTCGTAATGCTGCTTGAGGATGGCGAACAGCTGCGGAATGATCGCGCCGCCGGCAATGCCCATCACCAACAGGGCCGAGCCGATTTCGGTGAAGCGCCCCAGTCCGCGAATGGCCAGCGGGAAGATCGCCGGCCACATCATCGCGTTGGCAAAGCCGAGCGCGGCCACGAAGCCTACCGACACATAGTTTTCGGTGAACAAGGCACCCAGCGAGAACAGCACACCCAGCACCGCCGACACGCTCAGATAACGCGCCTGCGAGATCACGCGCGGAATCAGTACCAGGCCGGCGATATAGCCCAGCAACATCGCGCCCAATGTGTAGGAGGTGAAGATCTTGGTGCTGTCCAACGGGAGACTGAAACCGTGCCCGTAGGTACCGATGGCATCGCCGACCATCACTTCCACGCCCACGTAGACGAACAGGCACAGCACGCCCAGCCACAGGTGCGGGAATTGGAAGATGCTGGATTTCTCCACGCCACCGCTCGCGCCCGGCGTGGCATTGGCTTCGGAGGGCTTGAGCTCGGGCAGCGGCGAGAACAGCACGCCGATGGCCAGCAGCAACAGCACACCGGACATCACCAGATACGGCGCGTGAATCTTGGCGGCGAAGGCGGTGAGCAAGCTTTCCTTGGTTGCCGCATCGGCGCTGGCCACCTGCGCGGACAGGTCACCAATGCCGTGCAGCACCAGCGAGCCGATCAGGATCGGCGCCAGGATGCCGGCAATCTTGTTGCAGATGCCCATCAAGGCAATACGGCGCGCGGCGCTTTCGATCGGCCCGAGAATGCTGATGTACGGGTTGATCGCCGTCTGCAGCAGGGCAAGGCCGCTGCCGATGACAAACAGGCCGCCCAGCGCGCCCGGATACCAGCGCTGCGTGGCGAACTGGCCGAAGCCTGCTGCGCCCACGGCCATCACCACCAGGCTCAGCGCCAGGCCTTTCTTCATGCCGGTGCGTTTGAGAATCCACGACGAGGGCAAGGCCAGAAAGAAGTACGACAGGTAGAACACCATCAGCACCAGGAACGCGTTGACCTCGTTGAGATCGAACGCCAGCCGCACGAAGGTGATCAGCGGCCCGTTGATCCAGGTGAAAAAGCCGATGATGAAGAACAGCACGCCGACGATGGCGATTGAGACAACGGGATTTGCGGGCCTGGCGGTAGTCATGGATCGGCTGGCTCTGAGGTTGTCGTAAGGAATGCCGTTGGCATCAGCGGCGCAGTTCGGCGACGAAATCGTAGAAATCGTTGTGGCAATAGGTGTCGGTCAATTCGATCGCACTGCCATCGCGGGCATAGCCCACGCGCACCACATGCAAAATCGCCTCTCGCCGGTCTTCATGCGCAGGTGTTCGGCCAACCGTGCGGGCAGATTGATGGCGCGGAAGTACTGCAGTGCGCGCACCACCGGCGTGCCCTGCGCATCGAGATAGCTGTAGAGCGAATCGCCGATCTGCTGCGGGTCGGCGACGATGCGTTTCGGCAGCACCGCGTGCTCGTAGGCCATGACGCGGTCGTCGGCGCTGCGCAGACGCGTCAGCGAGGCCACCGCCGCATCCGGCGACAAGCCCAGCCGCAAGATCTCTTCACCATGCGCCGGGCGCAGCCGCCGCTCCAGCCAGCGCGTCCCCGGCTCATAGCCCTTGATGCGCAGCGTCTCGCTGAAACTGGTCAGGCCGCTGAGCTGATGCTGGATCTGGGTGGTGACAAAGGTGCCGGCGCCCTGCCGGCGCGAGACCAAGCCTTGTTCGACCAGCACATCCACCGCCTGGCGCAGGGTCACCCGCGAGATCTGCAACCGTTCGCACAGCTGGCGCTCGGCCGGCAGCGCCTCGCCGGCCTTCCACTGCCCGCCGCGAATGGCATCGCTGAGCTTGGCGGCCAGTTGCAGGTACAGCGGCGTCGGTGCGGAAGCCTCCAGCGCCAGCGCGTCCATCCTGGGGTCGTCGTCCGTCCTGGCATTGGTTCTGGGTCTGGCCACTGCCTGTCCTCCGGACCGACTTGGATTTGTTAGGTCCAATATAGTACCAATTCGCTCCGCGTGCATCAGGCCCTGGGCGCCCCGAATGCATCCGATCGGGCGAGGCATCGGGCCGTGGCAGATCGGCTGCACTCCCCTGGCCGGCGCCGTGCAGGCCTCCCAGGGCTGATGCGCAGGTTGCATGCGCGCTGACGAATGCCGATCACGCGACACCGCGCCATGGCGAAACGTCTTCCGGCGGATGCCCCGGCGTGTTGCTTGGATCGGCCGCGATGGATGCGCCAGCGGCGCCGCATGCACGCGCATGGTGCAGGGAAACCGACGCTACGGCGCGCAGCCAGCGATGCGCTAATTGCGCAATTGACCGTGGTCGTTGCGCACCAACCCGCGCTCCGGTGTGGCAGCGAAGCCCAGCAACTGCAGGCCGACACCCAATACCGCGTCCTGCGCCGGATCGACGCGCGACTGCAGCTGCCAGCGTCCGTCGGGCCAGAGTTGCAGCTGTGCTTCGGCCTGCACGCCGGCGGGCAACGCGGTATCGGGCAACAAGGTCAGCACGGCAACGTTGTCCACGCATGCCGGCTGCCCGGACAAGCGCAGCGGCGGCAGACCGGGCAGCTCGCCCGTGCCGCTTGCCAGCACTTGCAGACTGACCCGCCCGTGCGCCCGCACACAGCCGGTGGCATCGAATAGCAGATCCACCTGCTGCAACTGCAACGCCAGATCGATCAGCGCCACGCCACCCGGCTGGCGCACCAGCAGTTGGCCCTGTGCATTACGCATGCCGCGTTGCGCGCCATCCACCAAAAGCAGTTGCAACTGTGCGGACTGCAATTGCACCTGACGTTCGCCATGCACCAGCGACCAGACCCGCGGCCGCACCGCCACATCGCCGAACGCGACGCCTTGCCATTGCACCTGCCGCAACGTGCCGGCCCAGATCGGGCCCTCCACGTCCAGCACCGAAAACGGCAGCCCCTCGCGCGGCAGCACCAGGCGCAACGGGACAAACGCCAGCAGCGCGACACCCGCCATCGACAGCAAGAGCAAGGCCCAACGCATGCGAGTCACGGTCCCGATTCCGCAAACCCGCAGCGTACGCGGAGTTGACCCTGCTCGCGTGCCACACGCAGGTGGGTCGGCACCAGGCCGTGCGCCTGTCGCAATCGCTCAAGCCAGCCGAACAGCGTGGCGGCGCTGACGGCATCGATCTGCACCTCCACCCCGCCCGCGGCACTGCGGTGTTGGGAGGTGATGTCGACGCCGGCATCGCGTGCGCTGCTTGCGATGATCTCGGCCAAGGCCGCTGGGCCCGGTGCGGCAGCGCGTCCGGTCGATGCTGCCTGCGCAGATGCATCGAGCACCAGCTGCGCAGCATCGGCATAGCGCGCCCAAGCCCGGTCATGCCAGTGGCGCAATGGCATGTAGAGCGCGTACCAGCCCACGAAGGCCGCCAATGCCGCGCACATCACGCCCAGCATGCGCCGCTCTCGCGGCGCCCGTGCCTGCCACCAGTGCGTGCCGCGTTGCACAGCTGCCTTCATCGCAATAGCTCCAACGCAAACGGTGTCCGCATGCGACCGTCTTCGACCTGGCTGCTGCCCGGATCCAACTGCCAGCCGGCATCCGCAAGCCGCGCCGAGAGCTGTTGCAGGCTGGCGTCATCGGTGTGCAGCAAGGTCGCACGTAATGGCTGTGCGGCGTTGTAGTCCAGCTGATCCAGTTCTGCCGCTGGAAGGGCATCGACTGCGGCAAACAAGGTGCTCAGTTGCACCGCCAGGCGATTGGTCGCCGTGCCGGCCTGCCGACGCGCCTGCAATGCGGCGGGCACCGCCGCTGCATCGCGCACACCCAACTGCGTGGCGGCGCGCGTTTGCAGTACACGCGCACCGATCTCGTAGCGCAATGTCTGCGCCAGCAACAGCAGTGCCGGCGAGAGCAGCACCAGTGCGGCCAACACCGCCAGACGGCGCGGAGCGCACTTTTGCTCAGCAGCGGCCTTGTTCGCGAACGGGTGCTGCAGAAGATTGATCGGCACGTGGGCAGCGTTGCGCGCAAAGCAGGCAATGGACTGCGTCGGATCGGGCACCGGCAGCACGGCCGGCACACCATCGCCCAGCAGCAAACGCGCCGCCTCTGGCTCCAGACTGCAGGCCAGCTGTGCGCCGCGGATCAGCCAACGGCCATCCCAGTGCATCACCGCGACCGTCGCAGCGGCACCGGGCTCCAGCAGCAGGCAATCCGGCACCACCGCATCGGGAACACAGCCCAGTTGCGTTGCGCGCGCCAGCCAGTGCTGCATCACCACGCTGTCCACTGCAGCGACCAGGCGCGTGCCATCAGCCTCCGCGCCAGCGGCAATCACCACATGCAAGGCCTGCGCGTCGACAGCCAGATGCTCGGCCAAATGCAGGCGCGCAGCAGCCCGTGATTGCGCCATGCTACGGCCAGGCAAGCGCAACCAGCGCAGGTGCACATCCACACCCGGCACCACCAGGAGGGTACGCGCGGATGGCTCAGGCGGCGTCGTGGCCCGCCTCACCGATTGCACCTGCCCCTGCGCATCCACACCTACCGCAATGGATTGGGCACCTGCATCGGTTGGCAGCAACAACAAGGTGGTGGTCATTGGTCAGAACTCCATTGGCGCGCGACCAGCCGGACCCGGCCGGCCGTTTCCTGTTGCAGCAATGCTTCCAGCATGACCTGCGCGCCGGCATGGTCGACCTGGCTGTAGAGGGAGAAATAGCGGGTGCGCAGTTCGAGCTGTTCCAGCACCGCATTGGACAGCCCGGCCTCCATCAGTGCCGGCTGGCTGAGAAACATCCTGATGTCGCGCCATCCTCCGGCCTGCCGTGCAGCAATGATCCGTCGCGCGGCCGGCAGTTCCAGCGCTCCTTCGGTCAACGCCACCAGTACCGGCGCATCGTCCAGGCGCAGCGTGTTGATATTGATCGGTGACAAGCGGCCCTCCGGCAATGCGCAGACATACGGCTGCAGTTGCGCGATCAGTTGCGGCGTATAGCCGTCGATGGCGCGCAGTTCGCTGACGCCCGCGAGCAAGGTGGCACCGGTACGCCGTGGCACGGCGGCCTGCAGGTAGCGCTCGTCTTCGGCGCCATGCGCGCCCGGCTGTGTGTCGGAGTCGATCCAGTCCACCAATGCGTCGGTCAGCGCATGCGCCTGTTGCGGGGCGATGCCCAACACCTCGAGCAATGCACGATATTGGCGTGCCCCCTCATCGCTACGCTGCCATTGTTCGGGCGCACCAACGACCACGCTGTTGAGATTGAAGCAACCGCCGCGATCGCGCAGGCGCACGCTCACCGCGCCGTCGTCCAACGGAAAGCGGATCGTCTGGTCGTTCCAGCCGCCGTCCAGCGTCGTGCGCAGCGGATCCCGTTTGGACAGTGCCTGCAAGCGCTGCCGCGCAACGGCCTCGCTGCCCAGCGCGTACCACTGCGCTTGCGTCATCGCCTGGCCATTGCCGCTGCGGCGCAGACCAAAGCGCAGGTCTTCCAGCATGGCCGCCATCAGCAAGGTCATCACGGCAACCAGCAGCAATACCGTGAGCAAGGCCACGCCGCGTTGCCTGGCAGGTGCGTGCAGTGCCATCACGTGCGCCCTTCCGGCAACAGGAACAGTTGGCGCACGCGCCCCCAGTGCTCCAGGTCCAGCTCCAGCGCGATTGCATCCGGCAACGCTTCAAGCCCGCCGCTCCAGCCATCGCTCCATTGCGCCCGGTAATGGAATGCCACCGCCGCCGAACGCACGCCGCGCAAAAGCACCTGCGGCGTGCCAGCTGCCGCGCCGTCGAGCGCAGGACGTGCGCTGCGCTCCAGCCGCCCCTCCACGACCCGGTATTCCACGTATTGCAGCGACGCACGCGGCGCCTGGTCCGGATTGCTCCAGCCACGTCGCACAAACCCGAACAACGGCCCGTACGTTCCAGGCGCACTGGCGACAAATGCACTGCGTGCGGCGCTGCCCTCGCTGTTGCGCGTGCGGCGCACGGCAGCCTGCTGCAGGTCGCTGCGCAGCAGGCCATGGGCCAATTGCAACTCGCGGATCTGCTGCAGCCGCGCACGCACGGCATCGCGCTGGTCGATGCTCTGCCGCATCACCATCACCGCAGCTGCGGCCACCAGTGCGAACACCGCCAGCGCCACCAGCAATTCGATCAAGGTGAAGCCGCGCGTGCGCTGTTTGCGGATCATTCGGCGCTCCGCAGGATAGTCAGACCGGCAACTTCCTGCGCCTGGCCTGCGGGGCGCACGCGCACCTGGATTTGCAACAAGCCTGCAGCGCTGGCCGGCGTCGACTGGCGCTGCCATTCCCAGCTACGCCCGCCGAGCACCACCTGCCCGTGCGCAGGCGCGCCGATCGCGGCAGCCGGCGCCAGCGTCGCCTCGATCGCCTGGTTTTCCGCCACCACCGCGGCCAACGCACGCTCCTCCAGCACCACGGCGGTGCGGGTACTCTCGCCGGAAAGGTTCAACAGGCCGACCGCCGCCATGGCGAAGATCGCCAGCGCGACGATCAGTTCGAGCAGCGAGAATCCACCTGATGCGCGTGCGTCAGCGAGATGGCGCATCAACCTGCACCACGCCTGCGGCATCGACCACGACCTGCACCTGTTGCCGGCCGTCGCCCAACGCGATGCGCTGCGGTGTGGCCGCACCGGTGGGATCGAAGCGCACACTCACGCGTCTGCTGTCGGCGGGCAGCTGCGCCTGGATGCCTTGCGGCCAGCGCATCGCGGCAAATGGCGCTTGATCCAAGGCAACCCACTGCTGCTGCGCCTGGCGACGGAAACCGTAACCGCCGGCATCGATGCCGACCTCCACCATGCGCAAACTCAGGATCGCTTCGTCGCGTGCATGTATCAGCGCGCTGGCCAGCGTGTCGGCATGATCGTGCAGATCGCGGCGCGTATCCGGCAAGGTCATCACCACCAACGTGCTGGCCAGCGCGGCAATGACCAGCACGGCAAGCATCTCGAGCAAGGTGAAGCCACGCGCGCTGCGGTTTGCCACGCGCATCCGCAGGCGCGGGGAACACTGCCCTGGTGGGACCAGCATTGCAGACATGGCCGGCACTCAGCGCCAGTTGCCGATATCGGCATTATCGGCGTCGCCACCTTCGGCACCGTCTGCGCCGAACGAGTAAACGTCGAAGCCGCCATGGCGGCCCGGGCGCCAGTACTGGTATGCATGCCCCCATGGGTCTTCCGGCAGCCGGCGGATATAGCCGCCCTGCCGGTAGCGTTCCGGCCGTGCCAATCCGCTCGGCGGGTTGAGCAGGGCCTGCAGCCCTTGTTCGGTGCTCGGGTAGCTGAGGTTGTCCAGGCGATAGGTTTCCAGCGCCTGCTCCAGTACCGCGACGTCGGCGCGGGCTTTTTCCACCATCGCGCGATCCTGGCTGGGCATCACATTGATCATCACCACGGTGGCGAGCAGGCCGATGATGACGATGACCACCATCAGTTCGACCAGGGTGAAGCCACGCGTGCGACGACGTGCCGTCAGCGAGCGAACGCGTGCACGAGGGTGGATGAACTGCATGAGGATCTCCAAGATGAGAGGCCGCGCTCAGCCAAGCGCGAGAGTGTTGAATTGCAGGATGGGCAGCAGGATCGACAACACGATGACCGCCACCACGCCGCCGAGCAGCACGATGATGGCCGGCTCCAACAGGCTCATCGCGGCGGCGGTAAAGGCCTCGAATTCGCGTTCCAGGTAATCGGCGGCACGCTCCAGCATCGGCGCCAGGCGTCCGCTGTTCTCGCCGCTGGAGGCCATGTACAGCAGCGTCGGCGGAAACACCCCCGCACGCTTCATGGCCGCGGCCAGGCTGCCGCCTTCGCGGATCGCGGTGACCATGCTGTCGGTGGCCAGGCGTAGTGCGCGGTTGTCCACGGTACGCGCGGCAATCATCAGCCCCTCCATCAACGGCAAGCCGCTGTTGACCATGATCGCCAGGGTGCGCGCCATGCGCGCGGCGTGCAGATCGCGAATCAGCCGGCCCAGCAGCGGCGCACGCAAGAGCACCCGGTCTGCGGCCAGGCGCAGCGCAGGGCGCTGGAGCAGCCGTGCCATTGCAACCAGCGCCACCACCAGGGCAACCAGCAACGGGATGCCTGCGTGCAGCAGAAACTGCGACACGCCGATGACCACGCGCGTCAGCCACGGCAACGTGCGGCCCATCGAATCGAACTGGTCCACCACCTTGGGCACCACGAAGGTCATCAGCACGATCACCACCGCACCGGCCGTCGCTGCCAGCGCCGCCGGATACACCAATGCAGACTGCAATTTGCTGCGCACCTGCGCCTGGCGTTCGAGCAGATCGGCCAGTCGTTCCAGCACCTGCGGCAACGCACCCGCGCTTTCGCCGGCGGCCACCATCGCGCGATACAACGCAGGGAACGCCTTGCCCTGGCGTGCCATCGCGTCGGACAGTCGGAATCCTTCGACCACCAATGCATGCGTCTGGCTGGTGACCCGACGCACGCCGCGGCGTTCGGACTGGGTGCCGATGGTGCGCAAGGCCTCTTCCAGCGGTGCGGTCTCCACCAGCGTGGCGAGCTGGCGGGTGAACAGCACCAGATCCTTGCCGCTGAAGCGCGCTGCTCGCCCAGCCGTGCTGGCGGTCGCGGCCGCAGCCTCCACACGCACCGGCACCCATTGCCGTTGTTCCAGCTGCACACGTGCGCCGTGCACGCTGTCGGCACTGATGACGCCGTGCCGGTTGCGCCCGTGCAGATCGAGCACGGTGTAATCAAACTGCGGCATACGCGTCTTCCTGTTGGCGGGTGACGCGCAGTGCTTCTTCCAGCGTGGTCAGGCCCTGCAGCACCGCCGCGCGTGCCGCATCGCCCAGCCGCGGTGCGCGCGCGAAGGCCACCGCAGCCAATGCATCTTCGTCGGCGTTATCGCCGATCAGGCGGCGCATCGCATCGTCCACGGCAATGGCTTCGTAGATGCCCACGCGCCCGACGTATCCGCTGTGGTGGCAGGCGTTGCAGCCCACCGCTGTGTAGATCGCCGCATCGGCCGGCGCTTCCAACAGGTGGGCCGTTCCGGCGTCGATCGGCCGTGCACTGCGGCATTGCGTGCACAAGCGCCGCACCAGCCGCTGCGCCAGGATCAGTCGCAGGCTGGAAGCCAGCAAGAACGGCTCGATTCCCATATCGCGCAACCGCGTGACGGCGCCCACCGCATCGTTGGTGTGCACGGTGGAAAGCACCAGATGGCCGGTGAGGCTGGCCCGTACCGCAATCTGCGCGGTCTCGGTGTCGCGGATCTCGCCGATCATCACCACGTCCGGGTCCTGGCGCAGGATCGCGCGCAGGCCGGCGGCGAAGGTCATGCCGACACGTGCGTTGACCTGGGTCTGGCCGACACCGTCGATGGCGTATTCCACCGGGTCTTCCACGGTGAGGATATTGCGCGAGCCATCGTTGAGCAGGCTCAGCGCCGCGTACAAGGTCGTGGTCTTGCCAGAGCCGGTGGGGCCGGTGACCAGCACGATGCCATTGGGCACCTGCAATGCACGCTGCACGGTGTGCATCGCCGCAGGTGGCATGCCCAGCTGCGCCAGCGACAGCGTGCCCTGCTCCTTGTCCAGGATACGCAGCACCACCCGTTCGCTACCGCGCGTGGGCAACGTGGACACCCGCACGTCCAGTGCCTTGGCCCCCATCACCAGCGACACGCGCCCATCCTGCGGGATGCGCTTTTCGGCAATATCCAGCCGCGCCATCACCTTGACGCGCGACACCAGCAGCGGTGCGATGCGTCCGGGCAGCGTGGCCGCCTCGCGCATCACGCCATCCACGCGCAGGCGCACGCACGCGCAAGCGCGATTCGTAGGATTCCAGATGCACGTCGGATGCACCCAGCCGTGCGGCCTCGGCGATGATGCCGTTGATCAGGCGGATGATCGGCGCATCGTCCTGGCTCTCGAGCAGATCGGCAGTGGGGATGTCGTCGATCAACGAATCCAGGCTGCCATGCAGATCCAGCGCTTCCACCTGCACGCCTTGCTCCAGCCCGGCATCGGCGTAGATCTCCGACACATGCCGGTCGAACACCGACGGCGCCAGCGTGCGAACCTGCAACGGCATCCCTAACGCGCGGCGCAACTCGATGAGGGCCTGCACATCGCCACCTTCGCGCAAACCGATCTGCGCGGCGGTGTCGCTGCCAAGCAGCACTACGCCGTGACGCTTGGCGAAGGCATAGGAAATGCTGGGGCGGGCGGCACTCATGGCATCAACGCTGGACGGGACGCGCGCCGGGCGCAGGTGGCGTTGCAGGTGCCGGCGCAACGGACGACGGACCGGCCGGCAGCTGTGGCGGCTGCGCACGCAGGTAGTCGCGCACCAGCGCATCCAGCGCCGCTTCCGGATCGCCATCGGCCAGCTGACGCTCGCGCAGGTAGTTGTAGCGCGGCGCGGTCATGCGCTGGGCATCGGCTGCATCGCGAATGATGGTGGGGCGAATGAACACCATCAAATTGGTCTTGTCGCGGTTGCGCGATTTGTGCCGGAACAACGCGCCCAGGCCGGGCACATCGCCAAGTAACGGCACCTTTTCCACGGTCTGGCGGTCGTTCTGGTCGAGCAGGCCGCCAAGCGCGACGATGGCGCCGTTTTCCACCACCACGCGTGTTTCGATCTGGCGCTTGTTGAACACCAGCTCCGACGATTGCGCGCTGACCGGCCCGGCAATCGCCGAGACTTCCTGCTTGATCGCCAGCGTGATGCCGCCGGCGGTGTTGATCTGCGGGCGTACTTCCAGCTCCACGCCCACATCTTGGCGCTGGATGGTGCGGAATGGGTTGTCGTTGGCCGCGCCGAGCACTTCGCCGGTGGTGATCGGCACCTCCTGGCCTACCAGGATGCGCGCCTGCTCGTTGTCCAGCGTCATGATCGAGGGCGTGGACAACAGGTTGGAGCCGGTGTCGCTCTTGACCGCATCGATGATCATGCCGAACACCGCATCGTTGCTTTGCCCGGCCAGGCCGATCAAGCCGCCACTCAAGCCCAGCAACGATTGCGCAGCCACATTGCGCGCCTGTTCCAGCACCGAATCGTCGTCGGCATTGCCGCTGCGCGTGCCAGCTGCCGCCGCTGCCAGCGGCACGATGCCTGGCGCCGCGCCGCTGTATTGCGTGGCGAGCAAGGGCACCGTGCCATTGCGGCCAGCCAGCAGCAGCTGCACGCCCAGGCGCTTGGCGGCGGTGTCTGAAATCTCCACCACGATCGCTTCGACCAATACCTGCTCGCGATGCACATCCAGCTGCCGGATCACATCCATCAAGGCGCGCTGGGTTTCCGGATCGGCATTGATGATCAACGCATTGGAGCCTGGGTAGCGCACGATCACCGGGCGCTTGCCTGCCGCCGGCGCGATCACCTGCGTCTGCGCCGCGCCGCTCGCGGTGGCCACATCCACTGCATTGGTACGTGTTTCTTGCCCGGCCTGCGCCTCGTTGCCTGGCGTCTGCCCGACCAGCTGCTGCAGTACCGGCAACAATTGCTCCGCGCTGGCGTGCTGCAGGCGCACCACGCTGACGTCGCCGCGGCGCTCGGCGCGCCCGTCCAGATCGACTGCGGTGCGTACCACGCGCTGCAGCAGCGCGGGGTCGCCACGCACGATCAAGGAATTGCTGCTTTCCACCGGCAACACCGACAACACATTGCTGCGCTCGCCGCCTTGCCCGAACAGCGAGGTCAAGGTGCGCGCCAGTTCCTGCGCCGAGCTATTGCGCAGCGTCACCGTATCGATGGCCGCACGGTCGGTATCGATCTGCGCCACCAGCGTGCGGATGCGTCGCAGGTTATCGGCGTAGTCGGCAATCAACAGGCTATTGCCTTGCGGCATCGCCATGATCACGCCACCGCGCCCGACCAGCGGCTTGAGGATTTCTGCCGCGCTGCGTGCTTCCACGCGCTGCAGGGTGAAGACCTGCGTGGCAAATCCCAGGTTGCCGTTGGCGGCGCTACCCGGCTGCTGGGCGGCGGTGTCGTCGGGAATGATGCGGTAGGTCGATGGCCCGCTGGATACCGCAATCAATCCATTGGCACGCAGCACGGCCAGCAGCATGCCCAGCAGATCGGCTTCGGACATCGCCTGCGCGCGCGCCACGTTGACCGAGCCCTGCACACGCGTGTCCACGATGAAGGTAATGCCGGTGGCGCGCGAGACGTCCTGGATGAAAGCGCGCAGGTCCACGTCCTGCAGGCGCACTGCCGGCGCATCGGCAGCATGCAGTGCGGTCATCGGCACTGCGGGTAGCGCGAACAACAACGCGGCCGAGAGCAGCCAGAGCGGGCGGACAGCAATCATTGCGGGCGCTTCAAGGTCATGGTGTGGGTCTGGCCGTCGCGGCGGTAGGTCAGCGTGGCGCTCTGGCCATCGCGCAATTCTTCCTGCAACTCGCGCAGATGCTCTGCATCGAGCGTGCGGCCATTGATCTGGGTCAGCACATCGCCCGGCGCCAAGCCGGCCTGACGCAGCAGCGCGCCATCGCCGCGCGGCATGATGGTGAAACCGCCGCCATCGGCGCTGGCGCGCAAGCCGGCACTTGCGAGCAACTGCTGCGGGTCGACGGCGGTGGCTGCGCTCGTGCCTGCTGCCGCGCTGACATTCGATTGCACTGCTGCCGCGACGGCAGCCGATGCGGTGGGGCCCGCTGCTGCAGGAGGGAGCGCTGCTGCCGCAGCAGCGGATTCACCCAATGCAATGCGACGCACACTGCCGCCCGCGCGCACCAGCACATGATCGGCCGCGATCGCCTGCACCACCACGCCGGGCGCAACCGTGTCGCCTACGCGATAGACGCCTTGCCGACCGTCGCTACCGCTGAGATAGGCGGCCGCCTGGGTGCCGCCAGCACGCACGCCGTGCAGCACGATGCCATCGCTGTTGGCGTCGGATGCGATGCGATAGAACACATCGCGACGCAATGCCGACACGTCGGGACGCGTGACCGAAGTGCGCTGCGCAGTGCCCAATGGCCCGATCGGCGTGAGCACCAGCCACAACAGGCGCACACCTTGCAGCACCAGCAATGCAACCACGCCGCACGCCACCGCCGTGCGAGCGCCCGGCGCCAGCAACAAGGAATTCAACGAGGGCCAGGCGCGCTGCAAAGCGGACATCCGTCTCAGGATTTCGATTGGATGACAGAATGCGGCGACAATGTGTCAGTTCGAAGAAGCCGATGACAAATACCGACACACGGCGCCACATGGAAAATGCAAAACGCCCGCCATGCAATGCACAGCGGGCGTTTGCGATACGGGCAACCGCACCTCAAATCAGAAGCGCGCTGTCACACTGATGTCATAGCTGATGCCGGGCTGGTAGGTGTACAGGTCCACCCGGTTGCTCCCCACCTTCTGGTACTCCTGGTACTTGGTCTTGAGCAGGTTGCGCGCGGCAAAATTCACCGACACCGTATCGCCCGACCACGCCAGCCCCTTCTTGATCACCAGATCCAGCGAGGTGCCCGGTTTGTCGATGTAGTCAGGCTGCCCGGGGCGACCACGCGCGGACACCCGCTCGCCCACGTAGTTGGCGATCAGTGTCGCCTGGCTGTGCGTGCTCTCGCTTTCCACGCCGATCTGCAGGTTGGCGATGTCATCGGACTGGCCTTGCAAGGCCGAGCCATCGCGAATGAACAAGGTTGCCTGCACCGGTGCACTGAAGCCGAACGGCTGCACCGTATCGCCATCGCTGGCACTGACCTTGGACTTGGTGCGCGTGTAGTTGCCGGACACGAACATGCGCTTGTCGCCCCACCAGTCGGCAGCGATCGGCAACTGCAGATACTTCTTGGCCTCCAGCTCCACGCCATACAGCGTGGCCTTGGGCGCATTGATGAAGCTCTGCACGATGCCGCCGCCGGGGGCGTCGTTGACGATGGCTTCGATCGGCTTGTCGATGTTCTTGTAGAACGCGCCGACGGTGACGTACTGGCCCGGTTCGAAGAACCATTCGTAGCGCGCATCCAGGTTGACCAGCTCGCTATCGACCAAAAACGGGTTGCCGAAGAATTGGCGGTCGATGTCCGGGTCCAGATACTGCTGTGGCGCCATTTCGCGAAATTGCGGGCGTGCGATGGTCTTGGAAGCGCCAAAGCGCAGCTGCTGGTTCTCGGCAAAATTCCAGGTGAGCGTGGCCGACGGCAGCGCATAGCTGTTCTGCAACGGTGCCACGCCGTCCTGGCGCGTGCCGCTGAAGATGTCGTACGGATGCACCGCCTGGGTGGCGTCTTCATAACGCACGCCCGCCGTGGCGCGCAGTGTCGGCACGATCTCGCCCTCCGCCTGCAGATACGCCGCCTTGACCTTCAAGGTCGCCTCGTAGGCGGCCGCACCGAAACTGCCGGTGGTTTCGCGCAGGCGCAGCAGATCGTTGCTGAGGTTGTAATCGGAGAACAGATAATCCACGCGCTGATACTGGTTCAGGAACGGCAGCGGGCCGTCCAGCGCCAGGAAGCGGAATTCGCGGCTCCACGCGCTGCGGTCGTTGTCCAGATAGGCCAGGCCGCCCTTGACGGTGAGGTCGTGCTCCATCGGCAAGCGCCAGGTGACATCCACGCCGCCGCTGGCCACCTTGTCGTCGACCTTGCTGAAGCGGGTGTAGTTCTGCACCCGCGAGGCGTCGTGCGCCCAGTAACCATCCAGCCGCTCGTAGCGAATGCCGGTTTCGTACGGCACATCGCGGCTGGCGTTGGCCACTGCAGCCCGCCATTCGATCTTCAGGTCATCGTATTGGCCGAACGCGTGCGTGCCGCGCAGCTGGTTGTTGATCAACTGCCGCGCGCGTACCACTCGGTGTTGTCGTCGCGCACGTCAAAACCTGCCAGCTCGTCGCGACCGGCGCGGCTGCGCGCCACCTTCAAGGTGTCGTGCACGTACAACGTGGTCCAGCCGATGGCATGCCGGCCGTATTCCCACCCCAGCCCCAGCATGCCGTTGCTGCGCACATTATTGCGGGTGGTGGCGAAGTCGTAATTGGAATTGAACTCGACGCTGTCGCCGACAAAGATACCGTCCTGCTGCTTGCCGGTGCGCGTGCGCCACTCGTTGTCGTAGCTGGCCACCGCGATAACACCCAGTTTCGCCTCGCCCACGTCCATGCTGTAACCGGCGCTGCCGCCGACATTGACGTCCGGAGCGATGCTGTCCTTTCCTGCAGCACATACAGGTTGGCATCGTTCAAACTGCGCCCGATGCGGCGGATGTCTTCGCGCGAAAAGCTGCCCAGATCGACCCGGCGGCCGGTCCTGATCGCATCGCGCAAGGCAGCAGGCTGCTTGCGCGTACCATCATCAAAACCCCCCACTCGTCATCGTCGGAGCCGTAATAGGTCAGGCCTTTTTCGCCGGTGCTGACGCTGTTGGCACCGCCACCCACGGTCAACGACAGGAATGGCTTGTCGGGGATTTCCATCGACTGCAGATCGATCACGCCGCCGCCGAATTCGCCCGGATAATCGGCCGAATAGGTCTTTTGCACGGTCACGCTGGCCAGCACGTCGCTGGGGAACAAGTCCAGCGGCACCACGCGCTGCATCGGCTCGGGGCTGGGCAGCGGCGAACCGTTGAACAACGCCGACGAATAGCGCTCGCCCAGGCCGCGCACATACACATACTTGCCGCGCGACAGGCTCAGCCCGGTGACACGCGTCAGCGCCACCGCGGCGCTGCTGTCGCCAGTGCGCTCCATGTCTTCGCGCGTCACGAACGAGGCCACTTCGGAGGTTTGCAGCATCGGCTCGGGAATGTATTCGCCACGCACCACGACCTGGTCGAGTTGCTTGGGCACACTGGTACTGGCCGCGCTGGACGTACTGCTGCCGGCGTCGGCATCGCTGGTGGTCGACTGCGCCATGGCGGCGCCGGACATCAGCAGGGTGGAAATGGAAAGAGACAGGCCCGTCCGCGAAAGACGGGCAACAGCAGAGGTTCGCATCGTGGGAGCCCTGGCAACAGAAAGATGAAGCTGGACGCATCGCACGGCGACCGATGACCGCCGTGCGATGCCATGCCTCAGCAGGGACGATCGGCGGTCAGGCCGCAGGTCCAGCCCTGCCACCACGTGTCGTTGGCATCGCGCACGCCACCGATGTAGTTAACCTGTTGGAAGAAGCTGCTCACCCCGTTCAAGCCCTGGAACGCCGGTACTGCGGATTCATTGGCGCCATTGACGAAGGTGTTCTGCAATGTGGACACGCCATTGGCGACATTGTTGGTGCCGGCTGCAAACTGGCTGGCCGCACGCGCGTCGCTGCCGAAGGCGGTCGGGCAGGCGAAGAACACCGAATTGAAGGTACCGAGCGTGTCGGTATCGGCCAGGTTGAAGCACACCAGCCCATCACCGGTGCCGCCGGCTGGGCGGGTCACCACCGAGTTGTAGAACGCGGCCTGCGTGCCCTGGTTGAGCATGATCGCCGCACCGGCGCGCGCATTGCCCACGTAGGTGAAGTTGGCCACCTTGGGGCGCGAATACGGCTGTCGACGCAAGCTGCTCCACTCGTTCATGCGGTCGCCGCCGCCGGCGCGCTGCACCACGATGCCGAACTGCAGTGCACCGCTCCAACCGGCATCGGTATCCAGCGAATCGTCGTCGGCACCGGTGATGACCAGATGGCTACCGTTGACCGTACCGCCGAACCATTCGATGCCGTCGTCGGAGCTGTTGTGGATCTGCACATAATCCAGCTTGGTGCCGCTGCCCACGCCCGCCAGCGTGATGCCTTGCAATTCGTTATTCGGCGAAATTTCGAAGCCCGAATACATCACGCGCAGGTAGCGCATCGAACCGCTGTTGTCGGTGGCGTTGTTGCCGCCATAGAACGCGTTAGTCCCCTCGACCTGCGCCTGACATTCCGGCGTACCGGACACCGTGGTGCCCGGGCAGTTGTTGATCGCCGCACGCCCCAGCACCACGATGCCGCCCCACAGGCCGATGGTGTTGGCACTGACCGTACTCTCCAGCGCCTGACGCGCGGTGAACACGATCGGCGCAGTCGCACTGCCTTCGGCAAAGATCTGCGAACCGCGATTGACCACGATGTAGTCGCTACCGGCCGAGCCGAACAGGGTCACGCCCGGCTCGATGGTCAAAACACCCTGCGTGCTGCCGGCTGCCGGTGCGGTGGCGTTGCCACCGCGGTCGGTACCTACATTGACGCGGCCGCTGATCGAGTAGACGGTGCCCGCGCGCGCCGGCACCACCAGGTTGCCATTGATGGTTTCCGGCAACTGGCAGGCGCGTAGCGTGTTGTTGGCGATGGTGCCGACATTGGAAAAACCGCTCGGGCAATCGGCGGCCGGGCCGCTCGGTGCAGGTGCCGGCGTTGGTGCAGGCGTGGGCGCCGGCGTCGGCGCGGGGGCCGGTGCCGGCGGGAATGCGCCTTCACCTGGCGAGGCGACACGGTCGGCTCCGCCACCACAGGCCGACAGCGCCAGTGCGGTACCAAACGTCATGAGAAGTGTCTTGCTGCTGTTGCGAACGGCCATGCGGCTGATCTCCAGGTCAAAGGGTCCGGTATGAAGAGGAGTCGTCAAGAATTGGTGGCGTTCCGCGCACTGCAGTGGCGAGCACGTTCAAGATCCCCGTCACTTTTATAGTGGGCGTCTGTTTCATTTGTCTTACCGCGACACAATTGACATACGAGTGCCACACGACGACATGCATTGTAGAGCCATGACACACACAGATATCCCCAATCCGCTGGCCGACTGGATCGTGGCGCAAGCCGTGGCCGGCCATTCGCCCGAGCAAGCGCTACAGCCGCTGCTTGATCAGGGCTGGAACGAGCAGGACGCCATCGATGCGGTCGAGGCACTGGTCCGTGCGCACATCCAGCAACACGCGCAAGCGAATGGCTTGCCGATGCCGGTGCGCGTGCCCGCGTTGCAACAGGACACCGATGCGTCGCTGCTTGCGTTGGGCGACCGCGATGTGCGCGTGCTGGTCAGCCTGTTGCTGCCACGCGTGGTGGTACTCGGCGGTTTTCTTTCCGACGAGGAATGCGATGCATTGATCGCCTTGGCCCAGCCGCGCCTGGCGCGCTCGCGCACCGTGGACGATGCAAGCGGAGAGCACGTGGTGCATGCAGCACGCACCAGCGACAGCATGTGTCTGCGCGTCGGCCAGGATGCGCTGTGCCAACGTATCGAAGCGCGCATCGCGCGCCTGCTCGACTGGCCAGTCGATCACGGCGAAGGGTTGCAGGTGCTGCGCTACGCCACCGGTGCGGAATACAGGCCGCATTACGATTACTTCGACCCGGACGCAGCGGGCACCCCGGTATTGCTGCAGGCCGGCGGGCAACGCGTCGCCTCGCTGGTGATGTACCTCAACACGCCAGAACGCGGCGGCGCGACGCGCTTTCCCGATGCGCATCTGGATGTCGCTGCAGTCAAGGGCAACGCAGTGTTTTTCAGCTACGACCGCCCGCACCCGATGACACGCAGCCTGCACGCCGGTGCGCCGGTATTGGCCGGCGACAAGTGGGTGGCCACCAAGTGGCTGCGCGAACGCGCAGTGCGCATGCCCGCATAAGCACGGCAACAACGCGCCGGCGGGATCGGCCACGTCGGCCGCCAGCGCGGAACGGCACAGCACCTGCATCGCCTGCAGTGCGGTAGCTATTGGCTATTGGCGGTTCCCCACGCTGCGCATCGCCAATACGCAAACCGCGCACCACGCGTTGCAACACGATTCTTTGCTGACCGTCGCCAAAGACGGCAGCAGCACACCACGAATTGAATTTGCCAGCAAATGTTATAACATGTCATTTCTGACACATAATTCCATTGCCCCCAGGTCTTGTCCGCTTCATGAAGATCCATCCCCTCGTGGCGACTGTCGCCGCTCTGCTGTTCGCTGCCGACGCACGCGCGCAGTCCTCCGATTCGGCACTGACGCTCGGCAAGGTCGACGTCCATCAGCATCACGAAGGCCAGCTCAGTGCGCATCAGGTGCTGACGTCGGTGGATGTCCTGGGCGCCGACCAGATCGAGGACAAGAACGTGTCCTACAGCTGGGAATTGCTGGGGCAGATGCCAGGCATGCAGTTGACCGAAACCCGCCAGGGCGCCGAATCGGGCAAGGTCAGCTTCCGCGCCTTCAACGGCGAGGGCTATCTCAATGCGATCAAGACCCTGATCGACGGCATTCCCAGCAACGTCAACAGCGGCAACCAGCGCTTCATCGACATGCTGTTTCCACTGGAAATCAGCTACATCGAGGTGGTGCGTGGCACCAACGATCCGCGCTATGGGCTGCACAACATCGGCGGCAACATCAACTTCGGCACTCGCCAGGGCGGCAGCTACACCGATGCCCGCGTGGCCTACGGCAGTTACGCCAGCCGCGATGCGCAGATCGCGATCGGGCGCGAACGCGACGGATTCGCGCAGAACTACTTCATCGGCGCGCAGGCATCGGATGGCTATCGCGCGCACGATCGTTCCAGCAAGTATGTGCTGGGCGGCAAATGGTTCTACGGCAACCTCGACGACGGCATGCGCATCGGTCTGACGGCACGCACCTACCGCAACCAGGCCGACGAACCGGGCTTCATGACCGCAGCAGAGCTGCAGGCGGATCGGCGCAGCTCGGACCGCCGCAACCGCAACGATGGCGACGACCGCGACATGCAGCAGCTGGGCATGCATCTGGACCTGAAACTGACCGACGCCCTGTTCCTGGGCAGCAAGCTTTACTACAACCGCTACGAAGACGACCGCCGGGTGACCTTCAGCGACCTGCCCACCGGCAATGCGCCGCGCCAGCGTCGGCGTTGGAACGAAACGCAGGTCGGCATGCTCAACACCCTGACCTTGCGCGCCAACGACCTGCTGACCCTGGAAGGCGGCATCAACTACGAACATCAAGACAATGCATACCGGCGCGAGCGCTTCAACTATGCCGAGCCCACCGACTTTGCCGCAGCGCCGGCGCGCATCCAGAACGCGGACCGCTATACGTTCGACAACTGGGGCGCCTACGTACAGGCCATCTATCAGCCGGTCGAGGCCCTGAAGCTGGTGCCGGCCTATCGCGTGGACCGCTTCGACGGCGACACCCAGCTGCCGGGTGCGGTACGCGCACCGCTGCAGCGTTACGGCAGCATCGGGCAGCCCAAGCTCAGCGTGATCTACGCCCTGACGCCCAGCACCAACGTGTACGCCAACTGGGGCCGTACCTTCCAGGTGTTGACCGGCTCCACCGCCCCGGCCTATCTCACCCCAGGGCAAGCCGGCATCCGCCCTTCCACCAACACCGGCGTCGAGCTGGGCATGAAATTCAGCCCATTTGCAGGCAGCCAGGCGCGCGTCGCCGTCTGGCAACAGGATGCGGAAAACGAAGTCTCGAACATGCCGGCCACCGGCACCACCGTGACCTTGGGCAAGACGCGTCGCCGCGGTGTGGATGCGCAGATCAGCGCACAGCTGGGCGATCGATGGACGCTCTGGGCGTCGCATGCCTACCAGGAAGCCAAGATCACGCGCGACGACCGTGCCGCCGCATTGTCGCTGCAAGGCAACGAAGTCATCGCCACGCCCCGCTACATCAGCAACATCGGCGTGGACTACCGCGCGACCGAGGCGTTGCAACTGGGCCTGCAGGGGCGCGCCCAGGGCGACTACTACCTCGAGGAACGCAACGTGGCAGGCAAGTACGGCGGCTTTGCGACGCTCGACCTCACCGCGCGCTACACGATCAACCCGAACTGGAGCGTGGACATGCAGGTCCGCAATGCCACCGGTCGCGCGTATGCCTACGTGTGGTACGACAGCTTCTTCTGGGCACAGGCGCAGCCCATGTTCTCGCCGGCCGCCGGACGGCAGCTGTATCTCGGGCTGAGGATGAAGCTGTAACGGCCGCGGTCGCTGTGGCGACGTGCCAGCCACTGGTCCGCAACGCAGCGTAGCGACTGCACAACCTTGCATCGCACAGCCAGCAGCGGATGCCGCGCCGCGGCCGCGGCACGCTGCCGTGGAGCAAGCGGTCGTGCAGCGCGACGCGTTAGATCGCTGCGGCAACACGCGGCCGGCAACCAGGACCGCGCTGCCGCCCGGCTCCGTTTACCGCAGCGGGCAGGCACCTGGCCTGCCGCGGCTTCGTCAAGCAGCGTCACCGCCGTCCAAACAGGCGCCGATCGATCCGCACCATCACAAATCGCAATGGCGTCCATGCCAGACATAGCCCGGCGAGAATGCCCAGCGTATCGGCCAGTGCATCGTACGGGTCGGCGCTGCGATTGGTGGTCAGCGCGCCTTGCGCGATTTCGATGCCGATGCCCAGCAGCACCAATCCGAACGCAGCCAACGCCAGCGCGCGCCGGGTGGCAAACAACTGCACCGCTCCCCAACACAACAGCGCGAAGGTCAGGAAATGCTCGGCCTTGTCGCTGTTGGACGGCAACTCCGGAAACTCCGGCGGCGGCCCCATGCACACGGCAATGACCACAACGATCGCCGCGACCCACAAGCCCACCCACAAGCGCGGCCGATGAAACGGTCGTAGTGCCGAACTCACAACCGCCATGTCAGATCGCCGGACAGGAATGCAGGGGCAAAATCGACATCGCGCGAGAAGCCCATCACCTGGAAGCGCTCGCCCATCTCGCTGGGCAGGGTCAGCCGCTTGATCTGTTCGCGCAGACGCATGCGCCCCACTTCATCGGTGCGCGTATCGGCCTGCGCCAACAATGCGTCCAGCCCATTGCCGAGCAGGAAGCTTGCTTGCGTGCAATACCCGGCCAACTCGAAACCTGCGCCGGTGCCTGCCTCGGCCAACGCGGTGAAGTCCACCGATGCGGTCAGATCCTGCAGACCCGGCCAACGGTAGAGATCTTCATGCATGCGATGCCGGTAAAACGCACGCAAGGTGCCGTCCTCGCGCTGCGCACGATAGAACTCGCCGCGCGGGTAACCGTAGTCGACGAACAACATCGCGCCACGCTTCAAACCGCCGGCGACCGCCTGGACCCAGTACGGCAATTGCGGCAGCAGCTCGGAGCGATAACCATCGGCGAACGGCTGCTCCAGATAGCGCTCCAGGTGACGCACGGCTGCGCTCAGCAACGCATCGGCCGGTTGCTCGCCACGCGCGAAGTGCTGCTGGGCATCCAGCACCACGGTTTCTTCATACACCTGCCCATCGCGCAGTGCGAAGCGCGGCGTGGGCAAGGCGTCGATGACTTCGTTGGCAAACAGCACGCCATCCCAATCGTCCGGGAATGGCGCATCCAGCCATTCCACCAGATCGAACACCGGCGGGATCAGGCTGCGCCCCAGCCGCTCGCGCTGACGTTCGCGCAGGTCGGCGCTGGGCTCCAGAATCGCGTAGCGCTCGGGCAACGCGTCCAGTTCCAGCAGCCGCTTGAGCGTGACTTCGGCAAACGCACCGCTGCCGCCGCCCACTTCCAGCACCCGCGCCTGCGGCCCGAGTTGCTGCAATACCGGCGCCAACGCGCCGGAGACGGTGGCCGCAAACAACGGCCCCAATTCCGGGGCGGTGACGAAATCGCCGGCCTCGCCGAACTTGCTGGCGCCGGCGCTGTAATAGCCCAGGCCCGGCGCATACAGCGCCAGCTCCATGAAGCGCGAGAACGGAATCGCACCACCGGCGGCCTGGATTTCGGCGCGTACGTGCGCAGCCAACCGGTCGCTATGGGCCAGCGCGTCCGGATCGGGTGTGGGAAGGTCGGCGTGCATGCGGGCACCGGTTGCGGGGACAATGCACAGGATAGCCGAGCCCTCCGCAACGCCGAGCGAGTACGCCATGACAGACAGTTCCAAGGTGGTGTTGATCACCGGCGCAGCCCGCCGCATCGGCGCGCAGATCGCCACCACGCTGCATGCTGCCGGCTACCGCGTTGCGCTGCATGCACACCGCTCCGCCGAGGTGCTGGACGCACGTGTGGCCGAACTGTGCGCCCAGCGTGCCGGCAGCGCACACGCCCTGCACGCCGATCTGCGATTGCCCGACGCACCTGCGCACTTGGTGGCCGACTGCCTTGCCGCCTTCGGTCGCCTGGATGGCGTGGTCAACAACGCCTCGGCGTTCTACCCCACCCCGTGGGCGCGGCCACGGCAGCGCAGTGGGACGAATTGTTTGCGGTCAATGCACGCGCGACGTTCTTCATCGCGCAAGCCGCCGCCGCGCAGTTGCGCCAGCGGCGCGGGGCCATCGTCAACCTCACCGATCTGCACGCGCAGCAACCGATGCGCAACCACCCGCTCTACAGCGCCTCCAAGAGCGCGCTGGAAATGCTGACCCGGTCGCTGGCGCTGGAACTGGCGCCACAGGTGCGCGTCAACGCGGTCGCGCCTGGCGCCATCCTGTGGCCGGAAGAAGGCAAATCCGCCGACGCCAAGCAGGCGCTGCTCGCGCGGACGCCACTGGCGCGCATCGGTACGCCGGAGGAAATTGCCGAAGCGGTGCGCTGGCTGCTGGACGACGCCAGCTTCGTCACCGGCCATACCCTGCATGTGGATGGTGGCCGCCAGCTCAGTTGAACGCCGCTTCGGTGGCCTGCGCGCTTGCGCTGCGCAGGGACGCTCTCTGTGTCATGCACGTGAGCTCGGCTGCGACCTCGCCGGCGTGCGTCACTGCCAGACAGTGACGCCCGTCATCGCGCGACCTGCGCGCCTGCCCGGCCGCGCTCAGCCGCGCTGCCTGCACAGCGCTATTGCGTGACGCTCAACTGCGGCGCAGCCGCATCCAGCTCCACCGTGGCAAACGCGCTGCCGTGCTGCGGATGCGCCTGCCACAGGGCTGCCAGCGTCTGCCCGCTCAGCGGGTCGATGAAGTCCGGCGCGATGTCGGCCAGCGGCTTGAGCACGAATGCGTGTCTGAGTTCGGGCCGCGGGATGCGCAGATGCCCGGGGCCTTCGACGATACGGTCGCCGAAGAACACCACATCCAGATCCAGGGTGCGGTCGCTGAAACGCGGGCCGCTGCGATCGCGTCCATGCGCATCTTCCAGTGCATGCAGCCAGCGATCCAGCGCGTCCAGATCCAGATCGGTCTGCAGTACCACCGCGTTGTTGACGAAGTCCGGCCCATCGAAGCCCACCGCGGGCGTGCGGTACGCGGGCGACACGACGATCTGGCCGAAGCGCGCGCGCAGGGCGGCGACAGCCAAGCGCAGGTAGTGGGTCGGCTGGACGTTGCTGCCGAGGCTGAGAAGCACGGTGGTCATACGTTATTCGCGCACGCGGCCGGCGTGGACGTCAACTGTTGCAATCGTGTTGCATCCATCGACGCATGCACCGGGTGCGCGCAAACGTAGTGTCAGGCCACTTCCAGCGCATGCGAAACGGCGCGGAACACCCGGCGCATTTCCAGCGGCTTGCGCAGCACATGCACTGGCAGATCCGCCGGGAAATGCGCACGCTGCAACGGCGCGCCAACATCTTCCAGCACGATCGCCGGCCCCTGGTAGCCCAGCTCCTGCATGCTCAGCAGCACACTCACTGCCGAAAGCAGGATGATGTCGCTGTCGATGATCACCAGATCCGGCATCGCATGCTGCTGCACCATTGCAGTGCCGCGGCGCCATCACTGGCCAGCTGCGGCTGATAACCCTGGCTGGAGAGCGCATTGCCCAGTAGCGACAGGCGCGTTGCCTCGCCATCGACCAGCAAAATGCGCTGCCCGTGACCAAGCGGGAGCGGCAGTTCGGCTTCGGTCACCGCCGCCGACACCGCACGCATCGGCACGATCATGTCAAAGCGCGTGCCTTCGCCCAGCCGGCTATCGACCACGATGCTGCCGCCATAGCTTTCGATGATGCGCTTGCACGAAATCAGTCCCAACCCAGTGCCATCGGCCTTGGTGGTGAAGAAAGGACTGAACAGGCGCGCGCGGGTTTCGTCGCTCATGCCTACCCCGGTGTCGGACACGCTCATGCGCACGCGCGAGGCATCGTAGCGATCGGCTGCCAGGATCAGTCGGCCGCCCTCCGGCATCGCCTGGATCGCGTTCAAGCCCAGGTTGAGCAGGCATTGCTGCAGTTCGGTGTAGTTGGCCTCGATGGTCAGGTCCGCAGCGATGGTGTCCATCTGCAGACGCACGCCGTCGGGCAGGCTGCTCTTGAGCAGCATCTGCACGGCCTGGAACAGATTGGCGATGGAGACCTGCTCGCGCGGCTTGTTGGAACCGCGCACGAACGAGAGCATCGACTCGGCCATCTCATGCCCGCGCCGGCCGCATTCGGCCACCACGTTGGCCAGCTGACGCAGCTGCGGGTCGTCGGTGCGCCCGGCCAGCAGGTCGGGCACGATCAACAACGGTTGCAGGATATTGCGCAGGTCGTGGCTCAAACCGGCCGCCAGCATCGCCAGGCTTTCCAGACGCTGTGCGCGCATCAGCTCGCTTTCCACGCGCTGGCGCTCCAGATCGGCGCGCGCCTCGCGGATCGCGCGGATTACCGCGCTCGGCAAGCGCGTCGGATTGTGCTTGATGATGTAGTCGTTGGCGCCATCCTGCAGCGCCTTGACCGCGGTCTCCTCGCCCATGGTGCCGGAGACGAAGATGAAGGGCGTGGCGCCGTTCTGGCGCACCAGGCGCAGCGCCTGGTGGCCGGAAAAGCCCGGCATGCTCAGGTCCGACAGCACGATGTCCGGCTGGAACTCATCCAGCGCGGCGCGCAGCGACGGCTCGCTGTCCACACGCTCGAATGCCGCATCCAGCCCGGCCTCGAGCAACTGATCGGACAACAGCTCGGCGTCTTCCGGTGAATCTTCCACCAGAAGGATCTTCAGCTGCTCCAGGTTGCCCCCTCATGCGGCATGGTTCAGTCCAGCTCCGGTGCCTGGTTGATGACCGCCCAGAAGGTGCCGAGCGTCTTGACCGCATTGAAGAACTGGTCCACGTCCACCGGCTTGACCACATAGGCATTCACGCCCAGGTCCCAACTGCGGGCCAGATCGCTTTCTTCGCGCGAGGACGACAGGATCACCACCGGCAGGCGCTTGAGCGTTTCGTCGCTGCGCACCTGCTTGAGCACTTCCAGCCCGTCCAGGCGCGGCATCTTGATGTCCAGCAGCAGCACGGCCGGCAGGCCTTCCTCGCGGTCGGCAAACACGCCACGGCGCAGCAGGTAGTCCATGGCTTCCACGCCGTCTTCGACGTGCACGATGGGATTGGCAAGGCGGGCTTCGCGCAAGGCGTCGACCGCCATCTCCGCATCGGCCGGGCTGTCTTCTGCCAGAAGAATGGTACGGATGGCGGTCATGCAATGAACTCTTGGTTGGGCGCTTCAAGCGCAGGAGGTAACACGAAATAAAACGTGGCGCCCTCGTCGACGGCGCCTTCGGCCCACACCCGGCCGCCGTGACGCGTCAACACGCGCCGCACGCTGGCCAGTCCGATGCCGGTACCAGCGTATTCGCTGGCCTTGTGCAAACGTTGGAACACACCGAACAATTTTCCGCTGTATTCCATGTCGAAACCGGCGCCGTTGTCGCGCACGCTGAACTGGTGGCCGCCGTCGGACATCGGCGTATAGCTGACCTCGATTTTGGCCACCTCGCGCTTGGCGCTGTACTTGACCGCATTGCCGAGCAGGTTCATCCACAGCTGGCGCATCATGTTTTCGTCGGCAACCAGCACCGGCAGCGGTGCGATATGCCATTCCACCCGGTGGCCGGTGTTCTCGCTCTGCACGCTGGAATCCAGGATCGCACGCGTTTCGGCCACCAGCGACTGCATGTCCACAGCCTGCAGGCGCAGCGCACCGCGGCCCAGGCGCGAATACACCAGCAGATCGTCGATCAGCGAGGCCATGCGCCGCGCCGAGCTGCTGATCACTTCCATGTAATGGCGCGACTTCTCGTCGGCCGCATCGCCCAGGTGGCGCGCCAGCTTGTCGGAGAATCCGGCCACGTGCCGCAGCGGGGCGCGTAGATCGTGCGAGACCGAGTAACTGAAGGCTTCCAGCTCGCGGTTGACTTCCGAGACCTGCTCCACCTTGCCTTCCATCTGCCGGTTGAGCTCCTGGATACGCAACTGCGCGGCCTTCTGCAGGCTGATGTCGCTCACCGTCATCAGCACCACGTCTTCGTCGGTGCTGTCGGGCAACGGCATGCGGCGTGCATTGATCAACATGGTGCGTAGCACGCCGTCGGCGGCGCGCTGCTCGTGTTCGAAGTCCCACAACTCGCGTCCACGCAACAACACGTCCGCCAGCCGTTGATGGATCTGCGCATCGCGCCAGACGCCCTCGCCCACCTCTTCCAGTGGCATCAATTCGTTGCCGCGCTCTTCCAGGCCATACAGGTCGGCGAAGGCCGGGTTATGCAACACGATGATGCGCTGGCTGGCATCCAGCAACACGATCGGCTCGCGCACGGTTTGCAGCACCGAGCTGGCGCGCCCGTTGGCGCGCAGGTATTCCTGCTCGGCCGCCAGGCGGCGGCGGATCTGCCGCTGCAGCAGCCAGGTCACCGTGCCCAGCAGCAGCAACTGCACCCCCAGCGCCGCCCAACTCAGCACTGCGTAATGCAAGCGCTCGGTCTCGGCGCGCGCATTGCGCAGCGCCAGCAACCGGCCTTCGGCGCTTTGCAGGTCGTCGATCAGCACACGGATCGGGTTGTTCACGGTCATGTCGTTGATCAGCGCGCGTATTTGCTCCGGCGCGGTGGTCACCGCAATGCGCTCGGCCAACAACAGGCGCCGTTCGATGGTGCTCTGGATACGCCCGATGCGTACCAGCTGCGCGGGGTTGTCCTTGGTCAGTTCGATCAGTCGCTGCACGGCGGCCAGCGCCTCGCGCCGGCCGCGGCGCATGCGCTCGTTCAGCGCCTCGCGCTCCACGCCGTGCGAGCGCATCAGCGCCGCCGATTCGGCATCGCGCATCGCCGCCTCCAGGCGCTGTGCGGTCTCCTGCACTTGCTGGCTATGCGACACCCACGACGCAGCCTGGTTCGCGTTGCGGGCCATTTGTTGCAGCAACAGTGAGGGCACCACCACAATCAGGAATACGGCAACCGCCAACAAAGGCAGGCGCCAGCGATCCCATTTGTCTGCTTGGACCGTTGTTTGCATTGCTGGACCGAATTCCGCTCACTGCAGGGCCAAGGACTGATCGGCATTGTCTCCGATCACGCAGCTTGCCAGATTAATGATTCAGAGAAATCATGTCAGCCTACGACATAGCTGAATAGGCATAGCATACGTGCAGTATGCGTGAAAACCGCGCGAGTGCGTTGCCGACCATCGGCTCAGCTGACACCTCCTCAAAACGAAAAAGGCGCACTCCGTGGAGTGCGCCCGGTGCTCGGGTCGCCGCCTCGCCTCGGCGACCCGGCATTCGCAGCAGCTGCGCTTACTTCTTCGCAGCGGTGACCTTCAGGCCGGTCGACTTGACGCTCTTGACGCCCTCGATGCCCTTGGCAACGGCAACGGCCTTGTCATGCTCGGCCTGGGTGGCAACCGCGCCGGTCAGGGTCACGATGCCGTTCTTGGTCTCGACCTTCACGTCGGTACCCGAGACATTGTCGGTGGCCAGCAGATCGGCCTTGACCTTGGTGGTGATCCAGGTGTCGGTGACCGGCTTCTTGGACTCGTTCATGCCGGCAGCGTGGTCCTTGTGGTCGGCATGTTCCTGCGGTGCCGCAAATGCCTGCGACGCGCCGAGGGTCAGACCGAGCGACAGCGACAGAGCCAGCAGCTTGCGTGCATGCGTCATGTTCTTCATACCAAGCACCTCCTGTTGAATGTGGGCGCAGCTTGCGGTGGCGCTCGTCGAGCAGACGTGACCGTTGCATGCAGAGGTTGTGAACCCTGCGCACACGGGCAGGTGCAATACCATGCGGGCTCCCTCCGTCGTTGCGATGAACCGTTTTCAATGCCTAAACAGTTCAATCTGGCCGTCGTCGGCTACGGCTATGTCGGCCGCACCTTTCATGCACCGCTGATCGCAAGCACCCCCGGCCTGCAGTTGCACAGCGTGGTGTCGTCCAAGCCACAACAGCCGCAGTCCGATTTTCCCGGCGTCACCGTGGTGGCCGACCTCGACAGTGCGCTGGCCGATCCCGCACTGGATGCCGTAGTGCTGGCCACCCCGAACCACACCCATGCCCCCTTCGCGCTGAGCGCCCTGGCCGCCGGCAAGCATGTGCTGGTGGACAAGCCATTTGCATTGGATGCGACGCAGGCGCAGCAGATGGTCGATGCCGCCGATGCGGCGGGATGCATCATCAGCGTGTTCCAGAATCGCCGCTGGGATGCGGACTTTCTCACCGTGCGCCGGCTGATCGAAGAAGGCCAGCTGGGCGAGGTGGTGGAATTTCATTCGCACTTCGACCGCTATCGCCCGCAGGTCCGCGACCGTTGGCGCGAGAGCGATGGCCCCGGTGCCGGACTGTGGTACGACCTGGGCCCGCATCTGCTCGATCAGGCGATGCAGTTGTTCGGTATGCTGCAGGGCATTGGCGCGGATCTGCAACGTCAGCGCGAGCAGGCGCGTAGCGTGGATTATTTCCACGTCACCCTGCACTACCCTCGGCTGCGCGTGATTCTGCACGCAGGGTCGCTGGTGGCCGATGGCAGCCTGCGCTTCGCCGTGCATGGCACGCGCGGCAGTTACCTCAAGCACGGCCTGGATACGCAGGAAGACCAGCTGCGCGCCGGCCGTCGCCCCGGCACGGTCGGCTGGGGCGTGGACCCTTTGCCGGGCACGCTCACCCGCGTCGATGACGAAGGCCGCATCCACACCCATCAGCCCGACAACCTGCCTGGCGACTATCGGCAGTGCTACGCCGCCTTCCGCGACGCGTTGGCAGGCACCGGCGCGGCGCCGGTCAGCAGCAGCGATGCGGTGCAGCTGATGCAGTTGGTGGACCTGGCGCAACGCAGCGCTGCGGACGGCCAAGTGCAGTGGTTGGATGCCGCGCGCGGCTAATAACGCTGAGACGGTTGCCCACTTCCAGCGGTGCGCGCCGCACTCCAGGCGCGCACCGTCATTGCATCCAAGTCCTTACGCGTCCTTGCTACCGATCGTCGGCGCTGCCGAGGTCGTGGTCATCACCGCGTGGCCGCCGAACTGGTTGCGCATCGCCGCCAGCAGTTTGTCGGTAAACGAATCCTTGTCGCGCGAGCGCAGCCGCTCCATCAGCGACAACGTGATGACCGGTGCAGAGACTTCCAGATCGATCGCTTCGGCAACCGTCCAGCGGCCTTCGCCCGAATCGGCCACGAATGGCGCAATGCCGGCCATGGTCGGGTTGTGCGTCAATGCATCGGCCGTCAGATCCAGCAGCCACGAACGCACCACGCTGCCATCGCGCCAGATTTCGGCAACTTGGTGCAGATCCAGCGCAAATTCGGCCTTGTGCTGCATCAGCGCGAAGCCTTCCGCGTAGGCCTGCATCATTCCGTATTCGATGCCGTTGTGGACCATCTTGGTGAAGTGGCCGGCACCGCTCTGGCCAACGCGTCCCCAGCCCTTGTCCGGCGCCGGCGCGAGCGTTGCCAGGATCGGGTGCAACGCCGTCACCGCCGCTTCGTCGCCACCTACCATCAAGCTATAGCCTTCCTGCAGGCCCCAGATGCCACCGCTGGTGCCGCAATCGACAAACGCAATGCCACTGGCGTGCAGCAATGCTGCGCGCCGCTGCGAATCCTTGTAGTACGAATTGCCGCCATCGATGACGATGTCGCCGGCCTGCAGCAAGGGCAGCAGCTGCGCCAGCGTGTCATCGACGATCTTGCCGGCCGGGACCATCAACCACACCACGCGCGGGCTCGGCAGTGCCGACACCAGCGCTGCCAGCGCATCGGCGGTGACGATGCCCTTGGCTTGCGCGCTGGTGCGCGCGTTCGCGCCTGGATCGTAGCCATGCACGCGATGCCCGCCATTGACCAAACGCTCGGCCATGTTGGCGCCCATGCGGCCCAGTCCCACCATACCCAGTTCCATAATCGCTCCTCATGATCTGATCAGTGCAGGGTGCCACGTTCGGCGTACGCTGGCGTGGCGGAATTCTCAATGGATTGTTCCGCGACGGTGGCGGCGCTGCACTGCTGCAGCTGCCAGTCGATCCACCGCCAATACAAGGTGGTGCGCAGATTGTGCAACGTCAGGTCGATGGCATACGGGGTGCGCGGGTTACGGTCGAGCAGGCGTGCCACGTGGTAGCCGATCGGCTTGGTGCCCTTGGGGTGCACATAGACCAAAAAGCCTTGGTAGAACGGGTCATCCAGCAGCATCTGCAGCTGCTGCAGCCGGGTCTGCTGCTGCGGGTCGAGCGTGGCGCGCAACGTTGCATCGCGCTCGTAAAGCAGGCGCTCGAAGCGGCGCTTGCCAGGCCCACGCAACTGCTTGGCCAATTCCCAGATCTGCCGGTTGCGCGCGTCGTAGTACGCAAAGCCACCGTGCCGCGCCAGCGCCTGCGCGGCTGCATCGCTGACATCCACCACCACGAAATTCTCGGCCTGATTGTGGATGTCATCCAGGTAAGACGTGTCGAACACATGCGCGATGAAGCCTGGTGCGCCCACGAACGCCTGCCGCCCGAGTTGTGAGGTTTTCACTGCCTTGCCGTCGGCGAAGAATTCACCGGCATGCGCACCGAGCAGGATGCTGTCGGTGTCGTGCAAGGTCAGGAATGTACCGATCGACAATTCGCCTGGCGTAAACGCCTTATCGAACCCGGCATCGCCGAACAACTCGCGCTGGGTGGCCAGCTGAGCCACCTGTCGGCCGACGCCACATTCGGAGCGCACCTGGCCGCGGTAGAACGCATCCAGCGCCTGCGCATTGCTGCCGCGCGGCTGATACCCGCGACCGAAGCTGCGAAAACCGCTCCAGCTCTGCGCGGCTGCGCCACGCCAGCCGAATCCGACCCAGCCCAGCTGCACCGCCGAGAAGCGGTAGCGCGGGTTGTTCTGCAATTGCGTGACCGCACGGCGGGTGGCTGCACCGAGTTCGAACGCATAGGCGCAGTGCGTGGCTGCATCGTCCAGCACGGCGGTCAGCGCTGCGCGGCGCTGTTGCGTGTCCCAACCGGCTGGAAGCGTCAGCTGCAGATCCCCGGCGGCCTGCGCCTGCGCAAGCGTGCCGTGCGTACACGGTTCACCACGTGTGAGTACCGGTTCGCGCACCGCGGCGCGATGGATGGTCCAGCCCAGCCGTCGCAGCAATGCTTCCACGCAATCTGCGCTGGCAGCATTTGCGGTCTGGCTTGGCGCAGCATGGGCGACCTGCAGCAGCTGCCCCGCCAGCAAGCCGCCTGCACACGCCAGCGCGGCAAGCCGGCGCAGGCGCGCATACCGTGGCGGCATCGACGCCGTTGGTGAGCACAATGAAGAACTGCGATGCGCGTGGACAACACTCATCGATGACATACGCAATGAATCGTCGGCACAACGCCATTCTCAAACGTAGAAAGCCCCGGCGTGGCCGGGGCTTGCAGGATTAACTCAGGCCCATTGCATCAGCCGCTCAGCGACGTTCGCAGACGCGCTCGACCTGGCGATTGCCGTTGGCCTGCTGACGGTTGCCCTGGATGGTGCGGCCCGCCGCGCCACCGGCCGCTGCGCCTGCCACGGTCGCCAGCTTCTTGCCGTTACCGCCGCCAACCTGGTTGCCGAGCAGGCCACCGATTGCAGCGCCGGCCAGCGTACCGCCGATGCGGTTCGGGTCGGTCGAGTTCTTCTGCACTTCGACGTTGCGGCAGCGCACGCGGGTGCCGTCGTTGAACCTGCGACCTTCGTCCGCTTCCGTATAGCGCTGCTGATGCGCGTAGTTTTGCGCCTGTGCGAACGCGCTCGTCGCCATCAGGCCGATCAGGGACATACCCAGCAGGAGGTGCGCATTTTCATCGTTGTTCTCCACGTTTCTCGCCCGCTCGGCGAGGCATGGGCGCACTCTGGCCGCTGGGTCGAGAACATAACGTGAAGCGCGCCGCCCGCTATTCAGGCTTTGGAGCGGAGCGTGAACCGCTCCGTCACGGCTGCGTGGCGGGCTCGGTTTGCGGCACCTTCGCCGGTGCCGGTGGGGGTCCTGCGCTTCCACGGGCAATGGCGCAACCGGAGGCTGTGCAACCGTAGTGGGAGCCGCGGCAGGAGCTGCGGGCGTCGCGGCAGGCGTGGTGTTCGCGGCCGGAACCGCGGCGGCCGGCGCTACTGCTGGCGCAGGTGCGGGCGCAGGCGCAGGCGCTGCACTCACTGCAGCAGGTACCGCTTCGGTGACCTTGGGAAGATACGAATTCAGGCGTTCGAAAAAGCGCTTGTAGAAGGCCGCATCCTGCACCGTGGTACTGGACACACGCACCAGCGAATCGCCGCTGCTGCCGACTGGCAACGATAACGAGCCCAGCACGCCGACGCCCACGCTGGCCGAGGTGGAACTCTTCTTCAGCGCGTAACGGTCCTGCAACGCACTGACGAACACCTGCGCCTTGCCGCCGTCCTGGCTGGCGCAGGAAATGCGCAGGTTGAGTTGTTCGCTCTGGTCGGCTTCCTTGAGCTGGAAGTTCTTGCTGCCCTCCACCGCTGCGGCATCGGCGCGCGTGACGGCGTAGCCCTGACTCAACAGCACTCGCCGGGCCGCCTCGCAGGCTTGCGGCGAACTGGCCGCCACGCTGCGCGAATAGGTGTCGTCGGAATTGAACGACTCGCGCATCAGCATCGTGTCGCCCTTGCTGCCGCCGCAGCCGGCCAGGGTTGCCAATGCGCCGAGCAGTGCGCCGCGCGCGATCAGGGAAGAACAAGACATAGGAAGATTCCGGCATCCAAAACCGGCACAGAGCATAGCGGCAACCCATGTGCGCGCGGCGTCGGCTTGCCCGATCAGGGCAACGGCGGTTCATCCACTGGCAATTGCAGGTCTACCTGCAGACGGCGGCCATCGGCACCGATGCGCTCGGCGCGCAGGTAGTGGTGGGCGCGCACCACCGCCAGTGCCACCGGCGCGCGGCACGGTTCGCCCCACAGACTCAACGCGAAGCCCTGCTGCTGCAGCCAGAGGGTGAGGCGGTCCCACAGCGCTTGTTCGCCACGCAGCATCAGGTCCAGATCGGCCGGGCCCTGGGGCACCAGGGTCGGCGACGCCAGCCAGCGCGCGTAGCTGCCATGCACCACCACCGGCAGGCCCTGTGCCTGCACCGCCTGCAACAACTGCGCGGCCTGCTGCAGGTCCAGCCGGGCACGACAATGCTGAAAGATCAGCGCGTATTCGTGGCTGCGATTGCTCTGTGTCTCGGCATGCCCCAGCGCTGCGCCCGCACGCCGATAGCACAGCACCCGCTCCTCGCGCAGGGTGAACAGACTGGCCAGGATGCGGCCCAGATCCCAGGCCTGCGGAATCACGCGGCCGCCGACCACCACGTTCTGCACCATCGCCACGCCCACGCCGTCTGGCCGCATCTGCTTGCGCAGCGCATGGAAGACCGTGCGCATGCCGGTCAGGTAGCTGGCGTAATCGCTGCTCGCATAAAGCTGCCCAGGCAGCACGTCACCATGCCAGTGGCAGCCGAAATACGGCACGTTGGTCAGACACAGGTCGATCGGGGCCGCCGGCGCGATATCGGCCAGGCTGCCGACCACCACCGGGGCTTCCACCGCATGCCGCGCCAGACGCGTGCGTGCCAACTGCGCGCGTGCCGGATCGATTTCCATGCCATGCGCGTTGCGGCCTTCCAGCGCGGCCGCCAGCAAGGTGCTGCCAAAGCCGCAGAACGGGTCGAACACCTGCTCGCCCGGCCGGCTGAAATGGCGCACAAACGGGCGCATCTGATTGACCCAGCCACAATCGCGCGCGCCGAGCGGGTCGGCCGCGCGCAGATCGTCGGGCAGTGCCCAGGCGGCCTCGTCCGGGGCCGGCGTCCACCAGCTGCGCCGATCGAACTCATCCATTAGTGGGTTCCCACAGCACGTCGGCATCCGGGTCCCAACCCGCACACAGACGGCCGTTGGCGAAGAACACCAGCTTGTACAGATCGCCGGTCGCGTGGCGCGCATGCATCGCGGCGTAGTCGGCACTTTCGAACACCACCTGCAAGCCCGCCTGATCGCGCAGCCGCACATTCCAGAAGTAATAGCCTTCGGTGAGGCCATCGGGTTGCCAGCGCGACCACCAGGGCTGCTGCATGCACTGGTCCAGCAACGTGTCCACGCCGACGCGGTGTTCGTCGATGTAGCGCAGCGTGCCGTTGCTGCGATAGGCATCGTCCAACCGCGACAATTCCCGAAAGATCACCTGGCTGGCGCCGCAGCTGCGTGCCCACGCGATGTACTGCGCAATGGCGTCTGCATTGTCCACGCCACCGCGCTGCACGATGCAGACCAGTCGCAGCGGCAGCCGTGCTGCCAGCCGCCGTGCCGTCTGTACGAAGGTCGCCACATCGGCGATCGGCTCGTCAGGGCGGAAACGCATGATCGCGTCGTTGCGCTCCTGCAACGGATGGTGACGCGACAACTCGACCCACGACAGCCCGAACTCAACCAGCGCTTCGATCAAGCGCGCACCGTGCGCACGCGCCAGCCCGGCGCCATTGCTGTAAAGCACGCGCTGCTCGACGCGCGGGCCGTTGGGCGTGGTTGCCAGGGTCTGCAGCAAGGTCTGCAACCATGCCGCATCGTCGGTCATTTCCAGACCCGACAACGAATACGACAGCGGCACCTCGCGCAGCAGCTGCAAGACAGCGCTCAACTGCTGGAAATAGTCAGGCCCAGGTCGCAACGTCGCTGCCGCGCGACCGCCGCCGTGCTGCCGCAGATTTTCCGAACAGAACCCGCAGCGCGCCGAACAGGGCCGTACCGAGGCATAGGGGTGAAGGTGATCGGCAACGCCGCGCGATAGGTGCGCGCGTCGATACGCAGCGCATGCCAGCGACTGGCCTCGTCCTGCAGCGCGCACGCGCCGTTGCAGGTTGGGTGCTGCGGCGCGCAGACGCGTCAGCAGCGCCGAAGCAGGCAACAAGGAGATGTCGTCAATGGAAGCGTGCATGGCCAACCCTGCGCGCCGCGCGTCAGCGACGTGCCGCGTTGGCACGCGCGCGCACCTGCTCCAACGTCCACTCCTGTTGCGGCACACCGTTTTCCCACACCGTGACCAGCGCGTCTTCGCTGTCGGGGTAGGTGTGCACCTCATCGAGCAGAGCACTGCGGTAGCTGCCATCGTTGCGGTTGCGCAGCAAGGTCAGGCGGCCGCGCTTGCTCTGCTTGCCCTGGTCGGTGATCGGGTCCTTGTAGACATCGACCCACTGCCCGTCCACACGCACCGCCGAGCACTTCAACGCAAACTTTTGCGTGTCGCGGTCCACCTTCTGCAGCAACGCACCGCCCATCCCGAAGGCGACATTGTCGGCGGCATAGCCGGCGGCGGTGATGCGCTCCAGAATCGCGCGCAGCGAGGTGGGGTTGATGCCATCGCCCTGGATCACCCGTACGTGGTTGAGCACCTTGTAGCCCTTGCCATTGACCTGATGCCCGAACGCTTCGTCCAGCAACCGCAGGCACTGCTCGACCACGTCCACCGGGTCGCCCGAATCCGGACGAATCACCACCGTTGCGCCGGAGGCGATCACTTCCTCGCGCAAGGTGGTGCCCCAATGCTCGGCAATGGCGCGATAGATGTCGTAGCTGTCAGACACCACCGCCACGATCGAACCCGGGTGCGCGAACTGCTTTAGCATGTTGCGATACGCATCCACCTCACGCTCGCGGCCCCAGCTGGTGATGGTGCTGTGTTCGGCGGCGGGAATCGAATAACCGGCCACCGGCGTGTGGTAATGCGCACGCGCCAGCAGCAATGCCGACAAGGTGTCGGTGCCGAGAAAGTTCACCAGATGCGCGGCACCGCCCAATGCGGCCGAGCCAAGACTGGACACGCCGCGCGCGCCAAAATCATGCAGTTTGAAAGGCAGCTGCCCTTCCGGATCGTCGCTGGTACGCTCCAGGAAGTCGCGAACGGTCTGCTTGACCTGCCAGCTCACCGTGGCCACCGTCACCGGGTACCACACGCGCAGCAACAGGGTTTCCAGATACGACGGTACCCAGAACGCCTTGGCGTCGGTGGACTCGATGGTCATCAGCACGTTGTGCGTTGGCACCACCGCGCCCTCGGGCACCGCGCGGATGCGGATCGGCAACTGCCCCCAGCCGGTCGACGATATCGCGCCAGCCGGCTTCGTTGAACGGCTCTCCATGCGCCGCCAGCAAGTCTTTCGCATCGTCGATGTCGGCGTGCGTCACCGGGCGGTTGATCGCTTCCTTCAGGATCGACTGCAGGCCGAAGAACACGGTCTGCTCGTAAAGCCCACCGCGCGATTCGACATAGAAGAACGACGCATCGGTGCCGGGCGGATATTGCAGCCAGTGGCTGGCCTTGTAGCTATCGGTATTGAGCAGCAGGTTATCGAGGTAATGCATGACGGAAGCTCCTTCGCGTCGAATGAACCGGCGGTCTGTCCGCCGGCGGGAGGTCATGGTTCAAGCGGTCACGGCATGTGCGGCCTGTTGGCATCGCGGCAGCAGGTCGTCGTTTGCGCGTTAGCCACGGCCCAGGAAGAATTCAAGAATATGCAGGTGGTCTTCGTACAGGCGCGGGCCCATCGCCATCACTTCGGCGATCGGAATCCAGCGCGCCTTGTCGGCATCGTCGCCACCGCGCACCGCAGGCAATTCACCGGCCGGAAACTCGAAATGGAACGCATGGGTAATGGTGCGTCCGCGCTGACTGCGCTCGGGATGATCGAACACCTGCTTGCCACGCAACGAGCCCTTGAGCACCGGCACCGGCAGCTTGAGCCGGGTTTCCTCGCGCAACTCGCGCAGGCAGCAATCCAGCAGCCCTTCCTCCTGGCCGACGAAACCGCCGGGCAAGGCCCACAACCCCTTGCCCGGTTCGGCGCGACGGCGCACCAGCAGCACGTGCCCCGAATGCACCACCACCGCATCGGTCGTGACGAATGTCGGCGGATATGGCGCGTCTTTCCACGCAGCGCGGTATTGCTCGATGAAGCGGTATTCGGCCACCAGCTGCGCGTAGCTGGGCGAGTTGCGCCGGAATGCTTCCAGCATGTCGTAGACGGGCGCCGGCACATTGCCGCGCAGCATCAACAGGCCGCCGTGGAAGCCGATATCGCCGGCTTCGAACAGATAGCGGCGCAATTCGGTGGCCGACAGCGTCGCGGTATGTTGCACGTCTTCCAGCGGCCACTGCGGAAACTCACGCAGGTAGTAGCTGCTGGCATCCTTGTCCATGCCGATCAGGCCGATGTTCGCATCCAGCGTGCCGCCATCGGCGTGCACCGCTTCGGCAACCTGTCGCTGCACTTCGGCAATCCACAGGCTTTCGTTGTAGAGATGATCGCGTAGCGGGCGCACGATCAGCCGCGCCGTTTCGTCCGGCAACGCAGATTCGATCATCACCGCACGTTCGGCGACGGTCCAAGGATTGCGGATGGTGCGGGGCGTGTCGGCCGAGCCGATCAGCACGATGAGCTTTTTCGCCTTGCCCAGCGCGTGGCGGGCGACGGCAGCGTGGCCGTTATGAAAGGGCTCGAAACGCCCGATAAACACGAGATAGTCGTACGGTGTTGCCATGAGAATCCCTCACGGTTGAGTGGTGAGCTGGCGGTCTATCCGCCGGCCTGGTGCAAATGCTACGCCGATGCACGATGGCGTCAAGCGGCCGATCGTCTACGCGTCATTGTTCGGCGCCGTGACGCAGCGGTCATCATCTCTGGCTAGACTCGGCGCTCTTGCTTCCTCAAGGAATTTCCCTGCATGCCACGCTCCATCGCGCAGGTGCTGCGCCGCCTTCTCGCCCTCGCTGCACTGTTGTGTCTCGCCTTACCTGCGCTGGCCGTCACGCCGGCTGCGCCACTGCGGGTCATGTCGTTCAACGTGCGCGTGCCGGCCGATACCGATGGCGACAAACGCTGGCAAGTGCGTCGCGCGGCCATGGTCGCGTTGATCAAACAGACGCATCCGGACGTGTTTGGCACGCAGGAACTGGTGAGCGAACAGGCGGCCTTCCTGGCCGAACAGTTGCCCGACTACCGCTGGTTCGGCCAGGGCCGGCGCGGCGATGACAGCGACGAGCACATGGGCGTGTTCTACGACGCGCGTGTATTGAAGGTGGTGGAGTCGGGCAACTTCTGGCTGTCGGACACGCCCGAACGCCCCGGCAGCATCACCTGGGGCAATGTACTGCCACGCATGGCCACCTGGGCGCTGTTCGAGCGCATCAGCGACAAACGCCGCTTTTATCTGTTCAACACGCACTTTCCGTATCGCGATGAGGACGAGCCCGCCCGCGAGCGCAGCGCGCGCCTGATCCTGTCGCGCATCGCACAGTTGCCCGCCGCTATCCCGGTGGTGCTGACCGGCGACTTCAACAGCGATCCGGACACGATCACCTACCCCACGCTCACCGCAGTGCTTCGCGATGCGCGTGCACAGGCCAGCAAGCGCAGCGGGCCGGAAAACACCTTCCAGGATTTCACCACGCACCCGACCCGGCGCATTGACTGGATCCTGTATCGCGGATTGCGTCCTTCCCGCTTCGCAACCCTGGATGATCGTCCAGGCGGCATCCTGCCGTCAGACCATTATCCGGTGATGGCCGAGTTCGACTGGCCACGCTGAGGACAAGCGCGTGCAAGAGCAGTAGCAGTAGCGGGCGCGCACGCCGGCCGTGACAAAGCCACCCGGTGCATGCAGCGCCGCGGCGATCAAGCCGGATGAATCCCGGCGTTCGCTGCGCTGGCGTGCAGCCATTCCAGCAAGGCCTGCAAGGTGGCCGAAGGGCGGTCGCGCCAGATGATGGAGAGCTCGCGCCGCGCCCAGGTTTCCTCCAGCGGCACCGCCGCCAGCTGCTGCCTGACACTGGAGCAGGCCAGCGCCGCGTGCGGCACGATGGCCACGCCCACGCCGCGTGCCAGCATGCGGCACAGCGTTTCGATACCCGGCACGCGCGCGCGGATGCGCAGCTGCACGCCGGCACGGGCCAGATGCGTCCGCAGGTGGCGCTGCAAGGCGTTGTCGGCCGATAACGCCAGCAACTGCATCGGCGCGATATCGGCCAGGCGCAGGCTGTCTGCGCCGGCAAGCCGATGGCTGGCGGCCACCGCGACCACCAGGCGATCCTGCCGAAACGGACGCCACTGCAGGCCGGTGAAGTCGGCATGCCCTGCCACCACGGCCAGGTCCGCACGTTCGTCGCGCACGGCATCGGCAGCCTCCTCGCTGCCCCATTCAGCCAGGGTCAGGTCCACCCGTGGGTGGGCCAGCAAGAAATCCGCAACGCACTCGGGCAGCCATTCGGACAGTGCGGCGGTGTTCGCGGCCAATCGCAGGGTGACCTGTCCACCAAGTCCGTAATCGCCAAGCTCGCTGCGCATGGCCTGTTCCTGCCGTGCCAGCACCCGTGCATGCCGCAGCAGGACCTGGCCGGCGGCGGTCAGCGTCACGCCTCGCCGGCCGCGCTCGAACAGGGCCGCGCCGACCTGCAGCTCCAGCGCGCGAACACGCGCACTGGTGGCCGCCAGCGATAGCGCCACGCGGTCGGCGCCGGCGGTGATGCTGCAGGTGTCTGCCACCGCAACAAAGATCCGCAAGTCGATGAATTCCACCTGCATCTGCATCTCCAGCCTTCGGCGTGGCCGAAGTCTGCCTCAAACAAAGACAGCTTGCCGGACACCGCTGCCGCATCGATCCTGCGTCCCATGAAAGAAGACGTTTCGCAATTGATTATGGTTGCCGCGGTATTCCTGCTGGCCGGCGCGGTCAAAGGCGTGGCCGGCATGGGGCTGCCCACCGTGGCGATGGGTTTGCTGGGGCTGTGGCTGCCGCCCAGCCAGGCCGCCGCGCTGTTGGTGCTGCCTTCGTTGGTGACGAATCTGCAGCAGGCCTGGGGGCCCGCTGCGACCGTGCTGTTGCGGCGCCTGTGGCCGGTGCTGGCCATGGTGGTGGCGGGCACGTGGTTGAGCGCCGGGTTGATGATTGGCGGTCATCCGCGCTACCTGCGCGGCGCGCTGGGGGTCCTGTTGGTTGCCTACGCCCTACTGGGGCTTGCCCGCCGGCAGTGGACCCTGCCGCCACGTCACGAGCGCTGGGGCAGCCCGCTGATCGGCCTGGTCGGTGGCCTGCTCAACGGTGCCACCGGCGTGCTGGTTCTCCCGGTGGTGCCGTACCTGTCTGCACTGGGCCTGCCACGCGAGGTGTTGATCCGCGCACTGGCCGCGTGCTTCGGTACGGCAACGCTTGCGCTGGCGACGGCGCTGGTCTGGCGCGGCGGCGTGCCGCTTTCGGCTGGCCTGCCATCGTTGCTGGCGCTACTGCCCACCGCGCTGGGAGTGTGGGCCGGCACGAAGCTGCGACGCCGCATCTCTGCCGAAGCATTCCGTCGGATATTTTTCGGCACCTTGCTGTTGCTCGGCCTGCAGGCCTGCTGGCAGGCGATCGCCTGAGACACTGCCAGCGGCAACGGTGCTGCCTAAATGAAAACGCCACCGGCAAGCGGTGGCGCTCATGCAGTGAATCGGCAACCCGGCTCAGTCTGCCCAACGTCCCGGTGCAGTCGACTTCGGCAGCACCTGGGCCGACAACGGCTTGTCCTGCGACAGCAAGCCCAGCGCATCGGCCAGGATCGCCGCCGACTCATGCAGCAGCGGATCCGGACGCTTTTCGGCGGCCTTTTCGCGTGCCGTGTCCTTGACGATGTCGCGCTCGTTGCCGGTCAGGCCGTCGTCGCTGTCTTCGGCAAGCGGATCCAGCGGCAGGCCGAGTTGCTTGCGAATCTGCTGGCGGTTCTTGCGCTGCTGATCCTGCTTCTGTCGCTCGGCAACGCGCTCGGCCTCATTCAACGAAATGTACTTCTTGGCCTTTTCGTCGCGGAACTGCTTGACGTCTTCTTCCCACCACTGGAATTCCTTGTCGGTGGCGACGCGCGCAGTGTGCAGGGACTGCAACTTGGGCAGCAACGGTGCGAAATTGCCGTACTGGGTATGCGGCGCAGCGGCGATGCGCGTCCACGGCAATGCATTGTCGTAGGTACTCTCACCGAACTCGGTGGCATCCACGCTGGCCGGGAAGGCGATATCCGGCACCACACCCTTGTGCTGGGTGCTGGAGCCGCTGACGCGGAAGAACTGCGCGATCGTCAGCTTGACCTGCCCATACCGCTGCCCTTCGGCAGCCGGCCAGCGATCCAGGTCGACGATGTTCTGCACGGTGCCCTTGCCGAAGCTGGTTTCACCGATCACCAGCCCACGCCCGTAATCCTGGATCGCACCGGCAAAGATCTCCGATGCCGACGCCGAGCCGCGATTGATCAAGACGGCCAGCGGGCCGTCCCAGGCAACCTTGGGGTCGCTGTCGCCATTGACGGTGACGCGGCCGCCGGATTCGCGTACCTGCACCACCGGGCCCTGTTCGATGAACAAGCCGGTCAGTTCGATCGCCTCGTCGAGCGAACCACCGCCGTTGTTGCGCAGATCAAGCACCACGCCATCGACCTTGTCGGTCTTGAAGCCGGCCAGCAGCTTGGCAACGTCGCGCGTGGCCGAGGCATAGTCGGCTGCATTGCGGCGACGGCCCTCGAAATCCTGGTAGAAGCCCGGCAACTTGATGATGCCGATGCGGCGCTGCGGTTCGCTGCCGGTGGCCGGCAAGGTGATGGTTTCGCCCTTGGCAGCCTGTTCGGCCAGACGCACCTTCTGACGGGTCAGGGTCACCGTGCGGTGCTTGCCATCGATGCCCGACTCGGCCGGGATGTACTCCAGGCGCACCTGGGTGTCCTTGCTGCCGCGGATCTTGGCCACCACGTCATCGATGCGCCAGCCGATCACATCTTCGATCGCGCCATTCTTGGCCTGCCCAACGCCGACGATGCGATCGCCCGGCTTGAGCGTGCCATCGACCGCCGCTGGACCGCCCGGGATCACCTCGCGGATCACCACCATGTCGTCCTGCTTCTGCAGCTGTGCGCCAATGCCTTCCAGCGACAGCGACATCTGCTGGTTGAACGTTTCGGCAGTGCGCGGGGTGAAGTAGTCGGTGTGCGGGTCGACGGCATTGGTATAGGCGTTGACGAAGAACTGGAACACGTCTTCGCCCTTGAGCTGCTTGACCGAATCGGCCAGTGCCACATACCGCTTGTCCAGCGTCTTGCGGATGTCGTCGGGCTTCTTGCCGGCCAGCTTCAGGCGCAGCCAATCGTTCATCACCGACTGGCGCCACAGCACGTCCAACTGCTTGTCGTCTGCAGCCCACGGCACGTCCTTGCGGTCGTATTCGAACTTGTCGTTCCCGCTGAAATCGAAGTCCTGCTTGAGCAGGTCGCGCGCATACTTGACGCGTTGATCGACACGCTTCTTGTAGACCGAGAACACCTGGAACGCCGGCTCAAGGTTGCCACCGCGCAACGCATCGCCCACACCGGCCTGGAGCGGCGCGAAACTGTCGATATCGGCCTGGGTGAAGAACTGTTTGCCGCCATCCAGCGTTTCCAGGTAGCGCTTGAACACGTCCTTGGACATCGCCTCGTCCAACGTGCGCGGCCGGTAGGCATAGCGGCTGTCGGAGAGCAGGCCGTAGACGAGTTTGGTGGCCGTCGCTTGGTCGGGCGTGGCAGCGGCGGGCAGCGCGGTATCGGCGCGTGCGAGCAAGGCCATCGGAGTGGTCAACACCAGCGCCAGCAGGCCGGCCTTCATGCACGAAGAAACGTTGTAGGTCATCGAATGGCTCTCGGCACGAGGCCGACGAAAGAAGGGCGGTGAACGGATCAGACAGCATGACAGTGCCGAAAGTTGCTGGCGTTGTCATCCGCTGGCTGAATCAGCCTAGCGCCGGGCCCGTAGCAGATTGTGAACGAGACCGTACCTTGCGGCTGCGCGCCGCATGGACCAGAGGCGAGACAGCCCCGCGCGATGCAAGGGGCTGTCGTTGCTGGGCATTGCGATGTGGCCGGCGGTAGCACGCCGCGACTGCTCGGTCAGTGGTCTACCGGCAACATGCGGGACCGGCCTGCATCGAACAGACCCGCGACGCGGGGCAGACTCCAGCATCGATCGCGCACCCGGCGCGGCAGCCGCCGATCGCCTGTTGCCGACTCAGGCGGCGACGCCTGCGCCCGCAGCCTGCCGATCGGCGTGATACGACGAACGCACCATCGGGCCGGAGGCGACATGACTGAAGCCCAGCGCGTTGCCATAGTCTTCCAGCGCCTTGTATTCCTCCGGCGTCCAGTAACGCATCACCGGATGATGGTGCGGCGTCGGCTGCAGATACTGGCCGATGGTGATCATGTCCACGTCGTGTGCGCGCAAGTCGCGTAGCGTGGCCTGCACCTGCTCATCGTCTCGCCCAGGCCCAGCATGATGCCGGACTTGGTGGCGATGGAAGGATGCTGCGCCTTGAACCGCTGCAACAGCGTCAGCGACCACTGGTAGTCCGCACCGGGGCGCACGTTCGGGTACAGGTCCGGCACGGTTTCGATGTTGTGGTTGAACACGTCCGGCGGGCTCAGCGCCAGGATCTCCAGCGCGCGGTCCATGCGGCCCTTGCCGCGGAAATCCGGGGTCAGGATTTCGATACGCGTGTTGGGCGAACTGGCCCGGATCGCCGAAATGCAGTCGACGAAATGCTGCGCGCCACCATCGCGTAGATCGTCGCGGTCCACGCTGGTCACCACCACGTACTTCAGGCCCATGTCGGCCACGGTGGCGGCCAGGCTGGCCGGTTCGCTCGCGTCCGGCGGCTTGGGCCGGCCGTGTGCCACGTCGCAGAACGAACAGCGCCGCGTGCACACCTCGCCCAGGATCATGAAGGTCGCGGTGCCGTGGCTGAAGCATTCGTGGATGTTGGGGCAGCTGGCTTCTTCGCACACCGTGACCAGGCGGTTTTCGCGCAGCTTGGCCTTGAGGTTCTGTACCGCATTGCCGGAGGGAATCCGCACCCGGATCCACGACGGCTTGCGCAGCACCGGCGCATCGACGAACTGCACCGGCGAGCGGTTGATCTTGTCGCCACCGATTTGCTTGACGCCGGTCTGCAGCGGCGCAGGCGCGGCGGTGTCGCCGGAGACGACCTGCAAGGGAATGGAACGGGCGATAGGCTGGGTCATGACGATACGGGGCGCTCAGGCCGGAAGCGAAAGGTCGGGCAATGCGGAAACGGGCTGCAGCACGAGGCCGAACTGGCGCGCCAGCTGGTCGAGCAGCACCGCCTTGACGGCGTCCATCCCGGAGGGGCCGCCCAAGTCTAGCACCGAGGTCACCTGCAGGCCCTGGTAGCCACACGGGTTGATGCGGTGGAACGGTTCCAGGTCCATGTCCACGTTGAACGACAACCCGTGGAAGGTGCAGCCACGCCGCACGCGGATCCCGAGCGCGGCGATCTTGGCCCCGCCCACATACACCCCGGGGCACCGTCGCGGCGCTCGGCCGCGATGTTCCACTCATCCAGCGTATCGATCAGCGCCTGCTCGATCTTGCAGACGTAATCGCGCACGCCGATCTTCAGCCGGCGCAGATCCAGCAACGGGTAAACGACCAACTGGCCGGGACCGTGATACGTGACCTGCCCGCCGCGATCGACCTGCAGCACCGGAATCTCGCCCGGGGCCAGCACATGCTCGGGCTTGCCGGCCTGACCCAGCGTAAACACCGGCGCATGCTCGACCACCCAGACCTCATCGGCCGTATGCTCATCACGCGCATCGGTGAAACGCTGCATTGCACGCCACACGGGCGCGTAGTCTTGCTGGCCGAGGTCGCGCAATTGCGCAGCCAAGCCAGCCAGGGAGCTGCCCACAGGCTCGGCCGCTACAGCGTCCACTTCACTTCCGGATGATCGCGTAGCGCCTGATGTGCGGCCTCGAACTGCTCGCGGCTTTCGGCACGGAAGCCAATCTTGACCGAAACATATTTTCCGCTGGAAGAATGCTTCCAGCTCACGCTCTCTTGCAGCAGTTCCACGCCGGTGGTGGCAAGCAGACGCGGAAGCTCGGTTTCCAGCCCACGCTCGGCCGTGCCCATGGCGCTGAGCTCGAAGGTGCCGGGAAACTGAAAGCCGTGGTCGGGGTTGTCGGTGCTGATATCCATCGCCCCATTATCGGGCCGGCGATGGGCAAACCCAAGCCTCTGCAACCGACCAACACGCTTGGCTTGTCTGTAGTGCCGCCATTCAAGCGGCGCCAAACCTTCCGAAAATGTGACGCAACTACGCTGCTGAACCGAACGCAGCCATGGATGGTTGGCAGCGCGGGCGCAAGCCGAAGCGGCAGAGGCTGCAATGGCGACCACACACTTCACACGGCGCAACAGAAGACGCAGGCATTTTCCGATTCCAGCTCACCTCCCCAGGCCTTCCATGCTCCGACCGCGCGCGTTGTCTGCTGCCTTGCTGCTTTCTCTTTCCGGGCTGTCGTTGCCGGCCCTGGCGGCGGATCAGTGCGATTCCAGCCGTCTTGGGCGCACGCCGCCTGCGGTGAACTTCCGTGTCGATAACGACTTGTTCGGCGGTGAAGATCAGGACCAGGGATATTCCAACGGTGCGGTGCTGACGCTGGTGTCGCCCAACCTGGTCGATTACACCGACGACCCATGCCTGCCGCGGACTGCGCGGTGGGTCAACAGCTATCTGGAGCGGCTGCACCCGGGCGAGTTCGACCAGCAGAACATGGTGTTCTCGATCGGCCAGGCGATCTTCACTCCGACCGATTACACCCGCCGCGACGTCATCCCGGACGACCGCCCGTATGCCGGCATCCTGCTGGCGAGCTTCGGCTACAACGCGCGTAACGATGCACATCTGCGCACCACGCAGCTGCAGGTCGGCGTTGTCGGCCCGTGGGCGCTTGCGAAGGAAGCACAGGATGCGATCCACGATGCGCTCGGCGACGAGAAATTCCAGGGCTGGGACAACCAGCTGCACAACGAGCCGCTGATCAACCTGGTGCACGAGCGCATGCATCGCTGGCCGGCCGATGCCAGCGGCAATGCCGGTGGCTTTGGCTGGGATTTCATTTCGCATTGGGGTGGTGCGGTCGGCAACATGGCCACGCACTTGAATGCCGGCGGCGAGGCCCGCTTTGGCTGGAAGCTGCCGGACGACTTCGGCAGCACCCCGACCCGCCCCGCGGGCGAAAACACCGCCCCCAGCCGGCTCGGGCGCGCCAGCGGTTGGTCCGGCCACCTGTTCGTCACCACCGATGCGCGCTGGGTGATCCGCGACATCACCCTGGACGGCAACACCTTCCGCAACAGCCACAGCGTGGACAAGCGCCCGTTCGTCGGCGATGTGGGCTACGGCCTGGCGGTGATGTACGGCCGCTGGAAATTCGCCCTCGCCCGCTACCACCGCACCCGCGAATTCGACACCCAGCGCGAAACGCCGGTGTATGGCAGTTTTACGATCAGTCGGATGCTTTGAGGGGTGGGATTGGGGAGTCGGGATTGGGGATTCGTGGGAGCGGACTACTGGCGATTCGATGCTGCTCTGGCATTTGCCAATCCCGAATGCCCAATCCCCAATCCCAGCAAAGAAAAAGCCGGCTTTCGCCGGCTTTTTCTTTGGATCACTCCGATTCCCACCACATCCAGAACGCGTCCCAGAGGCGCTTGAAGAATCCGCCCTCTTCGACGGCGTTGATGGCGACCAGCGGGGCCTGCGCGATGACCTTGCCGTCCAGGCTGACCTTCACGGTGCCGACCTGTTGGCCCTGCTTGATCGGTGCCTGCAGGTTCTTGGGCACTTCCATGCTGGGCTTGAGGTCGTTGTAGCGGCCGCGCTGCAGGCTGACCAGCAGCGGCTGTGCCACGCCGAGCTGCACTTCGTCCTGCTGGCCCTTCCAGACCTTCTGCTTGGTGACGACCTTGCCGGGCGCGTACAGGCTGTGGGTTTCGAAGAAGCGGAAGCCCCAGTTGAGCAGCGCCAGGCTATCGGTGGCGCGCTGTTCTTCGGAGCTGTCGCCCATGACCACGGCGATCAGGCGCTGATCGCCGCGCTTGGCCGAGCTCAGCAGGCAGTAGCCGGCTTCGGAGGTGTGACCGGTCTTGATGCCGTCCACCGCCGGATCGCGCCACAGCAGCCGGTTACGGTTGCTCTGCTTGATGCTGCCGACCTGGAATTCCTTGATTTTGTTGTAGGCGTAGGTCTCCGGGTAATCGCGCACCATCGCGCGGCCCAGCAGGGCCAGGTCGTAGGCGGTGGAGTGATGCCCTTCGGCGCTCAGTCCGTGCGCGTTGACGAAGTACGAATCCTTCATGCCGATCTTGGCGGCGTAGCTGTTCATCAGCGAGGCGAAGGCTTCTTCGCTGCCGGCCACGTGCTCGGCCAGCGCGATGGCGGCATCGTTGCCGGACTGGATCGCCATGCCCTTTTCCATGTCTTCCAGGCGCGCGGTCTGGTTGACCGGGAAGCCGCTGTAGCTGCCGTCGGTGCCGGCGCCGCCTTCGCGCCAGGCGCGTTCGCTCATCATGACCTGATCGTCGCGCTTGACCTTGCCGTTCTTGATCTCGGCGGCGACCACGTAAGAGGTCATCACCTTGGTGATGCTGGCCGGCGCCAGTTGCTGGTGGATGTTCTCACCGGCCAGCACCTGCCCGGTGGCGTAGTCCATCAGGATCCAGGACTTGGACACGGCCGGGGCGGGCGCCGGCGGCACCGGCAAGGCGGCCGGGGCGGCAGCCACGGCAGGAGTCGGCTGCGGCGCAGGTGTCTGGGCGCAGACCAGGCCGAAGGCGAACGTGGCCACGGCAGCGGCGGCGAAGCGGAATTTCATTGAAGAACGACTCCTGACGGGCCCGAAAGCTGGGCAAAGCGAAATTGTAAGGCGCCACGGCGATCAGGGCGACGCGTTGCAAGATGCGAGCGCTTGCACAGTTCAGCGATGGCGCCATGCGCGTGGCGCCTGCGGCGCGCTGCCGGAGGCGCCACCCACAGCTTCGGCGTCGCTTGGAGCGACCTTGGAACAGGCGACTGTGGCGCTGAGCGGTTGGCTGGATGCAACAGCGATGGGTCTCGAAGTGCACCAGGGGCGTATCAATTCCGGCCGTGGCCGCGCCCGCACTGTGGAGAGGCAATGTCTGCCAACCAATCTGGCGCGTCCCAGCTGTTCCATGACAGCCGACGCAGCAAGCGCGAGCGCCTGCTGCGCCGTGGCTGATGGGCTAATGCAGTCACCGGCGCGCTGGCGTTCAAGCAAGATGACCTAGGTGGCTGGCGCGCCAGTGACGCATGCGCTCGCGCGTCATTGGCCGACGCAGTCACCGACTCGCCCGCCGTTAATTGGCCACGATCTGCGGGCGACCGAAGCCAAGACCGGCGATGCGCTGGGCAATCTCCGAGGCATTTGCGTGGTCGCGTGCATTCACGCGTAGCCGCCACAGCGTGCGCCCGCCACTGACGATGTCGCTGACGCTGGCGCCGGCAATCCCCGCCGAGGCCAGTTGCGACAGTGCGCGGTTGGCGTTTTCGCGGCTGGCGAAACTGGCGACCTGCAGCAGGATGTCGCCGAGCGCAGCTTCGGCCACGCTGGGTGCCTTGGCGGGCGCTGGCTCGGCCTTGAGCGGGCGCGAGGCAGTGTTTTCGGACGGCTTGACCGCCGCAACCGCCACGGGCGGCGCCGCGGCGGGTACGACGGCAGACGCTGAAGCGGCCGGGCGCGGGGCCGCAGCAGCCGGCTTGCCTGTTGCCACGCGCACGCCCTGCGCTTTCATCCAGGCATCGAAGTTGTCGGCATTGCCAGGCTGGCGCGAATCGGCGACGCGGTAGCGCCAACGCTCGCCGGCCGCAATGACCGGCGCACCGGCAGTGGATGCAGCGGCAGGTGTGGCAACCGCAGTGCCGGCAGCGGTCGCCGCGGCACGCGGCGGCACGGTGCGGGCGGGCAGACGCTGCACCAGGCCATCGATCTGACTGGCGGCGGCAGCCGGCCGCGCCGTGGCAACGGCGGTAGTCACCGCTGCCTGGCCACTGCGGCGCTTGGCGAGCAGGTTGCCGTTGTCGGCTTCGGTCAGGCCGCGGACTTCGACATTGCCGGTGCCCTTGCCGGTGATGCCCAACTTCACCGCGGCGGCGTAGCTCAGATCGATCACACGGCCGTCGTGGAATGGGCCGCGGTCGTTGACGCGCACCACCACCGACTGGCCGGTGTCGGTGTTGGTCACCAGCGCAAAGCTGGGCAGCGGCAAGGTCTTGTGCGCGGCGGTGAAGGCGTACATGTCGTAGACCTCCTTGTTGGAGGTCAGCCGGCCGTGGAACTTGTTGCCGTAGTACGAGGCGGTGCCGCGTTCGACATAGTCGCCGGGGTTGTCCATCACCACGTAGCGCTTGCCCAGCACTTCGTAAGGCGAACGATTGCCCACCGCCGAGCGCGGCTCGTTGGTGACCAACGGCTCGGGGATGCAGGCCACATTGGGCACATGATCGGGCGTGGAGTCTTTCACGCCGGGCTTGTACAAGCCGCCAGCGGTGTAATCGCCACGCGTGGATGGGTCTTCCTTGGCGGGCGCATACGGCGAGGTGGACGGGCAGCCGGTGGCGACATACGCCGGACCCTTGCCTTCGACCTTCACACCCTTGATCGCGCCGCTGCCGGTGCCGCCGGCAGTCTTCTTCGGTGCACTGCTACAGGCCGCCAGGCCGAGCATCAGCGCCATCGGGATCAGCCACTTGGGGCCTGCAATGCTGTTCATGCCGGGGTAACTCCTTGCCGGCGATGGCCTCGGACAGCTGGAACACGGCCATCGCATACATCTTGGAAATGTTGTACCGGGTGATCGCGTAGAAGTTCTGGAAGCCCAGCCAGTACTGCTTGCCGTTGGCGTCATCCAGGCTGATCGGGGTGGCGGTGCTGCCGGCCACCACCGGTGCGCTCGGGTGATAGCCGCGTGCCGACAGGTCGGACAGCGTGTACACCGGCGACCAGTCGGTCGGGTTGAATTCTTCGTGCCCGGCGGCCAGCGTGGCCGGAACCGCGACCTGCCCGCCGCGCACCCAGCCGCCCTTCTTGACGAAGTAATTGGCGATCGAGGCGAACACGTCGTTGTAGTCGGTGAACAGATTGCGCTTGCCGTCGGCATCGCAATCCACGCCGAACTGGCGATAGCTGGACGGCATGAACTGGCCCATGCCCATCGCACCGGCATAGCTGCCGATCAGGGTGGTGACGTCGAGTTGCTCTTCCTTGGCGAGCGCGAACAACTGGCCGAGCTCATCGCGGAAAAACAGTTCGCGGCGCACTTCGCGTTCGAGCTTGGCCGGGTCGCCGCTGCGCGGATAGCGGAACGCCAGCGTGTACAGCGCGTCCAGCACGCGGTATTTGCCGGCGTTGCTGCCGTAGCTGGTTTCCACGCCGATGATGGCGACGATCACCTGTGCCGGCACACCGGTGGCGGCTTCGACCTTGCTCAGCTCGGCACGGTGTTCGGCCAGGAACTTGCGGCCGCCATCAATGCGCGCCTGGGTGATGAACATGGGCCGGTATTCGTTCCACGGCTTGACCCGTTCTGCCGGGCGCGACATCGCGGTAACGATGGCGTCCTTGAACTGCGCCTGCGCCAGGGTCGCCTCGATCTGCGCGGCATCGATGCCGTACCTGGCCGAGGTGTCGCGCACGAAGTTGGCGCGGGCGATCTCGAACGGCACCGGGGTCAGGTCCACTGGCGGAAGCGCGGGCGCCTCGGCGGCAGCGCTGGCCGGCGTGGCTGACGCGACTGGCGCAATCGGCGGCTTGGCCGGCGGCGCGCTGGCAGCCGGTGGCGGGGGCGGAGGGCTGGGCTGGGTCGCGCAGGCGACAAGGCCGAGGGTGAGCAGGCAGGTCAGGGTGCGTCGAATCATCGGCCGAGGGTAACAGACATCAGATGAACTTCTGGCAATAAGGCCATGAAACGCAAAGACTTTGGATCAAGTCAAGGGGTGTTGCAGCAAATTCGGGATTCGGGATTCGGGATTCGGGATTCGGGATTCGGGATTCGGGATTCGGGATTCGGGAATCGGGAATCGGGAATGGGGAATGGGGAATGGGGAATGGGGAATGGGGAATGGGGAGTGGGGAGTGGGATGAGTCGAGAATAGAAACGGAGTTTTACGTTTAGGGTTGAGGCTGCACCCCGAGGCAAACTTGGGAAGTTGCTGTGGGCCAAGGCCAAGACCGGGTCGTATGGTTTGGCTAGGCCGATGCCGGGCCGTGGGATTGGCTCTGGCTGGCTGATGGGCATAACCCTGGAACGGCAACTCGTCAGCGCGGTCGTCGCCTGCGCTCGTCCAGGTCAGGCAGCGACGGCTCGTCTCACGCATGCTAATCGTGCAACTGCATGGCAGCTGCGCATGCGGCGTGGATTGCGGAAGACGCGTTCGCAACTGCGCCACCTCGGCGGGTGCAGCGCTGTGCGGTAGCCGCCGGTCCGACGCGGCCGTTGGAGGGCCGCGCCGGTCTCACAGTGCCGGGAAACCGGGAGCGCCCGAGCAGGCAGGGATCGCGCCACTGACCTGTACCGGGCCGGTGGTGACTCCGGTGCCGGTCGGTGTCAGCGCGCTGTTGCTGAGCCCGATCTGTGCATTGCTGGCGGTCACCGTCACCGAGGTGCTTCCGATGGCCACATTGGCCAGCACCAGATCCAGCGGTGTCTGCGCATCGTAGCCGCGCAGGATCCATCCCTTGCCGCCGGCGTCGTTGGCGCTGCGCAATCCATCCACGACGATGGCGCTGAAGGTCGGCGTGGTACCGCTGCTGCCGCTGGCATAGAACGGATTGATCACCACCGGGCTGGTCACCCCGTACAGGCAGGTGTTGCGATAAGTCACCTGGCTGACCGGCCCGCCCTTGACGATGCTGGTCTTGATGCGCAGGCCATTGTTGTCGGTGCTGCGGTTACCTGCATCGTCGGTGGACACCAGCGCATTGTTGTCCACCAGCACGTTGCTGACGCCGGACATCACTTCGCTGCCGATCGAGATGCCATGCGTGCCATAGCAGCGGCTGTTGCGCACGGTGATGTTGGCCGACCTGGAGGCAATGGTCTTGATCGCCACGCAGTCGTCGCCCCCATCACATCGCTGTCGTGGATGGTGGCGTTGACCACGCTGTCCAGATCCAGGCCGTCGGTGTTGGGGCTGCTGGCGGGCGATTTCACCCGCACGCCCCAGACGGTGAGGCCATTGACGATATGCGAGAAGAAATGGAAGTACGGCGCATTGATCAGGTTGACGTCATAGAGCGTGAAATCGCTGGAATTCTGCACCTTGATCAGGTCCGGGCTGTTCTGCACCTGGTTGGCCTTTTTGGCGTTTTCGCCGAACTCCCACCAGGTGGTGCTCTTGCCCAGCATGGTCTGATCGCCGCGCCCATCGATGGTGCCCTGACGCCCGCCGGTGCGGATGCCCATCACGCCTGCATTGTTGCCCTTGACGCTGATCAACGGCAGGCAAGCCCCGCTCTTGGAACCGGCAATGCCGCAACCGCTGCCGTAGTCGGCCGGGTTGCGCGAGCCGTACAAGGTGACGCCCTGGTCGATGACCAGGGTGACGTTGGCCGGGATGGACAACGGCCCGGTCAGAAACGCGTTGCCGCTGCCGCTGGTCAACAGCACGCTCCCATTCTTGCAGGCGTTGAGCGCGGCCTGGATGGCCTTGGTATCAGGCGGCGCGCTTTCCAGCGCGGCGTCGAATTGCCGCCCGGCCGGCGTCTGGCTGGCCTTCAAGGACGGCTGGCAAGTGGCGGGAATCGCCGGTTGCGCGACCGCGCGCGTATCGCCGGTAGCAAACGTAACGGCGCCGGCTTGCGCACAGAGCGATAGACAGACAACGCCGATGGCGGCGGTTAGCAGTTTCATGGAAGAGATCACCCGAAAAAGGAATGGCACGCGCTTGTTCAGGCGACTCGGTGCAGCCGCCAACGCTGCAATGCAGTGGCTGACTCTACGGAGCACTGTCCGTGCACGCAGAGCGCGCGCGAACCCGGCGCCACACGAACGAAGCAAGCCTACGCCGGTGTATCGGCGTTGCAATGCACTGCGCAAAAACGCGACGCGATTGAAAGCGTGTCAGCGTTTGACATGCGAGTGTCGCATCGATCGCCGTTGCGACATTGCATGCGCGCAAAGAAATGCGCGGGAACGGCACTGACGCAGCGAAGCGGCACACTCTCACGTCTGTATCCGTGCACCGGCCAGTGCGTCTTTACGGCCGTCATCACGTCCAAGCCGGGCACCTGCCGGCATCCTCATTAACCTTTCAAGTTTGGAGGCATAAACAGCGAGACGCGACAGGCAGCGGGATCCAGACATCCACACAACGCGGGGCGTGTCCTAGATTTTGTGTAACCGGGCCACAGGCAGGAGACTGCCACCTAACCCGGAGACACCATGAGCCCACGCACACATGAGGTACCCGACGAGCTGCTTAGCAGCCTGTTGGTCAACTACACCAAACCCGAGGATCTGATCGGCGAGAACGGCCTGCTCAAGCAGCTGACCAAGCGGTTGGTGGAGCGGGCGCTGGACGCGGAGATGACCGAACACCTCGGTCATGACAAGCATGAGCCGGTCGCCAACGCGGCCGGCAACACGCGCAACGGACGCAGCCGCAAGACGCTCAAGGGCGAGTTCGGCGAGCTGCCGATCGAGATTCCGCGTGATCGCCACGGCAGCTTCGCGCCACAGCTGATCCCCAAGCACCAGACCCGCTGGGCCGGCTTCGATGACAAGATCTTGTCGTTGTACGCGCGCGGCATGACCGTGCGCGAGATCCAGTCGCACCTGGAGGAGATGTACGGCACCGAGGTGTCGCCGAGTCTGATTTCCTCAGTCACCGATGCGGTCGTCGAGGAGGTCAAGGCGTGGCAGGCGGCCACTGGATCCGGTCTATCCGATCGTCTATCTGGACTGCATCCACGTCAAAGTGCGCGAGGGCGCGGTGCGGGTCAAGGCGGTGTACCTGGCCATCGGCATCACCATGGGCGGCGAGAAGGAAGTGCTGGGCCTATGGCTGGCGCAGGCCGAGGGTGCCAAGTTTTGGCTGCAAGTCGTGACGGAGCTACGCAACCGCGGGGTGCAGGACATCTTCATTGCCTGCGTCGATGGCCTGAAGGGGTTTCCCGAGGCGATCGAGGCGGTGTTCCCGCAGACCACCGTGCAGCTGTGCATCGTGCACATGGTGCGGCACAGCCTGAACTACGTCTCGTGGAAACGCCGCGCCGAGGTTGCCGCCGATCTCAAGCGCATTTACGCCTGCGCCACCGTCGAGGAGGCCGAGCAGGCACTGACCGAGTTCGAGGCCAAGTGGGACGCCCAGTACCCGCCCATCAGCCAGTCATGGCGGCGCAATTGGTCACGACTGATCCCGTTCTTCGACTACCCACCGGAGATCCGCAAGGTGATCTATACGACCAACGCCATCGAGTCGGTCAACATGAGCCTGCGCAAGCTGACCAAGAACCGCGGCGCGTTCCCCAGCGACGAAGCCTTGATGAAACTGTTCTACCTGGCTCTGCGCAACATCACCAAGAAATGGACGCTGCCGATCCGCGACTGGAAGGCTGCGCTGAACCGCTTTACGATCCAGTTCGAGGGGCGACTTCCTCAGCGGTAACCCAAACCACGGTTACACAAAATTCTGCACACGCTCACAACGCACTGCGAAGACGACCTGCGTCAACCATCTCCCCCACCATCTCCGTTTGAAACTGGGGACGTAGCGTGTTGCTGGGAGCGCGCAGCAAGTGTCATCACTGGGCCTGTCGGGTTCTTGTCGATTTCTTCGCGCTCGCGCTGGAATTGCACCATCTCCTGCGCCCTTTGTTGATCCATTGCCTCCGTCTTCTGCAAGGTCTCATTGATGCTAGGCGATGGCGTGTTGAGCGCGGTTTCCGAGTGGAACCCGGGCGTTTTGCCAAAGACGAACGCGACATCGTCTTGGATGATCACTTTGCGGATTCATCCGCACGCTCGATCCCTGACTCTTTGACGGCATGGAGCATTTCGGCCGTTTTCTCATCGGAAGTGCCTTTCGGAAGTTGTGCCTGGATGGCAGAGAACAACGCGTAATCCCGATGATTAGAGGGAAACGCCTGCTGAGCGGCATCTTGGGAGGGTCTCGCTTGCTCGACCCGATCCTTCTCGTGTTCGTGCGCATTCGAGCGGGCGGTTGCACCACCAAAGCTAGGCCAAGACGCAGAGATAGCGGCTTGACGCTCAGGCAAGAGAGCGTGTGCAGAATTTTGTGTAACCGTGGTTTGGGTTACCGCTGAGGAAGTCGCCCCTCGAACTGGATCGTAAAGCGGTTCAGCGCAGCCTTCCAGTCGCGGATCGGCAGCGTCCATTTCTTGGTGATGTTGCGCAGAGCCAGGTAGAACAGTTTCATCAAGGCTTCGTCGCTGGGGAACGCGCCGCGGTTCTTGGTCAGCTTGCGCAGGCTCATGTTGACCGACTCGATGGCGTTGGTCGTATAGATCACCTTGCGGATCTCCGGTGGGTAGTCGAAGAACGGGATCAGTCGTGACCAATTGCGCCGCCATGACTGGCTGATGGGCGGGTACTGGGCGTCCCACTTGGCCTCGAACTCGGTCAGTGCCTGCTCGGCCTCCTCGACGGTGGCGCAGGCGTAAATGCGCTTGAGATCGGCGGCAACCTCGGCGCGGCGTTTCCACGAGACGTAGTTCAGGCTGTGCCGCACCATGTGCACGATGCACAGCTGCACGGTGGTCTGCGGGAACACCGCCTCGATCGCCTCGGGAAACCCCTTCAGGCCATCGACGCAGGCAATGAAGATGTCCTGCACCCCGCGGTTGCGTAGCTCCGTCACGACTTGCAGCCAAAACTTGGCACCCTCGGCCTGCGCCAGCCATAGGCCCAGCACTTCCTTCTCGCCGCCCATGGTGATGCCGATGGCCAGGTACACCGCCTTGACCCGCACCGCGCCCTCGCGCACTTTGACGTGGATGCAGTCCAGATAGACGATCGGATAGACCGGATCCAGTGGCCGCGCCTGCCACGCCTTGACCTCCTCGACGACCGCATCGGTGACTGAGGAAATCAGACTCGGCGACACCTCGGTGCCGTACATCTCCTCCAGGTGCGACTGGATCTCGCGCACGGTCATGCCGCGCGCGTACAACGACAAGATCTTGTCATCGAAGCCGGCCCAGCGGGTCTGGTGCTTGGGGATCAGCTGTGGCGCGAAGCTGCCGTGGCGATCACGCGGAATCTCGATCGGCAGCTCGCCGAACTCGCCCTTGAGCGTCTTGCGGCTGCGTCCGTTGCGCGTGTTGCCGGCCGCGTTGGCGACCGGCTCATGCTTGTCATGACCGAGGTGTTCGGTCATCTCCGCGTCCAGCGCCCGCTCCGACCAACCGCTTGGTCAGCTGCTTGAGCAGGCCGTTCTCGCCGATCAGATCCTCGGGTTTGGTGTAGTTGACCAACAGGCTGCTAAGCAGCTCGTCGGGTACCTCATGTGTGCGTGGGCTCATGGTGTCTCCGGGTTAGGTGGCAGTCTCCTGCCTGTGGCCCGGTTACACAAAATCTAGGACACGCCCAGGCAAGACGATCTGTGCCGGCACTTCGCTCAGCGTTGGCGTTGGCATTGCCGGCGACGACGCCTGCATCGCCTCTTGCTGTTCTGCCTGAAATGGAACAGCCGATGGCGCTTCGTTCCGTGGTGTGACTACTCTGGCTTGATGCTCACCGCTCTGCTCCACCGCCGCATTTGCCGAAGCCGGCGCTGTGGATTCCAAGCCATCTCGGCGCGCGCCTTGCGCCTGAGACAGCGCCGCATCCAGGTCTTGGCCGACAATGCCCGTTGCCGGCAACCCTTGGTCTTGCTGGAACTGCCGCACGACATGTTCGGTCTCTGGACCGTAGTGCCCGTTTTGCGGCACGGCCTGGCCATCCGGACCCCGGGCATCCACTTGCTGCAAGCGATACTGCAAGAACTCGACCTCTTGTCCCCGGTCGCCCAGGCGCAACCCTTCCACCTCACCTGATGCCGACGGCGTTGGAACAGTTGCCTGGGTTGGGGTTTCCTCACTAGACGTGAGAGCTGATGAAGGCGATCCGACACTCGGCGCAGATGCGCTTGCAGAAGCTGGCGCCACTGCCTCTGCCTTCGGCTGGACTGCGCCGGCTGCCGAGGGTGCGGCAACCTCAGGGTTCGGGTTTCTTGGGATTCGCGTTGTGGGACAGACTCGGGCTTCGGTTCGGTAGGCTTGGCAACCGGGCGCACGTCTTCTGGCAGCGACGCGTTGACGGATGTAGCCGCCACGACAGGAGCAGGCGCGCCGGCCTCAGCAACAGTAGGCTGCTCAGCGGCGCGTGCAATATCTCGATCCCGCTGCGCATCAATGGCTGCCCTGAGGCGCTTGGGTTTCGTCTACACGCGGAGCAGTAAAGGTGGTTGCCGCGAAGCTTGCGACCTGTTGCGCTTCTTGCGTGGAAACGCCCTGCCGATTGGCTTCGCGCAATGCTTGATCGTAGGCATCGCGCTCTTGGGGCGATTGCGCGTCAATGCGCAGCTCGGGTGCACCCGTCGAAGGTGGTTGCTCTTGCCGAACTGATTGCAGCTGCCCAAGTGCCTGATGGATCTCATCAGTGCTGGTGGTTGCCGCAACGCGCACTAAACCATCGGCGTCACGGCTCAAATGCTGGATGGGACTGTCCACCGAGTACTGGCCGGTCGCATCACGCTCCAATGCCAAAGAGCTGGTTGCTGCATCGATTCCGTTTGCCTCACGGGTCTTCTGCACCGCAAGCTGGATCGCCCCTGCAGTCTGGGCATTGGGCGCAACGCCATAAGCGGCATATGTCGCTTCGGTATTGGCCTGATCTTGCTGCTGCAGCGTTGGCGTTTGCCTTGCCGGCATCTGTGCCATTGCCTGCGCATGCTGCTCCAAGGCCGGCTGCAAGCGTTCGCGCGTTGCATTGAGTTCTAACGGGACATTGCCTTCGGCAGCAACACCATCATGTCGCCACTTGCCCTGGGTATCGCGCTGATACTGCCTGCCGTCTGATGCTTGCAAGGAATCCGGGTTCAAGGCAGCCTGCACGGCCGCTGGCACAGGGCCGAAGTCGTCCCAGCCATTGCGCTGATAAGCAGCTTGATAGGTCGCTGCAATCGCAGCCGGGCCACGGGCAATGTTGGCGTCCACCACCTGAGCTGCCTGCTGGTCCAGTGCAGCATTGCGCTCAGGGCTCGCTGGATCAGCTGTCCAGACAGGTCGATCGTTCCGGTCGACTTCGTCGGCGATCATGCGTGACCACTGGCCACTCGCCGGATCATGCCGCCAATCCCGTGCGTAAAGATGCGCCGCATCAGCATCACTGGATGGCTGCACATAGGGATTACGGGATTGCACCTTGCCCAGCGCCTGCTCGGTCGCTTCGCTACTGGCGTGATAGTTCAGCTCGCGCGCTTTTTCAGGCAGCGCGAACATGCCCTGCTTCTGTGGCGTATCCACGCCATCGTCTTGCAGGTCGGCCTTCTCTTGGCGAAGCCACTGGTTGCCGTTGAACTCCCAGCTCACGCCCTGCTTGTCGGTCTGCGTATTGATCTGGCGGTTGTCCCAAAGCGTCACGACCTTGTCGGCAGCGGCACTGAACAGATAACCATCGGCCACCACCAGCGCGACAGGGCCGGCACCGGTGGTGCCAACAACGGCAGCGGTGGCGGCACCTCCGGCCCAGCCACCCGCGCCTCGCGCAGCAAAGTGCAACGCTTCCGAGCGCGCAGCGGTGAGGTTGTCTTGTGCCAACAGCGTGCCAACACGCTCTCCGGCTTGCGACGCGTCGTAGGCGGTCGCGGCAACGCCCAAACCCGCAAGCCCTGCTGTCATCCCGGCACGACGCAGGCCCGGGATCTCCGGCTCGGGCACAGGCACGCGTGCAGGCGGCGCGCCTGGTCGCACGAGTTCATCAATGGTGGCAATGCCTTCCAGCCGGCCGTTCACGCCGTCACTGACGTGCAGCTCGGCGTGCTCAGCGAGCACGTGCTCCTGAACGGCAGGGGTGGCGTTGGGGATGTCCTGCACATGCGCCGGCAGATCGCGGTGCCAATCGACCTGTTGTTGCCAGCTTTCACGCAGTGCTTGGGTGACCGCTGGATCCTTGAACCACGCATTGCGCGCCTCTTCCAGTGCCTGCCCGGGCGGACGTGCGTCGGTGCGGCTATCGTAAACCTCGGCACCCTGGCGGTTGAAGATACGGATGGGTGCGCTGGTCTGCGCGTGCACGGTATCCAGGCTGACCGGCAACTTTGCATAGATCGCCTCGCGGGCGCCTTTCGGGCACGTAGCGGCCGTAACCTTCCCGATCCAGTTGTTGAGAAAACCTGGAATCGACGCCATGCTCGCTTTCCAGCTTGTGCGCCGCCATCGCGCGCACCTCGACAGTGTAGCCACGCGATTGCAGATCCTTGATCAGCTCCGAACTCCACTGGCCGTTGCTGAGCGTGGTGTCGAAGATCAGGTTCTTTTGCCTTCGATGGTGGCCTGCAGCAGTTCGTCGGCCCACTGACTGGCATCGGGGTGGGTGTAGCCGGACCAGGTGTAGGGGTGGGCGTTGCGTAGAGCTTTTACTTGGGGGTGGAAGTCGCGTAGTTCGTCTGGATCGATCTTTACTGCATCCCCGCTGAGCTCAAGCTCGGCTGCTTCGGCAAGTCGCCCTTCCCTGAACCCGGTTGGCCTCCCAGGATGATGGCAGTGGGGCGATCAAATGGCGATTTTTTAACAAGCCACTATCTGGAAAAATTTCCTCATTGAGAATCTTCCTGTGCTCATCATGGGGAGCGCATAATCACTCATGGCCTTGCGTTCCTTATCACTTGATCCCTCGCTCCTTCAAAGTAAGAGGCTAATTCAGACATTGGCCCCTTATTCAAGCGACTGTATCCAACAGCAAATCTTTTCTTCTTAGCCTTTTCAATTCCTTCAGGATCACCTTTGGCATAAGCGGCTTCGAGTTCCTCGCGTGCTTCGGAGAAAAACGAATCAAGTCTTCCTTCGAGCGCCCAGATGGCCCCATCGAATGGCATTAGTCGATTGGGCTTCCTGCTGTAATCGTCGAGAACCTCCTGCAAGCGCTGAATCAACTCAGGATAGTCTTTCAGTAGCTCACGCAATTTCTGCGGCACAGGAGGCGCAGGCAAGCCGTTTTCAATGGCGGGAGGCATGGGCTTGGACATGGCAGGGTCTTTCCTCTCAGGCATGGGCACGTGCGGCGCAGTGTGCGCATTGTCATCCAATGCAGGGACCGGCTGCACCCACGGCGCCGGCTTGGGTTTGCGCTTGACCTGCACGGGCAGCCCGCCATGCGGTGGCGGGCCAAGCTCGCGCACCGTGCGCTCGTTGATGATCTGTAGATCGCGCAGCAGCTGCGCCGCGTACGTCTCGACGACACGACGCGCCAGGACGGCATAACGGGATTCAGGCGGAACGCTCATATGCGTTTCCTTAACAGATGTCGCGCGGGTGGGGGCGCTATGAATTTTCTTGCGCTCCTTCAAAATAAGCGGCCAAGTCAGCCAGAAGAAACAGTTTCCTGTGTCATTTCAACGTCCTGCGTGATGCGCTGGCTTTGACCATTGGGATAATTCGAACTTGGGAAGCCAAAATAATCCATCAAGTTCTGCCCCTTCCATGTGCCCTTAGGGATGGTCTGATCAATGCGGCCAGAGGATGCGTCGACCCGCATCGGTAGCGCTGACTACGCTCACACCTTCGGTTTTTCGCTGTTTCCAGCGCATTCTCGGGGCGTTCTCCCCATTACAGGCACAACTTCCCAACGGCAGGCATCAACTGCTTCCGCTTCAGCCACAGGTTCGACAGCGCAAAGAGCGTCAGCACCTGCGCGGTGTTTGACCAGGCCGCGATAGCGCACCTTGGCATAGCCAAACTGGCGCTTGATCACCCGAAACGGATGTTCCACCTTCGCACGCAGGCTGGCCTTGGTGTGCTCCCAGCGCTTGGCCAACTTCAGTTCGCGCTTGTTCTTGATCTGCTTCAGCTTCGAGGGCTTCTCCGCGATCAGGTAGCGTAGCTTGCGCTTGCCCTTGATCTCATCGCGCTTCTCAAGCCCGGTGTAGCCGCTGTCCCCACACACCGTGTCTTCCTTGCCATGCAGCAGCTTGTGCGCTTGCGTGATGTCCGCCACGTTGGCTGCCGTGCATTCCACGTGGTGCACTAGGCCGGATTCATCATCCACTCCAATGTGCGCCTTCATCCCGAAGAAGTATTGGTTGCCCTTCTTGGTCTGGCGCATCTCCGGATCGCGCTCACCGTCCTTGTTCTTGGTCGAACTGGGCGCAGAGATAATCGTGGCATCCACAATCGTCCCGCCGCGCAGGCTCTGACCCTCGCGACAGATGCGCGTTCACCCGATTGAACAGCTTGCGCGCCAAATCGTGCTGCTCCAGCAGATGGCGAAAGTTGAGAATCGTCGTCTCGTCCGGCACCTCATCCAGCCCGCCGATCTTGGCGAAACGGCGCATCGACACCGTGTCGTACAAGGCTTCTTCCGCCGATGGATCGCTCAATGCATACCACTGCTGCAAAAAGTGGATGCGCAGCATCGTCTCCAGCCGATACGGCTGTCGTCCCGGTTGCCCCGACTTCGGATAGTGCGGCTCGATCAGCCCCAGCAGCTCCTTCCACGGCACGACCTGCTCCATCTCGGCCAAAAACACCTCACGCCGCGTCCGCTTGCGCTTGCCGTCGTACTCCGCGTCGCCGAAGGTCAGCTGCATCGAAATCGTCTACTCGGGTCGATGATCGATTGTGGCAGATCAGGACGGATTGTTCAGAGTTTCCTTAGCGACGCTATGAAGCATGAGTAGATGCGTTGCCTTCGCCAGTGCGATTGCTTCTGGGTCGCCCGTTTGTTCTGCAACCCTGAGCTTTTCACGTGATTCGTCGATAAAGGTATCAAGACAGCCCTCGATCGCCCAAATCGCAAACTCAAATGGCGGAGTGATCGGCGATGGCTTATCGACCGACTCTTGGAGCGCGCTTTCCAACCGCGCGATGTGATCGGGGTTAATCCTTGAAGCTTTCGCGCAACCCTTGTGACACTGGTGGTCGTGCACCGATCGAATCAGGCGAAGAATCGTTGGTCTGAGTCATGACAGCATCCTGATTGAGGTGTGGCGTTGGACGTGGAAGATTGGGCTTGCGATTAGGCGTTGCCACGGACGCGCCTGGTTGCAATGGCCCCAACTGCTGCACAGTGCGCGCATTGATCAATGCCAGATCACGCAGCAGCGTTTGACTGTGACTGCCATCAGCCTTCAATCGACTTTTAGGCTTATTGGAAGGTGTGCTATCACTCATGCGGGGACCATCTGTAAGGCTTCGATCTTCACTTTCGGCAACAAGCGCTTGGTGAAGTAGGTATCTTCGTAATACTTGATCTTCTCGCAGAGCACCGGGCTCGGGATGCCTTCATAGAGAAAGACCTCCTTGTCAAAGCCCATCGCTTTCAATTCCTGCGGCAGCATCAATGCGCGGCGCTGCTCGGTTTCGGAGTAGGACACACTGCTTTGCTTGCCACTGGTGTGCGACTTGTTCTTCTTGCGCACCGTGGTGTAGCCGAGCATGTCCGAATAGTCGTTGGCGTCTTGCTGCTCGCGCGGGGCATAGACGATTTGCAAGGCATGGTTGGTGATGATGGTGCGCGAGACATCCTTGCCATAGGTCGCGTCCAGCTGCGCCATGCTCTGGATAATCGGCAGCAAGCGAATGTTGTAGCCAGCCATGTAGCTCACCGCGCTTGCAATGATGTCGACCCGGCCGATGGACGTGAACTCATCCATCAGCAGCAAACACTGGTGTTTGAGCGCCGGGTTGTTCTGCGGCAGCTCTTTGGTGTTGAGGTTGATGAGCTGACTAAACAGCAGGTTGATCAACAAGCGGCTTTCGGCCAGCTTGTTCGGCTGGATGCCGATGTAGATGCTCATCTTCTTCTTGCGCACATCGGTCAGCAGGAAGTCGTTGTCGCTGGTCGATGCATCCAGGACTGGATTGATGAACTGGTTGAGCGGCTCCTTGAACGTGCCCATGATCGAGGCGAACGTCTCTTCGGCTTGCGAGAGTAAATTGTCAAAGGCCATCTTGGCATCGCGCCCCAGGAAGTCGCGCTGCGAGAGCTTTTTGAGGTAGCCCTTCAAGTCGCTCCCATCCCCAGACGACACCCGATAGAGCATCCCAAGCGTTGGGAACATCCACATCTCTTTTGGATGCTTACGCTTGATCTGATCATCGAGGCTATCGAACAGATAAAGCGTAAACGCCATGAAGGCGTTGCGCGCTTGGCTCACCCAGAACTTCTGGGCGTCAGAGCCGTCTGGATAGAGCATCGCCGCGATACTCATCAGGTCCGACACGCGAAAGGCGGGATCGGGCGAGATGTAGCTCAACGGATTCCAGCGGTGCGTGCGCCCGTCTTCGGCAAAGGGGTTGAACAAAAAGACCTCTTGGCCTTGGCTCTTGCGCCAGCCCGAGGTCAAGTCAAAGTTTTCCTGCTTGATGTCCAGCACCACCACCGAGCCTTGGTAGTCGAGCAGATTGGGAATGACGATGCCCACCCCCTTGCCGGAACGCGTGGGCGCGGCCAGGATCACAAACTGCTGCCCAGGTAGGCGCACTAACTTGCCACCGTGCTTGCCGACCACGATGCCGGTTGGCGAGGGTTTGAGCATGTCCTTCTTGGCCAGATCACTGCCAGAAGCAAAGCGCGCATCGCCATGCAAGGCGGCCGCCTTCGGTTTGAACAACGGAATCAGCAGCGCGATCCAGGCCAGCAGCGGCACGCCGAAGCCGAGGGCGCCAGCGAGCTTGATCTTGGTGGCATAGGGAGCGAACTGCGGGAGGTCGAGCGCGTTGACGTAAGACCAGTAGGTGCCGACGCTGAGCGGCCCAGCCACATTCAACAGCATCAAGATCAACTGGCCTGAGAAAAAAAGCCCCAACGTCAAGGCGAACAGCAACAATCCGGTGGCGACGCCAATTTTGATCTTTCCGCTCATAACTCGATGCCTTCCATGCTCGCATCCTTAGCGTGTTTTCAGGACATTTTTGCCTGCCAGATTACAGGATCACGCCATAACGTCGAATTGGAGCGGTATCGCCACGAATGCGGTTTGTCCGATCTGCTCCCTATCGAATAGCACCCATACCGAGGCGATAAATCAGGCAAGGAGTTACAAGGCTCGACGATTCGTTCAGATTGGATCGCTTGCGCTTGGCTCCCCAAATAAGCGCTGCCAATCAGTTCCAGTTGCCGTCTCCGCACCTACCGCCTTATGCGTTGACCCACGCAATCGGCACGCCTCAGTAACCATGCACCGGGCGATGCGACTTCACCGCCATCACCAGCCCCAGGCCGGCCAGCAACGACACCGCCGAGGTGCCGCCGTAGCTCATCAGCGGCATCGGCACGCCCACCACCGGTAGCAGGCCGGAAATCATGCCGCCGTTGACCAGCACGTAGACGAAGAACGCCAGGCCGGTGGCGCCGGCAACCAGGCGCGAATAGGTGTCGCGCGCCTGCGAGGCGATCCACAGGCAGCGGCCGATGACGATCAGGTACAAGGTCAGCACGGTGGCGACGCCGATCCAGCCAAATTCTTCGCTGAGCACCGAGAACGCAAAGTCGGTGGTCTGTTCGGGAATGAAGTTCAGGTGCGATTGCGAGCCCAGGCCCCAGCCCTTGCCGTTCAACCCACCCGAGCCAATCGCGATCTTGGACTGGATGATGTTCCAGCCCGCGCCAAGCGCGTCGTTCTCGGGGTTGAGGAACATCATGATGCGGTCCTTCTGGTACGGCCGCAGCAGCCAGAACCACGCCACCGGCGCAGCCGCAGACACACCGCCCACACCCACCGCCACCCACCACCACGGCAGGCCGGCCAGCAGCAGCACGAACACGCCGCTGGCAGCGATCAACACACCGGTGCCGAAGTCCGGCTGCAGCATGATCAGCGCGGTGGGTACGCCGATAATCACGCCGGTCACCAGCACGGTGGAAATGCGCGGCGGCAGCGGCATGCGGTGCAGATACCAGGCCGCCATCATCGGCAAGCTGATCTTGAGCAGCTCGGCCGGTTGCAGGTAGAACACTTTCAGGTCCAGCCACTGCCGGCCGTACTTACCGGTGCCCAGCGCGAAGACCGCCAGCAGGGGCAGCATCGACAAGCCGTACACCCACGGCGTCCAGGCGCGCAGGCGCAGCACCGACATGCGCGAAATACCCCACATCGCCGCCGCCCCGATGATGAAGCGGATGCCCTGCGCCAGCATCAGATGCTCGCCATTGGCAGTGCCGCCGGCGCTCTTGAGCACCGACAGGCCGATGGCCATCAGCCCCCCAGCGCCAGGCACAGCACCCAGTCCAGGCTGCGCGTAAAGCGCGCGGCCATGTCCACCAACCAGCGCAGGATGTCGCTCAATGGTCGGTCTCCTGCACCGCGTCCGGCACATCCGGCACGATCGGTTGCGCGGGGGTGTTGGGGTCCAGCGCAACGGCGCTCTGGCCGATCACCACCGGTAGCTCGTCCAGTGTGGCAGCGGCCGCGTCGCCGGCTGCGCGCGCGTCGGTGACACCGGCTTCGAACTGGTTGACACCCACCGCGGTCATGCCGAGCTCGCTGTCCAGCGGCTCCAGACCGGCGGGCATCTTGCCCAGCAGCCAGGCATCGAAGATCTTGCGCGCGATCGGCGCGGCCGAGCTGGTGCCGAAACCGCCGCCTTCCACTGCCACCGCCACCGCGATGACCGGGTTGTCGGCCGGCGCGAAACCGACGAACAGGCCGCGGTGACGCAGGTGTAACGGCAGGCTGCGCGGGTCCACCGCCGCCACGCCCTTGCGGCTGACCACCTGTGCGGTGCCGGTCTTGCCGGCCATCTGGTACGGCGCACCCGGGGTGATCGCATAGCCGGTACCGCCGGGCCGCATGGTGTCCATCATGCCCTCGCGCACCACCTGCAGATGCGCCGGGTTCTGGCTGATCGGCTTGCCGGGCGGCTGGATCATCGGCTCCCAGGGATGATCGAAACCGGTGCGTTCTTCCAGCACCAGGTGCGGGCGCAGCAGCAAACCGCTGGCGATCGCCGAGACGCCGCGCACCAGCTGCAGCGGGGTGACCTTCCAGTCGCCCTGGCCGATGGCGATGTTGACGGTGTCGCCCGGATACCAGCGCTCCTTGCGCGTCTTGTACTTGTAGGCCGGCGAAGGCAGGATGCCGCCGATCTCGCCGAGCAGGTCCACCCCGGTGGGCTGGCCGAAGCCGTATTCGCCCATGTAGTGGTCGAAGCGCTCGATGCCCATGTCCACCGCCAGGCGGTAGTAATAGGTATTGACCGATTGGGCGATCGACTTGCGCAGGTCGGTCCAGCCGTGGCCGCCGCGGTGCGAGTCGCCCCAGCCGCGGCTGACGCCGGGAAGATAGAACATGCCGGTGGACAGCACCCGGTCTTCCGGCCGGCGCAGGCCGCTGTCCAGGCCGGCCAACGCGATCAACGGCTTGAGCGTAGAGCCCGGCGCCACGCCGCCCAGCACCAGCCGGTTGAACTGCGGCCGCGACGGGTTGTCGTTGAGCATCTTGAAATCGGTATGCGAGATGCCGTTGACGAACAGGTTGGGGTCGTAGCTGGGCAGGCTGACCATGCCCAGGATCTCGCCGGTGCGCGGGTCCATCGCGATCGCCGCCCCTTCGTGCTCGCCAAAGGCGGCCACCATCGCGCGCTGTAGGTCCGCATCCACCGACAGCCGCAGATCCGCACCGGACTGCGGCGCGACCCGGCCGACGGTGCGGATCGCGCGACCCTGGACATTGGTTTCGACCTGCTCGTAACCGACTTGCCCGCGCAGATCCTGCTCGTAGTAGCGCTCCAGCCCGGATTTGCCCATGTGGGTGAGCGCAGCATTGCCCTCGCCCAGCACCGCCAGGTCTTTTTCGTCGATGCGGCCCACATAGCCGATGATGTGCGCGAACAACGGCCCGTAGGGATAACGCCGGGTCAGGTACGGCTCGAGCTCCACGCCGGGAAAGCGCCAGCGCTCCACCGCGAACCGTGCCATTTCTTCATCGCTCATGCGCAGCTTGAGCGTCACCGGCAGGAAGCTGCGGCGCGCGCGGCGCTCGCGGTTGAAGCGCTCCAGATCCTCCGGCGCGATCGGGATCACCTTGCCCAGCGCGTCCAGCATGGCGTTCATGTCGGCGACCTTGTCGGGGGTCACGTCCAGACGAAACGCCGGCACGTTTTCGGCCAGCAGCCGGCCGGTGCGGTCGTAGATCATGCCGCGCCCGGGCACCACCGGTTTGGGCTTGATGCGGTTGGCCTCCGAGCGCGTGGCGTAGACCTCGTGGTCGAGCACCTGCAATTTGAAATACCAGCCGCCCAGGCCCACCAGGCAGATCACCACCATCGCAAAGCCCAGCACCGCGCGGCGGCGGAACTGTTCGGCCTCCGCATGCGGATTCTTGGGATGACGGCGCCCGTGCATGGCTTATTTCTTGCCCCGCTTGCCCAGCCGCACCGCATCCAGCACCACGAACGACGGCGGCCACAGCGCCATGCCCAGCAGCGGCGCCCACCAGTAGCTCCAGGGCAAGGTCGGCTCGCCCACGGCCAGGTGCACCGCCGAAGACACGATGCGGTCGTTGAGCAATAGCCCACCAATGGCCAGCGCCTGCTGCGAGACCGGGAAAAAACGCATGCGCGCGCGGAAGCGCTGCAGGATGAAGGTCATGATCACCAGCCGCAGCGCCTGTTCGCCGAGCAGCCCGCCATACAGCAGGTCGGCCAGCACGCCGGCCACGAAGGCCAGGCCCAGCCCGACCCGGTCCGGTTCCTCGATCACCCAGTACGCCAGCACCAACGCCAGCCAGTAAGGCCGCAGCGGCTGCACCACCATCGGCAACGGCAGCAGGCCCAGGACCAGCGCAATGAAGATGCTCGCTGGCAGGATCCAGGTGTTGCGCATGCGGGTCATTGGTCCGTCTCCTGCGGAGCCGGACGGGAATCGGGAATCGGGAGTCGGGAATCGTTAGAGGCAGCGCCACGCGTCGGTGCGGTAGTTGGCGCCCGACCCGCTGGCGCTGGCGCGCTGCTGCCGTTCCTGGTTCCCGAGTCGCCGGTCCCTACCCCTGCTGGCTGCGCGCCTGAGGCGCCGGACACGGCAAGTGCCGGCGTCGGTTGCGAGCGGGGTGCGGTCCCGATGCCCGCTGTCGTACGGGCCGGATCGACCACTGCGTTGGAGCCGTCGGCCGCCGGAGTGCGCGGTGTCGCGGTCACCGGCGCATTTACTGACGCAGCGGCGTTGCCGTTGCCATTCCCCATTCCCGAATCCCCAATCCCGGCCGGCCACCGGCACGACGCGCAACGGCTTTCCGGCACGCAGCAGCAACACATCGCGGCCACGATCGAGCTTGGCGGCCGGGGTCAGTTCGCCGACCAGGAAGGCGTGGGTGTCGTCGGGATGCAATTCGGAGACCTTGCCGACCGGGAAGCCGGCCGGGAAGCGGCCGCCCAGGCCCGAGGTGACGATTTCATCGCCCACCTGCACGCCGGCACTGAGCGGGATGTCGCGCAGTTCCAGGCGGTCGCCGCGCCCGTAGACGATCAGCCGCACGCCATTGCGCGCCACGCTGACCGGCACTGCGTGGTCGGGGTCGGTGAGCAGCAACACGGTGGAATGCAGCGGGGTGACTTCGATCACCTGCCCCATCAGGCCGCCGGCGTCGATCACCGCCTGGCCCAGCACCACCCCTTCGCGGCTGCCGGCGTCCAGCAGCAGGCGTTGGCGCGTCGGATCCAGATCGATGTTCAGGATCGGCGCCAGTTGCACATCCAGGCCGCGGCGCTCGGCCACGTTGAGCAGTTCGCGCAGTTGCGCGTTATCCAGGGCCGCGGTCTGCAACCGGGTCAGGCGCGCATTGGCGACCAACAGCTGATTGCGCAGATCCCGGGTCTCTTCCACCAGTTGCGCATGCGTTGCGGCGTTGTCGCGCACCTGCGAGCCGATGCGTCCCGGCAGCCCGGCCACCGCCCAGATCGGCTGGATCAACAGATTGGCCTGCATGCGGACCTGGCTCAGCCAACCACCGCGGCTATCGAGCGCGATCAGCACCACCGCCAGCACCAGATAGACCAGCAGCCGCAGCGTGGAGGTGACTTCGCCCGGACGGGAGGCGACGGGAGGACCGGCGTAGGAGGGCACTGTCAGGGCCGGGAATGGGGAATCGAGAATGGGGAATCGGGAAGCAGTCGGCTGTCCCCGAAACGATTGAGGCGAAAACTCACAGGGGCGGGATCGCGTCGCAACCGCTCAGGGCCGTAGGCGGGGAATGCCTTCATGATTCCCCATTCCCGATTCCCCATTCCCAGCTCCATTACTCCGGCGCGAAGAACTCATTGCCATGCATGTCCACCAGCTCCAGCGCACGGCCGCCGCCGCGGGCCACGCAGGTGAGCGGGTCGTCGGCCACCTGCACGTGCAGGCCGGTTTCTTCGGAGATCAGGCGGTCCAGGTCGCGCAGCAGCGCGCCGCCACCGGTGAGCACGATGCCGCGCTCGGCGACGTCGGCGCACAGTTCCGGCGGGGTCTGCTCCAGCGCCAGCTTCACTGCCGAGACGATGCCCGACAACGGCTCGTGCAGCGCTTCGAGCACTTCATTGGAGTTGATCTTGATCATCTTCGGCACGCCCTCGGCAAGGTTACGGCCGGAGATTTCCATCTCCTGCACCTCGTCCTGCGGGTAGGCGCAGCCGATCTGCAGCTTGATGCGCTCGGCCGTGGCTTCACCGATCAGCATGCCGTGGTTACGCCGCACGTAGTTGGTGATCGACTCGTCGAAACGGTCGCCACCTACACGCACCGACTGCGAATACACAATGCCGTTGAGCGAGATCACCGCCACTTCGGTGGTGCCGCCGCCGATGTCGATGACCATCGAACCGCGCGCCTCGGTCACCGGCATGCCGGCGCCGATCGCTGCGGCCATCGGCTCTTCGATCAGGTAGACATCGCGCGCACCGGCCTCTTCCGCAGATTCCTTGATGGCGCGGCGCTCGACCTGCGTGGAGCCAGCCGGCACGCACACCAGCACGCGCGGGCTGGGGCGCAGGAAGCGCGATTTGTGCACCTTCTTGATGAAGTGCTTCAGCATCGCCTCGGTGTAGGTGAAGTCGGCGATGACGCCGTCCTTCATCGGACGGATGGTGGTGATGTGGCCGGGGGTACGGCCGAGCATCTGCTTGGCCTCCGCACCGACTGCAGCGACCGAGCGGGTGCCGCCTATTGCACGATCCTGACGCACCGCAACCACCGACGGCTCGTTCAGCACGATGCCCTGTCCGCGCACGTAGATCAGCGTATTGGCCGTGCCCAGATCGATGGACAGGTCGTTGGAGAACATGCCGCGGAGTTTCTTGAACATCGAGGGAGTCGTTCCTGGGTAAGTCGCGTGCCCGCCGCCAGACTGGCGAAATTTTGGGCAGAAAACGAAGTCGGCTAGCCTAGCAATCCCCCCCGGGGTGAGCAAGGAAAAATCGGCGATTTCGCCCCCGTTTTCATGTGGCGGTCACGCCGGCCATGGCATGCGGTTCTGGCCCTGATCGGCCGCAGCCGTTACCCTTTGCGCCGCGGCGCACGCGCCGTCCCGCTGCCATGCCCGGCAATTGGCGGGTTTTCCCAACGCAAAGGCCCGACTCGATGTCCGCACTGATCTGTGGTTCCCTCGCCTACGACACCATCATGGTGTTTCCGGACCAGTTCAAGAACCACATCCTGCCGGACAAGGTGCACATCCTGAATGTGTCGTTCCTGGTGCCGCGCATGCGCCGCGAGTTCGGCGGCTGCGCCGGCAACATCGCCTACAACCTGCATCTGCTCGGTGGCGCGCCGATCCCGATGGGCACGGTCGGCCAGGATTTCGGCCCGTACCGCGAACACTTCGAAACGCTGGGCATCGACCTGTCGCGGGTGAAGATCATCGAGGACCTGTTCACCCCGCAGGCGTTCATTACCACCGACCACGACAACAACCAGATCACCGCCTTCCATCCGGGCGCGATGATGCGCAGCTACGAAAACCACGTGAAGGATGTGCCGGGCGTGAGCCTGGGCCTGGTCGGCCCGGACGGGCGCGAAGGCATGATCCAGAACGCGGAAGAGTTCGCTGCCGGCGGCATTCCTTTCATCTTCGACCCCGGCCAAGCAATGCCCTTGTTCAACGGCCCGGAGCTGCGCCAGTTCATCGAACAGGCCCAGTACGTGGTGGTCAACGACTACGAGTCGAACCTGTTGCAGGAGCACACCGGCTGGGACGAAAAAGACATCGTCTCGCGCGTGCAGGCCTACATCACCACGCAGGGCCCGAAGGGCGCGCTGGTGCATACGCCGGAAAAAACCTACGACATTCCGCCGGCGCACGAGCGCCGCGTGGTGGATCCGACCGGCTGCGGCGATGCATTCCGCGCCGGGCTGATCTACGGCATCCAGGGCGGCTACGACTGGCTGACCATCGGCCGCATGGGCAACCTGATGGGCGCGCTGAAAGTGGAACACCCGGGCACCCAGAACCAGCGCTTCGACTTCGCCGAGTTCAACGACCAGTTCAAGCAGCAGTTCGGCTACGCGTTGTAACGCCGACCGGCGCCCTGCTTCGCTTGCCGAGGCGCTGACGAGGGAATAGGCTCGCCGGGTTCGCGTCAATGGAGGATGCCATGGGAAATGTGTGTGTTCCGTCCAGCGGAAACCTGACCCAGACGAACAACGCCGTCCGCCTTTGCCTGGCGCTGTGCATCGCCACCTTGTGCGGATGCGGCAACGCCGGGCAGCCATCTTCCCCGCTGCTTCAATCCCCACCGAGACCGGGCACGCTGGCGTCATCCCTTCGCCTGCTACACCCGCGCACACCACGAGTGCGCCACAGCTGCCTTCGCCAGGCCACTACGCCACAGAGCGTGGCTGGGGGCAGCTCACGATAGCGCCCGAGGCGCAAGATACCGCCAGCTTCTCGCTGGAAACGCTCAACGCCGATGCCAGTTGCAGCTTCAATGGCAAGTTGCGCGGCACCCAGGCGGCGGTATACGACGGCGATCGTCCGGGCGCCTGCACCCTGGAGATCGCCAAGACTGGGGCAGGCGCCGCGATCCGCGGTGCGAGCGGCAGCGAAAACGCATGTCGGGAGTATTGCGGCGGCAATGGCAGCTTCGAAGGCGATTACCTGCCGCTGGCGGCCACTTGCGAACCGACAGCCATGCAGCGCACGCGCAAGGCGTTCCAGTCGCTCTACGATCAAAAGGACTATGTGAAAGCAGAGACGACACTGGCGCCGCTTTACCGCAGTTGCCTGCCACTTCCAGCTTCAGCGACGAAGGGGCGATTCGCAACGATTACGCCATCACCCAGCACAGGCTAGGCGACGATGCCCGGTGCCTGGAGGCACTGGCGCCCTACCGCGACGACGCCAGACGCAGCGATGAGGCCATCACCGACGGCATGAGCCCCGCGATCGTCGACGATTACCTGGGGTGATCCACGCTGCGCGCACCAACCTCAAACTCTGCGGCGACGGCGCGGCGGGCTAGCGCGGATCGCCATCCAAGGGTGCACAACGTTAAGGAGAACGGACATGGCAGACCCAAGTAACGGCACGACCACGACCAAGCCGCAATTAAGCGATACCGAACTGAAGACACTGGCGTATTTCGCGATCGGCGTGTCGTCCGAGGGCAGCATCGGCCCCAAGAACGTGGCCTACCACCTGTCCTTCGCCGGCACCACCGCCAACGGCAAGATGACGCCGGTAGGGAACAGCGGCTTCACCATCGGCACGCTGCAGACCGACTTCGGCGCACACCGGAGGTGGCCGCCGACCTGGTGTCCGCCTATCAGACCTGGGCCGCAAAGCAGACGCCGAGCCTGACGCTGTCGGAAAGCGAAAAGGCCCAGACGACCACCGACCTGCAACGCGACGGCAAGGCCATCAAGGCGGACAACAATCGCGCGCTGGACGAAACGGTGCGCGGCAATCTCGACAAGTTCCTGGCGTCCGATGACGGGGTGAGCTTCGTGCACGCTCATGACCGAACGCAGGTCGAGCGCCTGATGCGTCCAGGTGACGGCAACAAGGACCCGGGCGGCGCGCTGCACCAGCTGCAACAGACCGATCTCTACAAGAATGCCAGCCTCGACGACCAAGCCAAGTTCGCGACCGTGGTCATGAAGTTGGAGAACCAGGCGGGCAAGGGCCAGTACCCGAAGATCCTCAATGGGATCAAGGACGGCAGCCTGACCAGCGTGGACGAGGTGGTCAGCAAGGTCGATGCGATGCTGCCGAACAAGGTCAAGGACGGCAAGGACATTCCCGACTACATCGAGACCGGGGTCCATCATGCGCTCGCCGGCACCGAGGTCTTCAACAAGCTGCGTGCAGCACAGCCAGGCAACCCGCTGCACAACGCATTCAATGCGGTTGCTGCCGATCCGCTGCGCAGCCCGATCGACTTCAAAAACGACACCGCGCATCCCGATGCGCGTCACCAGTACGACGCGATCAAGACCTTGTTTCTGCAAAACGGACAGGCGCAGAAGCTGATCGTTGCGCTAGATCAGGACACGTCCTTCGGCTACAACGTCAAGAACAAGAGCGGCAAGGTGTCTGCACAGTCGTCCAGCCTGTTCGGCGCCGACAACGAGTTCGCGGTCTTCGACGGCAACGGCCATGGCACGGCCTTCGTCGGCGGCAAGTGGAGCGCGGTGGAACGTGGCGACGTCAAGCGCGTCGGCAATGCCGACCAAAGCGTCGACTTGAAGGTGAGCAAGAACGGCACGACCGACACGTTGCTGCATGTGCCAACACCGGCGCAACTGCGCGAGCGGCGTGACGCGCAGGAAACACCGGTTCCTGCAAGCCCGGCGCCACAGCGTTCGGCACCAGCGAACCCCAACGATCCCGATCACCAGAACCACACCCTGCTCAACCAGATCCGCGATGGCGTCGGCAAGATCGACAAAGACATTGGCAAACCCTACGACGAGGCCAGCGAGCGATTGAGTCGAGCGGCCCTGGCCGCCTGCCGGGACAACCGCGGGCTGTCTGCGCACAACGACTTCCCGCTTGCGTCCAACGCGCTGGATCGCGCGGACGAGGTGACGTTGAGCAGCAAGGGTTACCTGGTCGTTGTGCAGGGCGACCCGCGCGATCCAGCGCACAAGCGCGCCGCGGTAAACATTGAGCAGGCGCTCAACACTCCGGTGGAGCAATCGGACCAGAAGCTGCAGGCGGCAAACCTGGCGATCGGCAAGGAGCTGCAACAAGCCAGGCAAGCCGAGCTGGAACGCGGCATGGATGTGCCCAGCCGCGGTGGTCCAGCAATGGCGTAGGGACGGCAGGCGCGCGATTCACCGCCGCGCCGGTGCATGCCGCAGCCGTGCCGAGCGGCGATATTCGTCGCGCCACCTCGCTGCCGATCCGATTCAACGCATCTGCAATCCCGGCGTTTGCTGCACCGCGGTTTGAGCCGCGCCCCGGTTTATGCGTCACTGCCGCTCTGGCCCCGGGTAGGGACCGAGGAAGCGCCACGTGTCGGAAGTGACTGTCGCCAACCTCCTGCAGGCCACGGCCGGGCCCACGTCCGCTGCCGAGGCCGAGTCCGCGCTGCTGGTGCGGATGCGCCGCTTCCGCCAGATCGAACCACTGCCGCCGGCGCTGGCGCGCTCGTGGCAGCGCTGCCTGGACGAGTATGGGCTGAGTCCGGATGCTGCCCCGTTGCCGATGGTCCACGATGGCAGCGGGCTGCGCGAGCGCCAGCAGCGGCTGGAAGAAGTGCTGCGCATCGCCAAGGTGGAGATGGAGAACCTCTACGAGCAGATCGCTGGCGGCGGCTACGCCGTGGTGTTCGCCGACGCCGAGGCGACCTTGCTGCACAGCGTGCAGGATCCGGCACTGTTGCGCGAATTCCGCCAGACCGGGTTGTTCTGCGGCGCCAGCTGGGCCGAGCGCTACCAGGGCACCAACGGGATCGGCACCTGCGCGGTAGAGCGCAGCGCGCTCGGCGTGCACCGCGGCGAGCATTACCTGGCACGGCACCTGCCGCTGTCGTGCAGCGGTGCGCCAATCCTCGACCCGCACGGGCAATTGCTGGCGGTGCTGGATGCGTCCACGCCGGACGCGCGCGACACCAAGCTGGTACAGCGCCACACCAGCGCGTTGGTGCGCATGTCGGCGGCACAGATCGCGCGTTCGTATTTCCTGGAGCAGTACCGGCATGCGTGGATCCTGCGCTTCCACAGCCGCCCGGAGTTCGCCGGCCTGCTGCACGAGGCGCTGATGGCGATCGACAACGACGGCTGCGTGCTGGCCGTCAACGAAGCGGCGCTGGAACAGCTCGGCAAGGGCGATCGCAGCCTGCTGGTCGGGCGCGACATCTCGCAGGTGATGCAGCTGGACTTCGACACCGTGGAGCAGCGTGCGCGCAATGCTGCCAGCACGCTCTGGTCGATCCGCTGTGCCTGCCACGGACGCCGCTTCTTCGCCCTGGCGCAGCCGCCGCGCCGCAACGTGGTTGCTGGCGGCGCGCACGCCACTCCCGCCGGCGAAGGCGAGGCGGCTTACGCACGCGAACACGTCGGCTCCGATCCGCGCATGCGCCACAACCTGGACAACGCGCTGAAGCTGGTCGCGCATCGCGTGTCGATCCTGCTGTGCGGCGCCACCGGCACCGGCAAGGAGGAGTTCGCCAAGGCGGTTCACCGCGGCTCGCCCTGGGCGGCGCGGCCGTTCGTGGCGGTGAACTGTGCGGCGATCCCCGAGGCGCTGATCGAGAGCGAACTGTTCGGCTACGCGCGCGGCGCGTTCACCGATGCTGCGCGCGAAGGCCGCCACGGCAAGCTGCTGCAGGCCAGCGGCGGCACCTTATTCCTGGACGAGATCGGCGACATGCCGCTGCCGCTGCAGACGCGACTGCTGCGCGTGCTCGAAGAACAGAGCGTGACCCCGCTGGGCAGCGACCGGGCGATGCCGTTGGAACTGCACGTGATCAGCGCCAGCCACCGCGACCTGGCGCAGATGGTGGCCGCCGGCGAATTCCGCGAGGACCTGTACTACCGCCTCAACGGTGTGGTGCTGCACCTGCCGCCGCTACGCGAACGCAGCGACAAGGCCGAGCTGATCCGCACCCTGCTGCGCGAGGAAAACAGCGAGCGCAGCGTGCGCATCAGCGAAGATGCGCTGCACAAGCTGCTCAGCTACGCCTGGCCGGGTAACCTGCGCCAATTGCGCAATGTGCTGCGCACGGCGGCCGTGCTGTGCAGTGACGAGGTGATTCGTCTGCCGAATCTTCCACAGGAGATCGTCGACGCGGGCAGCGCACCTTGCCTGGTCGATGCGCGTGCGGTCGCGGCCGACGATATGCCCGGCCGCGTTGCATTGGATCAGGCCGAGCGGCTGGTGCTGCAGCAACAACTCGAACGCCACCGCTGGAATGTCAGCCGCACCGCCGACGCCCTGGGCATCAGCCGTAACACCCTGTATCGCAAGTTGCGCAAGCACGGGCTGTAGACCGGGTGAATCGGGAATGGGGAATGGGGAATGGGGAATCGTAGAGCGTCAGCGCACTGCTTTTATCCATTCCGGATTCCCGATTCCCGATTCCCGATTTCCCGCTTCAAAGCGCCCAGCGCAGGCCGATGAGGTACTGCCGGGGCACCCCGGTGCGAGAAACCGGGCCGGGCCGGTTTCCACTGGCGCATCCTGCGGCCGTGCGAGTTCGCCGTCGGGGAACACGTCTTCGGCCACCGCGGCATAGGTGGCGTAGTGGCGGTCGAAGAGGTTGTCGATCCGGGCGAACAGCGACACCCGTGCGTTGATGGTCCAGCGCGCCTGCAGGTCGACCAGGGCATAGCCGGCGGTGCCGATGTCGAGACGCTCCGGCGCGGCCTCGCCTTCTTCGGCATTGGCGACCTGGCCATCTTCGTTGCCGCTGGCCACTCGCCCGGAGACCGCACGCACGCCCACGCCCAGCGTCAGCGCATCGCGTTGCCACTCCATGCCGAGCTTGAGGTTGTGCCGCGGTAGCGCGGCGATCCGCAGTCCCGGCCGCAGCGCGATCACACGCTCGCCGGACAGCAATTGGCCATCGCTGCGGTAAGTGGCATCCAGGTAGCTGTAGCCGGCCGACCACTGCCAATCGCCGCTGCGCAGATGCAGCGCCGCATCCACGCCCTGATAACGCATGCGGCCGACATTGTCGAAGTAACCCAACTGCGTGTCCGGTGCGCGCAAGAACAGAATGTCGTCGCGATTGTCGGCGCGGTAGACCGACAGCGTGGCATTGCGATCGGCCGATGGCGTCCAGCGCGCGCCCAGTTCGTAGGTGCGCGAGATGATCTGCTCCAGGCGTGGGTCGGCCTGCAGACCGGTCGGCAACCGACACGGCTGGGTGGGATCGGCGCAGCCCAATTCGATGGCGGTGGGCGCACGGCTGTTCTGCGCGACCGAGCCGTAGAGCGTCACCGCCGACGCGAGCCGATGGGTCAGACCCAGCGACGGATTGGCTTTGGCATAAACGAAGCGCTCGCGTGGGCGATCGCCGTCGTCGGCGGTGGAAAGAATGTTGTCCACTACCACATGATTCCAGCGCACTGCGGCGGTGAGATGAGTGGCATCGTCCAGCGCCCAGGTGTCGGCGAGGAACACGCCCAATGTCTGCGTACTGCCGCGCACGCCGGAAAAGAACGCGCTGTCGGTCGCCGGATCTGCAGCGACCGAACGGTCGGGCTGCACCCAGCCATCGCGGGCGAATTGCCGATAACGCACATGGCCACGATCGAAGGTGACGCCAGCGGTAAGCGCATGCGCGCCCCATTGCCTGCTCAGATTGAGTGCAAGGCCTTGTGCTTGCTGACGCATCTGGGTGGTGTTGAGCGCGCCGGTGTGCAGCGTCTCGGCATCGGTGCGGGCAACATCGCAATCGGCATCCAGTGCGCTGCCATCGGCGGCGTAACCGGAAGCGCATTCTTCGACGAACTCTTCATAGTCTTCGCCAATATCGCCATTGACGGTGTCGCGGCGCCCTACGCGCGAGTATGCGAGGGCGTGCAACGCGATATCTTCGTCGAAACGATGATCCAGCTGCGCGGTCAATAACGTGTTGCGATTGCGGGTGAGATCCGGCGAGGTGTACACCGACCGCCGATCGGCGCGGTACAGGCCCGGCTCCGGACCTTCGTCGGTGTAGCGTGTATCCGGCAGCAGACCATTGCCGATCAAACGGCTGCGCCCGTGCAGCAGCGACAGGCTCCAGTCGGTCCGCTCGCCTTGCTTACCGACCTTGCCGAACACGGTGCCGAGCCGGCCCTCGGAGGCATCGCGCCAGCCGTTTTCATCGAAGCCGGTGAGCGCAACAAAGCCATGCCAGCCGTTGGCGCTCGCAACGCCGTAACCGGCATCCAGCCGCTTGCGCGCGCCGCTGCCGATGCTCACTTCGCCCTGTAATCCCGGCGCGGTCAGCCCGGACGCGGTAGACAGCACCACCGCGCCGCCCAGCGTGTTCGGCCCGAACAACGGGTTGGAACCAGGCATCAACGTCACCGCAGTGATCGCCGCTTCGGGCAGCATGTCCCAGCTGACGATATCGGCGAACGGTTCGTTGAACCGTACGCCATCCAGATACACCGACACCCCTTGCGAAGCGCCCGGCAAGGCAGAGGCGCGAAAGCCATGGAAGGTGAGATCGTTCTGGAACGCACTGCCCTGCACGTCTTTGCCGTCCACGCCGACGAAGCGCCGCTGCAGCAGATCGCTCAGGTTGTTGCTGCGCCCTCGCGACAACTCGGCATTGCTTGCCGACTGCACCATGTACGGCAATTGCGCCGCATCGATGGTGGTGCCGGGGATCGGCGTGGCGGTGACCTCGATACGGTCCAACCAGGTGACTTGCGGCGCTTCCGCTGCAACGGCCAATGCGCTGCGTGCGAGCAAGACCATGGCGCATGCGCCTGCCAATCCCTTGCGATGCAGCGTCGCTGTCCTGCATCTGCCTGCTGCCATGTGCATCTCCTTCAATACGCCACGATGGATTTGATGCCGCGCGCCGCACGCAGGTCAGTCAACGCCTGGTTGATGTCATCCAGCGCCAGCGTGCGCGTGATCAACGGCGCCAGCTGGATATCGCCGTGCAGATAGCGTTCGACGTAACCGGGTAGCTCGCTGCGGCCTTTGACGCCGCCGAAGGCGCTGCCGCGCCACACCCGCCCGGTGACCAATTGGAACGGGCGCGTGCTGATTTCCTGCGCGTCGTCGGCCATGCCCAGGATGACGCTCTCGCCCCAGCCCTTGTGGCAACACTCCAGCGCCGCCCGCATCGCGCCGACATCGCCGACGCATTCGAAACTGTGGTCGGCGCCGCCATCGGTCAGGTCCACGATCACCTGCTGGATCGGCGCACCGTAGTCGTGCGGATCCAGGCAATCGGTGGCGCCCAGCGTGCGTGCCAGTGCGAATTTCGCAGGGTCGATATCCACGGCGATGATGCGGCCGGCCTGCGCCAGCAGCGCGCCCTGTATCACCGACAATCCGATGCCGCCCAGCCCGAACACCGCCACGCAATCGCCCGGCCGCACATGCGTGCTGTTGAGCACCGCACCGACGCCGGTGGTGACCGTGCAGCCGAGCAGGCAGGCCTGCTCCAGCGGCGCATCCGGATGGATGCGTGCGACTGCAATCTCCGGCAATACGGTGTATTCGGAAAACGTGCTGGTGCCCATGTGATGCAGGATCGGCCGCCCGTGCAACGAAAACCGGCTGCTGCCGTCAGGCATCAGGCCACGTTCCTGGCTGCTGCGAATCGCCTGGCACAAATTGGTACGGCCGGAACGGCAGAACTTGCACACGCCGCATTCGGGCATGTACAGCGGAATCACGTGATCGCCGGGCCGCACGCTGGTGACGCCGATCCCGACATCTTCGACAATGCCAGCGCCCTCCTGCCCCAGGATCGCCGGAAAGCTGCCGACATGGCCGTGCGCCAACGCATGCGCATCGCCATGGCAAATGCCGGTGGCCACCAGGCGCACCAGCACCTCGCCGGGACGCGGCGGCTGCAGGTCGACTTCTTCGATGGTCAACGGCTGGTGCGGACCCCAGGCCACCGCAGCGCGTGTCTTCATCCGGCCTCCCTGACGCGCGTCGGCCTGCCGGCCGCTCAGCGCGCGATGATCACGCCCCACGGCAGCTCGCCGACGGGGATCTGGTTGAGTTCGCGCAAGCTGGCGGTGTCGATCACGCTCACGGTGTTGGAGCGCCCGTTGGCGACGTAGAGCTTGTCGCCGGTCGGCGTCAGCGCCGGATTCCACGGGCGCTGCCCAACCGGAATCTCGGCCAGGCTGCGTGCGGTATTGAGATCGATCACGCTGACCGTGCCGGCGCCACCGTTGGAGGCATACAGCCGCGTGCCATCGGCCGACAGCGCGACGCCGGCGGTGCGCATGCCGGCCGGCAGACTGGCACGACGCTGGCGCGTCTGCAGGTCGATCACGTCCACCACGTTGGCGGTTTCCTGGGCGATGTACACGCTGTGCCCGTCGGGCGCGAACGCCATGCCGCGCGGATGGCCGCTGGTGGCCACCACGCCGCGCGATCGATGCGTGGCCAGCTCGATCAGGTCCATGTCGTTGGAACCTTCATTGCTGGTGAGCAACCACTTGCCATCCGGGGTGTAGGCACAATGCTCCGGCGCCTGCCCGCGTGTGGCGATCACCTGCTGCACGGTGAAGTGCGCCGCATCGATCAGCATCACCTGATTCTGGCCTTCCACGCAGACCGCGAACTGCCTGCCGTCCGGCGACAACGCGATGCCTTCGGCGTTCTCGCCGATGTCCACGCTGCGCAACACCGCATCTTTTGCGACATCCAGTTCGACCAACCGGTGATGCTCGGCATCGATCAGGTACAGATGCCCCTGCGGGCCGGGCAAGAGCTGCTGCAAGCGCTTGCCGAGCTGGCCCTGCGCGCTGAGCGTACGCACCACGGTATCGGTGTGCGTATCGATCACCGAGACGGTGCCGCTGCGTTGATTGGGCACATACGCAAACACCGGCGGCGTTGCCGGCGCCGGTGTCGCCTTGCCCGTCGTCGCGGGTGCGGCGGTGGAGGCCGGCGTGGCAGCGTCGCGCTGGCAGCCGGCCAACAACAGCATGCCCAGCAGCGCTGCTGCCAACCCGCGCGGCCAGCGAGCGCATACTGGCCTCATTGCGCCTTGCCCGCGGTCTTGTTGATCGAGTGGATGAAGGCCAGCAATTTTTCGGTGTCGCCGGGCTTGAGCACCGGCGCGAACGGCGGCATCTGCCCGACGACCTTTTCGTGCCCGACGCGGGTCTTGCCGTGGGTAATCATGGCCGCGGTGCCTTCATTGATCAGCGTACGCAGGGTGTCGTCGTCGCTGCCGTACACCCAGATGTCGTTGGTCAACGGCGGGCACATGCCACCGCCGCCGGTCCCGCCGTGACAGGCATTGCAGCCGGCCGAGAAATAGATCTTCTTGCCTTCGGCGACCAGTTCGGGCGTGACCTTGACCTCGGGCCCCTTGGGAATCGGCACGATCGTGGCGGGCGGCGTGGCCGGCGTGGCCGGATCCGGCGCAGGTCCGGCTGCAAGGTTTGGCATCGCAGCAGCGGGTGAGGACGCAGGCGCTGCGCTGCCGGCCACTGGCGCAGGCGCTGGTGCGCTGGCGGCCGGCGGTGGCGGTGGCGGCGCAGCGGCGGCCGGTGCCGGCGGCGCATCCTTGCCGCATCCCGCCAGTGCCACGCTGAGCATCAAAGCGCACAGCGGTGCGCGGGCGGAACGATCGAGATAACGTTGGATGGACGTGCGCATGAACGAACCTTTTTGATCGGAGGGAACGCCGCGCATCCCGGTGCACGCGACGGGTGACGCAATCATTTGGGCGCCGGGCGCCGGGCATCGGCGAGTCGCCTGGCCAGTGCGGTATCGCCACGTGCCTGCGCCAGGTCCGCAGCGGTCTTGCCTTCGCGGTTGCGCGCAGACGGGTCGGCACCTGCGGCCAGCAGGCGCTTGGCAACTGCCTCGCGCCCGGCCGCGGCAGCCAGCATCAGCGCCGTGACGCCCGCCTGATTGGCGTGGTTGACCTCGGCGCCACGCGCCAGCACGGCCTCCAGAATGGCCGGGTCGTCACGTGCCACCGCAAACATCACCGGCGTGAATCCGGGGGATTGGCGCGCCGCACATTGGCGCCCTTGTCCAGCAGCGCCTGCACCACGCCCACGTCGGCATAGGACACCGCAAGCTCCAGCGCGCTCCAGCCGTCGCTGGACACGGTGTCCACCGGCGCGCGCTTGGCCAGCAACCTGCCGACACTGTCGGCATCGTTGGCCCAGGCGGCTTTCATCAGCGCGGTCCAGCCGCTGGCGTCGCGCGCCTCCAGGCGTGCGCCGGCATCCAGCAGCAGGCCGACCAGATCCGGCTCCTGGTTGCGGATGGCCTGGTGCAACGGCGGTTCCCCGAGCAGGTTCGCGTGATTGGCATCGGCGCCGTGGCGCAGCAGCCATGCCGCACGCACCGCGTCACCCGCATCCAGTGCATGCGCCAGTTCCTGGTTCGGGTCTGCACCCTCGGCGATGCGCAACTGCAGCTGCGCCAACTCTTGCGACGAGGCCGCCGGGCTGGGGGCAGAGGATGTTGGTGCCGGTGTGACGTACGGCCCGTGCGATGCCAGATCGCCGGCCACTACGCAATCGCTGCAGCGCACCAGCGGCACGTGATACCTGCGCAGGATCTCGCTGATCGCCGCCGCGCTCTGCTGCAGCGCCGTGTTCAACGCATCGCGCAGCTCTGCGTTCTTGCGCGACACCGCCCAGGCCATCGAATACTCCAGCACCGCATCGTCGATGGTGTTCAAGGGCACCATTCCCAGACTGTTGCGCTGCGCGTAATAGCCGGCCACAGGGCCCCAGGATTCGGCCGCATCCAGCTGGTTGGCAGCGACCCGTTCGACCAGCTTGCCAGGGTGTTCTTCCGGTGCGGTGGCCGAATCGTAGAACAGGTATTGCACCTCACCGCTGATGCCATGCTCGTACAGCGCCTGACGCGCAGGCGAGCTCTGGAACACGCCCAGGCGCAGCTTTTTCAACGCCGGGTCATCCAGCGACGCTGGCCGCACATCCACGCCTTTGCGTATCACCAATACATAGGTAGAGCGATAGAGCGGACGCGTGGTCAGCCCTTGCTCGAAATCGCTGTTGAGGTCCATCAGCACATCGCAACGGCCCGCGTTGATCGTGCTGCGTGCCAGCCCGCGCTGGTAATAGGTGCGCCATTCGTATTCCAGGCGCCGGCCCATGGCATCGGCCACGACCTGGGCAATCTTGTTCTGGAAGCCTTCGCCGGCCTTGTTGGACAACGGCATGTTGCCCGGGTCTGCGCAGACGCGCAGCACCTGCCGGTCCAGTGCTGGCGGCGGCGCAGAGGTCGCGGCCGGCGGTGTTACCGGCGAGCTGGTCGATGCCGGCGCCGCAGCGGGCACCGCATCCGAATGAGAAGCGCGAGCCGCCGGTGAAGACGGCTCGCGTGTGCAGCCTGCGGCGACGAGTCCGAGGCTGCACAGCACCAGCACCTGCTGCAGGTGCCGGGTGATGCCGCGCACGCCGGCAGCAAGCGGCCGAGGTGCGCGTCCAACGCCTTGCGTGCAGGTCATCGTGCCGTCTTCGCGGCTGCATTGGCGGTACCGCCGCCTGCGGCCGCAGTGGCAGTGGCAGTGGCAGTGGCAGTCACGGTCTTGCCGGCACCATCGATGCGGAAGCTGTGGACCATGCCGCCGAGCGGAATCTTGTCGAAGCCCGCACCGAACGCCAGCCCCGCCGCACCTAGCGCGCCATACGGATCGGACGGATCCAGGCCCGCCGTGACCGGCAAGCCGATCCACCCGCCGATACCGGAGAACACCGCCACGTACTGATGGCCGTTGGCCTTGTAGGCGATGGGATTACCGATGACGCCGGACGGCAATTTGGTCTCCCACAGCTTCTTGCCGGTGTCCTTGTCCACGGCGCGGAACCAGCCGTCCAGCGTGCCGTAGAACACCAGCCCGCCGTCGGTGACCAGGGTGCCGCTCCACACCGGGTACTTCTCCTTGATCTCCCACTTGGACTTGCCTTCCACCACATCGAACGCCTTGACGATGCCCAGCGCGCCCGGCTCGTTCGGTTTCATCATCACGTTGGCGAACACGTACGGCAGACCCATCATGGTGTTGCCGCGCTCCTGCGGTTCCAGCTCCATGTGCCAGTTATTGGTGCCGCAGAAGAACACCGCCGCATTGGCCGGATCCACCGAACACGGCTGCTGGTCCTTGCCACCCATCGCCGAGGGGAAGGCCTGCACTTTCTTGCCGCGTTCCAGCGGCGAATGCGCGGCCACCTTGACCGGGCGACCGGTCTTCATGTCGATGCGTTCGGCCCAGTTGGCCGGCACGAACTTGTGCGCGCGCAGCAGCGTGCCATCGCGCCGATCGAGCACGTAGGCAAAACCGTTACGGTCGAACTGCACCACCGAGGGAACCTGCTTGCCGTCGATGGTGAGGTCCACCAGGATCGGCTCGTTGATGCCGTCGTAATCCCACTGGTCGAACGGAGTCTTCTGGTAGCCCCATACCGCCTCGCCGGTATCGATCTTGCGGGCGAACAAGGTCATCGACCACTTGTTGTCATGCTCGCCGTTGTTGCATTCCTCCTGCGAGGTCTTGCCGCAACGGTACGACGGGCTCCACAGGCCCGGATTGCCGGTGCCGTAGTACACCAGCTTCAACTTCGGGTCGTAGCTGTACCAACCCCACGCTGCACCGCCGCCGCGCTTCCATTCTTCGTTGGGAAAGGTCTTGACGCCCAGGTCGCCGAGCTGGCCATGCTGCGGATTGGCCTTGTTAAAATCCGGGCCCAGGCAGATCGCCTTGTCGGTACCGGCCGCATCGCAGGACCATGCCTGCTTGCCATCGGCAAGGTTATAGGCGGCCACGCGACCGAGCACGCCGAACTCGTTGCCGCTGATGCCGGCAACCACCTTGCCGTCGGCGATGATCGGCGCCATGGTGATGGTCTCGCCCTTGTCCGGGTGCGCGAGTTTTTGCTTCCACACTTCCTTGCCGGTCTTGGCATCGAGTGCAATCACATCGCCGCTGAGGCTGCCGAACACCAGCTTGCCGTCGGCATACGAGGCGCCGCGATTGACCGTATCGCAGCACGCCACCGCCACCGACCGCTCGTCCTGTTGCGGGGTGTATTTCCACAACACCTTGCCGCCGTCGTCCTGCGCGGCCAGATCGATGGCGAACACATTGTTGGGATACGCACTGACCATGTACATGATGCTGCCGATCACCAGCGGCTGGCCTTCGTGGCCGCGCGTGGCGTCGGTTTTCATCTCCCACGACATCTTCAGATTCTTGACGTTGTCGCGATTGATCTCGGCCAGCGGGCTATGCCGGGTGAGTGCGAAGTCGCGTCCTACGCCGCCCCAGTTGTCCGCATTGCTGGCAGTGGCGGTGAACTCGCTATCGGTGTCGACCGCGGCAGCAGGTGCAGCGGCGGGCGCGGCGGCAGGTGCTGCAGCAGTTGCCGGCGCTGCAGTTTCGGTCGGCGTGTCTTTCTTGCAGCCAGACAAAACGGCGCTCAGCGCAAGCATGAGCAGCGCAGCGCTGGGTACGCTGCGACAGGAAGATTGGTGCATGTGCGTCTACCCCTCTCGTTTGAACAACCAGTCGGTTGAAACATCCCGCAACGCAGGCACTGTCACCGCCGTTACGATGCGGACGCAGGAAACGTCGGGAGAGACGTGAGCAAACGGCATGCCAGCCAACTGGTGCGCCGCACCACGTCGAGTCAGCAAGGGTCGGGAGTAATGACGGCGAGCTGAGCACTTCGCGTTGTCACGGTTTTGGCACAGTTTGCGCCGAACGTGCTGTGACACAGGTGGTGCAGGCGGTCGAATGACGTCTCGGTAACGTCGAGCATGTTCTCAGCTCAGATCGTGGCACCACTGATGCAGGGCAGTGCGCGATGCAGGCCACACCGCGCGGTGTGGCCACGCATGTCTTCTTTCGCCAGAAGATGGGTATCCGAAAGGCGGATGCGGGTACGACGAGCACCCTTCAAGACGCGTCATGGCGTCGGCAGGGATTCAACCGTTCCCATGCCCGCTGTGTGCGCGTTACCCGCGTTGCACAGGCGCAACGCGCTCCTCGCTCTCCAATTGCGCGAGCAACTGCGTGCAATCGCGCAGGCGCCAGTCGGCGAAACCGGGCCAGGGGTCGCCGGGTGTATTGACCAGCACAGTGCACGCACCGACGGCACGGCCGCAGGCCAGGTCATTGTGATGATCGCCGACCATGACCAGCGCGCTGCCTTGCACCGACCAGCGCCGCGCGAAATAGCGCAGCCCGTCGGGCGCAGGTTTCGGGGCAGCCTCATCGCGCCCGACGATGTCGTCCCAGGCGAACGCATCGTCCAGACCGATCGCCTGCAACGTGATCGTTGCCAGCTCGCGTGCGTTGCGGGTGAGCATGCCAAGCCGGCAACCGGCCGCATGCAGCGCGCGCACCAACGCCACTGCACCCGGCGCGGCGCGTGCGCGCTGGGCGAGCGCGCGCTCGTGTTCGAGCAACCAGGCATGCTTGGCCGCTGCTTCGTCGGCCGGCAGCGCGGCCAGGTGGTGCAGGATGTCCGCCTCTGGCGGGATGTCCAGCACGCGACGAATCAAGGCGAAATCGTGCGCAGCCTCGGTCAGCGTGCCGTCCATGTCGAAGACCCAATGGCGGTAGTCGGACAACGCGGGAGCGCGCGCGTGGTGTCATGCTGTCCATCCTTGCAAAGACATGAAAACGATCGATGCGATGCAGCGGGCGGCTGCGCGGCCAACCTGCAGTGCGCAACCAGCGACCTCGCCCAACGCGGTCGACAACGCATCTGCACGCACCGCCAAGCCAATGGGTGCAGCGCGCGGTTGGCTTGTGCTTGCGCGGACACTCCAATGCGCGCTCGCCCCTGCCACCGAGCGAATGCGCACCAGCTTCGCTGACCGCGCCGAGCGCGCAGTGCCGATGCGCCGCAGCACCATCACACCGGGGTACTGCACAGTCGATCAAACCCGGTCATGCTGCACCGGTTCGCACACACGTTCGGTGGACGGCAGGATGTCACCGCGAGCCGACCTACTTCCACCCGGGCATCTGCGTGGTGTCTAGGCCGCCGACCTCGAACTCTGCGGTGCGCGTAGCGCCGGCCTTGACCGGGAAGGTGATGCTGATGCGCTTGGCGTTGCGCACGAGCTTCCACAACGCTTTGTCATCGTCGATGAACATGGCAATGGCTTCGTCGGTATCGGGGCGGTGCGCCGCCATGGCACGCGGTGCGCCGCCATCGGCGGCCACCTGCACCTTGCAGCCACCGTAGCAATTGAAATCGCCGGCCTTGAGCACGAGGTAGCTGTGGCGCTTCCACTGCGGATGATCGCGAAACACCAAGCTGACCGGCTTGGGCCCGCTGCCATCCACATCCACGCGTTGCTTGGCATCGATCATCGCCGAGCGCTGCGTGCCGCCCTTGGCCGGCACCTGCGAGTATTGCCACAACGCCTGCATGCGGCGCAGCTCGCGCGCCTGCTCGCCCTTGGCCTTGATATCGGCATAGCCGGGTTCGATACGCGTGGCAGCCGCGGTGCCGGCGTAGCCTTCGATCAAGGCCGCACCGTGCGCACGTGCCATGTCCCAGTTCTGTGCCTTGACCGCTTCGTCATATTGCTTGGCGAGCGCATCGGCCTGGGTTTCCTTGGCCTGCGCCTGCGCGGTGGCCTGCGCCTGACGTTGCGCCTCGCGGTCGGTGCAGGCACTCAAGGCGGCGACGCACAAGGCCGCGCTCAGCAGATACTTCATCGTCGACTCCGAAAGGCGTGGGACACCACCACAACGATAGCAGCCCGGCGTTGCAGGCTGCATGCACGACGGCAGGCGTTCGCGCCGGATCCTCAGACAACACACCGGGAGCACAAGGCTCCCGGTGTATTGCACGTGCCGCCGAACTGACGACTCTGCGTTGCGCGACGAACTACTGCTGCGTCGGCGCCGGTTTTTCTGCAGGTGCGGTTGCAGGTGCAGGAGCCGCAGCAGGCATCGCCGCCTTCGCCTTGGCGATCATCTCGGCCACCGATGCGGTGGTGATCGGGTGGTAGCTGGGCTTGGCCTTTTCGAAAGCCTGTTCGGCGAACGCGATGCCGTCGGGCGTCTTCAACAGTTCTGCGTAGATCGGCAGCACCAGCTTGCGACGGCCGACGCGCTCGATGAACTCGCCCGCGGCAGCGCGCGCGTCGGTGTAGCCGCTGCGGATCGCCAGCGGATACCAGCGCATCGCGATCTCGCCATTCGGCGTGCCGGTGAAGTGGTACGCATCGTCCAGCTGCTTGAGCTGCTCGGGCTTGAGCGTGGCGCCCATGCCGCTGAGGAAGTGCACCCATTCCTGGGTGCCCCACTCGCCGGTGACCTGCTTGTTCGGCAAGGTGCCACTGCCGCTCCAGGCGATGCGTGCGGTATCCACGATCGAGAAGCTGCGCGAGCGTGCCTTGGCGGCGAAGGCCGGAATGCCCGGCTGCTTCAGCCATGCATCCACCTCGGCTGCGCTCACCGTGTTGGGATGCTTGTCCAGCAGATTTTTCTTGAGGTAATCGACGAACTGATCGGTGGTGGCGCTCTGGAAGGCGTGATCGTCGAACCAGCCGCGCAGGAACGGGTCGAATACCTCGCGGCCGAAGCGCTGCTCCAGGAACTGCAGGAACCACGCGCCCTTGACGTAGGCGACCTGGCTCAATGCTTCGTCAGGGTCGCGCTGGGCCAGCGGCGGCAACTCCAATACCTGGTCGGCCGGCGGCATGTCTTTGACTTCGGCCAGCAGATCGCCCTGGTCGATCTCGCGCTCCATCTCGGCCATCTCGTTGCCGTACAGCGCTTCGGTGATGCGGCCCTGCACGTAGGTGGTAAAACCTTCGTTGAGCCAGATGTCCTTCCAGCTGGCATTGGTCACCAGGTTGCCGGACCAGCTGTGCGCCAGTTCGTGCGCGACCAACGACACCAACGACTTGTCGCCGACGATCACGGTGGGCGTGGCGAAGGTCAGGCGCGGATTTTCCATGCCACCGAACGGAAACGACGGCGGCAACACCAACATGTCGTAACGGCCCCAGCGATACGGGCCATAGAGTTTTTCGGCCGCACCGATCATCTTTTCGGTGTCTTCGAATTCCTTGGCGGCCTTGTCGGCCATGGCCGGCTCGGCCCACACGCCCGAGCGCGCGGAAATCGGCTTGAACACCACATCGCCGGCGGCAATGGCCAGCAGGTAGGACGGAATCGGCTCGGGCATCTTGAAGCTGTAATCGCCGTCGCGTGCCGCCTTGGGGTCGTTGTCGGCGCTCATCAGCACCATTACGTCCGGGCGCGAGGTGACATGCGCGCTATAGGTGAAGCGCACGCTCGGGGTGTCCTGCAACGGCACCCAGCTGCGCGCATGAATCGCCTGCGACTGGCTGAACATGAAAGGCAGTTGCTTGCCTTCGGTCATCGACGGCTCCAGCCACTGCAGGCCCGAGGCGGTCGGCGCGGTGTGATAGGTGATCACCACCTTGCCCGGCTGGTTCGGCGTTTCGATGGTGAGTTTGCTGCCGAAGGTCTTGTCGGCCGGCGCCAGGGCGAACTGCAGCGGCGACAGGCCGCCCTTGCCATCGTCGGCCTGCACCTGGGCGATGCTCAGCTCGCGCGTGTCCAGCACCAGTTGCTTGGCGGCCTTGTCCTTCCACTCCAGCGTGTAGGTGGCGGTGCCGCCAATCTGCTTGGCATCGAAATCCAGCTTCAGGTCCAGCGCCAGGTCCTTGATGACCACCATCTGCGGCTGGGCGTAGGAACTTTCGTCGTGGTTGCGGGCGTCTGCTTTCACGGGAGCCTTGGCAGTGGCGGCCGGCGCGGTGGGGATGCCGACGGCGTGGAGTCATTGGAACAACCGGCCAGCGCGATGGACACGGCCAGGGACAGCGACAGGAACGGGAAGCGCATCGACGGCACCGCAGCAAGGAGAATTGGACATTTTAGCGCCCCGTGCCGCAGCCTGCCCGTGTCATCGGTGGCCATGCGCGCGACGGCCTGCCACGCGCTGCCGCAATCGGCTTGCCCAGGTCAGGTCACCGGATGGCCGCGCGGGGCGTCGTGCCCGTCGCGCACCAGACGCCGGCCACCGGAGAACTTGGCGCGGTACATCGCCGCATCGGCGCGGCGATACAGTTCGGTGGCATCCAGCCCTGGTTCGCACACCGCACTGCCGGCGCTCACATGCAGCGGCGCGTCGTCGGCATCCTCGCGTTCGAGCATCGAGAGCCATTGGTTGAGCTTGAGCGTGGCTTCGTCTTCGCTGGCATGGATGCCGATCAGGAATTCGTCGCCGCCCCAGCGCCCGACCCAGTCCTGCGCGCCCAGCCAGCCGTAGGCCGAGTTCACCAGGCGCACCAGCACGCGGTCGCCAGCCAGGTGGCCGAAACGGTCGTTGATCTGCTTGAGGTTGTCCATGTCCAGCACGAACAGCACGAACGGCCAGCCTTCGCGCTGGGAGGCGATCACCGAATCGCGCATCGCCTGTTCGCAGCCGCGCCGGTTCAGCGCTTCGGTCAACGGGTCGAACAAGGCGTGTTTCTTGAGATCGCGCATGCCGGCATCGATACCGCGCAGGCTGCGGTTGATGCCGCGCAACAGCCGGCCCAATTCATCGTCACCCTGTTCCGGAAGTGTGGGCAGGCGTTGATCGGCGTAATACGAATCCAGCGCATCGGCGGCGATGCGCAGCGGTGCCAGCAGCCGATACAGCGCGACCAGGGTCAGTGCCGTGCCAGCCAGCGTGGCCAGCAATGCCACGATGACCACCGACCACAGCGGGCGCCCGTCCAGTTCGCTCTGCGATGCCAACCAGGCGATCAACAGCAGCAACGGCAGATGGATGCCCAGGAAGGTCACCGCCAGCAGTTTGGCGCTGAAGGAGCGGGGAAACACGCGCGAGAGCCCGGCGTACAAGCGCATCCAACTCTCCGGCAAAAGAGCGTTTAGTGTCGCCGAGAGCGTGTGGAGCCAACGCGACGGAGTTCTCAGAACTTCGCTGGCCTACACATGTGAGACACCGCTTCCCCGCAACAAGCGATCCCGTGCACGCGGGGGCGAGCGCCAGCGCACGCTCTGCGCGCCGACGCCCATCAGGCTGAAACGACCTGCCTAGATCTTGTAGCCGGAGTGGATGGCCACGATGCCGCCGGTCAGGTTCTTGAAATGGCAACGCGCAAACCCGGCCTCGCCCATCATGCCCTTGAGCGATTCCTGCGGCGGATGCTTGCGAATGCTTTCGGCCAGGTACTGATAGCTATCGGCATCGCGCGCGAACAGCTGGCCCAGCCTGGGCAGGATCTTGAACGAGTGGAAGTCGTAGATCGGCTTGAACCACTCGGCGGTGACTTCGGAAAATTCCAGCACGCGCGCCTGGCCGCCGACCTTCAACACGCGGTACATCTCGCGCAAGGCGGCGTCCTTGTCGGTGACGTTGCGCAGGCCGAAGGAAATGGTCACCAGATCGAAACTCTGGTCCGGGAACGGCAGTGCTTCGGCGTTGCATTGCACGTAGTCGAAACCGGACACCAGCCCGCGGTTGGTCAGCCGGTCGCGGCCCACCGACAGCATGCCGGCATTGATGTCGCCCAGCACCACCGCGCCTTCGTTGCCCACGCGCTCCTTGAGCAGCACGGCGATGTCGCCGGTGCCGCCGGCCAGGTCCAGCACGCGGTCGCCTGGCTTCACCTGCGCGGTCGCCACGAAGTAGCGTTTCCAGGCGCGGTGCACGCCCAGGCTCATCAGATCGTTCATCAGGTCGTAGTTACGCGCGACCGAGGTGAACACTTCGCCGACCAGCTTCTGCTTGTCCTTGGCAGCGACATCGCGAAAGCCGAAATGGGTGGTACCGGAGGTATAGGGGATTCGCTCATGGGCGGATTATCGCACTGCTGACGCCACCATGACCGCAACCGGACCACAATCGCGTTTTCATCTGCGACCGGCCCTGCGAGCATTCAGTGCGCGACAAGTACGTCCAGCGCGACTGGCAGCCCCACGAGCGGCCCACCCTGCCGGGGTCGGCCTCCACCCCCTGCACCCTACCCGGCGGCGTATCCAGTACGGGCTGGTGGGCGTGGTGGTGGCGCTCACCGGAGGGCTGAGCAATGCCCTGGTCACTGCCAACCTGACCTATCTGCAAGGCACCTTGGGCGCCTACGCCACCGAAATGGCGTGGCTGCCGGCGGCCTATGTGATGACCAACATGTCGGCCAACCTGCTGCTGGTGAAGTTCCGCCAGCAGTTCGGGCTGCGCCGGTTCACCGAAATCTTCCTGGCGCTGTACGCGCTCATCGCCTTCGCGCATCTGTTCGTGCACAGCCTGAGCTCGGCGATCACCGTGCGCGCCGCGCACGGCCTGGTGGGCGCCGCGCTCAGCTCGCTGGGCCTGTATTACGTGATCCAGGCATTTCCACCGAAATATCGGCTCAAGGCCGTGGTGCTGGGCCTGGGCATGACCCAGCTGGCGTTACCGCTGGCGCGGGTGTTTTCCACCGACCTGCTGGAATTTGGCGAGTGGCAAGGCCTGTACCTGTTCGAGTGCGGGTTGGCGGTGTTTGCGCTGGCCTGCGTACTGGCGCTCAAGTTACCGCCGAGCGACCGGTATCGCGTGTTCGAGCCGCTGGATTTCCTCACCTCCAGCCTGTTCGCCGCCGGCGCCGCCGGCCTGGCCGCGGTGCTGTCGCTCGGGCGCCTGCTGTGGTGGACCAGTACGCCGTGGCTGGGCGTGGTGCTGGCCGCGTCCATCGTGCTGCTGTGCACGGCGGCCTGGATCGAACACAACCGCCGCAATCCGATGATCAACACGCGCTGGCTGGCCAGTGCGGACATGCTGCGGCTAGGGCTGGCGATCCTGTTGATCCGGCTGGTGCTGTCCGAACAAAGCACCGGCGCCATCGGCTTCTTCCAGACGCTGGGCCTGGCCAACACGCAACTGCAGACCCTGTTTGCGCTGATGCTGCTGGGCGCGGTGGCAGGCGTGGCCGCCAGCGCGTGGCTGATCAACCCGGCGCGGTTGCCGAACATCTGATCATCGCCGTGGCGGCCATCTGCGTGGGCTGCTTCATGGATGCCGATGCCACCAGCCTCACCCGCCCCGAACAGATGTATGCGAGCCAGTTCCTGCTCGCCTTCGGCAGCACGTTCTTCATCGGTCCGGCGATGGTGGCCGGCATCGGCCGGGTGATCGCGCAGCCGGGCAACCTGATCAGTTTCATCGTGCTGTTCGGCATGGCGCAGAACATGGGCGGCCTGCTCGGCAGCGCCCTGCTCGGCACCGTGCAGGTGGTGCGCGAGAAATACCATTCCAGCCAGTTGGTGGACCATCTGGTGCTGACCGACCCGCAGGTGGCCGCGCGCGTGCAGGCCTACGCAAGCCTGTATGGCCGCAGCATCGGCGACCCGGCGCTGCGTCAGGCCCAGGGCGTGCGCACGCTGGGCACGGTCGCCACGCGCGAAGCCAATGTGCTGGCGTACAACGACGTATTCCTGTTGATCGGCTGCATCGCCATCGCCACCGGCGTGTGGATCCTGTCCGTGCTGGTGTGGCGCCGCTATCTGCGCCCCTCGGTCTCGCCCCCTCCTCCTGCTCCCACTGCGCGCCCATGAATACACCAGCAGATTCCTCCCTGCCTGCCGACCCGCAACGTCGTCGGCGTCGCCGTCTTGCCGGGGTCGTCGGCTTCGGCGGGCTTGCCCTGATCGGCGTGGCGTTGGTGCTATATGCCTGGCGCCTGCCGCCGTTCGTCAGTGCGATCGAACGCACCGAAAATGCGATGGTGCATGGGCAGATCACCGTGATTGCGCCGCAGGTGAGCGGCTATGTCACGCAGGTACCGGTGCAGGACTTTGCGCACGTCAAACGCGGCCAGTTGCTGGCACGCATCGACGACCGCATCTATGCGCAGCAACTCGAACAAGCCAAGGCGCAGGTGCAGACCGCGCAGGCCAACCTCGCCAACTGGGATCAACAACGCCATAGCGCCGAAGCGACGATCGCCGAGCAGCGCGCCGCGCTGAGCAGCAACCAGGCACAACGCGAGCGCACCCATTCGGCCTATGCGCGGACGCAGCAGCTGGCCAGCCAGCAACTGGTCTCCGAGCAGGACCGCGACACCGCATTTGCCGCGCGTGCGCAAGCCGATGCCGGCGTGGCGCAGGCACGTGCCGCCGTGCAGGCCGCCGAAGAAAACGCCCGCAGCGTCACTGTCAACCGCGCCGCGTTGGAAGCGGCGGTTGCCAATGCACAGGCCGCCGTGCAGCTGGCCCAGATCAACCTGGACAACACGCGCATCCTGGCCCCGCGCGATGGCCAGCTCGGTCAGCTTGGCGTGCGCCAGGGCGCCTACGTCACCAACGGTACGCAGCTGATGTCGCTGGTGCCGGACACGCTATGGATCGTGGCCAATTTCAAGGAAACCCAGATGGCCAGGATCCGGATCGGCCAGCGCGCCAGCTTCACCGTGGATGCGCTGGACAATGCGCGTCTGCATGGCAGCGTGCAGGAGATTTCGCCGGCCGCCGGCTCCGAATTCAGCGTACTGCCAGCCGACAACGCGACCGGCAACTTCGTCAAGATTGCCCAGCGCATTCCGCTGCGCATCAGTGTCGATGCGGACCAGCCGTTGGCGCCGCGGCTGCGGCCAGGCATGTCGGTGGTGGTGGCCGTCGATACCGACAGCGCAGTCGACTAGGCATCAACCTCTATCCGAGCGTGGGCAATACCGCCGGCGAGACGTGGCCAGCACGCCCACACGTGCACGACTCGGCAGCTCAAGCGCGGCACAGCCGCTATGATGCAACGATGCCCCCATGCCCCTTCCTCCCCTGCACTGGCAGCACCTGCGGTTTGCGCAACTGAGCACCACGCAGCTGTATGCGCTGCTGCGGCTGCGCACGGATGTGTTTGTGGTGGAGCAGCAATGCGCCTATCCGGAACTGGATGGCAAAGATACCGATCCGGGCGTGCTGCATGTGCTGGGCACCACCAATGACGCCGCGTTGGCGGCCTACCTGCGCGTGCTACCGCCAGGCTTGAGTTATTCCGAACCGAGCATCGGCCGCGTGGTCGTTGCCGCAGCATTTCGTGGCACTGGACTGGCGCATGCACTGCTGCGCGAAGGCATCCGGTTGGTACACACGCAGTGGCCGGGTCACGCGATCCAGCTCGGTGCGCAGGCGCACCTGCAATCGTTCTACGCGGCGCACGGGTTTGCACCTGCGTCCGCGCAGTACCTGGAAGATGGCATTCCCCATCTCGACATGCTGCGCCCTGCCGGCGCAGCCCCTCAGGAGTTCGCATGATCACCACCCCCGACTACCGCGCATTGCTGGACACCGCCATTGCCGAGGCCCGCCAGGGCCTGGCCGAAGGCGGCATCCCGATCGGTGCGGCGCTGTATCACAACGACGGGCGCCTGCTTGGCTGCGGCCATAACCGCCGCGTGCAGGAGAACGACCCCTCGGTCCACGGCGAGACCGACGCGTTTCGCAAGGCCGGCCGCCAGCGCCGCTACAAGGACACCATCATGGTCACCACGCTGGCGCCATGCTGGTACTGCAGCGGGCTCGTGCGCCAGTTCAACATCGGCACGGTGGTGGTCGGCGAATCGGTCACCTTCCAGGGCGGCATTGCGTGGTTGCGCGAGCACGGCGTCAATGTGATCGATCTGCAGAGCCAGGAATGCATCGATCTGCTCGGTGGCTATATCTCCGCCAACCCGCAGGTGTGGAACGAAGATATCGGCGAGGATTGAGCGGTTTGCCGGATTGCGCAGGTTGACTATGCGGTGCAGGCGGCTGCCTAGCTGAAGGTCCATCGCAGAGCCGATGATCTGAGCCTTTGTTGCAGGGTGATCTGCAACCCGGCTGCAGGGTCCTTGCCCGCCCACCATTGCAGGGCACGCTGCAAGGACGTCCCTGTCAGCTCTTACGCCGCACCCATGCCGCGCAAGGCCCCGCGACGATGGGCGGGCAATGACCAGTCGAGATGGTCGGCGTGCATGGGAGCAGCAGTGCTGGATGCGGCTTGTTCGATCATTGCAGCATCGGCGACAGGTCTGATGCGCACCGCACGACAGACAGCTTTTTGGATGAGCGCCGACCAACTGTGTGGTGCCGTGTCTTCGCCGCTTGCGGGACCGTGTGGAGGCATGATGCCGCCATCGAGCCTCCAGGGCCGGAGTGACGGCGTGTCCTGCACGCGACGAGGGCGCCGCGCCCGCGACCGACCCGGCGTTGACTGCAGCTGACAGGATGCAGCTAGCATGCATCGTCCTGTGATGCCTACGTGCCATGTTTGCAATGCATGGATGCGACATGCCACCCATGCATTGCATTCGACATCTGCGCGCAGGTGCGCTGCGCTCAGAGGATGTAGCGGCTCAGGTCCGGGTCCTGCACCAGCTCGCCCAGCTGGGCATCCACATAGGCCGCATCCACGGTGACGCTCTGGCCGTCGCGATCCGGCGCCTCGTAGCTCAGCACATCGAGCAGCCGCTCCAGCACCGTGTGCAGCCGGCGCGCGCCGATGTTTTCCTGCCGCTCGTTGACCTGCGCGGCGATCTCGGCCAGGCGCTCCACTGCATCGGCGCCAAAGCTCAGGTGCACGCCCTCGGTCTGCAGCAGGGCTTCGTACTGTTTGATCAACGCCGCCTTGGGCTCGGTGAGGATGCGCACGAAATCGGCCTTGGTCAGCGCGGTCAATTCCACCCGGATCGGGAAACGGCCCTGCAGTTCCGGAATCAGATCGCTGGGCTTGGCCAGGTGAAACGCGCCTGATGCAATGAACAGGATATGGTCGGTCTTGACCGTGCCGTATTTGGTGGACACGTTGGAGCCTTCCACCAGCGGCAACAGATCGCGCTGCACGCCTTCGCGGCTGACATCGCCGCCGCTGGAGCCGGCTTCGCCGCGCTTGGCCACCTTGTCGATTTCATCGATGAACACGATGCCATGCTGCTCGCAGGCTTCGATGGCCGCGGTGCGCACATCGTCTTCGTTGACCAGCTTGCCGGCTTCCTCTTCGATCAACAGCGGGCGCGCTGCCTTGATCGTGAGCTTGCGCTTTTGCGACTTGCCGCCACCGATGTTGGCGAACATCTGCCGCAGCTGCTGCCCCATTTCCTCCATGCCCGGCGGGGTCATGATGTCCATGCTGGCATTGACGGCCACTTCCAGCTCGATCTCGCGCTCGTCCAGCTCGCCGTTGCGCAGCATGCGACGGAACTTGATGCGGGTTTCGTTATCCTGCGACGAGGGCTCGTTGCGCGCCGCTTCCGGATCAAACCCAATCCCGGCCGCGCGGCGCGGCAGCAATGCATCCAGGATGCGATCTTCGGCACGCTCTTCGGCCTGGTTGCGCACGCGCACCTTGGCCTGCTCGCGATACAGCTTGACCGAGGTATCGGCCAGGTCGCGGATGATCTGCTCCACATCCTTGCCCACATAGCCGACTTCAGTGAAGCGCGTGGCTTCGACCTTGACGAACGGCGCATTGGCCAGCGTCGCCAGGCGCCGCGCGATCTCGGTCTTGCCCACGCCGGTGGGGCCGATCATCAGGATGTTCTTGGGCATCACTTCGTTGCGCAGCTCTTCCGGCAACTGCATGCGGCGCCAGCGGTTACGCAGCGCGATGGCAACCGCGCGCTTGGCGTCGTGCTGGCCAACGATATGACGGTCGAGCTCCTGCACGATTTCGCGCGGAGTCATGGTTGAAGTCTCGGGATTTGGCATTGGGGAATCGAGAATTGAGAAAGGGGAATTGCAAGGGCAAGATCAAGAGCCTGGGTCGACGACATGGGGACCAAACCGCTGTTGCGATTCCCGATTCCCCACTCCCGATTCACAGCTCTTCGACCACCACGTTGCGATTGGTATAGATGCAGATATCGCCAGCGATATTGATCGCTTCGGTGGCGATGGCCTTGGCATCCAGCTCGGTGTGCGCCAGCAGCGCGCGCGGCCGACAAGGCGTACGAGCCGCCGGAGCCAATCGCGATGATGCCGTCTTCCGGTTCGATCACATCGCCGGTACCGCTGATGATCAGCGAGGTTTCCTTGTCGGCGACCGCGAGCAGCGCTTCGAGCTTGCCCAGGCGGCGCTCGGTGCGCCAATCCTTGGCCAGTTCCACTGCCGCGCGCGTCAGCTGGCCGTGCTTGTCGAGCTTGGCTTCGAACAATTCGAACAAGGTGAACGCATCGGCCGCCGCACCGGCGAAACCGGCCAGCACCTGACCCTCGCGCCCGAGCCGACGCACCTTGCGCGCATTGCCCTTCATGACCGTATGGCCAAGAGTGACCTGGCCATCGCCCGCGACGGCGACATGCCCACCCCGTCGAACCGAGATGATGGTGGTGGCGTGAACGATGTTGGGGTTCTGGCTAGGGTCCATGGATCCTCCGAGGGTTTTCAAGGAGGTGGGGACGCCACTGCCGGGTTCAAGCACGCTGCGACCAGCCGCCGCAGGCAGGTGTGGCGGCGCTCACTTGCGAGACAGCCACACGGTTGCGCGCGACCATGCAGGTCCACCTGCCGCAACGCATTACGGGGATCGCATCAACCCTAACGCCACCGTCCGCAAACCATGCGCAACGCGCAAGCCGCGCTGGCGCACGTACCCTCACCCCAACCCCCCTCCCGGCGGGAGAGGGGCGATCAGCGCGGTCGGAAGTGGCCGATGCGCTGGATGCGTGCAGTAGCTTGCTGCGTCTGTGGCGCTACGTCACGCACCGCACCGCGACGCTTCCTGCTTCCTCTACCTGCGTGCCGGCTGATTGCCCAGCACTCACTCTGCAGCCTTCTTGCGCCTGGCACGCGGATGCGCAGCATCGTAGACCTTGGCCAAGTGCTGGAAATCCAGATGCGTGTAGATCTGGGTGGTGGCGATATCCGAATGGCCCAGCAATTCCTGCACGCCGCGCAGATCGCCGGACGATTCCAGGATATGGCTGGCGAAACTATGGCGCAGCATATGCGGATGCACGTCCTTGAACATGCCCTGGCGCACGGCCAGTTGCTTGATGCGGATCTGCACTGCACGTTGCGAAATCGCACCGCCGGCGCGGCCAGGGAAGACGTGGCTGTCGGCGCTTGCACCACTGTCGCGCCGCCATTCGCGCAAGGCAGCGATTGCGTGCGAACCCACCGGGCACCAGGCGCTGCTTGCTGCCTTTGCCGAGCACCATCACCAGGCCGCTGTCCAGGTCCAGGTCGCGCCAGCGTAATGCGCATAACTCGCTCAGGCGCAGCCCGGACGAATAGAACACTTCCAGCAGCGCGCGATCGCGCAGGCCTAGTGGCGCATCGGTCGGCACTTCCACCAGACGCACGGCTTCGTCGGCATCCAGCACTTGCGGCAACTTGCGCGGGGCTTTGGGCGCACGCAGCGCCGCCGCCGGGCTGGCCGAAATGCGGCCATGCTTGAGCAACCAGGCGTAATAACTGCGGCATGCCGACAGGCGGCGCTGCAGGCTCTTTGCCGACAGCCCGCGTCGATGCTCTGCCGCAACGAATTGCCGCAAATGCGCGCTATCGAACTGTGCAGGATCGCCAGGCACTGCAGCGTCCTGCGCGCCATCTGCGGTCGTCTGCTCCTCTGCCCAGGCAACCAGGGCAGCAAGATCGCGCCGATACGCATCCAGTGTGTGCGCCGATACTTGCCGCTCGACCTGCAGGTGCGTCAGGAACTCGTCGATCGATGACATGTCAGCGTTCCCGATGACGCGGCGTGATTGCCGTCATCTGCTTGCGCAGACAAGTGTGCAGCCAGCATGCGGACTGCGCGCCCTGCGATTGCAGACAGCACAGACAACCAACTGCCAGCACTTCACCCTCCCCGCCGCGGAAGCAGCGCCGCCACCAGCGGCCCCATGTCGCCAACCTCGGTACGCGCAGCCATGGGCCTCACGCGTCGAAGCGTTGCAGTGCCACGCTCAGCGATTCGCCCATCATGCGCAGGAACAGCGTGCCCATGCCGGGATAGAACCGGTTGGCATCGCTGCTGCCCACCGCGATCAGGCCGATGCCCGGCAGCGGCAGCAACGCGGTGGATTGCACCTGCCCTGCCTGTGCGCCGTAAAGCAGCGCGTGCTTTTCCGCTTGCAGGCGGCCACAAATGGGCTCGCCATCGTGAAGGCAATCGCGGAACGGGGCCAGGCGTGCATCGTCGATTGCAATGATCTGCAGCCAGTCCGCGTCCAGCGCATCGACAGGCGTGAGCAACACCAGCCGCACCAGTTCGCCGTTGAAATCTTCGGCCAGCGAGGCTGCCATCGCCTTGAGCGTGTCGGCCGCGCTGGTCTGGCGCATCAACGCAAGCGTGAGTTGATGCGTGCGCACCGCCAGCCGCTCGTTTTCCTGCGCATTGCTGCCGAGTTCGTGCAGGCGGCGCGACAGTTCGCGGTTCTTGTCGCGTAGCACTTCCAGCTGGTAGGTGGCCAATGAAGCGGTGGGACCGTCGTCGCGCGGCACCAGCAAGCTCACCGCCAGATCCGGGAACTGCTTGAGGAAGGTCGGGTGACGTCGCAGCCACGTGGCCACGTCGTGCGCGCCGAATTTGTCCGTGTTCTCGCTCATCGGTTCCACTCTCCATCGAAGACGAACACAGCCGGGCCGGACATCACCACCTGCTCCTGCTCGCCGGGCCAACGAATGCGTAAATCGCCACCGGGCAAGGACACCTGCATATCGCGCTCGACACGGCCGCGCTGCATCAACACCACCGCGGCCGCACAGGCGCCACTCCCACAAGCCAGCGTCTCGCCTACGCCGCGCTCGAACACGCGCAGGCGCACATGCGCAGGGTCGACCACCTGCACGAAGCCCACATTGACCGAATCGGGAAACGCCGCGTTCTGCTGCAGCAGCGCGCCCACCCGTTCCACCGGCGCTGCATCGACGCGACCGACTTCGACCACCGCATGTGGGTTGCCCATCGACACCGCGCCAAAGCGCACGGTCTCACCGTGCACCGGCAGCGCATATTCGTCGCGCGCATGCGCAAAGCCGGCCAGCGGAATCTGGGTGGGCTCGAATTGCGGGATACCCATTGCCACCGCGTAGCGGTCGCCGTCGAGGCGCTCGACCGCGTGCGCGGTCACTGGGCTGTCGATGATGAAGCGCTCGCCCTGGGCAGTGCCGTCGCGCACCAGCCAGGCGGCGACACAACGCGCGCCATTGCCGCATTGGCGCGCGGCCGAGCCGTCCGAATTCCAGATGCCGTAGGCTGCCACGGCACCTTCGCTGCGCGGCGCTTCGATGGTCAGGATCTGATCGCAGCCCACCCCGAAGTGGCGGTCGGCCAGCTGCGATGCCAATGCGGCATCCGGTGGCGGCGTACCGTCGCGCAGGTCCAGCACCACGAAGTCGTTGCCGGCGCCATGCATTTTGGTGAAACGCAGACGCCCGCTGCGACCGTCAGCGCTCATTGCCGCTGCTAGCGGGCTGGTCGGTGGTGGAAGCGGGCTTGGTGTCGCCATCCACCGGCGCAGGCGTGGATTGGTCCAGCGGTTGCGACGCATCCGCCGGCTGCGGCTGCGGCACCGGCTGGGCTTCCACCGGCACCGGCTTCTGCGGCATCACCAGCGGGCCCTTGTTGCCGCAGGCGGCAAGCAGGACAAAGGTCGCACCAACCAGTGCGAGGCGAACAGACGGTCGGGACATGATGCTCATGGGCCGAAGTATAGCCAGAACACCGTTATGGCCGTGCGCTCGCTGGCGCGCTGCGTTCAGTGCGCGCCCGGCAGCGGGCGCGGCGGTGGCTCGGGGCGCAACCACAGCCAGATCGCCACCACGGCCATGCTGCCGATCGACAGGCACTTGACCCAGAACACCGGCACGCACCACAGCATGATCGCGGCGCAGACCGTCATGGTCAGCGTCGCCATCCACTTGGCCTTGCGGCTGACTGCACGATAGGTCTGCCATTCCACGATCGCCGGGCCGAAGCGCGGATGCGACAGCAGCCAGTTGTGCAGGCGTTCGAGCCACGCGAGGCCGCCCAGGCAGAGATCAAAATGAAGACCGTCGTCGGCAGCCCCGGGACGAAGATCCCGACGATGCCGGTGGCCAGGCTGGCGTAGGCCAGCAACCACCAGGCCCAGCGGAATCGAGTCGGTCGCGTCATGCGCAAATGATACGGCCAGCGCTGCGGTTTGGTGCGTCGGCCCTGCAGCGATGCCGGCCCACGCCGTCCGCTCCAACCAATCCCGCATCCCGACTCCCCAATCCCGGCCTTCCAGCTACTTCACGCCCAACTGGTCCAGCACGAACGCATACGACTCGGCCAACTCGCGGTAGCGGCGGAAGCGACCGGATTTGCCGCCATGCCCGGCTTCCATATTGGTGCGGAACACGATCGGCTGGGTGCCGGTGTTGTCGTCGCGCAGCTTGGCCACCCACTTGGCCGGCTCCCAGTACTGCACCTGCGAATCCCACAGGCCGGTGCCCACGAACAGGGCCGGGTACGCCTGCTTGCGCACGTTGTCGTAAGGCGAATACGACAGCATGTAGTCGTAGTAATCCTTGGTTTCCGGGTTGCCCCACTCGTCGTATTCGTTGGTGGTCAGCGGAATGCTGGCGTCGAGCATGGTGGTGACCACATCGACAAACGGCACCTGCGCGACCATCACCCGATAGTCCTGCGGCGCCATATTGGCCACCGCGCCCATCAACAGGCCGCCCGCGCTGCCACCGGACGCAGCGACGCGGTCCTTGGCGGCGTAACCCTGCGCGACCAGGCCACGGGTCACATCGATGAAGTCGTTGAAGGTGTTCTTCTTGTGCAGCAGCTTGCCGTCGTCGTACCACTGCCGACCCATTTCCTGGCCGCCGCGGATGTGCGCGATGGCATACACCACGCCGCGATCCAGCAGGCTGATCGCCGGCAGATTGAATGCCGGGTCCATCGACATGCCGTAACTCCCATACGCGTACTGAAACAGCGCTGCGCTGCCGTCCTTCTTGAAGCCTTTTTGTACACCAGCGACACCGGCACCTTGACCCCGTCGCGCGCCGTCACCCACACGCGCTCGGTCACGTACTTGCTGGCGTCGTAGCCGAGCACCGGTTGCTGCTTGAGCAACCTGCGTTCGCCGGTCTGCGTATTGAGCTCGTAGGTGGTCGCCGGCGTGGTCAGCGAGGTGTAGCTGTAGCGCAGCCAGGGGGTGTCTGGCTCGGAGTTGACCGAAAGCCCCATCGAATAGGCCGGTTCATCGGCCTTGACGTACTCATGGCTGCCCTCGCGCTTGAGCAAGCGCACACGCTCCAGTCCGCCGGAACGCTCTTCGATGGCGGTGAAGCCGTCGAACAACGCGAAGTTTTCGATGTAGACGTTGTCCTCGTGCGCTACCCAATCGGTCCACTGCGTGCGTGTGCTCGCATCGGTGGGCGCAGTGACCAGCTTGAAGTTCCTGGCGCCGTCGGCATTGGTGCGAATCACCCAGCGGCCATCGAAATGGTCTGCGTGGCACTCCACATCGCGCTCGCGTTTGGCCAGCACCTTGAAGCTGTCCGGCTTGGCGGCCAGCGCATAGCGGGTTTCCGAAGAGACCGTGCTTTCGACCTCGATGGTGATGTACTTGTCGTCGCGGGTGCGGCCAATGCCCATGTAGAAGCTGTCGTCCTTCTCTTCGTACACCAGCACATCGTCCTTGGACGGCGTGCCGAGCACATGTTTTTTCACGCGCACGGTGAGCAGCGTTTCCGGGTCGTTTTCGACATAGAACAACGTCTTGTTGTCGTCGGTCCATACCACATTGGCCGAGACGCCTTCCACGGTGTCCGGATAGAGTTCGCCAGTCTCCAGGTTCTTGAAGCGGATGGTGTATTGCCGGCGGCCAACGGCATCGTCGGCCCAGGCGAGGATGCGATTGTCCTGGCTCACCGCGGCATCGCCCACGCTGAAGTAGCCCTTGCCCTGCGCCATCTGGTTGACATCGAGCAGGATTTCTTCCGGCGCCTCCATGCTGCCCTTGCGGCGCGCCTGGATCGGATAATCCTTGCCGGTTTCGAACCGCGTGTAATACCAATAGCCGCGCTCGCGGTACGGCACGCTGGCATCGTCCTGCTTGATGCGCCCGACGATCTCGGCATACAGCGCTTCTTCCAATGGTTTCAACGGCGCCATCACCGTGTCGGTGTAGGCATTCTCGGCGTTGAGATACGCCAGCATCGCCTTGTCTTCGCGCTTGTCGTCGCGCAACCAGTAATAGTCGTCGTTGCGGGTCGCACCGAACGGCGCCTTGACCACATGCGGGCGTTTGGCGACCTCTGGCGGCGACGGAACGGCGGCGAAGGCAGGGGATGTGGTCATCAGGCTGGCGATCAGAAGAGTGAGGACGGGCTTCATCAGATTGGGGGCCATTGGATGAACGCAATGCCATCCCAGCGCCCGAGTGTGGAAGAGCCCGTCGCCGAGCGTCATGTGTCCTAGGTCATGCTGGTCTATCATCGAACCAATGGATTGCTCACTTCCGTACGCAGGCGGCTATAGCCGCCGCAGCCAGGACATCGCCCCGTTTCATGTCATGTCGCTGCTGGCACGCGCCAACGCGCTCGAACAGGCTGGCCACGACGTGATCCACCTGGAAATCGGCGAGCCCGATTTCACCACTGCCGCGCCGATCGTCGCTGCCGGCCAGGCGGCGTTGGCAGCCGGCCACACCCGCTACACCGCCGCACGCGGGCTGCCGGCGCTGCGCGAGGCGATTGCCGGCTTCTATGCGCAGCGTTATGGCTGCCGCATCGACCCTGAGCGCATCCTGGTCACGCCCGGCGGTTCGGGCGCGTTGCTGCTGGCCAGCAGCCTGTTGGTGGACCCAGGCAAGCACTGGCTGCTTGCCGACCCGGGCTACCCCTGCAACCGCCACTTTCTGCGTCTGGTCGAAGGCGCCGCGCAATTGGTTCCGGTCGGCCCGGACAGCGATTATCAATTGACTCCTGCGCTGGTGGAGCGCGCCTGGAACGCCGACAGCGTGGGCGCCCTGGTGGCCTCGCCGGCAAACCCCACCGGCAGCGTGCTGTCGCGCACGCAACTGGCTGCGCTTTCGCAGACGTTGCATGCGCGCGGTGGCCATCTGGTGGTGGACGAGATCTATCACGGCCTGACCTACGGCCTGGACGCCCACAGCGTGCTGGAGGTGGACGACAGCGCCTTCGTCTTGAACAGTTTTTCCAAGTACTTCGGCATGACCGGCTGGCGGCTGGGCTGGCTGATCGCACCGCCCGACGCGGTGCCGGAACTGGAAAAGCTCGCGCAGAATCTGTACATCAGCGCCTCGACGATTGCCCAGCACGCCGCACTGGCCTGCTTTACGCCCGAGAGCATCGCCATCTTCGAAGCGCGCCGCGTCGAATTCCAGCAGCGTCGCGATTACCTGCTACCAGCCTTGCGGGCGCTGGGATTCGACAGTGCCGTCGAACCGCAAGGCGCGTTCTACCTCTACGCCGACATCAGCCGGTTTTCTGAAGATGCGCAGGCGTTTTGCGCGCACTTTCTTGAAACCGAGCATGTTGCGTTTACGCCAGGCATCGATTTCGGCCACTACCGCGCCAACCAGCATGTACGCATTGCCTACACCCAAAGCCTGCCGCGGCTGGAACAGGCGGTGGAACGGATTGCGCGTGGGTTGACGCGGCTGTAGGTCGTCATCGTGTCTCCGCAATGTACCCCTGGCAGGGTCCTGGCCGGAGCACCGCATCGTTTGCCTGAAAGACCGCGCGCAAAGTCGTCTAAGTGCGCCAGTCGGGGCGCTGCAATCGTTCGACGCGATAGAACCGGTCGATAGCGCTTGTCGTGCGCAATGCGATTGTCGGCAAGGCCACAGCCTCGATCAACCTCGACAGTTCTGTTTGTTTACGACGTTCAACGATCGCAATATGGCGCAGCATTGCCCAGGTGACCTGATTCTTGCCGCCTTCCAGCGCACCGTAACGGTAAGGCTCGCACCAGCTTCGCCTCAGATAGCGCAGCACGCTGACGATGGTTGGAACATCCAACACGATAACGCCGGTGGCTCGCGCCAGACGCTGCGCAAGACAGCCGAGATAGTTGCCGTCCATCACCCACCGCTCCTTGGCGATTGCGGTGCAGTGGAGTGCCATGAAGTCCTGCCTGGGCCGAGGCGTCCAGGCGGTATTGGGCAGGTGATGCAACTGATCCAGATGCACCGGCACGCAATCGCGCGCCTGCGCGATCGCCTGCGCCATCGTGGATTTGCCGCTATTGGAAGGCCCGAGAATGCAGATCCGTGGACCGAGATCATCCAGTTGCATTGCGCCGCTCCAGACACTGCCAATGCCACTCATCGCAAATGCTCCGGCCCGCTGTGCAATGCCAGCGGGCCGGTATCGATCAACGCAGTGCAACCATTACTGATGACTCAGTCGGCCAAGCGCTCCCACAGGAAGCTGTAGGCCAGCGCGGCCATATGCGCGGCCTGCGCGTTATTGGCCGCACCACCGTGGCCGCCTTCGATGTTCTCGTAGTAGGTCACGTCCTTGCCGGCCTCGATCATCTTGGCGGCCATCTTGCGCGCGTGGCCGGGATGCACGCGGTCGTCGCGCGTGGAGGTCAGGAAGATCACCGGTGGGTAGGTCTTCTTCGGGTCGAACAGGTGGTACGGCGAGAAGGTCTGGATGAAGGTCCAGTCGTCGGTGTCCGGGTCGCCGTACTCGGCCATCCACGAGGCGCCGGCCAGCAGGTGGCTGTAGCGCTTCATGTCCAGCAGCGGCACCTGCACGACCACCGCGCCGAACAGTTCCGGATACTGGGTGAGCATGTTGCCGGTCATCAGGCCGCCATTGCTGCCGCCCTGCACGCCCAGATGCTTGGTCGAGGTGATCTTGCGCGCCACCAGATCCTTGGCCACCGCGGCCATGTCTTCATACGCCTTGTGGCGGTTCTGCTTGAGCGCGGCCTGGTGCCAGCGCGGGCCGTATTCGCCACCGCCGCGGATATTGGCCACCACGTAGACGCCGCCCTTCTCAAGCCACGCGCGTCCCAGGCCACCGGAGTAATTGGGCGTCATCGAGATCTCGAAACCGCCGTAGCCGTACAGCAAGGTCGGCGCGCTGCCATCGAGCTTCAAGGCCTTCGGGCGTACCAGGAAATACGGCACGCGGGTGCCGTCCTTGCTGGTGGCGAAGTGCTGCTCGATGATGTCCTTGCCGGCATCGAAGAACGCCGGCATGGTCTTGAGCGGCTGCGGCGCAGCGCCCACCTCCACCCACGACAAGGTGGTGGGGGTCAGGTAATCGGTGACGGTGAGCCACAGCGCATCGCTGTCGTCGCTGTCCACCGCACCGACATCCACCGTCCCGAAGCTCGGCGCACCGACGAATGCGCTCTTTTTCCAGCCATCGCGCGAAGGCGTGATCACGCTCAGACGGTTCTTGACGTCGTCAAGCACGTTCAACACCAGATGCGACTTGGTCCACGCCATGCCGGCCAGCGAGGTGGTGTCGGTGGGCTCGAACAACACATCGAAGTTGCGCTTGCCGGCCATGAAATCGTCGAAACGCGTGGCCAGCAAGGTGCCGGGCTTGTAGGTCTTGCCAGCTACCGTCCACGGTTCGCGCAGCTCCAGCGTCAGCCACTGGCGCTTGACCGACTTGCTGGCCGAATTGGGCACGTCCACCTTGACCAGCGTGCCGTCGGCGCCCTTGAGATACAGCTCGTCGTTGTAGAAGGCCAGCGTACGGCTGACGAAATCGCGCTCGAAGCCGGGGTGTCGTCATGCATGGCCGCGATGTACATATCGGTCGGCTTGCCTTCGTACACCACGCTGGCGGCAGTCAGTGGCGTGCCGCGCTTCCATTGCTTGGCGATACGCGGGTAGCCGGAGCTGGTCATGCTGCCGGCACCGAAATCGGTGAACACGTAGACGGTGTCCCGGTCGATCCAGCCCAGCCCGCCCTTGGACTCGGGGCGGAAAAAGCCGTCCTTGACCCATTGCTTGCTGCCCAGATCGAACTCGCGCGTGACATCGGCATCGGCACCGCCGCGCGACAATGCGATCAGGCAGCGCTGGTAGTCCGGGCGCAGGCAGTCGGCACCGTGCCACACCCAGTTTTCGCCTTCGGCCTTGTTGAGCGCATCCAGGTCCAGCACCGTTTCCCACTTGGGCGAAGCCTTGCGGTACTCGTCCAGCGTGGTGCGCCGCCGCCACAGGCCGCGCTCGTGCTGCTTGTCCTTCCAGAAGTTGTAGTAGAACGCGCCGATCTTCTGCACGCCGGGAATCTTGGCGTCCGAATCCAGCACTTCGCGGATGCTGGTTTCCATCTGCTTGAACGCCGGCGTGCTGGCCAGGCGCGCCTCGGTCTTGGCGTTCTGGGCCTTGACCCAGTCCAGCGGCTTGGCGCCGGTGACATCTTCCAGCCAGGCGTAGGGATCGTTGGACACGGGGGTTCCTCTGCAGAGACGGCGCCAGCGGTGATCAGGCCGGCAACCAGGCAGATCGAGGCGAACTTGGACATGAATGTTTCCGGAAAAACGAATGCCCGGAACGTAGCACAGCGCCCCACCGGCCAACCCTGCCGAAGGTCAGGCTGCGCGCGCCTGTGTCGCCGTACGCGAAGCACTGCGCCGGCGCTGGGCCTGCGGGCCACGCCGCCGGGGCGCACCACGGCGCGCGCTACGCGCTGCTAAAGACGGCAGGGCGAACCGGTGCAGGCTCCACCATGCCAGCATCGGCATGCCGACCAACCACAGCGGCAACCAGCCGATCCACTCGCTGCTGCCGCGCGCGGCCGGCCAGACCAGCACCAGGGCCAGCCCGGCCAGGGCGAGCTGCCGCACCGGGCGCAGCACGCGCGGGTCGGGACGTTCGGAACGGGAAGCAGGGCGATGCGACATGGCGGCACTCCGTGGCAGGAAGGATCACAACAGGCGCGCAGGATTGCCGCAGCCCATCTCACAGGCTGCGACCTTGACGCGGGCATCTGCGGGGCGCGGTTAGGGCGCCTGCCCACGCGCGCCACGGGCCTCCACGCGTGCTGCTGACCACTGCGACGTCGGCGCCCGGCAACCCGCACGCGGCACAGGGCCGAGGCAACTTGGCGGAGCCAGCCGGCCGCGGCGCCAGCGCCTGATCCGGACCCGCAAGCCGGCCCCGGCCGCCCGGCGTCTGCCGCAGAGTCCCCGGCCGCCGATGCCAGGCCCGACCGTTGACGCGAACTTGCCCCCTGCATGCGGTAGTGTGCTGCTCCGATTGCCTCTTTGTGATGTTGCGATGCGCCTGACCGTTACGATCGCCCTCGCTTTTCTGCTCGTCCTCGGCCTGCCCGTGGCGCATGCCAAGGACACGCCCGCCACGGAGCCGGCAATCGATCTGTCCAAGATCATGGGCACCTGGTACGTGATTGCGCGCATGCCCAACGCGGTCGAGCGTGGCCACGTCACCAGCCGCGACGAATACACCCTGGTCGAAGACGGAAAGGTGGCGGTGCGCTATCTGTACCGCGACGGGTTCGGCGAACCGGAAAAGGAAGTCAATGCGCGCGCTTCGGTGGATGCCGACAGCGGCAACCGCGACTGGCGGGTGTGGTTCTACAAGGTCATCCCGGCCAAGCAGCGCATCCTGGAAATCGCCCCCGACGGCTCATGGATGCTGATCTCCTACCCCGGCCGCGACCTGGCCTGGATCTTCTCGCGCAAGCCGGACATGAGCCGCGACCAGTACCGCATGCTGGTCAACAAGATGCGCGACGACTATTCCATCTATACCGACAAACTCAAGCGGGTGCCGCAGCTGCGCGAGCAGGTGGACCGCCTGGGCTTTGAAGTGCCGAACAAGCGTTAGCGCGATCGAACGTCATCCCCGGGAGGTATGGCATGAAGGTCCAGTACTTGGAGATCGTGACACACGACCTGGAGGCGGTCTGCGCCGCCTATGCGGTGCAGGGCGCCGAATTCGGCGAGCCGGTGCCCAAACTGGGCAACGCCCGCACCGCAAACCTGGCGGGCGGCGGCCTCGTCGGTGTTCGCGCACCGCTGCGCGAGTCGGAACGGCCTGTTGTTCGCCCATACTGGCGCGTCGAAGACATCGAGTCGGCGGTTTCGGCCATCGTGGAGGCAGGCGGCACGGTCGCAGTCCCACCGATGGAACTTCCCGGCCGGGGTCGATGTGCCATCTACCTGCTCGGTGGAAACGACCACGGCCTATGGCAGCTGTAGCGCCTGTGATCGCGCCTGTCGCGCGGCCTGACAATGCGTCCAGGCCGACGCCGCTTCGCGGCTAACTCAGGTGCCAGGGGCCCATGCCGGAACAGACGACCACTGACAGCAGAGGCCTGGTCGTTCGAGTCGGCACGCGTGTCCAAGTCCTGCATCTCCACCATTCCACTGTCCGCCGCCTGCCGCAACTGGAACGAGATCGCCTTTGTCTTGATGGTCGGCGACACATTCGAGGTTTACGAGGTGGATCGGTGGGGACAGGCCTGGGTCGAGAAGCAGTGGCATCAGGGTGAGGATCTGGTTGACTCCCACTCCTTGGGCTTGGAGCCGCAGCAGATGCTCGCGGTGCAGGATGGGGCCTGACGCGTGATAAGGCCGAACCCGCTTCGCAACCTGGCTTGACTCAGGCCTTGGGCCTGGTCGACCGCATCTGCGCCGACCAGGCCCGATGCGTCTTCCAGACGCGTGCACGTGCCTGCCGCGACCGCGGCCCTGTTCACTGCGTCGCCTGTCTGCCAGGCTCAGTCGTAATTGCTCAGCGCCAGCGACAACAACGCCTTGGCCTGCTCGCGCAGCGACATGGGCTCGACAATCTCTGCGTCCGAGCCGTAGTGCAGCACGTCCATCAGCAGTTCGCGCGAATTGCTGTAGGGCAACTTGAGCTCGTAGCGGCCATCGGGCAGAAAGCGGCCCTGCTGCTTGGAATGCCAATGTTCGTCGGCAACCCAGCGCGCGGCCTTGGAGCTGAAAACGATGGTCGCCCACCCCTTCGGCGCCCCGGAAAAAATGCCGTAGCTGGCGGCAAGCTGCTCGTCCAGTTCGCTGTCGGGCACATCGCGCGGCGCCGCATCGAGCAGACGCGCGTGGTTGATGCGGTCCACCGCAAAGCTGCGCACGCCGTCGCGCCCGTGATCCCACGCGTCCAGATACCAGTTGTCGCGGTAATGGGTAATGCGTTGCGGCGACACCGTCCGCTTGGTCGATTCGTCGGTGGAACGCGCACGGTAGTCGAAGCTCAGCTGCTTGCGCTCCAGCACGCCGGAGGCCACGGTGCGGAAGCTGGCTTCGTCCAGCTTGCGGCCGCGGTGTGGAATGACCCGCACCCGATCCACCGGCCATTGCGAGACGCCGGCCTGCGCAGCCAGCAGTCCTTCGATGCGCTGCTGCAGCGGTGCCAGCATCGAAGACAACACTCCGCCGCCAGTGCGCGCGAGCAGCTGTTGCGAAGCCAGCAGCGCGTGCAGTTCTTCCGAACTCAGCCACAGGCCGGGCAATTCGAAGCGGTCGCTTTCGCCGGAGAGATAGCGAAAGCCCGATTCGCCGTCGCCTTCCACCGGTGCCATCAGCGCGTCGCGCAGAAACGCCAGATCGCGATAGACAGTGGCACGGGAACAGCTCAGCTCATCCTGCAGCCGCGCCACCGTGACCGGGTAGCGTGCCGATTTGAGCAAGCGATGCAGGGAGTTGATGCGTTCGTAGCGGTCCATGGGCCGATTATGTCCGAGTCTTTGCGCGGTGGGGTGAGCATCGCGCTGCGACGGCAGACCGATAGCGGCAAGCGCCTGGCGGATGTGCGACCCAGCGGCTGTTGGGTTGGTCGCAACTTCACAGCGTGCCGGCGCGGCGCGAGTGTTCACCAGGCCGTTGGTTGGAAGGCACTGCCGGCAGCACCTGCACGCGGCGCAGTCGGGTCGCTCGGGCTCCTGCCCCGCAGCGGGCCGCAAGCCCCGATGACATCGCCAAACCGCCTGCCATGCGCACGCGCGCCCAGGCAGGTGGCTGCGGTCTACGCCAGGCACAGCCCAGAGCCACTCTTATTTCGCTACAACGCGACCTCGCAGGTCACCTCGGTGACTCAATCGCTTCGGCCACATCGCCCACCGTCCTCGGATCGGCGTCGCGGTGGCGCCATCGCAGGCGCGGAACCGGCCCAGGCCGCTTGCGGCGCCCAACCGGCAATGAAGCGGATATTCACTTGGCGATGACGTCACCGCACAGTCCGTTATCATGAAATCGCTTCCACCCCTCTCCCGCCTTGCAAAGCGAGCTGCCCATGTCCCGCCGTGTCCCGTTGTCTGCCCTGTTGCCGCTGATGTTGATCACGCCCTCCGTCTGGGCCCAGGCAGTCGCACCGGCGCCGACAGACCCGTCCGCCGTGGTGCTGCCGTCGCCGTGGAGCGGCAGCAGCGGCGAGCTCGGCTACGCAGCGGCACATGGCAACAGCACCACCGACAGCCTCAACGGCCGCGTGCGCCTGCGCTACACCGACGGCGACTGGATCCATAGCCTGGATGCCACCGCGTTGCGCTCGAGCTCGGAGTACACCAACACCAACGACGACGGCAGCACCACGCGCGAGCGCCAGACCACCGCCGAGCGTTACACCGGCAGTGTCGGCAGCGCCCTGCAGCTGGGCGAACACCGCCAGCTCACTGCCACCGGCCGCTACGAACACGACGACTTCGCCACCTACGACCGCTGGGCCACCTTCGGTATCGGCTATGGCACGCGCCTGATCGACGCCGACCGCTTCTATCTGGATGCGCAGGTGGGCGGGTGTGCGTCGCGCGCACAACAGCGACGAAGACCGTAACGAAACCGGCCTGATCGGCCGCGGCCTGTTCGACCTGAAGTACACCGTCACCGACAACACTGATCTGATCAACACGCTGTTGGTGGAATCGGGCGAGTACAACACCTATGCGCAAAACGATTTCGGCGTGCAGGTCAGCATGAACTCGCACTTTGCGTTGAAGGCGGCGTGGCAGATGCGCCACAACAGCGACGTCAGCGACGGCGACAAGAAGACCGACACGCTGACCACGGTCAATCTGGTCTACACGTTCAAGTAAGCCGTGCCAGCGGCATTGCCGCACCAACGCACTGCGCCGGTGACCGACGACGTACCGCGCACTTGCAGGCGCGGCGCCGGCCGTGAGGGGCTTTCCCGATAAAGCCGCTCGCGGCCAGGTCCGCTCCTACGAACAGCGCAATCTTTGCAAGGCGGGCCCGCAACGTGGCGGTCAATCGGGCCATACGTTCGACAACCCAACCGCGCCCTGTAGGAGCGGCGCCCGCCGGACAAATCTACCGGGCCGGCGGTCGATCGGTCAGAGGCTCGAATCCGCAACCGCACCTTGTAGAAGCGGACCTGGCCGCGAGAGGCTTTCCCGATAACGCCTCTTGCGGCCAGGTCCGCGCCTACCAGGCAGGTGCCTGTTTCCAGACCCGGATTACAGCTCGGCCAGCAGCTGCGCGGCACCCTTGTCGAACAGGCCTTGCGCAACGCGGCGGCCGAGGTCTTCGGTCGCTTCGGCGCTGCCGTGCGCCTCGGCGTGGATCAGGCGGCCGTCGCTGGCGCTGCCGACCATGCCCTGCAGGAACAAACCCTGCCCTTCCCAGCGCGCGAAGGCGGCCACCGGCACATGGCAGCTGCCGTGCAGGGCGCGATTCATGGCCCGCTCGGCTTCCACGCAGGCACGCGTGCGGCCGGCATCCAGCACCGACAGCAGGCGGTGGATGCGTGCGTCGTCGCCACGGCATTCCACCGCGACCGCGCCTTGCGCAGGCGCCGGCAACCATTCCGGCGCGTCCAGCCGCGCGCTGATGCGCCCTTCCAACCCCAGCCGCTGCAGGCCGGCGCAGGCCAGCACGATGGCGTCGTAGCCGCCGTTGTCGAGCTTGGCCAGCCGCGTGTTGACGTTGCCGCGCAGGTCGATCAATTCCAGGTCCGGGCGCGCGGCACGCAACTGCGCCTGGCGACGCAACGAGGAGGTGCCCACGCGCGCGCCCAGCGGCAGCGCCTGCAGGCTGGCATAGAGATTGGACACCAGCGCATCGGCCGGGTCGCCACGCTCCAGGATGGCCGGCAGCACGAATGGCTCGTCCAGTTCCATCGGCACATCCTTGAGCGAATGCACCGCGCAATCGGCTTCGCCGCGCAACATCGCCAGCTCCAGCTCCTTCAGGAACAGACCCCTTGCCGCCGATCGCGGCGAGCGAACGGTCCAGCACTTCGTCGCCGCGGGTGCTCATCGGCACCAGCACGACCTCCAGGCCGGGATGATGTTGACGCAGCGCGGCGGCGACGTGTTCGCTCTGCCAGAGGGCAAGCGGGCTTTTGCGAGTGGCGATTCGGAGCGTGGTCATGCCGGCATTATCCCGGAGCCGGCACCGAACTCACAGTTGCCGTAATTGATCGCGCAGGCTGGCCACGCAGCGACGACTCACTTCCAGGGTCTGCGGCACGTTGCGCAGCACCGCGTGGACCTGGCCGTCGCCGCTGCGGCGCAGTTCCACCAGCTCATCGCGGGCGACCAGACAATTGCGATGGATGCGCACCAGGCGGTCGGCGAATTCGTCTTCCAGCGACTTCAGCGACTCTTCGATCAGGTCCTCGCCACGCGTGTGATGGACGATGACGTATTTCTCTTCGGCCTGCAGGTAGCGAATGTCGCCGATGGCGATCAGCCGCAGGCTGCCGCGCAGGCGTGCGCACAGATGGGTGCGCAGCGGCCTGGGCGCGGTGCCGGGCACGCGGCCGGCCAGGAAGGTGGCGACTTTCTCCAGTGCAGACGCCAGGCGTTCCGGGCGCACCGGTTTCATCAGGTAATCCAGCGCGGCCGCGTCGAACGCCGACAAGGCATGCTGGTCGTAGGCGGTGCAGAACACCACCACCGGCGGCGGCTGGCTTTGCCGCAGCAGGCGCGCAGTTTCCAGGCCGTCGACGCCGGGCATGGCGATGTCAAGCAGCACCAGGTCCGGGTGCAGATGTTCGCATTGCTGCAGCACTTGCTGGCCGTTTTCGGCCTCGCCGATCACCTCGACCTGCGGATGCTCGCCCAGCAGCATGCGCAGGCGCTCGCGCGCCAGTGGCTCGTCATCGGCGATCAGCACCCGCACTTGCGTGGCCGTCATGGACTCCCCCTCGCTGCAGTGACTTTCCCCTCACGGCAGCGGCAATGTGATCTCGCAGGCATAGTAGCCTTCAGCCCAGCTGGCCGCCATCCGTGCACCGGCGCCGAACTGGAACGCCAACCGGTGCGAGATGCTGGCCTGGGCATGCCCGGCGCCGGCCAGCAGCGGCAACTGGGTGCCGGGCTGCGGCGCCGGGTTGACGATGCGGATCTGCAGCTGGTTGCCGCGCTGACGCAGCGACAGGTACAGCGTACCGCCTTCGGGCATGCGCGAAACGCCATGCAGTACCGCATTTTCGACCAGCGGCTGCAGCACCAGCCGTGGCATCGGCAATTCCCACGGCAACGGTTCCTGGCGGTGCCAGCGTACTTGCAGGCGCTCGCCCAGGCGCAGCGATTCGATCGCCAGATAGCGTTCGGCCAGTTCGCATTCGGCACGCAAGGTGGACACGCCCTCGCCGGCGCCCAGGGCGGCGCGGAACAGATCCGACAGGTCCAGCACCGCCTGCTCGGCCACCGCCGGATCGCGCCGCAGCAGGCTGGCGATGAGGTTCATGCTGTTGAACAGGAAATGCGGGCGGATGCGCGCCTGCAGGGCATCGGCCTCGGCGCGCGCATTGGCCTGCACCTGCGCTTCCCAGCGGTCGCTGACATAGAAGTAGCGCAGCGCCAGCGCAGTGATCAGCACCACCGTGGCCGCACTGCCGAGCGTGAACCGCCAGAAGCCGACCCGCGCGCCCAGCGGTACCTGCCCGAGCGCCGCATACAGGCCATGCACGATGCCGGCACCGAGCATCGCCACCACGGCAGCGATCAGCAAGGCGCTCAGCCCGCCCAGCCGTGGCGGCAATCGCGACAAGGTGGGGCGCAACACGCACAGCAGCACGGTGACCGCCAACGCCAGCCACAGCGCCAGGCCGCTGGCGGAAAGGAACCGCGACAACGTGATGCTGCGCGCGGCGCCGGCATCGGGGACCAAGGTCACCACCAGCACCACCAGCTCGGCCAGGCCCAGCATCGCGCCCAACCGCGGCAGCCGGCACAGGTCCGGCATCCAGGCGATCTGCGGTGCGCGCTGGGCCATGGGCTCAGGCAGCGGTGAAGCGTGCCTGCAGCCAGTCGCGCAAGGCCTCGATCTCTTCCAGGCAGACCTGGTGGCCCATCGGGTAGGTGTGCCAATCCAGTGCGAAGCCCAGCGTGCGCAAGGTCTGCATGCTGGCCTGGCCGGCCGCGAACGGCACCACCGGGTCGGCCGTGCCATGGGCCATGAACAGCGGTTGGCGCAGGGCAGCCGGCTGCAACTGGCTGGCGGCCGCGGCCGGATCCGGCAGATAGGTGGACATGGCGATCAGCCCGGCCAGCGGCACGCTGCGCTGCAGGCCAACGGCCAGGGTCACGGCGCCGCCTTGCGAGAAGCCGGCCAGCAGGATGCGCTCCGGCGCGATGCCGCGGCCCTGCTCATGGGCGATCAAGGCTTCGACCTGGGCTACCGATTCGGCGATGCCGGCCTTGTCGGCGCGCTGGGCGAAATCCATGCCGACGATGTCGTACCAGCCGCGCATGCGCATGCCGTTGTTGATGGTGATCGGGCGGATTGGCGCATGCGGGAACACGAAGCGCAGCGCAGGCCACTGCGGGCGTACCAGCTCGGGCACCGTCGGGGCGAAATCGCTGCCATCGGCGCCCAGGCCATGCAGCCACAGCACGCTCCATTGCGGGTTCGGTCCGGTCTCGCGTTCGATCACTTCCAGCATCATCCAGCTCCGCTTGCGGGCTGGGCATTATGCCTTGCGCGAGGGATGGGCCAGATCAGCTGGCGCCAGAGGCTCGAGGCCCGCCGATCGCCACCGGCCTGCCGCATGCGATGCCGCCACAGCGCCGGCCACCGAGGCCAGCGCCGATGCACGCTCAGATCAGCGACGGTTCCAGCGCGGCGGCGCGGCGCAATTCGGAGGCACGCACCAGCACCTTGGGCGGGTCGAGCTCTTCGGGAATGCAGAAGATGCCGGCGCGGCGTAGCGCCATGCCGCTGCGACGCAGCGAGGTCAGCGCCACCACCGGGATCGACAACGCCATGCCGACGATCACCGGCCCCATCCAGGCGGCCAGCGCCGGCGAGACCGCGTAGGCCACCGCACCCATGAACAGGCCGAACACGGTCAGGCCGCCATAGCTGCGAAACAGCGCCGGCCACGACAGCTTGCCGTCGTCGCGCACCTGCGCATCCCAGCCCGAATCCTTGCCCGCCAGCACCTCGAACACACCGCGCGACTGCAGGTACATCACCACCGGCGCCATCAGGGCGGCCAGCACGGTCTCCAGCAGGATGCTCACCGCAGCGCGGAAGGCACCGCCGCAGGCGCGCAATTCGCGCGGATTGAGCAGCAGCGCGATGTAGCCGAGCAGCTTGGGCGCCAGCAGCACGAACATGGTGCAGACGAAGATCCAGATCGCATTGCCCTGGCTGCTGCCGTGCCAGTAACGGGCGGGCGAGAACGGCAGGTCGCCGGCCAGGTCGATACCGCCGCCGGCCAGTGGAATGCCGATGCCGATCAGCATCAACAGGCCCCACATAGGTGCGGTGAAGTAATGCCCAATGCCGATCAGCATGTGCATGCGGCTGATCCAGTGCAGGCCCTTGGCGCTCACCACCTTGGCGTGCTGCAGGTTGCCCTGGCACCAGCGGCGGTCGCGGATCAGCAGGTCGGTCAGCGTGGGCGGGCCTTCTTCGTAGCTGCCCTGCAGGTACGGCACCATGTGCATGGCCCAGCCGCCGCGCCGCATCAGCGCCGCTTCGACGAAGTCGTGGCTGAGCACATGCCCGCCGAACGGTTTGCGCCCGCGCAGCGATGGCAGGCCGGCGTGATCGGCAAAGGCCTGGGTGCGGATGATGGCGTTATGGCCCCAGTAGTTGCTTTCTGCGCCGTGCCACCAGGCCACGCCGAAGGCGATGATCGGCCCGTACACGCGCCCGCCGAACTGCTGCATGCGGGCGAACAGCGTCTGGCCGTTGACCACTGCCGGCAGGGTCTGGATCAGGCCCACGTCCGGGTTGTTTTCCATGCCGGCGACCAGCCGCACGATGGTGTCGCCGGTCATCACGCTGTCGGCGTCCAGGATCAGCATCTGCGGGTAGCTGCCGCCGAAGCGGCGCACCCAGTCGGCCACGTTGCCGGCCTTGCGCGCGGCGTTGTCGGCACGGCGTCGGTAGAAAATGCGGCCGTGCCCGCCGACGCGGTCGCACAACTCGTTGTAGACCAGCTCTTCGGCGCGGCCGATATGCTCGCGGGTGGTGTCGCTGAGCACGAAGAAATCGAAATGCTCCAGCTGGCCGGTCTCGGCGACCGATTCGTAGATGGCCTGCAGGCCAGCCAGCAGCCGGCGCGGGTCTTCGTTGTAGGTGGGCATCAGCAACGCGGTGCGCGAGCGCAGCGTGGGCAGGGGTTGCTCCGGGTCGATGCCGAGCTTGCGGCCGGCGCGCGCCACCACGGTGACGAAGCCAGCCACGGCGCTGGCGAAGGACATGGCGATCCAGGCGAACAGCAGCACGAACAGGCCGAGCAGGCAGCCTTCCAGCACGCTGATGCCGTCGGGCCACAGCACGCTGAGCATCACCCATACGGCGATGGCGGTGGTGGCGAAGGTGCCGCCGATCAAATAGAAGCGGCGCACGCCGATGCCGGGCGGCGAAGTGCGCTGGTGGCGCACCTGCAGGTGACCTTCGCGCAAGTTCTGTTCGGGCATCGCCAGCGGTGCTTCCGGCGGCAGCGTGGGCGTGCCGGCATCGAGGGCGGAAACGGGGGCATTGCAGTCGTTATCGGGGAAGGAGTCACGGTGCCATCCATCAGGGCTGCCCGTCGCGCGAGGACGACAGTGCGGGCTGACACGGGGGTCCATCCCCGCCATGCAGTGCGATGTTGCCTGGCACGCAGCCGGTCGGGCGAGCCCGACGCTGTAAGACCAAGACGCTCTGAAACCACTCCGATGCACAATTTCTCCTGGCTGCAAACTCACCTCGCAGCTCATCCTAAAGAATCGACCGTTAAAGGAACGAACGCCGCGTACGGTCTTCGTCCTCCCCACGAGGACCGCGCGGCAGACTACGCCGCACCGACCGAACGCAACCCCAACAGATTGCAGCCTAGCGCAGACGCTGTCACGGCCGCTGGCTGGGCCATCCTGCTGGAGAACTGCAATTGGTGTGCCATGACGTGCAATCGGTTGCAGCGACGGGGCTTTGGCGGTGCGCTGTGCCGATGCGTTCGAAGGGTTGGGGCAAGAGATTGGTTGGTCGCTCTAAATCGCTTGGGGCACTGTGGAGTTCCAGCCATTGCGGTGGTCGGACGCACTCAAGGCCTGCGGCAACCGCGTGATTGGTCGAGTCTGCGGCGTCCGTACCGCTCCAGACAGTTGATCGATGGCCAGGAAAGCGGCTCGTCGCACGTGGCCTTTGTTTGCTGATGCAACAGCTTGATCAAGGGATCGATGAACGCCGTTTCAGGACATTCGGTTGGAGCGGGCGATACGTTGACAACCCAACATGTCCTGCTTGCCCATACCGTACGCACCGACCGACCAACACGACCGGCCCCTGCCCGCCCACCGTCGCGGGACCCTTGGCGGCATGGATGCCGCCACGGAGCTTGCAGGGACGTACTTGCAGCGTGTCCTGCGATGGTGGGTGGGCAAGGGCCCTGCAGCAATGCGCAGGCTCGCCTGGTGACAGCTTCACTATTGGCGCCAGGCAGCCACCTCCAGATGCGGAGCGTTCGCGTGTGCGAGCGCTCGGCGATCTTCAAGCCTGCCGTGTCGCGTGCGCCGTGCCGATTCAAACACGGCATGTCGCTATGGCACACGCCGCATTGCGCCAGGGCAGCCGCCCTGGTCCTGGCGCAATGGCGGTGTGCGCCGGTCTTACTTGCGTGCCGCCGCGCTGGCATCGCGGGTGGCGCGGAATTCCGAATCCTGGCTCCAGTTCGGCCACTGGCGCGAGTCGGCCAGCTGCTGGCCCAGTGCATACAGCACGCCCAGATCGCGGGCGGCGCCGGCGAAGGTCCAATCCGGCTTCCATTCGTCGCCTTGCTGGTGATAGCGCTTGGCGGTGTAGTCGTCGGCGGCCGCCTTTCCTGCCGCCACGCCGCCCACTTCCCAATCCTGGCCGGCTGCATACGACAGCGCCGGTACACCGCGCTTGGCGAAGGAGAAGTGATCGGGTAATCCCCCGCCCATTAGCAGACGCCAGAAGTGGAATTTTCTCGTCCCCTTTCCCGAGGAGGTTCCATGAAGAAGTCCCGCTTTACCGACAGCCAGATCATCGCCGTGCTCAAGCAGGCCCAGGCCGGTGCGCCCGTGCCGGAGCTGTGCCGCGAGCACGGCATCAGCTCGGCCACGTTCTACAAGTGGCGCAGCAAGTTCGGCGGCATGGACGTGTCCATGGTCGCGCGCATGAAGGAGCTGGAGGAGGAGAACCGCCGGCTCAAGAAGATGTACGCCGAGGCGCAGCTCAGTACCGACCTGCTGAAGGAAGCGCTCGCAAAAAAATGGTGAGGCCATCTCAGCGACGCGAGATGGCCCAATCGGCAGTCACGAGCGGGCGTACGAACATCCGCCACGCCTGCCAGGCCTTCGCGGTGAGCGAGACCTGCTTCCGCTACCAGGCCAAGGCCAGCGAGCAGAACGCCCGGATCGCCGACTGGCTGGTCCGCCTGACGACCGCCCATCGCGACTGGGGCTTTGGCCTGTGCTACCTGTACCTGCGCAACGTGAAGGGCTTTGGCTGGAATCACAAGCGGGTCTACCGGATCTACCGCGAGCTGGAGTTGAACCTGCGGATCAAGCCGAGGAAGCGGCTGGTGCGTGAGCGGCCCGAGCCTCTGGCGGTGCCGGAGGCTATCAACCAGGTCTGGTCGATGGACTTCATGCACGACCAGTTGGCCGACGGCCGCAGCTTCCGGCTGTTCAATGTGCTCGACGACTTCAATCGCGAGGGGCTGGGGATCGAGGTGGATCTGTCGCTGCCGTCAGCCCGTGTGATCCGATCGCTGGAGCAGATCATCGAGTGGCGCGGCAAGCCCGCCGTGATCCGCTGCGACAACGGCCCTGAATACATCAGTGGCGCGTTGCTGTCCTGGGCGCAGCGGCATGGTACCGGGTCGAGCACATCCAGCCGGGCAAGCCACAGCAGAACGCCTACGTTGAACGCTACAACCGCACCATCCGCTACGCCTGGCTCGCCCAAACCCTGTTCGACACCATCGACCAGGTGCAGGACAAAGCCACCCGCTGGCTATGGACGTACAACCACGAGCGTCCGAATATGGCGCTCGGCGGCATCACGCCTGCCATGAAGTTGGCGATGGCCGCTTAGCTCCACTTCTGGCGACCGCTAAAAGTGGGGGATTACCCTGGACCAGCGTGCGCGAAGACAAGATGACCCTGCTGCGGACGCTGTGGGGCACGGTGAGCAGCACCACGCCGACGCCGACGCCGACACCTACTCCCACCCCGAGCGCTGGCTTCAGCGCCAAGGTGATCGTGGACAGCAAATGGAACGGTGGCTATTGCAATCGCGTGCAGGTCACCAACGCCGGCACGTCCAGCGGCACCTGGGCGATCTCGCTGCCGGTCACCGGCACCGTCAATAACGCCTGGAACGTCACCTGGTCGCAAAGCGGCAGCACGCTCAAGGCCAGCGGCGTGGACTTCAACCGCACCCTGGCTGCCGGTGCAACCGCCGAATTCGGCTTCTGCGCGGCAGGTTGATTGCAACGCGGCGGGCACGCAGCGGCGTTCCCGCCTTGCCATCGCAGACTGCGAGGCGCCCCCAATTTGGAATGGATAAGGATTGGGAGTTCAACAGAGGCGACTCATTCTGATCACCAGGAATACTTCACGCCCCCTTGGATCATCACGCCTGAATAATCGTTAGAGCCGACTTGCCACCCCAAACTGCCCCAGGTTACGAAGTTATGTCCCACCCTTGCATCGGTGCCACCACTGACTTCCAAGTGATGCCTAGCCGCTTCGGAATTAACTTTCAGACTATCGAAAGACACCGCGCCAGCGTTTGTATTGTTGTACCAGTTCAATGCAATAAAGGGTTGTATCACCTCATCAGAAGATTTGAATGAACCTTGCAGTCGTAAACCCAGGCGGTAGCTCACGTTATCGGGTTTCTCTGAGACCACGCGCGCGCCCGTGGACAGCTCGGTACGTTCAGCCTGTTTATAGTGATCATAGATCACCTCGGCCTGCGGCTGTAAGAACAGCGGCCGAGTGACAGAATCATTCAACCGGAAGCCATAGCCACCTTCTAGAGAAGCAGACGCACTGGATGCATTGTAGGACTCTGCGTCGAGACCATTGTCCTGAATCCGGTTTCTATACCTACCGTAACGCAATGAGCTGTTGATATATGCTCCAATATTTTCCTGAGTGCTGGCGAACCAAGTGCCATACACCCCACCCATCACTCCCCGCACCCTACCGCCTGCACGCTCGCCAGTACTCGACAGTCGAGACGATGTTGTAGCGTTCCCATAACCGACCATGGCACCTACGCGCGTTGCGCCCATTCAGCCCAATGTCCACGTCAGCGTCAAGGCCAGTAACCAAGTTACTATAATCCAGACCGATCTTCTGACCTCTAACTTCGTCGTACGAAACACTACCGCCACTCACACGCACCCAAAATGGGGTGTCGAATTCTTCACTAGCAGCACGCTTAGATGCATTTCCTATCCGGGCCTGCAAAGGCACACCAAACATTGATGTCGCCGCATTGCGATTAGCCAGATACACACCTACTTCAGGGCGGAAGGTGCTTGAAGAAATCAAATACCAATCATCGGCAACGCCACCAGCCCCTCCTCGCTTGAGCGTATAGTCGTACGCGCCCGCCGCGATGGTGCCGAAGCGCTCGCGATAACCGGTGGAGCGGCTATCCAAGCTAAATGCGTCGGCGGTGGTAGTCGCTTCGTTGACCGTTTTAACCACAACGATGCCTGTTGACGTTTTAGCCCCAGCGCCACCGGCATTATCAACAATTACACTGGTATGACCAGTTGCACTTCCACCGTCGATAACCAAGCGATCTGCCTGAGAATCATCGCCACCCAGGACCGCGCGGATCCGGAATACGCCATTATTACCCACATAACCGTTACGCACAGTCAGGGAATTACCCGGCGCCGCATTGGAATCGACTGCGGCAAGATCGACCAAGCCAGCGTTTGTGAAACTTTCGCTGAGCAGCAGGTCCTGATTCAGATGGTCCGTATAAGTCCCCAGAGAATTCAACGCATTCAGCGTCCCCGCGTTGATCACAGGAGCGTCGATCGTGGCGAAACTCGCCAAGGCACCTTGCGTATTGACTTGGACCAAACTTGCGTTTCCACTGCCCTGACTCATTACCAGCGTTCCGCCGTCGACCGTGATCGCGCCTGTGGATTCCAGCGTTGCACCGGTCGTGAGAACACCGTTGCCGTCCTTAATGAAAGAACCACTTCCGGTAACAAGGTTATTCAGCGACCAATCCTCAGAGGTATCGACCACGAATGTCCCTGCATTGGTGATCGCCGCAGCGCCCAAGTTCGAAGGCCCGGTGACACGAAGGACAGATCCGGCATCAGCAATCTCCATGGTTCCTGAAAATTGACGATTATCGCCGCTCAGGGTGATGTCAGAAGGGTCAATGCTTAGCCGCCCGCCCCCGAGAGCGCGTTGACCAGTACGCCATTGGCATCTTGAAACGCCAACTGTCCGTTAATGGCAATTGCCCCGCGCCCCAATCCATTGCCCTGAGAAAGCGTGACCGTTGCGGTAGAAGCAATACTCACCGCAGCGCCCAAGGCTGCATTGCCCCCGGTGATGGCAGTGCTACCGTCGGCGAACGCCAGCGCGCCGTCGCCAGCTAACACACCAGCGATCGCTCCCCCTTCAGCGTCAGCGACCCACCATCGAGGTTGAGCGCACTACCGGCGACTGTGTCCAGAACCCCCACGGTCTGGGCATGTCCCTGCAAGTTCAACGTCGTGCCCGACGCCATCGCCAACCCGGAGGTTGCGCCAAATGCGTTGTCAGTAGCAATCTCGACCGTCCCTGCCTGGAGCGAGGTCGGTCCTGTGTAGGTGTTCGCCACATTACCTAAGATGACCCTGCCTCCTGCGGCAGTAAGCGATAGACCACCCGTGCCACTGACAACAGCATTGAAGGTTCCTTCTGTCGAGCCGCCGTCCGCCACGTTGAGCGCCAGCACCTTGTCCTGGTAAAGATCTACGCCCTGCAGGCCCCAAGCCAAGTTCAGGTCGTTGGCCTCCTGCGCCAACTTGAGCCCCCATGATCCAAGCCCCACTCCAGTGCCACTGACATCCTTCAACTCCGCACGCAACGGATCCAAAGACAGTCCATTACGATCCTGCAACGTCAGGTCGGCGACAGAACCTTGCAGACCAGAGACGGTATGGACAAGCGTGCGCTCAATATTATCGCCCGAGGTGAACAGGTTCGTCTCATTGATTTGTCCCTGCTCGACACTTGAGAGATCGGCTTCGATGGTGCCCGACGTCATGGCCAAGGACTGGGCAGTCACCGGCGCCTGGTCGGCCAGATCAAGTGTGCCCCCATCAAGGCCAAGCGCCCCTGTCGCGTTCGTGTCTAGCGTGAGCACGTTACCGTCGCCCGAGACCAGGGTTGCTGCGCCAAACATGCCGCTACTGCGGCCATCTAGGGTGTAGTGTCCATTCACCAGACTTACCTTGCCCGTAAACGCATCGAACCCCGACAGGCGATAGCCAGCATCGGCAGAACCCGCTGTCAGCAAAAATGCACCGCCGCCCATCCAGGCATTGCCGAGTCCAAGGGGTTCCCCTTGAGCCGCATTCACCGCCAACGTACCATCGACAATACCCAAGGACAGCTGCGAAAGCTCGGTGTCGGCCGCTGTCAACATACTGTCACCGGCCACATTCAAGGTTCCGGCAAAAGCTGATAGTCCGGACAAGTTCGCCTGGGTGCCATCGGCGGCCATCAGCAACCCTGTACCGGTAACGCTGTTGTCTAGCGTGCCCGTTACCCCGCTGAGTCGCAGTTCGGAATCATTGTTGATCGCACTGCTGCCCAGTGCGCCCGCTGTCTTTAGCACAAGCCTACCGCTTGTTATATCGGTACTGCCGGTAAAGTTCACATTGTTGTGCTCTATTCTCCATGCGTTATCTCCGGTCTTTGCCAATTGACCGGCACCCGAAATCTCATTCGCCAAGGTTGAGTCTTCCGTTCCCGCAAGATTCAAGACAGCATTATTGACAATGCCACCCGCGCCTGCTGCATCAGAGGTCAACAACGTGAGACGGCCACTGCTTACGGTCGTACCCCGGTGAAGGTATTGGCCTGCGCCAACGTCCAATTGCCGGTATTCGTCACTGCCCCGCTACCCGTGAGCACGTTACTCAAGGTGGTCGCCTCACTTCCGCCCAAAACCAAGCCACCCTGAAGAGCGATGTCGCCTTGCCCAAGCCCATTACCTTGCGAAAGGATCGCCGTAGCGCTCGGCGCAATGCTCACTGCGGCTTGAGGTCTGCGTTGGCGCCCGTAATGGCCGTGTTGCCGTCGACGAACACCAATGCGCCGTCGCCGGCAAGACGCCCCGCAATCGCCCCACCCTTCACGCTAAGCGACCCGCCGCCCAGATCGAGCAGGCTGCCATCGGCGGTATCCAGGGCACCCACAGCCTGCGTATGGCCGCGCAAGTTCAACGTCGCTCCTTCCCCCAAGGCGAGGCTGGACGACGCGCCAAACGCGTTGTCCGTTGCCGCATCGACGGTACCTGCCGTCAGCGACGTACTCCCTGTATACGCATTGGCAACATTGCCGAAAGTCAGCGTGCCGCCCTCAGCACTGAGCGCTACCCCGCCCGCACCGCTGAGGATTGCATCGACGGTTGCCACCGTCGAACCGCTGTCTGCCAGGTTGACCGAGAGTGCCTTGTCTTGGTAAATGTCCACGTTCGTCAGGCCGGAAGCAATGCCGAGCGTGAGTCCTTGCTGAGCGAGTTTAAAGCCCCAAGACGCCGTGCCTACCGTGTCTCCGTCGCTGCCATGGATCTCGGTCTGGTCACTGCTATTCACCCCGTCTAAGGTCAATGCGGCAGCGGTACCGGTGATTGTGTCTGCAGAAATCAAGCCTTGAACGAACGTATCGCTGTTAGTGAAGAAAGTTGCGTTTTCTGGATCCGCAGTAGGCGCCGGCAAAGAGCTGCCGTCAACACGGATGCCCCCGACGTCAGTGTCAACGACGCAGCGCTGTGCAGCGTCAGGTCCGTACCAACATCGAGTGTCCCGCCGTTGAAGGCAATGTCGCCATGCCCGAGCGAGGTCGAGTTACCGAGTTCAAGCACGCCACCGGTCAGTGTCGTATTACCGTCAAAGGCCGCTGTAGTGAGTTTGGTGCGTCCACTGTAAATATCGAGGTTGAGTGATCCGCCGCCCTGTACTTCTAAGTTTTTATCGAATGCATAGTTCGTAGCGGTATGATTGAAAACCAAGTTGGCAGTGCCCAATCCAACATGGATCGCGCCATCGGACGTCGCTACGGTTCCTGGTGCAGCTGCGTCACTTCCGGCCGCAGCACCGATGACAAGAGAGCCAACACTGCCAACACTGCTCGCGAGCGTCAGCGTCTTTTGGGTGGTGACGTTGCCGCCGCCGCTGATCGACACCACCCCGGTGCCCGTATTGCCGACGTGTAACTCTCCCGGGGTCGTCACTGTGCCGCCGTTATCGACGTTCAGGGTTCCAGCGCCCGCATCGCCGACGTAGAGACCATAGCCGTTAGGCGAGCTCAATAGAGAGTTGGCACCGGTCACGGTAAGCGTGCCAGTGGATCCTGCGAGGTGACCGAGGGTCACACTCCCATGAAATGCAGCACTGGCACCGTCGTTGACCGACAGCTCCCCGGTGCCCGCATCGCCGACGTAGAGCGGCTTCCCACCGAGATACATGTCAAATAGGGAGCTCGTACCGGCAACGGTGAGCGTGCCGGTGGATCCCGCAAGCGCGCCGAGGCGTACGGTCCCATTGACGACATTGAAGATGCCGCCGCCGCTGATCGACACCCTCCCGGTGCCCGTATTTCCGACGTATGCGTCCCCTTTGGTCGTCGCTGTGCCGCCGTTATCGACGTTCAGCGTTCCAGCGCCCGCATCGCCGACGTAGAGACCATAGCCGTTAGGCGAGCTCAATAGAGAGTTGGCACCGGTCACGGTCAGCGTGCCAGTGGATCCCGCCTGTTGCCCGACGTACACGGAGCCATCAAAGGTGGCGCTGGCACCGTCTTCGATCGACGTCTGCCCCTCACCCTCAACGCCGACATACAGCTCGTGGAACCCATGCAATAGGGAGTTGGCACCGGTCACGGTCAGCGTGCCCGTGGATCCCGCCTGTTGCCCGACGTACACGGAGCCATCAAAGGTGGCGCTGGCACCGTCTTCGATCGACGTCTGCCCCTCACCCTCAACGCCGACATACAGCTGGTGGAACCCATGCAATAGGGAGTTGGCACCGGTCACGGTAAGCGTGCCAGTGGATCCTGCGAGGTGACCGAGGGTCACACTCCCATGAACTGCAGCACTGGCACCGTCGTTGACCGACAGCTCCCCGGTGCCCGCATCGCCGACGTAGAGACCATAGTGGTTAGGCGAGCTCAATAGAGAGTTGGCACCGGTCACGGTCAGCGTGCCAGTGGATCCCGCCTGTTGACCGACGTGCACGGAGCCATCAAAGGTGGCGCTGGCACCGTCTTCGATCGACGTCTGCCCCTCACCCTCAAAGCCGACATACAGCTCGTGGAACCCATGCAATAGGGAGTTGGCACCGGTCACGGTAAGCGTGCCAGTGGATCCTGCGAGGTGACCGAGGGTCACACTCCCATGAACTGCAGCACTGGCACCGTCGTTGACCGACAGCTCCCCGGTGCCCGCATCGCCGACGTAGAGACCATAGCCGTTAGGCGAGCTCAATAGAGAGTTGGCACCGGTCACGGTCAGCGTGCCAGTGGATCCCGCCTGTTGACCGACGTGCACGGAGCCATCAAAGGTGGCGCTGGCACCGTCTTCGATCGACGTCTGCCCCTCACCCTCAAAGCCGACATACAGCTCGTGGAACCCATGCAATAGGGAGTTGGCACCGGTCACGGTGAGCGTGCCGGTGGATCCCGCAAGCGCGCCGAGGCGTACGCTCCCATTGACGACATTGAAGATGCCGCCGCCGCTGATCGACACCCTCCCGGTACCCGTATTTCCGACGTATGCGTCCCCTTTGGTCGTCGCTGTGCCGCCGTTATCGACGTTCAGCGTTCCAGCGCCCGCATCGCCGACGTAGAGACCATAGCCGTTAGGCGAGCTCAATAGAGAGTTGGCACCGGTCACGGTCAGCGTGCCCGTGGATCCCGCCTGTTGCCCGACGTACACGGAGCTATCAAGGGTGGCGCTGGCACCGTCTTCGATCGACGTCTGCCCCTCACCCTCAACGCCGACATACAGCTCGTGGACCACATGCAATAGAGAGTTGGCACCGGTCGCGGTGAGCGTGCCAGTGGATCCCGCGAACAGACCCAAATGAAGAATACCGAAATCGCCGGTGCCACCATTATCGACGTTCACTACCCCCTCCCCGCCACCCCGATAATCGAACTAGTATGAGTGCCGAGAGGCCCCGTTATATTACTTGCAATTCCCGAATCACTCGCCCCGGAAACATTTATTTCTCCATAGCCAGATTTTTGACTTCCGAGTTCTAGTGGACTATTGATAGCTCCCAAACCACCGTTCGTTATATTAATTATTCCGCTACCGGAATCACCGACTTTCATCGTTCCAAAGATCGGCTGGCTGCTAAAAAAATCGCTTGGGACAGTTCTTAAAATTGAAGATTCGCCGTCAATATTCACCACTCCCCGCCCACCCTCGCTTTCGCCGAGCGTCAACGAACCATCGGTATCTAATAGAAATACACCGCCATTTTTTATGTTGACCTCCCCAGCCCCCTGACCCCCGATGATAGTGTGCCCAATCGCGGAGATGTCACCCGGTTGCGGGTGGGGAATGGAAGCTCCCAACGAAAAAAGCGAGCCATCCCCTTCAACATCAACAGTGCCTGCTCCGTCGGCATAACGACCAACATACAAATTATTCCGGAACGCAATACTACCATCCATTACGGATAGGGCCCCGTCAGCATGCCCCCCACATATACATCATCCGAAATACCGAACAATCCTGCGCTGAAGGTTTTCGTAGGGCCAGTAATGATGACATCGCTGGCGTTTGCCGAAAACACCCCAAGCATCAATGCCGTGGCTGTGGCCTGAGCAATTTTCGTCCTGCGCGCATGAATTTTCATAAGAAATTACCCATATAATAAAACTACAGCTTGGGATCCCTTTCCTTTCAGAAGGGGGCCTACCATGAATCCAAACTTTCCCAGCGAAATTGGCCGTAGCTTAAGAATAGCAAAGCAATTCACCCAAGCAGGCCGGAGGCTGAAAGGAAAAACGCTGAAAAAAGCATATGACACACAAAAAAAGCGAACACGCCTGCCAATCAAATGTGCATTTCGGTAACAATGCCTACCAATTCAAGGCAGAGCGACTACAGGGCTGCACCAATTCATTCCATGCCTCTGTACACGGAACGCTGACAACGTTCTATGCGAGGGACGGGGCAGAAAATTAGCACCGCACACAAGCCACCATCAGATCCGACGACCTAATGTACCCTACTGTAGTCCAGAAAGAATGCGAACCACACTTGATTTCGAACTACTGCATAGCTTGAAATTAAGTCGACACCGCTTCACTAATCATAACTATTAATGCATACGTACGACGTCGCGACTACTGGCGTCGCAACTACCATCGTGCATTACGCCAATTGCACGAAGCAACGATCGGGAAAAATTTCCAAGGCAACGCCACTCACAGTCGAGCCAGCACCCGCAATAGGGAGTCCACCGAATAGCTCGTGGAGTTATTGGCGAACGTGAGATTTCACCTGATCCGACAACCACCCATGCCGGAAATCAACACTTGCGCGCGATGGAATCACTTCAAGCTCTTGAGCGGGATTTGATTGAATGGCTATTCAAAGCCACCTTAGCCGGACAAGGCGCCGCATCTTCGCTGTGTAGAGATCTAGGCCAATATTCTTCATTGTTAGCATGCAATAGCGCATCGGCCTTGATCAAACAAACCATCCACGCAAACCCAAAAATTAAAATAGCAGTCAGACCAGCGGCTATCCACCACTCTGACGGCTGACGCATAAATCTCACGGCATTGCTCCTCGATAACTTAAATTTTTTACCTACATCACAGATCCGGGTCGGATGCTGGTGAGGTCTGTAAACTATTGAACTGTGACCCGCGTCGTCTGGACGCAACAGCACCACGCTGCGTAAGCTACCGCTTCATAGCTGCCGCCAATCCGGACACCAGCGCCCAGGCGGCCACGGCATTTAGCATACAAACCCTGAAAAGCACTACCCTTGAGATGCTTTTCGCTACGCACCTACAGGCAGCACCATTTCCGTGCTTGGCGCGCATTGCTGCGCGGAACGACCCAGACGTTTTTGGACTGGATTGATGGGCGATGCCGGAACTGCTGTAGACCGAAAAGCATGGCCGATCTGGCAAGATTGCAAGTTCAATCATCCCGACAACAAACCCACCGCATGACTAATCGCATAGTATGTACCACTACCCCCATCCTCCGGGATGGGCAATAGGCCACTTACACATGGGCGGATGCCCAACGTTAAAGCCGCGCCGATGCAGACCACAGGCAACCAGTGACGTATGCCGCCCCTCGTCCCCAAAAAACACACCTACCAATTTGGAACCAGTACAAAATGCACAGAATAACAGTAGGTATTGCCGACGATCACCCGATCGTGCTGCTCGGGGTGACGAGCGTGCTTAAAGATCAGCTAGATCTGGAGATTGTCTTCAGCTGCGATGTGATCGAACAACTATTGGACCACATTGCGGAACGACCGGTAGACGTGCTTTTGTGCGATTTTGAGTTCGAGAGCGACCCCCAAGCGGATGGATTGCATCTGCTACAACGCCTGCGCCGCATGGCACCGGCGATGCGCCTGCTAGTGGTGAGCGCACACTCGTCCCCGGCAATCGTATCGGCGGCACTGGAACTGGGCGCCGCCGGCTTTATCGGCAAAAGCCGTGCGGACTTTGGCAATCTAGCCAATGCGGTGCGTGACGTCGCCGCCGGCGCGCTCTACATCCCACCGGCCCTGAGTGCAGCCTTGTTGGCAACGCGCTACAGCAAGAGCCGCACGATCGGCATCGGCACACTCTCACCCAAGGAAGCCTCTGTGGCGCGGATGACCGCAGAAGGGCTAACGATCATCGAGATCGCGGCGCGCCTCAACCGTAGCCCGAAGACCATTAGCAACCAGAAGGTTGCTGCGATGAAGAAACTAGGCGCTAAGAACGATGCGGAACTTGCGACACTGATGCAGAAATTTTAACAACACTGAGACAGGCATTCAGCAAGCTATTTGATTCGCGTGTCCACGTTGCCTATGAGTTGCCGGCAACTTGCGAAAATCGTGATCCAGTCTCCCTTCACACACTGCCGCTGCAAGAGCTTTACCTCGTCGACCAGTTGATCGAGCCCTAGTGCCATCAGCGCACCTTGTAATCGATGGACCCGGCGACACAGCACGTCCCGATCACGCTCCAACAAAGCCTGTTCAATCTGGTCGCGCTCCTTACCCCATTCGGCGCGGAAGGCTTGGTGCAGCAGCACGTCGAGTTCATCCGAACCCGGTTCGCGCGAGGCATTGATCTTCGTATTATCTGGTCGATTAAGCATCGTCGTCCTCAACACGCGGCGTAGATCGCTCAGCAGCACAGGCTTCTGCAACTGATCGGAAAACAGCTGGGTATCTGCCTGTATTTCTGCGGCGGCGGAGGCAGAAGTGGCGACGACGCGCGCCTCCGGATCCAGTTCGCGTAGCTTCTGCAGCAGCCCTACACCATCCAGACCTGGCATGCCCAGATCGGTGATGACCAGATCCGCACGCCGCTCCAGCCACATCTCCAGAGCCTCCACGCCATCGACAGCGATCCGTACCTGCTGGCAGCCGAGCGCGGCCAACTGATGCTTGATCAGGGTTCGATTCACTGCATCGTCTTCTGCAATCAAGATATCCAATTGCAGCCCGATCGACTCATCGCTGGCCACCGCACGCGGCATCTCCGGCGAGACCACAACGCCACCAGTCAGGTGGATCAGCGCATCCAGCAGTCCCGACGAGGTCATCGAACTGACCTCGACGTGCTGACCGCGTAGACGTGGAGCAAATGGTCCTTTGACTGTCACCGACACAGTACCCAGGCGCGGGAGGCGTATCGCACTGAGCGCCTGCCATTGGCCACCGGGTGGTTGGGCGATCAACCGGATATCGATCGGCTGATTGACTGGCTCACCCTCGACCACCGTTGCCCCCAATGCCGCAAGCGCTTCACAAGCGCTGCGTACGAGCTCGGATCGCCACACACTACCTGGGCGGAAACATCGTGCAGCGGGCTCGCCTGTGCACCGGTGCGCACGGTGGGCTTGAACGGAAGATCGACCCGGAACACGCTGCCCACACCCGGTTCGCTGCGCACGCTGATCTCCCCTCCCATCAAATGACTCAGATTCCTGCATAGAAACAAGCCAAGACCGGTGCCGCCATAACGCCGGCTGATGCTGTCGTCGGCCTGAGCCAGCGACTTGAAGATTGCTGATTGCATCGCTGCAGGAATCCCAATACCGGTATCTCTGACTTCAAAGCGTATCCAAACCTCACTTTCCTCCTGACGGATACGCCGCGATGAAATGGCGATCGAACCTCTCTCGGTAAATTTGGCCGCATTGCCAAGCAAATTTTGCAAAATCTGGGTTAGACGCTGCTCATCACCTTCCACCACCTGATCCGCATCTGGGTCGGTGAGACAGTAGAACGCGACCCCTGACCGAATGATCGCCGCTTCAAAACTACGCGCGCAGCTCTCGACGACCACTTGGTTCGGCGACATCGCCACCGGACTGATCTGCAAGGCGTTGGCTTCTAGCTTTGTAGAATCCAGCAGATCGTTGACCAAGCCAAGCAAAGCATCAAAGGAGCGCTGGATCATTTCAACCCACTCCCTCTGCTCGTAGCCCAACAAACTGCGCGATAGCAATTCGAGATGCCCCATCGCGCCGTGCAGCGGTGTGCGGATCTCATGACTGACGATCGCCAGAAACATCGATTTTGCACGATTCGCTTCGTCGGCAGTGTGCTTGGCTTCTACAAGCAAACGCTCGTTGGCTTTGCGCTCATTGAGGTCCACCAAACCCAACAATACCGCCGGGCGACCTTCGAAGCGTGTCTGTGAGGATGCAACGCCAATGTAGCCACTCTTGCCTTCAGCCATTGTCCATAACACTTCGACAAAGGAATGGCTGACACCCTTCGACATTCCAACAGAGCGCTCTTGCATGACGTGACGATAGAACCGCAATCCATCATCGAGGCTCTTGCCACCGCGCATGTGTCGTGCAAGTGGATTTTCCAGCAGAACGGATCCAGTATCCGGTGCGTACACACCGATGCCGATCGGCAATGTATCGATGATTGCCTTACTGAAATGCTGCGCTTCGATCAGATGCTCTGCGCTCTCCAATAACGGCTTGGTGATCCGCAGATCGAAGTACACCGCAGAGGCCCATATGAATCCAAGAGCAAACACACAGATCAGCGTAGCGGTGATGAACTCTCTCCGCAGGCCTTGCAACAAATCTTGCCAGGGGTAGGCAGATACCGCGATCCACGCAGGGCCAGAAATACGCTGAACGACGTAAAAGACACCATCCTTGTAAAAAGCGCGAGGAACTGCGCCAGCGCGCTTGACCATCGCAAGGTTGGCATCTATTTGCGCGAGCAGTGCACGCTCTTCTGACGAGCTCGGCTGATCGCCTAAGGAAACTCTGAACAATCCGTCCTGATCTGCCACAATCGATCATCGACCCGAGTAGACGATTTCGATGCAGCTGACCTTCGGCGACGCGGAGTACGACGGCAAGCGCAAGCGGACGCGGCGTGAGGTGTTTTTGGCCGAGATGGAGCAGGTCGTGCCGTGGAAGGAGCTGCTGGGGCTGATCGAGCCGCACTATCCGAAGTCGGGGCAACCGGGACGACAGCCGTATCGGCTGGAGACGATGCTGCGCATCCACTTTTTGCAGCAGTGGTATGCATTGAGCGATCCATCGGCGGAAGAAGCCTTGTACGACACGGTGTCGATGCGCCGTTTCGCCAAGATCGGCGGGCTGGATGAGGTGCCGGACGAGACGACGATTCTCAACTTTCGCCATCTGCTGGAGCAGCACGATTTGGCGCGCAAGCTGTTCAATCGGGTGAACGCGCATCTGTCGCGCAAGGGTCAGAGCCTGCGCGGCGGGACGATTGTGGATGCCACGATTATCTCTGCGCCCAGTTCGACCAAGAACAAGGACGGTGAGCGCGATCCGGAGATGCGCCAGACCAAGAAGGGCAACCAATACTTCTTCGGGATGAAGGCGCACATTGGAGTGGATGATGAATCCGGCCTAGTGCACCACGTGGAATGCACGGCAGCCAACGTGGCGGACATCACGCAAGCGCACAAGCTGCTGCATGGCAAGGAAGACACGGTGTGTGGGGACAGCGGCTACACCGGGCTTGAGAAGCGCGATGAGATCAAGGGCAAGCGCAAGCTACGCTACCTGATCGCGGAGAAGCCCTCGAAGCTGAAGCAGATCAAGAACAAGCGCGAACTGAAGTTGGCCAAGCGCTGGGAGCACACCAAGGCCAGCCTGCGTGCGAAGGTGGAACATCCGTTTCGGGTGATCAAGCGCCAGTTTGGCTATGCCAAGGTGCGCTATCGCGGCCTGGTCAAAAACACCGCGCAGGTGCTGACGCTCTTTGCGCTGTCGAACCTGTGGCTGAAGCGGAAGCAGTTGATGCCTGCCGTTGGGAAGTTGTGCCTGTAATGGGGAGAACGCCCCGAGAATGCGCTGGAAACAGCGAAAAACCGAAGGTGTGAGCGTAGTCAGCGCTACCGATGCGGGTCGACGCATCCTCTGGCCGCATTGATCAGACCATCCCTAAGTTCTGGTGTGCATCCTTACTCAGGAGGAAGAATCGACCGTCTGGCCCATTCTGGCCCAGAAAAAATGCATAAACTCTTTGTCCGGTAACGACAGGGCCATGGTCAGGACGCGCTTGTCGCCTTGGTACATCGGTACAGCGAGCCTGGAAACCGGCACTTGCCGCTCCCCACTATCAGCAGGCAGCCATAGCGGGCGCAGCTGACGAGCTTGATTTGGTGGAATGGAAGCAAGCAGCTGCTCGAACGCTCCGATGCGACTCTCAACGAATGCCCGAGGCCCCTGCGAACGCGCCTGCTGCATCTCGGATAACGACATCACCGGTGACGACGCCAGAAATCGCGCGTCCTGCGAGTAGATGAAGCCTTCCAATGTTACGCCAACCTTTCTTGCGTCAATCGATGGAACACCAGAAAGATCTCGCACCACACGCAATGCCATCGCCAGATGTGCTTCACCCTGCGGACCGTTCAAGGAACTGACAACTGTAAAAGGAATTGCCGTCAGATCGCCATCGGTCACCACCACGCCACCATCGCGTACCAACCTATGCGCATATCGGTGCAGCGGCACCGCATCAGTCTGACGTAGCTTCCATATGCTCTCATAGAGACTGGCAAATTGAGTAAGCCGGGCAGACAGCTTGTCTACCTCATTCTGGACGCCCTCACTCTTCCTGACAAACTGAGTCATCTGGTGATCGCGGTACTGATCAATGCTCCCACTTCCGAACAGCAGCGCAGAAATAATAATTGCAAACGAAAGCGCAGCCGCAGATCCATACAATATGCGCCTGTAATACTGCTCTGTCCTAGCTAGCAAACGCTCCGGCATCTCTTCCCTCCGAGAACCCTTCACCGAGCAGCGGCTCGGCATGCTTTGAGGGAGCCGCCGAGAGGCGATAGCGCGTCATTGTGCACTATCCAAATTGGATGCCCCCTCTCCCCAGGTCATGATAGTTGTCCGCTCCCCGAATCCTCAGATGTAGACCCGTAAGCTCCCCACTTGGCATGTGCCCGGTAATCCCCCCGCCCATTAGCAGGCTGCTGAAATACGACTGAAGATCAACGACAAATGATCGTCCAGGAAAGCCGATCTGGATGCGTTGGTGAAAAATTGACCGTCGCCGAGCCGTTTCGGGGTCTCGATAGTCCAATTCAGTGCAATCTTGCTGCCTTTCATGCTGGTTTTCCGCTCTGCAGGCGCAACTGTCCCAAGGTGCGCATGCGCACCAGGTTGTAGGCGGTCATGTTCAACACGAAGATCTGATCCACCTTGTCCAGGCCGCGCACCATGACCTGCCGGATGCGTCCAATCAGTTTGGCCCAGCCGAAGCCCTGTTCGATCAGTTTGCGTTTGTTCTGGGAGATCGCATAACCATCGCTCGCGGCAATGGCGTTCGGGACCGCCGAACGCCGGTTGCTGGTGTTCTGCGCGATGTGCGGGACAACCTTCATCTCCTGCAAGGCCTTGACGAACTCGGCCGCGTCATAGCCCTTGTCCGCACCCAGCGTCAGTGCGCCTTCCGGGTTGGCCTGGCATGCATCGCCGATCATGGCCTTGGCCGCTTCACGTTCGGCGTGGCCATCGGCATGCGTCACTCGCGCATTGGCAATCAGGCCATGACGGTTGTCCGTGAGCGTGTGGCCCATGTAGCGAAGTTCGCTGGCTGTCTTACCCTTCCGGTACAGGCGTGCGTCGGGATCGGTGGTCGATGCATGCGTGTCGTTGCTGCGCGAGGTGCCACGGAAGTCGGCACCATCTCCATCGTCAGCCCCATCCTTACGCACAAAGCTCTTGTGCCCGGCCCAGGCCTGGATCAGCGTTCCGTCCACGCTGAAGTGTTCGCCCGACAACCAACCTTCGGCGTCAGCCATCGCCACGACATCGTTGAAGAGCGCCACCACCACGTCATGCTCGATCAGCCGCTCGCGGTTCTTGGTGAACACCGTTGGCACCCAGACCGCATCATCCATCGACAGGCCGATGAACCAGCGGAACAGCAGGTTGTACTGCACCTGCTCCATCAACTGACACTCGGAACGGATGCTGTAGAACACCTGCAGCAACATGGCCCGCGCCAGCTTCTCCGGCGCAATGCTCGGGCGGCCTCCTTTGTAGCTCGGCTCGTACATGCGTTCGAACAAGCCATCCAGGCGCCTCAACGCCGCGTTGACCATCTCGCGCACGGGGCGCAACGGATGCGTGCCCGGGATGAAGTCATCCAGCCGCTTCACCGTGAACAACTGCTCGCTGAAAACGTCTACGCCGCGCATTGATGATCTACAGTTGGTGGGATGACAACAGTCTATGCTGGCTAGAGGTATTTCCGCAGCCTGCTAGACCTGAATCCATAGCAGCTGCGCGCCCCACCCGCCCGTCGGGCACCTTCTTTCGACGGATGAGAAGCAACACCCAATGCTTGCCGGAACGGCCGTTGGAGAAGGACCAACAACTCAACGCGTGCTAACCCGCCCGTTCGTCGTAGCGTCCGTCTTACCAGGCGAGTTCTTTGCAGCATACATCGCCTCGTCTGCGGCATGCATCAGGCTGGCGGCATCGGCCTGTTCGCCGCGCTGCCAGGCCACGCCGATGCTTGGCTGGATCGGTAGCCGTTGCTCGCCAAACATGGCACCTGCAGCGGCGGCGTGACGGATGCGCTTGGCCACCGTGGCGCAGCCCGCCTCTGGCGTCTGCAGATTGTCCAGCAGCACCACGAATTCATCGCCGGCCAGACGCGCCACCAGGTAACGGCCTTCCACCGCGCGCTGCAGACAATGGCCGAACTCCACCAACACTGCGTCGCCGGCGCGATGGCCATAGGTATCGTTGATGCGCTTGAAGCCATCCAGATCCAGGAACATCACCGCCACCGTGCGCTGCAACTGCTTCGCCTGCACCACCGCAGCCTGCAAGGCCTCGGTCCAGGCGTGGCGGTTGGGCAGGCCGGTCAGCGCATCGCGGGTGGCGCGTTCGTGCATCAGGCGGTGCAGCGTCTTGTGCGCGGTGACGTCCTGCGCCATCAGGAAGAAGCCTTGCATGCCCGCACGCGAACGGCGGGTTTCCGGCACCAGGGTGATCTCCACATCGCGCGGCGTGCTGCCGATCCGCAGCACATGTTCGAAGCTGGCGCGTTGTCCGGCCGCCACCTGTGCCAGCGCGGTGCGGGCGGGAACGCTGAGCGCTGCGCCGAGCAGATGGGTGATGGGCATGCCGACCAGACTGGCGGGCTCCACGCCCAGCCAGTCGCGGTGCGCTTCGTTGGCAAACAGGCAGCGCTGGCTGGCATCGAACTGACTGACCAGCGCCGGCGTGGCATCGCTGATGGCCCGCAGCCGCGCTTCGCTTTCCGCCAGGCGCTCGGCGGCGACATGGCGCTCGGTGACGTCCTGGATCTGCGAAACAAAATGCACCGGCGCGCCGCTGCCGTCGCGCACCAGCGACACCGACAACTGCGCCCAGATCACCGCGCCCTGCTGGCTGATGTAGCGCTTGGCCAGGCTGTAGCTGTCGCGTTTGCCGTCGATCAATTCCTGCACCAGCTTCAGGTCCATATCCAGATCCTCCGGATAGGTGATCTGCTGGAAGGTGGTGCGCAGCAGCTGCTCGCGTGGGTAGCCCAGGATGCTGCACAGCGACGGATTGACGTCGCGCCAGGCGCCTTCCAGCGACACGATGGCCATGCCCTGCGGCGCGGTTTCGAAGGCACCGGCGAACCGTTCTGCCGCCAATTGCGCGGCGGCCTGCGCCTGCAGCTCGGCGGTGACGTCGATGGCCATGGCCAGGTAGCCGGCCAACCCTTGCTGTGCATCGTGGATGATGTTGAAACACAGGCGCACGCGGCGCAGTTCGCCGTCCTTGCGCACCAGGGTCCACAGCTCCTCGCGCAGCATGTCGCCGGCCGCAGCCGCGGCCAACTTCACGTACGACGGGGGCGACAGCGCCAAGGTCGCCATATGGCGTTCGAGTTCGGCCTGCAGATGGAAGCGTGCCGGGCCGCTGCCCAGGACCTCTTCGGCCGTATAGCCCAGCAACTGTTCGGCACCGGGATTGAACAGCTCGATCCGGCCCTGCGGATCGAAGGCGATGATCGCCACGTCCTGCGAGGCGTCCACCAGCGCCTGCAACCGTGCGCGCTCGGCCGACAACGCCGCCGAGGCGTCCTTGAGCTGGGTGATGTCATGCATCACGCAGACCGCGCCCAGCGCGGTGCCCTTGTCGCCCACCACCGGGTCCGCATTGCACAGCACGCTGCGCGCCGGTTGGCCATTGGCGCGGATCACCAGTTCGGCATTGCGCACATGCTCGCCGCGCCAGGCGCGCAGCAGCGGAATGGCGTCGGTGGGCAACAGCGTATTGCCGTCGGCGGTATACAGATCGAAGTGCTGCGCCCATTGCGCCGGTGGCAGCACGCGCGGGTCGGCGCCGTGCCATTGCCGCGCGGCGTGATTGAACTCGCGCAGCAGGCCATCGGTGCCGCAGGCCACCACGCCATCGGGCATGGCTTCCAGCAGCATGCTCAGGGTTTTCCGCTGTGCCTGTGCGGCCAGCCGATCGCGACGGGCTTCGAGCTGGCTGACCGCCTGTCGCGCCAGCCGGATCAGCGCCTGCTTCTGCTGGTCGTCGAGCACGCGCGATCGGGTGCTGAGCGTGCACAGGGTGCCGTAGGCATAGCCTTCGCGGCCGATCAGCGGCACGCCCGCATACGAGCGCACGCCGGGCGCGTTGGTCACCAGCGGGTTGTTGACGAAACGCGGGTCAGCCTCGGCATCGGGCACTTCCATCAGCTCGGTGCCCATCACCGTGTGCGAGCAGAACGACACGCTGCGCGGCGTGCCTTCCAGGTCGGTACCGCAGCGCGCCTTGAACCATTGCCGGTTGGCGTCGAGCAGCGACACCAGCGCCATCGGGGCGCCGGTCACGTGCGCGGCCAGCCAGGCGATGTCGTCAAACTCGGCTTCGGCTTCGGTATCGAGCACCTCCAGCCGGCGCACCGCGTCCACGCGCTGGGCGTCGTTGGCGGGGATCGGCACGGGCGGCAACGGGGCAGTCATGGCGTGGTCGGCGGGTAGCATCGGGTCAAGGTAGGTCGCACCAGGTAACGGCGAGGCGATCGCCAACTTAAGCGCCCGCGGCCGCGTTCGTTTGTGCGGACCGGCCGGCATTGCGGTGCAGCGGGGTCGCTGCTGCACCCGGGGTGCAGACGCCAATTGGAGGGCGGCGTAGACCCACCCTGCCCTTGTGCCCAGTGCAGCGATGCCAGCTTCGCCGGCGTTGCCACCCTGCCGAACAGCATTTGCGGCCTCGCCGGGCAGCCACTACCCTCGGCCGATTGCCCTGTTCTGGAGTGTCACATGCTGCGTCCGCTGTCCCTGTTGATCGCCGGTGTGCTCGGTGTCGCCACCGGTACCGTTGCCCCCGCCGTCGCGGCCGCCCCGGCCAGCCTGTCCAAGAGCGCGGCCAGCAGCGCCATTCCCGATATCGCCTATACCCTCTTCACCCTCCCCAACGGCCTGACCGTGGTGGTGCACGAAGACCACAAGGCGCCGGTGGTGGCGGTGAGCATCTGGTACCACATCGGCTCCGGCGACGAGCCGGCCGGCAAGACCGGCTTTGCACACCTGTTCGAGCACCTGATGTTCTCCGGCTCGGAAAACAACAAGGGCAGCTTCTTCGCGCCGCTGGAAAAGGTCGGCACCACCGACATGAACGGCACCACCTGGTTCGACCGCACCAACTATTTCGAAACCGTGCCGACCACCGCGCTCGATACCGCGCTGTGGCTGGAATCGGACCGCATGGGCCACCTGCTCGGCGCGATCGGCCAGCAGGAACTCGATACCCAGCGCGGCGTGGTGCAGAACGAAAAGCGCCAGGGCGAGAACCGCCCGTATGGCCGCGTGGACCAGAACAACCTGTCCAACCTGTTCCCGGCCAACCACCCCTACCAGCACGACACCATCGGCTCGATGGAAGATCTGGACGCGGCCTCGCTGGCCGACGTCAAACAGTGGTTCAACGACAATTACGGCGCCGCCAACACCACCCTGGTGCTGGCCGGCGACATCACCGTGGCGCAGGCGCGCGCCAAGGCCTTGCAGTACTTCGGCGATATCCCGTCCGGCAAACCGGTGGCGCGCCAGCAGCCGTGGGTGACCCCGCTGGCAACACAAAAGCGCGGCGTGCAGCACGACCATGTCTCGCAGCCGCGCATCTACCGCACCTGGGTTGCACCGCAGCTGGGCACCGACGACCTCATCCAGCTGGATCTGGCAACCACCGTGCTCGGCGGCGGCAAGACCTCGCGGCTGTACCAGCGCCTGGTCTACCAGGACAACCTGGTGGACGACGTCTCCGCCTCGGTGCAGCCGTTCGCGCTGTCCAGCCAGATGCAGATCCAGGCCGACGTGAAAGACGGCGTGGACCCGGCCAAGGTCGAGGCGATCATCGACGAAGAACTCAAGAAGTTCATCGCCCAGGGTCCCACCGCCGACGAACTGCAGCGCGCGCAGGTGGCCTACCGCGCCGGCTTCGTGCGCGGGCTGGAAAAAGGTCGGCGGCTTCACCGGCAAGGCGGTGATCCTGGCTGAGGGCCAGGTCTATCGCGGCGACCCGGGCGCCTACAAGAAGGATCTGCAGCGCGCCCAGGCCGCCACCGCCGACAGCGTCAAGCGGGCCTCGGCCACCTGGTTCGGCAAGGGCGATTACCTGCTGACCGTGCTGCCGGCCGGCAAGGACTTCGACCCGGCCGCCGAAGACAAGGCGGTGGTGGCACGTGGCGAAGAACCCGGCAAGCCGGCGCCCAAGCTGCCGGCCGCGGGCACGTTCAAGGTCACCGCCTCCACGCTGGACCGCAGCAAGGGCGCGCCGCAGACCGATCGATTCCCGGACCTGAGCTTTCCGACGCTGCAGCGCGGCAAGTTGAAGAACGGCATCGAGGTGATCCTGGCCGAGCGCCACACCATCCCGGTCACCCAGGTGGAGTTGCTGTTCGACGCCGGCTACGCCGCCGACCAGGGCCACAAGCTCGGCACCGCCAGCTTCAGTGCCGCGCTGATGAACGAAAGCACCACCGCGCTGGACTCGGTGGAAGTGGCGCAGCGCCGCCAGCGCCTGGGTGCGATCACGGCGGTCGGCTGCGATCTGGACAGCTGCAGCGCCTCGCTGGACGCGCTCAACGACCAGCTGCAGCCCTCGCTGCAGCTGTTCTCCGACATCGTGCGCAATCCGGCCTTCAAGGCTGCCGACATCGAACGCGTCCGCGGCCAGTGGCTGTCCGGTATCGCGCAGGAAAAGACCCAGCCCAACAGCCTGGCGCTGCGGGCGCTGCCGCCGTTGCTGTTCGGCAACCAGCACCCGTACGGCATCCCGCTCACCGGTAGCGGCACCGAGGCGGCGATCAAGAGCCTCAACGCGCAGGATCTGCAGAATTTCCACAGCCAGTGGCTACGTCCGGACAACCTGCGCATCCTGGTGGCCGGCGACACCACGCTGGCGCAGATCATTCCCCAACTCGATGCCACCTTCGGCGACTGGAAGGTCCCGACCACGGCGTTGCCGAAGAAGAACCTGGCCAACGTCGCCGCCCAGCCCAAGCCGCGCGTGTACCTGATCAACCGCCCGGATGCGCCGCAATCGGTGATCCTGGCCGGCTTGCTGGCTCCGTCCACCAAGGCGCCGGACAACCTGGCCATTGGTGTGGCCAACGGCGCCTTCGGCGGCACCTTCACCTCGCGCCTGAACATGAACCTGCGCGAGAACAAGCGCTGGGCCTACGGCGCCGGCACCCGCATGATGGATGCGCAGGGCCAGCGGCCCTACCTGTTCTCGGCACCGGTGCAGACCGACAAGACCGCCGAATCGGCCAACGAGATCTTCAAGGAAGCCACCGCCATCATCGGCGACAAGCCGCTGACCACCGACGAGATCGAGAAGATCAAGAACCAGCGCATCCGCGCCCTGCCCGGCAGCTTCGAAACCACCGGCGCGGTGCTCGGGGCGATCGAGGGCATCGTGCAGTTCGACCGCCCCGACGACTACGTGCAGACGCTCAAGCCGGGCCTGGAAGCGATCGACCAGCCGGCCGCGCAGAAGGCCATCAAGGAAATCATCAAGCCGGAGGCGATGACCTGGGTGATCGTCGGCGACCTGAAGAAGATCGAAGCTCCCGTGCGTGCGCTCAAGCTGGGTGACGTGCAGGTGCTGGACGTGGACGGCAAGCCGGTCAAGCGCTGATCGCACCTGCCACACCGGCTGCGCTGCTGCACGCAGCGTGGCCGGTGTGGCAGCGTCATGTCTGATGCGGCGTGTGGTGGTTCGGCGCGTCAGTCGCTGCCCGGAATGCGCGTCGCCACCGCAGTATTCCCCGCGTAGCTGCGGCGCTACAGCAGCAACGCATATGCACCTGCTGCACTGTGATCGTTGCCTGCAGGCGTGCTCGACAGCAGCAAGGACACAGCAGGGCGTGCTCGTGCGCGTCGTGTTGAAATAGCGATGACCCTGGCGCGCAACTGCCGGGTGGACACCGCTGGCACCATGCAATGTGTGGTGCAGATGGTCCAGGCGCATTCGCCAGTGTGCGTTACACGCAGCGCATGTTGAACACCTCGCCTGTCGTTCGCCATCGTGGCCCTGCCCGATCCCCTGCCTGATCGCCTCGCAAGCACGACCCATGCGGTCGCTGCCGGCATGCGGCGCTGGCGTCTCACCTTGCACGGTCTGCAGGGCGGCATCCACGCCGCATTACCGGCGCTGCCGGTATGCTTGCCGCTTTCGCGTTCGCGCTTGCCTGGCTGATTCGATGAAAGACATGCCCGTAGCTGACGAAGCCTCTCGCCAACAGGTCCTGGATGGCTATCGCATCGTCGACAGCCTGCCGGAGGACACCTATCAAGACGTCGTGCAGGTTGCCGCGTCGCTGTGCGACACACCCATCGCGCTGATGTCGCTGGTGGACCGCGACCGCCAATGGTTCAAGGCGCAGCTGGGTCTGGGCCTGCAGCAGACCGAACGGAGCCAGGCAGTGTGCGACCACGCCATCCGCAGCCCCGAGCAACTGATGGAAGTGCCGGACCTGCGCAAGGACACTCGATTTGCCGATATTTCGGTGGTCACCGGCGACACCGGCGCGCGGTTCTATGCCGGCATGCCGCTGGTCACCTCCGACGGTGTGGCACTGGGCACGGTCTGCGTGCTCGACACCGAGCCACGCACGCTCACCGAGCTGCAGCGCACCGGCCTGCAGGCGCTTGCACGGGTGGCCATGCGGCTGCTCGACGAGCGCAAGCGCGAGCTGCAACTCGAACGCGACGCCATCCTGCAGCCGGTCGCCCCGGTTGCCAGCCAGGCCGTCGCCGACACCGGCTATCACCTGGTGATTCTGGAAGTACAGGAATTGGCCGCACTGGCCGAACGCCAGAGCGAACGTTTGCTCGGGCGCAACCTGCAGCAGCTCGACCAGGCCCTGGCGGCACTGGTACAGGGGCCAGGCAACAGCATCGACCGTGTCACCGACAGTGCGGAATTCATCGCCGTGCTGCGCGGACCCGACGCCGAGCGCACCTTGCAAAGCCTGCGCGAGATCGCCCAGCAACAACATGCGTTGGGCCTGACCGTCTTGTTGGGCCAGGCACAATCCACACGCCCGGACGAGCCGATCGGCCAGGTATTTCTGCGCGCCGAAGTCGCGCTGAGCGCAGAGAAGGACCGTTACCGGCAGAGCCTGGCCTGAGGCCTGCGAATCGATCTGCTGCTTCGCAGACGTACCCTCATCCCAATCCCTCTCCGCTAGAAGACGGGGTTTGAAGCGAAGCGCCCGCGGTCAGTTGTTCCGCGGTGAATTCATCCTCGCCGCTTGGTTTGAACTGCAAAGCAAGGCGGAAGCGATGTAAGCCCCTCGCCCGGCGGGGCGTAAACGCATCGCTTGCAGGCCACTGGCGTGCGCGTGCCTTGGAGCGGCCGCGCTGCAGGCGCGAGCCGGGGCGTGGAACGGGGTTGGGGTAACGATAAGGCGGTACTGAGTTTCGCATCTCGCGATGACACTGCCGCATCCCAGCTGCGTCTGCACCGCAGCACAAGCCCACCTTTCACCCCAGCGCGCACTGCTTCAACTGGCGATCGGCGTACCACAGCGCGCGGCGGGCCAGGTCGTAGGCGCTGTCGGCCTGACGCGGCAGCATCTGTGCGGCCATCACCGGATCGGCGCCGTTGTTCAAGGCGTGCTCGGCGCGTTCCAGGTCCGACAGGTGCGTGCGTACCGGCGACAACAGCGATGTGCGCCTGGAGGCGTCGCAACGCGCACTGCGCTGTTCCAGCGCCGCCAGTGCCTCGCGGATGCGACGGCTGGCTTCCCCCTTGAGGTCGGGCAGGGTTTCATGCGCAATCGGCGCTGACTTATAGGCATCGCCCGTCGCCTCGCTGCCCATCTCGCCCTGATTGCCGGCGAGCGCGGGATTGAAGCGCACGTCCGGCGGCGGACGCGCCTTGGCGACCTGGGTCTGCGGCCCGTTGAGCATGTCGTTGAACTTCTTCATGCCGCGATTCATTTCCTGCACCGCCACATCGCCCAAGGTGCCATCGCTCTTCCAGTCCTTGGCGAAGCGGGTTTGCTGGTACTGCACCGGGTTGACCCGCTCCATGATCTTGCGTGCCTTGGCCTGCGCACGTTCGTCGGCCATCCCCGGTGGCACCGCGCTGCCGGTCTGCGCCATCGGGTCCACCTGCGCCATGCGCAGGCGCCCGTCGCGGGTATACAGCTGGGCCGCCATCGAATCGCTGACAGGCGCAGTGGCGGCGGCTGGCGGCCGCGGCGGTGGCGGCGTGTGCGTGACCGGCGGCGCCGCACGCGCGGCCGAGGCAACCCGCGGCTTGCGCTCGGGCTCCTGCGGCGGTTGCTGCGGTGTCGGCGGCGTCTGTTGCGGCCGCGGTACGAAATACACCTGCAACGTGTCGTCGTGTTGCGGGGTTTCGCGTGGCGGCGGCATGTACAGCAACAGGCAGGCAAGAAAGAACAGGATGGCGCCCGTGCATGCGACAGCGGCGACATGCGGGACAAGCGCTTCCTTCCTGCGGGTAATCACAATGCGGGAGACCGATGAGATGAGAGTGCCGACGCCGCACACAGCGAACCCTGGTATGCGACGCGCAAATCTAGCGGGCGGCGCGACGGCGCGCGTTTGTAATTCGTTGTTTGGCTGGGAAGGGCCAGCCGCCATTCACATTGCGCCGCAGGTTGGCGCAAGCGAATCGTCAGTGCGCCACGGGCCGAACAGAGGGCGCGCCGGTGAACGGATTCGACGACAGCATCCGCGAAGCTGGAAAGCGAATCGTCGGCCATGCGATACGCAGGCCAAGCGCCAGTGCCGCGAAAACGGCCTACCCCGCGCGAGATCCGACACCGCCATGCACATCCTCGAACGCTGATGCACCGTCAAGCCAGCACGCTCACCGAAGACGCATCGCCATCCGATCACTGGCAGGCCAACGACAGGCGCACATAGCTCGGCGCGCACGGACTGCTGCTTGGTGACCGCAATCCCTCAGACCGCAGTCCATCAGCAGGCACTCGCCGATCCGACCAGCACTTCCCGAGCCACGGCACGGCGCCCATCAGGCCTGGTCGGCGCGGTACAGGCGCTGGCAGACCTCGCAGAAAAACGCGCGACGTCCGGCCTTGCCCAGGTGCTTGCGGTACTGCAGCGGTGCGCCGTCGCGCGGGCAACTGGTCTTGGTGTGCACCTGATAATGCTTCTTCAGCACGAAGGCTTTTTCCAGGTGTAGAAGTCGAAACTGTAGTCGCGTGCCTGGGTGACCAGTTCGCCGAGCTTGCGCACCGGCAACGCGCCCATGGTGCTTTCCGGATGCACGCGGATGCGATACAGCACTTCGTTCTTGATGATGTTGCCCACGCCGGCAAAGATGGTCTGGTCGAGCAGCGCATCGGCCGCCAGCAATGCCGGGGCGGCGCGTAATTTGCGGCGCGCCTGCGCGGGGTCCCAGAGCGGGTTCATCACGTCCGCCGTCCAGTCGTAGATCTCGTCCAGCGGACGCTCGATGAACTGCACCGAGCACGCGTAGAAGTTCAGCCGCTGGCCTTTGGAAAATTCCAGGCACAAGCGCGGCACCGCGTTGGGCTTGTCTTCGTTGATGCGGTAGCTGCCGAACAGCAGGAAATGGATGCGCACGCTGAAATGCGCAAATTCGATCAAAAAGTGCTTGCCCCAGCTGCGCAGTGCCAGCACGTTTTGCTGGTCCAGCCGCGCGATGTCCTGCTTGCTGTTGCCGGACACGCGCACGATCTTGCGACCGACAAACGCTTGGGTGTCTTCGCGCAGGATGACAAGTGAGGGACCTTCTGGCATGCGCCCAGTATCGAAGCGCTGCGTGAGTCGCCCGTGAGCGCGATGCACACGGCATCCTGACGCACGCGCATGCATAGAGTGCTGCCACCCTCGGCTTGCCTGCCATGCCAGCTCGTCCATCCGCTGCCATTGCACGTGTGCGTTGTGGTTGCGCAGGCTGGTCGATTCCTGCCGCCGACCGCGCACAGTTCGACCAAGGCGCCAGCGTATTGCAGCGCTACGCCACGCGTTTTGACGCGGTGGAAATCAACTCTTCGTTCTATCGCCCGCACCGCGCCAGCACCTATGCGCGATGGGCCGACAGCGTACCGGAGGATTTTCGTTTTTCGGTCAAACTGCCGCGCAGCATCAGCCACGACGCGCGCCTGCACGGCACCGGCCCGCTGCTGGATGCCTTCCTGGCGCAGGCCGGCGCGCTAGGAACACGACTGGGCTGCCTGCTGCTGCAACTGCCGCCCAGCGCGGCCTTCGATGCCGCGGTGGCCGCGCGGTTTTTCGCGATGCTGCGCCGGCGCTGGGACGGCGGCGTGGTCTGCGAACCGCGCCACGCCAGCTGGTTCGCCGCACCTGCGCAGGCGCTGCTGGCGCGCCATCGCATTGCACGCTGCGCCGCCGACCCGGCGCCAGTGCCCGCAGCCTCGCTGCCGAGCCCGACTGCTGCACCGCTGTATTGGCGCTGGCATGGCGCCCCGCGCATCTACTACAGCAGTTACCCGCACACCGCACTGCAGGCGCTGGCCGCGGCGGTGCGCGCCAGCCACCCGGGCAGTACGCAGCCACCGCCCGAACGCTGGGTGATCTTCGACAACACCGCAGCCGGGTGCGCCACCTCCAATGCGCTGGAATTGCAGCGCCTGCTCAAGAACGAGCGCTAACGCAAACGCGGGCAGGTGGCGGTCTTCCGGCACGCCAGTGGCGCGCATCTTGCAACGGCCAGGCTGCAGGGACGCCGGCGCACCACCATTCAAGCTGCCTGAGTGCCGCGCCGATATGCGTGGATCGACGCACGTTGCGGCACCACGCCGATCAGCTTGCTGAATCCAGTCGTCCCGGTGCGAAGCCTGTCGGCGTGCCGGCACCTCGCTCGGTCCCGCCCGCCACATCGGTCGTTTACCATGCCCTACGCCACTGCCCGTTCTGGAGATGTCATGAGTTCTGCCGCGCCCCCGTGCTGCACGTCGCTGCTTGGCCTGTCGCTGAGCATGTTTGTTGCGCCGGGCACGCTGACCGCCGCGCCGCTGGAGCCTCCGGTCGTCAATGCGCCGGCGCCCACGCCGCCCACGCCCGACCTGGCCTACCCGGAACTGTTCCAGGCCGTGCAGCGCGGTGAGCTGTTCGATGACCAGAAGCACTTTGTCGACTTCCTGCCGCTGCGCGACCCGGCGCTGATCAACGCCGACTATCTGGCGCAGCACGATCACCCCGGCTTCGACCTGCGTAAGTTCGTGGATGCCAATTTCGAGGAATCGCCGCCGGTGCAGACCGATGCGATCCGCCAGGACACCGCGCTGCGCGAGCACATCGACCTGCTGTGGCCCAAGCTGGTGCGCAGCCAGAACCGCGTGCCGCCGCACAGCAGCCTGCTGGCGCTGCCGCACCCGTACGTGGTGCCGGGCGGACGCTTCCGCGAGGTGTATTACTGGGATTCCTACTTCACCATGCTGGGCCTGGTGAAGAGCGGCGAAACCACGCTCAGCCGCCAGATGCTGGACAACTTCGCCTACCTGATCGACACCTACGGGCATATTCCCAACGGCAACCGCACCTACTACCTCAGCCGCTCGCAGCCGCCGTTCTTCTCCTACATGGTAGAGCTGCAGGCCGGCGTGGAAGGCGAGGCGGTGTATCAGCGCTACCTGCCACAGTTGCAGAAGGAATACGCCTACTGGATGCAGGGCAGCGATGACCTGCAGCCCGGCCAGGCCGCGCGCCACGTGGTGCGCCTGGAAGATGGCAGCGTGCTCAACCGCTATTGGGACGAGCGCGACACCCCACGCCCGGAAGCCTGGCTGCACGACACCCGCACGGCTGCCGAGGTGAAAGACCGCCCGGCCGCCGAGGTCTACCGCGACCTGCGTGCCGGTGCAGAGAGCGGCTGGGACTACACCAGCCGCTGGCTGGCCGACGGCCAGAACCTGCGCACCATCCGCACCACCGCCATCATCCCGATCGACCTCAACAGCCTGCTCTACCACCTGGAGCGCACGCTGGCCCAGGCCTGTGCGCAACCGGGCGCAGACTGCACGCGCGACTACGCCGCACTCGCACAGCAGCGCAAGCAGGCCATCGACGCGCATCTGTGGAATGCCGCCGGCTACTACGCCGACTACGACTGGCAGACGCGCACGCTGAGCAACCAGGTCACCGCCGCCGCGCTGTACCCGCTGTTCGCCGGCCTGGCCTCGGACGATCATGCCAAGCGCACCGCCAGCACCGTGCGCAAGACACTGCTGCGCCCGGGCGGCCTGGCCACCACCGCAGTGAAGACCGGCCAGCAATGGGACGAACCCAACGGCTGGGCACCGCTGCAATGGGTGGCCGTGGACGGCCTGCGCCGCTACGGCGAAGATGCGCTGGCACGCACCATCGGCGAGCGTTTCCTCGCCCAGGTGCAGGCGTTGTTCGCACGCGAGCACAAGCTGGTCGAAAAGTACGGCCTGAAACCGATGCGGCCGGCGGCGGCGGCGGCGAATACGCCTTGCAGGACGGCTTCGGCTGGACCAACGGCGTCACCTTGATGCTGCTGAACCTGTATCCGGGCAAGGATGCCAACGCCGCACCTGCCAAGCGCGTGCGCAAGCCCGAGGCCGCCGCGCGCTGAGGACGGTGCCGCTGCTGCGCAGTGCGTGGCAGCGGCAGGGTCGGATCATTGCCGTCGGGTGTCGGACGTGGGGCGTCGGACGGCGCACGTTTTCGATGCGCAGCACCGCCGTCGCGGCGATATGACGCGCTCTGCCTTTGCTGGCGACACGACGCGAGCAGGCGCGCAATGAGGCATTGCCCGCACGAGCCGTGGCAGACGGGCCACCATGGCGATCCTGCGCACTGGCGACGCGTTCTGCGGGTGTACGCCGCGTGGAGCGCAGCGCTTCGATCCGCGCCTGGTGCGTCCGCATGCGTCGAGCGCGTTTGCCGATCGCCAGATTGCCGCTGTCATCGCGTGTGCTGATACGCAGCACCTAGAGCAGCTAACCAAACGACTGCGCACCCGCCAGGCGGGCGCGGCCGGTGCTCGGAATCGGCATGTAGCACTCGTACACTCCGGATCCTGTGCGCCGTCCGCACCCACCTGAGAACTGCTCGCGACGTTTTGTTAGCCGCTCTTAGGCTCGCGGTGCCTGCCCGCGACTGCATCGCAGACGGCCGCGTATCATGCGCACTCTTTCACTCCAGGACGGACCCATGGCCGTACGCACGCTCAATGAATTTCTCGCCCATTCCAAGGAAAAGGACGTCAGCCCCGATCCGTTCGAACTGGAAAACCCGCATCTGCTGGAAGTGCGCCTGAACGGCATGGTGTGGTCCAAGGCCGGCGCCATGGTGGCGCGCACCGGCAACGTCAAGTTCACCCGCGAGGGACTGCTGGAACAGGGCCTGGGCAACCTGCTGAAAAAAGCCGTCAGCGGCGAAGGCATGCAGTTGATGAAGGCCGAAGGCCAGGGCCGCGTGTATCTGGCCGATGTCGGCAAGATGGTCACGCTGCTGCGCTTGAACGGCGAGGCGATCTTCGTCAACGGCAACGATGTGCTGGCGTTCGAATCGGGCGTCGAACACAAGATCACCATGATGCGCAAAGTGGCCGGCATGCTCTCGGGCGGGCTATTCAACGTGCGCCTGAGTGGCCACGGCATCGTGGCGATCACCTCGCACTACGAGCCGCTGACCTTGCCGGTCACCGCCGCCAGCGGCCCGGTGTTCACCGACCCCAATGCCACCGTCGCCTGGTCCGGCACGCTGACGCCGGAGCTGGTCGCCGACGTCTCGATCGGCACGCTATTCGGCCGCGGCTCGGGTGAAAGCCTGCAGATGCGTTTTGCCGGCGAAGGCTGGGTGGTGGTGCAGCCTTACGAAGAAGCCAGCTTCCAGGCCAAGGGCTGATCCAGGCCGCCCGACGGCAGTAACCAATGCGCACGGCCCGGTTGCACGCGATGCAACCGGGCAGTTTTCACGTCACGACGCGGTGCGCAGCGAGGCTGCGCAGCCCAGTGCATCCCGCAGGAGCGCACCCGGGCGCGAGCGCCTTCCCGATAACGCCATAGCGCGCCCAGCAGCGCTCCCACGGTTTACGGGCGCTGATGCATCACACCCAGCCACGCTTGCGAAACCACGCCAGCGGTACCACCACGCTCAGCGCGATGATGCCCAGCGCCCAGAAGTAGTGGTCGTGCCCCTTGAGTTCGGGCATGTAGGAGAAGTTCATGCCCCAGATGCCGACCAACACGGTGGGCGGGATGCCGACGACCGACGCCACCGCCATCACCTTCATCACGTTGTTCTGGTCCATGTTGATCATGCCCAGCACGCTGTCGAGCAGGAACTCGATGCGATCGTCCATGTGCTGCTGGAATTCGCTCAAGGTGGTCAGGTCCTTGTGCAGCAGGGTGATGCGTTTGGCTGCATCGGCCCCGAACCAGTCCGGGGCGGCGCCATCCAGATAGGTGACCAGGCGCAGCATGCCTTGCCCGGCGTTGTGCAGGCCGCCAAGCTGTCGGCCCATGTCGCCGACCTGGTACAACATGCGCTCCAGGTCCTTGGTCTTGTGCGGGCTGTCGAACACTTGCCGCGTGGTTTCGGTGACTGCCGCTTCCAGTGCCTCGAGCCGGTCTGCCAGGCGCCCAACCAGCTGGTCAAACATGCGTAGCAGCAAGTCGTCCGAGCTGTGGCAGGGTTCGTGTTCCAGCCGCGTCGTCAGCGCCTCCAACGAGCCGATGCGCTGCTCGCGCAAGGTCACCAGCATGGTGGGCGACAGCGCAAATCCCAACGGCGCGGTGGGGCCGTCCTCGTCCTGGAAACGCGGCACATTGAGAAACAACACATCGCCCTGGCGACGCACCCGGCTACTGAATTCGATCTCGCCAATCGCCGCACGATCGGGCAAGGCAAACCCCACTTTCTCGGCGGCTTGCGCCAGCTCTTGCGGGCTTGGCTGGCACAGGTCGACCCAGCAACCTGGGGTGTGCCGGGTTCCGGCAATCGGGTGGATCGTGATCATGCATCGACTGTGGGATGAAAGAGCCCAAGCATCCTCCGCGTCCACCATGGCGTCAACGCCGACACATGCCCATCGTCGACGGCCACGACGGACGATGGCCGTACCTGATCACGCATGCAATCGCCGTGCGGTTCCTGCAAGGCAGCGACAACTTTCGCCAAATCGCACATCGATTCTGCTGTGAGCGGTCTGCACGTTCTGGCTGCCTTATATTTTCCGCTCACGCATCCCAGGAGTACGCGCATGAAAATCTCCGGCTCGGCATCTGGCGGGCTACACGAGCCTATTGGCCATGGTGATCTGCCACCTGCTCCATCGGTGTGCGACGACATCCAACTCCGCGGCCACGCCCAGCTCCACGGGCTGCCTCCCCTGCGCCGGAGCGCATCAGCCAAGGCGCGATCGCCGGCGTTCGTCGCAGACAACCGCCATCTCGATGCGCTGTTCGGCAGCACCCAGCCCGCGCGCGGAAAGCAACTGGAAGGAGGTGTCCACCGGACGCCGATCCAGTCTCAGGAAATAGAAACGCCTGCTGCCAGCTTGAAAGGAGGTATCCAGCCAACGCCGAGCCAGTCCCAGGAAAAAGAAGCGCCCACTGGCGGCGTGGAAGAAGATGTCCAGCCGACGCCGAGCCAGTCTCGGGAAATAGAAACGCCCGCTGGCGGCCAAGCGCACGTCAAGATCAATCCAACACGCCTGTTCGTCTCGACCGCTCCGGCACTGGAGATGCCGCATCGTCTCGATCCAGCCAAACTATCCAACGATCTCGGGCTGAGCGAGGACGACATCGATCGCATCAGGAGCACCCCACGTTCCACGAACAGACTGAAACCGGCGCTCCTTCCAATACGCCATTGGCTCAGCGGCTGCGCCTGGACGATCTGCGCAACAAGAAGGTGGAGTACAAATGGAACATCGCCAGTAATGGCAGCCTGGTCATCGGCGAAGGGCATCCTGGCGTGGTCCTGGACGAGCCGATGACAAGCAAGCAGGCGCGAAAGAAGAAACAGCCATACGCGCAAGGCCATGTCACGCTCGTGGGCGGCCAACCCTGGGACAAGACTCCCTGGCAGGAAAATCGCATGCTACCCGAAGCGCGCCTCGGCGGTACCTTGTACTACAACCCGGACGGCGCGCTGTGCATCGACAACGATTCGGGGCGATTCAGCGAATATGCCGACCGAACATCACAGCATCTCGAAAACGTCGCCAAGCTCTTTCAACACTACGGTCTACCGGTCACCCCGCACTGGAAAGCAAAGAAACAGATCCCGTTGCAGCGTCTGCCCGCCGGCGCGGCCGTAATGCCGCCGCGCCCGGCAGGGGAAGGCGAAACGGCGCATTCTGACCCGAACGGCGACTGATCCGGCGTACACGCGCATCGACATGACCGCTCGCAGCGTGCGGCCACTACCGCACGCTGCACACGATGCGTGCCGCACCCATCGCTCAGCGCTGCCGGTTCCCACGGCGTTTGACCGCATAGCCAATGGCCAGGAGCAGGAACCACACCGGGCTGGCCAGCAATGCCTGACGCGTGTCGTCCTGCAGGGTCAGCAGCACGATGACGAAGGCGAAGAAAGCCAGGCACACGTAGCACATCAGCACGCCACCGGGCATCTTGAACGCCGAGGCGGCGTGCTGCTCCGGGTGCTTGCGGCGGTAGGCGATGTAGGCGCACAGGATCAGCGACCACACGAACATGAAAAGCACCGCCGACAGCGTGGTGACCAGCGTAAACGCGGTGACCAGGTTGGGAATCAGATACACCAGCATCGCGCCCAGCAGCAGGCACAGACAGGAAAACAGCAGGCCGCGCGCCGGCACTGCCGCACGCGAGAGCTTGGCAAAGCCCTTGGGCGCATGCTGTTCTTCGGCCAGGCCGTAGAGCATGCGGCTGGTGGAAAAAATGCCGCTATTGGCCGACGAGGTGGCCGAGGTCAGCACCACGAAGTTGATCAGGCTGGCCGCCGCCGGCACGCCGGCCAGCACGAACAACTCCACGAACGGGCTCTTGTCGGCCACCACCTGCCGCCACGGCGTCACCGCCATGATGGCGATCAGCGCAAGCACATAGAAAATCAAGATGCGCACCGGAATCGAATTGATCGCCTTGGGCAGATTACGGCGCGGGTCGGCGGTTTCCGCAGCCGTGGTGCCGACCAGCTCGATGCCGACGAAGGCGAACACCGCGATCTGAAAGCCGGCAAAGAACCCGCCAATGCCCATCGGGAACATGCCACCGTCGTTCCACAGATTCGACAGCGAGGCCACGTTGCCCGAGGGCGAGTGGAAGCCCCAGGCCACCAGCCCGGCGCCAGTGACGATCAATGCGGCAATGGCGATGATCTTGATCAGCGCAAACCAGAATTCCATCTCGCCGAACAATTTCACCGTGACCAGATTCAGGCTCAGCAGCAACAACACGCACAAGATCGCGGGAATCCACGGCGCCAATCCCGGAAACCAGAACTGCGCATAGGCCGCAATCGCGATGACATCGGCAATGGCGGTGATGATCCAGCAAAACCAGTACGTCCACCCGCAGAAAAACCCGGCCCATGGCCCGAGCAGGTCGGTGGAAAAATCGATGAACGACTTGTATTCCAGATTGGAAAGCAGCAGTTCGCCCATCGCGCGCATCACGAAGAACAGCATCGCGCCAATGATGAGATAGACGAACAGGATCGACGGCCCGGCCAGACTGATCGTCTTGCCAGAGCCCATGAACAGGCCGGTACCGATCGCCCCGCCGATGGCGATCAACTGCAGGTGGCGATTGGACAGGCTGCGTTGCAGATGATCGGGCGCGGACGGGTCAGACATGGGCACGGCACCGGAGGAGTGGGCAAGCTGGTCAACATACGAGATCACGCCCATGCGTGCCAGTGGGCGCCTGATGCGAGGCTGCGGTGGGCACGTCCTCTGCGACGACCTGGGCAAGGCCCGCGTCGCAGACCTGCACCGCCCAAGACCGCAACCAGCGTCCAGGCCGTACCGCACTCCCGGCGGCGGCAATTCGCACTGCATGCAGCTCAGTCTGCCGGTACCTGCTCACGCCTGCCATCTCGACCGTAGCGACCTCGCATCGAACCGTCCCGAGTTCTTCCGACACCGGCATCCGGGTCAGACGCGCTGGTTCACGCTCACCGCCAGGCACCGGCCATCTGGAGCTGTGGCGCAATGCCCTGGAACCACGACGCCAGCCGGGACTGACATTCAACAGAATGCAGCAAAATATACTTTTCCGCCCTTCTCCTAAAATAAAAAACAAACCATTTCTGTCAGAATTAAATAACTTTCGATATTATCTTTGTAAAGATAATTTCCGAATAATCTGCATCTGTCTTCGTTTTTGTCTCCACATAATCGGCATCTGCAATAACGCCACACCTTTCTCGGATGGTGAGCGTAGTCGTCCACAGTTCCAGGATCCGCTTTATGGTAGCGCTCGCTTTCTAGAGCACGCGCACGGATTCGTGCCATCAATGCTGGCCTTCTACATTCTCAGCCTCGCCAGAAAGCTTCCCATGCATCTTCAGCCACACCCTGCCTGCAAGGCCTGCTGCCATTGTCGATCGATGCGCCGACCATGCTGTTCGATGGTCGTGGCAGGCAGGTAGACGAAACCGGTCATGAGCCGCAACGACGCGGCACACAATCGCACGGTGCGCGTGGGCGCAAGCCCCGCTGCAGCTGCGCTCAAACGTGCAACGGAATCGACGCATTGCGCCGACCGATGCGCGAATACGGCGAGCCGCTTGAATGCGACATGCCGCACCATCTTCTGCGCCGATCGCCCCGGCGCAGGACCACCGATGCACACGCGCATCTGGGGCGCGTTCGGTTGCGCACGTGCATCACTCACCCCGAGCGGACATCAATCGAGAGAAGCCACCAGCCATAGCGAATCACACGACATCTTGATATCTCGCTATTACACACCGTTTCACCACTTCCTATCTCAAGGCAAAATTCAATGTCATCTTTGACAAACCTCCGACCCTGCGTCACGTCCAAGCTCGCCGTTTCGTTGCTGACCGGCGCGCTGCTCATTCCCGTTGCGGCATCCGCCCAGAGCCATGTCGACAACCCGTTCGTCGGCGCGAGCGGGTATGTCAATCCCGATTATTCGAAGGAAGTCAACTCGTCGATCGTCAAGGTCAAGGATGTGCAACTGAAAGCCAAGATGCAGGTCGTCAAGTCCTATCCGACCTCCGTCTGGCTGGATTCGATCAACGCGATCTATGGCGGCTCGCGCAACGCCGGCCGCCTGAGTCTGCAAGGCCACTTGGATGCGGCATTGGCGCAGAAAAAAGGCCAATACGCCGATCACGGTCGGCTTTGTCATTTACGACATGCCGGGGCGCGACTGCCATGCGCTGGCCTCCAACGGCGAGCTGCCACTGACGCAAGCCGGCTTGCAGCGCTACAAGACCGAATACATCGACGTCATCGCATCGACGCTGGCCAATCCGAAATACAAGGATCTTCGGATCGTCAACATCATCGAGCCGGACAGCCTTCCGAATCTTGTCACCAATCAAAGCACGCCCGCCTGCGGCCAGGCGGCATCCAGCGGCATTTACGAGGCCGCCATCAAGTACGCGCTCGACAAGCTCCATGCCATTCCCAATGTTTACAATTACCTCGATATCGGCCATTCCGGCTGGCTGGGGTGGGACAGTAACCGTAGCCCTGCGATTTCGCTGTACACACGGGTCGTGCAGGGAACGGCAGCCGGTCTGGCCAGTGCGGATGGCTTCATCACCAACACCGCCAATTACACGCCGCTTCATGAGCCGAACCTGCCCAACCCGGACCTGACGATCGGTGGCCAGCCCATTCGCTCGTCCAACTTCTATCAATGGAACAGTTTCTTCGACGAATCGACCTATGCGGAAGCCCTCTACAACGGCTTCGTCGGCGCGGGTTGGCCCAGCAAGATCGGCTTTCTGATCGACACCGGTCGCAACGGCTGGGGCGGCAGCGCGCGCCCTGCATCTGCCAGCGGCAATGACATCAACACCTACGTGGACTCCGGACGCGTGGACCGTCGTCTCCATCGCGGCAACTGGTGCAATCAGAGCGGTGCGGGGATCGGCATGCCGCCGACCGCGGCACCCGGCGGGCATATCCATGCCTATGTCTGGGGCAAGGGAGCGGGCGAATCCGACGGCTCCAGCAAGTACATTCCCAACAACCAGGGCAAGGGCTTCGACAGATACTGCGACCCGACCTATACGACGCCGGACGGCACGTTGACGGGTGCCTTGCCGAACGCGCCGATCGCCGGTAACTGGTTCCACACGCAGTTCGTCCAGTTGGTCGCCAACGCGTATCCCGCTATCGGCACCTCGACCAAGGTGACGCTGCAGTCGGCTTCGACCGACGCGGTGCCCGCCAGTCTGCCGACGGCAACGAAGGGGCTGACCGCCAATGCAGGGGATGGCAAGGTCAGGCTCAGCTGGTCGCCCGTTGCCGGTGCCACGGGTTACACGGTGCAACGTGTTGCCGGCGCAGCCGCTGCTCCCATCACCGTCGCATCGGGCCTGACCTCGCCCTCATATGTGGACCAGGCGCTCACCAACGGCATCACGTACTACTACAAGGTAACGGCCAATGGCGCATCGGGTGCAGGCGCGAGCTCGGTCACTGTGAGCGCGACGCCGCATCGGTGATGCGATAACTGCGTTGCCACAGAGCGGTAGAGGCTAGTGTGCTCTACCGCTCCTCGGCTGCGGCAGGAGCGCTGCAACAACGATGCGGCGCCTAGCGGCCGCCAGTTCAATCGCTGTCGTGCTGCTCGACCTCTGCCTGGAGCGCGGCGCGGCATGCGCTTCGAATGAGATGACATCGGAGCAGATGCCGTCGGCGGCGGAACGGGCGCTGCATGGCACAGGCTCGGTAGCGCCACGGCAAGCGGCGCAGCGCCCACTCCGTGCCGCTGCCGGCCAACCCGGTCGGGAAGTGGCCTGTGGCAAGCCGGGACTGCATCGCGCGCGTTGCCGGGGCGCTGTGCCCTTTTGTCTCCAACCGCACAGGCCGCTTCGTAGGCATCTCAACGTACATGACACACTCTAGGAAACGTCCATGCTGTCACACCTCCATTTCTTGATCGCGCTCGCAACGCTCGTCCCGCTCACCGCGCCGGCGATGCAGGTCAGTACGCAAGCTCCCCTTGTCGATGCAACGGGTCAGACGCTGCACATTCGCGGGGTCACCTGGCCCGGCTTCGATCGCGCCGGGTTGGCGGCCGTCGGCATGCGCAACAACACACTGGCGCAACTGCTGGATCGGATGCAGGCGTCAGACATTAATGCCGTGCGGGTGCCGGTCTGCGCCGCTGTTCTGCAACGCGTCCCTGTGGCAGCTGCAGAAGTTGCCGGCGATTCCACGCTGCGCGGATTAGATTCCTTGCAACTGCTCGACACAGTGGTGCATGCCGCAACCCAGCGCGGGATGCAGGTGATGTTCGCGTTTGCAGATGGAGGTTGCGATGACCGCGCACCGCTCCTGGGCGCACAGCGGCAGGCATGGACGCGCGGCCTGGTCACGCTGGCACGCCGCTATGGCGGCAACGCCAATGTCCTGGGTATCGACCTTGGCAGCAGCGGCTACCGCAATGCCAGCTGGACAGGAAACGCGGCGGATCAGGATTGGAACCGGGTAGCGTCGCGCGCAGCTGCAACAGTGCTGGCGCAGGCACCGCGCTGGTTCGTGGGTGTGGAAGGTGTGGGCAGCAATGCGGTGTGCAGTGACCCAGGGCGCAAAGCGCCTGGCAGCAATCTTCAGCCGTTCGCGTGCGTGCCGCTGGACATCGCTCGCCGACACCTGGTGTTGATGCCGAAGTTGGCGGGCCCGGATCGCGATACGACCGATGCCTTCGCCGCACCCGGATTTGCGCAGGCACTGCCCGCCATGTGGCAACGCGACTTCGGCCAATTCGCACTCGACCATGCAGTGGTACCCGTCAGCCTCGGCGGTGGACTGGGCGATGGCGACCCGCGCGACCCAGCATGGCAAACCGCATTGAGCGGTTATTTGGCAAACGCTGGAATGCGCAGCGCATTTCTCGGCAGTTGGGAAACTGGCAATGCCAACAACGGCGGCCTGTTGGCGCCGGATGGCAGCCCCGCGCAGACAAACTGCTGATCTTGCGTCATGCCTGGGGCATGTTGCCCGTGATGCCCGCCATTGCCACAACAACTGGCGACAGCACGAAGAATGCGAGCGGCAAGAAGTCGTGGAATAGTACTTTCAGCGGCACTGCCACCATGACCGGCTCCGGCTACTCTGGCGGCGCGCTCCTGCTGGACCCCATTCCGAGTGATGCCTTCATCACCGCGCTCAACTCCACGCAGCTGAACTTCGGCGGGATCAAGGCCGCGCTGGCTGGCGCCTATCTGGAAGTGACCGGCCCCAGGGGAAAGACCACCGTCTATGTCACCGACCTGTATCCGGAGGGCGCCTCCGGCGGCCTGGATCTGTCGCCCAATGCCTTCGCGGCGATCGGCAACACGGCAGACGGGCGCATTCCGATCAGCTGGAAGGTCGTCCGCGCGCCGATTACCGGCAACGTGCAGTACCGCATCAAAGAAGGCAGTTCACGCTACTGGGCCGCGATCCAGGTGCGACACCACGCCTATCCGGTGGTCAAGTTCGAAGTCAAACAAGGCAGCACCTGGACCAGTCTGCCGAAGACCGATTACAACCATTTCATAGGCACAAGCCTCGGCAACAAGCCGCTGTCCATCCGCATCACCGATATCCGCGGGAAGGTCATCGCGGACAAGATTCCCGCGCTGACGGAATACAGTAGCTCCGAGCCGTATTTCGAGCCCGGCAACGTACAATTTCCCTGAGGTACGCCGCCGACCCGAGAACGGCCGGTACGCTGGCGCGCTGCGGCCACGTTGGCAACACGTCTATCGCGGCGCGACTGCGTCGAAACAAGGCCGGCGACGATGCCCGCCTCATCGAGCGCTGGCGCGTTCGGCGTGCGGCACCGGGTTCTGGTCAGCGATGGATCCGGATGCAGGATTGGATCGCAACTGCCTCGCTGTCTGGACCCCTGACGGACCGAGGCTTTTTTGAATCCCGCCCCACTGCCAGCCAACCGGCCGGTACTGCGCAGCACTCACACGATCTTCGTCCGCCGCCACCAACGCGACACCTGTTCCTCGCGCACCAGGGTGAACAAACCGGCGCCCAGGATCAGCGCGATGCCCACGGCCATCGGCCAGTCCAGATGATCATGAAACAGCAGGTAGCCAAAGGCGATGGCCCATAGCATCTGGCTGTATTGGGTCGGTGCGACCACGCTGACCGGAGCCATGCGCGTGGCGTACATCATGCAGATGGCGGCCAGCCCGGCGAGCAAGCCGTAGCCGGCCAACAAGCCCCACTGCGACAGCGTGGGCCAGACGAAGCTGGGCAACATCATGATCCCGCCCATCACCAACGGGCCGATCACCCCAGCGCCATACAAGGTCAATCGCTTTTCGCTATGGCCGGCCATGCGCAAGGCGATCACCGAGATGGCGCCGACCAGGCCGCACACGATTGCCGCCACATGCCCGTGGGTGAGATGGCGAAATCCCGGGCGCAGCACGATCAACACGCCGATGAACCCGACGATCACCGCCGACCAGCGCCGCCAATGCACTTCTTCCTTGAGGAAGATCACCGACAGCACGGTGACGAAGATCGGCATCAGGAAGATCAGCGCGAATGCTTCGGCCATTGGCAAGGTGGTGAAGGCGATCACCGAGGTGAGATTGCCGATGGCGCCGGTGAGCGCACGCAGCAACCACAGTGCCGGCTGCTTGGCCATCACCAGCTCGCGCAGCTGGTCGTTTGGCTTTTTCAGGAACGGCACCGCCAGCAGCATCAGCAGCGCGCCGAGAAACAGCACTTCATAGACCGGCAGCGTACCTTCGAGCAGCTTCACGAACGCATCGCTGATCGAATAAGCCGCATAACAGGCGAACCCCAACAACACACCCTTCAGCATGACCCACGCTCCTCGGTTGACGCCGATCCGACGAGGTGTCGATACGGACTGCCTGCAGTATGCGATGCGGCGTGTGTCAGCGAAACGGCGCAGGCACTCGACCTCGGTGGCAGACGCATGCGGTGGGCGGCCCGGCAGCAGATGCCTGGCCGCAACAGGTCGGTTACGATGCCGCTCCCTTCCTTGCAGCGCTGCGGCATGTTCCGCACGCCGCACACAGAGCTGTCAGCCGTGCCCCACTACTCCGGCCCCTTACTCGTTCTCGCCGATGCCCAAGCGCTGCTTGCCGCGCGCGGCAGTGGTCTGGCTCACTGGACCGGCTCGCTCGATCTGGGCCGCAGCACCGACACTGCCCAGCTCGATGCACAGACCTGGCAATGGCGCGGCCGTGGTTATCCCTATCCGGGCAAGCTCAAGGAGCGCACGCTGTACTTCTGGGATGGCGAGGATTTCGCGCCGATCTCGCGCTACAGCGGCGCATTGATCAAGCTGGTGCCGACCGAATGGGGCGCGCCCACGTTCGAGATCGATGGCATCAAGATGCTGCCCTCGGCGCAGCTGTCGCCGTTCGAGGATGCGCGGCGCAAGGTGGCGCTGGTGGACCCGCGCGGCAAGAGCGTGCTGGACACCTGCGGCGGGCTGGGCTACTTCGCCGCCTGCTGCCTGGAGGCCGGGGTCGCGCAGCTGCGCTCGTTCGAAAAGAATGCCGACGTGCTGTGGCTGCGCACGCTCAACCCGTGGTCGCCGGATCCGGAGGGCGCTGCTGCCGGCGGACGCCTGCAGCTGACCCATGCCGATATTGCGCAGCACATCGTCACGCTGGCCGACGATTCGTTCGATGCCATCCTGCATGACCCGCCCCGCTTCGGCATTGCTGGCGAGCTGTATTCGCAGGTCTTCTACGATCAGCTGGCACGCGTGCTGCGCCGAGGCGGGCGGCTGTTTCACTACACCGGCGCGCCCAACAAGCTCACCAGTGGGCGCGATGTGCCCAACGAAGTGAGCAAGCGTCTGGCCAAGGCCGGCTTCACCACGCAACTTGCCCTGGATGGCGTGCTGGCGAACTTGCCGGCACGGCGCTGAGTGGTGCCTCCGTGCCATTGACGCTGGCGACACGATCCGTGCGATCACCGAGCCGCAGATGCTAAGCAGCGTGCACTCACAGCACGCATGCGCACTGCATGATCCCGCGAAGCGTGCGCGAGGCCAGCATGACGGTTGCCGCGGCAGTTGCAGCGTGCCGCCGAAGGGATCTGCGATACTGCCGCGCCCTCGACATGGATGTTGCATGCGCGCCCACGTGATCATTGCCCTGCTGGTTTCGCTACTGCTGGTTGCTGCTGCACCAACGCGCGCGCAGACGGTATCGGTAACGGCAAGCGCACCATCGCAGCCGATGTCGGAAGTGACCACGCGCTATCCGGTGACTACCGCAACGGTGGGCGGGCGTGTGATCCACCTGGGCGAACACCAGGGCAAGTGCGCGGTAGTGCGCGATGACGAGGTCGTTGTGCTGGGCATCGGCGCACCTTGCTACTTCAGCACCGATCGTCGGCATGTCGCGCAGGTCCATCGCTTCCATGGCAGCGACGTCGTGCTGGTACAGCACGCGCATCCGACGTCGCGACCGGACTGGGACGTGGCCGTCTACGGGCCCATCTGCGCCTTCGAAGCGCAAGCGGTACGCGAGATCGGCGGCGTGCTGGAACCCGGCGGTGTCGCCGGCTCCTGGCATTGCGACCCGACCGCAGGGGCCGACCAGAAGCAGTTCGTCTACAGCTACGACACCTGGCCCAGGCACGCTGCGCGGCAACCTGCGCGCAAGCAACAAGCGCATTGATCGTTGCGCGGGCGCCATGGGAGTGGCACGAATCTGGCCTGTGTTGGTCAGCGTGCGTTCGCCACACGCCTTTCGCGCTGCACACCAGCGATTGCACATTGCATGCGATTGCCTGGCACCGCCGCTTCAACTGCTGCGTATCGGCGGCAGAGGCGTCGCATGATCGGGCAAGGCACACGCCGGGCGATGCAGCACGAAAACTGCAATCGCCACCAACCGTGCCATCACCGCAGACGGCGCGCCCTCCAACCCGCGTATGCAAACCCGCCGACGATCACCAACGGCACGCAGCTCAACAACGCATCCCAGCCAACAGCAATCCAGAAGCGATGCGGGTCGCTGTCCACCAGAAAGATCCGTGCCGGCCGGCCACGCATCACGCTGACATAGCGTCCTTCGAAGACCGCCTCACCCAATAGCCAAAAACGTCCGCAACATGCGATCACCGCGACACCAACCACGCGCGCACGAGCCAGTCGGTCAGGCGTGAACTCTTGCGTTCAGAGGCCGGCGGCGGTGATGGACGAAGTTTTTTCAAGCATGAAGTTGGATCGACATGGCAGCGAAGTTTACGCGCCCCAATGCAGACCGACCAACCACTGCGCAGTCGTCAGGTGGGCGCAGCGCTCGTTCGTCACCGGCCGTGGCGCTCTTGCACCGCCGTTTGCGCCGGCCACAGCATTCCAACGCAGAACCAGCGTCAGTTGTCGATGCGGCGCTGAGTAGCATCCCGCACACCACTGGCGTGCACGCGCGATCGCTCCCGACGCAATCGTCAGCTACCCAGGCCGAAGATCAAGCTGCGATGCGTTGCGACGCCAGCCATCGCGCCGCTGGCTGCCGCCAACACCACCGATGCGGCCGGGTTCGCGATATCGCCACAGGCAAATATGCCCGGCACTGTCGTCGCCTGCATTGCGTCCACGGCCACAAGGCGACCGAATGGCCCATCGCTGGTGGCACATCCAAGCTGCGTCACCAACGGACTGATCTGGGTCTGGGTGGTGATGAATACCCCGTCCAATGCGAACCTCTGGTCGTCGTGCAGCACCAGCTCCAGCGTGTCGCCCTCGCCTTGCAGCGCCGCCACTGCGCCAGCCACCACACGCACCGCGCGTGCCTCCAGCTGGGCCCGCTGGGCTTCATCGGGCACCAGCGCGTCGTTCAAGAACAGCCAGGTAGCGCCCCAATCCGGCAGCATGGCAGCTTGATGCGCGGCAAGCGCGGAGGTCGCGATCACACCGATGCGCCCCTGCTGCAGTTCGTAGCCATGGCAATACGGACACACGAACACCTGCCTGCCCCAACGTTCGGCCAGACCGGCCAGCGCAGGCAGGCGATCGACCACCCCCATGGCCAGAATCAGCCGCCGGGCGGCATGCACGCTGCCATCGGCAAAGACGACCTCGAACCCATCTGCCTGCCCGCGGACCTGGACCACCTCGCCGTCGGCCCACTGCACGCTGGCATACGACAGCACCTGCGCGCGCGCCTCATCGGCAATGCACGCGGGCGATGCGCCATCGCGACCCAGCAAGCCATGCGAGGTTTCGGCAAAACGATTGCGCCGCCGGCCGCTGTCCACCAGCAAGACGCGGCGTCGCGCCCGCGCCAACTGCAGGGCGGCAGATAGCCCTGCATAACTGCCACCAATGATGATCACCTCGTGCTGCATGGTCGCTCCCGGGTATCGATGTCGAATAATGTATTTTTCGATGTTACATTAATTGACAGCTGAGACACCACGGGCATCGTGCTGCGTCTCCAGTGACGCGATTCAGCGCTGCCGCGTGCGCTTGCCCGTCGCGTTGCCGCCAGATGGCGCCCTCGCGCTACACAAGGCATCGAACTCGCTCGCCAGTGCGGCAAGCGTCACCGTACCCAGGCGCTGCAACAGCAGCGCTTCGGCGTGGGCCAGCGCATCGGCGATTGCCGCGTTGACCACACGCTCCACCCCACATTGCGGATTCGGGTGATCGGCACCGATCGCGAACAGGTGCGGGCCGCCAACCGCGCGATGCACATCCAGCAGCGTCACCTGCGCCAGATCGCAGCCGATCTGCCAACCGCCGTTGTGGCCGCGACTGGATTGCACATAGCCGGCACTGCGCAGCCCGGCCATGGTCCGGCGCACCACCACCGCATTGGTCGACAGCATGCTGGCGATCTGCTCGGAGGTCATCGGCTGCGGGCTTCTGGCCATGTGCAGCAACACGTGCAACATGCGGGAAAGGCGGCTATCGGTGCGCATGCGGTCCTGGGTTCGTTCGATCGGTTCACGGCAACCGGTGGTCGCCATCGGCCGGCAGATTGTGCCGCAGCATCGCCTCGGTGTCCCAGCGCAGGCGCATGCACCAGGATCAGCACACCGCCCATTGATCGCGCCCAGCGGTCTTGGCGGCGTACAGCGCAAGATCGGCCTGGCTCAACAACGCATCCAGCCCGGTGTCGGCGACGATGCGCACCGCGCCCATGCAAAAGCGCACCGGCTGGTCGGGCGGCAGGCCGGCGATATCGATCGCTGCCACCGCACTGCGCAGGCGCGTAAAGACCGTGGAAATCTCCTCTTCGCCACAGCCCGGCAACACCAGCAGGAATTCTTCGCCGCCCAGGCGGCCCAGGCGGTCTTGCCCACGCAGGGCCAACCGCGATGCATTGGCCAGCGCCTTGAGCACTGCATCGCCGGTGGCGTGCCCGTACACGTCGTTGATCTGCTTGAAGTGATCCAGATCGATCAATGCCAGCATGCCCGGCGTGTGCGAGCGCAAGGCCTGCTCGATCTGCTGCTGCGCCTCGGTGCGAATGGCGCGCCGGTTGGGCAGGCCGGTGAGTTCATCGCGCATCGCCAGCCGCGACAACTGGCGCCGGTGCCGTGCGCCGAAGGCCAGCACCACCAGTGCCCCGAGCAGCAACAGGCAGGCTGCGCACAACGCGATCCACAGCGTCCGCTGGCCGGCTTCGCGCGCCTGCAATGCCAGCTGCGCGGTCTCGCTGCGGCGGCGCAGCTCGGCCGTTTCGGCGCCGCGGCGTGCATCTTCGTAGCGCGCCTGCAAGCGCAACATCACCGTATCGCGCTGGCGGTCCAGGCTCTGCGCGCGCAGCGCGTTGGCGCGTTGCAGTTCCTGGTAGGCCTCGGCATGGCGGCCTTGGAATGCCAGTGCCTGGGCGATGGCGTCGACCAATTGCGCGCGACGGTTCAAGGTCAGGTTGGGATCGTCTGCGGCCTTGGCAGCGACGATTTCCGCGTCCAGACCCTGCGCCTTCAACGCGATCAAGGCCTGCAGCAAGACGGCGTGACATGCCGCAACACGCCCGATATTGCCTTGTTGCTGCATCAGCGGCAGGGCTTCGCGGGCCATCGTCAATGCCGAAGCGGCATCGCCGGTTTCGATCAGGGCCTCGCTGGCGCTGGTCAGCGCTGCAGCCACGCCCGCCTGGTCGCGCAGTTCGCGGCTGAGCGCCAATGCGCGCCGAAAATGCAGCAGCGCCGCTTCCGGTTGCCGTGTTGCCAAGGCCGTGCCGAACTCGAATTCGACCAGACTGCGCTGAAAGCGCGCCGGCTGGTCGTGCAGGCGTGCCAGCGCACGCTGCAGGTAGTCTTCGGTTTCGTTGTCTTCGGCGGCGCGACCACCGACGCGGCTGGCCAATGCTCCCAGTTGCGTCAACGCATCCAGCTCCAGCCCCAGCAGGTTTTCGCGCGCGGCACATTGATAGCTGGCCTGCGCCGCGCTCCAGGATTCATCGCTGCTGCCGGAGGCGAGCATGCTCCACATGTCGACCGCCTCCACTTCGCACAGCAGATCGTTGCGGCCCAGCGCGCTGGCCCGTTGGCGCAGCGCTTCCAGCCGCGCCACCATGACGCGATTGGGGTTTTCGCGCACATCGCTGAGCGCCTGCACGATATCCAGCCACAGCCATGCCTGCGGGGTGCTGCCGTGCAGCTGGTCGAGCTTTCCGCGCGCCTGCGTCAGCACCGCCTGGCGGCGTTCGCTGTCTTCCAGTGAAATAAGCACGCGTGCCTGCGCCAGCAAGGCCCAAAACTCGGCATCCACGTCGTGGTCGCGGCTCGCCCGCTGCAGTGCGCCTTGTGCGATCTGCAACGCCGTCACCGGGTCGTCGATGGTCGCCGCTTCGATCGTCTTCCACGGCTGCGGCTGCGCCGACGCCATGCCACTGCCCAGCAGCAAGGCGAACGCGGCGAGCCCATGCCGCCACCGGACCACGAACATGCTCATCGCGTCATCACGTCGACGACGGGCCGTAACGTGCGCACGCCAGGCCGATGCCATCTGCGCAGACGTGGCGGCTTGCTGGTTGCTGCGGCATTTCAGGCACTCCCACGGTTGGATGGCGATGGAATCCAGCGAAATTTCAGGCCAAACGCCCATTCCGATGTGATGCGAGCGTCATGATGACCAACGCACACGGCCGCCAACGCGATCAAGGCGCAAGCGCTCGCGTTCGTTATCGGCCCAGGCGGGCCACTCTTGAATTCGGATGACGATAGAGCCCAGCCCATCGCACCGGCGCGCAGAAGGCAACCAGACCGCTTGGTCGCTTTGCTTGGCCCATGCACCCGACGCACCACGACAGCAGCCCAACCCATCTGCCCCGCTTGCCGTGGTTTCGGTATGCCACGACATGGCAGCCTTGCGCGCCAGCGGAGTGAAGCTCTCACGGCGCGGCCGCGTAAACTGCCGCACGGCAGCTGCCGCCCCTCGATCTTCCGGAAACGCCGTGATCTCATCCCTGCCCCGCCTGCTCACGCTGCTCGCCGTCGCCTTGCTGTCGGCCTGCGCCACACAGGCCCCGCGTGCACCGCAACGCTCGCCCGATGCGGTCAAGGCCGATATCGCGCGGCGCCTGCCGGCAACCTTGCCCGACCGCGCCGGCTGGGCCAGCGATGTGTATGTGGCGCTGTCCTCGCAGGCGTTGGACACCAGTGCCGAGCACATCTGCGCAGTGCTGGCGGTGACCGAGCAGGAATCGAGCTACCAGGCCAACCCGATCGTGCCCAACCTGGGCAAGATCTCGCGTGCCGAGATCGACCGCCGCGCCAGCGCGCATCACATTCCCGGCTTCATGGTCGATGCCGCCTTGCGTCTGAATTCGCCGGATGGGCGCAGCTATGCCACGCGCATCGCTGCCGCGCGCACCGAGCAGGAACTGAGCCGCATCTTCGAAGACTTCACCGGTAGCGTGCCCTTGGGCGCGCGCCTGTTCGACGGGTTCAACCCCGTGCATACCGCCGGGCCGATGCAGGTGAGCATCGCCTTCGCCGAGCAGCATGCGCAACGCTACCCCTACCCGCCCGGCGATTCGATCCGCCACGACGTCTTCAGCCGCCGTGGCGGGCTGTGGTTCGGTACGCAGCATCTGCTGGGTTATCCCGCCAACTACGACGCGCTGCTGTACCGCTTCGCCGATTTCAACGCCGGCTGGTACGCCAGCCGCAATGCCGCCTTCCAGGCCGCGCTGAGCACCGCCAGCGGCATCGCGCTAGCCCTGGACGGCGACCTGCTTACGCCGGGCGCCAGCCTGGACGCGCCGGGCAGCACCGAGCGCGCCGCACGCAGCCTGGGCAACCAGTTGGCGATGAGCGACCGCCAGCTCCGCCGCGCACTGGAGGACGGCAACAGCGCAGATTTCGCCGACTCCGACCTGTATCGCCAGGTGTTCGCGTTGGCAGAGCGCAGCGCCGGCAAGCCGCTGCCGCGTGCCGTGTTGCCCGGCATCACCCTGGAAAGCCCCAAGATCACCCGCACGCTCACCACCGCCTGGTTTGCACAGCGGGTGAACGAGCGCTGGAAGCGCTGCATGAGCAAGTAAGCGCACGGGCTGCCGCGCTGCCGGCGCTGCGCTCTGTCGCCTCATTCGCCGCTCAGGCGACTGGTCAACACATCGCCGACCACCGGGCCATGGTCCAGCTTGCCATCGCTGCCGCGTTGATACCTGATGCCGGCACGACACGCGGCAGGGTCCATCTCCCATACCCAGCCATACAGGGCGCGCCCTGTCGCTGGTGGCGAGCGTAGCGGCATGTTCATGCGCAGGCCATCGTCCTGGCCACGGTCCAGCGTGCACATGACGGTGCCGGCCCCGTCGTCTTCGGCGTCCGGGTCGATCTCGTCCACATGGGTGATGGTGGCGATGATCGCCTCGGCATTCACCTGTTGCTGCAACACGTGTGGAAGATCGGCAAGCGGTGGCGCGGCGCGCCCGCCGGATGGCTCCGGGACGAACGCATCGGTCAGCTCCACCTTGCGGAAGTAGTACTCGCTGCGTCCGAGTGTTTTCGAGCCATCCATGGCCGTGGCCATGTCTGCCAGTTCGTCGCTGCGCAGCAGGAACATGTCGGTACCCGAGCGCATCACCAGCAGTTGCGCATCGTTGGCATCGCTACCGCTCGAATCGCGGCGCAGGCGGATGTCCAGCGTGATGTATTGATCGCCCATCTCGGTGTGCGTCACCTCGAAGCGCCCCGAATACGCACGCACATCGCAGCGTGCAAGACTGCGATGGTCGATCTTCCAGAACAGCAGGCGATACTGCCCGTCGGGCTCCAGCGCCAGCATGCGATGCCAATCGATATACGAGGACAGATACAGGCCGTGCAGGTCGTCGCTCGCCCGTGGTTGCGGGAAGATGCCCTCGAATACGGAGCGCTGCTCTGCGGGCAATGCATCGGCATTGGTGGTGGGCATATCGGCCACCGGTGCCGGGCGGTCGACAGCGTCGCGCAGCCGGGTGTGCAGCGCCAACGCATCGACCTTGGTGACCCGCAGCATCTGCATCGAGAACAGCAACTGATCGATCTCATAGACTTCGCCCGCAGCGAGCGGGCCGCACTCCTTGCGCGCGGCGGCAAGCAGGGCCGATGGGATCAGGGAATCACAAAATGCCGCATCGCAGAGGGACTTGTTGAAGAAATCCTCCAGGTTCCAGCTCAGATCGCCGGTGGCCTTGGAGACCGGATCCACATAGACCACGTCTTCGTCGGTGGCGGTGAGCTTGCGGTAGTACAGCAGTGCGCCGAAGGGAGTGAGCGCGATCGGAATACGCTGCACCGCGTCAGGTGGCGAGACGATCCAGCGATCCAGCACCGGCTGCCAGTGCCGCGGGTCGATCAGCGCCAATTGCATGCGTCCATAGTGCCCCAGCCCTTTTTTGCGCCATAGCTCGAGCAGGCTGGCAGGCAGCACCGGCGCATATGCGGCAATCAGATCCGTTGCGGCAGGCTGCGTCTTGCCTGGCGGATGCGCCTTGAGGAAGCGGGACAGTGCCAAGCGGCGAAACCAGGACATCGGGCGGCCTCCAGTCGACGTTGCGTGGGTTCGACACCCCGCAGCGGGCCGCATGGCCTTGCAGGGACATGCGAGAAGCGTAGTGCATCGCGCAAGCGTCGCGTCGCCGCGTAGTCGGTGGCTGACCGAGTCGCGACGCACGTGCCGTGGGGTGTCTTCGCCCAGGACGGGGCCGGCCTGGCCCCACGCGGTGCCAGGCCTGGGCGACCCACTGGGCAACCGCTCGATCGCCGACCTGCTTTCTGGGCCGCGCGGTGCCCTCCCATAGCCGGGTGTGGCCCGCAACGGACGCCCCACGCAGGCACGACTTCTGGCAGAGGCACCCGGCCCACGTGGCCGGTAGCATCGCACGGTCGCGCCGCCCGCATTGCGCGCTCCTTTCGTCCCGGAGAGTCTTCATGCCCACCACCCCGCTGCCGCCGCGGCACCTGTTCGTCGCCATCGCCCTGGCCGCCCTGCCTGCACTTGCCAGCGCGCAAGCTCCTGCCGTCAACGAGGCCGACTACGCGCGCGCCGAACGGCTGATCAGCTACGCCGCACAGCCGCTGGTCGACCATGCCCTCACCCGCATCGACTGGCTGGACGCCACGCATGTGGTGTATGTCGATCACGATGCCAAGGGCAACCGGCTGCTGCAGCTGGACACCAGCACCGGCAAGACCGCACCGCTCTTCAAACAGGCGGCGCTGGTCGCTTCGCTCAACACGCTGTTGAAGACCGGCGACAAGCCGCTCAAGGCCGACACCTTCGCACCGGTGGTCAAGCGCACCGCCGATGGTCGCTACCGCCTCACCGTGCGCGACACCGCCGTGGTCTGCGATGCGCGTGCGCGTTGCAGCAAGCTGTACGCCAAGGACAAAGCGGAACCGGGCGTGCTGTCGCCGGACAAGCGCAGCGAGGCCTTCATCCGCGACTGGAACCTGTGGGTGCGCGATCTTGCCAGTGGCCAGGAAACCCAGCTCACCCGCGATGGCGTGGAGAACTTCGGTTACGCGACCGATAACGCCGGCTGGCAGCACACCGACAATGCCATCGTGGCGTGGTCGCCGGACTCCCGCAAGATCGCCACCTTCCAGCAGGACCAGCGAAAGACCGGCGACATGTACCTGGTCAGCACCAAGCTTGGCCATCCGGAGCTGCAGGCCTGGAAATATCCGCTGGCCGGCGACAAGGACGTGACCATGATCGAGCGCGTCATCATCGACGTGCCCACCCGCAGCGTGCTGCGCCTGAAAACACCGCCGGACCAGCATCGCTCCACGCTGTGCGACGATGTGAGTTGCTCGCCCGGCCTGTGGGACGATGTGAAGTGGGCACCGGACAGCAAGACGCTGGCGTTCGCCTCCACCTCGCGCTTCCACAAGCAGACCTGGTTGCGCATTGCCGATGCCGGCACGGGCGCGGTACGCACCGCCTTCGACGAAACCGTCAAGACCTATTACGAAAGCGGCCAGGTCGCCGCCAACTGGGCGTACCTGCCGGCCAGCAACGAGGCCGTGTGGTTCTCCGAACGCAGCGATTGGGGCCAGCTGTATCTCTACGATCTGGCCACCGGCAAGCCCAAGCGCGCCATCACCACCGGCGAAGGCAACGTCACCGAGTTGTTGCGCGTGGACCCGGTCACGCGCACCGCATGGTTTGTCGGCGTCGGCCGCAGCGCAGGCGTGGACCCGTACTACCAGCAGCTGTGGAAAGTCAGCCTGGATGGCGGCGAGCCGGTGTTGCTCACGCCCGAACCGGCCAATCACAGCATCGCGCTGTCGCCCGATGGCGCACGCTTTGTCGACACCTATTCCACCTCGGTCACGCCGCCGGTCACGTTGCTGCGCGAGGCCGGCGACGGCCGCACTGTGAGCGCGATGGCCACCGCCGATATCACGCGCCTCAAGGCGGCCGGCTGGGTGCCCCCGGAACCGATCACGGTAAAGGCACGCGACGGCAAGACCACGCTGTACGGATTGATGTTCAAGCCCAGCAACTTCGACCCCACGCGCACGTATCCGGTCATCGACTACGTCTACCCGGGCCCGCAAACCGGCTCGGTGCGCGGGCGCAGCTTCCTGGCCGGCCACGGCGACAACCAGTCGCTGGCCGAACTGGGCTTCATCGTGGTCGCCATCGATGGCATGGGCACGCCGTGGCGCTCCAAGACCTTCCACGACACCTGGTACGCCGACATGGGCGACAACACCTTGCCCGATCAGGTCGCCGGCTTGAAGGAGCTGGGTCGGCGCTATCCCTGGATCGATCTGGATCGCGTCGGCATCTGGGGCCATTCCGGCGGCGGCAACGCCTCGACCGGCGCGATGCTGCGCTATCCGGATTTCTTCAAGGTCGCCTGGTCGGAAAGCGGCAACCACGACAATCGCGGCTACGAAGACGATTGGGCCGAGAAGTATCACGGCGAGCACATCGTCAACAAGGATGGCACTTCCAACTACGACGATCAGGCCAACGCCAACCACGCCAGCAAACTCAAGGGCCGGCTGATGCTGGTGCACGGCACCCTGGACGACAACGTGCCGCCGTACCTCACCTTGCTGGTGGCCGATGCCTTGATCAAGGCCAACAAGGACTTCGACATGCTGATGCTGCCCAACGCCAAGCACGGCTACGGCGATCTCACCCCGTACGTCACCCGTCGCCGCTGGGATTACTTCGTGCAGTACCTGCTGGGTGCAACTCCGCCGGCGCAGTATCAGATGAAGCCGATGCCGGCCAATTGAGCGGCGTGCAGGTGCGGCGGCCGATGCTGCGCCATGTCCGTGGCTAATGCGTCACCGCGCCAAGTTGCCGGACCACACTGTCATCCGGGCAGACCCGGATGACACGGCGGCCACTGGCTTGGCCGTGCTTCCACTCGCTTGTCTACTCAAAAACGCCAGCACGCGCGTGAGTGACCCGCGTCGATGCGGCTCGGTGTAGAACCCGTGGCCCTTGTTGGGGAAGTACAGCGATTCCGCCGGCACGCCGGTATCCTTGAGTGCCCGCTCCATCCGTTTGGCGTGTTCGATCGGCGCGCTCGTCCTTGCCACCGGCCGCAAGAAACACCGGCAGCTTGATCCGCCTGGCCAGCGTCACCGGCCAACGTATTACAGAGCGTCGCGCGCGCCGAGCGCACAATGGATCAGTGCGCAGATCGCCGCTGGCCCAGCAAGCCGAGACGCCGGAACCACAGCTCCAGCGGCACCGTCACCAGCGGCGGCAACGCCGCCAGCAGACTCAAGGCCCATGCCCACCACGGCCAGCGCAGCCGCAATGCGGCAATCACGCTGACCGCGACATAGAACAGGAACGCCGCGCCATGCAGGCGCCCGAACACCCAGACCACAAGCTCGGTGCTGTGCAGCCAGTCCTTCAGAAACATGCCGACTAAGAGCAGCTACCAAAGCTACTGCGCAGCCGCCAGGCGGGCGCGGCCGGTGCTCGGAATCGGCATGTACCACTCGTACACTGCGGTTCCTGCGCGCCGTCCGCGCCCACCTGACGGCTGCTCGCTACGTTTTGTTAGCAGCTCTAATAATCCGGCGCAGGTCAGCCCTTCGAAAAATGCAGCCAACGCAAACAGCCGGCCGATCGGCGACAACGCAGAAGACACACGCATACAACACTCCAGACGGACAGGGGTTGCCGCGACGCGATGGCGGCGGCGACGCCAGCTGGCATGGCCAGTCTACAGCCCGCATCAGCAAAACCAGGCCCAAGGACTGGCAAGCACCTGCATGTCGGTGCTCGACGTGGATGACGACAAGCGGCCCACACTTCGGTTGGCGCCCCAAGCCCACATGCAAGCGATAATGTCGGCCCCTTCGTCATGAAGCCTCGCATCATGCGCATCGCACCGCTGTTGTTACTGCTCATCGCCCTACTGCCCGCCACGGCGCTGGCGCTGAAGGTGCACGATGGCGATCTGCTGTTCGTCACCGCGGCGCGCACTGGCCTCAGTGGCGCCATCGACGATGCAACTGGCGTGCAGGGCCAACCCAGTTTCGACCATGTCGCGCTGGTGGCGCATGCAGGCGATGCGGCAGTGGTCCTGCACGCCGACGAGCACGGCTCGCGCGAGCAACCACTGCAGGCATTCGTCGACGAGGCCACCGCCAAGCAACGGCAGATCGTCGTGTACCGGCTGGGCCGCACGCATCGCCCTGCGATCCCCGATGCCATCGCCCAGGCACGGCGCATGCTCGGCAAGCCGTATAACGATACTTACGTGCAGAACGACAACAGCTATTACTGCTCGGATTTCATCGAGCGCGCCTTCCGCGCGCATCGCGTGTTTGCCCTGCAACCGATGAACTTCAAGAACCTGCAGACCGGCAAGATCTCACCGTACTGGATCGATTTCTACCGCAGCAAGGGCATGCCCGTGCCACAGGACATGCCAGGCACCAACCCGAACGACATGGCCAAGACACCTGCGTTAAGTGCGATCGGGCGGCTGAACTGAAGGCTCTGTGCCGATCTTGTTGCACGGTGCGGATCGCCTCGCCTGTTGAGCAGCCCGAACATGCGATCGCGACGCAGGAAACAACCTGTGCCGCCGCGCATGGCGATTTGCCGGCCCCGGTGTGCATGGGTAATCCCCCGCCCATTAGCAGACGCCAGAAGTGGAATTTTCTCGTCCCCTTTCCCGAGGAGGTTCCATGAAGAAGTCCCGCTTTACCGACAGCCAGATCATCGCCGTGCTCAAGCAGGCCCAGGCCGGTGCGCCCGTGCCGGAGCTGTGCCGCGAGCACGGCATCAGCTCGGCCACGTTCTACAAGTGGCGCAGCAAGTTCGGCGGCATGGACGTGTCCATGGTCGCGCGCATGAAGGAGCTGGAGGAGGAGAACCGCCGGCTCAAGAAGATGTACGCCGAGGCGCAGCTCAGTACCGACCTGCTGAAGGAAGCGCTCGCAAAAAAATGGTGAGGCCATCTCAGCGACGCGAGATGGCCCAATCGGCAGTCACGAGCGGGCGTACGAACATCCGCCACGCCTGCCAGGCCTTCGCGGTGAGCCAGACCTGCTTCCGCTACCAGGCCAAGGCCAGCGAGCAGAACGCCCGGATCGCCGACTGGCTGGTCCGCCTGACGACCGCCCATCGCGACTGGGGCTTTGGCCTGTGCTACCTGTACCTGCGCAACGTGAAGGGCTTTGGCTGGAATCACAAGCGGGTCTACCGGATCTACCGCGAGCTGGAGTTGAACCTGCGGATCAAGCCGAGGAAGCGGCTGGTGCGTGAGCGGCCCGAGCCTCTGGCGGTGCCGGAGGCTATCAACCAGGTCTGGTCGATGGACTTCATGCACGACCAGTTGGCCGACGGCCGCAGCTTCCGGCTGTTCAATGTGCTCGACGACTTCAATCGCGAGGGGCTGGGGATCGAGGTGGATCTGTCGCTGCCGTCAGCCCGTGTGATCCGATCGCTGGAGCAGATCATCGAGTGGCGCGGCAAGCCCGCCGTGATCCGCTGCGACAACGGCCCTGAATACATCAGTGGCGCGTTGCTGTCCTGGGCGCAGCGGCATGGTATCCGGGTCGAGCACATCCAGCCGGGCAAGCCACAGCAGAACGCCTACGTTGAACGCTACAACCGCACCATCCGCTACGCCTGGCTCGCCCAAACCCTGTTCGACACCATCGACCAGGTGCAGGACAAAGCCACCCGCTGGCTATGGACGTACAACCACGAGCGTCCGAATATGGCGCTCGGCGGCATCACGCCTGCCATGAAGTTGGCGATGGCCGCTTAGCTCCACTTCTGGCGACCGCTAAAAGTGGGGGATTACCCATGCACATCGGCGAGTACGAACAAGCGCGCTATCGCCAGACGAAGACAGCGTCATCGACACCCAGAACATGGCACGTGCGTTGCGCGCGCGTGGCGATCCGTCGTTGCATCTCACGCTTGAGATTTTCCACGATGCGGACCACCTGGGCGTCGGGCCACGCGGCATCACCCACGGCCTGAAGGTGGTACTCGGGCGCAAGGCGGCCGACCTGGGCGGGCGCTGACGCAAGGCATACCGCCGGGAGATTGAAGCGCCAAGGCGATGGCATGCAGCGCAGTGGTGAGCCACCAACACCACACGTTGCTGCGGCAGCCACCGGCATGCGAGCACAACCGATGCGCGGCGTGCACAACGTCTTGCCAACTCGCACACACGCCCCGCCCTAGTCTGCGCAGATCGACAACAGCGTGCCACGCGCAGGCATCTCGCCTGCGATGGTCGAGCACATGCAGAGGTGCACATGGCTTTGATCCACTCCATCCTGATGAGCGCCGTTGCCGGCATGCGCTCGATGACGCCGCTGGCCGCCGTCGCCAATGCTGCACGCACCGGCAAGTTGCCTACCGACAATGGCGCGCCCGCCTTGCTCGCCAATCCACTGGCGTCGGCCGGCATGCTGGCATTGGCTGGCGGCGAGCTGGCCGGCGACAAGATGAAGACCGCTCCCGACCGCATCGTGCTGCCTGGCATGATCGCCCGCATTGCCACCGGTGTGATCGTCGGCACGGCATTGGCGCCGCGCGAACAACGTGGCATCGCTGCGCTGCTTGGCGCGACGACGGCAGTTGCCGCCGCTTATCTCACCTTCAATGCGCGGATGCGCGCGATCGAGCGCTACGGCCAAACCAGCACCGGCGTCGTCGAAGACGCGATCACGGTGGGTGCGGCGACGCTCATCATGCGCGATGCGGCCAAGCGATAACGCATCTCCATTGGCTCACGCGCGGTGCCGAACGGCCTGCCACTGGTTGCGCAGGCCATGGCCGCACAGCGCTTAGGCGCCATCTTGAGCGCGCGGGTCCCCAACCAGCCAGCGATGCCTGCGACAAACCGCGCCACACGCCACGTTCACGCCGGGCGATAGATCGCACACAGCTTGTTTCCATCGGGGTCGCGCACGTAAGCCAACCACGTCGGACCCATGCTGCTCTCACGCAGACCGGGCGGTTTTTCGATGGAGATGCCGCCGGCAGCGACCGCGCTGTCGTGGAAGTGCTGCACTTGTTCCGGCGAGTCGCACTTGAAGCCAATCGTTGCACCGTTGCCCGGGCTGGCGGGTTCGTCGTTGATCGGCTCGCTCACACAAAAGGTGCTGCCTACGTGCCGGTAGAACAGGCGCGTATGCCCACTCGCTGCCTGATTGACGAACGGCGCAGGCGCACCGAAGACGCCTCCCAGCACTGCATCGTAAAACGCTCGCGCACGCGCGATATCGTTGGTTCCTACCATGACATGATTGAGCATGACGTCGCCCTATTGATCGCGTGGGTGCGCAGCATACGCCACTGCACCGGCCGCGCCATGTCGACCATGCACATCAGCCGCCACGCCCATGAGGCGCATCCAGATCCAGTCGCGGCCCCATTGGGACGATACCGGTGGGGTTGATGGTGTCGTGGCTCTGGTAGTAATGACCCTTGATGTGCTGGAAGTTCACGGTGTCGGCAATGCCCGGCATCTGGTAGAGCTCGCGCAAGAATCCAGACAGCTGCGGGTAGTCGGCAATGCGCCGCAGATTGCATTTGAAGTGCCCGACGTACACCGCGTCGAACCGCACCAGCGTGGTGAACAGGCGCCAATCGGCTTCGGTGAGACGGTCGCCGCAGAGATAGCGTTGTGTGCTCAAACGCGCCTCCAGCCAGTCCAGGCTTTCGAACAACGGCACCACTGCCTCTTCATAGGCCGCTTGGGTGGTCGCAAAGCCCGCCTTGTAGACGCCATTATTGACGGTGTCATAGACACGCGCGTTCACCGCATCGATCTGCGCGCGCAGCGGCTGCGGGTAAAAATCGCCCTCTGCGGCGCCAATCTGGTCGAAGGCGCTATTGAACATGCGGATGATGTCGGCCGACTCGTTGCTGACCACGGTCTTGCGTTCGCGGTCCCACAATACCGGCACCGTGACCCGGCCCGAGTAATGCGGGTCGGCCTTGAGGTACACCTCGTACAGATACCGCGCGTGATGCTCCGTGTCGCCGACGACGCCCGGCCCATCGGCGAAGGTCCAGCCGTTCTCGCGCATCAGCCAGTGCACGATGGACACGTCGATCATCGACTCCAGCCCTTTCAGGCGCCGGAAGATCAGCGTGCGATGCGCCCACGGGCAGGCAAGCGACACATACAGGTGGTAACGCCCCGGAGCGGCCTGGAACCCGCCCTGGCCATGCGGCCCGGCGCCGCCATCGCGCGTGACCCAATTGCGAAACTGCGACTGCGAGCGCTCGAACCGGCCCTCGCTCTTGCTGGTGTCGTACCACCTGTCTTGCCATTGTCCATCGACCAACAGACCCATCGTGTTTTCTCCCGCCGCGACACCCGCAGGTGACCGTAGCCCACCGATGTTGCAGGCTGCGTGAGCAGCGATGGGGTGCGAGCGTGGCAGGCGATCACCGTGCAAGAGTGCAGGCAGATATCACCCTGCGCTTGCGCCTGGGGCAGGCAAACGACGCACCTATCTTGCAATCACCGCAGTTCCCGACGGCACCATGTAGCACGCTTGCGCTTTCTTGCAGGCCTCGGCATTGAGCTCGGCGATCTGGCTGGCCAAGTATTGCTCCGGCGTCAGCCCCATGCGGTTGCGATACGCGTTATCTGCGTCGGCCTTGGCTTCTTGCTCCTGCTCGCGCTGCCGCTCTGCGGTGGTCGCTTCCACCAGGGTCTTGACCCGCTGCTGCTGCGCGGCAGTGAGATTCATCTGTTGCAACACATCCGGATTCGGGCGTGCGCGACCCAGGGTGATGTTCTGGATCTGGATCGGCAGGCCTTGCTCCTTGACCAAGGCGCTGACATTTTGCGTCACCGAATCGTCGATCTTCCTGGCGGTGTCGGGGTCGCTCATCATCTTGGTCATGTCGTAGCGCTTGACCTGGTCGCGCACGATGGACGCGTACTGGCTGGCAACATTGTTCTTGAACCAATCCTGCCCAAACCTGGACAACAACAGCGCCGGCGCAGTAATCCTGTATTGGATCTGGGTGGAAAAGTCCAACAGGATGTTGTCGCTGGAGGAAAAATCGTCGAACGCCACCTGCACGGTCTGCGGCGTCACGTCCACATAGGTGGCCGACGTGGTCAGCCACGTGTAAGTGCGCCCTGGCTCGCGCACATCGTCCAGGCGGATGCCGCCCTTGCCGAAAAGCATGGGCTTATCCACCAACACGGCCTGCTGCCCCGGATCGGGCGACACAACGGTGCACGCACACAGCAAGCCGGCCAGCGCGATGGCCAGCATGGAAGTCTTCATCGATGTCCCCTTGAAAGCCCGGGCGGCAATCCGCGCCGGTGTGGCGGGAGATTACCCAAACATTCGACCAGTCGCATCCTCCGCGCAGCTTGAGGACGTTCACCGACAGCCCGTCGCTCAAGCAGCGCCCAAGAGCGCCAGCCGGGCGCGCGGCAGCAGCCTGGCTGACCCGCTCAGCCGCCCGCATTGGCGCCAAGCGCCCACAATCGGCGAAAATGCCCGCCTGCCGACGTCCCGGCCAGCGGCCATGCGCAGCGGCGCCCTGCCCGCCCGCTCCTGTCATCGTCTTCGCCTGCTGGCTGCCGCCATCCTGTCTCCGCTGCCAGCCGCCCATTCCGGATCTGCCTTGAACACCAACGTCCCACCCGTGCCCAACGACGAGCTGCCCCTGACCGACCGCCTGCGCGCGGCCCTGGACGTGCTGGAGGCCATCGACGCCGACCGCAGCGTGCTGGATACCCTGCCCGAAGCCGACCGCGTGCGGCTGCATCAAGTGGTCGCCAAGGTCTATCACCCCGAGCCGAAGGCGCGGCGGCAGTTGCTCAAGCAGCGCGAGCGCGAGCGCCACCAGGAAAAGGTGCGCAAGGCCGAAGCGCTGCTGGAACAACGCGGTATCCGCGCGCTACGACGCAAGCCGGTGTTCAGCACGCCGAACTATTTCCCGCCGCATGCCGCCGGCCTGCACGATGCCCACAACGGCGAAAACGCCACTGCCGCGCCGGAGCCCACGCATTCGCCCGAGCTGCGCCATTGCTATGTGTGCAAGCAGAAGTTTACCGAGCTGCATCACTTCTACGACCAGATGTGCCCCACCTGTGCGGAGCTGAATTTCTTCAAGCGCACCGAAACCGCCGACCTGCGCGGGCGCGTCGCCTTGCTAACCGGCGGGCGCGTCAAGATCGGGTACCAGGCGGGTTTGAAGCTGCTGCGCGCCGGTGCCGAGTTGATCGTCACCACGCGCTTTCCGCGCGATTCGGCCGCGCGCTATGCGCAGGAGCCGGACTTCGCGCAGTGGGGTCATCGCCTGCAGGTGTTCGGGTTGGACCTGCGCCATACCCCCAGCGTGGAAGCGTTCTGCAATGAACTGCTGGCCACACGCGAACGGCTGGACTTCATCATCAACAACGCCTGCCAGACCGTGCGTCGCCCGCCGCAGTTCTACGCCCACATGATGGCCGGCGAAACCGCCGCATTGCACGAATTGCCGGAGACCGTGCGCAATCTTGTCGGCCAGTACGAAGGCCTGCGCACTCCGGAGTTGCTCCGCGATGCCTCGGCCACCGCGTTGCCCGCCGTGCATGGCCGTGGGCTCGACAGCGCCGACGGCCTCACCCGTGCCGCCGAACTCTCGCAGATCGCGTTGCTGGACGACGAGCTGGTAGGCCAACAGCATCTGTTTCCTGATGGGCGACTGGATCAGGACCTGCAGCAGGTCGATCTGCGCGGCCGCAATTCCTGGCGGCTGCTGATGGCCGAAGTGCCGTCGGTGGAGCTGTTGGAAACGCAGCTGGTCAACGCCATCGCGCCCTTCATCATCAATGCGCGGCTCAAGCCGCTGATGCTGCGCACGCCCGAACGCGACAAGCACATCGTCAACGTCTCGGCGATGGAAGGCCAGTTCTACCGCAATTTCAAGACCACGCGCCACCCGCACACCAACATGGCCAAGGCCGCGCTGAACATGATGACGCGCACCTCGGCAGCCGACTACCAGAACGACGGCATCCATATGAACAGTGTGGACACCGGCTGGGTCACCGACGAAGACCCCGCGGAAATCGCCGCGCTCAAGGTCCAGCAGGAACGGTTTCATCCACCGCTGGATATCGTCGACGGCGCCGCGCGCATCGTCGACCCGATCATCCACGGCTTCAACACCGGCGAACATGTGTGGGGCCAGTTCCTGAAGGATTACGCACCAACCGATTGGTGATTTGCACCCGGATCCGACCAGTACTGCGTCGATGCGATGCGGCGCCGATTACACCTGCGTATCGGCTGCGGCCTATCGCCGATCCGCATCCTTGATGGCTTGCGCGCGCGCAAGCGTGTTGGTCAACGCAAGAACCTCCGGCAATTCGTGCCGAAAGGCATCTACGTGCCCGGTTCGCACCACACCTTCCACGTTTGACTGTTCGAAGATCGGGCGGCCTTCCATGTAGAAGCCATCGCGGCCCTGCACGACGAAGTGGAAGCACGATTGCCACCGTGGATCGGGGCGGCCCGACAGCTCCACATTGACGTAGCTAGTCGCGCGCCCGCTATCGCCGGAGGTGACGGTCACGGTGCGCGCCGTGATCTGGTTCGCGATATTCATGCAGGCAATGATCGGCGGTTGGCCGTCGCCGCGCTGTGATCCAAGCGCCCGCGGGTGCGTTCAACAGCACGCAACCAGGCGCCCTTCACGCCATCACGACACACCACTGAAGTCGCCAATGCAGCAGCTTAAACCGATGACGGTGGTCGGCAGCGTACGCCCGACCAGCGATGGAGTACACGGGCGCCAGAGACGGACTTACATGCACTCGCGAAACGCTTCGGGCCGGCGAAGTCGTTTATCGATTGTCGGGAGCCGCTACGATATTGCCCAGTGTCGCTGACCCGCCAAGGACATTGCCCATGTCGCAGCATGCGATCGAGGATGTGATCGAACGCGCCATCCACCTGGTCGATCGTAATGCACAGGACGCCGCGCAGCAGTCCGCGCTCATCCACGCCTTGCTTCACCTGCAGGCGCGCTACGACACCGGCCTGACCTGGTTGCGCATGCACGAGGTGCTGCTACGCCACGGCGTGCTGGTGCGCACGCCGGTGGAGGCCATCGACGATGCAGCGCTGCGCGCCCAAGCGAGGGCTGCCGAGACATCGTGCTGGTTGGAGAGCGATCGTGGCACGGGCTATCTGCACCTGGAAAAAGACGCACCTGCGCTCTACCAGCAGACGGCAACCGGCCACGCCATGCCGGTCTCCGCCTTGTTCCGTGACGTGCTGACGCTTGCCGATCAGGCCGACGATGGCGAGTTGTTCACCGACCTCTATGGCCTGCTGGTCAACGGCTGGCTCGATGCCACATTCACCGCCGAGGACGGCCTGGCGCCATCGCTGGACGGCTTGGTGGCCTGCGACGACCTGCAGGCGATCCGGGGCCTTGCCGCGCGGCGTGGACTCAAGCGCCGGCGTGGCGTGCCGGAGGATCTCGCACTGCCTCGCCCAAGCGACAGCCAGGCGCCTGGCGAGATCGAGCAAGACGCCGGCTTGCGCTTCTTCCTGCAGCCCAAGCGCACGCCCACCGCCTTGCTGGCCGCACGCGAAAAGACCCGCCGCCAGCTGGCACGCGTGCATGAACTGATCCCGATGCTGGTGGAGCAGCGCTTGAGCGCCGCGCTGCAGCAGGCAGGTTGGCTGGCAGTCGCCGAGCAACCCCAATGCCAATGGTGCTGGACCCGCGACCGCGACGGCAGCCGCCAGTGTCTGTGGGCCACCCACGACGCGACGTACGGTGAGTTGATCGTCCAGGCAGGCCTGCAGCACGCACGGCTGCTGGACTGGCAACAACGTACGGCCACCACACAGCTGCACGATCTGCATGTATACGATCGCGCCGCACCGCTGCTCGGCAACCACACGCTCAACCCTGGGGACGTCGGCAACCAAGGCGGCTGGAGACTAGACCCCACTCACAGCGATGCGCAGCTGAGCAACGCCCTCGACCGCCTGGCCGCCGCCCTTCCCACCCTGGATGCGCGCTACTTCGATGCGATCGCGCAGCAGTTGTCCGGGCCGTTTTTCGATCGCGACCTGGATATGGTCATGCGCATGATGGAGGAAGGCGACAGCACCGGCGCAATCGCCCAGGATGTGCTGCTTGCCAGTCCCGACAGCACATTACTGGCGTTCGTGTTCCACCATCTGGAACATGGGGACGACGCCGCTGCGGCAGCGGTGGCTGAGCGCCTGCGCGCACGCAATGACGCGCGCACGCGTCAAAATGCCTGGCATCGCGGATATCTAATCCCATTCCTGCAGCAATGGGATCAGGGGCAGCGCGATATGCCGATGCCGCCAGTGCAGCACGTCCTGCTGCTCGATCACCTGCGCGCACGCGAATCCGTGTGAGCGCGGTCGCCGCCATGCCGGGGCTTGGCACCGTTCCTTTCAAGATAGCCGAACATCTCCGCGGCCCGAACACATCCAGCAGCTGGAAGCCTTCGAACACCAGCATGCCTAGCGTCAGTTGCGCTGCATCGAAGGCCACCTTGGCGCGCCGCGCGCTTGCAGGACGCGCATCGTTGCCCGTTGCGCCAGCGCGGATCCTGGCCGCCCTACCCAGCAGCGCGGTGCGTAGCACCAAACGGCGCGAATGGCTGGCATGGGCCTGTTTCGGTTCGTTAGACATGCCAGTTTCTCTGTGGGAGACCAAGCGTGCGTTGGCGTCGCATGGATGAGGCCGCACTTCACGGCGAGCGGTCGCGATGATGCGCAGGCCACTGTCTGCACCGCTGCGCAGTGCGCGGTGAGGCCGCCTCGCATCGGCGTTGCGGCCACCGAGCATGCGCCACGCGCACACGTTGACGCGCGCACGACCTACTTCAACGGTTGCTTCTCCAATCAGCACCGCAGGACAAGCAAACAAGGCTCCGGATCATCACCACAACCGGTCGCTTGCTGCGCTATGTCTCGCTCGGCCTCGTCAAGCGCCTGGGGGCCGCCCCGAACATGCGCTTGAACGCATGGCCGAACGCGCTCGGCGACTGGTAGCCGACGCGCTCGGCAACGCGGGCGATATCCAGAGCGGTTTCAGCAAGCAGCCTGTGCGCCAACAGCATGCGCCACTGCGTCAGGTAGTGGAGCGGCGCCTGCCCGACCTTCTGCGAAAAGCGCGACGAAAACGCCGAGCGCGACATGCCCACGCGCAAGGCCAGTTCGGCCACTGTCCACGCGTGAGCGACATCGCCGTGCATCAGCGCGAGTGCGGCACCGATGTGGCGATCGCCAAGTGCGCCAATCCAGCTTGTGTGCGCCTGTCTACGCGCGTGCATGTAGGCCCGAATGGCTTCCACCACCAGCACTTCGGAAAGACACGACGCGACCCGGGCGCTGCCCATCCGATGCCGGCCCATTTCCGCATCGAGCAGATCCAGTGTCGTGCGCACGGCCAAGGCGTATGGCGAGACACTCTGGATCTTCATGAGTCGCGGCAGCGCATCGATCAGAAAGCCACTGTTCTCGCCGCTGAAGAGGATGCCCGCACCAAGCAGCACGGTGTCGTCGCCATCGCCCAGACGCAGGCTCTGCTGCCCGGCATAACGCGAGACGCCATCGACAGGCGCGCGTTGCGGATCGCTCGCGACAACGTAGGGCGTATTGCCGATCAGCAGCACATCGCCTTCGACAACGCGCGTGGGCGCCCGCCGTGGAAGACGTATCCAACATTCTCCGCGTATCACCGCGACCAGCTTGAGCCGATGCTTTTCCGGAAACGACAGCGCCCAATCGCCACGCGCTTCCAGGCGGTTGAGTCCGGCGCTCCTGGCGCCCAACGCAGCCAGAACCTGCGAGAGCGGGTCATCCTTGGACGATTGCGACGAAATCATGGTTGCCAAAGCATAATCCATCCAGGCCGCAGCGCTACCGTGGGTGGCATATCCACACCATGGAGCACGCAATGACGATCGAAAACAAGGTCGTGGTCATCACCGGCGCCGGTAGCGGCATGGGCCGGGCCACGGCGTTTCACCTGGCCGCGCTCGGCGCCAAGGTGGTGCTTGGTGCACGCCGGGAGGCGCGCATTGCCGAGGTCGCCAGGCAAATCACCCTATCCGGCGGGCAGGCGGTCTACCGGCCAACCGACGTTACTGTGCACGAGGACGTCCTGGCCTTGGCGGACCTGGCCTGCTCGCAGTTCGGGCGGCTCGACGTCATGGTCAACAACGCCGGCATCAGCCCACTGTCTCGATTCGATGCCCTGCAAGTGGAGGCGTGGAACGCGATGATCGACGTCAATCTGCGCGGCGTACTCCACGGCATTGCTGCCGCGCTGCCGATCTTTGGGCGCCAGCAAAGCGGCCATGTCATCAACGTGGTCTCGACAGCAGGGTTACGCATCGTGCCGACGATGGGCGTTTATGCGGCGACCAAGAACGCGGTCAGAACCATCAGCGAGGCCCTGCGCCAGGAATCGGGGCCGCACATCCGCGTCACCAAGGTCTCGCCCGGCATGGTGCAATCGGAGTTACTGGACACCGTGAGCGACCCGGCGCTGCGGCAAACCCTGCCGGCGCAGTCCGAGGCGAGCGGCCTGCCCGCAGAAGCCATCGCGCGCGCCATCGCCTATGCGATCGATCAGCCAGCTGATGTCGAGGTCGGCAGCCTGGTCATCCGCCCGACGGCGCAAACCTAGTGGGCATTACTGCGCTCCGGCACTAGCAGGGCCGTAGTTCTTGCAACGTTTGCGGCTTGAAGATCCAACCGTGCAGCACCCTGCGCTGATTGTGCTCAAAAGCCGCTCTCCGTGCCTGTACATGTCTCGGCTGAAATCTGCTGCACCTCGCTATCAGGCTGCAGGGCAACGGTTCGTTTGTCACCCGTACCGAACCTCTGATAACGGACCAGAGCCCCTCTTTCCATCACGAATTAGTCTTCATCCCCCGAAAACGTTGGGCACGCCTCGTCGCCCGCGTACCTGCTTTGCACAGCGCGCCGCTCGCGGAGGCGTGGAAGCCCCACGCCAGGCAAACTATAAACCTCACACCATGCGGTGTTGAGGTGCGATCGATTGCTCGCGCTGCTGCTCCTGCTGCTGGGATTGCTGTTGACGCTGCGTTTCTCCAAGCGACTGCAATTGCGCCAAGGATTGCTCAACCGGCTGTGCAATCGCGTCGCTTGTCTTCATATGCGCCATCTTATGAGCGGGGTCGTTCAACGCGCCTTCCACCACGAAAACGTTCTCACCCTGTCTCACGGATTTTGTATTCTCGCTCAGTACGACGTGATCGATCCGCGATAGTCCGTTTTCCTTCGCGAGATACGCGCTGCTTGCTGCAAGGCGGGCGCTGTTATCGTCGTACTCTCGACCGAGCCCTCGCTCAAGGCGGCGAACGGCTTCTTCTGCCTGGCGATGAAGCGGATCTTGCGTGGGTGCGGAACCATGGATATTTCGATAGGTCGGCGCTGCATCGTGATCGTCCCTATTGAGCTCCGGTGGAAATATACGCGGAGCGATTTGCTGCAACGTCGCGGAATCGATATCTCCCGTCGGAGAGAGGCCACGGGCCTGCTGGTAGCTGATGACAGCCGGCTGCATCGACAGACGGTACACACCATCCTCCTGAAGCAGCTGGTTATCTGCGCCTCGGAATCCCTCTGCATTCAATATGCGCTGCACCTGCCGCACGATGTCAGACGATTCGCCAATGCGGATGGTGCCGTCGTCCACAATTGGCCTCGGCTCGATGGGCGTGTCCTAGATTTTGTGTAACCGGGCCACAGGCAGGAGACTGCCACCTAACCCGGAGACACCATGAGCCCACGCACACATGAGGTACCCGACGAGCTGCTTAGCAGCCTGTTGGTCAACTACACCAAACCCGAGGATCTGATCGGCGAGAACGGCCTGCTCAAGCAGCTGACCAAGCGGTTGGTGGAGCGGGCGCTGGACGCGGAGATGACCGAACACCTCGGTCATGACAAGCATGAGCCGGTCGCCAACGCGGCCGGCAACACGCGCAACGGACGCAGCCGCAAGACGCTCAAGGGCGAGTTCGGCGAGCTGCCGATCGAGATTCCGCGTGATCGCCACGGCAGCTTCGCGCCACAGCTGATCCCCAAGCACCAGACCCGCTGGGCCGGCTTCGATGACAAGATCTTGTCGTTGTACGCGCGCGGCATGACCGTGCGCGAGATCCAGTCGCACCTGGAGGAGATGTACGGCACCGAGGTGTCGCCGAGTCTGATTTCCTCAGTCACCGATGCGGTCGTCGAGGAGGTCAAGGCGTGGCAGGCGCGGCCACTGGATCCGGTCTATCCGATCGTCTATCTGGACTGCATCCACGTCAAAGTGCGCGAGGGCGCGGTGCGGGTCAAGGCGGTGTACCTGGCCATCGGCATCACCATGGGCGGCGAGAAGGAAGTGCTGGGCCTATGGCTGGCGCAGGCCGAGGGTGCCAAGTTTTGGCTGCAAGTCGTGACGGAGCTACGCAACCGCGGGGTGCAGGACATCTTCATTGCCTGCGTCGATGGCCTGAAGGGGTTTCCCGAGGCGATCGAGGCGGTGTTCCCGCAGACCACCGTGCAGCTGTGCATCGTGCACATGGTGCGGCACAGCCTGAACTACGTCTCGTGGAAACGCCGCGCCGAGGTTGCCGCCGATCTCAAGCGCATTTACGCCTGCGCCACCGTCGAGGAGGCCGAGCAGGCACTGACCGAGTTCGAGGCCAAGTGGGACGCCCAGTACCCGCCCATCAGCCAGTCATGGCGGCGCAATTGGTCACGACTGATCCCGTTCTTCGACTACCCACCGGAGATCCGCAAGGTGATCTATACGACCAACGCCATCGAGTCGGTCAACATGAGCCTGCGCAAGCTGACCAAGAACCGCGGCGCGTTCCCCAGCGACGAAGCCTTGATGAAACTGTTCTACCTGGCTCTGCGCAACATCACCAAGAAATGGACGCTGCCGATCCGCGACTGGAAGGCTGCGCTGAACCGCTTTACGATCCAGTTCGAGGGGCGACTTCCTCAGCGGTAACCCAAACCACGGTTACACAAAATTCTGCACACGCTCGAGAAAGTGTCGTCAATGCGATCTAGAAGAATCGTTGAATACAGCGCAAGCGGCATATCCGTTGACTCAGCCCTTACTCCTTGAAGAAATGCTTTTGCGTCACTAAGCCCATGACAGGCTTGCAAGGCGGCAGTTTTGAGGTCCAACGCCCAGAAGCTCCAGCCTGTTTGACGGAGAACTTCGTTGGCGATTGCTAACACCTTCGACCAGTCCTGAGCGGCTAACGACTCCTGCGCAGAGAGCTTCAAAGAAAGGTAGGCGTTGAGCCTATGCACGTTCCCCTCAAATATCACGAGGGACCATTTCATCTCATTTGCCAGCGTGACCGGCGTAATCGGTCCGTTATAGGCAAGACTCCTAGGGGTAGAAGCAAAAGCGCCAAGCAGTCCTCTGTGAGCAGGCGCACAGACCTTTAACTCATCCCTTAACCGCCGGTACGCATCCGGACGCAGCTCCGCACGGATGTCACCTAGTGTTTTCAATGCTTGAAAGCTAGAACGGGCCGAAATACTCCTCAGCCGCTGCCTAATAGTCTGCTTTTGCTTGCCAGCCATGCGAGTGTCCCTGTACGCATCAATATTTTTGATTATGTTGTTCCACTACTTGTGGAGCCCATGACAGTACCGTAGTAAGCCGCGCAACGCTCTCATTTCACACCAAAATGATAAACGCTTGCCTTGGAGCAAAAAAAGGGCGGCCAAGGGCCGCCCCCTGTACTAAAGGCTACTCAAACCCCAACAGGATTCGCCTTCTCAGGATCAATCTTGTACTGCTTGATCGCCCGGGCCACATCCTTGCCCGTCATCTTGCCATCCTTCGCCAGCGCAGCAATCGCCGCATGCGCGATGTAGTAGCGGTCGACCTCGAAGAACCGACGCAGATTCGCACGCGTGTCCGAGCGACCGAACCCATCCGTTCCAAGCACGGTGTAGGTCATCGGGACGAAGGCGCGGATCTGGTCGGCGAAGGCGCGCACGTAGTCGGTGGCGGCGATGGCCGGGCCCTGGCGGCCTTCCAGCAGCTGGGTGACGTAGGGCTTGCGCTGTTCGGCCTCCGGGTGCAGGCGGTTCCAGCGTTCCACGGCGTAGCCGTCGCGGCGCACTTCGTTGAGGCTGGGGCAGGACCAGATGTCGGCGGTGACGCCGAAGTCCTTGTCCAGCAGCTCGGCCGCGGCAATGGCCTCGCGCAGGATGGTGCCGCTGCCCAGCAGCTGCACGCGCAATTCGCCCTTCTTGGGCTTGCCGGCGTCCTTGAGCAGGTACATGCCCTTGATGATGCCTTCGGCTGCGCCTTCCGGCATGCCGGGGTGGGCGTAGTTCTCGTTCATCAGGGTGATGTAGTAGTACTCGTCGATCTGGTCTTCCATCATCGCCTTCATGCCGTGCTGCATGATGACGGTGACTTCGAAGCCGAAGGTCGGGTCATAGCTACGCACGTTCGGGATGGAGCCGGCGATGACCTGGCTGAAGCCGTCTTCGTGCTGCAGGCCTTCGCCATTGAGCGTGGTGCGGCCGGCGGTGCCGCCGAGCAGGAAGCCCCGCGTGCGCATGTCCGCTGCCTGCCAGGCGATGTCGCCCACGCGCTGGAAGCCGAACATGGAGTAGTAGATGTAGAACGGCAGCATCGGCACGTCGGACACCGAGTAGCTGGTACCGGCGGCCATCCACGAGGCGATGGCGCCCGGCTCGCTGATGCCCTGCTGCAGCACCTGGCCGGTCTGGTCTTCGCGGTAGTACATCAGCTGGTCGGCATCGACCGGCTTGTACTTCTGGCCGAACGGGGCATAGATGCCGATCTGGCGGAACATGCCTTCCATACCGAAGGTGCGCGCCTCATCGGCCACGATCGGCACGATGCGCGGGCCCAGCTCCTTGTCGCGCAGGGCAATGTTGAGGCTCTGCACGAACGACATGGTGGTGGAATAGCTGCGCTCGCCGCTGTCCTTGAGCAGGCGCTCGAACTTGTCGAGCGTGGGCGCGACGAAGGACTTGCTGGCCTTGGGACGGCGCGACGGCAGGAAGCCGCCCAGCGCGCTGCGACGTTCTTTCAGGTACTGCACTTCCGGAGAGTCTTCGCCGGGGTGGTAGAACGGCACCTGGCCGTCTTCCAGCTGGGCGTCGGTGACCGGGATGTTGAAGCGGTCGCGGAAGTGCTTGACCGCCGCGTCGTCCAGCTTCTTGGTCTGGTGGGTCGGGTTGAGCGCTTCACCGGCCGAGCCCATGCCGTAGCCCTTGACCGTCTTGGCCAGGATCACGGTGGGCATGCCGGTGGTGTTCACGGCCTGGTGGTAGGCGGCATACACCTTGTGCGGGTCGTGGCCGCCACGGTTCAGGCGCCAGATGTCGTCGTCGGACAGGCCGGCGACCATGGCCGCGGTTTCCGGGTACTTGCCGAAGAAATTGGCGCGGGTATAGGCGCCGCCGAAGGCCTTGCAGTTCTGGTATTCGCCGTCGACGGTTTCCATCATCAGCTTGCGCAGCACGCCATCGGTGTCCTTGGCCAGCAGCGCGTCCCAGTAGCCGCCCCAGAGCAGCTTGATGACGTTCCAGCCGCCGCCACGGAACACGCCTTCCAGTTCCTGGATGATCTTGCCGTTGCCGCGCACCGGGCCGTCCAGGCGCTGCAGGTTGCAGTTGACCACGAAGATCAGGTTGTCCAGGCCTTCGCGGCCGGCCAGCGCGATGGCGCCGAGGGTTTCCGGCTCATCAGACTCGCCGTCGCCGATGAAGCACCACACCTTGCGGTCGGACTTCTCGATGAGGCCGCGGTTTTCCAGGTAGCGCATGAACTGCGCCTGGTAGATGGCGGCCAGCGGGCCCAGGCCCATCGACACGGTGGGGTCTGCCAGAACTCGGGCATCAGCCACGGGTGCGGGTAGGAGGAGATGCCCTGGCCGTCCACTTCCATGCGGAAGTTGTCCAGCTGGGACTGGCTGATGCGGCCTTCCAGGAAGGCGCGGGCGTAGATGCCCGGGGCGCTATGGCCCTGGATGAACAACAGGTCGCCCGGATGGCTATCCGAAGGCGCGCGCCAGAAGTGGTTGAAGCCCACGTCGTACAGCGTGGCGCTGGAGGCGAACGAGGCGATGTGGCCGCCCAGGTCGCCGGGCTTGCGGTTGGCGCGCACGACGGTGGCCATGGCGTTCCAGCGGATGATCGAGCGGATCTTCCACTCCAGCGCGGAATCGCCGGGATTCTTGGCCTCGTTGGCCGGTGCGATGGTGTTGACGTACTCGGTGGTGGGCGAGAACGGCAGGTAAGCGCCGGCGCGGCGGGTCTGTTCGACCATGCCTTCCAGCAGCTGATGGGCGCGCTCCGGGCCTTCAACGTCAATGACGGCCTTGATCGATTCGAGCCACTCCTGGGTCTCGAGCGGGTTCGGATCGTTGTGCAGCACTTCGTTCAACCAGTTCATTAGCGCTCGGGGGGGACACACCCCGCGGGTGTGTCGACATCGTGAATTCGTGAACCCCCAAGTGTACCGCACGCACCTGTTGCCATTCCTCGCTACGGGTGCGTATGGAATGGGACGGTGCCGTGCGATGGCTGAGGTATCGCTGCCGGCTGGAGCGAGGATCCGGCGCAGCTGGCGCGACCGGTGTACGACCAAAGGATGAGGGCCTACGGCGGGCGATGGACGGCCGCTGCCGTACCGGGTGGGCCGATGTGCATGCCCACCCGTAGGAGCGCACCTGGGCGCGAGGGGCTTTCTCGGTAACGCCCTCGCGCCCGGGTGCGCTCCTACGTAATGGCGGGTCTGTGGGTGCGGCTGGGTGCCGTCGCCAGGACATCCCGGCGGCGGGCGCCGCCGATGTGGGAGCGGACCTGGCCGCGAAGGGCTTTATCGGTGAAGCCCTCGCGCCCGGGTGCGCTCCTACGCGATGGCGGGTCTGTGGGTGCGCTGGGTGCCGTCGCCAGGACATCCCTCGCGGCGGGCGCCGCCGATGTAGGAGCGGACCTGGCCGCGAGGGGCTTTATCGGTAACGCCCTCGCGCCCGGGTGCGCTCCTACGCGATGGCGGGTCTGTGGGTGCGGCTGGGTGCCGTCGCCAGCACATCCCAGCGGCGGGCGCCGCCGATGTAGGAGCGGACCTGGCCGCGAGGGGCTTTCTCGGTAACGCCCTCGCGCCCGGGTGCGCTCCTACGCAATGGCGGGTCTGTGGGTTCGGCTGAGTGCCGTCGCCAGGACATCCCTCGCGGCGGGCGCCGCCGATGTAGGAGCGGACCTGGCCGCGAGGGGCTTTATCGGTGGCGCCTGTCGCGCCCGGGTGCGCTCCTACGGGATGGCGTGGTCTTTGGGTTCGCGCCAGGACATCTCCTGCGGTGGGCGCCGCCCCCTAGCAGCGTGCTGTCAGAACGCTTGCAGCGCTTCGGTCAGCTGGCCGTTGTTGTTGACCGCGCCCATGGTGTACCCCTGCCAGCCCGGGTAGGCATTGGGCTCCCAATAGAACACGCCCAGGACGCGCGCGCCGATGCTGCTGCTGCGGCTGAGCAGGTTGCTGAGCATGGCGCGGGTGGTGGCCGCTTGCTGCCAGTCCATGCCGACCTCGGAAATCACCACATCGCTGCCGTAGCGCGCAATCATGTCGCGCATGTTGGTGTCCAGACGGCTGTTGTAATCCTGCCAGCTGCCAACCGGCGGGTAATGCGACATGCCGATGACGTCCCACTTGCCGCCGGCCGAGCGCAGGTTGTCGAAGAACCAGCGGAAGTTGGCGTTGTCGTAGCCGTTAGCCAGATGCACGACGACCTTGGCGTTGGGATACACCGCCTTGGTGGCGTTGTAGCCGCTGTTGATGAACTGGCCCAGGGTGGCGAAGTTGGGCGTCTTGCCCTCGTTCCACAACATGCCGCTATTGATCTCGTTGCCCACCTGCACCCAGGTGACGGTGATGCCGTTGTCCTTGAGGTATTTGAGGATGCCCTGGGTGTGGCTGTACACATCGGTATTGAGCTGGGCAACGGAGTGGCCGGCCCATGCCGCCGGTTTGGTCTGCTTGCCCGGGTCGGCCCAGCTGTCGCTGTAGTGGAAGTCGATCATGATGCGCATGCCTTGCGCAGCGGCGCGCTTGGCCTTGTCCAGGGTGTCGCGGCCATCGTTCCAGCCGCCGGACGGGTTGACCCACACGCGCAGGCGGATGGCGTTGCCGCCAACATCCTTGAACAGCTTGATGAAGTCGGTGGTGTTGCCGGCTGCATCGCGAAAGACCTGCGGCGGATTGTTGGCGGCCTGTTGGTTGATCCAGCTGACGTCCGCGCCTTTGGCGATGCCTTGCGCGCTAACGCCGGCGCTGCACAGACACAGCAGCAGGATGAGCCATACACGGTGGTAGTGCCTGCACAAAATGGTCATGGAACGCTCCCTTGATCGATGGATGTCGCGCCGGGTGGCGCCTTGCGTGATCCCCTGCCTTGCCTCGTATGCGTGCGCGGGGTGGCCAGTGCCTGGCCGCGCATCGCTGCAAATCCGCGGCGATTCAAGCACGGCCGCACAGCACGGTTGGGACCGCTATAGATGGGGGAGTTGTGGCATAGCTCGACGCAGGAAAACCTTGCGTTCGCACATGTCGTGCGGGCCAGTTGTTGTGCAGATGCAGCAGCAGCGGTGCGCGTGACTGCGCGAACGAACGCAAAAACGCCGGGCAGGCCCGGCGTCTTGATGCAAGATTCGATGGTGGCGATGCCGTCCGGATAGTGGCGATGCCGTGCGGGTGGCTTGCGGCACGGCTGCAGCGTGATGTGTCACTTCACACCCAAACGCGGCAGCGCCACGCCTCCCCACTCAGCCCATGGCGCGTGCGCCCTGCTGCTGTTGCTGGGTCTGCGCCTGTTGCTGCTCCAATGCCACCGACTGACGCGCCGCGTTTTCGGCAACGCGTTGGCTGCTTTGTTCCAGCGGCGTATTCATTGCCGTCATCGTGTCCACGCTCACGCGCAGCTGTGCCGGGTCGTCGACGCGGCCCTGCACGGCGAAGGTGCGTGCGGCATCCGGGCTCATCATCACCGCGTCGATGCGCTGGCCACCGGCGGCGTGCATTTCCGATGCGAGCGAACCGGATAACTGCGCGCTGTGCTGGTCGGGCGTGCGCCCGGCACGTGCGTCCTGCGCATGCACGCCGCGCTGGGCATCCTGGAACAGGCCATTGCCCACGTGTCCCGGTTGATCGATCCGCAAGGAGGTGTGGCCGTTGCCGTGCTCGCGTGCGTCGCGTTTGGCCGGCTCGCCCGGCGCGAGCGGGCCGCGGATGGCGTCGATGGCGTCTTGGCCGAGGCCCTTCGGCCCCCGACTCAACAAGGTGATTCCAGTCCGGATCTCGTCCAGATCGGATCGATACTCGTTGATCATTCGCTTGTTTTGATCCGCGAGTTCACGCGCCTGCGGGTTATTAAGCGGAGATCGCTCATCCAGGAAGTTTTTGATGGTATGCGAACCGAGCGAACTGACTGCAGATGTCACAGGCGAATCGGGAATCAGGAAATTCAACCTGCTGTTGCTGTAGCCCATTGCACTGAGCGTTGCGATCTCGTTGGGCCTGGCATAGATGCGCACTTCTCCGTAATGCGGAGATGCTGCGCTTACGGGATCGGCGGCCATGACGTGATTGATCACGCTGTTGCCACCTTCCGGGATGCGATACGCCAAGCTCGCTGCACCGTAAGCGTTGAAAGTTTCTCCTTTCAGATCGAAGTGGTGCGCGCTGACCTGCGCAAGCGCTCCGCCTAGCGAATGGCCAGTCACGGTCACCTCCGGAGCGTGCCCGGTGCGCTGCTCCTGCTTGGCTGCATAGCCAAGTGCACTTTTCGTCAGGGCGATCGCATCCTCCGCTTGCGGATTGATGCGCTGAAGCACCATGGAGCCATCTGCCTGCATCGCGTCACGCAGGACTTCTTCGGTACCCCGGTGGGCGACGACGATATCGCCGCCGCCGACACGTTGATAGATCGTTCCCTGATAGCCCGTTCTTGGATTATTGACGTGCTCCAGGATTTCGTAACTCTCGCCACCAACATCCACTCGCTCACGTTCGCCGGGGCCGCGCTTACCGACCTTGTGATCGACGTAGCCCTCGTTGGAAAGAATGGCGTATTGCTGCGAGGTCGGTTTCACGGCGAGACCTCTTTGGCTGCAAGGGTTACCGAGAATAACTGGTCGCGCAATTCCGGCTTGAAATCCGACGCCGAGGGCAAGCCATTATCGGCATAGTCTGCAATATCTTCCTTGGGATAACCGCCTTTCCAGAAGTACAAAGTGACCGGCTTGCCAGCAATGACATCCTTGGTCTCGATGAATGGCAGAAATGCAGTTTCCTCTTTTTTACCTGTCGCCTTCAGGGACACCCGCGCACCCGTCATGTCCCAGTGACAGACCCCACGCCCGTAATAATCTTCGTCACGCATGAGATCGAGGTAGATAATTCCTTGATATTCCTGCTCAGAGACTTTTTCAGCACAACCGGCTCGCTGCTCGTGATGCGCTGTCCAACGCCTGTTTCAGGATGAATCTGGCCGCATTCGCTGTCGTTGCTGACGTCGTACTGTGCATACCCGTTCACTGCCGTAAACGGACCAGGCGCCTTGTCCAATGTGAGCGTCAGCGCATAGGCCTGACGCGGGCTCGGATTCAACTTGGCAAGACCGCGGCCGCCGGCCTGGACGTCGGCTGCTGCAGTGGCCTCGGTGGCGGGGAGTGGGTCTGGGTCATGCTGGTCTCCGGGGGTGACAGGCCGTAAGCAAAAGGGCCAGCAGGCTGGGGGTCAACATCTGGCGCAAGGCCGGCCTCCGTGGCAGTGGGGCAGCCAATCTAGTCCGCTCGCGTTCGGCCGGTCAATCGAGACCAGGTGAGGATGAGGCTGCCAGGAAGAGTTGTGCGTGGCAGCAAAGCTGCCATCATCCAGCGCAGCTGCTGCCCCCAAGAGTGCGCCATGCGCAACCGCCCGCGATCACTGCCGCAACACACATCGGTCGCCGCACGCATGCCCTGGCGCCGCAGCTTGCGCATGCGTGTGCTGCTGGCTGCCACCGCCGTGCTGGTGGCCTTGCTGGCAGTGCTGGGCAGGGTGTTCTACCTGGGCGCGCGCGCCGAGCTGGTGGAGGCGGCGCGCACCGAGGTGGATGGTTTGACCGAACAGACTGCGCGCAGCCTGGCGGCCTTGCTCGATTCGGTGCAGGTGAGCGGGCGCACGCTGGCCGCCAGCAGTAGCGGCGTGGGGCTGCAACCGTTCAATCTGCGTGCGTTGCTGCTGGCCACGCTGACCGGCGACCCGGATATCGGAGCGGCGCGGCTGATCATTGCGCCACGCACGCAGAAGGCCCAAGACAGCGGGTTTGTGTGGTACGTGCACCGCAGCGGCACCCACGTCTTGGAAAAATCCGCGCTGGAACTGGGCTACGACTATCGCGCAATGCCCTGGTATCTGCGCACCCAGCGCGAGGGCCGCGCATGGTGGTCCGAGCCCTACCTGGATGCCAACGGCGGCGGCCTGTACACCAGCTACAACCTGCCGCTGCGCCGGCCTGGCGATGCACCGGATACCGCGCCGGTCGGCATGGTGAGCGTGGATCTGCCGCTGCAGCATCTGCGCGAGATCATCGACCAGCTGCCGCGTGATATCGGCATCCAGACGATGCTGCTGTCGCCGGAAGGCCTGCTGGTCTTCAGCCCTGATCCGGCACTCAATCTGCGCCATTCGCTCATGGCCTACGTGGCCCGTTCGCGCCCGGATCTGCGGCCATTGCAGCGCGCCGTGGCGGCCGGCCAGCCGATTTCGTTTTCGCATACCGCGCCCGACGGCGAGCACTTTCTGACCCATAGCGCGGCGGTGGGGCGCAGCGGCTGGACCTTCGTGTTGTCGGCCTCCGAAGGCTATGTGCTGGCCGGCCTGAACTGGCTGGCGGCGTGGGTGGCGCTGGCCGCGCTGCTGGGCGCGATGGTGTGGTGGTGGTTGATGCGGCGGATCACGCGCAAGTTGACGCGGCCGATCGAAGAACTGACAGACACCGCCGAGCACTTCCGGCGCGGCGAATTCGAGTACCCGTTGCAGCACATCGAGCGCGACGACGAGGTCGGCGTGATGGCACGCGCCTTCGACAGCGCGCGCGATGCAATCCGCCACCACATCGCCGAGATCGGCGAGATGACCGCCGCGCGCGAACGCATGCACAGCGAGCTGCAGATTGCGCGCGAGATCCAGCAGGCGATGCTGCCTTCCGGGCGCACCTTCGACCGCGCCAGTTCGCATCTGGAAACCTGCGCATGGCTGGAACCGGCCAAGGCGGTGGGCGGCGATTTCTACCACTTCGTGGAAACTGAACCGGGCTTGCTGTGGTTCGTGGTGGGCGATGTCTCCGACAAGGGTGTGCCGGCGGCCTTGTTCATGGCGCGCGCGGTGAGCGTGCTGGAGATTGCTGCGCGCCGGTACACGCGCCCGGACGCGATCTTGATTGCCGCCTCCACGCGGTTGGCCGAGAACAACGAGACCTGCATGTTCGCCACCGTGCTGTGCGGCCTGATCAACGTGGTGAGCGGCGACTACTGGCTGGCCAGCGCCGGACACGAGCCGCCGTTGTTGATCGATATCGATGGCAAGGCGCGCCCGTTGCCGCTGGAAACCGGTGCGCCGCTGGGAATCGAGCCGCAGGAGTCCTACCCGGTGCTGCAGGGCCGCATGAGCGCCGGGCAGACCTTGCTGGGCTACACCGATGGCGTGACCGAGGCGATGGACGAGCGCGGCGCCAGCTACGGTTTGGAACGGCTCGTGGCGGCACTGCACCCGCGCCGCAGCGCAGCAGCGCAGTGCAAGGCGGTGATCGCCAATATCGCCCGGTTCACCGGTACCGCCGATCCCTACGACGACATCACGCTGCTGGCGATCCGGCTGCGCCAGGAGCATGCTGGGCGGGTCGCACACGCTGGCCGGGACGCGCCCGGAAAGGCAACGACTGCATGAAGCTCGATTTGGCCATCGCGCCATCGCTGGCCCAACTGGCCGGCGCCAACGATGCGCTGGAACAGTCGCTCACGCTCGAGGGCCTGCACGCCGAGCGCATCGGCCAGGTGCGATTGATCGTGGAAGAGCTCGGCTGCAATGCGCTGACCCACGGCCAGTGCGCCGCACAGCCGCTGCGTTTGCAGCTGCAGCTGGACGCGCAGGCGCTGGTGTTGGAAATGCACGATGCCGGCAGCGCCTTCGACCCTTGCGCTGCGCCCATGCCCGAGGTGAGCGACGAGCTCGACGACCGCACCATCGGCGGGCTGGGGTTGTTTTTGGTCCATCAGTTCGCCGATCACATCGACTACCGCCGCGATGGTGCATATAACGTCGTGCGCGTCACCCTGCTGCACCCGTACGCCCCTGTCCCCGAGGCCCTGTCATGACCACCCTTGCCATCCAGATCGACCCGCCGCAAGACACCCGTCAACGCGTCATTCTGACCGGGCGGCTGGACACCCATACCTACCAGGACCTGGACGTGGCGCTGTCGCCGTTGCTGGGCACCCGCATCACCACGCTGGTGCTGGACCTGAGCGCACTGGAATACATTTCCAGCGCCGGCATCCGCTGCATCTTCAAGGCGCGCAAGGCGCTGGCCCAGCGCCAGGGCAAGGTGCTGGTGAGCAACCCGCAACCGCAGATCCGCAAGGTCTTCGACATGGTCAAGGCGGTGCCGTTGAGCGACGTGTTCGCCTCCACCGAAGAGCTGGACGCGTACCTGGCCGCGATGCAGCGCAAGGTGATCGAACAAAGCGCGCAGAGCGATACGCCGATCGTGCCGCACTTCGCCGAAGCCTGAGCGCAGCTGTACTCGCGACTGCGCTCACCGCCGTGTGGGCGCGGCAAGGCGCGGTGCGGCTTGTACCGCGCGCCGCACGGTCGCTGCGGGCCTTCCTTCTGAGCGGACGCCTGCGCGCCGCGTTTCCAGCGCCGCCGACGTCGCCTGCGCGCACATGTGGGGACCTGTGTGCGCGGGTGCCGGCACCACCTTGGTTAGGCTATGACGCCTTTTCCTGCGCGTTGCCATGCCTGCACTGATCATTTTTGATTTCGACGGCACGCTTGCCGATTCGTTTGGTTTTTTCTGAGCACGCAGCGGCTGCTGGCCGAGCGACATGGCTTTCGCGCGGCACAAGCGCACGAGGTCGACGATGCCCGTCGACTCAGCACGCGCGAACTGCTCAAGGCATCGGGCCTGAGCGCCTGGCGCGTGCCATGGGTGGCAGCCGACTTCATCCGGCTCATGCGTGCTGCGCCGCCGGTGGCGTTGTTTCCCGGTATTGCCCACACCGTGAGCGCGCTGCATGCCGCGGGCACCCGGCTGGCCGTGGTGTCGTCCAACTCCGTGGAGAACGTGCAACGCGCGCTCGGCGCAGCGCTGAGCGCCAGGTTTGCCGTCATCGAAGGCGGCGCGCATCTGCTGGGCAAGCAACGCGCCTTGCGTCGTGTGCTGCGTGCCACCGGGCACACTGCATCGCAAGCGGTCTACGTGGGCGATCAGGTCGCCGACTGGGAGGCCGCACAGGTCGTGGGCCTGCCGTTCGCCGCAGTGGCTTGGGGCTACGCGCATCCGGAGGTGTTTGCCGGATTGGCCGGAACGCAGCTGATCGCGCGGGTGGAAGACCTGCTTGCGCTGGGGACGCGCTAGCACCAGGCGCGCCCTCGTCCGCCCTTCGGGCACCTTTTCCCACCGGTGGGAGAAGGACGTGACGACAGCTTGCGGCCGGCCGCTGGCCCGAGGTGTGCCAACGACGTGGTCCGCCTGTATCGATGGCCGCGCGCATCTGTTGGGTAGACGGCGTGGTTTCGCCGCGTGTTGCGCGCCGCCGCAGATACCCCGTCACAGGCAATGCATGTGAGATCAGGTCGCCGATTGGGCAGCGAACCCATATGCCTGCCCTGCGGTTGGCTTGCTGTCGCTGTTGCTTGCGCAGTTGGTTTCATCCAAGTCGCCTCAAAGCGAGCCGAGCACTGTCGTCATGCGTGGCCGAGGAGGCACCCTCGTCTGAGCGAAGCGAGTTTGGGCGCCGTGCCGCAGCTAACGCCGACCCGACCCGCAGACACCGGCCGACGCATCCACGTTGTATAGAGTCCGGTCTCCTCCGCGACACGACGATCCGCGACTGCCCATGACCGCACCGCCGCCCTACCTGGTCACCCCCAAGCTGCAACGCGCCACCGACGCCGATGTGCAGATGCTTGCCGACTGGCTGGGCCATCCCTTGACGACCGGCTACGCCGAATACGTGACCCGTTGGGGGCCGGCACCTACGACAATCGCGTGATCGTGCGCCTGCCCGCCGAGATCATCGCCGAGACGCCGGCCGAACAGGCATTCGTGCGGGAATACTTCGATGAGTTCTGGGGCGAGGACCACACCTTGAGCCGCGACGAAGCGGCTCAGGGCGTGGCATTCGCGTACTCGCTCGACGGCGACAAGATCTTCTACAGCCACGCACGCCGCGCACTGTTCGTGCTGCCGCGCCAGGACGAACGCGTGTACTGGATGCCGCAGGGTTTGGCCGACCCGCTGGACTGGGGCGCTGCCGGCCCCGCCCTGCGCTCGGCCTTCGTCAGCTTCGATTCCGGCATCGATCGCGCCACTGTCGAATTGTTCACCGTGCAGGCGCTGAGCGTGGATGCCGTCGCCGATGCCATCCTGCGATTCGCACCGGCGGCCCATCGCACGGATGCGCCGTGGGGTGTCCTGCTCTATCTGCCCGACGTGTATGGCCGCGCGCAGCTCACCCAGGCGCACGGCGACCTGCGCGTTGGCGTACGGCTCGACTACGACACAGAACACTTGCCCCCGGTTGCCTCCATCGTCGCGGCCCTGGAAGCACTGGGCATGTTCGTGACGCAACGCACCGCGTGACGCATACCTGGTGCTGACCGTGAAACTCTCAGTTGTTCGCCCGCCAGGCGAACACCTGTTCGACATCAAGCATCACGCGCATGCCACTCTCCGCGCGCGACTCGCTCAGGCGTGGCTCCCTTGATCGGCCGGGTCAGTCCCCAGCTGCCGCACGTGATGCAGAGTGCAGCACTCCGCCCCGTTCAAGCAGACAACTACACCCCGCCCGAGCGCGGCAACGGCGCCGGTACATTCAACATGCCGCCGGCCGCCACGTAGGCAGCCAGTGCCTGGCCCCTGGCTCAGCAAATGCCCGTGCATGGTGCGCTCGGCGCCTTCGGCATCGCCACGTCGCACGCAGTCCATCAATTGGCGATGTTCGGCCAGCGATTGCGCCATGCGCCCGGGCGTGAGCAACTGACGACCGCGGTGCATCTTCAAGATGCGGTGCAGATCGTGCGTCACCCGGATCAACCACGGATTGCCGGCGTACTGCTGCACGGTTTCGTGGATCAGGTAATTGTTGCGGTAGTACTCGGCCACATCGCCGGCCGCCGATGCGGCTTCCATCGCCGCATGCAGCTCTTCCAGGCGCTGCACGCCGGCCGCGTCGATGCGCTTGACCGCATCGTGCGCGCAGCGGCCTTCCAGCATCGCCATCACCGGGAACAACTGGTTGAGGTCTTCCAGCGTCAGCCGGGTGACCCGGCTGCCGCGGCCGGCATCCAGTTGCACCAGGCCTTCGGCAGCGAGCAGCTTGAGACTTTCGCGCAGCGGCGTGCGGCTGATGCCGAGTTCCTCGGCCAGGGCCGGCTCGTCGATCCACTCGCCCGGCGGCAGCGCGTAATCGTAGATCTTCTGACGCAGGCGCTCGGCCACTTCCTCGTACAGCGGCACGCGCTTTTTGGAGGCGCGCGAATCAGGAGCGAGGGTCATGGTGGGCAGGCTGTCGGCATCGGGGCGGGGCGCCCATTCTACGTGGGCGCCCCGCTGCGCTGTGGCGTGTGGCCCGCATCACAGCCAGCCCGGCACCACGAAGACCAGCCACGCTGCCAGCGGCCCCAGCAACACCACCAGGCCGCTGTAGATCAGGAAGCGGCGGAACAGGCCGTCGCGTTCTTCCTTGGCGGCCGAGGCCACCACCAGCGCGCCGTTGGTGGAAAACGGGCTGACATCGACGATGGTGGAGGACACTGCCAGCGCGCAGATCACCCCGGCCGCACCCAATTGGCCCTGCATCAGGAATGGCACCGCCAACGGAATGGTGGCCCCCAGCACCGCTGCCGAGGAGGCAAATGCCGAGACGATACCGCCGACGTAGCAGACCAGCAGCGCGCCCAGCAGCGGCATGCCGATGTGCGAGACACCGGTACCGATGTAGTCCACCGCACCGGATTTTTCCAGCACGGCGATATAGGTCACTACGCCACTGATCAGCAGCACGGTAGACCAGCTGATGCCATCCACCGCGCCTTTCTGTGCGTTGGGCGAAATCAGCGCCAGTGCCACCGCGACCGTGATCGAGACCAGGCCGACGTTGAGGTTGTAGATCAGCGCGGCCACGCCCAGGCCGAGCAGGCCGATCAGGGTGATCACGCGGTCGCGGGTGATCGATACCGCCTCCAATGCCAGCGGGTCGGTGGACAGGGTGCCGCCGCCCGGCGCCACCAGTGCACCGTGCCCTTCGATCGCAAAGCCGCGGTGCGACGCCTGGTCGCCGCCAACCGCAACGTACTGCGCATCGGCCAGCGACAGCTCCTGCCGACGCATCAACTTCAGTCCACCGAAGGCGCAGAAGCAGATGATCGCCATCATCAGGTTGAAGCCCAGGCTGGTGAGGAACACCGCCATCTCGCTGACGTCCAGCCCGGCTTTTTCGACAACCTTGTTGGTGATGCCGCCATACACGCTGATCGGCGAAAAACCGCCGCCCTGTGCACCGTGGATCACCAGCAGCCCCATCATCAACGGATTGATGCGGTACTGCTTGGCAAAGCGCAGCGCCACCGGCCCGATGATGGCCACCGCTGCCGGCCCCAGCGCACCGAAGGCGGTCAGCAACCCGGTAATGACGAACATCACCCACGGGATGGCGACGATGCGCCCCCGCACCGCACGCACCGCCCAATGCACCAGCAAATCGATGGTGCCGTTCTTCTGCGCGATGGCGAACAGATAGGTAATGCCGACCAGGGTCAGGAACAGGTCGCCAGGAAAGCCGGCCAGCACCTCCTTGCCCTCCAGCCCCACCCACACGCCGCCAATGATGAAGGCCAGCGCGAACGCCACCGCCCCCATGTTGATGGGCAATGCAGTGGCGACGATGAACATGATCACCAAGCCAAGAATCGTTGCAATTTGCGGGGTCATGCGCCCTCCCAGACACCTGATACGCGTACAGCACGGATGGCCGCCCGCCACCCTGGGGTCACACCGTGTGCAGCACCTGCCTGATCGTCATGCCGCGCGCTCGCACGCAGCCGTGACCCATTCGACAACACCGTGGGTACTGTGGAATTCGTCCACCGAGCGCGCTTCGCACGCCGGCAGCACCTCGCGCGCCATGCGCGCCAATGCGCTGCCAGGGCCGAGTTCGAGAAACACGCGTGCGCCGCGTTCGGCGGCTTGCACCAGCACGTCGTACCAGCGCACGGTCTGTGCGATCTGCCTGGACAGCGTGTCGACCACCAGGGCGTGCGTGCCGACCGCACGTGCATCGATGCCTGCCAAGACGCGCAGCTTGGGGGCGATGAGGTCTGCGCTTGCCAGTTCTATGGCAAAGCCTTCGGCGGCCTCGCTCAACCACGGCGTGTGCGCCGGCACGCTCACCGGCAGCAAGGTGACGCGCGCACCTTGTGCGCTGGCAGCCTCGCCAAGCGCCTGCAATGCGGCGCGCGGACCGCCGAGCACGGCGTGATCGTCGCCGTTGATGATGGCGAGCGCTGCGCCATGCGTCTGGCACAGCGTTTCCAGGGCGCGCAAGGGCACACCGATCACCGCAATCAGCCCCGCCTGCTGCGGGCTGGCCGCATCCATCAGCCGGGCGCGCGTCGCTGCCAGCTGCAGGCAGGTGTCGGTGGACATGCTGCCGGCCACCGCATGTGCAGCAAGCTCGCCAACGCTATAACCGAGCACCAGCAGCGGCGTGGGAAGCTGCGTGCGCAGTGCCTGCCAATGCGCCAGCGTGCCGGCGCAGACCAGCGGTTGTGCGATGGCATTGGCGTAGCGGCCCGGATCTGCGGCCACTGTATGTGGTGCGACGCCCAGCACACGCTGTGCGCTGGCCATGACGGCGGCTGCCGCAGGCGTATCGCCCAGTCGCGCGAACATCTCGGTGTGTTGGCCGCCTTGGCCAGGGCAGAGCACGGCCAGGCTCATGCGCTGGCCTGACCGAGTTCGCAGGAATGGCCTGCGCGCGCGCTGGCGTGTTCCATCGTGCGAGCAATGTGCCGGGTAACCTGGATGCGGCGATGGACTGGCGGGCACCATGCGAGGTTTGTTGCGACCACAGGCAGGCCAGCAGTCGCTGTGGCTGCAAGCAAAACGCTGCGGCACTGCGTCTGCGCATGCACCACATGTGCTGCAGCCAGCGAGCGAGGACGGCTCATGCCAGCTCCTGCCGATGCAGGAACCATGCACAGGCCAGCAGATCCGCGCTGCCGCCAGGGCTCAGGCGACGGGCGACAAACTGCTGGCCGATGGCATGCAGCTGTGCGCGCCATTGCGGATGCGCAATGCCGCCGTCGGCAAGGAAGGCATTCGCCTGCGCCTTGGCAAATGCCAGGCCTTCCGCCCCGCCACGATGCAAAAGATTGAGATCGTCCACCTGGGCGATGAGCTGCATCAAGGTCTGCGCCAGCGCTGCCTCGCGCGTGGCGCCACCGGCAAGCGTGGTCCGCAATGCAGGCAGGGCGATCTCACGCAGCACTGGATAGCCTGCCGCGGCTTGTTCGCGCACGCCACCGATGCGGTACTGCGCACGCACACGCTGGCCATGGCTGTGCGGGTTCAACGGTGCAGCCTGCAATGCATCGCGCCAGGCGCGTACGCCGTCGCAGACGTGTTCTGCAGTGGGCCGCCGCCCCTGCGCAACCCACAGGCGCGCCGCCTGCGCAGTGAGCAGCCCCAGGCTGAAAATCGCACCGCGATGCGTATTGATGCCACAGGTTGCGCGCAACATCGCCGACTCGGCCCCGATGCCCAGCGCGCGGAGCCGCTCGAATGGCGCGTGGTCGATGCCGGCCTGGGCAATGGCGACAAAATAGCCACGCAAGGCGAACAGGCTGCGCATGAAGGTGGCGGCATCCATGTCGGTGTGGCTGCCGCTGTCGAATGGCGTCACCAAACCCGGCTTGGGCGCGCAGGCCAGCTCCGCATGCAGGGCGCCCACTGCCAGACGACCGAGCCGGTAGGCAGCATCGCGTGGCGGTGCAGGCGCATTGTCAACCCAGGTTTGCTGCAGCTGTGCGCTCATGCCGCACTCCGGACCGGAAACAGCGCAGCACGCGGCAATAGCCGGCAATCCTGGTTGGATTTCACCAACACCTGTTGCGCGTTGCCGGCGTACTCGCGCCAGTTCACCGCGTGGTCACCGGGCAACAGCAGTTCGCCATCGGCACGCAGTCCGTGCCGCTGCTCCCAGCGCTGCAGCAGCGTGACCACCGCGTGCGCGTGCTCGGGAGTGTGGATGGGCCACAGCAGGTCCAGATCCGATTGCGCATGCACATAGGTCAGCCCGGTCAGGGCTTGCCAGGCGAAGCTGCCGAACACACGCGTGTGCAATGCGTGCGCCTGCGCGTGCGCGAGCAGGGCCTGCAGTGCCGGCTGCAGCGCGACCGGCGCATGCGGCATCACCGCATCCAGTGCCAGTGGCGCGGTGCAGCGTGCGATCTCGGTCGCGTGTGCGTGCAGGGCCAGGCGCTGCTTGCCTTCGCCGGGCGGCAGCGGCACGCCAAGCCGAACGGTGCCGGGTGCCTGACTGCCATCGCCACGCGCCACCACCGCGGGCAGGCCGGCCGCGAACCACTGCTGCAACCGTGGCTGCGCGCCAGGCGTGACGGCCTGCCACTGCGCATCCTCGCGCAACCACACCAGGGCGTGGCGGCCAGCCATGCTCAGGCCTCGCCTGCTGCCACGGCGGCAGCGACATCGCGCGCCAGGGGGTGCGGCCCCACGTTGCGCGCCGAGCGCGCGGCGTTGGTCGCCATCGGTGGGCGCGGCCAATGCATCGAGCAGTGCCTGCGCCAGATCGCCCTCCCACAGCGATTCCACCGCGCCCATGCGCACGTAGTTTTCCACGCCCGGCGCAAACACCGGCGAGCTCTTGCTCAATGCCTGCAAGGTGTCGACCGATTGCTTGGTCACGCGCGCCATCGCGCGCAGATCCATGACCCGGATCTGCGCATCGGGCAGTGCATGGATATGGTCGGCCATCAACCCGAACGACAGGAATCCACCGCTGACCGATTCGCCGTAGACCAGCGTGATCAGCCGCGCGCCGCGCCTGCGTGCCAACTCCAGTGCGCGTGCCAGGTGGGCGAAATAACCGTTGATGCCGAGGAGTTCATCGCGCCGTGCCAGCCGCTGCCCGGCGGTGTCGGCCAGCATCACGATCGGGCGCTGCGGGTAGGCGCGCGTGCTTGCCAAGACGGTGGCCGCCAAGGCCAAGGCGTGGTCGACACCCACTTCGAGCTTGTTGGCGGTGCCGATCACGGTGACCTCGCCAGCGGCAGTAGTTGCGCTGCCGGTCAGCACATCGTCGTTACGCGCGATGGCGTGACCGAGCGGAAACAGCTGGTCGAGCAGGCGGCTCAGTTCCATGGGAGGCTCCGATCTGCGGTTGCGGCAAGGAAGGCCTCGGTGTCCAGCAGCGGCAGGCGCTGCGCATCGACGATGCCCTGGCGCTTCCAGATCTCCAGCCCGTCGCGGCAATCGCCGTATGCATCAATGCGCGCTGCCAGCTGCTGCTGCGCATGCTCCAACGCCTGCAATGCGGCCTCGCCGGTCGCCTCGGTGAGGGCATCGAGCGTGGCCAACGCTGCATCGGCGAATGCATCGATGCGATCGGCCACCAACGTGTGGGCTTCGCCAATCAGGTAGCGGTGTTTGCCGCCGGTGACGCGCCACACCAGGGCACGGTCGCGCGCGTCGAACTCCTCCACCCCACGCACGGTTTCGATCACGTCCGGGCCGGACAACGACAAGCGGCCTTCTTCGGACATGATCACCGCGCTGCAGCAGCGCGCCACGATGCCCATGCCGCCGAATGCACCGTTGCCGCTGCCGATCAAGGCCAGCACCGGCACACCGGCGGCACGCGCGCCCAAGGTGGCACGCATGATTTCGGAGATGGCGATGAGCCCGGCGTTGGCTTCATGCAGACGCACGCCGCCGGTGTCCAGCAGCAACAGCACCGCTGCCGGCTGCGTGGTTGCGGCGCGCTCCAGCAGGCCAGTGAGCTTGGCGCCATGCACTTCGCCCACGCCGCCGCCCATGAAGGCGCCTTGTTGCGCCGCGATCAACACATCGCGGCCGCGCAATGTGCCTTCGCCCACCACGATGCCGTCATCGAAGGCGCCGGGTGTTTCCAGTTGTGCCAGATGCGGGCTGATCAAGCGACGACGCGGGCCAACGAACTCGCGAAAGCTGCAGGCATCCAGCACGCCATCGATGCGCTCGCGCGCATCGGCCTCGTAATAGCTGCGCTCGGCCATGGGAATGGTGGTGCTCATACATATCTCCCGACAACACACGTAGGAGCGCACCTGGGCGCGACTGAAGCGGTACCGGGAAAGCCCTTCGCGCCCGGGTGCGCTCCTACGGGATTGCGGCGGTCGGCACGATCGACAATGGTGCTCCCGACGACGCGCGTAGGAGCGAACCTGGGCGCGACCGGGGCATGACTGGGAATGCCCGTCGCGCCCGGGTGCGCTCCTACGGAATAGCTGCGGCGACTCATGCAACCTCTCCCTGCAGCACATCCAGCGCTTGTTCCAGGCGCAGGCTCACCACCGCCGGCGTGGCGCCGACATCGTTGATGCTGATGCGCACATCGCGCAGTGGATGACGTGCGGCGAAATCGTCCAGCACTGCCTGCCAGATCGCGCCAAAGCCACGTGCGGCGGTGAGGATCTCGATTTCCATGGCACCGTCGAGCGGCACGCGCTCGACCAGCACTTCCAGATTGCCGGAAGCCACGACACCGACCAGCGCGTGTTCCAGCCCCGCGCGTGCACCGCGCTGGCCATCAAAGCGATATCGCAGGGTTTCCATGCTGTGCCCTTACCAATTGCGAAAACGTTTCGGCGGGTCGTACAAGCCGCCGGACCAACGCACCAGGTCCTTGACCGTGCGCGCTGCCAACAAATCGCGCGTGGCATCGCGCGGGCGAATGCCCAAATCGTCCGGCCGCTTGATGACGCCGCGGTCGCGCAGGTTTTCGACCATGCGCTTGTCGCGCCCCAGGCCCACTGCGGTATAGCCGGACACGCCACGGATGGCCTGCTCGCGTTCCTCCGGCGTGCGGCACAACAGCAGGTTGGCGATGCCCTCTTCGGTGAGTACATGGCTGACATCGTCGCCGTAGATCATCACCGGCGGCAGCGGCATGTTGGCGCGCTCTGCCAATTCCCAGGCGTCGAGTTTGTCGACGAAGGCCGGCGCCATGTGTTCGCGGAAGGTCTCCACCATCTGCACCACCAGCTTGCGCCCACGCGGCATCTCGCCCGGCATTGCCGCTTCGCGCCCGGCCTTGAGCCAGGCGGCGCTGGCATGCCGGCGACCGCGCGCATCCGAACCCATGTTGGGCGCGCCGCCGAAACCGGCAATGCGGTCGCGCGTGGCGGTGGAACTGTTGCCCTGCAAATCGATCTGCAACGTGGAGCCGATGAACATGTCGCAGGCATACAGCCCGGCGGTCTGCGACAGCGCGCGGTTGGAGCGCATGCTGCCATCGGCGCCGGTAAAGAAGACGTCCGGGCGTGCGGCGATGTAGTTCTCCATGCCCAGCTCGGAACCGAACGAGTGCACCGACTGCACGAAACCCGATTCGATCGCGGGGATCAGCGCCGGATGCGGATTGAGCGCCCAATGCCGGCAGATCTTGCCCTTCAACCCCAACGATTCGGCATAGGTCGGCAATAGCAGTTCGATGGCGGCAGTATCGAAACCGATGCCGTGATTGAGCCGGTCCACGCCGTATTCGGCATAGATGCCTTTGATGGCCATCATCGCCATCAACACCTGGATCTCGGAGATCTGCGCCGGGTCGCGGGTGAACAGCGGTTCGATGTAATTGGGCTTGGGCGCCTGGGTCACGAAATCTACCCAATCGGCAGGAATATCCACGCGCGGCAAGGTGTCGAGGATTTCGTTGACCTGCGCGATCACGATGCCGCCCTTGAACGCGGTGGCTTCCACGATCACCGGCGTGTCTTCGGTATTGGGGCCGGTATAGAGATTGCCGTGGCGATCGGCCGCCTGCGCGGTGACCAGTGCGATGCGCGGGGTCAGGTCGATGAAGTAGCGGCCGAACAACTCCAGATAGGTGTGGATGGCACCGATTTCGATACGACCTTCACTGACCAGCCCGGCCAGGCGCGCTGCCTGCGGGCCGGAAAACGAAAAATCCAGGCGCTTGGCGATGCCGCGTTCGAAGACGTCCAGATGCGCGGCTAGCGATAGCACCGATTGCACCATGTGCAGGTCATGCACGCGGGCCGGATCCACCTCGGTGAGGCAACGTGCCAGGAAATCGGCCTGCTTCTGGTTGTTGCCTTCCAGGCACACGCGGTCGCCGGGCTCGATCACCGCTTCCAGCAGCGCCACCACATCGTCGGCAGCCACCACGCGGCCCTGCGGCGCCAGCGCGGCGGCCCGCTGCAAGCGCTGACGCCGGCTTTCGGCCTGGGTGTCCCACTGTCGACTCATGCCTCTGCCTCGCCGGGGCAAGCCCGTAATGTCAAAGTAATTACATCGTAATTATGGATTCCGTGCATGTCTAGACGCGTTGCAGCATCCGGGTCGTCGCCGGAGGGGCGGTCACCCACCCGAGAGTCGGGCGCTTGTGCATCAACGCACTTCGATATATCGTTTCTCCATGCTTCGATATATCGAATGAAAAAGCGCCCCCTTCAGCCCATCGGCCGATCTCGATGCGGCGCCTGCCAGTGGTCGCAGTGACAGCGCACGCGTGCGCCCGCTTGAGCACGGTGATCTGCGCCTGCTGCTGCTGGCGCTGATTGCCGAGCGCCCGTGCCATGGCTATGAGCTGATGCGACAGATCGCCGCCCTGTTCAAGGGGCTGTACACACCCAGCGCCGGGGCGATTTATCCGGCGCTGGCGCAGCTGGAAGCGGCCGGCTGGGTGCATACCGATCTGGATGCCGGCCGCAAGCGCTATCAGGTCACGGCCGCTGGCGGCTACTACGTTGCACAGCAACGCGATGCGCTCGATGCCGCCTTGGCCCGTACCCATCGGCGCGCGCGCGAGTTGATCAAGTCGCAAACGCCGGCCCCGATTCGCGAGGCGATTCATCGCATCAAACATGGTTTGTTCGCGCGCCACGGGCAATGGAACGCGGCAGAGACCGCGCGGATTGCTGCATTACTCAACGCCGCCGCCGACGGCATGGAGCGCGACGACGACTGAGCCGGTGTCGTGCGGTGACGTTTGGGGCCGGCCTGACAGCGATCTGCGAGCTGCGTAGGTCGATCCAGCGACGGCACTGCCTTCGATTCCAGGCAATGCCACTGCACGCAGCTTCGCATTTCCCCTCATCTGCTCCTGCGGGACACGTCTCGCGCAGGGAGAAGGCAACGCCACTGCGCTGGGTGACAGCGCATCACCGTGGCAGGTCGCCACTCACCACCTCATTGACTGATCACGCAGTGATTTCCTAACGCTCCATCCCTCTCCCGCACCGCCGCGCATCCCTGCGGCCCTCCAGGAATTGCACCCCATGGCTGCACACACCAATACCCAACTCCGTCGCGACCCACGCCTGCGCTCCGTGCAGGTGCTGCGTTGCGAAGCGATCACCCCGCACATGCGCCGCATCGTGTTCGGCGGCGGCGAACTGGCCGGTTTCCAGAGCGAGGCGCCAGACGATCACGTCAAACTGTTCTTTCCCAATGCCGACGGCGCCTTCGTGCTGCCGACCATGATGCCGGAAGGCCCGCGCTACGAGGAAGGCGCGCTGCCTTCGCCGGCGCGCGACTACACGCCACGCGCTTTCGATCCGCAGAGCGGCGAGTTGAGCATCGACTTCGTGTTGCACGGCGAGGGCGTGGCCTCCAGTTGGGCGCGCGCGCGCAGCCCGGCGACCCACTGAAAATCGGCGGCCCGCGCGGCTCGTTCCTGGTTGCCGACGACTATGACCACTACGTATTGATCGGTGACGAAACCGCGCTGCCGGCGATTGGCCGCTGGCTCGAAGCGATGCCCGCCGGCATGCACGCACAGGTGTTCATCGAGATCGCCGACGCCGCCGAGCGGCAGGAACTGCTCAGCGCCGCCGAAGTGCAGGTGAACTGGCTGGAGCGCAATGGCTTCGAAGCCGCCAGCAGCACCCTGCTGGAAGACAGCCTGCGCGACTACGAGCCACAGGATGGCGACACGTTCTACTGGATCGGCGCCGAGTCGACGCGTGCGCGCGCCATGCGCAAGTTCCTGGAAGAGCACCTGGGCGTGGGCAAGGACGATGTGCGCGCCAAGGGCTATTGGAAGGCGACCTCGGATGACTCAGCGGTGATTGCGGGTTGAACCCGCTCACGTAAGATGGATGCTGCAATCGCAGGTCATGCAACCGCCGTTCCCCCTGGGCACGATAAGCGAGACGCAAGCATGAAAGACTCCCCAGAAATTCATCGCCGTCGCATCCTGAAAGCCGCAGCAGTTACCGCCCTTTTGGCAGCATCGCCCTTCGCCATGTCCTCAGGGCAGCAGGGCGATCCAGCGCCCCAGCACCTCGTCGCCCCTGATCGTCAGTTGTTGGAGATCAGAGTGCGTGGCGACCTGAGCGGCAGAGACGTTGAGTTGGAGCTCACCCCTGGCGAGCTGTCTCCCATCGTCAAGCTGCCTGATCGCCGAAGCTATCGTGTAAAAGCCTCGACGATTCGCACTGACCCCAGGTTCGGACCGATCTATGCGTTGGTTCTGGCAGACGCGTCCGGCAACCCGCTCAACCGGATGAACATCGCGAGCAATACGACCGCGACGTTTGGCGAACAGCGGGTACAGGTGTATCTGCTATCGCTGGAGCAAGCCACACACGTTCAAAGCGTATCCAAAGCGCAAGGGCGTTATAGGTAAGCCCCTGATCGTGGAGGCCCTCAGCGTCAGGGCCTCCGTTCATTGATGGCACGCGATGAGCGCCAGCTCACGACCCCGCCGGCCAGGAGCGCAGCTCAGGCAAGTCCGCTTGCACCTGCGCCGGATCGATGCGCGTATGCAGCCAGGCCAGCGCGACCGGCAACGGACACAGGTACTGGCCATGACAGCCGGGCAGCACCAGGGTGGACGAGGCCAGCGCATCACCATCGAAGCGGCCGCTGCGCAACGCCGCCAGGCTGGGCATCAAGGTCCGCACGCGCAGCAACGGCGCGCCGTCGCGTTCGAGCACGTCCAGCACCAACGCGCCACCGGGCGGATAGTCGTCGGGACGATCGCTGCGATGCCAGTCCACACCGAGCAGGCCGCCGAGCGTGGCCAGATTGGTGTCGTGGCCGACCAGCACCAGCAGGCGGGTGGACGGCGGCGCCAGGGCCGCCACCGACGGCGCTTGCCCAACCGCTGCCTGCACGGTGGCCAGCAGATGCGCGAGCAGGTTGGACGCCGCCGCGCGGGCGCCCGGCAACGGGCGCTTGCTTTGAGCGAACGAGGCGTTGTGCAAGCTAATCAACTGCGCCACTGCGGCGCGATCCACCCGACCCCAGCCCAGCTGTGCGGCATCGAAACCTTCGACGTCCTCCAGCATCAGGTCCTCGGCCAGTCCACCGGCCAGCTTGAGGGTGCTGGCGGCGGCCGGCGAGCCGTCGCGCGTGGCCGGATCGTAGAGCAGGCTCTCCGGCGGCGGCACGACACAGCGCCCATGCTGGCAGCCGCTCAACACCGCCTGCAGTTGCGCCAACTGCGCACGGGTGTCGGCCTCCAGCCGCACCGGCGGTGCGGACGCCTTGCCGCCATCGAACACTGCATTGCGCTCGCCCTCCGGCAGGGCCTGGTAGTGCACTGCGCAGTCCGGCGCCATGCCCTGCAGCAGCGCTTGCGCGCTGGCGTGGTTGCGGGCGGTACTGTCGGCGATGGTGACGATCTGTTCGGTGCCCGCGCAGCCACGGGCCGGCAGCCCAAGCGGCGGCGCCAGCAGCGCGCGATAACGTGCGCCCAACGCCTGCATGCCGGCTCGTCCGTGCGGCGTCAGCTGGCCCTCGGCCACCGGCCAGTGCGGCCACGGCTGCGCGCTGTAGCGATCCAGTTCGCTGCCGGGCTGGGTCGGTGCACGGATGCCATGCCGCACCAGCACGATGCTCAGGCGTAGGTGCGCGGTTGCGGCGGCGGTCTCTTTTGCCACAACCGGTTTTGCCATCGGCAGGCAGAGCGCCAGACCCAGCAGGGCGTGCCACATCGTCGTGGCAAAAGAGCGATTACGCATGGCTTGCCTCAGAAGGTCGCCGACAACGCGAGCACGACCCCGCGTCCAGACCGACCGACAGACTGCTGTGCATGGACGGCACGCACACCGACGGTGCGCGTGCCGCCAGGCCGGACACCGCGGCGACGCAAAGGCTGCGCTTGCAAGAACAGAAGCAGCGATCTACCCAAGCGCACGACAGACATCACCGGTCCAGAAAAATGTGCCCAGCCTGCGTGGACCGGATGACGCGTGGATGACAACCGCCAACTCCGTTGCCGTGCGTTGCGCCTGGCAGTGGATGAGCGGCGATGGCGAAGGCGCGATCTGCGGACAGCGACGCTGCATCAAGTTTGCCCAACGCCGCGGCGACCACCTGTTTGCCGATGCCAGAGTCCACGCCGCTGACGCTGCCGGCGATGCCGTACGCGGCGGCGCTTCCCAAGACACGCCCCGACACGCAGGCTGCCCCAACATGTCGTGCCCACACCCGACGGGTCGCACGTGGTCGTCCCCCTCAACGACAAAGGCCCGCCGAAGCGGGCCTTTGCCTGGACAGCAGCCAGACCGCTTACTTGGCTGCGGCATCCTTCGCCGCAGCATCGCCGGCCTTGGCCTGCAGGGCTTCGGTGGTGATGCGGATCTTCACTTCGTCGCTGACGTTCGGGGCGTACTGGCCCAGGCCGAAATCGCTGCGCTTGATGGTGGTGGTGGCGTCGAAACCGGCGGCCGGCACCTTCTTCATCGGGTGCTCGCCGGCACCGTTGAGGGTGACGTCCAGCACGACCGGCTTGGTCTGACCCTTGATGGTCAGGTCGCCGGTGACGGTCAGCTTGTTGGTGCCGGCAGCTTCCACCTTGGTGCTCTTGAAGGTGGCGGTCGGGAACTTGGCCGCGTCGAAGAAGTCACCGCTCTTGAGGTGTTCGTCGAACTTGGCGGTGAAGCTGTTCAAGCCGGACAGCGGCAGGGTGACCTGCACCGTGGACTTGGTCACGTCGGCCGCGTCGTACACCAGGGTGCCATCGACATTGCCGAAGTGCGCGCTCGGGTTGGAGAAGCCGAAGTGGCTCCACTGCGCCAGCACGTCGGTGTGCGACGGGTCCAGGGTGTAGGTGCCCGACGCCACTTCCACGGCCGGGGCGGTCGAGGCGGCAGCCGCCGGTGCCGGCGCCGGCGCAGCAGCGGCGTCGGCCGGTGCGGTGGCAGCGGCCGGGGTTTCGGCGGCCGGAGCGGCAGTGTTGTCGGCCGGCTTGGAGCAGGCGGCAATGGCCAGGGTCAGGGCGAGCGGCAGCAACAGCTTGTGGGTGGTCTTCATTGGAACTCCATGGGATGAGAGACGCGTCGGATCAACGCGGGTGGGACAGATGCAGACGGACGAGGACTGCAGGAAACGCAAGACACCATGTACGTCGACACGGCGAGCCAGATCAAGCGATCGGCCGGCAAACGGCCAACTGCGTCGCTTGAACGTGGCAGGCACACGCGGTAGCCGGGCCGGCACGCGCCGCCCATGGCGCTGCGCCGCAGCCGGCACGCATGTATCGCCTTACTCGAAACGCGCCGCTTCGTCGAAGCTCAGGCGTGGCGAACGCGGGAACAGCCCGGCCGGGTCGCCGTAGCCAAGATTGACCAGGAAGTTGGACTTGATCGGCGTACCGGCGAAGAACGCCGCATCCACCTTGGCGTTGTCGAAGCCGGACATCGGGCCGGCATCCAGCCCCAGCGCACGCGCGGCCAGAATCAGGTAGGCGCCCTGCAGTGAGCCATTGCGGAACGCCGATTCGGTGCGGCCCTCGCGCGGGCCGTCGAACCAGCTCTTGGCGTCGGCATGCGGGAACAGGTACGGCAGCTTCTCGTGGAAGTCTTCGTCGTGCGCCACGATCACCGTCACCGGTGCGGCCAGCGTCTTGGCGGCATTGCCCTCCGACAGCGCCGGCTTGAGCTTGGCCTTGCCCTCGGCGCTGGTCACGAATACAAAGCGCGCCGGACCGCTATTGGCCGCGGTGGGGCCCCACTTCACCAGCTCATACAGCTCACGCAGCACCTCGTGGCTGACCGGCGTGTCGGCAAACGCGTTTTGCGTGCGGGCGGTGCGGAACAGCTGATCCAGTGCGGCGGCGTTGAGCGAGTCGGACATGAGCACTCCAGGGGAAGGGGTGGTGCGACGGTAGGCTGCGGCGTCGGCGCCAGTGTGAAGACCCGCAGTGTAGAGTGGCGCGATTGCCGCCACACGCGTTCAATCTGAAACAAATCTATGTCGGATCTGAAACGATGGGGCTGACCTGGGCACTGAGCGACGGCCGTGCCGGCAATGCGCGCCAGGCCGAAGCGCTGGCGCGTGCACTGCAGCCCGATGCCTGTCAGCCCCTGCACCTGCAGACCAACGCGCCGTGGCGTTGGGCGGCGCCGCGGCGGCTCCCCGGCGCACGGCAGGCCTTCGGCGCGCAATTTGCCCGGCAACTGCAGCAGCCCCCGGCGCTTGTCATCGGCTGCGGCCGGCAGGCGGCGCTGGCGACCCGGTTGCTGCGTGCCCAGGGCAGCCGCAGCGTGCAGATCCTGGATCCGCGGCTGGACCCGCGTCACTGGGACCTGCTGGTCGTGCCCGAGCACGATGCACTGCGCGGCAGCAACGTACTCACCCTGCTCGGCAGCCTGCATCCGGTGGACGATGCGTGGCTGGCGGCCGGCCGGGCCGCGTTCCCCGCAATCGGCGGCTTGCCGGGCCCGCGGCTGGCCTTGCTGGTCGGTGGGCCCACCGACCAGGTGCCATGGACGCTACAGGCGCTGGCGGCCCTGTGCACGTCGTTGCGTGCCCAACTGCGCGCGCTGGGCGGCAGCCTGCTGGTGACCATCTCGCGCCGCACGCCGGGCGATGCAATCGCAACGGTGCGCGCGGCCTGCGCCGGCCTGCCGCATCTGCTGTGGTGCGACGAGCGCGATGGGCCCAACCCATACGCCGGCCTGCTCGGCTGGGCCGATGCCATCGTGGCCAGCGCCGATTCGGTCAACCTGCTCTCCGAAGCCTGCGCCACCCGTGTGGCGGTGGCCGCCGCGTTCGGCGAACAGGCACGCGGGCGCGTGGGCAACTACCTGCACGCATTGCGACAACGCCAGCGTTTGCGCCCGGCAGATGAAGTTATCGCCGGCGCTGTCGATATCGTGGCAGTGCGCGAAACCGAGCGCATCGCCATGCAGGTGCGTGCGCGCCTGCTGGCATGACCCAAGGCCCATCAGCGGGCCACTGAGACCCAGAGCGGCCAATAAAACGACTACGCAACCGCCAGGCGAGCGCGGCCGGTGTTCAGAATCGGCATGTACCACGCGTACACGCCGGTTCCTGTGCGCCGTCCACGCCCACCTGACGACCGCTCGCTACGTTTTGTCAGCCACTCTCAGGACGCTGCGCATGACCGGGACAATCGACGCGCGATGGATGGGGCACACCCGGCGCCGGGCGATCGCACTGCTGGTCCTTGCCGCATTACCGCTGGCCGCCATCGCAGCAGCACCGCGCTGCGTACCGCGCTAACCATCACCGCACGCCACCGCCGCGATGTTCGACCTGGCCGGCTCCACCGCGCAGGCACTGGATGCGTTGCCCGACGCCAAGGTGGTGCTGCTGGCACGCGGCGGGCCGGACCTAAGCCGCTAGGGCCTGAAACACAGCCACCTGGCGTTCGCCGTGCGCGACGACGATGGCATCTGGCGCGTGCGGCACCTGCTCAATCGCTGCAAAGCGATGCCTCGCAGCTCTCTATCGAAAGCCTGAGCAATTTCGTCGGCGAGCGTGCGTTGAGCAGCGATCAGCGCGTGGGCATTCTCACCCTGGCATTACAGCAACGTCTGCACGCACTGCCCAGTGGCAGCGGCGACCTCGCCCACCGCCTGCATGAGACGCGCTAAGGATGGTCTGATCAATGCGGCCAGAGGATGCGTCGACCCGCATCGGTAGCGCTGACTACGCTCACACCTTCGGTTTTTCGCTGTTTCCAGCGCATTCTCGGGGCGTTCTCCCCATTACAGGCACAACTTCCCAACGGCAGGCATCAACTGCTTCCGCTTCAGCCACAGGTTCGACAGCGCAAAGAGCGTCAGCACCTGCGCGGTGTTTTTGACCAGGCCGCGATAGCGCACCTTGGCATAGCCAAACTGGCGCTTGATCACCCGAAACGGATGTTCCACCTTCGCACGCAGGCTGGCCTTGGTGTGCTCCCAGCGCTTGGCCAACTTCAGTTCGCGCTTGTTCTTGATCTGCTTCAGCTTCGAGGGCTTCTCCGCGATCAGGTAGCGTAGCTTGCGCTTGCCCTTGATCTCATCGCGCTTCTCAAGCCCGGTGTAGCCGCTGTCCCCACACACCGTGTCTTCCTTGCCATGCAGCAGCTTGTGCGCTTGCGTGATGTCCGCCACGTTGGCTGCCGTGCATTCCACGTGGTGCACTAGGCCGGATTCATCATCCACTCCAATGTGCGCCTTCATCCCGAAGAAGTATTGGTTGCCCTTCTTGGTCTGGCGCATCTCCGGATCGCGCTCACCGTCCTTGTTCTTGGTCGAACTGGGCGCAGAGATAATCGTGGCATCCACAATCGTCCCGCCGCGCAGGCTCTGACCCTTGCGCGACAGATGCGCGTTCACCCGATTGAACAGCTTGCGCGCCAAATCGTGCTGCTCCAGCAGATGGCGAAAGTTGAGAATCGTCGTCTCGTCCGGCACCTCATCCAGCCCGCCGATCTTGGCGAAACGGCGCATCGACACCGTGTCGTACAAGGCTTCTTCCGCCGATGGATCGCTCAATGCATACCACTGCTGCAAAAAGTGGATGCGCAGCATCGTCTCCAGCCGATACGGCTGTCGTCCCGGTTGCCCCGACTTCGGATAGTGCGGCTCGATCAGCCCCAGCAGCTCCTTCCACGGCACGACCTGCTCCATCTCGGCCAAAAACACCTCACGCCGCGTCCGCTTGCGCTTGCCGTCGTACTCCGCGTCGCCGAAGGTCAGCTGCATCGAAATCGTCTACTCGGGTCGATGATCGATTGTGGCAGATCAGGACGGATTGTTCAGAGTTTCCCTAAAGCATCGTGGCGTATCCGTTTTCCACCGAATCAAAACTCCAACCAATGGGGTGCTGGAAGTGCTGGCCGCGGCGCTGGCGGCCGATGCGCCACCGGCGGTCGCGATTGCCAACCGCCGTGACGCACAGGCATGGCTGCGCACCGTGCGCTATCACCCAAGCGCCCTGCATCTGGACCTGAGCAGCGCATCGCGCGCGTTTTGTCGCGGCCAATGCGGCGATCACCGATCATCCTGTGAGCGAACATGTGTCCGGCAATTATTCGGTGGTTACGGTCGAATCGGTGTTCGACTTTCTGCATCAGCGCGACGCGGTGGACAAGGAACTTTCGATTGCACGCGCCGCCCCTACTCCTGGAGAAACGCCATGATGCACGTCCGTTTCTCGCTGCCAGCGCATGCCTGTTCGCCGCCTTGACCTTGCCCTGCGCGCATGCCGGCGAAGCGACCACACCCGGCGAAAAATCCGAGTTCTATTCGGCGCTGTCTCTCGCCATGCCAGCGCTGATCGCGTCCGGTGTGTTTGCCTGCGTTGTTGCCGGACCACTCACTGCATCGAGTGAGATGGCCGCGTCACGTCGTAAGGCGCACGCAGGCAAGCTGCCGCCAATGCGCGTGCAAGCCGTCGGCACCCTGCCTGCGGGTGCACGCCAGGTGCGCCTGCGGGACCCGCAACAAGCCGAGAACACCGCAGTGCTGCAGTGGCAGGCACACCAGGACGACCCCGGCCCAGGATCCGTGTCGGAGAAATGGTGAGGTTCCAACCTAGCCCCGCAGGCAGCGGCTGGACCGTGCATACGGGACAAGGGAAAGCATTGGCGTTCGTACCGACAGAAGCGGCTGCCGCATACGGCAGCAGCCAGACCTGGTGACATCCACTCATGCGCCGCAGGCCGGGTCCACCTCTGATCGACCGCAGCGCGATCGTCGTTGCATCGGCGGCGTTGCCACGACGCCGATGCCTCCAACCGCGCTGCGTTACGGATTGCTGGGAGAACGCGGAATGCCGGCAGGCGCCGCGTCCAGCGCGCCGATCATCAGCCGCACGATGGGGGTTCCCAAGCCGGTGGTGTAGTTGTACTTGCCGGCGATCGGCACATCGTTGCCGATGACCCCGTTATTGCCGGGGATGCCGCGGTGGTAGGCCTGCGGGCCGTTGGCGGCCAGGCGATACAGGTAATCGTTGAGATTGCCCTGGCGGCCCTGCTTCTGCACCAGCAACGCGGCCACGCTGGCGAACTCCGGCGCCGCCACGCTGGTGCCGATCAACTTGGTGAGCGCACCTGCCACGTAGATGGACACCGAGCTGGTGCCCTGCTGACAGGGATGCACGGCGATTCCCGGGCAACCACCCACCAGCATGCCGACATCGGGCAATGCGCGCATCGACGTGCGCGTGCCGCCCAGCGCGCGCAGCTGATACGCCGGCCGCTGGAACAGCGTGCTGACGCCACCACCGGCGCCCCAGTAGCCGCCACTGAGCAGTGCGCCCACGCCATACTGGTCCTCGGCCTGCAACGGGTCGGCAAACGCGCTTTCGCTCAGGTAGCTCGAATCCAGGCTGCCCTTCGTGTAGGCAGTGAGCAGGTTGCCGCCACCGACCGCGGTCACATACGCATCGGCGGCGGGCCAATGCACGCTGGGGACGTACCGGCCGTTCTTGCCTTCCACCAGGTATTGGGTGTCCGGGCAATCCAGGCCGGCATTGTCGCCGCTGGAGGCGACGAAGCTGATGCCCTGCGCGTTGCCTTGCTTGAAGACCGAATCGAACACGCCAAGGATGGAGGTGGCGTCCTTGCCGTTATAGGCCGCGGTGAAGACCTGTTCGCAGAACCCGAACGAGGAACTGACCACGTCGGCCTCATTGTCCTGCACGATCTGTCGGTAACCGGCCAGGATGGAATCGATGGACAGATCGGGGATCACATACAGCAGCACGTGCGCGCCCGGTGCGCCGCCAAGCGCCATGTCCACATCGAGCGTTGCCTCGCGCGCCGCAGCGCGATTGCCATCCTGCACCCCGGGCTTGGCACCGGCCACATAGCGGCGTGCATACAGGGTTGGATTGGCGTGGTTGGCGGCATAGCGGCTGAAGCGCTCGTGGTCGAACATCGCGGCGATGTCGGTGTCCAGCACGTCGCTGCCGATCAACACGGCGATCGTGCTGCCGCTCCCGTCGAGCCGCTGTTGCTTGCCTGGCGCACCGATCATCGTCTGGTAGGACGGATAGCCGTAGGCCTGCTTGAGATCGTTGTACCAATAGCTGGTGGTGCCACCGCCAGTGCGGTTGCCGGGGTCGGCGGCCAGCATGCGCGAGTCCATGCGTGCCGCCGGCAGCCCACGGCTCAGGCCGGTGACGGTGACACCGTTGGCACGCAGCGCGGCCGGCAGCTGCAGCGGAGCGGCAGCCGCCAGGCGTACCTGCTGGCCGGCATTCAGATCAGCCACCAACGGCGCGGCAAACAACCGCTCCACGCTGTCGGCATTCGCGCTGACATGCAGGGTTGGCCCCTGCTGCACCACGGTCATGTGTGCGGCCTGCAGGGCGGCGCGCACCTGCGCGAGCTGCGCAGGCGCCGGACCAAAACGCCGCTGGAATTCGGCCGCCGACAGCCACTTGTGGTACTGCGGCGACAGCGGGTCCTGGATGTCGGCCAGCAGCGCATTCAGCGCTACCTGGTCGCGTGATGGCAGATGCACATCGAAGGACACGGGCGCTGCGCGCAAGCTGGCCGTCATCGCGTCAAGCCGGGCATCGGGGACGGTTGTGGCAGCGCTGGCGCTGCCGAAGGCCAAGAGCGAAGCGGACAACACGGCCGCCAGCAGCGGCCGACAGCGGATGCGAGTAAGCATGGATCTCTCCGGGGGCACAGCAGTGAGCGAGGCCGAATGGCATCGCAGGGGCGCGCACGACCGCTCGCGACCAACGGCGCGATCATGTCGACACGAGAACGAAAAGCAGATGCCGGCCGCGATCGATGGCCGCGGCGGCCGCGACACGCACACCTGACCGCTGCAACAGACGACAGCAAGACCCAACGCTGCCAGTGCATCATCGCGACACTGCACATTCGGCGGCTATCTCCATCGGCATCGGCAGGTCGCGGGGCTTGCAAGAACTGCCATCAATCAGACGGCGGGTCGGGAGCCGGGACGATACGTGCGATGTCTACCGCTGAAATACCCGCGGGCGAGATTGTGTCGCCACCAGCGAGGTGCGCATGTCTGCGGCTGCAGGTGCCGCTGCAAGCCAGCTCGCCCGCCTGGCCGTCTCACGCTGCACGCCGTTGCCGCGAGCACCTGCGAGCGCCCATTGCGCGCACATGCAGCCGCTCACGGCCCCACTTGCTACGCCGAGACTGCGGCTCGCCTTGCGATCACCGCGTGCTGCCGATGCCGCCAGTCGGGCGTCAGGTGTACGCGTGACCGATGACGCCCCGATGCCGGGGCGCAGGCTTGCCCCGCTCTGCACATCGCCTGCCGACACTGCCGACACTGCCGCCGAGCCTATGCGCCGCCACGAACGCAGGCGCGCGCGCCTTTCGACTGCAGCCGAGGCGCGCACGCGCCCCGTCGTCGTCGCCGACGATACAGGCACGCCCTGGCGCCAGGCGCCGGCGCAATACGGGAAAGGGTCTTTGCGCACCGAGGCCATGGCCGGCGAGCGCAGCGCTGCGCTGGTCCAGGCCTGCCGTCGCAGCGATAATTGCGCGCCCCATAACACCGTGTCGCCATGCGTCGTGCCTCGCCACCTGCATTTGCCCCGCTCACCACCCGTGCATTGCTCTGGGCGGTGCTGGCAATGGGCGCGGTGGTGCTGCTGTCCAACATCCTGGTGCAATACCCGATCAACGACTGGCTGACCTGGGGCGCGTTCTCCTATCCGCTGGCGTTCCTGGTCAGCAACCTGATCAACCGCCGCTTCGGTCCACGCGCTGCACGCCACGTTGCCTGGTGCGGGTTCGCGCTGGCGGTGCTGCTGTCGATCTGGCTGGCGACGCCGCGCATTGCAGTGGCCTCGTGCAGCGCTTTCATCGCGGCGCAATTGCTGGACATCAGCGTGTTCGACCGCCTGCGCGACGGCAGCTGGTGGCGCGCACCGATCGTGGCCACCACCTGCAGCGCCACCCTGGATACCACCCTCTTCTGGAGCATCGCGTTTGCCGGCGCGAGCCTGCCGTGGATCAGCTGGGCCGCAGGCGATCTGGCGGTAAAACTGGGCATGGGCGTGTTCCTGCTCGGCCCGTTTCGCGCCCTGCTGTGGCGGAGTGCGCCGCGTCGGTAGAACGCATGACGCTCCTGGGTGCAGGGCATCCCGCCAGGACAGCAAGGCACCGTTGCTGCCATTTGCTGCAGGCGCATCGAAAGCGGCGTCCTCGCCACTGCACCTACAGCGCTGTTTCATCCTTGCCCAGCGGAAACGTCAGGCCCTGCCCGCGTGCCGCGTTGAAGATGATGCCGCGCGCCTGCTGGATGGCCGGTGTCGGTGCGAGCAGGCGTGGGCGGCGGTCCAGCGTGCAGCTCAGGCCGGCATCGACCAGCGTTGCGTGCGCCTGATGCAGTGGTGCGGCGCGCTCGTCCGGGAGCCAGTGGGTGCGCGCCAGTGCGTCGATCAACGCGGGCGTATCGCAGGCGTCCAGCAGCTGCGGTTGCTGCGCTGCCAGCCCGAGCACGCCGGCCTGCAGCACGAATTCCAGATCCACCAGGCCGCCAGCGCCTTGCTTGAGATCCAGCCGGCCGGCATCGCTGCGATCCAGTTCGGCGCGCATGCGCGCACGCATCTTACGCACGTCCTCGTGCAGCTGCGCGGTGTCGCGCACCCGCATCAGCGTCTGGCAACGCACCTGTGCGAACGCATCGCACAGCGCCGCGTCGCCGGCCACCGCGCGTGCACGCACCAGCGCCTGATGCTCCCAGGTCCAGGCGCGGTCGCGCTGGTATTCGCGGTAACTGGCCAGCGAGGACACCAGGGCGCCCTTGCCGCCATCCGGGCGCAGCCGCACATCGATGTCGTACAGCCGGCCGGCGCCGGTCTCGGCAGCCAGCAATGCCATCACTTTCTGCGCAAGCCGCGCAAACCAGCGCCCGGCTTCCAGCGGGCGCTTGCCGTCGGAGGCCTCCACCGCGGGCGGATGGTCGTACAGAAACACCAGATCCAGATCCGATCCGAACCCCAGCTCCAGCCCGCCCAGGCTGCCGTAGCCGACGATGGCAAAGCTGCCGCCAGGCACGTGTCCGTGCGCGGCCGCCATGTCGCTGCGCGCCAGCTGCAGCACGGTCTGCACGACCGCTTCGGCAAGCCAGGCCAGTTGTCGGGTGCTCTCCACCGCCTGCTGGCGCCCATCCAGCGTGGCCAGCGCAATGCGGAAGCTCAGTGCGAGCCGACGCTCGTTGAGCTCGCGCAGCGCCGCTTCGGTGTCGTCGATGTGCAAGGTCTCGGCGCAGGCCGCGTGCAACGCTGCGCGATCCGGCAGCGGGCCGCTGATGCGGGTGTCGAGCAATTCGTCCAGCAGCAGCGGATACGCCGCCAGCCGCTCGGCCAGCAGCGCACTGCGCGAGAGCACATCGACCAGGCGTGCCAGCGCGCTGGGTTGCTCGTCGAGCAAGGCCAGGTAGCTGGTGCGGCGCAAGGTGGACTGCAGCAGGCCGAGCATGCGGCGCACCGCCGCATCCGGCTGGCTGGCGCGGGTGGCCGCGTGCAGCAGTGCCGGCATCACCCGATCCAGCCGCGCACGCGCGCTATCGGACAACGCGCGCACGCCGGAGGACTGCGCAAAATCGGCCAGCGCCTGGTGCGCGCCATCGGGATCGTGCAAGCCAATCCCCGCCAACGGCGCCGCATCGCCTTCCGGCAGCGCGCGCCAGTAATCGGCCAGCGTATCCGGTGCGGTGGCACGCACACGCGGAGCCAGCAGCTCGGCGAATTCCGCGGCCACGCGTGTGCGCTGCGGTGCCAGCGCGTCCAGCAATGCGGACCAATCCGCATACCCAAGGCCCAACGCAATGCGCTCGCGATCCAGCGGCGCCTGCGGCAATGCGTGGGTCTGCGCATCGCGCAACATCTGCAGGCGATTTTCCAGCCGGCGTAGAAACCGATACGCCGTCGACAGCGCCTGGCCGTTCTCCTGGTCGATCTGGCCTGCGGCCACCAGCGCCTGCAGCGCAGGCAGCAGCCGGCGTTCGCGCAGGCTCGGCTCGCGTCCACCCCGAATCAGCTGCAGCGATTGCGCCAGAAACTCGATTTCGCGAATCCCGCCGGGCCCGCGCTTGATGTCGTCCAGGCGATCGTGCCGCGCCACTTCGGCGGTGATGGCTGCCTTCATTTCGCGCAAGCCATCCAGTGCGGTGAAGTCCAGATACCGCCGGAAGACGAAGGGACGCAGCGTTTCCAGCCAGGCTTCGCCGGCGTCGACATCGCCCGCCACCGCGCGCGCCTTGAGCCAGGCATAGCGCTCCCAATCGCGCCCTTCGCGCTGGAAATACTGGTCCATGCCGGCGAACGACAACGCCACGCGGCCGGCGGTGCCGAACGGGCGCAGGCGCAGATCCACGCGATGGCTGAAGCCGTCGGCGGTGGTTTCGTCCAGCAACCTGGCCAGCTGCTGACCCAGGCGTGCGAAATATTCTTCCGCTGCCAATGCGCGCGCGCCATCGGATTGGCCGCCTTGCGGATAGGCGTAGACCAGATCCACGTCCGAGGAAAAATTCAGCTCGCCGCCGCCCAGCTTGCCCAGCCCGAACACCACCAGGCGTTGCACGCTGCCGTCTGCAGCAACGACCTTGCCGTGGCGGGTGTGGAATTGCTGCTCCAGCGCGTGCAGGCCGCATTGCAGGCAGTGTTCGGCCAGCTGGGTGGCACCGGCCAGAGTCGCCTCCACGCTGTCCAGACCGAGCACATCGCGCCACACCAGGCGCGTGGACTCGGCGCTGCGATAGCGTCGCAATTGCGCAGGCCACAGCTGTGGCTGGGCCGGATCGAGCTGCGGTAATGGCAGTGGCGGCGGATCGGGTTGCGTCAGGTGCTGCAGCAATGCCGGTTGCCGCGCCAAGGTATCCAGCGCGAATTCGCTCGCCAGTGCGACCTGCGCAAGCTGCCGATCGAACGCGCCGCCCGGCCATGGCTGCTCGGCGGGCAATGCTTGACGGACACGGGCCACGGCCCGCTCGATCAGGGCGGTAAGCGCAGCAGACATGGAAACGGTAGGCATCGGCATGACCGGATTCTGGCATCCCCGCCACGCAGGGAATACACGCATGCGCGACATTCCGCACCGCGACTGCAACGCGGCGTGCAGCATTTCGCCGCTTTGAACATCTCGCTTACGCAGCCCTGACGATCTCCATGCTGCACTGCCGCTTTCGCACGAGGTCATGCCATGTCGCCCACCACCTTGCCCGCCCACCTGCTGCCCTCGCAGATTCCGCTTCAGACCGATGGCAACGATCCTGCATTGCCGCCCAGCCTGCCCTTCCTGCATCTATGGACCGGGCCGGATGGCAACAGCTGCCTCAACGCATCGCAGCTGCCCGGCTTCGGTCGCAAGAGCGTGGGGGCGGTGCGGCGCCACAGTGGTTGCGACCGTTTCCCGGCGAGGTGCTCGGCATCCAGTTCGCGGTGCTGCCGGTGGGCTGGGTTGGCGACTGGCATGAGAGCCCGCACCCGCAGTGGGTGATTCCGTTGCGCGGCTGCTGGTTCATCGAAACCGGCGACGGCACGCGCGTGGAGATGGGCCCTGGCGACATCCATTTCGGCCAGGACCAGGGCACCAGCGATCAGCGCGGCCATCGCTCCGGCCAACTTGGCGATGAACCTTGCCTGCAGATGATGGTGCAGTTTGCGCAATCGCCAGGCGCCGCCACCGCGCATCCGTTCGGCCATCCAGCGCCGCGCTGATGGACCGCCACTGCCGCCTGCGTGCACCCGGCGCCGCCCGGCCGGCCGACTGCCCGCCCCCACCACGCACCACGCCGCCCTGGCGGCGCGGCTGGGCAACGCGCGCCTGCTGACCCTCTACGACCAGGCCACCTGGAGCGAGGGGCCGGCCTGGTGGGAAGCACAGCGCACGCTGGTGTGGAGCGATGTGGTCGGCCGCCGCGTGCTTGGCTGGCGCGAGGACGGCGCGGTAGACGTGCTGCTGGATGCCACCGCCTTCACCAACGGCAACGCGGTGGATGCGCAACAGCGACTGGTGCATTGCGAACACGGGCGCCGCGCGATCACCCGGAGCGATGTCGATGGGCGCGCGCATCTGCTGGTCGGGCGATTCGAGGGCAGGCGGCTCAATTCGCCGAACGATCTGATCGTGGCGCACGACGGTGCGATCTGGTTCACCGACCCGCCGTTCGGGCTGCTCAAACCCAGCCAGGGCTGCCCGGGCCCGCAGGAGCTGGACCATCACGGCGTCTACCGGCTGCCGCCCGATGGCGGTGCCCTGCAGTGCATGGTCGGCCTGGATCACCCCAACGGGCTGGCGTTCTCCCCGGACGAACGCGTGCTGTATGTCTCGCAGACGCCCGAGGGTGGCCCGACCTCGCCGGAGATCACCGCCTTCGACTGGCGCGATGGCGCATTGCACAACCGGCGCCGCTTCGCGGTGGTGCCGGATGGCCTACCGGATGGCTTTTGCGTGGATCGCCAGGGCTGGCTCTGGAGCAGCTCCGGCGCGGGCGTATGCGTCTTCGACACCGATGGCCACTGCCTCGGCCTGGTGCCGACGCCGGAGACAGCGTCCAACTGCGCCTTCGACCTGGAGCAAAAACGCTTGTTCATCACCGGCGGCAGCACGCTGTGGCTGCTGGAGTTGCGGCACTAGGCACGGTTGACGAAAACCGCCAGGCGGACGCGGCCATTGCCCGCGATGGCAGGAATCACACGTACAAACTGTTCGGAGCCCGCCGTGCACATCCAGCAGCACGATGGCTCGCCAGGTGTCGAGCGCAGCTCCAAGCCACGCAAGCCTGCTCTGCGCGATGCAGACCGGCGGCAGCCACGGCATGCGGGCGGCCTTCATTTGCAGCGGATATTGCGCCGGTTGGCGTTTGACCCGGCAACCTGCAGGCATAAAAAAGCCCGCTTGCAGCGAACTGCCAGCGGGCTTTGCTCCCTCCCCACGTCGGGATGCAGGATCATAGTGCGCGCCCCGAATCGGACTTGCACGCTGCACTGCAAAACAACACCAGGCAGTACAGAACTGGTGTTTTTCTTCACGCCAGCGCGCGCGACATGCGGGCCTCAGCGCAACAGGTCGGGCTGCGCGCGATACCACTCTGGCGCGCCGCGCAGATGCCATTCGGGCGTGTCGCCGCGCAGGCCAACTGCCGCGCTCAGCAATCCCCAGCGGGCCAGCAGACTGCCGCTCCGTTGAGTGCCCTGCAGGCGCAGGCGCGCATCGACCTGGAAGCGTTCGTTATGTGCCTGCAACCGATCGACGATGACCGTCTCGCCTTGCCAGTGCGCGCGTGCGGTCAGCTGCGCCTGGCCAGCATCCACCAGCCGCAGCATCCAGTTCGGAATCGAGCGGTCGCGCGCGTACAACGCCATCAGAAATGCCAGATCGCGCACCTGGATGCGTACACGCCCATCCACGCCCACCGGTTGTCGCCATTGCATGCGCGCATCGTCCAGCACGATGCGCGCCCACCAGCCATCGCGACGTTGTCCATCCGGGCCGGTGAATCCGACATTGCGCAGCTGGATGCTGCTGGCATCGAGACTGAACTGTTCGGCGCGTAGATCGCCGCGCTGCAGGCGCAGATCCGCATCCACATCGCCGCGCAACGCCAGGCCGGCAAACTGCAGCCGCGCTGCACGCGCCGCGATGCGCACACCGCCCTTGCCAATGCGCCCACCCGGCTCGATCTGCAGATCGCCGCTGAGCACGCCGCTGCCGCCATCGAAACGTAGTTGCTGTTGCGGCAGATAGCGGTTGTAGGCGCGCAGATCCGGCACGCGGGCATCGGCGAACACCAGATGCGCGCGGGTGGCATCGCGCAGGCTGCTGAGGTTGTGCGCGTCGGCGCGTGTGCGCAGATCCAGGCGCAAATCGTGGCCTTGCACGAACGGCCGCGTGGGTGCATCGGTATGCGCGATCGAAAACTGCTGCATCTGCAGTGCAAGCGCCGGCAGCAACTGTCCACTGGCATCGGCGTCCACGCGCAGATCGGCACTGGCCTGTCCGGTGATCGCATGCCCCATCACGCCCACCTGCGCTTGCACGTGCGGCACCTGCAGGCGGCTGCCGGCAGCAAGCTGGCCGCGATCGATCCGCAGATCCGCGTCGACCAGGCCCTCGCCCTCCAGGGTCAGCCAATCCACATCCGGAAACAGCGCAGCAATCCAGCTCAACGAAGACAGCTGCCAATGCAGCCGTGCATGCCCGGACGTGCGTGGCAACAGGCTGCGCAGGGAGTGCACGGGCAGTTGCCTACCTTGCACGCGTATGTCGGCGTCCAGCGTCAGCCCGGCATCGGCTGGCTCGGGCATGCTGACCTTGAGCCGCAGATTCTGATCGACCTGCAACTGCGCCGTCAGTTCGCCCAGCAATGCGGACGGCACGCGCGTGCTGTCGTGCAGCGGCGCGCGCCATTGCAGTTGGCTTCCAGGCTGCAAGGCGCCGCGTATCCAGCGCAGCTCGCCATCTGCACGCCCCTTGCCGGCACGCGTCGCCAGCGTGTGCCGGCCCTGCGCATGACGGGTGATATCCAGCGCTGCGGTGTCGCCATGCACGGCGATCAGCGCATCGGTGAGTTGCAGCACCGCGCTTGCCCCTGCCTGATCCGGTGCGTGCCGCGCGATGCTGGCTTCGATACGCAGCTGTCCATTGCGCATCACTTCGTCCTGCCCCCACCGCACCCGCGCCGATTCGAATACTGCACGCGAGGGGAACAGTTCCATCGGCCCGCCACGCAGTTGTTTGAACAGGCCCAGTTGCAGTTGGCCCTGCCCTTCGATATGCAGCTGACGCAGCGACACGGCCTGCACCTGCTCGGCAACGATGTGGTCGAACTGCAGGGTCCAGGCGGTTGATGACCTGGGTGTCCTGGCTTGAGCGTCGGCGCGCCTGGCTGATTGCGGCGTCCTGTTGGTGGGCGTTGCGGGCGTTGCGGGGCGTTGCGTTCGTCGTAGTCGTGATGCGCAGACGCTGCGCGGGCGGCGGCGTCGCCGTGTGTTCGACATTGGGCGTTGCGGTGGGCGCCCCCGCGTTTGCCGACGCCGGCATCTCAGCGATCCCCTTCGCCGCCGCAACAGCAGCACGCGGCGATTGCATCGCCGCAGGCGCTCGCATCGCCACCGTCCCGGGCGTTGCGACCGCAGCCTGCAGACCGCCACGCACACCGCGCGCGTGCAACTCCGGCACGAGCAGTTGGCGGTGCAGCAATGGCAGCAGCCGGATCTGCCCACTCATCCGGTGTGCACCGACACTCCAGTTCGTGCGCGCCGAATGGCCTTGCAGATCGACATCCCACAACACCACACGCCCGGGCCACCAGGTCAGCGCCGGGCCCCATTGCATCGTGAACTTATCGGGCGAGCGATTCAGCGCAGCCGGGCCAAGCGGTGTGTTGAGCAACAGATTGCCCAGCAGCAAATAGCTTGCGTACAGCGCAATCAGGGCCGATAGCGGCCATCGCAGTAAGCGCGGCAAGGCGCGCCAGCGGGCGCGAACAGGCATCGTCATGACGGCGGGCTCCTGAAGACCGCGCACGCGGCTGGGCACAGTGTGCCAAGCCAGCCGTGAGCAGGGCGCAGCACGATCACGCCGGCGACCATATCACTTGGTCTTGGAGACCGCCGGCAGCAGTCCGGGCTGCGCGTCATACCACTCGCGCGCGCCGGCCAGATGCCACTGCCGCTGCTTGCCATCGAGTTCGATGCCGGCACCCAGCACACCCCAGCGCAGATACAGATCGCCGCGCCGCTGCGCATCGTTCAAGGCCAGCCGCGCACGCAGCGACAAGCGCGCGTTTTCCGCGTGCAGGTCGTCGATCAGCACCTGCTGCTTGCGCCAACGCAATCGACCGGTGGCATCCAGTTCGCCCGAATCCAGCAAGCCCAGCACCCAGCGCGGATAGTCGGCGCGCTGGGCGAATACCGAGAGCAGTGGTGCGATATCGCGCATGCGAAGGGCTGCGTCGGCATCCACCTGGAACGGTGCCTCGGCCTGGATGGTGCCGGCCCCCACTTGCAACTCGCCCCACCAGTCGGCGTCTTTGCCGTCCTCGCCCACGCGCATGTTGCGCAGGCGTACACGCGTGCCGCTGAGGTCGAAGAACTTGGTCTTGAAGTCGGCGCGCTGCAGCGTGGCCTGCAACTCGGCATCGCCGCGCATCTGCACGTCAGCCAACGCCAGATGCGCGCCCTTCGCGCGCAGGTTCGCATGGCCGGTACCGACATCGCCGGAGGCATTGAGCGCCACATCGCCGGTCAGGCTGCCGCTACCGCCGAGCAGGCGCGCGGTATTGCCTGGCAGGTAGCGGTTGTAGGCGGTGAGATCGGGCACACGCGCATCGCTGAAACGCAGCTGCGCCTTGAGCGTGTCGCTCAGGCGCGCCAGCTCGGCATCGCCATGCATGGCCAGTTGCAGGTTGCGGCCGTCCAGCAGGAGCTGTTTGGGCGCATCGCGCGGTGCCGCCTTGAAGGTGGGAATGCTTACATACAGATGCGCCTGCGGGGTGGCGGCATCGTCGATGCGCCCGTGCGCCTTGGCCACGCCGGCCAGGCGCGTGTCCAACACCTGCGCCACCGCCTCCACGCGCGGAATATCCAGCGTGCTGCCGGCACTCAGCCGGCCCTGTGCAAGGCGCAGGTCCGCTTCGACCAGACCGCCGCCTTCCAGCTGGAACCACGGCTTGCGCACGAACAGCTCGGCGATCCAGTTCAAGGATTCGAACTTCCAGCGCCCACGCACTTGCCCCGACAGGCGCGGCAACAGCTGCGCCGGCTGTTCGAACGGAACGCTGCGCCCGGCGATGCGCAGATCGGCGTGCAGCTCGCTGCCGGTCTTCTCATCGCGCGGCAGCCGCGCCTGCACGCGGATGTCCTGGGCCACATCCAGTTGCAGTGCGAGCATGCCGCGGTCGGTGGCGCCGACGCCCGCAAGCAATGGCAGCCGCCAGACCGCGCGGCTGCCCGGCTGCAGCGCGCCGCTGGCCAGGCGGACATCGGCCTCCACGCGCGCGGCCGATGGCCCGCTGCCGATGTCCACATGCGGCGCGCCGGTATCGATCGTCAGCGCCACGGAGTTGGCCTTCAGCTGTAGCCGGGCGTTGGTGATGCCGAGCTTGCGCAGGCCCGGTGCCTGGTCGCGGTAATGGCGCGGAAACTGGAACTGCGCATCCAGCTGCGCGCCGTTGAATACCTGCACCCCGTCGTAGCTGACCACCGCATCGGTAAAGCCCGCTTCGGAAGGAAACAGTTCCGACGGCCCGCCCTTGAGCTGCTTCAGAAAACCGACCTTGCCGTGGCCTTGCCCGGCGATCAGCAATTTGCCCAGGCGGGCGCTGCGAATGCTGTTGCTGGTGATTGCATCGAAGCGCAACGTCCAGCCCTGGTGACCCCGCGGCGGTGGCGGAATGGGCGTATCGGAGGTTTCCACTTCTGCGCTCACGCCGGTGGCATGTAGCCACGGCAGGCGCACTTCGCGCCGAAACAAGGCCAGCAGGGCGATACGCGCATGCGCGCGCTCCGCATGGAAGACGTACACGGTACGGTTGGCCTGCCCGCGCATGCGCACGTTCCAGGCAATGACCTCGCCCGGGAACAGGGTCAGTGCCGGGCCGGTCTGCATGGTGAACTTGTGCGGCTGCCGATTGGTGCTGGCGTCGAACAACGGGGTATTGAGATAGAGGTTGCCGGCCAGCAGATACAGCGCGTACAGCGCCAACACCACGCCCACTGCACGACGCCACGGCCGTGGCCAGCGCTGAAAGCGGTCGCGAAGTGAGGGCATGGGGCGCAGGCAGGAAAGAGTCTGCCGCCACTATCCCGGTTGCGCTGACCGCGAGGCGTGAACAAGGCTGGTGCCGTTGTGGGAATCGGGAATCGGGAATCGGGAATTGGGAATTGGGAATTGGGAATCGGCGGCGAGCTGGGAGATTGGCGCGCGGCCAGTGACCGGTGCCGCACCGGCGATGCGCCGCACCGCTGCCATCGCGCCCTCCCGGTGTTTAACGCTTCTCGAACTTCATTGCTGCGCACGACATGCAGCGACATCGCAGGGTCACGTGCCAGGTGGATAACAGTCCTGCCCGCTCGCTTCATGTGACAGGAAGGCTCTCTCCCCTGCTGTCACTGCGCGAAACGGGCCATCACTGGGTGGTGTCAATCCGTCGGGCCGGCTCCCTGCGCCGGCCCGACGTTCTTGGCTTGCAGCGGCCAGCCAGACGCCTGCGCCCACGACCAAACCGATCGATGCAGCTAGTGGTCGTCGCTGATCGTCGCCGCCGACGGCACGCGGGGCGCCACGTCCAACGCGCCGCGCGTGCATAGTTGCGGCGCGCCAGCGCAGCCTTGTCTCCTCGGCGAGCAGTAGCCGTGCGTCCAGCGCACCCACTTGATTGCCTGCGCCGTTGCCGACCTTTGATGCATTTACGCACGTGCCAGCCACCAGACCCTTCTCTCATCGGGAGAAGGTCACGCGTAGCCAGATGGGGGGGACGCGCGAGGCCCCGCGCTCACCGCAGAGCAGCCAACGCGCTGCCTCGCAATCATTCCGCGTTGGCGATGCCCCATGCAGCATCAGCAAGCGTCTGCCGGGGCTGCTGCGCCTCAGCTCACGCAGCCTCGGCAATCCGGCGCGTGCGCCGTGCGCGCACTGCGCTCGCCAGGCGTTCCAGCACCTGCACCGAACTGTCCCAGCCGATGCAGCCGTCGGTAATGCTTTGGCCGTAGGTCAGCTCACACCCCGGCAACAGGTCCTGACGCCCACCGACCAGGTGGCTTTCCACCATCACGCCGACGATGCGCGTTTCGCCGTTTTCCAGCTGATTGGCGATGTCCTCGACGACCTTGGGCTGGTTCTCGGGATTCTTGCTGCTGTTGGCGTGGCTGGCATCGATCATCAGGCGCGCAGGCAGTCCGGATGCATTGAGCACCTGGCTGGCCGCTTCCACATTGGCCGCATCGAAGTTGGGCTGCTTGCCGCCGCGCAGGATCACATGGCAATCCGGGTTGCCCGCCGTCGCTGCCACGGCGGTGTGGCCGTCCTTGGTCACGGCCAGGAAATGATGCGGATGCGAGGCCGCACCCACCGCGTCCACTGCAATCTTGACGTCGCCGCCGGTGCCGTTCTTGAAGCCCACCGGGCATGACAGCCCGGATGCCATTTCGCGATGCACCTGGCTCTCGGTGGTGCGTGCGCCGATCGCGCCCCAGGCCACCAGGTCGGCGATGTATTGCGGCGAAATGATGTCGAGAAATTCCACGCCGGCCGGCAGGCCGAGATTGTTGATATCGCGTAGCAGGCCACGCGCCACGCGCAGGCCCTTGTTGATCTGGAAGCTGCCGTCCAGGTCCGGATCGTTGATCAGGCCCTTCCAGCCGATGGTGGTGCGCGGCTTTTCGAAGTACACCCGCATCACGATCTCCAGCGCGTCGCCGAACTGATCGCGCAACGGGCGCAGGCGCTGTGCGTACTCCATCGCCGCGACCGGGTCGTGGATCGAGCAGGGGCCGATCACCACGGCCAGGCGATCGTCGCGCCCGTGCAGGATGTCGTGCAGCGCGGCGCGCGCGTTGGTCACGGTTTCGGAGGCGCGCTCATCGCAGGGCAGCAGCGACAGCAGCTGCGCAGGCGGTGCGAGGGCTTCGATCTTGCGGATACGCAGGTCATCGGTTACGGGCGGCATCACAGTGTCTCGGTGGGCGGTGTTGCATCGGGGAGCCAGGCGCGGCGGCAACAAAAAAGCCGCCAGGTGTGCGCTGGCGGCTTTTCGGGAATGCTGCTGAAGTTTCCTTCAGGGTGAGCGCAATCCTTCCTCCGCCAGCGGCATCGGAAAACCGTAGTACCAAAAATAAAACTGGCTGCGGGGTGCGTTCATGGGATGCATTGATACCACGCGTTTTTTCGCATTGCCACTGTTTCATCGGCAACGGACCATGTGTCTCGACGCAGTGGTTGCGTGGCGCGGCGCGTCGTCAGAGGCATGGCAGCAACGGTTGATCAGGGCAACAAAACGCAATCCGATCGCTGTTGAGCTGCCGATGGCCCTACGTGCAGCGGCAATGTGGCGGGATGTGCTGCACGCCACTGGCGCGGTGCGATCAAGGCGCTGGCGTGGAAGTTCACCCGCCCGACTGCGGGCGCACTAGGTGCAGGGCGCACCTTCACCCCGGCACACCAAGGGGCGTTTCAGGCCCGCGCTTCGCGGCAAGCTGATGCGCACACACCGCCTCCGGGGAGCTGTGACACGAACGATGCCGCACTGCCGACGTGTCAGTCCTCAAGCCTCGCTGGAGCCGCCAGCTCAATGCAAGGCTGCGCTCCGGACACTGTTTCCAGCCGTGGAACACCGAAAGTATCGTTTCAACCTCAATACTCGATGTATCTCTAGATCCTGTAATTTCCCATACAAGTCAAGTACTTGTTACGCTGGCAACCCTGATATATCGTTTCATAAATCGTTTCATGAGTGATTTACGTGCCCCAGCCCGAAGCAGTAGAACGCCTGGTCACCACGCTGCGCATCGACGGCCCCTTGCGCGGCGCCGATCTTGCTGCGCGATTGGGCGTGAGCAAAGCAACGCTCTCGCGTCTGGTTGCGGCTGCAGGAGCCGCGGTGCGGCGCTACGGCAGCGCCCGCGCCACCAGTTATGCCGCCGCAGGCGAGGTGCGGGGCGCGCGCGCCTGGCCGCTGTATCGCATCGACAGCCATGCCCGCGTTGTAGCGTTGGGCCAGCTGCATGCACTCCATCACGACCATTTCTTCGTAGAGCTGCTGCAGGAAAACCCGGTGCTCCTGCATCCGCCGATGCAGTTGGGCGTGTTCGAGTCGCTGCCCTGGTTTCTGGATGACCAACGCCCGCAAGGATTTCTCGGGCGCAATCTGGCACGTCGCGTCTCCGGGCCGTTGCGGCTCCCTGAAAATCTCATGCTGTGGTCGCCCAGTGACACGCTCGTCGCGCTACTGGCCGATGGTCACGACCAGCTCGGCGACCTGCTCGTTGGCGAGCATGCGCTGGCGCGCGCGCTGTCGTCGATCGATCAGCCCGAGTGCGTCGATATCGAAGCGCGCACGCAGACATATCTCCAGCATGCCGATGCCGCCCTGCGCGGCGAGGACGTCGGCTCGTCCGCTGCAGGCGAGCAACCGAAGTTCACCGCCGTGCTGCGCGAACATGGTGTGTATCGTCCGGTCATTGTGAAGTTCTCCGATCGGATCGATCAGCCGGCCGGGCGGCGCTGGGCGGACCTGCTGCAGATGGAGCACCTTGCCAACCAAGTGCTACTTGCCGGTGGCATCGCAGCTGCAACGACGCAGCGGCTTCAGGCCGGCGAGCGCGTCTTTCTCGAATCCACGCGCTTCGATCGCACCCCGATGCTGGGCCGTCACGGCTTTGTCTCGTTGATGGCGATCTTTACCGCGTTCTATGGGCAGTCGGAGTTCAGTACATGGCGCACGCTTGCGCCGCTGCTCAAGCGCGATGGCTGGCTAAGTTCGGAAGATTCCGAGCGTCTTGAGGTGATCAGCTGGTTCGGCGTGCTCATCGGCAACACCGACATGCATCTGGGCAACGCAGCGCTGATTCTTGCCGACACGCTGCCGTTGCGGCTTGCGCCGGTGTACGACATGTTGCCAATGGCGCTGCGGCCGGCATCCAGTGGCGAAATCGTGCCAAGGGAGATCGAGAGTCCACCACCCACGGTCGGGCAATTCGCACAATGGCGACGCGCCGCGGAGATGGCCGAACAGTTCTGGCAGCGATCCATCCACGACGCTGCCTTGAGCGATCAGATGCGCGGCATTGCCACGCGCGCGTTGGCAAGCTTGCGCCGAGCCGCATCGCGACTTGACTGACATGGTGTCTTGGCTGGTTTTCCCGCGTACATGAGTGCGTCACCGTGACACACCACTGCACGCCACGGCGATGAGGCCATGGCGAACAGTGGGGCACATGTCACTCAGAACGTAAACACGTATTCGGCAGCCACTTCGCGGCCGATCGGGTTGAACAGCGTGGTGTTGTAGAAGCCGTAGCCGTAGAAGCGTTCTTTGTGGTCGTAGCCCACTTCGTTGAAGACGTTGTTGACGTAGAAATTGACCTTGGCGTGGTCGGTGATCTTGTAGCCGGTGCTCAGGTTCCAGTAGATCGCCGGGCCCACGCGGCCGAAGTAGCGCTTGCTGGTTTCGCCCAGGTGCACGTTGCCGGTATCGGTCACCAGGCACGCATCGGAGGCGCTGGGTTGATAGCCGTCGTCGAAGCGTTCGCAGGTGCCCCAGTTGACGGCACGCACGGAACCGATCCGGCGGAAGTACACGGTCCAGTCCCAGGGGCCGCCGTTGTCCCAATGCACGCTGCCACGCACGCGGCTGCGCACGCGTTCGTCGCGGCGGTTTTCGTCGCTGTCGGTGCGGTAGATCTGCTCGCGGTAGGCGATCAGATTGTTGTAGTCCAGCGACAGCTGGAAGTTGCCCCAGTCGGCGGTGGCAAGGCGATATTTCAGCGATGCATCGATGCCGGAGGTTTCCATCTGCGCCAGGTTGATCGGGCCGCGCTCGATGCTGGCGATGGTGCCGTCGGCATTGCGCGTCACGCGCGAGGTGATGGTGTCGCAATAGCCCGCGCCGCCGGGATTGTTCCAGGTGCCGCCGCTGATGGTGGTGCCGGTACGGCAGCCGGCTTCGGCCGACAGGATTTCGTCGGGGTCCAGGTCCTTGATCATTTCCTCCAGCTGGATGCGGTAGTAATCCACGCTCAGCGACAGCCCCTGCGCGATGTCCCACACCACGCCACCGGTGAACGAGCGGCCGGTTTCCGAGCGCAGATCCGGAGTGCCACGGCGGTTCACGTCCACGGTGTAGAAGATGTTGTTGTTTTCGTCGTTGCAGCCGCCGGTCAGGTACGCGCCCGAAGAAATGCAGCGGTACTGGTCGATCACCGTCTGATTGGTGGAGCTGGGTTCGCCCAGCACGTAATGCATGTCCGGCGCGCGGAAGCTGGTGGCCACGGTGCTGCGCACCAGCAGGCTTTCCACCGGCCGCCATTCCAGACCCGCGCTCCAGGTGGTGTCGCTCTGCGTGCCCACGTCGGTGGGGATGGCGGCCGAAGAACGGTAATTGCCGTAGCGATCGTAACGGCCGGCCACATTCGCGCTCAATGTGGAGAGCAACGGAATCTGGAATTCCAGACCGGCCGAACTGCGCATGCGTTCGCCACCGCCGCTGTCCACCACGTCCACCGGGTAGCATTCGTTGGCACAGGGGTCGGGAGAGAGTTGATAGCCCTGCTTTGCCACTTCGGCCACGGTGGCGAAACGGATCGGCCCGGCCCAGCCCTGCACCACATCGCCGCTTACGCTGAAACTGGCTTGATTCACCCACGAATAGGCCGAATTGTGCGATTTGGCGACCAGGTTGTCGTACTGGTCCGACGACAACGGGGTGTATAGGCGTGCTTGGTTGATCGCATAGATCGGCGTGCCATCGGCGGCAGTGCCGAGGAGCTGCCGAGGAAGTAGTCGGTGGCGCGCGCGGTGTCCACGGTGCGGATGTATTCGTCGACGGTGTAGCGCGAGCGGCCTACGCTGAACTCCCAATCGAAACGGTCGGCCCACACACCGCGCAAGCCGGCGCTCAGATCCCAGGACTGCTCCTTGTTGTAGTTGGCAAGCCGGTCCCAGCCGCCGGCTTCGCGCCGGGTGAGCTGGCGGATCAGGTTCAACGAACGCCCGGTGGCCGCGTCCTGGAACGGGCCCAGGTAGGCGTACGGCGGGTCGTAGGTCCAACGGCCGATGCTGCGGTTGGCAGAGAACGTGGCCCAGGCTTCGGTGTGTTCGCCGAACTTCCAGGTGCCGTAGAGATATGCCGAATAATCCTCGCTGCCGGTGACCAGCCCCCAGTCGCCGTAATCGCGTGCCACCCCGCAGTAATCGCCGGCGTTGGTGAGCGCGCCGGTGTTCTGGTTGTAGCTCAGCCGCTGCGCGTCGATGAACTCGCCCCGAAGCGCGCGCAGGTGCCGGCCGGCGGTGCCAGGCGCTCGTTGGTATTGGCATCGATCAGGCTCAAACCGGTGAACGGATTGAAACCGTACAGGCGGTTCTGGCCGGTCCAGTTGGAGTAGGACATGTCGTCCGAATCGTCCATCTGTGGGCGATCGCGTCCGCTCAACGGGTCGCGCCGGGTGGCCTGCAGCGCATAGGTCAGGCTCCAGTTCTCGCCGGTGCGCCCGCCGGCCCAGGACACGTCGAAGCTGTCGCGCCCACCTTCGGTGGCGGTGCCGCCGCGCAGGCGCACCTGGTCGCCCTGATAGTCGCGCTTGAGGATCACGTTGATCACGCCGGCCACGGCGTCCGAGCCGTAAATCGCCGACGCACCGCCAGTGAGGATGTCGATGCGCTCCACTGCGGCGGAAGGAATATTGCTGTAGTTGGAGAAGTTGCTCTCGCCGCCGTAGGGCAGCGGGTAATCGGCCACGCGATGCCCGTTGACCAGCAGCAGCGTCCGCCCCGGCCCGAGGTCGCGCAGATTGATTGGCGAGGCGTTGGGCGTATGCGAGCCCCACTGCGTATCGGCTTCCACCGAGCCCTGCTGATTCATGCTGTTGAGCACGTCGTAGACGGTGGCAAAGCCTTCCTGCTGGATCTGCTGCGCACTGATGGTGACCACCGGTTGCGCACCTTCGACCTGCGCGCGCTTGATGCGCGAACCGGTGACGCTGACCGCATCCAGCGTGGAGGTGGCGCGCGTGGCATCGGGTTCGGTTTGCTGGGCCATGAGCGGCGGCGCGCACGCAGCAGTCACGGCAAGGGAGACGGAAATCGACAAGGCAAGGCGATGACTGCGGCAGTTCATAAGATCCCCGGGAGAGGCCGGACGCGGCCGGCGTGGCAGTGCACTGCAACGACGCCTGCCAGCGATGCGTGCACCGCTGCCCCTTGTCCGATGGCCCCCGACCGCTCGGCGCAAACGCCTGCCCAGCGACGCTAAGGCTGCGATGACATCGGTGTCAACAGGAGGTCACAGAGTGTGACGGCGATCGACGATGCGGCCGGCTGGGGGTACCTCCACCACGATTTCTGCGCGCCCAGCGCACTCGACCCTGCGCAGGTGCAACAGGTCATGCGATCACAAGTTGCCACCGTCCTGCCTGGTTGGTTCTTCCTGCAACGCAGGAGTTCGCATCGCGTTATGCCGGCCGGGCAGGCTTGTTCGAATGATGCATGTGCGCCAGCCAGTACCCGCTGGCCGCTCCCTCCCATCAAGGAAACCCACCATGGAGATCAAGAAACAGCAAACCGCAGGCCCCTCTTCCCTGGCGCCATTGCACGACACCCATACCGACAACGCTCCGGTCGCCGACGCCACGTCGCCGACGCAAACGCCGCTCCACCCCAGCTTGTCGGCGCTCACTCCGCGCAGCCGTTCGCGCGCGTCCACCGCCGACTCCGAGCACGGCGCTTCGCCGGTGCCCTCGCACGACGCTGAACCGCCAGCCCATTCACCCGAACGCGCCGCCGGCCCGTCCACCCCCCTCGCTTGCCGCCCGCGCAAACGCTGCATTGGCAAGCGGCGTGCAGCAGGCTTACGCTGCGGTATCGAAGGGGGCGTCCGATCTCTGGTCGCTGGCGGATCTGCGCACCATGCTGCAGATCCATGCGGACGATCCTGCATTCCTGCAGATGGTGCGTCACACCGACCCGGAACAGCAGGCGCCGCACAGTCTGGCCGCGTGCCGCCAGCAGATCACCCAGCTGCGCGATGTCATCGAAGCGGCAACCGGTCTGGAAGCACGCTTCCGCCAGCAATTGCTCGGCGACATCAAGGCCGTGGAAGACGCGCTGCAGCCGCTGGAGCACGGCACACCTGCGGCCGGGCGGGCGCTGAAGTCGCTGGCCAACCTGGTCAATCTGTGGCCCCTGGTCGTCCCCAGTCCGTTTCTGGGCAACCAGGCCAAGACCTTCGCCTATTCCATCGCCGCGGCAACCAAGGGCGTGATGACGCTTTCGGCCTCTGCGCTGCGTCCCACCGCCGACGGACTTCCGTTCCCGCTGATGGGCGGGCAGCTGGGGCGAGACGCCAACGAAATGCATTTCTACGCCATCTTGCTCAACGGACTGTTCCTCACCACCGAACTGCCCAAGAAATTCGGCAACCCGTCCATGCGGCACCAGGCCGAAGCAGTGGAAAACAACCCGGGATTTGCCGCGGCCGCATCGACCGCGTGCGCGGCGATGGTGCTCACGCCCTTCCTCTGGAACAGCCTCAACGTGCTCGGCAATCGACTGCAACACAAGGTGTCGCACCTGGGCGCCAGCATTGCAGAAAGCGCCGGTTTTCAAAGCCAGGCGCAGCGGTTGCGTGCACGCCTGACGCCCGGCCAGATCAGCGCGCAACTGCGCACGCAACTCAACGAGATCTGCGCCGCTCTGGAGAACGGCCGAGAAGCGTTTCAACAGGCACGTCGCGCGTTCACCGACCCGAGCCAAGGGCACGAGCTCACCCGTACGCTCAATGCCCAGTGCACGCACCTGCTGGAGACGCTGGACCAATGCAGCAAGCGACTGAGCACTGCGCTACAAGTGGACCAGAACCAGAATCAGGACCAGCCAGCCACCATCCCGCGCCAGGTCACCAACCACGACATTGCCCCCAAGCTGGCACTGGCGACGCTGGCGGCCGGAGTGACCGGGCTGACGGTCTACCTGATCCAACCGGATCGGATCGGCACGGTCGACCTGGTTGCCGACTCCATCCTTGTCACGACCGTGATGATGCAGTCGGCGCTCAACGCACATGCGACCCGCCAGGACGCAATGGAGCGCTTCAAGGCCATGTGCTCCGGCAGCTTGGTGATGGCGCTGGCCCTGGGCGTGGAGAAACTGTCCAAGACCTTGGCAGACAAGAGCCTGATCGAATCCTCGTCGGCATCGCCCTACTACGCCGGCGCGATCATGTCGCTGATGTCGATGACCATGCCGGGCCCGATGGCGCGTGGCGCAGAGCTGGCGATGAACTGGGGCGGCGCGCAGGTCATGCGGGTGTTCAGAGGGCCCGACGGCACCACGCTCGCCACCCGCATGCCGTCCTCGCCCGAGGAGCTCATCCAGCACGTGGAAGACACGGCCAGATATGTGCAGAGCCTGTCGCCGGACCAGGCACAGGAGTACGCGCAGCGGGTCGGCGAGATCGCCCTGCAGGTGATCGAGGACGCCGGCGCGCAGGCGCAGACCAGGCCCAGCAGCAGCGTCACGATCACCGAAATCGACGACATCGCCGATATCGAGGAGACGAACGACGATGCCGCGTTGGCCGCAGCCAGTGCATCGCCTGAGCAACGCTCGCCTGCGCACGCGCATCGGTCGCCGGATCAGGCCGCAACCAGCACAGCGCCTTCGTCCTGAGGGACGAGCGCCGGTCACCGGCAACTGCCGCGTGCATGCGCAAGTGACGCGCATAAAAAACCCCGCCATTTGGCGGGGTTTTTTTAACGCAACAGCCGAAGTGGCGTGGATCAGAAATCCATGCCGCCCATGCCGCCCATGCCACCGCCGGCCGGCATCACCGGCTCGTCCTTCTTCGGTGCATCGGCCACCATGGCTTCGGTGGTGATCATCAGGCCGGCGATCGAGGCGGCGTTCTGCAGTGCCGAACGGGTCACCTTGGTCGGGTCCAGGATGCCGAACTGCACCATGTCGCCGAACTCGCCGTTGGCGGCGTTGTAGCCGTAGTTGCCGCTGCCTTCCTTGACCTTGTTGAGGATCACGGACGGCTCTTCGCCGGCATTGGCCACGATCTCACGCAGCGGGGCTTCCATCGCGCGCAGGGCGATCTGGATACCGTGGGTCTGGTCTTCGTTGGCACCCTTCAGCTCGCCCACGGCCACCAGCGCACGCACCAGGGCCACGCCGCCGCCCGGGACCACGCCTTCTTCGACGGCTGCACGGGTGGCGTGCAGGGCGTCTTCGACGCGTGCCTTCTTTTCCTTCATTTCGATTTCGGTCGAGGCGCCGACCTTGATCACTGCAACGCCGCCGGCCAGCTTGGCCACGCGTTCCTGCAGCTTCTCACGGTCGTAATCGGAGGAGGTGTCTTCGATCTGGGTCTTGATCTGGCCCACGCGCGATTCGATCGCGGCAGTGTCGCCGGCGCCATCGATGATCGTGGTGTTTTCCTTGGAGACCTGCACCTTCTTGGCGCGGCCCAGGTCCTTGATGGTCGCCTTCTCAAGCGCCAGACCCACTTCTTCGGAGATCACGGTACCGCCGGTCAGCACGGCCATGTCTTCCAGCATCGCCTTGCGACGGTCGCCGAAGCCCGGTGCCTTGACGGCCACGACCTTGACGATGCCGCGAATGGTGTTGACCACCAGGGTCGCCAGCGCTTCGCCTTCGACTTCTTCGGCCACGATCAGCAGCGGCTTGCCGGCCTTGGCCACGCCTTCCAGCACGGGCAGCAGGTCACGCACGTTGGAGATCTTCTTGTCGTGCAGCAGGATGAACGGGTCGTCCAGGTCGGCCGACTGGCTCTGCTGGTTGTTGATGAAGTACGGGGAGAGGTAGCCGCGGTCGAACTGCATGCCCTCGACCACGTCCAGCTCGTTTTCCAGGCCCGAGCCTTCTTCAACGGTGATCACGCCTTCCTTGCCGACCTTCTGCATCGCTTCGGCAATGATGTTGCCGATCGACTCGTCCGAGTTGGCCGAGATGGTGCCGACCTGGGCGATCGCCTTGTCGTCGGTGGTGGGCTTGGAGATGTTCTTCAGCTCGACAACCGCAGCCTTGACGGCCTGGTCGATACCGCGCTTGAGGTCCATCGGGTTCATACCGGCGGCCACGGCCTTGGCGCCTTCGCGGATCAGGGCCTGGGCCAGCACAGTGGCGGTGGTGGTGCCGTCGCCGGCGTTGTCGTTGGTCTTGGAAGCGACTTCCTTGACCATCTGCGCGCCCATGTTCTCGAACTTGTCAGCCAGTTCGATTTCCTTGGCGACGGAGACGCCGTCCTTGGTGATGGTCGGGGCGCCGAAGCTCTTCTCGAGCACGACGTTGCGGCCCTTCGGGCCCAGGGTGGCCTTCACGGCATTGGCAAGCACGTTGACGCCACGGACCATGCGGGTACGTGCGTCTTCACCGAAACGAATGTCTTTAGCAGCCATTGGTTGTTACTCCGGAAATTGGGAATGGGGAATGGGGAATGGGGAATCGGTCAATCAAGGGCGGATATCGGGGCTGGGCGGGATGGCGAGGGCGCTGGCCGCTCTACCGATTCCCAATTCCCTACTCCCGATTCCCGGCGCATAGCGCCTGATCAGCCGATGACGGCCAGGATGTCGTCTTCGCGCAGCACCTTGTACTCGACGCCTTCGGACTTGTAGCTGCTGCCGGCGTACTGGCCGTAGATGACCTTGTCGCCAACCTTGACCACCGGCGCGCGCAGGCTGCCGTTGTCCAGCGGCTTGCCGGCGCCGATCGCGACGACTTCACCCTTGGTGGACTTTTCCTTGGCGGAGTCCGGAATCACGATGCCGCCGGCGGAAACTTCGTCGGCTTCGATCGGCTTGACTACAACGCGGTCGTGAAGCGGCTTGATGCTCATAGAGAAGACCTCTTAAGTGTTTGATTGGCCTGGAAATTATCGGCGATGTTAGCACTCGCACATGACGACTGCCAGCACAGCGCGCGGAAAAAACCCGACAGAGCGGGTGCGGGCCAGAGATTGTGCTGCGTGGGCGGCTTTCAAGGCCTGGCGGCAAAAATTTTTCGACGGCGGCGGTCTCGGCCAGAGGCCACTACGAGTGCGGCGCGGGGCCAGGGACAATGCACGGCCATGCCTGTTGACGGCGATTGACGCGCTGCCGATGGCCCAGAGCCGGAAGGCATGCCGGGGCGGCGGCGCTGAATGCCTTGCTGCCACCGCAGGCCCGCGCGTTTCCGCCACGCTCTAGAAATGGAACCAGGTTCCATCGCTTGTCATGCGCGCGCCTTAAAGTCGGGAACGCATTCCCCGATCACAAGGAGCTGTCGATGAGGTTGCCGTCCCGTTTCGTGTCCCTGCGTTGCACCCTTCCGCTGGCCTGCGCGTTCGCGCTCGGTGCCACCTCCGCCAATGCCGCGGTCTTCATCAACGAACTGCACTACGACGACGCGGGCGCCTCCGGCGACAGCGGCGAAGGCGTGGAAGTGGTGGCCACCGCCGGCGAATCGCTGAGCGGCTATCGCATTTACCTGTACAACGGCGCCGCCCCCGGTGCGGCAGTGATGTATGCCAACACGGCGGTGCCGGCAGGCACGGTGGTGAGCTGCGGCAGCCAGGTGCGTATCGCCACGGTGAGCTACGCCAGCAACGGCGTGCAGAACGGCCCCAACGATGGCGTGGCGCTGGTCGACCCCAACGGGCAGTTGGTGCAATTCCTCAGTTACGAAGGCGCCATCACCGGCAGCGGCGGCCGGCGGCCCGGCGGCCGGCGTGACCAGCCAGAACCTGCCGGTGAGCGAGAGCAACAGCACCGCGGTCGGCAGTTCGCTGCAACTGACCGGCACCGGCACCACCGCGGCCAACTTCAGCTGGGCCGGCTCGGCGGCGCAGACCTTCGGCGCCTGCAACCGCGGCCAGACCTTCGCCGGCAGCGACGGTGGCAGCACCGGTGCGCCCACCATCAGCAGCACCACACCGACGCAAGGCGCCACCGGCTTCCCGGCCGCCGGCGATCTGGCCGTGGGCTTCAGCGAAGCGGTGACGCTGGGCAGCGGCGCGTTTGCGCTGAGCTGCGCCAGCTCCGGCAACGTGGCACTGACATACCCGACCAGCGGCACCCGCTTCACGCTGTCCACCAACACTGCCCTGGTCGGCGGCGAGCGCTGCACGTTGGCCATCACCGCAAGCGCCATCCGCGATGCCAGCGGCCTGAGCCCGGCCGCCAACCAGTCCATCGCCTTCACTGTGGCCACCGCCAGCGGCGGCGCCACCGGCTACTACTCGCGGGTGAACACCACCAGCCCCAGCCAGCTGCGCTGCTCGCTCAACACCACCATTCGCGGCCACACCGTGTACCCGTACAGCGGCAGCGGCACCAGCACCTGGACCATCCTGGAAATGGCCGACGAGGATCCCAGCAACAGCGGCCGCATCCTGGACGCCTACCGCAACCGCAGCTACGCCAAGGTCAGCGACCGGGCCGGCACCGGCAGCGGACTCACCTACAACCGCGAGCACACCTGGCCCAACTCGCTGGGCTTCGGCAGCGCCACCGACGACCGCGGCCTGCCGTACGCGCCCTACACCGACACCCACATGCTGTACCTGACCGACACCAGCTTCAACGCAGACCGCGGCAACAAGCCCTATGCCACCTGCACCGGCAGCTGCGGCGAGCGGGTGACCGAGGTCAACGACGGCAGTGGCGGCGGCAGCGGGCGTTACCCGGGCAATTCCAACTGGGTCCGCACGCCGGACGGCAACAGCGGCACCTTCGAGGTGTGGGGCCGGCGCAAGGGCGATATGGCGCGCGCTGTGATGTACATGGCGATCCGCTACGAAGGCGGCACCGATGCAGCCAGCGGCCAGTCCGAGCCGGACCTGGAGCTCACCGACGACCGCAGCAAGATCGTGCAGACCGCGTCCTCGCCCGCCTACATGGGCCTGCTGTCCACGTTGCTGGCCTGGCACCAGGCCGATCCGCCGGACGATGCCGAGCGCGCCCGCAACGAGGTGATCTTCAGCTTCCAGGGCAACCGCAACCCGTTCGTGGATCACCCCGAATGGGCCACTGCCAGCCTGTTCAACTCGGCCAAGCCGGCCAGTTGCCAGCTGGCCAACTGAGACCGGCTCACATATGGCGCGCGCACCGCCAGGCGGGAGTGGACAGCGCGCTCGGAGCCGCCCTGTACGCGTGGCACCTGCCCGATTCCGGCCCCCGCGCGCACCCGCCTGGCGGTGCGCGCAAACGGGTTGCCAATTGGTCTGGACTACCCCGGCGGGGCGAGAGAGGCGCAGGCCGGGGCGGTCGCGTGGGGCGGCTTGTCCACCAACCCGTGATGCCGGGCGCCGATGCAGACGGTGCGTGTCGCCGGCAGGCACCACGCCCTTGACCCACCCCCATCGACCGAACCCAGGTACCGCCCTGCCATGCACGGCAGGGCGCGAGCGAATCGCACACCCCCAAGGCGCAGCGCGCCGACCATGAGTTCGCTTGAGCCCGTCACCCCACCGGGCCCACGAAGTTAACGTCTTGTTCCGGAATCGGCGGTCGATCCCCGCAAACAGGGGATTACACTGCCAGGTCCAATGAGCGCACCTTCCCTCCATTTGTTATTGAGCACCTGCCCGGATGCCGATAGCGCCGAGCGCATCGCGCAGGCCTTGCTCGAGGAACGGCTGGCCGCCTGCGTCACCGTCCTGCCCGGCGTGCAATCGCTGTACCGCTGGAAAGGCGCGATCGAGCGCAGCACCGAGGTGCAGTTGCTGATCAAGACCTGGGACGACTGCCTGCCCGACGCCATCGCGCGGCTGCAGGCCTTGCATCCGTATGAACTGCCGGAGGCGGTCGCTGTCAAGCCAGCGCCGGGCTGCCGGCGTATCTCGATTGGGTCCGGGCCGAAACCCGCAAGGAATTCCGACGTCCATGAAGTCTCTGTCCCGCTGGATCGCCCGCTGCGCGCTCCTGGCCGCCCCCTTGCTCGCCGCGCCGCTGGCGGTACTGGCGCCCACCCCCGCGCAGGCCGCCGTGACCGAAGCCGACCTGCTGCCGGTGGACCAGGCCTTCGCGCTGAGCGCCACTGCCGACAGCCGCGACCGCATCGCGCTGAATTGGAAGATCGCACCGGGCTACTACCTGTATCGCCACCGCATCAGCGTCAAGTCCGGAAAGGGGTTTGCCGCGGGCGAACTGGCGCTGCCGGAAGGCGAGAGCAAGCACGACGAGTTCTTCGGCCAGGTGCAGACCTACCGCAGGCAACTGCAGGCCACCCTGGCCGGCAAGGCCGACCCGGCGGTGCAGACCGCCGTCCTGCAGGTGCAGTACCAGGGCTGCGCCGATGCCGGCGTGTGTTATCCGCCGCAGCGGCGCGAAATCCGCGTCGATTTGCCCGCGGCCGACGCCACCGGGGCGCAGGCCACCGCTGCGCCACGTGAAAACCTGGGCGCGCTGGTGCCACGCAGCGCCACCGGCCCGCGCCTGTTCGGCGCCCCCGGCCAGACCGCCGGCATGGACGCGTTGCCGCTGCCGGCCGAGCAGGCGTTCAACTTCGAAGCCATCGTCGGCGACGGCAACAGCCTGCTGCTGCGCTTCACCCCGGCGCCGGGCTATTACATCTACCGCGACCGCACCTCGCTGGCATTGGAAGGGGCCGGCGGCGTGCGCACCGGGCTGCCGCGCTGGCCGCAAGGCAAGGCCCATCGCGACGAACATTTCGGCGATGTGGTGGTGTATTTCGACCAGGCCGAAGTGACCTTGCCGCTGCTGCGCGACCACCCCGATCCGGCCCACGTGACCCTGGTGGCCACCTTCCAGGGCTGCCAGACCGACGGCATCTGCTATCCGCCGATGACCCGCCGCGTCGCCCTCGATGTACCGGCCGGCACCGTGTCGCCGCAGAACCAGGCGCAGGCTGCGCCATTGATGATTTCGCCGCTGGCCGCCGGCCAGGCACCGGTCGAGCCCGCGCCGGCTGCCAGCACTGCCGGCCCGGTCGCCGATGCCTCGGCCGGCAATCCGGAGCGCACGCCACCGCCGCATACCGACAAGGGCCTGCTGGGCATGCTGGTGCTGGCCCTGCTGGGCGGGTTGGTGCTGAACCTGATGCCCTGCGTGCTGCCGATCCTGTCGCTGAAGGTGCTGGGCCTGGCGCACAGCGGCGAAAGCCGCGGCCATGCGCGTCGCCATGCCATCTGGTACTCGCTGGGCGTACTGGTGTCCTTCGCCGCCGTCGGCGGGCTGGTGATCGGCTTGCGCGCCGCCGGGCAGGCCGCCGGCTGGGGCTTCCAGCTGCAGCAGCCGTGGTTCGTCGCGGCGCTGGCGTATCTGATGTTCGCGGTGGGGCTGAGCCTGTCGGGCGTGTTCACCTTGGGCACCAACCTGGGCGGCATCGGCCAGTCGCTGGCCGCGCGCAACGGGCCGCTGGGCGACTTCTTCACCGGCGTGCTGGCCTGCGTGGTCGCCAGCCCCTGCATCGCGCCGTTCATGGGCACGGCCCTGGCCTACGCCTTCACCGCGCCCGCGCTGCTGGCGATGCTGGTGTTTCTGGTGCTGGGCCTGGGCCTGGCGCTGCCGTTCCTGCTGATCGGCTTCGTGCCTTCGCTGGCGCGGCGCCTGCCCACCCCGGGGCGTGGATGGAAACGCTCAAGCAGGTGCTGGCGTTCCCCATGTACCTCACCGCGATCTGGCTGCTGTGGGTCCTGGGCAAGCAGCGCGGCGTGGATGCGCTGGCCTTGATGCTGGTCGGCGCCACCCTGCTGGCCCTGGGGTTGTGGTGCTTGGAGCGCAGCCGCTGGAAGAGCCACCGCCTGGGCATGGGCCTGGCCACGGCGATGCTGGTGCTGGCACTGGTGCCGGTGGTCGCGGTCACGCGCCTGAGCCTGCCGGCAGCCACCGCGGCAGATGGCGTGGTGGCGTTCTCGCCGCAGTTGCTGGACCGCCTGCGTGCCGACAACCGCGTGGTCTTCGTCAATATGACCGCCGACTGGTGCGTAACCTGCAAGGCCAACGAAAAGAACGTGCTGAGCAGCGCCGAATTCCGCGACGCGTTGCGCCGCGTCGACGCGGTCTACATGAAGGGCGACTGGACCAACGTCGATCCCGCCATCAGTACCTTCCTGGACCAGCACCAGGCCGTCGGCGTGCCGCTGTACGTGGTCTACGGCCCCGGCGCCCCGCCGGCGATCCTGCCGACCGTGCTGACCGGCGCGATTACCGAAGATGCCTTGCTCCGCGCAGCGCGGTGAGGCGCGTCTTCGCTGCCACTGGCGACCTCGGCGGCAGCCTGTTGGCGGGCTAGCTCGAAGATTTTGCGCACCATGTAGACCGGCGCCGGCGCCATCAGGCGTATTGCGACACGTCCAAGCGCGAGGCCGGCCCCTGTTGGCCGGCGACCCGCGCGTCCGGCGCTCCGCAGATCTGACTGGCCGATGCCCGCATGGGGCAGGTGCGGCGCCAGGCTGCGCACGGCGTCGCCTGTTCGGTGCCCCTGACACCTCCAGAACCCGGATGCATGCGATGCATCGCGGGCAACAGCGGCCGCGGCCTGCACGGCGGGCAGTTGCATGAGGCGAGGCAGCGGACGGGATCGATCGCGCCGATCGCCTTCCTCTGGCACGCCGGCCCCGCTCGGCCAGGCGCCGCGTTGCTGGCGCCTGGATCTGCGCGCAGATCGCAGCCTGCCGCAGCGTCGCCTCCTGCGCCGTTGCCACGAACAAACCGGGCACTCACCGAATTGCTGCCACCGGCACAACATTCTGACGCCCGGCAGGAGAGGATGCCGACAACAACTGTTGCCGCTGGACGGCCGGGACGGCGCCGCATCGCACCAGGCGCAGATGCTGCTCCGCATGCGCAGGGCCGGCTGCCGGTTCCGCTCGCAGCGGCCTGTGGCTATTCAGGCCCGGCAGCATGACCTCCGGCGCATGATTGCCCGCCACCATTAGCGCCCCAGCCAAACAATTCGAATTTTAAAACAATCGTTTTAAACAGACCTAAGTTCGTCGAACTGGACAGCATCGGCGACATCGCGCAGACTTCCGGCCTTTCCGCTCTTCCGGATCCCATGGCCCATCTGCTGCTGTTGCATGGCCCCAACCTCAACCTGCTCGGCACCCGCGAGCCGGAGGTTTACGGGCGTACCACGCTGGCGCAGATCGACGCGGCCCTGGTGGATCGCGCGCAAGCGGCCGGGCACGTGCTGCACTGCCTGCAGTCCAATGCCGAGCACGTGCTGGTGGAGCGCATCCACGCCGCGCGAGGACGGCACCGCCTACATCCTGATCAACCCGGCCGCCTTCACCCATACCTCGGTAGCGCTGCGCGATGCGCTGCTGGGCGTAGGGCTGCCGTTCGTGGAAATTCATCTGTCCAACCCGCACGCGCGCGAGCCGTTCCGGCACCACAGCTATCTCAGCGACAAGGCCGACGGGGTGATCTGCGGCTTCGGCGCAGACAGCTACCGGCTGGCGCTGGAAGCGGTGATCGCGCGCCTGGAGCGCGACGCATGACCCCTGCCGCATCGACCTCGGCCAGCGTGTCGGCGTCCTGATCCCATTCCGCCGGCAGCCGCCGGCACTCCCCACCGTTTCACTTCCAGAGGCCCTTATGGATCTCCGCAAAATCAAGAAACTGATCGACCTGCTCGAAGAATCCAATCTCGCCGAAATCGAGATCAAGGAGGGCGAAGAAAGCGTGCGCCTGGCGCGCGTGCCCAAGGGCACCCAGGTGATGAGCGCCCCGGTGCAGCAGTACGCACCCGCACCGGCCGTGCAGGCGCAGGCACCGGCGGCGGCCAGCATGCCGATGCATTCGCCCACCGAAGCCTCCACCGGCGGCGCCAAGCACGCCGCCGCACTGCCGGACGGCCACGTGCTGCGCGCCCCGATGGTCGGCACCTTCTACACCTCGCCCTCCCCGGACAAGCCGGCGTTCGTCACCGTCGGCCAGCAGGTCAAGGTGGGCGATACCCTGGCGATCATCGAGGCAATGAAGATGTTCAACCCGATCGAAGCCGACGCCTCCGGCACCATCGTCGCCATCCTCGGCGAAACCGGCCAGCCGGTGGAATTCGATCAGCCGTTGTTTGTGATTGGCTGAGAGCCGGGAATCGGGAGTGGAGAATCGGGAATCGGCAAAGCGGCCTCATGAACGTCTGGAGGCGTGGTGCGATTCCATGGAGCTGGTGGAAATGATCTATCGGTTTACCGAGGTCTTTCCCGAGCACGAACGCTACGGCCTGATGGCGCAATTGCGCCGTGCGGCCGTCAGCATCCCGTCGAATATCGCCGAAGGTGCAGCGCGGCGCTCCACTCCCGATTACGCGCGGTTTCTCTCGATTGCGCGCGGCTCGCTCTCCGAGCTGGATACACAGGTCCAGATCGCGGTACGACTGGGCTATAGCAACACCGATGACGAGGACATTGTCAGCCAGCAGGTCGACCAGGTCTTCGCCAAGCTCACTGCATTGATGAATGCCTTACGCAGACGCGGAGCCGCGCCATGAAGCCCGCATCTCCCCATTCCCCATTCTCGACTCCCTATTCCCATGCTCGATAAAGTCGTCATCGCCAACCGAGGTGAAATCGCGCTGCGCATCCTGCGCGCGTGCCACACGCTCGGCATCCGCACGGTCGCGGTGCATTCCACGGTCGACCGCAACCTCAAGCACGTGGCCATGGCCGACGAGTCGGTGTGTATCGGCCCGGCCGCCTCCAGCGACAGCTACCTCAACATCCCGGCGTTGATCGCCGCGGCCGAGGTGACCGATGCGCAGGCCATCCACCCCGGCTACGGCTTCCTGTCGGAAAACGCCGATTTCGCCGAGCGCGTGGAGCAATCCGGCTTCATCTTCATCGGCCCCAAGGCCGACACCATTCGCCTGATGGGCGACAAGGTCGAAGCGATCCGCGCCATGAAGGCTGCCGGCGTACCCTGCGTGCCCGGCTCGGGCGGCCCGCTGGGCGATGACATCGTCGCCAACACCAAGGTGGCGCGCGAAATCGGCTACCCGGTGATCATCAAGGCGGCCGGCGGTGGCGGCGGACGCGGCATGCGCGTGGTGCATTCGGAGGCGGCGCTGAAGGCGGCGATCGAAACCACCAAGTCCGAAGCCAAGGCCGCTTTCAGCAACGATCAGGTCTACATGGAGAAGTTCCTGGAAAATCCGCGTCACGTGGAAATCCAGGTGCTTGCCGACGGCCAGGGCGGGGCGATCCACCTGGGCGAACGCGATTGCTCGATGCAGCGCCGCCACCAGAAGGTGGTGGAAGAAGCGCCGGCACCGGGCATCACCGAAGAACTGCGCAACGAGATCGGCAAGGTCTGCGTGGACGCCTGCATCCGCATCGGCTACCGCGGCGCGGGCACCTTCGAATTCCTGTTCGAGAACGGGCGGTTCTACTTCATCGAAATGAACACGCGTATCCAGGTGGAGCATCCGGTCACCGAGCGCATCACCGGCATCGACCTGGTGTGCGAGCAGCTGCGCATCGCCGCCGGCCACAAGCTGAGCATCAAGCAGAGCGACATCGTGCTGCGCGGGCATGCGATCGAATGCCGCATCAATGCCGAAGACCCGGAAACCTTCATGCCTAACCCGGGCCTGATCACCGCCTTCCATCCGCCGGGCGGTCCGGGCGTGCGGGTGGATACCCACATCTACAGCGGCTACAAGGTGCCGCCGAACTACGATTCGATGATCGGCAAGCTGATCGTGCATGGGCCCGATCGCGAAACCGCGATCGCACGCATGCGCGTGGCGCTGAGCGAGATGGTGGTGGACGGCATCAAGACCAACATCCCGCTGCAGCAGCGCATCATGCGCGACAAGGGCTTCCAGGCCGGTGGGCAAAATATCCACTACCTGGAAAAGCGCCTGGCCGAACGCAAGAACAAGTCGATCGCGTTGACCTGATCGCGCCTGCCGCTGCAACGATGAAGCAAAAAAGCCCGGGAAACCGGGCTTTTTGTTGTTCCCCGGTGCATCGCGCCGACACTGCGTCGCGTCGCCAGCCGGTCCATGCGTAGGAGCGCACCCGGGCGCGACCGGACTTACCGATAACGCCCAGTCACGCCCGGGTGCGCTCCTACAGAGCCCCAGGGTTCGACGCCCGGATGGCGCAAGCCAGCGCCGGATCCGATCTGCAGACCCTCGGTCGTGTACACACGTGAGAATGAGGAAAGCTGCAGCCGCAGCTAGCCGCCGTCGCCGCCTGCGCTACCGCAGACGCAGCGGCTGCGGCAATGTCGATCTGCAACGCGCCGCACCGTTCACCGCCGCGGCGCAGGCGCCTGCTGGCTGCCGGGCACCGGCACGATGCCGCTGGCCGATGACGGGTCGACCACGGTCATGGTTTCGGTGGAACCGTCCGGCCACACCACCTGGAACGTGGAGCCAGCCGGCAAGGTGGAAAACGGCATGGCACTGCTGGCGCGGTACACCGCAGCGACCTGGCTTGCGCCATGCCGTCGCTGCTGTTCGTCGGCGGTGACGCTGGTGGATTTGACCGACAGCGGCTGGTACCGGTGATCGGCGGTATCGATCATCACGATGCTCACTGCCGCCGCCGAATACGCCACGAACAACGCCACCCATAACCAGAACTTGGCGCCATGCGCCAACCGACGGTAATTCATGACTGCGCTCCCGGATCGGAGACCAATGTATCGACCATCTCATCCACCCTGTCTGCTCCCTGCCGCGGCACCGCGGCATCGAATACGAACGACACGAAATCCTGTGCGCTGTCGCGCGAGCAGATGCCCGCGTTGGCGCAATAACTGGTGACCAAGGTGCTGCCGGCGCTGCAATCGAGCCCCAGCCGGCATGCAGCCACTTGCCAGGCCAGCTCGGCGAACTGATCGCCGGCCACATAGCCTTGCAGGCTGTCATCGCCGCTGGCCCGCGCGCCCATCGCGGGGACAGGGCCAGATAGGCCTCGGGATCGCGCGAGGCCAGCACGCGTTGCACCAGCGCGCGTTTGTAGCTGGGCGATGCCTGCAACGGTTCGCCCAACGCCAGCAGGGCGGCCTCGGCAGCCAGGCTGCCGGCGCGCGCCGCTGCCAGGCGTTGCTGCGCAACCATGCGCGGACCCAGCCCGTCGGCGGGGGCGAAGCCGGCGCAACGCTGCGCCAGGCGCTCGCGTGCGGCATGCATCGCTGCCACTCCCGGCGTGTGTTGCGCGGCGATCCATGCGCTATCGGCGGCATAGCCGGACGGGCTGGCCGCATAGGGCGCGCAGTAATCGTAGACACGGCTCAAGCGCCACCCGGCCTGTGCATCGCCGGCACGCACCTGCTGCTGCAATTGCTGCGCGTAGCGATACAGATCCGGTTGCGCTTCCACCGCATCGCGATGCGGCAGCTGCAACGCGGCGCTGTGCTCGGTCGCTGCGTGCGGCTGCGGTGTGGCAGCGCCAACCGGCGCCACCTGTGCAGCAACCGGCACCGTGCGGTCGACATCACGCTCGGCAGGTTGCGCGCGCACATGCCACCACGCGGCCGCCGCAAGCGCAGCGGGAGCGAGCAGCAGCCAGAGATGGCGGGCACGAGCGAGCGGCATGGATGACGGCGACCCTGCCGCGGAACCACCCGCAGCGACCGCGCGGAGTCTAGCACCCACCCGCGCGCACAGCCGCCGCCAAGCAGACGCTGCCAGTGGAGGTGTCGAGAATGGGGCGACATGCGTAACGGCCTGCGCGGACTGCACGTGAGTGGCGCGCTGCATGCGTTCGGTTGCGCTTTGCTGTGTGCTGTGTGCTGTGTGCTGCGCTGTGCTGTTTGCTTGTGCTGTGGGGTGTGTTGGTGCTGATGTTGCTCGGCCGCTTGCCGGCTTGCTGCTGCGTTGATCGGTTGCAAATTCCGAATGCGGCGTTGACTTGCGGACTGCGCATCCGATAGCAGCGCATCTTGAAGAGAGCCGCCTCTGACCGAGCCTGCCAGTTGGCAACGTCGCCTCGCCGACGCGGCGGTGCCCAGTTGCAGCGCTGTCGTGTCATGGGTGGACGCCCCACACGCATCGCGCTGCACGGCAGGACGGAACACGGCAGCACACAAGGCAGCTGCCTGCGCACGCGACTGCACATTTGCGCAAGGAAGCAACGTCTCGCCCCGGTTGCTCGACGCGGCCGTCGACCAAGCCCGTGCTCGATCGCTCGGCAGCATCATCGGTTCAGCGCCAAGTGCGGCGGCATCGGCCTACCGCCCTCCGCAGGGCAGCACATCCAACCGCAGATACGCGTTCATGCAGCGCCACACCAGGCAATTGTCCATTCGCCAGCAGCACGCCGTCCGCCTGGCAGCGGACGCATCTTGATCGGCGAGGCCGTTTTTCACCGCCTGCATGGGGAAGACACACCGCCCAGGTCGACGGCGCCTGCGTCATGCCGTCGCCTGCCGCGCGGCAGGCACGCCGGCACGAATGGTCTAGGATGCGTGCTTTCGAATTGCCCAACGCCACGATGCCGTTTCTTGAACTGACGCTTTCCTGTTCCGAGGTCACCCTTCCCCGCTTCCAGAACGCATTGGACGATGTGGGCGCACTGGCCGTGACCATGCTCGACGCCGATGCCGATACCAGCAACGAGCGCGCCATTCTCGAACCCGGTGTGGGCGAAATGCCGCTGTGGGACCGGCTGACGATGACCGCGCTGTTCGATGGCGACAGCGACGCGCTGGTGGTGCTGGCAGCGCTGGAAGCCTTCGATCCGGGCCTGGACTGGAGCCAGGTGGCGTTTCGCATGGTCGAAGACAGCGACTGGGAACGCGCCTGGATGGACCTGTTCAAGCCGATGCAGTTTGGCGAACGCACCTTTATCGTGCCGTGGAATCACGCGCTGCCCGAAGCCGCGGACAGCCCGCATGCCGCCGTGGTGCGGCTGGACCCGGGCCTGGCGTTCGGCTCGGGCACCCATCAAACCACCGCGCTGTGCCTGCGCTGGCTGGACAGCCTGGCAGGCAGCGGCGAGCTGCAGGGCCGCAGCGTGCTCGATTTCGGGTGCGGCTCGGGCATCCTGGCGGTCGCCGCGCTGAAGCTGGGCGCCAGCGGCGCGGTCGGCGTGGACAACGACCCGCAGGCGCTGCTGGCGACCGCCGACAACGCACAACGCAACGGCGTGGACGCGCAGCTGACGGTCTACATGCCGCAAGACGAACCGGTACAGACCTACCAGGTGGTAGTGGCCAACATCCTGGCCTCGGCCCTGGACGCCCTGGCCGACACCCTGGCCGCGCGCGTGGCGCCGGGCGGACGGATCGCGCTGTCGGGCATCCTGTACGGCCAGGAAGACGACTTGCTGAAACGCTACGCCCCCTGGTTCGACCAGTTGCGCTGCGAACGCGACGAAGACTGGATGCGGATCGACGGCGTGCGCCGCGGCTGATCCGGCTGATCCGGCTGATCGTCCATGCCGGCTAGCGCTGTGGCCGGCCGGCGCGGATCTGCGCGGTGGTCACTGCATCGGCCACGCTGATCGCCCGCAACCGGGTCACCGGTTGCCAGCCGTTGCGGTGCAGCGCCGCCGTGCGCCACGGCCCGGCCTGCCGGGCCACCCAGACCCGCAGCAGCACCTCGGCCGCCAGCAGCGCCGTCCAAGCCACGGGCGACCACGCCTGCACACCCGCAAGCGCCACTGCGCCAGCCCCCACGGGCATCGGCGCGCTCACCGCCAGCAGCGGCCAGTGCCGCTGGCGTAGCGCCCAGACACGCGGTGCCAGCGCTGCTGACCAGTGCGGACCATCGGCCACGGCAGTCCACGTGCGGCGCCACGCCGCCAGATCGCATACCGGGCCGCACCACGAAAACGCCTGACCGCAGGGTCCACCGGCGAATGGGCCGGCCACGGCGCGTCTGCGGGCGCGGCGGACGGGGGCGAACGCTGCCACTGGGGATCGGATTTCCGACCGGCGGGCTCGACCATGAACATCCTCCTTGAGTTCGCTGTGATGGGACCATCATGAATCGAAAGACAGTATCGCAAACATATGGCGATATGAAAGTTATACGAACTATCTCGGGGCGCTGCTAGGGCTATATCTCCGGCCCCTGCCTGCCCTCCAACGGTGCCGTGTGAGCAAGCTGTACGAACGAGTACGCGAAGCCCGCAGCCTCACCAAGCTGACCCAGGAAGCCCTGGCCGGCGAGCTGGGAGTCACCCGCAGCGCGGTGGCGCAATGGGAGATGGCCGAAGGCACCGCACCGTCGGTGGAAAACCTGATCGGCCTGGCCAGGCGCAGCGGCATGGCGTTCGAATACCTGGGGCCACCGGCCGCGGCGACCGCGTGTTTGGCCCGCCGGTGTCGGCCATCGCTGAAGAACCGGCGCAGTACCGCCGCCTGGATGACCAGCAACGCGTGCTGCTGACGCGTTTCGACACCCTGACGCCGCGCCAGCGCGCCGGCCTGTTGGATCTGTTGCTGGCCGAAGGCAAGACGCGGCGCAGGCGGTGAATCGGGAATCGGGAATCGGGAATCGGGAATCGGCGAGCTGACGTGATCGGCGCCGAAATTCCAAGGCCGTGTTTCCGCTAGCTGTCGTCTCCTGATCCTGGATGCGCCTGGCCGTATTCGTCGGCTTGCGTAGATGTGGAGGCGGCCGTTATCGGAGAAGGAATGCGCTGCGCGCCTTGCGTCGACATCGGCGCAGACGGCGCCATGACCATGTGGGCCGGAGACGAACACCTGCAGGCATGCGCGCTGCAGCTCGATCGCATCGCCGTCGGCACAGGTTCGCCGGTGGACGTGCGCGTGGTTGAATAGGGTCTTCCCGCTGCACGCCTGCCGATGTCCGAGACTCCGCCACCGCGCCGCCCCCTGGCCACGTTCCTGCGTGCGACGCCGGCTGCTCCGCCGCTGGTTCCGACCCCGGCGGTTCCGCCTGGGGAGCCGTCGGAGCAGGCCGCACCGGCCGCGGGCCCCGCATTGCCGCCGGCAACACCGCCGCAGGTGGACGCGCTACCGGCGCCGCACGTGCCATCGCCTGCTGCCGCGGTGGCGCCATCGCCGCAGCGCGCAGCGGCTGCGCCCGGGCACGCTGGTCTCCAGGCGCCGGTGTCCGGCCAGGCGCAACTGCCCGCGCCCGGCAGCGCGATGCCGTCCGCTTCGGCGACCGCGCCCGCAACCGGACACGTCCCTGATGGGATGCTCGATCCACCTCGCCCGGTGTCGGCCGCCAGCGATGGCCAAGCGGGCGACGACGGGCTGGCCGCGGCCGGTGCTGACGCGCTCCAGGACCACACCGCGCGGACTGCACCTGCCGCGTTGCATTCCGCGCAGCAACGCGCGCTCCGTGCGTCGGCGCCTGCAGACCTGTCGTCTCGGGATGCAGCGGGCACGCCGAGCACGCTGGCAGCAATGACCGCCGGCGAGGCTCCAGTCGCAACGCCAGCAGCGCCGGCGGGATCGACAGCGGCTGTGGCGACAGCGGCAGCCGCAACGCAAGCCGACACCAGCGCCAGCGAGCGGTCCGCGGGCACGACCGGCGGTCGGTCGCACCCCGACCGGCCCGCCAGCCATCCCGAGCCGGCAGCCGCCGAGTTCGACGCGGGCAGCGCATCGGCAGGCGAGGACGCGCCGTCCGATGCCGGCGTCGCGCCGCCCCGCACCGCCGCTGCGCAATTGCAGCCCTTGCCCACTCCCGCCTTGGCCGCGCCCGCCTTTGCGCGGCGTGGCATCGCCCGGCCGCGGCTGCGCGCCAGCGGGCGCCAGTGGGCGCTGCTGGTCGGGCTGGTCGGCGTGCTCGGAGTGCAGATCGTCATCGCCGACCGCGCGCACCTGGCCGCCAACGCGCGCTGGCGGCCGCTGGTCGGCGCGGCCTGCACGCTGGCGCGCTGCAGCCTGCCGGCCTGGCGCGAGCCGGAGGCGCTGACCCTGCTCAACCGCGACGTGCGCCCGCTGCCCGGTGTGGCCGGGGTGTTGCAGATCCAGGCCAGCTTCCGCAACGACGCGCGCTGGGCACAGGCCTGGCCGTGGCTGCAGCTGTCGCTGTCCGATGCCGACGGCCGGGTGATCGGCACCCGCATCCTGTCGCCGCAGGAGTATCTGGGACCATCGCCGCCTGCGCAGGACACGCTGGCGCCGGGTCAGGCGGTGCAGGTCGCGTTTCGGGTGCGCGAGCCGGCCGCGAGCACTGCCGCCTTCAGTTTCGACTTCCGGTGAACGGGCGCGACCGCCACGTGGGCGTGGCGAGCGATCAGGTCACGCGCTAGACTCACTCCCCTCGCCGGCCACGCGTCCCGGCTTCGTGACACTGGGAACCTCCTTTGAACGCAGCCCCTCTCGTCCTGACACCAGTCGTGGCGCCCCGAAGTCGCCCCTGCGCGAACACGTGGCCCAGTCCGTTCGCCGTTATCTGCGCGACCTGGACGGCAGCGACGCGGACGACGTTTACGAAATCGTGCTGCGCGAGATGGAGATCCCGTTGTTCGTGGAAGTGCTCAACCATTGCGAAGGCAACCAGAGCCGCGCTGCGGCGCTGCTGGGCATTCACCGGGCGACCTTGCGCAAGAAGCTCAAGGAGTACGGGCTGACGTAGGCCTGGGATTCGGGATTCGGGATTCGGGATTCGGGATTCGGGATTCGGGAATCGGGAATCGGGAATCGGGAATCGGGAATCGTAAAAGCGCGCTTCTGCTAGACGGTGCGGGCACGGGTTCCCGGTCACGGCGTGGTTTTGTGTGGTCAGCCTTCCGGTTGGCCAGACGCGGCGGCCGACCGACGCGCTGCGCAGATCCGATGCTGCAGGTCGCCAACGGCACGCGATGCACATGTTGCGATCTTCTGACGAGCCATGTTGAAGGCGATCACGCCCAGCCGTAGCGAATCAGGTGGAAAAACACCGGCGCGGCGAAGCAGACCGAATCCAGGCGATCGAGCACGCCGCCGTGGCCTTCGATCATGTGGCCCCAATCCTTGATGCCGCGATCGCGCTTGATCGCCGACATCACCAACCCGCCGAAAAATCCCATCAGGTTGGCCACCAACGCCAGGCCGAAGGCATGCCACGGCGCGAACGGGGTAATCCACCACAGCGCCATGCCGAGCAGGCTGGCCGACAACACGCCGCCGATGAATCCTTCCACCGTTTTGGACGGCGACAATTTCGGCGCGATCAAGTGGCGGCCGGCCAGTTTGCCCCACACGTACTGCAGCACGTCCGAGGACTGCACCACGATCACCAGGAAGGCGATCAACAGCAGATTGCGCCCGGCATAGCCGGGAATGTCCAGGTTCAACAGCGCCGGCACATGCGAAATGCAGAATACGCAGATCATCAGGCCCCACTGCACTTTGGCGGTGCGTTCCAGATAACGCGTGGTGTCGCCGCCGATGGTGGCCAGGATGGGTAACACCAAAAACGCGTAGACCGGAATCAGCAAGGTGTACATGCCGTACCAGCCGGTCCACACCAGGCCGTATTGCCACGGCAGCACGATGTAGAACGCGGCCAGTAATGCGTAGTAGTCGCCACGCCGAGTCGGGGTCAAGGTGATGAACTCGCGCAGCGCAAACAACGACACCAGCGCGAACAAGCCGATCACGCCGGCGCGACCAAACACGAACGCAAGGCCGACCACCGCGGCCATCACCCACCACGCACGGATGCGGGCGACCAGGTTGTCCAGCACGGCGCTGGGGCGTTCGCGTGCGCGCCAGCGCAGGGTTTCGGAAATCAGCGTGGCGATTGCCAGCACCAGCGCGATACCGCTGAACAACCACACCGTCTGCTGATGCATCGAAGACTGCTGCAGCTGCCCGCTATACACATACAGGCTCATGCGCGGGTCTCCAATTGATCCGGCGACAACGCCAGCAACGCCGCACGTGCACGCGCCAGAAACGCATCCTTGGTTTCGTCCGCATCCAGGCGCAACGGCGCACCAAAGGTGGTGGTACACAGCAACGGCAACGGCAGCCACTTGCCCTTGGGCATCACGCGCTTGAGGTTATCGATCCACACCGGCACGAACTCCAGTTCCGGGCGTTGCCGTGCCAGGTGATACAGCCCGCTCTTGAACGGCAGCACCCCCTCATCCGGGTTGCGCGTGCCTTCGGGAAACAGGATCAACGAATCGCCGGCATCCACCGCATCGCACAGGCATGCGATCGGGTCGCGCGTGCGCTGCGCCGGGTCGCGTTCGATCAACACGCCGTTGAAGACCGCATGGATCAGATAGCGCCGCAGTGCGGTGCGCCGCCAGTAGTCGGCCGCCGCCACCGGGCGCACTTCGCGGCGCAGGCTGGCCGGCAGCGATGACCAGATCAGCACGAAATCGCCGTGGCTTGCGTGGTTGCCGTAATACACGCGGCGTTCGTTGGAGGGCGCGCAACCGCGCCACAACGCACGCGCGCCGGTCAGGGTACGAATGGCGCCGCTGCAGCCGCGCGCGATCAAACGGGCAATCATCTCTGCTCCAGGGTGCGCACGATCGTGCGCAGTCGTATCGCTACCGTCAGCAAGGCACCGGCGATCAACACCGCCAGCGCTCCGATCAGTAACCAGGCCGCAAGACGTGGCTGGCCCATCCATTGCAGCGGCAAGGCCAGCGCGCCTGCCAGCGACAACCACTGCATGCGTTGCACGCGGCTCATCGGCCCCTGCCGCGGCTCTGGCGTGCCGCAAGCCAGGCCCAGCATGCGCACATACGCGGTGGCCACACAGCACAGCGCCGCCGCCCACCCCAGGTGCGCAGCCCACGGCAGGCCAGACTGCAGTCCGTAGCCCAGGCCCACGCAGACCAGCACATCGGACAACCGATCGGGCGCGTCGTTGTAGACCTCACCGGCGCGCGAGACCATGCGCGCCTGGCGCGCCAGCACACCATCCATGCGGCTGCACCACGGCCGACCCTGCAGCCCGAGCACCGCCAGCAGCAATGGCATGGCTCCTTCGCGCGCAGGCGCGCTCAAGCCGATGTAGAACATCAGCCCGGCCAGCGCCGCACATGCGATGCCCACCCACGACACGCCATTGGGCGTGGCGCCACGCCCGCGCAGCACGCGCGCCCAGTGCAGCTGCCGCTGTTGCTGTCGGTGTTGCATCAGTCGCCTCCTCCGCCACAGCCGCCACAGCCGCCGCCATCGCTGCTACCGCCATCGCCGCCACTGTCGCCACCGCCCCCGCCGCAGCTGCTGCCACTGCCACTGCCACTGCCACCGGCGTGACCATGCGGCGCACGCAAGCTGTGGTAGTCGGCCCACGGGGTTCCGATCAGTGCCGCAGTGCCGTACAGCGCCACCACCTCGCCTGGATCGCCGCCGGTACGCGCGGCATCGCGTCGCCGCGTCTGACGCAATGTCGCAAGGCGGGCCTCGCCGCCGAGCGTGCGCCGCACGCGCACCAGCGCAAAGCCCAGGACCAGCAAGGTGGTCAGCACCATCAGACACAGCAGATAGCCCACCGGATGGTTGCCCTGCACGCCGATGACCAGCTTGCACACGCCAAGCAGCCATACCAGCGCCACCGGCACGGTACATGCCAGACGCACCACGCGTGCCCGCGCCTGGCTCAGCCACAGGCCCTTGTCGATCAAGCGCTGCTCCAGCGGTGCGGCCAGCGCACGCAACGCCCGCAAGGCCCCCACCGGGTCTTCGGTGGTGCGCACCGCTTCCAGTGCCGGCTGCAGCGCAGGCGGCACTGCAATCTGCCGGTGGCAGCGTACCCAGTAACGCGCCGGTTCGGTGGCATCGCGCTCCAGATACACCGCATTGCGCACCAGTAACTCGGTGAACCACAGGTCGGCCACGCGATCGGCACCGCCGCCCAGATATGCAAGCTCGCTGGCATCCACTGCTGCCGCGGTGCGACCGCGGCGCAGCACCCGTCGCAACCATGCCGCCATCGACCAGGCCAGACCGATCAGCGCGATGAACAGCGGCAGGAAATACACGCCACGCCAGTGCAGCGGCGACAGCGCCCCGCCATTGGCCGAGCGACAGGCCATGCCCACTGCCACCGCGATGATTGCCCACGCGACGACGGCATACGGCACACCGCGCTGTGGCCCAGCGAATTGCGGCGCTCCACGCAAGGCCTGCAAGGTCTGTTCGGCAGCGTCCTCATGCGGCGGATCCAACGTCGATTGCTGAAGCCGCGCCGCTGGCCACCATTGCGCCGGCGGCTCGCCAAACTGCGTGCGGTAACGCTCCAGCGTCTGGCGGTACTGCGCCTGGAACTGCGCGTCTTCACCGGCATCGCCGCGTCCGGGTTGATGATGCAACGTGGTCTGCAGCACGTGCGGGCAGAACTGCTGCCAGTACTCGGGGGTGTCGGTCAGATGCGTATGCCAGACCTGGTCGACCAACGGGCTGGGGGTGACGTCGTGGGTGTCGGTGCAGGCAAGAAAACAGAACCGCCGGTACTCCTCCACCAAGACCTGCGCTTGCGCGGTAGTGCACTGTGCCTGCTTGGCCACGCGCCGAACAAAGGCGGCAAACGCTGCTTCGTCCTGGCCAAAACGATAGCCCTGCAGCCGTTGCCACAGCGCCCGCTGCGCGGGTGTGGCGTGGCGCGGTTCGCGCTGGGCGGAATCGGGTGCGTTGTTCATCTGGACATCCTGAGGGCGAGCGCCGCATCCACCAACAGCAGTTGCACCACCACGCTTGCCAACTGCCAACACAGCAGGCGGCGCATGCCGGTCCAGCGCGATGCCCAGTCGCGGGTGGGTGCACGCTTCGCCACCAGGCCAATGGCATGCATGGCCGCATCGAGCTGGTGCGCGGCGTCTTGCTCGCTGCCGCCGCAGCGTTCGAGATGCGCGATGGAGGCCGCCAGCAGGTCGGCATCCAGGCCCACGCGAAACGCCCAATAGCGCTGCACCACGCCGGCCAGCACGCTGATGGCATAGCTCCACTGAATCAAGGGCGGCGCCTGCGCAACGCCAAGCAAGCCGATGGCCGCCGCCAGCAGCAGCAGTGAAAAGCGGTCCAGTGCTGCACCCTGGCGCAGCACTGCGCGCATGGTCGCCAAGGTCAGCGGGGAGGGATTCATTGCGCTCTCCGTTCGGGGATGTTGTCGCCTTCATGAACATCGCATGCCACCACGATAGCCGCGCGATGCGCATGCCCGAGCACGATCGACGGCTGCACGGTGCGTAGCTGTGCGATGGCCGCATCCGCGTCCTGGGCGCGACCGCTGCGCACCAGCCAGGTGGCCACACTGGCAGCACTGCGCGAATAGCCCAATGCACAACACACCAGCACCGGCCCGTTCGCCTGCGCCTGCGCGATCGCCTGCGCGGCCTCGCGCAACTGCGCCGGCGACGGCGCGCGACCAGATCGAGCATCGGCACCACACGGTCCTGCGCCTGCGCGGCGTACAACGAGAGCTCTGCAGACACGTCCACCACGGCGGCACGTTTGTCGCGCTGGCCGGGCAACGGAATCCGCCCCAGCCACACGCCATCGCAGACCGCGCGCGGCGACGGCGCACGCCGCGTCCACAGTCGCGAGTTGCACCAGGCCGCCAACAGATATGGCGCATACAACCAGCGCGCGGCAAGACTCAGACACCCATCGCTGCGCTTCTGGAATCCGCCCGGGCCAAGCAGAGCGTAATTCAACGCAACCAGCAGCAAGGCCAGGGTGATCCACAGCAACCACAGGGCTGCACCGCCGCTCCACAGCGCCAGCGCAGCGCTGACCAGCGCGCCGGCCAGATACATCACGGCCAGGCGCCAGCGACGCAGGTCGCGTGCACACCGTGCCTGCGCAAACGGTGCGGCGATCCGCTCCGGCCATAGCCACACGCAGAGCCAGCCCACCGCGAGCCCGGTGGGAATATCGAGAAAGTGGTGCTGGTAGGTGGTCAGCACCGACACCCCGATCAGTGCGAACCAGCCATGCAGCAGCCAGCGCCACACCCCGCAAAGATGCTGCGCATAGCGCACCCACAGCACCACCAGCAGCACGATGTGCAGCGATGGCGCCTGATTGAAGGGTTTGTCGAAGCCCAGCAGCACCGCGAACAGCCAACCGAATACGCCCTCGGTCTGAGGCCGTACGAAGCTGTAGCGCAACGGCCACAACAAGAAACACGCCACGCAGATCAGCTGGGCACTGAGCAGGCGTCGTGCATGCGTGTCCAGCTCGCGGCGATTGCGGCAGACAAAAAACGAGACCGCGTAGAACACGTCGATCGACCAGTACGGCACGATGGTCCACGGCCAGAACGGCATGCCGTGTTCCCAGCCGAACACCACCGATGGCACCTGCGCCGCCCGCCCGGCCAGCGTGTTGGCCAGGCCGTAGCTGAGGAAGAAGAACGGCCCCAGCAACGCCAGCCACAGCGCGGCACGGCCGAATGGGCGCGCAACTTGGCTCATGCGTCGATTCGCTGCGCCATCGACACGGTGAAGATGCCGAATGCATCGATGCGTTGCGCCACCTTGCGAAAGCCCGCCGCTTCCACCAGGCCATCCATCTCCTGCTGGCTGCGTCGGCGCATCACCCAGGCCACGCCATCGCGGTGACTGGTCAGTGCGCGCGCAATGAATTCCAGCTGCGGATGCCAGGGCTGACCGGTGTAGAGCAGATAACCGCCCGGCTGCACCGCCGCGGCCAGGCCAGCCAGCGAGCGCGCGACCTGGTCGTTGTCGGCAAACAGCTCGTACAGGCCCGATACCACCGCCAGCGTCGGCGCCGGTTGCACTGCTGCCAGCGCTGCCGGGTCGAACGCATCGCCCTGCTCGAAACGCGCGATGTCGCCAGCGCCCAGCGTGTGGATCAGCGCCGTGCCCTGGGTCACGTTGAGCGGGCTGAAGTCGCGCAGCACGATCGCATCGGCACGCTGTGCGCCGCTGCCCAGCGCCTGCAGCACATAGCGGCCGTGCCCGGCGGCGATGTCCAGCACGCGTACCGGCTTGCCGGCGCCACGCAAGCGCGCCGCTGCATCGCGCAGCAATTCGCCCAGATGGCTGCCGCGGATGCGGATGCCGCGCCAACCGATCGCGTTGAGATACGTGCGGTCGATCATGCGGCCCAGCGGCCCGCGACCACGTGCCTGATTGCGATAGATGTAATCCAGCGTGCTGCCGGAATCGAAACCGGTCTGCAACCCAAGCGCGATGCCCTCGGAAAGCTTGCCGCCCAGGCGCAGGCCGGCACGCACGCCACGCCAGCGCAGGTCCTGCAGGCTATTGCGCTGCGGTGGCCAGGCCAGCCGTTCGGCCTCTTCGAAACTGGGCCCGGCACGGTGCGCATCGCGCAGCGCGGCACGTACCGGCGGTTGCGCAAAACGCGCTTGGACAAACTGGCGAATGTGCGCGACGGCAATCGCGCGATCGCGTTCGCCCAGGGTGTCGTGGAAGAACCCCGGCAACCAGTGACGCTGCTTGATCGGCGCGCGCAGGTTTTCGTAGAAGCGGTCCTGCGGGCCGCGATGCACCACGAAATCCGAACCGGAGACCAGCAACTGGGTCGGCACGGTAATGGCCTGTGCATCGTCCACCACGCGATCGGCGGCCGCGTACAGGCCGAGCAAGACGCGCACCGAAATCGGACGGGTGATCAACGGATCGGTGCGATAGCTTTCCACGCGCTGCGTATCGTGGGTGAGCCATTGCGGCTGGACGTAGCTGTTGACGAAAAAGTTACCGCGCAACGCATGCAGCAACGCCAGCCCGGCGCGTGCAAACGGTACATACAACTTCACCTTGAACGCCGGCGATGCCAGCATCAGCGCGCGCAGCGGCGGGGCGTAATCGTGCACCCAGGTGGCGGCCACCACCGCGCCCACGCTTTGCGCAATCACCACGATGTCCTGCACCGCGATGCCGTGGGTGGCGCGAAGATGCGCGATGAAGCTGTCCAGATCGCGCACCAGCGCGTCGAAGCCCGGCGCATCGCCACGCACCCCGGGCGAGCGGCCGTTGCCGCGTGCGTCCCAGGCGAAGAACTGCGCGTCGGGGATGTCGAGTTCTTCGGCCAGATGCATCACACGGCCAGAGTGCTCATGGCCGCGATGCAGCAGCACCACCGCCTTCGGCGTGCCGGTCGCAGCGGCATCGTGCAACGGCCAATGCCGGTAGAACAGTGGCACACCATCGAAACTGACGAACTCGCGCTCTAGCACTGTGCGCATCGAAGCATCCTGAAAGATCGAAAGGTTGAATCGCAGGGATCACCACAGAGCAGCGCGGCCAGCGGCATTGCTGCAGGACTGGATCGCTAGGTGCCTGCGGGCGCCTGCGCCAGCCCGGCGCGCACCCGCCGCCACACCGTGGCCATGCAGGCCAGACTCAAGGCGATGGCGACCCAGGTGACGCCGCGCGCACCCAGCAAGCCACAGGCCAGGCCAACGCCCAGCACGCCGATCACGAAGGCGCGGTCGCTCTTGCCCATCGGCCCGTCGTAGCGGCGGCTGGCGCCGACCATCAGGCCGAGCACGCCGGCGTATTCGGTCAGCGCGGCCAGGAGCGCGAAGATCCACAGCCAGGCTGCGCTCACACCGGGCACGCCAAGCAGGCTCAAGTACAACGCCGCATCGGCCACCACATCGCATAGCTCGTTGAGGTAAGCGCCCAGCCGCGACTGCTGGCCGAACTCGCGCGCCAGCATGCCGTCCACCGCATTGAGGGCCATGCGCACCAGCATCCATACCGGCAGCAACAGATACAGCACCGGCCAGCTGGGGCCGCCGCGCAACACCACCGCCGCCACCATCAGCGACACCGCCGCAGCGATCAGCGTGACCTGATTGGCGGTGATGCCACCGCGATACAGCGCGCCCACCATCGGCCGCAGCAGCGCCTGGAAGCGTCCTTTCAGTGCATAGATCGAAGCCATACGGGGTGTTGAGTCCATTCGAGCGCTGGCGCAGCCTACAATATCGGCTGCTCCGCAACGACATCCCCCACCGATGGCCTCTGATTTCCTGCCCGTGCGCCGGGCCCTGCTCTCCGTTTCCGATAAGACCGGCCTGATCGACCTGGCCCACGCGCTGGTGGCGCGCAACGTCGAGCTGCTGTCCACCGGCGGCACCGCCAAGGCGATCCGCGAAGCCGGCCTGCCGGTGAAAGACGTTGCCGAGCTGACCGGTTTCCCGGAAATGATGGATGGCCGCGTCAAGACCCTGCACCCGCTGGTGCACTGCGGCTTGCTGGGACGCGCCGGTGTCGACGAAGCGGTGATGGCCGAGCACGGCATCGTGCCGATCGACCTGCTGGTGCTGAACCTGTATCCATTCGAGTCGGTCACGGTCAAGGCCGATTGCACCCTGGCCGATGCGGTGGAAAACATCGACATCGGCGGCCCGGCGATGTTGCGCAGCGCGGCCAAGAATTTCGCGCGCGTGGCCGTGGCCACCGATCCGGCGCAGTACGCCGACCTGCTGGCCGAGTTGGAGGCAAACGACGGGCAGCTGTCGGCGGCCAAGCGCTTTGCGCTGTCGGTGGCCGCGTTCAACCGCGTGGCGCAGTACGACGCGGCGATCAGCAACTATCTCTCGGCCGTGGCCGACAGCGCCGAGGCAGTGCCCACGCGCAGCCCGTTCCCGGCGCAGATCAATTCCAACTTCGTCAAGGTGATGGACCTGCGCTACGGCGAGAACCCGCACCAGTCCGGCGCGTTCTACCGCGACCTGTACCCGGTGCCGGGCACGCTGGCCACCTTCCAGCAGTTGCAGGGCAAGGAACTCAGCTACAACAACCTGGCCGATGCCGATGCGGCGTGGGAATGCGTGCGCCAGTTCGATGCGCCGGCCTGCGTGATCGTCAAGCACGCCAACCCGTGCGGCGTGGCGGTGGGCGCGGGCTGCGGCGATGCCTACGAGTTGGCCTACGCCACCGACCCGACCAGCGCGTTCGGCGGCATCCTGGCGTTCAACAAGACCCTGGACGCAGCGACGGCAAAGGCCATTCTGGACCGCCAGTTCGTCGAAGTGCTGATCGCACCCGACTACGAAGCCGGTGCGCTGGACTACGCCACCAAGAAGGCCAACGTGCGCGTGCTCAAGATTCCGCACGGCAATGGCCTCAACAACTACGACACCAAGCGGATCGGCTCGGGCCTGTTGATGCAGTCGGCCGACAACCGCGGCATGTCGCTGGGCGAGTTGAGCGTGGTCACCCAGCGTGCGCCCAACGAGGCAGAACTGGGCGATCTGCTGTTTGCCTGGCGCGTGGCCAAGTACGTCAAATCCAACGCGATCGTGTATGCCAAGGACAGCCGCACCATTGGCGTGGGCGCCGGGCAGATGAGCCGCGTGGTCAGCGCCAAGATCGCCGCGCTCAAGGCCGAGGAAGCCAAGCTCACCGTAGCCGGCTCGGTGATGGCATCGGATGCGTTCTTCCCGTTCCGCGACGGCATCGATGCTGCGGCTGCGGCCGGCATCAAGGCGGTGATCCAGCCCGGCGGTTCGATGCGCGATGGCGAGGTGATCGCCGCCGCCGACGAACACGGCATCGCGATGGTGTTTACCGGCGTGCGCCATTTCCGGCATTGATGTCACCGGCACAAGGATAGGTCGATGCAGCGTTTGCGTTGTTTTGCCGCGTTTGTTGCCATCGCCGTGCTGCTGAGCGCGTGCAAGCAAGCGCCTGCGCCTGCTGCGGCGCCGGTTGCCGCGGCACCTGCAGCGCCCAGCAATGGCCCCCATCAGAGCCGCACCGAGCGGCTGGATGGATTCTTGCGCATGCGCTACGGCGCCAAGGCCGCCCTGGCCGCGCAGTGGAGCGGCGAAGCCGACGGTTTCAAGGCCAACAGCGACGTCTGCGCCGAACAGCCGGTGGTGGTGGGCGACCAGGTGCAGCAACTGCTGGCGGTCTGCCACAACCTCAGCGATGCCGGCCACGGCACTCCGGGGCTCATCGATTTCTTCGTACTGCGCGGCGATGGCGACGGTTTCAAGGTCGTGGCCGAACGGCTCGCCGACGGCTACGGCAGCGCGGGCCAGCCCGGCAGCGTGGACGTCCTGCGCCTGGGCAGCGATTTCTACGGCTTTGTCGTGCACAGTTTCTGGATGGGCCAGGGCCTGATCCTCGAATCACAGGATCTGGTCGTGCCCGGCCCCAAGGGCTTGGTCAATGCCGGCTCGCTGCGGGCGCACATCGACAACAGCGGCGCACTGGCCTGCGACGACGACGCGCGCGAGCCGGACCAGACCCAGGCGCAATGTCTTGCCGACGCCTTCGACGTGGACTTCGCGCTGGAGGTGGACAACAGCGCGCCGCAGGCGCGCACCTGGCCGCTGCACATCCACGAGCACGGCAGCGATTGCGGCGTTGCCCTGGACAAGACGCACGTCTTCGCGCTCGACACCAAGACCTGGACCTACCCGTTTCCCAACGCACTGCAGCGCGAAGGCTGCAGGTAGCGCCCCTTCCCCCGTACTAGCGAGCAACTGCCTTGAAAATCCTCGTCATCGGCTCCGGCGGCCGTGAACACGCCCTGGCCTGGAAGATCGCCCAATCCGCACGTGTGAGCGAGGTACTGGTGGCACCCGGCAACGCCGGCACCGCCAACGAAGCCAAATGCCGCAATGTCGCGATCAAGGTCGACGACCTGGACGGGCTGCTCGCCCTGGCGCAGCGCGAAGCCGTCGCGCTCACCGTGGTCGGCCCGGAAGTGCCGCTGGTGCTGGGCGTGGTCGACCGCTTCCATGCCGCCGGCTTGCGCATCTTCGGGCCCACCGCCAAGGCCGCGCAGTTGGAAGGCAGCAAGGCCTTCGCCAAGGATTTCCTGGCCCGCCATGGCATCCCCACCGCGTATTACGCCGTGCACACCGACGTGGACGCCGCGCTGGCGTATGTGCGCGAGAAAGGCGCGCCGATCGTGGTCAAGGCCGATGGCCTGGCTGCCGGCAAGGGCGTGATCGTGGCGATGACCTTGGCCGAGGCCGAAGAGGCGGTGCGCGACATGCTCTCGGGCAATGCGTTCGGCGATGCCGGCGCACGCGTGGTCATCGAGGAATTCCTCGATGGCGAAGAAGCCAGCTTCATCTCGATGGTCGATGGCAAACATGCCCTGCCGATGGCGACCAGCCAGGACCACAAACGCGTCGGCGACGGCGACACCGGCCCCAATACCGGCGGCATGGGCGCCTACTCGCCGGCCCCGGTGGTCACGCCCGAGGTGCATGCGCGGGTGATGCGCGAGGTGGTCGAGCCGACCGTGCAGGGCATGATCGCCGACGGCGTGCCGTTCACCGGCTTCCTGTATGCCGGGCTGATGATCGATGCGCACGGCGCGCCGAAGGTGATCGAATTCAACGTGCGCTTCGGCGACCCGGAAACCCAGCCGGTGATGCTGCGCCTGCAGTCGGATCTGGTCGATCTGCTCGACGCGGCCATCGACGGCAAGCTCGATGGCGCGCACGCGCAGTGGGACCCGCGCCCGTCGCTGGGCGTGGTCATCGCCGCCAAGCCTTACCCGGACACCCCGGTCACCGGGGAGGTCATCACCGGGCTGGACGCAGTGCCGGCCAGCGCCAAGGTTTTCCACGCCGGCACTGCGCTGAATGCCGCCGGCGAGGTGATCAGCGCCGGTGGCCGCGTGCTGTGCGTTGCGGCGCTGGGCGACAGCGTGCGGGACGCCCAGCGCAACGCCTATGCCGGCCTCGAGCCGATCCACTGGCCCAATGCCTTCCAGCGCAGCGACATCGGCTGGCGGGCCATCGCCCGCGAGCGGCAGGCGCAGGGCTGAACCGTGTCCTTCCCCGCCGGCGGGGGAAGCTGCCCGAAGGGCGGAGGGGGCAAGCTCGAACATCCCCTGGTATCGGCAGAACAGCGCAACAGCTTGCTGGTACTCACCGACAAGGCGCTGTTCAAGCGCGCAGCCAAAGGTTGCAAGGTCGCCAAGCGCGAACGACGCCCGTGCAGCTGGGCGGATGCGCAGTTCGCATGGCTGCGCGCGGCGCCTGCAGCGGGGTTGCGGCGCAATCGTGCACTCCGCTCCAGTCCGCGCAGCTGCCGGCTACTGACAAAGAACTAGCCGCCGTCCACACCGGCAGCGCGTAGCTGCGGCAATAATGCCCGGGCTCCCCGCCTTGTAGAGACCGTGGCCACTCCCTCCTTCGAAACCCGCTTAAGCCGTTTGTGGGCTCATGAAAAGGCCAGCTATGGCCTGCGTGTGTTCATCGCGTTGGCGGTGGCGATGGGCGTGTGCTGGCACTGGCAACAGCTCACTGCGGTGCCGGCGCTGTTTCTGGGCGCCATTGCCAGCGCCATTGCCGAAACCGACGACAACTGGCTGGGCCGCATCAAATCGGTGCTGCTCTCGCTGCTGTGTTTCGCCGCCGCCGCAGCCGCCGTGGTGGTGCTGTTTCCGTACCCATTACCGTTCGTGCTGGGCATGGCGTTGGCCACGTTCTCGCTGACCCTGCTCGGTGCGCTGGGAGAGCGCTATGCCTCGATCGCGCAGGCCACGGTGGCCTTGTCGATCTACGCCATGATCGGCATGGACCAGCATGGCAGCCACGATCCGCTGATCGCCTGGCACGGCGCGGCGCTGCTGCTGATCGGTGCCACCTGGTACGGCGTGCTGTCGATCCTGTGGACCATCCTGTTCGCCAATCGCCCAGTGCGCGAGCGGCTGTCGCGGCTGTTTTTCGAGTTGGGCCGCTACCTCAAGCTCAAGGCCGATCTGTTCGAACCGGTGCGCCAGAGCGACCTGCATGCACGCCGGCTGGCGCTGGCCGAGCAGAACGCCAAGGTGGTTGGCGCGCTCAATGCGGCCAAGACCGCCATCATGAGCCGCTTCGGCCGCTCCGGGCGGCCGGGCGTGCAATCGGGCCTGTATTTCCGCCTGTATTACATGGCCCAGGACTTCCATGAGCGCGCCAGCTCCTCGCACTATCCCTACGAAGCGCTGACCGACGCGTTCTTCCACAGCGACGTGCTGTATCGCTGCCAGCGCCTGCTCGCCCTGCAAGGCAAGGCGTGCGCAGCGTTGGGCGAGGCGATTCGCCTGCGCCATCCGTTCGATTACGGCGACAGCAGCCGCCTGGCCACCGAAGACTTGCGCCAATCGCTGGACTATCTGCACGCGCGCGCCGACCCCGCACTGGCCCGCCTGCTCGGCGCGCTGGAACTGCTGGTGACCAACCTGCAGAGCATCGAACGCAGGTTGTCGGAAGCGGCGCAATCCGATTCCACCAGCGACAACCTCGACACCCGGCTGCGCGATTCCTCGCCGCATACCTTGCGCGAAATGGGTGCGCGGCTGGTGCAGCAACTCACGCCCGGCTCGGTGCTGTTCCGCCACGGCCTGCGCATGGCCATCGCGCTGTTGGTGGGCTACGCCATCATGCAATCCATCCATGCCGACAACGGCTACTGGATCCTGCTCACCACCGCATTCGTCTGCCGGCCCAACTACGGCGCCACGCGCTTGCGGCTGGTGCAGCGCATTGCCGGCACCTTGATCGGCCTGGTCGCCACCTGGGCGCTGATGCAGCTGTTCCCCGGCACCGAAGTGCAACTGTTGCTGGCGCTGGCCGGCGCGCTGGTGTTCTTCATCACCCGCACCGATCGCTACATGCTGGCCACCGCCGGCATCACGGTGATGGCGCTGTTCTGCTTCAACCTGCTGGGCGATGGCTTCGTGCTGATCTGGCCGCGCCTGATCGACACCCTGATCGGCTGCGCGATTGCCGCGGCCGCCTCGTTCCTGATCCTGCCGGACTGGCAGGGCCGCCGGCTGAACCAGGCGATGGCCACGGTGCTGGCCAGCTGCGCGCGATATCTGGCCCAGGTGCTGGAGCAGTACGCCAGCGGTAAGCGCGACGACCTGCCCTACCGCATTGCGCGCCGCGACATGCATAACGCCGATGCCGCATTGTCGGTGGCGTTATCCAACATGCTGCGCGAACCCGGCCGCTATCGGCGCAATCTGGATGCGGGCTTTCGCTTCCTGGCGCTGTCCAACACCTTGCTCGGCTATCTGTCGGCACTGGGTGCGCACCGCGCCGCGCTGGAGGGCGAACACGATGCCACCATCGCGCAGGCCGGCGAGTATCTGCAGCGCGCACTGAGCGAAATCGCCAGCGCCCTTGGCCAACGGGAACCGCTGCCGGCGCACGACGAAAGCGAAGAACTGGCCACCGCCGAGGCGCTGGAACATCATCCCGTGCAGTTACCGCCCAAGCAACGCCTGGTGCGCGACCAGCTGGCATTGACGCTGCGCCTGCTGCCCAAGTTGCGCGCTGCCGCGCTGGCAGTGACAACGGCACCGGCAGAGCGCGCGCCGCGTCTGGCGACTGCCAAGGCCTAAGGCGTGTCATGTCCCTTGAGACGAGTGCGAAGCGTACTGTGGCGCGTCGAGACAAACGTGCGCTGCGGCCCAGGCTTGCCATGCAACGCGGTATCGGCGCGCCACAGGACGTCTGGCCGTCAGCGGCACGGAGTGGACGCCGCGCCGACCATGCAGCCTCGATACGGTAAGCGATGTCGAACATGGTGATGCCGCGCAATCGCCGGCTTCGTGCGTTCGCTGCGTTGTCGCCAGCGGTTGCGCTCACTTCCATTGCTTGCGCGCCACGCTCAGCCCCACCCAACCCAATGCCGCTGCAGCCAGGACCGCGCCGCCGATCACCACCCCCATCCACCCGGCCTGCGCATACGCCGCCGTGCCCAACGTCGAGCCCACCGCACCCCCGATGAAATAGCAGGTGATGTAGGCCGAGGTGATGCGATTGCGCGCCGCCGGGTTGCGCTGGTAGATCACGCTCTGGTTGGCGATATGCACGCCCTGCACTGCGATATCCAGCAGCAGCACGCCGACGATCAGCAGTGCGATCGACTGCGGCGCAAACGCCAGCAAGCCCCACGACAGCAGCAACATCGCCAGCCCGCCCCAGCTCACGCGGTCACCATGGCCGTGATCGGACCAATGCCCGGAGCGATTGGCCGCCAGTGCACCGGCCGCACCGATCAAGCCGAACAAGCCAATCACTGCAGTGCCGTAGCCATAACTCGGCCCGGACAACAAAAACGCCAGCGTGGTCCAGAACATGCTGAAGCCGGCAAAGATCAGCCCGCCCAGCACCGCGCGCGAACGCAGCACCGCATCGTCGCGCAGCAGCGTCAGCACCGAGCCCACCAACTGCGGATACGCCAGTTGCGCATTGCCGGGATGGCGCGGCAGCCCGCGCCACAACAGCCCGGCGGTGAGCAACAACGCGACCGAGGCGATCCAGTACACCGTATGCCAGCCGCCAACGCCGGCCAGCACGCCGGCGGCGGTGCGCGCCAGCAGGATCCCCAGCAGCAACCCGCTCATCACCGTCCCGATCACCCGGCCACGCTCGTGAGGCGCCGCCAGCGTGGCGGCGAACGGCACCAGGATCTGCGCCGCCACCGAGCTGGCGCCGGTCACGATGGTACCCACCAACAACATCGCAAAGCTGTGCGAACTGGCGCTCACCAACAGCCCAAGCGCGCTCAGGACGAACAGGCCTACGATCAGGCCGCGTCGCTCCAGCCGGTCGCCCAGTGGCACCAGCAACAGCAGCCCCGCCGCGTAGGCCAGCTGCGCCGCCGTGACCACCGCACCGGCACTGCGCACCTGGATGCCGAACGCCTGCGCCAGCGTTTCCAGCAGCGGCTGGGCGTAGTAATTGCTCGCCACCGCCAACCCGGTGGCGGCCGCCATCAGCAGCACCAGGCGGCGGGGCAAGGGCGGGTGGGAGGTGGGCTCGGTCTGCATGGCGGCTGCCTGGTCAAGGAATGCGCACAGTGTGGGCAGCCGGCAGGCATCTTTCCAATGTATTGTTTTCACCATTGCCATCGTGTTTCGAGATTGCATGCTGACCTTGCGCCAATTGGAATTTGCCGTGGCCGTGGCCGACGAAGGCGGCTTCACCGCTGCTGCGCGCCGCTGCAACACCGTGCAATCGGCGCTCAGTCACCAGGTCGCCAAGATCGAAGAGACCTTCGGCGCACGCCTGTTCGAACGCGGCACCCGCCAGGTGCGGCCCACCGCCGCCGGCGAGGTGTTCCTGCACAACGCCCGCCAGACCCTGCGCGCCGCCGAGCGCCTGCACGAGGAAATGGCGCAGGCCCTGGGCACCGTGCGTGGGCGGCTGGCGTTGCTGCATCAGTTCCGCAGCGCGCATGCGCGGGTGGACGTGCATCTGCGCACCGCCATGAGCGAGGCCTTGCTGCACGATCTGGGCGAAGGCTTACTGGATGTCGCCCTGGTCGGTGTCGGCCCGCAGCTTGCGGTGCCGGCGCAGCGCCTGCTGCTGCATGAAGAGGCGCTGGCCTTGATCGTGGCGCCCGGCCACCGCTTTGCCGCGCGCAAGCGGGTGGCGCTGGCCGAGCTGGATGACGAACCGATGGCCGGGCTGGTTCCCGGTGCCGGCGTGCGCGGCATCATCGATGCTGCGTTTGCGCAGGGGGCCTGCGGCAACGCCAGCAGTACGAAGTCACCCATGCCGATCTGGTGCGCGAACTGGTCGCTGCCAACCTGGGCGTGGGCATCGTCCCGCAGACCATGGCCGAGGCCATGCGCGGCGTGGTCACGGTGGCCTTGAAGGAGCGCTACCGCTTTCTGACCTACGCGGTGTGGCGGCCCGACCCCAGCCCGGCCGCACGCGCCTTCGTGGCCTTGCTGCGCGCCCAGCTCGCGCAACGCAGGCCACCAGCACGTAGAAGCCGCTGAGCGCAGCCGCCATCCACCAGCACGCCATGGAAGCCTGCTAGGCTGCGCGCGTTCGCAAAGGAAACTGCATGTCCGGTCACAGTCAGTTCGCCCTGCTCAGGCAGCGCCGCTTCTTGCCGTTCTTCGCTGTCCAGGCGCTGGGCGCGTTCAACGACAACGTCTATCGGCAGGCCATCATCGGCCTGCTGTTCTATCTCGGCATCGATGCCGCCCAGCGCACGCTGTATACGAACCTGGCGCCGGCCTTGTTCATCCTGCCGTACTTCCTGTTCTCCGCGCTGGCCGGGCAGATCGCCGAGAAGCTGGAAAAGCAGAAGCTCATCGTGATCACCACCACGATGGAGATCGCCATCATGTCGCTGGCGGCGGTGGGCTTCATCACCGAGAACATGGTGATCCTGCTGGTTGCGCTGTTCTGCACCGGCCTGCAGTCCACGCTGTTCGGGCCAGTGAAATATTCGATCCTGCCCTCGGTGCTGAAGCCGGAAGAACTCACCGGCGGCAACGGCCTGGTCGAAATGGGGACATCGATTTCGATCCTGTGCGGCATGATCTTCGGCGGGCTGATCTTCCAGATCGCCGGCAGTCATGGGCCGGAGGCTGCGGCCACTGCGGTGATTGCGATTGCGGTGACCGGCAACCTGGTGGCGCGGCTGGTACCGCGCGTGGATGCCGGCGCGCCCAAGTTGAAGATCAACTGGAATCCCATTCCCGAATCGCGCGCCATCATGCGCCTGACCCGACGCACGCTGGCGGTGCGCAACTCGGTACTGGGCGTGTCGTGGTTCTGGTTCATCGGCACCGTGCTGACCGCGCAGCTGCCCACCTATGCGCAGCTCAACCTGGGCGGCCAGCAGGACCTGTATGTGTTCGCGCTGGCGCTGTTTTCGATCGGCACCGGCGTCGGCTCGTTGCTGTGCGAACGGCTGTCCGGGCGTACCGTGGAGATCGGCCTGGTGCCGCTGGGCGCATTCGGCATCAGCGCCTTCCTGCTGGACTTGTACTTCGCCCGGCCTGGCGCGGCGCCGGTCGCCGGCCTGTCGATTGGCCAGTTCGTGCAGCAGCCCGGCAGCGTGCGGCTGATCATCGACCTGGTCGGCATCGGCCTGTTCACCGGCCTGTTCGTGGTGCCGTTGTTTGCGCTGATCCAGAGCCGCACACCCAAGGCCGAGCTGTCGCGCGTGATCGCCGGGCTCAATATCCAGAACTCGTTGTTCATCGTGGCCGCGGCGGTGATCGGCATCGCGCTGCAGCTGCCGCAGGTGGTGCTGTTCGGGGTGCGGATTCCGCTGCCGGGCCTGAGCATTCCGCAGGTGTTCCTGGCACTGGCGATTGCCAACACGCTGGTAGCGTTGTGGATCTTCACCCTGGTGCCCGAGTTCCTGATGCGCTTCCTCAGCTGGGTGCTGGTGAGCGTGTTGTACCGCCTGCGCGCGCGCGACATCGACGCGCACGTGCCCGACGAGGGCGCCGCCCTGCTGGTATGCAACCACGTCAGCTACATGGACGCGCTGATCCTCTCGGCGGTGATTCCGCGCCCGGTGCGCTTTGTCATGTACTACAAGATCTTCCGCATCCCGGTGATGCGCTGGATCTTCCGCACAGCCAAGGCCATTCCGATCGCCGGCGCGCGCGAAGACCCCGCATTGATGCAGCAGGCATTCGATCGCATCGATGCCGCACTGGCCGATGGCGAGCTGGTGTGCATCTTCCCCGAGGGCGCATTGACCAAGGATGGCGAAATTGCACCCTTCAAATCCGGCGTGGAAAAGATTCTGCAGCGCCGCAACGTGCCGGTCATTCCGATGGCGCTGCGCGGCATGTGGTCGAGCATGTGGAGCCGGCGCGACACGCGCCTGGGCCGCATGCGGGTGCCGCGGCGGATGCGCGCGCGGATCGAAGTGGTGGCAGGGGCAGCGGTTGCCGGCGATCAGGCCAGTGCCGCGCTGCTCGAACAACAGGTGCGCGCGCTGCGGCAGGATCAGCCCTGAGCCCAGCGGGTGCAGGCTTTGCGTCCATGGCGCGCCGCGAGTAGCCTGTGCGCCATTGCACGCTTTGCCGTCGCTGCCGCCAAGCGGACGCGGCCGGCCGTACCGGGGGACGTCGTTGTGCTCAACATCATCGCGCCTGAGGCGTCTGCCGTGACCGGCGGGTGTCGCGCATTCCAGCGGCTGGCTGTGCCGGCAGCGATGGGCAGTTCGTCCGCTGCTCAGTCGTGGTGGAGCGCCAGTTCGCTGGCGCGAGCAAAGATCCGGCGTCGCGTCGCGCGACTGGCCGCTGCCGCGACCGACACGCGGGCCCCGGCTCACGCGCGCGCCACCCCTTGCACGCAGGCCATCCGGCCATCGTCAGCGCACACCGGGCGCATCACCGCCGCGCATGGCGCCCGATAATTCACCCCACTCACCCATCAGTTCGCTGTTGTTTACCACCCAAGGAGCTTCACCATGAGTGCCATGCCACCGCCGATCCATCCCTCGTCCAGCGCAGCCCCCGGCCCGGTGCCGAATCACCTGATCTGGGCGATCGTTTCCACCGTGCTGGGCTTTTGCCTGTGCTGCCCGGCCCTGATCTCCGGCATCGTGGCGATCGTGTTTTCCAGCAAGGTCAACGGCCTGCTCAACCAGGGCGACATCGACGGCGCACGTCGCGCCTCCAACACCGCCAAGACCTGGTGCATCGTGACCAGCGTGCTGGCCGCGATCGGCCTGCTGATCAACATCGGCATGGTGGCCACCGGCGGCATGCAGGGCTACATGGACTACATGCAGCAGTTGCAGCACATGCAGTAATGGAACTGCGTCCACGCCACTGGCTTGGACTGGGGGCGGCCACCAGCGTGGCCGCCCTTGGCGTGTCGTTGCTGTATCGCTTCGATCCGAATGCGGGCAACAGCCCGTTCCCGCCCTGCGTGTTCCGTGGCGTGACCGGCTGCTATTGCCCCGGCTGCGGCATGACGCGCGCGCTGTATGCGCTGGTGCATTTCGATCTGCCCGGCGCCTTCGCGATGAACCCGGCAGCGGTGCTGGGCCTGTTCACCCTGCCCGGCCTGATCGCCTGGAAGGCCGGCTGGCGCGCGCGCTGGTTCGCCCCGGTGGTGGCCGTGATGTCCGAACCGAAATTCTGGCTATGGGCCTTGCCGGCGTACTGGATCGCAAGGAACCTGCCGTGGTACCCGTTTACGCTGCTGGCGCCGGGTTAGGCCGGAAAGGACAACACAGTGACGCTGGAAGAAGAAGCTGACCGCGCTACCGCGCTGCTCGCCGGAAAGATCGTTCACTGGTTGCAGTAACGACTAAGAGACCGCCTCTGATCAGATCGTTGCTCCAACAACTGCGCAGATTGAACGCGATATTCGAATCGCGTTGATGCAGGCCCGATAGGGAACAGCTGCGTGATCAGTTGGTGCTTCACAAGTCGCTGCGCGCAGTCTTCTGCAGTGCTCACAACTGGCAATGCGTGCACCGCTTATCGCACCCACCCGGCAATCACCAACAACGCCAGCACCACCAACCACAGCAGCAGCACGCGCCAGACCAGGCTCATCGCATCGCGCACTTCCGGCAGGCGGCGCCACACCGGCACCAGGCCCGAATCGGTGTAGTCGTGCGCTTCCTCGCGCAGCTCGGCGCTGACGCTGGCACGCGCCACTGCGCCCAGAAAATGCGGTTCCAGCGACCAGCGATTGCCGTGCGCCTCGCGCCAGGCGCGGAACACGGTGTCGAAGTTACCCACCAGCGCCATCGACATCGTCATCAACTGCGCCACCGGCCATTCCAGCACCGCCAGCAGCCAACGTGCGCCGGCCAGGTTGCGGGGCGGCAGCAACACGGCCAGCGGGCTTTCCACCGCCAGGGCAGTGAGCCGATACAACACCGCACCGAACGGCCCCAGCAGCAAAAACCACCACAGCACCGCGAACCAGCGCCGCAGGCCATTGACCACCACCGCTTCCACCAACGATGGCGCGTCTTCGTGCACGCTGCCGCCGGCGGCCTGCAGGTGCGAGATCGCTTCGCGCCGCGTGTGCGGCTCATCGGCGTCGATGACCGCTTCCACATCGCGATCCAGATCGCGCGGACCCCAGGTCCAGGCCAGCACCGCCACGCCGAACAGCAGGTCCAGAAAGCCGTGCCAGACATCGTCCAGCAGCCATTGCACCAGCAACACCAACAGCGCCGGTAGCACGGCCAGCAGCACGCCATAGCGCCCTTGCCACGCACCGCGCCCGGCCGCGTAACTGTCCAGCCGGCGCAGCCATTGGCCAAACCAGGCGAAATTGCGCAGCTTGGCCACCTGCGCCGGCACCAGATGACCCAGCGTGAGTGCGACGACGACGGCAACCAGGGTGGTGAACATGGGCAGGCCTCCTCAGCCGAGTCTAGCCGAGCGGACGCGAGCGCCGCTGCAACACCGCAACAGCCGGCCAGGCTCAGCCATGCGCACGATGCCACTGCTCGATCAATGCCCGCGCAATGGAGATCCGCGGCGGCAACCCGATGTCGCCCTCGCCGGCCAGCGCGGCGCTGACCTGCGCATGGCTCACCCAGCGCGCGTCTTCCAGCTCACCGGTGACCTGCGGCACCTCGGTGGCCGCGGCGCGCGCGGTGAAGCCCAGCATCAGCGCGCCCGGGAACGGCCACGGCTGCGCGCCCAGGTAGCGGCAGTCCTGCACATGCACGCGGGTTTCCTCGAATACTTCGCGCACCACGGTCTGCTCCAGTGACTCGCCCGGTTCGACGAACCCGGCAATCACCGAATAACGTCCTGGCGCCCAACTGGCCTGACGCCCGAGCAGCAAGCGAGCGCCATCGCTGACCGCCACGATGATGGCCGGGTCCACGCGTGGGTAATGCTCGGTCTGGCATTGCGTGCAGTGCGCAATGAAGCCGGCGCGCCGGAATGCGATCGCACCGCCGCAGACGCCGCAAAAGCGCGTACGCGACTGCCAGTGCAACATCGCGCGCGCATAGGCGAAAGCGGTGGCGATCTCGGCAGGCCAGTCGGCAGCGGCCTGGCGCAGATCGATGCGCTGCGGCGCCTGCACCGGGACACTGTCGGCCGGCACACCAAACCAGCCCGTCGCATCGCGCAGACCCAGGAAGATCGCAGCCTCCGGCCCGTCGCCCAGTTCGGCGCCATCCAGCAGCAGCGGCTGGCCATCGGCGTCGGCCAGCGCCGCGCCCTTGGCGTCAATCAACAGCACACGGCCCTGTGGCCACAGACGCGCCAGGGCGTCGGGATCGTCACGCAACACATCGCCGCGATCGAGCGGCGCGTGGGTGAAGGCAAAACCGGAAGATGAAAAAGAGACTCTGACATCGGCGCAAGCCTGACGATAATCGGCAGCGCCTGCAACCATCGTACGCACTCTACCGAGCGCGCCTGCGGTGCGTGTTCAGACGCGGACGCCGCCCGCGCTGGCCACCGGTATGGATGTGGTTCACGGCAGCTCGCGCGGCCCATCACCGGACCGCGCGCAGGTGCGGCCATGTCAGCACACGCACGTTCGCCAATGGTCACGGCAGTGCATTGCACCGGTGGCCGTGAAGAACCATGCAGGTGCGGGCCTGGGATACGCCCGCACCTGCAAACCCCTTGCAGGGTCAAGCAACGACCGAGGCGTCAGCGCTGCTTGTCCAACAGCTGATGCCGCACCGCCACGATGCACGGCTCGTTCGTCAACAGATGGACGAAGGCCGAGTTGTCGCTGGAGTTGCCGGTGCCGATATCCACCAATGCCACCTGGTTGCTGCCACGCCGCTTGAAGCTGGCGATGGCGGTCTGCGCATTCTTGAGCGGAATGGTTGCGTCGTTGGACGAACCGCACAGCAGTGTCGGTGTTTGCGGCGCCCACGCCAGCAGATCGTTGCGCGCCAGATCCTGGCGGAACGGGTTGGCGGGGTTGCTGGCAACGTCGCGGTAGAAGCCAGGCTGGAAATACGCCTTGAGTTGATCGATGCCTGGCAAGGTGTCGCCGAGGAACAGATCGGTCAGGCTTTGCTTGCCCGGGAACAGGGCTCCACCCTGGCAGCCCACGGATCCTGAAACACCTGTCCAGGCTCCAGATAGATGTTCTTGTACGTGTGCTGCATCGCGACGATGGCATAGCTGCCAAGAATGATGCCGAAGCTGCTTTCGCCCACCGCGTTGCTGCCGCTCCAGCTGTCCAGAAAGGTCTGCTGCAGCGCATAAGGTCCGGAGATCGGCGCGCTGGCCACCAGATGGAATTCCTTGGACAGATGCGCCTCTATCTCACGCTGGGTGGCCATCGCCGTGTGGCCGCCCTGCGAATACCCCGACAGCATCACCTTGCCGGACAGCGGTGTGTTCAAGCGCTGCAACACGCTGCGCGCCGCGCGCATCGCATCGATGGTCGCACTTGCCTCGGTGGCACTGTGCAAATACGGGTGATAACCGTAGCTGGACTTGCCAAGCCCCAGGTAATCGCTGCTGACCACGACATACCCCTGGCTGGCCAGGCGCGTGACCAGTGGATCGTTGCCCTTGGCATCGCGGATGTCCTTGGCCTGCTCCTCGGTGCGAACCGTTCCGGTCGGACGTCCCCAACCGAGCAACGGATACGGCCCGGCGCACCGCTCGCCATCCGGAATCAGCAGCACGCCAGATGCGGTTGCAGGTTCACCTTCGACACCGACGGTTGCATAGGTGAATTCGGCGACACGGACATTGCATTTGGGCTGTTCGGCCTGCGACTCGGAGGCCAGCATCGCGCCGATCGCATCACGGCTGTAGCTGGTCAGGAAATTGCTGGTCAGCAAGGTGCCGCGCGCGGGCGCGGGCGCGGCCTGCGCGCCAGGCGTAAGCACTGCGCTGGCAATGCCCAACAGGGCCGCCAAGCCAAACGCAGATCGGGAGTTGGTCTGCAACATGAAGTGATGCTCTCTGGGGGAAAGGACGGAACAGACGCGCAGCAATCACTCGACACTCGATCGGTGCCGGTGCCCGATCGAGGTGCGGAAGGAGCGGGAGAGGTCACTGCGCAACGGCTTGGAATCGACGCAGGGCATGGCATGCGCATCAGCACGGTGTCGCACACGCCTGCGGTGGATCAGCGTGGACAAGCGGCAATGCCTGGAGAAAACGCGCATATCGTGGCGCCAGCGGTAAGCACGCACGCAGTATGGTCATCTAGATCTATGCACCATCACGCACGCACGAAGCCGACGCGCGCGCTGCGAAATCTGCAGCGCTGAAAATGTCGTAGCGCGTTATGCGCGCGTGCAGGCGCAACCCAAGCAATCATGTGCGTGCCTCGCGATCGATAGCCAGCAACTCGCTGCAGCGCTGTCGTCGTACTGAAGCACCCTGTGGCGCCGCGCGTGGCGCAGGCGCCGTGAAGGACGCACGTGGCTCGCAACTACGCGGCCGGTTCGCCGTTCTACGCGTCTCTATAAGGCGCACAGCGCTGCCATCGTCCTGAAGGATTGCCGCAGTCATTGCTCAACGTGAAGGCGCTCACACGCATGCCAGACCAGCGGCCGCCATTCGCGCGCTACGCAGCTCGCATTGGCCGCATTCTGGTGATGGCGGCCGGCAGTCGCCCGACGCGCTGCAGCCGCGCGGCAAGCGATGCACCGCCCTCACCACAGCCCGCACCGCGGGACAAACAAGCCAACCCGGCCAGTCCCGCCATCTGCGCCGCGCCCACCGCATCGCCAACGGGTCAACATCTAGCGCAAACAGCGCGCAACGCTGCCGCGATCGATCGCACGTTCGGCAATCAGCCTGTCACTAATACAGATGCACCACAGGAACACGCGCTAGGCGCCAGCAAGGCGCATTTACCCAGATGCGTCGAACAATCCGCATCTATCCCAACGCAATCAGACGCTGAAGCTGCTCCCGCAGCCGCAGGTGGTCTTCGCATTGGGATTGCGGATCACGAACTGCGCGCCGGTGAGGCTCTCGGTGTAATCCACCTCGGCACCCATCAGGTATTGCAGGCTCAGCGGATCCACCAGCAGCGTCACGCCATCGGTGGCCACGGCCAGGTCGTCCTCGGCGCGGTTCTCGTCGAACTCGAAGCCGTACTGGAAACCGGAACACCCTCCGCCCTGGATGTACACGCGCAATGCCAGGTCGGCGTTGCCTTCTTCCTGGATCAGCTCCCGCACCTTGGCGGCAGCGGCCACGGAAAAGTTCAGTGGCCGGTCGATGGACTGGTAGTCCGGCGCCGGGGCGGCAGTGGGAAGCGAAACGAGCGTACTCATGGCGCCAGCATGGGGGCCAGACGGCCCCACTTCAAGCCAGGCCGCCGCATCGGCTGCCGCGGCATTCACCGCGCATGCGTCACTCAGGCGTCGGCGGTTTCGGCCTGCAATGCCGTGACCGGCTCGGCACGGCTGGCTTCCGGCGCCGGCAGCGCCGCGGTTGCGCCGGCCGTGGCGGCATGGATCAGTCGCCCGGTGAGCTGTGCGCCGGCGCTCATTTCCACCACCTGGTAATGCACATTGCCCTGCACGCGCGCATTGGCGGCCAGTTCGACCCGTTCGGCCGCATGCACATCGCCGATCAGCTGGCCGTTGATGATCACCACCGGCGCACGCACTTCGCCCTCGATGCTGCCCTGCTCGGCCACCGTCAGGGTCGCGCTGGCGCCGTCTTCGGCAATCACCTTGCCCAGGATGCGGCCTTCCACATACAGCCCGCCGCTGAACATCAGGTCGCCGCGGATGACCACCTGCGGCCCGATCAAGGTATCGACCACGGTCTGCGCACCACGGTTGGACTTGTTTCCGAACATGAGCTACTCCCCGCGCCGTTGCCGGCGACTTTCCAATCGAATGTCTGACTGACCGGCGCCCCATCGCCGCTCAGGGAGATTTTGACACGTTGCGGGGTGAAATCCTTCGGCAGGATCACGCTACCGTCCAGCTGCTGGAAATAGCGGAACGAGTACGGCTGCCCGGCGGCATCGGGCTTCTGGTGCAACTCGTTCCAGCTCACCGTCACCAGCTTGCCGGCGCGCACGCCTTCCACCGCAAAGCGCAGCTGGCCCTGGCTGATTGCGCCACGGTTGAGGTTCTGGGTCAGCACCACGCTGTAATTCCAGGTGCCGCCGGCCTCGGCGGTGAATTGCACCGAGTGCGCGTTGAGCCTTGCGCTGCGCGGTGGAGCCCACCAGCCGCTCGTAGAACGCCACGTCGGCGCGCAGCGCGGCGATATGCTCGTCGCGCTCGGCCAGAGAGGCCTGCACTTCGGTATTGGCCGCGCGGCTGATCTTGTCCGACATCGCCAGATTGACCTGGCGCTGCTGCAACTGCTCGATCTGCCGACGTTGCTGGGCCTGGCTGCGTCGCGCCTGCTGCAGCGCTGCCTCGGCCTCCACCAACCGCGGGGCGGCCGTGCGGGTGGCCATCCACCACACCCCACCCAGCGACGCCAGCCACACGATGGCGACCAGCAGCCACCACCAGCGGCCACTGGAACGGCCACCGCCGGAGGCACGTTGGACGATCTGTACGCGTGCGGCTGGTCTCATGGGCATCGGGTCCGGACGGGCCGGCGCAATCATGGGCGGCGTAGTGTGCCAGAGCCCCGACAATCGTCGCGCTGGCGCTGGACCGGCGGTTATCCCAAAGTTCTGCAATTGTTTGCAGGGAACCGCGCCATGAGCCAAGCGCATCTGTTCGTGATCGGCATCCTGCTGGCCTGGCTGGCCGGCATCCGGGTCTATCTCACCGTGTTCGGCGTCGGCCTGGCCGGCCTGCTGGGCTGGATCGACTTGCCGCCGGCGCTGCATCCGGCGCAGTCGTGGTGGGTGCTGGGTACTTCCGGCGCGCTGGCAGTGGCCGAATTCTTCGCCGACAAGATTCCGGGCGTGGACTCGGGCTGGGACCTGCTGCAGACGCTGGCGCGCGTGCCCGCCGGTGCCTTCCTGGCCGCGGCAACGCTCTCGCCCGACGGCGACCTGGGCGCAGGCGCGTTGGCCGCCGGTGCAGGCGTGGCGCTCACCAGCCACACGCTCAAGGCCGGCACCCGCGCACTGCTCAACACTTCGCCCGAACCGGCCAGCAACTGGGTCGCCTCCTGGCCGAAGACGCCATCGCCACCACGGCCTTGGCACTGGCACTGGCGCACCCCTGGCTGGCACTGGGTCTTGCGGTGGGCTCCAGCCTGCTGGCGGGGCTGGTGGTGTGGTGGGTCTGGCGATTGCTGTGGCGCGGCATGCGTCGGCTGGTTGCGCCGATGCGCCCCGCCGCCACGCCAACTGCACGCAGCTCCCCGCTACCGTGAAGTTCATCGCATAATCACAGCGACTGTAGGGAGTATCGATGGCCGCCCGAGATCCGGTTTCTTCCACCACGCGTGACGACACCGCCACGCGTAATCGTCCACTTCGCGCCGAGACCCCGCCGGCCGACCACTGGCGTCGCTGGGCCGATGAGGTTGCGTCGCCGGCCGACACCGCCGTGCCGGTGAGCGCGGCGATCATTCCTGCGCCTGCCACTGCAGCGGCGGCCCACCCGGCCGCGGCCGTGGCGGCGCCGCGCGCGGTGGCGGCCAGCGGCAGCGCACGGGTTGCCGCAGCACCGGCGCCCACGGCGTTACCCACATCGGCAGCGCACACCGCGGCGCACGACGGCGAGGACACTGTGGCCGCCGATGCGCCCTACCGCGTCCTCATCGTCGAGGACCCGACCGCTCGCAGGCCTTGTTTGCGCAGAGCGTGCTGCACGGCGCCGGCATGCATGCGCAGGTCGAAATGACCGCCGCCAGCGTGCCGCAGGCGATCCAGGACTATCACCCGGATCTGATCCTGATGGATCTGCACATGCCCGAGCTGGACGGCATCCGCCTGACCACGCTGATCCGCCAGCAGCCCGGTCAACAGTTGCTGCCGATCGTGTTCCTGACCGGCGACCCGGACCCGGAGCGCCAGTTCGAAGTGCTCGACAGCGGCGCCGACGACTTCCTCACCAAGCCGATCCGCCCGCGCCATCTGATCGCTGCGGTGTCCAACCGCATCCGTCGCGCACGCCAACAGGCGCTGCAGCAAGCCGGCGAACAGGTCAGCGTGCGCAGCAATCCGGAAACCGGCCTGCCCACCCGCGGCCACGTGATGGACCTGCTCGCCGACGCGCTGGAGCGCAAGCAGTCCGGCGGCCTGTTCTTCATCGAGATCGCCAGTGCGCTCGGTCTGCGCGAGCGCTACGGCTATGCCGCCTACGAGCGCCTGATGACCCAGGCCGGGCACCGCCTGGCCAGCGCCGCCCAGCCCTATCCGCTGGCGCGCCTGAACGACAACAGCTTCCTGCTGCTGGCCGTCGAGATGCCCGAAGCCAGCCTGGAACAGCAGGCACTGGAGATCCGCCAGCGGCTGTCGGCCAACGCCTTCCCGGTGCGCGAAGAAGAATCTGTGCATGTGCGCTGCGCTATCGGCGTGGCACCGCTGGGCCTGGGCTTCGACGACACCGGCAGCGCGCTGGAAGCGGTCGAACGCACCGCGCTGCAGGCACGCCTGCGCAGCGACGGCGTGCAGACCTACCTGGCGCCCAGCCAGGCCGAACAGCAGGAACAACTGCGGCTGGTCGAAGGACAGCTGGAACTGGCCTATCAACCGATCGTGGCCGTGGCCGGCGGCGACACCGCGCAGTACCAGGTGCTGCTGCGGCTGCGCCAGGCCGATGGCACCCTGCTCTCGGCAGGCCAGGTCATTCCTGCCGCAGAAGCCGCCGGGCGCATCGCCGATCTGGACCAGCAGGTCATGGACCATGCGCTGGGCCTGCTGCACCTGTACCAGCACGCCAGCCCGCCGCTGCGCCTGTTCGTGTCGCAATCGCCGCGCACGTTGGCGCGCGACGCGTTCGCCGACTGGTTGCTCAAGGCGCTGGTCGAACGTGGCGTGGCCGGCCAGTCGCTGATCGTGGATCTGCGCCTGGACGATGCCTTGATCCACGCCGTCACCGTAGAGCAGTTCTGCGCCAAGTTGATGCCGGCCGGCGTGCAGTTCTGCCTCAGCCAGTTCGAGCCCGGCGACGAAGCCAATGCACTGCTGGCCCAGTTGCCGCTGAGCTTCGTGCGCATGGCCAACCGTTTCGCCGATGCGCACGGCAATGCGGCGGTACGCGACGAACTGCGCGGCGTCATCGACATCGCCCACCAGCGCGGCCTGCAGATCATCGGCCAACGCATCGAAGATCCGCAGGCAGCGGCTGCGATGTGGATGAGCGGCGTGGACTTCATCCAGGGCAACCTGGTGCAGACCGTCGGCAAGGAACTGGACTTCGACTTCACGAGCGCGGTGCTCTGAGTGAGAGAGCGGGCAGCAGGTCTCCGCGCCTGGAGCATCTTGGCAGTGCTGGCCGCGCTGGCGGCCGCCCTAGGCGCAGGTCTGCAGTGGTCGTCGCTGCAAGGCCCCTGGCGCGCGGTCAGCGCGGTCTCGGCAGTGCTGGCGGTGGTCTGCGGGCTGTGCGCCGCGCTTGCCGCCCACCGGGCCGCCCAGGCGCAGCGTGCGTTGGCACAGCGCCTGGAAGAGGCCAACCTGGCCCGCGAACGCCTGCAGCAGGAACTGCGGCGTCACGGCGAACTCGAACAGGAACTGTTGCGCGCCAAACAGGCCGCCGAGGCCGCCACCCTGGCCAAGGGCGAATTCCTGGCCACCATGAGCCACGAGATCCGCACCCCGCTCAACGGCATCATTCCGATGCTGGAGCTGATCTCCAGCGGCCAGCTCAGCCTTGATCAGCGCGACATGCTGCAGACCGCCACCGGCAGCTCGCTGCAGCTGCTGCGCATCGTCGACGACATCCTCGATTACTCCAAGCTCGAGGCCAACAAGCTCGAACTGGAAATCACTACCTTCAACCTGCGCGAGCTGCTCGACGGCGTCATCCAGTTGCTCCAGCGCACCGCCGAAGGCCGCCAGCTGCGCCTGAGCCTGGATATCGAACCGTCGGTGCGGCTGCTGGTGCGCGGCGACCCGATCCGCCTGCGCCAGGTGCTGGGCAATCTGATCGGCAACGCCATCAAGTTCACCGAACGCGGCAGCGTCGATATCCAGCTGCGCCGCCTGGGCGAAACGCGCGCCCAGCATCTGCTGCGCTTCCAGGTGCGCGACACCGGGATCGGTATCGCCCCGGACCAGCAGGCACGCCTGTTCCGCTCCTTTGCACAAGCCGATGCCTCCACCACGCGGCTGTACGGCGGCACCGGCTTGGGCCTGGCGATCTGCAAACGCATCATCGACCTGATGGGCGGTCGCATCGGGGTGGAATCCGAACCCGGGCGCGGCTCCACCTTCTGGTTCGAAATCCCGCTGCTCAAGGTCATCGGCGACCTCCAGCAAGCCACCGGTGCCGACGCCGCACGCGTGATGGTGATCAGCTCCGACGCGCGCCTGTCGCAACGCCTCAAGCGCCTGCTCGACAGCTGGGGGTGTCGCACGTGCTCATGGAAACCACCCAGGAAGCGCTGGAACGCGTGCGCCGGCACAGCGACAGCGAAGGCTTCCGCTGCGTCATCGCCGACCACGACACGCTGCGCTACAGCGCGCGCGCGGTGCACCGCGCGCTCGCCCGCCCGGAAAACGCCAACAGCGCGCGGCTGATCTGGTTGTACGGCGAAGAACCGGTACCGGCCGAACTGCAGGATCATGCCACCCTGGTGCCGCGCCAGAGCCCGGACGAAACCCTGCGCGCCCTGGTGCTGCTGCCGCCCGAGCCCAAGCCGGCCCACGTCACCACGCTGGCGGCGGCGATGATCCCCGAGCCGTTGCCGCCACCGATGGCCAATGCGCGCGAGGTGCGCATCCTGCTGGTCGAAGACAACCCGGTGAACCTGCTGGTCGCGCAGAAGCTGCTGGCCGTACTTGGCTTCGAGGCCGACACCGCCACCGACGGCGAAGCTGCACTGGCCAGCATGGAATCCACCCGCTACGACATGGTCTTCATGGATTGCCAGATGCCGGTGCTGGATGGCTACGCCGCCACTCGGCGCTGGCGGGCCATGGAAACCGAAAGCGGCGGCCGCCCGATCCCGATCGTGGCCATGACCGCCAACGCCATGGCCGGCGACCGCGAACGCTGCCTGGCTACCGGCATGGACGACTATCTTTCCAAGCCGGTCGCACGCGAACAGCTCGACGCCTGTCTGCAGCGCTGGCTGCCGCGCCAGGCGCTGCTGCCCGGCCCAAGCAGCGCCGGCCAGGCAACCCACGATCCCGAAAGCGCCAGCGCCGCTGCGCAGGCACGCGCACTGCCGATCCTGGACAACAGCGTGATCGACGAGCTGTACGAAGTGGCCGGCGCGGACACCATCACCATCCTGCAACTGTTCCTGGAAGACGCACCGCTGATCATCGAACAACTGGAATCGGCCGCCGCCAACCGCGACAGCATGCAGCTGCGCGACCTCGCCCACACCCTCAAGTCCTCCAGCGCCAACGTCGGTGCGCAGGCGGTGTCCAACGCGGCCCGGCGCATCGAACTGGCCGCCCGCACCGGCACCATCGAACGCCCCTCGGTGATGGTCGCCCTGGTCATCGCCGAATACGCCCGCGCCCGCCTGGCGCTGCTAGGCCAGGTTGCCCGCCTGCAAGCCACCGCCAGCACCGCAAATCCGTAATCGCAATCAGCGCTGTCGGAGCATCAGAAGAAGCCCGGCGCCGTCACCTGCTTCGAACTGCTTAGGGATGCCATCCGGAACGCGCAGACGCTCGGGTAGAGCCGCCCTGACCACGACCGCCATGCGGCCACGGTTGCCCTGACAGCTCGGTGAGCGGATCCGTGATATCGCTACATCTGGCGGCGCGTCGTCGTCCTGCCAGGCTGCTGGCGCGCCTGCAGGCCGCCACCCACAAGAGCGGCGAATCATCGAGCAAGCATCATCAGGAATTGGAGCGTCGCCGAGAGCAAGCGTCACCAGGCAAGCGCCGACAGCGCTATGCCGACCATCTGGCCTCCACGCACCGAGCATCTGCAGTCATTAGCGCGATGCTCAAATCGCCCTGATGCTCAACGCCTCCTCACACGCAAGGACACGCAAGCCTCTCCATTCCCGGAAGGGCACCAAAGCCCCTCTCCTGCGGGAGAGGGGTTGGGGTGAGGGTACGGATAAAGCCGCGCACTCTCACTCGGCAACAGAAGATGCTCAAATCGCCCTGGTGCTCAACGCCTCTCACACGCAAGGACGCTCAAGCCTCCATTCCCGGAAGGGCACCAAAGCCCCTCTCCTGCGGGAGAGGGGTCGAGGTGAGGGTACGGACAAAGCCGCGCACTCTCACCCGGCAACAGAAGATGCTCAAATCGCCCCGATGCTCAACGCCTCCTCACACGCATGGACGCTCAAGCCTCCTCACACGCAAGGACACGCAAGCCTCTCGATTCCCAGAAGGGCACCAAAGCCCCTCTCCTGCGGGAGAGGGGTTGGGGTGAGGGTACTGACGAAGCCGCGCGCGCTCACCCGGCAACAGAATCTGTAGAAGCACATCATCAGCGAACAATCGCTGAGAACACCGACCGGCAGCAGTACCGCGCACCCGCTAGTCAGGGCCAAACAAGACAACCCCGACCAGAGGCGCGTTTAGTCGTCCAGCTTGGTCAGCAGGTAATTCGGCTCGCCGATGCGCGCCACCAGGTCCAGCTGGGTTTCCAGCCAGTCGATGTGCTCTTCTTCGGACTCCAGGATGTCCACCAGCAACTGGCGGCTCACATAGTCCTTGACGGTCTCCGCATACGCCACCGCCTCGCGCAGCACGACAACCGCCTCGCGTTCTAGGGCCAGATCGCAGCGGAACATCTCGGTGGGGTTCTCGCCGATGCGCAGCTTGCCCAAGGCCTGGAAATTGGGAAGACCTTCGAGAAACAGAATGCGGTCGGACAGCTTGTCCGCATGCTTCATCTCGTCGATGGACTCCTTGTACTCATGCTCGGCCAGTTCTTTCAGGCCCCAGTTCTTCAGCATCTTGGCGTGCAGGAAGTACTGGTTGATCGCAGTGAGTTCGTTGTAGAGCACCTTGTTGAGGTACTCGATGACCTTGGTATCGCCCTTCATGCGATGTCTCCGAGACAGTGAGCCGGCCGCACTCTAGCGCGTTGGCGCAGGGTATGAAGGAACGCGAATCGTGATCAGTTGCGGGACGCGCCGCGCGCTGCAAGGAGATGCCAGGCGCCTGGCCGCTGCCAGCTGCCACGACGGATCAGGCGGGGCAACCGACTGCAGTCGCGTGCCGTCCGTCTACGGGCAACCACTTCGCTGCAGGTGGCACCAGATGCAGGATGCTACTGATATCTGCGGTGCCGACCGGCAGATACACCTGGCATCAGGTACCGCGTGGACATCGCGGACCGGCAATCGTCGGGACCCCAGTCCCGAATTACTGCCTCAGGCAGCGCTAGCCAGCCCCAAGAGCGGCAACGGCAGTGCGCGGGTGGCATGTGCCTGGTTCAACAGATCGCTCGCCATCTCCAGGCACGAGCCGCAATTGGAACCACAGCCGGTGCGCATGGTCAGTTCGGCAAGGCTCGCGCAGCCATTCTCGGCCGCTTCGCGGATCTGGTGGTCGGTGACCCCATTACAGATGCAGACGTACACAGTATCGGTCGGGCGTTGACGATCCGGAAAGGACCGGAGCTGATTGCACCGCAAACGAGAATAGGTGTCAATTCCATCCGTTAATCATTATTAATCCGCAACGCGCGAGTCCCGTTGCGCTTGCGTGGCCGCTTGCGTGGGCTGTCGTGCCCCGCCGCGCTGCTGCCTGGCAACCACGCCTCCAGCGCACGTTCGGGCATCGCACCCACTGCCGCCGGGCCGGCCAGGCTCTGCGCAAGCGGCGCCAGATGCCGCAGCGCGCGCGCATAGACACCGCGCTTGAACATCACCACGTGCTCGACCGGATACCAGAAATCCACCCAGCGCCAATGGTCGAACTCCGGGGTGTCGGTATGGTCGAGCTTCAGATGGGACTCGTCGCCAGTGAACTGCAGCAGGAACCAGACCTGCTTCTGTCCGATACACACCTGCCGCTCATTGCGGCGCACTGCCCGGCTGGGCAGCCGATAGCGTAGCCAGCCAGGCGTGGCGCCGAGCAATTCCACATGCTCGGGCAACAACCCGGTTTCTTCGCGTAACTCGCGGTACATGGCTTCAACGGGCGTCTCATCGGTGTTCATGCCACCCTGCGGGAACTGCCAGCCGTCCCTGCGCACACGTCGTGCCCAGAACACCTGACCGTCCTGCCGCATCAGCACAATGCCGACGTTTGGCCGGAAACCGTCCGGATCGATCACGATGCGGACTCCTGAAAATCTACTGCCACCGACTCTGCCACGGCGACGCCCGGCTCACAAGCTGAAAACGAAATGCTTGACAACAGCACGGCGCATCGTGAGAATTGCCGGCTCCCTAGGCTATGTAGCTCAGCCGGTTAGAGCACAGCACTCATAATGCTGGGGTCGGTGGTTCGAGTCCACCCATAGCCACCAAGGTATTCACGCCCTCACCGGCATGCAGTAATCTTGGGCCAACACGTTTTATTGCCCCGTCGCCAAGCGGTAAGGCACCTGACTCTGACTCAGGCATTCGGTGGTTCGAATCCATCCGGGGCAGCCAAACACCAAAGGTCCGATCGAAAGATCGGGCCTTTTTGTTGCCCCGTGCCGGTGGCGGCACATCACGCACCGGCGCGCATGCGCATTGCGCTCAGTTTCCAAAGCGATCTTGGCCACGCGCTCGTACAGAGCGGACACCCGGATCGAAACGACAAAAGCCCGGCATGGCCGGGCTTTTGAAGCAGGCATCCCGGCGAACCGGGATGCGCCAGACGCGATGGATCAGCGCTTGGAGAACTGGGTGGCGCGACGGGCCTTGTGCAGGCCGACCTTCTTACGCTCGACTTCGCGAGCGTCGCGGGTCATGAAGCCAGCCTTGCGCAGCTCGGACTTCAGGGTTTCGTCGTACTCGACCAGCGCACGGGCGATGCCCAGGCGGATCGCACCGGCCTGGCCGGTGGTGCCGCCGCCCGAAGCGGTGACCATGATGTCGAAGCTTTCGGTGTTCTTGGTCAGTTCCAGCGGCTGGCGCACGATCATGCGCGCAGTCTCGCGACCAAAGAATTCGTCCAGCGGACGGTCGTTGACGGTGATGTTGCCGGTGCCCTTGCGCAGGAACACGCGAGCGGTGGAGGACTTGCGGCGGCCAGTGCCGTAGTTTTGCGTGATAGCCATGATTAGATATCCAGAACTTGCGGCTGCTGGGCGGCGTGCGGATGCTCGGCACCCGAATAGACCTTGAGCTTGCGGCACATGGTGCGACCCAGTGGGCCCTTCGGCAGCATGCCCTTGACGGCGATTTCGATCACGCGCTCCGGGTGGCGCTGCAGCGCCTGCTCCAGGCTCTCGGTCTTCAAGTTACCGATGTAGCCGGTGAAGCGGTGATACTTCTTGTCTTTCAGCTTGTTGCCCGTGACGACGATCTTCTCGGCGTTGATCACCACGAGGTAATCGCCAGTATCGACGTGAGGAGTATAAACCGGCTTGTGCTTGCCGCGCAGGCGGCGGGCCAGTTCGGTGGACAGACGGCCGAGCGTCTTGCCGGCGGCGTCAACGAGATACCAGTCGCGCTGGACGGTCTCGGACTTGGCGGTGAACGTAGTCATGAGAAAACTCTTGAGTGGTCGGGCGGATTGCAGCGGCCGATGACCACTGGAACTTTGCCACGCGTTGTGAAGGCGAAACAGAAGAGGCGGGATTGTACGGGACGTTCGTCGGCGGCGCAAGTTGCAGCAACGACTGCGCCATGGCGGTTGGCAGCACGCCGGAGCGGGGCCAGAATCGTCGTATGACCCAGATCTCCCCTACCCGCCTGCATAGTCCGCTCGACCGGCTGCTGGTCGAAGCCCAGCGCGCGCTGGATACCGTCTTCGGCAATCCGCCGGCCGAGCGCCCCAATCCCGCTGCCGACACACCCGACGTCGTTCTGGACCCGGAGCAGCGCCGCCACGCGGCCGGCCTGATGCGCATCAACCATGTCGGCGAGGTGTGCGCGCAAGGCCTGTATTTTGGCCAGGCGGCCGTCGCCCGCGACGTGCATACCCAGCACCACCTGCTGGAAGCTGCACAGGAAGAGACGGACCATCTGGCCTGGTGCGCCGACCGCCTGCACGAGCTGGACAGCCGCCCCAGCCTGTTCAACCCCGTGTGGTACGCCGGCAGCTACGCGCTCGGCGCGCTGGCCGGGCTGCGCGGTGACGACTGGAGCTTGGGGTTCGTGGTCGAGACCGAACGCCAGGTCGAAGCGCACCTGGACGAGCACCTGGAAACCCTGCCCCAGAATGACAAGCGCAGCCGCGCCATCCTGCGCGTGATGAAGATCGACGAGGCCCGCCATGCAGACCAGGCCGAGCAGGCTGGCGCCCGCCCGCTCCCCGCTCCGATCCCCAGCGCGATGGCCCTGGCCTCCAAGCTGATGAAGACGGTTGCCTACCGCCTCTAGTCGGGAATTGGGAATTGGCGCTGGGAACCGGCGACCGGCGACCGGAATCTAACCGCACCCCGTGCACCCGACACAGCGAGTCATTCCTCCCCAGCACGACATCTGGAGGGCCCCTTTATTGAGGGGCGCTCCGGAGGCGTGGGTAGAAGCAGACCTTGAGTCGGGGCACAAGGCTTGCGCAGCAAACGGCCGGGGCTGTGCCCGCATTGCGGGTGCAGCCACGGCCGAAGGCGTGGGGATAGGCAGCCTCCGAGTCGGAGTCCGGGGTTTGCGCCGCAAACGCCGGGGACTGACTACCCGACCAGCTTCAGCCCGATCACGCCAGCCACGATCAGACCAATGCACGCCAAGCGCGACCACGAGGCGCTATCGCCGAAGAGCGCGATACCGGCAATGGTCACGCCCAGGGCGCCGATGCCGGTCCAGATCGCATAGCCGGTGCCAACCGGAATGGTCTTCAGTGCCTGCGTCAGAAACCACAGGCTGATGCCGGCAAGGCCGATCGTCAGCACGGTCGGCCACAGGCGAGTGAAGCCGTCGCTGTATTTCAGTCCCATGGCAAAGCCGATCTCGAACAGGCCGGCCAGCAACAGATAGATCCAGGGCATTGCGGTACTCCTCACAGAAAAAATGGGCAAAAAAAAGCGACCCAGTGTTTGCACACTGGGCCGCCGTCGGCTGTGGAACGCGAGGTCATCGCGTGGCGGGCCGTCCCGCCTTGTGGCGTTTGCGCGCTTGCGACCAAGCACGCAACAGGATGCTCCCGCGTTTATTCGCTCAGGTTGCGTCCGTGAAACAGTTCTTCGATTTCGCGCTTGAGCAGCGTTTCAATCTTCATGCGCTCCTTGAACGAGAGGTTCTTGGCGCGCTCTTCGAACAGGTACTGATCCAGGTCGAAGTCCTTCAGGTGCATCTTCGTGTGGAAGATATTTTCCTGGTAGACGTTGACGTCGAACATCTCGTAGCGCGACTTCACGTTCTTGGCGAGAAATTGCTGGATCGAGTTGATCTTGTGATCGATGTAATGCTTCTTGCCCTTCACATCGCGCGTGAAGCCACGCACGCGGTAATCCATGATCACAATGTCCGATTCCAGACTCTCGATCAGGTAATTGAGCGCCTTCAACGGCGAAATCACGCCGCAGGTCGCGACGTCGATGTCGGCGCGGAACGTGGCGATGCCTTCCTGCGGATGCGTTTCCGGATATGTATATGGACAGTGATATGACTCTTATCCATATGAGCAACCACGGCATCGGAAATCAACTCCTTGCCGGCCTGCTTCTTGTCGATCACCGGCTCTTCGGAGATCAGGATCGTCACCGATGCACCCTGCGGATCGTAGTCCTGACGTGCGATATTGAGGATGTTGGCGCCAATGATCTCGGCCACATCGGTCAGGATCTGCGTCAGACGATCGGCGTCGTATTGCTCATCGATATACTCGATGTAGCGCTGACGCTCCTCTTCGGTACGCGCATAACAGACGTCGTAGATGTTGAAGCTCAACGCCTTGGTGAGGTTGTTGAACCCCTGTAGCCTCAGACGAGGCAACGGCTTGACCACGTCGGTCTGTCCTTATGGAAAGCGGGAAAGGAGTCAATTATGAGCCAAAGATCCCAGCAACGAAATGCCGATGTTAAGAGTGGTTTACCTTGCATGACTCATGCCGTTAAGCTTCAGGAATCACACGCGGAACTACCATGAGCCCAGGAAATACGACGGTTGTCACTACGACGGTACGTAACGCTACCCCTCCCTGGCGCTGGACGCGGGCACCATCGAGCGTTTCCTGGCGCACAGCCACCGACGGCGCTATCCGACCCGGACCGATGTGTTCCGGCCAGGAGACCCGGCCGGCACCCTCTACTACGTGATCAGCGGCTCGGTCAGCATCATCGCCGAGGAAGATGACGACCGTGAGTTGGTGCTGGGCTACTTCGGTAGCGGGGAATTCGTCGGTGAGATGGGGCTATTCATCGAATCCGACACCCGCGAGGTGATCCTGCGTACCCGCACCCAGTGCGAGTTGGCCGAGATCAGCTACGAGCGGCTGCAGCAGCTGTTCCAGACCAGCCTGTCGCCTGATGCGCCGAAGATTCTGTATGCGATCGGTGTTCAGCTTTCAAAACGGCTGCTCGATACCACAAGGAAAGCCAGCCGCCTGGCCTTCCTCGACGTGACCGACCGCATCGTGCGCACGCTGCACGACCTGGCCAAAGAGCCCGAAGCGATGAGCCATCCGCAGGGCACCCAGCTGCGTGTTTCGCGCCAGGAGCTGGCACGCCTGGTCGGGTGCTCACGCGAAATGGCTGGCCGCGTGCTCAAGAAGTTGCAGGCCGACGGCCTGCTGCACGCACGCGGCAAGACCGTCGTGCTGTACGGCACCCGCTGACGGCGCTGTGCAGCCAGTGCCTTGTGCACTGGCTGCATGCCGGGTTGGGCACCGATTGATTCGATTGCGACGGTGCCGACATCGTCACTTTCATGACCCCTGCAGCGGCACTTTTGCGCGACACCTCTTATAAGAGAGTCTTCGAGCCGTCGAACCGCACGATCTGCATCGCGACTGCGTCACGATCCTGAAGATTCGTTGCATTACAGCTCGCATCCGCTTGCCCGTGCGATCCGCTGCCCGAATGCGCCATCGCAAGCTGGACTGCGCAATTGTCTCGCTCCGCGCGAAACGACCTGGCTGCCTGGATGTCGCGCTCGCCTACGGCGCCTTGCCGCCACGGTCGCGGCAACCCCAGTTGAGGATGGGCGTGCCTGTCGGCAGCACCTGGCGGAACAGCGCTTCGCGATTGGCCTTGGGATTGACCACCACCGGCGCGCGCGCGGCCTTCAAGAGCGGCAGATCTGCGGTGCTGTCCGAGTAGGCGATGGCGATATCGGCGTAGCCGCGCTCGCGCAGCATGCGCATCTTTTTCTTCGTTATGGCAGTGACGCCGCGCGGTGACTGCGCCCAGGCGCGGGCCGACCAGGCTGCCGATGACCGGCACGTCCTGGTGGGCCACAAAACCGAGAATGGCGCGCGCCAGCTCCGGCGGTGCGCCGGTGGCGACCACCACACGGTCGCCGGCAGCGCGGTGTTGGGTGAAGACCTTCAAGGCATGCGGAAGCAGACGCTGGCGGATCTGCGCTTCATGCTTGAGCACGTATGCGTCGATGAAACGGTTGAACTCGCGCGCGCGGTGCAGGCCGAACGTGGCGATCCACACATAGCCGGATACGCCACGCCGCCGGGTTGGCAGCATCGCCACCATCGGGCCGAGAATGGGCGAGGCCAGCAACGCAACCAGCAGGCGCAACTGGTTGCGCTTGATCAGCCAGGCAAACAGATGACTGCCGGAATCGCCGTCGTACAAGGTGTGGTCGAAGTCGAAGACCACCAGCGGTGCGTCTTCGCGCGGGACGGGATACGACTCAGTCATGCGCGAAGAATAGCTGACGCAGCGACTCGCCGGGTTCGGCCGCGCGCATGAAGGTCTCGCCGACCAGAAACGCATTCACATCGTGACTGCGCATCCGTTGCACATCGGCCTGGGTGACGATGCCGCTCTCGGTGACCAGCACGCGATCGCGCGGCACCGCCGCGCGCATGTCCAACGTGGTCTGCAGCGTCACTTCGAAAGTACGCAGGTTGCGGTTGTTGATGCCGATCAACGGCACCGGCACCTGCACCGCACGCTCGAGCTCGTCGATATCGTGCACTTCCACCAGCACGTCCAGGCCCAGCTGCATGGCAAGACCCGATAGATCGGCCAGTTGGGCGTCTTCCAGCGCGGAGACGATCAACAGGATGCAGTCGGCGCCGAGCACGCGGGCTTCGTAGACCTGATACGGGTCGACGGTGAAATCCTTGCGCAGCACCGGCAGCGTGCAGGCGTCGCGCGCCTGCCGCAGATAGGCATCGGAGCCTTGAAAGAAATCCACATCGGTGAGCACCGACAGGCACGTCGCGCCACCGAATTCGTAGCTGACCGCGATATCGGCCGGTTGGAAGTCCGGCCGGATGACACCCTTGGACGGGCTGGCCTTCTTCACTTCGGCAATCACGGCCGGGTCGCCTGCGGCGATGCTGGCCTGCATGGCGGCTGCAAATCCGCGCGTGAGCGGCAGGTCGGCGCTGCGCGCAATCAACTCGGCCAGCGGCACGCGCGCACTGCGCTCGGCGACTTCGTCGGCCTTGCGGGCAAGAATGGTGTTGAGGATGTCGCTCATCGTATCGGGTCCTGGCGGGCGGGCATTATCGGTCAAGACGGCCGCACTGGAGCGCGGCTGCGCGCCAGCACGCAGCATGCCAGCGCGGCTGTGAGGATGCCGGCCGGTGATGGCCGCTGCGTGGCGGTTGCCGGCATGGCTCAGGGCTGCACGGCGAGCTGGCGGGTGTAGGCGATATAGGCGTCGACCCGCGCGCGCGCCGAGCCATCGGCGATGACTGCGCGTGCGCGCAGTACGCCATCGGCAATACTGTCGGCGATGCCGGCCACGTACAACGCAGCACCGGCGTTGAGCGCCACGATATCCAGCGCGGGGCCGGGTACGTTGTCCAATACCTGCAGCAACATCGCGCGCGATTGCGCAGCATCGGCCACCTTGAGGTTACGGCTGGCCGACATGGCGATGCCGAAATCTTCCGGGTGCACTTCGTATTCGCGTACCTGGCCATCGCGCAATTCGCCAACCAGGGTGCCGGCGCCAAGCGAGAGTTCGTCCATGCCGTCGCGCCCCCACACCACCAGCGCGCGCTCGGCGCCAAGCTCCTGCAGCACACGCGCCTGGATGCCGACCAGATCCGGATGGAACACACCCATCAGGATGTTCGGCGAGCCTGCCGGGTTTGTCAGTGGGCCAAGAATGTTGAAGATGGTGCGTACACCCATTTCGCGCCGCACCGGCGCCACCACCTTCATGGCCGGGTGATGCACTGGCGCATACATGAAGCCGATGCCAGTGTGCGCCAATGCGCTGGCAACCTGCTCGGGCTGCAGCTCGATCACCGCGCCCAATGCTTCCAGTGCGTCGGCGCTGCCGGATTTGGACGAGACGCTGCGATTGCCATGCTTGGCCACCTTGGCGCCGCCGGCTGCGGCGACGAACATGGCGCAGGTGGAGATGTTGAAGGTATGCGAACCGTCGCCGCCGGTACCGACGATGTCGACCATGTGCTGGCGATCGCTCACCTCCACGCGGCGCGAGAACTCGCGCATCACCGTGGCGGCGCCGGCAATTTCGCCGATGGTTTCCTTCTTGACCCGTAGCCCGGTGAGGATGGCCGCGACCATCATGTCGGAGACCTCGCCGCGCATGATCTGCCGCATCAACTCGACCATTTCGTCGTGGAAGATTTCGCGGTGTTCGATGGTGCGTTGCAGGGCTTCTTGCGGAGTGATGGGCATGGGACCAACCGTGGCAGAACGTGATGGATGAAGACGCAGGCGGCTTGTAGCGCGCGCGATCAGTGCAGGATGGCGCAAGCGCCGAGCGACGCGACTGCCGTTGCAGCTGCGACGATCATTGGCCCGGACGCGTCATGCGAAAACGTGCCTGCGGCTGCACTTCGTAGTAATCGGCCGGTCCGCCCGCGCGCAGAATCGTCTGCACCGCAGCCGGGTCGTAGATGCCCTCGTGCAGCGCGGACCTGGCCAGGTGCACGCCGACCACTTCGCCCAGCACCAGCCAGGTCTGGATGGCATGACCGGCGGCGGTTTGCAGCGGCAATAGCTGGCTGAGCCGACATTCGAAACTCACCGGGCTGGCAGCGCCCCGTGGCGCACCGATCAGCCGCGATGGCGCCACCTGCAGGCCGGCCAGATCGAATTCATCGACCTCCGCCGGTACCATCGCCGCACTGGCATTCATCGCCTCGGCCAGCGGGCGGGTGGCCAGGTTCCAGGTGAATTCGCCGGTGGCTTCGATGTTGCGCAGGCTGTCCTTGCGACCGATGCTGGCAAAGCCGACGATCGGCGGAATGTAGTTGAAGGCATTGAAAAACTGTATGGCGCCAGATTGGCAATGCCCTCGGCGCTGCGCGAGCCGATCCAGCCGATCGGGCGTGGGCCGACGATGGCGTTGAACGGATCGTGCGGCAGCCCGTGACCCTGCGTCGGCTCGTAGAAGTGAATGCTGTCGTCGGGTGTGCTCATCGTGATCCGGATGCGATGGAAGGCGGTGCAGCGGTAACGTTACGTTGCGCGGTACGGTGCGCAGGTTGAGTGCCGCTGCAATTCTGCGTTGGGGTTGTAGCGACGCAGCGCGATACGGGCGTCACGCCGAGGCGCAGACACTATCACCGCTGCAAAAAGTTTTTCAGCAAGGCATGTCCGTGCTGGGTCAGGATCGATTCGGGATGGAACTGCACGCCTTCGACCGGAAACTGGCGATGGCGCAGGCCCATGATCTCTTCCATCGAACCATCCGGATTTTCGGTCCAGGCGGTGACCTCCAGTGCGTCCGGCAAGGTGGTCTTGTCCACAACAAGCGAGTGATAGCGCGTGGCCTCGTAGCTGTCCGGCAGGCCGGCGAACACTCCCTTGCCCTGATGACGAATCGGCGAGGTCTTGCCGTGCATGATGTTGCCGGCGCGGATCACATCGCCACCGTAGACCTGGCCGATGCTTTGATGGCCCAGGCACACGCCCAGGATCGGTGTGGTCTGACCCAGCCGCTCGATCAATTGCAGCGAGATCCCGGCCTCGTTGGGCGTACACGGACCGGGCGAGATGACGATGCGCTCGGGCTTGAGCGCGGCGATCTGGTCGACGCTCATGGCGTCGTTGCGCACCACCGTGACCTCGGCGCCCAGTGCCTGCAGGTACTGCACGAGGTTGTAGGTGAAGCTGTCGTAGTTATCGAGCATCAGCAGCATGGCAGGGGACTCATTGCGCGATCAGAAAGACCGCATAGATGTTTTGGGTGAAGGTCTGGCTGCCGGCTTCAGGTGACTCTGCGATCGGTGATGGCGCGGCGTGACTGCCACTCACCTGACCAGCATCGAGCGAACCGGGATAGGCAAAATTCCGGCGTTCGCGTTGCTTCATCTGTTTCGCTCCCTCTGGTGCGCATGCTTACGGCGTGCCGCGATGAAGTGCGGCAACATCCGCACACAGCCGATCGACCGACGCGGCCGTGGTTGCCCACGAGGTCACGAAGCGGATCACCTGACTGCCATCGGTGCGCACTTCCCAGCGCTCGAAGTCGTAGCGTTGCGCCAGCTGCGCGGCGTGTTGCGCGCTGACGGCGATGAACTGCTGGTTGGTCGGCGAGTCGCTGGTGAAGTGCGCACCGGCCGCGAGCAGGCCGGCGCGCAGGCGTTGCGCCATGCCGTTGGCGTGCGCGGCCAGTTCGAAGAACAGACTGTCTTCGAACAACGCCGCAAATTGCACGCCAAGCACCATGCCCTTGGCCAGTAACGCGCCGCGCTGCTTGATCAGATAACGCAAGTCGGCCTGCAACACGGGATTGACGATGACCAGCGCTTCGCCGAGCAGCGCACCATTCTTGGTGCCGCCGATATAGAACGCGTCGGTCAACGTGGCAATGGTCGGCAGATCCAGATCGTTGCCATCGGCGGTCAGCGCCGCACCCAGACGCGCGCCATCCAGGTACAGCAGCAAATCGTTCGCGCGACAAAACCGCGACAACGCATCGAGTTCGGCGCGCGTATAGATGGTGCCGCTTTCAGTGCTGTTGGAAATGTAGACCAGGCGCGGCTGCACCATGTGTTCGTTGCCATGCACAGCCAGCACCGGCTGAATCAGCGCAGGCGTCAGCTTGTCGTGCAGCGCCGGCACGGTGAGCACCTTGTGCCCGGTCGCTTCGATGGCGCCGGTCTCGTGCGTGGCGATATGCGCCGCTTCCACCGCGATGACTGCCTGATGCGGGCGCAAGAACGCGCTGATCGCAATCAGATTGGTCTGCGTGCCGCCGACCAGCAGATGCACGTCGGCCTGCGGCTGCGCGACTGCATTGCGGATCAACGCAACCGCACGCGCTGTGTGCCGATCGGTGCCATAGCCGGCGTGCTGCTCGGCGCTGGCCTGCGCCAACGCCTGCAACAGCCGCGGATGCGCGCCTTCGCTATAGTCGTTGCGAAAGCTGATGCGCATAGCGCTACCCTGCCCGTCCATCACAGGCCTTTCGCCGCCTGGGCAACTGCGCGAAACAGCGCACGCCCCTTGTTCATGGTTTCCTGCCATTCCAGGTCGGGGTCGGAGTCGTAGACCACGCCGCCGCCGGCCTGCACATACAGGTAGCCGTCCTGGATGACGGCAGTTCGGATGGCGATAGCGGTATCGGCATCGCCATGCCAGCCGATATAGCCGACCGCGCCGGAATACACGTTGCGCTTGACCGGCTCCAGTTCGCGGATGATTTCCAGCGCACGGATCTTCGGCGCGCCGCTGACGGTGCCGGCCGGGAAGGTGGCGCGCAGCACGTCGCTATAATTCAGGCCGGCTTTCAGGGTGCCGGTCACTTCGCTGACGATGTGCATGACATGGCTATAGCGTTCGATCACGAACTGCTCGCCGACCTTGACCGTGCCCGGTTCGGCCACGCGGCCGACATCGTTGCGGCCCAGATCGATCAGCATCACGTGCTCGGCGCGTTCCTTCGGGTCGGCCAGCAGTTCTTCTTCCAGCGCCTTGTCCAGTTCGGGCGTTGCGCCGCGTGGGCGGGTGCCGGCGATCGGGCGCACAGTGACCACGCCATCGCGCAGGCGCGCCAGAATTTCTGGCGACGAGCCCACCACCTGGGTAGCGCCGACATCGAGAAAATACATGTACGGCGACGGGTTCAACGCACGCAGCGCGCGATACACATCCACCGGGCGCGCGCGGAACGGCACGCGCAGGCGCTGCGACGGCACCACCTGGAAGATATCGCCGGCGCGCACGTATTCCTGCGCCTTGCGCACCACGGCGTGGTACTGCTCGCGGGTAAACGAGGAATGGAAGTCCGCTTCGTCGATGGCGTCGGAAATTTGCGCCTGCGGATACCCGGCGCCGCCCTGGCGCAGGCGATGCGCCAGCTCGTCCAGGCGCCGGTTGGCGCGCACATAGGCCTGCGGCTGGCGCGGGTCGGCATGCACGATCAGGTACAGACGGCCCTTGAGATTGTCGAACACCGCCAGCTCTTCGGAGAGCATCAGCAGGATGTCGGGCGTGCCGAGTTCGTCGGGCTTGTCGCCGCTGCCCAGGCGCGGTTCGATGTACTGGATGCACTCGAAACCGAACCAGCCGACCAGCCCGCCGGTGAAACCGGGCAGCCCATCCAGCTGTGGCACCGAATGTTCGGCGCGCAGCGCATCGACTTCGGCCAACGGGTCGGCGACCTGCCGGGTGTCGACGACTTCGCCGTGCTCACTGACCTCCAGCGTGTGGCCCCGAAAGCTGTACACGCGCCGCGCCGGCAGGCCGATGATGGAGTAGCGCCCGAAGCGCTCCCCGCCTTCGACCGATTCGAACAGATAGGTGTAGGCGCCGTCGGCGAGCTTCAGATAGACCGACAGCGGCGTGTCCAGGTCGGACAGCACTTCGCGGACAACGGGGATACGGGTGTGACCTTCAGCGGCCTGGCGCTGGAACTGCTCTGCAGTGATCAAGACGACTTTCCTTCCGGGACTCTGTGGCGGGGCGGACGACGGCAACGGGCCACCATCGCCACCAGCGGCGAGCGGAAGAGAAGGAGCGTGGAGTCGTCAGGCGGGACACACGCGGGTACTGTAGCGCAAGTGTCGGCCGAGGGCAGCAGGCCGCGGCCAACGCGCTTCGGAATGCGAAGCACGGAAGGGGGTTGGCGGACGTAGCCTTGCGCACCGGGTAATATCTGGTGCGAATAACCTGCGGTTGGCGACAGGCGTCGGTGTTGCGCGCTGCACGGGTTGATTCCCGTGCGGCCTGGGTCGTGGCAGCGGCACCAGTGTCGGCGCAGGGACCCTCACCCCAACCCCTCTCCCGGCGGGAGAGGGGCTCAGGGCTGCGTGCTTGTCACCGCTCCGTTTCTGCCGCCCTACTTCGCCTGAGCTGCAGCCAACCCGTTGCGCCGATCGTCGCTCCGGCAGCCGCAGCGCTGCTCCGCTTTAGCCGCAGCGTTGCACCGATCGTTTGCTCCGCTGAGCCGCAGCGCCGCCTTTAAGCCGTCGTTGAGCCGGCATCGCTTGGGTTGGCATGCGATTGTCCGGATCTACCGGACTCGTTCATGGTGGAGGCATGGCACTGCACGGTGCGCGCGCATGCATCAACCGGACGACCGCACATCAGCGCGGGCCGATCGCGCTCTTCCGAATCCCGATTCCCGATTGCCCATTCCCGACTCCCGACTCCCGATTCCCCGCACTCATCCACCGACCAACGGACAGTCGGCAGGCAAATGCATCCGCAGCCGCGCCGGGACGCATTCGATGCGGAAGTGCCGCGAGGTTTCCGGTTCGCCGTCCAGGTTCAAGGTCAGCGGTTGCTGGGAGACGATTTCCAGCCACGGCACGCGGGCGCGCACGGCCACGCGTTCGAGCGCGGCCTGTTTGCCGCCGGTGACCAGGGTGCCGAGGGTGGCAGCCACCTCGCCGTCGAGGTCCGGGACGATGGTGACATCGAGCAGGCCGTCGTCGATCAGGGCCTCCGGGCACAGCGCCTGGCCGCCACCGGCCTGGCGCCCGTTCCCCAGCCCGAGTGCGATGAATTCGCCTTCCCAGCTGAACTCCGGGCCGCTGAAGCGGGCGCTGATCGGGTCGATGCGGCCCAGCCGCGACATGCCGGTGATGAGATAGGCCAGACCGCCGAGCATTTTCTTCAGGCCTTCGTCGGTTTCCACCGTGACCTGGGTACCGAAGCCGCCGCTGGCCACATTGGCGCACCAGTGCGGGCCATGGTCGGCGTCGATCCGCAGCAGGTCGACCGGCTGCGCGACGCGCTCGGCGATCAGGTTCAACGCCTCCAGCGGGACGATCGGGACGTTGGCGGCGGTGGCAAAATCGTTGGCAGTGCCCAGCGGCACCAGGCCCAGCGACGGCAGCGTGGCCGCATCGCCCTCGTGGTGCGCCAGCGCGGCGGCCACTTCGCTCAGGGTGCCGTCGCCACCGGCGGCCACCACCGTGTGCACGCCATCGGCCACCGCCTCGCCCACGTAGCGCTCGGCATCGCCGTCTTCCCAGGTGACCCGCACATCGAGCTGGATACCGCGCTCGCGCAGCGTTCCCACTGCCTCACGCAGGTCCAGGTTATCGGTGGACTTGCCATTGAGGATCAGACGCCAGTGGGACGGGGCCATGCGCGCTGCCGATGCCGTGAGGGGAATGGCCGCAGGCTAGCAGTGGGCCAATGGGCAGATCGTGAATGGGCGCCGCCGGGACACTGTCATTGCGGTGTCATCGATAACCAGGAGAATAGAAGGCCATAGCAGGGACGACGGGCGGAGGCAGGATCAGCCTCCAGTTTTCTTGAAGGCCGCTTCCTCGGGAGCGGCCTTCCTTTGCGGGATGCTGACCTCCCGGCGCGCCCGGCTCAGCCGCCCGCCGCAAACGCGGCCAGCCGTTCGCCGTCGAGCCGGTACACGGTCCAGCCCTCCATGGGGTGCGCACCGACTGCCTTGTAGAAGTCGATGGCCGGCTGGTTCCAGTCCAGCACCGACCATTCGAACCGCCCGCAGCCACGCTGCACGGCCAGCTGCGCCAAGTGCCGCAACAGCGCAAGGCCCGCGCCGTTGCCGCGCGCTTCCGGCCGCACGAACAGGTCTTCCAGATACAAGCCGTTACGGCCCAGCCAAGTGGAGTAGTTGAAGAAATACACCGCAAATCCAAGCGCTTGGCCGTCGCGCTCGCAGATCAACGCATGCGCGGTGGCCCCTTCGCCGAACAGACTGGCGCGCAACTCCTGCTGGCTGGCCTTGACCGCATCCGGCTCGCGCTCGTACACCGCCAGCGCGGTGATGAGTTCATGCAGCAGCGGCACATCCGCAGGCGTGGCGCTGCGGATCTGCGGCGCAGGCCGGCTCATCGCACCGCATCCACCGCCGCGCGCATCTGCGCAATCACCTGCGCATAGTCGGGCGCATTGAAAATGGCCGAGCCGGCGACGAAGGTGTCGGCGCCGGCGGCGGCAATCGCACCGATGTTGTCGGCCTTGACCCCACCATCGATCTCCAGCCGGATCGGCTTGCCCGTCGCGTCGATCTTGCGGCGGATCGCGCGCAGCTTGTCCAGCGCAGACGGGATGAAAGCCTGCCCGCCGAAGCCCGGGTTGACCGACATCACCAAGACCAAGTCCAGCTCGGGCAGCACCCAATCCAGGATGTCCACCGGCGTGGCCGGGTTGAGCACCAGCCCGGCCTGGCAGCCATGCGACTTGATCAGCTGGATCGTGCGGTGCACGTGGCGGCTGGCTTCGGGGTGGAAGCTGATGGTGGTGGCACCGGCTTCGGCGAAATCCGGCACGATGCGGTCCACCGGCTCGACCATCAGATGCACGTCGATCGGCGCGGTGATGCCGTGCTTGCGCAGCGCCTGGCACACCATCGGGCCGATGGTGAGGTTGGGCACATAGTGGTTGTCCATCACGTCGAAGTGCACCCAGTCGGCACCAGCCTTGAGCACGTTATTCACTTCCTCGCCCAGACGGGCGAAATCGGCGGACAGGATGGACGGGGCGATCGCCGTCGGTTGCATGGGCAGCTCGGAAAAATGCAGGAGCGCCATTGTCGCAACCGTGGCCCGGCGAGGAAAGCCGAACGCCGCTGGGCGCTCGGGGCGCACGCCGCGGGCAGGCCGCCGCTACCACCGCAGGCTGGGGCCGGCAGCTCGCAGTCATTGCGCGATCGCGCACCTGCCGGCGGCGCCAGCGGCTCTGCCGCTGTGCAATGCCGCCCCCAAGTCAGCCCACGTGCATCCGGAGCGGACGCGAGCGCGTAGTTACCTGACCGGCGCGCCGCGCCAGATGCAAGGAGACCGCATGAAACCCACCCCGCTCGCTTCCGCCGCTTTGGCCCTTCTCGTCCTGGCGCCCTCGGCCTGGGCGCAATCCGGCCCAGCTGACTGGTCCGGTTTTTCCATCGGTGCCAATGCCGGTGGTGCCGATCCGGCCGGCGTCTCCGGTGGCCGCTTCGGCTTCGATACCAATCTGGATGGCCGCGACGGCGACCAGGTCAGCACCGTGACCGGTGCAGATGCATTTTCGCCCGGTTTCTGCGGTGGCGCAGCGGCGGGGCGCACGCCGGCCAGTGGTTGCAGCAAGGACAAGGGCGGTGCCGAATATGGCGCACGGCTGGGCTACGACTGGCAGGCCGGCAACTGGGTCTATGGCGTGGTCGCCGAATACACCCGCAACGATGTCCACGACAGCGTCAGCGCCTTCAGCACGACACCTGCGTTTTATACCTTCACCCGCCAGCTCAACCGCACCGCGGCGTTGCGCGGGCGCATCGGCTACGCCTTCGGCACGCAGGGCGATTACCTGGCCTACATCACCGCCGGTGTGGCGCGTGGCGAATTCGACCACCGCTTTGCCAGCAGCAATACCGCCAACAGCTTCACCAGCAGTGGCGGCGACAGTGCCGATGGCTACCAGGCCGGCATCGGCCTGCAACGGCGCTTGAGCGACAAGGTCTCGGTCGGCGTGGAATATCTGTTCACCCGCCTGCAGGACGACGACACCCGCGTGCGCGTCGGCCCCGGCACCGCGCCGGCCACCAACCCCTTCCTGCGCGTCAATCCGGCCGGTACCGACCTGCGTCGGACCGATACCGATGTTTCGACCAACGCGGTGCGGCTGACCGCGACCTACAGGTTCTGAGAGCCGGGTGCGTGCGTGCCCGCGGCGCCTGATCGTGACGATCAGGCGTTTTATTGGGTGAGGCCTTTCCGGGGAACAACACGCTGCGCTGACGTCCGGCACTGCTGGACGCAGCAGATGTCGGTGCGCCCCTTCGCTCAGCGCCTGCGCAGCCGCTGAATCCGGTCGTAGGCGGCGTTGATCTGGCTGGCCTTCTTCTCGGCCTGGCGGCGGGCTTCCGGGTCGGCGTTGGCGACCTTGTCCGGGTGGTAGCGCGACATCAGCCGGCGATAGGCCAGGTCGATCTCGGCGGTGGTGGCATCCGGCTCCAGGCCCAGCGCTTCGTAAGGATTTTCCGCGCGCCGTTTGAACCAGCCGGCGTCGACCGCGTGGCCGATCGCCAGCCCGATCATCAGCCCCACCACCGGCGCCCCGCGAAACAGCAAGGCGCCGGCCAATGCGCCGAGCAGTTTTCCGTACCAGGACATGGGGCGATCGGGGGCGGGAGGCGGGCTGGCGATCTTACCCGAACGCCCGCCCGGCCTGGCTGACGGCGCCTGCACAGGCCCCACTGCGCGGGCTCCAATAAATTCTGCGGGCGGCGGCGAAGCGCCGTACACTACGCGGCCCGCTGCCTACCCGCGGGCCCGCCGGGTCCCGGGGACAGCGTCATAGCGACGTCCTTAGGAGTGCCTGTGTCGACCACGCTGTTGCAATCCGATCTGCCCGGCCTGCCGTTGCGTCACCGTGGCAAGGTCCGTGATGTCTTCGATATTCCCCGCGACCGCCTGCCCGCCGGTGCGCCCCGGGCGACTATCTGTTGATGGTGGCCACCGATCGCCTGTCTGCGTTCGACGTGGTGCTGCCCGACCCGATTCCCGGCAAGGGCGAGATGCTGTGCCAGGTATCCAACTTCTGGTTCCACAAGACCGAGCACCTGATGCCCAACCACCTGGTGGACATCCGCGTGGAGCAGGTATTGCCCGAGGGTGTCGACCCGGCCTTGTACGCCAAGCGCGCCGTGGTCACGCGCAAGCTCAAGCCGGTGCCGGTGGAAGCCATCGCCCGCGGCTATGTGATCGGCAGCGGCTGGAAGGATTACCAGCGCACCGGCAAGATCAGCGGTATCGAATTGCCCGACGGCCTGCGTCAGGCCGAGAAACTGCCCGAGCCGATTTTCACGCCTTCGACCAAGGCAGCGGTTGGCGACCACGACGAAAACATCGACTTCGATGCAATGGTCAAGACGGTCGGTGCCGAGCTGGCCGAACGCGTGCGCGACGCCACCTTGCGCATCTACCGTTTTGCCGCCGATTTTGCTGCCGAACGCGGCATCCTGCTGGCCGATACCAAGTTCGAATTCGGCACCGATGCCGATGGCCGTCTGTACATCATGGACGAGATGCTGACCCCGGATTCCTCCCGTTATTGGCCGGCCGACCAATACGAACCGGGCACCAGCCCGCCGAGCTACGACAAGCAGTTCGTGCGCGATTATCTGGAAACCCTGGACTGGGGCAAGACCGCGCCCGGCCCGCGCCTGCCGGCCAACGTCATCGATCGCACGCGTGCGAAATATGCCGAAGCGCTGCAGCGGCTGGCGGACATTTCGGTGGATTGATGGCCTGCCCCCGATTGAAGGGGGCGAGTCGGCGCAGTACGCAGACGCCGTCATGACTGAAGCACTGAAAATAATCGGCGTGTTGCGAGCCCGTCGCCTGCCAACCAAGGCCAAGCTGGCGGTGGTGCATGAAACTTCATGACGGGCACTGCACACAATCGCATCTAATTCATTCCACCATGCTCGCCACGATGGTGTGCGCTCTTGCCCAACGAGGTCGCAATGGCTCGGTCAAGTCACTTCTTTCGCACGTTGCCTGCCTTCCGCAATGCGGCACTGTCCAGTTTGTTGCTCGCGCTAGGCGCCTGCACGGCCGGCCAATCTGCAGCCCCGTCAGCTCCAGAAGCAGTGCCAGTAGCATCTGCGAAAAACAACACAGCTGCGGTTTCGCAGGTCAACGACAGACTTGGCGCATTGATACAGGCCACGGGCGTCAGCTGCACGGATGCGAAGGCTGCAAATGGATGCACAGCAGGCAATGTCGATCGTGGTGATTTTTATGACGTGGAGTTTTCACCCGATTGCGGCAATGAGGGATTTTTCGCCGGAGTCGCCCAGGCGAACGGAGTAGATCTAATGAACGTGGTGCCCACCACCGGCAGCAGCGCAACGGCTACGGCAAACCTGACCCAAGGTCAGCTCGTCTGCGTCCAGGCGATCGGCCGCGCCGGACAGAACCCGCGTTATTACTACGTCGCCGCAATTCCAGCGGACACCATTGCAAAGTGCAAGAACAACGCATTGTGCAAAACCTATGGCGACAGGCCGATCAAGCAGATCAAGCCTGAAAGTGGTGAGGGCTGCCACGCGGCGGCACCAGGACAATCCGTTGGCAATTGCGCGCAAGGCTGGGTGAGTGCGGATGCACTGGATGTATTTTCCAACGAAATTTAGTTGTTCACGCCAACGGGTGATTTCAAGGTAATCCATCCATCACTGCGTGACGATTTTGGCGATGGATCGAGGTACCCGGCCTGTGTTGATGACCATCATCGGCCTTGGATTCGTTTGAGCATCGGCCACTGGCACACCGGTCACTCTCCCGGGGTGCGGGCCTGCCGCGTGCCAGCCGGCCCGCTGCACGCTCGCCCCGCCAGCCTTCACGCATTTGCACGCAATGCGCGGATACCATTCCGCCCGCTCGCACGTCGCCCGATACGATCAGGAGGATCCGTTGGCCCTTTTACGAACGTCCCTGCATGCCCTCGCACTGAGCCTGGCGCTGGTTGCCTGCAAACCGCAAGCAGAGCTAGCAGGCGCGGCAATGCCCGCGGCGACAGCAGAGGCAGCGAGTGCCACGCCTGCCGCCTCAACGCCTGCTACAGCGGCGGCCACGCCCGCTCAGCCGACAGCCTGCCCCGCGACCGACTTTTCTGCATTTCTAAAAAGCTTCAGTGCAGACATCGCGGCCCAGGAGAACGCCACGGCCGACCCGCTGACCATGATCCGGATCGATCCGGATGCGCAGCCAGAACCGGCGCCAATCACTCGCCAGGTTGCGCTGGCCGACGTCCAATGGCCGGTGATCCCGAATCTGGACGTGGCCCGCTCCGCGGGACGCGAGGTGGTGGTGTCCGAGGATGCAGACGGTCGTCAGGTACTGGTCCGCACACCTGACAGCGGCGATCAACAGGTCTACCACTTCGCCCAGCGCCCATGCTGGACCCTGGTCAAGGTCGACGACCAGTCGCTGTAACGGCGCAGGCAACACCGCGCCATGCACCCCCCACATCAGGAGACGGCCGTGCCCCGCTTCAGACTGCTCATCCCCGTGCTGGCAGTAGCGCTTGCCGCGTGTAACGGTCCGCAGGCCGCCGATGCGCCTGGCACGCCCGCCAGTGCACCGACGGCCGCGACTCAATCACCCGCCGCGGCCGCGTCACCCCCTGCCACATCGACACAAGGGACTGTACCCATGGCAACGATAGACTCCTTCGTTCCAGCAGGATCGAAGGCACTGGATACCCAGCGCGGCGACCTGACTGGCGCCGGACATTCGGACGCACTTGTGGTGATTTCTCCGCCGGCAACCGGTGACGAAAAGCTCGGCGAAGGGCAGCCGCGTCGCGTCCTGCTGCTGACCCAGAACGGCGATGGCAGCATGCAAAAGGCCGCTGAAAATGATCGCATCGTGCCCTGTGCCCGCTGCGGCGGCCTGGCAGGCGACCCGTATGCATTTTCGCGCGTCCAGCCCGGGCAATTCACCATCTCCATTTCAGGCGGGTCGCGCGAACGCTGGGCCGACGACTTCACGTTCAAGTATTCGGCAGACAAGCAAACCTGGTTGCTGGACAAGGTTGTGCGCGATCTTTCCGATACCGAGACCGAACAACACAACACCCTGGAATTGACCGACAAGGATTTTGGAACGGTGACGTTCCAGGACTTCGACCCCGCCACGCTCAAGAAAGTCGCAGCGCTGGATGAGGCTGGAGCCCAAAAACAAAATTAAAAGGAAGTAATGGCTTACGCGGACAAGGATGGGTCCGTTTTTCATGTTGCTGAGAAATGAGGAGTTACACCATGGCAACCGATCGCGAGACAGGGCTGTTGCAGGCAGCCTATGCAGCGGGAATCACCCGGCCAACCGAATTGGCCAATTTCATGGCCCAGGTAGGCCACGAATCGGGCGGACTTAATCGCCTGGAAGAAGGGTTCCGCTACACCCGCGGCCCCTCGCAAGTGAGTTCGAAAGTGCGTTCCGCACTGCGCGAAGGACCGGAGGCGCTGGAAGAAGCGCGCCTGGAGGCATTGCGCGGCCAGCCGAAGAAACTTGCCGAGTTGATGTATGGCGGACGCATGGGCAACAACGAACCCGGCGATGGTTATCTTTACCGTGGTCGCGGCTACATCCAGCTCACCGGCAAGGATCAGTATCGCGAGGCCGGCGAAGCGTTGAAACTCGACCTGGTCGCGCACCCCGAACTGGCCGCGCAACAGGAAAATGCGTCGCGGATCGCAACCTGGTACTGGCAGCACAATGTGCCGCAAGCGGCCAGGCAAGATGCGCATGCAGCAGGCGTTGCGATCAACGGTGGCGACCCGCCGAATGGACTGGCTGGTCGCGAAAGCCGCTTCGCGCGCTGGCAGCGCGACCTCACGCCCGATGTGATGCACAAGCTCGAACACGGTCAGCTCGGACAGACTGTCGCGCCTGCGCAGCATGCGACACCGGCGCAAACACCGCATGCCGGTTCGAACGCGCAGTCGTTCCAGGCCACCATGGAGCGCATGCTTCCGCCGCAGAACGGCACCGCGCCGCATGTCACCGGGCATTACGGCGAGCACCGCAGCGCGCGCGACCACGGCGGCACCGACTTCAATTATCAGGGCGGTCAGGCAGGACGCAATCTGCAGCATCCAACCGTGCATTCGCCGGTCGCCGGGACGGTGACCTTTGCCGGCGGAAGCTACGGCACCGTCAAGATTCGCGATGCACAAGGCAACTCGCACGAGATCCTGCATCTGGATGGCGTCAAGGTCAAAGAAGGTCAGACGCTGTCGGCAGGCGATGCCATCGGCACGATGGGGGACGTGGACCCAATGGCGCAAGCCAATATGCCCAGCATGTGCATTACCAATTGCGCGATGCCAACGGAAAACTGACCAGTCCCGAGACCTTCTGGAATCAGGGTCGCCAACATGACGCAGGTGCGCATAACACCCATGCAGCACCGGCAAGCGGCACAGGTGCCTTGCGGCATGGCGACAACAGTCAGGATGTGGGAAAGCTGCAGCAGGACCTCAACCGCCTGGGCGTGCGCGATGCGCAGGGCAACCGGCTGGCCGAGGATGGGCGTTTCGGCGATAACACGCGCGAGGCAGTGATGGCGTTCCAGAAGCAGCATGGGCTGCCGCAGGACGGTGTTGTTGGCCGCGACACGCGGGCAGCGTTGTCTGCGCAACCGGTGCAGACCCGCGAGGCGCAGGTTGCTGCGCCGAAAGGGCCTTCGCTTAACGATGCATCGCATCCCGACCACGCGCTGCATAACGCAATCCGCAGCAAGCTGCCCAGCATGATCTCCAACGAGACCGCGGCACATGTCACGCTGCAGGCCAAGCAGAATGGGATCGACAGCGCCGACAAGCTGCAGAACGTGACGGTGCAGGACGGCAAGGCGTTCGTCTTGGGCACCACGCCGGGCTTCCGGGCGGCGGTGGACCTGAACCAACCTGCCCCGCCACTTGAGCAAACCAGCGCGCAGTTGCTGGCTGGTCAATCGCAGCAGCAACAGGCCCAGCAAGAACAGCAAAAGGTTGCGATGGGAGGTCGCTGATGTATCGGCGATAGATCAAGAGAACGCCGGCCAGGATATTGGCCGGCGTTTTTGTTTGCGCATGCGCCGCGGAAGTAATGACATCGCGCAAACTGACCATCGTTCGACGGCCAGCGCGTGGCGATGGGATACCGCAGCGCCCCTGCGTCGGCGCAACGATGCGGCGCAACCCGGCCTGAAATCACTGCGTTGCGCGCATGCATGGCCGCAGCGGCCAATGACACCCTGCATCCGCTGCACCTCTGCGATGTACGCCACAGCGGAAAGTGGCCGGGCGCACAGAACGCAATACATCCGTAATTTTTACTACTGTCCAGTTCGTGACTGTGCAAGCGTAGCTGCCGGCACCCAAGGTGCCATCGGCGACCGGCCGTCGGGGGCTGCCGGTCTTTGCATTGCACGTTTTCTGGAGAGAGTCGTCATGCAATTCCATGTCCTGGGCGCGGCAATCTGCTGCGCGCTCACGTTTTCTGCTGCCGCAACCGCTGCGGATCTGTCGGCCAATGCCGCCGTTTCGCGCGCGCAATCGTTATTGGGGAACAACGCGTCGGCATTGGCCAATCGCGCGCCGGCCGACGCCTTCATCGCACGCGACAGCATCGTCGATGCCGACGGCACCGAGCATGTGCGCTTCGATCGTACCTATCAGGGACTGCCCGTGATCGGTGGCGACGTGGTCGTGCACTCGCGCCGTGGGGTGATGCGTGAATTGAGCCAGACCATGGACACCACGGTGCGTCCGAGCCTGGTGCCGGGTATCGATGCGGCAACCGCATTGCGTGTGGCCGGATCGCACTTCGATGTGGCGCAGGATGCTGCGCCACGTGCAAGTTTGGCGCTGTATGCACGCCAAGGCGCGCCGCGCCTGGTGTACGAGGTGATCTACAGCGGTGTCAAACCCGACCAGACGCCGACCGAGATGCATTACATCGTCGATGCGGTGAACCAGCGCATCCTCGAATCATGGGACACGGTGCATACCGCGTGTAGCGGCGGCACCAGCGCCGCTGGTACAGGACGTTCGTTGTATGCAGGCAGCGTGACGGTGAACACGACGCGCTGCAGCAGTACCAGCTATGAAATGACCGATATCAGTCGCGGCAGCGGTGCGACCTACAACATGCGCAACAGCACCTCCGGCAATGGCACGCTGGTCACCGATGCCGACAATGCCTGGGGCAGCGGCACCACCGGCGATACGGTCACCGCAGCGGTCGATGCGCATTACGGCGTGGCGTTGACCTGGGACTATTACCGCACCACGCATTCGCGCACAGGCATCGCAAACGACGGCGCCGGTGCACGGAGCCGGGTGCATTACGGTAGCCGCTACAACAACGCCTTCTGGCAGGACAGCTGTTTCTGCATGACCTTCGGCGATGGCGACGGCAGCACGTTCACGCCGTTGGTGTCGGTGGATGTGGCCGGCCATGAGATGACCCATGGCGTGACCAGCCGGACCGCCGCGCTGACCTACTCGGGCGAATCGGGCGGGCTGAATGAAGCCACGTCCGACATCATGGGCACCATGGTGGAGTACTCCGCTGCCAACAGTGCCGAGCCGGGCAATTATCTGATTGGCGAGAAGATCATCCCCAACAACAGCACCGGCACACTGGCGTTGCGTTATATGTTCAAGCCTAGCCTGGATGGCAAATCGCCCGATTGCTACAGCAGCAGCCTGGGCTCGCTCAATGTGCACTACAGCTCGGGCGTGGCCAATCACTTCTACTATCTGCTGGCCGAAGGGGCGGTGGTGCCGAGCGGATTCGGTTCCGGCACCAGCTACAACCTAACCCCGACCAGTCTGGTCTGCAGCGGCTCCACGGCGCTCACCGCGATCGGCCGTGCCGCGGCCAGCCGTATCTGGTATCGCGCACTGACGGTCTACATGACCTCGTCCACCAACTACGCGGCGGCCCGTCGGGCCACGCTGAGCGCGGCCACCGATCTGTACGGCAGCACGTCCACGCAATACCGCGCGGTAGCAGCGGCGTGGAGCGCAGTCTCGGTGAACTGACGGTGCACCCTCGTCGCGCCGCCAAGGCGTGACGGGGATACATCTGCCATGGCGCCATCCGCGCGCGTATGCTTGGGTCATTCCTGGGAGGGAACATGAGCCAAAGCACCACGACCGCGCGACCGATCGAGCGCTATTTCGCCAGCTATTCAGACGATCATCAAAACGCGACCAATCAGCAGATCCACGTGCTGGCCGTGCCTGCGATCCTGTGGTCGGTGGTGGCGCTGTTGTGGTGCATCCCGGTCGGCGGTAGCTGGTTCAGCAGCGGCGTGTGGGCCGCGCTGTCGATGTTTGCGGCGTGGTCGTACTACAACCGGCTGTCGCGCCCGCTGGGGTTGGGCATGCTGGGGATCTTTTTCTTCTTCGGCTGTCTGTGCCGGTTGATCGAAGGCCGCATCGGGCTTGCCGGTCTGTTGGCCACCGCGCTGACGGTGTTCGTGCTGGCCTGGATTGCCCAATTCGTCGGCCACAAGATCGAAGGCCGCAAACCGAGCTTCCTGACCGATCTCACCTATCTGCTGATCGGGCCGATCTGGGTGCTGGCCAAGGCGTATCGCCAGCTGGGGTGGCGCTATTAAGCGCCGCCCGCCAAGCGACGCCCGCAGACCGGCTAGGCCTTACTCGCCGATCCCAAGCTCCTCGGGCAGTGGGCGAAATGCGCGCGGCGCATAGCCGAAATCGCGACGCGCCGGTTCCAGATCGAATACCAGGTCCTCGCGCATGCGCTGTAGTGCGGCGGCATTCAAGCCCCGCAGGCGGCCCACGCGTTGCGCTGCGATGAGTGCAAGACCGAACAGGCTGGGCGGCACCTGATACAGACGTGCAGGCCGTGGCAGCGCTTCCAGTACGCGCTCCACCATCTGCGTGTACGCCAGCACTTCACCGCCGCCCACGGCATAACTGCGCTGCTGGGTGGCCGGCTGGCCAACCACCGCCAGAGCGGCGCTGGCCAGATCTTCCACATGCACCGGCTGGCGCAGGCCAGTGGCGTTGGCCGGCAGTACGAACGCGCCGGTGCGCTGCGCCAAACCGGCGATCTGGGTCAACGTCTTGTCGCGTCCCGCGCCGTAGACCAGGGTCGGGCGCAGCACCGTGGCACTGGCGCTGCGCGCGCGCGTAGTGGAAAACAGCGCCTGTTCGGCAGTGGCCAGACGCTGGGCCACGTCGCGCTCGGCCGCGTCGATGGAGTGTTCCTTGACCTCAACGCTGGTGGAACCGAACGCCACGATGCGCGGCGCCACCACCGGGTTTTCGGCATACCAGCGGGCGAAATGGTCCAACGGGCCACAGCTGAAGATGACATCGAAGGCCTCGCCAGGGGTTGCCGGTACGGCCAGATCGGCCTGGCGCCAGATCAGACCGGCGCGTGCTGCGCGCGGCTGCCGCGACCACGCTGTCACCTGCCATCCGCGGCTCAGCAGGCGGGTCAGCAAGCGCTCGCCGATTTGCCCGCTGCCACCGAAGACCAGGGCGCGCGGCGCAGATGCAGCGGTGGACGGAGCGGGATTGGCGGCAGTCACGTGGCAATTATCGAGGCATGAATGCCTCCAGCATAGCGAGTGCGGCATGGCGATGTGCGGCCCAGTGAAGCCGATCGCGGGTCATGCGCGCCGGCGGCGTTGACGCGGACGTCAGTCAACGGTTTGTTAAGCTCTCGGGCCTGCTCGCGAATCTTGTGTTCCCTGCATGCCTTTCTCGTTGGAAATTCTGCTGGCGCTGCCCTTTGTCATGGCCGCTGCCGCTGCGCTGCTCTGGCGCGCATCCCGTTCGATCACTGCGTGGTTGGCTGCGGCCGCGCCGTTGGCCGGGCTGCTGGTGCTGGCATTGTCGACGCCAGCGGTGCTGCGCGGCGAAGTGATTGCCAGCCAACACGCGTGGCTGCCGCAGATTGGCCTGATGTTCTCGCTGCGGCTCGATGGCCTGGCCTGGATGTTCGCCCTGCTGGTGCTGGGCATCGGCGCGCTGGTGGTGCTTTACGCGCATTACTACTTGAGCGCACGCGATAGCGCGTCGCGTTTTTTTGCCTATCTCTTGCTGTTCATGGGCGCGATGCTCGGCATGGTGCTGTCGGGCAATCTGCTGTTGCTGATGGTGTTCTGGGAACTCACCAGTATCAGCTCGTTCCTGTTGATCGGCTTCTGGTCGCACCGCAAGGACGCGCGCGAAGGCGCACGCATGGCCTTCGTACTGACCGCCGGCGGCGGCTTGGCGCTATTGGGCGGCGTGTTGATGATCGGCCGCATCGTCGGCAGCTTTCAGCTCGATGCCGTCCTGGCCGCCGGCGATGTGATCCGCGCCAGCCCGCTGTATCCGTACGCGCTGGGCCTGGTGTTGCTGGGCATCTTCACCAAGAGCGCGCAGTTCCCGTTCCACTTCTGGTTGCCGCACGCAATGGCGGCGCCTACGCCGGTGTCGGCGTATCTGCATTCGGCCACGATGGTGAAGGCCGGCGTGTTTTTGCTGGCGCGCTTGCATCCGGCGCTGGCCGGTACCGATCTGTTTTTCTACACGGTGACCGGCATCGGCGCGATCACGGTGTTGTTGGGCGCCTGGCATGCCATCTTTCAGCATGATCTCAAGGGCGTACTGGCGTACTCGACCATTTCGCATCTGGGCCTGATCACGATGCTGTTCGGCCTGTCCACGCCGATGGCGGTGGTGGCCGGCGTGTTTCACCTCATCAACCATGCGGTCTTCAAAGCGTCGTTGTTCATGGCCGCCGGCATCATCGACCATGAGACCGGCACGCGCGACATGCGCAAGCTGGGCAATCTGCGTCGGTTGATGCCGGTGACCAGCGCCCTGGCCATTACCGCCTCGCTGGCCATGGCCGGCATTCCGCTGCTCAACGGCTTCTTGTCGAAGGAAATGTTCTTCGCCGTTGCGCTGGATACCGAAGCGCCGCAACTGATGCGCATCCTGGCCAGCACCGCTGCGCTGCTGGCCGGCTTGCTGGGCGTGGCGTACAGCCTGCGCTTCGTGCACGACACGTTCTTCGGCGAAGGCCCGCGCGCGCTGGACACCACGCCGCACGAGCCGCCGCGCTGGATGCGGATTCCGGTCGACGTGCTGGTACTGACCTGCGTGGCGGTGGGCATCGTGCCGGCGTGGACAGTGGCGCCCGTACTGCGCGCCGGTGCCACCGCGATCTTGGGCGACCGGCTGCCCGACTACAGCCTGGCGCTGTGGCATGGCGTCAATTTGCCGCTGGCGATGAGCGTTGCCGGCATCGTCGGCGGTGCGTTGTTGTACATCGCGTTGCGCCGCACGCTGGATCTTTACGCGATCCAGAACCGTTCGCCGGGCAAGGCGCTGTTCCAATGGAACCTGCGCGCCTTGTTCGCTGCCACCGCACGCATGACCGACGCAGTCACCAACGGCAACCTGCAGCGCATGTTGATGCTGCTGGTGCTGAGCGCCGTCGTGGTGGCGCTGATGCCGTTCCTGCAAGGCGGTACATTGCCGCAATGGCCCGCCCCCATGCCGATGCCGGCGCTGGGCTGGATGGTGTGGCTGTTGATGATCGCGTGCGCCCTGGGCAGCCTGTTCCTGTACCAGCAGCGTCTGCTGGCGGTGCTGGTGCTCGGCGGCACCGGGCTGGCGGTCAGCCTGACGTTCGTGTTCCTGTCGGCGCCGGATCTGGCACTGACGCAGTTGCTGGTGGAAATGGTCACGCTGGTGCTGATGCTGCTGGCGATGAACTATCTGCCCGAGCGCTCGTTGCCCGAACGTGCGCGGCTGCGCAAGATGCGGGATGCCGCACTTGCCATTGCCGGCGGTGCGGGTCTGGCGGCGTTGGCGTATACCCTGATGACCCAACCCAGCCATTCGGTCGCCGGCGAACTGCTGCAGCGCGCTTTGCCCGAAGCGTATGGGCGCAATGTGGTCAATGTGATCCTGGTGGATTTCCGCGGCTTCGATACCTTTGGCGAGATCACCGTCTTCGCCATCGCCGGGCTGGTGGTGCACGCCCTGCTGCGCCGCGCGCGCATGGCACCGGAGCGCACCATGCCGGGGCCGCCGATCAAGTTGCCGGTGCCGGCCGATCTGGCGCAGATCATGTTCCCGCTGACACTGACGGTGTCGCTGTTTTTGTTCCTGCGCGGGCACAACGCGCCGGGCGGTGGCTTCATTGCCGGGCTGGTGCTGGCGGTGCCATTGCTGATGCAGTACGTGATTCAGGGGACGGCCTCGGTCGAGTCGCGCTTTGGTTTCGACTACATCCGCCTGATCGGCATCGGCTTGTTGTGCGCGCTGGTCAGCGGTGCAGGCTCGCTGGTGTTCGGGCTGCCGTTCCTGAGCAGCGGGCACCTGGAAATTCCGCTGCCGCTATTGGGCGAACTGGAACTGGCCAGTGCGCTGGGCTTCGATACCGGCGTGTACCTGGTGGTGTTCGGTGCGGCGATGTTGATGCTGTCGATGATGGGCACGATCAAACCCTCGCGTACGCGTAGTTCGCAGCGCGGCGAGATCGACCCCACCCAACGTTCGACACGCACCGCGGAGCAGCATTGATGGAATTGGCAGTGGCAAGCGCAATCGGCGTCCTCACCGCATTGGCGATCTATCTGCTGCTGCGTGCGCGCAGCTTCGATGTGATCCTGGGCATGACCTTCCTGTCGTATGCGACCAACCTGCTGATCTTCGCCGGTGGGCGCTTGCGCAGCGGCCAGGCGCCGGTGTTGCGCGACGGCGTGCCGGCCGAGCTGATGCATCACACCGACCCGCTCCCGCAGGCCTTGATGCTGACCGCCATCGTGATCGCGTTTGCGATGACCGCGGTGAGCCTGGTGCTGGCGATCCGCAGCCGTAGCGACAATGGCAGCGACCATGTGGATGCGCACGAAGATGCCGCCACCGGCACGGATACGCGGCAGGCCCGGCGATGAACCATCTGCTGATCCTGCCCATCCTGATCCCGATGCTGGGCGCGTCGGCATCGTTATTCGTCGAACACCGCCGCTATGGGCCGCGCGTGCAGCGCAGCGTGGCGTGGGTCAGCATCGCCCTGTTGGCCGCGGCGGTCATCGCCCTGTTCGCACGCGCTGCCGACGGCCAGATCCTGGTCTATCTGCTCGGCGACTGGCCGGCGCGCATCGGCATCGTGCTGATGGGCGATCGCTTGTCGGCGTGGATGCTGCTGACGACCTTGATCCTGGGCTCGGCGTGCCTGCTGCATGCCTGCGCAGGCTGGGACCGGCGCGCACCGCATTTCCATGCGTTGTTCCAGTTTCAGTTGATGGGCTTGAACGGTGCGTTCCTGACCGGCGACATCTTCAACATGTTCGTGTTCTTCGAGGTGATGCTCATCGCCTCCTATGGCCTGCTGCTCAGCGGCGGGCGCGGATTGCAGATGCGGGTAGGCCTGCATTACGTGGTGTTCAACGTGTGCGCATCGACGTTGTTCCTGATTGCGCTGGGCCTGCTGTTCGGGGTGTTCGGCACGCTTAACATGGCCGAGCTGTCGCAGCGCATTGCCGATCTGCCGGCGCAGGATGTGCCGCTGGCCAAGGCCACGCTCGGCCTGTTGCTGCTGGTGTTCTGCAGCAAGGCCGCGTTGTTGCCGCTGTATCTGTGGCTGCCGGAAACCTATTCGCGAGCGCCGGCGGCGGTGGCCGCATTGTTCGCCGTCATGACCAAGGTGGGGCTGTACGCAGTGCTGCGGGTATCGTCGTTGTGGTTCGGCGCCGGCGCGCTGCAAGGCTTCGGTCGCCATGCGCTGTTGTGGCTGGGCATCGCGACGCTGCTGATGGCCGCGTTCGGGGTGATGGCCGCATCGCGGCTGCGGGTGATGGTGTCGTACCTGGTGGTATTTTCGGCAGCGACCTTGTTCATCGCGTTTTCGCTGGACGATGCCGGCGCGCTGGGCGCGGGGCTGTATTACCTGCCGCACAGCAGCTTTGTGGCCGCTGCGTTGTTCATGATTTCCGACCTGATCCGCCGCCGCCGCGGCAGTGCCAGCGACCGCAAGGAAGTGGTGGCGCCGCTGCCCGGGCGAGCCATTCCGGGCACGATGTTCATGATTGCCGCGGTCGCGGTGGCCGGGTTGCCGCCGCTGTCCGGATTTCTGGCCAAGGCCGCATTGCTGCAACACGTGCCTGAGGGGCTGGTGGGACCGGTGTGGACTGCGGTGCTGGGCAGTAGCCTGCTGATCGTGATCGGCCTCACCCGCGCCGGCGTGCGGTTGTTCTGGCGGGTGCCGGCCGCGGCGGAAACTGCGCCGGAACTGCAGCCGCCGCGACGTGGCCGCATGCGTCCGGTGGAGACCGCCGCCACGGTGCTGTTGCTCGGCGGGTTGGTTGCGATGACCGGCGCCGCAGGCCCTGATGCATTACACCGATGCGGCCGCCGCGCAGTTGCGCGACCCCGGCGCGTATGTGGACCAGGTACGCGCCACCACGCCGCAACGGAGGCAGCCATGAACACACCTCTGCCACTGCGTCGCCGCCTGTTCCCCTCGCCGCCCTTGAGCGTGACGGTCTTCGTGTTCTGGCTGCTGCTCAGCGATAGCTTCGGCCCGCAGCAATGGGTTTTTGGGCGTGCTGCTGGGCGTGGTGGTACCGATCTTCGCAGCGCGGCTGGACCGCGAGTTCGCACAGATCGGCTCGCTGCGCTCGGTGCCGCGCATGCTGCTGGTCGCCGCGGGCGACATCGTGCGCTCCAACATCAAGGTCGCAGCCCAGGTGCTCGGGCCGGAAGCGCGCATCCATCCCGGTTTCATCTGGGTGCCGCTGGATATCGCCAACATTCACGGCATCGCCGCGTTGACCAGCATGATCACGCTGACGCCGGGGACCGTCTCGGCCGCGCTGTCGGACGACCGCAAATATCTGCTGGTGCATGTGCTGCATCTGGACGATCCGGAGGCCTTGATCGCCGAGATCAAGACCCGCTACGAAAAGCCCCTGATGGAGATCTTTCCATGACCGGCCACATGTTCATCGAATCGACCATCGTGATCTGCATGCATGCGGTGGGCCTGGCCATCCTGATGGCCTTGTGGCGGCTGCTGCGCGGGCCGACCGTGCCAGACCGCATCCTGGCGCTGGATACGCTCTCGGTTACCGCCATCGCCGAATTGATGCTGCTGGGCATGTACCTGGATTCGCCGATCTATTTCGAGGCGGCATTGGTCATTGCAATGCTCGGCTTCGGCAGCACCGTGGTGCTGAGCAAGTACGTGTTGCGGCGGAGCATCGTCGAATGATCGCCCTGACCGAATACTTGCTCAGCGCCTTGTTGCTGGCGGGCACGTTCTTCATCCTGATCGGCGCCTTCGGCCTGGTGAAGCTGTCGGATTTTTTCAAGCGCCTGCATGCACCGACCAAGGCCAGCACACTGGGCGTGGGCTGCGTGCTGCTGGCCTCGGTGGGCTACCACCTGTTTCTGGGTGTGGACCCGCAACCGCGCGAATTGCTGATCACCGTGTTTCTGTTCATCACCGCACCGATCAGCGCGCACTTGATGGCCAAGGCAGCGCTGTCGTTGATGATGGAAAACCGCCCGGAAGTGCCCAACCACGGCGATGCGCAGCAGGAAGGGTTGCCGCAGGTCAAAGGCGACGTTGGCGAGAACGAAGAAAGCGAGAAGCAGCATCCGGGACCTGCGTCTGAGGGTGACTGAGGCGTTGTTGCTCGGCGTGGATCGTTTTCCGGGAAGGTCCCGTTGCTGCTCAAGACCTTCTCAACGGCACGACCGACTGGCGCGGCAATCAGCACATGGGGCATCGATTCACGCGCGCTCGCTGCGTGCGTTCGCCAACCGCACATGGGCATGCACCTGCAGTGTTGCGCAGCTCAACAATCACGGGCAGCGCTGTGCCGCCGTTGCACAGAGCACTGCTGCGACCGCCCGCCATCGCTCACCGGTCGCGACGCTTGGGCCGATCAGGGTGATGCCGATGTTGGTCGACGTTGCCGCAGCGTGACGCACGCGCCATTGCGCGGCTGATCTAGATGGCGGCGAGCAGTCGTATCGCAGCAGCAATTGCACGCCCTCCCCTAGCGCAGGATACAAATGCCTGCGCAAGACGCCACCACCATCGCACGTTGCGTTCAGCCGCAGCCTTCGACGTAATCCACCTGCGGTGGCTTGCCCACGCGCCAGCTGGTGACGTTGCCGTCTGCATCGGTCTCAAACACCAGCGCGGTCTGCGTGTCAGCGTCGGGCAGGCGCAGCGTCAGCGCGCCTGGAATGTACTTATGCGGCTGCTCGGTCAGGCCGTTGGGGTACAACGCGCGCAGCTGCGCCAACGTCATGCCCACCTTGCCGCCGCCCGGCGCCGTCTCTTTCGGTTCACTGGTCTGCACGCGCACCAATTGCCCGCCTTCGAACATGAAACCGAAGCGACGCGCATCGCTGGCCCACCGTGGGCGCAGCAGGTAACAGCCATCATCGGTTGCCGCTTCGCCCTGCAAATCGCCACCCCAGGCAGCCCGCGCCTGGCTGGCATCCATCCCGAAGCGCAAGTCGCCGTAACCGTCCATGCGCGCAAGCGCAGCGGGGTCCGGCTGGGTGTGCGATGGAAATGTGCCTGTTGGCGCCGTGGCCGGTGGCACAGTGACCGCCGGTTGGTCGTCAGCGGCCGCAACCGGTGCGTGGTCGGCGCTGGCGGACGCGGCCGGTGCAGGCGATTGATCGGCGCGGTTGCAGCCGGCCAGGACGAGCAATGCGCTCATCAGTGCCAATGATCTGGATGTCATGCGTGCGTTCCCTGGAGGTGCGCTCCAGCGTACACAGCCGTCATCGCGAGCATGTGGAGAGCGTGGCGACACACCGTTGCCGCCATGTCATCGGCGCTTCATTGGCGGGCGTCACGCTATTGGCTCCGCAGGACCGTCGCCATGATCCCACGCAAGACCGAGCTCGCCCTAACCACGCTGCAATCGCACCGCAGCCCGTTGACGCTGCTGCAAAGGCGCGCGTTGATCCTGGCCGACGGCCAGCGCGACCTGGCGACGCTCGCCATGCTGCTGGACAGCGACGGTACCGGCTTGCTGCAAAGCCTGTGCGCGATGGGGTATCTGGATCTTGGTAGCGCTGCAGGCGGTGTTGCGGGTCAAACGCGCACGGCAGCCACTGCCGCGCTGCCCGACGCGGACCACGCACCTGCGGCCCTATCCGACGCTGGGCCCAGCGAAGAAGAACTGCAGCGCCTGCGTCGCCGTGCAGCGACCAATGCTCGCCTGTACCTGCTGGATATCCTGCAGTTGCAACGCAATGCCCTCGCCGTTGCGCTGCATCGGCAACTGCACGCCGCGCGCGACGACGATCAGATCCGCACGACCATCGCCGAGGCGTTGCACGCGCTGCCGCAGATCACGTCGGCAAGTTATGCCGAACGCGTCCGCGCACGGATCGGCGAGCTGCTGCCGGAGACATTGCAAGCCGCATGACCTGGCAGTCCTGTCCAGCGCGCGCCAACTGGCGCTTGCCGAGTCGCGCAACACGCCGCGAGGGCTCGCGCTGATCGCCGCATCACCGCAATCACCGCAATCACCGCAATCACCGCAATCACCGCAACGACAGCAGCCTGCGCACCGGCAACTCAATGGCAATCACAGCGCCGACGCGCAGACAGCGCAGCTGCAGCACCGTAGCTGCGGCCTGGCATGAGCGCAGCTGATAAGCCTGCTGCTCGGCCAGGCGGAGGTGGCTGGTACTCGGTCAGGCCGCTAGCCGCCGTCCACTCCAGGCACTTCGTGCCTGGGCAACGTCCGCACCACCTGCCACTGCTTGCGAGGTATTGAGCGCGCTAGGTTGCGTCTTCCGGCGTCGGCGGTTGAAACGCGGCGCGCAGTCCGGACCAGCACTGCTGGTAATCGGCTTGCCGATGCGCGGCGTCAAGCGCCTGCTGCGTTGGGCGCAACACCGCACGCGTCTCGAACATGAAGGCCATGGTGTCGGCAATCACGTCGGGGCGCGACAGATCCGCCTGCGAGGCCTTATCGAAGGTGGCCGCATCCGGGCCGTGCCCGCTCATGCAGTTGTGCAGCGACGCACCGCCGGGCGCGAAACCCTCGGCCTTGGCATCGTAGACGCCGTGCACCAGGCCCATGAACTCGCTGGCCACGTTGCGATGGAACCAGGGCGGGCGGAAGGTGTGCTGCGCCACCAGCCAGCGCGGCGGGAAGATCGCAAAATCCATATTGGCGGTGCCGTGCGTGTCGCTGGGCGAGGTCAGCACGGTGAAGATGCTGGGATCGGGATGGTCGAAGCTGATCGAGCCGATGGTGTTGAAGCGGCGCAGATCGTAGCGATACGGCGCGTAATTGCCGTGCCAGGCCACCACATCCAGCGGCGAGTGATCGATATCCGCCCGCCACAGATGGCCCTGGAACTTGGCTACCAGCTCGAACGCGCCGTCGCACTGCTCGAACGCCGCACACGGGGTCTGGAAATCGCGCGGATTGGCAAGGCCATTGGCTCCAATCGGCCCCAGATCCGGTAGCCGCAGCAGGCCGCCGAAGTTTTTTCGCAGACATAGCCACGCGCTTGGCTATCGAGCAGTTCCACCCGGAAACGCACACCGCGCGGTATCACGCCGATCTGTTGCGGCTCCAGTTCGAGCACGCCCAGTTCGGTGCAGACCCGCAACCGGCCGAGCTGCGGCACCAGCAGCAGCTCGCCGTCGGCGTTGTAGAAGTATCGCCCGTGCATGGACGCGTTGGCCGCGTACAGATGCACGGCCACGCCGGTCATCGCCTCAGGGCTGCCGTTGCCGGCCATGGTGTACAGGCCATCGACGAAATCGGTGGGCGTGGCCGGCAACGGCAGTGGACTCCAGCGCATCTGGTCCGGCGGCACCGGGCCGCTGCCGAAGTCGTTGTGGAGCTGGGACTGTTCGATCAGCGAGAAACGGCCATGCACGGCCGCTGGACGAATGCGATACAGCCAGCTGCGCCGGTTCTCGCCGCGTGGCGCGGTGAAGGCGGTGCCGGACAACTGCTCGGCGTACAAGCCATGCGCCACGCGCTGCGGTGAGTTCTGCCCGACCGGCAGGCTGCCGGCCACCGCTTCGGTTGCGAACTCGTTGCCGAAGCCGGTCATGTAGGAAGTCTGGTCATGCATGGGCGTGGGCTCTTCGGTTGTGGCACCACCGTTGCAGGGAGGTGCGTTATTAGAGAAGCGCAATGCTCAAGCCCCTCTCCACCGGGAGAGGGGTTGGGGTGGGGGTACGGCGGCGCGACTATCGTGGAGATCGCCTCAACCACAGCATCCAGCGAAAGCAACACATCGTTGTTCCAGAAGCGCAGCACCGCCCAGCCATTCGATTGCAGCCATTGCGTTCTTGCTTGATCGCCGACTGCATGATGCTGCGATCCGTCCAGCTCGACAATCAACGTGGCTTCAATGCAACAAAAATCTGCGATGTACGGCGGAATCGGATGCTGCCTTCGGAACTTGAAGCCTTGGAGCTGAATCCCACGCAGACCGCGCCATAGTGCACGCTCTGCGTCGGTCATATCGCGACGCAATGCGCGTGCGTGGGCGAGTGCAATCGTGGGTAACGGCGGTTTGATTTTCATCGCTCCACCGTACCCTCACCCCAACCCCTCTCCCGTCGGGAGAGGGGCTTCGAGCACGTGCGGCTTTACTGCGTTGATCAGTCAGATTGCCCTGGGATATGGCCGGAAAGGTCACGGCTTGCGTCACCGCGCCGGAACATGACTGGCCCTCGATGCACTTCACGCTTCGCACCGCCTAACCGGCCCTCATGCACCCACGATTCGCATCACCTCGGCTGATGCGACTGGCGGCCAGACTGCGGCCCCCGAGGTCAATCGCGACTCACCACCCTGGCCCTCAAACCGCATCACGCTTTGGCATCAACGATGCAACCTGGCGTTAACAACCAAGCCGCAGCGCCTGACACCAATCCCGAATAGCGAATCCCCAATCCCCGCCCTCAAAGCACCCCACGCTTCATCTGGTCGCGCTCGATGCTCTCGAACAGCGCCTGGAAATTGCCTTCGCCGAAGCCTTCATTGCCCTTGCGCTGGATGATCTCGAAGAAGATCGGGCCGATGCAATTGGTGGTGAAGATCTGCAGCAGCTTGCGCTGCTTGGTGTCGGGGTCGGCATCGATCAGGATCTTGTTGCGGCGCAGGCGTTCGACGTCTTCGCCATGTGCGGGGATGCGCAGGTCCACCACATCGAAATACGTATCCGGCGTATCCAGGAAACTCACGCCGGCGGCGCGCATCTTTTCCACGCTGGTGTAGATGTCGTCGGTGAAGCAGGCGATGTGCTGGATGCCTTCGCCCTGATACGCGTCCAGATACTCGTTGATCTGGCTCTTGGGGTCGGACGATTCGTTGAGCGGGATGCGCACGATGCCGTCCGGCGCGGTCATCGCCTTGGACACCAGCCCCGTCTTGGCGCCCTTGATGTCGAAATAGCGGATCTCGCGGAAGTTGAACAGGCGCTCGTAATAGTCCGACCAGCGCTGCATGTTGCCGAAATACAGGTTGTGGGTCAGGTGGTCGATGAAGGTCAGTCCGAAGCCGGCCGGGTGCTGGTCGGCGCCTTCGATCGGTTCGAACTCGGCGTCATAGATGCTGCCGGCCTCGCCATAACGGTCCACCAGGTACAGCATGCAATCGCCGATCCCCTTGACCACCGGCGCCGGCACCGCGCGGGTGTCGGGCTTGTTCTGCACCGCTTCCCCGCCATTGCCCAGCACGGTCTGCAGCACGGTCTCGGCCGGGGTACGGAAACGGATGGCAAAGCCGCAGGCGCAGGGGCCGTGCGCGGCGGCGAAATCGGCGGCGAACGAATCGGGATCTTCGTTGAGCAGGAAGTTGACCCCGCCCTGGCGATAGACGGTAATGGGGCGGCTGCGGTGACGCAGCACCGCGCTGAAGCCCATCTTGCGGAAATAATCGTGCAGCTGCTCCCCTGGCCGGCCGGTGCGGCGAACTCGACGAATTCGAAGCCGTCGATGCCCATCGGATTGTCGAAGGTGGTGACCTGCATGCCCGGATCGGGGCGGGTTGCGGTGGTGTTCGGTTGTGCGCTCATCTTCGTTTTCTCCACGCTTGGGGGCCGCAGGGCTATGCGGAGTAGCAGAAGACCCGCGAGAATGCGCAGGCCACCCTCGGTTTGTAGTTGCAAATGAAACCAAAATCAAGACACAGTGCAACATGAGCGATCTCGACAGCCCCCACCCGCCGCACTATCCCGTGCTGCTCAACCTCGAGCAGTTCCTGCCGTATCGCCTGAGCGTGCTGTCCAACCGTATCAGCAGCAACATTGCCAAGGTATACGGCGATCGTTACGGCATGGCGATTCCCGAGTGGCGGGTGATCACGATCCTGGCGCTATATCCGGGTTCGTCGGCCAGCGAGGTCTCCGATCGCACGGCGATGGACAAGGTCGCAGTGAGCCGCGCCGTGGCGCGCCTGCTGGAGCGCGGCTTCATCCGCCGCGAGACCCACGGCGATGATCGCCGCCGCTCGATGCTGGCGTTGTCGCCGGCCGGGCGACAGGTCTACGAGACCGTTGCGCCGCTGGTCAACGAGATGGAACAAAACGGCTGATGTCGGTGTTCAGCGCCGAAGAACAGCAGGTGCTGGAAAAGCTGATCGACCGGCTGGCCAAGGACGGTCTTCCGCGCATGGCCAGCAAGGACTGAGCAGCGCCACGCTGGGAGCGAATGCGTGGTGCCTTGGCGCTGCGCAGGATCTGCTCCAGTTGCCATGGATGCTGGTGCACCGCGCCGGCGCAGCACTGGCATCGATGCCGTGCCGCGGCGCTGTCGTGGCGGGATTTCGATCGGTAGTAAGCGCGCGATCGGCAGCGGCGCTTGGGTGGCTCGCACAGCGCGCATCGCCGCAGAGCCTCACATGCCGGTGTGCGCCACCTTCGACAGCAAGACATCATCACGGTGCGCCAGGCTGCGCGCATCGAAGCAACCGGCCGCGTTCGCGCAAGGGCAATCGCCATCGACACGATGCAAAACAAAAACCCCCGCAGCAGTGCGGGGTTCTTGTTTGACGCGTCCGCGCAGAATCAGGCCTGCGGTGGCGCCCACTGCTTGAGGAAGTCGAACAGCTTCTTGCGGTCGAAGCCCTCGCCCTTGCGCAACTCCGGGCCGGACTGCGTGGTCAGCAGCTTGCCGTCGCTGTCCAGCACCAGCAGCGACGGGGCATCGTTGAGCTGGGCGAACGCCGACAGGAAGGCGGCGTTCTCGTTGGCTGCATCGCGATTGACCTTGACCACCACGAAGTGCGCGTCGCGGAAGCTGCGCAGCTCCGCATCGCCGCCCATCAACTCGTCCAGCGCCTTGCAGGGCTCGCAGGCGGCATTGCCGACATTGAGCACGATGCGCTTGCCGCCGCGCTTGGCCTCGACCTTGGCCGTCTCCAGATCGGCCGCCGGATCGCGCGAGGGGTCGTATTGCGCATTGAGCGCAGCGGCCGCGGCGATGTCGGCCGCGGTCGGCGTGTTGCCCGAGGACACCGGCTGGCTGGGATCGGCGCTGGGCGGCTTCTGCATCGAGGTATCCAACGGCTTTGGCGCCTCCTGCGGGCTGCTGGTCTGCCCGCAGGCGCTCAACAGACCGCTCAGCAGCAGGCCACAGACAAGGGGTTTGATCGGCATCGCTGTTCTCCTCACTTCACACCATGCATCAATTTATTGATCAGCGGCGCGATCAGGAACAGCAACGCGCCGGCGCCCACCAGCGCCCAGAACCCGAACGTATACCCACCCAGCGCCGAGGACACGCTCATGCCTTCGTTTCCGCTGACATGGCCGGCGAAAATGCCCGACAGGTTGTTGCCGATGCCGGTGGACAAGAACCAGCCACCCATGCCGAAACCGACCAGGCGTACCGGGGCCAGCTTGGTCACCATCGACAGACCGATCGGCGACAGGCACAGCTCGCCGACCGACTGGATGACGTAGACCATGAACAAGGTCCAGAACGGGATCTTGCCGGCGTCGTTGACCAGGCTGGACAGCGCAAACATCAGCAGCAGGAAGGCCAGGCCGTTGAACAGCAGGCCCAGGCCGAACTTGCGTGGAATCGACGGATTGAAGCGGCCGGACTTGACCCAGATCCATGCAATGACCGGTGCCAGCGCAATGATGGCGATGGAGTTCACCGACTGGAACCACGCGGTGGGGAAGGTCCAGCTGCCGAAATTGCGGTTGACGATGTTGTCGGCCAGGAACGTGAACGAGCTGCCGGCCTGTTCGAAGAACATCCAGAACAGCACGTTGAAGGCGAAGATGATCAGCATCGCGATCACCTTGTCGCGCTGTACCTTGCCTTCGCGGATGCCCTCCACCAGCAGCATCACCGACAGGCCGATGAACAGCACGGTCAGCACGATCTGCAACACATCCGCGCCGACCGCGAGCAGGAAGTACACGCCCGGAATCGCCAGCAGGCAGCCCACCAGCACCATCAGCACGCGGCCCATGCCCTGCGCGTTCGGCGCCGGCGCGCCGATGCCCTTGAGCTGGACGCGGCCGAACCAGAACCACACCAGGCTGATCAGCATGCCCACCCCGGAGGCCATGAACACCATCTTGTAGGACGGCATGGCTTGGGTGCCGAACACCTTTTCGGCCAGCAACTGGGTCAACACCGGCGAGATCATCGCGCCCAGGTTGATGCCCATGTAGAAGATGGTGAAGCCGCTGTCGCGGCGCGGATCGGCCACCGAATACAGCTTGCCGACCATGGTGGAAATGTTCGGTTTGAACAAGCCGTTGCCAACCACCACGGTGGCCAGGCCGATCTCGAACATGGTGTGGTCGGGAATGGCGATCAGGAACAGACCGGTCGCCATGACGGCCGCCCCGACCAGGATCGAGCGCTGGTAACCGAGCACGCGGTCGGCCACGTAGCCGCCGAAGATCGCCGCCGCATACACCAGCGCCAGGTAGGCGCCATAGGTCCGCCCCGCCGGCGCCTGGCCGGTGGCATCGCCATTGAAGAACTGCGCCACGATGTACAACACCAGCGCCCAGCGAATGCCGTAGAACGCGAAGCGCTCCCAGAATTCGGTCATGAACAGCAGCCACAACGGCCGGGGGTGGCCGAGCAACGTGGGGAACTCGGGGGCGCCGGCGGCTGCGGCGGGTTGGAGGCGGATGTCGGCGCGGTCGCGTCAACGCTCATAGAGGTCCCTTGCGTATTCAGTGATGGCTGGGTGCACCGAGGCGAGCGGGCGACGCGCGAGGATCACTTAGACGTCATGTACGCGTCAAATTCGCCGGAGTCAGCGGCCTGATGACCGTGGGTGGCGTAAGCGGGATTTGGCGGGTGCGATGGGTCTGCCGTCAGCGGGGCGGAGACCTTTTCCAGGCCCCAGGATGGTACGGGGCGTCTGCGTCGGCAGTGCCCACCGCCCTTACCTCCTGCGTCGCCGCACCTTCCCCCTTGTCCCACCGGGAGAAGGTGGCGGCCATGCCCGCATTCCCTTCTCCCACCGGGAGAAGGTGCCCGGAGGGCGGATGAGGGTGCGGTACCACTGGCCACTGGGTAGCGCAGATTGTGGGACCAGCCTCGGCGCTGGCTGATCCAAGAGGATGAAACCCGTACCCTCTCCCCAACCCCTCTCCCAAAAGGAGAGGGGCTTTGAGAATATGCCCGCCTTCCCTTTTCCCGCCGGGAGAAGGTGCCCGAAGGGCGGATGAGGGTGCGGTGTCACTGGGTAGCGCAGATCGCGGGACCAGCCTCGGCGCTGGCTGATCCAAGAGGATGAAGCCCGTACCCTCACCCTAACCCCTCTCCCGAAAGGAGAGGGGCTTTGAGAGCATGGCGGCCGTGCCCGCATTCCCTTTTCCCGCCGGGAGAAGGTGCCCAAAGGGCGGATGAGGGTGCGGTATCAGTGGCTGGTGCCGATCGCGGGACCAGCCCCGGCGCTGACTGATCCAAGAGGACGAAACCCGTACCCTCACCCCAACCCCTCTCCCGAAAGGAGAAGGGCTTTGAGAACCTGGCGGCCATGCTCGCCATCCCTTCTCCCACCGGGAGAAGGTGCCCGGAGGGCGGATGAGGGTGCGGTACCACTGGGTAGCGCAGATTGCGGGACCAGCCTCGGCGCTGGCTGATCCAAGAGGATGGAACCCGCACCCTCACCCCAACCCCTCTCCCGAAAGGAGAGGGGCTTTGAGAACCTGGCGACCATGCCCGCATTCCCTTCTCCCACCGGGAGAAGGTGCCCGAAGGGCGGATGAGGGTGCGGTATCAGTGGCTGGTGCCGATTGCGGGACCAGCCTCGGCGCTGGCTGATCCGAGAGGATGAAGCCCGTACTCTCACCCCAACCCCTGCTCCGCGCCCCGGCACGCGCTGGCGGCGCGGGCGCGCCAATCCACGCGCGCCCGCGCCGCCAGCAATGCCTGATCGCCCCGCCGGGAGAGGGGCTCCAGCGCGCTCCACCCTACCGCTGCGCAGCGTTCGCCTCGCCGAGCCGCGTGCCCTGCTCAGCTGCTCGCGCTGCTCGGTTCGACCCCTCATCAGACGTGTTCGCTCCCGCTCGGCTGGGCGCCCTGCTCAATCGTTCCGAGCGTCCGCACCGCCTTGCGTTGGGCGGCTATCCACGCCCACCGAGGTGCGCACGTCGAACAGTTCCGGGAAAAACGTCAGTGCCAGCGCCTGCTGCAAGAATCCCACGCCGCTGGAGCCGCCGGTGCCGCGCTTGAAGCCGATCACCCGCATCACCGTGCGCATGTGGCGGAAGCGCCATAGCTGGAACTGGGTTTCCACATCCACCAGGTCCTCGCACAGCGCGTACTCGCGCCAGTAGCGGTCGGTGTTTTCGTAGATGCGCTCGAAGACCGGCCGCAGGCTGTCGTCGGCCACATGTGCGGCGGTCCAGTCGCGGGCCTGGTAGTGCTGCGGAATCGCGTGACCGAAGCGCGCCAGATAGCGCAGAAACTCCTCGTACAGGCTGGGTGCTTCCAGCGCCTCGCGCAGCCGCGCCTGACCGTGCGGGTCGTAGGCGAACACCTGCAGCATCTGCGGATTCTTGTTGCCAAGCAGGAACTCGATGTAGCGGTATTGCAGCGACTGGAAGCCCGAGGAGGGGCCCAGCACATCGCGAAACCCCATGTATTCGCTCGGGGTGAGCGTTTCCAGCACCGACCACTGCTCGGTCAATTGCCGCAGTACCTGTTTGCTGCGCGCCAGCACCTTGCGGCATTGCCAGACTTCGTCGCGCTGCAGATGCACGATGGCCGCGCGCAACTCGTGCGCCAGCAGCTTCAGCCACAGCTCGGAGGTCTGGTGCTGGATGATGAAGAGCATTTCATCGTGATGCGCCGGCTCGGACAGCGGCTGCTGCGCAGACAGCAATTGGTCCAGCCGCAGATAGCCGCCGTAGGTCAGCCGCCCCTCCAGGTCGGTGTGGATGCCAGGTTCCAGGTCACGCAGGTTCTTGTCGACGGGCATGGCATCGCGCTGAAGATCGGGCCACGCAGGGTAGCGCAGCGGCGGGGATTCGGGATTCGGGATTCGGGATTCGGGATTCGGGATTGGCGGATGGCGGATGGCGGATGGCGGATTGCAGATTGCAGATGACGAAGCGTATTCGCCCACGGCCATCGGCGGCCTTGGCTGGCTGCATGCAGCCCTGGCGGGATTCGTTTGAGGGGATCTGGGCCAGCGAGATACCTGCGCAGGTGCCTCGTAGAAAATCCGTATGCACGATTGGCACGCGCAGGCCTCAGCGTCGAGCCCGCTTCGTTCACCTCTGAACCACTCAGCAGGCGCGCGGTGGGGTCTCAGCCACTGCGCCGCTGTCACCGTATCGTCAACCTAGGTCTGCAAATTCATGCAGAATCGAACGGCGCTGCCGGCCAGGGACGTGGCCGGACCAGGGGAGCGTTTCACGTCTCAAGGATCAGGGGACTCTCATCTCATGCATGTGTTGCAGCGTCGTGCAGCCGTATTCTTGTGTGCGCTGGCCGTGGCCGGTCACGCCGATGCCCAGGTCGTCATCAGCCAGGTCTACGGCGGTGGCGGCAATAGCGGCGCCACTCTCCGCAGCGATTTCATCGAGCTGCACAACATCGGCAGTGCCCCGGTCAGCCTGGATGGCTGGTCGGTGCAGTACGCCTCCGCCGCCGGCAGCAGCTGGCAGGTCACCCCGCTGGCGGGCACTGTCGCGGCCGGCGGCTATTACCTGATCAAGCAGGCCGACGGCAGCGGCGGCAGCGTGGCGCTGCCCACGCCCGACGCCACCGGCACGCTGGCCATGAGCGGCACCGCCGGCAAGGTGGCGCTGAGCACCACGGCGGGCGCGCTGAGCGGTACCTGCCCTACCGGCAATGCCGACCTGGTCGGCTATGGCAGCACGGCCAGCTGCGCCGAAGGCAACGCACCCACACCGGCCCCCAGCAACACGCTGGCGGTCCTGCGCGGCAACGACGGTTGCACCGACACCGACAACAACGCAGCCGATTTCGCCACCGGCGCGCCGGCCCCGCGCAATGCCGCCAGCCCCGCGCGTCTGTGCAGCGGCGGCGGCCAGCCGGTCGCCACGCTGGCCGATGTCAGCCAGGCCGAAGGCAATAGCGGCACCCGCAGCTTGGTGTTCACGCTAAGCCTGAGCCAGCCGGCCGGTGCGGCTGGGGTGAGCTTCACCGCCGCCACCGTCGATGGCACCGCCACCGCCGGCAGCGACTACGTCGCCCTGCCCGCCACCAGCCTGCGCATCGCCGCCGGCGAACGCAGCGCCACCATTGCCGTCGATGTGCTGGGCGACGCCGCGCCGGAGCCGGATGAGAGCTTCCGCTTGCAGATCAGCGGCCTCACCGGCGCGCTGCCGGCAACGCTGAGTGCCACCGGCATCATCGTCAACGACGACTTCAGCCTGCTGCCGATCCACGCCATCCAGGGCAAGGGTGCGCGTTCGCCACTGGAGGGCCAGGTGGTGGCCACCTCGGGCATCGTGACGGCACGCCGCAGCGCCGGGTTCTTCCTGCAGGCGCCCGATAGCGAAGCCGACGCCGACCCGGCCACCTCCGAAGGCGTGTACGTCTATACCGGCAGCGCACCGCCGGACGCGGCCGCCATCGGCAACCGCGTGCGCGTGCAAGGCACCGTGATCGAATACGTACCCACCGCCGACCCGACTCAGCCACCGCTGACCGAGATCGGCGGCAGCGTCACCGTGCTGGCCGATTCCACCGGCAACCCGTTGCCGATGCCGGTGGCGTTGAGCGCGAACTTCCCCAACCCCAACGGTGCTTTTGATCAGCTCGAAGCGCTGGAAGGCATGCGCGTGGCCGCCGCCAGCCTCACCGTCAATACCCCCACCGGCGGCAGCGTCAACGAGACCAATGCCACGGCGAGCAGCAATGGCGTGTTCCATGCGGTGATCACCGGCGTGCCGCGTGCCTTCCGCGAACCGGGCGTGCAATTGCCCGACCCGCTGCCGGCCGGCTCGCCTGCCGGGGTGCCGCGCTGGAATACCAACCCGGAAGTGATCGCGGTCGGCAGTGCCGGCGTCGGCGCCGAGCGCCTGGATCTGGCCTCCGGCTGCCAGGTGTTCGATGTGGTCGGCCCGCTGGACTACAGCTTCCGCCGCTACACGCTGTACCCCGAACGTACCCCGCAGGTGGTCTGCAACGGTGCAGACCAACCACGCCCCGCACCGCTGCCGCAGGCCGACGACGTGGCCGTGGCGACCTACAACATGGAGCGCTTCTTCGACGACCAGAACGACCCGGCCATCGGCGAACCGGTACTCACGCCGGCCGCGTTCCAGGCCCGCCTCAACAAGGCCTCGCTGGCGATCCGCAACTACCTGCATACGCCCGACGTGCTGGGCACGGTGGAAATGGAAAACCTCAGCGTGCTGCAGACCCTGGCTGCGCGCGTCAATGCCGACGCGGTGGCCGCCGGCCAGCAGGATCCCAAGTACGTGGCGTATCTGCAGGAAGGCAATGACGTTGGCGGTATCGATGTCGGCTTCCTGGTCAAGACCGCCGAGGTTGCCGGTGGCATGCCGCGGGTGGAAGTGCTTTCCATCGCCCAGGAAGGCAAGACCACCACCTGGACCGAGCCGGCCCGGTGGCGTCAGCCTGCTCAACGACCGCCCGCCGCTGGTGCTCACTGCCAACGTGCACCAGGCGGACGGCCGCGTGCTGCCGCTGACCGCCATCGTGGTGCATCAGCGCTCGCTCAACGGCGCCGAAACCGACGATGCGGCCGGCATGCGCATCCGCGCCAAGCGCCAGGCGCAGGCCGAGTACCTGGCGCGCCTGCTGCAGACGCGTCAGCAATTGAACCCTGACGAAAAAGTGCTGGTCATGGGCGACTTCAACGCCTTCGAATTCAACGACGGCTATGTGGATGCCATGGGTACCGTCACCGGCAAACCGGCGCCGGATGCGCAGACCGTGGTGAGCGGCGATGGCGCCGATCTGGTCGACCCGGACTACACCGACCTGACCTGGTTCAACACGCCCGACCAGAGCTATTCGTACGCCTTCGACGGCAACGTGCAATCGCTGGACCACATCCTGGCCAGCGATGCGCTGATGCGCACGCCGCAGATCGCCTCGTTGTTGGTAGGCCATGCGCGCATCAATGCCGACTTCCCCGGCACCGCGCGCAACGATGCCAATACGCCCACGCGCCTGTCCGACCACGATCCCACCGTGGTGTTGTTACGCATGAGCAAGCAGGTCAACGCGGACCTGGGCGTGGCGGTGAGTGCTGCGCGTCCCGAGGTCACCGAAGGCGAGCGCATCGAGTACACGGTGGACGTGGACAATCGCGGGCCGGAGAGCGCCGCGTTTGCCGCGGTGGCGTTGGCATTCGATGCCACGGTCAGCCCGCGCGTCAGCGCTGCACCCGGTTGGGCGTGCCAACCACCGCAGACCGCTGCGCAGACCGTGGTTACCTGCACCATCGCGTCGCTGGCGCCTGGCAATGTGCAGCGTTTTGCGGTGCAGGTGGAGGCCGGCGCCGCGCTGGCCGGTCGCGCGTTGCTGCTGGCAGCGTCGGTGGCTTCGCAGACCCCCGATCCGCGAGCAGACAACAACACCGACACAGCCAGCGTGGCCGTGCTGGCGCAACCGCGCAGTGACCTGGCAGTACGGCTCGATGGCCCGGCCAGCCTGCCGACCACCGCCTTCAACGCCAGCTATCGGGTGCTGCTGGACAACATCGGCGCCGCCCCGGCACAGCGTCCCGGCGTGGTGATCGAAGGCAATACCGTGTCTGCACTGTCGCTGCTGGTTCCGCCGCGCGGCTGGCGCTGCGACAAGCAGCTGCAGTCGCTGCGCAGTGCCCGCTTCGTCTGCAGCACTGCGGCGGCGATGCAGCCGGGCACGCAGGCGGTGTTCCAGCTGACCGTTGCATCCCGGCCCATCCCGGCCGAAGGCGCGGTCCGCGTGCAGGCCAGTGCCACGTCCGCATCGCCGGACGCGAACCCGGCCGACAACACTGCGCTGATCGTCACCCCGATCGGCGGAGGTGATGGGCGCCGCTGATCGCAGTGCAACACGTCGCAGTTTTCTACTGCGACAAAGGGCGCGGCCTGGTCCGCGCCCTTTTTTGTGCAAGCCAGCATGATGGTCTGCTGCGGTGCAGGACAGCGTTTTGCTTCGCCGTCCTTAACATGGCAACTCATATCATTTGAAACTTCTTGATGAAGGTGTCGTCGCAATGAGCGTAGCCGCGCAGTTCCAGATCGACTATCTGCAATACATGGACGCGGACGGCCAATGGGTCCGCGACGACCTTCCGGCCGACGCCGCCAATCCGCAACAGCTGCTCGCCCTGTTCAAGCGCATGTTGTTCGTGCGCACCTTCGACACCAAGTCGGTCGCCTTGCAGCGCACCGGCAAGCTGGGCACCTATGCGGCCTGCATCGGCCACGAGGCCACGCATGTGGGCATCGGCGCTTCGATGCGCAGCGGCGATGTGTTCGCACCCAGCTATCGCGAATACGGCACCATGTTCGAACGCGGTGTGCGCCCGCGCGATGTGCTGCTGTACTGGGGCGGCGACGAGCGCGGCAGCGACTATCCGCGCGATGCCGATGCGGCGATCGACTTCCCGATCTGCGTGCCCATTTCCACCCAGTGCCTGCACGCCGCCGGCTCGGCGCTGTCGTTCAAGCTGCAGGGCAAAGCGCAGGTGGCCGTGGCCTGCTGCGGCGACGGTGGCAGCTCCAAGACCGACTTCTATGCCGCGCTCAATTCGGCCGGCGCCTACAAGCTGCCGCTGATCCTGTGCGTGATCAACAACGGCTGGGCGATCTCGGTGCCGCGCTCGGCGCAGACCGGTGCGCAGACGCTTGCGCAGAAGGGCCTGGCCGGCGGCCTGCATTGCCTGCAGGTGGACGGCAACGACCTGGTGGCCGTGCTCGAAGCCATGCGTCAGGCACGCGTGCGCGCACTGGCCGGCGATGGCGGCACGGTGATCGAGTTTTTGACCTATCGCCTGTCCGACCACACCACCGCCGACGACGCGCGGCGTTATCGCGGCGAAGAAGAGGTCAAGCAGGGCTGGGCGCGCGAACCGCTGCTGCGCCTGCGCCGCTATCTCACCGCGCAGGGTCTGTGGGACGACGCCCAGGAAGACGCCTGGAAGGCCGAATGCAGCGCGCGCGTGGACGAAGAGGTCAACGCCTATCTCAACACGCCGGTGCAGCCGGTCGAAGCGATGTTCGATTACCTCTACGGCGACCCGCCGGCCGAGTTGCTGGCACAGCGCGCCGAGGTGATGGCGCTGGAGTCGCGCCATGGATGAGCTCACCCATGTGCCCGCCGACACCTCCCAGCACGCCAGTGCCCCTTACAACGCTGCGGCAACGCGCGGAGAGATCGCCATGAGTTCGCCCATTACCCTGATCGAAGCCATCACCCAGGCCTTGGCCTGGGAGCTGGAACACGACCCCGCGGTACTGGTGCTGGGCGAGGACGTCGGCGTCAACGGCGGCGTGTTTCGCGCCACCGCCGGCCTGCAGCAACGCTTCGGCAGCGACCGCGTGCTGGATACGCCGCTGGACGAAACCACCATTGCCGGCCTGAGCGTCGGGCTGGCTGCGCAAGGCATGAAGCCGGTGGCCGAAGCGCAGTTCGACGGCTTCGTGTATCCCATGGTCGACCATCTGATCTGCCACGCCGCACGCCTGCGCAACCGCACCCGTGGCCGCCTGCATTGCCCGATGGTGCTGCGCGTGCCGTGGGGCGGCGGCATCCGCGCGCCGGAACATCACAGCGAAGCCAACGAAGCCATCTTCACCAACGTGCCGGGCCTGCGCGTGGTGTTGCCGTCCTCGCCGCAGCGCGCCTACGGCCTGCTGCTGGCCGCGATCCGCGACCCGGATCCGGTGATCTACATGGAGCCCAAGCGCATCTACCGCCAGTACAAGGAAGTGGTGGCCAACGATGGGCAAGCGCTGCCGCTGGATGTGTGCTTCGTGTTGCGCGACGGTACCGATGTGACCCTGGTCACCTGGGGCGCGCAAGTGAAAGAGGCGCTGGAAGCGGCCGACAAACTCGCCGGCGAAGGCATCAGCGCCGAAGTCATCGACGTGGCCACGTTGCGCCCGCTGACTTCGAGACCATCGCCGAATCGGTGGCCAAGACCGGCCGCTGCGTGATCGTGCAGGAGGCCCCGCGCACCGCCGGTTTCGGTGCGGAAATCGCCGCGCGCCTGGCCGAACAGTCGATGTACGACCTGGTGGCGCCGGTCGAGCGCGTGACCGGTTACGACACGCATATCCCGCTGTTCCGGCTGGAAATGAAGTTCCTGCCGAGCGTGGAGCGCATCGTCACCGCGGCACGTCGCGCGGTGGCTGCCGGCTGACATGCGCGCCCGTCTGCTTTGCGACCATCGCGCTGCCTACGCCAACCCGGTCCGCTTCCAGGCAGGCCAACAGGTCGGCGTGGGAGTACGCGACGAAGAATGGCCGGCGTTTGCCTGGGTCACCACCGATAGCGGCCGCGCCGGTTGGGCGCCGCTGGCCTGGTTGCGCCCGTTAGGGGACGGCCGCGCCGAAGCCCTGCGCGATTACGACGCACGCGAACTCGATGCCCAGACCGGCGAGGACGTGTTGCTGCATCACGAACACGGTGGCTGGTGGTGGTCCGAGCGTGCCGACGGCACGCAGGGCTGGCTGCCGGCCGCCGACCTTGAACTCCTCGACGACACCACGCCGCAGCTGCCTGCCGCGCAAGAGAACCTGCCATGAGCGACAACAAGAATTTCCACCTTCCCGACCTGGGCGAAGGCCTGCCCGACGCCACCATCGTTGAATGGTTCGTCAAGGAGGGCGACAGCGTGCGCCTGGACGACCCGCTGGTGTCGATGGAAACCGCCAAGGCGGTGGTCGAAGTGCCCTCGCCGTTTTCCGGCACGGTGGTCAAGCTCGCCGGCGCCGCCGGCGATGTGATCGTGACCGGCTCGGTGCTGGCGCAGTTCGCGCTCGATGCCTCGCAGCCGCAACGCGCCGACGGGCAAGACACCGGCCATTCGCACGGACCGGCGCCGACGCACTCACCCACGCCGAGCACCGGCGACAGCGCGGCCGGCCCCACGGCGCGCGTGGTGGCCTCCGACAACGGCGGCGAGATTGCCGATGCCGGTGAGACGGGCAGCGGCGATCGCGACGATGCCGGCACCGTGGTCGGTGCGATGCAAAGCTCCAATGCGGTACAGACTGAACAGGCCATCGTTGTCGGCGGCGTGCGCGCCATGCCGGTGGTGCGGGCGCTCGCACGCAAGCTGCGCGTGGACCTGGTACAGGTGCAAGCCACCGGGCCGGACGGCACGGTGACGATGGCCGATGTGCAGCAGGCCGCAGCGGCCGGGACCGCGCAACTCTCGGCCGCGCGGCCCTCACCCGGCGTGCAAGGCGCGCCGACCTCTCCCGCAAGCGGGAGAGGTGGCCTGCTCGGTGACAGTGGGAGAGGTGGTCCGCTCGGTGAAGGTGGCAGAGCCGCCGGCATGGCTGCCGACGGCGGGAATCGACCGGCGACGGCGACCCTTCTCCCGCCTGCGGGAGAAGGTGCCCGCAGGGCGGATGAGGGCAGCTCGGCGCGTTCCACACTCTCTGCCAGCGGCAAGCCGATGCGCACCCAATCGCCCGGCACCAGCGTCAAGGGCCAGCCCGAGCAACTCAAGGGCGTGCGCCGCAACATGGCACGCGTGATGGCCGACGCACACACCAAGGTCGTGCCGACCACGCTCAACGACGACGCCGACCTGCATGCCTGGCAGCCCGGCAACGATGTCACCGTGCGTCTGGTGCGCGGCATCGTGCGCGCCTGCCAGGCCGTGCCCGCACTCAACGCCTGGTTCGACGGCGACGCCCTCAGCCGTACCCTGCACCACCAGGTCGATATCGGCATTGCCGTGGATACCGAAGAAGGCTTGTTCGTGCCGGCGCTGCGCAACGCCGACATGCTGGATGCGCACGGCATTCGCGAAGGCGTCAACCGGCTGCGCCAGCAGGTGGAAAGCCGCAGCATCGCCGCGTCCGAACTGAGCGGCTACACCATCTCACTGTCCAACTTCGGCATGTTCGCCGGTCGCTACGCCACGCCGGTGGTCGTGCCGCCCTGCGTGGCGATCGTGGCCGCCGGCCGCGCGCGCTACCAGCTCACCCCGGTGATGGGCGGCGTGGAAACGCACAAGGTGATGCCGCTGTCGCTGACCTTCGATCACCGCGCCGCCACCGGCGGTGAAGCGGCGCGCTTCCTGCGCGCCTTGCTGGACGATCTGGCGTTGGCCAACTGAGCAGCTCGCACACCCCCTCGCTCACCGCCAGGTGAGCGCAGCCGGCTCTGCTTTTCTGCGGCATCCATGCCGCAAAGGATCCATTGCCGATTGGCGTGCAAGGGCCAGTGGAGGTGTCGGTGCGCAGGGTTGTGAGCGCTGCGCAGTGGGCGGGCGTCCCATGCAATGCGCTTGCCCAGCGCATGCGAGTCGTCTTCGATCGACGGCGCTGGGATACCAGACATGGCTGCTGTCGCCATCGCCTCATCACGGACGTTCGAGGCATTACCCGACAGCAGCCTGGCGTGCGGCACCACCGGCCATTGCGGCACGAATGCCTGGATAATGGGCGCATGCCCTTTTCCGATCTCTCGCTGTCGCCGCAGCTACAGCCGTTCTTTGCTATCGCGCTGGCCAAGGCCGGCGTGCGCACGCCCACGCCGATCCAGCAGCAGGCGATTCCGCCGATGCTGGCCGGGCGCGACCTGATTGCGATGGCGCAGACCGGCTCGGGCAAGACCCTGGCCTATGCGCTGCCATTGCTGCATCAACGCTGCCTGGCACCCGAGACTGCCCCACGCGTGCTGGGTGCGCTGGTATTGGTGCCTACGCGTGAACTCGCCGCGCAGGTGGACAACACGCTGCGCCAGCTGGCCGCGCATCTTCCGCGTCGCCTGAAGACGGTGGTGGCCACTGGCGGCAGTTCGATCAATCCGCAGTTGCTGGCCTTGCGTGGCGGCGCCGACATCGTGGTGGCCACGCCCGGACACTTGCTGGATCTGGTCGAGCACAACGCGCTGCGCCTCTCGCAGGTAAGCACGCTGGTGCTGGACGAAGCCGATCGCCTGCTCGAGCTGGGCTTTGGCGCCGAGCTCGATCGCATCCTGGCCTTGCTGCCGGCGCAGCGGCAGAGCGTGCTGGTCTCGGCCACCTTCCCAGCCGCCATCGCGTCGCTGGCCAAGCGTCGGCTGCGCGATCCGTTGCGCATCACCATCGATGCCACGCCCGAACACGCACCGGCGATCGCGCAACGCGCCATCGCAGTGGATGCCGGCCAGCGCACCCAGCTGCTGCGTCACCTGCTGCTGGAACACGCGTGGCCGCAACTGCTGGTGTTCGTCGCCAGCCGCCACAGCGCCGACAAGGTGGCAGAGAAACTGAGCAAGACCGGCATCGCCGCCTTGCCGCTGCACGGCGAATTGAGCCAGGGCCGTCGCGAACGCACGCTGCGCGCCTTCAAACAGGCCGAGGTACAGGTGCTGGTGGCTACCGACCTGGCCGGGCGCGGCATCGACGTCGACGCCCTGCCGGCGGTGCTCAATTACGATCTGCCACGCTCCACTGTCGACTACACCCACCGCATCGGCCGCACCGCACGCGCCGGTGCCAGCGGCGTGGCGATCAGCTTTGTCACCGCAGATAGCGCCCAACAGTGGCGGTTGATCGAAAAACGCCAGGGCCTGCGCGTGCCGACCAGTGTGGTCGAAGGTTTCGAGCCGACCCCGGTCCAGGCGCCTGCCTCCGACCATGCGCCCGGCACCGCGCTGCGTGCAGCGGATGACAACGGCGGCATCAAGGGCAAGCGGCCGAGCAAGAAGGACAAATTACGCGCCGCGGCGCAGGCGCAGGCTGACAAGCCGGGCTGAAGTAGCGGACGCACCGTCGCGAGCAGCCGTGGCACCGGCGCGTGATGACGGTGCCCACACCGTCGCACTGCGGCGCGGACTGACCAGCAACCGCCGGGCCTGGCAGCCGAATGCGCACAACATGCGTGAGGCGCAACCGCCCAACGAAACGCAACGCGCAGGCGCAACGGCAGTCAGTTAGCCACACGGCCCGCGCAAACCGCTGCGTCCGAGCGGTAAGTGCCCGCTATCGCGCACCAGCAGGTTTGGCCGGTGGTCGCGTCATCGGCGCACCGCTCAGGAACGCTCGCAACCGCAGGGCACCGCAGGCCTCCTGTAGCCCGCCAGTTGCCATCGGCGATGCCCGGCGCCTCACCCGTCCAATGCGATGCGGTCAGAAATTGCGCCAGGAACCCCTCGTCCCGCAGCGGTGCACCGCCAACGGGACGAGGGCGAAACCTCAATCCTGCTCGAAATCCAGCTCGCCATCGCCGAGCGCATGATCGCTCTCTGCGCGTGGCGTGCGCTTGCCCGGCTTGCGCAGGATTTCGACGAAGAACTGCTCGCCACCGTCGGCAACGAGTGCGTTGATCGAGCGGATCAGCTCGGCCGGCGGCAGCGCCACGGCACTGGCTTCATCCACACCGAAGCGCATGTCGAAGTCCCAGTAGTCCGCGCCGGCCGGCAGCTCCTTGCGGCGCTCGCGGCGGATGTACTTGCGGATATCGTGCTTGCTGGATTCCAGCAGACGATCGCGGTTCTTGCCTTCGAGGCTGAGCTGGTAGGTCTTGCGCATGGCGACATCGGTGGTGGGAACTGGCCGCCTATTGTGAGGCCAAGCCGGCATCCTCGGTGAATCCAGCATCGCCTGGCGCCGCAGAATCGCCACATGGCGACATGCGCGCCTGGACGATGCAATCACGCGGTACGGCCCAATCCTCGCGTTTTCGGCCGCACCGATGCCCTGACGCATCTCATCGCAGCCCGAGCTGCTTGCGCAGGCTGCGGTCCACCGCGCTGGCGGGCAGGAACCGGCGCAGCTTGCTCAGCAGCGATGCTTGCCCGGCGGGTGTGCGGCGCATGCGCCACCTGCCCAGCGCCGCCTCCACCACCGTGGCGGCCACGCCATGCGGTTCCGGCGCGGTGTCGATGCTGTGCGTGACTGCCCGCGCCACCACGCCGCGCTCGCGGTCGTAGTCGGCGATGGCGGCCTGCACCACCGGCGAATTGCTGCCCAGGCTGGTTTTCGTATACGCAGGCTCTACCAGCGTCACGCGGATGCCGAATTGGCGCAGCTCGTGATCCAGCGTTTCCGACAGCCCTTCCACCGCATGCTTGGAAGCGGCATACACACCCATGTACGGCGCCGGCAGGAACCCCAGCACCGAGCTGACATTGACGATGCGGCCCTGGCCGCGTGCGCGCATGTGCGGCAGCACGGCCTGCACGGTGCGCAGGATGCCGAGTACGTTGATGTCGAATAAGGCGGCCGCTTCATCGACGCTGGTTTCTTCAATGGCACCGACAAGATTGGTGCCTGCGTTGTTGACCAGCACATCGATGCGGCCCGCGCGGGCGATGATGCCATCGACCGCACGCTGCACCGACGCGGCATCGCGGATATCCATTTCCACCAGCTCCACGGCCGTCAACGGCGTGGCACCGGCCAGGTGACGCACGCTGCCGTAAACGATGCAGCCGGTTCGGGCGAAGTGTTCTGCGGCGGCACGGCCAATGCCGGACGACACGCCAGTGATCAGCACAACGGTCTGCTGTTGCATTGCGGTTCCTTCGATCAAGAGAAAGACATCGGCGGTACGCGTGCTGCCTGCAGCGCGTGCGCCTGGAAGGCGGTGGCGATGGAGGGCGACATCGCGCTGCGACGGCAGCGTGGCCACCGTCGCAGAGGGGCGTCATGCACGCTGGGCAATTTCCGGTGCGTTATTCCCACTACCGGGATCGGGCCGGATCTTGAACCAGATCGAATACATCGCCGGCAGGAACACCAGGGTCAACACGGTGCCGGCCAACGTGCCGCCGATCAGGGTGTAGGCCAGGGTGCCCCAGAACACCGAATGGGTAAGCGGGATGAATGCCAGGATCGCCGCCAGTGCCGTCAAAATCACCGGACGCGTACGCTGCACGGTGGCTTCCACCAATGCATGGAACGGATCCAATCCTTCGGCTTCGTTGTGATGGATCTGACCGATCAGGATCAGCGTGTTGCGCATCAGGATGCCCGACAGCGCAATCAACCCCACCAGCGCATTGATGCCGAACGGCTGCTGGAACAGGATCAAGGTCGGCACCACGCCGATCAGGCCGAGCGGGCTGGTGAGAAACACCATCACCATCGCCGAGATCGAACGCACCTGCAGGATGATGATGAGCAACGTGGCCGCCAGCATGATCGGGAACAACGGCAGCATCGCGGTGGTGGCCTTGCCGGACTCCTCGATGGAGCCCGCCTCCTTGATCTGATACCCGCTGGGCAATTTGTCGATGATCGGCTGCAGTTGCTGGGTGATCGCCGCCGAGACATCCGGCGGCTGCAGCTGGTCGTCGACATCGCCGCCCACGGTGATCGTCGGCACCCGATCGCGGCGCCGCATGACCGGTTCTTCCATGCGCACATCCACCTTGCCCACCTGCGCCAGCGGGACGCGTTGGCCATTGCCGCCGGCCAGGGTGAAGTCGGCGATGCGGGCCGGATCCAAGCGGGTATCGCCGGCCGAACGCGCCACCACCTGCACGCTGCGGATATCCTCGCGCACCAGCGTGATCGGCACGCCGGTCAGCAGGAACTGCAACTGCTGGGCAACCGCGGTCGAGGTCAGCCCCACTGCCTGCAGGCGGTCCTGGTCCAGGCTGAAATGCAGGGTCGGTGTGCGCACGCCCCAGTCGGTATTGACGGTGCGCAGCATCGGGCTGTCCTGCATCACCTGCATGACCTGCGCCGCGATGCCGCGCAGCACCGTCGGGTCGGGACCGCTCACCCGGTAGGCCACCGGAAATTTCGAATACGGGCCGAAGGTCAATTGCGTCACGCGCACGCGCGCTTCCGATGCCAGGCCTTGCGCGATCGCTTCACGCAAGCGCAATTTCAGCGCATCGCGCTCGTGCTGGTCGTCGGTACGCACCACGATCTTGGCGAACGATGGGTCCGGCAGTTCCGGGCCCATCGCCAGGAAGAAGCGCGGCGCACCCTGACCGATGTAGGCGGTCACGATCTTCGCTTCCTTCTGCTTGGACAGCCAGGCTTCCACCTTGGCGGCCGCCGCGCTGGTCTGGTTGATCGAGGTGCCGTACGGCAGCTGCACTTCGACCAGCACTTCGGGGCGGTCGGAGATCGGGAAGAACTGCTTCTTGACGATGCCCATGCCCACGATGGCCAGCACGAACAGTCCCACCACCGAACCGGCCACCAGCCACTTGCGGGCAATCACGCGGCCCAGCGCTTGGCGAAAGCGGTTGTAGCGTGGCGTGTCGTACATCGCCGCGTGGCCGCCTTCGACCTTTTTCAAGTCGGGCAGCATCTTGACGCCCAGATAGGGCGTGAACACCACCGCCACCACCCACGACACGATCAACGCGATACCCACGATCCAGAACATGTTGCTGGTGTATTCGCCAGCCGTGGAGGCGGCAAATCCGTTCGGCATGAAGCCCACCGCGGTGACCAGGGTGCCGGACAACATCGGCGCAGCGGTGTGGCTCCACGCGTACGCCGAGGCGGCAACGCGGCTATAGCCTTCTTCCATCTTCACCACCATCATCTCGATGGCGATGATGGCGTCGTCCACCAGCAAGCCCAGCGCCAGGATCAGCGAGCCCAACGTGATGCGGTCGAAATTCTTGCCGGTGGCCAGCATCACCACGAACACCGCCGCCAGCGTCAGCGGCACGGCTGCCGCCACCACGATGCCCACCCGCCAGCCCATGCTGACGAAGCACACCAGCATCACCACCAGCAGCGCGACGAAGAACTTGGTCATGAACTCGCCGACCGACGCGTCGATGTTGACCGCCTGGTCGGTGACCTTGCTCAGGCGCATGCCAAGCGGCAGTTCGGCATTGATTGCGCCGACTTCGGCGTCGAGCGATTTACCCAGATCCAGGCCGTTCCAGCCATCGCGCATGATGATGCCCAGCAACAACGCCGGTTCGCCGCCGCTGCGGATCATGAAGGTGGACGGATCTTCGTAGCCGCGTTCGACGGTGGCGATATCGGACAATTTCAGCGTGCGGCCCTGCACCACCAACGGGGTGTCGCGGATCTTCTGCAGGCTGTCGAGCGCGCCATCCAGGCGAATGAACACCTGTGGCCCGCGCGTTTCCACCGACCCGGCGGCATTCAACGCGTTTTGCGCGTTGAGGGCGGCAAACACGTCCTGCGGGCTGACGCCCAGCGTGGCCAGACGCTCGTGCGAGAACTCGACAAAGATGCGCTCGGGCTGCTCGCCGATGATGTTGACCTTCTTGACGCCCGGCACGTGCAGGATGCGCTGGCGCAGGGTCTCGGCATCGCGTGCCAGCAAGCGCTGCGGCTCGCCCTTGGCCTTGAGCGCGAACAGCGCGAAGGTGACGTCGGCATATTCGTCGTTGATCAGCGGCCCGATCACGCCTGCCGGCAGGTTGGCCACTTCATCGCCGGCCTTCTTGCGCGCCTGATAGAACTGCTCCTGCACCTCACCAGGCGGGGTGCTGTCCATCAAGGTCAGCGTCGTAAATGCAAGACCCGGGCGCGTGTAGGTTTCGGTACGGTCGTACCAGCGCAATTCCTGCATGCGCTTTTCGAGTTTCTCGGCCACCTGGTCCTGCATTTCCTGCGGCGTGGCGCCCGGCCAGGCGGTCACGATCGTCATCACCTTGATGGTGAAGGCCGGATCTTCGGCGCGACCGAGCTTGAGAAACGCGACCAGGCCGGCCAGCGAAATCAGGAAGATCAAAAACAGCGTGATCGAGCGCTCGCGTACGGCGAGCGCCGACAGATTGAATCGGCCCTCGCTCACGGCTGCGCTCCTGTCGCCTTGACGGTGCTGCCAGCACTGGCCGTGCTGCGACCGGCCGCGCTTTCGCCGGCTATGCGAACCTGCTCGCCTTCGCGCAACAGATGCGCCCCCAACGCCACGATGCGCTCGCCGCGTGCCAGCTTGCCGGTAACGTTGGCGTGGTCATCGTCCAGGCCCAGCACCGTGACCGGCCGCCAGCTCACCTTGGTCGGGTTGCCGGCAATCACCCACACGCCCGGCCCCTTGCCGGCGTCGAACAGCGCGGCCAGCGGTACCTGCAGGCCGGCCTGGTTCGCCGAGGCGGTGCCGCCGGGTACGCGCACGCTGACCGTGGTGCCGAGCGGCGCCTGCGCCAGCGCGCCGTCCAGCACGTAGCGTGCCTCGAAGGTGCGCGTGAGCCGGTCGGCACTCTCGGACAGCTGGCGCAAGGTGGCCGGCACGCTGACGGCGGCGTTGCCGAACAGCGTGGCCTGGGCCACCGAGCCGACCTGCGGGCGCAGGGTTTCCGGCAGCTGGATCACCGCCTCACGCGGGCCGACGTGCGCCAGCCGCACCACCGTCTGCCCGGCCGCGACCACCTGGCCCGGCTCGACCAGCGTTTCCATCACCACGCCATCGGCATCGGCCAGCAGGTCGGTGTAGCGGTTGGCGTTGCGCGCCACGTCGGCCTGGGCCTGGGCGGCGCTCAGCTGCGCCTTGGCCGCATCGGCGGCGGCCTTGATCTGGTCGTAGGCCGAGGCTGAGATGGCGCCGGTGCCGCGCAGATCACGGTAGCGGGCCTCATCTTCGGCGGTCTGCTGCGCGCGGGCGCGCGCGGCGGCCACCGCGTCCTGCTGCGCACGGGCAGCCAGCTGCAGATCCACCGGGTCGATGCGCATCAGCGCTTGCCCGCGCTTGACGCGCTGTCCGGCATCGACCAGCCGCTCGGACACCTTGCCGGCCACGCGGAAGCCCAGATCGCTCTGGACCCGCGCCGCGACCGTGCCGGAGAAGCTGCGCGCCGCACTGCTGGCGTCGCCCACAGTGGCCGCCCGTACCAGCGGTGCGGCGGTGCGTGGATCGGTCTGCGCCTTGCCACCGCAGGCGCTCAGCGCCAGCGGCAGGACACAAAAAGAGGGTAGAGGCGACAAGGCGGCGGCGACGCATGGAAATCCCGGAGCGATCGGATGAAGGCTCGCATCCTGAGACTTGTGACCAAATCAGTCAATAGTCACAACCGGTTTTTATGGCGACAGGCTCCGCAATACCAGGCTGGACAACAGCAGCGGCACGTCGCCGGCATGATCCAGGCTGTGCTGCAGCAGCACCGGGTTGATGTAAGGACGCATCACCAGATAGGTGGCCTGGGTCAGTTCGTCCAGCGGCGTCTTGCGCTCGAAATCACCGTTCTGGCGCCCTTGCACCAGGATCTCCTGCAGCAGTGCCTGGATGTGGCCCTCGTACGCGATGACCGGCGGCCAGCGCTCGGTCGCGGCCGAGGTGGCGATCTCGTACAACTTGCGCTCGCGCGAATACAGCCGCAGGCTCGCCTCGATGATGGCCCTGAAAAGGCTACGCAATTTCTCTGGCGGCGAGGCCGCAGCAGACACCGCGGCCAGTACTTCGGCCTCGATCTCCCCAGGCAGTGCGAGCAGATCATCTCGCCGATGGCCTGCTTGGACTCGAAGAACTTGTAGATGTAGGCCTTGGAAAAACCGATCTCCCTTGCCAGGTCGGACACGGCCGTCTTTTCGTAGCCATAGCGGCTGAAATGCTCGGTGGCGGCCACGACGATCTGGTCGCGGACATCATGGTCGGCCGGGCCGCGGCCCGACACGGGATAGTTGGATGCTTTGCTCATCGCGACAGCTTAGCGCCGTCGTGTGTGACTTACAAAAGTGACTATTTCGTACTATAGTCACTCACCATCCGTCACTCGGCCCTGCCATGTCGTCACTCCGCACCCTCGCAGCGCTCGTTGCCGCCAGCCTCGTCACAGGCTGCGCGGTTGGTCCCGACTACGCCCGGCCGGACGCGCCACTGCCGGACCGCTACATCGGCCAGGCAGACATCGCACAGCGCCAGGCCGCAGTGCCCGCCAACCTGCCGACCTGGTGGGACGGCTTCAACGATCCCGACCTGAGCCGCTACGTCAACGCGGCGCTGGCACAAAACCTGGACCTGGCCCAAGCCGGGGCGCGCGTGGCCCAGGCGCGCGCCGGGCTGAGTGCCGCCACCGCCGCGCTGCTACCGGCCGGCAACATCAGCGGCAGCGGCACGCGCGCCTACCAGTCGCTGGAAACACCGCTAGGCCAGGTGCTCGACAGCACCCCCAACTTCGATCGCTACGCCAGCATCTACGAAGCCAACCTGGGTGCCAGCTGGGAGCTGGACCTGTTCGGGGGCCTGCGCCGCGGCCGCCAGGCGGCCATGGCCGACTACCAGGCCACCGAAGCAGGTGCTGCCGCCACCCGTCTGGCAGTTGCCGCGCAGACCGCCGATATCTACATCAGCGTCCGCGGCTTGCAGGCGCGACTGGACGTGGCCCGGCGCCAGGTGACCACCCAGCAGGGCCTGCTCTCGATGGTGACGCTGCTGCACGGCAAGGGCCTGGCCGCCGAGCTGCAACTGCAGCAGGCCCAGGGCGCGCTTGCGCAGGCGCAAGCCGGCGTGCCGCCTCTGGAAGCAGGCCTGGCTGCGGCAATGAACGCGCTGGACGTGATGCTTGGCGTGCCACCCGGCACGCACCGCACCGAGCTGTCGGCAACCAGACCCATTCCGCCGGCCCCGCAGATCGCCGACAGCGGTACCCCCGGCGACCTGCTACGGCGCCGGCCCGACCTGATCGTGGCCGAGCGCCGGCTGGCCGCCTCCAACGCGCGCATCGGCGTGGCGATGGCCGAGTACTACCCCAAATTTTCGCTCAGCGGCCTGCTTGGCAGCGCCACGGCCATCTCCGGTGCGAACCTGTTTACCAGCGACGCCGCGCAATCGTCCGGCGTGCTCGGCCTGCGCTGGCGGCTGTTCGACTTCGGCCGCATCAATGCGCAGATCGCGCAGGCCAAGGGCCAGCAAGCCGAACAACTGGCGGCCTACCGCCTGGCGGTACTGCGCGCCACCGAAGACGTCGAAAATGCGTTCACCGCACTGATCAAACGCGAGCAGCAAGCAGCGGTGCTGACGCAGGGCGTGGATGCACTCGGCAAGGCGCGCAGCGCCTCTGCGCTGGCCTACGAAAAAGGGACCGTCAGCCTGATCGAAGTGCTCAATGCCGACGACAGCCTGCTACGCGCCTCCGACGCGCAGGTGCAGGCGCGCACCGAGGCTGCGCGTAGTGCGGTTGCGACCTTCAAGGCGCTGGGCGGCGGTTGGCAGGCCGGTGGTGCGGGTGCGGGTCCGATTGCTGTCGCCGTGGACAGCAACCGGCGCCACGACGCCACGACAGCACCCGAGTGAATGACGCGCCACGCCGACCTTGATGGCGTCTGCGCAGGTGGCACCCACTGCTGCCGATGTTGCCGGGTGCACGCAACCGCAAGCGCTACCAACCGCCTCAGCGGATGTCCTGCCAGCCGTGCTCAATCGGCATGGAAGCGCACACCTGCATTGATCTTGCACTGATATGCCAACACCGGCCCGCGTTGCTGCAGGCCCGGCAAGTCGTACATGTAGGTGGTGAAGCGCAGCGTGTCATCCGGGCGCAATTGGTAGCGCATGAATTGCTGGATCGGCTTGCCGTCGTTGGCCACGGTGAAATGCGCATCGGAAAAGGCCAGGGTGCCGTCTGCGGTGATGCGATAGGCATCGATGTGGCGGCCGCCGCGGGTCTGGGTGGCCGGCGTGCCTTCTTCGGGCGTGCACCGTGCAAGGTCGGTGCTCACACTGACGTCGTAGCCGGCGTCCAGGGCAGCGACAACTTCGGCACGGTTATTCAGCGATTCGGTGGCCAGCGCAGGCAATGCACACGCGCACAGCGTGGCGAACAGCGCGGCAGGAACAAGACGCGGCATGGTGGACTCCAGGCAGAGAGGGATGCGATGGCTCGGGCGTGCATGCGCCCAGGACCGCCAACATGCCCCAGTTCGGCCTGCATGCGCGCGCGACACTACGCATCGCGCGGCATGAGTGCGCTTGCCGGCGGACGCCGCGCACAGATCCAGATGTCGGCCATCACGGCGCACGCGCAGGCGGCGCGATACGCGGTCGAGATCGTCAAGGATCTCGTCAATTGCCACACCTACAAACGCGCATTGACCTCGCGCGGCACGTGCTCGGGCGTGGGCTGTAATGCTGGCGTTGCGCCCAGCAACAAGCGGTCGGCCAATGCGCGCGTGGCCACGCGCAGCTCGGGCACGGCGGTGATTTCCCAGTAACGCCCCCGCAACAGTGGCCCGACGCAATACAGTCCCGGCACGATCTGACCGGCGCTATCGCGCACGCGCAGTTGCGCATCGGTGTCCACGCCCAGGCCCAAGGGATCGGCACGCAACAGACCGGCTTCGCGCATGCCGGCGATCAAGGGATCGCTGGTGCGATCGATGTCGGTGTCCAGTCCGGTGGCGCGAATCACTGCATCGTAATGACCGGTCTGCGCGTCGGCAGCACCACGCGGGCGGATCACCGCCTCCACGCCATCTGGCACCCAGCGCGCCCGCAGCAGGCGCGCAGAGACGATCTGCAACTGGCCCGATGCCTGCAGTTGCGCCAGCTGTTCGGCCGCACCGGGTGCCACGCGATGGCGCGCCACTTCCCAGTACGGGCGCAGATGGCGCAAAAAGCGTGCACGCTGGGGAAGTTCCAGGCGCTGCCACAGCGGCTGCAAATGCGGGCGCAGCGCATCCACCACGCGACGCCAATCGTCGACCACCGCACTGAGCTGACGCACCCCGCGCAGCAGGCCGCGCAGGTCGGCGTCCTTGAGCGCACGCTGCAGATGCGGCGGCAATTCCAATGCAGCGCCGGGCTGGCGCAGATGCGCCTGCGGCGCCAGCCCGCGCCGCGAAATCGCCAGCAGGCGGCCGCGATGACCGCGCGTGTGCAAGGTCAGCGCCACGTCCACCATGGTCAACCCGGTACCGACGATCAACACATCGTCGTCTGGCGACAACCGCGCCAATGCATCGCCCTGCCACGGCCACCCGATGTAACGTGGATGCACGCTCAAGCGCGGGCCGATACCCGCCAGCGCCTGCGGTTGCAGTGCGCCCACCGCCAGCACCACGCGATCGCTCTGGAAGGCATCGCCATTGGCCAGAAACACACGAAACCCCTTGCGCACGCGCTCCACCGCCACCGCTTCCTGCGATAACCGCATGACCGACGCCTGCGCACTGCTCACTGCTGCATCCAGTTCGCTGCGCAGATAGTCGCCGTACGCCAGCCGCGGCAGGAATTCCAGCCGGCCGCTCTCGCCCAGGTGCAAGGTATCGGCAAAGGCACCGGGCGCCTGTGCGTCGATACCCAGGTCCTTGGCACGCACGTTGAGCAGATGCTCTGGCCGCGCTGCGCCGTAGGCGATCCCGCTGCCAAAGGTGTCGGCCACGCCGACCAGGGTGATGCGTACCTGCGCATCGGCCGTCTGCGCCAGCGCACGGACCAGCGCGGTGCCGCAGAAGCCGGCGCCGATCACGGTGATATGGGTTTCCATGTGCAAATCCCGCTGAATGACTCGCACGTTTTGCCCGCAGCGCGCCGCCGATGTGTAAACGTTTGGTTAGCGCCGAGCAAGCAAAAACGCATGAGCTGATCGCCGGCAGTGATGAGGCACGCGGGGCATGCAACGCCGATCGCACATGGCAGCGATATGACAGCGGTCGCCACCGTTCGCGGTGATGGTGCGCGCGTTTGCGCATGCCCGTTTTCTGCGGCGCTGCGCAATGCGGTGCGTCACCAATCGAGGTGGATCTGCCGCAAGCCACCCACCAACCGCGCGTACCACTCGAGCCGCCTGCACCGCTCGCATTGCGGCTGGATGCCGACGGACAGCTGTTCTGGAACGCCAGCCCGGTGACGTTGCTCTGGTCGAGCCAGACCTACAGGTGCGGGGCGTACACAACTATTTCATGGAAGGTGCCGACGTCAGCGATACACGCAGCGGCCGTGCATTGCCCGGCTGTCTGATAATGCTGGTTTCCAATGGAGCGCCTGCCATGCCGACCCCGCAATACGCCCGCAACGTGTCCTGATCGCCGGCGGCAGCCGTGGCATTGGCCTGGCGATCGCAGAAGGCTTCGTGCGTGGTGGCGCACATGTTTCGATTTGCGCGCGCAATGCCGCCGGTCTTGCTCAGGCTGCAGACGCACTGGCAGCGCATGGCACTCCGGTGCACGCACTGGCCTGCGACCTGGCAGACGCCACCCAGATCGATGCCTATGTACAGGCCGCCGCGCAGGCATTGGGTGGCCTGGACGTGGTGATCAACAACGCCTCCGGCTTCGGACATGGCAACGACGATGCAAGCTGGCAGGCCGGACTGGATGTCGACCTGATGGCCGCGGTGCGCTGCAACCGCGCCGCGCTGCCGTATTTGCGCCGCAGCGATGCAGCAGTGATCCTCAACATCAGCTCGATCAATGCGCAACGCCCTACCCCGCGCGCGATCGCCTATTCCACCGCCAAGGCCGCTCTCGACTACTACACCACCACACTGGCTGCAGAGCTGGCGCGCGAGCGCATTCGCGTCAATGCAATCTCGCCTGGATCGATCGAGTTCCCCGATGGCTTGTGGGCCACGCGCAGCCGCGAGGAGCCGGAGCTCTACGCACGCATCCGCGACAGCATCCCGTTCGGTGGCTTCGGGCAGGTGCAGCATGTTGCCGATGCCGCGTTGTTTCTGGCATCGCCGCAGGCCAGTTGGATCACCGGGCAAGTGTTGGCCGTGGATGGCGGGCAGTCGCTGGGGGATAAAGCGCTATCTAATACCTTGGATATGTGCGAGCTAGACATAGAAGCGTCGGCAGCCCCATGCGTCATGGCGATGTCAAATCTAGGTGGATTATTTACAAAATTGATTTACAGAAGTGCCGCCAGTTAAATAACTAATATATCTTTATATAAATTTGCTTTTTTTCGGAGGCATTTCTGCAATTTCCTCAAGTTGTTCACGATCATCAGTAAATCTAATTACTGCCATGGTTTTAAGGTAAGTCATACGAGTTCTATCGGACGAATATACGAACGGAAGATACTCGTCGGAATTTTCAGCAAACCCTGATTTCGACGCCAAAAATCCGAAATCGATAAAATCACGCATGGTTGATTTTGGCGAAATCATCACAATCATATATTTACTACAAGAATTTCGAATCACAGACAATTCCTTTCCCTTGGCAGCAATTACTCCATTTATTAATATCTTCGGATCTTCATCAGCCTTGCTTCGCGCAATTTCGACAACAACAACTCCATTCCTAATACACTCCCCCTCTCATCAGAAGCATAAGCTACGGATGACGCCAGAAGAAAAAGCAAGAAAAAAATATCTTCAGTTTATTCACCCGTGTACCTCTTAAAGGTTATCGAAGAATCTCCCCAGCCATCTGCTCCAACTGGCCCAACAGTTGATTCATGCGCGCCAATAGTGCTGTTTGCTCCATTATTGTCATGTACAACAATCGCTGCGTGCCCTGTATACCCCTCCCCGCCTCTTGCTATTGCAGCTATATCGCCGGGTTCGCGCTCTTCATAAGGCCCAAGTGTACGCCAATCCTTTATGTTTCCCTTAGCCCACTCAGCCGCTGTCGGACATCTATCGACCCTACCACCCTTTCCGTCGGGCACAGAAACATTCGAGTTCGCACCCGCATCCTGAAGTGCATCACACACATATGCTGCACACTTATATGAAGGTGAAGGGTACTGAGACGAGTGATTTTTATAGTACCCCCATGCGTCGCTTCCATTCTTGCCAAGTGCCCACAGCGCTATTTGCTGCCGTTTTGCTTCGTTTGACGGGCTTCCTTCCCTCAGGCCGAGCGGATCTACAAAATTCAGCGGCGCATTGCTTACATAAGGATGGTCTGATCAATGCGGCCAGAGGATGCGTCGACCCGCATCGGTAGCGCTGACTACGCTCACACCTTCGGTTTTTCGCTGTTTCCAGCGCATTCTCGGGGCGTTCTCCCCATTACAGGCACAACTTCCCAACGGCAGGCATCAACTGCTTCCGCTTCAGCCACAGGTTCGACAGCGCAAAGAGCGTCAGCACCTGCGCGGTGTTTTTGACCAGGCCGCGATAGCGCACCTTGGCATAGCCAAACTGGCGCTTGATCACCCGAAACGGATGTTCCACCTTCGCACGCAGGCTGGCCTTGGTGTGCTCCCAGCGCTTGGCCAACTTCAGTTCGCGCTTGTTCTTGATCTGCTTCAGCTTCGAGGGCTTCTCCGCGATCAGGTAGCGTAGCTTGCGCTTGCCCTTGATCTCATCGCGCTTCTCAAGCCCGGTGTAGCCGCTGTCCCCACACACCGTGTCTTCCTTGCCATGCAGCAGCTTGTGCGCTTGCGTGATGTCCGCCACGTTGGCTGCCGTGCATTCCACGTGGTGCACTAGGCCGGATTCATCATCCACTCCAATGTGCGCCTTCATCCCGAAGAAGTATTGGTTGCCCTTCTTGGTCTGGCGCATCTCCGGATCGCGCTCACCGTCCTTGTTCTTGGTCGAACTGGGCGCAGAGATAATCGTGGCATCCACAATCGTCCCGCCGCGCAGGCTCTGACCCTGCGCGACAGATGCGCGTTCACCCGATTGAACAGCTTGCGCGCCAAATCGTGCTGCTCCAGCAGATGGCGAAAGTTGAGAATCGTCGTCTCGTCCGGCACCTCATCCAGCCCGCCGATCTTGGCGAAACGGCGCATCGACACCGTGTCGTACAAGGCTTCTTCCGCCGATGGATCGCTCAATGCATACCACTGCTGCAAAAAGTGGATGCGCAGCATCGTCTCCAGCCGATACGGCTGTCGTCCCGGTTGCCCCGACTTCGGATAGTGCGGCTCGATCAGCCCCAGCAGCTCCTTCCACGGCACGACCTGCTCCATCTCGGCCAAAAACACCTCACGCCGCGTCCGCTTGCGCTTGCCGTCGTACTCCGCGTCGCCGAAGGTCAGCTGCATCGAAATCGTCTACTCGGGTCGATGATCGATTGTGGCAGATCAGGACGGATTGTTCAGAGTTTCCCTAGACATCTCATGGCCATGGAAAATAGTCGATTCGGAGATGTCTATGAGCAGCAAGCGGTATACGGATGAGTTCAAGATCGAGGCGGTCCGGCAAGTGACGGATCGTGGGTTCAAGGTGGCAGACGTCGCCGAGCGGCTGGGTGTCACGACGCACAGCCTGTACGCCTGGCTGCGCAAGTTCGGCAAGCCCGGCGTGGTACAGCGCGCCGAGGTGGACCAGAGCGCCGAGGTTCGGCGGCTGAAGGCAGAGTTGCGTCGAGTGACCGAGGAGCGCGACATCCTAAAAAGGCCGCCGCGTACTTTGCCAAGGGTAAAGGCAAAGTACGCCTTCATGCAAGCCCACTGCGGGGAGTTCAGGGTGTGTGCGATGTGCCGGGTGTTGCGGGTGAACCGGGCTGGATACTACGCGTGGCTAAAGTCGCCGGACAGTGAGCGCGCCAAGGAAGACGAACGCCTGCTGGGGCTGATCAAGCACCACTGGCTGGCCAGCGGCAGTGTGTATGGGCATCGCAAGATCGCCAAGGATCTACGCGATCTGGGTGAGCGTTGCAGTCGCCATCGGGTGCATCGATTGATGCGCGCCGAGGGATTGCGTGCCCAGGTGGGCTATGGTCGCAAACCGCGCTTCCATGGAGGGATGCAGTGCAAGGCGGCGGCCAACCTGCTTGACCGACAGTTCGGAGCGTGTGCAGAATTTTGTGTAACCGTGGTTTGGGTTACCGCTGAGGAAGTCGCCCCTCGAACTGGATCGTAAAGCGGTTCAGCGCAGCCTTCCAGTCGCGGATCGGCAGCGTCCATTTCTTGGTGATGTTGCGCAGAGCCAGGTAGAACAGTTTCATCAAGGCTTCGTCGCTGGGGAACGCGCCGCGGTTCTTGGTCAGCTTGCGCAGGCTCATGTTGACCGACTCGATGGCGTTGGTCGTATAGATCACCTTGCGGATCTCCGGTGGGTAGTCGAAGAACGGGATCAGTCGTGACCAATTGCGCCGCCATGACTGGCTGATGGGCGGGTACTGGGCGTCCCACTTGGCCTCGAACTCGGTCAGTGCCTGCTCGGCCTCCTCGACGGTGGCGCAGGCGTAAATGCGCTTGAGATCGGCGGCAACCTCGGCGCGGCGTTTCCACGAGACGTAGTTCAGGCTGTGCCGCACCATGTGCACGATGCACAGCTGCACGGTGGTCTGCGGGAACACCGCCTCGATCGCCTCGGGAAACCCCTTCAGGCCATCGACGCAGGCAATGAAGATGTCCTGCACCCCGCGGTTGCGTAGCTCCGTCACGACTTGCAGCCAAAACTTGGCACCCTCGGCCTGCGCCAGCCATAGGCCCAGCACTTCCTTCTCGCCGCCCATGGTGATGCCGATGGCCAGGTACACCGCCTTGACCCGCACCGCGCCCTCGCGCACTTTGACGTGGATGCAGTCCAGATAGACGATCGGATAGACCGGATCCAGTGGCCGCGCCTGCCACGCCTTGACCTCCTCGACGACCGCATCGGTGACTGAGGAAATCAGACTCGGCGACACCTCGGTGCCGTACATCTCCTCCAGGTGCGACTGGATCTCGCGCACGGTCATGCCGCGCGCGTACAACGACAAGATCTTGTCATCGAAGCCGGCCCAGCGGGTCTGGTGCTTGGGGATCAGCTGTGGCGCGAAGCTGCCGTGGCGATCACGCGGAATCTCGATCGGCAGCTCGCCGAACTCGCCCTTGAGCGTCTTGCGGCTGCGTCCGTTGCGCGTGTTGCCGGCCGCGTTGGCGACCGGCTCATGCTTGTCATGACCGAGGTGTTCGGTCATCTCCGCGTCCAGCGCCCGCTCCACCAACCGCTTGGTCAGCTGCTTGAGCAGGCCGTTCTCGCCGATCAGATCCTCGGGTTTGGTGTAGTTGACCAACAGGCTGCTAAGCAGCTCGTCGGGTACCTCATGTGTGCGTGGGCTCATGGTGTCTCCGGGTTAGGTGGCAGTCTCCTGCCTGTGGCCCGGTTACACAAAATCTAGGACACGCCCACAGTTCGACGTGACCGAGCCGGACACGGCCTGGGCGAGCGATTTCACCTTCATCCGCACGCACGAAGGCTGGATGGGTAATCCCCCACTTTTAGCGGTCGCCAGAAGTGGAGCTAAGCGGCCATCGCCAACTTCATGGCAGGCGTGATGCCGCCGAGCGCCATATTCGGACGCTCGTGGTTGTACGTCCATAGCCAGCGGGTGGCTTTGTCCTGCACCTGGTCGATGGTGTCGAACAGGGTTTGGGCGAGCCAGGCGTAGCGGATGGTGCGGTTGTAGCGTTCAACGTAGGCGTTCTGCTGTGGCTTGCCCGGCTGGATGTGCTCGACCCGGATACCATGCCGCTGCGCCCAGGACAGCAACGCGCCACTGATGTATTCAGGGCCGTTGTCGCAGCGGATCACGGCGGGCTTGCCGCGCCACTCGATGATCTGCTCCAGCGATCGGATCACACGGGCTGACGGCAGCGACAGATCCACCTCGATCCCCAGCCCCTCGCGATTGAAGTCGTCGAGCACATTGAACAGCCGGAAGCTGCGGCCGTCGGCCAACTGGTCGTGCATGAAGTCCATCGACCAGACCTGGTTGATAGCCTCCGGCACCGCCAGAGGCTCGGGCCGCTCACGCACCAGCCGCTTCCTCGGCTTGATCCGCAGGTTCAACTCCAGCTCGCGGTAGATCCGGTAGACCCGCTTGTGATTCCAGCCAAAGCCCTTCACGTTGCGCAGGTACAGGTAGCACAGGCCAAAGCCCCAGTCGCGATGGGCGGTCGTCAGGCGGACCAGCCAGTCGGCGATCCGGGCGTTCTGCTCGCTGGCCTTGGCCTGGTAACGGAAGCAGGTCTCGCTCACCGCGAAGGCCTGGCAGGCGTGGCGGATGTTCGTACGCCCGCTCGTGACTGCCGATTGGGCCATCTCGCGTCGCTGAGATGGCCTCACCATTTTTTGCGAGCGCTTCCTTCAGCAGGTCGGTACTGAGCTGCGCCTCGGCGTACATCTTCTTGAGCCGGCGGTTCTCCTCCTCCAGCTCCTTCATGCGCGCGACCATGGACACGTCCATGCCGCCGAACTTGCTGCGCCACTTGTAGAACGTGGCCGAGCTGATGCCGTGCTCGCGGCACAGCTCCGGCACGGGCGCACCGGCCTGGGCCTGCTTGAGCACGGCGATGATCTGGCTGTCGGTAAAGCGGGACTTCTTCATGGAACCTCCTCGGGAAAGGGGACGAGAAAATTCCACTTCTGGCGTCTGCTAATGGGCGGGGGATTACCGATGTACCTGGCTGTGGTGATCGATCTGTTTTCCAGGCAGGTCGTCGGCTGGGCGATGCGCGATCGGGCCGACACCGAGTTGGTCGTGCAGGCCTTGTTGTCTGCGGTGTGGCGGCGCAAACCCAATGCTGGTTGCTTGGTTCACTCAGACCAAGGGTCGGTCTACACCAGCGATGACTGGCAGAGTTTCCTGGCGTCCCATGGCTTGGTGTGCAGCATGAGTCGGCGTGGCAACTGCCACGACAACGCACCCGTGGAGAGCTTCTTCGGCCTGCTCAAACGCGAGCGGATCAGGCGACGAATCTATCCCACCAAGGACGCCGCACGCGCCGAGGTATTCGACTACATCGAGATGTTCTACAACCCCAACCGCCGCCACGGTTCAACTGGTGACCTGTCCCCTGTAGAGTTTGAACGGCGCTACGCGCAACGAGGGTCTTGAGTGTCTACGGAACCCTGGGCGTATCAGACACTGGCCTGCAGCTCATGCCATGACCCCAGCAAGGCGTTTGCCCAAGACGTCGCGGTTCCCACTGTCTATGGTCAACGCACTGGCACCCGGAACGTGCCGAGCTTGCAAGACCTTCCTCACTTCACTCACTTCTTCTGGGATGGTCGCGAGGAGCGGCTGGACCAAGCTGCGGTGGCAGCCTTCACCAATCAGGCCGAAATGGCTCAACCCGATATGAGTGCGGTGATCAGGGCAGTGTCACAGAAGCCGGACTACCGAATACGGTTTAAAGCGGCATTTGGCAATGAGCATGTCGACCAGGAACGGATCTCCAGTTCCATCTTGGCTTACCTGGCTTCTGTGACCACTGGCCGCAGCCGATACGATGCTTTTGTCGCGGGGAATACCGCTGCCTTGACAACGGCAGAGCGCCGCGGCCTGGATGTGTTCCGGGGAAAGCCGAATGTTCCTCATGTCACGCATTGGAGGGAGCACCGGCTGCTTTCACGGACAATCAGTTTCACCATTCCAACGTCGGGATGGATCGGATGGCTGGGCAAGTCGGCACCACCATTGAATCCTTTAAAACCAAGCGCGAGCAGGGTGTCCCAGTAGCTGCGCTAGTCTTGTCAGACCCAGACATTGCCGCATTGGGACGGTTTGCAATCAGCGGCCAAGGCAATGACTTGGCGGCCTACCGCACACCAACGCTACGCAACGTCACCCGCACGCCACCATATATGCACGATGGTAGCGTTCGAAGCCTTGAAGAGGCGATCCAACGCGAGATCTATTACCGCAGCCTTGCTCGTGGCGCACCTATCTCGCTGACTGCAGCAGAGCAACAGGATTTGCATGCATTCTTGTATGCACTGGAAGACCTACCAAACGACACGCGTTAAGATTTAGCGTCAACTTCGGCAGCACCAGCGGGCCGGCTTGGCACCACGTCAAACTCGCGCTGAACTACTTTTCCAGTCTTACCAAGCCGCGCTTCTAACAAGTGGCGCCCCTCAGACCAAGGCTGAGTAGGCTTGAACTCGAAGTGCGCCGAATCACTATTCGCGGCTACCGGTTGAACCTTCTCACCTAGCACCTGGCCATTCTTCAGATCGATCAACCGCAGCGAAATAGATGGCACCTCAGACCCAGAATGGGTGACTGACACTGTGACTGAAATCGGTGAGTCAGGACCTACCGGCTCGGACCGGTTCTGGGTTGTGGCCCCATTTCCCTTGGTCACCACCAAAATTTCCCGAATCTTTGCCGAACTCGCAGCTGCGGAAGGCGCTGTTGATGCTTGCGGCTCTTTTCCACCGCTGCCCGCAGGCGCGGTGCAACTGCACAATGCGCCAGCCAACAAAACCAAAGTCCCTTTCATCAACAAATGCATGGCCGTTTCCTTTTGGCGAACCTGTCGCGGACAAAGAAGGTTATCAGGAACCAGGGCTCCGCTGCATCTCAGCAAAGCATACGATTGTTCGAACAGACTCGTTGAGATTTGCTATGACTACGAGTCTGGCGAGACCATTGTTCTCTTAGCGTTATCCTGAGTTAGGCAGACACCTCGCGTTAGCCAGCCAGCTCCGCTGCCTCGACGCTGTGCTCACCCCGCGCCGGTGCCAGCGCGGCAGACACCATCGCCACGGCAATCCGTTCGGCCGGATTGATGCGGAACCGGCGCGGCAGGAGTGGGCCGAGTGCGCCGAGGACGACGCTGCCGATGTGTTCGCCAGTGCGGCGCTCTTCGCGTTCGCCGCCGATCAGGCCGGGGCGCACGAAGGTGAGCGAAGGGAAGCCGATCTCGCGCGGGTCGCGCTCCAGCTCACCCTTGACGCGGCTGTAGAAGATGCGCGACTGCGTATTGGCGCCGGCCGCGGAGTTCAGCACGAAGACCGAGGTGCCCTGCGCGCAGGCGGCGCGCGCGATGGCGAGCGGGTAATCGTGGTCGATACGATAGAACGCCTCGCGCGAGCCGGCCTGTTTCATCGTGCTTCCCAACGCACAGATGGCCGCTTCCATGCGCGGTGCCGTCCAGTGATCGAGCCGTTCGAAGTCGATCACCTGGTTGCGCAGCTTGGGATGGATCTGCGCCAGCGGCCGCCGCGTGATCGCGACCACGCCGGTGCAACGCGTATCGCCCAGCAATTGCTGCAGCACGTGCTTGCCGACCAGGCCGGTCGCCCCTGCCAACAAGACATCCATCAGGCCACCCTCGCCATCAGCGCGCGCCTTCGGAGACGATCCGCGCACTGCTGACGATGCGGTCGCGCTCCACCGCCAGCAGCGTCAGCGAATGCGCCGGGGCCTTCCATTCGCTGCCACCGGCCACCACACGCCCACCGTGGCGTGCGGTGTCCACCAGCACGCGCCAATGTTCGTCGTGCATGGCCGGCAGCGTGAACGACACGGCGGTGGAGGCGGCATTGATCAGCATCAGCAAGGTCACGTTGGCGGCAATCTCGCGCAGGCCGGTGGTCGGCGAGCGGCCATCCAGGCGCAGCATCAGCGCACGCGCTTCCGGGTCGTGCCAGCCGGCTTCATCCATCTCGGTGCCATTGGGCGCCAGCCAGGTCAGATCCTTCAGGCCCAGCGCTTCGTCGAACTTGCCGTCGAAGAAACGCGCGCGATGCAGCAACGGGTAGCGCTGCCGGATGCGGATCAATCGGCGCACGAATGCGGCCTGGTCGGCGGCTGCGGCCTTGGTGGCGGCAGTCCAGTCGATCCAGGTCAACTCGTTGTCCTGGCAATACGCATTGTTGTTGCCGTTCTGGCTATGGCCGAACTCATCGCCTGCCAGCAACATCGGCGTGCCCTGCGACAACAGCAAGGTGGCGAGCAGGTTGCGCATCTGCTGGCGACGCAGCTGCTTGATCGCCGGATCGTTGGTCTCGCCTTCCACGCCATAGTTGGAAGAGATGTTGTGGTCGCTGCCGTCCCGGCCGTCTTCGCCGTTGGCGAGGTTGTGCTTGCCTTCGTAGCTGACCAGATCGCGCAGGGTAAAGCCGTCGTGCGCCGTGACGAAATTGACCGAGGCGGTGGGACGGCGGCCGCTGTGATTGAACAGGTCCGCAGAGCCGGTGAGGCGCGTGGCCAACTCGGCCAGCTGGCCACCGTCGCCGCGCCAGAACGCGCGCACGTTGTCGCGGAACTTGTCGTTCCATTCCACCCAACCGGGCGGGAAATTGCCCACCTGATAGCCACCGGGGCCGATATCCCACGGCTCGGCGATCAGCTTGGTCTGGCTGAGCACCGGATCCTGGCGCACCGCATCCAGGAAACTGCCGGATGGATCGAAGCCATAGCGTTCGCGGCCCAGGATGCTGGCCAGATCGAAACGGAAGCCGTCCACGTGCATTTCCTGCACCCAGTAACGCAGCGAATCCATCACCATGCGTAGCGCGCCGACGTTGGTGAGGTCGAAGGTATTACCGGTGCCGGTGTCGTTGATGTAGAAGCGACGATCGTCGGCCAGGCGGTAATAACTGGCGTTGTCGATGCCCTTGAACGAGAGCGTGGGCCCGAGCTCGTTGCCTTCGGCGGTGTGGTTGTAGACCACATCCAGCAGCACTTCCAGGCCGGCGTGATGCAGGCGCGCCACCATCTGCTTGAACTCGGCCACGGTGCGCGTGGACATGTAGCGCGCTTGCGGCGCAAAAAAGCCCAGCGTGTTGTAGCCCCAGTAATTGCGCAGGCCTTTTTCCAGCAGGTATTGATCGTCGACGAACGCATGCACGGGGAGCAATTCCACGGCGGTGACGCCGAGCGAGCTGATGTGGTCGATCAATTCGTCGGTCTTCAGCGCCGAAAAAGTGCCGCGCTGTTCCGGCGGCACCGCCGGGTGCAGCATGCTCAGCCCGCGTACGTGCGCTTCATAGATCACCGTACGGTTCCACGGCGTCTGCGGCGGGCGGTCCTGGCCCCAGGTGAAGGCTGGGTCGATCACGGCGGACTTGGGCATGAACGCGGCGCTGTCGCGGCGGTCGAAGCTCAGGTCCTTGTCGCGATGACCGATGGTGTAGCCGAACAAGTGCGGCGCCCATTTGAGTTCGCCAACGATCTGCTTGGCATACGGGTCCAGCAGCAATTTGTTGTGGTTGAAGCGGTGCCCGGCATCGGGCGCATATGGCCCATGCACGCGGTAGCCGTACAACTGGCCGGGCCGTGCGTCGGGCAGATAGCCGTGCCAGACCTCGTCGGTGTATTCCGGTAGCGCAATGCGCTCCTGTTCGCGGCCACGATCGTCGAACAGGCACAGCTCCACCCGGGTGGCGTTGCGCGAATACAGCGCGAAGTTGACGCCCAACCCATCCCAGGTGGCACCGAGCGGGTTGGGACGGCCTTCGCGAATGCGCGAGCGCTGGGTGAACTTGCGAGTGGCCATCGGTGACTCCTTAGAACGGTGAACGCAAACGGTGCGCGATTTTGCACTGGCGGAGCGATCCGCCGCACATGGGCCGGCCCGCAGCAGGCCGACCCATGCACGCTGCCAGACACGCCGTTACTGGCGTGCAGCGATCGGTGTGGCCGCGTATTCGGCGGCCTGTTCGGCGGCGCGCTCTTCGGCCTCCACCAGCCGCTCGGCCATGGCCCAATGGCGGTCCGCGTGCCCGTCCGGGCGGCCCTCCGCCTCCCAAATTTCCCGTGCCAACTGGGCAAGCCGCGCCTGCCGTTCCATGTCATTCATTGCGTACGTTTCTCTCGGGGATCAATTGTCTTGGGACAGCAACACTGCCACCGGCGCACGTGCAAACAGCGTGGATAGCGCCACACGGCCGCGCTGCGGTTGCAGCGTGCTGCCGTCGAGCACATTACGGTATGTGCCCTCGCCCAATGCCAACGACGCCTGATCCCAGGCGGCAGGCGCCACCAGCAACGGCAGATCGCCCTCGCCCTCAACCCCGGCGCCCAGCCGCGTAACGGCCACCACCAGCGACTGACCGCGGTATTGGCGACGGAATGCCAGCGCCTGCGCATCGCCGCTGACCGCCACATTCAGCGGCTGATAGTCGCCCTTCGCAAACAGCGCTGGAAATTCGCCGCGCAACTGCAGCAACAGCGCCGTCAGGCGTGCCTTGACCGCGCCATCGCGCCAGCTGCGCAGCAACCCGGTGAAGTCGCGCGCCTGCTGCGCCACTGCTGGCGCTGGGCGTAATCCACCGGACGGCGGTTGTCCGGATCCACCAGCGACAGATCCCAGCCTTCGGTACCCTGGTACAGGTCGGGCACGCCGGGGACGGTCAGGCGCAAGGTGGTTTGCACCAGGCTGTTGCGCGTGCCCGCGGCAGCGATGTGGTTGCTGGCGCGCAGCAGCGCGCGCCGCAACGGCAGCCCGGCGCGGCTGCACAGCACCTGCTCCACGGTGGCCTGCACGGCTTGCTCATAGGCCGGCGAGCCGTCGGTCCAGCTGGTGTGCAGCTTGGCTTCGCGCACCGCCTTGAGCAGCCACTGCGCGATGCGCTCGGCGTAGCCGGCAAGTGGCTCGGTCTGGTCGGCGCCCAGGCCGATCGGCCACGCCGCCACCAGGGTTTGCCATAGCATCTGCTGGTCGCCGCCAGCCAGGGCCGGCGATTGGAGCGCGTCGGCCAGCGCATCGAACTGGGCGCTCTGCTCGATCCACCAGCGCGGTTGCTCGGACAACACCGCCAACCGCATGCGCAGGTCTTCGCCACGCTTGTGGTCGTGGGTGGCGGTGGCCAGCAACGCGCGTGGGTAGTGCTTGGCACGCTCGAGATTCTGCGCGTGGAACTCGGCCGCGTCGTTGGCGAAATGGGTGGGATGGCTGCCGACCTCGTTGCGCGACAGCAGCACGCCATGCCGGTAGAACGCGGTGTCTTCCACTGACTTGGCATTGAGCGGTGCGGACAGCTGCTCCACGCGACGGCGCAGGATGCGCCGCAAGGCGATCTGCGCCCGGTCTGCGCCGGCATCGTCGAGCAACCACCGCTCGATCGCATCCACGGCCGCCACGATCGATTCCGGCATCCCCTCGCGCGCCTTTGCCGCGGTGGCGCGCAAACGCTCCGCTTCGCTGCCGGTGATGCCCTTGGCGCCGGCATAGGTGCGATACACCGGGAACCAGCGCAGCAGCACGCACAAGCCGCGCGCCAGCATCTGCGGGCTGAACTCGCGCGTGGGCGGATCCAGCCGCGCCAACGCCGACAAGGCACCCACGGCGCGATTGAATTCGCTCTGCAGCGGGCCACGCAGGATCTCGTCGCGGGCGGTGCGTTCTTCCTGCGCAAAATCGCCACTGCGTCCGCTCAGCTTCTGCCAGGCACGCGCCAATGGCTTGAAGCCGGCCGCGTCGTGCAGCAGCCCGCCCACCTGGTCCATGAAGTCGTAACCGGTGGTGCCATCGCACGGCCAGTCGGCCGGCAGGTGCTCGCCCGGTGCGAGGATCTTTTCCAGGTACAGGCCCAATGTGCCGGGCTTGAGCCCACGCGTGCGGCCGGCCGCATCCAGCCGGCTGCGCAGCTTGCGCACATAGCCGGTGGGGTCGGTCAGCCCGTCCACGTGGTCGATGCGCAAGCCGTCCAGATGGCCTTCGGCCACCAGCCGCAGCGGCAACGCGTGCACCGCGTCGAACACCGCCGGCAATTCCACCCGCAAGGCCACCAGCGAGGTGATATCGAAGAAGCGGCGGTAGTTGAGCATGTCGTTGCCCACGCGCCACCAGTTCAGGCGATACGGCTGGCGTTCGATCAACTTGTGTAGGCGGCCGTCTCCGCGTTTGGCGCCGTCGTTGTAGTCGCGCAGCCACTGCGCACGTGCGGCTCTTTCGGGGATGTCCAGCGTCTGCGGACGAATCGGGTAACGCTGGTCGTAATGTGCCAACGCGGCGCTGCCGTCGTCGTCGTCGATCACCAGCGTGATCAGGCCTTCGGCCAGCGCCGTCGCATAGGGGCGGTCCAGGACTGCCAGCCACAGTTTGCCGTCGCGCCCAGGCGCGCGCCAATCGATGTCGAACCAGTCGGCGTGCTTGGCGCTGCGGCCATTGCGCAGCACATCCCACCACCACGCATTCTGCACATGCGTGGCCATGTGGTTGGGCACGATGTCGGCGATCAGGCCCATGCCGTGTTCGCGCGCGGCCTGCGAGAGCGCCACCAAGGCGTCTTCGCCGCCGAGTTCGGGATTGACCACGGTCGGGTCGATGTTGTCGTAGCCGTGCGTGGAGCCCGGCACGGCCGTGCCGATCGGCGACAGGTACAGGTGACTGATGCCCAGGCCTGCGTAGTACGGCACCTGCGCGAGCGCATCGTGCAGGGTGAAGCCGGCATGCAGCTGCAGGCGGGCGGTAGCGCGGAGGTCGATCATGGATGCGGTTCCGAAACGGCCGCGACGCGACGCGCCTCGGCAAAGCCCTGCAGCGCCGAACTCAGGCGCGCATGCGGCAAGGGATCGGGCAGGCGTCGACGCCAGTTGGGATGCACTTCGACGGTGCCCGGCAGGTTGGGTTGTTCGTCCAGGGCCAGTGCGTCTTCCACTGGCAACAAGGCCAGCGGCGAGACACTGGTGGCGGTGAAGCGCAACGCGCCCAGCAGCGGGTCGCGCGTACTGCTCAGGCCGGCGTGTTCGACAGCGGCATCCAGCCGTGCCACATCCTTGTCGCGCGCGGCGGCATCGTCGCTGGCCTGTGCAGGCTGGATCAATTCCAGCTTGCGCCGCCATTCGATATCGCAGCCGGTGCGCCAGCCGGTGAGCGTGGGCAGATCGTGCGTGGTGGTGGTGGCGATGGCGTCCGGCCGCCACAGCGCTGGCGAGACGAATGCGCCATCGTCGTTGCGGGTGAACATCAACACATCGATGCCCATCACCCCACGCTGCGAGAGTTCTTCGCGGATGCCCGGCGGCACCACGCCCAGATCCTCGCCGATGACGATCGCCCGGTGCCGCCACGATTCCAGCGCGAGCAGGTTGAGCAGATCGTGCAACGGGTAGGCCAGATACGCACCTTCGTTGGAGCTGGCGCCATCGGGCACCACCCATAGCCGCATCAGGCCCAGGATGTGATCGATGCGGATGCCGCCGCGGTCGCGCAGCACCGCGCGCAACAACGCGATATACGGTGCGTAGCCGCTGCGCCGCAGCGCGGTGGGCGAATACGCACCGATGCCCCAATGCTGACCATCGGCATTGAAGGCATCCGGCGGCGCCCCCAGCACCAGACCGCGCAATACGGTATCGGCGGCCGCGGCGGCTTCGGCGCCGTTGGGGTCGAAGCCCACCGCCAGATCGGCGATCAACCCGATCTTCATGCCGCGCTCGTGGGCCTCGCGTTGCGCATCGGACCAGCTGCGCGCTGCCAGCCACACTGCGTGAACACATGCAGCTGCGGATCGTTGTCGCCGAAGTCCTGCGCAGCAAAGCGTGCAAAGCCCTGCAGCGCTGCGCCGCCTGCGTTGCGGAAGGCGACCAGATCGGCATGATCGGGCGAAACGCGTGTGTACAACTGGCGCAGCAATTCCCACTTGGCGTGCGCCGAGGCCTGCCAGTCGATCAATGCAGCGTTGTGCAAGCCATCGAAACGTTCGCGCAGGCCGGGCACCGCATTGATTGCATCCAGCGCCAGTTCGCCAAGGATGCGCACCGGTGCGGCATGCAAGGGATCGAGAAAGCGCCGATCGCTGGGCGAATACGGGCTGTAACCGCCCGTCACCGGGCGCGAGGCGTGCACCGGACTCAATGCCAGGGCGTCGGCGCCGGCCAAGGCCGCGTGCCGCAACCATTCCACCGTGCCGGCGGCATCGCCGATACCGCCGTCGTCCAGGCTGCGTGCCGAATACACCTGCAGCGCCATGCCCCAGGCACGCGGCGATGGCTGGCCACAGGCATCGGCCACGCTGAAGCAGCGTGGCGGCGCCACGGCCACCTGCTGGGTGATCGCGCCGATCTGCAGCGTCCAGTAACCGAAACGCTGCGGCGCGCGCACGTGCCCTTGCGCATCGGCGCGTGCGTCGTCGCTGGCACCGCTGTCGTCGGTCCAGCGGCCGCTGGCATGCGCCTCCACGCGCAACGGCAGCGGCTCGCCCACCTGCACCGTCAACAGCGGTGCGGCTTCAGCAGCCTGTGCCTGGCAGCGGCGCAAGCTATCGGCGCGTTGCGCCGCGGTGGCGGCGGGCAATTCCAACGCGCTGAGTACCGCATGCACCGATTGCTCGCAGACCTGCCGCGGCTGGTCGCTGGCATCCACCCAATCCACCATGACCCCAGCCGCGGCGGCCAGGGTGCCGAGATCGTCCCCGCCGGGGTCGCGCGCACTCATGCCTGCGCCTCGTGCCAGGCGACGAAGCCATCGACCGGCAAGTGCTGCGCATCGGCAGCCACGTTTTCGACATGCGCCACGCGTCCGCGCACCGGCGGCAACGGCACCGGCTGGTTGCCCACGTTGAAGGCGATATGCCACAGCCCGCCCGGCAGCTCCCACGTGGCCGTCACCGCGCCATCGGCCAGCACGCTGGCCCGCACCGCACGCGCTTGCGCCGGGCCCGGCACCAGCCACTGACGACGCACGTCCAGCAGCGCCTTGAACCAGCTTGCCCACTGCGCGCCGTCGCCATGCGCGGCATCGGCAATCGGCGAACGCGAGGCCGCGAACGTGGAATGGCTGTTCGGGTCCGGAATGGTGGCGCGCTGGGCTTCATCGGCGAACGCGGCAAAGTGCGCGAACTCGCGCCGGCGCCCTTCGCGCACCGCCTCGTCCAGCGGCGGGCCGAAGTCGGTGAAGAACAGGAACGGTTGCTTGGCGCCCCACGGTTCGCCCATGAAAAACAGCGGAATCATCGGCGTCAATGCCGTCAGCGCCAAGGCCGCGCGCAAACGTTGCGGCGACACCAGCACGGTCAGCCGCTCGCCGCGGGCGCGGTTGCCGATCTGGTCGTGATTCTGCGCAAACACCACGAACTTGTGCGGCGGCAGGGCGCCACTGGGTTCGCCCCGCACATGGCCGCGCGGGTCCGGCTCGCCCTGATAGGCAAACCCTTCGCCCAGCACGCGTGCCAGGTGTTCAGTCGGCTTGTCGGCGAACGCAGCGTAATAGCCTTCCTCTTCGCCGGTGAGCAGCACATGCAGGGCGTTATGGAAGTCGTCGTCCCACTGCGCGGTATAGCCACGCTGCAGTTGCGAGGCCTGGTTGGCCTCGTTTTCCAGCACCAGATGCACATGCCGCCCGGCCGGCAGGCTGGCCTCGATGGTCTCGCGCAAGGTATCCAGGAACGCGTTCGGCGATATCGCATGCACCGCATCCAGGCGCAGGCCGTCAAAACCGTATTCGTGCAGCCACATCAGCGCGTTATCGAGAAAATACCGCTGCACCGGCGGCTTGCGGAAATCGATCGCCGCACCCCACGGGGTGGGCTTGTCTTCGTTGAAGAACGGCGCGGCGTAGCTATGCAGGTAATTGCCGTCCGGGCCGAAGTGGTTGTAGACCACATCCAGCAACACCATCAGGCCGTGCCCGTGCGCGGCATCGATCAGCGCCTTCAGTTCGTCCGGTGTGCCATAGGCTTCCACCGGTGCATACGGCAGTACGCCGTCGTAGCCCCAATTGTGCGCGCCGGGAAACGCGCTCAACGGCATCAGTTCGATGGCGGTGATGCCCATTGCCGCCAGCTGCGGCAATTGCGCCTGCACACCGGCATAGCCGCCGCACGTGCCGACATGCACTTCGTAGATCACCGCCTCGTCCCACGGCCGCCCCTGCCACTGGGTGTTTTGCCAGGCATAGCCGTCGGTTGGCTGTACCGCGCTGGGGCCGTGCACGCCTTCGGGCTGCCAGCGCGAGGCTGGGTCCGGGACCGGCTCGCCGCCGTCGACGCTGTAGCGGTAACGCGCATCGGCGGCGCAGTCGATGAGGGCGCTGAAGAAACCGTCCTGTCCCGCCTGCAGCGCGCTGCGCGCGCCGTTGGCGAAGACCACATCCACGTTCTTGGCCTCTGGAGCCCAGAGCGCAAAGCGCACCTGTCCCTCACCCGCCGGCCAGGCGCCCCAGGCCGGTGTGATCGCATTGCGCTGGTTCATCGTTATTTCTCCGCTTGCAGATAGATCGTGGCCAGCGGCGGCAGGGTCAGGCGCAGACGTTGCGCATGCCCATGCATGCCCACCGGCTCGGTCGCCAAGCGACCGCTGTTGCCGAGGTTGCTGCCGCCGTAATGGGCACTGTCGGTGTTGAGGATCTCGCGCCAGAGGCCGGCACGCGGCACCCCACGTGATAGTCGTGATGCGGTTGCGGGGTGAGGTTGCTCACTGCCAGCAACGGTGCGCCACCGTCAGGATCGTGGCGGACGAACGCCAGCACGCTGTTGCGCGCATCGTCGGCCACACTCCAGTCGAAGCCTTCAGCGCGATGGGGGCCGCGATACAGCGCTGGCGTACGGCGCAGTGCGGCGTTGAGATCGCCCACCAGTTGCTGCATGCCGCGATGCCGCGCGCCATCCAGCAGGTGCCAATCCAGCGACTGGTCGTGATTCCAGTCGGCCCACTGCCCGAATTCGGCGCCCATGAACAGCAGTTTGTCGCCCGGGTGCGCCCACATCAGCGCCAGATAGGCGCGCAGGTTGGCGAAGCGGCGCCAATCGTCGCCCGGCATCTGCCCGAGCAGGCCACCGGTGCCGTGCACCACTTCATCGTGCGAGAGCGGCAACACGAAGCGTTCGTCGAATGCGTACACCAGCCCGAAGGTGAGCTGGCTATGGTGATGCGCACGTTCGGCCGGATCGCGCTGCATGTAGCCCAGCGTGTCGTGCATCCAGCCCATGTTCCATTTGTGCGTGAAGCCCAGGCCACCCTCGTTGATCGCGGCGGTCACGCCCGGCCAGGCGGTCGATTCTTCGGCAATGGTGAGCACGCCGGGGAACTGCGTGGCGATGTCGCGGTTGAGCTGGCGCAGGAACGCGACCGCCTCCAGATTCTCGCGGCCGCCATGCGCGTTGGGCACCCACTCGCCTTCGGCACGGCCGTAGTCGCGATACAGCATCGAGGCCACCGCATCCACGCGCAGGCCGTCGAGGTGGTAATGCTCGATCCATTCCAGCGCGCTGCCCAGCAGGTAAGCGGTCACTTCCGGCCGGCCGTAGTTGTAGATCAGCGTATTCCAGTCGCGATGCATGCCTTCGCGCGGGTCGGCATGCTCATACAGCGCGGCGCCGTCGAACTGGGCCAGCCCATGCGCGTCATCGGGAAAGTGCGCGCTGACCCAATCAGGATGACGCCGATACCGGCGCGGTGGCAGGCATCGACGAACTGCGCAAAGCCATCCGGGCTGCCATGGCGCGCGGTGGGCGCATACAGGCCCAGCGGCTGATAGCCCCAGGACCCCAAACGGGTGTTCGGTGATCGGCAGCAATTCGATATGGGTGAAGCCGAGCTGCTGCACGTAGGGAATCAACTGCTCGGCCAGGGTTGGCCAGTCCAGCGGTTGGTTGTGTCCGTCGCGACGCCAGGACGCGGCATGCACCTCGTAGATCGACAGCGGCGCCGGCACGGCGCCGGGGTCGCGGCTGGCCATCCAGGCCGCATCGGTCCAGGCGAATGTGGCGGCGCTGGGCACCACCGATGCGGTTGCCGGCGGCAATTCGGTCTGCCGCGCCACCGGGTCGGCCTTGAGCAGCACCCGCCCATCGGCCGCGGTGACGGCATATTTGTACCGGGCGCCGGCGTCCACGCGCGGCAGGAAGAGTTCCCAGAAGCCACCGATGCGCTGCCGCATCGGATGCCGCCGCACGTCCCAGCTGTTGAAGTCGCCGACCACCGCCACGCGTTGGGCATGGGGTGCCCACAGCGCGAAGCGCACGCCCGGCACGTCGCCACAGTGGACATGCTGCGCGCCCAGCGCACGGCGCAACGCCTGGCCGTCGCCGGCAGCGATCTGCAGCAACAGCGATTCGTCCAGCGTGGCCGCGAACGCGTACGGGTCTTCGACCTCCTGCACCCGGTCTGGCCACACGATGCGCAGCCGGTACGGCCCATCGACCGCCAGAGTGCCTTCGAAGACGCCATCGATAGCGCTGGCCTGCATGCGCGCGAGCAGCTTGCCGCGTGGGTCGATCAAGCCCATCGCCTCGGCGCCCGGGGCCAAGACGCGCACCTGACGGCGGCCATCGGCGAGCGGCTTCGGTCCAAGGACCGCAAAGGCATCGGCCGGCAAGCCATCGGCCAGGGCTTGCAGGGTCTGCGACATTTCCGAGATCCCTTCCGTGGTCATGCCGTCCGCTTGCGCGCGTTGCTCCTGCCCGCCCTGCCGTTCGCTCATGGCACCGTCGCGAGCGCGGGCGCGGTGGCAGCGGTGTGTTCGTAGAGCGAGAGGTATTTCTTGCCTGCCACGTCCCAACCGCTGGGACGCAGCATGGCTGCGCGCCGCATCGCAGACAGCAGGCTGGGCAGGCGGAAGGTGCGGAAGGCGCGTTCCAGGCAGCGGCGCAGGGCTTCGACGCTGGCGTGCTGGAACAGGAAACCGGTCACGCCGTCGTCCACGGTGTCGATCAGCCCGCCGGTCGCGTGGGCGATCGGCAGGCAGCCGAAGCGCTGTGCATACATCTGGCTCAGGCCGCAGGGCTCGAAGCGCGAGGGCATCAGCAGGAAGTCGGCACCGGCGAACATCCGCCGGGCCAGGCCTTCCTCGAAGCCGATGAAGGCGCCCACCTGGCCGGGATAGCGCCTGGTCAGCTCGGCCACCTGCTGTTCGATCTCCGGCTCGCCGCCGCCGATCACCGCGATCTGGCCTCCAGCGGCCACGATTTGCGGGGCCACCTCGCAGATCAGGTCAAGGCCTTTCTGATGCACCAACCGCGACACCACCGCAAACAGCGGGCCGGTGCTCTCGCGCAGCCCGAATGCCTTGCGTACCTGCGCTGCGTTGGCCTGGCGGCCCTGCCATTGGTTCACGCTGAAGTGCGAATCCAGGTATTGGTCGGTGCGCGGGTCCCAGCTGGCGTCGATGCCGTTGACGATGCCGGTGAGCGCGCCCTTGGCGGCGCGCCCGGCCAGCAGCCGGTCCAGGCCGCAGCCCTGTGCCGGGCCGGTGATCTGCTTGGCGTAGCTGACGCTGACCGTGTTGACGTGGTCGGCATTGACGATGCCGCCGCGCAGGAACGACATCTGTCCGTAGAACTCCAACTCGGCCACCCGCTCGGCGGGGATGCCCAGTGCGGCGGCCATCGAATACGGCACCAGGCCCTGGTAGGCCAGGTTATGGATGGTCAGCAGGCACGGCGTGGTGCCGCCGGACCAGCGCACATAGCCAGCCGCCAGCGCGCAGGGCCAGTCGTTCAGATGCAGCAGGCGCGGCTTCCAGCCCAGGCCGGCATGGCCGGCGGCCGCGATCTGCGCGGCGGCATGCGACAAGGTGGCAAAGCGAATCGCGTTGTCTTCGAACTCCGAACCGCTGGTGCTCACATAGGGCGAGCCGTCGCGCTCAAACAGTTCCTTGGACAACAGGATGTAGATCGGCAGCCCGTCCGATTGCACGATGCGGCCGATATCGCAGGCCGGCAGCGCGGCATGCGCCAACACGCGCCCCACGATCTCCACCTTGCCTGCGCGCTCGAGCACGGCACGGTAGCCGGGAATCAGCACGCGTACGTCGTAGCGGTGGCGCAGTGCGCGCGGCAGCGCGGCCGCCACGTCGCCCAACCCGCCAGCCTTGATGAAGTCCGCCATTTCCGACACCACGAACAAGGCGCCGCGCGTGTCTGCCAACGAAACCGGCAAGCGCTCGTGGTGGCGGATGAAGCGGCCACGCGCATCGCGCGGCCGCCCGCTCTTTTTCAGAGTCGGGAGCAGCGTACTGCGCTCTAAGCGTGCGGTGGTAGCGTGAAGCGGCATCATGGCAACCATCTAAACGTCCGTCGTAATGTGGGTGGAGACGGAAAAACGGCGAAGCGAAAACCGCCGTCTGCCGATTCAGCCAGACGACTTGCTACGAGTGAGGAGCGTGGGCAACGCGCGGACTCCACGTCGCCCTTGCAGAGGAATCTACACCCCGACCAAATAAAATATGCGTGAACACGTGCTGACTTTTCTGCGACAGCCCACATTCCTTTACGCACAGTTGCGCATGCCGCAAGGCATAAGCGCCACATTGCAGTGCAATGACATCCCCGTATCGGTGCGTGGGCCGTGACATGCACCGAATACGGGAACGTTCGGCCGCGCTCGCCCTCATCTGGGTAACCGGTTCATTGACGTTTCACTTCGTTGATCGCGACAGCGCTTCGCGTTTGGCCTGCAGGCCGTCGGTGCGCGCTACGGCCCGGCTTGCTCAAGCGCCCCTGCCGCGCGCCGATATCGAGCGTTAGCACAAGACCTCTCGAGACCCTGGCGCATGGCAGACCAGCCCGAACACCCAAGCCGCCCCCGTGGCGGGCTGCGCCGCCTGTTGCCCTGGGGCGGCACGGACACCGCGCGCCCTGCCGCTGCCCTGCCGACGGTGATCAATGGCGAGCGCGGCGGTCACGGCCTGGCCGCGCACCAGCTGGTGCCGGCCAAGGCGAAGTCCGGCGCACACGATCCGGCCGCTGCCACTGCATTGCTGATACGGCTGTTTTCGCATGCCGCGCATCCCGAAGCGCTGCTGCTCGCGTTCGCCGAAGGCATCGCCAGCCTGCATGGCGAGCTCGGCGACATGGGCGTGCGCCTGAGCGCGGCGTATGCGGCCGGCGATTGGCCCGGCTATGGCCGTGCCTTGCGCCAGCTCATTGACAAATACATCCGCACCATCGACATCGGCGATTCGCTGGCCGAAGGCCGCACGGAGGCCGAGCAACTGCGCGACCTGCTGCGCCACGCGCTGGGCAATGCCCTGGCCACGCTGCTGCAACGCAGCCCCGAGCTTGCCGAAGAGGCACAAACGCTGGCATCTGCACTGCGCCACTGGCGCCCGGGACACGAGCTGATCACGCTGGAACAGCGCCTGCGCGAACTCAGCCACCAGATCGGCCTGCGCGCCGAAGATGCCAGCGAACAACAGAACCTGTTATTGGGCTTGTTCGACCTATTGCTGGAGAACGTCGGCGAACTCCTCGACGATCGCAGCTGGTTGCAGGGACAGATCTCGGTGGTGCGGCAGCTGATTTCCGGGCCGCTGGACGTCAGTTCCATCGAACAGGCACGCGGCACCTTGCGCGAGGTGACCTACAAGCAGGGTCTGCTCAAACAGGGCATCGCCGAGTCCAAGACCGCCATGCGCGAAATGATGGTGTCCTTTGTCGACCGGCTGGACGGCATGGCCACGAGCACTGGCGAATACCACGACCGCGTTGCCGGGTATTCGCAGGCGATCAGCGAGGCGCGCGGCATTCCCGACCTCAACCGGCTGCTGCAGGATCTGCTGCAGGACACCGCCGGCGTGCAGGCGCAGGCCCTGGCGGCGCGCGACGAACTGCTCGCGGCACGCCGGCAGGTGGAAGATTCCGAACAGCGCATCGCCTCGCTCGAACAGGAGCTCAAGGACGTCGCCGGCCTAGTGCGCGAAGACCAACTCACCGGCGCGCTCAACCGGCGCGGCTTCGAAGAACTGTTCCAGCGTGAGGCCGTGCGCACCCAGCGCAGTGGCCAGCCCTTGTGCGTGGCGATGCTGGACCTGGACGACTTCCGCCGCCTCAATGAGACCCATGGCCATGCCGGCGGCGACGCCGCGCTGCGCCACACCGTGGAGGTGGCCAAGGCCGTGCTGCGCACCACCGACGCCATCGCCCGCTTCGGTGGCGAGGAATTTGTCCTGCTGCTGCCGGACTCGACCATCTTCGAAGCCAGTGCGGCAGTGGTCCGCCTGCAACGCGCCCTGTCGCAGCGCTCGCTGCTGCATGACGACGTGCGCGTGTTCATCAGCTTCAGCGCCGGCGTGGCGCTCCGCGGGACCGACGAGACCCAGGACGAGGTCATCCGCCGCGCCGACCGCGCCATGTACGACGCCAAGGCGGCCGGCAAGAACCGGGTGATCAACGCCGATTAGATCGGCGGCGAACCCCGGGGGCGCCCGAGCAATCGCCGCGCGGCGTTTACCGTGCGGGCTTGTCTGGCGGCTCGCCGCGCATCAATGCGCGGGCTTGGTCCCGCGCAGCTTCTGGAACAGCATCACCGCGCCCAGCACGACGGCACCGGCGACCACGCCAACCAGCATGTTGCCCAGCGCTTCGACCAGCCAGCCCATGCCGCCGGCCGACTTGGCCAGATCCACCACCAGATGATGCAGCGCCGGGATGTTGTGCACCAGGATGCCGCCGCCGACCAGGAACATCGCCAGCGTGCCGGCCACCGACAGGAACTTCATCAACCACGGTGCCGCCACCAGGATGCCGCGACCCAGGGCCGCCAGCGCGGCGCCCTTCTTGGTCAGGTACAGGCCCAGGTCGTCCAGCTTCACGATCGCGGCGACCACGCCGTAGACGCCGATGGTCATCGCCAGCGCAATGGCCACCAGCACCGCCACCTGCTGCCCGAAGGACACCTCCGAGACCACGCCCAGCGAGAGCACGATGATCTCGGCCGAGAGGATGAAATCGGTGCGGATCGCGCCCTTCACCTTGTCCTTTTCCAACGCCACCACGTCCACGTTCTGGTCGGCCAGCGCGCGGGTGCGTTCGGCATGCCGCTGCGCTTCCTGCTCATCGTTGTGCAGAAACTTGTGCGCCAGCTTTTCCACGCCCTCGAAGCACAGGTAGGCGCCACCGATCATCATCAGCGGCACCACCAACGGGACGTTGTAGCCGCGCCCGCGCAGCCACGCTTCCAGCGCGCTGATCGCCAACGCCGCCGGCACCAGGATCATCTTGTTGACCAGCGAGCCCTTGGCCACCGCCCACACCACCGGCAATTCGCGGTCGGCCGTGACGCCGGTGACCTGCTGCGCATTGAGCGCCAGATCGTCGCCCAACACGCCTGCGGTCTTCTTGGCCGCAACCTTGGTCAGGATGGAAACGTCGTCCAGCAGCGTGGCGATGTCGTCGAGCAGGGTGAACAGGCTGGCACCGGCCATGCGGAGGTCCTTCTAGGGTGGTCGCAAATTCTCGCCGATCCGGCACCCGCGTGGGGTGATGAGCGGCCATTGCGCGGTCGTTTGCACGCTGTTGGCGGAGCGATGCAGGCACCGCAGCGCCTGCGCTTGCGGCCGTTCGTACTCGCCTTGGGCAAGTTTGCCTGCGGTGTGCGGGAGCGCGCGGATTCACTACGCGACGACCCGTCGCTGGCCACACTCGCCGCCTGCATGACGCCCCCGGAGATGGCCTTGAGTCAGAACGACCCGCACCGCGCCCCGGCCGCAAGCCCGGCAGATCATGCCGTGGTTGGCGGCATGAGCCGGCGCACGCAGATCCTGCGCTTGTTGTTGCGCTATCGCGGCTCGGGCGTGTTCGCTGGCATGAACCTGGACCCGGCGGCCATCAACGAATACGAAGTGCCCGCAGAAGGCACCCCGGACCAGTTCGTCTCAGACCTGGAATCGCTCGGGCCCACCTTCGTCAAACTGGGCCAGATGCTGTCGACCCGGCCGGACATCGTGCCGCCGGAATTTGCCACCGCGCTGGAGCGCATGCAGGAGAACACCAGCTCGGTGCCGGTGGAGCGCATCCGCCAGATCATCGAAGAAGAGCTCGGGGTCTCGGTCAACAAGGCGTTCTCGTTCTTCGACCCGGTCCCGTTGGGCTGCGCCTCGCTGGCGCAGGTGCACCGCGCTGCGCTGCGCGATGGCACGCCAGTGGCGATCAAGGTGCAGAAACCCGAAGTGGCCGCGCAGGTGCGTTCGGATCTGGACGTGCTCAAGAGCTTCGCCACCGCCGCCGACCGCCTGACCGGCATCGGCCGGCGCGTGCGCTTTGCCGACTGGCTGGGCGAATTCGGCAAGACCCTGCGCGCCGAGCTCAACTACGAAGACGAAGCCGAAACCCTGGCGCGCTTCGGCAAGCACCTCAAGCCGTTCCCCTTGCTGTGGGTGCCGCAGCCGGTGTGGGACCTGAGCAGCCGCAAGGTGCTGACGATGCAGCTGGCCGAAGGCGTGCGCGTGGACAAGATCTCCGGCCTGCGTCGCACCGAACAGCCGATGGACGACCTGGCCGCGGAACTGGTCAAAGGGTATCTGGACCAGATGTTCGTGCATGGCGAAATCCATGCCGACCCGCATCCGGGTAATTTGCGCGTACTGCAGGACGGGCGCCTGGCCATCTTCGACCTGGGCATGGTGGCGCATGTGCCGCCGCGCCTGCGCGAGCGCCTGCTCAAGTTGCTGTTTGCCGCAGTCGATGGGCGCGGCGAGGAAGTGGCCGAAGAGACCATTGCGCTGAGCACGCGGCTGGAGGATTACGACGAGGAGCGCTACCAGCGCGAAACCGGGCAGATGATCGCGCGCTACGCAGCGCACGATGCCACCTCCGAAGGCCTGGTGGTGCTGGATCTGGTGCGCATCGCCACCTCGACCGGCCTGCGGACGCCGCCGGAATTGAGCCTGCTCGGCAAGACCTTGCTGAATCTGGAAGGCGTGTGCCGCGCGTTGTCGCCCACCCTGGATACGCGTCGCATCGTCGAGCGCCATCTGCAGCACGTGATGCGCGCGCGCCTGAAGAAGTCTCTGTCCGCCGCCAACCTGGCCAGCGAGGCGATGGAACTGCAGCACCTGGTGCGCGAAGGACCGCGCCGCATGTCCGAGATCCTGTCGCTGGCTGCGGAAAACCGCCTGCAGATGCGCGTCACCGGGCTGGAAGAATCGCACCTGATGGAAAGCCTGCAGAAGATCGCCAACCGCGTTGCGGCGGGCATCGTCACCGCCGCGCTGATCATGGCGTCGGCGCAGATGATGCGCATCGAAACCGGCTTGAAGTTGTGGGGCTATCCGGCCATTGCGATGGTGCTGTTCCTGCTCGGGGTGGTACTGGGCCTGGGCATTGTGGTCAGTGCGCTGCTGTTCGACCGCCGCGTGCGTGCGCGCGAAGAGCGCGGGCACCGCTAGTCGTCAGCACGGGCTGCAGCAAGTGGGCGCCTTGGTGCCCCGCAGTCAGGTGCTTGTGACCATCGCGCGTTGCATCGTGCTCGGTCTAACTGACTGCAAGCGTCCTGCGCGCACCATCGCTTGCGCACATCTTCTCGCTAAGGGTGGCAACGCCGCAGCGAGCACAACCACTATCGCGCATGGGCGCACTGCATCTCGGCGCCACCTGCGTTTCAGCAGCGCCGTGCGGCTTGGTGCGCGGAGATGCGTAACCGCTGTCCGGCGATGCGGGGTCAGAGGTCGCCGGGTCTTGGCCACAACAAACATTTCAGTCAGCTTGGGCGCGGCATAGTCCGTCATCCGGGTGCCACATGGCAGGTGGCGCACAGGACATGGCGAGCAAGGCGTCCGGGACGCGCTCGCATCATTCCCCACGGACGCTGCGCATGCATTGGATGTTGTTGGTTTCGTTGTTGCTCTTGCTGTGGCTGTTGGTCGCCTCTCCGCGTCTGGCATGGCTCAAGGCTGGCCTGTTGTCGCTCTTTCTGCTGCTGCTCAGCGCCTGGGGATTGGTCGACAGGCTCAGTGGCGACGGCATCAATGCAGCCACGCTGTATCACCTGCGCGCCGACATGGACGGCGCCGGCGTCAGCGATTTTTCCGGCTATATCGCGGTTTTCGTCGGCATGCTGTTGCTCTCGCTGAGCCCGCTGTTGCTGGTGCGGGTACGACGCTTCCAGCATCCGCGTGGTGGCGGCGCCGTGTTCGCAGGCTTCGTGGGCATGTTGCTGGTCGGCATCGCCGCAAGCCCGCTGTATCGCGATGGCAAGCGCCTGTACTACCAGCTGCGCCCGGTCGATTACGCCACCGTGGTGCCGGAATACCAGGTGCCGCAGCAACCGTTGCAGAAGCGCAAGAACATCGTCTGGATCTATGGCGAAAGCCTGGAGCGCACCTACTTCGACGAACAGGTGTTTCCGGGCCTGATGCCCAACTTGCGCGCGCTTGCGACCGAAGCGGTGGACGTGCGCAATCTCGCCTCCACCGAAGGCAGCGGCTGGACCATCGCCGGCATGGTCGCCTCGATGTGCGGCGTGCCGCTCACCACCGCGCCGGGCGATGAAAACAGCATGGACCGCATGGGCATGTTCCTGCCCGAAGCGCGCTGCCTGGGCGATTACCTCAAGGACCAGGGCTACCGCAACCATTACGTGGGCGGCGCCGATGCCAGCTTCGCGGGCAAGGGGCGTTTCCTGTCCAGCCACGGCTTCGACGTGGTGCATGACGTGCACCATTTCCACGACAAGGGCGTCGCGCAGAAGCACTTTTCCGCATGGGGCGTGCACGACGACGTGTTGCTGGACGATGCGTGGGACAGCTTCCAGACGCTGTCGCGCGCCGGCCAACCCTTCATGCTGACTACGCTGACCATGGACACGCACCACCCGGCCGGCCACCTGCCGTTGGCATGCAAGGGTCAGCACTACGACAGCGCACTGGGCGATATCGGCCTGCTGCACGCCATCAAGTGCAGCGACCGTTTGATCGGCGAGCTGGTCGCACGCATCCGCAACAGCCGCTATGGCAAGAACACCATCATCGTCATCGCCTCGGATCATCTGGCGATGCCCAACGATTTGAGCGACGTGCTGGCAAAGCAGAAGCGCGAGAACCTGCTGCTATTCCTGGGCAAGGACATCGCGCCACAGCAGGTCGTCACGCGCGCGGGCAGCACGCTCGATTCGGGCGCAACGCTGCTGCAGTTGCTGGAACCGGGCATGCGCACGCTGGGCTTTGGCCGCTCGCTGCTGGCCAGCGATGCCCCGCCCAGCGCCAGCGTTGCCGCCAGCCGCGACAGCGGCAAGGACTATCCGCGCTATCTGGCCTACGCGCGCACGCTGTGGACCGGGCGCAGTACGCGCATGCTGCGCATCAATGGCAATGGCGATGTGGTGGTCGGCGTGCAACAGGTGCGCCCACCGGTGCTGCTGGAATACGACAAGGACACCAACCTGAAAACGGTGTACCTGGAAAACACCTCGCGTCAGTTCGACCGCACGCATTCCAAGGGCACGCTGGCCTATTTGGATCGCTGCACGGCGTTCGAAGACGGCTCGGCCGATGGCGACTGGTGCGCACTGGTCGTAGACCGCCACCAGAGCATGAAGCTGTATCGCGACCCGGACCTCACCCGCGGCATCGCCGTCGACGCGCCGCTGGAGGCCACCCAGCAGGGCCCGCGTCCACGCGTGCGCCAGCCCATCATGCTCACCCAGGAAGCGCGCAAGACCGATGCAGGCCGCTACATGCTCGAGCTCTACGCCAAGCGCCGGCCCACGCGCGCGTTCTGGGTGGAAGCGGTGTCCTCCGAACGTAAGGTCGTGCTGGCACAGCAATGGGTGGTGCCCGACGCCGCCGGGCGCATCCGCATGCCGGTGGGCCTGGAACATGCGGTGGAAGACCTGGAAATCCGCGCCTGGCTGGACTACACCGAAGACGTCAGCGTAGACGATCTGGCCTTGGTCAAGGACATCCCGGTGGCGGATCGCTCCTGATGCGCCGAGATGCATCCAGCGATAGTCAGGCATGGCTGCGCAATCAGCGCAAGCCGACCGACTCACCGCTGCGCAGCCCTCGCAGCCCTCGCCAGCTCAGTCATCCGACGCAGCCGCACCGTCTCCCGTCTCGCGCGCCACGGCTGCACCTGCACGACTGAAGCGGATCTCCTGCGGCGACTGCAATGCAATGCCCACCGTCGCCATGCGCTGCAGCAGCGCGAAGAACAACTGGCTGCGCACGCCATAGGAATCGCGCGGGCTGCTCACGTAGGCGAACGAATTGAAATTGACGTGCCCGCCGGCCAGCGAATCGATGAACACCGATGGCGCCGGTTCGGCCAGCACCTTCTCGTGCTCGGCAAACAAGGCCAGCAACATGTCGCGCACCTTGGCCACGTCGGTTTCCAGCGGCACCGAGAACTGCGACTGCACACGGCCCATTGGATTGGACAGCGTCATGTTGCGCACGCTCTTGGTGATCAACTCCGAATTGGGCACGATCAACGTGGAGCGGTCGCCCACCTGGATTTCGGTCGCACGCACGCTGATCTTGCGCACGTCGCCTTCCTGATCGCCGATACGCACCCAATCGCCGATCTTCACCGGCCGCTCGGCCAGCAAGATCAATCCCGACACGAAGTTCTGCGTAATCGCCTGCAGACCAAAACCGATACCCACCGACAGTGCGCTCAATACCAGCGCCAATCGCTTCAAATCCAGACCCAGCGCCGTGAGCCCCCACACCGCCACGATCAACCAACCCAGATAACGCGCCACCGTGCTGATCGAATTTCGCGCTCCCGCATCCAGTTCGGTCTTGGGCAGATACGTGTTGAGCAGCCACTTCTGCACGATATGGACTAGGCCCATGCCGAGCAGGAACACGCATAGCGCCCTGGCCACGTCGCCGGGCGTGATGACAAGTTCCTTGCCAATTGCAATCCCGTGCGAAACGTTTTCCAACCAGCCGGTCACTGCGGCGAGGTTGGCGCCGTACGGCGTCACCAGCGCGGCAATACCCAGCAGCACCAGCAGCACGCGTACTGCCGCAGAGATCAATAACCCCACCTGCACCAACCGCCCGCTGCCGACATTCAGTGCATGCGACAGCGCACGGCTGAAACGGCTCTCCGGCTTGAACACCCAGGTCGTCAGGTCGTCGGCAAACATCACCAGTAGCGCGAGCACGCTGCACACCAGGGTGATCCAGATGATCTGCTGCTTGACGAACAGTGCCAGATTGATGTAGCCGAACAGGGCCGCCACCAACGCGAAGATCACTGCCAGATGGCCCAGCAGACGGATCAACACGATGTAACCGCCGCCACGCGACACCACGGCGGCGGTGCGCTGCTGTCCGCATCGGCCGCACCCACGTTTGCGGCATGAGCGCGCAACGACAGGGTCAGGCCAGCCAGTGCCGACAGGATCAATCCCGCATACAACAGCGCCGCAACCGCATCGGTAGCGATCGTCAATGCGCCGCTGCTGCGCGCCACGTCGTTGATTCTGATCGCCATACCGCTAAACCAGCTCACCGCGGCCGTGGCAAGACAATGCACGCGCAAACGATCGACGGTTGCATCGTCCAACGGGAACAGACGCCAGGTGGGCTGGTGCTTCATCAACAGGCTGGCGCTGAGCGAACCGACGAAGGCCGACACGCAACTGATCACAACAAATGCACTCAGCAGCTGCTCCAGATCCGTCGGCAGCTCACTCAGTGCGCGGACGCTCTCGGCCAATGCCCATGCCGCCATGCCCAGCGTCAGGGTGCCGACCAACAAAAACCACAGTGCAAGGCCGGAGCGCCGCAAGCGGCCACCGGGCGCACGCGAGGCCGCATACCGCCGCCCCAGATGACGCAGGAAGATGCGCAACGGAAATGCCAGCATCAATGCCGCCAGCGTCCCGATCACCAGACCGGCGATACCGTTGGTCGCCGTGCCGGTGCGCACCGCCTGTACGGCCTTGTCGGAAAGCGCCTGCAGGCGCGTGCGGTCGTCGGGCCATTCCTGCGCGATCTCATTCCACAACGCGGGCGACAGCGGCGAGGCAGCGCGCGCGGAGAGTTTCTCGCTGAAGCGCTGGGCGCGCTCGCCTTCGAGCCGGTCGGCGAGATCCTTGGCATCCAGTGCCAGCAGGTTCGCCCGCTTGAGCTCGGCATCCAGCCCGTTGCGCTCGCGCGTGAGCGCGCGGCGTTGGTCGCGTAGATCTGGTGGGTCGGTCTTCTGCTCTTCGCCAAGGCCGGCCAGCCGGACGGACAGCTCTTTCAGCGGAGGCTCCAGCGAGCGCGCCAGATCCTGGGCCTGGCGCTGCGTGCCGGTGACATCGTCAGCCAGCTTGCGCAACTGGTCGGTGTCGGATTTTTCCATCCCCGCTTCGGCTTGGGTCAGCACTTTTTGCATGCTGTCCAGTTGGGTCTGCGCGGTCTCCAGCACCGTGTCCTCGTCCTGGGCCACAGCCGCGCCAACGCAAACCATCCACAGCGCGGCCAGCAACAATAGACGCCGCAACAAGCCCTGGCGGGCACCACAGGTAAATCGGAATTCGGACACAGGCAGGCATCGAACAGGCGCGGGCAACCGCGGGTGCCGGCATCTTAAGGCACCGCCCTCGATCGAGCCGATCGCTGGCGCCGGTGGTTCAGCCGCGGCAGGTCCGCGTCCGCGAACCGATCGGACGATCTCCCCGCACCGCGACGATGGCGGCAAAGGACCCTGCTAGCGCATGAATGGGCATGCCGCGTTGTCACTTTGCGACAACACGCCGCTGACGCAGAATCAAGCCACCGTTGCGGCAGACGCAGCGGATGACCGCGAAGGAGATCCTCTATGCAGATTCAGATCCAGACCGACAAGCACGTGCCGCACGATCCGTCTGTTGTGGCGCATGTCGAAAAGACCTGCACCGCCCAGCTGGCGCATTTCGCCAGCGACATCACCCGTGTGGAAGTGCATTTGCGTGATGAGAACGGCCAGCGCGGCGGCGCGGCGGATCGAACCTGCAGCATCGAAGCACACGTCGCCGGCCTGCCGCCGATTGCGGCCACCAACAGCGCCGAAACGACGGCCTCTGCCGTGACCGGAGCGGCGCGCAAGCTGCGCACTGCCATCGAACATGCACGCGGCAAGCAGCACTCCAAGGCCACCGCGCCGCCGCCGGACATGCTGTGATCTGATCTGGAGGTTGGCACATCGCCCTGGCTGCTGCCAACCCTTGCACCGACGGCATCGCGGTACGTCATCCGCGATGCGCCGAGCGCCACTCCAGACGCTGTGAGCCCTAAACGACTTCGGCCCGTCGCACTCACCCTGCGGCGGGCCGAATGCTCTGAATAATGGTGCCTGCCGAACGCTTCCAATCCTAGGCACCAGGCCCTGTCTATAAGGGATATCGATCTACGATCTGGCACTTACGCCAGCGGCGACACAGACTTCCGGGCCACTCACCGGCAACTCGGATGACCCGCGTAGAGATAAGCCGAGCCGAACCAGTCCGGTGCAATGTAAGTCTTGACGCCTTACCCTATTGCACAGGCAACGCTGAAGACACGCGTCTGGTGTGCTGCCAACAGCAGCACCGCATTATGTGGTGGGCCGGCTGCAAACGAATCGGCCTCGCCTTGAACCGTTCGGGTGTCGATATCTCGTGTTTGCTGGTGGATTCGCAGGTCGGGCCCTTCAGGTTCCGGGCAGGTGCGATGACCGTAATTGCAGGCCTCGAAAAATAGGCAACTCCTGCCGCAGTTTTCCCTGATCGTCGCACCGGAATCGCTCGACAGCGGCCTAACCGGCGGACCGACGCATTCACCTGATTCCCCGATCCAGCGAAGCTCGACCTGGCCCGCCGCGCTCGGTGGCGTGTGCCCTGCATGCGGGCAAGGATATGCGCAGAACCAAATAGGTCGCAGTGGTGGTAGGCGAAGCGACGCTCCAAACAGATGTCTGAAACCTTGGCGGATTGCACCTGGGCTGGCTTGCCGATTTCCATGCAGCCACCTGCTTTGCAAGTCCGTACCGCGCGCACCGAACGATCGCTCAAGCAAGCGGATCCCGCCACTGCGCCATCAATCCGCACCAGGGCGCCGGCGTCGGACCCATTGATGCATCGCGCAGCGCTGCCGGGACACGCGCAACTGTATTCGGCCGTGCGAAGACGGCGCCGGCATCAAACATATCTTGCCCGCACACGCGAATTGATTGTTCGGATGTGGAATGATCGTTTCGCAAGGCGCGCGTCCAGATTTCCTGGATTTATGCGAATTTCAAGCTCGCCGACGACGATGACACAAACCACGCAAGGCGGCCCTGGATAGCAGGTACGCCTGGGCGCCTCGAGTGCGAGCGAAGAAGTCACGCTGTAATTGCAAGGCCAGCTAGGCACAGCATATGCACCATGCCGGGTCGGCGTGCCGCACATTACGCACGATTGTCAGGTCGACACGTCTGGCTACGAAGCGATCTTCCGCTGCAATCAGAACGCTCGCCGCCACGCCCGTCTTGATGAGGCACCCATCGTCCGGCGCCATCGATCAGTCGGCATGCGAGCCTGGGCGACGCATGCCGATATCCCACCAACACGAGGACATGCCGTGACGAAGATCTCTTCAGCCAGTACCTCCCAGCAACCGCAGGCCACAAGCGGCGACATTGTGATCGAGATACCGGCACAACAACGCAACGATACATCGACGCCTAGGATCGATTCTCCCTTATCCGCCCTGCCACCCAGACCTTCGGGACGACGCAATAGCGCAGGAAGCGACAGCGGTTACGAAACCGCCACTGACGCAGACCTGTCTGCCCCCTATGGAAGTCCGCGGTTGCAGGCTTCGCTGCGCAGGGAAGACAGCGACAGCGAGCGATTCTATGACGCTGAAGACTCCTTTGAACCATCGGCTCCATCGGCGCTTCCCCAGCAACACGCTGCACAACATGGTTACCAAGCGCATGCATCCACCTCAGCGACGGGCGCTGCGCGCTTAGGCACACTGGCTGCGTCGGTCCGGGCAGGTGCAACCCGTGGAGTCACCACCATCCTTGGACCCACCGCGACAGCGGTCGCAGCTGCGGCGCGCGGTGTCCTGCCGATCAGCTTCGACACACAATACCTGGGCGCTGCGCTGGGACATCTCGTGCACCAGACCACCTCCGTGGGGCCAACCACGTTCGTGCGCGAGTTGCTGGGCGAAGGACTGTTTGCCACCCTTCGCCAACTCCCACCCGAAGCGGTCGTCGCCATGCAGGCGGTGTCGGGCACGCTGCATCTGGCGCTGCATACGCTGCGGCGCAACCGCGAGAACCGTAACCCCGACGCCGCCGCCCGAGGCTTTCACCAACCTTAATCTTGAACAGTGGGAAGCGCTGTCCGAAGACGAACGTCATCACAAGAGGAGCGAGCAGCAACATTATTCGGATCTGGTCACCCGGCTCGCGCTGGTCGGCATCTTGAGCAATATCGCCATAGGCGCCGCAGGCAAGGCCTCTGGCCGACCGGATCTGGCGGCCAGGCTGCTGGCCAGTGAGCTCAAGGTCGCCCCCTATGCAGCGGCTCGCGATGCCATCCAGGCGACGTTCCGCATGGTGGGAATGCGGGCGCCTACCAACGGTGGCGTCAGCGACCCCACGTCACCAGTGCAGGCAGGTTTTATGGCATGGCCAACGTCCTGACCAACCTGGCATCCAATGAGCTGGAGTTACCAGACTTTGCATCGGCCAGGCAGCGCTGGGCGGGACTGATGTCGCCCTTCAACATGGGAGAGGCGACCAACGTCGTCTTTCAGCAAGCAGCAGTGAATGCAGCCTTGAATGTCGGTCTGGAGACAGCTGACTGGCTCAATGTGTCCCAGCACGAGGCCGACGAAGCCGGTACGCAGCAGATCTGGGAACCAACCTTCAAGGCCAGGCGCGAGGACTATGAGCGGGTCATGGACCATTCTGTCGCCCGCACCGCCGCCATCAATTCCAACATCGCATTTGGTACAGCCGTCAACATGATCGGCACCTGGCTCGGTTTGTCGCCAGCACGCAGCGCCTTGCTCTCCAATGCGTTGGCCGGCATGGCCGCCGGCATGCAGTACAAGATCATTGCCGGCACCTGGCAGGCTGCAGCGGCAGTTCGCGAGGCCGAAGCAGCTCGCACCCAAGCTGAGTCAGCGTGACCGCGCACGGCGGTGGCTATCGAGCAGCCGTCGGTCAGGGCAGCACTCGACCGTCGCATACGCGCTGCCGGCGTACCGGCAGTGCGTGTGCGGCAGCTATGTGATGACGCCACGCGCAGCCTCCAGCACAGACTGAAAGGCATTAGGTGGCGACGGACGGCGGAGATTAACCTCACTTCAATCACCGCATGCGCGACGACAGGGTAAACGCGCTATTTCCCGCAGATAATTCCGTATCAGCGTGTCGCCGTCTTGCACGATCCTGCGCCACCTCACACACGGGCCTCTCCACACACCTGGGCTGCACCTACGCACGCCTGCAGTGGCGCCCCGCACTAGTCGGCGATCACGCCGCGCCTGAGCAGAATCGAATGAATGGCATGCGCATATTTATCGCGTTCCCCGGCGTTTCGGAATGGTAGGCCCCGACTGCAGCCCAGGTATTTCCATATTTGTTGGTCATCTCGCGCAACCGCCACGCTGCCACATACACACTGATGCACGGATGCATCAATGCGTCCCTGGAGATTCCATAGCTGGATAGCCGCCGCAGATGGATGGAGTTGATCTGCATCTTCCCGTAATCAACCGTGCCGTTGTTGTTGCGATGGATGGCGTCGGCACGACCGCGCGATTCCTGCCATGCAATGGCACGCAGCACCCAAGGGTTGACGTGCTGATAGCCGGCGGCCTCCTCGAAGCAATCCGCACGTGCGAAAGGCGCCGCGCATGCCAGTGCTGCTGCAAACAAAATACGCTGCGGACCAGCTCCTGCCCGACGACCACATCCGGATCTCTTCGTGCGCACGGGTCGCTTTGGCGAAGGCCCGGACGAGCGCCCCAAGTGCCAATTGGATTGTTGATCGACATGCTGGTATGCGATCGTTGATTCGCTCATCTGCCGTTACCTCGATCTCGATTGAATACAGGTCTCCAGGGGAGTAGAGCGCCGGCACACAACGACCCGCAACGCTCGACGGCGGCACCATAACGCCACCTGTACGTGATTTACTCAGGACCGACGAAACACTTAGCAGGCAAGCGAAAAGACGTCCTTCAACCACGCGCCCGGGATTTTCTTATCGATCCCAAAACATCTTTCACTTGCCTTCTTCGCCCGTACAAGCGCAATTTCGCAAAATTTATGGCGATACCAGGTTGCCGCTTCTACTGTTCGTTCGGGGCGAAAAACGCGCCCCACAACTGCCGTTGCTTACGCCCGGCAGTTGAGCGAAAGACAAATCCCAGTTAATCAGAGAGGAATCGTCATGATGAATTCTTTGAACACACAGCTCGGCGCCAACTCGTCCTTCTTGCAGGTTGACCCAAGCCAGAACACGCAAACGGGTTCGAACCAGGGCAATCAGGGCATCTCGGAAAAGCAGCTGGATCAGCTGCTCACCCAGCTCATCATGGCCCTGCTTCAGCAGAGCAATAACGCTGATGAGGGTCAGGGTCAGGGTGGTACGAGCGGAAGTGGTCAGGGCGGCAATCCGCAGCAGGCCGGGCAGTCCAACGGCTCCCCCTCGCAATACACCCAGATGCTGATGAATATCGTCGGCGACATTCTGCAGGCACAGAATGGTGGTGGCTTCGGCGGCGGGGCCGGCGGTGGCTTTGGTGGCGGCCTCGGCGTCAGCCTTGCGAGCGACACCGGATCGATGCAGTAACGAACTGTTGGTCGCCCCTACCGGCCACGACCTGCAGGCTGCCGCCTCATGCGTCAGCCTGCAGGCACCACGCTTGCTGTAACGGCGAGCCTTCGCCACCCACATCGGCACGCGCTTGTCTCTTTTGCGCTGCAAGTGCCTGACATACAGCCATCGGCATGCGAGCAGAGCCGCTCCGGCTTCAACGCGGCACGCGATCACCAGATTCTTGTTCCAGACACGCCTTCTCAAATGGGCTTTCGCTGCTGGCGTGACCTTGGTTGAACGTTCAATCGCACGCCATCGTCGCTCGACTAGAGCCTCCATACCTCCGCACCGGCCATGCACACTGCTGCCGGCCCAGGCATCTCGCTGCAATCGCGCGTAATCGCTGCCAGTCAAGGTAGACGCCACTCTGCCCTCGTGCCGTCTACCGCAGATGCCGAGCTGACTGGCAGGATCTTGTCTTGCGCAGGCCAGAAGCCTGCCAGGTGATCGCCCAGGCAGGCTTGGGTATCGCATCAGAATCAGTATGTGCGAGTGACACATGCTGGTTCCAGGCACCACCGATGCTCATCCAGACGGCGGTCTCAGGCACCCTGGTCGATACACATCCGCACCAATCACCTGGCCCGCCTGATGATTCCCCCAAACGATTCCTGCAGGATTCGGCCGGTGGCATGCACCCAATGTCAGGCCATCACAGCGAACCTCTGATCGCCCACCGATGGTTGTTCGCGAACCATCAGGGCGACACCACGTGCGGGGTCAGCAGAAACAGCCGTTGCATGCGGGACCCGCTCTTTTGCCGGTGTTTGAACAGGTTACCGAGCAACGGAATCTTCGACAGACCCGGCACCGCATTCAGATCGGTCTCGTCGGCATCGTAGGCGTAGCCTGCAATCAGCAGGCTTTGGCCTTCATTGACGAACGCCTGGGTCGTGATCTCGCTGGAGGTAATGACCGGAATGCCGTCCACGGTGTTGGATCCAAGCTGGCCATCCTCGATACGCACATCCAGACGCATCTGACCGTTCGGCGAGCCTGGCACTACGCTGGGCAATACCCGCAACGACACCCCGGCGGAGAGGTTGTAGAGATCCGCCGATGCGTATCCGCTGACCCGGACGAAGGCCTGTTGCTTGTGGTCCATGACCGCCTCGACGTTGTCCAGTGTCGCCACCTGGGGCGACGACACGATCTTGGCCTTGTTGGTCGTCTCCAACGCCGACACGCGCGTCATCAGATAGCGTCCGGCGTCTCCCAGCACGGCCGTCAAGGTGCCCCCAGCCGGGGTGGTCGCGCCATCGGTGGCAGCGCCGCTCAATGCGCCGTTGAAGCCCAACTGACTGCCACTGCCGTTGCCGGTCTGTATGTCCGTGTGCTGGCTGTGGAAGCGCCAGTCGACACCGAGATCCTGCATGGCGCCATCGCGGATCTCGATGATGGTGGCATCGATCTGCAGCAACTTGGGCCGATTGTCCAACTGTTGGATCAGGGTGCCATAGCTCTGCATCCTCTCGGGTCGGTCGCGGATCAGGATGGCATTGGTACGCGGGTCGGCTTCGATCACCGGCGCATCGGAGGCCAGCTCTGCTCCACCACCGGCGTCGATGGGAGTGGATTCATCGCGCCGTGCCTTGCTGAGTTCCGGCCAGACGCTGGCGGGCGACCCCGCAGCCGCGGCAGCTCCGCTACCGGGCAGCGGCGGGCTGACCGGCACGCGATCGGACGACGAGGCGCCGCCGAACCAGGACGAAGGCAGCCCGAGGATGCCGCTGGCTCCGCCGCCTTGACCCTGTGCCGCATTGCCGAATGTGTTGGAGGACCCACCGCCGATCGGCTGTACCCGGCCAAAGTTGGCGCCAGGCCCCGCTATCGCCGCGACCGGCGCGCCGCGTGCGCCGTACATGCTGCGCAACAGGCTGGCCATGCCTGGAATCTGCACATCCTGACCGCCGATGCGCGTCGTGTGGTCGGCCGCTTGCGCGTAATGCAGCTGAAACACCTGCACTTCAGTGGCGTCGCGCTGACGCGCGCCCTGCTCGACCTGCTTGGCTATGGCCGAAACGGTATCCACATACCCTGGCGGTCCGGAGACCACCGCCACATGCGCGGCCTCGTCGTAACGCACCGGAAAGCGCGGATCGTCCAGGCGCATGCGCGCAAGTGCGTCGCGCAGCGACTTCGTCGATGCAGTCCCCAGGCTCAAGGTCGCGCTCTTGGATTCGTTCGCACCCCAGATCCTGAGCACGGCGCCGTCGTAGTACCAGACAAAGCCGTAGGTGGCCGCCAGGTCGTCGAGGAATTTCTGCGGAGATGTTTCAAATTTCCCGCTCAACGTGCCGGTCACTTCCGGCGAGATCCAGGTGGCGATGGACTGGCTGGCGGATAAATCGCGCAGCACCTCCTTGAGATCCTTGTTGTCGGCGACGTATTTGAACGTGCGCGAATGCCACGGGACCTGGGCGGCGTCGGCATGTGGCGACAGCAGCGGCAGCAGGCTGAGCATCAGGACGGCGGCCATCGGAGCACGTCGGCGGTGGGCGGTGGTACAGGCAGGAGCCATGGCGTTCCCTCTGCTAGGCAAGTGAAAAAGTCGGTAACGACCAGTGTAGGAAGTGCAAAGCCGGGAATGTCTCAATAAAGATCAGTGCCTCGCGCCTCCCTTACCACCGACGTTGGCGGCATCGTGCAATTGCTGCTGGAAATGCAGGAACCCAAGCGCTTCGCCAAATTGCGCGACGAAGACGCTGGTCAGCAAGGCGAGCAGCAACAACGCCAGCACCCCGCGGATCGGCTGACTCAGGTTCGACGGTTCGAGTTTGTCGGCCGCTCGCGCCACCAGGCCGATCGCAAGATCCACCAGCACAAGCACCAGCATCACCGGTGCGGACAGCTTGACGACGGCGGTCATCATGCTGTCCGATTGCTGGATCACGAACGATTCGGCAACCGACCCCATGTTCGGCCCAAGCTGGGTCAGCGGCCACCAGCGAAACGATTCGAATAACGCTCCCAGCAATAGCAACATGCCGCCCAATGCGTAGAACGACACGATGGCCAGTTGCAGTAGCACCGTAGACACCGGCGTGCTTTGCTGGCCGCTGAGCGGATTGGTCATCTGCACATTGTTGTAGCCTGCAAGGTCGTCGATCAGCAGGCCAACGCTCTCGGCGATCCAGAACACCGTCGATGCTGCGAACCCGATCAGCAGACCGATGAAGGCCTCCTTGAACACCACCCCGACCAGGCCGACCGTCTGGATCTTCGCCAGCGCATCGGCCGGTTGCCCATAGGCGATGAACGAGCTCAGGACGTAGATCACGCCGTTGCGCGCAATCCCGGGAAGACTGTCCTGCGCCGTTGCCGGCAGCACGATGAACATCACGAACACACGCACCCCGCACAGTGCCAGCAGGGCCAATAGCGACACGCCCTGCGAGGAAAGGGCCAGCAATGCTTCGGTGACGTCGTTCATCGGGCGCCCCTCTGCGCGGCGCGGTGCGAACGCAGCGCGACCAGCGCCTCGATTGCGTCTTCCTCTTCTGCCGCGTCGCGTTGCGCCTGCCGGGCGCGGCGCGCACTGGCGGCTTTGTCTGCGTATACCTGCGCCTGTGCCTGCAGCTTGCTCAGTGCCTGCTGCACGGATGCCAGTTCATCGCGCGCGCTCTGCAACGACTGATCCGCCGCTGCCTGCGCCTGCTCGGCGGCGCGACAAGCCTCGACCAGCACGGTGCGAAAGCGTTCATGCTGCAGGATCGTGTCGATGTCGATCGACGCCCCTACACCGGCCTTGTCCAACAGTGCGGCATCGCACTCGGCCAAGCGCGTGGTGCAAGCGCCTGCTTCCTGTCTGCACCTGGCAAGTTCGCGGTCGCAGTGTTCCAGCGCACGCCTGCAATCGCTCAGGCGTTCCTGCATGCGCTCGCTGCGGCGCACCTTGAGCTGATGCAGGACCGACCAGGTGTGGGCAGGCTCACGCATCGTCGGTCACGCTGGCCAGCTGTTCCAGCGTACGTTCGTACGCACTGAGCTGGTCGGTCGGTTGGCTGAGAAAGTCGCGGATCGCATCGATCCGGTCGATCGCCTCGTCGGCAACCGCGTCGCTCCCCTCGCGGTATTCGCCCACCTGCACCAGCGTTTCCACTTCGTTGTACTTGGCGAGCAGGCGCCGCAACCGTCCGGCGGCCTGGGAATGGTCTGATGGGACGATCTGGCTCATCACCCGGCTCAGGCTGGCCAACACGTCGATCGCCGGATACTGGTTCTTGGCCGCGATCTCGCGAGAGAGAATCAGGTGCCCGTCGAGGATGCCGCGCACTTCTTCGGCGATCGGATCGCTGCCGGTCTCGTCCTCGGCCAGCACGGTGTAGAACGCGGTGATCGAGCCGCTCTCGCCCATGCCCGCACGTTCGAGCAGGCGCGGCAACTCGGCGAACACCGATGGCGGAAAGCCCCGGCGTGTGGGCGGCTCGCCGGCAGCCAGACCGATCTCGCGTTGCGCACGGGCAAAGCGCGTCAGCGAATCCATCATCAGCAGGACGCGCAGGCCACGATCCCGGAAATACTCGGCGATGGCGGTGCCGACATAGGCGGCCTTGGCGCGCTCGATCGACGAACGATCCGAGGTTGCACAGACCACCACGCTGCGCGCCAGGCCATCTTCGCCAAGAATCAGCTCGATGAACTCGCGCACCTCGCGCCCGCGCTCGCCGATCAGCACGATCACGTTGACATCGCACTGCGTGCCGCGCGCGAACATTCCCATCAAGGTGCTCTTGCCGACGCCGGCTGCGGCGAAGATGCCCATGCGCTGGCCCTCGCCCAGCGTCATCAGGCCATCCACGATCCGCACGCCGGTCGGCATGGGGTGTTCAATCAGCCGCCGACGCATCGGGTCCGGTGCCTGCGCCTGGATCGGTACCCAGGTGTCGCAGGCGATGGCTCCCTGCCCGTCCGACGGCACGCCCAGGCCATCGAGCACGCGCCCCAGCAAGGCCGGTCCGACCGGCACCGCCAACGGGCGGCCCAATCCGATCACGCGCGTCTCGCGCGACAGCCCGATCAGCTCGCCGAACGGCGCCAGCAACGCCAGATCGCGACTGAAGCCCACCACCTCGGCCCGCTGCAACACGCTGCCATCGCGCTGGCGCAACTCGCACACCTCGCCCAGGCTGACCTGCACGCCGGCCACCTTGAGCATGGTGCCGACGACTTCGACCACCTTGCCGTAGCGACGACCGAACGCGAGCGTGGCCAGCTCGCGCTCGAGCGTGGTCTCCAGCAGGGGCGCCTCAGCCAGCATCCGCGAGCTCCTCCGGTGCAGCCAATACACGACGAATGACGCGCCGCAGACTGCGCAGCTGATCGCGCAGATCGGTCTCGAACACGCCCGTGTCCCATTCGCACACGCAGGCGCCCACGGCCAGGTCGGCATCGCCGCACAGCTCTATTTGCAGGGTCCAGCCCGCCTCGGTGGCGGCCGCATCGAAGGCGCGCCGCGCAGCGTCCACCGCGTCGGGGTGCACGCTGACGCGCAGGGCCTTGGCCTCGTCCAGGGCACCTTCCAGCGCCTGCGCCGCCCGCGCATACAGCGCCGCAGGGTCGTGTCCGAGGATGATGTGTTCGCAGGTGCGCGCCACAATCTCGGCCAGGCGCTCACGTGCCCGCTGCGCGGCCGTTTCGGCGGCAAAGGCATGGCGCAGGCCGGATTCGTTCCACTCATCGAGCTGGCGTCGCAGACCGGCTGCATATCCCAGGCGTGCGCTGCGCTCGGCCTTTTGGCGCGCATCCTCAAGGATCGCTTCGGCCTGCTGCTTGGCCTCGTCGATCAGCGTCTGTGCCCGTGTCTGCGCCTGGCTCAGGGCCTGCTCGCAGCGTGCGTGCACCTCGGCAGTGGCAGCATCCAGCGTCAACACCGAGGCCAGCGCCTCGCGCGGAATGACATCGCACTCCAGGCCGATCGCATCGGGCGTTGACCTCAACCACAGACGCATGACGCCTCCGGCATCAGGGTGGGAAGCGCACTCAGGAACGCATCGCTCGCCCCGTCTGCTGCGACGGTGGCCACCTGCGCGGCGTCCAACGGCAAGGACAGCGCCAGCAGCTTGGCAACAACCGGATTGGACCAGACGCCATCGGCCTGCATCCGACGCCACCCGTCGCCGACCCACGCTGCCTGGTCGGCATCGCGTGGCAACAAGGGCACGGGTAGGCCGGCGGACGCGTTCTGACGCACATGCTCAAGCACGGCCGGCCCCACACACTGTTCGAGCCAGTCCAGACGTTCGCGCTCGATACAACGGCGCACGGCCAGCCCGCGCGAAAACAGCGCCCGCGCGATCAGGACCTGCGCCAATTGCGCGGCCGTCAGTAGGGCCAGTTGATTCGCCTGCAGGCCGAGTGCAGACGGCGATACTCCCGACCACCCCGACCACGCCTGGATTACCCGCTTACGGCGGTAGACGGGCGCCACTGCCCAGCCCGACGCTGCCACCGGGCCAAGCCAATGCGCCACCCGTGCGGGGTCCAGCGATTCGGCCAGATGCGCCAATGCGTCCGTCCAACGCTGAACACATCGTGCTGCAGTGTCGATCCGCGTGTTGTCCATCCCGTGCTCACCCGGCTTTGCCTTTCGTCAACTCGCGCAGGCGTTGCCAGCCGCCCCAGCGGCCCGCCTGCGGGTTTGGCCACCAATACAGGGCCGCCGCAACCGCCAGACCCAACGCCAACGCACATCCGGCCAACCACGGCCACGGTGAAGATTTCGGCGGTGCCGATACGGTGAACTGCGCATCGCTCTCCGCTCCACCCGGCACCAGCGTCACACTGACGTTTTCGTAGGTGAGTCCTTCCACGCTGTGCATGACCATTGTCTTGATGTTGGGCACCAGGCTGGTCAAGTCGCTACCGACGCGGAACTTGATGAACACCGCAGCGCTGGACGGTTTGACCGAGGTGGAAAGCGGATCGTTGTTGGGCAGCACGATTTCCACATCGGCCGAGATCACCCCATCGATATTCGACAAGGTCTGCGATAGCTGCTGCGACACGCCATAGATGAAACGCACGCGTTCTTCGGTGGGCGTGGAGATCAGCCCGTCCTTCTTGAACATCTCGCCGAGATTGGCATGCCGCTCATGCGGCAAGCCGTGCGCGCGCAGCACCTCCAGCGAATAGGACACCTGATCGTGCGGTGCGTTCACCGCCCAGGTCTTGCCATCGTCCGGGGTGACCTTGGACGCGTCTACGCCGGCATGCAGCAGCACCTCGAGCATGTCGTTCGCATCATTTTCGGTGAGCCGGAATACAGCTGCTGACTGCACGCAGACAGCAGCAGCGCCACCAGCAGCACCACCAGATATCTCAGCGCGCGCATGCTATTGGTTCTTGACCAGTGTCTGCACGGCGTTCTTTCCCGACTGCGCTACGCCGACGCTGACATTGAGGTTGAAGCCGACCATGGTCAGCTCGTGCATCAACTTGATCTGCTGCGCTGCCATTTCCTGCAGCCCCATGGTCGGTGCCTGCATGCTGAAGGCATCGATATGCTCGGCGATGGTGCGCACGCCATCGTTCTGCACGTCGACCACCCGGCTCATCATGCTCGGGTTGCCCACCCGCTGCATGGCGGGCGGCAACGGGCTGGAGGACTGCATCAGCGCTTGAAAGCGATTCACCAGCGCCTGGTTGGGCGCTGCCACCGGCGACAGCGCCTGGGCGGTGGCAGCACTGGCGCCGGTAATCGCTTGGACAGGAGGAATGAGCGTCATCGCATACTCCTATGGGGTCGGGACTGGCGTCACTCAGGCACGCAGGTATTGCGAATTTGGAACTTCCATCGGTGCTGAAGATTCGACCGGCACGTCCGCCGGCGCGGCCGTTGGGGTTTTTCGTCCGGACAGCGCCTTGACCAGGGCAACGGCGTCGGCATCGGCGTCTTCTTCGATCAGCCCGTCTGCAATGCCATGCCACGACTGGTCGCCCATCGCGAACAGGCAGCAGGCGTACAAGGCCTTGCACAGCGGCTTGGAGCCGGCGTCGCCCTCCAGCTCACGCAGCAGGCGCGCGCCTTCCACGTAATTGCCGCGCTTGATCGAAATCCATGCATCGAACGTGTCGAGCGCTTTCAGGTCTGGCCGCAGTACCCGGACTGCGGCCAGGACCGCGGCAGCGTCCTGAATCTTGTCATGGGTGAGTCCGACCGTGATCAGTTCGATGAGCCCACTCACGACCGACCCCGGGACATTGAATCTTCTCCACACTGCACCTCGTTTTAATGGAATGCGGACCGTACACGTGGGGAAAGCTACGCGCGCCACGGCGGCCAGATCCTTTTGGAAACGAATATCGGAATTCGCTGGCGAACAAATCATTCCGGCTTCGCCAGGCTATCCACACATTCGCCTGGCACGCGGATCGCTCGACCACAGCCGCCCACAATCGGGGGCGCAGCGATCGCGGAAGGAGCAGGCAATGTCGGAAGAAAAACCGAGAAGCCGACCGAGAAGAAACTGCGGGATGCGCGCAAGGACGGGGAAGTGCCGGTCAGCCCGGACGTCACTGCAACCGCGGCGCTCTTCGGCGCGTTATTGGTGATGAAATCGGCCGGCGATTACTTCGCAGATCACGTGCGCGCATTGATGACGATCGGCTTCGATTTTCCGGAGAATACACGCGATGCAGCGGCGATAAACCGCGCACTCGGCCATCTCGGCATCCAGGGATTGCTGTTGATGCTGCCGTTCTTGGTTGCGTGCCTGGTGGCTGGCATGGCAGGCGGTGCGTTCCAGACCGGCCTGAATGCCTCGCTCAAACCGGTGGCGCCCAAGTTCGATTCCCTCAATCCCGCTGCCGGGGTCAAGAAACTCTTTTCGTTGCGAAGTCTCATCAACTTACTGAAGCTGATCGTCAAGGCCATCTTGATTGGGGTGGTGCTGTGGGTCGGTATCCGCGCCCTCATGCCGATGATCATCGGGCTTGCCTACGAAACACCGCTCGACATTGCCCAAATTGCCTGGCGCACCCCTGGGCATGCTCTTCGCACTGGGCGTGCTGCTGTTCGTACTGGTGGGCGCGGCAGACTGGAGCGTGCAGCACTGGCTGTTCATCCGCGACAAGCGAATGAGCAAGGACGAGCAAAAGCGCGAATTGAAGGAAAGCGAAGGCGATCCCGAAATCAAGGGCAAGCGTAAGGAATTTGCCAAGGAACTGGTCTTCGGCGACCCACGCGAACGCGTCGCCAAGGCCAAGGTGATGGTGGTCAACCCGACCCATTACGCAGTGGCGCTGGCCTACGAGCCCGATGACTTCGGCCTACCGCAGGTCGTTGCCAAGGGCGTGGACGATGGTGCGCTGGAACTGCGTGCCCTTGCGCATAACCAGGGCATCCCGATCGTCGCCAATCCGCCCCTTGCCCGTGCGCTGTACCAGGTTGAATTGGGCGACGCAATTCCCGAGCCCTTGTTCGAAACGGTTGCGGTGGTGTTGCGCTGGGTCGATGAGCTCGGTCGGGACCACGACGACGGTGATGGAGCTCTGCCATGCTAGGAGACCGCGTACGCGCGACAAGATATTTCGCTTACAGCGGCGAAGTGGCCATCGCTGCCCTGGTGGTGGCGGTCATCGGGCTGATGATCCTGCCGCTGCCAACGCCCATGATCGATACGCTGCTGGGCATCAACATCACCCTGAGCGTGGTGCTGCTGATGGTCACGATGTATGTGCCCGACTCGATCTCGCTCTCGTCGTTTCCTTCCCTGCTGCTGTTCACCACGCTATTGCGGTTGTCGCTGAATATCGCCTCGACAAAGTCGATCCTGCTGCATGCCGAGGCGGGCCATATCATCGAGAGCTTCGGCGAGTTGGTGGTCGGCGGCAATCTGGTGGTGGGCCTGGTGGTTTTCTTGATCATCACCACCGTGCAGTTCATCGTGATCGCAAAGGGCTCCGAACGCGTTGCTGAAGTCGGTGCGCGCTTCACCTTGGACGCAATGCCCGGCAAGCAGATGAGTATCGATGCCGACCTGCGTGGCGGCAACTTGACCGCAGATGAGGCACGCCGCAAACGCGCGCGGCTGGCCATGGAAAGCCAACTGCACGGCGGCATGGACGGCGCCATGAAATTCGTCAAGGGCGATGCGATCGCCGGCCTGGTCATTACCATGGTCAACATCCTGGCCGGCATCGTGGTCGGCGTGACGTACCACGGCATGACGGCCGGCGACGCCGCTAACCGCTTTGCGATCCTGTCGGTGGGCGATGCCATGGTGTCGCAGATCGCGTCACTGCTGATATCGGTGGCTGCCGGCGTCATGATCACCCGCGTGGCGAACGAGAACGAGACCAGGCTCAGCTCGCTCGGGCTCGATATCGGCCGCCAGCTCACCAGCAACGCGCGTGCCCTGATGGCAGCGAGCGTGCTGCTGGCCTGCTTCGCGTTCGTCCCTGGCTTTCCGGCCGTGCTGTTCCTGTTGCTGGCAGCGGCCGTCGGCGCCGGCGGTTATACGATCTGGCGCAAGCAACGCGACATCAGCGGTACCGATCAGCGCAAGTTGCCGTCGACGAGCCGGAAAGGTGCCAAAGGCGAGGCGCCGCATATTCGCAAGAACGCCCCCGATTTCGCCTCGCCTTTGTCGATGCGGCTGTCGCCGCAGCTGGCCGCTCAGCTGGACCCTGCGCGGCTGGATCAGGCGATCGAAAGCGAGCGCCGCCAATTGGTCGAGTTGCTGGGTTTGCCGTTTCCCGGGATCGCGATCTGGCAGAGCGAGTCCCTGCACGACATGCAATACGAGGTGCTGATTCACGATGTCCCCGAGACACGCGCCGAATTGGAGAACACCGATGACATGCAGGCAGCATTGGCGCGGCAGGCCATCGCACCCCTGCATGCACGCGCGCACTTGTTCGTCGGTATCCAGGAAACCCAGTGGATGCTGGAGCAGGTGTCCGTGGACTACCCGGGGCTGGTTGCGGAGGTGAACAAGGCAATGCCCGCCCAGCGCATTGCCGATGTGTTGCGACGCCTACTGGAAGAACGGATTCCGGTGCGCAATATCAAGAGCATCCTGGAAAGTCTGGTGGTATGGGGTCCGAAGGAAAAGGATCTTCTGATGTTGACCGAGTATGTGCGCTGCGATCTGGGCCGTTATCTTGCGCACACCGCAACCGCAGGCACCGGGCAGCTACCCGCAGTAATGCTCGACCATGCGGTGGAACAACTGATCAGGCAATCGATTCGCGCGACCGCGGCCGGCAATTTCCTGGCACTTCCGCCCGAGCAGGCGAACCAGCTTGTCGAACAGGTCGAACGCATCGTCGGCGATCAGGCGCAGCATCCGCTGGCGGTGGTGGCATCGATGGACGTCCGCCGCTATGTGCGCCGCATGATCGAAGCACGGCTGACGTGGCTGCAGGTCTACTCGTTCCAGGAGCTGGGTTCGGAGGTGCAACTGCAACCGATCGGCAGAGTGGTGGTGTGATGCGCAAGCCGCCGCTCCGCCCTGTGCGCATCCTGCCGGTCAGCGGCGGACTGCAGCGGCCGGCGGCTGCCGCCACGCCTGCTCGGTCGGCGCAGCGCTCCAGCTTCCTGCAACTGCGTCAGCGTCTGCGCAGCGCCCAGCTCGCGCTTCCCTGCATGGTGTTGTCACCGCAGTGCGACGAAGATCGGCCGGAATCTGATGCCGAGGAGAGCTTCACCGAGGCGCATGACAGCGCACCCATACAAACGGACACGCCATTCCGTATCGACGCGCCGAAACACCAGGCGCCGTCGCAAGGCACCGACGATGGCACCGTAGGGCGACAGATTGCGACCGAGTGGATACGCACGCAACGCGCCCAGATGGCGATCGACCACATCGCGCTGCGCGTGGCCGAGTTCTGCAACGCCACGCCAGTGCGCAGCGCAGGCAGCTGGGAAGCCTGGCTGGATATCGATCAAGAGGTCGTTGCACAAACCACGTTGTTTTTGCGGCTTTCGCCGGACCAGCTATCGCTTCGCTTCAATACCCGTTCGCCTGACGCGCGCGAGGTACTTTGGTGCGGAAGGCAGCGTCTGGAGGCTGCGCTGACGTCCACGCTGAGCAGCACGCTCCAGATCAGCATCGAGGTTGTCTAACGCGGCACTGGCGACAGAAAGCCATTTGGAGGAACTCCATCTTGCTAACCGAGCAGAGCCAGGCTCCACCGGCACGTGCACTCTCCCAGGCGTTGACGCGCGTTGCGGCCGAGCGCGCACAGCTGGGCAGGGTGTTCGGCGACCCACGCGCGGCACGCCACTGCGGCTTCGTCACGCATTGCCGTCGCATCTCACCCAGTGATGCGGCCCGCCTGCGACTGCAGTTGGACACCGGCCAGATGGATATGCGGATTGCCGCACGCGATGGCCTAGCGCCGCTATTGAACGAGGACGACGACGCCCTCCGCGTTTCGCTCGCAGGAATGTTGCTGGCCGATCGCCTGGGCGCGCTTGCGCCGCTCGGCCTGGGCGCTGCCGAGGTGATCGGCTTCGAGCGCGATGCAGCGCCGGACCACTGCCACGGCATCGGCATCACGCTGGGCGATCTGGATGCGATTGCGCTGACGGCAAGCGCGTCGCTGCTGGCCACGCTGCAGGCTGCAGTCGACGGACTTGCCGGGCCTACGCAGCTGCCAGCCTGGCTGGCTGCACTGCGCGTCAACACGCGCCTGCGCATCGGCGGGCGCGCCGCATCGGCGGCAGTGCTGCAGTCGCTGCGGCCTGGCGATGTCTTGCTGCATTGCACCGCCTCGGCGGCGGTCACCAGCGGCGAGGTGCTCTGGGGTATCGCCGGAGGCGCGGTATTGCGCGCTCCGGTGCGCTTGAACCTGCAACAGATGATTCTGGAGGCCACCCCCACCATGCAGCACGATACGTTTGAGCCGGACGTCGCGCCGTCCACCAGCAATGTGGCGGAACTGGAACTGCCGGTGCAACTGGAAGTGGATCAACTTGCGCTGTCTCTATCGACCTTGTCGGGTTTGCAGCCCGGGCAGATCCTGGAGTTGTCGGTGCCCGTCGATCAAGCCGACATCCGCCTGGTCGTTTACGGCCAGACCATCGGCACCGGCAGGCTACTGGCAGTGGGCGAACATCTGGGTGTGCAGATCCTCAGCATGTCGGAGAGCACGCATGCAGATGCCTGACGTTGGCTCGCTGCTGCTGGTGGTCATCATGCTGGGCTTGCTGCCCTTCGCAGCGATGGTGGTCACCTCCTACACCAAGATCGTGGTCGTGCTCGGCCTGCTGCGCAATGCGATCGGTGTACAGCAGGTGCCGCCGAACATGGTCCTCAATGGCGTTGCATTGCTGGTGTCGTGCTTTGTGATGGCGCCGGTGGGCATGGAAGCGTTCAAGGCCGCACAGAACTACGGTGCCGGATCGGACAACAGCCGCGTGGTGGTGCTGCTCGACGCCTGCAGGAGCCGTTCCGGCAATTCCTGCTCAAGCACACACGCGAGCGCGAAAAGGCCTTTTTCATGCGTTCCGCACAGCAGATCTGGCCCAAGGACAAGGCTGCCACGCTCAAGTCGGACGACCTGCTCGTCCTGGCACCGGCTTTCACGCTCAGCGAATTGACCGAAGCCTTCCGCATCGGGTTTCTGTTGTATCTGGTGTTCATCGTCATCGACCTGGTGGTGGCCAACGCGCTGATGGCGATGGGCCTTTCGCAGGTCACCCCGACCAACGTGGCGATCCCGTTCAAGCTGCTGCTGTTTGTCGCCATGGATGGCTGGTCGATGCTGATTCATGGCCTGGTTCTGAGCTATCGGTGACGCCGTGGACCACGACGATCTAGTGCGATTTACCTCCGAAGCCTTGCTGCTCTGCCTCAAGGTGTCCTTGCCGGTGGTCGGCGTCGCTGCGCTGGCCGGGCTGCTGATCGCCTTCGTCCAGGCGGTGATGTCGCTGCAGGACGCATCGATCTCGTTCGCGCTCAAGCTGGTGGTGGTGGTGGCTGCCATTGCCGTAACAGCACCGTGGGGCGCCTCGGCCATCATGCAGTTCGGCCAGGCATTGATGCAGGCGGCATTCCCATGATCCGTCGCATTTCGCCCGGCACCTTGCGGCCCTCGGTTTCCATCGAGCATGGCGGCTCGCATCACCATGGCGATCATCATGCCGATGCGGCAGGCACCAGCGCGGGGTCGCCTACCGACATTGCGGCACGAGCTCCGCGCCTGCGCCCTGCTCCACCGCGCAGGCGACGACGCGGGATCCGGTCGCTGGACGGCCAGGAGGATGAATTCGACGCCACCGAGCAGGAAGAGGCCGAAGCCAAGCGCGAGTGCGTACTGCGCGGACGGGTGAGCGTGGCCGTCGTTGCAGCCCAGGGGCGTGAGCAGGGCCAGGGCGATCAGCATGGCGGTGGCCGCAACGCGCATGCCGACGATCCGCAGACAGGACCGTGGCAGGCGGCCGCACCAGCAGATTTTAGCGATGGCGTACGTGCGCGCATCGACGGCATTCTCGATCGCTATGTGATGACGCGCGACGCCGATCCGATGGTCAGGCGACACGCGCTTGCCGCTGCGCTTGTCGAGCTACGCGCCATCGGCGTTTCGCATCCCGCCCTCGCCTCGTTGACCACGACGGTCTGGAGATTGATGCGGGAGCATTTTCGCTCGTCCGGCAGGGCCACCCCGGCCGAAAATCTGCAGGCTTTACGGAAGCGATTGATGGAGCTGATGCCATCAGAGCTGGAACCAGTGCCAGCACTCCGCAACTTTCACCTTTTGCTCCCGTTGATACTGCTGAATGCGGAAAAGCCGCGCAGGCAGGTCGATCGTACACATGCCATCACACGTCTGAACACACTGCTGATTGAGCAACCACAACAGGCGGCTCAGGAGGTTCGCCCATGACCATGCAGCTTCGCGTACTGACAGGAACCCACGCAGGCGCACGATTAGATTTGGCACAAGGTCGTTACACCCTGGGGAGCGATCCCCAAACCGATATCCGAATAGACGATTGGCCTGGTTGCTCACTCATTCTCGAGGTAGACCATGACGGTCAAATCCGATATAGCAGCGACACGCTACCAGAAACATCTTTTGTTGCGTTTCAGCCAGTTCGCTTCGGCCCCCTTGTACTGTGTGTTGGCGAGGCTGCTGCCGATTGGCCAGACGATGTGGCGCTGCTGGAGCGGCTGCTTTCCCCAGCCCCCACGCCGGCGCCGCCCGCGTCCAGGCGCAAAGTCCTGCGCACTGCGGTGGGTGCCATGCTAGCGCTTTCTGCCGCGGCGTTGATCCCCTCGTTGCAACCGGCATTTCTGTCCGATGCCGCCCCCGCAGCGTCCAGAAAATGCAGTCAACCAGGCCAACGCCTTGTTGAAACAACTCGGTTTTCGCGAAGCGCACGCCCAACGCGTCGGCACGCGCGTGCTGATCGAAGGCCTGGTCCCCAGTAGCGCCGATGCTGCGCGCTTGCGTGCGCAGGTGCATCGCTACCATCCAGGCGTTGCCGTCAACGTGGCCGTGGTGGACGAGGTCGTTGCAACGCTGCGCGATACCCTGGCTGACCCCGCTCTCAGCGTACGTTACCAGGGCGATGGCATTTTCTCGGTGTCCGGCAGCAGCGACTACGCAGAACGCTCAAGCCGCCGGATTGCCGATGTCCGCAGCGACCTGGGCCCTGAGGTACGTACGCTGCACGTGGAGATCAGCCAGCAAGATCCGTCCATCAAGCTGCCGGACAATTACGACGCGGCATTGCTCGCCGACGGCCTGCATTATGTCGAGACGCCGGACGGTACCAAGCACATGACATCCCTGCCGCAGCAGGCGGCGCAATGAGAGCCCACTATGTTCGATGCCATGACCGAGACGGTCACCCAGGATATGAGCAAGATTTTGCAAACCAAGGCGATGGATGTGTCTGGCGAGCGGCTGCGCAGCATCGAGGCAGCCCTGCACGCGACAGCGCAACAGCTTTATGCGCACTGGTCCGCCGCGAGCGATCAGGTTGTTCGCAACGACTTCACCGTGGTGCACGACGGCATCAATGCCGCGCGCGAAATCGTCGCACACATCTCCGGAATGCCTTGATCATCGATTTACTTGGCCATGGTGGTCAAGCAAAACGCGCCAACAGGCGCTACATGTTGCGTTTACCTATCTAAGGAGTATTTGTATGCCAGCTATACAATCTTTAGGGTCAATGTTCGGCCAGGGCGTTGATGCGGTCACATCGGACCTTTCAAGCAGATGGAGCAATCACATGACCACTCAGGCGTCGGGCAATCAGATGAATAATCTGATGGGTAGCATTGGCGATTCAGCCGCCCAGCAGGAGCGCATGAACAACTACCTAACTATGAAGAAGAACGAACTTGACTTCAACGTCGCGCTCAACAAGTTCATCGGCAAGGCAGGCGACAACGCGAAGCAGCTGGTTGGCCAGTAACCGGTACAGGCATGCGCAGGGCTTGTAGGGGGTCCTGCGCATGTACCACCGCCGATGAGCAGCGCACGATTCGAAACCATCGTTCGACAGATGTGCGAGGCCTTGGGCCTACCGGATGTGCAGTCTGTGCTCAGCAGGCGTGCGCTCTGGGTAGAAGGGTTTGAAGTCTACCTCCACGAGCCGACGCCACAGCCCGACGACGAGGTGCAGGAACAGGCACTGTATCTGCGCATCTCCTACGGGCTGCCACCTGCCGGACGGACATTGACGGTTTACCGGCTTTTGTTGGAAGCCAATCTGTCCGTGTACGCGCAAGACCAGGCACAGCTTGGACTGAATGATGCCGGCGTCATCGTCCTGATCGTGCGCGTGCCGCTGGACGATGATGTGGATGGATCATGGATATGCGATCTGCTTGCCCACTACGCCGAGCATGGTCGTTACTGGAACAATAATATCTTCGTTGCGCACGACGAAATGTTCGAAGGAATCGCAACCGGCAATTTTCTGTGGCTGCGCGCCTGATACATGCTTGTTGGCATATTGCCGCAACGTCAATCATGGCTGCGGCCGCGCCGATCAGCCACGGCACAACAACTTGGCTTGCCAGCCACCTCAGCCCAGCTTGACACCCTATCTGCCCGATGTCACGAGTGGCTCTGAGTGAAATTCACTTGGCCACTTCGATCTTGGCATCTCTGCCATCTGTCTTGGCTTGCGCCCCGGTAGACGTCAGGTGTAGGAGACATCGTAGGCCTCCATTGCCAGCGTACCGCGATCGCCGACACTGCACAGACCAAAGAACGGCGCGGGCTGATGTTCTACACCGTGCACAGCCGCTACAGCCGCTTACGCAGCGGTACTGTTGGCGCTAACGGAGGGCACGACCGCTTTGCCGGCGAGTTCTTTCCGGCGTTGGGATTCCGCGTTAAGGCCGGCGCGTCCCGAAACGACTGCGCAGCCGAGTCGCAGATGCAATGCCTGCCTCGTGCAGTGAGCAGCCTACGACGCGGCTCGAAGTATGTGGCCGTGGCATTCCATCCTTGCTGGTGACGGCTAACCTGCCAGACACCACCATCAAGCCACAGACGCGACGACAGTGACGTCTGTGGCGGAGGCGGACAACCATCCTGAGTATCAGCGGCAGCTGAGCGCTCATGCTCGCCCGCTCTGCCACTGACGAAGTTCTTCGCTGTCATGCAGTGCACGCTTGAGCGTTTGCAGCTCACCATACAGTGCCTGCGTAGCCGCGTCGCGGGGTACGCCGCTAAGCGTTTGACTCCAACCCTCGCGCAGTGCAGTGCGTACCGCATCGATGGTCGCGATCGAGACGGACTGCCTGCCGATCTCTGTACGCAATGTCTCCAGGGCCATACGCAGTGTCTGGCCAAGCGGCCCAGGTCTAGGCGCAGCGCGCACCCCTTCCTCCATGGCACGCTCTGCCTCGGCAAGTGTCGGCCCCGAGAGCCTGACGATCGTCTGGTCCACGGGCTCGGCCAGGGCCTCAAAGGCTCGTTCGATGGTGCGTTGATGCTCGGCTGCAAGCGCGGCACGTTCGTTGTCCAGGCGCGCCGCCTGGGAGGTATTGGCGCCGTTCTTGGCCTTGAGCGCATTCCATAACATATCGCTGAACAGGGTTTGTATGGCCTGCTGCACGACCACAGCCTTGGAATTGATTAGTTCGCCAGCAACAGGGAGGTTGCTCCAGCCACGCAACGGCGACGCGATCATGTGCCCAGCCCCAACTGACGCAAAGGTGACCAGCACATTACTCAGCATGTGGCGAGCAAGCAGGTCGCGCGCCGTCGTGACGACCGCGTTCGCGCTGGTAAAACCCTGCCTTGCCAAAGCCAGGGCTTCCTTTCCGATTTCCAGTAAATACCTGGGCGGAAAATGCACGGCGTCGGACCATTGTGCAGGCCGGCGCGTTTTGTCGGGCAATGCCAATACGAACAGATTCAATCGTTGCTGTCCTCCAAGCAGATCCGGGACGCTCATCTGCCCCGTACGTGCCACGGCTTTGCCTGTTTCAAGCAATGCCTTTTGCACGATCCCGGCGCCGCCACTGGCGAGCGCGCTCAGCCCCAGCTGGCCGGCCGGCGTCAGCAAACCCCGGGCACTACCGCTCCGCCGCGCGCCATTGAACCCTCCATCGATCGCTGGCTTGAGCAACAAGGTATCGAGTGACCTATCCTCCAAGGTCGCTTGGCGCTGAGTGATCCCCAGGCGGCGGTCGTAGGTCTGGGCCTTGAGTTCGGCAAGCGTCGGCGCACTGTTCTCGCCCAGGCGCCTGAAACGCTTGCCCCCAGCGGTGACTTCCAGAATGACTGGCGGTGGATCGGGCACCAGGATTTTGGGGTCGATAGCCTGGAACCTCGGCAAGTTGGCGACGCGCGCGCGGCGGTCCATTGCCGGGATCAACAATGTATCGCCGGTGTAGGACGCCGTTCCCGCCGTCGCACCAGCAAGCGCAAGCGTCGCTGCACTCAGTTGCTCCTCGTCAGCCGCGTGGGCGCCAACGTAGGCCGCAGCCGTGGCCAGCCCGATCGGGTTGCGCATCGCGCCGGTGATGAACGCCCTGAGACATTCGTAGACGATCGGCAATGTTGCTTTCGTGCCTTCGGGCTTCATATCACCAACGGCTCGGTACCCGGCACCCGGGCCGAAGGCGGTGATGCGTTCCTGCACGCGTGCGTCCGCCCATTCAAGATAGCTGGCCTGCAGGGCAGCCTGCTCTTCCGAGGGCGCAGCAAATGGCAGAGCGTCCAGGCGGGCTCGTAGCTGCGCTTTTACCTCGGCGGCCGCCGCTGTGCTGCGTTCGGCATAGATCGCCGCAGCGGCAGGCACATCCGATGTTTCGGTTTCCGGAGGTGGGGACGCGATCTGCGCGGTGTAAAGGGTTGCGTCCGACGACTGCGACGACTCGGACCGATGTGATCCGCCGAGCATGGGTCCTTCTTCATCTGCATGAGGCCTGGCGCGATCGGCCAAAGATGCGCGGCGACCACGCAGCGCCGCACTTGAAGAGGCCAGGCCCGCAAGCGGGCCGGTCGGTGCCCGTTCTTCCCGCAGGGTAGCAACATCTTCGGTCTGCGTTGGTTGTACGGGGAAGGCGCGAGGTTGCACAGCTACTGGAAGCGGTCCCGATATCGCTGGAGAGTTTCATGAGGCCACCTTCATCGTCGTATCGACCTGCGTCGCCAGCGCGTCCAGCACGACACGGGCAACCACCTGCCCACGGTCCAGTGCAGCGGCCACCTCTTCAGGCGTGCGCACGAGCAACAGCGGACAGACGCAGAGCAGACCAAGATCCGAGAGCGTGAGCCGCCAACCATACTCGGTCAGCAGCTGCTCTTGCAGCGACAGCAGGGTCACCACCTCGTCGCCACCGAATTCACGTGCCGCCAGGGGCAAGATCACTTCCGGAAAGGCCATCAATTCGTCTTGCTCTACCTGCGTATGGACACGGCACAGCATGCCGGCTGGCCCCAGAATGGTTTCGCCTTCGCCGAGCCGCTGCGCAAGCTCTCCCGGCAAGCCGAGACATGCGCTCAGGCCGATAAAGAAAGCGGTATTCGCTGATTTTCGATTGTGCGATTCCAACGTCATCAGAGGTACTCCGTGAGGACATATTCGATGTAGGACTCATGCACCAACATGTCGTGCCAATGCACCAATTGTGTGCGGCAAGATTGTCTTGCGCCGTGCTTCGCGCCCGAGCGAAGCACAGCGAACCACCTGCGCTGCACACGAAGCTGGGGCACGGCTAATCGGCTAACCAAAACCTGCGCCACACTTTCGGAGCGGACACAAGCGAAGCGGAGGCGGCTTCGATCCGGTGAGTCATCCGGCGCGACAGCTGTACCTAAGGATGGTCTGATCAATGCGGCCAGAGGATGCGTCGACCCGCATCGGTAGCGCTGACTACGCTCACACCTTCGGTTTTTCGCTGTTTCCAGCGCATTCTCGGGGCGTTCTCCCCATTACAGGCACAACTTCCCAACGGCAGGCATCAACTGCTTCCGCTTCAGCCACAGGTTCGACAGCGCAAAGAGCGTCAGCACCTGCGCGGTGTTTTTGACCAGGCCGCGATAGCGCACCTTGGCATAGCCAAACTGGCGCTTGATCACCCGAAACGGATGTTCCACCTTCGCACGCAGGCTGGCCTTGGTGTGCTCCCAGCGCTTGGCCAACTTCAGTTCGCGCTTGTTCTTGATCTGCTTCAGCTTCGAGGGCTTCTCCGCGATCAGGTAGCGTAGCTTGCGCTTGCCCTTGATCTCATCGCGCTTCTCAAGCCCGGTGTAGCCGCTGTCCCCACACACCGTGTCTTCCTTGCCATGCAGCAGCTTGTGCGCTTGCGTGATGTCCGCCACGTTGGCTGCCGTGCATTCCACGTGGTGCACTAGGCCGGATTCATCATCCACTCCAATGTGCGCCTTCATCCCGAAGAAGTATTGGTTGCCCTTCTTGGTCTGGCGCATCTCCGGATCGCGCTCACCGTCCTTGTTCTTGGTCGAACTGGGCGCAGAGATAATCGTGGCATCCACAATCGTCCCGCCGCGCAGGCTCTGACCCTTGCGCGACAGATGCGCGTTCACCCGATTGAACAGCTTGCGCGCCAAATCGTGCTGCTCCAGCAGATGGCGAAAGTTGAGAATCGTCGTCTCGTCCGGCACCTCATCCAGCCCGCCGATCTTGGCGAAACGGCGCATCGACACCGTGTCGTACAAGGCTTCTTCCGCCGATGGATCGCTCAATGCATACCACTGCTGCAAAAAGTGGATGCGCAGCATCGTCTCCAGCCGATACGGCTGTCGTCCCGGTTGCCCCGACTTCGGATAGTGCGGCTCGATCAGCCCCAGCAGCTCCTTCCACGGCACGACCTGCTCCATCTCGGCCAAAAACACCTCACGCCGCGTCCGCTTGCGCTTGCCGTCGTACTCCGCGTCGCCGAAGGTCAGCTGCATCGAAATCGTCTACTCGGGTCGATGATCGATTGTGGCAGATCAGGACGGATTGTTCAGAGTTTCCCTAAGGCGATGCAGAAAGGCCTCGCAACCTGGCGACTTATATGCGCACGGCGCATGACATCGGTATTAACTCGCCTCGCACATCATCGACTTCGATTCCAGAGATCTCCATTACGATAATGCGTGTATTTCCACCCGGAGCAGCCGGATATTCCGAACAATGCGTATGACACCAATTCTTGCAACGCATCGGTGTGCGACGTCACGACATGCCGTGCGAGCAGTCGTCTGCAAGGCCTGGTGTTCGCCGCTGAATCCAGGTCTCGGCGCCAAAGGTTGTCGCGCACAAGGCCGGTAGCCACAGCGCCCACGGTGCTAGCATGTGGTACGGCATCGGCAACGTGACGCCGAACGCGGATGATTTGAGCAGATCGCCACCGGCGGGACGTGCGCGCGCGCGCGCGCGGGTGTCGATCGAAGCACGCGACGCTATCGGCATCGCACACCCAACGTCGTATTAACTCGATCGTCATGGTTTTTGCAGGCCACAACAGGGGTACGCGTCTACCGGTCAGCTGCGCGCAACCGAGAAGTTCCTGAATAGGACATCGACGCATCGGTCTTTGCGCTTTTTCGCCAAAATAGTTCGTCGATCAAGATGGACAGTGCGCACATTGGCACCATACGGCTACACCGCACGGGCGCGCCCGTGCGGCCGTATAAGACAATGCTTATACGCAGGTACTCTGCCAATTCTGCTATTGCGAGGCCGCCTATATGTCGCTCAATACACTTTCTACCGGGAGTAACCCCAGCCAATTGCTGGGTACTCCTCTCAACGAGTCGGATTCGTCGGAGCTGTTCGGGTCCGATTCGTCCAAGGACGACTCCGATCTGCAGTCGACGATGGACGACATCTTTCTGTTGATCTACCAGCTGCTGGCAGCCCTCCAAACCAACACGCCAACGAGTGCGTCAAGCAATGCGTTTAACGATGCACCGGCAAACGCGCCAAGCGGCGATGCCAGCACCCCGTCCTCTGCATCGGACGATCAAGCCAACCAGCCGATCGAGAAGCGCACCTCGTGGCCATCGCTGGGCTACGATTTCGATCCCAAGGACATCAAGGGCAAGGATGCGCCGCCGGCGCTGGAAGGCTCGACGGTCACCTGGAACGGTGGCACGCTCACTCCATCGGAGCTGCAGATCGTTTCGACCTTGAATGCCCACAAGGATCAGATGCCGCTCGAGTACAAGAATCTCGACGACAAGATCAACGACCCTTCCACGCCCGCCGACCTGAAGGCCGCATTGCAGGGACTGAAGCAGGACCCGCGCCTGTTCTTTGCGATCGGTTCGCAGGGAGACGGCAAGTGCGGCGGCAAGATCAAGGCGCAGGATCTTTGGGATTTCTCCGATTCGCATCCGCAGGTCAAGGCGATGGGCGGGAAGAACGACCAGTTCAACCCCAAGGACATCAAGGGATCCACGCCGCCCCCGCCGTCGATGGCTCATCGGTCACCTGGGATGGTGGAACGCTGACCCAGAACGAGCTGGAGATCGTCAGCACGCTCAATCGCCATAAGGATCGGTGTCCGCTCAAGTGGTCCGATCTGGATGCAAAGATCAACGACGCGTCGACTCCACCGGATCTGAAGAAGGCATTGACGGACTTGCAGTCCGATCCGCGGTTGTTCTTCGCGATCGGCTCGCAAGGTGATGGCAAGTGCGGCGGCAAGATCACCGACGGCGATCTCGGCAACTTCGCCTCCCACCACGCGCAGGTTGCCGAATACGCCGACAAGCAAGCGAAGAACTACACCCAGAACTACGTTGCCTCGGACAGCCCGGACAAGACCAAGGCGTCGGACATGACCGAGAGCGACGCAATGCGTGAGCTGTACCGCTATTCGGACTATCTGCCGGACGATCTGAATCAGGATACCTTCAAGTCTTTGGTGGACGGCGAGAGCAGCACCAAGAAATGCCCACCGCAGGTCATCGCCGCCGCACAGTATTTCCGCGATCATCCCGACCAGTGGAAAGCGCTGGCAGGAGACTCCGGCTCGATGAGCAAACCGGACTTCCTGCAGAAAGCCAGCTCCCAGATTCACCTGACGGCGGACGAGCAGAAGACGCTGGACACCATCAACAGTCATCAAGACGCCTTCTACGGCGACGGCAAAGAGGTGACCCGCGACAAGCTCGAGACGATCTCCAAGGACGACAAGGCCGACCCCGCGGTGAAAGAGGCCGCAACGCAGTTGTTGAACGATCCGTTGCTGTTCGGGTTGTTGAACAACTCGATCACCGGCTACAAGAAGCCACATCGCTTCTTCGGCGGCGGCCATGTCGTCGACTCGGGCAAGATCAGCCAGGACGATTTCCGGCGGTTCTACGACAACATGAGTGCGGCAAACAAGACCGTGGACAACCCGGTCACGCACGATGCGACGTCGCCCGACCAGCAGAAGGCCGTGTCGGACATGGTGATGGGCAAGGACGATCCGCCCGCGATCAAGAAGCCCAAAAAGGACGTCGGCGTGTTCCAGGAGGGCTTGCACGAGTTCCTCAAGTGGGACAGCAAGATCCTGGACTGGATGTCCGTCGGCATCAGCGCATTGAATGGGATTCCCATCATCGGCGAAATTACCGATGCGGCGTCGATTGCATTGGAGAGCGAGGCGCAGGCGGCGCAGGTAGTCGACACCGCGATTCAAGGTGGGGACATGTCGCTTGCGTTGAAGCTGGCCGGCATCAATATGGCCGGGGCAGTGGTTGGAGCAGTCGGCGGGCCCACGGCCAGAATCGGAGCCAAGGGGGTCGCCAAAGGCGTTGCCGAAGCCGCGGCCAAGGGAACGGCTGAGGGTGCGGCCAAGGGAACTGCAAAGGGAGCTGCCAAGGGCGTGGCCAAAGGTGCGGGTAAAACGGCGGCCGAACGGCCGAGCGCCGCGGAGTTCGCAAAAGGCTATGTCGGCGGCACCGCCATCAGTAAATCGGTTGAAATTCTCAAGACGCCCGTATTGGCGGGCCTGCATTACGAAGAATACAAGTTGGACCAGCAGAAAGACGGACAAATCCACCAAAATCTGGAGAAGTCGGGCGGCGTTCCTGTAGGTAAGCAAATTATTCCCACGAACATTGCCAACAACTTCGAGGGAGACATGCGCCAGAATCTGAGGAACATCAGAATACGTCGTCGATAACTGTGCAGGGCGATAATCCACTCAACGTCTTGCAGCGCGGCGTCGGCGCTCGAGAGGGCCGGCCTTGAGGCAAGGCCGGTCGATCCGCCACCACGTGCCGCAGCGCGCGCTGCGATGATGCGTTGCGCTATCGCCTGGCAGATTCGCAGCGCGCGCCTCCAAGCGCCTGCAGGCACGTTGCGACGCCGCTGTGGCGGTGACGTGCTTGCAGGCGCAGGGATGCCGGGCGCTCTCCCGGATCATCTACGTCCTTGCAATGAAGACGATCGACGCGCGTGAATACTGCGTCGCAAACGATGCGCCACACCGCCCCCTCGATCGCCTGCCGCCATCGCGTGCATCACGTCGAAGACCGATGCGATCGAACGCCGAACCATCCACCGCTGTCGGTGAGCAGGTATGCAGCACAGGGGCGCGCTTGCGAGGCGGTGCCCGATTCGTCAGGCGATGCAACCGCTTCGCTTTGGTGCAGCGATTGCAGGTGCATCGTCGTAGCCTGGCTTCGCAAACGCTGCACTCAGCCGAATACGCAGGATGGATCTCCATGTTCAATGTCAATCGCCTACTCCGCTCTCGCCCGCGAACCGATACCGCCGATCAGGCGCCTGCTGAAGACAGGCCTGCACGGCAATCTTCCAGGCCGGAGGGCTTGCTAAGCCCTTTGCTCGCGCGGCCGCGACGGCGCGAAAGCCCGTCAGCGGCGGGCACGTCGACGCCTGGAAACCCAGGGCACGGGAGCCCTTTCCGATCACCTCTGCGTCCGTCGGGCCAGCCGGCTGCACTTGCGGGTATCTCTTCTGCACCACCGGGCAGTATCGACTACGACATCGACCAGTGGCTTGCGCAAAACCTGCCGATGGCAGAGCGGGTCCGAACCGGCTACAACCTGCACAACGGGCAGAGGGATACGTCGCGGGAGGTGCTGCAAAACGTAGCAGAGGAGGCAATCCGCGGTGCAGCGACCCGCCGCCGCACCGAGCTTGCCCTCAACTATGGCCTGCCTGCCACGACGCTTCCTGAAGCGGTCGGTCGGCTCCACGCACTACAGCAATTGACGCTGTTCCATACCGGGCTTCAATCGCTGCCGGACAGCCTGGGACAGCTGCGCCAACTCCGCGATCTGCAGGTGGTTGGCGCGCCGGATCTGAAAAAGCTGCCATCTTCGTTGACGCGCCTGTCCAATCTGGAAAACCTTCAGTTGACATTGATCCCGTTGGACGAGTTGCCCGCGGACATGGGGCGCATGCAGGGCCTGCGCAGCCTCACGCTAAGTGGCGGCCACTATGCGCGCCTGCCGGCCAGCATCGTCGACCTGAGCCGGTTGACCGAGTTGAGCGTGTCGCGTTCTGCGCATTTTCGCGAATTGCCTGAAAACATCGGCGCCCTGCAGGCTCTCACATCGCTGGAGGTGGCATCGAATTCCCAGCTGGAGCGTCTTCCTGGCAGCCTCACCCAGCTGCATAGGCTGGAAAAACTCAATCTGTCGTCCAACCGCCGCCTGGCGCACTTGCCTGAGGACATCGGGCAACTGCGCGGCTTGACGGAACTGTCGCTCAAACATTGCGCCGCGCTGCGGAGCTGCCCGACAGCGTGGGGGACCTGGCCCAATTGCAACTGCTGGACCTGAGCGGCACGGGGCTGCAGACCCTTCCGCAGTCGCTGGCCCGACTGCCTGCTCGATGCGATATCAAGGTACCGGAGCATCTGGCAGACCAATTGCTGCAGATCCGCGACCCAGAGCGCGCGCAGCGCGAGGCACAGCGCGCGGCACAGCGGCTGGCCGACAGAAGGCGGCGCGCGCCCGTGCCGGCAGCACAAGCGGCTGGGTCGTCCTGGAACCGCGTCCCCGAGTTCACGCGCGCGTTGCGCAGTGTCGATGCCGACCTGGGCGAGCGTTTTGACAAGTGGGCGCAGGGCCTGGCGCAAAATGCCAGGATGTTCGGCGCAGCCATCACGGCGGCCGAAATGCCCTTACTGTACCAGGTGGTGGCCGAGGCCCTTCGATCACCCGAATTCCGCAGCAATTTCGGTCAATTCTTGAGCGACCACACCGTCAAAACGCTCAACATGGATGGCATGACGCAAGTGGGCGGTTTCGGGCCCGCCGTGCGAGGAGACGTCAAAACCGCGTTTGCGGAGATGCTCAAGCACAAGCTCATGCACACGCAGGACCACGAGACGGCGCTGCACCTGCTGCAGGAAGCTCTTCAAAATCCCGACCTGGGGCTGTCCAGGGAGAGGCTGCTGCGCAGCAGGAATGCACTCAACGGGCATGCGGAGATGTGGCCGCCATTGAAGGCCTACATCTCCATGCACGATGTGGAGGGAGAAGCGGCGCAGGATGCGGCGATCAAGTGGGCGATGGCCCAGCTTGACGAAGCGCATGAAGGTGTGATTAGCGAAGCAGACGCCAAGAAGGAGTCCGAACAGGCCCAGGCCAACGCGAACCGCTTCATCGAGCGGCGGGCGCGTGTACTGCTCGGGGAATGGGGGATCCGTTAGGCCCTGGTGTGCGGCGATGTCACGCCCCGCAGTCAAGAACGAACAGGCATGCTGGTGATGTTGATTGCAGAACGCGGCGGGTGTTTGCCCGCCGCGTCCATGCAGTGGTTATTGGCTGCCGGCAACCAGCCACACGGCGGCGGTCTGTTTGTTCGCTTCGCTCAATGCGGAACCCGTGCCTCTCCAGGACGCCGCGTTGGTCGCTGTCGTTGCAGCGTTCCATGAAGCCGCTTGACTGCATGGGACATCCATCTTCTGCGTGTCTGCGTTGAGGGCGGGTGCGCCCATCTATGCCCGATCAGCCTGGATGCCAATGGATCCGGGTGGACCTTCCGCTGTACAGGCAACAAAAAACCCCCGATCTCTCGAGGGTTTCTTAATCCCAGCACGAGCTCTGGAACTGAACTGGTGCGCCCGGAGGGATTCGAACCCCCGACCAATGGCTTCGGAAGCCACTACTCTATCCGGCTGAGCTACGAGCGCCTGGCCGCGCATTATGCCAGAACAGCCGGCGTGCGCGTGATGGGGCCGGGCGACGCGAGTCCTGGCGAGCCGCGGCGTCGCTCCAGACGTGATGACGCCGGCGTCTCGGCGGGCGGCCGCTGTGCGACACCGCGTGCCCAGGTTCAAGCGCGCAGGGCCACGCGTACAGCCGCGTGGCCATCTCAAGCGGCCGTTGCCAGACGCAAGCCTGCTCAGCACCCCACCTGATAGTGAGCTTGAGCACGCGCCTGAGCGCGCTCACTCCCAAGCTTGCGTGGCAACCGCACCGCCTGCCGCAGCCCGCCCGCATCAACGCCCGCCCCTGGCCGCTCCCAGCCTTGATTGCTGCGGCCAGCCGCACCGCGTGAACAGCCGGCCATCGCGCAGGCAGGGCATCGCCAGGATTGCCGCCCGTACCGCGCCCACCCCGCGCCCACATGACCACGGCCGAGCCGCGCTGCTACCCTTTGCCGCATGAGCAAGCATGGTGTCGAACAACTGCCCACAGCGCGCGCTGCTGTGGCCGCAGCGATTGGGCCAGTACTGGAAGCTGGTCCGTGGCGACCGCCCGATCGGGAGCCTGTTGTTGCTCTGGCCCACCTGGTGGGCGTTGTGGCTGGCGGCCGATGGCCTGCCGCCGCTGTGGACGCTGTTCGTGTTCACCGCCGGGGTGTGGCTGACCCGTTCGGCCGGCTGCGTGATCAACGATTACGCCGACCGCTGGCTGGATCCGCACGTGGAGCGCACCAAATCGCGCCCTCTGGCCACCGGCGCAGTCTCCGGGCGCGAGGCGCTCTGGGTGTTCGTGGTGCTGATGCTGGTGGCCTTCGCACTGGTGCTCACGCTCAACTGGCTCACCGTGGCGCTGAGCGTGCCCGGCGTCTTCCTGGCCGCCAGCTACCCCTATCTCAAGCGCCATACCCACCTGCCGCAGGTCTATCTGGGCATGGCGTTCGGCTGGGGCATCCCGATGGCTTTCGCCGCCGTGCAAGGCAGCGTGCCGTTGCTGGGCTGGCTGCTGTATGCGGCCAACATCCTGTGGGCCACCGCCTACGACACCTGGTACGCCATGGTCGACCGCGACGACGACATCCGCATGGGCAGCAAATCCACCGCCATCCTGTTCGGCAGATTCGATCTGATCGCGCAAGGCATCTTGTATGCGCTGATGGCCGCGACGCTGGGATTGGTCGGCCTGCGCGCCGATCTCGGTGCGGCGTACTGGGCCAGTCTGGCCGTTGCGGCGCTGCTGGTCGCCTACGAATTCCGCATCGCCGGCCACCGCGAGCGCGGCCCCTGCTTCCGCGCCTTCCTGCACAACAACTGGGTTGGCCTGGCGATCTTCGTCGGCATCGCAGTGGCGGTGGCGGGGCGGTAGCTTCGGGATTCGGGATTCGGGATTCGGGATTCGGGATTCGGGATTCGGGATTCTGTTGATTACAGAGCAGATGTTGGGATTACGGGTGAGGGTTCGAAGCATGCGGGCATCTTTGACGGCTCGACTCCTCGTCTAGTCCTCCGCCGTCCACCCACCGAAGCCGCATCGCCATCCACCGCGCTGTCCTGTCAGCCAGCGAGCCCCTCTCCTGCGGGAGAGGGGTTGGGGTGAGGGTACGGGCGAAGCCGCGCGCACCCGGTGCCGGCAGGCCAGGTCACGGCACCCGCGCGCAGACCCAGGCATCCACCCGTTGAACACCCGCCTTGCGCAAGGCCTTCGCCGCAGCGTGGAGTGTCGCGCCGGTCGTCATCACATCGTCCACCAAGGCCACATGCGCCGGCAAGGCGCCGCGGGCCTCGAACGCATCGCGCAGATTGCGCTGCCGCTCGACCGCATCCAGTTCGGATTGCGGTGCGGTCGCGCGAACGCGTCGCAGCAATGGCAGGCACGGCAGCTGCAGCGCGCGGCCCAGCGGTCGGGCCAGCTCCAGCGCCTGGTCGTAACCGCGCTGGCGCAGGCGCTGCCGGTGCAGGCTTACCGGCACCAACGCCTGCGGGCGCGGCAGCCCCACGCAGCGCCGAGCCATCAGTTCGCTGAGCAGGCGGCCTGCCGCCAGGTCCTGATGGAACTTGAACCGCCGCAGTAGCCCATCCACCGGCCAACGATAGGTAAAACAGGCATGCACCCGCTGCAGCGGTGGTGGGTGCTGCAGGCACTGCCCGCACAGCGCCACCGCGTCGGAGGCGAACAGCTGGGTGGCGCAGCACAGGCAGGCGTGGCCGTGGTCGGGCAAGGCGGCGCGGCATGCGGGGCAGAGATCGCCGTCAGGCGTGCCGGCCTCGGCGCAGACCAGACACAGGCTCGGCAGCAACAGCCGCAGCACCCGCTGCGGCCATCTGTAAACCGATCGGACCTGATTGAAGTTGACAGCCTCTTCCATGCTCACCAGACTGCCTGGCTTCCAAGCCGCTGACTGTCAGGAAACTCCGATGTCTGTTGTCCTCCGCCATGACTGGGATCGCAAAGAGCTGCAGGCGTTGTTCGATCTGCCGTTTCCGGAGCTGCTGCATCGCGCGGCCAGCGTGCATCGCGCGCACTTCGACCCGGCGCAAGTACAGGTGTCCACCTTGCTCTCGGTCAAGACCGGCGGTTGCCCGGAAGACTGCGCGTATTGCCCGCAGGCGCAGCGCTACGACACCGGCGTGAGCGCGCAGAAGCTCATGGAGACCGAAGAGGTCGTTGCCAAGGCGCGCCAGGCCAAGGCCGCCGGCGCCTCGCGCTTCTGCATGGGCGCCGCCTGGCGCTCGCCCAAGGAGCGCGACATCCCCAAGGTGGCCGCCATGATCCGCGAGGTGAAGGCCATGGGCCTGGAAACCTGCGCCACGCTCGGCATGCTCGACGCCGGCCAGGCACGTGCGCTCAAGGATGCCGGGCTGGACTACTACAACCACAATCTGGACACCGCGCCGGATTACTACGACTCGATCATCCATACCCGCCAGTACCAGGACCGCCTGAACACGCTGGAGCATGTGCGCGATGTCGGCCTGAAGACCTGCTGCGGCGGCATCGTCGGCATGGGCGAAACCCGCGAACACCGCATCGGCCTGCTGCTGGCGCTGGCCACGTTGCCGGCGCATCCGGATTCGGTGCCGATCAACCAGCTGGTGCAGGTCCCCGGTACGCCACTGCATGGCACCCAGCAACTGGATCCGTTCGAGTTCGTGCGCATGATCGCCGTGGCCCGTATCGCCATGCCGAAATCGATGGTGCGCCTGTCTGCCGGCCGCGAGGCGATGAGCGACGAACTGCAGGCGCTGTGCTTCCTGGCCGGTGCCAATTCGATTTTCTACGGCGAAAAACTGCTCACCACCGGCAACCCGGACACCGAGCGCGACCAGGCCCTGTTCCAGCGCCTGGGCCTGCGTCCGATGCAGATCACCGTCGATGCGGCCGAGCACGATCACCCCGGCACCGTCCATGCGGAGATCACCCGCGGCGCGGCCTGCGAGCACGCCGCCTGACCCGGTGCCGGGCACCGGTCGTCGGTGGCGGCTGGGCGCCCCGAGCCCGGCACGCTACGCTAGCGGACCTTCCCTGCCGTTGAACGCCCCCATGGCTCGCCCCGATCTGCACGAACGGATTTCGTCGCTGCGTAAATTGCGTGTGGCCCAGGAACGGGTGCGGGTGCGGCGACAGGTGGGCCGGCGCGATGGCGTGCGGCTGGAGATCGATGGCCGTTGGCTGACCGGTTTCTGTTCCAACGACTACCTGGGTCTGTCGCAACAGTTCGAAGTGGTCGCCGCGCTGCAGGATGCCGCTGCCCGCGATGGTGCCGGCGCCACCGCCTCGCATCTGATCTGCGGCCACCACACCGCGCACGAAACGCTCGAACGCGAAATCGCCGAGTGGCTGGGCTATCCGTCGGCGTTGCTGTTCGGCAGCGGCTTCATCGCCAATCTGGCCGTGCAACAGGCATTGCTCAGCGAAGAAGACGACGTCTGCGTGCAGGACCGGCTCAATCACGCCAGCCTGTTCGATGCCACGCGGCTGGCCGGCTGCCGGTTGCGGCGCTATCCGCATCTGGACGTGGAAGGCGCGATGCGCCAGCTCAAGGGCGCGCCCGAGGGCGCGGCGATGCTGGCCACCGACGGCGTTTTCAGCATGGATGGCGATGTCGCGCCGCTGCGCGCCTTGAGCCTGGTGGCACGCATGCAGCAAGCGCTGTTCTATGTGGACGACGCGCACGGTGTGGGCGTGCTCGGCCCGCAAGGGCGCGGTTGCGTGGCCGATGCCGGCTTGGGCGTGGCCGAAGTGCCGTTGCAGTTGGTCACGCTGGGCAAGGCGCTCGGTGGCTACGGCGCGGTGGTGGTGGGCGAAGAAGCGCTGGTGCGCCATCTGGCCGAAACCGCGCGTCCCTACATCTACACCACTGCATTGCCGCCGGCGCAGGTCGCGGCCACCCTGGCGGCGGTGCGCCTGGCGCGTCGCGACGATTGGCGGCGTACGCGTCTGGTCGAATTGATCGGTGCGTTCCGCGATGGCGCGCGCAAGCATGGCTTCGAACTGATGGCCTCCGACACGCCGATCCAGCCGCTGCTATGCGGCGAGGAAGCAACCGTGATGGCGATGTCGACTGCACTGGAACAGGCAGGTTTCATGGTGGGCGCCATTCGTCCGCCCACCGTGCCCGAAGGCAAGGCGCGCTTGCGCATCACCTTGTCTGCGTTGCATACGCCGCAGCAGGTGCAGGCATTGATCGAGGCCATCGTGCAGGCGCGCGATGTGGTCAGTCGGCAGCCGCTGCGTGCCTCTGCCTGAGGCACGTGGCCGTGCGTGGCCGGACTGCGCGCAATCGCGCGCGGGCCACTCAGCTACTGCAGCGATTGCACGAGACAGCTGCACGGCAGGCGACAACAGCGCGCTGAGCGTGCATTGCGGGATGGCTTGCCTGCAGTGGGCCAGCCGCGCAACCGGTGCGCGCCGGCATCCAATTGCAACCGGGTGCTGACATGTCACTCGCGATGACTGGCCCAGACACGGTGGCGCAACGGCGCGTGTGGGAAGCCTTGTCGCGGCTGTACCTGGACAACGACAGTTGCGACCAAGACGGCGTTGCGTGCGTCCTGGCTGCCTCGCCCTTCACCCTGGAACGATTGCGCACGATGTTGTTGCATGAGGTGCATCCGGTACTGATCGGCAATCTGCGCAGCGTGGCTGGCGTCTGGGATGGTTTCGATCCCGATTGGCTGGCTGCGGCGATCCAGGCGCGGCGCGCACGGCGCTGGCATTGGCCGGCGCGCTGGCACCGCTGCGGTCATGCGCGTGCGCAATGGGCGTTGCTGGCTCCAAAGATCGTCGCACTGCGTGCAGCCGCCACGCATTGACGCCTGGGCGCTGCACCCAACATCGGATCTGCGTGCCCCCATCACCAGCGCGCAGTTTCACGATGCATGCCGGCACGCCACAATCGGCGACAATGCGCGCATGCATATCGATGTCATCGGCCACGGGCCTGCGCTGGTTCTCCTGCACGGTTGGGCACTGCACGGCGGCGTGTTCGCACCGCTGGTAGAGCGCCTGTCACCGCACTATCAACTGCATCTGGTCGACCTGCCCGGGCACGGCTTCAGTCGCGACGACAGCACGCCGTTGGCATTGCCGTATGTGGTTGCAGAAATTGCAGCCGCCACGCCGCCGGCGGTATGGCTCGGCTGGTCGCTGGGCGGGCTGTTTGCGTTGCATGCGGCCGCCACCCTGCCGCAGGTGCGCGGGTTGGCGATGATTGCCGCCACCCCGCGTTTCGTGCGTGGCAACGATTGGCCAAGTGCCGTCCAGCGCGAGGTGTTCGTGCAATTCGGTGTCGAATTGTCGCGCGACTATCGCGGCACGCTGGAGCGTTTCCTGGCGCTGGACACGCTCGGCTCGGCGCATGCACGTAGCGAACTGCGCAGCCTGCGCGAGACGCTCACCGCGCGCGGCGAACCGGCACCGGAGGCGTTGCAGCAAGGCCTCACCCTGCTCGAACGCACCGATCTGCGCCGCGCCCTGCCGCAACTCGCACGCCCCAGCCTGTGGATCGCCGGGCAACGCGATCGCCTGGTGCCTGCCGCCGGCATGCATGCCGCCGCCGCGCTCAGCCCGCACGCGCAGGCGCTCACCATTGCCGGCGGTGGTCACGCGCCGTTTCTGGGTCATGCAGATCAGGTCAGCGAGGCGCTGCAACGCTTCGTTGCGTCCGTGCCATGAGCCGATCGTCGATCATGCGACATCGCTGATCGAGGACATCTCGCATGGATCTGGAAATCGCTGGCCGCTGGGCGCTGGTCTGCGCCGCAAGCAAGGGGCTGGGTTTGGGCTGCGCACGTGCATTGGCCGGCGAAGGCGTCAATGTGGTGATCGCCGCGCGCGGCCGTGAGGCACTGGAGCACGCCGCCAATGCCTTGCGCGCACTGCCCGGCGCCGGCCAGGTGTGCAGCGTGGTGGCCGACATCGCCACGCCGGAAGGACGCAGCGCGGCACTTGCGGCCTGTCCGCAGGTCGACATCCTGATCAACAACGCCGGCGGCCCGCCGCCGGGCGATTTCCGCCAGTGGGAACGCGAAGATTGGCTACGCGCGCTGGACGCCAACATGCTCGCCCCGATCGAACTGATCCGCGCCACCGTCGATGGCATGCGCGCACGCCGCTTCGGCCGCATCGTCAACATCACCTCCAGCGCAGTGAAGGCGCCGATCGATATCCTGGGCCTGTCCAATGGCGCGCGCGCCGGCCTGACCGGCTTCGTCGGCGGGTTGGCGGGTTGGCGGGTTGGCGCGCAGTACCGTGGCCGACAACGTCACCATCAACAACCTGTTGCCCGGGCAGTTCGCCACCGACCGCCTGCGCGGCAACTTCGCCGCCCTCGCGCAGCAACAGGGCAGCACCGTCGACGAGGTCGCCGAACGCAAGCGTGCGGGCATTCCGGCGGCGCGTTTTGGCGAGCCGGACGAGTTCGGCGCGGCCTGCCTTTCTATGCAGTGCGCAGGCCGGCTACATCACCGGACAGAATCTGTTGATCGATGGCGGCAGTTATCCCGGCACGTTCTAGCGCGGCGCCTTGCAGGCCCGATCGATTCCCTCCGCCCCTGCCAGGGGCGACAATAGCCTTGCCATGACCAGTACTTTCGACCCCCGCCACGTCCGGCGCGCGTTTGCGCGTGCCGCCAGCACCTATACCGCCGCCGCCGCACTTCAGCGCGAAGCGGAAACCCGCCTGTTCGAATCGCTCGACTACCTGGGCGAGCAGGTGCCCAAGGTGGTGCTGGATGTCGGCGCCGGCCCCGGCCATGCCAGCGCTGCAATCAAGAAGCGCTGGCCCAAGGCGCAGGTGATCGCGCTGGATCAGGCCATGCCGATGCTGCGCCAGGCGCGCAAGGCCGCGGGCTGGTGGAAGCCGTTCACGCAGGTGTGCGCCGATGCGCGCGCGCTGCCGGTCGCCGACGGCAGCGTGGATGTGATCTTCAGCAATCTGTGCCTGCAGTGGGTGGAAGACCTGCCGGCCGTGTTCGCCGGTTTCCGCCGCGCGCTGCGCCCGGGTGGGCTGCTGCTGTGCTCCACCTTCGGTCCGGAAACGCTGATCGAATTGCGCGAGGCCTTTGCGCAGACCGACCCGGCCCCGCACGTCAGCCGTTTTCCGCCGATCGCCCAATTCGGCGACGCCCTGCTGATGTCCGGATTCCGCGACCCGGTGCTGGACCGCGACCTGTTCACCCTGACCTACAACGACCTGCCCGCGCTGATGCGCGAACTGCGTGCGATGGGGGCAACCAATGCACTCAGCAACCGCCGCGCCACCTTGACCGGACGCGGTCGCTTCGCAGCCGCCAGCGCTGCCTACGAACCGCTGCGGCGGGCGGACGGCACCCTGCCCAGCTCATGGGAAGTGATCTACGCCCATGCCTGGGCGCCGGCGCCAGGCGCGCCCATCCGCGAACATGGGCATGACGTCGCCAGCGTCCCGGTCAGCGCCATCCCGATCCGCCGCCGCATCGACTGAGCGGCGGTACAGAACGCCGGCCATCGCGCATCCACTGCCGGTGAGACACAGAGTCTTGCACCCATGCCAATACTCGGCCGCCAGGCTCGGCGGTGACACTTGCTAGAATTCTGAAGTGACCGGCCGCACTTCCTTGGTTGCGGCTCATCTGTTCGATGGTGGCTACCGACACCGCGCAGCAATGCGCGTGCACGTGTTGGAAGCCGCTCTTACGTTTGCGGCTCCCCGCCCCCAATCGGCCTCCCCATGTTGAAGTGGCTCCTCATCGCGCTGTTCATCGCATCGGCGCTCTACATCCATTACCGCGGTCGCGTGCGGCACCGGCTCAGCCGGCAGTTGCTGGACCATTCCACCTTCATGGCCCCGATCAACACGCTGATGTACCTGTGTTCACGCGTGCCGACCACCCCGTTCATCGATCCGGGCAAGGAATTTCCCGAGCTGGCGCCGCTGCGCGCGAGCTGGCCACTGATCCGCGACGAAGCAGTGGCGTTGCAGCAGATGCAGAAGATCCGCGCTGCCGAAGGCTATACCGACATCGGCTTCAATTCGTTCTTCCGGCGTGGCTGGAAGCGCTTCTATCTGAAGTGGTACGGCACCGCGCACCCGTCGGCAGCCGAGTTGTGCCCGCAGACCACCGCCTTGCTGAAGTCCATTCCCACCGTGAAGGCCGCAATGTTCGCCGAGCTGCCGCCGGGCAGCGAACTACGCCCGCACCGCGACCCGTTCGCCGGCTCCATGCGCCTGCACCTGGGCCTGGCCACACCGAACGACGACCGTTGCTTCATCGACGTCGACGGCCAGCGCCACAGCTGGCGCGATGGCGAGTGGACCATGTTCGACGAGACCTATATCCACTACGCGCGCAACGACACCGACCAGGACCGCATCATCCTGTTCTGCGATATCGAACGCCCGATGCGTTGGCGCTGGGCAGCGGCGGTGAACCGCTTTGTCGGCCGCAGCCTGCTCTCGGCCGGCGCTTCGCCAAACCAGGAAGGCGACAAGACCGGCGGCATCAACCGCGTGTTCCGCTATTTCTACGCCGCACGCCTCAAGGCCAAGGCGCTGAAGGAACGCAACAACCCGCTGTACCAGGTGCTCAAGTGGAGCATCTTCATCCTGGTGGTGGTCGGAATCGTGTTGCTGTAACCCGCCCACCCGCGCAGGAGCGCACCTGGGCGCGACCGGCATCGCCGGTAACGCCTCATCGCGCGCAAGCGCGCTCCTACATAGGCGCAGCTCCGGCCGCGATACCCCACCAATCACGTAGGAGCGCACCCGGGCGCAACCAGGCATTGCCGGTAAGGCCTTATTGCGCCCAGGTGCGCTTCTACGCAGCGCTGGTCGATACGCTCAGCGCGATACCTGCGCAATCCATTCCTGCAGGTTGTAGTAGTTGGTCACGCGGGTGATCTTGTCGCCGCGCACCTCGAAGAACGCACCGCCCACCAGCACATAGGTCTGCCCGGTGGCCTCGGGCAGGCCTTCGTCGGTGGTGTGATAGACGCCATGCACCACGTACTCGGCACCGACCCGGGTGCCGTCGTCGCTGGCGATGACGACCACGTCGCGCAATTGCTCGCGGTAACTGTCGTTCATGCGCTGCAGGAACGCGGCAAATTCGTTGCGGCCGATTTCGCGCGGACCTTGATTGAGGTCGTGGGCGACGTCCTCGGCCAGAAACGCCAACATGCCGTCCCAGTCGCCACGGTTGAATGCTGCGTAGTAGGCCTGGACCAGGCCAATGGCGTGTTGCCGATGGGTCTCGCTCATGCTCGAACCTGCCCGCTGGGAAAGCCGCATCATAGGCCTGCGGTCACGGCCCTTGCACCACCAGATCGCGGTGGAAGTAATACACCTCCTGCAACAGGAAGCGCCAGCTGGTGTGGAAGCTGCGAAACCGCGTGCTCGGCGTGGACGAAGCCAGCGCGTCGATACCCAGTTCCTGGCTCAGCCGCAGCGCGCGCGCCATGTGCAGTGGGTCGCTGACGATGATCGCCCGATGCAAGCCGTGCCGTTCCATCAGCGTGCGCGCCTGTTCCAGGTTCTGCCGCGTGGTGCGCGAGGTGGTTTCGATCACGATGGCCTCCGGCGGAATGCCGTGACGCAGCGCGTAGCGCCTGGCCACCTGCGATTCGGCAAAGCGCGCACCGTTGCCGAAGCCGCCGGTGAACAACAGCCGCGGCGCATAGCCCTGCGCGTACAGATCCAGTGCATGCCGGATGCGTTCTTCAAACACCGGCGAAGGGCGCGCATCGTAGGCCGCCGCGCCCAGCACGATGATGACATCGGCCGGCGCGGCCTGATCGCGGTCGCCGACCCACACGATCCAGCCTGCCACGGCCACCAGCCAGATCAGCGCCAGCATGCACAACCGCCAGCCCCAGCCCCACAGGCCGAGCCCGCGCGAGCGCCTGCTCACGCCGCGGCCCAAGGCAAGGCGTCCAGATCGACATTGCCGCCGGACAGGATCAGCCCCACCCGGCGTCCGGCAAACCGTGCCGGCTGGGCCAGGACCGCCGCCAGGGCGATCGCCGAAGACGGCTCGACCACTTGCTTGAGCAACTGCCAGACCAGCCGCATGGCCTGCACCACCGCGGCATCGTCCACCGTGACCACCTGCGCCCCGGCGCGCTGCAGCACTGCGAAGTTGGGCGCGCCCAAGGTGCCGCGCAGGCCGTCGCAAATGGTATCGGGCACGAAATCGACCAGCCGCTGCCCGGCCGCCAGCGAACGCGCGGTGTCGGCTGCGCCGGCAGGCTCGGCCAGCACCAGCTCGCAGTCCGGCGACGCCTGCAGCGCCAGTGCGGCGCCGGCCGCCAGCCCACCACCGCCGACCGGCGCCACCAGCACATCCAGCCCGCCGCTTTGGTGCAGCAGCTCCAGCGTGGCGGTGCCCTGCCCGGCGATCACCGCACGATCGGTATACGGGTGCACCAGCGTGGCGCCGCTGCCGGCCTGCACCTCGGCGCACATCTGCTCCCGCGCCGCGATGGTCGGCGCGCAACGCCATAACGTGGCGCCGTGCCGGGAGATATTGGCGAGCTTGGCCGCCACCGCGCCCTCGGGCACCACCACATGGCAGCCGATGCCACGCGTGCGTGCGGCAAGCGCCAGCGCCGCGCCGTGATTCCCGGAGGAATGCGTGACCACACCGCGCGCAGCCAGCGCATCCGGCAGCGACCATACGGCATTGCAGGCGCCCCGGAACTTGAATGCGCCACTGCGCTGCAGATGCTCGGCCTTGAAGAACAACTGCGCACTGCTGAGCGCATCCAGGCCGTGCGATGTCAGCAACGGTGTCGGCGCGCAGTGCGGCGCAATCCGCGCAGCGGCTTGCAGGACGTCGGAATGGGCAAGGGGGACCGTCTCGATCATGCCTGCAAGATTAACGTATCGCCTCCTCTTCACGGGTCGCACGCACTGCCGCCGCGCATGCTGGATCGATGACAAAGCGTCGCAATGCCGCACAATTAAGGACCGATTCAATACATCGGTTCGACAGTGGCACCATGGTTGCAGGAGGGCACCATCCATGAAATTCCGTCTGATCTTCGCCGCCGGGCTATTGGCCCTGAGCGGCTGCGCAACCTACGACTACACCGGCGGTGGGTCGGGCGGCTATTACCGTGGTGCGCCTGCCGTGCAGTATCGCTATCCGCCCGGCTACTCCCCGTACTTCTACGGCAACCCGTATGGTTTGCCGTATGGCTATGGCGCCGGGTCGATCGGCCTGTACGACTACCCGGTGTACCCGGTCTATCGTGGTGGTGGCGGCTACTACTACCGGCAGTACGATCGCCGTCCGCAGTACCGTCCACCGCGCCCGAACGGCTCGTTCAACAACGGGCAGCGCCCCGGCAGCTCGCGGCCGCAGCAACCCAATCGCCCGCCGGCGACCGGCGCTCCGCCGTCGCGGCCGCCACCGCGGATCGGCGCTCCGCCGCGTGTCATTCGCGAGATCCAACGGCAAACCGCTCCGCGAAACACACGCGAACAGATTCCGTAAGACGCTGACTGCGACCTGGCCCACATTTGGCGATATTGGGGGCTTGCGTTCAGCTGACGATTGGCCGCAAGCTAGGTGCTCTGTGTGACCTGCCGCGTCATTTTTGACCGCGCCAGCCCCACTGAACGACTTATGTCGATGTCCGACAGGGAAATCTGGATCCCCCTGTTCCGGCCCTGTCGGATATCGGCGCCTACAAAAGCAGAAAGCCCCGGCATGCCGGGGCTTTCTGCTTTTGTTTCGATATTGCCTGGCGGGCGCTGCAGCGGAGGGGTGCGTGCGCCGACTGGCAGGAATAAAAAAATAAGGGTCGGCAGTCCCCCGACTACCGACCCTTACGCTACCCCATCGCACGCGCGGCTGGCCCCTGTTCCAATTCCAGCCTTTGCGCCCATGTCGCAATGCCACGACGGGTGCAGTAGGAATATCCGCACGAAACATGCCAACTTGAGGGTCACTTGCGCATAATGTGATTTACGTCACTTTTTCAGCGAACAAGTGACCTGAACCGCCCTTCAGCCGATACTTCCGCAGCCGTTTTTCCTTTTCCGCTCCTGGTCCACGCCCATGTCCGACTCCTTCTATCGCTACGACGTCATCGTGATCGGAGGCGGTCATGCCGGCACCGAGGCCGCCCTGGCGTCTGCACGCGCAGGAGCGCGCACCTTGCTGCTCACCCACAACATTGAGACCGTGGGGGCGATGAGCTGTAACCCGGCCATCGGCGGGATCGGCAAGGGCCACCTGGTCAAGGAGATCGACGCACTCGGCGGGGCGATGGCACGCGCATCGGATCTGGCCGGCATCCAGTGGCGCACGCTCAACGCCTCAAGGGGCCGGCAGTGCGTGCCACGCGCTGCCAGGCCGACCGCAACCTGTATCGCACTGCGATCCGCTGCATCGTCGAGGCCCAGCCCAACCTGACCGTCTTCCAGGCGGCCGTGGACGATCTGATCATTCATCACGGCGCCAGCGAAGCCGACAGCGTACGTGGGGTCATCACCCAGACCGGGCTGCGTTTCCAAGCGCCGTCGGTGGTGCTGACCGCCGGCACCTTCCTGGCCGGCAAGATCCATGTGGGCGAAACCCAGTACGCGGCCGGGCGCATGGGCGATCCGCCGGCCACCACGCTGGCCGCGCGCCTGCGCGAGCGCCCGTTCGCGATCGACCGGCTCAAGACCGGCACCCCGCCGCGGATCGACGGGCGCACGCTCGATTACGGCGTGATGGCCGAGCAGCCTGGCGACGACCCGTTGCCGGTGATGTCGTTCATGGGCCAGGTCAGCGACCATCCGCGCCAGGTCAGCTGCTGGATCACCCAGACCACCGAGCAAACCCACGAGATCATTCGCAACGCGCTGCATCGCTCGCCGCTGTATTCGGGGCAGATCGAAGGCATCGGCCCGCGCTACTGCCCGTCGATCGAAGACAAGGTGGTGCGTTTTGCCGAGAAGACCAGCCACCAGATCTTTGTCGAACCCGAAGGGCTGGAGGTGGCCGAGATCTATCCCAACGGCATTTCCACCTCGCTGCCGTTCGATGTGCAGCTGGCGCTGGTGCGCTCGATCCACGGCTTTGCGAACGCGCACATCACCCGCCCCGGCTACGCCATCGAGTACGACTTCTTCGACCCGCGCGGGCTCAAGGCCTCGCTGGAAACCAAGGCAGTGGGCGGGCTGTTCTTCGCCGGGCAGATCAACGGCACCACCGGTTACGAAGAGGCCGCCGCCCAGGGTCTGCTGGCCGGGCTCAACGCAGCGCGCCAGGTGCAGGGGCTGCCGGCGTGGTCGCCGCGCCGCGACGAGGCTTACCTAGGCGTGCTGGTCGACGATCTCATTACCCACGGCACCACCGAGCCGTACCGCATGTTCACCAGTCGCGCCGAATACCGCTTGCAGCTGCGCGAGGACAATGCCGATGCGCGCCTGACCGGCGTCGGGCGTGCGATGGGCCTGGTGGACGACGCGCGTTGGGCGCGCTTTGCGGCCAAGCAGGAGGCCGTGCAACGCGAAACGACGCGGTTGGCTGCACTGTGGGCCACACCGGGCAACGCGCTGGGCCGCGAGGTGGCCGACGCACTGGGCGTGACGGTCAGCCGCGAAACCAACGTACTGGATCTGATCAAGCGCCCGGAACTCACCTACGCCACCTTGATGCGGGTGCCGACCCTGGGGCCCGGCGTGGCCGATGCGCAGGTGGCCGAGCAGGTCGAGATCAGCGTCAAGTACGCCGGCTACCTGGATCGCCAGCGCGACGATATCGCGCGTCAGCAACGTCACGAAACCACGCCGATCCCGGACGGTTTCGATTACGCCAGCGTCCGCGGGCTGTCGATCGAAGTACAGCAAAAGCTCGAACGCGTGCGCCCGCAACACATCGGCCAGGCCCAGCGTATTCCTGGCATGACGCCGGCGGCGATCTCGCTGCTGCTGGTGCATCTGGAGCGCGCACGCCGCAGCCAGGTGGCGTGATCGACGCGACGATCGCTGCCCGTCGTCAGCGATCGTCGGGGCATCCATTCCGTAAAGACAGCGGTGACCGCGCCAGTCATCGCGAAGCGATGGCGTGTCCCGATGCGCGAACATGCGGACGAGCAAAGGCGCCCTGAGCCGACCGAACGGTTGAAGCGGGCTCAAGCGTTATTGCTATGATTTGCCAACGACGACACATTTCGACACATGAACGCATCTCGCACGTTGTTGCCGGCACTTTTCCGCAGCGTCTGCGCCCTGCTGCTGTTGACAGTGGCATGCAGTTGGCCGGCGCATGCCAAGACCGAAGAAGACGGGCGTTACTGGCTGAGTGTCTACGCGCAAGGCAAGCTGCCGGTCGAAAACCTGTACTGGAGCATGGATGTGCATCCGCGCTGGCGCGAGGAAGGCGAGCAGTTCGATCAATTGATCCTGCGCCCGGCGGTGTTCTACCTGCTCAACTCCAAGGCCAGCGTCTGGATGGGTACGACACCATCATCAGCCATCCGGCCGGGCAGCCATCCAACCGCGAAAATCGCTGGTGGGGGCAATTTCAATATCAATTCGATCCGATCGCCGAGATCACCATTACCAGCCGCACGCGCCTGGAACAGCGTCACCGCGAAGGCTTCAGCGATGAAGGGTATCGCGTGCGGCAAATGATCCGCGCGGTGCGCCCCAGCGGCTTCAGTCCGCAATTGTCGTGGGTGGCGTTCAACGAAGTGTTCGTCAATCTGGATCAGACGCGATGGGGCGCGCAGCGCGGACTCGATCAGAATCGGGTGTTTGTCGGCATCAACTGGAAATTCAATGCCATTGCCAACGCCGACGTCGGTTACCTGCATCAGTTCGTCAACACGCGTGCGGTGGATCGGGAAAACCACGTCTTGATGACCACGTTCCGCTTCAATTTCTGAGCGCGCGCGCGCGGGCCGGTTGCAGGGGAGGTTGAAAGCGGTGCGTTCAATCGACGCCGGGCTGCGATGCGCTGGCCGATTCGATTACCTGTGAATTGCCAACGAGCAGCCGATGCCGACTGCGACACTCCGCGTGGTTCGCAGCGCCCATCGGCGCCGGCATGCAGGCCGGCGCATGCCTGCATCCAGGTGTTCTTTTGCGAGGCGGGCGAGCACGCCGTGACACCCGCACCGCCGCTACAGTGACACCGTCGGAGTTGCGGCAGCGCGTGCCTGGGCACGGCTGCCACAGGTTGTCAGGCGGCCCTGCGTTCGATCGCGGGCAGCAGGCGCTGGCGCAGCGTCAACGCCGCCAGGTCCAGCGTTTCACCGGCGGCACGCAAGACGCTGCCCATGTTGATGAAGCCGTGGATCATGCCCGGGAAACTGTGCAGGGTGACTTCCACTCCCGCCGCACGCAGGCGCTCGGCATAGGCGCGGCCTTCGTCGTAAAGCATGTCGCGGTCGCAGACCACGACCAGCGCAGGCGCGACGCCTGCGACATCCGGCGCCAGCATCGGCGAGACACGCCAGTCGTTGGCCACCGCCATATCGGGCAGCAGATGGCGATTGAAGAATTCCACCGCTGCCGCAGTCAACGGTGGCAGGCCGGCGTTGAGCGAGCGCGATGGATACAAGCCGCTGTCCTGGCGCGCGTCGGTCAGCGGATAGACCAGCAGTTGGCAACGCAAGGCGATGCCGGCATCGCGCGCGGCCAGTGCGGCAACCGCGGCCATGGCGGCGCCGATGCTGTCGCCGCAGATCGCAAGGCGCTGCACATCGGCCCCGACCGTGTCCGGGTGCGCAACCAGCCAATGCAACGTGGCGATGACATCTTCCACGCCGGCCGGCGCCGGGTGCTCGGGGGCGAGACGGTAGTGGATCGCCAGCACCTGACAGCCGGCACGCGCCGCCAGGTGCCGGCACACATCGTCATGCGACTCGAGATCGCCGACCAGACCGCCGCCGCCGTGCACGAACAGGCAGGTCGGGGCTGGGCCGGCCGCGAGCCCGGTGGGGCGATACAAGCGCAACGGCACTGCACCGGTAGCGGCATCGGCCTGCAGATTGCGTACCTCGGCCATTTCGATGCGGGGAAGCCGAACTGCGCGCCCACCGCGCGCATCATCGCGCGCGCGCCTTCGATCGGCAGGGTTTCCATGGGCGGCTGCGCCGCCTCTTGAAGCTGGGCGAACAGGCGCACGACATCAGGATCAAACGACATGACGAAACTCTCCGATAAGCAATTGTCGAGCTTGCCAGATTGTTATGAACCATCACTATTCGAATCGTTGACTAGTGCTGACGGAAAGGTCGGTGGGCCCGGCACGAGTGCAAAAAGTCCCGAATTGCGGGAGAAAAGTGGCCACCCACGCGTAGATCGGCCGCTCGACGACAGTGCAGGTACCGCAGCGCGCGCGTTGAATTTGCTGCACTGCATCGCGACCGATGCGCTGCTGCTGCGGACCTGGCGGCCGGCGCAGCGGCCAGTGGCGCTGCCTAGTCGTTGTCTTCGGCAGCCGCTTCGCGGCCTTGCTGGCGAATGAGGTTTTCCTGGCGCGCATCTTCGATCGAGGCACGGACGGCGCGTACATCGGCGCGGCGGGTGTCGAACTTGAAGCGCCCGGTGAGCACGCTGTCCGGACGCAGTTCGCCCTTTTCGAACAGCGCCCACATCTCTTCGCCGTAATGGGTGTCCAGCAGCTCGGGCGCGAAACGGCCCAGGCAGTCGCGTAGGTTGTGCACGTCGCGCAGCAGCATGTCGCGCGCGGCATTGTTGCCGGCGGCGCTGACCACCTGCGGAAAGTCGATCACCACCGGGCCATCGGGCGAAACCAGCACGTTGTATTCGGACAGATCGCCGTGCACCAGGCCCAGCGACAGCATCTTGACCACATCGCCGATCAGGCTGGTGTGGAAGGCGCGCGCCTGCTCGGGTTCCAGGTCCACCTCGCCCAGCCGCGGTGCGCTGTGACCGGCGTCATCGGTGACCAGGTCCATCAGCAGTACCCCGTGGAAATAGCCGCGCGGTTTGGGCACATGCACGCCGGCATCCACCAATTGGTAGAGCGCGTCGGCTTCGGTGTTCTTCCAGGCGGTTTCGGCTTCCTTGCGGCCGAACTTGGTGGCCTTGCCCATCGCACGCGCCTGCCGGCTGCCACGCACCTTACGGCCTTCCTGGTACTGCACGCGCGCCTGGAAACTGCGTTGCGCCATGTCCTTGTAGACCTTGGCGCACAGGATCTCGGCGCCTGCGCTCACCACGTAGACAGAGGCTTCCTTGCCGCTCTTGAGTGGTCGCAACACTTCGTCGATGACGCCGTCGTCGATCAGCGGTTGCAGGCCGTTGGGGGTTTTCATGGACTAAGCGCACCGATCCGTCACAAACCAGCGACGATTATGCGGCAAGCAGGGTGAAGCGCTTACATGCCCACGCGCAGAGTGTGAGCCGGGGCATGCCATGGCGCGAGCGCTTACCATGCACGGACCTGTCCGCTGCCGCATTCCTATGCCCGAGCCCGCCTCCAGCCGCCGCAAACGTCCCGCCGCCGTGGTTGCGGCCGGCAGCGAGCGTGGCCTGCCGCATGAACTGATGCAGCAGATCGCCGCCGCCCAGGGCGATCCGGACTTCATGACCTCGCTAGGCCGCGGGCTGGTGGTGCTGAGCGTGTTCGCGCAGCACGCGCGCGAAGTGACGATGTCGCAGATCAGCCTGGAAACCGGCATCTCGCGCGCGGCGGTCCGGCGCGTGCTGCATACGCTGGCCAAGCTGGGCTATGTGGGCGAGCAAGGGCGTGGCTACGTGTTGCTGCCGCGCGTGCTGGGGATCGGCGGCGCGTACGCGGCGTCGTCATCGATGACCGCGGCCGCGCAGCCGGTTCTGGACGGGCTGCGCGACCAGTTGCACGAATCGTGTTCGCTGGGCGTGCTGGATGGCGACGACCTGCTGTACGTGGCGCGGTCGGAAACGGTGCGCATCATGTCGATCGGGCTCCGGCCGGGTACCCGCCTACCGGCCTATTGCACCTCGATGGGGCGGGTATTGCTGGCCGCGCTGCCCGGCGACACCTTGCAGGCGTATCTGGAACGTACCACCTTGCGTCCGCGGACCGACCGCACGGTGACCCAGGCCTCGGCGCTGCTGGAGGTGCTGGCGCGCACGCGCCGCGAAGGCATGTGCCTGACCGATCAGGAACTGGAAATTGGCCTGCGCTCGATCGCCGTGCCGGTGCGCAACCTGCGCGGCGAAGTGATCGCCGCGCTCAACATCGGCGCCCAGGCTGGGCGGGTGAGCCTGCAGACGATGCAAACGCAGTTGCTGGAACCGCTGAAGCAGGCAGCGCAACGGCTGGGAACCTTGTTGAGCTAGAGCCTGACAAGGCGGTGCCGGCGCAGCGTGCAACCTGGCGCTTGCATTGCGTCAGCGCTGGCGGTGCAGCGATCGATCGCACAGTTCAAGCAATTGCAAGCGCGCATCTGGCGTGGGACGACGCTCAGGCGGGCGACGGGTCGCAACGCGCGTGCACGCCAGGTGCGAATCGTTTGCCACCCGGTGCTGCGCGCCGACCGGCTCGGAGCGGCGATGAAGCGTCGCGATCCGTCACTGGCGCGGAATGTGTGCAGGCGCCGAAGTTGCGACTGGCAGGCGCCAGGTCGAACATGCGCCGCGCCCACCTCGCGGCTGCACAGTCATCCGTCCGCTGCGCTTAGCGCGGCCGGCGCAAAAAGCTCACCACCGCGTCCACCCAGGCTGCGTGGCTGTCTTCGACCTGGGCCACGTGGTCGGCGTGCGGCAAGGTCACCCAGCTGCGATCTTCGCTGCGCAGACGTGCGTAGAGATGAGCATTGTCTGCCTGGGTGGCGATCGGGTCGTCGACGCCGCGTAACAGCAAGACCGGAAGCGTTGCGACCTGCTCGGGGTGGAAGGCGAACTGCTCCATCGCGCGCCAGTCGGTGCGCACCGGGTCCGCTGCCAGCGCCTGGGCGACGTAAGCCGCACGTACGCTCGGTGGTGCCGCGTTGACGGTGATGAAATCCTCGCCGGCCGCAGCGGCCGTGGTGGGTGTGCGCAAGGGCCGATCCGCCGGAACCGCTGACGCGGGTGGTGTATCCACATCGTCCGGGAAGCCGAACAACACCAGTGCGGAAATCTCTTGCGGTTGCTGCTGCGCGAGCAGCAACGCCACTCGCGCGCCGTTGGAATAGCCCAGCAGTGCGGGCGGCGGCACATCGGGATGGGTCTGCGCGACCCAGGCCAGCACGCTGCGGACATCGGCCACTGCACGGGCGGGCGTATTCCAGCCCGTGCGGTCGCGTGCGCTGCCGCCGTAGCCGCGCAGATCCACCGCGTACGCGGCAAACCCGGCCTGCGCGAGCGCCGCAAGGACAGAGCGCGCATCACGCGGCTCGTCAGGCACCTGCAAATCGAAGTTGGGCAATGCGCTCCAGGTGCGGCCGTGCACCAGCACGATCGTGCCACGCGGCTGCGCGGGCACGCGCGACCACACGGCCAGCGTCTGGCCATCGTCGGTCCGCACCTGCGACACCACGGTGCCGGGCCCGGGTTGCGGTTGTGCGTGCAGCGCCACCGTGACCAAGGACAACAACAGCAGGCAGACCAAGCGACGCAGCATGCGATGTCTCCGGTTACAGTGGATTGAGCGTGGCCAACACACGCGTGCGCGCAGTCGGCGGGCGACCGTGGATGGCGCGCCAGGCACCACAGTGAACGAGTGGTGCACGCCGCACCGAGTACCGAGCACGCGCGCCGGACGCTGAGCGCCATCGTTTTGCCCACCGCACTGAAACGACCTTACCGAGGTTGCGCCGTCGATGCTACGCCGGCCTCGGCGGCTTGCTCTTCCAGGATCGGCCTGGCCAGCGCGAACGCGTGGTTGGCGGCCGGCACGCCGCAGTAGATCGCCGCCTGCAGCAATACTTCCTTGATCTGCGCAGGCGTCACGCCGTTGTTGCGCGCCGCACGCACGTGCAGCTTGAATTCTTCGTCGTGGCCAAGCGCGATCATCATCGACAGGGTGATCAGCGAACGGGTATGGGCCGGCAGGCCGTCGCGGGTCCAGATGCTGCCCCAGGCATAGCGGGTGATCAGGTCCTGAAATTCTTCGGTGAAGTCGCTACGCGCGGCCAGCGCGCGGTCGACATGCGCATCGCCAAGGACGCGCCGGCGCTGGCGCATGCCGGCTTGATAACGTTCGTCTTTGTGCATGGAAGGTCCTTGCAAGGTGGGAAAGCTCACTGACCCTGAAGAAAGCCGAGCACCGCCTGATTGAACGCGGCCGGCGATTCCAGGTTGCAGATGTGGCGGCCGGGCACCTGGGCGTAATGACCGTCCGGCGCGGCATAGGCGATCTCGCGCAGGTCAGGCGGTGGGCACACCGGGTCGTCGTCGCCGGCCAGCGCCAGCAGCGGCAGGTTCAACCCATCCAGCGCGCCACGGAAATCGGCATCGGCCACCGCCTGGCAGCAGGCGATGTACCCGGCCGGCGAAGTGGAGACGAAGGCAGCGGCGATCATGTCCAGGCGCTGCGCGTGGCTGACGGCAAATTCCGGTGTAAACCAGCGTTGCAGCGTGGCATCGATCAGCGTCGGAAGGCCTTCGCTGCGCACCTGTTCGATGCGGGTTTCCCAGGTGGCGGCATTGCCGATCTTCTGGGCGGTGGCGCATACCACCAGCCGGCGCAGGCGCTGCGGTGCATGCAGGCCCAGCCACTGGCCGGTGAGGCCGCCGATCGACAGGCCACAGAAATCGCTTTGTGCGATCTCCAGCGCGTCCCACAGTGCCAGCACGTCCAGACCCAGGTCGGCCACGCCATACGGGCCGGGCGGCGTCTCCGAATACCCATGGCCGCGGCGGTCGTAGCGCAGGATGCGGTACTGCGGGGCGAAGGCTTCGATCTGCACGTCCCACATGTGCAGATCGGTGCCCAGCGAATTGCAGAAGGTCAGCCAGGGGCGTCCTTCGGTGCCGTCCAAGCGGTAATGCAGGCGATGCGTGGGCAACTGGAGATAAGCCATCGAGGCACCGTCAACAGGAAGAAGATCCGGCCAGCACGCGGTCGATCCAGACCGAGGACATGCCGCGCCAACTTGCGCTATCGAACACTGCCTGCAGTTGCGCGTGCGTGAGCACCGCGCTCACCTGCGCGTGCTCGCCAAGCACCTCGCGCAGATGCCGTTGCTGTGCCTGCGCGCGCAGCGCTGCCTGTTCCACCAGGGCGTGCGCCTGCGGCTTGCCCAGGTGTGGCGCGAGCGCGAACACCGCCGCCTCGGCGTAGAGCAGCCCGCCGTGGCTGTCCAGATGCGCCTGCATGCGCGTGCGATCCAGTTCCAGGCCGGACAGGCACAGCTGCATTTGCGCCAGGCTGCCGGCGGTGAGGCAGACGATCTGGGGCAAGGTGTCCCATTCGGCATGCCATTGCCCGGCCGCGCGCTCGTGCGGCTGCGCCATGGCGCTGAACAACGTGGCGACCAGGCCCGGTACGCGGGTGGCCGCAGCCACCGCTGCCACGCTGGAAACCGGATTGCGCTTGTGCGGCATCGCCGACGAGCCGCCCTTGCCGGCGGCGGCCGGCTCGAACGCTTCGCCCACCTCCGATTGCATCAGCAACACCACATCGCCGCCGATCTTGCCCAATGTGCCAGCCAGCAGGCCGAAGGCGCAGCCGACCTCGACGATGCGGTCGCGCGCGGTATGCCAGGGCAGCGCGGGCAGCGGCAACGCCAGCGTGCTGGCCAAGGCCTGCGCCACTTCCAGGCCACGGCCCTGCAACGAGGCCAGCGTGCCGGCCGCGCCGCCGAACTGCAGCACCAAGGCATCGCGCCGCAAGCCGTGCAGGCGCTGCTGCGCCCGCTGCAGGGCGTCCAGCCAACCGGCGACCTTGAGCCCGAAGGTGACCGGCACGGCCTGCTGCAGCAGGGTGCGTCCGGGCAAGCCGGTGTCGCGCTCGCGTTCGGCCAGCACCGCCAGATCGGCGCACAGGGCGTGCAGACGCGGCAGCAACAGATCGAGCGCAGCGCGCAGCTGCAGCACCGTGCCGGTATCGATGACGTCCTGGCTGGTGGCGCCCCAGTGCACCCAGCGCGCGGCGGCGCTGTCGTGTGCGGCCACCTGCGCGGTCAGCGCCTTGACCAGCGGAATGGCGGGGTTGCCGGCCAGCGCCGTGGCCTGCGCCAACGCGGCCAGGTCGTAGTGCTGCACATCGCAGGCAGCGGCAATGGCCTGCGCGGCCTCGGCGGGAATCACCCCGCACTGCGCCTGGGCGTGCGCCAGCGCCGATTCGAACTGCAGCATCGCCTGCACGCGTGCGGCATCATCGAACAAGGCCTCGCACGCAGGCGCGCCGAACAAGGATCCCAACAACGAAGATGTCGCGCTCATGCATTGCATCTCTAGGCGTGCCTTCAGCATCGCACCGAAGTACCAGGGTGCCAACTAGACCAAAGGGCAATGCATCGGGCGCGCCTGGCACTGCCGGAGTGAAGGAAATGAGGCCATGGTACTTGCGGTGCGTGCACGCGCGTCTGCGCGCGCGTGCCTGCCACGCGGCGCGCCGCCCCTGATGCGTGTGCGTGCGCCGTCATGGCGCATTGCGTGCCGCTGGAGAGACCTGGGCGGTTAGGTAGCGGTGGACGCTTGTGCCCTCTCGCGTCGGGCGCTGTTGGCGCGGCAGCGTGCCGGCAGGATGCAGCGCGGTCCCCGCACACAGAGGGCGTTTCAAGATCGGCATGCGGATCAATAGCGGAAGAACACCGTTTCCGCGTCGCCCTGCATGTGGATGTCCCAGGTGTAGGCACCACCTGGAAGCGGCTGGGCCAGCAAGGTGGCGCGCCGCTCGGCCGGCACCAGCGCCAGGATCGGGTCGCTGCCCAGCTGCGGGTCGTCGGCGAAATACAGCCGCGTCGACACCGCGCGCAACAGGCCGCGCATGAACACCAGCACCGTCAGATGCGCCGCCTGCTGCTTGCCGTCCGGGCCATCCACCCTGCCCGGCTTGATGGTGCTGAAGGAAAAACGCCCGTGCGCGTCGGTGGGCACGCGGCCCCAGCCGTCGAAGCTGGGGTCGTGCGCCTGGCAGCGAGGGTCGGCCGCATGCGCATAGATGCCGGCAGCATCGGCTTGCCACACTTCCAGCACCGCATCGGCCACGGGCGCGCCGGCACCATCGAAGATGCAACCGCTGATCTGCACCTGCGCGCCCGCGGCCTGCGCAGGTGCGATCTGTTGGCGATACAGCGGCTCCAAGCCAAGCCGGTAATACGGGCCGACGGTTTGCGACGGCGTTGCATGCAGGCTCATCGTGTCACTCCCAGACCGTTTGCTTGCGACCGCGCAAGACGATGTCGAAGCGGTACGCCAATGCGTATTCGCTGACCGCATTTTCCCAGTCGAAACTGGACACCATGCGTTCACGCGCCAACGCATCGTCGACGCAGTTGTAGATGGGGTCTTGCGCCAGCAGCGGGTCGCCGGGGAAGTACATCTGGGTGACCAGCCGCTGCCCGATGCCATCGCCGTGCAACGAAAAATGGATGTGCGCCGGCCGCCAGGCGTTGTAGTGATTGCGCCACGGATACGCGCCCGGCTTGATGGTCTTGAAACTGTAGCGGCCGTGCGCATCGGTCAGCACCTGGCCGGTGCCGCGGAAGTTGGGGTCCAGCGGTGCGTCGTGCTGGTCGCCAGCGTGCTGGTAGCGGCCGGCCGCATTGCATTGCCACACTTCAACGATGCTGTCGCGGACCGGCCTGCCGTTTTCGTCGAGCACGCGGCCGGAGACGATGATGCGCTCGCCCAGCGGCGCGCCACTGAAACCGGCAGTGAGATCGGCCGCGTGCGCGCCCAGCGTAAGCCGGTCCAGGCGCGGGCCGGTGACTTCCGACAGCGTGACCGGCAGGTCGATCGGCGCACGCGTGGGCCCGCGCAGGGTGGTGGAGGCGTATGCCGGATGCAGGTAGGCCGGCTGCGTACCGGGCCGGCTGCGGCGGTAACCGAGCAGCGGTTCGGCGGCGATGGCAGGTTGCTCAGCGGTGGGATCGCGCATCTTGAATCTCCGTCGGCAGCAAGACGACTAGAACGACATGGGTGCGAGGCAAGGACGAGGGAGGTTGCAACGGCCGGTTCACAGGCGCTCGATCGCCAACGCCACGCCCTGCCCCACGCCGATGCACATGCTGGCCAGCCCGCGCCGCCCGTTGCCCGCCTCCAGCTGCCGCAGCAAGGTCAGCGCCAGCCGCGCGCCGCTCATGCCGAGCGGATGCCCAAGCGCAATGGCGCCACCGTTGGCATTGACGTGTGCGGCATCGTCGGCCAGGCCCAATGCACGCGTGCAGGCCAGCGCCTGCGCAGCGAAGGCTTCATTGAGTTCGATCGCATCGAACTGCGCGATGCGCAGGTTCAGGCGCGCCAGCAGACGCTCGGTGGCCGGCACCGGGCCGATGCCCATGTACGCCGGCTCCACGCCCGCCGAGGCGAACCCCAGCACGCGCGCACGCGGCGTCAGCCGATGCGTCTGCACGGCCTGCGCCGAGGCCAGCAGCAAGGCGGCGGCGCCATCGTTGAGACCGGAGGCATTGCCGGCCGTCACGGTACCGGGCTGGCGGAACACCGGTTTGAGCTTGGCCAACATCTCGGCGGTGGTGTTGGGCCGCGGCGCTTCATCGTGTTCGACGGTGGAGGCATCGCCGCCCTTGCGCGCGGCCACGGCCACCGGGGTGATTTCGCCATCGAAAAAGCCGGCCGCCTGCGCCGCGGCTGCGCGCTGCTGGCTACGCAGGGCAAACGCATCCTGGTCTTGGCGCGCGATGGCGTACCGCTGCGCCACGTTCTCTGCCGTTTCGCCCATCAATTCGGTGCCATAGACGGCTTGCAGGCGCGGATTGATGAAGCGCCAGCCCATGGTGGTGTCTTCCAGCTGCTGGGTGCGAGCGAAGGCGCCGTCGGCCTTGCCCATCACCCAGGGTGCGCGCGACATCGATTCGACACCGCCGGCGATGGCAAGATCCAGTTCGCCGGCACGAATGCCGCGCGCCACCGTGCCGATCGCGTCCAAGCCCGACCCGCACAGACGATTGAGCGTGCTGCCCGGCACAGAGGGCGGCAAGCCGGCCAGCAACAGGCTCATCCGCGCGACATTGCGATTGTCTTCGCCGGCCTGGTTGGCGCAGCCCAGGTACACATCGTCGATTGCGGCCGGCTCCAGCTGCGGATGCCGCGCCAGCAACGCGGCGATCGGCACTGCGCCCAGGTCGTCGGCGCGCACGCTGGACAAGGCGCCACCGTAACGGCCGATCGGCGTGCGGATGCCATCGACCAGGTACACCTCGCTCATGCCTGGGCTCCCGCTGCCTGCGCGCCATGCGCCGCATCGGTGCGCGCCTGCAGCGCGCGCAGGGCGTCCAGCTCGGCACTGCTGGGCGGCGTGGTGTATGCAAGGTCGGCGGCGAACCGGATCGGCCACCCGGTCGCCGCGCTGACCTGCTCGCGCGTGGTGCCGGGGTGCAACGAGGTCACGGTGAGTTCGCAGGTCACGGGGTCCGGCTCCATCACGCACAGGTCGGTGACGACCACGGTCGGGCCGGCGCCGGGCAGGCCGGCGCGCGCGCATCGCCCCCGTCCAGATGCCCGACCGTGGTGATGAAGTCCAAACTCGAAACGAAGCTGCGTGTGGATTGGCGCATGATGATGAACACCTGCTTGGCGCTGGCTGCGATTTCCGGCGCGCCGCCGGCGCCGGGCAGGCGTGTTTTCGGCGCATCGTAGGAGCCAATCACGGTGGTATTGAGGTTGGCGTGCCGATCGATCTGCGCCGCCCCCAGAAAGCCCACATCCACGCGCCCGCCCTGCAACCAGTAACGGAAGATCTCTGGCGTGGAGACCACGGTGTCGGCGGTTTCGGCCAGCTCGCCGTCGCCGATCGACAACGGCAACACCTGCGGGCGCGCACCGATCGGGCCGGATTCGTAGATCAAGGTGACGTCGGGCGCATGCGTAAGCCGCGCCAGATTGGCGGCAGTGGACGGCAAGCCGATGCCGACAAAACACACCGCGCCATCGGGCAGGCGACGCGCAGCGGCCACCGTCATCATTTCGTTGGTGCTGTAGGCGCTCATGCGGCCACCTGCTGCTGCGACTGTGCATACACGCGCTGAAAACCGGCGAAGTCGTCGGTGTCGAGAATATGCGCCTGGATCCAGGCCTGGAACGTCGCACGGTCGCGCGCGATCGCATCCCAGGCCAGATAGAACCGGTTGTCGCGCGCGTAATAGCCATGCGCATACGAGGGCGCGGCGCCACCGGGCACCACGCAGACCGCGTCGACAACCCAACGCGGCAGGATGCAGGCATTGGGTGGCGCATCGAGGCTGTCGACGATCTCTTCCACCGTCACGATCACCTTGCGCGCTGCCAGCGCGGCCTCTTTCTGCACACCCAGAATGCCCCACAGCAACACGTTGCCGCGGCGATCGGCCTGCTGGGCGTGGATCACCGTGACATCGGGATTGACGGCCGGCGAGGTGGGCCAGTGTCTGGCCGGTATACGGGCACTGCAGGAACCTGATGCTGTCGTTGACGCGCGGCAGATCCGAACCGACATACCCGCGCAGCACTGCAAACGGCAGCCCCGACGCACCGGCCACGTAGGCATTGGCCATATCGGCGTGACTGTGTTCGCGAATCTGCAGCGGCTGCGGCCAGGCGTGTTCCACTGCATCGCGCAACCGGTGCAACGAGCCGACGCCGGGATTGCCGCCCCAGGAAAACCGCAGCGCTGTCGCGCAGCCGGCGCCGATCAACTGGTCGTAGATCAGGTCCGGCGTCATGCGCACCAGACGCAGCGCGCGCTTGCGCTGGCGAATGACTTCGTGCCCGGCCGCATGCGGAATCAGATGGGTGAAGCCTTCCATCGCCACGCAGTCGCCATCGGCGATCAGCTGCGACACCGCGTCGGCGAGAGCGACGATTTCGGCCATTGCGTTCCCTTCAGCACAGCGAGCGTGGGGTCACGGTAGCGGCGCAGCCGACGGGACGGTCAATCCGATAATCGGTGATTCGAATCGATATTCGCACAATTTCGCCAGACCGGTGGCGCACCCATATTGTCTCCGGTGTATACATAACTTCGCTCGCAAGCAGACGCCAGCTTTGCGATGCGCGCTAACTAGCCGCAGGCCGGCGCGAGCCCCGTCGCGTCCAGGTTGCCTACATACCCAGGAGTCACGGTCATGTCGCAGTCCAAGCCGCTGTTTCCCCTCAACGCGTGGTACGCCGTTGCCTGGGACCATGAGATCAAGCACGTGCTCAGCCCGCGCAAGCTCTGCAACCTGGACGTGGTGGTCTACCGCACCACCGCCGGCACAGTCGTTGCGCTCGAAGACGCGTGCTGGCATCGGCTGGTGCCGTTGTCGATGGGCAAGCTGCGCGGCGACGATGTGGTGTGCGGCTATCACGGGCTGGTCTACAACACGCAGGGGCGCTGCGTGCACATGCCCTCGCAGGACACCATCAATCCCTCGGGCCTGCGTACGCAGCTTCCTGGTGGCCGAAAAACACCGCTACGTCTGGATCTGGCCGGGCGACCCGGCCAAGGCCGATACGCGCCTGATCCCCGACCTGCATTGGTCGCACGATCCGGCCTGGGCCGGCGATGGCCGTACCATCCACGCCAAGTGCGACTATCGGCTGGTGCTGGACAACCTGATGGACCTGACCCACGAGACCTTCGTGCACGGCTCCAGCATCGGCCAGGACGAAGTGGCCGAAGCGCCATTCGATGTGGTGCATGGCGATCGCAGCGTCATCGTGTCGCGCTGGATGCGCAATATCGACCCGCCGCCGTTCTGGGCCAGCCAGATCGCCCGCCACCTGGACTACCGCGGCAAGGTCGATCGCTGGCAAATCATCCGTTTCGAGGCGCCCTCCACCATCGCCATCGATGTGGGCGTGGCCATCGCCGGCACCGGCGCGCCCGAGGGCGATCGCAGCCAGGGCGTCAACGGCTACGTGCTCAACACCATCACTCCCGAAACCGACACCACCTGCCATTACTTCTGGGCGTTCATGCGCAACTACGCGCTGCACGACCAGTCGCTGACCACGCTCACCCGCGAGGGCGTAACAGGCGTCTTCGGCGAAGACGAAGCAGTGCTGGAAGCGCAGCAACGCGCCATCGATGCGCACCCGGATCACACCTTCTACAACCTTAACGTCGATGCCGGCGGCATGTGGGCGCGACGCGTGATCGACCGCCTGATCGCGCAGGAACAACGCGCGCAGGATCTGTCGTTGCGCATGGTGGGCTGAGCACGTCGCATGCGGACCGCCCTGTCATCGATCACAGCGACGCATTGCAGCCCCGTCACAGCCGGCGCCGGCCCACAGACCTCATTGCCTGGAGCCCTTCATGCGTAAAGACACCCAGTGGCATCGCGCCCGCGTGGTCAGTATTGCCGACGCCTGCCCGGGCGTGCGCGAAATCGTGCTCGATCCCGGTACCGCCGCGCGCAGCTTCGAGGTGGGCAGCCACGTGGATTTCCGTTTGCAGTTGCATGGCCGCGACGATGTGCGCTCGTATTCGTTGATGGGCGAACCGCGTGCCGATGGGTACTACCAGATCGCAGTGCGGCAAATGCCCGACAGCCGCGGCGGCTCGCTGCAGATGTGGGCGCTTGCGCCGGGCGACGTGGTGGAGATGTCCCCGCCCAGCAACAACTTCGCGCTGGACGAAAGCGGCGAGGAAATCCTGCTGATCGCCGGCGGTATCGGCATCACCCCGATCATCGGCATGGCGCAGCGGCTGGCGCGCCGGCATCGCGCGTTTCGTCTGCTGTACGCCGGCCGCTCGCGCAGCGCAATGGCGTATGTCGACACGCTGGAAGCACTGCTGGGCGAACGTTTGCAATTGCAATGCGACGACAGCGCCGGCCCGCCGGATCTGGCTGCCGAACTGGCGCGCCTGTCGCCCAATGCCGAGGTGTATGTGTGCGGCCCGCTGGGCATGCTCGAAGCGGTGCGCCAGCACTGGCACGCCGCCGGACGGCCACGTGCGCGCCTGCACTTCGAAACCTTCGGCAATAGCGGGCGGGTGCCTGCGCAGGCGTTCGTGGTGAAGTTGCCGGAGCTGGGCCTGGAAGTGCCGGTGGCTGAAAACGAATCGATGCTGGACGCATTGGCCGATGCCGGGGTGGAGCTGATCGCCGAGTGCCGCCGTGGCGAATGCGGTTTGTGTGCAGTGGACGTGCTGGACAGCTCCGCCGATATCGACCACCGCGACGTGTTCTTCAGCGACGAGCAGCGCCGGGAGAATCGCAAGCTGTGTGCCTGCGTGTCGCGTGCGGTAGGCGGCAGCATCAGCATCGATACTGGCTATCGCAGCGCGCTGGGCTGAATCCGGCCGGCCAGCCGTTTGGCGGCCAGCCACTCCTGCGTGTTCACATCTCGCCGGGGTGCAGCGGCAGGCGCACATCGCTGCGCGTATCGTCTGGCGGCTGCGGTTGATACTGGGCTTCAGCGAGGAACGCGTTTGCGGCGCCCGCGTTGCATCGGCTAACCCACTGCCGTGTCCACGCATGCTGGCAACTTTCTCGTTGGCGCTTCAGCAGCACACATCGAAGGCGATAATTCTTACCAAGCCCTGGCCGAGCCTGCCGGGCAATCGGATGCGTCCAGGAACGCAAAGCCTGGGCGCAGCGCATCCGGCAATCGTCAAGCGTGCACCGCTTCAGGCCGATGTTCGCCCGCAAGCCCATGTCGCGCGCTGCGTGCACGCTGCCGTGTTTGCATCCTCACGCGTATGCGCGATCATCTGCGCATGGAGTCGACTCACTACAGGACTGTCCCGGCGCCGGCATTGAACCCGCGCCAGGAGCAATTGGTGGCGCTGGTGCGGCAGCAGGGCTTTGCCGAGGTCGAAGGTTTGGCCACACGCTTCGAGGTGACGCCGCAGACCATCCGGCGCGATCTGACCCTGCTCTGCGATGCGGGCGTGCTGCGCCGCTATCACGGCGGCGTCAGCATGCCCTCCAGCGTGGAGAATCTGGCCTATACCGCACGCAAGGCGCTGCAGGCCCGCGAAAAACAGCACATCGCCGCACGTGTCGCGCGCTTCATTCCCGACGATGCCTCGCTGTTCATCAACCTGGGGACCACCAACGAAGAAGTCGCACGCGCGTTGCTGCAGCACCGCGGACTCCGGGTGATCACCAACAATCTCAACGTGGCGGTGATGCTCAGCGCCAACCCCAGCTTCGAGGTGATCGTGGCCGGCGGTGTGGTGCGCGGGCGCGACCAGGGCGTGACCGGCGAGGCGACGGTGGAGCTGATCCGCCAGTTCAAGGTGGATTTCGGGGTGATCGGCATTTCCGGCATCGATCTGGACGGCACCCTGCTGGATTTCGATTACCAGGAAGTGCGGGTGGCGCAGGCCATCATCGAGCACTCGCGGCACGTGCTGCTGGCCGCCGATCACAGCAAATTCGGCCGCAACGCCATGGTGCGGCTGGGCGCACTTGCACAGGTGCACGACTGGTTCACCGACCGGCCGCCGCCGCAGGAGCTGGCGAGTGTGCTGGCCGAGGCCGGTACCCGGGTGCATCTGGCGGACGCGGACGAAATCGACTGAGGCCGATGTTCGTTTTTGATCGTTTTTATGCGATGGCCGCCAAGAACCACCGAGTTCGCCAAATAAACCGTATTTAATCCCTGTTTCCACAGCCGATTTGCGTGCCTGTCCCTGGTCGCGTTGGCGCCAACCATCTTCACGCCGCCGCAAGGTTCGATGTTCGAATATGTTCGAACATGACAACAGGTTCGCTCGTCAGCGCGCCCGGACGGAGGCACCGATGGGCGAGATGTACGATCTTCTGGTAATCGGCGGCGGCATCAACGGGGTCGGCATTGCCCGTGACGCGGCCGGGCGCGGTTTGTCGGTGTGCCTGTGCGAGCAGGACGACCTGGCCGCGCACACCAGCAGCGCCAGTACCAAGCTCATTCACGGCGGCCTGCGCTATCTGGAGCAGTACGAATTCGCGCTGGTCGGCAAGGCACTGGCCGAGCGCGAAGTATTGCTGCGACTGGCCCCGCACATCATCTGGCCGTTGCGCTTCCTGCTGCCCCACCAACCGCACCTGCGCCCGGCCTGGATGATTCGCGCCGGGCTATTCCTGTACGACCATCTGGGCGGCAGCAAGCGCAGCCTGCCGCGCTCGCGCCGGCTATCGCTGCGGACGCACCCGGTCGGTGCGCCGCTGCAGGAGTCGCTGCGCACCGGCTTCGTGTATTCGGACGCCTGGGTGCAGGATGCGCGGCTGGTGGTGCTCAACGCCATGGACGCCGCCAGGCGCGGTGCCAAGATCCACACCCGCACGCGTTGCGTCGGTGCGTGGCGCGATGCGGGCTTCTGGTATGCCGAGCTCGAAGACCGCCAGGGCCGCCGCCGCACGGTGCAGGCGCGCGCGCTCGCCAATGCGGCCGGCCCCTGGGCGGTGTCGTTCCTGGACACCGTCGCCGCGGTGCCGCACGAACACGCGCTGCGGCTGGTCAAGGGTAGCCATATCGTGGTGCCCAAGCTGTTCGATCACGACCATGCATACATCTTCCAGCAACCGGATCGGCGCATCGTGTTCGCCATCCCCTACGAGCACGACTTCACCTTGATCGGCACCACCGACGTGGACTACGAGGCCGACCCCGCCGCGCCGAAGATCGATGCGGCCGAAGTGCAATATCTGTGCGATGCGGTGAACCTGTATTTCCAGCAGCAGATCTCCCCGCCGATGTGGTGTGGAACTACAGCGGCGTGCGCCCGTTGCTGGACGACGCCGAAGACAACGCAGCCGAAGTGACCCGCGATTACCAGCTGGAAGTGGTCACCGAGGGTGCGCCGTTGCTCAACGTGTTCGGCGGCAAGCTCACCACTTATCGCAAGCTGGCCGAAGAGGCGGTGGACCGGCTGACCCACGCGCTGGGCGCACGCAAGCCGGCGTGGACCGCGCGTGGCGAAGCATTACCGGGCGGCGAGCAGCGCGATATCGCCAGCTTGCTGGAACGCGTCGGCCGCGCGCGCCCCTGGCTACCGGCAGCGACCGCGCAGCGGCTGGTGCGCAATTACGGCACCTGCGCCGAGCAGCTGCTTGGCGATGCGCAAAGCCTGGCCGATCTGGGCACGCACTTCGGCGCGGACCTGTATCAGGCCGAGGTGGATTACCTGCGTGAACACGAATGGGCGGTGGCTGCCGACGATATTCTGTGGCGGCGCAGCAAGCTCGGCCTGCGGATCGATGCGGCCGCGCGGCAGCGCCTGAAAGACTATCTGCAGGCGCAACCGATCCGGCAACGCGACGTCGTTTCTGCTTGAACACACCGCGTTGTCGGCGAGGACGGGTCGTCCGGCAACGTATTACGGCGCTTCAGCCAGCATCACCCAAGTCACGTGGAGGGCACCCCAGATGAGCATCACCGACCACCGCTGCGCGCAAGCAAGCGTGCTGCACGCTGTTATCCGCATCACCGACCTTGCGGGCATGCACGCATGAGCCGGCAACTCATGGGTGAGTTGATCTCCGAGGCGGTCGCGATGTTCATCATCATCGCGCTCGGCGATTCGGTGGCGGCGATGTACATCCTGTACGACCCCAGCCCCTATCAAAACGCCTATTGGGGCGTATGTATCGCCTGGGGCCTGGCGGTGACGCTGGCGATCTACGTGACCGGCTCGGTGTCCGGTACGCACGCCAATCCGGCGGTCACGCTGGCGCTGGCGCTGTTCCGCGGCTTTTCCTGGAAGAAGGTAGTGCCCTACTGGGTCGCGCAGGTGATCGGCGCATTCCTGGGCGCAGCCATCGTCTATCAGTTGTACGGGCCGGTGATCGATCACTTCAACCAGGTGCAGCAGCTCACCCGCGAAGCCGGCGGCGCAGCCGGGGTGTTCTTCACCGCACCGGGGTTGGCGGTCACGCCGATGCATGCGCTGGTCGACCAGATCATCATCACCGCGTTCCTGATCTTCGGCATCTTCGCCATCACCGAGCAGTTCAACGAGGCCGCACCGACTGCCAACTCCGGCGCGTTGATGATCGGCTTGCTGGTCGCCACGCTGGGCGCGTCGATGGGCTATCTGGAAGCCTGGGCGATGAATCCGGCGCGCGACTTCGGCCCGCGCCTGTTCGCGTATTTCGCCGGCTGGGGCGAGGCCGCGTTGCCGGCCAAGGACAACTATTGGTGGATCCCGATCGCTGGCCCGTTGATCGGTGGGCCGATCGGCGCGCTGGCCTATCAGTGGCTGATCCTGCCATTCCTGCCGGCGCGGGTGCGCCATCTGCAGGGTGGCGGCAAACCACTCGATCCACTGTGATGGTGCTGCGCGAAGTCAACGATCACTCTGGCCACGCATGACGTTATCTGTGGCCAAACCCTGACGGCCACGCGTCGTCATCGCCTGCACCGACCTTTCTCGCCGTGCGCCAATGCCGGCATTGTTCGAGGAATCTTCGATGGAAAAGCAGTACGTCCTTGCGATCGATCAAGGCACCACCAGCTCACGCGCGATGTTGTTCGACCGCCAGGGCAAGGTGGCCGGCGTGGCGCAGCGCGAATTCGGCCAGATCTTTCCGCAGCCGGGTTGGGTGGAACACAACCCGCGCGAGATCATGACCAGCGTCTATACCACCATCACCGAGCTGCTCAACAACGCGCAGATCGATGCGCGCGCGATCGCCGGGATCGGCATCACCAACCAGCGCGAGACCGCGGTGGTGTGGGACAAGGCCACCGGCCAGCCTATCTACAACGCCATCGTGTGGCAATCGCGACAGACCAAGGACATTTGCGCCCAGCTCAAGGAAGCCGGGCATGAGCAGATGGTGCGCGACAAGACCGGTTTGCTGATCGACGCGTATTTTTCCGGGACAAAGGTCAAGTGGATCCTCGACCACGTCGAAGGCGCGCGCGAACGCGCGCAAAACGGCGAGCTGGCATTCGGCACCATCGACAGCTGGCTGATCTGGAATCTCACCGGCGGCAAGGTGCACGTCACCGACTACACCAATGCTTCGCGCACCATGATGTTCAACATCCACACCCTGGAATGGGATGCCGAACTGCTGGCCATGCTGGATGTGCCGGCGCAGATGCTGCCGGAAGTACGCTCCTCCAGCGAGGTCTATGGCATGACCCAGACCCAGTACTTCTATGGCGAGCAGGTGCCCATCGCCGGCATTGCCGGGGACCAGCAGGCCGCGTTGTTCGGCCAGGCCTGCTTCGAGCCGGGCATGGCGAAAAACACCTACGGCACCGGCTGTTTCATGCTGATGAACACAGGCGACAAGGCGGTGGCTTCCAAGGCCGGTTTGTTGACCACGATTGCCTGGGGCATCGACGGCAAGGTCGAATACGCCTTGGAGGGGGCCATCTTCGTCGCCGGCTCGGTGGTGCAGTGGCTGCGCGATGGCCTGCGCATGCTGGGCAAGGCCAGCGATTCGCAAGCCTACGCCGAGCGTGCCGGCGACAACGACGGCGTATACATCGTGCCGGCCTTCGTCGGCCTCGGCGCGCCGTACTGGCGCAGCGACATCCGCGGCGCGGTGTTCGGGCTGACGCGTGGCACCACCAAGGAACACTTCGTGCGCGCAGCCGTCGAATCGATGGCCTACCAGACCCGCGACGTGCTGACCGCGATGCAGAGCGATTCCGGCATCGAGCTGAAAGAACTGCGTGCCGATGGCGGCGCCATCGCCAACGACTTCATGGCGCAGTTCCAGAGCGACATCCTCAATGTGCCAGTGCTGCGGCCGGAAGTGGCGGAAACCACCGCGCTCGGTGCGGCCTATCTGGCCGGACTGGCAACCGGCTTCTGGGGCAGCCGCGAGGAAATCGCCAAGCAATGGGCGGTGGATCGCCGCTTCGAACCGGCCATGGCCGACGACAAGCGCGAGGCCTTGTACGCCGGCTGGCAGCAGGCAGTGGAAGCGACAATGGGGTTCCGCATCAGCTGACACGGGCCTCGCCCACACGACAGCGCCCACCATGAGGTGGGCGCTGTGACGAGCGAATCCTCTACGTCGAGGACACACGCAAGGCTAGGCAACGCAGCCTGGTGTGCAGCAGTGATTACTGGCCGCCGGTGCTGGCACGGCCAGCGATGGTATCCGGGTCCCAATGTTCCTTGATCAGACCGTTCTCGATCCGGAACATGTCGAACCACGTGGTGGTGTACGTGGTGCCGGGCTTGTTGGGGTTGGGCAAGGTGCGCACCGACACCAGGGTGACCAGATCGCCATCGGCGGTGATGGCGACCAAGGGCAGTTGCACCCGCGGCTGCACCGGCGTCGGCTTCACGAACGCGGTCAGGAAGGCGATGAAGGCGTCGCGTCCATTGGCCACGTTCGGATTGTGCTGGATGTAGTTCTTGTCCATGTACATCGGCGCGTACTGCACCTGGCCAGCTTCGAACACGGTGCGCCAGAAATCGTAGACCAGCCGCTTGTTGGCAGTTTCATACCAGGTGCTGCCGAGCAGCATCTTCTGATGATTCGGATTGGCCGTCACCGCGGTCTGCGCGAACGCGGCCATTGGCGCGACCAGCATGACCAGCAACAAGGCACGGGAGAGCAACTTCTTCATGGAGTACTCCTGGGTGGAGAGTGGCATTGCGCTCATCGGAGAGGCCAGCAACGTGTCCGTTGAGCGGGGGAAGACGCGTGCGTGTGCACAGCTGCATGAACGCGTCATCGCCACCCTACCGGGGCCGTTGATTGGCCCGCTAGACGCCTGAAAATGTACCTGGGCACTTGCGCAACAGTTAGTGAGAAAAACATCACCGGTATGGTGGCCACCCGCGTGCCGTGCCCCACGTGCTGGATGGACGAGCGTGTGCAGAATTTTGTGTAACCGTGGTTTGGGTTACCGCTGAGGAAGTCGCCCCTCGAACTGGATCGTAAAGCGGTTCAGCGCAGCCTTCCAGTCGCGGATCGGCAGCGTCCATTTCTTGGTGATGTTGCGCAGAGCCAGGTAGAACAGTTTCATCAAGGCTTCGTCGCTGGGGAACGCGCCGCGGTTCTTGGTCAGCTTGCGCAGGCTCATGTTGACCGACTCGATGGCGTTGGTCGTATAGATCACCTTGCGGATCTCCGGTGGGTAGTCGAAGAACGGGATCAGTCGTGACCAATTGCGCCGCCATGACTGGCTGATGGGCGGGTACTGGGCGTCCCACTTGGCCTCGAACTCGGTCAGTGCCTGCTCGGCCTCCTCGACGGTGGCGCAGGCGTAAATGCGCTTGAGATCGGCGGCAACCTCGGCGCGGCGTTTCCACGAGACGTAGTTCAGGCTGTGCCGCACCATGTGCACGATGCACAGCTGCACGGTGGTCTGCGGGAACACCGCCTCGATCGCCTCGGGAAACCCCTTCAGGCCATCGACGCAGGCAATGAAGATGTCCTGCACCCCGCGGTTGCGTAGCTCCGTCACGACTTGCAGCCAAAACTTGGCACCCTCGGCCTGCGCCAGCCATAGGCCCAGCACTTCCTTCTCGCCGCCCATGGTGATGCCGATGGCCAGGTACACCGCCTTGACCCGCACCGCGCCCTCGCGCACTTTGACGTGGATGCAGTCCAGATAGACGATCGGATAGACCGGATCCAGTGGCCGCGCCTGCCACGCCTTGACCTCCTCGACGACCGCATCGGTGACTGAGGAAATCAGACTCGGCGACACCTCGGTGCCGTACATCTCCTCCAGGTGCGACTGGATCTCGCGCACGGTCATGCCGCGCGCGTACAACGACAAGATCTTGTCATCGAAGCCGGCCCAGCGGGTCTGGTGCTTGGGGATCAGCTGTGGCGCGAAGCTGCCGTGGCGATCACGCGGAATCTCGATCGGCAGCTCGCCGAACTCGCCCTTGAGCGTCTTGCGGCTGCGTCCGTTGCGCGTGTTGCCGGCCGCGTTGGCGACCGGCTCATGCTTGTCATGACCGAGGTGTTCGGTCATCTCCGCGTCCAGCGCCCGCTCCACCAACCGCTTGGTCAGCTGCTTGAGCAGGCCGTTCTCGCCGATCAGATCCTCGGGTTTGGTGTAGTTGACCAACAGGCTGCTAAGCAGCTCGTCGGGTACCTCATGTGTGCGTGGGCTCATGGTGTCTCCGGGTTAGGTGGCAGTCTCCTGCCTGTGGCCCGGTTACACAAAATCTAGGACACGCCCGGATGGACCGGGTGTTGCGATTGAGCGGGCGTCGGCTGCCACGGAAGCAACGCATGTGCGCTGACGGGTGTCATGCAAGCCGGTATGTGGAAGCCTGTTGTGCGCACGCATCGCATGTCTGGAGCCAAGGCGGCATTGAATCCTTACTGCCACCGTGCGCGATGATGGAGATTCGTTAGGCGGTGTCTGGCGTTAAGCAATCACCGACGCCCCATCAATCGGCCAGCGCGGCCAGCGGAAGACCTGCATAATTTTCCGCCAGCGTTGCGCGTCCCGCCTCACTACCGAGCAGATAGTCCAGCTCCGCTGCGTGCAGCCGCGCCGTGAATGCGTCTTCGTCATCGAAGCGATGCAGCAGCGTGGTCATCCACCACGAGAAACGTTCGGCCTTCCACACCCGCTGCAAGGCCAATGTCGAATACTGTTCCAGCACACTGGCATCGCCGCTTGTCTTCCACCGCTCGAACAGCTGCGCCAACAGGCCGACATCGCCAAGCGCCAGGTTCAGCCCCTTGGCGCCGGTAGGCGGCACGATATGCGCAGCATCGCCGGCCAGGAACAGGCGACCATACTGCATGGGTTCGGCAACGAAACTGCGCAGCGGTGCGATGCTCTTCTCGATCGATGCGCCGGTGACCAAGTGCGCCGCCAACGCGGGCGGCAACCGTGCACGCAATTCGTCCCAGAACGCCTGATCGCTCCAGGCCTCCACCTGCGCGCTGGCCGGTACCTGGATGTAGTAGCGCGTACGGGTGGGCGAGCGCATCGAACATAGTGCAAACCCACGCCGATGGCGTGCGTAGATCAATTCGTCGTGCACGGGTGGGGTATCGGCCAGCACCCCAAGCCAGCCGAACGGGTACACGCGCTCGAACAGACGCAGCCGCTCGGTGGGGATGCTGGCTCGGCTGACGCCGTGATAACCATCGCAGCCGACGATGTAGTCGTACTCGAGATGCTTGCGCTGGCCGTCGTGCGTGAACTCCACGGCAGGCGTGGTGCCTTCCACGCCGCACAGGGTCACGTCCTGCGCGTTGTAGTACGTCGGTGCCCCGCTGCGCTGGCGCGCATGCATCAGATCGGCGGTGACCTCGGTCTGCCCGTAGACCGTCACGCCACGTCCGCAGCCGCGCAGCAGATCGATGCGCTCGCGCTGACCGTCCAGGGACAATTCGAAGCCGTGATGCAGCAGGCCCTCGCGCTGCAAGCGCTCGCCGACGCCGGCGCGCTGCAGCAGTTCCACACTGCCTTGCTCCAATACCCCGGCGCGGATGCGCGCCAGCACATGCTGGGGCGTTTGCCGCTCGATGATGACGCAGTCGATGCCGGCCAGCCGCAACAGTTCGCCCAGCAACAGGCCGGATGGGCCGGCGCCGATGATCGCAACCTGCGTTCGCATGCATTGCTCCTGGCCTGGATGACGATGCGTGCAGTGTCGGTAGCCAAAGCGCTGCATTGAAGGGATGATTGCCTGCAGTGCTTGGACTTTTCGACGATGGCCACATCCGTGCCCGACCCCGCCGCCGTCCCCGCCTTCGGCTTGTACGGCGAGCAACACGCCGATGCCGCGGAATTGCTGCATTGGGAATCGATTGCCGCACGCAGCCGGCTGCACGACTGGCAGATCGTGCCGCACCGACACGAGGATTTAGCGCAACTGGTCTATGTGCAACGCGGGCCGGCCACGCTGCAGCTGGACGGGCGCACGCAACGCCTGCGCGGCGCCAGCGTGGTGTGGCTTCCACCGCTCTGCGTGCATGGCTTTGGCTTCGACCCGGCAGTGCGTGGGCACGTCATCACCATGTGCATGCCGCTGGTCAGGGCCGCGTTGAACGCTGCGCCATTCCTGCAACAGGTCATGGCCGCGCCAGCCGTTGTGCACGCGCCGCCTGCACGCAAATGGCTGGATGTATTGTTTGGCAGCATTGCGCAGGACCACGCACGCCGGTCGGTCGGCTATGACGTCGCAGCGCAGGCCGCCGCGGCGCAGCTGGTCATCTGGATGGCGCGTACGGCACTGGAACGCGCCCGGCATGCCGCAGCAATCAGCCCGCAGGCCGACCCGGCGCTGCGCCATCTGCGCGCCTATCAAGGCCTGATCGACCAGCACTACCGCGCCCACTGGCCGATTTCGCGCTATGCCGATCAACTTGGGTTGACGCCCGGTCACCTCAACGCGCTGTGCCAGCGCCTGGCTGGCGCCTCTGCACTGCAGTTGCTCCAGCGCAGGATCATGCTGGAAGCACGCCGCAGCCTGCGTTACACCAGCCTGAGCGTGCAACAGATTGCCGCCAGCCTTGGATTTTTCGACGCTGCCTATTTCAGTCGCTACTTCGCACGGCACGCCGGTTGCTCGCCGACGCGCTTTCGCGCCGGTTAGCAGAAGCGACCAACCGAACGACGTCACTCAATCGCTGTGCGCGTTGTAGAGAGAAGCATCTGCAGACTTGCTGCAGACCCTTGCCCGCCAACCGTCACAGGACACGCTGCAAGTACGTCCACGCAAGCTTCGTGGCGGCGTCCACGCCACCAATGGTTCTGCGACGGTGAGCGGCTACGGACCAGGCGAGTGGTCCGGCCTGTCAGTGCAATCGACAGGCGACGCCCGCTCGCGGTGCAGCGGCGTCTGCGTATCAGGAGCATCCCACATCAAACTGCCGACAAACGTCCTGGCGCGGTGGCCTTGCCGATGGCGGGACCGTTGGCGGCATGGATGCCGCCATCGAGGCTCCCTGGAGGGATGCACGGCGTGCTCCGCGAGCGGTGAGGCACCGCACGCTCGACTCACCAGGCTTCCGGCTGCATCTGAGAAAAGCCATGCCAGGCCTACACAAGTGACCAAGGCGAATAGGCTCAGCCCAGACCGTCATCCTGCAGCGATGGAGAGGCAGAACCAGCCACTCCATCACCAAGCCATTGCGCTCAGAACGGATACTGCGGCACGTCGCTCTTGATGGTCAGCCACTGCCAGTGCGTGTACTGCTCACAATCGGCCGGGCCGCCCACACTGGTGCCGTTGCCTGATGCACCGGTGCCGCCGAATGGATTGACGACCTCATCAGCCACCGTCTGGTCGTTGATATGCAGCAGGCCGGTGTGCAACTTCTCACCCAGGGCCAGCGCGCGCGCGACCGATGCCGACAGGATGCCTGCCGCAAGCCCGTACTCGCCTTGGTTGGCCAGCTCGGCCGCTTCGTCGTCGGTGTCGAACACGGTGATGTTGATCACTGGCCCGAACACTTCTTCGTCGAACGCGCGCATGCCCGGGCGCACGTTGGACAACACGGTGGGCGCGTAGAACAGGCCTTCATGGGTGGCGCCAGCTTCCACGACCGCGCCGGCTGCCACGCTATCGCCGACGATGTCGACGACGCGCTGCAGCTGGCGTTGGTCGATGATCGGGCCCAACGCCACGGTGCCGCTGACCGGGTCGCCCACCGGCAAATGGCGCGCTTTGTCGGCCAACCGTTGGGTCAGTGCCTGCGCCACATTGCGGTGCACCAGCACACGCCCGGTCGCCATGCAGATCTGGCCCTGGTGCATATAGGCACCGAATGCGACCGCCGAGGCAGCCTTGTCCAGATCCGCGTCGTCGAGCACGATCACTGCGTTGTTCCCCCAAGTTCCAGCGAGACTTTCTTCAGGTGGCGTCCGGCAATTTCGCCGATGCGGCGGCCGGCGGCCGTGGAACCGGTGAACGCAATCATCGGAACATCCGGCGATTCCACCAGCGCCTGACCAATCGGCGCATCGCCATGCAACACGTGCAGCAAGCCCTTCGGCAGGCCGGCGTCTTCGAGCACCTGCGCGATGATCACACCGCCGGTGTAGGGCGTGCGCGGGTCGGGTTTGAGAATCACCGCATTGCCCATCGCCAGCGCCGGCGCCACCGAGCGCAGCGACAGAATCAACGGAAAATTGAACGGCGAAATCACCCCGATCACGCCCAACGGCAGGCGGCGTGCGAGGCTGAGTTGGCCGGATGCCGTCGGCAACATCTGGCCGCTGGCCTGTAGCGGCATGGCAGCGGCCTGCTGGTAGAACACCACCGATTCGTCCACCTCGCGTTGGGCCTTGGGCAGGATGCCGCCGGTTTCGCGCGCAATCAGCAAGGTGGCTTCGGCGCTGCGTGCCTGCATCGCCTGCGCAGCACGATGAAACACGGCCGCGCGTTCGCGCGGCGGTGTTGCGGCCCAGGCACGCTGCGCTTGCTTGGCCTGTGCGATGGCAGCGGCGACATCGGCCAGGTCGGCCTTGCCGACTTCATGCAGCAAGGCGCCGGTTGCCGGCTCGTGGATGGACAAGCTGCCGCCGCGACCGGGCACCCAGTCGCCATTGAAGATGCAGCCATGCCACGCCGGCGTGTCGGTCGCAGCGGCGGCTGCGCTGGAAAGAGCATTCATGGTCTAGCCTCCTGCTAAAGCGTGTAGGGATTACAGCGTGGTGGAAGCCAGCCCGCCATCGATCGGCAGGGTGATGCCGTTGATCCAGCGGGCAGCGTCGGATGCGAGAAACACGATGCCCTCGGCCACTTCATCGGCATAGGCCGGGCGGGTCATGCGCTTGGCGTCTGCCTTGACCCGTTCCTCGCCGAGCATGGCGGCAAAATCGCCCAGGATCGGGGTGAACACCGGACCCGGAGACACGTTGTTCACGCGCACGCCGTGGTCGGCGAACCAGGGCCGCGATTGCAGCAAAGTCCACACGATCAACGCCTCCTTGAAGTATTGGTAGCAGGTGTCGTGCGCTACCGGATGCGCCGCCAGCCACGCGCTGCCGCTGTCGAAGCTGTCGGTTGCCGCCAGCTGCTTGTGCAGCTCCAGACGCTGCGGCCATTCGGCGCCCAGGATCGAGGCGACATTGATGATGGAACCGCCAGAAACGATGCGTGGCAGCAGCCCCTGGGTCAGGTGGCGCAAGCCCAGATAGTTCACCCGCGCCACCACATCCAGCGGCGCGGTGCCCGGCACGCCGGCAATGTTTGCCAGGGCATCGATGTGATCCGGCAAGGCCTTCACCAAGGCATCGATGGATGCCGGGTCGCCGAGATCGGCCTGATGAAAGCCGTGCAGTGTCATCTGCACGGGCATGCGATCGACGCCGATCACCTTGGCGCCGTGAAACCGTGCCAGCCGTGCGACCTCCGCGCCAATGCCCGACGCCACGCCGGTCACCACGATCGTCTTGTTCTGCAAATTCATTGCCATCCTCCGAAGGAGCCAGCCGTGCCGGCGCTAGAACACATGGACATACTCGAAATTGACGTTGTTGCCGGACGCGGCATTCCTGACTTCCACCGGTAGATAGACGTTGGCGAACAGGATGTTTTTTGCATCAAAAGCCCACACGCCACCCGGCCCTGCATAGAACGCGCGTTGACGGCTATCCGGCACGCGCTGGTCGTTGGTGCGGTTGTCGCGGAACTGGGTCAGGTAGTACGCATTGATGCCCAGCCGCAGCTTCGGTGCCACGTCCCAGGACGTGGCGAAATTGATCCATCCCGCATCGCCTGCCTGACCATCGCGGAAGTCGAAGCCTGGCGGCAAGTTCGGACGGCGCTCGCTGCGGAAGTTGTAGATGTAGTTGATGCGTGCACTGACTTCCCAACTGGGCGTGGGAAGCACCGTGAATGCGTAGCTTGGAATAAGCGACCAGTAACCGGAGCTCTGGTTGAGATCGCGATGGCCGTCTTACTTGCCGATCGGTGCCACGGCGTCGAATTCGAACCGCTGCGAGAACACCGCTCGCTCGTTGCGTATCACCGGTGGCATTTGCAGGTACGGTCCGAACGTCACATCCCCACGCCGGCGCCATTGTCGCGCAGCGTGGCAATGCTGTTGCGGCCGAAAGACGCATCCAGATTGACCAGCGGCACCAGCGCAGTGATGCCCAGCGACCCGCCGAATAATCGATACGGCGTGACGTAAGCGAACTGGGTCAGCAGCACGGTGGAATCGATCCGCGGGTTGTCGAACACCCGGATATCGTTGCCACGGGCGTCCTTGATGGCATCCAGCGCGTTGTGCCGCAGGTAGGTGACGACCGCCAGGCCTGGCGTGGTGCTGGTGAAGCCATCCAGGAAACTGGTGCCCCCGGTATTGATGCCATTGGTCAGCGCCGCGCTCTGTGGCGCACTTTGCGCAGGCGCCGCGCCCGTCGCCAAGCCTGCCGCCAGGCCGAGCAACGCGCGCAGCCGCCAACCTGCCGCCACACCCGCACCACGCGTCACCGATGATTCAATCACTGCAGAGATCTCCCGCATTGGAAAGGAACGCGGTGCGTGCCACATCACCAACGTCAGGCAAGCGCGCGCGCCGCGTGACGCACAGCGTGCAGTGGAAACGTTCGTTGAGAATCGCTGCCGGGGACAGGCCGCCGACGGAGGCGGGTTACGGCGTGTCCAGACGATCCAGACGGTCCAGGGCGCGCAACAACGGCGCTTCGCTGGAACCGAGCACGGCGCTGAGTTGCTGTTCCATGCGCAGCACTTCGGCCTCGGCGGCGGTCAGCAGCGCAGCGCCGGCCGCGGTCAGCGAAAGGTGCTGCATGCGCCGGTCCTGCCGCCCACGCACCTGCCGCAGCAGGCGACGCTTGACCAGCCTGGCCACCACGATCGCCAGATTCGGCGGCGACACGTGCAGCACATCGCCGATCTGGCGCTGGTTGATGCCCGGGTTGCCATCCACCAGCATCAGCAGCGAGAAGTCGACCGGCTTGAGATCGAACGCGGCCACGCACTCCTGAAACATCCGCCGCACCATCAACTCGGTGCGGGTGATGCGATACCCCAGCAACCGCAGCAGCCGCGCCTGATCCACCGTGGTGACGGCATCGGGCAAGGGCGCAGCAAGGGCGGTGACGGGCATGGCGGTTCTCGCGACTGAGGCAGCGGGCGGACCGGTACGCGCAATGCGCCGCATCCGCAACGCCGATCGACGGCGTGCATCGCATTGTAGACGCCACCGGGCCTGCCGATGTGGTCGGACACGCTGCCGGTGCACGCGCCGCCGGCGTGTCAGCCAGGCCACCCTGCCACGCACGCAGCGTGCAACGGCGGACCAGCGCTGCGGCGGATGGGGGCGGCGATGATCCGGGCAAGGCTGAGACATGGTTCCAGTCGGCAAGTGATTGCGTTCCTGAACAGTTATTGATCATAACTACATTGCCAAGCTGCAGCGCAGCATGGTCGCGCTCGCTAGCAGCCAGCGCTCGCGGGCATGGCGGCCACGGGCGCAGCCAGGACGCAGGCGCATCGCATGGACGCGTGGCGCCTCTGTCCAGGGGGCACGATGATCGGCACACACGATGCACCGTGCGCATGATCGCGACGGCTATCGGCTCACTGCCTGTGCAGCCCGCTCAGGGCAGCCAGAGCTTTTCCAGATCGCGGAAGCCCCAGTCGGCAGGACTTTCCATCTGCGCGATGCGGTCATGGCAGTCCGGACGCGACAGGTCGATGTCCTGCACCAACACGTGGCTGCGCAGCTTGGCCGAATAGAACACGCGCACCTTGGGCTTGAGCAGCGCATCGGGCGTCTGTTCGATCACCACCGCAAGTTTTTGCGACTCCAGCCGCACCAGCGAGCCGACCGGATAAATGCCCAGCCGGCGCACGAAGGCCTGGAACACCACCGGGTCGAAATGGCCTTTCCAGGAGGCCATTTGCTTGAGCGATTCGGCCGGATCCCAACCGCGTTTGTAGGGGCGGTCCGAGCTGATGGCGTCGTAGACATCGCAGACCGCCCCCATCCGCGACATCAACGAAATCTTCTCGCCCACCAATTGATTCGGGTAGCCGCTGCCGTCCATCTTTTCGTGGTGATGCAGCGCGATTTCCAGCACCACCGCGTTCTGCACGCCGCCGGCCACCAGCAGCCGATGGCCGTCCAGCGGATGCTGGCGCATGATCTCCATCTCTTCGTTGGTGAGCCGGCCAGGCTTGTTGAGAATTTCCAACGGTGTCACCGCCTTGCCCATGTCGTGCAGCAGGCCGCCCATCGCCGCTTCCACCACCTGCGATTCGGGCAGGCCGAGCTGGCGCGCTAAACCGCTCATCAGCCCCGCCACGGCCATCGAATGCAGATAGGTGTAATCGTCGGCAGTCTTGAGCCGCGCCACGCTGATCAGGGCTTGCGGATGCCGCAGCACCGAGTCGTTGATGGCTTCCACCAGCGGCATGGCCGCTTCCGTGTCGACGGTGCGCCCCAGCCGCACATCGCGGAACATCGCCTCGACCATGTCGCGGCCGTCTTCGAAGATGCGGCGTGCGCGTACCACCTCCGCTTCGATGCCGACCTGTGCGGTCACGCTGTTGGTGCGCACGCCACGCGGCGCGGCGGCAGGCTCCGGCGGTTCGGGCGCCGCAGGTGCCGGGGCAGGCGCCGGGCTCGGCGGCACGGCCGGTGCGGCGGACGCGCCGGAGCTCGTGGGCGCCTCCACATCCAGCCCGCGCTCGGTGTCGATCACCAGCTGCTCGATGCGGCTGTCGTGGATCTTCTCCACATCGTCGGAATCGACCAGAAACGATGTCTTCCAGAACGGATGGTGCACCCACGCACCCAGCAGCTTGCACACGTACATGCCGGGACGGAGTTGATCTGAGTCGATGGTTCTGAGCATGCCGGCGCTGGTTTGCACAATGTCCAGGGAAGCCCGCCACGACTTGGCGGTCTGCGGTGTTATCGGCACCTGGCCCAATTTCTTTGGCCCGCGGCCGGGTCTACGCAGGGCCAGGATGTGATGCCGGACACGGCTGTTCCGGGGTTGCTCAGCGGTTCGGCAACCGCATCGCCAGCACGGCAACGACGGCGAACAGCAACGGCAGGCTGCAGGCCAGATACAACATGGCCGGCGACCATCCGGCGTCCAGCAGCACCCCGGCGCAGAACGGCGACAGGATCGCCCCGAAGCGCCCCACCCCGATCGCCCAGCCCAGCGCAGTCGAGCGCACCGCAGCGTCGAAGACGATCGGCACGATGGCGTACATGCCGCCCACCGCCGCGAACATCGCGGCCCCGGTAAGCAAGGCGAAGGCGAGCGCCCAGCTCAACTGCGTACTGCACAGGCCGGAGGCCAGCATCGCCAGGCCCATCAGCAACAGGGACCCGATGGTCAGGCGCGACAGCCGCACGCACGATGCCAAGCCACTGAACAGCAAGCCGCCGCCGATGCCACCAAGATTCAACAGCACCCCGCCCGTGACGCCCTGCGTGGCCGACGCGCCAGCGGTCACCAGCAGTTTCGGCGTCCAGCTGATCACGAAGTAAAACGCGAACATCAGCGAGAAAAAACCAAGCGCGATCAGCAGCGTGTGCCGCCGCATGGCAGCATCAAACAGGGCCCGATACCCTTGTGCCTGCGTGGCTGACTGCGGCGGTAGCGGCGGCAATGCGTCGTGCGGCGGCATTCCCATCCGCGCCAGCACGGCGTTGAAGCGCACGACGGCATCGGGTGGCCGGCGCATGATCAGAAACTCCAGCGACTCGGGCAGGAATGCAAGCACCAACGGCACACACAGCAACGATGCCACCGCCCCGAGCACGAACACCGCCGGCCACGACCACTGCTGCATCAACAGTTCGGCAATCGTGCCCCCAGCGTGGCACCGACCGGGTAGCCGGTCACCTGCAGCACGATGGCGGTGTTGCGCCAACGGGGGCTGGAAAACTCCCCTGCCGTGACCGCAACGCAGGCCAACATGCCGCCGATGCCCAGACCGGTCAGAAGCCGCAACGCTCCGAGCTGCCATGCAGTGCTGGCCAGTGCGGACAAGCCCATGCCGACGGTCAGGATGGCCAGACACGCCAGCGTCAGCGCGCGACGGCCGATGCGGTCGGCCAGCGGCGCCAACCCAAGCGCACCAAGCGCCATGCCGATCAGGCCCGCGCTGAACAGCATGCCCAACTGCTTGCCCGACAGCTGCCAGTCCGCCGACACATGCGGTGCGGTGAACGCCATCGCCATCACGTCGAAGCCGTCGAGCATCGTCAGCAACACGCATACCGCGACGGCCCTCCACTGAAACGGCGTCATGCGCTCCAGCACGAAATGCCCGAACGATGCAGTGTGCTGAGGCATTGGCATGTCCTGTGATGAGAGAGGGTTGGTTCGAAGGCGCTGCGGGCGCCGTTGAACGACGCTGTGTGCAAGACCGACTGCGCGGCGGCGCCACGATGCATGCAATCACCGATGCGCGATGTGTTGCGACCGCCTGCGCACGCTAGCCGATTGCACAGCCGGCTCAAGACCGATGACCGCAGCGCTGTGCGCTTATCGGAAATGCGTAGATGCGCGTGGCCCGCGCTGCGATGTCGTCGCATGCAGCGCGTGGCTTGCCGTTCGCGACATTGGAATCTCTGGCGACGCGACACGATCCATTGCACGTCGACCCACCCGGCCACGTCTGCCAACGACCTTGCACGCAGTGCATTCGTGCGTTGGTTACTGCAGCGCGGCGCGCTGCCGCAGCAGCAACCGCAGCGCAGGTATCATCCGCGGCGTGTCCGCAGTGGGCGGCACGCTGACTTGACGGAGATGCCGTGACCCCGATTCGTTCCTTCCTGGACCACACCCCGCAGCTGGGGGCCCGCGTCTACGTCGATCCTGCCTGCACCATCATCGGCAAGGTGAGCCTGGGCGATGACGTCTCGGTCTGGCCGGGCACCGTGATTCGCGGCGACGTCAATCATGTGCAGATCGGCGCGCGCACCAACGTGCAGGACGGCACCATCATCCACGTCAGCCACCACAGCCCGTTCAACAAGGCCGGCTACCCCACCGTGATCGGCGAGGACGTCACCGTCGGCCACGGCACCATCCTGCATGCCTGCACCATCGAAGACCTGTGCCTGATCGGCATGGGCGCCTGCGTGCTCGATGGTGCAACGGTCAAACGTTATGGCTTTGTCGGGGCCGGTGCGGTGGTGGGCCCGGGCAAGGTGGTTGGAGAGGCCGAGCTGTGGCTGGGCAATCCTGCGCGCCTGGCGCGCACGCTCAGCGACAAGGAAATCGAAAGCCTGCATTACTCCGCGCAGCATTACGTGCGGCTCAAGGATCAATACCTGGGCGCCTCACCCGCCGGCTGAGCCGCAGCACAGGCAGTCCGCCTGGCGCGTGCGTGACGGTACCGGGCGTGTGCGCGGCTACGGCTGCGTGGCGTGCTCCAGTGCCCTCAGCATGGCCAGCGCCTGGGCGCGCGATGCACCGCACATGTCCTGGGACGGACGCAGGCTGGTGCAGACCGCTGGCCGCGTCGGCAGGCCGAACAGGCGGCAGCGCCCCTGCCCGTCTAGTTGCACGCACGGCACACCCGCCGGCTTGCCATGCGGCATGCCGGGAATGGCCGAACTGATGGAGGGGGCGATACAGCAGGCCGCGCAGCCGGCGCGGCAGGGAATGTCCATGTGCATGCCGCAGTGTAAACCGCCGCCACCTCCCGGCAGCGGCGGCGATACCGGCTAGCGGGGCGGAATGTAGCTGGACAGGCGCACGTCGAAGAACGCCTGCACGGCAGCCAGGTTGGACTTGGCCTGGATGTCCGCACCCACGTCGCGGCTCATGCCCAGCACGTCGTCGTCCGGCCACCCGGGGCCGAAGCACCATTGCGTGCTGGGAATGTTGAAGGCCTGCAGATGCGCCAGCATGCGCGTGGTGGCGATTTCCGCGCTGCGGTTGCCGGCCGGATAGCCGTGCTCGCCCAGGTAACCGCGCTTGCCTGCCTGCTGCAGCGCTTGGATAAACGGGTTGACCATGTCGATGCCGGTATCCGGCTGGATCACCTCGTTGCGTCCACCGGGCCCGATCCAGTTGCCGCCCCCGCTGCCGTTGCTGTCGAGATAGTTGTGCGCCTCGTACACGATGCGATCGTACGGGTCCGGAATGTCGAACAGGTCCATCGAATCGTCCTGCCAGCGCCGGGCGCTGGCATAGCCGTTGCCGCACACGAACACGAAATGGTTTCGATCGCGGTCGATGATGGCCTTGGAGCAGGCGGTGGCGGTCTTCTGCCAATGTGCGGCCATCGACAGCACGCTGCCATCGGCATTGCGCTCGGCGCCCTGGTACGGCTCGTTCATGACGCCCCAGCCGAACATCGCCGGGTGCTGCTTGAACCGGTTGACGATGCGCGCCCACAGATCCGGCAAGCCGGCGTCGTTGTAGAGCGTGCACCCCGGCGTGCCGATCACCCGGTATTCGTAGAGCTTGAGCAGCTGATCGCGACTGTCCAGATAGCCCACGTAATTGAAGTTGCGCAGCGGGTAGGTGTCGGCCCACAGCCCGGCCGCCGCCAGATCGCCGACGCGGTTGCCGCGCGCGTCGACCACTGCACCGCTGGCATCGCGTCGATACCCGCTCTTGGCCGCCACCCGCTGCGGCAGCCGCATGTAATCGTGCAACTCCACGATGGCGCGCTTGCCGCGCGCAGCGATGTTGTCCAGCGCGTCCTGCACCTGCGTGCAGTAGCTCTCGTTCAACGGCGCGCCCTGCCCACGCGTGAAGCGCGCGGCGGTGGTCGGCAGGCGGAAGAGCGGGCAGCGCCCTGCCGCAGCCACATGCTGGGCAGTGATGGCGCGGTAATGCGTGCCGATCTCGGCGTTCTCCACATAGCTATTGGAGGCCAAGCCGGACAGGTTCAGGCCAGCGAACGGCAGGCTGGCGCTTTGCGCGGCTGCACGGCCTGCCCAGCCGGTGGTGGCCACGACGGCGGCGCCGGCCGCGCCTTGCAGCACACGCCGGCGGCTGATGCCGCCAGCGACCGGTGGCGCAGTGGAGTGGGATGATGCCGTGAGTGCGCGGCGTGGAGATGGATGGTCGGACATCGGGGCGCCTCCTGCGGTGCCGTTGGAAAGATCCTCGCCGGCACAGCTCCCCTCGGCCGCAGCGGTCCCTGTCGATGGTGGCTGCGCCCCGGCGCCCGGATCTGCGCGCCGGTTCGCACTCCCGCCACTGCATGCCCGAACGCATACGTTTACATCGCATTACATGACAGGCCAACGACGCCGCGCATGTGCAGGCCCGCAACGCGATGACCGATGAGCGGCAACTGCACGGCATGCCGGCAGCGCCCGACGCTGCACCTCAGGTGCACGCCGGCGTGCGTGCTACCGTGCGGACCTGCGCGTGCGGTGACGGTTGCAGCAGCAACAGTCACGACGCGCTCTAATTACCAGCCACCGCTCGCCAATCAGCCGTCGAATTCGCCATGCCCGAGTACCGCTCCAAAACCTCTACCCACGGCCGCAACATGGCCGGCGCCCGCGCCCTGTGGCGTGCCACCGGCATGAAGGATGGCGACTTCCACAAGCCCATCATCGCCATCGCCAACTCGTTCACGCAGTTCGTGCCCGGGCATGTGCACCTGAAGGATCTTGGTCAGCTGGTCGCGCGCGAGATCGAACGCGTCGGCGGCGTGGCCAAGGAGTTCGACACCATCGCCGTGGACGATGGCATCGCGATGGGCCATGACGGCATGCTGTATTCGTTGCCCAGCCGCGAGATCATTGCCGACTCGGTCGAATACATGGTCAATGCGCATTGCGCCGACGCGCTGGTGTGCATTTCCAATTGCGACAAGATTACCCCCGGTATGTTGATGGCCGCGCTGCGGCTCAATATCCCCACCGTGTTCGTCTCCGGCGGCCCGATGGAAGCCGGCAAGACCAAGCTGGCCGAGCACAAGCTCGACTTGATCGATGCGATGGTGATCGCCGCCGACGACAGCGCCTCCGACGAAAAGGTGGCCGAATTCGAGCGCAGCGCCTGCCCCACCTGCGGCTCGTGCTCGGGCATGTTCACCGCCAACTCGATGAACTGCCTGACCGAAGCTGGGCCTGTCGCTGCCCGGCAATGGCACGGTTGTCGCCACGCACGCCGACCGCGAGCAGCTGTTCCTGCGTGCCGGACGCGTGGCGGTGGAACTGTGTCACCGTTGGTACGGCGGCGAAGACCCCACCGCCCTGCCACGCGGCATCGCCACCTTCGAAGCATTCGAAAATGCGATGACGCTGGACATCGCCATGGGTGGCTCGACCAATACCATTCTGCACCTGCTCGCCGCCGCGCAGGAAGCCGAGGTTGCCTTCGGCATGCAGGATATCGACCGCCTGTCCAAGCGCGTGCCGCAGCTGTGCAAGGTCGCGCCGAACACGCCCAAGTACCACATCGAAGACGTGCATCGTGCCGGCGGCATCATGGCTATTCTCGGCGAGCTCGCGCGCGGCGGCCTGCTGCATACACATGCGGCCACCGTGCACGCACGCACGCTGGCCGAAGCCATCGCGCAATGGGATGTCACCCAGACCGACGATGAAGCAGTACACACGTTCTACAAGGCTGGCCCGGCCGGCATTCCCACCCAGATCGCCTTCAGCCAGGCCACGCGCTGGGACAGCCTGGATACCGACCGTAGCGACGGCTGCATCCGCGATGTCGCGCACGCGTTCTCGCAGGAAGGCGGCCTGGCCGTGCTGTACGGCAATATCGCGCGCGACGGCTGCGTGGTGAAAACTGCCGGCGTGGACGAATCCATCCACGTCTTCGAAGGCAATGCCCGCGTGTACGAGAGCCAGGACGCAGCAGTCAAGGGCATTCTTGCCGACGAGGTGGTTGCCGGGGATGTGGTGGTGATCCGCTACGAGGGCCCCAAAGGCGGCCCCGGTATGCAGGAAATGCTCTACCCCACCAGCTATCTCAAATCCAAGGGCCTGGGCAAGCAATGCGCCCTGCTCACCGACGGCCGCTTCTCCGGCGGCACCTCGGGCCTGTCGATCGGCCACGCCTCACCGGAAGCTGCCGCAGGCGGCGCGATTGGCTTGGTGCGCGACGGCGACAGGATCCTGATCGACATTCCCCAGCGTTCGATCAACCTCATGATCTCCGACGAGGAACTTGCGCTGCGGCGCGCAGCGCAAGATGCCAAAGGCTGGAAGCCGGTGGAAGTGCGTCCACGCAAGGTCACTACTGCACTAAAGGCGTATGCGTTGCTGGCCACCAGTGCGGATAAGGGTGCGGTGCGAGATAAGGCGTTGCTGGATGGTTGAGACATTCGGCCGACTGCACTAGCGTCGGCTGATAGTTCCGTCTGCATGCAGCACATCGGCAGCGGAGCAGCACCTGCGACCCAAGAGCGGACGCACCACCGCCGGCAAGGTCGCCTCACCCATCGGCGCCCATGAGGCCGAGCCCATCCAAGGGACTGCGAACCGCGACGCACCGCGTCCCAGCACATGTATGTAGATCTGCGTGGTGCTCACGTCCATGTGCCCCAGCAGTTCCTGTACGGTGCGGATATCGTGGCCGGCCTCCAGCAGATGGATGGCGAACGAATGCCGCAAGGTGTGGCAGGTCGCCGGCTTGACGATGCAGCCTGCTGCCGTGCCGACTGTACCGCACGCTGCAGAATTTCTTCAGAGACATGGTGCCGGCCAGGCCGGGCGCTGCGCGGATCCTGCAACCGGCGCACAGACGGGAACAGATATTGCCACCCCGGCTCAATGTCGGCATTGGGATACTTGCGTGCCAACGCGTGCGGCAAGAAGACCCGACCAGCACCGGCCGCCAGATCCGCCGCATGCACCAACAGTGCGCGTTCGCGTTGCCGCGGTAGCGCCTCTCGCAGGCTGTGCGGCAACGGCACCCGGCGGTCCTTGCCGCCCTTGCCATCGCGCACCACGATCTCGCCACGCGCGGCATCCACGTCCTTGATGCGCAGGCGCAGGCATTCCATCAACCGCATCCCGCTACCGTACAGCAGGCTGGCCATCAGCCAGCACGGCCCCTCCAGCACCGCCAGCAAACGTGCAACCTCCTCGCGCGAAAGCACTACCGGAATCCGCCTGGGCCGCTTGGCGCGTACCAGGTTTTCCATCCACGGCAACTCGATGCGCAGCACTTCGCGGTAAAGAAACAACAGCGCAGCCAACGCTGGTTCTGGGTGCCCGCAGACACCCGGCCATCAGTGGCCAGCCGCGTCAGGAACGCCTCGACTTCCGCCTGCCCCATCTGCGCCGGATGGCGCTTGCCGCCGGCCAGGATGAAGCGCCGTATCCAACTGACATACGCCTGCTCGGTGCGTAGGCTGCGACGTCCCCCCGCCCTGAGTAGCGGCCAGGTTTAGAGTCCGGGGTTGATGATAGCGGCGTTGGCCAACTGTTGGGCATACGCGGAGGGCGTCATGCCGCCAATTGCTTTCTTGGGTCGCTCCTCGTTGTATTCGCGGCGCCAGCGCTCGATCTCGGTGCGTGCATGCAGCAGTGTCGGGAACCAGTGTTCGTTGAGGCATTCGTCGCGCAGGCGGCCGTTAAACGATTCAACGTAGGCGTTCTGATTCGGCTTGCCGGGTTGGATGAGTCGCAACTGCACGCCACGCGCATGCGCCCAGGCCACCATCGCCTTGCCGCAAAACTCCTTGCCGTTGTCCGTGCGGATCACCTGCGGCAAGCCGCGGCGGATGGCGAGCCGATTCAGCACACGCGTCACGCCATGGCCCGCTATTGCGCGCTCCACCTCGATGGCGACCGCTTCGTGCGTGGCGTCGTCCACGATCACCAGACACTTGATCACCCGACCGTCGGCAGTGCGGTCGAACACGAAGTCCATCGACCATACCTGGTTGGCCTGCGATGGCCGCAGCAGCGGCTGACGCTCGCCTACCGGGACTTTCTTGCGCTTGCGGCGGCGGACTTGCAGCTGCTGCTCGCGGTACAACCGCTCCACACGCTTGTAGTTCACGATGCGGCCTTCCTGTCGCAGTTTGAGATAGATCATGCCCACGCCATAACGGCGATGGCGATGCGCCAACGCACCGATGCGCTCGCGCAGCTCAACGTTGCGATCTTCGCGTGGGCAGTAGCGCAGCGCGCTGGCGCTCATGCCGATCGCTGCCAAGGCGCGGCGCTCGCTGGCACCGCACCCCATCCACTCGCGCACCAGCGCACGACGCGCCGGCGCGCTCACCACTTTTTCGCAGCGCATCCTTGATCAGATCGTTCTCAAACAGCTGCTCGGCCAGCAACTTCTTCAGCCGCGCGTTCTCCGTTTCAAGGTCTTTGAGCCGCTTGGCATCGGGCACGCTCATCCCGCCGAACTTGCTGCGCCACAGGTAGTAAGAGGCCTCGCTGAAGCCATGGCGCCGGCACAGGTCCTTGATCGCCACGCCCGCTTCGGCTTCGCGCAGGAAGCCAATGATCTGTTCTTCGGAAAAGCGCTTCTTCACGTCCAATCTCCTCGGGGTAGGGAATTGGACTCCAAACTGCGGTGCTACTCAAAATCGGGGGACGTCGCCGGATAGAGGAAGACTTCAGCCAGCGGTCTTCCCCAGACCGGCGGACCTTGGAAGAGTCATCCTGGTGCGCGCGGTTCAGCCAGTCCGTGAGGCTGCTTTCGCCCTCGAGTGTGCCGGCTCGGGTGGGCACACCATCTGGCTAGCGGAGATAGTCGGGGCAGAGTCAGAGCGGGCTTCCACTCGTTCGGCCGGCGCCTAGCATTCACCAAGCCCGACCTGCCTGGCGGGTCGGCTTTAACTCAGGTATCAAGTGGCTCATGCGCAATACGGCGGCTTGGGGTTATCTCCACGACGGCTCCCTGGATCGGGCCGAGGGAATCGTGCCCGGTGATCTGATTCTCTCCGTCTCACTCCCTTACCTGCGCAGGTATTTCCAGCCAGAAGGTGAAGGGTTCGTGCTCATGCTAAGGGGCTGCACCCTTTTCAAGCTCAAAGATCATGATGGTGCCGTGCTGGAAGACCCACACCAAATCGCTGAGCGCTCACCCGAGCTGCTCTCGATTGTCAGTGAGGCACCGCTGGCCATCTACACCACCCTAGGTACACTCACGCTCGCCTATCGGTCACTGGAGCTCGCGCTCGATACCGGCCAGACACTACCTGCTGCGTCGCTTGCTCAGGCAAGCTCCAACTACTGGAAGGGGTGGTCCGAGCGGCACGGCGGAAGTGCCTAGCAATTCGTACAAGCCGACGTGGCTCCGCAATGTGGCTCAACTCAGGGTTAGTCTCATGCCAAAATTCTGCAGCGAATGTGGCTCGGAGCTCAGAGAGATTGGCGACTTTCGCCCTTGCTGGTTCAGCGTGTACGAATGCACCAGCGGTGCACCTCTTCACGACTTCATCGCGATCGGAGACCCGCAGCGGGTCTTCCCTCTACTTCCGCTCAGCCTCGGAGTCAAACAGCGGCTTGTCGGTGCAGAGCCATCACTGATAACGCTGGCCGCCTCACGCATCCAGACGATTGATTACAAGACAGTGTCCATTGTTCAGTTCGAGCACACGCTCTTGGGCTGCTACAAGGACACGGGCTCCATCGGTGCAGCCTCGTAGATCCTAACCATGCACGCATGCAAACCTGCGCGGGATAAGCTGCCCGCTCGGTCGACATCCAGGTCGCGCAGCTCGCTTAGCTTAGGCGCAGGTAATCCAACATGAGCCAACCTTCGGCCGCGATCAAAGAAGAAGTCCTGCGCGAGATGGCCACAGCCATCGCCAACAACGATTGGCAAGCCACCTACGATCTCTTTTCTCTCGCTCAAAGCATTCCGGATCTGGAGCAGAAGGTTGACGTGTTCAATCGCCTGCTCGTGATGCCTGGGCATGAACTCCATCAAGAGGTCACGCGAGAGATCCAGCTACTTCGTAGCCCATCCAGCGTTACGTACATTCGACAGGTGCTTGCCAATGGGTTTCAGACGTTTCAGTACACGTGTTCCGAGCCAGGCGTCATCGCGAAATGGTTTAGCCATGCGCTCGCTGATATCGATACACCCCAGTCGATTGCGGTCATTGAAGAGTTTGCGAAATGCAGTGACCCGGAAATCGCAGAAGAAATGACCTACCGTCTAAGGCGTATCAATGCATGAAGCCTGCGCCAAGGTGACCTCGAACATTCGCCGGCAGAGCGAGCCATGGTGCATCTAGACAGAAAGCAACGAGGAGTGGTCCTCGGCATGGCATCGGGACTTCTTGCTTCTCTATTCGTTGTGTTCCTGGCATCACGCGCGTTCTTGAGCTGGGACGCACCAGAGCGCGCAGGTACCGGCTTATTGTTGCCCGCTGCGGCAATGTTCCTCGCCATCGCGCGCATCGCCAAGCACCGCTTCGTTACGCCCGCAGACATCGACGGGAGCGCACTGAGTGTTGGCACTGCTCGTGCCAGGACATTGCAATCCTTACTTCAGAACACGACGGAGCAGCTAGCGTTTGCGCTCCCGGTCTACGTCGCCGCCCTGCTAAGCACGCGCCCCGCTATCCAAGCCGCAGTTCCAGCATGCGCTTGTGCCTTCTTGCTTGGGAGGCTGATCTTCTTCGCAACCTACAGTGGCGGTGCTGGCGCCAGGGCCCTGGGGTTCGCACTGACCTTCTATCCCACTGTGCTGCTGCTCAGCTGGCAACTCGTGCTGCTTGCAGTTAGTGTTGCCGGCTAGCAAGTCATTGAGGCATTGGGCCGCATGCAGACATCCCTAGAACCTGTCGGCTCCGAGATCCAGTGGCATGGTAATCCCCCACTTTTAGCGGTCGCCAGAAGTGGAGCTAAGCGGCCATCGCCAACTTCATGGCAGGCGTGATGCCGCCGAGCGCCATATTCGGACGCTCGTGGTTGTACGTCCATAGCCAGCGGGTGGCTTTGTCCTGCACCTGGTCGATGGTGTCGAACAGGGTTTGGGCGAGCCAAGCGTAGCGGATGGTGCGGTTGTAGCGTTCAACGTAGGCGTTCTGCTGTGGCTTGCCCGGCTGGATGTGCTCGACCCGGATACCATGCCGCTGCGCCCAGGACAGCAACGCGCCACTGATGTATTCAGGGCCGTTGTCGCAGCGGATCACGGCGGGCTTGCCGCGCCACTCGATGATCTGCTCCAGCGATCGGATCACCCGGGCTGACGGCAGCGACAGGTCGACCTCGATCCCCAGTCCCTCGCGATTGAAGTCGTCGAGCACGTTGAACAGCCTGAAGCTGCGGCCGTCGGCCAGCTGGTCGTGCATGAAGTCCATCGACCAGACTTGGTTGATCGTCTCCGGCACCGCCAGTGGCTGCGGCCGCTCACGCACCAGCCGCTTCTTCGGCTTGATCCGCAGGTTCAACTCCAACTCGCGGTAGATCCGGTAGATCCGCTTGTGGTTCCAACCAAAGCCCTTCACGTTGCGCAGGTACAGGTAGCACAGGCCAAAGCCCCAGTCGCGATGGGCGGTCGTCAACCGGATCAGCCAGTCGGCGATCCGGGCGTTCTCCTCGCTGGCCTTGGCCTGGTAGCGGAAGCAGGTCTGGCTCACCGCGAAGGTCTGGCAGGCGTGGCGGATGTTCGTGCGCCCGCTCGTGACCGCCGATTGGGCCATCTCGCGTCGCTGAGATGGCCTCACCATTTTTTTGCGAGCGCTTCCTTCAGCAGGTCGGTACTGAGCTGCGCCTCGGCGTACATCTTCTTGAGCCGGCGGTTCTCCTCCTCCAGCTCCTTCATGCGCGCGACCATGGACACGTCCATGCCGCCGAACTTGCTGCGCCACTTGTAGAACGTGGCCGAGCTGATGCCGTGCTCGCGGCACAGCTCCGGCACGGGCGCACCGGCCTGGGCCTGCTTGAGCACGGCGATGATCTGGCTGTCGGTAAAGCGGGACTTCTTCATGGAACCTCCTCGGGAAAGGGGACGAGAAAATTCCACTTCTGGCGTCTGCTAATGGGCGGGGGATTACCGCATGAGGGCTCAGACGTCATCGAGATCACCAGCACTCGCTCTGGCCTGCGCATTGTTGTGGCGGCGCCGGAAGGGGTCGATCGCTACCTTGAGCTCCACTTTCCTTTCGTTCGGGCGTTCCAGGTGATGGACGAGGGGGACATGCTTGAGTACTGGGAAAGCCCACTCACTACAGGCCACGTCCTCTACAAAGTCGTTTCCGGAGGATGGCGGGATCGCACTGCAGGTCACTTCCTGCACGTCACCGCATCGTTAGGCGCGATGCACGAGTGGCTCATCGTCTCCGAGTGCCTCTGTGTGTCTGTCCTCTCAGCGTATGTGCCGCATCTTCGCGAATTCGGCGATGCGGCGTAACCATTCGCGCTGAAGCCACTTCACAACGCGGCTTTACTCAAGCGTCAAGCGCACATGAGAGAGAGGCAAGCACGGACGTTTGCGAGCGCACTTTGCAGTCAGGGCCGACAGTCGAAGCGCACGACTGGAGCGCTGCTGCACCACGTCACCGCATTCGCTTGAACGCGCTGACGCAGCGTGCACCTATGCCATCGCTTCGTCGGGATCCAACGCCACTGCTGCCTGCTGCGCGCGATCGAATCGCTCGCGGGCCGCGCGGATGCTGCCGTGGTTCTCGCCCGCCCAAGTGAGCAGTTGCGAGACTGGGCCGAGTAGCGCGATGCCCAGCTTTGAGAGCGCGTATTCCACGCTCGGCGGCTTGGTGGCGTAGACCTTGCGGGTGATCATGCCGTTGCGCTCGAGATTGCGCAGGGTCTGGGTCAACATGCGCTTGGAAATGTCCGGCACGGCGCGTTGGATGGCGCTGAAGCGGGATGGGCCGGGGATCAGCGTCAGCAGGATCAGCAGGGTCCACTTGTCGCCGATCTGGTCGAGCACATCGCGTACCGGGCACTTGGTAGCGTCGAAGGGTCCTTCCAGGAAGGCGGCAGCGGGAACAGGGCAATCGCATTCACGTGGGGTATCTCACGGTAACCAGGGGAGCAAAACTGCCTACTTGCGGGAGCCCGCGCGGGGCTGACACTATGCGGGCGACCAGTTAGGTCTAGATAGTAGACCAAATCTCTTATGCAAACCTACCGGAACCCGTCATGACATCTGCATCCCCCTGATTCTTGTCACCGGCGCCAGCGGGCAGTTGGGTGCGCTGGTTGTCGAAGCGCTGCTTGGCCATCTGCCTGCCAACCGCATCGTAGCAACGGCCCGTGATACCGCGTCACTTGCCGAGTTCGCAAAACGCGACATCGCGGTACGTCAGGCCGACTATGCGAACCCGCACAGCCTGGACGCGGCCTTCGCCGGCGTAGGCCGCGTGTTGCTGGTCTCGTCCAATGCAGTGGGCCAGCGCGTGCCGCAACACCGCAACGTGATCGAGGCGGCCAAGCGCGCCGGGGTGGAATTGCTGGCGTATACAAGCATCCTGCATGCCGATACCAGCACGCTGTCGCTGGCCGCCGAGCATGTGGCCACCGAAGCGCTGCTGCGCGAGAGCGGCGTGCCGTACGCATTGCTGCGCAATGGCTGGTACACCCAGAACTACACCGGCTCGATCGCCGCGGAAGTCGCCCATGGCGCAGTGATCGGCAGTGCGGGCGACGGCAGGATCAGCGCCGCCACGCGCGCCGACTATGCTGCGGCCGCTGCAGCAGTGCTGGCTTCGGATGCCCAACAGGCCGGGCAGGTATACGAGTTGGCAGGCGATACCGCTTTCACGATGGCCGAGTACGCCGCCGAGGTGGCGCAACAGTCGGGCAAGCCGGTCGCCTATCACGACCTGCCGGAAGCCGATTACGCGGCAGCGCTGGTGCAGATCGGCCTGCCGGCCGGCTTTGCGCAGGTGCTGGCGCAGTGCTCGGCGGCCTCGCGTGGCGGTGACCTGTTCGACGATAGCCATACGCTGAGTCGGTTGATCGGCCGCCCCACCACGCCGTTGCGCGACGCGGTGGCGTCGGCACTCGCAGTGCGCTGAGCCACCGCTGGGACCACGGCGCTGGCGGGGCGTTCGGCACGTGATCGCTGGCGCAGGGTTGCGCAGGTGTGCCGTGACCGCCTGGGATCACGGCGACCTCCGTGCGGCTTCACCCCATGCGACCGTCGGCGATGGCCGGCTGATCGGCGTGGCCGGGTGTGTCGGGAAGTTCGCCAGTGCGTTGGACCAGCGGCATCGGTTGAGGCGATCGGCAGTGGCGCTGCGCCAACAGCCGCTCAGCAACCGCGCGCATCGCCGTTGGTCAATGCATGGTGCAGTGATCGAGCCGACGTGACCCTGGTAGCTGCTCACGCTGGAGACCTGCACAGCCTGGACACGGCGCGATGCACCGCCGCCGCAACACACGGCAACGTGACCGAGCCGCTGCCGCTCACATGCTTGTGCCACTCAGGTGCTTGCCCAGACGCAAGGGTGGCGCAGGCGCGCCCCACGCCGGCAAATCCAGCAGGTACTGCCGCGCAGCCATCGGCGATGCTCAACGTCGGAGCATGGATGGCGCGCGCGCAATCTCGTCGTGCTGCGGCCGCACGTTCCCGCAGGCAGTTTTGTACGAGCGCCTCCACCACATCGTGCGCAGCTGGGCTTGCCTCACAGTGGTCGCATAACTGCCATCGCCCCGACACGACCGTGACACAAGGCCCGCTGCAGCAAAGCCGGGCAGTGTCACCAAACTGACATCAAATCTAAATATAACTGCTGCCATTGCCGCTACGTCAGGACGACCGGCGCCTGGCAGGCGCTTCCACGCCGTGCAGCCGCCCTCTTGGCAGCACCGGATCGACGCAGCCGCCGACCCGTTTCCCTTGCACGAGCCGGACCAATGAAAAGACGCAATCTCGCCACTGTTCTGTGCGCCCTCAGCGCGACCGCCAGCGGCAGCACGCTGGCCGCCGAGCTGGAGCTGTACGTCGACCGCAAGACCAAGCAGATCTTCGCCGAGCCGGCGCCAGGTCGCGACAAGCTGGGCACCTTCGTGCAGGTGGACGAAAACGGCAAGCTGCCGGCGTCGGCGATGCCGGCAACGCCCGCGCAACCGCTCCCGCCCGCGCTGGGCGCCGCCACGCCCGCCGACACAGCCGTTGCGCAGGCCGCACCTGCGCCTGCGCCGGTTGCAACGCCAGCGCCGGCCAAGTCCGGCGACGCCGGCAAGAAGTGGTACGACAAACTCAGCCTGCGCGGCTACACCCAGATCCGCTACAACCAGGGCATCGGTGGCGATGCGCAGGACCTGCGCGCGCCGGGCGACCGCTTCATCGGCAACGACCAGAGCCTGGGCATCCGGCGTGCGCGCCTGGTGCTGAGCGGCGATCTCAACGAGCATGTGTCGCTGTATTTCCAGCCCGACTTCGCCAGCACGCCCACCGGCTCGACCACCTCCAACTTCGCGCAGCTGCGCGATGCCTACGCCGATATCTTCTTCGACAAGAAGCGCGAGTACCGCGTGCGCGTGGGCCAGTCGAAAATGCCGTACGGCTGGGAAAACCTGCAGTCCAGCCAGAACCGCCTCACGCTGGACCGTGCCGATGCACTCAACTCGGGCCTGCGCGACGAACGCGATATCGGTGCGGTGTTCTATTACAGCCCTACCGTGGCCAAGGGCCGCTTCCAAGACCTGGTCAAGTCGGGATTGAAAGGCTCGGGCGATTACGGCGTGATCGGTGCCGGTGTGTCCAACGGCCAGGGCGCCAACCGTGCCGAGCGTAACGACAGCATGCACGCGGTGGTGCACGCCACCTACCCGTTCAAGTTCGCCAACGGCCAGTACCTGGAAGTGGGCGCCGATGCGTACAGCGGGCGCTTCGTACCGACTGCGGCGGCAGTGAACATCGGTGGCCGCAGCTTTACCCCGGCGATTACCGAGCCCAGTGGCTATACCGACCAGCGCGTGGCTGCGCACATCATCTACTACCCGCAGCCGTTCGGCCTGCAGGCGGAGTGGACGGTGGGCCGTGGCCCGGAACTGGATGTGGCCCAGCGCCGCATCCGCACCCGCTCGTTGAGCGGTGGCTATGTGCAGGCCATGTTCAAGCACGATTTCAACTACGGCACGCTGCTGCCCTATCTGAAATGGCAGACCTACCGCGGCGGCTCCAAGTTCGACACCAATGCCCCGCGCATGCGCCTGGACGAAGTGGAAGCCGGTGTCGAATGGCAGCCGATGGATGCGCTGGAACTGGTGTTCGCCTATTCGAAGATGAAGCGCACCGACGTCAGCACCGCGCCGTATCCGGTCGTGGAAGGCGATTTGCTGCGTCTGCAGTTGCAGGTCAATTACTGAGCAAGGTGGGCAGCGCCGGTCATGGCTGCTGCGGCGGTCATGACCGGCGTATTCGTGTGCGGCTGCGTGCGTTCGCGCCGGGATCTGCATGCACGCAGGTGCCTGCGCGATGCTGCCAGCCTCGCGCGTGGTGACGCGCTCACTGGAACGCAGATGCGCATCAAGGCCACGGTGGAGCGGCTTCCTGGCGGGATGATGCTGGTCCCCTTGTTGCTCGGGGCGCTTTGCCACACGCTCTGGCCGCAGGCCGGCAGTACCTTGGGGTCTTTCAGCAACGGCCTGATCAGCGGCACCGTTCCGATCCTGGCGGTGTGGTTCTTCTGCATGGGAGCGAGCATCCAGCTGCGCGCCTCCGGACGGGTGCTGCGCCGTTCGGGCAGCCTGGTGCTGACCAAGATCGCGGTGGCCTGGCTCATCGCAATGCTGTGCGCCCCATTGCTTCCCATCGGCGGTGTGCCGAGCGGGCCGCTGGCCGGGCTGTCGGTCCTGGCGCTGGTAGCTGCGATGGACATGACCAACGGCGGGCTGTACGCCGCATTGATGCAGCAATACGGCAGCAGCGAAGACGCAGGTGCGGTGGTGCTGATGTCGCTGGAATCGGGCCCGCTGATCTCCATGCTGATCCTGGGTGCCAGCGGCCTGGCCAGCTTCGACCCACGGCTGTTCGTCGGTGCGGTGCTGCCGCTGTTGCTGGGCTTTGCGCTGGGCAATCTCGACGCGGAATTGCGGCAGTTCTTCGCACAGGCGACCAAGACGATGGTGCCCTTCTTCGGCTTCGCGCTCGGCAACACGCTGGATCTGTCGACAATCGCGCGTACCGGCGCAAGCGGGGTGCTGCTGGGCGTGGCAGTCATCGTGATCACCGGGCTGCCCTTGCTACTGGCCGACCGCTGGATCGGCGGCGGCAACGGCACGGCCGGGGTGGCCGCCTCCAGCACGGCGGGTGCCGCCGTGGCCACTCCGGCGCTGATCGCCGGCATGGCGCCGCAGTTCGCATCCGCGGCGCCGGCTGCGACAGCGCTGGTGGCCAGCGCGGTCATCGTCACCTCGTTGCTGGTGCCGCTACTGACGGCCTGGCATGCACTCCGTCGCGTTGCACGCAGCGGCTGAAGGCCGGAAGGGCATCCTGCGGCCTGCGATGAGATGCGTGGGCCATGCGCGTTGCGCCCCGCGTGGCGCCGGAGCGATCAGGCTCCGGCGACGCCCGTGCGCAACCGCTGGCGATGAAGTGGACGCCATACACGACCGCCATCTGCTGCGTTCGCGCGCATGCCAGGCCCGCCCGACGGCACGTGGCGCACTGCCGTGGCAGCGGGACTAAGCCGACAGCTCTCCACGCACGATCTGCGCGCCTGCACTGAGTGCACTGAGTTTGCCGCGCGCCACGTGCCGGGCGAGCGGTGCCATGCCGCAGTTGGTGGAGGGATAGAGCTTGTCGGCATCGACGAAGCGCAGCGCCTTGCGCAGCGTCTCGGCCACTTCCTGCGGTGTCTCGATCGTGCTGCTTGCCACGTCGATGGCACCGACCATCACCTTCTTGCCGCGGACGAGTTCGATCAGATCGATCGGCACGTGCGAGTTGTGGCATTCCAGCGAAATGATGTCGAGCGAGGATGTCTGCAGCTTGGGAAACGACTCTTCGTATTGGCGCCACTCCGAGCCCAGCGTCTGCTTCCAGTCAGTATTGGCCTTGATGCCGTAGCCATAGCAGATGTGGACGGCGGTCTCGCACTTCAGCCCTTCCACCGCGCGTTCCAGGGTGGCAACACCCCAGTCGTTGACCTCGTCGAAGAAGACATTGAAGGCCGGCTCGTCGAACTGGATGATGTCCACGCCGGCGGCTTCCAGTTCCCTGGCCTCCTGATTGAGGATCTTGGCAAACTCCCATGCCAGTTTTTCGCGGCTTTTGTAGTGCGCATCGAAGAGGGTGTCGATCATCGTCATCGGGCCCGGCAGCGCCCACTTGATCGGCTGGCGGGTCTGCTGACGCAGGAATTTGGCATCGTCCACGAACACCGACGTTGGGCGGCTGACCGCGCCGACCACGGTCGGCACGCTGGCGTCGTAGCGGTCGCGAATCCTCACCGTCTCGCGCTTTTCGAAATCGACACCGCTGAGATGTTCGATAAAGGTGGTGACGAAATGCTGACGGGTCTGTTCGCCGTCGCTGACGATATCGATGCCGGCATGCTGCTGTTCCTGCAGCGCCAACCGCAATGCATCCTGCTTGCCTTCGATCAGTTCGGCGTCCTGCAATTTCCAGGGCGACCACAGGGTCTCGGGCTGGGCAAGCCAGGACGGCTTGGGCAGGCTACCGGCGGTTGAGGTGGGGAGCAGCTTGGTCATGGTGAGGGATATCGTGGGTTCTGGTTGATTAGGAAGCGTGGCTGGACGCCCACTGCGCAAGAAGGCTGCCGTAGGGCCGGATGAAATGCTCTTCGGTGAATCTGCCCTGCGTCACGGCGAGCTGGCTGCGCTCTTGGCGGTCGTAGACGATCTGGGTGGACGAATAATCCTGATGCTTCAGGCTCGGCCGATAGGTCGGCCCCGCTGCAGCGTTGGCGTTGTAGATTTCTGGCCGGTAGATCTTCTGGAACGTTTCCATCGTGGCGATGGTGCCAATCAGCTCCAGGTTGGTGTAGTCGCCGAGCAGGTCGCCGAAAAAGTAGAACGCCAAGGGCGCAACGCTGTTGGGCGGCATGAAATAGCGCACCTTGAGGCCCATCTTTTCGAAATACTGATCGGTTAACGAAAACGCGTCCTGCCGGTATTCGATCCCCAGGATGGGATGCTGGTTGCCGGTGCGGTGATAGGTTCTGCTGGTGGAGACGCTGATGCAGATGACCGGCGACTTCCGGAAATGCGCGCAGTACGCGTGCGAGTGCACGAAGTGCTTGAATAGCTTGCCGTGCAGGTCGCCAAAATCGTCCGGAATGTTGAAGCCGGACGCGTCTTGGTTGTGCGCGGGCAGCAGCACGCTGAAATCGTAGTCGCGCACGTAGGAAGAGAAATTATTGCCTGCAATGCCGTCGATGCGCGCACCGGTGTGCCGATCGACGATGGTGGGCTTCAATATCTCGATCAACGGGAACGCATCGTCCAGCGCGCGTTCGCCGATCTGCATTTCGACCGAAATGATGTCCAGCTCCAGCGCATAGCGGTCGCGGTTGGGGTTATCCCAGTGCGCCAGGTCGTTGCAGCGGTTGTTGATCATCGCCAGCGTGTTACGCAAGTTTTCCTGGCGTCGCTGACCTCTGGCCAGGTTGGCGAAATTGGTGGTATTGCGCGTCGTGGCCGAGGGACGGTAGTCCTCATCGAAGCGCAGGCTCTTGATGGCGAAATTCAATGCGTGAGTCATTGCGAACTGCTGCCTTGTTTCTGAGATGGGAACGCGCATGCGCTGCGTAACGGCGAATGCCGGCGGCATGCAGGCCGGGAATTGGAGCAGTGCGCGCTCGCCTGCTGCTCCGGTTTCCTGGCGATCGCGAGCTGGGCCCTCAGGCTGCAGCCACGCCCTGCGCGGCGATGGACCGCGCATGCCGGGTCAGCTCGATCAAAGGCAATGCCCGCTGTACCGCCAGCCTGGCCCGCTCGGCCAGCGCCTCGTTGTGCACGCGGTAGTCGAGAAAGTCGCGGTCGGTGGCGTAGACGCCCAGCGGCAGGGTGCGTGCCTGGAAGAAGCTGAAGAGCGGGCGGAGCTGATGGTCGATCACCAACGCATGGCGGTCGCTGCCCCCGGTTGCGGCGAGCAGCACGGGCGTGTCGATCAACGCGTCTTGATCGATGAAATCAAAGAAATGCTTGAACAGCCCGGTGAAGGAGCCGCGGTAGACCGGGGTTGCCACCACCAGGATGTCGGCCTGCTCCACCAGGCGCAGCGCCTGCTCCACCGCGCCAGGCACCTGGGTCCGCCAGAGCGCGCCAGCGAAGTGCGGTGCCAACGCTCCAATTTCGACCAGATGGCGCTCGCACGGCACCTGATCGGCGATCAACGCCAGCAGGTGTTCTGCCAGGGCGACAGCCTTGGAGGGGCGTTGCATCCCGCCGGAGACCGCAACGACGCGGAGTGGGTGTTTGACAGTCATGCTGGGAAACCTTGACGGTGGGGATGTCGTGCAGCGCGCCGGAAGATGGCGGTCCGACCCATGGGCCGGGCATTGGTCTGAACCGTCGAGCGGCAGCGACTGAACAACGAACCCGATGCTAGGGCTCGCATTCGATGAAGTAAAATGGTGTTATTTCAACAATCCATGAATTCGGATCATTGAATGCTTGAGCGCATCCATCTCACCATCGTCCAGCAGGTCGAGCAGCAAGGCTCGCTGACAGCCGCTGCCGGCGTGCTGAATCTGACCCAGTCGGCGCTGAGCCACAGCATGAAGAAGCTGGAACAGCAGTTGGGCACCGACATCTGGTTGCGCGAGGGCCGCAGCCTCCGCCTGACTCAGGCCGGCCAGTACCTGCTGGCGGTGGCCAACCGGGTGCTACCACAGCTGGATCTGGCCGAAGAGCGGCTGGGGCAGTTTGCGCAGGGCGAGCGCGGTGCGCTGCGCATCGGCATGGAATGCCATCCTTGCTACCAGTGGCTGCTCAAGTTGGTGGCGCCGTATCTGGCCACCTGGCCGGATGTGGATGTGGACGTGAAGCAGAAGTTCCAGTTCGGCGGCATCGGCGCCTTGTTCGGCTACGAGATCGATCTGCTGGTCACACCCGACCCGCTGTTCAAGCCAGGGCTCAGGTTCGAGCCGGTGTTCGACTATGAGCAGGTGCTGGTGGTGGCCAAGCGCCATGCGCTGGCGTCGGCGGCCTACGTCAAGCCACAGCAGCTCACGCGCGAAGTGCTGATCAGCTACCCGGTGGATCTTGAGCGCCTGGATATCTACAGCCAGTTCCTGTTGCCGGCCGGCGTTACCCCGCGGCGCCACAAGGCCATCGAAACCACCGACATCATGATGCAGATGGTGGCCAGCGGCCGCGGCGTGGCTGCCATGCCGCGCTGGCTGGTGGAGGAATATGCGGCCAGGATGGACGTGGTGCCGGTGCGGCTGGGTGCGCGCGGCATCCCCAAGCAGATCTACCTGGGCGCACGCGAGGCGGACATCGGCATCGATTACCTGCGCGCGTTTATCGAACTGGCGCGTGCGCCGGCCAATGCCACTGCCTCCACGCAAGGACCCCACTGATGGATTCCACTGCCCAGCGCATGCCACTGCCACTGCCTGATGGCCACGCCAAGGTCTTGCTGCATTCGTGCTGCGCGCCCTGCTCTGGCGAGGTCATGGAAGCGATGCTGGCCTCGGGCATCGACTACACCATCTTTTTCTACAACCCCAACATTCATCCGCGCAAGGAATACGAGTTGCGCAAGGACGAGAACGTGCGTTTTGCCGAACAGTTCGGCGTGCCCTTCATCGATGCCGACTACGATCGGGACAACTGGTTCGAGCGGGCACGCGGGATGGAAAACGCGCCTGAGCGCGGCGTGCGCTGCACCATGTGCTTCGACATGCGCTTTGAACGCACGGCGCTGTATGCCCACGAGCACGGCTTTCCGGTAATCACCAGTTCGCTGGGCATCTCGCGCTGGAAAAACATGCAGCAGATTAACGACTGCGGCGTCCGCGCTGCGGCCAGGTATCCCGGCCTGATGTATTGGGAGTACAACTGGCGCAAGGGCGGCGGCGGCGCCTCGCGCATGATTCAGATCAGCAAGCGCGAACACTTTTATCAACAGGAATACTGCGGTTGCGTCTATTCCCTGCGCGACACCAATCGGCATCGTGTGGAGAGCGGCCGCAAGCGCATTCAACTCGGCGTGAAGTTCTACGGCGATGACGCGCCGGAAGACTGAGCCTTTCGCCAGTGCCACGCAACCACACGTGGATTCCGCGCTGCTTCCCGCCGATCGGTGCGTGTGACGACGCCACCCAATCATCATGACAAGACCGCAAGACCCGTGATTTCTACCGACACGCCACACCTGGCGAGCACCGTTACCGACGCCTATTCGCTGGAGGTCAGCGTCAAGGACATCGGCGCGTTGACCAACGCAGCGCCGCGCATCGTGCCTGGCTGCGCCATGTTCATTCCCTACTTGCCAGGCCAGAACGAGGCTGCGCGGCTGGCCGCAGCACGGACGGTGCGCGGCCTGGGTTTCGAACCGGTACCGCATCTTTCCGCGCGTCGCATCGGCTCGCCTGAGGAACTGCAGGCATCCGTCGCGCGCCTGGTCGATGAGGCCGGCGTCACCCGCTGCCTGGTGATTGCGGGCGATCCCGCTACTGCGAAGGGCCCGTTTCCCGACAGCGTGTCGCTGATCGAGACCGGTGTGTTTGAACGCGCAGGCATCCGCAGCGTCGGCGTAGCGGGTCATCCGGAGGGACATCCGATCATGCGCACGACAGAACAATGGGACGTACTGGAACGCAAGTGTCGCAGCATCCAGGAGCGCGGCATGGCGCCCCTGATCGTGACGCAGTTCGGGTTCGATGCCGACCTCGTGGTGACATGGCTGGAAGCGCTGCGCGCGCGTGGCATGAGCCATCCGGTGCGGGTGGGCGTGCCTGGCCCGGCCAGCGTCGCTGTCCTCGCACGCTATGCGGCACGCTGCGGCGTCGGCGCCTGCGCGTCGGTGCTCTCGAACCATGGCATCTCCATTGGCAAGTTGTTCGGGAACGCGGGGCCAGATCGCTTTGTCGATCGCCTCGTCAGCCGCCTGACGCAAGCGCATGGAGATGTCCGCCTGCACCTGTTTCCGTTCGGCGGCATCGCCCAGTCGGTGGAATGGGTTGCGCAATATCGCTCTCGCAATGCCTCGCAGCGTCTGGTTGGCTCGAGCCTGCGGATCAGGCGTAAAACCAAATCTGTCTGTGTGTTCGTGAACGCGGGCTCGAGGCGGTCACACCGTTGCTGGTCGGGCCATGAGTCCGCCGCGAGGTCGGCCAGGATGAGATCAGCCGAATGCGCTGCATCCCCGGTTGGCCAATGCAATCTGGCCTCTACGGCGGCAGTGCGCGAGATTGAAGCAGAATTCTGTCTGCAAGCGCTGCGTGCTTTTGCCTGCACCAAGGCTGCACCCGCCATTCCGATCACCCTGTTTGCTCGTTGATTCCTGGCCAGCTGCGCGCAGCGCCGCGAGTGTTGCAGCGCACAGCAGACCTGTCACAAGAGCGCGGTATAACCATCGACGAATCGCGGCGAGGGGGCGCTGCATCCGATGTCGTTGCCATGCGCGATGGCATCGCTTCTGCAATGCTCACGGAGAGATCTTGTCATGCCGAAGCCGTCGCTATTGTCGCTGTTGTGCTCCCTCTCACTGCTCTGTGCGCCGCTTGCGGCGGCCGAGTTGCAGCCCAAACAATTGGCTGGTCCACCGGAAGAGTTCGCGCAAATGCGTGCCCCAGATCCGGCCGAGTCGGCGATCTTGTCCAAGAGTGCATTGCTGCCGGTGGAACTGGCACCGGCCGGTCAATCCGCACGCTGGCAAGGCAACTTGCCCGTTGAAAACGGGCGCCTGCGCTTCATGGTGCTGTCAGGCGATCAGGTCTGGGATGCTGCGGTGGCTGCACCTGAGCTTGCCGGCGCGCGCACCGCCGCGGTGGCGACGCCGCTGCAAGCGCAGCGCACGCTGCTGGGCAGCGCCGAGCATGGCACCAGCGGCATGCGCTACGCTGTGGAGTCGGCGCGCAACGGCGCCTGGTCATTGACGCTGCAGTCGTCCTCGCCGGTGGCGCAGCGGGGCTACGTGCTGATGGAAGGCGATGCGCGCACGCAGCTTGCTTCGTACCTGCGCACGCGTCAGCAGCAGGTTGGCCGGTCGCTCACGCTCAATGCGCTGCTGGGCGGCAACGATGTACGCGGCGCCACGCTGCTGACGGCACAAGCCGGAACGATCGACCAGGCGAGCCTGCGTGTGATCGATCCGCAAGGCGGTGTGCGCAGCGTGCCGATGGCCGACGACGGCAAGCACGACGATGGCGCCGCTGGCGATGGCGTGTACGGCGGCACGTTCCAACCGACCAGCGAGGGCACCTGGATTGCGCAGGTCATCGTGCATGGGCATGACCAGGCTGGCCAGCCGTTCGTGCGGACCAGCGAGCATGTGGTACCGGTGGTGGATACGTCGTTGCGTCTGCTCGGCAATGCACTGGGCGCACGCGCTGCAGAGGGCACGCGGCTGACGATTGCGCTGCCGGTCGCGGCGCGTGGCAACGTGCCGTCGCATTACCGCGTGTTCGGCCAGATATGGGGCACCGATGCCAAGGGCAGGGATGTGCCAGTGGCGTGGATCGGCGGCATGCTGACGCCGCAGCAAGGCCAGTTGCCACTGAGTCTGGACGAACGCTGGATTGCGCGTGCCGGTGCGCGGGCACCGTTTACGCTGCGCAACCTACGCATCGAAGACCCGGACCATTACATTCCGCTGGTGCAGGCCGGCACGCTGCCGCTACAAGTACCTGCGTTGCGCCGTGCCAGTATCGCCCGCGCCAGCGCGGCGATCGACGAGAGCATGCGCATGGGCCCGCGCCCCACTGCGCTGGCTTCTGCGATGGCGACGGCACAGCCCCAGGCCGCCACGTCGCAACTGGTGCTGGTGCACGGCTATTGCTCCAACGGTGTGTGGCCGCAGGCGCAATTCACCAATGCATCGACGTTCCTGGATGCCAAGCAGAACCGCAGCAACGACCAGTTCGCGCAGCGCATCGCGCAGTTCGCCAGCCAATGGTCGTCGTTCTCCACGGTCGCGCACAGCCAGGGCGGCATGGCCGCGTTGCACCTGTATACCTACTACTGGAGCGGGCTGGATAACGCCAGCGGTGGGCGAGTGATGCAATCGGTGGGCACGCCGTATCAAGGCACCAATCTGTCCGGCGTGCTGGCCGCGGTGGGTTCGTGGTTCGGCGTGGGCTGCGGCACCAATAGCGACATGACCTACGACGGCGCCAAGGCGTGGCTGGCCGGCATTCCGGCCGACGCGCGCGCCAAGGTCAACTACTACACCACCTCGTTCGCCAAGACCAACTGGTACACCAACGACTACTGCAACGCTGCCTCGGATCTGGTCTTGAACGATCCGGAAGACGGCACGGTGGAGCAGGTCAATGCGCAGCTGCCGGGGGCGTGAATCGCGGCCACACCACCGGCCAATGCCACACCACCGGCATGCGCGACCCGGCGCAGTATCTGGATGCCAACCGCAATGCAGTGATGAATGCGAATGCGGCCCGGTAAGACCGGTTGATCTGCGGTGCGATGGCCGGTGCGTGCGCCGGGCATCGCGTTGCATCCGGCGCTAGCGTTGCGGGGCCGGGGCTTGGGTTGATACCACGACCGATTGCGCATCGGCGCCACCGCCGAGCACCTTGTACAGGGTCACCCGATTGCTCGCCTCGGTCAGCCGCAGGCTGATCAGTGTCTGTTGTGCGCTGTAGAGCGTGCGCTGCGCATCCAGCGCCACCAGGTAACTGTCCACGCCACTGCGATAGCGCGCATCCGACAGGCGGAAGCTGCGTTGTGCGGCGGCCACCATCGCCTGTTGCGCATGCATGCGTTCTTCGAGCTGGGTGCGTTCGGCGAGCGCATCGGCCACTTCACTGAAGGCGGTCTGGATCGCCAATTCGTACTGCGCAATGGTGATGTCCTTTTGCAAGGTGGCTACATCCAGTTCGGCCTTCAACGCACCGGCGCGGAAGATCGGCAAGCTCACGCTGGGCGAGAACGACCACGTATGGTCGCCATCGAACAGGCTGGACAACGCATCGCTGCCGCGCCCGGCATTGGCGGTCAACGAAATGGTGGGGAAGAAGGCCGCACGTGCCGCGCCGATATCTGCATTGGCGGCCTTGAGCGTGTGCTCGGCCGACAGCACGTCCGGGCGCTGCAACAACACCCGTGATTCCAGCTGGGCCGGCAACGGCGCCAGTGCCACGCCCGTCTCGATCGCATCGCTGGCAGGTAGCAATGCAGCCGGCACCGAGGTGCCCACTACCAGATTCAAGGCATTGCGCGACTGCGCCAGCTGGGTGGTGTAGTTGGCCACATCAGCGCGCGCGCTTTCCACGCTGGTCTGGATCTGCGCCAGATCCAGGCCGGACACGATGCCATTGTCGTGCTGCAGCTCGGTCAGATGCAGCGTCTGGCGCTGGCTGTCCAGGGTCTGTTGCGCGAGGGCCAGACGCTGTTGGTCGGCGGCAACGGTCAACCAGTCGTTGGCCACTTCAGCGACCAGACTCAGACGCGTGCTGCGCTGGGTTTGCTCACTGGCAAGATAGTTTTCCAGGGCCTGGTTCTTGAGGCTGCGGATGCGGCCGAACAGATCCAGCTCCCAGCTGCTGATGCCGACCTGACCGCTGGCGCTGCGGATGATCTGCGGCGCGCCGGTGAAACTGGTCGCTGCAGCGGCGCGCTGCGCGGTGTGCGAGACCGTGGCATCGACGGAAGGAAACAGGTCTGCACGTTGGATGCGGTACTGCGCGCGTGCCTGCTCGATATTGAGCACCGCCACGCGCAGGTCGCGGTTGTTGTCCAACGCCAGCGCGACCACCTGCTGCAGACGCGCATCGGTCACCACCTGTCGCCAATCCAGGGCGGCCACATTCGGCATGCCGGTGCCTGCGTTGCCGGTGCTGCCGGTGTCGCCGATCACGCTGGGCACCGGCGCATCCGGGCGCGCGTACTGCGGCGCCATGCTGACGCAACCACTCAAGGCGATGGCGCAGGCCACTGCCACACTTGCAACGCGGTAACGCATCACGGGGCCACCTCTAACGTCTCGGCGGCTGTCGCGCGATCAGACGCCCTACCAGGAAACACACTGCGCACCACCACGTAGAACAACGGCACGAAGAAGATGCCCAGCAGCGTCGAGACCAGCGTGCCGCCGAACACACCGGTGCCCAGCGAATGGCGTCCGCCGGAACCGGCGCCGCTGCTGACCACCATCGGCAGCACGCCGAGCAGGAACGCCAGCGAGGTCATCACGATCGGGCGCAAGCGCATGCGCGCGGCATGCAGGGTCGCTTCGATCAGCGGCTGGCCTTTCTCTTCCAGTTCCTTGGCGAACTCCACGATCAGGATGCCGTTCTTGGCCGCCAGGCCCATCGTCGCCAGCAGGCCGACCTGGAAATAGATGTCGTTGGAGAGCCCGCGCAGCCACGTTGCCAGCAGTGCGCCGACGATGCCCACCGGCACCGCCAGCATCACCGAGATCGGGATCGACCAGCTTTCGTAGAGAGCGGCCAGGCACAGGAACACGAACACCAGCGACACTGCGTACAGCATCCAGGTCTGCGCGCCGGCGGCCTGCTCCTGGTAGGACATGCCCGACCAGGCGTAACCCACGTCCTTGCCGATCTTGCCCACCAAGCCGGCGACGCCGTTCATCGCTTCGCCGGAACTGATGCCACTGGCGGCGCTGCCGGTGATCTCCATCGACTCCACGCCATTGAAGCGGCTCAGCACCTGCGGCGCATACGCCCACGCGCTGCTGGAGAACGCCGAAAACGGCACCATCTCCGAACTGCTGTTGCGCACGTACCAGCGGCCGATGTCGGCAGGCAGCATGCGCGCGCTCGCCTCGCCCTGCACGTAGACGCGCTTGACCCGGTTGTTGTTGAGGAAATCGTTGACATAGCTGCCGCCCATCACCGTGGCCAGCGTGGCGTTGATGTCCGAAGCACTCAGACCCAGCGCGCCGGCCTTGGCGTCGTCGATCTGCACGCGGTAAGTGGGCGCATCTTCCAGCCCGTTGAAGCGCACGGCAGTCAGGTCCTTGTCGGCGTTGGCCAGCTGCAGCAGGTGCTGGCGCGCGGTGACCAGCGCGTCGTGGCCCTTGCCGGCCACGTCCTGCAACTGCAAGGTGAAACCGGAACTGGTCCCCAGGCCGTTGATTGCCGGCGGCGACAGCGCGAATACCTGCGCATCCGGCAGCGTGCCCATCATCGCGCCGGTAATGCGGTTGGCGATCTCCTGCGCAGGCGCGTCGCGCTGCGCCCAATCCTTGAGCTTGATGAAACCCATGCCCGAGTTCTGGCTGCTGCCGGCAAGGCTGAAGCCGGAGATGGTCATCATCCCCGCCACTTCCGGTTGCTTGAGGATGAAGCTGGTGGCCTGATCGATCGACTGCTGCGTGCGCTGCTGGGTGGCGCCGGCCGGCGTGGTGAACATCACCATCAACATGCCCTGGTCTTCGTCGGGCAGGAACGAACTGGGCAGGCGCCAGAACAACACCGCCATCACCACCAGCAGCATCAGATAGACCAGCCCGCCGAGTTTGCGATGGCCGATCAACTTGCCCACGCCGCGGCCATAACCATCGGCGCTGCGGTCGAAGCGGGCATTGAACCAAGCGAAGAAGCGCCCGAGCACGCCCTTGCGCGACACCTGTCCACCGTGCGCGACCGGCGTGAGCAGGCTGGCGCACAATGCCGGGCTCAGGGTCAACGCCACCAGCAGCGACAACAGCATCGCTGCGGCGATGGTCACCGAGAACTGGCGGTAGATTTCGCCAGTGGCGCCGCCGAAAAACGCCATCGGCAGGAACACCGCGGTCAGCACCAGGGCGATGCCGACCAGTGCGCCGGAGATCTGCCCCATCGAGGTGTGGGTGGCCTGCCGCGGCGACATGCCGTCCTCGCTCATCAGGCGCTCGACGTTCTCCACCACCACGATGGCGTCATCGACCAGCAAACCGATCGCCAGCACCATCGCGAACATGGTCAGCGTGTTGATGGAATAGCCGAGCAACGCCAGCACGCCGAAGGTGCCCAGCAGCACCACCGGCACCGCGATCACCGGGACCAGGGTGGCGCGCCAGTTCTGCAGGAACAGGTACATCACCAACACCACCAGCACGATTGCCTCGAGCAGGGTCTTGACCACTTCCTCGATGGAAATGCGCACGAACGGCGTGGTGTCGTAGGCGATCTCGTACTTCAGCCCGGCGGGGAAATACGGCTTGAGTTGTTCCAGCTTGGCTTCCACCGCCTTGGCCGCATCCAGTGCGTTGGCGCCGGTCGCCAGTTCAAGGCCCATGCCCGAGGCCGACTTGCCGTTGTACTTGGAACTGGAGGCATACGACTTGGACCCCAGCTCCACCCGCGCCACGTCGCGCAGATACACGGTGGCGCCGCCGGGCTGCGACTTCAGCACGATCGCCTCGAATTGCGCCGGGGTCTTGAGCTTGCTGCGCGAGGTGACCGTGGCGTTGAGCTGCTGGCCCTGCACCGCCGGCAACGCGCCCAACGCGCCGGAGGAGACGTCGGCGTTCTGCGCCGCAATCGCGGTGCTCACGTCCGCGGGCATCAGCGCGTAGGTGCGCAGTTTCTCCGGATCCAGCCACACCCGCATCGAATACTCGGAGCCGAACACGTTGACTCCGCCGACACCGTTGATGCGGCTGATCGGATCCTGCAGCGTGGACACCATGTAGTCGCCGATGTCGGTGCTGTCCATGCTGCCGTCTTCGGAGGTGAAGGCCAGCACCATGAACATGCTGCTGCCCATGGACTTGGTGACGGTCACGCCATTGCTCTGCACCGCCTCCGGCAGCATCGCCTCGCCCTGCGACACCTTGTTCTGCACCTGCACCTGGGCGGTGTCCGGGTCGGTGCCGGAGTCGAAGGTCAGGGTGATGGAGGCGGTGCCGGCGGAACTGCTGCTGGAGGACATGTACAGCAGATGGTCCAACCCGGTCATCTGCTGCTCGAGGATCTGCGTGACCGAGTTCTGCACGGTCTGCGCCGAGGCGCCGGTGTAGGTGGCGCTGACATTGATCGTCGGCGGGGCGATGTTGGGATATTGCTCCAGCGGCAACGACAGGATCGAGAGCGCGCCGGCCAGGGTGATCACGATGGCGATGACCCAGGCGAAGATGGGACGGTCGATGAAGAAACGGGCCATGGCGGTTCCTCAGTCGGCCTTGGGCGCCGCCGCGGCGTCGCCTTGCGGGGATGGCGAGGCGTTGGCGGTCGTGCCGGCCGCAGCGGCCTGGCTCGCTTCCACGGCCTTGACCTCGGCGCCGACCGACACTTTCTGCAGGCCCTGCACGATGACCTTGTCGCCAGCCTTCAATCCCTGGCGCACCACCCACTTGTCGCCGATCGCATCGCCGGTGGTCAGCACCCGCTGCGCGACCTTGTGGTCGCTGCCGACCACCATGGCCAACGCCTCGCCCTTGCTGTTGCGGCTGATCGCCTGCTGCGGCACCAGGATGGCCTGTTCGTCCACGGCCATCGACAGCTTCGCGGTGACATACATGCCCGGCAGCAGCACGCGCTCGGGATTGGGCACCACCGCGCGCAGCTTCACCGTGCCGGTGGCGGTATCCACCGCGGCATCCACCACCTCCAACGTGCCGGTGTGCGCATAGGTGCTGCCGTCCTCCAGTTGCAGCGTCACCTCGGCCTTGCCATCCACCGCCTTGAGCTGGCCGGCATCGAGCTGGCGGCGCAACTGCAGCAGCTGTGCGCTGGACTGGGTGAGGTCTACATAGATCGGGTCGAGCTGGTTGATGGTGGCCAGCACCTCGCTCTGGCCGGCGCTGACCAGCGCGCCCGGCGTGTAGCTGGAGGTGCCGATGCGGCCGGACACCGGCGCGGTGATGCGGGTGTAGTCGAGATTGATGCGCGCGGTCTGCAGCGACGCCTTGGCCGCGACCACCGCCGCCTCGTTCGAGCGCAGCGTGGCCAACGCATCGTCGCCATCCTGCTTGCTGACCGCATCCAGCCCGACCAGGGTCTGGTAGCGCTGCGCCTTGGGCCTGGCCGACAACACCGCCGCCTCGGCCTGCGCCAGATCGCCCTTGGCGGTGTCGTATGCGGCCTGGTAGCTGGCCGGATCGATCTCGTACAGCACCTGCCCGGCCTGGACGTCCTGGCCTTCGGTGAACAGCCGCCTGCGCAGAATGCCGCCGACCTGCGGGCGCACGTCCGCGGTGACGTAGGCCACGGTGCGGCCGGACAAGGTCTGGTCCACGGCCAGCCGCTGCACCTTCAGCGTCTGCACGCCGACCTGCGTCTGCGGCATCTGCGGCGGCTGCCTGGAGGAACACGCGGCCATGAGCGTGGCCACGGCCGCAAGCAGCAGCCAGCGCAGGGACGCAGTGCGAAAACGATGGGCGGCGACGGGCAGCATGCGGCGAACTCACGGTTTATCCGAAGGTGGCCACGCTACGGCGCGAATGTGCAGCAAATTTGGAGATTGCCGGCAGCGGCGTCGATTCGCTTGATTTCCCCTGGCCCGACCCGGCTAATACGCAGCAGCTGCGGTTACCGCGCTTCGCATCACCTCTTCGATGAAACTGGGTATCACCGCCAAGCTGTTTCTCGCCATCCTCGCCGCGTGCGTGGCCGTACTGCTGATCAACGGCATCGCGGTGCAGGCCTTCGTCAAACGCCAATTCCTGGACTACCTCAACGAACAGGGCGTGGAGCGCATGCAGGAGACCTTGCCGCGGGTCAGGGCCGAATACGCGCGGCACGGCAGCTGGGAGTTCGTGCGCGACAACCCCGATGCCTGGTTCGTGCTGATGCGCCCGGAGCGTGGCCCCGGCCCGCCGCGCGAGGCACCGCCGATTTCCGACCAGACCGGTGCGGTGTTTCGCTTCGCACTGCTCGACCAGGACTATAGGCCGGTGATCGGCAATCCGGAGGTCGGCCGCCACGACATCCTGCGCCCGGTGGTGGTTGGTGGCCGCACTGTCGGCTGGATGGCGATGCTGCCGTTCCAGAAGGCGCTGGCGGCGGCGGACGCGCTTCTACGCCGCGCAGCAACGCGCGTGGTGGGCGATCGGCGGCGCCTGCCTGCTGGTCGCCGCACTGCTCGGCTGGCTGTTGTCGCGCACCTTGCTGCGGCGCCTGCGTGGCCTGACCCAAGCCACCCACCTGCTGGCTGCGGGCGACTACGCCACCCGCATCGACGCCGCCGCGCGCGACGAACTGGGTCAGCTGGCGCGCGATTTCAACCTGCTGGCGCAAGCGCTGGAGCACAACGAACGCGCGCGGCGCGACTTCATGGCCGACATCTCCCACGAGCTGCGCACACCGCTGGCGGTCCTGCGCGCGGAACTGGAAGCGCTGCAGGACGGCATCCGGCCGATGACACCCAACTCGCTGGGGTCGCTGCACCAGCAGGTCGGCCAGCTGGGCAAGCTGATCGAAGACCTGTACGACGTGTCGCTGACCGATGTCGGTGCGCTGGCGTATCGGCGCGCTCCTCTCGATCTGGCGGTCATCCTGGCAACCGTGCTGGACGGCTTGCGCGCGCGCTTCGCCGCCGCGCAGCTGCAAGTTGCAGGCGCAGATCGATGCCGGCCCGCTGCAGGTGGACGGCGACGAGCGCCGTCTGCAGCAACTGCTGGGCAACCTGCTGGAAAACACGCTGCGCTACACCGACGCCGGCGGCACGGTGCAGGTGCGCTGCGTGCGCCGCGGCGCGATGCTGGAGCTGGTGGTCGAAGACAGCGCGCCAGGCGTGGATGCAGACAAGCGCGCGCGTTTGTTCGAACGCTTCTACCGCACCGAGGCCTCGCGCAATCGTGCCAGCGGCGGCAGCGGCCTGGGGCTGGCGATCTGCCGCAACATTGCCGAGGCCCACGGCGGCTCGATCCACGCCGAGGCGTCCGCACTGGGCGGGCTGCGCATGGTGCTGCGCTTGCCGGCGCTGGCCGCATGAGCAGCGCGTCCCCGCTCGGGCATGTGCTGATCGTCGAGGACGAACCGCGCCTGGCCGCGGTGTTGGGCGAGTACCTGCATGCGGCCGGCTATTCGCACGACTGGATCGCCGATGGCGCGCAAGCGCTGGGCGCATTCCGCGCGCAGCAGCCGGACCTGGTGCTGCTGGACCTGATGCTGCCCAACCGCGGCGGCCTGGACATCTGCCGCGACCTGCGCAAGGAAAGCGCGGTGCCGGTGATCATGGTCACTGCGCGCGTGGAGGAAATCGACCGCCTGCTGGGCCTGGAGATCGGCGCGGACGACTACATCTGCAAGCCCTTCAGTCCGCGCGAAGTGGTGGCGCGCGTCCAGGCCGTGTTGCGCCGTCATCGTCACGACCCGCACGGCGCACCGGCACCGGGCCCAGATCGACGAAGACGCCTGTCGCGCCAGCGTGCATGGCCGCGTCCTGGACCTGACCCAGGTCGAATTCCGCCTGCTGCGCACCCTCGCCGCCGCCCCGGGGCGGGTGTACTCGCGCGAGCAACTGATGGGCCGGCTCTACGCCGACCACCGCATCGTCACCGACCGCACAGTCGACAGCCACGTCAAGAATCTGCGCCGCAAGCTCGCCGACGCCGGCGGCGAGGACTGGGTCCGCTCGGTCTATGGGGCGGGGTATCGGTTTGAGCCGTGATTGGGGAATGGGGAATGGGGAATGGGGAATGGGGAATGGGGAATGGGGAATGGGGAATGGGAGCGGGGCGTTGTTAATGTCTTTTCTACTTCGCGTTTGAAGCTTGTGGTTCACATCGGCTTGCGAAACGGAACCGTCCGGGGCAAGCCCTGGCCTTTGATTTTGCGATTCCCCATTCCCCAATCCCCAATCCCCAATCCCCAATCCCCAATCCCGACTCCCCGCATCATCGAAACACCACCGTGCGATGTCCATTGAGCACGATGCGGTGTTCGACGTGGCGGCGTACTGCGCGCGCCAGCACCAGTGACTCGGTGTCGCTGCCCAGGCGGATCAGGTCGCGTGGGGTCATGGCGTGGTCCACGCGCGCGACGTCCTGTTCGATGATCGGGCCTTCGTCCAGATCTTCGGTGACGTAGTGCGCGGTGGCGCCGATGATCTTGACCCCGCGTGCGTGCGCCTGGTGATACGGCTGCGCGCCCTTGAAGCTGGGCAGAAAACTGTGATGGATGTTGATCGCGCGCCCGGCCAGTGCCCGGCACAGCTGCGGCGACAGGATCTGCATGTAGCGCGCCAGCACCACCAGATCGATCTGCAGATCATCGACCAGGGCGAGCAGCTGCGCTTCCTGCGCGGCGCGCGTGTCGGCGCCCACCGGAAGATGGTGGAAGGCGATGCCGTAGGAGGCTGCCAACGGCGCGAAGTCGGTGTGGTTGGAAACCACCGCAGCGATGTCCACCGGCAATTGCCGGCTGTGCATGCGGAACAGCAGGTCGTTGAGGCAATGCCCCTGCTTGCTCACCAGCACCAGCAGGCGCGCGCGGCGGCGTGCGTCGTGCAGTTGCCATGTCATCTGGAATTCGTCGGCCAGCACGGCAAAGCGCTGCTCCAACGCGGCAATGTCGGTCTTTGCCGGTTTGTGGAAATGCACGCGCAGAAAGAATCGCCCGCTTTCGTCGTCGCCGAATTGCTGCGCGTCGAGGATGTTGCAGGCCAGGTCGAACAGCAGCCCGGTCACGCGATAGACGATACCGGTACGGTCGGGACAGGACAGGGTGAGGATGTAGTCGGAGCGCATCGGCGCATGATAGCCAATGCACGACATCACCGACGCAGTGCTTGCGTCGGTAACTTTGCAGTGCGAACAGGTTCAGGAAACGGTGTGCCGTCCAGCCGATGTTCAACGCTGACCGTGGTCGCGTTGCGCTCGTGCTGCACGATGACGTGCGGCCAAAATGACGTGCAGCGCGGCAGTAAAGCGCATCACGCGCCGATGGCCGGTGACGCGGCACCGCCACGCAGGTCGCAACGCCTCTCAGCGCGGCGGCAAACGCAGCATCAGCCGCCGATTGATCTCGTCCAGCTGCGCAAGCGATGCGTCCACCGATGTTTCCATGGCTTCCTGCGTTGTGATATGTGCACGCAGATGCGCGGGATCGGACAGCTCGCCACGCACCAGGAACACGTTCTCGCCGACCTCGCCCAGATGGCGGCTGAGCACCACGTAGTCCACCTGATCGAAGCCATGCTGCTTGGCCAGCGGCAGCAGGCGCGCGGCCATGCGCTCGCTCGCCTGGTCCACCGGCTTGCCCAACTCGGCGTCCAGCACGCTGACCGCTTCGCGGATCTGTGCGAACAGGTAGTGGTCCGGGTGCTCGGGATGGTCGGGGCCCACCGGGCCCTGGTTGATGACCGGTGCGTCGGTCATCGTGTGCCACCGGCGCACGCCAGTGCGCGCGGCGCGCGCTCGGTCGAACCGAGCGTGATATGCAGGTGTCGCATCGCATCCTCCTGGAGCGGCGGCTGTAACGAGCCGGCATTTTAGAAGGTCTGCTGCATGTTGAGGTGAGCAAGCGGTGGGCCGCCGTGGCGCGAAGCGAAGCGCCCTGCGCAGGGCTCAATCCACGTTGCGCAAGGGTGATCAGGCCACCTGCCCTGCCCGCCGCGCCGAGACTTCCGCCAGGACCGCCCAGTCTGCATTGCCGTCGCCATGCGCAATGGCCTCGTCCAGCCCTGCGCGCAGCAGCTCGCCCAACGGCATCGGCACCTGCTTGTCGGCGCCGGCCTGGATGGCCAGGTCCACATCCTTGCGCCCCAGCGTGGCGGTGAAACCCGCCGGCAGGTATTGGCGCTGCATGATCAGCCGGCCATAGCCCTGGTAGGCGGGCGCGGCGAACAAGGTGCTGGTGAGCATGCCCAGAAATTGCGTGGCATCCACGCCATGACCGCGTGCCAGCGCACTGGCTTCGGCCATGGCGCCGATGGCGCTGGCCAGGCAGAAGTTGGCCGCCAGCTTCACTGCATTGGCCTGCTCCGGTGCGCAACCTATGTACCAGGTCTTCTGCCCCAGCGCGTCGAACATCGGCTGCACGCGAGCCACGGCCGCTTCATCGCCGGCGGCCAGGATATTGAGCTTGCCGGCTTCGGCCACGTCCACACGCCCGAGCACCGGCGCGGCCACATAGGCCACACCGCGTTCGGCATGCAGCGCGGTCAATTCATGTGCCAGCGCCACCGAGATGGTGGCCATGTTGACGTGCACGCTGCCTGCCGGCAACGCATCCAGTACGCCACGCTCCAGCAAGGTCTGGCGCACTGCGTTGTCGTCGGCCAGCATCGAAAACAGCAGCGGGCCGTGCGCGGCATCGTGCGGTTGCTCCACCACCGTGGCGCCAGCCTCGCGCAGCGGCTGGGCGCGTTCGGGCGCACGGTTCCAGACGCTCAACGCGAACCCGCCACGCAGCAGGTTGTGCGCCATCGGCAGGCCCATCGTGCCCAAGCCCAGAAATCCTATCGGCATGCGGTGTCCTTGTTCGGTATGACGTCAGGTGCAAATCAGGTGGCGAACACGCCCCGCGCATCGCGCGGTTCGCAACGCAGGTATTGCGGTGCCGGCGTGACCGAGGCGCCCAGTGCCGCAGCGGCATGCCACGGCCAGCGTGGGTCGTACAGGATGCCACGCGCCAGCGCGATCGCGTCGGCCTGGCCTTCCTGCAAGATCGCCTCGGCCTGCGCCGGCTCGGTGATCAAGCCTACGCCAATCACCGGCGTGTTCACCTGCGCGCGAATCTCCTGCGCGAACGGAATCTGATAGCCCGCCTGCAGCGGAATCTGCTGGCGTGGATCCAGCCCGCCGCTGGAGACATGGATGTAGTGCGCGCCGCGTGCATCCAGCGCCTGCGACAAGGCGATGCTCTGCTGCACATCCCAACCGCCTTCGACCCAATCGGTGGCCGAGATACGCACGCCAACGGCGATTTTTTCCGACACTGCCGCACGCACCGCATCGAAGATGCGCAGCGTCAGCCGCATGCGATTTTCCAGCGACCCGCCATACGCATCGCTGCGCTGATTGCTCAACGGCGACAGGAATTGATGCATCAGATAACCGTGTGCGGCGTGCAGTTCGATCAGCTCCAGGCCCAGCCGTTCGGCACGTTTTGCCGATGCGACAAAGGCATCCACCACCGCATCGATCCCCGCCTCGTCCAGTGCCTGCGGCGCTGGCTGCCCCGCGCGGAACGGCAGCGCCGATGCAGACACGGTCTGCCAGCCATATGCATGATCGGGTGCGATGGCCTCGCCGCCTTTCCACGGCAGATCGGTCGACGCCTTGCGGCCGGCGTGCGCCAGCTGGATGCCGATCGGCATCGGCGACCAGCGTCGTACCGATTGCAGTACCTCGGCCAGGGCCTGCTCGGTCGCGTCGTCGTACAAACCAAGATCGGCGTAACTGATGCGCCCCTCCGGCACCACGGCCGCCGCTTCGAGAATCAGCAAGCCAGCGCCGGATTGCGACAAGGTGCCCAGGTGGATGCGGTGCCAGTCGCTGGCGCAGCCGTCCTGTGCCGAGTACTGGCACATCGGCGCGATGACGATGCGGTTGGCGAGCGCGAGCGGACCGAAGGAGATGGGAGAGAACAACTGGCTCAAGGCGGCATCCACAGCTGACATGGGGTGCTTATTGCACTGCGCCGCGCGCGCCGGCACAACCGCTGCGATGGATCACTGCGTCATGCAGAGCGCGCACTGGCGTCATTGACGCTGCGCCCACGCGGCAGGTCCGGCGGCGCGTGCAGGAAGGCCAGCGCCTGCGCGCACGACTGCTCCACCTTCAGCGTGAGCAGCGCGTCGGCGCGCGTGCGCCCGAAGTTGAGCGCGGCGATCGGCAAGCCATTGCGCGCGGCGGTCTGCACGAAACGAAACCCCGAATACACCATCAACGACGAGCCCACCACCAGCACGGCGTCGGCAGCGTGCAGATGCGCAAAGGCGCGCTCCACCCGCTCGCGCGGCACGTTCTCGCCGAAGAACACCACATCCGGCTTGAGCACGCCACCGCACGCCGGGCACGGCGGCACCACGAAATGCTCGAAGGCCACATCGTCCAGATCGGCATCGCCGTCGGGTGCTTGCGCGGCCTCAAGCGCTGCCCAGCCGGGATTGGCCTGCTCGAGCAACAGTTGAAATTCGGTGCGTGGCATGCGGCGCTCGCAGCCCATGCAGCGCACCACATCGAGCCGGCCGTGCAGATCGATCACCGCCTGGCTGCCGGCGGCCTGGTGCAGGCGGTCCACGTTCTGGGTGAGCAGCACTTCCAACTGGCCGCGCGCTTCCAGCGCAGCCAGCGCGTGATGGGTGGCATTGGGTTGCGCCAGACCGAAGCGCGGCCAGCCGACCAGGCTGCGCGCCCAATAGCGCTGCCGCGTGGACAGCTCGCCCATGAACGCCTGGAATGTCACCGGCTGTGGACGCTTCCAGCCGCCTTGCAGATCCCGGTAATCGGGAATGCCTGAATCGGTGCTGCAGCCGGCACCGGTCAGCACGAACAGGCGCTGATGGCGCTCGATAAAGTCCTGTAGCGCTTGGTCGTCGTGGGCAGGGACAGCGGTCATGTGGTCGTTCCGGAAAGCCATGGAGCACGTCGCGCCAGCGCCACGTGCCAGGCCCGCTGCGGCGCCGTGTCGGCCGCCAGACCGGCGTGCTTGGTCGCACATAGCTGTGCACATCACACCGTCGTCGACGAGTGAAGAGACAGACCGAATACGCGCAACGCGCCGCCTCCTGATGCAGCACGCAGACGGTACGGCATCCCGTTGTGGCTGCGCAGTTGGTGCGATCCGTCCGCGCGGTCGGCCACGCCGTGGCAGCCGAGCTCAGGCGCGGCGCGCCTGTGTTCGACAAAGCGCAGCAGATCCTGATTGAAGCGCGCGCTGTCCTCCAGGAACGGCGCGTGCCCGGCATCCGGATACAGCACGGTCTGCGCGCGGCTGCAACTGGCGCGCACGCGCCAAGGTCGGCTCGGTGGCGACCAGGCATCGCGCACGCCGTACATCAGCAGGACCGGCAGGCGCGTGCGCTGCAGGCCGGCGACATCGATCGACATGCCCTGCACGGCACGCTGCATGTCCCACGAGGCCAGCGATGCGTTGGCCAGCAAGCTCTCGAACACCGGCACCGGCGGTTGGGTGGCGAAGCACAGCCGCAGGAAATCCTGCACCGCCTGCAGATGCGTGCGCAGGTCGGGCGAAACCAGATCGCGATAGACCGCCGGATGCGTGCCCAGCTGCTCGGCGCGCAGTTCGATCACACCGTCGACGTACACCACGCCGGCAAGCCCGGTATCGCCATATCGGCTCAGGTAGTTGCTGATCACCGCGCCGCCCAGGACCAGCCCACCAGGATCGCCTCGCGCGCATCGGTGGCCTTCAACACGGCAGCCAGGTCGTCGGCCCAGCGCATGCCCTCTTGATACGCCGACGCGGCGGCCGGCTTGCCGGACTGCCCGTGGCCGCGCAGGTCGTAGGTGATCAACCGGTAGCCCCCAGCTGCGGGTCGGCCAGCTGTGCATCCCAATTGATGCGACTACCGAGCAGGCCGTGCACGAAGACGATGGCCGGGCCGTCGGTGGCGCCGTGCTCCTGCACCGACAGGCGCACGCCATCGGGCGCGGTCACGGTATAGCTGCGTGCGTCGGCAACGACGCCCGGCTGGCTGTGGCCAACATCGAGCACACTGACAACACACAGGCCATTAGGCAGCGCAGCGGCGGCATGCGGCTGCCAGGCAAGAGGCGAACAGACATCGGGGAGAGCTCCAGGCAATGGGAGCGACGATCCTGCAGCCTCACATCAGTGTGAGGGTCAAGCCGTGCGTGCAGCGTATGCTTGGCGCATGGCCGCTTGTTCCGGAACCCTGCTGCGCATTGGCGCGCTGGCGCAACAGACCGGCGCCAGCGTGCGTTCGATCCGTCATTACGATGCGCACGGGTTGCTGACATCCTCGCGCAGTGCCAACGGGTACCGGGTCTTCCCCTCACGCATGCATTGCACAGGTGCGCCAGATCCAGCGCTTGATCGCGACGGGTTTCAACCTGGATGAAATTCTTGGCTTCCAGAGTGCATGCGCCTGGTGGAAGGCGCGCGCAGATGTGCCCGGACACCGCACACGCGCATCGCGCGCGCCTGCTGATCGAGCGCCAGCTGGCTGATCTTGAGCGGCAGCGTGGGCGCCTGTTGGCAACCTTTGGCGCAGTCAGGCGCGGATGCAACGGCTGCGCTGTCTTCCAGCCGCGCAAACCACACGGCGCAAGCGGGCGCGCTAGAAGCGCTCGGTCGCGCGTCACTTCGCCCTGGGCTGGGATGCGGGGCGAAAAAATCATAGGGCGTGCATCAAATCGGCACGCTGGCGCAGCACGTAGGCCGACGCAAGGCCAGCATCAACAGCGTCAGGGCAGGCCGACCAACGCGGCCCAGCGCCGTGTTGCCAGAACCAGCCCCAACGCCGATCACGCTGGAGCCGGCGTGGTACGCCAACAAGATACAGCGGAGGCGGCATGGCTGTGATGCGCCCCCGCTCGAGCCAGCTCGCAGGCGCTGGCGGCCGAATGCGCGATGAAAACCCGATCGTACCACCACGATGCCGGCCACCACCAACGCCAGCGTGCGCCAGGGTCAGCGCCATGCCGAGCACGCACAGCACGATGCCGGTGGTGACCACGGGCCCGCCCGAACCGGT